>CBDDJS010000001.1:0-3482500 GCA_965229785.1 Cyclobacteriaceae bacterium
CTCGATGAGGCTCAGCCAGTCGTTGAAGTCGATATGACCCGTTGTCCCCGACCACTCGGCCAACTTAGGCAACACCAATGCTCCCCCTCTGACCCATTCAGCTTCTGCCTTCTCTTCGTCGCGCTCCGAGGACTTTACCTCTATAACCTTCTTCTGAAGCTCCTGCATACCTTGCATAAGGCTCAGCATCACCTGAAGAGTCTTCGCTTGTATCCCTTCTGCTCCATCAGCTCCGACACCTGTTGGTTAAGGTGCTCCACTATCTCCGGGCTCTCGAGCTGTGGTAGCTTCTCGTCCATCAGCCCTCAAACCGGATGCTCCACCATCTGCCACTTCCTCTGCCTCTGCAGGCACTGCAGCTCTCTCTTGAGAACCATCAGGAGTATTGAAACTGGATCTCATTCATCATGCGCTCATACGTCATCACCTCTTCTGTCAAAAGGTGCATACGTCGTTTCAATAGCTCATTCTCATCTTGTGTCTCCTGAAGCAATCTCCAAAAGGGCTGCATGCTCCTCATGTCTCTCAGCAGCTGAACGTCTCCCTTCTCGCAATCTCTCTTCCTCCAATCAGAGTCGTTGCGGCCGTTCTTCATCTTCACGAAGAAAGTCTGGCCTTTCATCGTTGCGGGTGCTTGACTTCCTGTAGAGAAGAGGTACTCGCTCATATAGCTCTTGGAATCGTTGGGTCTGCCGATCGTCAAACAAGGGCGGTTGCACAGGTCCATAGGTTTTGCGGCCGTCCCATCGGCTCACGCGGTGGTGTTGCATCTGTCAATGCCCATCTCTCAGGCGTTTGCGCTCTCTCAACCTCTTGACTGCCAGTGACAACAGATAAAGGTCCTCTTCCCGAAGAACTCATCATCCCTTGGTCCATCAAGGTCCTCGCTTCTGTTCCCACCACAGCAGTGTCTCGTTGCAGCGCGGCAGAGATCGAAGCTGGTGCCACCGTCAACTCTTGACCAATCAGTCGATCTTCTGTCACTCTGCCATCTTCTATGGCCTGTTGGCCTTGCCCCTGCTCATCTTCTCCAGCATCATCATGAGATTCACTTCGTTGTCGTCGCTGAAGCATGGCTAGGAGCGTTTTGGGCTCATAACCTAGCAACCTTTCGTTCCACTGGGCGAAATCAAAGCGGCTGCGATGTCCACCGCTCTCAAACCTGAGTGTCATCTGCAATTTCATATCGCGGCGAGGGTTACCAACGCACTTAGATAAATTTTCTCTGTGGAAACCTCAATATGCCCACCCACACAGGCGAGCACAGCTATCATCTAAGCTGCCTCTACCCATGTGACGCGTGCACCTAAGGGCCGTGCACATCACCTTTCACACTCCCCCCAACCTGCTGACCTCACCTGGCAGCAGGTTGCCTTGGGAAATGATGGCGCGGTACCCTCCATCTTTGCTGGGCCGCCGGGCTTGAGCCACCGCACCGGCTGTTAGGCGCCCAGACACCCAAGAATATAGTTCCACCTTGCAATGCCGCTGTAGCTTGCCGCACCCTCCCCGCCGCAGAAGCTGCTATGCATACACCTTGCACCGCCCACATACCTGTCACCGGGCCCCGTGCCGCCCACAGCCTGCCGCATCCAAGTGTGGCCGCCACCCCTGGGTGAACCTTGAGCGTTGGGCTCATAACCTGTGGAAACCTGGATATGCCCACCCACACAGGCGAGCACAGCTATCATCTAAGCTGCCTCTACCCATGTGACGCGTGCACCCTAAGGGCCGCGCACATCACCTTTCACATTCTCAATGACAAGCAATTAAAAGATACACGACCAAAAAACTAGCGTTGCCTGACAAAGTGCGGGGATCCGGAATTTAAAGATTTTAGGATCTGATTTATTGGGCGGAACCCAGGAGGGGGAAAAAAAAAAAATAATAAATGTAGAATTTGGAGGTTTTAGACTCTAACTTGTTTTATTCCAAATTCCCCATCAAAAAGGATCCAGAATCTAAAAGTTAGACTTTTTTACTCAAACCATTCGAAATTCCACCCCGTCCAAAAATCCGCGTCCCTTCTAGGTGCCATTTAACAATCCAAAAAATCAGAATCTTTAAAATCAAAATCCACAAACTCCGTACCTCCTTAAAGACCCCGGAAATCAAAAGGTAAAAGCCCAAAACTTCCAAATTCCAATACCTCCTTATTATATATGGAAAATAAATTTTATTTATCGGATTTTAAAAAGTATATTTTTTTAATCATTATTTCAAAAAATATTCTAATTATAATATGTTCTTTACCCAATAATAAAACCCTTACGAAATCCCTTTACGAAACCCCCCTTACGAGACCTCTAAAAGTTCTTCGAACCGCGGCCATTCAATTACAACAATCCCTACCCCCCTATATAGAAAGATTGTAACCCAAAATATTCTGTTGCTAGAAATCATATAAAAGAATAAAAACTAAAATGTCCCCTTAATTTTCATTTTAATATCATTTTCCTATCGATTTCTCATCTCTTTTCTATCTCTTTTATATAGCCAATAAGTGATGTTTCATCTATTTTCCATCTCTTTCCTATTTCTTTTCTATAACAAATAGGTGCAAAGAGGTGATGCGGAGATCGCTCTGGCGGCGGTGTCTTCGAACCCCGCGGCCCTATAGTTCGCCTCGGAAGCGCTGAGAGGCGATAAGAAGCTGGTCTGGGCGGCCGTGGCCAAGGATGGCTTCGCGCTACGCTTCGCCAGCGAGGCGATGAAGACCATGGAAATCAACCTAACAAGCAAATGCATAAAACAAAAATCATAAATAAGATTAAAATAGATGATGATATAAGCATTTTTTAATAATGCGTATCTTTATATATATTTTTTACATAATTTATTTTCGGGCTATCATACTACCATATTTTCCATATTTTAGAAAATTCGATTTTAAATCCAACCATCAGATTCTCATAATTAATCATAGTATTCTTTAATCGGAATTCTCAATATTGTATATATTAATCCAGTCAATAAATACAATTAAAAAAAAGAAACCCAATCCATTACTTAACGATATTCATATCATCATTTTGTTTTTTTCATTCATCATAATTCTCTTTACTCATCAAATTTCTTCTTCTTCCATCATTTCCCCTTATTAATAATCATTCTTCCTCATCATATGATATTTCTCCTCCCTATTTATCATTCCTCTCCATACTCTATTTTTTCCTCTTCATTTAGCGGCATTTTAATCCATTTTCCGAATGCCCATAAATATAATATACTACCACCATTTCCATTTTCGTTCATAATTTCTCGACTTAAATCATCACATCTCATCTTCCTTTTTTCTATTTCATCCATCATATTTTATCTTCTTTCATTTTCAATATTTATCCTTTCACTAACAAAAAAACTAAACGACGGGTGGCCCGAAAACATTCATACAAAATATCAAACATTTATTAAAAAAATAAAGAAAGAAAAATTAAAAGGAGAATAATATAAATATAATAATTTACAAGAATAAGTCGTTCATAAAGATCATATAAAAAGATTATAGAATAAAAAATATAAGATGTCATAACATTATAGGTAAAGAGATAACATAACATAATATAATATGAGATGACACGACACATCATAACATGACATTACGCGCCATGACACGATAGACGTGACATGACATGACATGACATGACATGACATGACATGACATGACATGACATGACATGCAATGACATGACATGACGTGACGTGACGTGACGTGGACGTGACGTGACGTGGGACGTGGACGTGACGTGACATGACATGACATGACATGACATAACATGCCATGACATTATATACATGACATGACATGCCATGCCATGACATTACATGACATGACACGACACGTCATAACATGACACATAACACGACATAACACGGTTGACATGATATGACATGACACGACATGACGGGACGGGACGTGACATGACAAGACGTGGTATGACAAGACATGATATCACAAGACCTGCCATGCCATGCCATGCCATGACATGATATGACATGACATGACATGACATGACATGACATGACATGACATGACATGACATGCCATGACCTAACACGACATGACATGACATGACATGACATGACATGACATGACAAGACATGCCATGACCTAACACGACACGACATGACATGACATGACATGACATGACATGACATGACATGACATGACATGACATGACATGACGTGACATGACATGACATGACATGACATGACATGACATGACATGACATGGCATGACGCGAAATGACGCGACAAGACGTGATGTTACGTGCCGTGACATGACCTGACACGCAGTGACCCGTGCCGAAGCTCAAGAATGACGATTCTGCACTAGAGCGGCCTTAAAAAAAGGAGCCGTTTTGAGCCTCCCCAAAGCCCGGACCCGTACCAAAGTCCAAAAATGACGATTCTGTACAAGCCCGGCCTTTAAGAATGAGCCGCTTTGATCCGCCAGAGCCCGGACCGCCCGGCTACTAGCCGTACTACCACCGGTACTACCCGTACCAATGACACGGCGCCGCCCAGACGACGCCCTGGTCAGCAATCCTAATGACACAGCGCCACACACGCCACATACGCGACACGCCCGACGCCAATCCCCACAGTCTGCCACTGCGTTCCACGGCACAGCGCCGCACGCGCGACACGCCCGACGCAGCCTGCCGCTGCGTTCCAAGAAACTTCCGCTCCAAGCTTACATCCACAAATCCACGGATTCCCTGCGCCTGCCATGATTTCGCGACGCCCAACGCGTGAACGCGCGCCCGCACAGCCGAATTCTCGCACAGGGCCACGAAATCTAGCGGTTTCAGCTGCCGCACACGATTCCCTGCGCCTGCCACGCAAAACGATGCCCAGCGAGGCCACCGGTCGCACCATTCCCCACGCCTGCCACGCGAAACGCACGCTGCGCGCACGCTTCCCCACGCCGGCCACGCGAATCCACGTTCGCGACACCTCCCGTGGCCACCTCTCCCCACACCTGCCACGCGAAACGCACGCGCACAAACGTCCAAATGCACGTACGTCCAAGTGCACGTTTCCCCACTCCCGAGCGCGGACATGCATCCGGAGTCCCACGCCTGCCACGCGAAACGCATGTCACATCATGTAATATCATGCGCGCACGCAACACGCCCCGACGCCAATCCCCACGACACGGCGCCGCGGACACGGCGCCGCGGCACGCCTGCGCCACGCCTGCGACACGCCCGATCCCCGCAGCCTGCCACGCGAAACGCAAGTCCGCCATGCGTGCACGCAACACGCCCCGACGCCAATCCGGCACGGCGCCGCGGGCATGCCGCGGGCAAGCCCGCGGGCTTGCTCAAACACGCCCGATCCCCGCAGCCTGCCACGCGAACGCGACCAGAATGTGCACGGCACCACACGCAGACGCTCAAACATGCCTCAAACACGCCCGATCCCCGCAGCCTGCCACGCGAACGCGACAAAAATATGCAAACATGTGCACGGCACGACACGCGCACGCAAAAAACACGCTCAAACACGCCCGATCCCCGCAGCCTGCCACGTGAACGCGACAAAAATGTGCACGGCACCACACGCACACGCTCGCAGTGCACGCGGCGCCACAGCGAGAGCGTCGCTCCGAGCAGGATTTCCGCACAGGGCCACGGTTTCGAAAATCTCGTCGTTGCCGCCCTAATAGAAGAATTTAGAAAGGCTTGAGAGAAAGATTCGGGAGAAAGATTCTGGAGTATCAAGACTCTGTATCAAGAGCATGCATGACGACTATCTATCTAGACTATGTATGTGGACATGTATCTAAAGATTCTGGAGTATCAAGACTCTGTATCAAGACCATGCATCACGACTATGTATCTAGACGATGTATGTGGACATGTATCTAGACGATGTATCAAGGCTATGTATCTAGACTATGTGACTATGTGTCTAGACTACGTATCTAGCTTATGTAATAGTCCCCGTGTTTTAGCGGAAGAACCCTCGCCATGCTTTCGGGAGAAAAAAAAAACTCTAGATTTTTCTAACCTATTCGTCCTTTTACACTAACACCACTATTTCCGCTTTCATTCTCTTCTTCCTTCATCATTTCTCCTCTTGGTTCATCTTTTTTCCTTTTCGTTCATGGCTTCTCCTTTTCGCTCCTCTTCGTTCATCATTTTTCCCTTTCGTTCTGGTTTCTGCCCCATTCCGGGAACAAGGCTTAACCAAAACTCTCCAGATTTTCCAAATTTCCGGGCTTTCTTTTAAAAGCTGGAGAAGATGATTCTAAAGGCTACGAAGGAAAGGAAAATCTCCGGAAGGCGTCGATCGTATGCGTTTGCAGGAACGTTCACAAAAGGTAGTACATTTCGGTGCGTATCCGCGCTCTTAGGTGGTTCCGGGCGCACGCGTAATACTGAATTGTATATATCGCCCCTATGAAGGAAGAAGAGAATGAAAGCGGCAATAGCAGTGTTAGATTATTTTTACGTGTAAAAGGACGTAGTGTTATAAACGCGGCCGACGTGATTGAGTAGAATTCTCCTAGAAGGTATAAAATCATTCAATAGAATATTCTTTATATCGGAAACAGGATGATACCGTATATTATTGGGATTGTTTCGTAAGGATATCATAATTATTTTAAAGCCAAATCTAGTTGATTGATCCACAGGTATTCTATGGTCAATCAATTCATCCGGACGCCTGTAGTGGCAATTGTGAATGTTTACCTCCAAGTGGCTTAGCGTGCCGTCCATGGACCTCCAGGCTGCAAATGGGATTTGTCCTTGGTGGCACTAGCAGGAAAGTCGGCTGAGCGCGAAAACCATTGAGCTGTCCAGAAAGATTGCGCTTCTTCCGTAGCCAAAGGATGGTTCGTCAATCGGTGGAAGCCAACCATAAGCCTGGAGCACTCGACATTCTCGTTTGCTGCGCCACAGCCTGCGAACTGCGCAATTGGGACCGTGTTTCCAAAGGACACCTGGCAGACCGAAACACCTTGCAGTCGTCCCCTACCTTGCATGCCTTTCGGGCTGAAGCAGAGTGCAAAGGATGACAGGTGTCGCGCGGTGTACAAGGGTCGTACCTGGCCCGGACTCGGGGCTTAAAGGCGGCCCACGTGGAGTCATCTTTGATGGCATCGATTGTAAAGCGCAACTCATTCGTGACCTCAAGGCTACTTCAAAGCTACTCTGAAACACCTTTGCTTCAGACAAAGCCATCCTTCTGCGCAATCCTTTGGATGCGGCGCTTGACACCTTTGGTATCCCTTGGTCAGCTCATCACATGGACGTCAGATTCTGCGGGAGGGGAAATTCGTAGAGCTCTGTAGCACCTCCAAGCACGAGCCCGACATGCTCAGCATCGAACCGTTCTTCTCGCCCAGAGCGAAGAGCCGTTTGCCCCCTGCGCAAAGCAGACTGTATTGCTTAACCTTTATGAGGACTATGAGTGCTTTAGACATATGCGTTTGCGCAAAGAATGCCAAAGGCACCTAGGTTCTCGTGGCCCAAGGGCTTCGTAAGCTCACGCAATTGGCTGCAACTTACTTCCAAGATCTTTCAAGATCTTTCCAAGGCCCACCGCAGATGCTGCTGCCTAATGCACCTCTCGCCTCCACCCAGAGTCACCCAGTCAATGTCCTCCGGTAAACTCCACCTGTAAAAGATGAGATCAACGCATTGTCTCAGGGCCAGGCTCACCAGCATTCTTGCCCGTGACGGCATCAAAGGCCTCCAAAAGGCGTTTGAAGATCCAAAAGTGACTTCAAAAGTGGCCGAAAGGTGCCCAAGAGGCCTGCACAGAGTGAGTCTTGCGCCGCAGGACCATCACATAGCCTCTAGATGAGAAGTGTAGAGAACCAGCTGAAAGAGCCTGCGCTTAGACTTCATCCCGACTCTATGATATACTATTACACACATCTGCTTTCCTGTTCTTGTAAAACAAATCTATTGCATATACACATATATCTAATATTATATATAATATATGATGTTATGCATAACATAATAATCATATATATAATATATTAAGTTATATTTGATATGACATCTCTGAAAAGCCCTGCGGTGCCCGTGGGCACCTCATGGCGCTGCTCCATGGCCCGTTCCGGCACCAGCGCATGCGCCTTGATGTGGCTCTCTCGAAGCTCCACCACCCGACCTGCCATTGCCTCTAAGTCATCTTATCAGCCATAAACTCAATTACATTCAGTTAATTTCTTTTCTTCTAATATTTAATTAATTCTAATTATATACCTTACAGTAAAGTTAAATGACGATACCTATAAATAGGTTGTCTGCCTTCAGACGTGCCCGCCACCACACAGCCCACATCGCTAGCGCTGAAAGCTCCCATCATGCAGTCACTGTTGACTGCTAGAGCCTGCTCAGATCTTTCTCAATGACTTCAAATCTCTCTCACGGCTTTTTTTTTGCAATTATTACATAATATTATTCATTTATTATATCATGTTATATTATATATCACATATATTCAATGATCTTCAATCTGTCTTAATTGCTTCAAATGGATTTCAATGGTCTCCAGCCTTGATTCGCTCTCCAGCCTTTCCGTCATGCAGCCATGTATCAGGGGATATGCCATTGCTTTGGCTCCGAGATTGGCAATGCGGCAACCGTCCCATGACCTGCCATTTCGCTCCAAATGTCAACGAATTATTGATACTATAAAGCTCTCCATGCAATTCTAGTCTATCTATGATATCAATATATTATGAAATATGGTATTATATATTCTACAGTATACGCATTATATTTATTATATATCCATTAAAATGGCAAACGTGTATGTTACAAAAGAAGTCTGACTCTTTCCGTCCTCCTTCGTGTTTGGCTTCAAAGGAGGTCTTGAGAGGGCACTCCGCCAGTAAGTGTCCCTTGGAGTGCAAGACCAGCACCCGGCAGTTGGCCTCTGGCCCTTGACCACATGCAACGCTGACGTCCTGAATCGCTTGCCCTTCCAAAGCCACACACGGTGGCACTCGCTCGAAATGGACCGTCTTTCCTTTGCCCTGCCAAGGAAGTGCGCAGAAGCCTTGCTCTCAAGGCCTTTTCAAGAACTTGCCCGGCATACACTGAAAGATCATCGGCGACGACCAGCGATTCTCCAAACCTACAGTGTGTTACAGTGACAATCTGAAGAGATCTGCCATGTGACCTGCGGAGACTGAGGCTTGAACGGGTCGCAGCTTAATGTCCAGGGTCGCAAGCCAGCCTTCATCGGCCATTCCATTTCGACAGCTTCTCCATGAAGGGATGGTAATCCCTGCCACTCACTTGCTTTTCAGCGCCGTGCCGCACCTTGCGATGCCTCGCCACTGGAATGAGCATAGGCAGCCCATCTGGCAAAGTCCCAACCACTGCCTGGCAGTGGCAAGGATTCAATCGGAGGTGAAGGGGACGAGCCTCGATTTCTTCACCATCCTACAAGCAAAGCTGAGCAAAGCTTCCTGACATGTTCTGGCGCCTCTTCGCTTCTAAAGTCCAGCATCAAGGGCTTCGTCATGAAATCTCGAAACAGACCAAAGGGGACTACGAAGCCAATGGCCCAGAGTAACACAATGAGTAAGGTGGCCTCAGGCAAGTCATAGAAGCGCAGTCCGACGCAGTCCATTGAGGCCAGCGCGAAGCGGAACACCTGCACACGAGCTGTATGTCCAGAGAGACCAAGAGAGACCAGTGTGAATGGCCAGGCTTAGGCCAGGCCTTTGCAGGTAACTTGCCAGCGTCCATTTTGTCATGCCCGCTCACGATCTGCACAGGAAACACTGCAAGAGAATCATCCCGTGCACGCGCTACCACAGAAAATGAGTTGATAAGAGCCTCCATGTCTTCCTCCGTGCCATCAAAGAATGACGAAGGGTCAAACTTGGCATCTTGGCTCGACATCTCTCCTGCACGAGATGAGCATGTCATGAAGCAAACAATTTCTCGCTCCTGACGGGTGTTGCGCCCCATCCCTCGCCAATCTCTTAGTCGGAGTTGGGGCATCATCATCCTGCCGCAGTTGGTGCATGCAGCAAAAGAATTTGAATAGTCCTCCGTGTCATACTGAAAGATCTCAGGTCCGCTCACAGGTATTGCCAACTTTGCCAGGATGCTGCGGGCTGACTGGGCCTGCATCTTCCACCCAACACAATCCACGAGAATGTGCACTTCCCAGCCTTTGGTAACTCCTGCGAGGACAAAGCTTCATAAATAAGCTCCAAGTTGCCTTGTCTTCTTTTTGATGCACACCTGGGCGAATCAGATGATCTTCGCAACACTGCTTGCCAGGCTGCAATACTCCTCGATGGCTGCATCAAACTCTGTCATTCTCCGTATCTGTACCTGAGCATCAATGCTCTGAACCAGCTGTTTCGGGCACCTTTCGGCCTGTGTTTGAAGTCCGTGTTGATGCGCCTGTCAAGACTCATGCTTTGTAGTCGAAGAATTCACCATGTCATGGCAGAATGCACATCGACCGCCCCCTGTTCACTTTTGGCCCCAACCGGGTGGCCACTTAAGACAGTGGTTTCGGGCGGGACAACACATACAACAGAGCTCTGGGGGTCGGACAGGAACATGGTGTTTCAAGTTTCAAGGATTTGATGAGTTCAAACGGAGCTCGCTGTGAGCATAGGCAGGCAGAAAGATCACTGGCCTCCTTTTCTGCTTGGAGTCGATCTGCTTGGAGTTGACAACTCCGAGTCACTCTCATTGGATTCCTCGTCCAGTGGGCGGGCCTCCCCACTCTTCGGGTTGTAGAGATACTTCACTCTGGTCCCAAAGTCGGTGTAGCCCGGGATCACCACAAAGTTCTCCTCGTCCAGAGATGGGGAAGTTGGCACTGGCTGATCAGCTCCAGCTTTGTCCACCTTACGGCTTGCACAAAGGTGACAATTTCTTGTCAGCCTTAGTCTTAGTGGCCTTCTTTGCCCGTGCTACAAGTTCATCTGCTCTGTCCCTGTCCTCTCGTCGAGAATGCTGCAAGATACAGTAAGGAATAATAGCAACTGCTCGAACATGCTATATCATGTAATGTCATATTATAATTTCATATAATCTTATCATATATTACAGTATCATATAATCATACATCTTGAAGTTGACCGCCCTCGTCTTCGGTCCGCATCTTCCATCGCCCCCTTCACACTCTCGGACTGGAAAAGCTTCATGTTCGCCTCTGCTCTGCGGAAGCACGGATGAAAGGCTTCGAAAGGCCTGGAGCTCACGCTTTAGCTCACGGAGGCTTCGGCTTTGCTCCTTGAAGGCTTCTCTCTCTTCTTTCAGACATCTTATATAGATATTCTATGATATTCTATGATATTCCTTTTCATAGATAGAATCTTCTCTGAGATTCACACGCTAGATGCAGTTCGTGGCCTCTGCTCTGCCAGTGGGCCTGCGCCTCCATTTCTGAGCACGCCAAAGACATCCATGTAGAGCACTGCCCGAAATCTTTGGGGCAAAATCACCTCATCGTCAGCTTCATCAGCGAATGCTGCCAAGCAACTCCTGTCCTGGGCTGCAGGTCAAGTCCACAGGCCACCAGTGCAAAGTAAAGGCAAAGACCGTGAGCCAAATAGGTTAATGGCAGGACGACCTACAAAATGGATCTGCTTTCATAAGCTTCGTGCCTGCAGAAAGTTTCTCGGGTAAGCGTCACGAATTCCTCACAGGTCATTGTCTCGCAGAGAAAATGCCAAGCGTCCCCAAAATGACCATGTAAACGTGGCTGCGCCAGCGCATGCGGGCCCACAGATAATGAGGAACCAAGCCAAGTGCGCCTCCTGGCGGCTCATCTCGAAGTCTAGCTGCACCAGAGAAATCGTCATCACGCACATCATCACCAGTACTCCGAAGGATGCCCAGGGGGAACCATCCTGCAAAGCCACGTAGCCAAGACAGTAGTAGCAGAGCGCTTGCATCAGCTGGTGGGTCCCAAAGGCCATCGACACTCGCGCGAAGGCGTCATAGCTCTGGTACTGTCTGCTTGCACGCCTTGCCAGCTGCACGTGCCGCCGGCGAATCGCTGGCATCTGCTGCAGCTCGTAGAGGTCGCGATCCTGCCCATCCACTCGCGCTACAAGCCTCTCCATATACACATATATACATGCATATTACATTATATATTATAATATATTCTGTTCTGTTATGATATTCTATATTATATTGTATTTTATTATATCATATTATATCATATTACATATACGTATGGTATACTCCTGTTAAGCTACTAGATACTCTGATCATACGACTGCCGGTACGCTCGCGCCATGCGTTTCACGTGCCACGGTCCCGCCGCCTACAATCCCCTGTGCCCGCCATGTGGACCATGCCATGCCCATCAGCGCACCGCAACAGCAATTTAAAGTCCGACTGCGCCACAACAAGAGGCTAGAGGCCATGTCTGTTCTCCAGAAATTAAGATGAATTAAGTGGAGTCTCGGTCTCTTCAAGTTGAGTCTAACTCGCTTCGTGTACCGCTTTCCAATCTTTCCTCCACATGGTGCTCCAATCTCCAGGGGTCGATTGGCCCAGCCGGCCCAGCCATCTCATCCGACTTGCCTCAGCTCGTGGCGAGGTCATGAGTCGCTCCACATGGCACGTGTCGTAGTGGTGCTGTCAGGCTCATCAGCTTCAAGAGGTGCACCGGAACTTGCGCTGGGGCAGGGGTTCCTCGCAGCGGGACAACTCCACTCGCTCCCTAGGCCTTGTGAAAGGCACTCGCAACATATCTTTGGCATCCAGCTTTTCATAGTTGCTCCTCAAGGAGGCAAGACGTTGTCGCTTCACGGCAAAACTAAGCTCCGGGCGCAAAGGTCCTCATGTTCTGCAGGGCCTGCCATGATTGCCATGCATTTCGGGCCCCACATGGCCTGCCACGTGGGGATGGGAAGCCGGACAAACTGAGTGAGGAGACGCACCGCCGAGCACTGCGCCACAATGGACGCATGCACAGCAAGCCACACGGACATCAGCAAGTACATAAAGGCTGCTGACAAGGTGAGCATGTAATAGTGGATCAGGAATGGAGGAGTCCCCGGTTGCAGACGGCCCTCCGTATAGAGGCCTGACATGGTCAGCCAGTGCACTTCAATGCGCATGCAGTCCCCGGCCTACACACATCCCCAGAAGAAGAGTGGACACAATCAAGTAACTGTCCTTGGATTCGGCTTCACAATCACTCCAAAAAGGATCAAAAAGGATCTAAATTAAGTTGACCGCATTGCATTAGGAGGCTGAGATCCGATCCATCTTCCTCTGCGTCAAGCCGATGATATCTCTGATATCATCCCTCCACAGTTCAGACTGCTCTGCTCGCCATTCTAAGATTTTCAGCTCTGTCTCTTGCCGCATCTTGCGATCGTAAAGGAAGTTGTCCCGGTTGTACTCCCATAGTGCATGAGCGCCTGGGTGCCCAGTTTCTTCCCCAAGCATTTGCAGTGCCTGCTGCAGCGCCGGCCACAGCCTCTGCGATGACCATGGCCACAGCTCGTGGCTGAATTGAAAGATATTCAAAGTTCATGGCAGTTAGGGAGGTGGTTGGACCTTGACAGTCTCCGTAGGTTCATGCTGCAAGCTATGCTGCCTTGAGCAAGTTCAAGCCACTCACCAGACCTGTGACCCGGAGCAATTTGAAGCTCAGCTTCTGACTTTCGCCGCTGGATCCTTTTTGAAGAACGCAAAATACCTGGCAGCCAAGCAGATGAGCGAAGCTGTGGGAAAGTCAGCGCCTATTTGGACGAGCCATGGCTTCTGCACCAATTCCTTGGAGAAAATAGCCCACACCAAAATTAGATTAACCCAGCTGTGCAACCCAACAGCAAGATCCTTGCGAGACCCCCTTGCGAGACCTCAAAAAATCTTTGCGAGGGCGAGACCTCAAAAATTCTTCGAACCGCGGCCCGTCGATTGCAACAGTCCCTATCCCCCGCATAGAGAGATTGTAACCCAAAGCATTCTGCTGTTGGGAACAAATGCTGGGGCCCCTTGCGCTCAGCAGTTGCATCACTTTCAACTTTGGCTGCTTTCCTTTCCTTTCCACTAACATTGCTCCACATGAATCTTTGCGGGCCTTCGCGATGGCCTGACTGAAGCCCATACATTCAATGTGGGTCACCTGCCGACAACATCTGCGAGTCATCGCTTCGCTTACCAAAGGAGGCTCCACAAATCGTCGAGGCTTTGGCTTCCATGTCCTCGCGAGTCAAGAGAGGCACGGAGAAAGGTCCCAGTCCCCATGCCAAGCTGAGGAAATGTGGCGATTGAGCCAACGCTGCAATAGAATCCAAAAATCCACCAGGTGAAAGTAAAGACAAGTTGAGACTCGAGACATTTTGAGATCCACGTTTCGTGAGTTGACATTGCAAAGTCCAAGCATTTTCCGGCAAAAGTAGAAGCGCGGGAAGCCCCGCCCTTGATCTTTGACCAAGGGCGGAAGATCATTTGCTTGACTCACTGGCCCACTGGGTCATCTCTCGGTTCTCATCCTTCATCCTGAAGGAGTCTCTTTGCAATTCTGTATGTAAAGACATCCAAGAGCAACAAGTCAAATAAATGATGGATAGAAAAGATAAACAAAAAGCAAGCGCAATTGAATGCCACTCATTCCTATCTCTTCCTGGCCCCAAACTTCCGCACCCTGTGTTACATGCACCTGAAACACCGGTTCTCTTGGGGTAAGAATCGTCAGAGACTGGCTCCGGGGAGCAAAAGGTTTTGCTGTATTAGATACAAACACTCCCGAGAAAGGCGAAAGCGTGTTTACTGACACAGTGGCTCAACTTGCATTTGGGCGGCAACTGAGAAGCCCACAGGGTTTGCGACTCTCGAACAGCAATGTTGCCCTTTCTGGAGTTTAGCACGTCCGCAAAGCCTGGGCAGATGCACGTGGGAGCTGTTAGGCGGTCCATAAGTAACTCATACATTAAGTAGGCAAGTTCATTTGGTACTTTAGAGTTCCAAGACGCGTTGGGTGCGCTGGATAATGCTCTCCATGTCCGAATCGGGCACATCAAGGTCAGAGACTTCCATTCTGTCAGCCTCTCTGGCCTGCGGCGAGGCGTCTTGAGAAACCAAAAGACACTGCTCAACGCCTCGATGACACTGATCAGCCTTGCCATCGCGCTTGTAAGAGTGAAGAAGACTCTAGAGCCGAGGCACAGCATGCCAAAAATCCGCAAGTACCTGACTGTGAAGTCCGAACACGCCTCTTCTATGTGAACCCACCTAGCCCCGGCTAGACTTAAACAAGCTGCTGGTATAAGGGTCCAGTATGCTGCTCAATCAGCTCGCAGAAGACAGAACTCTGCAGCGATATCTCGGCAAAACACGAAGACATAGACATGTTGAAAGAAGGAAAAACTTACAGGAAGTGCTCATTGGATCTCATTCGATTCTTCAAGAACTCATAGCTCGTCGGGGCTGAGGCGTAGTAGCACGATCCCTTATCAGCATTCCTCGGCAGGCTATCTGACAGGGCGCTTAACAGACGAGGATCAGCTTGCCGCGGTGTTGCCATGTTGCAAAGAGGCAGGGGACACACAAGAATGTCCCTTCTGTGATCTCTCGGCGCTCCTTGAGGTCAAACTCAGTGGAATCCTGAGCTCTGACGTAGTAGCCCAACGTGCCCTGCTGAATGATGATCACATAGCTGCTCTCCAGTCCACTGTTGAACACATCCTGAGTCATCTTGCTCTCAACGCTCTCTTTTCGCCTGGGAGGAGATGGCTGAGCACTCAGTCATTGCCATATGACACACCTTGCGGAGGAACCGATGGTCACTGTTGTGGCCTCAAAGCCAAACAAACTGCCAGGCAAGTGCTGAATTGCTTCCAAGGCGCACCACACTGGGAGGAAATCCGCGGACAAAAGCCACGGCATGAACATTTCCTGGCTAGCAGATGACTCTACTCAAGATGACTCGCAGGGCTCCTCATGCAGGCGAGCTTTCACCGAGTCTGGGATCTCAGTCAGGAAGCGCACCTCGTTCTCTTTGAGGCGGATGTCAAAGATCCTCCTCTTGTAGCAGACCTCCTGCACTTTGTTGAACAGCTCTGCCGAGAGCTGCCGCTCGCTGAAGAACTGACGAATCCGAGACTCCTGCAGACTGCATCAAGGCAAGCCAGCTGCAAGTCTGCGCATACATATTAATGATTATATGTCATTATTAATGTGTTCATTTGCTTGTCTTGTCTATATAGTTTTGATTGGACATGCAATTCTGAGGTAGTCTCTTGTGAATTTGGTGCAATTCCTTCAGCTCCTGGACCATTTGCTCCATCCGCACCGCGCGTAAGGTGTTTACGGCGCTGGTGATGGAGCTGATGAAGCTCGAGAACACTCCCAAGGCCAGCAGGATCACAAAGACGGCAAAGAGCCTGCCACCAAGTGTGCACCAAGTGTGGGTGAGTGCTGCTTGACTCCCTTTCTCGCTGGCCTTTCAATCACATTCTCCTTGGTGGCAAGGCATGTTCCATGATGTTTTCAACCCTACTGCAGCAAGGTCTCTGGTGAGATGTTGTTGGTCGCCGGCGTAAATTGCGTCAAGCTCCAATGGACTGCCGTCACATAGCCCTGTGAGAAGCTGTCCTGACGCCCCATTGATGCTGCTTGCGCAAGCTTGCGCAACTGGCCTGATCAATGTTCGCTTGCAGAAGCCAGCTGTTGTCAAGGAATAGGCCCAGACCTCGAGGCCAAAACATTGTCAAGTCTGTTGGAAATGTTGGCTATCTCCTTAGCGTCCCACCATACCAGAAGCACGCAATGTAGTGGTTCACGACCAAGATCATGCCAAGTCCAGAAAGCACCTCCGCTTTCTGCGCTTAGCAAGATTTAAATTAAAAGCTCCCAGCCTTCATGATCATGAGAAAGTAGAGCGAAGTGAAGCGGCTGGCCAAAATGGAAAAGGCCTGCTTCAACTTCCCAACGCGAAGCAGCCGCATGAGACGCAGGAGTCTCAGAGCGCGCAGCACCCGCACAGATTGCAAGCTGTCAGTGGCTCCTCCTGCCGCAAGCTGTTCAGCAATCCTGAGAACTATGTCGATGAGGATCACCAGCACATCCTCAGCGAACCGCACGGCCCAGGCACTTGCTTCGCTATGCTTTGCAAATGTGGATCCACTTTGACTATAGTGTGTACACACGCCCAGGTCACGTAAAGCTGTACGCCTGTCCCTTGAACACCTACAGCCGCGTTCACTTGCACGCGTGATTAGGAGTGGTCTGGGGTGATTGCAGGGATATCACGGTGTCACGCACTTGAGCGGGCCGCACGAGTCTTGGGTTGCGTGCGCGCCAAGGCCATCTGGCGAAGTCAGACGACTCCGGGTTTCTTTTCTACTTCTTGAGGCTAGCTTTGGCAGCTTTGTGACAGAGATGCCATTGGTGTTTGGACCACTTGAGGGCGGGCTAGTGGCGGGGCTTCACTGCAACGTGGCCGAGACATGCCATCTAATCTTGCTATACATTCGTCCACATTTGACTTTCCCTGTGCATCGTGCGATAGATGGTAGAGTGACCGCTGCTGGGGCTCAGACTAGAGGAAACCAGGATCTACAATAGTTCCTGGCAATGACCTCAGCAAGGCTCAGTGGCAAATCATTGGCCAAGCTGCGTTTGGTCGCATCTCGAGCTGCCCTGAGGACAACTAACAACTCGTATCACCCCAGACCGATGTTTATTCGCCGCCATGCCCTGCCCCAAAAGCGTAGATTCATTGCTCAAACCCAACGTTTCGCAAAACAGTAGAAGTACCACAAGGAAAAGGGGGAACTAGAAAAAGCGAAAGCTGCAGGAAGTGAGAGGGAACGATACTCCTTTTGGTGGTATATCATGTCGAAAAGGTGTTGTGTGTGCTCTTAATTTGAAATTACATTGTCCCGACCAGGCAGAAGATTCGCTATATCCAGGGTGTGAGAGCTCTGGAGGTCTTGAAGAGTCAGGAGAGACATGACGCCGGAAAGTGCGCCCAAGCTCTTTGCTCCACCACGCGCGCAAGTTCATTCAGCCGCAAGACCACTTGTGAGGCACATGGACTTTCTACGGCGTCACAAGATACATCTACTCCGCGCAGTTATGAAAGGACTTCTCTTGTCTCTCTGTCCCCCTTCTCGCCACTCAATTGCAGACATTTCTTCAAAGCTCAGCCCATCGCTGGCCTTGACGCTCAAAGGAGAATACGAACTGCAGGCACAGGTCGCAGGACCAATAGACGAACGTAACCTCCGACATCACCTCCAAGAATCCTGGCAACAGAAGCTGTGCTTGCCTTGTTCTAGTCCTGAAAATCCTGGAATGTCAAATAGTTGCATTGGAATAGTGATCAAGTCCCAGAGAATGAAGATAAAACCGCAGAACGTCCTGAGTTGCTTGCACACCCCACTCTTCACAGACGTGTTTGTGCAGACGAGAGTCCAAAAGAGCCTCTTTGGGTTCCTGAACCATCATGTAACAAGACAAATGTGTTTCGTTTATTAAATAGACAGACTTTCTGATTGCACCAAGAATTGACGCACGAGTCCAAACTCTCCTCATTCCACTGCCAAGATGCTGAGGTCCCAGAATCAACGGCTGCAGCCAAGATGAATGATCTAAAAGTCTCTCATTGATGCGAGAGGCCTTGGTCTCCATCTATCCTTTGCTTTTAAGGATCCGGCTTTTGAGAAGCCACGGATAATCGTCCTTGACTAGACACAACTACAGGTGCAAAGCCATTTTGATGACGTGTCTTCCTTGTAACCTCAAAAGTGTAAAGCCTTAAAGCATTTTGAAACGTTCGGGCCCAAGGAGTCCTCTTGAATCTGAATCTGGAAGACTCGCGCAAGGAGCTTGTCCACGTCGGATGCCTTGGCAAATGAGAACCAAAGCACAATTCGCAGTGAGCACACGTGACACAGAAGCATGAGCATTGTTTGCGCCACAATACATCTGACGGGTCTTCGAATGTGAGCAGGTTGCCACGGAGCAGGATTGGGAGAGCTAGGCTTGATAAACATCTGAATTCATCGCGGCCGAGGAGCATGATCATGTCCATGTGGATGACTTCCTCCTGACACCCCAGCTTCTTGTGTCCTTTTGTTTTAAGCGTTCTTCTCGTCCTTGACCACCGATCCGACCCGTCGTAATGGATGAGCCTCGTTCTCTAAGAGTTCAAGGCCCAGCGCCGCCCACTTCTCCGGAATGCTCGCCGTGGGTGGGATGATGCTTGCCTCGAGACCATCGACGCTCGGATCGACTTCAGCTTCGTCGACCAGCCGGAGTCCTGGAAGCCAGCGTGCTTGGACCCATTAACACCCAGCCTTTCATCGAATCTCTGGATGAAAGCTTCGGCCCCAAGATAGCCTCTTGAGGGCTCAATGCATATGGAAGCTGTGTGAAACTTCTACGTAAGATCTAAGGCACTGGCGGAGTCCGTGGAGAGGTTGCTTGCCCGGTCTGGTCTGTCCTTTGGCACACTGCCCTGAACATTCTTGACCTCCTGGCCGAAAGCAACACGCTGCCCAGCGAACTCGCAGCCTGGCGGAATGCTTGCAGGAGCCGCAGCTGCAATGAGCGAATCTCCGAGTCCAAGGTTGCCTCATTCTCATTCATTCTCCACAATCCGGACAAAGTTGCTTCCCACCTCGAACCCAGTGTCCGTCGTATCATTCTCCGGCATAGTGCAGAAAACGCAATTGGGCCAATATGAGTCGTCAGACGTCTGTCAGCTTCCGAGTGTTGAGCTCCTTGTGACTCACATGAAGCCATTGCGAGTTCTTGCCATTCTTGACAATTCTTGCATTGAGAGCCGCAATGGCAGCTCAAGAACCACATGCGCGGCCCGCCTTTTTGTTCGCCCAAGGGCTTCTCTCACCCGACCTACAGGCAGAGCTTGAACGAATTCAGGTGCCCAAGTAGGCGGACATGGCGGTCCGCAGGGACACAGCATCGACGTCCATGGCCACGGCACGCATCTGCTGCACCAAATTCAGTGCCACTTGCCACTGTCTGCCAGCAGCACAAGCATTTAATGCCGCGTTGAAGAGCACAGGAGCTGGGGAAGTGCCCAAAGACTGCAGCGCCCTGCTCCACTGGGCGTCTCGAGCCATGGCATCTATGAGGGACACAGAGATCATGTCATTGGCTTCCAAAGACTCTTCCCTCAATTCTTTCAACAAAAGAAGGCCCCGCTGCCAATCGATGGCCGCCATGAGAGCGCCGTAGCTCACCACATTGCGCTTCAAGCCTCGATTCTCCATCTCATCAAAGAGGTGCAGACTGCCCTCCCAGTAGCTCTCACCCTCACACGCGCTGATGGCGGCATGGTAGGTGATCACATTGGGCTCCAGGGCTCGAAGCTCCACCTGTCAAGCCTAAGAGCATTTCATGGAATTCTCATCTCATATCTCTACGAAATAGACAGAATGGAGCTATATCATACATAGTATAAATATAGATCTAGAAGCATGTCTACCTCATGTTATACATATCTGTCTGGTTCTGACCTCCTGAAAGAGCTGCAGCGCTTCGGACCACATGGCGGCATTGCCACAGGCGCTGATGAGCGCGGAGCAGGTGATGACGTTCGGCCGTAGGCGCCGATGCAGCAGCTCCTCCAAGCAGCTGAGCGCCAGTTCCCATTGCCCCGCCTTTTCGCAAGCGCTGATGGCCGCATGGAAAGAGATGAGGTCCGCTTCAAGCTCCGCTTCTGAAAGCTCAGAGAGCTGCTTTAAGAGCTGCAAGGCCATCTCCCATTGCACCGCCTTCTCACAACAGCTCATCGCCGTGTTGTAACTGATCACATCCGCACGGAGCTCATGCTCCAGGCGCCCCAACAGTGCCAACGCCTCCTCCCAGGCCGAGAGTTTCTCACACGCGGCCATTGCGGCATTGAAGCTGATCACCTCGGAAGAGGCCTCTACATATCATCTTATAGATCTTATCTCATTATATATAGATAATTACGTAATATACATATTTATGCCGTAGATCTTGCATAATTACACCACTATCTCAATTTACATCTATGTGATGTCTTATCTTGTCAGAGCGGCATCCGCTCCAAGGCTTTGCAGATCCAGCTCCTCCAAGAGCCCAAGCACTTGCGGTAAGAGCTTCGCATCGCCGCAGGCCTTGATTGCTTTGTTGTAGGTCTTTGTCGAAGCTTCTATAGATCTCCTCACCAACTCGGCCAGCAGCAAAATGGCCTCAGAGCCTCTCTGAGCCTCTCCACAGACCAGAATCGCCGCCTCAAAGACCTCCGAATCCACTCTCCTGCTGCTCCTGCTGCTTAAAAGCTCCATTGCTTGCTGCCATTCGGCACCCAAAGCCCCCAGCAAAGTGCTATAAATCTCTTTCGAAGGCACCACATGGCGCTCCAGGTCCTCCAACAGCCCCACCGCCTCCTGCCACCGTGCTGCCACACCTAGGGCACCCATGGCGGCATTGTAGGTCCTTCAAGTGACGCAAAGCATCTTCAATCTCATTTTTATTTAGATCTACATGCTGTCCCATAGGATCTTCCATATATGTTTTTTATTATAATATATATATATATATTATTTATGTTATTTATATTTTAGGTATTAATATTATATATATATATATGTATTAGTATCATGATAGAAAAGATCTGATGGCATGGTCTTTCTCCGAGCCGCAGGTCACTGAGCTCCTGGGGCTCGAAGAGTTGCAGCGCCACGCGCCAGGCGCTGGCCTTGTGGCAGCTGCGCATCACCGCGGCCAGCGGCAGAGCGGAATCCCTCGAGCCTCGCAAAGAGAAGGCCTCCAAGGCCTCCAAGGCCTTTTGCCACTCGGAGGACGTCTCGCAGGCGATGACCAAACTGTTGAAGAAGGCTTCGTCAGGCTGCACGGAGCTCAACTGAGCTTCATGCAGCAAACGGAGGCTCTGCTGCCACTGCCCCAAGTCGCCACAGACGTTCACGGCAGTGAAGTAGGCGATGACGTCCGCGCTTTTGGTCAAATAGCGCAGGGCTTCCCTAAAGATATCAAAGCCACTCAATGTGCTTCATAGGTAAAACAAACAAATTCCATAATTGATTCATTAATCCTGACTAATCCATTGATGTTTAATCAATGTTAATCCATTAGTAATCAACTTGAGCAGAACGGCAAGGCACCGCCAGTCTCCGGCCGCCCCACAGGCCGCGATCGCAGCGTTGCAGGCGATCGCATCCAGCCGGATGGGCTGCCGGACCAGGCTCAGCACCTGCTGCCAGGCTGTGGCCTTGCTACAAATGCTGATGAGAGCGTTGAAAAAGATGGTGTCGGGCACCAGAGCCTCTTGACGCACATCCAGGAGCAGCTGCAGCGCTTGCTGCCACGCCAGGCCTTCCGCACATCTCGACACCCCTGCAGTGTACCTTGGCGAAGCTCTGCGCTTAGCTCTGCTCTCGCGCCGAGCTGCGCCTGCACGCTACTCTGCACCCGTTGCCGCTGCCGTTTCAAGAGCTCGAGGGCCCTCGGCCAAGCAACCGCCTTGACGCAGCTGCCATAGCCTCTCATGGATTCCAGCCGCATGTGCTCGGAACGGCCCAGCAGACTGAGCGCCTGCCCCCATTCACTGGCCCGTTCGCCTCAAAATAGAGAGCAATACAAGGTGCAAGAGCTTACTGCGGAGCGCATGAGTCCAAGGCCGCATGGAAGGTAACGCTGTTCACCTCCTGCGAGGATCTATGTCCCAATATGTTGACTCTTCATTTATCTATACATAACATATATATATATATTTGGGTCATATAGAAAAGAGCATGAAAATAGCCTGAACGTATTGGAATGCTGCAACGCTTTGAAGTTTCCCTTCGCTCCACGTGCATGGCTTTGGCGCTCAGGAGCAGCGCTAGAGCTTTGTCCCAGCGGACGCCCATGGCGCTGATAGCCATGGTGAGCGTGATCACGTCCCAGCCCACCGATTTCTCCATGTCTTCCAGCAGCAAAAGAACATCTTGCCACTCCTCCCTTGCCCTCAACCTCTGCACCGCCTTCCCGTAATCCTTTCGCGTAGCCTCCGCGCTCAGCACTCCCATGGAGCCAAGTGGCAGCCCCAGCCAAGCACTTTGAGCCACAGCCAAGCAGATCGCAGATCGCACTTCTTTCCACAGCGCTCCGTGCGCATCGAATTCTCATCCAAGTTAAGCTTCGGCGCTTAGCCTTGCTAAGCGCTAGCCCTGGCGAAGTGCTGCCGGCACCTGTCGCAGCCATTGTGGGCTGGGGCTCATCACGCCACGTGGCCTCACAGCGCTCATTGGAGGGCCGCTCTGAGGCGCCAACGAGGACTGCAGCCGCGCCAGGCTCGTGCCCAGTGGGGCCACCACCACCGGAGCCTCTGGGCGGAGCATTGTGGGGTCGGAGCTCCTTCCGCGGTCACCTGGAGTCTCAAGTCAAGTCATGACACCTTGCTTTTCCAATGCATTCGACATACTTTCTACCTACTTTCCACATACTTTGAATCGTTTCTACACATATATATATATATTTATTTATCTCTTATATTGTATTTTGTTATATATATTGTATATTATATTGTACTGAATGATATATCATATTATATTCTATATGATATAATTCTTATCCTCTTTTAGATGTTTTAAGAGCATGTCAGTCACTGATTCAAAAGTGATGCCCACTGCGTCGGAGGCACGTCTCAGCTCACGGGGCGAGTGCATGGCCGCCATGCTCTCGGAGCCCCGAAGCACCGGCGGGCAAGCCCTGCGAGCGTCTCAAGGCTGGAAGAAGGCCACATCTTAAAAGAGGTCAAAAGATGTGCAAACGTCATATCTCTAAGACCTTCTATACAAATATATATATATATATTAACATGTAATGTATTTATGACTATTTATATTTGTATTTGTATATGAAGAAGTGATGTGGAATCTCTAGAAGCTTCTGTTGAAAGAAATAAATGATAAGCTCCTCAGCGTCGGCACGGAGACCGCTGGCGACATGGTACGGATGGGAGGAGACACCGAGCGCATTCCTTGCAAGCAGTGCAAAGTGAGACGCCTCCAAGTGCCCACCTACACCCCCGACCTCATTCGAAGCTTATATAATTACGTCAGCGAATCATATGATTCAAAGATTAGTTATGATTACGATAGCTTAATGAATCATAATCAGCTAATCAATGTTAATCAGACGTTAATCGGATGTTAATCATGTACAGTAAGAACTCTTTCTAAGAGCCACACCTGCCAGTCACTGGAAACCTGCAGAGCAGACCGGATCTGAGCCCTCAGCCTGCCTGGCGAACCACGTGCTGTGGCACCGGGTGCCGGAAGCGCCTCATCTTCTCACCCTCTCTGAGGAGATTCTGCAGCGCCGCATCGCTGATCTCCAAGGCTGCACTCTGCAAGCTGTCCTCTACCTTCTTGGACAAGCTCTTCAACGTACTCTCCGTGTGCACCGACTGCTGTTTCGTGGCCTCTTCCAGGCTTGACAGGTGTTGCTCCAGTTGCTGCATCACCACATGCGTACTCTGCTGGAGCTCGGATGAAAGAACCTTCATGCGCTCATCGTTGGAGCTGCGCTGATGGCTCACGAACTCCTCTAGGCTCTGCAAGCGCTTCTGCACATCCGCACCCGTGTCCAAACGCCGCTGCAAGTCTCCTACCTGAGCCTGGCGGAACATGCGCTGGAGGAAGCTACACGCGCCTCCAGCAACTGCAATCGCCCTGCAAGGTCTCCCTGAACAACGCCCGCAGATCTTCGAGAAGCTAAATGACTCGATATGAAAGTGAATTGCACGGCTAGCAGCGGCTAGCAAGCACAGCTCGGGCACTATCCAGCCTCCATTCAACTGTGCGGCCGAGACAATGGTCACTGGTCTGAAGAGCTCCGTTGTGAGCAAAGTGTCGTCGACATGTTACCTAAGTATGTGATACCTGCTCCATAGCCCATGTCGCTCCCGACTGCCTCACTGGGTGAGCCCCAAACTGCGAGATGCTGCGCTAGCATGGATGCGCTTCTGTGTGGCTCACAGTGAACACTTTCGAGCCGTGGAGCACTGGGAAACGCAGTTGGAATCTCACCGAGCAGGGCTCTCCAAGAATCCAAGGTGGAACGGGTGCCGCCACAGATTCGCTTGAATCTGCTGGCTTTAAAAGAGTCAGAAAGAGTCCATGTGCCTTTGCTTCAAAACCGGTAAAGAAAGGCACCACGACGCAACTGCGTCTGAAAAATGGAGCTCTCTGCAAACTCAGTCAGGATTCCCATCCTGCGCCACTCTTAGGCACTTTGAATGACCTGCAAAGCACTCCTGAAACTTCCGGAGGCGCCTCCTGGGCCACTTAAGTCACTTTGAACTTGAGGCGTAAGTTGGGCCCGGGCTGCTGCCGCAGGTCCTGGTCGTGAAAGAAGGCATCGATGCCGCGGGCCTCGACTCTTCAGTGAGAGAAAGAAACGCATCTGGCGTCATGCGCAAGATGCACCCGCTCCGTCCGCAGGTCCTGCTCATCTTTCAAGAGCAAAACAGCTCTTCAATCCTCTTCATACATCCGAGTCACCCGGCCTCGATGGGATCTTCATCGCGCCAGTGCACGTTCGGCCTCGAGACATGTCGTGGCATGTCCACCGGCCAAGTGGCCAGAGCAAGGCGTCCCCCCTGCGCAGTTTCAGCCGAAGGCCCATCCTCTCAAACGGGCCAAGGTCCCATGCTTCCTGACGAAAACACTGCCAAGGCGCCTGTAGAAAAAGACTTCGTCAGTCTCGCTTAGGCAAATGTACACCTCGGGCGGAACGTTCATGTTTGATCCCTTTTGAAGCACGTCATACTGAGCGCAATGCCGACTTCGGTCCGCAACCGCGGTTGCAAAGCCCTGCCATCTTTCTTAATCTTTCTTGGAATGAATCGGTTGGATTCGCCGCCTTTCTCGGTGGCACTTCGGACCAGGCGCAACCTGAGTAAACTGTGAGTAAACATATTTAAACATTGATGACATCAGCTGTAAGCTCCAAGCGGAGCCAGATGGCTCAGCGGTAGTCCACCAGTGGCCACCAGCCGGGCCTCAACATCTTTCACCAGCTCCGTCTCTTCGAAGTCCAAGAGCCTTAAGGTCTCCGTCGCGCCAGCGAAGGTCGCGGGATGCGCCGCCAAAGGCTTTGCCTCCATGGCCAGGAACTGGTCCACCTCCTCGTCGCTCAAAAATTGCTTCACGGCCACGAGCTTCGGGGCAGCACACAGCTGGTAGGCCACCAACTTCTCATTTCCCTTTTGTCCCAAGTTCCTCACCTCGCACACCGTGCTCTCCTCCAGGCTGTACTCCCGCAAGTCGGGCATCATGTGCCGCATCCTGAACAAGACATTTCACACGCATCTTCACGTCGAGAGGCGGATTCACATTGAAGAAACAGTTCACACCTGAGAAAAAAGGAGCGCTGTGTGAACAAGGTCCCCAGCCGTATTTCACGCCCAATGTAGGTGCTCGACCGGCGTGCAGCACCCGAGCATCCTCCTTGCCCTCCATGGCGTTGGACCACATCACCGCCGCGCCCTGCCTGGGTCGGAAGCTCAAGCCGAGGCAAGGGAAGTAGGTATCGCCGGCGTCCCCATCTTCCAGCTCATTGAGGTACACGAAGATCTGCACAGCAACATCAAGGAGCAAACCGGCGCGCCGTGAGAGGCCGGAACTTCCCGTCGTGGTGATTGTCAAAATACTCCCCAGGAGCCTAGAAAATGCGAGACGCCTTTTACTTCAGCTCGTTTTCAAATATGTTCAAAGTGTTGAGCTCAAAGTGATCCTCGAAATTCTTCTCCTGAGCTGCCCCGCATAGCGCACAGCGTTCATCCGCTCCAGACTTGGCAACAGATTCCAAGCTCACAGCTCGTCAATCAAAGCGCCTCTCAATGGGCAAGCCGCTCACAGCAAGGAGGCGATGTTCGAGTCGCTCCACGATGGAGTCTTGCGCCTGCAGCGCGAAAATGGAGTCTAAGGCCACCTGGCTACGTTTGTAAGAATTTGTAAGCCCTAAGAGCATAACAGCGTTCCTGCCCTGTTGTTCATATCTTAGGCAGGGGCGTAGCGCATCATACAGGACCACGAGGTCCTAGACAGAGCTCGCGGTGCTTTCACAGCGGTTGCCCAGCCTGGTGGGCGCCAAGACATTTTCCAAGTTGCCCTGCTCATAGTCCTTCTCCGAGAAATCATTGGAGCCGACTAAGGATGGGATCCAAGACGCCTCCACGAGCTGTCGTAAGTGTCTACACTCCTGAGGGCTGAAGAAGTCTGGGATGACGGTGATCTGCGGGTTCTGCACAATCACGAAGCCTTGAATCCTCAGCTTTAACAAACAAGAAAGCGAGGGCGCAGAACTCTTTGGGAACTCCAAAGTCATCCACCTGCGCCGCTGCCAACGCCACTGCTCCATTTTTCTGCTAGGGATCGAGGTCTGTGGCGTCAGTTTCGGCCAAGACCTCAAGCCTCAGATCACCGTCGAGGAAAAGATAAGTGGGAAACAGGGCCACAAGATGATGAAACATCCACTGGAAGCATCATCTCATGTCCACAATATAACATACATACCTGAGAGGAGGGAACGAAAGCCAGGTAGCGCTCTTGTTCTTAAGTATCTTATGCACAGGGCAGGTAGGCAGGCCAGGCAAGCAGAGCAAGCAGAGCACGCAGAGCAAGCAAGCACGCACGCGCGCCCCCGCGCGCGCGCACGCGCGCACGCTTGCACGTGCGCACCCAAGCAGGCACAGAAGTGTCCCAATAAGTTCGAACATCTTTGGGTCAGATTTCGCTGCCCCGAATATGCCCAAAATGTTGGAACATTTTTGGAAGCTTTTTCCGGTTCTGAGAATCAACCCAAAAAGTTGGCAAATTTTTGGGAAGAAAATCCTAGTAAAGAAAAATGTGATGCGCGCGCAGATCCCATCCCCTAAACGCAGGCTGAGGCTGAATCACTTGCCCAAAAAAACGCTGCTCCCCCCGTATATTACTATATTTCACTTCGTTCAACAATCTAGGTAACTCAGCCCAGCAAAGCTGGCTCTCGTAATATGTCCCCTTTTGCCAGCCGCGGTGCAGATCAAAGTGGATCAAGCCGTTGGTGGCGCAGATCGGCCTTGTGCTCAAGCGGTAGGGCGCTCCCTTACAGTCTGTCACCAGGCCGCCGGCCTACGTAACTTCAAAGAACAGCAAAGGATTCAGAAGAAAAGAAGGAAAATCTTCGGGAAATCTTTGAAACTCTTCACAAACTCCAAAGAACTCAAAGCTTTTCAAAGCTTTTCCTTCACTCCTCTTGTACCAGCAACGCCCCAGCGGCGCAGTCCCAGCTGTTCAGATCCACCTCACAGCAATGGGCTTATAGCTTCGTGGCCCGCCTCAAACCATCCGTCGAGGCGGCCGCAGGCCAACCAGGCAAAGTTGATGGCTGCTGACCCCAGGATCCGCAGCGTCCTGAGTGCATTCATTAAGTTTACCGTAAGCTAGCTCATATGCAATTACATAATTATATAATTATATATCATTTTTACATGAAGTCTATATTAACTCTATATGAATTCATCATCGTCATCGAGTTCTCATCTATTGAGTCTATCATCTTACCGTTGCCCCGGTGCCTGGTTCTTGGCGCCAGGGCGGACATGGCCCGCAGGCAGGGCGCCGAGCTCTTCGGGTTGGGCGCACAGCCGGAGGCCACCACCGCCTCCGGGAGACTTGCGGCCTGAGACACCCGGATGCTGCGGCCATTCCTCACTCAAAGAGTCTTAAGAAGAGTCTTAAGAAGATGAAGATGAAGAAGATGAACATCGAAGCGTCAGGAAGGCACCGCGGCTCAGCGCAGCCGTAAAAAGCTCATCTCTGAAGGGTTCATAGATGGCCTTAGACTCTCTCTTTCGCAAGCCATTTCGCAAGCGATGCTGTATGCGCACACGCTGCCGCGTCTCACTTTGGCCAATTGGCCTTGTGCATGGGCACGACGCGCAGAACGGCTGGCAAGGGCGCTTTGCGCAGCGTCGCCGGGTGGCAGTGGCTCAGGCGGGGCTCGTGCCGCTGTGTGGCGTGTGTCACCAGCCATGGGATGACCATCGCAGTGACAAACTTCCAGGGCTGCCAACGCCGGGGCAGTTTCACCGTCGGCTTTGGCTTTAAAACTTTCAGGTTGAGCATCTTCTCTAGGTCTCGTTGGACCTCTTGTGGGAACTGAACAGGAACAGGAGCCTGTGCTTCAGGCTCAGGCTTCACAGACTCTGGCAGCGGGGGGTCTGAGAAGCTCGAATCCAATAACATGTCCACATCTTCTGGACACGTCACCTGTCCCAGAAGACAACATAGCCTTTCAGTTTTTGGCCGAGCCTGTTTGGCAAGCCAATCAAAGACCTCGACCAGGTCCTCGTCGACAGCCGATGCGATGGCCTGCTTGCCGCTCAGCAGCAGCTGTGCAGCGAACTTCACCGCGATTTTTGGATCGTCCATCATGTAGTCTCAGACTCGCGTGGCTGCACAAGGGGGCAGCACGTGCAAGAAACTGTCGATGAACCAATTCTGCACCTCCATACCACAATAGATTACTTAATATTAATAGTAATAACAAAAAACATATTATGTATATAATACGAATAAAAATATGATATTGTTCAATAAACCTCTTTCAGAGGGGCAATCATCGGCATGAAGTCCAGGTCTGCCTTGGCCAACCTCTCCGCCATGCTTGGGCTCGCCTCGCGGATCATGGCGTGAAGCGTTTGCGCCAGCTCCTGGCATGGAAGAGCTAGAGGCTTTTGGGCCACCTGGGTGGCGAAGAAGAGCTTCTCGGGATCTTTGTGGAAGAGATCTTCGTTGGCCTCGCACATAGCAAGCTCAACAATTATACGAGTTATATCTAATCATATTAATACAAATTATAGCAACTATATCTTGTTGTTTCTAAGTGTATTAATTGTATCAGTATATCTCAGAATGATCTTTGGCCTGGCGCACAACGAAGTCAAAGACCCGAAGGGCTGCTGTCTCGTCCTTCAGCTCGCGGAAACATGTCGCCATCACCAGGTTCATTCCTTGCATGTAGGTGAGGTGCGTCTCGCAGCGCAGCCAAGTGACCCTCACGCCACAACAACACATCACAATATATAAAATATAGTATACAACACATATATATAATTACATAATTATATGTATGGAGTCCAAGGCGCAGGAGATGCGACACCTTCTCTCGGCTCTCGGCGACTTCACCCGGAGCGGCTGAACTCCCCACCAGCATTGTGCCGTAGGTCCTGGCCAGCATTTGAAAGCCTTTAAAAGAAGCTGAAAGCAACCTGAAAGCAAGCTGAAAGCAAGTATGTATTACATACTGCATGTATTGCGTACTGTATGTACGGATGCAAATATGTGTGTAAGGTTGTCAATGTTTCCCTTCCTCTCCAAGTCCATGGCCAGCTGCTGCAGAGTCTCTTCTCCCAGCTCCCGCACTGGAGTCCTCTCCCAGGGCTGGGTGGCAGCCACCCACTTCTGCACGCGTGTCATGCTTGAGCCAATGGCTGCAGGCTACCGGACCAACACACCTCTTACATATTTATAAATACATATTATATGTATACATATAATATGTATTATATACATCATTAGAAATAGTGATAGCATCTTATATGCGCCTGTCAAGTCCCAGGTGCTGCCACTTGGAGTTGGCCATCCAGAGCCACCCCAATAGAAACGGCACTCATGGGTTGCCCGGCCGCAAAGTTCGTGGTGCCATCGATGGGATCCACCACCCAAAGCCAGCCCTTTCGACTGTCCAAGCTTTTAAGCTCCTCAGCAGTCGACGTCTCCTCCCCGAGGAAAGAATGGCTGGGGAAGTTCTCTTTCACCATCAAAGAGATCACTTCTTCACATTCTGAGTCCACTTCCGTCAAGAGATCCGCAGCGAAGGCCTTCGTCTTGATCACTTTGGCGCCCACCTGCTGCTTACAACCTCATCTCTCTAACCCCATATGCAGTGAGGAGCGTCTCTTCATAACACTTCATCTTCAAACCACATATACATACATGTATTTATGTACATACATATTATATCTATATACATATATGTCTTCATACATATATATATGTATGTCTATATGTTTGGATTCTCTTTTAGAGACCTTAAAAGCCTTAAAAGCCTTAAGATGCGCTTGCTCTTCGCCTTCTGGCGCATGCGGTGGCCCGCCGCCCTCGCCGCCTGCTCCGCCACCCGCAGCACCTCCGGCGTGGCCCGGCGCGCCGTCGCCGCCACCACCGCGGCCCCAGCGGTGGCCATTGGCCACCCGTTGGACGGAGGCCGCCGCGGAGGCCGCGCTAAGCTCAACATGCAGATCGAGTCAGACTGAGTCCCTGTCACTCTTATTCTATCTCTATTCATTACATTCAATTACATTTTATATCATTTTATTATTAATGATAATATCATGTAATATTATTATGATTTGTTATTTCATTGTATTACTCATATTTTAGTCTCTAAACTTTGGTATAGACCTCTATAACTTGTATAACACATGCTGCGTCTCAGCACTTGCAAGAGCCAGGAGTCTGGCGCTGAGCCCGCCTCCGCTGGTTTGGCGAAGCTCTTTGGGTCCACCACGGTCTGCGACATGCAAATCAACCCCATCCACGGGTCAAAAAGCTCTAAAAGGCTCAAAGCAATCATATAATCATGTTTAGAATATGTTTAGAATATGTTTAGAATATGTTGTGAATTGTGTAGATATGTTTAGCAGCCATTTGAGAGCTTAACGCCGTGCGTCTACAACTTCTCCCTTCGGAGAGCCTCTGCGAGAGCCTCTTGAAGTGTCATGGGCACATGCAGAGCGCTCCCAAAGAGTGGTTTACGGCTCTGAGATGCATTCAATTCCTTTCAAATCCTTTTAATATCTTTTAATCCAAGCTGAGAGGCCGCAAAAGAGAGATAAAAGCAGCTTTCGATGGCGTTTTCACCAGGCGTCGAAGAACGCAGGGTCACTGTTGCCCAGCAGGCTCCGCTTCACAGCCTGTCGCAAGGTGACTTCATCTTCGACACTTGCCCTTCAGCCTACTCAAGAATATTGAGAGTCAAGAAGAGTTCACAGGCACCTACTTACTTGGTTAAAGATGAGAAAAGATGAGAAAAGGGTATATAATTCAGGTAATTCACACATGTCTTTCTATTGCCCGGCCTTGGCACAGTTCACCACGGCCGCTTTCACGAGCTCCACGCTGGGAGTCTGCAGACGCACGGCCTTCGTGTTGCCCAAGAGATCCACAAAGGGATAAAGCGGCACGTCGAGGACCGGCGCTTGCTTAGGACCTTTGCACACGGGAACGCCGTTGACCATCACAATGAGACTCCCGTCACCTCAAAAAGCCGATACAGGGCTTCAAAGAGCAAGGGGCCTTTCACCAGAAGCCCTGCACGGTCACCGCGCTGGAGATTCACCTAGTTTTACTACGTTTTACGACGTTTTACTGCTCGAAGTTGGCTCTGGGTCCGCCCACAGGGCTCCACTTCACAGCGATCTCTTCCTCCATGTCTGGGGAAAAGGCGCAGCCGTTGTAGCCGATGCTCCATGCCTCCTACAAGGCCGATTCTGATCTCACTCATTTCTCTGCTATGTGTCTGACATACAGTATATACGTATATATATATATATACGATATATATATGTGTGTTCTATATATGCACATATATATATATGTTTATGTGTAGATGTGTGGATGTAGACTCTAAGGCCACGCGTCCTTGACGTCGCAGCCCATCAGGATCTCCCCCATCTCTTTGGGCTTCTTGGCTGCTACGCCCAGCACCAGGCCGTCGTCGTTGCCTTGTCGCAGCTCCTCGACGATCACTTCGAAATAGGCTTCGCCATCCGGCCCCACACCTCGCGCTCTAACCAGATACCGACATGATTTAGAACACTATTACATACTATTACATAATATTATATAGAGTTCGATAAAGTAGACTAAAGTCGTAGTTCATTGAATTCAGTCGGCATGGCAGCGGCCCATCCCCAAAGGCTACGCCGCCCAAGAGGTTGCCCACCGCATCGCTGCTCGAGCAGAGAAAGTCCTTCAAAAGCACCGCTTTGCCCAAGACTTTCGGGTCGAAGCCGCTGAAAATCGCGCCCTCCGTGGCCTCCGCCACCGGCGCCGCCTTCACCATGGTCACTTGGCTCACTCGGCCCAACAGATCCACCACGGCATAGAAAGCCTCGACGTCCGCCAGGGGAAAGTCGTCCGTGACGCGCACCACCACCTTGCCATTCACCACGATCACAAACTGGCCAGCCCTGGTGAGCAGAGCTCCCACGCGGTCATTCACTTGGAGCCCCGAGGGGTTCCAGCCCACGGTCACCTCGGAAAACGAACGAACTAATGAACCAAATAGCGAAACAAAGAGCTAAGATGCCATATTTCATACGCTTTGCAACGTCCTAAGTAAGGAACAGCCTGGCCTGCTCGCTGTCCGAATAGTTCATCGAGCGATAGAAACCGTCATAGCCTGCGGTCCAGGACTCTGGCAGCGTATCGGAGACCTCGTGAGGCTCTTCAGCTGCCAGCTCTTTGGGCGGCACCAAAGTGAAGCCCAAGGCCAGGCCATCGCTCATCCCCTGAAAAGGAACAACGAATCTACATATATATACATATACACATAGATATACATATTCTTTGAGAAAGGAATTGCAATAATTGATAACATGTACATGAACAATATATGAGTGTTGTCGAAAATTCTTTCATCCTGAAACAGCCATTCTTCACGAAAAAAAAAAAAAAAAAAAAAAAAAAAAAAAAAAAAAAAAAAAAAAAAAAAAAAAACGCGAATCCAACGAAAAACTTTCGCGGTCTTTCGCGGGGCATAGTTGCAGCCCGCACAAGAGATTCACTCAGCCATCCTCAACATCGATTTCCTTGCTCATCTTTTCGCCATCCTCTACTTCTCTCCTTGCTCATCTTTCCGATCCGATCAACCATCCTCTATGCCGAAGCCGATTTGTTTGCAGATCCAGCGAGGTCCGCTTGCCCACATTTGAGACATGGCTGAGGTCGTTCGGGGGTCGTTCTGAGGTCGTTCTGAGGTCGTTCCAGGCCCCACAGCATCGCTCTCGTGCTGTAAACCCATGCTGTATATCTATGCCCTTGCACTTGCACTCTGTCCTAATGCCAGGGGCTGCGGCTTTCGCGGGACTTTCGCCGAACTTTCGCTAGACTTTCGCGAGCCAAACCCGAAAAGGTTCGTTTAATTGAATTAAATTAAATTAAATTAAATCAAATTAAATTGAATTAAATTAAATTAAATCAAATTAAATTGAATTAAATCAAATTAAATTATGGGGCCATGGGTTACTGCTCTGTGGAAAGATACGGTCAGGTGGCTGCGACTTTCGCGAATCTTTCGCGAAAAAAAAATCTCTTTCGCGAACTCAACACGTATCTTTCGCGACAGACCCCTCAAAAACGTCTCAAGGTCATTTCATATAAAGCCCTTAGCAGGACCTTTTTGACAACCATCATATATAGACAAACAAGTCAATGACGGGCCTCACGGACCTTATCCACACGGACTTCGAAGTAACGTCCGCCCGGAAAGGGCACCAAGGGGCTGCTGCCCACGGCAACGCCTCGTTTCAATGAAGTTCTAAAGACACAGAAGATGTGATGTCTCTATGAACTCCTGCTTTAAACATCATGAGATATGATAATATGACAAATATAGATAAATATGATGAAATATGATGAAATAGGATGACGTCATGAGGATCGCACCAAAGAGCTCCTGCCCCGTGTCGTCCTTGTGGCGCACCGACTGGCCATCCTTGGACAGCTGCAAGTTCTTGCTCAGGAAGGGCGCGTAGAACACCGGGGCCTTGGAGCTCTGAGAGCTCTGGGAGCGTCGGGGCAAAGGTTGAGGCTCAACGGACACCCTTGGCTCTGCCACAGGCGCGGTCTCCGTCCTGAACGCAATTCGCAGAATTCAAACTCGAAGACATGAATCATAGTTACGATATCTATATGCATATAGATATATGTATATAGGGTAATCATAGTAATATTAAGAGATTGATTATACTTATATAGATAGTTAGACTACGTGGATTGATACCAGGCACGGAAGGGGCAGTGGTTCAGGTGCTGCCACTGGTGCTGGCTCTGGCTTAGGCCTTCTCTGGATGTCAGGAGGTGTGGCACCAAGCCGCAGGGAGACTGCCACGGCGTTCCCCATCAGCTCCACCAAAGGATACAATTCACCTTTGAGCTCCGGAGAGACAATGCTCTCAGCCTCCAGAAAACCATTCAGAATCAATTGCATCACGTTCTCTTTGGTCACCAAAATGCCCACGGCATCGCCAATCTCCAGATTCACAGGGCTCCAGTCGATGGCTTCCAGCTCCTCCCAGTCGTATCCTTAGCAACATCTTAACAAGTCTTAATAAGTCTTATAAGTATTGCTAAAGTCTTACTAAGATCTCAATGGTCCGAGAGTCGGTGCGCCATGCCATCGAAACCATAGCAGAAAGACTTCGGCACCTCTTCCGATGTGGCGTACTCCGCCGGCGCAGGCAGGTTGAGGACCACCCCCAGGTTCAGCCCATCCGCGAAAACGGTCGTGACCTCTTCGATGCCTCCGCAAAAGCAAGTCGAGTCACAAAGTCGAGTGAAAAGCATCTTTAAAACTTTCCAAAGCGCTTTCCAAGGCGCAGACTTCGAAATACCGTCCCTTCTCGAAAGTCGGCAGTGGGCCATCCCCGAAGAGCACACAGCCCAGGCCCGCACCCTTCTCGTGCACGCCGCTGCGGCGCGCATGTTGACGGCCCTCCAAAGTGACCAAAGGGCTACAGAGCCGTGCGAGGAAGCCGCTGAGCACATGACGCGGAGCCTGGGCCCCGGCCTCCAGGGAGACCGCCATGGGGCCGGTGCCCAGATGAACGAAGGGGACCAACGGCCCTGCAGGTACTGCTCCTAGCGCTAGCAAGAACCAAAGAAATGATAAGACATAGGAAATAAATGGCAAAAAACGATAAAGCCCATGGCTTTAAAACTAGCCTTAAACGACTTAAATTGAAACTCAAGGGCCTGAGACCTCCGCCAGCCACACGCCGTTCCGCGCCAGTGCTAGGTGCCCCGCTTGCGCAAAGAGCCCAAGACGATCGCCGCCCCTCGCGGGCACCCCCTCCGGCAGCTGCACCTCTACTCCACCTGCAGCCGTTGCTTACAATGTGAGGCATACATACCTACGATTTCACATAATTCGCACATATATACTTCATCATTTAAATGTGACAAATAGGTATACATGATGATATTGTAAAGTTCAATGTAGCTTGTAGCGCTCTTTTGTATCGCGCACACTGTATATACGTGGCTAAAGGCCTTGTGCCAGAATGGCAGTGAGATGTAGGACCCTTACCAGTCCTGTCATTAGTAAATTTATATATTGTATATAAAAGTATATGTATATGTACATATATAGTGAGTTAGTTGGGTCTCCGCGCCTAGGCGGGCCGTGCCATCGAGCCTGATGCAGCATGCGTCCGACGCCTCCGCGCTGCCCACCTTCTGTGCTGCCTGGAAGCCCAGAGCCACGCCCCGCACAGGCTGCGACTCCAGGCGCACCTGCAGAACATGTCTTTTCCACAACGTAAATAGAAGAGACTATGTATAGACCATATAAATCTTTAAATAAACATGATCCATATAGTCTAAGTCAAATTAAGTTAAGATGAACTAGCCTCGAAGTAGGCGCTCTCCACTGTGCCGTTGCCATAGATCACCTCCTGCGAAGCGACCTCGAGACGCATGTCCAAGCTCCTCGGAGAAGATGGTCGAGCGCCGCTGCGCCAACAGCATCTCCTGAGCTCTCGAAGGGCCTCCACTCGTTACACGATGAGACACGATGAGACCTTAGTTGCCTCATCTTAATTAAGTTTAACGAAGTTCAATGAAGTTCGATTTTAGTCGTTTCAGTTCCTTTTAAGTCAATTGGTCAACTTGTAGGAGCTCTTTTGTCGCGCCGTCTTGCCACACGGGCAGTCTCAGTGCCAAGTCCTGCAGGCGCCACAGGAGCTGCGGGCGAGGCTCACAGGCCGCCTGCAAGGCACAGGCCACCACATCTGTGACCACATCTGTGGCCTTCAGCAGATGCAGCGCATGGCGCCAGGCCTCGGTGCCACAGGCCTTGGCCGCTGCGGTGTGGCTCGGCAGCTGCAGAGAGATCTTTGTGAGAGATGTGCTGAGGACGAAGAGAGCAGCGCGCCATGGCAAGGGGGTGAGGAGAGACGTCACGCAGATTGGGCTGAAGTCCAGGAGGTGAAGGCTTCGGGACCAAAGGCTAGACCGCGCCATGGCCGCCACCGCCGCATTGCGCCCAGCTGTGCTCCAAGAGCTTTGCACCAGGGACTCGGAGAGCAAGTGCGCGGCCTGCGGCCAAAGCATGGCCTTCTCACAGCTGCTGATCACAGCGCTGCATCCGATGGCATGCTGTCGCCGAGCTGCGCAGCCAGTTCTGAACCTCAAATGCCATTCAAATGAAATCTCTTAATTGAACAACATGCCTTTTTTGTATACTCAAAATGGCCTTAAACAAGATCCAACGTGAAGAGGCAACCCCAGTGGCAGGCTCGCAGCCTGCTGCCACAGCCCCCGGGGCTCACAGGCACTCACCGCCGCGTTGCAGGTCACAGCGTTGGAAGACACCAAAGCCCTGCAGTCGGCGAGCAGGGCCCAGGCGCGCAGCCAAGCGCCCAGCTTGCCGCTGGCATCGATGGCGGCGCCAAAGCCCACCACGTCACGCAGAAGTGCCACAGACGTGGCCCAGTGCGCGCAGATCACCTCGAAACTGCTCCAAGGATGTAGCAATGAGGCTATCAGATTCAATCCTTTCGCTACTTACCATTATAGATTATTCACAATATATTAGCAAATTCTGAATATTTGAAGCGAACATGAAAAGATTGTCGCATTCATGCTCAAGGCACTGCGTTGAAAGTGATCTGAGTCGCTTGAAGCTCAGAGCAGCAGCGCTCGAAGAGGTAGAAGGCCCAGCGCCACTGGTGGCGGCAAGCGCTGATCGTCGCGTTGAATGTGATGACATTCGCTTTCAACGTCGTCTCACACTCTTTCAGCAAGGCCAAGGCCTTGATCCACTCTGAGACCTTCTCACAAGCAGTGATTAAGGTGCTGTAACTCATCACATCCGGCGGCGCAAGCCACAAGAGGCTCGTGGCACGCTGCCACTGCAAGGCCTCGTTCCAATCAAGTTTTTCTTTGAAGTTAGAAATAGATCTGTTGATGAATGTTGATGAACTTCGACTGTTCATTTTCAACGTACAACCATTGAATAAAGTAGATGTCATCTTAGATATCTTTCAAAATAATCAAAACTCAAGAATACTCCAGTATGATTATAAGTTTCACGTTTCTTCATGTGAAATGGCCTTCTCACAGGCACTCAGCGCCGCCCCAACCAATGCCAAGCTGCACTCCACGCCCCAGCAACGTGCCACCTGAAGGCAGCCCAGAGCTTGGCTCCATCCACTGTCTCCGCAGCCACTTGAGAGCTTGCCCAAGGTCACTGCCGTGGGCTCCAACGCGTTTCTTTTCAGCTCTCGGAGCAGTTCGCAAGTCCAGCGCCATTGGACTTTGGGGCCGTGATAGGCCCGGGCATCCAGCTGCAAATGGAGGCTACGAGCTGAGCGCAAGAGCCGCAGCGCCTGCGGCCAGTCGAGGCGCTGCAGCTGCGTTGTAAGCGCGGCGGCCATGGCGAAGACATCGCGCAGCCATCATTTTCTTGTCAAGCCTCTTTCAAATACGTCTAACGCACCAATCTTCCTTCCAGAGCATATCACAATTGTTTCTTAAAATATATGTATAATCTAGGGAAGTTTCGGAACGTGCTTCCGGATTACGGAAAAGCGCTCGCCACGCGAAACGTGCAGCCGCGGGAAAGGAAGGGCAAGGCAAGGCAAAGAGAGGTGAAGGAAGGGACAAAGCAAAAGGGATGGGATAGCGCGAACACGAATCGAAGCAAGTAAGGAGTAGCAAGCCCAAGGAGCAACGCAGCTCTAGAGTGAACCCTACCAAGGCGCGGTGCTCTAGGTGCGTTCGACTCTTGCGTTTGGTTGTGGTCTGGCTTGCCCGGGAAATATTGTCTGCATTAGCTTCCAATCTAGAACATGACTTTTAATCTAGAATGATATGTGTGCAAACTACGATCATCTCTTATGATAAGAACTATAATATCATTCTATTGTGTTATATTTATGTTTTTATATACCTCGATTGTGTTCCTTGTGTCTGTTGTCTCTGTGAGGTCTTCTGCTTGAGACGTGGAGCGCTTGGGCGTCCCACCGGGGAGAGCACCACGCCCCGTGGCAGCGGCTCCAGGGCGAAGCCGCTGAGCCGACGGTCAGAGAAGTCGAAGGTCCTCGAGCGACCCGAAAAACACTTTCTAAAACACTCTTCTCAAACATCTTTTCAAACATCTTTTATTAGAATACATTATGTATTAAAGATACTTTCTATTAAAGTATTTGTTTAAAGTTGCCTTGAAACACTTCCTTCAAGATGTTCAAGGCCCTTTTAGGTCTTTCTAAGGCTGTTTTGTAGAGTTTTAAAGGCTCTGAGAACGCTCTCCGAGCGGCTTCCGGCTGCACTGGCTCTCCGAAACTGTCGTGCTTGCTGGATCACTTGCCGCTTCGGCCGCGGAGTCGCTGTGGAGGCTTTCCTCACACGAAAATCGAAGCAAATCCAAGCAAATCGAGTGAAGTTAAGAGATTTTAAGAATTTCAAGGGCTTTTTTGCGCTGGTTGTCTGTCCTCGTCGGGCTCTTGGGGCTCTTGGGGCTCTTGAACCTCGATCCAAAACGAGACGTAGGAGGCAAACCACTGATGGCCAAGGCACCTTTGGGACACCCGTTTCCAGTCCTCAAAGGTCTTTGAAAGCTCTTCGGAAGCTCTTTGCCATAGTCATGAAGAGTCTAGTGATGAGAGTCTCAATGAGACTTGGCTGCACTCAGTCCTTCTCCTCTCGTAGACAACCGATGGGGTGCGCCACTCTGCTGCGCTTGGCCCGCGACCTCTGGTTGCGGCTCCACCTGTCACTAACACAAACAGTCCTTAAAGGGATCCTTAAAAGGATCTTAAAAGGATCGTAAAAGGATCTTAAAAGGAGGTGAAAGAGGACCTTAGGACTCCTGTCTTGCGCCGCCTCTTGCTCGCGATTGCTTCCCTCTTGTCTCTTCAGAGACCCTTGCCGCAGGCGCTCCATCTCCTAAGCAAGAGCCCAAGAGAAAGAGCAGCATTCCCTGCCTTCTGCATGGCGTCTTTCTCTGTGCGCAGCAGTTCCAGCTCCTCAATGTAAGCCTGCACTGACCGTCTTTGGACAGCAGAGCTTTGGGAGAGCTCGGTCTGCAAGGGTTCTCTCCTCGGGAACTTTTTTCAGCTCTGATTAAAAGATGCTCCTTAACATGAGATCCGTCAAAGGAGAACTGAAGTGCGCCAAGTCTCTGGTCTCTAAGCTCTTCTGGGCTTGGTGCCTCCTGCCTCGGGGGCTCCTCCTGAAGCAGGGCTCACTTTGAGAACCGGATAAGAAATTGAGGCCACGTGTCGAGTCTCAAAGTCTGTCTCCTGCTTCGACTCAGCTTCAGGCGGTCTCTCATCTTGCTGCTCCTGAAACGCAAGGCAATCGCAGATGACACGGCATGCCCCCAACCAAAGAAACCGTGCTCAGAACGGTCAAAGCTGGCGCACCTTCTGTCTGCTGCCCTCTGGTGGCGCTGGCGGCTTCTCTTTTACCTGCGAAGGAGATGCTTCGTCTGCAAATAAACTTCAGTTAGCAGGGCGCACCTCTGTCGCCTGGCTTTCTGACACAACCAAGAGCTCCTGGCAACGGGCCGTCTCAAGTTGAATATGTTGCACGTGGCCCTTCAAAGGCAATGCAATTAATGGAAACCTCAACTACGACTGAGATACTTAGTGCACGCTGTATGATATGTATAATTATATCTATACACTTGTAGGATACTGCAACAGTGAAGCATCCTTGCAACAAGGCTCACCTCCATTCCGAGTTTATCTCGCTCCTCTGTAGCCTGTGCCTGCAAGAGATACTCCTCCGTCTTCGCGGCCTTGCTTTCTGGCTCTTCCTCTGCCCGCTTGGCACTGAGCTGCGCCCTGCACTGCAAGCCGCGGACGCGAGCTTGGATACAGGCGGCAGCCTGCTTTAGGCAATGCTTCGCATGCTTTATAGCTGCTTTATAGCATGCTGTATGCTGAGGCGCCCCGCCTGTCGCTTCTCCGAGCGCATCTTCCTGAAGCGGCGCCACGCCATCACACCCCGCAGCAGCTGCCTCAGTCTCTCGCGCTGCTGGCGCTGCTGCGCCACCTCTCGTCGTGCAAGACGTCCGCGGAAAGCGGCTTGGAGGCGCAACGCGGCGGAGTTCTCCAGCATCAAATAGACCTCCTGGCGCGCACGATGCCCGCGCTGCCACGACTGCAGCTTCAGAGCAGCGCGGCGACGCACGTGCCACCGCAGCCACGCCAAGTAGAACCTGCGATGCAAGAGCTAAAGAGTTAAGTTGAGTCAGGAATACTGAACATATACATAAAATGCCTATAAACAACAACAATAACAATAATAACAATAATAGTAATAATATAGAACAATAATAATAGTAATAATAGTAATAATCATAATAGTAATATACGATTATATATGCATATATCATATATCATACATATATATATATATGTTTGAGATGGATCTTCTTTCCTTCTGCACCTCTTCCTGCGCCACCAGGTCTGCAACTTGCGAGCGCAGCGCTTCTCCTTCTCTTTCTGCGCCCGGCGCCGCCCGCGGCAGCCGCGGAAGTGCCGTTGCAGCACCCGCGCGGCACGCTGCTGCCGAGTCCGGGAGCGCTCCCGCCAGGCCGTGCCAATGGCTCGCGCGGCCCCGTGGCGCTGCGTCTGAACTCAAAAACATCAGCTGCTTACATGCATACATTCATACATACTTCTCTACATACATATATATACATACATACAGTCTTTGAAGTCTCTCTCAAATCTCTTTGAAAAGTATCTTTTTGATTCATCTCCTCCACTTCCAGGATCTGCAAGCGCGTGTTGCGCCGTGGCCGGGCAGCCACCAAGGCCTCCGCCTCAGCGAAGAGCGCTTCCACCTCCGCCCCGAGCCTGGCTCTTCATTTCGTCCAATCATTGCACCATATATAATTGCTTTTAATTTTACGTATATAATCATAATGTATAATATACATCACATGTCATGATTCCCTATATGATATGGCCTACGATGAGATTGACAAGTTATTTCATGTGTCTCCAGGCGCCTGGGCTTGAAGATGGCGGCCTCGCCCTTGGGGAGTTCCGGCAGTGGAGGCACTCGTGCCAGCCATCCCTGCTCCCGCCGGTCCTGGCGCGCCATCCTCTGGAAGGCGACATGCAGCCAAAGAGTGCTGGCAGACTGCTGAATCGGCTGTGGACTAGGAAACCGGCATTTCAGAAGCTCTACTCATTCTACTTCTGTCTGCAAGGCCCCCGACACGAGCAAAAACGGCCCCGTTGCCGCCTGACAACCACTCTTCGCAAGTTTGAAAGGTTGTGATGCATCGTTCACTCTTTGGTGCGTTGCACTGAGGGGCTTCATGCATTATCTGATCATTATCTCCTCACGACGAATCCCCAGGCGCTTTAAAAGGCGATTATCTATGCAAGTTCTTAGAAAAGAGATCAAAGAAGCTGCAACTGCGAGTCTGCAAGATGAGCTCCCTCCAAAAACCTAACTGTGAATCTATGTATCAAGCTAAATGGGCAAAAATGTTGGAAAAAGACACCGTCTGTCAGATGAAACGTTCACAAGCAGTTTGACGCAAATCTGACGGGATGGGCCATTTGTTCCTTTTTTGTATTCGAGTTCGACGCGCCCCGCTTTTTTTCTTTCTCCGAGTGCCCTCGGAGGACCCAGACATCCGGTACACTGTGAGAAAGACACGAGCAGAATGTACAAACAAGAAACATCATTGCATGCAGAGCGGTCGACAAAAGCAGGCCCTAGCCAGCACAGACCTAACTGTACACGGCAGCGCTCATTCGAATTCGACGCGCGCGCTGTTGTGACCTGGATGCGCGCTCAACTATCTGCACCATGATTGTTTTCAACCATTGGGGAAAATGCACTCCTTATACACACATACATGAACAAACATAACCCACAGACTGAGTGTGAAACGAGAACACAGCAAGGTCAGAGACCAACAATTTCTGTTCAAAGTTGAAGTCACTGCTCCTAACCTATGACTGAACCAAACTACTGGTGCACACGCGCCCTTTTCCTGGGATGCTCTTGGGGTCGCAAAAGGAGGCTCCATTGCACAGATGCGTCTAGAGTGCTGGAGCCTCCTCACGCTCATCCCCCTGGTGGAAAGGACCCGCGACACAGTCACCGACGGTGCCAGAATGAGGTGCGCCTGGCTGAGCGTGTTTGCACGCAGTGCCAGGGTGAAACAGTGCATTGCGGACTGATTGATGTCCGGTTTAGATGGCACCCAGTGCCGGAAGACCTATGGTCTTGAAGGCTAAGTCGGCAGTGCGACATGTATATAGGCTGCAGGCCAAGCGAAATCCCATCTGAGGGATTGATACAAGGTGTGGGTGGGTGGGGGCTAAAATTTTGCCACGTCAACCAGAACGAGGTTGAGGGACGCATGTCCGGCAGGTTCAGTCTAGGTTGGAGCCGAAAGCCGCAAGGTCATGTTACGAGATTCAACTTCACTATAAACACCGAGGATAACCTCTAGCGTTCAAAGTTGAAGTCACTGCTCCCAACCTATGACTGAACCAAACTACTGGTGCACACGCGCCCTTTTCCTGGGATGCTCTTGGGGTCGCAAAAGGAGGCTCCATTGCACAGATGCGTCTAGAGTGCTGGAGCCTCCTCACGCTCATCCCACTCTTCAGTGCCAAGAGCATCCCAGAAGCGCCGCGTGCCTGCAACGCAGAAACCGTCCCCTGCTTCAGAGTGGGATGCGGTTGTACCTGCGAAGACTGCCGAGGAGGGACGCTCCTTTTCTCAGAGGCGTGCGGCCTCGAGATGCTCCGCGCGCCATTTGGCGGTTGGAGGGTGCAACGTGAGGGCCTGTGGTGGCCGTGCAAGGCTAGCAGGGGTGAACCGAATTCGTTCACTCCTTCGATGTGCGAAGCGATCCAGCTTATCTCGACTGAGATCATCCGCCCAGGTGTTTTTCTTTCCTGGTATATGGGATGGCTGTAATGCAATGCCCTGAGCGTGGCTCCATGCAGCGATGAGCTGTAAGAAATGGCTGAGTGGCCATTTGGTTGTAAATAGCTTGTTCAAGCCGGCTTCAGTGGCTGTATTGTCAGTCCCAGTAGGGACAAGGACTTGGAGATGTCCGTGGCCTGTAATGCGGTGTGTGCATTGCAGGAGGGCAAATTGGGCTAAAGTCTCGAAACTGGCGATGTAGGCTTGGGCGCCTTTTGTCAGGAAAGGCCATGCGAGGCGGATCTCTGTAAGATCCCACGTCTCCGCGAACCAGGCTACGGCTGTAGGAGTGATCACCCACCCGCCTATGCCTACGGTCGAACCTTCGGCGCAGGCGTCTGCCGCCGCCAGGCAATGGAGAAGGTTGGGCATGGACATGGGTCTTTCAGGAGAGTGAGCAAGGGTTTGTGCAAGCCACTTGAGGCTTTCGACACTTTCCCGGCGCAAACGGGTGTGTGTTGCCTCGGGGTTTGAGGCTCTGATGAATTGAGTCTTGGATGAGGCTGGGACTTCCGGTAGGTCGGCTTTGCAATGGAGTCTATGGCCCCGATACTCCAGGATCTTGGATCTTGTAGGAATGTAGAGTCCCACCGGGCAAGTGTGCAGTTGCAACTGGTCCGTGAGGCTTGAGCGGAACATTTGCCAAATGGGGGCCGGGATTGCATACTGGCTACCCGGTGGGCTGTGGAGGTCAGAGTATAGCGGGGCTAAGTAGGGCCTTAAGTGGAGGCTGATGCTGGTGGCCCACACAAGGAGCCCAATCGTCCGCTCTAAGAGCTTTCGGCAAGCTTTGGGCTGGCGGAGGAGTTCGGCAATCTGTTCTTGGAGTTTGCGGATCTTGCCTTTGGTCAGTTGGATGGTGTCATAGTCGAAATTGACATCCCATCCGCACCAAGTGATGCAGGCTTGGCATTGAGCTTTCTTCCAGCTGATGGGGGCGTTGATTACCTGCATGAATATGATCAGCAGGGCTAGGCCGTCCATGGCTGACGGGCGCAACAGTGCGGCCAGGAGGTCATCAACGTACAGCCACGCTTTGTGTGGCATTAGGCTCAAGATATGGTGGACTTGACGGAGTAGGAAGGCTCCTACCCTTGCCACCAGTAGGCTGAGAATCTGCCTCCGAAATGGCAGACTCGATAGTAGTATAATTTGTCGTTGTGCTGGAAGAGGAGGAGTCCGTGGTCTGCCTCCCGGACTTTGACCTGTTTATGGGCTGCCTTAAAGTCGATGGAGGCTCCTACGAAAGCACCATGGTGGTCGGAGGCTTGGGTGGCTAGCCGAATATCTGACGCCATCGGAAGGGCTACCCTCTCTGGGAGGTGACATCGTGGGTTGACCCCGCATATGGTACTGTCGAGGACCAGGCGAGGCTCTTTACCTTCGGCAAACACGATGTTGAGCTTACCGACGGCTGTGCCCGTGGGCCAGCGTTGCTGGGCTTCGGTCACGGACATGTTGCCTTCCAGCACCCAGCCGTTGTCGATCTCTTTTTGGATCAAGGCTGCCACCTCTGTTGGGTGTTCTGTGGCCGCTTTCCAATTTCCGTCGCATAGATCGAGCGGCGTAGAGGCTTCCATCTCCGATTGCTCCGTGGCTGGTGGCCACTGATGGCTAGTCGGTATGGGGGACGTCGCCCCTGTGGGTACCCCATGCTCCATGAAGTGGAGAAGAGCCATGTCTGGGTCGTCAGTCACGGCCCCGAGAAGGCGTAAGATGTGGAGGCGATATGGTTGTTTTCCGGCTCCAGAGTGATCGGCACGGGCTTCTGTATCGTCTCGAACAAGATGCCGATGGCTTCTCGCACTTCGATTGAGGTAAGCGGAGGCTCGTTCTTGGCTTGAGCCACATGTGCGAAGATGCGTTTATCCAGGCCTGACTTTGCGGCCCAACGGAGCCAGGCTTTAGCGATGGAGGTGTGGGGCTCCACCCTGCGGGGCAGGGAATGATCGGCCGAGCTGAAGTTCCCTGCCCCGTCGCACATTTTAAGGCGGGGGCCTTGCGGGGCTCGAAACGCAGGTGTCCCCTGAAGCGGAAGAGGTCTGCATTCGCCGGAGATACGAGAGACTCGATGGCTCACGGACTGGATAATTTGCTCGGCTAAGAGAGGTGGGTATTCCGCTGTCAAGGTTGAAAGGTATTCCCCTTTGGCGTTCTTCACGCCAGCAATGGACTCATGCTGGATATTGTGATTGCAAAGAGCGGCCAGGCGGCCGATGCGAGGGCTGTTGCTTGCGAAACACCAGGCTTTGGCCCAGTTTTTACCGTACTTGCAGGCATCGGCCCAGGCTAGGTGACCTTGAAAGGTCTTGAAAAGGCTGTGATTCTCTGGTTCCAGCCAGGCCAAACTGCCTGGAGGCTGTTCAAGGACTCCTATACCCCATCAGCTCATAACTGCATACAGGGGGGCTCGACCGCGCCGATGTATTTCTTTGCTGTCTCTAACCTTTTGGAGCTGGTTTTGCGTGAGGTTAGGGACCCCATTCATGTGTTCGGGTGTGCGAAGGGCTGGTGGGCCCCCTGGCTTCATTTTGAGGCGGCTGTACTCTTTGCAGGGCGGGGCGCCCATTAACAAGCCAATACAACCGCTCCAGCAAAGTTTGAGTAGGGCTTCGAACACTGGGTCTAAGAGGATGTCGTGGCTGCTGTGGGACATAATGTCCATGGGCTGGAACCGGTCCAAGCCTTGTTTCGCGGCCGCTTGGCTCACTGGTGCATGGACTCCTGCGAAGATGTCTAAGAAGAACCGCGGCTGTCGAGGAGGAGGGGAGGGGTGAGATGCGGCTTGCGAAGGTGCTGATGGTGGCCCCGTGGCTTGAAGGGGAGCCGGGGCCGGCTTGTCGAAGTGGGCGTTGTTTGGGCCGACCTCTGAGGACCCAGTGGAGTCCGAAGGCTCTGAGTCGGATGAGGAGGCTGACTGATCATCCGAGGTCTGGCTGCTAGTGGGGGTGCCCGGACCTGCTGGTCCAGGCTCCTCCTGTCACGTCTGATTGGGCTTCTCCCTGTGCTCCCTGGCAGGGTGAGGCTTATGGCAGCCCTTGATAGCACACACGTGTGCAAATTTGCAGTTCGGCGTTTTGCACGTGTTGCTCTGATACCTCCGACAAATAGGCTTGCCCTGGAACTTGTCCGCCCATTTCTTTGGCAGGGAGGTAGGCTGAGGCTTGTCTTGCTTCTTCCACGGCTTATCCTCTGTCTTCTGCTTTTTCCAAGGCTGTTCCTCCCAAAGCTGACCCCACTTACCTTTGCCCTTCCCTTTGCCCTTGACCAGCTGCTCTAAGGCTGGCGGGAGTTTGGGCTGTGCTGGTCTCCATTGGAGTAGGCTGGGGATATCACTGCGAACTGTGGTCATTTCGTTTAAGGCTTCATCAAGTCGCCAGCCATCTCTTAGCAGGTCACTAATGGTATTCCAGATTTTGCGATCGGCTGCCAGAAGCTCTGGGGTTGTGACCGTCCGCAAGTTGGTCGACTTGTCAGGCTGCTTCAGGCAAAGGTCAGCAACTTTCTTGTCGAAGTCTTTAAGGCTCTTCAAATGGGCTGCATTGCACAAGGCAAGGGCATTACGAAAGAGGGTTTGGATGTGGAGGAGCCATCCCGCACTGAGAGGTCTGTTTTCCACTGCTACCTCCGGCTGATCGTCTGTGAAGGCTGCTGTGAGGAGTTGTATCTCACTCCTGAAGGCTCGGCTGGTCTTGGCTTCCAGGATTTCCTGGTACTGCTTTTGGCTAAGACGATACTGCCATGGAATCCATTTCAACCTTGTCTTAAGACCCTCGTGAACAAGGCTGAGCAGGCGAATGGAAGGCATGGAGTCCTGGTCTAGCAACTCCCCAGGGTAGTTCTGTTTAAAGGTCGAAACAAGGCTATCCACCGTCTCGGTCGTGAGCTTCGGTGGGAGATTTTCTGCCCACTCGTGAGTGTGCATCGAGTTATCGAGGCTGCGAACCGGTGTCGGTGTCACCTGCGAGGCTGGGCTGCGGGCTCTGGGAGATGGTGGAGGTGAACCATTTGAGGCTCTCCACACTCTCTCGGCGTAGGCGGGTATGCGAGGCCTCAGGATTGGAGGCTCGAATGAACTGCACCTTGGCTGTGGCTGGGATCTCTGGGAGATCCGATTTGCAGTGTAGTCGCCTGCCTTTATACTCTAGGATGCGCGCCCCCGGCGGAATAAACAGCCCGCTGGGGCAGGCTGGCAGCTGCAGGTCGTTACTCAGGGCGGAACGAAAGGTCTGCCAAAGTGGTGCCGGTACGGCATACTGGCTGCCGGGCGGGCTGTATAAGTCGGCGTACAGAGGAGCGAGATGCGGGCGAAGGTGAAGGCTGATGCTTGAAGCCCACACCATGAGGCCTATCGTTCGCTCGAGGAGTTTACGACAAACCTTCGGTGTCTGGAGTATTTCTCCGATGAGCTGCACAAGCTTGGAAATTTTATTTTGAGAGAGCTTGATGGTGTCGTAATCGAAGTTTATCTCCCAACCGCACCACTGGATGCAGGCTTCGCATTGGGCCTTTTTCCAGCTGATTGGGGCGTTGATCACTTGCATGAAGATCACCATCAGGGCGAGGCCCTCACGGGCTTGGGCTCTCCAAAGGGCTGCCAGAATATCATCCACGTAAAGCCAGGCTTTGTGTGGCATGAAGCTGAGAAGGCTGTGGATGTGACGCATCAAGAAGGCTCCCACCCGTTGCCACCAATAGGCGGAAAAGCGTGCCCCGAAGTGGCAAACCTTATAATGGTAGAGGACATCGCGGTGGCTGAAGAGAAGGAGGCCTCGTTCTTCGGGCCGGATCTTCACTTGTTTATTGGCTGCTTTAAAGTCGAGAGATGCACCGATGAAGGCTCCATGGCTATCCTGAGGCTGGGTAGCTAGCCGGAGGTCTGCCGCCATGGGCAGGGTAACTCTCTCCGGTATGTGGCATCGTGGATTGACCCCACATATCGTGCTGTCAAGGACTAAGCGCGGATCTTTTCCATCCGCAAAGACCACGTTAAGCTTTCCGAGTGCCACCCCTTTGGGCCAGAAGGCTTTGGCTTCTTCGAGGCTCATATTTGTTTGTTCGACCCAGCCCTGCTCAATTTCCTTTTGAATGAGCGCTGCCACCTCCTGGGGGTGGTCCTCTGCGGCTTTCCAGTTGCCAGTGCAAAGGTCTAGCTGTGTCAGGGCTTCGGACTCCTTATGCTCCGAGGCGGGGGGCCATTGGTGGCTGCTTGGGATGGGGTCGAAAATCCCCGTAGGCACTCCACGCTCCATGTGCTGCAGCAAGGCCAGGTCTGGTTCCCCCGTCAGTGCCCCGAAAGTGGCGAGGATCTTAAGGCGGTAGGGCTGTTCAGCCTCTGGATCGAGGCTTGCCGGTTGTGGTTGGCCGATCGTCTCATATAAGACCTGAATGGCTTGATGTACCTCCAGGGGCGAAAGCGGAGGTTCTGGGGCTGCTCTCATGACATGGGCCATGATTTTAGTGTCAAGATCCCCTTTGGCTGCCCAGCGGAGCCATGCATGTGCAATTTTGGTCGGCATGGGATGCTTGGCTGGTATCGAATGATCTGCCGAGCTATAGTTGCCTGCCCCGTCGCACATCCTGAGGCGAGGGCCGACAGGGAGGCTTGGGATCGCAGGCTGCCCCAGGGGTAACGGCCGAGGGCTGTTCGAATGCCGAGTGACTCGATAGCTGACGGAATCGATAATCTCTTTGGCCAGGGTGGCCGGGTACTCTGCAGTGGTGGTAGAGAGGTACTCTCCGGAGGCATCTTTGACGCCGGCTATGGACTGGTGCGCAATATTATGGTTGCAAAGGGCTGCAAGGCGGCCGATTCTGGCACTATTGCTTGCAAAACCAGCTTTTGGCCTAGCCCTTACCGCGGCGGCATGCGTCCACCCAGGCAAGGTGGCCTTGGAACTCTTTGAAAAGGTCAAAATTGGCTGTTTCAAGCCAGGCGAGGCTGCTAGGAGGCTGTTCGAGGACCCCGACGCCCCCTTTACACATCACGGCGTGCAGGAGGGCTCGTCCACGTCGGTGGATTTCCCGGCTGTCTCTGACCTTTTTGAGCTGAGCCGGGCTAAGGCCTGGGACGCCATCCATGTATGCTGGTGTCCGAAGAGCTGGAGGCCCGCCAGGTCTCATTTTTAGACGGCTGTATTCTTTACACGGCGGTGCACACACGATAAGGCCGATGGCACCACTCCAGCATAAACGGAGGAGTGACTCGAAGGCAGAGTCGATGAGGATGTCATGGGCTGGATTCGTGATGATGTCGAGAGGCTCATAGCGATCTATGCCGGCGTTGGAGGCTGCCTGGCTTAATGGTGCGTGGACCCCGGCGAAGGCATCAAGGAAGAAGCGCGAAGGCGCCGGAGGCCCCTGTGCGGGCGAGGGCATCTTAAGAGACGAGGGCTCAGGCATCTGATGATGAGGCTTCTGCGATGGTGGTGTCTCCGAATCACTCGAGACGGATGTGTCTGAGCCCAGGTCTCCATTGGACGAGGATGAGTCGGTCTCAGTGTAGGCTGTTAGATCTGGGCTGGCCGTCTGACTTGATGCGAGGCCCAGGTCGCGTGACCCGGGCCCTGGCTGTCAAGTCTGATTGGGCTGTTTGTCTTTGTGCTCCCGAGCAGGATGGCTTTTGTGGCAGCCCTTGATGGCGCACACATGGGCGAATTTACGCCCCGGCGTTTTGCACGTACCGCTCTGGTACCTCCTGCAAATAGGCTTGCCTTGGTATTTATCTGCCCAATTTTTGGGGAGGTTGGTAGGCTGAGGCTTCTCTGTCTTTTTAAAAGGCTTATCTTCTGTTCGAAGTTTTTTCCATGGAGGCTCATCCAATAGGAGCTGGAGCTTGCCCTTGCCTTTGCCTTTGCCCTTGAACAGCTGTTCGAGTGCTGGCGGAAGGCGAGGCTGGGCTGGTCTCCATTGCAGAAGGCTGGGAATGTCACTGCGCACGGTGGTCATTTCGTGGAGGGCTTCATCGAGGGACCAACCTTCACGAAGAAGGTCACTGATGGTATTCCACATTCTGCGATCGGCTGAAAGCAGCTCCTGTGTGGTGACCGTGCGAAGGCCTGAGGCACGGTCTGGCTGCTTAAGGCAAAGGTCTGCGATCTTTTTATCGAAATCTTTCAGGCTTTTTAGGTGTGCTGCATTGCACAAGGCTAAGGCGTTGCGGAAGATCGTCTGGATCTGCATAAGCCACCCTGCACTTAACGGCCGGCTTTCCACGGAGAGTTCAGGCTGATCATCCATGAAGGCTGCGGTGAGGAGCTGGACCTCACTACGAACTGCTTTAGTTGTTTTTGCCTCAAGGATTTCCTGATATTGTTTTTGGCTAAGGCGATATTGCCAGGGAATCCATTTGAGGCGGGTCTTTAAACCTTCGTGTACAAGGCTGAGCAAGCGAATAGATGGCATGGAGTCGTTATCCAAAAGCTCACCCGGGTAATTTTGTTTGAAAGTAGACACAAGGCTGTCCACTGTCTCTGTGGTGAGTTTCGGTGGGAGATTTTCTACCCACTCATGAGAGTGAGTAAGGCTGTCAAGGCTGCGAACAGGTGTCGGGGTGAGCTGAGGCTGGGTGCCCGTTCCCCCATGCATGGTAGCATCTTGGCACATCTTGAGAGCCTTGCGGAGCCGACTGGCCGGAAGGCTGGCCAGGATGTTAGCATCAGGCTCCAGGCCAATCGCTCTCTTTGTGTCTTCATCGATGTCTTCTTCAAGCAAGCGATTTAGGTCTGGAATTTGCGGAAAGGCGAAAGCAAAATCCGAAGGCGTCTCATAGGCTTGGGCTATTTGAGTGGACAGGGTCTCAGGGACCCTGCAAAGGCTGAGGGCTCTCACCAATTCCTCTGAGGAGTCAGATTCCATCAATGCGAAAGCGAATGAACGAGCTGAGAGCCAAAAAGGGAAAGCTGCGGAAAGGAAAGGCCCAGACCCTAGTGAGAGGACCGAAACCCGTGGCGCACGAGACCAGCAGGTGGCTGCCCGGTTGAGGGCTGTGAAGGTCGCCTGATCCTGGAAGAGGGCGTAGCTTGGGGATGATGCGGTCGAAAGGATGTACCTCAGTCCCTCCCTTTCTCAGACCTAGGAAAAAATCAGGAAGGCTTGCCGACACCCAGAACGCCTGCACAAAGGTGAAACAAGGAGATCTTCCACGCGCTTGAAGGTCTTAGGAATGTCGCGACCACAGGCTGTGCGAGAAGGCTCTGATCCGTTGGAGGGCTGTAGGGCGGCGTGGATAGCTCCATCTGGCACGATTTGCACTGCAAAAGAAGTGGAAGAAGGCTCGGATGTCGAATCTGCTGCCTGAGTGTCCGAAAGGCAAAAGGCTGGTGGCTCTTCTTCTGAACTGGAGAGGTCCGCAAAGTCGGCCACCAGGACGGCTTCCTCATCAATTTTGGTTTGAAATGTTCGCTTGAAGGCATTGAGCTCCAGCTGAGAGCATGCTTCACGATGTACTAAAAAGAGAGATACGCTTGGCGGCACGAAATTGAGCTGAATCTGTTCCTGAATAGGCTTGGCAGGGACACTGAAGGCTGGTTCTATCGTATGGGGCTGGCTACCCCGGGCTTGGGGGCGAGGTGGCCGCCACCCCAACTGAATCTGAACGGCGATTTGGCGTTGCAGCCAAAGGCTCTGAATAGTGTCGTCACGGCTGTATAATTGGACACTCGATAGTTTGTGATGTCCTTGAAGTCGTCTGGATTCTTCGGGCAAGCGAAGCTGTGCAGAGGCACTGAGGAGGCTTACCTTAAGGCTATGCAAAGTAAAGGCTGATGCTTCATTTGCAGTGATTAGTGGTGATCTCCAAGGTGTCTGTACCAACCAGCGAAGGAGGGTCAGGGCTTGATGGTATTGGAGAGGCGTGTTGAAGACTGCTACATTTGGACTGTCCGGGATGAGGAAGTCTGGCTCTGTGTCTACTCCTAGGGACTCACGAGTCTTAAGGAGGCTATCTTGCACATGTGAAAGCCAGGTTATGGTCCAGGCTGAGGCTGTGTCTCTCCCTGAAAGGCCGAAATGTGTCACAGCAAATGGTTGGCCTGTAATGCTGGTTTTCGTAGTCCAACACGAGCCACGAAGTGAATCGCTAGCGATGCTGAGGCTGGAGGTGCAAATGCGTTGCAAGTCCCCGAAACGCAGGCTACTGTGAACTGCTAGGAGGAAGCCTCCGAGTAACAGTGCGAGTGCAGGAGGGCAAGTTGGCTCTCTAATTTTGTCTTCCCATGCGACTACAATGGCTAGTGGCAGAGGAATAGCTTCATTGCGGTCCGTTGGACCATCAGGTTTGGTGAAAGCTAAGGCTAGCGGATTAAGGCACACCAGGCGCAGGCTATCAATTTGGGCTTTTTTATAAAACCAACTCAGGGCTTTAAGCGCATTGGCAGGTTTGCATCGGGAGGCATAGCGATCCTCGTGCTGGCTGTCCTGACAGGCCCACAAATAGTCCAGGAATTGTGGGAGCGTAAGCTCGTGAAGGCTAATTCTAGATTTGTCCAGGTAGGACAGGAAATTTTCGATATGACGAAGATATGTCTGAAGTGAACTAGCTTGGTAGCCTTTAAGTGCCGCAATGATGAGATCGCGTTCGTGAGCAGTTTGTGCTGTCAGGCTGCAGTCTCCCAGTCTCTGGATGATTTGAAGCCACTTGACCTGGACCTGCTTTAGTGCCAGTGATGCAATGGACTTCTGCGTTACAAGGTCTTCTGAGGCACGGCTGGTAGGTCTTTGCTTGGGTCCGACCAAGCCTGTGGGCATATTCGTGAGTATCATCTCTTTCTTGGGCACTGCCGAAGTAATAGGCTGGACAGGTGTCGAGTAACTTCGATGCTGGAGGCTCTTAGGTCGGGCTTTGACTGGAGGAGGCGGTAGGCCGATCCGCATGTCCTCCACAGATTCTCGAGGCTGTGATCTGGGCTCGAAAATTGGGGGTGGTAACCCCCCTCTTTTTGGGAGTGAAGCAAGGTACTTAGCTCTGCTGTGCATTCTGAGTAAGGCTTCCTTGTGTGGTGGTTTGCGTACGGCAGTAGCTCATCCCAACACTCATGTGCAACTATCTCTCGAGGGCTTGGGAAGCTTTCAATGCATTCCCAAGACGTCTCGGAAGGCTCTGTCGGTTGCAGTGTTGGTGAAGGAGCTTCTGCAGCTGGGATCTGACCTGTACCGAAAATGGCCTCATGTCGGTCCAGGATGTCATCAAGGCTATCTATCCGCTGCAGCAAACGGCTTTGGCTGGCAGGGCTATCGAGATTGTCATCGCTGTGATAATCAGTGCTTGACATTTCAGCATCTGCGGATGCATGGTTTGTAGAAGTTAGATCTTTTACGAAAGTTGATGTCTTTAGGGCTGAGGCTCCTGCTTGCCGGCGGGCTGCAGTATGGTCTACTGAGTACCTGATTCACAGTAGGCAGTCAGTTTTTCATGCTAATTCTGATTAAGGTGAGGATGGCTCGATTGGCCATCGATTCCGGTGGCTTGACTAAGCTTGGTCAAGGCTGTGGCTAGATCTGGCTTTTAGCTCAGATCGGTCCAGGCTGGATGCCATGACTCTTCTGCTCATGGCAGCGGCTGCACTCATGGCGGCCGAGGTGGCCTTTTCCATGAGTGTATTTGCCGCAAAGGCTGTCGTGTGGGCATTCAGGCTGCGTACCGCAAGGCTCAGCGCAACACATATGGTTGCGGTCGTCGTAGTAGCCGAATTCGGTTAACATGGGATTGCCACGGCTGTTCAAGGCTGTTCGTGGTGCCCATTTCCAACGGCCTCTAATCCAAATGGCATAGCCCTGATGGAGTTGGGCTAGGGCTTTCTGTTCATTGCGAACGTTGTAGAGGCTGGAGGGCTTGGTTTGGCCGGGCTTATCGAAGCCTGGGGCTGGAGGCTCTAAGGGTTCTCCCCACTTGAACTCCACTCGAGGGCTGTAGTGTGAGTTGGCTGGTGGGAATGAGGATGAAGGCGTTGGCATAGTCGGTGGGGCTTTGAAGGCTGCGGAGGGCTTGGGCTTCTTATCTTTCAAGAAGGCGTCGTGCTCGGGTCGGTACGGATGTACCCAAACCCGGCTGTTGTACCAGAAGGCTGGATCATGGCTATACGTGTATTCTGCCGGGCAGGCTGTAGTGGCTTCTTCAGGGACTGAATTGCCAACCGTCATAGCTCACCCAGCCTGGGCCGGTAGGCTTGGGCTGGTGGCGGGGGCTGTCTGGGTTGGTGATAGGCTCTGCCACCCACCAGATATCTGACCCAGGAGGTCTGACAGGGCGGACGGCTGGAGGCAAGGGCTGCCCTGTTGAGGCTGAGGCTGTAGGGTCCATCTCATCGTCTGAAGGCTGCAGCCAATGCGTCTGCTTGTTCTTATCCATGTGAAAGACCTTGGGCTGTGGGTGGTGGAACGAGGGCTCTGGAGCTTTTGGCTCCGTTGGTGGAGTAGGCTGAGCACAAGGCAGTGCTGTAGGCAGTGGTGGTCTTGCTTTGACCGGTGTAGTGGTGTCAGCGGCTGGGGCTGCGGCTTGTCGAGCCGTGAATGTTGGTGGCTGAGGCTCGTCTTCCGACGGGTTTGCTGGTTGGGCTTGTTGTACGACGGCTGGGGGTGCCGGAGGCTCGGTCACCTGCGCGATGGGCGGTCGGGCTGCCGTCTCTTGTTGGGCTGTGGCTTCGTGTGTCAACTCCTCTTCTGGCTGTTGGACGGAGCCATGTTCTGAAGGCTCGGTATGGTCGTGGAACTGGTGCGTAGTTCCCGATTCATCCTCAGAGCTTTCTTGGGCATGAGGCTGTGGGGCTTGGGCGTACTGGGCAAGCTCCTGGGCGTCTGGGGGCTCCCACGTGCGGTGGGAGTCTAAAGGCTCTTCCGCCCGTCTTTCCACGTTGGTCATCGGGAGGCTTGCCACAGACTGTGAGGGCTCTGAAGAATGGCTGGCGTGGGCTGCACGGCTGGCGTAGCTGAGCTGCACATTGACCATCCAGGCTGCCCGCTGTTCCTCCGTGAGGGTCTCCAGGTAGGCTTTGACGTCGGCCTGAAGGTCCATGGTAAGGCTGGGGCTAGAGAGAAAAGAATGCTTAATGCGAGAAAGCTGCTGCAGGCTTCTACGGTTAGGTGTTTTACCTCTTAAGCAGGGCACTTGGCGAAGTGTAGTCCTCGGCGGAGGGAGCTTCTCGGCGGAGAGCTGGCAGCCTGACGCGATTTATTTTTGTTGAAGGCTGTAAACTGCTTAGTGTGAAACATCTTCAAGGCTTGTGCGATCACGTAGTGCGTCCGTGAGACGAGCTGACAAGGCTACGGGCTCAGGGTCTGTGCTGGCTCGTGCGCTCGGCAAGGCTGAGGCTGGGGACGATGGCCTTGGGCTTGGTACGCTTTCATCTGAGCGCTCTTCTCCCCTTGTGTAGGCTCCTGGGCTAGGCTCTGGAGTCTCCAGGGAATCCGATGTCAGCTGTGCGATTGTCCGGGGACTACGGCTGCGGCCTCTGCGATCTCTATGAAACTCTTCAATATGGCTGAGGCGGTCGTTAAGGCTCATCTGATTGAGGTGCATAAAGAGGGTCTCCCGTGCGTAATAGCGAGCCTTGTAGATCTGATCACCCCGCGGGTGTTGGCGTCTGGCTAGGGCTGATAGGATATCTTGGATGGACTCGATCTCGTCATCTGTGAGTATGGCTTCAACCAGGACTACAGTGCCTGGGCCGTCTGGGCTTGGGGCTGTGCGTAGGATTCGCTCTCGGTTGAGGGCGTTTTCCCTGTGCATGGCTTTTTGGGCCTAAGAATTTTGGGAGATAACAGCTGCGGCTGTATCTTGCTATGGGGAAGCGTTTCCCACTACGGCCTGATGTGGGCTCAGGCATGCACCTCGGTATGGCAAGGTAGATCTACTGGCACTTTTTTCAAAAAACCCTTTGATGGCTTATGCTGTGTATGCGAGAGACCTAGGGCATCAGGCTTCGTAGATCAAGCTTCTTGATTTCTTGGTATACCTGAAGGCCTGGGCTGTGACGAAGTCGAGGGCTCAGGCTGTGGTGGAAAGTCCGTCAACGGCCTGGTCCAGGAACGTTCATAGGCGTCTTGGAGTCTCTCGAAGGCTTCTGGTGGCTGGAAACGTTCGAGGGCTTCGACATGGTCAATGTGGGCTTGTATCTCCTCGTAAATGAGGTAGACATCATCGACCAAAACCTGGAAGGCGTTTCTGTACGGCGCTTGACAGAGTTCATACTGGATCAGGGTTAGATAGTTGTAGGCTTCCCTGAAGGTATGTAGGCTGAGGCGGAAGGCTCTGAGATTCATAAGGCATCTGAAACCCTTTCGAAGGTCTTCTGAAACAGTGGGAATGTCCAACGTCGTTCGGGCTTTGCGGAGGTGCTTGTTCAAGGCTTCAGTTGAAAAGTCTTGGCTTTTAACTGTGTACAGGTTGATGAAAAGGCATATGCGATGCATGAAGGCTAAGGGCTGTGTCAAATGGTGAAATCCGCAGGCTTCGATAATCACCTCAAGGCTGAGCTGGAGCGTATGAAGGTCTCGAAGGTGGCGTGAGACCTCGAAGATATTAGTGAGCCAGGCTGATAAGGCTGGAATGGCTGTTTCCCACACAAGTTTCGGCGGCATAGTCACGACCATGGCTTGGGCTAGAGAATGCAAAAGCTGAGCGTGAAGAAGTCTGAGCCTGACTGTGCGGTCAAGGCTGGGGACACGCGTTCCCGGGCTGAGGTCCCGACTTCGGGGAGGCAGGGCTAAGGCTAAGGGCAACGGCTGCGGATACTCTATGCGTAGAGTGCTAGGACCTGTGATTTAAAACTTCAACAAGTACGTGTTGAAAGGACAGCGTGTCCGGCAAAAGGTCCAGTGCTAGGTTAGAGCCACATATTGCGGTGTTGGGTTATGAGATTCACCAACGCAACAAACACTAAGGATAACCTTTAGCATCTGCAGGAGCTCAGAGACCTCTTCATGATGGGCCGCCCTGAGATGTTCCGGGGCTGCGAGCATGCAACGACCACCACGAGCTAGCCAATAATTGCTTCCCTCCTTGCCAATCACCACTGCAGGCCCGACCCAACGCGCCGCTGGCTTCTTACTGCGAGCTTGTTTGCCCTCGCGATAGATATAAGCAAGGTCACCGATATCAAGAGCACGAGGTTGGACGCGAGCCTGATGATTCACAGCTCGCTGCAGCGCTTGCTTGGTCTGGCACCTGAAGAAGGCAGCACGGGCTCCGAGCCGGATCGTGGTCGCCGTCAAACAGGTCGCCCACTTGCCGCCCGTTGCTGCCAAAGACCCACTGTCTAGGAGAAAATCCGCTCTTGTTGCGGAGAGAGTTCTTGGCATCCGAGACCGCGGCCACCGCTTCGGACAGCTCGTCCTTCAGGATCAGGTTCTTTTCAACGAGCTTGCCCCAGATTTCCTTCCAGGTCGCACCATGTCGCTCGGCCACGCCATTCTGCCAGTAGGCCTGGCCGGCAGCGCACCTCACCACCACACAGCGTTGGTCCATGAGCTCCAGAAACTGATCCTTGAAGCCGGAATCAAGATCTGTCAAGACATACTTGGGCGTTCCGGCCCACTGCATCCATCCCGCCGAAAAGGCACTAGCGAGCACGACGACCTGATAAGTTGAGGCCAGGTCGACTACGTTCAATGCCGGGAGATTGGCCTGATCGGCGGCATCCAGCCACAGCACGTCGGCCGCCACGGCCTCATTGAAGTCCAGAGCTATGACTGGCTGGGAAACCTTGTAGCTCTTGGCACGCAACCAGCGCTGACATGTTCTGCACACCAACTGCTCGGCAGCATTCACCACGCAGGCGGGAGCGCCCCCAATGCGAAGATGCCGTACCAACTCGCGGGTGGGAGGATGGCCGAGGTTCTGGTGCACCCGGCGCAAGGTCGCAGCAATGGCCGGGTTCACCTTGCCCCGGAAAGAGATAGCTTCTGCGCCGAGCTCCTTGTCCTCAGTCGGGACACTCGAAGGAGCCACGAGATCAGAGGTCACCCACACCCTGCGCGCCTCCCCGGCATCATAAGCTTTCACCACAGCTCTCGCGAAGCAAGAAGGATACACGGAGGAGTGATAGGTCTGCTTCCCCTCGATGACGACATGCTGATGAGAGCCATCGCAACGAGCCTCAACGCTCTCGGCGAATGCATTGCTGAGTCCCACAGGCTTCCGAAGCAAACCAGTGCCCTGCACAGAAGTCATGCCGTAAGAACAGAGATCCACATGAGTCATGAGGGCCCCATCCGAGTTAATCCAGTGCTGGAGCACGTGATGCCGCCACAAATCACTGGACCAAGGGTTCTCCACCACTGCCTGGCGCCCGCCTTCCCGCTGCACAGTAATGACCTCATGGACAAAATCGATCAAAGCAGCATCACGCCGACGACGTCGACGAAGTTCTTGCGGCGAGAAATTCAGGCGGCTGAAAACGCACCAGGCGGTGCAAGGAGGGGCCATCCATACCAACCCGGGCTTATCCTCGCGGACCTCGGCCAGAATCTCTTTTCGCACGGCCCGATCAATGAGTCGTGCCCGAAACGGAGATCTCTTGGTTGCAGAACTCCTCGCTCTCGGCGAGTAAAGGCCTCAGAGATGCGTCCCTGGCCCGCGAAGAGCTCCAAACAATCCACTTCCCGCGGCCCATTCATGATGTCCCAGGACGGCTGGAAGACAGCGAGCGGCTCGGTGAGCACCTCCTTGGCGAAGCCCCCCAATGCAAGAGAGTACGCCGTGCACAGCCAAGATAGAATGCAAGTTCCGCTTCGCCCTCTGTCAGACTCCTTCGCGCTCACGACGACAACGCGCTTCAGAACCGCTGGTGAAGCGTCTTCAAGCACCTCGTCATCTGCAATCTCAGATGCCTTCAATCGCCCATATTGCCCTGCATCCGAGCCTGCAAGACCTCCATGCGGGTCTGCAGCAAACGCACCTCCTCCTTGGCGTCCTCCGGAGTCTCTAAAGGCGCGCTTTTTCGGCGACGATCCGAGCTGCTCTTGGCGGCCGCTGCTGACAACACCCGACTCCAAGTCGAACTGGACCAGCTCGCTGATGGTAGGCGGAGGTATCACGGCCGTCGTGTCGGAATCCTTTTGCAGGGGCTTCTCCTTGATCTTCTCCTTTGGCCCACTCAGCCATGCGTCCCAAGTCCGGATGGTGGTTGGAGTTGCTTGCCACCTCCTTAATGGACCACTGCAAACACTGGAGGGACACCTCCCCAGTAGAGCCAGCCCTTGAACTTCCCGAACGGCACCGCGCTTCGATCACCAACTCAGCTCGCACCATCTACGACGTGTGGGCCAGAGCCCCTCATGAACATGCTCCAATCCGAAGTTTCTGTTGGAAGTGCGTCCTTTTATTCTTAGTGGAAGAGTGCTGGTCAAACAAGAGACTTCTGGGTCGAAACTGACAGCGAGATGATCAGAGTTCATGTGGTTCCACCCTCTTGTCTGCCAACTCGGCTATGAGCTTCGACTTCTTCATCTTCCATAGGAATGCCGTTGGACATGCTGGAGAGGATATGTAGGAGAGGATATGCAGGAGAAGACATGCAGGAGAAGACATGCAGGAGAGGATATGCAGGAGAGGATGTACAGGAGATGATATGCAGGAGAAGACATGCAGAAGAGGATATGCAGGAGATGATATACACGAGAGGACATGCAGGAGAGAATATGTAGGAGCTCTTGCATGTCCTCTGCTGCTTATCTTCTCCTAAGAACCCTGTCGCAAGGCTCCTTTTCCCTCGTACGGCTTGAGCCAAGTGCCCGGCACATGAGGCTTACTCTCGGAGTGTCAAAGCGGCTTCCAAAGAACTCAGCGACCTAACGGGAGCCCAGCATCTAAACGAAACTAGAAAATCGGTAACACACACACTACCTAAAGCTACACGGAGATACTCACCGTACTCCTATGGTCTTTCACACCCCTTCTTGGGTGTTGGCCGGTTTTCAGCCATCAGTCTTCCGATCCAGCTGATCTTCAAGCTTTCCCAGAAACTCCTAAAGACCAAGACGCTTCTTAGGGCTCCGGACGGTCTCAGAGATAAAGAGATAAAGAGGTGGGCTCAGTACTCATACGAGTCATCACAGCCCCAAGCCGCAAGACTTCAACTCCACAAGACTCTCACAGTCAAGTCAAGCAAGTTCATGCCAAGCTCTCAAGCATCTCAACCATCTCACAAAGCTCAATCTACAAGACTCCAAAGACGAAGATAAAGACTTCTTCAACAACTCTCCTAAGACAAGTCTTCAACGTTTCTTCGTTTCTTCGTTTCTTCGAGAGTTCTCCGAAAGTCCTACGAAGATACACACCTCCCTTTTCGTGGTGCGTTGCGGTGTCGTAGGAAAGCGGCGAGGACATCTTGCCTTCCCGAGCCATTTCAAAAAGACCTCAAAGCAATTCGCTCTGACTGTGCTCCACAGAGCTACTTGTCAGTAGAGCCTTTGCTCTGGCTTCCTCGGAGCCCGATCTTACCTAAGGTTCCCATGACGTCTCGCATGAATTTCTGCACATCTTCTCGAAGTCGTCGCACCTCAGGATTCTGGTCGACCGCCGTAGGCTCCGGGTCTTCCTCTAGCTCTTCAGCCTCACGCACCTCGGTGATACCGACCCCTGGCGTGATAGGCGTCGCAGGAACCACCCGATACTCCAGAGGCATGCCCTTCTCGGGGTTCTTCTCGTAGAGCTGCAATGCCTCGCGCATACGTTTGGCTACCTTCCCATCCTCCGGGAGACGATAACCTCGGCGGCCGAACTCCTGCACCACCTTGTCGAACTCGTTCCTCTCGTCGTTCTTGCCCCGATGGGCGATCCTCGTATACAGGTCGAGGACCGAGCTCATCTCCAGGTCAGGGATCTCCACCTCACAATTCTTGGCAGAGCTTCCGCAATGCTTGTGACAGCGATAGCAGAGGAATCCACTCTGGGATTCGACCTGGGACTCCGCATACTCCGACCGAGCTGTGTCCTTGCGAGACTTGGCCCACGGCTCTCCGGTCCGCAGCTTCTTAGAGGGCGGCTCATCCGTCTGCTCCTCAAGGCGCTGCTTCTGCTCCTCGATGAGCTCCTGCTGGGCTTTCTGAGTCTTCCTCATCTCTTGGAGGTAGTTCAACGTAGTCTCGTACGTCTCCTGAGTGCTCTTGGCCAACTCATTCTTCCAGCCACCAGACACCGTCTACCTTCATCGAGAAAGAGACTCTCTTCTGCGGGCGAACCAGCGAAAGCGAAGGCGAATCGAAATCTACTCCCCCCCCATCGGCCGCAGATACATCCACTTCCCTCACAGCCTGGATGACCGCTGCGCCTGCGTTCGTCAACTGCGCCTCAGCACACAAGTGGTCAAGCATGGTCGTCGTCTTTGCCGACTTCGTCAGCGCGTCTGCTGGGTTGTCAAGACCGCGGACAAAGTGGACCCGAAGACGCTTCTGCTGCACCAGGTGTTGGAGAAACGCGTAACGCAACTCCACGTGCTTCACCCGGCGGAGAAGTCCATACGTGGCCGTGATGCTCTGGGCGGACTGCGAGTCCCTAAAGAGCTCCATCTTCAAAGAGTGGTGTTGTGTCTTGGGGCAACCGAGGGCATCCAAAGGGATCCCGTTCTTCAGCGTATCGAGCAAGCACCCAATCGACAACAGCTCCTTACAGGCTTCAACCATGGCAGCCAACTCAGCCTCGGCCGAAGACATGGCCGGCACGTCCTGCTTTCGCGAGAACGTCTTCAGGGTGATCGCTTGGTAGGTCACGATCCCACCGGACACACTCTGAAGGTTCCAGCTCGCGTCGACGTAGGCCACGAGCTCCGTCGGCCCTGAGGTCCGCAGTGGCTTCGGCGTGGGGAAAGACTGCATCTTGTGCAGGTTCTCGCCCAGCTGAATCCACCGCAACAGGCTTCTCATGCATGCCTCAAGGGACTGTCTCGGGTCTGCCTGGCCGCGAGCCAGATACGACACCGAGAAGGTCAAGTCACTGCGACTCAACGCAACCCAAGCCAGCATGCCTAAGACCTTTCTGAACCGAAGCTGAGCCTGCTTGGTCAGCGGCGCGTCATGCTGGAAAGTCTTCACGACTTCCTCGAAGTTCGGCATGACCTTGCTCGTCCAAGGCTTCAGCTTCTCACCGGTCTCGTTCCATGCATTCAACAGCGAACTCATGTAATCGCGCCCGACCCCAAAAAGCAAGGGACCGTCCCCTTCTCGCTCTCTCAAGATCTGTCGACCCAAGAACTGCAACACACCTGGCTGGCCCCAAGGCAAGCTTCCGGTCACCTTGATCTTCCACACCTTCTGCAGAAGACTCACCAGCTCTTCAAGCTCTCCTTCCGTCGAAGCTGCCAAGAGAAGGTCGTCAACATACACTAGAAGCAAGATGACAGACCCTGGCCAAAGCTCTAGACGGAACAGAGTAGGTTCGAAGGTCTGCGTCGTGCCGTTTCCTTTGTGCAAGCTGTTCACCTTCCGCAGAAGCTCCTTAAACCACAACAGTGGGGCTCGTCGCAACCCATTCATGGCTTTCAAGAGCTTGCAGATGACACGCTGCATGGCACGGCGACCTCGACGGCTCTCTGTGGTGATGTTTCCGGGCAGCATAACCAAGTCACAGCATGCTGTGGAGACATCGAGCGTCTTCAGATGCAACTTCCGAAGGTGAGTGAGAGCTAGCACCGTTCTCAAGCTATCCAAGGAGCTCGTCGGCGCGTAGATTCCACTCTTAAACGGACTGTCTGCACCCGACGCAAACTCTCTCACAACGAGTCGACATCTCGCCAGACCTACCTTCTTCTGAGTCAACACCCACCGACCGCTCAGAATCTTGACGTTGGCTTTCTTCGCCAGTTCCCGGCCCTCATCTTCCGGCAAGCAGGTCCCAACCTTCAAGGTCTCCAGCTGCGACATCTCGGTCTTCATGCCTTCCAAGACCTCTTGTTCAATCAAAGGAAGATGGGTCAGCTCGTCAATCGGACCTCTGGGAACCTCAACATGTATGTTCAACTGACCAAACGTAGTCTGAAACGAGAGTGGCGATGTCTCCTTAAACCCATCAGACGCGTGCACCTCGCCAAACCGCTCACGCAGTGAACATGGCATCCCTACGAAGAAAGGCAACATACTCCTCTTCTTGCTGGGCTAGCGCAAGGCGCTCCAGCATGTGATCGTCTTCTTCCTCCTCGAGTTCCGGCATCTCCGCATCCGCTGAGGGTTCAACCTCCATGTCAACCGGAACCTCGACCTGTGACGTCGGAACTTCAACTGCAGTGCTAGACGGAGGCTTCGGCAAGTCTCCCTCCGGCTTCCAGAAGTCGTCCGCGTCAACATCCTCCAAGACAGGAAGTTCTCGCTCTGGTTGTTTTCGACCAAAAGGATCACCGGGGACACCTGCGGGTTCACCTGGCCTAACCCCTGCCAAGAGCGGCCACAACGCCTCAACCTCAAAAGGAGACCCGTCCTGGTAGTCCCGAATTCTGAAGTTGTGGCATCGGCATACTTCCCTTCTACCGTGCGCGTCGGTACCCAACAGAAACACAACCTTGGCCCTAGATACACTCCAGCGATCAATCGCTGCCCTGGCCAGTTCGAAGTGTGCACCGGCTTCGCAAAACCTATCGCTCCAAAAGGAAAGGTCCTAGGTGTCTGGGATCCGCGTACTCCTCGAAGACGTTCGAAAGGTGTCCCGCCTTCTCGAGATTGGAAAGCATTATACGTCCTGTATACACGTGACCTATCAGATACCCGAGTACTGGCGCCTCCAACGCCAAACGCACCTTCAAGTGCTCCTGGAGAGCAAGCCAATTTGCGAACACCCCTTCTCGGCAGATGCCCACAAACCTCTCCAGCCTCTTAGCCTGCGGACGAGCTACAGCTACATGCCTAGGATGGAAGCTCCGGCAGTTCGACTTCATCAAGGCTGCGTTCACTAAAGACTGCAGACAGGCTTCATTGTCCATGACGACCTCAAGGTTCAGACCTCCGACCCCGATCTCGTTCATGACTCTCACAACTCTCCGCACATCCTTCTCACGATCGCCAGACATCACTACCATTCCAAGCATGCCAGTCGCAAACATCACGAGGATGAGCACCTTCCAGTACTTCCCATTCCCAAAGAAGAGAAAGTCAGCTCCAAGGCCTTCTGGTTCAGCATCATTCCGAATCCGTCGAGCAGGCGTTCTCCCTCTTGCCTGGACACAAGCTCCACAGCCTGCATCGTAAGGCCAATGGCCTCTGCTCTCATGACCCAGAAGAGGATTCCCATCCAGACTTGGCTCTAACTCTTCTCCTCCGGAGCCTCCATCGCCTCCAAGCTCACCGGGGATCTCTTCAGCCAGCCCCGGCGGCTCCGCCGGGATGAGCTCCTCATCAGAACCTGAGCTGGGAAGATAGCCCTCATTGGTGCGATGTCAGCTCCTGCCTCTAAACCAGGCGGCGGAGGTACAAGCTCGTCTTCCTCTCCATCGAGCTCCACAGTCACAGGGAGGCCACCGAAGGTCTCGCCCGACACCCCCCCATGGCGAAGCATCCTACACACGAAAGAGAAGGCCCCAAACGGCTTGCACTCCAAGGCTCTTGCAGCCAAAATGGCCGCATCTCGCGTCTCATGCAAAACAAGGGATCTAGCCTGAATCTCAACCAGACCCAGCGGTCCCGCCTTAGGCGCCGCCGCTTCCTTACCAGCTTGCAGCTTCGCTGCAGCGTTCACCTGTGCGACCTTAGTCATCTCGACCTTGGCACAAGTGGCTTCCTTAGCACTGATCATGACCCCCTACACGGTCAACTTCCATAGGCTTGACGCCGTTATCCTTCCGAGTGGACTTCACAGTCATCCACCATGCTCTCTCAGCCATCTGGATCGGAAAACGCATCTTGCCCTTGACTACATACGAATTCTTGGCACCTAAAACAGTCCGCCAACCGCGTTCTTGCATCGAGAAGCAGCTCAGGACATTGAAATCGATATCCGCTATCACCACACTTCCCAAGCTAATCTTCTCTTTCCCTATGCGCACCTCTAAATCGCAAATTCCCTGCGCTTTCCATTGGCTCCCGTCAAAGTCGTCGTCCCCTGATGCTTCCGCAAAACGCGATAACACTCCAAGAACCGGGACGCCACGATGTGGCACGTCGCCCCTGAGTCTACTAGCCATGTGAAACACTCATCCCCAGGAGGCTTCAAGATCCTAACGCTCTCAACCCTATAGGAGTCCCTCGAGGAAACGAGATCAGCTGTCTCTACGGCCCGGCGCTCAGACGAACTTCGCACAGCCATGAAGGTCTCTCCGCCAGCTCCCGCCGTAGACTCCTCAACAGCTTCTTCCTAGGCTCACCGCCCTCTTCTACCTGCCGAAACTTCGACTTGCCTTTGCCCTTGCCCTTCTTCTCCTTCTCGGGGCTCACCTTTCTCAAAGGTTGTGGACAATCCTTGGCGATGTGGACCCTCCTGGCCACAGTTCCGACACTTCATCGGCTTCGGGCAGTCCCGACTCAGGTGGTTCGGGTCACCACAGTTCCAACACCCCGTTGGCTTCTTCGACGGACTTGGACTCGAAGACTTCCCTCGTCCACGATCCTTGCCACCGCCTCGATCACCTCGATCGCCACGATCTCTGCTCGAAGTGCGCCCTCTGTCGCCTCCACGCGACTCACCGCTTCCCTGCCGCGATCCTCTTGCCGTGCTTCGCTGCTGATGCACCGCATTGAGATGCAATCCAGAACCAAATGCTCTCAGCTTCTGGTCGTACTGGTCGACTGCACTCCTCACCTCTGCAAATGACCCATAGCTACCATGCAGTTGTACGTACTCACGCACCGAGTCAGAAGTCTCATAATCACCATGACCTTATCTGCATCTGGCAACGTCAAACTCATGTCCCCTGCGAAGGCTGATCCTGAAAGCACCTGAGCATACTGCGAAGCTTGTGTCTCAACATGCCTCACAATATCCATGACACGCGTTCCCTTCCCAACAGTCAGACCCATGAACTTCTCCTTGAACTGCATCAGCTCCCCACGGCTCTTGATACTCAGTTCTAAGCTCAAACGCCTCAGTGCCTCATACCCATGGGTCTCACCTAAAGGCTCTGTCTGCTGATAGTGTTGAAACACGTTCTCTGCTCTGTCAAACCCGCTCAGACTCTGGTTCAGAAAGCTCAGAAGACGGAAGCTCCTCTTGTAGGCCTCCGGATCCATGTCGCCCTTGGTCAACGGTCTCGTCCACCGCATAGCCTCTCGCAGCTCACCTGGAAACCTCGTGTCAATCAGGTTCAACCAATGCGAAAACTGATCCAGCCACTGCCTAAAACCCACAAGCTCCTTGTACCGTGTGTTCCACTCTCTCCAAGCACACACCGGCAAGTTCACGTTGAACGGCATCTTCCCCTCAACCGGAAACGACGTTGAAAACGACGTTGAACTTCCACCTCCGCCATGACCAGACGAAGAAACTCCACCAAAACTCGCACCTGCAGGTGGGCCACCACCACTCGGACCTCCCGAGACACCCCCTTTCCCCCCTCCTGGGGGCGCACCTGCACTCAATCCGTTCAATGCCTGAACTACCGCCGTAGTCATCTGCATCATCTGCTGCATCATCAAGGCATTCTGCTGCGACTGCTGCTGCATGAACATCATGAGTGGATCAGGTTGGGGTCGAACAGGTTGTTGAGGAACACTCTGCTGCTGCATCTGCTGCCATACCTCAGGTGTCACGCCAAACGTAGTACCACCCTGTGTCGAGATCCACGGAGCATTGATCAAAGGACTTCCAACTGGCACTGAAGAACTTCCACGCATCCCTACAGGCATCGAAGGCATCGAAGGCATACCCTGCACTTCCGAAGGAGAATGAACCTGCCTCACTCGTGACGACCTTGGTTCAGGACCTCGTTCAGGTGTTCCTATAAACACTTCCTGCTCTGCCTGCCGCTTCCTCGGAGTTCTCACACCATCTTCTCGCCTCTCAGGCGGCACGTCCACGTTGATCTCCTCCACCGTCTCAGGCGGCTCCTGGACTCTCCCTGCACAGGCACTCCCGGGCTCAACCTCTGTGACCACTGGATCGTTACCTGCTACCAAACCACCTCTAGCGTCACCGAAAGCAGGACTCATAGGAACCGCCAATCCTCCAGGACTCATCGAAGCACCAAAGACATAACTGTTGCTCTGCATAGGACCTCCTACCGGTAGAAATGGCATCACTTGCTGCAACCCACCAACAAAAGGTGTTGTCTGTTGTACACCACCGGCAACAAACAGCTGTGAAAAAGGTACTGGGCCTCCTGCCACACTCGCCATAGGCAATGGGCCACCCGCCATCAACTCACTGGCTTCCGACTGTCCTCCATTTGCTTCCTCAAAGACTTCCCCAGTCTCTTCCTGCTCTGGACGCGACATGGCTTTCGCGGTAGCTGCACCAGGCAGCTCCGCTACCATGTGAAAACCACACGGGAGGCTAAGAACCCTGTCGCAAGGCTCCTTTTCCCTCGTACGGCTTGAACCAAGTGCCCGGCACATGAGACTCACTCTCGGAGTGTCAAAGCAGCTTCCAAAGAACTCAGCGACCTAACGGAAGCCCAGCATCTAAACGAAACTAGAAAATCGGTAACACACACACTACCTAAAGCTACACGGAGATACTCACCGTTCTCCTATGGTCTTTCACATCTCTTGCACTTCCTCTCTTGCTGAGCAATAGTTGTTTCCTCGACCATCATTCTCCAAAAAATATCTAAAAGTTTCAGGATTCTAGTAATTTCAGTCAATTCCAGCGAATTTGCACTTGTCTCGGTTCCTTTGGTGGTGCAGGCCGCCTCTATGACTGGGATGGCGACGGAGGTAGTGGACCCGACCATCAGAGAAGTTGTCAGCACCCGAATTTTCTGGTGATGCGACTGACGTCGACATTAAGCGTTCAGCTTGAAGCTATGTAAGAAAGGTGCAAGTCTGGTTGAGGTGCACTAAGATGCCTCCGGAGCAGCGCGCTTTGGCGCTGCGGGAAGTGCAGTGCGAGTTGCCCTCTTTGGTGAAAGTATGAGCTCTGTGTGGATAACCTGCGGCTCTCAGAGCAGGAGGAAGTCTCCTTGCTGGCCAGCGTGGGCAACGACTACGACTGCGAGCGGTTGCAATAGGCGGCCTTGATCCAAGACCGCTCTCTTCGCTATGGCTTCGGTGGCGGCTCGGCACCTGCCAGTAGTTGGCGTGGAGGCTCCAAGCACGCGGTGCACATGACCTAGGATGCTGCCAGCTCTGAGTCGGAGCTTGAAGGAGCCGGATTCGACAGCCGTCGACGGGTGATGGATGAGACCACGGCTGCAGAGCATCATGCCTATACTGTGTGGCGTATCAAGGTGCCAAGTTGCCCTTCTTAGTTTGTGAGAGAGCTTGACAGTTTCCAGTTTGGAGCGTCCAAGATCTACCAGTCCACGTTTGCCATCTGGAGCTGGTTCGCAATCGAGGGCAAGTGGGTGGCCGTCAAAGTGCCGAGTGCCTTTGCTATTCAGTGGGCCGGTTCTCAGTGCTCTGGGCATGCAATATGACCTACAGGCTTGAAGCTCTGCCGTCTTTAGGCGTCTTCGACATCAAGACGCGCGTTTGCGACACCGACCATCCGGCCTTGTGGGTCTCACAGTTCCTAGAAGAGGCTCCACCAATGTGGCGGTGAGAAAAGCACCTGTTCGACCCGTCTAGGTGGGAAACGCACGACATCGACACCAAGACGGCATTGCTTCGGAACATTACAGGCCAGCGACTTACAGAAGCTCTGGCTTGTTTGCCTAAAGGACGTTGTTGCAGACTCATCATGGGTACATGCATGAAGTTGATCCGGGTTGGCGGTATGAACAATGGATTGGTCGGAGCCGCTTTCCAAAGCTCAGATCCAGCCATTCGTCTGTGCCGGCGAGTGCCTCCTGCATATCATCCTCTCGCACATATCCTCTCGCGCACATCTTGCTTTCCATATCCCCTCATGTATATCTTGCTTGGCATGTCATCTCCTGCATCTTCCTCTTGCTGTGCTTAAATCTTTCCTACATCTTGAGCTACTGTGCGCGTTGTGATGGTGGTGCGCAAGTTGCCTCAGAAGGGGCGTCGTCAAAGAAGGTAACGCGCGAGCGTTTCGACCAACATGCTTGGCCACGTCTGAGGGCGTTGAAGGCGCACGCTGAAACGCCCAAAAATGTGGGAAAAAACTACGTTGGTCGGACCCCGTTTTGGGGGTCCAAATTTCGGACCCCAAAACGGGGGCCGCGAATCCATTTCTTCTTATAAGGGCCCCCACTTTGGGGGGCAAATTTTGGACCCCAAAATGGGGTCCAGCCGGGTGATGTTTTTTGGAGCTGGTGCGCTTTCCAAAAACGGTTTCTGCGAGCAAGTCAGACGGGTTCATCGGCGTGTTTGGCTGTGCCTGTGATTCTTCTGTTCGGCCATCGCCCTGATGGCTGCGGCCGGGCACACTCTTGCGAACTGGGGAGGCCCTGTCGGCGAAACCAATTTTTGGATCGGATTTCGAACCCCATTCTGGGGTCATCCACAAGAGCCAGTTTTGCTAGAAGCCCACCGGGAACCCACCGAGAACCCAGCGGGAACCTGCATGGCAGAGCGAGAGGAACCCACGCGGAGCCTACGAGAGCCCACCGGGAACCCACTGGGAACCCACCCCAAACCGTATCTAAAACAGCGCAGGAGCCCACCTCCCACCCACTGGTGTTTATAATACTCAATATTCGGTTTTTTTGTCTCATGCGCCTTAGTCAGCTTATCGCTGTCGGTCACAGGTGAGAGAGACGAGAAACTAAGCGAGAAAAAAGAAGATGCTGTACAGCCGAATTAACGCAAGGTGAGACGAGAAGCCACGGCGCTCAGATGTGGAACGGCAGGATGGAGTCCAGAAGGCATCCATGACAGCAGCCACACTGTAGGCCATAGTCTGCACAAAAGACGGTACTAGCCGGAGTCCAGCACCGTAACGAGGGCCAACGTAGTCTGGTGGGGAAGGGTCAGCTGCAAGGCAGCCGCCGGCACGTGAAGAGCCACACCTGCAGCTTCGCCAAGTCCAGATGCCCACCGCTCGCCAGCAGAGGGGGTGCAGGCAAGCTCCAAAGCAGGCCGCCAAGCGCAGGGGCCGTACAGTGACAGGGTAAGCATCACCGACCAATGTCTGCTGGTAACTCAGCATCTCGAGCTAGAACAGGAGCTGCCTCAAGAAGAAGTAGAAGTAGTCGGCAACAGCTCCCAGGCGAGAGTGAGCAGGCAGGATAGTCGGTAGAGTGGGCCCCTGCTGGCCAGGGTGCCACAAGGGCACCCAAGCCAGCATCCTGCACTTGCTATCCAGGGCTTCAACCGTCGAACTGATGGCCGTGCTGGCCCAACATCGAAGATTTGGGGACAAGCCCACACGGGGACTGGATCACCAGCCACACGAGCCATGACAGGGTGAGCCTGACACAGGCGCTGGGGAGCAAGCATGTACATCAGGAAGCCCTGCCAGAAGGGAGCAAGGCAAGTAGGGCCACGAGGCATTGTATGGTCAAGCTTACCCTCCACTGGGAGGGGCACCATCATGACCAGAAGGCCACAAAGTCGCTGCACAGGTGCAGAACTGTGAGGGCGAGCCACTGCAGGCCGCAGCGCAGCGAGGAAGGCCGTACGGGCAAGCTGCAATGCAGAACACCACAAGGATTGAAGGAGAGGTGTAAGAAAGCCAGTCCCAACCAGCTATACTAGCATGCACCTCTCCTCAGCGGTGAGACGGTGTTCAAGGCCCTGTGGTGTTGCACACCGGTTCAGGGTTTACAGGCTGCGCAAGCATTCGCCACATGGAAAGTAAGGACGCCAGCGCTCCATGGCACCAGAAACACGGAGAGAATAGCCCAGAGGGCTAGGTAAAACGGCGGCGGGGGCCACTGCCTCTTCGGGTGCTTGGGTCCCGACCCTGGCTGTTTGACAGAAACCAAACACCAACCAAACCAGAAACACCCAACGCAAAAACGGCAGGGTCCTTGGGTCCCAGTCCCTGGCTGTTTGTAGATGCGAGGTCTTTGGGTCCTCATCCCTGGCTGTTCACCTGATGAAGCAGGGGGAGGGGCAAAGGGGCCAGCATCAGGCCGGGGGGCACGTCCCAGCTGCCGCAGCCGAGCGATCAAGTCTGCCAACGAAAAGGGCGCAGCGTGCCGGGGTCGCTTGGCGACTCGTGGGAGCGGCGCGGAGCCAAACACCAGGCGCTCAGGGCTACTCAGATGCTGCACTTGTGCCGTGGCAAGAGGTATGCGGGCCGTGAGAAAGTAGAAGCGCAAGCTGAGGACAACATCAGCATCCTCTGCCAGTGGAGAGGCCCCAGGGGGTGCGATATCTCGCAGCTGGCGAAGCGCAAGAGGAATCTCGGCCCCCAGCGGCTGCGCCCGTTCGCGGGGCATCTGGAAGACCAGATCAGTGCGCCACCCAAGGCGATGCAAATCAGCCAACATTGTGTCAGCTGGGAGCCTGGGGAGCGGGCGCTTGCCAGGCGCACCTAGCACCGGGAGCCTAATTTGAACTAGGAGCCGGAACTGTGAAATCTGCAGATGTTCTAGAATGTTCGCCGGGACACAGCCTTGGCGACATGCCTCAAGGAGCAAAGGGCCACAGGTGAGGCGAGTCATGTACCACCTAGCGAATGTCTCAGAGGGTGTGTGAGCCAGGTCAAGGTGGCATTTGGCCGCAAGGTAACTACACGCACTGGGCAGTTGCTCTGACAGGAGGATACTGGCAAGCTCAGGGCGGCGCCGCGCTGCCACGGGGATTTTAAGGCAGGCCGCTACCGGCTGCGGGACAAAGAGGAAGACAGTGCGGAGCCTGAGTGTCAGTGCCCGCCCCCTGCATTGACGCCACACCAGCCGAAACAGCCCGCCAGAGGTGGAGTATGCCTTGCTAGGAAGACTGGATGCGACATCTGCCACGTATCTCATTTGCGTGAGGACAGCACGGCGCACTGTCAACGGATCCGCAAGGCCCCGAAAGGGCTGCAGCTGGTCTGGCAGACTACGTAGTTGGTCTCCATCAAACATCGCAAGGACAATTTCCGTGATGTAAGTAGCAAGGTCATCATGCGCCTGAATGACCGCAGGCCGAAGGGCATCTGACAGGCGGTCAAGCGGCGTGCCATCCCTGACGGCTTCCAGGAGTCGCTCAAGCTACGGAACTCGTAGCAGGGGTGCCGCTGGCGCCAGCGCCCTTTCCTCAATGGAGATCGTGACCAGAGGCGCAGTCACCTCAGAAAGGAGGACGTCAGTGACGTCCTGAGCCGCAAGAACAGCAGCCAAGTCAGGCGGTGAGATGACTGGGACGTCATCTGGCGATTGCGGATCGCAATTGCTCGAGGTCGCTGTTACAGCCGAGGCATCGGAGGCTTCTGAGGCATTGTCTGAGGGCAAGTCGACATCCTGACGTGTATCCACACAACCGTTAGGAACCCTGCTACGAGCCACGACATGAGCCTGATCCCACCCAGGGGTGATACTCCCAAGCGACCCAGGTGCAATTACCGAGACACAGGGCTCAGCACCTTGAGCTGCCCCGGCAGAGGCAGAGTGAGGAGGGAGAGACACAGGAGTGCCAAGTGAAGGAGGACTGCTGTCGGAGCTGATGGAGCAAGGTGAATTCGGCGGGTGGCCTGCGCTGGCGGCACCTGCGTGTGCAGCAGGAACGAAGTCCCGCACGTCGGGCGCTTGCCACGCAAGGTCCGGCTGCCAGTCCCGCGGCTGCAGCTCAGGGCATTCCTCAGAAGTCACTTCCGGCTTGCCGTGAAAGTCCATCCCCAAAGCCGAAGAGTGGCTTGCCACGTCAGTGCCCACCTTCAATGCGGAGGTGTAGCTGCCACTGGGCAGCGAAGCCTCCGCACCCTTGCGGGTGGCACGTGGCACTGCAAAGCTCTCGCCGTGCCCGTCCCACATGGCATAGTAAGCTAATTTCGGTAGGAGGGTCAACCTATATCCATCCTGCAGGACTTCCTCATTGCCATAGTGCGGGAGTCGGAGTCGAATCTTGGGTGTGGTGTGGCAGATCCGCAGGAAGGCTCCTTGTTGGTTGGTGCCGTACCAGTCGAGGGTGCGATTCGTGCGGGAGCCGCAGTAGCCCCAGTAGCAATGATTGGCCTCGGGACCGGTGGCTCGGGGAAAGATCGGGAGGTCGGACATAGGGTCAAAAGAGGGGTGCGGTAACTTGCGTCTCTTGAGTGTCAGCCGCAGGAGGACCGTTCTCCCTTCCGGAGTCTGGATTTGGAGTGCCAGCGGCACTTCAGCCCAGCTGGTGGCATCAAGAGGTCGGAGAGCAGCAACAAGGTCCTGTGAACCAAGACTGAGGGGGAGCGGGGCACCCGGAAGCTGCCAGTACGCGGTATGTACACTGAAGTAATAAGCATAGGTGGTCTGCACCAGGCCGGTCAAGCCATACGGATCAGGCGGGCCGAGGAGGATGGTAGTGCCCCTAGCACGTGTGAGGCCTACAGTGCTGCGCCCATGCCCAGCTTCGTCATTGCCAATGAAACCCGATTTGCCAAAGACCAGCATGGTGGTGTGCGAGGTCAATCCTGCCGCATGTGACAGGGTCTCAGCCCGCAAGTCCGCCCGTAGGGCTTGCACATGGCGTGCAGTGATGGAGGCAGGGGCCGGCGGTCCATAACCCGAGCGTAGCGGATGTCGCCGTCAATCCCAATGTCCGCAACAAAGGTGGCTTGCGTGTCTAGGCGGGGTGTGAGCAGCAGAGACCCAGGCCCTCGGTGCTTCTGGATGAGCTCAGGATGCGCCGCCCGAACCTGCAGGAAGAGTGCCACAGCATAGTAGATATCTCGCGCCACCGGCGGCAACTCGCCAAAGTCACGGGGTGGCAGCAGGACAACTTGGTAGCAGGCAGTAAGGATGTGCGGCACCAGTGGTTGGTAGACAAGGGGGCGCTCAGGACCTACCCGCTGGACAAGGGCATCGCGATACCGGCTGAGAGCCATGAGAGTGTAAACTCCAGGCTGCACTCTTTGGGATACAGGAAGCATGATGCTCCAATCGTGCGGCGCACGTTCACCCGCACAGGCATCAAGGTCACCAGCAGTGTGCCGTCGTAGGGGCACGTCTCCCGTGACCTGGAGCAGTGCAATTGCTAGTGGCAGGCGCGCAGACTCAGCAGAAAGAAGAGCATCTGTGGATGGTTTTCCACCACTGGGTGGGGCCCCATCGACATCCGCGTCCTCACACTGCTCAGCCATGAGAGCATCCGTTGATGGTTTTCTACCACTGGGCAGGGCCCCATCAACATCCGCTTCACAGTCATGCTCTGCCATTGCATCATTCCGGGAAGCGGGGCAGCAAGCGTGGGGGAGATCGTCCTGGAGCAGCGACTGGATCAAAGCAGGAATCGCTTGAGGAAGGCAGGGCTTGCGAGGAGCACGAATGCCTAGCGCCAGCTGATCAGAGACTAGTCGAACCCGCCGCGCGAGATCACTGGGGCCAGTGCCTCCAGAGGTTTGCTTGGGGTCGCCGAGGCGGAGCACTAGACACTTGCGGGGAAGTGCCCCAAGGATGGCTAGATCGCTGAGGGCAGCCTCTTGCTGGGCTTCATCATAGATGAAGAGGTCAGCATAATCCACCGCTTTGGCCAACGGGAGATGCGGTTGCCGAAACTGTGCAAGATGAAGCCCTGTGGTGGCCAGGACCAGCTTGGCATTCCAGATCTGCTGGTTTTTGTCGGTGTCACGGGCATCAAGATTCGTACTTTCACTCGTGCGAGCTTGTGTGTGGGACAGGAGCCGGATGGCTGTGGGCCACGCATCATCAGGGGCCCGGGGCAGCAACTCTTGTACGAAGGTGGCCATAGCAACAATCGTAGTGTTTTCCCTAGAAGCATAGTACACGTGGTGCCCACGTAGCGCAAAGAAAGCAGCGAGGAGCGCAATGCACTGCGTCTTACCAGCCCCATAGACACCTCGCACGATGAGCTCTGTTTTATGCGTGAGAAGGGAGAGCAGGACACCAACTGCTAAGGACAGGAGGTGCAGGTCTCTGCTTGCACTTAACGCATGGGCAGCAAGCCAGTCTACCAATTGCTCCGGGACCTCACTACGACAGGACGCCAACCAGCCCGAGGATTGGCTACCACTGGGTAGCGCCTCCTCAAGGCCAGGTAGGTCCGGGAGAGCAGCCAGGGGGCTGTCTGCATGCAGTGTAAGCAGGGCCCGCACGAGCCACTTGGAGGATGCGACCATGTCAGGTGACGGTAGATCATGTGGCATGGGAAGCGGGAGCTGCGTGACGCCCCAGGCCAGGGGGAGCCTTGCCGGCGACGGATAGAGCAGGCTGCGCCAGACCATGGGGGACGCAAGGTGCCCTACGCGCATGACATGGTGCACATAGACCGTGAAGTTGTGCATGGTGGCTTCCCTCCACCGAGGTGCATGGAAAGGCTCCGCAGGCAGAGAGAGCCGCGCCGTTCTGGCAAGCATTTCGAAGAGGGCAGGGTCAAGAAAGTAGCCAATGAGACCGCAGGGGGCAGCAATACAGGCTTCATTCGCCCGCTTCCTAGCTGCAGGATCACGTTGTTTGGGTTGTGCACATTTGGCTTCATGGACGACAAAGGGGAGCCCTGGTGCAGTCGCCGCAAGATCGCCGGTGCCTGCCTCAGCAGTCCACTGGCCTTGATTGAGCAGGATCCGGGCACCGCCGCTATCAGGGTCAAGCGTTCGCACACATTGATTGTCGGTAGTCGAGCTGGCAGCTCGTGGCCAGGGCCCTTCTGGCAACTCAATGGGGGTTGTGGCAAGGGTAAAGCCATGCCGACCACGGATAGCTTCAACAGTTGCAGGACCTTGCAGCAGATGTCGCACACGGGGGTCACCCCCCTGCGCATGCGGGGCAGCGAAGGATACCTCAAGTTATAGCAGAGTACCCGGCGGGAAGCGAGCATTGCCGTCAGGCTTGCTGCCTTGGGGGGGCTTTCGCAAAGGGTGGAAGTGGGCAAGGGAGGTGATTGGAGGCCAGAAGGTGAGGCGATAGTGGCGCAGGCCACAAACCTCAGCAGACAGTGCAATGCATCCCAGCGAGTGCTCCTGGGGATTGATTTTGGCCATGGTATGCATGATGCGGGCAGGGCCAGCTCGCTTGCCACTGGATTTGCCCGACGCTTCCAGCAGTGGGGCCCCTGTGGTGGCCGTGGAGCGAAGCAGGGGAAGCAGCCTGCCAAGGAGAAGCACCAGAAGCCGAAGCGGTAGGTCGAGTAGGAATCGTTGCACGATGCTGCTGATCAGCAGTCCCTCTTTGGCTTGCTTGACTGCCCGAGTAATGGCACGACAGACGTTCTGCACGAGGACTTGGCGTGCCGTGGCAAAGGTAAGGTCGCCGCCACGCTGCTTGCGCGAGAGGATACGGGCCACTTCAAGGGCGCCATCATCACTGGCCGCTGCCATAAGCAGTTGCTCAGCTGTGAGCATGTCAAAGGGGGCAATTGTGGCAGCCCATGAGAGGAGGTACGAAGCCAGGGTGTCAAGAGCTTCTGGGGGGACAAAGTCTGCCGAGTACGCAGCAAGGTCCTTTAGTGTGGCTCTCACTACCAGCAAGGCAGGGTTGCGCGGGATGGTCACGCGAAGTAGATGGCCATAGTTGTGCTTCTCTTTGCCGAGCCACTCAATCTCTTCAGTGTTGCCAGAGTCGAGAACCTGTATGAGCAGGGCAGGGCGAGTATCTTGCGCCCGAAGGGGGGCAGAAAGGGCCCGAAGGACATCAATCTTTGGGTGCCAGACGCAGAGAATGTCTTCCCAGACGTGTGAGATACGCAATGCCCGCTGTGCAGAGAGCAGGCAAGCAGTATCAGGCTGGAAGACCGGGGAGAGAAGTGCGACCAGGTAACGTACCGGGCACCCTAAGGCTCCCACTGTGGTTGTGCCTGGGCAGAGGGGTAGATGGAAGTGCTGACACAGAAGCCGGTAGTCAACTTCCAGGGCGATGACCGTGTATGAACCTGCACTGAAGCCCGCAAAGTGCATTGCAATCTCTGTGTGCGGGCAGGGCTCAAGGGCCCAACGCATTCGCTCTGCCAGTGCCGCAAGCAGCGCGGGTTGTAGGTACAGCAGCATCGTCGAAGAGACAATAGACCACACAGGAGCAGGCAGAGCTAACTGTGCAGGCAGTGGTGGCAGAGTGGCATACTTTGCCGCATACCGCACCCAGGCATCGGGATTCGAGACGCCTAAGGTAACAAGCATTTCACGCCAGCACCTGTGCCCATCTTCATCGAGTAGACACCGGCAAAACTCGAGGTATTCAGCATGGGATCTGAGCGGTGCTCGGGGCAAGTCTGCATCACTGGCAGGTTTGCTGCCTTGGTCGGCATACATTTGGGACAGACTAGGTCCATATGCACCACGTAAATGAACGATGGCAGTGGTAGGTCACGCGGCAAGCTGCCATTCAGGCCTGTCGAGTAGACATGGAGCACTTCGGTGCCACTGGGCACTGCCGTGTCCTGCAGCTCCACTTTGGCACCACTGCCGTAGGCTGTGCACTGCTGGCTGGCAGGATTGCGCCGTCTCCAATGTTGGAGGGCAGTGCCAGGACCTCGTTGGGGCCAATGGCCTCGGTATTCTCGACCGGGGGAACAGCCTGCCATTCAGGTGGGCGCCAGCAGGGAGAGGGACGCTTGTTGCATGTGATTGCAAAGTCACCACTCACGCTGGCACCAGAAGGGCGGGGTGTCCTCATGTCCGAAGAGAGATTGGCACAGAAAAGGCAAGGATCGGATCTGGTCCAGTTCGTGAATGCTGTCCTTATTCCCAAAATATAATGGATAAAGAGGGGCAAGGTAGCCTGGGGCGGATCTGAGACGCAGGCACTGATCCCGTGACACTGAAAACACGCGTCACCTGGGATGGCACAGTACATGGAGGCCTGGGACGACATGGCTGCCAGCGCACAGAGTGCCCCTTGTTCGAAACTGCTTTGAGCCCAACCACCTAGGTATGGTTTGCGTTCAGCAAGGGCCTGGTTGATGGGACAGCACGCTTGGGGCCATCGGGCATGGCTAGGCGTGGGCCAAACACGAGTGCACGTCCAAGCGCCTAAGATTGTCCATGCAGTCAAAAATTCGGTGGATGTGCTGGCTTTGATGCCAGCCAACGGAGTTCGGGTGAGGGCAGCCATCCGGACATGAGTAGCGTGGGTCATTGCACTGCTGGCAGCCCTGAACTGTTGCTCAGTGAGTGTCACTGGGGGCATGAGTGCAGCCGGCTTGTGTGGAAGCTCTTCGCGTGGTTTCTCCAGGAGCGCACGTCCGGCCGCGGGGTGGTTTGTGAGCCAATAAAGATGGCCATTCCCGCGTTGATGTCCTGATGAGGTTCCGTACCAATCAGGATGCCAGGCTCACCAAAGCTGAGCTCTTTGTGCATGAGATGTCTGCAGAGGTCAACCAGCTCGTTGACTTCGAAGAGGGCAGTTGGTGCAACACCGGTATGCTGCTATGGCTTCGGCAACAAAGACTCCACCCCAGGTACATTGCACTTCGGCGAGGCCAGTTTCTGATGTAAGGGGGACGAACAGGCCACGCCAGCGTTCGTGGTGAGGCCCTTGGCGACTGAAGCGGGGCTTTTTGTGTTCTGGTGTGAGGGACCGCCACCAGGCCCAATACAGGGTGGTGAGGCTCTCCGCTGTATGTGCCTGGTTAGGTTCTTGCATGATTCTGCGTTCTAGGTCTCGGATGGCTTCGATGGCAAGTTGGTTTTGTACAGGGCCTTCCATGCCCGGCCGGAAGATGTAGGGGGGGATGGTGTGGTGTTTGGGTAGCCTGGGGTCAGGGGGGACCGTTGACTTGTGCTTGAGCCAAATAGTGACGAGCCCATGGCGGAGCTTCGCTCCGATCCACCGGGCGCAGGTGCTGTGTCTCAGGTGTAGATTTTGCGAGAAGGCTGTGGGTAGTAGGATGCGGTCAAGGCACGATTCGCTGTGAGCAGTGCGGAATGTGGGGAGCATTGGGTGGCTGTCTGTGAGGCCGGACTCTTCTGTCAGTTGATGCCATAGCTTACTGCATTGCTCATCGGCCCTGTTGAAGTCTCCTGCGAGGATGGTCCAGTCGCGGAGGTCGATGGTGTTGAGGTACTTAATGAGGACCTGCAGGTTCTCCTGAACGTTGTCTGGGTGTAGGTATACTGAGATGATTCTGATCTTGGCACCTTTGAGCTGCACTTGCGCAGCTAGGATTTGTGCTGGTAGTATAGTTTGGTGTGTGAGGACCTCATACCCAACTGGCAGAATGATGGCAACACCACCGCTCGGGTGTGTGTTTTTTACTGTGGCGGCTGTGGAGACGACGTGTATGCCAGGGATGAGTGTGTGGAGTCTGGTGGCCTGCTCGTGTGTCCAGTGGGTCTCTTGCAGGACAATGGGTCCTTTGTGTAGGCTGGCTTTTATTGCTTTAAGTTTGTCGTCGCCAGCGCGCCCTGGTTGCGTCCATCCTCCAACATTCCAGGTAGCGATGTGCCGCACACTGGATGGTTGCTCGCCCTTGTGGTCGCAACGAAAGTCGAGCAGCTTGTTGGCTATCTTGGCTAGGAGCTCCGTGAGGATTTGCTGGGTTTGTGGGGGGGGTTGGGAGTGTGGGTGGGTAGGTGCCTGAGTGGCTGGTGGTTGGCCACCACTGGGTGGCGCCCCGCCAGCCAGCCCAGGGGTGCTAGTGCATGGGGTGGCCACTGCGTTGGGGTAGGCACCACTGGGTGCTGCTCCCATTGCAGCCGGCTCACAACTGCTGACGTGTGTGTTATGTGTGGGCGGTTGGCCATCACTGGATGGCGCCCCGCTCATGCTGGGGGGGTCAGGTCGATGAGGTGAGGCGTTGCTCGCTTCCTGGCCTTCTTTGGGAGGCTTGTGCCGGTGGGCATCGGGTGGCTTGGGCGCCGGTGCAGCGCAGGGCTTCTTCCCGGTGTCCTCCAGGTGTCTCTGTAGTTGTTGCCTCTGTTGGTCGTAGTGTGTCTCTGTTTCAAGTCTCTCTATGCTCTGGTTGAGCACTTCTTCTATGTTGGCATCTGTCGTCAGTAGAATTTTCTGGGCTAGGTCGGCCACAGTGATTTGCTTGCTCGGTTTACCACTTTCAAGCAAGTGTGGTAGGAATGTAAAGTCTCGCACGCGGCATAGGCTTAGGGGGGGTCATGGTGGAACCTGAGTTGGTAGAGTTGCTGGAGTGCGGAGCTGATAAGGGCGCGAAGCTTGGCAAGGACTTGGCTGCGGTGGTCAGTTAGGTACATCATGTCCACCGTTGGCGGCGTGCCAAAGCACGTCGCCGAGTAGTATTTTGGGTGCCTTGCCAAGCAGTAGCGCGTCCAGTTTCACTTGACGGTCAAAAGTGATCTTGGTGGAGGCATTGGCACCGGTTCGCCACAATTTGTTATAAGGAATTAGTCCTCCAAAAATCTTTCTGTTTTGCTTATTGGGTTGACCGTAATCCAGGGTCACATTGACCATGCCTACTTTCTGCTCCGTTTTTATCCGCGGACTTAAACTTGGCTTGCTGATTTGTCCATTTGCGAAAGAAGCTATGATCACGCAAAGCAGTGTGAATAGTATTTTGTTGAGGTTCAAGGATTTGATCATAATGTTGGGCGGGTTCTTACCTGAGTCGTGATTGCCAATTATTTGGGCGAAAGTAAATCGGTTTAGAGAGGTGCCCACCTCAAGAATGTAAGGAGGCCAACATAAGTGGTGGATAAAGTGAAAGTACGCTGACCCCAGCTCTGATCAGGATTTCAAAACAACTACTGCTTTAAACCCTGAATCCGACGATCAACAAGTCGTCAACGGGTTCATTGGGACCCAGCCAGGTTTGCATAGTACCAGAGATGGCTTGCTTTTGCTTCATTAGTGGCTCTGCATAAATCTGTTCCAGGAGCTGCATGACCTGCTTCCTGCCAAATCGTTTGGTTTCCGGTCCTCCGATCATGTCCACAAAGCCATCACTGGCCATGTAAAAATTGACAGCCTGAGTCTCATCGAGCTGCATGACATGATTGGTGTAGGTCCTTGGATAATCAAAAAGCTCTCCCAATTGTAGACGATCAGCTTTGATGATCTCGCAACGACCATCCACCACGCGCAACAAATTCGTTTTTGCCCCTGCAAAAGCCAGAACCCGGTCAGATTTACTGATGCGTAATATGCCCATGTCTGCCCCGGTACCAATGGCTCTTTTGGGTTTGCCATGAAACTGGGTTCTTATTTGTTCATGAACCGCTGATAAAATCTCACTGGGGTCGGTCAATTGTAAGTCATTCACTACATGCTCCAGGGCGCTGGTGTAGATCCGTGTCATCATGCTGGCACCATAACCATGGCCCATGCAATCAAAAACAATGACATAGAGGTATTCCGGAGTTTGATGGACCCAGAAGCCGTCGCCACCTACTTCGCCAATCATGGGTTGATTGATCACAAAAGCATCCAATATACTGGCAAGCAGCTCTTCAGGGAAAAGCTGAAAATAGTTCTCTTTTGCGGCGTTTTGAATCATGACTCTTTGAGCAATATATGGGCCTTATGTATAAAATGAAAATATTGGACTCATTTGCATCGATGTTCTTCGCTGAACAACTCTCTTTTCTCGATGAAAGGGCATTTTAGCGCGTAAGGTATGGGTGGGTACTTTATCAGATTTTAGCTAATTTCAAGAAATACACATCATGTATGGGAACAAATCCGAACGTGGTTCAACGTCTGTTTTCTATCGTAGTAATTATGGCATGTCTGTGGCCTTCCTGTATCGCCAAGGATTCCATCAACCATAGATTGTACAACCACGTCTCCCTAATCCCTGCGAAATTTGAAAAGAGTAAAAAACGGTTCATTAAGTATCTTCGACTTGAGGCGAAAGACGATACAGAAATGGTGGAAAGTATTTACTACTGGATGACCGCCAATATTGCTTATGATGTAGGAATATATGATAAGACGCAGGTACTTTACCGACTTACGGATTCATTCTTCTCCAGAAAAGGGATTTGTTCCGAGTATTCCAGGCTTTTTGTTGAGTTGTGCGAACTAGCTGGAGTAGAAGTTGAGTTTCTGGCAGGCTATGCGAGGACCAGTACTTTCACAGGAGCTCTGGATTCGAGTGCCCGACATAGCTGGAATCGAGTGAAACTCAATGGAGAATGGAAGTTGATTGATGCAACCTGGGGGAGTCGTTCCAGGCTTATAGATGGGAAGGTAGAAACAAGGGAACCGAACCTCTATTATTTGTTTATAAGCCCTGAAAACCTGATTAAAACGCACTTCCCAATGAAAACGGAGTGGCAAATGTTAGATAAGCCGCTAACGGAAAGAGAATTTCTGGATCAATGAAATTCTGCTAAAGAGCCACTTTATGAGTAGAATCCCGAAAGCAAAGCGTGGTGAAGTTTTTGATTGTGGGAACTTCATTTCTGATACTAAACGTTACTGGTGTTAAGCTCCGGGAATGGAACTTGTTTATTTCCGGAGCTGCAGCCGGAATGTCTTTGCTTTCCAGAAAATAAGTTTTGGTAAGCAATTATTTGTAAATGTGTTATAGGTCCATCAATCAGTTCTCCTTGTTCAGATCATACTAATGGTTCGATCTTCTATTTATTTCATACTCATTGTATTTTGGATAGCCGGATGTAAGTCTTACAAGCAATATCCTGTTCCTCCTTATGACTTAAAGGAACCTGCGCTGGACAGCCCTTTTATGTCGGAGTGGTTGGATTCAGGTTGGGAAATTGATTCCTTCAAACCGGACGGAACTTTATTAACGATAGGCGAGATAGTAGGCACTCCCAATGATGTGATTTCATTGGCGAAACATCGACCAAAGGTGGTATTAAGACATCCCGATAGTGCAGGTCAGCTATTGGTAGCTCACAGACAGGTGACCTTTGAAAAAGTATTGAATTTCCGAGATATCGGAGGAATTCGGGGAGAAGATGGCCGTCAAATCCGGTGGGGTAAGATCTATCGATCGGGAAAGCTGGAAAAACTGAAGCCACAGGAATTTGAAGCGATGAAAGAGATGGGTATACGAACGGTTGTGGATTTGCGAACGGTAGGAGAGGTGCATCATGAACCGGACAAAATTCCATCTAATCAGGGAGTTAACTGGATCCATGTGCCTATTTCAGGAATTACTGACGAAGAACTGGAGCGAACGAAAAAAGAGATAAGAAAGCAAAGTGTTGCTGAATTTGATGGGGCTGGCAAAATGGAAACAGTCATGACGCGTTTTGCAGATCAGGGAGCTCAGGATTTTGCGAAAGTTTTTGATTTACTGCTAAAAGAGGAGAACACCGGACTGGTTTATCATTGTACAGCTGGAAAAGATCGGACAGGTTTGCTTACAGCCCTTATTCTTTATTCGCTCGGGGTATCGGAAGAGGTGATCATGCAGGAATACTTATTATCGAATTATTATCGCCATGATAAGATGGAACGAAATGCACGATTAGGAGCCCATATCCTAGGAATTGAACCAGAATCTTCCAGAGCCATCATGGATGTGAGATCCAATTACCTTAATGCTTCATGGGATTTGATCAAATCAAACTATGGTTCTATTAACGGCTATTTACAGCAAGGACTTGGATTGAGTTCGCGTGATTTGGAAAGGATGAAGGAACTGTATTTGTATTGAGATCTAGCTTCCATTCCTGACAGGGAATCCCATTTGAGCCCACACCAATATCCCTTCATCGATAATTACAGCATTCTCGAAACCATTGCGTTTTAATGTATTCCTGACACGGTTGGAGGCAGCGTGAGGACAAGCGCAATAGATCACTATCTGTGTCCCATCATTGGGGATGTCATTAATGAAGTTTTCGGGATCTTCATAATAGGGGACAGGTATGGAGCCTGGAATGTGCATCTGACGCCAGGCTACCTCGGAGCGAGCATCTAAAATGATCATCCGAAGACTGTCCTGAAAGGCTTGATTGACTTGTTCCGCACTGACATATTTACCTTCTCTCAATGCAAAGGACGGGGCTTCAGCATTTGGATTTAACACATAATTTTTTGGTGAAGGGACCGTGATCGTGTCTGGTTTTGGAATGTTCCATCCAGACGCACGACTTCTCAAGAAAGCAGTTAATCCATCAATTTCTCTTGTATTGAGGCTGTCTTTGAACCCGATCATGGGTGTTCCGTCTCGTCCTTCCGCAATGGCATATCGAAGGAAGTGATCCGTAGCCGTAGCTAACAGCATGGGATTTCCCAGTGCCGGAGCTGTAATTCCCTCTCCATTTTCTCCATGACAAACTGAACAATTTTGAGCATACAGATCCGCTCCCAATTCAATGTCCCCTAGCACAGGATCTCTTGAAATAGAGATCGGTTCTTCTACATCGCTCATTTGATAAAGCCATTCCAGCAGTAACTCAATTTCGATGTATTCCATAGGGCCTCCCTGTTTATCCAGGTAGCCGGCCATGGCCGTATTGGCACGCCCATATTGGATGGTGTATCGCATGAAATTAGTACCACTGCTGGTACCAAGGAGAGATTTGGAACGCAAGGATGGCGCATGGTCTGCCGCGTATCCTTCCCGATTTTCGCCATGACACAGCGCACAGTATTTCGTGTACAAACCGGAGGCATGTTGAATGGCCAGACTATCGAGTTCATCCTCAGGCGTCAACATTTTTACCATTTGATTTTGTGCTTCTGGCTCCTGGACAAATTCCAATTGCACCCCGTGAGCATGGTCCTGAAAAATGGTCAATTGTCGGGGTGTTCTGGAAAATGCCTGTGGTGGAAGTTTCTTCCGTATGTAATGGGTTGTGGAATCCAGGTTTGTTACATCAAATCGGACTGCATATACGCCCTCACCTCTCATGGAAACAAAGTCAGAAAGTCGCTGACTGTCTTCAGCTGCCACCAAATGCAATTCCTGATGTCTGAAAAGCTGGAATTTGGCAATGGAATCATTTTGCTCAATCAGTGCCAATCCCATTTTTTGATATTCCTGATAGGAGCTTTTCAAGTCTTTGACAACCACACGTATGGCTGACATGCCCACTGCACCGTTGGGATGTTCATTGAACCATCGCCGGTAGATGTAGTAAGTTTTCCAGTCTTTCTGTACATCACCATACCCATAGTCTATTTTTTCAATGAAACGTGGTAGATGAGCAGGTGGATTGGCCGAATTAAAATCAAGACTTCTGCGTTTCGGATCACCATCATCCCGTGACCAGCCTTCTGGTTTTTTATGAGATGTACGATAAGCACGGATCGAGTCTAATTGAAAGCCATTAGTGGTCAACGCCATTAGTGAAGAATCTACCGACGAAGTACTCAGAGCAAATAAACGGACCCCTTCACCGGATGATAGAAATGATTGGATAAAAGAAGTCGAATTCATCCTGGACGAATCATCGAGAGAAACCAATTCAAGGGAGGTCATGTCTCCAAGAGAGACAGCAGCGGCTAAAGATCCTTCAAAGACTCCTCGTTCAGCATTACCTCTTATATTGAATCCCAGGGTATCTTCATAATAGGATATGGCCGTGCCCAGATCATTCACCATCAAAGTAGCACTGTGGATTCCAGTACCCTGACCTAATAGAAACGAAGGTTCGTCTTTTTGGGGCTGGCATTTGATGAATATGGTTCCCAAAACCAACAAGAGCATGATTGAACGAATAATAGAGGTGCTTTTCATAGAGATTTAGATTTGCTGCCTATGGATGCTGATGACCCTAAATTGATGAAACCCAGATAAGGTTCTATGCCTGATCCGGGCTTTAACAAATCTTTTATTCTGCATTTTAGATCCGAAAGGCTTTAGTGAAAGTCATCTATTCTCTTCTCAGGTAAGTGCGAGATTCAGCAAGTGAAAAATGATTTGATAAAACATGTCTTCATTCCTGAGTCTTATTGACGAGGCCTTAATACGCTCATGTATGTTTCATCGGTTTCCAGATAAGGTCCTTCGATAAGGTCAATGCAATAGGGGATGGCAGGGAAGACAGCCTCTAAGCACTCACCAATGGATTTTGGCTTACCTGGAAGGTTGACAATCAGTGATTTCCCTCGAATCCCTGCCGTCTGACGTGAGAGAATGGCCGTTGGTACATACTGAAGACTGACCTGACGCATCAACTCTCCGAAGCCGGGTAGTAGCTTTTCACTTACGGCAATTGTAGCTTCCGGGGTGACGTCCCTTTTTGCGGGCCTGTACCTCCGGTGGTCACAATGAGACAACATGCCTCCTGATCTGCCATTTGGATCATTTGCTCCTCCAGTAGGTCTTGCTCGTCGGGAACCACAGCATACACTGCTTCCCATTCAGTCACCAACCATAAATCCAGCAGTCGCTTCACCTCACGGCCAGGTAAATCCTCGTATTCGCCTCGACTGGCTCTATCTGATACGTTTATGATGCCTATTCTTGCTTTCCCCACGTCATTTAGGTTTTTGAAAATGCAACATAGTTGCAATTGTAAGCATCAAAAACTAAATTCAACCCAAATCGAGATGAATAAGCAAAATATTTTGAAGAAAGTATCTGCCTTAGTATCAATTGCTGCTATGGTGTATTTCTTCGTGCTTGAAAAGGACAGTCTTAACTGGCACGCCCCACCTGATAATTCGTCTATTGGATATTGGAAAATGTTTGCGGAGATCTCAATGGAAAGGAAGTATGTTGAAGCCGCAGGGGGGCATTATCGTTTGCCGATTTTCACGCCAGATATATTGGACATGGAAGGCAAGGAAATTAAATTATCTGGTTATTACCTACCCTATTCCAAATTGGATTCGGTCATAATCATTTCACGCTATCCTAATTCCAGTTGTTTCTATTGCGGCAGAGCAGGTATTGAATCTGTTGCGATGGTGACTTTAGTCAGTAAAGCCCCAAATGCTTTTCGGACAGATCAACGATTGGCTGTGACAGGTAAACTGGAGCTCAATAATACGGATGTCAATAAATTGGCTTTTCTGGTTACCGGAGCCAAAGTAGAGGAAGAGCGATATTGATTATTGCAAACGAATCCTTTTCTTCTAGCTCGTCTGACAAGCACCGCATACCCCACTGATGGTATAATTTACCTTGTGAACGGAAAACTCTGCCGAGATTTGAACTTCGGGAATCACAACATCTGATAGGCAATACGTTTGATTGCATGATTCACAGACGAAATGCACATGCTTATCTGCGTGCTCTTGATACGATGAGGAATGCTGGCAAAGCGCATATTTGATTCCATGCTTATTCTCTGAAGCCTTGTGAAGGATTCCCTGAGCCTCAAATGCAATTAATGTTCGATACACGGTGACACGGTCAATACCTGACTTCATGTGGTCGACCAGGTCATTGGCGGACAAGGCATAATGATGCTGCAGAAATAGGTTGAGAATTTGGATCCGAATGGGTGTTTTTTTGAGCCCATGACTTGATAGTAAATCTGCGATATCCTTACCCTCCGTCATTTTGATGTCTTCAAAAGTTTCAGGTCTCATTTACGTTTGGAAGGCTCGGCATCGGTCAGGATGAAATTGCATTGATCAAAGTCATCCTGATTAAGCTTCAGTTTTCCCTTTATTGCAACCCGCTGATCCATTCGAAACTCAGGATGTCCGGGTTTCAGATCCAACTGGACGATAGAGTCAGGTCCGGCACTTCCGCAAAAGAAACAGGAAGCGTATGGATATCTCGAAAGGATGTAAAATTGATCATTTCCAGACCCCAGGATCAGCATAAAACCTTTTAGTACGACTTCCTGACCTTCTAATTCCTTCACTGAGGGCCCAAAGTGCGGATAATAATAATAAGCATCTTCTTCTTCACTGTATTTATCTGTCCAGCGAACATCTTCAAAAGTTTTCCAATTGATTTTGGTCTGTGCCAATGCGGGACTAGTCACAAATAAAGTGAGTAGGGGAATGAACTTAAGCATTGGGACCCGTTAGTCGATGGTAAGCAAAAAGTGATCCTTGGGTTTTTAACATTATTCTAATAGTCTGGAACAAAAGTATCAATGGTTTACTTATAAATGCAACATTGTTGCATTTATTGTTGTTACACTTCTATCTTTGCCGCCTTTTAACATGAATTAACTAGCATGAAAAATAGATTTATAGGACTCCATTTAGATTTCGTAGGATTTAGTGCGTCTGTGGCCTGTGCATTACATTGCGCCGCTTTACCCTTTTTACTTACACTGGCGCCACTGGCTGGATTGGAGATATTAGACAATCACTGGGTGGAATACGCTTTCATCGTGGTGAGTTTGGCGATCGCCATTTCATCCTTGTCCCATGGCTATCGGAAACATCATCATCGACCTCTTTCATTGATTTTAGTGGGAACAGGTTTCTTATTCATAGGTGCAGGTCAGTTGGTTCATTCGGAAGCCTGGGAAATTCCTATGATGGCCGTTGGAGGGTCAATTGTTGCCGTCGCACACTTGATCAATTGGAGACACATACAACAATCTGAGGTTAAATTTCCTGACTGTTGTCATGAGTAAGTGGCCTCTCGAATCGGATTTCCATGGAATAGGTGCCTAACTTTGGTGACGTTTGTACCCTGATTATGATCAAAAAAGCTTTCTTTCTCTTCTTCCTCACTTGTTTAGTCAATCACGTCATTGATGCACAGGAATTCAATACACTCAGGCAAAAAATCAAAGAAGTGATCGAGGGAAATTCTGCGACCGTAGGTGTAGCCCTTTGGGGTAGTGATGTCCGGGACACACTCAGTGTTAATGGCAATAAGCGATTACCGATGCAAAGTGTGTATAAGTTTCATCTGGCACTGGCTGTCTTGGATCAGGTAGATCAGGGGAAATTAAATCTCGATCAGGTCATTTCGATTGACAAGTCCTTCATGGACACTTACCAAAAGTTATGGAGCCCCCTTCGTAAAAAATACCCGGATGGAGTTGAAATCAGTTTGGCAGAGGTAATTCGGTATACAGTTGCCTGGAGTGACAATGTGGGATGTGATAAGCTTTTTGAGTTGGTCGGAGGAACGAAAGCGGTACATAATTATATGCGCAGCCTGGGAATAGAAAATATCGCTATTAAGTATCCTGAGATTGTGATGCAAAATGATTGGGATATACAATACAAAAACTGGACCACCCCACTGGCGGCCAATCAGGTTTTGAGGCTTTTTCATGAAAACAAAGAAACCTTGTGGAGCAAGGAAAGCCATCAGTTTTTACTTCAAATATTGAAAGACACGCAAACCGGGAAGAAGAGAATAAGGGGGTTACTTCCAGAATCAACGGTTGTGGCGCACAAAACCGGATATTCCGGAAAGAACGATACCGGGCTTTCGGGGGCGGTTAATAACATTGGTATTGTCTTTTTACCGGACAACAACTACTTCTATATCAGTGTATTTGTGAGCGACTCAATGGAAAGTGATGAAACCAATCAGGAAATCATTGCCAGGATCGCCAAGGTAGCCTGGGATTATTTTAATGAGTAATACTTGTCATTCAGGAAATGAGTTCATGAAAGAGAAATCAACTCTCCTGAACTACTTTAATGATTAATGAAAACAAAATAGTGATCGATACCTCTAATAATGACGCCTCTGAAAGGATTCCGGTAGTGATACTGAATGGATTCCTGGGTTCTGGTAAAACAACACTATTCAGAAAACTCCTTTCTCAATCAAAGAAGAAGGGTATTCCAGTTTGTGCTATTGTCAATGACATGAGTGAATTGGATGTCGATGGAGAATTGATTGGTACTACGGATGCAGTTGAAGACAACAACCAGATCATGGAATCCATCCATGGCTATGTCTTGAGCAGTACGACAGGAATTCAAAAGCTTGATGAGGCGTTAAATAAATTATTATCTCATCAAAATCCGGAACTCATCATCATTGAAACTTCCGGTAGCTGTCACCCACTGCCTCTGGCTGAATACTTTAATGGCCATGGCCAGGTCAAGATGGTCGGCATGTTTGCACTTGTGGACAGTCTTATGCTGGCGCATGACTACAACTATGGAGAGAGCCTTGTTCCCAGGTTGCAACGTAACCTCGCGCAAGGGAAAAGGGATACGGTTAATTTGTTGGTAGAGCAAATTATGTTTTGTAGTCATTTGATCCTTACCAAGGGCGATCGCATCGAGGAAGGGAGATTGACAGAAATTGCTTCTTACATCCGACAGATAAATCCATACGCCTCAACTCATTCTGTGTTTTTTGGCAAGCTTGCCATTGAGTCACTATTTGAGTTGGAGGAATACAACTACCACAAAGTGGGGAAATTGGTAAAGGAGTTGAAACCCGTGCTGGAGGAGGAAGAAGAAAAAGCCGATCGGCCGTATGACCTGGCCACGAGGGTCATTAAAGACGATCGCCCCTTCCATCCACAACGCCTATGGGATGTTTGCCATCAACACCTTGACCAGCGAATTTATCGCAGTAAAGGGTTCTTTTGGCTCGCCAGTCGCGATAAACTCTCATTGCTATGGAATCAGGCAGCCGGGAGTATCAGTCTGGAACTGATCGGATACTGGAGAGCCGGGGTGGTAGAAGACGAGAACCATGGTATTTCAGATTTTGAAATAGAAGAACTGAAAAAAATGCTGGCCAGCGAACCCGGCCGTTTTGGTGATCGTTGCTGTGACCTCACGGTCATTGGGGATGAGGCGCAAGTAGACCGTTTTACGGATGCGTTAAAAGCTTGCTTCTTAAATGACGAAGAAATTCAACTCATGCAAGAGGGGCACGAATTTCCTGATCCCTGGCCTAAAAACATTGTGAAGATCGGGGATTGATGATTGTGAGGGTTAGTTAGGATTGAATGGGTTTAGCAACATGAAATCAGGAGCATTTGAGGTGTTTCCTATCGGGAAAACGACATTTAAAATATCTTATCGGGCAATTCTTTAGTTAAACCATGAGAATGCTAAACAAATGATTTAACCTTCCGTTATCGCAAGAAAAATATTAATACTATGAGGTTATCGATTGCTTTTACGCTTGTCCTTGCATTTCTCACTGGGGCTTGCCAGACAAAATCAAATTCAAAAGAAGGAAATAACTCATATCCCATTCAAAAGTCAGATGAAGAATGGAAGACGCATCTTTCTGATATGCAATTTTACGTCTTGCGAGAGCAAGGTACGGAGCGAGCATTTTCAGGAGAATACTGGAACAATAAGAAAAAGGGGATCTATTACTCAGCCGCTACCGGTCAACCTCTTTTCAGTTCCGAGCATAAGTTTAGATCAGGTACCGGATGGCCAAGTTTTTACAAGCCCATTGAAGAGGGAGCTGTCGAAGAGCATGTTGATAGAAGCTATGGTATGGTGCGTACGGAAGTAGTGGATAGCGGAAGTGGCTCCCACCTGGGACATGTATTTAATGATGGTCCGGCACCCACCGGATTGCGGTACTGTATGAATTCCGCTTCGCTGATATTTGTAGCAGAAGGTGATGAATTACCGGCAATCGTCAAAGAGTGGCAGAAGAAACAAGGTGAGTAATCATTAGAAGTAGCGTGGTTGGCGTGATGAAATTTGGCGGGCCAACCATCCCTTACTTGTTTCTTTCCGCACAATTTCTGATGGTTTCAATTCAACTTTCATTTATCCACGTTATTTATTTAATACTTCCTCACTGATTATCTGAAGCTGAGCTTGCATTCCGATTGATCCAATACTCTCCTGCGGAGTACGAGCTCCTTTATTAACCCTCAACAGCTCCTTTTTCCCGGATAGTATCTGTCCGATTCCAAACAAAACTGTTCAGATCACAACAGTAATTTCATTTTGATGACTGATGAAAACCGCGATTGCGAGCGAATATCAGTGTTTCGTGAGTTTGGTATTTTATTTGTTATACCGAAATAGAAGTAATAAATCAAATCGAAATGAGAAGAAGTGATTTAGGTGAATTTGAGGAATTGGTTTTATTGACCATTGCAATTCAATTTCCCGAGGCGTACAGTGTGATTGTTGCAGAAGAACTTGAAAGAGTGCTGAAAAGGACCATTACCACGGGAGCCACACATGCGGCAATGCAAAGGCTGGAAAGGAAAGGGTTTTTGTCTTCGAAGATGGGGGAGTCCACTGCTGAAAGGGGTGGGCGAAGAAAGCGACTTTATTCCGTGACGGTAGCAGGTGGAAAGATCCTGAGGGAGGTGCGGGAGGTGCGAGAAAATCTTTGGAGTAGAGTGGCTCAGGGAGCTATTCCGGAACTAAACGCTTTGAAAGAATGACAACTGAGAACAAAAAGAATACACCGCCTCGATGGGTCGATCTATTGCTGAAAATGGTTTGTGCCCCCGAACTGTTGGAGGAAATATTGGGTGATCTGCACGAAAGGCATGGCATTAGGACGAAACGTTCAGGGAGCCATTTTCGAAAGCAGTTGTCCTACCTACGTGAGGCGTGTTCCTATGTGCGTCCCAGATTTATGCTTAGACCAACACCTCATAAAACATTACACTTTGCCATGATCAATCAACACTTAAAAACTTCCACAAGAAATATCATCAGGGCGCGCGTTTTCTCTGTGATCAATATCACTGGTTTGGCCCTGGGAATCACTTGCTTTCTTGCCATTCTGCTTTGGGTAAATGCCGAGAAATCCATCGATAATTTTCATCAAAACGCTGAGCAGTTATTCAGTATCTATTACACCGAAAAGTCAGCGGGAAATGTACATGGAGGACATGCCATCCCCATAGAATTCATAGATATCAATTTTGATGGTTCCAGCGTGCTCGCCAATGAATTGAAAGCTACATTCCCCGAAATCAAAAGAGCGACGACTTATGCCACCTCGTATGAGCTCCCATGGGGCCATGCCTGTACCTTTCGAGTGGGTGAAAAACAGCAAAAGTTCAAAGGGGCAACTGCAGGGCCCGCATTTTTTCAAATGTTCTCCTTTCCGCTATTAGCAGGTGACGAGCGCACCGCTTTGTCCAGCAGATCAGGTTTGGCCATATCACGTAAAATGGCAGAATCTTTTTTTGGATCACCGACTGAAGCCATGGGACAAACCATTCGCTATGAAAACAATAATGATTTTATTATTACCGCGGTATTTGAAGACATCACGCCATTAAGTACGCTGCAATTTGACTACCTTATCAATTGGGACCTTACCCATAATGACGGGATCTTGTTATCGAGCGGTAACATCAAAACGTTCGTTCAATTAGAAAAGACCGCAGATGCGATACATTTTGAGGATAAGGTCAGGGATTTTCTGAAAGCTCGATTGAACGAATACCCTGAATTATCTGTGGAATTGGGTTTGCAACCTTTCAGAGATCAATACCTCAGATCTAATTTTGTGGAAGGAAAGCCCGCTAACGGAAAAATAGAATACATACGTATTTTTTCAGGAGTTGCTGTTTTCGTTTTATTAGTTGCCTGCATCAATTTTACGAACCTTTCCACTGCGCAATCCGTGAAAAAAGCCAGGGAAATTGGCATAAGAAAGGTAGTTGGGTCCTCCAAATTTTCACTGATCAGTCAATTTTTGATCGAATCGATCTTGATGGCCACAGTGGCAACCATCCTTTCCGTGTTGTTGTTATTCGGCATTCAGTCCGTACTGATAGAATTGACGAATAGCGCCATGATGATACCCCTTGGGATGCCCCAGTTTTGGATAGGCCTCCTGTTGTTTAGCATGATCATGGGTTTGATTGCCGGAAGTTTACCGGCACTACATATATCCAGTGTCAAGCCCAGTGCAGTATTGCAGGGAAAAAATAGATTGAGAGGAAATTCGGTCTGGATGCAAAAGGCCCTTGTCGTATTTCAGTTCGGCTTGTCAATTCTCTTGCTGATATCGACAGTGGTTATTTCGAGGCAGACTGGATTCATCCGAAACTCACATTTGGGTTACGATCGGGAAAACCTGATCTCCGTACGGATCGAAGGAGAATTGATCCAGCGGGAGAAGTACTTGCTCCTGAAAAGTGAACTGGAGCAGGCTCCAGGTATTTCATTGGTCGATAGGAGTAGTGAAGCTCCACACAACATGGGATTCGAAATGGCTTCGCCCTTTCAGTGGCAAGGGCAAGATAAAAATGAGTCGGTAGGATTTCTGCCTACTTCAGTGGGTTACGATTTTCTGAAGATCATGGATCTAAAAATAGTGGAAGGGCGAGATTTTGATCGACGGATCTCTGGTGACTCCATTGCCTTCATGGTCAATGAAACCGCTTTGAAGCAAATGAATATGTCGGACCCCATTGGAAAATGGATATCCGCCTGGGGCAAACGTGGGCCTATCATTGCCGTGTTGAAAGATTATCACACGCATTCTTTGCGAGATCCAATTAAACCATTGATCGTCGACGTAAAGGAAGATCTTGATTTTGGCCTGATTCTGGTAAAGACCAAACCCGGTGAAACCGTTCAGGCACTGTCCAGTATGGAGCAGGTCTTTCGGGAGATCAACCCAAACTATCCGCTCAGTTATACCTTCATTGACGATGAATATGCTGCCCTGTACGATAGTGAAACCGTCATCAACACACTATCAAACGCCTTTGCGGCGCTGGCTATTATTATTTCATGTTTAGGGTTGCTTGGACTGGCGATGTTTGCGGCCGAATTACGTATCAAGGAAATGGGCATTAGAAAGGTATTGGGAGCCTCCATCTCCAGTATTCTGCACCTATTTTCCAGAGGTTTCCTACAATTAATCGCTATCGCTTTCCTCATAGCAGCGCCGATTTCCTGGTGGTTGATGAATAATTGGCTCAATGGTTTCGCGTATCGTGTCGAGCTTTCCTGGTGGATCTTTTTAGGGACAGGGATCTTTATATCCATGATGGCCCTGATGACCATAGGCATCCAGGCCGTGAAGACGGCTTTATCCGATCCGATTCATGCCCTGAGGTCCGAGTAGGGAACCAGTTCGCGATTGTCAGTTGATATCCGTTTGACCTGATAGATTACCCTTTTTGGAGGTGGGATGATTGTATAGTTCTGCTTAGCTTCTGTAAATTCGAACTCACACCATGGGAAAATGAGTACCGAACCTACATTAGAATCGTATTACGGAGAAATATGGGTCAAGTGTCCGGAATGCTTTGAACAAGCGCTTATCAAAAGTGAAGAGGGCACGGGTAGCGGATTCCTCAAAAACCGCCTGAGTTTACTCAACTGGTCAAAACCAATTTTGAACTGTAAGCACTGCGGATTTCACCAGACTAAAAACGGCGAGGATTGGGAACGCAATAAGAAATGGTATGGACCATGGGTTGGCAGGGTGGAAACTGTATGCAAACGCTGTGGTAACCGGGTTCACCATCGAGAGGAATCAACTGATCGTCAGACGTCAGCGGTAAATTTGACGTGTAACACCTGCAACCACGCTGGAACCTTCGCATTAGAATGGAAGGAAGGAATCGTCAATGGGCTTGACCCATACTTTGGGCTTGAATTTTTTCATAATAGGAGGATCAAGGGAAATTTGCTTTGGGTGCTTAATCATCATCACTGCAACAAGCTTATTTCGTATATTGGAGCAGATCAAAGACCTACCAATGAAAGAGAAAAATGGTCCATGATAGCTAACCTGCCAAAATGGATGATCTTATCCAAAAACCGTGAGACAGTCTTAAAAGCACTATTGAAGATGAAGGCGGAGTTGAAGAGAGTCGACTGAAAAGAGACTGCTGATCTGTTGTGTAATTTTTAAATTAATCCTGATACATGTCTTCAAGTTCGACCTTTCACGACTCGAAAAAACACCTCCTCGTTCTTGATGCGCTTCGGGGTATTGCCGCAATCATGGTGCTGATCATGCATACTTTTGAAGTTTTCTTCTGGGGGAATTACCATGAATTATTCATCAACCATGGCTACCTGGCAGTTGATTTCTTCTTCATGCTTTCGGGATATGTTATGGCGCATGCCTATGACGATCGTTGGGATAAGATGACGGTAGGAGATTTCTTCAAAAGGAGACTTATCCGTCTGCACCCACTCATTATTCTAGGCATGACCATTGGTGCGCTGTTATTCTATTTTCAGGCTTCCCCTGACATGTCTAAAGTGGAGTCTATGCCAGTCGCATCGTTACTTTTGGTTACGTTGATTGGATTCACTTTGCTTCCTGTGCCTCCCAGTATGGACGTTCGGGGATGGAATGAAATGCACCCCTTAAACGGACCGTCCTGGTCGCTGTTTTTCGAATACGTTGCCAACGTATTACATGTATTTGTCTTAAGAAAGCTGCCTAATCCGGTACTCTCTTTACTCGTATTTTTAGCGGCAATTGCACTGTATGTTACCGCCATCACCGGTGAATCAGGGGATTTAATTGGAGGTTGGTCTCTCGAGCCAAAACAACTGAGAATAGGTATCACCAGGTTGTTGTTTCCCTACATGATGGGAATGCTTCTGCGTAGGGTAATAAGCTTAGGAAGCACAAGAAATACATTCCTGATCTCATCCATACTGTTGATTGCCTTTTTGAGCTTTCCGAGACTGGGGGGTAAAGATCATTTGTGGATGAATGGTTTGTACGAAGCTGTGATCATTTCGATTGCCTTCCCTTTTATCATCTATTTGGGAGCGATCGGGAAAGTCAAAACGAAAGTAATGGAACGGGCTTGTACTTTGCTCGGAGATTTGTCCTACCCACTGTACATTACGCACTTTCCTATTCTTTTGGTGTTCTATGCCTGGGTATCCAATAACAAAATTTCTCTGGTAGAAAGTGTGCCTTATGGAATCGCGACCATGTTGGGGACCATCCTTCTCGCTTTTGTTTATTTAAAGGTCTATGATCTGCCAATTAGGAAAAAGCTGGCGAAGAGGTTTATCGATCCCGGAAAAGGTTAAGCTTGAATTGCATTCATGCGGAGCCCACTGATCATCAGTTGCATTTCTATTGACTATTTTTAGCAAATCGATATGGAGAAGAGGCCCGATTTACAAACGCATTGTCTCAACTGTGGTACCCAGGTAAATGGAGTCTTTTGCCACAACTGCGGTCAACGAGTCCGCGATAATTCCGATCGTTCGCTCAGTAGGCTGGTGGGTGAAGTTTTGAGTAATGTTTTCTTTTTGGACAACCGCTTTGTCCTCAGTATCTGGTACTTCATTCGATTTCCCGGTCGCATGACCGTAGAGTTCCTGGAAGGCAAGCGGAAAAAATTCATTTCTCCTGTCACCTTGTTCCTTTTCCTGAACCTGATTTATTTCTTTGTAAATCCCCTTTCCGATTATTCACTATCGCTTTACGACCAGATCAATTCACAACCTTACAGTAAGTGGCCAAACGAGTGGGTAGCCTCGAAACTGCAAAAGGAAGACCTGGATTTGAATACTTACGCCATTACCTATCAAAATGCAAGTGATAATTTATCCAAATCCATCATGATCATCAATGTCCCGATGATTGCTGCTTTTGTATACCTGATGGCCTTCAGGCGAAGACCTTTTTATTTTGATAGCCTCATATTTGCGTTCCATTTTTTTACCTTGTTCATGCTCAGTTGGGTCATGCTCGACTGGGTTGATATACTGATTAACACTTTGGTTGGTAACGACAAGTCTGTGGCTTCTGCCATCTCATTTAACTTGTTTGTATCGTTTCTTCCTTTGCTCTATGCCATTATCGGGATCAAAAAATTCATGAATATTCGATGGTACTGGGCGATTCCTGCTGGTATCGGAGTGATAGCTGCCGTACTATTGGCAAATTTTTGCTATCGGTTCATTATTTTCATTTTCACTTTTTGGACGACCTAGCGGGAGAATCTATCACTTGAGGAAAAGTCGTTTACTCCATAAATCAACTCAGTCCTTAGGAAATTCGATTGTTTCGAACATTTCTTTTAACATTTCTTTGACACCATTTTTACCGGAGATTTTCCAGGTAATTCCAGAGTGATCTGCACCAATAGAAATGTCCTGTTGGAAAAAGGGGCAGCATGCTTTCTCTGCCATGATATAATAAAAAAGGCTTGACAACAGATTTTCATCATCATCAAAATGGAACAAAAAGCCATCGTCGACTTCTTCCACCTTTTTCACTTTGGAAAAGACTTCTTGTAGCAGCTTATTTTTTCTTTCGGCCAATTCTGAATTGGATAAAAGACAGGAAAAGCCCCCTTCGTCAAGGTTTATGTTCATGGTATTTGAATTGATATTTTGAGCTTGGATAACCGCTGTTGTAAGTAGGATCAGCAATAGGCCGGGTATCAAACGTTTCATAAGAATTCTGCTTTTTAATACCTTACGCATTGGAGTTTACTCCAAGGTTGTGTTTAAATCCAATAAATTTTTTGAAAAATGTTAATCGGAGAGATTTCCAGGAATTCGGGGTTATCCAGAGACACCATTCGTTGGTATGAAAAGATTGGACTTATTAGTGCCGAAAACGCGACCAGAGACACCAATAATTACAGAGTTTACAGTCAGGAAGCGCTGGATAGGTTGATATTGATCAGACAGAGCAAGTCGTTTGGATTCTCACTGAAGGAGATAAAGGAAATGCTGATGTTAGTTGAGTCAGAAAATCTCAATTGCCAAACAGTTACACCCCTGATTGATGCCAAACTGCATGTCATCGACGAAAAAATATCCTTTTTGCAGCACATTCAAACAAAGCTCATTCAACTAAAAGAACAATGCTCGGGTGATTGTGAGGCGCAAATTTTGAGTGATACAGGGAATACCCTATAGATTCACCTGGTCAAATGAATACATTTTAATATTCACTAATCATTACCAAAAGGCAATAGTATCTTAAGTTGCTCTCTAGTCATTTTGCCATAAGGTCCACTAGTGATTGACTCATTACGGTTACCCCCGTTTCCAGGGTCTTTTCAGGGTCAGGATAATAATAAGGAGAGTGTAACCCTGGAAGGTCACCACTTTTAAAGCGTGCTTCAGGGACGGTCCCTAGCCAGAATATGACGCAAGGTACCTGATCTTCAGTAGCGCCATATCGTGCAAAATCTTCACCCCCCATCAAAGGTTCAGCAGTCAAAACGGAGATTTCTCCGATCGCCGATTTCGCAGAAATTCGGATTTTTTCCGTTAGTTCAGGGTTATTGTAGTTGGGTGGAGTGTATTGGTCCGGGATGATTACCTCCGGCATTTTATCCTCTGGTAAGCCTGCTGCAATGGCAACGCCTCGGGAAATTTCTCTTATCCGCCTATGGATCAGTTGACGGACCTCTTCTTTATACGTTCGAACAGTCAATTGCAGGGTTACTTCATCGGGAATAATGTTATGTTTAGTTCCGCCTTTGATCGCACCGACCGTTACTACTGCATCATCGATGGGCTTGATATTACGGCTGACGATGGTTTGCAGGTCCATTACGATCATACTAGCCACTACCACCGGATCAATACTCATGTGCGGAGAAGCACCATGAGCGCCTACACCTTTCACTTTGATGTCAATGGATTCAGAAGCGGCCAGGACATATCCTGAACTCAAAGCTATATCTCCAGCCGGTGTGATCGGACTGCAATGTAAGGCCAATCCATAGTCAGGAACACCAAATTTTTCATACAATCCTGCGTCCATCATCATTTTAGCCCCCTGTCCAATTTCTTCTGCCGGCTGTCCAATCATCATCAGTGTCCCACGCCACTTATCTTTCATTTGAGCCATAGCCCGAGCAGTTCCGATCCAGGTTGCCATGTGCATGTCGTGTCCACAGGAGTGCATTGTTCCTACTGTCCCTCCCTGATAAGGGACTTCCACTTTACTCATATAATCGAGATCGGTTTTTTCCCACATAGGAAGTGCATCCATGTCCGTTCGGTACAGAATCTGGGGACCATCACCATTTTTCATGATACCTACTATGCCATAACCTCCAAAATTTTCTGTGACTTCAAAACCGACTGCCCTCAACTCTTTGGCCAGCTTTTTAGAAGTGTTCATTTCTTGTAATGATAATTCTGGATGTTGGTGGAGGTCTTTGTAAAGATCTACGACGTAATCTAAATCACCTTCGATGAAGGAATAGTCGATATCAGAAGGAACAGGAACACCCACTAAAAGCAGGCTGATCAATAGAAAGATATTTTTCATAGGTTGAAGAATGAAGATGGATAAAGATAGGTAATACTGCGTTATACTTGCAACATAGTTGCGTTTTCAGTGCTGAGTTTATATTTCCTCTGTTATTCCAAACGTGGAACTTCAATCAAAAAATGACTGCTTTTTAACATCAATTGCCGCCTTTTAAAGTCTTATCAATTACATGCAAGTTCAGGAAAGAGAATATCCAAATGCGATTTGTGGAACAGATTCGAAAGTATTGAAAGCGATCCACAAAAAGGAGAATAGTATTGCTATCTGTAAACGTGATATCCATTCGCTAAGCCATGATTTATCTAGCCTGGTCGATCTGGATTTTACGCATAAATCAAGTGGGACTCTTGAAGAAATTGACACAAATTTAGCCTCATTTTTTGCTGAAAATCTCCCTCAATGCAATGCACTTTTGGACGATATTCGGAGCTTGGTCCAATTATTTCAGGAGGTGGTGAGAGGAGATTCTTGTCGACTATTGTTCTCCACGGTTAGCGGTAATATGTGTCGAAAGTTCCATACCGATATCAACGATTTAAGGCTGCTTTGTACTTACATCGGGGAAGGAACACTTTGGGTTGCCGAGGATGAAAACAATAAGATTGTAGACGTGGAAGAGCCGATCAATGAGAACCGAATTCATCAGGCTGATGCCGGAGATATTCTTATATTAAAAGGAGCACTTCATCCAGAAGGTAACCCTGTTTTACACCGAAGCCCGGCAATCGAAGCGACTAGAGGAAAACGGCTTTTATTGAGGCTGGACACCAATAACCTGATGGCATTTTAGCAGAGGAAGAAGAATTGATCAATTTTTTATGACTCTTTGGGTGTACCTGGTGCCTTGATGATTGATGATTTCGAGAAGATAAACACCTGCAGGAAGATCGTCGGAACTGAGCACTAATGGCGATTCCTCATGCACGACAAGATGATTCGAAAAATCTTTTCCATTTAAATTATACAATCGAATCTGGTCCTTGTCAAAATGTTGCTCCGAGACAATTTCGAAACGATCCAGAAAAGGGTTGGGGTGAATTGTAATTGGCAAAGATGCTAACCCGACGTTCAGTGTGAGGTCATCGCAGGGCGCTCCACCGCAACCCCGAACCTCGAAAGAACCAGCACCTTGCGTAACTCTTATTCGGCGATTGACCGGAGGGCTATGAATGGTTTCACGGGCCTGACCACTTCCCCAATGAATGACCAATGAATCGATCTTCTCAATTTGCCCCAGACCAAAGTGCAATTCCTGGCTGGACTGAGATCCGTAAGACCCGCCGCTATAAAGCTCCCTTTCCAGCACCAAACCATCCGAGAATAGTTCGACGAGCGCTCCATAGGCATTTCTATTCACAGTGACCCCCACGAGTTTAGCGATCAGCCAGTTACCACTAGCGCCCTGGTTTTCGTAAAGTGATCCGTGCGGGTTAGGAACTGGCGAGTCATTCGTGGCAACGGAATAAATGTCCAGATCTCCATCCTGATCGAAATCGGCATATACGGCCCCGCGATTTGGTTGACTGCTGGCTATCGTACCGAATGATTCAGATGAAGTAAAGGATCCATCTCCATTATTGACAAAAAGTTGATCAGGGTCCTGAATGACGGTATTAAGCAGCTCCAAATTGGTCAGAAACCCATTGGAGACGAAAAGGTCCAGGTCCAGATCATGATCAAAGTCGAAAAAGAAAGTCCCCCAACTTGTAATTTGTTTATTACCTATACTATCGTTTTGAATTTCATAAGACTGAGCTTGTTCGGTAAAGGAAACCGGTGGGCCTTGTGTCAGAAAATGATTGGGCCCGATATTGGTGATATAATAATCCGGCAGACGGTTGTTGTCCACATCACCTACGGCAATTCCCCTTGCGTAAATCTCTGAATCCAATCCACCAGGTTGATCCACACGCGTAAATTCGAATCCTGGATTGAGATTTAAGTAAGCTCTGTTCGGAGTAAGCCAAAACCCAAAATCATTGGCAACATACAGGTCTGTATGACCATCTCTGTTGAGGTCGGTGGCGGCAACGGCGAGCCCACACCCTACATCTGATACGCCATAGGCTATGGCACTCTCTGTAAAGGTCAGGTCTCCATTGTTGATGTAAAGAAAATTGCGATAGCAGTTGTGTCCGAAACCTGTGATGAGTTCATTGTCATCAATAATGAAGGTAAGGCTTTCGACATAGTTGGGTACATAAATATCTATATAACCGTCTTCGTTCACGTCTATAAATGAGGCGCCACGACTATTGCTTCTTTCCCGGATGCCCGCGTTAAATGAGATATCCGAAAATGTGCCGTCGCCATTATTGAGGTAAAGTTGATTCGCAAAGCCTTCGAAAGTGGAAATGAAAAGATCGTCGAAACCATCATTATTAACATCTCCGGCGATCACTCCCGTACTGTTGATCACGACGAAATCCAATACTAATCCGGCTTCCTGGGTTACTTCCACAAAGGTCTTATTGCCCAGGTTTTTAAAGAGCTTATTGCTTTGGGAACCACCGGTAATGAACAAGTCCTGCCAGCCATCATTGTTGTAGTCGAAAAACGTAGCTCCACCACCCATTAGATCTGCATCCTGATGAAAGGCTTCAATACCAACTTCTTTACTCACTTCTCTAAATGGTGTTTGCGCCTGAATGCTGAAACTCCAAACCGAGAGCCCAAACAGTAAAATCTGGTGAAGTCTGTTGTGAATTCCTTGTAGATAATTGTATTTCATACAGTCCGAATTACGGAAGTTATCGGCATATTAAACCGACTTTATCAAGTTTGCAATTCATCTAATAATGTAGCTTTTGGGTAATTCCCTTATTCAATGATATCTCATTGCCACTGTAAATGTTCAACCTATTGGTCAGGATGAATATGCATCTGTTCAATTTTCGGGTATTTTGTCGCGCTTTTTCATAAGTAATGCCGCCGGCGGGTATTTTGTTTAGTCGTGACAGATAATTAACTCATCATCTAAGTGACTTCAATAGAATTCCTGAAAAAATTAATGCACCCAATATGAACCGACATCCTAAGGGTTTGATTTCTTCATGATGCATATCGGGTTCGAGGGATTTCCATTTGATTTTAGAGTTGATCTCACAGAGTCAATGGGTCTTTGGGATTCGGTAGACAACTACACGCAACAATGTTGCATAAATAACGCTGAAATCCTTAACATTGTGTTATGAAAAGCCAAACAAAACCTACGCTGGATCTTATGGGAATCTGTACTTCATTCATTTGCATGATTCACTGTATATCCATTCCCTTATTGATCATCTTAGGTTTTGACTCTATACTGTGGATGGTTGATAATGAGTGGGTGGAGATGGCTATTTTACTGGCTTCTCTGCTCATTGGAGGTATTGCTTTCTTCCGAGGATATTTGCTGCATCGCCAGCGCTTTATTCCTCTTTTATTTGTAGCCGGGTTTCTATTGATTGCTAATGGGGAGTCTGTAGCTCCGGAGTGGTTAGGTATTCTTGTGGCAGTTTTTGGAGCATCCCTGATAGCCATCGCACATTTTCAAAACCTGAAATATAGACGTTTGAAGGGCTCCACTGTTAATAATTGAATAAACAAGTGCAACGCAAGCCAGTCCATATCATCACCGGATTTTTGGGAAGCGGAAAAACGACTTTTCTCAATCATTTCATCACAGAGCGTCTGCCTGAAAGGATTTTCGTTATTGAAAATGAATGCGGTGCTACCAATGTAGATGGTGGCCTGGTCATGCAGGACGTAGAGCAAGTAGTCGAATTGAGTGCCGGCTGCCTTTGTTGCTCGCTGGCGGATGGTTTGCTGAACATTCTGGAAGAAGCCAGTAAACGAAGCGATCAATACGATCGGATGGTTATCGAAACTACGGGGATTGCAGATCCCAGCTCGATCATTCAGGTCTTCCTGACTGATCCGATGGTCGAACGATTCTTTGAATTGGAACAGGTAATTTGTTTGATCGATGCAGGCTTGGTGGAGGAATGGCTTTCGGAAGCAGAGGAAGCTTTGCGACAGGTGGCCCTGGCGGATGTCATGCTTGTCAATAAAATCGATACTGTCCACGAAGATGAAGTTTTACACGTACAATCGGTTTTAGCCGGAATCAATCCCCATGCTTCCGTATATAGCGGCCAACATGGCATTTTTCCTATTGAGCAGATTTTGAATCAGGGTACTGTCCGACCAGAAACAGTAGAATCGATTGCTCATCAAGGTCATCACCACCATGAGCACAGTGAATCTTCCAATAATAGTCATAAGATCACCACATTTACCCTTACTTTTCCTCGACCTCTGGATTTGAATCACCTTCACACTGAGCTTAATCAGATTGTACAATTGCATCGCAATCAGGTTTATCGGATCAAAGGGTTCATCGCGATTCCGAATTACCCGAATCGGGTGATCCTTCAATCGGCTCGTAGTGCCATTGTCGCCACAGACGGAACACCCTGGGAAGATGCTGAGAACAGGGAAGGTAAATTAGTTTTTATTGGTCGCGGACTTGATAAAATGACCTTTGAAAACAGATTGAAGAAGCATCTGATAAAGGAGCCGGTTTAGTCTTCCTGGAGGTTTGGACCTCAAAATGCGTTTGATCGATATCTATAGAATGAAGGTAATACAAAGAAGAAATTTCATTCACAAAACCCTTGCCGCAGCTACTGCATTGTCTTTTGGGCCTGTGGTTCTGAGTCGCCATTGGTCACATCGTTTTGCTGATCATGAAAGTAAGCCCTGGATTGAATTGTCTAAAGCGGCCTATCTGCACAACGCCAGTCAAATCAGCAGGATGACTGGTGGAAAACCTATTGTCGGTGTGCTGAAGAATAATGCCTACGGGTTGGGAGCGGTTGAAGTAGCGCGTTTGCTCAATGACTCTCCGCATATTGTTGCAATAGCGGTAGTCAAAGATGAAAATGCATTGGCGATGAGAAGGGGAGGAGTTACCAAGCCGATTTTGCTCATGGGTGATTTTGATACAAATCTTTCTAAAGAACTGACCAAACGAGATATTACGTTAAGTATCCACTCACGAGAAGCGCTGGACAAGATCCGGGGAATTTCTCGTGACATCCATCGACCCGTAAGTGTAGCCTTGTATATTGACACGGGTCTCGGCAGAATGGGAATTCCGTATAAAGAAACACTGGCCATAGCGCAGCAGACTCATATGCATCCTGGCTTAAGAATTGATCAGACGTTTTCTACATTAACCACCCCACAGGATTTCGCAAAAGAGCAAATTGATCGATTTAAGGAACTCACAGAGCAATTAAGAATAAATGGAATAGAGACTGGTCTAAAACATCTTGCTCCTTCATTTTCCATGTTGGATATGCCTGATTCGCATGCAGATGCCGTACGACCAGGAATACTGTTACATGGTTCATTTCCTTTGGCCAGGATGTCCGAAGCCGAGACATACCCATTGAAAGTAACTTATAGATTAAAAGCTCCGGTCATTCGCCTGGAAAAGCTCAAAGCAGGGGATACCATAGGATTTTCGAGGTTTTATAATGTGGAAAAGGACGAGTGGATCGCTACGTTGCCCATTGGTTGGGCCGATGGATACAACAGCGGGGCAGAAAATGGTGCGAAGGTGCTTCTTGGTGATCAGTTATATCCTGTGGTGAATGTCAATGCAAGTCACACCAATATCGCATTAGGCGTTGAAACACACTTTAAGGTTGGCGAAGTGGCGACGCTCATCGGTCCTGAACATCCGGACATTACTCCCGAAGGGTTCGGAAAATTGGTGGATGGTCATAATTATCTTCAGATCAATTACAAAGAATCAATAACCAAGCTCGTTTATGAGACTTTTTAAAGTACTCCTTCTTTGGATCATCACAGTTCCCATTTACGGTCAGGGTACTTACCTCACACTCAATGATGGAGCGAGAATTTTTGTGGATGAGGTTGGCGAAGGTCAGACGTTGTTATTCATTCCCGGATGGACGATGACACATAAATTCTTTGAACATCAGAAAAGCCATTACGCTGCTAACTATCACGTGCTTTTATATGATCCCAGAGGTCAGGGACGTTCCGATAAAACCACTTTTAAGAATACTTATAAAGACCATGCAGATGACCTGCAGCAGATACTTCAACAAAGGGACCTGAGTAATGTTGTTCTCATTGGATGGTCCAGCGGTTGTCTGACGGTGTATGAATATTTACGGACCTACGGGTTTGATTCGGTCGATAAAGTCGTATTGATTGATGAGCCTCCAAAATGGATTGGTGACACAGAAAATGAATGGGTTTATGGCAGTTTTGGCGATTATCGTTCCAGCCTAAAAGGATTGATTTCGGGGCCTTCCGAGCCAGATGGAATCATCGATTGGATGCTGAATGAACCCTACGATCGCCTTACACTGGATTGGATGAGCGAGGAAATTTTGATGACTCCCCCGCACGTTGGTCTGAGTCTTTACATTGATGGCCTGGTATCCGACTATCAATTGGACCTGATCCGTTCAAGTCAAAAAGTACCAACGCTTGCCATGATCAGGTGGAACTGGTTCGATGAAGCAAAGTCCTGGTTGGACATCTATGCTCCGGGAATCAAACTCAATCGAATTTCCAGCCATGCTATGTTTTGGGAGCGACCAGAGGTATTTAATGAAATGCTAACAACCTTTTTGGAACGGCCACATGAGATTAAATCCGGCCCTGTCATACCACAGCAAGGAGAGATGCTCATTCCCAGGTATGGACCAACAGCAGTGACAGATGGTGAATCGATTTATGTATACGGAGGAGCTCCCAATGGAGGAAGAAATGGAGAAGATTTCATGCATCATGGTCTTACTGCCTCCATGGAACGGATTGATCCGCTTACATTGAAAAGCGAATACTTTGGCAGCGGCCTTTATCGTCGGGCCAATCATGCCAGTGTCTTCCGGGATCAGCAAATTATTTCGTGTGGAGGACGGTCACAAATTGGGTTGTCCCGCCCCAGAATGAATTCATGCGAATACCTGGAACTTAGTACAGGTCTCCATAAAGCAATGCCTTCACTGCCTGAAGCCCTAAGAACTTTAGGCATGGCCGAAGTAAATGGAGATCTATATGTGTTTGGGGGATTGACAAATGGATCTGATTATTCGGACCGAGCTTATCGGTTGAAAGTGGATGCGCAAGCATGGGAGCAGCTGCCTGAGATACCTGATGGTTATACCGGACAAGCAATTACCGTGGGTGATAAGATTTACCTGATAGGTGGGTATAATGGAAAAGCCATGCGTTCTGTGATGATTTTTGATACGCAAACGGCTAAATGGAGAATGGCCCCTGAACTGCCCTATCCTTTGAGCGCCTACTCTGCGGTGGTGAAAGATCAGTCTATTTTCATTTTCGGAGATTATCAGCAACAGGATGTTGTACATCGCTATGATATTAAAGAGGGAAAACTTTACCGGTTACAAGAGAAAATCACACCGAGGCGGCATACAGCGGCGGTATTAATTGATGGCAAGGCGATCATCATCGGGGGTAATCAGACCAGTGCCGGAAAAGCACTGACTGCTATTGAGTCATTTGATCTGGAACGAATGAGTCAGGGAACTTTGGTCAGCGACAAGGGCAAATAGAATGCACCATGTGATGGTCAAAATGGGGCATTGGTGCGCCTGCTTAGGGTTTGGTCAAAGCAGTTTTCAAATCTTTCTCTCATATGCCATAAATGAAAGAAAGAGAAACCATACATCCTCCTGATCTAACAACTCGAAAAATAACTTTCACCTCAAAAAAGGAAGATCCATGTCGAGTGAAAGTTTATGCAAGTTTTTGTTGATTAGCCTGTTTACAATGATCAGTTGTGGCAGCGATGATAATGAGGTGGCGAGCGCCACTGTACCCGTGCCGGACGGCATCATTGATGAACGTGAATTGTATACCGTGTCCACGCTTACAGAACCTTTCGATGGCAGTGGTGGGCTCACGGTAGATAAAGATGGGATGATTTATGTCGCCGATTTTGGAGATTTCATCAATAATGCGAATGGAGAGCACGTGTCAAGAATTGATCCGGAAACCGGCCAAGTAACCGAATACGCTTCCGGCCTGGTCGGACCTTCAGGGAATGTTTTTTCTGCGAATGGCAACTTGTTTCAGGCCAACATTGCAGGAAATTTTATCAGTGAGATTTCTGGTGAAGGTGAAGTCACAGAGTTTGTCAGCCAGGGATTAAATAGCCCGGTAGGAGTGGTTTTCGACCCGCAGGGCAATCTTTATGCCTGTAACTGCGCTTCTCAATCCATTCAGATCATCACTCCTGACAGAACCTCCTCGAGGTTCGTTACTTCGGGTTTACTGCGATGCCCCAATGGCCTGACGATCGATAATGACGGTCGACTCTATGCGGCCAATTTCAGTAATGGTAATGTGATCAAGGTAAGTCCGGATGCTCAGGCTGAAATTTTTGTCACGATCCCAGGAGGTAGTAATGCTCATCTGGTATTCAAGGATGAGGTCATTTATGTGTTGAGTCGAAGTGGAAATCGCCTGTACAAGGTCAATCTGGAAGGTGAGATTTCATTAATTGCAGGCACAGGGTCAAGGGGTAATGATGATGGAAGTGGCGAAGTGGCCACCTTCTATATTCCCAATGGAATTGGGGTTAGTCCTGATGGAAGCAAGATATATGTGGTTTCCCGACTCCTCGGAGAAGGAACACCATTGAACCCCGTTTTGGTCAGAGTAGTCGAACTGAAATAACTGAGCTCAACCAGCCATATAAGAACGAGGGGTACGCCCCTCCATTTTTTTAAATACGCGGTAAAAGGTTGCCTGACTGTGGAAGCCAGATTCGATGGCAATGAACTCAATGGTGTATTGCTTACTTTCGGGACTACTCAAGCGTCTTTTGACCTCCTCCACGCGAAATTGATTGACGAAATCCCTGAAAGAAAGCTGTGTATGTTCTTTGATCAACTGATTGATGAAGTGTTTGGAAAATCCCAGCGCATTTGCCAGGTTTTGTATATCGTATGAAGGGTCTGCATACGGCTTATCTTTTGTCATTAGCTCCTGGATCCGTTGAAAATCGGCTAGAGTTTCAAGTTTAGGAGCTTTAAAACTGGGAGGCCTTCCTATCAAATACAGTGTTTTGGGAGATCTGACACTCCTCAGAAAAAGTACAATTAGGAAGAAAGTAACCGAGATATAATACAATGAATTCGTCCGGTCTGTGATCTCGGGATGATTAAACACGAAGAGCGTAAGGACGCTTTGAATGAAAATGGCACTTAAGGTAAACACCAGGAGGTATAACCATCGATTTTCCAAATCTTTATTTCCGTTGCCTGGTTGCTTTCGGAGCATTGAACCACTGAGTATAAGATAGGTACAACACTGAAGTGAGAAGATCACATAATTGAAATTGTGAATTGGATGGACATCACCTTGTTCAATCGCGGATAGATAATGGAGTTTGACATCAGCCGGGAATTGATAAAAATCTATTGAGCTTAGGGCGACGATGATCATAGGAAGAAAGTGCAATGCTTCTATCCAACGTACTCCTTTTCCCCGAACTGATAGCCTGATGTAAAAAAAGAGTATCGGTCCAAAGGCATACCAAAATGGACTAAAAGCGAAAATAAGGTGTGGAAACGTTTCATATCCGATCACTGACTCGACGAATGCTTCCAGTAACACCACCGCACAAAGGAATGAAAGAGAAGCAAGCAACCACTTTGCCAGGGTAGATCCCTGGCGGAATGTCGGGAAAACAAAGAGCAGCAATACTCCCTGAATAATTGAATAAGCCAGAACACTTGACCAAAGAAGTTGAATAACACCTTCCATTTCCCGGCAAACAAATTAGCAATCAAAATCCCCTATCTCCACCTGAGCATGCCTTTTCGGATAGTTTGAGTTCAGCGAGAAGTATGCGTGGATCGATTCATAAAGCAGGAGTTATTAAAAGTGGCCTTTCAATTAGAATAATTTCATGACCCTTTCAGCAAGCGCCTGTCCGGCTGTGTTACTGTTTTGAAAGTTGCCAGCGGTAGTAACAAACACCATGTTTTTATCCTGATTGATAAATATGAATTGCCCTCCCCAACCTCGGGCCGAGATTGAATTCTCCGGACCATAATGCCACCATTGATATCCGTATCTATTTCCATAATTCTCCGAACAAACGCGCAACCACTGGTTAGAGATCACCTCTTCATCATTGTTTAGGAACAGTTTGCCAATCTTGAGCATATCCTGGGGTTTTAAATGGAGACCCCATCCGGTGTTTGTCAAATCATCCCTCAAACCTTGATCCCATTGCCAATTGTCGATGCCTAGCGGAGAGAAAAGGTACTCCGCGGCAAATGCTTCCGTGGACATTCCGGTCGTATTGGCTATGATCCCTGAAAGTAACATGGTAGCGCCGCTATTGTAAGTAAATCGCGTTCCTGGATCAGCATCCATGGGCAAATCCAACATGTGTTTGATCATATCTCCGCTTCCGAACAAGTGATAGGTATCATTTCGTTCATCGCCATACGGAAAAGACCATTCATCCCAAACCAATCCGGTTCGCATAGTCAAAATATCATGAAGTGTAATGGCTTTTTTTCGTTCATCGAGGTTTTGAATGTCACCGTATTCAGGAAAAAAGTCTAACAATTTCTGGTCTACGTCAGAGATGAACCCTTCATCAATAGCGATTCCGATGAGCATCGCTGTTATGCTTTTCGTAACAGAATATTGATAGTGTATTGAATCCACATGAAATGGTTCGAAATAAGCATCAATCAATAATTCATCATTATGATAGACGAGCAAGCTGTGCGTTTCTCCATATACACCACTTTCAATATCCGCTAAGATCGTTTCAAATTGTTCTTGCCTTATTTCAGGATCTATCCGTGGCGTATTGGATTCCTGGCATTGGGTGAATAGCCATAAAACAATTAATAGCCTGGAAAAATTTAAAAACATCATATACTCATTTCAAAGAATCTGTTCAAACTTAAAATTCTGGGGAATGACAATTGGTATAGCTTATTCTCTTGCTACTCTCATATCTCCAAAATGAGAGAAAGATTTAAACAATAGTCAACCCATTTTTGATTCGATCACTTTGATCATGCTGGCCCTGTCCGTTTTAGCTTTGGTGACGAAATCTTCAGGTAGTGCCAGGTCCTGTTGATGGGTGGCGGACCAAACCATCATTTCAATCAACACCGGGAGTAGGTCTTTACCCTTTCTTGTAAGCTTATATTCTTTCCGGGTTTTGAGGGGTTCATAAACCTGTGAAGTGATCATGCCTGCATTTTCGAGCTTTTTAAGCCGGTCTGAGAGTATGTTGGAGGCGATGGCTTCCTTGGAGCTCAGGAATTCCCGATAAAATCGTTTGCCCTCAAACATGAGGTCGCGAATGATCAGAAACGTCCATTTATCTCCAAAAAAATCAAGTGCATAACTTACCGGGCAATCTGATCTCATCTTTGTTTACTCCTTTTCATTACGCTTGCAATTTAAAAGTGTTTATTGGATCTGTTTGTGATGAGTAGTGCAAATTTCCTGGGGCAATGAGGAAGAAGTGCTTATCAGAAGTAGGTATTGCTATTTCTGAATTTGCCGCCTACCATCCAGAAAAAGAACCTCATGAAACCATGGATAGGCTGTACAGCATCCCAATGCTCCAAAAGTTCTCCGTTCTCAACCTTCCAGGTGTCGATGATATTCATACCTTTCTGCGGATTTCCGCGATGCTTGAGTTCACTGGTAGCGTGTGAATGAAGCGTGACATAAGGCCCGTCAACATATACGTGCTTGACCTCATAGGTGTATGCGGGATACCTCCTGGCAAAATCAGAAACCACTTTCAAAACTCCGGTAATGCCGTCTACCATGCTTTGGTTGTGCTGTTTGTATCGGTGATGGCCAAAATTTTCTTTGATGTATTCAAAGTTGTGATCATTCATCAGTTTTTGAACAAAATCGATGACGAGTGTGGCATTTTTATATTCCTGCTCGGTCCAGGTATCCCTTCTTAAACTTTCCAGGTCAATTTTTATCGTTTCCATGTCTATTATGTTTAGTGATTAATACACTTGCAAAATGCAAGTGATGCAAATATACACATTCGATTGCATTTTGCAAGTGTTTGTAAATTGTAAAAAAGCCCAAATCATTTTTACCTCATCTAGTCGTAGTTGGATTGGATTTTGCTCATAAAAGAGAACGACTTAATTCGTAGACCATGAGATACTTTCTGAATCTGTTGATATTATCATGTTGTTTCCTTCTAATCAGTTGTACAGATGATGACCCTTCTTTCATGAGTAGTGAACAGGTGATCATCAGTGACAGTGAATTAGATTCAGCTCCTCGTGATGCGCTTGAGATTCAGAGTTTAAGCATTGATGGTGATCGGTTAACCATCCGGTTTAGTGCAAGTGGGTGTAATGGTGATTCCTGGAAAGTGCGGTTAATTGGTTCAGAATTTGTCTTGGAACCCATTCCTCCGATACGAGCTATGCTTCTGTCTTTAGATAATGATGAGGATTGCGAAGCGTTGATCACAAGAGAAGTGACCTTTGATATCACCCCTACCCAGACAAGCAGTCCGTCAACCTGGCTGGATTTCATCGACACGGATCACCGTATCCTCTACGAGTACAATTGAAATGCAGATCGGAAAATCAGTCACTCCAATTCCAATTCCCACCAGGTAAAGCCCAATTGATTGTCTTGCCGGTTCTGAATGGTGGTAACCATTCCGTAATTACCATTTGATAAGGGAATAATCGGGAAATACTCTCCTCCGGTATCCAGGGTATTGTCACCGACTGAAAACCTCGACCAGATATTTAATTGTTTTGATTCGAGAAAGACAGCATTAATTCACCCTCTTCAAGAGTTACTACCGCTGCATGATGTCGAATTTGGTTGCCGAATCCGGAAACCCAGGTGCAAAGCAATTGCTCATTGTTTGTCACCATGTAAGGGAAATAAAGGGTGTCTGTATGATTCATTACCAGGTGCTGCTGCCAGTTTTTTCCATTATCGGATGAAACACCCAGTTTGAGTTCAGTTCCTTCGCTCCAAAGCAGCAATAATCGATTGTTTTCATCCCAAACCATAGGTTCTACCCATCTGGGCACCCCACTGAGGTCTTGCTCCCAAATCCTTTCTCCGGGAATAGTGATGTCGGCCCAGGATTGTCCCTGATCCATACTAATTCTGGCCAGGTCCACCTCTTTATCAATTTTAGCGCCCGATGCTGACAAGGGGGCTACTCTTACCGCCAGACGGCCTTCTTTTCCTGCCGATAAGAAACTGGATCCACCTTTGGGATATACATCTTTCTGGGATTGCCAGGTCACACCTTTATCTGTACTCGTGGAATAATGTACTCCCTTTCCATCGTTCCAGATGATGTGCAGGATTCCGTTGCTTGATTCGGTGATCCAGGGACGGTCATCATAGTCACGTTGTGAAATATATTGCCATTTCCAGGTTTCGCCTTCATCTCTGCTTATACCGAGTGTAACTTGCGATCCTTTTACTGTCGAAAAGTCAAACCCTTCCAGATTTTCCGGAAATTTGGTATAGGTCATGCTGAGTAGATAAATGTTTCCCTCATCATCGATCATTAGATCCACATCAGAGTTTCCCTGAGCCCCATCTTCAAATGTGCCTACGTCTACCAGCTTCCAGGTACTTCCTAAATCCGTACTTTTCCAGAGTTGAGGAATGTCACCATTGTTTCGGTAGCCAGTTACATAAAGGTCACCATTGGGATGTTGCGCGACCATCGGTTCCCTGGCCAGTGTTTCCAGGTGATCCACTTTGTTTTTCACGATGAGTCGTGATGACTGCTGGGCCATGGAAATAGAAAAATTCAGTACTAACAGCGTGAAAATGAGGGTGGATCTGTTCATATGTCCAAGTTAATTAAAAGCGTTCGAAATCATTCGCGAATGCTTTCATGCGCAATAAGAGGAATTATGATACTGGAAAGCGTCGTTGCTTGTTCAATAAAGCGCAATTTTTCGATAGGGGCACACTTATTTTAAAGTAAGCTCAAGTTATATCAATGAACTTCATGGACTCAATATAAGCATATGAAAAATCCCCTCTTGCCATGAATGTTGCGATTCAGGAACCACAATTGGATTCGGCGAATCCGATTCCACTACACCTCAGGCCGGACCTTAAAGCCAGAGGAATGGAGTTGAGCTATAATCAAAGTGATTATGTTTATCAAATAGGGTCTCCGGCTAATAGTGTATTCTTTGTGTTATCGGGTAGATTCAAAGTTGGTTCATCTAACGCGGAGGGAAAGGTGTATGCACATAGCATTCTATTAGAAGGAGATCTTTTTGGAGAACTCGCTTTATTCGGGCAGGAGCAACGAATTGAATTTGTGGAAGCCGTCGACGGTGGTTCTTCGGTCTTGAGAATATCCATCAATGTATTGAAGGAGGTAATCCGGGAGGATATCGAATTTCAGTTGTTTTTCAATGAATCGATCGTAACTAAAATGAGTTATCTGCAGCAAAGAATTGAATTCTTGATGCACGCGGATGCAAGAACCAGGATAGTTGGATTCATCAGGAACCTGGCTGTTAGGAAAGGACAAAAAGTTGGGTTTGAAACCGTCATTAGAAAACACCTAAAACACAGGGATATTGCTGAGATCTCCGGAACTTCCAGGCAAACCGTAACTACGGTCTTAAATGAACTTAGAGAAAAGAACATCATCTCCTTTAACCGGAGACAAATATTGATCAGGAGCCTTGATGAATTGATTTGAACGCAGGCTTGCGCTGGGTAATTGCCTTCGACTAAATGTAGCGTATCCGAGTAGCAATTTTTAAATAGCCTGGCAATAATACGGCCAAATGAATTTTATAAAACCTGCAATTTTAAGCCTCTAAACATTGACATACCTTATTAGATCTGATCATTTCAGACGAGAAGTCAGAAGCAATATCTATGAACCTTAAACTGAAATATAAATGAAAAGAACAGTATTAATATGTACCGCGATGATTGCGGTCTCCATAAGTGCCATGGCACAAAATGTGCAACCAGTCGATGAGAATGGACTGGCCATTGGAGGCTATGATGTTGTAGCATATTTTTCGAATGAGACCCAGAGAGGAATGGAGGTCTTCTCAGCAGAGTACAATGGTGTTACTTATCATTTTTCTTCAAGAGCAAATATGAAAGCATTCAAAAAGAAGCCTCAAAAGTACCTGCCCCAATTTGATGGCTACTGTGCCTGGGGCATGGCTGTTAAAGGTTCGAAATTTCCAGTCAATCCGGAGGCTTTTGATATTGTTGATGGTAAGCTGTATCTGTTTTTCAATGGTCCAAATGGCGGAAGAAGATTTAATGCCTCATTATTATGGTGGCAAGAAACAAGTAAGCTTATGGCAGATGCTCACATAAATTGGGTTACGGTTAGCGGTGAATAATAGGTTAAGTAGTAGTGATCGTTTGGGACACTTGGACTTTTGAGGTCTGGTGTCCCTTTTTCCGAAATCCATTCGTAAAGCAAAGGAGTGGAGGCTGTATCCAAAGAGGAGTGTCAACAGCCACTGGAGAAAGATCATCGTTTCGTTACAATTATGCAGTTATCATAAATCGACATGAGCGGTCGTCCAAGTTTTGCAGATAGTGAACCATTTGACTATTTGACGTATTCAATGATTACAGACGTGATTGTTGAGTTCAGGTCAAATCATCTACTGACCTTTGTTGAATGTAAGGTTCATCGAGTAAGTACGGTGTATGCTCCGAGCCTCTTCGTTCGTCCAGGGCCACCACTCAAATTGTTATATGAGGTTGACCGTAGTTGCCTATTTGGTATATGCCGATTGGACTATGTTGCTTACAGTGAGTGTATTTCTGAAAAACTAAGATTGATGTCTTTAAAGGAGACCTATAAGATGTTTCAGGTTTTTGATATGGAGCAAGGGGTAGGAGTGATCTCCTATTTAAAGCCAATTCTCAATTGAAGTTTTCGTGTTGCGGTGCAGAGAATTTCCTGAAAGTTGTTACTCATTGATCTTCTTTCAGTACGTGTTTTTTTTCTATCCCAAGTTTCTTCATCCTTGAGTCCAGCGTAGCCGGGTTGATGTCTAAAATTTCTGCGGCTCCGCCGGTACCCCGGATTCGCCCATTACAAAACCTTAAGGTATTTAGGATCACCTCTCTTTCTGCATCCTTGAGTGTGATAAACTGGAAAGGGCCCCGATCGCCTGCCCATCGGGAAGAAGTTATCTTCATTTTTTCTATGACGAGGTTGAGTGTAGTGCCGTCATTAACGATAATGGCCCTTTCAATGACATGTTCCAATTCACGTACGTTTCCTGGCCAATCATAATCGAGCAGCTCTTTTAAAGAAGCGCTGGAAATTGCGGATATTCTTTTGCCCAACTTTCTGGAAGCTTTTCTTAGAAAGTGTACAGCCAGAGGGGTAATGTCTTCCTTTCTCTCTCGGAGAGGAGGTAATTTGATCGGAAAGACATTCAGTCTAAAGTAGAGGTCCGAGCGAAAATTACCTTCCGCTACTTCCTTTTCTAAATTCCTGTTCGTCGCGGCGATCACCCGTGTATTCACTTTGATCACTTCATTTCCCCCGATCCTTTCTAGTTCTTTTTCCTGCAATACACGGAGTAACTTCGCCTGAAGTTCAACCGGCATTTCGCCTATTTCGTCCAGGAAAATGGTACTATTTTGAGCCAGTTCGAATTTGCCTATTCGTTGCTTATCTGCTCCGGTAAAAGCGCCTTTCTCGTGTCCGAATAGCTCAGATTCCAGTAATTGAGGCGGAAGTGCGGCACAATTCAATTTGATTAATGCACGCTTATTCCGGTCAGAGGAGTTGTGTACCGCACGGGCAATGAGTTCTTTTCCAGTGCCTGATTCCCCAGTGATGAGCACGGTAGAGGTGGTGTTGGCGACTTGTCTTACTTTTTTAAATACGTCATTTAATGACTCACTGGAACCCACAATTTCTTCGAAGTTGTGATCAACTTTGATTTCCTCCTGAAGATAGTCTTTTTCCTGGTTGAGCAATTTGTTGAGCCGTTCAACCTGATCCAACGCCAGCACTTTTTCAAGAGGGTGTACCAAAGAACGTGTTAATTGTTTCATTAATTCAAGATGATAACGCGTATAGGCTGCGTCCTTTTTGGCGTATAGTGAAATCTGAAATTGGCCTTTCATTGAAAGGGGTATAGGAACATTTAAATTGGCATTCAGATCGTAGAGTTTGGAAAGAGCCAGCTTGATGGCGTCCCTGTCTACTAATTTTATAAAATCTTTACCATTGAATATTTGTGCCTCCTTGTACTTGATTTGCTGTCGATTTGATTTGTATTCGTCGATGGTCATTCCTGAACGTTTGAAAAACTGATCCGGTTGCATTAACCGATACTCGTCAAATCCGATCTTTTCGAAAGCGCAACCCTGGCCGTAAGCATCTTTTGTATCGATGGCAAAGCTTATATAGTCGAAAGGAAGTTCTTCTTTTAAGATCATGGCAATAGACTCAAATCTGGAAGACCAATCTTTTCCAGAGGTCGTCGCCTGAGCTACTGCATTTTGAAGTGATTTAATGTTCTCTTTTTGCAGCAGTTCTTCGTTGGTCAAAATATTAGATACAGCAATGGAAATCTGATTGACAACATTGAGAACAAAGTCGCGTTTTGCGTCTTCAAATGAATAGGATTCATTGAAGTGTAATAACAATAATCCAATCCGTGATCCTCCGGATTTCAAATCAAACTTATAACTGTAGTGCAATCCGGTTTCGAGCATCAATTGGTAGTCAGGAAAGTTCGGATATTGCCTGTTAGCTTGTTCGATATCAATGATTTGGAAGTGTGGATAATTAGCAAAAGCCTCAACCGCTGAATCTTTAAGCCGGGTAGGTTGATTGACTACTTTGTTGAATAGAGGGTTCTTCTTTCTCTGCAGGCTTGCCAGATTTAGGAGATGGTTACATTCATCTCTACCCTCGTTTATGGTGACCACCACCGCATCATCAAAAGGAATATAGGATTGCAGTTTCGTGGTGATGACTTTATAAAGATCTTCTCTGTTTCTGATAGATGCAATGTCCTCACTTATGCTTAGCAGCATATCTTTCTCCTTTTGCCTCTCAAGAATTTCTTCATTGGCAATGATGCTCGAGATAGAAGCAGCGACCTGATCCGCTACCTGCCCAAAGAGTTCCAGTTTTTCTTTTGGTAATTCTCCTTCTTTGTAATGGAACCAGAGTAGCCCAAATTTTTTACCGGAGTACAAAAGTGGTGCCCGGAAGGATTCGGTTAGTCCCAGTTCTCGCTGGAGTTTCGCGCCAACGTAATTAGGGGCTATTTTCTCCCACTCTGTTAAAGGGACAATACTGGGCTTGTCACTTTTGAGATTGTATGGATACGGGGAGTTTTCGTTGGGGTTTAAGTTAATTGCACTCTTAAAGAGCTTATTTTTTCGAGATTCAGTCTGTGATTTTACCGCTATGGTCTCATGATGATCTTGGCCTTTGGAGACCACCACAATTGCATCTCTAAACAGAAAAATGGGTTTTATTTCATCCATCATCACTTCCCAGAATTCATCTTTGCTTCTTGTCTTTCCAAGAAGTTTCGTGATCCTCAGGAGCATTTCTTTATCCCGCTGGCGTTCCAGGATTTCTTCATTGGCAAGGATATTTGATACAGCTACAGCAATTTGATTCGCCGTGTTTTCGGCGAGGGACAGGTTAATGGCATCAGCTACTTCAGTACAGGAATAGTGAAAAAGCATAATTCCGAGTTGTTTTCCACCTTGCAGCAAGGGTAGTACCAGGGATTTCTTCATCTCCATTTGCCAGTAAAGCTGGGTACCCGGATACTCAGGGTGCGACTTTAAGTCTTCAGCAGTAAAATACGATGGGGTATGGCGCGCCAGAATCCATTCGAATGGAGTGCCAGCTATTGGCGATGTAATTTCTTTTACTTCAGCTAAGTTCTTATTGGCCTTTAATTTTTCATCTATTTCCAATACCCATTGTGTCTGATGGATGCCATCTTCTTCCTGGATCACCACGACGGAATAGTCAAATTCAAAGATTTGTTTCATCTTCTGATTGATTGTCCCCATGAGGCCCTCCTTGTTCCTTTCTTTAGAGATATCCTCGCTGAAGGAAAGTAAAATTTCCTTTTCGGTTTGTCTTTGCAGAATTTCCTCATTGGCCAGAATATTGGAAACGGCGGCGCCGATTTGATCCGCAACCTGACCAAATAGATTCAGTTTTTTCTTTGGAAGTGTATCGGTGAGAAAGTGAAACCACAGAAAACCAAATTTTTCACCGGCAAAACTGAGGGGAGCCCCGAAAGATTCCGTTCGGTTCATTTCTTTCATCATGATAAACCCAGGATGATGGTCAACTTCTTCCATTGCCATGAGATCTTTAAGGTATAAGACGTGAGGACCATCCAGATTCAATTGCCATTCCCAGGTCGTTCCTTTGTTGTGATGTGGATCTTCAACAATCTGTTTGAAAGTCTTATAATTTTTGATATCCTCTGCAGAGAATGCCAAGAAGTGTTGGTGATGATTCTTTCCGTACTTTCTGATTACGACGGCATCAGTAAACCCAAATATGGGCTGGAGCTTTTTGCTAATCAGATTCCATAGTTCTTCCTTGTTTCTGACCAGTGCAATGTCCTTACTGAGACTAAGCAATATTTCCTTCTCTCTCTGTCGGTTCAATAAGTCTTCTTCATCACCGATCGAAGCGATCTGTGTATTGATGTCTCGCAGTATTTTAGCATGCTCTTCCATTGGGACTGTGTGAATATCTGATAAAGCACCGGCAATAACGCCGAAACTCTGATATTTCTGAGTAAGATTCATAGAACTCTGAAATATCAGAGTTTAATTAAAGTTATCCCTTCTTCTTGAAAAGTACTAATCAAGAGAAAATATGGCCTAATAGCCTTTTAATAAGCTTTTTGGGCAGAATATTCGCCTTGACCTTGATTGTGGTATGAGTTTAGCTTCTGGTCATTCATTTTTTGAAATATGGAGCTCAATCAACTTGCTTATCAAGTCCATAAGAGGTGTAATTCGATCGTTCAGGCGGAAAAATATTATAGCGTACACGGCTGTTCAATTCTCCATATTCCTCTACAAATGGATGCTGTACCTTTAGAAGATTCATTGGTCAATTACAATGAGAGGTTTTTCGTTTTTGAAAGTCAAATAGGTCTGACCCACCAATATGTTTTTAGTTTCCACCAAGGTCGGTTTAAACTTTGTGAATTCGACGAAAACTGTTTTAAGTACTATGATAGTCCACAATTAAATGACCCTTTGAGCAACAACCTGGTCCTTTTTATTGTCCAGGAGTTGAAATTCAATTCTGGCTCTGAGTGTATTCATTTGTCTCCAATGCTCATATCACTGATGAATTATTTGAACAGGAAACAAGAGGAATTTATTCAATTTGAAAACGACAAGATACCTGGAATAACACCCTATAGGATCAAGCAAATTGAACGGTATATCAAGAATCGGATAGATTGCTGTATTACGACCTTAGAACTAGCTCAACTTTGTGATTTAAGTCAATATCACTTTATTCGGATGTTTAAGAGAACAACCGGACAAACGCCTCATCAGTTCATTATTCAATTGAAGATGGAAAAGGCAAAAGAATTGTTGAGTTCGAATAAATCAATCATACAAATTGGGTTTGCTACTGGATTCGACAACCCAAGCCACTTTACGCAAGTATTCAAAAACTTTTTTGGAATAACTCCTCTGAAATTCAGAAGACAAGTCCCCTTGTAGTTGAGATGTCAATAACTAGCAATTTTTAGATAGTTTATGTCCAGCATAATTCTTTAATTGATCTGAGTAATTCATCAAAGCCCTTACCCATTTAACCGTTTTAAGCTATGGTATCTAAAGAGCAAAAGATAAAATTGGCTCAAGTTGCTCTAGCCTATTGGGTAGAAGCGGTAAAAACGGGCTCCTGGGAAAACTACCTGTCTTTACTGACCGAGGATTACTCCTTTTGGCTACCCGACGGAAAGCAAATCACCCGTGGTTTTGATTTAAAGCACTCGAAGGAACAATTGATAGCTTCCAGTTTTCACGAAAAACGACTAAAAGCATATAGTCAGAAGCCCAAACGAATTTCAGTGGGTCACAATACCGTAGTATTTGAGTTCCTTTTCAATGCGAAGGAAGGTTCTGAATATTTTCAAAATTGCCTTGCCCTATCTTTTGATCTGGTTGATCATAAAATTTCTGCTTGCAGAGAATACCACTGCGTATTGATGGACTTTTAATATCTAATCAGCACAAAAATCAGTTATTTCAGCAATTTTTGAATAGAATTGCGGCTGACTCTGTAGGAACTTTATGGCAATAACTGGCTGAGCTCTATTACTCAGTATTTGTCTCAGAATTCACACCAGTTCGGCGCTGGTGTGAGTCTTTTCTTTCGTTCATGTTGGCTGACTACTCATTATGTCAAGAGTAAGTTCAAACCAAACAAATGCGCGGATCGCGCTCCACCTAAAGTTGTTTCCGGTAAAGTAAAAAAACGTAGTTTTAGGAGAGCTATAAAGCTTCGCGCCATGAAAAGGATCTTGCTACTCTCTTTTTTACTGTTTTGCCTTCCGAATGTGCATGCTCAAATGCAACGAATCGAGCAGACGATTGATCCCCTGGAAGCGCAATCACATTTGAGGTTCCTTACATCGAATGAGCTAAAAGGTCGGGATACAGGCTCGGAAGAACTTATCATTGCGGGTAGATATATTGCCGAACAATTTCGAAGATCAGGCCTTGCTCCACTAGGAGATCAGGAAGATGATTTCTTACAACAGGTTCCTTTAGTGAATGCCAATCCAGCGAAAGAAGCTTCTCTGTCCATGCTTGGAGAGCAATTCAGACTGAATATCGACATGGCCATTGTTTCGGGGAGTAATACCTCGATCGAAGCTGACCTGATCTATTTGAATAATCTGTCAGACTATAAGAAACAAGATGTTAAGGGGAAAGTCATATTGACCGTGCTTGGAGACAATGGTTTTTTCAATACGCCGATGGAAAATCTGAAAAATGCAGGGGCAGTTGGATTGATTCAATTGCATCGACCAGGTTGGCGTTATCCCTGGCCCTTAATTGTGAATTACCTGAACAGCAGCCGAATGACGATTGGAGGAACGGCAGAGGATGAGGCGGTAATCCCGCATATCTGGATCAGTGATACAGCCAGGACATATGTGAATCAATTAAAGAATACGCCGAACCCAAAAGTGACCATTGCCATCAGAGGAATGGAGAAACAGCCGGTGAAGGCTTTTAATATCGTTGGAAAAATAGAAGGAACGGACCCAAAACTCAAAGAGGAACATTTGGTGATGACTGCTCACTATGACCATGTTGGCATACAAAATACCCAGGATCCCGATTCGATTTATAATGGTACAAGAGACAATGGCATTGGTACAACCGGGGTGCTGAACGCGGCCAGGTATTTTGGAAAATATCCTCCCAAAAGGTCCATCATTTTCATTGCCCTGACGGGCGAAGAAAAAGGCTTATTAGGGAGCAAGTATTATACAGATTATCCGAAAGTACCCCTGGAACAAACGGTGTTTAATCTCAATATCGACAATAGCGGCTATACGGATACGGAACACATCTTTTTACTGGATACCAATCGCACCAATATTGATGATTTTGTCTATCAGGCGGCGGAGGAAGTGGGCCTCAAAGTAATTGGAGATCGCATCCCCGATCAAAATTATTATGAACGCTCCGATCAGGCCAGTTTCGCTACCAAAGGTGTCCCGGCCGTCAATTTCAGAATGTCGATGACTGTTTTTGATGAACGCATTTCGCAATACTATCATCGTCCGTCCGATGAATATCATACGATTGATCTGGCATACATTCACAAATATTGGAAAGCCTATATCCGAGCCGCAGAATTGATTGGAAACTGGGAGGAACGACCTTATTGGATTAAAGGAGACAAGTTTGAGGCAGTGGGCAATGACCTATACGGCAGACGGTAAATTTTGAATCGACATTAATCCGCAATAGCATAAAGACTCGGTCGCATTCCGAATTCTCACTGTTGACGGCAATTTTTTTGATCAGGTTATTTTGCTCAATGGGACATCTAAGCAAAATACCATACAAACTGGTTAAAATGGCGGTTGATTAGGGTCACAGCAGAAGTGAATTTTGAAGAGGGTATTGATCACCCTGGAATGCAATCAGAAAAGTAACCATTAGATTTAATTGCCCTGACAATATGCTGAAAACGATAGCCTTTCTGACCATTTTGCTTGTGATTGCAGGATGTGATCGACATCAGGAAAGCTTACAAGGGGAAAACTTCCTTTCCAACGTAAATCAAGTGTCACCTGGAGTGGTAGATGATCGGGCGATGCTCACTTTCTTCGACAACCCCAGAAACCCGATTGATCATGCCATGGAAATGCTGCCTGCCGGAGATAATCGTCCCGACGGGTGGATTGAAGAAATGATGGTCAATGACCTGAAAAAGGGGATGGTCGGCGCTTTGGATGATCTTTTTCCGGCCTTCGGCAAAGACGACATTTTTAATAAGGACCGAAGGGGTGGCCTGGATGATGTCCCTGAAATGGGCAACATTGTTTTGACCGGAGCAGAATGGGAACAGTCTATCATGTGGTGGAATTCGGAAACCATGGGCAATTGGTTTGACGGCTTTGTACGGCATGCTTTTCTGATACGGGATGAGGAAGCTATGGCCAAGGCCAAAACAATCGTCGACAACCTGGTGGCCTCGCAGGATGAAGATGGTTACATAGGTATTTACAAAACCAATTTGCGTTATCAGCATGAGGGATCAAATGGAGAACTATGGGCCAAAACCACTGCTTTTCGCACGATGTTGGGTTACTACGAACTGACTAAAGACGAGCGAGTATTAGCGGCGGTGGAGAAGGGCATGGAGGAGACGATGCGTGGTTACAACATGGACGCCAGACATCCATTCAACCTCAAGAATGCCTTTGGTGGAGTGACCCATGGGTTGATGATCACCGATGCTTTGGAAACCCTTCACCGAATTACTGGTAAGCAAGTTTACCAGGATTATGCGGTCTATCTCTATCGTGCTTTTTCAGATTTTTCAATCAATCGGGCATTCAATGACTTAAGATACCCCTATCTCATCAAGAAGGATAGTCTCTTTACAGGACACGGGGTACATACGTACGAGCATTTCAGAACATTGGTCAACGCGTACTACGCTACGGGGTATCCTGAATTGAAAGAAGCCTACGAAAATTCCTTGTACAAATTGGATCAAACACTGCTGCCTAGCGGAGCGGGGCACGCCATGGAATGGATAGCAGGCCAAAAGGCAGATCCCGACCACACTGCCACTGAATTTTGTTCTATGTTGGAACTTCGGAATTCTTTGGGTGCTATGCTTCAGAAATCCGGAGATCTGTCTTTTGCTGATAAAGCGGAAAAACTCACTTTTAATGGAATGATGGGTTTTCGTAACCTGGAAGGGACGGCCATCACTTATGGTAAGCATGATAATGAATACATCCTGGATGGTCATGTGCATCATGGCGAAGAACCAGAACCAGAAGTGCGTTATAAATATTCCCCGATGCACGATGACCCGGCCGTATGTTGCGCTCCAAACTATGCCAGAAACTATGCCTATTACGTAGACATGATGTGGATGAAAAAAGGGGAGGGTTTGGCCTCAGTTCTTTATGGCCCTTCGCAATTAAATACGACCATAGCAGGGTCAGAAATAGCGATCGAGCAAACAACAAATTACCCATTTTCGGATGCGATCACTTTCACAGTAAAGAACGCCGGTGGGCAATCAATTCCCCTTTACTTCCGGAAACCCGGTTGGGTTTCGTCGATGGAAGTGAAGGTGCAAGGTGCGGAAGTCGTCGAAGAGGATGGATTTTATAAGGTCACAAAACCATGGATTAAAGGTGACATCATTTCTATCGCTTTCCATCATGAATTGAAGTTGAAGGAGGCCGGTCAGGATCATCACTTTCTACAACGGGGACCTCTGGTTTTTGCCTATGAAATTCCCAGTGAAAAGGAAGTGTTCAGAGTATATGACCTGGAAAATTTTAGCGATTACTATGTTTTGCCAACGAATCAGGACCACAAACACTGGGATTTGGTCAATGTCGGCCATACGGTAGATCAAAAGCAAACTAGTGCTCGAAACCCCTGGATTGATCCGGATGTGAAAATCCTTGCAAAGGTGGTTGATCGATCAAATGGAGAGCAACAGCAGATCCAATTCAGGCCAATGGGAGGGACAGCTTTAAGAAAAGTGACTTTCAGAATAGCGAACGAATGATCTTTATTCATATGTAATGGATTCCACGGAGTTATTTGAGACGCAGTTTTTCAGGGTTTTGTCTACTGTCCCATATAGTGAGGATTTGTATGCTATCTTTCCTTACCTCATAAAACAAGAGATATTCCCGGACAATCTTTACCCGAACTCCTTCAATGTCTGAAACCCTTCCTACATACGGAAATTTTGAAAGTTGTTCAGTGGCTTGAATGAATAACGAATTGAGCTTTCGACTGTAATTCGTGTTAGAATTACGTTCTTTCCAATAAGTCAGTATATCCTTTCTTTTCTCTTGAGCAATGGGAGACCAGATTATTTTGAGAGCCATTCTTCGATTTCACTGTTCGCATCCCCATCTGGGATTCCCTCATTATTTGTGAGTTGTTTTCGTGCTTTTGTGATTTCCAATTTTTGGTCATCAGATGTTTCGTAAACCGTGTCTTCAGTGTCTATTTCCAGTAATCTGTTTACTTCTTCAAGAATACTTTTGTCTTGGATGGCGTTGATGCGATTAATGAGCTCTGATTTGTATTTTGATTCAATGGAGGCCATGCCTAAAGATACGTGAAATTAAATCATAGGGATTCGTTCTTCAGTTTTGAAGAATGATTTATTCGGAATTTCCACGCTCCATAGTCCCAGATAATTATTGTTGACAGTCGTAATTTCAAAATACGATGAGTTTGCATGATCTTCCTGACTTTTAAACCAACTTCCGATACATCTTTCTGAATTCACGAGGAGAATGTTCCTTGAACTTTCGGAACTGCTGATAGAAAAAGGGGAGGCTTTCATATCCACATTTGAAGGCAATCTCAGTAACCTGAAGGTCCGTTTCAAGGAGTAATCGGCTGGCAATATTGCAGCGATATTCATTGAGGAAGACGAAAAAGGGTCGATTCATCACTTTGCTGAAAAAACGCGAGAAAGCTTGTTCGGTCATGTTCAGTTGATTGGAAATATCAGCCAACTTGATTTTTGTGGTATAGTGAGCACGGACGTATTGTTGAATGATCTCTATTCTGCTGTTCGTAGTAGAGGAGAGGTCAGAATCATATGAATCTCCAGCAAGCTGCGAGGCCGTGGCGTTTGTCGCCAATTCAAACAACACATGACTTAGCGCCAGTAAACGCTGTAAGGGTTTAAGTTGAGCTATTTTACTTAGAGATTGCAAGATGCCTTCAGGATCTCGGGGGCTCAGCTTAAGTCCTCGATTGGCCTTGAGGAGTAGTTGTCTTATCTCTTCAAATTCTGGAATGGTATGGAATAATTCGGCATGCCATTGAATCACAATGGCTTTTGATGGGGCCGTATTAGGCTCTTCATTGATCCAGCAATGAGGCAGATTGGAACCCAGCAGAATTAAATCTCCCGGATGAAAATCTGATAGGTTATTGCCCACATACCGCATGCCCCTACTTTCTACGACGTAAGTCAGTTCGATTTCCGGATGAAAGTGCCATGGGGCATCGAAACGATCACTTTCCACAGAGAAGGCCGTAATGGAACTTCCGCTTTGAAAATTGACCTTTTCGTAAACTGCTTTCATTTGACAATAATGAGAAGTGCGCGATTTTTGAGCGTATAACTCAAGGTAACAAGAACTTAGCTACCATGGAACTTCACCTTGAGTCGATGAAACCCTACTTTCCGTTTAATCGCACCATGTACTTCAATGTGTTCTTCGAAATCCAGGATCTCCATAGAGGGTACTTTTTCTGCAAGGAGAATGAATAAAGTATTTAGGAGTTGTCTGGCGTGCATGGCGCCCAAACATTTGTGATGACCAAATCCAAAAGCCACATGCGGATTCATTTTTCGATCAATCTTTACCTTATTGGGATCTTCAAATACGGTTCCATCTCTATTGGCGGATGCCCAGCACAAGGAAATTCTATTGTCTGCTTTCACTGCATGTCGGCAGACTTCTGTGTCGTCCGTGACGACTCTTCCTAAATGGGTAAGGGGCGAAAAATACCTAACCAATTCTTCTACGGCCATGCGTGCAAGACCTGGTTGTCCTTTGATGCGTTGGATTTCATCCGGATGTTCAGCAAAATATGAAATGGAGTTAGTCACTGCGTTGATCACGGTATCCCGGCCACCAGCGAAGGCCAAATTGACAATCCCATGAATTTCTTCTCTGGTCAATTTTCGATTATTGACTTCTGAATTTAGCAAGACGGAATAGAGGTCTTCTCCGGGGTTTTGACTGGATTTTTCGATTTGTTGCAGAATGTATTCATCGAGTATGGCGGCTTTTCCGCTATCCAGGGGATCACCCTTACTTCTAAAAACATGAGTCCCCCACGAGATCCAGGTTTCAGCTTCTTCCATTGGAACGTTCAGGAGTAAGGTCAGTGCCCGGGATTGTAGAGGGAGCGCCAGGTCATTTACTACTTCGAATTGATCACGAACAAGCAATTCGTCGAGGAGATCACTGATCAGGTGCGACAATTTTTGCTGATAGTCTTTATTTAAAGGACGCTTGAACCATGGATCAAGCAATGTGCGAAAGTCCGTATGCACAGGAGGATCGATCTCCACCGGAATTTGTCTGATGGTCCGAATGTGTTCTTCCGAAGGCACTACAATCCGGCCTGGTGTAGTCTTGCCTGAACTAAAAGTGGCATGATCATGCGCACATTTTCTTAGGTCTTTCAAACCCAATACCATGAGTACTTCATCACCCTGATCATCTATTTTGTGGACCCCCAGGGTTTCTCTTTCGTGCTTAAAGGCATCTGAAAACTCGCTGCTCTTCTTTTGCATGGATTACCCGATTTTGAAATAACTAATTTAGACTTAAGGGGTATTCACTACCATTCTCTATTTTGATGAATACATCTTTTATTTTAACCCATTTTTCTCATGTGACGATTTAATTGTGATGATATTCGTAACAAATCAGATAAAAGTGGGTCGGTCAAACCGAAGATTTAGAAGTAATCGAACTCAGTTAGCGCTCATTCCAACTCTCCAGGTTTGGCTGGAACGATTTGACTTTCATACCACTGATTGATTTGACTTTGGAAAGTGGCAATTAGTGACTGGTGTTCTGAAGCAATGTTAAATTCGTTCGTTGGATCATTTTCCATATCGAAGAGTAATTCCTCCTGATTGCCAATGTCCCAGACGTAGTGATATTTGTCATTTCTTAACCAGAAACCTTCGGCAGGTTTACCCATAAAGAAAGTTTTGTCTTTATAGTCGTACAATTGATTGATGTTTCCCACCAGGTAATCTTTTCCAGTCGTAGACTTTCCTTCTATGTTGCTTCTTAAGGATGTTCCTGGCAAATAGGCAGGCTGATCAATCTGTGCATAATCCAACACAGTTGGGAGGATATCTATGGCACTTACAAGTTCATGATTGTACTTCGGTTCAGTTTTACCCTTCCAGGAGAAAATGAGTGGCGTGCGAAATGTTTGATCAAAGTAGGATCCTTTACCCCTTGGACCTCCCGTGTGCCACATCAGTGAATCATGGCGATATTCAGCATTGGGCGCCTGATCCCATCCATTATCGTTCACATAGATGAAGAGTGTATTTTCCATCAATCCCTCTGATTCGAAGTAGGCCATTACCTCCCCCAGTGCATCATCAAACCAGGACACATTCGCGTAATACTTCTTCGCTGATTCGGAAAGGTCCATGTCTTTGTAAATGTTCAGGTATTTGTTTGCTGCATTAAAAGGCCAATGGGGCAGGTCCGGGGCCCACCAAACGAAAAAAGGCTTTTCCTTGTTTTGATCCACGAAATCGAAGACCGGCTGATTGGTTACGCGTCCTAGCTCCAACCCGGTTCCTCCCATCAGGTAATGAAAGTAATCACCCCCTTTTCGGTCTTCTTTGGTCCATCCGGTGGTCATGCCAGCGGTGAAGCCGCCATTCTGATAATTGAATTCCCACCATTTACCACCCTGGTAGCTTACATATCCCTGTTGAGTGAGGTATTCCGGGAGGGTATTGAAGTAGGGCATGGCACGCCATTGAAATTCGCTTTCCCAGATCAGGCTGTCCTCCTTACTAATTTCAGCTGTCTTTTCTCCACGCAGTTGTCTTTGTAATTGAGCACTCAGGAAGTCATACCGGGCACTGTGTAATCCTGTGATGATTGCCCTTAAAGAAGGAGCACAATAGCTTTGGGTGACCATGCCGTTGGTGAAAACCGTACCCAATCCCGCTAGTTTGTCCAGTTCTGGTGTTCGAACGATTGTGTCCCCCATGAAGCCGGCGTAAGGATATCCCAGGTCATCGGCAATTATCAAGACGATATTAGGGAGTTTAGTTATATGCTCCTTAGCGCGTTTAGAAGGAGTCTGACATCTAAATACCAGACTTGTAAGGATCAAAGAAAAGCTAGAAAGTGTAAGAATGGACTTCATGAACGTGGGATCAAGCCTCAAAAATCAAGAGATCGAGCGGAAATTACTTATGCTATTTTGGCCAATGAATTATGAAATTTGTCAATCTTTTCTACTCAAAATGGCCTTCTGTGTATTGATTATCGGATAACCATAGATTTCATACTCCGTGGTTTCTCCGGTTCTTATTTTTTGTGAGGTGTCTGAAAACAAGATCTCAAATTCAACGAAATCCCGATAAAATGCTAATCGTGAAGAAAGGAGATTTTTCTCTACAGTAAAAACCGAATGAAGCACATGCCCCGTCAATTGAGAGGGTAGAATAATACCATTATTTTCATCAATTCGGAATTTGCCAGTGGCCAGATCGTCAGCGATCAGGGTATAATTTCTAGGCTGTCCGTTATAGATGAGTTTGTATTCATAATGATTGGCGGAATCGGTTTCCAATAAATGAAATTCCATGGGTATACTAACGGTTTCCTGATCAGGACTTTCAATCATCAGTTGTCCTGAATAGATCCCAAGGAAATCATCCGGAAACATTTCAGCTTTCTTTTGAGCATTTACTGACTGGAGGTGAAAAATGAAAAGGAACAGACTGAAAAGCAATTGGGGTTTGACCATGTTCTTTGGTTTACAGCAAGATAGCGATTGATCTACCCAAACAAACCGTTCCTGGATTCAAAACCGTCTTCGTACAGTTGTGATTGAATGTTGCAAACGGCATAATAACATCCTACTTTAGGGGAATAAACAAACAGCTTCCAACGTTTACTTGACATTGGACAAAACAAACATTCTGAATGAAACAATTATTGATGCTCTTACTAATCGGTATCCTTCTGGTCAATTGCTCAGGGCCGGATCAGGCTTCTTCCGAGATTGTACTAAAAGGACAAGTATATAAGCGAAACAGCAGTTTTCTTCTCTTGGCTAAATCTTCGGAAGATATGAGGTATCAGGGTGTAGAAATTGAAATATCCAATGATGGTTCGTTTGAATATGTTATGGAGAAGCCTGAATACATTGAAGAGTATGAATTGGTTTTTAAGGAGGAGTATGAAAATGGTGCCTGGAGACCCATCCTCTTTTACCCTGACAGTGAGGTAATTTCCTTTGAACTGTATCCTATGGATGAGTCCGAAAGCAATAAAGTTACTGGCAGTGAAACCACCACAAAGCTTCAGAATTACCGGCAATTGTTGTCAGATGAATTCAGGGCAAAGTTCATCCGTTACGAGGATCAATTGGATTCAATACGGCTCAAGAACCCTGAATCGCCTGAAGTGATGCTTATTGAGGAAGAAATCAAGGGCCTCCAATCCAGCGTTCAGGATTGGCAGATGGCCTACTTTAAGCAACACATGGATCTTATGTCATATAATGAATTTATAGACCTTACCAGGTATGTCCAGGAGATGGATATACCTCAAGAAAAACTGGATGATCTTTATCAATTATTCAGTCAAAAATTTCCTGATCATCCATATACGACAAGAATCACCAATGCTTTATATAAAGCGGTAATTGGTGGGCAATTTGTGGATTTTTCAGCTCCTGATTCGACGGGAATCAATTATTCCGTTTCTGATTTGATGCAAAACAACAAATTGACATTACTTGATTTATGGGCACCATGGTGTGGCCCTTGTATCAAAAAGAGTAAAGAAATTCAACAGGTTTATAACGAATTGAATCCAATGGGATTTGCTGTGATAGGAGTCGTTGGCGGAATCAAGAGTGAAGATGAATATTTTACATCTATACGGAGGCATAACTATCCCTGGACTGTCTTGATGGAACGTCCTGGCGAGAATCAAATTTGGATGAAGTATAATATTGGTAGTGGAGGAGGAAGTCAGTTTCTGATCGATGAGAAAGGGGAGATTCTTGCCATTAATCCTTCATTGCAGGAGATTAAACAGATCATTGAAAAGTCATGAAGCGCGCCAACTCACTCCAGGTGGTTAGTAGATAAAACTTCGCTGTAACCCGAAGCGTTTCTATGGTTGAATTCCATCCACGGATTACATTCAGAAGAAGATCCTAGGATAGATACTCCCTGTAGATCGCTACCGGGATCAGCCCGGTCCAACCACAAAAATCCTTTTTCGATGGCATACCATAGGCCACTAAATCCGGAGCATAGTTCTCCCAGAAAGTGCCTGTTCCTTCAAAAACCTCAGCTACACTGGCATAGACTTTAGCTGCCAGGTCTTTTGCCAGTTCATCTTTGCCATAGGCGGACAGACCTTTCAATACCATGTATACCGTTGGTGCCCATACGCCACCCAACCAGTAATCACCCCAACCCACGTAATCAGGGTCCGAGGCAGAAAGTGCAGGAAGAGGAGTTCTTCTGTAGAATTCATTAGGGTCGGAGAGATGACTGATGAACTTCTCTAATCGATTTTCAGGTACAATTTGGCCTAACAAAGCCCAATACATTCCAATATGCCTTCTTGGTACTTGCTGACCAAAACCCAGGTCATAATAGAATCCGTCAGCTTCATGCCAACAAAGGTCATTAAGGCTCTGCTTGATTTGTTGATGGACCTCCTCATAACCAGCAATATCTTCTTCCTTCTCAATGAGTGCAGCTATTTCTTTCAAGTTAAGCGCCAGTAAGCTCATTTGGGATGAAAAGTCTACTTGTCGGCCCTGTTTGTTCCAAACCCCATTTCTGGTGCGGACGTACTCCCGGACAAAGAAGTTGAGCTTTTCCTCGTCTGTCACCTGAAGTTTGGCCAATTCCTGCCCAAGTTCATGCTGGGTCCATTTGTTACCTTCTTCTGGTTCCCAACCTCTGGGTTCACGAGGGATATTATCCATCCCGAGCCCCATGGTGTCACCATAAAAAAGGTTGTCTTGCTGCTTATAAGCTTTGACCAAAAATTCGAAATTCTTCTTCAATAGGGGGTATACTTTGTGCAACCGATCGAGATTATTATTGACCCGGTAGATTTCCAGTTCGGCAAAAGCCAGCAGGGGAGGGTTAATGGATACCGGATGATCTTTTGACCAAAGTGCTTCTCCATTTCCCCTGTATTCACGGCAGATGAAACCATCTTCTTCCATACGTCCATAGAAGTTGTCCAAAGCCTGATAAACAGGAAGTTCCTCCATGTGATATTTGCAGTAACATGCCATGAAGCAGGAGTCCCAAAGAAAGATGTTGGGGTTAAACGCCGCATCTATAAAAGGCTCCTTGAAGAATTCCTCCGACTCACCACCTCGTACCTTGGCTTTGGTAAGCGCTATGGCTTTTGCATACATCCGTTCGGACAGTTCTTTGCTGACTCCAACAGGTTCATGTTCGGAATCTGCATTTGCTTCGATATCTGCGGATATTGTACACGCTGTGAGTAAACTGGAGCTGCCGGCCATTCCGGTTCCCAAAATCATTTGTTTGTGAAAGGCTCTTCTTTTCATGTTTGAAATAGCATTCAAAGGGAAGACATAAGTTTCAAACCTAAGATAATGAATGAGCAAGAGTTATGATCACCACGGATGCTCGGATCCATCATAGTTCAGGAATTGGCCAGCTTGTTCGGTGGAGATTTTGTCTACCACGTGGGCCAGTAAGTTATTGACAGACTCGTCCGCAGTGAATTTCGCCCGAGTACCGCCCATATCGGTTTTCACCCAGCCCGGGTTTACGACAACCGATATGATATTATCCTGCAGTACATCAAAAGCGAACGCTCGATTCATCATGTTGAGTGCTGACTTGCTTACAGCATAGCTGTAATTACCACCATTCGATTTGATAGAAATTGAGCCGAGCCACGAGCCTATATTGATGACTTTGGGTTGTTTTGACCTGATCATCAAAGGACGTAGTGCCTGTGCGAGCATGATAGGGGCCACGGCATTTACTTCTACCATCGCAAGCAATTCTGAAGTATCGAGTTGCTCAATGTCAAGGTTTTTAGCTTGTAAAGCTTTGTCTCCCTTGGCGCGTGTGCCAGAGTTGATCCCGGCATTGTTGATCAAAAGGTCCAGTTGGCCGAAATTATCTTCTATGATCTCTTTAAGCGTTTGAATATCAGAGGAATTTGAAATATCAAGTTTCACGGGGTACACAGCAAGTCCTTCATTAAGCAGCGGCATGGTTGCCGCTTCAGCTTGCTCCAATGAACGAGCGGTAAGGATTACTCGGTAACCATCCCTCGCCAATCTTTTGGCCCAGGCCAGTCCCAGACCCTTGCTGGCACCAGTGACCAATGCGATATCCGAACTCATCTTTTCAATAATTTGAACGCCATGTCTCGACCTTGCCCCTGCATCATGGCCAGATTGATCCAGAAGAAGGCAAATTGTTCCATGAGAAAAAATCGATCATTACCCCCTACATCATAGCAATCCGCGAAACCAGCGTCTTTAGCCAGTTGAATGGCTGCTTTTTTTCCTGCCTGGCTATCTCCGGCAACAAAGGCATCTACGGCCATTTCCTGGAATACAGGATCTTCCATCACATTGTAACCCGTGGTGTTGAAGCATTTTACGACTTCTCGGGTGTTGGTGTGATCCAGAATGGCCTCCGAAGTATTGTCATAACCTTCGGGGCCGCGACCCATGACGATATTCATGGCATCAATGATGATTTTACCCGTGGTATTTCCAAGGTTTTCAGCCACCGCAATAGCCGCTGGTGCCGGTGTAGCCAGTAAAACGATCTCAGCCCTCTCGACAGCTTCCTTTACAGTATGAATAGAGGTGCGCTCATTTTTTAATAGGTCTTCCCCTTTGAAGTTGGAGAGGTCTCTAAGGCCCAACATTATTTCATGGCCAGCTCCAGACCATTTGGTAGCTAATGTGCTACCAACATTTCCTGTACCTATGATTGCGATTTTCATGATCAATTGAATGCTTTTTAATGAATGATTCGTTGCTTTTCAAAACAGATATCCTTTCTCAGGTTCCAGTTTTTCAGGTAAAGATTCTCCTAACATTTCCTTCAGGTCCCGTTCTATGGTATTGCATAAAGCCGTCATGGGGACATCTGTGATTTGATTTTCAAAAGGGTCCTCATTGGCCGCGCCGGTTCTTTCCATGATTACAAATACACCCGAAATCAGGATAGAAAGCAGCATAGAAAGCCACGAGAGTGGTTGTAAATCCGAGGATTGAAAGAAGGAGAGCATGCCAAAAGGTAGCAAGAGTGCAAACAATATGGCAAATACCCGAGTGAAATAATCGTACTGCCTGGGGAGGGGAGTTGTCTTGATTTTTTCTGCGGATCCCTGATGATTGGCCAAAGCCAACATTTGACCTTCCATCTGAAAACTGTCAAATCCACCGAGGGTTCCATTGCTCATGGCGTGATATATTTCTTCCCCCATCAGTAATTGTAAGGTGGTCGGTTTGTTTTGCGATTGATTGACTTTTTCAAAATCCTCAGCAGCTAAATAAGGACTTAGGATGGACCATTCTTCCTGATTCCGGAGTTGCGATCTTAACGCATGGGCCCAGGCTATCACGAAATAGACCATTTTGTGTTTGAAGGCCTCACTTTTTTCCTTTTCGTAGTTGGGCTGATGTGCATGACTATCAGTAAAAGTGATGACCAGGCGAGCCAGAACTCTGCTGGAGTTCACTATGCCTGTCCATATTTGGCGTGCTTCCCACCAACGGCCATAAGCTGAATTATTCCTGAAACCAATGAAAATGGCCAATGCCGATCCCAGAACACCTATGGGCGTAAAGTTGATATACAGGTTGATTTCTGGCATGAGAAATTGCATGGCCCAAATTAGTACGGACCAACTGATGACCAGCCACATCGGTTTTTTGATGTATTGCCAGATTTTGGCTGGACTAAAATTCTTCTTAACGATCATGGGTCAAAATTCTTTTCGGATGAATACTCCGGGGTTAAGGTCTGTGTTCGAATAGTCCTGACCAAATCCGGCCAGGTTAAGAGCAAGTCCAAATTGGTATCCACGACTTTCAAGCCCGGCACGAATGCGCTGAACACTTGCTGCATGTCCTGATTGATTGAAGTTAGAAAACAATTCGAGGCTGGTATAGAGCTGAAGTTTTTCGGAGATCTCCGGGCGGTATCTGGCAATCGAAAACCAGGAGTAGGCCAGGTCGGAAGCCAGATCCAGCGATGCCAAAGCAAAAATCATGAAGGTCTTACTAGCCCGGAAATAATGAACACCAATATCCCCGCCAGAACCACCTGTGGAGATTCTTCCGAGTACGGTGCCTCCAAAACCTGTCGAGGTGGTATAGTTCAGGTAGGCTCCCATAAAGAGGTTGGTGTTTTCGCGGTAATCATCCGTCGCTCGGACCCGACTAAAAACGGACCATTTTCGATTCGAATCAAGGGCCTCCAACCATTGCACATCAGCGAAAAATCGTTCCGTTCCTGGCATCATTTCGAGACTTTGTGCATGCGTCTGAGTATTCATCACAATGATCAAAAGATAGGCGAACAGGGAAGGGATAATGGGGCTTTTCATGTCGTTTGGAATAAGGAAAGGTAACCCACATCAGATGCTACCTTTCACACTTATCAATGAATTATTTGCCCAATAGGTCTACCACCATTTTGGCCGCTGCGGCACCGGAATTTTGCTGTTGACCAGTTACGAGGTTTCCGTCTGTAATGGCATAAGAAGCAAAAGGAGCAGCTACTTTGAAGGTGGTACCTTCCATTTTCTCTGCTTCATCCTGAATTCTGTAGGGCTGTATTTTCATTCCTACAGCCTGATCGGCATAGTCTTCTTCCGCGTTGGCAAAGCCGGTCCAGGTTTTGCCTTTAACAAGCAACTCACCCTTCGAATCTCTGGCTTCCAGCAACAGCGTCGTGGAGTGACATACTGCAGAACTTGGCTTACCGGCTTCATAAAATCCCGCAAACAATGTTTCCAATTCCGAATTTCCCCGATAGGTATACATAGGGCCCTGGCCACCCACCAGAAAAATGGCATCGTAATCCGATTCTTTCACTTCGGATAATTTTTTGGTGTTTTTCAACATGTCGTTGAACCAGTCTTGCTGCATATAACCCAGAGAAATCACATCATGTGCTGAGTAACCACTTTCATCGGTAGGATCAGAGTATCCATCCATGACCACCGCTCCACCTTCAGTAGATACCAGTTCTACTTCGTAACCTGCATCCTGAAATACGTGAAGGGGATGCGTCAATTCTGCAGCCCAGAATCCAATGGGCCACCCGGTTTGCTTAGATACGGCAGGGCTACTGGCTACCATCAAAATTTTCCCTTTGACGGGCATACCGTGCGCGTGTACATAGTGTTGGTCTTCCTTAATCATATTTTTTTGGTTTTGTTGAGCAAATGTTGAGGCACTGATCAGCAGTGTAATGGCAGTCAGTGCGATGGTTCTTGCTGTATTCATTTCCTTTTTTTGACAAAGTAGACATCCATACCTATATTTATCAATATACTTACCCATTATAGAGATACATACTTTTTGGAAAGTATACTGATAATCAATTATTTATGCCAGAGTTTATGTACAAAGGCAAACTCTATTACAACCCGGTAGAGTTTGCTATGGATCGAATAGGGGGAACATGGAAGATGCCGATCCTCTGGAGGCTGAAAGATAAAATCATGCGGTACAGTCAGTTGAAGAAGGATATCCCACACATCACTGACAAAATGCTAACCACTCAGCTACGCGAACTGGAAGAAGAGGGATTTATTCACAGGAAAGTGTATCCTGTAGTGCCACCTAAAGTAGAGTACTCAATGACGGAAAAAGGAAGAACCTGCATTCCTATCATAGAGACCATACGAAATTATGGGCTGTTCCTGATCAATGAAGCAGGCATTGAGCATTGATTTTGGGTCATCAGGTCTGGTTCCTAAAAACTCACTTTCATATTCAAGTACGGATTGCGTTCCCGATCCATGGATTCCCTGTTAGGGGTTAAAAACCCTAACAGGGGGCGTTTTATGTTTAGGGCGGTATGTACTTGTTTAGACCTTTTTTAAAAACTCACTTTCAAATTCAAATACATATTTCTTCCCGGCCTGAGTATTTGCCCTACATCGAAGTGTTCTCTATAGGCTGTGTTGGTGATGTTTTCGATACCGGTGGCCAACGACCAATTCAAGCCATCCCCATCAAATACCTTATTGATTCTAAGATTTAACAGGGTGAAAGCACGAGTAGCTCTTTCATTGAATTTATCGCTGATCCTGCTTTGTCTCGAAGACCAGACTATCTCCGGTTGAATGTTCCATCCTTTAATGGGCTTATTCAGTGAATAGCTCAACTTCATCGGAGGCATTTGAGGTAAAGGATCTCCTTCAAAGTCTCTTCCATAAACGTATTTCAGATCCAGCTTGCCTGTAAATCCCGCTAAGAATTGATTACTCAGGGTAAGTTCACTACCTAACATTTGGGCCGTACCGGTGTTTTCATACCATTTGACACCCAATGCACCAATCGTCATAGCACTTAATGACGGATCATAAACCCCCATGAGGTAATTGTTGAATAAATAGGCGAAGACAGAAGCTTCGAATTTCAAACTCGATTTCTGCGTCCGCTGATTGATTTCCAAATGAATGTTGCGTTCCTTCTTCAAGTCCGGATCTCCCAGATAATCATAACCGTCCTGCTGATTGAATAAATAGAATCCGTATTGTTCCGATATAGTGGGCACCCGCTCGCCGTAAGCTACGGAGAAATTGCCCTGAGAAGTACTGCTGAAGTCCCACAGGTATTGAACATTGGCATTTGCGAGTAATTCACCACGTTGGGTCCGCCCGCTTTTATTGAATATAGAAAGCTGCCGTTCGCCAAAATCACTGTCTATGAAAGAGGCAGTCTTTTCTATTCTGCCACTGTAACTCAACTGCTTATTGGATGCCAATGCGACTGAATGGTTCAGTTCAAAGCCCATGATGGACCGATGTACGTCTGGCCAGGTGAGCATAAACATGGGCAATTGATCTGATTCATTGGGATACATGGTCATTTCTGCGTGCCAAAAGGTCTGGTGATAATCTGCCTTAACCTCTATGGTGGATTGCGCGGTTTGCTTCAAAAATCCCCGAATAAAACCACCGGTAGTACGCGTTTCACCGGGCATATCCATGTGTATGGCAACGGAATCCCGTTTCGTATCGTCCATTTCATGGTTGATGAAATTGTGATACAGTTTGATCTCTGGTTCTGCCAGTACCCAAAATTGATCAGTCAGATAAGAAACGCCAAACAGCCGGGCTCGGGCAAAAGAAACGTCCATGGGTAGGGCAGGATAACCTACGTCACTGGCATCATCTCCAACGAAATCCAAAGCCAGCAGGCTTTGGTCATTGACCCGATAATTGATGGAAGTGGCATAATTGAATTTTTCAAACTGACTGTAATTCACCAGATGGCCGTTCCCGTCCTGGTAATTCTCAGCTTTTCGATGAACTCCGGAAAACCTCATGGCCCATTTCCCTGAGGTGTAATTCAGGTCCAGGGCTTGATCAAGCCCCGTGGATACGGAAGAAAAACTGGATTGCAGGGAAATTATCAGCGGATCGTTCATAGCGAAAATGGGTTTCTTCAGCCCGAAATCAACCCCTCCGCCAGTGCCACAACCCACCATATTGCTTTGGCAACCAAAAGAAACATCCAGGCGCTCCAGATTGATCGGCTCAATGTAGGAGGAAGCCGGGTCCATTTTGTCCGTGCAGGCACCATAAATACGCATCCCATCAATGCTTAGTACATACCTTTCAGAAGTCAAACCCCGTAACATTGGTTCGTTGGCAAAATTTCCCCTTCGAACCATGTTCACACCTGCCAGACCGTGCATGAGTTGATCTGTGCATCGCATGTTCATTTGCATTTTTGGATCATGCATATCCATTTGTCCCAATGAATCCAGGATGATCACATCATCCAGCTGCATGGTGAAGCCGATGTACTGTTGATCTTTCATGGAGTCCAACCATGCTTCGTAGCGTTCCTTATCGGTTTGTGCGAAGCATAGTTGGAATCCACCTATGAAAATCCAAAAGACTATAATAGCTCTCATTTCAGACCATTATTGTGATGGATTACTGAAAGAAAAGGTCGAAATAAGGCGTACCACAAACCTCTCCATTTTCTTTCATGGTCAGTCGTACCTGCCAGTCGCCGGTCATGGTAAAATTGACGGTTCCTGCATAGTGACCATTCCCGGTGTGGATTGGTGCCACGTTATTCGGAGATCCGTGATCCATACTCACCATCCACGGTTCCAATTCAAATTCAAGATTAGTCACCGCTGGCCACTCCATCATGCTCTGCCTTTTGAATACGGCAATTTCAAGATCATTTTGACCGATTTGTGGTGTCTGGGGTTGAATATAGGTAACAAAGTATCGCGTCTCCTGGTCCATAAGACTGGTGAAAGAGACCAGTCTTGCTTGTTCAGGTGCTACAACGGTTACCGGGACATTGATTTCCAGGTCATTGATGGTGAAATGAATGCTCCAGTCACCCATTTCACCCGAAGGCATCACAAATACGGTGTTGAAAGTGAATGTGCCTTGCCGAAATGTGTTTCCATCTGGTAGCTCCAGTGGACTTGAGTGGGACATGTCCATCATATTCATCATGGGCATTGTAGAAATGTCTCCACTTAGCAGGTTGCCGTTTTCATCCTCAATCTTAGCAGTGATAGCATTATATCCGACAAAGAAGTTTTCTGATGCAAAAAGCGTGATACTTAAGCCATTTTCAGTAAAAGAGGTAATCTCATTAAGATCCGTGTTAAAGACGGGTTGAGGGTCATCATTATGGTTACAGGCGCTGACCAATATCAGTGTCAACAATAAGAATATTGATTGAATGGGTTTCATTTTATGTTAGTTTTTGTTGATAGAAAAATTGGAATATTGGATTCCGTGAGCAGATGACAAAAACTAAACAGGGGGCTTGAATGGCTTGATGATAAAGGACTTTCGATTAGGATCCAGCCACAAACTACCATGAATCACTTCTCGAGAATACCTGTCAAAATTCATTTGAAAAATACCCGGGAGATATTGCAAACTTATATGGGGTATAGGAGGTGTGGTTGGGTCGTTGGTTTGGTTTTTTTGCTCCTGAGCAGTGGCGATCTTTTTTGCAAGGATGCATTTACCATCGCAGTTGAGCATGGGTCTGTCTTTGTTTTCACAGAGGCTTTTGTACATTTCAGAGTTGACATAATAGTCTATGAGAAACCCTGAACTGTAGAGTGCATGGGTCAAAACCCCACCTAATAATATGATGGACAATAACCTTCTCATCTCGAAGACAATGATAAGTGAAGAGGGCAGACCTGGTCATGATCAAAGTCATGTGCAACAGGGGACTTTATCAGTCGCGATGAATCAAGTCATGGCCTACTTTGAAGTAAAGAAAAGTTCAGAAGATGTCCACATACAGATTGATCGAGGAGGGCCTACGGCAATTGGACTGGTCTGTAGCCCAATTCATCAATTTCTTTGAGGAAGGACTGGATTATCAGGTCTATGCAAATTCCCATTGGACGGCCAAAGATGTATTGGGGCACATTACTTTTTGGCACGAGAGTTTCGCCAGGAATATCGGTGACCTTAGTGAAGGGAATACGCCTAACCCCCTGAGAGGAACCTTGTCGGAGGTAAATCAACGAAGCGTGGTATCCACCAAAGCAGAATCCCTCCCGGATCTGGTGCAGCGATTGAAAAGTGCTCAGGAAAAGATTTCGAAATACATTTTTGATGAAAAAATTGACATGATCCCTTACAAGAAAGGTTCCAGGGATTATTCCCGAGTAGAGCATTTGGAAGTCGTTTCCAGACATATAGACAAACATTTGAAAGGCTTGAAGAAGTGTATAAAACATGCCCAGACCCAATAATAAATCAGCGTTACTTGACTTAAGTGAAGGGAATTTTCTGAAGCTCATGGATTTCGTTGATGCCATGGAGCCCGCCCGACAAAGCAAGCAATTTCCGCCGGGAATGATGAACAGAAATATCCGTGATGTGATTATGCATCTCCATCATTGGCATGTGTTGTTTATGAATTGGTATACGGTAGGTATGACTGGAGAGAAACCTGCGTTACCTGCGGAAGGTTACACCTGGAAAACTGTCCCTGATCTGAATCGAAGTATTCAGGGAATGTATCAGCAGGTTACTCTGGACGATGCCTTAGCTCAGTTTCGTACTAGTTATAATGAAGTCAGAACAATCATTGAGCGGCACACTGATGAAGAGTTGTTCGAGAAGAAACGCTATGCCTGGACCGGAACCACGTCGTTAGGAGCTTATTTGATATCGGCTACTTCGAGTCATTACGACTGGGGGCTTAAGTTGATTCGAAAGGCGTTGAAATAATCTTTCCCGGATTCAGGTCAGAAATCTTTCTTCCTGACTTTGAAAATCATCAATAAAACCGGTACCGCTAGCCAGATACCCAGACAAACCATCGATATGATGAATCCGAAGTTCGTTCCAAAGAACCGTTGCAAAACAGCTCCGGTATAACCCATTAAGGCAGAGATCTCCAATTTCAACAAGATCATGACCCTGGACAGATTAATGGGGTTCAGCAGCGAGGCGATCAATGCAAACTGGTCGAGGGGGTAGTCATCAAAAATGACCAGTAATATCATGAAGACGCCATCATAGATCACGGCGAAAAACAACCAAATCAAAATGGCGTATCCAAAACCTTTGATCTTGTTGGCATTGTATAAGCCTATCAAAAGAGATAGGGCCACAAAAATGAAGGTCAACAAGGTGCCGGAAAAAAGCAGAATGAGAAACTGACCAATGGAATTCGAATTTCCAATACCATAGATCAGAAAGGGTAAGCCGAGTCCTAAGACCAGACTTAGGGAAAGAGATGTGGCTATACCAAGATATTGGCCGATGAAAATGGTGCCCCTTTTAATGGGTTGAGAGAGCAATAACTCAGTGAATTCGCGGGAATTGTAGTGATACATGATTCCAAAGAGTGTGCCAATCAAAGGTGTGAGTACCACAATAATGTTCAGCAAAGTGATGGTTGCTTTGGAAAGGTCATTATTCAAAAAAAGCAATACCAGCCCCAGCGTCAGGTAGAACATGAAGTATACGTAACTCCACCGACTTCTCATCAGGTCAAAGAAGCTGTATTTGAGGATCTTGATCATGCACTTAACATTTTGGCGATGGCTGCTTCCAGATTGGTCATTTCCGTAGTTTCTTTCAGGTTTTCTACTGTTCCCTGGAAGTGGATTTTTCCATCGAGTAAGAAAATGATTTCTTCCGCAATTTCTTCTACAAGACTCATGATGTGCGTGGTGATCAGGATCAGTTTGCCTTTCTGCTGCTCTGTGGCAATCAGCTCCTTCAATTGAATGAGGGCGATAGGGTCAAGACCTGCGGTAGGTTCATCCAGAATATAGATGGGAGTGTCGAACATGAAGGTAAGCACAAGGTTCACTTTCTGCCGGGTACCTCCGGAAAGCTCACCAAGTTTCTTGTTCATGAATTTGTTGAGCTGAAACAGCTCGATCAGTTCATCCGACCGACCGGCGGTGAGTCGAATGTCCGCAATCATGCGAATCAGTTCTTTTACGGTGAGGTTCTCAGGAAATCGGGCGATTTGCGAAAGGTACGCCAGTTGTTTTCGATATTGCCATTTTCGGATAATCAATTGTTGATCAATTTTTATTTCCCCCTGATCGGGAATCACCATTCCCAGAATGATCTTTAATAGCGTTGTTTTCCCGGAACCATTGGGGCCAAGAACGGCAAAGACGCCACCGCCAGGAATGGCAAAATCCACACCTTTCAATACTTCCAGTTTGCCGAATTTTTTGTGAATGCCCTGTATCTGAATCATCGAAAAGCCTGGATTGAAGGGGAGTGATCGATCAGATTGTCCGGTGTGAATACCGGAGAAACCCGTTCTGAAAAATTGATGAGATCGACGAACAAGCTTCTCATTAAAACAATCGTCTCCGGAGTTTTATTGACGATATAAGAGAAGAGTTTTACTGGTCGGTAGGGGACATCACCAATTCCATTTCTGTCCAGATCATATCCGGTGTAGGCAGACCAGTAGTTTCCGTCAAATGTATTGTCGTTTGTTTTGGAGTTGTAGGAAATGTCAAAAGTGTTGCTGATAAAGTCGTTTTCAGAAATATGATTGGCATAACAGCCTCCGGCAACTTTCATTCCCCAGCCATTTTGCTTGATCAGGTTGTTGTTATAGTTGATTCGTGTCGTTCCGTCGATAAAAATAGCAGTTGTATTTTCAATGAACTCATTGTCAATTACTTCAGCGTCGTAGATCTCTTTGAGTAATAAGCCGTAAGATGCTGCACCCCAGTTTTGGATGAAGCGATTTTGACGCATCTCGATGAATTTGGAAAACATCACTGCTACGCCGGCCCCATTTCTTTCGAAGGTATTGTTAAGGTACTGATCGTGATTGGAAAACATGAAGTGCAGACCATAGCGTACATTGTCATACGCATGATTTTCAATGATCTGGCTGTTATCCACGAATTCGAGGTAGATGCCATCGCGAACACCCGATACCACATTTTGTTCAATGATCAGGTTTTTACAATGCCAGCCGTGAATGCCGTTGCCACCGTCATCCTCCTTGCGTGCATTCCCGTGTATCCTTACATTCCTAATGATCCCATGGTCTGATTTTTCAATGAGAATCCCGAAAAATGGGTTGACTACCTCTACCTGGTCAATATGAAAAGAATCGGCTCGGAAGATATAAATGGAAGCAAAATCTTTGGTGTAACTCCTTCCTGAATTGATGATCCTGAATCCTTCTACATGAATATTGTTGCTCAAAAGCTTCAATACATACCCTTCATTCAGACCATCCAGTACAGCTCCCTTTTCTCCGATTATTGTAAGGGACTTTTCGATGGCCAAATTGGCGCAGGCATATGTTCCGGCCTGAACTTTAATGGTATCTCCATCATGGGCTATCTGTACAGCCTCTTGCACTTGATTGATAGGACAGGAAGGGCAAACGGTGATATTAGCAGCCAGCAGTATGGGTACGGGACCAACGACTAATAACAAGAGCAGAGCCATTCTCATAAGTAAGAAGTTACCGTTTACCATTGGAAATAAATTGAACGTATTCAATGACTATGTCCATGTGCGTGCCCCTGAAATCGCTTTCTCAGGCTTTCCCATTCGAGCGCCTCTCCTGACGAATCGATGTGAACTTGTCTTGTTTCTTCGCTGGAAAAGGCGGTTAAGAATTCTCCCATTGGACTGGGAATATTTTGACTTATCAGATAAAAGGCATCTGAAGCATCCGTGAGTGAGCCAGGGTTAGCATAGTCTGCTACCAGAAAATGAGCAACGTTTGGTCGGTTCCAATCCTGATAATCCCTGAGCATGCATTCGATGGCATCGTACTTGTACGATTTCCCCTTTTCCGTAACGATTTGTGCCGAATGTTGCCGGTCCACGATCGTCATTTGACAAAAGCTACATGCGTCATTCCCATAGTTGATGGGCTGTGGGTCTGTGCCACAGGCTGCTACCAATAATAAACTAGCCAGTAAGTGATACCATTTCATCTTGCTCTCTTTTAGATTGAAAAAAGGCCAAAAGCGACAAAGCCATTCCCAAAAACATCAGGTAAGCCCCTAATCTGGGCATAGAGATCGCTTTGAAATTGAGGATCATTTTGCTCCCGATCAGCGGTGGTTGATAGGCCATGGGTTCTCCGTTCTCATCAGTGAATTTGATGGCCGCTGTTTCTTTCAGGTCATGTCCGTAATCATATTCCCACAGGTAGAAATCGTACATGGCAATGCTTCCCAATACGACCATGATCACAAACCACGTAACATACAGGTATCGATTACCTATGAACGCAAATACCACTCCCAGTGTGATCATCCCAATAGCGAAATAGGGAAAGATGCTGAATTCAGGGATCGTTTCCGGAATATCTTTCATCCCCACATAGTGGTTCATGATATTGATGTTCTGTATATCATTCGGTTGAGCATCTTCAAATCGATTGACATGGATGTCCATTCCGATGGGTTCAGGATACTGTGGGGCCTCTAATGTAATATTCCACATGGGCCAGAGGAATAATCCTCCTAGCAACAGAGCCCCAACCAACATGAGCAGTTTCGATCGTTTCATAGTCATGTTCGATTTATTTAATTGATTGTCTCATTGTCCCAGTTCTGTCAGATTGAGCATGTCGAAACCTTGTTTAAGCGTACAAATACATTTCGACAAGCTCAATTTGACATTTAAGTGCTCATCCGTTTCAGACGACTTTATTAACAATGCTTATTCTCCGTCTAATGTCCATTTGAGTGGAACGTTGGCACCTCTTTCAGAAACCCGAACGTATCCTTGCATCTCCTGATGAAGTGCAGAGCAGAAGTCCGTACAATAGAAGGGCCAAACACCTGCTTTCTTTGGTTCCCAAATGAAGGTCTCTGTTTGACCTGGCATGATCAGTAGTTCCGACGTATTCGCGCCAATCATACTAATGCCGTGAGGTACATCATAATCTTGCTCGAGGTTCGTCACGTGGAAGTAGACTTTATCCCCCACCTGAATGCCCTCTATATTATCCGGAGCGAAATGGCTACGGATGGTCGTCATGTAGATATGTACTTCGTTGCCATCCCTTTCAACCTGGGTTTCCTTTTCGGATTTTACCCCATGGGGATGATTGTTGTCCTCCAGATCATAGAACTTTAGCTGATTAGGTTTGATCAGGTCAGCGGGAGCACCCGCCGCGTAGTGAGGCTCACCTATCGTTGGGAAGTCCAGGATCAGTTCCATCTTGTCTCCTGAGATGTCGTAGAGTTGTGCAGAGTGCGCCAATTCAGGACCCGTAGGGAGGTATCGATCTTTGGTGATCTTGTTCATCGCTACCAGATAATCCCCAAAGGGTTTCTGTGAGTTTCCTCCAGGAATCATCAGGTGACCTACAGAGTAGTAGGTAGGCTGTCTGTCTACTACCTCCCAGGTACCCAATTGCCATTTGACCACTTCCGAACTAATGAAGAAAGTAGTGTAGGCATAGCCCTTTCCGTCAAATTCTGTATGCAGAGGACCTAATCCGGCTTGCTGTACCACACCCGCTACCACATCGTCATAGTTAAGGATCGGTATACCGTAAGCATCACCATCAAACTTCTCATTTTCAATGGCATCCAGCATTTTCGTGAAGGAGTGTGCGGTCATGGCGGCGGCTAGCTTTCCACTACCGATGATGTACTCACCGGAAGGGTCCACATCACAACCGTGAGGGGATTTTGGTGTTGGTAAGAAATAGACCAGGCCCGGATATTTGGAAGGATCCAGCACCTTCACTTCTTTCTTCATGGTAGTCGTAGCCATTTGAGTAGATTCGTCCCATACATTGTGTGCATACGTTGTGGGCATGGTCTCAAATTGTCCGCTGGCAATCAACTCTTCTGCCTTCTTCCAGTTAATAGCAGCGATGAAATCCTTGTCATTCTGCGAAGCATTTACCTCCAAAAGGGAATTGGCCTCTTCTGTATTATAGGTAGAGAAGAACATCCAACCGTGTGAGGCTTTTCTGCCAGGGTGTGCAAGGTCAAAATTGAAACCCGGCATCATTACCTGAAATTCCAGATTCATCCGCCCCGTTTCCTGTTCGACCTTAATGAAGCTCAGTGCTCCTTTGAAGTTCCCCTTATACGCATCAATGGCCATGTCTCTTTGAGGAACAGGAACGCCAAATCGGGTTCCGGCCACCACGTATTCCGTGTTTTCAGTGACAAATGAGGAACTGTGATTTCCTGCGCTATTCGGAAGTTCTATAATCTCCTCCGTTTCAAAAGAGGCCAGACTGATCCGGGCAATCCTTGGTGTGTTGTTCCCGTTGATGAAACACCATCGTCCATCCACTTCACCATTAGTTTGGGAAAGGTCCGGGTGGTGAGCATCGTCCCATGGAACAGGGCCGAAAGAGGTGTTGAGAAGGGGTTTGGTTTCTTCATTGAAACCGTAGGCTTTCTCGGCATCTACTGAAAATACCGGGACTACTCGGAAGAGGCGACCTGACGGTAAACCGTAAATTGAAAGCTGACCACTATATCCACCTGATATAAATGCATAATAATCATCGTGCTCCCCAGGGGGAACAAACGATTTTTCGGCCATATTGCCTTTCAGTGCTCCTGACTGAGTTCCTTGCTGACCGCATGACACAGCCAGGGTCAGCATGCCTATCACTATGATGACAGACCATAAACGCTTTTGGGTTTTCATGATGCTCCAGTTTTAATTAGGTAAAATCACTTTATCGACGACATTGATCACCCCATTAGAGGTTTGGATGGAACCAATCACTTTCGCGCCACCCACAGTGATATCATCGCCATTTACGACCACTTCGAGGTAGTCCCCGGTGGCCATGTAGAGTTTTCGTCCTTTATTGGCTTCTTTTTTCAGTGCTTCAGGATTGTAAGAACCCGGAGCAGCATGCCGCGTAATGATTGCCGCCAGGTCACTTTTGTTTTCCGGCTTAAGTAAGTTTTCCAACGTGCCTTCAGGCAATGCATCGAAAGCATCATTGATTGGAGCAAAAACCGTGAGTGGTCCGGCGTTGACAAGCACATGTTCAATTTCTGCAGCCTTAACACCCGCTACGAGTGTGGTATGGGCATCGGATGACAAAGCAACCTGAAGTATGTTTTTGTCAGACTCGTCATCTGCCACAGATGCTTGTCCTTTTGGATGAGAGGTTGGAGAACTTGACTCCACGACACTCTCTCCCTGGTTTCCACCGCAGGAAATCAATACGATCATCGCTGCGATCACAAGAAAGAGGTTTCTGAAGTGTTTCATGATTTGCTAGGTTAAAGGGTTCGGAAATATTCCAGGACTGCCCTGGCTTCTTCTTCGCTGAGATTTTGATTAGCCATTGGAGAGCCGTTGAACTCAATCAACAACTGTTTGGCCATTGGATCCTTTTGCACCATTTCTTCAGGATTCAGGATCATATTCATCACCCAGGCGGGAGATCGTTTTTCCAGAATACCTTTCGGAGCGGGACCAATAAATCTTTTTTCTGCTTTGTGACAGGCCGTGCACATGGCCTCGTAGATTTCCTGTCCTTTCAAAGCCATTTCTTCATCTACGTTTGAAGGCAATGTGAAAGCTTTGACTGGACCAATTCCGGGGTTGTTTTCCCAGTTTTCAAAAGGGTCTGATTTTTCTATGGTAGATGCTTCCTTGATCTTGTCAATCCTGCTCTGCCCACCTCCGCATCCTAACAAGAAAAAGAATAAGACCAATACTAAGGGTAAGATCAACTTCTTCATGCGATACACTTATTTAGGTGGGTCAAAATTGTATTTGCATAAGCAACTAAATGCTGCTGCTTGTCAGGTAGCAGAGTGATTTACATCAGCAATCTTTCGGAGAAGTACGGGATGCGTAGCTGTCTCAGGTAAGCAATAAAGTCCTATTCAAAGGATTATGTAACGTTGTTTGTAAGTGTTTTGGTTGATGGAGAAAAAAATAGACGTTGTATACGATAAAAAATAATAACTGGAAGTAGCCTCGATCTGGGGTAAGTGAGTATCGAGACTACTTTCAAATGGACATGAGTATTAGTTTCTTCCAGCCATCACACCTCCATCCACGTCCCAAATGGCTCCCGTTACCCAACCGGTTTCTTCTGATAATAGAAAAACAATTGTTCTTGCGACATCTTCAGCCTGTCCAAACCTACCAATTGGGTGGAAGCCATGGAAACCCTCCAGCGCTTCATTAGCTTCCGCTTCGCCACCAAATACGCCATGATAGACCGGCGTACTCACTACTGCTGGTGAAACCGCATTTACACGGATCTTATGATCGGCCAACTCCATGGCCAGGTGCTGCGTCAGTGAATGCAGCCCAGCCTTTTGCATGGAATAAGCAGAAGATGGGGTGGCTTTTACCGCTTGTTTTGCCCACATAGAACCCACATTAACGATTGATCCGCCATCATTTTCTGCCATTTTCCTGGCAACGGCTTGTGTAATAAAGAAAAAGCCCCGATTCAGATCAAGGTAGGCATTGTAATATTCCAGGGTATGATCTAAGAATGGCTTGGGACCAAAGATCCCTGATGAATTGACGAGGAAGTCAATACCAGACAATTGATCAATCTTTTGGATCAGTTGATTTACCTCGGTTTCGTTGGTAATGGAAAATTGATGTTTGATAATGTTAGCATGTGTAATAGCTGCTAATTTTGCGGCATTTGTGCCGACAATATGAACTGTTGCTCCGGCTTCTGCCAATAGCTCTGCCGTAGCTCTTCCGATGCCACTACTTCCTCCTATGATCAATGCAGTTTTCCCTTCAAAATTTGACATGTTATCTGATTTTCAATGATTAAATATTTGAAATGCTTAAGGATATGAGCTGTACCGGCTTCCTTGATGGGGCACGTGCTTTGCTCATCCTGTCGCTTAATAATGAAGCAAAGTTGGATGGTAGCTATCTGAAAAAATGGTAATCCCGAATCAAGAAATGGTAAATCAGGGAAGGGAGGTCTGGAATTCTTTTGGGGTCATTCCCGTGGCTTTTTTAAAGTATTTTGTGAAGTAAGTCGGTTGGTCAAAGCCGATGCGATAGACCACTTCCTGAATATTCACATTTTGATTGGCCAGCATTCTTTTTGCTTCCAGTATCTTAAGCTCTCGAATAACATTGGCAGGTGTGTCACCTAGATACTGCCGGGAGATTTCTGTCAACTTCTTACCAGAAATGTTAAGCAGGGACCGGTATTCCTCTAAGCTCAAAAACTTATCAATGTTGTCGTAAATGAGATTTCTGAAAGACAAGGCTACCTGATATTCTTTTTGAGTGCTAACGTCAAACCGGCTTTGTTGCTTTTTTAATCGCTCGACCTGAAAGAGTATGACTTGAAAGAAGGAAAATATCATTTCCTTGTGGTTATCCTCCTTTTTCTCGATTTCATATTGAATTGAGGCGGTCTGATTTTCAAAAGTGGCAATATCCTGTTCGCCAAGAATGATGAATGTTCCCCCGATTTCGTTGAAAATCGAATAGGCAAATCGTTTCATTAAATCCGGATTGAACTGGTCAATAAAGATCTTATTGAAATGGATTAGGTATCCTTCGTTTGGTGCATCAGGACAGAAGTAATGGATCTGGTTTTGATTAATGAAAAAAACGGTATTCGCCGGATGATCTATGATGTGATAGTCCACAAAGTGTCTCCCTGCCTCTTTGAACCAGATCAGTTGATAGAAACTATGTCGATGAGCTTTGGTGCTGGGTAATCGATTCTTTTCAAAGTATGGTCGACAATCCATGAGTTCGAAGTGAAGTTTGGAATAATCCTCTTTGTGGAGATGATACTTTTGAATGTCTTCCATTATCGGAAAAAATGAAATCTGTCTGAGAATGGTTCCATGGAGTTGATCCGATACTTCCAGGTGATGGATTTCATGAACCAGGCGATGCCTCTGACACAAAAAAGCACCAGTTCACAAAAATATGAAAAGGTGCTTTCAGGTCAATTGACCCCTTTATTAAGATAAAGATACGCATTCTTTAGTGGAATCGCTTGAGACACATGGTATTACCGATTATTCAATTGCAGGGAACCTTAATTCCATCATTCATTAAACTACTGATAACGCCTGCAACTCAGGATTACAATACCGGCCTGGGATGCTCAATCGCTTACCATACCCTGCTCAGTACTTCCCACTTAGCATCCGCCTTCTTGATCATTTTCTTCTCATTGTGCTTTTCCCATTCATCCATTGCGTTGTAGCCTTCTTCCTGATAGAATAAGTGCAATTCACCATTAACCACTTTGAAATTATTGGGATCGATATCCAATCGTTTATTGACAGAAACTCCATATGAACAGTACCCACCATATTTGGGCAGGTAGCTCTTAGGGGAATCAGCAAATAATGCCAGCTCTTCGGTATTAGAGAAGTGATAGGTGATACCGTCATGTTCATAACTGTATTCCGGATTTCCCTTCGCAGCTTTTAGGTCCCGATGATAAGCAACTACGCTGTAACCCTGTACGCCTACATGATCAATATCTACATTATAACGGAGTTTAATTTCATCTATGGGTTTTGGCCCGATGAAGGACGCGGTAGTTATCGCCACAACCATGGTTAGCAAACCTGGGAAAATGGCAAAAAGTATTCTTTTCGTTTTCATTTGTTCTATAGCTTAAGTCTTAAAAATTACTGACGGGTTGAAATCTGAAATACGCTCTTAAAGTCCCGATATAAGATCATTGGCCGTCCAGCTCAACTAATTACGAAGGGTGTCTTCCCTTTGTTGAGTGTGAATGAGCGTATGGAACGTAGATGACATAACGTCTAACAAATTGAACAATCCGGTGAATCCTTTTTAATGAATTTTGGTTCATGAGACGCCACTTTCATTTTGATCTGAGAGATATGAAAATACTGAGTTGCCATTAAATCCTTCTGCTCAGACAACAGTGGGTAATAAACTTTTGAAACGTTTTGTCGATAAATCGTCACTTGAGGCAACGCTGATGAGTAATTTGACGTCTGGGCTTTGCTAACCATTGCACATTCCATTGATTTGTGATTCCTGATTACTCATTGCCGTGAACCTAAGAACCTTAAAATCCGCCTTTTTTAGTAAGTATTACCTGCTTCTTTTGATTTCAATTCTTGTTGATAGAGAAGTTAATGCACAAAGATTGCAGTTTGTCATCGATAGTGTAAAGACGGAACTCGATCAGGAAACGACTGATGATGGACGTGCTTATCAAAACATGGTCCTTGCAGCCATTTACAGCAGGAATGATTCGGCAAATACGGTAAAGTATGCGTTGGAAGGAGTAAAGTATGCGGAGCGAGCTCAAAATGTACTTTACAAATTTGGTTCGTTAAACTACATCGGCGTTGTTATCAGTAAGTTAGGACATTACGATGCATCCACTAAATTTTTGGATTCTTTGGCAAATCTCGCCATATCGGCAGATCTTCCGGCGATTGAAGCCGATGCCTACAATAATATCAGCTTCAATTACATACAAAAAGGGGATTGGAAAAGTGCGCTCAAGTACGAATTGATGGCCCTTAAAATTGAAATTGAAATTGACGATAAAAATGGGATTTCCATGGGACATGGCAATATGGGGGAAATCTATCAGTCCCTGGGTAATAATGATAGCGCTCGTTATCATTTAGAACAGGCGCTCGCGGTACGGCAGGAAATGGGCAACTCAAGGCTTACCGCAGATTCTAAACTACAATTAGGTAACTTCTACAACACCATTGGGAATTTCCAACTGGCCTTGGATTATTATATGCAGGTGGAAGCTACTTATTTACACCTTAATCATGTGATTGGGATGATCAATGTCTATAACAGTTATGGAATACTTTACGATTATCAGGGCGATTATCCTAAGGCACTGGATTACTATTTGAAATCTGTGGCCCTTCGCGAAAAACATAACCTGCTGGAGGATCTGCCCACGACCTTGATGAACATCGGGGTATTGTATGGAAAACAAGAGGAATATGAACTGGCGCTGAAATTTCTCAATGAAAGCCTGGAAAAGTCTGAGAAAGTCGGAATCGAAGGACAAATAGCGCTTACCTGTGCTGCCATTGGAAGTGTTTACCAGCATCAGGGAGAAGACAGTTTGGCAATGGCATTTTATGGACGTTCCATGACTTTGGACGAATCCAATAGTAATAAGAAAGAGTTAGCATCAACTTATGCCAGGGTAGCGGAACTTCAATTGGAAAAGAGGCAAGTTGTTGATGCGGTCAATATGATCAACAAGGCTTTGCAGGTCAATGAAGAGACAGATAATCAGAGGTCAATGGCTGAAAATCAATTGATTCTCGGTAAAGTGTATTTGGAGCAGAATCTGCATGCCGAAGCGCAAAAAGCGGTCCTTTCAGGCATGGATAAGGCCATAGAGATACAATTACCAACGGTCGTGCGAGATGGTGCAGAATTGCTGAGCGAAATCGAGACGGACCTTGGGAATTACAAGGCCGCTTTAGAAGCGCTTACGTTGTTTAAAAAGATGGATGACAGTCTGAAAAATATTGAAGGGGCCAGGGAAGTCGTCCGATTACAATCTGCGTTTGAATTTGATCAGGAGAAGCAGGAAATTGAGGCAGAGAATGAGCGAAACCTTTTGCTTCGTGATCAGGAACTACAGCGCCAACAACTGATAATCTTAATCGGGATCATCCTAGTGGCTGCTTTGGTAATGGTTGGCTTTCTGGTGGCGCGATTTCGCATTCGAAGTAAAGCCCAGCAAGCAGAAAAACTGAAGGAGATTGGGCAATTCAAAGAGGCTATGACGGGAATGATTGCCCATGACCTGAAAAATCCTTTGGGAGTGATTTTGGGTACGGAATCCGAAAAACCCTCTACACGCAACATGGCCCGGCAAATGTTGAGTCTGGTCAATAACATGCTGGATGTACAGAAATTTGAAAAAACTGAGGTAAAACTCAACCTTGAAGGAGTCGCCCTATCGCAATTGTTGTATGAATCTGTGGAACAAGTTCGTATGCTGCTGGATGAAATGAACATAGGGGTCCATTACGAGGTTGATGAACATATAACCGTTGAAGCGGATCGCGATCTTTTGAATCGTGTAGTGATCAACCTATTGACCAATGCCATCAAGTATGCCCCGCAAAATAGCACCATTAAACTGGCTGCTAAGATTCAGGAAAATCACGTATTGGTCTCTGTTTCAGATCAGGGCAGAGGCATTCCTCAAGATCAGATAGATGAAATATTTGGCGCTTATCAGCAGTTTGACCCACGGCATAGTGGAGCCATCGGGTCCACCGGACTGGGCCTGACATTTTGTAAATTAGCTTTGCAAGCGCATGGATCGAAGATTCAGGTTTCTTCTAGAGAAGGAGAGGATACCATTTTCTCTTTTAATTTATCTCTTGCAAATCAAATGGCCACATCTTTAGCTCCGGGAGAGGAAAAGACCTTCACAATATCCGAATTGGACCGAAAATTGATCCAGGATTTGTTGCCCGCTTTAAAGCATTATAAAATGCATCAAGCCATGCAGATGGAGACCTTACTCGAACCCATTCGTGACAAGAGTGAAGCTACTCGTCGTTGGGTAGATTCTGTCCTCAATGCAGCCTACAATGGCAATGAAGAACATTTTAAGGAGTTGGTGGAGGGTGTTGAGATTGATTGGTCTTCGATGAACTCAGACTGACCATCAATCGATATGTTTGCTACTCTGATTTTTTGACGTTCTTCTCCTAAGTCCAAATTTGTTGAATAATCGAATCTGTCGTTCCTCTTAAATATGAAAAACCTGTGATATAGAGTTCATCGACTAGTTTTATTTACTGTCACTCTGAGTTTACCGAACTGGTCATCCTAAGTTTATTGAAGGATAGATAATATAAAATCATCATGAGATTTAATTAGATCATTTATCTTTATTACACCAAAACAACATTCAAATGAAACAATATACCGTTTACATCCTTTTGTGTGCAGATAATTCATTCTACGTTGGTGTCACCAATAACATAAACAGAAGGTTATTCGAACACCAAAACGGAGAAACTCCTAAGTCTTATACTTATAAGCGTAGACCAGTGAAACTCGTTTTTAAGGAGCAATTCAAGTATGTCAACAATGCCATTGCATTTGAGAAACAGTTAAAAGGCTGGAGAAGAGAAAAGAAGATCGCATTGATAAATAGCGATTGGGACAAGCTACCTGAATTGAGCAGGGCCTATCATGAGAAGAAGTAGTGCTATAGCTCCGCCACATATTCCCTCAGATTCACCTCCTCAGCCAGTCCCATTTTCTTTTTCATTCGGTAGATCGCGGTTCGCATGCTGCCATGTGTGATGTTTAACAATTGCGAAATTTGCTTATTATCCATGCCCATTTTGATGTAGGCGCATAACTTCAGGTCCTTCTGAGAGAGGTCAAAGCCCGCAAGCTTATCGAAGAAGACCGGATTCACCTGATCAAAGTGGATCTTGAAAGTTTGCCAGGAGTCATCCACCTCAATGTGATTGATAATCCGCTTCCTAAGGTTTTTTACCTGCTTGTCAAAATCTGCCTCATCACCTTTGCAGAGCTTTTGGAGCCAGGCCAACTGGTCGTAGTACTCCTTCATGAGATTATTTTTTTCTACGATCAACATGGAGGTTGTACTTAGTTGGCGGTTCTTCAGCTCGATTTCATTACGAAGTAAATTGTGAATGGCCTCCTGTTGTTCTTTCATTCTCAAAGCGGCACTTATTCTCGCATGTAATTCTACAAAATCGATGGGCTTGCGGATATAATCCATCGCGCCCGAAGCCAATGCCAGTTCCAGATCTTCCGAAGTAGTCATCCTACCAGTGGAAACGATGACCGGAATTTGAGCGGTTTGATCATCGTTTGCCAGATGTCTTGTAGCCTGAATGCCATCCATGACGGGCATGTCCCAATCCATCAGTATTAAATCAGGCAGTTCCTCTTTGGCTACCTTGATGCCCATTTCACCATTCGCGGCGTTGATCACTTCAAAACTCCGTCGCTTATGTAATTCAGCCCCGACCATTCTGATGGTTTCTCTGCTGTCGTCAACAATTAAAATCTTCTTACTCATAGGTCATTTCTTTAGATCGTCTTTCCGGTTTTTTTACGACTTAAAATTCTCAAAAGAGTTGAAGAAATACCGGCGGCCCACGTAGGGAATCTCCCTGGACGATCTTTTCCATTCTATCACTCTTCGTTTTCGGGCGGATTCAACCTGTTTACTCTTCGATGAACTCAGAATGACAGGGTAAAAAGTCTGTCATTCAGAGCGCGTAGCACTGAGCTTGTCGAAGTGCTAAGTTGGGAAATTTGTTACACAAAATAGACAAAACGCTTCATGTTGACACTTTGTATACGTCCAGTGTTGCACGGGTTGACAGCTTGTCTATGTACCTAATGATAAATAGGAAAAACCCCATTCTAGCTTTGCAAAGTACAATATTGATCACCTACAAAGCGAAGTTATGGAATGGTTTGTTGACACCAAAAGCCCTCAAAACCTCAGGTTGAGAAATCTCTCAAAAACCCGGGGCAACCTACTTCCAGTCTTCCCGCGTCTGGGGGACCATACTAGCCACAGACATACCACAAGATCAAAAATCGAACCACAGGAAATGAAAACCAATATGCGTAAACCATCCATCCATTTTTACCCTTGCATCATGCGGGTTCTCTCGCTTATGATGGTGATCTTTTTATTTTCCGCCTCAAGCGGATACGCTCAACTACCAACCTTTGGTGTGAGTGGGAATCCTGGTGACAAATTCGAAACCACGCCCATGGGAGGCTTTATCGCCAATGGAGATGATATATATTTCTCTGGGATATACGGAATAGCGGGTGGAACTCCTACGAACTCATTCACTGTCACAGGGGGAGTAACGTCGACCACAGGGATATATCACTACAATATCTCAAGTAATACCTTTGTTTCTGTAGGGGAAGGTGTATTTTCAAATAATGCTTTTTTTAGCAATTCCGGACCCAATCCTGGCCTGATCATGCAGATTGCCTTTACAGGTACTGAGCTGCTTATTTTTTCCTATGAAGCACCTAATATAAAAGTCTATTCCTACGATGGTACTTCAACCATTCTGAGATCTACCAACAGTGTTGTTGCTGGAGTCAATTTTGGAATTTCACTTGACGCGGCTGTGATCGGTTCCAAAGTATATCTGGGCGGCTTCGGGTTTGTTGCTGTTTACGATTTTGAAACAGATACCTGGTCATCTCCCGTATCCGGATCGCTTGATAGTGATGTCAATGCTACTAACGCTTCTATTTCTCATACCAGAGCTTATAACAACGAGCTATATGTCATGGGTAATTTCATCGGTTATGATTTCATTAACGATCCATTTGGAGGGCAGGAGTCCTTCCATGAGTTCATGTTGCCTAAGGCCTACTCAGGTATAGAGGAAAACATTGAAGAGCAATATGCTAAAAGAGAACCTTTCGGTGGATATCACTACATCAAAAAAAGCGGTTGGGAACCTATTGTAGAAGAAATGGATTTCAGGGGTACACCGGTTGCTCCTCAAGGGAATATCTATTATTTCGCCAAGTTGAATGAAGGTGCCGGCCAGTGGGAGTTTGTTGGTCCAAGTTTACAGACTTTTGGTGTACCGCTGGGGTTTGATATTGATGACGCAGGGAATGTTTACGTAATACCGTCTTCGGGTGGAAAAGTACTGAAAGGTGACTTGAATACGTCTGGTTCCTGGACCGAGATTGGTAGTGCTTTAGGAAGTGCGCCTCGATATATTGATGTGTTGCCCAATGGTCATGTGGTAGCCATGGGTGATTTTACGCTTGGCGGCAATATGGAAAACATGGCGATCTACGATGGCACTAGCTGGACGGCTGAAACATCAGCTCGCGTCACTACGGCCAGCTCTTATTTGAGAAATGTACAAGTGACCAATGGTCAGGCCTGGGTGATGGGAGATTACACAGGAAGTGCTTCGAATAACGCACGGTATTTACTGGAACACTTTTCCAAAGTAGAGTTAGAGCCAGATCTGAAAATCAGCAATTTCAGTGGAAGCCCGTCAGCTACCCCGGGGGGCGCGAGTACACCAGGTACGATGAACGTGATTGGTACCAATCTTACAGGAGATGTTACCGTATCTGTAGATGCGGCGGGTTTGTACGAGTTGTCAACGGACAATGCTTCTTATGCCTCTTCTATCAATTTGACCCAATCGGGCGGAGCGGTTAATCAACAGATCTATGTACGAATTAAGTCCTCAGCTACTGATAAATTCATATCTGAGAACTTAACCATCAGTTCCACCGGTAAAAACGACATCTACATCCCCGTATTGGGCTCGGTTCAGCCTCCGAATCTGGTCATTACGGCAGTAGATGTCAGTAAGGCCTTCAACGATCCTCTGCCAACTTTCAATGTTTCCTACAGCGGATTCGTTGGTTCAGATGATGCTTCGGTATTAACGACCCAACCCGTCGTAACCACCACAGCGACCGCTTCTTCTAATGTGGGTACCTATACACTGACTGTCACCAACGCAACCGATGATTTTTATAAGATCATTCCCCAGACCGGTACCCTGACCATTAATAAAGCGGATCAGGTACTGACCTGGGATCAGACACTTCCGGTTCGGACCATTGACGATGGATTAGGGACCATATCACTTAGTCCTTCTGTAGATTCCGGACAACCGATTAATTATAACCTTTCCGTTGGTGGAATAGGATCAATTACAAGCGATGTATTAACGCCCCAGGATGCTGGTTCTGTCGACATCACTGCCATAGCCCCAGCTTCTGCCAACTACAATGAATCAAATTCCGTTACGAAAACTTTTACCATCAATAAGGCGGATCAATCAGTTGTTTTAACGACTCCACCACCAGGCACAGTCACATTCGGAGATGCCCCACTTAAACTGGATCCTACAGGGGGTAATTCCAACAATGAGGTAACTTTCGTTAGTGATAACCCGGGTGTGATCACCACCAACGATGACAGTACATTGACCTACGTGGGTGCCGGGTCAGCTACGATTACCTACGGTCAGGTGGGTAATGGTAATTATAACGCCGCACCGGATCAGCAGTTTACGGTAACCGTTGAAAAATTCCAACAAACCGTATCTTATCCTACGCCACCGGCAGCATTCACTTTCGGAGATGCCGCGATAACCCTGACCGGAACGGGTACGGCTGCGGGCAGTACACCACAAAATGGATTGGTCTATGAGAGTTCTGATCCTGCAGTGGCCGCGATATCCGGAACTACTTTAACACCAGGGAACGCCGGAACTGCTGAGATCAAGTTTTATCAATTGGGTGATGCTAATCGCATTGCGGATACCTTGAAATGGACCGTTACAGTGGCGCCAAGGGATCAGGTGGTCACTTTAGATCCGATTGTTTCCCCCATCAGCACGCAACAACAATTCGTACAGCTGAACGCAAATGTAGCTACTCCCAATTCGGGTAATCCTATTGTTTATACATCTTCTAATCTGGCTGTAGCCTTGATTTCAGGAGATCAGGTAGTGGTATTGGGAGAAGGAAGTACAACGATCAAAGCGACGATCCAGGGTGATGCTAATCACAACTTTGGGGAATCTGCCGGGCAGGTGCTGACGATACAAAACGTGGCAACGGCTTCACAGAATATCACTTTTCCCACATTGGCAGATGCGACCATTGGAGATCCCAATGTCTCATTGAATGCTGCCGCATCTACCGGGAATCCTGTACATTATCAAAGTTCGGATACTACAGTTGCTAAAATTGTAGGCAGCCAGGCTCAGATTGTAGGAGTAGGGGCCACGGTCATTCGTGCTATCACCGATGCAACGGCCAGCCACTTTCAAGCTACTGCCACGAGAACATTAACTGTGAACAGTCAAACCCAGAATTTGACTTTTGACAGCTTTACAAGCCCCTTGCAGTGGGGAGCGGCCGATTTCAACCTGTCCGCCATGACGGACTCGGGTTTACCGATCCGATTTGAAAGCTCCAATACGGATGTAGCTTCCGTGGTGGTCAATGGAAGCACGGCTACCGTAAATATCAATGGGATAGGTACTGCGACCCTTACGGCGATCCAGGATGGAAACGGGACGATTGGAAGTTCCAGTGTTTCACGCACACTAACCATCAACAAAGCGGATCAATCCATATCATTCACATCACCGGGAGCTACGGTTACGATGAACGATGTGTTTGACCTGGACGGGGTTTCTAGCAGTGGATTGCCAGTGACTTATATGGTTAGTGATCCGACCAAGGCCACTTTAGAAGGGTCAAGGTTGACGATCATCAGTGGAACAGGTTCTTTTTCTATTACCGCCTCTCAGACAGGCAATGCCCAATACAACGCCGCGCCGGATGTGGTGTACAACCTGACCCTTAGCAAAGCCTCACAGACTTATGTGATGTATGTACCTGCGACTATTCAAAATGTATGCAAGGACTATCTTCAATTTGTAGGTGAGACGCCAGGGTCATCCTCCTACTTCATGAACGCCTCAGGAGGTGGGGCTTCGCAGTTTGGATGTTCAGGTTTATATACCTGGAAACATTCAAATTTAGGGGGGGGATTTACCTTTGCCGTAACTCGGGCAGCCGATGATAACTACGAAGCCTATTTTGCCAATACACCGGAGGGTACAATCGTTAGTGCTATCGAGCCTGTTTCCATCAGCAACTTTACCCAAACATTGACCTATTCGCCCGGATTGACGTTTAATGTCACCGGTACTGCGTCTTCCTTTACCAGTTCTTACGCTCCAGTCGCTACAGTAGGAGCGGGATCAGGCTCAGCGACTGTTACAGTGCATGGAGCTGGCGTCACCAGTATCGTGGCAGTAGCCGCTTCCCAAACAGCCGGAGTGGGACGAAATTATGCCTTAAGAACCTTAACCGTTGAGAAAGCAGATCAAACGATCAATTTCCCTGCAATAGCCACGCAGACTCTGGGATCAGGCAATGTGACATTGAGTACTTCTACCGAAGCGGTAGGCCCTTCTGGCACTTATACTACTTCGCTTTCGACTCGATATGAGTCCTCTGATCCTGATATCGCGACGATTGTCGGCAATACCATGACACTCCATAACATTGGAACTGTGACCATCACTGCTTATCAGGATGGCGACGGTAATTATAATACTGCATCACCAGTGGCTCATACGTTCAACGTCATTGGAAACGCTTCTGCAAATCAGACAGTGGACCTGGCGCGTACGGATGTATTGAAATCCGGTACTACCATCACCTTACCTAAAGCAACCGATAAAGGGATCAACCTGACTTATGCAGTGACTTCTGGCCCCGCTACAGTGGTCAATGGAAACGAATTACAATTGACCGGGGTAGGAACGGTGACTATTCAGGCGTCTAATTCGGGAAGCTTGAATTTCAATGCATTCAGTGCTTCTGAAACTTACACGGTTTATGGTGTTCCCGTAGTAACGTTGAATGCTCCAAAGGATCACATTTATAGCGCAACGGCTCCTGTGATCACAAATTCCGGGACCAATGGTAGCGGAGTAGTAACGACTCCTGTATTGGAGTTCTTCAATACGGATTTCACGTCTATCGGTACGAGCATCCCGGTAAATGCGGGTACTTATTTTGTCAATGCTTCGATTACAGATGGCCCTGTAACTACTACGGTTGGTGACACCCTGATCATTGCAAAAGATACCGTGATTGCCACTTTCGATAATCAAACCAGACTATTTGGTGTTTCGAATGCTCCGCTCACCATATCCTATTCGGGTTTTAAGGGCCCTGATACGGAAGCGGACCTGGATAATCCACCGGTGGCACAAACCAATGCTACAGCCACGACCGATGTGGGGAGTTATACCATCTATTCGAATATCTCGCCAACGGATAATAATTACGTGGTTACGACCGCATTTGGTACTTTGACCATCAATCAGGCCAATGCAACCGTCACGGTTACCAGTGCCACGGAGCTCTTTGATGGCAATCCAAAACCTTTGTCCATCACCGTAGACCCGACCGGATTGACACTTGATGTGGTGTATGAAGGCATCAACGGCACCACTTATGGACCCGTCGCCACACCACCAACGGCTCCTGGTGAGTACCAGGTTACCGCGACGGTAAATGAAACCAATTATCAGGGTTCGAATACAGGAACGTTGAATATTCAGGATCGGGTTACAATCACAGCAAGTGAAGTGACCATCACGCCTCCTGCAAGCCTGGTTTATGACGCCTCACCCAAAGTATATGCAGCGACGCCTAATGGAGCGCTGACACCAGCACTACCAGCTGCGGACCTGAATGTTACTTATGAAGGTCGAAATGGAACGACCTATGCCGCTTCAGCAACAGCACCAACGAATGCAGGTGACTACACCGCCACTGTTACCGTCGATGCCGCTAATCCGGACTATAAAGGCAGTCTGTCTACTGACTTTACGATCACGCCGGCAACAACCTCAATCGTTCTGACCTTGCCAGGTACCAATTACACCTATACAGGTTTACCTCAGGGCGTCACGGCTACAGCCAATGACCTTTCTTCCAATCCATCTTTGAGTGTTCTGGTGGAATACAGTGTACAAGGGGCCAGTACCTTCTCGTCTACAGTTCCCAGAAATGGAGGCACCTATGATGTAAGAGTGAATTTGGCGAGTTCCGAAACGAATTATTCGGCTCCAGAGGCGACTGGATCTTACACCATAGATAAAGTAGATCTAATCATCATTCCTCCAAACAGAACCATCACCTATGGGTTAAGTGAGGAGATCGTTGATTCTGATCTGTTCAACTACACAGGGTTTGTCAATGGTGAGGATCACACAAACCTTACTTATAATGATCCCATTAATTCATTTAGGGTGTCCTATGCCGACCCGGGAGCTACTAATCCTTTAGCGCCGTATTATTCTGTTACGGGATCTCCTTATGCCAATGCCATTGTATGGACGGGAGTGACCAATGATGTCACTTCACCGAATTACAACTTATTGTTCCAGGGGGCAGGTGACCTTACCGTTCTGCCAAGAGCCATTGAAATCACGGCAGATGACCGGATTGTTGCTCCCGGTGGCGATCCAAATGTAGGAAACACGGTGACATTGGAAGCAAGTAATACCAACCAAAACACAGGATTAGCTCCAGGAGAATCAATCAGCGATTTCAGTGGAACTTTGACGTTTGCGAACATTTCTGAAACGGCATCCGGTATTTATCCTGATGTGATCATCCCTTCGGGTTTGACGAATAGCAACTACACGATCACGTTTGTGCCTGGAGAATTGCGCATTGATACCATTGATCCGGTGATTATCTGGAACCAGCCGACGACCTGGGAAATTTATACCCCAACACTGACGGCTTCCGCGAACGTGCCGGGTACTTTTCAGTACTTTTTAGTGATCGGTTCAGAAATACAAGTAACCCCAGGATTTGATAGACAGTCTCCGACTACTTTGCTGACCAGGGTACGATTTACGCCCGATGATCAGTCTTCTTACAATATTGTGTCAGTAGACCGTACTATAACATTCACTTTGCGCCAACTGACGATCGCAGCGGATGATCAGCAACTACTGTTCGGTACGACCCCTGATCCGACCCTTACTTATACACTGACGACAGGTTCTATGGCTTCCGGACATTCGCTTTTCGTGCCATTACAACGCGCTGCAGGAACGGCGGTAGGGGACTATGCCATTACAGAGGATAACAGCACGAGTGCTCCAGGAATATCAATTTGTGCGGGAGGTATTTGTCTATATGGTTCCTCTACTGATTTTGAAGGCAATCCAGTATTTATTGATGTGTCGGGATCGTACAATGTGACCTTTGTGCCTGGCAATTTCAGGATTTTTGACAAAACGGTCATTACATCATCTGATGTGGTTTTCAATGCGCCGGCAAGCTTAACTTACGATGGTATTGCAAAAACGTATACGGCTACTCCTGCTTCATTAACACCTGCATTGCCGACAGGCGACCTTGAGTTGACTTATGAAGGGAGGAATACGACAACCTACGCTAACTCAGTAACACCTCCGACGGATGGGGGAGACTATACGGTAATTGCTACTGTTAAAAACACTAATCCCGATTACCAGGGAAGTGTTTCTCAGGATTTCACAATCACACCGGCTGGAACTACCATCAGTTTGAACCTATCCGGTACTAATCCGATTTATGATGGTAACCCACAAGGAATTTCTCCCACAGCGAATGATCTTAGTGCCAGTCCTACGGTAAGTTTGGTCACGGAGTACAGTGCATCAGGTGCGGGTACTTTCAGCACGGCTGTCCCGGTGGATGCCGGAACCTATGATGTTCGGGTAAACATTGCTTCCTCGGAAACCAATTATACGGCTAGCGAGGCGACGGGTACCTATACCATCGATCAGGCAACTCAAACGATTACCTTCAACCCTGTTCCACAAGTGGCTTGTGGTGAAACCACCATAGATCTATCACTGTATGCAACGAGCAGTATTGGGGCTACCATCAGCTTTGCCAGCAGTGATTTGGCAGTCGCAACCATATCCGGTAACATCGCCACGATCGTTGGAACGGGTACAACCACCATCACTGCTTCTCAAGCGGGTTCAACGAACTATGCAGCTGCAATGGACCAGACACAAACATTAGTGATCAATGCTGTCCAGGAAACAGTGACGGCAGATAATCCTGCGAATGTGCAATTGTGTGATGGTGGACCGTATACGTTGCCAGCTTTGACCTCCGGGAACTACTTTTCAGGTACTGGAGGTACTGGCACTGCTTACAATGCAGGCGATCAAATCAGCAGCGATATTACACTCTATGTGTATGCGGTAGGAAGCAATCCATCTTGTACGGATGAAAACAGTTTTGCAATCACCATTGAAAACCTTCCGGTTGATCAGCCTTCTAATGTCAATGCCTTGAATAGTTATACCCTGCCTGCATTGACTAACGGTAATTATTTCACCGGAACAGGCGGAACAGGGACTGCTCTGAATGCAGGAGATGTCATTTCCAGTTCCCAGACGATTTATGTATATAATACGAATGCCGGAACCGGCTGTACGCGTGAAGCCAGTTTTGTGGTGACTATCACCAATGCTGCAGCATTGCATTTTGATCAGGCAGGCAGCCTTTCAAATTATGATTACCTCTCGGTTCCGGATAATAATTCATTGGATGTTAATGATTTTACCTTCGAGGCATGGGTGAATTTTGATCAATTAAATACAGTTGCTGCTGGTCTGGACTGGAGAGCCATATTTAACAAGTCACGCTATTCAGATTCTTATGGTTTGATGGTATACGCACCCAGTAAGTCTATGACATTCTATCATGGGGGATTGAGTACAGGTGCAACCACCTATTCATGGTCTGGTCTGACTGCTGGCACCTGGTACCACGTTGCCGTTAAATATGAGGCTGCTGTGGGTAAGGCTTCTATCTTAATTGATGGAGTAGAAGTACAGTCAAGCACAGGGCTATCAGGCAGTATTAATGTAAACTCAGAATCTATATTGATAGGAGCTTCGAGAGATGTTGCCGGTGATCCTTATCCATTTGACGGAGCAATGGATGAGATCAGACTGTGGAATGTGGCCAGAACGGATGCAGAGATCCTGGAGAATAAGGATATCGAATTACAAGGAACAGAGTCCGGATTGGTACTTTATTATGACTTCAATGAAGGAACGATTGATGCAGATAATACAGGGCTAACGCAGGTTCCGGACCAAAGCTCTACTGGAAACAATGCTACCTTCAACCGATTTGCTTTGACGGGAACGACTAGTAACTACGTCGATGGTTCTGGCAACGGAGTAGTGCCGGGAATCCCACAGAACATCACTTTCAATGCGCTTTCGAATGTGACTTTTGGTGATGCGGATTTTAATCTGCCTGCCACGGCATCGTCCGGTTTGGATGTGACTTATGTAAGCTCAGACCCAACCGTCGCCACCGTTTCTGGAAATACCGTGACCATTGTAGGGGTGGGAACAACAACGTTTACCGCATCTCAGGCAGGTGATGCCACTTATTTGCCAGCGGCGAATGTGACTCAGGACTTGACAGTTGATCCTCTTGCTACAAGCATCAATTTGAATCTACCGGGCACTAATCCTACTTATTCAGGTGTTGGTCAAGGCATTAGCCCAACGGCCAATGATACCGGTGGAAGTCCCACCTTGAGCCTGGTAACAGAATATAGCCCTCAAGGTGCAGGAACCTTCAGTGCCACGCCACCTGTTAATACAGGAACTTATGATGTGCGGGTTAATCTGGCGGCGAGTGAAACCAATTACACCGCTACGCAAGCAACAGGTACATTCACCATCGATAAGGCACCATTGACGGCTCGTTTGGATGATGCGAGCATTGTCTATGGTGAAATTGGGGCGAATAACCATCCGGTTACTTATACAGGGTTTGTCAACGGTGAATCTGAATCTGTTCTCAATGTTACTTTGGGCTCTCCAACGGCGATCTTTCTGAATTCAGGAACGGGTGGTAACTACAATGTTGGCGGACCCTATACTGGTGCCATTACTTGGCAAAGTAACCCTGAACTGCGAATTACTTCGAACAATTACTTGCTCTCTTTTGAACCTGGAGACCTTACTTCTGTAACACCGCGACCAGTAAACGTTACAGCCAGTCCGAAAACCATTACCTATGGCGAGGATGCAAATGTGGGACATACGGTGATTTTAGAACCGTATGATGAACCAGGAAAACGTGGCCTTGCCAATGGAGAAACGGTTGTTGATTTCACAGGTACTGTCTTGTTTGACAACATTACGGAAGTCAATGTTGGAGTATATGCCGGGACTATTATTCCTAATGGCGGACTAACTAATGCTAACTATGCCATCAACTATGTTGCCGGTGAGTTAACCATCGTGGAAAAGGCCCTGACCATTACAGCTGATAACCGTACCATCATTTATGGAGATGATGCGAATACAGGCAACACAGTAACCTATTCAGGATTCATTACTGGAGAGAGCGAAAGTGTATTAGGTGGAACGTTAGCTTTTGCAAACATCCCGGAGGTGAATGTGGGCAGTTACCCTGAGGCAATTACGCCTCAAGGATTGACTTCAAATAACTACAACATCTCCTTTGTAAGTGGGGATCTGAACATTGGAACCCGATCGATTTTTGTTCGGGCGCAAACTGAGAATAAGGTTTACGGAGAGGCGGATCCTGCCTTTACACCGATTTTGGCTTCGGGTACATTAGTGAGTGGAGATGTCTTTACCGGAACGATGACCCGAGTTGCGGGTGAGGACGTTGGATCCTATGCGATCAATCAGGGAACCCTGACTGCAGGGGCAAATTATAACCTCACTTTCCTAACTACAGGATCACTGAACATTACCAGAAAACTGTTGACAATTACGGCGGATAATCGCATCATCACCTATGGCGAAGATGCCAACACGGGTAATGCAGTGACTTATACCGGTTTCATCACCGGGGAGAATGAGAGTGTACTGGGAGGAACTCTTTCATTCGACAACATTAGTCAAACAGATGCTGGCAGCTATCCAGGTGTGATTGTTCCAAATGGCCTGACCAGTGCAAACTATAACATCAGCTTTGTCAATGGCGATTTGATCATTGGCCAGTTGCCATTGGTACTCACGTCCTCCGCTGTGACAAAGGTTTATGGAGATGTGGACCCTGCCTTTAATATCGGTTTTATCAGTGGGATGTTGATCAATGGCGATGTATTCTCTGGTGAATTGATTCGTGATGTCGGTGAAGATGTTGGTTCTTATTTCATTAACCAGGGGACGTTAGACCATCCCAATTATACGATTACTTTTATCCAGGCAAATTTTGACATTACGGCCAGGCCCATCACGATCACTGCTGATCCGGCTAGTAAAACCTACGGAGATGCAGATCCTGCTTTCACCTATCAATTGACAGCAGGAAGTTTAGCAGGAAGTGATGCCTTTACCGGCGCTTTGGCGAGAATCGCTGGCGAAAACATTGGGACCTACGCCCTGAATCAAGGAACCCTGGAAGTAAATGCTAATTATAATATCACGTTTGTTCCTTCCAATTTGACGATCGGAGCCAGGGCCATCACGGTGACGGCAGATGCGAAAGGTAAGACCTATGGGGATACTGATCCAACCTTGACGTATCAGATCACCACAGGGGCTTTGCAAGGAAGTGATTTATTGACAGGTACCCTTACCCGAGTAGCTGGAGAAAGTGTAGGTACCTATGCCATTCAACAGGGTACACTGGATAATAACAACTACGCCATTACCTACATAAGTGATGATTTGACGATTGGTACACGAGCCCTCACCGTAACGGCAGATGTTCAAACCAAAGTATATGGCGATGCAGATCCGGCCTTGACTTATCAGATCACCAGTGGAGCTCTTCAAGGTAGCGATGCACTGACAGGTGATCTATCAAGAGTTGCTGGTGAGGATGTTGGGAACTATGCCATTGAGCAAGGTACATTGGATGCTGGTAGCAACTATGCACTAAGTTTTGTATCTGATCATTTGACCATTAGTACCCGTGCATTAACGGTTACTGCAGATGCTCAGTCTAAAACCTATGGCGATGTGGATCCATCACTAACGTATCAGATCACAAGCGGTGCACTGCAGAGTAGCGATGTGCTTACTGGTGCATTGACCCGAGTGGTCGGTGAGGATGTTGGGAGCTATGCAATTCAGCAAGGCACATTGGATGCCGGTTCAAATTATGCAGTGACTTATGTGTCAGATGATCTGACCATTGTCACAAGGGCGATTACGATAACGGCCAACCCTATTGCTAAAGTTTATGGAAATAGCGACCCTGCCTTTACCTATAACATAACAAGTGGTGCGCTTCAGGGTAGTGATCTGATTGCTGGTGCAATAGGAAGAGCAGCCGGTGAAGATGTTGGAGCTTATGCGATGAACCAGGGTACGTTAGATGCCGGTGGTAACTATGCTATCACCTTTGTAAGTGCCAACTTGATCGTAGTGGCAAGAAACATCATTGTGACTGCAGAAGACAAAAGCAAAACCTATGGCGATTCAGACCCTGTACTGACTTACACTTCAGAAGCCTTATCTTTCTCCGATACTTTTATCGGAAGCTTGAGTCGTGATGCGGGTGAGGATGTAGGAAATTATACGATTACGCAAGGCTCATTAAGCTTAAGCAGTAACTATTCATTGATCTTTCTCAGTGGCAGCCTGACCATCAATGCTAGGGGAATTACGGTTGCCGCGGATGCAGCAAGCAAAACCTACGGAGATGCAGATCCTGATTTCACTTACCAGATTACCTCTGGAGTCCTACAAGGCAGTGACGTATTGAGTGGTGCATTGGATCGGGTAGCTGGCGAAGATGTGGGAGTGCATGCCATCAATCAGGGGACATTGGATAATACCAATTATGCTATCACCTTTGTTTCGGACGACCTTACCATTGATGCCAGAGCCATTACTGTAACCGCCGATGCACAGTCTAAAAATTATGGCAATGCGGATCCAGTGCTTACTTATCAAGTGACGAATGGTGTGTTACAAGGTTCGGATATGATCACTGGTGATTTGACCAGAAATGTCGGGGAAGACACAGGGAATTATACCATCAATCAGGGGACTTTGACTGCAGGTGCCAATTATGCTTTGACTTATGTTTCCAACGACCTGACGATCAATCAGCGACCTATTGGATTGCTTGTTTCTGGTACAAGCAAAGTATATGGAGAAAGTGATCCGGCATTGGTTTACAGCTTATTCCCAGGCTCTGAATTAGTTGCAGGAGATTCGTTTACGGGTGAATTAAGTCGGGATCCAGGTGAGGATGTCGGTACCTATCCAATTGGTGTAGGCACGCTTACTGCTGGGCCGAACTATGATGTTTCAATCACTATTCCTGCCTCACTGGAGATCACACCAATTGACCTGTCGATCTCGGCAGATAGCAAGACCAAGGTGCAGGGCACGGCAGACCCTGCTTTGACCTATACGATAACTTCAGGGGCTCTGATCAATGGAGACCTGGTATCTGGAGGTATTTCACGGATTGCGGGAGAAACGCTAGGTGATTATGCAATCCAACAAGGAACACTTACCGCAGGAGGTAATTACGCCATTGCTTTCACCGATGGCACATTAACCATTACGGATAAGCTACTTCAAATGATTACTTTCGATCCTTTAACTCCTTTAACCTATGGCGATGCCGCGTTTAATTTAAGTGCTACGGGAGGCGCATCTGGTAATGTGGTGACATTTACAGGAGACAATTCAGCAGTGGCTACTGTAGATGCTTCCGGAACTGTGTTGATTGTGGGCGCAGGAACGGTGAACATTACTGCCAATCAAGCAGGTAATGTGACGTATGCGGCAGCACCTCCAGTGATCCGGCAATTGACGATAAACAAGGCCTCGCTGACCATTCAGGCCGACAACCAGACAAGTACTTATGGTGATATCGCTTTGCCGGCCTTTACAGCTTCTTATACCGGCTTTGAGAATGGTGAGGATGAATCTGTACTGACTAATCCGGTGATGTTGAGTTCGGCAGCAATGGCAGGTGCTGATGCGGGTAGTTATCCCATTTTTGCTGCTGGAGCAACGGCCGATAACTATCAGATCATTCATTTGTTTGGTAACCTTACGATCGACAAAGCTGCCTTGACGATCACTGCAGATGACCAATCGATGACTTATCGTGATGCGGTTCCGGCCCTGACACTATCGTATGCTGGTTTTGTTAATGGTGAAGACGATTCATTCCTTAATACTACTCCTTTGGTAACTACTACCGCTACGGCTGTGAGTGATGCAGGCACTTATGCTATCACTGTTACTGGTGCCACATCGGATAATTATGAAATCACTGAAGAGGCTGGCACACTGACGATCGATAAAGCGACCGTGAATGTGACTGCCGATGATCAGAGCCGGGTTTACGGAGCAAATGATCCGACATTCAGTTTGACCTACGTAGGGTTTAAGGGTACCGACAATGAATTGGCACTGGATACCCAACCCACCGGAACGACAACCGCCGCTTCCACCAGCGCGGTAGGTACCTATTCAATTGTTCCATCAGGAGGAGTAGACAACAATTACGCTTTTACCTATACCAATGGCACGTTGACGATAGATCCGGCAACGCTGACGGTAGCAGTGAGTAATCAAACCCGAACGTATGGGGCCGCGAATCCAAATTTTGAGTTGATCTATACTGGCTTCGCCAACGGAGAAGAGGCAACGAGTTTGACTACTCAACCCACGGCCAGCACAACCGCTACTGCGTCAAGTGGTATCGGGACCTATCCGATCACGGTATCAGGCGGCGTTTCAGGTAACTACGCGTTTACCTATGTAAATGCTACGCTGACAGTGAACCCCGCAACCTTGACCGCCAGTGCGGTTGGCCAGTCGATTACCTATGGCGAAGCGTTGCCGGGCCTAACGTTTGGGTATGATGGCTTTGTGAACGATGAGGATGCAAGTGTGTTGATTACGGCTCCAACGGCTAGTACTACTGCCACTTCAACAAGCTCCGCGGGTACTTATCCGATTACGGTAGCAGGAGGAGTTGCCAGTAACTATCTGTTCAGTTATGTGGGTGCGGACCTGACGATTAATCAGGCCACATTGACGGTGACCGCAGAGGATCAAAGTAGGAGCTACGGTGCAGATAATCCGGCACTAACATTTGCTTATGAAGGATTTGTAAATGGCGAAGATGCGACGGTACTGACTTCTGTGCCTACTGCCACAACCACAGCCACTTCCACAAGCTCAGTGGGCACTTATGCGATCACAGCGGCAGGAGGAGAGGACGATAATTATGCCTTTAGCTATACGGATGGAACACTAACAGTGAACCCGGCGACTTTGACGGTAACTGCAGCTGATCAAAGTAAAGTTTATGGATCAGCGAACCCGAATCTGACAGTAACGTACTCAGGCTTTCAGAACGGGGAAGATGCTGCAGCATTGACCACAGTTCCTACTGCCGCCACTACTGCCAGCAATACAAGCTCAGTGGGCACGTATGCGATCACGGCTGCAGGAGGTGAAGCGGCGAATTATAGCCTGACCTACGAAACAGGGACCTTGACGGTAACAGCAGCTGAACTCATGGTTACAGCAGATAATCAAACCCGGGCGTTTGGGGAAGTTAATCCTGCATTTACGGTAACCTATGTGGGCTTTGTGAACGATGAGGATGAAAGTGTGGTAACGGCCTCACCGACACTGGCTACTACAGCGGATGAGAGCAGCGCCCCGGGAACTTACAGCATTGAGGTGTCTGGAACGGAAGCGACCAACTATAGTATCACAGAAGTAGCAGGGACCTTAACGGTTACAAAAGCCAATCAGGAGATCACGTTTGACTTCCTTGATGTGAAGACAACTGCTGACGAAGCTTTTGAATTGACGGCTGTATCAAGTTCGGGATTGACCATCAGCTATGCGAGTAGTGATGAAACGGTAGCGACGGTGAATGGGGCTACTGTAACGATCGTAGGACCAGGAACATCAACGATAACTGCAAGCCAGTCGGGTGATGACCATTACAACGCTGCTGCTGATGTACAACAGCAACTGGTAGTGACGCAGGCGAATGATACAAGAATTACATCGAGTATAGAAATTGATGCGATAGCCGATCAAACGGTAGGCAATGACGCGATCACTTTGACAGCTACGGTACGTCCGGTGGATGCTCCGATTAGTTGGGAGATCATTTCAGGGCCGGCGACTATCGATGGAAACATCCTGACCTTGGGAGATCAGGCAGGTTTGGTACAGGTGAAAGGTTCGATCAAGGAGACGGATGAATACAAAGGTTCGGAGGATGTGGTAGCGTTTGCGTTGCTGGATGCGAACCTGGTCACTCCGGTCATTGACTTCATCTTGCCAACAGAAGCACTGAACACCGAAACAGTGACTTTAACGGCTACGGTAGACGCGCAAGGGGCCACGACAGTAAGTGAAGCAGATGTGGTGTATACGGTAGTGTCTGGCCCTGGAGAGATCTCAACCACAAACGAACTTTCTTTCACAGACATAGGAAGAGTGATTGTGAGTGCAAGCTTGCCAGCGACGGCAGAGACGAATGCAATATCAGCCCAATCGAGTGTAGAAGTGATCGCCTTATACAACCTGTCGGGCACGATCCGGGATGAGAACAACAATCCATTCACGGATGGATTGGTGATCGTAGGGGACCTGAATGACATCACCAATAGTCAGACTACTTCGATCAATGCTGATGGGACTTACACCTTCACGGCACTAAGGTCTGGCGATTACGAGTTGTTCGTGACGCCATTCAGCATTGACTATGTGATGACGTTCTATGGCGATGTATCTCCGGTGACTGACCCTGATGCGGTTCCCCTGGGCTTGAACATCACCAGTGACCTGACGAACATCGATGTGACGTTGCAATTGGCCCCACAATCGAATGTTGATCTGTTACCTGACGATCAGGGCGGCGTGATCAGTTTCTTTGCTCAGAACAACCTGGGCAATGGCAATCGATTCATCCTTGGAAGAACGGAGAATGGTGAACCTTTACCCAATACGCTGGTGATTTTGAAGACCGCAGCAGATGAATATGTAGCTGCCGATGTGACGAATGACCTGGGTCTGATTGAGTTCATGGGCTTACCAACGGGTGATTACAAACTACTTGTGGACATACCGGGAGTTGGCACAATGAGTGCGGATGTTGGTGTGCAGGAAGGCCAGCAAGTGGATGTGACGGCTTTGATCGATGAATCAGGAGCGAACTTCAATGTGGATGAGGTATTGAGTACGATCCCTGAGGAGTTGAAAGAGATCAGGGTATTCCCTAACCCGGTACAGGACTACTTCGAGATCAGGAGCCTGAAACGTGTGGAGCAGGTACAATTGTACGACATCAATGGCCGGATGCTTGAAAGGTTTGGGGCAACAGATCAATATGACATCAGAACCTTACCGGAAGGCTTGTACATGATCAAGATCACCACGAATGAAGGCACGACCATCCAGCGATTGATGAAACAATAGAATCGAGAAGAAAGATTCACAACAACAAGGAAGGGGCTTAGGCCCCTTTTTTATTACTTCATAGAGAGTCATCTTGAAATTTAAGAGACGGATACGACGAAGCTATTGTTTGTGTCGGATGCTATGGTCAGATTTGACTCATTATCCTCGTTTGTTAAATGATTAACGCATTGTAAACAAAACGTATACAACACAAGCAACCTCCATGCGATCTCCCGCGTCTAGGCTGTGTCACGGGGAATATTTGCATTGCCTGAGATATCCCCGACTTGTTGCGCCATGAAAAGAAACCTTCTATCCGTCACCTTTTTACTATTTCTCATTCAAATTCATGCTCAGCGATTCGAATTTGTGGTTGACTCTGTGAAACAAAAACTGGAAGAGGAAACTACAGTCGGAGGTAAGGCCTATCAAAATGTAATGCTCGCTGCGATCTATAGTAGCAGAGACTCTGCTGAAACCATAAAGTACGCGCTTCGTGCTTTTGATTTTGCTGATCAGGCTGGTGACGAACGATTGAAGATTGGCGCACTCAACTACATTGGTTCTGTGATGGTGAATCTTGGCCACTATGATGCTGGAATCGCCTATTTTGATTCATTAGCGATTTATGCAAAGTCTGTGGGGCAAATCGAAAATGAAGCAGATTGCTACAACAATATCAGTTATACTTATTTATTGAAAGGGGCTTTGGAGCAGGCCCTGAGATATGAATTATTAGCCCTTGAGCTTAAGTTAAAAATAGGAGATAAAAATGGTATTGCCCTGGCTCATGGCAATCTGGGGCAGATTTATGAATCCCTGGGGGAGAATGACAAAGCCCTGGAACATCTCAAAAAATCTTTGGAGGTTCGGCAGGATTTTGGTCATACAAGGCTAATTGCGGACTCCAAATTGTCGATTGGCAAATTCCTGGTCAACAACCGAAATCTTGATGAGGCACTGGGCTATCTAAGTCAAACTGAAGCGACCTACTCAGAACTTCAGCATGAATTAGGCTTGATCGAGCTTTTTAGTACAATAGGCCTGGCCTACGATTACAAAGGAAACTACCCTAAGGCCCTGGATTATTACATCCGATCTGTTAAGGTTGCTGAGCGGTTGAATATCTCTCAGGGACAAACGGAAACATTGATCAATATTGGTGCTTTGTATTCAAGACAAGGAGCATATGAAGAATCACTGAAGAACTTTGAAAGGGCGTTAGAAAGGGCCGAAGCTGTTGGTGATCAACGTCAAATTGCTCAAATCAACAGTCATATTGGTAACATCCACAGAGCACGTGGCGAGGATAAGCTGGCCCTGGACTTTTTTCAAAAATCCATTGGCCTGGATGAGGCCAATGATAATAAAAAAGAGTTGGCAACCACCTATGGACGAGTTGCAGAGATCAAGCTCAAATTGAATCAAATTGATCAGGCTACTGATAACCTGACCAAAGCTTTAGCCATCAATGAAATCACTGGCAATCAGAGGTCATTGGCTCAAAATCAAATTATTCATGGGAAAATCTTAATTCAGAAAAAGGATTTACTTAGTGCGCGATCAGCCATATTTAAAGGAATTGCTTTGGCTCGGGAAATTGGTTTTCCAACGGTCATTCGTGATGGTGCACAGCAATTGGCAATCATCGAAAATGAGCTTGGCAATTTTCAAAAGGCTTACCAGGCTCAGGTTTTATTCAAGCAGATGGCAGATAGCCTGAGCAATGTTGATGCAGCTAAACAACTGACTCTTTTACAAGCGGAATATGATTTTGAGCAGGAAAAGAAGGAAATCGCCTTTAACAATGAGCGGGAGTTAATGGCTAAGAATAGTGAAATTGAGTTATCCAACATTCGGTTAATTTCTGCAGGAGTAGCGGCTGTCCTGATCATATTCACCGGTTATCTGATTGCCCGATCAAGGATAAAAGCCAAAACACAACAGGCCGAACATTTGAATGAAATGGGTCAATTCAAGGCTGCTATGACTGGAATGATCGCCCATGACCTGAAAAACCCCCTCAGTGTTATTCTCAACAGCAAAGATCCTTCCGATAATCAACTAGTTGCCCGACAGATGTTATTGTTGGTGAACAACATGCTGGATGTAAACAAACTTGAATCCAGGAAAATGATCCTGCAAAAAGAAGCAGTGCATTTAAATGAACTGCTCCAAAGGTTACATCATCAATTAAGCCCCTTGCTCCAACAAGCCAACCAAAAACTGGTCCTTGAATTAGCCGCCACTTATCGGGTAAAGGCCGATGCGCTGATACTTGAGCGGGTGTTGATGAATCTGATATCAAATGCGATGAAATTTTCACCGCCAAATCAAGATATCAGGATAAAAGCATCGGCCACAGGTGATCAGTTGAGAATAGCAGTAATTGATCAAGGAAAGGGTATCGCCAAAGAAGACGAACAATACATTTTTGAGTCATTTGGCCAGGTAGAAGCGAAGACCTTAGGCGGGGTGGGATCAACCGGATTAGGACTGACCTTTTGCAAGCTGGCCATTGAAACACATGGTAGTCAACTTAAGGTAGATTCCAATCCAGGTGTGGAAACCAAGTTTTACTTTGATCTTGAATTAACAGATATGAACACAATTGAAACATCGGTGACTAATACTGGCACTGTCTCCATCTCTGAAAACGATCACCAGATCATCAGGAGTCATATTGATCAACTCAAGCAATATAATTTGTATCAAATAGGTGAAATAGAAGAGGAGCTTCAAACGTTGAACGGCGTTTCTCCGCAGGTTGATGATTGGGCGGAAGAGGTACTTAATGCCGCTTACGCAGGCAACATCGAGAAGTATGAAGAGCTATTGGAACTGTAGTGCAATTGAACCGCTGTTGCCAAGAGTCACTATGAGGAGTAGTTTTCGGTTTATCAAAAACATAAAACAGAAATGACAAACTAAAACAAACGCGTCATGCCGCAATTTTTCGGATTAATTTCTGAAAGAAACCGAAAAATGTCCGGTATCTCTTTCCGCGTTTTATACTGAATTCATCAAAAAGATTTTCAATCTGTCATAGGTAGTTTATCGAAGAGCTAAGGGGCTAAGCATCAACCCAATTCAACCAAATACTCCCTCAATCCGATTTCATCTTCCAGTCCAAGACGTTTTTTTAACCGATACATTGCGGTTCGGATACTGGCTGGTGTCACATTGAGCAGCTGTGCAATGTCCTTCGTTTCCATACCTAACTTAAGATAAGCCGCAAGTTTCAGATCTTTGTGCGAGATATCTCCCAGTTGATTGAGAGTGCTGAAGAAAGTTGGGTGTACTTCATCAAAATGGATTCGAAAGGTCAACCAACTCTCATCAGCTTCCAAATGGTGAAATAGCCGCTTTTTCAAAGAAACCAATTCTTTCGTTAGTTTATGATGCCCTGGATCTTGTGGAGTTCCTTGTTGTTTGATCAATGCCTCCAAAGTTTCGTTTAACCCTCCGATGATTCCATTCTTTTCAACAATCAGCATAGAAGTCGTGCTGAGTTTTCGGTTTTTCAGGTCGATTTCTTGTTGAAGCAGCTTTCGGTTTTCTTCTTGCTGGTCTTTCAACCGAATGGCTGCATGGATTCTGGCTGAAAGTTCTACCAGGTCCAGCGGCTTACGTACATAGTCCCAGGCCCCGGCTTCCAAGGCCATTTGCAAATCTTCCGCAGAGATCATTTCGCCTGTTGCCATGATGATTGGAATGCCTGCAGTCGTTGTGTCGGTCCGTATTTTTCTGGTGGCCTGAATGCCATCCATGACGGGCATGTCCCAGTCCATCATGATCAGATCAGGAACTTCTTGTTGTGCCACCTTAACAGCTTCTTCTCCATTGCCTGCACGGAGCACCCGCCATTGTTCACTTAAGTTGGAGAAGTGGCCTACAACTAATCGAATGATCTGAGAATTGTCGTCGGCGATAAGGATGGAACGCTTTTTCAAAGGCTAAACTTTCAATTCAATGAAGTAAAAGTGTCAACATTCTTTCAATTTCCATGACGATGAAGTGTAGGTAGTGATACTTTGTCTATGAATTATAGAAAAAATGCACCCTTGACAATTCGAGATGTTCTATGGACATCTCGAAGAAAAGATATAAGTGGGTCTCTGACCCGTGATAAGTAATTGCTAAAGTGACTCAAGTTCCAAAAGCCCTTTCCGTATCCCGTAGAAATCCCCGCAACTACTGAGTACATACGCTTCTTCCTTTTCGACTATGCCAGCCCTAACAGGGTTCATGTGTATGTATTCAACCTTGTTGTTACAAAACGATTGACTGACAATTTCCTTAGCATGATAACCCGCTTCCCAGAACCAAATTCCATTGTCTTTCTTAAAGAGCCAGAGCATCCATCGTTTTCTACTCTCTTTCTCATTTGCTTCGATTGCCTTAACAATTCTGGATGCCGTGAACTTCTTGAAATCCCGAATAATATTGCTTAATTCTTCCCCTTCACTGCTGATGATAAGGTGAACGTGGTTTGTCATTACCACCCATGCATAAATTTTTAGGCCCTTTTCTCTTTGACAGAATCTCAAACTATCCAGAAGGATATTAATGTATGCTTGCCGGGTAAAAACATCAACCCTTTGATGAACCGTACAGGTAATAAAGTGTAATCCGAATTGATCTTTAAATCGGTATTCAAATCCCATGATAAATTGTTGTTTTGTTTTGATATGGAATTCAAACTTAAACAGTTTCTGGCCCTTTAAGTGATCCACGGATTGGAAATCCGTATTATCTGTTTTTCCAGATGCCCTATCAGAACATCTGAAAAAGCTAATTTCCTATTCGACATGTGCAAGGCATATCGAAGCCAGATAAAGCGAGATGTTACATGTCATTCATTTAGCTTCCTTCTGTCTGTTTATTGCCTAAATCTTCTCTGAAAAACACCGCGTGATACTTTGTCTATGCCTGATGACAAGACTAGTAATACTTTGTCTATGCTACCCATAATAATGGCCTGAAACACCCAAAATAGCTTTGCATTCATCAATGAGTGCAATTAAGAATTCAAAAAATTCAATGGTTACATCACGGTTTCAGTCAATTGATAACAAATCATTGACAAACTGTACACATCTGAGGCAACCATCAAATATCCCTGGTCCGTCTCGGCGGCGCTTTACAGTAAAACACCAGGAACCAAGAATGAGAGATAGCACGCCATTTACAGTAGACCCGCATCCAGACCTGAATCAGTTTTTTCAAATCAAAGGGGAGACCATGAAAACACAATTACCACCATCACTAACCGTGCTCGACCAGGTTTCGAGTGGATTAAGGACAAGATTTTCCTTGATCGTACTCTTTGTAGCATTATTAACTGGAGCTTATGCCCAGTTTCCACCGGTTCCGCCTACGGCATTTACCTGGATTTCCAGCAATGCTAATTCTATCACTGTTTCTACCGTGACTCCCGGAACCAGTAGTCCTGCAACAGAAGGCTATCTGGTCGTTATCAATACGACGAATAGTTTTCAAGACAGAAGCGGCGTAAACGGCCGGACTATTGGTTTAGTTGGTTCAAACCCGGCTTATTCTGGTTCAGGAGAGCAAATTGTATATTCTGGATCAGGAACATCACCTAATGTGACGATCACGGGATTGGACAGCAACACGCCCTATTTTATCAATGTAGTGGGGCACTACACGGGTGGTTCTGTGGCGACGGAATACTCCACAAATTTCATTCGTGGTGTGGCGACTTGTGGCCATGTACCTGATGCAGCGACCGGAATGTCTCTTACCCAGGGATTTGAAAAACTTACCCTGAATTCTTTTACTGATGCTACCGGATCAGCCGGCTATTTGGTCAAAGTGAATACGACCAACAGTTTTACGGACCCTGCGGCGATAGAAAGTTCTTTGCCTACAGCCAGTGCGGCCTATTCAGGGAGTGGAGAACAAGTCGTTTATGTGGGAGATGCTATGTCTCCAGCACTGGATATTACAGGACTAACAAGTACGGCTTCCACCGAGTATTTCTTCAAGGTGTATTCTTTTTCTCAAAACTGTACCGACGGTAATTTCTATTTTGAGACCACCGGGTTTTCAACCAGTGAACGCACTTGTGGGCCTCCACCCACCGGTTATAATGGTGGTTTATCTACTTCCGGCGGTAGTGTGGCAGTTAATCAGCTCGCACCTGTCTACTTTAGAAGTAATTACCTCGTGCCTTCAGGGCTGATTGTTTATATCAACGATCAGAATAGTTTTACTGATCCTGAGCCTACTTACACGACCTTACCAACAGAAAATTCGGCTTATGTAGGGTCGGGTCAGCAGGCGGTTGAGGTAGGAGGGCCTTCCAGTTTTTTCGCGACTACCACCGGCCTTACACCGAATACGACTTATTATTTCAAGTCTTATCCGTACTATACTTGTGGAGGTACCTCGTATGTCAACCTGACGGATACCAAGGAAATTACGCTTACTACCTGTAATTTTTCAGATAACCTGGCATCCAATTCTGTGTTTGGTAACATCACGGATACCAATATGGAGCTGAATGCATTCACAGCACTTTCACCTACTGCACCGGCTACAGCTCCTGATGGTTATGTCATCAGGATGAATACAACCAACAGCTTTACCTCTTATGCCAATGGCACTGCGGTACCAACAGGAAATACGGTCTATGGAGGTAGTGGGGAACAGGTGATCTATGCAGGGAATTCGACTACACCTAATCTGAATATTACTGGGCTGAGTGCCAATACCACCTATTATTTTAACATCGTAGCCCATTATCCTGCCTGTGATGGTACTATACGGTATCAGCAAGGAGGATACACGTTTTCTCAATCGAATCAAACGGGGCTAATTGCGCCTACGATCACTTTCAATGACATCAGTAAAACGATCAATGATGCAGCATTCAACCTGGCAGCCAGTTCTAACTCAACGGGTACGATAACTTATCAGATCCTCAATCAGACGGGTACGGCAGCTACGACATTGGGCGGTTCGAATAATGCTACCGTCACGTTAGGGTCTGCAGGAACGGTGACCATTGAGGCCACACAAGCTCCTACAGGAGGATTTAGCGGAGGATCTGCGACGGCAACGCTGACAATCTCTGCACCAAATGCCACGATCACTGGGGATCCATTTTTGCTTACGAATAATTCGCTTGATTTTAATACCCAGATCACCACAAATTCTGCTGGAGCCATTACCTATTCTATTATTGATGCTACCCTTGGTGCCTCCATCAATGGCTCTACGATTACGGCAGGAAATACTCCTGGGAATATCATTTTAAAAGTATCGCAGGCCGCTACACCGCAATATGCTGCCACAGATTTTTACACACTCGTACTTATCTGGGATGGTACCAACTTTAAGTTTAACAGGCCTTTTAACGTGTTTAACACCACGATACAACAAGGAGAGACGCTGCAGGTTTATGAAGCTCGAAGCTTTCAGGATGATAGTCCAGCCACTTTTACCATTGTTACTCCAGATCCCACAGGTTCTTCATTTAATAACACCACCAATGTATTTACAGCAGGCTTGGCAGGTACCGTTACTTTGCGTGCAACATCAGCAGATGGAACCTATTATAATGCTTCACAAAAAGATGTAACCATTACTGTCGAAGGTGATCCTCAAACTATCACCTTTGACCCCTTGGGAAATGTGAGCCTGGGAGATGTTCCCTTTAATCTATCAGCTACAGCTAGTTCGGGATTAGCAGTTAGCTATACTAGTTCCAATACGGCCGTTGCCACCGTTTCAGGAAGCACTGTGACTATCTTGGGAGAAGGTACCACCAATATCACCGCAAGCCAGGGAGGAGGAGGCACCTTTGCTCCGGCAGCAGATGTCGTTCAAAGTTTGACGGTCAATCCCATTGCGTTGGTTGATCAGACGGTAACGGCATCCACAACGTCAGGCGTTTGCGAATTGACTACTGCGGTTTCCTTAGCTAGCTCTCAAACCAATGTCAATTACTACTTGCGTGATAACGCCGATAACTCGGTAATTCAAGGGCCTGTTGTGGGTACTGGAGCATCTATTTCATTTACTGCAGAAACTTTGACCGCCAGTAAGACTTATGAAGTATTTGCGGAGCTTGGCTCTAGTTCCCTATTGTTGACGGATAAGCCAACGGTAACGATCAATACTTTATCAGATCAGACTGTGCAGTTGACGCAGGCCAATGCCACTTCTGCTGATGTTTCCCTGAGCAGTTCTCAATCAGGGGTAAATTATTACTTAAGAAATCATGCCAATAATGCGGTGGTTCAGGGTCCTTTGGCCGGAACGGGTTCTTCTGTGGCGTTCAATACGGAGAATATAATCGATAACACCACCTACAACGTTCTTGCTGCATCACCAGGAAGCAGTGATTTGACCCGTGATGTGATCCAATTGGATGGAGTGGATGATTATATTTCCGTGCCAAGAATCATTGATGAAGAAGCGGACATTACCACGGTGACGGCCGAAACATGGGTGTATTTACCTTCTTCGGACAATACAGATGTCAATGCGTCGATTATTACCCATGAAGAGTTTGTAGGTGGATTTGGAAATGTTGTTCCTTTCTATATCAATATCACGGGTGGAAATGTGTTTGCAGGCCACAGCGATCCGGATGACGGTGGAACTTATAACACCCCGGCAGTAAGTTATCCCAAAGATCAGTGGTTTCATGTGGCTGCTTCATTCAACAGGTCCACAATCATTTTGTACATTAATGGAACACAGGTATCCAGTGTTGCCACGACTTTTGTGCCTAATGCATTCTTTAACGGATTATGGAGAATTGGTAGAAACCATGAGGCGACTGTAGATGCTTCCAAAGTAATTGGAGGAAAATTAGCGGATACGAGGGTCTGGGGATATACCAGAAGTGCTGCAGATATTGCTAATAACATGAATACAGTGGTTACTGGTACGTTCACAAAGCCTCACCTGAATTATCTGTACTCGGAGACATCCGGGACAACTCTTACGGATTCAGGCCTTACACCGGCGGAGACTGGAAGCTTAGTCAATGCAGCCGGTGACAATACCAACTGGATCGGTTCCGAGTTGTTTTTGACAGGACCTTGTTCCCAGCAGATGGGGAATACGGTTACTGCTGTGACTAAAACTGCGATTGTAGCCTCAAATATTGTCTTCAATGCACCCGCCAGCCTGGCCTTTAGTAACACGGAAAAGACGTACACTATTACTCCTGATGACGGTTTAAATCCTACCTTACCAGCAGGTGACGTATATCTTACTTATGAAGGGAGGAATGGAACCACCTACGTAACTAGCGCTACTGCTCCAACCAATGTGGGAGACTATATCGTCATTGCCACGGTTAATGCTTCCAATCCTAATTATTCAGGAAGTGTTACCAATGAGTTTAGCATTACACCTGTTACAGCAAACATTAGCTTGAATTTGCCGGTAACCAATCCAGTTTATTCCGGTGTTGGACAGGGGATTTCACCTTTTGCGAATGATGTAGACGAGAATCCATCGCTGGTTTTGGTCACAGAATACAGTCCGCAGGGGGCAGGTACTTTTAGTACAGCATTACCCATCAATGCCGGAGCTTACGATGTGCGGGTAAATCTCGCAGGAAGTGAAACGAATTATACTGCTTCGGAAGTAACAGGTACGCTTACCATTGACAAAGCCCCATTGACAGCAAGGCTAAATGATGCGGCTATCATCTACGGATTGATCGGTGCCAATAATCATCCCGTCACCTATACTGGATTCGTGAATGGTGAAACAGCTGCTGTACTTACGATCAACACGGGCTCACCTACGGCGATATTCTTGGATTTGGCCAACAATGGTGCTTATTATCCAGTAAGCGCTACTCCGGTAGTTGGTGGAATCACCTGGAGCAATAATCCTGAATTGAATATTACCTCCGCTAACTACGCAATAACCTTTGAAGCAGGGGATATCACTTCCGTAACGCCTCGTCCAATCAATGTAACTGCAGATGCGAAATCAATTGTTTACGGGGACGATGCAAACGCTGGACATACCGTAACCTTTGAAGCTTACGATGAGCCTGGGCAACGTGGATTGGCCAATGGAGAAAGTGTGGTAGATTTTACAGGGACGGTGACATTTGACAATATTACGCATGTCAATGTTGGTTCCTATACTGGAGCAATCATTCCAAATGGAGGACTAACTAATAGCAATTACAGCATCAACTATGTGGCAGGTGACCTGACCATTACCGAGAAGGCGCTTACCATTACTGCAGAAAACCGAACCCTTACATATGGAGACAATGCCAATGCGGGTAATACTGTAGCGTATGCAGGGTTCATCTCGGGAGAGAATGAAAGTGTGCTTGGTGGCACCCTCGCTTTTGCCAATATCACTGAGGTGAATGCGGGTACTTATCCAGGAGTAATTATTCCTTCAGGCCTGACTGCTTCTAATTATGCCATTTCATTTGTCAATAGCGACCTGACCATTAACCCTAAAGCGTTAACGATTACCGCTAACCCGGGCAGTGCAGAGTATGGAATTGATGCGAATGCTAATAATAATTTCACGGTAACTTATAATGGATTTATTTCCGGTGAAGACGAAACTGATTTAAGTGGCGGTTTGTCTTTCGGTAATATTTCAGAACCGAATGCAGGTGTTTATCCAGGCTTGATCGTCCCTCAGGGATATACCAGTACCAATTATACGATCGGTTATGTCAATGGCACTTTGACCATTACTCAGGCGCCACTGACAATTACTACCGATGTGGCATCCAAAATCTATGGTGAAGCCGATCCAATGTTAACGTATCAGATCAGTGGCACTTTATACGGGATGGATGCGGTAACCGGAGCATTAGATCGAGCTGCGGGAGAAGATATAGGTGTCTACCCGATCAATCAAGGTTCCGTCACTGCTGGTGCCAACTATGTCATCACCTTTGTATCCAATAATCTGACCATTGGTCAAAGAGCGCTGACGCTCACGGCAGAGGCAAAAAGCAAGACGTACGGAGATACCGATCCTGCATTGACTTATCAAATCACCAGTGGTGCGTTGCAGGGCAGTGATGTTTTGACGGGGGGATTGAGCAGATTAGCGGGAGAAAGTGTGGGTACCTATGCCATTGGGCAGGGAACGGTAGATAATAGCAATTATGCGATCACCTTTGTTTCTGATGACTTAGCCGTAAATGCCAGACCCATTACCATCATTGCGGAGAGTAAACAGAAAGTATATGGTGATGCTGATCCTGCATTGACCTATCTGGTGCAAAGTGGGAATTTGGTTGGGAGCGATATGCTTTCAGGATCCATGACCCGAAATCCGGGTGAGAACGTAGGTTCCTACGCCATCAATCAAGGAACGTTAGATAACCCGAACTACGACATTACTTATTTACAGGATTTTCTGACCATCAATACTCGGGATATTTCAGTTACGGCTGAGACGCAAAGTAAAATATATGGCGATTCTGATCCTGCGTTGACTTATCAGGTGACCAACGGTGCCCTACTGGGCAGTGACGTTTTGAATGGTATGTTGAGCAGAGTAGCTGGTGAAACGGTTGGTACTTATGCGATCAATCAAGGTACACTGGCAAATGCCAACTATAGCATCACATTCGTGTCGAATGATTTGACAATCACTAACCGGGCCATCACCATTACCGCGGATGCAGTGAGCAAAACATATGGCGATGCCGATCCCATATTAACCTATCAGGTGACGAGCGGAGCCTTGCAAGGAAGTGATTTATTGACCGGAAGTTTGGTCCGAGTAACAGGTGAAAATGCTGGGACTTATGCCATACAGCAAGGGACGTTGGATAATTCGAATTATACTATTTCTTATGTTTCAGATAACCTGACGATAAATCCCCGTGCTCTTACGTTAACAGCGGATTCAAAAAATAAAATTTATGGAGATGCTGATCCTGCATTAACTTATCAGATTACTGCTGGAGCCTTGCAATTTAGTGATGCTATCACAGGTGCGCTGGAGCGTAACTTAGGGGAAGCCGTGGGTAATTATGCCATCAATCAAGGAACCTTGGATGCAGGTGCCAACTACACGGTGACCTATGTTTCGGATGACCTGACGATCGCGGCCAGAGCACTTACCATTACCGCTAACTCGGCGGTAAAATTGTATGGAGATTCTGACCCGGCATTTACGTATTCTATAACCAGCGGTGCACTAAAGTTCACTGATGTACTGACAGGGAGTTTGAGTAGAACCGGAACAGAAGACGCAGGGAATCACCCCATTGTTCAGGGTACCCTGGATGCTGGTAGCAACTATACGATTACTTACGTAGGCAATGACTTGTTGATTGTCCAAAGAAATGTGGTGGTAAATGCGGAAGCAAAGAGTAAAGTCTATGGGGATGCTGACCCTACACTGACTTACACGGCAGAGGCTTTGCAATTCTCAGACACCTTTAGTGGAAGCTTGAGTCGTGACGCAGGGGAGAATGTTGGACAATACAGCATTAATCAGGGAACCTTAAGTCTGAGTAGTAACTACACGCTCGTGTTTGTTGGAGAAGACCTGACGATCAATGCCCGGGGCCTGACGGTAACTGCCGATGCACAAAGTAAAGTTTACGGTGATTCCGATCCTTCCTTAACCTACCAGGTGACCGCTGGTACCTTGCAGGGGAGTGATGTCCTGATGGGTTCACTGACCCGGATATCAGGAGAGGATATCGGCAATTACGCACTCCAACAAGGTACGCTGGCCAACAGTAACTATGCGATTACCTTCGTTCCGAATGACCTCACCATAGGAAGTCGAGCCATCACTGTAACAGCGGATGCACAATCCAAAACTTATGGAGATGCAGATCCGGCTCTGACCTATCAGGTTACTACAGGCTCCTTACAGTTTAGTGATACTTTTAGCGGAGAATTAGTCAGAGATGCCGGCGAGGGAATTGGGAACTATACCATTGACCAGGGAACCCTGGCTTTGAGTGCTAACTATGATTTAACTTATGTAGGCAGTGACCTGGCCATTGGTAAGCGAGCTATTTCCCTATTAGTTTCGGATCAAACCAAAGTGTATGGCGAAACGGATCCGGAATTCACTTACAGTTTATTCCCGGGCTCAATTTTAGTTTCCGGTGATGCATTGACGGGTACATTATCCAGAGACCCTGGAGAAAATGTAGGTAGCTACTCCATTGGTTTGGGTACAGTTACCGCTGGACCTAACTATGATCTGTCTATGGCTGTACCGGCAACATTAGACATTACACCAATTGCATTGGCGATTACTGCTGATGATAAGACTAAAGTGCAGGGTACAGCTGACCCGGCGTTGAGTTATACAGTCACCTCTGGTTCATTGATCAATGGAGATCAATTCGCAGGATCACTTACGAGACCTATTGGGGAGTCTATAGGGGTTTTTCCTATCCAGCAGGGCACATTAACTGCGGGCAGTAATTATTCAATCACGTTTACTGAGGGGAACTTTACGATTACAGACAAACTGTTGCAAGTGATCACTTTTGATCCGCTTCCTGCAATGACCTATGGTGATGCTAATTTCACTGTCTCCGCGACGGGTGGGGCCTCTGGAAATCTGATTTCCTTTAGCAGTGACAATCCTTCAGTGGCTACGGTAAGTGCTACGGGAGAAGTAATGATCGTCGGGGCTGGAACTGTGAACATCACCGCCAATCAACCTGGAAACGCGACCTATGCTGCTGCGACCCCTGTAATTCAGAGTCTTACGGTAAATCCTGCTCCGTTGACGATCACTGCTGATGATCAAAACGGTACTTATGGAGATGCTTCCTTACCCATGTTGACTGTGACTTATACAGGTTTTGTAAATGGGGAAACAGAAGCTGTGCTGGATAATGCCCCGGATGTGAGTACAACCGCCACTGTTGGAAGTGATGCGGGTAGTTATCCCATTTTTGCTGCTGGAGCAACGGCCGATAACTATCAGATCATTCATTTATTTGGTAACCTTACGATCGGCAAAACTGCCTTGACGATCACTGCAGATGATCAATTCACCACCTATGGTGACGCGGTTTCAACACTTACGCTTACCTACGCAGGTTTTGTCAATGGAGAAGATGAGTCGGTATTGACAACCCAACCGAATATTGGTACTACAGGCACCAACACCAGTAATGCAGGCACTTATGCGATTACCGTGTCGGGAGCCACAGCTTCGAACTATGCGATTACGCATACCAATGGTACACTGACGATCAATAAGGCGACCGTGAATGTGACTGCCGATGATCAGAGCCGGGCTTACGGAGCAAATGATCCGACATTCAGTTTGACGTATTCCGGGTTTAAGGGCACAGATAATGAACTAGCGCTGGATACCCAACCCACCGGAACGACAACTGCCGCTTCCACCAGCGCGGTAGGTACCTATTCAATTGTTCCATCAGGAGGAGTAGACAACAATTACGCTTTTACCTATACCAATGGCACGTTGACGATAGATCCGGCAATGCTGATGGTAGCAGTGAGTAATCAAACCCGAACGTATGGGGCCGCGAATCCAAGTTTTGAGTTGGTCTATACAGGCTTTGCCAACGGAGAAGAGGCAACGAGTTTGACTACTCAACCCACGGCCAGCACAACCGCTACTGCGTCAAGTGGTATCGGGACCTATCCGATTACGGTATCAGGCGGCGTTTCAGGTAACTATGCGTTTACCTATGTCAATGCTACGCTGACAGTGAACCCCGCAACCTTGACCGCCAGTGCGGTTGGCCAGTCGATTACCTATGGCGAAGCGCTGCCGGGCCTAACGTTTGGGTATGATGGCTTTGTGAACGATGAGGATGCAAGTGTGTTGATTACGGCTCCAACGGCTAGTACTACTGCCACTTCAACAAGCTCCGCGGGTACTTATCCGATTACGGTAGCAGGAGGAGTTGCCAGTAACTATCTGTTCAGTTATGTGGGTGCGGACCTGACGATTAACCAGGCCACATTGACGGTGACCGCAGAGGATCAAAGTAGAAGCTACGGTGCAGATAATCCGGCACTAGCATTTGCTTATGAAGGATTTGTAAATGGCGAAGATGCGACGGTACTGACTACTGTGCCTACAGCCACAACGACAGCCACTTCCACAAGCTCAGTGGGCACTTATGCGATCACAGCGGCAGGAGGAGAGGACGATAATTATGCCTTTAGCTATACGGATGGAACACTAACAGTGAACCCGGCGACTTTGACGGTAACTGCAGCTGATCAAAGTAAAGTTTATGGATCAGCGAACCCTAACCTGACAGTAACGTACTCAGGCTTTCAGAACGGGGAAGATGCTGCAGCATTGACCACAGTTCCTACTGCCGCCACTACTGCCAGCAATACAAGCTCAGTGGGCACGTATGCGATCACGGCTGCAGGAGGTGAAGCGACGAATTATAGCCTGACCTACGAAACAGGAACCTTGACGGTAACAACAGCTGAACTCATGGTTACAGCAGATAATCAAACCCGGGCGTTTGGGGAAGTTAATCCTGCATTTACGGTAACCTATGCGGGATTTGTGAACGATGAGGATGCAAGTGTAGTAACGACCTCACCGACACTGGCTACTACAGCGGATGAGAGCAGCGCCCCGGGAACTTACAGCATTGAGGTGTCTGGAACGGAAGCGACCAACTATAGTATCACAGAAGTAGCAGGGACCTTAACGGTTACAAAAGCCAATCAGGAGATCACATTTGACTTTCTTGATGTGAAGACAACTGCTGACGAAGCCTTTGAATTGACGGCTGTATCAAGTTCGGGATTGACCATCAGCTATGCGAGTAGTGATGAAACGGTAGCGACGGTGAATGGGGCTACTGTAACGATCGTAGGACCAGGAACATCAACGATAACTGCAAGCCAGTCGGGTGATGACCATTACAACGCTGCTGCTGATGTACAACAGCAACTGGTAGTGACCCAGGCGAATGATACAAGAATTACATCGAGTATAGAAATTGATGCGATAGCCGATCAAACGGTAGGCAATGACGCGATCACTTTGACAGCTACGGTACGTCCGGTGGATGCTCCGATTAGTTGGGAGATCATTTCAGGGCCGGCGACTATCGATGGAAACATCCTGACCTTGGGAGATCAGGCAGGTTTGGTACAGGTGAAAGGTTCGATCAAGGAGACGGATGAATACAAAGGTTCGGAGGATGTGGTAGCGTTTGCGTTGCTGGATGCGAACCTGGTCACTCCGGTCATTGACTTCATCTTGCCAACAGAAGCACTGAACACCGAAACAGTGACTTTAACGGCTACGGTAGACGCGCAAGGGGCCACGACAGTAAGTGAAGCAGATGTGGTGTATACGGTAGTGTCTGGCCCTGGAGAGATCTCAACCACAAACGAACTTTCTTTCACAGACATAGGAAGAGTGATTGTGAGTGCAAGCTTGCCAGCGACGGCAGAGACGAATGCAATATCAGCCCAATCGAGTGTAGAAGTGATCGCCTTATACAACCTGTCGGGCACGATCCGGGATGAGAACAACAATCCATTCACGGATGGATTGGTGATCGTAGGGGACCTGAATGACATCACCAATAGTCAGACTACTTCGATCAATGCTGATGGGACTTACACCTTCACGGCACTAAGGTCTGGCGATTACGAGTTGTTCGTGACGCCATTCAGCATTGACTATGTGATGACGTTCTATGGCGATGTATCTCCGGTGACTGACCCTGATGCGGTTCCCCTGGGCTTGAACATCACCAGTGACCTGACGAACATCGATGTGACGTTGCAATTGGCCCCACAATCGAATGTTGATCTGTTACCTGACGATCAGGGCGGCGTGATCAGTTTCTTTGCTCAGAACAACCTGGGCAATGGCAATCGATTCATCCTTGGAAGAACGGAGAATGGTGAACCTTTACCCAATACGCTGGTGATTTTGAAGACCGCAGCAGATGAATATGTAGCTGCCGATGTGACGAATGACCTGGGTCTGATTGAGTTCATGGGCTTACCAACGGGTGATTACAAACTACTTGTGGACATACCGGGAGTTGGCACAATGAGTGCGGATGTTGGTGTGCAGGAAGGCCAGCAAGTGGATGTGACGGCTTTGATCGATGAATCAGGAGCGAACTTCAATGTGGATGAGGTATTGAGTACGATCCCTGAGGAGTTGAAAGAGATCAGGGTATTCCCTAACCCGGTACAGGACTACTTCGAGATCAGGAGCCTGAAACGTGTGGAGCAGGTACAATTGTACGACATCAATGGCCGGATGCTTGAAAGGTTTGGGGCAACAGATCAATATGACATCAGAACCTTACCGGAAGGCTTGTACATGATCAAGATCACCACGAATGAAGGCACGACCATCCAGCGATTGATGAAACAATAGAATCGAGAAGACAGATTCACAACAACAGGGAAGGCAGACCTTCCTAACAAATCACGTAACATCAGAAAGCAACCATTCCATGAGTGGTTGCTTTTTTATAATTGACTATCAAGAGGGATAAGATCATGGGAGATTTTAGATGCTTTTTAAAGGTCAAGATCCGTTGCGTTTATACGTCACGTATACAAAGTGTTACAATAAAAAAGTGAGGCAACTCTTTTTAGAATCAGTACGTCTAGGCACCATCAATCTAAATCATAGCTGGATTGATGATCATAGTGGTTTGGTTTTCGGAATGAGTCGGTTAGTAAATTTTTGTTCCGGAAACCACTTAAAGGAAGCCGTGAGACGCTTCCGAAGCGGTAACCGATTTTGGCGGATTAGGTTACCACGCAGGTGAAGCAACCTTCAAGTATTGGAGGTTGCTTTTTTTGTTCCCAAAGATTTTTCCGGGGATAGTAAACAAAATATTTTATTGATCAATTGGGTCCGGTGTTGGAAGCAAATCCATATTCAGTTTCAAAATCGCTCATCAGAGCGGTACTTAAGTCCTTTTGATAGAGGAAAACATAATAACTCATCACCTTAATCAACTGCGGATCATTGGAATAATTTCAATACTCGACAGCTTTTTCGATTGATCCGATGAATGCCTATTGATCAAAGTACTCTTTTGGGGTTTTGCCAGTATATTTTTTGAAAATTCTGTAAAAGGAAGAAGAGCTCTTGAATCCATGTTCTGAAGCAATACCAGTAAGGGTATAATGCTGAAATTTCGGATTGTTAAAATTGGTTTTTAGCCCGTTGATCCGAATTTCATTGATGAGATCAAAAAAAGTCTGATTCGAAACCTGGTTTACCGACTGTGAAATATGATGCATGGGTATGCCGAGTTCATCGGCAACCATCCTTAATCGTAAGTCCGGATTTTTGTACACCTCATACTGTTGGACATATGTAACGACCCGACCAACGATCTTTTCCATTTCATCCTTTTGAAGCGAGCTTGAGCTGTATTTTTTTTGGAATTTACCTACGTCACTTTTATCTGTTTTGGATGGAGTGAAAATGGCATAGAAAAATGTCAGATGGATTATCAAAGAAAGACCAACGTAGTAAATGTGGTAGTAATGAAGCGTCAGGCTTAAATTGGTTGCGATGAATGGATAGATCAGTAGTCCCAGAAAAGCAAAGATCAGATAATACCGCAAGGCAATGGAGGCCAGGTCACTGAAAATCAGGTTGGTCTCGGCGCTGGCTTGTTTACGGTTCCATTCTTCCTTACGAAACATAAGGTAAGACATCAGAATATAGGCTAGAATGTGTGTGGAGAACAAATACCTGTTCCAGTCTGACTGGAAAGACGCTTCGGAATAAAGGGTTGTAAATACTTCTATTTTGACCTGAGCATCTTCAATGTAGAAAGGGAAGAAATATCCAATGACCACCAGAAACGGAATCAGATGGATCAAATTCCGTTTATGAAACTTCTTGCCGTAGAGGTCTGAGGTGAAAAATAAGAATAAGGGGCCCACCACATACCAAAGCGGCGCCTCGATAAAAATGCTATGTGGAATGGTAAAAAACCATCCATATAGATTGAATAGATGGCTAAATATCAGGATCGATATAACCAGCAGGAGCGACCCCAGGAAGAACCTTTTCAGCACGATAAAAGCATAGAGTGCCAGGATGGTGCCCTGAACAAAGCTGTAGGTCTCTGTAATTGTCCAAAAATTTTGTTCAGTTGGGATTTCTAAAAGGGTCATTTATTTATTCCGACGGACAATGTTATGCTAAGAAGACCGGCTTAAAATTAGTGCGAATTACGATTTAGAAATGGAATTCATTCGTATGAATGATGCCACCGGATTATTAAACAATCAATGATCCGTAGTACCTCTATTGAATTATCATCGATACTCGCAGATAACATTCAACAATCCCTGGGTTATGAGGTGGGAATTGGACTGGTGTTCCGTTTTCATTAGATCAGATTGACTGAAAAATACCTTCGGGTCATGGACAGGTATGATACCACTGACTCCATATGACGTTGCTTAATGATACTAAAGTATTCTCATTTAATTATTTAACACTTGAAGTAGGAGGAGGGGCAATGAGCAAATGCTCGGGCATGTATTTCTTCGCTGAGAAACTAATAGAAATGCGATACATTCTTTTCCTTCTAACATTCAGCTATTTCCCACTTGTTGCGCAGGATTTTCGACAACCAGAATGGTTTGACCCTGAGAAAATAAACCTTGAAGATTATTGGACCGGAGCTGCCTGGATTGATATCAATGATGATGGTAAGTTGGACTTGCTCCTTACCAACAGAAAGCCAGGACAAAGTCCTCGGAAAAATAAGGTCTTTCTGCAGCAGGAAAATGGCTTTGAATTGGATGAAGATCACCTACTATCCAATCAACCAGGATTTTGGTTTGGTGTCAATACCATTGACTATAACAATGACGGGCTATTGGATATATATGTTGCCGGGTTTCCGGGTGCCTTGTATCGCAATAATGGAATGGGAATTTGGGAAAAAGTGAGTGAAGGAGATGTTGGTAAAATAACCTCAGCGGGTATTGCATCCGCCTGGGGAGATTTAAATCAGGATGGTTATTTGGATCTGGTCCTGACGCGACCCAACTGGCTTCCATTACCACCTTTTTTTGGTAAGCCTCCGGCTCCACAGGTGTTCATTAATGCTGGAAATCCCGACTTTCATTTGTTGGAGGTGACCTTTGAAAATTTACCTGCGGATGAGACTTTTCTTCAACCGACCCTACATGATATTGATAATGATAACGACCTGGACCTGATCATAGCCATGGGAAGCGGAGCTCCTAAAAAGGACCTCCTGTTCCTGAACCAATGGCAAGAATCCGGTGAAATTGGATTCAAACAAGATACTACTTCCATCTTGAGTTCGACGTTTCTTGAAGGAAATCATTGGAGCTTCAATGATGTCGACAATGACCTTGATTTCGATGCCTTTATCACAAATTGGGCGGTTTCGAAGAATGGTAAATCTGTTCCGAGCAAGAATGCCTTGTTTCGACATGAGCAAATGAAATTCACTCGGATCTCAGACGATATTCTGGTAAACAATGCCACTAAATCCACTTCATCAGGTTGGGGAGACTTTGATAATGACGGGGATTTAGATGTAATTGTGGTGAATGACTCGACCTATAATTTGAAATATTATCAAAATGATGGAAAAGGAAATTTCAAAAGCATAGAGACCGGTGAACTCAACCGAACTGTCAAGAATCAAAGTGGTATTTGTATTGCGGATTATGACGATGATGGAGATTTAGATGTTTTTGTACCTGGTCAAGGTGCCAATAGTTCCTTTTTCGAAAACCATTTATCTGAGGACAATAATTGGGTGAAATTCACCCTCGTGGGAAAGAGATCTAATCGTTGTGCTGTAGGTGCCATACTCGAACTTACTACCTTAAGAAATGATTCCCTGGTCCATCAGATCAGGGAGGTATCCGGGTCTAACACATTTTTTGGTACCAATACTTTGATCCAACACTTCGGGATAGGATCTGATCAGTTGGTATCTTTAAAAGTGAAATGGCCTACAGGTAAGTCAGACATATACAAGCACTTGAAGCTGAATTCACATATGGTGCTGGAGGAAACAGAAGAATAGTATTGTACCTCCTGACTACACATGGTTCAGGTGTTTTTGTGCTATTCATACTTAAAGGTGATCCATAAGTGGCTTAAAGACCCTGTTCAAAAATTCCTGAGAGTGGTTAGCTACTACATTTCCGGGTAATCGGAATTCATGGTTACAGACCACTACCAGATCATGATCGGGGACACATAGCAGTAATTGGCCTCCATAACCTAGTCCAAAAAACACTTGCTTATCTGCATATTCACCCATCCACCAAAGGTTATTGTAATGCATGTTTTCAATGGGGCCATAGGTGGATGTAAGGTCTATCTTAAATCGCCATGATTCGGTTATCCATTGTTGAGGTATTATTTGAGCTCCTTGATGCTCACCCTGGTGCATCATCAGATACCCCAATTTTACAAGGTCTGAAGCTCGAAGTTGAAGCCCTGCATCGGATCTTGTATTGTCTAGCCCATCCTTTTCCCATGAAAACGCCTGAATCAGAAGGGGTTCAAATAGCTTTTTCTGCGCAAACTCCTGATAGGTCAGTCCCTGATTGTTTTCAATGAATCTTGTCAATAATGATACGGCTCCGGAGTTGTAATTAAAGACGGTTCCAGGCGAAACGACAATCTCTTTTTCGAAGAAGTAGCCCCAGGTATCGCTGATAGATGTGTACCAGGGAACAGCTTCCACGTTTTCATTCCACTCAAAGCCCGTTTGCATATCCAGAATTTGTTGTAAGGTCACTTCCTCTATTTGGTCATGACCATCTGCTTTGATGTACTCCTGAAAGTATTGAGATACCTTTTCATTCGTATTGGAAATCGCACCTTCCTCAAGGGCAATGCCAATCAGGATGGAAGAAATACTCTTGGTAATCGACCGAATGTGGAGTAGGGTCTCTTTATTGGCTCCATTATAATATCCCTCATAGATCATGGATTTATCCTTAAGTATTAGGCAACTATAAATGTTTGGAAGAGACTCAGCGGTTCGTCCCAGTTCATTTATAAATTCCTGATCTATCTCTGATAATTCAGGTCCGGGATTTGAGAAAAAAGGATCACTTTCTGTGATGGCCTCATTCTCCCGGCATGAACTGAAGACCAACAGTGCGCCTACAATCATGTGGTAAAGGATTCTCATCTTTTTATTCAAGTTTTTTGGTGCTCCTCGATGCTCCGGAAATGTATTAGCATTCATAGTATGATCGAGAAAAATCCCGTTCAATCACATATTGATTTTGTTGCTACCCAAACAGGTTCTCCATGGTATGAGTGTTGAGAAGAAATTTGAATAACGTCTGTTCCGTCAACATTCATGGTATAGATATGATGGACACTATCTCTCTTCGAGTGGAAAGCAATTCTATCAGGATTGGGTGACCATGTTATCTCGCCATCATCGTAAGGGTTATCGGTAATCTTCCGGACTTCTCCGTTGATCAGATTCATGACGAATACGTCATTTCTGTCAGGCTCTCCTTCTTCATAATACTGCGTGGTAAATGCTAATTGACTCCCATCAGGCGCCCAGGCCATATATTTCTCGTTGCTGGTGTTTGTAGTTAATCTTTTCGTCGATTGGGAGGGAATGTCGTATAGATAAATCTCATTGTTCCCATCTCTGTCCGATATATAGGATAGTTGTTTACTGTCGGGAGACCAGGTAGCACGTCCATTGTAACTCTGTAAAGGTGTTATTTCTGCTATTAATGCTCCGTCGATTCCTCTCAATACCAATTTCGATGAGTCACCTTCACGTTCCTGAAAAACGAGCATTTCCGCATTTGGAGAAATATTGTATTCCAGTAACTCAGTATCGAGCGGAATACGATTTCCTTCAAGGTCGAAATTTTGTATCCGGAATGTATCGTTGACATAAGCATATGCAAACAAAGTCCCCGTCGCTTCGTTCCACATGGGATTCCAGTCCCAACTGGGATTGGAGGTTAACCTTGTTTCATTTCCATTGAGATCGTTTAGGTAGATGTCAAAATTCCCTGAGGCTTTTGATATATAAGCAAGTTGATAATTGAGGCACGTTTTATTTTGAGCTTCGCATGAAAAAGTCAGGGCAACTGATAGAATTAATAGAATTCGAGAAGTCATTTAATGATCAGGTTTTGACACAACAATAGTATTTATTGACGTGCTGAACGTCTAAATTCGATCCTAATCAATTAAATGAGAATTAACTTAAATGTTTGAAAAGCCTTAACTGATGGCTTAAGCATAGTAACTTACAACCCACTCACCACTTGCCCATTCTCGACCAGAATGTCATAGTAGTAACCTGATCCAAAGTCTTTATTCACAGCAACAGTGCCAGTTAATGTGACCTGATGACCGATAGGAACATTCGAAGCACTTGTGACCACCAGATCAAATTCATCCTTACTACCGTCTTTGAGGTGTAACCAATTCCGGCCCATGATCCGGGCATTTACTTTGGTACATTCTGCCGTTAACTGAACTGTTTTTCCGGCGTATTTTTCGGGATTCCCTACCAGGTCCGCAATTTTGATGGAGCCAGGGGCCGCTTCTATGGGGACTGTTTTTCTGATATTATCTTCTTTGGTAGCTATCTTTTCATTGCCGGTTTTTCTACCGTGATCGACAGGGATCAAAGAAGAAACTAAGTACAATTTGTCAAAGGTCCGATTGTGCTCTTTGCTTCTGAAATTTCTTTTCAAAAGCCCTGAACGATAGAAGTAAGTATCCCCAATTTCAACTTCCATTTTATTCGTCGCTACCCAATATTCTTCACCTTTCTCGTCAACCTTCAGGTAGATATATTTAGAGGTGGGCAAAGTTTCTTTGACAAAAATGGTGTGGAGTGCTTGAGTAGCATTTGCCCGTTTACTTTCAGAGGCATTTAGATCAATTAAAGGCTTCTTTCCTTCATAGAAAATGCCTGATTGATACTGTTCCTTTTCAACACTGGTGGCTTCTATGACTTTAGGTTGATCGGAGCAGCTTATGATGAATGCCGAAAGAATAACCAGAGGAAGAAGATGTGAATGTTTCATAGTACTTTATATTTTGGGAGTAGAAAATCCCCCTAACCCCCTTTGAAAAGGGGGAGTCTTTAAAATCTTTTAGTCAATTGAATATTGAACCGGCTTTTATATTCTGATTGTCTTAGGGAGAATTCTACTAACCCTCCCAGAGAGAACTTACTATCAAACAAGTAGTTGAACTGAGTGCCTACAAATTGCTGAAGTACGGTCACGTCTCTTTCCGGATTGTGTGAATAGGCCACACTTCGCAGGTAAGTGGACGCACTTACTTTATTCTGGAAATAGTAGCGACTGTGCCTCAAAGTCGTAGATACGGAATTCAAATAATTGGACTGATTGACATTTAGGTTGGCACTGATCACCCCACCAATAACCGGCATATTACGGATCGAACCAAATAAGTTATAGTTATCAGAAGCATTTGCCATACTGTTCTGATATCGCTTGCCATACGCCGCACCGAGGGTCACTCGCTTGAAGGGCCTGACGGTAACTCGGGCTCGGATCCCTTGTCTGGCTTCGTCATCGGCAATCAGACGTTCCAGATTAGTTTGAAAGGTTTCGTAAAATATGATCTGCTTACGTGTATCATAACTCGCTGAAAATCGGACCATCTTATTGAGGCGATAGTTGGCGGATAAATGAAAATTCGTCAACCGATTCCCACCTTGTGTCAGATCAGAATTGAGTGTATACAGATCCATTTCCGCAGAAGAGAACAAACTGAACCCATACCCCAAACTAGCTGATCCTTGCGCATATACATACCTTCGGTCAATGGCATTCCCATTTTTTTGTTCCAGTAAGCCTACGGTTACCTCAAATGAATTTTCCTGACCTTTATGTGAAACCCCCAGGTATCCTCCCATTTGAGGCATATCTGTTTGGAAACCATTGTTACGGAAATTAGGACGGAACCCTGCAATTCCGCCTACATGGAATTTACCCAATTGCTTTTCCACATGAAGACCATCAATCATACCTAAAGAAGCTACTCGTCGATTGATTTTCCGACCAATGCCAACGGAATAATCCTGCTCTTTTTCATATTTCAGAAAGAGATTGTACACATTGAACAAACCCGGACTTTGGTAGATCGTGTCCTCCGAAGCTTCCAGGTTTTGGCGATAGATGAAATGGGTGGAAACTGAAAACCTGGAATCATTGATTTGATCCATTTTGAGCCGTACCCTGGCCAAATTCCTCGCATTGAAATCCGTGGCCGAGGAAGCTTGCACGTTAGAGCCTACCGATACAGATCCTCGAACAGGATCCTTTTTTCTTACCAGTATCTTTTTGTCCGGGAAACTAGCATCTTGTGATTTCAGGTTTCTGCCATTGAATTGAAGTACATCTCCTTTGCTCAGCTTTTGTCCCGCCAAGGGCGTTGCCACTACGGAAAGCGACGATTTCTGACCAACGACAGCCGCCGGCACCAATTTGTTATCGAGGATACTGTAAAGTGTATCGCCGGTCACGATCGCCTGCGTGTTATCAAATTTGGCATAGATCCTCGTAGAGGTGACGAACGAAACCGTGCCCGATTGAGCCTTTCCGGATTGGGAGAAGAGGAGCACCGGGAGCAGTAAAAAAGATACACAGAGAACAAAGGGTAAGAATCCCCCGGCCATCGGCCACCCCCTTAAAAGGGGGATTTTTGAAGCTACTTTCGTACTAAAAGTCTCATGGATTTCCAGTATTCCCAATGAACTTAATCTTGATAATACATTCATCATCATTCCTCTCCGTTAGGGTGACACCTTAAACATTCACTACTGACGTAGCTGTAGCCAGAAACATCGCTATGCTCATCATCCATGTCATTGCGGTTGTGCTCATGACATTCAAGACAGCTGAATATCGAATAATCATTAGGGTTAATATGGCACTCAGTACACTCGTTCCATACTCCACGGCCATGGTTTCCTCGGGTGATCGGGAAATATTGACCGTCGTGATCAAAATCAGCCTCTTCCCAATCGTTAATATTATGACAGGTAGCACAGTCAGTACCGAAACCTACTTGTAAGTGATTAGGATTGGTCGTGGCATTGTAATCGTCGAGGTGGCAACTCACACAATCCGGATCCGCATCACTGAAGTTCTCCGTCAAATGACATTGTGCACAGTCATTGATATCATGTCCGCCGGTCAGCGGGAAGAAGTCATGATTTCCGGCAGCGAGTGTATTCCATGAAAAGATATCATGACAGTCATCACAAGCCTGTCCATAACCAGCCTGTTGGTGGTTAGGCATGGTCGTAGCAAAGTAGTCATCCGAATGACAGCCATAACAATCATTGGGTATGTTATCATCGTCGAAACCATCACCAATATGGCAATCCGTACAGGCCGTACGGTGCCCACCTAGTAGCGGGAAGAAATCATGATCCAGTGTTTGGCCTTCCCAACCAAAGGCAATGGCATCATGACATTCCAGGCATTCCAGGGAGTAGCCTTTTTCAATGTGATTAGGGTTTTCTGCCAGATTGAAATCATCAAGATGACAATTGACACACTCATTACCCAATCGATCAAAACGCAGGTTGATCTCGCTTGCGTGACAATCCACGCAATTCAAGGTGGAGTGTGAGCCGGTGAGCGGAAATCCGTTTTGTTCATGGATCTGAGGGATATCATTGACCAACCAGCTGTCTTCATCATGGCATCGGGCACAATCTCTGCCAACTGAACCACTATGTACATCCTCATGGCATCCCGCACAATCGAGAGATGCTTCACTAAAGACCAGTGACTGGTGGCATTCTACACAGCTTATGTCTTCATGTGCACCCAGTAGCTCGAATTGGGTGGTGTCATGGTCAAATGGCAAAGGGTCGACCAATGTCCACCAATCCCCCGCCACATGGCAGGTTTTGCAATCAGCAGGACCCTTTTCTCCATGAGGGGAATTTTCCTGCGCAGCTAACCAGAAGCTGCTCAACAGGCCGATTATAAGGAATGACAGTCTACGCATTCAAATTTTGGTATCTGATATTCAACAAAAGTTTCACCTTCCTTTTCGGTGGGTTTGTGACAGGCGGCGCATGCTACTTCGGTATGTCGGCCTTCCAAAGCAAATGCAGTATTATCGTGATCAAACAGACGGGGGAACCAATCTTCTGAGTCGTGACAGGTGGCGCAATCGGTAGTTCCATTCTCGGCAAACTGACCCTGGTGGATGTCGTCATGGCAGTCGATACAATCGGCACCCAGGTTTCGGAAAGTCCAGTGTGCAGGTGCTTCATCCGGCAGATGGCACGCTGAACAGGGAGTTGCTAAATGGGCACCTTCCAGAGGAAAATCGGTTTCCTGATGCTGCTCAATGGTATACAAGGTTTCTTCGAATCCTACTTCCAATGAGTGACATTCCACACAGTTGGTCTGCACATTATTGACCATGAATTCCCCTTCATGATAGTCATCATGGCAATCAAAGCAGTTGCTGAAAGCAAGGGGATCCGTGTATTTCTCGGTAGTGTGGCATTCCTTGCAATCTACTTCCTGGTGCATGCCAGCCAACGGATAGTTGGTAAGATCATGATTGAAGTCGTCCAATACACCTGCCATCAACCAGTTTTCCTCATTGTGGCATTCTGCGCAATTCTCCCCGAAGCGACCTTCATGCACATCTTCATGACAAGCAATACATTCGCTTTGTCCGACCTCTAAGTGATCTTGAAACACAACCAGAGGCGCTGAAGTATCCTGATGGCATTCAAAACAGCCGACCGTTTGATGTTTTCCCTTTAATTCAAATTCTGTGGTGTTATGATCAAAACCTGTATCTCCAATGAAGGTGGTAAAGGCTTCTTCATTGTGACATTGTGTACAAGTGCCAGCAAGTTGACTTTCATGCGGGTCTTCATGGCAGGAAATACAATCATTAAATTCCAGGTCAGTAAATATTTGAAATTCCTGCCCATTCCGTGTGGTCATTTCATGACATTCGATACAGTCTACCTCAATGTGAGCTCCTACCAGCGGAAACTCCGAATCATCGTGATCAAACCCAGGTGCTGGTCTGAACGCTTCAAAATCATGACACGAAGCACAGTCGTCACCCAAGGTGTTTTGGTGATAATCTTCATGGCAGGTTTTACAATCTTCTTCAAGACCAAGGAAGGTGTTTTCCCTGGCTGCGATTTCGGGATCCAGGATATAATCAGGTTGATGACATTCTCGACAGTCAATGTCCAGATGCCCACCCTCAAGCACATATCCGGTGAGGTCATGGTCAAAGTTGTCCTGATCAAAGCGCATCATGTCAAATTTTCTCCCGTGATGTTCGCTGTGGCATTCCACGCATTCTTTTTCAATCACCTCTTTGCTTGCATGGTATCCTCGATTCGCATCAATCAGCGACTGGATGTCTTCATGGCAAGCCAGGCATTTTGCCGTGGAAGGTAGTCTTTCTCCTAAAACGTGACACTCAGTGCAGTTACCCATTCCTTCCAGTTCCTTGTGAGCATCAGTGAGATCTCCGGGGGAGATCTGCGCAAAAGTGGCGAGGGCGAAGAAAAAACTTAAAACCGTCAGTGCAAACCGGAGAAGAAATCTCGGCTGCCCCACCCCTAAGGGTGGGGTTGAGCCGATTACCACGGTTGGCTGATTGTCTTGCGGTGTATTGTAATATGTTGACAGATCGCTATGCATGTTGTTTCAGGATGTAATTGAAGCGCTTGGTAATTTGAACACCCGCATGCTGCAAAAAACTGGTAGGCAACTCTCCACCGGCGAAGATGTATACCAGGTCATTTGGTAATTCTTCAGTGCTTCCTTCCTGTTCAAGCAGGATCCTATCATCCATAATGGAGACTACATTGGAATTATAGCGCATATCGATCTGTTCATTATCGATGCATTCCATGATCCGTTCTCTGTTTTTAGGTTTAATTCTGGAGAATTTATCCTTTCGATAGGATAGAATCACTTCATTTTGATCCATTAGCAACATGGCAGATTCCACCGCCGAATCTCCACCGCCAACGACGATGATCTTCTTGCCTGAGATCTGTTCTGGATCAAGCAATCGATAGGCTACTTTCTGTGATTCTTCACCTGGACAATTCAATTTTCTTGGACTACCGCGCCGACCAATGGCCATCAATACATGATTGGCAAGGTAAGTTTCTTCAGCGTTGGTCTTCACTTTGAATGTGCCGTCTTTCATCGGTATGATCGACTCGACTTTTACCCTTTCGTTGATTTTTAGGTCGTTCTCGTTAATGACCTTGTGCCATAGCGTCAGGAGTTCATCCTTGTTGGTCACTTTCATCTTTACCGTACCATGAAGTGGTAATTCCATAGGTGACGTGAGCACGATCTTATTTCTGGGATAGGTGGCCACCGTTCCTCCTAGAGACTCCTGTTCCAGGGTTACGGCATTGAAACCTTGCTTTTTGGCTTCAAGCGTCGCAGCAATCCCCGCAGGACCGGCTCCAATGATTACCACGTCATGGACTCCCTCTTTGGCTGATTTATTGTTTTTGACCATGTTCTGGATGGCCTGACTGCCTTGTTCAATCGAGTTTTTGATCAGCCCCATACCACCAAGCTCACCAGCGATATAGATACCCTGCATATTGGACTCAAAACGTTGATTAACGTGAGGCAGGTCTACACCCCTTTTTTCTGTGCCAATCCTTAAAGAAATCGCTTCCACGGGGCAGGCATGGAAACACGCACCGTGGCCCACACAATTGGTGGTATTAACTACCGTAACTTTTCCATCGACCATGCCCAAAATATCTTTCTCAGGACAGTCCACGATGCAAGCGGCACTACCGATACAGGTATTGAGATCGATGTGCGGATAAAGTGAGACGGGCTCATGAAGCCCTTCTTCTTTGGCAATTTCAACTTTTTTGAGGGTCTCTTTGGTTTGTTTTCGATGCCGATACAGATATATACCGACAATGATCGCACACATCAAAAAGACGATACCGTAAACTAGTATTTGTTCTCCTAACAGACCCATATCAAAAAATCCAGGTATATCCGAAAGCAATGGCAACTCCTATGTGCAGGACCACAATGATCAGCATGATCAGTGCGAACGGCAGGTGTGCCACGTGCCAATATTTAAAAAGTTTTTGCATGGTCTGTAATCTTTCAATACGACCAGCCAATGTGATTTCTTCCTTTACCATTTTAAGGATATTTCGTCGTTCACGAACGCGGATGTCCTTTTCAGAAAGTGCTTTTTTTATCGTTGAAATGGCATTTCTCCGGTCCACGTATTTCTGAATAAATGAAGCCTTTGCTGAACCCCCATCCGTGAAGCTTGTAATGAGATTACTCATGTCCTGATCCAAACCAAAGCTGACCCTAAGTGTTTCCGAAAGGACTGACTTCATGTGCTTGACCTGACCCAGGGTCATTTCCCGACCTTCGATGGTCCTTGGAATCTGGATGTAGATGAATCGGCCAATTACCCCGCTCAATACTACGGCCACCATGCTCCAAAAAGCCACTGAAACGATACCTCCAAATTTGAAGGCCGTGTGGAACAGCACCATGATCGGACCTATGGTGCAGAGGAAAATATGAAATTCTAACAGGTACTTTAAGCGAATGAATTTGCCCAGGAAATTGTAACGCTTTCGCAGAATATAGATGAATACACCAACGGCCATCAGGAGGGTTCCGATGATTCCCAGGCCCTGACCAAAAATGCCACTGGGTTTGAACCAGTCGTGCGAATCCAGGTAAAAACGGTCCTCGAAGGGAGTCGAGTAATATTCATAACCGGCTATTGCGAGATAGACCGTCATAGCAATGGTTATCAGGGACATGGTCCCGATGTAGATCTTGTGTCCGAGTTTGCTCACTGTTGATTCAATTGTGGTTTAAGACCAACTCTCGGTTTGACAGAAGGCTTTTGAGACGGTCGATTTTGCGAGACAAGATTGACCCGGCGGTGTTGGATGTAGGCAACTATTGTAATGGATAGAATAATACCTACGACCATGTATACCCAATCAGGTATGGGCACTGGATCGCCTGCCGCATAGGAGTGAAGTCCGGACAAATAATAATTCACCCCATAGTAGGTCATAATGACTGACGCCAGTCCAAAAATGGTTGCGAAATTGTAAGCGAACAATCCAAACAGTTTCGGGATAATACGCATGTGTAAAATGAAAGCGTATACTAAAATGGTAACCAGTGCCCAGGTTTCTTTGGCATCCCAACCCCAGTAACGACCCCAGCTTTCATTGGCCCAAATACCACCCAGATAAGTGCCGGTAGAAATCATGATCAGCCCTCCGATGAGTGTCATTTCACTCAGATAGGACATTTCTTTGACTTTTCGATTGACACGGTCCTTGTTGCCTGGCGTGAGGAACATGAAGAGGATCAGGTTGATGATCCCGATTACTGCTCCCAACATGAGGAATCCATAAGATCCGGCCTCCAGTGAAACATGAATGGTCAGCCAATAGGATTTTAGTACTGGAACCAACGGCGTGATTTCAGGATCCATATGACTCAACAAGGCCACTAATAACACCGTGGCGGCCAGTACGGTGGTTGCGGCCAGACCACCCCAGGATTTTCGCGTGAAAATGATCCCGGCCAGCATGGTGGTCCAGGCGATGTAGATCATGGATTCATATCCATTACTCCATGGAGCTCGACCGGAAACATACCATCTTAAACCAAGACCTGCAGTATGATACAAAAAGGCAAGCAGAAGTATGCCAAATACGATTCGATAAGCCCATTTCAGGTTGATCTGAGGTTTGAATACCGTGAAAAACAGAAAGAACAAAAACACCAGGCCAAGGGTTGCGTAGATTCCGGAAAGCCGGTTGAAGACGTTCAGGTTGTTGAGTAAGATCTCAAGATTGATCATTGCCTCGGAGGGTCGAACTTTACCTCCTTCTTGTTGTTGATACGCGACCAATTCACGAAGTAATTGATCAGGTTTGCTGTAGTTCCCGGATTTCAAGGACTGGGTAAGGGCATTCTGATAAGAATCAAAAAATCGCCTGGCTACGGATAAGTCCACTCCGGAACTATGATTATGCCCTTGATGCGAACTGACCAAAGAGGTCCATTCGTTGTTTTCATCTCCGGCTACAGGAACCAGTCGGAACATTCTCCCAGAGAAAACCATGTTCAGGATATTTACCCTCTCGTCAATTTTCAAGAGTTCCTTTTCGTAAGTGCCCCGATCGATGGGTTCCAGACTATACACCCTTCGCACTTCGTCCCGGAATTTATATGCACCTTCTTTCGTAAAGAAATCACTGTATCTGGCTCTCGGTCCTTCGATACCGAGTTTTTTGTAGATGTCGGGATGTTTTCCGAGTTTGATCAACGGAACGTGCAGCCAATCCTTTCGATTGGCAAACATGCCCAAGATGATTTGGTCGGCACTTAAACCCAATACACTTTCTTTACGCACTACTTTGCGCATGATCTCTCGTGAAAGCGTGTGCATGGGTTTCATCCGCCCTCGATGATCCTGGACCACAACCTTGCTGAATTTTACGGCATGTTCCGCGTGGATAAAGGACTGATTCGCGGCCTGATCAATGACTTTTTGAGAAACCCCAAGATTTGGAAGGAGTAATGAAAAGACCAACACCACAACGGCTGTTCTGACCTTTTTCAGCTCCTGCTGTATTTGATAGAACCGGCCTTGCTTGCTGAACAGTGCCAGGACCATTCCCAACGTAAGCATGAAATAACCAATGTAAGAGATCCAGGTCCCCCACCAATCGTAATTGACGCTGAGGTAGGTGCCCAATTCGTCCCGATCAAAGGAACTTTGGAAAAATCGATATCCACCATAGTCGAGAATATGGTTCATGTAAATGCGATAGTCATACTCCACTCCTTTATTTTGATCGATCAATCGAACTTCACTGGCATAGGAAGCGGCATTGTCCGTTCCCGGGTAGCGTTCCATCTGGAAATCATATAGTTGGATAGAAAAGGGAATTTCAACAGGCTTGGCGCCGTAGGAAATACCAATCATCAGGTTCGATAATTGCGCTTGTGCAACGCGGCCGGGCATACCTTTTTGACCATACACATACATGTCTTTTTTGTCACCATTCACAGATACCTGTAGTCTTAGTGCCGTGAGACTTTCTCTTTTCACCTTCGGGTCGGTAGAAACAATCGAAACCCGGCTTTGAGGGTGATAATCCCCAAATACAAACCTGCCGGAACTTGCGGTGTACAACGATCTAAGCATCAGTGGTTTCCAGCTACCGTCTGCCGGTAAGGTGTTCTTTTGCTGGGTGGCCATAACCGTCTGAGTAAGTGTTTCATCTGATTGGATCTCTAACTGATCACCATTCTGTCGGATATTGATGGCCCCGGGACGAAAGTCTCCCCGAAAATTGAAAATAAGGTTCTTGATCCGTTTGGCTTCTCCTTGCCCGATGAAATATTCCTCACGACCATTTTCTCCTCCAAAAACGACCTTAAGCGTAGGCTTACCATCGAGGTTAGACTCCAGGACCTGTTGGGGATTTGGAATGAATTCCTTCACTTTGACGTCAATCAAATCTGTACCTAAAAGAAATTGCTCATTCCAGTGATTACTACCTAACGAGGCGAATAACACTTGTTCGTCGAATTTGTATAGCTGGTCACCTTTTTGGACTTTGAATTGCAAATAGGTCTCTGAAGATAAAAAAGAGCTGGCGGATTCATTTTCACGAATGTGCATGATGCCCTCGAAACCGAAATACCTGGTTACCCCGGCACCAACAAGAATGACAATCATGGCCGTGTGAAAGGCTAAAAGTGCCCATTTCTTTTGCTGGACCATTCGGAATTTCCAGATGTTAAAAAGGATACTCAATCCAAACAAGGCCAGCAGTAATGTAAACCACCAGGACTGGTAAACTACCTTTTGGGCGGCACTGGTACCAAAATCATTTTCAATAAAAGTGGCCACACCAATGCTGATAGCGAAAAGCAAAATGTAAGCTCCTGCGGCACGGGTATCGACCAGGCGGAGGCCGATAGCTGCTATTTTTTTAAAAATTTTATTCATGTGTATGGCTCTATTTCAATTGCCACTGGTTTCGCCGAAGCGATGAAATTCGTATCTATGAACCCTCTTTCACTTGGTGTGTCTAAGGACGATACTCATTTCATATCACCTACGTCGGATCAAAAGATGATTTGCTGCCCGGACGTTCATGGAGTACAAACGGTTGCCTGGGGTGATAAATTATTGTTTACGGCCTGCGGTTGGCTCATTGTAACACTTTGTCTACGGAAGCAACCTTTATGAAGACTGCTTCGTCCCGACCTCAAACACACCAAACTAATCATCATCATGAGCCAAGATCTAGACATAAAAATCGTCGGAAGCGGACTGGGAAGAACCGGAACTTTATCGCTGAAACATGCCCTGGAGATCCTTACGGGCGAGCCTTGTTTCCATATGACCGAGTTATTAAAAGACACGGAAGACCTCAAGCACATTAAGCAGAAAAACTGGGCGGCATTCAGTAAAGGTTATGGGTCAGCGGTGGATTATCCGATTTGCCTTTTCATAGAAGAATTACTGCAGATCAATCCTGAATTGAAGGTCATACATACCAGGCGCGATCCTTTGTCCTGGTATGAAAGTGTGGAGGAAACGATTTATCGTCCTACTCCCAAGAATGGTATGGATGTGCTTAAAATTATCTGGAGTGCAATACGGTTCCCTGAGTTTAGGAGAGTCGCACCTGTGTTCCGTTACAATGAACAGCAGATCTGGAAAGGTCAGTTCAAAGGGAAATTTCATGATAAGGCCTTTGCCATAGACGTCTATCAGAGACATGAGGCCTACATTCAATCCATCGTACCGAAGCGGAATTTATTGATGTACGAAGTACGTGAAGGCTGGAAACCGCTTTGTGATTTTCTTCAATTGCCCAAACCAAAAACCGAATTTCCCAATACCAATGCCAAAGCAGATATCAATCAGAAGATAGATCGGCTATTTCAAAAAGGAGAATTGGTTTTTTGACTGAGGTAATTCTTGTAAAATCTTATTTGGGTAAATCCAAAATAGAAAACATAGTTTGGAATCATTTCACGGATTAGCTTCCGAACCTTTCCATTCGACGAATAATCTTGTCATTATTGGAAGCCAGCGTTTTACTTTGATAACTTGATTGCCGTGCAATGTGCATGAATTTAGGTTCCAGTAATCTTAGAAGTCAAGGTCTTAAGAAATGGGTAGGAACAGATCTCTTGCGTTTTTATTGAATATCATCGCACGATTTGTTGAGGAATTCAGACTGTCGATATGTGTTGTATGCTTATTGATAAGTCTTCTTCCAGGAGTGCATGCGCAGACAAATGCGGCCCATGAATTCATTTTCAATACGGACACTATCGACAGCCAGAAGGAACGTATTCGATTGTTGGATTCTATTCGGCATTTGGCCAATGCCAATGATCAAGATGCCATTGAAATTCACGCTTCTCTCGAATTAGGCAATATCTACCGTGAAGTGGATATTGATTCTTCTATTCTTTTCTTTCAAAACGGAATCGAAATAGGGGGTCAGGAAAACGATTCCATTGCTCAGGTTTTGATTGCCAAGACATGGAACGATTTAGGGATCAGCTATTACAGAAACAATGCCTCTCAATTAGCGATCAAAGCTCATGAACAAAGTGTGAAGTTGTACGAAAAATGGAATCATCAACAAGGGCTTGCCTGGAATTATAACAACCTGGCGATACTCTACTCGGAGCGAAACATGCCCGACAGTGCTAGGATATTATATGAGCTCTCTTTACAAATGGCGCAGGCCATTAATGATTCCCTGGGTATCGGATACAACCTGTTGAACATTGCAGGTGGATATATGGATCAAGGCAATGGCATTGAAGCTTCCCGCCGTTTATTCAAAGCCGTAGAAATCTTCGAAAGACTGGACCAACCTAACACGCTGGCTCATATTTATTTCTTGATCAGTCGGGCTTATGGCAATTTTGATCTTGCTAGAAGACATGAATATGCGCTGAAAGGAGACTCCATTTATCAGTTGACGGATAGTAAATTCCTGAAAGGGAAATCGGCACGTTTACTAGGAGTAAGTCTGCTGGCATTGGGAAAGGACAGCCTTTCCATTTTGAAATTGAAGGAAAGTATTGACTACCTCACGCAAATAGATCACCATCAAATGCTCATGCTCGCTTATATGGAGTTATCTCGCGGATACGAGTCCATGGGGTTTCTGGATAGTGCTACCTGGATACTCGAAAAAGCTTTGGTCTGGGTTGACCCTCAATATGAAGTACGATCAATCAACATACAGACCTTGTATGAACGTTTGTCCAGAATCTATTTCAATACTGGGAAAATGGGCTTGGCGGAAGACTATGCCAACAGAGCCATCGAACGCAATACACAGCAAAAAAATCCAGGATACGTTTTCATAGAAGAGCGTCATCTGGCAGAGATTTATCAGAAAAGAGGTGATTATCGGGAAGCTTTTCAGCATTTACAGGCAGCCTACAGGCAAGAGCTGGATTATCTGGAGAAAAACGAAAATAAGGTATTGGCCAGGCTCGAAGCTGAATATTTGTATGAGCAAGAGAAACAGCAATTGCTATATGAGCAGGGGAAAAAAGAAAATGAACTTCAGGGCGAACTCCAAAGCCAAAAGCAGGCCAAAACTTATATGCTTATTGGCCTCTTCCTGACGGTTATATTTCTGTCAATCTTGTACTACAACTACACCCGCAAGAAAAAGATCTCCTTGCAATTAGCCGCGTCTAATGAAGCCTTGCGTAAGCTCGGGAAGCTAAAACAGGCCATGACGAGCATGGTGGCACATGATTTGAAAAACCCACTTAGTGTGATTATCAATAGCACCGCTGAAGATTACGATACGCGGAAAATGGCCCAGCAAATGCTGAACCTGATCCATGATATGCTGGATGTTCAGAAAATGGAAACAACCCTGGTGAGTCTGGATAAGGGACCGAAACGTTTACAGGACCTTTGGGAGGAAGCCAGTGAACAAGTTGCCCATTTAATTGCAGAAAAGAACCTGGAGATTCGGAACCAAATGAATACTCCGCTAATGGTGGAAGCTGACCATGATTTCATTTCACGAGTATTCGTCAATTTATTGACCAATGCCATTAAATATTCCAGGGTCAATGGTCATGTCGATTTTGCTGCGTCGTACAAGGATGAGTTCGTGGAGATCAGTATCACCGATTATGGACAAGGCATTGCTCTTGAGGATATCGAAACGATTTTTGAAGCATTTGGTCAGGTAGATCCTAAGTCCTCTGGTGCGGCCAATGCCACAGGGTTAGGGCTTGCTTTTTGTCGACTCGCACTACGAGCACACGGTTCTGAGATCAGGGTAGCATCTGAAGTAGGTGAATGGACACGGTTTTCTTTCAAATTGTCGGGGTACGTGATTGAAGGAAATCAATCGGCGGATACCAAAGTATTCGCAGGTACTCGAATTACTCCAGCGAACAAAGCATTGATTTTGCCAACCTTACCGATGCTTAGGGAGTTGGCATTGCATCAAGCCATTGATATTGAGCGATTATTGAAGCCAATCGAATCTTTACCTGATCAAGAATCCAGGAATTGGGCGAATGAAGTTTTACAAGCGGCCTATAACCACAATGAAGATCAGTATCATGATCTGTTAGACTTGATTGATAAGTAGATGCCGGTCAATCAAACTCCGCAATCTTTTTTCTAAGGCTTTCTTCTTCAGGAATACCCAATTTTCTTTTCAGACGTGTGAGTGAGGTACGTGTACTGGAAGGGGCAATCCCTAAAAGTTGAGCAATTTGTTTGTTATCCAGCCCCATTTTCAAGTAAGCAGATAACTTCAAGTCTTTGTGCGACAGATCCGGGTGCTTTTCATTGATTTTCTTAAAGAAATTGGGATGGACCTGATTGAAGTGCAATTGAAAAGTATCCCAGCTATTGTCCACATCCAGGTGACTTTTAATTCGCTTGTTTAATTGTGATAAATACGACTTAGCAGATTTTGGCGCGTCAAGGATGATTTTCATGACCTTCTCCACTTCCAGGTGAAATTCCTGTAGAATTCCATTCTTTTCCACAATCAGCATAGATGTAGTGCTCAGTTGCCGGGATTTGAATTCAATTTCACGTTGTAGTAGTTGTTGAATGGCCTGGTTTTGCTCTTTGATCCTTAAGGCGGTTTTTACCCGGGCATCCAATTCCAACAGATCGATCGGCTTTCGAATGTAATCCACGGCCCCTGATTCAAGGGCCAACCTGAGGTCTTCTGAGGTGACCATTTTTCCGGTAGCAATGATCACCGGTATCTCAAACGTGGCTTTGTCCTGCTTCAATTGACGGGTAGCGGTGATGCCATCCATAACCGGCATGTCCCAATCCATGATGATCAGGTCAGGTTGTTGTTCTTTGGCAATTTGGCAGGCAAGGGCACCATTGTTGGCATTGATGACTGAAAACTGCGGAACTTCATCCAGATATTTCGCAATCAAACGAATAATCTCCACCTTATCATCGACCACCAAAATGGTCCATGTCCTCGCATGGTCATTTTTATCAGGCATGTGCATTTTTCGAGACGTGATTATGCTAAGAACATTTCATGACAAAGAGAATAAATATTGGCTTTAACAGCTAAGTCTCGGAAGATGTCTACGAAATGTAGCGTTTTGTTAACGCTTTTATAAGTGGGTGAAGCGTCTTGTTAACCCTCCCGTGCCAGTGAGGCTGAATGTTCTAAAGATCTTTGAGTCAGCATTTTAGGTTTTTTTGAAGTGCTTAAAATATACGATTGGCTTATCAATTAAACGGAGGGGTGGGGTAAATCATTACTTACCGACTTAGAGGTAAAAAGCAGAAAAAGATGAAAAGTATAGGAAGGAGTTTTCTGATCATTGGATGTTTGATCATAGGAGTGTTTTCAGTCATAAAACTGAAGGCACAGACCGCCGTGCAGGTGGCAGGAACTCCGACAGTCACGGCAAGTCAGAGTGGCAATTGGAGTGAAAGTAGTACCTGGGGCGGCTCACTTCCGGGAGATGATGACCGGGTGTTGATACCGTCTGGCATTACTGTGACGGTCGATGGTATGGTTTCCCAAGAGTTTAAGTCGATCAGGATTGCTAAAGATGGCAAACTTCAATATGCAACGGAAGTCAATACCGAGCTGCGCACAGAATATCTCGTGAGTGAAGCCGGGGGTGTCTTTGAAATAGGAACAAGTTCAAATAAAGTGGCTGCAAATGTGAACGCAAGCCTGGTTTTTGCGGAACGAGGGGGTACCACCAAAAGCGAAGATCCAAGTCGATTTGTTCCCGGGGCTGTATTCATGGGGCCGGTTCGTATGTATGGAGCGGAGAAGACTAGCTGGTCTACGTTGGCAGTGAATCCATCAGTGGGTGCCACCCAACTTTCATTGAGTAATGCCCCGTCCGGATGGTTAGTAGGGGATGAATTAGTAGTGGCCGGTACGGACGTAAATGATTACAAAAGTGACGAGGTAGTTACGATCAGTGCCATTTCTGGAAATGTGATCACGCTGAGTAATTCACTCACTAAAAATCATCAACCTCCGCCGCAAATTGCTAATCTGGTGGAGGTGCATGTTTCGAATAACACCCGGAACATCGTGATTTCTTCTGAGAATAAAAGCGTAAGTGCCATCAGTGGCGATTTCCGAAAACCGCGGGGACACATGATGTTCATGCATAATCCAGATGTGATTTTGAAATACATCGAGACCGAGGGACTTGGAAGAACGGATAAATCGCAAGAATTGGATGATTGGAGCGTGCCAGAAGATGAACAGGATCGATTCACGGCCATCTATCCGGCAGGCCCGGGCACCAACCCTAGGGGCAGGTATTCCATTCATTTCCACCGATCACTGGATGTGAACACAAATAAAGCCCTGGTAGAAGGTTGTGTGGTGAATGGCGATCCTGGCTGGGCCTATACGAATCATTCTTCTTATGTGGATTTCATCAATAACGTGTCTTATGATGTGCTGGGATCAGCCTACTGTACCGAAGCAGGAGATGAGTTAGGGAGTTTTGTTAACAACATTGCGATCCGGACTTACAACCCTTCAGAGCCACTCAACCTGGGCAGACCTGCGGAAGGTATCGTGGGTACGGAAGGAGGGAGGACGGAAGGTCTTACGGATGGCCGGGAACAAATCTCAGATTTTGCACATCAAGGCGACGGGTTTTGGTTGCATAGCACCGGAGTGACCCTGGAAGGTAATGTCGTCTCGGGATGTAGTGGGCATGCTTACATCTACTGGACAGAAGGCCTGTGGGAAAGTGGGAGAGGTCGCCCTGAGATGCAAAACAAAATTGACCTTTACGTTCCACCTTCAGAATTCCCGGAACTGAATGCGGAGGTCAAAGCCAGGATGGCACAATATCCTAATTGGAAGTTTGATGTCTGGTACATTTTGCCAAGACCCTTTAAGAATAACATTGGCTACTCTGTAGCGCAAGGTTTTCGAGGAGATTACATCATGACGGAATTCCATGAAAACCCGGAAACCAATTCTTCAGAATTCAACCTGATGCCTCCAATGTATCGCAACACCATGAATCTGGTAATAGAAAACAGTACTTTTTGGAGCATCCGACGAACGGGTATGCAATTTGAGAACTGTGCACAAATCACCATCAAGAACAATAAAGTATATGGATACGGTGCTTCTGAAGAATTGGCTCCATGGCGCCCACAGCCTAATCCTTATCCTGGGCTGCTGGAAGTAGAACCGCATTCCATAGGGCTGGATCTGGATCAATACCATAATACCAGATCCTGGACCATCGAAGGAAATACTTTGGTAGGTTGGGATGGCGAATCTCAAGCCCTGAACTTGCCAATCAATGCCAATACGGTGGTGAACGGAGGGATATTCGATAATTCAGGAACCGATATTTTCATTCGGGAAGTCAATTGGGCCAAAGATTGGCCTGATCGAGTTGTAAGTTTCGATGACGAAGAAATGGACCCGCTTCCAACGGATAAAGTCACTCCCTGGAGATCGATTAAAATCGAGGGCAATATTGAGTTTAGGAATTCGGCTAAAAACATCGTGTTAGACCCGCAGTTTCATCTGGTCAACAACGCAGGAGATGCCTTTGCATTGTTGCATGTAGATGGTTCCGGAGTGAAAATGCCCACTTACTTTTTGTTGCCAGATGACATCACTCTGAATTTCGGTCCGTTCAATAATTCCAGACTTTATTTTGATCAACAAACACCTGATTTTGTTCCAGTTCCTACTGCCGACCTGTTACGTCCACTGACGTATGACGAAGAGAATATCTTCCCCGAGCGGATCACACCTACTAAATTTTTGGGCCTGACCAATCAGCAATTACGAGATCAATTTGGAATGTCTTTTGGTGGTGGCTTTATTCCTGAAAACGCACAATCGCATGTCATGATCACCGGAGGGCAAGTGACTAATGTTGGTAATGCCGGTAATGAAAGTCCAACGATCAGCATCACATCTCCGGTAGCCGGTCTACAAGTGGAGGAGGGACAAAGCGTAACCATTGAAGCAATGGCCGGTGATCAGGATGGGACCATCGCACAGGTTGAGTTTTTTGTAGATGATGTTTCTCTTGCGGTGGATGCGGATGAGCCTTACACCACGAACTGGACGGCTACTGGTGCGGGAAGTCATACGGTGAAAGCGGTGGCTACGGATAATGAAGGAGCCACCACAACTTCTTCCGTAGTGACAATCACGGTAGGCACTTCCTCTGAAAATCAGGCTCCAACCATTACAATGATCTCGCCAGTAGCAGGTGAAGCATTTGAAGTCGGAGAGGAGATATTCATTGAGGTGAATGCGGAAGATGCTGATGGTACTATTTCTCAGGTGGAAATTTTTGTAGGTGAGACAAGTCTCGGAGTAATCAATAGTCTTCCCTATGAAATGGAATGGCTTGCAGAGACTTCTGGGAGTTTCAATCTTAACGCCACAGCTACGGACAATCAGGGAGCTACTGCTACTACAGCAACGGTTAGTATTTCTATCAATTTGGTGCTTTCAGCGGATATGAGATCGCAAGAGACCATTGTTTATCCCAATCCTCTTCAGGGCAATCAGTTAAACCTGTCACTTCATGAGTGGAATGGGGCAGCCCAATATCAATTGATGGACTTATCAGGGAAAGTGATTAGAAGCGATCAGTTTTTATTGAGGCAGGATCAAACATCTGTTATTGATTTATCAGGGGTCAATCAGGGGATCTATGTGTTTCGAATTACCAATGGGGTTCAAAGTGAGCATTTTAAGATCATAAAGAATTAACCCGCTTATAGCTTAGTCATGGTCAATCCACAGCAATGGGAGGGAGCTACTGCTTCCTCCCTTAAATGAGGTCATTTCTACATGCATTAAAAATTGAAAATTAAATCTCGAACCATGTAGCACTTTGTCTACGCTTTATATACGAAGCCCTCATTTGGATCAATCAACTTTGTGAGGAGTAAGCAATCGCACTTTCAAAAAGCAGTTATTAAAAAAAATAGCGCTTTACGCGAGACTTGAAATATTGAATATAATCCAGAGGGAGTCAGGTAAACTTTAAGTACTTGATGTAAAAGTTGACTTTTTGTTGACAAAACGTATTCAGTTAGGCAACCATAGTCGATGCTTCACCGTCTGGGCGCCAACTCGATTCTTAATTGGTCTTGAGCAATCGAAAAAGCTTTAACAGAAACCTTAGATAATAATTTGACTAGCACCATCATGAGAAAGAATGTACTACTTGTATTAGGCGTATTGATCGCTACATTTCAACTAAAGGCACAAGTATTGAATGAGTTTCAGGGAACAGGATCGGGAGTAAATGTTACTTCTAGTAATCACAATACTTTTTACGGCGATAGTACGGGCTCTGCCGTGATCAATTCACTCGGACAAAATACATTCATGGGATTTGCAGCCGGTAAAGTGCATACCAGTACTGAAGCTACTTTTATTGGTTATCACGCTGGATATTCCAATACAACGGGTTTCGATAACACATTCGTGGGTTGGAAAGCCGGAGAAGCCAATCTCAACGCTGGAGACAACACCTTTATGGGAACAGAGGCCGGTTGGAAGAACACCACAGGGTATGATAATTCCTTCTTCGGTGAGGAAGCGGGTACATCTAATACCACGGGTTATGAGAATACCTTCATCGGAGAAGATGCTGGATGGAGCAATACGACCGGATACAAAAATACGTTCGTTGGTAACGAAGCCGGAATCTCCTCGGGTACAGGTTATAGAAATACAGGAATTGGGGACGAATCTCTCTCTGATGTGGCCACAGGCCACCACAACACTGCTCTGGGAGATTCATCGGGCATAGATGTTGGAGCCGGAGTTTATAATGTAATGTTGGGAGCTGCCTCAGGAGTGGCCACAGAGCACGCAGACTACAATACATTTGGAGGAGCTCGCTCTGGTTGGGACAATAACAGAACTAACTCTACGACTAATGCAAATAGAAATACCTACTTTGGTTATCAAGCCGGAGCGGAAAATAGAGAAGGAGAGGATAATGTAGGAATGGGAGCGCTGGCAGGCTTTACGCAGCAAAACACCGCTGCCTGGGGAACTAACAATTTTGATGGTTCACCGAGTACCAATAGAAACCGAACTACTTACATTGGAGCGGCGGCTGTTGCGGCCAATAATGATGTCATTACGATGGGATATCATTCCTACAACCGAGGGCGATATGCCATTGGTATAGGTAATGAAAGTGATCTCTTCTCGGCCAATGGGGCTATTATGATGGGATATCAATTCCAGGCCACCGATAATGCCGATTCTTCTGTGGGGATTGGTTTTCAGGCCAATATCGCACAAATGCGTTCCGTAGGAATCGGTAATAAAGTGAATATTGCCAATCTGGATGGAGTAGGGATTGGATCTGGTTCAGCTGTAACTGCAAATCAATCGATCGCAATTGGTTCTGGGAGTAACGTCTCAGGAGCGAATGCAATGGCCATTGGATTTGGGACCACTGTTTCTGCGGACAATCAGGTATTCATGGGAAATGCTTCGACCACTTCAATAGGAGGCTCAGTTAACTGGACTGCCACTTCTGATCAAAACATGAAGAAAGACATTCGGGAAAACATCCCCGGATTGGATTTTATAAATGCCCTCCGGCCAGTATCTTATCATTACGATACTCAGCTTTTGAAAGCGCAATTTGGCGGTACAGATAGTCAGGAAAAAGATGAAATAAGATATTCCGGATTCCTGGCGCAGGAGGTGGAAGAGGCTGCTAAACTCATCGGATATGAGTTCAGTGGAGTAGATACTCCACAAGATGAAAAGGGCGTATACGGTCTACGTTATGCTGAATTTGTGGTGCCTTTGGTGCAGGCAGTAAAAGAACTTCATGCCAGGGTGAAAGCCCAGGAAGCTCAGCTGGCTGGAAACGAGGAGGTCATTGCCAAATATGAACGTACTTTGACTGAGATTGAAGCACGACTCTCAGATCTGGAAAAAAGTGATGCATTTTTCTCGGTAGAGGATGCGGAGAAAGTAAGCAACAACCAGTAATTGACGGACGTCATGAGGATGAAAATGAAAGTCCGTTTACTGGCTCTGGTTTGGTCATTGGCTTTACTGTTAATATCAGGAATTGTCCATGGACAGACCACCCCGGTTGGGACGGAAACCAAAGTCAATGGAACGGTCGCTGGAAATCAACGTGCTGTTTCTGTAAGTACGCATAGTGACAACCGGTATGCGGTTGTGTGGGAGAGCGAAGATCAGGACACAGATGGAGGAACCATTGTTCTTTCCGCTTACCATGCTGATGGATCCACCTTTATAGCTGATCAGGTGGTGAATACAACCACCGTAGGTTCACAGAGCTTTCCCGATGTTAGCTTCAGCGAGAATGGCAATATCATCGTGACCTGGATGGGGCCTGATGCCGATGGCTGGGGAGTATTTATGAGAGGTTTTGATGGGTCAGGATCACAGGTCATTGCTGAGACTGCTGTCAATGCTACGACTACTGGAAATCAGCGTTTCCCAAAAGTAGCCAGTAATCATGCCGGCGGTTTTGTGATCACCTGGGAAGGCAACGGGGATATCATAGGGCAGCGTTTTACCAGTCTGGGGGTTGCTGATGGAGCTGAGTTTACCATCAATGCGACTACCAAAGGCAATCAATTGTATCCCGATGTGGCCATGGATCGCTCGGGAGATTTTGTTGTGGTTTGGCAAAGTGATTCTGCCGGAGGCAATTTCGATATCCACGGACAGCTATTCACGCCAGTCGGAGCTACATCAGGAAGTGAATTTTTGGTCAATCAGACCAGGACCGATCATCAGCTGTCGCCGGCCGTTGATATGGACAGTACCGGGGCATTTGTAGTGGTTTGGGAAAGCAATCTTCAAGATGGAGATGCTTCCGGAATATACGGCCGCAGGTTCAGCAATACGTCTGCGGTTCTGGCAGACGAATTTTTAGTGAACACCACTACGGCTGGAGCACAAGTCTCTCCCGCGGTTACCTTGAGCTTTAATGGCATTTTCATGGCTTCCTGGACTAGTTTCGGTCAGGATGGCGATCAGGGAGGAATCTATTATCAAGTATTTAAATCCGATGGAGAAAAAGCAGGTACTGAGCTAAAAGCTAACACCCGAACCACCGATTACCAGATCTTGTCCAGTTTGTCCTTGAGCCTTGATGAAGGAGTGGCCATGATGGCCTGGCAAGATGGCCGACATGCTTCTGTGGCTACCCATGACGGAGATCAATATGGTATTTATTCCCAGCGATATCAGATAGGTGACATCACCAATCCTGTGGCGATAGGTATGAACCTAAACGTATACCTGGATGCGACAGGAAATGCAACGGTCAATGGTGCTGATTACGACAATGGGAGTACCGATGCGAATGGAGTGACCTTTTCTGTTTCAAAATCCGCCTGGACCTGTGCAGATCTGGGAGAAAATGATGTGGTGTTTACCGCGTCAGACCCATCAGACAATCAGGCTAGCTTGAACTTAAAGGCTACGGTATTGGATACCATTAGTCCGGTCATTAATGTCCAGAGTATCAACCTGTATCTGGATGCGTCGGGGAATGCATCGCTCATTGCGGCAGACCTTGACAATGGGACCACCGACAACTGCCAGTTAGCTTCACTGGCACTAAGTAAAACTGCCTATACCTGTGCGGATGTTGGATTGAACAATCCGGTTTTTACCGCTACGGATGCTTCAGGAAATGCTTCCACGGTTCTGGCAGCAATTACCGTTCTGGATACCATCAGTCCAACGACAGTCGCCCAGGATGTGACATTGTACCTGGACGCTTCCGGGAACGGTACCATTACCCCGGCAGATGTAGACAATGGCTCTTCAGATATCTGTGGGATTACCTCATTGGCACTAAGCAAAACGGCGTTCACTTGTGCTGATTTGGGAGCGAATAATGTGAATCTTACGGCCACTGATCATTCTGGAAACGCCAAAATAGCCCCCGCTGTGATCACGGTATTGGATACCATTAGTCCTACGTTAACGACACAGAACATTAACCTGTATTTGGATGCTTCAGGAAATGGAACCCTTACGGCTGCAGACCTGGATAATGGTTCAACAGACAATTGTGGGATCAGCTCACTGGTTGCCAGTAAGACCTCTTTCAATTGTAGCGAATTAGGTGCAAACAGTGTGACCCTTACGGCAACAGATGCGTCCGGCAATACCAAAGCAGCCGCAGTTACGGTAACTGCATTGGATACGATCAGTCCGGTAGTGATCACTCAGGATTTAACACTTACACTGGATGGAACTGGTACGGTGAGCATTACACCGGCACAGGTGGATAATGGAAGCAGTGATAATTGTTCTATTGCTAACCTGACGTTGGATAAAACGACATTCACATCGGATGATATTGGCAACAACACGGTGATCTTACAAATCACCGATGGCAGTGGTAATAGTAAGAGTGCTACAGCGACGATCACAGTACAGAAAGGAGACCAAACCATCACTTTCGGTACGTTAGCTAACCGCGCCTATGGCGATGCAGATTTTAACCTCACTGCAAGCAGTAGTTCCGGATTAGGAGTGACATATACAAGTTCGAATCCCGCAGTTGCGACAGTTTCCGGCAATACAGTAACGGTCGTTGGCGTGGGGTCTACCTCCATAACGGCAAGTCAGGCTGGCGATCCCAATTTCAATGCTGCCGCCGACGTGGTACAAACTTTAACCGTGGTGGCTGCTGTACTTACAGTTACAGCCGATAATCAAAGCAAGACTTATGGTGATGCTAACCCAGCGTTCACTGTCAGCTATTCTGGTTTCGTGAATGGTGAAAGTGAAGGAGTATTGACCACCTTGCCCACTGCTACTTCCACGGCGGATGCCACTACGGCAGCGGGTTCTTATGCGATTGTGGCCGCTGGAGCTGTAGATAGTAACTATACCTTCAACTATTTGGATGGAACGTTGACCATCAATCAGGCTACCTTAACCGTCATGGCGGATGATCAAAACAAAACATACGGTGATGCGAATCCTGTTTTTACGGTGACCTATTCTGGTTTTCAAAATGGAGATACGGAAAGTGTGCTTGACACAGCACCAACGGCTAGTTCAACGGCTGATGCCACAAGCTCAGTTGGCACTTACGCGATCAATGCTGCTGGCGGTGTAGACAATAACTATACCTTCAGCTATGTTGCAGGCACTTTTACCATCAATCAGGCTACTTTGACCGTCACTGCTGATGATCAAGGCAAAACTTACGGTGCTGCAAATCCAGTGTTTACAGTTACTTATTCCGGTTTCCAAAATGGCGACGCGGAAAGTGTTCTGGATACACCGCCAACGGCAAGTTCTGTTGCTGATGCCTCAAGTGCCGTTGGAACGTATGCCATTAACGCTACAGGAGGAACAGACAATAATTACGCTTTCACATACATCGCTGGTACCCTTACGATTAATCAGGCTACTTTGACGGTTACGGCGGATGACCAAAGCAAAACGTACGGCGATGCGAATCCTGCCTTTACGGTGAGTTATTCAGGTTTCCAAAATGGCGATACGGAAAGTGTGCTGGATACAGGACCAACAGCTAGTTCAGCGACGGATGCCACAACTGCGGTAGGAACGTACACGATCGATGTTGCTGGAGGGACAGATAATAATTATGCCTTCAACTATGTCGCAGGAACACTGACCATTAATCAGGCTACTTTAACGGTTACTGCTAATGATCAAAGCAAAACGTATGGCGATGCGAATCCTGTCTTTACGGTCAGTTATTCAGGTTTCCAGAATGGAGATACAGAAAGTGTGCTGGATACGGCTCCAACGGCTAGTTCAACGGCTGATGCCACAACTGCAGTAGGATCGTACACGATCAATGTTGCTGGAGGGACAGATAATAACTATGCCTTCAGCTATGTTGTAGGTACTTTGACCATCAATCAGGCTTCTTTGACCGTCACTGCGGATGATCAAAGTAAAACGTATGGAGATGTGAACCCCGCGTTTACGGTTAGTTACTCTGGTTTCCAAAATGGAGATACGGAAAGTGTACTGGATACTGCTCCAACCGCTAGTTCAGCGGCGGACGCTACAAGCTCGGTTGGAACTTATGGAATTGTTGCATCGGGAGGAGCTGACAATAATTACACCTTCAGTTATGTCGCAGGGACCCTGACCATCAATCAGGCAACCCTCACAGTTACTGCTGATGATCAAGTCAAGACTTATGGTGATGCAAATCCTGCCTTTACGGTTAGTTATTCAGGTTTCCAAAATGGAGATACGGAAAGTGTGCTGGATACTGCTCCAACTGCTAGTTCAGCGGCGGACGCTACAAGCTCGGTTGGAACTTATGGAATTGTTGCATCGGGAGGAGCTGACAATAATTACACCTTCAGTTATGTCGCAGGAACCCTGACCATCAGTCAAGCAACCCTCACAGTTACTGCTGATGATCAAGTCAAGACTTATGGCGATGCAAATCCTGCCTTTACGGTTAGTTATTCAGGCTTCCAAAATGGAGATTCGGAAAGTGTACTGGATACTGCTCCAACGGCTAGTTCAGCGACGGATGCTACAAGTTCGGTTGGCACTTATTCGATTGATGCTACGGGCGGAACAGACAATAATTACACCTTCAGTTATGTCGTAGGAACTCTGACGATCAATCAAGCTTTGCTTTCAGTTACTGCTGATGATCAGGTCAAGACCTATGGTAATGCGAATCCTGCCTTTACGGTTAGCTATTCAGGTTTCCGAAATGGCGATACCGAAAGTGTACTTGATACTGCTCCAACCGCAAGTTCAACAGCGGATGCTTTAAGCTCAGTAGGAACGTATGCGATCACTGCTACAGGTGGGTTAGATAATAATTATTCCTTCAGTTATGTGGCTGGTACCCTAACCATTAATCAGGCAACTCTAACAGTCACTGCGGATGATCAAAGCAGAATGTATGGTGAGGCAAATCCCGTATTCACTGTAAGCTATTCAGGTTTCAGAAATGGTGATACCGAAAGTGTACTCGACACAGCGCCAATCGCCAGCTCAACGGCGGATGCCACGAGTTCAGTAGGTACATACGCGATCACTGCTGCAGGTGGGGTGGACAATAACTATACCTTCACCTATACAGCAGGAACCTTAACAATCACACAAGCCTTTTTGGTAGTAACAGCGGATGATAAGAGCAAAACCTACGGTGATGCCAATCCTGTTTTTACAGTGACTTACGCCGGGTTTCTGAATGGTGATACAGAAGCAGTGCTGGATACTCCTCCCACTGCAAATTCCCCGGCGACGGTAACCAGCCCGGTTGGTACTTATGGAATAGTTGCTTCCGGAGGAACGGATAACAATTACATCTACACCTTCTTTGACGGTACATTGACCATCAATCAGGCCACTTTGATCGTGACAGCCGATGATCAAAGCAAGACCTATGGTGAGGCAAATCCTGCCTTTTCGGTGAGTTATTCCGGCTTCAGGAATGGAGATACAGAAAGCGTACTGGATACTGCACCAACGGCTAGTTCATCAGCGGATGCCACAAGTTCGGTAGGTACCTACGCGATTGATGCGGTTGGTGGGACAGACAATAACTACACGTTTAGCTACGTCGCTGGTACCCTGACCATCAATCAGGCAGTTCTAACAGTAACGGCGGATGATCAAAGCAAGACCTATGGCGAGGCGAACCCTGCCTTTACAGTGAGTTATTCCGGATTTCAAAATGGAGATACAGATGGGGTACTGGATACCTCTCCTGCAGCGAGTTCTTTATCGAATGCTTCAAGTGCAGTCGGGATGTATGCGATCAATGCTTCTGGAGGGGTAGACAATAACTATACTTTTACATACGTCGCAGGAACACTGACCATCAATCAGGCTACTTTAACAGTTACAGCGGATGATAAAAGTAAAACGTATGGAGATGCAAATCCTACCTTTACAGTCAGCTACTCCGGTTTCCAGGATGGTGATTCCGAAAGCGTACTGGATGCTGCCCCTACAGCCAATTCCACGACGGATGCCACAAGTTCGGTTGGGACTTACACCATCGCAGCTTCGGGTGGATCAGACAATAATTATGCCTTCAGCTATGTTGCAGGTACGCTGACCATAAGTCAAGCTACTTTAACTGTCACGGCAGATGATCAAAGCAAAGTCTATGGTGAAGTTAACCCGACTTTGACGGTGACTTTTTCAGGTTTTCTAAATGGTGATGATGAGACAGTGCTTACGGCTACGGGTACAGCAACCACAGTTGCAGATGAGACGAGTGATGCAGGAACCTATGCAATCACCGCATCAGGGGTGTCAGGTGATAATTACACGATCTCATATGTGGATGGCACGCTGAGCATTACTCAGGCGGTGTTAACTGTCACGGTCGATGACAAGAGTAAGATTTATGGAGATACTGAACCCATATTTACAGTAAGCTATTCTGGTTTCCAGAATGGTGATACTGAAAATGTATTGGATATGGCTCCTGCAGCCAGTTCCGCCACGGACGCAACCAGCAACGTAGGAGTCTATGTTATTTCGGCGGCTGGTGGATCAGATAACAATTATAGCTTCAGTTATGTGGACGGTTCTCTAACGGTCAATCAGGCTCCATTGACCATCAGTATTGATGGGGGTACAAGTACTTATGGTAGCGATCCACTCACTCAGGCTACACTGATCTATGATGGGTTTGTCAATGGAGATGACGCAACCGTATTGGATGAATTACCAACTATTACTACAACTGCTACCGCTGCCAGTCCGGTTGGTGATTATGCAGCTACACTCACTGGCGGAACAGATAATAACTACGCATTTACCCTGATGGATGGTACGCTTGCTGTAATTGCTGCTTCATTAACAGTGACCGTACAGGATGCCTCAAGAACGTATGGTAGTGATAATCCGACATTTGCGTTTAACTATGATGGTTTTGTGAATGGGGAAGATGTGGCAGTAGTTACATCAGAACCCGTCGCCATAACCACAGCAGATGTTTTGAGCGACGTAGGATCGTATGCCATCACGGCATCTGGAGGGGAAGCGAGCAATTACACCCTGAGCTTCGTAGATGGAACGTTAGTAGTTACCCAAGCTACATTGGTCGCAACTGCTGATGACTTAACAAAGGCCTTTGGTGAGGCGAATCCCGAATTGACGGCTACTTATACCGGCTTTGCCAATGGCGATGATTCAGCCGTATTGGACGTCTTACCTACTATAAATACGGATGCCACAGATAGCAGTATCCCCGGAACTTATGTCATCACGCTGGCGGAAGGGATAGATAATAATTATGCATTCGAATATACGGATGGTACGTTGACCGTGACACAGACCGAACAGGCGATCACTTTCGAGGCATTGCCTGCGGTAACATTTGGTCAGGCCGATTTCGAATTGACGGCTACGGCTTCATCAGGTCTTGAGGTGAGCTTTAGTTCATCTGATCAGACTGTAGCCACTATTTCTGGAAATGTAGTGACCATCGTCGGAGGCGGTACTGTAGACATTACAGCTTCTCAGGCAGGAGATGACAATTACCTCGCAGCTACATCGGTTGTGCAGACTATGACGGTGAACAAGACGGACCAGACGATCTCTTTCGGCGAACTCCCTGAAAAGACGTTCGGTAATGCCAATTTCAGTCTGAACGCATCGACTTCCTCCGGACTTGCAGTGACTTACAGTAGCTCCGATGAATCTGTGGCCACGGTTTCTGGGAATATTATTTCTATCGTAGGAGCAGGTACTGCCACGGTCACCGCGACACAAGTTGGAAATGATAATTACAATGCCGCTACGGAAGTACAGCAGGTATTGGTGGTCAATAAAGCCGATCAGGAGATTACTTTCGAGGCACTGGAAGATAAACTGCTTGGAGACTCTGATTTTGACTTGACAAGTACGGTTACTTCAGGATTGGCCGTGACCTATACCAGTTCAGACGCCACTGTAGCAACGATCAACGGAAGTACGGTAACGCTTGTAGGAGTAGGGGCGACAACCATTACTGCCATTCAGACCGGGGATGCCAATTACAATGCAGCAACTGCTGTAGAACAAGTACTCAGCGTCAGTCAATTGAATGATACCCGAATTACATCAAGCATCAGTATCAATCCTATTTCTGATCAGCAGGTAAACGCGGGAAGCATTACCCTGACCGCTGATATTCGACCAGATACTGCAAAAGTGATTTATGAGATCATTTCGGGGCCAGCAACCATATCAGGCGATGTTTTGACCATTGGTAATGAGGCAGGCATTGTGAAGTTAATGGGAACCATTGCTGAAACGGCTACTTACAAAGGTTCGGAAGATGTAATTGAGTTTGCGGTCGTAGATCCGGTTTTGGTTACACCAGTGATTAGTTTTCTATTGCCTGCTACAGGACTTGTTTCTGATCCGATTCCATTAATAGCTACCGTAGATGCACTGGGAGCAACCACGGTTACAGACGAAGACGTGGTTTTCGAAGTGGTTTCTGGACCAGGACAGATCATCGGGGATTTCCTCGGATTTACCGGCACAGGAGTAGTGATCGTTAGTGCCAGTTTGCCAGCGACTGCTGAAACCAATGCTGTTGTAAGTCAATCTTCTGTTGAGGTGGTGGCTTTGTACAGTGTTTCTGGTACGATTCGAGATGATCAGGGGTCAGCGTTCTCCGACGGTTTTGTCGTGATTGCGGATTTGAATGATGTGACCAATAGCCAAAGTGCCAGCATCAACGCAGATGGATCGTATGCTTTCTTTGACCTACCATCTGGTGATTATGAGCTTTTTATAACACCATTTGATGTGAACTTTGTGTTGACCTTTTTTGGAGATGTTTCCCCGGTCCTGGACCCTGATGCGGTAATTCCAGCTCTAAATGTTAATAGCGATCTGCTAGGGGTTGATGTGATGATGCAAGTGACGCCACCTCCTGCGGTGGATATTTTGTCTGACGAACAGGGAGGTACCATTAGTTTCCAGGCACAAAATGTCATCGATGGAGGAAATCGATTTATTCAAGGCCGTGTGGAAATGGGAGATCCATTGCCAAATACATTGGTCATTCTAAAAACCATTGATGATGAATATGTAGATGCAGAGGTGACAGACGATTTGGGTTTCATCGAATTTAAAGGATTACCCACTGGAGATTATAAACTGGTATTGGATATTCCCGGAGTAGGAGAGATCAGTGCCACTGTGGGAATCGAAGAAGGTCAAATGCTGGAAGTGACAGCACTTATTGATGATGAAGGTGCATTACTTGAAGTGGACCAGGTATTGAATACAGTACCACAGATCGCCATGGAGGTTCGAGCATATCCGAATCCGGTAATGGAACAATTGTGGGTTGAATTTCCAGGTTACCAGCATACCAGAGAGCGAATGATTAAATTATTTGATCTTGATGGCAGACTTGTTATGTCTATTCAATCCAATAAACAGAAGGAACAGCTTGATGTAAGAGATATAACCCCTGGAGTGATTGTTTTACAGATACAGGAGGGTAATCAGTTACATCGAAAACGAATTTTGAAGCTTAGATAGGTATTGAAAATCCCTATGTGCTAGTCAGGATTTTCCGAAGAAGGGCAGACGAGGGTTTTGTCCTTTTTTTATTTTTTGATTACCAGGCAACCCTTTTTTCAATGCCTGCGTCTAGGCAATGTTTTTAGGAACAAAGACTAGCACAATGAATGAATTATTAAACCAAATTGAAACAGGGCTTGAGCGTGGTAAATGCTCAGGTAAACCCGTAAAAAGGAGAGTTAACAGGGATGAACAAAGAGTATTGAAAAGTCCTATTTTGTGCTAGTCAGGATTTTTCAAGGGGAGGGGTGGCGTAATGGCGCCCCCTTACTTTTGATTGACTAGTTCCGGAAGGATAAGATATCTTTGTGCCGCCTCGGTATTCGGTGATGAACGTGGTTCCATCACAAGATGCTTCAGCGGAGAAAAGTACGTCCCGGTAAATGTTATTACGAAAATCATCGGATCTGAAAAAGTTGCTTAAAAAAGCGCAAAAAGGCGATCAAAGAAGCCAATTTGAGCTGTATGAGCAATTTTATGGATATGCGATGAGTGTCGCTTTGAGATTTTGTGACTCTCGGGAAGTAGCGAAAGAAGTAGTGCATGATGGCTTTATTAAGGCCTTTGCCAAACTGTCTTCCGTTACCGGAGAGGACTCGTTCAAACCCTGGCTTAGAAGAATAATCGTGAATACAGCCATTGATTATCACCGGAAGGAAATGAGTCGTGGTGTCCATATGGACATTGTCGATCATGATGCGGCTGACATGTCAGAGGATTCTCTATCAAAATTGTCAGCAGAGGACATTTATGAAGCGATCAAATTGTTGCCCCCTGCTTATCGATTGGTTTTTACCCTTTACGCCGTTGAAGGGTATAAGCATGAAGAGATTGCCAAGAAGTTGAGTATCAGTGTTGGGACTTCAAAATCGAACTTGTCTAAGGCTCGGGTAAAACTACAAGGGATACTTACCCAAATGGAAACACCAAAGTTGATGAGCAATGGATAATTCGCTTTTCGACGATATCATCAAAAACAAACTGGAGGATCATGTAGATCCGTCGGGGCCCAGTGCTGCGGAAATGAGCCGCATGTTGGATAGCATGCCTAAAGCGCCGGGCATGATCAGTGGTATTTCTACAGCAACCAAAATCGCTACGGCCGCCAGTGTGATTTTTATGATCACCACGATCTTTTTGATCTACCGAACCTACCTGCTAAATGATACCCTGACTTCCGTTCAACACGAGTTGATCAACCTGGGTAAGCAAAATCAGGAGATACTATACAAATACGATACCCTTTATTGGGACAGTTTACAGCACTATACCCGCCAGGCCATTCAGGAACAGTACCAACAATTGCCCACTACAACTACCAGCGAACAACAAGCTGGTTTTAGTCTAAATGCCAATGACTCTGAGAGACTTGTTGGGCAATTACTGCAAGACTTGAAGCGTACCATCGAGGAAGATCCTGAATTTCGTAAAGCCATTCTGCAACAATTGGATATTCAGGAGCAGGAGTTGCCTGTATTTGAGGCGTTTGCCGCGGATGATACCAGGAAAGAGACGATAACGCCTCCGGTTTTGGAAGAAACATCGGAAGAAAAAGTAGTTCCAACGAAGACGGACCTCACTGCGGTGTTATTAGAACTGGCTTCAGATGAAACGCACGCCAAAAAGTTAACCAACATCATGTTGGGTATGGACCCGGATACGCCTGAAGAAGATCAGCTAAATATGCCTGCTTCAAATTTGCTGAAAGCAGAATTGATGGCCATGTCGGAAGAGGATCAGGTTGAAATGATTGAGGATTTTTCACGCAATGAACCAGAAGCCGCTAATCTTACCATCAGGAGTCTGGGGCTGGACAGTGTGTTTGCCACCACACTTGATAAAAATGAATTTCTTCTAAGTGCACTACCGAAGCAGAACGATTCGCTTCAATCGGCAGGAATTGAGGATATTGCTCCCATCGTGAGAAAGCAAAAAAAACCGGTAAGTTGGTGGTTACAGGTGGGTGGTGGAGCCGGATTGGTAAGCATAAATTCGGCTGGTAATCCCTCCACAACCATTTTCCAGGCTGGAGTAGAAAGAAGAATTGGTGATCGGATCGGGATCCTTGCCGGAGCAGAATTTCAATCGACGGAAGGAGAGTCCTATGATGTTGAGAATTTCGACTTTTCTGTTTTTGATGAATTTGAAGTGGATGACATCAAGGAAATCAAGACTTATCTTACCTGGATGGATATTCCAATTGAGGCACGATTTTATGTCCTTCCGGGAAGAAAGATCAATCCGTTTTTAGGCGTTTCCGTAAGATTAAGAACCTTATTAAGCGAGTCGTATAAAGTAGAAACAAACGCCGGAGGCGAATTCAATCCTTCTTTTACAAATGACAATAGTGCTATAGCGTTTCCGGCATTCGGAGCAGGTGCCGGCGCTCAGTTTTATTTAAACCCTCGTCTCTTCGGAGAATTGAAAGTCAATCAATCTTTCGCTGGCAGCGAACTTGACCTTTTAGGCGATCGACTGAATAGCTTGCAAGCGCAGGGAAGCCTTTTCATTCGTCTTTCAAAATAACTCGTGCCTTCTATCATTGCTAAGAGCTCTCAGTTGCACTAATTGCTTTGGTAGGAGGATAATGAGTTAACAGGAAGATTTGAACAAAAAACTAAAGGTGTTAAGCTTAGAGGTAGAGTGATCTTCTTATTATTCCGTAAATCCTGAATTAAGGTTGATGTATCGGTTTTAGTGGTTGGCGTGCTTCTTTAACCGGATAGTTCTGGTGTTGATCTTAATTACCAAAGGAAATAAGGCATTTTAGGGAACATGCACTATATTGAGCTGCACTCCCACAAATTTGGGAGTAAATACGCCTGCATGAGCTTAATCCGCCTGACCGACCTTTCCAAAAGGGTTGCCTCCTTCAAAATAGGGCTTTTCGTCTTGTTAATTGTAGCGATAGATGGGCAAAGACCTGCCAAAGGTCAGGATCTTGGATTACCCCCTTATCAATATTATGGTCCCCAGGATTACCTGGCAGCAAGTCGCAATTGGTCTATTGTTACGGATACGACAGGTGTGGTTTATGTAGCCAACGAAGATGGGGTCCTGCGATTTGATGGGATAAGTTGGGACTTGATTGAGCTTCCCTTTCAGCAAAAAGCTTATTGGGTTGAAATAGATGAACAAGGGGTAGTCTATGTTGGTGCCAATGGGGATTTTGGTAGGCTGATAGCCAACTCGGAAGGCTCTATCATTTATCAATCCCTGGCTGGAGATTTGCCGGAGGAATCCAGAAATTTCAATGTAGTATGGGAAGTAGTTTCTACTGAATTTGGTGTGGTTTTTCGATCGAGGAATCACCTTTTCAGATATGCCGAAGGTGAGTTGGAAGTGTTTTCGGTACCGGACAAGGGAAGGATTTTTGATGCCGCTTACGCGGCCCGTGATATTGTTTATTTTCGAATATATGACCTTGGTCTGGGGTACCTGGATGAAGAAGGCATAAAGATATTGCCAAACTCCTCATTCTTTGCTGAGAGAAAGGTCAATGGTATCTATGAATTTGGACCGGATCAGCTGCTCATCGCAACCCGTTTTGAGGGATTGTTTCTGTACGATGAAAACCAAATCGTACCTTTCAGGTCTGAGGTTGATGACTACCTGATTGAGAATAAAATTTATGACGGTCATCATTTGGCAGATGGCAATTATGCCTTGGCAACGATGGCTGATGGCTTAACGATAATCACACCAGAAGGCAAGGAGATGCTAAGGTTTGACGCGTCGAATGGCCTGGGAAACAACGCCACGCTATTTGTGACAGAGAGCAATGATTACTTGTGGGTCGGCACAAAAAACGGCATATTTCAGATGGCACATCAAGCACCCTATCGGTTAGTCGGGAAAGAGTTTGGATTGAAAGGCCAGGTCAGTGATATATTTCGGTGGTCCAATGATCATTATGTGGCGTGTAATGATGGATTTTATCGATTAGAGGCGGATTCCCGAAATCCCAATTTCAAGGCGATTAATGAAAATACCATAGTGGATTGTGTTCACTTATTTGATCATGACAATACGCTTCATCTTGCCAGCTTGGAAGGTGTCTTTCAATATAACGGAGACACTTTGACCAAACTATCTAAGTTTGCGGGAAGAGAGGTGGTCTCAACGAGTTTTGAGGGAACGTATCTTGCCTCGGAATTTTACTTTGGATTGTATTTAGTTACCATCAAAGATCAGGGGTTATCTGAAACCAGAATAGCGGGCATAGATCGTCTGATCACGCAAATTGTGCGGATGGGGAATGATGATTTTTGGGTCCGCTCTATTGACGATGTGCTATACAAAATTTCTGTAGGGTCAAACCCAAATGGTGAGGCGGAAGCACAAATAGAACAACAATTGTCATTATCCCTGGATACTTACATCCTAAAGAAGAACGAGGAAATTTTATTGCTGTCTGGAGACGAGCTATTTCACATTGAAAATGGGCAGCTTGTAAAGTCAAACACACGATTAACATTTCAATATCAGCCTCGAAAAGTAGTTTTTACTGATCCTCTCGAGGGTAATTCGTACCTTATTTGCTATGAAGATGCACAGAGCAGCACCTATTGTGAGAAGTTTAGTTTCGATGCAGCGGGGAGTTTAAACCCCAGCGGATCATTTATGTTCGTGGGATTCCGACCGAGTACGTTGTATTATGATCAGGACCGAAATGAGATTTGGTTGGGTGGGGCTGACGGGATCAGCATCTTTTTTGACCAGGAGCCGGCCAGTCATCAAGCATCAGCAACTTTGATCAGACAAATGATGGTCAACGATTCTGCCGTTAGTGTGAATCCGGGTCTTGTTCATCAATTGGGACATCAGGAAAATAATATTGAGATTTCATTTACCTCGAATTCAGGTTTGAGTGAAGGAAAATCACTGTTCCAGTATCGAATGATGGGAGGTAATGAAGACTGGTCTAACTGGTCGGATGAGTCCAAGGTGATCTATAGCGATCTAAGTCCGAATGATTATGAATTTCAGGTCCGGTCTAAATCACCCTATTCCGGTTTATCGGGTACAGGTGTGCTGGCCTTCAGCATTTCAAACCCCTGGTATAAAAACCCCTACGCTTTTCTTATTTACTTCGCGATTTTCCTCTCGATAGTCTATGTGGTCTATAGGATAAGGGTAAACGCTTTGGTGAGCAATCAAAAACTGTTGTCAAGGTCTGTCGCTGAAAAAACCAGGGAGCTGGCTAAAGCGAATACCGCGCTCAAGGATAAGGCGGAAAAACTTGAACAACTGAGTGAATTTAAATCACGCTTTTTCTCTAATGTGTCCCACGATCTTCGAACACCCATTGCGTTGCTCTCAGGTCGCATACAGTTGCTTTCTGAAGATGACGGTAGTCAATTCTCGGATAAAGCGAGTTTATATCTACAAAGACTGGAATCCGATACCACGAAAATTCTGGGCCTGGTCAACGACATTCAGGAACTGGTACAGATGGAAGAAGGTCAGCTTGAAATGAATTTTCAACGAGTTCAAGCCGAACCTTATTTCAGGAATATCTCAGGCCTTTTTGAGTCCTCCTGTCTGGAAAAGGGAATAGAGTTGCGATATAAATCAAGAATTAATGCTGAGGTAGAGGTAGAATTGGATCCACATTATTTCGAAAGAATCCTGTTCAATCTGATTTCTAACGCTCAGAAATTCACCCCAAATGGCGGAATGATTGAACTGACCATAAATGGAGATGACCAGTTTTTAACAATTGAGGTTGCGGACACGGGAGTAGGGATACCCGCCTCTGAGATTAACGAAATATTTAATCGAAGTTTTCAGGCCAATAATCAGTTGAAACGTGACAAGGGATTAGGTATCGGATTGAATGTGGTTCGTGAATTGGTTCAGATGCATCATGGTAAAATTGAAGTGCACAGTGAAGAAGGAGTAGGCTCAAGTTTCGTCATATCCATACCCAGAAATTCGATATGATTATCTAACCGGGGCTCCGCTCGATCATCGATTGATCACAGATTGATTAACGTTTAGGCCTTCATCAGGATATTGACAAAGGCCTTTTCTGATAATTACGGTACTACCGGGAAATCAAAACACGATAGGTGATAAGTGTCGGAGAAGTAGCGGTAGGATCCAGAAAGCGCAGTAAATATACTCCGGGATCCTGATCAGAAATATCCAGTTGAAGCAGTTGGTTGAATCCCCTGGGCACTTGCCGTTCCATCAGGACTTTACCCTGCAAGTTGATCAATTGTACATGGACCTCCCCGGAATTCAATTTCTTGTACCGGATGTTTAATTCCTGATCAGCGGGGTTAGGATAGAGTTCCAGGTCTTTGAAATATTGTCGATAGAAGCCAAGTTCCTGAACCAGTTCCACGACTATCCCATCTTCTGAAACAGTGGCTTCCAAGGTAAGTGAATTATCCTCGATGCCCCCTTCACCAATGGTGAATTCTACGAAACTTGTCGGATCCATGGGTATACCTGGGTACTCAATATTCAGTCGGTAGGTTCCTTCTGGTAGAAAGTCGAAAGACACACGGCCATCATCATCGGTTTCCTTGTAGACGATCAGTTCGTACTCATCATTGAGCCCCCTTCCACCACCGGCCCTGCGCCTTCTGCGAAGTGAGCAACCTGCTCGTTTAACTTTTCTACGAGCCTCAATTCGTTCAGTACCCTCTTTTTCGGGATCATTAGCAAAATCACTTTCCACGGTTAATTCAATCCTTCCGTCTCCGTCTGCTGCTGTTAATTCAGGAGGTTGTGCCTGCATGCGAATATCCTGGGTATTATTTTCCCTTATTTGTAGCAAATCTGCTTCTTCCCAGAGGAAGGCACTTTCAAAATAGGTGGGAAGTAACCTAACCGAGTCAGTTCTTCCTCCCTTGTTTCTCAAGAAGAGTGTATCTGTTCGAACAGAGATCAGGTAATCACCCAAAATCACCTGATCAAATAAATAGCCATCTTCTTCGATGTTGAGCTGCTGCACAGAATCAAAAGGGGTTTGCGGTGCCGTAACCTGTAAGAGCTGTATGCTTCCTTCATCCAGCAAGGTTTCCTCATCGTCAATATCAAAATAAGTGGGATTGAGGGAGAGCTCAGCGGTCGCATTGACCACTACGGGATGACTGGTCAGGGTCAAACCAGGAACCTGTTCGTTTGTCGCAGAAAGGGTATAAATACCCATGTTTTCATAATCAATTTGTTCTATCAAATAGCTAGACCCATTGGCATTGGGAATGACGCCATTGATGACAGGTCCTGCAGCTTGCCATTGATATTGGTTCGCAGTGCCTGCCAATGAAAATGAAATCTGGTAATCATTTCCTTTTGGGACATTGATTGTTTGATCCGGATCACCAAAAGGTTGCTGATCGCTGTAATCAATGCCATTTATGTTGGCGTTGGGTTCCAGGTCCGCAAAATCCAACAAATTGCCAGAGATGTTGAGCAAAGTCAGATTGGTCATGGTACTCATGTCTGGAAGACCACTGATGTTGTTTTCTGATAAATTGATCTCGGTTGCTCCGGTTAATTCTGTAATTGCTACCGGGACCTCACCAGTAAGATTTGCATCGGCTAGTCGGATGATTCCCACTCGACCATCGATGAGGTCAATGCCTTCCCAACTTTCGAGATCATTTTGATCTTGATTAGGCCAGTCTGCGTTGTTGGTCCAGTTGATGCCATCTAGTGCCTCAAACAGGGCGAGTAGCGCAACACGGTCTTTATCCAGGGTTCTGATAGAAAGATTAACGGGATTTGAGGTCAATGTCAGGTCAATCACTAAGGCATTTGTCACTTCCACACTGTACGCTCCTTCATCTGCGAGCGAGAGGTTTTCTAAGGTCAGGGTAGGGCCTTCGTTGCTGATGGATTCTCCATTTTTAAACCAGCGATAAATATTGTTTTCTCCGCTAATCGTACGATCGATAACCAGGTCATTGCCAATTTCTTCTGAAATGGTTTCCTGATCAAGTACAAGGGCCTGATTAGTATATACTACTTCATCGGAGAGATTAACGAGTGTTTCCAGTGAGCCGAATTGAAGTTGGTTGTTCGAAACATTGATAAAAGTTGTATTCGCAATTCCCGAGATACTTCCTATACTCATAAGACTATTTTGGGATAGGTCTAATGTATCCAGAAGTTCCAATCCGGATTCGATGGCTGAAAGTGTTCCTGATAAGTTATTATCGGTCAGGTTCAAGTCACTGACACGCGTGCCTTCTACTTTTACCCCAAACCAACTGTCCAGATTTCCAGAAAGCCAGTGATCATTCTGGGTCCAATTGGTCCCATCCAGCTCCGTGTAGATCTGTACTAAAGCCAGTGAATCATTTTCGGAGAACGTAACCTGTTGGGTAGTTACGGCAATGGTATCCGAATAATCAGAAATGTCACCGGAATTAAAGGCCGCTCTGACTCGATAGTAGTAACTACTACTGCTATTTAAGTCAGTAATTTCCTGACTAGTGTTCTCTTGCTGCGCATTTTCAAGACCTGATAAAAAAGTAGAAAAATCCTCCTCTGTACTCACATCCAGTAAGTAATGACTAACCCCTCCCTCAACAGATGACCAATTGGCAGTGAATGCGTTGCTACTGACACCCGTGGCTGCCTGAGCCACAGTGGGTGAGGGCAAAATGACTAACTCATCTGCGCTATCATCGGTACCGGTGTTACCATCCAGGTCTGTGACGGTTATGGAGATATCATAAGTACCTACATCAAGTTGACCAATAACATCCGCATCTATGGTCCAATTTCCTTCTAAGATTACCACATCGGTATAATTTACATCATTGATGGTCAGGACAATGGTCTCAACATCGGAATCAACAGTTCCAGAAAGGGCAGGAGACAGATCAAATGTGGAAAGACTAGTGATTGTGATGACCGGAGGCTCGCCTGTTGTTGTCACCTGAATGGTATCAGAATAATCTGATGTATTCCCTGAACCAAAGACTGCCCGAACACGGTAGAAGTAAGTCGTATTGCTACTCAAGTCTGTGATTTCCTGACTCGTTGAGGTTACAGGAGCACTTTCGTACCCGATGATGAAGGAGGAAAAATCTGTCTGTGTACTCACGTCGAGTAAGTAGTTAGAAACACCGCCCTCCACTGCAGACCAGTTTGCGGTAAAACCTTCGGTTCCAATGTCAGTAGCGGCTATTGCATCCGTAGGAGAGGGTAGAATGGTCAGTTCGTCTGTTGAAGTATCTGTTCCTTCATTTCCGTTGGTGTCAGTGGCTGTAACACTCACCTCATAGGTGCCAACATCCAATGGTCCCACGACATTCTCAGCAATTGACCAGGTGCCGTCTCCGATGATGATGTCCGTGTATTCAACATCATTGATGGTTACTGAAACGGTAGCTTCATTATCATCTATCGTCCCTGAGATCGCTGGAGATAAGTCAGTTGTTGAAATGGAGGTCACGGTAATTACCGGCGGTGTGGTATCTTCTTCCAGCGTAGTGACCTGTATGGCATCGGAATAGTCCGATATGTCTCCTGAGTTGTATTGCACGCGAACCCGGTAGTAGTATGTTGTGTTGTCCGTCAGTCCTGTTATTGCACTACTGATTCCACTAATCATTGCATTTTGAAAGCCGTCAACGAATGAAGAGAATTCAGAATCGGAGCTTACGTCCAGCAAATATTGATTAACTCCACCCGAAGCAGAAGACCAATTCGCAGTGAACTGATCAGTTCCCACTTCGCTCGCCTCATTCGCAGTAGTTGTAGCTGGTAAAATGGTCAACTCGTCGTTAGAGGTATCTGTTCCTTCGTTTCCACTAGCGTCGGTTGCGGACGCAGTGACTTCATAAGTGCCAACATCCAGCGGGCCAATGACATCATCTGCGATGGACCAGGTTCCGGTGGCCACCTGTACATCGGTATACTGGACACTATTGATGGTGACCGTGATGGTGGCCTCGTTATCATCTATGGTGCCGCCCAATGGAGGAGATTGATCCAATGTTGACAAAGCAGTTACCGTTATGACAGGAGGGGTAACATCCGGAACAATTTCATTGGTCCAGTTAATGGTTCCGGAAGTTCCGGGATTATCATGATCGGATCCGCCGAACTCACCTTGATATTCATCGAAAGTGATCGTGGAAGCGATGCCGTCGTTGATGGTTACGTTGTGGGTTGGCCCGTTGGTAAAATTGAAACCGGAGAATGTCTGTCCATCATAGCCTGCACCAAAAGTCAGGTATGAAGCATCGGACCCATTTTCGAAAGTTAGGTTTGTCAGTGTTGCGGAACCGCCCAATAAGGAAAGGCCATTGCCTCCGGTTCCGGAGAGGGTTACATCGGACCAGTTGAAATTACCACTGTTTTGTGTGATGGTGAATTGATCTGAAACGGTGGCACGTTGCAGCGCAGATGAATTACCGGAAATATTGACCTGTCCTCCATTATTGATCAGGCTACCGCCATTGCCGAAGGTAATGACTTGATCAGTCAGAGAAAGTGTTCCTCCCGTGAGCGAAATCCCTCCGCTCCCGGAAAAAGTCAAAGCTTCGGTGACGGCCGTGCCACTATTGATCGTTAGCATTTTACTGGGCCCAAAAGTGAGCGCACTGCTGGCAGTGAAGGTCTCTGTGGTGGTATTGATGATTAAATGCGGAAGCGCTACCCCATTAGAAAATGAAGTGGCCATTGAGGCTGCCAATGTGCCATTGGTACCAAATGTCAGGTTATCCGCAGCGGAGAAAGCCCATGAAGTACCGATGTTCATGGTTGATTCATTCAGGTTTAAGGTGACACCCGTACCCGGTGATGTAAAAGTGCCACTGTATTGAAAATCATTGATGAGCGCTAAAGTCACAGTTGCTTCCATGGTGAGGTTTTTGAAATCGCCACCGGTGATGGTATGACTGTTTCCTGCCGCGATCAACGACCATTTTTCTGACGAACTGAGGCTTCCATTGTTTACAAATTCGGCATTCCCGATTAATCGGACCTCATTGTCTTGTTGAATATCGATCAGTAAGCCTGAAGCAATTCCAAGGGAATCATTGATGATCAACTCATCTCCACTGGCAAAGTCCAGAACTTTGGTTCCTGTACCTCCAAATGCCAATTGAAAAAAGGTGATGTCGCCTTCGTGTTGATAGGTTTGTGTACCTCCATCAAGGACTAACTTCCCAGTAGATGGTGTCAATATGCCATTGGTTTCTTTTTTGAATCGGCCCTTTACATGAACTTCATTAGTAGTGAGGTCAAGATTACCGCCAGTAGTCAGTGTCAAGGCGAAGACGGAAGGACTAGCCAGGTCTAAACTGACTGCATGTGCCACAACGACACTGTCATTTTCTGCAGGAATCGCATTCCGTGACCAGGTAGCTGGATTGTTCCAATTCCCGTCAGCCACCGATTGGTTCAATTCGGGACTTAAGATCTCAATGGCTTGGGTGAGATAGTTGCCCCAACGTCCCTGATCATCTTGAGCACGAACACTGATCAAATGGTTGCCAGGAACTAGAGAAGCAGTAGCCAGGTTCACCGTTTCTGCAAAATTGCTCACGGGAAAAGTGCCTGACGCAGAGGTCGCTGCTCCGACTCCAGGATCGGTATTGATGAAATACTCGATGGCTGTTATTTGATTGCCGGTAGCTCCTGCTTCTACAAGTATAGTAGCCGACTGATAAGAACCCCAGGTTCCGTTTTCCAGTTTTCCCCGTAAGTAGAGCGTGTGGAATCCAGTAGACAGACTAGAGATATCTATGGTTTCGTTCAGTTGCTGCAAGGACGAAGGCGCTACGCTGATCGGCGTTCCTAAGCCCTGCCCCGGATCGGTATTGATGAAATATTCCAGCGATTCGACTACAACCACATCACCTTGTCCGACAGATGACTCCACCAGAATGGTCTGCGACGTGTACACTCCCCAGGGACCATTTTCCAATTTGCCTCGTAAATAGATGGTATGAAATCCAGGCTCCTCACCTGAGAGGTCGATGGTCTCGGTAAGGCTCAGGTTGTTGGCAGTACTAACAGAGATGGATGTGCCATTACCCGCACCGGGATCCGTATCCACAAAATATTCGAGTGCTTCAATATTTACGGCATCGGCAAATCCGGCGGAAGACTCTACAAAGATGGTTTGTGTGGTATAAGGCCCCCAGGTCCCATTTTCCAGTTTCCCACGCAAATACACGGTGTGAAATCCGGGTGCTTCACCTGATACATTTATGGTTTCTGTAAGACTTAGGTTATTGGAAGTACTTACAGTAATATCGGTTCCATTGCCTGCCCCAGGGTCAGTATCAATGAAGTACTCCAACGCTTCTATATTCACGGCATCGGCAAAGCCGGTGGAAGACTCTACAAAGATGGTCTGAGTGGTGTAAGGTCCCCAGGTTCCGTTTTCCAGTTTACCACGCAAAAACACGGTGTGAAATCCGGGTGCTTCGCCCGATACATTGATGCTCTCAGTAAGATTCAAATCATTGGATGTACTCACTGTGATTGAGGTGCCGTTTCCTGCACCAGGGTCTGTGTCAATGAAGTATTCCAATGCTTCAATCTGTACTACATCGTTGAACCCTACGCCAGAAGCCACATAGATCGTACTGGTTGCGTATGGTCCCCAGTTGTTGTTTTGATCCTTTGCCCTAAGGTGCAGGGTATGGAATCCAGTGGCGAGGCTTGAAGTATTCAACGTTTCCGTAGCGATCACTTCTGAAGCTGGGGAAGCCACAATCGAAGTGGCTGTTCCACTGCCAGGATCGGTATTAAAAAAATACTCGATAGCAGTAATTTGTGCATTGGCAGTAACCTGAGTCTCATGAAAGAAAGCACCGGTTTCGAGTATACTGGATACCCCATCCGCATCTGTTACCGTCACTATGAAAGTGTGTAGACCTGGGTTCAGGGCAGAGGTATTTACGGTGAGGTCCTCAGAAATACTCATTGCAGGGGTAAAACCATTGAATACCTGGGTGTCTACGATTGAGCCGTCCTGATAGATCTCAACCGTTACCGTGGTAATATTTTGGGCGAACCCTATCCCACACCAAACCAATAAGCTGAATAATAGGAATGTTCTCATCTCAGTTGGTTTCAGCTTGCAGTCGGATGGTCAAATTGGAACTCGGTGTTGTGGTGGAGTTATATTCCAATTGTGTAATGCGTGGAATTTCGGGAAGCCCACTTAGCCGGTAAGCCAATTCCGGTTGACCTGTTGGAAAACCAAACGCACCTGAGGCTGCACCGATATCTGAACTCGTTAAAGCGGAAGAACTGCCGGTCAATTCGAATTGTCCATCAGCACTGGATGACCCTTCAAAAGCCAGATTAGTTTCCGTATCTACTTTGTTGCCGGAAATACCGTCGATAATGGTGCCTGAGATCTGTGAAACCCTCGTGCTGTTCACGATGCAATTGCTGACCGTTGCCGTCGCTATTGAAAGATTGCCATCATAAAATGTATTGTAGTCCATGGTTAATGTCCCACCTGAGAGGGTAAGGACGTTCCCGGAACTGGTGTAGTTAAAGATGGATTGAGAAATATCTGCCGTGCCCTGGATCGTGAATTGTGCCGAAAAAAAGCATTGTCTGATAGCAATTACTGAAATGGAACTTCCAATCGTGCTAGTTCCTGTCAAATAACAACTTCGAAAGGTTATCCCATTCTCATTGAACGTGAGGGTGCCCAATTGCAGACCTATGAATACTGTACCTGTAGCACCGGTATTGAGTGTTACATTACCTAATTGAGATGAAGGGCCTATACCCGTGGCTTGTCCGAAATAACCATTTCCTATGAAGGTGCGTGGTGAACTGAGACTGAAATTGCCGTAACTAGAGCCATTTCCAACGACATAAATAGTGTCATTAGTACTGCTTCCGGCCACACCATCGGTAATGGTTAAGAAGTCACCGTTTCCATTGGCATCCACAACGATAACCGCCGCAGAAGCCCCCATTGTCCCGAGACAAAGGAGTGTAAATAACCAAATACGCATGTGAAGCTTAGTTTCCGGTCACTTCGATTTCCGCGTCAATATTTTGCCCCTGCACCACGTTGGAAGGAATGGTGAATTTTCGGACAACCGGAAGAACAGAGCCCGTTTTCTTGAACGGCGAATCTCCGCCAAAAACACCCAGATCGGTTCCATCTGTAGCAGCATTTTCACCAGGAGACCCGGTATCCAGTTCTGCATCCAGGTCAAACGTGTAAGTCACAGTACTTAGGGGAAGGTCTACGAATGTCGGGCTGGTGTTGCTGAAATTACCCGAAAGGGTGAGGTTGGTACCTGTAATAGCGGTGAAGTCAGTACCGGTGGACAGATTGTTCTTAAAGGTGATGTTGGTGAAACCCAAGGTCGCTCCAACAGGAGAAGTTACGAAAATGTTGTTGATGACCAGGCAGTTGACCAGTTGGCGGAAGGCATTTTGCGAAGCGGTTCCAAGGAATAAGTTATGATCAAATGTCGCTCCACCCGTGGTAATACTAGGTCCAAACCAGGAAGTGGAAGTGGTAGTGTTGGAGAAGATATTGTTGATGATCCGAATATTCGATTGATTAGCAACTGATAGCCCGATGCTCGGGGTGTTGAAGGCTGCACTGTTGAGAAAGACATTTTGGCGGATCAATACGTTCACCAGACTGGTGATGCCCGAATGAGTAATGTATTGCAGCTTATTATTTTCAATGACCAGATTTGAGAGGGTACCGGAGGTATTTCCCAACGTAAGTGCGCTGGTGAATTCAAGGCCGATGAGCCTCGTACCCGCAGCTGTATTTCTGATGGTCACGGATCCCACTTTACTGGTAAAGGGGATCTCCATATCCGGATTGAAGCCAACACCAATAAAAACAAGAGGCTTGGTGATGCTTACATTTCCGTACGTGGAAGAACTTGGTGTGATCAGCAGTGTATCTCCGTTCGAGGCGGTGGTCATGGCTGTGCCGATATCGGTAAAAACGCCTGCTGGAGCATTACCATTATTGTCTACAACATGGACGGTGGATGAGGCGGTAAAGGCGACAAAAAATAAGGCGGCTAAGCAAAATGTGGCTTTCATGGCAGTGGATTTTTGTGATGACTATTTGCTACCATAAAAGTAAAGAACGCATACGCGGTGCGTATACCGTGAAGACGGTATATCCATACGTATTTTCCGGTATTTTCGCGTTTTACGAAGGTTCAGTCACCATTGAGAACCTTATGATGACAGGAGGACTGGTTTTTTTGAATGATCCTGGATTTACAGAGAATCGTCTATTTCTTGGAGCAAACTGGAAAATGACCTGATTCTTCGGATATAAAATACCCAGGCATAACCAATTAGTGTAATATTGATGAGACTGAGCAACAGGATCAGGAATAATCCATCAGAAGAAGGTAGCCATTCACTCCAGGTAATCGTTTCGGCGGTCCATGATTTCATGAATACCGCAACGATCAGAGAAACAACGAGTACGGTAAGCATAAACCCGATCACGAAGGATTTTAATACCTTAATACAATTGACCACAAAATCCCTGGAATCATGAAACAATTCCAGTCTTTTCAGCCGCCAAAGAGTACCCAGGTTGAGTAAACCACCCACGATAGATACAAAGCAAAAGAGATAGAATAACTCAATTTTGAAAAGCTCATGAATGAACCAAAGAGGTATAAGTAACAGGAAATAGCTATAAGTTTCAATTTTTAACAGCCTTTTGAAACGCTCTAATTCCGATAACGACTTTCGGTTCACTATCTCCTCCACTTCTGTATCGCTTACAGGGCTTTGGGGGATATCATTCCATATTTCTTGCAAATCGTTCATCAACAATTTCTTTTAACTTTTTCTTAATTCGATTAACCCTAACACCGATGTTTGAACTACTTAAACCGACTACTTCTGCGATTTCTGCATGTTCTTTCTTTTCCAGATAAAGCATAATGATGGTTCGATCGATGGGCTTCAATAATGTAATGGACTCATATAGAATTTTTATGGGACTATCAGGTTTGAATAATTCATAGTGTTGGTCGTTCAGGTCCATGACAACCTGATCATCAACTGGGTGATCAACTCTCTTTTTCCTTTTGCTTAGGTTATAAAGGCAAACGTTCAGGGTCAACCGATATACCCATGTGCCCGACTTGGATTTCCCTTGAAACCGGTCTATCGACTTCCATAATTCGTAATAGACCTCTTGTACATTGTCCTCGAAATCTTCGACGTTATTGGAATAGCCTCTGCACAGCTTATGGATGATTCCCCTGTGTTCTTTCAAAAAACTACTAAAGCGCTTTTGTTTTTCTTGTTTATTCATTCGCACTCTTTAGACGCTAAGGGGATTAGTGCAAAACCACTTCAATTCTTTACAAGTCAAAATATTTTTTTTCAAAATGTAAAGAACAGCCTCACTCCATTACTCATCAGGGCAAAATAATCTTCGAAAGTGAAAAGAATGAAAATCATAGTTCTGGGAATCATAGTAGCTATTATTTCCCTCCAAACAGCCTGGGGCCAAGACCTTCTGATCAAAAATGTTAATGTCATTGATGTTGAAGGAGGAGTACTACAAGAGAAACAAGACGTTCATATCAGTAAGGGCCTGATAGTCAAGATTACCAAAGCAAAGAAAAGGCCCAAGGCAGAAAGGCAGGTCACTGTTATTGACGGGACCGATAAATATTTATCACCTGGTTTTATTGATACACATGTTCATCAAACCATGGGTCCGGCGGACTTGTCATTTGAGAACGGAGTACCCATGCTTCGCTTAAATCCTCTGATAGACCTCCCTCAGATTACGGCCCAACTATTGCTATCTCATGGCATTACCACGGCCAGAGATCCCGGTGGAAAGACAGAATTGACCGTCAAGGCAAAAACCGATCTGGCTTCCGGTAAAATTTTGGGTCCGGAATTTTTCGTAGCAGGCAGTATTTTAGATACACTTGACTTTATCAACCTGGTCGCTAAAGTGACTGATGAAAATGAGATCAGGCATGAGATACTTCGACAGAAGGCAGCAGGGGTTGATTTTATCAAGTTGTATACTTCCCTTACGCCGGAACTCATCGGATTTGCGATCAAGGAATCACAAAAACACGGTCTGAAAACCATTTCACATTTACATACCACGTCGTGGACGGAAGCATCTGAGTTAGGGGTTGACAATATCGTCCATATTGTGCCAGCTCATGAACGTTATTTACCTGAAGCTCACAAGCCAGCCTATCGGAAAACCGCCTTGATGGGAGCCATTGGATTCTATAAGTGGTTCGAATATGTGGACCTGGAGAGTAATGAAATATCGGAAATGATTGGGACACTCAAATCCAACAATACTTCTGTAGACCCCACATTGGTGTTGTTTCATGCTACCTTTTTTGGAAATACTACAGTGTATACTTCCAATGAAATGTTGGAACGGCTTCCAGAGGATCTTGTGAAAAACTGGAAGACTACATTCAACTTCAACATAGGCTGGTCGGAGCAACATTTCACGGAAGCGCAACGCACCTGGCCCAAGGTCCAGCAATTCGTGAAAAAACTGCATGATAATGGGGTCTTACTCACTGCGGGTACCGATGCCAATAATCCATGGATCGTGCCGGGTGATAGTTTTCATCAGGAATTGAGCTTATTCAAAGGTTGTGGTCTGACCAATAGCGATGTGCTCCGGATTGCCACGTTGAACGGGGCTAAAATAATGGATATTGATGATCGCGCCGGGTCCATAGCGGTGGGAAAAGAAGCTGATATGGTGCTCCTCGACTCCAATCCACTGGAGGACATTGACAATAGTCGAGATATCCATATGGTCATTTCCAATGGGGTCATAATAGCACGATAGAAACGCATTCGCCAACGTTTTGCAATTGAAAAGAATAAGTACAGACTTAGCGTTTTTTAACGTAGCGGATATGAAGCAGACCATTCATGAAGCGTTGTTTCGACAGATAACTTAAACAACAATTCCAATGAAAAACATACTATTGATTGTCGTATTTCTGGGTTTTATATTCAGGCTGAATGCACAGGATGCCCTGACGACAGGTAACCGAATTTTGGGAGGAGGGGTGACTTTTTCCCAAACAGATGCCGAGAATGTATTTCCCTATTCTAATCAACTTTCTCTGGATGAGATACGCAACAACAACCGTATTGCCTATTCTATATCGCCTTACTTCGGTCGGTTTTACAATGACCATCAAATGATTGGTTTAAGCTTCAATGTGAGCGGTTCCAACGCCGAGTCAGAAGCCTTTGGTCCAGATATTGAAGTTGCTAACAAACGAGCAGAAAGATCTTTTGGATTGGGCGGATTCCTGAGGCAATACTTCGCTTTTTCTGATAGGTTTGGTGTGTTCGTAGAGGAAGGTATAGGGTTGACCAGAACTGTAAGGGAGACCGACAACAGCAGCACGGATTGGATTGATCCTTCCGATCCTCGTTTGATCCGGGATTTCGAAGATGTTTCCAAATCATGGTCAGGATCTATCGATGCGGAAGTAGGTATTTACTTTTTCCTGCTTAATGAACTTTCCATCGAAACACGACTTGCAAGGTTTTTCATTGCTTATGAGGATTCGGAGCATACCAGAAGGGATTTTATTCTTGGGGAGTCCCAGGTTGGCGATGGCAGTTCTACGCATGTTAACTTCCGGTTGATCAATAATTTTTCTTTCGACCAGATTTTCACATTGAATTATTATTTCTGACACCACATAATTGATGCGAGGAGGTTAGAAGTAACCTCCTCGATTGCGGATCTTGTATAAGTGAAGCCAAACCTTCTCTAATCTTAGCGTTTTATTTGATATTATTTATTGCCATTTGCTCGGTAAAGTTTCATGATCTGAGTAATCGGTGTTTTTGATTGAAACAATCGTTTTTATTCGGATACTCAATTTTTGTAGTAATTAACGTAGTTGTATGCGTCTCTAACATAGCTGAAATTATATTTATGTGATCTTTTGAAAAGAAGGCGCAGCTGAATGGGATTTTCCGCCCATCGTTATATAATTTTCTTGCCTGAAAAGACAAACACTGAAGTGTATAATGGCTTAGGCATAGCTTTGAAGAGATCGATTGCCAGCTTGATCCTGGGGATATTTTTATCCTATCCTGGAACAGCGCAAAATGAGAAACTGATCGACTCCCTGCGACTAGTTTTAGAAACCTTGTCGATTGGAACTCAACAAGTGGACATCTATGTGCAATTAGCGGCGGAGTATCGCAATTCCGATTCGGTCAATACCATGATATATGCGAATCAGGCCACCGAATTAGCGGTCAAGCTTGGCTACAAACAGGGTGAAATTGACGCCTTGACGCAAATTGCCTGGATCAACCTGACCCTTAGCCACTTCAAGACAGCAGAGAAACATTTTCAGCAAGTACTTCAGAACTCTGAGGAAATCGAATATCAAAAGGGCATTGCTGAAGGGTTAAATAATCTGGGGGCCATCAATGTCAGGCTGAGCCGCTATGAAGAGGCACTGACTTACTATCTAAGGGCATTGACCGTGGGTAGGGCCAGTGGTACGCAGAAAGAGATCACAGCGAGCCTCAACTACATTGGAGACATTCATCGGCTTCAGGGCAACCTGGATGAGGCATTGAAATATTATCTGGAAGCACTTGAACTCATCGCGGATGATAAAAAGATGCTGGCCAATACCTACAACAACATAGCGATGGTCCATGACCTTAAGGGAGATTATGAAATGGCCCTGGAATATTATCATCAATCGCTGGACCTTGAGGAGGAACTGAATTATAAGGTAGGAGAGGCTGGACTAAACAATAACCTTGCGCTTGTCCATAAGCGGATGGGTCAATATGATAAAGCCCTGACCTATGGATTTCGCTCACTAGCCATCTTTGAAGCAATGGGCGTGAAAGCATATACGGCTTACCCTATGCTGACTTTATCCGATATCTACATGGACAAGAAAGAATGGACCACTGCCAAGGTTTACCTGACCAAAGGATTAGGTCTTTCTCAGGAAACGGATATAAAGGAGAATATCAGATTCGCAGCGGAAGGGCTGTCAAAAGTGGAACGAGCTTTGGGTAACTATAAAGCGGCCTATGAATACCATGTTTTATTCAAGCAAATGTCCGATAGTCTGGAGAATAAGACGCAAACTGAAAAAATAGCGCTTTTATCGGCCGAGTATGAATTTCAGCTCGAGAAGGATTCTCTGCAATTTGCGAATGAAGCGGCGATGTTGGCCATGAAGAAGGACGTAGAAAAGGCAAATGTACTTCGCAATGCGATCATTGTAATAGCAGTGCTATTGCTTTTACTGATCGTAGTGCTTTGGCGTTCACATCAGTTGACTAGTAAGGCAAAAAATCAAATTAGCAGTCAGCGTGATGATTTGAAGCAATCCTATCACGAATTGGAACAGACACAACTTAAGTTGGTCCAATCCGAAAAGATGGCTTCTATTGTGTCATTGGCTTCAGGTGTGGCGCACGAGATCAATAATCCGCTCAACTTCATACAAGGAAGCCTTGAGGGCATCAAAAAACTCTCCAAAGAAATGCCCACCAAACTCCGGCATCAGGTATCCGAGTTACTAAAGTTTTCAGATGAGGGAGTCAGAAGAGCTGCTTGGATCGTTTCGGTGCTTAATGAATTTAATATATCCAGGAACAAAGCGATTGGGATCAGTGATGCAGGAAAGACCCTAAATGATTGTCTGGAGGTACTCAAGTCTCAAACGGGAGACATTGATGTTCGTAATCATATTGAACAGGGACATTACTTTGTTGCTGGCAATCGTGCAGACCTGCACATTGCATTCATCAATATTCTGCAGAATGCGATCGAGAGCATCAGCGATGAAGGAGTCATTTTGATTGATGCAAATACCTCAAAAACAACGGTAGAAATCAGGATCAAAGACACGGGGCGCGGCATTAGATCAGACATCAAAGACAGAATAACTGATCCCTTCTTCACAACCAAACCTCCTGACGTGGGAAATGGGATGGGGCTTGCTATTGCCTTGAAATGCATCAAGGAACACGATGGAGAACTTGCCTTTGAATCGGAAGAGGGTAAAGGTACTACTGCCATCATTTTACTGCCTTTGCATTTGGTCTGAGCATTCTCATGCCAGGTTTTAGATGGAGGATTCTGCAATATGTTTCTTTGGTTCTGCAGGATGTTTACATGATTTCAATTCCGGAGGAAGACTTTTGTCCAACTCAAACGAATACAAAGAATCATGTTTGGAAAAGCGATATCAGATCTAATGGTCAAACCGGGAAAGTCCCCGGTGTTTGAAACTCCCGACCGGTTTGGTCTCTCTTATGAAGATATTACATTCAAGACCCGAGATGGGGTTACGTTATCTGGGTGGATCGTCAATGGGGGTACAGACAAGGTGATCATTCAATCACATTTTGGAGTACAATGTTCTCGATGCGGATACACGCAGGAGGGAAAAGGTATGTATAAGAACACGCTATGGACCGATGATATCCATTTTCTGAATCAGGCGAAATATCTCGTGGAAGCGGGATATTCTGTCCTGATGTACGACTTACGAAGCCACGGTAATAGCGGTTCTGCGAATTCACCCTGGATTACCTGGGGATTAGAAGAACGTAAAGATGTATTGGCCGCAGTAAATTATATCTCCAATCATGAGCTATACGAAAACGCAAGCATTGGCTTGTTGAGTATTTGCATGGGAGCTGCATCCACCACGTTTGCCTATGGGATGGAAGAAGCACTTCGATCAATTGACCAGGTAAAGGCACTTATCGCCGTTCAGCCACTTACTTATGACTACTTTGTAAAAGCCATGGGTTTACCTTCATTCCTGGTTAAGGCTGGCAATAAATTCAATGAGAAAAACAGGGGGATCAAATTAGATGGTGACTCCTTTTTACCTTATGTAAAAGACATTTCAGTTCCCACGCTTGTCATTCAAAATGAAAACGATCCCATGACTAATCTGGATATGGTAAAGCAGTACTATAATGATCTTAAAGTGGATAAGGAATTGCTTTGGCTGAAACTTGAAAAGAAACGTGGGGCAGCTTATGATTGGTTGGGTAAAAATTCTTCAGAGGTACTGCTTTGGTTCGAGAAATACATCAAGTAAAATGTTTATGGCAATGTTTACATCGAAATGGGCAATTGCAGGGCTGGTCATAATAGTTGTTTTCTTTATGTTGCTGGTCCTGGGCAGAAAATCTGTCCATGTGGATGTGATCATTTCCGCTTCGCGGGATCAGGTCTGGTCAGTCCTTACGGATTTTACAAAAACGGAAGAGTGGAATACTGTTCTTGTTCCAGTTGAAGGCGAACTGCAAGAGGGTAATTCAATCAAATATGAATTTTATCAGGAAGAAGGTGGAAAAGCTACTGTGATGGATGCTAAGGTGGTGCAAATGGTACCGGAGCATTTGTTGAATCAACAAGGAGGCATACCCCTGATTTTGACCTTTGACCATCAGTACATTTTGAAGCCCATTGATGCAGGAACCAATGTGATCATTCATGAAGAGTATCGGGGCATAATGGTGCCATTCTGGGACCCGGCACCAGTTGAACAAGCCTATGCAAGATTGCTGATCAACCTTAATAACAGAGTGATGATCAATCGGTGAATTCAGTTTAGTGGAGCGCTATAAAACTTCCTATCTTTAACTATCCCATGAGTGAAAAAGTACGGATCCAATCCATCAGTCAGGTGCATGAATTCTTTGGCTATGATAAACCAAAACATCCTTTGGTCACTGTTCTGCCGATTACAGACGAAATGACCAATTTCGATTTTGGGGACTTAACCTATGTATTTGATCTGTATCAGATCAGTTTGAAAAAAGGAATACAGGGTGCCATCTCCTATGGACGGAACGCTTATGATTTTCAGGAAGGGACCATGGTATTCACCAGACCCGATCAATCGATGCGAATTGATAATAATGAGGTCTATGTAGGAGCCAGCGGCTGGACTTTGATTTTTCATCCCGACCTGATCCGAAAATCTCAGTTAGGCGAAACGATCGAGAACTATACTTATTTTTCGTATGAAGTAACAGAGGCATTACATGTTTCGGAGGATGAACAGCGGACCCTTACTGAGACGGTGCAAAAGATCCAGAAGGAATATGAACAGCCAATTGACCGACATAGTCAGGCACTGATCATCTCTAACATCCAATTATTACTCGATTACTGTACTCGTTACTACGATCGTCAATTTTATACCCGAACCAACCTGAACAAGGATTTTGTAACAAGATTTGAGAGCTTATTGAGGGAATATTTTGAAGCGGGCAAACCATTGGAGTCAGGTGTGCCTTCAGTCAGGTATTGCGGTGAGGCAATGAACATGTCACCCCATTATCTCAGTGATCTTCTTCGAAAAGAAACCGGCAGGAGCGCTCAGGAACACATCTATTTTTATTTGATTGAACGGGCGAAAACGCGCTTGATTGGTAGTGACGATCCGATTAGTCAAGTGGCTTACAGCCTTGGGTTTGAATATCCCAACCACTTCAGTAAGCTATTTAAATCAAAGACCGGTTTGACCCCCGCTGATTATCGTTCTCAGAATTGAAGTGCGTCCTGGCATACAATTTATATTTCTATGCCTGAAGCTTTTGAACGGAATTCTCCCTCTGATAAACGTAAGTATGCGTAAGATGCTTGAAAAGTAAAGAACTATTTTAGCACCATGATCCCTCTAGAGATACTTGAGCAATATGAACCAGCCACCATATCAGTTTCCGGTGATTCGTTTTTATTTCTTGAAGGTGATCAGGCGCGATTCTATTTTCAGATCATCTCGGGGAAGATCAAAATGATCAACATCAATCCTGAAGGAAAGGAATTTGTCCAGGGGTCATTTGGTAAGGGCCAAAGTTTTGGAGAACCTCCTTTGTTTCATGAAGCCCCTTATCCGGCTTCTGCCAAGGCTGAAGAACAGGCCACACTTTATAAATTGGGTAAAGACAAGTTTTTTTCTTTGCTAAAAGACCATCCCGATCTTCACCTCAAGTTTACGGCTACACTTACCAAACGCCTGATGTACAAGGCCATGATCATGAAAGAAATTTCGAGTCATGATGCCCAACATCGTATCCTTACTTTTTTGGATTACCTGAAAGGAGAATATGGAGATGATCGGGAATTGTTTCAGGTAGAACTGACCCGACAACAATTGTCGAATCTGTTAGGTATCCGCGTGGAAACAGTCATTCGTACGGTCAAGCAGCTTTCTCAATCAGGTGAAATTGAGTTGAAAGGCCGAAAAATTTTCAGATAATTTCCAAACATGATCCAGGTCATAAAATGTCGGTATCATCTGTGTCTAACCTTGCTGCATGGAGAAGCACGACATTCAATCCAGGCACGACGTAGAAACCCTCGTATGCTCATTTTATGAGAAAGTTCGTAAGCATGCGGAAATAGGTCCATTCTTTAATGAAACCATTTCCGACTGGAATGAGCACATCGAGAAGCTCACCAACTTTTGGGAAACCAATCTCTTTTTTGTCAAAGCTTATAAAGGCAATCCGCTTCGAGCGCATATTTCCGTAGACGACCAATTTGATCATCGCATAGAACAGGCTCATTTCGGACATTGGCTGGAATTGTGGTTCAAGACTGTGGATGCCCTGTTTGAAGGTCATAATGCGCACCTGGCCAAAGAACGAGCTCGTAACATGGCCCATATCATGTTCATTCGAATCTTTCAGGCCAGGACTTCCGAAGGCTTCAAAATCATTCAGCCATGAAAAAGGCATATCCCCTGCGTTATATGGCTTCGCTCATTTGGATTGGCTTTCTACTAGCCATCAGCTTTATGGAGGCGCCTCTGAAGTTTCAGGCGCCCTCTGTGACATTGCCTATAGGCCTGGAGATTGGAAGACTCGTTTTTTCCATGCTTAATAGAATGGAGTGGGTTGTGCTTTTGATATTGATCCTTTCTTTGATTTTATCAGGAACAGACAATCGCACGAATCTACTCATTGGTGCCATCGGTCTGATGTTGATGTTACAAACATTTTACCTGCTTCCGCTATTGGATCAACGAGCGCAAGCGATCATATCAGGCGCGTCAACCGAACCCAACAACCTTCATTTTATATACGTGGCGATAGAAATGATCAAGCTGATCTTACTCGCTACTTCTTCCTTTTATTTCATCTATAACACAAAAAAGTCATGAAAACGCAATCAAGCACTTTTAATGAAGTAATTCCATCTGAAGTCGGTACGATGAAGCTGACCGGATACTATCAGTTATTTATGCAATGGGCTGACCGAATGGATTTTTATCGTTTGGCCATACTTGTGGCTACCATTCTCATACAAGGTTGCATCATAGCGCCAGCCACCCTTTGGTCGATGGAATTGAGTTCAAATTACGGAATTCTTGCCATGGGTATTGTCACATTGAGCAGTTTTACCATTCTTGTGACTAACCTTTCCGTACAGCCCATGCGGATCAATATACCTGCCTTTTTGATATGTGCATTGGTACAAATAGGACTCATTACTTCGAATCTGTTTTCGATGATTTAATCCGGTTCCTTCGATAATTCAGAAAGCATAATGATGTTGGTAAATAAGAAATCCTTTGCGGCTTTGACGTCCCTTTTTTGTGCCTCTCTATCACTTGGTCAATCTGAAGAGGGCCTTTCTGCCGGAATCATTGGAACACTGGTTTTGATGGCGGTTGTGTTGGCCGTGACCCTTCTGCTTATCATCACCCGATTTTGGCAACTCATTGAAAGCTACAGTAAAAAGAGAGTTCAGGATGAGCAGGCGGGCCTGAAAGGATTGCTGGAAAACCTCAATGAAGCAGAAATTTCATATGTTTTGTCCAGAAATAAAGAACGGAGTTTCCGATTGAAAGGGACAGAATTGGGGGGCACGAAATCACCATCTGATCTCAAGTCGGTGATTGCTCAATCCGAAAATGACGTACATCATTCGCCGATGTTTGACAGAAAACAGCAGTCTGTTCCCCGAATGGACATTGATGCTTCTTTCAAGCGGATCATCATTGCCTTTGTGGGGAGTGCGGTGGTATGGCTCATATTTGGAACGTTAGTAGGTCAATACCTGGGTTTGAAATTCGTATGGCCCGATCTTGATCATGTCTCCTGGCTTTCTTTCGGTCGATTAAGACCTATTCATACCAATGCAGTATTTTGGGGCTGGGCCTCTCTCGCGATGTTGGGCCTGGGGCATTTCGTAGTGGCCCGAACCAGTAATACCCGATTGTACAGCGAAAAATTGGCCAGGATGTCTTTGATTCTGATCAATGCTTCAGTGCTTTTCGGTACCCTCTCATTAATGAACGGCATCAACAATGGCGGAGGTGAATACAGAGAATACATATGGCCGATTGCCTTATTGTTTGCATTAGGTCTGGCGTTGAGCTTGTACAACTTTGTAAAAACCATTGCCAATAGAAAAACCGGCGAGATCTATGTAAGTAACTGGTACATCATGGGAGCGTGTACCTGGACTTTGATCCTGGTAATGATTGGCTATTTGCCGAATTATCAGAATGGCCTGGGAGAGACCATCATTCAGGGTTACTACATGCACCAGGGAGTAGGGATGTGGTTCATGACTTTTACTTTGGGCCTGGTTTATTACTTTTTGCCTCAGTCGCTGAACAAGCCCATTTACTCTTATTCGCTGGGTGTGCTGGCCTTCTGGACACAAATGCTATTCTATACATTGATTGGGACACATCATTTCATTTTTAGTCCGTTACCCTGGTCATTGCAGACGATAGCCATTGTATTCAGTATGGGCATGTTGATCCCGGTTATCGCCGGAACAACCAATTTCCTTATGACTTTCAAAGGTGCCTGGACCTCTTTGAAAACAAGTTATGTATTGCCGTTCTTACTAGTAGGCGTATTGTTCTACTTTGTTGGTTCCGCGCAGGGTACCATGCAGGCATTTCGGTACAGTAATCTGGTCTGGCATTTCAATGATTTCAATGTGGCGCATTCTCACATGACGATGTACGGGATCATTACCTTTTTCATGTGGGGAGGTATCTATTATTTGCTTCCTCGTATTACCGGAAATCGCCCTTCGGAGTTGATGGTCGGCGCTCATTTTTGGATGGCACTGATAGGCCTGATTATCTACATGTGGTCTTTGATGATAGGAGGGACGCTCAAAGGGATGAGTTGGCTGAACCATGAGCCCTTCCTCAATTCCGTGGTATTGATGGCGCCTTACTGGCTTTGGAGAGCCATCGGAGGAACCATGATGTTTTTGTCACACCTCGTTTTCGGGATCAACTTTCTTAAAATGATCATTCCGGCCAAAGCAGTCACCCCACTGGCCTCTATAACTGCCAAGTATCAGCTACAACAACAAAAAGCATGATGAATAAGGTAAGTTTTCATACCAACCACAGGTGGTTATTGGTAACCATTGGACTGAGTTTTCTTGGGTTAAGCACCTTGATCGCGATTATTCCCGCTTACCGTGTCCAGGAAAATAATCCACCCTTACCAGCAGCCAGACCACTGAGTCAAGCGGAATTGAGAGGAAAAATGGTGTACATTTCCGAGGGATGTCAGGCATGTCATACGCAGCAGGTTCGTAGTAATGCCATTGATCAACCCTGGGGCGAACGCCCTTCTATTCCGGCGGATTTTGCCTCCAATACCCGCATGAATTTCTGGAGAAATACGGCTTCCGTATTGGGTTCGGAGCGAACCGGACCGGACCTGACAAACATTGGGAATCGACAACCTGGAGACTTGTGGCATTTACTGCACTTGTATAACCCAAGATCCGTGGTGAAGGAATCGATCATGCCGGCTTATCCCTGGCTTTTTAAGGAAGTGGATTATGTGGATCATGGCCAACGAGCCATAAACATACCTGAGGCTTATGCTCCCACCGATGGAAAAAAAGTGATCACTACATCTCAAGTGGAAGATTTGGTGGCCTACCTGATTGCATTGAAACAGGCTCCTGTTCCTGGTTATGTAGATACGGATTTTGATGCGTACGATTGGCAAAAGGTAAAGTCAAAAGATCCTGAGAAAAGAGTGGAAGTACTTCAACTGGATGGTGCCAGGCTTTACGCGGCAAACTGCAAAGTATGCCATCAAGATCAGGGACAAGGCATCAAAGGAGCGTTCCCGGCCCTGGCGGGAAGTGAATTTGCGAATGAGGAGGATCCGACCAGGATGATCACCACGGTTCTTTACGGACTCGATAGAGATAATGAATATGGTGTGATGCTGGCTTTTAATAAAACCCTATCCGATGAAGAGATTGCAGCCATTTTGACCTTCGAACGGTCGAATTGGGGAAATGATGCGCCGGAAGTTTCGGCGAATCAGGTAAAGGCGATCCGAAATCAGGGACAACCTAATGACTGGCCCCTATGAATTACAAAAAACTATGTGTAAGTCTGATGATGCTATCTCTTTCATGGTGGCTGGCTCGCTATATCGATCGTACCCGGATCTATCGTCTGGATGAAATGTCTGAATTTCTGGCCATGTGTGGGACATTCATTCAAACAAGCTTTGGGGTCAATAAACCGGGGACCTGGGATTATTTTCTGGTATTGATTTCAGTTCTGGTGGTCATATATGCGCTAGTGTATAGTGTAAAGTACATGGTCAAGCCGGCAGAACAAAGTGATCATATCAAATTCAAAATTTTTGAGGATGAATAAGCATGTCAAAATTTTTCTGGATGACGAATCCTCGCCGTTGGGAGAATTCAGACCTCCTGCCAATTTTACTTTAGACACAACCAGGATATCCGACGGTCCTCATTCGTTGAAGATTGTCGCTACTTCCTCTGATGGTGTTGAGGGAGTAAAAAAGGTGGATTTTTTCGTTCGTAACGGACCTGAAATTGCCTTGTCGGGATTAAAAGACCAGGATGTGGTCAGTGATCGGATCGATCTGAGTGTAAATGCTTATGGAAGTGAAACCAAAGAGCACTTTATCGTTTCTGGCTCGGAAACACCTCGTGCCGTACCAGCCTGGCTGTGGGTATTGGTGATGGGGTTTGCGGCGTGGGCAGGTTTTTACCTGCTTACTTATTGGAACAACTAACCAGGAGGTTGAAAACATGGATGACCAACATTCCTTTAGTTACTTCGATGAGTTTGGGACAAGGCACAACGTAACCTATCGTGTCAATGAATACGCCAACCTAATGATCCTGCTATTTGATCAGTTAGGGGAGGATTGGGGTGATTGTAAAGGACGAGCCTGGTGTGGTACCTGTCATATAGAAATACAAGAAGGTGAAATCCGGGAAGTGATCGACCGTGAAGAGAGAATTACGCTTTCCAAATGCTCAAACCAGACTTCTTCAAGCCGGTTGGCCTGTCAGTTGCCGGCCGATGAAAAACTTGCGGGGATCACTTTCAGCATTTTAAAAGATGTATAAAATAATCAATCACCAGTAATATTTGAGAAAATGAAAACTGCGTCAATCCTTCAGGATCTGAAGTTCAATGAAAATAAGCCTGCCGTTTCCTTGCTGATGGAAACAGACTTCAGCAAAGAAATACGAATTCTATTTAAGAAAGACCAACAGATGGATGAGCATCAGGCTCCATTACCCATCACTGTGCAAATTGTACAGGGTAGTATAGATTTTGGTGTTCAGGGTAAGGTTCATACCCTTGAAACAGGTGACTTGATCACTTTATCGGGGCAAGTTCCTCATGACCTGAAGGCGAACACGGAAAGTGTGGTGAGATTGACCCTTTCTAAGAGTGATCATGTGCAAAGAGTGGAAGATACCGCGGGGTGAATTGAACGAATATTCCTCGTTTTTTCATGTCGTGAGAGAAAGCCACAACTTGATTAAACTTTGAGGGTTGGAATTTCAATTAATCCAACATAACGCGTATTTATAACTTCACCCGACTCTTTGGGAAATACATACCTGTGTTCACTAATGATTTTCCTGTCACAGACTGGAAATTCCCATTGACCGCCGTATAATCCGGTTCATTCAGTGATTTGTGGGCTTTACCTTGTGATATATACTTTTTGAGGGTAAGCTTGTTTAACTTCCATAGAAGTCACCACCAACCACCAATTAATGACGGAACCACCAATTCTGAATCATCAGGAATTACCTATTGGCATCGTGTATTTCAAACAGGGGCTGATTACGAAATGCAATCGGTGTTTTCAAGAGATGATTGGGGTTTCACGGGAATTGATTGGAAAGTCTATTGAGGATTTATGGGATACCACTTCTCTGGATAAGCAAACCGCTACAGTGATGTCTGACCATGGTAATTTCGATGTGGCGGTCAGATTGAAGCACAGGAATAAATGGGTGCGGGTACGGCATCTTGTTGATCAGGAAAGAGCTTCGGAAGAGGGACTCTATTTGGTGGAAGACGTAACGAGTGCTCACATCAAAGAACTGGTCTTCGACCGAATTTTCAGAAGTTACATGGATAGAGCAGATCAATCCATTTTCGATCTGATGGTTTTGACGCTGACTCAGGTTTTGGGAGTGAATTACTGTGGTATTGGAATATTCCAGGAAAAATGCAGTGAAGTGGCACTACGTTCCATTAGCATTCGTAATGAACTGGCGCCAACATTTTCCTACAGCCTGGAAGGTACGCCCTGTAAGGATATCCTAAGTCAAAATCAGGTAGTGATCAAAAGTGGTGCGCGCGAAAAGTATCCATTGGATCTGTATTTTATTGATGAAGGAATCGATGCCTACATCGCTACTGCATTGAGAGACAAAACCGGTCGTATTATCGCGCATCTTATGGTGATGGATAATACGCCAATTGAAGATGAAAAATTGGTGCTTTCCATACTGGACATGTGTGCCAATCGTCTGTCGGTTGAGATAGAAAAAGAGATCCGGGAGAAGGAACTGGCCATTAGCGAGGCAAAATATCATCACCTCTTTGATCAGTCATTCGAGGCAAAACTGGTTTATAATATTACTGAAGCCCGCTATGAAAATGTTAATAGTGCGGCCGTGGCTATGTTTGGCTATTCCAGAGAGGAATTTATAAAGCTGAAACCTCAAGATCTTGTGCCTCCGGAAGACAGAGAAGACATCAGTGAGTTACTACAGTCTGTCCTGAAAGGTATAGAAGGTGGGCAGGATCAGTTTGATTTGGGTGAATCCCGGCGATTGCGCGCTGATGGAACGGTTTTCGAGGTGGAAATTGTCTTGTCGCGATTGCACGAATCCTTTTCAGGGATACTGGTTTCGATAAGAGACATCACGGAAAGGAAAGAAATTGAAAGCCAGCTAAGGGCTTATAGAAATAATCTGGAGAACCTTGTTGAGGAGCGCACAAAGCAGATCAATGACCTAAATCTGGAATTGTCTGCCAAGAATGAGGAAGTATGGCACATCAATCAAAACCTGGAGTCGATTATTGATCAACGTACCGAAACGCTCCGTAAGCAAAATCAGACATTAAGTGATTATGCCTTTTCAAATAGTCACAAAGTGAGGGCTCCGCTGGCGAATTTGATCGGGCTGACCGACTTGATCAATCGAACGGACCTGGCCCAGTCGGAATTGCGGGAGCTTACGACTAGAATAGATTTTGAGGTGCAACGATTGGATCAAATCCTGCGTGAGATCAACAAGAAGCTCTATGAAAGCGAAATGATCCCCGATATCTGATGGTTATTCCTGAATATAGGGGAGGGTGAGGTGAAAAACTGTGCCTTTTCCCATCTCACTGACCAGGGAAATGGAACCGTCATGAGCTTCTAAAATTTTCTTGACGATATATAGTCCCAGGCCACTACCTGTTTCATCTTTAGTGGATTTCACACTGGTTTGTTGGAAGGGTTCAAATACTTGCTGGATTTCCGACTCAGGAATACCTGGCCCCTGGTCCTCCACGCTAACATGGACGAACCCGTCATCAAGATGGGTTTTGATGGTAACCCTGGAATGAGGGCCCGAAAATTTCAAAGCATTTCCTATTAAATTTTGAAAAACCTGGGACATGCGTTCTGCGTCGAATTGAAATGGCTTCAGGGCATCATCCTGAATAGTGATTAATTCAATCTGTTCCGAACGTGCTTTCAACTGCTGCTGTTCTACTATGTCCAGTGCCAATTTATTGAGATCGTGGATGTTCTTGCTTACTGGGAATTTTCCGCTTTCAATCATATTGTGATCAAGAAAATTGTTAATGATCCCGGTCATAAAAGTGGTTGTTTCTTTGATCGTATTCAACATTTTTCGCTCATCCGCCCAGCGTTCTTCCTGTAAACTGATCTCCAGTAATTGAGCCAGCCCTTTGATGATTTGAAGAGGGTTTTTCAGGTCGTGAGCGGCTACACCCATAAATCGATCTTTCAATTGATTTAGCTGGGCGAGTTCGTGATTTTGTTCCACCAATTTCTTTTCAGCGCTTTCCAGCGCGGCATTGGTTTTGCTCAATTCTCTGATCGTAACCTGCATGCCTCTCTTGGCATACCTGGTCATACTGTCTGAAATTGATTGATGTTTTGCCAGTGCCTCTTCTGCTCGTTTCAGGCGTTCTTCCAATATTTTTATATGGTCATCGGCCATTGGGAGAATGTCAGACTAACGGAGTGTCCACCCTCCGTCATTAAGAATTGTTTGTCCACACATGTAGGAAGCGTGATCTGAAGCCAGCCACAGTGCCAGGTCAGCTTGTTCTTCTGGCATCGCAAACCGGTTCGCCGGCGTGTCCGCAAGCAATGCTGTTCTGATATTGGGGTCCGCATAGAGTGCTTCTGTCATAGGCGTAAGTGTCCAGCCAGGTGCGATACCATTGACTCGAATACCGTATTCAATAAGGTCAAGTCCAAGTGATCTGGTCAGCCCGGTAATGCCCGTTTTTGTCGCTACGTAAGCAGGACTCCCTTCCATCGCAACTGCCCCTCCAATGGAAGAGATGTTAACGATGGCTCCGCCATTGTTTTGTTTCATGAATGGCACTACTTCCCGGCAGAAGTACAAGGGGGCTTTGAGGTTTGTACCTATCAGATTATCAAAATCTTCGTCTGACGTGTCGTCAATGGCACGTCCGATGTATATACCGACCGCATTGATTAGGATATCGATCACCTTCAACTCGGCCTGTACTTGTGCGATGGCGTTTTTAACTTCAACAGAATTCCTTACATCCGCCTGAATGTATAGTTGCTTTGCCTGATCAGTCGATAGTTCCGCCATTTTTTCCCTGGCATCTCCCAGTTTTTGTTCGTCCTGATCAACTAAAGCGACGTGTGCACCTTGCTCCAGAAGTTTTTTGGCAATCGCTACACCCATGCCTCCAGCTCCCCCGGAAATTACTGCAACTTTATGTTCGAAACAGTCATACTTTACCATGTCGTGAATACTTTAGGTCTAATTCTAAAAAAAGTGCGGGTCCTCTTGAATGGGTCTGTTTGACCCGGCTGGAATTCAGAATGAGCAGAAAGGAAAATTACAAAGGAAGTGACAGTTTACAGGTAGAGATCGCTGGCTTTTACCTTTGCTGAAAAGTCGTAGAAACGACAAATAAAAGTAACTCCCACTACCGTTTCTCTGAACCTCGGGTGAATGAATAAGAAGTACTATACCAGTCGAAAGGGATTGATTTTTTTGACTTAGGTATTGGTGATTTATTGATCCACTTTTGGAAAGAGATCATAAGCGCCTCATTTACAGTTCAAAAGTAAGGTTTACCTAAATCAAACTTTCTTTGTCGTTATGGTGACAGATTGAAAAACATCCGGTAGGGCTTAAGTTGGGTACAGATGTATATTAAGTAATTATGTAAATCCAGTTAACCTAAAGACGGACTATAATCAACAACCAAGTTATGACGAAGCAAGTATTACTCTTGTTGCTGTTTGCAACCTTCTTCAATGCCTCCTTTTCTCAGGAAAAATATGTAACTGAGAGCGACCCCATTGCTTTTGAAGGCTATGATCTGACCACTTATTTCGATGGAACTCCCAGGAAAGGCACTTCAGAACATACACTGCAGTATGAAAATATGAGCCTGCAATTTGCCTCCGCCAAAAACAAAAAACGGTTTCTGGAGGATCCGGAAGCATTCATGCCCGCTTACGGAGGGTGGTGTGCTACGGCCATGTTATATGGTAACGCTGTGCGCCCAGATTTCAGTAGGTATAAAATCCAAAATGGAAAGATTATGTTTTTTGAGGTCAAAGCTTTCTTCAATGGATTGACGCAATGGGATAAGGACCCTGCTTACAATGAAGTGATGGCCGAAGCACAATTCATGAAGTATGTACGTGAATCCGACGGCAATTAGAATTCCTGCAAATAAGATTGTTCTAAACGGAATTTTTTGAACAGCTGCCGGACTTATTATTTAAAGTCCAGCTTATGGGAAGTTCAGTTTGATGCTTAACTGATGAGGGATCATTTTCTGTTGCACATCATAAATTCTCCTGTTTCCAAGAACGTATCATCTTGATCCCAGACCTCTGTGGTGTTTATGCACGTTTTCGCGTTACTGTGAATAGTAAAAACCCTCCGGTAATCAGCGCAATCGCCCACCATATCCAGTTTCCGGGTTTTGATCTTTCCAATGGATCCGTATCTCCCACAACAACAAATCCACCCCAGAAAAAGGGATGTGCTTTTACACCCATAGCTTCGCTAAGAAAATCTAATTTGGCTAACCTGAGGGCTTCATCTTTTCTTTTTCCGGTTGCCAGATGTTTGTAAAAGGAAGTCATGAGTCTGGCGGTAGATTCATCGTTGACATTCCAGTGACTCATGATGAGACTTGGGACACCAGCATAAGCAAATGCCCTGGCTAAGTTCATTACTCCTTCACCTTTTTGTAATTCGCCTACTCCGGTATTGCAAGCACTTAATACAACCATTTCAGCCGGTAGCTCCATATTGAATAATTCAAAAGTATGAAGCATGCCATCTTCAATGGAATCATTGTCTTGTGTAAATACGAGTTTAGAATTCATTGATTCCTGATGATCCACTAACGCGTGCATGGCCAGATGGAGTATTTGAAAGTTGGGAGCCAGCTCTTTGAATTTCTTTTCCGTGGCTGTTTCACCTAAAAAGGATGTGCCTTGCAGGTTTTGAGTAATGGATTCTACTTCAGGTTGATTCCATTTCAGGGGAACCAGTGCTTCCCGAAATGTTGCTTTGACACCAGGTATGGATTCCCCTTCGTATACCGGGGCAAAGGCAAGGAGCGTTTCTTTTGGAGATTTACCCAGAGTTTCCTCCTCTTTGAACAATAGCGTCACAGAATAGCCGTAGCTGATCGTATATTGATTGAAGAGGTAATTTAGTTCATTGAAGTTATCGCCTTGCGTGTTACTGAGCAACACATCCCAGGGAAACGTCGATAATTCTGCCGATGGTATGATGGAAATGTGTTTGATCTCTTTCTCTAACTGGTTCAAAGGCTGATCAAGTAGTTGCTTGTAGAGATAAGAAGCGGTTGATTTGAAACGATCAAAACCCTTTATAGAAACGGATTGTTCGTTGCTTAGATAAATGGTGAATTCATTAAGGGTATTTAGAAATAGTGAATCTTTAGGAGTGGAGAAAAACTCAACTTGATCCCTGGCAATCAGAAAAGAGTAAATCAGAGAGTCTCCCATGGCAAATTCAATGATGGCCTGATCCCTGGATAACATCTGTTGAATATCGGATATGGAGCGTGTTTGATTTTGATACTTCAATTGGTGATACTCCGGATAATCTCGTTCCAAAGCCAAGATCAAGGAATCAAGTGAGTAGTTGATTGCGAATACTTTATTCTCAAGACCTTTTTGTTGAAGCGTATCGCCTTGGGGTGAACCGTTTGCTAACTGAGATTGATAAAAGGAACGTTCTATTTTCAGGGAATCTTCGAACCTTAGCAATTCATTGGAAATGCCTGTGAATTCTTTTGCCTCTCTTTGCAGCAGACTTTCTGTCAGGATCGAAGCCTTTGCTTTTTCTGAAAATAAGAAAGCTTTTTCGATGTATTGCGCCTCGCTGGTTTCCGTATATAATCCCCAGCAAATCGCAATGGCATTGTGATAAAGAAAAAGCGCAACCTCCCCGAAATTGAGTTTGTCTGCATGTCTCAGTTGTAACTTCCTGACACGATCGATTACCTGATCGCTGATTTCCACTTTACTTAATGCAAGTTTAGCGTATGATAAATCTCCTGTTTGCTCGCTCTTTAACAGCATCAGCTGAGATTCCAGGCCGAAAGACCTGATCAACTCAATAGGAGAAGGTGATAAATGAGCCAGGGAATCTAAATTCAATTCAGTAGTGACACCTCTTCCGGAGGTATTCGAGTAAAGGGCAGATTCAATGGCTTTGATACCGCTATTGTAATCACCCGAAGAAAGATATGTCCGTGCAATGAAATTGTGAATTTCTGCCAACTGAGGATGGAAGTTGCCAAAGTTTTTTTGACTATTTTCTTGTGCCTTCTCGAAGTGAAACAGGGCTTTCTCGTGTTCTTTTTGACCTAAGTATACCTGCGCAATTCCCAGATGAGTTAGTGCGATTTCTGTATGAAATTCAGGCAATGTCTCCGATTGAATAGCTAATGCCCGGAAGTGATAATGTAGCGCAAGACTATCCTCAAATTTTTCCCGATGAACCAATCCGATGTTGTTGTAGGAAAAAGCTACCTGAGAATTCATTTCACCATAAATACTTCTCCTCAAATCCACCGCTTTCTTATGCCATTCCAACGCTAAATCATACTGCTTATCAAACAGATAACTCACACCAATGTTATTATAGGCATTTGAGATTTCTAACTGATAGAGCTCAGGAGATTTGCTAAAGGCTTCCAGGGCTAATAGGTAATACTCCTGCGCACGGCCATATTCTCCGGTGGCCTGATAGATTGAGCCAATATTGAACAGGGCGTTGAGGACCTGAGGATGATCCGCGTCAAATAATTCACGAAAGATATCCTGACTGATTTGAAAATATTTCAGTGCTTGTTCATAATCCCCTTTATCAGCCATAGCCAGGCCTATATTGTTATAAGAACCGGCTGTTGAAAAGTTGATTCTTCCTAATACCGCCTCTCGAATTTGTAGGGATTTTAGGTTGTAATTGAGCGAAGTATTGACTTCACCGAGTACACCATACATTAACCCAATTCTATCATAAATAGTCCCGAGATATCTAAGGTATATACTGTCGCTTTCATAAATACCCATAGCAATGAATGCATGCTCCAGGGCATCTTTTGGTTTCCACTCAAGGTAATTGATGGTTCCTAAATTCGTATGAGCATTTGCTTTATACAGTGGATTCTTTTGTTGTTCTGGAAGTTTGTCATATACCGATAGTGCCCGAAGACTGGCTTTTTTTGCCTCTTCGTATCGGGCTGTTCGCCAATATACTTCAGAGAGCTGAGATAAGATTTGGGGGTGATGTTGGAGGAAATTATGCGTTTCGTACCCTGTTAAAGCTTCCTGAAGAAGTGGTTCGGATTCCGCATAATTTTGCAACTGCCATAAAGAATCACCCTTAGTGAGGGCATAACGAGCATTAAGCGTATCGGCGGGGTTTTCTTGTGCCCAACCTGAGAAAGTCATTATACATAAACAAAATAGACAGAGGTATTTGTGGATGTTCTGGGTAAATTCTTTTGGTTGTCTCATGGCATTTAATTGGAGATTGGTCCGGTAACATAAGGTGACTTCTATTCACCGTATCAGGCTTTTGAAGATGCTTACGTTCCCCTTAAAATAGGTTCAGATATGGGTTTCATAAATTCCCAGTCATTCGCTGTTTGATATTTGGACTTTTTGCCATTAAATGTCCATTCCCCAAGAAAGGCAAATCGATAACCAGTGAAGGTCATCGTAGATCCTCCAAAAGGAGCAGGACCATTGAACGGCAATGCTCAAAGATCCTGCAATTTGTGTAATTCGATTCATTACATCTTTGTAAAAACAAAGATATTTATGACCGATCAATGCTTTCGATATAGCTGTTTTGTTGCTTCTTTCATCTTATCCGGATCCATTTTGATAACCTCCCGGTCGTAAGTGATCAGCCCGTTTACTTCACCTTCTATATCTGTTGTTTGTGTGTAAATCGCTGCTCCCAGACCTTCTTCTATGAGTGCCGGAAGTTTGTCCAGCATTTCGGAATAGGATCGGAATAACTCATCTCTTTTTTCAAGATTTCGATAACCCCAATTCTTGTCTTGTTGCCATAGATGACCTTTTAACGGAAGTCCTAATCCTCCAAATTCACCCAATAGTAGTACCCGGTCTTTAAAAATGACCGGAGGATAGAGGGCTTTGTCAGGAACACCCGGACCCGGGTATTGATGATGATCCACGGTATGACCCGCAGGGAAGAAGTTGCCTCCACTAGGCCCATTGACCAATCTGGAGAGGTCTTCGTTCATGGTCCATTCGATGGTTTTTTGGGTTTCAAACTGACCCCAACCTTCATTGAAGGGTACCCACATTACAATAGAAGGATGATTGTGAAAGGAGGTCATGATTGCCTTCCATTCCTTGAAGAATTGTTGTTTGGATTGGGCGGTTCGTTGCATTTCAATGCCAGCGTATCCTGATGGAGGATCCCATCTGGCACTCTTATCTCCGCTGGGCATGTCTTGCCAGACCAGTATCCCGATTTTGTCACAGTGATAATACCAGCGGGCAGATTCTACTTTAACATGTTTTCGAATCGTATTGAAGCCCATATCCTTGGTCATCTTGATATCATATTGAAGGGCCTCATCGGTCGGAGCTGTATATAAACCATCAGGCCACCATCCCTGATCAAGGGTGCCATACATGAATATGATCTCGTTGTTGAGGGTGAATCTCATATGGCCTTTAGCGTCTTTTGTCTGGCCTATTTTTCGCATACCGGCGTAAGAATTAACCTTATCGAGAGTACGTTTGCCTTTCATGAGACGAACCTCAATGTCATAAAGAAAAGGTGAATTGGGTGACCATAATTTGGGATTGTTCAACGAGATAGCAATCTCCGTATCCACTTTCCCGCTCCCTGAGGCCACGGTGCGAGTACCTTCCTTGACGTCAACAGCCACGTTGAGGTCATCATTTTGCCACTTGTTAGCGGTAACCTTGAAGAGAAATCGCCCATTGTCAAGGTCGGGTGTGGTCTTTAGTCCGGAGATGTGTTGTTCCTTCACGGGTTCCAGCCATACGCTTTGCCAAATGCCACTGACGGGTGTATACCAGATGGCTTGTGGATTCGTGGCCTGTTTACCACGAGGTTGTGTGCCTTCACTGGTGGGGTCCCACACGGCAACCATTAATTCCTGAGGGCCTGATCCGATCAGGGCATCAGTAATGTCAATGACGAAAGGATCGTACCCTCCCTGGTGAACACCAACCTTTTGATGATTGACATAAACAACCGCTTCCCAGTCAACCGCTTCAAAATGTAGCAGTAACCTCTGATTTTTCCATGTGGTGGGTACTTGAAAAGAACGTTTATACCAAATGCGTTGATTTGAAGAGATTCGCTTTTTTACACCTGAAAGTGTTGATTCAATCGCAAAAGGGACCGTGATCTGATCGTCGAATGTTTGAGGGGCCGTGCCTGGGTAATTGGTAACGGCCAAATCCCATTGACCATTCAGACTCATCCAATTTTCTCTCACCATCTGAGGGCGAGGGTATTCGGGCAACGGAGAATCGATATTAATCTGGTCGGCCCATCGGGTTTTTAATACCGGTTGGCTTTCCTGATTTTGCCCTGTGGCAGCCAGCGTTGAAAAAATGAACAAATAAAATAGGTGTTTCATGAAGTCTTTAGCAGAGCTACTCTGCATTAAGGGTTAAATAATATTTAAAAATGACGAAGTGCTCTGAGCGGGTTCCCCTGCTCAAAAACTATGCCCTTCGCTCTTGAACTTCATACAACAAATAGAAACGCCAAAATACTTCATCTTGCCTAAATCAACCCCTGGTGACGGGTGTTTTTCTATGACATGACCAATCATTATTGGCAGGAGCTATTGCTCAATCGCTAGAAGCAGGCTATTGGATGCCAATCAGAACCTATTCTTTTAGTCTTTTCGGGAGCGATACAAAGGCCTAAGTTATAGGCCGTTGCGGCGTGAAAAATCCGATGATCAATATCTTTTACCAGAATTCATATTCGTATTGAATGGTGTATTCCGGTTCGTTGTAGACATTGAATATTTCTGAACGGTCTTTGAGTCCATTTTTATAATAAAAAACCCTGGAGTTGATCAGCTTCCCGTATTTATAGTATTCCTGTTTGGTAAGCAGGTTCTTCTCATAAAAGAACTTATAACTCGCTTGACTTCCCGACTGATCTTTGAAAGTGATACTGGTTAACAAATCACCATCATAGATATACTTTATGCCTTCATGGACAATTCCGGATTCTTTGCGAACCCTCGCCATCTGTTGTTTAATAAAATCACGAGCCTCTTCATGTTCAGATACAAAATTCGCGACTTCCTCTTCATCTATTTTATACTCATTCATATAAGAAGTTTCTATCACCTTGTCTCCATCATACTTAAAGAACTCCGTAGTAATAGGGACGTTTACGCGTGAAAAAGGGCCTTTTTCATACTCTTTTTCGATGGTAATCGCTGTAGGTTTTTCTTCTCGGTCAGCTGTAATATGCTCCTTCCAAAAACGAGATTGTAATTCACCCTTGCGGTCCTGTCTGAGGTATTTCAGATAGGCTGATGACCAGTCATTTCCATACAATATATTTCTTTCCGCTACATCAAGCGACAAACCGTCCATTACGTGGAATAGATTTCTTTTTATAGGTTCATCCCAAAAAGTTCTTTTTGCTTCATAGTCTCGATCATAGGGATAGGAGGTTTGATTGACGAATGCTTTCAAGCTTCCATCCGGATGAAAAGTTACTTTGGACACAATCTTTCCTGTCTTTTGATGGGTATCCTTTTGATGGCTTATGAACTTTGAGGTAATAGATTTTACGTCATTTAAACGTTGGTCTACTGCTAATTCTGTATTTAAAGATTCCTGGTTTTCGATCAAATCACCACAGCTTACAGCCACGAATGAAATGAGTACCGATAAAAAGGGGAGCACAAGTACCCACTTTCTTTGTGAGTTTTCATGGGTCATCGCTTTTATTCGGATTTTTAGGTGACTTGAACTGAAACTATTCATGACATACGATACTCGTGTTTGGTGAAGATTGAGCAACAGGTCACCGTACTTTTTGATGGATACTTCTTTGGACAGGTATAAATCGGTTTCTAATTCAGTGTTGATTTTAATCTGTCTTAATAGATACCAGCTTAGCGGGTTAAACCAAAAGATTATTTGATAAAGATTGCCCAGCATCACATCCAAACTATGCCACAATCGGCTATGAATTATCTCATGTTGTAATACAAGGTCTAGGTTTTCGGAAGCAATATCAGCGCCTATAAAGACCCATTTGAAAAAGGAAGCTCCGGTAAAGCCTGGTTGATTTACCATAAATACCAATCTGCCATTGATGTGGCGTTTCTCAGCATGGCGCTTCATGAGCATAATTTGAACTAGTCCCATGAAGAATCTGACCAGTAATAGACTTGCCACAACCAAATAAACCGTGATTAAAAGCATCTTGTAAGAAACTTTCTCATTAGAGGGTTCTGCGACCGTTTCTGTCGGTACCACTGCCTGACTATTAAATTCAGGACTAGCAACAGTGTTTAATTTAGGTAATGAGGCATCCGATTGATCTCCAACGCCATTGGTTTCTAAATTTTCATAGGTCAGTTGAGGTACGGAATAGACGTAACCATCAATAGTAATCAAAGGAAAAAGGAAAGAAGATACCAACCAACATAGAAGTAATACCCGTTTGAGTGAGGGAATTGAACGACCTTTTACATACACGTAAACAACAAAAAACAGGGTGGAGATCAAAAAGAACTCCATTAAGTAAACAGCGATTTCTTTCATGATTTTTCATTTAGCAGTTTTTTCATTTCTTCCAGTTCTTCCTTTGAAAGATCTTCCGTAGCTATTATTTGTGATAACAGGCCTTTGTAGGAACCGTCAAAATAATCGAATATCATATTTTTCAAGAGAGCTTTTCGATACTCGTTTTTCTTGATCAATGGAAAATATTGATAGGTCCTTCCAAATGCTTTGTGACCTACCATGTTTTTAGTCTCCAGGATCCTGACAATAGAGGACACGGTGTTGTACGGTATTTTTTCAGATAGATCCTCAATAATATCCTTGATAAATACCTCGCCTTTCGCCCAAATGACCTTCATGATGGGCTCTTCTGCCTTCGTTAATTTTTCCATTAACACAATTATATAACTGATATTTCAGTTATACAACTATTAAATTAGTTTATTAACTGAAATATCAGTTAAAGGAAGCCGATTGACCCTTTTATGGGTCTATCTGTAGCTCCGTTCAGAAACATCAAATAGGGCAGGGTGTTGCCATAATATATTTAGCTTATGACCCTATTTCATTGCATCCATGCCAGTATCCAGAAAATAGTCAATGTATTCAAATGAGTCATTGGTGTCTTTTGGACGACATTTCACGTGCAGTTATGATCATTCTACGAATCAAGGATGTATATTGATGATTGATCTAACTCATTAAGGATCACTGAATTGGGATGTATTCACCGCTTAAATCATCAACCATAACCCAATGTGATCGTGGCAAATATCTTGCAACTATATCTGAGTATTGGTCAATCCCGCTCGGATATTGCCGAATTTAAAGTTCGTAAAAGTTTTCTTGTTTTTCTGGCAACCTTTATGTCCTGTGGAGGCATTATTTGGGGTAGCATTTCTTTGTATTATGACCTGGTATGGCAGTCGCTTATTCCCTATGGCTATGTACTGATTTCCCTGTTCAATTTGACCCTGTTTGCTGTATTGAAACACTACAATTTTGCTCGAACTGTACAGCTTTTCATCAGTTTGCTATTGCCCTTTCTCTTTCAGTGGTCTCTGGGTGGTTTTTTCTCTTCAGGCCTGATCATGCTTTGGGCACTGCTTGCGGTAATGTCAGCACCGGCGCTGGGAGGGATCAGGTTTTCGTCCATCTGGATGGTGCTTTATCTTATTGGTGGGATCATTTCCTATCAATACGATGAAATATTTTTGGCTGAAAAACCAGCTATTCTCTCAGATCATTCCCTGTTATTCCTGACCCTGAATACCCTGGTAATTTCGACCATTGTATTTGGTCTGGTCATTTTTTATGTTGGTAGAAGCAAATCTGCGCAGGCTGAAGTCCAGACAATCAATGACAAATTGAGAAAAGCCACGGTATTGGTGAAAAGAAAGAACCTGGAGTTGGAATCGGCTCAAAAAGAGCTTCACGATAGTAATCAGAAATTGGAAGAAGCTAAAGCCAATTTGGAGAGGATCAATGAGAAGCAGCAACAGATCAATCAGAAATTACTTCAGGAAAAAGGTTACTTCGGTCAACCTAAAGACCCTGATGCGGATTGAGCTTGTTAGTTGACTAAGTTAGGGATCAATCGGAAAACCTGTGGAGTAATAATATTTCGCAATGATCCCAGTTTATTCAGTTATCCACGGTCAATAAAACTTATGTGACGCTGTTCATGAAACTGAACGAGAAGGATCAATCGTTATTGTCAGTGGTTTCATGTGCTGGAACATGAATTTCAACATGCCAGACGGGTTTCATTCGTCAAAAGTCGATTACCCAATACCGAGTAGATAGCTTTATTTCTATTTTTAACGGATGATTCGAATACTTTCTTTGCTGGTGACCCTTTCTTTGCTGGTGTCTTTCCAACAGCCAACTGAACAGAAAACAAAAGACACGACAATGACTAAGGAGTCGATCATAAAGAAAAGGACCTTTGGTAAACTACCCAACGGAGAGGAAGTGCATGAGTACACGATGCGCAATCGTAAAGGAATGGAGGTTTCCGTCATTACTTATGGAGGCATCATCAGGACTCTGTTGGTCCCAGACAAAAATGGCACAATGGCAGATGTTGTTTTGGGATACGACGACCTGCAAGGTTATCTGAATGAAAATCCTTACTTCGGCGCATTGGTGGGGAGATATGGCAACCGGATTGCCAAGGGCAGGTTTACATTGGATGGTGAAGTCTACCAATTGGCGACGAATAATATTGGCAATCACTTGCACGGAGGCCTGGTTGGTTTCGATAAAGTGCTGTGGAAGACAGAATCTTTGCCAGTTGATAAAGGTGTTGCCCTGCAGATGACCTATCTCAGCCAGGATATGGAAGAAGGTTATCCTGGAAACCTTGAAGTTTCAGTAGTCTATTGGTTGACAGATGATAATGAGTTGTCGGTAGCGTATCAGGCAACTACCGATAAGAAAACCATCGTGAACCTGACGAGTCACAGCTATTTTAATTTATCAGGAAAGCAGTCCGACATTTTATCTCATCAATTGCAACTCAATGCAGCCAAATACCTGCCGGTGGATGAAACGCTGATACCGCTGGAGATATCACCTGTTTCGGATACGCCATTTGATTTCACTAATAGGAAGGTTATCGGACAAGACATTGATCAGGAGCACACTCAGTTGAAAAACGGCGCTGGATATGATCATTGTTGGGTTTTGAATCCTTCCCAAACGGAGATGAATCTTGCAGCAACTTTGATCGATCCCGGTTCAGGAAGAAAAATGGAAATCTATACCACAGAGCCGGGCATTCAATTCTATTCCGGCAACTTTTTGGATGGTACCATCACGGGAAAACGGGGCAGGGTATATCAACGACGGTATGGCCTTTGCCTCGAAACTCAGCACTTCCCGGACTCACCCAATCGCCCTGATTTTCCATCCACAGTTCTGAATCCCGGAGAAGTATACCGGACCAAAACGGTACATCGGTTTTCGGTAGAATAGCGTAGAATGCTGTTGGAGGTCAAGACCCTGAAATCCACTATGGCGTGTTGATTAAACCAGCACTCTAAAAGAATTACTGTGATAGGTTCTGTCGCCGCTCGTACGCCCAAATTCTTTGCTTTACGTACTACTTTTCCTGATCCGTTCCATTACTTTTTGGAAGGCCAGACTCATTTCATGAGTTACGATAGCGGATTCGAGTTTTCCTGAGAGCAGATCATTATTCACTGCTTCGATCTGGTATTCAAAGCCATTGCCTTTTCGCTGATCATCAAAAGAATCGATGAGGTTTTCTCCTTCATATAACTTACATCCCCTGGCGCGCCAAAAGTCGTGAATGTCGATATAGCCTTTCTCACCAATGATGTACAGGTGATTATGCAGTTTGCATCGAAAAGCGGAATGTAAGGTAGCCGAAGCGTCTCCATAGTCGATTTGCGTTAGTACGTCATTTTCTACACCTGTAGGTGCTTTATGAATTTGAGAATGAATAGAATGGATGGCTTTTCCGATAAATAATTGTGCCATGGCCACATTGTAGATCCCCATGTCCAGCAGACATCCTCCGGCCAGTTTTGGATTATAATAGCGACTTTTTTCGTCATAAGGGACTGGATAACCAAAACTGGATTTGATATGCCAAACTGGCCCAATCCGTCCTTCATCGATCCACTCCCGGGCTTTTTGAATGGCAGGCAGGAAATAGGTCCACATCCCTTCCATAAGGTAAAGCCCCTTTGATTGAGCCCGGCGAATCAAAGTCTCGGAGGACTTGATTTCCTCTGTGAGTGGTTTTTCACAAAGGACCGCTTTTCCGGCATCCAGGGCCTGTCTACTTTGTTCGAAGTGGAAAGTGTGAGGTGTGGCAATGTAGATAGCGTCAATTTCAGGATCCGTGTACAACTGCTCATAGCGATCATAAACCTGCGGTATATCGTAAGATGCAGCGAAACTTTGGGCTCGTTCACCAGACCTGGACGCTACCGCGTGTACCACGCCGTTGGTGACCTGTTGAAAGTCCTGTACAAATTCGTGAGCAATGATCCCAGGACCTAAGATGCCCCATTTGATTTTATCCATGAGATCAAAACTCTACCATTTCAATCTAATCCTGGGAATCTAAAACGGCCTGACGTAGGGATGAAAGTGGATTGAAGTAAAGATGCCGTAAGCGATTAAAGTTGATTGGAGTAATTCCTGGCCACTTTTGTGATCAAACTACGGATCATATGGATTATCAGCAATTAGCTCGGACCTTCGAAGAGCAAGGGTATTTGCATTTGCCGGGATTTTTTAATCATGAATTGATGACTCGGATCAATCGCACTTGTCTGGAGCATTTTGGCATGAATCCGGACTGGGAACATACCGACGAATTCATTAAAGCTTCAAACTGCGAGATTGTTCCCTGGTTCCCCTTGAGAGAAGGGGTAGAGTTGTTTCGGGAAATTGAAGATCATTCGGAGCTGAATCAATTGACGGAATCCATTCTTGGCCCTGATTGGAACAGTCTTTATTGTATGTCCATGTTTTCGAAGCAGGGCACAGCTGGACAGGCATGGCATCAGGATTCTCCTCCTGACGATCCAAGGCAGTTCAATTTAAATCGATTGGTATATACCCATGATATTTCTGAAGAGATCGGTGGTCAGGTGGTGGTGGTTCCGGGCTCCCACAAGAGAGGGGTGATCTCTGTTGGTGATCCGAATGAAGTATTTGAGGACCAAACTATGCTACTACCTGCCACTGGGGATTTAGTAATACTACATGGACACTGCTGGCATAGCGTATTACCTGTAACCGGGGCCTATCGGTTGTCAACCAATTTCCGGGCGATGCCTTCAGGTACTCCTCCGGAAATTACGGATACAGCGATCTATCGCAACATGAAATATTACTTTCCAACCAATGAAATCATTGAAGAACGGGTTTAAGTACGAAATCAACTCATTAACTACTTTCCAAGTCAATTTCTAATAAAATTGACGTATCATTGACGTAATTTTTGAAATCGATTGCGTCGTGTTGTTGATAGGTTATGATATAGGGAGTTCTTCGATCAAAGCTGCCATTTTTGATGCTGCTCAAAATAAGACAGTAGGTGTCACCAGTTACCCTGAATCGGAGATGGACATGATTTCCCGCAGGAGTGGCTGGGCCGAGCAACAACCGGAGATCTGGTGGCAGGATCTGATCTATGCTACTCGCAAATTGCTTTCGGAAACAGGCGTAAATGGTAAAGAGATCCAGGGCATTGGTCTTTCGTATCAGATGCACGGATTGGTTCTCGTTGACAAAGACAAGCATGTTTTACGTCCCTCGATCATTTGGTGTGATAGTCGGGGAGTAGAAATAGGGAAGAAGGCCCTCGATGAGATGGGAGAGGACTTCTGTTTTGAAAATTTACTAAATGCCCCTGGTAACTTTACAGCTTCCAAATTGAAATGGGTCAAGGACAATGAGCCGGAGATCTATCAAAAGACGGATAAATTCATGTTGCCCGGTGACTACATCGCCATGAAGCTGACAGAGGAATGTCGAACTACCTCGGCAGGCCTTTCAGAAGGTATATTCTGGGATTTTCAGCAAACGGGGGTATCTGCGGAAGTGCTGGATTATTATGATTTCGATCGTGAACTGATCCCTGATCAGGTACCGATTTTGGGTGAACAAGGCACACTAAGCCAGATGGCCGCGGATATGCTCGGTTTGAAAAAAGGTACACCAGTTACTTTTCGAGCGGGAGATCAGCCCTGTAATGCGCTGGCTTTGAATGTGTTGAAACCTAATGAAATAGCAGCAACCAGTGGTACATCCGGTGTGGTGTATGGCGTAGTGGATCGTCCGATTTATGATAAGAAATCCAGGGTCAATTCGTTCGCCCATGTAAATTATGAGACCAACCACGATCGCATTGGTGTTCTCTTGTGCCTCAATGGCGCAGGGATCCAATATAGCTGGATGAAGCATCAGGTCGCGAGAGGAGATCGCAATTACACGGATATGGAACGAATGGTTTCTACTGTTCCGATTGGAAGCGATGGTCTTTGCATACTGCCATTTGGCAATGGGGCGGAACGGATGTTAGAAAACAGGAATGTCAATTCCCATATTTTTAACATTGAATTTACGCGCCATAACCGTGCGCATCTTTACAGGGCGGCATTGGAGGGAGTGGCTTTTTCATTCGTAAGAGGTATCAACGTCTTGAAGGAATTGGGATTGAATGTAGACGTGCTGCGCGTCGGGAATGACAACATGTTTCAATCCGAGGTATTTGCTTCGACGATTGCCACGATGCTGGATTGTCATATTGAAATGGTGGATAGCACCGGGGCCATTGGCGCGGCACGAGCGGCAGGTGTGAGTACAGGAGCCTACCATACACTGGAGGAAGCCATGATGGGCGTAACGACGGAAAAGATCTATGAACCGCGATTAAATAAGGCCCTCGTAAGTCAGGCTTACAACTTTTGGGAATCGTGCCTGGGCAATGTGTTGACTCCTGCACATCAAGGCCCGAAAACTTCCAGTGATTCACTCAAAAATCAGATCCTTACACAAGAGAAATTGATTGCAGATCGTGAGAAGCAATTGGCTACCACGAATCTGAAACTACAAGCCAAAGATGATTTTCTGGGGGAGGTAAGAAAGGAATTGAAAGATGTTTCCAGGCATTTGGATGATAAAACCCGTACTCGCCTGGAAAGGCTTTCCCGAAAAATTGAATCACAATTGAGTACGGAATCTTCGTGGAAATCCTTCGAAGAGCATTTCGAGATGATCCATACGGATTTTTTCAAGAACCTGAAAAGCAATTATCCCGAATTGTCGATCGAAGAGATCAAGCTATTGGCCTACCTGAAAATGCATGTTACCACGAAGGACATTGCACAAAAACTCAACCTCTCCGTTCGGGGTGTAGAAACCCGCCGATACCGTATCCGCAAAAAACTGAACCTGGCAAAAAACGAAGGATTAGAACAGTTTTTGGAGCGGATTTAGTTACACGGTTAAAGGAAAAAGATTATTTGATTGATCCTCGGATCGGACAAAAGATGAAATAGAAATGTGAGTTGTTGATCAGAAGTTATTTGGCTTACAATCCTTTTATTTCGTTATGAATTTGTCGCATAGCGTAACATAAAACGGAAGATATCCCCATTGTGGCTTGTCAAAAGTAAATTCAGTCTTATTTTTATACGTGAACTTTCAACTCAGGGTATTCGCCGGAAAATAGAAATATGGACCGTCGGTGATTTTTAGATTGGCTTCAATCACCCTGAGAGGTTAGCTTCCTGAGATAGAACCACTTTTTGATAAGACCAGCTATGCTAAAAGGATTATCCATCCGTTTGAAAATGTTGATCCCGATCCTGGGAGTCGCTGTAATTACTTACGTTTCTTCAGTTGTTTATGTCGGTCAGGTGATGAGCCAGAAATCGGTCGAGGATGCTCAGAAACTGACAGATCTCGGAGCGCGGGAAAAAGCTCGTTTGATCCAGGCAGATTTCGAAGGATACCTCTCTTTGTCCAGGGCTATGTCAAAGCTCATAGAGGACTATTCCGAGCTTCCGGGAGCGCAACGATTGGCATGGGAACGGCAGCTTCTTCAAAAAGTACAGGATAGCGATCCAGAGCTTAGGTTGGTTTGGATCAGTTGGGAGATGAGTGCCATTGATCCTGACTGGGATAAAGACCATGGTCGGGAAAGGCATGCTTACGTGATGGATTCATTGGGAGTCATTTCGGAGTTTCAGGACACGACAGACGTAGAGAATTATGATCCTGAGAATTTCTATTATGTCATAAGGGAAAGTGGGACAGAAGGGGCCGCGGAACCCTATTTCTACAATACCATTGCTTTTCCAGATGATTTGGGGACCAGTATTGTCAGTCCTATTCAGAAAGGAGATCAATACTTAGGACAGGTAGGATTTGATTTTTCGATCGATCGATATTTGGGGACAACCTCATTTGACACGTTCGATATGGGGTATGCCGTCGTGATCTCGGACAAAGGCCGAATTGTAGCGCACCCTGATCATTCATTCATTAATAAATATGTTGATCAGCTGTCGTTGTTTCAGGATGAAGATATCAGACAGGTTAGAGGAGATCTTTCCAGTGGAGCAGCCGTAGCCTTAGAGAAGTTTGATGCACATATGGGTACCATGGCCTATGCCAACTTTGTCAAAGTCCCTATCGGAAATTCCGACAGTTTTTGGACTGTTGGTACGGTTGTGCCGGTCTCTGAAATCAACAAAGATGCGAGAACCATTATCAGAAACGCTTCTATTTTAGGGGTAGTTGGATTATTGGCTCTGACCCTTGTAATCGGGCTGATTACTCGTCATATCATTAAGTCATTAAGAAGATCCGAAAACCTCCTCAAAAACCTCGCAAAAGGCGAGATCGATAACAGTACACGTCTTGTCGTATATGGATCGGATGAGCTGGGAAGAACGGCGAAATCCGTGAATTTGCTGCAAGAGATGCTCAGCCGTAAAGCTTCTTTCGCGGAGGAGATCGGAAATGGTAACATGGAAAGCGCCTTTGAAATTTCCGGCAAGAGCGATCAGCTGGGTAAATCATTGATCCAAATGCGTGACAATTTGCTCAGTGTGCTTAGTGAGCTAAATGAGGTGGTATCTGCCGCCGTTGAAGATGGAAACCTTTCTGTGAGAATTGAAGCTACCAATAAGCGAGGTGTCTGGAATGACGTTACGCATTCAATCAATGATTTGCTGACCTCTTTTCATCAGCCATTTCAATCCATTGAGGCCATGGCGCGGCTAATGGCGGAAGGAGACCTGACAGAAAGACTGGATGAGAACGTACGGGGGGACATTGGCGAGATGACTCGGAATTTAAATCAGGGGTTGCATAACCTTACCTTGTTGCTGTCAGAGGCCATTGCTGCAGTGCAAGATATCCGGACATCTGCTGAAATGATGCTTCACGATGGGATAGAAATGGATACGAGTACCACGGAAATCGCCCAGTCCATACAAGAAATGAGCAATGGAGCTAAAAGTCAGGTAGATCAGATCGATCGTTCTTCTCAGTTGATAGAACAGATCATGCAGTCCTCAAATGACATGGAGGGGCAGGTGAAAAATATCAATAACGCGGCAAAAAGTAGTGCAGAGAAAAGCCGGCAAGGGTTGAGCCTTATCAATAATGTGAATGAGAACATGGTAGATATTTCCGATTTCTCAACCAAGACCAATGCGTCTTTTAGAGCTTTCGTGGATCGAAGTAACGAAATTTCGAGGGTATTGAGCGTGATTACAGACATTGCCGCGCAAACCAATTTATTAGCGCTCAATGCGGCGATAGAGGCCGCACAGGCAGGGGATGCCGGTCGTGGATTTGCTGTTGTGGCTGAAGAAATTAGGAAACTGGCTGAGGATTCTAGAAGTTCTGCCAAGTCTATCGCTTCATTGGTTGCGGATGTGCAAACGGATTCCAAAGAAGCTACCCAGGTACTGGAAATGATGAACGAACGCATCCAGGCGGGTGCCAAATCTTCTCAGGAAGCATCCGAAGCGTTCAAGGGAATCACAGAAGCCACTGAAGGAACCCTGGATCTGACCGAAGGTATAAATGTGACCAGCGCGCAACAAAAGAAAGCCATTCAGGACATAGTAGGCATCACAGAGTCAGTGGTAATCATTGCCGAACAAACGGCAGCCGGGACAGAGGAGGTGGCGACTTCTGCCACACAATTGGCCAATGGTATGGCCGGCTTCAAGAAGCGGTCTCAATCATTGGAGCAAATCACACAGCGCCTGATCACTGCTTTTGAGAAGTTTAGACTGAAAGATGAAATGTGATCAAGCTTCCTTGCGGTAATGGTTTAGTGTGTTTGAGAAGTTTAACTGTACAGGAGTTAAGGCTATTGGGTTTAATCTCCCACCAGACCTGATTGTATAAGATGAAAATGCATTATTTCATTTCACTGTTAATAGTCAGCAGTATTGCTGCCGCTCAATCTGAAGAAATTCCTTGCCCCAGAAATCAACCTGTAATTGCCTATCATCAACAGGAAATGGCCATTTACCTTTTTGGAGGATATTGCAGCAGCGAGAAAAAGAGACTAAATGATCTGTGGAAGTTTGACGGTAAGTCCTGGATCCCAATGGTTTCAAAAAAGGCTCCGGTACCCAGAAGTGGTCATGCCATGATCTATGATCATTCCGAAAATCGACTATTGGTTTTCGGAGGGAAAGATGATAAAGGCAATTTGTTAGATGACACGTGGGTATGGAAGGAGGGCTCCTGGAAAGAGCTGAAGGGGAAAGCCCCCGCACCCAGACAATCTCATAGACTGGCTTTCAATTCCGGAGATGGGACAATCCTGCTCTTCGGAGGATCAGGTGTTGACGGAAATGGCCTTAGCGATACATGGTTATTCAAAGGTGACAAATGGGTCAAATGGGAAGTGGGTAACCAGCCTTCTCCGAGATTACAACACACATTGAGTTTCGATCCGGAACGAAACGTGATGGTCCTTTTTGGAGGATTCAACAGAACTGATGCTGGCAAACAAATCTTCGGAGATACCTGGGAATGGCGTCCTTTGGAAGGTTGGACATTAATGGCAGATAATAAGGAAATGGCCAGGGATCATCATGCCATGGCTTATGATGCAAATCAGCAGAGCGTCATCTTAAGTGGCGGGTATAACCAGGGATATTTAGGGGATACCTGGAGCTGGGATGGCAGTGAATGGCAAAAGGTATTGGTAGATGATCGTTTAGCCCGAGCTGGTAAACCTGGATTGATCTATGATTCAGAGAAAGAGGCCTTGATCTTATTTGGTGGATGGGACCGAAACAATAAGCCATTAATGGATTTTTGGCAGTTCGACGCTCATCAACGTTCCTGGAATCTATATTAAAAGTCCTTGTCAAAAGACGGGATAAGGCAAACCCATAAGACCTCATCGTAGAGGAATAAGATCTTATAACCTGGGTTTCTATGTTAAATTGAGAGGTCAGCCACGACCTTCTCCGCCATCGTCATTACCTCCACCTGATTTCAAATCGTCATTGGTTACTTTTTTCACTTTTTTGGGTGCTCGCTGGGTGAGTTTGCCAATGCGATAGCTGAAGTTGACCCTGAAATTTAGCAATTGTAATTCCCGTCGGTTTCTTTGGATAAGGAACGGCGTATCCACTTCTGAGTCAAGGATATTCCGTGGAGTAGCGAAGTTATTGGCGCCAATACCGATGCTGCCTTTCTTGTCTTTGAAATTGCGATTAATGCTTAGACTGTAGATATAGAACGGATTGCTGAAGCCCTGTAGCTGAACCCTGGAACTCCGATAAAATCCAAACATTTGCAAGGTCCACTTTTCCGATAACTTATAACTTCCAAAAACTCGGGTATTGAATACAAACCCTTCATTCTCAGCTCTGAATAAAGGATCATTGACATTATTGGTCAAAATGGAGTAGAAGGCGTCGATACCTCCGTTCAGGGTCAACTTACCTTTTCGAAGACTTCCAAAGACATTGACACCATAGGCATCTTCTTCTCCAATATTCTGAAAGGTTGTGAATACCGTATCTTGCCCGATCGTTTCTCTAACCGCCTGGATACTTCCATTGGTCGAACGCACAAAAGCAGATACGTTAAGCGAGGTGCTACGTTTAAAACTACTTAGGGAAAGTTCAACCTGATCCGTGAATTCCGGTTGGAGATCCGGATTTCCCTGTGAGATATTCAATGGGTTTGCCGCATTGATGTTGGGATTAAGGAACTGTAAACTTGGACGTGCGATCCTGCGAGAATACCCGAACTTCAATGTCTTGTTGTTCTTGAGTTTTTTGGAAAGATTAACGCTTGGTACGAAGGTGCCATAATCTCCAATATCTAAATCCACTTCGTCCGAGAAGTTGGCCTGAATGGTAGTGTATTCATACCTTCCCCCGGCTTGAATCGTAAAATCAGCGGGTAGTTCTACCAGACCGGAGACGAATCCTGCAGTAACGTTCTGAACGTACCGGAAATCGTTACTGAAGCTAGCACCCTCGACAGCCGTATATGGACCATCTTCTTGTCTGCTAAATAGTTGGAAATCACTGGTTACCGTTCTGGCAATATTCTTAAGTCCGGTTTCGAATTTGGCTTTGTCCCCAATGGGTTCGACATAGTCCAATTGCATCGTAAACTCCCGATTGTAGCTCTTGTTTTCGTTTTTGGTACCAGCAGGTACAATGAGATCGTCGATGGTAAAATCATTATTTCGTGCATCCTGACTATAGAGTGTGATGAAACTGATCTCCTTGTCCTTCTTATCAAATGAGCGGATGTAGTTAAAATTAACATCCACACTATTGGAATTGGTCAGGGTGAATACATCCTGGAGAATGGACCTGGAGGTGGTGCTATTGGTGATTTCCGTGAGTCGTTCATCCTGGTCATTTCTCGAATCAAAAATGCGATAGTTGACGCCCCCTCCAATGAAGTGGTATTTATTGAAAGTGTAATCCCAGCCGAAATTGTATCGACCCGAAATACGTGAGCTCAGTGTCTCTGCGGTTTGATTGGTTCTTGAGAGTTCAGTCCCTGTAGCATCAGTGGCGATTTGTCTGTTGTCCAGTGCTCCTCGTATGTTATAGCCGGCATAGCCATTGCCTCCGAGTGTCAGTCCCAATTTCCCGGTTCGATAACCTGCATTCAGTCTAAGATTAGAACCCTGATATCCCACGCCTGAGTTAATGGACAAAGTGCCACCCTGAAGGTTGTTCTTTTTGGTAATGATGTTTATGATCCCTCCGGTACCTTCTGCATCATATCGCGCGGAGGGAGAGGTGATCACTTCGACTGATTTTATCTCATCTGCCGGAATTTGACGAAGCGCATCCGCCAGGTTTCCGGCGGTAATAGTAGACGGTTTTCCATCAATCAATACAGTGATGTTGCTACTTCCGCGAAGCGAAACATTTCCATCGAGATCTACGGACAATAGCGGGACTCTTCGCAATACATCGGAAGCATCGCCTCCTGCCGTGGTAAGGTCCTGTTCGGCATTGTAGACGATCCGGTCCACTTTGTCTTCAATCAATTCTCTTTCGCCTTCTACGGTTACCCCTTCCAGCGCAATGGCGGATTGTTTCAGTGCAAGCTTGCCCAGGTTATATGATTCTCCCTTTCCAGTCACTTCAAAGGGTCCCTGCACGATAGGTTCATATCCTATGAATGAAATGGTGATTTTGAAATTACCTTCTGGCACACTTTTGAGCACCCATTTTCCCGCTTCATCGGTGATCGTACCATTGATGAGTTTATCATCCGACGCTGAGGCCATTTTGATCGTGGCGTAGGGTACGGGTTCCCCGGTTTCGTCAAGAACGATTCCACTGAATTTTCCATATCCGACTTTGGGAGCGCCTTTGCCTTTTCCACCATAGCCCACAGGCGGACCACCGGGCCGTTGTGCAAATGAAAATGAAATACTAAAACTGACAATCACTGCCAGTAAAACCAGGTTGCGTAAGTGTTTCAATGAAGTTGGCTTAAATTCCAACTACTAGACAATGTAGCTACATGTATTGTTTGAGGGAATTTGATTTTTGTGATGAGTGGTAAGAGAAATTTACGATAGTCATTTTTGACTGTCTGTTATTCAAAAGGTCTTTTTAATCCCTATGGTACAACAAATCATAGAGCCCTTCCGATGCTTTCAAATACTTTTCCTGCCCCGTGATCCTTTTCCAACGTACACTAATGGAATCGCTAAGATGGAGTCTGGCATCAATCCCTTTAAACGTAGGATTATTCACCCACATCGGATGAGAATCCCAGTGGCAATTGATGTAGCTTACTGCTTTTACTACATCAGGATTTTCATCAATGGCCTTGAAGAATGGAACAAACCACTTTTCCCAGGCTTCCTCGGCTTGTTGGGGATCAGAAAGCTGCGTTTCGACGGTATTGCCGGTAAACTTGGCATTAAAATCAGAAATGGTAGGAGAGGCCTCAGCGATGAATACGGGCTTTCCTTTCTTTCGGGCATATTCAAACATCTCAATTTCCCTCCAGCGATTGAAAAAAGAAACGCCGCACCAATCCACATATTCATCTCCTGGATACCAGGCATCTAATTGATCCGGATGAGAAATGAATCCGGTGGACTGCCATACATAAGCAGTATTCTCTACGCCTTTGGCACGTAGCCGATCTACAATTCGACGATAAGCAGCAACCGTGCTTTCGCGATCATAGTGATTCCATGGATCACCATCAAATTCGTAAGCAATGCGCAAGAAGACAGGTCTTTCTCCCAATTCCAACAGGAAATCACCTAATCGGTCAATGTAAGCATCGTGTTCTCCTGAAGCTACTTTCTCCTCATGATTGACGAATTGTAAACCTATTGCCATAGCCATATTGGCATAGTCCGGGTCGTTGTGTTGCAACATTGCATTGTAATCATTGTCTCCCCAGTCATGTGTATCCCACAAGCCATCTAACCCTTCCTGAACACGTCCAAAGGATGTTTCACCCGGATTGATATTCGAGTAAGTAGTCCATCCACCTGGCGCATCAAAATGATCCATGTAGCCATCGCCATAAAGGTCATTGGCCCCTACGGCTTCTAACTCCTGTCCGGCAAACAGGATCACCTGACCATGTTCTGGTTCGAACTTCGCCAGAGGTCGTGATCGTTCCGGAATTTGTGGTTTAGCTTGATCAGTGGCATCCGGGCATGGTTTAGAGCAACCTAAGAAAAGTACAAGAGATAAAAGGAAAGATAGCTTATACATGAGTTACTGATTTTCTTGATAATCGAAATATTTAAAGTGAGCAATCGCTCCGTTATCAGACAGGTCCTGACAACATAGCCCGACAAACGCTCCTGTGAAAGCAGCTTTGTAGGTCCCATTGTCATGTTGCACATAGTCATCTGAAAGGATGGAACCATCCAGTGTACCTCCAATCGGCAGCCAATCCTTATTACCTTGTTTCCAGAAAAATCGGATGGCATTGCGGATAAAGTGTCCTTTCAATTGAATAGGGCTGCCGGATACTTGCGTTTCGGAAATGATGGACTCGTTCCGGCGGTCACAAGTAATGACCTGAAGCTTTAATCCCTCTTCAAAGGTCAATTGCAAATAGTGATAGTGTCCGGAATTGTAGTAGAATACCAGACCTGCAGTTTCATTCGGTGAACCCGTTTTGAACTGCATTTCCGTACTGACTTCCACATCGAAAGAGGTCACACGTCTGGCGACCAGACTTTGGTTTTCCCAGGATTGAAGTGACTGGCGGCCTAATAGGGTCAATCCACCTGATCCTAAAGTGAGCCATTCATGAGTTATGGGTTCGCGGAGGCTTTGCCATTGAGGGCTGAGCTCCGTTTGTTGGCTGAAGTCCTCATAAACATGAAACGTTTTCACGGGCTTTGGATTTCCTATCTGAATCCTTGGAGCCTCATTAGGGCCTTTTAATTTAGGCCAGCCATTTTCCCAAATGATTTCTTCAATGGCCGTTTCTCGGCCCAGAGTGCAACGCCCCCTGGTAGTCAGTGGTCGTCCCGTAAGAAATACCAGAAACCAATTCCCTTTGTCATCTTCCACAAGGTCACCGTGACCGGTTTTTTGCAGTGGCCAATCTGGATTAGTCATCGTGGTAACGATCGGCCCATACGGACTTGCTTCATAAGGTCCTTTGATATTTTTCGACCGGGCTACTGATACCGCGTGATCATATTCCGTGCCTCCTTCGGCGGTGATCAGGTAGTAAAGGCCGTTTATTTTGTACAAATGGGGCCCTTCTGTTTTGCCCAGTTCCGTTCCTTCAAAAATGATTTCAGGTTCCCCGATGAGTCTTTTTTCGGAAACTGAATACTCCTGAAGAATTATGCCACCGAAGATGTTTTCGTGAGCTTCATCGAGCCTAAGGCTCAAATACCATTTCCGTCCGTCATCGTCATGAAACAAGCTGCCATCAAAACCCTCATTGCTTAGGAATATAGGGTCGGACCAATCTGCTGCAAGGTCATGGGTAGTTATGAGATAGTTCGGAGTTTGGCCCCAAAGTGGTTCAAAGGACTTGACATTAGAGTAGACCAGATAATAAATACCGTCATGATAGGTCAGACAAGGCGCCCAGACGCCACAGGAGTCCGGAGCGCCTTTCATGTCAAGTTGACTGACCCGGTTCAACGGACTTGGGATCAACTCCCACTTTTCAAGGTCTTTGCTTTGATGGATACGGACTCCAGGGAACCATTCAAAAGTCGATGTGGCGATGTAAAAACACCCTTCTACATGAATAATAGAGGGGTCTGGGTGAAATCCTGGCAGGATCGGATTGGTTACGTTGATCATTGAGTCAAATCTGTTTCTAGGGCTTCCAGTGATTTTCCTTTGGTCTCTGGTAAATACCGGGCAATTAAAACTAAACCGATTGCCGCAAATACGATGTATATCAGGAAGGTGGTTACGTTACCCAGGTTCTCCAATTCCCACGGAAACACAAGGGTCACTAATGTGCTGGTGGTGGAATTGACAAACCCAATGATGGAGATGGCCAGTCCCCGTATTCTAGTTGGGAAAATCTCTGAAAGCAACACCCACATGACAGGCCCCAGAGACATAGCAAATGAAGCAATGAAGCCCAGTATACCCACTAAAACGATGATAGGATTGATGTCTATCGCCGCCTCAATGATCTGATTTTGATGTTTACTAAAGTCCTCATATCCGATCGCTTCAGTTACAGCTTGCTTGAAAGCCAGATCGGAATGAAAGACGATGGGGGTCAAGGCCTCCAAAGGCTGGGCATCAAAGTCTTTTTTGAACCTTTCTATGGAAGTAAGACTTAGTCTGAATTCTGCCTGCTGAAAGCCATAAGTGGCCAATCCCAGACTGATCATGACGCCCATCAGCCCAATGATTAGCAAGGGTTTCCTTCCGAATCGATCAATGATGACCATTGAAATAATGGTAAAAACAATAAAAGTGACCCCCACAAGTACGGCTTGCGCAAACGCGGCATTGGTTCCCACGCCGGATTGCTCAAAAATCGTATTGGCATAATAGAATATGGCGTTGATGCCTGTAATCATTTGTGTAATACCAATCACCAGTCCGATGAATAATACCAATCTCATACCCGGAGCAAATAACTGGCGAATGGTCGCCTTTTTTTCGCTGAAAGTATTGGTGATTGCTTTCGTAATGGACTGTTCTTCCAGGTCCGCATTTGTACCAAATATCTTTTGCAAAATGATTCGGGCTTCTATGGTATTTCCCTTTAACAACAACCACCTGGGACTTCTGGGGACAAAGAATAGCAGTAGAAAGTAGAACAAGGCCGGGATTGCTTCGACTCCCAGCATCCAACGCCAAACATTGGTTTCAGTGATTCCGGATACTTCATTTGCCGATAATTGGAGAAAGTAATTGGAAAAGTAAGCTGCTGAAAGACCAATGACCAGATTGAGTTGTTGTACGGAAACCAGTCTTCCCCGGATATCAGCTGGTGAGATTTCCGCAATATAAAGCGGACCTAAAATTAATGCAGCCCCAAAAGCAAGCCCTCCAATCATTCTTGCGATGACCAGTGTTTCATATGAAAATGCCAATGCAGAACCGATCGCTGAAAGGGCGTAAAGCAGTGCCACATAAATCAGGACTTTTCTGCGACCAAAAGCCGTGCTGATACTGCCGGCTGTTAACATGGAGAACATAGCAGCGAAAGTTGGCGCACTAACAACCCAACCTTGTTGGATAGCATTAAGATCATAACGTCGAGCTACATAGCCAATCACTCCCGAGATGACTGAAGCGTCAAATCCGTATAGAAAACCTCCCAACGAAACGATGATGGCCACTCGAAGTGCGTACCCTTTCTTCATACTGCTTTTTTCAAGATTCCAAAGCAAGCCATTCGGCTGCGAATGAGGGATAATTTGGCTACTGCACCTTTACATCAAAATGAATACATCATTACGCCAATACTACTTCAGTGAAGTAATGAATGCGATTGAAATAGACGGAAATGGACACTTTGCTGACGTAGTGGAGAATTTGTGATGACGAGATTTTGCAGTAGGGTTTGAGACGACTTTCATCTATAAAAGTCCCCTCATTTGTACCCATCAATTTCGTATGAGGAAGTTTTGTTGAGGTGAGAAAAGCATCGGGCTCTGGCATAGAGCTGTACTATCCAAACTATCAAACCTATTGACCTCACGTTCATCCTGTCCTCTGAGAATTGATAGAGAAAGTGAACAGTAACCGGCAAGGTGACCTGCTTTGACATTGCCTTTCCCGTCGAAGTATTCGCTCCTTGTGAAGTCTTACAACAATTTAAAAATGAGATGAAGATGAACATTTACACAAATTTTTTCAAGCATGCATGGCGGTCAACAAGATTGCTGGCGATGATGGCTGGCCTTCTTCTGGTATCCAGTTGTTCTGACGATGAGCCAGCGGTTGATCCTGTTGATCCGCCCACAGCTTCATTTAACACAGGAACCGTCGATGGACTGACCGTAAGTTTTGTGGATGCTTCTATCGGAGCAGACACTTATGCCTGGGATTTTGGAGATAACACTGGTACGTCTACTGAATCAGATCCGACCTACACTTATGCGGAAGCAGGTACTTATACCGTGACCCTTACCGTGACCAATGCATCGGGTTCAGATGATGAATCTCTCGAGTTGACCGTTTCGATTCCTGTTTTTGCCAACTTCATTGTGGGTAAGACCTGGATTCCTATTCGAGAGGATTATGTCGCTTATCACCTGGGACCTGATGATGATTCCTGGGCATACGATATGCAAACCGGTGCTCCCTGGTTCAACATTGGTGACCTTCAGGATGAAGCAGGCGAGTTCGTTCTCCAGTCTTCTCTGGCGAATAGACCTTCTATGGCCAATGATGAGTATACTTTCAATGAAGATGGTACCTACAATATCAATTGGAATGGCGACTTCTGGGGTGAGTTTGGCATCTGGGCAGGAACGGATTACAACGAGACGGATATCGATATAGTAGATGGTTCATTGCCATTAAGAGCCGATGGCGTAGACGTAAGTGATTTCGTGAAAGAAACGCAGAATTTTGTGATCGACGAAGTTGCTGGTACGCTTCAGGTAATTGGTTCAGGAGCCCATATTCATAATCCAAGGTATAAAGATGAGCAATCAAGCTACGATGTGGGAGAAGGGGTTACCTATAAGATTTTCATGATCGAGGAAGGTACTGATTTTGACGTGCTCGTATTGGAAGGTCAGGTGTTTGATAATGACTTTTCTACCGCCAATCGGCATTACTTCACGTATGCGTACTATAAAACTACTACACCGGATATCAGGGATAATGAAGGTTTCGTGCCCACAGATTATGCGGACGAAATATCAAGTTCAACCATTTCACATTCATTTGCTGCTGAGGATGGTTTAGGAGCAGGTGTGGATGATGTGACTTCTTCAAGCACAATTGAGTATGGTGTTGAAAAAGATGGCGTGACAGCAACGAAAGTTACCCGTACCGATGCAGATGGTGGATTTACTGATTTCAAACTTTGGTCCCGAGATGCGGATATCCGATTTGATGACAATGGGTCTTATGATTTTGCTATCGCTAAAATCGACGTATTCATTCCCAGTACTAACACCTTTGCTGAAGGAGGTCTTCAAAACCAAATTACCATAAAGCTTGCGGATGAAAGTGGAGATGATGACGGAGCCGAAGGAGGTCCGGGATTCTGGTGTTGTTGGGTGACACTTGATGTGACAGATATTGCATTGGACGAATGGGTATCCCTGGAATTCGATTTCACCGACATGTTGGATGATGAGAATGCCGCCAGCGGAATCCGTGATGATATGGATTTAGTCATCATCGAATTCGGAGGTTCTGGACACCCGGATGCCGGAGAGGTGTATTACAGCAATTTCAGATTTGAACAACAATAGATAAAGTTTAGTTCGGTGGTGGCCTTAATTGGCCACTACTTTAATTACTATGAGAGTCCTTTTCTACGTTGTTTATCTCCTGACATGCCTGGCAGTTTTTGGCCAAAGCAGTGCTCACAATGGTGCAGCGAAGTATGTACCTGCGGAGGGGAAAAAATTACTCATCCTCGGACAAGATCTGGGTGCCGTAGGTGGCCTGGACAACTACACAGAGGGTTACGTGGATGCATTGAATCAAATCCCTGCTGGTGTCACATCCTACGTAGGACTTCCGAGTTTAGATGGACTCAGCAACACGGCTAATTGGGGAGCGGGAGACGTGAATGCCAGGCAATACCTGGAAGACGAGACATTCGATCATTCATTCATCGTATTTGGCTTGTTCATCAATGGCCAGTTGGGACAGATTATCAACGGGAACAGGGATTTTCAATTACGGATTTTGGCGAATTGGATAAAAGAGGCGGACCGGCCGGTGTTCCTTAGAATTGGTTACGAATTCGATGGTCCCTGGAATGGTTTGGATCCGGAAGATTATAAAGCCGCCTGGATTCATATCGTAAAACTATTCGATGAAAATGAAGTCCGAAATGTCGCCTACGTCTGGCAATCGGCTGGAATTAATACCCGAAACATTGATCGTTGGTATCCGGGAGATCAATATGTGAACTGGATGGCCTATTCTCATTTCGATGGCCCTAATCCAGGGTTGAGTATTCGGAATTTTGCTGAGGCTCGTGATAAGCCGATCATGATTGCAGAATCTGCACCAAGGCGTGACCTGAAAACAGGAGATGGTCAGGAACACTGGGATACCTGGTTTGCGCCCTTATTTGAAACCATAGCCACCAATGACAGGATCAAGGCATTGGCCTATATCAATGTTAACTGGGACGTCCAGTCATTGTGGACAGGACAGGGTTGGGGTGATTCCCGGGTCCAGGTGAATGACTATGTATTGGAACAGTGGCAAAATGAGGTAAACCAGGAGAAATGGGTAAAGGCAAGCGAAAACTTGTATGAAGATCTGGATTATTCATTTTGGCAAAGCCAGATTATACTTTCTACTGATCAAACCATACGACATGTTGACAAGCAAAAAATCTTGATCCAACATGATAAGGGGACATGGGTTTTTAGCACGGACCCTGGACCAAATAATAGCGAGCTGTCCTTATTCAATCTCAGTGGGCAATTATTGATTCGGAAAATATCTGAAGGTCATTCTATAATGGTTGAAGACCATCATATACCCAATAGGCCCTTTCTGGTTCGATTAACCAATGATCATGGTTCGGTACAGCAACTTTTTTACATCAAGCATTAATCTCAAGTATGAAGAAATATTTACAACTCATATTGGCGATGATCATCCCCTGGGTGGCGTCGGCAACATGGCAACAACCTGAGGTCTCCGGCAATGTGTCGGATGAATCGGGTGAGGGGTTGCCTGGAGTAACGATTCTGGTAGAAGGTACCGGAGTAGGAACAGTTACCGATATCAACGGTGATTTCACCCTGCAACTGCCGGCAGGAGCCACCAATTTGGTATTCAGTTCGGTAGGTTTTTTACGTCAAGTGGTACCGATCAGTGACAAGTCAACATTTACCATCCAGTTAAGATTGGATATTGAGGAATTGGAAGAGGTGGTCGTGACCGGATATGGTCAAACCCAGAATAAACGACTGGTCTCCACTTCTATATCTTCAATAGGTCTCAAAGAAATTCAGGATCGCCCTATCGCAAATGTCGAGCAGGCCATTCAGGGAACCGTTCCAGCCGTTGTGGTGATTCAGGAATCGGGCTCACCTGGCGCAACACAAACCATTCGAATGCGAGGAATCTCTACCGCAGGAAATGCAACACCTCTGGTGTTGGTTAATGGGGTGCAAGTGCCTGATATTAATTTCATCAATCAGAATGATGTGGCCGGACTTTCTGTTTTCAAAGACGCTGCTTCCAGTGCGATTTATGGAGCTCGAGGGGGAAATGGTGTGATCCAGATTGAATCCAAAAATGGCGCAGATGCCAAAAAGCCGCTTAATGTGCGTTACAATTCCTATTTCGGAATCCAGTCATTACTTAGCGAGGGAGAATACCTCAATACACAAGAATATGCCCGATACTACAATGAATCCTCACTTTACCAGATCCGTGAGGGGGAAGACCCTAATGGCAGACAAAGATTTACAGACGAAGAGATTGCCTTGTTGCCAAATACAACCTGGATTCGTGAAATTTCAGATGACGCTACAATTTCCGACAATCATTTGGCTTTATTCGGCAAAAAAGGAGAAACAGATTATTATGCCAGTTTCGGAAACTTCCATCAAAATGGGATCATTGGGATCACCAGCTTCAATCGGAAGTCAGCTACGGCGAGTATTAACAGTCAGTTAACTGAAAAATTAAAGATCAGCGCACTGGGCACTTACTCCTGGAATACCCGAGAGTTCATTGCAGAAAATAATTTCAATTCGAGACTGATCTCATCCGTGGCGGCTTTGCCACCGATATATCCGGCTAGGGATGAAAATGGTAACCCATTCAACAACGGTGACCAAACTGGGGTAGTGGTAAACGGAGTGGTGCTGAATCCGCAACCTGAATTTGGGAACCCGTTGTTGGGTTTAGAAAATACGGAAAACAATGCATTTGATCATGTATTCTACGGAAATGCCAAATTAGAATACCAACTATTCGACAATTTATCGATAACCACGGCAGTAGGATTTCTGGATAGGAATGTGGATATCAAGTCTTTCAATCGGTCATTTGCATACGAAAACAGCACTTTTCAAAACCCAGTCAATTCTTTGACTGAAACAGATATTCAAGCGGAGTTCAAGCAGTTTGAAGCCTACCTTAATTACGGCATACTGAGAGGAGACTTTGATATCAGTTTTGTGGCGGGAACAAGCTGGCTGGAAAACAGCAGTTCTTCAACGACGATGACAGGAGTGGACTTTACGGTAAATGATATAGACGATGTGGAATTTTCAGACATCATAGATGAAACTGATATTACCGTACTTCCAGGGTTTTCCCAACTTAATCGAACACAATCCTTTTATGGTCGTGGAAACCTGACGCTGAAAGATAAATACTTATTCACAGCGACACTCAGAGCAGATGCTTCTTCAAGATTCGGTCCGAATAACCGATGGGGGTTCTTTCCTTCGGTTTCGGCCGGATGGTTGATTTCCAGTGAGGATTTCCTGGGTGAGAGTGTTTTTGTGGATCTACTCAAGTTACGTGCAAGTTGGGGTGTAAATGGAAACGATCAGATTGCCCCCTATCAGTACGCAAGAAGGTTCGTCATAACTCCCTCGGGCCCGGTACGGCAAGATTCCAACCCTGATGTGAAGTGGGAAGAGATTTCTCAGTTCAATGTAGGATTGGATGCCGACCTGGCCAATAACAAAATCGGAGTGACGGTTGACTATTATATCAAGGAAACCAGAGATATGTTACTCGATTTTGACATTCCGGGATTCCTGGGCTTACCGGCTCCTACTAGAAATGCTGGAACCGTTCGCAATAAAGGACTGGAAGCAGTTTTGTTGTATCGAGATCGGCTGGGATCTGACTTTAACTATGAAGTGGCTTTTAATATTGGAACGATTTCCAATGAAGTGGTGGCGCTTAATGGAGCTGCACCGATTTCTTCTGCCAATCTCAGATCTTTCGCGGGTAGCCCAAATGTAAGCAGAACAGATGTTGGACATCCAATTGCCAGTTTCTATGGCCTGGTATTCGATGGTGTGGATGATAAAGGTGATGCGACTTACAAAGACCTCAATGGTGATGGCGTAATTACCGAAGAGGGAGATCGAACATTTATAGGGAATCCTTTTCCTGATTTCATCTATGGAATAAACCTCCGGGCAGGCTTTAAAAACTTTGATTTCAGTACCTTCTTCTATGGATCGGAGGGCAATGATGTCGTAAACTCGGCGATTCTTTATAGTGTGATCTACGGGAACAGGACCCGAAGATTTGTAGAAAATGCCTGGACTCATGAGAACAGAGATGCTAATGTGATCCGACCTTCTGCTACAGAAGTGGTTAACAACGAATTTTCAAGTTACTACATCGAAGATGGAAGTTATTTGAGACTTAAGAATGTAACGCTGGGATATACCTTTTCAAATCTTAAATTTTTGGAAAGGGGACGGATATACCTGAGTGCCAATAACATCTTTACTCGAACTGATTATTCCGGGCTGGATCCTGAAATTGGGGCAAACAATGACCCATTGAATGTGGGTATTGATCAAGGGTTTTATCCTCAGGCCAAATCCTATTTACTGGGATTGAATATTTCCTTTTAACCAACTTATTGGAATGATGAAAAAACAGAGAATCACTTTATTTCTGACAGGTTTATTGCTGGCCATGTCCTGCAACGATGCCCTGGAGTTGGAACCAATCACAGAAATTACCGAAGAGGCCCTTTTTTCAGATCCCGCAGAGATTGAGAGTCTGCTTATTGGGGCTTACCGACCAATGGGATTTGAATATATTGGAGACCTGACAGGACAAGATACTTACGTATTGCCTTTTGTCTATACCGATGCACGTTCTGATGATGCCGTGGTGGAAAATTACTTTTTCGGAGGAAATAAATTCCATGATTTTGAGTACTTGCCCAACATGACTCCTTCCAACAGTATGGTTAGGGCCGTCTGGATCAAGTTCTTCACCGGAATTGCCAAGTCCAATGATATTGTGGGATCGTTGCAAAACATAAGTGATGATATACTTGAACCAGGTACCCGGGATCTCTTTTTGGCGGAGGCCAGGATATTGAGGGCCTACTACTATTTCGAAGTGGTTAAAAATTTTGGCGCCGCACCGATTTTCGATGGGCCCATTGATGCGACAAATACCGATATTCTCAGAAGAAAGCCTGTCGAAGAAGTGTATGCTTTGATAGAGAACGACTTGATTGAGTCCGCGGAAGTTTTGCCATTGACGCAGACTGACCCCAGAAGAGCTACTCAGGGTGCAGCGCTCGGATTGTTGTCGAAAGTATATCTCTTTCAGGAAAAATGGCAACAAGCAGCTGATGCTGCTCAGGCTGTAATTGACCTGGGAATCTATGAACTGGAAACCAATTTTGCCGATAATTGGCGATTGGATAATGAGCACGGTGTAGAGTCTATTTGGGAGATCGTTTATGATGATCGAACCGCATTCGTTTTTGACAGTCGACAGACTTCAAGTCTGGCGGCACAATTGCATTCACCTTCGTTAACCGCTCCTGTACTTGGTTGGAATTACCATTTGCCAGGACAAGAATTGATTGCCGCGTTTGCCAGCGAAGGAGATGTGATCCGAAGACGAGCTTCCTTTATTGAAGAGGGTACAATCTTCAATTCACCTATCCTTGAAGCAGAATCTTTAGATCCATTACCCAATGGATTTACCTCCAATGCTGCGGGAATCAACGATCCTGAAGGAGGTACGCAATATGGTTTAGGTTATGTGTATACCAGAAAGTATTTCCTGTCTCCGGAAGACTTAAATGCCACCACCTCCAATATTCAGCATTCGCCGTTGAATCAAAAAATCCTGCGCTATGGCGAGGTGTTATTGATTCTCGCTGAAGCAGTGGCCAATGGAGCCAGTGGTAACGGGCAAGAAGCATTTGACCAGGTACGATCACGTGCCGGGTTGGATAGTAAGCCTTTATCAGTAGAGGCGATCAAATTGGAGAGAAGACTGGAGTTGGCCTCTGAATGGAATCGGTTCCATGATCTTGTTCGGTGGGGAGATGCCGCAGCAGAGATTGACAATTTTGTGGCAGGCAGAGATGAACTTTTGCCCATTCCTTTAGATGAAATTCTGGTAACAGGTATGGATGTAAATGGGGAGATGATTCTATCTCAAAACCCTGGATATAATTAAATAGCATAGGGCAATTTCCCTTTCCAATCACATACCCGTCAGCTTAAACGTCATTCCTGACTTTGATCAGGAATCTCGATGTAGGAAGTGCTTAAGGAGCTCAAGATTCTGGCGTACGCAGGTGGCGCGTGCTATCGGTATGACGTGTAATGATTTGGTGTTTGCCATGCTTTCAGGAGGCATCAAGAGAGATTGTTAGTCAGATATTTATAGATTTCATGAAGAAATACCTAGTAGGTTTTGACGTTGGTAGCAGTTCTGTAAAGGCAGCTTTGGTCGATGCTGAGACTCGGGAATGTGTACGATCAACCTTTTTCCCGCGGGTGGAAATGGATACCGTATCAAGGCAAAAGGGATGGGCGGAACAATCTCCGGAAGTCTGGTGGGACAATCTGGTCCATGCTTGTCATCGACTCCTGGAAAGAGCGGAGGTCGATCGAAATGAGATTGAAGCGATCGGGGTTTCTTATCAGATGCATGGTCTGGTACTGGTGGACAAAGATCAGCATGTGTTAAGACCAGCAATCATCTGGAGTGACAGCCGGGCTGTGGGTATAGGAGCGGAGGCTTTTCACAAGATCGGCCCGGAAAAGTGCCTGGAACACTTGCTGAATTCCCCTGGGAATTTTACGCTTTCCAAGTTGAAATGGGTGTATGATAATGAACCGCAGGTTTTTGACCGGGTCCATAAGTTTATGCTTCCCGGAGATTATGTGAACATGAAGCTCACCGGAGAATTGAACACGACTGTGAGTGGATTGTCTGAAGCTATCCTATGGGATTTCAGGCAGAACCAATTGGCAGACTTTGTCCTGGACCATTTTGGTTTTGATTATTCACTGGTGCCTGATGTTGTACCGACATTTGGAGAACAAGGACTTTTAAGTGATGAAGCTGCCCGTCAATTAGGTTTACCTTCTAAGATCCCAGTGACTTATCGTGCTGGGGATCAGCCAAACAATGCACTATCGCTCAATGTCACCGAGCCTGGAGAAGTAGCTGCTACTGGAGGTACCTCCGGTGTGGTTTATGCTATCACTGATCAACTTGCCTACGATCACGGATCACGCGTGAACAGTTTTGCGCATGTAAATCATGACCTTGAACAAACCAGGATCGGTGTGCTTTTGTGCATTAATGGGGCCGGAAGTCAATACAGCTTTATGAAGAATCAGGTTGCCCGTGATGGTACCACCTATGAAGACATGGAGCGCCTCATCAGTTCTGTGCCCATCAGCTCGGAGGGGTTACGGGTTTTGCCTTACGGAAACGGAGCTGAACGGGTATTGAACAATCAGGAAATAGGCTCACATATCATCAACCTGCAGTTTAATCGACATGGGCGAGCTCATCTGTATCGTGCAGCGATCGAAGGCATTGCATTTTCCTTCAATTATGGTTTGGAGGTGTTGCGAGAGATGGGTATTCCACTGGATTTGATCCGGGTGGGGAACGATAATTTGTTCCAGTCCGAAGTATTTTCAAACACGGTAGCAATGCTCTCCAATTGCCAGATTGAAGTAGTAGGAACGTCGGGGGCAGCGGGAGCGGCATTAGCGGCAGGCTATGGCACAGGTCTCTACTCGACTTTGAAAGAGGCAGTTGATAAGCAGCGGGTAGTCAAAAGACACTTCCCGGACGTCAATAATGGCGAATATGTAAGAGCTTATGAGATATGGAAAGGTGACCTGGAAAAGCTGACTAGCTCAAATAATCAAGTTACAGTAAAATGACATTGGTACGGTGGTGAAAAAACCCACCTCACCGGAGAAATACGCAATAAAAAGACGTACAGCAATAATTAGAAGTTAAATGAATGCAACTGAAACCCGTCAGGTGATTACTGGCGAAACCAAATATTTCCCTCAAATAGATCGAATTCCATTTGAAGGCAAAGATTCTGACAACCCATTGGCCTTTAAATATTATGATCCTGAAAAAGTCATTGCAGGGAAATCCATGGAAGACCACTTTAAGTTTGCCATTGCCTATTGGCATACCCTATGCGGGACAGGTGGTGATCCATTTGGCGCACCTACAAAGAATTTCCCATGGTTGGAAAGTAAGGACCCCATTGAGCAGGCGAAGCAGAAAATGGACGCAGCTTTTGAGTTCATTACCAAAATAGGGGCTCCGTATTACTGTTTCCATGATTTTGACCTGATCGACGAAGGAGATACGCTAGCAGAAAGTCAACGAAGGTTGGAAGCCATCACTGATTATGCGTCGGAAAAACAACAACAATCAGGCGTGAAATTACTGTGGGGAACCGCTAATCTCTTTTCCAATCCACGCTACATGAATGGTGCCATGACCAATCCTGATTTTGATGTGGTTGCTTTTGCCGGTGCTCAGGTGAAACATGCTTTGGATGCAACTATCAAATTGGGAGGAGAGAACTACGTGTTTTGGGGTGGACGTGAAGGCTACATGAGTCTCCTCAATACCGACATGAAAAAGGAGCTCGATCATATGGCACAATTCCTACATATGGCCAGAGATTATGCCCGGGCTCAAGGATTCAGCGGTACCTTCTTTATCGAGCCAAAACCCATGGAACCCAGCAAGCACCAGTATGATTTTGATGCAGCCACGGTCATTGGATTTTTGCGAGAGTATGACTTATTGGAGGACTTTAAACTCAATTTGGAGGTCAATCACGCCACCCTGGCGCAGCATACCTTTCAACACGAACTTCAGGTCGCGGCGAATGCCAACATGTTGGGCAGTATGGATGCCAACCGGGGCGACTACCAAAATGGATGGGATACGGATCAGTTCCCGAATAACTTGTATGAACTGACGGAAACCATGTTGGTTTTTTTGGAAAATGATGGATTGCAAGGAGGAGGAATCAATTTTGATGCAAAGACACGCCGGAATTCTACCGATCTGGAAGACATTTTTTATGCACACATTGGAGGGATGGATGCCTTTGCTCGTTCTCTTGAAATTGCCAATGCCATACTGGAAAATTCAGAATACCTTAATTTGAGGAAAGCAAGATATAGCTCGTTCAATACCATTGACGGCAGTGCTTTTGAGGCTGGAAGGCTGTCTCTGGAAGACTTGCATAAGTTCGCTTCAGCGAATGGAAATCCAGGATTGCGCAGTGGACGACAAGAGTTGTTCGAAAATATCATCAATCAGTTTATCTAGCCTGAATTCAAATACACACACAATCACCAACCTCGTCGTTTGAGAAATTTTTCAGCGGGGTTGGTGATTATATTCTAAGGCCTGATCATTTAAAAAAGATCGTCATCCTCATATTCGTCAGACTGAGTAGCGTCATTGATGTTGAAGGTGTCCATAGATTCAATTTTAGCGCGAAGCACTTCATGGAAGTGGAGTTGAGGAGTGGACAGGGTTTTAATGGCTCTGTCCAGATTGGTGAAGTTGGACTGAGGGAGGTGCAATGGAATTTTGTATAGCCTTTTGTCATTCTTTTTAAACGGGCATGCGACTTTGGAACCATATAGAAGCGGGATCAGACTAGTGCTGCAACTCAAAGCAATCCGGTCAAAATCATAGTAATCGAATAGTTCCTGCAAGGTAGTATTGATGTTTTCGAAAAAAGTGACCGATTCTGCGAGTCGAACTCTGGAACCTGCCCTTGACTTTCCTTTTTTATTCAGGTACTTGATTTGACTGTAGCCTTGCTTTTTACGCGTCATATACGCACCAAAAGTGGTGTGATAGAGGTTTTCCTCCCCTTCCATGATGCAAAGAGCCGCACTCCCCGATTCAATAGCGAGGTAAATGACAGTACCCCAATCATCCGTAATTTTTAGATGCTCATCAAAGGTCAAATGAAGGGGGAGCCTTAGATAGCCCTGTACATCCTCATTATTATCCAGGATCTCTATTAAATGTCTGGAATAATCATACCTCAGTTTTGAAAATTGAGTAGTTAGATCCTTTAGGATTTGAGGATAGGTACCGACCAAATTTAACTGCTGCATGATTGCCTTGCGGTATGGGTTTATTCAGAGGTCAATCTGATTTTGGGTTCTTCAAGTTAGGATGTGTGAAGGCCAAATAAGTAAAAGCAATTCCAAAAAGAGTATAAACAACAGTCAAAAGGAGTAATGCATTGGAATCCGTTCCTTTCACGACGAACTTGATGAGTGCCATTCCACCTATCACGAAATGAGCAAAATTGGCCATTACAATAGGCCTTCCATAAATGCCGCCGAGGATTTTCTCTTTATTCATCCAATTGAGCATGGCAAATCCCATGTACAATGCCCCGAGGAGCTGAAGGACAATCGGATCACTCTGAAAGGTCAACAGGTTGGCAATCTCTTGAGGTAAGAATGACAGGCTAACTCCCATCAAAACCAAAATGAGAGCATTCGCAATCATTAGCAATTTTGTATTCATAAAAAGTAATTGTTCCTAATACGGATAAACTAGTGTCAACGATGAGTTGAACGATTTTTCTTTGGCTTAAAAGGTTAAATCATTGGCGTATTGGGTCAAGCAATGACCGTTTCAGCGCTTCAATTTTACTTCCGAATTCAAAATCAAACAAGAAGTAAAATGAAACACAACATCTTAGTCATCGGAGGAACTGGTAAGACCGGTCGCCGAGTCGTAGAAGGGTTATCGCATCTGGGACATGAAGTTAGCATAGGAACAAGAAGCAGTGAACCCAAATTCGATTGGGAAGATTTTTCCACCTTCAGACCTGCATTGAAAGGAAAGGACCGAGCTTACATTGTTTATTACCCTGATTTGGCGGTGCCCGGTGCTAAAGAAGCCATCACCGCTTTAACGGAAGCCGCGTTGAAAGAAGGATTGGAGAAGGTAGTGTTGTTATCTGGAAAAGGAGAGGCCGAAGCAGAGGCTTGTGAGCAGATTGTAGCCAATTCCGGATTGAATTATACCCTGGTCCGTGCTTCATGGTTCAATCAGAATTTTAGTGAAGGTGCATTTCTGGATTTTGTATTGGCCGGACAGGTTGCACTACCCATGCCAGAGGCGGAAATTCCATTTGTAGATGCCGGAGATATCGCGGATGTCGTTACGAAAGTGCTGACCGACGATAGTTACAATGGCCAAACCATCACCGTAACCGGGCCCAGAAAGATGACGTTTCGAGAAGTGGTAGCAACCATGTCTGAGGCCATAGACAGGGAAATACAATACCAACCCATTTCCATCGACGCATTCAAAGAAGGTATGAGTGCTGCCGGACTTCCTGATTCCTATGTATGGCTATTTGGCTACTTGTTCAAAGAAGTATTGGGAAATCCTGAGAATCAAAGCGTGTCTAACGATGTTGAAAAAGTACTCGGAAGAAAAGCCCTTGATTTCAAAGCTTACGCAAAGGCCACCGCTGCATCAGGTATTTGGAATCAGTCGATCCCTCAGAGTGTTTGACAAATTTCAAAGTAATGTTTCAGGACCTATCCTTAAAATAGGTCCTTGACTTGTTTAAGCCTCTTTGACTTCAAAATCAGCTTTATCCATTTCATGTCCGTTGATTATGATCGACACTTGATGTTTTCCCGGATAAAGTTTACGTGTAGTAATGATCTTGAAGGGTTGGTGTCTCGAGATAGTGGTCACTGATGATCCTGAATACTCCTTTTCGCTGATCTTAAAAACTTTGCGGGATAAAGTACCGTTGTATTTCATGAAGTAAATGCCATATTCCAGTCGAATCAGTAAAGGTTGCTTTTGTTGATTCACCAGCTCAAAAGAGAAACTCAGGTCATTGCCAATAGTAACGATTGGTGTTTGGATGGTTAAGTTCTGGATTTTAATGTTGTTGACTGCTGAAAAACCAAAAAGCGGCATAATTTCCGGATGACCTTGCTTTAGAAGGGTCCTGCATCCATGCTTCACGACCCAGTCGGTATTCCTGGACTTTCCTTTCCATTCTTTGGCCAGTGTAAGTACTAATTCCGGGTTGTCCTTGGCGATATCATTTAGATTGTTTGCGACACTTCTTCGAACTGTTTCCGATTCATCGTCTCTCAGCTTCTCCAGAATAGGAATTATCGGTGAAGGATCCTTCTTAAATGCAGGAATTGCTACCGCCCAGGGGAGTCTCGGGCGTGATCCTTCTGTAGCAAGTCTTCGTACCATATGGTGCTTGTGCTTTGCCCATTTCGTCAGCTGCTTGATCATGCCATATGGATACCTCAAGATGAAAGGTCGCACGGCAAATTCGCAACTGGTAAACTGAGTAATGTGCTCCATAGCGTTGACCGACGCTTCGTAATGATCGAGACCATATACTTCTATGTAGTCGGGAAGAAACATGTACTCGAAGCTATTTTCCTTAATGCCATTATCCTTAAGTTGTTTGACGATTGCGACTAATGAAGATGCGTTTTGCTCGAAATTATCGGATAGGAAAGAATGAAGTGTAATCGCCAGATGACGCATGCGTTCTTTGAGTTCCATAGATTCCCAGTCATCGATAAAGATGTTTTCGATATAAGTATCACTTTGAAAATCAACGACCACCTGAGCAACTGCCCGGGTAAAGGTTTCCAGAAATGACCGATCATAGACGTATTTTAAAGGTTCAGCCATTGCAAACGGTAGTTTGAGTACATATTTGAGAGAAGAGTCAGCATAATGCTAGTTTTCAGAGAGCGCCGCCGCTTTGTCCAGATAGACTTTTGCTTCGCTGGCTTTGCCAGATGCTTTTAAAGCCTCACCCGTCTTAGTGTGCAGAATAATGGATTCCGGATACTTCTCCAGGAGAAGCTTATAGAATCGGATGGCTTGTTCAAATCCTTTGTTACTGACAAGATAGTCAGCCATATCACTAATTCGACTGTCGGAGAGCTCATGGAAAAAATCATCAAGCTTTAGTGCTTCACTGAATCTTAGAAAGTGGTTGTATTCATTGGCACGCATGGCACTGCGAATAATGGTATATTTTGTCCAGGTCGAAAGCTCAGCAGGAAATCCATATTGTTGTGATCTTTTCTGAGTGTATTCAATGGCATAATCGATAGCTCCTTGCTCCAGAAACTGGTAGAGGTTGTCAATTTGGAGTTCCGGATAGTAGGCAAAGTATCGCTTGATCCCGTGATAAAGTGTGGGGTAGGGCGTAGATCGGTGAACCTCTTCAGACAATTTTAAGAAGGTCCACTCCAATCCATTCATGTTTCCTGTTGACAATAGGGAGTCCAGTTTGTTTACACCGTGGTTCACCGAAAATTCATCCGGACTTACAGAGAAATAGAGGCTTTTCTCGGTAAACGTTTGTTCACCGAGCAGATCCACTTCATTGATGATGGGGAAAGGACTGGCCAGTAAATAGCCATCGAAGAGTTCTGGGTGGGTTTGGAGCATGTGAAAAGTGAGACTTCCTCCATATTCCCAACCAAATAATAATCTTTCGCCAGAAACGTTGTAATTGTCTTCAATCATCGGAAGAAGTTCCGTTCTCATGAATTCAACGAATGCCAGTTTCTTATTGCTGAAATAGCTGAAGCGTTTTGGATAATTGGTAGTTACTCCTACGACAATGAATTCAGGAGTCAAATCATATTGTTGATAGGTTTCAATCAGGCTGGCACCATAAAGGAAGAATCTTTGTCCGTCCAGTAGGTAAACCGTAGGGTACGTTTTGTTTGATTCCTGATAACTGGAAGGCAGGTAAACCTGAATTTGTACCGAATCTCCCAAAGGCTGAGAGTTAATATAGTGATTAAAACCTACCTGGTTATGAAAGGCTTGGGCATGGCTGAAAGTGATCCAAAACATGCTCATTAGAAACAATAAGCTTCGTTGATACATAGGTCGAGTTTTTGAGTCTTCGAAGCAAAACAACATTAAAAAATGGAAGAGACATGAGCTTGTTCTCAGAAACCATTGAATTATCAGAAAATGGTTTTGAGTCCATGGAAAGAAAGCCACAAAGCGATATAGAACGGGAGATAGGTCTTCACTTATCTTTGTTCGAAATATCAAGAGATTATATGAAAGCCTATCTATTGACCCGGTCAGGAAAGCCAGAGACACTAAAGATCCATGATGTTCCGGAGCCCGTTCCGGGAGATCATGAAGTCAAGGTGAAAGTAGAGACCATCGGGATCAATTATGCCGAAATTCTTTCAAGAAGAGGTCAATATCGATGGGCACCAAAACGACCCTACATACCAGGAATGGAGGCCTATGGTGAAGTCGCGGAAGTTGGCAAAAACGTCACAGATGTGAAGGTCGGGTCAAAGGTGATAGTGGGCAATCAATATGGTGCTTATGCAGAATATATCTGTGTTCCACAGCATTTGGTCTTCGAGGCAAACCCCGAAGTTTCGCCGGAAGAAAACGCCGCATTAGTGGTGAATTTCATGACTGCCTGGGTCGGACTGGTAAAACAAGCCAGATTAGCTGCCGGCGAGACTGTTTTGGTACAAGCTGCGGCAGGCGGTGTAGGCACTGCTGCCATTCAAATCGCTAAAGCCTTAGGCTGCAAGGTTTATGGTACAGCTAGTCGTACCGAAAAGCTTGAGTTGATCAGAAAACTTGGAGCGGACGAGGCCATCAATTATGCCACAGAGGATTTTTATGAAGTGATCAAAAACAAAGAAGGAGGTGTGGATTGCGTATTGGAAGTAGTAGGGGGAGAGGTCTTTAAAAAAAGTATCTCCTTACTGAACCCTTTCGGAAGATTGGTAGTCATAGGCTTTGCAAGCATTAGCTTTAAAAAGTGGAATCCGCTTACCTGGTGGAAAACCTGGAAGGATGCGCCAAAAGCCAATGTGATGGCCATGGCTCAGGGCAGCTATGGAATATCGGCAAGTCATATTGGTTATTTGACAGAAATGCCGGAAATCGCCAAAGGAGCTTATGCAGAAATGGTTGCCTTTATCAACAAACATAACATCAGACCTCACGTGGGAAAGGTGTTTGAATTTGATCAAATGGGAGACGCACACCGCTATATTGAATCGAGGGAGAGCACAGGTAAAATTGTCGTAAAACTGAATAATATCAATTGATATAATTTTGGTGGAAAGTATAGCAAATGATAATAATATTTTGTTTTTAGCAATATTTTGAAATAAAATTTTGGTACTTAGCGTATGGTTCTTATATTTGTATAGTCACATGGTTAAGCCAGCTAGGGACCTTTAGTTGTTTAGGAGGACTTCATTTCTTGAAGTCCTCTTTTTTTGTTTAAAAGGCTAATTCCGGCCTGAAAACCTCCTAAAATCGTATTAAATCCACTTTTCCGGCCAATTTAAGGTCAGCATTATAGCAATTGATAGAATTAAGAATAATGTTTATTCATTTGATATAATTATTTGGTAATTGATGGATTATTAAAATAATATTTTGGAAAACGCATTTCTATTTCTTAAATTAGTAGTGTAGATATTTTTACCAGCTATGGGATTATACTCCCATCTTTGGAGAGCTTTTGATTAAGGGGGCTCTCCTTTTTTATGCATGATTCAAAACCGCAACCGCTTTCTGGGAAGGGTATACGGAGGCCAAAAGGCGATTATAGCAAATGATAATAAATTGATATCAATTTGTTTGCAGTTTTATCAATTGATATTATTTTTGGGACAAATAGTGAGTATCTATTTTCCATAGCTGGTTCTTAATGAGGAAGGATTGCGTTACGTAATCCTTCTTTTGTTTAGGCTATTGCATTTTTTGCTACATAAACGTATCTTTGATCATAATGATCATTAACGACCGTATCAATCAACTTATTGAGGTTCTAGATCAGAATCCAAATTCCTTTGCTGAATTAATTGGTGTAAGGGGAGCGGTTGTTTATAACATCATTCGAGGAAGGCGTAGCAAACCCAGCTACGATGTACTCAATAAAATCTTACTCCGTTTTAATGAAGTTAACTCAGAATGGCTCCTGAGAGGTGAGGGTAAAATCCTGGATTATACGCGTAAAGCCAAGGATGCCAAGGAGTTAAAATCTAAGCGTGCGACGATCAAAAACCTGAAGGTTAGTATTGAACGACGCTTGTATGAATTGTTTGATGAGCTTAAGATCGAAGGTGTGGCTATTGAGCAAGTTCAGGAAATTTCGGAGTTGGTGAGTCATCTCATTCGTGAAAATGAAGAGCAAAAGCTCAAAATCATGGACCTGCACGAAGGCAATGCAAGCCTGGTCAAAGTGGTTCGCGAGAAACTCAATCTCGAGGTGTAATTTCGACCCAATCTATCTTATTGTTTTTAAGGTTCAAGCCATGTGGTGTAAACCGTATGTTTGAAGCAATTCTACGGTCTCCATTTTATGTAACCTTATCAGCGTGATTTTAAGTGCTCCTGCGGGCTTAGTTTAGATCGATAGAAGCAGCAGCTTATTTGATCACTTTTTGGTACTTTGAAGCGACAATAACGAGGTTCTATAAGATCATTGACGTGATTGTTCATAACCTCCTGATCTAGCAAGAGTAGGGTATGGGGGAGTCTTGAACGGCTACGAGATTGTTTACAAAGTATCCTTGATGTAAGGCTTTAGCGAAGCCTCCAGGTCTTTGCGTAAACGATACTTACGATACTGATAGAAAGCGATGATGAATACGATCAATGTCACCAGAAATGATCCACCAACGGCAGAGTAGTATTGAATCTGTTGGGTGCGTTCTTGTTCAGCAACCAGAGCAAAGTATCGTTGAGTAATGAGATCAAGGTTGTACTTTTTGTCAGCAGCTTCTATTTGGCGTTGTTCTTCGAGATAAATCTCGAGACTACTGGCATATCGATCTTGATATTCAGAATACCCCATGAGATTTCCTTGAGCTTTGTGTACTATACTTTGAAATTTGTATAGCTCATAGTGTTTAGCTATGTTCTTAGATTTTTCGATCAAGGCTTCAGCTAATTCTAGATATTTGTTAGCAGAGTCAAATTGGTCGATTCGAATGTAAGACTCACTAAGATCTTTATAAGATAGAAATATGGATTCATCTTTCGCTCCAATTGCAAGTTTGTATTCTATCGCTAGTTTGAATTGATCTATAGCTTCATGAAACTCTGCGAATTGAAAATGTAGATTTCCAAGATTATGATATGCCCATGAGCTGTATTTGTGCTTAAGTTTGGGGTCTGATTCGACAAATTTCAACATTTTATTGAAATTTTCGATCGCTGATTTCTTATCCCCTTTTTCGGTATAAATTAACCCTAGTTGATTGTATAAATTAGGGACCGTACTTTTCTTTATATCGTTAATATGCACAAAAGCTGATTCTAGAAGAGATATTGCCTTGTCATAATTTTCTTCTTCCTTCAATACCAATGAAGTTAGGAATATAATGTGAGCATATTTCTTAAGATCATTTGCTGCATAGGATATATCCATGGCCTCTTCATAGTAATTTTTGGCCAAATCGTAATTGCCGAATTGCTTGAAAATATTACCGGTATTCTGTAGAAGATTTACTAAATCTTTTCTAGAATCTTTGTAGTCTGAATTTTTGGCGTGTCTTAACGCTTCAAGGTAGTAAATTATCGACTTACCGAAATTGCCTTGTTTTTTTTCTATGTAGCCAAGTATGAAGTTAGACTTGACTAAACCATATTGGTCTTCTAGTCTTCTACTTTTATCAAGTAATAACGAAGAAAAAGTTTTACAAGAATCAAGATCGGTTTTTAGGAGTTCTAGAGCATATCCAACTTCCTGTTCAATGTTTTCGCCTTGAACTTTAGCTAGAGCCAAACTAGTGATCGAGAAAATTACAAGAAATAGTCTTTTCACTGGTATTCTTAACACCTAGCGAAGATATAAAAAAAAGCGGGAAACCCGCTTTAGTTATCTAATTCAGATAGAATCTTTTTAGAAAATTGTATTAGATCAAATCACATGCTTCAATTAACCATTGTCTGATAGCCCTGGAGACGCATCACCATCGTCACCATCCTCGCCGGAATCAAGACTAGGAGCACCTAGTTCTGTATTATCAATGATTTCTTCTAAGATTGCATCCTCTGCACATGAAGATAACGTGAAAACTGCGGTCAAAATAAAGGCATAGCTGAGGTACTTAAGTCTTTTCATAGCGTTATATTTAATATTATCTTTGTTTTATTAATTTCTGCTGCTAAATTGGGCTCGCAAGCCGAAAAAAAATGGCAAATAAGGGTAAAAGAAGTTAACAAGTTGTGAACAAGTAATTGCCTTAAAATCAGGCAGTTATGCACATTTTTCGAGGTGTACCAAGAGGCTTATTAACAAAGAATCAACTTGTCAGAAGTGTGTTGTTTTTGTTGCTAACTTTGTAAGTTTTTTCTATCGTGTATTGATAACGCGAAATCTAACTCACAAATGAGGTAGCTGGAACTTAATTGATACGGTCTTAGGTAGATGATAAGGGAAACCTTGGCGGGTTTCAACAGTCAACCAGATTTTAATCGATTTTACTGCTCTTTATGGTTGTACGATGTTATTACAACTTTGGTTAAATCACAAAGGCTTATCGATAAATAAACGTGAACTTTCGACTAAAAATGATAAACGGCAGATTTTTTTTTAACTTTTTCCAGAAGAAAATGTAATTATTCCATTTGCCAGAGAATCAGTGCCTTAGCTGTATAAAAAATAACTGTGAGTAGTTATCTGTTAATCAACTGCTATATAAACTCCGTGACTTCTTCTTGATGAATATTTGACGGAAACTTGTGCCTGTAAGCATGCCAAAACCCGATATAAGACCACCAATCAGGCCTGATAGAATGACCAGATAGATCACTTCATCAAAGGGAAATAGCTGTACTAGTTTGCTCGATAATATTGAATTTGTCTCACTATCGATATTCCAGGCCAGAACCAGCCAAACGGCACCGCCACCCAGGAATCCGGAGATGAAAGAGTTCAATCCGTGTCCTGATATCATAAATCCCAGGATCATGGCGAAAAATGCCAATGTCCACCAGGGTAACACAAATGGGACAAAGTAGGAGAGCAGGGAGATCAGTATGATTCGGAGCAATATTTTCATGATATCTTAATTGGCTGGATTTGATCCATCAGGAAGGAGATTAACGTTTTTGATAATTCTGCTGTCGTTTGCACTTATTTCTGATTCAAACAGTAATTCATAATAAGTACCAGACGCCCAATCATCAATCATGTGGGCATAAGTCGGATTTCCGGGGTTTCCGGATTGACTGCCAGGGTACACTCCCCATCCTTTGGTCCCTTGCTCATTGAGCTGCACCACCATTCGCCATGAGGGACCGTGTCGCCCGCTGGCGGCATTGACGATGTTGTGATTCCCGCCGATCCTAACCCCAGAAACTGAGAAGGGGGATAAGGGAGGGAGTAAGTGCTGTATGGTCGTGTTCTTAAATAGATACCACGAGTAGTCTTCAGAGTTGTTGGTGATCCACTCATTCAACGATTTTGAAGCCTCGTAGAAGGCCTGTCGATACAAATCTCCGGTACTTTCTGTCTGAGTGGTAGATTGAACGTCAATGAAAGAAAAATCAGGATTGTTTTTGAGCAGAAAAACGGTGTTATAAGTATTGGGCCTCGCAAGACTTACTTCCTGTCCTTCGAACTCGTCCCAGATAATAGGGTAGAGGTGATCCCACCATAATTCGAATATCGTCGGTGCTTTTTCTTCGGGGTTATTGAAGTAATCCCATGCTCGTAACTGTTCAAATAAATTCCGATCTCCCTGACTCAGGCTCAGCGAATCCCTGTTCAGACTGTCCAACATCACAGGTAAGATTTCAGACGCGATGTAATTGAAATTGTCATGTTGCAAATCCATCATGTCCTGAACGGTAATGTTGGTCATGACTTTAAGGCGATCATTGATACGTCGGTTACGGTAATACTCAAAGGTTGCATCATAGTCGTAATAAGGATACGTACTGTCCCCGGGATGCTGATTTGCTGAGCTAACGAAATTTCTGGGAGGATTCAATGACTCATAAATATGATCGTAAGGCATGAATGTTTTCCATTCTTGTCGCGAATCGCGACCATCCATGATGAACTTGCCCTGACCTTCCCATTTTACCGGGAATTTACCGCTGATACGGATGGCAATATCTCCGGATGCGGAGGCAAAGGAGACGTTTTGAGGAGGCCCGGTATAATAGCTATAAGCTTCCTTAAAGTCATCGTAATTATTGGCTTTATTCAATAATAAAAAGGCTTTAAAATCTTTAGCGGAATCATGTGCTGTCCATCGCATGGCCAGATTGATCTTTTCCTTGTTTACTTGGAAATTGCGATCATAGGTCACTGGCCCGTAATGTGTATATACTATGGTGTCATAATACGTCTGACCATCTTTTACGGTGATCTCTTCTACAATTTTCTGGGTCTTAAGCCACTTGTTATCATACCGGTATTCTTCCCGACGATCATCTCGAAATTCAATATGATACCAGTCGACCAAGTCACGTTTCGCATTGGTATCCCCCCACGCAATGGAATCATTGAAGCCAATGACTATTCCGGGTGCTCCAGGTAGACTTCCTCCAATGGTGTTATAAGTGGGGCTATTCAAATGAGCGAGGTACCAGATGCTCGGAAGGTTAAGAGCCAGGTCGGGTTCATTTGTGAAAATGACACTTCCATCCGACGTTTTTTCACCATTCACAATGAAGCTGTTACTGCCATTTCTTTCGTCAGGTTCATTGATTTTCTGATTAGTGAATATCTGAGGGAAAGAAACATCAGGCTTATCGACCTCAATTGGTGTGAAATCAAATTGAGTTCCTACGGGAACTACGGGATCCAAACCGGGATGAGTTTCGGGATACAGCAAATCAAAAACTTCCTGTCCCCAAAGTTTGAGTGCATTGGTGTTTTGTAGATCACGTTCTCCTCTGGATAACTGATCGGACATTTCTTTCATCAACAGCACACACTTAAAAACAGTCCAAGGCTCGGGTTCATAATCCAAAAATTTGTACTCGATGGGTAGTTCCGCGTAAGACAGGTCATCGATGTAGGCATTGACACCATCGGTATAGGCTTGTAGCATACGAAATGCTTCGGGATCTTTTTTAAGTTCTTCTAACCCTCGTTGTGCACCATACGTAAGACCACTTCTTCTTTTACCCCGATCATAATCCAATGCCCTGTCCCCGAAGATCTCCGATAAGCGACCCGCAGTAGAGAGTAGTTGAAATTCCATTTGCCACAATCGGTGAAATGCCGTGACGTATCCCTGAGTATAGAACAGATCCTCATCATTTCGAGCGAAAATGTGAGGGATCAATTTTTCGTCGAACCGGATGGTCACTGCTTCTTTCAATCCAGGCAGGTTGAGCTCATCAGGAATAGTAATGGCCTCTTTTTCTGAATTTTGCCAAAATCCCTGATGTGGATTCAGTAGTTTGCCCATCGGAGGTAATCCTTGAAAGGGATTATTGAGAATCAGAATTAATGTAATGGTGATCGCCAGAAAGAAAGCGAAACGAAATACTTTCATCAATCGGGTGTGAGAAAAGAAAACAACTATAAATGACTAAAATGTTCAAAAAAACATTCGTTTCAAATCTATTGAAGAAATGTTTTTGAAGTTCCGTTTAATTTCGGTCAGACAAGGAATAACTTATGGTCAGAAGGCTAAGCAAGCAAAAGGCTAGACCATGCCTCAGGCTAATTTGTAAAGACAGTGAGTAACTCGAGAATTTATTTGAACGCACCGGAGGCGGGTGACTTAGAAATAGAACACTTAATTCGAGCAGTTAAGGGTGGTTGGATCTCCACCGTAGGGAAGGAATTAGATCTGTTTGAGCAATCCCTGGAAGGTTATGTCCGACCTAGGAAAGTTCTGGCTCTAAACTCAGGGACAAGTGCATTGCATCTGGCATTAAAGCTATCTGGGATGAAGCCAGGAGATCGTGTGGGTGTGAGTAGCCTAACCTTTTGTGCTTCAGCTAATGTGGTGCTTTATGAGCAGGGTATTCCTGTTTTCTTTGATAGTGAGGCTAAGGGATGGAATTTAGATCCGGACTTACTGGAAAGCTACCTGTCCAATAACGAGCTGCACGCTGTAATCGTGACCCATCTTTATGGAATGCCTGCCGATATCTTCGAGATAAAACGCATATGCGCAAAGTTTGGAGTGATATTGATTGAGGACGCTGCTGAATCACTAGGTGCTTCTATTTCGGGGCAATTTACCGGAGCTATCGGTGATTATGGTGTTTATTCCTTTAATGGCAATAAAATCATTACTACGAGTGGAGGAGGAGCTCTCGTGACTGATCGGAATGGCTATGACGTGGGTTTGAAGTGGGCTACCCAGTCAAAGGAGAAGCATTCTTTGGCTTATCATCATGAAGAATTAGGCTACAATTACCGATTGAGCAACATTCTTGCCGCAATGGGTTCAGCTCAGTTGTCTAAACTGCAAGAGTACCTGAAGAAAAAGCGTGAGATCCATCAGTATTATCGCGAATTTCTACCTGCTAACTGCTTTAAGTTTCAGGAAGCGATAGATACTGCATTATTAAGCAATTTCTGGCTTAATGGTTTGTTGATCACAGAAACGATCCAAAGTAAGTTAACACCGACGGAGGTGATCACTTATTTGGAACAGCATAACATAGAATCCAGACCTTTTTGGAAGCCGATGCACCTGCAGCCACTTTATCAACATTGCGAGAAAGTAGGGGGTGCAGTTAGCGAAACGCTTTTTAATACGGGTTTTTGCCTTCCTTCAGGAGTTGGATTGAGTCATCATGATCTGGAACGGGTGGTCACGGCCCTAAGGGAATTACTAATAAGCCGAGGGCTTCTTGAGTAGAGGACCAGTATTTTTCCTTGGAAGGAAGACTTCCAGACGAAAACTCACGTACAGGTAACTGTCATTTCGGTCAGGGTTGCCACGTGGGGCACCGGCGACCTGAGCGTCATAATGCTCCTGATTGACAATAAAAAACTCATTGTCTCTTGTGCGCACTTCATCTTTGCGATTGGACAATCGTCCTGCGATGGATCCATCATTTTCAATAAAAACGGTTGATACATCGTCCAGATAATCGGTGAAGGCATAGCGATAGCCCAACTCCATATTGAAATTCACAAATTCATTAACCCTCAATTTGACACCAAAAGTAAGCGGGAGTACCAGTGCGAATTGACCGTATTCAACTCCTTCAGTTTCCAGTTCTCTTAAGTCATAAGTGATACTATCCAGCTCTGCGGTAGGATTGTAAGTGATGACACCAACTCCCAGTCCCATGTAAGGGTCGAAATCCCACCTTTTGAAGTAATCACCTCTGTACTTTCTCAAAAAGAAAATACCCTGGAGGTTTGCCTCGAAATTTCTTGAAAAAAATGACAAGTTTCTCTGACGATTGAAACTGCTGTCTTCAGCGTAGATATCATCGCCTTCTAATGAATAATAGATCACTTCAGCTCTCGCCGCTACGCGGCTTAGTAATCTGGCTTCCAACCCTAAAGAGAAATTGGAAAATTCTTGTCTGATGCGATTATTATCGTTGAGTTCACCGAAGTAGGCCGTCATTCCGGTTCCGGCGATCAGTGAAAAATAGCGGTCGTTATATTGCCAGTTGAAAAAGCTTTGTGATACTCCTTCAAAGGCCAGCAAAATGCAGATTAATGCGAAGAATCGCTTCATAGTGCCAAAATAGGTCATGACGTCTATTCTAGAACTTATTTTGACGTCATTTATTTCCAACGAACAACAATAATTAGGCCGCAGTGTTCCCAATCTTACGACAAATGAGAAATAAAAAACCCTCAGAAGTATCTGAGGGTTCTTTGGAGGTTCCGAGCGGATTCGAACCGCTGTAAAAGGTTTTGCAGACCTCTGCCTAGCCACTCGGCCACGGAACCTTGATTTGATCGCAAATTTAGTATTTTATATTAAGTCGGTCCCTGAATTAGAGACCGACTTCAATATAATTTATTCTGCGTCTTTGTCGCCACCTTCCATCTGCTGTTTCAAAGCAGAAAGTGCAGCGATATCGCCCAGGGTAGATTTCTCTGATCCCTGATTGATCTTATCGAGCGTCTTGTTCTTGTTGCCTCCGGAGCTGGCTTTCTTCTTAGGAGCAGGTGCCGGTGCATCCGCGCCTTCTTTCCAGGTCGCCGTGTGGCTAAGAATAATTCGTTTCTCGTCTTTTGCGAACTCCTGAACTTTGAAGTCAAGGGTTTCACCTTCATTAGCCATGGTGCCATCTTCTTTCTGAAGATTCTTGTTGCTGCACTGTCCTTCCAGACCGTATGGCAACTCAAGCATAGCACCTTTGTCCGTCTTGCTGATGATCGCACATTTGTGAACAGTACCTTTCATGAATACGGTTTCGAATGTATCCCAAGGATTCTCTTCCAAATGCTTATGGCTCAATGCCAGTCTGCGATTCTCAGTATCCAGCTCCATTACGACTACTTCCAGTTCATCGCCAACTTTCACGAATTCTGAAGGATGCTTGATCTTCTTCGTCCATGACAAGTCAGAAACGTGAACCAAACCGTCGATTCCTTCTTCAAGCTCGATGAACAAGCCAAAGTTGGTCAGGTTTCGAATGATACCACTGTGCTTGGTACCTACAGCGTATTTCGTAAGCAGGTCTTGCTTGGTCCATGGATCTTCGGTCAATTGCTTGATGCCCAAAGACATTTTTCTTTCATCTCTATCGATGGTAAGAACAACTGCTTCCATTTCATCGCCAACACCCATGAAATCCTGAGGATTTCTCAAATGCTGAGACCATGACATTTCGGAAACGTGGATCAAACCTTCTACACCAGGGATGATTTCCAGGAATGAACCGTAATCTGCTACGTTTACGATCTTTCCTTTCACCTTCGAACCGATATCGATAGTAGCATCCAAAGAATCCCAAGGATGAGAAGTCAATTGCTTCATACCCAAAGAAATTCGCTTCTTATCATCATCAAAGTCAAGTACTACGACATTCACTTTCTCATCTAGTGAAAGCACTTCCTCTGGGTGATTGATACGACCCCAGGAAATATCGGTAATGTGAAGCAGACCGTCGACACCACCCAAATCGATGAATACACCGAAGTTGGTCATGTTCTTGATCACGCCTTCCAGTACTTGTCCTTTTTCCAGGTTGTTGAGGATCTCTGTTTTCTGCTGCTCGAGATCTTTCTCGATCAGTACTTTGTGAGATACCACTACGTTATCGTTGGTGTAGTTGATTTTCACAACCTTCACCTCCATTTTCTTTCCTACGAAGACATCAAAGTCTCTGATAGGCTTCACATCAATTTGTGAACCAGGAAGGAAGGCTTCAACACCGTAAATATCAACGATCAGTCCACCTTTGGTACGTCTTTTCACCATACCATCGATTACTGAATCATTGTCAAGAGCACTCTGGATGTTCTCCCATGCTTTAACGATTTTCGCCTTTCTGCGAGAAAGGATCAATTGACCGTTGGCATTTTCCTGCTCTTCAATATAAACCTCAACTTCGTCTCCGGCTTTGAGGTCCTCCATGTCTCTGAATTCCGAGAGCGCAACCAGACCATCAGACTTAAAGCCAATGTTCACAATTACATCTCTGTCGGTTATTCCTACGACAAATCCTTTGATCAATTCTTTTTCAGCGATCTCGGTAAGCGTGGAAGTATAAAGGTCTTCCATTTGCTTTCTTTCCTCGTCGCTGTAAGTGTCACCAAACCCATCATCTTCGCCCATTGACCAATCTTCGATGGCAGGCTTGTCTTCTGTTTTTGGTGCTTCTTTTTTAGCAGCTGGTGCTTCGGCTACGGGAGCCTCTTCTGCTACTGGAGCAGCCTCCTCGACAGGAGCTTCTTCTGCTGCAGGTGCAGCTTCCTCAGGTTGGGCCGCAGCCTCTTCTGTAGGTTCTGTTGAGCTTTCAGCTTCAGGAGCAACTTCTGTATTAGCTACTTCTTCTGCTGGGTTAAGCTCTTTTTCTTCGTTTTCAGACATAATAATGTAAACGTCGATCCTTTTTACTCCATCAAGATCGGATCAGATAATGATGGAATTAAATGAAACATAAATCCGTCCAAACCCTTGAACGAAACCGGATTTTTCAAACCGGAGCGCAAATTTAAGAGATTAAGTAGAAAATGGTAATGAAAAAAGAAGATATTAGTTAATGCCATTGACTTTAGCGCTCGTCATTGCAAAGAATGAAGCAAGCTATCTATAAAATCGTGCTCGAAATGGCATGATAGATTACCGCTTTTGGTTAGATCGAATCATACACTTTCATCAAATCATCTGTGCACCTTCTGGGATCAAAATGCTGTCTGGCATACGCAAGGTTTTTGATCAGCGTCGTTTCGCTCGTGTCCATGACTTTTTTGAGGCCCATGATCAGGTGATCAACATCAAATGGATTGACCAGTACCGTATCCGGTCCGGCCGCTTCAGGTAGAGAAGAAGAATCGGATGTCAGAATAGGGACTTTGCAAAGCGCTGCTTCCACCACCGGTATGCCAAAACCTTCGTACCAACTTGGGTAAACGAAAGCCGTACAGTGTTGGTAAATTGCCTTAAGTTGTTGTGTAGATTGAATGTTTTCCAGGAAGATCAACTTGTCCGTTACTTGAAGTCTCCGGGCCTCATTGATCAATTGTGTCTTATACTTCTTTGTTCCCCGTCCCAGCAATACTAAAGGAGGCATGTCTTTGATCTGTGCATAGGCCGTGATCAGATTGAGTAGGTTTTTTCGCATGGCAATAGCACCTACATACAATAGGTATTCTCCCGGAATGTTAAGTTCATCTGGAAGTGGAACAACTTCCTCTTCGTAGAATAGAGGGTGACAAGCCTGATAGACTACCGTAACAAGGTCTTCGTCCAGATCGAAATATTTCAATAGGTCCAATCGGGTGTGATGACTGATGGCCACTATATGATCAGCATATTTCAAGGCGTATTTCAGGCGCTGATCATAGACCGTTCTATCGATGGATGAATAAGTCTCCGGGAATATCTTGTGGATCAGATCATGGATTGTCACTACTGATTTTACCCTAGTGTGATGTATTCCTCTCGGAAGTTGATGGCTCAATCCATGGAATATATCTATGCTGTCGTTTTTCAGATCCCGTGTAATCGTATGAGATCGCCAAAAAGGTTTTAGTGCTTTTGGGCTGTGGACGGAGAATGGCTCCTGCAGGAAGTGCGATGTGTTTTCGTTACGGGAGGTTTTGGTTGAGTAAAGATGATATTGATGTTCGGGGTAATAAACCTGTAAATTTCTGACCAGTGTACGGCTATAATTGCCCAACCCAGAGGAATTATTGAATAGTCTTTTTGCGTCGAAACCAATTTCCATGCAATGAACTTGCGTTAAGGATTCACGAAACTACCGAATATCCTTTGACTAAAAGCAATAGATGTAATGACTCGTTGATCTAAATTTGCGGCCCTATGAACGATTTTGGGTTGATTGAGTTGGATAACGGTATTCGCGTGATTCATCGTGAAATTACACACACGAAGGTGGCACATGTGGGTATTATGCTGGATATCGGTAGTAGAGATGAGTTGCCGGATGAGCAGGGAATCGCGCATTTCTGGGAGCATATGGCCTTTAAAGGCACGGAGAAGAGAAATTCTTTCCATATCATCAATCGCCTGGAATCCGTGGGCGGGGAGCTCAATGCCTATACAACAAAAGAGAAGATCTGTTTTTATGCCAGTGTATTGACAGAGCATCTGGATCGAGCCCTTGAACTGCTGGTGGATATCGTTTTTAATTCCACTTTTCCTGAGAAGCAGATTGATCGGGAAAGAATGGTGATTCTGGAAGAGATGGCGATGTACAGAGATACGCCTGAAGATTCTATTCAGGATGATTTGGACGAAATTGTGTTTCCCAACCATTCGCTTGGAAGAAATATTTTAGGCACAGAAGATACTGTAACCAATTTTACCCAGGCAGATTTTCGTAAGTTCATCGATCGGAATTTGAACACGACAAAGATTGTTGTGTCTTCAGTCGGCAATTTCAAGGAAAAACAACTGCAAAAACTCGTAAAAAAATACCTGACCAGTATTCCTTATAAAAACCATACACTTGACCGAGATAGATTCAAAGCTGCACCAGCACAGCAGAAACTGGTTAAGCGACCCATTTCGCAGATTCATGTGGCTTTAGGAAACAATGCATATGCTATAGGTGATTCCAGAAGAATCCCTTTGTTTATGCTTACTAATATATTAGGTGGGCCTTATATGAATTCCAGGCTCAATATGTCACTCCGCGAGAAAAATGGTCTGGTTTATCATGTGGAAGCCAATTACTCATCCTATTCAGATACGGGTTTGTTCTCCATTTTCTTTGCTACGGATCCACGGAACTACAAGAAAAGCGTAAAGCTCGTAAACAGGGAATTAGAACAATTGCGATCCACACAGATGAGCCCGGCCCAATTAGAAAAAGCAAAACAGCAAATAAAAGGGTTTCTGGCCATGTCAGAAGAAAACAACAACGCCACGATGCTTATGATGGCGAAGAGTCTATTGGATATGGAGCACATACCTTCGTTGAATGAGATCTTCCAGCAGATAGAAGAAATAGGCGCAGGTATGCTTCAGGATATTGCACAGGATATTTTCCCGCAGGAAATGAATTCTCTGATTTACGAACCGGAAGCATAATTTAAGTGCTAAAAAGTCAAGATTTTTTGATCAGAGGTCATCAGATCAAAATGGGGTTATCTAACTTTGTTACCTATGGATTTTTTATCCCAGGACCTGTCTTCCTATGTCCAGCGACATACTGGGTCTGCATCCGAATTACTCAATCGGATTGAACGGGAAGCCCACCTCCACGTACTAATGCCCCGGATGATCAGCGGACACCTGCAGGGAAGGGTGCTGAGCATGCTTATGAAAATGATCAGACCTGAATATATCCTTGAGATAGGCACTTACACGGGTTATTCGGCGTTATGCCTTGCGGAAGGATTATCCTCAAACGGAAAATTGGTGACCATAGATAAAAACGAGGAACTAGAGGACCGGGTGAGCGGATATTTTCAGGAGTCACCTTACAGCGATCAGATTGATTTTCGCCTGGGCAATGCGATGGAAATTGTCCCTTCTCTGGATTATCCCTGGGATGTGGTTTTTCTGGATGCGGACAAATACAATTATCACAACTATTATAACCTGGTCATTGATCAGATGAAGCCGGGAGGATATTTGTTGGCAGATAATGTACTTTGGAGTGGTAAAGTCCTGGATGCAGGGAATACAGATGAGGATACAGTGGCTTTGAGAGCATTTAATGCGGCAGTTCAGGAAGATCCACGTGTTGAAAATGTGTTATTCCCTTTGAGAGATGGTATCATGATAGTCAGAAAATGCTCAGAATGAAACGATTGCTTTTCCTTGCTTTTTTATGCACTGGTGTGGCGGGGTATACTCAAAACATCCCTCAGGTACCATCCAAAATTCAGATAGCCGACATCAAGGTGACCATTACCGAAGGGGCGCGAAAAGACATCCAGAAAGATGTAGACATGTTACGTTCAAGCGAAAAGTTTTTTCGTATCAAGCTTGATCGTGTGGTGCTTTACATGCCATTGGTAGAGCGAATTCTTAAAGAAGAAAATATTCCAGACGATATCAAATACCTCGCCATTCAGGAGAGTTCATTCATCCCTGATGCAGTTTCAACCTCGAAAGCAGTAGGTTACTGGCAGTTCAAGGATTTTACTGCCAGAGAGGTGGGGATGCGAGTGGATAATAAGATCGATGAGCGTAAAAATATCCATGCCTCAACAAGAGGTGCAGCCAAATATTTCAAATCACATCAAAGACAACTAGATAACTGGGCCAATTCGATCAATTCCCATATGACAGGCCTCGCAGGGATTCAGAAATACATTTCTTCGAAAGACAAGGGTGCCAAGAAAATGACCATTACCAAAAAGACTCACTGGTACCTCAAGCGCTTCATTGCTCATAAGATTGCCTTTCAACATGAATTGGATCATAAGAACTCTAAAGGCCTCGAATTGCTGGAATACAAAAAAGGAGCAGGGAAGGACCTGGCGAAAATTGCGAAGGAATTTAAAATTGAGGTTGAAAAACTGAAAGCTTATAACAAGTGGCTAATCCACGGTCGGATTCCCGGAGATAAAAGATATGTCGTGATGGTGCCGGTTCAAAAAGGCAATCGCAAGGCGCGGCAGCTGGCAGAAAATTCGGATGTAATCGAGAGAAAGCGAGCTATAACGCTGGATCAACCCAAACCCAAGGGCGATGTGGTCTACCCGAAAGGCAAAGTAGAAAGTTTCGTTGGGGATCAGGCAGGGGTGATCAGGATCAATGGTGTCAAAGCCATTTTGGCAAGCAGTGATGATGATTTCAATTCATTATTGGTTAGAGCGGGCATTAAGGAAAAGAAGTTTTTGAAATTCAATGATCTCGGAAGCAGACCTAAGGTGAAAGGAGGAGATATCTATTTCATTAAGAAGAAAAAGAAGAAGTCTTCCATGGGTTTCTATACCGTCGATCATGGCGAATCCCTTTGGGACGTATCCCAGAAGTTTGGATTAAGATTAAGTGCGCTGATGAAGAAAAACCGAATGACGCTCAGAGATGTTCCTAAAGCGGGGAGAGTGCTCTGGCTTGCCACGAATCGTCCGTCGAGTGTACCTGTTGAATATCAGGATTTACCTCCCGTGAATGAAAAGCCTGCAGAATTTTATCCCAACAAGGAAGTTGTGAAGGAGGAACCCCCTGTTGTAGAAGAAAAACCTGTCCTGCAAGAGGAAGAAGTCACACCTAAACCTGAGCCTACAAAACCAAAACCCGAGGTAAAAATTGAAAGGGACAGGAAATTTTTCGAGACTCATGTTGTGCAAACAGGTGAGACCTATTGGGCAATTGCCAGGACTTATGGAGTCACAGTTGCAGAAATTCTGGATTGGAATGGTCTGAAAGAAGGCGCACCTTTAAGTGTAGGACAAAAGCTGCTCATCGACGGAAATAAATTCTCAAATGCAAAAACTGAGAATTCACGCAAGGAAAAAACAAAAAGCACAAAAATTCATGTTGTCAGAGGAGGGGACACCTTTTACAACATTGCCAGAAAATATGACATGAGCGTCAATGATCTGCTGAGATTAAATGACATGAATGATGTGGCTGTACTGTCTATTGGACAACAATTGAAAGTGGCGGGCTCATCCAATGAGAAAACCGTAGATAAGGAAATCGCCTCAGAACCAGAAGAGAAAGCAGTGATTCATGAAGTAAAAGCCGGAGAGAGCTTTTATGCCATCGCCCGTAAGTATCAGATATCCGTTGACCAATTACTGGAATTAAATGGTTTGGAAGAAGATGCTGTATTGTCCATTGGGCAAACACTGAAAGTCGCAGGACCCCCCGTCAAAAGAGAACAACGAAAAAAGGCTGATGAAAAACAAACGGTTATTCATGAAGTAAAATCCGGTGATACCATGTATAACATTGCCAGAAAGTACAAAATGACCGTTGATGAGCTGAAGACGCTCAATGATAAAGACGATAATAACTTGTCTTTAGGAGAGAAATTGAAGGTATATCAGTAATCGCACTACTGGGTTTGTCAAAACTTCAAAAATCCCTGTTCATAGATCGTTATTGTGGAATATTTACGCATTGCCGTAAGAGGATTTTATCTACAAACGATTGTATTGGTTGATTCAATTCTTTCAGAGGCCCGACATTTGGCTGGAGGCACTTCATCATGTTAATTTAATGGGTTAAATCCTCCACCTAACCTGTATTTATGAATTGGCTTGATTATGTAATCGTCGTAGTTTATTCTGTCGGATTCCTATTCCTGGGGAACCTTTTCAAAGGTCAAAGTAGTAAATCGGAGTACTTTCTGGGCGGTCGTTCCTTTGGTTGGTTACCACTGGGTTTGTCGGTCATGGCTACACAACTTTCTGCGATTAGCTTCATTTCGGCACCTGCGTTTGTGGGCTTGCGAGAGAATGGTGGTATGCAGTGGCTGAGTTTCGAATTTGGCGTGCCACTAGCGATGATATTTCTGTCACTCTTTTTGTTGCCTCGTTTGTACAAGGCTGGCGTTGTAAGTATTTATGAATACCTGCAAAGAAGATTTGACCGGTCCACACGCTTATTGATCAGTGCCGTCTTTCAGGTAAGTCGTTCGTTCGGTACGGCCGTCATGGTGTATGCAGTGGCCTTAATTCTCATGAGCATCCTGGACATTCCTTTTTGGCAAACCATCCTGGTTATAGGAGTTATTACCTTGATCTATTCCTATCAGGGAGGTATGAAGGCCGTGGTGTATGGCGATATGATTCAGATGATTATTCTGTTGATTGGCATTGGTATTTGTATGGTGGCAGGCTGGAATTATCTGGGAGGATGGTCTGAGTTAACTGAAAATGTGGATGCTGCGAGATTAAATGCAGTCAACTTTGAAGTGCTGGGCATTGGCGGTGATGGAGGTTTTGGCTTTTTGCCCATGGTATTTGGCGGCTTTTGTTTGTACGCTTCTTACTATGGTACAGATCAATCTCAAGTGCAGCGTTTATTAAGCGCGAAAGATTTTAATACGGTGCAGAAAACACTCCTTTTCAATGGCCTGATCCGCTTTCCGATTACACTATTGTATTGCCTGATGGGCTTAGTGATAGGCACCTATGTATTAACTACTCCGGAATTCCTGGCGAAAATCCCTGCTGATCGGGTTGACTTGATGATCCCTATTTTTATCAGAGACTACCTTCCGCATGGCATCATTGGTTTGTTGATTGTTGCTATCCTTTCAGCGGCCATGTCCTCATTAAGCTCGGCGATCAATTCTCTGAGTGCAGTTACTACTGAAGATATTTTGGTAGGTAATAAAGAAGTCACTGATGAACAGTATGCCCGTTATTCGAAAGGAGCATCACTCTTTTGGGGATTGGTGTGTATTGCATTGGCATTTTTCGCCGGAGATATTGCTGACACGGTGATTGAAGCCATTAATAAGGTCGGCTCGGTATTTTATGGACCTATTCTCGCTACTTTCATCGCTGCTGTAGGCTTGAAGACCATTAAGGCTCGTGCCATGAATACCGGACTCGTATTGGGAGTTGGTGTCAATATTTTCCTTTGGCTCGTTGTAGGAGACAACCTGTTTTGGTTTTGGTGGAACCTGATTGGAGCTGTGGTCACACTTGGAGTAGCGTTGATCACTTCTTCCATCATGCAGGAAACCTCCTCAGATACGGAAGACAGTGCTGACGTGCTGGATGTGAGCGCCAACCAACAATACATGATCATGTTGGCGATCTCCTTTGTCGCGATGGTTTTGATCAGCCTTTCTATCAAATTCTGGTTCTGATTGAATGGTACTTTATGAATGTCCTTATTGCTTCCGATAAGTTCAAAGGTTCGCTGAGTGCAAATGAAGTTTGCCAAAGCGCCGCCGAAGGTGTTCGTGCCGTGGTTCCTGATGCTACCATTATACAACTACCGATGGCTGATGGTGGTGAGGGTTCTTTGGAAGTACTGATTGATGCGCTGGACCTTGAGTACAACGAACTAACCGTACAAGATCCACTTTACAGGGATATTCAAGCCGGATACGGAAGTAAAGGCTCAGTGGCTTACATTGAAATGGCGCTTTCCTCCGGGTTGCAGTTGTTGTCTGAGGAGGAAAGAAATGCCCGATTTACTTCGACCATTGGAGTTGGGCAGCTCATGTTGGATGCGCTGAAGAAAGGAGCTAAACAAGTTATTCTGTTTGTTGGAGGAAGTGCCACAAATGACGGAGGCACGGGGATGTTGCAAGGATTAGGCTTTCAACTGTTGGATAAGTCAGGACGTGAACTACAAGGGACGGGTGAAAACCTGTCTCGAATAGAAAAAATCGTTCCCCCTCAGAACCTGCCGTCGTTCGAATTGATCATTGTCACTGATGTCCAGAATAAACTTTTAGGTCCGGAAGGAGCAAGTTATCACTATGGTGCACAGAAAGGAGCGACTAAAGGCGATATGGAGTGGCTGGAAGCAGGTTTGAGGCATTTTTCAACCCTCGTTTCCGGGTCAGCAGGATTTGATATCAGTGAGATGGCTGGAAGTGGGGCCGCTGGTGGTATTGCTGTAGCAGGAATTGGTGTATTGCGAGCCAAAATCCAGAGAGGCATTTCTACTTTTTTAGAAATCACCAATTTTGAAGAGCACCTGATAAAAGCTGATCTGGTGATCACAGGTGAAGGTAAATTAGACAGTCAGACCCTTCAGGGGAAAGTCGTGGATGGTGTTGCCAGAGCTGCAGCGAAATACGATAAGCAGGTAATCGCTTTGTGTGGTATTTGTGAAATCGGAAAAGCCGAGTGGTCGAAGGTTGGTGTGAGTGAAGTTTTACAACTAAAAACACCGGAATTTTCTACCGCCTACTGTATGGAAAACGCGCCTGAACTAATTGTTCGACACATGAGCAATTACCTAAGATCAGATCTCAAATGACCCTGGTCATAATTTCTTATCTATTCTTTGAACGGTAGAACCATTCATAAGTACCTTGGTTAACTTGTCAATTGTTCAATTAACCTAGTTACTACTTATGAGATTTTTTTTCACGCTGGCTTTTTGCGTGATCGCGAGTAGTCTCATTGCACAGGAAACTTTTCTTAGTAATGACACACCCGATAAAAGGCCAACCTCCTTTGCATTCACCAATGCTACCATCATGGTGGATGCCACAACCAAATTAGAAAATGCTACCCTTTTGATCGCTGATGGCAAAGTGGTTGCTTCAGGGACAGGTATTTCGATTCCCGCCGGTACTACCACCTTTGACCTGTCTGGCAAGTTCGTTTATCCGGGCATTGTCGATCCATATACAAACTATGGGTTGCCAGAGGTCAAGAGTCAAAGAAGGCGAGCAGGGCAGACACCACAATATCAATCGAAAGTGAGCACAGCTAATAGCTGGAATGAACACAATCAGGCGCACTATAATGCGGTTGATGAGTTTAAAGTGGACGACAAAACGGCGAAGGAAATGCGCAAGAATGGTGTTGGCGCTGTTTTGAGCTTTCGACCGGATGGGGTTCTGAGAGGAACTTCAGTATTGTCGCTGTTGTCCGACGATCCGGTAAATGAATTGATCATCAATGATCGCGCATCAGCTCATTATGCATTTAGAAGGGGAGCCTCTCAACAAATATATCCGAACTCGATCATGGGTATGGTTGCATTGATCCGACAGACTTTTTATGATGGTGATTGGTATGCTAAACAAGCTACTCCTGCGCATAACCAAACACTAGCCAATTTCAATGCCAGTAGAAATTTGCCTCAAATCATCGAGGCCAATTCGAATAAGTTGCGTGTTTTGGTTGCGGATAATCTCGGCGATGAATTCGGCGTACAGTTCATTATCAAAGGGAATGGAGACGAATACCAACGACTGGATGAGATGGTTAGAACTGGGGCATCATTTATCCTGCCTGTTAATTTTCCGGCGGCTTATGATGTAGAAGACCCCTTCAAAGCATTCGATGTTTCACTGGCGCAAATGAAGCATTGGGAAATGGCACCAGCCAATGCGGCCAGACTTGCTGAGCGAGGAGTGGATTTCGCTTTTACCCACGCCGGACTAAAGAAAGGCTCCGAATTCTGGGGGGCGGTTAAAACAGCGGTGAAAAACGGACTATCCAAAGAAGATGCCTTAAGAGCGATCACGGCCAGTCCGGCACAAATGCTGAGGGTAGAAGGACTACTGGGATCGCTGAAGAACGGTCGATTTGCCAACCTGATCATTGCCGATGGTGACCTTTTTGAAGACGGTGAGATACTTGAAACCTGGGTGAAAGGTGATCAGTTTGTGATCAAGGAAAAAGAAACCACAGGCCTGGCCGGTGAATATTCTCTTCAGGTAGGTGCAGATTCATATAATGTAGTGGTATCAGAAAAAGGTGGAAAACTCTCTGGTAAAATTGAAGTGAATGATAGTACTTCCATTACGGTCAAAATCAACGTGAGCGGGGAGCGTGTGGCTTTATCCTTTACGCCAGACGGGGAAGATAACAAAACGCGCTTGAGCGGATGGAGAACTACTGACACGGAATGGAAAGGAACCGGAGAGAATGGCAGTGGAGCCTCGGTTTCCTGGTCCGCTAGTCGAACGAAAGAAAAGGAAGCCAAAGCGGCAAAAGAGGGATCATCAGATACTCCGGAGTTTGGCGAGATGATCTATCCATTTGTGGCACATGGTTGGCGAGAAAAACCTACACAAGAGACTGTTCTGTTTAGAGCAGCTACGGTCTGGACACTGGAAGGCGATGGGAAGTACGAAAATTACGACGTATTGGTCGAAGGAGGAAAGATCAAACAAGTAGGACAAGGTATTGACGGAGGTAGTGCTCGCATTATTGATGCGACGGGTATGCACCTTACGCCCGGAATCATCGACGAACATTCTCATACCGCACTTAGTGGGGTCAACGAATCGTCACAATCTGTGGTGGCTGAGGTTCGGATGAATGATGCCATCGATTCGGAGGACATTGATATTTATCGTCAATTGGCTGGAGGAGTGACAGCTGCACAGTTATTGCACGGTTCTGCCAATCCCGTAGGAGGTCAATCAGCCATTGTCAAATTCCGATGGGGACTAAGTCCGGAGGAAATGAAGATCAAAGGAGCGGATGGTTACATCAAATTTGCTCTTGGTGAAAATGTGAAGCAATCCAACCGTTCCAGTGATTGGGTCAACCGATTCCCACAAACGCGAATGGGAGTGGAACAAGTGTTTGAGGATGCCTTCACCAGAGCGGTGGAATATGGTCAGGAATGGGATGCTTACAATGCCCTTCCCAGAAAATCGAAGGCTTCCGCAGTTGCTCCCAGAAGAGATCTGCAAATGGAGTCTTTGCTTGAGATTGTCAATAAACTGCGATTCATTTCCTGTCACTCTTATGTGCAGTCAGAGATCAACATGTTGATGAAGGTTGCCGAGCGATATAATTTTAGCATCAACACCTTCACGCACATCCTGGAGGGGTACAAAGTGGCAGATAAAATGGCTACACACGGAGCGGGAGGTTCCACATTTGCGGATTGGTGGGCTTATAAATATGAGGTAAAGGAAGCCATTCCTTACAATGCGGTACTCATGAGCCAGGCTGGTGTGGTATCAGCCATTAATTCTGATGATTCGGAGATGGCCCGAAGATTGAATCAGGAGGCTGCGAAATCCATTAAGTATGGAAATATGGATGAAGTAGAAGCCATGAAAATGGTGACTCTGAATCCCGCGAAGTTGCTCCACCTGGATGAGCGAATGGGTAGCATTAAGGTAGGTAAAGACGCGGACCTGGTCTTATGGACAGATCATCCTTTATCGATTTATGCCCGATCATCAATTACTATGATCGAGGGCACGATTTACTATAGCATGGAACAGGATCAGGCAAGACGCAATGAAATTGCTGAGGAAAGAACCCGGTTGGTCAATAAAATGCTTAATGCGAAAAGCAAGGGTGGCAAAACACAGCCTGTTCGAAAACGTGAAAGACGGGACTGGCATTGTGAGGACGAAGTAAATGAGTTGCAAATTTTAAAAGAGGCCTACCATGATTAAGTATATTAAAACCCTATTCCTGGCCTTTTGGGCATTTACTTTACAGGCTCAGGTACCTCAGCCTGCCGATCCACAGTCGGGACCTATTGCTATATTGAACGCCACGGCACATCTTGGAAATGGACAAGTCATTCAAAATTCAGTAATTGCCTTTGATGAAGGGAAACTTACCCTGGTAACAGATGCGGGTAACAACCCGGATGTTTCAGGTCATAAGATCATCAATGCAGCAGGTAAACATGTTTATCCTGGATTTATATTACCCAAGTCCACACTGGGTTTGGTTGACATCAATGCGGTCAGACCAACAAGAGATTTCAGTGAGGTAGGGGATTATACCCCACATGTGAGATCACTTATTGCTTACAATACGGATTCGGAGTTGATCGCGGCTTTGCGATTCAATGGCGTGCTTCTGGCACAATCTACTCCTACGGGAGGACGTATTTCTGGTACATCGAGCATTATGATGTTGGAAGGCTGGAACTGGGAAGATGCGGCTTATCTGGCGGACGATGGAATTCATGCGAGTTGGCCAAGTTTGTCTTTTGGACCCAGATGGTGGTTGGGAGAGACGGCCCGACGCAAGAACAACCGATACGCTGAGCAGGTTAGTGAATTGTTGACTTTTCTACGGGATGCTAAGGCTTATCATGAAAAGCCTACCGAAAAAAAGAACCTGCTTTTAGAAGCAACTCGTGCTTTGTTTACAGGTGAAAAGCAATTTTTCGTAGAAGCCAATAATGCAGCGGTCATTGTAGAAGCCATTGGTGCATTGAAAGAAACAGGTGTACAAAAGATCGTATTGGTCGGTGGTCGTGATGCGTGGCGCGTGAAGGACTTGTTGCTTCAGGAAAATATTCCGGTATTGCTCAATGAGGTACACAGCCGCCCCAATAGAGATGACGAAGACATTGATCTTCATTACCGCATGCCTGGACTGTTAACAGCAGCAGGGGTTAAGGTCGGATTGATGTACCGAAGCTTACAGAGTTCAAGAAACCTTCCGTTTTTCGCTGGATCTGCGGCAGCCTATGGTATGGACAAAGAAGAAGCACTGAAACTGATCACTTCAAATACAGCAGAGATCTTGGGAATTGATGACAGAAGTGGTACACTGGAAGTTGGGAAGGATGCCATCCTTTTTATTTCTACAGGTGATGCATTGGATATGCGGACGAGTAAAGTAGAAGTGGCATTCATACAGGGTAAAGAGTTGGAACTGGTGGGCAAGCAGCAGGTCTTGTTCAATCGGTTCAGGGAAAAGTATGAAAAAGGGGAATAAAGTCCCTTTCCCGTACGGAAATGTGATTTTTAAAATAAAAACCATTTTTTATTCTATGATTTTGAAATAAGCATTGAAAATATTTTAAGCGATGTAAGTATCTGTTTTTCAGTCATTTGCATTTTTTAACAAGCCGTTTAGCAGAGATAGACGGCTTTTTTTATGCCTATTAAACCATATTTTTTGCAAGTCTTAAAAAAGAAATCGCTATCCATTCCAAATTATGTAAATATTTCTCATGTGAATTAAATATTTCCTTACAAAACCATGTAAAAATTATTTTGTTCATAGCATTGCTACGGTTTTAAATCAAAAAATTCAAAAAATTCCTGTTTTGATTGAAACAATCAAAATGAGATCACACTACCTAAAATCATGAATGTGAATTCTGTAAGTACGTTAGAAACTTCGCCATCACTTGAGGGGACGACAAGTGCAGCGGAGGTTGCGGTAGCAGCTGTGGATTATTCCACCCAAATCGGAGATGCGGTCTTTACCGCAAACAATGTATGGATGATGTTGGCTACTGGTTTAGTATTCATCATGCACCTCGGCTTTGCAGGTGTAGAAGCGGGATTTGGGCAATCTAAGAACACGGTTAACATCTTGTTCAAGAACACCCTAACACCCATCATTGGCCTGGTTTCTTATGCTTTACTGGGTTTTTTCCTGATGTATCCAGGTTTCGAAACACCAGGCTGGTTTGCCTTTGACGGCTCCGGATGGAATATGTTTTGGTTTGCAGCGGATAAAGCGGATGTAAGCACTGGTTATGCCAGCGGAGGGTATACCTATTGGACAGACTTCCTGTTTCAGGGCATGTTTGCGGCAACAGCGGCCACAATTGTATCAGGTGCGGTTGCTGAAAGGATCAAACTTTCTGCTTATTTGGTGTTTACCGTCATTTTCGTGGGTATCGTTTATCCGTTGATCGGAAGCTGGAAATGGGGCGGAGGAGCCCTCGATGATATGGGATTCTATGATTTTGCAGGTTCTACGCTTGTACATTCCGTTGGTGGATGGGGAGCCCTTGCCGGGATCATCATTCTTGGACCCAGATTAGGGAAATATGTAGATGGTAAAGTAATCGACAAGCCGGGTTCAAGTGTGCCATTGGCTGTAATTGGCGTATTCCTGCTGTGGCTAGGATGGTTTGGTTTCAATGGCGGTTCGGTACTCTCTGCCGATCCTGCACTGACCTCATTCGTTTTAGTTACCACATCTCTTGCGGCTTGTGCGGGTGGGTTGGCTGGTTTTGTTACAGCGAAATTTGTTTTCAACCGACTTGATCTTGGGATGGTCCTGAATGGGATCCTGGCAGGATTGGTAGGCATCACGGCCGGTGCCGATGTGATTCCTCCACTTTATGCAGTATTGGTGGGGTTAATAGCTGGAGTATTAGTGGTATTCTCAGCAATTACACTGGACAAATTCAAATTGGATGACGTGGTAGGCGCAGTATCTGTTCACCTGACATGTGGTATCTGGGGAACCCTTGCGGTGGGTCTTTTCTCAACGAATCCGGAGCACAGTTTCCTTACCCAATTGATCGGTGTGGCCATTTGTGGAGCAGTGGCGTTTGTGGCAGCGATGATCATTTTCTATGTACTTAAAGTTACCATGGGCATCAGGGTCTCTGAAGAGCACGAAGAAGAAGGTTTGGATAGCCATGAGCACGGTATTCGGGGATACACTATCACCGTCGAATAATTCAATAACATAACAATGGGGCTGGAGGAAATCAGTTGGAATCGAGTCCCAAACTTTTCAAAAATTTCAAATAAAAGTTGGCCTCCTTGTTCAAAGTTGGACGCTCGGAAGCAAGAAGGCCTGCATTCAAACTACATAATAAGATGAATACGTTTACAAAGTTAAACATTAAAATGTTGGCTCTGGCGATGCTATTGTCATTCGCAGCTGTTGCACAGGAAGAAGAAGAGGTACAGACATTTTCGATTTCTGGTTCTGTAGATACCTATTTCCGAACAAACTTTAATACAAGCGATGATCCTGATGAATTCATGATTGATGCAGATGGTAATGAGATTGGAAATACATTGGCTCCGGCCACCTCATTTGCTAACCAACCCGGTTTCTCATTAGGGATGGCCAATATCATTGCTTCATATGAAGGAGATAAAGTTGGATTCACCGCGGATCTCGTATTTGGACCCAGGGGTGCAGAGGCAGTTTTCGGATCCGAGGCGCCGTTGAATATTGTTAATCAATTGTATGCTTATTGGAATGTTTCCGACAATGTGACATTGACCTTTGGTAACTTCAATACCTTCTTAGGTTACGAAGTGATTTCACCTACTGGCAACTTCAATTATTCAACGAGCTACATGTTCTCATACGGACCTTTCTCACATTCCGGGTTGAAAGCAGATTTTACTTTTGGTGATTTTACCATGATGTTGGGCGTGTTTAATCCCACTGATGCGACTGATTTCAATCCTTCTGGTGAGTATGTCGGAGGTGCACAATTAGGATATGGAGGAGCTTATTTGAACTTCCTGTTTGATAATGACTTTTTTCAAGTTGATCTGACAGGAGGATGGGACCTATCGGATGCTTTCTATTTGGGAGTAAATGCCACATCAGCATCAGATAGCTTTTATGGCGGTGCATTGTATTTACAGAATTCATTCTCTGATGATTTTGCGCTCGGAGTGCGAGGAGAGTTTTGGCAAGATGAAGGAGTAGGTGTACTGGCTACAGGAGAAAGTGTAATTGACCTTACTTTAAGTGCAAACTATACGGTAGGTAATCTGACTTTCATTCCGGAGTTACGACTTGATTCCTTCTCTCAGGATGATGTGGTCATTACCAATGCAAGAACGGGTGAGACGGCTAATTCACTGTCTTCCTTCTTGTTAGCAGCCGTTTACTCATTCTGAGAAACCATACGTGTTTAACGACCTGAGTCTCCTTTTTTATGAAGGGAGACTCATTTCTATAAAGTGGATTGATAGATCATTGATTAATAAAAATTAATTGCTCTAAAATGGCAAAAAGCAAACTCGAATACATTTGGTTGGATGGTTATAAGCCAACACAAAGTCTAAGAAGCAAGACAAAAATTCTTTCCAATTTCAGTGGCAAGCTGGAAGACGCACCGATGTGGTCTTTCGATGGCAGCTCAACGGAACAAGCGGAAGGAAATTCTTCGGATTGTCTGTTGAAACCTGTAGCGATTTTTCCTGACCCGGCACGCAAAGATGCCTACCTGATCATGACGGAAGTACTCAATGCAGATGGTACCGCACATGAGTCAAATGGTCGCGCAACGATCGATGATGACGACAATGACTTCTGGTTTGGATTTGAACAAGAGTATTTCCTTTGGGATCCACAAACAGATTTACCCCTGGGCTTTCCTTCAGGAGGTTATCCGGCTCCACAGGGCCCTTACTATTGTAGTGTGGGCGCCAAAAATGCTTATGGTAGAGAGATCATTGAAGAGCACCTGGACTTATGTCTCGATGCAGGGATTAACGTCGAAGGGATCAATGCGGAAGTAGCTGCTGGGCAGTGGGAGTTTCAGGTATTTGCCAAAGGAGCAGCCGAGGCGGGAGATCAGATCTGGGTAGCCAGATATTTACTGGAAAGAACCGCAGAGAAATATGGATTGGCCATCAATTGGCATCCAAAGCCACTGGGTGCTACCGATTGGAATGGTTCTGGAATGCATGCCAACTTCTCAAATTCCCTTTTGAGAGAAGCGGGTAACAAAGATACCTATGATAAGATCTGCCAGGCCTTTGAGCCTGTGGTTGCTGAGCACATTGCCGTATATGGAGCAGATAACGATCAACGATTGACGGGGCAGCATGAGACGCAATCTATCGATCAGTTCAGTTATGGGGTTTCCGATAGAGGTGCATCTATCCGTATTCCGGTAGCAACGGTAGAGAATGGCTGGAAAGGATGGTTGGAAGACAGAAGACCAGCTTCCAATGCAGATCCGTACAAAGCCGCGGCCAGAATTATCAAGACCGTAAAAGGTGCCTGATTTTGTTGTCAAATAGCAGATAGGTTATAGATAATTTAATAAAAGTGATTAAGCCTTCTTCGTACTGAGGAAGGCTTTCTTATTGGGGAGGGATTTTGCCTTGGCGACGGAGTATCTCGGTAATAAATAATTCTTTGTTTTCGACAGAGATACCATCAGCTCTTTTTAACAGCAGTTCATATTTGCTCTTTAAGTCTTTGTGTTTATTTACTTCTTGTCTTAAAGAAAACCTGTCGTAAACTGTTATTTCACCATTCGGGTCAAATACATAAAAGACATATTTATCCGTACCTGCTCTTGCTATCAGAGCTCCAACTGCACCCCAAAGTAATGCATTAATTGAAACTATATCATGATCAAAAATGTGATCTTTAGCTAGGAAAAAGTGGTTACCAAGAGGTTTTAGATAGATAAAGCGCTCCTTGTAGGTTCTGATGAATAAGGAGTCATTCAGGTAAACACCATAGATGTCTTTCGGATCATATACATCGCGGTATTGGCAGTTTTTCATTTTGAACCAAGGATAGTTTCGATGGTTAACGTGTATTTCAGTATCACACGGATAATTCATGATGGGATTCAGATTTAGGACATCCTCCCAAGAGAATAAAATACCATAGCGCTTTGATGTATCAGAACGTTGTGAAATAGAATAATAGGGTAGGTTTCTATTGAAAGCATCTTTGTAGTGTAATTCAAATAAAGACTTTTTCAACAGTTGCGACAATTTCTTTTCAAAGTAGGCCCCATAGGCTTCTTCATGGAGATTAGTGGCGAAGATGGGTTTAAGGGCCTTGTCTTCATCATAGGCAAAATATTCAACCAACATATTGAACAAATCAGGCCCATTGGGAACTTCCAAGTAAGTGAATTTTTTGATATTCATTACAATAGGTATTTCACCCTGCAAATCGCTGTAAATACTCGCTATTCTTCCTTTAAGGACCTTTGCTAAATTGTCTTCAAAAACCACAGGAACCGGAATTCTACAAATTCCGTGATAATATGAAATAGAATCTGGCCAATCCTCAATTATGAGTTGCTCAATATAGAATTTGGAAGGGGTTGTAGTTTTGAAATCTACATTTTCGATGTTGAATAAGTATTTCTCGCAATTTCTCTTGAAATCTTTAAGGTTTTTGGGTTGACCGAATGCTGGTATCAGCAAGGCGATTAAAATTCCCACCATTAAATGCCTCATATTGTTTTGCAACTATTTCAATAGAAAAAATCAACTTTAATCAAATTAACACTATTTGCAAAAACAATGTGGGGATAGATGGAGTTTCTGTTGCTGAATACTTAACAAAACAAATGGCCTTCTACCAATTCAAGCAAGAACAATTCATTTCAGCCTCAATCGAGGAAGTTTGGGATTTCATTTCCTCCCCGGCAAACCTCAAAGAGATCACCCCTGATTACATGGGTTTCGATATCACTTCCGGAGATCTTCCTGAGAAGATGTATGAAGGCATGATTATAAGCTATGAAGTAGCGCCTGTTTTTGGCATAAAGACCACATGGGTTACGGAGATTACTCATATTCGGGACAAGGAATACTTTGTAGATGAGCAACGTGTAGGACCTTACGCCTTATGGCACCATCAGCACTTCATTGAACCCAAAGACAATGGTGTCCTGATGAAAGATATCGTTAGTTATGCACCACCTTTTGGTGTCCTTGGCGCCATCGCCAATACCCTGATGATCAAAAACAAACTCAAAGAGATCTTTGATTATCGTACCGTCGCGATAGAGAAGAAGTTTGGGAAATCCCCCTTTTAAGGGCGACCCGCGTAGGGGGTGCCTGGAAGGCGGGGGATTTTAAAGAAATTACGATCAATAAGCTAATTCCTGACTTTCAGGAGGCTCAATCCCCATAACTAAACGTGATCTCCTTCAACCGATCCAATAACTCCTGCTTGTTTTTGATGTCTTTCAATTCGCTGAAAGGAACCACATCACCGATAGTGACTTTGAGGCTTTTACCCATCTTATTCCGAGCTTCATGAAGAAGCATACCCATTCTCAGGGTTTCGTGGATGTTGGTGGCGATCTGAAATAATCGGCTGTTCTTGCCATGAAAATAGATGGGTAGTACATCCGCTTCGGCTTTCGTGATCAGTTTCACTACGAAACGTTTCCATTCCAGGTCCTCGGCAGGACCAAAAGGTGTTTTAGCTGTTGCTACTCCACCCGAAGGAAAGATGATTAGTCCTTCGCCGCGCTCCAGTCGTTCGATGGCAACTTTTCGTGTTTCGATATTGGTAGCTTGTGCTTCTTTAGTCGCATCGAAATTGATGGGTAGGAGAGAGTCCCCAATTCGCGGATCGAGCTCACAAAGCGCGCTGTTGGTTAGGATAGAATAGCGATCCCGAACAATGGCTCCGATTTCGCCCATGATCAAACCATCAACCACTCCAAAAGGATGATTCGCGATCACCACTAATGGGGTATTGCCACGCAGTTTTTCCAGCTTATTACGATCGAAATCCCGAGTTATATTAAGCTTATCTAAGGCAATGGACCAGGATTGATGGGTTTCGTATTCCATTTCCTGGATCTCATCATAGAGACGTTGGATCTTGGGCCTTCCCGAAATGATCTCTAACAAATTAACCAGTAGCTTTCGGATCGCAGAATCGTTTTCCGAGACATAGGTCAATTTATTGCGGGGTGTGGCCTCCTGATTCATTTCACAGCGAACTGAGATAGGTTTTGAAGATTTTGATGAGGTCTTGCTCTGCAGTTTTCGCAATCGCTATGATTTCTTCAATGTTTACGGGTTGCAAGTTATCAGGATCACAATCATCAGTCAGCACGGAAATTGCTGAAACAGGAAGCTCCAATTGATTGGCAGCTATAACTTCTGGAACGGTGGACATACCAACCACGTCAGCACCCGCTGCCCTTAAAAAGCGATATTCAGCTCTGGTCTCCAAATTAGGACCGGCAACGGAAACGTATGTGCCTTCATGAAGTGTGACGTTATTTTCTACTGCAGCTTTCTTTAATCCCTGATTCACAGTCTCATCGTAAGGAGCACTCATATCGACAAACAAAGGCCCGAATTCTCCGGCACCATTTCCCCGGAGTGGATTATCAGGTTGGAGGTTGATATGATCCGTGATCATCATCAGATCACCTTTTTTCCATGATAGGTTCATGTTTCCAGCCGCATTAGAAATCAACAATTGCTGAATGCCCAGAAATTTCATCACCCTGATCGGGAATACTACTTCGGCCATGGAGTAGCCTTCATAGTAGTGGAAGCGTCCGTTCATTGCCAGTACTTTCACTCCATTGATGGTGCCGTAGATCAACTTACCCTTGTGAAATTCAACAGTCGAAACCGGAAAGTGAGGGATGTCCTCGTACGAAACTTCTCGCTCTATCTCAATTTCATCCGCCAGGGCACCCAGTCCCGTTCCCAGGACTACACCAATTTGCGGAGCAACAATTCCCGCTTCTTTCAAATATGCTACTGTAGTTTCGACTTGTGTTTTCACAGCTATTGGTTTTGGTCAATGTTTCCTTGCAATATCAAGCAAAATACTTGAATGACGACTATGTAAAATGGAAAATTCACAGGACCGAAATGAGCTCGTGGAAAAAGAATTGACGCGGAATAATAGCATAGCTTGTACACTATTCTTAAATTGAATCCGTTTTTGGAATTGTTTGACAAATTATGAAAAAACTATTTTTTGCATGTGCGTTATTAGGTGTCATCGCCTCCTATGCGCAATCCCCACTCACGTCTGCAGATTTTGAATTGTACGGAGATCACGTTTTTGTAAAACTCAGCGTGGATGATTCCGAGCCGCTTGATTTTATTTTCGACACAGGCGATGTATTGACAGTGATCGATATGGACGTAGCTCAGAAATTGAATTTACCGATCAATCATAAAGAAACGGCCACCAGTGCTCAGGGGAGTATTTCCGGAGCGTTGATCAAGCACAATAAAATTCAGGTCAATGATCTGGTCCTTGAAAAGAATATTAAGGTTTATGCTACAGACCTTGACCATCTGGAAATCAGCATCGGTAGAAATATCGATGGGATCGTAGGATATGAAATGCTACATCATCATGTAGTTAGATTAGATTATGATGCAATGAAATTGGAAGTGTATGATTCTGGCAGCTACCCAAAGCGTGGTGAGGAATTGGCATTTAAATTCCATCATACGGTTCCTACGGTGGAGGCAACGATCATGTTGAATAATGGTGAGTCCCTGACTGGCAACTACTATGTCAATACGGGTGCAGGAACAACAGTCGATTTCAATACACCTTTCGCAAATGCCAATGGCATCATTGATAAGACAGGAGATCACTATTCATATCTGGTAAAAGGACTCGGGTCTAAAGAAACCCGTCATTATGAGGGACGTGTCAAAAGCTTTTCTTTTGGCTCCACGTCCATTGAGAATCTTCCTATTGGCATAAGTCAGGTAACCACAGGAATCCAGGGTGAAAAGAAAGTAGCCGGGATCATTGGTAACCGTGTAATGAATCGATTCAATGTGTTGTTTGATTACAAGACCCATAAGATCTATCTGGAGAAGAATGGTAGAAGCGGAGAGGATTATGCTGTCAATTGCAGTGGGATCGATATCCAGTTGAGTAAGGATAAATCAAAAGTCCTGATCCATCAGGTTTTCGAAGGTTCGCAGGCTGAGTCTAAAGGAATTAGCGTCGACGATGAACTGGTGAGTATCAATGGTGAGTCTGCAATGGGACTTGGATTGCCGGCAGTTGAGAAGCTTTTGAAGAAAACTGGAAGTACGGTGACACTGACTTTAAATTCCGGAGGGTCTTCTAAGGAAGTATCCCTTGACCTCAAGTCATTGTTGTAATCAAGCGATCGAATGACATAAGAGCCGGAGGTGAAAACTTCCGGCTTTTTTTGTTAATCTATACTCCCAGGATTGCTACAGTTCTATTGATCCGGTTGCTTTTCCGAAACAATGATGATAAGGGAATCTATCGGCTTTATGGATGCTCAATGGCTTCCATGATTCTTTCACAAGCCAGTTTTATCTCATCTTCAGTGATGGTTAGAGGGGGCGCGATTCTCATGGAGTAATCATTGAAAAGGAACCAGTCCGTAATCACTCCCAGGTCTATGGCCTTATCAATGATCGGTTTGACCACCTCAAATGATTCAAATTCAACAGCCATCATCAGTCCTATACTTCTGATCTCCTTGATCTTTTCATGTTTCAGCAGACTTCTGATCAGGGCTTCTTTTTGAGGAACAGCTTCCAGTAATTTTTCATCTTGAATCACCTTTAAAGTAGCCAGTGATGCAGCACAATTGACCGGATGTCCCCCGAAAGTGCTGATGTGGCCCAGGATGGGATCATTTTTAAGCACACCCATTATTTCCTGTGATGAGATGAAACACCCAATGGGCATTCCACCACCCATACCTTTGGCACTGACCAGAATATCCGGTATTGCATCATAATGTTCAAAAGCCCAGAGTTTTCCCGTGCGACCAAAACCACATTGGATTTCATCAAAAATGAGGAGTGTTCCCGTTTCATTACATCGGGCCCGCAATTGCCGAAAATATTCCGCATTTGCTTGCCTAACCCCAGCTTCACCTTGTACGGTTTCGATCAGCACAGCCGCCACGGAATCATCAATTTTTTCTATTCCCCGTTCACAACCGAATTTCACGTGTTTAAATCCAGGCACCAGCGGTCTGAAATTCTGTTTGAACTGTTCATCGCCACTTGCTGACAGAGCCCCATGTGACGATCCATGATAAGCGTTTTTACAGGTTATCACGTTGGGTTTTCCCGTATACCTCTTGGCGAGTTTTATAGCACCTTCTACGGCCTCACTTCCGGAATTGAGAAAGTATACATTATTCAATGCCTCAGGTAAAGTTTCAGAAAGTGCCTGAGCTAACTTCACTTGCGGGCTTTGTATATACTCGCCATATACCATGATATGCAGGTATTGATCCAACTGATCTTTAATGGCCTCAATTACCATAGGATGTCGATGGCCTACGTTGGAGACGCCAATGCCCGAAATCAGGTCAATGTAAGACTTGTTTTTGTCGTACAAGCAGACTCCTTCCGCCCGCTCGATTTCCAGGGCTAGTGGAAAATCTGAAGTCTGCGCTACGTACTGTTGGAATAACTGTCGTTGGGTTAGAATAACGGTAAGGGTTTAAGAAATGCAAAAGTAGCAAGAACCCTTTAGAACCTGGAGCACGTATTTCGGTTCGGTCCCAAATAAAAAACTCCCATCAAAAGACGGGAGTTTCAATAATGAGTTATTTACATATTAGGCTGAGCCTATCGAAGCCACTGAGCTGAGCCTGTCGAAGCCACTGAGCTGAGCTTGTCGAAGCTTTACCCTTTTCTGCTAATGGCTTTCTGTGCTGCCTCAACAATGTTTTTCGTACCCAATCCATATTTGTCGAGTAGTTCATCCGGTTTGCCGCTCTCACCGAAAGAATCATTTACCGCAACCATTTCCATGGGGTAGGGGGTATTTCTTACCAGTGTCTGTGCTACACTTTCACCCAGTCCACCATTCATTTGGTGCTCCTCACAGGTTACAACGCATTTGGTTTTTGCGACCGATTTCAGAATGGCTTCTTCATCCAGAGGTTTGATGGTATGAATGTTAATCACTTCAGCACTGATCCCTGCTTCAGCTAATTGAGCTTCTGCTTCGATTGCTTTCCAGACCATATGTCCTGTAGCGATGATGGTCACATCATTTCCTTCGATCATATTCACAGCCTTGCCGATCTCAAACTTTTGATCAGGTGCAGTGAATATTGGCCATTTGGGTCTGCCAAATCTGAGATAAACCGGACCATGATAGTCAGCGATGGCGATGGTGGCAGCTTTGGTCTGCGCGTAATCACATGGTACTACTACGGTCATGTTGGGCAACATTTTCATCATGCCTACATCTTCCAGGATCTGGTGGGTAGCCCCGTCTTCTCCGAGCGTAAGTCCAGCATGTGAGGCGCATATTTTCACATTTTTCTCCGAGTAAGCGATCGATTGTCGGATCTGGTCATAAACCCGTCCGGTAGAGAAATTGGCAAACGTTCCAGTAAAAGGAATTTTGCCAGCAATGGCCATTCCGGCGGCAACACCCATCATGTTCGCTTCTGCAATACCAATTTGCGTAAACCTTTCGGGGAATTCTTTGATAAAGGCTCCCATTTTTAGCGATCCGATCAAGTCAGCGCATAAGGCCACGACATCCGGGTTGGTTCTTCCAAGCTCCAACAGGCCATCGCCAAATCCGGAACGCGTATCTTTCTTTTCGGTGAAGGTATATTTTGTGTTCATCTGTTTCTTTGCTTAGGTTGATCAGTAATCACCAAGGGTTTCTTCTAATTGACTCAGGGCACTCGCTAGTTGCTCATCATTTGGAGCCACACCATGCCATTTATGCGTGCCTTCCATGAAATCCACACCTTTACCCATTTCCGTTTTCATCAGGATCATAATCGGCTTGCCGTTTCCTTTTCGGCTTTCAGCTTCTCCGAGTGTAGCTACAAGTTCCGTCATGTTGTTGCCATCGCACTCCATCACATCCCAGCCAAAGGCCTCATATTTCAATTTCAGGTCGCCCAGAGTGTTTACCTCATCTACCGGACCGTCAATTTGCTGACCATTATAATCAATGGTGGCTATCAGGTTATCAACTTTTCTGGAAGCAGCCAACATCGCAGCTTCCCATACTTGTCCTTCTTGTTGCTCACCGTCACCCATCAAGACATAGACACTACGGTCATCGCCATCCAGCTTTTTGGCTAGTGCTGCTCCCACTGCCACGGAAAGCCCTTGCCCCAGGGAACCAGAGGCAATCCTAATGCCAGGAAGCCCCTCTTCGGTAGCTGGGTGACCCTGCAATCTTGAATCGATTTTTCTGAATGTTGCCAGTTCTTTTACATCGAAATACCCTGACCTTCCCAGCACACTATAGAATACAGGTGAGATGTGTCCATTGGACAGGAAAAACATGTCTTCACCTTTGCCTTCCATATTGAAACTTGTATCATGTTTCATCTGGTGGAAATACAAAGCCACTAAATAATCTGTGCAGCCAAGTGACCCTCCTGGGTGTCCTGACTGGCATGCATGCACCATTCGTACGATATCACGACGAACTTGCGAAGCGGTTTTTTCTAGGTTGGAAATATCGGCCATAATCGATCAATAAATTGCAAGGCGAAATTAAACAATACCGATTCACTTAAGCCTATAAGCAACTTAAATCGTTTGCATGACGTCCAGCCGCACCCTCCATTTCGACAGACCGGCGGTTACGGGCCTGTCGAGGTACTGCAAATTCTCCTTGGATCCATTTCATTTAATAACTTTAACTACAGATGTCAGGAAAATAGCTTTTCCGTAGTGTCGCTGATCTTACTTCCCGGACCACTCCCATAAAATCAGACAATCCAATTGAGAAGCCCTCCATAAATTGCCACCGCAGATCATTCTTAACCTAGTAAAATGAAACATCTCCTTTTCCTTGTATCTCTGTTTTCGACCAATATTCTATTCGGTCAGTACCTAACCACCGACCCAAAAGTTTACGAGATCATCAATGACGTAAGTGCCGAAAGACTTGAAGCTGATGTGCGCAAACTGGCTGGTTTTGGAACTCGCCATACCATGTCTGATACGGTTTCTAACACAAGAGGTATTGGGGCTGCCCGTCGTTGGATCAAAGCGGAGTTTGAGAAGATTTCCCAAGAGTGTGGTGGTTGCCTGGAAGTATATGAGCAACGTACCTTGGTCAAAGGAGACAACAATACACGAATCGCTACGGATACGTGGATTGTAAATGTTTATGCCATTAAGCGTGGAACCAAATATCCAAATCGCTACGTCATCATGAGCGGCGATATCGATAGTCGCGTTTCTGACGTGACCAATTTCACGGACGATTCACCTGGTGCCAATGACAATGCCTCCGGCATGGCAGGAGCGATCGAACTCGCCCGGGTACTGTCTAAGACGGATTTTGCTTCCAGTGTCATGCTGGCAGGATTGAGTGGTGAAGAACAAGGACTCTATGGGGGCAGATTCCTGGCAGAAAAAGCCAAAGAAGAAGGTTGGGAGGTTATCGGAATCCTCAACAATGATATGATAGGCAACATAGAAGGGGTTGATGGCGTCGTTGATAATCGCTCCTTCAGGATCTTTTCAGAACCGTATTCAGTAACAGAGACTGAGCGGGAATTGAAGCGAAAACGCTTCTACGGCGGAGAAAATGACAGTGATTCTCGTCAGTTAGCACGATACGTACATCAGGCTACTCAAACCTACATGCCAGAAATGAATCCTATTATGATTTATCGTCTGGATCGTTTTGGCAGGGGAGGGCACCATCGTCCATTTAATGAAGCTGGATTTCCTGGCGTACGGATTATGGAAGCACATGAAAATTATAACCGTCAGCATCAGGATTTAAGAACCGAGAATGGTATCGAATACGGCGATGTAGTGGAAGGTGTCAATTTTGATTATTGCGCAAAAATGACCGCCGTTAACGCTGTTACCATGGCAACTTTGGCCTTAGCGCCACCGAAACCTCAGGAAGTGAGAATCGGCGGGATCGTACGTCCATCGACGCGTTTGGCCTGGGAGAAAGTGGAAGGTGCTGTTGCGTATAAGATCTACTGGAGAGATACCACCTCGCCTACCTGGCAATATTCTCAACTCGTGGATGGAGATCTTGCCGCTTTTACCTTAAAAGGAATTGTAATTGATAACTTCTTATTTGGTGTAGCCGCAGTAGGAGAGAACGGACACGAAAGTATGGTAAGTTATCCTAGCGGATTAATCCCAAGATAAGTTACCTCTAAAGAGGTTGCTTCGCCTTCACAAGTCAGTTACTTATTGAATTGCAGTGCGGTAATGTAATACACTTCGGTATCTTCATTGCCTCGAGGGATGAAGAGGGTATTGCTTTGTTGGTCAAAGGATAGATCTCCGAGGTAGTCGCTTTCTTCTTCTAGAAGAGGAGTGGCGTTCATGTTTTCTGTGACTTGATAAAGTGCGCTTTGTCCAACGGTAGTTAAAAAATAGCCACCTTGACCATCTTCTATCAGTGACTCAAGGTCCTTGATTGAAGGCTGGGTTGTTAAAGCCGTCAATTCTCCGGATTGTAGGTAAATACTGCTTAAATTAAATCCGGCTACCAGCAATTTGTCGTTCTTGGCCAGAAGCCCGTTGGCATATTTCATTTGCAGTTTGTCCTGAGTCCATAGTTGTAGTTCTCCATCTATCAATTTAAACACCGCTCCGAGCCGGGATGCAGAAACATAAATGTCTCCGTTGCCGTCGATGGCGACATCATTTAGTGCAGAGCCTGCGATTGGTTCTATATACCTTTCTACGATTTCACCTGTTTCCGTATTTATACCAATCAAGGCCAACAGGTCCGCCACATATAAGGTATTGCCTTTCAAGGCCATTCCTGTCGGTCGATTCAGACCGGCTACCCATTTGAGATCAAGATGGTTTCCGTCGACACTGGCTTTGGAGATGAATCCATCCGTACCCGGTACATAGTCCATACCATTAGTGATATAAAGTGCCTGATTTTGTTCGTCATACAAGACACTTTCTACGTTTTCAAGGCCCTTGCCTTTGTATAGCGTTTTGGTTTCTTTGATCGAAAAACTGTCTTTCGTCTCACAACTAACCAACCAACTCATTAATACCAACAAGCCAATACATTTACCCATATCTTCTGTAACTAACCTGCCTGAATTTAAGTAATTCCGATTGATTACCTGTCGATGGGGTGACGATTGTTTTTGGGTTTAGCTGAGCTTCTGCAGGGTCAGGTCTGCTACTTGTTTCCCAATGGCTAAACTTGAAGTAGCCGCAGGAGATGGTGCATTACCTACATTGATGACATTCTCATTTTCCAATACAAGAAAATCATCCAACAAACCACCTTTTCGGTCGCAAGCCTGGGCGCGCACACCAGCACCACCAGGTACCAGGTCTTTTTTCTCTACTTCCGGTATCAACTCTTGTAAAGCTTTTGTGAATGCACTTTTGGAATATGAGCGGTACAATTCCCCAAAACCTGTTTTCCAGTATTTGGCAGCAACTTTTCTGAAACCTGGATAGAACAGGGATTCAAAGAATTCACCCAGGTGTACTGCTGATTTGGTGTAGCCTTCTCTTCGGTAAGCCAGTACGGCATTCGGCCCCGCTTCGATTCCTCCATGAATCATTCGTGTGAAGTGTACGCCCAAAAACGGGAAGTTGGGGTCTGGTACAGGATAGATCAGATTTTTGACCAGGTGTTCCTTTTCGGGCTTGAGTTTAAAATATTCTCCCCGGAAAGGTATGATTTTATAGTCCACCTTCGTCTGAGTGGTTTTCGCAACTTTATCCGAATACAGTCCGGCACAATTGATCAGGAACCGGGTAGTAAGCGATTCATGGTTCGTTTCCACTTGTAGAAGCTTATCCGTTCTTTTGGTGACTTTTTTGATCTTATTATCGGTGAATATTTCACCACCAAAATGCTGAAATTTCTCGGCGTATTTGTTGGCGACTTCTACGTAATCAACAATTCCGGTCTGAGGGACAAATATTCCGGCAATACCATTGACATGTGGTTCGTATTCCTGGATTTCTTCCTTAGAACCTAATTTTCTAAGCCCTGAAAGCCCATTGGCGGTGCCACGCTCGTACAAAGTTTCCAATGGTCCTAATTGACTTTCCTGAGTAGCCACGACCACCTTGCCGCATATTTCATAAGAGATGCCTTCTTCCTCGCAAAAGCTGACCAATGCATTGTATCCGGAAATGCAATTTTTGGCTTTATAACTGCCCGGCTTATAATAGAGGCCTGAATGGATCACACCACTGTTGTGCCCGGTTTGATGACTGGCCAGTGTTTTCTCTTTTTCAATTACCGCAATTTTCAGTTTTGGATTGGCTTCTTTTAGTCTCAATGCGGAAGCGAGTCCAACAATTCCTCCACCAACAATTACAACGTTGTACATATGCACCTGAATTGACGTGCAAGAATAAAAAAAGCGATGAGTAAAACCCATCGCTTCTCTTTATTATCGATTAATTATTTTCATTGATCCAGCTGGATTGCATCAATTTTCGCATTGTAGACCGCTTCATTGAATGCTTTCACCTTGTCCGTCATGATCGCCTTCAATTGGTTAAGATGTTTGTCAATTTCGGCTGACACTTCATTTTTGAAAGCAACAGCCTGATCCGTAGGTCTGGAATCTCCAATACCCTCCAGCGAACCCAGGTGTCCGAGTTTATTGTTTAGTCGGATGGGGAAATTGAGCGGATCCTGACCACTTTCATTCTTGGTCTGATACAAAGCCTCTTCAATGGTTTTCATTTCATCCAACATTTCCTTTCCAAGGGTCTTGATGGATTCATCTTCCGTTCGTGCCATAACACCTTTAATTTGTCCTCGGGCTTTTCGAATATCAATGATGGCCTGATTGGTTTCTGTAAGCTTGTTACGAACGGCCATTAGAAAATCAAATTGTGCTTGCAAATCTGATTGGGAGGCACTGGACCGTGGATCTTTCATCAGTTCGAAAGAGGTTTCCTGACGATCTCCATTCACGGCCATTTCAACAGAATACGTACCTGGAACAATCCTGGGCCCCTGGGTAGTGGCCGCCCAAAGGATCATGCCCTTGAAGGTTTTGGCCCCGGGGTAACGCATATCCCAGTTCATCATGTTAAGCCCTGGTTCCACTTTTAACTGGCCCTCATTATCCTCCTTGTTAGGATGTGTCGAAAATTTTCGAATGAGATCGCCCCCTTGCGTTTTGAACGAGATACTAATGGTGTCTGTAGCACTGGTATCTTTTACGTAGTAATGTACCAAAACTCCTCCAGGGTGATTAGTTCCGGCCGTTTTTGAAGTTCGACCGTTTCCACCGCCCATCCGATAAGTCGGCATGGGAGAGAAAAGGTGCGCTGATTTTTTCGCCACATCATCATTCAACTGGTGCAATACTGTCAGGTCATCAATCAGCCAGAAGCTTCTGCCCTGAGTAGCAGCGATCAGGTTGTCATTTTTAATCGCCAGGTCGGTGATCGGCACAATCGGTAAGTTCATCTGTAAGGATTGCCAGCTGGCCCCATCGTCGAATGAAACATACATACCATTCTCGGTTCCAGCATAGAGCAGACCTTTTCTTTTCGGATCAGCTCTCAATACACGGGTGAAATCTTCTGCTCCTATGCCATTGGTGATTTTTTTCCAGGTAGCGCCATAGTCTTCTGTTTTATAAAGATATGGTGCGTAATCACCCAGTTTGTACTTCGTTCCGGCCACATATAAACCACCTTCATTGAATGGATCGATCTCCACACTGTTGATCATCATCCATTCAGGCATAGCAGGAGGGGTTACGTTTTGCCAGTTTTCACCACCGTCTCGAGTAACATGGATCAGTCCGTCATCGGATCCCGTCCAAATCACACCTGCCTCATGATAAGATTCAACAGCGGCGAAAATCGTACAGTAGTATTCAACACTTGTATTGTCCTGGGTAATTGGACCTCCGGAAGAACCGAGTTTACTTTTGTCGTTGCGTGTAAGATCCGGACTAATCACTTTCCAGGATTGTCCTTCATCCGTACTTAGGTGCAGTTGATTGGAGGCTGTATAAAGTCGATTCGCGTCATGCGGAGAAAAGAAAATAGGGAAATTCCATTGGAATCGATATTTGAAATCCTCGGCTCCATGACCCATAGGATTGTCCGGCCATACATTTACCGCGCGCACTTCACTGGTTTCGTGATTGACTCGGGTTAGGAATCCGTCATAACTACCACCATAAACAATGTCATTGTTTTCCGGATTTACAGCGATGTGAGCACTCTCACCTCCAGCAGTAGACTCCCAGTCACCGTTGCTAATGAATCTACCATCTGTTCTATGAGCAATTCTTACTGTGCTGTTATCCTGCTGAGCACCGTAGATACGGTACGGAAATGCATTATCTGTCGTCACACGATAAAATTGCGCAGTAGGTTGGTTGTTGTAAGTTGACCAGTTTTCACCCGCATCGAATGATACCTGTCCACCGCCATCATCAGCAATGATCATGCGTTGATTGTTCTCAGGATCAATCCAAAGATCATGGTGATCTCCGTGAGGAGCGTTGAAAGTCTGATAGGTTTTTCCGCCATCTTTCGACCGGTGATACCTTACGTTCATTACGTAAACCATGTCTTCATCCTGAGTATCGGCGTAGATTTTCGTATAGTACCAGGCCCTTTGTCTGAGTTTACGTTCTTTATTGACCAGGCTCCAGGTCACTCCGGCATCATCGGACCGATAGACTCCACCATCTTTATTCTCAATGATTGCCCAAACGCGATTGGAATTTACAGGGGAAACCGTGATCCCGGATATACCCCACACGCCTTTAGGTAAACCGGTATTTCCTGAGATGTTTTTCCAGGTGTCGCCACCATCGGTACTTTTCCAGATGGCTGAACCGGGACCACCACTCGACAAGCTGTAAGGTGTACGTCTGATTCTCCATGTGGAGGCATAGAGCACCCTTGGATTGTTGGGGTCCATCACTAATTCAACGGCGCCTGCGTCACTATTGACAAAAAGCACTTGCTCCCAGGTCTTTCCACCATCTTTCGTACGATAGATACCACGAACATCTGAAGACTTGTACAAATCACCCATTACAGCTGCATAGACCAGATCAGGGTTCTTAGGGTGAATGCTCAATCGAACGATGTGTCTTGAGTTATCAAGCCCAATTTTACTCCAGGTCTTACCGGCATTGTCTGATTTCCACATGCCGCTGCCAGAAGATACATTTCCTCTTACGGTCACTTCTCCACCTCCGACATATATGATATTCGGGTCCCATTCACTTACGGCGATGGAGCCAATGGAGCCACCAAAATAGTCATCCGATATATTTTCCCACGAATTTCCGGCATCAGTGGTACGCCAGATACCACCACCTGTAGCGCCGAAGTAAAACAGGTTGGCTTTACCGGGAACAGAAGTAACTGCCGCAGACCTACCGCCTCTAAAGGGTCCGATACTCCGCCATTTTAAACCTTCATAGAGCTGTTGGTCAAATTTGACGGTGGCTGGAGCGGTATTGCCCCTACGCCTGCGTTGTGCTTCCAAGGAAGTAAGGCTGATGAAAATCAGACCTACCAGGAAAGCATATTTTGCCATTTTCATGTCTTTTTTAGGTTAGTTTTCTAATTGATTAGGATCAAGCATTAAACTTGGTTTACATGCTGTAATTTTGAAACAAGAAAGGGCGTGAACGGAATATATTCGTGATCAGAGAGATGGATTTTCGGCCAGGGTATGCCGGTTGATACTACCAATTTCTTTGTTGATCCGTCATTCTTCAAAAAGAAAGTAGGGCTCAAGTAATTTCCCAACTCAATTTTTAGACAAATACCTAACGTAGCATTTAACTACCAATCCCTTGGAATCTACAACGCAATTGCAAGCTGAGCTAAAAAAAGCTCAGGACCAGATAGCCGAGTTGCATCGAGAGAAAAAAAGTTTTCTGAAGATCGTTTCTCATGACCTCCGGTCACCTATAAGCAGGATCATTGGATTTGCCGACTTGCTAAAAAGAGATTTGGCAGATGACGAAGACTTGCGACCTTTTGCAGAAAATATTGAAGCAGCGGGTTGGAACCTGAGCAAGACCATTGCTCGCATTGTGGAGGTAGAACACTTTCTATCTGAAGATCGTGAATTGATTTTTCAAAATGTCGATTTGCACGCAAGTGCTGAATCTTTGATCTATGATTTACAGGATAAGTACCCCTCTGCAAAAATCAAGCTAATGGATACCGAGGGACTTGTAGAAGCGAAAGTAGATAAGCCCTACTTTGATCTCATCTTTACCAACCTGGTCAGTAATGCCTGTAAGTTCGGTGATCCCGATTCCGAAGTGAAAATCGCTTTTCAGGTAAATCCTGATACGGTTTCCATGGTTGTTTCAAATCACGGCAATGAGATTCCTCAGGAGGAAGAAAAATTACTCTTTAAAAAATTTGCTAAGATCAGTACCAGACCCAATAATGAAGAGGCCAATGTAGGTCTCGGACTATTTGTTGTCAAGACATGTATTGATGCGTTAGGAGGTGCTGTGAGCTATATTAGAGAGTCTGATGGTATTACTTCTTTCAAAGTAATTTTCTCTGTTGAAAATAACTGATCAGCTGCTTCTCGCGCACATGTAAGCTGCAAACCATTTCAAGTACACTATTTCCCTTTCATCAATTTCCTTAAGGTTGTTGTAACAAAAGTGTGTTGGAACCAGTCTTAAGTATCCAACAATCCTTTACTAATTTTTTTTAGGTCAAATACTAACTCTATCATGAAGTCCCGTCAATTAAAAGTATTGATCGCAGCATTTGTGATCATCGGTGGATCAGTTGCCCTTGCCGCTGTATTTGCCGGACAGAAAGCTCCTCCCGAGGAGAAGGAGCTGACAGTATCGGTTCGTTATGTGAAAACAGAACCCGTTGAATACGCTGATGTAGAAACCAGTGTTGTAGCGTTTGGTCGTGTGGAAACGGCACAATCCCTTGATCTTTTATCGGAAGTGGGAGGGAGAATGTATGAAGGTAATATCCGTTTAAAGGCCGGTCAGAATTTCCGAAAAGGGACTTTGTTATTCTATATTGATGACGAAGAAGCTGCGCTTAACCTCAAGTCACAAAAAAGTAATTTCTTACGTGACCTGGCCGCAATCTTACCGGATTTAAAAATTGACTTTGATCAGTCATACAGTTCATGGCAAACGTATTTCTCAAGTGTTGATATCGCTAAGGAATTGCCGGAATTGCCAGAAATCACTGATGAAAAAGAAAAAACGTTTTTAGCGACAAAAGGCATCTATTCGTCTTACTATAGCATCAAAAGTGCAGAAAGTCGTCTGAAGAAACACAGATATTATGCGCCTTTCGATGGTAGTGTTTCAGAAGTAGCTATGGAAACAGGGGCTTTCGTAAACCCGGGAACACGCATTGGAAAAATTATCCGCGCAGGGGCACACGAATTGAAAGTGAGTGTGGAGACCCGTGACATCAGTTGGATCCAGGAAGGTGCTGAGGTTAAGATCTATAGTGATGAAACTCAGCAATACTGGGACGGCAAAGTGTTACGGATATCGGATTTCGTAAATCAAAATACGCAATCGGTGGATGTCTTTTTAGCCATTCATTCCAATGGTCAGCGCATTTATGATGGCCAGTTTTTGCAGGCCGCTATCCCGGCAAGAGTGATCAAGGATGGTATGATCATGCCACGAAGCGCAATCTACAATCGCAGCGAAGTATTTGTTCTGGATGACACAGTGCTGAAAGTCAAAAAGATCAATGTGGTTCGATTAGAAAAGGAGTCAGCGATCTTCACTGGACTGGAAGAAGGGGAAGCCCTGGTGGTAGAGCCCCTGATTAACGCCCATAATAATATGGTGGCGAAGAAGCTTGAGGAAAAAGATATCGATCTGGAACGCAAGACTGAATCCGAGAAACGTTTGGTATCAGGATCAGCCGCTAACTAAAGCCAGGGCAGATGAAGAATATTATTGAACATTTTGTCAAGTATCCCATACTTGCCAATATCGTCATAGCAATCACGCTACTGGCGGGAGTACTGACTTTGACGAACACCAAAAAATCCTTCTTTCCTACAAGCAAGGATAAGTTCATCAACATCACTGTTGCCTATCCCGGAGCATCGCCTCAGGAAATGGAGGAAGGGGTGACCTTGAAGATTGAAGAGGCGTTAAAATCGATTGCCGGAATTGATGAGATCAATTCAACGTCTTCGGAAAACTCCGCCAGCATAACTGTTGAAACGCTGGATAACTACAACATCGATGAGTTGTATACGGAAGTGAAAAACGCCGTTGACGGTATCAGTTCATTTCCTGCCGGTGCAGAAAAACCCATCATCTTCAAACAAAGGTTTCGAACCACTGCTCAGTGGCTTGGATTGACCGGTGATGTGGATCTGAAGACCATGAAGTACTATGCTGAGATTATCGAAGATGATCTATTGGCACGGGAAGGCATCAGCCAGGTCAATGTAACCGGATTCCCTCCGTTGGAAGTTTCAATTGAAGTAACGGAAGAAACCCTGCGACGGTACAACCTGACATTCGATCAGGTAGTAGCAGCGGTTAGATTAAATAACAGAGATGTTTCTGCGGGTTCCGTGAAATCGAGTAGAGAAGAAATTCTGATCCGATCAAAAGCCAAAAGTACCGATGCGGATATCATTGGTGAAATGATTGTTCGTAGTAATCCTGACGGGAGCGATCTCTTGCTAAGAGATGTGGCAGTAGTCAAAGAACAATTTGCGGATCAACCATCCAAAAGCTTCCTTAATGGCGAAGAAGCAGTATTCATCGAAGTTAGGAAACTTGAAAATGAGGATCTGGAGCAGATTTCTGAAGTGGTCAATGAATATGTCAAGGAATTCAACCAAAAGTACAGTGCCGTTAATCTTCAGGTGAACTGGGACTTTATGGAAGTGCTTCAACAGCGACTTGACCTACTGACCGGCAATGGCCTGGTAGGACTGTTATTGGTTTTGGTTGCCTTGGGCTTATTCCTCAATATCAAACTGTCTTTCTGGGTAGCCTGGGGAATTCCTTCTTCTTTTTTAGGCATGTTTATCCTGGGCTCATTTGTAGGCCTTACCATCAATATGATCTCTCTGTTTGGAATGATTCTGGTGATCGGAATTCTTGTAGATGATGGGATTGTAATTGCAGAGAACATTTATACGCACTTTGAGAAAACCAAGAACCCAATAAAAGCGGCGGTTGAAGGTACCATGGAAGTTCTTCCTGCGGTAGTCACTTCTGTTACCACGACTATCGTGGCATTTACTCCGCTGTTATTATTGACCGGTGGATTCGAATTCCTGAAAGACATGGCATTTGTAGTGATCTTCAGTCTTGGGTTCTCCTTATTGGAGGCTTTTTTCGTTTTGCCGGCACACCTGGCAAGTAAAAGTGTACTTCGCGTAAAGAAAGAAGATACCAGAAGCTACAAAATTCGCAAGGCCATTAACGGCTTCATCGATTTTATGCGTTTTCGACTCTACGGGCGCGCGCTTTCCTGGACGATGAAAAATCGATACATCTCCTGGTCCATGACCGTGGGATTTGTGATTTTGATCATTGGATTGCTGGCGGGTGGTCAAATTAAAGCGACCTTCTTTCCGAATATCCCTTTCAATAGCTTTCAGGTGAACCTGGCCTTCAAACCTGGCGAAAGAGAAGAGAAAGTAGAACGATTCCTCAAGCGTTTTGATGATGCGATCTGGTCAGTCAATGAGAAGATGCAGGAGGAATTCGAGACAGACGCGGATATCATTCGATTTACATTCATGAATACTGGATTCGGTAGTGGGGAATCAGGCTCTCATGCGGGTCAGGTGAATGTTATTTACGAAGAACTGGATGATTATGGTATGAATCAATTCGACCTGATTGAGCGGATTAGGGATGAAATTGGTCCGGTGGATGAAGCTGAAAAGTTCAGTGTGGGTGCTGCTGGTCGATTTGGCAAACCGGTTTCTGTACGGTTGATGGCCAAGAATTACGATCAACTTACGGCTGCTACTACTGCTTTGAAAAATGAGCTGGCTACCATATCTGAATTGAAGGAAATTGAGGACAATGTAGCTGTCGGTCGTCGTGAAATGCTTTTCGACCTCAGGCCGGAAGCATATTTCCTTGGACTAAATCATAATGCCGTAACCACACAAATTCGACAAGGGTTTTTTGGCGAGGAAGTGCAGCGATTCATGAAAGGCAACGACGAGCTGCGGGTGTGGGTACGATACCCCAATTCGGGAAGACAAAGCGTTGGTCAGTTGGAGGATATTAAAATTAAAACCAATAGTGGCCAGGAGTTCCCTTTGACGCAGTTAGCTGATTATGAAGTGGAGCGGGGTGTAGCCGGTTTAAGGCATTTCAATACCAGTAGGTCCGTTACGGTTGAGGCAGAAATGGTCGATCCGTTCGGAGAAGTACCACCAATCATTGAGAATGTTCGTCAGAATATCATTCCAAAACTTCAGGCGGAATTCCCTTCCGTGAAATTTGACTATGGTGGACAAGCTGAAGAAAGTGCAAGGGCCGGGCAAGAGATCGCCACGTATTTCGGTGGAGCATTTATCGTGATCTTCTTTATTCTTATGATCACCTTTAGGTCCTTTTATCAAGCCGTATTGATTGTAGGTATGGTTCCTGTGGGTTGGTTCTGTGCCATGTTGGGACACGGAATCGAATCATGGATAAACCCAAATGCTGATTTCCCGGTTTCCATATTATCCGCCTGGGGAATGTTCGCATTATCAGGTGTAATTATCAATGATGCCGTGGTGTTCCTGGCGAAATTCAATTCACTAGTGAAAAATGATGGACTTACGGTTTATCAGGCAGCATATCAGGCGGGGATCGCACGTTTTAGAGCAATTATGTTGACTTCTTTAACTACCGTTGCTGGATTATTCCCATTGATCAAAGAAACCAGTTTTCAGGCGCAGTTCCTGATCCCAATGGCGATTTCCGTGGCTTATGGAGTGCTCTTTGGTACTTTTATCATCTTGCTGTTTTTCCCCGTATTCATCTTACTCATGAATGACTTATTAGTGGGCATAAAATGGCTTTGGACTGGTAAGAAACCTGAGCGGGAAGAAGTAGAGCGTGTCATGATAGACGAAAAACGCCTGGAAGAATACCGGGAATCTGCATAATCAACCTGATCAATTAAGAAAATGATACGAAAAATTTTAACGGTACTCGTATTGGCAATTACGGTTTTGCCATGCGTTTATGCACAGGATGATCTTTCTCTCAATGATGCGATATTGCTAGGCCTTGAACGTAACTTCGATATCAAGGTGGAGCAACGAAACATCGAGATTGCCCAGATGAATAACAACTGGACCGCTTTGTTTCCCAGTTTATCTGCGAGCCTTCAAGGGAGTAGTAACACTTTTGATAACCGGGAGGCGCTTAGTCCTTTTGCCATTTTAGCAAAGACCAGTACCACGCAAATTCAACCGGGAGTTAACGTAAATTGGAACCTGCTCAGTATTGCAAACATCACTGTTGGCAAACGTCAATTGGAGCAGTTACAGGCCGAATCTGAAGGAAACGCTGATATCGTGGTGGCAAATACCCTTCAGGCCATTGTGCTCGGTTACTATGGAGCCGTTCTTCAGGAAAGAAGACTGGAAGAATTTGGAAAGCAGTTGTCTTTGAGCAGAGATAAATATGAATTGTTGCAGGTTCGCGCTGATGTAGGAACGGCGGTCACTACTGACTTATTGTTGGAGGAAGGCAATTACCTGACGGATAGTGTCAATTATGTCAACCAATTGTTGGTTTATCAAAATGCCGTATCGAATTTGAATTTCTTGTTAGATGAACCTAATCCTGCGCGGCAATACAATTTTACCGATGATCTTGATGTCGAATACAAGGAGCTGTCCTATGAGGATCTGGAACAACAGATTGAATCACAAAATGTGGACCTTAAAAAGCAGTACCTAACGCAACAAGTGTTGGCTTCAACAACGCAATTGCGGCGTTTGGATCGCTATCCGACATTGAGTCTGGGAGCTAATTATTCCCTGACAAGAAACCGTCAGGACATCAGCGACTGGCCTTTGAATTTCCGGCAAAACCAGGAAACAGGAGTGATCACTAATTCAGGTAATAATGAAAACATCAATTACGGTGTGAATTTCACGATATCCTGGAATTTGTTTCAGGGAGGTCGGGTAAATCGAGCCATTCGGGAAGCGGTTTTGAGAGAAGACATTGCTAATATCCAGACAGACAGGCTCAAAGCCACAATCCGCCGAGACCTTATTCAGGCCTTGGATCAGTATAAGGTCAGGAAGCAATTATTCGATATTAATGATCGTCGCTATCAGGCATCGGTTCAGAATTTGGAGATCTCTGAGGAGAAATTCAAAAATGGAACAATCAATTCTTTTGATTATCGAACGGTACAGAATAATAACCTGGCAGCCGCAACGGTACGTTTGCAATCAATTTTTGATTTGCTTGATTCTCAGGTTACGCTGATGAGGCTCACAGGGGGACTTACTCAAAAATACGGTCAATAAGAATCACGAATATCTTCAAGTAAGACCTGCATGGCTTGCTTGATTTCTGCATTAGATCGGGTAAAATGGTTGTTCATAAAGCTGAAGATCAACGTTTTACCCGATTTTGTTTTTAGGAATCCACTCAGGCAATGATTATGCCTTAACGTTCCTGTTTTGGCAAAAACATAAGGTGTTTCTGCACCATACCAGCTTCTGATAGTGCCACTGACACCACCAATCGGGAAGATCACTTCAATTTTTGGCCAGGGTGAATTGAGATAGGTTTCATGAAGAATACTCACCAGTGATCTGGGCGTGAACATGTTGTATCGGCTGAGTCCGGAACCGTCTACCCAAATGAGAGAATCCGGAGAAAATTTCATATCATCGGATTTCATCGTAGAGATGAACCCTTCCATACTTCCCGACTTGCGCTGGACTGCAGCCATGTAGAGCATTTGCTCCGCAAGGAAATTATCACTACGCAACATCATCAATGCGGTCATTGGCAGCGAATGTCCATTATAAATGGTATCTGTAAATGCATAGCTCGTATGTACTTCAGAAATCTGGGCATTCAATGTATCCGAAAGCAACTCATGGATCAGCTCTTTGGAAGGAACGAATGGGGAAACCTGGATCAATGTGTCCTGATCAGCGGGTTTAGTCATGAACTGAAATAGATTTTGAGTGCGATCTCGTCGAAAGGGAGGTCGTTCTTCTGTGAATTCCACAAAATCCTGGAAAAAGGCAGGGGTAATGGTTGTCGAAGCGTGTTGTTCTACCCACACAAGATTGCCGTAAATAGGGAACGGATTGCGTTCTGGCTGAAAGGCATAGCCATAATCGTCCCAGGACCAGCCGGGACCATATCCGGGAAAATCAATTTCAGGATATTGAATATAGATTTTTTGCGCACCAAAATCGGTTAGTTTTCTGATGGCTTGCTGTTGTTCAAAATCCGGATGTAGAAAAGTAGGATCACCCAGTGGTTGAATGATCAGGCTGTCACCACGTTGTGTATAGGCGAATGTCGGGATCGAATCTTCAAGGTTCAATTCCGACGCATACAATGTAAGTAACTTGGTGTTGGAAGCGGGAGTGAAATACTTGTCTGCATTGATGTTTACGACGTATTTCTCTAAATAGGGATCGTAAACGGACATGCCGATCAGCTCGTTTTGAAAGACCTCAGATTTGCTGACCAATCGGTTTACATCCCTTTCTACCGCGATTCGCTTAACGGACGAGCAACTGATCGTTAGCAGGCTAACCCAGAATATTGCAATCGGAAATAGGTTGGTTTTTTGCTTCATGGATTGTAAAAAACGCCAATATCATTGAAAATGACATAAGTTTTGCTGGATTTCGTAGGATGAATTTAAGGTGGCTTGATATTTTTTTTGTAATATTTTTATTCTTACTTTGGGACGATTTTTAAAGGTATGAATTTCACCTATCGCCAATGAGTATTCTCGACCTAATCACGCTGTTAATTTTTCTGGCAGCTGTATTTACATTAATCAACATCACTGTATTGAAGTTGCCATCGACTATTGGTTTGATGGCCATCGCACTGATGATGTCGGTTGTGATCCTGTTGCTGGGGTATGTATTCCCTGCCGTCAGCGGGGTAGCGGAATCAATTATAGAAGAGTTTGATTTTCAGGAAGTTCTCCTTAATGTCATGCTTAATTTCCTGCTATTTGCGGGTGCATTGAGTATAAATTTGAAGAAATTGATGGAGGAGAGGGTACCCGTATTTACCCTGGCGACCTTGGGAACGCTGATGTCAACTTTCATCGTTGGCTACCTCATCTATTGGATATTCCCGCTTCTGGGATATGAAATCAAATTGATTTATTGCTTGCTATTTGGTGCTTTGATCTCACCAACCGATCCGATTGCGGTTCTGGCACTGGTGAAGAAATTCAACCTTTCCAAAAACCTGGAGATGAAAATCGCAGGTGAATCCTTGTTCAATGATGGAGTAGGTGTAGTTGTCTTTTTGACAATCCTCGGTATTGCGGCCCCTGAGGCCATGCATCACGGAGGTGCGGAAGCTGTGGAAGCACATGCTCCGGGGGCATCTGATATTGCCATGTTGTTTGGTAAGGAGGTAATAGGTGGTGTCTTGATGGGTGCCATTTTTGGTTTCCTTGGATTTAGATTATTGGACTTTATTGATAATGATCACGTGGAACTGGAAGTACTCGTGACATTGACACTGGTGATGGTGGGCGGAAGAATTGCTGAATTGCTCCACGTATCTGGTCCTTTGGCAATGGTTGTGATGGGATTGTTCATCGGTAATGAAGGGAGAGACGAGAACCTGGCGAATGCCACGGGAGAATATGTTTTTAAATTCTGGCACTTGCTGGATGAAGCACTCAATGCGATCCTGTTCATTCTTATTGGATTGGAGATGATCGTGATTGCCAAGACGTTCTCCAGTGACATGGTTATCGTGGGTATTGTGGGAATCATGATCGTTTTGTTTGCGAGATTACTGGGAGTTTCTATTCCAATTGGAATTCTTTCTCTAAAAAGAAAGTTCGAACCTAAGACCATACAGATATTAACCTGGGGAGGATTGCGAGGAGGTATTTCTGTTGCCCTGGCGCTTTCTTTGTCAGATATTGCAGGTATTCCGGAAGAAGTGAAGAATATTATCTTGTTCACAACTTACTGTTGTGTGGTCTTCTCAATTCTGGTTCAGGGCCTAACCATCCCTTTGCTATTGAAAAAGTAAATGTTTTTTCCAAGATTTGTATTGGAATTAGAGTATCGCTCAGATTTGATGGTTTTTCGACCGGACCATTAAAGAACTCACAATTATAATCCAGCGGGCATGCAACGACCTGAAGGATTGAAGTAGGAAAGGAGAACCGAACTTTCCCAAGTTGCAAGACAAAAAATGCTGTAGACTGATGAAATTAAGTATCGCTGAAGGATTATATCTCATTGCTATGGATGATGAAGAGGGCAGACTCTTATCTGCCGCTGAAAAGCGCATCATCCCTGGTGTTATTAGTGCCATTGTCCTTGAATTGTATATCACCAAGAAAATCAGCCTTGAAGGAGGTGTAGTCAAAGTGATTAGTCAGGAAGGAACCGGGAATAAAATCCTTGATGACGTAGCAAAGAAAGTGGTTTCCGGAAAAGATGTGGTCACACAGGTAGAGCACTTGTCGGATCATTTCAAAGATATCCTGGAGGATCTGGACGAATTACTCTCTCAAAGAGGGATTTTAAAGCGGGAAGCTACCAAACTCCTATGGATTCCTCTATCAGAGCGAATGGGTAATGCCAACTATGCGTACGAAAAGGAAATAAGAAACATCCTGCGTGCTATGGTATTTAAGAATGCGAAGCCTACACCTGCATTTGTAGTACTCATGTCGCTTATCTATGATTGCAACATTCTGGATGAAGTCTTCAGAGACAAGGATGAACTGATCGATGCAGAAAAGGTGGCCAAAGACATTGCGGATTCTATCGCGGTAGATCCCGATACTTCCAAGGCCCTGAACGATCTTAGGGACTATTTTGAAAGATTGCCTTAAAGAAGATTAAGATATTAAAATTACCAGGTCAGGGCGCTAGTCCTGGCCTTTTTATTTGTCTTCTTTCCGATTAGGTCTTCTTCTCGGACGGGAACTGACAAACTCTTCCGATTCAAGTTTCTGAATGTTCTTTTGTTGTTTATTCAGATTATCCTGAAGTATTTGATCCGTAAGTGCTTCAGCTTCTTCAATTGGAGTATTGGTCAGTTCGGCAAAAATCCGCGTTTGCATTTCTGTGACAGTCTGTAAATAAGCCATCAGGGAGTCTTGCTTTTCGATGAGGACATTGGCCCTGAAAGCCATGAAACCAAACCCTTCATGAGGGTTGTTATTATCTCTTTCCAGGATCAGGTAATCTACTCCATCCACTTCAATCGGATCGAAGTGAAAGGTGATATTCTCGTGTCGTTCCTTAGGCTTAAAGGCTTCTCCTTCGTTGATGGCCCTGTTCCTGCAACTACCAAGTAGAACGATCAAAGAGATCAAAGAGAGGATATGTATGGGCTGGATTTTCATCTTAAGACCTTTTCTTGTTTTTGAAAACACCTTCCTCGACATTGAATACTTTCTTCAGTAATTTGAAGGCTTTACCATTCAGAATAACAATGAGGTAATCACCCATTCCTATTTTCAGGTCACCCAGTGGGTTTTTGATTAATCGTTTGTTGCCGTATTTATCTCTCTTGGTGATGCCAATGAGTACGGAATTATACTTCTTCTTGAGTTCAAAGAATGTTTCCTGATAAGTTTTTCCAACGTAAGGATTGCTAGGTGTCACAAGAAATTGCTTGATGTCATAGTCGCCATCTGATTGGGCAAAAGACATGATCGATTCACTATAGGAAGCTACGTCTGGTTCAAACATGTAGCTCGCCAGGAGTTTAGAAGAAATCTCATGTTTAGAGATCGTATTCGTTACTCCCGCACTTATAAACGTATTTTTCAGATCACCATTCTCGAGGGTCACTACAAACTCCAGATCAGGGAACTGTTTCCTGATATTCACAATCCATACGAGTTTCTCGGTATCATCCGGCAGGTTGACGAAAACAATGGAGCTTTGCGTTACATTGATCTTGGTCAGTGCATCGTAATTCTTCAGATCGTTGTAAAAGACGAACAGGTTTTTCGTCTCGTAGGTCTCATAGATGTGCTCTAACTCCAGCTTATTATCAGTGACGATAACAATCTTTTTGCCGACACCCATGAGTTGTTCTACGACCATTTTACCAAAATCACTCCATCCTATAATGATTGCATGGTCAGTGAAGTTTGTGCCTGCAAGGCCAAGTTTTCGGTTTTCCTTTATGGTTGACATGAGATTTACGAAAGTTCCAATTAAAACGATATGAACGCTCAGGCTGAGCAAGACAAAAACCGCCCCGATGATCCGGCCATAGACTGTTGCTGGGAACAGATCGCCATATCCTACGGTAGTAAGCGTGACGATGGAATACCAGAAGGCATTGGAGTAGGTGGTGAGTGCTGACTGGTCACTGATGCTTTCAACATTTACCAAAGTAATGAGGAGTATCACATAAATGACAACACCGACAAAAATGTCAAACAAAATCCCTAACTGAGGGTTCTTGAAAAATCTTCTAAACATGGATAGGACGGCTTGCTTCAAATATAACCAAAAGCTTGGATTAGCCTCAGTAACCAGGAATTCCCTGATAAATTAATCTTGTGTTCTGGGATTAGGTGAATTGAGGTGGATAGATTTTTAAGTATCGAGGAGGTCATTAATTATTTTTATAAAGAAATGATGTAATCTCATTTAAATTCTCAATATAACATTGTTTTCTTTGTAAAAATCATATTTCTTGCGCTTTCATTTATATTAATTCCTGATGAGCAGACATACCTACGATTATGGAGTGATAGGAAATTGTGCTTTTACGGCGCATGTCCATCTAAATACAAATGTGTCATGGCTTTGCTGGCCACGATTTGACAGCAGCTTCATTTTTGGAGGGATGATCGACCCTGAAAAAGGAGGCGAATTTTCCATTAGGCCTCAGGGTGATAAACTTATTTCTGCACAGCACTACATCGAAAATACGAATATCCTTTGTACAGAAGTGGAAGGCGATAGTGGAGTGTACCGAATCACGGATTTCGCACCCAGATTCTATCAGCAAGATCGCTATTATAAGCCATTGATGCTGATAAGAAAGATTGAACGTGTAAGAGGAAATCCTAATATCATTGTGCGATGCCGCCCGAAAGGAAGCTATGGAGATGTGGAACCCAAGCACAGCCTGGGGAGTAATCACGTTCGATTTCTTGGGTTAGAATCGGAAGTGAGACTAACGACCAATATTTCGCTCAATTACATCATGGAAGAGCAGAGTTTCGTACTCAACGAGACCAAATACCTTGTGATGACCTGGGGGCCACCACTGGAGGCGGCACTTGAAGAGACGGCTGAGGTATTTTTAAATAAAACCACGAAGTATTGGCGGGATTGGGTAAAAACGGCCAGTATTGTCAATTTTTATCAACGTGAAGCCATTCGGTCCGCACTGATTCTTAAAATCCACCAATACGAAGATACTGGCGCCATAATCGCTGCCACCACTACAAGTCTACCTGAATCGCCCGGTAGTACGCGAAATTGGGATTATCGCTATTGTTGGATGCGAGATACTTTCTATACCCTCAACGCCTTCAATAACATCGGCCACTTCGAGGAGTCTGAAAAATATTTCCATTACATCCTGAATACAACCCATGACGAGAAAGACCGGTTCCAGCCACTTTATGGCATAACCGGTACGAAACTCCTGGATGAAAGATCCACGGACTTATCTGGTTACATGGGTAATGTACCGGTTCGTGTAGGCAATCAGGCGTATACCCACATACAAAACGATGTTTATGGACAGGTACTTGTTTCTCTGCTGCCACTATACAACGACATGCGTATCATCTTCACGGATCGTTTCGATACATCGGAATTGATTTGGAAGACCCTGAACATGATCGATAAGACTTTTGATGAGCAGGATGCTGGTTTGTGGGAATTCAGAAATCTGGCACAACACCATTGTTATACTTATTTGTTTCATTGGGCAGGCAGCAGCGCAGCCATGAAAATTGCAAAAGTGCTGGGTGATCAGAAGATGGGAGAAATGGCGGCTAAACTGAAAGTGAAGTCAGCCAAAATGATAGAGAAGTGTTATGTGCCCGGGAAGAAAGGATTTGCCCAAGCGGTGGGTGTTGATCGTATGGATGCCAGTACGTTGCAATTGATCATGATGAACTATTTGCCAGGAAATACGGATAGGGCCAAAGAACATCTGAAAGCCATGGAGAAGGAGTTACATGCTTCAGGAGGTTTATTCTACCGATACAAACACCAGGATGATTTCGGTGAGCCCGAAACAACATTCCTGATCTGTGCTTTTTGGTATGTAGAAGCGCTGGCATGTGTTGGCAGATTGGATGAAGCCATCGAATATTTCCAAAACCTGGTTTCTTACAGTAATCACGTAGGATTACTCAGTGAGGATGTGAAGGAAGGGGATGGCAGTATGTGGGGTAACTTCCCTCAGGCTTATAGTCATGTGGGACTTCTGAATGCAGCAACGCGCATCGCTAAAAAACTGGATCAACCGGACTTTTACTGAGCGGATAGACCCTGAAATATAAAAGGCGCACCATGTTACATGATGCGCCTTTGTTTTTTTTAACAAAACAGTTGGATCAACCACTCAACTCCGATAACAATTCCCGTATTGCCACATAATTCTCAACACGATATTTGGCCACCGAGGAAGTCGTGCCTACTTTGATCGTGTAGGCGTCTTCAGGCATATTTCGGAAGGTATCTTCGTCTGTCCAGTCATCGCCACAGGCCATGTAGAAATCCGCTTTGTTTTTCCGCATCCAGGCCGCTGCAGCTTTTCCTTTATTCACTTGCGAGTTTTTGATCTCTACTACCATGTCACCTTCCAGTACCTGAAGGTCTTTATCAGTGGTGATGTATTTCAAGTGACTGGTCAACTCTCTGGTACGAATTTCTCCCAAACCGGTTTCTACTCTTCGGTAGTGCCATACGAGAGAATAGTCTTTGTATTCCACGAAAGAACCGGGCGTTCGATCCACGTAACTGTTGAGTAGATTATTGATCTCTTCTTTCCAGTCGTTGTTCATGTGGGTAAGCATTTTCCAATCGCCATCATGCGCCTTGTTCCATACGCCATGTTCTGCGATGATATCAATCGGATAGGTCTGCAACCACTTTTCCAATGTTTCTTTTCCTCGTCCACTGATCACGACAACCTTATTTTTGGAGTCACTGGTCAGCTTTTCTAAAATGGCTTTCAGGTCTTTATCCGGTTTGGAGTCATTGGGATCTGAATGGAATCCAACCAGAGTGCCATCATAATCCAGAAACAACAATCTTTTTTTCGCAGTGGCGTAATGATCAGCCACTTTTCCTTTCAAGGCGTCAGTCAAAGGTTTGGTCCTTAAGCCCTCTTGCTCCTTTTTGATGAATTCCAGTCGTGACATGAACAACTTCACCCAATGGTGAATATTGTAATGCTTCAGCGATTCCTGCATACTGCCCATTCTTCGGATTTGCTCCTTTTCAGGCATATCCAGGGCTTCTTTCATGGCGCCGGCCGATTGTTCAATGTCATTTGGATTGATCAATATGGCATCGGAAAGTTCCTTAGAGGCTCCGGCCATCTCGCTGAGTATCAGTACACCCTTTTTATCAAGTCGACTCGCTATGTATTCCTTGCAAACGAGGTTCATCCCATCTCTCATGGGCGTGACCAGTGCCACATTGGCCATGCGATAAAAAGCCGAGAGAGCGGTTAGAGGGAAGCTGCGATAGAAATAGTGAACGGGAGTCCAGTTCATTCGACCGTACTTACCGTTGATTCTTCCAACTAACAGGTCAATCTCTTCTTTTAGTTGCGCATATTTTGGGACGGTATCTCTGGAAGGCACCACAATCATCAGTAGGGATACCTTAGATCGGTAATCCGCATTTTTTTCCAGGAAGCGCTCGAATGCTTTCAGGCGTTGAGGGATTCCTTTAGAGTAATCCAACCTGTCTATGGAAAGCATGATCTTGTGTTGGCCCACCGAGGTACGATACCGAACTTCTCTTTCGAGGGTCTCAGGCATTGCAGCAGTAGAGGCATACTTATCGTAATCAATTCCCATGGGCATGGCATCTGCAAGTACAAGCCTTTGCCCCACACTGATCTGTCCGTTGGAGTTTCCAAGTCCTGCTAGCCGATTGACCGAAGACAGGAAGTGACGCATGTCATCATAGGTATGGAACCCAAGTAGATCAGCGCCCAGCATGCCATTCAGCAACTCACGCCTCCAGGGAAGTAATCGGAATGACTCGTAAGAAGGGAAGGGTATATGTAAAAAGAATCCTATGGCTACATTAGGCATGATACTACGGATCATTTCAGGTACCAGTAGGAGCTGATAATCATGGATCCACAGGGTGTCGCCTTCTTCCACGACACTTTCAAGTTCTTTGGCGAACTTTCGATTTACTTTTTGATAGGCCTTCCAGAGTCCTTCATCATATACGGTGTATTGATTGAAGTAATGAAAATTGGGCCATAATGTTTCATTACTGAAGCCTTCATAGAAATCCTCAATTTCTTGCGCGCTGAGGAAGACAGGTTTCATGCTTTCAGTAGCCAGATGCTCCACGATTTCGGCCTTTTGAGTAGCTTTTGTGACCGCTAAACCTGGCCAGCCTACCCAGATGTTATCGCCTTCGCGATATATCGAACCAAGTCCGGTGGCCAGCCCACCTTCACTGGTATGATAGGATAATTTGTTTTTGTCTACTGAGATCTTAACCGGAAGTCGGTTAGAAACAATAATCGTTTTTGCCATGATTGACAGTAAGTACGTGTTGAATGTAATATATACTGAAAACCTACAGCGGGGTGTATTGTAAGTCTTATCAAATATAAGGGATCACCGGTTGCCGAATCCCTTTAATCGAAGTTGGGTCAATTTTCGTTTAGTGTCAAGTGGAAAATCTCCTTTCATCATCCAGTCATAAAAACTGGGTTCTTTCTGAAGCACCTCCAGTACCGGTTTCCCGCGGTGCTTTCCGAAGTTGAAGCGTTCAATGCCTTTATCGTCATAAACCATTCTACCGGCCAGATCGATCATTTTCTTGTTGGTCAACTCATCGATGACGTCCATGTCATTGGCAATGTTTCCTACCTTTTTACCCAATAAGTCATGCACTTCCTGACCCTCATATCGTTCGATCTGTGCTTTGAAAACATCAAGTGTGGCTTGCGTATCAGCTAAAGCACTGTGGGCATTGATCAGTTCTTTGCCGGTATAAAATTTCAAGGCGGCAGACAGATTTCTTTTTTCCATCAGGTGGAAGATCTTCTGAGCATCCAACAATCGTCTGCTGTCCACCTCGAACTCTACATTAGCACGTAAGAATTCTTCTACCAATACAGGCACATCGAATTTGAGGATGTTAAACCCGGCCAGGTCACAACCCTCCAGGAATTGGGCCATACTTTTGGCCACCTGCTTGAAATTAGGTTCATCTTTAACATCTTCATCATAGATGCCATGGATCAGGCTCGTTTCCTTCGGGATTGGCATCTCCGGATTCAACCTTCGAGTTTTTTCGATTTCTTCTCCAGAGGGCATCACCTTGATCATAGCGATCTCTACGATCCGATCATGCGCAATATTGGTACCTGTGGTTTCAAGATCAAAAACCACCAAAGGACTTTTAAGATTTAATTTCACTTGACTTTAGTTTGGGTAGCTGTTGAAAGCTTCGTCGAACATTTTGTCCGTTATTCCTATTCTTTTCAACAAATTCTTGGCGGCACTGGCCCGTTCATTGAGGTTATCAATGTTGCCGTATTCAATCAGTTTAATATCTTCCCGCTCCCTTTCTCCGGCAATCAGGTTAGCAACATAATCGTCCTGATAGTACAATATGGTTCCGCCTTTAGGGGTTTGATCCGCCAGGTTCTCAAATTGAGAGAGATAAGCTTCATAAGAGCCATAAGCCTCCGGGAATTGATCGGAAACATGATGCAGCACAATGATATGGTGCTGGAAATCAAAGAATTTGGCCTTATTCCCTTCCGTGGCTTCATCTTGTGCTTCGATGAGAATAACCGGCGCATCGCTGATGGAATGTTCACCATTGGCCCACCAGAAATCGAATTTCCGCTGATTTTTTGCTAGAATGTGCAATGCAATTTTCATGATCTCCGAAGATCCCTCACTGTCGATGATCACTATACGCTGCTTGTCCTGGATCTGGTCAAATTGTACTGGCATGCAATTGGTTTATAAAGCGCTAAAATAATCGATTTTTGGCTGGAGAACCAATTCAAAAAAGTCCTGTTGATAAGCTGTTGACATCTATTGGTTCAGCGTGACTCGACGGGCAAAGGATTTGACGTAAGTTTGTCCTCTGGTCCCAAAAAAAATTACTGTTTAGTCGCCAATGGAAAGCAACAAAGCTGATGCCCTTCGTGTCAATCCCAGAGCCCGTAAAGTCGGCATTCAAGAACTGTCAAATCAACTTGGAAAGCTGCCTCCACAGGCTGTAGAAATTGAAGAAGTGGTGTTGGGGGCATTGATGCTGGAAAGAGATGCATTGTCCACGGTGATTGATATTCTGAAACCAGGAAGCTTCTATCGTGATGCTCATAAATTGATCTACGAAGCCATTGTTGAGCTTTTCAACAATACAGAACCAGTCGACATCAAGACGGTTGTACATCAATTACGAAAGACCGGAAACCTGGAGGTAGTAGGCGGGGCTTATTATATCGCTGGCCTGACCACCAAGGTGAACTCAGCAGCGAATATCGAATACCATGCCCGGATCATTTCGGAGCAATCGATCAAGCGAGAGTTGATCAAAATCTCAACTGAATTGCAGCAAGAGGCCTATGAAGATACCATTGATGTTTTCAAACTGCTGGATAAAGCAGAGCAGGCACTCTTTGATGTGTCAGAGTCACATATTCGAAAGAATTATGATAAAATGAGCTCCTTACTGAATCAGGCGATTCAGGAAATTGAGGACCGAAAAAATAAAGAAGATGGCTTAACCGGCGTACCTTCTGGTTTTACAGCGCTGGATCGAGTAACGTCTGGCTGGCAAAAAACGGACCTGGTCATCATTGCAGCACGTCCGGGTATGGGTAAAACGGCTTTCGTAGTTTCAGCTATCAGGAATGCTGCCATTGAGTTCAACAAGCCAGCCGCGATCTTTTCCCTGGAGATGTCTTCAGTTCAGTTGGTCAATCGTTTGGTATCAGCTGAAGCAGAATTAGAAAGTGAAAAACTGAAGCGAGGGGATTTGGCAGAACATGAATGGCAACAGTTACTACACAAGACCAAAGAGCTTTCTGAAGCGCCCATCTATATTGATGATACGCCTGGATTGAGTATTCTGGAACTCAGGGCTAAAGCCAGACGTCTGGTAGCACAACATGGCGTAAGCCTGATTGTAATTGACTACTTGCAGTTGATGACGGGAGATACTTCAAAGAGCGCCGGTGGTAACCGTGAACAAGAGATCGCATCGATTTCCCGTGCCTTGAAGGGAATTGCGAAAGAACTGGATGTTCCGGTCATTGCACTGTCACAGCTTAGTCGTTCCGTTGAAACGCGGGGTGGAGATAAAAGACCTCAACTATCTGACCTTCGGGAATCTGGTTCTATCGAGCAGGATGCGGATATGGTAATGTTCCTTTACCGTCCGGAATACTACGGTATTACCCAAAGCGAAGATGGGATGCCTTTGCAAGGTACGGGTGAGGTGATCATTGCCAAACACAGGAATGGTCGATTGGAAAATGTACAACTGAAATTCATCGGTAAGTTCACGAAGTTTGCGGATCTTGATGGAATGGATATGAGTGGCGGAGGTGGAAACGAAACCTATGGCAATAGCTTCCCGTCTGCTGGACCATCGAATTCGGACTTTACCATTACTTTACCTAGTAAGGCCAATGGCAATGACAACAAGCCAAACGATGACGTTCCGTTCTGATAGGGATTGGAACTGAAGGCAACAAAGTCGTAATCACCTAACATTATTTTAATTGGAATGAAAGCCATTACCATTACTGATCAGTCAGAAACAATTCAACTGGTAGAAGCTCCAAAACCTGAGATAGCTGAGGGAGAGTGCCTGGTAAAAATCAGTTTCGCAGCGTTGAACAGGAGAGACCAGTGGATTCGGGAAGGACTTTATCCGGGTATTAAACCAGGTGTTATTTTGGGTTCTGACGGGTGCGGAGAAATTGTAGCAGGTCCTTCTAATTGGTTAGGTAAAACCGTGATGATAAATCCAAATATTGGTTGGGGATCAGATGAAAAAGCTCAGCGACCTGATTATACTATTTTAGGACTTCCCCAAAACGGTACACTTGCGGAGTTTGTCAAAGTAGGTACGGATCGATTGATTGAAAAACCGGCATATCTTTCGGATGAACAGGCTTCTGCTATTCCTTTGGCGGCGATGACGGCATATAGGGCTACGGTATCCAAAGCAGCCGTCAATGCTGGTCAGAAGGTGCTGGTTTCAGGTGCCGGAGGGGGTGTGGCGCAATTTGCGATAGCTATTGCTGTGAAGTCGGGTTGCGAAGTTTACGTAACTAGTGGTGATTCTGCTAAGATTGAAAAAACTGTGGCATTGGGAGCTTCAGGAGGTTTTTCGTACAGAGATGATACCTGGACCAAACAAGCGATAAAAGTCTCTGGCGGATTCGATGTTGTGATCGATGGAGCCGGAGGAGCAGCCCTTAACGATTACCTGAAAGTCACCAAACCCGGAGGAAAAATTGTCATTTACGGAGGGACAACAGGGAAGACCCCAAAATTTGACATTCCCAGGTTGTTTTGGTCCCAGGTTTCAGTGATCGGATCCACCATGGCTTCGGATCAGGAATTTGAACAAATGGTCAGGTTTTTTGAAGCACATCAGTTGCTTCCGGTAATTGACAAGGTTTATGGAAGAGAAGAATATCTAGATGCGTTTGATCGATTTAAAGCTAAGGATCACTTCGGCAAGATTGTGATTCGTTTCTAGCTGGAAGGTATTGACCATTTACTCATTCGTAATTTCTTGCGCCTTATCATGGATCCGGCCACAATGAGCGCCGTTGCGGGGATTCCCAGAATCGCTGTGGCCTGATAAAACTGTTTTTCAAGATCTCCTTGGGTGAAGCTTTCCCTGATGGACAAGGCTAATCCGATGGTTGCAGGGATAGCGATCAGCGTTCCTTTGCTGATTAATTCACTGCTAATGGTTTGTTTTTTCAAACCATGATAAACAATCAGGAATTTCAGGTCCGTCAAACTGATCGATACCAGACCCTTTCTGGTTATGATTTCCAACGAATCTGAAGAAAATGCGTGAACAAACCCCTTAATGGCTCTTACACTTATTTTCTTGGCTTTTACCTGTATACCTCTTTTGATGGCGATGGATTTGCCTTTTTTAGATTGTGCTTTTTCAAAAATCAAAGAGTCACTATTGATGGCAGGAATTTTCTGAGCTTGATATGCATGGTTGATTTGTGCCGATAAGTAATGAATAGGGCATGAACTGATCAATAGCAGTGTGGTTAGAAGTTTCATAGGTTTTGGGCAGGTTTCCTATTCAACGAATGAGAAACGGATTCATTATATCGGTCCTACATCTTTGCCAACCTTAGGAATGATAAAGTCTGATGTTACTAGTTTGCTATGAAACAATTATTTACAAAACATCAACATTATGCGAAACGCCTTATTTTCCTTAATATGCTTGGCCCATTACTCAGCATTTAATCAAGTTGTTACATCGGAATTAACTATAGAAGCCGACGCAAATACTCAAATAAATGATGATTTACAGTTGAATGGCAATTTGAATACCACAGGAACAATAAATTCCGGAGATGTAATAATCGATGGTGATTTATCGATCAATGGCCAGTTTAATGGTTCAATTAGTTCTACTGGAAGCATTGTTTCTGGAGGAAATGTACATTCAAATGGTGGCTTTTATGGAGGGAATGGATTAGAGGTTTATAACCTTCGTGGGTACGCAGGAGGCTCAAGAACGGCTACAATAAATCTGCGTGCAGCGAACAAAAGCTTTCATGCAAACGTCACGATTACCGGACAGCAAGGCAATACGAAAAATGAAAGACACATGTGGCATGGTGCGGTCACTTACGATCATGCTTACAATCAGATGAATGTCTATACGATCAGCTCGCAAGGAGTAACTGTCTCAGTTCAGAAAAACAATGGTCATATTCAATTAGTGATCACCAGTACTGCAAACTACGGACTTTATGTTGTTCATCGTGGGACCGCTTTGATTAGCAGCGGGCTATGATTTCATCGTTCTTTCTTCATGTCCCAACAGCCATCGTTTTCTTTCTAGTCCGCCGCCATAACCGGTCAAGTTACCGTCTTTTCCAATGACGCGGTGACAGGGAATAACAATGGAAACGCGGTTGTGACCATTAGCTGAAGCTACAGCTCGGACAGCTTTGGGATTGCCAATTCGCATGGCTTGTTCCTGATAACTTCTGGTTGTCCCGTGAGGTATGGTGAGGAGTTGATCCCAAACCTGTTGCTGAAAAATGGTTCCTGGTGTATCCAGGGGTATTTCAAAGGATTTTCGGAAACCTTCAAAATATTCATTCAACTCTGATTTGGCCTGATAAATATGCTGATTTTCACCAGTGATGATTTTGGCTTTAAGTAACCGTTGGAGATCTTTTAATTCTGTTTCCAGCATACGGCGATCCACGAATTCCAATAAACAAATCCCTTTATCAGTGGATGCTATAAACATTGGGCCAAGTGGTGTTTCGATTCTGCTGATCAGGATCAATGATTGTTCCTGCGTTTCTTTAGGAGAATTTCCGGTAAGTTTTTTATAGGTGTAACCAAACCCGCTGAGTGATTCGTAGCCATTGCTGAAGGCAGCATGTGTCGCTTTATCGCCTTGTTTCAGCTCCGTATAAGCATTGTTGATCCGATACATCCGTTGAAAAGTCTGAAATGTGATCCCGTACTGACTTTTGAACCACCGACGAACGGCCTCGGGGCTAATGCCTTTTTCTTTAAGGCAATAATCCGTGATCTTTTCTTTTGGATGTGCCCGCACCATGGAAATGGCCAATTCTACATGCGCCGGGGCTTTGTTGGCGTTTTCTGTGGGTCGACAGATCTTACAAGGACGATAGCCATGATCCAATGCATCCTTAAAATCAGTGAAGAATTCAACGTTTTCTTTTTTGGGTTTTCTTGCCCGGCAGGTGGCAATGCAAAAAATGGAGGTGGTTTTGACGCCTGCATAGAATATACCTATATGATCTGGCCGTTTGTCGACCAGTGCTTGATAATAAGCTTCAATTCTTTCCGGTTCTGTCACCAACATGTGTAAATCTTTAAATTTCTTCAAAGAAACCCAAGCCCCATCATGAGTTGCAACCGAAAACTGGACAAGTATTTTTATCGTTTGTGGCGAGAATGAAATTGAGTTAAACCAATTTGAATGTGATGTGTTATCCCAATGAATGAAACTTCGAATATCAACCCGAGTAAACGCGCCCCTGCAAACTGTGAAAAATGGGTTTAATCAGGATTTATTCCTGTCCTTAAATCCACCCTTTCCACCTGTGAAATTGCTGCAATTCGATGGCTGTGAAAAAGGGGATAGAGTGAAGTTGGAGTTAAATTTTATATTCTTCAGGCAAGACTGGGTGAGTGATATTACGGAAGATGCGGAAACTACCGAACGCTGGTATTTCATAGATGAAGGAACGAAACTTCCCTTTTTTCTTAGATCCTGGAAACACCACCATTCCGTAGAGAGGAATGGCAACGGATCAGTCATTATTGATGATATCACTTTTTCTACCGGTATGATACTCACTGACTTGTTGATGTATCCGGCGCTATTAGGGCAATTCCTGTATAGAAAACCAGTTTATAAGAGGAAATTTCAATGATTTACCGGTTTCACTTATCTCTTTAACCGGACCATTTCATTTCTGTTTGGGTCCGATACAATGTGGTGAGATTTGTTAAGAAACTTTAGTATCATTGAGATGATGATCACCAAAGCAACAAATGATGTACCGTAAACTGGGTGCTTTCTTCATAATCCTGTTACCCTTTTTGCTTCACGCCCAGGACGATCCGTTCCAGGAAATCACCAATACGGATAAATTGGTCAGGCCATGTCGTGATTACTTTTGGAAAATTAGAACCATGCCTTCGCATGATCGATATGATTTGCAGGTTATCGATGGAGAAATCGTATTGTTCTTCAGAGATCCCAAACTTTTTAAAAAACTCTTTAACAAGGAGAATGATGGCCTGGCCATTGATATTCTTCATCAGTCGTTGGCCACCTGTGAAGGAGGTAACGTAAAAAATGCACATTGGGCATATGATGGTGAGTTGATTGCGCCAGTTTTCAGAGATGAGTTGAATAAAAGATCACGTCCTGGACCGAATGGCGGAATCAAGATCGTTATGGGCACTCTCCCGGCCAATTTTCATCCGAATGATATCGAATTAAACCTGCTCATTATTCAAAAGAATTACTTATGTCATCGGCAAAGAAGCTTTGGAATGATTGATCATCAGTGGAATTTGCTGGAAATGGACCTTTTAAGCGATTATGCAGTCCGGTCTGATTCCGCGTTAGCTGATAACCGAAATAAGCGTTTGGTTGAAAATGCTCAAGTGATGGATCCAACTCCATTAGAAACTACTGAAGATTTGATTAAGTTGTTTCATCAAATGATTCGAAACAGGCAATTTGATTCTGCTCAAGTAGTCCAGCACACGGTTTTTGATCGAATTCTAAGTGGAAGGGCGTCGATATCCTACCTTGATCAGCTAGTCATTCCAAAATCTGCTGAATTCGTTAGTCTGCACCTGGATCAACTTGTCTTTAGTTACCATCTCAAAAAGTTGACAGATTGGCAATTCGTTGAAGCGCTGCGTGCACTCCTATTATTCAAGTCGAAGAATGTGCATCTTCGGTATGATTTAACGGTAATGCATTTGAAATTATCGAATGCCAATAGTTTTGCCGACAATCGAAAACAGTTCAGACGACTGATAAGTGTCCTCGGAAGGAGGGTGCCGGAGCAATTGCGTAAAAGACTTTTGATTAATTTCCATATGATGGAAGTTGCGCATTTTGACAATCAAAATGATCCCTGGGCAAGAAACGATGCGATTAAAGGGATAGAGCGAAATTATGAATCAGTTGGCCTGAGCGACGAGGAGCGTTTATACCTCATTAAATTCTATTACTTATACGGACCTTATGGATGGCCTATAAGTTTATTTGCGGATCATGATTTCCGAGGCGATGAAAACGAAGAATTATTAGACCATTACATTCGATTGACCCTCGAAGATGAGGAATTCCTTCAGAATGAAGTTTACAGATCCCTGGTCGATCGATTTATTGAAAACCATCGGGACAGGTTTTGTGATATGTTCCTTCCGGAGCCACAAGGAGGCTTTTCTTTCCAGCTTTTTTTCAATGAGGAGTTGGCGGAAATGTACTGCGAAACTTGCCAATAGAGAGATGGAATGGGATCTATCTACCAGTCATCTATCAATCTTGTCCATTAATCTAATTAAATAATACACAGCCAACATCTGGCAACGATCTGCAGGTACGGGGGAGAAGTTATAAACAATCAACATTAGTCATGCTCAAGCTTACCTCCCTTAGCGCAGTGAAGAGAATGGGCCTAAGTATTTTTTTCTTTACTGTAATGGTTGGTCTCTCAAATGAGACTCATGCTCAAAATCGATATTTTATCGAAGAAGGGAAAGTTGTTTTTGCTTCAGATGCTCCACTGGAATTGATCGAAGCAAGTACTTCTTCCATTTTAGGTATTCTGGATAAAGAGAAAAAAGCTTTCGCCGTTTCCATACCCATTTCCACTTTTAGAGGTTTCAATGCTCCATTGCAAAGAGAACACTTTAATGAGAACTACATGGAAACAGAAAAGTACCCAAAAGGCATCTATAAAGGGTTGATCATCGATGAGATCGACTTCAATAAGAATGGCTACTATACGGTGACCACAGAAGGAAAATTGCTGCTTCATGGTATAGAACAAACTCGAAAAATTAAGTGTGACATAGTCGTGGAAGATGATGTAGTGCGTCTTGCTTCGAGATTTCAGGTAGAATTAGAAGAGCACAACATCAAGATACCCACCATTGTCAGCCGTAAGCTGTCCGAAGTAATTACTGTGAATATTGAAGCTGATTTTGTTTTAAAAAGATGACATTAATAGGAAAAAATAAACGAAAAGCATACGAATACCTTTTCGAGTTCATCGTACTTTTTGCCAGTATCTACATTGCCTTCGAGTTGGAGGAATGGGATGAAGAGGCGGATTTTACTGATAGAGAAGTGGCTTATCTGGCAAGTATGCATCAAGATCTTTCAAAAGACTTCAACCAGCTTAATCGTAGGATCATTGAATATGATGAGAAGATCATAAGTGCTCAAAATGTTCTTGAACTATTAGAAAAACCGTATACCTCAGTTCAGACGGATATCATGTATGAGTTCAATAATCATTTACTGTCTCACTACAATTATAATCCGGTCAATAATACCATCGAGACCCTTAAAACCAGTGGAGACCTGAAACTTGTGAAGAACCATGGGTTCAAGATCTTGCTTTCTGAATTAGACAAGTCCTATGTGTCCACTGTTCATCAGGGTGAAATATTCAATGACTACATAGAGGGAATGGAATGGTCAGGATTCTTTATCAACAACTTCGATATGAAGAGTTTCGAAGTGTTTGAGGACAAAGCGAATTTTGCCATCTTGTTTAGAAATCGGGTTCGTCATTACATTTCTTTAGTCAACAATTATTACTTCCAGATGCAAGGCTGTCTCAAGAAAACGGAGGAAGTCAAATTAGCCCTTGAAATGGAGATGAAACGTCGGAAGATTGGATATACGCCGGCAGATATCATCCTAAACAGTGAATCCACCCAAGATTATGATGATCTGAGCGATGAAATGGATGCGTTTCTGGAGTCGACGGATTCTAGTAATACGCCATCTAATGAGAAAGCATCATCCGATTCGAAAATTGATGAGGAAACAGATGATCTTTTGGATGAGTTAAATAGCATTGGTAATTAAAAACAGATCTTGTCCACTTCGCCTGTGCTCAGTGTGACAAGATCCTTTATTCCCTGACCCTCGTTTTGAGTCTTCTCTAACGAGGGTTTTCATTTTTATAAGATTGGAATCTGTCGCATGGAATGACAGATTTGTTATGCTTTCGCTAGAATCTGCTCAAACGAAAAGAATAATCTACCAGCTGAATCTTATGGAATTTCGATGCAATTTCATGCTACTCTTTCAATATCACCGCTGGTAATCCCAATTCCTCATACATATCATTAAAAGCTTTGAGCTCAACATCGATGAGCTGTTTCCTGGCTTCTGAGAAAGTTTTCCATTCGGCCATCAGATCATTATAGCGAGAAGCTGCCCCTTCGGTTACCTGAGGTTCCGCTACATCAATGGCACCCTTCAGATACATTAAATGCGCATTCAATTGATTATGGAAATTGATCACATCCTGGAAGGTCTTCTGTTTTGGCTGGATGAGGTCGTTCTCCCATTCTTCGATTTTGGTAACCAATGATTTAGCAGTGTCCAACAGGACTTCCGCCTCCTCATTACCTTTGAGCAATTTCTGGTAGCCTCGAAGCTGACTTTTGGCAGATCGCATCGTGTTGACCGATTCATGGATATCGCGAATGGTCTCTTCAATTCCGGTCAGTTTACTTTGTTGATCACTCCAATCCAATTGACTTGCCTTGATTGATGGGTTTGGTAATATGCTTACTGTCGTTTCAACGGAATCGTCTTCATGGATCAGTCGGAGTACGTAATCACCTGGGCCTACGCGTGATCCCCGGTAATCGCCGAATGCGAATACTTGAGAGACTGCTGGTAGCGTAGCTCTGCGGAAATCCCAGGTAAACCGGTTGATGCCTTTTTGGGCAGGAAGTGTTGCCGGTTTTGGAGGGCCACCAGCCCAGCCTTTGAAGTCCGTTGCTTCTTCGGAAGTATAACTTCTTATTTCTTTTCCGTTTTGGAAAACCTTCAAGGTAATGGAAGTACTGTCCAATTCATTGGGTAAATAATAATCAAGTGTTACCCCTTCCTTTGGGTTTTGTCCCCAGCCCGGACTGGGTGTATCCTGACTGCCACCAAACAGGCGATAGGTGTTCTTGGGAGTATACAAGGCCATGGCGTCTCCGAATTCTCCTTTAGATTGCTGAATTGCGCCTAAATCATCCAGAATCCAGAATGACCGGCCAGCAGTAGCCGCTACCAGATCATTTTGACGTACCATAATGTCATTGATGGGTACAACGGGCAAATTGAGTTGGAGCTTTTGCCAATAAGCCCCATCATTGAAAGAAACATACAGTCCGGTTTCTGTTCCTCCGTATAACAGCCCCGGAACTTTAGGATCTTCCCGAACTACGCGAAAGAAAGAAGGCGCTTCATCCACACCATTTGTTATTTTAGTCCAGCTAGCCCCATAGTTATTGGTCTTGAAAGCCAGAGGCGTCAGGTCATTAAATTTATATCGCATTACCGCGATATAGGCGGTCGCAGGATCGTGAGGAGAAACTTCTATGGCATTGATGATCCCTTCCTGTAGGCCAGCAGGCGTAACATTTGCCCAGTTTTCACCACCGTCCCGGGTAAGGTGAACAAGTCCGTCATCAGAGCCGGCCCAGATCACGCCTTCTTCATGCGGTGATTCAGTCAGATACATCAAGGTGTTGTAATTCTCACCTCCAGCCGCTTCATTGGTGTACGGGCCACCACCTTTTCCTTGCTGATCAGGATTGTTTCTTGTGAGGTCAGGGGAAATGGCCTCCCACGACTGGCCACCATCAGTGGTTTTGAATACCACATTACCTGCATGATAGATCACACTACGATCGTGTGGGGAGGAAATGATCGGGGCATTCCAATTGAAGCGGTGACTAAAATCAGCAGGCACGTTCCCCAGTCTTAGTTCAGGATACTGATTGATCAGTTTGCCTTCTGCTGTGGCCTTATCCCATTTTTCAATGATACCCTGATAGCAGCCACCATAGACAATTACCGGATTGTCGGGATCAAAAGCGGCATACGCACTTTCGCACCCAGCAACAGAATACCAGTCTTTCCAGCCGATGCCAAATCCGTTGGTACGACTGGCGATGGCAATGGCCGAATTATCTTGTTGGCCTCCATAAACATTATAAGGGACCAGATTGTCCGTATTTACCCTGTAAAATTGAGAGGTGGGCTGGTTTTGTTGCGTTGACCAGCTTTTTCCTCCGTCGAACGTGATATTGGCGCCTCCATCATTTGAATTGATCATGTTTTGATTGTCATTGGGATTGATCCAGATATGGTGGTTGTCTCCATGAGGCGTTGGGAGATTTCCAAAAGACCTGCCTCCATTAATCGATTTTGTAACAGGTGCGTTGGCCACATAGACTACATTTTCGTCAACAGGATCGGCGAAGATCTCCATGTAATACCAGGAACGAGCGATGTTTACCCGGTCTTTGTTGACTTGAGTCCACTTTTTACCCCCGTCGTTGGATCGGTAAACTCCTCCCTGGTCGCCTTCTGCTTCAACCACTGCAAAAACCAGGTCTGAATTGGCTCTGGATACGGAAATACCCGCTTTCCCGAATGCTTCCGGTAATCCCTCTTCCATTTTGTTCCAGGTTTCTCCCGTGTCAGTAGACTTATACAAGCCGGATGATTCTCCACCCGATTGCATGGTCCATGGGTAACGTCGATGTTCCCACATCGCTGCATAAAGAATACGTGGATTCGTGTAGTCCATTGATAAAGAGGAGGCTCCAACGCCGGGACTGACTTGTAAAACGGGTTTCCAGGAGTCACCGCCATCGGTGGATTTATAAACGCCACGCTCAGGACTTGTCCCATATTGAGGCCCTTGAACCGTTACAAATACAATATCAGGATCGGATGGGTGAATCACTACATCCGAGATATGTTGAGAATTTTCAAGTCCTACATGTTCCCAGGTACGACCTGCATCCGTAGACCTGTAAACGCCATCTCCACTGGAGGTCATGACACCCCGGATAGCATGTTCGCCCATACCAACGAAAATTACATTAGGGTCAGACTCTGCTACTGCGATGGCGCCAACTGTTCCGGTTTTGAAGAAACCATCACTGATGTTTTTCCAGGTAATTCCGGCATTAGTAGTTTTCCAGACGCCACCACCTGTACCACCCATGTAGTAGGTCATCGGATCTCCGACCACTCCCGTACTGGTGACACTTCGGCCCCCGCGATAAGGTCCGATATTTCGCCATTTGAGCCCCGAAAAAAGCTCAGTGTCAATTTTTTTATATTCAGGTTGATTTTTCTTCCTTCTCTGCGCAAATACCAAAACCGGAATTGCCAGTAACAACAAAAGAGCGATCTTCTTCATAAGAGGGATAGGGATTAGGTTGGAATTGTATGTAGATCACCAATCTAATAAAAAGTGATCAGTCCTTCCGTTTAGTTTTGATTGGCGGTAGGAAAGGAATAAAAGAGGTTGTCTCAAAAACAACTAATCTGTCAGGTTAAGCTTGTCGAAACCTTGACTAAGGATGTACAAATACATTTCGACAAGCTGAATGTGACAGATGTTAGCATTTTAAGTCTTTTGAGACTTACATAATTGAGGGCCAGGTTTAACCCAAAATCTGTGCCGTATGATCTTTGGTCTTTACCTTTTCGATGACTTCAGATATGATACCTTCTTCGTCAATGACAAAAGTGGTTCTCAGTGTACCCATGTAAGTCTTGCCATACATTTTCTTTTCTCCCCAGGTACCGAATAAGTTGTGGATGGTGTGATCAGTATCTACCAATAAGGTGAAAGGAAGTTCATGTTTGGCTATGAATTTCTGATGAGATGCCTCGCTATCCTGGCTGACGCCCAGAACTTCATAACCTTGCTTTTGAAGCACTTCGTAATTATCTCTGAGATTGCAGGATTGGGCGGTACAGCCTGGGGTATTGTCCTTTGGGTAGAAATAGAGGACAATTTTCTTCCCTCGTAAATCAGATGATTTTACCAGGTTACCATTCTGGTCTTTGCCTTCAAATTCAGGTGCTTTATCACCAGCTTTTAGTATGATCATGTTGTAGGTATTTGTTTTTCGTAAATCCGTTCATTTCCAGCGTTATCGGTGATTTCCAACCGGAAAGTACCTTCAAGGGGCTGGTTCTTTTCTCTGGGGACAGCCCAGATCTTCTTTTTCTTAGCATCGTAAGCCATAAGTAGCCATTCTCCGTTGAGAAAAGCCCTGTAACTTTTGATCCCGGACTTGGCATCGTCTATCAGTAAGGTGATCCCATCCCGGGCCATTTTCAAATTCCTTACAGTAGGTGGGCTTATGTCTTTTTCGATGGTGAACTTACCCAGATCGCGCGTATAAAAACTGATTTTTCCATCTTCCCACTCACCACCTATAAAGGACGATTTCTTGCCCCAAACACTGTACACATGATGCTGTTCCGTATATTGCTTGTGTGGAGTGAGTGTGATTTTAACCGGTCTTCTTAGAGGGAAATCTGCATGCGGAAGGTCCCAATACTCCGCTCTGGTCGTGGAAGTTTTTTCATAACGCAGGTACAGCGTGTCAAAAAGAACACTTTTCTTGAATTCCATTTTAATGCCTTCCTGTTCGAATGTCAGGGTTTGATTATGTGGAATGGTTTGCTGGAAATCAAAGTCTATTGTATCAACACTCGTCATGAAATGACTAGGTAACCCTTTACGGAGGTCCCATAAATAATATTGGTTTTTTAGCTCCGCATAAGGTTTCAGGCTTATTGTGTCGTTGTGGAGGACAACCTGAGCGGAATCATTTAGCGGGGATTTGAGGTGCAGCCAATTTCTACGATGAAGAAAACTCCTGAAAGTAGGCTGTGGTCGATTAACGATCTTTCGATGATTGACTTTGGTTTCGAGTACAGAAAGATTGCCGTGCGCATCCTGCAGGTAAATGTTCAATAACCCCCCTTCCGAATTGAATTGAACTCCTTCGTTGTTGACTAAATAGATGCCCAGTGTATTGCCTTCATCTTTGAATAGTTTGTTGAATTTTCTGCGTCGATTGACATAGGTTTCGTAATCCATGTGGACTACTATATTGCGCATTTCATTAAAGCTCAACCGGGCTTTACGCTGATGGAAAACCGTATCATTGTCAACAGTCATTAGGATTTCCGGAATTCCGTTTCGGGCACTGGAGCCATTGTGTCGATCGATGTAATCAATTTCTACACCTATTCGTCCTTCCAGTTGGAGTGGTTTTGGGATACGGTATTTCCCTTCATTCCGGATCACTTCAAATTCAAAACGACCGAAGACCCCATTGACCCGTGCTTGGTCATCGAGACACACAAAAGCTACTTTTCTAAAGGTAGGAGCAATGTTATCCCGAATCTCGCTGAAATTGAACTTCAGAGGATCCAGGACGCGTTGTTTGGAGTCACGTATCTCGAAGTGCAGGTGAGGACCACTGGAAGATCCCGTATTCCCGGAGTAGGCTATAATTTCTCCCTGTCGAAAAGGAAAGTCCTCTTTCCCTGGGAAAAGGTTTACCTCGTAAGATTGTTGTTCGTATTGCTGTTCACGGAGGTAATCTTCCAAATCTGGTGCAAACCTTTCCAAATGCGCATAGACGGAAGTAGTTCCATTAGGGTGTTGCATGTACAACACATGACCATAGCCGCCTCTTTGAACCCGAATTCTGGAGATGTAACCGTCAGCTGTAGCTAATATCGGAAGTCCTGTTTTACCTCCTGTTCTGATATCTATCCCTCCGTGGAAGTGCGTTCCTCGCATTTCACCCATGGTTCCTGCCAGGTAATGTGTTTGTCCTGGATAAATGGGAAATAAATAGTAATTCTCCGTTGTAAACGTTGGTGATTGTGCCCAAACGAACAAGGGCATTACCGTCAAAATGGAGAACAGATTACGCCAGTTAATTATCGTCATTTGCTAGTTGAACCGCTAAAAAATCGAAATTAGTATGCTTCATGACGAAATAGAAGACGTATTCTACAAAATCAGCCTGTGAGTTGGCTATTTAACAAAAGATAGTGCGGTTTTTGTTTCGGAAACTGAAAAGAATTATCGATTCCGCAATTCCGTTACTATGCCAGAACAGCCCGTCGTGTCTTCCTGCTACGCAATTTTTCAATCATTCTTAGCGCAAAATGATAACAAATGAAGGACAAAGGGATGGAAATGATCAGGTTTCCTACAAGCATTCTGCGCGTGAAGTGCACGATCTGATTCAGGAATTCTGCATGAAAATAGACTTTGGCTTCTGTCGAAAAGATCAATTCTCCCAACCACGCACTAGCGGCAAATATCGGGATCAGGGTCCAGATGTTCCAAATGAGTAGCGCAAGGAGAATTCCCGGACGTGATGCTGGCTTCATTAAAGCAGCGACACCCAATCCAATAAACATGCTAAGTCCTGGTGTTGGTAGTAAGGCAATGAATGACCCTATGCCAAATCCCCGAGCGACCAGATACTCTTGTTCATCCATCAGAATGTTTACAAGTCTTCTTCTTAAGTTGTAATTGAACCTTCTCAAATAGTTTACCAACATCTCCTGCCAACAAGTTTTGTCCACATAGTATCGGGAAATGATAGTGGAAGGTTGCGAATTATGGATTAGTAAAACTTAAGGCTAACATTAGCATTAATCTTACTTGTTCTTAATGAGGAAGTTAGAGATCAAGCAATATTTCTGAGGACCAGCCTTAAATAGTAATAATTTCATTTTAGGGATATTATGCTACCCCGCTAAAGTAATCCGCACAAAGAGGTTCACCGTACCTTCGACAGGAAATCCGGAACCAAGAAATCACCATTTCAAAAGCAGAGAAACGAAATAATTGATTAACTCAATCACTTTGGATCAATGGAGAAATTATATTCCTCCCCAGACATACAGATTGATCCAATTTTAGCGCAATAGACATAAAAAAAACGCCCTGGAGGGCGTTTTAATATTCTTAATAAGGACAATATCAATTAAGCCAGTTGCGCGGCTAATTTTTGATCCAAAACAGCTTTAGGTACAGCACCGATTTGTTTGTCAACAATCTCACCACCTTTGAAAACCAAAAGGGTAGGGATAGATCTGATACCAAACTTAGCGGATACTTCTGGATTTGAATCCACATCTACTTTGCCTACTACGGCTTTGCCTTCGTATTCACCGGCCAATTCTTCAACTACAGGTCCGATCATCTTACAAGGACCGCACCACTCTGCCCAGAAATCAACTAATACTGGTTGATCTGAACCTATTACTTCTTCGAAATTCGAATCGGTTATTTCTATTGCTTTTCCCATGGTATTTATAATTCTACTAAGTCAACGCAAAGCTACTTGAATAGTTCTCGTTGCGTTTCAAGAAACGAATATATGTAAGTACACAGACAATGTTGCCATTGCTACGTATTTGTTATAACAATTTATTTCTAGCAAATAACGACTTAATAGTTATTTGAATTTCATTCTTCCTACCTGTATTTGTAATTCTTCTTCTCCTGTTTGGGTATTCGCAAAATAGAGATGGTTATTGTATGCAGCGATTTGAGGAAAACCGTTTGCTCTTGCACCGGAGGTTTCTGTGATCACCATTTCTTTCAGTGTGCTTCCGCTCTGATTCAGTATTTTTAGTTTGATCAATGCCTTATCTCCGTTTCTTGCCATCCAGACAATGGCGACCTGATCTTGTGCGATAAGCTTCACCGCGACTCGTCCAAAGGGCTCCTGATCATCAATTAAGACGGGTTCGTCAAAGCTGTTTCCTCCATCTTTTGATAAGGTCAATAGAACCCTGGCATTGTTTTGAGCACCGGTGAACCATCCTAAAGCGACCATTTCTTCGGAAGCGTCAAGACTGGGACCGTTGACTGGGCATCCGGCAATTTCCCAAAGATCATTATGGACTACTGTAGGAATACTCCACCCGTCTTCATTCAATTTGGAGAGGTAGATGTCCCGAATTTCTTCTTCTGAACGATCACGGTAGGCCACCAAAGGTCCATTAGAGGTAGATGCTGCGGTTGTAGCACAACAATCACAGACACGTTCATCGAGTAGCGTTCTTTCAGAGATTTTTCCTTGTGAATCAATGATTGCAGTTCTGAGGGTCATGGCACCAGCATGAGCGCCGGTCGTGTTTCTTCCATCAAGCCATACGAATCGAAATTGGTTTCCGTCCAAAGGAATAATAGAAACGAATCCATGTTCGGTTTGGGTAGTATCCCCATGAACTTTGAATGGCGGACTCCAACCGGATTCATTTCGAACTTTCGCTTTCACATCATACGCATAAGTATCTGGCGCACTCTTTTGCAGATAATGCGCGATGATTGCATTTTGTGTGGCAGAAATTTTGGGATAGTCCGCCCAGTTCACAAACCAATCTGTTCCGCTGGCAACTTTTTCTGAAGAGCTCCATTCGTCATTATTCCGGAACTCGGAAAATTTTAGTGTGGCGGTATCTCCGGATGTCTCCACCCACGAGCAACGCAAAACGTCATCCAGGCCAGTTTCCAGGTAAGGAAGGCCATGACTTCCACTTGCCGGAAGTGACATCCATTCTATCTGGTAAAGCGTTGTTGCGGGTTTGTTACAGGCAAATGTCGTTAGCAGCAGAAAAAAAATGGTTCGCATCAATGATCGTTATCATGACCGCCATCACGGCAACAAAATGGCAAGTTAGCGTATGCTTTTGGATCTCTTTTGACGGTATCGGCATTATATCCGACGCCCGAAATGCTTTTGCGAATATCCTCGACAGAGATCTTCTTTGGATTGAACTCCACCGTAACAATTTTTGAATCAACGTCCAATTCTACAAACTTGATACCCTTGGTGAAAGTGAGTTCATATTCTATCGTTTCTTTGCACATTTCACAGATAGCGCTCGTGAGTATTTCTGCTTTTTCAGTTTTCTTTTCCTGGGCATAGAGCAAGCCTGTGTAGCACAGGCTTAAGAAAAGTACGAATACTATTTTTTTCATGTCAATATTTAATTTCTTTTTATTCTGTATCTAAAACCGGCATAGACCAATCGTCCGGCGATCGGACCCCACACAAGCGACCCATCAAATTGTTCACCGAAAGGGTTTTCAGCATCGATGATCGGGTCATCCTGACGGAAGTCCAATAGATTTTCTGATCCCAGATAGATGCTTCCCCATCTGAAACCCCGTGATACTTGCGTATTGACCAGGGCATAGGAAGGAGCGAATTGTGCTTTTTGGAATTCTACAGGCTTGTCAAGGGTGTTGGGTAGCCGTTTTCTTCCAACCCAGTGTAGGGTACCGTCCCAGGTCCATTTGTCGAATTTGGTGGCATAACTGGCATTCAGGAAGAACCGGTTTCTGGCCGTAAATGGAACCTGACGTTGAACTCCGCCAAATTGGCTTTGTACATTGTAATATTTATACGCTCCCTTAAGTGCCCAGTGTTCATCAATTCGCATGGAAGCTTCGAATTGAAGGCTATGCGCAAATGATTCATTTGATAAATTAAAGAACTGTACCTCATTTGAATTCGCATCCAGGTCCATGACCAGTTGGTTTTCGAAGAAGGTATAGAAGTAGTCTGCGATAACATCTATTTTTCGCTCTCCGAGTTGAATGGCCGTAACAATACTACCTCCGGCATTCCAGGAAACCTCCGGATCAATGGCTTCCAATACATTGATGGATCTGCTAGATATCAAAACGCGGGTATTTTCAGCAATCACATTAGGTGTCCGATAACCCCTTCCGGCCGATGTTCTTAAGGTTGTAACCGGATTTAGTTGATACCTGAAATGAAGTCGAGGTGTATAGTAGGTGCCATAAAGGTTGTGAAAATCTGTCCTCGCGCCCGCTACCAATGTGATGTCATCATTAGGAAGCCATGAATATTCAAAATAAGCTCCGGGTACTACTTCACTTCTTGAGAATGCTGAATCCGCATAACTTTCCTGATATCGGTCATACAGGAAGCTTACTCCAGTTTTATACTGATGAAAGGAATTCCCAATGATGTTTTGATGAATGACGTTACCATATAAGGTCTCTTGTCGCCCGGAGTAGTCGTTATGACCGTAGTTCGAATCAATATCCTGAATAGAACCAGAATAAATGAATCCCCAACCTTTGTAAGGCGTCCTGGGGAATAACAGACCGGTTTTTCCGAAGACTTCAAACTTTTTGGTCAGATTAGAGAATCCATAAAGTGAAGTGGTATTGGCATCACTGCCAAAGTCAAAGCCTTTTTGGCCACCTGCTTTTTGGTCCACGAGCACATTAACCCCAATTTGTGATACCAACTTCTCACCCTGGAATTTATACCTGTTCATCAAATTGATCTGACGGGATTTGGGAAGATCCAGAAAGCCGTCATCATTGCGATCTATCTCATTATCGAAATAGTCTGAATGGAAGAGAATGGCACTGCTCCATTTATCATTGAGATCAAAGGCTGAATTGAAATTAAGCTCCGAACGTCCAAATGCATTGGCGTAGGCATTGAGGTAAATCTTTTCACTGATTTCAGGTTTCTTAAATTCCAGATTGATTTGTCCTGTCATTGACTCATAGCCATTGACAACCGATCCTGCTCCTTTTCCAACATCAATGGATTGAATCCAGGTGCCAGGGATATAGCCCATTCCGAACCTGGAGGTGAGCCCACGAACATTTGGAACATTTTCGCGCTGGATCTGAACGTACTTGCCATCCAGCCCCAACATCATGATTTGTTTACTGCCGCTCACTGCATCACTGAAAGATACATCGACCGATGCATTCGTCTCAAAGCTTTCACTCAGATTGCAACAGGCAGCTTTCAGCAATTCTGACTCCAATATCACTTGATTATGAATGGGGTCCAGCTCATCGTAGAAGCTTGTTTCTGCTTTGATCACGACTTCTGCTAATTCAGACGCCATTGGCTGTAATTGAATAATGGCCGGGAGGGCATTGGCTGCAAGTGTATCGTTAGTGTATCCAATAAACGAGAATACCAGATTGCGATCGGGATGATGTACAGAAAGTGTAAATTCCCCGTTTATATCGGTGGTGGTCCCGTGTGTGGTCCCTGAAACAAATATGGCGGCGCCAATCAAAGGAGCTTGATTCTCATCAACAACACGACCTTTGATTGCGGTTTGTGCCTGAGCCCAAATGGAAGAACTCATTAGCACGATAAATACTATTTTTTTAAACATGTTTAGATCTAATTCCGATTGTGAGTCAATTGATCAGTATGTTGGCTATTCTGGATAGTATTCATACCGACAGGAATCGGATCAGATCAAATAAGAAAAGTATCGTGTAATACGGGCAGGTCTTTCGAAATGAGAGGAGGGGAGTACTGATAAAATCGAAGCTTTCTCAGAGGAACCTGTTGTTCAGCAATTTCATCTAATTCCAGGAAGTTCACTGGAAGAAGGAATGACAATTGATGATCAAACTCGAACTGAAACGAAACGAGTTGGTAATTGTCTACTTCAAAGTGTTCCTCAGTATCATGGCAACAGTCCATTGGGCAGGGAGTCCCTTTTTCATAGCCCATTTTCTCTGCACAATTTTCAGCCTTGTGCAAAATGCTGACTTCCGCCAGACGTCCCATGCAATAGTGTTTATTCAGGGTAATACCCATCGTACTCACCATCAACAAGAGGGCGAGCATCGGAGAAAGGTATGTCCTTGACTTTTGCACGTTGTAAAATTACGTAATTCGAAACAGAAGGTTTAGTGACAGGCTTTGTTGAACTTTTTCAACTTGTAATAATTATAGGGCAGAGGAGTGATAAAGCCTGCAATCAGCGCCGGGACCAATGCCAACCAGTATTGCCATTGATCAAATGCCGCCTTACCCCCGGTAAACATGAAATCCGTAGCAGTCATGGCAATTTCCATAGCTACCATGGAAATGAAAGACATGCCAAAGGCAGTTTTTAAAGCCAGGGACCAGTTAAACTTCTCTCGCTTCTTCAGAAGGACAGTTTCTAAAGCAATGGAGGTAATCAGGCCTGCAATAATGGCGAGGGTCATTTGCCATATCATGGGTGTTCCCGGATAAAAGGCCTGTAGAAAGAAGATCATGCCAAAATCACCAATGCTACAGCCTATCAAACAATTCAGCGTATTAAAAGAAGCTCGTTTCCAACTGTTCTTATCAGTCCAAAAGGAGTCATTGGAATCGGTTTCTATGACAGAATACCCTTCTTTGGAAAGCAAATGTTGTAGATATCCCGGATTAATGCCTTCACCAACGGCGCTCAACATTTTTACACCTTCCTCCGTGTCGATTGACCAATTATTGATCTCACTTGCCTGGTCCAGAAGCGGCGTTATTCTTTGCACGCAATGATCGCAGTGCAAGTCGGTCTTTACTTTCAAATGCTGCATGATCGCAAAAGAAACAATCACCGAATTGAAAGAATTCCATAATTATGGAAAAGAGTTATACATTCTTGATTTCAGATCTGGTCCAATCCTTTTCTTTGAGAATGACCAGATTTTAGAAATTGGGAAGGCGTCTGTCCAACGATTTTCTTGAATTGAGTAGATAAATGTTGAACACTGCTGTAGCCCAGGTGATTGGCAATTTCACTAATGGACAGTTCACCATAGGAGATCAGTTCCTTGACTCGTTCAATTCTTTGATTGATCACGTACTTTTCTATGGTGGTACCCGTGTAAGCTGAAAATATACGACTCAAAGTAGTGTAGTCCTTGCCAATCGATCTTTCTAAGTAAGTTGAGTGCTTTTGATTTTCCAATCGACCAGGATCCCGAATGCTCTGCAACAGAGTCGTTTTGATATTTGCTACTAATTGTTCGTTACTATCTTTTAATAATTGAAATCCTCTGGTTTCTAACTGTCGATCCAGTGATTGAAGTTGTTGATCAGTGGCTTCCGCACCGATTACCTCACCGAGGTTTACTTTTTGAAAAGAAATATCAGCAAGATTCAGTTCCTGAGTTACTGCTTCGATGCATCGGTCGCATACCATGTTTTTGATATGCAACTTTTCTTTCATTACATGTCAGCTTTATTTCTGAAAGTCCGAGCTGTCAGAACCAGCACGATGAGCCCCCAAACAGCTAAAAGAGCAAACTTGGTTTCGTTACTCCAACCATCATACTCTACCACCTCTTCGGCCTCCTGGGCTTTTTCCTGTGCCATGATCAGGCAAGTCATTAAAAAGAAAGAAAAGAAAAAGAATACGCGCTTCATGCGACTAAGATACAGAAAGACCGGTAATCAGGCGATTAATCCGCTTTAGGTTCGCTTAAAAGTTCCTTGATCACCGTTATTTGCTCAGGAAGTAACATTCCGGTTTCATTCATGAAGTAGGTAATGTAGCGCTCAAATTCCGGATCAATGTTCATTTCCTTGCATCGCCAAAGGTTGGCAACAATGAAATCCCGATCTTCTTCCAGGTGCTTGCTCATCATCAAAATACGAGGTAGATGAAATTCGATCGCGAAACGCAGGAAACGGATTTCGAGGTTATCCTTTTCCGTTTCAACGGCTTCTAAAATCATCTTTTCATACCGATTAACCTGTGCGAGCTTGGCAAGGGGATTCCAAAGCGTTTGTGCTTTCATGGCTTCGCCTGCCGCACGATAGGCCATGATCGTAGGAGAAGAATGGTTTACATCGACTATATAATCGTGATAGTCTCCGATACTGTCGGCGCTCAGTACCGCCTGATGAAATCGCTTACGAATCTCCTCGATTGATTGTCCGAATGACGATCCGAGGATGAAGCAAAGAATAAATGCCGTAAGCGTATACTTCATGATGAGATTTAAACGATCAAAGTTCTTGTAAGTCTGTGAATACTGGAAAATAATTGGAATAATTCGTCCGATTGAAGACGCAAACGGGAAGAATTGTTCGCTAGAATAAAAACAGAAGTAGTAAGATCATTGCTATGATCATTAACAGCCATCGATAAGTAGTATTTTGAATGGGGAATTCATATTGGCAGATAGGACAAATTTCTTCCTCTTTATCGACTTGCATCGCGCATGAAGGGCATTCTTTGGTCTTCATATGGCAAAGGAACGGTAATCTTCAATAACCTTAAGTGAGAATGGTCAAAATCAACACGGTTCTCGTGGTTAATTGAACAGTTTGTCGCTTGATTTCGATTTTCAGTATCTATGCAGTGACAAAACAAATCCCTCTATGACCTATACAATAGTCCTGATCCTTATTGTACTTGCATTGTTGTTTCTTTGGTTTAGGAATAAGATGAATCCAAAGGCATCTCCGGGGATATTTCAGGTGCCTCCGAAATGGAAGGTCATACTCAATCAACAAGTTCTCTTTTATAAAAACCTGGGAACTGAAGAGAAGAAACGCTTTGAATCAGATGTTTATCAGTTTCTGAATGCAGTGGCGATCAGCGGTGTGCAAACCGAGGTAACGTTGGCGGATCGATTATTGGTGGCTAGTAGCGCAGTTATCCCATTGTTTGGATTTCCGGCATGGACCTACACCCATTTGGATGAAGTCATACTCTATCCGGCATCATTTGATCGAAATTTCAAAATTGGAAGTAAAGAGGAGATCATAACCGGCATGGTGGGAAACGGGCCCATGGAAGGAAAAGTAATTTTATCGAAACCCTCTTTACATGCAGGTTTTGATATTGCCAACGACAAACGGAATGTTGGTATTCATGAATTTGTTCATTTATTCGACAAGGAAAGTGGCATGATCGATGGTATCCCTCCAGGTTTTGAAGATAAATCATTCGCTTTGCCATGGTTAGACTTTATCAGTCATAAAACCAATGAGATTGTAGCTAATCGATCGGATATTGATGGATATGCCACGACTAATCGTCAGGAGTTCTTTGCGGTAGCCAGTGAGTATTTTTTTGAAAGGCCCCATTTATTGAAAAAGAAACATCCAGAGCTTTATGCCCAACTAGTGAAAGTCTTCAATCAGGAGATGACTGATCGACTCGAACCAGCTCGTGGAATATCCAGTCGGAGTATTGGGCGTAACCAACCGTGCCCATGTGGCAGTGGTGAAAAGTATAAAAGGTGTTGTTTAGGATGATATTTAGATGTCTGAGAAATATAATCATAGGCAGATCATTCATTATTGGTTGATAGATGTTAAAATCCAGGTTTAGTTTATCATCTATTAATATCAGAACCTTTTACTTTACTGAATCACGAGCATAAAGTAAATGAGACCATGATTCCCGAACCTCGTAGAATCGTAACCTTCGGTGAGGTGATGTTGCGACTTTCACCCCCGGATCATCGAAAATTTGTGCAATCCAATACGCTGGAGATGACCTTCGGTGGAGGGGAGGCCAATGTGGCTATTTCACTTGCTTATTTAGGCCTGGAAGCGTGTCATGTTACGCAATTTCCGGAGAACATGATTGGTAAAGCGGCTGTCCAGTACATGCGACAGCATTGGGTAGATACCTCTCACATTGCGTTAGAAGGGGATAAAATGGGAACTTACTTTATGGAAGTAGGGGCAGGGCACCGCGCCAGTGAAATTGTTTACGATCGCGAAAGGTCTGCGTTTGCTTACATTAACCCGGATAAGTTCGATTGGCATTCCATTTTGGAAGGAGCGGATTGGTTTCATTGGTCTGGTATTACGCCAGCGATCTCACAAGGGGCGGCAAAAGCTTGTCTTAATGCGATTAATGCCGCCAATGATTTAGGTGTGAACGTTTCAGGAGATGTACATTCAAGAAAGTCTTTATGGCAGTATGGAAAAACGCCGCAAGAAGTGATGCCTGAATTAATCGCCGGTTCGAACTTCCTTTTCGGGAGTGCTTATGATTTTGCCCCTCTTTTTGATGACGTTGAGATAGATGACGACCTGTCAGTCACTGCTCAGAAACTAGAAGTGCATTGTCCGCGTTTGGTTGGATTGATGGATAAGGATCGGGAGATATTAAGTGCTTCTCATAACCGAATTCGGGGGAAGTATGTGGACAAAGGAAACTTATCGGTATCGGAGTGGTTTGATGTCCAATTAATCGTCGATAGGGTAGGCACCGGCGATGCATTTGCAGCTGGGATGATCTATGGATTATTGCATTTCGATGACCCGAAAGTCAGAACTCAATTCGCAGCAGCAGCCTGTGCCTTCAAGCACACGATTTCCGGTGATGCTAATTTGGCTTCTGTAGCGGATATCATGGCAATAGCAACTGGTGAGTCCAGTGGTCGCATCAAGAGATAATTTTATGGCTAAGTATTCAAGAATAGAAGTATTTCAAGAAATGGAGCGTGTTGGTCTGGTTCCATTGTTTTATCAATCGGACCCCCACATAGCAATACAGATATTAGAAGCGTGTTACAATGGTGGCGTGCGGACTGTAGAGTTTACCAGCAGAGGAGATTTTGCTCATGAGGTTTTCAGGGAGCTTAATCGGCATGCCTTAAATCACTTGCCGGGAATGATGCTCGGAGTGGGGTCCGTAACGGACGCAGCTTCGGCTTCTTTGTATATGCAATTGGGCGCCAACTTCATTGTAACCCCTGTGTTGAGAGAAGACATTGCTCAGGTCTGTAACCGTAGGAAAGTACTCTGGTCACCGGGATGCGGTTCATTATCGGAGATAGCCCGGGCGGAAGAACTTGGTTGTGAGGTGGTAAAACTATTTCCTGGAGATATTCTTGGAGCGACATTCGTGAAAGCATTGAAAGGACCTCAACCCTGGACCAATGTGATGCCAACCGGAGGCGTGACACCCGATGAAGAGAGCTTAAGAAGCTGGTTTGAGGCTGGCGTTTCCTGTGTTGGTATGGGGTCAAAGCTGATTACCCAAGAGATTATCAATAGCGGAGATACATCAGCTTTAACACAAAAAGTTCGCCAATGCATTCAATGGATTGAAGAGGTCAGACCTGTCTAAATGAGCTTCTTTCCTTATCTGATAGATCGCAAAGTTGGAGATCAAGCCATTTTTTCGGGGACCGACAACAAAATATGGATCAAGCGGTAAATCTGGGGAGGAATATAATTTCTCCATTGATCCAAAGAGATTGAGTTAATCAATTATTCCGTTTTTCTGCTTTTGAAAGGGTGATTTCTTGGTTCTGGATTTCCTTCCTAAGGTACGGTGAACCACTTTGTGCGGATTACTCTAGCGGGATAGCATAATAACCCGAAAATGAAATTTTCACTATTTAAGGATGGTCCTCAGAAATATTGCTTGATCTAAGTTTTTCCGATTGATACAAAGTTGAAAGTGGGTCAAAGACGAGGAGGGAATATTCCCGGGTAATAAAGGCAAAAGAAAAAAGCGACACATCTAGATGTGTCGCTTCATTAAGAACCAGCTATGGAAAATAGTTACTCACTATTATATCGTGAAGCTATTCATCCTGAAATGACATTTAGGTAACCTTTCGATGAATGAAAGTTTTTCAGGGATAAACAAGCAGGTTTGTTCGGAATTGCTCCGATTTAAGATGATTTAGTTTTCTGCGAGCAACTTTCGATCAATACCTTACGACAATGGGTAATCGCTCAAAACGATGTTCCTGTCTTTGGATAAAATCATCAAACTCTAAGATCACAAGGTGTTCTTCTCCTGGCATGAACTGTATATGGTTATGGAATGATTTCGGAACAAACGCCGGAATCTCTTTCTCATTGGAGATTTGAAATATGGTTTTTGTCAATTTTTTCAATTGCCGGGTATGATCCAATGGCTCGTTAGTTGGTTTTTTAACCCCTTTGAAGGGTAAGCGAAATAACCACGGCAGCTGCGGATAATCAACGAATTCAACAGTCATGCCTTCCTGAAAATAGGCCGGTTGATAATGTTTGGCATTGGCAAAAATCGAATCTGTTTCATCCGTATTTAGCAAACACAACCCAAAAGGTGAGCATCCATTGGATTCAAAGTTGGCTCGCCGCCATAAATTGGTTACTGATGTATGCTCTGATTGTATTTCAGCTTCATCGTGTACCCACAGGATTTCCAAAAAGAAATTTTCAAAGTAGAATTTCCTGTTGGTTGTACCTTGCCCAGTATGAATTCTGCTACTTCCTTCTTTTAAACCGAACTGGACAAGCTCGTCAGCCTCGACACCTTGATGACTTGAAAAAATAAAGAGATGATCTAATGGCATAGTAATAAGTGAATGCTAATGACTTCAAACGATACAAGGAGTCGATTCAATGGGTATAGCTCTTGACAACTTCTGTTCGAAACAGAAAACACTTTACGGGATTAAAAGTTAAAGAGGTTTAGGAAGTCTCATTACAAATTTTCTGCATATGACAATCACCGAATTTGTAAAGCAAAACATTAACGAGAATGAAGAATCTCTTCCTTTTGAAACCCGAACAAAGTCCATGGATAAAGGTAGGATCATTACGGACTATGGACAGCTCGAAGACTCAGTGTATTTTGTTCAGTCGGGTATTCTGACCACCTCCCTCCGATACCGGGAGGAGGATCGTATTTTAGATTTTCATTTTGAAGGGGCGTTCTGTGGAGCTTACAGTTCATTGCTTTCCAGGAGACCTTCAGATATCAGAGTTACATGTTACACCGCATGTCGTGTAGAAATCGTGGATTATGCGGAACTGCAAGAGGTTTATCAATCTTCTCTGTTGGCCAATCAAATTGGCAGAGTAGCAACAGAGAAACTCTTCTTCGACCGGGTAACAAGGGAAAAAGAATTACTGACTCTCACCGCAGAAGAACGATATCAATCGTTAATGGACAGAAACCCAATCCTTGTGCAAAAGATAGCCGTGAAAGATCTGGCCAAATATTTGGGCGTGCGGCCTGAAAGTTTGAGTCGAATCAGAAGAAGCTAACATCAGGTCATTTTTCAATCAGAATAGGATCAATACTTTCGAGCATCTTCAATATGCTAGTCATCAATGAATAAGTCTATCGTAAAAAGCCTGTCAATGCTCTCCCCTAAGCTTGTTGCATCCTTTGCCTACAGCCAGTTGACGAATCCGCAGATACGAAAACTTCGGGAAAATGAAACACGGGTTCTGGACAAGGCGAAAAAGAATGATTTCGAATTTAAAGGATTCAATATCAAATGGTACGAATGGGGAGTAGGGGATAAGGAAGTACTGTTGATTCATGGATGGGAAGGGCAAGCCGGTAATTTTGCGGATGTTATTGAGAAACTCTTAAAGAAAAATTACAAGGTTTATGCGTTTGACGGGCCTTCTCACGGTTTCAGCAGTAAAGGCAAGACCAGTTTATTTGAATTTACTGAATTAGTCGCCACGTTCATTCGGAAATTTCAGGTCAGGACTCTGATAAGCCATTCTTTTGGCGGGGTGGCGACTACCTATTCACTTTTCCAGAACCCAGATCTTCAAATAGAAAAATACCTGCTCTTTACAACACCAGATAGATTCATCGAACGGATAAATGACCTTTCAAGTGCCATAGGGATCACCGATAAAGTGAAAGAAACCCTGATCAACCGGTTGAACAGAGAAACGAATCAAGACGTCTATGACCTCAACGTGAGTGATTTTGTAAAACAAATTAATGTGCAAAAAGCCATGATCGTTCATGATCGGGACGATCGCATAATCCCAGTTGAAAGGGCCAGAAACGTACATCAACAATGGCCAAAGGCAAAATTTGTGGAAGTAGTAGGTACGGGTCATTTCAGGATACTGAGAGACCCAGCCGTATTAGGTGCGGCCATAGAATTTCTGGAAGAGAATTAAGGATCCATGATTCATCCTGTTGAGCTTAAGCTAATTTCAGAAATTGTGGTTTAGTTATGATTTCCCGATGAATGGTCCGGATTTAGTGACCTGCTTGATTTCCGGCAACAAGCAATTGCTCGTGATAAGCTTTCACTCTGGCGTCGGCATTAGTATCCACCAATATGATGATCACCATCATCGCAATGGTTGTGATGCCGATGGCCCGCCAAAGTGGTTTATCCATGAAGACAATCAATATGGAGGCGGCCACGATGATGAATGGAATGACCTTAAAGACTATGGTCTTGAATTCTCCCATTGTTTGTTCAGTTCGCTGGATTTCCGATCTCACAAACGCTTCTGGATCTTCCTTGTAGGCTGTCTCAAAACTCGATATCCGTGATTTGTTGGTAAAATATATTCCGAGTCCCACTGCTAAAATTAAACTACCAGCGACCAACATAGGAATGATAAACGACCGGGCCATTTCTGTTACCCCCAGCTTCCAAAACCCGACGGCCGCTATGACAAATAGGATTCCAAAAAAAATGAAAAACCTGGATGAGAATACTTCAGCTTTTGCCCATTCGGTGGCCGTTTTTAAAATTTCCATGTCTTTATGCTAAATATTATCTTTTCAATATTCTGTACGATTGATATTACTGGGGCTATGACCAAATGCTTTTTTAAAGGCGAATGAAAAATGTGAGAGGTTTTCAAAACCTGCTGACAGATATACTTCGGTAGCTTTCTTTTTCGTAATTTAAGCATTGCTACCTCACTTTTTCTACCAATGAAAATCTCAACCTTTTTAACCTTTGTAGGAGAATATTGTGGAAAGGCTGAAGAAGCCCTTCAATTTTATACTTCCCTTTTTCCAGACTCATCAATTGACCGTATCACAAAGTACCAACCAGGAGAACCAGGTGGTACACCAGACCTGATCAAGTATGGCGAATTCACCTTGAATGGAACAACTTACATGGTATCTGAGAGTAATTACGACCACAAATGGTCCTTTACGCCAGGTGTGTCCTTGTTTGTGGATTGCAACACCGAGGAAGAGGTCGATGACTTATTCCAAAAACTCTCTTCAGATGGCGGTATGGTAATGGTGCCATTGGATAACTATGCTGGTGAAGGAGATTATGGTTTTGGCGAAAAGTTCGGTTGGTGTCAGGATAAATACGGCATTAACTGGCAGGTTAATCTGGCTTCAGGACCAGAGTAAAATACACAAATTAGAAGATAATGTTTTGAGCTAGACCCTGGTCAATCAGTATGATTTAGTTATTCAAAGTCAAAAGGGTGTTAATGCCGCTCTGGTAAGCGATTTTGAAGCTGAATAAAGATTACCCCAAACACCGGACCCAATTGATAAATAGGATATTTGTGGAAGGTCCCCCAATAGAAAAAGCCTCCCATTTGAAAGGCTATAAAATGGTGCACTCGGAAGGATTCGAATCGGACCGCCGACGCGGCCTCAACCCCCAGAGCTGAAGTCTTTGATGAAATAAAAAAGCCTCCCATTTGGAAGGCTATAAAATAGTGCACTCGGAAGGATTCGAACCCTCAACCCCCAGAGCCGAAATCTGGTATTCTATCCAGTTGAACTACGAGTGCTTTTTCACTCTTCTCAACTGTTCAGCATAAATCTGATATTCTTCGTAACGACGAACCGTCCAGTTGAACTACGAGTGCCTCTGAAAAGGAGTGCAAATATATACGTTTACGGGAATCTGTTGCTAAGAAATTACAGTCCAATCTTCTTTCCATGGGTATCTCTTGATAATTACTCGATCCTTCTAAAGATTAACGGAACAGGAAAGTCGAAATCTTCGTTTCGTAGATTCAAAGGATCATTTCATTTGCTCGAAATCCTTAACTTTATTTACCAGAAACTAACGACCAAAATAATTATGAGGCTAATCAGAGCCTTACTTAATCCAATCTTTTTACTACTCATTAATTTTTTGTCCGCTCAAGAAATAGAGACCAGAGATTTTAAGGTGATGGGAGAAGAAATTCAACTGTCCTTCGTTGTTGAACCTGATCACTCAATAAGGGAACGATACAATGTAACAATATACGCTTCACATGACGACTATTCCGAACCACTGGCATTAGACATCCATGATGTGGTTCCGAATGAATTGACCACAGTCAGTTTCTCGATCGTCGAGAAAATTGGATATTATCAGGGGCAGTTACAATTCAAACTGGAAGCGGAGGCCAGTGTTTTTCCGGTTGAAATCCTCAATAGGTCTACGAAGAAATTTCGAAAGAACAAGAAATATGAAGTGCACTGGGAAGATCAAAACGATTCTGGTGAATATGATATCAAACTTTATCATAAGGATACAATTATTGCATTAGCAGAAACGGTAGTCGGCCATACTTATTCAGGCCAGTTTCCGAAAACAATCGATCCAGGTAAATTTAGTATCGTCGTAAGCCCTTCTAATAATCCGCATCTTGCATCGGATGAGTTTCCAATAACGATCAGGAGAAATATAACGACAGTTGTTGTCTTGGTTGCTGTTCTGGTAGGTGGAACAGGATACTTGATTTTGAATAATAGTGGAGGAGAAGGCCCCGGGGGAGCAGAATTGCCTGACCCTCCAGGTACACCTAACTAATTTGGACAAACAGACTTACATAATTGTGAAACAACATTGGCAAATATTGACCATCCTAATCCCTATTTATTGGTTGCCTTTTTTAGGGTTTGGCCAAAGCACTGAGACGGACTTCCTGACCTTCACATTTTCAGAGCAAACGACAGATGCTACCATCAATACAGCGGATCATACCATAGTCATTGAGGTGGTAAATGGTACCGATTTAACAACACTTTCCCCTACGTTTACACTTTCGTCTGGTGCTACTTCAAATCCTGAAAGTGGAGTAAGTCAGGATTTTTCTTCGGATGTTACTTATACGGTTACTGCAGAAGATGGTACAACGATTCAACAGTGGTCCATAATTGTTACCGCAGCTTTAAGCGATGAAACGAATTTTTTAACTTTTTCCCTGGATGGCATAGATGAAACAACTGTGATAGACACGGATGATAGAATAATTTCTGTCGAGGTACCTGATGGTACAGATCAGGCAAATCTAATTCCGGTTTTTTCACTCTCAGATGGAGCTTCAACTTCAGATTTAGTATCTGGTTCTTCAACAGATTTCTCCGAATCGTTTAATGTGGATGTGGTAGCCGAAAATGGAACTACCCGGGCCTGGTCCATTGAAGTCAGCGAGTTAACTGCGGGTACTGCGTTTCTTTCGTTCAGTTTTACCGAGCAGTCACAATCGGCCGTGATCGATCTGACTAATGGTAATATTAACATCGAAGTTGTAAGAGGCTCGGACCTGACGAATATTAGTCCGGATTTCACGCTGGCGACGGGAGCAACTTCTAATCCGGAAAAGAATGAAGTTTTTGATTTTTCCTCAACAGTTACCTATCAGGTTACGGCAAGAAACCTAATTTCGTCGAGGGACTGGAAGGTTACCGTTTCAGAAGCGGCAAATAGCGAAACAGATTTTCAAACCTTTTCCATTGATGGAAGCTCACAAACTTCGACCATTAACACGCTGGACCATACGATTCAAATGGATGTGGAAGCGGGAAGTGACCTTTCTTATCTTGTTCCAACGTTTACACTTTCCAATGGTGCAACGGCCGATCCGGCTAGTGGCATAGCTCAGGATTTCACTTCTGATGTGGTTTATACGGTGACAGCAGAAGATGGAACCACGACTCAGGAGTGGATAGCTTCTATATCCAATATACCTCAGGGATATACCAGTACCGCTTCAAATCCCACTTCCGGAACATTGATCGATGTAAGTGGTTCAAGTTTTGAGCTATCATTTAGTGAAGAAATACCAGAGTCTTTGCTAACAGATGCAAATTTTGGAATAACCAGTCGTTTGAGAGGAGCAGTCGATTTTGAGTTTTCCGGAGGCGGGACGGAAAAAGTCACACTTACACCTACCACTGATCTTTTTCCTGGAGATGATATTACGGTTGTTATCCGAAATAACCTCGTTACAGGTGGACAAAGTTTCAGATACAAAACTTACAGTTCAACAGATGCTAGTGGAGCCATATCGTTTTCGAATGTTCAAGAAAGGTCGATTACCTTTTTTAGGGTTGATTTTTTTGATGTTGTCGATATGGATGAGGACGGAGCCCTGGACTTTTTATCGATGAGAAGCTCTCACAACGGAGACTTAATCTGGTCCAGGAATAGCGGGACAGAAGGTTTTAGCTTTTCTGACAGCATCATCACTGTAGATGAAAACTACTCTGGCGACGTTAGTACGTTTGATTTCAATCGAGATGGAAGGCCCGAACCTGTTCTTGGGAAGTCCAATGGTGGCGGTGGAGCTGCCATGTATTTGTATGATGCCGCAGATGAGGTTTGGCAGGAATACTTGTTTCCTGAAGATGATGATCCCGTAGAGAAGCTCCTGACAGCTGATTTAAACAATGACCTTAGACCGGATTTCATTACTTTAAAGAAAAATGAACAAAAACTCGTTTTTTTTCAAAACCGAGATGAATCAACTCCCTCTTTTACTTTAGAAACTAAAGTTGTTGATGTGGGCGTGTCCGACTTTTATCTGGAGGACCTCAACGCCGATGGCTACATAGATATATTGACTAAAACGACTTCAGGGAGCATCCGTGCGTATTATAATGATGGAAATCCCAATCCATCGTTTTCTTCCTTTGAGCTCCTTTCGAATACGGATGGAAGGGCCTTTACTTTAGGTTTCATAGAGCAAACAACCAAGCCTAATCTGGTGGTTAGCAAAGACAATACAATTTCTATTTACAGTTTATCATATGATGCCACTAATGATGAGCCTGGGATTTCCTTATTTTTCGTAGTACCGGAGAGCACTTCCGCTTATGATCTGGTATTGGCTGATGTGGATTCCGATGGTGACCTGGATATTGTTTCGTTAGAAAATGAAGTTTTCTGGTATGAGTTTAACACAGCTGCGGAACCTGTTTTTACTCGAAATCAGATTAGTCTGGGAGAAAGTACTAGTTACACGTTACATGTGGCAGATTTAGATGGGGATTCTGATTTAGATGTTTTTACTGCTGCAGGAGAAACGGTGAGAGTTTATGAGTCAACCATAACACCAAAAGATGAAACCGACTTTCATTCATTTTCATTGACCGGACAAGTCTTTTCGAGTACCATAGATTCAATAAATCACACCATTGATATCCCAATCCCACATGGTACCCTGGATTCCAACCCAGCAGTAACGTTTGTATTATCGGAAGGGGCAACCGCAGACATAGAAAGCGGTGATGTGATCTCTTTTGAAGCTCAGGTTGGGAAAACCTTTACAGTGACCGATTCGGATGGAGTAACCACCCAAGATTGGGTGGTTACAGTTTGGCCGGATCCAGTAGCTCCCGGTGATATTGTTGCTTATTATCCGCTCGATGGAAATGGGCATGATATATCAGGAAATGGTAATAACGGAACAACTACAGGAGAATTGGGTGAAAAGCTGGATCGTTTTGGTAACACCTATTCTTTTCCGTCAGGGGCTGAATTGAACTACCAGAATTCACTCGATTTGATTAATCAAAACAACTATACCATTTCATTCTGGATTAAAGTTAAAAGCATGGTGGAAGGCGATTTAATTCGTTCTCCGGCCTTAAATACTGAATATGAAGGTGTAGCAGGTGAAATAATGAGTAAAGCTACACTTGCAAACGGGAGTACATTTTCGACACCCCATGTCCCGGTTCAGGTTGATTTATGGGAACATGCTGTCATTTCCACTAATGGGACAGAATTTATTACCTATCGTAATGGCGTCGAATGGGAAAGAGCCACGTTTGATGCTGACCTCCTTTTTGAAAACGGAGCATTCGTTTTTGGACAATCAGGTAGTACTTACGAATTGGACGACCTAATGATCTTTTCGACGGCACTAAGCGCTGATGAAGTGCAAAGTCTCTATTCCTATCAGGCAGATGACTTTTATCAAGTTGTTAAGCCCATATTATATGGAATTGATCATCCCGACCAAACAACACTTGAGAACATTGATTTTTCAAATCGGAAAGTGAAAATTACAATGCCAGAAGGTACTGACCTGACGGATTTATCTTTTCAAGTCCGACTGATTGGCTCACCAACCGTCGTACTTGAGGGGATCGAACAGTCTGGTTCTATTATTTCAGGGGACTTTTCTGAAGAAGTAACTTTTTCGTTAATTTCCGAAGATGGCTTTACCACTCAGGATTGGAAGATACAGGTAATTGGTATTGAAACTGATTTTCTCACTTTCGATTTGGAAGGGATGACATTCCCCGCGTTTATTGACGATGGCCGTCATGAGATCAATGTGAGTATTTCTGAAACGGTGGATATTACTAATCTTACGCCCACATTTACCTTATCTCCAGGAGCTACTTCCAACTTTCCCTCTGGAGAAGCTCAGGACTTTTCTAGTCCATTTACTTATGTTGTCACGGCTGAAGATGGGATTACCATTCAAAACTGGGTGATTAACGTGGTTCAACGTGAAGTAAATGATTCCAATGACTTCATCAGTTTTGAATTTGCTGAGCAAACAGGCCCGGCGTTAATTGATTTGATCAATCACAGGGTCACGGTTGAGGTTGGGTTTGGTAGTGATATAACCCGTTTAATACCGACATTTACCCTGGCAGCAGGTGCCACTTCAGTTCCGGCCAGTGGAGTGGAGCTGGATTTTTCGGATACAGTCCGCTATACGATTACTTCTGCCAGAGGTGATGAGGAGATATGGGAGGTTGTTGTTTCGGTCGCGGAAAGTGTCAGCTCCGAAACGGACATCAGGAGCTTTAAACTTCCAGGGCAGATCGGAGAGGAGGTCATTGATTTGGAAAATCATAAGGTTGCCATTACCATGCCGATTGGGACTGACCGTTCTAACCTTACGCCAACTATCGAATTGTCTTTTGGTGCTTCTGTAAGTCCTGAAAGCGGTGAACCGCGTGATTTCAACTTTGAAAATACGTATACGGTCACAGCTCAGGATTTTGTTACTACGCAGGGATGGGCCGTTAATGCGGCTTTTGAAGATAATTCGGCTCCTTCAGACATTATTTTGGATAACACAAAATTATTGGCTGTAACAGGTGCTGACCAAATCGTAGGAAAGATTCAAGTGGTGGATGCTAATGAAACAGACACCCATACCGTATCAATTGTCCCTGGTAGTGAATTTTCTCTGAATGGTGAAAATCTGGTTACTTCCCGGGAACTAAATGCCGGGAACTATGCAGTAACCATTGTGGTACAGGACCTGGCAGGTGCACAGATTTCAAGGAATTTCACGATAGAAGTAGCTCAGATAGAAGTGAATGAATCAATCTCAATCGGAACTTCTATCAGCGATTATCGAATCATAGGAATGCCAACGGATCAGGTTCAGGTTTCAGACGTGTTAACTAATCTAGATGATGCCGGACAGGGTACTACATGGAGAATTCTGGATTATTTGATAGATGGATCTTACGCCGACTTTAATAGTTCCAGTAGGTTTTTGGCAGGGAAGGGTTATTGGATTTTGTCAGAAAATGAGGTGATCGTACGATTCGAACAAGATCCGGTGACGCTTGATGCAGAAGGAAATTTCAACCTTACCCTACGACCTGGTTGGAACTTGATCAGCAATCCTTTCATCGAAAACTTGGATTGGAATCAAAATATACTGCGAAATATAAGTGACGGCAATTTTTCTGCATCCGACATTCAAAATGGGGTCATAATCTATGATGGAGCTTATTCCTCCGCGGCTACCTTAGGTGTTTTCCAGGGAGGTTGGGTCAATGTTATTGCATCAACGAATATCAACATGTCTTTGCAAAACCCAACTTCTTCCCAGGGTAGTGCCGGGCGTCGGAAGACAGAAGAGATCAATGAAATGCGACTCACTTTGTCGGATGGTGATAGAACGACGACTTTAGCAGGTTTTGCTTTCCATGAACAAGGCTCACTGCAGTTGGATGCATTGGATCAGAATTATCCACCAGCGATTTCTAAGGATGAGCCATTTCGATTGGAGGGTGTGAGTGACATAGACTTTAATGTCGTTCCTTTCAGTGATTCCTTTTTGGCGAAGTGGCAGGTATTAGCTCCTCAAAGCACAGACTTGTATATTAGTTGGAATTTGGAAGAGATCGCTCAATTTAGGTCCGGGTTATTTTTAATTCTAAATAATCAGCAAGTCGTACCGATGGATCAGATCGATCAAATAAAAGCCAAAGATGGTGATTTGATTGAGGTGCTTTATGGATCAAACGATCCAAGAGTGATTGTGCAAGTCTATCCAAATCCACTTCAAGACGAGTTAAAACTGAAGATTTTGGCGTTTTCGGCAAGTCCGGTTGAGGAAATTCAGGTAATCATTTATGACCTTTCCGGAGGAATAATGATTGAAAAATACTTTGAAGGATCAGAAGAAATCCAGATTTCCACGGATCTTTTGAAAGACGGTTTGTATATTGTAAAAACTTGGATTGGAAACGGCCTGGTCGCTGAAAAAAAGGTGATGGTTCAGCGGGATTAGCAATCAATGACTAAAGTGATGAATATCAAAGGACATCTCATACTCGTCTTTATTTTACTGGGAGGTGCCTATGTTGTTAGGGCACAGAAAGCAGAGACTATCACCCCTGTTGTTGAGGTGAATTTGGTTAGACCAAATAGTCCTTCCGAACTGATCATATCCAGCCCTTCGAACTTTGCGACTGAGACCACCAGAGGGTTTAAGCCCAAGGGACAAAGTATTCTGTTTAAAGGCCAGGTAAGAGATGAGGAGGGCATTGATAGTCTTTTGGTCAATGGCCAACCAGTGGTAATATTTGATGAAGGTAATTTCAATTTTAGATTGCAATTGGCCAAAGGGGTGAAGCAGGTTCTGTTTAGAATTGTTGATGGCGAAGGAGAGATTACGACTCAATCATTCAAGTTAGATGAACCGAATTTGTCAGAGGATCGATTGACTGCTGGTAAATACTACGCGCTGTTGATTGGTGTCAATGATTATTCGGATCCTACTATTCAGGACCTTCTGAATCCAATAGCTGATGCTAAACTACTTCAGGAAGTTTTGATCAACGATTACACATTTGATGAGAAAGACGTTGATCTCATGGAAAATGCGACGCGAAAAGATATCATTGATGCCCTTGAACAGCTTAAGATAAATATCACTCCAGAGGATAATGTGGTTATTTTTTATGCTGGTCATGGGGTTTGGAATGAGGTTGATCAACTGGGATACTGGATTCCTTCAGATGCAGAAATGTCTAGTACGGCCGATTGGTTCGCCAATAGTCGACTTACAGATATGATCCGCGCCATTCGCTCAAGACACACATTGCTCATTGCCGACGCATGCTTCTCTGGCTCAATTTTTCGAACCAGATCTATCTCTATGGCAGGTGCTGATCGGGCCGTGACAAAGAAATATGAGCTTCCCAGCAGGAAAGCCATGACCAGTGGTTCGCTGAATGAGGTTCCTGACGAGAGTGCATTTCTTCATTACTTAATCAAGCGTTTGAAGGCCAATAAGAAAGCGTATCTTTCGTCAAGCGCATTGTTTGTCAGTATGGAAGAAGCAGTGATTAATAACAGTGATGTGATCCCTCGATTTGGTACGATACAAAAAGTGGGAGACGAAGGTGGTGAATTTATTTTTATCCGTAAACAATAATCCTGTGAGGTTTACATCAGGAAATATCGTCATGGTACTTTTGATCATCGCCAGTTTAAGCTTTGACCTTTCAGGAAGTAAACCCCTTTGGACTTCACCTACTTACAGAGAACTCAACTTCCCGGCAGATGATTATTATATCGGCTTTGCCTCGCGGACCTTTGGTAATGATGAAGATGCCTCTGAAGTAGAACAGCAAGTTTTGTCCTTTTCCAGAGTCAGACTAATAGAGTCTGTCTACGTTTCTATTTCTGCCGACAGCTATAATTCCCTTACGAATTCAGATGGTGAGGCTCAGGAATTCTATTCTAAGAAAATAGTGAGTAGATCGGCCCTGGAAACGGCTGGCTTAGTTACGGATGTTTATCTGGATGCCAGGAAGAAAATCGCATATGCGTTTTCAAGCATCAAGAAAAGTGAGTTGAAGGAAAGTTATGCACGTGCTTTTCAGTTGAATTATCAACAAGCAGCTCAACAGATAGATCGGGTAAGTTCCATGACATTGCCTCGATTGATGGTTTTGCGAGATGAAATCACCCAAATTCAAGGACAAAATACCATTCTGAAGTTCCTGGGTATCAGTGACCAAATTGTCCAAAATCAAATCGATGAAATGCTGGGTGAAATTGAAAATTCAATATTGGAGCGATCACGAGAACGTTCCAACCTGGATGAAGCGCTGATTACCTTGAAATCTATCTTGTTTTCGAATTTGAATCCTGAAGTCAAGTCGATAAAATCAAACTTACTTACCTATAAAGATTCTGAATTGAGTTCAGAATTGTCGCTGATTCTGGATCAGAAATTATCAGAAACCTTACTGGATCAGGTTGAAATCAATGATCAATCGAATTATGTCCTTTCCGGAACTTATTGGCCGGATATGGAAGGGATCAGAATCATGGTCAATGTCAATGAATTTCATTCGAATGAGAACATCAGACTGATAGGTACTGCATCGGTGATCATAGACGAAGCGTCGATAAAGAATTTGAATGTGAATATTAAGCCAACTATTCCCGAGGCACCATTTCTTTCCATAGCAACGAAAAAGTCTGATTATGGTGGTCTCATTGCGGAAGTAACTACTCAAAAAGGAAAAGATGCCGTTGCGTTTTGGGAAGGAGAGGAGCTCAAATTAGCAGTTAAAGTTTCCAGACCTTCATATGTACAATTGATCAATATCTGGGCGGATGGGTCGAAATATTTATTGCTTGATAATTACTATCTCGGTCCTGACGAAGTAAACAAGGAGTATTGGCTTCCATTCTCCTGGGAAACGGCTTGTCCGTGTGGTATGGAAAACCTTTACTTACGTGCAAGTAACCGCCCTTTTCCGCAGGTACAGGTAACAGATGTAGATGGTTTTTTGAAACTGGATACAGATATGGATATTATTTTGGAGTTGACCCGTGGCTTCAAACCAAAAACGGATGAAGACTATCTTGCTGAAACAACGCTTGGTTTGATGACTTTCTCAAAGTAGCATAAAAAAAGCTACCCTTGGCGGTAGCCTTTCCTAAACCTAATTTTTATGAAGAAGAATAATTAGTGCTGAGATTCGTTTTTCGGCCTGATGGTTCCTCTTGAATAGACATATCTATCGGCGAAGAAGAAGAGCATCAAGGCGGCCAGCCCCAAGGCCAATGACAACCAGGGGTTTTCTGGGAAGAGTGAAAAGTGTTCGTAGTTCATGGCGGCTGAGTTTTAATTCCTACAATACGAAGATAGAAATCAGCTATACTCAGTACAATACCAGAAAAGTGGTAATTTTCAGAGAGTTAGGCCCCTAATTGGGGTATAAATGAAGGGGCTTGGAGGTGAGCGCCTCTTGAAGCTACGGAGTTTTAGAGAAAACGTTCAAAAACGTAAGTGATCTGCCCATCTTGCGAAGCTCGCGTGATACGATGACCATCATTATCAATTTCCACAATATCCCATACGTTTGTTTCTCCGAAAATGGTGATGGTAAGTTGCGTTTCATCATCGCTTAGAATCCAGTTACCTGTGTCACCGGGAGGGTCGGTAGGATCGCAGGTTGTACTGCCTTCATTTTCAGTGTAGCGACCGCCAGGGAAGTATCGGATCGTATTGTCAGTAACACACTCGTCAAGGATGATTGTTCCATTAATTTCGAACAGATCGATTTCTGCCGAAGAAATAAAATAGCTGCGACCTTCCGCATCATCTCCTGCCAGTATTTCACCACGTGAAAGTTGGCGTTCAAATCCTTCCTCTGAACATGAAACAAGGAAGAATAGGAAAAAAATAGTACAAAGCAGAATAAGCGTTTTGAAGAGCTTCATAACCTTGGCGTTTCCTGTAAGTCAAAAGGTTATGCCAATACCCCCAAATCTTATATTAGTTTCTTAATAGAAAGTCTTTGAATTCTTCAAATGAGGCATTCATTTGAATCGCTACTTTTTCTTTTTTCATTAAATCTGAAGTGAATTCAGGTAGTTGATAACCGGTATTCGTTTTTTCAACCACGTCCAAAAATTTGCACGGATGTGCCGTTTCAATAAAAATACCAGTTTCATTTTCCTGCAATTTTTCTACCAACGCCTGATACCCGATGGCCCCATGAGGGTCTGTTTGATAATTGTTTGCTGATAAACAGGCTTTCATGGCCGCAAGGGTTTGCCTGTCATCCAAAGAAAATCCGGTAATCAGTTCAGTCATGGTCTTATAATCGGATTGACACAACGCTTGCATGCGGGGAAAATTGCTGGGTTTGCCTACATCCATAGCATTGGAATAAGTCGCTATGGTCGGCCGTGGTTCATAAATTCCACTTGACAAATACCTTGGCACTACATCATTGGCGTTGCTGGAGGCTATAAAGCGGGAAATGGGTGCTCCCATCTGATAAGCAAGTATGCCTGCTGCCAGGTTACCGTAATTGCCACTTGGGATTGAGAATACCAGCTGGTTATGATCAGCCAATTGTGCAGATGCCCACGAATAGTAAATCGATTGTGGGATCCACCTGGCAATGTTGATAGAATTTGCTGAAGATAGGTTCAGAGATTGATTTAACTCATCATTTAAGAAAGCTTGTTTGACTAATTGCTGGCAATCGTCGAACGTTCCGTCAATTTCAAGCGCCTGTATGTTTTCACCTAAGGTGGTCAATTGTTTTTCCTGTAACTCACTGACCTTGCCAGAAGGGTAGAGGATAATCACCTTTACGCCGGGTACTTTATAGAATCCTGCAGCCACTGCTCCACCAGTATCACCCGAAGTGGCCACCAAAATGGTTACTTCTTTGTCTGAGTCTTCATGGAAATAGCCGAGGCATCTGGCCAGAAAACGGGCACCCACATCTTTGAAGGCATAAGTTGGGCCGTGGAATAATTCCAGGCTGTAAAGATTGTCTTTGACAGGAACTACCGGAATCTCAAACGAAAATACATCTTCAATGATGTCCTGCAATCGATTCTCGGGAATTTCAGGTGTACAAAATGGCTTCAGTGTTTCAAGAGCGATTTCGTGCAGACTAATACCCTGCCTGGTCAGTGTAGTAGAGATATCGGGTATTTCTGATGGGCAGTATAACCCATTATCAGCGGGTAAACTTCGGATCACCCCGGTTTTAAAATCGACGGATGGTGATTGGCGATTGGTGCTGTAAAACTGCATTATTCGATGATATGGGTCCCGGTCGGATTGATATGAGAGATATGAAAGAATGATTCAATGCTCAAGCGATTGTAGATCTCACGGATTTCTTCAATGCCTGCTTTTGCTTCCGCTTCGTTATGGAAAAAGCTGAACATACTTGGCCCTGAACCGGAAATATTGAAACCCAATGCACCGCTATTCATGGCAATTTCCTTGATGTTTTCATAGTGAGGGATCAGGTTTTTGCGTACCGGTTCCGCAACCACATCATGAAGGGACCGCTGGATCAATCCCCAGTCCTTTTTCATAAGTCCGGCCGCTAAACCGGCGACATTGCCCCATTGTATACGAGCTTTACTAAGGCTGATGGAATCGCCGAGCATTCGTTTCGCTTCAGCAGTTTTGACCTGTACTTGTGGGAAAACGATCAGTACAAGCAGATCTTCTGGATAATCGAGTTGAAATACGTCGACTTCAGGTTCGCAACTTCTCACAACCGTGAAACCTCCTAACATAGCTGGTGATACATTATCCGCATGCGCCGATTGAGAGGCGACAATTTCGCCTGCCATTGCGTTTTCGATCAGTTCAGATTTACTGAAAGGATTTCCCAAAAGACAATTGGCAGCAAACGCCGCTCCCGCTGCACTTGAGGCGCTGGAGCCCAAACCACTGCCTGGGTTTACATTCTTATGGATCTCAATATCAAAACCCTGCGTAGAATGAACTCGCTCCAGTAGGCTGGAAATAGCTACGGTCGCTACATTTTTATCCGGACTCAGAGGCAGATCGGCACCGGTCACTTTGGTGATGACCAGTTTACTGTCTTTTCTTTTGGTAAGGGTGATCTCGTCTCCGATATCATTGAGGGCGAAACCAAAAATATCGTAACCACAAGCTACATTGGCCACAGAGGCTGGTGAAAATACTTTGACACTTTCCATGATCAATTAAGGCTGACTTTAAGGATATCTGCAAATATGCCAGAAGCTGTAACGTCGGCTCCAGCTCCGGCTCCTTTAACTACCAAAGGTTGCTCAGGGTAGCGATTGGTATAAAACAAGACAATGTTGTCCATGCCTTCCAGGTGATAAAAAGGATGACTGTCCCTTACTGCTTCTAGACCTACTTTTGCCCCCTCAGGGGTAAAAGAAGCTACCACTCTTAATTTCTTGTCAGCTTTGGCCGCTTCATCATAAATCGCTTTGAAGTGTGATTCTGATTGCGTGACTTCTTCATAAAAAGCGTCGATGGTATCTGCCTCATGACAAGCTTCCGGAAGGAAAGAATCCAGTTTCACATCTTCCATTTCCCATGCATAACCACTTTGACGAGCGAGGATCAGGATTTTTCTGCGAACATCCTCTCCAAAGAGGTCCAGTCGGGGATCAGGTTCGGTTAAACCAAGTTCCCTGGCTTCTTTGATGATGTCGACGAATGGCCTGGAACCATCATACGTATTGAACAAGTAGTTAAGCGTACCTGACAACACCGCAGCGATTTTATGGATTTTGTCACCGCTTCTGATCAAATCATTGAGTGTTGATATGACAGGAAGTCCGGCACAAACGTTGGTTTCAAATAGATAATGAACGTTATATCGTGAGGCTGAATTGATTAAATCCTGGTAATTGTCCCAGGGGCTTGTAGCAGCAATTTTGTTTGGTGTAACCACTGAAATGCTGTTTTTCAATGCCCGACTATATAAGCCAGCAATGTTGCTGTTGGCAGTGATATCAATGAAAATGCTGTTGCGCAGATTCATGGTGTTCATAGTATCCATGAAGGCGTTTTCAGTGAACGACTCTCCTGCATCTAACGACGCCTGCCAGTTACTTAACGAAATGCCTTCTTCTTCAAAGATCATTTTTCTTGAATTGGCCATCCCAGCGATCAAAACTTTGGTATTGTGTTCTTTGAGCAGGTACTCATATTGTTGCTGCACCTGCGCAATAAATGCTTTGCCTACATTTCCGACGCCAATGATGAACAGATGTATACGCTTTCGAGAAGAAAGGAAGAAGCTCTCATGAAGGACATTCAGAGCTTTTTTAAGATTTTTTTGAGGGATAACGGCGGATATATTTCTCTCCGAAGACCCCTGAGCTATGGCTTTCACACTCACGCCATTCTTACCCAGTACATGAAACATTTGCCCGCTGACGCCCACTTGATTTCGCATATTTGACCCGACTAACGCAAGAATCGCCAGGTCTTTTTCAACCTCGATTTCACTGATTTTACGACTCTGGATCTCATAAGTGAATTCCTTTTTCAGTGACTTTAGTGCTTTTTTTAATTCGCTTTCTGAAATGGCCGCACAAATGGAATGTTCACTGGATGCCTGAGTTATCAGAATGACATTTACTTTCTGGGCTGCCAAGGCCTGAAAAAAACGATTGGAAAATGCCGGAATTCCTACCATTCCAGCTCCCGTCAGGTTGATCAGGGCTACGTTTTTAATACTGGAAATGCCACGAATCAATTCCTTGTCTTCGTCCCATTCCCGAGTGATCATCGTACCACTATCCTCCGGCACAAAGGTGTTCTTTATTCGAATAGGGATGTCTTTGGTAAGTGCCGGTTGTATGCTGGGAGGGTAAATAACTTTAGCACCGAAGTGTGATAACTCCATGCCTTCCTCGTATGAAATGTGTTCGATGACTCGGGCCTGTGGAACCAGATTAGGATCGGCCGTGAGTAAGCCGCTGACATCTGTCCAAATTTCAAGTTCCGTAGCATTTAAAAAATTGGCAAGTAGAGCGGCGGAATAATCGGATCCACCTCTTCCCAGGGTGGTGGTTACTCCTTCAGTCGTGGAGGCAACGAATCCCGGGAACAAAAGCACACTGGCTTCGGTCCTGATCTCTTTTATTTTCTTAAGACTCAATTCAAAATCGACCGCTGTTTCGCCAATTTCAGGATTGACAATGATGAAATCTCTGCTATCAAACAGAGTGACACTGGTAAATGAATTGAAGTAGGTGGAGATAATGTAGCTTGACATCCGCTCACCAAAACTCATGACATAAGCGTAACTCTTGGTAGTGAGCTCCTGAAGTAAGGAAATACCGTGGCAGACCTCTTTCAGCAACTTGACGCCTTGTTCGATAGGAGTGGCATCACCTCCAGGAACCAATGTTTCGAAGACATCCAAATGCTGAGCTTCCAATTGTTCAATGATCTCAAGATAGCTTTCCTTGCCGGAGGATGCTTCAATGGTGAGTTCTTCGAGGCGATTCGTAACGCCACTGAAGGCAGAAACTACTACCACTAATTGATCCGCTTTGGATTGATCTGCGATGATTTCACCGACTTGTTTTATTGCACTGACGGAACCTACGGATGTTCCGCCAAATTTTAAGACTTTCATGTTTTTTAGTCCTTTGAATTGCCTTAGGGGTAAATAGGCGATAATTTTTATTTTGGGAATGCTGCCGATTTAGACGAGCCTGTCTGCCGACAAGGCAGGCTCAATCATACGGGGGTTTTTCAAACTTGTCAAACCAAATAATTCATCAAATCGGGTTGTTCGTTTAGGTATTCACCGAAGAAATTTCGTTCGTGCATCCTTTTCAAAAGTGGTTCAAAATCCGAGCTGTTTTTCAATTCAATACCAATGAGTGCAGGTCCTTTTTCTCGACTGGTTTTCTTGGTATACTCGAAGTGGATGATATCGTCATTGGGCCCGAGTACTTCTGCTACAAACTCTTTCAACGCCCCGGCCCTTTGAGGGAAACGGATGATGAAATAGTGCATCAGTTTTTCATAGAGCAAGGATCTTTCTCGGATTTCTTCAGTACGCGTAATGTCGTTATTGCTTCCGGATAGTAGGCAAACCACTCGTTTGCCTTTGATTTCTTCTTTGAAATCGTCTAATACTGCTACTGAAAGACTACCTGCGGGTTCCAGAACAATGCCACTTTCACTGTACATCTGTATCAAGGTAGAACAAACTTTCCCCTCGTCTACTAACCTTACTTCATCCAAATGTTCGTAGCAGATCGGGAAGGTTTTGTCACCCACTTTTTTGACGGCTGCACCATCCACGAACTTATCAATCTTTTCAAGTTCTACCACTCGCTGTTCCTCAAATGACCGATACATGGCGGGTGCCCTCAGGGGTTCAACGCCTATGATTTTGGTCTTCGGACTCATGAGTTTGACGATGCTGGATACGCCTGCTGAAAGACCACCACCACCTACGGGTAGAAACAAATAATCAATATGGAATTTGCTTTGGTCCAGGATCTCCAGGCCTACAGTGGCTTGTCCTTCGATGACTTTTTCATCGTCAAATGGATGAATAAAGGTGGCTTCTTCCTGCTCGCAAACCTTCATGGCTGTTTTATACGCATCGTCGAAGGTGTCACCAATCAGGATCACTTCCACCATGTCCTTTCCAAACATTTTGACTTGCTGCACTTTTTGTTTGGGAGTAGGAGCGGGCATGTATATTTTTCCCTTAACCTGCAAAAGCTTACAAGACAAAGCCACACCCTGTGCGTGGTTACCCGCACTGGCACAAACTATGCCTTTGTCCAGGCTTTCCTTCGTAAGCGAGGTGATCTTGTTATAAGCCCCTCTGATCTTGTAAGAACGGACAACCTGTGTGTCTTCTCTTTTGAGATAAATATGACTTTCATATTGTTCACTCAGGTTGAAACTATGCTGCAATGGCGTGTCATTGATAACATCCTTCAACTTGTTGGAAGCGGCTTTTACATCACTGATTTGAGGGAAATACACTTCTGTTTCGATGGTATTCATTTGATGTCGGGATCTTTTTTGGCTTAGGGATGGTAAGGGCCTGGTCCCAAGGACCGAAGTGAATACGAAGCCCTGAACAGCCCGACCTTAAAGCTGGTGTCGTACTTCGATAAACTCAGCATGACACCAGCTTTAAGGGAAGCCCCAATTAAGCGTTTTCCGGGCGAAGCTTACGTACAGTAGCGCCAGCCTGCCACATTTCAGATTCCTGAAGTTCTTTCAGTTCTTCTTCAAGTTTCTCACGGTAATCCGCTTTTTGATTCGCTTCAATGGTAATGCGGGCTTCATTGCCACTTTCTACACTGTCATAAAGCTCTTCAAATACGGGAGCAACCGCATCTCTGAATTTCTTCCACCAATCTAAGGCGCCACGCTGTGCTGTAGTAGAGCAGTTGGCATACATCCAATCCATGCCATTTTCTGCTACCAACGGATAAAGCGATTGAGTGGCCTCTTCTACGGTTTCATTGAAAGCCTCGGAAGGAGAATGGCCTCTCTTTCTTAAAAGGTCATACTGTGCTGCGAAAAGTCCCTGAATGGCACCCATTAAGCTACCTCGTTCGCCAGTAAGGTCAGAGTAAACTTCTTTCTGGAAATTGGTTTCAAACAAGTATCCAGATCCCACACCGATACCCAGGGCTATGACTCTTTCACGAGCTCTGCCTGTTGCATCCTGATGAATGGCAAAACTTGAGTTCAGTCCTTTGCCAGCCACAAACAATCGTCTCAGAGAAGTTCCAGAACCTTTTGGTGCTACGAGGATCACGTCCACATCTTCAGGAGGGACGATGCTGGTTTGGTCTTTGTAGGTTACACCGAAGCCATGAGAAAAGTACAATGCATCTCCGGGCTTTAGTTTGCTTTTGACCATCGGCCAAAGGGCAATTTGGCCCGCATCGGAGAGTAAATACTGGAGTACCGTTCCGCGCTCAGCGGCCTCTTCCAATTCAAACAGGGTTTCTCCTTCCACCCAACCATCGGCCAAAGCTTTGTCCCAGGTTTTGGAATCTTTCCTCTGCCCAACAATCACATTAAAACCATTGTCTCTCAGGTTCAATGCCTGACCTGGACCCTGTACGCCGTATCCTAAGATTGCGATGGTTTCGTCTTTCAGTACTTCCCTTGCCTTATCAAGCGGGAATTCCTCACGGGTAACCACTGTTTCTTCCGTACCTCCGAAATTAATCTGTGCCATTTTTCTAAAAATGTGTTTTCAAAAACTGTTTAATAATCTTTAATGCTTAATTGATTGGATCTGGTTTCTTCCAGTTCCTTGAGGAAAGCCTCTGTCTTTCGTTTGGATTTCGAGATGGCCACACGACCAGATCTGACGAATTCCAACAAGCCATAAGGCTCCAATTCTTTGTATAATCGGTGGGTCTCTTCTTTGTGACCCGTTTTTTCTATTACAATGTGGTCTTTTTCAATCACCAGGATCCTTGCGCCACTGTTTCGTACCAGATTTTCAATGGTATTGCCGTTGAGGAAAATATCCGTAGGGACTTTGTAAAGTGCAATTTCCTGGTAGTAGATCTCATCGTTTTCATAGACGAATGCGCCTAGTACGTCGATCAGTTTTCTGATTTGCTTAACCACTTTCTCGGCCTGATCCCGCGTGCTGGAAATGACAATACTGAAACGACTTAGTCCCGGAACTTCCGTCACAGAGACATTCAGACTGACGATGTTGATCTTTCTTCGGGTGAAGATGATCGTGATATGGTTGAGAAGACCAGATTTGTCCTCCGTCAGAACGGATAGCGTATAATCCTTGATTTGCTGCTCGTCGTGTCTTTCGCTGTATATTAAATTGCTCATGAGTGTTTAGGACAATCGGATTTCAGAAACTGACGCCCCGGAAGGCACCATCGGGAATACATTTTCTTCTTTTTCAACTACTACTTCCAGAAGGTAGGGACCTTCGTGATCCAGGAAATTATCCATTGCTTCCGACAGATCTTCCCGTGCCTGTACTTTGTTACAGGCAATGCCGTACCCCTGTGCAATCAGCTGGAAATCAGGATTGACCAACTCAGTAGAAGAATACCTCTTATCGAAGAACAACTGTTGCCATTGACGGACCATTCCCAGGAAATTGTTGTTGAGGATCAACACTTTCACACCGATTTGGTACTGGAAGATGGTCGCCAGTTCCTGAATGGTCATCTGGAAACCTCCGTCGCCAATTACTGCGACGACCTGCTTGGTGGGCTGACCCGTTTTTGCTCCCAGTGCCGCAGGGAGTGCAAATCCCATCGTACCTAATCCACCTGACGTGACGTTGGTGCGGGTGTCTTTGAATTCATAATATCGGCTGGCGACCATTTGGTGTTGACCTACATCGGTGACCAAAATGGCAGTTCCCGCAGTTTTCTCGGAGAGTAAACGGATCACTTCTCCCATCTTAATTTCATCGGTTGTTGGGAAAAGCTCGTTGGTAATGACTTTCTCGGTCTCTACCTCATCACAAGCTTTGAATTCCGCAAGCCATTCCTGATGCTGCCTTTCTTCGACGAGTGGGAGCAAACCATGGAGGGCAGCTTTAGCATCTGCATTGATGGCTACATCGGTTTTTACATTCTTATCGATTTCAGCCGGGTCAATTTCAATGTGGATCACCTTTGCTTGCTTCGCGTATTTATTCAAATCTCCGGTAACCCGGTCGTCGAAACGCATACCAACAGCGATAAGGAGGTCGCATTCATTGGTTTTGATATTGGGACCGTAATTGCCATGCATCCCCAGATAGCCGACATACTGGGGGTGATCTACGGGAATGGCCGAGAGGCCCATCAACGTGCTGGCACCAGGAATACCAGCTTTTTCCATGAAGGCCTTTAACTCTTCTTGCGCCTCAGAGATCAAAACACCCTGGCCGATAAGCAAGAAAGGCTTTTTTGCCTCATTGATTAGCGCTGCAGCTTCCTGAACACGATCTTCATTGAGGATCGGGTAGGGGTGATAGCTACGGATCTTTTCGCACTTCTTATAGCTGTATTCCAGTTCTCCAAATTGTGCATCTTTCGTGATGTCTATCAGTACGGGACCTGGTCTTCCGGAATTGGCAATGTAAAACGCTCGGGCAATGGCCCCCGGGATTTCCTCGGGTTTTGTTACCTGATAATTCCACTTGGTCACTGGCATGGAAATACCGATCACATCGGTTTCCTGAAAAGCATCCGTACCCAACAGATGAGAAGGTACTTGTCCGGTAATACAGACCATAGGAGTAGAGTCAATCTGAGCATCGGCAATCCCTGTAATCAGGTTAGTGGCTCCTGGTCCAGAAGTGGCAAAACAAACCCCAGTTTTTCCACTCACACGAGCAAATCCCTGTGCCGCATGTGCAGCTCCTTGCTCATGTCGTGTAAGCATATGGGTGAGTCGGTCCTGAAACTTGTACAACTCATCGTAAATGGGCATGATCGCACCTCCAGGGTATCCGAAAATCGTTTCCACACCTTCTTCCAGTAAGGACTGAAGTACCGCTTCGGAACCCGTCATTTTTCTTTTCTCTGCCATCTTCTTTTCGTCGATCGATAAGGTTGAAGTGTTCATGTTACTGATCTGTTACACAGCCTTCGGATGCGGAGGCTACCGATTTAATGTATTTTCTCAATATGCCTTTTTCTCCTTTGTAAGGGGGTTTTTGCCATTCAGCTTTTCGTTGTGCCCATTCCTCTTCGGAGAGTTTGACATTCATTTCGTTATTGACTGCATCGATAGAAATGATGTCGCCGTTCCTGATCAATGCCAATGGTCCGCCTTCCTGTGATTCAGGAGTGATATGTCCAACAACAAACCCATGCGATCCACCGGAAAATCTACCATCTGTGATTAGTGCCACGTCTTTTCCTAATCCGGCACCCATAACTGCACTGGTAGGTTTGAGCATTTCGGGCATGCCCGGGGCTCCCTTAGGACCCGATTGACGAATGACAATTACTTCACCTTTTTGGACTTCCTTGCCGATGCCGTCAATTGCTTCGAATTCATCGTCATAGATGCGTGCAGGTCCTTCGAAGTATTCTCCTTCTTTTCCGGTGATTTTGGCCACAGATCCTTCCGGAGCCAGATTACCGTAGAGTATCTGCAAATGTCCGGACTTCTTGATTGGATTATCGAAGGTCTGGATCACCTTTTGACCACTTTTCAATTCCGGTGCTGAGGCCAGGTTTTCTTCGAGGGTTTTCCCTGTTACTGTCATACAACTACCATCCAGGAAGTTTTCCTTGAGCATATATTTCATGACGGCAGGTGTGCCACCGACATGATGCAGGTCTTCCATCAGGTATTCACCGCTTGGTTTGAGATTCGCGATGAATGGTGTTTCGTCACTGATTCTCTGGAAGTCATTCAACGTAATATCAACATCTACTGCCTTCGCCATTGCAATCAGGTGCAGCACAGCATTGGTGCTGCCACCAGTTACCATGATGACTTTGATGGCATTTTCAAATGCGGCTTTGATCATGATGTCCTTTGGTCTAAGGTCCAACTCCATCAGGTTTCGAATCGCCTGACCGACAGAGACACTTTCTGTCTTTTTATCCTCGCTTTCTGCCGGATTGGACGAGCTGAATGGCATACTCATGCCCATAGCCTCAATCGCTGATGACATGGTGTTGGCCGTATACATTCCTCCGCATGCACCAGGGCCCGGGATGGCATTTTGAATGATACCTTTGTAATCCTCCTCCTCAATGGTCCCTGCTAGTTTTTTGCCGTAAGCTTCGAATGCAGAGACGATATTGAGGTCTTCGTTTTTCCATTTGCCGGGCTTAACCGTTCCTCCGTAAACCATTAGACTGGGACGATTTAACCGACCCATGGCGATTAGTGCTCCCGGCATGTTTTTATCACAACCGACTACAGTAACCAGGGCATCATAAAATTGGGCATTACAGACGATTTCAATAGAATCTGCAATGATGTCGCGTGACATCAGCGAGTATTTCATGCCTGTTGTTCCGTTGGAGATACCGTCGCTGACACCAATGGTGTGAAAAATAAGGCCTACCAAATCGGCTTCCTTAACACCTTTTTTCACCTGATGTGCCAGTACATTAAGGTGCATGTTACAGGGATTGCCTTCGAAGCCAGTACTCACAATACCTACCTGGCCTTTTTTCATGTCCTCTTCTGTCAATCCGGTTGCGTATAGTTGGGCCTGAGACGCAGGTTGACTGACATCCTGAGTGATGGTCTTACTGAATGGGTTAAGTTCTGTTGACATTTATGTTAGTAGATTTTAAAGGATTGGTAAGCCCTCAAATTCATCGAAACGAACACGTTGCTGGTAAATGAAGTGAAGGTTGTAGGAAGCAGAGTCTTCCCAGTTTCCTCGCATGACTTCACCATTGATAGAATGGATCTGGCTGATCTCAGAGGCTGTTCCACAGAAAAAAGCCTGATCTGCATCATACAATTCTTCTACCTCTATGTCTTTTTCGACGACCCTGATATCGAGCTCTTTGCTCATGTCAATGATGACTTCCCGGGTGATTCCAGGAAGAATGTTGCCCTTTTTGGGGGTATAAAGCACATTATCTTTTTCGTAGAAGAAGTTACTGACGGGTCCTTCTGCTACATATCCGTTGGCATCCAGCAACAGGGCCTCATCATATCCGAGGTGTCGCGCCTGAGCAGAAACTAATGTGGCCGAGGAATAGTTGCCAACCACTTTTGCTTCAATCGGAATGGCTTTGGCGCTTGGCTTACGGTATTCAGATACCATGACTTCCAATGGCTTAAGTCCGTTGTATTTGGACCATTGCCATGCAGCCATAAATACATGAACTTCTTCCGTAGGCTTCAACATCATGTCCTGACCTGCATAGACCAGAGGTCGGATATAAGCGTCGGTGAGATTGTTCTTTTCCAATAGGTCATAGGCGATTTGCGTAAGCTCCTCAGAAGAGTAGGGGAGCTTCAAGTGCATCTTACGAGCAGAACTATGTAGTCTTTCAAAGTGCGTATGGGCCTTGAAGATCTTAAAAGAACCTTCGCTTCGGTAAGACCTTAATCCTTCTAGTACGCCTGTTCCATAATGAAGCGCCTGATCAAACAAACTCGTCCTGGCATCTTTGGCTTTGATCCAGTTGCCGTCAAAAAATACTATGGTGTCGTCGTTATAATACATATCATAGTGTATAAAAAAACGCCATCCTGTTTGGGGATGGCGTTCTGTATTTTCATCTGATATACATCGTTACCATCCCGAGGGTTTGACACCCACGACTAGAATAATAATGGTTACGATAATATTTTCAGTAAATAATTTCATATTTCGGGTCAAATGTAAAAGAGTCAATGGCAACAGAAAAAGTTTTTGATTAATTTTTTTTAAAAATTAAAAAACCGGCAAATAAATACTGGTTTTCATCGTGTTTTTTGCGAATATGATAATCTCGTATTACCTGTGTATCAGTTAATAAGATAAAGTAAGGAAAATAAAGGTGGTAAAATCTCTCTTTTACTTTTTGAGACTACTTATTTAAGGAAACTTGATTACCCATTACAAATAAGGTCTTCCAAGTAATCTTTTCGAAAGGTACCAGCAAACTTTCAGTTGATAGTATCCCCATCTTCTTAAGGAAGCTATAATCGTCAGCACGAAAAGAATGGTTTTTTGTTGATTACTATGAAGTTCGCTGAGTTGGTCACTCGCTGGATTCCCACTCGCATTAGCCTGAGTAATGGATAATTCAAATTGAGCAAGTCCCCAGTTTTCCCCGTTCGGGTTCAATACCGGTTTATCAAAAGACTTGGACCAGTCGGGATTTCTTTTGCGATGGCTAAATCTAAATTTTAATCCGGGCTTCACATGTTCCAGGTGATAGAAATGATTCCCATAGGTTTTTCTGATATTGATAATAGGATACTTTTTAATCAAACGCGTAGCCATATCCACATCCATGTACCAGTAGTAGATGAGTCGTTCATCATATCCACCAATGTCTTGCCATATGTCTCGATGCATCATTAAAATCCCAACAGGGGAGGCCCAGTGACAAAATTTTTGCTCTTCGCTGTAGGACCACTTCCCAAAATGATCGATGTGGTACTCAATATCTGTTAATGAGGGAGACCTTTTCACAAAACGATAAGGAATTTGCATCCTCGAAACGAACATGTACGATTTCGTCAGGTCAAAACCATAATCACTTTTTCCCTCGTAATGATTGAAAAAATGTTTCAAAAAATCCTGATGTACTACTGTGTCCTGATCAATTCGACCAATGTAAAGCCCGGTAGCTCTACGGGCTGCAGCATTCAAGGGGAAAACCTCCGCAAATGGGCTGTCTTCTTGCAATTTATCTGCGGTTTCCCGATCGATGAAGAGGAATTTAGTGATTGATGCTGCTTGCTCTGTAAGATTGAGTACGCTGGAAATAGGAATCTCACTACCCCAATCGGCGACAATCACCTCCACTTGATTTTCACGTCCTAGTTCAAATACCTGCTTGCCGAGATAGTTTATAGCGATAGATAATCTCCACATAGGATCGCCCATATACTCGTCATTTCTGGAACAAAGAATAAAGGAAAGTACTGTCACTATGGCAAAAAAAAAGGCCCAGATTGTGGGCCTCCAAAAATATCATATAGTTCTCTTAAGCCAGAACTTCTTTGACTTTTTCAGCTGCGTCTTTCAATACAATCGCTGAGGTCACTTTCAATCCTGATTCTTCAATGATCTTAGCGCCTTCTTCTGCGTTGGTACCTTGTAATCTCACAATGATCGGCACTTCAATATTGCCGATGTTCTTGTAAGCTTCCACTACGCCTGTTGCTACCCTGTCACAACGGACGATACCACCGAAGATGTTGATGAGAATCGCTCTAACATTAGGATCTCTTAAGATGATTCGGAATCCGGCTTCCACCGTTTTAGCATTTGCTCCTCCTCCTACATCAAGGAAGTTTGCGGGCTCTCCACCTGAAAGTTTAATGATGTCCATGGTTGCCATAGCAAGACCTGCACCGTTCACCATGCACCCCACGTTACCATCTAGTTTGACGTAGTTCAAACCAGATTGCCCCGCTTCTACTTCCAAAGGATCTTCTTCAGTAATGTCTCTTAGCTCGGCCAAATCTTTGTGACGGTAAAGGGCGTTATCGTCCAGGTTTACTTTGGCATCTACCGCGAGGATTTTGTTGTCTGAGGTTTTCAATACCGGGTTGATCTCGAATTGAGAAGCATCCGTGGCTACGTAGGCTTTATATAAGGCATAGATGAATTTCACCATGCCTTTAAATGCATCGCCGGTTAGTCCAAGAGCGAAAGCTACTTTACGTGCCTGGAATCCTTGTAGACCAACGCCTGGATCTACCCATTCTTTGATGATCTTTTCAGGGGTTTCTTCGGCAACGGTCTCGATATCCATCCCGCCTTCGGTAGACGCCATGATCACATTTTGACCCGTAGCACGATCGAGTAGGATTGATAGATAATATTCCTTAGGGTCTGATTCGCCAGGATAGTATACATCTTCAGCAATCAATACTTTATTTACTTTTTTCCCGGCAGGACCAGTTTGGTGGGTAACCAAAGTTCCACCCAGGATGCCTTCAGCCTTAGGTTCAACTTCGTCCAGGCTTTTGGCTAATACAACGCCGTTAGAGCCGGTCTCGTTGATCGTTCCTTTACCACGCCCACCTGCGTGAATCTGGGCTTTCACGACATACCAGCTTGTTCCGGTCTGTGCGTTCAATTCCTTTGCGGCTTCCAGTGCTTTTTGTGGGGTATCAGCTACGATCCCATTCTGGATGGTCACGCCGTAGCCTTTCAAAATCTCTTTTGCCTGGTATTCGTGGATGTTCATGTTGCTCAATTTTGGTGCGAAATTACTGGATGAGGTTAGTTTAATCAAGCTATGCGAACGACAGTTTTTATAATTGATCGAAAGAAATTGTTTGAGTAATATGGAAAGTCTCTTTCCCTTGATTTGTTAGTGGAGTATCACCTGAAGTTCAACCACCTTTTAATCCAAAAATCACCTTAACCTCATAATCTTCCTAAATGCCCAAAAATCTGGGTTCTTAATAGAGAAAGCTCGCTATAAAGAAGAGAGTCCTTTGTCTATTTTGACTAATACTAATACTATTTTGCTCAAAAGGGGGGAGTTGTAAAAAAGAAGGCAGGACAACCAAAATATATCTGCTACATTAAAAACAGGATTGTGTGAACGCAAACTTAGCAGGTGCTTTGAACCGGCATTGAAAATAGCGTTAGCAACAGTAATCGTGGTGGTTTGTGCCGCGAAATAAGAGCGAAAAGAAAAATCGTCAGATCAGGAATACAGGCAATAAGATTGTTGTTGTATTGTTCCAGAGATTCAGGCGTGAGCTTTGAGTGACTCGAAGATGAATTTGGCAAATAATGGAGATATGAGAAGGACTGGCGGAAATGAAAATTTTACCTTTTAAAATACCGAGGACGGAAGATGCTTTCTTCTTTCTGCAACACGATGATGAGCCGTATTTTTATGATACCCTTCATCAACATCCCGAAATTCAGATCACCCTGATTCAGGAAGGTGACGGTACTGCTTACATCGGTGGTTATATCGGTGAATTTGAGCCTGGAGATGTTTTCGTGATTGGAGAAAATGTGCCTCACGTTTTTAGAAATAATGATATCTATTATCAGGATCTTGGTCTCAGAGCACGAGCAATGACCCTGTTTCTGGATAAAAATGTCTTGATAAGAAGTTGTTTTAGCTACTCCATCAGCCGGGAATTGTCGGACTTCTTTGTCAGGGCCAAAAAGGGTATCAAGATCATTGATGGATCGAAATCAAAAATAGCCGATCATCTAAATGCTTTGAATGGACAGACGGGACTTAATCAGTTAATTCAGTTGCTGGAGGTACTTAAGTTACTTAACAAAACCATTGATTATCGCATACTGAGCAATTACATCATGGATGTGGACGTCCAGGAAATCGATGGCGTTCGTCTCAATAATGTAATCCAATTTACACTGAGCCAGTTTCATCGTCCGATTGAACTGGAAGAAGTGGCCTCCGTGGCCAATATGTCCCCTAGTGCCTTTTGCAGGTTCTTTAAACTTCGTACCAGAAAAACGTATACAGAATTTCTTAACGAAGTACGTATTAATAAGGCTTGTAATCACCTGGCAGAAAAAGATGCGACGGTCTTTGAGGTATGTTATAAAGTTGGGTTTAACAACCTTTCCTATTTCAATCGCAAATTCAAAAGAATTACCGGACATACACCTTCTACTTTCCAAAAAACGATGAGTACTCTGGAAGCAGATTAAGATCAATGCAAGAACCAAAAGCTATGGAAAACGACCGCCATCCTTATTGAGATCTGGCGGTCGTTTTTTTATTGAGTCGGCCTTAGTTCTCATTCTATTTCAATCACGATGTTGAAGGGTACTTACTCCTTTCTTTGAAGTCTGCTTTCTTAAGTAAACAACGTGCCTGACCAGTGATCAACCTGAGGTGATGTTGTTGTCATTCATAGTGTCTCTACCTATCCATATCATCTCATTCTTGTAGACTAAAAGTGTGACTTATAGTGGTTTCTTGGTTTTTATACGCAATTTGTTATTACTAAACAATCAATTCAGGCCTTCATATTTACAATTACTGAGTGACGTTTAGTCGTCCTTATGACTTCAATTTGGGGAGGGCAATATTGTATTACTATGTGCAAAGTAAGGGCAATGGAAATGCTCGATATCATCCTAACATTAGGCTAAAGTTTCATAACCATTAATTACATGACTGTAAAGTTACCTATTCAACCATGGGCTGCTTTTTTGTTAGGTGTGATATTTCTGACCTCATGTTCAGAAGATCTCACAGTTAACCCTCCTGACCAACCATTGGTAGGATTTAGCAGCGAAAGAGATGCAGTCACCTTTTCTCCAGGCGATATAGAAGATGGAGTGGTGACCTTTAGCATTAGTCTGACGGAACCTTCTACTACAGATGTGACAGCTACTTTGTCTATCAGTGAGTTGAGTTCAGCAACCGATTCGGAGTTTACTTTGAACGAAAGCAGTATAACTATCCCAAGAGGGTCGGTTTCTGCTACTACTTCGATCACTGCTTTTGTGGATGCAATCCAGCAAGAGAAAGATGGTGTTTCACTGAACGTGATCCTGACCATCACTGATGTTACCGGTGATGCTGGTATTAATCAGGAAGCCAACCTGAAGACTGTAGAGATTGCCTCGATCATCCCAAGTATTTTCTATGTGGATTTTTCAGCTGATAATCTTGCTGCCAATGCTTCCAATACCTGGAGCGGTGCTTTCCAGTTGCAGGGTGGCAATGATGATAGTTGGTATGGGCTTTTTTATCAAGGTTCATCTTTACCAGCCGGAGAAGTGTTCCGTCTGAAACTGGAGTCATTTGGCAAGGCAGTGACCGGTACAAGAGATGGGGACGATCTGTTCGTCGCTATCCTGAATGAAGGTGATGCGATCAACTCCGATACTGAATTTGCAGTCCAGGCAAATTCCTGGCCGGACCTCCCTACGATTTCGAGTGCGGACTTTTCGGATTGGAATGGCAACACGGCTTTTATCGGCATAAGATTCGCCGATAGCAATTTCCCGGGACTGACCAATTATGGTTGGTTAAGAGTGCAGGTGAATGAAACAGGTGATCAGGTTTCATTGATTGATGCAGCATATCGATTAGGCGGAATTCTGGCAGGAAGTACAGAATAACTCACCACTAAACCATAAATGATGATAAAGCATTTACTATTTATATTAACTATTTTTTGTGCCCTTTCCATACAGGCTCAGACCAGAACTGTAAGAGGGGTAATTACCTCTAGTGAGGATAACACCGGGTTGCCAGGTGTCAACATCTTAGTAAAAGGGACCACTCGTGGTACCGTGACGGATGTTGAAGGCAACTACGCGCTCTCAGGATTGAGTGACTCTGATGTGCTTGTTTTTTCTTTTATAGGCTTTATTCCTATAGAAGAGCAGGTTAACGGTCAAACAACCATTGATCTGGCCATGCTACCAGACTATACCAAACTCGAAGAAGTAGTAGTGACCGGATACGGCGCGACTTTAAAAAGGGAAGTTACCGGAGCCATTGGGAGTGTTAAAGGGGATGTGGTAAAAGATGTACCTGTCCAATCGGCACAATCACTGATTCAGGGTCGTATCTCCGGTGTTTTGGTACAAGCCGATAATGGTATACCGGGTGGTGGAATCAGCCTTATCGTTCGTGGAGCGAGTTCGATCAATGCCGGTAATCTACCACTGTACATTGTGGATGGTGTGCAAATCAACATTGACGATAATTCTTTCACATCAGGAAACCCTCTGGCATTCATTAACCCTGCGGATATCGAATCTATCGAAGTGCTTAAGGATGCGGCTTCTACGGCCAAATATGGCTCTAAAGCGGCCAATGGTGTGGTACTGATCACAACCAAATCAGGTAAGGAAGGAAAGACGCAATTCACGTTTAACACGTACATGGGATTCAATGATCGGATCAAGGAATTAGACGTGTTGAACTCTCAGGAGTTGATCCAGTTCAGACTAGAGCAATATGAACGAAGCGAGCGACTTTTCGGTCGATCAAACCCGCTTGGAGCAGCCCGTATCTTCGCGTTGAGATCCTCCGGGTTGGACCTGTCTGAATATGGTGTAGCGAACTTTACCAGAGATTTTGCAGCACAGGCAGAACAAATTCCACAGGCAGAGTTTGAAGCGCTGGTCAATAGTCTGGAAACTTACGATTGGGGCAACGCGCTGCAACGACAAGGCATGATCCAAAACCATCAATTGTCAGCCAGTGGTGGTTCTGAGAACACGACTTACTACGTTTCTGGAAGCTTTAATCGGACTGAAGCACCGGTAAGAGGTACAGATTTCGAGCGAATCACTTTCCGGACTAATTTCCAGCACAAAGCGAATGAGCGATTGAGTTTCGGTTCTAACCTTTCATTGAGCAATACCAATCAGGAGACCGATTTCTCTGGTGGATTTTTCTTTACGAACCCGATTTTTGGTGAGCCTTTCATTTTGCCATGGAACCCCATTTTTGATGCGGAGACAGGTGATTATAATGAGCCTTTGCTGGGAACCAACCGGGACAACCCCATTAAGTCAATTGACTTGAATGACATCTCTACGGTGACTAACCAGGTGGTTGGAAATTTCCATGCTTCTTATGAGCTATTTGATTTCCTTACGTATCGGGGAACGGTAGGGCTGGATTACAGAGAATTGAGGGATAATTTCTTTTTGGATCCGAGAACCGTATTTGGCGCTACAGTAAACGGACGAGGAATTGTCAGGAACTCCAGAAATAGCAATGTGATTACCACACAACAGTTGAATTTCTCGAAAACAATCAACGAAGATCATAAAGTATCTGGTTTGGCCGTTTTTGAGTACAGACATGAGCAATTCACAGGCTCCAATTTGCAAGGAGAGAATTTCCCTAATGAGCTTTTTAGAACGGTACAATCGGCCGCTGAACCGATCAACGTCTCTTCGTTTACTTCTGAATATAAAACAGCGGGATTCCTGCTCAATGGTAAATACTCGTTCAGAGATCGATATTACATTGATTTGAGTGTCCGTAGAGATGGATCATCCAGATTAGGACTAAACAATCAATGGGGTACATTCCCTTCAGCATCTGCTTCCTGGCGAATCAGTGAGGAATCCTTTTTCAATGTTGGTTTCATTCAGGAATTGAAATTGAGAGCTGGCTGGGGCGTTAACGGAAATGACCAGATCAACGGGAACTTCGCTGCTCGTACACTTTTCTCAGGTGGCGGCGCTTATAACGGGCAACCGGCCATTTTCTTCTCAGGACTGGGTAACAGTGATTTGAAATGGGAAGGAAAAGAAGAATACAATATCGGCCTGGATTTTGAATTGTTCGCAGGGCGATTGAGCGGTTCGATTGATGCTTATAACAATACACCGGACAACCTGATCCTCAGCGCGCCTCTTCCTGGTTATGCAGGAGCGGGTGGTAGTGTTTTCAGAAACGTTGGAAAGCTAAGAAATCGCGGCCTTGAGATCAGTCTCAACTCAGTCAATTTTGATGTGGGCGGATTTAAGTGGAACACAAACTTCAACATCGCTTTTCAGGACACCAAAGTGTTGGAGCTGATTGACGGAAGACAAAACATCAGCTTTGATGTACAGGTAGGCGAGCCCCTGTTCTTGTGGTATACCTTTGAATACGCAGGTGTTAATCCCGCAAACGGTAGACCTATGTGGTATGACAGAGATGGTAACATTACCTATCAACCATCAGCGGGAAGCGATGTGGGGGCTGACGATGATGATCGCCGAAAACAAGGATCTATCTTCAATGATTACTTCGGAGGTTTGACCAATCAACTGTCATACAAAGGGTTCACTCTTTCTGCCTTTTTCAGTTATGAGTTTGGCAAAACAGGAGTTGAAAGCGTTCAATTCTACAGTTATAACCCTCGTAACCCATTTGATCTGGATTCAAATAAGGAAAGAGATCTCGTTAATCAGGTGTGGAGACAGCCAGGAGATATCGCAAGGTGGGCGGCTCCTTCGGCAGAGGGATTCCCGAACACGCTCGGAGCAAGAGCTGGTAGCGCGGCCTTGCAGGATCTTTCCTATATCAGGTTGAAGACTCTCACGCTTTCTTACAACATTCCCGAGACTTACCTAAGCAAAGCAGGGATTGGCAATGTACGCATCTATGCGCAAGGGACTAATCTTTTCACGGCAACTGCATTTACGGGAATCGATCCTGAATTTACCGGAGCTTCAAACCGGTCCAGGTTCCCGCTCAACAAGGTTTACACCTTTGGTTTAGACGTTAACTTTTAATCAGGTACTCAAATGAAAATAAGACAATACCTTATCGCACTATTGGTCATTATTGGCTTTTCCTGCGACGATATCCTTGAGACCGTACCCACAGAGGACATTTCGGCTGAACAGGCCCTATCTTCCTTTACCGGATTGAGGTCTTTGGTGACGGAGGGGTACAACGATCTCCTGACAGCTGGCAGATTTGGATCCGCTTTTTACCTTCAGCCGGAACTCATGGGTGATAACACCAATTTTCTCGGAAGAAGAGGAACCTACAGTGGCCATTGGAGAAATGTGCTGTTTACGCACATCAATGGGTGGAATAACTATAATCCGATTAATGACCTGACACTGGTATTGGAGAACCTTCCTGCTGTTCGCGAAAACGGAAGTGGGTTTTCTGAAACAGAGATCAATGGATTGGAGGGACAGGCCAGAGCACTGAGGGCCTTCTATTATTTCTTCACGGTGAATGTATATGCTTATACGCCAACCGCAGTGATTGAGAGCCTTGACAGAGGCGGAATTCCCATCCTTGAGAAAGGAGTAGTTTCATTGCCGGATATTGATTTTACTACCGGAAGAGCTTCTATTCAGGAAGTATATGCTTTAATTAAGTCTGATTTAGAAACGGCGATTGGCCTACTGGAAAATGGTACTTCCAATAACAATACGTTCATTGACAGAGCAGCGGCACAGGCATTACTTTCTCGTGTAAACCTGTACAATGGTGATTGGCAAGATGTAGTTGATTTTGCCACTGATGCGATTGAGTCCGGACAAGCGTCACTTTCCAGTTATGATACTTATGGAACAGACTGGGAGCAGGCTTTTCACCCTGAGTCATTCTTTACCATCTTTTTTGCGGAAGCGCAAAATGTAGGAGTAAATGTTTCTATCGCTGCCACTTATTCTCCTGAATCTGGAGGTTTTGGAGATTATGTTCCTAATCAAACTTTCTTGTCACTTCTGAGCGAGAATGATGCCAGACGACAATTGTTACTGGATACAGATGGTGACGGATTGGACGAGTACAGAAAAATGACCAGTGACGCGGGAAGAACTTTCCTGGATCACGTGCCGGTAATTCGGATGTCTGAATTGTACCTGAACAGAGCTGAAGCATATGCCAGAATGGGTATGACAGCAGAAGCCATTGCGGACCTTGACTTACTTCGCGAAAGGTCTCTCGGGGCCGATTTTGTAGCGACTACTGCTAGCGGAGATCAGTTGATTGAAGCGATTTTACTTGAAAGAAGGTTAGAGTTGGCTTTCGAAGGTCACCGTTGGTTTGATCTGAAACGTGTAGGCTCCGCGATTGATAAGCGAGATGTGGGTGGTTTATTCATTCCTTTTGATGATCCTCGCATTCTTGCACCTATTCCTGCGGGAGATATTGCCATCAATAGTAATCTGGTGCAAAATGAAGGGTACTGATTTGAACGCTGATGTTTTTAATCAAGAATAATAGAAAAATGAAACTGAATATAATTGTAGCGCTGATAACTACTGTATTGTGCAGTAGTTGCTTTGAAGACGAATCTGATAAACTTTTTCGAGGAGCATTTGTAGAGTTTGACGAAACCTCCTTTGCTACCAATCCGGATACGTTTGTGAAACAAGTTCGCGAAGATGCCCGATCTACTGTAACACAAGTGAATCTGGTAGGTGCCCATCGTTCTAGCGATCAGGTCATACGATTCTCCGTAGATCCTGAATCTACTGCCGTGGCCGGGACCAATTACGATTTGCAGGGAAATGAATTCACAATACCTGCCAATTCCAGTTTCGGGTTTTTATCCGTTGACCTTTTGGATTCACCAATGGGGGAGGATGAATCGGTGACGTTAATTCTCATTCTGGAGGGAAATAATGATATACTCCCTTCTGAGAATTACAAAAGACTTACTTATCAGATCAATGGGATCTGACCCTTTAGTTAGTTTGATTTTGGTAAAAAAAGAGCCGCATCTGCGGCTCTTTTTATTTCCCTATGAAGCAAAAGCTGATTTAACACCATTGATTGCTTTCGTAACTCACTTGTTTCTTTACTTATCGGTTATAGACATTTCATTGGTTATTTTCATTGGGATGGAGAGACCATTTGGCATTTGTTCGTTGCCTTCTACAGAAGCGGTACCTTCGATATCCTGATTGATTTTTGCTTCCACGATCCAACCTGTTGATGTGTCAACGGCTATGGCTGCCTGCATCGTTCCATTCAGGTTCATGGTAAGTTCCATGCCATTGGTATTGATTTTGGAACCTTCCTCCGCAGTTGAGATTGTGCCCTGTCCACTGATCTGGTGCAAGTTGTTGTTTATGCCATCATAAGTGTAAGTATTGGAAGCTATTGCCTTAGCACCGGAATTGATTTTTATTTCATTGGTCCATTGATCATTTGGGCTTACTTTCTCTTCAGGGAAGATCGCCGTTACCATTTCAATATTTCCTTTGATGGCATCGCTACCATAAGTTTGATTGAGTTGGGACATGATTTGAGCTTTTTGACTCTCGGAGATAGATTGTTCCTCAAATGCTGCTTCCCACATGGCTTCAATGCCAGAAATTTCAAGGATTTTGCCCGATCTTGACATCTTGATATTAAATGATTGGCCAATGATCCCGGACATAATCTGAGAGAAAGCATCGTTTTCATCAGGGTTTTCCGAATTAAATTCCACATTTCCCTGTAATGAACCCATGGTCATCTTCATATTGTTGAAGGAAACATTCATATCGTAGCTGTCACGTCTGGCACTCAACACGGTAAAAGTCATGGAACTGCTGACACCTAAAGTGATTTTAAGTTCTTGCCCCATGATGTTCTGAGTGATGGAGGCATCGTTCATGGTGACTTGTTGGTAGGATTCTCCTTCTTTTAAGTTGAGTTGAAGCTTTTGCTGGGCCTGTAGGGCGGATATGAACAGCAATAATGCGGCGAAGTAACTTATGATTTTTTTCATTTTTATTGAGTTAAAGCACTTGGGCTTAATCTTTGGATAGCAATACTAGAAGGAAACGATGGATTGACCAAGTATCGTGTAAGGTTGATCGAGAAAGGTCAAACTGTCAGCTACGAATAATTTGGTACAACATTTTATTAGAATCCATGGAGCAAGAACTATGTTTGCAGCCATGCTCAAGGCGTCGAATATTCATAAGTCATACGGTACTCTTCAGGTGCTTAAAGGAATAGATCTTGAAATCCACCAAAAGGAGGTGGTGAGTATTGTTGGAGCCTCCGGTGCGGGCAAGAGCACACTGCTTCACATACTGGGAACGCTTGATACAGCGGATCAGGGATCTGTGAACCTCAAAAATGAGCAAGTGACTTCTATGAATCCCAAAAAGCTCGCAGCTTTTCGAAACGCTGAAATTGGGTTCATTTTTCAATTCCATAATTTACTTCCGGAGTTTACAGCTTTGGAGAATGTATGTATACCTGGTTATATCGGAAATCGAAAAGAAAGCGAAGTTGATCATCGGGCTAAGGAATTGCTTGTCTTGCTAGGTCTTGAACATAGAATGGAACATAAACCTTCGGAGCTTTCGGGCGGTGAACAGCAACGCGTTTCCGTGGCTCGTGCTTTGATCAATAATCCTTCTATCGTCTTTGCGGATGAGCCGACAGGTAATTTGGATTCAAAGAACGCTTCTGAACTGCATGGCCTTTTCTTCGAATTACGAGAAAAGCTTTCACAAACCTTTGTGATCGTGACACATAATCAGGAATTGGCAGAAATGACTGACCGGAAAATTGAGATCAAAGACGGATTGATGATCGCATGAGTACGGTCCTGACTCCAGGGGTGCGCTACATGCTTTATGCGACTTTTACGTTTGCCCTTATGAAGGTATTCGTCAAAGCCATACCCCATATTCCAGCCATTGAGATCATCTTTTTTCGAGCCATTATCTCTTTGGTGATCAGTGTTTATTTGTTGCGGAAGCAGCAAGTTGCCATATGGGGCAATAATAAACCGGTACTTATTGGTCGAGGGATTTCCGGATCGATCGCACTGATTTTATATTTCTATTTGCTGCATGAGATTCCTTTGGCTACTGCGGCTACTTTACAATACCTGGCTCCGGTATTTACTACCGTATTAGGTGTATTCATCGTGAAAGAAAAGGTAAACCCCTGGCAATGGCTCTTTTTTGCCATAAGTTTTACCGGGGTGCTGGTGGTACAGGGGTTTGATATAAGAATATCGTATTTGCATCTGGGCATTGGGATTGCTACTTCCTTCTTTATGGGCCTGGCCTACAATTTTGTCCGGAAACTCAATACAACTGAACATCCTCTGGTGATCATCTTGTACTTTCCATTGGTATTGTTACCTATTGGAGCCGTATGGTCCTATTTTGTTTGGGTGACACCTCAGGGGTGGGACTGGTTGATGCTATTAGGTGTGGGTATCCTGACGCAGATCGCGCAATTTTTCATGACCAAGTCTTATCAGCACGAAGAAGTTTCCAAAGTTTCGATCCTTAATTACGTAGGATTGATCTATGCTTTACTGTTCGGCTTTTTTCTATTTGATGAGACTTTCAACCTCGCTACTTATATGGGTATGGGATTGGTGGTTGCTGGTGTGATTGCCAACGTAGTGTTTAAGAAGAGAATTGCCGGGTAGTCATTTAGAATATTAGATGGCTAAAATGGTTCTTTTCCCATTAATCTTCGATAGATCGGTAAATCCCAACGGGGCTCCTCCGGAATCCGAAAATCTTTGCAATAGAATACTTCCATGATCAATTCAGTTTTGCCATACCTTGTAATGGGCAAATCAGGAAGTTGTTTTACACTCACAAAAAAAGGTAGTAGGTGAGAAGAGGGCGGTCTATCACCTTTTTGATAACGAACATAAATGGCGTCTTTGCCCAGCCAGGCATCTGGTTCAAAGAAATAGGCATGATTTCTGGGATCTGGATGAAAGATGAGAATGTCCTTTTTGCCTCTGAGCGGCCAGTCAATTTTTCCCGTTTGCCACCATTTTTCAGTTGCTACGAACAGGTTCTCATCTTCTAACCAACCTTCCTCCTCGAATCGCTTTCTGACGTCTATGAAATCGACACCTTCCATGGTTGGGTCTGAGGTATTGCCAAATTGTTCGCCAACCAATTTCGGGCCGAAAGCGCTCCAAAAACCTGTGGTCATATGAATGGTGAGCAGCACTGTGAACAGCACGGTAAAAGCGATTGAAAAACGAAGCCATTTTCTGGTTGTAGGTTTTCCAGCATCTAATCGGTCGGATGTATCATTTCCGAGAAGTAGAAAAGCGATCAGGTACCCGGGGGCCTGCCAGTGAAAGTGAAATCCAATACGGGCAAAGGGAGCGATAATTGTAAAAAATGCAATCGGTAAGATCGCCATCCAGAAAAGGAACGATTGTTTTTGATCATTACCAGATTTATAAAATGAGTTAACAAGTGTGATCAAAAGTGGGAACCAAATCCACGGTGCGACCCAGGCCATTTGACCCACTAAGCTTCTGATGAGTCGTGAGAAATCTATTTGATAACCACCCGCTCTTGATCCCTGAAAATTGAAAGAGACCCATTGGTGGTCAGCATTCCAGAGTAATACAGGGAAAAGCATGGCTACCGTAATGACCAATGCCAGATACGGACCCGGATGCCTAAACCATTTTCTCTGTCCTGAATGGATCGCAACAAACAGAAATGTACTTGCCATCAAGAAGAGCGCATGATACTTGCTGAGTGTGGTGAATCCTAATGCTATCCCGGTTAGTATCCACCATTTTAAGGTATTGCCATTTTCCTTTATTGGAAAGAACACCTGTATTAAGCACCAAACGGTCAGTAACCAAAAGAACATCAGCGGCGCATCCGGCTGGAACCAGGAAGCCACGGGTATAGTGAATACAAAACTGATATTGAGAAGGATCAAGGCAATGAGACCTGCTTTGGGATGAAACAAGCGTGCTCCGATACGATAAAGGAGGTAGGAGGTGCCTGCAAATAACAATACTGCGGGCAGTCTCAAGGCAAGATTGGAGAGGTCAAAAAGCCTGATGGTGAGACCACTCAGCCAAAAGAACAATGGGGGTTGATCAAAGTAGGATAGCTGCAAAAACTGAGCACCACGCCAATAATAAGATTCACCCACACTAAGTCCCGTGTAGGCAGCAATGTATAATCGAAATAAAGTGGATAGTCCTGTGATCCAAAGGGCCAGTTGACGCGGGTGGGTGCGTTGCAGCATGACGCAAAAGTAATGTGGGATATGTCCCCTTCAAGGATCGAAGGAGTGCAATTTCAAACTAGACCTGGCTGTGGGCAGTACGGAGGCCTGGGGGGAAGACGGGACGTATGTGTCAACGGAGAGATGACGATTGTCTCCTAAAAAGTTGGTAAGAGCTAACGAAAAAAAAGCTAAGCAGGATAAATTTGAAGTCTTGAACTAAGAACATACGGATTCCAATATGGGAAGAGCATTTGAATATCGGCGAGCAGCTAAAGAGAAACGATGGGACAAAATGTCCAAAATATTTCCAAAACTGGCAAAGGCGATCCAGGTAGCAGCGAGAGACGGAGGGGGCGACCCTGAGATGAACGCTAAGTTGCGTACGGCTATTCAAAACGCCAAGGCGGAGAATATGCCCAAGGACAACATCGATAATGCCATTAAGCGCGCTATTGGTAAGGATGCTGAGGACCTTCAGGAAGTTACTTTTGAAGGGAAAGGACCTCATGGCGTGTTGGTTTTCGTGGAATGCACGACGGATAATAATAATCGAACGGTCGCTAATGTGAAATCATACTTCAGCAAGTCGGGAGGTTCCTTTGTGCCTTCCGGGTCCTTAGAATTCATGTTTAACAGAAAGGCCGTATTTGAGTTTGAGAAAACCGATGAGATGGATCTGGAGGAACTGGAACTGGAGCTGATCGATGGAGGTCTGGAGGAAATTGAGGAGAATGATGGTGTGGTCTATGCTTACGCTGACTATACCGACTATGGTTCTTTGTCCAAAGCGATAGAGGACAAGGAGATTGAAATCAAGAAATCCGGTTTAAGAAGATATCCTACCACTCCTGTCGAGTTCAGTGATGAACAAATGGAGGAGATCGAAAAGATGCTGGATAAGATAGAGGAGGACGATGATGTGCAGGCGGTTTATACGAATATTGCTTGAGCATTCTCAAATCCCCCTGTCCCCCTTTGGAAAGGGGGATTAATTTCTAAAGATGGCATTTGACCTTAACCGTACAATAACCATTTTAGAGCAGACTCCTGCTACACTCAAAGCGTGGTTAAGCAACATGCCAGAAGAACTATTGTATGCCAATGAAGGAGAGGGGACATGGAGCCCGTTTGATATTTTAGGGCATCTGAATCACGGTGAACGAACCGACTGGGTGCCCCGAACCAAGATCATTCTATTTTCGGACGACAAACACTTTGTGCCTTTTGATCGGTTTGCACAGGAAAAGGCGAGTGCAGGTAAATCTATGCCGGATTTACTGGGGGAATTTACAACACTCAGAGCAGCTAACCTGAAGGAACTCCGGTCCTTTGATCTGCAACCTGCAGATTTTGAAAAAACAGGGATTCATCCACACTTCGGAGAGGTAAAGCTGTCCTGGCACCTCAGCACCTGGTCCACCCATGACCTGGGGCATATCTATCAGATCTCCCGTGTAATGGCCAAAAAAATGAAGGAAGATTGTGGCCCCTGGGTGGAGTATTTGCGTGTGTTGGGAGAATAGACCACTTATGAATTGCATGGATGAGTTTGCTTTTTGAGAAGAGCAATTCAATCGGCATTTTACTCAAGTGGTAAGGGTAGAATTGAATGAAAATGTCTATCTTTCATTTACAATTCAATAACAATAAACTAAAGTCTAAGTCCAAAATTTCCAGAGGAATCGTTTAGGTACTTAGCGTAATTTTTTCTTACTCAAAACATCAACATCATGAAGAAACTGCTATTTATTTCGACTTTCTTATGTCTCCTGTGTTTCAAATCTATCGGGCAGCTAAGCCCCGGAAGCAATACGAGTATTTATGAAGACTATGTGAATGGCGTAAGAATAAGCTATCCGGGTTACAATAATGGCTATGTAAGGATCACTTCAGATAGCTGGTTAAATTTTTACACGGACCGACAAAAATTCTACTTTAATAAAGAGGTGACATTTAACAATGGAATCTCAGCTTATAACAGTAATAATTTTAAACTCACGATGAGCCAGGGTTATGTCCAGTTTACAACGGATTCCTGGTTGAATTTTTGGACTGACAGGAGTGCATTTTACTTTAATAAGCCCATTATTTCAAATGATGGAACATTCAATACCTACAGCACGAGTGACTTAAAACTACAGACAAATGGTACTACGAGGTTGACCATCTTAAACTCATCTGGAAATGTCGGAATAGGAACCGCTACCACAGGAGATCATAGACTTGCTGTTGAAGGTTCCATAGGGGCCAGAGAAGTAACGATAGGGACAACCTCCTGGGCGGATTTTGTTTTTGAGAAAGAATATGACTTGTTAACTCTGGAGGAAGTTGAAGCACATATTGAAGAAAAAGGTCATCTTCCTGAAATTCCAAGCGAAGCGGAAGTAATGGAAGACGGGATCAAAGTTGGTGAGATGAATGCAAAATTACTGCAGAAGATCGAAGAGCTTACGCTTTACCTGATCGAACAGAACAAGCACATTCAAGTACAGCAAAACCGCATAGAGCAGTTGGAAAAGAAGGTTTCGGATATTGAAAAGTAATTTTCATCGGACAATTCATCTATTCATGTGGTTTACCTACGAACAAAGACCTATTTGTTAAATCTCCTCATTGATGACAAAACAAATGAAGGAAGCTGTGGTTTCTGGATGAGATATTTGAGGGTTTTGCCAGCGTAGAAAACTTGAGGCAATATTCTCGTTAGATCGTTTCACATTAACAGATGAATATCACATATATAAGTTTCAAGTGGTATGATCCACTATATTTAACGTTCAAACGATTGCTGCATCAGACAACTAATTCGAAAAAAAATCGAGTTGCAGCTTATTGAAACAACTTTTTTAAAACACTAAAAAACAAAACAGATGTTGAAGAATGTATGCTTGAATTTGGTAGGTATAGTATTTGCTATCTATTCACAGGCGCAAGTATTGACCGATGAGATCAAAGTATCTTTTGGGGAATTGGTACGCCTTCAGTATGAAGGAGCGAACAAGCTAATCGTGGGAGATGATGTCCAAATCATTGGAAATCTCGGAGTGAATAATGCTGATCCTGAAAAGACGTTGGATGTTTCAGGTAGTGGTCGGATAACTGGTCATTTGAACGCCGGAAGTATTGAGACAGGAGGAGGGTACTGGAAGAGCCAAACTAAAGTTTGGTCAGGTGGAATAGATAAACAGAATGATTGGAGAACCCTTGTAGACTATGGTCACATTAATCATGCCAGAGCTTTTCGAATATTGGTACGATATTCCAATAACCATAATCACAATCATAATTACGTAAGTGAGGTGATGGGCATTTGTCGGCATCGTTCTTTTTCAGGGTCGGCCATCAGTGAAGTAGATCGGGTCAGTACTTATTTAGGAGTAAATGGTGAGATAGCTTCTGCTGGTTATCGCATAGAGTCTGATCCAGCTAGAAACAGTTGTCGCATTGAAGTAAACTTGAATATGAGAGGTACAAACCAGACGGCTTTTTATGTCCTCAAGTTGGAGACACTCTAAACTCAATTGAGAATTTGAGTGAATTCAATACAAGCCCGTGAATTCAAATTCTTCCTTCTCTGAATCTCGGACTGCACCATTTTCACACTTCAGCACGCGTGCAGGGAATTTATCTAAAAAGTTGTGGTTGTGTGTAGCCATCAATACGGCTGTTCCACTGCGGTTGATTTCTTGAAAAAGTTTGAAAATACCTTCTGCAACTTCAGGGTCGAGGTTCCCGGTAGGCTCATCCGCGAAGAGAATTTGAGGCTCATTGATCAATGCTCTGGCCACTACAACGCGTTGTTGTTCTCCTCCTGAGAGCTGATGGGGCATTTTATTGCTGATGGCCCCCAGGCCAACACGCATTAAAACCTCTGCCATTCGTGATTTCATTTTGGCTTTGTCTTTCCAACCAGTGGCACGCATGACAAATTCGAGATTTTCAGCTACCGTACGGTCAAAAAACAGTTCGAAATCCTGAAAAATGATGCCGATTTTTCTTCGCAGAAAAGGAATTTCTTTGGGTTTTATTTTTTGAATGCCATATCCTGCAACCTCTATTTCGCCATTCTTAAAGGCCAGATCTGCGTAGAAGGTTTTGAGAAGAGAAGACTTTCCACTACCCGTTCGTCCGATAAGATAGACAAACTCGCCTTTACCGATTTCAAAAGAAATGTCCGTCAGTACCGGATAACCTTCTTGTAAAATGCTGGCGTCGGATACTTTAAGAACGGGCTCTTCTGAAAAAGACATGATTATATTTCTAGCTTTTGGAGTTTGCCATATGAAAGTGATTCAATGATCTCTTTCAGGGCTTCTTCTTTTCCTTCCAGGCCGTATTTTTCCAATTTCTTTAACGGCCTGTCAGCCCGAAAATAAGCAATCAGCACAAAATTGTCGTCGCGTAACTGGATATAATCAGGGATTTTGGCTTTCCCTTTCACCTTAATGATGTACATACTTTGTGATAGCGTCTCTTCCATCAACTAAGCATGTCTATCATTGGTTACCTTTTTTGTAATCTGCGAGGAATTTTTCCAATCCGATATCGGTCAATGGGTGTTTCAAAAGACCGGTGATCACGCTGAGCGGACAAGTCACTACATCTGCGCCAACTTCCGCACATTGGATAAGGTGCATCGTGTGTCGTACGGAGGCAGCAAGTACTTCCGTCTCGAATCCAAAGGTGTCGTAAATATGGACGATCTGATCGATCAGGTCCATTCCGTCAAAGCTGATATCGTCCAATCTTCCGATAAAAGGAGAGACGAAACTCGCTCCGGCTTTTGCCGCCAGAATAGCCTGGCCAGCACTGAAAACCAAAGTACAGTTGGTTCTGATTCCTTCAGAGGTAAGCGCCTTGATGGTTTTTACACCGTCTTTGATCATCGGCACTTTTACTACAATCTTATCATCAATCTTAGCCAGTTCTCTTCCCTCAGCCAACATTTTGTCGAATTCGGTAGAAATGACTTCAGCACTTACATTGTCATCAACAATGTCGCAAATGGCCTTGTAATGATTTAGGATATTTGCTTCTCCCGTAATTCCTTCTTTGGCCATCAACGAAGGATTGGTGGTTACACCATCAAGTACACCAAGATCATAAGCTTCCTGAATGTCGTTAAGGTTAGCCGTGTCGATGAAGAATTTCATGCGTATATGATTAAGATTGGTTGGAATAAAAAAAGGCAAACGAGATATCGCACCGCTCAACCACTTACCCTTGCTTCCTTCCAGACCTGGGGGAGTTCAGCAGGAGCTGGTCGTATCCGTTTGCCGAGGCGCAAAGGTAAACTGATTTGGCATTTCTGAAATAAAAATGCGATCAAAGTTCATCTAATGATCGGAATTCTTCGGATTGCACACCAATAAAGTCGAATTCATCTTCTATATCGGACAATTCCTCATCTTCATTGAAGTAAGAGTGATCCAGTACATCGTCCAATTCCAGCAATTCTTCTTCAAGATTTTCGATTTCGTTTTCGATCATAACCATCGTATTTCCAGGTAATAGTACGAGATCCTGTAAGGAATAATCACCCGTTCAGATTAAGGATTAATGAAGGAATTGTTGAGTGACAAATAAGAAGGTCATATCGTAACAACAAAAGAGAAATATTCTGTCAACGGTACCGGTTTGCAGCAACAATTGAGGCAACTTTGGCCTTCAATTTTTAGCAATTGGGCAAAGCAAAGCATACCTTATTACCTATCCTGGAATTTAATTTCGCCATGGTCCTAATGGGTACTTCAGGGGCATTTGGAAGGTATATTGATCTGCCGGCGGAACTTTCAGTGGCCATCAGATGCTTGTTAGCTGCGCTTTTCCTGGGTTTATTCATTGTGGTAAGAGGTATTTCTTTTCGTTTGAATTCCCGGAAAGACGTTTTCAACCTGATCTTCATTTCTATTTTGGTTCTTTTTCACTGGACCACCTATTTCATTTCCTTGCAAAAATCGACGGTGGCCATTGCCATGCTCTCACTATTCACTTATCCCATCTTCACCACTTTTCTTGAACCACTCTTTTATAAGACGAAACTTCAGCCAATCCATATCCTGTTAGCTTTTCTTACCTTGATTGGCATTGCTTTGCTAGCCCCATCTTTTGATCTTGAAAATCAATACCTGCAAGGAATACTATGGGGGCTGGCCAGCGCCGTTGGCTATTCGTGCCGGAATTTGTTTTTGAAAAAACATGTAGGGGTTTATTCAGGAATGACCCTGATGTTCTACCAGTTGCTATTTGCGGGTATGATCTTTTCGCCATTACTGTTCCTTTATGATATGGCTCCCGCGTTCGATCAATGGATTCCTTTAATGGGGCTGAGTCTAATCACTACAGCGATCGGTCATACGATGTTTGTTTTTGCCTTGAGACATTTCACTGTTACCTCAATGAGCATCATGAGTACTATACAGCCTATTTATGGAATCCTCATCGGAATTATATTTTTAGGAGAAATTCCAGGGCTCAGGGCAGTAGCGGGAGGTGCTTTGATATTGATGACTGTCGTGATCGAATCAGCGCGCAGCGCCAGAAGGCAAAAAACTTAGAAAGAGGTCAGCTCTTCAAATCGTGCCTGATCGTGATGATAAGTCGCGTCCAAAACGGAAGATTTCCACTTTTCTACTTCGGTCAACTCATCCTCTTCCTCCTCTCTGAGTATTTTCATGATTTTTCCTACGTTGTATAACGGGATATCCTTGATCATGATGGACAAGGCCTGTATTTTTCGTTTAGCCAGGTCAGAATAGTCATTGTTTTCCTGAAGCTCCTCCCTTAGGATGTTCTCTCCGGATACGCCATGATAAGGCAGGTCAAAATGGAAGGTAGATCCCTGGCCTGTTTTTGAAGTTACACTGATCTTTCCTTTATGAGATTCAACGGCCAGTTTGCTGTATGTAAGCCCCAGACCAGTGGAAGAAATTTCGCCGGATTTTCGTGCTTTATATTGCCAGAACTTGTTGAAAATATTGGGTAGGGCTTCTTTGGCTATGCCCATACCCTGGTCGGCAACGTCTATTAAAACCCGGTCTTCGATAACACTGGTTTCTACAGTGATGGTTGTCCCTGCAGGAGAGTATTTAATGGCGTTGGTAAAGAGGTTGACGAAAACCCTCAAAATGATACTTTGATCAATAAATACGGAAATCTTGGGGCTAACCTTGTTTTGTAAAGTAATGCCACGAGTTTCCATCAAGAGGCTAACTTCCCCCGTGGCCTTGGTCACCAGATTGTACAGATTAATGATTTCCGGATTGATCTGAATTTCTACTTCCTCGAATTTTTGGATATCCAGCATGTTTGTGATCATCTGCAAGATCGTTTGACCCGACTGACGGATTTGGTTCATGTTATCCTTTGAAAGTTTTCCTTCCGTAAGACCAATTACCGCATTCAATGGGTTTTTCATGTCATGAACGATCATGTGTGTTAGTCCTTCCTTGAATTTGGAAAGAGACTTCAATTCCTTGTTCTTGATCGCCAGTTCTTCGTTGTTTTCCTTCAGTCGCTTTGTCTGCCTGGCGATTTCGGTCTTAAGCTTTTTTTCATTGCGTCGAAGGCCTGCCAATCGGATCTGGTGAGTGCTTATGACGATCAAAAATGCTCCGATGAGATATAAGGCAAATGCTATGTTGGTTTTCCACCAGGGAGGAGCCATATAAATGTTTAACGATTTTGTTGGACCCCAATCTTCTCCCGGGAGCCGTGCTTTCACTTGAAATTGATATTGACCGGATGCCAGTCCTGCAAACGAGGCCCTTCGGTTTTGAGCGCTGGTAAAAATCCATTCGTCACTGAGACCAGATAACTGGTAGGCATATTGAATATCCTGCGGATGGGTGTAGTTGATGGCGGAAAAGTCAAAGGAAAAAACCAGGTCCTTATGTGTCAGATTAAATGCACTGGAATGATTAGGGTGCTTTCCTCCATGCAATAATCGAGGTTCATTGCCGATTTTAAACTCATCAATGCGTATTTCGGGAGGAGTTTCCATCATGCTCACTTCCATGGGGTCGAATGTGACTGCTCCTACTAATCCACCGAAGTATAAGGTCCCGGACCTGGTTGCAGTTACGGCTCGGGCATTGGGTGATTGAGAAATGGTTCGATCTTGCTCCGGGACCAATTTGATCTCTGAACGGTCTTTTGAGATTTTCACCAAACCCAGAGAGGTGGTTACCCAAAGGGTTGAATCTTTTGCCTCGACAGGGTTGAATGCATCAATCAGCAATTCATGATCCATTTTGATAAATTGACCGGATGTCCGATGAAAAAGACCGTCTTTTGATGCTACCCAGAGGCCATCGGAAGCTTCGAGCAGGGTAGAAGGACGCTGAGCACGAAGAGGACTCGGGGAAGGTTGTGCCATATCATCTGTTGCTGGATTATAGGCAAATAACCTTGCGTTTACGCCAATCCAAAGTGTACCGTCCCGGGCAAGCTCGAGATCCGATACATTGGTTTCATCAAGGATTAATCTGGTTTCATTTTTGGAAATGTTATACTCAAAAATACCAGCACCCCATACCCCCAGATAAAGGCATTCCTCATTCCCTTCCATTGCAAAAATATTATCAGCAACCCAGCCTTTTGGCGTATTAGAGGAGGTGGAGAAGAATGTCCAATCATCGGCACCCCGAGGCTGCCAAAGCATTCCCTTATGGGTGCCTACCCATAGGCCCTTATTATTTTCAAAAAAGCCCCAAACGGTGTTTGCCGGAATATCTTTAAAAGGCCGGTAATGTGTTAATTGCTTGTTGGCTGAGATTTTATATAAACCTCCTTGGTAGGTCCCCAGCCATAAGTTTTGGTTTACGTCTTCATGAATAGCCCAGAAGTTGTCATGGGCGATAGGAATTGGAGCATTGTACTTATCCCACCAGGTAAAAGTTTGGTCACTTAGTGAAGTCATCCACAAACCACTGTAGGCTGTGCCTAACCACAATTGGTCACCCTTGATTTGGAGGTCAATTACCACATTGGAGGGGAGTCCATTAATTTCATTTCGCCCTGCTCGATAGGTAGTGAATTCTTCGGTAACCACATTAAGTTTATTGAGCCCTCCAGCCCATGTACCGATCCAGATATTTCCATCTGAATCCTGTTCCAGGGTGTATGCTTCTGTGGTTGAAATGGAACCTGGTTTTTCGGAAGGGAGAAATTGCCTAATGTTGCCATCAGCCAAATGAAAGAGTCCCCCGCCGGTGCTGCCAGCCCAGATTGAGCCGTCCTGGTCGAGGAGCAAATCCCTCATGTTCAATTGTGGTTCTCCTTTGGCATTCTTAAGCCCTTCGATGGTCTTAAACGCATCGTTCTGTACCTCGTAGCACATGAGTCCTGCACCTTCAGTTGCCATCCATAAAACGTCATTGTTGTCACGCTGAAAGTCAAATACCTGAAAATTTCCTTGAGCGCTGCCATCCTGCAAAAGAGAAACGTTTCCCTGAATTTCAATTTTGGTCAGGCCTTTTTCTGTATCGGCCCAAAGGACTCCCGTAGCATCTAAATGCATCGCACCCGTTTGTCCCACTTCAAAGTGCTTTTGCTCGAGTGTGATTAGGTCGTAGCGTATTATACCTTGCTGAGTTCCAATCCAGATCAGCTCGCCAGCAAATGCCACTGAGTTGACGAACACAGGTTCACCATCCGAACGAGATAAGTTTAGTTTTTTCTTTTCATAACCATTATAGAAGAAGAGGTGGTCATCGTTGATCATCCAGATTTCACCCTTTGAATTAGTCTGAACGGACCCGACCCACATGGATTCCAGGCCTTCCGTATGATTGTAGAATCTGACGTTCTCACTTTGGGCCCGGAGATTGGACAAAACCTGGATCAGGCAGCATATGACCAGAAGCAGTCTCATGAGGAATGCAATATTATAGCGTGGTTGATGGCTCTTGCATCAAAGAAAGCTACAGAATATTCAATTCCCAAAGAATAGAAGTGCTCAATTTCCCATGAAAATTACGTCCTGTTTATCCGCCTGTTTGGAAATGATGCAGGGCTGTATCATCGCTCATGAGGAATATGATCAAACCAATGATCGACGCAATTTGCAGGAGGCTATGAACGAGCGAATTGCGAATTTTTAGCAGAATAATGACCAGATAAATGCTTCCTGTAAGGAATTGCGGCCAGGACTCCATGACCTCCAATTTTTGGATGAAAGTGTTTTGCCAGGCACTAACCATTAAGGTTGCAAATGCCAGGCCATAGAACCAGCGCCACTGATCGAAAAAGTAGTGATTCAAATCAGTTTCGTGACCTCTGATCCCAGTTGGGAATAGCATTCGAGCCAGCAAGAAAAGTAATATGGGATAAATGAGGATGGATAGGATGATGCCCAGGGTCCATTCCTTCACCACAGCTGAATACTGATAATTGATCCACCACTCCTGGATGTGAAGCAGGAATACAGCCAAAGTTAAAAGCGCGTGAGGTAAGCAGAGCTTGACATTTCTCAGATTCGATACAATATCTGCCACGCTGGTAAGGATTTGAGCAATGCCCAAACCTAAGATCAAAGAGGTGAGAACTACGACGTATTCAAAGGGTTCCATTCGTCCAAATTAAGTCATTCGGAAATCATGAGACCTATAACCGGAATGAACCTTTCTCAAGTGTCTGTTATTTACCGCTTCGCTTTGATCGCGGCATCTACGGAACCGTGCTTGTCCAACAATACTTTGGCTTCTTCGTCTGAAATACCCAATTCCTCTTGAATAAACCTTCGTCCACGATCCACAAGCTTGTTATTGTTAAGTTGCATGTTGACCATCTTATTGCCTTTGACCCGACCGATTTTGATCATGAGGGAAGTCGAAATCATGTTTAATACCAATTTCTGAGCTGTTCCGCTTTTCATGCGGGTGCTTCCTGTCACAAATTCTGGTCCTACCACTACTTCAATCGGGAATTCACAGGCGTGTGCCACCGGAGAACCGGCATTATTGGTGATACAGCCGGTAAGGGCATTTTTTGATTTGGCGTAAGCAAGGCCTCCCAATACATAGGGGGTGGTGCCAGAAGCAGCAATACCAATCAGGGTGTCTTTTGATCCAAAATCATGAGACGCCAGATCTTTGGCAGCAAGTTCCTGACTATCTTCTGCAAACTCAACTGCCTTTCTGATGGCCTGATCTCCTCCTGAGATGATCCCGATCACTCGATCGTGTGGCATGCCGTAGGTGGGGGGGATTTCCGAAGCATCAAGAATCCCCAGTCGACCACTCGTTCCAGCTCCGATATAAAATAGTCGACCACCTTCCTGGAACCTGGGCCATAATGCTTCCACCAGTTGCTCTATTTGAGGAATAGCATGGTTGACCGATTCCGCCACTTTTTGATCCTCTCGGTTCATGTTGTACAAGAGTTCCGACACGGACATGTTTTCCAAATGATCGTAATGTGAAGCTTGTTCCGTGGTTTTTAGCGCTGTATCCATAGGTAATTTGCTTGGGGCAAAACTACAAATCCTGAAGGTCTTGATTGGGTTTTGTGGCCTTGTGATAAAAATTAAGGTTTTATTCAATTTGACTTTCAAATCGTGGATAACTTGGGTTTAAAAATTGTATCGATCTCCATAATTTTAAGGAGCATTCCAACCTACTGCCTTTGTGAAAAGAAACATACTTTTCCTTTTATTGATCCTTTGCGTTTCCGGTCTGATTGGTCAAGACAAAGTCCATTCTGAATTTAGGGGAGTCTGGATTGCCACAGTGGCTAACATTGATTGGCCAGAGAGTGGAGATGTAGATCGTGATAGTCAGAAACAAGGCTTTCGGGAAATGCTGGATTACTATCAGGCATTGAATTTCAATTCAGTTATTGTTCAGATCAGAACTGCAGGAGACGCGCTTTATCCTACTGAATTAGCCCCATGGTCGCGATTTTTAACCGGCCTGGAAGGAGATGCTGGTAGCTGGACAGGGGAGGATCCGCTCCAATTCATGATTGAGGAAACACACAAAAGAGGCATGGATTTCCACGCCTGGCTGAATCCTTATCGAGCTACTTTTGACAATAAGACTGAGGTGTTATCTAAAGAACATGTCTTTCACCAACATCCTGAATGGATGGTGAGATATGGGCCGAAATACTACATAGATCCCGGGATACCCGAAGCCAGGGCCCATATCATTGAAGTAGTAGGGGACGTGGTTGAGCGATACGACATAGATGGAATACACTTCGATGATTATTTCTATCCGTACAAAATTGAAGGGGAGGAATTCAATGATAGAAGATCATTTGTTAAATATGGCGTGCAGGAATTCTCGGACCGGGATGATTGGCGAAGAAACAACGTGGACTTGTTGGTGAAGGAGACTTATGAGTTGATCAAGTCCATGAAGCCCTGGGTGCAATTTGGTATCAGCCCGTTCGGCGTTTGGAGGAATTCTGATATGCATCCATTAGGTTCCGATACCAATGCCAAGCAAACGAATTACGATGATTTATATGCTGATCCACTAAGCTGGGCTAAAAATCACTGGGTAGATTACCTGATCCCACAATTGTACTGGAGTATGGACTTTGAACCGGCCGCTTACAGGGTACTGGCCGAATGGTGGGATGAAAATGTTGAGGGAGTGGATATCTATACAGGAATTGGTGCCTACAAGTATCAGAATAATTTTGATCGTGCCTGGAATAGTGTCTATGAAATACCTCGTCAGATTGAATTGAACAGGAAGCTGGAAAACATCAGCGGAACGGCATTCTTCAGTGCTAAAAGCCTCATGGAAAAACCAAGACTGGCTCATGTGTTGAAGCGCGATTGTTTTGATCGACGGGTATTGCCCAAAATGATGGAGGTTCAATCGACTACTCTCCCCAAGCCGGTAGCAAAAAGGGTCCGTACGAAAAATAACGTCCTCTTCATTGAATTGGAAGACATCCCGTATGCGGCGGGAGTGAAACCAGTGGCTTTAAATGGCGAATTAGGACTGGGAGAAGAAGTATTCGGCACCTTTGAGTCTTCCACTTTTCAGATTCCCTTGTCGGGTTATCGGATGAAGCTGATTCTGGCTTTCAAGGACAGGGATGGGAATCTTGGAGAAACTACCCGCGCCATATGGGTGATGAAGGATAAAGAGAAATGGAAGATCCTATAAGAGACATGCTGGTGAACCTATCTCGTTTGCCAAAGTATGAGGAATTGGATGAAAACTTGCAAAAGCGGAGGGTTATCATTCGACAACCGATAGCCCCCGAAAGGTCCTTGATCATGGATTGGGTAGCACTGCATTTTGCCCGAAGCTGGGCAGATGAAGTAGCTGCGGCCTTTTGTAATCAACCGGTTTCATGTCTTATCGCTCAAAAAGAAGGCGAGATCCTGGGTTTTGCGTGCTATGAAGCAACCAAAAAGAACTTTTTTGGTCCAACAGGTGTGAAGGAATCAGCCAGGGGACAGGGCTTGGGAAATGCCTTGCTGGTTAAATCCATGGAAGCTATGAAAAACCTGGGTTATGCCTATGCTATCATCGGAGGAGTCCGTTCACCGAAATTTTATGAAAAAGCCGTAGGCGCTCAATCAATAGAAGATTCCGGTCTAAGTATATATGAAAATATGCTGAAGCCTTAAGCGAGATGGTAAGCTATTTCTTTGAGGGCTTATCGGAAACTTTCATTGTGATCAAGGCGGCGACAACAATCTCTCCATTGGTATCTTTTACTTTTACGTCACAAGGTACTTCCGAACAATTTTCCCAATCGGTGCTGCTTAGATCCACTTCCGCTGTAAGGTCGGTTCCGGCTTTTTTCACGTAGCTGACTTCCATCCCTATCGGTATCCATCGGCGATGTTTGGGAATGGATGCTTCCATACAAACTCCTGCAGCAAATTCGCATAAGTTGCAGCAAGCAATGGCGTGAACCGTCTTGATATGATTGTGAACCGCCTTCCGTTTTCGCATGGATACTTTCATGTAGTTTTCCCGCAGTTCAATGATTTGTGGTTTGATGGTCAGGAAGTAAGGGGCGGATTTAGCGACGAAATATGAAAACAGCTTTTTGCCAAATGGTTTGTTTTCCAGTTTGGACTGAAGTTTAAGTAATCGGTTCATTGGTTAAGACTTGGGACACTAAATCTAGTAAGAATAGATCACTGACCTGTTCTGATCTGAATTGTTCGATATATTTAAAAGCACCTGCCCACCGGCTATCCGTAATTCTTGAATATTAAAGATGGCTTTTTGTCGGGTCTCCAGAGCGCAGCCACCCCTGTTGGAGAACCAAAAGACCAGATTTCGCTCTGGGGGTGAAACGACTAAATTTGCTCCGGTGTTCACTAACGCTACATCCCAGGTGAATCGATCACAACCACTGGCCGAGTAATCAACAATCAGATAGTCATTCATAACATATATCGAGTCGATGTGTGCGGTAAATTGCACTGATTGATTGAGAAGCCCGGTATCGTCGGTTAATGGTTTTTGTTCGAAGACCTCCAGGTTTTGGATCCACTGATCGAAATTTGCACAATTTTCATTGTGGACGATCGTGTCATAACGAACTACCACATTTTGTGTATCGAACAGGATCGATTTTGTCAGGAAGAAGTCTTCAATGGGTTCATCGAAACCATAGATTTCGGAGGAAGCATCCAAAATCCAGTCACATTCAGTGCCTGGACTATCCAATTGTATGAATAGACCTTCTAAAAAGAGGGCATCAGTTGCAGTCGTTTCCATCACGACTTTGTCATTTTCAAAGCATGAAACTAGTATTATTCCCAGTATAGGGTAGAACAATAATTTCAGTGTTTTCATTTTACCCACAAGCTGCAACAGGGTAGAATAATTCATTTAGTTTCTGTTGTCTTTATGTGAAAGAACAATCTTTCGGTAACCAATCGCCATAAAATCAGATATCCTCAGAATGTAATCATGGAGACCAAATGAGAATGAATCTTTTCAAGACTAAGTTAGTTGTTTTAATTGTAACTTTATTTGTTACAATTAAATTTTTAAGATAATAATACACATGAAAGATTCCAGAGAAACCATCGAATCCAACCTGACCATTTTGTTCGACATGCTTGCACAAGGTCAATTTGTAGAGGCGCAGGAGAAATTTTTTCACAATGATGTGATTCTAATTGAAGGAAATGCTGATCCAAAACAAGGAAAAGAATATTGCATTAGCATTGAGAAGGAGGTATTGGCTGGAGTATCGGAGTTTATTGGTTACACGGTAAGCGGCCATGCTACCGCTGAAGGACGATCTTATTACGAAGCAGTAATGGAATATGTGGAAACTTCTGGAAATCGGGTTCGAGTAGAGCAAGCGGTAGTTTCTGACTGGGAAGATGGCAAAATCGTTAAAGAGCGTTTTTATCACGTCTAAGAGCGAATCACACATTTAGCCGAAAATCAGCACGGACTTAGTTCGTGCTGTTTTTGTATATGCGGATCTCAGGATTGTTTTCTTGACGGTAATTCAGGTATCATTTACACAAATACCCACCAGAAGGTCAGTGATTCTCGATTAAATTAGAGGGGACATGAATGAAGTGCAAAAACGCAATCCCTGGGCGTGGATACCAACGCTTTATTTCGCGGAAGGCTTTCCTTATATCGTGGTAAATGTAGTCTCCGTAATTATGTACAAGCGGTTGGACATCTCCAATGCAGATATTGGATTATATACCAGTTGGCTCTACTTACCCTGGGTGATCAAGCCACTCTGGAGCCCGGTAGTTGAAATAAGGTCTACCAAGCGAAACTGGTTTCTGATCACACAACTATTGGGAGCTGTTTGCTTTTTTCTGGTGGGGTTTGCCCTCAATTTCAGTACATTTTTTATCACTACTTTGGTTTTCTTTTGGCTAGCGGCATTCTGCTCGGCTACACATGATATAGCGGCGGACGGCTACTACATGATGGCCCTGAGCGAAGAAAAGCAGTCCTTTTTCATCGGTATAAGGAGCACTTTTTACCGAATGGCCGTGATCAGTGGGCAAGGAGGAATAGTAGTCATTGCCGGACTGATGGAAACCTCCACAAGAAATAATCAATGGTCATGGAGTTGGGCATTGATGATGGTAGGTGCCATCATGGGCATATTGACACTGGCCAACTATCTGCTAACACCAGTCATTAAGGAACCTGAGAGAGTTTCTGACGGATGGAAAGGAATAAAAGAGGTATTCATTTCTTTTTTCAAGAAAGAGCATGTTGGGATCGGTATCTCATTCATTCTTTGTTATCGATTGGGTGAATCACAATTGGTTAAAATGGCCTCTCCTTTTCTATTAGATCTTCCTGATCAGGGTGGGGTAGGTTTAAGTACCACCGAAGTGGGTACCATTTATGGGACGATAGGCCTGGTTGCGCTATCACTGGGAGGTATACTTGGGGGAATTGTCATTTCCAGAGATGGGTTGGGGAAATGGATCTGGCCCATGGCAATTGCGCTCAATATGCCCAATGTGCTTTATGTCTTATTGGCCTGGTCAGGTGTTACTTCCATCACCTGGGTTACGGCTACAGTAATTGTAGAGCAATTTGGTTATGGTTTTGGATTCGCGAGTTTTCTCATGTTTACCATTTATATGGCCGAGGGGATCTCGAAAACCGCACATTATGCCCTGGCTACCGGATTCATGGCATTGGGCATGATGGTGCCAGGAATGATCAGTGGGTTTGTGCAGGAATACCTGGGGTATCAGGGGTTCTTCATTTGGGTGGTTATCGCAGGATTGCCAGGGATCTTCCTGATCAGGTACCTGAAGTTTCCCGATACTTACGGTATGAAATCTGAATCATGATGAAACTTAATCAAAAAGTAGGTCAGGCTTTTTGCCCGGCTGCTTTTATTCATGACACTCCCGATGGGATCAGGCAGATCGAGCACTACATCAGGGAGTTTGAGATTGGTGGCTTAACCTTTTTCTATAGTCGCCAAAGTGTCGAAACGAATTTTGATCGCAAGACTTACAAGCGGGAAAAAGATAGTGTGACACAACTGGCACGAATGATAGATCGCTATCAGCAACTTAGCAAGAATCCTTTATTGATCAGTATAGATGCTGAATGGGGACTCGGCATGCGCATCGATAGTCACCCTCCTTTTCCTTACCCCATGACCCTTTCCGCCTCAGGAAATCCTGATGTCGCTTTCGAAACGGGCAGGGCGATTGCCAAAGAATTAATGGCGCTTGGTATTCATTTCAATCTTGCTCCTGTGGGAGATATCAATACAGACCCCAGGAATCCTGTTATCGGTTACCGATCATTTGGGGAAGACCCTGAGCAGGTGTTTCAATTGGCGTGGGCCTACTATCAGGGGATGAAATCTGAAGGATTATTGGGTTGTGTCAAGCATTTTCCTGGGCATGGCGATACTCATGTGGATTCTCACCTGGGATTACCAGTTATTGATAAAAGCCGGTCCGAATTAGAGGCCAACGAACTATATCCTTTCAGAAAGTTCATTGAACAAGGAGTGGATTGCGTCATGGTAGGGCACATGATCGTGCCAGCAATCGATCCGGAAAATCCAACTTCTTTGTCCTCCCTCTGCATTGAAGAAGTACTTCGAAATGAATTAGGTTTCTCAGGCCCGGTCATGACTGACGCACTTAATATGAGGAGTGTTTTTTCAGAAGTTGCTCCGGGAGAAATTCCATATAGAGCTTTTGTAGCTGGTAATGATATTTTGTCCTTCACGCCAGACCTGGAGGAAGGAGTTAACTGGATTATTGAAAAAGTCGATGAAAAGAAAATTGACAGCAGTTATCGGCATATGCAAGAGCTAAAGGTTAAAGCTGGACTTACGGCAGAGTCGCTTCCCGTTAGCATACCTGATAGTTCGGCATTGAGAGCTCACCTGGCTCACGAAACAATTTCGGTACTGAGGCCTGTAGAAACTCCAATGCTGCCGGAGGAACAAGTGATCTCATGGTTTCAATCTCTGGGACCAGATTTCAACGAAAAGGTAGCGATGACGATTACTGAAAGTAAGGATATGTTAAAGTTACCTTCAGTAGAAGCCGGACATCATAAACGCTGGATTGTGGTCATTCCACCTTCACAGAAACCTGGAAAGCGATTTGGTATGGATGGTGAACTATTGACGTTACTAAATCAAATAATTGACTCAAATCAGGTAAACCTGGCCTGGATCGGAAACCCATACGCACTACAGTATTGTGATTGGAGAGCTTGCGAAAGTGTTGTCCTCGGATATCAAAAACTTCCGGAAATGGAAAGGGAAGTTTTGCGTTACTGGCAGGGGAAAAGTGTACCACAAGGTGAGCCAGGTGTTACGATCCCTTGATGGATCAGTTCAAGGGGTAAAGCAAAGGTTTCCACTCTTTAGGGAGCTGCTTCATGGTATAAATTTCAAAATCGTTTCTGCGTTCTGTAGCTATTTTTCCAGATTGATCGGGCTTTATCGTTTCCTTGTCGATCTGAAACATTGCTCCAGTTTTTGAATTTAATACCAGGACTCCCATGGGCCTCAGATTTGGATAATCACCAAAATAAGTACCATAACTTGAAGCATTGAGGGTGAAGGATCTCTCAATGTATCCGGGAGTGGTAAAAATGATCGAGTATTTATCTTTCTTCAGATAATCGTCGCTGCGTTGCATGGTTGCGATGGTAGGTGTAGCTCCTTCATGAATGACCATACCTTTTGAATCAAGAATCTTCACTTTCGTATCTGCTATCTCATTTAATGAAACCAAAACGGCTGGTTGACCATCTATCAGAACACATGCACTGAGCGCACTCAGGCTTATAGAAATGACAAATACTTTGATAAATGCAGCTTTCATGAGTTGTGAAGTTTTGATTTCAGTAATAAAAGTAAAGGAGGATTTACAGTAAACCTCATAAATTGGGCGACTAATTATGAAAGATTCGTCAAATCGTTATCGGGTTTTAGGGCTTATGTCGGGGACTTCCCTCGATGGATTAGACATGGCCTATGTTCAGTTGTGGAAAGAGGGTCATGATTGGCAATTTGAACTTGGGCCAGCCGTCAGTCTCGATTACACTGAGGAGTGGCGAACGCGGTTGAAAGAAAGTGTCAATTTAAGTGGATTGGAGCTAAGCCTTTTAGATCGCGAATATGGACGATGGCTTGGTGAGCAAAGCCGGATTTTTGTCGAAGAAGAAAAACTCGAAATGGATTTTCTTGCTTGTCATGGTCATACCGTATTTCATCAGGTAGATAAAAAACTGACGCTGCAGATTGGCCATGGGCAGGAACTTGCTTGTTCCTCTCGTCAAAAAGTGATTTGTGATTTTCGTAGCAAAGATGTGGTTTTAGGTGGACAGGGAGCTCCTTTAGTGCCGATAGGCGATGAATTGCTTTTTGGCGCATATGATTATTGTCTGAACCTGGGAGGGATATCAAATGTATCCTTTCGTCATAAGGGAAAACGAATGGCGTATGACATAGGTCTCGTCAATATGTTACTAAACTATCTAACGCATCAAATCGGGTTAGCCTTTGATGAAGGTGGGAAAATCGCTGCCTCAGGGAATTTGAATCAAGCGCTTTTTCAGGAATTGAATGGTCTTCCTTATTTCAAAGAGGACTATCCTAAATCCACCGGCTATGAGTGGTTTGTAGACGAAGTAGTGCCTATTGTGGATCGCTATTCAGGTTTGTCAATGGAAGACAGACTTTGTACAGGCGTTCATCACATCACCTATCAAATTGCAGCGTCAATTAAATCACACGAGACGGGAAAGGGGGCGCGCTTATGGGCCACAGGCGGAGGTGCTAAGAATACCTTTCTCATCAAGACACTGCGCCATTATTTAGGTGATCAGGTGGAAGTGGTTATCCCTGATGTAAGTTTGATTGATTTCAAGGAAGCCATCGTGTTTGCGTTAATGGGTGTACTTCGAGAACGGGGAGAAACCAACTGTCTGAGCTCGGTGACAGGAGCCAGTTCCGATAACAGTGGGGGTGTGGTTTTTTGGCCATAATGAACGGAATTTGTTCCGTCGGCCTAAAATCGGAGTTGACAACCCAGGGGAACATTGACAGGGGTATAAGGTTTTTCGATTTAGAATGATCAACTGATAGATTAGAAAATCTACATTTACCTTTATGAAAGCAGCTAACAAGGATGAACGAGTAGAAATATACTATCATAGAAAAGTTAATTGGGTTCATCTTATATCATGGAGTGTTTACACAATGCTTTGTGGTGTTCCAGCGGTGCTGATGTTAATGCGAGGGGAATACGGATACTTGCCATGGTCTTGGTTGCTTTTAGCTAGTCTGGGAATATTTCAACTCCGGAAATATATCTCCGTTTTATCAGGTGATCCTATCGCATTGGTGCTCACTAAACAGGGACTGGAGATGAATCAAAAGTTTTATGATTGGAACGACGTGATCGAATGTAGCACCCGAAGATCAGCGCCTTCCAAATACGGACCAGGAAACGATTGTTGGGATATTACTTTGAAATCTAAGAATGGAAGGACTCGAAAGATTCACTTCGATATTGAAGAATTGAGTATCGAAAGAGGTGAGCTGGACAGATTGTTGAAGCATGATTTTCCACAAAGACAAAATGCACGATATTATTATAAATCAAAGTATAGATTTTAATGCCCTAAGGATGATCACCAAATGTAAAAATGAATACTTCTAAAAAGTCTTTCGCCGGTGAAACCACAGTAAGGGCATAAGTCAAAGGGAATTTAGAATGACTGATGCTGGTCCGCATTTCAATTAAAACGCGGACCATTGTTTACTGCATCTTTTGACGCGAGCCTGTATTCTTTTTATTCATCTCTTAGCACCTCAACGGGATTGATCCTGGATATCCAGTTTATTCTGAGAGACATCACCAAGCTGGAAATACCAAACAATAACAAAATGGGCAAGGCATAAAACAACCAGGTCACTTCAACGCGCCAGGCGTATTGCTCGAGCCAGTTAACGGAGGACCAATAACCAATCGGACATCCGATCATCAGTGCCAGCACGATGATGAAGAAATGTTCTTTCCCCAATAAATGGAATAAGTCTTTCTGTGATGCGCCGAGTACTTTCCGTATGCCTAATTCCTGCATGCGTTGATTGATGATCAGAGAAATCATGCCTAACAAACCGATGGCGGATATCAAAAGGATCAGTGCTGAGAAAATGGACATTACATTTCGAATGACATGATCTTGCTGGTATTGCCTCGCAAAATAGCCATCCAAAAAGAAGTATTCGAAGGGTTGATTCGGAAATGCATCCACCCAGACTTCTTCGATCAATTGGAGCGCCGCCTGTATTTCCGGGGTATTTAGCCTAATCGAGAAAAAACGGTTTCGGTCTAACCCCCGATTATAAAACGTCATCGGTTCTATCTGATGATGCAGTGATTGTTGATTGAAATCCTGCACTACACCAATGATCTTGCATTTGCGATCTTTATGATAATACATGTACTGGCCTACCGCTTTTTCCGGTTCTACGTAACCCAATGCTTTTGCCGCACTTGCATTGATCACCATATTGAATTGGTCGTGATCTGCTTTGGCAAAATCTGGTGTAAAGCTCCTGCCCGCAATGAGCTCCATATCAAAAGTCTCAAAGAAGTGATTGTCGATGCGAATGGATTGAAAAGGCGTTTTCGAGTCCATATCGGATAGAGTAGGTCTAAAATCCACGGATTGGCGAATACTATAGCCCGGAATACTAGAACCCACGGTAGCACTCGAAATCTGCGTATGACTCGATAATTCATCGACGGCCTGATGAAATTTCATAGTGGTTACCGAGTCCATTCGAGTCTGATAAGTGGGTAGTACAATTACTTTTTCCTTAGAAAACCCCAAAGCCTGTTTTTGCATTCCCTCCAATTGTTGATAGATCACAAATGACAGGAAAACGAGGAATATCGTAGCGGAGAATTGGAAGGTGATAAGGATCCGTCGTAGGGATATATTGAATTGAACGTCTTCACTTTTTCCTTTTAGTGCTTTGGCCAAGTGTACTTTTTTCAAGGATAGAGCTGGGTACAATCCGGCAAAAATGGGAATGAGTATGCCTATCATAAGTAAGATCACCCAATAGCCGCTGTTTTCTAAAGCTTGATATTGGGAATCCAAATCCAGATATTCATTGAATGCGTTGAGACACAGGTAAACGATACCAATGGAAAGGGCCAGAGATAAGATCATAACCAACAGTCCCTCGAAAAAAAACTGGGCAAAAATGCTTGATTGTCCACCGCTTAATACGCGTCTTATGCCAATTTCCCGGAGACGTTCCCTGGATCTGGAAATCAGTAAATTCAGGTAATTTATGATGCCGATAGCCAGCAAGATCAATCCAATCAGCTTCAGGGCCGAAATGAGATTGGGGTTTCCCTTATGCGCAAAATCACGGTACAATTCTTCCGTTTGCAGGTGTATCTGATTGATGGGGGTGAGGTGAAATTCGAAGACGGTGTTTTCTGCAATATGCCTATCCGTCCTGTTACTTATGTAGAGTTGATTCAACTTTTGTTCAACCTGTCCTATCTGTTGGGGATCTTTTAACTTAAGGTAATTGTAAGTGTTGTAGAGACTTCTCCAGTTGTTGTTGTCATCAGCGGAGATTTTATCCCAGGGCAACAGCATGTCCACTGCTAAGTGAGAATTGGCCGGAAAGTCATCAAATACGCCGGTAATCGTAAGGTAGCCTAACAGATCAGACTTCAGTAGCTGGCCTATTGGATTTTCGCCGGCATAATGTCGTTCAGCGAGGGATCTGGAAATCACGACTGATCCTTTTTGAGTTAATGATAGATCCCCATAGATCGTTTCTCGCGGAAAGAATTCAAAGAAGGAGGAAGTGGAAATAAAGATGTTTTGCCCATTGAACCAGTCTTGCTTGACCGAATCCTTAAGAATAGACATGACATGATAATCCAATTCGAAACTAAACCCGAACAACCGAACATAATCTTCTACTTCCGGAATTTGAGACAAAGCCTGAGGCCCTACAGCGGAGAATGTAGTTGCCAGTGACTGGATTTTAGTGTCATTGGTAACATTGTCCATGTGTACCCTGTGTACCAGCGATTGGTTTACATTCCACGCTTCATAGCTTTCTTCATACGATAGATATTGATAGATGAGAGAGGAAGCCACCAGCGTAAGGACCAGTCCCAGAACGCTGATGAAGGTGATTGACTTTTCCTTCGAAAGAAATCGGAAAGCCACCTTTAGGTAATTTTTGAAGATGTGATTGTTCATTGAAGCACTTTGTTGTTGTATCTGATTTGATGGAAGCCAAATGCTGGTCCGCGATTGAATCACGGATCAATAAAAGCACGCGTCTGAGATCGAGTCGCGTAGACCGGGTCACGTAGACGTGTACCTTTATTTGCACTCGTTTAAAAATGAGCGCTAGTTCCTTTATTTATAGTGGCACGCGTTAAAACGCGCGCCAGATTTGTTTCAGTTTACTTCTCCGCTATAGAGATGGCTCGCGGAATACCTTTTCTTACGGCATTGTACTGCGCTCGATTTTCATCGTCGAGGTAGCGATCAATTTCCCACCAGCCCTTACCGAACATTTCCTTAGCACGTTCATCGTAGATCTGGTTAAACCCTTCTTGAAGGAATTGCAGATTTGCCAGGTAGTTTTTGTAAAGATCATCATCGTCAAACTTGGCGCTAACGACATAATTAGACCTTCCTCGTTCTATTTGTCCCACTACAAATTCGTAGACAGTCGCTTGAAGTTCCGCAGTAGCAGGTATACCAATGTTCAAATACAATAACTCCAGGTCATGTTCCTTGATGTAGGCATCATCGATCTCCGGTAGTGAGTTTTCTGCATTCACCGGAGGAGGGAGCAAGATCGGTAAACCTTGATGACCCCCATTTGCGTTGAGGCCAGCATAGAGGAGTTTCCGTCGATCAGCCACTCGCAGCTCATTTTGAATAGATCGCACCATGCCCATGGACTGATTCTGGTCTATCCTCATAATTACGATACCATATTCATTTACACCCTCGCGTGCAATGGTGCCCAGGTCATCGATAGACACAGCTTTGCCATCTGCGAACAGACCGTCCTTATTTACGGTGATCACAATGGTATTATCTGTTTCATGGTGTTCAAATCCATTCGCGGCGATTACCGGAAGATCTACTTGCAAGGGTTCCACAACCACTTCCTGATTTGCTCCTTCAGGTCCTAGTTGTTCCAATTTGGCATTACACTGCACAGTGATGATTGCAATCATAATACCCAGGGACAATGCCAATGCCATTTGCGATTTGCTTGTCCATCCTATTTTTTGAATTTTCATCATGGCTATTCTCTTTTTAATAAATGTTAAATTGAAATTGTGTACCAACCCATATGAGTTGTTGCTGATCAACTGCTGCAAAAGCAAGGTTTGATACTCATTCACGGAATAACCCTTAGAAATCATTTGTTGGTCTGCTCTGTATTCATGTGTTGTTTTCAGGGATTTAATCAGCAACCACGCCACAGGATTGAACCACTGCAAAGCCGCCAAAAATTGTACAATCATTAAGTCTATCGAATGCCGTTCGCGGATGTGCGTACGTTCATGGTCCAGAATTTGCTGGAAATCTACATCTTCCACCTGTTCTCTTGAAACAAACACGTATTTCAGGAACGAAAAAGGCGCTATTGGCTGATTCAGTTTCACCAGTGTGAGTCCGTCCCGCTCCTCGAGCGAGCCTTGTTTTTTCAGCCGTAAAAGCGTGGAGTAGATCCAGCCCATCCGGATCAACGACAGGGCCATACCCGTCAGGTAAAGCGAAATCAATCCTACCAACAACCAGGAAGTTTTACTCTGGCGTTGGACGGTATTTTCGGAACCAGTCTTCGGAGCTGCGGAAGGGACCATCCATTCATCCATTTTCTCGTAATACGTCATCCGGGCATCGCTCAAAGTTGTCACGGGAGCTTCGATGTAGGTATAATTTTCAGTCGGTAGACTGATATCGATCAAAGGAATCAAAAATGAACCGGCAAATACCGAAATCAGGAAAAATCGATTGAGTGTGAACATTCTTCCTTTGCGCAGAAGTACCCAATAAATGCTATAGAGCAAGCCCAGCAGCAAGCTGCATTCCACTAAGTATACGGTCAAATCAATCATTTTTCTGCGATTTAAGGTCCTTCAGCATTTTCATTACCTCGTCTAATTCTTCCTGGTCCAGCTGTTTGCTTTCCGAGAAGAAGTTGACCACCTGTTTCAGCGAATTGTTGTAATAGTCCGAAACCAGACGAGACAACTGTCCTTTGCTGTACTCCTCCTTGCTGATCAAAGGATGATACTGATGGGATTTCCCAAAAGCTTTGAATCCCACGATCTCCTTTTGTACCAATACCCGTACAATGGTAGATACTGAATTGTAGGGAGGTTTGGGGTCGGGGTACTGGTCGATGATATCCTTGATAAAACCTTCCTTGATACCCCAGAGAATCTTCATGATCTTCTCTTCCGCTTTTGTGAGTGTCGTCATTACTTTCACATTTATTGATCAGCAATGCAATCTTAAAACTTATTTTTAAGTTATACAACTTATTCTTACGTTTTAGAACTTATTTTTAAGTTATATATTAAATCCCCCTTGTAAGGGGGTGCCTGAAAGGCGGGGGATTATACATTTAATTCAATTGATAGAAAACTAAAAACGCCCTTCGGCTCAGGCCTTCTGACAGGCCGGCGCTAAGCGTGCCTGTCAGGGTACTGCACCTTTCATACCACCATTCGCCAGGGTCGGGCCTACCACGTTTAATAGATATGGTATTTTGGCAAATGAGTACGCTTTTTAGAGCATACGCAGTTTTTGATCAAAAGGAGCTACTGCTTTATCTTGCCTACCTATTTTGAACACAACTAGACATCATTCCATGAGAATTTTCCAAAGCTTCGTGATCTTACTGCTTACGATTTGTGTCAACCTTTCCTATGCCGGAGAGGGTCTGGAAGACATGAAATGCCAACTAAAGGCATATGAAAATACCACCTGGTATGGGGAATTCAAATTCTATACGGGTACCACTTTCATTGCAGTAATGTACATCGATGAGGTAAAAAACTGTAAAGTTACCGGACGGTTTCATTGGCCTGATTTTTTCAATACGAAAACGATATTCTCTGGCACTTACGAAGATGGTAAGCTGGCAGCTCAGGAAACCAGGATCTACCAGGGGTTGATCAACAACCTGGAAAATGGTTCTTATTCCATTGAATTGACAAATAATGAGATGCTTTCCGGAGTGGCTTTTACCCAGGGCAATGAAGTCGCAAGTATTGCGCTTTTTAATAAGGATCACCTGGCGCCAGAAGAGGTGGATAATTATAAGGCCAGGGTGGCAGAGATGGAAGAAAAGTATGGGGTGTTGACGGTAGGAGAGAAGTCCACGATAAGTATTGAAGCCTTGAAACAAGGACTTACAGATCGTGAGATTGACCTTCAAACGGATATGAGCATTGACGGTCGAGGTATTTTTTCAGGGATTGAATTGCCCATTGTGATGAAGATAAGTACCTCCGGAAGTATGTACATGAAGATGGAGTTTATGGGTACCGCTTTTCAGATGGGGAAAAATGATTCGATCAGCTGGTCTTATGATCCAACCTCAGATCAGGTAGAAGTGACCTCCGTCGAGAAGAGCAGTGGAGGCATGAATCCTTTCAACGATAGTTTTGGTACGGATTGGTTAGATGAGATCGATATCGATCAAATCACCGATGTGAATATTGACGGTGTGGATGCCTATCGGATCTCCTTTAAAATTGGTGATGATATAAACGCCGTTTACTTCGGTATGGAAGATTTTCAACCGATCAGGGCCAAAAATGGATTGGAAGTAAGAGAATTTCTGAAATACAAGAATTTTGGAGACATGGATCTTTTCACGGAGTTCAAGGAGGTGGGGCCACATGGCGTGATCAATACCATGTATTTGGATCATGTCGAGTTCATTGATAAGATTGATGAGGAAATTTTCAACATACCCGAAGACCTGAAAGCCAAAGTCATGAAAGAAGACGCACCGGAATTGCCCGAGGTGGCGAAAACGGCCTTTGATAATGAGGAATACGAACGGGCCGTCGAACTTTACACCCAGGCCATCAAGCAATCGGCCTACGATCACGAATCCTATTATATGCGTGGCAGGGCGCGTTATACCCTGGGAGATTACTACAAAGCCCTGGGAGATATGGAACGGGCCATCGAACTCAATGATCAATACGCAGACTATCACAATTATTTGGGTTTGATCAAATATGCGCTTTCGGATTATTCCAATTCCAAAGGAGATTTTTTGCGAGCGATCCAATTGGATAGCACAGGTCACGTTGGTTATTTGAACTATGCGTTTGCCGCGTTTCAATTGGAAGAATACGAGTCTGCCATTACTTACCTGGATAAGGGAATTACCTATAATCCCGACAATGGCCAATTGATCTTGAATCGAGGTGTGCTGTATTTTCAGTTGGATGAATTCCAGAAGAGTTTGAAAGATTATCGCAAAACACTGGAATTAGGATATGGAGATAGAGGTGAAACACTGAATCGGATAGGAGTTGCATTTTATGGCCTGGAGCAATACGATTCTGCGGCTTTATATTTTCGCCAGGGTGTAGACCTCTCGCCAGATAATCTTCAAAGGCAGAAGAACCTGGGAGATACCTATTATCAATTGGGCACGTACGAAAAAGCCATCATCACTTATCGAAAAGCCCAGGAATTGACCGATGAGCCTGATGCAACCCTGCTCAATGATCTGGCCATGTCCTATTATCATTCAGAAGACTACCAGACAGCCCTTGCCGTACTCAATGAATTGATTGAAACGAATAATGAAAATGCCTCCTACTATGACAATCGTGCCTATACCTACACTGCGGTCATGGATTATCAAAATGCCATAAAAGATTTTTCCCGAAGCATTGATTTGTATTCCACGGACAAAGAAATCTATTATCAGCGAGGATTACTTTACCAGTTGCAAAACAATCGGTTTGATGCCTGCAGAGACTTTCAGACTGCTGCTGATATGGAACATGAAGAAGCCGCCAGGGAACTGAAGGAATATTGTACGGTTGCCGGAAACGACGATGGTAACTAGGCAGTAGGCATTTACGCCAAAGTTCATTGAATAACTAATGACTCATTAAGTTAATTCACTGCGGATCATTGCTCCATAGGTTTTCCAATTGATCCCTAACTCTGTTAAGGACGGCTGCTTCACTTCTTTTTCCTGTTCCTTATGCGTTGCACTTTCCTAATCATCCCGAAGACCACCACAAAAAGTACGACACCTATGATCGCCGGGTATTCCAGGATGAAATCCCATGCAGCCATGGTCATATTGACGGATGTCTCGGGCACAGCAACAACGATAAAACTAGAAGCAACGAACCCCTCCGTGCCTTCATGTTCGACCTTCCACCAAAACTCATTCGTTTTTTCCAACACTTCGATCTGTTCGCCACCCGTCAATGTCCCCAGGATCTTTGCTTTGTTGTCTGGTCCTTTCCGCATGTATACATCCGAGTCGATCTCATAGACCCATATATCTGCCGACAAGACAGCTGCGAGCAAAAAGCTATATAAAACAAGGAATGATTTCATCGTGTCTTGGTCTGTCGATGCAAGGGTGAAGATAGGCAGTTGTAGCATTCTACAAGCTATTTCTGCGATCAAAGTCCGCTTTCAGGAATTAAAAGAATTTTTGCACAGAATTGTATTCCTTCATGGGTATTAAAAAATTAACCGATTTCTTTAAGCTTGTTTACCATAAGACTTACTTGTGCATCCCTTAAAAAAGCATATTGAAGAAATCACCCCCATCACGGACGAGGAGTTCCAATACTTATTGAGTCACTTTGTTACGGTGAAAAAACGTAAGCATCAATTCATCGTGCAACAGGATGAACCTGTTTACCGGGAATATTGGGTGCTGAAGGGATTGCTTAAATCGTACGTGTTGGATCATTCCGGAAAAGAACACATACTCATGTTTGCCATGGAAAACTGGTGGGTTACAGATTACGATGCATTCACCAATCAGACAGATGCCAAAATTTCTGTAGACTGTCTGGAAGACTGTGAGCTGCTCTACATTGATTTTCAAAACAAAGAAAAGCTACTTCGGGAGATGCCTTTGTGGAATAAATTCTGGGCATACAAGACCAAGCACGGCTACATCTCACTGCAAAACAGAATACTATCCTTACTGAAAAACACTGCTCAGGAACGATACGATTTGCTATTTGAGCAATATCCGCAACTCTTTCAACGTGTTCCCAAAAAACTCCTGGCGGCCTATTTGGGGGTATCACGGGAAACGCTCAGCAGGTTTCAGAGCTAAGTGATCTGGATCACACAAAAGCCGTGATTTAGACCCTATTAGGTCGTTCATCAATTTCTTCTCTTTGATTCATCAAAAAAAGAATGTGAATTAAAACAGTAGAAATCATGAACATTAACAAGCAAACAGACTCGACCTTATTGATCATCAGATTAATGCTTGGTCTCTTGATCCTTCTTCATGGCTATGCCAATCTGGTATCAGGTTATGCCTTTATCGGAAGTGTGATGACAAGCGCGGGTCTTCCGGAATTTTTGGCTTATGGTGCATTCGCGGGAGAAATTGTAGCTCCCGTACTCATCATCATTGGTTTTCGTACTCGTTTAGCAAGCCTGGCTTTGGCCTTCACCATGTTTGTTGCTATTGCACTGGTACACGCAGGAGAGATTTTTGCACTTAATCAGTTTGGTGGTTGGGCCATAGAGCTACAGGCACTTTACCTGTTTGGCTCGCTGGCAGTTTTCTTCTCCGGCTCAGGGAAATATGCGCTTTCCGTGACTAACAATTGGGACTGATCAAAGGAGTGTTTTCAATGATGTGTACTCAATTGATCCTGGTACTCACCTTTGTGCTGAGCCTTTTGAATGCGACCCAAAGTTGGTCGCAGATTGAAGATATCCCAATCAGTGAGGAAGTATGGCTAGATAGACTTTACGCTGGCCTCCTCTCCGAAACTATTTTCGAGACAAAAACGCTCAATCATTCCAGACATCTGACGCTTCAGTCTGGGGCTAGAATCAATCTCACGATCATTCCTGAAGTGTGGTCTGTTCGGTCCTTTGGGGTCGTAAGGCAGGTTGGGGGTAATAACCGGAAACACTTTACCAATTTTGAATCTATCCTTATGTCAGGCAAAAAAGTCACCATTCATGTGGGAGTGATGGCTACGCCAACTACGGAGTTGCGTCCCAATCCAACCACCTGGCAAAGCCAGGTAGAAACCCATGCGGAACGGACACTCCCTGGTGGAAAGCCAGGTGTGAAAGTGAATTATCAATTGGACCAAATGCTTAAGATGGGACTGGGTATTCACCAGCAGGAAGGACACCTCGCGTACCACTTCAAACTGGAACACAGAAAGTTTTGGCTTGCAGGTTTTTTGAGAGATCATAATGTGCTGATAGCTGCCAGGAGAACCGATGAAAATACGGAGTTTGTAGCCAGTTTCACAGAACAAACGTGGGCTTTCTCTTCGATCATCCATGTGTTGGAATTCATCACTGTCTACACGGATCTGGCGGTTGATCTGAGATCAAAAAGTAGAGTCTTCAGCAAGTTGGGGCTGCGCAGATATTTTGAAGGTAATCATGCCCTTCGTGGCTTTTTCTCATTGAGTTACGATCAAACATTGAATCAGGTAGAAGGTGGTTTTTTTATTCACCTCTGAGGTGTGATCCAGATCACTTTAAAATGGTGATTTAGCTCCTATCAGATCACTCAACGACTCCTGAATTTTGTAAGGAATCAATCATTAATAAATCAAATGCCATATATCAATATCAAATTAACGGATGAGCAGGTAACGCGTACGCAAAAGCGGCAACTCATCGAGGGAGCCACCCAGCTAGTGGTTGATGTTTTGGGTAAAGACCCGGCAACCACTCATGTTGTTATAGACGAAATAAACATCGACAACTGGGGTGTAAAAGGAAAAATGTATTCAACTCTTAAAATATTGAAATAGTCATCATGGACCATCAGACAGCAATTATCACGGGAGCATCGACTGGTATTGGAAAAGCGATCACGAAACTTTTCCTTGAAAAGGGGTATCATGTCGTCATGAACTCGTCCAGTCAGGAAAACCTTGAAAAGGCACATGCTGCTTTCGGTTCTCCGAACAGCGCCATTCTGGTAGCAGGAGATATTTCCATAAAAGAAGTAGCGGAACGTCTGGTAAAGACCGCCGTGGACAAGTATGGCAGTGTTGATGTATTGGTCAACAACGCGGGCGTTTTTTCACCCAGGCCATTTTTGGAAGTAGAAGAAAGTGAATTGGATTCATTCCTGGCCGTGAATCTCAAAGGGACATTTCATGCCTCACAAGCAGCTGTAAATCAAATGTTGCTGCAGGATGGAGGTAGTATCATCAACGTTGGAACGGCCCTGGTTGATCATGCTATTGCTGGCTTTCCTGCTACTGCACCTATTGCCAGTAAAGGGGCAATCCATGCATTGACCAGGCAATTGGCTGCTGAGTTCGGAAAAAATAATATCCGAGTCAATACGATAGCGCCAGGCATCATCAGAAGCCCGCTACAGGAAAAAATCGGAGTAAACGATGCCGACAATTTAGCAGGCCTTCATTTGCTCAATAGAATAGGAGAAGTCAGGGAGGTAGCAGAAGCAGTGTATTATCTGGTGTCTGCTAAGTTCGTGACAGGAGAAACCTTTAACGTTGCCGGGGGACACACCGTAGGGCACGCCATCTAAAACAATTGAGTATGTACGAAGAGCATGTTAAAAACATTACCCAGGTGATACCTGGTTGCTTTGATAGGGTTTATCAGGAAAATTTGAATCAACCTCAGCAATGCCTTATACCTGAAGCAAAGCGCTATGGAGACGCCACGGAGGAGGAATGCGTCACAACCCCGGAGGAATTCTCTGTAGGTTTAAAAAACAGTAAAAATACCACCGAACTTCAGGAGAAGTTTTGGATGGAGATTCTGAGAAAGGAGGTTATCAATAACGTAGCCATGGTAAGGGCTCATTTAAAAATACTGGCCCACAATTGCTACGACTTTTTATTATTAAGCCTCGCGAATGCGGAGTGGAAAATAGTGAATAAAGTTTTTGATCATGTGGAATAACACAGCGGTAAGTAAATCCCTAAGGATCAAATATCCCATAATCCAGGGTGCATTTGGTGGAAGGTTTTCTTCCGTCCAATTGGTCGCTGCGGTTTCTAATGCAGGAGGAATGGGATCCTTCGGGCTCAATGCTCGATCACCGGAAGAAATCCTGAAGATCGATGCAGACATCAGGCAATCTACTAACGGCACATATGCCCTCAATTTATGGGTGCCCCTTGCCAACGACCCGCTCAATGATTTTGATGAATTGGCATTTGAAGCATGGAAGCAACGATTCGCTCCATATTTCGAAAAAATGAAGTTGCCCCTTCCTCAAAGGCCGAAGCTCGACGGGCCCAATTTTGAAGAACAGCTTGAAGCGGTAATTCAGGTTCGACCACCTGTGGTGAGTTTTATTTTCGGAATTCCTTCAAAAGAGGTACTCCAGGAATTACGGAAATTTGGGATCGTGACCATGGCTTCAGCAACAACACCAGAAGAGGCCAGAATGCTGCAGGATAGCCTTGTGGACCTGATCATTGCCACCGGACAAAACGCCGGAGGGCACCGACCTTCATTCTTAAATTCACCAGAAGATTCATTGATGGATACGCAGACCCTGGTAGAAAAGGTACTGAATGAAGTAACTAAGCCTGTGATAGTCGCGGGAGGCATCTCAGATGGACGAAAAGCAGCTGAATACTTTCGAATGGGCGTATCAGGTGTACAGGTAGGCACCGCCTTTCTTGCCACTGACGAATCCGGAGCGTCGAAGTATCACAAGTCTCAGTTAAGATCGGAAGAATCGTATCAGACGGACCTGACGAGGGTTTTCACAGGGAGGTTAGCGCGATCAATAACCTCGGATTTTATTCGAGAATTTAACCAGTCTGGAAATGGGGGATACGCACCTTATCCTTTGCAAAGTAAGCTGATGAATGCTCTTTGGAATGTGCATGAAAAGGAAATTGCGGAAGCCCATACACCCTTATGGGCAGGAATACCATCGGGAATTCTGCATCACACCCAAGCGGAGAAATTGTTTATTTCACTGGTACATGAGGTTGAGAAGGAGATAAATTGATCTTAGTCCTTGCCCCAGTTACGTAAGCTCGATCAATTGCCGGATTCGAATCGCTATTTTTTGCACTACCTGTCCTGGCCCCGATGTGTCCACACGCCTCCCTGCGAAGCGTGTCTGACGAGAAGATGGCATGTTGAGACGCCTTGAGGCCTGTTTGTAATGTTTCATTTCTTCGAGCTTAAGGTAGAACATTAGATTAGGTTTATTACTCATACAAATATCAAACAAATTGATTAGTTTTGTATTTGTATGATAAATGAATCATGAAAGGAAATTCGATTGGGGAGTTTGAGGAATTGGTCTTACTGACCGCCGCTGCATTGAAAGAACAAGCGTATGGGGTTGCCATTGTGGAGGAAATCCGGCAGACCACAGGCAGGCTGGTCAATATCGGTGCTATTCATACCGTGTTGCGACGATTGGAAGATAAAGGACTGGTCAGTTCGAAGATGAGCGGCGCTACCCAAAAACGAGGTGGTCGAAGAAAACGTATCTATGAACTAACCTCAAGTGGTATGGAGACCCTGGATCATCTTTATGAAGTACGGGTAACGCTCTATCGTAGGATTCGACCCACTGCTACATGAATCCGTCACCTCCCAAATGGGCCCTCGCATTCCTGCGGTCTTTTTGCAGGGAAGAATTCCTGGAAGAAATAGAAGGGGATCTGTATGAGACCTTTATGAATAAGTCTGAGCAAAGCGGCGTACGATTTGCCCAAAGGACTTTTTTACTTGATGTATTGAAATTCTTCAGATGGTCAAATTTTAAATATCCAACTATGGGAAAATGGGAGCTTAATCCTGGTCTTTGGATTCATCATTTCAAAATAGCGGTGAGGGTGCTACGGCGCAATACGCTTTTTTCAGTTATTAATGTCTGCGGATTGGCCCTCGGCATATTGTGCTTTGTGGTCCTTTTGGTTTATTACTTGCAGGAGTCAAGCTACGATACGCACTTCCCTCGATATGAACGCATCTATCGTATAGCTTCAAATGTCGTGAACGATGGCCAATTCCAGGAATCCGCCAAAAGCCCGGTTCCCTTGTCGGCATTACTAGCGGGTAATTTGTCGCTGGAGGCTACATATGTGCGCATGATGCCCTGGCAAGGATACGTCCGTCATGAGCTAGGCGAACGGTATAAGGAATCTCACTTTGTCTTTGCAGATAAGGATATGTTTAGCCTGTTCCCAATGGAGGTTGTGCAAGGTTCTATTGAAACGGTCTTGGGTGCACCCTGGCAAGTTGCGATTACTGAGAGCAAAGCAAGGCAGTATTTTGGAAATGAAAACCCTATTGGAAAAATCCTCACATTTGAGGAGGATGGAGAACAGGTATTTCGATTCCATGTCGGTGCCTTGATACGAGACTTGCCGGACAATACCCACCTGAAAGTCGAATTCATCAGTGGTTTTGAAAGCCTTGATCAGATGTTCCCTTGGCACAACAACTGGTTTTATCCACGCACTTACTTGTATGTCATGTTCCCGAATTCGGAGGCCGCAACAGGTTTTGAAAAGCTTGCAAAACAGCAATTGTTGGATAAGGGCGACCCGGATTACCTTGATGATCAGCCTGAATTGATTTTACAGGCACTCACAGATATCCATTTGACTTCTGATCGGGTAGGGGAATGGAAACCTAACAATACACAGATTAACATTCACTTTTTTCTGTTGTTGGGTCTTTTTATTCTGCTGATCGCCGTGATCAATTATGTGAATCTCACCACTGCGAATCACCAGCAAAGGATCCGGGAAATGGGCATAAAGCAAGCCATGGGTGCTTCGAAAAGACAGATCACCTGGCAGTTTTTGAGCGAATCCCTCGCCATGATTTTACTGGCATTGGTGATAGCTGTGGGCTTGTGGTTGTTGATTTGGCAATCTTTTTTGAGTACGTGGTTACAAGGATCTGTGGTGCTGGAGCTGTTTTCTTCGATGCGAACGATGATCAGCTTAGTAGTGGCCATTTTGGCCCTCTCCGGATTGGTAGGTTTTTATCCTTCTTTGATCGTCTTGCGTTACAGCCCCGTGGATGTGATCAGAAATAACCTCGGCAGATACATGTCGAAAGGGGTACAGCGCAAAGTGCTCGTATCTGTGCAGTTTTCAATGGCGATGGCGATGATATTATTCACGATCCTGCTCATGCGTCAATATCACTTCTTGCGCGATAAACCAGCCGGGTATGAAGTAAACTACCGTGTGGCCCTACGGATGGTAGACGACCATGATACGGAGAATTATCTGGTGCTCAAAGAACAGTTGCGGCAATTGCCCTTCGTAGAAAATATAGCCATGTCCAGTACACTTATCGGTTTGGGCGACGGATTTCATGGTTTCAGTTTTGAGTTTCCTGATCGTACTGAATTGTCAGCGGTGGAACTGTCTACTTTGGGGGTAGACGAAGATTATCTGACTACCATGAATATTCAGGTGAAAGAAGGCCGGGGCTTTAGTCATGCGTTTACTAATGATGAAAAAGAGTCTTTTATCCTGAATGAAACGGCTGCAAGACAACTCGGAGGGATCACCGTGGGTGAGGCTGTGGAAATGACCTTGTACACGGGTAGAAGAGAGACAAGAAGAGGAAAAGTCATTGGAATCGTGGAAGACTTTCATTTTCAGTCTTTATATGAAAGTATTAAGCCTTTGGTACTTTATGTAAATAAACACAAGTACTATACCGATTTCCTCAATATCAAATTGAACTCACGTCAGTCAGTAATCGAGCAAGTCCGCGCCATAGAGTCGGCGTATGCTTCGTTTAACCCCGACAAGCCTATGGAGTTAATCTTTTTCGAAGATGAAATTGCCAGCATGTACCAGCGGGAGCAGGTAGGGGGACAGATCATGGTCTGGTTCACCGCCATGTCGGTATTCATCGCGGCGCTCGGGGCTTTTGGATTGGCTACATACTTATTTCGAAAACGGACCCGCGAGATTGGGGTAAGAAAAGTACTTGGCGCTTCGAGACGAGAGGTTACCCTTTTTGTGACCCGTGAGTATGTGATTTTGATTGCCATAGCCTGCGTTGTTTCCTGGCCGGCGGTGAATTACTTTGCTCAGGTATGGTTAAGCAATTTTGCTTACACGATAAGGTTTGGTATTGAGAACTACTTACTGGGGCTGGGCATTTTACTTTTGATCGTGCTTTTATCCAATATCCAACAGATCATCTGGTCCATCAGACTGAATCCGGTGGATTATCTGAGGGATGAATGAATTTGCGTTCTGTTTCTACTTCCTGACAGATACACGAAAGGGAGAGCTACTGTCCCATCAATGATATTGAACCATTGCTTAGTAAAAACATGGGTGTAAATGTTAAGCTCCTATTCAAAAGGACCCGATAAAACGGATCATTTCAGGTTTAGTAAACCACGAAAGTCAAGACCGTAATAGCGATCACTCCCAATAGGCCGATGATCATACCCACCAGACGAAAATCTTTGATTGACAAGGTGCCTGAAGAGTAAACGACGGAGTTGGGTGGGGTGGATATGGGGAGTAGCAAGGCTGTGCTGCAAGACAAACCAACAATTACACTGGCTTCTATTGGGTGATTCGGAAGCATTAGGGCTACCAGAGGAATGATGATTCCCGCGGTGGCGGTGTTGCTCATCAGGTTGGAGAGGCCAGAAGTAGCCAGACCCAACAGCAATAGTACTAAAAACGGCTGATCGAATTGTGGGAATACGGTAATGAATAGTGTCGCCAGGTCGGATTTCCGGATCACGTCGCCTAGTATCAGGCCACCCACAATCAGGATCAATGTGTCCCATGGGACCTTGCGCATATCCTTCGCGCCAAGAATACCGGTCACAGTAAGGACGATGATGGGTATAAAGGCGATCACCGGTACAGGAATACCATGGGCTCCGGAGCTCATCCATAGAAATACCGTAACGAAGAAGGTGATGGTGACGATGCGGAACGTTGAAGTTCGTGTATCGGGTTTTTCCTGCTTTACTTCCACATAATGCTCAGTGCTGGGATAGAACTTGAGTAGAAGAATCCATCCGAGGAAAAGCAACAGCAAGCTGACCGGAACTCCAACGATCATCCATTCGGTGAAGGAGACGTGGATCCCTTGTTCGGCCAGATTACCTACAGCGATGGCGTTGGGGGCGGACCCAATGATGGTACCCATACCTGATACCGTAGCGGCAATGGCAATGCCAAGTAGCAATCCCTTACGATAAGGATTGTTGGTCTGGAGTCGGGCAATGACGGGTTGAACCACAGAGAGCATCATGACAGCCGTAGCGGTATTAGATATGAACATACTTAGTACGCCAGTAGTCAGCATCACACCAAAAAGTACCCAGGCAGGATGAGTGCCAAAAAAAGAGAGTACCAAACGCGAAAAATAGCGATCAAAACCCGTTTTGTGCGCGCCTTCCGCAAGAATAAAACCACCCAGAAACAGCCACATTACGGTACTGCTCCATTGAGCAGTGTATTCTTTCCATTCAGGATTGATGGTCGTAGGGTTGAGGTCGTCGAGTAAATAGATGGAAAAACCCAGGACCAGAAAACTCACGGCAAATGAAGGAATGGCCTCTGTGATCCAAAGGAGGGAAGCCAGGATAAGGATGAACAGCCCATTCGCCTGTTGTGGCATTGCATGCGCATCGATGAGTATTCTGGACCCCATGAAAGCGACCAGTACCGATCCCAGGAAAAAGGTCAGTTTTTTCTTGAGCGGCCACTTTTCTTGCAGGTAATGACTTAGTGCATATATCCGGGAATCGGCCATTTAGTTTTTGCCGCAATAATAAACCTCAATTCTGTTTCAATGAGCTGATTTTTAGTGGTTTTGAGCTGATTTATGGCAGGTATTGAAAAGGTGAAATGACAGGGTGGGTTGTCGTTGAAAAAGTGTTAAACTGATGGCTGTTTTTGAATGAATTCTTATCAAATTTTCAATGGCCTTTATTTGAAGGTCATGAGCGGCTGCACTTGAAGAAACATTTTTATCCTTCAGTCAGCTATTAACGCTAGTGATGATGATAGAAGATCGGGCGAATACCATTATCAAAGCCGGAGGGAATAGATGTCAAAGAAAATTCAGTAAAAATCAATGGTGTGCTCTCGGCTAATAACTTATCGGAGATCGAAATTTTTACGAAAACGATTCAGGACTACCGGGTTTCAAGATACTGGAATTGCTTATCCGCATGTTAAGACAAGTACCTATGCTATGTGTTTTAATTGAAGCAATTGATTTGGAGGTGACCTTAATGGTCTCTTCTTTTCCGCCTTTTATTCCGATGTTCGTCACCTACTTTATTTAAGGTTTCCAAAAACTTTTGACGTTGCTCAGGTGTGAATACCTCAAAAATGGCCTGCGTGTGGTCGAAGTATTTTTGCTCCCGTTCCCGATGCAGGCTATCCAGCTGAGTAAGAAATTTTCGAGCTTGCGGTTCTTCATCCACGGCAAGTGACGCACTGATTTTCTTCTTGACCTCAAAAATGGCTTTGCTGAGCTCCCAAAATTCCTTTTTGTGCGTGCGACTCAGTTTTTCATAAGCTTCTTTCTGATCATCACTCAAACCCAGTCGTTTTGACATACGGTCTTCGAAATGCCCACGAGTGTCATGGCGATCCCTGTCATGACCTCTATGATGGCGCTCATCCCCGTCAAAGAAGATCACTGCCAGTAAAACCAGGTTGAGAACCAGCATCGAAATCGTGAGAATCGTTAAGGTTTTTGTCTGCTTACTCATAGCTACTTTCATATATATCTGAAGCATCCAGGTATTGGTCTACTACCTGTGCCGTAAATTCATCTGTTTGCGGTGCCGATGCACCACGGTTCAATAGCGTCAGGATATTGACCATAGCCATCAGAATCATAGCAGCAATGCCGTATTTGAGGTATTGAAGCCACTGATCACCTTTGGACGTCTCTTCCCATCGGGCCATAACTTTAGACTTGAAATCAGGACCAGGTTGTGCCGATTTCAATCCCTCCAGACTATTGAGGGTAGCTTCGATTTCTTCATTCAGAGGCTTCATAGTACGCTTTTAATATTTTCTTCAAATTACTTTTTGCGCGGTGCATCAATGATTCTACAGATGCGACGCTCTTGTCTAATATTCTCGCAATTTCTTCGTAGCTCAGGCCTTCTACTTTATGCAAAGTAAAAGCCGCTTGCTGATGTTCCGCCAATTGTTGGATCGCATCAAACAAAATGGCGCTTCGTTCTTTTTGTTCCAACACTACACCAGGGTGGTAAAATCGCTCACTGCCTACTTCCATGTCGCTCGAGATACTCATGGTATCACCCTTACGTTTTTGCCGATTGCCTTTGCGTATGGATTCCAGAGACTTGTTTACAGCGATACGGTACAACCAGGTTTTCACATTGGCCTCTCCCCGAAACTTGTGAATGGACCGAAAGGCCTCCATAAATACTTCCTGAGCCATGTCCTCGGCATCTTCAGTGTTTTTCAGGAAGCCCAGACAGGTATTATAGACCAATCCCTGGTACTGGTCTACCAATGTACCAAAGTCGGGCGTAATGCTATGGGTTTCTTCCGCTTTTGTCACCCGGGGCAATTCGATTGATGTTGCATTCGCAAAGGCCATTTAATAGCGATAAGTTAATATGACTTTATTTGCTTCAAAAGGTAATTCGGGACTTCTCACCTATGAGAAGCCCCAAGGTCAACTTAACTACCTGCCTCTTTTTCCACCCGGTCCTCGTCCAATTTTCATTTTATCAAACTTCAACTTTTGCTCATCGTCGAGAAGTGCTCTTACTTCTATTCGATGGGCGATTTGTGCTTTTAGTAAGGCCGTTTGTATTCCTCCGATCTCATCGGTCAACCGGTTCACATCCCTTTCATTAGGATCGTCGTTAGCGACCAAATTGCTCAATTCGACCCTTTTGAGTTTCAATGTTTGCTGATCATTTTTGATGGCCTTCTCATGCTCAATGCGTAAAATTTTGATTTGGTCCTTTTGGGCGTCAGTGAGGTTCAACATGGCCATGCCTTTTTCTCTCCTATGTTCACGATCGTGATTTCCGCCATGTCGTCCCCTTTCTCCACGAAGAGGTTGTGCTATTGCACCAATTGTACATAGACCAATCAGTAAGATTAAAAATGTCCTTTTCATACTTGAAATTCTGTTTGTGGGCCTGGGCCCCTTTTCTTTTTTTATTCTGAGTTATTATCTGGTTAGATGTCCATTTACATAAAACCTTGCGGTCTGGTGAATGGAAAATTTTTTATTACCATAACTTTGACCGTTATTCCTTTGCTTGATTGCTACCGCATAATCGATCGAAATGACCATAAAAAAACTACATAGATTGGTACTGCTACTGGTACTGATCACGACCCAAAGTGTTCTTGCTCAACGCCCAAAGACTTACCACGCCGGTGAAGTGAGGCAAATGCTCAAAAAGCTCAACGTACTGGGAACGGTGCTGTATGTAGCAGCACATCCCGACGATGAGAATACGAGTATGATTGCTTATTTCGCGAATGAAGAGCTGTACCGGACGGGGTATTTGGCGGCCACCCGCGGTGATGGTGGACAAAACCTGATTGGCCCTGAAATCAGGGAAGGGTTGGGCATTATCCGAACACAGGAACTTTTGGCAGCCAGGAGAACGGATGGTGGTCAGCAGTTCTTTTCTAGAGCAAATGATTTTGGTTACTCCAAAAATTCCAATGAAACCCTGAATATTTGGGAAAAAGACAAGGTGCTTTCTGATTTTGTCCGGGTATTTAGAAAGTTCAGACCAGATGTGATCGTTACCAGGTTCACCCCAACTCTGGGAGGACACGGTCATCATCTTACTTCCGCTATTCTGGCGAAAGAGGCTTTCAAATTGGCGGGAGATCCGGAGGCATACCCGGAGCATAACCTGGAGCCCTGGCAGCCTTCAAAGGTTTTCTGGAATACTAGTTTTTGGTTTTACAGAGGACAAGAGTTCGATACAACAGAAATGGTATCAGTGGACGTGGGGAAATACAATCCGAATTTAGGACAATCTTACACGGAAATTTCGGCCTTGAGCCGTAGCATGCACAAGAGCCAGGGATTTGGGAGTACCGGCCGCAGAGGAATAAGCAAAGATTGGTTAGTCCAGTGGGAAGGTGAAAAAACCAAAGAGGTATTTGGCGGAATTGATGCGACCTGGTCTCGTGTAGAAGGGTCAGAAGAAGTGGCAGAATACCTGCAAATGGCAGAGGATAATTACGATCCACAAGATCCTACGGAATCATTGATGGCCTTGACCAAAGGAAAGCGTGCTTTATCAAGATTACCCGATCAGTTTTGGAAAGACGTCAAACTTAAAGAGATCGATGAGGCCATTGCGGCTATTTCAGGGATGTATTTTGAAGTGGCGGCGGATGCCTATGCCTATGTGCCAGGAGATTCGATTCAATTGCGACTTGAAGGTATTTCCCGCATTGGCAGCCAATTTAAGTTGAAGGAAGTACGTTTTGAACCTTGGGGTCAGACGCAGGATTTTAACGTGGAACTCAAAGCCAATCGACGTTTCAATCATGACCTGAAAATGAAAATACCTGAAGCCATGCCACTCTCTCAACCTTATTGGTTGCGCGAAGCTTCTTCTTTGGGAATGTACACCGTAAATGACCAGAAGATGATTGGCTTGCCGGAAAATCCCTCTGCCATGAAGGCTACTTTTCTGGTGCAATTAGAAGAGCAATTCCTGGAGTTTAACGTTCCCATAGTATTCAAAAGAAATGACCCGGTAGATGGCGAAACCTATCGCCCAATAGCCATCACACCACCAGTAATGGTGAACATGGAAAGTGAAGTACTGGTATTCGGAGATAACCAAAGCAGGCCGATTGCCGTGACAGTAACTTCAGGAAGGGCGAATACCCGGGGGCGTTTACAGTTGGATTTGCCCAAAGGATGGTCGTCTACACCGGAATTTCAAGATTTTGAACTGTCCATTAAGGGAGAAGAGCAGGTGTTTACGTTTAGTATCACTCCTTCTAAAAAGGCCAGTGTCAACTTTGTTTCAGCTTCAGCTACTTTAGCCGATGGTTCCAAATGGGACAAAGGCATCAATGTCATAGCCTATGACCATATTCCCGCGCAGACCACTTTTCCTGATTCACGGGTGAAGCTGGTGAAACTTGATCTAAAAAAAGCAGGCGATAAATTAGGTTATATCGCCGGTGCGGGTGACGTGGTGGCCGATAACCTACGTCAAATTGGCTATGAGGTAGATGACCTGGCGAAAGAAGATATTTCCGCTGAAAATCTTGGGCAGTACGATGCAGTTATTTTAGGCGTTCGAGCCTTTAATACAGTGGATTGGCTTTCTTACAAAAATGAAGAGTTGTTCAAATATGTGGAGAATGGGGGGACCATGCTTGTGCAGTATAATACCAATCGCAGGTTGGTCACAGAGCAAGTAGCTCCCTACGACCTGACCCTTAGCAGAGACAGGGTAACGGTGGAAGAAGCAGAAGTTCGCATGCTGGCTCCTGATCATGCGGTTTTGAACAAACCGAATAAGATCACTTCCAAAGACTTTGATGGATGGGTGCAGGAACGAGGCTTATATTTTCCGAACCAATGGGCAGAAGAATTCACACCTGTTTTGAGTTCTAATGATGAAGGTGAAACTCCGAAAGATGGTGGATTATTGGTGGCTAAATACGGAAAAGGTCACTATGTCTACTCTGGTTATTCCTGGTTCAGAGAATTGCCCGCGGGAGTGCCTGGTGCTTACCGACTCTTTGTCAATTTAATTTCCCTGGGAGACGGTAAACCCTCCAACTAATTTTTTATGAATTACATCGATCTCTTCGTCCTCGGAGTTACGTTGATCTTTATTGTTGTCTATGGAGTCTGGAAAACACGTGGGCAACAAAGTATGGACAGCTACTTACGTGGAGATAATACCTTAAAATGGGGCACCATTGGGTTATCTGTGATGGCTACTCAGGCCAGTGCAATTACTTTTATTTCCACACCCGGTCAGGCTTATGAAAGTGGGATGGGTTTTGTGCAGAACTATTTTGGACTACCTTTTGCTTTGCTCATCGTTTCGTTTGTATTCATACCCATTTACTACAAGCTCAATGTCATTACGGCCTATGAATACCTGGAAAGCCGTTTCGATGCAAAAACACGTGCTTTAGGTGCTTTCTTGTTCCTGGTTCAGCGGGGTTTGGCGGCAGGTATTACCATTTATGCACCAGCAATCATTCTTTCCTCTATTCTTGACTGGAACTTGAATTTTACCATTATTGTGACGGGAATTTTGGTGATCATTTATACGGTTTCGGGAGGAACCAAGGCGGTTAGCATTACCCAAAAGCAACAGATGGCGGTGATTATGGGGGGCATGTTTCTGGCATTCTTTATCCTGATCAACTACATATCCGAGTACGTATCATTTACGGAGGCATTTAGCATTGCCAGTGTTTTGAATAAAACACAAGCCGTGGATTTCGATTTCAGTTTTGAAAAACGTTATACGATCTGGTCAGGTATTGCTGGAGGACTCTTTTTGTCCCTTTCGTATTTTGGAACGGACCAGTCTCAGGTTCAAAGATACCTTGGGGGTAAGGACGCACGGGAAAGTAAAATGGGCTTGATGTTCAACGCGATTTTCAAGATCCCCATGCAGCTGTTTATCCTGTTTGTAGGGGTGATGGTTTATGTTTTTTATGTCTTTTACACCCCTCCGGTCCATTTCAAAGAACAGTCATTGGAACAAGTAGCTGCCAGCGATCAGGCAGATCAGTTGGAGTTACTTGAAGCGAAATATGCCGCTGCCATAGAGGAACGAAAATATGGGGCGATGGAATACATTGAGTCGGGAGATGCCCGAAGACTGCAGGCAGCAGACCAGATTTCTAATGCCATCAGACAGGAAACCAAAGACCTAATTACAGAAGTTGATTCGGAGATCGCTACGAAGGATTCGGATTATGTATTCCTGACTTTCATTCTGAATTATTTACCCCATGGAATTATCGGATTACTGATTGCCGTGATTTTATCGGCAGCCATGTCCAGTACCTCCTCGGAGATCAGTGCATTGGCCTCTACTACCGCTGTGGATTTTTACAAGCGATGGTGGAAAAAAGAAGGTTCGGACGGACATTACCTTTTGGCATCAAAAGGACTGATGCTGATGTGGGGGATCCTGGCGATTCTATTTGCTTTATTGGCTCAAAGTTCTGAAAACCTGATTGAGGCCGTTAATATCATAGGCTCCATATTTTATGGAACCATTCTGGGTATTTTCCTGATCGCCTTTTTCTTCAAATTCCTGGGCGGAACTGCCACATTCTATGGGACTATTTTGGCCCAGGGAGTCGTATTGGCTTGCCATTTTCTGGCTCAGGCGGATATCATTCAGATTGGCTATTTGTGGTACAATGCCATCGGTCTGGGATTGACGGTATTATTTGCCATCATGATCCAGGTCATCCTTCATAAGCCTTCGGTCAAAACCGATGACTGATAAGGATCCAAATTGGGACCAACTTCCAAGATTATCGCAGGAATTTTATACCCGCGATGATGTAGTTCAGCTCGCTAAAGACCTGGTTGGGAAGTATGTGTTTACAAAATTTGAAGATCAGGTAACTGGTGGCAGAATCATTGAAACAGAAGCGTATTCCGGGAGATACGATAAGGCCTGTCACGCCTTTCTGAAAAGGACTAAGCGCACCGAGATCATGTATCAGACCGGTGGCATCGCCTACATCTATTTGTGTTACGGTATTCATCACATGTTCAATATTGTGACCAATAAAGCCGGATTAGCAGATGCTGTGTTGGTTCGTGCCATAGAACCAGTTATGGGATTGGACCGCATCATTGAACGGAGAGGTGGAGATAAAAAATACGCCCTGACCAGAGGTCCTGGTGCTCTTGGACAAGCATTGGGCTTTCATAAATCCCAGACGGGTACCTCATTAATTGAAAGTGAGGTGATGTGGTTGGCAGAAGATGGCAAGTCCGTCTCTCCCAAACTTGAAGTGGATCGAAGGGTAGGTGTGGATTATGCTCAGGAAGACGCCTTATTGCCCTGGCGTTTTTTTGAGAAGGGCAGCAAGTGGGTGAGTAAGAAAGTACAGAAGCCCCTGATATTGGAAAAAAAGAGCTAGAAAAGTATGCTACTACTGGATTCAGCGACCAAAGATCTTACCCCATGGCTGGAAGCCTTTGAAGAATACCTTCCGGGCGAAGTGAGTATATGGGATGAATTAAAAGATCCACACAAAGTTGAAATGGCGGTGGTCTGGGGTCACAGAAAAGACTTGTTCAGGCACCTTCCTAATTTAAAAGTGGTGGCTTCTCTGGGGGCAGGAGTCGATCATATTGTACATGACCCGCTACTCCCGGATCATGTACAGGTTTCAAAAGTGATAAGTGATCACCTGAGTGGCCCAATGAGTAATTTCTGTATTGGTGCAGTGATGTATTTTCATCGGCAGTTCGACAAGTACCTGGAAGATAAAAGAAACAAAGTATGGGATCAGCAATTCGATCCCGAAGTACCTGTTAGTATTGGTATTCTGGGCCTGGGCACACTTGGAACAAACCTGGCGAAAAAACTGAGATTTTTAGGTTTTGAAGTACATGGATTAAGCCGGAGCAAAAAACAACTTGAGGGCGTTCAGACCTATGTTTATGAGGATTTGGATGCCTTTTTGGGTAATATCAATATGCTCATTTGCATGTTGCCTGCCACACCCGAAACGAAAGAGGTTCTGTGTGGCGATTTGTTCAATAAGATGCCAAAAGGCTCATTTCTGATCAACGTGGGACGAGGACATCAGCAGAGAGATGCCGATATTATTGAAGCGCTGGATTCAGGACAGTTAGCAGGTGCTTTTCTGGATGTCTTTCCAGTAGAGCCTCCCGCAAAAGAAAGCCCAATTTGGCAACACCCTAAAGTATTCATTACTCCACACATTGCCGTAGTGACCAAACTGGAAGCAGCCGTTCCACAAATTGTAGACAATTACCAACGAATGAGATCTGGTAAGTCGCTCTTGAATTTGATCGATCGTCAGAAGGGGTATTAGGAATAACAATCGAATAAACTTTTTATCAATAATTAAGGCAAAGGATCAGCGATAAAGAATTTTCTCAGATTGATATTTTGAAAGGTGACTAATTACCGCTATACTTGAATTCAGAAACGGCTTTTTGCTAAACGACTAAATTAAAATAACAAGATGAATGATAGTAAATCTCTATTGCAGATTAAGCTTTTAAACTTTTTGGTCATTGCTATTGTAGTGGGGTGGATTGCTTATTCCTACGCAACCAAATCAAAGATTGCCTTTGTAGATTCCAACCGCCTGGTTGAGAATTATGAAGGAATGAAGGCGGCGAGAGCGGCATTTCAACAAAGATCCCTTCAGTGGCAGGCGAACATTGACACATTAACGACCGAATTTAAACGGGCAGTAGATGAGTTTGAGGGAAATAAAGAAAAACTATCGGCCAAAGAAGCTGACCTTTCAAAACAGTTGATCGAATCAAAAAGGAAACAACTCGTTGATTATCAGCAAGCGATTCAACAACAAGCAGAACAGGAAGATTATCAGATGACCCAAAAGGTACTTACTGAAGTAAATGGGTTGATCAATGACTATGCGGAGCAACAAGGATATGATATCGTGTTGGGAGCTTCGGGTAATGGCAATATTGTATATGCCAAAGAATACATGGACATCACTGAAGACGTGATCGACATGTTGAATACAAAATAATACAGCCGCAAAAGGCGCAACTAAAATACATAATGGCAAAACGACTTTTACAGGGATACTTGTATCCATTGATGTTGGTGCTTGTAATGTGGGGATGTACCCCCGAAATCCTAAATGAAAGGGATTTGAATGCGTACATTCAGGATTCCTCACATGGACTCAAGAAGAAGAAGGACGTAGGTCCTATAGGTTTGAGTGTAACTTATCGCCCGACCGACTTTCTTATCTATCAGGAATTGGGAAAAGACAAAGATCCCGGAAAGCGGGCTTTGTTAGAGAAGAAGTACAAAAACCATGTGTATTTCCTGTTAGATCTACAGGCCGGAGATCGTGATATTTTGTATGGAGCCTCTTTGAATCAGGCAGATTTCAGCGGGAAACTTCAAACTCTGTCTTTCAATATGGGTGCTTACACGCAGTTGGTCACTTCTTCACAAGACACCATTCCGGTCGCTGATTATATCTACAACCGAAATTTTGGGGTCAGCAAAAGCAGCACATTGCTATTTGTATTTGATAAAGAAAAAATTGAAGGCTCCGAGTCCTTCGCCTTTCATCTGGAAGAGTTTGGTTTCAATACTGGCCTCCAAAGATTTGAATTCACAACAAAAGACTTATTCACAACACCAAAACTTGCAGAACTCCAATGGTAAGACAAAACAACAAATCCATCATTACCATATTACGCCGCTATTCCAAAGTGATCACGGCGTTTTTGGTCGTTAATTTTCTCACATCACTGGTCTATCCGATGGCGTCATTTGCGTTGACGAGTGGACCTACGGCACCGGACTTTGCTTCCTTCGAACCAGTTGACGTGACCGATATGGTAGACCTGCAAACTGGAGATTTTGCTTATAACATGCCACTATTAGAAGTTCCTGGGCCCGCTGGAGGATACCCCATTTCTTTGGGTTATCATGCCGGTATACAAACTAATCAGGAAGCTTCTTGGGTGGGCCTTGGCTGGACTTTAAACCCCGGAGCTATCAACCGTAGTGTCAATGGGTTTGCAGACGACTTTACGGACGTAGAGAACATTACACGATCTTTTTGGAGTGGAGGCACAACTGATGAATTGAGAGTAGGGGTAACCATAGGTTTGCCAGGGTCACCGGCTTCTGTGTCAGGAGGATTATCAGTGGCGAGCGATAGCTATAGAGGCCTTAAAGGTAAAGTGGGTTATTATTCCGGCGTAGGAGCGGGATTCGGTGGCAGAGGTTTGGGTGTTAATCTTGGTTATTCCTATGGAGATAATCCTGTTACTGGCTTTAGTCAAAACGGAAGCCTTGGATTGAGTTATTCCAGAAGCGTCGGCGGAACGGCTTTGAACTTGACGGGAAGTGCTGGACTCTCAACGAATTTTAATAGTGTAAGTTTTGGACTAAATGGAGGCGTTTCAGCCACAAATCTCAGAAGTGGACGTACTCAGAGCTTGTTAGGAGCGAGTTTAAGTTCGGCAAACGGCGGTTCCGTTTCAGCATCAGTTGGAGGCTTTTCCAGTAATATTCATAACTCGAATGCAGGTAGAATAAGTAGCTCTACTCGTGGTTTTGGTATTTCCATACCGATTCATAAGGGTGTTTGGCTTGATATTGCCAAAACCAACTATCGATATTGGATAGATGAGATGCTGTCTGTTTCGACCAATGGGGCGATGAATTTCGATGGGGCTGGGGCAGATCTTGAAACCACGGCATTCGACGTATATACTAATCCCGACGAAGATCTATTTGTGAATGATATTGATGATTCTGATAAGACTTTAGGAGGGACTTTTGCGGAATATGATCATTACAATGTTACAGCACAGGGAGTAGGAGGTCCAATAAGACCATATGCCTTTCAGCGACATCTTTATAGACAGAATAAAGGAGAAGAGGTTATTCATTATGAGACGGGAAATAATACTGATCGACCCGAATTTCGATTCGTGGGTGATTTTTCCAATCGATATGAATATGATGCGGGAACGATCAAAAAGAAAGGGGAAGATGGTACTACTGACCCAGTTTCATACGCATTCGGTACACCGAGAACCGGAGAGGCTAATGATGATACCGATGGATTGGGTGGTATTAGTCAGACAAAGCTGTATGGAAGTAAAGACGTAGAATATTTCACGAATGCTGAAATCACTACGTTTCAACAAAATCTTGACGATAATATTTCACCGACGGGACGATTTATCAATTTCATTAACAACCAATCTACAGGCTTCATCAGAAATCCGGACTTGGGTGATCAAATAGGTGGTTTCATTGTGACCAATGAAAGTGGAGTTAGATACCACTATACACTACCGGCGTATTCTTATGGGGAGAAAATGTATTCGGAACGGATTGATGTCCAGGCTAGTGAAAAAGACTACAATCTAAAAGTTCAACCAGAGCCATATGCTTATATCTGGCATCTGACTGCAATTACCGGACCAGACTTTGTAGATCGCGGTGGGGGTGCCAGTGGTTCGGATCCGGACGGAATCTTATCTGATGATGACTGGGGATATTGGGTGGAATTTGATTACGGACTTTGGACTGAAAAGTATCATTGGCGCAACCCTGGCGTGGGCTATAATCGTGACTTAGATGGAAATTTTCAAAACGCTTCTAATGGCACAAAAGAATTGTATTATTTAGATGCAGTCAAAACAAGGAGCCATACTGCATTATTTCATAAGAGTGTAAGAGCGGATGCGAAAAGTAGAAACAATTATGCGACATTAGGAGGAAAAGCGACGGAGGAAGCATTTCATACTTCTTCCATTTGGCAAACGACCATTGGAGGTACTACCATTTTTAGGGCTCCCGTACCTTCATTGAGGCTTGATAGCATTCAATTGGTGCAGAATGAAGATTTACCAGCTCGAACTTTCACTGACATAAAAGCCACGAATGAGAGTTTGTGTCTACATGAGAATGATCTCGTTTCAGGAGGAGGATGTTTTGATAATCCCGTTAATGCTATTCCTGGCACGGTTTCATATTTTAGTACAAGTGAGTTTTTCTCGAAAAATGTACTGGACAATGGCGATTTGGTGGAAGGTGAAATACCTGCTTTAAGAACTATTAAGTTTAATTACTCTTATGAACTTCAGCCTGAAACGATTAACAGTTATGATGAAGAGGCTTGGATTTATACGGAACCACACCTTCCTGATACTGATTTTTCAGAGCTCGAATCTTTAGGGAAATTGACGCTGGAAGGTGTCCAGTTTGCTGGCAGAGATGGTAAGAGCCTTGTACCGGAAACGACCTTTTCTTATGATCTTAAAGATGAAGGTTACTACACCACCTTATCTGCAACAAATGCATTACAAAATTATGAAGGCCTGACGGAAGGGGACCTTATTAAAGCCACCCGTACGACGGATAATGCAACTGCATATTACTATGTATTCAAAGGTGGTTTGATCACTTTCATTAAACCCTTGGGTAAAGTGACTTTTAATGTTGGAGATCCGATATTAGTCCAAAAGACGAAAAATGCACCCTATGATCCTGACGCCAGAGACATCTGGGGAATGTATAAAGCAGATGTGAACATGGATCTGGTGGTAGATAATGAGATACTCGCCCGTTTCGTTTCTAATGAGTCAAAGAAAAATCTAGACGCCTGGTCACTTCGGAGTATTAAGACACCTCTCGGAGCAGATATTAATATTGAATATCAGCCAGATAGATATGAAGAAGTTGCGCTGGCTCCAACAAGCGTCTATCAGGTGTCTAATGTGCGTGAAGGGAGCCAAACAAACACGATTGAAGTAGAAATCCCTTACTCGGAACAGGCTTATGAAACCATAGCTCAATATTCTTTCCTGGACCTTTCTTTAGCAGCGGAGTATCATTATTATGATAACTCGTACACATTCCCGGATGACCCAGATTTGATTCCAAATACCGGTGGGGTGTCAGTCTTTCACGAACCCTCCAACTGGTGGTACGACCAAAGGGATGCCAATCGCACAAAATCAATACCCATTAATTTGAGGGCCTATGTGCAGCAGAAGAATATCATTGGGAATAACATTGTTTTAGCGCTTTCCATGGACATTAACGAGTACAATAAATTAATGGGCGTGAAGGAAGTTGTTGAATACGATCAGGTAGTTGAAATACGAAGTGAACTTGATCAAGATTTACTCCCGGGAACTTACAAGGTTCATTACAACATGCAGGGAGGACCTTCCTTTATACTTGGGGGTTACGCGTCGAAAAGTCAGGATCAAAGTGGGGCGTTTGTAGTGGAAGGCACAGAGCCAGGTACATATGGCGGAGGTTTAGCTGTGAAATCAATCAGTTTCCATGATGTCCTGGATGGTGAAACAACTCGAACTAATTACTCCTATAACAATGGAGTAACTTCATACGAACCCTATGGAATTTTACCCGCTCAACAATCGGATGATATACCCGAATGGTTCGAAAATGCTGATGCAGAAATTGGTAGAGTAGGATACTTTCAATACTTATCGATGATTACCAATGCCCGAGACTTACCTGCTCCAGGTGTTTTGTATGGGAATGTCAAAATTCAGGAAATGTCGATGGGAACTAACATACCTGGCCACACCGAATACAACTTCGAGACATTTAAAGCGGGAATGGTGGATGTTCATACCTATGCTGAACAAAGAGAAAACGAAGATACAGATGAAACTTATGGAGATATTACCTATAAAAGGACACAAAGAAGATCACTAGCCATAAAGGATTTTACAGCTCGTGTGGGGAATGTGAAAAGTATAGTTCGGTATGATGTAAATGGTCATAAATTGAATGAAACGATCAATCATTATCTATCAGACTCGATAACTGATGATAGCTTTAATGCTCACGTCAATGAATATGAAAACTATCTCCGGATAAACTTTCAAAATCAAGGGGTAGTTGAGGAAACATTTATGGATGCTCGCTTTGCCCAACAAGAAGCGCCAGGGAGATATTATTTAATGGCAACCTTATCAAAGAAAGAACGCTTCCCTAGCGTCATGACAGGTACTACCACTAAAGATTATAAGACCGGTATTGAATCAGCGTCACATTATTTGGATTTCGATTACTATTCGGGTCAACCCACTTTGACTTATAATTCCGACGAATATGGAAATCAATTTATCAACAGAAGTATTCCCGCATATCGAATGCAAAAAGGAGTTCTGGGAGTCGCAGGTAAGCAAATCTCGGACGCTTACCCAAATATGGGCTTGAAAGGAAAAGACCCGGAGAATAAAAACATGATTTCTCAGGAAGGTATTATGGTTTCTTTTAAGATGAAAGATACTTATGGATTTGGGGATTCCGATTGGAAGAACAAAATCGACGGGATTATGGGTGGCACAATCACAACCTGGGAAGATGGATCAAAGGTGGTTTTGCCTGGAGGTGCTACGTATAATGGAGTGTTACAAAACAATATTTATCGAAAAAACGGGACCTATTCCTTTATTGGGATAGGTAAAACCAGTGATAATGGCGTGCATCAACTGGTTGATGGGTACAGTGGTTTGGAAGAGAGCTGGGCACTCTCTGATGGTGAACCTGATCTTACTTATGGATGGCAGGAAGGTGGCAAAATCACTTTATATGACATTCATTCTAATGCCCTGGAAGCATCCGATATAAATGGTAACTATGCCGCCACAAAACTTGATTTAGATCAGGAAAGAGTATTGGCAACAGCTTCGAATGCCTCCTATGACCAATTTACTTATACAGGTTTTGAAGATGGAGTAGTTTCTGGATCGATTTTGGGCAGTAACCTGCAGCTATTGACCCATGAGGATATTGTTGAAGAAGGAGAGTTTGGAGAACTTAGACCACATACAGGGAAGGCCTCTTTACTTTTATTTGAAGGGCACGAAGGATTGAAGTTTACTATTGATGATCCGGACTTTCCTGGGGAATCTGGAACCAGAAATTATATGGTTAGTGTATGGTCATCAGAAATTGATGGTTTGGACATTAATTACAGAATTGGGACAGATCCCAAGGTAACAGCAGATAAACTACCAACAAAGCAAGCAGGGAACTGGTATTTACATCGGGCAATAATTCCGTGGGAGGATTCCGGCCAGAGCACATTGGTAATTAGTTTAGAAGCACACAATGAACTTCAGATAGATGATTTTAGAGTTCACCCAGTTGATGCGGTAATGACAAGTTACGTCTACAATAAATGGGGGGAAATGGCCTTTCAACATGATGCCAATAACCTGTTTTCTCAATACCTGTATGATAGTGAAGGGCGACTCACCAAAGTGTTCAGGGAAAGCTTCAAACATGGCGTGAAACAAGTTAGTGACTTCAAGATTCACTACGCCGAATTAAACGAAATCACAGAAAACTAAAATAGCTAAAGGAAATGAGATCAATGAGAACATTTGACGAAAGTGCAGTGATCAAATTACCTGTGACCATCATATTGATGTTATCAGGTTTATTCAACCTGTTTGGCCAGACCCACACACCCACAGGAACAATCACTGGTAACCTGAATCCGGAATTAAATGTAGCGGAAGATTATGATTTTACTGCTACTGGTTGGACACCTGTATCTGGGTCTGGCGTAGTAAATGCAGCCGGAAATGAATGTAACATTACCAGATCAAACGGTGATCTGACGTTTGATCTGGAAGTTCAGTGGACGATTACCGGAGGAACCATTAGTAGCTGTAATGCCTCTACTGCCAATGTGACCTGGGATACCGGAGGAAGCGGTAGTCTTACTTATTTTCAATCGGATGATATTTCGGATCCTGAAGCAGATCATCATTTTTGGATAGGTAGTCTTGATGTTTTTCCGGGCTGTGATTATTTGGGAATCGATCCATTTAGTACAGATATCGAATCAGGAGTAATAGATATTTATTATGATCAGGCATTTACGCTGGTGCCAATTGATGAGAATGGATGTACCACAGGTTCACCAATATCTCCCATGTCCTCAGCTGCAAGAGCGATTTATGACCCTGCTGATGATCCTGCTGGCTATCTTTCTGGAGAAGATAGAGAATTCTATTTGAATTGCTTTGGCTCGGGACTTTCGGCATTAAAAGCCAATAGTTCCTTACGAACTACCTCTAATAATTACTCATATAACCTAAGCCCTGGTACTTACGGAATCGAATGGCAATGTGGTGAGGACACGGTTTTTGCTGTCATAAATGTGATTGCGTGTACCCCGGGAAGCGACCCGGTGGCTACATTCTCCGGGTCAGGTGGTGGGAATTGCGAAGGAGACGAAGTTACATTCAGGGCCGATATAAATAATTGGGGTGATTATGACTTTGAGTGGACAGTTGTAGAAAATGGGGTGTCTACAGTTAAGGAGCAAGGACGAGGTAAAGGGGAATTGAAGGAACCCAGATCTCTTCATGATAAAACGATCACACTTAAAGTGACTCAAAGAGCATCGGATCCCTGTTCGGGTTCCACACTCAGTAATACAAGTAACGCAATTCCATTTGCTGCCGGTGGCGAGAAAGTAACCTTGGATAATTCATTGACTATTGACGACCTTACAACGCTTCCTGCGGGATGTGCGGGCAGTACCGTAACCATAGAAGCAAAAGAATCCCACACAGGTGTTACCTATCATTGGGGAGGTCCTGGCCTTGTGACTCCTATGGGGAAAGAGGCAATTGTTACTCGAGGAATGCAAGTGACATTAGAAGTCACTTCGACTAATGAATGTTTCACTGGAAGTGGACTAGCACCTTACAATATTCCTGAAGGAACTTCTTATTCCACATTAAGTAATGAATTAACGATATCAGATCTTACAACCCTTCCTTCGGGATGTGCAGGCAGTACCGTGACCATAGAAGCAAAAGAATCCCGTTCAGGTGTGACTTATCATTGGGGAGGCGAGGGATTTGTCAATAAAGTCGACGCATTGGGTAAGTCCGTTACCGTCACTCGAGGAATGGAGGTTACCCTGAGAGTGACCTCAACTGAAGCGTGTGTTAATAATAGCTCAGAGGCATCATACAACATACCTGAAGGGACTTCTTATACCACCCTTACCAATTCACTCACGGTTACAGACCTCAATACGCTGCCTGGTGGATGTGCTGGTAGCACAGTTACGATCACTGCATCAGAACAATCTAACGACGCAAATTTTGTCTGGGGTGGCCCTGGGTTTGTTAGTTCTACCGGAAGGTCAGCAGTCGTTACCCGCGGAATGTCCGTAACCTTGAATGTTACACCCTCAGCTTCAGCCTCTTGCCTTAATGAAAGCGGAACAACAACTTATAATATTCCAGAAGGGACACTTTATACCACCTTAAGCAACTCATTAACCGTTTCAGACCTTTCCACGCTTCCAAGTGGCTGTGCAGGAAGTACGGTTACCATTACAGCAATGGAATCCCATTCGGGAGCGAATTACAATTGGGGAGGTACAGGCCTTGTGACCCCTATGGGAAATTCAGCAGTTGTGACCAGAGGAATGCCAGTGACATTGGAAGTCACCTCGGTAGACGCTTGCGTAAACGGAAGTGGAGTGGCGACGTACAACATTCCAGAAGGCATAACAATTCTCACTACATCAGTTTCCATTTCGACCAATGCCTCAGAAACGGTTTGTAAAGGGACTACCGTCAGATTTACGGCAAACCATGAAAATTTCACTGATCCGGGCTTTCTGTGGAGCACAGGAGCTACAACAAGTTTCATTGATAAGGAAATCAATGCAGCAGAAACGATAACTGTGACGGTCACTGAACGTGATGCATCAGCTTGTGTCAGCGAGCCGGTGATAACCGAGCAGCAAAGTATTTCTGTTCATGATCCGGCTCCGGTTACGGCATCAGAATATCATTATTGTTCTGAAGACATAGATAATAATCCGGTGAATGGTGTGACCAGCATGATCATCAGTGGCATTCAACCAGGTTTTACCTATTATATCGAGGCACCAACAAGAATAGATGCTTCTGCAACTGGTGAGTTTACAGGTGTTTTTCCTGCAGCTAATTACGATGTTTATGCTTTCGCTGAGGGTTGTACTCCAGAAGTTGTGGGATCAATTAGCGTTACCAAAACCGACCCACCTGCAGAATTGATAGTGGTGGAAAATGGTACGGCGACAGATGCATGTTTCAATTCTGCTGAATTGCATGCCGATGAAAATGGAACTGATTATCAATGGTATCGCGATGATGAAATGCTTGAAGACGAAACAGGCAACTTTTACGATTTGACTGCAAATGACATTGGAACGCATACCTATAAAGTGACCTATCAGGTCGTGGAAGGAACCTGTACATTCTCTCAGGAAGCTGAATTGGAGGTGGTCGTAGTTGAACCTGAAAGACCAGCTTTAAGTGTTGAGGTTGTTGGTGGAGAAACTCGCGTTTGTGCAGATGAAACTGTGAGAGTGGAAGGAAACTTGTTCCAGATTACAGGAGGAACTTATACCTGGTCAAAAATAGTAAGTGGAGTTGAAACCGTGATAGAATCGAATGATGTGATCATAGATGGTGATCAGGCATCTGTACCTGATATTGATGTAGTAATCGAAGAAGATACGGAAATTAAGCTGGTTGTATCAAACATCGAGGGCTGTGTAAGCAGAACTGAGCTTTCTTACTCGCTGTTTATGGAGGTAAAGGAGATTGTCCAACGGGTCAATCAGATCTTGACTTACTGTAAGTACACTTCTGGACTGGATCTCGTTTTGAATGGTGACGACCTGGATACGGACTATGCCTTACACGTAGAAAGCCCTCCTGGTTCAGGAAACTACAGTTTTGTAAGCATTAGCGAACCAAGGACTGTTGAAAGTCAGGAATTGAGGTTTGGTATGCAGGGGGAAGGAAACTATCAGCTGACTGGCTCAAATACAGATTGTGGAATTGAAGAAACGGTTGTTTTATCTTTTACCATTAAGGAATCGCCGACTCCCTGTCTCAATTTTACCACAACCCAGTTACATGATGAAAGTGGTATATATGGTGAATCCAGGGAATTTTTCGACCTCACCGGAGATGCCATTCAAACCAATGTAAGAAACTTAACTGAAGAATATTCTCTGGTGGATCAGGTAAAATATGATTTTCTTGATCGTCCGGGTTTACAGACATTACCTGCACCCGTAGTAGATGCGGATTTGGACTTCTTTCCGGATTTTGTGAAAACCCATTCAGTTTATCCTGAACCAAGAACCTTTACGTACGATAAGTGGGATAAAGTTAACCCTGATAAGGTTTCAGTAGATATAGAGAACCCGTTAGGGAGGTATTATAGCGAACTCAATGATGACGATACGGATATTTCCGAGCATCCCTATAGTCGGACTTTTTACTATAACGATGGTACGGGTGAAATTAGATCTACATCCGCAGCTGGAGATCCATTCATTGATAACGCTGATAGAAGATCATATTCTAAGGGATTCCCTGTAAATTATGAATTGGATGAGGATTATCTGCCCATCAGGGAACTTCTATTCAACTATACAGATGCGCCTTCTTTGGCAGCGGAAATAGTTAAGACGGTCAGTAGAGATGCCAATGGGTTGGAGACGGTTACATTCTCTGATAACAGGGGGAATGTCTTGGTTACGGCACTGGGCAATCTGTCAGATGCCAATGCGGTATTGTGGGAAACGTCGTTCGCGGAAGATCAAAGTAATTTTGAAGTGTTGGATTTTCATGTTCCTCAGGATCAAACCGCTTTGACGGTTACCCTGTCTGAAGATGGAGGAGAAATTATTGATTTAAAGGATGATGCTAAAGTTTTAGATTTTACCAGTGTCAAAAAGGGATTTTATAGACTTACAAAAGGGACACTATCTTATACTTTGAAGTATTATAACCCTTCATTCAACTTTTATGACGATCAGGGTCGCCTGGTATTATCCATTCCACCAAATGGTGTGAAAGCGATCATAGATGGTTTTGATTATACAAGTGACGTTAAAAACATTCCCTTTGCCACTTACTATAAGTATGATTTTCAAGGGCGTCTGATCTCGGTGAAAGAGCCAGATCATAAGATAATTGACGATCCGGAAACTGAAATCATGGACGAATCCCAAATATCGAATGAAACGATTTATGTATATCGAAAAGACGGTAGCATTAAATTTTCGCAAAATGCTTTGCAACGCCTGCAACAGCCTAAGACTTTCTCCTATACGAATTATGACCCTTTAGGTCGCCCAATCGAATCGGGTGAATATGTAGGCGTGATCAATGAGAGTTATCCTGATGGCTTAGACTTTTCTGATCACGATCAAGTGGCCCTGTTAAATCCGTATCTGGAAAATACTTCGCCAAATGGTGGGTTTCTCGATTCCTGGCCTCACGATAGAAATGACTGGGTTAAGACAAATTACGATTTGCCGGATGTAGGTACAGGTTCGAATTATGCGGTTCCAAGAAATTTGGAATTGCATGAATATGATCCTAGAAGAAGTGATTTGCAGGTTATTGGAACCTTAGCACTTAAAGATGGTTTTTCTATAAAAGCAACTGACGGGACCTTTTATGCCAAAGCCATTAGCGAACAAGACCTTCCAGCCATTGATCTTCCCTTTGTTCAGGACTTTGTTTACGGAGCCGTATCCTATACAGAGAATGAAAATGTAAAAACCTGGTACAACTACGACGAACAAGGTCGGGTAACGGAAATGTCCACCTGGTTCAAGGAGACGGATGACGCCAAGTCAATTCGATACGAGTATGATTTGGTAGGAAATGTTACTTACGTGGCCTATCAGGAAGATTATACAAAATCCGATGGAACACCTGTGGATAATGATGATTCTTTTTTCCATCGGTATGTGTATGATAAAGATAATCGCCTTTCAAAGGTCTATGCCGGACCTGTGGCCATAAGCGCCGAGACACCAGACCCATTAGACCTTCAGGCTACATACAATTACTATATACATGGTCCTTTGAAAAGGGTTGAACTAGCTGGTGACTTACAGGGCATTGACTATATCTATAACCTGAATGGGCAGTTAAAAGCCATCAACGATCCTAACAATACCGCGGACCAGGAGGGGTTTGAAGCGGATGCTTTTGCACAGATCTACGAGTATTACGATAATGACTACCTCAGGCCTGGAGCCTTTTCGGGAAGTAATCCAGATCATGATAACTTCAGTGGAAACATAGCTTCAGTCAACTGGAGATTAACCAAAAATGGGACAGCACAGACTGGTAAGTATCAGTATGATTATGACGATCGTTATTTTCTGAAAGATGCGGTCTTCAATCAGGGAGAACCCTTCAAAGTAGGAAACTTAACCTATGATCCGAATGGTAATATCCAAACCTTGTTAAGAAAATCTCATGCTGGTGAGGTTCAGCCAGGTTTTGGAGAACAAGCAGGACAATACACCTACAATGATGGTACCAATCAATTGCAAAGTGTCGCTGGTTATGCTTCCTATCAATACGATGCCATTGGTCAAATGATCAGACAAGAACGCCTTGATGGCTCAGGTGACATTATGAAGCCGGTATACAATGTGACTGGCAAAGTCGAGAAAATTTTAGACGGAGATGACAACCTGAAGATCACTTATGAATACGATGATCGAGGTTTTAGGATCAGGTCCATTGATCACGGATCGAGTAATCCGGAGACCTACTATGTAAGAGATGCCTCTGGACAATTATTGGCGGTATATGAAAAACAAGGGGATGCCTATGTAGTAAAAGAACATCCAATTTATGGCGCTAGTAGGCTAGGTAATCGCTTTGCTGTTTCGGGTGTTACACAGTATGAACTTAAAGATCATCTCGGAAATGTTCGGGCACTGATTAATCGACAAAACCGAGATGCTGATTATGTAGCCAGTTACTATCCATTTGGTTCACTCTTGAGAAGCCTAGGTGATGATCCAGGGAGATTTGGATATCAGGGGGATTTTGCAGAGTTCGACGAAGAGACGGGGTTGAATTACTTCCGACGCAGAATGTATGATAGTAAGATTGGTAGGTGGTTGACTGTTGATCCGGTGAGACAATTTGCATCACCTTATTTAGCTTTTGGTAATAACCCGACCAGTAGATTAGACCCTGATGGTGGTTATTCGCCTCCCCCAGGTGTATTTGTCATCCAATGGGGTGGAAGATTAGTTACCCAGCTAGACCCGAGATACCAGTTTGCATTAAGTAGTAGTGCCGATTTTGGAATAGCGTTCAACCTTGATGGGAAATTTACTATATTTTCCACTTTAAACGGTGGCGTAGGTCTTGGTGGTGGGTACGCTTACGGAATAACTGCTAGTTATTTTTCAGCACCAGAACCTCAGGATTTATCGGGTTTAGGTGTTTCCGTTGGAGTACTTTTCTCTCCTTTGGATTTTGCAGCTGAAGCTAATTTTGCAGTATCTGATTTTGTACCTATTGACAATAAACATCCTCTTGGGGTCGATGGTTATGGTGGAATTACGTTACCTATTCCAAAAGTTGTTGCTGATAGAATGGGGTTGCCTGAGTATATTATGGCCGATGAAGCAATGGCCGGGTATGCTGAAGTAGGGGTCACGTTCATGTCTCCCCAATTAGATTTGAAGAGCCTGACTATTGGGCAGTTTCAGGATTTTCTTAATGAGTATGCCACCTTTGGGAATCATGAGTACTCTTTTAGGGAAACAACGGCGATCATGCAAATGATAAATTCCTTACAAAAGAATGCTGGTGAAATTGCAGGATCTTTAGGAGCAAATTAATTGTATGATCTACTCAATTGAAGAAGAATTTTTAGGTGTATGTTTATTCCTAATACTAGGCTTTTTACTCTTAACCATTAGTATTTTCTTTTACTTCAGAAGGAATGAAGGGAAGCAATCTATAAGGCAGAGTAGATTCTTATTTTTGTTTTCTATTTTGTGGTTGTTAATTAGTTGCCACTTTCTAGCAAAATATTCTTACTACAAGAAAAGACTTCTAAACGGAGAATATCATGAAATCACTAGTGTAGTTCATAGTATTGAGGAAAAAAAGAGTGTAGTTATTTTGGAAAGCGGGGATACACTTAATTTCTTTAATACGATTAATGTAGGTTCATTAAATAATTATGAATACCTTGAAATTTCCGACAGTTTGAAATTTTTAGTTGATAAGAGTACTATTCTTGCTATCCACAAATAGCCAAACTAATTCTGTACATACCTCATCTGTCTCTAGCGAGTAAGTTATTCCATGCAGATAGGAAAAGAAATAGAGAGCCTTCAAGAGATCGAAGGTTTTTTATTGCGTGAGTTTTTGTATTTACTTTTTGGTGATAAAAGCATCGATCAATTTTTTGATGACGATACGGTCTTCCCGCACCCCAATCGTCCTCGTTTGAGCGCAAGTGGAAACAAGGACGGAATAAATATCACATTTAAAAAAGCGAAAAAGAGCATAAGCCTTTTAGGCTAAGGCCCTTCAGAATCACGCGAAGGGCTTTTCTTTTCCATCCCTTTACCCCAAACCTCCATTTCTACTAATTTTACCACTCAATAGATAAACAGTTTGTTCGTTTGAGTCGGTGTATGATCAGGTCCGCTAGTTTTTTGCTTTGTATGATGGGTGTGCAAATGATTTTTGCACAGGTGGCTTTTGTAGGGCAATCAGAAAAGGTTGATTCCCTAAACAGTGTTTCAGATGAGGGCTTCCTTCAGTTGAGTCAGGATTTGGAAACGCTCTACTTCACGAGATCCAAGAGCCCAGAAAACGTGGGGGCACTGAATAATCCCGGAGGTATCTGGCAAAGCTCGTTCGGCGAAGGAATTTGGCATCCTCCTTTGGTTTCTGAAATAGAAGACCCTAATGCCAAAGGGATCATCATCGGAACGGATAGATCAGACAAGGTGCTTTTTGCCGAGATCAAACCGAACTTTAACACGTATCAAACAGAGCTTTATGTGGGCTCAAAAGAAAAACCCATCAATCAAAGACCTTTAGAGATACCTTACTTCTTTAATGAGAGTGATGTGATTTCCGGGTATTTATCGGCAGACGGTACGATCCTGTTACTTAGCCTTGAGGGACGTGCAACCTATGGCGTTGAAGATATTTACGTGAGTTTTCGTCAGGGTAATCGGTGGACTTCTCTTAAAAACCTGAGCGCTGCGATCAATACACCTTTTCAGGAGTTCACACCATTCTTGTCTCGTGATAATGAGAACCTCTATTGGGCCTCCAATGGCCGGGATGATGGGTTTGGTAGCTTTGATATTTATACAGCCAAACGATTGGACGATACCTGGCAGCGTTGGTCAGAGCCCGTTAATTTGGGTCCCTGGATCAATACAGCGGGAGCAGAGACGTCTTTCCAATTGGGAAGTGAATATGCCTATTTCATTTCTACCCAGGACAGTGACGGGTATGGTGATATAAGAAGAATGAAACTCAAAGATGTCATTGATGTTTCCGAAGATGCAGATTCTGTCTCAGTGCCGCTTGCAGAGTCCACGACCCTTACCTTCAATCTGAAAGATGAGGAAACCGGAGCATTAGTCACTGCCAGTATTCTTGCGAAAAGTACGTCGATTGACTTATCCCTGGAAGCCAGTAATACATTCGAAGTGCCTTATTCGACGGGAGAGGATATCCAGGTATTGGCAGAAGCTCATGGTTATATGGTCATGGAACAGATCATTACCAGCACCGAGTTGGATTCTGTTGACCAAATGGACCTGATGATGGTGCCCCTTACCATCGGTCGGACCATCCAATTGGATCATGTGTTATTTCATCGCGGGACAGATGAATTCATTGAAGGGTCGCAGGAACAACTGGACCAGGTGGTTAAGATCCTCAAAGAGAATGAAGACCTGAAAATTCTGGTGAAAGGACATACGGATAATCAGGGAGACCCAAGCAGAAACCTTACGTTATCTCAGCAACGTGCGAAGAAAGTCAGGGACTACATCCTGCGTCAGGGCTTTACCAGCAGAAGGGTACAGGCCAAAGGATATGGTGGAAATGCGCCGATTGCTTCCAATGAACAAGAAGAAACCCGTCGCCTGAACCGGCGTGTAGAATTTACCATCATAGAATAAAAGAGAGGACGCCTCTTCCGAGAACGCCCTCGACTTGCTACTACTTGACCGGTGTTGTTGTGGTCATTTGGCGACAATAAGTTTCTGATTAAATAGGATATCTTGCCCTTTTCTGATCAATAGCATGTACAGTCCAGCGTCGATTTGGCTTACATTAAGACGCATTCCTGAGTAGGTATATTGTGGTTGTAGTTCAATTCGTTTTCCTTGAAGGTTGATCAGGTGAATGGAAATGTCCTGTGTATTTTCTAACCCTTTGACATAGAGTAATTCAACTACCGGGTTAGGGTAGATCTCCATATCGACAGATTCGGGAAACGCACTAAGAACCTGACTAGACGCTACAATCAAGGTTCCGTGGTTGAGATCAAAGTCATAATTGCCATCACTGCCTCCGGAAAGGGTGATTTCGTATTGGCCGGCCATTAAGTTCGCCTCTTCAGTAACTGATGTTAGGGGAAGTTCATCCAGGTCCGTGATTCCTTCATTGTTCACGAAGCCGGAAATGGTAAAAGTCAATTCAGGAAGTTCCTGTCCTTCATTGATGGTCAGATCATCTGCAATAACCGTCAAAAGCGCTTTGTGCACTTCTAATGTACCGGATACGTAGCGGAACCGATAGTTTTCATCGCTTCCGGAAGAAACATTGATGACATATTCACCCACGCTGCTGGCATTATTGGCCTCGCTGGTTGCCCTAGGCTGTGTCGTCAGGTCACCCGCATCATCACCATTTACAAACCCGTCCAGATTATAAGTAAATGCTGGGTTTTGACCTCCGTAGCTACGACGCTGATCAGTAGCAGTAACCGTCAATAGTGCGCGATTAACGGTCAGCGTTCCGGACGTGTAAAGGAAGGAGTAGTTTACCGCTTCTCCTCCTGCACTGGAAATGCTATAAGTACCGGCATCACTAGATTCACCAGCTGAAACACTGATAACCGGAATGGTCGTCAAGACTGAATGATCTTCATCATTGACATAGCCAGATATCGTCTGTGTGAATGAGGGATTAGCGTCACCATAGGTTTTTGATTCATCTTCAACGATGACATTCAAAATGGCTTTTTCTATAGTTAGCGTTCCAGTTATATAGTCGAATGTGTAGTTGTCAGCTTCGCCCCCAGCACTACTTATGGTATAAGAGCCAACGACACTGGTTTCGGAGGCAGTAGAATTAAGACTTGGAACTGCACTTAAAGAGGATTCATCTTCATTATTGACAAAGCCGGAAATGGTTTGTGTAAAAGTGGGATTGGCATCGCCGTAAGACTTAGATTGATCATCGGCCTCCACTGTCAAAGTGGCCTTATTGATGGTTAGGCTTCCATCTGTATAGTTAAATGCATAGTTGCTGGCTTCACCTCCTGAACTGTTAATGGCATAAATACCAACAATACTGGTTTCGGCGGCGAGGGTACTTAGTATTGGTATCGTACCTAAAGAGGATTCATCTTCGTCATTGACAAATCCGGAAATGGTTTGTGTAAAAGTGGGATTGGCATCACCGTAAGACTTAGATTGATCGTCAGCCACCACCATCAAAGTAGCCTTATTAATGGTAAGACTGCCATCTGCATAGTTGAATGAATAGTTATCGGCCTCACCTCCGGAGCTGGTAATGGCATAAGAGCCAACTGTGCTAGTTACGTTGGCAGTGGAGTTAATGAGAGGAATGGTAGTTAAATCAGATTGGTCATCGCCATTTACGTATCCGGTTATCGTTTGAGAGAAAGCGGGGTTATTATCGCCATAAATTTTAGTTTCGTCATGAACTATCACGGACAAAGCGGCTTTTTCGATCGTCAATGTTCCGTCCTCGTACGAGAATTCGTAGTTGTCGGCCTCACCACCGGAACTGGAAACAATATAAGTTCCTGCGTCACTCGATTCGTTGGCGGAGGTTTCAATCACTGGGACGGTCGTAAGATCAGATTCATCTTCACCGTTTACAAACCCCGTGATCGTTTGCGTCAAAGTGGGATTTACTTCTCCGTAAGTTTTAGAGACGTCATTGGCTGAGACAGTTAGTAGTGCTTTGGTGATGGTTAGTGTTCCTAATGTCCATATAAATGTGTAGTTATTGTCTGAACCCGTTATGGAGTTGATGACATAATCATCTCTTACACCGGATGTTTCGTTTACAAATGTCTCCTCCGTTGGATGATAAGCAATTAGGCTTGGAGGAGTGTCCAATATTTGTTCACTTTCGCCATTGACAAAACCCGAATAGGAAACGGTTAACTCGGGCAATGCGTCGCCATACACTTTGGTTTGATCATCAATGGTGACAAAAAGTGAGGCCTTATCAATGGTCAATGTGCCGCTTGTATAGCTGAAATCGTAGTTGTCGGAAACGCCTCCATTTACAACGATATCATATGTTCCGGCATCGCTGCTTGTTGTCGCCTGGGTAGTGACTAAAGGTGCTGTTATAAGGTCTAGCTCACTTTCTCCATTCCTAAACCCTGAATAAGAGGCAGATAGCAGGGGGGTACCCTCAGCATACACTTTGGTTTGATCATCGGCAGTGACGGATAGCGGGGCCTTGTCAACGGATAGCGTACCATTGTTTAAAGTCAATGTGTACTTGTCCAGGTAAATACCAGTTAAGTTGAGAGCGGGAATGATGTCGTAGGTACCGGGACTTGTGAACTCATCGGCGGAAGTGCTAGTAGTTACATTAAAATCAGACTCATTATCCAATCCGGATAAACCGTCAAAAGTGACCGTAAAAGTGGGGTTTCCGGCTCCGTAAGTGCGTGTTTGATCATTTGCCGTTACTGTAAGAGATTCTGAAGGAGAGATATCTGCTACCGAAATAGCAATGATTGAAGTAGTTGAGTTGGTTCCATCGGTAGCGGTAACTCCAATGTCGTAGACATTATCCATGTCATCATCAAGTGGGGTTTCGAAATCGGGTGAGCTTAGAAAGGATACTTCACCGGAAGTGGCATTGATAGCAAAGAGGTCATTATCTGCACTTGCTCCATCGAAATTGTAGGTGAGTGTTGAAGGATCAGTTGCAGCGGCTATAAAAACAATTCCCGACTCGTTTTCATCCCAATCGAAACTAGTGCCTGAAGTGAATACGGGGGAAGTAACATCTGCGACCTGAATGTCAAAAGACTGATCAGTACTCAATGTGCCATCTGATGCGGAAATAGCAAAGGAATAGGTTCCAGCGGTAAGGATTGCTCCAGTAATATTCGCCGATGGCGGGATGTACGCCAGCTCACGAAGATTGTGATAATACCAATCTGCGAGAATGATCTTGCCACTACTCAGCACAACCATACCCGAGGGGAAGCCATATGCTGCGTTACTAATGTCTCCATTGGTTTGTCCCAGATTGCTTCCTGAGAAGGTAGTTACTTCGCCTTCAGGGGTTACTTTACGGATTTTGAAGTTTTCACCGATGAGTAGGTTACCATCAGTAGTTACTGCCAACGAAATAGGTGTATTAAATCCTGCGGCGGTGCCAGTACCATCAATCGATCCTGAAGCACCACCGGCAATGGAAGTCACTTCGTAGGATTTATCCATTTTTCGGACATATCTGGAAGCTTCCAGAATATACAGGTCATCGAACTGGTCGAAGGCAATGTCAATGATATCTAGAAATCCTGCGGCCGTGCCAGTTCCGTCCGATCGCATCGCATTACCTCCAGCAACGGTAGTTACGGCACCTGTGGCATCGAGTTTACGGATGCGAGTTGATTGCGCTACATATACTTCACCCGCTGAGTTGATAGCGACATCCTTGATGTTTTGATAACCGGCCATGTTGCTGGCCCCGTCAAATGTAAAGGCGCTCCCACTGCCAGAAAATACGCTTACTATGCCAGTAGAAGTAATTCGCTTGATTTGATTGGCCCCGGCATCTCCTACATAGACATCTCCTGAAGCATCCATATCAATGCCTCCCAGACCTGAAAGTGTTATGGTCGCGCCATGCTGATCTTGTAATTTACTTGCACTTCCGTCTGCGCTAATTTGTCGGATGACATTTGAAGCCATAGGAAATCCACTTGCCTGGAGGACCAGGAAACCCGAATTGACCTTATTGGCGATGATCTTTGAACTACTGTTAAACGAATACCTGGAAGTGGTGGCATCTCCATCGACATCTCCGGCATTGGGCAGGTTATCTCCTGAGAATAGTGAAACAGTATAAGTTTCGTCCTCTTGATTAAGGGTGAGGCCTGGTGGTAAAGCTGAAGCACTGGCCAACGAGTAAGTGATGGCATCGTGATCAGCATCCGTCGCGGCAATAGGATAAGTGACCGACTCATTTTCATCCACAGAAGCATTTACATCATTAGAGGATAGCACCGGACCAGCTTCATTGACGTTGGTAACATGAATGACCAATGTTTGTTCACCTGTGTTAATGCCATCGTTCACCGTTACATCAACTTCATAGGTATTGTTGAGGTATTGATCTGAAGGGTTTTCAAAATCAAGTGCGCTGCCTGATAATGATAATTCCCCGGTATTTGAGTTAATAGTGAAAAGGGAAGCATCGGCGCCGCCTGTTTTTGCGAAAGTGAATGGGAGTGGACCAGAACCTGTGAATGTATGGTAAACGCCCGTGTGGTTTTCTGCAATGGAAATCTCATCGGGTGAATCCACAGACAAGATATCTGCGACCACCAGATTGAAAGATTGATCTGTGCTGTTAGGGCCATCACTTGCAGTTATGGATATGGAATAAGTCCCGGGAAGATCCACGGATCCAATCAAGGCTGGGTCACCATTGTCAATGGTCAATTGTCTGATACGGTGATTTCCATCGGCGATGATCAGGTGGCCTTCAGTTGTCACGGTCATACGGTTAGGGCGGTAAAATGTCGCGTTTAGGGCACTTCCGTCCGTATGGGCACTTCCCATTGGATCATTGATGGACATGCCTGCTATGGTCGTCACGTTATTATTGGCATCGATCTCTCTTACAAAACCATAGAGCCAATCCGTCACGTAGATAATGCCATTCGCATTTACTGCGATACCGGTAGGTTGACTAAAGGTGGCCGCTGCACCCTGACCATCCGTCGTTGTATTGGTGCCCGAACCTGCGATGGTGGTTACCACTCCGGAAGAGGTGATTTTCCGTATTCGGAAGTTGTAAGTATCAGCTACGTAGATGTTGCCCTCACCATCGACGGCAATTCCTTCTGGTTGATTGAACTGTGCCGAGTTGCCTGTTGCATCATTGTAACCCATTGAACTTCCAGCCAGTGTTGAAACAATGCCAATGGAGGTGATACGTCTAATACGATGATTTCCAGCGTCGGCCACGTAGAAGAGTCCATTTGGAGCAATAGTAATGGCAGTAGGAGAATTGAAGGAAGCACCGGTGCCAAATCCATTTGCCGAACCGGATGAACCCGAGCCTACAAAAGTATTTACCTGTCCAGTGGGGGTGATACGTTTGATTTTGTGATTCCCTTTGTCAGTAACATAAAGATTACCATTCGTATCAAATACCAGATCAGTGGGAGTGTTGAATTTAGCGGCTGTTCCCAGGCCATCTACGTCACCTGCTGTGCCAAATCCACCGGTGACGGTACCTGCGAAAGTGGAAATTGTACCATCTGTAGCGATCTTACGAATGCAATGATTGTTCGCGTCGGCCACAAAGATGTTTCCATTGGCATCAATCGCTACACCTCCTGGTCCGTTGAATAGAGAGGTTGGGGCATTGCCATCATTGTGTCCACCAAAATATCCCATCATGAATGAACCGGAGGAGGATCCTGCCAGGGTAGAAACGGTTTTCGATGGGGTGGTAGTCCCAAGTTCGAGACCCAGAGGTAAGTTAGTTCCCGCCGTTACTGAAATGGCGATTTCATCACCATTAGGATCAGTGACATCTATTACATATTCATAGGCCGTGTCTTCATTAATAGAGGTGATAGGTGTGCTGTTAAATACCGGAGCATTCTGGCCATGGGTCAGTTGTATGCTCAAAATAGTGATCGTGAAGTAGTGTAGCAAAGTCAGTCTCATTTCTGTAAGAATTTTAACTGCTACGAAGCTATCGTTCTCCAGAAGCGTCACTTTTCATTGATGCGCCATTCCTTGTTCCCTTTCCGACATTCTTGAAACAATTGCGACATTCGTTAACACAAATGCGACATGCCATGAAAAACAAGCCATTATGGGGCCTTAAATGGTCTTTTACCAGATACTTTGTATCTTCAATTGGCAAGGACAAATTCATGCATCGACTGATCTTAGTTTTGGCTTTCTTGTTATCTGTTTTCTTCGGACAGTCACAGGAATACTACCATGGTAAATACCATGTTACCAGAAAGATCAATGTTGGAGATGGGCTTTCTCAATCTTACGCTTATAAGATTTTACAGGATAGTAGCGGTTTGGTTTGGGTGACTACACAGGTAGGGGTGAATAAGATCGCCGGAGAAGACATCATCGTTTATAATCGAAATCCAGATCCTGAAAAAACGCTTCCTCATAGCTGGGTTTACAATATGGAACTTAGTGAGGATAACAAAATTTGGATCACATCTCTGAGTGGTGGGGTATTTGAATTTGATCCTCGTTTGGAGACTTTTAAGGCCTATACACAAAACGATACTACGCAAAGCTTAAGTAGCAATATCGTGCATGCCCTTCGTATCGATTGGGTTGGGCGGAAATGGGCAGCAACCACAAGGGGAGTTGATATCATTGATGATCAAAGGATTATAACAATTGCTGAGTATACGGATCAGGCCATTTCTTCTGTAACCACCCGAGATGTGGCTTTTGACCACTCACGTCACTGGGTTTTTGTGGGTAGCAATGGGCAAGGGTTATTCATTTGGGATGATGATCAGCAAGAAGTGCGACATTTCTCAGTTGAGAGTGGCCACTTGCCTTCAGATCGTATCTACCATTTACTGTTGGAAGGAACGACCCTGTGGATCAGTACGGTTAGTGGCCTGGTAAAATTGGATATACTTGATGAAAGCTATCAATGGTATCAGGCCAATGGAACAGATACGGGACTTGTTCATTCCAAAGTTCATTTGACTTATCGCGACAATGAAGATGTACTTTGGATAGGTACAGCGGGAGGCGTAAGTCTCTTAAAGAATGGCAAAGTATTCCATCATTTACTACATGACCCTAATGATCCCCGGTCCATAAGTCACAATTATACCTTCACTTTTATGGAAGACCCTTCCGGGAATATGTGGATTGGAAATCGAGATGGGATTTCCATTATTGCGATCGGAAAACCGCCGATTGAGCAATTTCATACATTGGAATTTCCGGACCTGGATTTAGATCAGGTTTGGGGATTGGCGGAGGTATCCGATAATGAACTTTTGATCGGTACCCGATATGACGGATTGCAGGTTTTTAATTTGGATCATTCTTCTTACGCACCATTACCGGTTCAGGGTCCAGACGATACCAGGGAGGATACCTACATACAATTCATTTTCCGGGAAGATGAAAGTACCTTCTGGTTAGCAGAATACGGATCAAACCTTTATCAATATGACCTGGCATCCAAAAGATTGAAGTTAGTGAATGATGTTTTCCCTGGCTTTAACGGTTATACAGACATAATTATTCCTGATCAGGTCGGAGGTTTATTGTTAGGAACAGTAAATGCGGGATTGCTGCAGGTTAAGGACCAACAGGTGAAGCAGTGGAAAACGGAAGAGACCTCTACTTCTATGAGTACGGTAGCGTCTTTGGCGATTGATCCCCAGGGAAATTATTGGGCGGGAGGCCGATTCAATCTTTATCACCTTGATCGGGAAAACCTGGAACTAAAGAAGACCTTGAATCCCGTCGAGGAACTGAATTACCCGTTCAATGTACAGTTCAATTTTCTGGACCTGGTTATGTCACCTGATGGATTCCTTTGGTGTGCGACAGACTTTGGACTGATCAAAGTAAATCCCACGACTTATGAAATGGAGCTGTTTGATGAAGGAGAAGGATTGGAAGGAAATGTCTTGTACGCCTTACTTCATGATGGAGACCGAACACTGTGGGTGAGTACCACAACAGGGCTTATCAGTTTTGATACTGATTCTGAAATTTTAATGAATCATTATGATAGCGGCAAGGGACTGATCATTCCCGAATTCAATTCCAGATCAAGGTATCAGGGTAAAAAGCACATGTATTTCGGTGGTGTGGATGGGTTTGTCAGATTTGACCCAAAGGCCGTGCAAAAAAGTACGTTTCAGCCTCAGGTGATATTTACAGGTGCCAGCATCAACTTCGAACCGATTGATACATTAGTAGATATAGCCTACAGGTCGCAGGTTGTTCTGGATTATGATCATAACATGTTGTCATTTGAATTTGCTTCTGATGAATACCAAAGTCCAGAACATGTCAACTACCGGTACCATATACGGGGTTTCAATGATCAATGGGTAGCATTGGGCAATGAAACTCAAATTTCTTTTAGCGGGCTGGCTCCACAGGAATATAAGTTACGCTTGAATTGTACCAACCGAGATGGTGTCTGGTCAGATAAAATCACAGAAATGACCATTTTGATCAACCCGCCATGGTGGTTGACCATTTGGGCCAAGTTGGGAGGGGTACTTTTGGTTTCCTTCCTTTTCTATGCGGTTTACCGTGTCCGAACGTCTTATATCCGTAAAGAAAATGAGAAACTGGATCATGAGGTAAGGCGAAGGACGCAGGAACTGTCAGAACAAAATGCAACGATCATTGAACAGTCCAGAAAGCTCAGGGATCTGGACCAGATCAAGACCCGGTTTTTTACGAACATTTCTCATGAGTTACGGACACCATTGACCCTTGTGCTGTCTCCTTTGAATGGTATGATCAATGAAACTGGTCTTGACCTCAAAACCAGAGAGCAGCTTCGGGTTTCACAACAGAATGGCCATCGACTCTTAAAAATGATCAATGAACTACTTGATTTTTCCAAACTGGAATCTGGTCAGTTGACGTTACAAGTGAGTAGCGTTGAGCTGACCTCTTTGGTCAGGAAGTGCATTGACTTGTTTAAATCTGCTTCTTGGGACAAACAAATGGGTTTTGAGTTGATCAATGATCTTGATGATGATATCGTTTACGCCGATTATGACAAATTGGAGAAAGTTGTGACAAACTTGCTTGGAAATGCAGTGAAGTTCTCAGAACCAAAATCCAAGATTCGACTGCATTTACGAGAAGACGAAGGTCACCTTATGGTTGATATAAAAGACCAGGGTCCTGGTATTCCGAGGCATGAATTGGAGAAAATCTTTGATCGCTATTATCAGGCGAAGAATAATGAAAAGGCAGGGTCGGGGATTGGACTATCGCTGGCACACGAATTAATGGAATTGCACAAAGGTTCACTGACCTGTGAAAGTACTCCAGGTGAGGGGTCAACCTTCACGATCGTATTGCAGAAGGGGAAGGATCATTTTCCTCAGAAATTGTTTTTGGATCGATCGGTTAAACTCAAAAGGAGAAATCAATTGTCGTCCTATGAATCTGTTGATGGTGTCATTTTATTGGTAGAGGATAATGCGGATATGCGTAACTATATCAAATCGGTTTTATCGGATTTTGAGGTGATTGAAGCCATGAATGGGAAGGAAGCGCTCGCATTGTATGATGAAAATGATGTGGATTTGATCATTACAGATTACATGATGCCTGAAATGGATGGGATGGAAATGGTAACCATTTTGAAAAAGTATCAGGCCGATATTCCAGTGATCTTTCTGACAGCAAGAACCGCAGCGGAAGATAAGATTTCAGCGCTAAAAATTGGGGTTGAGGATTACATGATCAAACCCTTCAATGAACAGGAGTTGATTGCGCGTGTGAATAATTTACTGGCGAATAAGAAGTCCCGTACCACGGTTGAACTACCTGAAGAAAGTTCAGATGACGGGCAAATGAATGCCTTCGAGAGCTACGTGCTGGAAAACATCGATCGTACGGAGTTTTCAGTGAAGGATATGGCCGAAAACTTCGCGATGAGTACCCGCACTTTACAACGGACTCTGAAGGCCGAGCTGGGGATGTCTCCGAATGAGTATATCCGGGAAATGAAATTATCTCAGGCACGGAAGTTGTTGGAGCATAAACAGCATAAGACAGTATCCGAAGTGGCTTATGCCTGTGGATTTGATAACCTTAGCTACTTCAGTAAAAAATTCAAGGATCGGTTTGGGGTTTCACCTTCTGAGTTCGAGTAGTTCTTCATTGTTGTGTAGCTTAGGAATTCAAAAATTGCCTAATTAATGAATCCAAGAAGGTTCTTTCATATTATAAGCTACTTGCAATACCCGATATTGATTTCCGCTTTTTATTTCTATATACCATTTATCCAAGCATTATTTGAACAAGAGATAGATTTCGGAAACCTGGATTACTTTTTGATCATGCTGGGTGTGGCCTTGAGTTTTTCCACATTACAGGACACGACCAAAACACAGAACAAGCTGTCAAAAAGGATATGGGAAAATCCTGTGGCCGGTAAGGTTTTTCTAATTGTGGTAGCGATTTCGACGTTCTTCATGATATTTACTGGAGTGGTATGTATTATCATACCTATTGAAAGCGCCTTGAAGGATGTGGCGGTAGGATTTACAGTTTTAGGAATAGGCTTTCTTGGCGTGCTCAAAGCAGCTGTTGAGATGTTTGAGAATCATCGACTAGATAAAAATCCAAAACCAGAATAGATGACCATTACTCTATTTTGATCGTTTTTGACTGAATGATAAGGGGTAACCTAAAACGTGTTTTTATTGGCTGACCGTCAGCGGTTGCAGGTTTCCAGGCAGGCATATTCTGAACCACTTCTTCAATTTTCATAAAGACAGAATCAGAAGTGTTAATGGACAACTTAATTCCAGAAGGGCGACCGTCAATTTCAATCGCAAATGAGATCTTTAAGGTGTCTTCGGCATTATTGGATCCGAACAATTCCTTGTTAATGTATTCGGTGAGATAACGATACAGACTATCATATCCTACGGTAGGATAGGCTCGTACAAATTCGCTAGGCACGAATGATTTTACCGGAGATTCGACTATTGGACTGTTTGATGTCAATGACTCTTCCTCTAGTACAATCTGATCATTGAATTGTATGCTGTCTTCAGGGGTCAGAGCTATTTCATTTTCACTTTCAACGACTTCTGTCTCTTCCATATTTTCAACGGATTCATTTACAGGGACTGCATCTTTTTCTGTTGAAGGGTTCTGCTTGTCTGGTATGGATAGGTTGGATTTATTATGTTCAATGGAATCGATCACCGACCATTCATAAGGTTGCTCTGTGTTCAATTTGGGTCCCGTAGTACCTTGGTTGACTGGAGTTTCAGGTGTAGTATTGGACTTATGGGACAGACTGACCATTAAGTAGATTCCTAATACGACGATAGAGGTTGTTACACCTGTGATCCATTTGATTAGCCTTTTTCTTCGGATCACTCGCTGATTCAAAGAATTGAAGTTTCGACGCGGATAGGCCACCTCTTGAGAAGGGTCGTCCCAGACAATTTTCACGCTATGTTCGCTATTCTTCGACAAAGTCTTCTCTTAGTTTGTTGATGGTCCTTTTCACACGCATTTTCACGGCTCCCTCTGACAATTCACATAAATCGGCAATGTCTTTGTAGGGCATGTTTTCATAAAATCGCAATTCAAGAATGGAAAGGTCCTGTTCCGGTAGCGTAGAAAGCGCATGCTCGAGGTGCGTTTTATCAGAAGGTGTTATTCCTCCTGGTTCGTCAATCAGTTCACGCAAGAGGTCATCGATGCTAATGACGTATTGTGACCGTTGATTTTTTCGGAAATACATACGTATTTCATTCAAAGCAATTTTGAAAAGCCAGGCAGAGAAAGTCAGACGATCTTCATCATAGCTCCTGATTTTCAAAAGTGCTTTGTAAAAGGTCTCTGAAGTAAATTCTTCAGCCAGTATTTCGTTCGCTACCTTCTTGAAGGTGAATCGGTATATGCGATTGAAATACTGGTCATAAATTGCTTCAAAGTACCGGGAGTTGCGTTTCGATTTTTTAATCAACTCCCTTTCCAGAGCCAAACTCCAGGGTTCTTTCACAAATCAAAAATAGCGAACACCCATGGCTCTCAAATTCAGATGCTTTGACATTGCCACTGCATCACCTGAATACAGATCAACAGCATACGCCAATTCCGCATCGATTTCAGAAGAAGTCCAGATAAGGAAAGTTTCTTGTTCCTCAGGATTTTCAGAAAGCCAACCCAGGTTCTGAGCTACCATTTGTGCCTCTTCAAGGGATGGTAAGTGCCAATCCGTAAACCCATTATTGGGATATTCATCGGTAACCCAGGCCGTCACTGTACCATCATTCAGAGGACTACACCGGGCATTAGGATCGCTCTGGTAATCGGGAATATCATTCATGAATGCAATAATCTGCATGGAATTCGATTTACCAGTCCCGATTTCTGTTCCTGATGTGCCAACCTGCTGGGTCAAACAGCCCCATTGGGTCTCATATCTTTTATCCCCGGACCCTCTTCCGATCACACCTGGAGAAACTTCCAGATAGCGCCAGTTGTCTATATATTGCCCTTTGTCATACATGACGATGCCTGCCTGACCGGGATCAGTAATTTCGATGGGCTGTAAGGCATTTCGAATACTAAAATTTTCAGCCACAACCAGGCCATTTCCGGTTTCGTTGTGTAACCGGATAATTATTTCATTGAACACTTCAGGTACAATTAACTGAACTATCCTGGGATCGTCCGTTGTGATTAAAGTTCCATCTCCTTCAATCATGGACCATTCTACCTCGTAGTTCGTATCCTCCAATGACGTGATTTGCCCGTCATAGAAGAAAGCAACCCCATACAGGGTAATGGTGTCTCCGGGATTGGCGGCATAGCTACCGCACACCTGGCAACTGGTTCCCTGAAATTGGTCCCCGACTTTGTTTCGCATTTCATTATAGCAATCCGAGATAGAGCTAATGTTAGATTCCATTTGAATCTCCAGTGACAGTACAGGTTCAATCTCTGGGTTGACTTGTTGTTCACATCCAAATAAGGTGATGATACTGCAGATCATCAAGGCGTTGAATTTGTTCATATGGCGATAATTGTGTGTTTGAAAAGTTTATCCACCTTGTGATATGCACGAATCATGAGAAAGTAACAGGGGAGGATAAAAAAAAAAGCCTCAACCGGGAGCGAGGCATTTTTAAGGTGTAAAGTTTTACTAGAATAGAAAGTGTCGAATGGAGAGAACTTTCTAATAGGTGATATGCAGGAATGTCAATAAAGTAACACGCTCTCTCGATTTTCTAGAAATAAAAAAAGACCCTGGCTTTCACCAGGGTCCTTCTTATATTGAAAAGGGTCTGATCAGTTTAGATCAAATCTATCCGCATTCATTACTTTGGTCCATGCCGCAATGAAGTCGTGGACGAACTTCTCTTTATTATCATCCTGAGCGTATAACTCAGCGTATGCGCGAAGAATAGAATTAGAACCAAATACAAGGTCAGCGCGTGTAGCGGTATACTTTACTTCACCCGTTTTTCTGTCTTTGCCAGCATATGAGTTGGCGCCAGTAGGCTCCCATTTGTAAGCCATGTCTGTCAAGTTGACGAAGAAATCTGTTGTCAATGCGCCCACATGGTCTGTAAATACTCCGTGCTTTGTTCCGCCGTAATTCGTGCCCAATACTCTCATTCCACCTACTAGCACCGTCATTTCAGGAGTAGTAAGTCCGAGTAATTGTGCGTGATCAAGCATCATTTCTTCCGCAGTAGCTGCGTAAGCTTTCTTCTGATAATTTCTGAATCCATCTGCGAATCGCTCAAGAGGTGCGAAAGAGTTTTCATCTGTCATTTCCTGCGTCGCGTCACCTCTTCCGGGAGTAAAGGGTACGGTAGCATCGACACCAGCAGCTTTTGCCGCTTGCTCGACTCCTACATTTCCAGCCAGTACAATGACGTCAGCTACACTTGCATTAAATTCAGCGGCAATAAGCTCCAGTTTTGCCAATACACTTGACAATCTTGCAGGCTCGTTACCTTCCCAATCTTTTTGAGGAGCTAATCGGATTCGTGCGCCATTTGCCCCGCCTCTCATGTCAGAGCCTCTGAAAGTACGGGCACTGTCCCAGGCAGTAGCAACAAGGTCAGAAACTGAAATGCCAGCATCAGCAATTTTTGATTTTACTGCCTCTACATCGTAACCAGAATTGCCCGCTGGAATAGGATCCTGCCAGATCAGGTCTTCTGCTGGTACCTCAGGTCCGATGTATCGAACTTTTGGGCCCATATCTCTGTGTGTCAACTTGAACCATGCTCTGGCGAAAGTCTTAGAGAAATACTCCTGATCATCTTTGAATCTCAAAGAAATTTCACGGTAGATCGGATCTTCCCTCATCGCCATATCCGCATCGGTCATCATCGGCATTGTACGAATAGAAGAATCCTCCACATCTACAGGCATGTCTTCTTCATTGATGTCCTTAGGCATCCACTGATTGGCACCGGCAGGGCTTTTCTTTAGTTCCCACTCATGCTCAAACAACATCTTAAAGTACCCATTGTCCCATTTGGTAGGGTTAGTGGTCCATGCACCTTCGATACCACTGGTAATGGTGTGACGGCCTACACCACCGTTTTGCGAGTTGCCCCATCCAAAACCTTGCTCTTCAATAGCGGCACCTTCTGGCTCTGCTCCGAGCTTGCTGGCATCTCCATTTCCGTGTGCTTTACCTACCGTGTGTCCACCAGCAGTAAGGGCCACAGTCTCCTCATCATTCATCGCCATTCGAGCGAAAGTCTCACGGATTTGCGCTCCGGTTTTAACCGGGTCAGGATTTCCATTTACACCTTCAGGATTCACATAGATCAATCCCATGTGTACCGCTGCCAACGGATTCTCCAAAGTAGAAGGGTCATCCAGGTTCTCATATCGATTTTCACTAGGCGCCAACCACTCTTTCTCTGCTCCCCAATAAATATCTTTTTCAGGATGCCAGATGTCAGGTCTTCCGTAAGAGAAACCGTACATCTCTAATCCCATTGTTTCATATGCTGCGTTTCCAGCCAGGATGAACAAGTCGGCCCAGCTTATTTTGTTACCATATTTCTTTTTGACAGGCCACAAAAGTCTTCTTGCCTTATCAAGGCTTGTGTTATCAGGCCAGGAATTCAAAGGGGCAAATCTTTGGTTACCTGTTCCTGCGCCACCGCGACCATCAGAAATTCGGTAGGTTCCAGCTGCGTGCCAGGCCATACGGATCATGAACCCACCGTAATGTCCCCAGTCTGCCGGCCACCAATCCTGACTATCCGTCATCAAAGCATGCATATCTGCTTTTACGGCATCAAAGTCCAGGTCTTTAACCGCTTCTCTGTAGTCAAAATCCTCGCCATAAGGATTGGTCTTGGCATCATGCTGGTTCAGGATGTCAAGGTTCAGTGAATTGGGCCACCAGTCTTTATCCGTGGTGCCAGTGGAAGTGTTTCCACCATGGAAGGGGCATTTTCCAATGCCATTTGAGGATGTGTTATTTTCCATTTTTAGATCAATAAAAGAATGATTGGAGTGTAAATTTGGGATAATATTTATTTATATTATTTATCGACATATAAGGTGAGCTTATGACGCTGGCACAACTCAGATACGCCATCAATTTACAGAAATACGGATCATTTAAGAAGGCTTCAGAGAAGCTTTCTATAAGTCAACCTGCTTTGAGCCTTCAGGTTCAGAAACTTGAAAATGAGTTAGGCATTGGATTATTTGATCGATCTTCTAATCCAATTGTTCCTACGGCTGATGGGGTAACATTTTTAGCCCAGGCGGCAGAGATCATAGCCAGTGTGGATCATCTTCAAAGCAGGACTTTAAATCTCAAAAATGAGTTGGAAGGAACCTTGACATTAGGGGTAATACCCACTTTGGCGCCTTTTTTAGTTCCCCTGTTCATTGATCAGCTTCAGGAAGCATTTCCGAAATTCAAATTGGATATTCATGAAATGATCACGGAAGACGTGATCACCGAAGTACGCGGAGGGTTTCTGGATGCCGGGTTGATCTCCACACCGGTCGATGTATATGGTATCCGCTCGATTCCCATATTTTACGAGCGATTTTTCTTTTACACTTCAACTCAGGCCAAAGGAAAGAACATTGGCCTTGAGAATATTGATTATGACAGCCTGTGGTTACTGAACGAAGGCAATTGCTTTAGGGATCAGGTTAATAACTTTTGTGACCTCACCAAAATTCAGGAGGGTAGGTCCTTCAATTACCGAAGTAACTCCATTGACGCCCTGATCAGGATTGTAGATACAAAGGGAGGAATGACCATTTTGCCGGAACTCACGACACTAAGTCTGGATGAGAATCAGGAAGAGAACATTGCGCCCATTCTTAAGAAAGCTCGAGAAATCGGTGTGATCACTCAGAAAACATCCCTTAAAGAACACTTTGTTCAAAAGATGATTGAATTCATTAAAAGTAATATTCCGGGGAATATGATCTCGCCCGAAGGTATTGAAATTGTGGATCCCGGGATTAAGATGAAGTAAAAACAGAAGCCTCATCAAGTAACATGATAAGGCTTCTGTTCCATTGGTGGTTCTTAATAAGAAAAGGCTCAGCGAGATCTTTTATGCCGAATCAGCCCATGGGCGGCAAGACATAGAAAAATTCTTCACTTACAATTTTACCATCAGCAACTTTGTAGACGCAGATTTCAGTTTCTTTTACTCGTCCACGGTCTTTAAAAGTTACGTCATAACCCATCATTACTGAAAAGTAATCATCGGCAATAAGTGGTTCAGATACTTCACCTCCGTGTGTTTCTTCTACCATACTGGCGAACATTTCACCTTTCTTTTTGATGGCTGCCATGCCTTTAACAACATTGTCGGGCATGCCTTCCGGTTCGATGCTTACACAATCTTCGTGGTAGAGTTCCGCCTGTGCCGTATCCCAGTCGCCTACTTTACATAGTTCAACAAGACGATTAGCAATGTCTTTGATTTCCATGAGATTTGATTTTAGATAGTAAATGCTAATTTAAATAGTATTATTAACAATTATGCTATAATGGTTAGTAATTTTCTTCAAATTGGAAAATAAAAAACCCTGCCATAATCTATGGCAGGGTTCGTCTTTTTATAAATTCATTTTACAGGGCTGACAAAGCTGCCTCATAATTCGGTTCATTGGCCACTTCTGGGACAAGTTCTGTGTGTTTGACGACACCATTTTCATCTAAGACAACAATTCCTCGTGAGAGCAATCCATTGAAAGGACCGTCAACAAGGCCGATCCCATAAGATGAACCAAAGTCATTTCCCTTTTTGAAAACCGAAACAGCTTCAACTGACTCAATTCCCTCTGCTCCGCAGAATCTTTTCTGTGCAAAAGGAAGATCTTCTGAGATACAAAGTATTGCGGTATTATCCAGAGAAGCTGCTTTTTCGTTGAACTTTCTGACGGATGTTGCGCAGGTATCTGTATCTACACTTGGGAAAATATTTAAAATGACTTTCCTACCCTGATATGCGGATAGTGAACTTTCCGAAAGGTCAGTCTTGATAAATTTGAAATCAGGAGCTTGCGATCCTACTGCAGGAAGATCTCCTGATGTATTTGATGGAGTACCTCCGAGGGTTACTTGTGCCATTTGTTCGTGTTATTTATGCTTCAATAATAGTTTTTTTCAATACCGGGAGTGCCATTGGGTCTCTCATTCGGCTACTTTAACGATTCCTTAATATCCAATCGCTGTATCATCTCCACGTGTAACATCTGCAGCTCCTTCTAATGTTCCGTCCGGACGTACCAAAATGGCATCGATCTTACCCATCTTACGCTCCCGGCTGCTAATGCCATGTCCTTTTGAGATTAACCCATCACGCACGCTTTTGGTTAAGGCATCGGGTTCAATGTATATGGAGTCCGGTAACCATTGGCTGTGTATTCTTGAAGCGTTGACTGATGCTTGCATGGTCATATCATGATCGATCACATTCATAATGGTTTGGAAAACCGACGTAATAATGGTCGAACCACCCGGTGTTCCGTTTACCATAAAGAGCTTATTATCTTTCTCAATGATCGTTGGTGTCATACTGCTCAGCATTCTTTTCTCGGGAGCAATGGCATTGGCCTCGGCACCCACCAGACCAAACATGTTGGGAATACCCGGTTTGGCACTGAAATCATCCATTTCGTTATTAAGGAAAAAACCTGCACCATTTACAACTACTTTACAGCCGTAATATCCATTGAGTGTTGTCGTTATTGAAACGGCATTTCCATCCTTGTCTACCACAGAGAAGTGAGTAGTTTCTGTACTCTCTATGATGTCTACAGCTCCTTCCTTGATTTCCTGAGAAGAGGTCTTTTGATTCATGTCGATGGTCCCGAAACGCGCTTTGTTGTAAGTTTCGCTCAACAGCATGTCTACCGGTACGTCATAGAAATCAGGATCTCCTAAATGTGTCGCACGATCTGCATAAACTCGTCGTTCCAATTCCGTCATAAGGTGGATGGTTTCAGCAGAGTTGTGGCCTAGTGCTTTTACGTCATGTAAAGCCGCTCCCTGTAGCAATTGTAGCAGTGCCACGCCGCCACTGGATGGGGGAGGCATAGAGATTATTTTATGCCCTCGATAATTGCCAACCACAGGTTTGCGCCACACAGCTTCATAGTTTTCCAGGTCTTCGTGTGTGATAAGGCCTCCGCCGCGTTGCATCTCTTTGACAATTTGATTGGCAACAATGCCTTTGTAAAAGCCATCTCTTCCATTTTCACGTATTTGCCCAAAAGTGGCGGCTAATTCCCGCTGGATAACCGAATCACCTTCATTCCATCCCCCTTCTTTGATCATCCAGGGTCTATGGGGAGCATTGATCTCTGCAAAAACCTCCTGAAACCGGTTGAAATTGTTGGCACCCAGATCAGTGATCGCATAACCGAAATAGGAAAGTTCTATGGATGGATTGATCAGATCACTCCAGGGAAGGTAGCCATGTTTCTGGTGCAATTCCCACATGCCCGCAACAGAACCCGGCACACCAGCCGCTAAATGACCCGTTCGGCTTATGCCAGGAATGACATTCCCCTGTTCATCGAGATACATATCCCGGTCTGCTGCTTTAGGGGCTTTTTCCCTAAAGTCCAGGGAGGCAAGGGTGCCATCAGCTAATCGGATCACTGCGAAACCTCCGCCGCCGATATTACCCGCTTCAGGAAAAACCACCTGTAGCGCGAATTGGACCGCAATGGCTGCGTCGATGGCATTGCCACCATTGGCCAGAATGTTCGCCCCTATTTCAGAGGCCAACGGATGAGCGCTAACCACCATGGCTGATTCTCCAATGATTCCTTGTATCGGCTCAGATAGCTCGGTGGATGTTTGTGAAGACTGTTCGGGAGCGGACTGACAAGCAAGCAGTAGGACTAGGCTCAGTAGGAGGGTTGATCTCATAAGCAGCAAGGTTTCATTTGAACTGCTGCGAATGTAGTGGATTAATACTTTATGCCCCGGTGTACCTTGTAGGTCACCACTTTCGTTCGCTTTTTCCTGCGATCTTTCTTTCCGTCGTAAAAACCGAATCGTTTTTTGGGCTGAATCCTCTTGACCTTATACATATCATTACGAGAACAACTGCTTGTAGATATGACGGCCAGAAAGGCGACGACTAAAAAAACGATGCGAGAGATTTGCTTCATGCGGAAGGGTGCAATACTAAAGGCACTCGGGCAAGAAACGAAGAAAAAACCACGATTATTCTGCGATGCTATCTCTTTCGTCTTGTGAATTATTGATCAGAACCATTCAGGTCTTTGAGTTAAACCATCCTGACCATGAAAAATCACGGCCAGGATGATTCATATACCAAAGCCATCAGGCTAGAAAGAACTTAGAATTCCTGAGCAATCTTCTTCAATTCCTGTATGTGATTCTCAGCACCCATCTCGTCAAAACCTCTTGTTTCTACAGTGATATTGCGGTATTCTGCATTTTTTTGGAAGTCCAAAATGATCTCTATGATATCGGGATGAATGTAGTGAGACCTTGTTGCATCGAAGATGACTGAAGAGTTATCAGGGATATGTGATACGGTATCGATCATACTAGCCTTACTTAGGAAGGTCAGGTTTTCTGAAAGCTCCAGGTGAAGCTTCTTTTCTCCATTCTCTTCGCGTTTTCCCACGCCATAGGGCTTCTTAAAATTGTTGTATAGAATCTGGAATATTCCTACAACCAGCCCCAGAACGATACCTTTTAGTAAATCGGTGAAAATGATACCTAAAACAGTGATCAAAAAAGGAATGAAGACATCCCGGCCTCCTGCCAACATTTGTTTGAAAATGGTAGGCTTCGCCAGTTTGTACCCTACAATGATCAAAATGGCGGCCAGACAAGCTTTAGGGATCAGGTTCAAAATATCAGGAATCAGCACGACACAGATCAATAGGAGTACCCCGTGCAAAATGGCAGAAAGTTTAGTTCTTCCTCCGGATTGGATATTCGCTGAACTTCTTACAATTACCTGCGTAACCGGCAAACCACCGATCATGCCAGATAATGCATTACCTACACCCTGAGCAATCAGCTCGCGGTTGGTAGGTGTGATCCGTTTCCATGGATCAAGTTTATCCGTTGCTTCCACACAGAGCAATGTTTCCAGCGAAGCAACTAATGCGATGATCGCTCCCATAAATATTACATCTCCCCGAAGCAGGGCAGATGGATCGAATAATGTGAACTGCGCAAAGAAATCTCCCATTGTATCAGAAATGGGAAGGCTTACCATGTGTGATTCGCCAGAAATGTGCAAACTAGATCCAATGAAGGCGAGATTGATCAGGATACTGGCCATTACAGCAACAAGTGGTCCCTGGATCACCTGAAAGATCTTTATCTTTTTCATGAATTGCTGCTCCCAGAGAATAAGGATGGCCACGGCAATGAGGAAGATAAGTAACGCTCCGGTATCAATGTTTTCCGGGTATCTGAATATGTCGATGATCTCGGTGAATGTGTTTTTTCCATCCACTTGTTCGAATCCTAAATCTCCTTCAGGATCTTCATCATATCCGAAAGCGTGCGGTATTTGCTTCAAGATGATGATTATACCGATTCCGGAAAGCATCCCTTTGATCACTGAAGATGGAAAGTAATATCCGATGATCCCTGCTCGAAGTATACCTAATATGACCTGGAAAATTCCACCAACAACCACGGCCGCCAGAAAAATCTGATAGCTTTCCAGGTCCTGGATCGCGCCCGCCACGATCACTGCCAATCCAGCGGCAGGACCACTGACGCCCACTTGAGATCCACTTAGGATGCCCACTATCAGACCACCCACTATACCGGCAATGATACCTGCAAATAAGGGGGCCTCGGAAGCTTGAGCAATACCAAGACACAAGGGAACAGCGACTAAGAAAACGACTAATGAGGCGGATATATCGGTCTTGAAATTACTGAATAGACCTGATTTGTTACTAATATTTTCCATTGAAGAGTATACTCACTGTTTACTTTGTAATTCTAAAAATATGCTATCGCTATAACAACAGATAAAAGTTGACTCCTTAAACATATAGAGTCCCCAGGAATTGGCAATGACTCTAAGAAAGGCTCCGGCTCGCGGTAGAGACTATTTTGAGGTTATGTCTTACATTCATCATTCAGGATTATCGGTCAGTATAACATTTCACATGTCAATCATTAACAAAACTATATCGTAATTATAAATTGAAAGTTATGAAAAACTAGTGAATGGAACTTATGCTCATATGGACGACAAAAATGAGATGACGAAATTCATGAAATGCTGCTAATCGTAATTTCTTAAGTTCCTTATAATCAGGGGTAAATTTGGGTGACATTAAAGAGAAATTGCAAAGGTTTCTTGGCAGAGAATGATCCTTTTGCTATATTTCATCCGAGAACCATTTTACATCAACCGAGACTAGTTATCTACGAATGAAAAAAGCTGATGGCGTAGTGAACAGCACTACCTTACCCAAGGGGTACCGGGCTTATAAGATCAGAGGAATCGATCATACCATTATCGCGAAGAAGGGTGGACCTTCAGCTGATCGAATCAGAAATGATGAATCTTACGAGGAATTGAGGAATAACCAGAAAGAGTTTGGAATTGCATCTATGATGGCCAAGGCATTGCGTGGCTCTCTTTCTGAAGGTATGTCTGAAATTTGCGAAACTTATGTCTCAGGGCGATTGACCGCTCAATTTCGCAATCTTGCGAAGCAGGAACAGGGCCAGACGGGAACAAGGCCGCTATATCCTAGCAAGCATGGTCATCTGCTCAATGGCTTTGAATTCAATACCGCCGCCCCTTATGATGAAATTTTCGGTGCTAAGTATTTTGTGAAACCTGGTTCCAGACGAGGGCAGGTAATTCTGCATTTCCCTGCGTTTGTTCCTGATAAAACATTTAAGAAACCGGCTGAAGCTACCAATTTCAAGATCAGTGCCCGTCTGGTTTCGATATCTGATTACCACTACGATTCCATTGAGAAGCAATACTTACCGTTAGATCATAACTGTCACGGAAAGTTTGGGTCTTATCACAGCAATATGTTGCCTTTACTGAAAATCCCTACTGAGCCTATGACTGCCATGATCTCCGTCGATGGAGTGAAGCAACTTTCAGAGAATACGGGATTGTTTCTGGTGATGGCCATTAGTTTTTACCACTACAAGGATGGCAACTTTGAGCACCTGCCGAAAGAAAGTGGTATGCAAATTCGCCGGGTTTACTAACCATTCCCCTCTACGATTTGTTATCAGTTCATGACCCATTCATGGACAGTTAATGCCATTAATGATCAGTTAGAGAAACATCGCCAGGAAGGCGACGCTCTTGCTGATGAAGTCTTTCAATTTCTGAAAGATAATCCCTCCGAATACCATCAATTCCAGAAGTTAAGCGGTAATGCTGAGCTTTTGCCATTGGGATCGTCGCCTCATTTGGGCCAGCTCCTGACAAGTGTTCAACGGCAACATGCCGAGTTTGATCAGGAACTACTGGATAAAGGGCATGTTGTGTTTGAGAAGTACGCAGTACCGATCATGGCTATACTTGCCCTGTATGCCTTGCCCTACTGTTACGCAGGTGAAAAAGGTGCTAAAGTACTGGTCCAATCCAAATATCTATTAGAGAACCCCAGAAAGCGGCTGGAAGAAACAGGAGAATTCTTGTTTGCTGTGGGTAGTAGAAATGCTTTTCGTACTGATGGCCTGGGCTTTGCGCAATGCCTCAAAGTTCGACTATTACATGCGGGAGCTCGCTTTTACTCAAAAGTGGAAGAGGAAGTGCCAGTTAATCAGGAGGACTTACTTGGTACAAACCTGGCATTTTCTCTGATCGTGATCCGGGGGTTGCAAAAGATAGGCGTAGCATTGACCGTTGATGAGAAACGAGCCTATGTCTACTTATGGAATTGTGTGGGGCAATTACTGGGAATCAATTCGGAATTGCTTCCGATCGATATCAAACAGGCTACCGTATTGGAAAGGGTCATCAGGACTCGTCAATTTCGCCCAAATGATGACGGGAAGCACTTGATGCGATCCTTGGTGGAAATGTACTATCAGGATTGGCCTTTCAGAGGATTACGACCGGAGGATTTGATCAGTGGTTTTTTGGGGCAGGATGTATCCAAATGCGTAGGGTTATCTTTTTCGGATTTCTTCTCAAATGCCTCACTGACCCCCTTGAAGCTAAGGAACAGTTTCACCAGGTTTTCCGTGGACAATTTCCCAAAGTTGCAGGACAGAATTGCTAAAGGTCAATTCACCTTCTAGGTGGATGAATAAAACCTCGAAAGTTGATTTCGCGTTAGCAATTCATATGCGATCCCTAACCTTTATTGCCCTTCTATTTTTATGGCTCAATGCTTTTGCCCAAAGCCCCCGATACACCGAGTTATACGATGAGGCCTTAGAACATTCTTCGAAAGGGAATTATCAAGAAGCCTTGAATAGCATTAATGCGGCCATAGTGATCGCTCCCAGAGCCACGGAAGCCTACTTTTTACGAGGGACGATCTTTGAAACGGGAGGGGATGATGTTCAGGCGGTTAATGATTATTCCAGTGCGATACGTTTGAATGATACTTTTAAGGAGGCCTATTTCAAGCGAGGTGAGTTGTTCTATGAGTTAGGTGTATACGACCAGGCGATCAAGGACTTTACCTATCTGATCAAAAATCAAGGCAATGATGATACCCAGGCCGTCTTTTTTAAGATTGATCCTACAGGTCAGGAACAGGTGGAAGTCGGTACAATGGTGACCATGATGAGTTCCGTATATTCCTACCGTGGCTTGACTTATCAGGAGATAGGGGAGTACGATGAAGCCCTGGAAGACCTGAACGAAGCCATGAAAGTGGATAGTTCTGCACAGAATCTGGTCAACAGGGCTTTGCTCTTTGACGAAATGGGTAACACGAAGAAAGCCGTTTCTGATTTAAAATTAGCCGTGCAAATGGACCCGAACAGTGAGATTGCTTGGTTCAATTTGATTGTGTTGGACGAATCGGTGGCATTGCCACGGGATTTGATGGATCAGGCCAATTTTGGTCCGATGTTAACCTATCAGGGAGTAGAGGCTTATGATGCAGGCCGATACGGGGAAGCAGACAGGCTTTTTAATCAGGCACTTAGAATGAATCATCGTGATCCCGATTTGCTTTTGAACGTAGGGCGTTTGCGAATCAAACAAGAAAGATATCCGGAGGCCAGAACTCATTTCAATGAAGTGATCAAAATGGAAAGCAGTCGAATGGAGGCTTATTACTTAATGGGGAATGCCTTTTTTCGTGAACAAAAATTTGACGAGGCAGTTGCTTATTATGAGCAATTTCTGGTACGTGATCGAAGCAAAGCTCACATTTGGTACAACACTGCCATGGCTTACTTTGAACTCAATGATCGTGAGCAGGCATGTGACTACCTGAAGCAGGCCATGACACGTGGAATGACGGAGGTATCAGGCCAACTGGCCAGAAACTGTCATCAATAACCTAAAATTTTGAGCATGGACTCATTGTCCTGTTCTTCAGCAAATAGCTCAGACTGGATTTCTCCGTTTTCGTCTCGCTTGAGGATAACATGTTTCGGGGCAGGAATAAGACAATGCTGAATACCACCGTACCCACCTAACGATTCCTGATAAGCGCCGGTGTGGAAAAAACCGAAGTAGAGTTGTTCCTGGTCATTGACGATCGGTAGAAAAACCTCACTGATATGTGCCTCAGAATCATAATAGTCCATGCTATCGCAGGTTAACCCACCAATATTTACCCGATGGAACCGGTTGCCCCATTTGTTGATGGGAAGCATGATGAATTTCTGATTGAGCCCCCAGACATCTGGCATGTGTGTGATGAAAGAGCCATCCATCATGTACCAGAGTTCCTTGTCATTTTGCATTTTCTGATCCAGGACGGAATAGAGCGTGGCGCCTGATTCACCTACGGTATAGTTGCCAAATTCAGTGAAAATGTGGGGTGTGGGAACATGGTTTTTCTTGCAGATCCACTGGATGTTTTCCACAATTTGCTCTGCCATATAGGCGTAATCATAATCAAAGTGGAGGGAGTTTTTGATGGGGAATCCGCCACCAATATCAATAGTATCCAGTTCGGGACAGATCTTCTTCAATTCACAATACTTGTACACAAAGCGACTCAGTTCGCTCCAGTAGTAGGCTGTGTCCTTGATTCCTGTATTAATGAAATAGTGTAGCACCTTCAGCTGTGCTTTGGAATCCCGGATTTTTTCTTTGTAATAAGAGATGACATCATTGTATCGTACCCCAAGTCTGGATGTGTAGAAGCTGAAATTGGGTTCTTCATCGGCTGCCAGGCGAATTCCGATCTGAAAATCAGGTTCTACCTTTTCCAAATAGGTATCCAGTTCATTGAGATTGTCCAGAATGGGAATGCAGTTTTCAAAGCCATCATTGATCAACTCCGTAACGTACTGCTGATATAAGGGTCGTTTGAAACCATTGCACAATACAAACGTGTCTTTTTCAATCAACTTTTGATCATAGAGTCTTCTGACGATCGGTATGTCGAATGCCGAACTGGTTTCAATATGTGCACCCGCTCTGGAGGTCTCTTCCAGCACAAATTGAAAGTGCGAAGATTTGGTGCAGTAGCAATAGACATAGTCACCCTGATAGTTGTGCTTTTTCATTGCATCTCCAAAGTACTTCCGGGCTTTAGCAATGTTCTCTCTGATCTTAGGGAGGTAGGAGATCTTTATGGGAGTGCCATACTTTTCAATCAACGCCATAAGGTCCACCTCATGGAAAAACAGCTGTTTTTCTTTAACGTGAAACTCTTCTGAAGGGAAGTCGAAAGTCTGGTCAATCAGGTCAGCATAACTCTTCATCTGCGTACTTAATCACAAAAAAAGCATGCAATAATGAACTAAAAATCTAAGAAAACAGGAGTCCGGGATTATTTTGTTTGAATTTTTTTTTGGAAGGATTCAGAAGCAATGAATCATTAGTTTTGCGCAGCTTTTCGAGTCAGGCCTTTGGCTTGTCGGAGAGGCTTGAAGAATCGTTGTTAGCGGAAGTAATGATCGCCATGATCAATCAGATTTCAGACACCATTTTGATGATCCGGCCGGTTGCTTTTCATAAGAATGAGCAAACTGCCGTCAATAATTATTTTCAGGATGATACCTCGAAAAGCGACGACCATGTTCAATCCCTTGCCGTAGAGGAATTTGATCAGATGGTGGCAGCCATTCGGAAAGAAGGCGTCAATGTAATTGTAGTGGAAGATACCCTGGAGCCTGAAACACCAGATTCTATCTTCCCGAATAACTGGGTTTCCTTTCATGCCAATGCCGATGTAGTACTCTATCCGATGTTCGCTCAGAATCGTCGGGAGGAACGAAGGTTAGATATTCTGGACCTGCTTCGAAAAGATTTTGAACTAAATGAAGTGCACAGCCTGACGGAGTGGGAAGCACATTCAAAATTTCTGGAAGGTACCGGTAGCCTTATCCTTGATCGACAGAACAAAGTGGCCTATGCTTCCATTTCTGATCGTACACACGAGGCTGTAATTGATGAATTTGAAAAAAAATCCGGTTATCGTGCCATCAGGTTTGTGGCTAACCAATCTGTAGACGGGGAACGATTACCCATTTATCATACCAATGTCATGATGGCGGTAGGAGAAAGGTTTGCAGTGATCTGTCTGGATACAATTGATGAACCTGAGGAACGTCAGAAAGTGGAGGAATCCCTGAAGTCTACAGAAAAAGAGATCATTACCCTGACAGAAGAGCAGGTCCATCACTTCGCAGGAAATATGTTGCAAGTTCAAAACCGTCAGAATGAGAAGTTTGTTGTCATGTCTGAGGCAGCATTCAATTGTTTAAATGAGGAACAAGTAAAACGATTATCAGCACACGGCCGATTGATCCACAGTCCTATCCCTACCATAGAAAAGCTCGGTGGGGGGAGTGTGCGATGCATGATGGCTGAAGTATTTTTGCCGCATCTTGCGCAAGCATAAATGAACATGATTGATTTAGAACATCATATTAAGGAAGGTCTGGTTGCGGCCTTTAAGTCACTTTACGACCATGATGTGGAGACTGAAGCTTTGTCTCTGCAGCCTACGAAAAAGGAGTTTGAAGGGACGCATACATTTGTGGTTTTTCCCTACCTGAAGGTCACACGTCAAAAACCAGAAGATGCGGGTAATGCACTGGGGAGCTTCCTTGAAGCACATGTGCAGGAAGTAGCCGCTTATAATGTGGTAAAAGGATTCCTGAACCTGACCCTGGCAGATGGAACTTGGAAAACTGCCCTACAAGCGATTTACGAAACCAAAAACTACGGCATCGCTGCTCCCAATGATAAAAAAGTGATGATCGAGTTTTCTTCGCCCAATACGAACAAACCGCTTCATTTAGGTCACTTGAGGAATAATTTTCTGGGAGATAGCGTTTCCAGAATTTTAGCAGCTGCGGGTTACGAGGCAATGAAAGTTAACCTGGTTAATGATCGGGGCATACACATCTGTAAGTCCATGCTTGCTTATCGAAAGTTTGGAGCAGGAGAGACTCCTGAATCCGCAGGCATAAAAGGAGACCACCTGGTTGGGAAATACTACGTGAAATTTGATCAGGAATACAAAGCTGAGATCAAACAATTAACGGTAGCGGGGCAATCGGAGGAAGAGGCTAAGAAAAATGCACCCCTGTTGCTGGAAGCCCAACAGTTGCTGAAAGACTGGGAGAATGGCGTCGCAGAAGCAGTAAATCTCTGGAAGCAGATGAATGGCTGGGTATATGCCGGATTCGACGCTACCTATAACACCATGGGCATTGCTTTTGATAAAACCTATCATGAGTCAGATACTTACTTGCTAGGGAAGGATATTGTTGAGGAAGGCCTGGAAAAAGGTATTTTCTTCAAGAAAGAGAATGGTTCCGTTTGGGTGGATCTGACCGACGAAGGTTTGGACGAAAAACTAGTGCTGAGGGGAGATGGTACTGCAGTTTACATGACTCAGGACATGGGGACTTGTGATCATAAGTACAGTGATTTTGCTTTTGATCAATCGGTATATACAGTCGGAAATGAGCAGGATTATCACTTCAAGGTGCTTTTCAAGATCATGAAAAAGCTGGGACGTTCTTATGCGGATGGTCTGTATCATTTATCCTACGGAATGGTTGATCTGCCTACCGGGAAAATGAAGTCCCGTGAAGGAACAGTGGTCGATGCGGATGACTTGATGCAGGAGATGTTCCAAACGGCAGAAAAACAAACCCGGGAGTTGGGTAAAATAGAGGGAATGTCAGCGGAAGAAGCCACGCAGCTTTATAAAATGCTGGGGCTGGGAGCATTGAAGTATTTCCTGCTGAAAGTTGATCCCAAGCGAAGAATTCTCTTCAATCCACAGGAGTCCATAGAATTTCAGGGCAATACGGGACCTTTTATCCAGTATACTCATGCCCGAATCTCTGCTTTGTTACGACGAGCCGCACAAATGAACGTAAATTATGATCAATCTATTGATCAGGGCAGTTTGCATTCTCGTGAACTTGATCTGATCAATGTACTCGTTCAGTTTCCGGGAATTGTTCAAAGTGCAGCGGCAGACCACTCACCCGCTTTGGTGGCCCAGTATGTATACGAATTGGCAAAGACCTACAATGGCTTTTATCAGGAGCTTCCAATATTCGCGGACGATGCCCGGGAACAAATGGTGTTGCGCCTCATGCTATCCACGTGTACCGCGAGAGTCATAAAACAGGCCATGGAGTTGTTAGGAGTTGAAGTACCAGAACGAATGTAATCTGAATGGCCTCGGTAAAAACATGGTTTGAAGCATTCCGATTAAGGACGTTGCCTTTGGCATTTTCCTGTATCCTTATGGGAGGTTTCCTGGCAATGAGTTCAGGAATGTTCAATGGGTTGATTCTGGGACTTTCATTGTTGAATACTTTGTTTTTACAAGTACTTTCTAATCTGGCCAATGATTACGGTGATAGTGTGAGCGGCGTGGACCATGCTGAACGTCAGGGTCCCAGCAGAGCTGTTCAAGCTGGTAAAATTTCGCTTGGTGCGATGAAAAGGGCACTGATCGTTTGTGCCGTGCTTTCATTTGTCAGTGGGGTGTTACTTCTTCTTGTTTCATTTCGTAACAACTGGTTTTATGCCATGATCTTTCTGTTGATCGGATTAGGAGCAATCTGGGCAGCCATTAAGTATACAGTGGGCAAAACCCCTTATGGCTATCAGGGATTGGGAGACTTGTTTGTACTGATATTTTTTGGGCTGGTCGGAGTTTGTGGGAGTTATTTCCTTTACAGTAGGTCGTTTGATTGGATGACTATATTGCCGGCCGTCAGTTGCGGGTTGTTTGCCGTAGGCGTTTTGAACGTTAATAATATCCGAGATATTGAATCGGATATCGTAGCAGGGAAGCATTCCATTCCTGTTCGGATTGGACGCTCAAAGGCTCGACTCTATCACCTCATGTTAATTGCCTTTGGTTGGGCGTGCATGCTCATATATACCAACCTGACCTGGACTGGTCAGTGGCTGCATTTGTTATACGGATTGAGTTTGCCGTTATTTTTGATCAATGTAAAGGCCGTCTTTACGAAAGAAGAACCCAGGCAACTAGATCCATTTCTGAAACAACTGGCCATTTCTACTTTGTTGTTCGTGCTTCTATTTGGAGCGGGGCAGATCCTCTAGAGCAGGTTTTGATTCTCCTCTGTCCTGAGGATCGTGTTCTTGCTGCAGAACTAGTTTGGTCAGACCGGTGACTAAGCGTTTCAAACTTCACATTGTCCGTCGTGTTTTCCTTGACTCATACTATGGTTAATTCCTACCTTCTAGCGTTATTAACTAAAATTATCCTTTGTATGAACCAGAAAAGGGAAGTTATCGTCCGTGTAAAGGACATTGTCTGTCATAATACGGCCACCATTGGTTCCGACGATGTGTATTTCATTTCCACACTTCGTCCGGTAGTTGAGCCGCGAAGTTTTGACCTTTCTCCTGACAATCCCATTCCCAAACACCTTACTGCCATTTCAGATGTCATTGAAGAAGTAGAGGATGATGGCAAATCACGAGTTTTCAAAAACAATACGGCTTATCAGGGAATCGTCCCTTTGCAGACACCTTTTAATACCACGAATCACACGGAGGATCGAGAGGACATGGTGGTCGAAGGTTGTATCTATCTGATCGCCAGAGATGATGAGAAGGATGTAGATCAGGAACCGAGGAAATTAAACTTGACAACTATAGCATTAGCCAGTACGATTTTGGGTATCGTGATAGCCATTATTACTTTTCCCATTCCTTTTCGTGGCACCTTGTGGCCGTTGATATTTCTTAAAGGGTTGGGAGTGGTCACCTTAGTGGATCTTGTGACGGTTGGTATTTCTTATCTCTTTAATCGAGTTATTGACCTGATTGTTAGTCCCTGGGCTGGTAATGACGATTACATTATGGGTTTTCGAGTCAGGATACCTGTAGCCGGAAAAACAGGCACTGAAGCCACTCCTCGCTCACCCTACGTTGGGAAGATAGCCACTCAGGACCTGCCCATTTCCGGACGCAAAGTTGTGTTTGATGGAACCGGGTCGTTATTTTCGACACAACACTATGAAGTGAATCTGGAAGTAGAGCGGAAGGCGCCGTTTAATTAAATTATTATGATCAGGCACTTTCAGAAATGATATCATTGAGTACAGATCGAACCATATTCAGTTTCGACAACATGCCGTGAGATAAAATCCTGATGTCCCAGCGTTCTTTAAGGTCCAGTACGTTCATGATTTTCTGAGCAGAATACCCTTTGTTCGCCTGTTCTCTTACCTGCTCATTGAATGTTTTCAGGAAACTGAGCTTTTTCCTGAGCTTTTCATGACCATCAGTGAATGGCAGGACATGACCGCAAAATACGGTATTGAAGTCCAGTTGCAGAACTTTTTCCAAAGAGGCAATTTGTTGAGCAAGACTTTCGCTGGCGAGGAAATATAAGATGTAGTGATGTACATAGAGGTCGGCTGAGAACAACCATTTTTTGTGCGGTTCATACAATGCAACCATGTCTGCCGCATGTCCCGGGATATCGATCAACTGAAATTCAAATTGGCCAGTATTCAGGTTTTGGATACCCTGTAGTTCATGAAACGGGGGGCGGTTACCCCAAATCATGTGTTGAGCAAAACTGATTTTAGGTGGCGACTTCATCATTTCAGCACAAAGCGGTGAACTGTATGCCGGACATGCAAAATGTTCAGCTAACCTGGCCACATTTCCGGTATGATCTTCATGATGATGCGTTACAAAGATCTGGTTGATCTTTTTGTTTTGTAGTTTGTTTATGATCTCCTTTCGCATCCTCGGTGGGCCTGTGTCAATGAGTAGACCGTCAATCATGAAAAGATTCACCGTGAGTTTGGGAGCACTAACAGGGTTTTGGCCTACGGTCAGGATCTCTATTCCATCATAGTTTTGAGTTTTGACAACTTTCATCAGATATGAATCGCCTCAATAAGTGCCTGTTTTTCCGTATCGATGATCAATAATCCTTCTTTATCCGAGGATAACTCACCGAGCAGCTGACCCATTCTGTTCCAGGCACCAGATCTACCATGGCAGACAACCCCATCACAAGGTCCGATGCTATTGACAAAAAACGTCATGATTGCATGTTGAGCAGCAAGTTTGGAAAGTCTTTCGTGAGCCGCAATACTTCCTTTTTCAGTTTTGGCAGTACTCGCGACGTAAAGGTCCAACCCTTGATCCAGATAGGATTGAAAATGCTCATCTACCGACAACTCATAACAAATGGCTAACCCTATTTTAGGTTGTGATTCGAACGAATATGACTGTCTTTCCGCCACAAAAAAGGGTTCTTCATCGACATGAAGATATTGCTTGGAATACACCTGAACCGGAGTTCCGGTCTGATAGATCAATAGGCTGATGGTAATGCCCTCGTTTGTTTTTAAAGGCGTACTGGTAATGATCGTGATGTGCAATTGATCCGCAAGTTCCTGAAACATTTGGAATCTGGGGTCATCTTTATCGGTAGCCAATTCATGGGCCAGCGAAGGCTCATAACCCGTGATCGATAGTTCGGGAAATACGATCATTTCTGCTCCTAATTCTGCAGACTGACGAATGAACGTTTCCTGAGAAGCGAGGTTATAAGCGATATCACCATATTTCGGTTGTACTTGAGCAAGAGAGACAATCAATTCAATATATGATTTTAGTCAATTCGAAAGCGTCGAAGATAATCCATATTTCGGCCACAAATTATTAACTTGATAGTCAAGTATTAAAAAGTCACCTCATGAATAAAATACTCGTACCGTTTGATTTTTCTCAGGTAGCCCAAAATGCGCTGAACTTTGCCGCGCAATTGGGAAATGATCACACCGAATTGATCATTCTCAATGTGATTGAACATCCAACCGCTGATTCTTTTAAGACCATGGGCGTCAGTGATTATGATCCAATGGAAAATATATACCTGACGAAATTGATTGAGACGGTGAAAGGGAAACTGGAAACGCTGGTGGCTTCGCCGGAAATGAAAAGTGCCAATGCTTCTTACAAAATTAAAGTAGGGAGTGCGTTCCACGAGATCACTGATGAAATAAAGACTGTGAATGTCGATTTGGTGGTAATGGGCACAGCCGGGTCTTCCGGAGTAGATGAATACCTTGTGGGTTCTAATGCAGAACGAGTCGTACGAAATGCCAATTGTCCGGTGATTACGCTCAGGGAACCCTGCGACGTAGCAGCGATCAATGATATCGTTTTTGCTTCAAACTTTCATGAGCTCACACCCAACTTTGTGGATCATGTATTGAAATTACAACAAGCTCTCGATGCTCATCTGAGGATCGTTAAGATCAATACCCCGGCGAATTTCACTTCGACGCGGCACGATAACGAGCAGATGGATGATTTTGTGAAGCGTTTTGATATTCAGAATTGCTCCACGGATATCTATAACTATTCCAATGAGGAAGATGGCATTGTAGCGTATACAGAAGATATCGATGCGGATATGATCGCTTTGGGAACTCATCAACGAACAGGAGTCGGTCACTTCTTAATGGGTAGTATCGCAGAAGATGTGGTGAACCATGCAAAACGTCCGGTTTGGACATTTAATTTGAATGAATAAGAAATAGGGAATCGGTGGAAACGTATTAAAGCATGCGTTTCAATGCCATTGGTCACGAGGACATAAACATGGCCTGGAGGTTGTTTCTGATAACCTCCAGTTTGACCCTATTAAAATACTTATCCAGGTCTTTCATGCCATTTATGGCCATTTGAATGAGTTCCTTTCTGACTTCACCGTCACTCAATAAATACTCTTCCTGAATTACCTTTTCATCAATGCCCAGCACCAATAATATGGCGGAGATGACGATCCCTGTACGGTCTTTGCCGGAAAGGCAATGAATAAGTACCGGAAGTTTGGTGTCTCTGTTTTCGAAAACAGCCAGGATCCCATTTAGCCATACCCGTACCTCTTTTTGAGTGGTATCATACTTTTCAATCTTATTGGACATAGGGAAATGATAGTAATCTGACGCAAACAATTCACTATCGGGACCATTTCGCAGACTGATGATCGACCGGACATTGGCGATTTCCATGTGGTCTTTGACAAAATCAATGCTTCCTCCACGATATAACTTTTCTTCCTGAAGCAGTTGCTTCCCAACAATTAGATTGATGAATGCCCCTACATCCCGGAAATTGACACAACCCTCCGTATAGTCTAAGCCCATACCGCAAAAGAACGATGTATGCTTTAAACTAAGTGTGCCCACCCAAAATAACCTGGTAGGTCACGGATTGCTGCCATTGTGATGGGGATATTTACGGTATGCAGGTTTCATTTAAGAATATACTATGCAATGTGATTGTGATGCACTAGATTTCTTTGTTACTTGATCAATCATTCAATCTTAAATACAACCCAATGGACTTGAACGAAATATTCGCTAACATCAACACTGACCCGCTGGCATTGAAGACCTTAGGCGAGATCGATAAAAAGGTCATCGAAGAAAGGTCTTTTGATAAAAACTTTGAACAAGAAAATTCGGCCTTTTCGATAGGTGTTTCGGCTTCTGCCGGAGCAGATTTGAGGTTGTTCAATGACCCAACCGATGATGATGACGAGAAACTCACGCAAAAGCTTAAACTCGATAGTCAATTAAACGAGTTCGCCTTTCTGAATTACAATCTTTTCGGGAAAGTATCTGCTAAGGCCGGCGCAGAGGCGAAATTCATTTCCTTGGGAGTGGAGGCCGAAAAAGATGTCCTGCTGAGGTACTACAGTAAACATGATAGGGATCAGGCACTCGGCATGGCGGTAGTAGAGGATTTGGGGCGATTCAAGTTTTTATTTTCCGATGCTGATAGTCTGATCAAGCTTCAGGAAAATGAAGCGGTCTCCATGACTTGCAATGGGAAAATCAATATCTCCTCTCAAGTTGAGATCAGTGATGTGTACACGGCCGCCCTTTCTAAATTTTCGAAATTGCTTAACCTAAGTGGGGCGCTCAAAGTAGAGATCGGTACCAAGGCCAGTTTATCCTTTGAGTCTGAAATAGAAGATTCTTTTGAGATCATTATCCAACGTGTGGCTGAAGCAGATCCGAATGATACTGCACAGGGGTTGCAGGTAAGTATCCATAAGTCGAAATCCAGCTCGCAACAGATGGCGGCGGCTTTGAATGTAGGGGTTAGCTTTGATAATGAGTCTCAGGGCAAACTGAAGGAAGTATTTAATGGTTTGCTCAATGGTGTAGAAGATGGATTAAATGAAAGACTGGATAAAGTACTTGGTTCAGATGGTGATCCGTCTGAAGAAGATCAGGGAATACTTCAGCGGGCGGCTGCACTGTTCGATATTGATCCTGACGTAGCAGCGGATAAGCTTAAGCAACAAATTGCTGAGAAACGCGATTCAGTCGAAAAAGAAGTGAATAAGGTGATCCAGGCCAAATTGGAGTTTGGACTCAGTTTTACCTATAGCAGGGTGGAAGAACAGGAAACATTGTTCAACGCGCTGTTCAATAATGAAAAATTTGCGGAATACATCAAAGATATCAGAGGCCTTAAAGTAAGTGCCCTGTTGGCTGCGGGTGATCAGGAAGGAGTGACCTTACAGTCTTACGAAAAACTACAAAAGCTCGATATTAAACGGGGTAATAAAATTGGATTGTCCATTTTGGGATTGACCCTCAGCAAAGAAGTTACTAAAAACTACAGCATCGATAAGCATGAAATACTGAAAGGTGGAAAAATCATGGAACGGGTTTCAGATTACGAAATGGGCAAAACCGTCTCCGTGAAAGTCGGAAAAGGTGGTCAAACCAATTCGCTTTTCTTTGGTGCGGGTATGCCCGATTACGTCGAAAAAGGGGGCGTCCTGAAAAATCGTTTGTTTGACTATGATTTCGGATTGATCTGGAATTATATTGATAATAACAGAACCAGACCGGATGAATTAAGATCTATTCTTGATTTTGCCCAATGCTGGGGTATCATCAGTCCGGATGACTTCATCAATAAGTTTTCGGAATTGGAGGAGGCTTTGGTGAAATCGGTCAAACGCATCAGTTACGAAATGCACCTGAAAATTGACCGAAGTACTTTTAATGCATTCGTAAGCAGAATAGCAGAACTGGACAATGAAGTGCTGGCTTCCATTTTGGCGGAATCTGTGCCTTATTCGGATATTAAAGGCCGTTTAACCATGAAAGATCGGGGATTTCTGTACCGCCCATTCTGGTCATTCTATCTGAAGGGCAAAAACAATATTGTGAAGGCCGATAAAGTGGCCAAAATCGTTAGTAAAAGTATGGGCGATCAAGGTTTTGATGATCTGGCACGATACGAAGCAGACGAGGACGGATCGTCACATTATGATCGTTATACGATCGCCAGGTTGATCGGGACGAATGCAATCGGAAGACAAATAGGTGAGTTTAAGGAGGCCATAGCCATGCTTCATACAGGTGCTGATAAGTCTTACACAGAAGTATTGGAAGAGAAGTCCTTCAAGAAGAGCCTGATTGACATCAAAATTCAGCACGAATTCAATATGCGGGTATTGGGAAGACTATTGAACCATATAGCGGAAGAAAACCATGTCGAAATTGAAAGTGGACTGGAGATCAAAGCAGATGAGAAGACCATTCTCGTTAAAAGGTAAGATGAGTATTTTGAATGCTTCTACGATTTAAAGCAGTTGCTTCACCAGGCCCGCCCAGCGCAGGTCTGGTGAACAAATTGTGCGATTGGGCGCACTGGGTCATCCTGTGACAAATGCTTGACATAACAACTAAAAAAGTGCCTTTGATTTTGATGGATGGCGTACCAAAATTCCAGTAGCTATGCTAGATTTGCCGCCAATGTTTCAGTGTCACCAAATACATGCGTTTCATACTTGCCATCATGGTGAGTTTCATCATTGCTTCTAAGGTGATGGTACGCACTGAACTTTCTTATATCAATTCCACGAAGTTTATTGTTCCTAATTAAATAATCCCAGAAAAAGGAAATGTCTGTTTTAAAAATTGCCGTGCAAAAGTCGGGTCGTCTCAGTGAGGATACGCTCGCATTGTTCAAAGAATGTGGCATTAAATTCAATAATGGCGCTAAAAAACTGATGGCTCGGTCTCATAATTTTCCGGTAGAGTTTTTATTCCTGAGAGATGATGATATCCCGGGCTACGTTGAAGACGGAATCGCTGATCTGGGGGTAGTGGGGCAAAATGTACATGTGGAGGAACAAAAGGCCATTGATGAAATTAAGCCATTGGGATTTTCGAAGTGTCGATTGTCACTGGCCATACCTCGGGAAGAGGAGTATACGGATGTACAATACTTTAACGGTAAAAGCATCGCCACAAGCTATCCTGTGATCTTGCAACAATACCTGGACTCGGTAGGCGTAAAAGCTGAGCTGCACGAGATCAGTGGATCGGTAGAGATCGCTCCGGGGATGGGCCTGGCCAGTGGTATTTTTGATATTGTGAGCTCTGGTAGCACGCTCATGAGCAATGGACTGAAAGAGGTAGAAATTGCGATGCGCTCTGAAGCAGTGATGGTAGCCAATCGTAACTTGAGCGAAGAGAAAAAAGCGATATTGAAAAACCTGCTTTTCCGTATCGAAGCAGTACTGCAAGGAAAAAATAATAAATATGTATTGCTCAACGCACCTAATGAAAGTGTCAAGGATATTTTGGCGATGCTTCCGGGGATGCGCAGCCCTACGGTATTACCGCTCGCCAATGAGGGTTGGAGTAGTATCCATTCGGTGATCAATGAAGATGAATTCTGGGAAAAGATCGAGGCATTGCGAGGCGCCGGAGCCGAAGGTATTTTGGTGGTTCCGATTGAGAAGATGGTGAAATAAAGTGTTCTAAAATGAAAATCCACAAAAACCCGAAGCCTGCCAAGCTTAAGTCTTTATTGAAACGCCCGGTGAAAGACTATGCACAAATAGAGCGTATCGTATTGCCCATCTTGCAGCGAGTACAACGTGGAGGAGATGCTGCGCTCAGAAAGCTTGCCTTGGAATACGATCACGTTGAGTTGGAAGACTTGTGGATCTCTGAGAAGGAGATTGAGCAAGCGAAGAAACAGGTTCCGGATGATCTGAAAGAAGCCATCAAGCGTGCCAAAAAGAACATCAAGAAATTTCATCAGGCACAGCAACAAGATGACCTGGAAATGGAAGTTATGGATGGGGTGGTATGCGCTCGGAAATCCGTGGCTATTCAGAAAGTAGGACTCTATGTGCCAGGAGGTACCGCACCACTCTTTAGTACCGTGCTCATGCTGGGGATACCGGCCACTATTGCCGGATGCAAAGAGATTATTCTTGCTTCTCCTACCAATCAATACGGAGAACTCAACCCTATTATTTTATATACTGCTGATTTGATTGGGATCACCCAAATTCTTAAGATCGGAGGAGCTCAGGCGATTGCGGCAATGGCTTATGGTACGGAAACAGTACCCAAAGTTGACAAAGTATTTGGCCCTGGAAACCAATATGTAACAGCTGCAAAGCAATTGGCAGCCAGAGATGCGGTTGCCATTGATATGCCGGCGGGCCCATCTGAAGTAATGGTATTGGTGGATGACTCATCGGAAGCAGCATTTGCGGCCGCGGACTTGCTTTCCCAGGCCGAACACGGAGTGGACAGTCAGGTGGTGTTGGTCAGTAACTCCGAGAAAAAAGCCAAAGAGATCAAAGAAGAGGTCCAGAACCAATTAGAGGCCTTGCCGAGGAAAGATATTGCTGAAGTGGCCTTACAACACAGTGCTATCATCGTTGTAGATGATACGGAAACGATGTTGGACATCACCAACGAATATGGACCGGAACATCTGATCGTTAATACGAGAAATGCCGATGATCTGGTAAGCCAGGTTGTCAATGCAGGTTCTGTATTTATTGGCGCCTACACACCCGAATCAGCCGGGGATTATGCTTCTGGTACCAATCATACCTTACCTACGAATGGATGGGCCAAGGCCTATTCTGGTGTTTCACTTGACAGTTTTCAAAAGAAAATTACCTATCAGTCCATTTCACCAGAAGGTTTGAAAAAACTGGGACCGGCCATTGAAAAAATGGCTGCCGCAGAATTGCTGGATGCCCATAAAAATGCGGTCTCAGTTCGACTGAAGACGTTGAAATCATGAAGGTAACTGATCTGATCCGGCCACACCTGAAAAGCGTGAAGCCGTATTCCTCTGCCCGGGATGAATACACGGGGGCAGAAGGTGTTTTTCTGGACGCAAATGAAAACCCCTATGGGTCTGCGGCAGGAGAAGGGTGGAACCGATATCCGGACCCCTATCAACGACCTTTGAAGCAGGAGATCGCCCGGATCAAACAGGTGAATGAAGCTAACATCTTTTTGGGAAATGGGAGCGATGAGCCCATCGACTTATTGATCAGAGCATTTTGCGAACCCGGCCAGGACCATATTTTGACTTTTCCCCCTACTTATGGCATGTATCAGGTTTCGGCCGGTATTCAGAACATAGCTGTCGAAAAGGTTTTGCTGACACCCGATTTTCAATTGGATTTGACGCCAGCGATGGAAGCGTTAAGGCGTCTACCTAAAATCACTTTCCTATGCTCTCCCAATAATCCCTCCGGAAATCTGTTGAGGAGAGAAGACATCACACACGTTTTGGCACATGCTCAGGGAATTGTGGTTGTGGATGAAGCTTATATAGATTTTCCTCAGGAAGAAAGCTGGAATCAGGTACTTGAGCAGTATCCTAATCTGGTAGTGTTGCAGACATTCAGCAAAGCATGGGGTATGGCTTCCCTAAGGTTAGGAATGGCTTTTGCATCGGAGGAAATTGTCGAATTACTCAACAAGATCAAACCTCCCTATAATATCCCAGGTCCCGTGCAAGAAGCCGCTTTACTGGCCTTGAAGCAAAATGAGGATAAGACGAAAACCTGGGTGGAACAATTGAATCGTGAAAGGGAACAATTTATACCTAAGTTAGAAGGCTTGCCGATGGTGGAAAAAGTGTTCCCCAGCGATGCGAATTTTCTGTTGGTGCGTTTCGATTCCTCACAAGAGGTTTTCCATTATTTACTCCAACAAAAAGTGATCGTCAGGGATCGCAGCAGTCAACCCTTGTGTGAAGGATGTCTGAGGTTAACGATTGGAACACGTGAGGAGAATAACCGGCTGATTGAAGCACTTGCTACTTTTGGTCAATGAAGCATTCATTTCTTCAGATCTTGATCAGTAATCTGCGGTTTCTAGCGGAAATAAGGTAGTGAAAGTTGTTCCGACGTTTTTCTCCGTTTCAAAACTGATGGAGCCGTGGTGTTTTTTGACGATGCTTTGACTGATTGCCAGTCCTAACCCGGTACCACGGCCTGGTTCCTTGGAGGTATAGAAGTTCTTGAAGATTGATTGACTGGTTTCTAAAGACATACCAATACCATTATCTTGAATCGTGATTTTAACAAATCGCTTTTCGATTGACGTTTGGACTCTGATCATGCCTTCACTTTCTCCTTTGTCCTGAATGGCATCAATGGCATTGCTGATCAGGTTTAAGAAAACCTGGGTCAATTCCGTATAGTAGCAACGAATGAGGGGTATATCTGAAGAATATTCCTTTTCGATTTGTATATCACTCAGCTTACTTTGAATTAGCATGATGGAATTATCCAGGCACTGATGGACGTCTCCCAGGATCATTTCTTTGCTTTCCAATCGAGAATAATTGGTCAGCCCTCTGATGATCTCACGGGTTTGATTGGAAGCTACTTTCAATACTTCCATACTCATTTGGATGCTCTCTTTCGCGTCTTGAGCGTTGCCATTTTGTTCGAATAATTCTTCAAAATCCCGTTCGATCAATTGGGAGGCATTGTACACCGCCGAGATAGGATTACTTAATTCATGAGCGATCCCGGAAGATAACATGCCCAGGGACGCCATTCTTTCCGAGTGGATCAATTGGCTTCTTGCTTCAACTACTTCACGTAGCGAACGTTCCAGTTCAGAAGTACGTTCCTTGACCTTGTTTTCCAGAAATTCCTTCGATTTGAGAAGGCTACGTGTTCTGATAAGGTAAAAAGCATATAAAGCAATCATCAGAATCATGATTCCCGCTATTCGGGCAACCCATGTTTCCCACCATGGTGTCGCTATCCTGAACTGGAAAGTTGAGGGATTTCCCCAGTTTCCACCACCTGCTCGGGCTCTTAGTTCTACTGTGTACTCTCCCGGACCGAGGTTGTTTAATATGACCAAAGAAGGCGTTTGTGTATTTTGCCATGATTCTTCCTCCTGAAGTACCCTGTATTGATATTGCAAATCCTTCTGGAAGTAAGCCTTTTGAACAATAAAATTGATGTGTATATCGGAGACCTGATAGGGGAGGTCCAGTACCATTGGAACATTACTGAAAGGAGCGGGTTTCAACTCATCGCTTGCCAGACTAAATGTCTCGCCACCAATTTCGATTGAAGGATTAGCGCGAAAATCCAGATTTTGATGCTCGATCTCTATCTCTGTGATCAAGACCTGATAATCCCGTAATTCCGGTTGTATTTGAGCGGGATTAATGGTTGAAGGCCCTTTGATGGTCGCCCAGATCAGGTTGCCATTTTTTTCCTTGAAGACACTTGAAGGATTCAGATCATTCGATCTTAACCCTTGCTGGGTAGACACATAACCTGCTACCTCTAATTGGTTTTTCGTGCTGTTGAGTATCGTGATCTTGTCCACCGTTCCTATCCATATTCGCCCGATATCATCCTCGATAATGGACCAGACATCCTCGTGACTTAGCCCATCGTTTTTGGAGAATTGACTGAAAGAAAGACTATTGGCATAGGGGTCAAAGTAGTTGACACCATGACCTTCCGTACCAGCCCACATACGATCCTTACTATCGTGATAGAGGTAGGTAATGGAATCAGAACTTAGTCCATTTTGGCGGTTGTATACTAGAATTTGATCTTCATTTGATATTCGAAAAAGCCCTAAACCCCGTGTTGCAACCCAGACATTTCCATCCTTATCCTGAGCGAAACCCATTACTTCAGCTTTATCAAGTCCATAGTCCTTGTAGTGAATGAATTTTCTGTTTTTGAAGTCATATTTGCAAAGACCTCCGTCTTCCGTTCCAATCCAAATATTGTCGGATTTGTCCCGAAATAAGGTCCAGGGAGCACTTCCACTTAACCCTGAGAGTGTATCGTATTTGGTGAGGGTATTTAGTTTTTTATCATAGATGTTCAATCCGGATTCAGTGCCAATCCAGATCTTCCCTTCCTTATCCTCCGTTATGGCCCACACGGAATTATAGCTCAAACCTTCCTTTTCAGTTAAATAGGTAATTTTTTCATTTGCTTCGTCGATGATGTTGACCCCACGACTATCCGTGCCCATCCAAAGAATACCTTCAGCGTCTCTGAAAATACATTGCACAAACTTTTCACTTAAACCCGTGCCTTCATTATAGTGCTTCACAATGCCACGGGGTTCGTGAAGGACCGTTACGCCTCCACCGTCTGTTCCCATCCAGATGCCCCCCTGTTCATCGGAAACGATTTTCAGAACATAATTATTCGTGATGCCCTTATCAGTATCCAATTGAGTAAAGACCGATTTACCTGCCTTTTCCTCATAGAAAATTGCGCCATTACTGTAAGTTCCGAACCAGACACCATGTTCGGTTGGATGGACATCCCAAATCCAATCACTGGAGAGACCATGGTCCGTATTGAACATGCGGATTTCATTGCTTTCAGAAGGCCATTGATAAATACCATAGCCATTGGAACCCATCCAGATATTGCCTTTAATATCCTGGTCAATGGACCAAATGTTATCGGTTGGCAATCCATTGCTTTGCAGGACTGCCGTTAGCTCATATTGCTCCGGAGATTCCTCCTCGATGATGGCAAGACCGGCTTCAGTACCAATCCAGGTTTGGCCCCGGTTGTCCTGATGGATGCTCCAGACTACCTGATTGGGTAAGCCTTGTTCGGTTGAGAAGTATTGAAAATCACTCTGAGTCTCGTTGATTCTGACCACACCTTTCTCTGTACCGATCCAAATTCGGTTGTCAGGGTCTTCATATAAAGCCCAAATGTTATTGTCGGGAAGGCCGTTGGTTTTGTTGAGGTGCTTTAACTGGTGGCCATCAAAAATATCTATTCCATTATCACTTCCTATCCAAAGCTGGCCCAGGTGATCAATCATTAGCACATGCAACAAATTGCTGGATAAACCATTCTCCCTGGAAAATACCCTTTGATTGGTACCATCATACTGGATCAGGCCATGATCTACCGTAGCCAGCCACCAGTTACCTTTTTTATCCTGGACCATGTCCTGGATCATATCGGTGACAAGGCCCTGATCGGAATCGAATTTGCTAAGGTTGAGCTTGGATCGGTCGTTGAACCGATGAAAATCGATTGGCAGACTCTTGTTCCAGGTCAGGGGTGAGGTAGAATAGGTTATGGATTGTGCTTGAGGGTTGCGGTAGGTGCTCTTCTCCAGATCCCTTAATACAATTTTTTGAGGAGTCAGGATTTCCAGTTGGTCCGAAGCGATGGATTTACCGGGCAGTCGATTCAGTTTGACTGTAACCGGCTTTTTATAGCTGATCTCATTGAAAATTCTGCGTTCGGGCTGCGTCGGGCCAATACTGTCCTGACCTGAACAGGGCAATATACAGGCAATCCAGCAACAAGAAAATGCAAGACGAATAGTATTATAGCGTAAAATGCTTCCTTCGTTTTTTCAGTCAATGATTTAGGTAATGATCTGTTTCCAAGCTGTGAGTGGAAAGTATGACTTGTAGCTGAAATTTCCAAATGCTCGAACGCCATCGGGAAAATTGGATGTTGAAAACGAAAGTCGCCTAAATACCCTTCAACAAAGGACGTATTAATCAGGAAAATACCGGCAGGTAAAACTGAAAGGTAGTGCCTTCTTGTGGCTGACTGATCACCTTTATGGTAGAATCGTGTATCTCCATGATCTTTTTAGCAATGGCCAGTCCTAAACCTGCTCCTTCTCTTTTGCTTTTTGTAGAGGTAGAAACTTGTTTGTACCGCTCAAAGATCTGTTTAAGTTCATCTGAAGCAATTCCTACTCCGGTATCCTTAATAGAAACGTGCACTTCTTTTTCATTGGAAGCCAAAGCAATGGTCACACTTCCACCTTCGGGGGTAAATTTCAGAGCATTGTCCATCAGGTTTTGGATCACTCGTTCGACTAGACTTATATCCGCAAATACCAGCGGGAGCTTTTCTTCAATGTCTAATTGAATTGAAAGTGATTTTTCACTGGCGAGTTGTTGGTACTTTTCAAAGACATCATAAGCCAGGTCCGAGATGGAAAAGGGCTCTTTCCTGGGTTCAATTTGCTTAGCTTCTAACTTCGAGTACTCAAACAACTGATCAATTAAACTGGATAATTTGGTGATGTTTTTGTGAATGATGCCGACGTACTTTTCCTGGTCTTGTTCAGAAAGAAGGGATTTTTTGATTTGCAACGTTTCAACATATCCTCTGGTGATGGCCAGCGGTGTTCTAAGATCATGAGAAACATTAGCTATCAATTCCCTCCGCAGCGATTCGACTGATTTTAATTCTTCGATATTGGCCACCAAACGGTCTGCCATGCTGTTGTAGGTGTCTGCAAGAACGGACAGGTCTTTGTGCTTGGTATTTGAAATCCGCGCTTTCAAATCCCCATCCCTGAACCTTTTTACTGTTTCTATGATTTCACGAAGGTTTTTAGTCAGGAACCAGATAGCTAACAATCCGATCAATGCACCAAACACAAGGGTGGCCGCTGAAGCACCTAGGCCCAGACGTAGAAAATAGCTACCCGTTAAGGCTTCCGTCACATAATGAAATTGCTCACCGGTAAGGATGATGTAGATGAAGCCTGATTTTCCATTCGATTCGAAAGCTGCAGCAGAAAAAATCTTCTTTTTGTCTGGATTACGAGGGTCATCACCCAGGATGTAGCGATCTCCATTGCAGCCAATGAAGTCCCGAACAGGCTCCAGGTCTATTTTGGTCCGTGGCTTCTCATTATCGGAATGATCCAACACCACGCTGTATAAAATCTCTCCCAGATCATTTAGTAAGTATACTTCAATGCTACGATTGACCGCCATCATATCATGCATGACATCCCCAAACAGTGCTTTATTCACGCTGCCGTCTTCCAGAAAGGGTGAGTCATTTTTGAACTTTTCTTCAATGAGATGTGAAGCAACCTGGGAATTAAGTCGTTGTGAAGCCTCTTCAAAATATTTATTGGTGAAGTGGAGGGTCAATGTCATGTAAACAGCTCCTACTAATAAGATCATGAGCATGAATACCATCATGATCTTCTTGATAAGCTGATTAGTCAGTGCCTGGCTCATATGTTTTCCAGTTCTTCGTTAAACTTATAACCTACACCCCAGGTAGTAAGGATGAATTTGGGAGCGTCCATGTCCGGTTCAATTTTAGCACGGAGGCGATTGATATGCGAATTGACCGTATGTTCATACCCTTCGAAATCGTATCCCCAGATCAGGTTCAGCAATCGTGAGCGGTTGTAGCTTTTTCCGGGATTAGAAGCCATCAAAACAAGCAGATCAAACTCTTTTGGAGACAAGTCGATGCGCTTATCACTTAACATGACTTTGCGAAGGTCGATATCAATGGATAATTCGTCGAAGACGATCTTTTGGACACTTTTTTCCTGAGAAATTTCACTTTTGATCAGTTGTGACCGACGAAATATGGCTTTTACCCGGGCAATAAATTCCCGAACACTAAATGGTTTGGTCATGTAATCATCCGCGCCTACTTCCAGTCCCAGCACCCTATCGATTTCCTCAGATCGGGCCGTGAGCATGATTATAGGCGTATTGACTTCCAGGGCCCTTAACTTCTGGCAGATGGCGATGCCATCCATAGAAGGAAGTCGGATATCCAGAATGATCAGGTCATGTTCTTGTTTTTTAGCGGCATCAAAGCCAGCCAGGCCATCCATGATCGCATCTACCTGGCATCCCAGGTCCTCCAGGTGGATGGTGAGAAGATCACAGATCTCTGGATCATCTTCTATGATAAGGACGCTTTTTTGTTCCATTCTTATCGAAGGAAAAAAATAAGTATCACAAAAAGTTCACGATTATAAACGGTTAAAAGTCCCTTGTCATCGCGGAGACGTGGATGAAGCTTGTTTATGCCCGATAAGGCCTGTTTCGTTGTGATAAAAACGTTATAATCCTGTGAATATGTAGCAACATATAAATAGTTGGTTTGAGGTATCAATAAAATATTCGTAATGAAAACAATATTCTCAAACCTTTTGTCTTTGGCCGTCCTGGCTGCCCTCGTTATGAGTTGCTCGGATGATGAGCCTGCTCCGATCGTTCCCAATGCCGGAACACTTTCTGGTGGACCTTTCACATTTCAGGTAGATGGAATCGCTGACATGGTAAGTGGAATCTCTGTAGAAGGAGATGTTGCTGGAACTAACTCTAGCTTCGTTGTTACTGACGATCAAAATAACATACTCGGTCTGCCAGGGGATATGGCAGCGTTGGAAGGTGTCGATTTCGATGGCGCTGGTGTGGGTGTTTGTTATATTTATTACCTGAGATATGAAGATGGTTTGACTGGTCTTGAACAAGGTGGTAACACCGGTAACTTTGATGGATCATTTGATTTGTCGAATTTCATTATGGTAACTCGAAACATGATCGCAGCTTCTACCATTTCAGGTGGACCTTTCACTTTCATTGTAGATGGAACTGAAGACAATGTAAGTGGCGTAACGGTTGACGATAGCAACGTAGGAAGCTTAAGTACTACCTGGGTAGTGACGGATGAAGAAAACAATATCCTTGGTTTACCAGGTGATGTAATGGCGTTGGAAGGTGTAAACTTTGATGGTGCCGGTGCAGGTGTTTGTTTCATCTGGCACTTGACTTACGGTGAAGGCCTAATGGGACTTGAAGCTGGTGCTAACGTAAGTGACCTGTCTGGTAACTACGCACTTTCTAACTCAATTCAGGTAACTCGTGCAAGTGCAGGTGAAGTAGCAGGTGGTCCATTCACTTTCATTGTTGACGGTACTGCTGATAATGTGAGCGGCTTATCCGTAAGCATGAATCAGGATTTGGCGAATACAGGCTATATCGTAACAGACGATCAACAAAATATCCTCGGATTGCCTCCAACTATGGAAGCATTGGGAGGTGTAGATTTTGACGGTGCGGGTGCAGGTGTTTGCTACATCTGGAGAATTACTTACGAAGACGGCCTGACTGGTCTTGAAACTGAAGCGAATGTAAGTGGTTTATCAGGTACTTACAGCATCTCTAACGGTGTACGAGTAACCAGAGCTTCTGCGGGAGAAATCGCAGGTGGCCCATTCACCTTTACAGTAGACGGCACAGTTGACAATGTAAGTGGTATCACAGTAAGTGGAAATCAGGATTTAACAAATACAGGTTACATCGTAACCGATGATCAAAATAATATCCTCGGATTGCCTGGTACCATGACGGCACTGGAAGGTGTGGATTTTGATGCGGCAGGAACAGGGGTTTGCCTGATCTATCGAGTCACTTACGAAGACGGATTGACTGGATTGAGCGCCGGAGAAAATACCAGCGGATTGAGTGGGACATTTAGTCTTTCCAACTCAATCACCGTGACAAGAAACTAAGTTGCGATAAATTCCTATGTGTATTTGGAGACCCTGCTTCGGCAGGGTTTTCTTTTTTTATGGCCTAAGCAATTAACATCATGTTTTGGATCACTGTTTGATGCAATGAACTATGGCAGTAACTCTTTTTCATCAAGATATTCACTGACGAGCTTTGACACCCATCGATTCCCATTTGGAGTCAAATGATTGTCGCAAGAGAAGTTAAAATAAGGGAATGTCATTTGGTCTTGCCTGATCTTTTCCATGGTGCGCTCATACAGGCTTACATAGGGAATACCATTTTGCTTACAAATGGCTTCAATTTTTCGATTTGGTGAACGAGCATCCATCGGCACACCCAATTTCTCTTCCATAACCTTAAGCCATCCTTCATCAACCTGATACGGATCAAATAAGTTGACTACTACTAGTTGTGCAGAATCCCTGGCCACGGATTGTTGCAGATCTTTGATCACCTTTTCACTAATGTTGTAGGCTTGTTCCAGATTTGGGGGTACTTCTGTAGCATAAACCTGCCCAATGGCATCCTTGAAATTGCCCTTCACATTCGTCCAATATTGCGATACGTTTTGCAATGTTCGAAACCCGCGTTTGGCCAGACTGAAAGTATATAAGCTGACTTTATTTTCAAGGATCTCAGGTTGCTCCATATCATCGAGCAAACGCAATACTTCCTGTTGAGAAGAAAGTCGCTTGAAGGTATAATTACCTTGCTCGTCCATTAACCCGGAATGGATGGCATTGAGATTGTCGAATAAGTCGTTGTAATTCAACCAAAACAGAATGACCAGTTTCGGCTCATAATGTTTGGCAAAGTTTTCGTAGAGGGCGTATTCATTGACGGTTCCGAAACCTCCGGAACTGCCGAATGGCAGGAAGTTATATTGCTGTTGATAGAGGCTGTCCAGAAAATGTACGATCGTTTCGTCATTTGAAGTACCGTAACCTTCCAGGTAGGAGTCTCCCAAAAGTACGATATTGGGCTTAGATGGGTTTATTTCGGGGCCTTTCAGTCCAATTGAATTGGTTTGGTAGGTGGCATCATAACAATCACTTTGGTGCCGTACTTGATTATTGGGATAGTGCCAGGCACCCCAATATTGGTTGCGCGTGATGAACGCTCGGTCCTGATGGTGATTGACCAATAAAGCCTGATTGGAACTTAGCATGATTCTCAGTACCACTTCAATCAGCCCTATGGTAATGGAAATGCTAGCCAACACCAGTGCCCAATTGCGCCAATCAAATTTTTTGCGATTACTCATGCGACCAAGTCAAATGCAAGGGAGCAAAAATCACTTTTTTTAATCAATTAACCGGATAAATCTTGCGGACCGACTTGCCGAAATATACCTTCGCTGCTCTTAGGAAATCCGACTATTATGAGACCTGTACTATTCATCGATCGGGACGGCACTATCAACCATGAAACGGAAGATGAGCAAATCGATCATATTGATAAATTGACCTATTTGAAGGACGTGTTCGTTTATCTAAAGAAAGTGCAGGCAGAGTCTGATTTTGTCTTGGCCATGGTCACCAATCAGGATGGATTGGGCACGGAATCTTTTCCTGAGAATACCTTTTGGCCTGTACATAACCTGATTATGCGTACACTTGAAAGCCAGGGGATCAATTTCGATACCATTCACATCGATGAACATTTTCCGACAGATAATCACCCAAACCGTAAACCTGGTACAGGTATGCTTACCGAGTACCTGAATGGAGATTACGATCTGGAAAATTCTTTCGTGATCGGAGACCGAACTACTGACATTCAATTGGCTCGAAACCTGGGTTGCAAAGCCATTCATATTTCTTCGGAAGTGGTAACCGATGCGGAACTCACGACTACAGATTGGTCCAGGATCTATGAGTTTTTGATTCTAAAGGACCGCAAATCTTCAGTACATCGTGCCACGAAAGAAACAAACATTCAGATTGACCTTAATCTTGATGGAACAGGGAAGACCCATTGTGAAACGGGGATTGGCTTTTTTGATCACATGCTGGATCAATTAGGGAAACACGGTGGAGTAGACCTGACGGTGAAAGTTCAGGGCGATTTACATATCGACGAACACCATACGATCGAAGATACAGCCCTGGCACTAGGTGAAGCGTTTTTGAAAGCCCTTGGAGATAAGCGAGGTATCCAGCGATATGGATTTTTGCTACCCATGGATGATTGCCTGGCTCAGGTTGCCATCGACTTTGGAGGAAGACCCTGGATGGAGTGGGAAGCCGCTTTCAACCGAGAGAAAATAGGAGAGATGCCAACAGAAATGTTCTTTCATTTCTTTAAAAGCTTTTCTGATACTTCTAAGAGTAACCTGAATATCAAAGCGGAAGGGGATAACGAGCACCACAAGATTGAAGCCATTTTCAAGGCGTTCGCAAAAGCTATCAAGATGGCCATCAAGAGAGAATCTTCTGAAATGGATTCCCTCCCTACGACTAAGGGAGTGCTTTAGGGGAAAGTCTTTTGGTTTCTAAAATCAGGTAGCAGTTCCTGAAATAAACTCATCCAATAATTCCACTAACTGCTCTGGCTGATCTTCCTGAATGAAGTGCCCTGCATTTTCCAGTAGCACGTGCTTCTGTCCTGCACATCCTGGGATGATCTGGGGAAAGATTTTTCTGGCACCTCTCATGATCGGGTCATCGGCACCGAAAGCGGTCATAAAGGGTTTTTTGAAGGTTGCCAACTTCTGCCAGACGTTTTGATTTTCAATGCCATCCGGGTTTTGTGGATCAGTCGGAACCAATTTTGGGAACATCCGACTTCCAACTTTGTAATCCTCATTCGGAAACGGTGCGTTATAAGCATGAACCACTTCCTCACTTAGATCACTGAAAGTTCCCATTTGCAGCACCTTGCCAATAATGAAATCGGGTGACTTGGCTGCAAATTCACGCCATTGCAAGAAGGCATCCGGAAAAGGTTCATTCCCTGTAGGAAGAAAAGTATTGGAAGCACAAACCCGATCAAATCTTTCCGAGAGATAGGCCACCAATCGTAATCCCAACAAACCTCCCCAATCCTGGCAAAAGAGGGTAATGTTTTGCAGATCCATTACCTCTACCAATGAGGTTATCCACTTCATGTGATTATCATAAGTATAGGCTTCTGCCTCTGTCGGCTTATCCGATTTTCCAAATCCGATCAGATCAGGAGCGACTGCCCGGTATCCCTTGTCTACCAGGCTTGTGATCATGTGTCGATACAAATAGGACCAGGAGGGTTCACCGTGTAACATAAGCACCAGGGGGCCTTCACCTTCATCTACGTAGTGCATTTTCATGCCATCTACTTCGTGATACTTTGGAGTAAAGGGATAGTCTTGAAGGTTTTCAAACCTGTCTTCCGGGGTGGTGATGAATTGCATGGAGTTAAGTTACATGATTAACATGAAATGATGAATCAATTCCTGATGATGCAGGGATTTGTCATTACAAACACAAATTTGGCTAAGCAATTGAACTTTGCTGGTCTTATGACGCTTAATCATAAAATATCGATTGAGAATGGAGAATCAATACTGCGATCCTGAGACTGGAGAATGTGCACCTGCGGATTTAAGTGGTGAGTTAAATGCACCTGTTAAGAAGGAAGATGGCGAAATCATCTATGTAGGGGATCCGATGTGTTCATGGTGCTGGGGTATTTCCAATCATCTGCAGGAATTGAAAAACCACTTCTCCCGTTTCAAATTTTCCATAGTATTGGGCGGGTTAAGACCAGGAGGAGGAGAACCATGGGATGATAACTTCAAGGCATTCCTGATGCACCACTGGGAAGAAGTGACTGCTCGAAGTGGCCAGCCCTTTGGATATAAGCTATTTGATCGTGATCATTTCAATTACGACACTGAACCTCCTTGCCGCGCGGTGGTTGTGGCCAGGAAATGGTTGGGTGAGGATGTTCTTGATTTCTATGAGGCCGTTTCCAGAAAGTTTTATGTAGACAATGAAGATCCTGGCGAATCTTCTTTTTATCAATCCATTTGTGAATCTTTCGATATCCCATTCGATGAGTTTCTGATCGCATTTGAGAGTGAAGAGGCCAAATACCAGACGAAGCAAGATTTTCTGCTCAACCGTCAATGGGGTGTAACAGGATACCCCACAGTGATCTTTAAATATCAAGGGCAGCTTTATCAGATCAATCATGGTTACTCAGCGTTTGAGTCGATGAAGGACGTGATTGAAAAAGTCGTTTCTAGTAGCCAGATTCAGCAGGTTTCCTGATTACTGTACGTGTTTGGTATAAATACCCCGGTTGATTCTAAGGGGGAGTTAAGAATTTAGGCACTTCCTAAAAGATTAACTCATGAGTCCAATCGGGTCTATCCATTTTCAGAGGATACTGTTTATAACAATATGCTTTAGTTATCAAGTCCATGCGCAGGAAGTAATTCCTCTTTGGCCGGATGGAGCACCGGGGTTTGAGCATCTCAGAGACGAACCTGAAATGGCAGAAGACTGGTGGGTGAAAAACATTCATAATCCTTCGATTACTTCGTTTGACCCGGAGAAACCAAACGGCGCCGCTATACTGATTATTCCTGGAGGAGGTCACAGGGCTCTGGTTTATAATAGTGAAGGTGAACGCGTGGCACGATACCTGACCTCTTTGGGTTTTAAAGCTTTCGTGTTAAAATACAGACTGGTCCGTGAAAAAGGTTCTCCGTATGCTTTTGAGCATGTTCGGCAGGATGGTAGAAGAGCCATGAAGCGAATCAGAGGCCTTGCTCAAGAACATGGATTTGATGCGAACAGAGTAGGTGTTTTGGCTTTCTCGGCGGGAGGAGAAATAGCCTCGATGTTATCTTTTGAAGAGAATGATGATCGCGAAAGTTCTGATCAAACTGATCGACTTGGCTTTCGTCCGGACTTTTTGATTCAGGTCTATCCCGGTCCTTTGTTTATCCCCGCTGTACGGATTCCCGAAGATACACCTCCTGCTTTCTTGGTGGCATCTAATAATGATGACTGTTGTTCAGAAACGATTGTTCAACTCTTGCGAGTTTATCGTGAAGCGGGCAAGTCTGTAGAGATGCACCTCTATGCCAAAGGAGATCATGCCTTCAATATGGGGACCAGAACAGACCTACGTACCATTTCTGGTTGGCCGGAAAGAATGAGAGAGTGGTTCGAGGATCACGATTTCTTTAAGAAGTGAAGTGATCTTTTAAATGATCGCTTCACTGTGTCTTGGCCTTCACCCACTCAAATGCATTGGCAAATGGGATCAGCCATGGGCTTACTTCATGGGCTAGTTTATCTTCATAATGGGCCCAGTTCCATGGGAACAATGAACGCTCTAGGTGAGGCATCATTGCCAGGTGGCGTCCATCTTTAGAAGCCATTGCCGCTATGCCAAAAGAACTTCCATTCGGGTTGCCAGGAATGGCTTCGTAGGAATATTTCATGGGAATAGCATAGGGACTTTCATCCTCGATTTCAAATCTGCCTTCACCATGTGCCAACCAAATGCCCAACCGAGACCCTGCCATGTTGCCTAACAGCACCGTGTTGTTAGGCTGTATGTCTACATTGATAAAACCACACTCGAACTTGCCTGTCGCATTGTGATGCATTTTGGGGTGATTCTCCATCTCAGGAAAAACGACCTCTAGTTCCATCATCAATTGGCAACCATTACAAACCCCCAAACTCAACGTATCTGGCCGGGCATAGAAGTTGTCCAGTGCTGCTTTCGCCTTTTCATTAAATAAGAAGGAACCCGCCCAACCTTTGGCGGAACCCAACACATCGGAATTGGAGAATCCTCCGACGAAGACGATCATATTGACCTCAGAAAGATCTTCTCGGCCACTGACCAGGTCGGTCATATGGACATCCAATACATCAAAACCGGCCATGTAAAGCGCATAAGCCATTTCCCGATCGCTGTTTACGCCTTGTTCACGAATGATGGCGGCTTTGAATCCCGATTTTCTTTTGCGCTCCACATCGATATTCAGATCACTTCTCTTACCCGTAAATCCTTCGGGAAATTGATAGGAGAGTGGTTGTTGGCTATAATTCTCGAACCTTGCTTTGGCTTGAGTGGTTTCCGTTTGCTCCAGGTCCAATAGATGCGAAGAATGCATCCATGTAGTCCGATGCTCATCAATATCCAGGTTCAGTTGCCAGTCTCCTTTACTCAGGGTCAGTTGACGAGATTCCTGTATGCTGCCCATTTCGATGAATTCGACACCACTGTTTTGGATGTTGGATAGGGCAGAAGTCTGTACCTGTAGTACCACTGCCGGGTTTTCAGAAAAGAGCAGCTTAACCAGATCTATTTCCTCAAAACCAGATAAATCTATGTGGAGGCCACCAGACTGATTTGGGAAATTCATTTCTAATAACGTGGTGATCAATCCACCAGCGGATACGTCATGTCCGGCAAGGATTTGATCGTCATTGATCAATGATTGGATCAGATTAAAGGCTTTGACCACAGAACTGGCTTCAACATCCGGAGTTTGCTGTCCCAGTGCGGCAGCTACCTGAGCAAAAGAACTGCCTCCCAATTCAAAAGCATTAGTACCAAAGGGTATGTAAATCAGTTTGGAATTCTGAGCCTGAATCTTAATGGCTGGTAACACGGTCTTTCTGATGTCATTGACTTCCGCTCCTCCACTGACGATTACCGTTCCGGGAGAAAGTACCTTTTGACCATCAGGGTATTTCTGTGTCATCGATAAGGAATCCTTTCCCGTTGGGATATTGATGCCTAATTCAGAGACAAACTCACTAATGGCTTTCACGCCAGCATATAAACGAGCATTTTCACCAGGGTTTTTCGCGGGCCACATCCAATTGGCGCTTAAGGATATACCAGCTAACCCATGGGTTAATGGCGCAAAGACCATGTTGGTCAGACATTCGGTTACGGAAAGTCGTGAGCCTGCACCTGCGTTGATCATTCCCGGAACAGGTGAGTGTCCGATGCCGGTGGCAATACCTTTTAAGTTCTTGTAATCAATGGCCATTACTGCCACATTATTCAACGGTACCTGAATTTCTCCCACGGTCTGTTGGGTGGCTACTTTTCCTGTTACGCAACGATCTACTTTGTTGGTTAACCAATCTTTCGATGCCACTGCTTCCAGTTGAAGTACTTCTTTTAAGTACATCGCTATTTGAGAAGCATCGTAACTGATCTGACGGAAGGCGGTATCCTGTTGATCATCCTTCAGTACGGTCTTTGGTGACGAACCAAACAAATGGTCCAATTTCAGATCGAACGGTAGCTTTTCATAGAGCCCATTGAATTTCAATTCCATGTCTCCGGTAGTAGATCCTACTTCATAGTAGGGAGATCGTTCGCGCGCTGCTACCGCCTTCAGGTAGTCCAGGTTTTTCTTGTCGATGACAAGTCCCATCCTTTCCTGAGATTCGTTGCTCATGAGTTCTTTATCACTGAGGGTTGGGTCCCCAATCGGTAAAGATTTCACGTCAATCACTCCACCGGATTCTTCTACCAATTCAGATAAACAATTCAGGTGACCACCAGCTCCATGGTCATGTATAGATACCACAGGATTATCATCCAGTTCAGTCATTGCCCGAACAGTATTAGCGACGCGTTTTTGCATTTCAGGATTGGACCGCTGAACCGCATTGAGTTCAATGGCATTGGCAAATTCCCCGGTATCCACGGAAGACACAGCGCCACCGCCCATGCCAATTCGGTAGTTATCACCTCCCAGAACTACAATTTGCTGATCTTTATCAACTGCTTGTTTCTTGCTTTCCTTGAGTTTACCAAAGCCAATGCCACCTGCCAGCATGATCACCTTGTCAAATCCGTAGACTTGATCCTGATCTTCATATTCGAAAGTGAGGAGGCTGCCACAGATCAACGGCTGACCAAATTTGTTACCATAATCACTGGCACCATTCGAAGCTTTGATCAGAATTTCTTTTGGCGTTTGATACAACCAGGGCCTTTCTTCGGTTTGCTGTTCCCAGGCCGTACCCTTGGTCCGTGGGTAAGAGGTCATGTAGACCGCTGTTCCTGCTAATGGAATACTTCCTTGTCCACCGGCCATCCGATCCCGGATTTCTCCCCCGGATCCGGTAGCAGCTCCATTGAAAGGCTCCACCGTGGTGGGGAAGTTGTGCGTTTCAGCTTTCAATGAAATGACCGATTCAAAATCTTTGGTCTCGAAAAAGTCCGGTTTGTCCTGAGTCGCAGGCGCAAACTGTTCCGCTACCGGTCCCTGAATGAAGGCTACATTGTCTTTGTAGGCAGAGACCAGGAAATTGGGATTGTCTTTGGAGGTTTTCTTAATCCACTGGAACAACGACAGTTCCTGTTTTTCTCCATCAATGATGAATTCGCCATTGAATATCTTGTGCCGACAATGTTCTGAATTGATTTGTGAGAAACCGAATATCTCGGAATCAGTAAGGGGCCTGCCGATTTCGTTCACTACCTGTTCCAGGAAAAGCACTTCATCTTCACTAAGTGCCAACCCTTCTTTTTCATTGTAATCCCGAATGTCCTCAATGTCAAGTACAGGTGCCGGTTCAATCTCCAGTGTGAATAAATCCTGACCTAGTCCTTCATATCGCTGTTGTAGCATAGGATCAAAGGCCTGGTCGCCCTGGTCCGCTACGAAAGATTCTATTCTGACCAATCCTTCTACACCTGCATTTTGCGCGATTTCCACAGCATTTGTACTCCATGGCGTGATCATTTCTTTTCGGGGCCCGATAAATTTTCCGTTGATCTTTTTTTGATCTTCAAGTGTTGCTCCCGAGAATAACCAGGTGAGTCGTTCGAAATGACTTTCAGTCAGTGATTTTTCAGTGCCAACGGCGTAGAATTGGGTGTCTGATTTTCTGAAAAAGTAGATCATGTGAAGGGTCAGGAATTAAGCCGCAAAAATAGTTGAACCTACTCCCAGTCACAACCCTGATTTTGATCCTGATTAAACGCTTCGGCCAGGGATTAACTGTCTTAATCAAATTCCACTTTGGAGTACAATAATGCCAGGGCCGCATCAATCATTTCATGATGTCTTTTTTCAATGACACAGATAAGCGCATCCGGAGCGGGCTTGAACTTAGGGTTAACTTTTTTCGGAGGAATGATATGATCCTTTGATCCCAGTACAAGGGTACATTTAATGTCGTGATCATTGATAGTTCGGGTCACTTTTCGATGGTTCCGAATCAATGGTTTCAAGAACACCCAGGAGCGATAGACCCGTACACGATTGTCGATATCTCGTAATTCCCTTTTGGCAAATTTTATCAGTGAAGGAGAACTCAATCGGTACTTTTCCGCAGCATCCGCCAATTTGATCAAAGCTTCCGGATGTGTCATTACGTATTTGAAGATGGACTTGAACGATAGTGCCAATGTTTGCCAGGGAGATTCATAGAAGCCATCCGGAGCGATGTAGGTAATGGACTTAACCCGATCAGGAAGACTGATCACTGTGGCATTGACAAATCGCCCTCCCAGGCTGAATCCGGTCAGGTGAAAACGATCCAGTTGTTGACGTTCCGCGAAAGTTTGGATAAGCTCTCCCCAATAACTGATAGTAACAGGTGCTTCTGTCTGATCACTTTCTCCATGAAAGAATAGGTCAAAAGAATATAGCGTATGTGTTTTCTCAAGTGTATCGTGCCAACCTCGGAATACCTCACCATTTTGACCAAAACCGTGGAACAGAAGCATGATTTCTGATCCTGAACCCGATTTGTGAACCCGCATCGTCCGCTCCTGAAAACTGAACTTGATTGTCTCCATCAACTGTAGAAGCGAAGCTAAAAGAAACTTTTTAAGAAAATCACGAAAAAAATGCCATAACAACTAAACCTCTTTCAGTGTTAATCGTAGAAACCTTGGAAACTATTGGAATGCTGAAAGTTTCTGGGGTGCTGAAAGTTTCCCGGAGTAACAGAAAATCAGAGAAGTGGATAATGAAGTAAGAAATCGGATTTTGGAAGGGGCGATGAACCTCTTTAACCGATATGGAGTGCGGAGTGTGACGATGGATGATGTGGCCCGCGAGGTTTCTATGTCCAAAAAGACGCTTTATCAGTACTTCGTGAACAAAGATGGCTTGGTCACGGAAGTGGCTCGCTATCATATGGAATTGGAGCGAAAGGAGTTTTCCGAGATTGAAAATCGTTCGGTAAATGCCATTGACGAATTGCATCAGATTGCTCAATGCATGCGCAAGAACATTCAGGACATGAATCCTTCGTTATTGTATGATCTTCAAAAATTCCACCATGAAGCCTGGGACCTGTACCTGGATTTTAAAAATGAATTCATCCGGGGACACATCGAAGACAATTTGATCAAAGGGATCAAAGAGGGTTGTTATCGGGAAGAGATCAATGTCAAGATCTTGTCAAAATTCAGGGTCGAGCAAGTGCAAATGATCTTCGATCAGCAAATTTTCCCTCCCGAGCATTTCCAATTTGTTGAGGTACAAATGCAACTTCTGGATCATTTCATCCATGGCATTTTGACCGAAAAAGGCCGCAATCACTACCAGAAATATTTTCAAACAGAAGCCGTAAAACCACTCAAATGAGAGTATCATTAATTATCACAGCTGTCCTATTTTCTTTTGGCCTGAGAGCCCAGGAGGAAAGTGCTGCAATGAGCCTCGAAGCATGCATTGAGTATGCTTTGGCGAATAATGCAGAAATGAAAAATGCCGTGCTTGATGAAAAATCAGCCGTCATGCAAGTAAAGGAAACCCGGGGTATTGGTTTTCCTCAGATATCCGGTTCTGCCGTAGTTCAAAAGAGTCCTACACTGCAACGGTTCTTTGCTGAATACACACCCGGTTCGCCTATTGGGTTGACGGATGACCAGGCAACAGAACTTGGCGTTAGAGAAGGAGATGTATATGCTGCTGAAAACTTCTTTCAGCTACAGAGTGTAGGAGATGCCAGCTTAGGAGTCAATCAGATCATATTCAATGGCTCCTATATCGTTGCTTTACAGGCATCGCGAACATTCAAAGAACTCTCGATCCGGCAAAAAGAAGAGACACGTGTCGGGATCATCGAAAACGTGAGCAAGGCCTATTATGATGTATTGATCAATCGAGAACGTCTCAACCTGTTCACCGCAAATCTTACAAGACTGGATACACTTTATCGAAACACACAGGAATTGTATAAAAATGGATTTGCTGAGGAAATCGATGTGGACCGGTTGAAGGTCTCTCTGAATAACCTGAAGTCAGACCTGGATAATATTGTTAACCTCAATACCATTTCATTGACTTTGTTGAAGTTCCAAATGGGTTATCCAATAGAGCAATCATTGCAATTGAGTGGAACCTTTGATGACGTGCTGGGTGCTACTGTTGCCAAAAATGATGCACAAGTCAATTATGAAGAGCGTCCGGAATACCAGACCTTATTGGTGAATCGAAAACTTCAGGAGCTGAACATCAAGAACAAATATGCGGAGGCTTTGCCTACGTTGAGTGGATTTGCCAATGTAGGGTATAGTACTCAATCCCAATCTTTTGGAGGCCTGTTCAGCACTCAATCCAATTTTGATGGGATTGATCAGGTTGGACCAGATAGTTGGTATCGATATTCTTCAATAGGCTTGAGTCTGAACTGGAACATTTTCACCGGCCTTCAAAGGAGATTTCAGGTTCAGCGTGAGAAAGTCAGCCTGGAGCAATTGAACAACGGTATCACGCAATACGAGAGCCTGATTGATCTGGAAGTACAAAACAGTCGTTTAGCCTTGCAGAACGCAGTGCAAAAGATTGATGTACAGCGAGAGAACATGGAACTGGCAGATAAAGTATTCCGGGTGACTCAAATTAAATATCAGGAAGGTATCGGATCTAACCTTGAAGTGGTGGAAGCGGATACAGCCCTCAAAGAAGCACAGACCAACTATTACAATGCCCTTTACGATGCGATCATCGCGAGGATTGATTTACAAAAAGCCCTGGGCACCCTGAACTGATGAAAAGAACTTTTAAAAAACACATAGACCAACATAATAATCTACTATCCATGAACAAGTTGTTTCAAATCACATTGGCAGTCCTGATGACTGTTGTCTTAGTCGCATGTGGTGGGGGTGGAGACGAACTCACTGAAAAGAAGGCGCAATTAGAAGCGTTAAGAAGCCAATACTTTGATCTGAAAGCTCAGATTGCTACGCTGGAAACGGAAATTCAGGAAATTGATCCTGAATACAATAAAGCAAATACGATTTTGATCTCTACGATGGTGTTAGAGAAAAGTGCTTTTGAACATAAGGTGGAAGTACGAGGTGCAGTAGCTTCTCGTAAGAACATTGTGATCTCTGCAGAGACCATGGGACGCATTGAGTCAATCAATGTGACTGAAGGACAAAGAATCTCAAAAGGTGCTTTGCTGATGAAACTGGATGCAGATATTTTAGAGAACAATATCGCTGAAGTTGAAACGCAACTAGAACTGGCTGAAGCAGTTTTTGTACGACAAAAGAACCTTTGGGATCAGAACATCGGAACTGAGATCCAATACCTGCAGGCCAAAAACAGCAAAGAGTCTCTGGAACGCAGATTGGCCACGATGAAAAGCCAATTGAAACAGGCTTTTGTACGATCGCCGTTTGCTGGAGTCGCTGATGAAATTCCTGTGAGAGAAGGTGAAATGGCTCAGCCAGGCATGCCTTTGGCCCGAATCGTGAATCAACGTGAGATGTACATCAAAGCGGATGTTTCTGAGGCATTCCTCGGTAAGTTTCAGAAAGGCGATGAAGCCGAGGTGTATCTTCCCACACTGGACCTGCGATTGGTAAGCAAAGTGACTTCAGTGGGTCAGGTGATCAATGAAGACAACCGAACGTTTGCAGTGGAGATCGCATTGCCTGCTGATTCTGACGTGAAATTCAGACCTAATCAGGTTACCATACTGAACCTGACGGATTACTTTCAAGAGGAAGCGATCAGTATTCCGACACGATTGGTGCAGGCCGATGACCAGGGGAATTTCGTCTACGGGTTGAAGAATGAAGGTGGCCGACAACTTGCCAGAAAGATCAGAATCAATCCTGGCAAATCTTTCAATAGTAAAACAGAGATTTTATCTGGCCTGAATGGCAGTGAAACATTGATCGACAATGGCTATCGTGACGTGAATGAAGGCGTAGAGGTGTCGGTAAGTACTGCCTCTCTGTAGTATCAAAGCATAATGATCTAAGCAATGTCTGAAGAAATAAATGATAATCAGAAGGTAGACAAGGAATTTCCCCTGACCACCTTCTCATTGAAAAACAGAAACACGGTTTACTTCCTGACGGTACTGATCGTTATCCTCGGTGCAGCTACCTATCAGGCTTTACCGAAGGATAGTTATCCTGAAATTGAACAGCCGATCGTATACATCGGAACACCCTATCCCGGTAACTCACCGGTGGATATTGAAAACCTGGTAACCAGGGAGTTGGAAAGAGAGATCAATCTTATTTCCGAAGTAGATGAAATCAAATCGACTTCTGTGCAGGATTATTCGACGGTGATCGTTGAGTTTCAACCGGATATCTCGATAGAAGATGCCTTGCAAAAGGTCAAGGATGCGGTAGACAAATCCAAACCTTCTTTACCTTCCGATCTGCCACAGGATCCGGATGTATTTGAATTGAACTTTTCCGAATTCCCGGTCATGAACCTGAACCTCTCAGGAAATTACTCGGTAGCGGAGTTGGAGCGATTTGCAGAAATCATCGAAGATGAGATAGAGAAGATCAAAGAGATCTCAAAAGTGGAGATTCGTGGTGTTGAGGAAAAGGCCGTGAAGATCATGGTGGACCCATACGAGATGGAAGCCAGAAACGTGACTTTTGGAGATATTGAAAATGCGGTTTCTGCTGAGAATGTGACCCTTTCCGGAGGTAATATCCTTGATGATGGAATTCGCAGATCCATTCGTGTGATTGGTGAATTTACCGATCCTCAGCAGATGAATGATATTGTGGTAAAAGCAGAAAACGATCGGATCGTTTACCTGAAGGATATCGCGAAAATCGATTTCGATTACGTTGAAAAGGAATCATTCGCTCGTCTGGAAAAGAAGCCTGTGGTATCGGTAGATATCATCAAACGAAGTGGTGAGAACATGTTGATTGCTACCGAAAAGATCAACGCTACGATGAAGAGCCTGGAAGATCGCCTGCCTAAAGATTTGGTGATTTCCCGAACCAATGACCAATCCACGTTTGTGCGTGAAATGGTTTCTAGTCTGGAAAACAACATCATTTCCGGAGTAATTCTGGTAGTGCTTGTCTTATTGTTCTTCCTTGGTACAAGAAACGCCTTGTTCGTTGGGATTGCAATTCCTCTTTCCATGTTCATTGCCTTTAATATTCTGGGGATCTTCGGAATCACGGTCAATATGATGATCCTGTTTTCTTTGATCCTGGCATTGGGTATGCTGGTGGATAATGGAATCGTGGTGGTGGAGAATGTCTACCGCCTGATGGAAGAAGGCTTAAGCCCGATCGCTGCAACGAGAAAGGGAGTAGGAGAGGTGGCTTTACCGATCATTGCTTCTACCGCAACTACTTTGGCAGCATTCCTTCCTTTGGCCTTGTGGCCAGGGTTGATGGGGCAATTCATGGGTTACTTGCCGCTTGGGGTAATGATCACGTTGGCCTCGTCGTTGTTTGTAGCACTAGTGATCAACCCGGTATTGATTTCTTCTTTCATGCGAGTGACCAAAGATGGACATGAAGTCAATTACAAAAGAATGTGGTTGATCTCAGGTGCAATGATTGTTGTTGGTGCCTTGCTTATCCTGGCTGGGACTACCTCTCTTGGGAACCTGTTGGTTATATTAGGAGTGATCATCCTGGCTGATATCTATGTGCTGGCACCGTTATCGAACCGATTCCAAAAAGGATTTTTACCCTGGTTAGAAAACATTTATTCCAAGACCTTATCCTTTGCCCTGACTGGCTGGCGTCCGGTACTCTTCTTTGGTGGGACCGTCTTCCTGTTGTTTTTCTCCTTCATTTTGATGGGTATCTTCCCTCCAAAGGTGCTGTTCTTCCCGGAGAACATGCCAAAGTACATTAACGTGTTCATTGAGATGCCAGTGGGAACGGACATCAAAAAAACCAATGAGTTTACGCTGGAAGTAGAGGACAAAGTGCTGAACATGATGGAGAAATACGACTTTATGGTCGAGTCTATCATTACGAAAGTAGGAGAGGATACGGCTGATCCGCAAGATCAAAGTGCGTTTGGACAGAGTTCTACACCGAACAAATCCAAGATCGTGGTGAACTTCGTGGACTTTAAGGAAAGACGACACCCTGAAACCGGAGAGATTGTCATGACTGACAAGATCTTGCAGGAGATACGTGACGGTATTCCCGAGTATCCTGGTGTGGCGATCACCATCGCAAAAGACGTGAACGGACCTCCCGTTGGTAAGCCAATTACCATTGAAGTGATGGGGCCGGAGATCGAACCTTTGATCGAGATTGCCGAACGGATGAAGAAAACAATCAATGAGTCCGGAATACAGGGAATTGAGAAGTTGAAGGCGGATTTGGAAACGGGTAAGCCGGAGTTGATTGTCGACATTGATCGTGAAAAGGCCAGAAGGTTTGGTTTATCCACTTATTCCGTCGCTAATGAGGTAAGAACTTCTTTGTTCGGAAAAGAAATTTCCCGATACAAATTGGGCGAGGATGATTATGATATCGAATTGAGGTTGCAGGATAAATACCGGTATGATCTCGATGCACTGATGAACAAGAGCATCACCTTCAGGGATCAAATGAGCGGAAAAATCCATCAGGTGCCGATCTCTTCCGTGGCCACTGCTCAATTGAGTTCTACTTACGGATCAGTGAAACGTAAAGACCTGAACAGGATCATTTCTATCACATCAAATATCCTGGGAGGCTACAACCCGACTGAGGTGAATAAGCAGATCGAGCAATTGTTGGCTGATTTTGAGATGCCAGCTGGATACACATTCGTGTTTGGAGGAGAGCAAAAAGAACAAGCTGAAGAGATGGAATTTTTGTCGGGAGCTCTGATGTTGGCCGTATTCCTGATCTTCCTGATCATCGTTTCTCAGTTCAATAAGGTTACTACACCAATCATTATCATGACGTCTGTAGTGTTAAGTACCATCGGTGTATTCCTGGGACTTATCATTTTTAACATGGAGTTTGTGGTAATCATGACGATGATTGGGATCATTTCCCTGGCGGGAGTTGTGGTGAACAATGCCATTGTATTGATTGATTTCATTGAGTTGAGTCGTAAACGTAAGAAAGAAGCAGAAGGGGTAGATAAACTACCTTTCGAGGAAGTGATCAATTCAATCGTCGAGGCGGCCAAGACCAGATTAAGACCTGTTATTTTGACGGCAATCACGACAATTCTTGGTCTCGTTCCTTTAGCTATCGGTATTAATGTCGACTTCTTTAAATGGTTTTCTGCCTACGATGCAGACTTCTACATGGGAGGAGATAACGTGATCTTCTGGGGGCCCATGTCATGGACCATCATATTTGGTCTAACATTTGCGACGTTTTTAACGTTGGTAATTGTACCAGTGATGTACCTGGGCTTTGCCAGAATTAATAGAAGACTAGGTATCAGCTAGACAATTAGGTTACTGTTTTGGACCTCATCGGCGGCGGTGAGGTCTTTTTTTTGTGGCCATTTGGAAAGTGATGTAACATTTTGTCAGGTCTCAAGTCTTACATTGTACATTCCTAATTTCAGAAGAAACGAACAAAAACATCCTGAATTCGTTTTCCAATCACAGCCTTCGCGAGGCATGTAAAACTCAATACACCTTATGAGCAGATTCTATTTTCTGATATTCTTTATCTGTATTTATATCGCTCTGGATTTCTATGTATTCCAGTCCATCAAATTGCTGGTAGATGGAGACAACCCTACTATGAGAAAAACCATTCTTTGGGGGTATTGGGTGGTCACCATTTTCGCACTGGCAGGAGCGGTGATCTACAATCAATTGGACCCCATAGCTTTCAAGGCGCTCAGGGTGTTCTTCATTTCGTTCTTTTTTATCAATTTCATTACAAAGCTGTTTACTTCGGTGGTCCTGCTTGGCGATGATATTCGAAGAGGGATTTCCTGGATTGCTCAATACTTCACCACCGAATCTCCTACTTCTCCATCAAGATCGGAATTCATCACGAAAGGAGCACTGGTCGCAGGTGCTGTACCATTGGTTACACTTAGTTTTGGGATCATTTCCGGAGCGCACGATTATCGAGTGAGAAAAAGAGTACTCACCTTTCCGAATCTGCCCAGGGAATTTGATGGTATTCGTCTGGCCCAGCTATCGGATATTCATACTGGAAGTTTCTTCAATAAAACGGCAGTCGCTGGTGGAGTGGACATGGTAAATGCGGAAAAACCGGATCTGATTTGTTTTACTGGCGATCTGGTAAATAACCAAAGTGACGAAGCCAAAGACTACCTGGATATTTTCAAGAAACTGGAAGCTCCGCTTGGAGTCCATTCTGTGATGGGGAATCATGACTATGCGGATTACAGCAGTATGACGCTCCAACAAAGACAAAAAGACAGAAGTCAGCTGCATGAAATGCACCGCTACATGAACTGGAACATCATGCTTAACGAAAACCAGCAGGTGACTGTAGATGGCAGTTCCATAGGATTGATGGGGTGTGAGAATTGGGGAGCAGGTCGTTTCAGTAAATATGGAGATCTCGCGAAGACTTATGAGGGCATGGAAGAACAACCTTTTAAAATCCTCATGTCACATGATCCCAGCCATTGGGACGCCCAGATCCGGCCTGAGTTCGGTGACATAGACCTTACCCTGGCGGGTCATACACACGGCATGCAATTAGGAATTGAGATTGGGGATTTTCGATGGAGTCCTTCGAAATTCATCTATAAACAATGGGCGGATTTGTATCAGGAAGGTTCACAATACCTGTATGTGAACCGTGGATTCGGATACATTGGTTATCCCGGTAGAATTGGGATTCTGCCTGAGATCACTGTCCTTGAATTGAAACGAGGATAAATGACCTTGCATTAGGGGTATCCGCTTTCCGGTTGTTAGTTGAATAGGTTAGATACTAATATCGATTTAAGTAAAAGTTGTTTTTACAGGTGATTACAAGAAAAGGGATTTTGCATCCCTTTTTTCATTTAGTTTGCTTTCTGTAAATTGATCTCATGTCACTGAATGACCGAATAAAATCGACCCGTCAATTCTTAGAAGTTGACATATGGAATGTTAAAGTATCTACGCTTCCTAAATGGACTGCCATTTGGTACAAACAACTTCGTATACTGATCATTTCTATTGTTGAATTTTCTAAGGACAGGGCCTCAGAAACGGCTTCAGCCCTGACATATTTTTCGGCTTTGTCCGTCGTGCCGGTTTTGGCCATGGCTTTTGGTATCGCGCAAGGTTTTGGATTAGAGAAATTCTTAACGGAGGAATTAAGTCGGTTTTTTGGAAGTGGCCAAAGTGAAGTGCTGGACAAAGCCCTGGAATTTTCCAAAAGCATGCTGGAGACAGCCAATGGGGGAGTAATTACAGGGATCAGTTTTGTTTTTCTCATCTACGCGGTAGTTCGTTTGCTCAATAATATTGAAGTGTCCTTCAATCACATCTGGCAAGCGAAAAGCCGGACCTGGCAGCGTAAATTGTCGGATTACCTGGCCATTATCATCATCGGACCCATATTCATCATCTTGTCCGGTAGTGTTACGGCATTCGCGGTGACACAATTGGATCATTTGGCCAGTGAAATTGAAGTTCTTGGCTATTTAAAACCACTTATACAGTTTTCGAGATATGTCCTGATCTGGATTCTATTGACATTGCTTTACCTGATTTTCCCGAATACCCAGGTTAAGATATGGCCAGCACTGATTGCCGGAATTGTCGCAGGAACAGCGTATGAATTGACACAAATTGCCTGGATACAGGGACAGGTGTTTTTGTCCAAATACAATGCGATCTATGGAAGTTTTGCTGCCCTGCCTTTGTTTTTGATCTGGTTGCAGCTTAGTTGGACGATTGTATTATTTGGTGCTGAATATGCCTATGCGACACAAAACGCGAACAGTTGGCGTTACAATAATCGTAAGATGATCCCCAGTCACAGCCACAAGTGGCAAATCACCTTATTGGTGCTCAAACACATCGTTTCCAATTTCAAAAGTGGCAAACCCCCGCTGAACTTGAGTGAAATATCTTCTTTAGTAGAAATCCCTTATCGCTTCATTCGTGATGTTTGTCTGGACCTGGTAGAAGCCGGGGTTCTGGTGCAGGTGGCTGCTGAAGATGACGTGGAGGCATTTATTCCTGGTCAGGATATTAATCAATTGGACCTCTATACCGTAATGAAAAAGGTGAATGAGATTGGTTTCAACGAACTCAAAAATGATGAAAATTCAGATGAAACATTCCTGGAGATCCAGGGGCTCATGCAAGAGATTGATGACCACATGAAAAAGGCTACCTGCAATCGGTTGGTTAGCGAAATTTAAAGTAGTTACGCAAATACAATCACTGTTGTTGGTTATCTCTTTTTTTGATCAGTTCTCTTGAATGAGGAATCACAAATATTCCTGTACCTACGGCAATAATCAATTGTAACCACCAGGAGGAACCGAATCGTATCTCCCATATCATCACACTCAACAGATAGAGATGAATGCCAGATAAATGGTTAAGATGAAAATGAAACGATTCATCCTGTAAGGAGCAACAATTGTATGCTACCAGAAGAAGGCGTACAGGAATGCGATGATGATCAATACAACCATAGCCCCGATGTTGAAGGTGCTGGAAGTCTTGAACAGGTCCTTGCTCAGAGGAATACCTTTGGCATCGTCTTCTCCTTTTCCTTCGAGGTGACTGATGCCTACTATGATCCCAATGGCTATGAGACAGGTGGCCAACATCTGGTGCATGAATGGCCAATCGATAAAGAAGGCTGCATCACTCCATCCTTTAGGAGCCACTTTGAAATACAAGGCAATAGGAATTGAAGTCAGAATACCCCAGATGGCGCCATTGTTGGTCGCCTTTTTCCAGAACAATCCGGTCAGGAATACCGCAAGTATACCTGGACTTACTACGCCGGTATACTCCTGTATGAATTGGAATGCCTGATCAATGTTTCCAAGGGCCGGAGCGATAATAACTGCCAACACCAGGGCTACAGCCGCCGTGAGTCTTCCTACGTTTACCGTCTGTTTATCGTTCGCGTTCTTATTGATATAAGGCTTATAAATGTCCATCGTGAAAATGGTGGCCGTAGAGTTCAGCATGGAAGCCAGGGAAGAGACAATGGCTGCGGCCAAAGCAGCCAGTACCAACCCTTTAAGGCCGACAGGAACAAAAGATTTGATCAGCCATGGCGCTGCATTATCATTTATCACGCCTCCATTAGGATTCAGGAAAGTAGGATCTGCCACACCCGATGAAACCACACCGGCAGCATCAGAATTCATGACAAAAGCAATGATGCCTGGTATTACTACGATCAAAGGAATGATAAGCTTCAATGCAGCTGCAAATACAATTCCTTTTTGAGATTCTTTAAGGCTCTTGGCAGCCAGCGTTCTCTGGATGATGTACTGATTGAACCCCCAGTAGTAGACATTGGCTACCCACATGCCACCTACCAGTACGGCTAAACCAGGCAAGTCATTCCAGGCGTCTTTGCCATTCGGGGTAATGATCTCACCCTGACTCAGGATCATGGAAAACTTCTCAGGTACTTTATTATATAGATAAGTCAAACCATCCCAGGCGCCTCCGTCTGGTACCAGGTGATCTAATGCGATAAAAGTGGTCACTAATCCACCGATAATCAGGAGCACTACCTGCACGACATCCGTCCAGGCCACGGCAGATAATCCACCCCAAAGAGAATAGGCGGCTGCAAAAAGTGCCAATCCTATTACACTGGTCATCATGATGGAACCATCTCCCGTTCCGATGATCGTGTCAAGGGCTTTTGCCCCCAGGTACATGACAGAAGTAAGGTTTACAAATACGTATAGGGCGATCCAAAAGACCGCAAGGATGGTTTTTAAGTTCGTGCTATAGCGTTTCTCTACAAACTCTGGGATCGTGTACAGCCCTTTCTCAATGAAAATAGGGAGGAAGTATTTGCCGACCACCAGCAAGGTAACGGCAGCCATCCATTCATATGAAGCTATGGCCAGACCCAGTGCGAAGCCTGATCCTGACATTCCGATAAATTGTTCCGCCGAAATATTGGCAGCAATAAGGGAGGCTCCAATGGCCCACCAGGGAAGAGATTTACCAGCGAGGAAATAATCTTCGGCACTCTTTTCGTGACCTTTTTTATCCCTTGAGACATAAATCCCGATTCCTACGATGAGTAGGCAATATCCAACAAAGACAATGATGTCAATTGTAGCAAAATCCATAAGCACTTAAAAATGTAGCGGGGAATTTACAGTACAGCTTCCTCTAAAGCGCCCTTTTGCTCAATAATTTTTTTCTTCTCCTGTTTCATGAAGTAACCTTCTAGTGCACCCTCAAAATATTTGACAATGAAAAACAGGATGACCAGAATGATATAACCGACAAAGCTGTAACTGGCGGGAATGTTAGCTTCGATGATGGGTTCAAGAAAGATCTGTTCCAGAATGAATAATAGTAAACCAACAGTCAGCATGATGGTAGAAGCACGCTTACCAACTTTGGCTTTTGCCAGTTGCTCGATAGTATTGCTGAGTTCCAGGTTTTTATCCTTGATTTCTACGTTTTGATCCTGGATCTGGATGTTGGCTTTGTCCAGCTTTTTTTGCAGTCGGTCGCTGACCCGGGTAATTACTTTCGCTTGTGCGATGAGGTCTTCGTAGTGGTCGGAAAACTCGTCGAGATCCTCCTTGAAGATAGCCTTAGTGTCTATCTTCTGGCGAAATTGCTTGAGATGAGTTATTTCATCATGGTAAAGCTCTCGCGGTTTTTCCATCGGGCAAATTTAACCTTCTATCTCGAAGTTGTTAAAAAGCCTGATTTAATCTTCAATTTCAAGGAAATTAAATTCAAGATCTAACAGGTCACTATAGTCTTCTCCGGCCTCCATCATGTCCTCATCATCTTCTTCATAAAACCAGTTGATGGTGAGTTCACCTCCGGCGGCCTCTATTTTGGTCATCTTCTTGAAAACATCAAAAAGACATTTGGAAGAACTTGTATTGAAATATTCGAAAGCAATATTGGCTGTGAGTTCGGGGCCGTCTTCTTGCGCAAAGTTTTCTAACGCATCGATCAGACTCTGGTAAAACTGCACAGAGTTCTCAGGACTTGATCGCCCCTTGATTTCCAGTAGCCCGGCATCAGGATCGAAGTTAATGAGGGGAGTAACTCTCGTTGGTTCTATGAAAATTTTATCCATTCTGCTTCCCAAAAATGTTACAAACTACTCGAATATCCTAGGTAAACGAACCTGGAACGTAAAATACGAGATGTCCTCAGTTACGGGTTGAAATTTATAACCTAATTTTTGTCCGCCAGTTTTTCTGGCTATATCAATGAAACCGAGACCTCCCGTTCCCTTGTCGGAAAACTCTTGTTCGTTCAATACTTTCTTATACAAAGCTCTTAATTCTTCTGGTGCCACGGAGTTAATATCGTCCAGTCGCTTCTGAATATCATCCACTTTCGGCTGGGGGACATAATTTCCGGTCTGTAAGCTATAAAATCTTTTTCTAGCGGCAATGAGTACCAGGGCAGATCTTGAATCATAGGTGCTCACATTGAACTCGTCGGCGTGTACCTCATCAAGGTGATAGTACAAATTTTGAATACACTCCGTCGCTACATTGTAAAACTTCTTCCGGACTTTACGGTTTTCCTCCAGTTCGTCGAGTCGCTCTTCCAATGTCGCAATCATTGCTGTCACCAGATCGAAAGTTAATTCACCCTTGTACATCAGAATGATATTCTGATCATAGATATTTTTATAACTCCTTAAATAATCCATTTGCCTTATTAGGGTATTTCAGAATCGGAAAGTAAAAACTATTTGGATACAAATCCAATAGATTAAATTATTATCTCTAAATATCTTGCGCGCCTCCAGTTAAAGTGATTCTTTCAAAGGGATCATAAGTTATTGATACTCTTTGTTTTATCATTTTGTCGGTCACATGAATCCGTAATGGTTACCTATTGCCTATTCTAAAACACTCCTGCAAATTTGTCTAAAAAACGGGAAAAACACGCGTGAATTTGTTCCTATAATGCTAAGTGAGGATAATTCCCGTTCAACTCATAAAAAGGAGGTTTCACTGGCTATTACCAAGCGGTAAGTTGTATTATTTATAATTTTAAAGCACCTTACAATAGGAGTACTAAGACTCAAGAGCGATTATGAAGAAAGATTTATACGCCATCTTATATATGATAACTGCGGCCGTTACAATCGGAGCTGTTGCTTATTATATTTTCTTTATCCAGGCAGATGTGATCAAAACGTTTAATAATGATTCAGATTACATAACAGCCTCCGCAAGACAAGAGATGTATGGCCAGCGAATTGCGAAGGCCGCCGTTGGTATGGGATACTCAACCAATGAACGGAACTTTAAAATATTCCAGGCAGAGTTGGGAAGGATCGTGCCGGAATGGAAACAGATCCATCAGGGACTTGCAGAAGGAGATGCTTCATTAGGCATGGAGAAACCTTCTACCACTGATGAATACGATCAATTGCAGGAAGACCTACGATTTTTCTACAATGAAATGAATACCAACGCAACCAACTTGTTGGGGCTGGAATACACCACGAATGAGCGAGATGTGAATTACATTTCTTTAAGGAGCTCGATCGAGGCGATTCTTGTAACCAGTAGAAAATATCAAATTGCCGTTGAAAACATTACCGATTGGTTAAATGAAAACTCCAAAATCAGAAAAACTGGATTTGACCTGATTGAAAAGGTAGTTTTAGCCGGATTCTTCGGTATCATTCTGTTGCAAGGTTTATTCATTGTTCGTCCTCTGGTAAAACTGGCAGGTCAAAACTTCCTTTCTGCGAACAAGGCGTATGTGGAGTTGAAAGGTTCTGAGAAGAAATTGCGGGTATCCTATGCCAAACAGAAGCATATTAACAAACAGTTGATCGTTTCCCGAAAAGAGCTTGAGCAGAAGAACTCCAAACTTCAGGAATCTGAGTCGAAACTCCTAAAGAGTACGGAAGAGCAGATTGCGATTAACGAACAGCTAATACAGGCACAGGAAGCACTGAACAATGCTTATGCGAAGCTTCAAAATTCTGAGACGGAGATCAGGGAACTGGCAGATAAGCAGCTGGAGGATAACGAAAAGCTATTCCTGGCGGAGAAAAAGATGAAGCAGTTGCTGGAAGAAGAAAAGAATGCGAAGACCGAATTGAACAATGCACTGGAAAACCTGAAAGGTGCCCAGTCACAACTGGTACACTCGGAAAAAATGGCATCACTTGGACAGTTGACTGCTGGTATTGCACATGAGATCAATAACCCGGTCAACTTTATTTCCAGTGGTATGAGCTCTCTCAAAATGTCTATCGATGCATTGAAAGAGATCGTTGAAGAATATGCGCGCCTGGATGACGGTGATGATCCTGCCGATGTAGTAGAGTCCATCAAAGAGCTGAAAGAGGACCATGAATATGAAGAACTCATGGAAGAGCTCGATGATCTGATGAAAGACGTGAACTATGGTGTGACCCGAACCATTGAGATTGTAAAAGGACTTAGGGTATTCTCTCGTCTGGATGAAGAGGAGGTTAAGAAAGCCAATATCAATGAGAACCTTGATGCCACCCTTGTACTTCTGCGAAATAAAACGAAAAACAGGGTTAAGGTTTCTAAATACTATGAGGAGAATATGTCTCAGATCGACTGTTACCCCGGTCAGTTGAACCAGGTATTCATGAATATCCTTAATAATGGTATTCAGGCGATCCCCGAAGACCGAAAAGATGGTGAGATCAAGCTTTACACGGAAGAAACGGAAGACAGCATCATTGTTCGATTAACTGATAATGGGGTTGGTATTCCAGAGAAGATCAAGAACAGAATCTGGGAGCCTTTCTTTACCACAAAAGCTGTAGGGGTAGGAACCGGATTGGGTATGTCCATCACTTATGGTATCATCGAGAAGCACAAGGGAAGGATTGAACTCAACAGTGAAGAAGGAAAAGGAACTGAGTTTGCCATTTATCTGCCTAAGAAATTTCAGGCTGATACCGTTAGTGCTGGCGAAGTAGTTGCTTCATCCGGAAAATCCTAATAGGTTATTGTAGTAATTTTGAGGTTGCTGTTTTAAGAAGAACTGAATGGAAGCTGTTAGCGTAGCTGAACCCACTAAAGAGAAGAAGGTAGAGAAGCATTCTATCCTGTATGTGGATGATGAAGAGACCAACCTACGGGTTTTCAAGTCTAATTTCCGAAGATTTTTCAAGGTCCATACATCTGTAAATCCTATTGAGGCCATTGATATCCTCAAGGAGAACGACATCAGGATCATCATCACAGATCAAAGAATGCCTGAAATGACGGGGACGGAGTTTCTGGAGAAGATCCTTCCTGACTACCCGGACGTCATTAAAATTATTCTAACAGGTTTTACAGATATAGAAGCCATCAAGGACGGTATCAACCGCTGTGGTATCTACAAATACATCACCAAGCCCTGGAACTTTGAGGAGATGAAGGCGGTGTTGGATCGGGCCATCGAGTCCTACAATGAGGTGATGCAGACCGAAGAGCACATCAAAGCGCTCGAGGTATCTAATGATGAATTAGAGCGGAAAGTTGCAGAGCGGACCAGTGAGTTGAATAAGATCAATGAGCGATTGATCAGTAGTATTCGATACGCCGGCGAACTTCAGAAATCAATGCTTCCTACGGGAAGAAGCCTGAAACGTTTGTTTGAGGATCATTTTGTGATCTACAAAACGAAATATTTGTTCAGCGAAGAATTTCTGTGGGCGACAAGTTTCAATTTTCGAAAAGAAGACTATACCATCGTTGGGATCATTGAGTTTGACGGAAAGGGAATCATCGGATCATTAAAAACCTTGATCGCTGATTCTATTCTGAATGAACTCGTTCATGACCGGAAAATATTCCACTCAGGTGACATTATCAGATACCTGAAAGAAGAGGTGGATGCCGCAGGGTCCAATGAACTAATGTGTGAGATGAAGGCCTCGGTCCTTGTAATAGATAATTACAAACAAACCTTACAGTTCAGCGGTTTAAATCAAGACATGATACTCTTCAACGGAGGGAATGAAATGATCATTCTGGAAGGTGAGGATGTGGATAAAGTAGGTTCATTGACCGACGATAAAATTGAATTGAAGCCCAATAGTACTTTTTATATGTATACCAATGGGTATTTCAATCAGCGCAATCCTGATGATATTACATTCTCGTATGAAAAGTTCGAGGAGTTGCTTAAGAGCGTACGTAATATGCCTATGGATGAGCAAGGTAAGTTTATGGAGGAAACCATTGCAGACTGGATCGGCGATTCTGGTTTGAATGATGACATGACTGTCATTGGTTTCAAAATCAATGAGATGTAGATTTTAGTATGAAGGCAATCAATTATAAGAATTGGTGTATTGAAAACATAACACCCCAGTCCTGGCCAAGAATTGTGCTAAAATCAATTCCTGAGCTTCGTGACATTGGTGTGGATGTGTCAGGCTTGCAAGACCCTGCTGATGACCTGGAGCTTTCAGATGAAGCCCTGTCTATTCTGAATAAATGGATGGATCAATTGTATGAACTAAAAGTTAAAGAAGATATGATTGCCTGATCTCCCGAAAGGAAGATCAGGTTGTCTTTTCCATTAAACTTCTACACCGATAACGAGCACATCGTCTGTTTGCTCCTGACCGCCCTTCCAACGGTCAAACTCTTCTTCCACTTTACTCCCGACTTCTTTCATTTTTAAATCACGGGATTTTTCGAGGAATTTTCTCATGTTTCGGCCCATGTACCTTTTATCGTCAGGTCCGCCAAACTGATCCTGAAAGCCATCGGAGGACAAGAAGATTTTGTCACCTTCATCAAGTTGTAACGTTTCCAGCTTGAATTGCTCCTCTACTTCCTTCTCATCATCTCCCTCAACGCCACCAATCATGAGCCTGGGGCTTTTAAATACTTCCATTTCCCCTTCCTTAGGTAAACGGAGGAGTGGCATTCCCGCGCCCGCAAATTTCATCTCAAGGGAATCAAGGTCGATGACGCAGATCATGATTTCCATTCCGTCACGACGTTGGGTCACCTGATCGTCCCGATACAGTTCAAATTTGATGGCTTTATCCAGCCGGGCAAGGATCTTTTCGGGCTCAATGTAGTTTTGATAATAAATGATATTGGTTAATTGGTTGCCTCCCATCATCGACATAATGGCACCTGGAACACCATGACCAGTACAATCGGCTGCTGCCAAAATCAGAAATTCGCTACGCCCTCTACGTACTTTTTCAAACCAGAAGAAGTCTCCGCTTACCACATCTTTTGGTCGGAAAAAGATGAATGAATCCGTGACATTTCTGCGCAATTCGGAATTCGTGGGCAACATGGAAGATTGGATCCTTTGAGCATAATCCAGACTCGATGTAATTTGAGCATGAGCGGATTCCAATTCATTTTTCTGAACTTCAAGTTCGGAAGCCTGAGAGCCCAGTTGACTGTTCAATTCTTTTTCTTCATTCAAGATGGTATCAAGTCGTTCGGCCATGCTGTTTAGTTGTTGACCTAATTTCCCTAACTCATCTTTAGATTGGATATCCACCCGGGCCTTCAAATTCCCTTCTCCGATCTGCTCCGCAGCTTTGCTTAAGTGTACAATGGGTTTCACAAAAATATTGGCAGCGACTACCGCTAGCAATGCCACGATCACTACGATGATGATCACCACAATTATTAGTGAAGATTGGATACTTCCGATAGGGGAGAGTACCACCGATTTGTCTACTTCGAAAACAAGGGTCCAGTCCGACGTATTGGCTACATTTAATTTGCTTACGAATAAGTATTGATCACTGCTTTCGATTAATTCGGTTTGATTGGTTCCACGATCTCGTATCTGGCTGAAGTTGTCAAAACTTTCATTCATGGCCCTTCCAGGACCATCGTTGGTATAAAGGATCAATCCTTTTTGATCAACCAGATGGATTTTGGTTGAACCTGATTCATTGTCAAGGTTTTTGAACAAAGAACTTGCCCTCAATTTTGCTACAATTGTCCCAGAATTATCGGCAAGAGAGGAGGCGATATAAAGCGCAACAGCCGTGCCTGTTTTCTCCATTAAGATTCCTTGACGCGTTCCGCCTTGAAGCACTTCCCAAACCCCATTAGGAATGTCACCTATGCCATTAGAACTCTCTGCTACTTTTAATTGATTAATATCAAGTTGTGAAAACCCCATATAACTCTCGTGCAATTGAGTTAATAGGTTCAGTTCAGGTGAGCCGAGTGATGTTTGGTTGGAAGCATAAGAGATCTCACCCATGCGTTCTTGCAGAAAATCGCTCACTTGTTGTGAAGCAGTAACGGATTTCTGCTGGAGGCTTTTAACAATTTCCTGTTGAAACTGATTGGAAAATTGTCGATTAGAGAAAAATATTAAGGCTACTGAGCTGGTTATTACCAGAAACAAACAAAGGACAGTAAGCTTAGTATATATGTTCATACTTGTGGGTTTGGTCGGTAGGTTAGTTTGCGAAATACAAGACTTCCCTCACTTCTTCGTACATGGTATTTGACAAAAATATTGTAATTAAAGAGTTTTTATGTTGTTTTTTAATTGTTCACCTCCGTATTTTCACGTGACGACAGAAAAGAGATCAATGAAAAACTTCCTTACGGCCCTGCTGTTTGGTTTAATTACCACTACCTGCTACGCTCAGAATTTGACCATTTTTCGAAGCAACCTAGGAGTGGGTGAGACCACCGCTAAGATTGAAAGGATCATTGAAGAAAAGGGGCTTAAATTCTTCGAAACTGTACATCACCACGAAATTGCCGCGGAGAATGGTTATACCATTGACTCGACGAATGTCATCCTTTTTGAGGATCCTGAACTCACTTCCGCATTAATTACCTGTGAACAAACATCAGCACTCGACCTTCCATTAAAAGTGATGGTGTGGACTGAAAACGAAGACGTTTATATTGGATTCATCGATCCTGCTTTCATGAGAAAACGATTTATGATCCAGGATTGCCCGGAAGTTCTCCAGAAAATGACCGCCCTGATGGTTAGGGTGGTAAATGAGGCTATCAGGCAGCGTTAATTCACTTCTTCCAGTTCCAGGGTATACTGAAGGTTGCCCCAATGAAAGAGCAATTGTTCTTCTTTAAACTTTATGAGCATGCGCTCCTGAAATTCATCTACTTTGTAGGGTAATACCTCAATACGGAGAGCGTCCTGATCTCTGTCGTAACTATAGGAGCCCCATTGATCCCATTCTTTGTTGAAAATGATCTCCCAATAATCCTTCGAGGCTTTGGTGAAAAAAGCATAACGTCCTTTTGGGAGTTTCTTCCCCATTACCAGTAAATCTTTGTCAGTAGTGAACACAGTTGCTTCATTTGCACCTGTTCGCCAAATCTTCCCAATAGGAATAAGTCCACCCAATAATTTGCGCTTTTTTACGCCGGGAGTGCTGTAGTTAACAGTGACAAGTGTAGTTCTTACCATCGATGTATCCGCCATCGGAGGAGACGGTCGCATACTTTTGTCACCATCTTTTATACTCACACATGAAAAGCAACTTAGTAATATGCCTACACCCAATAAAAATGGAAGATGACTTTGTAAGTGCCGTGAGGCGTACATTTTTCTGTTTAAAAAGCGGTCACTTTTGCAATTGCTAACTTTCATTATTTTGCTGGTAATCAGCTTCTTATGCTGTTAGGTATACTTTTTGTTATACATTTTCGAAATTGACATAACATGGGCGTAATAGGTATCGAAATCCCTCGACTTAACGAAGAACAGGACATTGAAGTTGAGGTAAAAATCAATGGAATTAAAAAGCAATATAATTACAGAGTAGAAATCTTCTATTGGGATGAGTGTCCTTTTCCAACGGAAGACAGGGTAGAGTGCATCAAAAATCTGGTGAAAAGCTACCACAGCGATTGGGATCTGGCCCATATCGGAATACCTACCGACGATTATATTCCCATTACATTCAGGAAAAAACGCGCTTAGAAAGGTAAGTCTTCATCATCTGAAGCACCACTTTCTGACATCCAATTGGGCTCCTCCGGTGGAGGGGGAGTTCCATCCTGGCTGGCCGCTGCACCAGTAGCGAGTTCCACACGCCATGCTTGCAGGCTATTGAAATAAACTACTTTTCCCTGTTTGTCAGTCCACTTCCTGCCTTTAAGATTGAAAGTGACCGATATGTCGGAATTGAGATCAATCTGATCCAATTGTTCGCAATTACTCTGGATCAACTCGAATTTCAGCGTTTCAGGGTACTGAGGGTTTTCGGCATATTCTACAACGAACTCTCGTTTACGAAATGAATCAGATACTTGCTGGGTGTCAAACTTTTCGATCAGTCGTCCTTTGATATTCATACGAATGTTTTCTGCTTTTTGGATGGTTTTAGGGCAATGGCCGCAGATAATATGGATTAATCTCAAATTCTTCGCTGCAATCGCTCTGGTTAACTAAACTATTCGTCAAATTTGGAGTTGCAAATAGTGAAATGAAAAGATCCAAGAAAATTTTTTTCATACTGGCCGCAATCTTCCTTTTAATCATGATGTTTATCGGATACGACATCAGCCAGAGGACAACCTGGCCGGGGGCCAAAAAAAACCTTAAAGAACGAGTGACAGAACCCAATGGAGACGAAAAAAAATAAAATTGACATCTCTGCGATTGATCTGGAGAAGGAGAAAGATAAGATTGCCGATTATCCTGGGTTGATTCAATATGCACATTCCGTGGGGAGTGCGATAGTCAAGCCTGAAGACAAAGGCAGAATCAAAGGAAATGCCGTGGCAGCCATGCATGATCAGACAGACAGGCAGTTCCAGCAGCTATTTGAGCAAATGCAAACCCTCGTCCAACAAGCGCAATACCTAAAAAAGCGCGTAGAAATATCTGAGCGCATTTATGTGGCAGGGATGGGTTTTCAACCTGTGATAGGTAAGGAATATTATCTTTATCAACGGAAGACTGGGGAGGATGTGCTAAGTATGGTGGGCCCCGAAGAATGGGGGCGCTCTTTCCCATTCAAGGAATACATCGGAAAAGTTAAATTACTTTCTGATCACACCTGGGAAATTATTGAGGCAACCGAATCATTGGATTTGTAGTATTGATGACAAATGCCTTGCGCAAGGGGCGTTTCACTCGTCTAATTTTTAAGCATTCGGACGATGCTTGTCTTTTTATACTTTGTGTTAATTGACAAAAGCAGATCCATATTTTAGTATATTCATTTTAAAATACTCGTAACAATCATGCGAAAACTTTTGCAGGTAACCGCCATTGCTTCTTATATCCTGCTTTTATCAGGTTGTGCAAGTGATAGCATAGAAGACCTATTGCCGGCTTGTGACACCAAAACGATTGTGGTACAAGCCACTGCCATAGCCTTACCAGGCTGTACCGATACTGGTCAGATTCAACTGTCAGCGTCAGGTTCTACTGATTTTTCCTATAGTCTCGATGGGATCAATTACCAATCCTCACCTGATTTTACAGGATTAGGTGCTGGAAATTATACGGTCTTTGCCAGGGATGGTGAAGGTTGTACTGGATCTGCGGATTTTGTACTGGAGTCCAATGACGGGCTCACCCTTAATCTTACGGCTAGTGTTGCAGATTGCGGCGAAGATAATGGGAATATTATGGCCGATGTGACTGGAGGAACAGGAGTCTACGAATTCTCCATTAACGGAGGAGCATTCCAAAGTGGCAGTGACTTTGCCAACCTTGCCGCGGATGAATATGAAATTACGGCAAGAGATAGTGATGGCTGTACAACCACACAGATGATAAATGTGGCCACTGATGTCACGCTATCTGGTAATATCATGACAATTATTACGACGAACTGCGCTATTTCGGGATGTCATGGAGATTCGAGAAGCCCATTAATGAATACCGCTGATGAGATCATTGCTTCAGCTGAACGAATTCGTGTGCGTGCCCTTGGTTTAGATCCGGGCAGACAGCCAATGCCTCCTTCTGGTTTTATCAGCCAGGAACTACAGGATCAAATCGATTGCTGGGTCAACGATGGTGCTTTAAATAATTAATAAAATACTTTTATGAGAACTTTCTTTTTTCTCGCCCTCATTGCATTGATGGGCACCAATGCAGTTGCTCAGAAATACCTGAGCAGCGCAAGTCATATTCGATTCTATTCTGACGCGCCACTTGAAGACATTGAAGCTACCAATGAAGAGGCCAGAAGTGTGTTGGATTTAACGACTAACCAGATAGTGGCTACTGTTCCCATTACCGGATTTCAATTTGAGAAGAAACTGATGCAGGAACATTTCAACGAGAATTACCTGGAATCGGATAAATACCCTCAGGCTACGTTGCAGGCACAGCTGGAAGGTGTCGATTGGGACAATCCCGCGAAGGAGGTTACAGCAAAAGGGGAAATGACCATCCACGGTCGGACCAATGAAGTAGATCTGAAGGGTACGGCAGTTAAGAATGGAGATGAGATTGTAGTTGAGGCTGTATTTATGATCGCATTACAAGATTACAAGATCAAAATACCTAAAGCGGTTTTTTATAATATCGCCGAAAGTGTAGAAGTCACTGTAAAATTCACTTATCAGCCTTATGAGAATTAAGCTTTTTATATTGTTTATACTGGGTGCCTACTTCACCCAGGCCCAGGACGAGTTGCTGGACATTTTGAACAGTACGGCCCCCGATGAGAAAACCTATGCCATTGCTACTTTCAAGAGTACCCGGTTGATCAATGGACACTCGATAGAAACCCGAACGAAACAGGTGTTAGAATTTGTGATCAGTCACCGCTTTGGTAGGGTCAATTCAGGTGTGGACGAATTGTTCGGTTTAGATGCTTCGACCATTCGATTTGGTCTCGAATACGGGATTACTGACGATCTGAATGTAGGAGTCGGCCGATCCTCGTTCAATAAGGTATATGATGGTTTCATCAAGTATAAATTCCTTAAGCAGTCCAATACTACGCCGCTTACGATTACAGGTTTGGTAACCGCTGCAACCCAAACATTGGATTTTCCTGATAATGGCGCAGCCTTTGAATCCAAACATCGGTGGGCCTATACCTATCAGGCATTGTTTGCGAGAAAGTTTAGCTCGGATTTCTCTTTTCAGGTGATGCCTACGCTGATCCATCGTAATCTGGTGCCTACAGAACAAGATTCAAATGACCTGATTGCTTTGGGAGTAGGAGGGAGATATAAACTTAATCAGCGTCTTGCGATCAACGCAGAGTATTATCATCAATTGTCTGACAAGAGTGATCGATTCACCAATTCGATCGCCATTGGATTTGACATTGAGACAGGGGGACACGTATTTCAATTACATGTGACCAATGCCCAACAGATGAATGAAAGAGGATTCATTGGTGAAACTACCGGTGACTTTTTCGAAGGTGACATCCATTTTGGATTCAATATTTCCAGGGTTTTCAATATTGGAGGAGGTCATTGAGTTTGATCTGATCAACACAGATATTATCAGTAGAAAAGAAAATAGATTGATTTTTGAGGTCCAGCTATCTAAGCCTGGACCTTTTTTTGTCAGCTTGATTAAGTCAAATTGATGAGACAAAATTCACTTGATTGATCGCTCTACTGTCATCAACTATATCAATAAACAATCAGGAATTTTTTGGCCAGAAAATTCTGGAATGACCGTGTCGCGTAGACCGTGTTGCTTAGACCGTGTTGCGTAGACCGGGTTGCGTAGATGCGCTGAAAAGCGTGTTTTAGAATCGAACAGAGGTTAGTAGAAGAGACGCCAAAGTAAAAGGCTCTGAAACACTCAAGGCCTCCCAGAATGAGGGTACACTTTGAGTTTTACAAACTTCCCTTTAAAGAGAAGTAGAAATTGCGCCCTGGAGCGCTAATCCCTGAGGTGTAAGGCCTGTAATGCTGGTCCAGGATGTTTTCCAACCCAGACTCAACCGTGATGGATTTTGAAGGGGTATATCCTAATCTTAGGTTCAATGTAGCCCATCCCGGAGTGCCATTATCTGTGTATAGATGGGGTTTGTCCAAAATCTCGCTGACAGGGATATCGCTCCGATTTCGTGAACCATTGTAATCGACAAAGAATTCCGATCGGAAACCACCTTTTTTGTATTTAACACTGCTTCTTCCGAATATAGGCGTTGCGTGCCTCAGGGGTTCATCGGTTTCGGTTTCTTTCCCTTCGTTCATATTGATCGTGGAGGAAACCGACCAGTGATTAGACAAGTCCATTTTGATGCTGGCTGAACCGCCATAGAGCCTGGCGCCATTGGCATTGACCTGGGACCGAATGGCCAATTGTTCACCATCGAAGAAAAGCTGTTCGTTTCCAGCTACACTGGAAGCCCCTCGCACGATAGCATTGGTCAAAAAGCTGTGATATCCCACGATGTTGAAGCTGATCAATTCGTTAACATATTGTTCCCAACCTATTTCCTGATTATATGAGTATTCAGGTTTTAGATCAGGATTAGGCACTACGATGGTTTCATCATCCAATTCAAATAGTTTGCCCACATCATCCACATTAGGAGATCGGAAACCAGAGGAGACTAATCCACTCAACTTTGTGTTTTTGGAAGGGTTATAAGTGACTCCAATGCTGCCGGTAATGGCCTGATTTGTGACATCCGCCTGTTCAAACATATCAACTGTTGCAGAGCGATTAACAACTAATCCTGCGCTTTCATTTTCATCCAAAAGTGCCGAAAGCTCTTCGTTGGTTGTTTTGCCGGTAAGTCGGACCAGATTGTATCGTGCTCCGGTGCTTAATACCCATTCCGGTGACAGGTCCCACTGATAATTTCCATAAAGGGCACCCGACCAATAGACACTGCCTTCACTGGGGTACCGGGTACTGGTGGGAGTGACTTCACCTGTGACGAGATTTTGACGTTGTGCTCGGGAGTCTACGCCATTCCAGAAAGCATCCACTCCATAAAACAAGGTTCCGTTTTTCATCGATTTGTCAAAGTCATGATTGAAGGTGATCACATCTACTTCTTCTTTGCGGTTCCTTAATCGATCATCACCAAACCGACGATCATGCCGACTTTCGTCGTATCGCTGATAAGAGATGGTGATGCGCATCTGATCGTACCAGTTGGACTCCTGAAAGTCACTGAAAGAAATGTTGTGCATCTGCCACGTTTGTGGACCGTAATACCATTCAGCATACTCGAGGCTATCGGTACCTATAGTCAAGGGAATGGTCAGTCGATCATATCTGGGAATATCATTTGTCGTGCTGTAGTAGAAACCATAAGACAATTGGGTATTGTCGGATGTTCGCCATTTCACTTTTTGTAGCAGACTTGTCAAATGATATCCGGAAAATCGCTGGATATTCGGATCATCATTTTCAATAAGCCGATCTTCACCTTCGATTCTTCGCACAAAATGTGTTCGTTCGAAGAAGCCCTCATAGCCTTTAGAACGATTATTTCCTGCCCTTAAATCCCCAAAATGTGTACGAGAAAAGGATCCGAAATAAACAATATCGTCCTGGGCCAGAGTAATGTCAAAATGGCCCGTCCTTTCATTGGCTGCTGTGCCGTACCGCAACATGGCATTAGCGGAAATATTGGTTTCCTCGTCTGCCGCCCAATTCGGTGATTTGGTATGAAAATCCATTACACCACCCAGTGCGTCACTTCCGTACATGACAGAACCCGGGCCAAAAACTACTTCTGTGCGTTCCAGAACATTTGGATCAATATTGATCACATTTTGAAGATTACCACTGCGAAATATGGCATTATTGAGTCGCACACCATCGACTACCAATAGCACGGCGTTGGCCGAAAACCCTCGAAGTTTAGGGCTTCCTCCTCCTAATTGGCTCTTTTGAACAAAAACCTGTCCCGAGTTGGCTAACAGATCCGCAGCAGTCTGGGGGTTTTGAAACTGACTGGTTTCAGCGGAGATCGCGATGATGTCATTCGGGACCTTTCGTTCATCCTGTTCCCATTTATTGGCGGAGACCACCATTTCATCGAATTCAAGTACTTTCTCCTGAAGAGGAAGTGAGGTAGTGCTGATCAGGTCCTCCAGAGAGATCTGAACTTTTTCATAATTTGGATGCTGCACAACTAATTGAGAGGCTGCAGGGAACTCCGAGAGGTCAATCGTGCCGTTCTTTTTAGAGAAGGCGGCGATGGTTCTTTCAGCATTTACGATATAAACATCCGTTATAGGGAGTTTTGTGGTAGCATTAAAGACCTTGATGACCTGGGCCTGAATGGGGGTGAATAAAAATGTAAGACAAATGATAAAAAGACCCCTCCTAATATTTTCCAACAGCTTCATAAAAATTTCAAGCGCCAAAACTACCAAATCGATACAACTTAATTATTCTTGTTTTTGTCATAGGCAAATGCTTGGTTTTAAAGCAAAAATTTTGCCATAAAATGGATTTTAAGAGCTTTTAACAAACTGATGCCCCTCCTCCAATCTTCCGGTTATTCCCGACGGCCCTGGTTCCTTTTCAATAAGCACCTTGAAACGGTCATTCCTTCTATGTTCTATAAAATTGAAGGGATCAATTATGATCGGGAGCGATTAGAACTTTTAGATGGTGACTTCCTGGACCTGGATTGGTTGGGAGCAGCAGAAGACAAGCTAGTGATCATTACTCATGGTTTGGAAGGTAATTCAGAAAGGCACTATGTACAGCGACCCGCGAAGCTCTTTGTCGAAAACGGTTGGCGCGCTTTGGCCTGGAATTGCAGGAGTTGCAGTGGTGAAATGAATCGATTGCCGAGATTTTATCATCATGGTGATACGACTGATTTGGCAATGGTGATTGATCATGCTGTGACCAAAGGATTTAAAACCGTCGTACTCATGGGACTGTCGATGGGGGGAAGTATGTCGTTGAAGTATTTGGGAGAACCTCGTACAAGACCAGAAGCGGTAAAAGGGGCAGTTACGTTTTCGGTACCCTGTAATTTAAAGGACAGTGCCGTACAGCTCAAAGTGAAAGGGAATGGTCTTTATGAAAAGCGTTTCCTGAATAAGCTCAAGAAGAAAATCCTTCAGAAAGCAGAGCTGCATAAAGATATAGATGCCACGGGTTTAGATGAAATGACAGATTTCGATGAATTTCATAAAAAATATACCGTGCCACTTCATGGTTTCAACAGCATTGAAGACTTTTTCCAGCAAGCCACTTGTGATCGCTACCTTCCGGATATTAAATATCCGGTTTTGATTGGTAATGCGGCGAATGATCCTCTACTAGGCGCAGGTTGCTATCCAGTATCAATTGCTCAGAACTCCAAATACGTTCACCTGGAAATGCCGAAAGTAGGCGGTCACGTGGGGTTTTCTATAAAAGGTGACCCTTATAGCTGGATGGATTACCGGGCATTAGAATTTGTGCAAACTCAAATGATCTCCTCCTGAAAGGAATTGGGATGTGTTGAGCGAACCAAAAAAAGGGAAGCCTTTCGACTTCCCCCTTAAGAAAGTAATTTGACCGCTTTCGCGATCAGATTACTAGTAACCCGGATTTTGTACCAGGTTAGGATTGGCGTTGATCTCTCTCTCGGGAATTGGGAATACCAATTCAGGAGCATCGTAAGTGAATGTGCCTACACTGGCCTGTGTTCGGCGGATATCATGCAAACGGTGCCCTTCAAACGCTAATTCCAAACGTCTTTCGAGTAACACGTCATCCAAAGTCGCTGTGGTAAGTGCCGGAGCATTAGCTCTGGTTCTTAGTGTATTCAGGTCATTCAGTGGGGTGTCACCAGTTGTGGTTCCACCACGCACATTGGCTTCAGCTCTGATAAGAATCATTTCGGCCAAACGGATCACAGGTACAATTCCAAACTGATTGGTGTACTTGCTGGTGAATGTGCCTCCGTCTTCATATACAAATGTACCACGCTCGTCCCCAGCACTATAAAGCGCCAAATGAGCGGTTTCTACGATGATATCTCCGTCTCTTCCTCCAAATTGAGGGGTGGCAAAGAAGGTGTTCATCGCATTTTGTCCATCCTGGGAACTGACTTGCATGGCGAAGATGTCCTCAGTGGTATTTGTGGCGTTGTTGAATGCATCTTCATAAGCACCTACCAATGAATAATTTCCGGAACTGATCACGGCATCTGCATCGGAGAGGGCAGACGTGAAGTTGCCCATTTGCAGGTGCACCCTCGCGCGTAGTGCTTGTGCAGACATACTCGAAGCAAATACATCATTGGTCTCGGGTAGGCTGGCTACTGCGTCGTTGAGATCGGATAAAACCTGCGCATAAACCTGCTCCACAGTACTTCTGGATACATCATTGTCTCCTGTAATGCCTCGGGTAGGTGTTGTCACCAATGGTACGCCCAATTGGCTGTTAGTAGCACCAGCTTCGTAAGGAAGGCCAAAAAACTTTACCAATTCGAAATACACCATAGCGCGGATGAATTTGGCTTCACCTTCTACACGATCTGCTTCAGACTGGTCTGTAAAGACGTCCAACGCACTAAGTATATTGTTCGCGATATTGATGGTTTGATAACCTTCCAACCACACCTCAGCCGCGTCACCATTTACGGCATTCATGTTCTTATTGAACATTTCTCTAGGCGCATTAAAGGTTCCTGCCCATAGCAATTCATCTGTAGCGGCGAGCAATTCAGAATTCCGAAGGGTTTCGCCTCCAAAGAGGTCATCGACTCCCAATTCATCGTAAGCCCCGATCAATACCGCCTGAATGTTTTCAGGACTGGACAAAGCTACATTTTCGGAAATGGATTGTGCCGGCTCTGGCTCCAATTCATCGGAACAGGAAGCCACGAGTATGATCGCCAGAAATGCAGCGATCAGTCTATTGAAATAATGATTCGTTTTCATTGTCAATTCCATTTTCATTAGAAACCAATTTGTACTCCGAATGTGAAGCTTTTCGCTTGCGGTGCTGAGTAGAAATCATTACCCTGGAAGATGTTGTTGTTACTTCCATCCGCATTGATAGTCAGGTAATCTGCACTTACCTCAGGATCCCAAAGCGGATAATCTGTGATAGTCAGTAGATTCACACCTGTGAAGTAGATACGAGCAGAAGCCAACTTGGCCCTTGAGATCAGCTCATTGGGTAAGGAGTAACCAACTGATAGCGTCTTCAATCGGATATAGGAGCCATCATAAAGAAACCTGCTTGACCTTCCTTGCCCACCATTGCCGTAAGCAAAGTAAGCTCTGGGAACATCAGTTACATCTCCGGGCTGTTTCCAGCGAGTAGTAATTTCCTTACTGGGATTGTCGAACCAGTCTGCGGCGCTCTGGAATACACCCCCTACGTTATGTACTTCATTTCCCTGAACAAACTGGAAGAAAATGTTAAGGTCAAAGCCATTCCAGGTTACGGAGTTATTGAAACCACCTACATAATCCGGATTTGGATTGCCCAGTACAACAAACTCTGCTTCTGAAAAATCATTGGTAGTCCCTCTTGGGTTATCTGCTGAGTTTACGAACCAAAGCGCATCACCATTGTCCGGATCTACACCGGCATATTCGGCACCGAAGAATGCTCCAATCGGACTGCCTACCCGGACCACATTCATGGTTCTTGAGCTGCCATTATCAATGATGTCAACTCCTGGTCCCAGGTTGGTCACTTCATTGGTATTGAAGGCAATATTGAAAGAAGAAGTCCAGCTGACGGGACCATTCAGAATGGTACCATTCAAAACGATTTCTACACCACGATTTTCTAATTCTCCCAGGTTCTGAGTTTGGGTTCTGAATCCGGAAGATCCGGGAACGTTCACATCGAGTAGGAGGTCTGTGGATTTCTTGATGTAATAGTCAATTTCACCACTGATCCGATCATTTAGGATACCAAAATCAATTCCGATATCCAGTTGCTCATTTTTCTCCCAGGTCAGATCGGGGTTAGGGATCTGAGTAGGCTGTAAGCCACCATTGCCGGCATATCCCTGTGCGCCATACAGACCAAGTGCATCGAAATTACCAATGCCTGCATTTCCAGTAATACCGAAGCTGGCCCTTAATTTCAGGAAACTTAGAATGTTGTTGTCTAACAGGAAGGCTTCCTCGGATAGGATCCAACCGGCCGCCGCCGCGGGGAAGAAACCAAACTTATTGTTGTCTCCAAATCGGGATGAACCATCCACTCGTCCGCTCAGTGTCAATAAGTATCTGTTATTTAATTTGTAGTTGATCCTTCCGAAATAGGATACAAATGAAAACTCTGTCAATGATCCTGTACCTACCGCAATATCTGCGGAACTAGCGAGTGTTTTAAGGTCGTTTACCGGGAACTCCTGACCTTCAACTCGAGTATTGGATGTTTCTGAACGTTGGAAATCGAACCCACCTGTGAAATCGATGGCATTGCTAGCATCAATATCAGCATTGTAAGTCAGATACGCTTTGGTGTTGTAGTTGAATACACGTGCCCATCTGGAAATGGCGTATCCATTAGTTCCTTCACCCGTGTTGGTAAAGTCAGCCCAAATCCTATTTTGGTTTTGAGTCAGTAAATCAGCTCCTATTTCACCGCGTAAGGTTAAACCTTCCAATAACTCATAGCTGGCATAAGCATTGACCAGAGATCGGTAAGTAACGTCTTCACGTGTTACCCCATCCAAATCGATCAGACCATTATAGTAGGTAGTTACAGGTCGATCATTCAATTCGCCGTTGCTGTCTCTAACGGGAGTAATAGGCGCCAATGCAATCAGCTGGATAGGAGTTGAGAATTGGTTGTCATCGGAAACGCGATCTATATCTGTTCGAATGAAGCTGCTATTCACTCCAAAAGTGAGTCTTTCAGAGGCATTATGATCCAAATTGAAACGAGTGCTGAATCGTTCCAGTCCATTGCCAATCAGGATACCGTCCTGGCTTGTATAGCTTCCACTGATGTAGAACCTTGTGTCCTCGGATCCACCGGAAGCGGACAGGTCAATTTTAGTAGTACGTGATTCATCATTATAGGCCAGGTCCTCCCAGTTAGTATCCACTTCTCCGGTTCTCCAATCAGACTCACCAGCATAGCGATCCAATCTTCCCAGAACGAAAGTAGACCATGAATCGGGATCACTCGTATCAACACCATCTAGTGCATCCGAGTTGGCCGCCGCCTCTGTAAGGTAGTCTACATATTCCGCGGCATTCAACCATTCCCGCTTGTTGGTAGGGCTATTCACACCTGTTTGGTAATTGAAATTGTATTTGGTTTTACCAGCAGTTCCCGAACGAGTGGTAATGATCACAACGCCATTGGCGGCTCGAGAACCATAGATCGCAGCGGCAGAGGCATCTTTCAATATTTCTACTGATGCGATATCATTGGGATTGATATCACTCAAAGGGTTGGTGGGTGCTTCCACCGGATTACCTACGTTCTGGGTAGTGATTGGTACTCCGTCAACTACAAATAGTGGCTGGCTATCAGCAGAAATCGAGGAGGTTCCCCGGACCCTGACCTTGATGCCCTGACCGATTTTACCGTTGGTGCTTTCGATGAAAACTCCCGAAGCCCGCCCCTGAAGTGCTTGTTCAAAATTCGGTACTGGAAGATTTCTCAATTCCTCTCCGTCTACTGAAGCAATGTTTCCCGTTAGTTCGGTTTTCAACTGATCACCATAACCAACGACCACTACTTCATCGAAAGAGTAAGTGCCGGTCATGGAAATGTCTATGACTGTTTGATTGCCCACCGATATTTCCTGAGATTCGAATCCGACAAATGAAAAGATCAGGACCGCATTGCCATCGACCTGGAGTCGGTAGTTGCCATCGAGATCCGTCGTGGTGCCACTGGTGGTTCCTTTAATTACCACGTTAGCACCCACAAGAGGCTCACCGGTATCGTCCAGGACTTTACCGGATACTGTTTTGCTCTGCGCCATTATGGAGAAGGTCCATAACAGGCACAGGGCCATTAGTAGCATTTTCCTCATAAGAATAGGTTTATTATTAGAATTGGTTTTATGAGGTAAGGTTAGCTGTAAAAAAGAGCGGTTGATAGTAAAAAAAACTACAGAAAAAGTTAAGGGTAGTAGAGAAGTGGGTGGTTTAAGGAAGTTTTGAGTTTATTTATCAATTCAATTTAGTATTCTATAGAAATTGGTGCCTATAGTAGATTATTTGTTCTTTTTGTGAAAAATAGCAATTATAGATCTTCTTCAAAAAGAAAGTTTTGATAAGCATTTTGCAGTTCCTGAAGTGCTTTAATTTCGCCTGTATTGTTCAGTATTTCCAGTCCTTTTTCATAGATTTCCTGAGCCCGTTCGACGTTTCCAAGTTCGGTTTGAAAAGCAGCGGCATGGTAGTAGGTAGCTGTATAACCAGGATGCTCATCGAGCAAAAAGTCAAATAATTTCTCAGCCCGAACATCATCTATGTCTACTAACTCCAATGCCAAAGCATAATTTGAAAAGGCTTCATTAGGGTCCTTTTCCAGGTATTTTTCCAGTTGCTGAATACGATTTTGCTTTGCGGCTTCCAATTTTATAATAAGGCTTTTATGACTAACTTCACGCCTCAAATTTAGGAGCATTTTAGCTATTGTATTTTAACTGGAAAATCGAGGCTTTTTGAACACTCAATGCATTAACCCTGTTGCTCAGAAGAAGGATCGTGTAAGGTCCCGGTTTTACCAAAAAAGAAACATTAAAATATGAAAATACTTGTCTGTATCACGCACGTGCCGGACACTACATCGAAGATTGCCTTCACGGACAATAATACAAAGTTCGATTCTACTGGTGTGCAATACATCATCGGGCCCTATGACGATTACGCATTGGCCAGAGCGGTTGAATTAAAGGAACAGCACGGTGGTTCTATCACCGTTTTGAATGTGGGTGAAGCGGAAACTGAGCCTACTATCAGAAAAGCCCTGGCCATTGGTGCAGATGATGCCATAAGAGTGAATGCATTCCCAAGCGACGCATTTTTTGTGGCAAGACAAATTGCAAATGCAGCAAAAGACGGTGGTTATGACCTCATTTTGATGGGGAGAGAATCCATCGACTTCAATGGTGGCCAGGTCCATGGTATGGTTGGTGAGATGTTGGGTATGCCTTCGGTTTCTCCGGTAATGCTCTTAGATATAGAGGGCGATCAGGCTAAAATCGCTCGTGAGATTGAAGGGGGAAAAGAGTACATGGAATTGCCATTGCCTTTCGTGGCGGGTTGCCAGGAGCCCATTGCAGAATGGAAAATTCCTAACATGCGAGGAATCATGTCAGCAAGGTCGAAACCTTTGAATGTAGTAGAGCCTGACAGTGATGAGGTGAAGACGGCCGTGAAAGCATTTGAGTTACCACCGGCGAAAAGTGAGGTGAAAATGATTGATCCTGACAATGTACAGGAACTGATAGATTTATTGAAAAACGAAGCAAAAGTATTGTAAAAGATGGCAGTAGTAGCATTTGTAGAACTGGATGAGGGTAATGTAAAAAAATCCTCTTTGGAAGCAGTGAGTTATGCGGCTCATATTGAATCAGACGTGACAGCTGTCGTTTTTGGAAATGTAGCGGATGGTGGATTGGATGAGATCGGTAAAGCCGGCGCCACGAAGATCCTTCATGCGAAAGACGAAAAACTAGCTCAGCCCAATATCATGGCGTATGCTTCGGCTATTTCTGAAGCGGTGGAGGCTGAGGGAGCTCAGTTACTGGTGATGTCAAAATCATCACTTGGAGATCCTGTTTCCGCCAGAGTGGCGATCAAAACCAATGCTGCATTGGTATCCAATGTCGCAGAGTTGCCGGATACGTCCAATGGATTCACCGTTAAAAGAAGTATTTATACGGGTAAAGCATTCGCGAATACTATAGTGGAGGGCGATCGAAAGATCCTAACGTTGAAAAAGAACGCTTCTCCCATTAAAGAAGACGGAGGCTCAGCGGCAGTAGAAGCTTTTTCTCCGGCCACTTCCGATGCAGATTTTTCAGTGAAAGTGACCAGTCAGGAAAAAGCAACAGGTGATGTATTGTTGCCAGAAGCAGACATTGTGGTTTCAGGAGGAAGAGGCCTTAAAGGTCCTGAAAACTGGGGCATCATTGAAGACCTGGCTAAGACCTTGGGAGCAGCCACTGGCTGCAGTAAGCCTGTTTCGGACATGGATTGGAGACCTCACCACGAGCACGTAGGGCAAACGGGGGTAAAAGTTGCGCCATCTTTGTACGTAGCTGTTGGAATCTCCGGTGCTATTCAGCATCTTGCCGGTGTGAACTCTTCAAAAACCATTCTTGTCGTAAATAAAGATCCGGAAGCACCTTTCTTTAAGGCGGCGGATTATGGCATTTGCGGCGATGCTTTTGAGGTGCTTCCCAAACTTACTGAGGCTATTAAAGCCAGTCAGGGATAAATGGCAGATAGAATAAAATTAGAAATACTTGGCTTATCCTCCAGTCAGTCACAATCAGGCTCCTTTGCCCTGGTGCTGGGCGAGACTGGAGGAAATCGCCGTTTGCCGATCATCATAGGGATGTTTGAGGCTCAGGCTATAGCAATTGAAATAGAAAAGATTGTGCCGAATCGACCGATGACGCATGACCTTTTCAAGTCTTTTGCAGCTAGTTTCGATTATGACATCAAGGAAATCTACATTTCCGACCTGAAAGAGGGGGTCTTCTTTGCAAAAGTGATTTGCGAAGGGGAAAAGGGCACTATTGAGATTGATTCCCGTCCCTCTGATGCCATTGCAATCGGTTTACGGTTTGATGTGGATATTTATACCAGTGAAGCCATTTTAGACGAGGCGGGCATCGTGTTGACAGAGGAAGGAGAGGGTGATGTAACTTCAGAGTTGGATGATTTGACCGAATTGGAAGATGAGCCGAAAAAGGTGGGTGATATGAATTCGGAAGAATTACGTGAACTGCTTGATGAGGCGTTAAACAATGAAGATTACGAACAAGCTGCCAAAATTCGAGACGAACTCAATCGAAGAAACTGACATTCTCAACCTAATCTACTGAACTTTGGATATTCTACATGGCGTATTTGGTCTTGCGGTACTTATCGGGATCGGTTATCTTTTTTCCGCTGACAAAAGTCGTGTAAGTTGGAGGCTCATCGGTGTAGGCGTGGCCATGCAGGCGGTAATTGCCTTGTTAATTGCTTATGTTCCTTTCATCAATCTATTCTTCACCTGGATCAGTGGCGGATTTGTTACTTTTTTGAGCTTTGGCCTGGATGGGGCGGAATTTTTGTACGGTGACCTGGCCCGAAATAGTGATGCCGTCAAAGGGATCAAACACAACCTTGGATTCTTATTCGCCTTCCAGGCTCTACCAACCGTTATTTTCTTTTCGGCGGTTACGGCCGGCCTCTATTATTTGGGTGTATTGCAAAAGATCGTATATGTTTTTGCCTGGGTCATGACCAAGACGATGCGCCTGTCTGGTGCGGAAAGCTTATCCGCAGCGGGTAATGTTTTCTTAGGACAGACAGAAGCTCCGCTTTTAGTAAAGCCTTTCATTGGGAAAATGACTAATTCTGAATTGAATTGCCTAATGACAGGAGGAATGGCAACCATTGCCGGTAGCGTTCTTGGTGCCTATGTGTCCTTCCTGGGAGGAGGAGATCCTGAACAGCAACGCATTTTTGCTACTTACCTGCTGAGTGCCTCGATCATGAACGCTCCGGCGGCTATCGTGATGGCAAAACTCTTTATGCCAGAGAGCCATCCCGATAAAATTGATTCTTCACTCTCTGTTAGCAAGGAAAGCGTAGGTGTCAATTTAGTGGACGCTCTAGCGAGTGGAGCGTCGGATGGACTCAAGTTAGCATTGAATATCGCCGGCATGTTGTTAGCATTTATTGCGATCATTTTTGCCTTAAACTGGGTATTGGTAGATGGAATAGGAGAGTGGCTGGGATTAAATGCCTGGGTAGTTTCTTCTACTAATGGGGCGTTTGAAGGATTTTCTCTTGAATATATTCTTGGCCAGGTATTTAGAGTATTTGCATTTCTAATGGGTGTTGAGTGGTCGGAGACGATCAAGGTAGGAAGCCTCCTTGGGCAAAAAACAGTCATAAATGAATTTGTTGCTTACTTAAGTCTGGCCGACATGAAAGCATCCGGACTACTATCAGATAAAAGTATCCTTATATCGACTTACGCGTTGTGTGGTTTTGCCAATTTCAGCTCTATTGCCATCCAGATCGGAGGTATAGGTGGAATGGCTCCCAAACGTCAGTCCGACCTCAGTAAACTTGGTTTTCGGGCCTTAGTTGGTGCTACCTTAGCAACCATGATGACTGCCACCATTGCTGGTATGTTGATGGGGTAAAGCCCCTTTTTTTATCTTTTTCTTCTTTTTCTTATATACCTTTAAAAGGTAATAGAAATCAAAACATCTATTCCACCAGTTTACTGGTGTTCCAAACAATGAAACTTCTAATTTTTCACATAACAATTATCTTTTATGACAACTCAATTCTACAAATGGAAGAAGCCATGGATAGGATTTCTATTCTTGCTTTGTTTCGTCGCAGCAAAAGCTCAGACCGATCACACACCCGGTTATGATGTTGGTGTGTTTTATATGCCGTTTTGGCATAATCAGGATAGGCACCCGTATACTAATCCAAGTCAAACGGATAATCATTGGTCTATTGTTGATCAATATGACTTATGGTTAGTCAATAATTATCACTTTGATAAGGTTCGTATTCCTTCTGCTATTTATTACCAGTCAGGAAGTGGTGATTATTATGGTCCTTCAGCCTGGTATAACGAGAACCTGAAGAAAGTCACAGAAAAGCATTTAAAGACAATGGCCGATTACGGTATTGATTTTGTTATCTATGATTCTTTTTGGGATAGGTTGAATCATTCAGATGGAACTCATAACTATCACCCACTTTGGAATGGTGTTATTGATAACTGGTTGCCTGATAATGGACCGAATGGGCCGTCACAAGGACCTTTTTATAGTTTTAATACCGATCCTTCTTCAGATCCGTTGAATAATCATGGAGTAGAAATGGCTTTAATGTGGACAGAAGATTTCCACAATAAGTTAGTACCTGATTATCAATCCGGGGATTGTGATGATTTTTTTGGGGATGGAAAAGGATTTGACAAGATGGTTGAATATTGGGCTCAATTTATGTCTCTTCCTGATTATAAGACCGTCGATAATGGTAGGCCCTTATTTTACATCTACAATGCTGTAGTCATTGCTACTTTGGTAAACCAATGTAAGAATCATAGTTTTTTCGATGGTGCCGATGAGCAAATTCCAAATACTACATGGATTCCTTTTACGCGTGTGAAGCATTTGATTGAGAAAATGAATGCAAAATTCAAGGCTGCTGCCAACCTCTCCAAGGACGTTTATTTCGTCGCCGTTGTAGGAATGAATTCAGAAACTTATAGTTGGAATGATAAATGGGATTGGCTCAAGAGATTTCCGGACGAAGGTGGATTTGATGCCAGTACAACGCTTAGGTATGAAGTATGGAACGCTAATGATCGTTATAAATATTCTAATCGCCCCCCTACTGACAATGGCTTCGATTACAATCGAATGACTGCCATATATAATGAATACAACTCGTATATATTGGACAATGGCTTCAGTGGCTACCCTAATTCGAATGTTGACTATCATATTCCAGTAAGTGCAGGATTCGATGCGTCTCCAGTTCATTACAAAAACAGAAATAACCCTAATTATGATTACCCAGGGTATCCGAACTATTTATATAAACAAGCTTCGAGTGATAATCGAGTGAGTACACCTGCAACTTTTCGACAAGCACTGATTCAGGCAAAGAATTTTGCAGATCAATATCCATCAAGGACAGATAAGACGATCGCTATCTATGCGTGGAATGAGCATCACGAGGGTACAGTCATTTCCCCCACCCAACGATGGGGTAATCAGTACTTACAGCAGATCAAAAGTGTTTTTGGTTTCAGCCCAAGATTTCCTGGATTGGGAGGTGGAGGCACTTCTGAAACTGATGATTTCGATGAGTTAGCGGAGAGTAAAGGTCTTGCCATTGAGATTTTTCAAGATGTTGAGCATCCAGCAAGAATTGAGTTCAGAATGAATTTACTGCGCGAGTCGGATATTCATGTACAAGTGGTCGACCTGAATGGAAAACTGCTTCAGTCTGAAATTATCAAAGGTGTAGTGCCAGGAAAGTCAGTTGAAACAATTGATTTAAATGATGTTTCTCCAGGGATCTACATTATTCGGGCAAATGGCCTCAATGTGAGTGAAACCAGAAAGATTTCGATACACTAACATTTGATACATAAGGGGCCTTAAGGCTCCTTTTTTTCTTTCCCATCTACCATCTCTTTCGCAACCTCATCCGCCACAGACATTTCTTCCGTCTCATAAACCACGAATCCGAATTGATCAGATTCAGCTACCTCTTTCCACCTTTTGGCACCCATCTTCGTGATGGTTTTGGTTGGAAGGACATTAATCAATCCTTTGAATTGAGGACAAGCTTTATATCCCGGAAAAAGAACGTTCCCGAACCATTCCTGCACTTCCATAGGAGGAGTGCCCTGAGCTTCACTCACGTCAATGATAATGACTTGTATGAATCCTTGTTGAACAATCTCCAATTGTGCTTTGCAGCTTTCATAAAGGGCTTCTTTGTTAGATAGTATTTTCCAGAATACCTTAATAATAGGGCCATCGACATAGGTATCAACGATCCCTTGTTTTGAATATATATTCTTCATAACCGAATTGAGCTATCTGCTTCGCAAGATCAGAAATAAAATTATAAATTCGGTATGAGCAAAGATATTTTTTATACAATTATTGGATCTGGAATTCCTTTAAGTCAGGACTTTATAACTTACTTGTTCCATGGATTCAATTTCCTTGATCAGGTCATTGGTTGGTGAAATGGAATTTTTACGGCTGATCATTTCCAGGTTGATGTTCCTTTCTTCGAATTTGCCTCCCACCTTTAATCTAAAAGCTCCATTGCCTGGATATTTGGATACGATGCCTTCCAATTCATTGACAAGGATGTCATTGATGTCATCGAGATGTACCCTCACTTCCAGTCCCTTGGTCAACTTCTCACGGATGTCTCCCAGGTATTCAATATTGGTGATCTTGAATTCCAGCTCTTCACTGTTCCATCGATTACCAATGCTTCCTTTGATATAGAGGAACCAGCCGGTTTCCAGGAAGGTCTTGAACTTCAGATAGGTATCTGAAAACAGAAAGAAGGTATGACTATCGTTGTAGTCTTCCAGGGTCATAGATGCAAAAGGCTTTCCAGTCTTGGTCATGCGGTGTTGAACACTACTTACCACACCACCCATTTTGATGTCTCTTCCTCTAAGACTTTCCAGGTCCTTCAATTGGCCGATTTCCGTATTGGTGAAGAATTTCATCTCAAAAGCATATTGATCCAGTGGGTGTCCACTAATATAGAGGCCCACCATTTCCCGCTCTATGTTCAGTTTTTCTATTTCCCCGTAAGGCTCAATATGGCCCACTTTTGGCTTAAATGTGGCATTAGAATCTCCCGCTCCCCCAAAGAGTGAGGCTTGGTTACTTGCCGCTTCCTGCGCCATTTTATTGGCATATCGAATGGACTTTTCAATCAATGATTGTCCATCATCATCAGCTTCGACATATTGTCGTCGGTGATAGGAATCAAAGCAGTCAAATCCACCAGCCTTGGCCAGCGTTTCAAAGGATTTCTTATTGACAGCTCTCAGGTTAACACGCGAAGCAAAATCAAAAACGTCTTTGAACTTGCCATTTGCTTCACGCTCTTCAATGATGGCCTGTACGGCGGCCTCACCTGTTCCTTTAATCGCTCCCAATCCGAAACGGATTTCACCGATCTGATTCACCACAAAGTGTTGATCTGATTCGTTCACGTCAGGACCCAGTACTTTGATGCCGAGATTCCGACATTCCTCCATAAAGAAGCCAATCTTATCATTGTTGTTCTGATTATGCGTCAGAACGGAAGCCATATATTCCGCAGGGTAATTGGCTTTGAGGAATCCCGTATGATAAGCCACCACCGAGTAGCAGGTACTGTGTGATTTGTTGAAAGCGTAGGCAGCAAAAGCCTCCCAGTCTGTCCAAATCTTATTTAGTTTATCTTCCGCGTGTCCTTTTTCCTTGGCTTGATCAATGAACTTTGGCTTCATCTTATCAAGCACGTCCCGCTTCTTCTTACCCATAGCCTTACGCAGGACATCCGCTTCGCCTTTACTGAATCCTGCCAGTTTCTGAGAAAGTAGCATCACTTGCTCCTGATAGACCGTAATCCCGTAGGTCTCCGCCAGGTATTCTTCCATGTCATCCAGATCATATTCGATCTTTTGCTGACCATGCTTCCTTTTTATGAAGTCTGGAATGTATTCCATTGGTCCAGGACGATACAGGGCGTTCATGGCAATGAGGTCTTCAAACTTATCAGGCTTCAAGGCTCGCAGGTGTTTCTGCATCCCAGGAGACTCAAACTGAAAGGTTCCGTTGGTTTCTCCTCGCTGATAAAGTTCGTAAGTCTTCTGGTCTGTCAAAGGCACTTCGTCGATATCGATCATGGTACCGAAACGGCGTTCCACATTTTCGATAGCGGTTTTGATAATGGAGAGGGTTTTTAATCCCAGAAAATCCATTTTCAGCATACCCGCATCCTCTACCACACTGTTGTCAAATTGGGTGACCATCAGTTCTGAATCCTTGGCTTTTGCCATGGGAATGAACTTGGTCATGTCATCGGGTGTGATGATGACCCCACAAGCGTGGATGCCTGTATTTCTTAAGGATCCTTCCAGTACAACAGCCTGATTCAATACTTGAGAGGGGAGGTCCTTCTTTTTCTTCAGTTCTTGCAATTCCGGTACTTCTTTGAATACCGACGAGAATTTTGCTCCCGGCTTTTCCGGGACAAGCTTGGCTATGGCATCTGTATCAGGTAGAGGTAGTTCCATTACCCGTCCGGCATCGCGAATGGCAGATTTGGGTGCCATGGTGCCATAAGTAATGATCTGAGCTACCTGATTGAATCCATACTTGTCAATGACATACCTGATCACTCTTTCCCGACCTTCATTATCAAAATCGATATCAATATCAGGAAGCGAAACCCGATCAGGATTCAGGAAGCGCTCAAACAGGAGATCATAGGCGATTGGGTCTACATTAGTGATACCAATGCAATAGGCTACAGCTGATCCGGCGGCCGACCCCCGACCAGGCCCAACTGAGACTCCCATGTTACGTGCTTCCGTGGTGAAGTCTTGTACAATTAGGAAGTAGCCGGGATACCCCGTGTTTTCAATGGTGGCCAATTCAAAATCAAGCCGCTCCCGGATATCGTCGGTGATTTCTGGATATCGTTTTTTCGCACCCTCATATGTCAGGTGCCGCAGGTAGGCATTTTCCCCTCTTTTTCCACCATCTTTTTCATCTTCAGGGTGTATGAATTCTTCAGGGATATCGAACGCAGGTAAGAGTACGTCACGCTGAAGTTTATACGGTTCTACCTTGTCCAGAATTTCACTGATGTTTTCGATGGCTTCGGGAAGATCCGTAAAAGCCTCTTTCATCGCATCCTGCGACTTGAAGTAATAATTATGGTTAGGTAATCCTGGCCGGAATCCCCGTCCCCGGCCGATAGGAGTGCTCTGCTTTTCGTTTTCCTTAATACAGATCAGTACGTCGTGCGCCTGAGCATCTTTCTCTTCGAGATAAAACAGCTCATTGGCGGCCACTAGTTTAATGTCGTGCTTGCGAGCCATGGCCACCAGTACTTCATTGAGGTGGTTTTCCTCGTCGAGATCGTGTCGGTTGATTTCAAGGTAATAATCCTCTCCATAGACCTCTTTGTACCAAAGCAGGGCTTCTTCGGCCTGCGTTTCACCTACGTTCAGGATGAGGTGAGGAACTTCTCCCCGCAGACCTCCACTTAGTGCAATTACCCCTTCGCTGTATTGCTTCATCAGATCTTTATCGATCCGAGGAAATAACCCGTAGAGTCCTTCGATGTAACCAAATGAACTCAATTTGGCCAGGTTGTGATAGCCGGTTTTGTTTTTAGCGATGAGTACCTGCTGAAACCGCTTATCCGGATTGTCTTTGGTAAACTTGGTTTTGGTCCGTTCTTCTGCCACAAAGAATTCACAGCCTACAATGGGTTTCATGTCATTGTCGAGGGCCGCTCTTACAAATTTGAACGCTCCAAACATATTGCCCAGGTCGGTCATAGCTACCGCGGGCATGTTTAGTTCCTTTGCTTTAGCGACAATTTCTGTGACGTCCGGAGTAGCCTGCAACACAGAAAATTGCGAGTGCACATGTAAGTGTACAAACGGGCCCTTGATGTCTTTCGCATCGACGTGAGTATCGCCGATGGTTCCAGAAGTCTTCTCCCGGATCCAGGCAAAGTTTGCGGCATCAAGGTCAGGTGCTTCGTAAGTGATGGCCGAAGCTTCTGTTTCATCGAACGTTGGGATGATCGCGCGGCGGAGCAATTCGAAAAAGGCTTTAGCCGTAGCGTCTACATCATATGCCGCATCATGTGCGTCACCAAATCCTTCCCCGAATAACTTTTCGTACAGTTCGATCAATCGGGGTTGTTTCAATCGACCACCAATACCCCCTTGAAGTTGACAAAATTGAACGGTTTCGACTGAAGTATCGATATTTGGAAAATCAACCAAAATGTTGGGTGATTCCGTGCGTAAGTATTCAGCACCGATGATTTTATTATCAAACTCGATGTTGTGACCAATGAGGACTTTTGACCGGTTGACATCAGCGGTGAATTTTTCAAGAACTTCTGTAAGATCTTCACCCACCTCCAGGGCCCTTGCCGTGGAAATACCATGTATTTTCTCCGCGTTAAAGGGGATAGTAAAACCTTCTGGCTTTACAATGTGATTTCCGGTAGAGATCAACTTGCCATGTTGGTCATGCAGTTGCCATGCAATTTGGACCAGGCGAGGCCAGTTATCCAGGTCTTCGACTGGCGCGGATTTATTATGAGGGAGACCTGTGGTCTCAGTATCGAAAATTAAATACATGGTGGTTTCTTAACGCTTATTGACTTTTGACTGTCAAGGAAATCCTTCCATCAAAGCATCATACAAAATAATAAAACCTAAAGGAAGAGACCTGAGTTCAGGAGGGGAATTCCTTTACGAGTTTTCCACATGATAAAAATCAGGTTGGTGAAACCAGACCAACTGAAGCATTGCCATATTAAATGACTATTATTGTGGAGCCTGCACAGCTTTTTTAACTCAATAACTTTTATCGACCATGCTAAAATCTATTTTAGGGAGTCTGTGTTTGCTCAGTTTACTTCTTTTTATTGCTTGCTCGGAGGAACCGGATATTCCCGATGTAGTAACCTCGGTTTCAATTTCTGTAACTTTTACGAACATCTCAGAATCCGAAGGTAATGTTATCTTTTCAATTACTTTGAGTGAATCAAACAGTACAGGAGTAGCGCTGGCTATACCATTGGAGTTCGCAGGAACAGCTTCGTTGGGCGTGGATTACGGAAGTCCTAATACTGTTTCGATTCCAAACGGGGAGAATGAGGCCAGGGTGGAATTAGTCATATTCGATGATGAAGACCCGGAGGAAGACGAAACCATTGAGATATCTATTGATGATGGAGGGTTATCTTCTGTATTGATGGTGGGTACTGGTTCAATAACATTGACCATTGTCGATAATGATGAGGAAACCGGAGGAAATACCTGCGACAATGGTTCGAATGGTGATAGTACAGATCAGGATAACAGAGATTGTACTGAGAATGCATTTGCAAAGGAATATACTGAGAGCTTCAACGACGCAGGTTCAAGAGTGGTGACCACCAAAGGGTTGCCGTCACATGATTGGGGTAACCAAATTCCAAATCTCGTTTCAGAGCTTAGCCAGACAGAGAAAACATGGAATGTGCCAACACAACCGGCCCTGGCTTCTAGTACAACAAGTATATTACAGTCAAGTAACCGTCCAATGTGGGTATTTGGCGTGGCATTGAATGGAGTGAAAATAGATCCCGCTCCAGGAGAGCCATTCATATTCGAAGATCAAAATACAGGTGAATTCAACTGGGATTGGGTATTCGAGCCCAATAACAATATGCAGGCAGTAGGATTGGATTGTGCCATTGCACATGTTCAACCCAATGGTGAATATCACTACCACGGAGATTTTGCACCATTTGCGGACCAGGTGTTGGAAGGTCTCGGCTCTGGTACCGCTGTACCTGCTACATCGGATGAAGCTTTCGTTGGATGGGCAGGAGATGGCTTCCCAATCTTATATAAGTATGGTCCGGATGCAGCAGGTAATATGGTTGCGTTAAGCCCGGGTTACCAATTAAAGTCCGGTGACCGTCCGGGAGATGGTAACAGTGCTCCCTGTGGTGCCTACAATGGAAAATACACCAATGATTACGAATTTGTAAGTGGAGTTGGTGATCTGGATGAATGTAATGGTATTGCCAATTCTGTCACTTTGACCACTGAAGCTTCGGGTGGTACAGAGACATTTGATTACTTCTATGTAATCACTGACGAATTTCCGGTGATTTCGCGATGTTTCTCTGGAACACCAGACGAAAGCTTCACGTTAGGGCCTCCATGATCGAATATGGAAATCTAATATAAAAGGCCGCAATCGAAAGATTGCGGCCTTCATTTTTGGGTCCGTATAACTTCGGCAGACCTGGCTCCTGGCGGACAGCCTCAGTCTAAGCTATACGTATTTCGTATTGACCTTGGGAGCTCCAGACATGATCTCCTCATTGGCAAATTCCTCAAATTTCTTGAAGTTATCATTGAATCGAGTGGCCAGGTCATTGGCTTGCTTGTAGAAAGCCTTATCATCTTTCCAGGTTTCTCTGGGGCTCAGTATCTCTGAAGGAACGTCGGGACAGGTCAATGGGATTTCAGCTCCAAAAATGGAATGAGTTCTATACCCCACATTATCAAGGACCCCCTCTAATGCAGCAGTGATCATTGCCCGTGTATATTTCAAGCTAATTCTTTCACCCACACCATAGGCGCCACCAGTCCAGCCGGTATTGATCAGCCAGATCTTCACTTCGTGATCCTCCATCTTTTGACCAAGCATTTCAGCGTATTTAGTTGGATGCAATGGTAAGAAAGGGGCACCAAAACACGCGGAAAATGCCGGCACGGGCTCAGTGATACCCGCTTCTGTACCGGCGACTTTTGAAGTGTAACCCGATATGAAGTGATACATGGCCTGACCTTTTGATAGCCTTTGGATAGGAGGGATCACTCCAAATGCGTCGCAAGTCAAGAAGAAAATGTTTCTTGGAATACCTCCAATGGAAGGTGAGATCGCATTCCGGATGTGCTCCAAAGGATAAGAGACCCGCGTGTTTTCGGTAATGCTGCTGTCGTGGTAGTCCACTGTTCTGGATCCTTCTTCAAAGACTGTGTTTTCTACAATTGCACCGTATTTGATGGCATTCCAGATGTCTGGCTCTTTCTCTGATGAGAGGTCAATTACTTTGGCATAGCATCCGCCTTCAAAATTGAAGACATTCTTTTCGGTCCATCCATGCTCGTCATCTCCAATCAACAATCGATTTGGATCAGCAGAAAGTGTGGTCTTACCCGTGCCTGATAAACCAAAGAAGATGGCTGTATCTCTTTTTTCGATGCCCATGTTAGCAGAACAGTGCATGGAAAGTACACCGTCGTTGTGAGGAAGCATGAAGTTCAAAACAGAGAAGATGCCTTTTTTCATTTCCCCGGAATATTCTGTCCCGCCGATCAGGATCACTCTCTTCTTGAAGTTGATGATCGCAAAGTTTTCCTGATTTACCCCATCGGTTTCAGGGTCCGCCTTGAATCTTGGGCAGCAGATTACTGTGAAATTAGGATCAAAAGACTCCAGCTTGTATTCCTCGGGTTGCAGGAACATGTTGTAAGTGAACAAGTTGTGCCACGCGAACGTGTTGATAAACCTTACGCGTAAGCGGTGAGTCTTATCCGCACCAGCATACATGTCCCGGACATACACTTTTTTATCTCCAAGGTGACCTACAATTTTGCTGTAGAGGCGGTCGAAATGTGCTTCTGAAATGGGTTGGTTCACATTTCCCCACCAGACCGGATCACGCGTTACATCGTCCTCGACAATAAACTTGTCTTTAGGGGCTCTTCCGGTAAATTTCCCTGTCTTAACGACCAGGGCACCTGTGTCCGCTAAATGGCCTTCACCTTGTTTGATCGCTTCTTCGATCAATTCTGCCTGGGATAAATTCCAGTGTGCTTCTTCTACTTTGATCCCAATGTCTTTGAGATCTGAGGTTTGAGATTTAAGTCCAAATTCCTGCATGGGGCGCTTGTTAGAAATTACTATTGGATCACAATCTGCAAATCTCTTCGCAGATAGAGATATTTTTCTAACAGCGAAATTACGCTAATTATTCTTCCTCGAAAAACGGATCGACGATTTCTTTTGCCGTAGGCTTTGTTAAAAGACTCACACCGACAAGTGCAATTATGGACATTAGAAGCGCCGGAATAGCAATCATTTTAGCATCGAAAGGAAATGAAATGATGCCCAGATCCAAGGGTGCATCCAGGGAACGGTTCATCACCTCGATAAATACCACGGTCAACATTCCAGCAAGAATAGAGGCGATACCACCTTCTTTAGTAACTCGTTTCCAGAAGAACGTAGCCAGAAGCGGTGGTGCTAAAGAAGCGCCAATCATGGTATAGGAGATGAACGCCATGTCCAGAATAGCCTCAAATTGAGTCATGATGAGAAAAGCCAGAAGCCCCAGGAAAACAATCGCTATGCGTTGCATAAACAACTTCTTTTTTTCTGATGGGTTCTTGATAAAATACTTTTCCAGGATATCTCTCGAGAAGTTGGTAGAAGTTACCATCAGGAAAGTATTTCCGGTAGAAAGTATGATTGCTGCACCACCGGCAAATAATAATGATCCAACATATGCTGGCAGTTTTTCAAATCCGATCCTTAAAATGACTTCTTCAGAAACAGGGGCATTTACGGTGCCATCAGGAAGGAAGAATCTGGGGTCGTCGGAATAAATGGCAAAACCTACCACCGCAAGCAGACACATCAAAAATTCGATAGTCACAACTCCTATGAACATTCCCATCACCGCTTTTTTGGCGGATTTTGCATCTTTCGCAGAGGAAAATTTCTGATAAACACTGCTTTCACTCAGTAAAAGGATCAACGTAGGTAACATGATCCCTATGTACCATGTAGGCTCATGACCTTCAAAAACGGATAGGTGATCGGGACTTACTTCATTGATGGTACTTACTACCTGATCCCAGCCTCCAAAACCTGAAATGGCGAAAGGAACAGCAAGGATAACTCCAACGATCATGATGATGCCGTTAAAAATGTCGATAGAGACGATCGATACCATGCCGGCCAGCGCAGTGAAGACAATGATCACCAGAAAGGTGATCAACATACCTGTTTCAATACTTATGGCACCTTCAGTCAGGATAGCCAGGAATCGGCCACCGCCTTTAAACTGGTAGCCTGCAATGATCAGGTACGCCACAATGATGGTAATGGTACCTAATAGTCTCGCGATAGGAGAGTACCTTTTTTCGAGGATATCGGTAAGGGTATATTGTGAAATACGTCGCACTCTGGCAGCAATAAAATATACAGCCAGGATGCCGATCCATGCCCCTAATGAAAACCATAATTCGGAAAAGCCTACCTGGAAGGTCAATCCGGCCGTCCCGAATAGACTTCCTGATCCAATCCAGGTGGTAACCAATGTACCTACTAAAAGATATACAGGAACACTTCTTCCTGCTACTACAAAGTCTTCTTCGCTCTTTACAGTGCGACTTTTGTAAACAATAATGCCCGTTAAAATTAGGATGTAGGCGAGGGTGACAATGATGTAGGTCATGGGTCAAGTTTGGATTAATGGCCGAAGATAAATAAATACTTGGATCGCGGAATACTTATTTCTGCTGATGGTCGGCTAGTAACTCTTCGTAAGATTCTTCAAGTTGATCGCCTGCATTTACAATGTTTCTGACATAGTATTGGCAGGTTTTTAGTAATGTTCTGGTTTCCACTGTATTAGATCTGAGCTGAAATTCACCAATATTCTGGATCATTTGCCCCGAGATTCTCATGTAATATTCCTGAAGTTCATAGACTTCAGTTGCGTCATTAAGTAAGTCGCCACTGATATAATTGAATGCTGGAGAGTTTTGGGTGTATTTCCATGTGCTGCTATGAAGCAGTTCGCCACTGATATCAATTCGGAAACTGTGTATTTCTTCATCGGTGGATAGTAAAGAATCCAAATAATACAGGTATTCCCGGTTTTGTAAATTGACGGAATCAAGTGCGCTCATATTCCTGGAACATTCGGCAAGTATTTTTGAGGTGAGCGTTGTGCTTTCTTCCTTAAGGTCTTGTGTTTGTTTGTATGAATTAAGTCCTAATGCCAGCAGGACTGCAAAAACCACAGAAATGAATTCGATGAATAGGGGCCAAAATGAAATTCTTGTCTTTGCCATGATTCAATTTGACTAAAATAAAAAGACCCTCCAAATTGAAGGGTCTTCTTTTATATATATGACTTATGATCTTACATCATACCGCCCATTCCACCAGGCATTCCGCCGCCAGCAGGCATTGGAGGCTCTGGCTCAGGTCGATCAGCCACAACAGCCTCGGTGGTCAATAACAGACCAGCGATAGATGCAGCATTTTCCAGTGCCAATCGAGTCACTTTAGTAGGATCGATGATACCTGCAGAGAACATGTTCACGTACTCGTCAGTTCCAGCATTGTATCCGTAATCATCTTTTCCGTCTTTCACATTGTTCACTACTACAGAGGCTTCTCCACCAGCGTTCCCAACGATGGTTCTCAAAGGAGCTTCAATAGCTGCTCTGATGATGTTTACACCAGTTTCCTGATCACCGTTCTCCGTAGAGATGCCGTCTAGTGCAGCACTTGCTCTGATCAAAGCAACGCCACCACCAGCGACGATACCTTCCTGAACAGCAGCTCTGGTCGCGTGTAATGCATCATCAACCAAATCTTTCTTTTCTTTCATTTCTACCTCCGTAGCTGCTCCGATGTAAAGGATTGCTACACCACCAGAAAGTTTAGCCAATCGCTCTTGCAACTTCTCTTTATCGTAATCAGAAGTTGTGTTTTCGATTTGCTGTTTGATTTGATTTACTCTGGCTTGAATGTCGTCACCTTGTCCTGCACCGTTAACAACTGTTGTGTTGTCTTTATCGATGTTTACTTTCTCAGCAGTTCCAAGATAATCCAAAGTAGCGTTTTCAAGCTTATAACCTCTTTCTTCAGAGATTACAGTACCGCCAGTCAGGATAGCGATATCTTCCAGCATCGCTTTTCTTCTGTCACCAAAACCAGGAGCTTTAACAGCAGCGATTTTCAGTGCACCTCTGATTTTGTTTACTACCAAAGTTGCCAATGCTTCGCCTTCTACGTCTTCAGCAATGATCAACAAAGGCTTGCCAGTCTGAGCAGTAGCTTCCAAAACAGGAAGAAGTTCCTTCATATTGGAGATCTTCTTGTCGTAGATCAAGATGTATGGGTTTTCCAACTCAGCTTCCATCTTGTCCGTGTTGGTCACGAAGTATGGAGAAAGGTATCCTCTGTCAAATTGCATACCTTCTACAGTTTTTACTTCTGTTTCGGTACCTTTTGCTTCTTCAACAGTGATGACACCATCTTTTCCAACTTTGTCCATTGCGTCAGCGATCATTTTGCCAACTTCCGCGTCATTATTAGCAGATACAGTAGCAACCTGAGCAATTTCGTCGTTGGTAGAGATTTCTTTTGACTGTCCTCTCAAGTTCTCAACAACAGCAGAAACTGCTTTGTCGACACCTCTTCTAAGGTCCATTGGGTTAGCACCTGCAGCTACGTTTTTGATACCGTGACCAAAAATGGCTTGTGCCAATACAGTTGCAGTAGTCGTTCCATCTCCCGCATCATCTGCAGTTTTAGAAGCAACTTCTTTCAACAACTGAGCGCCCATGTTTTCAATAGACTCTTCCAGTTCGATTTCTTTGGCTACAGAAACACCGTCTTTTGTTACGGTAGGAGCACCAAATTTTTTGTCAAGGATGACATTTCTACCTTTAGGTCCTAATGTCACCTTTACTGCGTCAGCCAAAGTGTCAACACCTTTCTTTAGCTGATCTCTCGCATCTGTATCGAAAAATATATCTTTTGCCATGATGTTTTCTAGATTATGATCTTTTCAGATTGGGTTTTTATACGATTCCGTAGATATCGGTTTCTTTCATGATTAGGTAATCGGTACCATCGATACTGATCTCAGTACCAGAGTATTTTCCGTACAATACGGTATCTCCTTCTTTTACTGTGATAGGTTCATCTGGTTTTCCTGTACCAACTGCCACGATCGTTCCTCTTTGAGGTTTCTCTTTCGCAGTATCAGGAATATACAATCCTGATGCAGTTTTTTCTTCGGCTGCCGCAGGTTCCACCAGGACCCTATCGGCAAGTGGTTTGAAGTTAACTTTTGACATTTCTGTGTTACAATTTTTTGTTGTAAAATCTTTCGATAAGACAACAGCCTCTTATCATAAGCTGTGCCAAATTCAGATTTTGTCAGTTTTTCCGTTTTTTACTGACATTTTTTCAGTCGAATTGTTAAAAACTGACATCCCAAGCTTTGTCCATTGTTTAGTCTGCCATTTTGTTATTAAATTCTAAGATCAACAAATAAGAAAATGTATGGAAAAACTGAGTGCAGATTGGCTGACAGAAGGCATGATCGATTTTGAATACAAGAAGTACATTGTCCTTGCTTATCTAAAGCAAATAGGTCGGAAATTTGGTAATGTACACTTGTACCCCTCTTTGGCAGATCTCATTGCACACCGGGAAAACCTGCTGCACTTTAAAGAGAAAAAGACATCCATATGGAATCATTTCCCCAGGAAATTGAATCGTGAAGCAGCTAAACGGCTAAGACTTGATTATGAAAAGGAGATGACTGATGATAAAGTATTACAAGAATTGGAAGCCATTATCGCCTTCTCCATGCCAAGATTCACCAAAATGATAGAAGAAGGAAAGGAGATTTATGAATTTGTAGAAGAGCAAATGGCTTTTGAGCCTGTTGGAATCGTTCCAATGTATGTGGATGAAGGCTATTTACTCATCAATCATGATCGTCAGAGAGAAATCTCAATCTATCAATACAAATCAAGCGTTTTTGAAAGCACGAAGGAAAAGTACAGAGGCATTAATCTGCGTTTCATTGCCAATGACTTTATTGATTTCAGTCGCTCATTTGAGCGCGTCAAACTGGAATTAGCAAGGGAGAATACAGCATTACCTAACCCAGCTACTTTTTCGTTAGTAACGAAAATGGCATTCCCTGAACAGCCAACCATACTACCGGTGGCCAAACGGATGTTAATGAGACATTTGAGTACAGCGGCTTAATTGCCGCTGGCAGAATCGTCTTGCATTAAATCTTCTGCAGGCAAAGATGAACCTTCTTCAAAGGTTGGTAATGCAGGGGTAGGGGCCGAAGTGTTTTCCAGGTTCGGACTTACAGGCTCATTTGTGACATTAGTGTCCATGAAAAAATTAGTACTGAGCGATAATACCAGAATGGCAATAGCAGCACCCCAGGTCGCTTTCTCAAGGAAATCACCAGTCTTTTTTACGCCCATCAATTGAGAAGCACCACTGCCACCAAATTGACTGGAGAGTCCACCTCCCTTAGGGTTTTGTGCAAGGACAACTAGGATCAAAAAAACGGCTAGGACAAGGATAAGTCCGATGATAACGTACATACTATTTTTCTTACTTCGACTTCAGTTCTTCAATTCGCGCCACAAAATAAGACTTTTTTTCGGGGAATTTCAAGCTCAGTTTTTCGTAAATGGAAATTGCACGGTCAATTTTTCCTTGTTCCACATAGATTTCGGCCAGGTATTCCGTTCCGATATCTGCCTGGAATCGACTACTCTTATCAGATAAATCTTCTTTATCTTCTTCTGAGGCTAATTTCGTTTTATCTGCTTTGGAGATTTTAGGACTGGTATTGATGAATTCATCAATGATTTTTTCTTTACTCTCTTCCTCCGATTTTTCTTTATCAGCAGATTCTTTTTCTTTATCGACAGATTCGAATGTCGTAGATTTTACTTTGCCAGACCGTCTACGAACAACTTTTAAGGTAGTGTTGTCCTCTTCTTCAGGTTTTGGCTCTTCAGCCTTTATTTTTTTTGCCGGTTTTTTCTTAACCTCTGGTTCCTCCTTCTCGGTTTCAGCCTTTGTGGCCGTCTCCTCTTTACTTGATTCAGACTTGCTCGGTGCCTTTTTAACCGGAGCTTTCTTTTTGGGGGCTCTGGCTTTAGGTTTTTGAGGCTTTTCTTCCTTAGAATCTTCTGCTTGATCCTTGTCTTTAGCTACTGGCGGAGCTTCCTTTTTAGTCGTTTTTTTAACGGGCTTACTTTTCGTGACTTTTGCTATTGCTTCGGATTCTTCCTTTGTATCAGGTTCTTCCTTTGCTTTGACCGTTTTCTTTGGTGCCGACTTTTTGCTGCTGGTAACTTTTTTTAGTGCAGCATTCACGGCATCTTCTTCTTCCTTTTCCGCCTCCTTTTTCCTGTCCTCTTCTTCTAATTTCTTATCAAGTTCCTGAAACCTTGCTTTGGATTTCTTTAGGGCTTCAATGTCTTCGTGGATCTCTTTGATCCAATCATCAAGGCTTGTAGAAGACTGTTGTAAGTCTGTTAATTCTTCTTCAGCGGAGGGTGAAGGCTTTAACGGGGCTTTCTTCGCTAAGGGGGGCTTTTGATCTGGCTTTTCTTTTGAAGCTTGTGGAGCCTTCGATGCAAGAGGCGCCCGCTCACCCTTTACATTTGGAGTAGCCTCCCTTTTTTCTGTCCTTGAAGGCCCTGGTTTCGATCTTTTTTCGCCTGAAGGTTCTGGTTTTGAAGGGGAAGGTTTAGGAGCTGGCTGTTTGACAGCTTCTTTTGATTGAGCAGGGGGCCTGGGTGTTTTTGCAGCAGGTGCTTTTGACGGAGCAGCTTTCTGTTCTTTTGCCGCCTCTCGCGAATCAAGGAAAAACAGGTGATCACTGATGTATTTCTTTAATAGCGCACGATCAGTGGTGTAAACAGCTGCAGAAGATATGCGATGGGCAGCATCCTTCAGGTTTCTTTCTTTGGAGACTTTCGCTAAAAGAGCTCGTGCTCCCTGAAAATAGGGATATCGCTTAACCAACTGGTTGAGCTCTTTAATGTCATTATCCTGAAGTAAAGAGGGGTCTCTGAGACAGTCTATAAACTTCTCTTTGTTCACATGAAAAGGTCAATAATTGAAAATCTAAAGATATAAAAAATTACCAATTCGCGACGGAGGCGTTAAATATATCAATGACGATCTGATCAAATATTTCTTCAACAAAGGCTTGTTCGTTGGCGCTAAGGTCTAGATTTTGATCAAAGTCAACGAAAAATGAGAAGCGTTTTTCAAAATCGAACGTATCGTCATTAACATTGACGTAAGAGGCAAAAACAGTGATGGTGATGCGAGAAAGCGTCGAAAGATCCTGCCCAGAGGAATTTCTTGATGAATTTGCTGCCACCGGAGTGATCTTGTAGTCGGCGATGTATCCATCCAGTTGAAGGTCGCCATTATCATCTACCAACGCCAGATTCGTGTTTTGCTGATAGTAATCTTTGATTCTTTCTGTAAACAATACGCTCATGTTGGAAGGACCAAGGACCGCATTATTGTAGAAGGTTTGGATTGAAATGGTCTTGGTATCTGGTGAAATCGAAGCACCTGTGAAGCCATAAACGCCACAACCTAGCAGCGGAAATAATAAGCTGATCAGAAATAAATTAGAAGCTTTCAATTTCATATTGCTTGATTTTGCGATAAAGTGTGCGCTCCGAGATACCAAGGTCTCGAGCAGCGTATTTTCTTTTATTGTTGTTTTTCTTTAACGCTTTAATAATCAATTCCTTTTCTTTTTTCTCCAAAGAAAGTGTGTCTTCCTCGTGGGGTAGATGCACAATGTCTTCAATGATGTCTTCGTAATCGTCTTCGTTTTCAGCTTTAGGCTCTAAAAGGAGCGGCGTGTTAATTTCATTTGGAGGACTGGCAGGAGCTACTGACGGAGTTGGAGAGGGGGTGACCCCATTGAATAAATGTTGATGTTCCTGAAGAATTTCTGTGCTGGAGGGATTGTCCTGGATCAATTGAAGAATGAGTTTCTTCATGTCTGACATATCCTTTTTCATGTCAAAAAGCACTTTGTAAAGAAGATCTCTCTCTGAATAATTTTCACCCGCTTGCTCTTGTTCCAGAATGGCGGGAAGGTTACTCTGATCACGAGGTAAATAATCCCGAAGCTTATCAGCGGTGATTTCACGTTCCATTTCCAGTACGCTGATTTGCTCTACCAGGTTTTTTAGCTGCCGAATGTTCCCTGGAAATCGAAATGCCTTGACAATTTGTTTCGCTTCCTCATTCAGGAAGACCGGTTTCGTTTTGTAGGTCTCTGAAAAATCAGCGGCAAATTTTTTAAAGAGCAGAAGCACATCTTCACCCCGTTCCCGAAGGGCGGGAACCTTTATCGGCACTGTACTTAACCGGTAATAGAGGTCTTCACGAAACTTCCCTTTATTGATCGCGCTCTGCAATTCTACGTTGGTGGCGGCAATCACCCTTACATCGGTCTTTTGTACTTTGGAGGAACCTACCTTGATGAACTCACCATTTTCGAGCACCCGCAATAGCCTGGCTTGAGTAGACAGTGGCATTTCTCCAATTTCATCCAAAAATATGGTACCACCATTCGTTACTTCGAAGTAACCTTTTCTTGTATCTGTTGCCCCGGTAAAGGATCCTTTTTCATGCCCAAAAAGCTCCGAATCAATAGTTCCTTCAGGAATTGCACCACAGTTGATGGCGATGAACTGTCCATGTTTTCGATGAGATAGGCTATGAATGATCTTTGAGAATGATTCTTTTCCGGCACCACTTTCGCCCTGAATCAATACACTCATGTCCGTTGGTGCAACTTGCATCGCAACGCGAATGGCGTTATTCAACAATGGCGAGATACCAACGATTTCAAATCGCTGTTTGATGGACTGTATTTCGGCGTTTACCTTGTAATCCATACTATTTTACCAATTCTCCAAGTAAGGTAGCTGCTGTACAATCCTTCACTTTGACCTTCACGTAAGTGCCTTTTTCCAATCCATCATTATCGAAAATGACTACTTTGTTGGCTGAATTTCGGCCTTGAAGTTGTTGATCTGATCGCTTGCTTGTCCCCTCAATCAATACTTCGAATACTTTTCCAATATCTCGTTGATTCCGTTTCAGTGAGATTTCCTGCTGACGAGCGATGATTTCGTTGAGTCTTCTTTTCTTCACCTCAAGAGGAATGTCGTCTTCGTATTTTTTTGCGGCGAGTGTTCCAGGGCGCTCGGAATAATAAAACATGTACGAGAAGTCATACTTTACTATGTCCATCAGCGTTAGCGTTTCCTGATGCTCTTCTTCTGTTTCGGTACAGAAACCGGCGATCATATCAGAACTGATGCCGCAATCTTCGCCCAGAATACGACGAATCGCTGACACCCGATCAAGGTACCATTCCCTGCTGTAGGTACGGTTCATAAGCTCCAATACTCTGGAGTTGCCACTTTGAGCTGGGAGGTGAATGTATTTACAGATGTTATTGTACTGTTTCATGGTATGTAGTACCTCATCTGTGATGTCTTTGGGGTGAGATGTGGAAAATCTTACACGTAATAGCGGGTCGACTTTGGCTACCATTTCCAGCAACCCGGCAAAATTGACGACTTTTTCAATGCCAGACTTATTCAGACGGGCTTTGTTGTTTTCTTCTGCTGACCACTTATAAGAATCCACATTTTGTCCCAGTAGCGTGACTTCTCGATAGCCAGCATCAAACAACTGTTGCGCTTCTGCTACGATGGAGTGCGGATCCCGGCTTCTTTCGCGACCTCTGGTGAAAGGCACCACGCAAAAAGAGCACATGTTGTCGCACCCTCTCATGATAGAAATAAAGGCCGTAACGCCATTGGAATTCAACCTTACCGGAGAGATATCTGCATACGTTTCTTCTCTGGATAAGAAGGTATTAACCCCTTTAATTCCGGAAGCAGCTTCATTCACGAGATTAGGCAAATCCCGATAAGCATCGGGGCCGGCAACCAGATCGACAATCTTTTCCTCTTCCAGCAGCTGAGCTTTTAAACGCTCTGCCATACATCCAAGTACGCCAACTGTGATTTCAGGGCGATCTTGTTTGATTTTGTTGAATTGAGTCAGGCGTTTGCGCACGGTCAATTCGGCTTTTTCACGGATTGAGCATGTATTGAGTAGAATTACATCAGCCTCCTCGAAGTTGGAAGTGGTCCCAAAGCCGTCTTTTTGAAGAATAGATGTGACAATTTCACTATCAGAGAAATTCATCTGGCAACCATAGCTTTCAATGTATAGCTTTTTCCCAGAGTGATTTTGTTCGTCCTTAGTAACCTTTACTTCACAAGATTCTTCTTGTGCTTCCTTTAATATCGAGATATCCTCTATTACACCTTCCATCATGATCCGATTTGGCTGCAAAGATAATTCCTAGTGGCAGAATCGTGACAAAATGTCAGGCTCAATTTTCAGAAAGCGTATAAAGTGATAGGCCTAGATGTAACTTATACTGTTCAGGAAGGTCAAAACCCCAATTTTTTAAAGTCAAGGTGGTCTTACCTTCAACGTATGATTCGACAGAATCCTGGGTGACTCTGATGGGTAGTAGCAATTCGTTGGTGATATCTCCTAAAGTGATCTTAGACAAAGCCAGGTGAGAAATAGGGTTGAGTAAGAATGCACTGTCAACAGTTATGGTGTGCTGCCGGGAACTGTCCCATTCCTCCAGGTTGATCATATCTATGGTCAATCCTTCAGACGCGTCAGCGATGTTTAAATCCTTCAATGAAAACCTAATAGAACGTAGGGTTTGACTTTCATCTGTCTTATAGCTGCCGTACGAAATACTGCTTCGACTGTCGTTTAATAAGTCTCCATTATCAATGATAATCGTTGCTAGTGAACGTATGCTGTCCAGTTTTGACTCCTTAAGCAAATTAACTTCGGGTTGTTCCTGAGAATTTTGGTCAGGTTGACAACTCCATACCGACACGATGACTAAACTCAGAAGTACTAAGTGCTTCAGCATTTAAAATTGAGAATGAATTGATTTAAAAAGCTGCAAATTAAAGTTATGTTTATGGAAAAAGAGTAGATGGCTATAGTAAAAGAAGTAAGAGGGTTTTCACCTACCCACGGGGAAGATTGTTGGTTCGCAGATAATGCGGTGTTGATAGGCGATATAACCATGGGTGATCAATGTACTGTTTGGTTCAGTGCCGTAGTTAGGGGAGATGTGAACTCCATTCGAATTGGTAATAATTCAAATATTCAGGACAATGCGACCATCCATGGTACGTTCGAGCAAGCTTCTACGACCATTGGGGATAATGTGACCATTGGGCACAATGCGATTGTTCATGGCTGTACCCTGGAAGATGAAACGATGGTAGGAATGGGATCAATAGTCATGGATAATGCTGTCGTAAAGAAGGGTGCGATCATCGCAGCAGGCGCTGTGGTACTGGAAGGTACCATTGTTGAAGAAAATACGATCTATGCCGGAGTGCCCGCGAAAAAAGTAAAACAAATAGATCAAAAGAATCGGTCGATGATGAAACGTATTGCAAACAATTATATTCGCTACGCGAGCTGGTTCCAAGAAGATTAAAACAAAAGCTTTATGAATTTTTTCTTAAAAATGATCTTGTCCTCAGTGGCAGTGATCATTGTTTCCTACCTGCTGCCCGGAGTTTATGTTGAAGACTTTTTTGCAGCACTTATCCTGGCCATTGTTCTTGCTTTATTGAATGGACTTGTTAAACCGGTATTGATCGTCCTTACGATCCCATTGACTTTTTTTACACTCGGTCTGTTTTTACTCGTCATCAATGCCATTATTATTTTAATGGCCGATGGATTGGTGCCCGGTTTTCAAGTAGATGGATTTTGGTGGGCACTTATTTTCAGTATCCTGCTTTCCATTACCAATTCACTTTTATCTGACCTAAGTAAGTCAAAAGAGAAGTGAAATTAGAAATACACAGGGCAGCCAGGATCTCTCTTATAATTCCTTAGTTTGATACGATAGTTGACCATGATTTCATGGCTACCAGCAGAGTAGTCATTTAGGTTGTTGGTTATCGCGTCATACGCATATCCAACTCGGAAATTCTCATTCAGTATAAGCTGCCCCACGAAGGTCACATCACCACCTCTACGGACATTGGTGCCAACGTAGGCAATTTCATCAAAGATTACGTTGACATTGATGTCCCATCCGATTTTTTGTTCTTCCTGGATACGTAGAAGGAAAGAAGGGTTCAGCTTCACTTTACTGGATAAGTGAATGACTCCTCCGGATGTAATGTAATAATACCTGCTCTCTCGTGAATTCAGAAAAGATTTGTCAACCGCAGGCAGGTCCGAACTTCCAAGATCCAATTCATCATAAACCCTGTTTTCCAGAATATAAGGAACAGAAACACCGAAGAAGAAATCCGGGTTTGCAAAATAAAGTCCTGTACCAAAATTAGGAGTGAAGTTACTTTGTTGACCAAACAAGAACGGATCGTTGTTATCGAGTAAGGTAAGATTGCTGAAATCAGAGGTTCGACTATTGAATCCGGCTTGGAGTCCCATAGCAAGGATACCAATGTTCGTTCGGATTTTGTAGGCATAACTGCCAAAGACACCAACATCGTCATGTACACCAATTTGGTCCTTTGATAGCGTTAATCCAACCCCAATCCGGTTAGAGAGCAAGGAAGTATGCCCGGTGAAAACCTGAAACTGGGGCGCTCCATCCACATTGACCCATTGATCTCGATGAACGCCCGTAAGTGATAAGACATTTAAGCTACCCGCGTAAGCTGGATTGATCACCAGCCCATTGTACATATAGGTAGAAGTAATCGCCCGTTGTTGCGCTTTAACAGGACCCAGAATCATGAGGGTACCCAAAAGCAACAGTCCGTACTTAAATATCTTCATGTTTGTAATTTATCTAACTAACTCCAAAAATCCTTGTATCAACTCACTTCCATCTCCTCGATCGATGATGTAGAAGTAAGTTCCTGCAGGTAGGTTCTGAGCGGAACCGATATTCGATGTGCCATTGAACCTACGCTCAAAATTGTCATAGTTATCTACTTCGTAGACTTTTACCCCATCTCTGTTGAAGATCTGAACATTATTATTCTCGAAGAAGTCCAGACAGTCAATCAGGAAGAAATCATTGAATCCATCATCATTCGCAGAGATACCATTGTAAATCTGGATTTCAGCCGCGATGGTGAAACTTGCTGAATAATCGCAACCATTGCTGGCCCTGAAGTTTACAGTGTAATTTCCTGGAGAGGCATCAATCAGGGTTTCTCCACCACGTCTCGCGAGAATGATCTCTCCTTGTTCATTCAAGTAGGTGACGGAATCAACAAATACGTTGAAGTCCTCAATGGCTACAAATGCCTGACCCGAGAATTGGTTCTTGGAACCATCTTCGGTTCTCAAACACAGGGATTGAGTCACCTGAACAGTGAACGCTGGATCTGTGATTTCATTGGCTATCGTAACAACAGATCTACCAGATTCACATCCTGTCGATAGGTTGTAAGCCACAATCTCGTAGGTGATTGTATCTAATGTACTGATGTCATCACCAACGAACAGTAAGGTGTTCGGATCATCTGCTGCGTACCATCTGAATTCAAAGTCTTCAGTCTGACCCGCAGAATTGACTGTCGCACGGCCATCAGGGAATAAGCAATTGGTACGCCCATTAACCGGAATGATGGTAGGATCAGCAATTACAGGGCGTTCATCGCTTACATCTATTAATTGGGTAGCGAAACAGCCACTGATTCGGTCAGTTGCGACAACAGTGTAACTACCGATGGTCAGTGAATCTACAAACAGTCCTGTTTGGATTGGTGTAGCCGTCAGGTCCGTTCCTTCAAACCATTGGAAATCAAGGTTTGAAATGTCCATCATCGTATCAATTACCGCAAATCCATTTGGTGCATCCTCGAAACATACAGTCAGGTTTCTTGTTACTTCAGCGGCAAATACTGGGGTCACCGTCTCATCAAGTACTTCGATCGAAGCAGGTTCAGAGAAGCAGAACAGATCGTTAACATCCTGTGCGATTACGGTGTATACACCCGCTGACAATCCTTCGTAAGTCTCTCCAACGTGCTCGGCATTATCGAGGTTATCAGACCTGGCATCATCTGCATTACTGAACCAGTAGAATTCAGCCTCTCTTACGATCGTGTTAGCATTCGCCGTTCCTGATCCCACAGGAACCACCGTCACTCCGGTTGAACCATTCGGATCAATACAAGAAGTGTTGGCTTCTGCAGTAGGAGTGAGCAAGAAAGGAGGTATCTGATCCGTAATTTCAACAGTCAAGGTTGCAGCACACCCGGTAATCGCACTGCTGGCTGTTACCGTGTATAGACCTGCTGAAAGTCCAGTAACCGTTGCGTTGTTGGCTTCTACAACATTGTTATCACTATCTGTCCAAAGGAATACATAGGCCGTATTATCAGTACTTCCGTCAGCCGATACAGTCACAGAACCATTTGGATTACCTGGATCGCAATTTTCCTGATTATTGAATTCATCGATCAGAAGAACAGGAAGCACGACATTATCTCCGCCAAACTCAACCTGAACGGCATTAGTACTACATCCTGTAAGCGTGTCTACAGCAACTGCATAGTAGGTAGTACTTGGCATGGCCGTTGAGAAGACCGGACTTGTCGATGACTGAACGGCAGTAGGCGATCCTGAAAGTGGATTCACATCATAGAAATCAAATCGATAACGGTCCAGTGTGGCAATACTTACACCTGTAATGGTCAATATGCCATTTCCAGGATCACAAGTAGTAGCTTCCGTAACCGTGAAGTCCGTGATCTCCGGAGATTGTGGCACATTCTCGATTTCTACCGAAGCCGAAGCCGAACAGCCTGAGTTTGCACTGCTTACCTGTACGCGGTATGTACCTGCAAATACTTGAGAAAGCGTATCGTTCGTGCTGATTGAATTGCCATCAGAATCGAACCACTCGAATGAGTAATCACTGTTATCATCTCCTTGCCCATCACCAGTAGCTACGAGGATACCAGTACCAACCGTGGCTGAACAGGTAGAATCTGCCTGTACAATATTGATAGCTATTACTGGATCTAATGGGTTGTCGAAGATGGTGAACTCTACTGTATCCGAAGTACATAGTGAGGAGACAGATTGAAGTACCGCATAATAGGTCGTTCCATCTGTGCTACCTGCCAGGCTGTCATAAGATAACTGGCCATTGGAAGTATTTCCGTCAGCTATGGCATTAGTTGCAGCAGCATCAGTATATACTGTCAATGTGTAATCATTTTCCAGCGAAGTAGAATCGATCTCAGATCCTTCCAGTGTTGCGGTGAATAGTTCGAATGAACCATTACTATCTGAACAGATCGTATTGTTATTGGCCGTGAAGCTTGTAATGACAGGGTTAGAAGCTTCATCCGTAATAGCTATGGATTGCTCAGTCGTACAACCAGTCACTGTGTTCGTTACAGTCACAACATATGGACTTAACGATTCGCTTAGTCCTTGAACAACTGACGTGTTATTTACATCTGTGGAAGTAACTGCCGTAGAAGTATTATCTACCCAGGAGAAGGTATAAGTATCTTCATCTCCATCAGACTCAGCCACGGAAATAGTTATTTCTCCTTCTGCTGTTGTTCCACCACAATTTGCATTGGCTGTTAGTGCATCAACAGTTATGACCGGATCGAATGACAAGTCTTCGATATTGGCTCGAACACTAGCTGATACACAACCACTTGTACCTCTTGTGACGGTGATATAGTAATCACCTGGTGCTAGCGTTGAGAAGGTGATTGTGGATAAGCCATGACCAGCATTTTGTGTCTGGATAGGGGTGGCGGTATCCGTATCTTCTTCATCGTAGAGATTAACAGTGAAGTCATTCAAGGTTACAGAAGACCCGGATGAAGTTGAGACATCAGCATCCATGAGGGTAATCTGTCCACTGTTCGTAGTACAAGTCGTGTCATTCAGAATGGCAGCGGCAATGTTAGCTTCGTTTAGCAATGGAATATCCTCATTTGGCAGAATAGTAAATGTTCTAAACGTTTCACATCCAATATTCGGATTTACATTATCGCTTACAAATACAGTGTAATCTCCATTTTCCAATCCTTCTAATTGTGTTATATCAGAAGAGGTCAATGCAGCTGTTCCAACGTTGGCTCCACTTGCAGCACCCGCGTCGTTGTACAGGAAGTCGGCATCGCCGGTTCCTGGAGCAGTAGAATGCTCACCTCTGTACCATGCGATAGAGTAATCGGATGAATTGGCTGCCGTTCCACTTTGTAGAATCTGGATAGCTAGAGTTCCATCACCATTGTTATCAGTATTACAGAAAGTATCATCAGTAGTACTGCTCAATTGGATCGATGGTACTTCTGTATCATCGTCGATTGTGAACGCAGTTATTGCTGGCGTAGTAGTTGGGCAATCGGTAGCGACTTCCACGATAGATACCTGATAGCTATTGGCCGCCAGTCCTGAGATGGCATTCGCACCGACGGTACCGGAAGTGGTGGTGATGTCCGCGGCATGGTTAACTGCTCCTGAAGCGCCAGATGTACCACCGGAGATCGGCTCATCATCAGAGATGGTAGCAGTCAATCCTGATACAGTCAAGAAAGTAGCTTCGACTCCTACTACGGTAGCGGTAACAGCGCCATCGATGGTGATGGTTTCCCCATCGACGAACGTACCGGCTCCCCCATCGAACGGAATGACGAAGAGGTTAGCTCCCCCGGAGATCGACCACTGGAATCTGAAGTCAGAGAAGGTGGTAGAAGTAGGGGTAGGCGAAGTACCGGCCTCATCGGTGAGGGTAATGGTATTGATGGTGATGGATCCGTTTTCAGGCGAGCAATCATCCTGATTGACGAGAGTGGCATCACCATCTTCGACGGTAATGACGGTTTCGAACTGATCGATGGTAATTTCCACAGGATCAGACTGACACCCGATACCCGGGTTGGTATTATCGACTACTTCGACGAAGTAGGTTCCTTCGGTCAGGTTAGAGGCGATGTTACCATCGGCATTGAAGGTAGCCGAAGTGGTGGTAGTACCGAGTGCGGTAGTACCATCAGACTCATACCAGGTGAAGGTGAAGTTAGACGCAGTTTGCACAACCCCACCGTCGACGACATTGACGGTAGCCGACCCTGAAGGGGTAACATCATCACAAGAAGAGTCATCGGTGATGGAAGAGATCTGGAGTACCGGGATGACCGTTTCATCGTCAATGGTGAAGTTGGCGATGGAAGGAGTGGTATCGGGGCAATCGGTAGCGACTTCCACGATAGATACCTGATAGCTATTGGCCGCCAGTCCTGAGATGGCATTCGCGCCGACGGTACCGGAAGTGGTGGTGATGTCCGCGGCATGGTTAACTGCTCCTGAAGCGCCAGATGTACCACCGGAGATCGGCTCATCATCAGAGATGGTAGCAGTCAATCCTGATACAGTCAAGAAAGTAGCTTCGACACCTACTACGGTAGCGGTAACAGCGCCATCGATGGTGATGGTTTCCCCATCGACGAACGTACCGGCTCCCCCATCGAACGGAATGACGAAGAGGTTAGCTCCCCCGGAGATCGACCACTGGAATCTGAAGTCAGAGAAGGTGGTAGAAGTAGGGGTAGGCGAAGTACCGGCCTCATCGGTGAGGGTAATGGTATTGATGGTGATGGATCCGTTTTCAGGCGAGCAATCATCCTGATTGACGAGAGTGGCATCACCATCTTCGACGGTAATGACGGTTTCGAACTGATCGATGGTAATTTCCACAGGATCAGACTGACACCCGATACCCGGGTTGGTATTATCGACTACTTCGACGAAGTAGGTTCCTTCGGTCAGGTTAGAGGCGATGTTACCATCGGCATTGAAGGTAGCCGAAGTGGTGGTAGTACCGAGTGCGGTAGTACCATCGGACTCATACCAGGTGAAGGTGAAGTTAGAGGCGGTTTGCACAACCCCCCCGTCGACGACATTGACGGTAGCCGACCCTGAAGGGGTAACATCATCACAAGAAGAGTCATCGGTGATGGAAGAGATCTGGAGTACCGGGATGACCGTTTCATCGTCAATGGTGAAGTTGGCGATGGAAGGAGTGGTATCTGGGCAATCGGTAGCGACTTCCACGATAGATACCTGATAGCTATTGGCTGCGAGTCCTGAGATGGCATTCGCACCGACGGTACCAGAAGTGGTGGTGATGTCCGCGGCATGGTTAACTGCTCCTGAAGCGCCAGATGTACCACCGGAGATCGGCTCATCATCAGAGATAGTTCCTGATAAAGCAGATACAGTCAAGAAAGTAGCTTCAACACCTACTACGGTAGCGGTCACAGCGCCATCGATGGTGATGGTTTCCCCATCTACGAACGTACCGGCTCCCCCATCGAACGGAATGACGAAGAGGTTAGCTCCCCCGGAGATCGACCACTGGAATCTGAAGTCAGAGAAGGTGGTAGAAGTAGGGGTAGGCGAAGTACCGGCCTCATCGGTGAGGGTAATGGTATTGATGGTGATGGATCCGTTTTCAGGCGAGCAATCATCCTGATTGACGAGAGTGGCATCACCATCTTCGACGGTAATGACGGTTTCGAACTGATCGATGGTAATTTCCACAGGATCAGACTGACACCCGATACCCGGGTTGGTATTATCGACTACTTCGACGAAGTAGGTTCCTTCGGTCAGGTTAGAGGCGATGTTACCATCGGCATTGAAGGTAGCCGAAGTGGTGGTAGTACCGAGTGCGGTAGTACCATCAGACTCATACCAGGTGAAGGTGAAGTTAGACGCAGTTTGCACGACCCCTCCGTCGACGACATTGACGGTAGCCGATCCGGAAGGAGTAACATCATCACAAGAAGAGTCATCGGTGATGGAAGAGATCTGCAATACCGGGATGACCGTTTCATCGTCAATGGTGAAGTTGGCGATGGAAGGAGTGGTATCGGGGCAATCGGTAGCGACTTCCACGATAGATACCTGATAGCTATTGGCCGCGAGTCCTGAGATGGCATTCGCACCGACGGTACCGGAAGTGGTGGTGATGTCCGCGGCATGGTTAACTGCTCCTGAAGCTCCAGATGTACCACCGGAGATCGGCTCATCATCAGAGATGGTAGCAGTCAATCCTGATACAGTCAAGAAAGTAGCTTCAACGCCTACTACGGTAGCGGTCACAGCGCCATCGATGGTGATGGTTTCTCCATCTACGAACGTACCGGCTCCCCCATCGAACGGAATGACGAAGAGGTTAGCTCCCCCGGAGATCGACCACTGGAATCTGAAGTCAGAGAAGGTGGTAGAAGTAGGGGTAGGCGAAGTACCGGCCTCATCGGTGAGGGTGATGGTATTGATGGTGATGGATCCGTTTTCAGGTGAGCAATCATCCTGATTGACGAGAGTGGCATCACCATCTTCGACGGTAATGACAGTTTCGAACTGATCGATGGTAATTTCCACAGGATCAGACTGACACCCGATACCTGGATTGGTATTATCGACTACTTCGACGAAGTAGGTTCCTTCGGTCAGGTTAGAGGCGATGTTACCATCGGCATTGAAGGTAGCCGAAGTGGTGGTAGTACCGAGCGCGGTAGTACCATCGGACTCATACCAGGTGAAGGTGAAGTTAGAGGCGGTTTGCACGACCCCCCCGTCGACGACATTGACGGTAGCCGACCCGGAAGGGGTAACATCATCACAAGAAGAGTCATCGGTGATGGAAGAGATCTGCAATACCGGGATGACCGTTTCATCGTCAATGGTGAAGTTGGCGATGGAAGGAGTGGTATCGGGGCAATCGGTAGCGACTTCCACGATAGACACCTGATAGCTATTGGCTGCGAGTCCTGAGATGGCATTCGCACCGACGGTACCAGAAGTGGTGGTGATGTCCGCGGCATGGTTAACTGCTCCTGAAGCTCCAGATGTACCACCGGAGATCGGCTCATCATCAGAGATGGTAGCAGTCAATCCTGATACAGTCAAGAAAGTAGCTTCAACTCCTACTACGGTAGCGGTAACAGCGCCATCGATGGTGATGGTTTCCCCATCTACGAACGTACCGGCTCCACCATCGAACGGAATGACGAAGAGGTTAGCTCCCCCGGAGATCGACCACTGGAATCTGAAGTCAGAGAAAGTGGTAGAAGTAGGGGTAGGCGAAGTACCGGCCTCATCGGTGAGGGTAATGGTATTGATGGTGATGGACCCGTTTTCAGGTGAGCAATCATCCTGATTGACGAGAGTGGCATCACCATCTTCGACGGTAATGACAGTTTCGAACTGATCGATGGTAATTTCCACAGGATCAGACTGACACCCGATACCTGGATTGGTATTATCGACTACTTCGACGAAGTAGGTTCCTTCGGTCAGGTTAGAGGCGATGTTACCATCGGCATTGAAGGTAGCCGAAGTGGTGGTAGTACCGAGTGCGGTAGTACCATCGGACTCATACCAGGTGAAGGTGAAGTTAGACGCAGTTTGCACGACCCCTCCGTCGACGACATTGACGGTAGCCGACCCTGAAGGGGTAACATCATCACAAGAAGAGTCATCGGTGATGGAAGAGATCTGGAGTACCGGGATGACCGTTTCATCGTCAATGGTGAAGTTGGCGATGGAAGGAGTGGTATCTGGGCAATCGGTAGCGACTTCCACGATAGATACCTGATAGCTATTGGCTGCGAGTCCTGAGATGGCATTCGCACCGACGGTACCAGAAGTGGTGGTGATGTCCGCGGCATGGTTAACTGCTCCTGAAGCGCCAGATGTACCACCGGAGATCGGCTCATCATCAGAGATGGTAGCAGTCAATCCTGATACAGTCAAGAAAGTAGCTTCAACTCCTACTACGGTAGCGGTAACAGCGCCATCGATGGTGATGGTTTCCCCATCTACGAACGTACCGGCTCCACCATCGAACGGAATGACGAAGAGGTTGGCTCCCCCGGAGATCGACCACTGGAATCTGAAGTCAGAGAAGGTAGTAGAAGTAGGGGTAGGCGAAGTACCGGCCTCATCGGTGAGGGTGATGGTATTGATGGTGATGGATCCGTTTTCAGGTGAGCAATCATCCTGATTGACGAGAGTGGCATCACCATCTTCGACGGTAATGACAGTTTCGAACTGATCGATGGTAATTTCGACAGGATCAGACTGACATCCGATACCCGGGTTGGTATTATCGACTACTTCGACGAAGTAGGTTCCTTCGGTCAGGTTAGAGGCGATGTTACCATCGGCATTGAAGGTAGCCGAAGTGGTGGTAGTACCGAGTGCGGTAGTACCATCAGACTCATACCAGGTGAAGGTGAAGTTAGACGCGGTTTGCACGACCCCACCGTCGACGACATTGACGGTAGCCGATCCTGAAGGAGTAACATCATCACAAGAAGAGTCATCGGTGATGGAAGAGATCTGCAATACCGGGATGACCGTTTCATCGTCAATGGTGAAGTTGGCGATGGAAGGAGTGGTATCGGGGCAATCGGTAGCGACTTCCACGATAGACACCTGATAGCTATTGGCTGCTAGTCCTGAGATGGCATTCGCGCCGACGGTACCGGAAGTGGTGGTGATGTCCGCGGCATGGTTAACTGCTCCTGAAGCGCCAGATGTACCACCGGAGATCGGCTCATCATCAGAGATGGTAGCAGTCAATCCTGACACAGTTAAGAAAGTAGCTTCAACCCCTACTACGGTAGCGGTAACAGCGCCATCGATGGTGATGGTTTCTCCATCTACGAACGTACCGGCTCCACCATCGAACGGAATGACGAAGAGGTTAGCTCCCCCGGAGATCGACCACTGGAATCTGAAGTCAGAGAAAGTGGTAGAAGTAGGGGTAGGCGAAGTACCGGCCTCATCGGTGAGGGTGATGGTATTGATGGTGATGGACCCGTTTTCAGGTGAGCAATCATCCTGATTGACGAGAGTGGCATCACCATCTTCGACGGTAATGACGGTTTCGAACTGATCGATGGTAATTTCGACAGGATCAGACTGACATCCGATACCCGGGTTGGTATTATCGACTACTTCGACGAAGTAGGTTCCTTCGGTCAGGTTAGAGGCGATGTTACCATCGGCATTGAAGGTAGCCGAAGTGGTGGTAGTACCGAGTGCGGTAGTACCATCAGACTCATACCAGGTGAAGGTGAAGTTAGACGCGGTTTGTACGACCCCACCGTCGACGACATTGACGGTAGCCGACCCGGAAGGGGTAACATCATCACAAGAAGAGTCATCGGTGATGGAAGAGATCTGCAATACCGGGATGACCGTTTCATCGTCAATGGTGAAGTTGGCGATGGAAGGAGTGGTATCTGGGCAATCGGTAGCGACTTCCACGATAGATACCTGATAGCTATTGGCTGCGAGTCCTGAGATGGCATTCGCACCGACGGTACCAGAAGTGGTGGTGATGTCCGCGGCATGGTTAACTGCTCCTGAAGCGCCAGATGTACCACCGGAGATCGGCTCATCATCAGAGATAGTTCCTGATAAAGCAGATACAGTCAAGAAAGTAGCTTCAACACCTACTACGGTAGCGGTCACAGCGCCATCGATGGTGATGGTTTCCCCATCTACGAACGTACCGGCTCCCCCATCGAACGGAATGACGAAGAGGTTAGCTCCCCCGGAGATCGACCACTGGAATCTGAAGTCAGAGAAGGTGGTAGAAGTAGGGGTAGGCGAAGTACCGGCCTCATCGGTGAGGGTAATGGTATTGATGGTGATGGATCCGTTTTCAGGCGAGCAATCATCCTGATTGACGAGAGTGGCATCACCATCTTCGACGGTAATGACGGTTTCGAACTGATCGATGGTAATTTCCACAGGATCAGACTGACACCCGATACCCGGGTTGGTATTATCGACTACTTCGACGAAGTAGGTTCCTTCGGTCAGGTTAGAGGCGATGTTACCATCGGCATTGAAGGTAGCCGAAGTGGTGGTAGTACCGAGTGCGGTAGTACCATCAGACTCATACCAGGTGAAGGTGAAGTTAGACGCAGTTTGCACGACCCCTCCGTCGACGACATTGACGGTAGCCGATCCGGAAGGAGTAACATCATCACAAGAAGAGTCATCGGTGATGGAAGAGATCTGCAATACCGGGATGACCGTTTCATCGTCAATGGTGAAGTTGGCGATGGAAGGAGTGGTATCGGGGCAATCGGTAGCGACTTCCACGATAGATACCTGATAGCTATTGGCCGCCAGTCCTGAGATGGCATTCGCACCGACGGTACCGGAAGTGGTGGTGATGTCCGCGGCATGGTTAACTGCTCCTGAAGCGCCAGATGTACCACCGGAGATCGGCTCATCATCAGAGATGGTAGCAGTCAATCCTGATACAGTCAAGAAAGTAGCTTCAACGCCTACTACGGTAGCGGTCACAGCGCCATCGATGGTGATGGTTTCTCCATCTACGAACGTACCGGCTCCCCCATCGAACGGAATGACGAAGAGGTTAGCTCCCCCGGAGATCGACCACTGGAATCTGAAGTCAGAGAAGGTGGTAGAAGTAGGGGTAGGCGAAGTACCGGCCTCATCGGTGAGGGTGATGGTATTGATGGTGATGGATCCGTTTTCAGGTGAGCAATCATCCTGATTGACGAGAGTGGCATCACCATCTTCGACGGTAATGACAGTTTCGAACTGATCGATGGTAATTTCCACAGGATCAGACTGACACCCGATACCTGGATTGGTATTATCGACTACTTCGACGAAGTAGGTTCCTTCGGTCAGGTTAGAGGCGATGTTACCATCGGCATTGAAGGTAGCCGAAGTGGTGGTAGTACCGAGTGCGGTAGTACCATCGGACTCATACCAGGTGAAGGTGAAGTTAGAGGCGGTTTGCACGACCCCCCCGTCGACGACATTGACGGTAGCCGACCCGGAAGGGGTAACATCATCACAAGAAGAGTCATCGGTGATGGAAGAGATCTGCAATACCGGGATGACCGTTTCATCGTCAATGGTGAAGTTGGCGATGGAAGGAGTGGTATCGGGGCAATCGGTAGCGACTTCCACGATAGACACCTGATAGCTATTGGCTGCGAGTCCTGAGATGGCATTCGCACCGACGGTACCAGAAGTGGTGGTGATGTCCGCGGCATGGTTAACTGCTCCTGAAGCGCCAGATGTACCACCGGAGATCGGCTCATCATCAGAGATGGTAGCAGTCAATCCTGATACAGTCAAGAAAGTAGCTTCAACTCCTACTACGGTAGCGGTAACAGCGCCATCGATGGTGATGGTTTCTCCATCTACGAACGTACCGGCTCCACCATCGAACGGAATGACGAAGAGGTTAGCTCCCCCGGAGATCGACCACTGGAATCTGAAGTCAGAGAAAGTGGTAGAAGTAGGGGTAGGCGAAGTACCGGCCTCATCGGTGAGGGTGATGGTATTGATGGTGATGGACCCGTTTTCAGGCGAGCAATCATCCTGATTGACGAGAGTGGCATCACCATCTTCGACGGTAATGACAGTTTCGAACTGATCGATGGTAATTTCCACAGGATCAGACTGACACCCGATACCTGGATTGGTATTATCGACTACTTCGACGAAGTAGGTTCCTTCGGTCAGGTTAGAGGCGATGTTACCATCGGCATTGAAGGTAGCCGAAGTGGTGGTAGTACCGAGTGCGGTAGTACCATCGGACTCATACCAGGTGAAGGTGAAGTTAGACGCAGTTTGCACGACCCCTCCGTCGACGACATTGACGGTAGCCGACCCTGAAGGGGTAACATCATCACAAGAAGAGTCATCGGTGATGGAAGAGATCTGGAGTACCGGGATGACCGTTTCATCGTCAATGGTGAAGTTGGCGATGGAAGGAGTGGTATCTGGGCAATCGGTAGCGACTTCCACGATAGATACCTGATAGCTATTGGCTGCGAGTCCTGAGATGGCATTCGCACCGACGGTACCGGAAGTGGTGGTGATGTCCGCGGCATGGTTAACTGCTCCTGAAGCGCCAGATGTACCACCTGAGATCGGCTCATCATCAGAGATGGTAGCAGATAGTCCTGATACAGTCAAGAAAGTAGCTTCGACTCCTACTACGGTAGCGGTAACAGCGCCATCGATGGTGATGGTTTCCCCATCGACGAACGTACCGGCTCCCCCATCGAACGGAATGACGAAGAGGTTAGCTCCCCCGGAGATCGACCACTGGAATCTGAAGTCAGAGAAGGTAGTAGAAGTAGGGGTAGGCGAAGTACCGGCCTCATCGGTGAGGGTAATGGTATTGATGGTGATGGACCCGTTTTCAGGTGAGCAATCATCCTGATTGACGAGAGTGGCATCACCATCTTCGACGGTAATGACGGTTTCGAACTGATCGATGGTAATTTCGACAGGATCAGACTGACATCCGATACCCGGGTTGGTATTATCGACTACTTCGACGAAGTAGGTTCCTTCGATCAGGTTAGAGGCGATGTTACCATCGGCATTGAAGGTAGCCGAAGTGGTGGTAGTACCGAGTGCGGTAGTACCATCAGACTCATACCAGGTGAAGGTGAAGTTAGACGCGGTTTGCACAACCCCCCCGTCGACGACATTGACGGTAGCCGACCCTGAAGGGGTAACATCATCACAAGAAGAGTCATCGGTGATGGAAGAGATCTGCAATACCGGGATGACCGTTTCATCGTCAATGGTGAAGTTGGCGATGGAAGGAGTGGTATCGGGGCAATCGGTAGCGACTTCCACGATAGATACCTGATAGCTATTGGCCGCCAGCCCTGAGATGGCATTCGCACCGACGGTACCGGAAGTGGTGGTGATGTCCGCGGCATGGTTAACTGCTCCTGAAGCGCCAGATGTACCACCGGAGATCGGCTCATCATCAGAGATGGTAGCAGTCAATCCTGATACAGTCAAGAAAGTAGCTTCAACTCCTACTACGGTAGCGGTAACAGCGCCATCGATGGTGATGGTTTCCCCATCTACGAACGTACCAGCTCCACCATCGAACGGAATGACGAAGAGGTTAGCTCCCCCGGAGATCGACCACTGGAATCTGAAGTCAGAGAAGGTGGTAGAAGTAGGGGTAGGCGAAGTACCGGCCTCATCGGTGAGGGTGATGGTATTGATGGTGATGGACCCGTTTTCAGGTGAGCAATCATCCTGATTGACGAGAGTGGCATCACCATCTTCGACGGTAATGACGGTTTCGAACTGATCGATGGTAATTTCCACAGGATCAGACTGACACCCGATACCCGGGTTGGTATTATCGACTACTTCGACGAAGTAGGTTCCTTCGGTCAGGTTAGAGGCGATGTTACCATCGGCATTGAAGGTAGCCGAAGTGGTGGTAGTACCGAGTGCGGTAGTACCATCAGACTCATACCAGGTGAAGGTGAAGTTAGACGCGGTTTGTACGACCCCACCGTCGACGACATTGACGGTAGCCGACCCGGAAGGGGTAACATCATCACAAGAAGAGTCATCGGTGATGGAAGAGATCTGCAATACCGGGATGACCGTTTCATCGTCAATGGTGAAGTTGGCGATGGAAGGAGTGGTATCGGGGCAATCGGTAGCGACTTCCACGATAGATACCTGATAGCTATTGGCCGCCAGTCCTGAGATGGCATTCGCACCGACGGTACCGGAAGTGGTGGTGATGTCCGCGGCATGGTTAACTGCTCCTGAAGCGCCAGATGTACCACCGGAGATCGGCTCATCATCAGAGATGGTAGCAGTCAATCCTGATACAGTCAAGAAAGTAGCTTCGACACCTACTACGGTAGCGGTCACAGCGCCATCGATGGTGATGGTTTCTCCATCTACGAACGTACCGGCTCCACCATCGAACGGAATGACGAAGAGGTTAGCTCCCCCGGAGATCGACCACTGGAATCTGAAGTCAGAGAAGGTGGTAGAAGTAGGGGTAGGCGAAGTACCGGCCTCATCGGTGAGGGTGATGGTATTGATGGTGATGGATCCGTTTTCAGGTGAGCAATCATCCTGATTGACGAGAGTGGCATCACCATCTTCGACGGTAATGACGGTTTCGAACTGATCGATGGTAATTTCCACAGGATCAGACTGACACCCGATACCCGGGTTGGTATTATCGACTACTTCGACGAAGTAGGTTCCTTCGGTCAGGTTAGAGGCGATGTTACCATCGGCATTGAAGGTAGCCGAAGTGGTGGTAGTACCGAGTGCGGTAGTACCATCAGACTCATACCAGGTGAAGGTGAAGTTAGACGCGGTTTGCACGACCCCCCCGTCGACGACATTGACGGTAGCCGACCCGGAAGGGGTAACATCATCACAAGAAGAGTCATCGGTGATGGAAGAGATCTGGAGTACCGGGATGACCGTTTCATCGTCAATGGTGAAGTTGGCGATGGAAGGAGTGGTATCGGGGCAATCGGTAGCGACTTCCACGATAGATACCTGATAGCTATTGGCCGCGAGTCCTGAGATGGCATTCGCACCGACGGTACCGGAAGTGGTGGTGATGTCCGCGGCATGGTTAACTGCTCCTGAAGCGCCAGATGTACCACCTGAGATCGGCTCATCATCAGAGATGGTAGCAGTCAATCCTGATACAGTCAAGAAAGTAGCTTCGACACCTACTACGGTAGCGGTCACAGCGCCATCGATGGTGATGGTTTCCCCATCTACGAACGTACCGGCTCCCCCATCGAACGGAATGACGAAGAGGTTAGCTCCCCCGGAGATCGACCACTGGAATCTGAAGTCAGAGAAGGTGGTAGAAGTAGGGGTAGGCGAAGTACCGGCCTCATCGGTGAGGGTGATGGTATTGATGGTGATGGACCCGTTTTCAGGTGAGCAATCATCCTGATTGACGAGAGTGGCATCACCATCTTCGACGGTAATGACGGTTTCGAACTGATCGATGGTAATTTCCACAGGATCAGACTGACACCCGATACCCGGGTTGGTATTATCGACTACTTCGACGAAGTAGGTTCCTTCGGTCAGGTTAGAGGCGATGTTACCATCGGCATTGAAGGTAGCCGAAGTGGTGGTAGTACCGAGTGCGGTAGTACCATCAGACTCATACCAGGTGAAGGTAAAGTTAGACGCGGTTTGCACGACGCCCCCGTCGACGACATTGACGGTAGCCGACCCTGAAGGGGTAACATCATCACAAGAAGAGTCATCGGTGATGGAAGAGATCTGGAGTACCGGGATGACCGTTTCATCGTCAATGGTGAAGTTGGCGATGGAAGGAGTGGTATCGGGGCAATCGGTAGCGACTTCCACGATAGATACCTGATAGCTATTGGCCGCGAGTCCTGAGATGGCATTCGCACCGACGGTACCAGAAGTGGTGGTGATGTCAGCGGCATGGTTAACTGCTCCTGAAGCTCCAGATGTACCACCGGAGATCGGCTCATCATCAGAGATAGTTCCTGATAAAGCAGATACAGTCAAGAAAGTAGCTTCAACTCCTACTACGGTAGCGGTAACAGCGCCATCGATGGTGATGGTTTCTCCATCTACGAACGTACCGGCTCCACCATCGAACGGAATGACGAAGAGGTTAGCTCCCCCGGAGATCGACCACTGGAATCTGAAGTCAGAGAAAGTGGTAGAAGTAGGGGTAGGCGAAGTACCGGCCTCATCGGTGAGGGTGATGGTATTGATGGTGATGGACCCGTTTTCAGGCGAGCAATCATCCTGATTGACGAGAGTGGCATCACCATCTTCGACGGTAATGACGGTTTCGAACTGATCGATGGTAATTTCCACAGGATCAGACTGACACCCGATACCCGGGTTGGTATTATCGACTACTTCGACGAAGTAGGTTCCTTCGGTCAGGTTAGAGGCGATGTTACCATCGGCATTGAAGGTAGCCGAAGTGGTGGTAGTACCGAGTGCGGTAGTACCATCGGACTCATACCAGGTGAAGGTAAAGTTAGACGCGGTTTGCACAACCCCCCCGTCGACGACATTGACGGTAGCCGACCCTGAAGGGGTAACATCATCACAAGAAGAGTCATCGGTGATGGAAGAGATCTGCAGTACCGGGATGACCGTTTCATCGTCAATGGTGAAGTTGGCGATGGAAGGTGTTGTATCGGGGCAATCGGTAGCGACTTCCACGATAGATACCTGATAGCTATTGGCCGCCAGCCCTGAGATGGCATTCGCACCGACGGTACCGGAAGTGGTGGTGATGTCCGCGGCATGGTTAACTGCTCCTGAAGCGCCAGATGTACCACCTGAGATCGGCTCATCATCAGAGATGGTAGCAGATAGTCCTGATACAGTCAAGAAAGTAGCTTCAACCCCTACTACGGTAGCGGTCACAGCGCCATCGATGGTGATGGTTTCTCCATCTACGAACGTACCGGCTCCACCATCGAACGGAATGACGAAGAGGTTAGCTCCCCCGGAGATTGACCACTGGAATCTGAAGTCAGAGAAGGTGGTAGAAGTAGGGGTAGGCGAAGTACCGGCCTCATCGGTGAGGGTGATGGTATTGATGGTGATGGATCCGTTTTCAGGCGAGCAATCATCCTGATTGACGAGAGTGGCATCACCATCTTCGACGGTAATGACGGTTTCGAACTGATCGATGGTAATTTCCACAGGATCAGACTGACATCCGATACCCGGGTTGGTATTATCGACTACTTCGACGAAGTAGGTTCCTTCGGTCAGGTTAGAGGCGATGTTACCATCGGCATTGAAGGTAGCCGAAGTGGTGGTAGTACCGAGTGCGGTAGTACCATCAGACTCATACCAGGTGAAGGTGAAGTTAGACGCGGTTTGCACAACCCCACCGTCGACGACATTGACGGTAGCCGACCCTGAAGGGGTAACATCATCACAAGAAGAGTCATCGGTGATGGAAGAGATCTGGAGTACCGGGATGACCGTTTCATCGTCAATGGTGAAGTTGGCGATGGAAGGAGTGGTATCTGGGCAATCGGTAGCGACTTCCACGATAGATACCTGATAGCTATTGGCCGCCAGTCCTGAGATGGCATTCGCACCGACGGTACCGGAAGTGGTGGTGATGTCCGCGGCATGGTTAACTGCTCCTGAAGCTCCAGATGTACCACCGGAGATCGGCTCATCATCAGAGATGGTAGCAGTCAATCCTGACACAGTCAAGAAAGTAGCTTCGACACCTACTACGGTAGCGGTCACAGCGCCATCGATGGTGATGGTTTCCCCATCTACGAACGTACCGGCTCCCCCATCGAACGGAATGACGAAGAGGTTAGCTCCCCCGGAGATCGACCACTGGAATCTGAAGTCAGAGAAAGTGGTAGAAGTAGGGGTAGGCGAAGTACCGGCCTCATCGGTGAGGGTAATGGTATTGATGGTGATGGACCCGTTTTCAGGCGAGCAATCATCCTGATTGACGAGAGTGGCATCACCATCTTCGACGGTAATGACGGTTTCGAACTGATCGATGGTAATTTCGACAGGATCAGACTGACATCCGATACCCGGGTTGGTATTATCGACTACTTCGACGAAGTAGGTTCCTTCGGTCAGGTTAGAGGCGATGTTACCATCGGCATTGAAGGTAGCCGAAGTGGTGGTAGTACCGAGTGCGGTAGTACCATCGGACTCATACCAGGTGAAGGTAAAGTTAGACGCGGTTTGCACAACCCCACCGTCGACGACATTGACGGTAGCCGACCCTGAAGGGGTAACATCATCACAAGAAGAGTCATCGGTGATGGAAGAGATCTGCAATACCGGGATGACCGTTTCATCGTCAATGGTGAAGTTGGCGATGGAAGGAGTGGTATCGGGGCAATCGGTAGCGACTTCCACGATAGATACCTGATAGCTATTGGCCGCCAGTCCTGAGATGGCATTCGCACCGACGGTACCGGAAGTGGTGGTGATGTCCGCGGCATGGTTAACTGCTCCTGAAGCGCCAGATGTACCACCGGAGATCGGCTCATCATCAGAGATGGTTGCAGTCAATCCTGATACAGTTAAGAAAGTAGCTTCGACACCTACTACGGTAGCGGTCACAGCGCCATCGATGGTGATGGTTTCTCCATCTACGAACGTACCGGCTCCACCATCGAACGGAATGACGAAGAGGTTAGCTCCCCCGGAGATCGACCACTGGAATCTGAAGTCAGAGAAGGTGGTAGAAGTAGGGGTAGGCGAAGTACCGGCCTCATCGGTGAGGGTGATGGTATTGATGGTGATGGACCCGTTTTCAGGCGAGCAATCATCCTGATTGACGAGAGTGGCATCACCATCTTCGACGGTAATGACGGTTTCGAACTGATCGATGGTAATTTCCACAGGATCAGACTGACACCCGATACCCGGGTTGGTATTATCGACTACTTCGACGAAGTAGGTTCCTTCGGTCAGGTTAGAGGCGATGTTACCATCGGCATTGAAGGTAGCCGAAGTGGTGGTAGTACCGAGTGCGGTAGTACCATCAGACTCATACCAGGTGAAGGTAAAGTTAGACGCGGTTTGCACAACCCCCCCGTCGACGACATTGACGGTAGCCGACCCTGAAGGGGTAACATCATCACAAGAAGAGTCATCGGTGATGGAAGAGATCTGCAGTACCGGGATGACCGTTTCATCGTCAATGGTGAAGTTGGCGATGGAAGGTGTTGTATCGGGGCAATCGGTAGCGACTTCCACGATAGATACCTGATAGCTATTGGCCGCCAGCCCTGAGATGGCATTCGCACCGACGGTACCGGAAGTGGTGGTGATGTCCGCGGCATGGTTAACTGCTCCTGAAGCTCCAGATGTACCACCTGAGATCGGCTCATCATCAGAGATGGTAGCAGTCAATCCTGATACAGTCAAGAAAGTAGCTTCAACCCCTACTACGGTAGCGGTCACAGCGCCATCGATGGTGATGGTTTCTCCATCTACGAACGTACCGGCTCCACCATCGAACGGAATGACGAAGAGGTTAGCTCCCCCGGAGATTGACCACTGGAATCTGAAGTCAGAGAAGGTGGTAGAAGTAGGGGTAGGCGAAGTACCGGCCTCATCGGTGAGGGTGATGGTATTGATGGTGATGGATCCGTTTTCAGGCGAGCAATCATCCTGATTGACGAGAGTGGCATCACCATCTTCGACGGTAATGACGGTTTCGAACTGATCGATGGTAATTTCCACAGGATCAGACTGACATCCGATACCCGGGTTGGTATTATCGACTACTTCGACGAAGTAGGTTCCTTCGGTCAGGTTAGAGGCGATGTTACCATCGGCATTGAAGGTAGCCGAAGTGGTGGTAGTACCGAGTGCGGTAGTACCATCAGACTCATACCAGGTGAAGGTGAAGTTAGACGCGGTTTGCACAACCCCACCGTCGACGACATTGACGGTAGCCGACCCTGAAGGGGTAACATCATCACAAGAAGAGTCATCGGTGATGGAAGAGATCTGGAGTACCGGGATGACCGTTTCATCGTCAATGGTGAAGTTGGCGATGGAAGGAGTGGTATCGGGGCAATCGGTAGCGACTTCCACGATAGATACCTGATAGCTATTGGCCGCCAGTCCTGAGATGGCATTCGCACCGACGGTACCGGAAGTGGTGGTGATGTCCGCGGCATGGTTAACTGCTCCTGAAGCGCCAGATGTACCACCGGAGATCGGCTCATCATCAGAGATGGTAGCAGATAGTCCTGATACAGTTAAGAAAGTAGCTTCGACCCCTACTACGGTAGCGGTCACAGCGCCATCGATGGTGATGGTTTCCCCATCTACGAACGTACCGGCTCCCCCATCGAACGGAATGACGAAGAGGTTAGCTCCCCCGGAGATCGACCACTGGAATCTGAAGTCAGAGAAAGTGGTAGAAGTAGGGGTAGGCGAAGTACCGGCCTCATCGGTGAGGGTAATGGTATTGATGGTGATGGATCCGTTTTCAGGTGAGCAATCATCCTGATTGACGAGAGTGGCATCACCATCTTCGACGGTAATGACAGTTTCGAACTGATCGATGGTAATTTCCACAGGATCAGACTGACACCCGATACCCGGGTTGGTATTATCGACTACTTCGACGAAGTAGGTTCCTTCGGTCAGGTTAGAGGCGATGTTACCATCGGCATTGAAGGTAGCCGAAGTGGTGGTAGTACCGAGTGCGGTAGTACCATCGGACTCATACCAGGTGAAGGTAAAGTTAGACGCGGTTTGCACAACCCCCCCGTCGACGACATTGACGGTAGCCGACCCTGAAGGGGTAACATCATCACAAGAAGAGTCATCGGTGATGGAAGAGATCTGCAATACCGGGATGACCGTTTCATCGTCAATGGTGAAGTTGGCGATGGAAGGAGTGGTATCGGGGCAATCGGTAGCGACTTCCACGATAGATACCTGATAGCTATTGGCCGCCAGTCCTGAGATGGCATTCGCACCGACGGTACCGGAAGTGGTGGTGATGTCCGCGGCATGGTTAACTGCTCCTGAAGCGCCAGATGTACCACCTGAGATCGGCTCATCATCAGAGATGGTAGCAGATAGTCCTGATACAGTCAAGAAAGTAGCTTCAACCCCTACTACGGTAGCGGTCACAGCGCCATCGATGGTGATGGTTTCTCCATCTACGAACGTACCAGCTCCACCATCGAACGGAATGACGAAGAGGTTAGCTCCCCCGGAGATCGACCACTGGAATCTGAAGTCAGAGAAGGTGGTAGAAGTAGGGGTAGGCGAAGTACCGGCCTCATCGGTGAGGGTAATGGTATTGATGGTGATGGATCCGTTTTCAGGCGAGCAATCATCCTGATTGACGAGAGTGGCATCACCATCTTCGACGGTAATGACGGTTTCGAACTGATCGATGGTAATTTCCACAGGATCAGACTGACACCCGATACCCGGGTTGGTATTATCGACTACTTCGACGAAGTAGGTTCCTTCGGTCAGGTTAGAGGCGATGTTACCATCGGCATTGAAGGTAGCCGAAGTGGTGGTAGTACCGAGTGCGGTAGTACCATCAGACTCATACCAGGTGAAGGTAAAGTTAGACGCGGTTTGCACAACCCCCCCGTCGACGACATTGACGGTAGCCGACCCTGAAGGGGTAACATCATCACAAGAAGAGTCATCGGTGATGGAAGAGATCTGCAGTACCGGGATGACCGTTTCATCGTCAATGGTGAAGTTGGCGATGGAAGGAGTGGTATCTGGGCAATCGGTAGCGACTTCCACGATAGATACCTGATAGCTATTGGCCGCCAGCCCTGAGATGGCATTCGCACCGACGGTACCGGAAGTGGTGGTGATGTCCGCGGCATGGTTAACTGCTCCTGAAGCTCCAGATGTACCACCGGAGATCGGCTCATCATCAGAGATGGTAGCAGTCAATCCTGATACAGTTAAGAAAGTAGCTTCAACCCCTACTACGGTAGCGGTCACAGCGCCATCGATGGTGATGGTTTCTCCATCTACGAACGTACCGGCTCCACCATCGAACGGAATGACGAAGAGGTTGGCTCCCCCGGAGATTGACCACTGGAATCTGAAGTCAGAGAAAGTGGTAGAAGTAGGGGTAGGCGAAGTACCGGCCTCATCGGTGAGGGTGATGGTATTGATGGTGATGGACCCGTTTTCAGGCGAGCAATCATCCTGATTGACGAGAGTGGCATCACCATCTTCGACGGTAATGACGGTTTCGAACTGATCGATGGTAATTTCGACAGGATCAGACTGACACCCGATACCTGGGTTGGTATTATCGACTACTTCGACGAAGTAGGTTCCTTCGGTCAGGTTAGAGGCGATGTTGCCATCGGCATTGAAGGTAGCCGAAGTGGTGGTAGTACCGAGTGCGGTAGTACCATCGGACTCATACCAGGTGAAGGTGAAGTTAGACGCAGTTTGTACGACCCCACCGTCGACGACATTGACGGTAGCCGACCCGGAAGGGGTAACATCATCACAAGAAGAGTCATCGGTGATGGAAGAGATCTGCAATACCGGGATGACCGTTTCATCTTCTACAACAGCTTCAAAAGAATTAGGAGTACTTGGGCAACCTGATCCCGCCTGGTCTTGGATAGAAACTACGTAGGTTGCAGCTTCCAATCCAGTGATCTCATTTGCTCCGACCGTACCGGAAGTGGTGGTGATGTCAGCGGTATGGTTCACATTACCGGTGGCACCTGAAGTACCTCCTACGATAGGCTCATCATCAGAGATAGTTCCTGATAAAGCGGACACAGTCAAGAAAGTAGCTTCAACCCCTACTACGGTAGCAGTAACAGTTCCATCGATGGTGATGGTTTCTTCAGCTTGGAAAGTGCCAGCTCCACCATCGAACGGAATGACAAACAATGAAGCCCCACCAGAGACAGACCATTGGAAAGTATAATCACTGAATGTAGTGCTAGTTGTACCATTGTCGTTGATCCCAGTGATTTCAACTGATCCATTCAAAGGAGAGCAATCACTGTTATTCGTAATTGAAGCTGTTTCAACTTCATGGATTTCAAGGTCTTCAGAGACTGTAAAGGTCTGACTAGTGATTGAACAACCAATATCGTTACCAGTAGCAGCACCTGTGGACTCATGTCGGGTAATTATGACCTCATAATCTCCAGCAGCCAGTGTAGCCGGTGTAGTAGAAGTGGCAGTGTAATCAGTGGTCAATGCGGTTCCAAAACCTCTTATTGTTTCCGTAAAGAAGAATGACCCACTACCGACAACTCTCCATTGGAAGGTAAACCCACTTTCAAGATGGTCGTCATCAGCATTTTCAGTTACAGTTACAGCGATTGAACCATTATCAGAATCACAGAAAGAATCATCAGTAATATCGAAAGAAGTGATGATTGGATCATATGCTTCCTGGATGAGTTCTTCTGTTGCAGAGGTCGTCCAGCATTCTGCAGTACTTCCGAAAGAAGTACTTGTAGTAGGCGCTACAGCAGCTGGGTTTTCTTGAGCTATGGCTGTATACGGACCAGAAGGGAGGTCTTCAAACTGCACAGCGCCACCTGCTGCAACTGCTCCATTGTTATAAAGAACATTATCATCACCGTCTAGTACATTTCCTGTTTTCGGGAAGTATTTGTACGGGAAGGTCAATGTGGAACCAGTACTGTTGGTAATCGTATAGCTTGCTGTACGATCAGCCGGAATTCCATCACCGGCATATAAGAATACAATGTACTCAGAGATATCATCGGCTTCTCCCGCTGTATATCCATTACTTGAAGTACTAACCACCGTTGCCGAATTTCCTGAGTCGTCACCAGTAATAACATCACCAGCTACCAATGTTCCACTGGAAAGAGATAGCTGTACCACTGTAGCTCCGTCATCATTACTAATGGTACCAGTTGCACCTCCTCCAGGGCCTGCCGCCGTGAAAGTTTCCAAAGTGGTCAAGGTAGTGGTTCGAGGACCCGAATTGTCAACATTTACTACCACATTATCAGAAAGTGATACGGTTGCCTCACCATTGTCAGGACACTCATCTACATTGGTTACGGTGAGTGTGGTTGTTGTCTGAATACCATTGAAAGGAAGATCATAAGTGGCTTGAGTTCTACATCCACTGTTATCCTCAACAACCAGTGTATAAAGACCACTGATCAAGTTTCCAAGAACAGGCGTGGTATTGTCCACAGTGATATTATTTCCGCCACCGTCGCCAACTAACACTTGGCCATTAGTAAGTGCTTCTGAGAAATCATCGTCATTGGTAAAGTCATCAGAACCTTCATACCATCTGAAAATAAATGGTCCGGTTCCTCCCGTAATTGATCCTTCAATAGAACCGCCAGCAGCATCGCAAGAGGATGGGATTGTAATATTTGTAAAGGAGATCGTAGGAGCGGCAGCTGTTCCATCGTTGACTACAATATCAGTACGACTTGTTTCACAACCAGAATCAGAATCCCGGACGATTACTGAGTAAGTTCCGGCGGTCAATAAGTTGAGTTGTGAAACACCCTCAGTACCCGTTGTAGTAATGTTTACAGCGCTATTCACATCTGCTGTGGCACTGGAAGCTGCACCAGTAATCGTTTCATCATCTGCAATGTCTCCTGATGGATCTGAGGCCAGAATTAACCCGGAATTATCAAATACGACAATCGTGGCAGTGGCCCCGCCTCCAAATGTGATTACTTCGCCTTCTTCGAAAGTACCGGAAAGGTTATCGAATGGTACTTCGATAAGTTGCGTAGCCCCCAGGAACCAATCATAGGAGTAGGTCGGTGTTGCCCCAACAGGAGAGCCGGTAACATTGACACTGGTCACTTCAGCTACCCCATTTTCTAAATTACAGGTAGTTTGGTCTGTGGAAGAAGTTACAGGCGTCAAACTAAGTGTTTGTGAGGTTACTTCAATCGTCTCAACTTCCGTACAAAGCGTAGTATTATTTTGGACTTCTACTGTATAGAATCCTGCAGAAAGATTTGAGATAGTATTGTCAGCATCGGTTTCTGCGTTAATGGCTGTTCCACTAGCTGAAGTACCACTATACCAGGTCAAAGTGAAGCCAGTTGAACCTCCTGAAACAGAAGCGGTAAGTTGACCTGTATTTGATCCTGAGCAACCAAAGTCGCTTCTATCAAGATTAGTATCAATTGTGATGGTTGGTAGGGTTTCTCCGACAGTAACACTTTGAACTGCTGATACACAACCAGTTTGGTCATCAATCACAGTCAATATGTAATCGCCTCCAGGTACACCAGTCGTTGATGCAGCTCCGTCATTATTCAATACCGCATCATTATCGATTACGGTACCTGGAGCGGCAGCAGTCGCCCATTCGTAACGATAATCCCCGGTACCACCGGTTACCGCAGTGACTCCTGAAGCATCGGCCTGACCATTATAAGCAGTATTGTCACAAGTAGTGTTATCGGTAATGACGATATTTCCTACAGTGATGGTAGGTAGATCGGTATCATCATCAGCGATGGTGAAAGCATGTTCCAGGTCACAAGTGTTATCGGCATCGGTAATGGTCATGATGTAGTTACCACCAGAAAGGCCAGTCACGGTAGAAGTTAATCCGTTGGTAGTGTACGAAACCACGACACCACTATGCGTACCCCCGTTGGCAATGGCAGTACCTCCAGCAGTAGAGAGTGCGAATGTATAAGCACTGGCCGCAGCAGTAGTAGCAGCTACATTGTCGGTAGTCGTAGGAGTGAAGGTAATGGTACCATTGGCATCCAGGTCACCGACATCATTATTCGTGCCATCACACACGGTATTGTCCGCTTGCGCAGACACGACAGGGTTCACGGTAGGCAACGTTTCTCCGATGGTCACATTTTGTGAAGCGGATACACAACCCGTTTGATCATCGATTACGGTAAGGATATAATCGCCACCTGCAACTCCATTAAGGACCGCATCATTATCGATTACAGTTCCTGGAGTGGCAGCAGTTGACCATTCGTAACGGTAATCCCCGGTACCACCGGTTACCGCAGTAGCTCCTGAAGCATCAGCCTGACCAGTGAATGCGGTGTTGTCACACGTGGTGTTTTGAGTGATGGTAATATTCCCAACCGTGATGGCAGGTAAATCGGTATCATCATCAGCGATAGTGAAAGCATGTTCCAGGTCACAAGTGTTATCGGCATCAGTAATGGTCATGATGTAGTTACCACCAGAAAGGCCAGTCACGGTAGAAGTTAATCCGTTGGTAGTGTACGAAACCACGACACCACTATGTGTACCCCCATTAGCAATGGCAGTACCTCCAGCAGTAGAGAGTGCGAATGTATAAGCACTGGCCGCAGCAGTAGTAGCAGCTACATTGTCGGTAGTCGTAGGAGTGAAGGTAATGGTTCCGTTTGCATCAAGATCCGTAGCGTCGTTATTGGTTCCATCACAGACGGTATTGTCAGCTTGCGCAGACACGACAGGGTTCACGGTAGGCAGGGTTTCTCCGATGGTCACATTTTGTGAAGCGGATACACAACCCGTTTGATCATCGATTACAGTAAGGATATAATCGCCACCTGCAACTCCATTAAGGACGGCATCATTATCGATTACGGTACCTGGAGCAGCAGCAGTCGCCCATTCGTAACGATAATCCCCGGTACCACCGGTTACTGCAGTAGCTCCTGAAGCATCAGCCTGCCCAGTGAATGCGGTGTTGTCACAAGTGGTGTTTTGAGTGATGGTAATATTCCCTACCGTGATGGCAGGTAAATCGGTATCATCATCAGCGATAGTAAAGGCATGTTCCAGATCACAAGTGTTATCGGCATCGGTAATGGTCATGATGTAGTTACCACCAGAAAGACCAGTCACGGTAGAAGTTAATCCGTTGGTAGTGTACGAAACCACGACTCCACTATGTGTACCCCCGTTGGCAATGGCAGTACCCCCAGTAGTGGAGAGTGCGAATGTATAAGCACTGGCCGCAGCAGTAGTAGCAGCTACATTGTCGGTAGTCGTAGGAGTGAAGGTGATGGTTCCGTTTGCATCGAGATCCGTAGCGTCGTTATTGGTTCCATCACAGACGGTATTGTCTGCTTGTGCGGAAACGACAGGGTTCACGGTAGGCAGGGTTTCTCCGATGGTCACATCGGTAGCAGCGGACACACAACCCGTTTGATCATCGATTACAGTAAGGATATAATCGCCACCTGCAACTCCATTAAGGACGGCATCATTATCGATTACGGTACCTGGAGCAGCAGCAGTCGCCCATTCGTAACGATAATCCCCGGTACCACCAGTTACTGCAGTAGCTCCTGAAGCATCAGCCTGCCCAGTGAATGCGGTGTTGTCACACGTGGTGTTTTGAGTGATGGTAATATTCCCTACCGTGATGGCAGGTAAATCGGTATCATCATCAGCGATAGTGAAAGCATGTTCCAGGTCACAAGTGTTATCGGCATCAGTAATGGTCATGATGTAGTTACCACCAGAAAGACCAGTCACGGTAGAAGTTAATCCGTTAGTAGGATACGAAACCACGACACCACTATGTGTACCCCCATTAGCAATGGCAGTACCCCCAGCAGTGGAGAGTGCGAATGTATAAGCACTGGCCGCAGCAGTAGTAGCAGACACATTGTCGGTAGTCGTAGGAGTGAAGGTAATGGTTCCGTTTGCATCAAGATCCGTAGCGTCGTTATTGGTTCCATCACAGACAGTGTTGTCCGCTTGCGCGGAAACGACAGGGTTCACGGTAGGCAACGTTTCTCCGATGGTCACATTTTGTGAAGCGGATACACAACCAGTTTGATCATCGATTACGGTAAGGATATAATCGCCACCTGCTACACCATCAAGAACATTATCATTATCGATTACAGTTCCTGGAGTGGCAGCAGTTGCCCATTCGTAACGATAATCCCCGGTACCACCGGTTACCGCAGTAGCTCCTGAAGCATCAGCCTGCCCAGTGAATGCAGTGTTGTCACACGTGGTGTTTTGAGTGATGGTAATATTCCCTACCGTGATGGCAGGTAAATCGGTATCATCATCAGCGATAGTGAAAGCATGTTCCAGGTCACAAGTGTTATCGGCATCAGTAATGGTCATGATGTAGTTACCACCAGAAAGACCAGTCACCGTAGAAGTTAATCCGTTGGTAGTGTAAGAAACCACGACACCACTATGTGTACCCCCATTAGCAATGGCAGTACCCCCAGCAGTGGAGAGTGCGAATGTATAAGCACTGGCCGCAGCAGTAGTAGCAGCCACATTGTCGGTAGTCGTAGGAGTGAAGGTAATGGTTCCGTTTGCATCAAGATCCGTAGCGTCGTTATTGGTTCCATCACAGACAGTATTGTCAGCTTGCGCGGAAACGACAGGGTTCACGGTAGGTAACGTTTCTCCGATGGTTACATCGGTAGCAGCGGACACACAACCTGTTTGATCATCGATTACGGTAAGGATATAATCGCCACCTGCAACTCCATTAAGGACCGCATCATTATCGATTACGGTACCTGGAGTGGCAGCAGTCGCCCATTCGTAACGATAATCCCCGGTACCACCAGTTACTGCAGTAGCTCCTGAAGCATCAGCCTGTCCAGTGAATGCGGTGTTGTCACAAGTAGTGTTTTGAGTAATGGTAATATTCCCTACCGTGATGGTAGGTAAATCGGTATCATCATCAGCGATAGTGAAAGCATGTTCCAGGTCACAAGTGTTATCGGCATCAGTAATGGTCATGATGTAGTTACCACCAGAAAGACCGGTCACGGTAGAAGTTAATCCGTTAGTAGTATACGAAACCACGACACCACTATGTGTACCCCCATTAGCAATGGCGGTACCCCCAGCAGTGGAGAGTGCGAATGTATAAGCACTGGCCGCAGCAGTAGTAACAGCTACATTGTCGGTAGTCGTAGGAGTGAAGGTAATGGTTCCGTTTGCATCGAGATCCGTAGCGTCGTTATTGGTTCCATCACAGACAGTGTTGTCCGCTTGTGCGGAAACGACAGGGTTCACGGTAGGCAGGGTTTCTCCGATGGTCACATCGGTAGCAGCGGATACACAACCAGTTTGATCGTCGATTACGGTAAGGATATAATCGCCACCCGCAACTCCATTAAGAACCGCATCATTATCGATTATGGTTCCTGGAGCAGCGGCAGTTGCCCATTCGTAACGATAATCCCCGGTACCACCGGTTACCGCAGTAGCTCCTGAAGCATCGGCCTGCCCAGTGAATGCGGTGTTGTCACAAGTAGTGTTTTGAGTAATGGTAATATTCCCTACAGTGATGGTAGGCAAATTGGTATCATCATCAGCAATGGTAAAGGCATGTTCAATGGTACACTGATTATTCTGATCAGTGACTGTCATCACGTAATTTCCTCCAGAAAGACCAGTCACCGTGGTAGCGGTCGATCCAGTGGCATCATCATCGTAATTGACCGTCACTCCTGAGTGCGTGGCTCCATCAGCGATGCCTGTTCCTCCAGCAGTAGCCAAAGAGAAAGTGTAATTGTTAGACGAGGTACCGCCTGTTTCAGGAGTAAAAGTGATCGATCCATTGGCATCCAGGTCACCCGCATCATTATTGGTACCATCGCATACAGTATTATCCACCTGTGCAGTGACATTGGCATCAACTACCGGTAATGTTTCTCCGATGGTCACATTTTGTGATGCCGAGATACACCCTGTCTGATCATCGATTACAGTTAAAATGTATTCCCCGCCGGCAACTCCATTAAGGATGGCATCATTGTCAATTATTGTACCCGGATCAGCAGCAGTTGCCCATTCGTAACGATAATCTCCGGTGCCACCAGTAACAGCTGAAGCTCCGGAAGCGTTTGCTTGTCCTGTGAAGGAGGTATTATCACAAGTCGTATTTTGAGTAATGGCAATATTTCCTACTGAAATGATTGGAAGTTCCGTGTCGTCATCAGCGATAGTAAAAGCATGTTCAACGGTACACTGATTATCCTGATCAGTAACTGTCATCACGTAATTTCCGCCAGAGAGCCCAGTCACCGTAGTAGCGGTTGAGCCAGTGGCATCATCATCGTAATTGACCGTTACTCCCGAGTGTGTAGCTCCATCGGCGATGGCTGTTCCTCCAGCGGTAGCCAAAGAGAAAGTGTAATTGTTAGACGAGATGCCGCCTGTTTCAGGAGTAAAAGTGATCGATCCATTAGCATCCAGGTCACCCGCATCATTATTGGTACCATCGCATACGGTATTATCCACCTGAGCAGTAACATTAGCATCTACAACCGGAAGTGTTTCTCCGATCGTCACGCTTTGTGAAGCCGAGACACACCCTGTCTGATCATCAATTACAGTTAAGATGTATTCCCCTCCGGCAACACCATTAAGGATGGCATCATTGTCGATTACCGTTCCGGGATCGGCAGCCGTTGCCCATTCGTAACGATAATCCCCAGTACCACCAGTTACAGCTGAAGCACCGGAAGCGTTTGCCTGACCGGTGAATGCGGTATTGTCACAAGTCGTATTTTGAGTTATAGCGATACTACCTACAGCGATTACCGGTAGTTCGGTATCATCATCAGCGATTGTAAAGGCATGTTCAACGGTACACTGATTATCCTGATCAGTAACTGTCATCACGTAATTTCCGCCTGATAGTCCGGTTACCGTAGTAGCGGTTGAGCCAGTGGCATCATCATCATAATTGACTGTTACTCCCGCGTGTGTGCCTCCATCGGCGATGGCTGTTCCTCCAGAAGTCGCTAAAGAGAAGGTGTAATTATTAGAAGAGGTACCGCCTGTCTCAGGCGTAAAGGTGATCGATCCATTGGCATCCAGATCAGTAGCGTTATTATTGGTGCCATCACAAACTGTATTGTCAACCTGAGCAGTAACATTAGCATCTACAACCGGAAGTGTTTCTCCGATCGTCACGCTTTGTGAAGCCGAGGCACAACCAGTTTGATCATCAATCACAGTAAGTATGTAATCCCCACCGGCAACACCATTTAATATGGCGTCATTGTCGATAACCGTTCCTGGTGCGGCTGCAGTGGCCCACTCATATCGATAATCTCCAGTTCCACCGGTTACTGCGGCGGCCCCTGAAGCATTTGCTTGTCCAGTGAATGCGGTATTATCACAAGTCGTATTTTGAGTGATGGCGATGTTTCCGACTGTAATGACTGGAAGTTCGGTATCATCATCCGCAATAGCGAAAGCATGTTCCAGATTACATGTATTGTCAGCATCGGTAATGGTCATGACGTAGTTACCACCAGAGAGCCCGGTTACCGTAGTTGTCAACCCGGTAGTGGTGTACGAAACAACGACACCACTATGTGTACCCCCGTTGGCAATTGCTGTTCCACCTGAAGTAGAAAGAGCGAAAGTATAAGAGCTAGCTGCCGCAGTAGTAGCTGCCACATTGTCTGTAGTCGTAGGAGTGAAGGTAATGGTTCCGTTGGCATCCAGGTCCGTAGCATCATTATTGGTTCCGTCACAGACCGTATTATCTGCTTGCGCAGAAACTACTGGGTTTACGGTTGGTAAGGTTTCTCCAATGGTAACATTTTCAGAGGCCGACACACAACCGGTTTGATCATCGATCACAGTGAAAATGTATGCTCCACCTGCTACACCATCAAGAACATTATCATTATCGATTACTGTACCCGGATCAGCAGCAGTCGCCCACTCATATCGATAGTCACCGGTGCCACCAGTAACAGCAGTAGCGCCAGAAGCATCAGCTTGTCCAGTGAAAGCTGTGTTATCGCAAGTAGTGTTTTGAGTGATGGTGATGTTGCCAAGGGTAATAGTAGGCACCTCTGTGTCATCATCCGCGATGGCGAAAGCATATTCCAGGTCACAAGTGTTATCAGCATCAGTGATGGTCATGATGTAGTTACCCCCTGAAAGTCCAGTGATAGTAGATGTGGATCCTGTTGTTGTGTAAGAAACAACTACTGAATTATGCGTCCCTCCGTTAGCAATGGCCGTACCTCCTGAAGTGGAAAGGGCGAACGTATAGGAACTCGCTGCCGCCGTAGTAACTGCTACATTGTCAGTAGTCGTAGGCGTGAAGGTAATGGTGCCATTGGCGTCCAGGTCACCAGGGTTATTATTGGAACCATCGCATACAGTGTTGTTCGCTTGAGCAGAAACCACTGGATTTACGGTTGGTAAGGTCTCACCAATAGTAACATTCTGTGCTACAGAAACGCAACCTGTCTGATCATCGATCACAGTGAAAATGTATTCTCCACCCGCTACACCATCAAGAACATTATCATTATCGATTACTGTACCCGGATCAGCAGCAGTCGCCCATTCGTATCGGTAGTCTCCGGTACCACCAGTAACAGCCGTAGCACCCGAAGCATCAGCTTGTCCTGTGAAAGCCGTGTTATCGCAAGTAGTGTTTTGAGTAATAGTGATATTGCCAAGGGTGATTATCGGGACATCCGTATCATCATCTGCGATAGTAAAGGCATATTCCAGATCACAAGTATTATCGGCATCAGTAATGGTCATCACATAATTTCCTCCCGAAAGCCCGGTTACTGTTGAAGTAGAACCTACGATTGAATAAGAAATTAAGACTGAATTGAAGGTGCTTCCATTTGCAATGGCTGTTCCACCTGACGTGGCTAACGAGAAAGAGTAAGATGAGGCAGCTGCAGTAGTGGCGGCCACATTGTCGGTAGTCGTAGGGGTGAAGGTGATGGTACCATTGGCATCCAGGTCACCTGCATCATTATTCGTGCCATCGCAGACCGTGTTGTCCGCCTGAGCAGAAACCACTGGATTCACGGTTGGTAAGGTTTCTCCTACGGTAACGTTCTGAGCCACTGACACACAACCTGTCTGATCGTCAATAACTGTTAATATATACTCTCCGCCCGCAACACCATCAAGAACAGCGTCATTATCGATTACGGTACCAGGTGCCGCAGCAGTAGCCCATTCATATCGATAATCGCCAGTACCACCTGTTACAGCAGTAGCACCTGAAGCATCGGCTTGACCTGTATATGCCGTGTTGTCACAAGTTACATTTTCCGTTAAAGTAATGTTTCCTAAAGTAATTACAGGAACATCGGTATCATCATCGGCAATAGTGAAAGCATGTTCTGTCGTACACTGGTTATTTAGATCAGTGATGGTCATGATATAATTGCCACCTGATAAACCAGTTACCGTTGTTGCCGTAGAGCCTGTAGCATCATCATCATAATTTACCGTTGCCCCGAGATAGGCATCCCCATCGTTGATGGCTGTTCCTCCAGCTGTGGTAAGGGCAAAAGTGTAATTGTTGGACGAAGTAACACCCGTCAAAGGAGTAAAGGTGATGCTACCATTGGCATCTGGATCAAGTGCCCCATTATTAGAAGTGTCACAAACTGTATTATCGACCTGAGCTGTTACGTTAGCATCAACAACTGGCAAGGTTTCGCCGACGGTTACATCTACTGAAGCGGAAATACAACCGGTTTGGTCATCGATTACGGTAAGAATGTATTCTCCACCTGCTACCCCATTAAGGACATTGTCATTATCGATCACGGTACCAGGTGCAGCAGCAGTGGCCCATTCGAATCGGTAATCTCCGGTACCCCCGGCAACCACATTAGCAGCGGAAGCATCGGCCTGGCCAGTGAAAGCCGTGTTATCACAAGTAGTGTTATCCGAAGTAGTGATGTTCCCGACAGTAATGACAGGGAGTTCGGTATCATCATCAGCAATGGTAAAGGCATGTTCGAGATCACAAGTATTGTCAGCATCAGTGATGGTCATGACGTAGTTACCACCAGAAAGTCCGGTTACGGTAGTGGAAGATCCGGTAGTGGCATAAGTAACGACGACCCCACTGTGTGTTGCACCAGTAGCAATTGCCGTACCACCAGCGGTGGCCAATGAGAAAGAGTATGAAGAGGCAGCAGCCGTAGTAGCGGCTACATTATCAGTCGTAGTAGGGGTGAAGGTGATGGTACCATTGGCATCCAGATCACCGGCATCGTTATTCGTGCCATCACAGACGGTGTTGTCGACTTGATTAGAAACAACAGGATTAACAGTAGGCAAGGTCTCACCGACGGTTACATCTACTGAAGCAGAGATACAACCAGTTTGGTCGTCGATTACGGTAAGGATGTAGTCTCCACCATCAACTCCATCAAGGACATTGTCATTATCGATTACGGTGCCAGGTGCGGCAGCAGTTGCCCATTCGAATCGGTAATCTCCGGTACCCCCGGCAACTACATTAGCAGCGGAAGCATCGGCCTGACCAGTGAAAGCCGTGTTATCACAAGTAGTGTTATCCGAAGTAGTGATGTTCCCGACAGTAATGACAGGAAGTTCGGTATCATCATCAGCAATGGTAAAAGCATGTTCGAGATCACAAGTATTGTCAGCATCAGTGATGGTCATGACGTAGTTACCACCAGAAAGTCCGGTTACGGTAGTGGAAGATCCGGTAGTGGCATAAGTAACCACGACTCCACTGTGTGTTGCACCAGTGGCAATTGCCGTACCACCTGCGGTGGCCAATGAGAAAGAGTACGAAGAAGCAGCAGCCGTAGTAGCGGCTACATTATCAGTCGTAGTAGGGGTGAAGGTGATGGTACCATTGGCATCCAGATCACCGGCATCGTTATTCGTGCCATCGCAGACGGTGTTGTCAACTTGATTAGAAACAACAGGGTTAACCGTAGGCAAAGTCTCACCGACGGTTACATCTACTGAAGCAGAGATACAACCAGTTTGGTCATCGATTACGGTAAGGATGTAGTCTCCACCATCAACTCCGTCAAGGACATTGTCATTATCGATTACGGTACCAGGTGCGGCAGCAGTTGCCCATTCGAATCGGTAATCTCCGGTACCCCCGGCAACTACATTAGCAGCGGAAGCATCGGCCTGACCCGTGAAAGCTGTGTTATCACAAGTAGTGTTATCCGAAGTAGTGATGTTCCCGACTGTAATGACAGGGAGTTCGGTATCATCATCAGCAATGGTAAAGGCATGTTCGAGATCACAAGTATTGTCAGCATCAGTGATGGTCATGACGTAGTTACCACCAGAAAGTCCGGTTACGGTAGTGGAAGATCCGGTAGTGGCATAAGTAACGACGACCCCACTGTGTGTTGCACCAGTGGCAATTGCCGTACCACCTGCGGTGGCCAATGAGAAGGAGTAGGAACTCGCTGCCGCTGTAGTAGCAGCTACATTATCAGTCGTAGTAGGCGTGAAGGTGATGGTACCATTGGCATCCAGATCACCTGCATCGTTATTCGTGCCATCGCAGACGGTGTTGTCAACTTGATTAGAAACAACAGGATTAACAGTAGGCAAAGTCTCACCGACGGTTACATCTACTGAAGCAGAGATACAACCAGTTTGGTCATCGATTACGGTAAGGATGTAGTCTCCACCATCAACTCCGTCAAGGACATTGTCATTATCGATTACGGTACCAGGTGCTGCAGCAGTGGCCCATTCGAAGCGGTAATCTCCAGTACCCCCGGCAACTACATTAGCAGCGGAAGCATCGGCCTGACCAGTGAAAGCCGTGTTATCACAAGTAGTGTTATCCGAAGTAGTGATGTTCCCGACAGTAATGACAGGAAGTTCGGTATCATCATCAGCAATGGTAAAGGCATGTTCGAGATCACAAGTATTGTCAGCATCAGTGATGGTCATGACGTAGTTACCACCAGAAAGTCCGGTTACGGTAGTGGAAGATCCGGTAGTAGCATAAGTAACGACGACCCCACTGTGTGTTGCACCAGTGGCAATTGCCGTACCACCTGCGGTGGCCAATGAGAAAGAGTACGAAGAAGCAGCAGCTGTAGTAGCGGCTACATTATCAGTCGTAGTAGGGGTGAAGGTGATGGTACCATTGGCATCCAGATCACCTGCATCGTTATTCGTGCCATCGCAGACGGTGTTGTCGACTTGATTAGAAACAACAGGGTTAACAGTAGGCAAAGTCTCACCGACGGTTACATCTACTGAGGCAGAGATACAACCGGTTTGGTCATCGATTACGGTAAGGATGTAGTTTCCACCATCAACTCCGTCAAGGACATTGTCATTATCGATTACGGTGCTAGGTGCAGCAGCAGTGGCCCATTCGAATCGGTAATCTCCGGTACCCCCGGCAACTACATTAGCAGCGGAAGCATCGGCCTGACCAGTGAAAGCCGTGTTATCACAAGTAGTGTTATCCGAAGTAGTGATGTTCCCGACAGTAATGACAGGAAGTTCGGTATCATCATCAGCAATGGTAAAGGCATGTTCGAGATCACAAGTATTGTCAGCATCAGTGATGGTCATGACGTAGTTACCACCAGAAAGTCCGGTTACGGTAGTGGAAGATCCGGTAGTGGCATAAGTAACGACGACTCCACTGTGTGTTGCACCAGTGGCAATTGCCGTACCACCTGCGGTGGCCAATGAGAAGGAGTAGGAACTCGCTGCCGCTGTAGTAGCGGCTACATTATCAGTCGTAGTAGGGGTGAAGGTGATGGTACCATTGGCATCCAGATCACCTGCATCGTTATTCGTGCCATCGCAGACGGTGTTGTCAACTTGATTAGAAACAACAGGGTTAACAGTAGGCAAGGTCTCACCGACGGTTATATCTACTGAAGCGGAGATACAACCGGTTTGGTCATCGATTACGGTAAGGATGTAGTCTCCACCATCAACTCCGTCAAGGACATTGTCATTATCGATTACGGTACCAGGTGCGGCAGCAGTGGCCCATTCGAATCGGTAATCTCCGGTACCCCCGGCAACCACATTAGCAGCGGAAGCATCGGCCTGACCAGTGAAAGCCGTGTTATCACAAGTAGTGTTATCCGAAGTAGTGATGTTCCCGACAGTAATGACAGGAAGTTCGGTATCATCATCAGCAATGGTAAAGGCATGTTCGAGATCACAAGTATTGTCAGCATCAGTGATGGTCATGACGTAGTTACCACCAGAAAGTCCGGTTACGGTAGTGGAAGATCCGGTAGTGGCATAAGTAACCACGACTCCACTGTGTGTTGCACCAGTGGCAATTGCCGTACCACCTGCGGTGGCTAATGAGAAAGAGTACGAAGAGGCAGCAGCCGTAGTAGCGGCTACATTATCAGTCGTAGTAGGGGTGAAGGTGATGGTACCATTGGCATCCAGATCACCTGCATCGTTATTCGTGCCATCGCAGACGGTGTTGTCAACTTGATTAGAAACAACAGGATTAACCGTAGGCAAGGTTTCACCGACGGTTACATCTACTGAAGCAGAGATACAACCGGTTTGGTCATCGATTACGGTAAGGATGTAGTCTCCACCATCAACTCCGTCAAGGACATTGTCATTATCGATTACGGTACCCGGTGCCGCGGCAGTGGCCCATTCGAAGCGGTAATCTCCGGTACCCCCGGCAACCACATTAGCAGCGGAAGCATCGGCCTGACCCGTGAAAGCTGTGTTATCACAAGTAGTGTTATCCGAAGTAGTGATGTTCCCGACTGTAATGACAGGGAGTTCGGTATCATCATCAGCAATGGTAAAGGCATGTTCGAGATCACAAGTATTGTCAGCATCAGTGATGGTCATGACGTAGTTACCACCAGAAAGTCCGGTTACGGTAGTGGAAGATCCGGTAGTGGCATAAGTAACGACGACCCCACTGTGTGTTGCACCAGTGGCAATTGCCGTACCACCTGCGGTGGCCAATGAGAAGGAGTAGGAACTCGCTGCCGCTGTAGTAGCAGCTACATTATCAGTCGTAGTAGGCGTGAAGGTGATGGTACCATTGGCATCCAGATCACCTGCATCGTTATTCGTGCCATCGCAGACGGTGTTGTCAACTTGATTAGAAACAACAGGATTAACAGTAGGCAAGGTTTCACCGACGGTTACATCTACTGAAGCAGAGATACAACCGGTTTGGTCATCGATTACGGTAAGGATGTAGTCTCCACCATCAACTCCGTCAAGGACATTGTCATTATCGATTACGGTACCCGGTGCCGCGGCAGTGGCCCATTCGAAGCGGTAATCTCCGGTACCCCCGGCAACCACATTAGCAGCGGAAGCATCGGCCTGACCAGTGAAAGCCGTGTTATCACAAGTAGTGTTATCCGAAGTAGTGATGTTCCCGACAGTAATGACAGGAAGTTCGGTATCATCATCAGCAATGGTAAAGGCATGTTCGAGATCACAAGTATTGTCAGCATCAGTGATGGTCATGACGTAGTTACCACCAGAAAGTCCGGTTACGGTAGTGGAAGATCCGGTAGTGGCATAAGTAACGACGACTCCACTGTGTGTTGCACCAGTGGCAATTGCCGTACCACCAGCGGTGGCCAATGAGAAAGAGTACGAAGAGGCAGCAGCCGTAGTAGCGGCTACATTATCAGTGGTAGTAGGCGTGAAGGTGATGGTACCATTGGCATCAAGATCACCAGCATCGTTATTCGTGCCATCGCAGACGGTGTTGTCAACTTGATTAGAAACAACAGGGTTAACAGTAGGCAGGGTTTCGCCAATCATAACATTTTGGGCGGCCGAGATACAACCGGTCTGATCGTCAATAACGGTAAGAATATATTCTCCTCCAGCAACGCCATCTAGAATCGCGTCATTATCGATTACTGTGCCAGGAGTTGCAGCAGTCGCCCATTCATATCTATAGTCACCCGTTCCCCCGGTAACGGCAGTTGCCCCTGAAGCATCCGCCTGACCCGAGAAAGCCGTGTTATCACAAGTGGTGTTATCAGAAGTAGTGATGTTACCAACTGTAATGACAGGAAGTTCGGTATCATCATCAGCAATGGTGAAGGCATGTTCCAGATTACAAGTATTATCACCATCAGTGATGGTCATGATGTAATTACCCCCCGAGAGACCAGTAACCGTGGTAGTTGATCCAGTGGTTGTGTAAGATACAACTACTGCGTTGTGAGTGCCGCCATTAGCGATTGCAGTTCCGCCTGATGTTGCCAGGGAGAAAGTATAAGAACTCGCAGCGGCGGTAGTAGTAGCTACATTATCGGTCGTAGTAGGTGTGAAGGTGATGGTACCATTGGCATCCAGATCACCTGCATCATTATTCGTGCCATCACAGACGGTGTTGTCCACCTGATTGGAAACGACAGCATTGACGGTAGGTAGTGTTTCACCGATGGTGACATCTACTGTTCCAGTAGCCGGACAACCTGTGTCAGTATCAGTTACGGTCAGTATGTATAACCCGCCGGCCACGCCATTCAATATTCCATCATTGTCGATCACTGTTCCGGGTGCATCCGCAGATGCCCAGGAATACGTATAATTTCCGGATCCACCCGTTACGGCGTTAGCAGCAGTGGCATCTGCAGACCCAGTATAGGCAGAAGCATCGCAAGTTGTATTCTGAGCAGTTGTGATGTTTGCAAGCGTGATTACCGGCTCATCAATATTGCTGCTCAGGACAATGCTCTCCGAGTTGCTACACTCAAAATCTTCATAAACCACTACTACGGTGTAAGTGCCTGCACTTAAGGTATCCGGTGTGGTACTGCTATTACCTACTTGTGTTCCAGTAGTTGGGTCCGTATCAGTACCAGCCCACCAGGTAAATGAGAAAGTTGGTTCGGTTTCAAATACACCCGCATTAGATGGATCTTCTGCTTCGGCAGAAAGCTGACCAGTGCCTGAACTTCCTGAACAATTGATGTCCGCAGCCTCCTCAGTGATAGAGATATTGGGGAACAGTGGGTCATCATTGATTCGAAGCGTTACCGGATCAGATACACAACCAGTCGTTGAATTAACCGCTACAACTGTATAGGCATTATCAGTAAGCGCTACTGTTCCTTCAAAACTGGTTTCCCCAAGACTATCAAGCGTGCTACTTGTTTCTCCACTGATCAAATTAGAAGCATCCACAACATCTCCAAGGTACCATCTGAATGTATGATTGGCTGCCAAATTATCTCCGGTGACCTGAACACTGGCAGAGCCTCGTGGTACATCACAGGAATTATTGTCAAATGCTGAAGTAGAAGAGAAAGTAGGAGTGCTCGTATTATCACCGATTATCACATCGACTGTATTGTCGCAAGTAAGATCATCGTTAGTCACTCGAATTCTGTAGGTGCCATCCTCGAGGCCAGTGAAGGTAGTACCTGCACTGCCATCGGTTATATTGACGGATTGAAGCAGGGTCGTTGTGTTAGCTCCATCAAAGATTTCATAAGTATAACTACTTGGCTCATCTCCAGAAGAAGTGGAGGTCACCGTGATCGTACCATTCCCTCCTTCACAATATTCATCATCAGTAGATGAAGTGCTGATATTGGGTAAGTCCGGAACGTCAGCCAGTGATACGGTTGCAGGGACTGTGATACAATCTGAAGTGGTACTTACCGCAGTTACGGTATAGAACCCACTGGCCAGGCCACTAAATACTCCGGTGGAATTTGAAGCAACAAGTGTACTGGTACTGAATCCGGAATACAAATTGTAAGTATACGTGTCAGTAGTTGGATCAACAGAGGATGAAATATCTATGGCCCCGTTTGGATTACTTGAGTTGCAACTTGTGTTGTTGGTCGCTGTTGAAACAGGGCAAACAATGTCAGCAACACTGTAAGAGATATCGCCTGAATTCGTTTCTGTTCCATCGTAATCAGAAGGAGTAGCGATGTTTGCAGTAGAAGCCTGGTTAGGAATAGTAGTACCCGAAACATTGGAAGCGTTAAAGTTCCAATAGCCCACCAGACCATCTTCACTTCCAGTCAATTCCGTACACATTTGTTCCACTACTTCAGAAGCACTAAGTGCTTTGTCATAGATTCTTACTTCATCTATTTCACCCACGAATTTCTTTGAGCTACTCAAATCACGACCGATGCGCATCGTATTTCCTGTATTGATCAAGACACCAGATCCGACATGAGTCGTTGATCCGATTTCGACACCATTGGCGTACATCTTCATCTCACCAGTGGTACCATCCCAGGTACCTACTACCTGTGTCCATCCAGTCGCGGAATAAGAGCTGTTAATTCGGCCTCTTCCTCCACTGGAAGTTCTTATTACAAATGCCAGTCCATCGTGGTTATCGGACCAAAGAAGAACTTGATTTTCCCCTGTTGATCCTGAAGAGAATATTCTATGATCACTGGAATAATTGCTTGCCGTCAAATTAACCCAGTAGGAAATGGTAACGGCATTGGTCACTGGGTTTCCAGTCCCAAACATCTGTGGGATTTGAACATAACCCGTGGTTGATAACGTGATAGATTCGTCTGTATCAACTGAGTTGAATAAGTTAAAAGTGGGTTCGGTGAAATTATCGGTTACTTCAACCGTGGTTTGAGCCGAACAACCAGTAGTTTCATTGGTCACTACCACCGTGTAAGTGCCACTTGGCAACCCTTCTGCCTGGGAATCATCATTAGTCAGACTACTACCGGTAATAGCTGCCGGGAGTCGATTTTCAGATAAGGTGTTTTCTCCAGCGTACCATTCAAAGTCAAATCCAGTCACCGTCCCAGCTCCATCGGAATCTGCTGTGGCAATACCATCCGCATTTTCACAGGAAGTATTGGCTTGAGTTTCAGTAGCGGTTGGGCTTGGGAATGCAACTGTTGAAGTTACTTCTACCACTAATGGTGCAGATTCACAACTTGTGGCATTGATTGCTACTACTGTGTAGAAACCAACTTCCAATCCGCTGTAAGTAGCTCCGGCTGCATCAGTTCCGGTAAAGTCGGGAGTAGGTCCAACCGAAGAACCATTGTACCACTCGAAAGTAAATCCGGAAGTTGATCCATTCACGTCCACGGTAATAGATCCTGTATCTGTATCGGTACAACTTGTCACTTGGGTCTGACTCACTACCTGTGGAGTAGGGGTAGGGGTTTGACTCGTCGTGATCTCAACCGTGGCTTCTTCCTCGCAGCCCGTCGTTTCGTTCACTGCCCTGATCAGATATGTTCCTGAATTCGCATTTGATAAACTTGTTCCGGTTGCGATTGGTGTACTTGTATCCGTACTGTTAAACCACGTGAAGCTATATCCGGTAGAAGTTTGGTTCCCTCCGGGTTCTTCTACAATTGCTGATGCTTCTCCATCCGGCGTTACGCAATCGGTAAGCGGGCTTACTTCTGTTCCAATTACTGTGAATGCTTCCGGAATTTCCTCATCGATCGTAAGCGTTACAATATTAGAGTAACAGTTTGAAGCGCTCGCAAATCCCTGTACATCATAGGTGCCACTTGCGGCACCGGTGAAGCTACTTCCCTGATGCACCACAGTAGAGAAGTCTCCTGTATTATACCAGAAAAATTCAAATCCCTCAGCTTCGGTGAAAACCCCGGTCTGAGATTGTTCTGTACCGGTTACGTTGACATTGTCCAGGTAGTAACTTTCATTGTTTCCGGTATTGGACATACGAACCCTAATGTCAAGTGTGTTACCATTAAGACCCGATGCGGAGGCCTGCATAAAACCAAAGCTTCCTGCCTCGTTGAAGATGCGCACTTCAGATCCGCCATCAATGGAATAAAAGACCCTGACCCGGTCAACGAAACTACCGCTTGCTTCCTGATTACTGGAGGCCGTAATGTCTGCTGTAAATGATACATCAGTGAAGTTGGAAATGTCAATGGTTGCGGACCTCCAGTTTACATTACCATCAGTGTCGTTGGCTTCAAAAGCATTACTTCCAATATCCGTACTAACTGCGGCAAAGTCTGTATTATTCGCTTCGGTTCTGCTCCAGGCGGTTTCACCATTGTCACTTGAGGTACCAACAGCCAGGTCGTCAAATGTTTCCAAATAGATAGTACCTAAACCACCGCCAATAGTACCTTCAAAGAAGGCCTCAAGTTCTCCATTATTCGGTACGGTAGTTACACATCTTTCATTGTTTGAAACGACATTAGCAGTCAGGTCAAAAACTGCTGCCGTTACATTAAGGCTAGTCATATTGTTGCCTGTTTCACATTCCGGGATACTGGCAGTCCCGAGCGTGATCGGTGGTTCACTACCACTGTTGTTGATCACGATGAACAGTTCAAAGTCACCTCCGGGGCCATCAACAGTTGCTGTAATTTCCTCTGTAGATCCAATGGTGAAATTGGTGAGTGTATGAATGTAGGTGTCGACCAGCGTAGAAGAAGCGGTTGTAGGATCCCCATTGTAGAAGGCCACAGGTAAAGTTCCCGATAGGTCGGTATCTCCATCGTTTCTGATGGTAAAGGTTACTTCGAAACTGGTTTCGGGACAAGCAGATTGTGTAGCGCTAAGAGGGCTGGATAATAAGTTGATATCAGGCGATACGAATGAAGGACATCCGTCTGCTTCGAGAATGGTCGATTGAGTAAGGAAACTGTTCAAGGGGCGCTGATCTTCAGTTACCGTTCCAGTTTCACAATCTACACTACTAAAAATTGCTGAGTGATTTTGTTGATTGGCAGGGACAGTTAAATCATCGTCGATGTTTACATTGTAGTATCCGTGCTGATTCCATACGGTTCTGGAGGGTTGCCACACTTCACCGTCGGATTCGAATATTCTAACATGTGCAAATTGCGTATTGCTGTAAGGGCTAAAGCTCAAGGCATCGCTGGTGTAACAGGTCACACAGATTTCACTGGCAGCATCACCATCTACGTCCGCAATAATGGGATATTCTTCCTGAGTCCTGGAAATACAAGTAGCAGTATTTCTAGTACTGCCATCCGTTCCGTCAATAATTAGAAGTTGACTTTCACTTCGATAGACCGTTTCAGCGGACCCATCACCATCAAAGTCGAAAAGTGTACAACCGGTAAATCCTGAAGAACCCTCCTTGACTCCCTTGATCCAATGTGGAACCAGGTCTCCAGTAACTTCGTCCAATTCCAGGGAGTAAAGTTTTTGATCGGATACATAATTGGCATTCAGCCTTCCATCACCATCTACATCCGCGATATTGATCCGACCTGTTCCTCTAGGGTGATTGTTAGTAGGATCCGAATACATTTCAACTGCGGAATTAGCCACGTCCCAGAAGAAAATGGTCGTAGTACCTGTATAGTTACTACCGAAAGCTCCTGGCATAATTACATCAATATTTCCATCCAGATTGAAGTCCGCTACAGAAACCGCTGACCAGTTCTCACCACCCCAGTTAGGGTAATATTTCGGATGGTAGGTAGAGGTTTCACCTTGTGCTGCGAGCACATCGTCCATATCTCTTACCAATGTCTTTGTACCGGCACCGATATTGATCGCGTAGATCTCATTACCACTGATCAATTCAAGTCCCGAGCAATCAGTACATTCACTATCATCAAGAATGTCGACAGCTATGGAGCCGTGAACAAAATCGACTTCCATGTTTCCACTTTCGGCAACGATAACGGCACCCGTAGCCGCGTTTCGAATTTCGTCAGCGTAGTATAATTCTGCAGTACCATCGCCGTTGAAATCTGCAATACCCATCAAACCAACTTTGTCTCCCACGTTGATGGCCCACAATTGATTTCCCTCGCAATCAAAAGCAGCAATGTCCCCATTTCCTTTGTCTTCGTTCACAAATACTTCAGCACACTCATCACCGGTTACATCCCCAATAACCAATGTGTTTTCTGGCTGAAATGATAAATTCACCACATACTCAGTCGTACCGGTAACGCCATCCAGTACGGTGTATTTGTTTTGTTGCTTATTCGTTACCAGTACCTCAGGTGTACCATCCTGATCAATATCCCCTACAGCAGGTGTAGCATGGCTATTGGAGGTTTGATCATCGGAACCCCATTGAATCCGAAGACTAAAGGCCGGATTCTCCGTTGGCTCATCAGCACAAACGACAGAGTTTCCGAAGAAGAAATCCGTACAACTTGCACTACCCGAACAATCGGAATCAAAACAATCAACAAAACCATCCAGATCATCATCTGAACCGTTGGCACAGTCGTCTTCCGTAGCCTGTGAAAGGGCAGAATAGGAGAGTAAGACCGGCAATAGGAATAGCAGTATACGCTTATTGGGGAGTTTCATGGTATTCATGGTGGCGTTAAAATACTATAATATATACGATAAGTACCATAATTGTAACCTGCTGAAGTCACAAAAAAGATCTTCCTTAATCGATATTGGGAGTACTGTTTGAATCTTAAATTAAAAAATCTCTAATCCGTTGATAAATTACTGAAATAATAAACAACTAAAAACTATTCACAACCAAGGTTGTGAAATCGTCATCTAGAAGGTAATTATCTTCTTGATTTTCACTTTTACAACAATTTTTTGGATGCATTTAAGAGTGAAGCACCAAAAGTAAGGAAGGAAGCGGCTTTTACCTAGCTAAGACTATGCTTCCTGAGACATTTAACTGACTTTCTTCGCATTTTAGTACATAATAATATATACCAACTGGGGCAGGTGAACCGTTAATGTTGCCATCCCATACGCAATCATCCTGGAAAGGGGAATCAGCAACCAGTACATTTCGGCCTCTGTTATCGAAGATAAATACGGAACAACCAGTGATCGAACTTGAGTTAAGAATTTCCCAACATTCAAATCCAAGACCATCACCATTAGGAGAAAAGCCAGTTCTGGCTACTAAATTGTCATTTTGTAATGTAACCATATCTGTCTCTGCACAACCATTGGTGTCTATCCCGGATAAGGTCACTTCAGTAGTAGCGGTTCGTGGAAATACTTCAACATTAGAACTGGTACTGTCACTGAAGATTTCATTGGGTCGCCAGCGGTAATCCGATCCTCCGGTAGCAACCAGATTTACGGCGTTGGTCATTGCCGGTATGGTAATCACGCCATCTACAATATCCAATCCCGGACTTCCTATCTGAACGCCGGCATTACTAAAGTTGCTGATCTCACCTGGCTCCGTAACCACACATCCTATGGAGCTTGTAATTGTTAGCTGTAATTGAGTAATATCTTCTCCTTCGGCCGTGTTTATAAAGGCAGAATTTTGCCCGGTGTACCTGGTGAGCGTATCCATAGCACCGTCAGTTACGTCGACCCAAATGTAATCCAGAAATCCAGCGGTAGTTTCAATTTGAATGCTGTCACTTGGGCATTTTTCCCGACCGTTTGGATAATCAATTTCCAAAGTTGGCGGCCCTGAGGCTGTTACGGTTTGCGTACCGGTATTACTGCAATCTGCAATATCTACATACCCGGTTACAAGGTTAGCAGTGTAGACTCCTTCAACGGTGAACGTAAATGACGGATTGACTTCATTTGAAGTGCCCACGCTGTTCCCGAAATTGTCTTGAATGTCCCAGTTGTAACTTAAGTCAAAGCCAGCAGCTCCTGCGCCTGTACCGGTGAATTCGAGTGCGACATCCGTACAAATTTCAGAGGCAACATCGATCGTAGAGGTGGGAGGGTTTACTTCGGTTATAGTTAACGGTACACCAATTCGGGCACATCCATTATCATCTGTGAGTCTTAAACTGTAATCTGCACTTTGATCGGCGGTAATATTAAGTCCGGTGGCACCGCTTATTTCGGCACCATCCGATAGCCACTGGTAGTCGAAACCCGAAACTTGCTGTACGCTTAATCCTGTACTCTCTCCGTCGCAGAAAGTAATGGCATCGTCATTGATGATTGTGAGAGACGGAACATTGAACACCTGAATGGTGGCACTGGCTTCAAGACTCATACAACTCCCGGTATCTTCTGTCTGCAAAGTATATTGTCCACTGTGTATCGATTCGGCGGAGGCCGCAACGGTAACCGAGGCAGTAGTGGTGGTCTGTTCAAAACCATTGGGTCCTTTCCAATGATAGGAATCTGCCGAAGCGCTCGTAGTTAATTCCAGGGTTTGTCCGGCACAAAAAGTGGCAGCATTAGTGAAATTAGGAGTGGAGATGGATATACTTCTAAGTGTCAGATCCGCCACGTTAGATCGTTCACTGCAGCTCCCATCGTTGGTATTCATTGTAACTCGAACGCTGATGTCACTGGTGTATCCTGAAATGTCCAGTGTATTACTGGTAGAGGAAGCATCGGTTGTAAATCCGCTGCCAGCATCCACTTCCCAGACATAAGAGACATTAGGTGCACTAGTAGCTTCGATGATAAAACTTGTTCCGTTGCAATAATCCCCTTCTGTGGGTGTGATCACAGGAGCCACGCAATTTCTATTCGCCAAAATACTGAAATCACCTCTGCCGGTACTTCGGCTATCTGTGGTTAACAAAATATCGGGTTTTGCATCACCGTTCAAGTCACCAATTCGGGCATTTCGTGAATTTGATCCGATATCAATTGATCCGGCGCTGAAGATAAGTTCAGTATCCGTTGAGTTATTAGTCAGTATTCCTAAATTGTCTGAATCTTCAGAGGCCACAGTAATGTCTGTATCTCCATCTCCATCCAGGTCTCCGAAAGCTAAACCCCAGGTTCTGGTAGCGGTAGAAGTTATTTCTGTCGCGTTATCGAACGTTGGTGCCAAACCTACGGCACTGGTGGTATTCCGTAGTAGAAAAACTCGGGATAGTGTTGCATCCGTAAAGACGATTTCCATCATGCTATCTCCATTGAGGTCCGCTACACCTACACGCCTCAGGCTGATATTTTGGAAATCAATGGCAAGTTCGTCGGTGAAATTGACCGTCCCCCGGGTACTTAGATTTCGATAAACGTAAATCGATTCCCCGGTTCTGATACCCGTAATTAGTTCTGGTGTATTATCTCCATTGAGGTCACCTACGGCAATGATTCTTCCTTCCCCTCCGGTAGGAGTAGTAACCTGATTCGAAGTACTCGAGAAACTTAGTGTTCCTCCTGCAGTACTTGTGTTATTAAGGTAAATGTCAATGAGGTTGTCACTGATGTTTCCGGCAACAATATCAAGCCAACCATCGCCATCGATATCGGCCAGATCTATTTGTGCAGCGATACGAACATTATTGTTTGCATCTCTGGGGATTCTGATGGTCTGAGTAGGCGTCGCATTAAATGATGTTGAAAGTACCCCGGATCCTGTATTCTGAAATACGAAAAGATCATCGAAGTTGTCTCCTTCGGACGTGATAAGATCAGGGAAACCATCAGCATTAAGGTCAGCACAGACCACATTAATGGTCGGGTTTTCACCTAGTTCCACGGGGGTTCCAAACGAAAAGGCTGCGACCGAGCTGTTATTTTCATAAAGTTCCAGGGGGCCTGGGGTTTCATTGTGAGTGACCACTACGTCATTGTCTCCGTCGTTATCGAAATCACAGGCACATACATCGTACGTAAAAAAGAAACCGGTAGTGATGCTGGAAGGCGCATCGAAATTGTTGACGTTGAAATTGGTCGTACCAATGCTCAGAATAAAATTTGACGAATAGACACCACTTTGCCCGTTGCTTAGGTTCGTCACGACAATTTTGCCTGCCGATGCATTCGAAGGAACCGTAACCGTCAGGAGATTCTCTGTTGCCGAAGTGACCGTTGCATTTCCTTCTCCCAGATATACCAGATTTTGAGCGGCAGTATTAGAAAATCCGGATCCCGAAATGGTTACCGTTTCTCCCGGAGCAGCGCTTATTGGGTCAACACTATTGATATAAGGTTGTGCTCCAGCCATGCTGGATATCAAAATGACAAAACCTAATATAGCAATTCTCATTCCTTACTCGCTTACGGTTAATACCCAAACCTGATCAAGGCCGGGTAAATTTCTAATTCTGTTTCTTTCTGATTGAGCACGAGATACCTGTTGCGACTCGAAAATGACAACATAGTAGTAGCCGCGTGCACTTACGTAACCCACTTTAGCTTCGTGGAAACCTCTTTCAAATAGCGTATCACTGACATTTTCCGCCCCATCAAATGATTCAAAAGCTCCTGCAATGACATAGTTTCCTGCCGGCAGTTCGAGTATATGACTCCCTCTCCGTACATTTTCAGGCTCGGAGGATTGCGCTAGTTCTTCCGGAGTTCTGAAGTCCTCAGTCAGGGTAGAGTCTTGTGGCGCGATGCTTTCTTCAACAGTCTCTACAGGCTGATCCTCTTCAGAGGTTACGTCGACTTGAGGTCTATCCTCGGGGATTTCTTCCTCTTGCGCAATAACTTCCTCTGGTGTGGTTTCTACTGGTGTTGCTATTGGGGGTTGCTCCACGGGCACATCATCCACCGCCGGCGCTTCCGTTACCGGCTGCCATCTGACTACCTTATCCGTGTTACCCTGATCATCAGTGCGCAGTAACTCAACAGCCACTTCAACAGTGCCGTCCGGAGTAGTTCGTTCACGATGTTCCGCATCCGGATCGAGTGCCCATTTCTCTTCTGGTGTATCTGCAGGTACCCATGCGTTGACTGCCTGAGTCTGTCCATTCTCGTCGGTTCTTTCAAACGTTACCTGTTTCTCTCTTTCTCCAAATTGATTGGTGCGTTCTTCTACCGGTGCATTATTCTCGTTCGGAGCGGAAGGTGGGTCCGTTGAATTGTCTTCTGCTGGAGTTTCAGTAGGGGTATTATTGGTGTTTCCCCCCAATAAGCTACCCAAAGAATCTTCATCTTCATCCTGATTCGATTGCGCCGGTTGTTGGGCTTCTCTGGATCTTCTTAGAGCAGCAAGCTTACGTTCACGTTCAAGTTCTGCTTTTTTGGCCCGCTCTTCCGCCGAGAGTCGATGACTCTTTATGAAAGACGAAACGTGTTCCGCATGTTCTTTCTTACTGCCAAGGTGGTAGCCGATGTGAACTTCATGAGTTGGTCCCAGGGTTGAGGCAATACTTGAATTCCCTAATTCAAACGAATAACCTATTGCAAAACTTTCTTTGAGTTTAATGCCCAACAATCCGACCAGGTTATTGTCCTGTCTGAAAGAAGCCCCTGCCCAGGTCACGTGTTTGATGTGCAGAATGACAGTTCCTTCATATTGATCCGGACCTACATCACTATACCTATATATAAGGTGTGGTTCTATCGCAACATCGTCATTAAGGTGTCCCCGGTAATTCACTTTGAACAAGACATTGTCAAGAGGGCTTATTCTCACCGGACTATTCGTTTCTGGGCTGATCACATCGTAGGTCACCAAATTGGGAATGGAAAAGCCAGCGTTGAAATGGCCAAAATGGTAAGTCGCACCAAAATCGCCAATGAGGAAAGTGCTATTGTCAACCAGGTTGGTAAAAGCAGGATCTGTCGGAGCATCCAACTCTGTGAAATTTAACGTATTGTTTCCGGCACCAAGCGAAAGTCCAAATCTGAGGTAATGCTCTTTGTCTACGGTGATCAGGTAACTACTCGATATCTTACCCCAGGAAGTCGTAAGTGGCCCCTGGGTTTCATTAAAGATTGTGGCGCCAATACCAATTCCCCCTTTCAAAGGTGTATGAAACGAAACGTTGGAAATGGCCGGAGAGCTTTCAAAATTCATCCACTGCTGACGATACAATGCAAAGATCACGGTGTGTCCCTCAACCCCGGCATACGCAGGATTGTACAGATAGGGATTCATGAAAAATTGGTTATATACTACGTTAACCTGAGCACGTAAGGGGAGGATGTTGATGATTAAAAAAAAAGCTAGCCCCGCCAACCTAAAACGGAGATTGTCGGATTTACTTTTTGAGGACAACACAATTTTTTCCATCTTAATGACGTAAATATAACGTCCATTTGGATTATTCTAATAATGGAACGAAGTATATGAGCGATCCGTATGTCATTTTCCTTATATTAGTTTTTATTATTTTAAGTAAATGATGGAATCAATATCCTTCTATTCCTTAATATTACGTTTGAATTACGCTTCTTTAGATGAATAGGGTCATTTCCTTTTTGGTAGTATTTTTTTTATTCGTCGGACACCTACAGGCACAATATTGGTTTGGACCAAAGGTAGGATTCCAGCGAACGGACCATATTTATCAGGCGCCCAACTACAAAACGGACTCGTTTTTCGTTGATCCCAATTACAATTATCAATTCGGATTTGTTCTCACCTATGCTGCGAGCGACCGCTATGCCGTGCACACCGAAATCAATTTTGAGCGGTACGGAAAAAAATTGAGGAATCGGGAAAACATCACTTTTGCGACAAGTGAAACGAATTCAGGTTTTTTAACCATTCCATTGATGTTGAGATGGAATTTTGGAAAAGCTCCATTCTTGTTTTATCTCAATGGAGGAACAAAGCTGAGTTATTGGCTTTACAGTAATGGCGTGCTCGAAAACTCATTCTTACAGGAAGCAGAAGATCCAACAAAGGAGTATTCTATCATTTTCGGTGGAGACCCTACGGCAGATCAGGATAAATTAGTTCTCGAGAGGCCAAACCGATTACAATATTCCTTACAGGCGGGAGGAGGTGTCTACTTTGATTTGAGGAACTCCGCCAGGGTAATGCTCGATATAAGGTATAGTTTTGGCCATTCGAATATGGGATTCAATGGTTCGCAGAACTTTGACTTTGAAGAATACATTGAAGATTTTGAGTATCGGCACAATACACTCTCTATCTCTGTAGGCTACATGTTCGAATTCAATGCCTATCTCCAGCGTCAGGGTAGAAGTACCAATAAGGAAAGTAATCGTAGATAATAGTATATATTCCTTTCGGACGTTACTTTTTTCATTTTTTTCTACAAATCGTTCATTTTCTCCTTAAGATCAACGCTTTTAACAAGGAGGCACCTGTTTGTGAGGTGAGGTCAATTTTCATTATTTTAAAAGATAGATTGACTCATATTGAAAAATGCCTAATTTTAACAATTGAACAAGCTGACCTGAAACTGTGTTTGATGCATTTCTAAAATTTCTTGGAGGAGAGCCCGGAGAGGAGAAGCAGATGTGGCTTTTGCTCGGGAAAGGATTTTTCATGGGTATTTTCATCGCTACCTACCAAATTGGCGCAGAGACCCTGTTTCTGCAGGTAATGGGTGAGAGCTACCTTGATATTGCCTTTTTTACAGCGGGAGGGCTGGGGATTATTTCAGCAGGTTTGTTTGTAACCCTGCAAAAACGAATAAATTTTTCGACCCTGGTCGTATCGAATGTCTTTCTGACATTCGTTTTCATTGCTGCTTTACGGTATTCATTCGAAGTATTGGGTTATGAAGCGGTGAAAGGAGAATTTTCCATGCTTCCTTTCGTGCTTTTTATTATGATCGGCCCGATCACCGCATTGACCTTGCTTGGTTTTTGGGGAGTTTTTGGTCGAATTTTCGATGCTCGACAAGCAAAACGGATCATTGGTGGTATTGATACCGGGCAACTTACCGCTACGATCATTGCCTTCTTCTCCATTCCACTGATCACCAGATTGGATTTTATTAATGAAACGTATGATCTACTATTCGTTTCGGCCTTTGCTGCGTTCGGTATTTTGTTTTTTACGATTTGGATAGTTCGAAACTATAACCTCGATAATATTACGAAGGCAAAAGATGGTGAAACAGTAGAAAAAGTAGGCTTTTTCGCATTGGTGAAAGACAACTACCTGAGATTACTCTCCTTGTTTTTGATCTTCTCCATGGGAGCGGCGGTATTCGTACAATACACATTCTATTCAGCTACCGAGACCATGTTCCCAAAGGAACAGGAACTATCCGATTTTCTCTCGTTCTTTAGTGGAACGGTAATGATCATGAGTTTCCTGATCCAGAGTTTTGTGAATGATATCATTATCGGGCGTTTTGGACTGAAAGTTGCCTTGATGACTATGCCAGCGATCCTGGTGCTATTTACGATTGGTGCCATTGTATCGGGACATATTTATGATTACGACGTAAAAACTGAGGAATTCCTTTTATTCTTCATGTTTACGGTATCGGCTCAGGCGTTTACGGCTTCCTTGCGAGACGCCCTGGAGAGCCCGGCATTTAAATTGTTTTTCCTCCCGATTGATGTCAAGATCCGATTCGACATTCAAACTCGAATTGAAGGTGTGGTTAACCAGTTTGCAACCCTGGCTGCCGGTGCGGCTCAGATCGGACTCGGTTTGCTGGCCTTTTTCAAGTTGATCCATTTCTCTTACTTCATTATTGCTTTGGCAGCAATGGTGGTATTCCTTTCAAGTAAGCTCTTTAATCAATATAAAGTGACGCTGAAAAAGACCCTGGAGAAACAAAAAGAGGATTTAAGGGGAGATATAAGACACGAGCACAATGCAGTCAATGTGCTTAAAGACGAACTTAAGAAGAAAGGAGAGGATCGTATCTATAATGCGCTGCGATTATTGGAGAAGATTGATCCGATTGAATTTGAATTTGCGCTCCTGGATCAGTTGAACTCTAGACATGCCAAAATTCGGCAATATGCTTATGGCAAGCTCACGGATCATTTGTGCTACGGCGCCCTGGGTATTATAAAAAGTGAAGCCAAAACAGAAGGGGACGAGACGGCCGAAGTGTTGGCTAAAAGGGCAGTTGAAGAGCTACAGGCTGCTGCTGATTTTGAGATTACAGATGTAAGTATCAGAAAGCTGGTTCGTTCTACCGATTACAAGGACAGGATCAAAGGAGCTCACCTGCTGGCGAAGCTGACCGAAGATAAGCATATCGTGTATGTGCTTGAATTACTGAGAGATATAAATGTTCAGGTGCGTGCTGCGGCGATGGCAACAGCAGGTAAATTGAGAAGGCCGGAGGTGTGGCCTGTATTAATAGAAAACTTGCATCTGGCTACTTATGGTAACTATTCGTCCTCGGCCCTTACACATGCCGGAGAAGTGGCGTTTCACAATATCGATACTTCCTTTTATAAGACGGGGCAGTATAAGAGTACGATGATGCGAATCATCCAGATCCTGGGAAGAGTGGGAGGTCGTCAGGCTACCGAATTACTATGGAAAAAAATTGATTTCCCGGATAAGAAGATTGTATCTGAAATACTGAGAGCGCTTAGCCATGTAGGTTTTGAAGGTAGAGACTTTCAGGCCGCCAGAATCAAGATCATTCTTGAGTCGGCTATCGGGGATATGGCCTGGAACATCAAAACGCTTCAGGATGTTCCGGCAGAAACGGAATTGGATCAATTGATCCGTGGTGCGATCGTTGAAGAAAATGCAATCAATCATGAGAATATCTTCATGTTGCTGAGCATGATCTATGATCCACAAAATGTACTCCTGATCAAAGAAAATATCGATGCGGGTACAGTGGAATCAGTGACTTTTGGCATTGAAATGCTGGATTTGTTCTGCGAAGAGGAATTGAAGCCCAAACTTTTCCCGGTTTTGGATAACCTAAAGGATGAGGAAAAACTTGCCAAGCTTCAGAATAATTATCCTCCCGAATTCTTTGATTCCTACAACGACTTGTTGCTGCAGGTCATTAACCGCGATTACAACCGAATTTCGAGATATACCAAGGCGCTTGCCATGTTGAGGGTCAGTCAGATGACTGATGCTACGGTTGGGTATGATCTGGTTGCCAACCTGTTTAATCCTGATAAATTGATGCTTCAAACGGCTGCATACGTAATTTATCAACTGGATCAGGAAGCTTATCATACTAATACCCGCCGGTTAAAACCCTCGATCAAGAAGGAATTGGACAAAGCGATTTTACCGCCGGTTTACCTGGAGGAAGGTGAAGAATATCATCAGAACCTACTACTGATCGAGCGTGTGGTACTATTGAAATCCTTACCTCACTTTACAGGTGTTCATGGAGAAGTAATCACCTTAATTGCGGATGTAATGGACGAAATTACGGTGAGAGCAGGCACAGAATTGATTCAGGTAGGGGATCACGGAGGTACGCCTTTATACATCGTTAGAAAAGGGAAGATCAAGATCTCCAAAGATGGAGAGGAAGACGTGATGATCGAAGAGAAAGGAGTTTTCGGTGAACAACTTGTTTCCGAAAGTGAGTCATTCGATATAAGTGCCGTGGCAGAAACGGATTGTGCATTGTTGGTATTAAGGAAAGAAGAACTTCTTGATATCATGGTTCAACACCTGGACCTCACAGAAACGTATCTGAAGGTATTAAACGATGAAATTGAGAAAGAAGAAGAAGAGATTGAAGAGGAAATGATGATGGATATTATTTGATCAATTGTAATTTTTCAAGATAAATGATATCCTCCGATTTTTAAAAGTTGCAAAATTTATAGTTATTTGATTATCAGATAGCCCGACCGCCTTAAAATGAATTTAGACCAGGAAATAATACTACTTTATGCCGAGGAAGACGACCAGCCTATTGAAGGTGGACTAAAAGGTTGGGTCTCAAACTTCCATAAGTTCTTGGACACGCTATTGTCTCAGATCATCAAGGGAGATCCGCAGATCAAACTGGTGACGGCAGATGCGTTTCAGGAGAGCGAAATTGCTAATTCGGCAGTAGTGATATCAGTCATGACTCCCGCGCTTGCCAAGGCGTCTTCGGCAATGGTGGGCCTCAATAGTTTTGCTGAACGGAATAAAAAAGAAGACACACTGGTTCTTGATGGCATTTGTCGCATTTTCAAAGTGCATAAGATGCCATTTGAAGATGATTCGTACCTTCCTGCTCTTCAAGAGTTTATTGCTTTTGATTTCTACATGATCGATCCTATGACCGGAGAAGCCCTGGAGTTTCGTCGGTTTTTTGGTAATGATGCAGAGCGCAGTTACTGGATGAAACTGGTCGATATGGCCTACGATATCAATCAGGTCCTTAATGCCATAAAGAAACCAGAAGCCATAGCCGAATCCAAGACATTGGAGGCGTTCCCCCGCGAAAAAACGGTCTATTTGGCCAGCACAGGGGTGGATATGGTTATTCAGCGAGATGTGATCAAGCGAGAATTGATCCGTCATGGCTACAGGGTACTTCCCAATCATACGCTACCAAAGGAATCCAAAGTATTAGAGCATCGCGTTAAGGAGGACCTGGCCAAATGCCGACTTTCAATTCATCTGGTAGGAGAGGATTATGGTTATCGACCTAAAGGTTCAGACCTGTCTGTCGTTGATATTCAAAATCGGGTAGCAAGTAAGCATACCTATGAAATGGTTGAATGGAACGAACGTCAGATCGAAAAAGAGCTTTTCAGTCGATTAATTTGGGTTTCTCCGGATTTGAATAACGTTTCCGAACGTCAGAAAATCTTTATTGAGGACCTCAAAAGTGATGCGGCAGCTCTTGAAGAGGCAGAGGTACTTCAAATTACCCTACAGGAATTGAAGAGCATTGTCCGGGAAGAGTTGGTGACAGGGGGACGATTTAATACGAAACGTGATGTGGCAGGCTATCAACCGGCGGCAGAAGATGATCCATCCCAGATCATCTACCTGATCACGGATAAAAGAGATTTGAAACATAGCGAACCTTTGCAAGAGTACTTGAAAGGAGAAGGCTATAGGGTCGTATCGCCTAGCTATGAAGGAGATTTGATCGATATTCGATACATCCATCAGGAGAACCTGAGAAGATGTGATGCATCCATTATTTACTTTGGTGATGCAACAGAAGAGTGGATCAAGACGAAGTTGAAAGACCTTCTGAAAGCTCCTGGATTTGGAAGAAATAAGCCTATGAAGGCCAAAGCGGTCTATTTTGGAGGGAATAAAGATGTTGATTTAGGCATTTACAAAAAGAATAATGCATTGGTTTTAGGAAACAATGGCGGGTTTAGCCCAGATGATTTGTCTCCTTTTTTAGACCGATTAAAGAAATAAGACGAATAATATTACCTAACTAACCTCGAGCACGAGATACTGAGCTTCGCGCTTGATAAAATCCTACGATTATGAGTGAAAAAGACGTACACTTTGATCACAACAGCGGTATAGTAGATATCGCGGAGCTGATCAATCCGTTCCCCGGACTCAGACCCTTTGGGGTTGAGGAAAGTCACTTATTCTTTGGTCGTGAAGGCCAAAGTGATGAAGCGTTGGTGAAACTGGCAGAAAATCGTTTTGTTGGTATCCTGGGTGCTTCAGGTAGTGGTAAGTCTTCTTTTATGTATTGCGGGCTTATCCCAACACTACATGGGGGATTTATGACCGATGCTGGTTCAAACTGGCGCGTGGTTGTTGCTCGTCCGGGTGGAGGACCTATCGACAATTTGGCCGAAGCATTGTTGGTGAAAGATCAGGAGTATAATTCGTTATCGGAAGAGGATAAACTGATTAGAAAAACGATCATCGGAACAGTACTTCGAAGTAGTTCTCTTGGTCTGATAGAGGTAATAAAGCAATTAAAAGACGATAAATCACAGAATGTACTGGTATTGATTGACCAGTTTGAGGAATTGTTTCGATTCAGTAAGCTGGAATCTTCCACTTCGGATAGAGATGAATCTTCAGCATTCGTGAACCTGCTGCTGGAGGCGGTTCATCAATATGATGAGCAGATCTATGTGGCCATAACCATGCGTTCGGATTTTATTGGGGAATGTGCCAAGTATCCTGATCTGACTCAGATGATCAACGATTCGCACTACCTTATTCCTCAGATGACCCGTGATCAGAAGCGCATGGCGATAGAAGGTCCGGTAGCTGTAGGAGGTGGAAAAATTGCTCCACGACTTACGCAGCAACTTCTCAATGATGTAGGGGATAATCCTGACCAATTGCCAATTTTACAGCACGCACTGATGCGTTCCTGGGCTTATTGGGTAGATGATCGTAAGGACGATGAACCGATGGACCTCAGGCATTACAACGCCATTGGTACTTTAAGGGAAGCCCTTTCTCAACACGCTAATGAGGCGTATGACTCGCTCAATAAGCGAGAGAAGCAGATTGCGGAAGTAATGTTCAAAGCACTCACAGAAAGAGGGGCTGAGAATCAAGGAATCAGACGTCCAACTAAACTAGGTACTATTGCCGCTATCGCAGGGGTATCAGAGGACGAGGTTGAAAGAGTAGTAGACCGTTTCAGGGAGCCAGGAAGGTCATTATTGATGCCACCTTATGGTGTCAGACTGGAATCCGATACGGTTGTGGATATATCGCATGAGAGCTTGATGCGAATTTGGGACCGTTTGAAAAGATGGTTAGATGAAGAAAGCAAGGCATCAGAAATGTATGTCAAACTTTCAGAAGCGGCTGAAAGATTCCAGGAAGGAAAAGCAAGCTTATGGCAAATGCCAGACTTACAATTGGCGCTTAACTGGAGGGAAGAGAACAGACCAACCCTTGTTTGGGGGCAACGATATAATCCGGCCTTTGAACGGACCATGGTCTTCTTGGAGACTTCCGAAAAAGCCTATATCGCTGAACAGCGGAATAAGGAAGTACTGCAGAAACGGCAAGTGCGTAGGTTCCGTATGGCGGCAATATTCCTGGGTGCCATGGCAATGGTTTCACTGTTTTTCGTAGTATATGCAAATATCCAGACACGATATGCGGAAGATGCCCTTGAAGAAGCGAAACGTCAGGAGGAATTGGCGCAAGAGAATGCCAGGCAGGCCGAAATCCAGAAACAATTAGCGCAGGAACAAACGGCCAAAGCTCGCCAGGCTGAGAATGATGCGAAGCAAGCACAGGAAGTAGCTGAAAATGAAAAAAGGAGGGCGGAAGTTCAGGCTCAGTTGGCGAAAGAGGCACAGGCCAGAGCTGAGGAACGAAGGCTAGAAGCGGAAGATGCTAAAGCCAGAGCTGATAAGAATGCTGAGGATGCTAGAAAAGCGTCTCTATTGGCTGAAGAAAAACGACTAGAAGCAGAAGCTGCGACTGATCAGGCGAACCGCCTTCGTTATCAGGCCATTGCATTATCTATGTCTATCAAGGCTCAGAACATTCCCGATAAGGAACTAAAAGCTTTGGTTGCAAAACAGGCATACCTGTACCATCTGCAATACGGAGATCAGTCCAAACCATACAATGGTGATATCTATGCCGGTGTTTATTCTGCCCTGCAGGGTGTTTTAGATACTCGTCCGGATAGTATTATCGCCAATACCGAAAACAAAGGCGATTCCATTCTTAACCAATACCACGGTCACAAGCCTTTGATGGATGTGTTGACTGGTGAAGAGAAAGCAGTAGCAGCAAGATCCGTAGCGTTCGCCAACGATGGCAGCCACTTGTACAGTGCCGGTGGCGACGGCCGATTGTTGAAATGGGATGTAGCTACGAGAGTTCCAGAAGTATTGTTTACTTCAGATAAGGTGAATCGTGTGGTGAGCATTAGTCCTAATGAAAGATGGTTGGCGTTGGGAACGAATAACAATGAAATCCTGATTTACAACCTTCAAACAAAAGGGGATCCCCGATCTGTAAGCGGTCACCTTGGCGCAGTATACGATGTTGTTTTCCTTCCGGATAACAAAGGTTTCATCTCCGTTGGTGCTGATAACCGACTCATTCAGAGTGATTTCTCCACAACCAAAGAATTGGCATCACTTGATCGTAAAGTGAAAGCATTGGCCTTGTCCTCCGACGGAAATACGCTGGTTGGTGGCACAGAAGATGGAGACCTGTATAAGTGGGATCTGACTCAGGTCATTGATAATCAAAGTGTGATTTTCAGGGATGAAGACAGGAGAAAGCCAGTTCTGGCATTAGCATTCAGTAACGGTGATTCTTTATTGGCCATTGCCGGATACAACAAATCTGATAACGGATATATTCAGGTATGGAATATGGTCGAGAAAAGACAGGAAGGTCCTGAATTGACAGGATTCAGTGCGGCGGTAACAGACGTGAAATTCAGTGAAGACGCATCATTGGTGGCTGGGGCCAGCAAAGACAAAAGTGTTCGCTTCTGGGATAGACAAAATATATTCGATTTGCCTACGGTATTGAATGATCACAATGATTGGGTGTGGGATATGGATTTCCATCCTGAAGGAAATTCTTTAGTTACCGCAAGTGCTGATGGTTTGCTTCGCTATTATGAGACTCAGTCTGATAACATGGCCAGTCAACTGTGTGACTATGTAAGCAGAAACTTGAGTGATACGGAGTGGAGACAATATGTCGGAGAAGACATTGATTACGTCAATACCTGTGAAGGAAAAGAAAAACCAGTAGAGGCCGAAGGTCTATAAACCTAAGTTTGTCGATCTTATTTTGAGAGATTGTTCATGATGACAAAAAAGATACTTCCAGTTATTGTATTGAGCCTGTTTACTTTGCACGTTTATGGGCAAAGCTGTAGCCAGCGTTTGACCCAGGCAGAACGGGAATATGAAGCGGGAAGATTAGCCAATATTCCTACGTTAATCGGAGATTGTTTCCGAAATGCGAAAGAGGGTGGATTCAATAAAGCGGAGCGTATTCGTGCTCATAAAATCCTGACATTAGTTCATATTTTCACAGATGATGAGCCAAATGCGGATAAGTCCTTAATCAGCTTATTGAAAGAAGATCCTGAGCATTTACTCGATGATCGCGTAGATCCGGCTGAATTGTTTTACTTATATGATCAATTCCAAACAGAACCCATTTTCCGAATTGGCTTCAGATTAGGGACAAACACAAGTTTCCCTAATGATTTTGAGAAGTTTACCACTTCAACGGCGGGTGTTGAGAATAAATTTTATAATGGCGAGGGCGCCGGGAGTGCAAGTCGTTCAATTGGCTTCATGGGTGAAGTGACCTTTGAAAAGTACCTTAATTATGGCCTTGAAGCTGTAGGGGGATTTCAATATCGCTTTTCTAGCTATGCTGTGAATAACAATTTTAATGACCCGGCGTTCAACAACGAGATTGTCAATGCCCAATCATATTTAAGGCTTCCGATTTACCTTCGATATACCTACAATTATGATCGTAGAGGGGGAGTTAAGCCTTATGTTTTCCTGGGAGGTTCTTTTGACTACCTTCTAACGGCACAATATACGGATGCTTCACGAGAAGGTGGTGCACCCTTTAGCCTGGATCAGGACAATGGAGATCTTACGGAATTCAATCAGGTAAATGATATTAATTTCTCCTTTACTGGTGGAGTAGGCGTGAAATTGCCGGTGAAAACACACTTTTTTACAGTTGAATTCAGGTACGATAAGAGTTTCATCAATTACATAAAATCGGAAAATAGATACAACAACCAGGCGATCGTTTTTGATCTGGGTCATGTTGAAGACAACCTGACGCTTGATTTTGTTTCTTTTTCTATTGGATGGATCCAGTCTATCTACAGTCCTAAACGTTTAAAAGGGAAATAAGTGCTTGTTGTGAAAAAAACTCATATCTATTTATTCGTTTCTTTATTGGCCTTGACCTTTGGTTGCCAGATTACGGATAGTGACAGCCCGGATCCGCAAGATACTTTCGTTAAATATTATGGAGATGGTGGGTCAGAAGTCGGTATCGATCTGGAATATGATGCTATGGGTCCCAGTGGCTCAAATGGCAGTATGATCATACTCAGCTCTGTTGTCCCTGGTGGTGAGGTAGATCGTGATGTTGTGGTTCGCCGAGTGGACCTTGCTGGGAATGAAATAGCTTCTGCCAACTTTGATTTTCGAGATACAGCTCCCGGAGCGGGAGGTAATGGTGGAGGTGATGATGAGCCAGGAGCGATTTTGGTAGAGGATAATGGATTCATTGTGGTAGGCACATCCAGTAGAGATTTAGGTGGTAACAGTCCGTATTCTGTGATTTTTGTTCTTGAATTGAATGAAAACCTGGATTCCGTAAGAAGCAAAATTATTGAGCAGGTTACAGTATTTGAGGATGATTCTCGAGAAGGATTCGACCTCAGAGGATTAGATGTTGTTCGGGCAGAGGATGGCACCTTGATCGTAACAGGTTCTTCGAATTTTGAGGAATTGGGAGACCCATTGAGAGACGACATATTTGTTACTGATGATGAAACGCAGATTTTGATCGCCAAAGTTGATCTTGCTCAGGATACTGTACTCTGGAGAAGAACACGAGGTTTCGCAGGGGATGATGAAGGTATCTATATTGATGAATTTGAGGAAGACAACTTTGTAATCATCGGCACAAGTGATAAGGAAAGAGGTAGTGAGGGACGGAATGTTATTCTCTTACCTGTGAATGAATTAGCGTCTCCAAACGATGGCGTGGCGGAGGGCTTTATGATTGAAGGTCAGGAAGATTTTGACGATGTGGCTACAGCTGTTTTTAAGCGACCAACAGGTTACGTCGTTACTGGTACATCATCGAAAACCGGAGCAACCAGTAGGCCATTCTTCGTGAATTTCACATATACTTCAGCTGAGGCAGTTACCATGGATTTGGGTAAAGAAATTACCCTGGGGACTTCACAAGAAGGTAATGCCAATGGCATCGCACTTGGCCGTAATGGAAATTACGTTGTGGTGGGAGAATTTGTCAATTTCGTGGAGGCAACCGTTGGTAAAAACTCGGAAATATTGGTAACTCAGTTGGATCAGTCTGGATTGGAGGTAGCTGATACCAATCGTAATTATGGCCTGGTTGCTGGAAATGACGTTGGGGAAGACGTGATTATCCTACCAGGTGGTGATATTATTGTCTTGTCTACGGTGGATTTTGGTAGTGGAAATACTCTGCTCGGCCTGATGCGCCTGAATGTAGACGGAGATATTGCCCAATAATCAAGTTGCTCAATTTCACCTCTTAATTGACGCAACTCCAGGATTATTCCGCCAGAATGTTTGTTCAACGCGATAGTTATTGACAAACCTATTGAGCGTTATAAGGTTTATTCATTCAGAGTTGTTATGCTGTTGAATCAAGCCAACCAATATGTATACTACTTACGTTTCACGTCTCCGGACCATATACGGTCTATTAATAATCCTTGTACTAATTTCTTGTAATTCAGAAGATCCGTTTCCGCTGGATCCGGTTCGAGGAATTATTGCCGCTGACAATGGCAATGTCGGTAACGGAACTGACCTTGAAGTCTTTATCAGCGAACAGTTTGAAAATGAAGATATTGTGGAGTATCGGGCCATTGTCTTCAAGGCATCAAAATCAACAATATCCCTTGCGGAAGCCAATGGTACGTCCTTTTATGAGGCTGAATCTCCGGAAAACATCTTTCCGATTCAGGGAATTAAGTTTACTTCAGACTCAAGAGACACGGATGGAGATCTGCTGGTTGAAAACCTGGATTATCATATAGGAGTGTTGAGCATAGCGAGCAACCAAAAAGAGCGTTCAAATTCGCTGTTAATCACTGAAAACCCTTTTAGATTATTTCAAAATAATCAGGTGAATGACTTTACGCGTTCCTTTGAAGCCGGGGCGGGTAGTTTAGCAAGGTCAGCTAATGGGACAATAGTCATGGGAGATTACAATGTAATCGGCGAACTTTCAGAGGATGGGAGTCAGATTTACTCCTTATTCCAGTTTGGCAATGATGGTTCCGTGGAGGTTTTGAAAGGCCCTTATCGATTGCTTGGTGGAAATTTTGGTGATACAGAAGGGAATGTTTATCAATCTATCCTTAATCAGGCACGGGTTCTCAAAATAGGACCGAACGGAGAGCAAGAAACCATCGTATTGAGCAATCCACGTGTAACTGGAAATGATGGGGTCTATGTGAATGAACAGCAAGAAATGTTTGTGGTCAACCCAGGCTCGGCGACCATTCTGAAATGGAACCTGGAAACAGGTGAAAATGAAATTTTCGCGCGACTCGAAGACAGTCCACGGGGAATTACCGCAGACGAAGAAGGCAATCTATACGTCAGCCATAACCTTGAAAGTGGTTTGATCAGCAAAGTGACTCCCGATGGGGAAGTTTCGGAGTTTGCCCGGGTGCCTACCTACAGACCGGAATTCTATACTGTTGAGTATTTGATGTGGGTGGGTTATCTCACTTATCACGATAACGCGCTTTATGTGGCCGGTATGAATTCAGATCGTGTCTATAAAGTGACGATGGAAGGGGATGTATCTGTTTTTGTCGGTTCTGGAACCAGAGGGATTCCTGAGGGGGGAGCATTAACGGCTAATTTGAATCGCCCCAAAGGTCTGGTATTCAGTGAAGATGGAAATACCCTTTACATAAGTGGATCCACGGATAATGTGCCTCAACATACGCAGGCTTCAACTCCTACACAAATCTGGGAAGTGACCATCGTAGAGTGAGGAGTTTGAGAAGCGGTTTTGTCTGCTGGACGAACAATTGATCATTCCCTTATTACCGTCCTTATAAGCCTGAATTTATTTCGGTGGCATTTGGTTTAAATTGCTGGCGATAGAACAATACCCATGTCAGAAAGAAAAAGATTCGGATTTGAAACTCGCATGCTACATGCCGGTCATATTCCGGACCCCCATACAGGAGCAAGAGCTGTTCCAATCTACCCTTCAGCCGGCTTTGTTTTTGATAGCCCGGAGCAGGCTGCTTCCTTATTTGAACTGAAGCAATACGGTAACATCTATTCGCGTCTTATGAATCCGACGGTAGCGGTTTTCGAGGAACGGATCGCGAGTTTGGAAGGCGGTACAGGTGCTGTGGCCGTGTCCAGTGGAATGGCTGCTCAATTCGTGGCGCTCATGACACTGCTTCAACCTGGGGATGAGGTGGTGGCGTCCTCGCATTTGTATGGCGGGACCTACACACAATTTGAACATACTTTGAAGAAACTTTCCATCAAGGTTCATTTTGTGGATCCTAACCAACCTGCGCTCTGGGAGAAGAAAATCAATGACAAAACAAAAGCACTTTATGGTGAAACCATTGGTAATCCACAGGGAAGTGTCTTTCCGTTTGAGGAGATTTCAGCTTTAGCTAAGGCACATAAAATGCCGCTGATCATTGATAATACACTCGCGTCTCCGTATTTGTGTCAACCATTGTCCCTGGGAGCAGATATTGTCATTCATTCGGCAACCAAATTCATCAATGGCCACGGGACAGGAGTAGCAGGGGTCATTGTGGAATCCGGAAAGTTCGATTACAGTCATTATCCGACGATTGCCGAGCCTTCCGCTCCTTATCATGGGTTAAAGTTTTATGAAACATTCGGACATTATGGCTTTTTGATGAAAGCCCGTGTAGAAACATTAAGAGACGTTGGAACTTCCCTCTCTGCTTTTGATGCGTTTAATCTGGTTAATGGCCTGGAAACACTTTCGGTTAGAATGGACCGACATGTTGAGAATGCATTGAAAATTGCTTCCTTTTTAGAAGATCATGATCAAGTAGAATGGGTTAACTATTCCGGGCTAAAAAGTCATGAACACTATGAAAGGGCACGGAAATACCTTCCCAAGGGTTCCGGATCTGTATTTTCTTTCGGAATCAAGCCAACCAATGGGCTAACAAGCCGTGAAGCGGGTAAGCGGTTTTTGGAGGAATTGCAGCTTTTCAGTCACGTTGCCAATTTAGGAGACGTCAAAAGCCTGGTACTGCATCCGGGATCAACCACACATCAACAATTATCTCAGGAAGAATTGGAACAGGCCGGGATCTCACCAGGTTTGATTCGGTTGTCCGTTGGATTAGAAACTACAGAAGACTTAATATGGGACTTGGAACAAGCCTTTCGTGCGATATCTCAATGAACACCAGTCTCTCCCAGGGAGAGCGTGAAGCGTATCAAAATCCGGATGTGATCCGACATTTGTTACATTTTTCTCAAAACATTGCCATCGTTGGGCTTTCAGATAAACCCCAGCGCGCCAGTAACTTTGTAGGTTCTTATTTGAAGTCAGAAGGGTTTAATGTTATTCCGGTCAACCCGATGAAAGAAGAAATTCTCGGGGAAAAAAGTTATCCGGACCTGAAGAGCGTGCCTCATAAGATCGATATAGTGGACATATTCCGTAGACCTCAGGATTGTGAGGATATTGTGAAAGAGGCCATTGAAGTTGGAGCAAAGGCCGTTTGGATGCAGCTTTCTATTGTCAATAGAGATGCTGCGAAACTGGCCATTGACAATGGACTGGATGTGATCATGGATCGCTGTGTAAAAATGGAACATGGCCGATACAACGGGAACCTGCATTGGGTAGGGATGAACACAGAAATTATCACGGCCAAGAAAGCTGCGAGATTCTTTTAGTAGCTTGCGGCTACATGAAAGATTACAAGAAATATTTCATCATTCCTGCAACACCTGAGGAAGTTTATCTGGCGCTTACCCATCCGCTCACCATTCACTTATGGAGTGGCGAAGAGGCCGTAATGAGCACAGAACCGGGCTCGGAATTTTCTCTATGGGAAGGGTCCATCGTAGGTAAGAACCTGGCATTCGAACCCGGGAAGAAAATCGTGCAACAATGGTATTTTGATGGAGTCACCTCGGAATCCGTGGTAACGATCAAATTACATCCTCACAATAAAGGCACTTCGGCTGAGCTGAACCATAAGAACATTCCTGATGAAGATTATGAGGACATGGTGGATGGATGGAATAACCTCTACTTTTCCTCACTAATCGACTTTTATCAGGAGTGATCGCCTTCATACTTTCGGGTGATTTGTCAATGATCGCTATTTCGGGTGAATGTTTTCATTGGTAAATCCTGCTCATTTGTTTCGAATTTAAAAATTAAGCAGATGAAAAAAGTAACTGGAATAGGAGGCGTTTTCTTTAAAACTCAAGATCCGGCGGGGTTGAAAAAGTGGTATACAGATAACCTGGGCTTCGAAACAGACGATTATGGACACATGTTCAAATCCAGGGATTTTGATAACCCTGATGAACCAACCTTTTTACAATGGAGCCCTTTCAAAGAAGATACGGACTATTTTGGCCCCTCTACCAAACCCTATATGATCAATTACCGGGTGGCCGACCTGGAGGCTTTGAAACAAGAACTTGAATCCGCCGGAGTAGAAATAGTAGATGATATTGAATCGTATGAATACGGAAAGTTCCTGCATATCATGGATCCGGAAGGGAACAAGATTGAGTTATGGGAACCACCAGCGGGTGGAGGGTTTTAGAAGCACTGAGTACCTTTGGATATGATCAAGACAAGGGTACTCGGCAATTCTGGTCTGGAAGTCAGTGAAGTCTCTTTTGGGGGAATGTCGCTAAAGGAAGACCATGCCGAAAATGAAGTCATTATCCACCAGGCCGTTGATGCAGGTGTCAACTTGTTTGATACGGCTGACCTCTACGATCATGGATTTAATGAGGAGACCATAGGTAAAGCATTACGATACAAAAGACAAGAAGTATTGATTGCTACTAAAGTGGGTAATATTTGGAATGAAGATGGCAAAACCTGGCATTGGGGACCAAATAAGACGTACATACTTAAGGCAGTTGAAGCGAGTTTAAAGCGATTACAAACGGACTATCTGGATCTGTATCAACTACATGGGGGAACTATCGAAGACCCCATCGATGAAATCATCGAAGCCTTTGAGTTATTGAAAGAAGCTGGGAAAATCCGTGCCTATGGAATTTCGTCAATTCGACCCAATGTGATTCGGGAGTACATTCATCGTTCAAATATCAGCAGCGTGATGTTGCAATACAGCGCGCTGGATCGCCGGCCAGAAGAATCTGTCTTGAACATGCTGGAAGTTGCGCAGGTAGGCGTACTCGGCAGAGGCGGATTGGCCCGTGGTATGTTGGTGGATAAACCAGCCAGTTCTTATTTGGGGTACACAGAAGAACAGGTGGATCTGATCAAGAGCCTTTGGCAACAACAGGGCGATCCCTTGTCCATGAGCTTACGCTTTGTGCTAAATCATTCGGCGATTACGAGTGCAGTAACAGGCATTCGAACTGAAAAACAACTGCAGGATATTATCAAGGCATATCAGCGACCTGGTTCTGCAGATGAACCGTATTTACTAGCGCCAAATACCTACGAGAATCACAGATAGTTTGCTCGGGTGTTCTGGGTAGCATTCAATGACTCACTTTTTGACTTAGGTGTTGGACTTTTTGCACTACACATTTGCAGAGCAAGAATAATAGAGATGCCCACGATCAGGTTAATGAACCGTATGGTCCAGAGATAATATGAAGATTTCATGGCGGTAACTTGGTGTTGATTCAAACTTATGCCCGATACGTGTTAGTACTAAATTGAATTTTGCAACTACGTAATCAGAGAGTTGCATGATTCCGTAAAGCTCCTTCCAGTTGGGAGTTTGAAGCAGATGAGGTTCGGTGAAATGTTCATTTCAGAATGTCACTTTTTATGAATAACAACTCTCCTCGGAAATGCTAATTTTGAGCCGTGATTCCTCCAAGTGTCATCGATGAGATTAAAAACCGCCTCGATATCGTCGAAGTGGTGAGTGACTTTGTAGAACTGAAGAAGTCGGGGAGTAGCTATAAAGCACTTAGTCCTTTCACAAGCGAAAAGACGCCTTCGTTCTATGTGGTGCCTTCAAAAGGTATTTTTAAGGACTTTAGCTCCGGAAAGGGTGGTGATGCGATCACATTCGTCATGGAGGTAGATGGCTTAAGCTATGTAGAAGCTTTAAAATACCTGGCAGGAAAGTATGGCATTGAAGTTCAGGAAGAGGAGCAATCGGATGAGCAGATCGCGGCAGAAAATAGACGCGAAAGCCTTTATATCGTTACCAATTTTGCCAAAGAGCAATTCAAGTCATTATTGCACGAACATGAAGAGGGGCAATCCATTGGTATTAGTTACTTCCGGGAACGTGGATTCACTGATGAGACTATCCAGACTTTTGAACTGGGGTATACACTTCAGGAATGGGATTACCTGTATAAAACTGCAACTGAAAAAGGTTACCAGAAAGAAATACTGTTAGAGGCCGGATTGATCGTCTCCAAGGAAGAAAATAAGGTTTACGATCGCTTTAGGGGACGTGTGATGTTCCCCATTCATAACATTACCGGAAAAGTGATAGCATTTGGTGCGCGAACACTTAGTAAGGACAAGAAACAGCCTAAGTACCTCAATTCACCGGAAACTGATCTATACAACAAAAGCCGGGTTTTGTACGGGCTGTTTCAGGCTAAACAGCACATCCGACAAGAAGACAACTGCTTTCTGGTTGAAGGTTATACAGATGTAATGTCTATGCATCAGGCTGGGGTCAAAAATGTAGTTTCCTCATCTGGTACGGCATTAACTGAAGATCAGGTAAAATTGATCAGAAGGTACAGTAAGAACGTCACCGTGTTGTTTGATGGTGATGCGGCAGGAATACGTGCGGCCATCCGTGGTATTGATATGTTGTTGGAAGGGGACTTAAACGTGAGGGCGGTAGCGCTCCCGGAAGGTGAGGATCCGGATAGTTATTCCAGACAACTTAGTACAACAGCCTTCCAGCATTTTCTGGAAACTGAAGCGCAAGATATCATTCGCTTCAAGGTTGGCCTTCTGATGGAAGACATAGATAAGGATCCCATTAAACGATCTGAATCTATCAAAGACATTGTCGGGAGTATCGCAAAGATCAATGACCCGGTAAAGCGCGCTGTGTACCTGAAAGAATGCAGCGATTTGATGGGGATCAGTGAAACGGTGCTCATCTCAGAGCAAAATAAGTTGCTGATCGAACGTCAGCAAGCTCCGAAAACGCCACCGCAACGCCCTCAGACTCCTTCTCATGACGGAGATGGACCGCCTCCGATTACAACAGAGGATTTGTTCCTGGGTGATTCAGTGGAACCAGAAGCATCTCAGGATTACAAGCAATCGGCGATTTATTATCAGGAGCGTGAAAGCGTGCGGGTACTCATCAACTACGGCAATGAATTCATTTCTAAAAACGACGAAGACGAATACCTGATCGATTACTTCCTTTCGGAAATAGAAGAGATAGATTTTACCATTCCCGTTTATAAGAAGATCCTGGACCTGTTCCGGGAAAAAGGAGCTGAAGGTATTGTGATTAATGCCGAATACCTTTTGTCCATGGATGATGATCAAATCAAGAAAGAAGTCATTGATTTGAGTACACCTAAGTATGAAGTGAGCGTAAACTGGAGTGAGAAATATCAGATTGAGGTACCATCAGAATCTGAAAATCTGAAAAACCTGGTATTCACCAATATTTTACGACTTAAATTCAGAATCATCCAACACCTGGTTGAAGAAGAAAGTGGTAAGCTGAAAGATGCAGCTGATGAAGAAATTGATGAGATTCTTGATGAGATTAATGACCTTAAACAGATGGAAGTAGAAATAGCTACACTTCTTGGTAACGTTACGGTCAAGTAACTTGTTAAACCTGTATTTGAATTATAATAACCCAAATGCTCGATAAAATCGAAGATGCCATTGAGGCAATTAGAAACGGCGAAATCATTATTGTTGTTGATGATGAAGACCGTGAAAATGAAGGCGATTTCATATGTGCCGCCGAAAAAGTAACCCCCGAGATCATCAATTTCATGATCAAAGAAGGACGTGGGCTCGTTTGTGCTTCCATCACCGAAGATCGTGCCAATCAATTAGGATTGGATCTTATGGTAGGAAAAAACACAGCCATTCACGAAACTCCTTTTACCGTGTCAGTGGACCTTCTGGGGCATGGCACTACTACGGGTATTTCTACGCATGATCGGGCAAAGACAGTTCAGGCTTTGGCAAACCCCTTGACCAAACCTGAGGACCTGGGTCGTCCGGGACATATATTTCCATTAAAAGCAAAAAATGGCGGGGTACTTCGCCGAACCGGTCATACAGAGGCCACAGTAGATTTTGCCAGACTGGCCGGACTTCAGCCTGCAGGAGCTTTAGTAGAAGTATTGAAGGATGATGGGACCATGGCACGTCTTCCGGATCTCCGGAAAATTGCTGATAAGTTCGGATTGAAATTGGTTGCTATCAAGGACCTGATCGAGTACCGTCTTGAAAAGGAGTCTTTGGTCAAGGAAGAGATCGAAGTGCAAATGCCTACCACTCAGGGCGATTTTAATTTGAGAGCTTTTACCCAATTAAATACTGGGGATCATCATTTAGCGTTGGTAAAGGGAGAATGGGAAGAAGATGAACCGGTATTGGTTAGGGTACATTCCTCTTGTATGACCGGAGACATTTTCCACTCTTATCGCTGCGATTGTGGCAATCAATTAGACGCTGCGATGGATATGGTGGAGAGAGAAGGAAAAGGAGTGGTCTTGTACATGAATCAGGAAGGCAGAGGAATTGGACTGATCAATAAGTTGAAAGCTTATAAGCTTCAGGAAGAAGGAATGGATACCGTGGAAGCCAATCTGCACCTGGGTTTTAAGATGGATGAGAGAGATTATGGGGTAGGAGCCCAGATATTGCGGGAACTCGGAATACGCAAATTGAAGTTAATAACGAATAACCCTAAAAAAAGGGTCGGGCTATTGGGGTATGGCCTGGAAATTGTAGAAAATGTCCCAATTGAGATAGATCCCAATGTGCACAACCAGAAATATCTGGAAACCAAACGTGACAAAATGGGGCACGACATATTGAATAAATGAAAGTTAGTTCGCTGATAGTAGTACTTTTTTTATCTGTTCTCTCTCTGAGAGCACAGCAATTCTCTTCAGACTTTTGGCACGATGGTTTTGTAGTTACTGCAAAAGGAGATACGTTGAGGGGGCAGGTGAAATATGACATGGAAACCAATGTTATCCTTCTGCAGAATACGAATTTCAAGACCCTGTCCAGTTTTCAGGTATTCTATTTCAATATTTATGATAAGCTGGTAGAGAACTATCGTCAATTTTATAGCATTCCTTATCGATTGAAATACGACCATGAAACACCGGTCTTTTTTGAGTTGCTCTTTGAAGGACCTTTATCGTTATTGGCCCGTGAAGCCATTGTTCAGGAAACGGTACCGCTAGGCAATTCAGTTACCAGAGGTTCTACGGTGGTGAGGAATAAATTGGCTCTGAATTTCTATTTTGTAGATAAAGACGGGGACCTGGCTGCATATTCCGGGAAGAAATCTGACCTTTATGATATCATGTCTCAAAAAGAGCGTAAAGTAAAAGAATTCATCAAGAGCAACAGCCTGAAAACAGACAATGCACGTGATCTGGTTCGTATTACAGCTTTCTACAATTCGATTTGAATTAAGCAAACCTTTTCCTATTTGGTACAGACGTCATTCGTAACTTGCGGGCAAAAGAAATCCGATTAAAATGCCTGACTCCAATACACCGCTGATCCTCGTAACCAATGATGATGGTATCACTTCCCGGGGCATTGCCAGACTCATAAACATAGCCAGGGAGTTAGGTGAGGTCGTAGTAGTTGCTCCGGACAGCCCTCAATCGGGCATGGGGCATGCCATTACCGTTGGTGATACCCTCAGGATCAGAAAAAACCACCTTTTCGAAGGGATAGCGGCATACGAATGTAGCGGAACTCCAGCGGATTGCGTGAAACTGGCCAAACATGAAATCATGAAAGGACGTAAGTTCAATCTGGTTCTAAGTGGTATAAATCATGGTAGCAATACCTCTATCAGTGTGTTGTATTCCGGAACCATGAGTGCAGCCATTGAAGGTGCTATAGAGGGGACGTCAGCTATTGGATTTTCATTATGTGATTTCAGCACCCGGGCGGAGATGTCGCATGCAGAACCCTTTATCAAAAAGATCATTCAAGAGGCTCTGGGAAAGGGAATCCCAAGAGGGATTGCACTTAATGTGAATATTCCACCTAATCAGAATCAAAGCATTCAGGGAATCAAAGTGTGTCGTCAGGCCAATGCTCGATGGGAGGAGGAATTCGATAAAAGAAAAGATCCGTATGGTAAAGAATATTTCTGGATGACCGGGAATTTCATCAACCATGATAAAGGAGAGGATAATGACGAATGGGCCATTGCCAACAATTATATCTCTATCGTTCCGTGTCAGTTTGACCTGACGGGTTATCATGCGATCAACCTGCTCAATGATGAGTGGGAAATATGACCGAAACTTCAGACTGAAAAGCTACGTGATACGTTAGATGAGTCTTTTGGATCTTGTTTTCAGACTTCTTTTTAAAGGTTATCTGGTCACCTGGGCCAGGACACAAGACCCTCATTTATTTGCTACTTCCAGTATAAAGACTGCCTTTGCGGCGATGTTCTTTTTTATGCTCTTAGTGCCTTCTTATAAAGTTTCACTGAGGATAACGACACAGTTGAACCTTGAATTACCGAAGTTCATTATTGTCTTTGGTCCAATGGCGTTGGCATTCCTTGTGGGTTGGTGGCTAAGCGGCACTTACTATGACAGGAGAGGAAAATACATAGGGGAACAACTTACTGTTCAAAGACTCACCATGAAGGAAAAACTTCAGATGGTATATTTCATTCTCTTATTCATTGTGGTAGCAAGTGGTTGGTCTCTGTTGATTGCCTCATTATTTTAAGACTAAACGTCAATGGTATAAGCATAGATTGCAAAGGTAGCCAGCCAGTGTGCTCCACCATATCCACTCTCAAACATGATATTTTCTCCGGTTTCTATATGCTTCAATGCGATGTTGAGGAAGTATGCTTTTCTTGGGTCAGTATCATCAAATACAGCCGCAATTTGCTTCAGACACCATGCGCGCTGAAACATCAATCCGATCAGGTGACCTATACCCGGGTCTTCTTTATCCAGGACAAGGGGCGGATTCTCAATCGATTGTATTTCGGTACTACTTGGAGAGGGTAGGAAATCCTGAAACCAGCTCAGGTAAGTTTCTGTAGGCATGAGCTTACTCATTAGAGCTGCTTCAGCTAAACAAGGAGAGATAAAATCAGTGCCGGAGGGTTCATACGCAGTGGGGCAGTGCTTATCAGGACTAAAATGTTGGTCACTGAATGCTTTCATGGCATTCATTAGGTCCGCATCTTCCATGATTTCCGCATACTCTGTCATAAGTCCGAAAGAGAATGCGGTATTGGCATGCGTACCAGGACGCAAGGGGCTTGACAGGACTTTCAGATAGTCAATGGTTTTCCGAGATAACAATTCTGCGAGGGGTTGCATATTTTCCTTCCACAGTTGTCCTTCTTCATCCTCCCAGGTGGCCAACTCGGCATAAAGCTTCAACAGCCATGCCCAGCCATAAGTGCGTTCGAACCCTGCAGTAAAGGACTGATTGGCAAAAAAGTCATATTCAGCGGCCAGATTTTCCTTGGTTAGATTGGCGCGAAGCTTCATTCGGATGGAATCTTTTTTATCTGTTTCAGGAAATGTCTTAAGCACTTTGACCATGGCCCAGTGTCCGTGAACGGCAGAATGCCAATCCCAGCAACCATAAAAAGAAGGGTGAACTTCCGTATGTGGTTTCACCCAGTCTTCGGAAGGAAAACGGTAGCCAATTTTGTAGGGATAGGGCCGGTCTACGCAGTGTAGTGAGAGATCCACAAAATCAGCAGCTACACTTTCTGTAAGTACGGGCATGTCGGGGATTTGTACATGCTCATGCAGGACAGGTTCTTGTTTTGACTGGCATGACCATATGAAACTGGTCAGAAGGAAATGGAAGATAAACTTGGTTCGAGGCATAACACCAAGATAGTTGGGATCAAGCAATATTTCTGAGAACCATCCGTAAATAGTGAAAATTTCATTTTAGAGTTATTATGTTACCCAGCCAGAATATCCGCACATATTGGTTCATCGTGCCTTCGGCAGGAAATCCAGAACCAAGAAATTGCCCTTTCAAGAGCAGAAAACGGAATAACTGATTAACTCAATCACTTTGGATCAATGGAGAAATTATGTTCCTCCCCAGATTTACCGATTGATCCAAATTCAAGAGGAACATTTGTAGAAAGGGCAAAAAAAACCCCAAGCTCGGAGAGCTCGGGGCCAAATCAACCTAAATTATAATCACTAGAACATGATTATAAACTCTTTGCGATGGTGGACTTATGTCCTTTTACAACCACCGTCATATTTTCTTCTTTAACATCCGACAGATCAAATACCTGTACGAAATTGTTTGTAACCTTTAACGATTTTTCAAAATATTTGTTGCCTTTGCCGTCCACAAGCGAGATGTTAACGGGAACATCGTCGTGAAAGACAGTCACCTTAGCTTTGTCGTTTCCAATATCCTCAACAAATACAGCTACATCCTCCTGATGCATTTTGCTTAGGAACACCTTCTGGGTTCCTTTGATGTCTGGTCCTTCGAATGCAAAGGTATAATTTCCTTCATCCAATTCAGATAAATTAAAAGGAACTTTTGTCCTGCCATCGTAAGAAATCGTTTTCTCATGGATCAGGGTACTGATACCACTCACAATTCTCACTTTAACGAAACCCGATCCTTCGGATGTTACTTCCAGAACATAAATATTGTCCTTCGCTTTTGTGAGGGAGAAGTTGCCAGCGCTATTCGGATCCTTTTTCTTATCACCATTGCTGGCAAAAATGGGTGCTACCGCCATAAGGAACGCGAATGCCAAAGTTGCTGGTTTCTTCACTTTTATGAGTCTCTTCGAACTTTGGATCATTAACGTTCTTTTAATTAATTCAGTTACTCTATTAATTCAATTAATGACGAGTGGTAATATACCTGATGTAATGAGTGTTTTCTTATGACGGAGCACAAAGGTTAACTTAAAGTACCTTGGATATAGAGGATTTCTTACCCTTGATGGTTAGCATCATGCTCTTATTTTTGACATTCGACAAGTCAAATGTTTGCACGAAGTTGCTGGTAGTTGCTACTTCCTTTTTATAATAATAACGACCATCTTCATCAACCAGTGAAACCGTAACTGGTGTATCTTCCCGGTATACAGTCAATTTAACGCGATGTTCGTCTATTTCCTCAACGAATGCAGCTACATCTTTTTCATGCATTTTGCTTAAGAATACCTCTTGCGTTCCTTCTACGTCAGGACCTTCGATTTGGAATCGATAATTTCCTTCGTCCAGATTTGAGAAATCGAATGGGATATTCACGCTGTGATCATACGAGAAAGACTGAGCATGAAGGAATACATTGTTTTCATCGAATATTTTCACTTTCATGAATCCGGGCTCTATAGAAAGCACCTGAAGCAGGAATTGATCATCAGCAGACTTTACTATGCTGAATTTATTGGTTGATTCGACTTTCTTTTTCTTCTTGTCTCCCCCTTTGTCGTTGTTCGCCATTAAAGGCGCGGCGGCTACTAATAATCCTAGTGTTAATGCAAATAACTTTTTCATTTTGAATTTGAATTTTGAATTTTGACCTGATGACTCTAACGGAGAAGACCGTCGACAGATGTTGTTTTTAACTCAAATTCTAAGGAATGGTAAAAAAGCCTTGTGTTGAGGGAAAGTTTAAATAGATGATTCAGTCTGTCAGGATGCTAGACATGAAAGTACTTTTCAAGAGCAACCACATAAGGAAAAACAGGATGGCCCACTTTAGATAGATCACGTAGTAATCAGTAGTGTCCTTATATCGTGATTCTTTGATTTCTGCTTTTTCTAGTTGGTCGATTTCAGCGAAAACCGCCTCCAGGGCTTGTTTATCGGATACCCGATAAAATTTCCCATTGCCGATCTTGGCAATTTCCCGTAAGTTGGTTTCATCCAGGGTATTGTCTACATACCGGGTCTGACCAAAAAAATCTTGCCCAAAAGGAACTTTGCCTTCCTTACCAATGGCGATGGTATAAATCTTAATGTCATATGCGGAGGCGAGCTTGGCGGCTGTGATAGGATCAATATTGCCAGCAGTGTTGTCTCCGTCACTAAGCAGGATCAGTACTTTACTCTTGCTCTCAGATTCTCTCAAGCGATTGGTACTTACCGCAAGTGCACTGCCAATAGCAGTACCACTGTTTTCAATCAGTTCAAAAGAGATTTCTCCGATATAACCGTGTAATAATTCGTAATCAGTGGTGAGTGGGGCACGAGAATAAGCATCCCCGGAGAAGATCACCAATCCGATCCGGTCTTGAAAACGTCCTGAAACAAAATCGGTTGCCACTTCCTTTGCGGCTTCCAGGCGATTGGGCTTGAAATCCTCAATTCGCATGGACTCACTGATGTCTATGGTGAGCATGATGTCGATACCTTCACTCCATTGCTCCACTTGCTCATTCGTTGTTTGTGGCCTGGCCATTGCCACAATCACAGCGATGGCTGCTAATAAGAAGAACAGGGCGGGAATGAATCTCAGATAGCTTATGGGATCACTCTTGAGATTGCTTTTGGAAAGCGCAATAGGAAGGTTTTGACGAAATTGAAGGGCGATCAGCCATCGAACAATCAACAGAATGGGGATGGCCGGAATGAGGTAAAGCCACAATGGGTTTTGCCAATCGAAATTTTCGAAAGTAGCCGGGGTGAACCAATGGCTTGAAAACCAACTCTTCAACATACTAGTCTCCATTCTTTATGCGATCCAATGCCATCGTATAGCGGTGTTGCGTGAAGTCCTCAATGTCCTGAAATGACTTGAAGATCTCTTTTTGTTCCACTTTACCATAGACCGTTCGATCAATGATTTTTAAAGTATCCTTCAATTCCTGATTATTATCGAATGCCAGGATTTCTTTGGTCGTAAACTTGGAATAAGGTACTTTCTCCAGGCGTTCCAGGTACTTCTTCCAGTCGGAAAGTGCATTTTCTGCCACCTGCGGCGCAGGTTCCTCCTTTAAGTTGTTAATGTGTAAACTGATCTTATATGAGAACTGCTCGTATTCCTTTCTGAGTTTCTTGAGTCTGAAATTTCTGGCGATCTTTTTTCCAAAAATGATGAGCGTAAGAATCATCAGAATAAAAATGCCCAGGGCAATGAATGACCAAAGTGGATAATTGAAAACACCATCTACTTCCCGATAAGCAAGGTTAGTTTTGAGTTGCGTGGTGTCCGTAACGGCCGCCACAAGCTCCCTGAAATATATGGAGTCAGGATCGGAGGTGAGGACCACAGTATCCGCTCCTTCCAGTATCAACGCATCTATCGATAAATACTGGACTAAATCGATCTCGAAGGATTGCAACGTATAAACAGCGCTATCATAGGCCATATTCCCTTCGGCGAAGGTCGGTGTAAACGTTCTGCCTATGATTTCAAAAGGAGAGAAGTCGTACGCGCTATCTGGCAGGATGACCTCTATTTCCGCAGGATAATTTGCGCTCAACCAAAATTGAACAGGTTCACCAATTCCCAGGCTGTCCTGCACAAATCCGGTTCGGACCTTGATTTCCTGTCCATAAACCTCAACTGGTCCAAAGCCAATGATCAGACAAAGCCCTAAGAACAATCGATTAACGGACACGTTGCGCATTTTTTCTATTTCTTCCTTTAAAGAGTTTAATCAATTTGGGTACGTAGCTTTCGTTCGTGTCAATGGATAAATAATTCACATCATTTCTACGGCAAAAGGTTTCCAGCGTTTCTGTGTTGGTGCGATAAGTCCGGTCAAACAAATTTTTGAATTGACCAGAGGAAGTATTTACCCAGATGTTTCGTCCTGATTCTTTTTCAAAAAGAGGGACGATCCCCAGACTAGGAAATGCAGCCTCCCGTTTGTCAAATAAGTGAATGACGATCAGATCATGTTTACGGGCCATCCCCTTGAGAGAGTGCATATAATCCTCATCCACAAAGTCTGAGATTAGAAACACAATGCTTCTCCGCTTCAATAGATCCAGTGTGAATTTAATGGCCTTATTCAGATTGGTCTTCCTGGAGGTAGGCTTCAACGAAAAGATTCCATTGAAGATTTCATAGGCATGTCGGCTTCCTTTGGCTGGTTTGATGTACTTCTCTCTTTCGTCTGAATAACACAACAATCCTACCTGACTGCTTTCCTTGATAGCAGAAAAGGATAGCAGGGCAGTGATCTCTTTCCCAACATCAATTTTTTGATTGCCTTCCTTGCCAATTTCCTGAGAGGCGGAAACATCCAATACGAAAAATACAGTCTGTTCTTTTTCTTCTTTAAAGGTTTTTACAAAGGTTCCGTGTCCTTTTGCACTAACATTCCAGTCGATAGTTCGTACATCATCACCGTACTGATACGTGCGTACGTCATCAAATTCCAGGCCTGATCCTTTGAAGATAGACTGGAAATCACCTTGCATTTGAGAGTTGATGGCCTTTCGGACCTTGATTTCGTATTTACGGAGCTTTTTGAGGATTTCCTTCATCAAGGTAATTTTGCGCATCAAAATTATAAGTACTTTCAGAAAATTAGTCGCGAGTCACGTGCTTTTTCCAGTACCGGATTCGTTATAACAATTTTTAACATCTGAAGCGGATAATCGGACATATGAAAAAACGATTTGTCATACCCATGTTGAGTCTGGTGCTCGTGATGGGTTGTGTGGGAGAGCCGGAGAAGCCAGTGGGTTTGATTGAAAAGCCAGAAATGGTAGATCTTTTGATTCAAGTTCACCTATTGGAAGCGAAAATCAACAAAGTTCCTAAGCGAGCGGGGGACTCTGCTCAATTTTTATTCAATCATTATCAAACGTTTTTGTTAGAAGATATGGGTATTGATTCAGTTCGCTATCACAATAGTATGACCTATTACCTTGAAAACCCGGTAGAACTAACGGCGGTTTACCAGGCGGTCGTTGATAGCCTGGCCTTGCGGGCAAAAAATAAGAACATCGACTGATGCTTTTTTATCCTGAAAACTTAGAAGAAAAATTAGAGATTGATCAGGTACGATCGATCCTGAAGAATTACTGCAAAAGTCAGCTGTCGCAAGACCGGGTAGATAAAGCACAGCCCGTTGCTAAATTTAGTCAGTTACAGGTCTTTTTGGACCAGACGCGTGAAATGCATAAGGCCATTACAGGGGGCGCATCTCTACCTGGTGGCCAGTTTGAAGATATTTTCCCATTGTTGAAGCGCGTTAAAACAGGGGGTACCTATTTAGATGCTTCGGATTTTTCAGTATTGAAAAGTGCCCTGGAAGTCTTATATCATTGGTCGCAATTCCTGAAAAAGCAAAATGAAGATTTTCCGACACTTTCCCGGCTCACGCATGGGTTCATCTCTGATATGGAGCTGGTGCGAGAAATCGATGCTCGGATAGACGAAAGAGGAGAAGTCCGGGATAATGCTTCGGATGAGCTGTCGGAGATCAGAAACAGGATCAGTAAAGCGGAAAGGCAGGTCAGAAAAACCATTCAAACCATCCTGGAGCGATCAAAGAAAAGTGAGTTTACGGAGGATGACGGTGCGGTAACGGTACGTTCAGGTCGTCTGGTGATCCCTGTGAAGGCCGAATTTAAGCGGAAACTTCGTGGGTTTGTGCACGACGAATCCAGTACCGGACAAACGGTTTTTATGGAACCAACGGAAGTGCTGGACCTGAACAATGAAGTCAGAGAACTCCAGTACAGGGAGCGGCGTGAGATCATACGAATACTTACGGCACTGGCCGATCAAATACGTGAACGTCTTCCGGATTTGCAAAAAGGCGCTGAGTTTCTGGTGAAAATGGATTTTATCCATGCGAAAGCACGATTTGCGATTGATTTTGAGGCTTTAGTGCCAGTGGTGGAAGATAAACCTGAGATACTGATCAAAGAGGGGCGACATCCGTTGCTATGGAAGAAACACAAAGATCAGGGCAGAGAGGTAGTTCCGCTTAGTATTGACCTAAATCGTAAAGAACGTGTTATGGTTATTTCCGGCCCCAATGCCGGAGGTAAATCGGTTTCTTTGAAGACCGTGGGAATGCTGCAATACATGGTTCAATGTGGTTTCCCGATCCCAGTGCATGAAGAATCAAAAATGGGATTCTTTCGCAATTACTTCTCAGATATCGGAGATTCACAATCCCTGGAAAATGACTTAAGTACGTACAGCTCTCATTTGGCTGCGATGAGGTACTTCACGGATTTCGCAGATAAGCGATCACTTGTGTTGATTGATGAGTTTGGCACAGGAACCGAGCCACAATTCGGGGCGGCTATTGCTGAGTCCATTTTGCAAAACCTGGCGCAAACGGGATGTTATGGTGTAATAACAACGCACTATGGCAATTTGAAAGACTTTGCAGAAAAAACCGAAGGTCTTCAAAATGCAGCCATGCGATACGACACGGAAAAACTAGAGCCACTCTTTGAATTGGAGCAGGGGAAACCTGGCAGTTCGTTTGCCTTTGAGATTGCACAAAAAATGGGCTTGAATAAGGGCATTTTGAAAGAAGCCAAGAAGATCGTTGGATTCGATCAGGTCAACTATGATCGCATGTTGGGAAAGCTTGATTCCGAGAAAGCTAAATTTGAGAAAGCCAATCGGCAATTAAAAGGAGAGAAGGAAGAACTGACCAGTTTGCGAGATGATTATGAGGCCTTACGGACACAACTCGACGTGGACCGAAAGAAGATATTGAAGGAGGCCAAACAAGAAGCTTTACAATTGATCGCCGCTGCAAACAAGCAAATCGAGCGAACCATTCGAGAGATCAAAGAAGCCAAAGCAGATAAGGAGCGTACCAAAACCAGCCGTCAAACGCTGGAGGAGTACGCTGGAAAAATTGAAGCTCAGGTCAAAAAGCCGACGAAGAAAAAGGCAAAGCAACAGCCGACTCCCGTAAAGGTTGAGCAGGGACCGATTGATGCCGGGGACAAAGTTCGGTTGAAAGACCAGGGAACAATAGGGAATGTGGTAGCAGTAAAAGGCAAGCAGGCGGAAGTGACTTTTGGAAGTCTTAAATCTTTCGTTGCACTGAATAAGTTAGAGAAAATCTCTAATCGTCAGGCAAAAACGCAACAAAAAGCCACGGTTTCCAATATGAATTGGGACCAAAAACTGACCTCATTTTCTTCGGAACTTGATGTAAGAGGGAAAAGGGCGGAGGAAGTGCTCCCTATGGTAGATCGAATTGTCGATGACGCATTGATGCTTGGGGTAAAGCAATTGCGGATTCTTCATGGTAAAGGACATGGTATCCTGAAAGATGTGATCCGAAATCACCTGAGAGGAGATCGGAACATCTTGAGCACGGAGGACGAACATGCTGATCGTGGGGGTACCGGAATCACTATCGTAACCCTGGCAGAATGAAAACCTACACCCGGCAACAATTGGCCCTAAGAAATGGCCAGGACCGAGAAGAGATATGGGTAGCCTTCGAACATAAGATCTACGATGTAAGTGAGAGCCGTCTTTGGAAGCAGGGGAAACATTACGAGCATTGGGCGGGTCAGGACCTAACAGAGGAATTGGCTAATGCTCCCCATACAGCAGGTGTTTTTGAACGAATGCGAGTAGTTGGTGTATTAGAAGTTTGACAATGGCATCAGGACATATCTTAATCGGCGAAGCTGGGGGTTCAGGTACGCAATGGCGACTTTCCAAAGGAGAATCGGTGGTGGATCAATTTGCAACGGTGGGCTATAATCCACAATCCAGTTCGTTTGAAGATTTGATGCAGGCCTTGACGCAGCAGATCGTGGATCCTGAGGCAGTGACTGAGCTATATTTCTATGCGGCCGGGCTCATAAGTGAAAAGCATTTTCTGGATACTCAAGAGGCATTTCAGCAACAATTCGCAAAGGCAAAAGTTGAAGTTCAGAATGATGCTTTGGCTGCTGCACGGGGCTTATGTGGCAGGGATGCCGGCTGGATTGGGTTTCTGGGTACAGGTTCGGGCATGGTGTATTACGATGGAAAAACGATCACCAAGCAAATCAACTCCCTCGGTTTTATCCTCGGTGACGAAGGGAGTGGAGCTTACATAGGTAAAATCCTGACCAGAGATTACTACCGGGGGCGCATGCCCGAAACTTTAGTGAAGCATTTATCGGTTCACTTTGAGGATTTGGGGGACGAACTTGGTAAAGTATATGGGACCAAAGCTGGCAATACTCATTTAGCAAGATTGGCAGCATACCTTCACCCATTTCTTGCCTTACCTTATGTGGATCAATTACTTAGAAAAGCCTTCAGCGATTATTTTGAAGCATTTGCTCAGGTTGATATTTCTACCCCAATTCATTTTGCCGGATCGATTGCTTTTCATTTCAACTCCCTGCTTAGGGAAGTTGCCATCGAAAAAGGGTTGTCAATTGGGCGAATTGTCCAATCTCCCATAGCTGGACTGCTTTTGTATCACGAGGCCATCTGAGATAACGTATCAGTTGTTTTTTATTCGTTTCTGATGCGTAAAAGCTGTTTTTGTAAAAATGAACAATGGGCCAAATTATTTATTGTTACCTAAATGTTAATTATGCATTCGTTCTAAATTAAGCGAATGTTAACAGCTTTGATCGAAATTTAATTTTGTAGAAAAGTCGTTGGTGAGCGGAAAGTTTAGCTTTGCGGAAGTAAAAACCTATCACTTAAAGCGATGAAAAAAACTCTACTTTTATTTTCCGTTGCTATGGTAATTTTCCTCGGGGATGTATTCGCCCAGGGAAGTACTACTGCCTCTATGAGAGGTAGAATTACCGACGCCAACGGAGAAGGCCTTCCAGGCGCAACCGTACTTGCTACGCATACACCCACAGGTTCTGAGTGGGGGAACGTAACCGACCTTGATGGTTACTTCCGTCTTCCTAACATGAATGTAGGAGGTCCATATACAGTAACTGTTTCTTATATTGGATTTGAGACTCTTGAAAGAAATAACATTTTCCTTACGCTTGGTCAGACATTCAAGTTGAATGAGACACTCAAAGAAAATGTAACTGAGCTGGAAGCGATAGTAGTTTCCGCCAATCAAGGTGAGATCATCGATGGTAACCGAACGGGTGCTTCAACCTTCATCGGAAAAGAAACCATCGAAGGACTTCCTACCGTGGGCCGATCCATTGGTGACTTTGTGAGGTTGACTCCTCAGGCACAAATTACTGAAGGAAATGATGGGCTTTCATTGTCTATCGGTGGTCAGAACAACCGTTACAATGCGATCTATATTGATGGCGCGGTAAGTAATGACGTTTTCGGACTTGCGGGTTCAGGAACAAACGGTGGACAAACAGGTGTGACACCTATTTCTTTGGACGCTATCGAGCAGTTCAACGTGTCTATTGCTCCTTTTGACGTAAGACAATCAGGTTTCGCTGGTGGTTCCGTGAGTGCGGTAACCCGAAGTGGTAGCAACGATGTAGAAGGATCTGCTTATTTCTACACGCAAAATGAAAAACTAGCGGGTATCACTCCACAGGAGGATGGCGAAAACCTGGAAGAATTAAGACTGCCTGACTTTACTTCTCAGACTTACGGTTTCAGAGTAGGGGGTCCAATCATCAAAAACAAATTGTTCTTCTTCGCGAACGCAGAATTGCAAAGAGATGAGATTCCTCAGCCTTTCCAGTTTGGTGAGTACAACGGAGATGCTTCTCAAGCTGACGTGGATCGATTGGTTTCTTTCCTGAATGGCATCGGATACGAGCCAGGTACATACACCAACAACACGACTTTCCTTGACAGTGATAAATTCCTGATCAAATTGGATTGGAATGCCTCGGATGATCACAAGATTTCTCTTCGTCACTCTTTCACAGAGGCCAGAAACCTGGAAGCAAGAAGCTCTAGCGCAAGTGGCATCCGATTCCAGAATGGTTCTGAGTTCTTCAACTCTACTACGAACACTACCGCTCTTGAGATCAAGAGTACTTTAGGAGCCAATATGTCTAACCACTTATCCGTTGGCGCTACAATCGTTCGAGATGACAGAGATCCTTATGATAACTCTAACGATGGTCCTTCAATTCCTTTCCCTGCGGTGTTCATCGATGATGGCCGGGGTGGATTCCAATTTGGTTCTGAGACTTTCTCTACTGCCAACTTGTTGGAGCAGGATGTGATTACGATCACCGATAACTTCGAGTACTACAAAGGCAAGCACACTTTCCTTGCTGGTTTTAACGCGGAATTCTACAAGGTTACTAACCTATTCATTCCATTCAATTATGGAGATTACGGATGGGAAAGAAATACACCTATAGGCGCTTCTAACTTGGATGACTTCATCAATGGTGAGCCTGCGGATGATTACATTCGATCTTTCTCTTTGAGAGATAATGTAACAGGCGATGGCTCTGCTGCTGGTGTTACCTTCAACGGTGCGTTATTTGGTTTCTACGTTCAGGATGAGTACCAGGCAATGGATAACCTGAAAGTTACATTTGGTATCAGAGGAGACATCCAGTCTTTCGATGATACACCTGAAAATACTGCCTTCAATAACGAGACGATTCCTTTGATCGAAGGGGCTGGTTATGATTTGCAAGGGGCAAGAACCGGACAATTCATCAAGCCTCAATTCTACTTCTCTCCAAGACTTGGATTCAACTGGGATGTGAACAACGATCAGAGAACTCAAATCCGAGGTGGATGGGGAATCTTTACTTCAAGAATTCCTTTGGTATGGCCTGGTGGATCGTTCAACAACAATGGTGTAAACAGAGGAACTACGCTTGACTTCTTGTTGAATGACGAAGCCCTTCGCCTGAGAGATTGGGATAACCAGCCTGTAGGTGTCGATGGAGACGGAAACGTATTGACTTCTATCGATCCTAACAATGTTTCTCCTTCAGGAGATATCGATCTGTTTGCTGAGGATTTCCGAATCCCACAGGTATGGAAAGCTAACCTGGCTGTTGACCAAAAGATTGGTAGCACTGGTCTGATCGCTACAGTTGAAGGTTTATTTACGAAGACCATCAATCAGGTATACTATCAAAACGTGAACTTAAGCCGTACACCAGAAGGATTCTTGCAAGGTACTCCTGATGATCGTCCTGTATGGAACAGAAGAGCACCTATCGATGGTACTTACGGAAGAATCATTTTCGGTAAGAACAATAGCAGAGGTTATGCTTACAACGTTTCTGCTTCTTTGAATAAGCCTATGGAAAATGGCCTGGCTGCCTCACTATCTTACTCTTATGGAGATGCTTTCTCTATCTACGATGGTACTTCTTCTCAGAACTCTTCTCAGTGGAGAGGCCTTTTCACTGTGGACGGAAGAAACAATTTCAGAGACGTTACTCGATCAGATTTCTCTCAGGCGAGCAGAGTACTTGCTTCTGTAACTTACAGAAAAGAGTATGCAGGTTTCATGGGCACACAAATCACCATGTTCTATGAAGGACGTTCAGGAACTCCATACAGCTACATTTACGGTAGTGGACAAAACATCCAGAACGAAGATTCAAGAAGCCGGGCGTTGGTTTACATCCCTGCCTCTCGAAACGAAATTGTTTTGGTTGATTATACTGATGGAGATGGTAATGTGGTTACTGCTGACCAGCAGTGGACACAATTGAACAGCTTTATTGAGGATGATCCATATCTGAGTGAGAACAGAGGACAGTACGCTGAGCGCAACTCAAACAGAACTCCTTTCGAAAATGTAATTGACTTGAAGATCCTTCAGGATTTTTACATGGAGACTGCTAATGGTAAGAGAAACACGCTTCAATTTTCTTTGGATATTTTCAACTTCACCAATTTCATCAGCAGCAGCCTGGGTAAAAGATACTCCAGAAGATCTTTTGGTGTAGAATTGCTTGAGTTTGAAGGATTCGAAGCTGGATCGTTGGTGCCTACTTACACTTTCCAACCATTCAATGACATTGAGCCTAATGATGCATTATATGGCCAGTTCGATGACGCTGGATTGTTCAGTGCACGATGGAGAATGCAATTTGGTATCAGATACATCTTCAACTAAGATTATCTGATCAAGAGATAAAGGAGAGGCTGTCTGAAAAGGCAGTCTCTTTTTTTATGTGCGCTGTTTTAAACTTTTAGGCCTGGAATCGGGCACAATACCCCGTTATCATCTGACAAATAAAGAACAGATTTAGCGTAGCTTTGCCGACTGTTATGGGTAAACAGGGCATAGGTCTCATATTTCTGATCATGGTCTTCGGGATGCTGGCGGACTTGCTGCTTATAGAACACTTTGAAAGTTTTTGGCAGTTTGTGCCGGTTATATTCCTGGCTACAACCGGAGCAGGCTACTTTATAGCCATCAAAGGCAAGGGGTTAACGATGTTTCGGGTTTGGATGTGTGTTGGAATGCTATCAGGGGTAGTGGGCGTATTTATGCACATTAGAAATAACTACGAATTTGCCATAGAACTTCGTTCCAATTTGATAGGCTGGGACCTGATTGCTGAAGTAGCCACAGGAGCCATTCCGGTTATATCACCAGGATTTCTGATACCCATCTCCATGTTGGGGCTTTATATAGCCTCACAGGTTAAAAGAGGATTTAATTAACGGTTAATAATTCAAGCGAATGAAAATTAAATATGCATTAATGATGCTGGCCTTTGCAGGCCTATTGTGGTCCTGCGGTTCAGGAGGAAATGATGAAAAAACGACAGCAGCGGAACCGAAAACCACCGAAGTGGCTTCGTCGGAAGTGGCGGAAGAGGAGGCTGGTACCGATGTTCTCAATCCTAATCTCGCTTCTAAGGAGGAATTAATGACAGTGGCTGGTCTTAATGAAGCACAAATAGATCAGATCATCGCCGGAAGGCCACACCTGAACGGTGCAGAATTTGCGAAATGGTTGAAAGACATGGTCAGTGAAGAAGATTATGAAGCTACCGCGAGTCGACTGTTTTTACCTATGAATCTGAATACTACCGATGAGGACGACTTCAAATTGGTACCAGGAGTTGGGAACAAAATGGCCCACGAGTTTGAAGAGTACCGTCCTTACACATCAGTAGAGCAGTTCCGAAGAGAAATTGGTAAATACGTGGATGAGCAACAGGTATTGACTTATGAGCAGTTTGTTTTCGTACCACTTAATTTGAATGACACGCCCGAGGAACAATTCAAAATGATCCCGGGAGTAGGTGATAAGATGGCCCATGAGTTTGAAGAATATCGTCCTTACAGCTCGATGGAACAATTTCGTCGTGAAATTGGTAAGTATGTAGATGAGAACGAAGTGGCGCGATTGGAGCGTTACGTTACTTTAGGAGAGTAGAATTTGGTATTTGGTATCTGGTATTTGGATGATAGACAATGTATATTTTAGTGATCTCCACATCTAAATACCAGGTATCAGATACTCAGTACCAGATATGCACCAAATAGAACCCTATCATGGTTGGTTGAATTACTACGATTCGAGCCTGGACGATCAGAGCCCTTTTCATGGAAAGGAATACAACTATGATCTGTATTCTGAGACCATTTATGGGTATTACATTGATCCCGGATGGGATTTTATGGGGTCGGAAACGCTCTACATGAAGGTGCTATTCGCGAACTATGCCGATGGATATGTGATCCTTGAAATGATCGGTGAGTGGAACGACGCAATCAATAATGACATTATGATCTTCAAGCGCAACATCATTGAGCACTTTTTGCATATGGGCATCAGTAAATTCATTATCGTTGGAGAAAATGTGATGAATTTTCACGGAAGTGATGACTGCTACTACGAAGAGTGGTTCGAGGAGGTAGAAGATGGCTGGATCGCATTAGTCAATTTTACCGAGCACGTCATTGACGAAATGCGCAACTTCAACATCGACATGTACCTCAATGTCGGAGGGACACTACAAATCAACAACTGGCGCACCGTTACACCTATGGCTTTCTTCATAAGGGTCGATCAGCTGATCACCAGAAGGTTGACGGTTTAGCTCTGTTATATGACTTGAAGTTTTTTATTTTTATCATAAAATTAATGAAAAACTGAATTAGGTAAACGTGGGAAAGGGACAACAACCATATGTGGAAGGACCAGATAAAGCTGGTTCTATACCGATAACACTGTCCGTGAAAGAAATCATTAAGGCTGTATTTTTTCTTTTATCACTAGGAATCGTTATTGGAGGGTATTTAATGACGATTAACAGAGTCTCTACTTTGGAAAAAAAGCTAGATTCAATTGATCAAAAACTTGAAATTTTAATGATCCAAAATGCTAAAATTGAGGAGAGAACATTAATTTTCGACGAGACGCAAAAAAATCTGTCAAATAAAGTAGATCAGTTACTTACGAAATGAGGAAGTATCTGTCTTGGAATTTTCTTTTTTTCCTTATCTGTCTAGTAGTAATCTTCTTTTCCTTAAGAATTCATTCAATAGATCCTAGGTTGCAGCAAATAGAAGATCGAATTATTGATTTACAGAGTAAGACTATTGAAAGGGAGAAAGAATTACTGCATTTGGAAAATCAAAACCTGAGATTAGATTCGATTCTTGATCTTTTTATAGAAAGGATGAAATTTGATTCCGTTATTGTGTCATCATCGTCAGATTCTTCCGAAACTAAACTTGTAGATCTTAGGAAAGTTGAAATTACATCTCATCGCCAATTAATTGAAGCTGATTCATTTTTGTCAAAAAAGGACATTTTCCCAAGAGTCATAAAGGCTGATTCTTCTCTTAGAGACTACAATTTGAGTAAAAAAGATAAGAGGGATTTGGGCTTAAATTATGATATCATTGGGTTCTATTCTGATAAAGACAGGGAAAATATAAAAGTCGAATCAATTCTATTCTACCGATTAAATGGTATAACTACATTTTATGTGCGAAATGGAATTAGTTTCTTTTTTGACAGGGATATATCGTTACAGTTCAAAGTTGAAAAGGGGAATTTGGTTGATTTCCGTAGAGGATTAAAGAGTTTTAGGATTCAGGCCGTCAATAATAAAGGTAAGAGAAAAGCTGTCAAGCTTAAACAATTTACGATATATGTTGAAAAAAGGAATCAGCTGTGGAATTTAAAAAAACCATCACGGTTCTTTGAGTACGAGCCAAGGCCTAATGATACCTTCGTTATTAGATTTCAAATTGAAAAGAGTCCGGAAAATTTGGAAATTATGGCTTCGGAAATTATTGATTTTCACATTACGTCGGTAAAAGGAGGAGAATTGAAATTCAAAATAAATAATGCAGAATTTTATCGGAATCGCAATCCGTGATTTGTTTTTACTCTTTTTTGACGTAATATCTCCTTCATTTGTTAAGCCTTGTTTGGAGATAAATCGTGGATTATTTTTTCCTTCCTCCTCCAATAGAAATACCCAGTTTTAAACTCAGATAGCTGTTTTTGATTTTTACTTCCCGATTGCTTGGGTCAGAAATGAGAATACCCCTCGAAGTGGGCAGGAAATTGTAATCGATAATGACATTCAGGTTGCCATAGTCGAATCCGATTCTTGGGTAGACGCCTAACTCCGGACTGATGTCCAGATCTTCCGAAAAATTTGTGGCTTCTGACGAAAAACTGGCTGTCTGGTAAATACCCATTCCCAGTCCTACTAACGGCCGGAAGTCGCCATTGGAGAAATAGTATTGCCCGTTCAATGTGTAGGAAGAGTGGAATCCCACTTCAAAATCCTGATCATCAATGCCGCTTGCGCGGCCAGCTAACTCTATTCTAAACCCCACTGATATATGGTCTTCAATTCGATAAGCAGGCTCGAGATAAATGGCAATGCCTCTGGTGTCTTCCGTGAGAACATAGCCTAACCCCAATCCTACCTTAAACTGCTTATATTCTTGCGCAGATAGCGTTAAGGAAGTCGTGAGGGTGATTAGTATGAATAAAAACCTTCGATGCATTGTGTATTGTTTTTAAGTCTTTAGTTACCTCTAAAATATGAGAAGTTCGAACGCTGATCAAAGGATTGACTTTATTTAACAATCCCCATTTTTTGAATAGTACATATCAAAGTTGGTAGCAGTGGCTCGTTAGGCCCGCCAGTGCCGGTCTAACGAAATGGAACAGGGGTGGGGCGTCCTGAGGTTAGAGGTCAGGAGTTTTGCAAGAAAGCCAGGACGGCCTCTTTGTAGCTCATACCGATAGGAATCTCTTTTTCGCCGATCTCGATATCGGTTTTGGTAAAAGCGCTGACCTGATCGGCATTGACGATGAATGACCGGTGGACCCTGATGAATGCGTCCGGGAGTTTTTGTTCGAAAGCGGAAATAGAATCCTTGGTGATGATATTACCGGTGTTGAGGTGAATATGTACATAGTCCTTCAAGCTTTCAACATAGAGGATGTCGTTGAAATGCACTTTTACGAATTTCTTATTGGTGTTGACATACATATGATCATTCTGCACCGCCTTCTCTTCTGGTATCGGAGTGGGTGAATTGTGCTGAGAGAGGGATTTGAATTTGTTGACCGCCTTAAAGAAACGAGTAAAGGAAATAGGTTTGAGTAAGTAGTCCACAACATCGAGTTCGTAACTTTCGATAGCATAATGGCGATAGGCAGTAATGAAGATGATCTTGGGGGCATGTTGCATGGATTTGACGAAATCTATACCCGTCATCAGTGGCATTTCGATATCCAGAAAAATGAGATCTATTGGTTCTGTTTGCAATACCTCCGTTGCATCAATTGGGCTTTCGAAGGTGCCAACCAATTCCATTTGCGGGATTTGAGTCAGGTAATTGCGAATGACCTCTATCGCCAATGGTTCGTCATCGATGATCAGACATTTCACTTCCATGTTCGTTCAGTTAAATCAATGGATAGTTTCACTTGATATTCCCCTTCCGCATCCTGGACTTCCAGATGATGTCGATCCGGGTAGTTGAGTGCCAATTGTCGTTTTAAATTCACCAGGCCAATTCCGTGTTTGTCAACCTTGTTTTTCCATTCGAGAGAAGCGGCTTTGCTATTGCGGATGAGGAAGAAAAGCTTGCTTTTTTTGAGCGTTAAATCAATGTTGACATGGATTTTCTTCCTACTGCCTTTTCCTCCGTGTTTGAAAGCATTTTCCACGAGGGGAAGTAAGATCAGTGGCGCAATGGGCGTGTTTGGGTCTTCACAATCGGGTCGAAACTGAAAGTCAAGTCTGTCTCCATAGCGAAGGGCCTCCAATTCCGTGAATCCTCTGATCAGCTCAATTTCCTTTTCTATAGGGATAGTGGGTTCATTGCTTTGGTACAAGATGAAATCGAGCAATTCCGAGAGCTTCAGTACGACTTTTGGCGCGACATCTGATTTGGCCAGGGTGAGTGCATACAAGTTATTCAGCGTATTGAATAAGAAGTGTGGCTGGATCTGTGTTTTGAGGAATTTAAGCTCACTGACGGCTTTTTCTTTCTGCAGGGTTTCGATTTGATGCTTCTCTTCAAACCGCCCTTTTATCACTTTAATGATCAACATGATAAAACCATGTGTGTAGGTCGAAGGGAAGTACACCGCAAATAAATAGGCCGAATCTGCGAAAATCTCAGCGATGGTTTCTTGCGCAAAATCTTGTCGGTGAAAAGGCTCTGCAATGTAAACGATGCTGATCCGACCTAAGGCCGAAAAAAGGTAGATGGATAATACAACGGATAGGGCGAAAAGCAAATACTTCCTTTTGAACAGGAGCTGTGGGATCTGATAATAATTCAATAGATAAGCGGCGCCCATTTGTGCTGGTAACAAAGAGACATGGTTGAGGATGTGCATATTGATAGGGCTGCTGTTCAAACTGGCCAACGTAGTGAACAACAAGAGGAATGACATCCAAAAAAGGATGTGTGACAACACCCGGTTTTGAATGATCTTATCAATGAGTTTTTGATCCATCGCCATGAAAGGCTAAAGATAACCACACACCCCATTGATATTTGGGGTTGTCTCCAGACAAGTGATTCCGAAGGATCAATCCCTGGTTTTGATAGATGAAGCCTTTTGACAGACGGAAAACCGCTTTCGAGGGGTAAGAACTGAAGGTTGGTCTTTTTTGTGAAAAGTGTGTGGTTATGGTTGATACATTTGGTTCAAGAGGTCTGTATAGACGATTGTTTAACTCGAAATAAAAGGATATGAAAAAGTTGATATCAACTTGTGTAATGGGAATAATGATGCTCCCGGCGGTCTATGGTCAATCTTGCCAGGAGTTGTTAAAGGCGGTTCAGTCACAGGACACTGAATTAGTCAGAACACTATTGGAAGAGGTAGATCCGAATTGTACCTGGGAGGGTAATCTACAGCCAAGAACACCGCTTGGGATGGCGGCAGGAACGGGTAATATGGAAATAATCAGATTACTAATGGATCACGGAGCCAAGACATCTTATCGTTATCGAAGTGATGCTTCGGCGCTGATGATCGCAGCGCAAAGAGGGGACTATGACGCAGTGGCCTATTTGATTGAACACAGAGCCCGGGTCAATGAAAGGGTTCATGGAGATGGAACGCCATTGATGTCCGCTGTAGCTGGGGGTAATGCTAAAATTGTGGAATTGATGCTGGAGGAAGGTGCGGATCCTAATACAGAGGTAGGCGGGGATGGCAATGCGTTAGCACTGGCTGGGAAATATGGCAATGTGGAGATCCTGAAACTATTGGTAAAGTATGGTGGTGATGTTGACAACCGGACCATAGGGGATGGAACGGCGCTCATTAATGCTTCGGCCAGGGGAGACTTGAATATGGTCAGGGTATTGGTCATGTTGGGGAGTAATGTCAATCGATCGAGCTCAGGGGACGGGAACCCGCTGATCTACGCCTCCAAAAATGGTCATTTGGATGTCGTGGAATACCTGGTCCAAAAAGGAGCTGATGTGAATGCGCATGTTTCCGGGGATGAGACCCCACTGATCCGTGCTGCATGGAACGGACATTTGGATGTAGTGAAATACCTGGTAGAAAAAGGTGCTGATGTAAACCTGGCGGTGAGGGATGGTTTCTGGATCAATTCCGAAAAAAGAAGTCCCTTATTGATGGCTCGAAGAGAAGGACATAAGGACGTGGTTGATTATCTGATTTCGAAAGGAGCGGAAGAGTAAGGTTATGGTCCTGGGTCGAAGGAGAAGTTAGGTAGTAAAAACCAACTATTCACTGCTTACAGGTATTACCCCCGCAATCAACGCAATCAAATACTTCTTCTTCGATTTTACTTCCTGGCAGATGGCACGGGTACGTCGGACTTCCAGTTTCTGATAGGTCTTACCATTGAATTCGAATAGGCCACCAATGGAAACTTCTTTCAGCAGTATTTCGCCTTTATCTTCGTCGTACTTTCTCAAAAGTTGATAAAGCACCGGATCGGAGCAACTGGTGGCTTTGGGGCTTGCAAAGTGATTGACCAACGCCTGTAGTATCTCAGGAGGGAAGTTTTGTTCATTGAGCACAGGTTTCAGTGTCTTCTTGAACATGTCTTTCCATTCTTGTCCATGTGGAGCTACTTTACGTCCGTACTGCTCGAATGTGAGTAAATGCGCAACTTCATGAAGGTAGGTGATCAGGAAGCTATAGGGATTGAGGTCGTTGTTGATCGTGATGGTCTGATGTCCGGTCCGATGATCTAAGCGGAAATCACCCATTTTGGTCTTTCGACTCTTTTTGATTTTAAACTCAAAGTTCAGCTGATTGTATAGCTGATCACAATAGTCCACCGCAGGGGAAGGAACGAATCGTTGGAATACTTGCTTACTGGTCAAGAGAGCTCAATAAAGCTTTTTAGCGTTTAAAAATTTAGCGTCATTCCTGCGTATGCAGGATTAATTGTAGGCGAAAAGATAGTTTGAGATTCCTGATCAGGTCAGGAATGACGCAAAAAAGTTTTATGACGTCCGGTAAATGAAATTTACTTCTTCCTAAATACCGCTTTCAAAGGCACTCCCTGATAGTCGAACTTCTCTCTCAGTTTATTAACCAAAAAGCGTTCATAAGACTCTTTGATATCCTTTGGGTGATTGCAGAAAAAGGCAAAAGTCGGGTTTCGGGTAGGCAATTGCGTGATGTACTTGATCTTAATGTATTTGCCTCTTACCGCCGGGGGAGGATACCGCTCGATCTCCGGCAACATGGCGTCATTGAGTTTCGAGGTTGAGATTTTCTTGTCCTTGTTTTCAAATACCTGCAACGCAGTTTCGATCACTTTAAAGATCCTTTGTTTGGTCAATACACTACCGAAAATAACTGGGATGTACTGCATTGGGCCAAGTTTTTCTTTGATCTCATCTGTGATCTTCTTCGCCGTATTGGTTTCTCTGGCTACCAGGTCCCATTTGTTGATGAAAATCACCGCCCCTCGACGGTACTTATGTGCCAATGAAATGATGTTCATGTCCTGTGACTCCAGGCCGCGTTCTGCATCGATCATGATGATGGATACATCACTGTCTTGCAGCGCTTGTATGGCCCGTAGTACCGAATAGAACTCTATGTCTTCTTTGACTTTAGCTTTCTTTCTGATCCCAGCCGTGTCAGTTAGTAAAAAGTCTTTACCAAAGAGGTTGTACCGACTGTTGATGGCATCCCGAGTAGTGCCGGCAATATCAGTAACGATACTTCTTTCTTCACCGAGTAGCGCATTGACAAAGGAAGACTTGCCCACATTTGGCCGTCCTAAAATTGCAATTTTAGGTAAATCAGAACCTTCGACTTCCTCTTCGTCTTCCATGTGATTGACCACTTCATCAAGTAGATCTCCGGTTCCGGATCCGGTCATAGAAGAAATCGGGAAGATCATATCGGTGATGCCCAATGCATAGAATTCATTGGCTACAAATGACTTTTCCTGATTATCGGCTTTATTGGCCACCAAAAATGTAGGCTTTTGTACTTCGCGTACCACGTTGGCAAAATCCTGATCCAGACCATGAAGTCCGTCATGACAATCGACCATAAAAAGGATCGCCGTAGCTTCCATCAAAGCTTCTTTGACCTGTGTTCGGATCGCTCCTTCAAAAATGTCCTCAGATCCCTCAACATATCCACCTGTGTCGATCACAGTGAAATGTTTACCATTCCACTCACTCATTCCATAGTGTCGATCTCTCGTCACTCCAGGCTCATTGTCCATGATGGCCTGCTTTTTTTCAATCAGACGATTGAAAAGAGTGGATTTGCCCACATTTGGGCGCCCTACGATTGCTAATATATTTGCCAAATCTTTCCTCTTGTTGAGGTGCTACAGTTACAAAGCGCAAAAGTACCACTACTTTCTACAACCGAAATCGAACATCGAAAAATTCACTTACCCGTTCTTTTGGGGTGTTGAACGAAGAATATAGGTGTCTCGGCTAGAATTGGTTTGAATTTTGTTAAGGGTTTAGGAAATTCATACTTGTAAACCGCTGCAATAGATGAAAAGCTTAGACAATAAATCGAAGTATTTGGCTTCGGAAACCCTCATTTCATTCGCAATAAGTTGTTCCAGAAGCCTGATAGGGTTAGCCATTCTTTCCGCATTGCTCTACGGAGGTGCCTTATTATTAGCATCGACTTTTGATTTCCTTTTTAAGGTATCCTAATCGGTATATCTTTACTTCGAAACAACAAAATGTCTAAATGCATAAAAAGCTTTGGGGTGTATTATTGATAGGCCTTTTTCACCTACCACTGAGTTGCCATTTTGATGTACCCGGTTGTGGGACATTTCCTACCAGTTCCCGTTTCCATACTTTAACAACAGAAATCGTATCGATAGATCAGGGTATGGCTCGTCCCTGGAATCTACAAACTGTGGCGATCTGGAACAGACTCGGTATCAGAATCCAACCGGATAGTATTGAACACTTGACTTTTAGCACAGGATTTAACTTTTCATTATCGACTGACGCCTGGGCATGTGATCCGGCTCTTCCGGAATTTCCTCTGATCGATGAGTTTACGGTAATTGCTGATTCCGCCTTTTCTATGAATGGTAAACGAATTAATCCAGGAGATACCGTAAACCATCTGTTCTGGGTCTTTGGCAGTAGTGCTACCTCGATTAGCGAGTTTATAACCTTTCAGAATGAGCGATCCTGGATATTTGGTTATGATGAAGATCTGGTTCTCAGACTGATCGATCCCCCTAATGACACCATCCGGTCAAGCTTTCACGTATCGATCCAATTGGAAGATGGCGTTGTGCTCGATACCCAGACGGAGATTTTCAGGGTGCGAGGCAATTGATGAAACTTGTCCGTCATTGAATCACATTAATGGGACCGAAACCATTCGTCATCAGTCATTGCAAGAAAGAGACTATCGGTGATCAATAGATAAAAGCAGAGATGGTGGATCAATAACCAAATTTTTTCAGTTGCTTATCTTTCTTACGCCAGTCTTTCTCTACCTTGACGTATGTTTCCAGATGAACCTGTTTTTGGAAGAATGTTTCCATATCTTTTCTGGACTCGATGCCCACCTTTTTAAGGCTTTGGCCTTTATGGCCTATTATGATTCCCTTTTGACTGTCGCGTTCCACAAAGATCTCGGCTCGCATCCGAATGATCTGTTCTTCTTCTTTGAATTCCGTGATCACCACTTCACAGCTGTAGGGCACTTCCTTCTTATAAGTCAAAAAAATCTTCTCCCGAATGATCTCTGATGCAAAGAAGCGTTCGGGTTTGTCGGTAAGTGCATCCAGAGGGAAGAAGGGTGGGTGTACGGGTAGGTGTGTTTTGATCTTGTCAAATAGCAAGTCCAAATTCGTATTATTAAGCGCCGAAACCGGAACAATTTCCACATCTGGTAGCAACTCTTGCCAATAAGTAATTTTATCTTCTAACTGCGTACCCTGAGCCAGGTCTATTTTATTCAGTACGAGGATGGTCTTAAAAGGCCCCGACAATACTTGCTGTACAAATTCAGTAGATTCGTATTTCTCTCCCAATTCTACCACGAACAGAACGATATCCGCGTCTTCAAGAGAAGCCCGAACAAATCGCATCATGCTTTCCTGCAATTTGTACTGTGGATCGATCACACCCGGCGTATCGCTGTATACCATTTGGTAGTCGTCGCCAGAAAGAATTCCAAAGATCCTGTGACGGGTAGTTTGTGCTTTGGACGTAATGATGGAAAGGCGTTCTCCGGTAATTGCATTCATCAACGTGGATTTGCCTACGTTTGGTTTGCCGAGAATAGAAATAAAGCCGGATTTGAAATTTGAGTCATTCACAAGGGCAAAAATACCTTACCTTGGGCAGCACCAAACATCCTGTCTTGAATTTGTCCTTTTGGCGGGTCGGAATTATTATTGTCCGGCAATTCAACTCAAAGCGACTTTTATGAAATTGATCTCATCCTTTTACTTTTTTGTAGTTCTCTTATCCGTGGTGCCTTGCGCTTCATACGGGCAGGATTATTACCCGGATTCTCTAGCGACTTTACCTCAGGAGGAAGTTGAACCGGATGAACCCAAGGAGACGATAGATCTTTTCCAGGATGAAAATAGCGACGAAGCCATTAGTTTAGGCATTCTTCATGGCGGAGGCTCATTGATAGGCGCAGATTTTGAAATGTTGATTTCTGATGATTTTGGGCTTCAAGTGGGTTTGGGGCTTATCGGCCTTGGTGCGGGTTTGAATTATCATTTCAAAAAGGATAATATTCGGAGTTCCTTTGTTTCGTGGCAATTGTGGAACCAGGGCATTGGTCAGTCCTATGTTCAGCGAGTGACTGGTCCACTTTACGTTTATCGCGGCAAAAAGTGGTTCACCGCATCTTTAGGATTGGGTGCCGTACTGGATCGCGGACCTGCATTTCCAGAGAATATTGATCGAACACCGGTTATTCTGCTATACTCCATTGGTGTTTATTTCCTGAAGTGAAAGTGAGCATCGGTCCCGATTCAGTCACACTATTTCCCTTTTCGGTCTTTCATCCAATTTTAGAGCATTTCAGGGCAGATGTCCGGAAAATTGTGTTTTTATGTATCATTTGTACGGTTTCGTACGTTATGATAACCGACTGAAACTTCTAAAATCCATGACAATACCCGTTCGATCTGTAAAATATCCCGGTTGAGTTGTAAAAAAGTCCATTTCGGCACGGAATATGCATCTTGGACATCCGAAGGGAGTCATTAGTACGTAAAGTATTAGTACTCAAAAGGTCAAAAAAACAAAGTCAAAAACTCAAAGAGAAGAACTATGAAGTCGTTCATCATTTATTGTGCTGCCCTGTGCTTAGCCACTTTTTCATTTGCGCAGAAAAACATCGTTATGGGGCAAGCAGCTATCGATGATAGCCGCTACGAAGGCAAAGAAAAGAGCCCTTATTTATTTCAGGAATTTGCGACAGCTAAAGCCACTAATTCTAAAAAAGGAGAAACTGTTGAATACCTGATCAATTACAATGGTCATACTAAGGAATTTGAATTCATGCACAAGGGTGTGAAGTCCGCGATGGATGCTGATTATTACGATGTGATTGAAGTTGCAGATTACACACCTAGTGAGCATTATCCTGCCAAATTCGCTTCCTCAAGCATCAAATTCATGAAGGGGTTAAACCCTAAGAGACCCAAGTCATTTAGCCTGGTCGTTTATGAAGATGATAATCTCGTCCTATTCAAGGATTTCGTTGCGACCATTAGTAAGAAGGAATTCAATGATCCTGCAAGAGGAGTCGTAAACATCGAGGCATTCTCGCCCAGGTTCAATTATTACTTGCAAGTCGGAGGTGAAACCAAGTCAGTGGGATTGAATAAGAAAAAAGTTTTATCCGCACTGAATAATAGCAAGGTAGAATCATACGCCAAGAAAAATAAGATCAAACTCAAAAATGAAGCGGAACTGGTGAAACTGGTGGGTTACTATGCTGAGTTGACATCCGCCGGATCTACCTCCGTTGCGGCAAACGATTAAGAAATTAAAATCACAAACTAAGTAGTAAATTCAAAGAGCTCTCCTTCAGGGAGAGCTTTTTTTTGATATTCCGTACTGGGAATCATGGCAAAGATTCATAAATCAGTTGGACAAATAAGTCGGAGCTGATGAAGTTGCCATTCCAGCGATCATGGTAAGCCGCAAATGGTTTTTCCGGGATCAGATCCTCTAGTGATTTGCCGCCATCCTTAGCTTTTACCACGATTTCTTTGGTTTCTTCCAACATGGTCAGCAATTCCTCGACTTCCTTCGTAGTGGCCAGGGCCCCATGTCCGGGAATGATTTTCGTGTCCTCATTACTGATCTCAAGGATTTTCTTTTGTGCATCGATCATGCCATCAATGGAGCCTCCACCGGCCACATCTATAAACGGATAGCCATATCTGACAAAGGCATCACCTGCGTGAATGACATTACTGGTTTTGAAATAAACCAAAGCATCCCCATCCGTATGCGCGTCAGCAACGTAAATCAATTGTACTTCTTCCTCGTTGAAGTGAAAAGTAAGATCTGTTGAGAAGGTAATACCAGGCCAGAACCCCTCAGATTTAGCAACTACCTGTCGTTTTAGGACTTCATCATTAAAATCCGTTTGCATGCGACTCCTGACATTGTCGTGACCTACAATCGTTGCACCGGCATTTTTGAAGTTTTCATTGCCCCCGGTATGATCTCCGTGATAGTGCGTATTAAGCACATATTTCAAGTCACCATCTGCGAAAGCACCAATCGTTTCACTGATCTTATCACTCAGAGGGGCAAATTGATCGTCAATGATCATGATTCCTTCGGGGCCATGTAAAACACCAATATTCCCTCCGGAACCCGTAAGAAAGCTGATGTTCCCTTTTACAGGATTGTTTTTTACTTCAATCTTTCGCCAGTCTCGTTGAGCAGAAGCAAGGAAAGGTAGCAAAAGTAGAATTAAGAGTAATTTCTTCATTAAACTAGGTTTTCATCAAAAATGAGTACAGATCTAGGTAATTAAAAATCTTATCAAATTGTTCGCGCTTTCTTGTCAGCAGCACGATAAATTTGGTGAGTATGAGTGATCTCGGTTTTAAAATCATCCCCAAACATGTGATTCTTTCGCGGCTTCCCAGGGTCATGAAAAACCCCATTCCTGTATTTAATCAAAACTTAAGAGAGTACGGTGACCCGTACGGGGTGAAAATGGCCAATGGCAAACTCGGTATTCTGACCACAAGGCCTGAGATTATTCGCCACGTTCTTCAGAAGAATCATAGAAATTATGAGAAATCCGATATTCAAACCAAGCAATTGGCCGCTTTTCTGGGTCGGGGGTTGTTGACTTTGGAAGGAGAGGAGTGGCTAAGGCAAAGACGATTGATCCAGCCAGGTTTTCACAAACAAAAGATCGAGAACCTGAGAATGCTCATGGAGGAGACCATTCAGCATCAATTGGATCAACTCATGCCCGTTGGTGAAAAAAGACGGGTCGTAGATATTCATTCAGAAATGATGAATATGGCTTTTCATGTGGTGGCCAGATCCTTATTGGGAACGGAAATTGATCATCGAGATATATCACATATTCGGGATTCCGTGGATGCTTCACAATACATGCTGATCCGACTGATTCGTTTACCTTTTTTGACCTGGTATTTCAAACTAACCGGGCGATTAGGAACTGCTTATCGACTCGTGGATGAAGCCAATGCCAGGATCATGGAGCATGTAAAGAAACGCAGGCAATCGGGCCATACTCATGATGATCTACTGGACATGCTGATCAATGCAAAGTATGAAGATACGGGGGAAGGCATGAATGACCAACAGCTATTGTTTGAGTTAATGGTCATGTTTGTTGCCGGCCATGAAACATCGGCCAATGCCCTGACCTGGTGCATGCATCTGTTGGCCCAGCACCCGTCAGTATTGGATAAAATACGTGTCTTGAAAGAGGAGGAGCAAACCAATTACATTCGGCAGGTTATTCATGAAGCCATGAGATTATACCCTCCCGCCTGGATCACCGACAGAGTGGCTCTGGGAGAGGATGAAGTAGCAGGAATACAAATTCCTAAAGGAGCACTGGTGGTAAGTTATATCTATGGAACTCATCATCATCCTGACTGGTGGGAAAATCCCGAACGTTTCGATCCCGAACGTTTTACCCCGGAACAAGCCAAAATGCATCAACCTTTTAGTTATTCACCTTTTGGAGGAGGACCAAGGTTATGTATCGGGATGCAATTTGCCCTGATGGAAATGGAATTGGTCCTGAAACACTTTTTGGACCGATTTGATTTTAAGAACTTGTCGAAAAAGGTGGAAATGAATCCCTTGGTTACCTTAAATCCCAGAGGCTCAATTGATATGCAAATCAGTCCTAGAAAATAGTTTAAGTTCAGACCTTTTTTTACGGTTTTTCCGATTCATCAGGCGATTTTCCCGCTCAGGAATTATTTGATTTTTTTGGGCGACAATTGGTGGTCAACTCTTGATTTTTCTCATTCAATTTTCCTAATTTGTCCTAAAGGAGCTTGCTATTCACTTTATGTGAATGTTAATTTTGTATTACGTAAAAATTAAGCATTGTTATGGGATTGTTCGTACTTTTAGCTGCCATGATTGGTATGTACCTGTTTGCAAGATGGGAAAGCAATCAGGGTAACCTCTCAGATTAATGTAAAGTCTCTTTCGTTGACAAAGCGAATGGAAAATCATCCTCGATTAAGTAGGTTTTCCAGTCGTTGGAAAGAGCAAAGTTTGAAGGCCTGGATTGAATAAGTCCGGGCCTTATTTTTTACGTGAACCGTACCAGCTTCCGATAAATCCGTATCAGGCAATATTTCTGAGGACCATCCTTAAATAGTAATAATTTCATTTTAGCATATTATGATACCTCGCTAGAGTAATCCACCCAAAATGGTTCACCATACCTTCGGCAGGAAATCCAGAATCAAGAAATCACCATTTCAAAAGCAGAAAAACGAAATAACTGATTAACTCAATCACTTTTGGATCAATGGAGAAAATTATATTCATCCCCAGAAATTCCGATTGATCCATAAATCCTCGGACAAAACAGAGGCTAACCACACGACTTCCAAGCGCCCTGAAATTCATAAATCCAATTAAGTACAAGAAGGTATAGTGTTAAAAAATGTGATTTGAGGAGTTTTGGAGTGTTTTTCCTATATGTTTCACTTTTTATACAACTAATATTATTAGTTTCACGTTTTCTACAACAAATCAAGCGAGAAAATGAAAGGTATTCATTTGGGAGAATTGGAAGAGTTGGTGCTGCTTACTGTGGGTTCGCTTTATGATGAGGCGTATGGTGTAGCGATCATGGATGAGATCAAAGAAAGAACAGGTCGCGAACTTAATGTGAGTGCCGTTCATGCTGTGCTACGGAGGTTAGAAGAAAAGAAATTACTGAGCTCAAGAATGGGTGGAGCTACCAACGAACGAGGGGGTAGGCGAAAACGCCTTTTCAACCTCACTAAAGAAGGCAAGCAAGCCCTTGATAATTCCATGTCAGTGAGAAGTTCGCTCTATCAGAGTATTCCTGATTTACGCTTCAATTTTTCTGCATGAATTTGCCAGAACCACCTCAATGGGCTGTCAGGTTTCTGCGGTGGTACTGCAAGCCTCAATTTCTGGAAGAAATTGAAGGAGATATCTACGAACTATTTGATCGGAGAGTAGAAACGGAGGGACTGAAAAGTGCCCGCCTAAAATTCAATTGGGATGTCTTCCGCTTCTTTCGATGGTCCAACATAAAAAGGTCAAACTCAAATAAAATGAATCAATTAGGTCTCTTTAGAAACTACCTGAAACTTGGTTTCAGAAGTATTCAGCGCAATGTGCTGATATCCGCGATCAATATTTTCGGACTGGCCATAGCGATAGGGGTTGGTCTCACCACATTCATCTTTGTGGATCTGCAACTCAATTTTGATCAGTTTCACAGTAAACGTGATCGAATCTATCAGATTGTTAATGAAGTCGATGATGAAGGTGATCATCTTTATTGGGGCGATTCGCCCGTTACACTAGGGCCAAATTTGTTAAATGACCACCCTTCGGTAGAAGCATTTACACGCGTAGAGTACGTTCGAGGAAATGTACGGTATCAGGATAAAGTGCTGGACGAACTTATGGCTTTTGTGGATAAGTCCTACCTGGACATATTCGATTTTGATCTACAGGATGGAGACATCAATGCCTTGAAACGCAACGATCAAATCATCCTGAGTTATGAGATAGCCAGAAAGTATTTCGGAGACGTTACTGCAGTAGGAAAGGACCTTGAAATCAAATTTGGCAACAATCAGATCAAACGATATACTGTGGGTGCTGTGTTACAGGATTATCCCTATAATGCGGGGTTACAATTTGGCATACACATTCCCTTCAATGAAATTTATGACCTTGGTTATCGCGATAAAAACCATTCACTGGGATCGTTGATTGATGCCACTTTCGTTTTGATGCGGGAAAACCAGGACATCAGTACTATACATGCTTCATTTGACAAATACCGCGAAACGTACAATGGCTCTGATCCGGAATGGAAAATTCTTAGTTTTCAGCCGATGGTATTGTCGGACCTCCCTATGCACGGTTATAGTATCTATTCATCCGTAATTCCTTCCTCGGATCCTGCTGGCAAGATCGCCTTATCGATCATCGCTTTATTCCTGTTGTCCATGGCCTGCTTTAATTTCATGAATATATCCGTTACCGGAGTTTCCAAAAGGTTGAAGGAAATAGGATTAAGGAAAGTCATGGGTGGTGTTCGTAAGCAGATTATCTATCAATTTCTTGTTGAGAACATTATCCAGACCATGTTTGCTCTGGTGGTTGGTACATTGATCTCCTACTTCTTCTTTACCCCGGGGTTTGACATCCTTATTCCGGAACTGGATATTCGATTTCGAGCGTACGAATGGCAGGACATGGCTATTTTCTATATCGTATTACTCGTGGCCGTTGGGTTGATATCAGGAGCTTATCCTGCTATTTATGTGTCTCGATTCGAACCGATTAGTATTTTGCGTGGTAGCAATAAACTTAAGGGTAAGAACATCTTTTCCAGAATTCTTCTTGGCTTTCAGTTTTTCCTCGCCTTTGCGACCGTGGTAGCTTGTTTCGTATTTACGGATCAGAGCATCCATATGCAAAACAAGGCCTGGGGGTACGATCCGGAAAATATTTTGTTTGTCAGTGTCAGAGATCAAGCGACTTTTGATCGCCTGAGAAATGATTTCATTGATCATGAGGATGTATTAGCGTTCTCAGGTTCCTCCGGACAGGTAGGATATGCTAACCCCCGGCAATCCTTTGATTACCTTGATCAGCAATTTTCAATGCGGGTATATGAAGTTACTGAGGGCTATACCCGAGTGATGGGATTTAAGCTAAAGGAAGGGCGATGGCTGACAGACAGAGAGCAGGATCAGCAGTCAGGTATATTAGTGAACGAAACCTTCGTCAATCGCATGAAGTGGAAGCAACCCATTGGTCAGACAGTAGTACATGATGGGATAAAATTTACCGTGATTGGCGTATTGGAAGATTTTTACCACAGTGACTTTTTTAATGCCCTGGACCCGGTCATGATCAGAGGACTTAGTGATCAAGACAATATCAGGTACCTAGCGATGAAGGTGGCTCCGGGGAAACTTCTGGATATAGATGGTCAGCTTATGGCCAAATGGAAGGAAATCAATCCCAATGATGTATATAGACGTCAATTTCAATCCGACGTATTTGATGATTTTTACCAGGAAATGGGTGCCAATATCTCCATTGTTATTGTTCTTTCATCGGTGGCCATCATTCTTGCGAGTTTGGGACTATACGGATTGATCTCTTTTCATATACAGGCTAAGCTCAAGGAATTCAGCGTACGTAAAGTATTGGGAGCGGCGCCTAAGGCCATAGCGTCTATTGCCAGCAAGCAATATACATGGGTAATACTCATTGCATTTGCCATTGGGGCACCTATTGGCTCGTGGGGGATATTGCAATTGATTGATGGGGTTTTTAGTGACCCTAAGCCTGTATCCGCCACTCCATTTATTGTAGCCCTGTTGATGATTGTAGCTACGCTTGCACTTACTGTCACTGGTCAGGTGTTGAAAGCTATAAAAGTGAATCCGGCTACTATTCTGAGGAACGAGTGAGTCAATAAAATAGAATTAAAGTGTATATAACATGAGCTTTTAGGTTTTCAGGTTAAAGCGCGTTTATTTTTGGCCGCATGAGAGTTTGCACTTTGTTTATTGCCTTTCTTGTGGCCAAATTAGGTTTTGCCCAAGAGGCCCCAAACGTTATTTTACTCATTGGTGATGGGATGGGACTTTCCCAGATTTCCGCTGCGATGTACCATTCAGAGGAGCCCTTGAATTTTGAGCGGTTCCAATCTTACGGGTTCATCAAAACACACTCTGCTAAACAGAAAGTAACAGACTCAGCAGCAGGAGCGACAGCTTTTTCGAGTGGGGTAAAATCCTATAATGGCGCCATCGGTGTTGATGTGGATACGGTGAGTCAACCAACGATCCTGGAATATTACAGAGCACAAGGTTATGCGACCGGAGTAATTGCCACCTCTACCATTACACACGCCACACCCGCTTCTTTTTATGCACATGTTCCTTCGCGCAGGATGTACGAAGAGATTGCCATGCATTTATCTGAGGCAAATGTTGATTATATCGCCGGTGGCGGATTAAAGCATTTCAACGATCGGGAAGACGGACTTGATCTGATCGAGAAAATGAGGAAACAAGGCTACGAGATCAATACGGATACCCTGATGAGATTTCGTCGGGTATCACCTAACCGTAAGTACCTGAATTTAATGGCAGAAGATGCCATGCCAAGAATGCTCGATGGGAGGGGTGATTTTTTAAGAAATGCGACCCATAATGCCCTGAACTATATGAACAAAACAGAAAAACCTTTCTTTTTGATGATCGAAGGTTCTCAGATTGACTGGGGTGGGCACGGTAATGAACTGGATTACGTGGTGACTGAATTGCTGGATTTCAACGAAACACTAGGCCTGGCGCTTGAATTTGCTTCGAAAAATGAAAATACCCTCGTTGTAGTTACGGCAGATCATGAAACTGGAGGGTTAGCCCTGGCCGGGGGAGAAGGGTATGTAGAGATCGATTACAAATTCTCAACCGGGGGTCATACAGCGACTTTAATTCCGGTTTTTGCATTCGGCAAAGGGAGTGAAAAATTCAGCGGTATTTATCAGAACAATGAGATCTTCCACAAATTGATGGAGGTAGTGAAGGGAGATTAAGTCAATTTTCTTTTCCGCTTCCAGACGCCATTGTCGCTATGGCTGGATTCATAGGGTTGGATTTCAATCACCCAGCTGGGATGATCTTTTTGGCTGTCGCTTTAGTTGAATATGGTCAGCTTTAACTAGAGGATTGGCGCCTTCGACACTTTCAACTCTTCGGGAGAAGGGTGAAACCATTAATATTGAGTCGGATGCGCAATACCGAAAAGTACCTACCTGTCATTCTGAGCCTTCTGTTTCCGGCGATGAACATCATCAGTCAGAATCAGGTCAGCGATAACATTCCCCTACAGGTTGCCCTGCAGGCTTACTTGTTGAGTTCTCTTTATTTGTATTCGCTTTGGCACCTCAACCGGCTATATACCCAAACTTATGAATATCGCTGGTTGAACTGGCTGGGCCCATTACCGACAGTGATCATACTCAATGTCTTCCTTATTGCTACATTCGTCTCTTTGAACAAAGTGTTGCTTCCGGATGAAGTGATCAATCAGTTGTTAAAAGCGCCGTTTTTGTTCCTTATGTTCCGTCTGGTCATTGCTTCAACGGTTTTTATCCTCATCCAAAGAGCGCTTAATGCCATTAAACAGAGAGAAGCCTATCGTGTACAGAATTTATCCCTACAGGCAGAAAACCTAAAGTCACAATTGGAGGCGATGAAGCAGCAGATTAACCCTCATTTCCTCTTCAATAGCCTCAATTCATTGTTGGATCTTATTGAAGAAGATCAGGAAAAAGCCACTGAGTTTGTTCGGTCTTTTTCCAACCTTTACCGGGTGGTCTTGCAGAGTAGTCAGCAGGATTTCATCACCGTTCAGGACGAAATACGATTCCTGGAAGATTACTGGCATCTGATCAAAATACGGTTTAATAAAGCCGTAGATATGGTAATAGATGTTCCGGAATTGAAAATGCACGATTGGATACCTCCTTTGTCCTTGCAGTTACTGGTGGAGAATGCCGTTAAACACAATGTGGCCACACCCAGAGAGCCGCTGGTGATCAACATAGGTGTAATAGGGAATGTAATGATCATCAGTAATAAGGTTAATCCTAAGGAATTTGACGTACAGAGTGAAGGAGTAGGTCTTTCGAATTTGCAAAAACGCTTTTCGTTGTTGTTGGAGCCCATAACCTATGGAAATGAAGCAGGTTCTTTTGTTGTAAAACTTCCATTAAAGTCAGCTTAATGTCTATTCCTATTCGTATCGCCATCATAGAAGATGAAGAAGTCGCCGTAAAACGGTTAACCAAAGAGCTCAGTAAGCTCGAACGGTTTGATTTTCAGGTCATTGGTGTCCATAATCGTGTGAGTGATGCCATACAGTGGTTAAAGTCACAACCTCAGATCGATCTGATATTTATGGATATACAGCTTGCCGATGGTCTAAGTTTTGAAATATTCAGGCAAGTGACGGTGAGTTGTCCGGTGATTTTTACTACCGCGTACGACGAATATGCACTGCAGGCGTTCAAGGTCAATAGTCTTGATTATTTACTGAAGCCCGTAGACCCAAAAGAGTTGAACGCCGCTATGGATCGCTATCTTGCCCAGAGTGAGCAATTTACGCGTGAGACCTACATGAGTCAATTGATACAACTTTCAGAGACTTTTAAGAAAGAGAATCATCGTTCCAGTTTTTTGGTGACTTTCAAACAGAAAATGCTTCTGATCGATATAAGTGAAGTAGCCTATTTATATATCAAAGAGCGTGGCGTTTTTTTGAAAAAGAAGGACAATTCGGAATACGTCGTGGAGTTCTTTTTAGATGAGCTCGAAAATCAACTGAATCCTGCACAGTTTTATAGGGCCAACCGTCAGTTCCTGGTTGCACGGTCCGCAATCATAGAAATTGAGCCTTACTTTACTGGCCGCTTATTGTTGAGTGTGAAACCTCAACCACCCACGCCAATCATTATCAGTAAGGAAAAAGCCACCCACTTCAAACGTTGGGCCGACTATTGATTCTATTTCGGTGAAGGAGAGAGGTGTCCGGTTAGGATAAATGGACTAATTTCGGATTCCGTGACCATGGAGCCTAAACAGAAAGATACTGCTCAAGACATCACATTTAAAGGATTTGTAAAGGACAATGCGTCCAACATGTTCGGTATTGACGGCAGGTTGTGGATTACGCTCAAGTTGTTATTGTTCCATCCTGGCAAGTTGACTAAAGCGTGGCTGGAGGGAGGTCAAAGTCAATTTACCTCACCGACGACTCTGTATTTTACCTCAAATTTTCTGTTCTTCTTTCTCCAGCCAATAGTAAATACAGGTAAAATAAGATTATTGTCATTTGGGTATGAGGGGTTCATGGCTACTGAGGGGCTTTACCGGAATTGGATAAGAGAAGACTTAGCCAAATCAGGGCTCTCAGAATTGGTATATCAAGTAAAATTTGATGCGTTCATAACTTACAATCAACCGGCTCTGATCTTCATCATGATTCCCTTTCTCACCATGTTCATATGGTTGATGGAACTGAAAAGTGGTAAAAAGCTGATCCACCATACAGTACATGCATTCCACTTTATGACTTTCTTTCTTATCCTTTTTCTTTCCATAGCGGGAGTTACCAATATCATCGCGTGGAGTTTTCCTGCCATAAATCATTGGTTATTTCCCATAGCCCTTATCTTTCTTTTTCTTTTGCAAGTCATTTATTGGGGCTTGTCGATCCACCAACTAAGGGGACATTTTTGGGGCATCAGTGTGCTGAAGTCAATCGTCATGACGGTTGCCCTCAATTTCTTACTATGGGCCTATGTGCAGGTTTTGCTGTTTTGGACGATTTTCAATGTGGGTTGAATACAGCCCTTCACTTTACCATTCATAACAGGTCTTCATTTTAACCGGCCCTGCTTCATTTTTAATTTCCTGAGAATCAAAACTCACCGAAGGTTCAGCACGGTATAGAAGGTTTCAGTTTTTTAATTACCTGCCTCTGCTACCCTTTTTTTAAAGCTTGACTAAACCACTCGTTACTTCGAGTAACAATCAATTGCGAAAGAAGAAATGAGAAAAGTATTGATAATCAGTTTGTTGATGCTAAGTATGACTGTTGCACAAGCGCAGGATGATATCAAGGGGATTTGGATGACCCATGAAGGCAATAGCAAAATTGAAATTTATGAAAAGGAGGGTAAGCACTTCGGAAAAGTGGTTTGGCTCGAAGAGCCCTATGACCGAAAAGGTAATCCACATACGGACAAAAACAACCCGGATAAATCGCTAAGGGGAAGAAAAGTTATCGGAAGTGACATGCTGACAGAACTGCAGTACGTCGATGGAGCATGGAAAGGCAAGATCTATGCGGCTCAACGTGGACGGACCATGGATGTCGTACTTCGAACACAAGGGGCATATAAGTTGGCATTGGAAGTTTCATTCCGGGGATTCAGTCGAGTAAAGTTCTGGACCCGTGATTCCATCTAAGGAGCAGTTATGAGATTGTTCTTAGCCTTGACCTTATTTCTTGTGATCTTTAGGAGCAACGCTCAAGTTCGAGAATACGTCCCATTCAGTGAAGCAACAAAAGCGATCAAAAAGTTAGGGGAAGAGCCTATTGTAAAAGATTCCCTTAAACGGATCTACCATGGAAAGATCACTTTGGGCTTTATTTTCGGTCGCAGGCACATTTCGGGAGAAAACAAAGCCGGATCGCCGGATACGGTCACGTTCACTGATTTCAATGATAAGAGAGGATTCATTGGCCTGGAACTTGGATATTTTATCGAAGATCGGTGGCAGCTCGTCCTGTCGGGAGATTTGTTGATACTTCCGAAAGAGCAAGATATCAGCAGCATCCAATTCGGAGGATCGGGCGGTATTTCGGTAGAGGGACAGGGTAGCGGAGGTGCAATGATTACTGTCGGGATTGAAGGACGTTACTTTTTCCATGAACAATCTTTAACGAGGCCTTATGCGAAATTGGAAACGGGTATGGTAAGGGCTGTGGCCATTGGTGGAGAGGGAGGATTTACCTTCGGTCAGGGCCAGTTTCAAAATCGACGAGAACGTAGAGAGTTGTACCGATACCTTCAACCTGGCTTTGGCGTCTCACATCGGATGGCCAGACAAGCCATCCTTGATTTCAACCTGAGTTACCTGTTTTCGGCTGACAGATCACGAAACATTGGCGGTATTGAATCGCCAGGAGGTATCACGGGTACCATCAGTTTTCATTTCGTCTTTGGTGACAAGAAATAACTTTTATACACCGCAATATTTATGAAATTTATTTGGATATGGACCTTCTTGATTGGGTTTGGAACCACCCTTTATGCACAAGAAGAAATTAGCCTGAACTCAGTCGAGGAGGCATTTAAGTTGGCCAGAGCCAATAATCCGGACCTTGAGATTTTTCAACTTCAGGTTGAGCAAGCTCGGATTGAAATGAAAGCGGCCAGGTTGCATCGACTACCAACCATCAGTGCAAGCTTTTCTGGGCAAAACAACCGATCACTCGCTACTACTCCTTTACCTGGAGAGATATTTGGTCAACCGGGAGAGGTAGTCAATGCTCAGTTCGGACAGCCCTATAATTATAATGCTGGCATCACGGTTTCAAAGTCTGTATTTGATGTAGGGAATAAAGTTCAGGCGAAGATGGCTGCTACTGAACATGACCTGCAAATCGGTCAGCAGTCTGCGTATGAACAACAATTGGCGTATCAAACCTCATTCTATTATTACGCATTACTGGTCGCTAACCGATCGGTCACATTGAATCGGCAAGATGTAAGTCTTACTGATAGTATCCTCACCATTTCTCGACAGAGACGTGAAGAAGGACTCATCAATGAATCGAGTTATTTGCAAGCGCAGATTTTAGCGAATAATACCAGAGAGAACCTGAGCCAGTCGGTGGCTTTACAGGCAGAATACGAAATACAGTTAAAGTTGCTGTTGGATCTGCCTCAGGGAGCTGTTTTGCGATTGGGTGAAAAACTTGATGTCAGGGATATCCACGCTTTGAATATTGAGCTCGGTCAGGACCGGGAACTGGAGATTTCGAAGACGGAGGTTGAGCTTTCAGCATTGAGAGTAAAGCATCAGAAGTCTGCTTTTCTGCCGAAGTTAAGCCTGGAATCATACTTTGGGCAACAACAATTTCGCGAAGATTTTGGTCTATCGGTGAGTGCGGGTGACTGGTCTGCTTACAGTTATCTGGGAATCAGCTTATACGTTCCATTATTTACGGGATTCTCAAACAAGAACAACCTCAAAAGTGCTCAAATTGCTCATCAGATAGCGACCAAACGACTTGCCTCCAATGAGCTTGCTTCTTCTCACCAGGATAAAACATTGTTGCAAAATTTTATATCCAGTAGAGACCGAGTGGATTACACGAAAGAGAACCTGGAGCTTTATCATAAAGCAACACGGCTATCACTTCAGAAATACGAAGAAGGTCTTATAGGCCTGGATGAGCACCTGTCAAATTTTGAAGACATGTTGAAGGCTGAACAACATTACCTGAATGCGCTTACTACGCTTTACAATTATTACGCGATCATCATATCCAGACAACCATCACTATGAATAAGATAATAAGTTACCATTTCATTATTGCTTTGGCCCTGGCGGTACTTTTGGTCAAATGCAATACCAAAGAAACCACACGACCCGTAAGCCAGGATCTGGTAGATGCAGTTTTTGCCAGTGGTTATATTACCACAGATCATGAATACCTCGTGACGGCCAATGCGGAGGGTTTCTTGTTGAACGCCCTGGTCAAAGAAGGAGATAAAGTGCAACAGGGCGATCAACTCTTTGTGATATCTAACAATGTACAATCAGAGCAATTGCAAAATGCTTTGGCCAATCACAAGCACGCCCAGGCCAGGCTAGCACCCAATTCTCCTGAAATTCAACAATCAAGATTGAAATGGGAACAAGCACAATTACAATTGGAAAGCGATGAGAAGAATTTTCATCGTCACCAACACTTGGTTAAAACAGGTGCAGTTTCGGAAGTTGAATTTGATCGGATACATGTGCAATACCAAAATGCAAAACGGAACCTGGATATAGCCCGACAGGCGCATGAGGACTTACTGACTACCTTACAATTAAACCTTGACAATGCTTCCACCCAGTTAGCCGTGGAAAGAGAAAAGAACGGGGATTATGTGCTGACTTCTGCCATTGATGGATTAGTGATCTCAGTATATGAACAGGAAGGTGCTTTAGTCAGAAAAGGTAGTCCAGTTGCCAAAATTTCCGGTGGTGCTTATTTGGTCAAGCTGTTCGTGGCAGAGGAAGATATCAATTTCCTTGCGCCTGGAAAGGTCGCCTATGTAGCCCTGAATACGGATCCTGAAAATGTTTATCCAGCAGAGATTTCAAAGATATTGCCGGCGTTTGATGAACAGGAGCAATCTTACGTAGCTGAGGCTCGGTTCATAAAGAGTCCATCAAAACTGTTTTCAAATACGCAATTACAGGCCAATATCATCATCGAGGAAAAGAAAGATGTGATAACCGTACCATCAGCATTCCTGTTGGAAGGAGACAGTGTTCTGCTCGAAGGAAATCAGAAAGTTGCGGTGAAAGTAGGTATTCGAAACATGGATTGGGTGGAAGTAGTTCAAGGGATTTCCTCTGATCAGATCCTGATTTTACCTTGATAGGAAGCGTTATGATCTCAAAAACTAACCTTCAAGTGGCTGCTGTGCATCTCACCTCCCGTGTGAAACAAGCTCTGGTGGCCATGATGAGTGTCACCTTCGGGATTTCAATGTACATCTTCATGAATAGCTTCATGACGGGAGTAAACGATACCCAGACAGAGTTAGCCTTTAGCACACTGGCCCATGTTCGAATCTACAATGACCTGCCTGAAGATAAGTCTAATTTGTTAGCTAAGGTTACCGATAGGGGTACGGTCATTAATATCAGGAATGCCAGGATCATTCAATATACCGAAGGAATCAGGTATGCTTCCGGAATTGTTAACACCCTTGAAAAACGACCTGAAATATATGGAATAGCGCAACAGGTCAATATGAATGTCTTTTTTAGGAATGGGGCAACAAAAGTCAATGGAACGGTATCGGGAGTGGAAGCCAATCAAGAGGACCGGCTTTTCGAGACTAGCACCTATATGAAACAGGGCAACTGGTTCGAAATGCAAAATCGTGGCGATGGCATTATATTGGGTACAGGGCTGGCCACAAAGTTGAGTGTAGGTCACGGTGATCAGGTTCAGGTGCAGACTTCTGAAGGTATCAGCAGGAGCTTCAAAGTGATAGGGTTACTGGAGACTTCCATTACCCAGGTGGATAACTTTAAAGCGTACATGCACATCAACTCGGCTCGGCAATTGATTTCAGAACATCAAAGTTATGCCACGGATATTCAGGTCAATTTGGTTGATTTTGAAGCATCAAATGATTTTGCGGCGAAATACGATCGGTTGATCCCTTATAAGGTGGAGTCCTGGAAAACGGCGAATGGTCAACTGGATGCAGGAAATGAACTCCGAAATATCATTGCCATTGCCGTGTCACTTACCATCCTGATTGTCGCAGGATTTGGTATCTACAATATCATGAACATGACCGTGAACGAAAAGATCAAAGAAATCGCCATTTTGAAAGCTATGGGTTTTCAAGGCCGGGATATTATAGAGATTTTCCTGACACAATCCATTATTATAGGTATTTGTGGTGGTGTGGTGGGTATTATTTTCGGATATGTTTTTTCGCTGATTGTTGACCATTTACCCTTTGAAATTGCCATGCTGGAAACCCTTCCCATTGCCTACGAAGTGAGTGATTATGCCCTGGGGTTTCTTTTCGGTTTGATCACTACTTTTTTGGCGGGCTATCTGCCAGCGAAGAAAGCGTCCAATGTAGACCCGGTAGAAATTATAAGAGGATGAAAGCAAAATCGCAAAATATCGCACTTTCAGTGGAAGGTGTCAGTAAGTATTTTCACGAACCGGAGACATTTCAGGTACTTAGGGACATTAGTTTTCAGGTGAGAAAAGGGGAATTCCTTTCGCTGGTAGGAAAATCGGGCTCTGGAAAATCGACCTTGTTGTATGTGCTTTCAACCATGGATACTGACTACCAGGGTGAATTGTGCATCAATGATCAATTACTTACAGGCAAATCACAAAATCAATTAGCGGCCTTTCGAAATGGCCATATCGGCTTTGTTTTTCAATTTCATTATCTGTTACCGGAATTTACCTCACTGGAGAATGTTATGTTGCCTGCCTTGAAGTTAGGTAAACGTGCGAAGGAGGAGATAAAGGAAGCAGCTTATGAAAACCTGAAAATTCTGGGCCTGGAGGATCAAGCCATGAAACGTACCAGTAAACTATCAGGTGGTCAGCAACAGCGTGTGGCCATAGCCCGTGCATTGATCAACGAACCAAAGATCATAATGGGAGACGAACCTACCGGTAATTTAGATTCTAAGAATACCGATATCGTTTTTGATATTTTTCGGCAGCTTGCTGAGGAACGTGGGCAAACCATCATTGCTGTGACTCATGACGATCAATTTGCCCGTAACAGTGATCGCATACTTGAATTGAGTGACGGGATATTGCTATGAAAGTTCTATTGAATGAAACTCAGCGTTTAGACAAAAGTCCCAAATATGATAGATCATAGTCCCAATTTCTGATCCATAAAGATTCCCATCATAGATTTGCAGCGAATCCTAATGAATGAATTGACATGCAAAGCACAAACCTGAGATCCCTGACGAAATATGGCACATTTTTCATAGCTGTATTTTTTTTAGTAGCCTGTGGCGGTGGAGAAGGCACCAGCTCCGGAAGTGGTGAAGCCAAAACCGAAGCACCGAAAGCGACCGGAGCGTTAGTGAAAGTAGTGGTGAATAGCGATGACCAAATGAGGTTTGATACAGATGAGATCAAGGTACCTGCTGGAAGCAGGGTAGAGCTAACCTTGAATCATACCGGGTCTTTTCCTAAAGAATCCATGGGGCACAACCTTGTGATCCTAAGTTCCGGAGTTGATTTGAACGACTATGCACAGCGCGCCATGAGTGCTTCAGATAATAATTATGTCATTGAAGGAGATGAGATCGTTGCTGGAACCGATGTGATCGGAGGCGGTGAATCTACCACGATCACTTTCGATGCTCCCGCAGCAGGAACATATCAGTTCGTATGTACTTTCCCGGGCCACTTCTTCAACATGCAAGGGAATTTCATTGTAGAGTAAGAACTTCACATCAAAGACACCCGTCACTCCTGAGCCTGATGGAGGGCGGGTTTTTGTAACTTCAGAAGACTCGTCATTGAGGAATAAGCAGGTTTCGAAATCCCTAAATGCACCTCTACGGTACCCTGGAAGATGCTCACTGATCCATTAATCAGAAAGGAGGTTCCAGAAGCCGATGTGAATCATAAAGGTCAGTAAGACTTCTGCCGTGGAGAATGAAAGATTAAAAAGATGCCCTTCGGGAACAGAAAACCAGCAACCTAAACGCATAAACCGACTGTCAACTCCGACGACCCGTCCTTAAAACTCAACAACTCAGCTCCTTTAATTATTAAATGGAGTCTCTCAGAGGGACTTTTGGAGCATGAATGTTCGAGTCATCAATCACTTTTTCGCGTTTTTGCTTTTTACACTCTCAGTCCCTGCAGTTGGGCAGTTTTCCATTTCAGGTCAGGTCACGGACCATAAAGGAGAAGCACTGTTGGGTGTCAATGTTTACCTGGAAGGTACCTACGATGGAGCCACCACCGACCTTGAAGGTAAATTCGCTTTCGAATCTTACGAAACCGGAGATCTGATTCTGGTTGCTGCTTTCATTGGTTATCATGATGGAACTTATCCGGTCAAAGCACAAGATCAGGAAATCACGATCAAACTCAGGGAAAAGATCAGTGAACTCAATGCAGTCGTCATTACAGCGGGTTCATTCAATGCTTCGGGCGGCAGTAAGCAGGAAGTACTGAAGCCCCTCGATGTTGTCACCACCGCAGGCACAACGGCCGATATCCCCGGTGCCCTGAACACCTTACCTGGAACACAGACGGTTGGTGAGACCGGTCGACTCTTTGTGAGGGGTGGTGATGGTCGTGAAACAAAGACTTTTATCGATGGGATGCTCGTGCACAATGAATATGGAGCGGCGGTACCGAACACGCCCAGCAGAAGTCGTTTTTCTCCATTCATGTTTAAAGGAACTAATTTTTCAACCGGAGGCTACTCTGCCGAATATGGTCAGGCTTTGTCTTCAGCACTTGTGCTGGAGTCAAAGGACCTGGCTGATAATGACCGAACAGACTTGTCTTTTATGACGGTCGGAACGGATATCTCCACCACACGCACCTTTGAGAAGAGTTCTGTAGCTGGAAAGGTCCAATACACCAATCTGGGACCATATTTCAATCTCGTGAATCAAAACCTCGAATGGAACAAAGCTCCTGAACAATGGGACGGCAATTTCGCTTTCCGCCAAAAAACCAGTGAAACAGGGATGCTTAAGATATATACTAACCTGAGCAAGGCAGATATGGCGCTTGTGGAGGTCGATATTGCTGATTCTGATGTGACCAACGATGTTAAGGTTACCAATGATTATGCGCACATTAACGCTTCTTATCGTGAATTGCTCGGTGAGAAATGGGGAGTGAGAACAGGTGCTTCATTTACAAGAAGTGAGGATTTTGCAGCATTCAATCAACAAAGCAGAGAAGTGGACCTGGTAGGGTTCCATGGCAAATTGGCGTTTGATTACGAACATTCGGATCGCATTTCTCTCCTTGTGGGTTCAGAAATTATTGGCAGAGACTTATCGCAGACCCTTTTCGATGGTGAATCTTTTGTCGAGGATTTCAATGAACAGATAAGTGCGGGATTCGTGGAAGCCGAAATTTTTGCCTCCAGTTCGCTGGGGTTCAAATTGGGATTGAGAGGTGCGCACAGCAATTTGAACAACGATACACACCTTGGCCCACGGTTGTCTGCCGCATACAAAACAGGGGAAAATAGTCAGGTTTCACTTGCCTATGGTCAGTTTCAGCAATCCGCATCAAGACAAGTCTTGTTTGGAGACCAACAGGCATTGAATGAGAAGGCTGAGCACTTCATCGCTAACTATCAATGGGTGAATAAAGGGCAAAGTTTCAGAATAGAACTCTATGAAAAGCGATATGACCAATTGACTCGATTTACCAACCCTTTTGATCCTACTTCTTTTCAATTCGATGGCGATGGACATGCCCGGGGATTGGATCTGTTTTGGAGAGATAATAAGACTTTTCGAAACACAGACTATTGGGTAAGCTATTCTTACCTCGATACTGAAAGGTTTTACCGTGATTTCCCGGGTTCGTTTGTGCCCACATTTGCTTCTACCCACAACTTCTCCTGGGTGGTAAAAACATTTATCAGCGACCTGAAAAGCCAGATAGGTTGGACTTATTCATTTGCGAGTCCCCGTACCTATAATGACCCCAATGAGGAAAGTTTTATGTCCGGTCGTACACCAGCTTATCACGACCTGAGCTTCAATTGGAGCTATTTGCTGAATACGCAGGTCATCGTCCATGCGATGGTTAACAATGCGTTGGGCATCAATAACATATTCGGATATGAATTTGCGGATGAGCCGGATGCGAATGGTGTGTATGCCAGTCGTCCAATACGCCCAGCCGCCCCAAGATTCATTTTCCTTGGGGTGTTTATTACCCTGTCTAAAAACAAAGGCATCAATCAGCTGCCAAATCTTTAATCGAACACCAATTTTTATAACTCATACATTATGAAAAAGTATAGTTTCCTTCTTCTAATTGCGTTTTTGTCAACTGCCGTATTGGCCAATGGACCTTTTGAAAAGGCGATGGGCACCAATGTTCCACTGGTATTCTCATCAAACACACCGGAAGACCTAATGCCCATAATTAATAAACTGAATCGAATCGGTGCGGCTGAATCGGACCGCTGGGAACCTCATTATTACGTGGCCTTTGGCTACATCCGAATGAGTCAGATGCAGAAAGAAGCAGCAGAAAAAGATAAGTACCTTGATCTTGCTTTGAAATCTGTAGAACAAGCTGAGACGATCCTGCCCAATGATTCGGAACTTGAGGCCATGCGTGGGTTTGTGATCATGATCCAATTGACCGTAGATCCGGGTACGCGCGGAATGACGCATAGCCCTATGGCCACCGCTTCTTTTCAAAAAGCGGTAGCGTTGAACCCAGAAAACCCAAGGGCACATTATCTGTTGGGGCAAATGCAATATGGTACCGCCCAATTTATGGGTGGGGACACATCAGAAGCTTGTGCAAGCGTGGCCAAAGCCATCGAGTTATTCGATCAGGATGTTGATAAAGAAAATCCGTTTGCTCCAACCTGGGGAAAGCAGGAAGCAATAGGTATGCAACAGCGGGCATGTGGCCAGTAAAGTTTTAGGAAATTCGTTTACAGGCTGATTTTCTATGAAAACCCATTGAATACTACTCTTTATCGAAATAATTTTCTAATTCATAACTGAATACGCTATTTTCGTTTATGGAAATGTAAGTGTATGCCGAAAGGCACTCCAGGATTTTCCATAGCTGGTTCTTAATGAGAGCAACGTATCTTCCAGGTACGTTGCTTTTTTTTGGGCCTGTATTTCTCCGGTACTAACTAATTCAGGCTTTTTCGTGTTTGTTTAGAAATAAGTAATAGATGCCAGAATTGCCAGAAGTTGAAACCTTCAAACGATACATTGATAAGACGTCATTATATCAGAGAATTACTCATATAGATTGTGCGGATCATCGGTTGCTGAAGCAAGATCAGCTATTTTTTGAAGAGGCCCTGGTCGGACAGGAGTTTACGGAAACTTTTCGGGTAGGAAAATACCTTTTCCTTAAAACTTCAGGACAACATTCGCTGGTCATGCATTTTGGCATGACTGGTAAGCCCGAATATTTTGCAGATATGGAAGCACGACCAAGGTTTGCTCATATCGTTTATCATTTTGCCAGCGGTTACCACCTGGGATTCCTTAATCGGAGAAAGTTTGGATGGAATGACCTGACGGTCGATATTGAGGCATACTTGCAACAAGTAGGTTTGAGAAAAGACGCCCGGGACATTACTTTGGAAGAGTTCATTGACGCTATTCGTAAGAGAAAGACCTATATCAAAGCAGTGATCATGCATCAATCCATTGCTGCTGGGATAGGCAATTGGATTGCGGATGAAATGCTGTATCAGGCACGGATACATCCTGAAAAAAAGGTAGGTGAGCTTTCTGATGACCAGTTGAAGGCTTTGTATGATAGTTTGAGACTCACTCTGGAAACGGCCATCGAAAAAGAGGCGACTTATCGATTGTTTCCTGAACATTTTTTCATTCATATCAGAAAAGAGGGCGCCCATTGCCATCATACCGGTTGCCCTATAGAGAAGCTTACCGTAGGAGGAAGGTCCACTTATTACAGCCCGGAGTGGCAGGAAAAGTAAATACTGATCAATCCATAACCTCAACGGCACCCGTATTCGGAAGAGTTGTTAGGATCCATTTAAAATGCCGGAAAGCTTCTAGAACGAGATGATCTGTTTGTCTATAAGGAGAAATGTGAAGGTGCTCGCGTACAAATTGGTTTGTTTTCGGGGGAATATTAAGATACAAACAGTAGGAGACAGTCAGTTCAGAAATCTTTATGAAGTCGCCGAAACTCTACAATGATTAGACAATCGTAAAGTGGAAAGATGTCTTACGTAACCGGGCGCCTTTAATTAATTTATGGGCTTAATTTCAATCAATATAAGATCAACTGCGTGCAAGAAAAGATTGCAATTCGTTTATTAGATTCCATTTCACTCACTTCTACCCGCCAGATCTGCGTGGTTCGACCGACATGCTCCGCCTGACATTCACCTTTCAATTTGCCTTGTCTGGCAGCTCCTATGAAGTTGCTCTTCAATTCAACGGTAGTGAAAGACTTTCCTTTTTCCGGTAGGTGTGCTATGGTTGCATATCCTGCCAGTGTATCAGCAAAAGTCACGATGCTTCCCGCATGTAAAAAGCCATTTGGTGCGAAGAATTCAGGTTTAATTTCCATTTCACCTGTCATTAAACCTTCTCCCATACCGGAGATGGAAATGCCCATCATTCCTGGAAAATGACCTTTGCTTCGTTGATTGAAATAATTGGGATCTAGTTCGCTTCTGAACATTCGGGTTATCTAAAATGGGATGAGGTGCCCAATCTAGCGAAAAATCATGAACGCTTGAACTCATATCTTATTCCAAAAGACAGATTGATGCCTCGGTGGAGCAATTCATTGCCAGAGAAGTATTGGTCATTGGTAATAGAAGTGAGGCTTCGGAGAATACCCAGGGAACTGAACCCGGTCCAACCCTCGAAGAGTTTAACAGCAATTCCTGCCTCTAATTGTGTTGCCAGGTCGAACCGGTCAACTCGTTCGAGTACTTCGTCAAATTCTGATGCAGAGGTATGAGTACGGTCCAGCACCGATGGAACCAAAGCCAAATCGGCGAAAAACATGAATTGGTCACCAAAAGTATATCCCGCTTTGACAGGGAAAGAGAAATAGTCGAAGTTGTACTTATTATCGACAGGGAATGCAATTCTTAAGCAATTGAAGCAAGGGTCGACCTGCCCGGGAAACAAGTCGTTTTCGAATCCTCTTTCCGCATATAAGGCATCAATGCCTAAATAGAAGCCGCTTTTGAATTGATGCTGATACGAGATGCCACTGATGATTCCAGTGATGGTTTCACTACCATCAAAGGGCGTATCAGTTTTAACATTGGTCCAGTTGACGCCTCCTCGAAAACCAAATGAGTCTTTCTGAGCAATGACCAGTTGAGCAAACAAAACAAAAACGATGGATAGGATAGATTTCATGGTTTTCAGTTCAGCAATAATTGTTCCGAAATGAATCATCTGGTCCTGTGCTCTTTTACCATTATACTGCTACTACTGATGTTTTCCCCTGCAGATGACATTTTCTTTTGTCCGCCATTGTTACGGCATACCAGACCAAACCCGCTTGCCCTATGTTTGGACCGCAAGGACGAAATAGTGGTCAGTTGGTCTCTCTTTCCTTCAAAGAAGTTCACCCTATCTTTGATACCATGAGAAACTTCTACCTGACTTATATCCCTCTTCTTTTTTTATCTGGCTGCGTTGATCAAACGAGTCCGGCTATCCATGCCAGTTTCAGCGCCTACTGCGAACAGGTAGCCAACGATGCCAAACCTATCGCGCTTAATCCTCCTATGACAAAAGAAGAAGTGGATACCTATTGGGACTTCTTCCAGAAGGAGGCTGCAAAATTTGGAGTGAAGCTTTATCGGGATCAGGATTTTCCAGTTACGTCCCTGTTTCCGGCATCAGTAACAGATGGCCTGGAAGTTGTTGTAATTTACCGGGGGTCCCGATTGACTCAATATCAGCAACTAAAGGCTGATTTAAGTGAAATAAGCCCTGATCAGGCGGCTAGAAGACTGGGACGTTTACTAGGTTATTCTCCACAAGGCATAAACGAGCTACTGCTGAAGCATACCGAATTTAGGACGTTGACGAGCTTTGACGTCAAAGAGCAAATTACTCATCTGTATTATGAAGACCTGACTCAAGCCATTGCTTTTTATAAGGACGTCTTAGGATTAGAACCTCTGACAGATACACGATTTTTAATTGGAGAGGATGCCAGCATCTCATTACATGCTTTTAATGAAGAGCATCCTAAAGGTCAGCCTCAATCTACGGCCATTGCATTGTTGACGGACCAGTTGCCCCAATGGTATACCCATATCCAGGAGTTGGGTGTTCCTCTCAAGTACACCTACAAACCTCGGGAGGGTGGGCCTCATGATGGATTTGTGGCGATTGATCCGGGTGGATACCTGTTGGAGTTTGAGCAGTTTAAACAACACCCTGAAAACGAACTATTCATGGCGGTGCTTCAGGATGCCCCTCGCATTGCCACATCCATTGATGGCCTCAACTTCTATGGATCGATCACCTGGACTTACCATAATGACTTGCTGAAAATGCAGCAATTTTATGAAGAGGTGCTAGGATACGTCATGGTAGCTGATCAGGGCTGGACCAAGATCTATCAAACATCTCCCTCGGGCTTCATTGGACTGGTAGATGAACGCCGGGGAATGATGGATTATGCTGACGAGAAAGCCATTGAGATTGAATGGCGATTAGAAGACCAGGAAAGTGCAACGAACTACTACACACAAAAAAGTGGTTGGACAAGTGCGGGTCGATGGCTTGAAGGACCAGAGAAGTATCGGTATTTATTGCGTTGATATAAGGAGCAAGGAATTGGTGCATTATTTCAAAGACACTGAAACACGTTAAAAACGTGGAAATTTAGGAGTCCTCGTTCGGAAACGAGGACTAAGTCACCAATACGAATGAAGGGTATTTAACGATTCTCTGGTGCTCGTTTGTAACGAGAATCAGTGGGTCTTCGCATTTTCAATGCGTACCTTATCCATGAACTATGAAGCTCTGTTCGCTAAATGCCGGCATCGTAGGTTCACTTTCATAGAAGAAAGAGATATCATCCTTATGGTCCGTCATGCCCAGTGTATAAAGCACCGGAACATAATGATCTGGTGTGGGAGCAGCCAACTTGCCCAATTTGTGGCTGGTTTCGTAATGGATGATCTTTTCGAAATTTCTGGCTTCAACTTGTTGTTTAGTCCAGGCGTCATATTCCGCTTCCCAGCCTAAAGGCGCCATATGGCCACTTCGCATTTGCTTCATGATAAGGGGGAGGTTGTGAACAAGCGATCCACTTCCAATGATCAATACCCCTTTTTCTCTCAATGATTTCAATTGCTGGCCAAGATCATAGTGATACTGAGGAGATGCATAGTAATCTATGCTAATTTGAAAAACAGGAATATTGGCTTTGGGAAACAAGTGCATCAACATAGGCCATGCACCATGGTCCAGCCCCCATTCGTCAGTTTCCTTTATCTCTGGAACTATTTGATGGATCTCTTTGGCCAACGCTGGGTCGCCCTGAGCATGATACTTTGGGTCGTAATAGTGCTTGGGAAATCCATAGTAATCGTAGATCTGCTGCTGCTCTTGTGAGACATTCACAAATGTCCCCCTGGTGCACCAATGGGCAGAAACAACTACTGCCGCTTTTACTTCATAACTTTTCTCTAATTCTCGCCCTAACTCATAAAGACTGTTCCAGAAAGGCTTTTCATTTTTGGAAAGCGGTATGTCCATTGGATTGCCATGCGAAGTAAACAAGGCAGGCATTCGCCCACTTTGACGAGGCAATTGATCAGTAAATGCTTTCAAACTACTCAGAGAACTCATGGCAGAAATGGCTAATACGGATTTGATAAAGTCTTTGCGATTCATTCAGTGAATGGCTGAGATTTATATGTACAAACATATAAATTAAAATCTTAGTTCCTCAAAGCCTCCGAATCATCGATCAGTATGTGGCCGATGCCCTGACCTCTTTTCGGAAGAAGTACTTGAAGTATTCACGATATACGTAATACCAGGGAATTACTAACAGGTCAATTACGATGCCCGGAACCATCACCCAAAACCAGGAACCTAGACCCTCATCAATACTTTGGGTTTGGTAAGCAGGTAGATAGGTGCCTATCATCCAGCAGGTTTTGTAAATCAATTGGATCAATAGCAAGGGAAGGAATTTTAGTGGAAATCGAACACCCATTAAGCATAATAAAGAAAAGGCGGCGTAGAAACTTACCGCCACACCAGTCCAGGGGTCCATTTGTTCTCCAGGGAAAAGTATGATAGACCAATTGTCGATGGCGAGTCCAATAAACCCAAGGAAGAAGGCAATGCGAAGGACATGTTGACGCCAGGCGGGTACCTGGCTGCTGAGGATAGAATTAAACTGGTTCATAAGTTGAGTTTTTGACCTTTATCTCAAGATGCCCGAGTGAGGAAGTTGGTTGCATTGATTGCCGGATACAGGACGCATCTGTGCACTGATCTAGGAGGGTCAGCAACGCATTTTTGTGAAATCGCCAGCTCCTCAAATGTTAATTTTTAACTAGTTAAATGCACATTTTCCTAAAAAATGTTATCACGCGGGTTAAAATATCTTAAGACTGCCCGATTGGATAAAGGGTCTTTCAATTTTGAGTTGCTGTTACTGCAACTCATGAAAAAGGACACACAAAAACTTATCCGCATGGCCTGGATTACTTCACCTTTACTGGCCATATACAATGTCGCCCCGATCTCTATTTTTCTGAGTTCTGGGATTTTGGATTATGCTTCGACTCCTTTTCAGGTACTGGAGCAACCCTTTCGTATACTGGTCCCGATCTCATTTATTACGCTTAACACCCTAATACTCTGGTATTTTAATATTTGGCTGGCCCATAGTACGGGGAAATGGAACTTAAAGTCTTTTCAGAGATATGGCATTGCCATTTTATTCACGTTGTTGCTTGTCTTATTACTTACCACCATTGGATCCATGTTACGTCCGGCCCCGGATCATATCAAAAACCTGAGATATTACCCATTCATTGGTATGGTGGCCAACACAGTATTCATCCTGATCATTATTGACCTGATATTGAGTCAGGGCAAGCGAGCCTTGCTGGAATTGGAAAAGTCAGGGCTGGTGGCAGCTAACCTCAAAGCAAGGCACGAACAACTGAAACAGCAGATTCATCCCCATTTCTTATTCAATGCATTGAATACACTCAAGTTGCTGATAAAGCATCAACAAAATGAGGCCACTACCTATACTGTGAGATTATCCCGATTTCTACGAGCCTCCATTACACAAGGGCTTGAAGACAAAATGAGTATCAGACAAGAACTCACGATTTTCAAAGATTTTATGGAACTACAGCGTGTACGATTTCCAGATATTATCAGTTATGAAGTTAACCTTTCTACGGACACGGTAAATCATTATTACTTACCAGCATTTACCTTTCAGGCCCTTGCTGAAAATGCACTGAAACACAATGCTTTTGATCAAAATAATCCACTTCATATCAAAATCTACGAAGTAGGGGAGGAAATCCTTTTTGAAAACAACAGGATACCATTTCAGCGAATTACGGAATCTACAGGTATTGGATTGATCAATTTATCTGAAAGGTTCAGGATCATTAGTGGGCACGACATAACCATAGAGAAACAACAACTAGCCTTTAGTGTCAAACTTAAAGCCATACAACAATGAATGTGATCATCATCGAGGACGAGCCAATGATGGCAAATGAACTTGAAAAGGAAGTGAAAAAAGTGGATGAAAATATCCAGGTACAAGGGAAATTCGGGTCCGTCAAAGAAACTGTAAATCACCTTACCAGGTATGGTTTACCAGATCTGTTCTTTTCAGATGTACAATTGTCCGATGGATTGAGTTTTGAAATATTTTCTCAGATTGAGATGACCACACCGGTTGTTTTCTGTACGGCTTATGATAGTTATGCTTTAAATGCTTTCAAAGCCAATGGCGTTGACTATTTATTGAAACCCCTGGAAGGTGATGAGATCAGGAGTACAATCTTAAAATATCAGAAACGCATTAGCCAACAATTGATAAGCAGCAATCTCTATAGGGGTGTAATTCCACCGGTCAGAAATAGGGATGCTGCCAGATCTTTGATTGTGCATCAAGGGCAAAAAATATTTGCCATTAAATACGCGGATATCCGTGTGGTTTACCTTAAAGAAGGAGTTACCTATCTGGTGACTAACCAAGGCAAGTCTTTCGTTATCAACAGTCCACTGGATAAAATGGAGGAGCAATTGGGCATGGGTTTCTATCGGGCCAATAGACAAGTGCTTATACACAGAGATGCCATAGGCCACATCGATAGCTATTTTGCTCGCAAACTGTTGATTACTCCCGTTTTTTCGATTGATATGGATATTGTGGTAAGTAAGGCCAATGCCCCGCATTTTTTGAGCTGGCTGGCCTGCAATTAGAGGCGATTAATGTCAGAGATTGCTCATTTCAGGACCGGCCCTGTCCGTTCCACCCGCAACTTTGACTGTTTGAACCCTATTATATAAAAGTTTTCGGGCGAAAGCCCGTCTAATGAAGCAAATGAGAAAGTTTTCATACGTAGTGATAATGGGAGTGCTGATCTCGCATTTCGGATGCAGGGAATCCTCTGTAATTGGTGACGATTTTGTGGAAGGTGCCGCTTACGAACTGGAGTTGAATAATACGGTTCCTCTAGACTTCTCCACGATCCGGTTTGATTCGGTGATTACCAGCAGATCGACGAGATTACTGGTTGGTGGTCAAAGGGGTACAGATCATGGTGACGTATCCATGGAATCTTATTTCCTATTCACATTGGCCGACTCTGAAGCGGATGATTACATAGAAGCAGAGGACTTTGAACAAAACCTGCGTTACGATAGCGTGACTCTGACCATTCCGATGGATGGCTACACCTTGTATATGGGTGATGAAACGGTGGAAGAGACCCTTGTTTTTGAGCAGTTATCTTTTGAATTGACATACCCGGATGATGATGAAGTCCTTTATAATTATTCAGAGCTGAATGGTGGAAATGAACAAGGAGGTATGGTCGTGGGCGAAGCTTCTTTTTTCCTGGCGACTGATCGGATTCGTGAACTGCAAATGCGTGTTTCAGATCGCCTTGGTGCCGCTTTATTTAACAAGTTGCAAACTGAAGATGAAGCCTTTACAGATCAAGACATTGCTAACGAGTTCCTCCAGGGTTTTCGATTGTCCCTGCGTAACAACCCATTCATCTTTGGTATCGATCAGGATAGTTTAAGGTTGACGATACACACCACTGACATTACGACCACCACTTCAAGTAATCGACAATTTAACTTCTTTGTAGAATCCGCACCCTATTTCACAAAAGTCAATCATGAGAACATTCCAGCATTGCTGGATGTAGATGAGCTGGATGATGAAGTCGCATCCAATTCGTTAGAGGATCGCGCGTTCATCATAGGAGGGCTGGGTTATGCGGCGAAGGTAGATCTTACTGCCGTGAGAACCCTGTTGTTAGAGGGTGAACCTTTTATCGTTCCTGAGGCGGAGTTGAGAGTCAGGTGGTTGGAACAGTCGCATGAGACCTACCCAGACCTGCTTTTAGCCCGGTTGGTTGACGAAGACCTGATTGATATTGCGAATGATCAGGTCTTTGAATTGACCCGCGAAGAGGATGATGAATATGGTCGGGACAACTTTTATATCCTGGACGCAACCACGATCATCAATTTTATCATAGATGAGCCATTTGGAGGCCAATATTACCTGTTATTGACATTGCAAGACTTAGCAACGACTCCCACACCCGTGTATCTGGGTGATCAATCTTTTTCTAGTGAACTGAATATTTATACGATCAAAAACAAATGAAAATGAACAAATACTTCTCAATAATGGTAGCGGTACTACTGCTGGGACTGAGTGCCTGTACAGAAAGTACGGAAGATGAAGATCAGGACGGTAATTGGGTTAAATTGTCTGATTATGAGGGAGATACGCGCACTGGGGCCGTAAGTTTTGTGATCGGTGACGAAGCCTACGTTGGATTGGGTTCGGATGGCGAAGATTACCTTACCGATTTTTGGAAATACGACGCAACTCGAAATTTTTGGCAGCAAGTAGCTCCTTTTCCTGGAGAGGGAAGGATTTCGGCGGTGGCCTTTAGTGCCGATGGCAAGGGATATGTTGGTACGGGATACAATGACGACCTGGCGGAAGAAGAACTAGCTGATTTCTGGATGTACGATCCAGTATCTGATAGTTGGACGGAAGTTGCACCTTTCGCTGGGAGCGCCCGATATTCTGCCGTGGCCTTCTCGCTCAATGGAGTGGGATACGTAGGAACTGGCTATGACGGGAGCTATCTCAAGGATTTCTGGAAATACAGCCCGACCACAGATTCCTGGGAACAATCACTGAGTCTTTTCGGATCAAAACGCGAGAGTGCCTTTGCTTTTGTGATTGGAGGTAAAGCGTATGTTGGCTCAGGGGTCAATAACGACCAGTTTCTGTACGATTTCTGGGCTTTTGATCCGGAAGCCGATGAATGGATCGACTTTTCAGTGGAGGACGATGATGATGATTTTTTCGATGAATTTGTTGATGCCATGGAGCGATTTGATGCGACGGCCTTTGTGCTGGATGATATTGCTTATATCGCTACCGGAACAGGTTCGGCCTTCCAACGTGACATCATTTCATTCGATCCGCAAACGGATATTTGGCAAGATGACTATACCGGTTTCGAAGGGCTGGCCAGAGGCGGGGCTGTGTCCTTCGTTATTGATGGTAGAGGGTTTGTCACAACGGGAAGAAGTGCCACGACCCGGCACGACGACATTTGGGAGTGGAGACCCAGCGAGGAATATGAAGAATTTGATTAAATACAGTTTGCTGGGTAGTGTTTGGATCTTATGCTTTGGCTCAGTCGGTCAATCCATTTCAAACTCGGCTTACAATGTATTCGGGATTGGTTCCCTGGAGCAAACTGGATTGATTTCTTACGAAGGAATGGGCTATGCCGCCATCGGAGCAAGGCCTGATGACCTGGTGAACATCAAAAACCCGGCTGCCCTAAATTCCATTAATGGGAGGGGGTTTACCCAGATCTTTGATGTAGGCATATCCTTTTCGCATCTGTATCAACAATCGGTTAATGAAACGGCTGATGGTACTTTTGGCGGCTTGCATGATTTGAATTATTGGTTCAAAACACATCCGAAGTGGGCATGGTCGGTAGGGATATCCAAATTCAGTGATGCATCATTCGATATCATTGATACACCTTCAGGGGTACTAGCTAATGATGAATCCAGCGTAGAGCATTTTGGGAATGGCGGGAGTACGCAGGTATATTTTGCCGGAGCTTATAGTCTGTTACCGAGTTTACACTTTGGCGCGAAAACAGGATTCCTTTTCGGAGGATTGCAAAGCGATGAATCACTCTTTCTCTCACAACCAGGGACCAGTCTGTTGATTGAAAATGACCGATCATTTTTTACCTCATTCGTGGAATTGGGGATTCAGTATGAGCAATCACTGGGCGCTGCTTCAAAACTTGTTGTAGGGGGACTGTTCCGACCTGGAAATGCCGTCAGTGTCAAAGAGGAGGAAGTCATCATTGGCGATACGGGACTGACCAATGATAGCTTATTTGCCAATGGCAATTCCTCACTATTTATACCACAAAAGCTTGGCGGTGGATTGGGGTTAAGGTTGAAGTCCTGGGATTTTAACCTGGATTACGAATATGAAAATTGGGGAAAGAATGAGGAGCAGGATCGGTTCGATTATAAGGACAGGTTTATCACTTCCTTTGGCGCTCAATTTGTCAAAGATCGATATTCCGAAAAACTCATCGACCGCACCGCTTTTCGAATTGGAGGTGGATTGCATTCCAATTACGTAAGTGTAGACGGTGAAGATTACCTGAGCCAATACTATACAGTAGGGTTGGGTTTCCCGGCCAGACGAGGGACAGCCGCTCTGAATTTGAGCTATCAGTATTATCGATCCGGCACGTCGGATTTTGGTTTGATCCGGGAAAGCACCAATACCCTCAGTGTGAACATCACCTTCAAGGATGTTTGGTTCAGGAAGAAGGTTTTTTATTGATGCTGCCTGCTTAATATGAGGATATGCCTGCTTCATTGATATTCTTGAACCACTTAAAAAGGTATTTGGGCAACTTCGGTTCATGGAATGCTCGAATCATACCGAAGGAATTAGTCTTTCAATTAGAATATGGTGGGTTATGACTTTAACCGCTCTGTCTTTAACAGGTGAAACACAACCCCTGCAACTCATCGGTCAACCAAATCGAACAGCGCCTTTCGTGGTTGTGCTGGCTGAAAAAGAGAGTGAAGTCCTTCCTATAGCATTGCTGTCGGAGTATCAGGATGCTCAAAGTACTTCTTTTCTGCGGGTGGAAATTGAAAGCGCTGAAAATGAGAAGTGGGTGGTGAATAAGATCAATCAGGTATTGAACGATTCATCAGGTATCGATTTGCAGCGAGTGTATCTGATCATTGCAGGGGATGCAAAATTTGTTGAGAAATATCAATTTCTGACGAACGATCTGTTCTTTTCGAGTCATTCGATTTTGGAAAAAACGGATACGGTTTCTGAAGAGGATTTAAGAGGGATCATTGATGGATTTTCAAAGAAGTATCTGTGGGACATCCGACTTAATGAGATTAGAAGTAATAACGTTAGCGATCTACGGCAGAATTCAGTTCGTACGGGTCTGAGTTTTGGAATGGTTACGGTAATTCCATTTTATGAGGGATTTGAAGCAAACATCAAACCAGTTTTCAATGCCTATCAGTTTGGATTATATCATCAATGGAGTTCCGATTGGCAGTCTTTTATAAACTTTCAAGTCAGTCTGAATATTCCCAGTCGAAGAAAAATGCAAAGGGAGGTAAGTGCTGCAATTTTCGGAGAAGAGGATGAGGTGGATATAGCTATCCTGGCGCATGTAATGACTTCTTTCAGTCTTGAAACACGTTACCTATTGCCGGAATGGAATCAAAAAGTGAGACCGTATGTAGGCTTGCAAGTAGGCTTTTTCTCTTTTCGTGTTGCGGAAAATACCATTGAGGTAGATCCTTCGGACCTGGCAGGAGGGTCTCTATCACGACCTGAAGGATTTGAAGGTATCGATTTTGAAAAGATAAACGGTTTGACTACCGGAATAGCAACGGGCCTGTTTTATCAGCCCAATCCAAAGTGGAGGACAGATTTCGGTTTGAAATGGATTCAAGACACAAATACAGGGCCTTATCTTAATCAGTTGACATTATCTGTAGGCTTGCAATTTAGGTTTGCAAAACGAAAAGAACTATTCTATAACTATGTCTCACATGATCAATAGCTAAGTAGGTACCAATTTCTATCGTTGGTGTTCGTTTATTAGGAAGGGCGTGAGCAATCGAGTAGGTATTGCTCATGCATCCTTCTTTTGAGAATAATGAACCAAATGGTACTTTCTTTGCTTAGTTCAGTAATCGAATAACCCACTTTCATGCCGAAAAAGTACCTGCACTTCATTTTTGCCCTTCTTTTCATGGTTGAAGTTTCGGCGCAAACCTGGGAGATACAAGAGGGATATGAAATTGCCTTTAGCGGGAAAAAAGCGGAAGGTACATTCAAAGGCCTGGAAGGAACAATCATCTTCGATCCGAATGACCTAAGCAATGCTCAATTCAACGTGTCGGTAGATGTAAATACCATCCAGACGGGCAACAAGACGAAAAATAAGCATGCCCGTAGTGAGAACTGGTTCTTTGTAGCACAATTCCCTAAAGTTCATTTCAATTCGGTTTTGGTCACAAAAACAGCAACCAATGCTTATCAACTTAGAGGCGAACTTGAACTAAAAGGCATTCGCAAAGAGGTTGTTTTTCCCTTCACGTTTACTGATCAGGGAACATTAGCCGTGTTTCAGGGGAGCTTGAAAGTCAATCGCAAGGATTTTGGAATTGAAGGCAACTTCATGGAGTTCCTGGTGGGTGATGAGTTCGAAGTGAAGATCCGGGTACCAGTTGCGATCAAAGGGATTTGATCATGTTCAATGCGGGTTTCAGACTACTACAGGCTTATCCGTTTCTTCCTGGGCAGAATTCCCAAGGTCATTGATGTTATGGATCACTTTATCCAATTGATGTACGGTTTTACAGAGCGTCTTAACCAGATTTCGCTGATGTTCAAACATGAAATCGGTGGAATCGAGCATTTTGACCAATCCAATGATATTGGATACCGGGCCTCGCAGGTCATGTGAATTAGAATATTGCATTTGGTGGATCACATCCATGGCCTGCTTCAGTTTTTCCTGTAATTCAAGCTGTTCTGTAATATCGTTGGCAAAACCAAGACAGGAGGCCATTCGCCCGTTTTCATCCCGTTCATACACACTGCAGTAGATTTGGAAGTGCAGGTACTTGCCGTCATTTCGACGTAAGCGGATCACTTTATCAATATGCTCACCTTCTTTACTGGCATTGAGTTCTTCGTCGAAGCTTGCACTTTTTTCAAGATCATCAGGATGGATGATGTCGACCATTTTATTCCTGGCAAGTGCGTTTAGTTCCTCTTGCGAATAACCCAGCAACTCTTCCATTTTCTTGCCTGAAAAAAGCCGTTCGTTGGTCTTCTTATCGTAGATGTTAAATGGGATTGGAGAGGCATTAACGATGGTTTGTATTGGATCCATAGGCAATAAGTTAAAGATTTACATCAACGCCTCAAAGTTTCTGTACAAATTATCAATGTATAAATCATTCATTATTCCACATACATTACGTCTCTTTTAAATACGGGTTTACCAGTTGAAGTGATCCCTTCCACGATGATGTCGAAAATGCCTTCCTGATCTGAGGTGTAGAATGAAACGGTAGCTATACCGTTCTTGACCAAAATGTTCGGGTCCCAGTACAAGGTCGAACGATAATCGGGTTTGGCGGCGGTATAATCAATTACATCATAATTAGGGGTATAAAACTCTTTGGCTACCGAAAATCCAGGATGTGTAATTCTCAAGATATTCTTTGGAATGGAGGCTTCAGGTTGTGCCTGAGCACCTTTTTTGGTATAAACAGCCAATACACCGCCGAATGCCTGCGGACCGTATATGGTGGTTCTGGGCCCTCTTAGTACATCAATGAAGGCTACGTCAGACGGAGACATGGAGGAAATTACGCCTACGTCTACGGGGACACCATTGAGTAAGAACAAGGGAGGGGCAAATTGACCATTTAAACCAGCCGCCGTTCGGATGATAACTTGTTGGTTTGGGAAAATTCCAGTGATACGTATGCCTGGGATTCTACCTTGCATCGCATCAAATATGGACAAGCCTGTAAGTGCTTCATTCAAAGAATCCAATACCAGTCGGTTGGATGGCTGCTTGTAGAGCATTCCGTATTCTTTAAAATCTCTTGAGGGGGCTGCCGGATCGGTTGCTTCGATTTCAATTTCGTCCAGAATAACGATATCATCATCGAAATTGAAAGCCTGATCGATTTGATTGATTTTCCCCTGTTGTTGAAGAAAAGCGGCTATCTGACCTCTGTCATGAGACTGGTGTGTAAAATGGAGGCGTTCAAGTGGTATGAGTGGATCAGACGCCAATTGCACGAAGACATTATCTTTCTCCTTTCCGTTTTTGTCCAGCACTCTTTTACCTTCCAGCATGAGTTGGGTAGAATCGTAAAATTCAATATCATTGAATATGAAATTTCCGTTTTCATCGGTTGTGCTTTCGATGTAGGTAAACTCCTCATTGAGCACACTCAGTAAAACTTTGCCCTTAACCGGGTTATTGCCGTTGGGGCCCTTGGAAATCTGCCCCTGGATGGTGATGTTTCTTTCGGGTAAAAAGTTGAAAACCTGTCCTTGATCATTCAATATTTCGTCCCATCGAAAACGCCTCCATCCTTGTGTGAGCATCAGTGATTCCAGAAGGTCATAGGCACCTTTTGTATCGTTGAAGTAAAACTCCGGATCTTCAATATGACCTTTAAGGTCCGCACTAAGCAATAGAAAGTTTTTGATGTTTTGCTGGAATGGATGGATTGCGATCTGATTTCGTGGGGTGATGGACATGGACAAATTTTGATATCCGTCAGCACCTGATTCACTGCCGAGTTCAAATAATACCTTATCTCTTTTACCGTAAGTTTTAGACCCCTGGATGTTAATTGTATCATGGCCCTTGGGAAGATTGACGGTGATGATCCTTTCTGACCTGGGAACTCCCTGGCCATCAAAAAAGGTGAGTTGACAAATGCCTTCCGGAAAGGCAGCTTTATCAATACTAGCACTCAACCCGCGGGATCCGGTTACCACCCTGAGAAATTCCAGGCCATTTTGATGCCCCAATAGAAAACCACCTTCCAGGCTTTTGCCTTTGGCGTATACGCCCAGAATTACTTTTTGTGATGTGTAAGAGTGGGTGGCCTTGATGGCATATCCGGTTTGCTGTGCTTCGGGCAGATCGAAAGTTTTTGTTTCCCCTGCGAAATTGAAGGTAGCCCGGTAAGATTGATTAGCCAGTGGGGTGAGGATAAACCGCCCCATTCCCTTATCAATGGACTTGATGGAGGTAACAACGTATCCATCCTGATCAATTACTTGCCCTTCCGCATTAACGCCTAATCCATGTTGATCCAACGCTTTAAAACCAATGATCGTTGGTATGCCATTGATAAGCTCGCCACCTTCAGGGAAGAAGGTTACATCAAAACGCGCAGGTTCATTTTTATCAATAGTGGTTTCTTCGCGACCATAATTGTCATGAATTTCAAATGTTTTGTAATACAGGGACGATTCATCAAAATTCCTGCTCCAATTGGTGTAGGCCCGTAAGGCATATTTACCGGGAGTCAAGCTGTCAGATAAGTGGATATGACCGGCACCTCCCTGGTTTTCCAGTTTGATCTTTCTGCAATTTATCACCTTATGCTGCTCGTTAATCAGCTCTACTTCTACCACATTACTGACCGGCGGAAGTGCTGGGTCGAAGGCATCTACCAGATAAGCTTTGAACCAAAGGTCTTCATTGTTGCTATAGTAAGGCTTATCCAGGTGGAGGTAAAGTTTTTCCTGTGGGAAATCAGATACGTACGTTTTCAGCCTTTCTACGATGAGGTCATGATTGGCATTTGGCGAAAGGAATGCAAGGCTAAATAAAGTGAGTATGTTGATGACAAACAGGGCTCTTTTCATTCTTTGAATTGTTTAGTTCGTGTTCATTTTTCGCAAGAAGTATGCCGAATCATACCTGATCACCAGGCTGCGGAATAGTGTTTTGGCAATGCGGCCTTAATGGCGATTATTCCTGGAAATAATAAGCATTTTAGCGCCAAAATTGTTCTGTTATACACGAATTTACCTCTGACCCTATAACGCTTTTATATTCAAGTCAACTGCGTCAGGCTGGATGGTAGATTCCTTTATTGGAATTAAATATGGAGGTATTGTAAGTTTTTCTTCTTGAGTACCTGGAACAAGACATACCTCAAAATGAAGAACAGGCATACCCACCACATCGATACCTCACCCATCAATGGTAAACCAACATTCTGATCTAAAAGGTCAGCTTCCAGGTGAAGCCCGGCGAGGTTAACCTCAAACCCTTCTTCAAGACCAATTTGTAAGCCCAGCAAACCCAGCAACGAGGCCGTAATTCCAGTCCCACTGGGCGATTCCCGAAACGATTGTTCGAGAGGTCGCCAGTCCTTGCCAATAGCAGTCGAAGGAAGATCGAGGTTCAATTCCGGTACTTGTTCTCCAATCCAGGACACAAACGTATTGGAATTGGGACCCGGATAAACCACATATTCCGTGGACCAGGGGTAAGTGTCGATGGCAGTTTTAACTTTAGGAATCAAACCGTCTGCTGCTTTGCCTCGCACGTCAAGTAAAAGCATGGGTTCATTTCCCCACCAGGTTTTGTCGGCAATGGTCGCCTCCGAAAACACAACATTCCCGTTTGCCTCTTGTTTCCAGCCAATAACCTGAACCACTTCGTATCGTGATGCGGATCGTTCTTTATAAGCAAGCCAGGTATGAACGGCAAATTTTCCTTTCAAGCCCCAGGTTCGGGCTGCATATACCTGAATAATTGGGTCGTCGAAACTTTCGGGAGAAGGAGCCAAACCCCGACTTTCATAATGAGACAATTTGTTCGTTGGTTCATTCATGTTAGTAACAAACGAACGAATCAATACAAATACCAGATACAGCGCTATGGTCCCCAGAAGACGAAGTGATACTCGAAATGCTTCCTTCGCATGTCTACCGGAATGGTTTTTGGTTTGTGATTCTTTTTCTGTGGGAGTAAGTGGCCTGTCCATTGGTCTTTGTCATTCACCTTTTACGAAAAAACTGAAAAATGGATTATAGTTGTTTTGACAAGATTGGAGCCTTCTAAATGGAAAAGGGATATCTTTAGCAATACCTAACTAATAGATTATGAAGAGATTCCTGCTGCCACTTGCTATAATCGTTGTTTTTTCAACTTGTTCCCCAAAACAGGAACCTATCGAGCCTCCGAGGCAATACACCATTGAGCAATTCATGGATATCGTGAATATTTTCGGGGGTTCATTTTCTGCGGACGAAAAAACAGTATTGATCACCAGTAAACAGACAGGTGTTTACAATGCGTATGCGGTGAACATTGAGACAGGGGAGCAACAGCAGCTTACCCAATCAACTGAAGATGCCATTTTCGCGGATTCTTACTTTCCGGAAGATGATCGGATCATCTACACGGGAGATCAGGGTGGCAATGAACTGGACCACATTTATATCAGGAATACTGATGGTACCAGTATTGATTTGACGCCAGACAGTGCCAAAGCAGTGCTTTATAAATGGAATGTTGACCGCACAGCCATTTTTTGGACTTCCAATAAACGTGATCCTCGCTTTTTTGATATGTACCGCACAGAAGTGGCTGGTAAAGAGGTGGAAAATGGCGTTTATAATACAGTAAGTATCTATGAGAATAAAAAGGGTTACACGCCATCGGCCATCAGTGACAATGAGCGATATATGGCATTACAGGAAAACATCACTACGTCTAATTCCAATATTCACTTACTTGATTTGCAAACAGGTGAATCTAAGCTAATCACAGCCCACGAGGGTAATGAAAGTAATTCAGCTCAGTTCTTTAGTATCGACAATAAGAAGTTGTTTCTTACCACCAATCGAGACAAAGAATTTACGTACCTCATAAGCTACGATTTAGAAACCGGTGAACGAACGGTGGAGGAAACCGCGGATTGGGATATTATGTTTAGCTATTTGTCTCTGAATGGTAAGTACAGAGTGACGGGAATAAACAATGATGCCAGAACAGAGATCAGGATTTGGGATACTGCTTCAGGGGAACAAATAGCAATTCCAAATTTGCCTGCAGGAGATGTCAACGGTGTGAACATTTCTGATAGTGAAACCAAGATGTCCTTCTATATCAGTAGCTCAAAATCACCCTCCAACCTTTTCGTTTATGACTTTGCAAATCAGAACCTGAAACAACTTACTAATTCCATGACCCATGAGATTGATCCGAATGACCTGGTGGAGGGAGAAGTGATTCGTTACGCTTCATTCGATGGATTGGAAATTCCGGCGTTATTATACAAACCGAAAGTCATCAAAGAAGGAGAAAAGTTGCCGGCTTTGCTTTATATCCACGGAGGACCCGGCGGACAGTCTCGATTGAACTATACCCCCAGGATCCAACATTGGGTGAATCATGGTTACGTGGTGCTGGCGGTGAATAACCGTGGTAGCTCTGGTTATGGCAAGAGCTTTTTTCAGGCCGATGATTTGAAACATGGAGATGTGGACCTTAAGGATTGCATTGAATCCAAGAAATTCCTCGTTCAGACAGGATACGTGGACCCTGATAAGATAGGGATCATGGGAGGAAGTTATGGCGGCTATATGGTGATGGCGGCATTAGCTTTTGCTCCTGAAGAATTTGCTATGGGTATCAATTATTTTGGGGTGACCAACTGGTTAAGAACCCTGAAAAGCATTCCGCCATGGTGGGAATCATTCAGAGAAGCGTTGTACCTGGAACTTGGCAATCCTTTTGAAGATAGCTTGTCTCTGTATAATAAATCACCGCTCTTCTTCGCCGATCAGATCACGAAGCCCTTCATTGTCCTGCAGGGAGCAAACGATCCCAGGGTTTTGCAGGTGGAATCTGATGATATTGTGGAAGCGGCCCGGTCAAACGGTGTTCCGGTGGAGTACGTTATTTTTCCGGACGAAGGACATGGTTTTGTGAAAAATGAAAATAATATCACTGCTTCCAAAAGAACACTGGCTTTTATGGACAAGTACTTGAAGGGAGCCGATTGATGCGCTACCTTACGCGTTTATGAATGATCAGTTGGCGTATGCCGCACTGTACTTGCACCTCAATAAAGAAACGAATTTAAGTTCGGATGAATTCGAAGGTTGTAAGGAATTTTTTCAGATTGAAAACAGGGGAAAAGGGCATTTGATCAGTGTTCCTGATTCAATGGTTGATGCCCAGTCTTTTGTAGTAAAAGGATGCGCACGTGCCTTTTTTCAGGAGCATGAGTGGGAACGAGATTATACCTTATTATTTGCCATTGAAGAGTGGTGGATCGGTGACTTCATGGCATATCATACCGATTCGCCTGCTACTTTGTTTGTCGAATGTTTGGAGGATTCCACGCTTATTACCATTACTAAGGCCAATTTGAAAAAACTCTACGGAAGGGTGCCAGCCCTTGAAACCTTTTTCCTGCGAAAATTAGAACGGGCCTATGCGGCCAATCACAGACGGATTCTGGCCATGTTAAAAGATCCTGCAGAAAAACGTTACAGCGACTTTTTAAAGCAATTCCCGTCAATTGAACAGCGAGTGAAGAACTATCAAATTGCCTCATATCTGGGGATCACAGCTGAAAGTTTGAGTCGGATCCGTAAACAACTGGCACATTCTTAACATAGATCAATTTTTTAAAAACCCTTCCTAACTGACCTCAACCGCATAAGCGAGGACCGCCGGATAGCTTTGCCTTCATACTTAATAGAAACAAAGATGGAAAGCTCAGCAATCGTAATTTTCGCCAAATGGCAGGTCGGACCCGGAAATCTGGATAAAGTAATAACTGCCCTTGATCAACTGGCACAAGCAAGTCGGAAAGAAGAGGGGAATCTGGATTACCGTGCTCACAGCTCATTGGACGATGAGAACTGTATTCTGCTTTTCGAAACTTACCGCGATAAGGAGGCTTTGGAGATTCACCGCAATTCTGCTCACTACCAGAATCTTGGATTGAATACGATCGTTCCTCTGCTATCCCATCGTGAAGTATCCATCACACAGGAAATTTTTAAAACGAAATCTTAGAAAATCATGTCGAAAAAAGTATTATTTATCGTATCCAGTGCAGAAGAAATTGGTCCAAAAAAGCGTAAAACCGGTAACTATCTTCCGGAAGTTTCACATCCGTATCATGAATTTGTGGAGAAGGGCTATCAGGTGGAATTTGCCAGTACACAAGGTGGAGCTGCTCCAATTGACGGATTGGACCTGACCGATGATCCACTGAATGTTGCATTCCTTAACGGTAAAGGAATTGATTTAGCCAGAAATACACATCCCATCGATACAGTCGAAGTAGACCAATACGATGCCGTATTTGTTCCCGGAGGTTTGGGACCTATGGTTGACATGCCAGAAAATAAAGAGGTACAGAAAGCCATTGCGAGTACTTATGAGCGAGGTGCTGTGGTAGGTGCCGTTTGTCATGGTCCTGTTTCTTTGGTGAATGTTGTCCTTTCCGATGGGACCTCTATTGTAAAAGATAAGACGGTTGCTTCCTTTACTAATGAAGAGGAGGAGGGTTATGCCAGAGAAGATGTACCCTTTCTCTTAGAATCGGCATTAAAGGAAAAGGGAGCTAAATTCCTTTCTGTCAGTCCATGGCAACCTAACAGCATCGCCGATGGAAGACTCGTTACTGGCCAAAACCCGGCCTCGGCAAAAGGTGTGGCAGAGAAAATGATCCAATTGATGGAAAATTGATTCTGAATTACCGGAAAGAATAAACCTGAAAGGAGTTGGCGTTCGCGGACTCCTTTTTTTTTACCAGCCCCAGGTACCTGCTCCGCCTTTGAAGGGTCCAGCTACCCTGGAGGTGATCCAGCCTCCATAAAAATCACCTTCCTGAGCTAAAACCTGTTCTTCCCCGATAAAACAGGCATCCATTTTAGAAGCGTAGATCGAGACATGACCTTTTAGCGCAGCAAACTTCTTGTTGGGAGCAGGATAGCCCCACGCGGCAAATGATCCGATCTGATTACCCGATTTCACATGAAAGTAGAGGGCCTCTCCTTTGAATTCACAGAAACTTGCCCGGTCCGTAGCTATCAAAGTGCCCGGAACAAAAGCACTGAGAGGTAAGTAATAGGTTGGGGGATGACTCGTTTCCAGAATACGGAAAGATCGATTGGTATTCGCTATTTTCAATCCATTAAATATAATTTTCAAGTGTTCAGTAACGGGCTCAATAGCGGGTGGTCTTGGGTAATCCCATACAGATTCCTGTCCCGGTTTAGGTTTGATTTTCTTGATGTTTGTGGACCCCATTGAAGGGTAACTCCTATGTCTCTGGATAGTTTCACGACCTGACGAAGGAATCTCCGACGTACAATATCCTTAAGTTCACTACCTTTACTCTTTTATGAGTAATACTTCTCTATACATAATCGCCGCCGGGGCGTCGGCATAGCTGGCAGAATACCTGTCTGGTAATAGCACGTTTCTGCCGATCACTTCCAACCTTTTTGCATGGGTACTTCTCTGTATCTTCGGGTGGATGGCTGTGTTTCATCGTTTATTTCAATGACAAATAATACAATGATATTTTCATCATTGAGATAAATCAGTTTACCCGAATCAGAACCGAAGTAAAATGCATCTAGAATATTTCAATTAGCAGCAATGCTGTATGATTCAGAGCGTATTACAATGAATAACATTCAATTAGAAGATTTAGGATATAATCAAATAATCAAAGAACATCGTAGCGAAAACCAATTCAAAGATTTAGAAATTGGGCGTGTAGCGCTGGAGCATCGGGAACGCTATCAGGTGCTCACGGAAGCGGGTGAAATAGAGGCAGAGCTACTGGGCAATCTGAGATATAGCGCAGAAAGCCGGGCTGATTTGCCAGTGGTAGGAGACTGGGTTGCTTTTTCTCCTTACGATGATCGTAAAGGGTTGATCCATTCGGTCTACCCTCGACATTCTTTATTGGAAAGGTCAGCAGTAGGTAAGAAGGGCGAGAAGCAACTTATTGCAGCAAACATCGATATAGGCTGGATCGTCCAGTCTTTGAACAGGGATTTCAATTTAAATCGACTGGAACGATATATAACGATTTGCCATTCGGCCGGAATCACGCCAGTGATCTTGTTAAGTAAGATTGATTTGGTAACTAAGGAAGAGCTACACGAGCATGTACGAATGGTCAGTGACCGATTAAAGGATACGCAAGTTATTGCTTTCAGTAATGTGGATGGTGCTGGATTTGAAAAGCTTCAATCCACTGTGGAACGAGGTAAAACCTATTGTTTGCTGGGCTCCTCGGGTGTAGGTAAATCCAGTTTGATTAATCGGCTAACGGGTACTCAATTGATGGAAACCGGAAGCATAAGTGATCGAATCGATCGTGGGAAACATGTAACCACACACCGCGAGCTGATCCTTTTGGACTCAGGGGCCATTTTCATTGACAATCCAGGAATGCGAGAAGTGGGAATTGGGGATGGTTTTAGTGGCCTGGAGGCTACTTTTCAGGAAATCGGAGCGCTGGCCAACGGTTGCAAGTTCAAAGATTGTACTCATCTCAATGAGAAAGGTTGTGCCGTATTGGAGGCTCTTGATTCAGGCCATTTGGACCAGGAAGTGTATGAACACTATCTGAAACTCGAAAGAGAAGAGGCTCATTTTAGTGCTACCATTCATGAGAGACGAGCCAAAGAGAAGCGATTTGGTAAAATGATCAAAGAGGTCGTTCAGCAAAAGAAGAAGTACAAATACTAACGGGAGAATAACAGCAAGCGATAATGTCATCGCTTGCTGTTGCTATTGGTTTCACGTATACAGGCGTTTAACTCTAATCAATTAGGGGATCCTACAGGAACACCTTAATGGAATTTTAATGTTAACTGATCTTGATAACAATAAACTTTGATGAGTGCCTCACCGCTATTTAGCGTCAATGTGTGTTTTCCTCGCTGAAGGTTAAAGGACCCTTTCTTATTGAAAGAGGAGGGGGTTTCACCTTCTAATTCGATGAAGGTGTCCTTTTGTAAATGAAGTTCCAGGTTTGCCTGAGCCGATTTAGGTAAGTCTAGCGTAATATTTCCCAGGACACTGATCATATGAGGATCTGCATTTTTTATGGATGCGTATGCAATACTCGCATCGCCTCCATGGTTTACGGTAGAAACTGACCCGGAAACATTCACCAATGCTAAATTGCCCAGGTATTTTTCAACGTAGATATCTCCTTTTAAATTTTCTATCGTCCAACTTTTTGATTCATCTTTTTGATTGCCAAAACCCATATGAAGTTTTGCTTTATTCGGGATTGAAATGATAAATTCAACATCGAATCTTTGATCACTTAATCCTTGAATTCGAAAATTGTTTTTTCGGTCTTTACTTAAAATGAACCCTAGTCCAGTGGCACCGCCTGTTAAGAATTGCACATCTTTTCCGGTTACTTTTATGTCCAGAAACCCTTCGTCGTTACCTATCACTTTGACTTTTCCTGGCAAGCCACTGATGAACAATCGTTCCATTTGAACGGACTCTAGTTTCCATTTCTCAGGAAAGTCCTTTATTTCTTTTTGCCGCTGAGCATGGGTCAGAAGGGCATTGAAAGCCAAAAGAAGGTAAATAATATTTCGCATGATCATAGTGTTTTAAGGTGTTCCAGGACAGCCGGATGTAGTGAATGCTTATTTTTCAATAACTGTTCTAAGGTTGCTTTGCCAATACTGGCGTTATGTTTGTTAATCAGATTGATGATAGGAATGATCACTAAAGGGCTTTTCTCGACTTCTAACTGCTCTCTTAAAAAAGTGATTACCTCCCTGGATGAGTGGAACGGGCTTAATTCCTCCAATATGGCCAGTTTAAGATTTACATCATTGACTTCAAGATAGATGGCCATGAGTTCATTTTGATAATCTTTTGACCCCACTTGTGACAGGAGTTTGATTGATGTGGCTTGTAGATTGGCATCTTCACCGTCAATGAGTCCCGAGAGAAGATTGGTTCTCATCTCCAGGGCTATTTTGTAAAGTTGCTCTTGCTTATGAATACTTTGATAGGTAGCTACACCGTATCCCAGAAAGAAAAAAGCTATCGATGCTGCGATACTGACCCATAGAGGAATAACGGACCTGCCACGCTTCTGATTATTGAGATCCATTAGCCGTTTCCTCAACTCGGAACGTGGTTTGTAGTCCGGAAGGTTATTGAGCAGCTTGTTGAAATCGTCTTCTTTCATGATTGATCAATGATATTTTTAAGCTTTCTTATAATTCTATGGATTCGGGTTTTGATCACACCTTCTGATACCTGCATTTGTATGCTGATGTCTCGGTACTTTAATCCCTTGTATTTCGCCATTAATAGCAATTCTCGTTCGGCGGGATCGAGTTGGATCAACCCCTGTTGTAATTTTTGAAGTTGGTCTTGCAGTTGGTGATCATGTTCTTCCGCAGTGAACTCAAATTGCTCTATGCCGACATAACTGTTTTTCGCCTGGCTGCGAAAATGGTCGGTCATTCGATTTCGGGCAATTTGGAAAAGCCACGGACGAAACGCTCTGGTTTCATCGAAACTGCCTGCCCCTTTGATAACTCGCTCAAATACTTCTACGGTTAAGTCCTCCGCGTCCTGGAAGATAATCCCCATGTATCTGAAAAAGGAGTATATCTTTCGCTCATACCTGTCAAATAAGATTGAGGCATGCTGCGATTCACCCTCTCTGATGAGGTACATGATTTGCTCATCCGTCATGTTTTCTTCTTTCATCATCGTTCTGCAATACGCCATGTTTTAAAAAGGTTACAGAGCCATCGTTAAAACTTTGAAAGTACTGATAGGAATCTTGCCAGAGGTAATTCCAAGGAAGACCCCATAATAATAAACTTCTTTTTTAGAGGTGCCTTTTTGCCTGGTAGCATTAAAAAAATGTAAACCCTATTGGAATACTCACGTTTTATCACCTAGCTTTGCTTTATTATTCCTTATCAGAAAGGAGGCCCATATGTTGGAGCAACAAAACCATATCGCATAACAGACCGGACAGAGATTCAGATATCTCATTGAAATGTTTCGGTCCTGATGTGAAAACGTCAGGACTTTTTTTATGCTTGAAATGCTAACTCCATTTCCCATGGGATCGAAATTCCAGTTTGCATTAGCCATTAATTTCAGGTCGTCATTCCGAGCGTAGGCCGGAATCTCAGAGATTCTTTGCAAAACCAACCATGAGATTTTGCGATGCCTGTGGGAACGATCCAGAAATAAGGCTTTAGTGAACAACTGCAACCCTCCGGTCTACCCCAATTACTTTATTTGATTTCACAGAACTACCCCAAAAGGAGGTGGTTCCGACAATGTTTTAATGCTTTATGGGCAAGATTAAGTTGCGAGGCAAAGACCTCCGACAAATAGACTATACTGATAACAAGGCCATTAGCCTGGCCATTGCGATCACTTCAAAATATTTTAAACATGCTTCCAAAGAGGAGCAAATGAACTTATTGCAGGATGTAAAAGCGAATTACGATAATTATGTAGACGATTCAATTCTGGGCCCGTTGGCCATGGAGTTTCAACCGAAAACCGAGTTGAAGGACAAAGAAGAGATCTCCTTACTTCGAGAAAGTGGTGATTTTCAGGTATTTGGAAGGAAACACATTTCGAGCAATGCCTATCAACAGATGGAATTGGCCATGAGACTTCCTATCGCCAGGAAAGGTGCCATGATGCCGGATGCACATCAGGGATATGGATTACCGATAGGAGGTGTGCTTGCCACCGAAAATGCCGTGATCCCTTATGGCGTCGGGTTAGATATCGGCTGCCGAATGAGCCTGAGTGTCTTTGATTTGGATGCCAGGTACATGAACAAGCATGCTTATCAGTTCAAAATGGCACTTAAAGAACGTACCTGTTTTGGTTCCGGTGGAGAACTCAATCTCAGACAGGAGCATGAAGTGCTGGACCAGCAGGCCTTTCAATTAACACCTCTATTGAGGCAGCTACACGGAAAGGCCGCCAGGCAATTAGGTACTTCAGGCTCAGGGAACCATTTTGTCGAGTTTGGGATCGTTAAATTGGGTCATAGCAATGATTTTGGCCTTTCTGCGGGTGAATACATTGGTTTACTTTCTCATTCAGGTTCACGTGGACTCGGTGCCACCATTGCCAGACATTACATGGACATTGCCATGGAACAATGTCTATTACCGAAACAAGCCCATCATTTGGCCTGGTTGGACTTAAACTCAGAAGCCGGACAAGAATATTGGATGGCCATGAACCTGGCGGGAGATTACGCTAAAGCCTGTCATGATCAGATCCATTATCACTTGAGTAAGTACCTGGGGATTAAACCCATGGCTCGAGTTGAGAATCACCACAATTTTGCGTGGAAAGAAGTTCTGGAGGATGGTAAGGAGTTGATCGTGCACCGTAAAGGGGCTACTCCGGCCGCTGAAGGTGAACTTGGGATCATCCCGGGTTCGATGGCTGCTCCGGGTTTTATCGTGAAAGGAAAAGGTAATAATGGATCGTTGAAAAGTGCAGCGCATGGCGCAGGACGAAAAATGTCCAGAAAAGCCGCCCGTGAATCAATTTCAGGAAGTGAAATGAAAAAGATCCTGAGTAGAAATGGTGTCACCTTGATTGGAGGCGGTACGGATGAAGCTCCGTTGGCTTATAAAGACATTGAGCAAGTCATGCGATATCAAACTGATCTGGTAGATGTTGTCGGGACTTTCTTTCCTAGAATTGTGAGAATGGATAAAGCGTAGAGGATGAAAATCAAATCAAAATTCATTCAGATATCCGCTGGTCGAGGACCAGCCGAATGTGCGTGGGTGGTAGCTCAAGTTCTCAAAGCTTTCATGACCTGGACCAAACAAGCTGGTTTCATGGTAGAAGTGATCAGTAGAAGTACAGGCCCGGAAGCCGGTACCCTGAATTCTTGTCTCGTGAAGGTTTCAGGGATGGGGATAACCGAAGTTCTTACCGCCTGGGAAGGGACTATCCAATGGATAGGCAAAAGCCCTTATCGGAAGTTTCACAAAAGAAAGAACTGGTTTGTAGGGGTTTCAATTTTCGAAAAGACCGACCAGATAGCTTTTAATGAAAACGATCTGGTTTTTAGCACGTTCCGGGCTTCTGGGCCTGGAGGACAGCATCGGAATAAAGTAGAAACAGCCGTAAGAGTTGTGCATAAGCCAACGAATATTTCTGTCACCGCTAGTGACTCAAAATCGCAGATGCAAAATAAGAAAGCCGCTCTTGCAAAAATGAAGCTGGCGATGGAACAGCATCAAATTGAGTTGCTGCAAGCGAGAGTAGATGAGCAATGGCGAGAGCATCTTTCGCTACAACGAGGGAATCCGGTAAAGGTGTTTGAGGGAAGAAGCTTTAAAGAAAGAGCAGTATGAAGCCCCCGAACATCAAAGAACAACGGTTGACACAAGTAAGAAATGCCGAGAAGGAATGGCGTAAATTATATATAGCAAAGCGCAATCAGGCCTTGATTCCTTTGGACAAACCCATCAGATATGGATGGTATCGGCATTTTGTGTTGCGACATGATATCGCCAGGAGAAAAGATGCTGCGGTATTTCAGGAAATACTGGATGCATGCGGAAGCTCTGAATGGGGACGTACCAAGCAGGAGATAGATGACCATCTGGAAAGAACCTCATGGTGCAGCGATTATTGGCAATGGCCGGGCTTTCGACGGATTGGCAAACGGGCCTATCGACGGCTATCTGTTCAGGCCAAAAAATACTTTGTTCAGTATGAACTGCGTTGGAATCCTTGGCAAGGTAGTGTAAGAAAATACTACTGTCATGTGCCAGCGCATTTCTTCGTGCCTGTTTATTGTAAAGCTTACGTGACGCACCTCCAATCAGTAGATAGTGAATTAGATAGCAAGATTGCCAGACTTGAAAATCAATTGCTGGCGGATCATCTATATCCTGTGTCCAGAAAAGGTAAATCTGATTGGCCCAATAAATGGATGCGGAAATGGGAAATAAGAAATGGCAGACGCAGAACTAAAATGGCCTTACAACAATTCGATGAAGCAAAGTATGAACAAATGACTTACAAAAGCCTGGTTTAAGGAAATCAGGCTTTTCCGTTATAATCGCAACATGAATGATTTGGAGAAGGAAATCATCAATATAACTGGAGCAAATTCCATTATTGGAGAGCAATCCGTACAAACACTTTGGAGTGGCTATGGTCAGATCAGGCGGTATGAATTATCGGGTTGTAAATACGCAAGTGTAATCGTTAAGCATGTTCATTGGCCTAATATGGTCAATCACCCAAGAGGCTGGAATACTTCATTATCTCATGAACGGAAGCTCAAGTCTTATCAGGTAGAAAAGCAATGGTACGAAAGCCATGCGCGACGAACGAACGACAAATGTAGAATTCCTCGATTGATTCATTCAAAAGCCATTGATTCAGGAATTCTTTTGATATTGGAGGATCTCGATTTTAGTGGATTTGATCATCGCTATGATCCGGCTACAGTAAACCTGACGCAAGCCAGAAAAGTGCTTGAATGGCTGGCACACTTTCATGCAATGTTCATGGGAGAATTCCCGAAAGGGCTATGGGAAGTGGGGACTTATTGGCATTTGGATACCCGTCCTGACGAGTGGAAGAAAATGCAAAATGTTGTTTTGAAAAGAAATGCCGAAGCCATTGACACCCATCTAAGTTCGGCGAAATTCCAAACATTTGTGCATGGTGATGCAAAACTGGCCAACTTCTGTTTTGGTAATAATGATGAAGTGGCGGCGGTGGATTTTCAATATGTTGGTAAGGGTTGTGGTATGAAAGATGTGGCTTATTTCCTAAGCAGTTGTTTTGACGAGGAGGAATGTGAGCGATATGAAAGCGTGCTGATTGATCATTATTTCCTTACATTGAAATCGGCATTGGGACCGAAGTTCGATTTTGAGGAATTGCGTCAGGAATGGGCTGAGTTGTACGCTTTTGCCTGGGCTGATTTTTATCGGTTTTTAGATGGTTGGAGCCCGGGACATTGGAAAATGCATGGTTACAGTAAGCGACTTACCCAGCAGGTAATTGCCCAACTGAAAGAGGCATTTCTGTAAATTTACTTTTAATGAATTCCCCCTTTTAAAAGTACAGTGGTCAACTTAAGTGTCCTTGCGAACAAAGTGAAGCAATCTTGCACAATTACCATGAATACTCCCGTTGAAAGATCGCTTCGGCGTTGACCGACCAGGCGGTCCGCCGGGTGGCCGGTGCCTTGTGATGACGGGCGCTTTTAATGTTTTTTGCTTAAGTTGATGGCCATGCAATCAAAAGTAGGTAAGGGGATTTTTCCCTCAATTAATCAAATGTAAAAATGATCCTTGCTAAAGATCAGCTACTAGATCTCCAGAAAACAGCTTCGAAAGCAGCCACCGAGGCGGGCTTGTATATCCAATCCCAAATCGATCAATCTTATGCTGTTCAAGGAAAAAGCGGAGGAGATTCACTGGCTTCACAAGTTGTGACAGACGTAGACTTTAATGCACAGGAGATCATTTTGGAATACTTAAGACCGTCAGTGGATGCTTATGATTTGGGCTTATTGACTGAAGAGACCATCGATGACCAAAGCAGACGAGTAAAAGACCATTTCTGGTGCATCGATCCTTTAGATGGGACCTTACCATTTACTGAGCGTGTCCCAGGGTATGCTGTATCAATTGCGTTGATCTCAAAAGCAGGTGATCCGATCATAGGCGTAGTTTATATGCCAAATGAGCAAGTGTGCTACTCCGCCATTAAAGGAGGGGGAGTAAGTTTGAATGGGCGGCCTTTCAATCGCCAGTTAATCGTGCCTGATAACCAACTTCATTGGTGCATGGATCGAAGTTTTTTGGCCACAAGCCATTGCGAGACCATGAAAGTGAAATTGCTCGCCTTCGCTAGGGAGAGGAAACTGGATTTGCAAATCCATTCGACATTCGGCGCAGTAGCCAATGCCGTTGAAGTAATGACTTCTTTAACTGGCTGTTATTTCAAATTTCCGAAGCAAAGTATAGGTGGAGGGAGCATCTGGGATTACGCAGCGACCCGCTTATTCTTTGAAGAGTTAACATTACAAGTATCCAATGCCTCAGGAAGTACCCTTCACTTAAATGAGGCTGATACAACTTTTATGAATCATCAAGGTGTGGTTTATGCTACAGATGAGGCCTTAAAGAGGTTTTTAGTGGAATCGGGATCGCATTGAGATCGCCGAAGTTGACTGCAATCGATGACATAACCACAGGTAAACTATTCCTTTGTCAGATTGCGGTGATCCATTAACATTATCTTCAAGAGGACCAAAGAGATCTCATGATGAGCAAAATTGACCGAAGAACGTTTAATTCGAAACTACTAAAAGGAACTGGCGGAGCTGCTTTGTTGAGCAGTGTGCCTTTATGGAGTAGGGCCAAAGGACAGCCTGGTGAATCATTAGGGGTCGCCCTGGTAGGTTTGGGGAGTTATAGTACCTATCAATTGGGTCCTGCGCTGTTGGAAACACAATATTGTCACCTGGCGGGCATTGTGACAGGAACACCCGAGAAAGAACAACAGTGGGCTGCGAAGTATAACCTTCCAGGTAGTGCTATCTATAACTACCAGAATTTTGATGACATAGCGGACAACCAAGACATAGATATTGTTTATGTGGTACTTCCAAATTCCATGCATGCGGAATTCAGTATTAGGGCAGCCAAAGCAGGGAAACATGTGATTTGTGAGAAACCGATGGCCATGAATGTTAGAGAATGCGATGCGATCATTGATGCTTGCAACAATGCCAACGTCAAATTAGGGGTGGGTTATCGATTACATTCAGAACCATACACGCAGGAAGTAAAAAAGCTGGTGCGAGAAAAGACTTTTGGAGAAGTGAGATTTGTTTCAGCAGATGCGGGCTACTATTCCGGAGGCAATCCCGGACAATGGCGGCTAGACCGGAAACTATCCGGTGGTGGTGCGTTGGTCAATATGGGAGTGTATGCCATTCAATCGGCGATCTATGGGACAGGGCAGAATCCGACCTCTGTGGCTGCCCAGGAATTCAGCACGAGACCCGACTATTTCAAAAAAACGGATGAGACCATCACCGCTCAGTTTGAATTTCCAAATGGAGCCGTTGGCAATATCACCACCTCTCACAACATGAACATCAACCGCTTGTACGCGTCTTGCGAGAAAGGATGGTTCGAATTGGAACCTGCCAATAATTATGGTCCTTTGAGCGGTCGCACCTCAAACGGGGAAATCAGTTTTCCTCACAAACGTCAACAGGCGTTACAAATGGATGATTTTGCCAAGCACATCTTGAAAGGAACACCCAACCTGGTTCCTGGCGAAATGGGCAAACGAGACATGATCATTGTGGAAGCCATTTATCGTTCCATTCAAAAGGGAGGCAAGAAAATTCCATTAAACCTGGGTAACATGGGTTTATAGGATACCAGGCGAATTATTTGACTAATCTGGTTTCAGGAAATGCCGCGTGCCATCCAAACCAAAAGGCACGATGATGAGGAAGCCGATCAAGCTTTTCTCCATTGGCTGCATGAAGCGCATCTTCTCGAATTTTCCAGTGTTTCCCGTTTGCATCTACTACAGTGATTGGATCTGCGTACTTCTTGAAGGAAAATCCTTTACTTTCGAATACCCGGTTTGCACCTGTTTTATCTGTCAGGACAACAAACTTACGACCCTCTATTTGATCGTGATAGATGGTATTTTTCTCCAGAAATTTTACTGAAATGGCCAGAGCATTTTCAGAATGCTGCGCTAATCGTACAGCCAGAATTTCATCTTTATTCTTAAGCCGACTGTCGATTTTCGGAATGGTAAACATCAGTTTATCCGTGGCAAAGTACTCTTGATAAGCTATTCCTTCACCATAATCTCTCCTGTGACCTGTTTGTAACGAGAGTACAGTAGTCTCAGGATGTCTCATTTTCCATTCTTTCCAGGTAGTAGTTACCACACTTCGCACATTGAGTTTGATGTCTGCTTCAATTAATGGCCCTATGGATGGCTCACCCCAGAGTGTATTCCACAGCGATTGAGTGGCTTTATCATACATCAGTTTGTTAGATCGGTAAAGAAATCCACTGGTGCCCATTTCATGGTTTTTACCATCGATCTCTGTTTCATATAAGATCACGGTACCACAAAGGGTACAATACACGCCGGCAACTTTTATTCCGCCAACCACATCTACAAACATTTCGTGCCAGGCCAGTATCCTTTTAGGATAGGCCCTAAAGTCCCCATTCACTTCGATACCAAATACCACATGATCGTCTTCCAGATAGTTGGCTTCGGAAGCGGAGATCATTTGTGGTGCTCTCAAAGGAGGAATGCCATCTTGCAATACGCCACCCCAACGTACTTCATCAAGCCGAATATTGCGAATGATCATTCGATCCTTGAAGTATCGATAAAACTTTGGATCAATTAGCTTATACAATTCTGCTTTGAAATCAGCGTAGTAGTGCGGTACGTTTTCGGGTTTACTCCAGATATACTGGTACCATTTGTCCAGATCAAAGCCGAATCGTTTTCCCGTATGAGTTTCCAGCGCTTCTCTCAGGGCCAGATATAGTTGAGGGTCATCCGCAAAGTAGAAAATCTCAAGGAATAAGGGAATAAATGCATCGTTCCAGTGATCGTCGAAATATTGAATGGTCTCTAACTTGGATGCCACGGAGCCGGGTTCCAGTATGGACTTGAACAAGGCTAGTTCATCGGTAGAATCCTGACTTCTAACAGGAGCCAGAAATAAAAGAAGTCCCGGAATTATCAGCAAGTACACTTTTCGCATATCTGTATAATTCGAAAACGAATGGATATGATTCTTTTAAAGGAGATTTAGTGCCCCAGTTGTCTCAGAGATTACGATAGTTTGTATTTTGTTGATAGTGAGAGAATTGTGATTCTTATGAGAGGGTTTTGTGATCTATTGCTATGAAATGAGGAAAGAGATGCTAGGTTTTTGCCAGCTTAGACAGGCGAACTAATGCTTCTCTGGCTTCTTTTGTGTTTGATATCGGGGTATCAAACGTAAATCGAACTTTTCGCTCCTCCACAAAAACATCGAACCCGTCAGGGTCTATCCCTACCATTCTAACAGATAGGCCTTCCGTGTTGATCTGTTTGTAATGAGAACAATATAATGCCAAATCTTGCCGATGATCCTCATTCATGTGATTGACGATGTAAGCTTCCTCTTTTCCGTCAAAAGGATTTTGCTGACTAAAATCTTCAGTTCTTAACCAATGGATTCGCCCAAATCCTCCGATGTACCGAATGTCCCTTATCATTAACTGATAAAAGGAGAAGTCATGAGACTGATGGTATCCTCTGGATTTCGGGAAATGGCGATAATACTTCTCCGGAGTAGTTTCATCATTATCGGCAAGCTTTTCCATATTTCCGACTAAACACAACCGGCCATTTGATTGTACGTCATCACTTTCCTTCAGAATGGTAATTGAACAACGATTATCAGCGGTTATATTTTTAGTGTGTTCTGCAATAGTTGATATGAGTAGGACAGGGGCACCGGTTCCATCTAAACAGTAAGGCACTACCGACCCGAATGGGAATCCATGCAACTTTACGGATAAGGTAGATAACACACCAAAATGCTGACTGTTCAATAATTTCCTTGCTTCAATAATAGCGGCTTCTTTACTCATATGAGGCAATATAATGTCGACTCGATTGCCGGACAAGGCATAGTTTGGTTAGGCTCAAACCAGATGTAATTATGTTATGAGTTAATCACGAATGGGAATAAGTTTTTCTGACCCCAAATAATAATTCCCGTACAAGCGCCGTTCATAGATCAGTGACCTCACCAAAGTCACCGAACTCGAATCACGACCTGCTACCTGCTGACTTGTTAGAGAACAACAGGAAATTTCAACCTTAATAAAATCGCCATGCACCGTCCACTCATCATCATGACGCTTTTGTTTAGTGTCACTTTCAGTTTTGCGCAAGAAGCGCTGGATCAGCTTTTGGTCAGGTATGCCAATGATGCCGATATGATCCGTAGGTTGCGTCAATTTAAGTCCGAAGGTGCTGAAAAGTCATTGGATTTGTCAGCATATCAACCTGATGATTTCATCAACGCCGCAAGCGTTTATCTGGGCATTCCCTATAAGTACGGAGGTCAGTCACGAAAGGGGATGGATTGTTCCGGACTGATAGTTCAAACAATGGAAGACCTGGGGCTTTACGCACCTCACAATGCCAACGAATTGGCCAAATACGGGAAGATCATTTTGGATAAGAATGAATTGAAACCCGGAGACCTCATCTTCTTTTCCCGAACCTACAATACTCCCAGATTGGTATCCCATGTAGGATTTGTGGTTGAAGGAGGTAAAATGTTACATGCTTCCAATCGTGGTGTCAATATCACTTCGATCCACAATCCCTACTACTACGACAAACACTATCTATTCGGGACAAGAATATTTGAGGAAGAAATTCCAGTCGATGTTCCGACCGTTGCTTCAGTGGACGTTGCGCCTCCGCCGGTGCCAGAAGTAGACATCACACAAGTCGGATACACTACTAACGTGAAGGCACGGGTTTATGACAAGAGATACAAAAGTAAGTACACCAAAAGTGGAGAAAAATATAGGAAAAGTGCCTTTACTGCGTCGCACGCTACATACCCTTATGGAACGCTTCTTGAATTGACTAACCCAGCCAACGGAAGGATAGTGATTGTTAGGGTAAATGACAGGGAAAGAGGTCGCTATAAAAATGGGTTGCACATTTCTGCTAAAGCCGCTAAGAAACTGAAAATGAAGAAACGTACAACGACCAAACTTCGAATTGAGGTCTTGAGCATTGGGCAGGGTTAAAAATTCAGCCGTTCACCCCATTCAATCCCATCTGGTAAGTCTACATGGTTAAATTCCAGATGAATAACCCTGCGACTTTTATCATGGGCTGTTTTTGAGGAAGCGTGTAATAGCAAGGGCTTCATGAGATGAACGCCTCCTGCCTTAACTTCGCAAGTTGAGGGCAAGGCACTTTGTGTGATGAGTTGGATCTCCGAATCTGTCAATAACTTTTTGTGAGACCCAGGGATGACCTGCAAGGCACCATTTTCATGGGTTGCGTCATCTAAATGGATGCGGATGGTGATGGTGTTGTGCAAAACTTCAGGAGTTGGGCAAAAGCCCCAAAGTTCTTCTTTTCGTGTCCACGCATTATACCCGTTGATTTCACATTTCTGATCGACATTGATCGTCTTATCCTGGTGCCAGGTAACGTACCAGTTGGATTGTGGAGGTTTATCAAAAAAGAGCGCTTTGGTGACAAAGTAGTTCTCTCCAAAGCAATTCAGGATTTTTTTGACATTTTCGTTTAAGATCAATTTTTTAAGATCCGGTATTTTCTTGAAGAGGTTTCTGAGTGCATACACCTCTTCATTTTTCGATAGATGACTTTTCTTGTATTGACGAAGTACAATGCCTATTCTTCCGAGTTCCTTCCGTGTATAAAGGTGATTCAGAATGGCATATCCTTTGTTGATCAGTCGGGGTGACAGATCGCTGAGTGTACTGGCCTGAAGTTCTGTGGCGTAGAGGTCCAGAGCGTGTTTCAGCTTACTATTTATGCGAGACCGCAAGCGGGAAGGAGAGATGACTTTGATGCTGTCTCCAAACCCCAGTATTTCTCGTTCTAGTTCGAAATTGGTTTGGACCTGTAATGAAATAACGATCCCTTCATCTGTTTTTCTGACCAATTTCTGGCTGTGATGAAGGGGCTTGGTGAGTACATAAGGGGCATTACTGTGATCAATGGCCAGGATTACTTCTTCCGGATTTTCATTGACGTTGACACTCACACCAATAACATCCTGGAAAAATGTCGAAAGGCCGGCTTCATCAAATTCAATTGATGGGTTTGTAGATTTCTTCAATGCTTCAATTCGATCCAGTGCCAATAGCATGAATTCCGAATCTTTATTCTTTTTGCCCAAAACAAACCAGCGGTTTCTGTATTCCTTCAGAAGGGCCGGGTGAAAATTGAACGTACTTGTATTTCTGGCTTTGAAAGATTGATAAGTGATGACAAGATATTGTTTTCGGGTAATCGCCTGAAAAATCGGATCGATGTATTCCAGGCCTCTCAGATTTTCATTTTTTTCCAGATCAATGATAGGTCGTTCCTTCGTTTTTGATACATGGACCTTGTCTTCCAGTTTTTGGATCACACCACTCAGCTCCTGAAAGTGACTAAAACCTTTAAACTGTTTAAGGAAATCAATGGCTTCAGTTAGTTTGCCCAGGTCCTGATCGGTAAGGGGGATATTGGTAATCGAGAATTCCGGGTCTGAATAAGTATAATACTTTTTATCCACCACTACAATTGGCGCATGATACCCCAGCTTGTCACTTCGCATCATTTGCAGGTCCATTTGAATGGTTCGCTTGCTCACGCCTTTATCGATCCCTTCGTAATCATACAAAGCTTCGGAACATGCATCGATCAGGTCTTCAAGTGTCCATTTCCTAAAGCGATTCCGAAGGCAGTTGTCCAGTGTCTTGTATCGGATCAGGGCATTTCTGTTGACAGGCATAGTTGTGCGTTGATATCCCCCTTAGGGTAAGAATTTTGGAAAAATTAGCATTTATTTTTTACTACGCAAAAAGGCTGCGCAGTACTGTTTCAATTTTGAGTTGTTGATATTGAAATCAACAGATATGAAAGATGACCCGCCCCACAAATGGTGGGGCGGTTTAAAGCGATGAAAAAATGAAAGATTGGAAAACAATTACCGGAAACACACTCATTGAGATGGGATACATGCCTGATAAGTGGTTTAAAGAGGCCCTTCGGCACATCAATGAGCAACAACTATCTGCAGAGGATATGCTGCACTACCTGGAATCATTCAAATCAGGTCCGGTTTTGGACCTTTTTGAAAAACCAAAACCTTTCGCCTTAAATATCAGAGCTGAGGAGCCTTTGGAACAAGATAATGTGGAAGCAGTCATTGCCACGATGAAGGAAGTGATGAAAACGCCGACTGTCATAAATGGTGCGATCATGCCTGATGCCTGTCCGACTGGTGGTGTCGGTACCATACCGGTTGGAGGAGTAGTGGTGGCCAAAAATGCCATTCATCCTGGCATGCATAGCGCGGATATCTGTTGTTCTGTGATGTTGACAGATTATGGTAAGGTTGCTCCTAAAACAATCATGGACATAGCAAGAAAAGTGACTCATTTTGGACCCGGAGGTCGGGATCGTGAAACTCAATTTCGATTTCCAAAAGAGCTTTTGGATGATTTTGAGTCCAATGCTTTTCTAAATGATCAAAATATGATCAAAGTCGCACGTGCACATTTGGGTACACAGGGCGATGGGAATCACTTTTTGTTTGTCGGACAATCCGCGAAAACAGGCAATACGATGGTCGTTACGCATCATGGATCACGTGGAGTAGGGGCTAAGTTGTTTAAGAAAGGCATGTCCATAGCGGAGAAGTTCCGACGTAAGTTATCACCCGGGACATTGAAGCAAAATGCATGGATACCCTTTGATTCTGAGGAAGGGCAAACTTACTGGGAAGCTCTTCAGGTCATACGAAAGTGGACCAAACAGAATCATTTAGTGATTCACAACGAGATCGCTACCCAGGCAGGAATTGACTTTGAAAACCGTTTTTGGAATGAACATAATTTCGTATTTAAGGATGGTGAAGCGTTCTACCACGCAAAAGGAGCCACTCCTCTGGATGAAAAATTCATGCCTGATATTACAGGTCCACGATTGATTCCGCTCAATATGGCAGAACCTGTACTGATAGTGGAGGGAGCAACCACTGAAACGAACCTGGGATTTGCGCCGCATGGTGCTGGTAGAAATATGAGCCGTACACAGCATCGAAAGACGAAGGAAGATCAGACGATAGAGGAAGTCTTTGCAGAAGAGACTGCCGGACTAGATGTACGCTTCTTTTCGGATGAAATCGATATTACCGAACTCCCTTCGGCTTATAAAGACGCTTCCTCTGTTCGCGCTCAAATGGAGGAGTTTGGCTTAGGTGTAGTGGTCGATGAAGTAAAACCTTATGGATCAATTATGGCCGGAGACTGGCAGAAGAATGCGCCATGGAAGCAAAGAAGACGCAAGAAAAGGGAAAAATCTGTCGAATCAATTCCAGCGAAACAGGTGCAGTAAGTCTTGTGGCTATGGTTGATAAATCATCGCCATATGGGCAGAGGAAGCCTGGCCTGAGAGTAATAAAAGCAGGAGGTTGATCGCCTCCTGCATTGATCGGTTAGCGCATTGTTGGAATTTCTATTTCGTTGATGTTTGTCCGGTTGGATAAGTTCAGGACTGCCTCAATGACATTCATCAGGTCACTTAATGGTATGCTGTAATCTTCACTGATACCTGCTTCATGAAGGTCATTGAGGACTTCAGGGGTAGCCACGTAACCTGGCTTCAGGAGCGTTACACCTACTTTGTCCTCTTTCAGGTTTTGCCTTAAAGCCAATACCAGTCCCCTCAATCCTAGCATAGATGCAGTGTTAGCAACTTCTATGCCTCCTGTCAGACTCAGACCGGCAATGGCTGCACCCGTAATGATGATTCTGGGGTTTTGACTCATTCTCAAACCAGGTAGTAGTGCTTGAATTACTCTGATAGGGGCCAGTAAATTGACATTAATTACATTTTCCAGATCCTCATCAGAGCAATGGTCAAAAGAGTATTGCTTTGTGAACGCATGAGTTTCCCAGGTGCCTCCTAAATACAATAAACCGTCTATTGGTTTATCAATCAATTGAGCAGCCAGACTCGCGATTTCTTCAGGTTTTGTTAAATCGGTTTTGATCCAGGTGCCTAACGGAGAGGGTCTTCTGGAGATTGTTATTAGTTCTTGACACTGTCCGGAAAAGTGTTCGGCCGCGGCCAGACCTATCCCACTACTACCTCCGAAAATGAGGATTCGCCCATATTTCATATGCATTTTTTTTAGCAAATCTTATTTACCCAGGATCATTTCTGCTTTGAGAATGTCTGGATCAACTTTGAGAAAGTCGGAATTTGACGGGCGTGATGCCCGTATGGTGCTTGAAGAATGTGATGAAGTAATCAGTACTGGCAAACTTTAACCGAAAAGCAATCTCGCTGATGGTCATGCTTGTTTGAGAGAGCAGAGATTTCGCAGCATTTATCCGCTTTGCAGAAATGATATCCAAGGCGCGTTTACCGGTTGTTTTTCTGATGACCTGAGAAAGATGTTTGTTCGAGATATGCAAGAGGTCCGCATATTCCTTCACGGTAGTATAGTCCCTGATGTGTTTTTCCGTGAGGTATTCAAATTCCATCGTTATTTCGTTATTTCGATCAGGCACGTGGTAATTAGGTGTCGGCTGATAGTGATGAGCCGCTTTTTCAAGTAAGGCATTCAGATAAGCCCTGATGACCTCTTTTGACATCCGACCGTATTCGTCATGTTCATATTTAATTAAATGGAATACGGAAGTAATTTCATTGCATGTTTTTGTGTCCAGTGAAATAACAGGCGAATTACTGCTTTTTAGATACTGATAGTCACGGATGAATTGACTTTCATTAAGGTGTTGCCTCAGGAAATCCGGGGAGAAAAAGAGTGTATAGCCTTTACATACTTCGTTAATTACATGGGTAGTGGTGGATTGAAGGCGACGTGGGTTAATCACGCTAAGCCGTTTACTTTCAACTGGGAATTCGAATTGGTCAATCTTGAAACTGCAGCCAGCAGTTAGTTCCAGACTGATTTCGTAGAAGTCATTCTGATAAGCCTCCCTGGAGATGCTTGCCCCTTCGTTAACATCTTCATAACTGTAAATTAGAAAGTCGTCCAGTTTTTGATCAACATGGATGTCCGAATACTTCAGATAATCGCTGATTTGCTCGAACCTCATGTAATTATTACCGGAAATTTGACATAAATGTTCATTTACATTTGATGTGCGCCCTTCTGTTCCAACTGATTTAAGCGGCTTCCACTTCTTTCACATGTTCGGCTAAGGCTTCATTCAGATGCTCCATGATGATGGCTGCCTGACTGCTGAATTTTTTCCGAATGAATCCAGAGATCAATTTTTGAATACGCCATTTGAAGGAGGCGAACAGTCGCAATTCTACACGTGTTTCTCCATTCAGAGGCGTAAGGATGAAGCTGTTTTCGAAATATTTGAAAGGAGCAGGGTTCTTCAAAATTTCTCCATAGGACTCCTGACCCGGTTCTGCCTTTGGCTTGATCGTTTCTAAATTGAGGTCTTTACCGTTGATAATGCACAAGTGTTCCGTACCTGCCTGATTGATCTGGTTTTCATCAAACAAAATTTGGTCTGCTTCTCTGTTCCACAAGCCCCGATAGCGAAAGTCAGCAATGAAATCATACACTATCTCCATTTCAAATGGAAGGGTCTGTGTAGCAGAAGCAACAATATCATACTGGGTGTTTTCCGTTTGTTGAATAATGGGCTTCAACTCTTTTTTCCAATCCTGAAGAAAGGTATAGGAAAAGTGTGTTTTTCCGAGCTCAGGATCTTCATAGCAATCCATTCCATCACCAGTGGCGTCATCCGCAAAATCTTCGGAAAGCAAGAGGTACTCAGAATGTCCGATTTTCGTTTTTAATAAACGGTGTGCAACGATAACTGCCTCACCATACGGTTTCCCTTTATCCCCGGAGAAATTGGCCAGTGCAATTTCTCCTGCGTGTACCACGAACTTTAATTCCAGATTGGCGGCCGAAGTACACGCCCCGCAATTACAAATCCTTCTGTGTTGATAATTGAGCAAGTGCTGATGGAAAGCCAGATAAATGCGTTTCGCCTCGGCGGTTACCTGTTCGATAGTAAGCTTTTCCCCATGTTTGAAAAAGAAGACGGCATCCCCTTCAATTTCGGCTACTTTGAACATGTTGCTGCCTTCCTTGATGATCAGGTTGATCAACTCTTCAATGATGTGTTGACTGTGCTGAATCTCGGTTTGCTTCACAAAACGTGTGAAACCAGAAATATCCGGGATAAATAGGGTAGAGGCAGACATGTGTAACAGCTTCTCCGAGTGGCTTGGTGTTAACTAAACTTTACGCTACGAATAAAACGCAAGGGTGGATAAATCGTTCGCTTTCACCGAGAAAAAGTCAATTCCATACCCGACAAGTTTCTAGTTGACCCGTGGCAAAATTTTGGATTAAGTTTCTCCTGATTCATCAAATCGCAATATCTGTAGAGGTAAGACCTGTTTCTTTTGGTAGCGATTTAATCTTGAAATTTAATGAAGTCAAAGACGATTCTTTTAGGTGTATTGTGGCTAATGATTGGATGTACGGAGCAAGAAGCTCAGGTTGAGCAAGATCCAATCCGGTGGCTGACCAAAACGGTTGACGAAAACAGCCTGATCCCAATGATTAATCAATATGTTATGAAGGATTCTATCGGAGGTCGGGTAGGTGCCATGTCATTTTCCTTTTTCAAATCAGAAGACAACTGGACAGCCATAGATACTTCACTATTCGACGATGGATCGATATATGAGACGGCAAACATGCAATTTAACCTTGAAAGTGAAGTGTTTACAGGTTTGGAAACAAGGATTGCTGTACCCAATGCCAATGTGTCCATTGATTTGAATCGCGAAGAGCTGAAAATAGTCGGTTCCTATGTGCTCAAACAGGATACGATAGAACGCATCAATCGCGTGATAGATTCGGCTTATGTTTTTGATGTTTTCAGAGAGGAGATATACATGATGCTTCACACCCTTACCATTGAGCCTGGTGATACACTCGGCTTTCGGATGTTGTTATCCAACACCATGTCGGTGGTACCTGCATCCATACATTTTGAGAAGAAAGAACGTATAGAAGTGGGGGCTGGAACCTTTGATTGTACCGTGGTTTACCTCAATACTGGTGGAATCATCGACAATAGGATCTGGATAGCCGAAGCTCCAGAAAAAAAGTTGGTGAAATTTCATGTTCCGGGACCGAAACTTGACATTGAGTTAGTCGATTCCACTACCGGCCCCAGGTGAGTCGATCATTTGCATCTTCCCTGGAAATATTGTTTCTAAATTCTCCCGGTGTTATTCCTAATTCCTTTTTGAACGCCACATAGAAGGACGAAGGAGTATTGAAGCCCACTTCATACGCCAATGTTTCAATTTTCATGGTTTTGCCATCTTCGTGCACAAGCCGCGCTTTAATATCCGATATTCTTAAGTGATTGATCAGTTCAGGAAAGGATTTGCCATAATGACGGTTCAGCGTTTTTGAGATCTTGTAAACAGGTTCATTGATTTCCTTTGAAAGTTCGTTAAGAGTCAATGCTTGTTTCTTATAGATTTTTTGACCTTCCAAAACATCGATAAGCTTGTTGAGCAATGGTTCGGGTTGCAAATCCTCATGGGCTTCCTTCATCATGAAAAACCGTAGTTTCCCCAGGAATGAATAGAAGTTTTGGATTAAAAAAATCACAAAAACGATCGCATATGGGATTTTAAAGATCAGATAATTTTCGGTCGTGGTTAAGAACATGGTGATGGGAAACAATCCAACCAGAATCATCATAAAACCACTGGTTCGGATTAGCCAGTTTTTTAATTGCTGAAATGTGCTTTTTCGGGATTTCTGTAGAATGTAAAGTAAAACAATAACCAGGTGCAGGCTATTCAGATGATAATGCAATGGTACCAGAAAGAACAACGTAAGGCCAATCCCAAACTGAGCGAGATTTAACTTGATCGTTTGCAGCCTTTTTGTTTTATCCGGATTAGGATTCAGCAAATCCGCCGATAATAAAAGGCTAAATGCGTAGCATGGATAAAACAGAAAAGGCTCAAGAATCAGAACGCCAAAGTAATGATGGGCATTGAGTATTATAAAATGAAAGAGGAGTATTGTGAGAAAGGTATAATGCGCCCAGAACAAAGGCGATCGTTGTACTTTTAACGTCAGATAGAGCAGTTGTAGTAAGATGAGAAAGGTCAGGATTAGCTCCAGACCATTTTTCAGCGATACCATGGATTGTATCAGTCCAAAAGCGGATTGGAAGGGCTCAGTCAATTTTTTACGTCCTTTTATTTCGAGTCAGGAACAGAACAGATGAGGAAGGTATTACCTTTATTGACGATGCTAGCGTTTGTATAGGTGGTAGGTAGTAATTCCAAAATACGACCTGCTACTAACGCTATTTCTAACCATCTGAATTTTTGTAAACATTTATAACAATTGACTTTTAAGATCGAGGTAGCGATTTTATTTGACAAAATAAGTCATGGAGATAACCAGTTTTTGGCCATTGTTCTTTTTTGCTGTTTTCTTTCAAGGACTCTTTCTATCGGTCATGTTGGTGATACAGCAAAAAGAGAATAAAGGGAATTTTTACCTGGCTATTCTTATTTTGCTTTTTTCAATTTCAATCGCAGATACTGTTATTTATTGGACGGAGTATTATAAGCGAAATCCGCATTTGTTAGGTGTAAGCCTTGGTTTTGTTTACTTATATGGGCCACTGTTCTATCTCTACCTGAAGAGAATCACCAGACAACTGAATAATACATTTAGAAAAAGTTGGAAGCATTTCATTCCGTATTTGCTGGTCTTGTGTTGGGATGCGCCATATTACCTGAGCAATGCCATAGAGAAGCATACGCTCATAAAAGAATGGAATGATAATTTATTCAATGCAGTGGTAATTCCACTGCTGGGTACAATCTCATTGGTAGTTTACGGTGGATATGCATATCGTCATATAAAAGAACTTGAAAGAAAACATGAGATAGGGATACTACGATCTAATCATTGGCTTGGACTGATCTTCAATTCTTACGCCGTTTTTGTAGGGTTCAATGTATTCCACCTGTTCAACCTGATTTTTGGAAGATCAATTGAGGTATCTGATGTTTTTATCATGCTGGGCTATGCCGCATTTATCTATCCTATCGGTTACCTGGGTTTGAAAATGAGCAAGTTGCTTAACGGTATCAAAGTAGATACGACTAAATACCAATCTGCTTTACTACCCGCAGATTTTTCAAAAGAGCTCTTCGATAAGCTTAACCAACATGTGTTGAAAAACGAAGTTTATAAGAACAGTGCGATCAAGTTGTCTGATCTTGCGAGTGATTTATCCATTTCGCCCCACCAACTTTCTCAGATTATCAATCAGAACTCGGGACAAAACTTTTCAGAATATGTTAATTCTTATCGCATAGAGGAGGCCATTAAATTGATATCTAAGATTGATAGGGTAAACCTACTATCCTACGAAGTTGGATTTAATAACCGAACCACCTTCAACAAGGTATTTAAAAGAAAAACAGGGCTTACTCCGACTGAATACAAAAAGAATCTGCATCGAAGTTCCAGCAATAGTAAGGAAGAACTCAGTTGAATCACTTTGGAGAAGCATCCTAAGTACAAAGGCGACAGTTGTCGAAGGGGATGATCAAAAGCCTTCTCAATTCCAGATTAAAAAGGCTTATTGCGATCCACGATCTACTTGTCTAACAATGCCCTGAGATTTTCGTCCATTTTTTGATCCTTTCCGCTATTGACATAAAGTATCTGTCCGTTCTCGTCAATCAAGACTACAAAAGGAAGTGTTGCGATCTTAAAACTTTTGGTAACGGTTGCGTCATTATCAAAGAGAATTTCGTAAGTATTGAGACCTTTTTCTTCGAGATATGATTTGATGTCTTTCTTAGGGTTTTCCCATACATTCACTCCGTACACGACAATATTTTCGTCTTTGTAATCTGCTTTAATTTTATTGATTACGGGCATGATCTGCCAGCAAGGACTACACCAACTAGCCCAGAAATCGAGAAGCACTTTCTTGCCTTTCAATTGACGACTGGTCACATTTATTTCACTTGAATTGCCCAACGTCCACTCAGGGGCCGGATTACCAGGAGTGATCAACCTGGAATCCTCATCAACGATCTTAAAATTATTTTCACTGATCGTGAAAGCCGCTTGATCAATCGGTTCATTGTGCCGTGTGTTGTTCATTAAAAACTCGAAACCCCCTTCAGTTTCCGGTTTTTCATTTGAAGTTTTTTGTCCATAGATCTGGTGGTCGGCCTTACCGATGTACCAGGTGTTTTTATCGTCCCATTGGTTGGTCAAACTGATCATATGGCAGGTGATTCCATTGACCATTTTTGATCCATCATAAGCCAATGTGCTATTTTGATAATTCATGGCCATAGGATCGGGCATGAGAAATTCTCTGAAAACCGCATACCAACCATAGGACATCAGGTAGCCTGATCCATTGGAGGCCATCCCTTTTTTCAAAACCTTGTTGGTTTTATCTAAAAGCTGGATGTCGTTTCCATTAGTATATATGTATTCATCTAGCGTAACCCTTCCTTTGTTGTCTATGGTTTTTAAGGAAATCCCTAATTGCATTCCCCTTTTTTTATCAATATAAACCTTGCCTTTAAAGCGGCCATTGTTCTTTCCCCATCCCTCATAGGTATAATCGTACTGGAGGGACACATTTTGATTCAATTGCGTGTTGGTCTTCTTTAGAATTTCAAGCGCCTGGTTGTCTTGAGCTCGAATAAGAAAAGGGATTACGCTTAATATTAGCATTAGAGTAACTTGTCTCATTATATGTTTTTGACCAATATTAAGCGCATTGTTAGGGCGTAGCGTAAGCTTTTATAAATGTTGACTACTTTAAAGAAGTCTTTGAAACACAGGTGTTCTGGCAAACACTAATATTTACGCCGATCCTGAATTTTTAGCACCAAAAAGTGGCGAAATACAGAGTTTTCTGGTCAAGCAATATTTCTGTGGAGATCGGAATCATATCATTACTCCGCAGGTTTTTGGTTGATCCGGTATCCTCTTGTCTGGGCTTGAGAGCTATTCTGCGATTCACTCACTTCCCAATACAAAACTTACTAAAGATGTTGTCCAATAAATCGTCTGTCGTGATCTCTCCGGTGATTTCTCCAAGGTGGTGCAACGCCTGTCGTATGTCCATGGCCAGGAAATCATTTGTGATCTGGTTGTCTATACCCGTGATTACCCGTTCTAAGGCTTCGTGAGTGCTTTTCAATACGCTAACATGCCTCGAATTGGTGACAAACGTAGCTTCGGCATTCAGACCTTCCAGGTCCACGACTTTCATCAATTGATGCTTCAACCCATCGAGATCTGTTTTATCCTTAGCGGAAATGAGAATTCCGTTTTCGGCCAATATCTGATCTTTGATTTCAGGAATGGCAACATCGGCCTTATTGCCGATCAACAAATAGGGGACACTTTCAGATTTTAATGTGGCAATTTCCTCTTCTGTGGCTTTAGTGTCTGAGCGTTCCAGATCAATCAGGTACAGAATGACGGACGCCTTTTGCATTTGTTCTTTCGTTCGACTTACGCCTATGGCTTCTATTTCGTCATCCGTATCGCGTAAGCCGGCCGTATCGATGAACCGAAAACTTATCCCATCAATGTTCATGACGTCTTCGATCACATCTCTCGTCGTTCCGGCTATGTTTGAAACGATCGCACGTTCTTCATTTAGGAGTGCGTTAAGTAAAGTAGATTTGCCGGCATTTGGTTTGCCAGCGATTACTATCGGAATTCCGTTCTTTAAGGCATTGCCCAATTCAAAACTTTTGATCAATCCCTGAATCGGTATCATTAACTGATTGACCAGGGCTTTCAGTTCGTCACGACTCGCAAATTCCACGTCTTCTTCAGAAAAGTCAAGCTCTAGTTCTATCATAGAGGCAAAGTGGATGAGCTTCTCTCGAAAAGCTCTGATCTCGCTGGAAAAACCTCCTCTCATTTGCCGGATGGCATTACCATGTGCGGCTTTGTTTTCTGCGGCAATAAGGTCTGCCACAGCTTCAGCCTGAGCCAGATCGAATCTCCCGTGAACAAATGCTCTTTGTGTGAATTCTCCGGGGTTCGCCATTCTGGCGCCTTTTAAGATCGTTAGTTGCAGTAATTGTTCAATGATATAGGGGGAGGCATGGCAGCTGAATTCTACGACATCTTCTTTCGTATAGGATCGGGGACCTTTAAATAAGGAGGCGACCACCTCATCAAGTACCTCATCACCCCTTTTGATCGATCCAAAATGCAAAGTATGCGAAGGGGCTTTCGTCAGGTCTATGCCATCGAAAAGTGCGTTGGCGATAGAGATGGCCTCTTTTCCGGACAATCGGATCACAGCGATGGCCCCAACACCATTGGGTGTTGACAGTGCCACGATGGTGTCATTTAAGTTAGTCATTGATTTCTTCTAGATAGACGTATAACTGGTCCCGAAGACTTTTACCACGCTCCAAAACCTCCTCATATTGTTCTACTTTCCATTGGATGATTCGCTGATACAAGAGCAGTGAATTCTTTGTTTTGATCAGATCCACTTCGTCTAATTTCGGATTAGTCAGATCAGTAGTTTCAATCATCATAGGCATGAATTGCTCATTGTAGAAACGGACCTGATGTTCCCCGCGTAATTGCGCTTCAGTCACCAGGGCATCGTAGAACGAAGAGATTTGCATTTGAAGCTCATAATCTTCAATTAAATTCAGTTTCCCTGAAGAGGTCAGGGAATTAAAAGTGACTTTTCGGGGAGCGTAATTTTGAAAACCTATGCCATTTTGAAGCAAATAAGGGAGGCTGTCCAGTTGATTGGTTTGTATGTAGGAAATGGCCCTTCCGATGTTTTTCGCTTGTTTTTGGTTATATGAAATTTGAAAATCTTCATAAATCCCAATATCCAGATCCAATTCAGAGATCAATGAAGCCACGATCTTTCTTGACTCTTCTTCGTTTTTGTTGTTTTCCGACCAATTGCTCACATAAAAGGCAAGCGAGACCCCAAGAATAACAGAGACAAAATTGATTAAATGATCGATCCAGTTGATGTTCTTCACAGCGTCTGAGGTTGAGGTTCAAAACTAGGAGAAATGCCTTGTAAGTATACCAAAATTTAGCGTTTGGTGTAAGTGCCAGGCAATAGAGGTCGATAATTTTGCATATTCTGCAAATCGGGTCAAAATGAAGTGTTTTTTCAAGGCAGTTTATTACATTTGTTAACAATGATTATGGTTTGTGGTCATTGAACAAAACATACTTAAATAACCATATGAACAAAGCCTCTACTACGTTGCTGATAAAACAAGTTGGTGCACTTTTTATTTTTCTGATTTTTATATCTATCCGAGGACTTGCTCAGTCTGAAGAATCTACCCTTTATATCAAAGTGAAGTTTGATGAACACTTTGCGAGTCGGGTCGAAAATGCGACCATGCAAACCAGTTCTCTTGGTTACTTGCAAACGGGTATTTTCGAAATTGATTCCCTTTCGGAAGTTTTTCATCTCAAGAAGATGGAGCGTGTTTTTCCGTACAATGCCACATTCGACGCAAGACATAGAAAGTATGGTCTTCATCAGTGGTATCGGTTAGCCACGGATGAGATGGAATTCCAGGCCATGTCCTGCGCCTCGGTTTTTGAAAAATGTGGTTTCGTGTTAGAAGCAGAGGTTCCATTAAAGAAATCGTTCAATGATGGATATGAACGTAAGGCACAGGCGCAATATGTAGAAATTCAAAATACACAAACTTCAGCGGCTACCGACCCGAGATTCGATGATCAGTGGCATTATGAGAATACCGGTCAAAGTGGAGGAACATCCGGAGCAGATATTAGCCTTTTAGATGCCTGGACAGTTCAAAGTGGTAGTGATGAGGTCGTTGTTGCTATCATCGATGGGGGCGTAGATACCCGACATGAGGATTTGGCGGAAGCCATGTGGACCAATGACGCAGAGTTAAATGGAATTACCGGGGTAGATGATGATGGTAATGGCTACGTCGATGATATTTACGGATACTCTTTCGCTGATAAACGTGGAACGGTTTCGGCAGATCGTCATGGGACGCACGTTGCAGGAACGGTCGGTGCCATTTCAAAGAATGGAATTGGAGTAGCAGGTGTAGCAGGTGGAGACGGGACAAATGAAGGCGTGAAGCTGATGTCTTGCGAAGTTTTTGGCCTCTCCCGAAATGATGGTTTTGATGAAGCATTTATCTATGCAGCCGATAATGGCGCGGTAATTTCCCAGAACAGCTGGGGATACACCAGTCCAGGAGTATATGAGCAATCCGTTTTGGATGCCATCGATTACTTTATCGATAATGCAGGTTTTGATGCGAATGGTAATCCAATTGGGCCTATGCAAGGAGGCATAGTAATTTTTGCAGCGGGGAACTCCAATAGCTCTGCGCAGTACTATCCCGGATATTATGGACCAGTAGTCGCTGTGGCTTCTACAGACGATCGCGATGTTCGGTCTGGCTTTTCCAATTATGGCAGTTGGGTGGACATAGCCGCTCCAGGTTCAGACGTGTTAAGCACTTTTCCCGGAAATGCATACGGAACACTTTCCGGTACTTCCATGGCTTGCCCACATGTCTCTGGGGTGGTTGCTTTGATGGTGGCAGAATTTGGTAAGATTGGCTACAGCCCAAGAGAGGCCCGGGAAAAACTGTTACAATCCACTGATAATATTGATGCAACCAATCCCGGGTACATTGGCCGGTTGGGAACAGGACGAACCAATGCCTATTTAGCCGTACAGTCTGATACGGGTATCCCTCCTTCAAAAATTACGGATTTTAGCAGCACCGCTGTTACGGAAACTTCGGCTACTCTGACATGGACAGCAACAGGAAGAAATGGAGATGATGGAAAAGCCCACGCTTATGAGGTACGTTATTCCACGGATACCATCTTAGCGTCTACATTCGATGCGGCCGAACTATACTTCCAGTCGATCGTTCCAAAAGCTTCAGGCGAAACAGAATCGTTCGTGGTAGAAGGCCTGTTGCCTGAAACAAAATACTTTTTTGCCTTAAAGGCACGCAACTACTTCGGCAATACTTCAGAGATATCTAATGTAGCCACATTTACTACGGCAGATGCACCCATCTTGAGTGTTCAACCTGATTCATTGGTCATCAGCCTGGATGAAGGAGATAGCATCATCGTAAACATCGTAATCAATAACCGTGGCAAGGAAATTTTGAATTTCACTTTTCCCGATTTTCCCTCCGGTACTTCTACCCAAAGTTTCGTTACAGAAGTCTCTCCAAATTCAGGTAGTATCGGACCTGGTGCATCGCAAAATGTTAGCTTGAAGTTTGAGGCTGGTACTTCTACTCCGAGTAATTACTTTGATCAAATCAGGATATCCAGCAATGATCTGGTCAACCCTGATTTTAATATCCAGGCCTTGATGCATATCAATGGTTTGCCCGAAATCACCTTTTCCGCTGACACATTGGATTTTGGGTCTTTATTCAATTTTGATGCTGATTCAGCTCAGTTGGTTTTGAGCAATACCGGAAATGATACGCTTAATATTTCTCAGGTCGATATCACAGGTGATTTCGCTTTCAGTCCGGGCTTCCGGGGAGCTCCCTATTTTCTGCTACCTGGGGAAGCATCCAACTATCAGGTATTGTTCAATCCAACGACCATTGGAGCCAAAACCGGACAGATAAAGATAAGTTCCAACGATCAGGATCATCCGGATTCAACTATCGTGATACAAGGTCAGTCCATTGAAGGACCAATACTGGCCATATCTCCTGATAGTATTGGGCAGGCCCTGATAATTCCGGATTCTGTGGTCAGGAATTTACAGGTTCAAAATTCTGGGGGTAGCGATTTGATTTTCTCCGTTAATATCGCAAGCCCTGACCGGAGCTACCAGCTCAGTGGAAGACATATGTCTGGATTCACATTGGATGGTGTGAAAACGGATGCTCAATCCATTTCACCTGTCACGTTTGATCTGATTAGTCTTGATGGGGCCCGAATCACCTTTATTGAACAGGGTTATATGGGAGACTTCATTAACGACCTGAGAGATCGGGGGGCAGAAGTAAACGTACTGTTCGGTTTCAATGAGCAAGTATTGAGCAGGACCGATATTTTGGTGCTGGACGATGCCTTGACCGCATTTACTACCGCCGAAATTGAGTTGATCCATCAATGGATAGAAGAAGGAGGCAACGCACTATTACTGGGAGACAACTCCAGCACAGAGTCAAATGAAAATCTAATACTAGAGGGTAGTGGCATTGAATTGGATGCCCTCGGCAATTACTTTTCCGAAACTTTCACAGACATAAAAGAGGATCCGATTACAAAAGATGTAAATAGCCTGTATGCAGGAGCTTATGGCGGACAATTTATCCTTACTGGCGGAGCCAGACCTTTGGTGAATACTGGTGATGGAAATGTGTTTTCTGCAGCAGGTAATTTGGGGCTTGGATATATCGTGGCAGTGGGCGATGAAGGAATATTCAGTGGTGAGTATCCTCGAGTCAGTAACCGACTTTTTGGAAACCAGATCATCGATTATCTATACAATCAAAATGTGGGTTCCTGGCTCGAATTGAATGTGCAGGAAGATACCCTTGCAGCGGGTGCGTCGCTGAATGTAGAGGTTTCAATGAACTCCAAAAGACTCATTGCCGGAACTTATGAATCGGTATTGAATTTTCGAAGTAACGACCCCTTGAACAAAACAGATCAGATACCGGTAGTTTTTGAATTAACTGGAATTCCGGAATTAGTTGCAAGTGACACCATTCTTGATTTTGGAAAGATATTTATCGACCAATCAGACTCGTTAACATTAACTGTTTCTAATGAAGGTACTGATGAATTAAATGTTTCGAATGTACTGGCTGATGTATCTTATTTTTCAGTGGACAGTACCACATTCTCTTTGGATCCGGGAGAGAGTATTGGGCTTAAAGTCTATTACGAGCCTACCGATGTAGCACACAAGGCAGGGGTTTTGACCTTTTCCAGCAATGATGCTACGGGAACTTTTAATTTAGAGGTGAAGGGTGATCCTTATGAGCCTCCGGTATTAGGCAGTCTTTCAGATACCGTTTCCGTAACCCTCAATTACGGTGATTCAACTACTCAAGCGCTGAATATTGTAAATCAGGCTGTAAATGGTGCTGCAGATCTTGAGTTTGATTTGGGCATTCAAATTAATACGGCATCAGTAACTAACACCGGAATTTATAATGATGCCATCGCCAGCTTAAATCTGGCTGAGTCGAAATATGCAGAGAAGCGATTGATCGTGAAATTTCAACCGGGACTTTCCAATCAAAACCAGGTCGCATTGAGGGAGGAATTAGGAGCTGAAGTTCTTAAAACATATAGCCGAACGGGTATCGAATTGTGGTCAGTAGAAGACATGACTGTGGAAGAAGCTGTGGGAGCTTACGGTGATGACCCACGGCTCTTATATATAGAACCAGACTTCATAGTTGAAACCATTGGAGAACCCAATGATTCTAGATTTGATGACCTGTGGGGGATGCACAATACGGGCCAAACCGGAGGAAAAGATGATGCAGACATAGATGCATTAGAAGCCTGGGATATTACAACTGGCAAAGACAATATCGTCGTGGGGATCATTGATACCGGGATCGATTATGACCATGAGGATCTTCGCGATAACATGTGGAAGAATCCTGGCGAGATCCCGGATAATGGCATCGATGACGATGGGAACGGATATATCGATGATGTCTATGGTTGGGATTTTGCCAATGATGATAACGATCCGTTTGACGGTCATTCTCATGGGACACACGTCGCAGGAACAGTAGGAGCCAGTGGAAATAATGGAATTGGAGTGGCCGGTGTTTCCTGGAATACGCAATTGATGGCCCTGAAATTCTTAAGTGATTTTGGTTCTGGAAACACTTCTGACGCAATCGAGGCAGTTGAGTATGCAGTGAATAATGGTGCGCATCTTACAAATAACAGTTGGGGCGGAGGGTCTTTCAGTCAGGCGCTCAAGGATGCCATCACAGAAGCGCATCAGGCTAATCAATTGTTTGTAGCGGCTGCGGGTAACAGTAGAAGTAACAATGATACCCGACCCATGTATCCGGCAAGTTACGATGTGGATAACATCATCTCAGTTGCGGCAACAGATCACAATGACGAACTGGCAAGTTTTTCAAGTTATGGTTTGCAGACTGTAGACCTTGGCGCTCCGGGTGTTTCAGTGTTGAGTAGTGTGCCGAATAATGGCTATTCTTCTTTCAACGGTACCTCCATGGCATCCCCTCATGTTGCGGGGGCCATCGCTTTGACCTGGTCACAAGCTCCGTTTCTTTCGGGGATGCAAATGAAAGCCATTGTCATGGAACAGGTGGATCCCATCGCCGATCTGGCAAACATAACCGTGACCGGAGGTCGCCTGAATGTGTTGAACATGGTTCAAAACACGATTGGATGGATCGCTACGGATATCAGGTCTGGTGTGATCAACCCTGGTGCTTCAGAGCAGGTTACAATATCATTCAATGCCAGTGGTACTTATGGGGGTACCTATCTGGCTGACCTGGTAGTCAATACCAATGACCCTGCGAATAACGAATCAAAGGTTATTCTCAAAATGACGGTAAATGGAATCCCTGAGATTGAAGTGAGTACTGATTCAATTGGTTTTGGAGAACAGTTTATCAATACAAAAGCCACGCAATCGGTGGCAATCATCAATGATGGAACTGATTTACTGGAAGTAAGTTCGATCACTTTTGATAATCCTGATTTCACTTCGGATTCTACAAGTGTCTCGGTGAATCCAGGAGAACGGCAAGTCATTCAAATTACCTACGAACCGACAGTGGATGAAGAGGATGAAGCTCGGATGACCCTGGTGAGTAATGACACGGCAAGATCGTCTTTGTTGGTTAAGCTTACGGGTACAGGGATTCTTCCTCCGGTGATAGAAGTTAGCCCCGATAGCGTAGGGGTGGCGCTGCTCTCTGGTGATAGTACGACCCAGGTCCTCTCGATAGAAAATACAGGTAGTAGTGACTTGATCTTTGATTTAGATATTGCTAAAGTATCGCGGAGTAGAGCTCAATTTCTACTACCGGCGGGGACCATTGATCCGGTAAGCCTCGATGGTGAGATGCCAGCCAAAGCAAATTTTGCCGCAACGCCATTAGAGCTAGCTGATTTAACTGGAGTGAGAATCTCTTTTATTGACCAGGGGTATCTCGGTTCCTTGAAAGCGGACCTAAACGCCAGGGGAGCGGTTGTCCAGACGTACTACAATTTTCAAGCTTCCCTACTGGATAATACGGATGTGTTGATACTGGACGATGCTCTGGTAAGGTTTCCCTCAACTGCTTTGCAGATTATACGCAATTGGATAAAGGATGGCGGTAACATTCTGCTTTTAGGAGATAATTCGTCTACTGAGGCGGCTCAGAATCAGATTCTTTCAGGTAGTGGTATTACGTTGAATACCTTCGGCTATTTCAAATCAGAGCAATTTACAGATATAGTTACTCATGAAATCAACCAGCGAGTGAGCCAATTATACGCCAGTGCTTTTGGGGGAAAATTGACTCTATCCGGGGGAGCGCAACCCCTGGTAAGAACAGCGACAGGAGATGTATTTGCAGGAATTACAACCCTTGGTTTTGGTGAAGTGGTCGTGGTAGCCGATGAAGGCATATTTGGTCACAGCCTTTACGCTGCTAATAATCGCACTTTTGGTAATCAAATACTGGACTACCTGTCTGGAACGTCTAATCGCTGGCTATCCATCGCTTCCGAAGGTGATACAATCATTGCAGGTTCAAAACTCGATATTGATCTTGATCTGAATGCAACTGGTTTATATACGGGTCTGTACGAAGCGTCGATTACGATAGCAAGTAATGATCCAGTCACGTCCACAGTTCAGATACCTGTAGCCATTGATGTGACAGGTGTATCGGCGATTAATTTACCAATTGCGGAAATAGATTTCGGAACACCTTTCACGGGAACTACCGTAACTGATACCTTGCTGATTCAGAACACAGGAACTGACACTTTGAAGATTTCAAGTGTGTCCGTTGATAACCTTGACTTCTCATTAAGTGCAACAACACTTGCCTTGCCTCCCGAAACAGAACAAGAGATCGGCATTTCCTATTCTCCGATTCTGGCCGAGAGTGACGATGCAGTCCTTACCATTAATAGTAATGATCCTGATAACAGTGAATCTACCATAGATTTTATTGCTACAGGTCTTGCTCCCCCGGTGATTGCTATTGATCCGGATAGTGTGGGGGTAGCGTTGTTAGCAGGAGATAGCTCACAAACCTTACTCAAGATAGAAAATACGGGGGTCAGCGATCTGATGTTTGACCTGAACCTGCATCATCAAAGTGTTTCACGAGCAACCTTTGAATTCTTAGCCGGACAGGAAGATGCGGACACCACTCAGGCGGCAGCGGCAGGACCAAAACTTGTGAAAATGGAGTTACTGGATCTTACAGGGTTTAATGTTATCTTCCTTGGGTACAATTACGCTAATGCCAGCATCATTTCGGACCTGACTTCACGAGGAGCGATAGTGAATGCCTATTCAAATTTCGAAGCATCCATTTTGAAGGAAGCAGATGTTCTGGTTATTGACGACAAAGTGCGGTACTTTTCTTCAGCATCTTTGTCCTCCATAAGGGATTGGGTACGCGAAGGTGGAAGTTTATTGGTCATGGCCCAGTATAATGCTCAATACGCTGTAAACACCATTTTAACTGGTAGCGACATTAGGGTTAGTGGTTATAGAAGTCATTATGGAACCTTTGTCAACTTTGGGGAACATAATACAACGGAGGGGATCACAAGGCTCTATGCCCCTTATGGTTCTAGTGATTATCTCTTAACTGGTCAGGCAAAGCCGCTGATTTACGGAAATTCAGGGACGATTTTTGCAGCAAGCGCAGACTTTGAGGCAGGACATGTCATTGCTCTGGGTAACGATGATCTCATCGGCAGTCGAATTTCAAGTTATGATAACCGCCAATTCAGTAATCAGGTAATTGATTACCTGGCATTTAAGACCATCAATTGGATAGATTTTGATGTTGAGTCAGATACATTAACCTCCAGTGAGGTGGCTAATGTGCCGTTGCGTTTTAATGCGAAAGGCCTCAATGCTGGCGATCTAAAGGTTTATCTATCGGTTTCAAGTAATGATCCGGTCAGTTCTGAAAAAATCATACCTGTAACACTTTCCGTTTCTGGTTCGCCGGAGATTGCGCTTTCTGATTCTGAACTTGATTATGGGATCACATATGTAGGAACGGTTAGCATGGACACGTTACATATTCAGAACGTTGGTACCGACACCTTAAAGGTTACATCATTAACTGTGACCAATACGGATTTTACATTGAGTGAATCCAGTCTAGAAATTCCTCCAGGTTTAGGACAAGATCTGGTCATCAGCTATTCACCGTTAGATGACGAAGTGGATGATACGATTTTAACGATCACCAATAATGATGCGGATAATGGATCAATTCAGGTAGATTTAAAAGGATTGGCCATCGACCCACCGGAATTAAGCATCAACCCGGATAGTGTGGGCGTTACCTTGTTCTCGGGAGATAGTGTGGTTCAAACCCTGACGGTACAAAATACAGGTGCAACGGACCTGATCTATAACTATAAAGTGCAGAGAAAGCAGTTGTCACCAACTTCTTTTGAGTTCCTTTCAGGGAAGATGGAGGATGTAAACGCAGAAGGAGATACCACAACGGTAAGCGAAGCATCTTTGGTGAGCATGGAACTCGCCAACCTTACAGGATTTAAGATTTCCTTCATGGGTTATTCTTATGGCTTCAGTAGCTTCATTTCCACAATGAGGACCAGAGGGGCAGAGGTAATGACCTACTATGGTGTTGATGAAGAAGCACTTGAGGAAACCGATGTATTGATCCTCAATCAACAACGCATGTCCGGCTTCACAGCAAATGACACTCAAGCCATTAATGAATGGGTGAAGAGTGGTGGCAGCCTTTTGGTCATGGCGAATAATTATGTGCAACATAAGGTAAACGATATCTTGTCCGGAGGAAATATTCAATCAGATGGTTCCGTGTATTTCTATGGCACCTATACAGATATTAGGCCTCATGAGGTTACGGAAGGAGTTAATAGTTTATATTTCCCATACCGAACAGCCTCGTATAACCTTTCTGGATCTGCCGAGGCATTGGTGGTGCACAGCTCGGGATCCGTTCATGCAGCTACGACCAGTTTAGGTAAGGGTCATGTAGTGGCTATTGGTAATGACGATCTACTGGATTATCGGATCAGTTATGCGGACAACAGACTTTTTGGAAATCAAGTCATTGATTACTTAGTATTATCAGCCAGTCGGTGGGTTTCTGTAGAAACGGCGAGTGATACACTGAGTGCAGGTAATTCAATGGATATTGATCTGAAATTTAATGCCGATGGACTCAATGCCAGCTTTTTGGAAGCTGATTTGATCTTTTCGAGCAATGACCCCTTCAATGCGGTTGAGGAAATACCTTTGTCATTGATGGTTACGGGAGCTCCAACAATTTCCTTGTCAGATTCAATATTGAATTTCGGATCTATTTTCACCGGTACCACGATTCAAAGAATGCTGACATTTTCAAATGTTGGAACCGATACGTTGAAAATTACAAATATCACTGCAGATGATCCGGCTTATTCAATCAGCAAGACAAGTCTTGATTTGCCTCCTGATGCCGATCAGACCTTAGTACTCACCTATGCACCCACAGTTGCCGCTAATGACGATGCTACTTTGACCATTTACAGTAACGATCCAACCGATAGTGAATTAGAGGTTGATCTTAATGGATCTGGTGTTTCACCTCCAGTGGTAGAAGTCGGATCAGACAGTTTAGGTGTTGCTTTGTTTGCTGGGGACAGCACCGATCTATCATTACAAATTCAGAATACGGGTTTGAGTGATTTGTATTTTGAAATGAACATACGCCGGAAATCCAATTCCACTTCCTCGTTCGAGTTTATGGCTGGTCAGGAATTTGATTCAGATACGGAAGTAACCACAAACGCAGTTCCAACAAAGATGGAGTTAGGGGATCTGACAGGCTATAGCGTTGCAATTGTTGGCTACTATTATTCATCAAATGCTTTGATGACTGATCTTACCTCCAGAGGTGCAGAGGTAAGGAGATATTCGAATTTTTCTTCATCGATTTTGGATCAAAATGACGTACTGATCCTGGATAACAATGTGAGATACAATAACACGGCCACACTTACTTCAATTCGTAATTGGGTGCTTAGTGGGGGAAGGCTATTGTTGCTAACCGAATCAACCGCTCAGGTAAATGTAAATTACCTCCTGTCGGGATCAGGCATTGAATTAAAGAGTTCTGCTTATAACTATGGGACTTTTACGAACCTTGCTGCTCATGAGACAACCGAAGGAGTTACCACTTTATATGCGCCTTACGGAGCGGCTTCTTATACTATAACCGGCTTGGCATTACCATTAGTCTACGATGGTTCAGGGGACGTTTATGCGGCCACGAGCGAACTAGGGGCCGGACAGATCCTGGTCATGGGGAACGAGGATTTGATGTATAATCGATTCAGTTATTATGATAACCGGCTATTTGGAAATCAGGTCATTGATTATTTGACACTTAGTGGAAATCAATGGGTTACAGTTGATGATACACCGGATACACTGAGTGCCGGGGGGGCTAAAATTGTAAAACTGGCTTTCAATGCGAAAGAATTAAATGCCGGCATTTATGAAGCGGAACTTGAAGTAGCGAGCAATGATCCCGTAAATCCAAAACTTTCAGTTCCCTTAAGTCTTACCGTTTCCGGCGAGCCTGATATTGAAGTTTCGGCACAAACCATTGATTTAGGGAGTCACTTCTTAACAACTACCTATGTTGACACTTTGCAAATACAAAATACGGGTACAGACACCCTGAATATCTCAGATATTACCATCAATAACACCGATTTTACGGTTAATAGTACAACGGCTACTTTACCTCCGGACTTTGGTGCCGAAATACTAATCACATATATACCCGTCGTAGCAGAAGTAGATGATGCAATTTTGAGCATATTCAGTGATGATCCGGCCAACCCTGAGACAAAGGTGAATTTAGAGGCTACTGGTGTTTCTCCTCCGATAATTTCGATTAATCCTGATAGCTTGGGTGTTACGCTGTTTTCCGGGGATAGCGTTATGCAATCTCTCAATGTCATTAACTCAGGATTGAGCGAACTGACTTTCACCGTTGACTTGCAGGCCAAATCAATTTCAACTTCTGCCTTTGAATTTATGGCAGGGGAAATTCCTGCGGATGAAGGCTCGGGCGCGAGTGGTACTTTGGTTCGCAACGCTTTACCGACTAAAATGGAGCTCCAAGACCTTACGGGAGTAAGCATATCTTTTGTCGGTTACAACTACTCCCTTTCAAATATCATTTCAGACCTTCAGAATCGGGGAGGACTAGTTTCCACCTATTATTCTTTCAATGAGTCCATTTTAGATGATACGGATGTATTGATTATTGACGACAGGGTTCGTTATTTCCCTTCCAGTGCATGGGAGATTATCCGAAAATGGGTTCGTGCCGGGCGTAGCCTCCTGATCCATGCCAGTTCATCGTCTCAGACGCAGGTTAACGAAATTCTCCAGGGAAGTAATATTCAAATGAACGGGTATCGGTACAATTATGGGACATTTACGACGATCGGTACACATGAGACGACTTCTGATGTGTCGACACTTTATGCGCCTTATGGAGGTTCGGCTTTTGCGCTGACGGGCTCAGCCAAAGCCTTGATTACAACGAGCTCAAATGATGTTTTCTCTGCAGTAACAAAGTTTGGTAATGGAACGGTAGTCGTACTCGGAAATGACGATCTTATTGGTAGACGTATCGCTTCTTATGATAATCGATTGTTCGCCAATCAATTATTTGATTTCCTATCGAGAGCTGCTTATCGCTGGCTGTCTGTAATCGCCCCTGGTGATACAGTGGCGGCCAATGCCACTGAACCTTATCAGCTCAAGCTTAATGCCACCGGACTCAATGCGGGCTTGTACGAAGCTCAATTGTCCTTTAAAAGTAATGATCCAGTTACACCTGAAACCATTTTGCCGGTATCTCTGACCGTAAACGGGAAACCTGAAATAGAACTTTCCGTCACTTCTATCGATTTCGGAACACCCTATACAGGTACGACGGTAACGGATACTGTTTTTATCAGCAACCCTGGAACAGATACGCTGAAAATAAACAGTATGTCCGCGAATAATACAGATTACACTTTAAGTAGTGGTACAGCGACGATTCTTCCTGGAGAAGACTATGAATTGCAAGTGACATATGCTCCGATTGTCAGCGAAGTGGACAATGCTACCTTAACCATTAATAGCAACGATGCCACTAATGCCCAGAAAACATTGAACCTTGTGGGAACAGGACTAGCTCCTCCGGTAATTGATTTTTCGCCAGATAGTCTCGGTGTAGCGCTTAATTCCGGAGACGATACAAATCGCACTTTGACAGTTAAGAACACGGGAGGTAGTGATTTAATATATGATATTCAAATACAAAGGAGGTCTAATACTTCTGCCTCATTTGAATTCCTTGCGGGCCAGGTGCCTGATGAGCACATGGGAGGTGAGGCCGCTAGCGGAGGAACAATGGTGAGCATGAACCTGGACGACCTGACAGGCTTTAGAATTTCGTTTGTAGGCTATCATTACAGTATTAGTAGCTTTATATCGGACCTGACAACCAGAGGAGCCGAAGTTTCTCGTTATTCGAATTTTACTGAGTCAATCCTGGATCAGACAGATGTTTTGATCTTCGATCACCGGATGCGCTATACATCGACTACTTCCTTGAACGCAATTCGCGAATGGATTAAAGAAGGGGGTACGGCTTTGCTTACCGTCGATTATAGTTCACAGTCGGCATTTAATACCATACTGTCGGGAAGCGGTATCTATATGTCAAATTCAATCTACAATTACGGCACCTTTACGAAGATCTCTGCTCATGAAACCACAGAAGGCGTCTCCTCACTTTATGCGCCATATAGCTCGGCTGAATTTATGTTGACCGGAAACATGGCAAAGAAGTTGATCGAAAATAATACAGGGGACATCTTTGGGGCCGTCACAGATTTTGGACGGGGTAAGGTAATTGTCCTCGGGAATGACGACTTACTAGGAAGCAGGATCAGCTATTATAATAATCGCCTTTTTGGTAATCAAGTCATCGACTATTTGACGGGGACCATCTATCGATGGTTATCTGTTTCGCATGAATCGGATACAATATCCCTGAATTCATCTTTGGATCTTCAGGTCGATTTTAATGCCGAAGGCCTCAATTCCGGAATCTACGAGGCAGAGTTATCCTTTAGAAGTAATGATCCGATTACTCCTGTCGGAACAGTGCCAGTTAGTGTCACCGTTACCGGGAGACCGACGATCTCGTTTGATACAGAAACGATAAACTTCGGGAATCACTTTACAGGCACTTCCAGCACCGATACGTTGCACATTCGGAATGATGGCACGGATACCCTCAAGGTGACCGACATGGTCGTTAGTAATACGGATTACACTACGGATATCAGGACCATTACTTTGCCACCAGGGCAGTCATCGTCCGTTATCGTAACCTATAAACCACTCGTACACGAATCAGATCATGCTACGCTGACAGTACACAGTAATGACCTGACCCGGGCACAGTCTGTCATTTCATTAAAAGGGATGGGATTAGATCCTCCGGCGATCTCATTGAATCCTGATAGTACAGGTGTTGAAGTGGTCCCCGGTGATAAGGTGGCACGTTTTGTAAAGGTAGAAAACACGGGAAATAGCGACCTGATTTATTCATTGAGAGTTGGGAGGTCACCCAATTCAGTTTCGACTTTCGAGTTTGCTGCCGGAGAAGTTGTCAATGACGAATTATCAAGCCCAATAAGGGCCGAGCTGGCTAATCTATCGGGAGTCAAGGTTACCTTCGTCGAGTATGGGAATATGGGAATTCTAAGGACTGATCTTCGTTCCCGGGGAGCGGTGGTCAACCGATATACAAGTATATCAAGTTCCATTTTAAATCAAACTGATGTGTTGGTGGTGGATGAACGAATGCGCTTTTTCAGTACTCAGCAAAATGAAGAAATAAGGCAATGGGTGGCTGATGGCGGTAATCTGCTAGTCCTTGGGGATTACAACATGCAAGCGCCAGTCAATTTCATTTTATCAGGTTCCGATTTGCAGATGGGATACTCCACCAGAAACTATAGCACATTCACGGATATTGTCACACATCCAACCACGGAAGACGTTTCGACTTTGCATACCAGCTCCAGCATTCGAACATTGACAGTTACTGGAGATGCAGAGTCGTTGGTGAAAACGAATTCAGGAGACGTATTTGCCGCAACCACGAGGTTGGGACTAGGTGAGGTTGTTGTAATTGGAAATGATGATATATTCGGAGGTTGGGTATCGTATTATGAGAACAAGCTTTTTGGGAATCAAATCATCGACTATCTCGCATTTAGCCCCGAAGATTGGCTGTCAACTTCTATCCAGAGTGATACGCTAAGTGCCGGGTCATCGAGAGATATTGAACTATCGTTCGACGCCAGTGGGTTGAAGGTGGAGGATTATGAAGGAGCGATCGCGTATTACAGTAATGATCCTACCACGCCAGAAAAATTGATGAAAGTGACCATGTCAGTGATTGATGGTGCAAATGCGGATTTTTCAGCGGCAAACCTGGATTTCGGGGATCAGTTCGTTGGCACTGTTATCACTAAGACCATCGATGTAATCAATAGCGGAAGTGAACCACTTATTGTAACGAGTGTGGATATCGATAATTCCGACTATGCCGTAGATGCATCGAATTTCACGCTGGCCGCGGGACAAAGAAGAACACTGACAGTTACTTATTCTCCAACAGCCAAAGGTCCGGATAATGCGGTGATTTCTCTTAACAGTAATGATGCTTCAACAAGTACACCGACTGTCAATCTTTCTGCCAATGCCTCTCAACCACCGGTGATTGTTGCAAATCCTGTTTATATAAGTGCCGATATTCATGAAGGTGAAAATTACCAGCAACAGTTGAATATCAAGAATACTGGAGAATCTGATCTGGATTGGTCCGTCGCGACGGGTGGAATAATTATTACTTATGATGGATCTCGTCAAGCTTCTGGTACCATAGCTCCAGGTTCTGAAACCACCATAAGTGTTGTGATCGATGTGGCTCATCTAACAGCGGGTTACGCATTTGGTTCAGATATAAACATTTATTCAAATGATCCAGTAACCCCTCACGTTCATATTCCGATACGTTTAAGGATTTTACCACGACCTGAATTGACTTTGAGCTCCACTTCTTTAGATTTTGGGCAAGTTCAAAAAAGTGCCACCAGTACGCAAAAAGTGACCATAATCAATGATGGCTCGGAAGACCTGCAAATTTCCGGTTTATCCGTGACCGAAGGTTTTACCACTACTACACCAGCGGAGATGATACTTTCTCCAGGTGATTCCAGTGAAGTGGAGATTTCCTTTGAGGCATTGACCATTGGTGATTTCAGTGGTTCGTTGACCTTTGAGACAAATGATCCTGGTAACCCGGAAGTTGATGTCACATTATCCAGTTCTGTTTTTGGAATCGCTGATTTCTACATTGAGCAGGATACGATTGATCTGGGGGCCTTCGAATTTGATGAGTCCCGGGAGTTTTCATTCTCTATTGAGAATCTGGGAGATGTCAATCTTGATGTTTCGAATGTTTCTGTTAGCAATCAATTGTTTTCGATTGAGTATAGTGTGTTTTCAATGATGCCAGGAGAGGTGGCAGTCTTCGCCGTTTCTCTTACGGAATTCAATTCGGGCCAATATACAGATGTGCTAACCTTCACCAGTAACGATCCTGATGAACCTGAAAAAAGCATTGTACTCATCGCGGAGCGACTTGCACCACCCGTAATTTCTCTAAGTTCTACTGATGTGGATTTTGGTAAGCACTTTAATTCAGCTTCGGATTCCCTGACCCTTATGGTTTACAATACGGGTGGCGGGCTTTTAGGTATTTCCGAAATAGCTTCTGACCACTCCAATTTCACCATTTCGGAATCTGAAATGAACATTGAACCAGGAGATTCTTCCGAATTAACCGTCTATTTTATAAGTAATGAAATAGCCCAGCATGAAGGGATGTTGACATTTCATAGTAATGATCCGGTTCAATCCAGCTACGCAATTGATCTTTCAGGATCTGTGTTAATGCCCAGCGTCACTGCTACTGATAGTGAAATCGACTTTGGAGCTGTTTATGAACAGCGTTCAGTCACCTATGATTTTCATATTCAAAATGACGGTGCTGGATTAATGAACATTCTTTCAATGAGTACTGACCATGACTTTTTCGCGGCCTCTTCAGCCGCTACACATATAGCGTCCGGAGCAAGTTTAGCGGTCACGGTGACTTTCAGCCCAACGAACGAGGGATCTTTCGAAAGTGATTTGATCATAGAGACTGATGCCCTGGATCAATCGGTCATCACTTTGAAATTGATCGGAACCGGGCAAATGGCGATTCCTCTGTTGATACAAGATTTAGACAATATGTCCATTAATGCAGGCGTTCCCGAAAACCTCGATCTTAATCATTATTTCTCAGATCCGCTAGGCGAACAATTGATTTATAGCTTTTCCTATGATGGATCCCTTTTCAATACATCATTGACAAACGGATTGTTGGAAATCACAGGTCTTATGCCAGGTTCTGGAGCAATTGAGATCACTGCTAGTAATGCGGTCAGGTCTTTAACCAAATCATTCTCCGTAGTTGTTGAAAATGCGGTTCCAGAGTTGTTGCAGGAAATAGAGGATCAGGAGTTGTTGTTACGAGAAGTGCTTAGCTTGGATCTGAACGAGATTTTTACGGATGCAAACGATGTTCTGAATTATTCGATTACTGAGAATCCAGCCTATGATGCTAACGTTGGTTCTGATTTGATGTTAAGGATCACGGCTATGAGTGTAGCAACTGCAGAAGTTACACTAACAGCGACCGACCCTTATGGAGCGTCTGTTAGCACCACCTTCACCATTCGCATAAAAGAGACGGAAACAGATCTGACCTTAGGTATTTCTCCGTCTGAAATTGAGGTGTATGTTTATCCGAATCCTAGTAATGGTACACTTTACCTGTCGGATCATTTTAATGTTAACGACCTTATTAAATTGGAAGTATTTAACCTGTCAGGAACCAGGATAGAATTTGAATTCGATGTTTCAGATAGAAAACTGAGCATAGAAAGCGCAGAGGAAGGCGTCTACTTTGTGAAATTACTGTTCCCCGATCAACGAGTAGTTGTCAAGAAATTTTACATACAGCACTGATTTCGAAGGTTGGAACTCAGGCAGTAGTTCTTGTTCGCTTAAGTCGTATTTGGAGACTCAGGAAAATGACAAAGAATAAGGCTCCGGCGACGGTAGCCATGGCTCCGGCTATAGATCCATCAATCGCAAATGCTAAATAATATCCCAATACAGCGGATACTGTGCCAAACAGACAGCTGTATCCTATCATCTTTTTCAAGTTTGTGGTGATCAGATACGCTGTGGCTGCAGGTGTGATCAAAAAAGCGACGACTAATATGGCGCCAACCGATTCAAATGAAGCGACGGTTGTTAGCGAAACGAGACTCATGAGTACATAATGCCAGATGGTGCTGGAAATACCCACGGACATGGAAAAAGCCGGGTCAAAAGAAGTAACAAAAAACTCTTTCCATGCCAGGGAGACGAACAGTATAATAATGATCAGAATTACGCTTAAAACAATCAGTGCCTTGGGACCAACAACTGTTCCATCGTCTAAGTAAATCAAGTCCAGTGGCGTATAGGCGATTTCTCCGTAGAGAACACAATCTTCATCGATGTGTGCATCGCCGGCATAGTAAGAGATCAGAATTACTCCAAGTGCAAACAACCAGGTAAATGTTACACCAATACTGGCATCCGTTTGTAGTTTTCCCTTTTGATGAAAGAACTCGATGAGAAAAGTTGTAAGGATACCAATTAATCCTGCGCCTACTACCATGCCCAGACTATCCATGTCACTCCCTAATAAAAAAGCAATTACTATCCCAGGCAGAACAGCATGTGAAATGGCATCACTGACCATCGCCATTTTCCTAAGTACCAGAAAGCTACCCAAAATGCCACAACTGATGGCTACCAGACTTCCAGTGGCAATAATGATCAGTGCATCCATGAAACGAGGTATTTAAGTTCAAAAAGCATATTACTTCGCAGGTATAATGGAATCATGTGGGTCCTTCGAAGGGTTTTTTAGCAAGACCTCCAGTTTACTTTCAAGTTCAGGAGTAATGATGTGTTCGATAGATTCAGCGTCTTCGTGGACGTGATCGGGTGCTATACGCAAATATTCAGTGAGGTATAGTTCCCATAACCTATGTAACCTTTGGATACGTTTACCTTTTCTAAGTCCGTCTTCTGTCAATATCCAATTCGTCTCATCCGGTTTCAGAAAGCCGTGTCTTCGAAGCCTTTTTAGCCCCTGCTTGAGTTGTGGTAATGAAAAAGTACGTTTTGCCAGAATATCTTTTTGGGAAATAGGGGAGTAGAAGTCACCTTCTTTCTCCTTAAGGGCGTAGAAAGTCTTGAGTAAATTCTCTTCCAGAAATTGTCGTTTGATCCTTCTTTGTCGGATTGCTTTGATCGCTATACCTCTTTCAGGTGCGAAGAAGAAGGATAACAAAGCAATCATTGAAAGAACCATGACCATCCATGGGCCAGTAGGGAGGGAAGGTTTGAGATAGGAAATGAAGGCTCCGGTGAATCCTGAAAAGGCACTGAATACGGCCGCCAATATCAACATTTTGCTCAATCGGTTGGTCCAGAATTTTGCGGCTGCGGCAGGAGTTATTAGCATGGCTGCCATCAACACGACACCCACGGCCTGAATACCCGTTACCACAGCCATTACAGTAATTGAGGTGAGTAACAACTCAATGGTTTTTGTGGGCATACCGATGGCTTTGGCGAAAGGAACGTCAAAGGCCAGAAGCTTGAATTCCTTATAAAATAAAGCCACTACGATTAGTATAATAAGAGCAATGGTACCAAAGGCATATAAATCGGTGCCCACCAGGGCCGCTGCTTTTCCAAAAAGAAAAGAGTCCAGGCCCGTTTGATTGGCATTTCCGGAATGCTGAATGTATGTGAGTAATAAAATCCCAATACCAAAAAAAACGGATAGAGACAGTCCCGTAGCGGTATCCTCTTTGATCTTTGAATTTCTGACAATGTAATCCATGGTTACAATAGAAAGCCAGCCACTGATAAAGGCTCCAATAATGATAAAAAGTGGATTTTTGTAACCTGTGATCAGGAAGGACAGGCAAATACCGGGAAGAACAGCATGCGATACGACATCTCCGACCAGCGCTTTTTTCTTAAGGAACGTAAAGCAACCGACGAGTGATGAAGATATGGAGAGTAACATGGTACCCAATACAACATACTTGATGTTTGGATGCGAGAAAGTAAAAAAATCAAGGATAATCTCTTTCATGATACTTGAATCACAGATCTCGACTTGGGTATTCCCCTTTCCTTAATAGTTCTCCTACTTCCGTAAGTAAAGTAAGTTTGCCCCCGTAGGTTTCTTCCAGCAATTCGGGGTTAAATATTTCATTAGTAGGTCCTGAGGCAACAAGTCGTAAATTGAGCATGATCAGCCAGTCAAAATAGGTGGATACGGATTGTAAATCGTGATGTACTACAATGACTGTTTTACCCTCTGCAGCGAGGTTTTTCAGGATTTGAATAATGGCTTTTTCTGTAGCCGCGTCTACACCTGCAAAAGGCTCATCCATGAAATAAATATCGGCTTGTTGAGTAAGAGCCCTGGCCAGGAATACTCGTTGCTGCTGGCCACCCGACAATTGTGAGATTTGTCGGTCTTTGAAGGGTTCCATGCCTACTTGTTCCAGTGAGTAAGCCGCGGCCTCTCGATCTGCTTTTCTTGGTCGCTTGAATAGTCCCAGATTGCCATACCTACCCATGAGTACTACATCCATCACGGATGCTGGAAAATCCCAGTCCACTGTCTCTCTCTGAGGAACATAACTAACCCTTTGGCGCACTTTATCAAGGTCCTTGTTAAAAAGCTTGACATAACCGGAACTCAAAGGAAGGAGTCCCATTACCGATTTGATCAGAGTCGATTTTCCTGCTCCGTTAGGTCCAATAATTCCTGCTATGGCACCTTTAGGTACTTCAAGATCCACGCCCCATAAGACGGGCTTCTTATCGTAACTGACCGTAAGGTCATGGATTTCAAGTGCCGGTAACTCTTTATTGGTTGACATGGTATTTAGCTTTTGGGTGTTGGGAGTTTTTAGGGATTTTGGCTTTTTGGGATGTTTGGGTGTTTGGGGAATGGAGGCCAGGATTTAGGATTGGATCTGAGATACGGAATGAATGCGTTTATCTTTTTCTTTAAAGTGATCAGTTCCGACGTGAGACTGAAATAGGCATCTTGTTCGATGTGCTCCAGGTCTTTTGAGAGAAGAATCAAATATGCTAAATCCGACCCGGAACCCATGGCAATATCACAAAAGCGCTTCAATTCTTGTCTTGAGCCTGGCCCACACCCTTCAGCAATATTATTGAGTATTGAAACAGAACTCCGTCTCATTTGACTCACTAATCCATACTTCGCTTCTTCCGGAAAATGAGAGGTTATCTTATAAATCTTGAGGGTCATTTGATGTCCAGTTTTCCATATATCCAAATCTTTAAACTCTCTCATTTACGAATAAATTCCTATTTATTAGTCTAGGATCTAAAAGCCCAATTCCCCAAATACCTACTATCTATTTCAGCCCTTCTACAATCACTTCGACGTTCTTTTTCACCATTCCCAAATACGTTCCTTCACTGGTTCCAAATTCACCCATAGCATCGGAATACAGGTAACCTCCAATGACTACTTCATGTCCTTTTTCATTAGCCCCATTGAGTACAGCTTTAATGGCTTTGTCCGAAACACTAGTCTCGACAAAGATGGCGTTGATGTCTCTTTCAATGATTAAGTCGGTGATCTCAGCGATATCTCTGAGTCCGAAATCGGTAGCAGTTGAGAGACCCTGTAAACCTCGAACCTCGATATTATACGCGCGCCCAAAGTAACCAAAAGCGTCATGTGCAGTTATGAGGACACGTTGATTATTTGGGATCTCATGGATCCGTTCAATTACCTCGTCATGTAGCGTCTTTAAGGTGGCCAGATATTGCTTTGTATTTTGTTGGTAAAGTGCGGCATTTTCAGGATCAAAGCGCTGTATCTCATCCGAAATAATTGAGATCACCTTACTCCAAATACTCACATCGAACCATACGTGAGGGTCATATGAACTTCCAAATTCTGTGGTGGAAATCAGATCGGAATCCGGAAGTTTTTCCGCGGCGGCGAGTACGTTTTTTTTGCGTCCGAGCTTCTCCAAAATCTGCCCCATTTTTCCTTCAAGATAGAGTCCATTATAGATGATCAAATCAGCTTGATTAAGTTTACTGAGATCACCTTGAGTTGCCTTGTATAAGTGGGGGTCAACTCCGGGACCCATGATGGACTGAACGTCGATTTGATCTCCAACAATATTCACTACAGCGTCATGTAGCATTCCCGTGGTTGTGACAATATTCAACTTCCCGTTTGCAGGTTTTTCATTGGACTGGCAAGACGCAAGTAAGATCGTAACAAGAAGGACTAATAGAATTTTTTTGCTCACAGTTTTCTAATCGTTAAGTGTTGGGCGATGGTAGCCGAAAGGAAGAGGGGAGGTCCCTCTTCATATTGTAATTGAATGCTACCATCGAATTCAATTTTATCTAAAACCATTATTTGCAGACCTAACCGGATCTTCACCTTGTCCAGGTATTGAAGGAGTTTAGGTTCACCGTCGGTTACTCCTATTATTACACCTACATCATTAATGTCCATATCGGCAAGTAGAACCTTAGGACCGGTTTGGAAGTTGCCATCAATATCCGGGATCGGATCTCCGTGGGGGTCTACTTTGGGATTGCCCAGGAAATCGTCAAGGCGCTGTACAAGAATGGGTGAGTTTACATGTTCCAGTTGCTCCGCAATCTCGTGGACTTCATCCCAGTTAAAATGCAATTTGTCTACAAGGAATACTTCCCATAACCGATGCTTACGGATTACTTTTAAAGCAGCCGTTCGGCCGGAAGGGGTAAGGTTTACTCCCTGATATTTTTTGTAGTCGACAAATTGTTTGCGCGCCAGCTTTTTGATCATGTCACTGACTGTGGCTGGTTTTGTTTTTAGACTATCCGCTAAGCCATTTGTTGATACCGCTTCTTCCGATACTTCTGAGAGATGGAAAATAGCTTTCAGATAGTTCTCTTCCGTAAAACTTAGGGTTTGCAACATTGATGTAAATCTAAATAGAAATTTAGATTAATCTAAAAAATATTTTAGATGCGTAATTTTTTATATATATAAATAGTTGTTTATCAATAATGTTAACTTAATACAATTGATATTTCAGTTGAAACAATAATTCGGAATGACCCTTCTTGTTTTAACCTTCATTTTTGATAAGTAGTCAGGTATGTAACCCTACTGTATTGATGATTGCTTATATCGATTCTTGCCTTTTACTATTTGGATTTGTAAGCTACCTCAGGCTTTCATGGTTGATGATTCGATGTTTTGGAAGTTGTTGTTAGCATTAGTTGTTATTAGGTGTATTAGGGGTCCTGGTGGGTTTCATCGCTTCGAGGTTTTTCCTCAAGAATCTCTAGCACTAGGATTTAGATGAGCAAAATACACAATTGCCAAAGAGCAATGGGAATGAATATCGCAATACTATCCTTCTCGGAATAATGCAATATAACTTTTATTTGATTTTCGAGTCTAACATGCAAAGACGTTGTAAGGTAATATTTATTATGTACGGATGAATGATAAACGATCTATGGAAATCTGCTCCTGAGATTGAGGACATATTAATGATCACGGATAAAACTTTTTGATGCAGTTAAATGACTAGTTTTATGAGTAGCTGTCCATAGATTGAATCTGGATTCGAACTTGAATTAATTATCTGATTTAATATAATATAATTAACGGAATAATTATTATTTACTTACCCTTTAATCAACCTTTGTTCCTTAGTAATTACCGACTGTCATCTTTCTGCCTGGTTGGTAATGTGTTAAGTTGGAAGAAAACGGAAAGAAGTTTTATGATTCCATAAAGTAGACATAAACGATAGGTTTGTCGCTAGACAATTTGGTGGACCGTGAAACCTTATAGAATATTGCAATGGTTATGGTTTTTGGAACATTGGGAAAACCTGGGTGGGAGTAAATGAATGTGCAAGTTGTTAAGAAACAAATGACTTCAACTTTTTCATACTTTGAAGATGAATAATGAGTGTGCGGTCAATGATGAACGTAGTATATGCAATAACAGGGTGAAGTACTTTCCATATACTGTTTTGTTTGATGATGGAATTTGAGAAAACGTTATGAGAAAGGGTAATTATTGCGAAGACACTTCAGTTAGGTAGATACACGATAAAAACATTATTAATAATAAAATTCATTTCTAAATATTTTATCCTTTTATGGAGTTACAATCTTTGATAGAAAAGGCCTGGGATGACAGGTCATTGATCAACGAACCGGAATACAGTAATGCAATTACAAGTATCGTTGAGCAATTGGATCTGGGTAAGCTGCGAATAGCTGAACCGACAGATGACGGTTGGAAGGTAAATGAATGGCTAAAAAAGGCGGTGATCCTGTACTTTCCTTTGATGAAAATGGAACTCATTGAAGTGGGACCTTTTCAGTTTCATGACAAGATAAAATTGAAGTCACGGTATGATGAATTAGGTGTTAGGGTTGTTCCTCATGCCATTGCGCGCTATGGTTCTTATGTTAGTCCTAATACGGTTCTAATGCCGTCTTATGTAAATATTGGTGCGTATGTTGGTGAAGGTACCATGGTTGATACCTGGGCTACAGTTGGTAGTTGTGCGCAAATTGGTAATAACGTACACCTGAGTGGTGGTGTAGGTATTGGTGGAGTATTGGAACCAATTCAGGCAGCTCCGGTAATCATTGAAGATAATGCTTTCATAGGTTCGCGCTGTATAGTGGTAGAAGGAGTTCGTGTTGGTCGTGAGGCGGTTCTTGGAGCTAACGTTGTGTTAACGGCAAGTTCTAAAATCATAGATGTGACCGGTGATGAACCCGTAGAATATAAAGGCTACGTCCCGGAGCGATCCGTGGTAATTCCCGGAACCATTCCGAAGAAATTTCCAGCGGGTGAGTACCAGGTTCCTTGCGCGCTGATCATCGGTCGACGTAAGGAAAGTACGGATAAGAAAACTTCCCTGAATGCTGCACTTCGCGAGAATGACGTTGCGGTATAATAGACCCATGTCTCGGGCGTTTTATACTTAAAGCGAAATAGGTGAAAGTTCGGATTCCATTTTTTTCATGCTTGTTACTGTTGACCGTATTTGGGTTCAACAGCCGAAGGATGGAATCCGAACATGCATTCTCTCCCGGAGAATCATTAGCATTTAAACTTAATTATGGTTGGCTAACCGTCGGACGGGGTTCCTTTGAAATTGATGATCAGTCAGAACCTTATCTGGGGGAGCACTGTTTTCGTGTTACAGCTAAAGGATCTAGCGCAGGCCTTTTACGTTGGTTAGCTCCGGTAAATGATGAATGGGGAGCCTTGATCCGTAGGTCCGATTTTAAGCCGATTTATGCATTCAGGAATATTCACGAAGGTCGTTATCAATTAAATGAACAAGTCTTTATTGATCCGGAATCCGGAACTTTAAAAGTCGAGAGCATCAAACCGCATAGAAAGAATAAACAACGGCCCACCAGACATTACCATTTTGACGCCAACACCAGGGTTCATGACCTGATGAGTGGCCTGATGGCCATCAGGAGTTTTGACTTTGATCAAATAAACCAGGGGGATACCTTGAATTTGAAAGCGTTCTTCGAAGACACATTTTACGATTTTAACATAGTTTATTCTGGCAAAGAGGAACTAAAAACCAGGTTTGGCCGTCTAAAGGCATTGAAGCTGATTCCGCTGATGCCAGATAATGCTGTATTTGATGGGAAACATGCCCTGGAAGCCTGGTTTTCAGACGATCAAAATAAGTTGCCATTGAAAATTTCGGCAAAGATGTTCGTCGGTAAGGTTTCTGCAGAGCTTATATCCTACCAAAATATTAAATACGGTCTTGATTCTGAGTAGTAAGGCTATATTTGCCCTCCGATTTTACCCACTCGAAAATGATGTCAGAGAATTCGGTTCATCAAACTTATTGAGCATTTGGAAATGAAATTATTGAAACTCATTTTGGTATTGTTTATTGCAGCTGCCTGTTCCAGTGGGGAGGTCCGTGAAGGAGACCAACTTTTCGAAGACGGTAAATATCAACAAGCCATTACTGCCTACAACGAATACCTGAGTTCACATCAGGCAGACGTTCCAACGTTATACAATCGAGGAAGATCTTACGAAGAAGTAGGGCAGTATGCCCTGGCCTTACAGGATTTCGAAGAAGTCATTAAAATGGATAAGCGAAATGTGAACGCTTATTTAAGCATTGCTAAAGTTTATTACAATCAGGAGAAATTCTCTTTGGCTTTAGTTACAGTAGGAAAGGCATTGGATTTAAATGAAAATTCAGCTCAGGGAAATTTCCTTCAGGGTCGTTGCCGACATCAATTAGGTTATTTTGATCAGGCGTTGGAATCGTACAGCCTCGCTATTAAAATAAATCGGGAGTTTGGAGAGGCCTACCTATACCGAGGTGCGTTGAAGGTACAACTAAATAAATCCCGTCAAGCATGCGAGGACTTTGTAAAGGCCCAAAACCTCAGAGTTCCCGAAGCAGCATCAGCATTGAAGAAGTATTGTAATTGATCAATCAAAACATGGATCACACTTATCTGGAGAAGTTTCAGTCACTTGAAACGCCATTCTATTTCTATGATATTGAGTTGTTGCGTCGAACCATGGATGCCATTAAGGATGAAGTTGAAGGTCACCCCTTTGAAGTCCACTACGCACTAAAGGCCAATGTCAATAATCGCATTTTACGTGAGGTTTGCGAACGTGGTTTTGGAGCAGACTGTGTTTCAGGCAATGAAGTGAAAAAGGCGCTGGAGGTAGGGTTTCCCAAAGACCACATTGTATTCGCCGGAGTAGGTAAAACAGACAAGGAAATCGAATTGGGCCTTGAGAATGATATCTTTTCTTTCAACGTGGAATCGATTCAGGAACTCAGGGTGTTGGAGGAGTTGGCAGGTAAGCTAGGCAAGAGAGCACGATTTGCACTTAGACTCAACCCTAACGTAGATGCGGGAACACATGAATACATTACCACAGGCAAGCGGAACAATAAGTTTGGGGTTACTTTTCAGGAGTTCAGGGAGGCTATGCCTTTTATTAAGAGCTTACAACACTTAAGTTTCATTGGGGTACATTTCCATATTGGGTCACAAATCTCAGATTTAGGTCGGTTTTCTGACCTGATTGTCAAGGTCAATGAAATTCAGCAATACATTTTAGAGGAGGGTTTTAAACTTCCACACCTGAATGTAGGGGGCGGTCTTGGTATCGATTACGAAAACCCCGATGGAGCACCAGTTCCTGATTTTAAACGATACTTCTCTGCCTTTAAGAAGGAACTAAAATTATTAGAAGGTCAAACCTTACACTTTGAGTTGGGGAGGTCCATTGTTGGACAATGTGGCTCTTTGGTGACCCGTGTGTTGTACAATAAACCCGGTGAGGGCACGACCTTTTTAGTAGTTGATGCGGGAATGACCGAATTAATCCGTCCTGCTCTATATCAGGCCACACATGTGATCCAAAGCCTTAAGGAAACCACCAGTCTGGATACTTATGACGTGGTAGGGCCTATTTGTGAAACCTCTGATGCTTTTGCCAGGGGGATTACGCTACCTGAAAGCAAACGAGGTGATTTTCTTGCCATTCGATCTACTGGCGCATACGCTGAAGTGATGAGTAGTCGATACAATTTAAGGGAAGTAGCTCCTTCCGTGTACAGTGACGACTTTTAGCTAGTTCGGATTCAGAACGCCAGGTAAGGTTTCTTTTCAAGGTATTCTAAATGACCAGGAGACGTTTCAAATTGTGTTCTTAAAGTCTTGTGGTTACCCGGCGCAGGTAGATAGACTTCAAAATGTAAGTGTGGCCCTGAAGTAAATCCGGTATTACCACTAAGACCGATCACATCTCCTCGTTTCACTATGTCTCCGACTTCCACCAGGGCTCCTTTCTTTTTCAGGTGTACATAGTCAGCAAAACTGCCATCGTTGTGCATGATGGTGATCAGGTTGGCGAGTCCCAGGCAATCGCGGTTACTACAGCCTTTGTTGGAATCTTCTTTGATCTCGGTAACTATGCCACCACGGGCAGCAATTACTTTAGTACCTACGGGCATGGTAAAATCAAGGGCATTTTTTCCGGAATGTGAAAAACGACCATTATAACCCTGACTCATTAGGTATTTTTCCCCTGCGGGGAATGGTAGCGCATAGGCAAAATCATCGTCGTGAACTGCCTGATAATTTCCCGGATAATACGTGAATTGAGAACCGTAACTCCAGCCTTTTCTTTTGTTGTCCTGTGTCAAGGTAGCGATCAGAACGTCCTTAGTCTGAGGTTCCAATACGACCTTCAATGGAAAGGATACGTCACTTTTCAGATTCTTTTGATTTACGGATAATTCCAGAGTATAAGGGACAATACTCGAATTACTGCCATAGATTTTGAGACCCGTATCTGTTTTTACATCATAAATCTGAATTGGTGAGGGCTGTTTTTTCTGTGCAACAATAGAAGTGCTTATGAAGATTGAGAAGGCCAGCAAAATTGCTTTCATAGATCAATATGGACTTAAATAGGTAATCTACTCTGTTTCCTAATGATTTTACGAGGTGCTTTTTAAGAAGTTGGAGGAATCAATTTCATTCTTTCATTTTTTGAATTCATTTACATAGCTTGACCGCCTGATGGATGGAGTCTATTTCATAGGAGTAGGACAGGCGATTTTCGTCGCTGCCTTGTTGTTTGCTAAAGAAAAGAAAAGTTCGGGTGATTGGATTCTGGTTACCTGGATGTTGCTGAGTGCAGCACTGTTGGTCTTCTTCTATTTGAATTTCATAGAGGCTACCTCAAGATTTACACCATTATTGATCGTTCTGGGGTGTCTCCCTTTTTTGACGGCACCATTGGTGTTCTTGTATGTGCGGGCATTGACTAACCCTTCATTCAGGCCTTGGCAAGTTTGGCCACATTCCATATTGTTCCTTGTCGTGGTATTTGTGTTTTTCTATCACTATTGGTTTACGGCAAACGCAGGGAATATTCGGATTGGAGATGGCTATATCATGAGAGGTATGGGTTTGCCTTTTATAATCAGATACTATCCCCTTATTCTGGCCTGGGTCTCTTTTTTATATCCTGCCATTAGTTTGTTGTTGCTCTATCGACATGAAAGGACCGTACTAAATGAGTTCTCTTATCAGGAATCGATCACACTAAGATGGCTGCGCAACTGGATCGTGTTGGAGTTGGTCGGTTTTTTCATTTCCTATTTAGTGATTCAGGCAGGCTCTGTTGAGATGTTCGATATCGTCATGAGCTTTCGGGTGTTGGCCACATTGATTTCCATTAACATTTTCGTGGTGGGCTTTTACGGATTGAGGCAGCCGATCATATTCAAATCAGAAAATAGTTTCGATGCTCCCGTTTCGGACAAAGAAAAATACAAGGGGTCTAACCTATCAGCGGAAGAGTCAAAAGAAATCCTTCAAAAGTTGGAATTGAAGATGAAAAGGGAATTGTTGTTTGCCCGTCAAAACCTGGGTATATCAGATTTGGCGGTGGAAATGGAAGTATCTAAACATCGGTTGTCTCAAGTGATCAATGCGCAGTTGGGAACTAACTTTTATGACTTTGTGAATCGTTACCGTGTTGAGGAATTTAAGGAAAGGTTGAATGACCCAAGATACGAACACCTCACCATGCTGGGAATTGCCCTTGAATGTGGTTTCAGTTCTAAATCGTCCTTTAATCAGGTTTTTAAGCGATTTGAGGGTGTGACACCATCACAATTTAAGGCGAAAAGAAGTCCAGATTGATCAATTCGGACGCTTGAAAAGTACCTATGAGCCTCTTTTGAGCAAAACTCAAAATTTTTACTTTATGTGGTTCAATTACTTTTTGACAACTGTCCGGTCATTGCGCAGAAACAGTTTCTATGTTCTGGCCAATCTGCTGAGCCTGGGAGTCGCCTTTTCCTTAATGATCATCGGCTATTTTAATTTCGAATTCAATCATTCATTCAATCAACATTTCCCTGATAGTGAACATATATATAAGGTCAATAGCACACGGCTGAACTTTGTGGATGATGTAGGAATGGGGATAACGCCACTGCCTTTGAAATCTTCACTGATGACCTCATTCAATGAATTGGAAGCTAGCAGATATGAATCTGCTGCGGTCGTGTTACGGAAAAATGAGGAATTGATACGTCAACGTGCTGCATATGTCGATGAATCCTTTTTGGCAATGTTTCCTTTTCTTTCGATATCCGGGGAACCGATCAATTTGCAGGACAAGTCACAGGTACTCATTACGAAATCCACTGCTTTATCTCTGTTTGACAGAACTGATGTGGCAGGAGAAACCCTTGAAATTCAAAGGCCGTCCGGGAAGGATGTATATGTAATAATAGGGGTATTAGACAAGTTTCCGGAGAATATCAGCTTTAGATTTGATCTGATCTTTTTGTTCGATGATTATCTTGACCGGCCGGGTACGGATCCTCAGGATTGGGCACACTGGGTGGATGCTACATTCATCCGATTAGGAGATAGGGGTCCGTCAAAGGAAGATTTGCTGGCTCATTTGAATCAGGACCTGAAACTACAAAATCAACACAATACAGGACGTGAAGTGGCCGCTTATCGATTAGATAATGTACTTGAGTGGCCACTGTTTGAGAATCAATTGTATCAATCCAGTTTTGTCGGTGTGTTGCATCCTGCTTCTGTACTTGGTACCATTAGTTCCGCGGTATTTGTGTTGCTGTTGGCTTGTTTCAATTTCATTAACATATCTATTTCACTTTCCGGACAGAGGCTAAAGGAGATTGCTATGCGAAAGGTACTTGGAAGCTCAAAAAGGAGTATTGTGCTACAGTTCTTATATGAAAATATGATGCTCGTTATTGTGTCGATAGCACTTTCCATTGGTATTGCCTATTGGCTGATTCCCGGTTACAATGCACTTTTTGATTACAATATTGTACAGTTCGAGTTTCTAAACTGGCGACCCTTCATCATATTTTCTAGTGTACTATTTGTAATGGTAATCCTCATGGCAGGTGGATATCCCGCATGGTATGTGAGTCGGTTTTCTTCGCTGCAAATATTTCGTGATAAGGTGCGTCTGGGGGGTAGAGGCAGGTTACTGGGCTTTTTGATCGGCCTTCAGTTTGTGATCTGCTTTTACAATGTTTTTAGCCTATTGATCTTTGTTGAAAATGCTGAATTTCAGGAGTCAATGGATCGTGGCTATCAGGTTGAAAATGTATTAAACGTTCCTGTGGAAGATCATGCTCAAATGGAACTACTGATGAAGGAACTGGATCAAACTCCCGGAATTGCCAATTATGGTGGAACGAAACAATTGATCGGTTTTCATACTGAGGCCCGTTTGATCCGGTACGAAGGTGTGGACCGGGAGACAGAAGTCCTCGCGGTGGGGGATAACTATTTGGAAACCGTCAAAGTACGTCTAATCAAAGGAAGAACCTTTAGAAAGGGATCACAGGATGAAAAGAGTGTATTGATCAATACATTAATGGAACAAAAGCTTGGTGGCGATGTGCTTGGGAAAAACATGTTGTTGGAAGGAGAGTCATTGAAGGTGATAGGTGTTGTTGAGGATTTTAACCTCAAAACGATTTTATTGGATAATGTGATTAAACCGGCAGTGATCAGGCATACTTCTGAAAAAGACATGAGCTACTTGAGTATTGCCAGTGAAGGGCAATCAGGTACGGAACTAAAGGCAACATTGGAGGAGATCTGGTACACGCTATTTCCTGATAAGTTGTATAGGGGATTTTTGCAGGAGCGAGTCATCCGACCATTGAAACAAACAAATCACATTGTGATCAGCATTAATAGTTTTGTGGCCATTGTAGCGATATTCATTTCGATATTGGGGCTGTATGCCACTGTTTCTTTGTCGATTAGCAGGCGAATCAAAGAACTAGGTATTCGAAAGGTGCTTGGTGCAACCGCCTGGCAGATTGCCTATATTTTGAATTACCGGATCATGTTGATTCTGGGAGTCGCTTCAGTACTTGGCCTGACCGGTGGATACCTTTTCATATCAAATTTACTGGACATCATTTATGCTTATCATATCGAAATTGACGTTAGACATTTTGTTTTCCCTGTAATTTTGATCCTGTTGATCGTTCTGGCATCTGTAGGCTGGAAAATAGGAAATTCAGTGAGAGAAAATCCGGTAAGACAATTAAGAGCAGAATGATATGAAAAGGTTATTCATTTTAAGTTTCATTTTGATTCTTGCAGTTCACGGAGCAATTGCTCAAAATGAACCTGCATTGACTGTACACGTGTCCAAAGTCAAGGACATGAAGGGCTTCATGATGATTGCTGTGTATGATTCAGCGGATAAGTTTTTAACGAAGGAATTGGTCGTGGGGGCGAAAGTAGAAGTTGCGGACAAGGTCGTGACGCACCGGTTTGAAGGGCTGCCTTACGGAAATTACGCCATCAGTGTTTATCATGATGTGGACAGTGATGGGACCCTGGCCACAAATTTCATGGGTATTCCCAAGGAACCTTATGGTTTCTCGAACGATGGCGTCAATATGTTAGGCGTACCCTCATTTAAAAGGTCCGTTTTTGCCTATGACAGGCCAGAGCAGGAAATCAGTATCGAATTAAAGTAACCTTAAAAAGGCCGATATATGCTTAGAGAGTAGATATTCTCCTGGATCGTCTCAAAAAGATTTTGATCTTCCATGACGAAAAAGGTCATAAGGAAAATGTAGACAGTCATAAGAATAACCATCTTAATCTTGGATTTGCGGGCGGTGTTTTTCATAAATATGCTTGCCTTGGAATTCAAAATTCAGCATTTACTACCAACAAGGCAAACAAATATAGGAATAACCCTAAAAAAAATTAGCTTAATACAAATTGATTTTGTGATTGATGAGCTAACGAGGTACGTAAACAAAGGAAGCCGGTGATATCACCGGCTTCTAAAATTCAAATTTATTCTTTGTATTTACTGGCTATTCAGTCCTGATTAAGGAGTTCGTCATATTTCTTATCCGCTACTATCTTATGAATATCCGGATCGCGCTCCCATGCGGTTTTACCATTGAAAAAGGCACGAACTTCAAAGAAGAGGAGTTGTCCATCCTGGATTTTATACTCGTTGAAATCAGGTCGTACAAATGATCCTCCCGTTAGAGCGATGGCACACCATCCGTTGTAAGCGGGAATATATTTATCGGGATCGTTCTTAAACTTAGTTCTATTTGCATCTGAAGAAAATACAAGATGGATTCCATCATAGTCATAGCTGAAATCTTCAGAACCCTTTACAGGGCGTTCACTTTCAAAATAGCTTACCAAATCATTGCCGTCAAAAGCAGTTTCTTCATTGGAACCTGCATAGTGACCACCGTGCTGAGCTTGAGTTAAGTGGGCGAATACCGCTAACGTAACTATTAATAAAATGCGTTTCATTTCTTTTTTGTTAAGCATGATTCATAACTATATACCCATATGAAACTTCATTTGTTACGAATAAAATTTCCTAGCCTCTAATTGGTCGGTTGGCGGACATTCTTAAACCATTAGGAATCCGGCAATCAAATAGAGCAAAGTAGCAAGAGAGCCCGTAAATAGGGCGTAGGGGAGCTGGGTGCGTACATGTTCGATGTGTTCTGTGCCTGATGCCATAGAACTGATAAGGGTAGTGTCTGAGATCGGGGAACAATGATCTCCAAATACGCCGCCCCCCAGAACTGCAGCGATAGCCAAATAAGGGCTAAGACCCACGGCCTGTGCAAGCGGAATGCTAATGGACATCATAATGGCAAATGTTCCCCAGGAAGTACCAGTTGCGAAGGCCACAAAGCAACTGATCAAAAATACCAGGGCCGGAGCCAGCTGTGGACTCAACCAGGACTTGGTCACTTCTGCCACGTAAATGCCTGTTTGCATTTCATTGCAAAGATTGCCAATTGCGAAGGCCAGTACCATCAACAAAGCCATCAGTAGCATTTCATTCATGCCTTTCATTGACTCCTCGAAGAATTCTTTGAAACTAATGATTTTTTGAAAGCCAAAGGAGATTCCGGCGAAGAGGAGGGCGGTCACTACTGCATACATTACGGCGCTGGAGCCAGATCCATTGCCGATACTACTCCAGAGTTGCTGACCAAATCCCTGATTCGAAGAACCATCCCAGCCAGTATAGATCAGGTAAACGGGCATGGTAAGGATCATGACCAGCAGGGGTACGATCATATTGCTTGCTTTACCTTCTTCGATTTTTTGTTCCGGGGATTCATTGACGGCCTTCTCTGAAAAACGTTCTTCTGCCGCTTTCATAGGACCGTAGGATTTGCCGGTCGTGGCCAGGTAGAAGACTAGGATCAGTGTGAGAATTGGATAGAAATTAAAGGGAATTGAAAATAGTAGGGCCTGAAAAGGGTCCAAATGGTCATAAGCCGCCAATAATCCCATGACGTAAGCGCCCCAGGCATTGATTGGAAACAGGATACAGGACGGTGCTGAGCTTGAATCTGCCAGATAGGCAAGCTTTTCTCTGGCAATTTTGTACTTGTCAAATAGTGATTGGAAAGCCGTTCCAACGGTCAGAATGGAAATATTTGATTCGATAAAGATCAAAAAGCCGGTTAACCCTGCAGCAACTTGCAGTTTTGAATGAGGCGACTTGGCTTTGGATAATCTTTTTTGAATAAGTCCAATGAAGCCATTCATCCCACCTGATTTTCTAATGAGTTGAATCAATGCCCCAATGAGTAGGGTGAAAATGACTGTTCGGGTGTTGCCTTCGCTTTGCATCACAGTAACCATCGCATCTATGGTAGAGAGAAAAGCGGTGATCACATTGCCATTTCCCATGATGAGCCAGCCCACGAAAATTCCAAGGATCAGAGAAAAGATCACTTGCCTGGTTTTGATAGCCAGCGCAATAGCCAGCACAGGTGGAATAAGTGAAAGGAAACCGTATTCTGTCATTTTTGAATAATTGAAGGGTCCGGGTTTGCGTTTAAGGCGCGATAAGGATAAGTGTTGAAAAGTGAGATGATTGCTTTTTCAAGTTCTTCTTTTTTCTTCGATGCCTTATGTTGTTGTTTCAGGTCGATGCTGGCTTGCCAGATGAGTTTTTTCGTTTTTCGATCAGTAAGTTCGAACAGCAAGATCGATTCTCGAAAAGTTCTTGTGTTTACCGTGATGAATGGATCATATGGATTATTGTTAACACTGGACCGACTATTGTTGTTTGAGATGAACTCATATCGCAGGATGACATCAGGTTTCGTGGAAACAGCCCGATAGCCACGGCGGTCGAATTGCTCCTGAAGCTGCATTTCGATGTTATTGAGGAGTTCCAGCCCTTCCTTAGATAACTCAGCGTTGTTTACTTTATAGTTGACGACCAGATAGGTGCTGTACTGATCAAAAGTCGAGTCGTCATTGACAAAACGAACTACTTTCGGTGAACAGGCAATAGCCAGAAATACCAAAATGAGTAGGGATAGCCTCATGAAGGCTAAAATAGCAGAAGTCAGTCACATGTCAGTATCTCGAAGCTAATCGTGATTGACGGACCAGGTTTAAAGAGTTTAGGATCTTATCAGCCAGTTTTACCGAGCTTTGGTTGAATTGATACAGAATTGAGAAGCGGTTGGCATTGATGCTTTTTTCCACAATTGCATTGAATTCGGTTCGGGTTCCTTTTTGGTAAAGGTCAAGGTCCGGGTTGTACCAAATCATTTCCATTTGCAGATTGAGCGTACTTGAGTGTTTATTAATTTTTAAAATGAGAATCAATCAACAAGTGACTTGATAACAATCGATGTACCCGTCGATTGATTCTCTGAAATCCCTGACTAGAATAGATATTCTAACCGTTTGCAAGTTGTAAAGGTCTGGGGAATCCTGAAATACCCACATTATGGTAATTTTTTCACCACTTGACCACCAAATTGGGTAATTCATCGAGGTTTTTTGATCGATTATCGAAAGTTGCGCTGTTTTTCTTCGTTTTTGTAATCATCTCAAAAACGACTTTGATCAATTAATTGAAGTCATCAATAGCGACCGGAAGATGATTTTTTCGATTTTTTCATGGACAAATGGTCGTGTATATGATGTTCTTGAAAAAAAAAACACAAAAACCTTTTCTTAGCTTTAGAAAAATAACAATATTTGAGTCTTGGCGGTGTTAGGGTCTCTCTCGGTTCTTTAGGGGGGCCCTTTATTTTTGCCCTTCTCCCTGATTTTTTCCATTACTTTTTGAATCAAACAATTTTTCCAGCGGCCATTAACAAAATGTTCTATTTATCAATTAGTCAGGGTATTGATTGCAATTTGTATTCAGCTTTAAAATCGCTCATCAGAGCGGCACTGAAGTCTTTTTGACCGTGGATCACTCAACAATTCTATAATTTTTAATTAATTGCGGATCATCAACGGATCATTGGAATTGTATCATTACTCTCAGGATTTACATATTGATCCATTCGCATCTCCCCAAGTGGGATAATACTTTGTGAAGGAAAGCTTCTGAACAGTAGCTCAAACCTCCTATAAGGTGCTGTTCGTATGTCTCAATCAACCATCTGTCAAACGAGAAGGCCACATTGTCTTAGATTCACATCTTTCTTTTGCGTTTGTCGTTATAAGGGGAAATCAAAAACTCATTTTGTCCCGGACAAACAGCCCCATTCTTATTCTCATCTCTCTGTGGTCACTGATGTTCGTTTCGAGCAGCCAGTTTTTCATCATGAGCCCGTTATTACCGCAAATGGAAAGGGAGCTATGCATTTCTGAAGCATATCTGGGCTTTATTGTTGGCGTATATTCTGTTTCTCTTGGTATTTCTGCCCTTTTTGCAGGGAGCCTTTCAGATAGAGTTGGCCGTAGGCGCATGTTAAAGATCGGTAGCCTGTTGATGGGGTTAAGCCTTTTATTACATGTCTTTTCCATCAATTTTTCCTTATTGATTTTGTTCAGGTTGATGGCAGGGATCAGTGGAGGGCTATTAACAGGGACTTGTGTCTCCTATGTTCGAGATTACTTTCCCTATGAGAAAAGAGGGAAAGCCAATGGGATCATCATAACCGGATCAGCTTTGGGACAAATTGCCGGAATACCATTGGGTATTTTACTGGCGGAGCAATTAGGCTTTAGTAGCCCTTTTTTCGTATTGGGGTTATTGATGTTGATTGCTTTTTCACTCATTCACTTCTTTGTACCCCAACCCATTGATGTATTTGCCGAGAAAAAGGTGACGGTAAGTGAGGCCATGCAGCAATATTGGTCCATCATTAGGCAGCCCATCTATCGCAGAGCAGCGCTTGGGTATATTCTGATGTTCTTCAGTGTCACAATCTATTTGATTTATTTTCCCAAGTGGTTGACGGAGACTAAAGCAGCGACCAGCACTGAATTGGCATTTGTTTTCATGGTAGGAGGTATTGCTTCTTTATTAGGAGGACCTTTCGCCGGATGGTTGGCAGACAGAGTAGGCAGGACTTCTGTAACCATTACCGCTTCTATGGTGATGGCAGGTGCGATGGGCGTTAGTCTGTTTTTTCTATTAGATGCCATGATCATATCTGTGATCTTTTTTGTGGTTATGCTTTGCCTTTCAGGGAGATCCATTGCTTTTCAATCCGGCGTTTCTGACATGACAAGTGTAAAGGACAGGGGGAAGGCCATGAACCTGATGATCTCTCTTGGACAAATTGGAATGGCAGGTGGTTCGACGGTGGCCGGACTGATTTACAGCAACCTGGGCTTTACCGTAAATGCCATCTTAGCCATTGCTTCTTCTATGGCCATGGCCCTGCTGGTAGCTGGTAAATGGATGAAAATCAGGCATCATCAGATGGTAGAGGCAGAAGCAAATAAGCCGGAAAAGCCTTTCGTACCTTCGCCCAGTTTAGCTGAACAACTGTAACTGCTCAGCTTCGGGAGGTTTAGCATCTCCCATGACTGTTTTCCCTCCGTATTTCCAGGAGTCTCGCCGTTCTTGTTCGATGTATTGATTCAGATTGTCAGTGGGTTCAAAGGACTTTTCCATGTTTTGTGCGGCCTTTGTAAGTGCATTGATGGCCTTTACTTTATCATAGTGACCTAGTTTGGCTTTTTCTACGGAAGTCTTCAATACCTGAATACTTTCATCATAAACTTTTGTCGGAACAGGAAACGGATGGCCATCTTTACCGCCATGCGCGAATGAGAAACGGGCTGGGTCACGAAACCGACTTGGGGTGCCGTAGATGATTTCACTGACCAGAGTAAGACTTTGGAGGGTGCGAGGACCGAGCCCTTGTAGTAAAAGGAGCGATTCAAAATTACTATCAGGTAATTCCTGAGCCAGGGCCAATATGGCTCCTAATCGCTTGAGATCCACATCTTTTGATTGTACATCGTGATGGGCAGGTAGACGGATCTTTCGGATCTCGGCCAGCATTTTGTCAGGATTTTCAAGCGCTACCTGAAGGATGCCATTGCGTGTATCCTGAGCTTTACTATCGGTCAGGTTTAGGATAGGGCCTTGATCTACTCCGTAGATAAAGGTGTGGGGTTCGTTGATGAAGCTTTTGAGCTCATTGGAATGCCAGTGATATCGTCGGGCATATCCTGTATTGGCATTCATGCCTTGCTGTACGACCGCCCAGTCACCTTCATCGCTCACAATGAAGGAGTGCAGATAGATCTGGAATCCATCCTGAACGGCCGTGTTGTCTACTTTGGCTGAAAGTCGACTGTTTTTGACCAAAGCTTCTCCATCCAGTCCTGTTTGATGTGCGATTTGAATCAATTCCTCGGGCGTTTTACGGGAGTGTTTCCCACGTCCACCGCATATGTATATGCCTAATTCTTTTGATTTTGCATTCACGGAGCTTTTGAGAGCTCCCATAACCGATGTGGTGATACCCGAAGAGTGCCAGTCCATGCCCAATACGCATCCCAGTGACTGAAACCACGCCGGGTCACTGAGCCGCTTAATGACTTCTGCTTTTCCGTATTCCAGAATAATGGCTTCTACAATGGCTCCTCCGAGTGCAGCCATGCGTTCGGCCAGCCATTTCGGAACACGGCCATTGTGTAGAGGGAGGTCAGCATATCCTGATTTTTTCATTTCTTCCGGTTTTAAGTCATTACCAGCGGGTCATGACCTTTGGGTTCAGAGTGACAGGAACATCACCAAATTTGTTTTTCATGGCCAGTTTTTCCATCCACGATACTTCCACCATTGGGTAGCCAAAATCCTGAACTACCTTACCTGTTGTCCGATAGAACCCCCGTCCTTTAAATGGGTGTTCACGTGCAACATTTGGAAAGTGGACCGTATCATACACATTGCCCTTTTGGTCATAGAAGGTACCAAAGTGCATGCGTTTCCCATCTTTGGTTCGGGTGTCTTTGGTAGTGACCAGATACCCTACTAATTCTGTCCTTTGTCCTAGTTTGGGGATCAGGTTCTCGGCGAAAGTGTCTCCCAGGTTTTCCGTTTCGAGTAATAGAAAAGGGTCGCAAAGAGGGAATCCCAGGAGCTCCATTTCGTCAAATGCATCTTCTAGTGGTTGTTGTTTGAGGAATGGCAGATCATAGGACTCTGGTTCTTCTTCAAATAAGCTGAGAAAGTAGTCTTTGGCGGTTTTCTTGCCGTAATAGAGTTGCGCTTGCCACAGCAATTCCTTTTTACTCTTACCAGTAAAGCGAAATGCTCCTATGCGAATAAGGATCCTGATCTGTTCTAATCCGATGGGAATCCTACGGATAAAATGATCCAGGTTTTTGTAGGGTCCATTATGGTCTCGCTCATGCGAGATAATTTCCCCAATCTTTTGCTGGAGGTCTTTCAGATGGATGAAGCCAATGTAGATGGACTTGCCTTTGATATTGGTGTAGTACTCGCTGTTGTTGATGCATGGTGCCTCAATAGATGCACCCCACATACGCGCCTCATGAAAATAGAACTCTGATTTGTAAAAACCACCGAAGTTGTTGATCACGCCAACCATGAATTCCAGAGGGTAATGCGCTTTCAGATAGAGACTTTGGTAGCTTTCCACCGCGTAGCTGGCGGAATGACCCTTGGAGAAGGAATAGCCCGAGAAACTCTCGATCTCAAACCAGACGCGTTGGGTTACACGGTCTTCGTAACCATAAGCTTTGCAGTTGTTGAAAAACTGTTCTTTTACGCGTTGAAATTCTTTGCGAGATCGGTATTTCCCGGACATACCTCGTCGCAATACATCTGCTTCTGTGAGGGTGAGCCCCGCGAAATGGTGCGCTACTTTGATCACATCTTCCTGGTAAACCATCACCCCATACGTGTCTTGCATGAGTTCATACATCTTAGGGTGAATGGTTTCGTAGCTTTTGCCTTGTCTGACCAGGTGATGTCGTTCGATATAAGCGCGCATCATGCCGGAACGAGCCACTCCGGGACGAATAATAGAACTGGCAGCTACAAGTGTGATGTAATCCTGACATTCCAATTTACCAAGGAGCATTCGCATGGCAGGTGATTCTACATAGAAGCAGCCCATTGTATTTCCCTTTTCCAGTAACGATCGGATTTTAGGATCTTCCTTGAATTCATGGAATCGGTCAATGTCTTCTTTGATGCCCAGGTTCTTCTCAACAATGGTGAGGGTGTCTTTGATGTGGCCCAGCCCACGTTGACTCAGAATGTCAAACTTGAAGATGCCCATGTCTTCGGCAGCATGCATTTCCAGGTGTGCGACGGGATAGCCTTTGGGGGGCATATCTACCGTAGTGTATTGATAAATGGGTTTTTCGGTGATCAGCACGCCTCCCGCATGTATAGATATGTGTGCGGGCATACCTTGCATCAGGTCCGAATATTTGAAAATTAACCTGGATATCTCGTCAGGGGTTTGGTGCTGAGGATATTGAATGATCTTGTCGATCTCTTCTTTTGGCAGACCGAAAACTTTAGCCAGTTCCCGTACGTTGGACCTGCCCTGATAAGTGGTATGGGTGCCGAGCAAACAAACGTGATTGGGGTCGTATTTGCCGAAAATATAATTGTAGATGTGGTCTCGGTCACGCCATGAGAAATCCATGTCAAAATCCGGGGGAGAGGTCCGCTCTGGGTTGAGAAAGCGCTCAAAATACAGGTCCAGTTCGATAGGGTCCGTATTTGTGATACCCAGGCAATAAGCGATCAAACTGTTTGCACCACTGCCCCGACCTACATATTCATATCCTTGCTCGCGGGCATGCCTTACGATATCGTAGCTGATGAGATAATATGCTTCGAAGTTTTTGTGGGCGATGATATTAAGTTCACGATCGAAGCGCTCTCTGCTGATCGAATTGTTTCTGGTCCCGGCATACCTTCTTTCATAACCACGTTTAGCTTCCGTCAGTAAGTATTCCCGGTCATCTTGTTTTGATGAGAGAAAGAATTGCTTGTTTTTGTCTGATCCCAATTCAAAGGCGATTTGGCAATGATCGGTGATCATGCGGGCATTCCTGATCAGTTCGGGAAACTCACAGAAGGATACTTCCAATTGGTCAGTCGGGAGCATCGCTTCTTGCGTGTCAGCCACCAAGGGTGCGGGAAGTTTACTAAGTAAGGTGTTTTGGTCAATGGCCCGCAAAAGTCGGTGAATGTTATGCGCTTGCTTGTTGTATTTAGGAGCGCTGGGGAAGGTGACAGGATGCCAGGCAATCATTTTTTCGAGAGGTATATCGCCATGTGGAGTATTCAGTTTCCTTCGAAAGACCTTGTTCAGTTCTTTATGTCTGATGCCGATATACTCATATGATTCGAGATAGTCGGGCACATTACTGGTAGGATAGATGAGGTAAACCTCTTTGAAATGAGGTGCTCGACGGGGGAGTGGTTTTTTATTGATGTTACGATAGGCGAGAAAAGCGTTGAGTTCTCGAAAACCTTCTTCATTTTGTGCCAGACCAATGTACAGGAGCTCGTTTTCGACACGAAATTCGATACCTAAGGCAACCTGAAGATCCCATTCTGCCCGATTTTCATTACAGGTGCGCAAAAGATCAATGTATCCTGATGTATTGTTGATATCGGTCAGGATCAATTTGCTCACCCGATTAGCGCGTGCTTCCTCGAACAGGTCTTTGACAGACAGGGTACCGTATTGGAAGGAATAATGGGTGTGGCAATTGAAATACAATAAACTAATATTTTTAGTAAAATTAGCTAAAAATATTAGTAATTATAATCCACCCTGAACTCTTTTTCTTCGCTTTTCAGGTTACCTTCAAAAACGAAACAAAACTTAGGTCTTCGGAATTCTAAAGTACTTCAGCAAATTCGTTCCAGTTAAAGTGTTGTTCAACCACGTCGCCTTTGTTCGCTTCAATGAAATCAATCAATGCTTGTTGAGCAGGGGTGAGTCTCTTCCGTTTGTTGTAGATGAGGTTCCAGCGTGTGATGATGGGCAGTCCTCTCAATTTGTATATCCTGATGTTTTCGCTGATGAGCGATGTTCTCAGGCCGATCAACGGAACGATCGAAAAGCCAATTCCTGCATTGATGGCTTGTTTCACCGCTTCATTCGAAACCAACTCCATGGATTTGCCTACTTTGACATTTTGACTGTTGAGGTATTCTTCCATGGCACTTCGTGTGGCAGAACCTTGTTCACGGAACAGAAGTGTTACTTTTTCTAGATCCTTCGGTGTTTTGATTTTGCCCTGATGTTGCTTGTGTCCGGCCAGGTAAAGTCTATTTTCCATCAGAGATACTTGATTTACGTCAATTCCTTTAGGGAGAACAGACACTAATGAAAAATCACTTTCGTTTTGATTAAGCCCCTCGATCACACGAAGCTTATTAGAAACATCAATAGAAATTTCAACTCCCGGGTGAATGTCCATAAACTCCTTAAGGAAATAGGGGATAACATACTTTCCGGTAGAAACCACCGAGACCTTGATCCGTCCTGATAATAGACCTTTGTATTGTTCTATGGTATATCGAATTCCGTCCGCTTCATCCAGAATTCGACGACATCTTTCTACGATCTCTTTGCCGAAATCCGTGACATGAAGCTTTCTCCCTACCACTTCCACAAGTGGCAAATCGAATTGTTCCTGAAGTTTTTTGAGTTGTATCGAGATAGCTGGTTGCGTCAGATGTAGCTCTTCTGCGGCTTTCGTAATGCTCTCTAATTCAGATACTTTAAGGAATATCTTGAGTTGATGAAGTGTATAGTTCATAAATAAAACTAATGCTTTTTATAAAATATTTAAAATTTTATTTATAGATGTAAAGGAACACTTTTGCGTAGACACTTCAAAAAGAAAATATGACTTTAGTTAGTACGATGCCTGCTGTGGAAACTAAATCCGAAGCTCAGGGAGATAATACAAATCAGACCGAATCACTTACCATAGGCGTAGAGACCATGATCTGCCATGATCCTGATGGGTCTCAGATAGATGCCAAAACGAAGGGCAACGATCTCCGTGAATTGTTCGAACAAACCCTGAATGCAAATGATGAGAAAGTGCTCAATAATGTCAAGTGGGTAGGAGAGAACGAGATTCAGGTAGATGGGTTGTCAGGTATGACACTCCACAATTTTCTTCTTAAAGTTGAAGCTTTAGGGAAAAAAGTTACATATCGCCGCAGCACGGTGTTCACAATTACCGATTAATAACAGCAACAAGCATGTCCATTGAGGAATTCATGCGCCCTCAAAAGAATTTCATAAAAGTAGGTAGCTAAGTAGTATGATTCTCAGCCCGGTCCGCAGCCCTGATGGTCCGGGTTGTTTTATTTAGACGGCCGAAGATTTTTTTAAAAGCCTGACGGGTAAGGCATGTTGCTGCTCACATCCCTGGCATCATAGTTGAGGGAGTAGCATTGAAATTTCCCATTCCAAAATATTCCAGACATCTTTGAAGTTAGCATGTCGATATCCCTGTTGCATTCCCTGGTCAAATGGCTCATAGCTGGTGTTTTTCTTTTCACTGGCTTACTATGGTTATACGAATACAGGGAAGCAAATTCTCAGAATAAAGCCACTGTGATCGAGGCTAACCTGGCGGAAGAGTTGGCAATCCATCAGAGTTACCTGCGAATGGACCTGATCGACATCACGGAAGTAGCTCCACCGGAAAATCTGTCTATCCTTATCTATGAAGGGCTGAAACTTAAGAAATGGAGCAGTCATGAATTTGTTCCGGAATACGCCGAACTGGCCAGTCTCTCAATTTCTCCTGCTTTTATTGAAAACGTAGACGGGTTGTATCTGGTATCTTTTGAAGATCGCAATGATCAGCGTGTGTATTTCGTGACCACTCTGATCAGAAAGTTTGCTGCACGGAGAACAACACTTACTACTTACTTCAATGACCGAATTTTTGAAGGAATTCGTGGCGAGATATCTCCTCTGGGTGAGCCAATCAAATTGGAGAACACGGGTTTTACTTTTCAGTTTCAGGAAACCAAAAGGACATTTTCGGGCTACTTATTGGCCTTGATCTGGCTCAGTTTTTCGCTCGCTACGATGATTATTTTTCGTTGGTTGTACCAGAAACAATTCTGGACCAGAGTTTTCATTCCTCAGGTAGTGTTGGCCGCGATATTGCTGAAGATCATATCGCTGCAAATTCCAACCAATGAATTGTTTTCGAGAGTACTGCCATTCTGGTTGTTAAGAGGTAATCTGCTAGATACGCTGGTAACCTGCTTACTGTTTAACCTGATTTTTTTGTTATCACTGATCCACCTCACTCGAATGAGAAAGATCAAAGCGATTGTAGACCTAAACAAACGGCAACCGGTTGTTTTTGCAGTATTATTATTTGCATTATCTGCGCTGGCCCATTTCATTTATTTCGGCCTGATCCAGGATTTGCTGAAAATCACAGGGCTTAACCTGGATATCACCGAGTCCCTCGAATTTGGCCCCGGCAAGGTGGTGTTTATTGGCGTGATCTTATGCCTTTCTGCCTTGTTTTTCTGGATCATTCAATTCCTTTCAAGGTTGTATGGCTTGTTGAAGATCAAGAAAGCTACGGGGGTAGCGATTGTAATCATCGTTGCGGTCATTTTACTGTTGTCGCCGCTTGAGCATAAAAAGTATCTGGTGCTTTCCCATAGTGTGTTGTGGATTTTGATCTATCATTTTAACTTCAGTAAAAACCTGGTCAAGATATCCTACATGACGTTTTTCTACGTCATTGTCGTGCTTGGAGCCTTGAGTTTTACCAATGCGGTAGCGATCTACAAAAACTTTGAAAGAAAGGAAGTGGAACGGAAGAGCGCTTTTGGTGCACAACAACTTACTCCAAGAGACTCCCTGACCGAGAAATATTTGGTAGAAGTTCGTCGCAATATCCAGAATGATCCTGTGATCCGCACTCGTTTTCTCAGTCCGTTACTCTCTAAGAATACTGTTAAAGTGAAAGTGCGACGCCAGTACATGACTTCCTACTTTGATCGTTTCGAGGTGGACCTTTCTCTCTATGACATTATAGGTGATCGACTGGACGGAACGGATCCTGCTAATAAAGACGAGCTTTTGGCGATGGTGTACGATCACCCGACAGGTGAAGAAGGTCTCTATTTTGTCGAAAATTGGGAAAACCTAGGGAGGAGCAAGTATTTGTTATGGGTGCCTATCATGAATGGGGATGTTGAAATTGGAGGGATAGCCGTGGACCTGATGGTGAAAAAGGTGATCCCCAATTCGGTATATCCTTCCGTATTGAGCAGCAACTTGAATTCACCTAAAGGCTATGACTATGTGCTTATGCGCGGGGGATCCCTGGTGTACGCTAAAGGCAATTACTCCTTTGACGTGTTCAGTAACCCGACACTTTGGGAAAAACTGATTTCATCAAACGAAGGGCTTGAAGTCGAAGATTATCACCTTTTGGCCATTGAAGGTGAAGATGCCCTGATGATCGTTATTTCTCAACGGTATTCTCTGAGAGCATTTCTTGCAAATTTCTCCTTTCAGTTTTTGGTGTTTCTATCTTTTGTTGGTTTAGTTTTTGTCATCATTAGATGGTCACAACCCGATCAGCAATTGACACTGGCCAATCGAATCCAACTGTACCTGGGTTTCTCTTTTATCCTGCCCTTGTTGATCGTTAGTGCTGTGATTCTCAATTTGTTGAATTCTTCTTATAGGGATGAGATTATTCGCAATTATCAAAAGCGGGCCATTACCATAGCAGAGAATATTTATCTGCCATTGGAGGATTTTGACCAAAACCAGATCAATAGGGAGGACTTGTACGACGTGGTGGGCAATGCGGCAACCTTTTCCCAGGTGGATATGAACCTATACAATACCCGGGGCCAATTGATCGTATCGAATCAGCCGGACATATTCAGCAGTAAACTTATTACCACAAATATCCCTGCTATTCCATGGGAATTGATCTCAGACAAGCCAGACCAATCCATTGTAATCGATGAAGCGATTGGCGGGTTGCGGTTCAAAGTGGTTTATCAGGGGGTGATTGATCACCATACGGGTGAATTGCTAGGCATCATTTCTATTCCTTTCTTCGATTCAAAAAATCACCTGAATCGCCAGCAAGTGGAAGTATTTGCGAATCTGGTGACGGTTTTTACCATCATTTTTCTGTCAAGTGTTCTGGTGGGTTATGTGATCCTTCGAAATATCACTTTGCCTCTGACAACCTTAAGTCATCGATTGCGACAAACCAATCTCGAGGAAACCAATGAACCGGTGGCTTATCAGGGTAGAGATGAGATAGGACAACTGGTAGCGGAGTATAACCGGATGTTGGAAAAACTGGAAGACAGCAAGGCGGCTTTGGCCCTGAGCCAGAAGGAAACCGCCTGGAAAGAGATAGCCCGGCAGGTAGCACATGAAATCAAGAACCCGCTTACACCAATGCGTCTGAAAATCCAGCAACTGGTAAGGACTAATTCGGACAATGAGCGATTGATTGCCAACCTCAATTCTTTGATTAACCAAATAGACACACTTTCTGAGATCGCAGATTCCTTCTCGGCATTCGCTAAAATGCCTCCACCCAACAATGAAGAATTCCTGATTTCCGATTTGTTGATTGAAGTAGTCCAGCTCTACAGAAATGAAAAAGTGGAAATTGAAAGTCACATTGAACCAGATAAACGCGTTTATGCGGACCCCAATATTTTGGGGCGGGTTTTCAATAACCTGCTGTTGAATGGCATTCAGTCTGTTTTGTCAGGTAGGCCACATTTGGTGGTTAGATTAACGGAAAAAGACAAAAAGCTCGTTATTGAGGTAATAGATAATGGTCAGGGTATTCCGGAGGACCAGCGTAAAAAAATATTTACCCCGTATTTTAGTACCAAAGAAAAAGGCACAGGCATCGGTCTGGCCATCGCAAAAAAAGGCATTGAACAGGCAGGAGGAAGTATCTGGTTTGATTCGGAAGAAGGGAAGGGGACGACCTTCACGGTCATTTTACCTGTTCTGCGGGTTTAGTCTGGTATTTTGTTTACTGACTTTCTCGACACAGGGACAAAACAACAGGAAGTGCATTGATACTGCAGTACAAGAACAGTCGTTCAGACTGGACACGTTACTGATCGATCCCGCATCCGTCACAGTGAGTCCTGAGGTTGGATTTGACTATGATGAAGCGACACAAAGTATTTCATTTAGTACTCAGGCTGGTACCTCTACGGATTCGGTTAGGGTCTGCTATCGAGTGCCTAACCCTTTACTGTATCGGCCTTATTTTAACCGGTCGCTCAGCATTTATAACTCAAGTCGGGAATTGAACCAAAATAGGTTGAAGCCCGCGCCAGGTATTTCCGGGAGCAGTGGTTTATTCCAGGTTCCGGGATTACAACAAACTGGCTCAATCACTCGGGGAATAACGGTTGGAAACCGTCAAAACCTTTTTGTGAATTCCAGTCTGAATCTTGCATTGGAAGGACAATTGTCTGAAGATCTTAACATAAGTGCGGTCATTACAGATAGAAACGTACCTTACCAGCCCGAAGGAAATACCCAGCAGTTGCGCGATTTCGATAATGTCTTCATTCGTTTGTACAATCCCTGGTTGGACTTGAAAGTGGGTGACGTTGTGCTTCAAAACCCCATTACAGAAAGTCACTTCCTGAAATATTATAAAAATGTCCGGGGAGCCCGGGCAAGTGTTACCCAGCCAGTCGGGAAGTACTGGACTTCAGAAACCACTTTGGCCGCATCTGCGGCCAAAGGCCGATTTGCTTCGATTTCTTTGGAGCCACTGGAAGGTGTGCAGGGACCTTACCGTCTCAGGGGCCCGAATAACGAGCGATTTATCATTGTTCTCGCTAACTCCGAGCGGGTATTTCTAGATGGTAAACGATTGGAAAGGGGCTTTCAAAATGATTACGTCATTGATTATAACCTGGGTGAGATAACGTTCAATACCAATGTAGTGATTACTCGATTTACTCGGATAAGAGTGGATTTTGAATTTACCGAACAGAACTACGGTCGATCTAACTTGTCTTTTTCGCAGCAACTTAATCATGACCAACATCAGATTTACCTGAGTTATTACAGAGAAAAGGACAATCGAAACAACACATTAGGATTTGATTTTTCAGATGCTGCATTGGACGAATTGGCCAGTCTTGGTGATAATCTGAATGGCGGATTCTTGTCAGGTGTCGATTCCACAGGTTTTGTTCCGGAAAGAATTCTTTATGCAAGAAAGGACACGACCATAGCGGGTGAAATTTTCGAGGTTTTTGAAGTCTCTCAGGATCCTGAGCAGGCAGTATTTAGTTTGCGTTTTACGCAATTAGGGAATAATCAGGGGAATTACAGGCTGGTCACTTCTACTTCCAATGGACGAACATTCGAATGGATAGCTCCCGTCAATGGGATCCCTCAGGGTGATTTTGAGCCTGTGGTGCAATTGGCGGCACCCAATCAGAGACAAATGACGGTCCTGGGATCCAGATCTGATTTCGGAAAACTTCAATTCAACCAGGAATTAGCCTGGTCACTGCAAGACAATAACCTCTTCTCCGCGTTGGATGATGAAGATAATCGGGGGATCGCCTGGAAGGGGGGATTGACCACAGACACCTTGTTTAGTCTTTTCAAACACTATCATGTGACGGTTTTCGGCGAACTTGAATTCACGGAACGTCATTTTCAGGCCATAGATCGGTTCCGATACATAGAGTTTGATCGTGACTGGAGCTTTACGGCGACCGATACCTCAAATCAATGGTTGACACGATCTGGTATTCAAGTGCGAAAAAACACCAGACAATTCGCGAGATATCAGTTTGAATCCAGAAATCGTGGAGAATTCTTCTCAGGGCACAGAAATACGCTTGAACTTTCAGAAATGCTAGGTCCGGTCGCCATCACAGGGAATTATTTCCTTATGAACAGTGATCAGATGATCTCCAGATCCGAATGGGAACGAAGTGAAACCAAACTGACCTGGAATACCTCATTGGTAAAGCCTGGGTATGTTTACCGGACTGATCAAAATCAGGTATCACAAGCAGATACAGATAGTGTGATCAATTCAGCCATGAACTTTCGCGAACATGTGTTCTTTCTCGAACAATCAGATTCTTCCAAATGGCAATACCGGTTGGCTTATAGTCACCGAAAGGACCGATTGCCTCAATTGGGAGAATTGGTAGATTTTACCAATGCTGATAATTTCTTGTTCACTTTAAGCTCCAGTGGTCCACAAAAAGTACAGGTTGATTTCAATTATCGTGAAACCCGTGACCAAATCAATCAGGAAACGGTCGATCAATTGCAGGGACGGTTGTCTACTAACAATCGCTTCCTGAAAAATCACATAAGAAACAACATGAGCCTGGCCATTTCCAGTGGACGTGAATTGGAACGGGAATTCATTTATGTGACCGTTAATACAGGAGAAGGGACGCATACATGGCGGGATGAAAACATGGATGGCGTTCAGGATCTCAATGAATTTTATGAAGCGATCAACCCGGATGAACGGCAATACATTAAGTTGTTTACGCCCACCGATGAGTATATAACCGCATTTCGAAATCAATATGTGCATACGCTTGACATATCAATGCCTCGTTCCTGGAAAAAGCTGCGAGGCTTGAAGAAGACCCTTTCCAGTGTTTCTTACCTGATCAACTTCAATTTAGATAACAAAACGGGCAATACTTCGCTTGCCACACGACTGAATCCTTATGCGGCATTTCAGGAAGATGAGGAAGTCATCAGTCGAAGAAACAGATCTCGATATACAGTATTCTATAATCGAACAGCTGCAGGTTTGGGGTTGCAATTGGCTTACGAGGCGGTTGAGAGACGTCAGCTAAACATCAATGGGTTTGAAGCTCAAAATGAAGAGAGGTGGTTGGGGAAACTTCGACTAAATCTGGGTGAGATCTACAGTGTCAGTATGGGAATCGAACGAGCCGCTGTTGATAACAGTTCTGATTTCCTGATCTCCAGAAATTTTGATTTGAGTACTTGGGAGATAGACCCCTCTTTAACCTGGCAACCCAATCGAAATTTTCGCCTCATTGGAACATATCAGTGGGCAAACAAAGAGAACCTGGCACAAGAGGGGAACGGTGAAAATGTACGTTCTTCCGAGTGGAAAGGGGAGATGACCTATTCCCGGTTACAGAAAGGAAATCTGACCGCCCGGCTCAGCCTGATCAATAATCGATTCGAAGGTGAAGCAAATTCATTTCTGGGATACACTTTATTGAATGGTCTTCAACCCGGACAAAACCTGGTGATTAATTTGAATTGGCAACAACAATTGATTGAAGGTTTGCAAATGACTTTGCAATATTTCGGAAGGAAATCAGGAGGTGACCGGCTGGTACACACCGGGACTTTCCAACTGACTGCTTTTTTCTGATAGTCGACCTTTGTGTAAGGTAATTGTAAAAGTAGTACCCTTATTTACTTCACTATCCACTCGAATGGAGCCACTCATCCTCTCGACAAAATCCTTGCACAACACCAATCCTAATCCACTACCTACTTCTCCCTCTGTACCCAGTGTGTGCACCGTATCATGCGTAAAAAGCTTACTCAATTGCCGTTCATTCATTCCCACACCTTCATCTTTGATGGCGATTTCAATGTTTTGCCCTTTTTCCCTGCTTGTGACGAATACGCGTGAATCCTGAGGGGAAAATTTGATGGCGTTGGTTAATAAATTTCTAATGATGATGGTTAACAGTCGGTCATCGGCACAAACCATGGTAGTAGGTATCACCTCATTGACCAACTTTATTTCTTTCTTATTGTAAAGCGTTTGTATGCTATGAAAAACTTCCTCCAACAAAGGTAACAGTACAAAATGCTCCGATTTCACTGAATTATCCTCAAGGTCATCTTTGGCCCAATTGAACAAGTTATTCAGCAATTCTTTCAAAGTCTGAACCCGTTCCTTCGTGTTTTGTAACCCACGATAAAACGGATGTTTTGGGGTCAGTTCTTCCTCTATAAGAGTGATCAGTGTGTCCAGATTATAAACCGGTGCTCTCAGGTCATGGGCTACTACTGCGAATAATTTGGTTTTAAAATCATTCAACTCACTCAATTTTTCATTTTGCTGTTTGGCCTGCACTCGTCGCTGATAAAGCGAATAAGCGTACAATACGATCAGGACCATGAGAATGGTGAGGATGATATTGATCGTCCTTCTAAAGGTAGCACGGCTTTCCAATAAATTGTTTTTCTGTTCGAGACGTCCAATGGCTTGTTGTTCTTTCGCGTACTTCCCAACGATTAATTGATTTCTGATTCGGTTACTTTCAAGCGAATCCTTGATCATCAAATGTTGATTGAGGTAGTCATAAGCGAGTCGTTTGCTCCCTAGTTTTTCCTCTGCTCTGGACATGGTCAATGCACAGATGGCAATAAGATCTCTGATTTCCGTCTGCTTTGCAGCCTGATAGGCGCTTTGCGCAAAATTATAAGCACGATTGTAGACCCCTTTTCGTAACAAGATTTCCGCTCTCATTTGATCCACACGGATCAGCGCTCTGTTGGCTCCGTATTTTCTGGCCGAACGATGGCACGCATTAAGGATAGAATCAGCTTTATTTAATTCATTTTTCTCCAGGGTCAAATCTGCCAGATTAAACAGGAATATGGGCTCCATGAAGGCAAATTCAGGCTGTAGAGCGTTTTTGGCTTTTTCCAGATAGACGGTAGCAGAGTCCAGTTCGCCTCGATCCCGATATTCTTTTCCGATGTTATTGAGCATAGCAAATTGCCGGTCAGCGATACCCAGTTCGTTGAATTTCTTCAAGGCTGTTTTATAGTAGAATAATGCATCAAAAGACTGACTACCGGCTGCATAGATATTTCCTAGATTGCCAAGTACTCTGGCTTCTAGTTGAATATATTTTCCGCTCTGAGCTATCCTTAATGCTTTATCCTGAAAAATCAATGCACTGTCCAGTTTGCCTAGGGACCAATAGGCACTCCCCATCCTGTTGAGAGCAGTTGCATAGGGTTCCTGATTGTCTTTTTGACGCACTAATTCACTGGCTTTTGTGGCATAATCCAGAGAAATGGTAGGGGTCTTGTAAATGTAATAATCAGCTAACTGGATGTATATGGAAGATTTTACCTGAGGGTCCCGGGATTCCTCCAGACTTTGATGCAGGCTATCAGGATCAAACTGAGCGTTTAGTATCAGCGGCAGCATCAACAGAAGTACACTAAGCTTCCAATTCATATGGGTAAGTAATTTAATGATCCGGTACAAAATAATAGCGGCACCTACCATGATCAGGGAAAATGTGGTAGCCAATTGGAATTTTATTTTATTGGCAAAAGTGAACTTTAATAAAAAGTACACGTATATTACAGGCAAAAGTGATGAATATGGGTAGGTTGTACCTTGGAGAATTTGAAGAAATCGTCTTATTGATCGTTGCCATCCTTTACGAGGAGGCTTATGCGGTGGCCATCAAAGCTGAAATTGCCGATCAGTCCGGTCGAAAGGTCAACATTAGTGCGGTACATAAAGCACTATATCGATTGGAAGAAAAGGGCATGTTGAAATCTTTGATGAGTGACCCGGTTGCCAAAAGAGGAGGGAAGCGGCGGCGTTTATTTCAAATCACCCCACTTGGTAAAAAAGCACTGGATGAATCCATGGAACTAAGGACGCGCCTTCGCAACCAGGTTCCTGAAAAAGCTTTTCAATGGAATCAGTGAATAATTCTCCGAAGCTGCCCCGATTCCTATTTAGATTCTTTCAATGGTACTGTAGAAGCGAGCTTTTTGAGGAACTCCACGGAGACCTGGAGGAACTCTACATTGATCGTTTAGAGGAAATTGGGAAAAGAAGGGCCATACTTTATTATGCCTGGGATGTGGTGCGCTGTTGTCAGCCCTACGCCTGGAAAAAGTTAGAAAGTCAAATAAACTCAAATACAGGTTACATGTTAAAAAACTATTTACGAATTGCTGTCAGACATCTGCTAAGGCAGCCAGGATATGCAGGACTCAACATTTTCGGACTGACTTTGGGAATGGTGGCCAGTCTGGTTATTCTGCTTTACCTGAATCAGGAACTTAGCTTCGATAACTATCACAAAGATGCGGATCGGATTTATCGCATCTCTTCTCGATTCACAGAATCGGATGGTACCCGTGATAACTGGGTCTCTACGCAAGTTCCCCTGGGCCGAACGGTCAAAGAAACTTTTGCAGAAGTAGAGCAATATGTTCGATTCTTTCCCCAGGGAAGGACCAGGTTGACCAGGAACGACATTAGCTATTTCCTGGAAGATATGTATCTGGTAGATTCTACGGTTTTTGACGTGTTCACTTTCGAATTGCTGAGAGGCGATCCGGCAACTGCTTTGAATAAACCCAATTCGATATGCTTAAGTGAATCCGAAGCACTTCGTATATTCAACGGAGACAATCCTATCGGACAAAGGCTGGAAACCGATAACTATTCCTTTGAGGTGACCGGGGTTTACAAAGATCAGCCCAAACATTCTCACATCATTGCCAGTGCCATGGCTTCGGCCAATACTAATCGAGAGCGATACAATTCTCAGCGATGGGGTGGATTCGGTATTTATACTTACCTAAAACTGAATACAAAGGGAGATGCACAGATCGTAGAGGGTAAATTGAATAAGGAAATCATGGATCAGTATGTTCGTGTGATTTTCGATCAATTTGATCTGAAAGTAGTTTATGAACTCCTGCCGATTCGTGATATCCACCTGTACTCCGATTATGAAGGTGAACCCGTCCCATTAGGAAGCATTGAATACATCTACATTTTTGCTGTGGTAGGGCTGTTCCTCATCGTCATTGCATGTATCAATTACATGAATTTGGCCACAGCCAGGTCGATGAGTCGAGCGCTCGAAGTTGGTGTTCGAAAGACCATGGGAGCTCAACGAAGTACTTTGGTCGCACAGTTCATCGCTGAAAGTGTGGTGATCACTTTCGTTAGTTTGGTTTTGAGTCTGCTCATATTGAGTATTTCGGTACCTGTCATCAATAACCAATTGGGGACTGCACTTGACCTCAGCCAGTTAATGAATGTGGAAGTTCTGCTGGTTTTGGCTTTGATTCTTCTGGTAACAGGAGTTTTGAGCGGATCATACCCTGCCTTCTATTTGTCAGCATTTACGCCATCGAAAGCCCTTCGTGGTGGCCGGTCCTCTAAGCGTTCCGGAAACCCGTGGCTCAGAAGGTCTTTAGTAGGTCTGCAGTTCGCCATATCTATTTTCATGCTGATCAGTACTTTCATTATCTACGATCAGATGCAGTATTTGCGTAGCAAAGACCTTGGATTTGACCAGGAGCAAGTGGCGACATTTGACCTTAGGAGTGAGGCTTTTCAGCAATGGGAAGTGTTGAAGCATCGGTTGTTGCAAAATCCGAATATTTCAACAGTGAGTAGTGCAAGTTCCATTCCTGGTGGCGGCTATCCAAATTATATGCGCCCTGTCGAAAACAAAGAAGGAGTGATGGAAGATCTGGGTCTCAACGTATTGCAGGTTGATTTTGAATACTTCCCGGTACTTGGTGTAGAAATGGCGGCGGGAAGAAACTTTTCACGCGAGTTTAGTACGGATACTTCACATGCGGTGATAGTCAATGAAGCTATGGTCCGGAGATTGGGCTGGGACGAACCATTGGGTAAGCGTTTTCAGTATTCAAGGGATTCTACCGTTTTTCATCGGGTGGTGGGAGTAGCCAGAGACTTTCACCAGTCGTCGCTCCACGATCCTATTGAGCCCTTGTTGTTTGTTCCCAATTTATCTAATCGACGTGCCATGTTAAGGGTAAATGGCAATTACCTGGAAACCATGACTTTTGTTGAAAATACCTGGGAAGAATTGTTTCCCAATCTGCCCTTTGAGTCACAATTTCTGGATCAGAATTTTGTGGGATTTTATGAGAATGATGAGATCAGGGGGAATCTCTTTCTGGGCTTTTCGATCATTATGATTGTCATTGCAGCGCTTGGCCTGCTAGGATTAGCATCCTTTTCAGCGGAGCAGCGAAGCAAGGAGATTAGCATCAGAAAGGTGCTGGGAGCCAGCGTTCAGGAACTGATAACACTATTGGTCAGAGAGTTTGTATACCTGGTATTGATCGGTGCCGTACCCGCATTTGTAACTGCTTATCTTTTTGCCGGAAATTGGCTAAATGAATTCGAATACCATGTGAGTATCAATTTGATGCTATTTGTATTGGTCACAGTGATCATCTTGATGGTGGTGGTCTCTACAACGGGGATACATGCGCTACGTGCGGCACAAGCTAATCCCTCAGAGAACTTAAAAAATGAGTAGTGTTTGCTTAAGAAGATGAATAATTCGCCCAGGCTTCCCCGGTTTTTATACTTGTTCTTTCAGTGGTATTGTAAAAGAGAGCTTTTCGAAGAACTCCATGGAGATCTGGAAGAATTGTACATCGATCGACTGGAAGAAGTAGGGAAGACGAGGGCACTACTTTATTACGCCTGGGATGTTTTGCGCTGTTGTCAGCCTTACGCCTGGAAAAAACTAGAAGGTCAATTAAACTCAAATACAGGTATGCTAATTAATTTTTATTTCACGGCTTTGCGCAGTTTGCGAAAGCACAAATCTTATTTCCTGATCAATTTATCAGGACTATCGATTGGGATCGCGAGTTTCATATTCATTGCATTGTATGTTGTCAATGAATTGAGTTACGATCGTTTTCACGAAAGTTATGATAGAATTTATCGTGTGGAGAATCATGCGGTGATCCGGGGAGAAGCCAATCTCAGTGCTACTACTTCCTCACCAATGGCAGACATGCTTCGCAATGACTATTCAGAAGTAGAAGCGGCAACACGCTTTGTTAAGATCAATTCACTGCTGGTCGGTGAGGGAGATCGGATCATCGTTGAAGAAGATGTGCTTTTCGCGGATTCTTCTTTTTTCACACTTTTCAATTTTGAATTTTTACAAGGGAGTCCCATTCAGGCTTTGCGTGATACCAGGTCGCTGGTGCTTACTCAATCTTACGCCCGTAAGTATTTCAATAATCAAAACCCTATTGGTAAAACACTCACTATCGATGGGGGTAGAGAGTTTTACACGGTGCGTGGAATTGTAGCCGATCCTCCTCCTAACAGTCACATACAGTTTAATATGGTAGGCTCCATTCTATCGAACGAGGCATGGAACAACAACCGATGGATCAGTGGTAATGGAAGCGGGCAGTATTGTTATGTTCGGTTGAGACAAGGTACTGGCGTTAGCGATTTCGAGGAACGAATCCGGACGATTTTTTACGATCACATGGCCAAGGAAATTGAGTATTTCACCGGATTGGATATTGCGGATTGGGAGGAAGCCGGAAATCGGGTCAGCTTCATACTTAATCCTCTGGTTGATATTCATCTGAAATCGCATGCTGATCATGAGCTACAGGCAGGAGGAAACATCACCTACATCTATATCTATGGCCTTATTGCATTGATGAGCCTTGCTATCGCTATTTTCAACTTCATCAATCTGGCTACTGCGCACGCAGCGAATCGGGGAAAGGAGGTAGGAGTTCGAAAGGTCATGGGTTCTACACGAGCTTTGATTGTTTATCAATTCATTTTTGAAGCCGTTTTACTGTCTTTGTTTGCTACACTCATTGCATTTGTCATAGTTCAATCCTTCAAAGGGTCGTTCTTTGGTCTTATTGGCAAACCACTGGCTTATGATCTGATCAGTCATTATGGTGTTACCTTCCTGTTGTTTGGAATGGCCCTGCTCATTGGCCTGTTTTCAGGGATCTATCCGGCATTCGTGCTGTCCAGATTTTTGCCTATGACAGCCATCAAAGGTCATGAAAAGGGAAGTAAGAAACACGGGATCAGAAGCTTACTGGTTGTTTTTCAGTTTGTTTGTTCCATAGTGATCATCATTGGAGCGAGCGTGGTTTACGGTCAACTCAATCACATGCTATCCAAAGACCTGGGATTTGATCAGGAGCAGGTACTGGTGATCAAACAACCTTCCTGGCTGGGTGATGACTATCAGAATTTTAAACAAACGTTGTTGAACCATCCCAATGTACAGCAGGTAAGCAAATCGGAGACGGTACCTGGGAAACCTTACGCTATTCGATCTTACCGGAAGAAAGGTGACAATGAAACCTTCTTATTCCTTAGCAACCAAATTCAGCATGATCATCAGGAAGTATTCGGATTTGAACTGTTACAAGGGCGATTCTTTTCGAAAGAATTTCCGTCTGATTCCAATGCGGTAGTAATCAATGAAACGGCGGCCAGCAAATTCGGCTTCCAGAATCCAATCGGCCAACAACTCACATCCGCATTTAAGAAGGACCGGCCTTTGACTATTATTGGTGTGATCAAGAACTACCATGTTCAGTCTTTGCATCAACAAATGGCCCCCATGTCGCTTGAGTTATCGGAGTTTGACGATAGCCAATACGTTAATGTAAAACTGTCTAACGTGACAGATCTCGAGGGAACACTGGCCTATGTCGATCAGTCATGGAGCCAGTTTGCCAAACAGAAACCGCTTCAATATTTCTTCATGAATGAGGACTTCCGGAATTTGTATCAGGCGGAAGTTTCCACGGGGCGCATATTACTCGTGTTCGCCGGGTTAACCGTATTCATTGCCTGCATGGGTTTGATCGGCTTGATGACTTACATTACTTCAGCGCGACAAAAGGAAATTGGTATCCGCAAAGTATTGGGGGCAGGGCTTGCCAGATTATTGAGTTTGCTATCAATAGGCGTACTGAGATTGGTTGCCATAGCAACCTTCATTGCCTGGCCGTTGGCCTGGTGGGCTTCAAATTCATGGCTGGAAGCATTTGCCGATCGCATTCATCCGAACGTTCTCAATTACCTGGGTGCAACGGGTGCGGTATTGGTTTTTGTGGGCGGAGCGATCATATGGCAGCTATTGAAAGCGGCCCGAAGTAATCCCGTCGATTCATTGAGGGATGAATGATGCATCATATATCATGAAACGCTCATTATTAGCGATGGTAAAACGTTTGAATCCCGGCCTTCAGTCGGGATTTGCTTTTTTCAAATACTTCCCGATCTGTCGTAACTTTTCTTTCTTTCTTAAGTCTCCCATTTATACCCGCCTTTTATCGCTGGTCACTTCCCGTTTGCGGGAAAGCAATAATTGGCTGATATTACATTCAAAGGTCAACAAACATGTATAAAAACTATCTACGCATCGCAGTAAGGCACTTGCTTCGTCAGCCGGGATATGCTGCGCTCAACATCTTTGGGCTTACACTGGGTATTGTTTCCAGTTTACTCATACTGCTATATCTCTTTCAGGAGTTAAGTTTCGACAATTACCACAAAGATGCTGATCTGATCTATCGGATCTCTTCACGGATATCCGAACCAGATGATTCTTTCAATTGGGCAGTGACGCAATTACCAGTCGGAAGGACTGTCAAGGAAACCTTTGGAGAAGTCGATCAGTATGTGCGTTTTATGCCGCAGGGGAGGACCCGGCTTGAGCGTGAAAACATAAGTTACAACGTCGAAGACTTTTACCTGGTTGATTCGACGGTATTTGAGGTTTTTACTTTTGAGTTTTTGCAAGGGGACCCGGCAACAGCATTGAACGAACCCAATACGATCTGTCTCAGTGAATCGGAAGCCCAACGCATTTTCAAAGGAGCAAATCCGATGGGAGAGTTGCTGGCTACAGATAATAATTCCTATAAGGTCACGGGTATTTATAAGGATCAGCCACAGAACTCTCATATCGTGGCGAATGCCATGGCTTCGGCGAGTACGATTCAGGGAATGTATAATTCACAGAATTGGGGTGGGTTCAACATTTTTACCTACGTAAAGCTCAACGAAGGAGCGGATCCGAAGATTGTAAGAGACAAACTGAATAAGGAGATCATGGACCAGTATGTCCGGGTGATTTTCGATCAATTCAATATCAGTATAGTGTATGAACTGTTGCCCATTAGAGATATTCATCTCTACTCTGATTTTGAAGGAGAGCCCGTTCCGCTGGGAAGCATTGATTACATCTACATTTTCGCCGTAGTGGCCCTGTTCCTGATCATTATTGCCTGTATCAATTACATGAACCTGGCTACCGCTCGCTCGATGAAGCGCTCGCTGGAAGTTGGTATCAGAAAGACAATGGGGGCTCAGCGTGGTACGTTGATCAGTCAATTCATAGCCGAAAGCATCGTGATTGCTTTAACGAGCCTCATATTAAGTCTGCTCTTGCTGATCTTGGTTGTTCCCTTGATCAACTCGGAATTGGGAACTACACTGGCGGTATCCAACTTGCTGACTCCTGAGATCATTATGGTGATTTTGGCCATTATGGTCGTTACAGGGATATTGAGTGGCTCGTATCCTGCGTTTTACTTATCCGCATTTACACCTACAAAAGCCTTACGTGGCGGGGGGTCTGCCAAAAGGTCCGGAAACCAATGGCTGCGAAGGGGTCTTGTAGGTTTACAATTTGCCATTTCCATTTTTATGCTCATCAGCACGTTCATCATTTATGATCAAATGCAATACGTGCGCAGTAAGGATCTTGGATTTGACAAAGAACAAGTAGCCACATTCCGTTTGAGAGGAGAATCTTTCCAAAGATGGGAAGTCCTAAAAAATCGTTTATTACAAAATCCTAACATCTCATCTGTTGCCAGTGCCGGTACCATACCTGGGAACGGCTATCCCAAGAACCTGATTCCTGTGGAAACGAAAGATGGGGTCATGGACGATTTTGGCGTCAACCTGTTTCAGGTCGATTTTGATTACTTTCCAACGTTAGGAGTAGAAATGGCGGAAGGAAGGAATTTCTCTACTGAATTCAGTACGGACACGGCATTGGCCGTGATTGTCAATGAAGCTATGGTACGTCGTTTGCAATGGGAAAACCCCATTGGTAAACGGTTCCAGATCTCCCAGGATTCTACGGTTTTTCATAAAGTGGTTGGTGTTTCGAAAGACTTTCATCACCGTTCGCTGTATGACCCCATAGAACCTCTTTTATTCATTCCAAATTTGACCAATAGACGAGTCCTGATCCGATTGAACGGCAACTATCAGGAGACCATGTCTTACGTTGAAAATACCTGGGGCGAATTGTTCCCTAACCTTCCTTTTGAGTCGCAATTCCTCGACCAGAACTTTGTGGAGTTCTACGAAGATGATCAGGTGCGAGGCAATCTGTTTTTAGGGTTCTCTGTCATGATGATCATCATTGCTTCACTAGGTTTGTTGGGACTGGCTTCCTTTACTGCTGAACAGCGAAGTAAAGAAATCAGTATTCGTAAAGTACTCGGCGCCAGTGTGCAGGGACTTATTTCTCTATTGGTTAAAGAGTTTGTCTGGCTGGTCCTTATCGGTGCTATCCCAGCTTTTATTTGTGCTTATTTGTTCGCACAAAACTGGCTGAATGGCTTTGAATATCATGTGGATGTCAACTTCGTACTGTTTGCATTGGTTACTTTCATCATTTTGATCGTGACGGTTTCCACTACAGGATTTCATGCATTGAGAGCAGCTCAGGCCAATCCTTCTCAAAACCTGAAAAACGAGTGAGGAATTTTCATACAACATCGCTTAGTGTTCAATAGATTCGGCAACCTTGTTCTATTGACATTGAAGAAAATATGCCTGTAAAGCAGCGGTGTAACAGCCGCTGTTTTGGTTTTTGAGGCCGAGACTTAGGGACTTTTGGCCTGAAGTTGTCTTCCAATAAATCTGCATCAACCTAACCTCATGAAGAACCCATTTTTTGTCGCCATTCTACTTGTCGTTGCCGCGCTTCCGTTTTTATATGAATACGGTCGTCAAAGCAATAAGATCGCCACTAAGAAAGCTTATCTTTCTGAAATCAATAGCCTTTCTCAAATACCACAAGCTGGACCAGATAGGGCAACATTTCGGGATTTGATCATGACCATGGATCCGGTGACCGGGCAGGTACCGAAGATATTGCCGCATTCGGCGAAACAGTTTCAGGAAAGTCGTGACTTATCATGGAGACAAATCCCTTCCAGGGAAATGGCCGGAAGAACAAGGACATTGATGATTGATCCAAATGACAAAAACCGCCTTTGGATCGGTACAGCGACTGGCGGGATGTGGTACAATCCTGATTTTAGGAATAATGGGTCCTGGGTTCCCGTTTCAGACGATTGGCAGTCCATGTCCATTTCATCCCTCGCTTATGATCCAGTTGATCCCAAAACATTCTATGCGGGAACAGGGGAGTCATTCACTTCCGTGCCTATTTACCGGGAATCATCATCCAGTGGCGTAGGCATTTATAAAACAACGGATGGAGGTTCTACCTGGCAACTGCTGGCTTCAACGGCTGGTTTCGATTACATCAACGATTTGATTGTGAGGGAAGAAAATGGTAAAGGAGTGATCTATGCAGCTGTTGCTTCCGGAACCTACCAGGGCCGCTTATTTGCTTCTGAACCGTCTGATGGACTTTATCGATCGGAGGATGGTGGAAATAGCTGGACTCAGGTGTTACCTGATGTGGCCGGGGAGTCTTACTCCTATGCTGTGGCTGATATCGAACTTACAGAAGGAGGTGAATTGTATGTGGGAACAATGAGAAACCTGGAGTTAAAAGGAGGAGGTACAATTCTTCGTTCTGCCAATGGTACAGATTGGGTTGTTTACAATGCGCTTGCTAACAACATCACTTCAACCCCCGGAACTGACAATATTGTCCCAGGTCGGGTGATTCTTCAATCGGGAAAAGATGTGGTTTATGCAATTGGAACCGGAGCTACAGTGAATGCCTTTGGTCATTACCGTGACAGCCCGGAATTTACGCAGATCTACCAACAAGAAGGTTCAGGTACCTGGGAGAGAATCCCTGATCCTTTCCAGCTAAATGGTGTGCTCTGGAGTAATATTCCCTGGCATGCCTTAGCCATGGGAGTGGACCCCAGCAATGGCAAAGATCTGATCATCGGGGCTTTAGACATGTATGCCATTGAGGAACCGACTTCTACGGCTGGGATCCTCGATTGGCAAAAGTTGTCAGACTGGAGTGTGAGCTACAATATACAGGGATATCTAAAACAACTTAATCCTGCGGGAACCAACGTTGATAGTCTCTACAACCGGTACGTTCACGGGGATGTACATATCATTCACTTTTTTGAAGAAACGGATGAGGTGTTGATGGCTACCGATGGTGGCATCTATTATTCTTCTAATATCTCTGCTCGAAATTCAGATACGGAAGTCAGTTCCCCTCTGGCCTTTACAGATCTCAATAACGGGCTCAATACCATGCAATTCTATACGGTGGCCCTAAATCCAGAATCAGGGAATGACGAAGTTTTGGCTGGTGCGCAGGACAACCACACCGTAACCACCGAAGCAGGTTTTATCAGTATCGAAGGCGGAATAGGCTATGGAGATGGAGCCTATTGTTTCTTTGATAAGGATGACCCGGAACTTAGAATTACTTCGGCCCAGGCCAATTTCTACAACGTTTTTCTGGATCAGCAGATCTATTTCACTCCTCTTCCCAGGGGCGGTACCTTTATCAATCCGGCAGAGTACGACGATCGATCCAACCTGCTCTACACCAATATTGCCACGGATGGCGGTGTGCAGCAGTTGTATGAAGTCTTAAAAGGAAGGTACCTGGATACACTGATTGTCCTTAATGTGAATAAATACCTAAGGAAACCTGATTTGGGTAGAGATACGGTGAGTGTCATTGCTCTGGGGACTGGAACTCAAGCCGCGTTTTCCGCCTTAAAAGTATCCCCATGGGAGCCTGCTGACAATGCCACGATGGTCCTGGGAAACCAATTGGGGGACATTTATCGGGTTACTGGGCTACCAAATGCGCCCGTGGCAGAACAAATTGACAACAGTCAACTTCCTGTTGGGTATGTGTCCTCTGTCGATTTGGGAGCTACCAGTGATCACATACTGGTGACCTTATCGAATTATGGAGTTGAATCGGTATGGTTTACAGCAGACGGAGGTGAGAATTGGACGAACCTGGAAAGGAACCTGCCCGATCTTCCGGTGAGATATGGCTTGTTTAACCCCAATGATCACAATAAAATAGTAATTGCCACGGAGCGTGGTATTTGGGGATTGGAAGATCGAAGAGATCCAAATGCTGAATGGGTTTCGTACAATGAGTCATTTCCCAATGTACGAGTCGATATGATCAAGGTTAGACAAGCCGATAGTGTGATCGTCGCAGCAACCCATGGTAGAGGGTTGTTCCTGGGCAAACTGGATCAGGGTGACGTGGTATTAAGTGACCCACCTCCCGTTGATATCAATGAAATTCGGGTTTTTCCTAATCCATTTACACAAGAAATTGAGATTTCATCAGGCAAGGGCATAACCAACCTTCGCCTAATGGATTTTCAAGGCCGAGTCATTGATATCCTGACTATTGAGAATAATCGCGTGGATCTTTCGCGATACGCTCCTGGCATGTACATTGGACAATTACTAGATCGGAACGGAGCTTTGGTGGCAACAAAGAAGCTGGTTAAAGTGTCACGATAATATATTATCGTTGTTGCTCGAGTTCTTCCCATAGTTTTGCCGCTGGCTTTAAACGTTCCACCGAGGCATAGATCCACGTCGTTAATTCACTATTCTAAGAACTGCCGCCATTTTTCCGTTTCAGCGTATGCTTTGAGGACCTCATTCCTTTTAATGAGTAAGTCCCGCATATAGTTTTTCAGTATCAATACATCGAATAACTGTCCGAAAGGACCGAAAGGAGAGGTGTAATCAAATATGTCAATGAGCATGGTGATTCCATCCTTCTCAGAAAAGTGATGTTCGTGGCGAAATCGCTTAAAGGCCCCTTTTACCATTTCATCTGCAAAGTAGGTTGGACTCACCACGTCTGTGATCAAAGACGTTAACTGTTGAGTAATACCAAAGTGCTTTGCACTCCAGGTCACTGTTTCATGTTTTCCAATCAAACCAGATGTTCGGCCAGCTATTGGTTTTTCATGGGTATGAGACATAGACTCAGCGTGTAAATCAATACTGCGCGAGAGATCAAAGCATCGCTGAATGGGAGCATGGATCGTTGTTTGAAGTTCGATGACCGGCATGCCAGTACAACTTGTATGAAGGTCGTTTGTTTTCTGAAGATCCCGTATTTAATGAAAGAAATGATTTGCTTTATTCATACAGATCATCCAGATCGGATTTGGCAATGTCATACATGAGCCTGCCCATTTTCTCTGTGACATCCCTGAAGAATCTTTCGCCTTTTTCCGCCGTGGAGAAATGCGGATTCCCGGTCCCTGTATCTTCACTGATTTTGGACCATTGTCGTTCGGACCATGCCCAACCCTCTTTGAAAGCTTTGATTTTGTGTTGTTTTTCTTTGCCATCGCCCCATCGGTCTTTAGGTAGTACAAGGTCGGGCCGGAAATAAAGCATCAAACTGGTTTCCATCTCATCGGCATGGTCGCCCATTTCATCAAAGTACTGGGTCTTGTCCAAGGATTTGAACCAGTCAGTCATGCTAAGGAACATTTCAGGAAATTTCAGTCCCAGCTCGCGGATCAACGGCTTGAAATTATTACCACCATGGCTATTGAGTAGCATAAATTTCTGGATGCCTTGCCGATTCAACACTTCGAGAACATCTTGTAAGATGGCCATTTGTGTACTGGGATTGAGATTGATGTCCAGATAGATATCCGATTGTCCTGTGTTCACTCCGAATGGAATAGTGGGTAAAACGATCACTTTGGCACCTCGTTCCCATGCAATTCGCGCTGATTCATAAGCAATGAATTCTGATTCTATGATATCAGTTGCATAAGGGAGGTGATAGTTATGCGCTTCTGTGGCTCCCCATGATAAAACAGCCAGTTCAAAATTGGCATCTTTTAGCGCTTCCCAATTGGTTTCAGCCAGAACATAAGGTCGAATATTCATCCTTAATCATTGTGTTTTATTACAATTTGTAAAAATAGCGCGAATGAAGTTTAACCATTTGTATTAGCAAGAGACAGTTTTTTATGCCCAAAACCTGGGAATTTTTACACTCCTGAAACTTGAGCATCATCCTTGTGTCTAAAAAGTATTGAGGTCTTACATCCGTTTAGCGGGCATTGTACCCTATTGGAGTGATGCCAGAAAATCGGAATTAAATTCTTGAAATCGAAGTAATGAAAGGGAATAATTTCACTACCCCGTAAGTTCGGGCTTTAAGATACTTGTTACAACAAGGACACCTTTGGATGATTGTTGAGTGTGCTCAATTAAGGTTTCAATTTCCCTTATTCACTTCTTCCTTCTTTTCTACAACTGCTCTCCTTTTTTCTACAATTCGCTACTTGCGATAACAACTAACATTACTCCGAACACAAAAGAAAAATTTGCTTATGAAGAACTTTTTACTATTGGTTTTATGCCTTGGTGTGGTGGTTACCACGCAGGCCCAATCCAGGACCGTTTCCGGCAAGGTGACGGATGATACTGGAGAGGCCATACCGGGTGTAAATGTCATTTTGAGGGGAACGGCTTCAGGTACGTCTACGGACCTGGATGGTAATTACAGGGTAACGGTTGATGGGGATGATCCCATCCTCGTTTTTTCATTCGTGGGTTTAATAACTCAGGAAGTAGCAGTAGGGTCCAGATCTGTGGTAGACGTAAGTATGTTAAGTGATGTTCAGCGTCTGTCAGAGGTAGTAGTGACGGGTTATGGTATCCAAAACAGAAAGGATTTGACAGGTGCCATTGCCTCGGTAAAAGGAGAGGACATTGCCAGAGTTCCTGTTCCGGGTATTGACCAGGCGCTTCAAGGTCGTGCAGCCGGTGTGTCGGTAGTGAATAACAACGGACAGCCCGGTGGTGGTATTTCGGTTAGGGTTAGAGGTTCTGCTTCGATTAACTCCAACAACCAACCACTTTATGTGGTAGATGGTGTTCCAATAGAGCCTACTGACATTTTCTCTACGACATTGACCGCAGCCGGTCAGGGATCATTTGGTGGATTTGGTGGTCAGGCAGGAAACTCCATGAACCAGATCAACTTCAATGATGTCGAGTCTATCGAGGTTTTGAAAGATGCTTCGGCAACGGCCATTTATGGTTCGCGGGCGGCAAATGGCGTGGTTTTGATCACTACGAAACGAGGAACCCCAGGTAAAGCCAAAGTGGATGTGGGTTTCAATACGGGATTTACAGAAGTATTTGATTTATTGGATGTCCTTAACAGGGACCAATACATTGAATTGCAAAATGAGGCACGTGTCAACGCTGGATTAGCACCTCGTGACGATGATTTCTGGAATGATGGTGATACAGACTGGTTAGATGCGGTTTTCCGTACTGCTCGTACCTCACAGTTCAATGTGTCTGCACGTGGTGGATCAGAAGGATTATCCTACTTTACCTCTGTACAGTATGACGATCAGGAAGGTACACAGATCGGAACCAGCTTCGAACGATTGACTGCTCGTGTCAATTTGGATGCCAAAGCGGGAGAGAAAGTAAAATTTGGTAACTCTTTGATGATCAGTAACACCAAAGACATCATCCAGTCGAATGATAACTTCATCATCGGGCCTTACTTCTCTGCTCAACGTACCAGACCAGATTTTGAGATCCGTAATCCTGACGGAAGTTTTACATCCACGAATCAGTTTGATAATGCAGTTGCTGCGGCGGAGGATTATGACAATGAGTTCAGAAGTTATCGATTCCTTGGAAGCTTCTTCGCTACCTATGAGCCCATCGAAAACCTGACCATCAAAGGAACTTTCTCTGCGGATTATATCAATACAGCAAGAGACCTGTATTGGGCTCCTACTACCTTAGGTGGTGTTTTGAACGGTTTTGGATGGGCTGAAAGAGGCCAGGACGAGAGTATTACCGTGAACAACACGTACACGGCAAATTACTCATTCGATATCAATACCGATCATAAATTCAATACCCTTGTGGGTGCTGAGTGGCAGACGGTTCAGAGAGATCAGTACTCTGCTGCTGTATCAAATTTCCCGAATGAGATCCTGAGAACCTTCAACTCAGCTTCCACGCCGACTAACGCGGATGGAGTAGCTACGGATTGGGCACTTCAGTCTTATTTCGCTCGTGTGAATTACAATTTCGATGATCGATACTTATTCACTGGAACCGTAAGAACAGATGGTTCATCCAGATTCGGAGAAGATAACCGATTCGGGTTTTTCCCTTCTTTGGCATTAGGCTGGAATATCTCTAATGAGGCGTTCTTCAATGCTTCGTTCGTTGAAAACTTGAAAGTGCGAGCTAGCTGGGGGGTAACTGGTAACCACAAAGTAGGTGATTTTGCTTCTCGGGGATTATTTAACGGTGACGTTTTCTACGGAGGAAATGGCGGAACCCGACCTTCTCAGATCGCAAACCCTGGCCTAAAGTGGGAAGTAGCGACTCAAACGGACCTGGCGGTGGACTTTGCGCTGTTTGAAGGCCGTATAACAGGTTCTGTAGATTATTTTGAGAAAGTTACCACAGACATCTTGTTGCAAGTTCCACTTCCAAGAACTTCAGGATTCAACAGTGTTTTCCAGAACGTAGGAGAGATGGAAAACAAAGGTCTTGAGATCGAATTGGGTGGTGAAGTACTCGCTTTAGGAGATTTCTCCTGGAATGTTTCTGGTAATGTTACTTTGTTCAGAAACCGGGTGATCAAGTTGGTAGACGGAAGCGATATCAATACCACCGGGTTTAATCAGAGTATTATTCGAGAAGGAGAGCCTTTGGGCGCATTCTTTGGCTATGAAGTAGAGAGCATCTTCCAGACTCAGGAAGAAATCGACGCAATTAACGCCGGTGCTTCTGACGGGATCTATCAGGCTGCCGGAACTGCACCTGGTGACTTCCGATTCAGAGATACCAACGGCGATGGTAAAATCACTGAGGATGATCGCGTGATCCTAGGCAATCCTAATCCTGATGTATTTGGTGGTGTCACCAGTAACATGAGCTGGAAAGGTTTCAACCTGAATGCTTTCTTCCAGTTTTCTCAAGGGAACGATATCATGAACTTCGGTTTGAGAGGCCTTATGTTCATGAGAAATCAGGACAATGTCATCACCAGAAACCTGGAAAGATGGACACCTGAAAACCCTAACACTGACGTTCCACGAGTAGTGATCGGAGATCCTAACAATAACCGCAGGGTTTCAAGCTTTTTGGTCGAAGATGGCTCTTACCTGAGATTGAAGACCTTGTCACTTTCTTATGACTTGCCTCAGAATATCTTGTCAAATACGTTCCTGGGTAGCGTAAATATTTATGCTATGGCTACTAACCTTTGGACTGCTACGAACTACTCAGGAGTAGATCCTGAAGTAAGTACTTTCGGCGGAAATGAAGGAGCTGCACTTGGCGTCGATAATGATACCTATCCAAGTGGTAAGACATACACTTTCGGAGTTAGAGTTGGATTTTAATTGAGGAAAGAAATGAAAAGTATATTGAATAAAATCTCATTAACAGTTGCCGTAATAACGCTTTTGAGTGCCTGTAGCCTGTATGATAACCTGGATACGGAGCCCCAGCAAAGTTTGTCCAATGTAACGGCAATTACGACACCTGTGGATGCTGAAAGTGCCCTGAATGGTACTTATGCTGCTATGAATCAAGATGGTTATTACAGCAGAATGCAAGTGATCTATGGACCAACTCAGTTCATTTATTTGGGTTCTACAGCCAGTACCACACGAAGTATCACGTTTGATTCGGAGAATAATAATGCTTCTCCCGCCGACAATACATTGACTAATACCTGGGACGATATCTATGAGATGGCTGATCGGGCGTCAAATGTAATAGAAGCGGTTCCTTTGATTGATGAAGCGGCTTTCAGTCCTGCCTCTCGTAAAAACGAGATCCTGGCCGAGGCAAGGTTTCTCAGAGCTTTGGCTCATTTTGATGCCTTGCGTTTCTTCGGTCGTTTTTGGGACAATAGTTCGGCGCTTGGAGCACCACTGAGATTGGTGCCTGGAAATACGACGAACAAGGATCTTGCGAGATCGACTGTTGCAGAAACCTATGCCTCTATCAATGAGGACCTGGACTTTGCGATTGCTAATGGCCCTGATTTCAGTGCCAGTCATCTGACTTCTGTTGTTGCTGCTCGTGCCCTTAAGGCAAGGGTTGCTTTGTATCAGGGAGATTTTGAGACGGCAGCTAGTTTGGCTACTGAGGTGATCGATGATGGAAACTTTGCATTGGAAGCGAATTACGATGATATTTTCATCAATCGATTAGGTTCCAGTGAGTTGGTTTTCGGGATGTTTGCAAATGCTACTACCGAGCAATCTGGTCATTCCTTCTTCTTCCTGAGCCAGGCTTCGGGAGGAAGACAAGATTATGGACCAACCGCTCAGTTCCTTAGCCTCATTGCTGGTGACCCTAGAGAAGGCGCAAGTGTGGATGCGACTGTTCCTGAGGTGTTGAAATATCCTAATGTGAACACACAGGATGACCCAACTTACATCATGCGATTAGCTGAGTTGTATTTCATTCGTGCAGAGGCATTGGCACGTCAGGCTACCCCGGACCTTGCCGGCGCTCTTGCTGATTTGAATGTGATCAGAGCTCGGGTAGGATTGGCTGACGTTACCGCTGGTACCGTTGCCGAATTCCTGGATTTGATGCAGGAGGAGAAAGTGAAAGAGTTGGCTTTTGAAGGCAGCCATTCATGGTTCGATGCTATCCGATTAGGCAATGCGAGAACATTAAAGCCGTCTATTCCAAGTGAAGACCGGTTGGTATTGCCTTTGCCAACACAGGAAATTGATAACAATGCTTTGTTAGATCAAAATCCTAGTTACTAAGTCATACTACTGATTCTTTTTTATAGGAGGCTGTCCATTTGGACAGCCTTTTTTTTATTAGAGTAGCATTACTCAATTGTGAACCAATACAATAAACAGGTTACCCTGGTATCATATTAGAGCTTTGAGAACTTATTCATCTGATTCAGGGTAAAGTACAATCTTGATCATCTTGTCCAGATCAATCAACTCATTGGCTAAACGTTGCAAATTCTCACTGTTTAGGTTATTGACATAGGATTCATAATTGTACCATTTGTCAAGATCGCCTTTGTAATAATAGTAAGTGTTCAGCCTGCTGATCCAGAATCGGTTTTGCTTCAGGCTTTCTTCCCAGTTCTTCAATTGGCCTTCCTGCACTTTCTTAATCTCATCTGTTTCAACGCCATTTTCCTGAATTTTCTTCACTTCATTGAGGGCGGCCTCAACCAGTCGATCTACGTTTTCCGGAGCACAGGGAAAGCTGATGTTGAATTGGTAATTATCATAAGGATTGCTGTTTGCCGTAGCTGAAGCCCCCGCGCCATAGACACCACTTTCATCTTCCCTTAACACTTCGATCAGGAGGTTGCTTACGACTTCTGCCAGTGATCGCCATTGATACCTGGTTTCATTATCAAGTTTTTTCTCTCCGCCAAACGTGATCCGGACGGTACTTTTCTGATCAACCCCCTTGTAGATTTTTTTGTCTAATGGTCCTTCAGGAGGGCGGATTCCCAGGTCGCGGAAGTTCTCCCGGTTTTCATTGCCTGGTAGTGAACCTAAATAGGTTTCGAATAGGGGAGTGGCTTCTTCCAGGTTGATGTTGCCTACAAAGAAAAATGTGAAATCGCCAGCGTTCGCAAAGCGTTCTTTATAAATCTCAAGGGCCTTGTCCTGAGATATGGCATTCAATTCTTCTTCCGTAGGAAAGCCGCCACCACGTGGGTGGTTTTGAGTCATGATGCGACTTACCTGATCCTGAAAGTAGAAATTAGGATTAACTTCCAGGTTTTTCAGAAAGGTCTTATTACGCTCCATGAAACCCATAAATGCTTCTTCGTCTTTTCGTGGTTGTGAAAAATACAAATGGGTCAGTTGAAGTAGGGTTTCTAAATCCTCAGGAGTGGATGAGCCTGAAAAACCTTCGCGTAAACTACTGATATATGGTCGGACGGATACGTTTTTGCCGGCTAGTTTTTTATTCAATTCTACAGCTGAGAAGGCGCCAACTCCGCCCACAGAAGCTACTCCGGAAGCATTGGTTGCGGAAGGAGCGATATCATCGTCATACAAGGAACTGCCCCCCAGACTAAAGGCCGACATTTGAATTTCATCGTTTTTGAAGTCTGTGGATTTCACCACGATTCTCATGCCGTTGGATAAAGTCAGTTCTGTAGTTTCTACAGTCTCATTGGTGGTGCTAGACACAACTTTACCAGCAGGCGGTAAAGAAGAAAGCAATGGCTCATCACTTACGGCATCTTCATAAGCAGTAATGGAAGACAAGTCCACATTATTGACCATGTCCAAAACATCTTTTTCAGAAGGCAATGTAACTCCCTCTTTATCAATCCCATTTATCAGAATTACACGATTTTCAGAAGTAATGAATTGAGTAGCAAGGGCATTGACTTCAGCAACAGTAATAGTCGGAACGATTTGTTTCAGGAATTCAAATTCGTAAGTAATGCCGGGGGAAGGCTCTTCTTCTAAATAGTGATTCACATATTCGGAAGTATAGCTCTGAGATTCTGTTTTGTCTTTTTCTTTTTCATAGTTCTCATACTCCGTAAGCATGTTTTGCAAGGTTCTGGAGAGTTCGGTTTCTGTGAAGCCAAACTTCCTGACACGTTCATTCTCGATAACCAGCGTTTCCAGCCCTTGTTGAATTTTATCTTCTCCGACTACCGCAAAGGATGAATAAGAACTTGTACCTCTTACGAAGGACCCAAAACTTGAGCTTGCAAAAAGGAAAGGTGGTTTCGCCGTTTGCGTCAATTCCGAAAGTCGGGCATTCAGCATACGGTTGTAGATGGATTTTAAATAACTACTCCTGAAATCGCCCTGTGTCTTGATAGGTGAAGAAGGACGTTTGTAGATCATTTGAACAATGGTGTAGGGGTTTTCTATATCTTTCGTTACGGAGACCAATGTTTCTTTATGTGAAGGAACCGTGTTTGGCTCCTTCTGACGAGGATTTTTTACTGACTTGAGTCTGGAGAAACGCTTTTTGATTTCGCTTTCCATTTGATCAATGTCTATATCCCCTACGACAACCACCGCCATCAAGTCGGGTCGGTACCAATCCTTATAAAAACGTTTAACCTCCTCGTAAGAGGCATTTTCGATGATTTCTTTTTTCCCAATGGGTAGACGTTCCGCATAACGAGATCCCTGGAAAAGCACAGGAAAGTATTGGTCTCGCATTCGTTGCTGGGCACCCTGTCCCAATCGCCACTCTTCAATAACTACGCCTCTTTCTTTATCAACTTCTTCGTCATCGAAGGCGATACCACCGGCCCAGTCCTCCAATACGGTGAGTCCTTTCATTAACACTTCTTCATCATCAGTAGGAATGGGGAGGATGTACACCGTTTCATCGAAACTTGTATAGGCATTGAGGTCTGCTCCAAATTCCACACCGATGGATTGCAGAAAGTCCACCAGGTCATTTTTTTCGAAATTTGTACTGCCATTGAAGGCCATGTGTTCAATGAAGTGAGCAAGGCCTAATTGCGACTCATCTTCCTGCATAGAACCGGCATTGACTACCAGTCGCAATTGTGCCCGATTCTCCGGGTAACTGTTTTTTCTCAGATAATAGGTAAGCCCGTTATTCAACTTCCCAATTCTTACCGCTTTGTCCATAGGAATAGGAGCAGAAAGATCCTGAGCTGAGATGGCGAAGGCAGTAAGCAAGGTTACTGATACGAGTAGTTGTTTGATCGTGTGTGGCCAGACTTTCATGTTACAATTGTGTTTTTTCCCTTTGTCTATCATTAATGTATTCATTAATTCACTCAAGATGTTGCGATTTTATGTCTGCGGCGATTTCTCCGGTTATTTTGACCAGTAAGTCCGCAAAATCAGCCAATTCCGCATTGGCACGATTGATGTAGGCATACTTTGGTTTCAATCGTAGCGTACCTGGCTGATAAAAATGCTCCATGCCAAGATCATACTCTGACGTGATGTATTGGTCGTAGAAATCATTGAATTCCTCTATGGTCTGAAGGAAATTTTGGTGTACAGTGTGAATTCTGGCGACCTTTTTGAAAGTGCTTATGTCAATTTCATTCAGAATACCACTTTGCATCATAGAGTGTACAATGGGCATTTTCCAATAGTCCCCCTTGATACTCATTCTGAGCGGAATCTTTTTTTTCAGGATCAAACTGTCAAATTGTTTGTCCCATTTTTCAAAAAGTACGATGAAGCCCTTGGCGTTTGACCTTTTTCCGGATTCATGAAAGCTTTGTAAGTCTTCATAGAGCGCCAGATAAATATCTTTTTGCTTTTGCGCGGCTTTATTTTGGTCATTTCGCTCGGTTAGCCAAAAGGCCAGAAAAACGCCTGAGAATACAACGGCAAATTCGAAAAGATACTTGTAAATAACTTGTAGTCGCTGCTGTCGGTTAGGTTGAGTACCCATGATCAATTATTCCGCTTTGATCTTCTTCATCAAACGTGTAGCAAATACGAAATCATTTAACTCGGGTACGTCCGTGTGCATGATGTCATCACTGGATCCTTCCCAAAGCTTATCTCCCTTGAAAAGAAACATGATTTTGTCACCAATCTCAATCACAGAATTCATATCATGCGTTACCACAACAGTAGTCATGTTATACTCGTCCGTGAGGTCTTTGATCAGGTTGTCAATTCGAATAGAAGTCTGTGGATCGAGACCTGAGTTAGGTTCGTCACAAAAGAGGTAATTAGGCTGGGTAACGATGGCCCGTGCAATGCCCACCCGCTTTTTCATGCCACCGCTGATCTCGGAGGGCATTTTTTGATTCACACCTTTCATGTCGACACGTTCCAGACAAAAATTGACCCGATCCAGCTTTTCGGAAGGAGCCATGTCCGTTAAAACATTGAGAGGAAACATGATGTTTTGTTCCACATTCATACTATCGAAAAGCGCACCACCCTGAAAGAGCATACCGATCTCACGTCGGATATCGGTTTGGATATTTTTATCGCCGTTGGTGAAATCCCGATCATTATAAAGCACCTCACCTAGATCCGGCCGAATAAGGCCTACCATGTTTTTCAACAAAACACTTTTACCTGTGCCACTGGCGCCAATGATCAGATTGGCTTTCCCTTTCTCAAAGACGCCATCAATGCCGTTGAGTACGGATTTACCGCCGAAGCTTTTTTTTATGTTCCTGACCTCTATCATGCTCCTAAGTATTGCGCCAACAGATTGGCTAAAACATAATCTGCTGCAAGAATCCCAATGCAGCTATTGTTGACCGCAGTAGTAGAAGCTACACCAACTTCCAGGGCGCCGCCTTTAATATAGAAACCTTTGAACGCGGATAAAGAAGCCACGACGAATGAAAAGGCGATTGCTTTGATGATGGCGAAATAGATGGCAAAAGGTACGAAGTTGAGTCGAATTCCTGAGATGAAATCCGTACCGGTAATCACACCCACCGTGGTACCTGCAATGTAGCCACCTACGAGTGTGAGAAACATGGAAATGATCACCAACATCGGGAACATGATCAGTGAAGCGATTATTTTAGGGAGTACCAGGTAAGAGGTTGCATTGATCCCCATCACTTCCAGGGCATCTACTTGTTCCGTAATTCGCATGGTTCCCAATTCACTGGCAATGTTCGACCCGATCTTTCCCGCAAATACCAGTCCGATAATAGTCGGAGATAGTTCCAATAGGGTCATGTCCCTCGCAACGTTGGCGATGATGAGCTTAGGAATGAACGGACTCACAAGGTTATAAGCAACCTGGATAGTTGTCACCGCCCCCATAAAGAGAGAAATGACTGTGACAATGAACACGGAATTATAACCTACCTTGATGCACTCATCCAGGGTAAGTGAAGCATAAGTCCGCAAAGACTCCATTCGCTTGAAAAGATTGCCAATGAAGATCACATAAAGACCCAGACTCTTCATAGGATCGTGTTGTTTTTGGGCAATAAAGTAGGGCGATTCACGCTCAAATCCGTTCGTTTTTGTTGATCAACTCTTGGAAATGCCAAACTAAACTATTTTGCATAACCTCTTGGCTAAATCCACCTTAACTTTACACCGAATTTTACTAAAAAACGAATGGAGCACAAGCTTGTTGTTGTTACCGGCGGAACAAAAGGCATAGGCCGGGCCATTGTTGAAGCATTTGCATCAGCCGGATATGCGGTTGCTACCTGTGCAAGAAATGAAGAGGATCTCGAACAGTTAAAAGAAGACCTGAAATCCAAAGAGGCCAAAGTTCATACTTGCAAAGCCGATCTTTCCGTAAGGGAAGACATAGATTCTTTTCTCGACTTTGTGCGGATGATCGGAAAACCTGTTTCTGTCCTGGTAAACAATACGGGTACTTTTCGACCTGGAGAGGTATTAAGTGAGGAGGAGGGTAGTCTCGAATTTATGATCGATACCAACCTTTATTCGGCTTATCATATCACCCGGGGAATAGCACCAGATATGAAAAGCCAGGGAGCCGGCCACATTTTCAATATTTGCTCTACGGCTAGTCTCATGGCTTATACCATGGGGGGGTCTTATTGTATTTCCAAGTTTGCACTTTATGGCTTTTCCAAGGTACTCAGGGAAGAATTAAAGGAATCCGATGTTCGGGTCACTTCCGTTTTGCCTGGTGCGACGCTTACTCCAAGCTGGGATGGAATGGACATTCCTGAAGATCGTTTTATCAAGGCTCAGGACATTGCGAAATTGGTGGTTACTACAGCGGAGCTAAGTGCCGGAACTGTGGTAGAAGACTTATTGATCAGACCTCAATTAGGAGATATCTGATTTCTGTTTAACTATTTATAATTCCCGGGTGTTAACCCTTCAAATTGCTTGAAATGGCGTCAATGGATCAGGTAGTAGCCAATACGAAATTGTACTGCAACAGCCTTACTGAATATTCGAGGAGAAAAACACGCGTTGTGAACATTGGTGATGTTCCAATGGGAGGTGACTATCCAATTCGCGTACAATCAATGACCACCGTGGATACGATGGATACAGAGGGTTCCATTGAACAGTCTATACGAATGATTGAGGCAGGTTGTGAGCTGGTAAGGATAACGGCCCCCAGCATCAAAGAAGCCCAGAATCTTGAACCCATAAAAAATGGTCTTCGGGAGAGAGGTTATCAAACACCCCTGGTAGCCGATATTCATTTCACGCCTAATGCCGCGGAACTGGCGGCCAAAATTGTGGAGAAGGTCCGCGTTAATCCGGGGAATTACGCCGATAAGAAGAAATTTGAGGAAATAGAGTACACGGACGCGGGTTACGAGGCTGAACTCGAGCGTATTCGGGAGAAATTCACACCACTGGTACAGATATGTAAGGATCATGGTACGGCTATGCGTATCGGTACCAATCACGGGTCACTTTCCGATAGGATCATGAGCCGATATGGGGATACCCCAATGGGTATGGTGGAGTCAGCGTTGGAGTTCCTACGCATTTGTGAAGACCTCAATTATTACGATATCGTTCTTTCTATGAAGTCCAGTAACCCACAGGTGATGGTGCAAGCCTATCGCATGCTGGTACAAAAAATGGATGAGGAAGGATTGCAGCCGTATCCTTTGCATCTGGGAGTGACGGAAGCAGGAGAGGCTGAAGACGGAAGGATTAAATCCGCCGTTGGAATCGGCACGTTGCTGGAAGATGGTCTCGGAGATACCGTTCGTGTTTCACTCACCGAAGAGCCTGAAGCAGAAGCTCCGGTTGCTGCTATGTTGATTAATCAATTGAGTGGTAGAGAAAATCATGCTCACGTTCAATCGATAGAAGAATACCCCATTGACCCTTATGCTTATGCAAGGAGGGCTACTCAGGAAGTAGATAATTTCGGTAAGGAGAATGTGCCCAGAGTAATTTCTGATTTCAGCCAATTTGAAATTAGGGAGATGGCAGACCTTAAAGGCATTGGTCATTTCTATTTGCCTGCAACTGATAAATGGGGAATGAATGACCTTGGCGCTGACTACATCTATTCTGGCCAGAATAAGGTTCCGTTCATGTTGCCTAATGGGTTGAAGGAGATTGTGGATTATGAGGTGTGGAAGGAAAATCATGATCAAAATATATTTCCTCTTCTGCGATTTGAGCATTTAGATAAGGATACAAATTTTCATCCGGTTCTCAATTTTCTGATCGGTCGGCCCGATCAAATAGAAGGATTTAACCCGGAACTTGTTAAAGAGAAGGTTGTATTAATCCTGGAGACCGACAATGCCCACGCAATGGCACACCTAAGAAGAGGGTTTGTCCATTTGATGGAACGCGACATTCAATTGCCCGTAGTGATCAAAAGAGCCTACGACGTTGATACAGTAGATCGTGTCATGTTGGCGGCATCTACTGATGCAGGAGGTTTGCTCGTAGATGGCATGGGGGATGGGATCATGCTGAGTGCAAAAGATGTTCCAACTACTGCAGATATCAAGCTCTTGAATGATACGTCTTTTGGGATCCTGCAAGCTGCGAGGACACGTATCACTAAAACCGAATACATCAGTTGCCCTTCTTGCGGCCGGACTTTATTTGACCTGCAAGAAACAACTGCCATGATACGTAAACGGACAGATCACCTGAAAGGCGTCAAGATTGGCATCATGGGTTGCATTGTGAATGGGCCAGGGGAAATGGCCGATGCGGACTATGGATATGTCGGGTCAGGAAAAGGAAAGATCACCTTGTATAAAGGGAAAGAAGTGGTAAAAAGGGCTGTTCCTTCTGAACATGCGCTGGATGAATTGATCAATGTGATCAAAGAAGATGGTGCATGGATAGAGCCCGAAGTTGTAAGTCAGTTTTAACCAATTTCAATGATGCAAGAGGAAAATAAGCAGGAAACGGTTAGTAAAGCCGAACCGGAGGAAAAGAAAGGAGCTGGCTATTACTTTGGATTCATGGATGTACTTACTTATTACTTCAGGAAACCAGATCCTTCTCGTCCAAGGAATTTCAACCTTCGGGCCATGCACACGATCAACAAAATCTCTATTCTGTTATTCTTGTTCGCATTGATCATTTGGATCATTCGAAGACTCGGATAAAGTTAAAACTTCCTCACCCTTCCTGATCAACAGGGGTGAGTGATGAAGCTTTTTTCTATTCTGGAGATAAGGAAAATACTATCAATTTTTTCGTATCCGTTTTGTTACCGGTCCCTGATCAGTAACAATTTTCATCACGTACAATCCTTTTGCTAAATCTTGTAGTGAAACGGTATGATGTTTCGATTGAATTTCACCACTGATCAACGTTCTGCCGCTCATTGAGATGATCTCATAAGAAGCTCCAGCAAGGTTTGAGGAATTGATCTGAATGAAGTCATGCGTAGGATTTGGGAATAGTTTAACTTCTTCCAGGATTTGAGTGGACAGAACAACTTCGTTTCTAGCAATGTTGGATTTACTCGAAGTAATTTCGGACTGATTTCTGGCAGAAGATTGTGTACAGGTCTTGTTACTTAACACTTCAATTTGATAAGATACGTTCAACGAAGGGACATTGTCATCGGTAAACGAATTCAGGTTACTCGCTACTTCAGTGAGTAATTCAAAATCTCCTCCATTAATACTTCTATTGATTCTGTAGGTTCCGAATTGAAATCCTTCATATTCATCCCAGATCAGGTTCCAGGAATTATTAAGCCCCTGATTGATCGTAAGGTGGATGGTTTTATGAAGTACACTGAGATCTGATTCAATGCCACAACTATCCAGGGCAGATATCTTATATCGGTTAGAGACGTTTTCTGGTAAAGACTGCTCATCAATATAGAAGTTTGAGAGATCGTTGATTGTCGCAACGAGCGAAAATTCACCCGCAACGTTGGTTTCTCTGTAGATATTGAAGGTTTCATAATCCTCCTGATCAATGTCCCATAGGATCATATTTTTGGACGTTTCCGGATCAATGGTAACGATACAAATGGATGGCGTCAAAGGCACTGCTTTTACATTGACAACCTGAGCAGTGTTTTCAGAGGCACAACCATTTTCTTCTACGTGTAATGAGATCGTTTTTTCACCAGAATCGACCCAACTGATTTCATATGGACCTTGCCCTGCACCAGAGATCACAGTTCCTTCATCAAAATCCCAGTTGTAGGTTGCATCTACAGACGCATTGCCCGTGTACGTTATCGTTGTAGCTTCTCCAAAACACAGCGATTCAGTCAGTGTAAAGGTTGACGTTGGCGTTTGATTATAGCTGATCGTTGTTGCTGCGAGATTCGAGCTACAGTCGTTGTTTTCTATTTGTAAGCTGATGTTTTTTGTGCCTAGTTCCGTCCAAACGACTTCAATAAGGGTACTGTCATTTGAACTAACGATCGTTCCGCCATCAAGAGACCAATTATAGGTAGAAGGTTCAGGCGCGGTTCCAGTGAATTCAATGGTTGCTGTGTCTCCTTCGCAGATAATTTCCGAAACATCAAATGCGGCCACCAATTCCGAGTTGATCGTAATAACCTCATCTGAAGTGTCCGAAGAACAGCCATCCTCTTCCACAGATAAAGTGACAGTCTTACTTCCTGCATCTTCCCAGCTTATTTCATAGGGTCCCTGTCCGGAGCCAGAGATTATCGTACCCTCATCAAAGTCCCAACTGTAAGTAGCTTCTTCGGTTGCGTTACCCGTGTAGGTGATGGTTGCAGTATCCCCAAAACACAAGAATTCGGTGAAGGTGAAAGAGGAGGTGGGCGTTTGATTATAACTGAGGGTTGTTTCGGCTACGTTTGAAGTACAATTGTTGTTTTCTATTTGTAAGCTGATGTTTTTTGTGCCAAGTTCCGTCCAGACAACCTCTATGAGGGTACTGTCATTCGTACTGACTATTGTCCCGCCATCAAGGGTCCAATTATAGTCAGAAGGCTCTGGGGCCGTACCGGTAAATTCGATTGTGGCCGTATCTCCTTCGCAAATGATTCCGGCGACATCAAATGAAGCTGTCAATTCAGCATTGATTGAAATTTCCTGGCTGGACGTTTCTGAAGTACATCCATGCTCTTCAACAGTTAATGAAACATTTTTAGCACCTGAATCTTCCCAACTGATTTCGTAGGGCCCCTGGCCAGAACCTGAGATTACTGTTCCTTCATCAAAACTCCAGTTGTATGTTGCTGTGCTTGACCCATTTCCCTGATAAGTAATGGTTGTCGTATCCCCGAAGCACAAGGTAGCTGCGTTCGCCTCAAAGTCAGAGGTGGGCAAAGTCTGATCTGATCGATATAGAGAGGTGGCTTCAGAACGGATTCCTACAGTCGAGGATAATCGGATATAAACCGTATTGGGTGCGGTAAAATCACTGGGAAGAGAAAGTTCTATGGTTCCGCTATTATCAACACTCTCGACGGTAATCAATGTGTCCAGGTCTGAAAAATCGCTAGTGGTCGCATATTGTACATAGTGTGATGATGCCTCCGCAATTCCTGTATAACTTATGGAAAAGTCATTAACACAAATTGTGTCTGCGGAAGTAGTAAGAACAAAGGGGTATTCCAGATCGAAAAAATATCCATTTTGTGAGCTATCAAAGTCCACCGTAGAGCCATCTTCTAAAGTGACGGTTGGATTACTTACCTGCGCTCCAATACTGGTCACTTCTAGTTTGTAAGAACCCGGAGCTAAAAAGATATCCTCACTGTAACCCCCGTTTACCGGAATTGTGGCTTCCACTGAAAAAACCTCTTCGTTTGTCTCTGTATTCGTGATCTTATAGTTTAACCACTCACCTTCATCGGTAACGCCTTCAAAGACAGCAGTGCTGACATTTACTTTTATTGAATTGGTGTTAGCCGCAACCATAAAGGAGCAGGCAAGTATCAATAGTAAAAAAAGTGATCTCATTATTCTGGAATCGTTTTGGAGATGTCTTTAGTTTAAGACAAAAATAACAGAATATGTTAAACAGGGGTTGCCATAGTGTTTGGCTAGCTGATTTTCACTTTGTCTTCAAAGATCTCCTCATAAAAATGATGTAATCGATACATCTGTTCGGCGCCGACTTTTTGTCCCATTTGCGCAATAAGATAAAGGATCAAGGCTACTCCGGCTATGAATGGCAAGGCCCACAGTATAGTGGCAGGTTGTCCAAGGCTCCATTTTGTCATACCCCAGAAACTGATAAAGAAGAATGCCATACCTAGAGCACCGTATCCAAAGAAGAATAACCCCCATACCGTGGGATTAGGCCCGTAAAGGCCCCTGATGATAGTTCCTTCTTCCGTGCCTTCAGTCGATAAGTGTAATTGAGGACTCCAAAAGTGGCGTTCATTGATGGGAATTAATAAGTGTGTGTGACCCTGAACAAAACCTGCAGTATATATCTCTTCCGTTGATGCTAACGACTCGAGGATGTCGGATTCTACCTCTTTGACTTCCTTAGTCACCAGGTGCTTAAATCGGGGCCTGATTCTGAAACTGGACATTTTTGGTTTTTACCTGCATTGATAGTGGATTTTTGAGATCAGAGAAATGATAAACATCAGGTTGTTCTATGACTTTATGAGTAGGAAGCAATTCCACTTTGAAATTTCAGGGAGGCCAAACTTTATCCGTTTTTCTTTGCTCGGGGTTCTCGCAAAATAATAACTACCGAAACCAGAATGCCTGTAATTAAAGGGGCGAATACAAAAGCTCGATTGATCATTCCATTGCTACCAGAATCAGTTATCCCCTCCAACCACGGTTCGTCTCCGGCAAATACGGGTAATAATTGATAAAATATCAAATAAACCCCAAATGCGATTAATAGTGATTTGCGATGGGTTAACTGTGAACGTAGAAGAAATGAAATGATTACCCCCACACTTAGTGGTATTATTAGGATGATAGCAAACCCGATGGGAGCCATTCCTATTTCTTCTCCTGACAACCCAAGATTGTTGACCCAAACCGTAAAAAGCGCTAACGTACCTAGGCCATGAATGAATAAGTATTTAATCATTGAATGACTTGACTAAGGTTTGCTTTTAATGTAATTTTTGACTTACAACGATTGTGGTAAGTCTCACTGCTTGAAATACTCCTCGGTTGTGTAAATCTTATTCACAATGATATTGGCATCATTGTGGATCACGTATTCACTCATACCCTGATGCTTCTTATTCGCAGGTGACCAATCGTACGTGTAGCCAAGGGCAGTCCAGGGATACTTCTCCAGAAGCTCGCAGGTATTGTAGTAGCGAGCGGCACGTGTATCGTTGATCCATGTCTGAAAAGCGGTATCAATAGTCGCGTTACAGGCCTCACATGAGTTATCATCAATTTCAGGATCCGGACAAGGTCTGAACAAGTCAGCCGGTTTTACCCAAAATTCCACGAAATAATTGTAGGTGTAAGCGGGATTGGGAGGAAGTCCCAGCAATTGTTTGATTCGGCTGTTTACTTTTTCCTTTTCTCCATCTACTACCCATTTCATGAATCGCGTTTCTTTATCAGCCCAGCTGGCCAATTGTGGGGAAGCAGTAACCCAGATAGGATGGGAAGAACCTGTGTTATAAACGCCTTCCGGAGTAACATAAGGTGGCTTGTACCATTTGGAATCGCCTTTCCAGGAAACGACTAATACATACTCTTCACCGTTGATCGTCTTCCAGGTCAGATCGTTGTTGTTTTTATTGATGGCGAATAAGTTCTTATCGACCTTGCTTTCCGTAGGGTACACCGCATCTTCCAATGAGCTTTGATAGATTTCGTTAACGTCAGAGGTGGGTAGTTTGGTCAGGTCATACGCGGTACAAGCGCTGATAAAAACCAGGGTAATTAAGAAAATTGGTGAGTTGTATTTCATGCTAGTTTGTATGTTGGTTGATATAGATGGATAAATTAGGGAAGGGATGGATACGTGTCAAGTGTCCACTTAAATAGTTGAATTACTTCTGGTACCATTTCGTAATACAGTTTTGTGCTGGTTTGCCGCGAACTGAAAAGTCCACGCTATTGTTCCATTGCCAAATAAAGACTCCCGCAAACCATTCCTGATCCCATAATTGCTGAAAAAAAGCTTCATAAGCGCGCCATTGTGTTCTTTCGGATTTTTTCTTCATCAACGGGCTCCAAATTGAGTCCCATTCCCAAGGTTTTACCGTCGCTTGAAGATCAGCCCTGTAGCCAAGCTCTGTGAACAGGATGGGCTTATTGTATTTTCTGTGCAGCCGTTCAAGTTCCTGCAGGTACTTGTTCCAACCCTGCTTAATATCGTCTAGTGCAGGATTACTGTGTTTTGTCAATGGATAATAAGCTTGTACACCTATATAATCGATGGCTTCCCAAAATTCCGCGTGATCGGCGAATGAGTCGTCATCCCAATTAGCCGCATAAGTCAATTTGCCAGCATAAATTTCCCTTATTTCCCGAATCAAGGACATCCACTGTTCATGTTTTTTCAAAGAAGTTCGTAATTCGGTACCGATACAAAACATCTCTGATTTTGTGTGTTCCGCTAACTGAGCATAATGCAACATGTTGGTGCGGTACTTACCAAACCACTGATCCCATTCCAAATCAGAATCAAAAGTTATGTTCGCTCGCCATCCGCCATTTACCCACAAATGGGGTTTGATCAAAATCCGGAAATTTTTGGATTTGGCTGCCATGATCTCCCGAATAAACGCCGAGTCCCTTTTGGACCACAAACCTATTTCAGTTGGTTGACTCATCATTTCATGAGAAGTTTCACCGAGCTGACTCATATATGGATGTACAGCTAACCATTCCACATTGGATTTTACAATCTCATTTAGGTTTAAATCTCGATTTCTACCTAAGGCATAGACACTCATGCCTCTTATTTTACCATCCTTTTCGAACTTTCCTACAACTCTGTCTGTACTGTTTTCAATACGATGGTCCCAGGTAAAATCAAAGTCCTCTTGCTGATTGTAGATCAGAACGGCTTTAATCATTAAAAGAATGATACCTAACGGAATGATCCCTCTGATAACTATTTTCCTCAAGGCCATTCTGAGTTTCCGCTCTTTTTTTGCCATCACTAAATACCTTATCAAGAAAGAAGGAATCAAAATAATGATCGAAACGACGTGGATAAGTATCAGTGCATCTCTGGTAAAAAGTAGAGATAGTGGAATGCTTCTGATCAAAAACAGCCCTGTGATGCACGCCCAGATAAGTAAATAGAGGATTATGAGGATTTTTTTCATAACCTGTGATTAGATGGACATGAGTGAGGTGCAAAGTCACTTTTTTCTGACAAAATCCGATTAATCACACCTTTGCTTGATCCGTTTGTTTCCCAATCGGAATTGGATTTTGTTAGGAACCTCCCGATGTTCATTAAGTGTCGGAAATTGCTCCAAACAGGTATTGGCGCAATCATCTTCAGCGCAAGGACAAGCCTCCATGCATTGTTGAAATGCTTTGTCGCGCGTATTTTGTTCTTCAACAGTAGGGGCAATGTATTCGATTTTCTCTACATCGTGTGTCACGTTGAAGTAGGTCAAAAATCCGTTATTGCAATACGTAGATAAAAACTTATCGTATTCATAGCGTTTTTCACTTCGCTGAAGGAGTAAGTCCACATCCCGGGCACCGTTCTCAATATGATAATTACCGCTAGCGATCAGGTTGAATTGGTTATTGTAGAACTCCAGTACATCGAATTGGACCCAGCCAGTATCCAATACGAGGTTTTGCAGATTGAATACATATTGAGTGGGGCGTTCAAATTTCTTTTTAAAACTACCGAGGAACATACCTGCTAATATTCGTTTCAACGGACCCACGTTTTCTTTCCAGGTCTTATCCATTCCTATGCGATTGAGTTCCAATGCCGAACCGTCCACAATTTGCATATTATTGATCCTGAATTCGAGGTTATTGATATCGGTAGCCTGAGTCAGGGTATCAATGAAATCAAAATCCATAGAAAGCTTCCCTTTAAAATCCAATTGGTCCGATTTAAGGACCTCCGCAGAAGGACTGTTCAGGTTTTCAATTACTTCGTGCAATTCCAGGTCTTTTACCGTATATGCGCCCTTTACGGCAATCGTGTCCAGGTTTTTCACCCAAACTTCCAGTGGCATATATTGATAGATAAGACCGTCGTACATTCTGGCCTGAAGGTCCAGCAATGTCAGTTGACTCGAGTCAAGCTTAACACTTGTACTCAGGTTATCAATTTCAAAAGGTTCGCTACCGGAGATAGGCCTGAAAAGAATGCGTTCCAGATAGGCATCCGCGTACTTCACCTGGGAGGTTTGCAGGAAATTAAGGAGTGAGAATGCAATGGGTTCTGCTGCAGGTAAAGTGTCTTTGGTATCAGTTCGAATAAGGCAGCCTTCACACACCATTTGAGGTTCAGTGATTACTGCGTCCTCGACTTCACAAGGGAAATTATAATCATTGCTACTTTCCAGAATACTGGTGAGGTCCAGCAGATTAGACCTTAGGTGCAGGCTATCGATCACCAATGGTTCTCCCAGTAGGATGAATCCAATGATATCTTCCAATTGCGTATCGTAGATCTCGAAATCTGAATCTTCATAATTTCCCCTGAATTGGTCAATATAAACGGCATTGGGATCATATCTGAATTGTCCGTTGATGTTTTGGAAACCGATGACATCTGACCCCTTGATGAAATCAAAGGACAAGTTTTTCATTCCAAAAGTGCCCACTTGATTGGCTTCAGTGATCATGGACAGACCTGCCTGGTGAAGCGGTTCTTTAAGATATGTATTGAAGGTCATGACGCCTTCCAGGTTTTGAAGACGTTCCAGGTTTTGATCAATTTCACAGATAAGAGAAAGGTATTTTTTTGCGATGGCAAACTCCAGTGATTGCGGCTCAGGAGTTTGAATGAAAATACTGTCATTTTTCACCTGCACACTTAGTCCGATTACCTGATCATCCAACTGAAGACCAAAATCCAATTCGACGGGAGGGGTAACTTTAAAATCATTCAGGCTCAAGTCTGCTTCAAAACGTTGAATTTGAAGATCTATATCTAAAGCCTCGCTGTATACCCTGGAACCTGTACCTGAAAATGAAGTTTTTATTTCATCCCTGTCCCATGTATTGGTGATAAGCCAGTTTCCAACCATTGAAAGTGGGTCTGAAAGATGACTCCCAAGGGGTAACTCGACACCTAATTGACAACTGAGGTCATTGATATCAGCGATGGTCATGTAGAGAGCTGTTTTCGAAACCAATGCGTCATTTTCAAGGTCAATATGCTGATTTAATCGAATCGTATCGCTACCCATTTGATTGATAATTTCAAGCGAGATACCACGATCGATATTCACCGTGTTGGTCATTTGAATTGAACTCATTTCCGGGAATGAGCCTACTACGTGATCAATTTGGTAGAGATCGTTGACTTCTACCCGAGGAATGTGAATTTTGAGATCCTTAATGAGCAGATTATTGATGACTGTTTCATAACTGGATCTGATTTGTTCAAAGTCGATGGATAAGGAATCGTTTTTATTAGACGTAAGTTCAGAAAGTTCCTCAAGCAAAGTTTTCATTTCAATGGATTCCACTTCAATGCTGAAATTCTCTAGCGCTAACCGATCTCGATCTTCATTGAATATGTAAGGAACAAAATCACGAATAATGCCTTCTTTAATGGCGATCGGGTGTTGGTTAAGGGTGAAAGCCATTTTTGGTTTTACACTGTTCTTCGCGAAAACAATGCCTCCATTCGTTTGTGCTACGTTCACCGGAAAAGGGATATTGGGGATGGACTTTTCAAAAGTCAAGTGATCAAAGCGCAATTCCCCACCATAGTTAAGATCTGCATAGGATTTACTCAAACTGGCGATCGGTCCTGAAAAGTGAAAATCCTTAAAGTCGATGAACCCATCGGCCTGATCATAAGCTTCAAATTCCAGGAATTCCAAAAGTCGTTTGAAATCAACATGGTTTGATTCGAATTGTACTTCAGCCAGTGGTGGCTGTGCCAATTGGGTCAGGGAGTCCATGAATTCACGGCGAAAGACATTGTCAAGGACAATTCTCCCCTGAAAGGGCTGACCAGGGTACAGTTCTCCATTGGTGATATCTGCCGTAATGTAAGAGGGGCTGTCGCCGCCAACTTCGAATTCACCGGATAATTCCAGGTCTGAGATTCGGTGAGATTTACCATTCTCGAAAAACCGGAATTGAAAGGAGGTAGCTGTCGCGTCATAATCCAGATCGATTTTGATCGGACCGCCATATTCATTATCACGATTGTACACCTTGCCCACAAAGGTGAGTTCCCCCAATGGATCATAGCTTTTGATGATATTGAGAAACCGATCCGATAAGGTGAGTTCAAGAAAAGACAAAAGGGCTTCGTTTTTGCGTGTTCCGGTGCCTGTTTTGCTCTGAAAATCAATGTCCATCCGCATACGTTCATTCAGCGTAGACAGGATGCCTTTGGTGGTAGCGGTAAGGTCATTAAAAGTAACATTGAAATTGTCACTGACCAGGTCGAATCCGGTATCATTATTGAGTTTTTGCGGAATGGATAACTTGATCAATTCCGCATCTCCGTCTGCCTTGAAAGTACGACCGACCAGACCTTCATTGTCCTTCACCCTGATGGAATTGATCGTACCTTCTGCAAAGAAATTGTGAAAATATGCGCGTTCAGGGTCGGAAGACATGTCCATGCTCATATAATCAAACTGCACATCGTATCGTTTGGGAAGGGCCTCATTCGGATTGCTACTTCGATCTTTGTAATAATCGAGGTGAAAATTTTCTGCTTCAAACTTCCGAATACGAAATCCTCCTGCCATTTTGAGCTCTCCGGAAGCGAATTTTAAAATCTTCTCCATAGGCGGACGAAATAGCCTGTGATTATGGCCTTCACTTGTCCGGGTCATGGTCAGGGTACCATCGATAATCTTCATGCCCTTCAATCTTACCCTTACCCGTTCGTTTTTGATGTTGACAAATGGCCTGGAACCGGACCACTCACTGGCATCCCATAGCATAGAAAGGATCTCATGCCAACTTAGAGTGATCTGGATTTGCCCCACGTCAAAAGCAGGGGTAAGGTGTTTTGCTCCCAGTCCCCAGATTTTTACTGTTTCCAGTTGAAGTTGGGGGGATAGGAGGAGGGTGCTGGCATAATCCAATTCCCCAATATGCATGGAGTCGCCCCGAAAGAGCTCTTTGCCCATCGCGGATTCAAGTCCGTGGTGGATCTCATCTTTGTAAATCCCAAAAGTGACACCCCCCACAATGAAGAGCAAAACCTGAAGGATGATCAATACAAGAACAGACTTGTAAATGAACCGGAAGATCCTGTTGACGATATGGCGAGTCCGAAGTTTGATTAGATCAGTTTTGTAAGGTCAAATTACGCATATACGGCTTTCTTTGACCTGTTTTTAAACGATTACTCAGTCCAATTGGACTTGATCGGGTAAGATAATCACTTGTGGTTGTACAGCCACTACTTTCTTATGATCACGCGTTGAGAAGCTTCGAAATTCTTTCCCTTGACCTGAACCATATAGATGCCTCCCAATTCTGATGCCTGAAAATGATACGTTTGGTTGAGTCCGTTAGGTTCTCTGAATTGCACAATGATCTTGCCGGTCATATCGACCAGTGAAACGACAATCTCTTCTTTTTGAGGTAAATCAAGTGTAACCACAAAGTTGTCTTCTACCGGATTAGGATAGACTACCATGGAAGTTTCAAAAGTTCGTAAGGATCTGGGTCTGACGGGGAATATTTCCACTTCATCCAAATATAGATGATTACCTCCTCCATTGGTAAAAACAAAGGCCAGTCGAAGGTTCTGCCAGACCATAAATGTGCTGAGATCGATGTTTTCAATACGCCAGTCATTTTCTCCGGGAACGAATTCACTTGATAAGTTCGTGGTGCTGAGTGTATCCCCCGCTTTGTCATAAAGCACACGATCATAGGATTGGCCACAGTTAACCGATAACAAGACCTGAAGCCGGTCTCTAAATCCGCCATTTTGTGCGTGAGCGACTCGGAATTGTAGTGTGCCCTGCGTTAAATCTCCCGTATTTAAAATAGGACTAACCAGCCAGGATTCTGACCCGAGACTACTGCTGGCAAATGCGGAGGCCCGGACCAGACCATCCTCATTCTCAAAAGTGGTCCAGAGAGAATTGCCGGTAGGGCTAACCGTTACCCATTGATCGGGTTGGTCAAAAGATTCTCGGTAAGGAAGAGTAGCTTCTTCGTCATTGATGACGATGTTCCTCGTGAATGAATCATTCAATGGATTTTGATCAGATTCCTGATTCGGTGAGTTGGCGGATAAAGTCACTGTATACGTACCCTCCTCCAGGTCACTAATTAGTACGGAATTGGTTTCCTCTCCACCTGAAATCAAATTGGTGTTAATCGTGTTTTGGCCCGTTGTTCCGGAAACATCAAATTGCAGTTCGTAATTACCTATCGTTTCAAATCCGAAGTTTTTAACGGTTATGCGGGGTGAAATGAAGTCAGAACAAGTCACAACAGGGAGTTGAGATACTTCAGTGATACCTAAATCGTAGGCCTGGAGTTCAGTTTCGACGATCTGTATATCATCAATATAGATGTTGTTTTGGGCACCATTCTGGCCGACAAAGGCAAACCTGATATCTGGTTCAATGATGGATGTGATGTTGAGCTCCACTTCACGCCAGTCTCCTGGGCCAGTAGGGGTAAAGGACGAGGAGATGCTTCTGTCAACGCTTATCAGGTTATTTCCATAACTTGAAAACAGAGTTCGATCAAAAGTGGCTCCGCAATCCGAAGAGGCCATGAGTAGTAGACCGTCTTTCAATTCATCGCTACTGATTCCGGAATAGGCATACCTAAAAGTTAAACTCGCCGAAGATACCTCACTAAAATTGAGGTTGGGTAGAATCAAATAATGAAACTCTCCGAGGTTATCTTCACTGCCAAAGAAGTTTAACTGTCCGGCAACATTGGTGTTGGTTTCGAAAGGAGCCGTTTGTCGTTGCCACAGGCTGTTTTCACTGAGTTCCGTTCGTGTGATCAGGGTGTTCGTAGATTCAAAATCCTCGGTATATGGTAAGGAGTTTGTGGCTGAAGGCGGAATAACGACCTCTAGCAAGTTGTTATCTATGTTAAGGTCCTCACGACCATTTACGGTGAGTATTTGAAAAGACAGCTGTTGATTGGTTGATTGCTCCAGAGACATTTCCGGGAAGGTCAGTGTCGTGGCTTCGGCACTTGATAAGGCGGAATTCGTGGTTAAGGTATCTATCGATATTCCGTTCAGGAGTCGGATGATTTGTGCTTCACCTATCGCATTGGTACCAAAATTTCTAACCTCTACCTGAGGCGTGAAAATTGTACTGCAAAATACTTCGCTTTGGTTTGTGAGACGGGCAATGCCCAGATCGTCGGCGATCATAACCGGTGCTTCCAGGGCTTTTGAAGTCAATAGTGATTTGCGTCGAATACTGCTCGTCAGAACTGTTCTCATGCGTTCTCGCTGACAAGTAGTAAACAGGTTCATACACGCGTCATCGGTGTAATTGAGGAAATTTGAATACATATCAGAGGATGTACAGGAGACCACTTCACTCGCCGGGCATTCTCCCTGATAACTGGTGCTGGATAAGGGTGTATCTGAGCAAAAGTCATCCACTTCACAACCCCCGTCTCCCCATATGTGCTTCAATCCAAGGAAATGTCCCACCTCGTGCGTCGCAGTTCTGCCTATACTCTCAAATTCACGGGCATCGGGATTGTTGCCCACGTACTCATAATCCAGAGCGATACCATCAGTCAGGCGTTCATTGTTGATTTCATCAATTCCCGCAAGATTGGAAAATGGAAAAGTAGCCCAGCCCAGAAAGCCTTCCAGGTTTGAAACATAGATATTCATATAATCTTCTGCGGGCCAGTAGATTTCACTTTTCAGTATGTCATCTTCCTGAAATCGATAAGAGACCTGGCTGCCAAGTGTTCTGGTGACCCCATTGGTTGGAAGTCCGTCCGGATCTTGTTTGGCAAGCACAAACTCAATTTGCGCATCAGATGCGACAGAAAGAAATACTTCAGGTGTGGCGGAGGCATCGGCGTTCGCTCTCCGGAAATCTTCATTCAGCGTCGCCATTTGCTGTTCGATACGTTCAAAAGCAAGGTTTCTGCCTTCGCCTATAGGTTCTCCCTGATGAATGATATGAAAAACGACCGGAATGGTCAGTACTTCGTTTTGAGTTCGGCCAGCGTTTTCTAACCGGAGCTTATTGAGCCAGGTTTCGAATTGTTCCGGGGGTTCATGATAGGATTGTGGCGAAATCGCACACCTGTTTTGTCCCCTGACATCTTGAATGAAGGTCAGAAAGCACAGGATCAGGATACCTACGGGTACATGTACATTAGCTCGCGAAAGGCAATTTCGCATTGGGGTCATCACTTGCGGTTAAGTTAACGGCTACTACCTTTTTTACTTCGGGCACCGCACGTATGACCGCATCTTCCACGCCCGCTTTCAGAGTCATGGTAGACATAGGACATGAACCGCAGTTGCCCAATAGTTCGAGGTATAACGTTCCATCCTCAAGTTTTAGTACTTTCACATTACCCCCGTCAGCCTCCAAATAAGGCCTGATGGTATCCAGGGCTTGTTCAATGTTCTGGGACAGTTCCTCGTTCATATCAAACCTTCATTTCTACAGGAGTCGTTTTTTCCATCGTAGCATTTCGAATCGCTACCTGTTGCGCGACTGCTGCCCCTAAATTACGAAAAGCTTCTGAGGTTACCCCATCTTTTAAGGCTGCAGGGTACCCATTGTCGCCGCTCTCACGAATCGATTGTACGATTGGTATCTGACCTAAGAACGGAACCTCATTCTTTTTGGCGAGATTTTCGCCACCATTTTCACCGAAAATGAAGTACTTATTATCCGGCAATTCTGCCGGAGTGAAGTATGCCATATTTTCAATAACACCCAGCACAGGGACGTTGATCGTTGGCTGTTTGAACATCTGAAGCCCTTTTTGAGCATCTGCAATCGCCACTTTCTGTGGGGTGGTGACGATGATAGCTCCGGTCACCGGCACCGTTTGAACCATGGTCAGGTGAATATCTGATGTTCCCGGAGGTAAATCGATCAAGAGATAATCCAGTGGTCCCCAAACCGTATCTCCGATGAATTGTTTCAAAGCAGAACTGGCCATAGGGCCTCTCCATACTACGGCATTTTCAGCGGGAGAAAGAAATCCGATGCTGATCAGCTTAACACCATACTGCTCCACCGGTACAATTTGATTTTTCCCGTCGACCTGGGTCACTCCGGGTTGTTCATGCTCACAATTGAACATCGTAGGTACTGAAGGGCCGAAAATATCCGCATCGATCAACCCGACACGTGCTCCTGATTTTGCTAATGAAACGGCCAGGTTTGCAGATACGGTAGACTTACCTACGCCGCCTTTTCCGGAAGCGATGGCTATGATGTTTTTGACTTCAGGTAGAAGCGGAGCATTATTTCTGGCGGTGGTTACCGCAGAGGTCATATTGATGTGTAGGTCAACCTCCCCAAGATGCTTCTCTATGGCGTTTTCACAATCCTTTTTGATCAACTCCTTTAGCGGGCAAGCCGGAGTGGTCAATACGACATCAAAAGCCAGTTTATTGCCATCGATGTGGATCTGCTGGATCATGTTAAGTGTAACCAGGTCCTTCTTCAAGTCAGGGTCCTGAACTTCACTCAATGCCCTTAATACAGCTTCTTTCGTAATACTCATTGTTCTTTTTGGGAAATCTGGCGCAAGTTTAATCAAGCACTGTTAGGCCAACAAAGTTAAGTGAGGTTCGGTTTCAAAATTGGATGATCAATTTCTTCACGTTGAATAGGCTGAAGGGTATTCAGGGATGAATGCTTTCCCCGAAAAAGTCAAACTGAATTTTTTAATTTTTTCACGGGTTCATATCGCCCAACAGCTTTTGATTGAAACTGTCGCGTTTATCCCGGCTCAATTTGGCTTGTAATCCACCTTGAAGATGAATAAGGAAATTCCTTGGCTCGTATTGTTCGATGGACTCAACAGCATTAAGAGAGACGAAGTACGAACGATGGGTTCGGTAAAAACTCGTAGGATCAAGTACCTGTTCCAGGTACTCCATAGATAAACGAATCAAGTATTTTCGGTTGGTGGTATGTACTTCTACATATTGATCAGCGGACACAATCATGACCACATCACTCGTTGGTATGAATAGGGTGGAAGCACCTTCCCGATAAGCAAACCGAAGAAGATGTTCCTTCTTATGTGCAGTTTGCGAAAGTGTTTCAATCAGGGATCTCAAATCTTGTTTTTCAGTGACTCCTGATATTTTTTCAAGGGTTTTATCAAATCGGTCTTTACTGAAAGGTTTCAGGAGATAATCGACAGCATTTAATTCGAAAGCTTTTACGGCAAACTGATCATAGGCTGTAATAAAAATGATTTTGGGCGGATGAGTGCCTTCTAGCTGTTCAACGAGCTCGATACCACTCATTTCTGGCATTTGAATATCGAGAAGCACAATATCAGGAGCCAATCCCTGAATAGCAGCTAAAGCCTCTTGTCCATTCTGTGCTTCACCTATTAGTGAAAACTGTTGATGTCTGGCGAGGTGTACTTTGAGTAACTCCCTGGCATCTTCTTCATCATCCACGATCAACACCTTTTTTGTCATGCGGGTATTCTGATTTCTGCCTGAACACCATTCGCTACCGAATGGATCTGAAAACTGGATCTTCCGTCATATACGTTAGCTAAACGCTCTTCGATATTGGCAAGTCCGATTCCTTTGACTTGTTCATTTTTAAGGGGAGGTCCCTCGTTGAAGACGGATAAAACGAGTTGACCATCACCCATTTTCGCGCCAATATTGATTCGTTTGGAATCTTGCTTCTGAGAAATGCCGTGCTTGATGCTGTTTTCTACCAAAGGTTGAAGGATAAAGTTGGGGATAGTCAGTTCCGACAATTGCTGCTCGATATCAAAAGATACTTCCAGGTCTTTGAAACGATGCTGTTCGATCCGAAGGTAAGTTTTTAGGTGATCCAGTTCCTTTTGTAATGAAACCAGCTGGATGTCCGATTCGGCCAATGAGACGCGTAACAACTCACTCAAATCGGTAGTCATATCAATGGCTGTGTCGAGTTTCTTCCTATGGATTGAGCTCACAATACTATTCAGCGCATTGAATAGGAAATGAGGCTGTAATTGCATTTTCAGCATTCTTAGCTGCGTTTCGATGAGGTCTTTTTCCAGGCTTAAGTTTTTCAATTCTTCAGCTTTTACCTCTCGATAATATTCTCTCGCATGAACAAAACCAAGAATGGCAATGTAGATGAAAAAGTGCCAATGGAACAGCGCCAGGAATAATACGACATAGATAGAAATGAAACTGTCCAGCGTTACGGAACTGGAAGTCATCAGATTCCAAATCAGCGAATAGCAACCCAGATAGAACAGGACAATAGAAAGCGAGGTAAACAGATGGATAGCCGCGTTCCTGATAATGTTTCTTCTACCTATTTGGAATCGGGTAACTAACCAGAAGATGGCGGGAGTAATGAACCCCCAAACCCACCAAACCAGCAACTGCACCTGAAATTGCTGCCACCAATGGGCTTGTTCAGGATCTGACTGGTAACTCCTGAGGTAAAGCTGTGTGGAAGTGAACACAGCTACCAGGGACCAAATCAGGAAGTTGATGGAAAGGTTACGACGGGACAGTATATTCACCGGATCAATATACTTCAATTTGCTTCTAAAATGAATGGGATATGTCTCCTCATGATCGAATGATGATCAAAATCATCGTACGCGGAGTAAGCCAGGATGAGCCAAAAGGATTTTGATAAGGTATGCTGGAAATCATACTGATCCTGACTCTTAATTGGGATACTGAACCGAACCTCCGTATTTCGGTTTGCCTCTTTTCCATGCAGCAGGGTGAAGGAGGTAATGCCACCCAAGTCGGTATCTTGTCTCGGATCACCGATGCCTTGCACATGCATGTCTATTCCTTCGGGCTTTCCATCGACCACATGAAACAATAATAAGTCACTGCCTACAATGTTATTTTCATCATTAAAGCCAATTCCTATCCAGCCAGTGGTTGGGGCGTTTAAGGAGATGATTATCGAATCATTCACGATCTCATAATCCATGCGCATACCTCCGGCAAAGACAGGTCCCTTTTGTGATGGAAGCACGAAAGGGACCATGAAAAATGAGAGGACTAAAATCCTCATCCGGCTTTTTTAACATCCACTAGAATTCCTACAATTACCCAGCTTTCCGCCACTTTGGCTAGCGATAACTGATACATAAAATCGTACTCACTGCTCACGGCATTCAAGACGACAATTGCGGTGTTGTCGCGTATGATCTCGGCGGACTTGTGATTGACCTTTCTGGGAGTACCACCTAATTTTTTGTCGGCTACCATTTGAGCGAAATCAACTCCTTTGAAAGGGATCAATTTGTCGCCTAAGTAGGTATATTGGATCATGTCCGGGTGCAACAGGGCCTTTAAGGCTTCCGCATCATTTTTGTCTACGACCTTCACGAATTCTTCCGCTACAGCTTTGATATCAGTTATGGTGGCATCTTCGCCTTTGTTCGGATCGTAGGCAAATCCGAAAGTCAGCGTACCCAACATGAGTACGGCAGAAATGAAAATTTTTAAAGTCATCATCTTAAATAGTTTTATGAAGATGACACGAGCATCCTTGACGATGAACAATCGATTTGTCGTGAAACAATGAGCTTTTGTTGGGAAAGGGTATATTGAAGTGGTGAAATGTCAGCGGTTGCTACGCGTATTCATAGTAAGTCGTGCGTGTTTGGAAGCCGAGTTTCTGGTATATACCGGATCCATCAGCAGTGGCAAGCAAGACCGCCCATCTGAAGCCTTGTTTTTTGGCATCATTCAAAACTTTGGTCATTAAGGCGGAGCCAATACCCTGACCTCTCGTGTCCTCCAGCGTAGCCAGGCCATGGATACCAACGACCTGATCATCTGTGGCAAAAACTTCTACAGTAGCTACTGGTTGATGGTTTTGGTAATACGTGAGCAGGGAAATACGATCTTTATTGGCTAGAAACTTATTAGCAGTTTGATCATAAAAAGTAATCACATTCTGATCGGGTGGGGACCAGTTTTCTGCGATCACCTGACTGAATTCAAGGATCATTTCTCTCGTGATGGCCTGCTTTATGTTTTTATGTTTATCGCTGAGGATCATTTCATAATGAGAAAGGTCCATGATCATCCCGGCTTCTTCGGCCTGGCATTGAAGTCCCGCCTTTTCCAATAATCGGAGAGATTGATCATTGATATACTCCCGGCTCATCCAGCAACAGAATGGAAAAGAAGACCCGTGAAAAAGTTTAAGTGCCTTATCTAGTTCTTCCGAACTGAAACTCCCGGTAATGTGAATGACGTTGAAAGTATCACAAGCCAAGCCACAGTTCACCACCTTCAAATTGCCGATCGTCACAACGTCCATGCCTTCTGTCTGCGCTGGGATTACAGTCGTATGTTGTATGAAATTCTCGAGAATAGCGTATTCGGACATGTTTCAGGCTTTAAAGAACAGTAAAGTACATAAGAACACGAAAGTGCCAAGTGAATTGTAAATCATTAATATAACTTAATGTAAATGATAAGAATTTTAAATTATGATTTATAAACTTTTGGTGCTGACTTTGCGTGAAAACCCGAAAATAAGAATTCATGCAGAAAGTAACATTTGCCAAAGGAGATGGGATCGGTCCGGAAATCATGGACGCAACGTTGAAGATTTTAAATGCAGCTGGTGCTCGTATTGAATGGGAAGAGATCAAGGTAGGTGAGCAGGTTTACCTTGGTGGCAATTCAAGTGGCATCGGCAAAGAAGCCTGGGAAAGTATTCGCAGTAATAAGGTCTTCTTAAAGGCGCCTATCACAACACCCCAGGGTGGAGGTTATAAAAGCTTGAATGTGACCATGCGAAAATCTCTAGGTCTTTATGCTAATGTAAGGCCTTGTAATAGTTTTCATCCTTATATCAGTACAAAACACCCTGAAATGGATGTGGTAGTGATCCGGGAAAATGAAGAGGATCTTTATGCAGGGATAGAGCATCAGCAAACCAATGAAGTGGTACAGTGCCTGAAGCTGATTACCCGGCCTGGATGCGAAAAAATCGTTCGCTATGCTTTCGAATATGCGAAATTGTACAATCGCAAGAAGGTAAGCTGTTTCACAAAAGACAACATCATGAAACACACGGATGGGCTTTTTCATCAGGTGTTCAAAGAGATCGCGACGGAGTATCCCGAAATAGCATCAGATAACTGGATCATTGATATAGGGGCTGCACGACTGGCAGATACCCCGGAAATGTTTGATGTGGTGGTGATGCCAAACTTATACGGAGATGTGGTCTCTGATATCACTGCTCAAATTTCAGGTTCAGTGGGGTTAGCCGGATCTTCCAATATCGGGGAGAGTTGTGCCATGTTTGAAGCGATTCACGGATCTGCACCGGATATAGCGGGACAAAACATCGCAAATCCCTCAGGATTACTAAGAGGAGCCGTAATGATGCTTAACCATCTTGGGCAACAGGATGTGGCTGAAAAAGTCATCAACGCATGGGCGACTACTATTGAGGAAGGCATCCACACCGCCGATATATACAAGAAAGGCATCAGTCAGATGAAAGTTGGTACCAAAGAATTTGCGGAGGCTGTAATTGAAAGGTTGGGTCAACGGCCCGATCACATCAAAGCGGAAACCTTCGCTAAAGACGTGAAAATCCAGATGCCTATCTACGAACGCAAAACAAAGGCTGATAAGGTATTGAAAGGAGTGGATGTCTTCGTCGATTGGGATGGAGGTCGGGTAGATGACCTGGCAATGAAGTTGAAAAAACTGGAAACAGACGTCAAGTTGAGCATGATCACCAACCGGGGAGTCAAAGTGTGGCCGGAGGGCTTTGAGGAGACATTTTGTACTGATCACTGGCGTTGCCGTTTTGAAGTAGAAAACGGTCATCCCGCAGAGAAAGCGAGTATACCTAAGGTGCTGTCTAAAGCACTGGAAGAAGGAATTGATGTGATCAAGACAGAAAATTTATATGAGTTCGATGGTGTGCGGGGGTACTCGCTTGGCCAGGGACAATAAGATTCATGTGGTAGAGGTTGGTGTTAGGGCGTCATTCGGTTAGTCAACTGCTAGAGGCGCCCTTCATTACTACCTCATTCGAGTATTCAAACAATCAAAACCAAGAAAGAAATGAAAAGGAAGATCAGACTTAATCGCGTGCATTGTACACTTCCCGATGAGATAGACAAGGACGAAATGTACCTTAAATACAAAGGGGAGAAGATCTGGCCCAAGGGCTACATCTACTATCGGGTGGATACTGGAGAAGTAGCTCCGGTGAATGTGACCCTTGATGTGGAAGAGGGCTGGAATGAAATAGAATTGTGGGATTTCGATTACCTCAGTAGAAATGATTTCCTCGGAACGTTTAGGTTTTTCGTCAACAATGATCCTGGTGAATACACCAATAGTATGATTTTGATGGAGGAAAACAGTACGGCTAGCTACATTCTGGATTGGGAGATTCTGGAGGAGAAAGAGGAAGTAGTGGCTTAGAAAAAACTTCAGGGGGTTGATCGCATGTTTGTTGGTATGGTGTGCCGGAGCGGGGACCCCCGAACCAAAAAAAAGAGTGCCCTAAAGCACCCTTCGTTTATTATTATTTGAGGCTGATCTTTTAAGCTGCTTCAGCTTGTGCCTCCTGTTTTTTTCTTGCTTTTAGTTCTGCAGATACTTTGTTAGCCACTTCTTCGGTCACTTCATATTTCCACATTACTACGATAGCGAGCAATGTACCTAAAATCGGAAAACCTGAATAGAATATCCGTAATCCTAACACGGCTCCTTCGGGTTGCTCAGCTACGCCGGAATTGAATCCAACTGCGGACATGATCACTCCGCTGAGCCCGCCAGCAATGGCAAAACCAAACTTCACCATCCACCAATAGATCGCACCGAAAATACCCTCTCTACGTTTTCCTGTGTTCAATTCATCGATATCGATCACATCAGCGGTCATGGACATCATTAAGGTAAACAAACTACCAATTCCAAAAGAGAAGAATGGAAGTGCGAATAAAAACATGTACGGTTTCCCGGGAATGAATAGAAACCATAAAAGGATATATCCCACGACTGAAATGGCCTGTGATCGAATAAATGCCTTTTTCTTGCCCATGGTCTTGGACATTTTAGCCACGATAGGGATCACAATGAAGGTGGTCACCAGAGCACCTACACTACCAAATAACGTTGGCCATACTCCCGCTGCACCTGCATCTCCATTGAACAAATAGTAAACCACAATGAAGAAAGAGAAACTGGCGATGGTATAAAAAGTATTGTAGATCAGGAAGGTGGCGATACAAAGCTGACGAAATGGCTTAATGGAAAAAGCTTCAACAAAACCATTCAGGATATCTCTGATAGGACCCGCGATGTTTTTCAAGGTCAATTTGGGATAATCTTCATTCAGCGTTGATTTGCTTTTCAGAAATACGGCCGGAACGATGGCACAAAGTGTACAGAACAGCGCCACCCATACGGCCAGTTCTCTGGTTGCTACGTCCGCTGAAGCGAACCAACTCTCCTCATACATAAATACCCAAAACCAGGGGGCGATGACCCATGCCCACTGACCAATCCATTGAGCAACGGCCATGATACTGGTACGCTCATGGAAATCGTCACTCATTTCGTATCCCATGGCAACGTATGGTACGCTGAAAATGGTAAGACCTAAATAGAAACCAAAAGACCAAAGCATGAAATACATGAAGTTGTATTCCAAACTATTGTCGCGATACAATTGCCACATCATGATGTAGGTTATTCCCATGATGATGGCCCCCACAAATACATATTGTCTTCTACGCCCCCATTTCGATCGGGTATTATCAGAAATGAAACCCATAATGGGATCCGTGAAACAATCGAATATTCTCGGGAAGAAATAGATGACGCCCCACATCCAGCCCGGGAAGCCCAGGTCCTGAACGAGAACAACCATGAAAATGCCTAATATGGCAGGGAACATTTGGTTGGCCAGCATTCCGATTCCGAATGCTACTTTGTTGCCAAATGGAACTTTTGAAGCTGAAGATTGGGTCATGTCTGAAATTCTTGAAGTCTAATAATAGTCAAAAATTCCTAGCATGAAGGATGATAGATGGTTCTGAATAGGTGTGATGTAGTCGTGATGTACCTTTTTTCGCTTATTCCAGCCCAACTACGTGGTTTGCGGATAGGCCTGTATGGGTATTGATCGCATTGAATTTTACAGATGTTCCCGGTCTTAGTGTCCGATATCCCTCTCCGGGAATGGCGGTGAAATTGAAAAAGATTGGGTCTGCAAACTCATCCGACTTGATGTATCCGTTTCCAGTCCTTAGGTCAAAGGATTCAACGATTCCTTCCGATGAAGGGATGGGTTGTTCCTCCTGCCAGGTTTGTTGTGGAATCCGAATTTTTTTGACATGTTCTGAATTGAATGCCTCGTAAGAATAGTAGTCCATTTGATGCATGATGTCCCTAAGATCCTGACGCAGTTCCTCGATCGTTGGACGTCCCACAAAATACCAGCCATTATAGACTTTATGAATTTCCAGATTGGGTTTTAATACAAATGTGTAGGGTAGTGACCGATAAGCATATTCGCCTTCTGTTTCGTCCAGAAGGTTGAGTTCCTTAATGACTTTTCTTTCTGTATCACTGAAAAAGGTCCATTGTGCTCCCAATCCGGCCCGGAAGGCCGCAGAAACCCTGGTTTCATCCGCACTTACTGAAACTAACTGGCAAAAATTCACTTTCAATTCATTCTGAAATGCTACCAACGACCGGAATTGCTGCTGATCACGTGGACAGAAAAAACCTCTCGAGAAAATGACAATGACCGGGTAGCCGTCTTTGAATCCGTACCGCCTGTCCGCTTCACTTTGCCGGGTAAAACTGGAAAGCTTTCTGATTTTGCCGTTCTGATCCGGGAGTTCGAAATCAGGGAATGTCAGGCCAGTTTGAGGAATTGAATTCATGATATTGATCGAAAAAGAATGGAATGGAACACTTTAAAAATTATTCTTTCCACAAGTAAAAGAAAATCGTTCAAATCTAAACGACCAACTCCTACCTTTACAGCCATGGATTATGCCGAGATCATGAAAGCCGTCTCAGCGGGGCAATATGCGCCCGTTTACTTTTTACAAGGAGACGAACCTTTCTTCATCGACAACATCATTGAGCACATTGAACAAAATGCCCTTGATGAATCGCAAAAAAGCTTCAATCAGTACGTCCTGTATGGCAAAGAGGTAGATTTTCCTCAGATCATTACCACAGCAAGAAAATTTCCCATGATGGGGGAAAAACAGGTAGTGATCGTGAAGGAGGCTCAGGAATTGAGAGGTTGGAATAAAGATACGAATCAGTCCTTGTTGATGCAGTACCTGGAAAATCCGGTTCCTTCTACGATACTCGTTTTTGGCTACAAGTATAAAGCCATGGACAAGCGTACCAAAGTAGGTAAAGCGCTGGAGAAACAGACGGTGTTTCTACATAGTAAGCGTATCTATGACAATCAGGTGCCTGGTTGGATCCAAAGCTATGCACGTGCTCGACAAGTGTCCATTGACCAGCGGGCGGTGATGTTGCTGGCAGAAAATATTGGCAATAACCTTCAACGACTTTCCAATGAAATCGAGAAGTTGCTGCTCAACGTTGAAGAGGGGAAGCCTATTGATGAAAAAGCGGTCCATAAATATGTTGGCATCAGCAAAGAGTATAACATCTTCGAATTACAGACGGCATTGAGTCAGAAAAACCGATTGAAAGCCCAGAAGATCGTGCGCTATTTTGCCTCTAACCCCGGTAATAATCCTATGGTACTGACCATTTTTAATCTCTTTTCGTATTTCTCCAAATTGTTATTGATTCACCATAGTCCACAACGAGATAAGAACACCATCGCTAAAGTGATCGGAGTACATCCTTTCTTTGCTGAGGAATATATCCGGGCGACCCAACATTATCCGTTACCGGTAGTGGTTAGAAATATCTCGTTTATCAGGGATGCCGACCTGGCGAGTAAAGGGGTGAACCAATTAGTCCCCGATGATGGCGATCTTTTGAAAGAGTTGGTTTTTAAGTTGATGAGCTGAGGTTACGAGAAAGTACTTCAGTGATGTATCATTTCTATTTTTCCTTCGTTATAGCACAGAGTTAATCAGGTATGTTGCGTGTGAATAGGCACCTCACTTTTACTATTTTTTGGTTTTTCGCCCTCACGGTAGCGGCTCAGAATTCGGGTCAACAGGCGAGTAAGGACCGTAGTTTCAATCTTGTAAGGGATCTGATCGGTGAAAAGAGTTGGACACTGGCCTATCAGCAAGCCACGGACTTTTTAGATCAATATCCCAATGCGCAAGAAGGAGAAGAAGTTCAGTACTTACAGGTATTGAGTTGTCTCAAAGGGTTTTTGCCGGAAGGGACGAGCCTTGCTGTTCAATACCTCGACAATCGCGTCGATGGGATTAGGACTGATCAGATCAAGATTGCTTTGGCGGATCAATTGTTTGCCCAGAAAAAGTACAACGAAGCGGGTGAAATTTATCAGGAGATTACACGGAAGTTTGTTGCCCAGAAAGCCTATGTTCGGGCACAATATTTTGTAGCGTATTGCAGCTATGCAGCAGGAGATCAGGACAAAGCCCTGACAAAATTCAAAGAAGTAACCCTTTATCAGGATGAATATCGTATCAAATCCGCGTATTATGCCGGTTCGATCTTGTATGCGCAAAAATCATATGATGAGGCATTAAGGTATTTGTTAATTGCCGATGAAGAGGCTTCTCTTCAATTGTCGGGCATGATTGCCAACGTATACTTCCAATTGGACCGAAGGGATGACTTGATTACCTATGCCAGAAACAAAATTGATAACAGTAATCGTACGACCAAAATTGCATTATATCGCTTGTTAGGAGAAGTCTATTTTGATCAGAGAAATTTCGAAGAAGCTTCTAACAACTTTCAACGTTCAATTGATCTTTCAAAAAGAGGAGTGGAGGTCAGTACCTACTACAAATTGGCATTTTCTTATGATCAGCTAAGCCAGCCTGATAAAGCCATTGACAATTATAAAATAGCTGCATTAAAAAACTCGGAAGTGGGACAATTGAGTGCGTTCCGGTTGGGACAACTCTACGTAAACCAGGAGGAATACAATTTTGCTGCCCAGTCTTTTGAACAGGCTTCACGGTTTGATTTCAATGAAGAGATTAAGGAACAATCCACTTTCTTACCCGGAAAACTGAAACTGAAGATCGGGAATTTTGAAGAAGCCATTTCCGATCTGGAACGTTACCTTGAAAGTTATTCTGAGGCTAGCTGGCGTTCTGAGGCGACAGATTTGTTAGCCGAAGCTTACCTGCGAACTTCTAATTATGAAAAGGCCATCACTCACATTGAAAGTTTACCCAGGCAGACAGAAATCACTCGAACTGCTTACCAGCAGGTTACTTTAAGGAAGGGTCAACAACTATTCAATGAGACGAAATTTGAACGTTCCAGAAGGTTTTTGAGCAAGTCTCTCCGGTATACTCCTGATCAGGAGCTAGTGGCTCAGGCTTACTATTGGATGGCTGAATCGTACGTGGCGAGTGAAGATCCCGCAGCTGCCAGACGTGCCTATCAATCGGTGCTTAATCTGGGCGGAAGCCGAGAAGTACGGAAATTGAAAGGGTTGTCCCACTATGGCTTAGGATACATCGCGTACAATGAACAAAACTATAACCAGGCCGCCCGGGCCTTTCAGGCTTACCTGTCGACGGTTGATACGACTGATCCATATTATCAGGATGCAACATTGAGACTGGCCGATTGTGAGTATGCACTAAAGAATTTTTCCCAGGCTCGGTCAGGATACCAACAACTGCTCAATGCTAATTACGCACGCAAGGATTACTTGCATTACCAATTAGGCCTGGTGGCTTATCAACAGGAAGATCAGGCAGAAGCGGAACGACAGTTTCAACGAGTGGTCTCAGATTACCCGTCTTCTGTGTTAGCCGATAACGCCGCCTTCCAAACAGGGCAAATGTGGTTTGAAAATGCGGAATTTGCTTCAGCGATCCGGGCCTTTTCAATTGTGGTCAATCAATATGGTTCAAGTGGCTTATTGCCTTATGCTCTGGTGAAAAGAGGTGTTTGCCAGGCCAATTTAGAGGAATTAGACAAGGCTGAAGGGGATTTTGCCCGGGTAATAAGCGACTTTTCAAATCATGTAGCTGCAGGAGATGCCATCATAGGATTACAGGATTTGCAGAAAAGAGGTGTAGAGGTGGCTTCTTTCAGTGAGTTGCTGGCGAAGTATAAACAAGCCAATCCTGATAACTCCAGTCTGGAAAGCATCGATTTTGAACAGATCAAGACCAATTACTTTAATAGAAAGTATGCCCAATTGGGTTTTCTGGTCGATCAGTTCGTCAAAGATTATCCCGAAAGCAATTTCTTGCCTGATGCCTATTATTATCTGGCGGATGGCTACTATCGATCTTTTGACTATACCCAGGCAGTGACTCAATTCAACCGCTTGCTGGTCTATCCAAATTACGACTATTATCAGCGAGTGCTGGATAAAAGAGGTAAATCGCTGCTGAATCTTGACAGGAATCGAGAAGCTGTAACCAATTATAGACTACTGGGGAGCGCCGCAAGGAATCCACGTGAAAAGTACCTGTCCCGCGAAGGCCTGATGAAGGCGTATCAGTCGATTGATGGGGATAGCGCCATTTATTTTGCGGATGAGATACTTACTGCGAATTGGAAACCTATCAACGGAGAACATCTGGCTCAATTGACCAAACTCAGATTGTTTATGGACCAGAATCGGACAGCAGAGGCCAAAGTGATTTCAGATCAGTTGAGACAGGAGTCCAGTGATGAAGTAGGGGCAGAGGCTGCTTATCTGTATGGTACTATTCTGGCCATGGAAGAAGATTATGAAGCTTCTAACCAGAGTATTTTCCAGTTGCTCAATGAATTTGCTTCTTATGCTACCTGGACGGATCGGGGATATTTACTGTTGATTGACAATTACATAGCACTGAATGAATTGCTTCAGGCCGAAGCGACCGCTAATTCGATTATTGAGAAGTCCGATAACGAAGCGTTGAAACAAGAGGCGGCAACTAAACTCCAGCAGGTCAAGGCACTGGAACTTGAATTGCTTGAACAAGAACAAGATTCTGTGGATCAAGAGGTCATTAACGAATCGGATAGTATCAAATGAGAGCATTGACCATAACTTTTTTAGGACTGTTTTTTGGGTTCTCTTTAATGGGACAGGAAAATGATACTTTACCGGGAACCGGGGAGATCCGAAGCGCTGAGGTATTGATTGAAAAGGAGCGTAAGATTGTATTGCCTGCGGCAAACCGACTCTTTCAGTCGACAGAGATTAAGGAATTATCCAAAGAACCCCCATCAGTCCGTTTCTCGATCAGCGCCCCAACAGTGAATTTACCTCAATTTATACCGACTTTTCGCACGCGTTCACTTGAAAAAGCGAATAAGGACAAGACCTATGAAAATGAAGCCATTCTAGGATTTGGGAATTACATTTCCCCACTCGTGAGTTTTACACACTTACATGAGAAGAATAGCTGGACATTAGGCGCCAACCTATTTCATGAAAGCTTTTTGGAAGGACCGGTCAGAAATCAGGACAGTGGCTCTTCCATTACCCAAATTGGTGCACGCGCAGCCTGGCGATCGGAAAATACCCGTTTCAGTTTTGCTCCTCAATTCAATCGGATGGGCTATTACTTTTATGGTTTAAGTGACGAGGCATTTGCGAACCCTACTGAGCAAACATTGACAGATCGGATCGGGACTCAGGATTTTCAGTTAAAAGCCGCTCTTTCCGGGAAAGGCCTGGATGATAAATTGAATTATCGCTTGAAACCTCAGCTAAGCTTTGTCTCTTCAGTCGCATCAGGTCAGTCGGCTTTTGCGAAGGAAAATAACTTTGATCTAGCCGCGGGAGCTGATTATTCAGTAGATCAAACCAATCGGGTAGGTCTTGATTTTCGAGCATTGACAAGTACTTATGAAAGTGGTTCATCGCTTAAAAGGAGCATTCTGTCATTCGAGCCATGGTATCGTACGAAGGTCAGCATCATAGACTTCAAGGTGGGCTTACAAGCGAATGCGATCAATGATACGGATACGGCATCGCAGACTCAGGTAGGTGCGGTGATGGAGTTGCGTGTTCCTTTCGGTGGATCCTGGCGTATAGAAGGGGGAATAGACAATAGAATCCGATTCAATCGACTGTTGGACCTGTACCCTCAAAATCCTTATCTGGAAGACAGCCTGTCCCTACAAACTTCCGTAGTAAAAGTGCCTTTCTATGGTACGATTAAGGGAGCCATTTTGCCAAATCTCGAAGTAGAGGCAGGGGTAGAAATACAGGACATTGAAAATGCCGTCTACTTTGAGCCTTCACTCATCGATAGTTCAAGATTTGTACTTGATTTTGATACGGCAGAGCTCAATGTTTTTAAATATCATTTTGGCGTCAATTATCATTTCGACGAATCATTTGAAGTAAAGGCGGATTTTAATGTATACGAATATTCACCTGGTAGCGAAGTAGAAGCCTGGTATCGTCCTTCCAGTGTGTTGAACTTCAGTGCGATCAAACGATTCGATAAATGGCTGTTCACCACCCGATTGAAGGTTGTGAACGGACTTATTGCCCCATCTCCGGTTGACTTACAACCTGTAACAATGAAAGGTTTTGCAGATCTAAGTCTGAAAGTGGATTATCGCATAAATGAACAATCTGCTGTATTTTTGCAGGCAGAGAACCTTTTCAATCAATCTTACGAGTATTTTTTGAATTATCCTACTCGTAGATTGGCGATTAAAGCCGGTTTCCGGTATCGGTTCTAAGCGGATTGCGTAACAATTTCGTAACCTGCATTTATGCAATATTGAAACTTTTGCTAAATTGACGACCTAATTGAAGCTATTAGGATTAACATATTAATATGGCCGACGACAGCACCAACGAAGAAGAACCGAAAGAACGCAAAAACGAGTACTTCGATGATGATGAGGACTTTGGTCTTCCAGATCTTGAATATGATGAACTGGATGATGAGGATGAGCCTCTCGAAGAAGAACTGGACCTTGAGGTAGAAGTTGAAGGTGAGGATGAAACTCTGGAGGACCTAGAAGTAGAAGATGCTCCAGCAGATCCTGAACCTGAACTCATTGAGATCGAGGACAATGATGTCTCCGGAGAACTGGATTTGGAAGAGAGCCATGTCGAATATGAAGCCGAAGAAGCTTCTGATGCTGGCGATATCAGTGAAGAAGATCTGGATGATATTGAAATCAGCGAAGAGGACCTTGAAGGAGTTGACTTTGATGATATTGATCTCAGTGATATTTCTGAAGAGGACCTTCAACTTGATGACGAAGACACGGACTTTTACGAAGAAGAATCCTACGAGGACTTTGAAAATGAAGCGGCCGGTTCGGATATCTTTGAAACAGCAGGTGGTTCAGATTCAGGTTCCTCTGACTTAAGTGCCGATGAATTGGCCCAAAGAGAGAACAAGGGCGTAGAGTTCAAATACTCCGATCCTCAAAGCCGAAATTCATTCACAAGAATTGTAGTGATTGGAACGGCGGTAATCGCAACCCTTGGTTTTGCGTTATATTTTGCATTCTTCAGAACGGGTGGTTCAGAGCAGATTGCTGAGAAACCCAAACAGGAGCAGCCAAAACCACAGCCGAAACCGCAGCCTAAACAAGAGGACCCCAAGCCACAGCCGGCTAATCCCCAACCAGAGCCTAAGCAGGTTAAACCTGACCCTCAACCACTTACCTCAGATGCAGGTGAAATAACCAAGTTGAGTGCAAAAACTGGTCAGGCGTACGTGATCATCGGCAGTTTTGTTGATGAAGACCTGGCGGGAGATTACGCAACGGAGTTGGCAGGTACTGGCAAGAGTCCTATTATCATTCCTCCATTTGATAATCATCGCTTTTATCGTGTTGCCATTGCCGCTTATAGCAGCTTTGCAGATGCGAATAATGCGGTCAATGATTACAAAGCCGAGTATGGGGATGACGTCTGGGCACTCCGATATTAATCAGAATTAAAAAATAATTTAAAAGGGACATCATAATGATTGTCCCTTTTTCGTTTTAGCTAATAGTCAAAAACTAGTGTATGTTATTACAGGTTGATCCGGCGGTAGCGGACCAGGAGGCCATTACCGTGTTAGAATTACTGCTGAAAGGCGGATACATGATGATCCCGATCTTTTTACTCTGGATCGTAGCCATCTATATTTTTATTCAACGCCTATTAATCATTAAGAAATCCTCCCTTACCCCAGAGAATTTCAAGGATCAAATCCGGGAAAAAGTATCAAAAGGAGACATTGAAGGGGCTCGTGTCCTATGTGCGCAAACCAATACACCTGTTGCCCGTATGATTGAAAAGGGTGTTGCTCGAATTGGTAGCCCCTTAAAGAACATAGAAGTAAGTATTGAAAACATCGGTAAAATAGAGGTCTACCGATTGGAAAAAAACCTGGGTATGCTGGCTACCATTTCTGGTGCGGCACCTATGATCGGTTTTTTGGGAACGGTTACCGGGATGATCCAGGCCTTCATTTCAATTGCACAAGAAGAAGGTGCCGTAAGCCCGAAATTGCTTTCAAGTGGAATTTATGAAGCAATGATCACGACAGCCGCTGGCTTGTTTGTGGGAATTTTGGCTTACCTTGGATACAACTACCTGATTACCAGGGTGCAAAAACTTATACATAGCATGGAATATAATTCCATCGACTTTATCGATTTACTACAGGAGCCTACGAAATGAACCTTAAGCAAAAGCATAAAATAGATGCGGCGTTTAGCATGTCGTCAATGACGGATGTGATTTTCCTGTTGTTGATCTTTTTCATGCTCACTGCATCATTTATTACTCCTTCGGGGTTACCGGTCAATCTGCCGACTTCCAAAAGTTCCAGTATTGTCATGCAGAAGGTAAGTGTGACAATTACTAAGGATCAGAAATATTACGTAGATGACCGACAGGTAAACATTAATCAGATGGAAGCTGTATTAAGGGCGGCCTTTGAAGGGAAAGAAGGAGTGGTGGTTTTGCATTGTGACAAGTCGGTACCCGTGGAAAGCCTCGTTTCAGTAGCTTCAATTGCTACCAGCCTTGAAGCCAAGGTGTCGATCGCGACAAAACCTAATTAGGGTTATGGATCAGGAAGAGCAAAAGAATAATCGGAAAAGTGCATTGATCACCGGTGGTATCCAGGTGATCTTCCTGTTGCTGTTATATTTTCTGGTTGCATGGAAAGAACCGTTTCCGCCTATTCCTGAGTATGGCATTGAGTTGAGTTTTGGTTTACAGGAGTCAGGAAGATCTTCAACTCCAGCTCAGCCACCCGTACAGGATACTCCCGAACCCGAAACACCCGTCGAACAGCCCGTGGAAGAAGTGCCTGAAGAGGTGATAGAAGCTGCGGAAGAATCTGTAGAGACAGAAGATGTGAACAGTCCGGATCAACAGGAGGTTTCAGAAGCCGAAGAGGTAAGTCAGGAGCAGGTAGATGTGCCTGAACCTGCCGATGAAGTTGTGGAAGAACAGCCTGAGGCAGAAGATACCCCAGAACCGGTAGAAGAAGAACCGATTGAAGACCCTAAACCAGAACAACCCGAAGTTTCTTTACCTGAAGAAACTGAAAGCACCGATGATCGTGGACAGGCTGACGTAGAAGGGCAGGAGGGTGATCCTGAAGCTGATATTGATGAACGCGCACTATACGGCAATGTTACAGGGCAGGAAGGAGCGAGCTTACAGCTTAGCGGATGGATCTGGGATTTTGAACCAACACCCTATGATGATTCTCAGGAAACTGGGAAAATTGTCTATAAGATCACCATCGATGATGAAGGATACATCATAGAATCGCCGATCCCAATTGTTAGTACCGTCTCTCCATCTGTAGAAAAGTACTATCGACAGGCAGTAGAACGGCTGACATTTAGCAAGACTTCTACCTACAAAACCGCACCTACTTCTACGGGCACAATTACTTTTGTGATCAAATCCAAGTAATTGTATTACAAGCATTGAAAACCTATCAGGAGACCCTGGACTTTCTCTATACGCAGCTTCCCATGTACCAGAAGGTTGGGAAACGTGCTTTCAAAAAAGACCTGACCAACACCCAGGCCTTGTTAAGAGCTTTGGGTAATCCGGAGAAGCATTTCAAGTCGATCCATATTGCGGGGACCAACGGCAAGGGGTCAAGTGCGGCTATGCTTAATGCCGTTTTAATGGCGTCAGGTTATCGAACCGGTTGTTACACTTCGCCACATCTCAAGTCATTTACTGAGCGCATTACATTGGATGGCGTCAATATTCCGGAAGGGGAGGTTGTTGCATTTGTGGCGCTCATCAAACCACACCTTGTCGCCATACAGCCGTCTTTTTTTGAAATTACCGTTGCGATGGCATTTTGGTATTTCAGTCAGCAGAAAGTGGATATTGCTGTCATTGAGACAGGATTGGGAGGAAGGCTGGATAGTACCAATGTCATTACTCCGGAAGTGGCGTTGATCACCAAAATAGGTATGGATCATATGGATATGCTAGGGAATACCCTTGACGCCATTGCAGGAGAGAAAGCAGGTATTATAAAACGGGATGTTCCTACTGTCCTGGGAAGTGACCAGCCTGAAATTCTACCTGTTTTTGAACAAAGAGCAGCATCCGTCAATAGTGAACTGATCGTTAATCGGACACTCTACCACTGGAAAGTATTGGAAGAATCCTTTGGGAAACAAGTAATTGAACTCTACTATCATGGCGATTTGATCTACGAAGCGCTTGAATTGAATAATTCGGCGACATATGTATTGGATAACCTTCCAGGGGTATTAGAAGTCCTGAAAGTTTTAAAACGAGATTTCCCTAAGATCAATGCATCATCTGTTCGACAGGGGCTGGCCCATTTTCAATTAAAAGGGCGAATGCAAATTCTGGGAAAGGATCCTCTGGTGATTGCTGATGTGAGTCATAACGAGCAAGGCATCAAAGCGCTATTTGAACAAATTCGGAGAATACCGATTGAAAAACTGAGAATTGTGCTCGGATTAGTTAGGGAAAAGGACCTTTCGGCAGTCTTATCTTTGCTGCCTACGGAAGCCATTTATTATTTCACGCAAAGTCAGGTGCCTCGAGCATTGCCCCTGAGCGCTTTGAAAATAGCAGCAATGGATGCAGGCCTGCGAGGGGCAGCTTTCGCTAATGTCAATATTGCTTTGGCAGAAGCCAGGACTCAGGCAGGTGAAAAGGACTGTGTTTTAATTTGTGGCAGTACTTTTGTGGTCGCAGAAATCGAAGGTTTGTGAGGCAAAAGCAAAAAAGGTTCAGTGAGAACTTTGCACGAAAGAACGTGCTGGAACCAGGTAAAGAGTTGTACGAAAAGATCAAGGGGAATTGGAGAAGTACCATGTTTGGTAATGAAAATGATCTGGTTGTCGAACTAGGATGTGGCAAAGGTGAGTATACCATTGGTCTGTCACGGGTGTTTCCTGACCGCAATTTTATCGGTATTGATATCAAGGGAGACAGGATATGGGTCGGAAGCAAGACAGCCGAAGATGAAAAGTTGACGAATGTGGCTTTTTTACGTACACAACTCCTTTATTTTGAGAAGTTCTTTGAGGAAGGAGAAGTGTCAGAAATGTGGCTCACTTTTCCGGATCCACGGCCCAGAGACAGGGACGAGAAAAGAAGGCTGACATTTCCCAGGTACCTGAACTTATACAAGCATGCGCTAAAACAAGATGGATGGTTCAAGTTCAAAACGGATAATACGCCTTTGTTCGATTGGACCCTGGAGGTGTTGGAACAGCAATATCCGGTACGGAATTTGACCTACACCCACGACCTTTATGAGTCTGACCTTATGGATGAACACCATGGCATCCAAACTAAATATGAGAAGCTTTTCTCCGCCAAAGGAGAAAAGATCAAATACATGAAATTTCAATTTTAATCATTACTGAATGAAGCGATTTATACTTTGTTTGTTTGTACTAAGCTCACTGGTAGCTTGTAAGGACGAGGATGAACTTACGTTTGAGCAACAACTAGCCGTTGATACGGCTTTGATCGATGATTTCCTGGCAACCAATAACATTACCGCACAGGTCGATGCCAGTGGCTTGAGGTATGTTGTCCATGAGCAAGGGTCCGGACCTACTCCTGAGCTTGCCAGTGGTATTGTTGCTTCCTACGAAGGTACTTTTCTCGATGGAGAGGTATTTGATAGCAGCGACGAATTTACGTTCAGACTGTCCAATATGATCGATGGATGGATCATTGGCCTGCCTTATATTCAGGAAGGAGGAAGCATTTCACTTTATATTCCGTCAGGATTGGCCTACGGCACAAGAGGGACAGCCTCTGGGAGCATTCCTCCCAATACTGTAATAACGTTCTCTGTTCAGATCATTGATATCTGGGAATAATCGATAGATGGAAGTGAGAAATAAGATTTTGATCCTGTTCCTGGGGGTTACGGTTATGCTTTCTGGTTGTAAAGATGACGAGTCTGCTGTGCTGACCTTTGAAGAACAATTGGAAGTAGATAAGCAAATACTGGATGAATATCTGGCAGACAATAACATTACCGCGCAGGAAGACCCCAGCGGATTACGGTATGTGATCAATGAGCTGGGTGATGGTGCTACACCTGATCAGTCCAGTACGATCCGTGCGGCCTATGAGGGTACTTTCCTGGATGGAACGGTTTTTGATGGTTCTGATGACCTGGTGTTCCCACTGCGGAGTTTGATAGAAGGCTGGCAGATCGGAATACCTTTGATCCAGGAAGGTGGAGATATCACTTTATATATTCCCTCCGGCCTGGCGTATGGGACTCAGGGGATTCCTGGTTTTATTCCCGGGAATGCTAACCTGATCTTTACCATTGAACTGATAGAAATAGTTAATTGATGAAGAGATTTATATTTCCTGCATTACTATCCATTGTACTTGTACTCAATGGTTGTTTAAGTTCGGATGAGCCATTCGATCCTAATGCACAATTGGAAGCAGATATCATTGCCATAGATGAGTATCTGGCAGAAAATAATATTGATGCGGAAGAACATGAGAGCGGTTTTCGGTACCTTATCGAGGAAATGGGCGATGGACCGGGTATTACGGATTCCTTTCGTATTATATTAGACTATGAAGGTGAGACGCTCGATGGACGCGTTTTCGACTCTGATGATGATTTTTATCGTTCATTGAATGAAAGTGGTTTTCCCGCCTGGCGAATGGGCCTTCCATTGATCAACGAAGGTGGAACCATTACGCTTTTCATTCCGTCTGGGCTCGCGTTTGGAAATATTTCCTTAGAAGGCTTGCCCGCTAATTCGAATGTTATTTACCGTATTTCTGTCACGAATTCAGATATCCGATATTTGGAAGAAGTGAATGAGATCAACGAATATCTTGCTGAAAACAATATCACGGCTGAAGTACATGAGTCAGGGCTGAGGTATGTTATCCATGAGCCGGGCGATCCGGATCGGATGCCTGATAGTCGAGGTTCCATTCTCGTTGCTTACGAAGGCAGACTGCTCAATGACGATGTTTTTGACGAATCCGACCTACGGGAATTCGATTTGACCGATTTGATCACGGGATGGAGAATTGGTATCCCATTGATTGGTGAGGGGGGCTCTATCTCTATCTATATTCCTTCGAGGCTGGCTTTTGGTCCGCAAGACCTGGAGACCATTCCTTCAAATTCACCCCTGATCTTTGATGTACAATTAGAAGCTGTACGTTAGCAGAGATGATTTAGGTAGGGCGGCCATTGAGATGAAGAGTGTCGCCCGTAATTCAAAGACGCTATTCGAGAAAACCCTGGTCTTGACGAACAATTCAGGTCCCTGGCTGTTTTTCATTTTATCGTACTTAACTTCGAGGCATATATGAAGGGATTGGCCTATAGTAGTTTGCGCACCGGGAAGAAATATCGGCTCACGAATTTTGGTGAAGTCCACGAGTTCAGATTAGAGAAAATCCTGCCCAGGGACTTTCTCCTGAAAGACCTGACTACCTTGGAAATCTACAAAATGAGCCAACTTACCCAATTTGGGAAGGGTGGGGATTTTGAGATTCTTGAACTCTAATTCAATTAATCGTTTTCGAAATTTACTGCGGAACATCTTGCCATATTTCTGGTACATCATATAATCCGTGCCAGGTGCAATCTCCACAGTATTTCCAGGTAAAATAGGCATACTTTCCTCTTATATCGGTAATTACCCATTCCTGATAGCACGCCCCGTTGAGTCTTCCGTCTAATCCACTCCAGTCATAATAGGTGCCATTTCTGATGACTGTATCTCCATCTATGATCTGTACTTCCTCTCGATCAAAAAGGATCTGTACTGGCACTTCATAATCTACCGAGCAAACAGTCCAGATACTATCCAAAGGGCAAACCCATTCTTCGGTCTGTATGCCATCTTCCAGGAATTGTTTGTAATTAAAGGTTCTCCGGACCTCAGAAACTCCTGCTACCTCAAAGTAGCCCAGTACGGGCAGACTTGCGCCAGCCTGCGGCTTGATATTTCCGGTAAGGGTGCCCAATTGTCGATCAGAAAGTGAACCGGCAGATTCGTTAATATCCCTCAATTGGCGGAAAAAATCGTAGGTATCATCGGAGATGGTGTATTGTCGAACACCGATTCTATAGTCATAAGCCAGGTCAGGGAGCCATTCGTTAATGAACTTTATGGGGTATTCCGATACTTTATTCTCGCTTAAATTACGTGTGGTGCTGATCAGGGTCCGTGATTGTTGTCTTTTGCGGTAACATCTCCCCAAGGGCCGTTCCCTTTCAAAAACTTCGAAAGTATGTCGGGTTCCTTTGAAATCATATTTTGACGGGTATGGAACATCCACGGCATAACTCTCCGTGAATTCATATCGAAAGTTATGGTAGTCAGGTGCATCTGAATGTGAATCAAGGAAGATTTGAACACCATCCAGATCAGTGGCATTGAAATCGGCTGGTACTATCAGGAAACGTCCATAAATGCTATCAATATCAATCGGGGGGAGGAGGGTTTCAGGCGTTGATAAGAACTGCTGCCCATCTGAAAGTTGTATTTCAAGTTGGTAGGTCTGTCCCGGGATACCTGCGAAACTGGAATCAGTGATGTATTGGCCGGGCTTAGCTTCGTAGAGAGAGATGCGTTCGCCTGCGGTGAGGTAACTTACGATTGCTGCACTTACAGGTCTGAAATTTGAACTATCGAGTCGTTCTGAAAAGGTAAGTTGGACCAGGTGTGCTTTGGTTTCATTGGTAAGCGTGGCATCCACTACGAGGGATGAAGCTTCTTCGAATATCTCGAGTTCATAAGGGTAAACACATGATATGCCCAGGAGTAACCACATAGGGGCAAAGGCCAAGGCTAGGATTTTCTTTAGTATCCCAATGGCATCTTTTTGCCGTTTCATAGGATAAGCAGGTTGGTTTAATGGATAACAACGCTGTTGTAAAAGCCCTGTACATGAAAGTTAGGGTTTACTTACTTTTCGTGATTTTATACAATTTAATTTCATTCGTTTTACCTTTTAGTGGGATTTCTCCGGCATTATTAAAAGAGTAGGCAGATGGATTGAATGACTTCATGAGCGTATCGGAGATCAGGAAATCTGTCTCCAGTTCGTTGCATTTTCCCTGGATACGGGCAGCAGTATTGATGGCATCGCCGTGGTAAGCAATCTCTTTTTTGTACTTGCCAATTTCCGTAACTGTGACTACTCCGCCATGAACTCCTGCTTTGAAGTATGGGACTACACCGTATTTTGCCTGATAGTCAGCTGATTTTGAAATTAACTGCGCCTTGAATCGAAAGAACGCTTCAATGGCATTACCATTTCGCAATCCACGCTCAAAAGGCCAGGATAATACCGCTTCATCTCCCACATATTGATAGATTTCGGCCTCATTTTCAATCACGACTCCCAAATCGTTAAAACAATCCTGAATCATGGAGCTGTATTGGATGTGTCCCAGTTTTTCGGCATGAGTGGTCGAAGATTGCAGGTCCAGAAACATGAAGATGCGCTGTTCCTCCCGGGGATGATAAAACTTTCCCTGTAGCAGCTTTCCAAGATTTCCTTCTCCCAACATCAGGTTCACCTGCCGGATCACGATCAGGACGAAATCGGTAGCGATTACATAGAAATAGATCGCACCACTGCCTTTGTCAAAGGCAAACGTGACAATATTGATATCCGTACCGAAATAGGCCTGGTAAGCGAAATACGCGACGCTAATCAATACGGCCAGGAAAATTAATCCATAGATAAATCGAAGTAGTAGCAATCTACGAATAGGGACGTGTCGGTATAGTTTTTCTTCGGTCCAGACTTGAGCCACTCCAGCAATTAAACCCATCAATGGACCCAATGTAAAGGCCATGAGCAAGCTGTCGGTAAAATCAAATTTGAGATTACCCAACTCTTCGGTTCCGACGCCTCGAACAATGGATAGGAACAAAAAGGCGACAGTCCAACCAATAACATAGTCCCGGACGACCTTAATCCGCGTACGTGTGGAGAATTTCAATACAGTATTGTGATTTAGCGAAGATGGCGGGAAAGGAGAGAAGAGACAAGATTACTGGCTAACTTTAATTCAACAACCGTTATCCAATTTGCTCCTTATTATTTAATACATGAGATACTTGTTGTTTGCGATGGTGATATTCGGAGTTCAGACGGTGATGAGTCAAATCCGAATCGATCACGCCATCACCGTAGTTTCTGATATGGATATGGCGAAGAATAAGTATAATGCGCTGGGCTTTTATGTCAAAGATGGCAGACTTCATGAAAACGGCTTACTCAATGCGCATATCAAGTTCGCCAACCAGAGTTCATTCGAATTAATGACGGTAAAAGGTATTCCAAAGGATCCCATGTCACAGGAATATCAGTCACTGTTGGAAAATAGCGAAGGTGGTGTGTTTCTGGCTTTGACCGGACACCATCACGATTCGCTAAAGAGGCAATTCACGGAAATGGACATAGATTTTATTGAAACGGAAGGGAAATTATGGCGCTATTTGTCATTTCCTTCGGATTCCTATTTGGCCCACCTGTTCTTTATAGATTATCAGTTCGATATTGGAGCCCAAAGAGACCTCACCAATCACTCCAATGGCCTAACCGGGATACAATCCGTGGAAATGGAAGGAGATGACGCCTTAAATCGTTTTTTTGAAAACATTGGCCTGGAATATGAAGCGAACACATCTGCTTTTTTAACACCAACCGGGCGAATTGCGGTGGTCGCATCATCAGCGAAAAATGAGCGCCCCAGATTGGCTAGGGTCATATTTTCGGGAGAAGGCGTACCGATATTGGAAATCAATTGGCGGATGTGATAGATTAATGATTATATGGAAATTTCGGAGGATATTATTCAAGTTGATCCTGGAGCGAAAAGAATACGTTATACGAAAGGTACCATCCTCCAACACAAGGGGAAACAAAGGGCAAAAACTTTTTTTGTCGAGCGCGGACTCTTGCGAGGCTATATCATCGATAGCAAGGGTAAGGAGCATATTTTCATGTTCGCTCCTGAAGATTGGATCATTGCCGATGTGGAGTCACTGGAATTTGATCAGCCCACGCAATTATTCATCGATTGCATTGAAGATTCGGACGTCATCGAATTCGATAAAGACCGTTTGATGGGTGAAGGGGTGAGCAGGGAAGTTATCGTAAGCAATTTTAAGCTTTTGTATAGACGGATGGGTATGCTGCAACGTCGCATTATTATGCAAATGAGCTCACCGGCAGTCGATCGCTACACGTATTTTATAGAAACATATCCCGGCCTTCTGGGACGTGTGCCACAACATATGATTGCGTCATATCTGGGTATTACGCCACAGGCGCTGAGCACAATTCGGAAACAAATGTCAAAAAACTTGTAGATCGATGCATTAGTTAATCTAGATGAATGCACAGCTCTTTGTTGTGTTCCATGTTTGTAAAAAAGAATCGACATGCAATTCGAAAATACAAGTCTCTGGCCTGATCTAGACTTTAATCGCTACCAGGGAACCCTGGAAACTCTACATCAATGGTTACAAATTGTAGGGAAGGTTCGATTAAAGACCATGCCCTGGCAGAATCATTCGTGGCACACTACCCTTTACGTTTCAGCTACAGGTTTTTCTACCCATGGTATTCCACATGATGGCCGTATTTTTGAAATTGATTTTGACTTCAAGCAACATAAGCTACTGATCCAGTGCTCAAATGCGGAACCATTGACCATGGCGTTGGAATCCGGAACCGTGGCCTCTTTTTATGAGGAACTGATGGATAAACTCAAGCGTATTGGTGTCACTCCCAGATTGCATGCCCGACCCAATGAAATGGAGCCAGCGATACCTTTCGCTGAAAACCACGATCATGCCGAATATGATCCCGAAATGGCCACTGCACTTTGGCAGGCCATGTTGAAAGTAAATGGTGTATTCAATCAATTCAGGACAGAGTTTGTCGGTAAAGCAAGCCCGGTTCATTTGTTCTGGGGAGCCTTTGATCTGGCCGTTACTCGGTTTTCCGGTCATCAGGCCCCTTTGCATCCAGGTGGAATGCCCAATATGCCTCTGGAGGTAATGCAGGAAGCTTATTCGCAGGAAGTGAGCAGTGCGGGTTTCTGGCTGGGCTCCAGGGATTCACCAACGCCTGTGTTCTATGCTTATTCGTATCCTACAGGGGAGGGTTTTGGCGAGCAAAAAATACTGCCAGCTGAAGCATTCTACAGCCCGGATATGGGAGAGTTTTTCTTAAAATATGATGATGTCCGGAATTCGAATGACCCGGAAAAGACCCTTCATGATTTCCTGCAAACCACTTATGAAGCCGCAGTAAATACCTCAAACTGGGATCGGGAAAAGCTAGAGAAAACTAATTAGTACGTAATATTATTCTGAATACTGGGAAATTTGCTAATCTTACGTGCCTTTGATCAGATGAACCGACAAGATCAAAAACCACATGTTAGCAAAATCCACTATTGAAGCCCATAATTCTGAGCAATTGGAGTATTATGCCGGCTCTCCGAAAAAAACCATGATGCCTGGTGACACGCCCTATATCAGGCGTCATTGGACTGAATTTTTACAACAGGCAGGTATTAATAAATCCGATAAGATTCTGGAAGTGGGATGCGGAATGGGAAAGTTCACATTGCCCATGATAAAAAAGGGGTATAATGTGACGGGTCTGGATATATCGCCCAACCTACTGGAATTATTGCAATCCTACAATACGGAGCAATTGCCTGTAGCGTTAATTGAGGCCGATATTCTTGATATTTCAAGTGAATATGATGAGCAATTCGATCATGTGATCGGATTCTTTACTTTGCACCATTTCTTACAACTGGAAGACTATATTGCAGCGATGAGCCGCCTGGTCAAACCCACCGGTTCTATCGTTTTTTTGGAGCCTAATGCCTTTAATCCTCTTTTTTATGCACAGATGGTGATCTCACCTACCATGACGTGGCAGGGAGATAAAGGAATCGCTAAAATGACCATGAAGAACTTTCGAAAGGCTGCCAGTTATGCCGGTCTGGGCAAAGTCTCATTGCACAAATACGGTTTTTTCCCACCCTTTCTGGTAAATACCCTCGTCGGTAGGACGATTGAATCGATAATTGAGAAAATTAGGATTTTTCATTTCTTTTCGGCTTTCCAGGTGGTCAAAATGGAGAAACCTGCGCGATGAACGAGGCTCATAACCACTACGATAGTCAGTCGTTCAAATTATTCGCATTTTATGCCAACCCTGCCACACTTTCCGAATTGATCAGAAATGATGTGGATGGCGTTGTAATTGATTGGGAAAGAAAAGGTAAAGACCTTAGACAGCAGCTTTACGATACACAGATCTCGGAACATCAATCCGATGACCTGAGGAAGGTACAACAGGAGAAGCCCAAATGTATTGTATGCCGGATCAATGCGTTTCATGCCGATAGTATATCGGAGATAAACCTGGCGATAGCATGCGGTGCTAACGAGATATTACTACCTATGGTCACGAAGACCAAAGAAGTGGAACAAGTCATCGAACTTGCTAATGGTCGCGTCAAAGTAGGGGTGATGCTGGAAACGATTGAAGCATTAGCCATTGCACAGGAATTGAATGATTTGCCCGTACATCGATTCTATGTGGGATTGAATGACCTGGCGATTCAAAGAGGTACAAGGAATATTTTCCTTCCTTTCATTGATGGATTGCTGGATGAACTTAGACCAAAAATCACCAGGGATTTTGGTGTGGGTGGGCTTACTCATCCGTCACTGGGTAATCCCATTCCTTGTCGCTACCTGATTGACAGAATGAAGTATTACCAATGCTCATTCGCTTTTCTAAGAAGGTCATTTTACCGGGATCTCAATCAGTTTTCAATGGAAGACATATTTTCTGCCTTGTCTAAAGAGTTTTCCGGGGAAGTAAAGGAAGTACACTGGGATCAGGAAGCTCAAAAGCTTTTCAACTTAGCTTTGATTTGATGTAGCTACAATACAGCGAGCAGTAAATCGCTCTGTAGGCCGCTTTTATTCGACCAATGAAGCTGTATCCTGAAGTCCCGATTGTCTTTATTCTATTCGCAGGTAGGTACTTTATGTTGCCGGAAAAATGAGCGACGATAATAGATAGGTAGGGGTGCTTGCAATTTGTGGCTATACGGATCACTTGTTGTAATGTATCTCTGTTGATCAAATAGTAACTTCCGGCCCGGTAATGTAGACCGGATAGCAAATAGACCAATCCCTTGATCAATTTAGAAGTGATCATTCGGGATTTCGACTGATAGGTACCCACCCTGAGTACGTAAGCCGCGTCTTCCCGATCCGTGATCAATTGCTTTAGCTCCAGGATTAATTCAGGAGCATCTTGCAGATCTCCGTCCAGTACAACTACTTTTTGGCCCTTGGAGCGCTTCAAGCCTTCCAGGGTAGCTTTTTGCTGACCCATATTTATATCAAGGTCAACGAATTTTACTTGCTGATATTCAGCGGATAGCTGCTTCAAGACATCCAATGATTGGTCCTGGGAGCTGTCATTGACGAAGATGATCTCGAAATCGTAGTTACAAAGATGCCGTATGATCCTTCTATTTAATTCAATTAGTGTGTTCTGGTTATTATAAATCGGTATGACCACACTGATCTCAGAGTCTACTTCCATTGGTAATGGTTTTGATGCCAGTTGATGGTTGATTGAAGCCCTTCCTTTAGGGAGTATTTTGGTTCCCAATTCAAGGTTTCCCGAGCAAGCCGACGATCTGCGACATACCTTCCCTGATCGAAATCATTTTTCTCATAAGTGCCATAAGTTTTTGGGATATCCATTCCCAGTAATTCCTCCATACAAGAAACGATCTCTTGAGGGCTATAATCCTTTCCTGCGCCAAAATTCACTTCCCGAATTTTGGAATTTCCATGTTTCGCCAATGCCAGCATGCCTTCTGACAGATCATCGATGTAGATGTAATCCCTTTTGTAGGTAGCCTTCCCCAGGCCGATTTCTTGGCCGGTTCTTGCGGCATTAAGTGCTTTTCCGATCAATTTTTGGTCACTTTCCCATGGTCCGTAGGTGCGAAAGATCCGGGCCATTTTTATAGGGATCTTTCTCTTATTGATGAACTGTAAACACGTGTTGCGCTCTTCGTATTTTAGTCGGCCTCTTAAGGTAGTTGGAGCAGGTGGTGTGCTTTCCGAAAGTGTGAAAGTATCCGGAGCCCACTGGTATATGGCTGAACTACAAGCGTGTATCATACACTTGAAATAAGACTTTCCCGAAATGGCATTGGCCAGGTTATTTAGGTTTCGCCTGGAGATATCCACTTGCTGAGACAAGGATGCTTCATCCACAAGTTCTGCATGTGGCGGGATAGCCAGATGGAACAGATAAGTTGGCTTTATAGCTTGAATAGCGCGATTTACTTCACTTGGCTGTGATAAGTCTATCTCGACGATATTGATGTCTTTTTCAATCTCCTGAAGCCTCCACAGATTAGCATTCTTTCGAACGAAAGAAAAAAGATTCGCTTGTCTATTGACTAAAAATCTTGATAGATTGGCGCCAATAAACCCGTTGCCACCTGTTACGATGATGTTCGATTTTTCATATGGAGCAGAATGGTTGGCCATTACCGAAATTTGTAAAGAATGAGAGCCATTATCGGATCACTACAAAAATCCGTTGACTATTTGGATAGCCATCCGAAAATTGGATTTTTCTTTTGGTTTTTATTTTCGATCATCGTTCTTTTTTTATTCAATCCTTTCAATCAGCCAATCATGTTTGATCGGGCTTATCTGTTATATATGTCGCAGGCAGTCTTTAGAGGGGATCCACTCTATCAAAGTACGCCATTTGGCTATACGCCCCTATCTACCATTGTAGTTGGTTTGTTAATGCGTTTAGGGCACTACTTTTCATTAAATACCATCGATACGGCCCGAATTACTGGTATTTTGTTTTACGGTCTATCGGGAGGTAGCATATTTATGTTGGGCCGGTCGGTATTCAAAGATAAGGTGAGTCCAAATCTGGGGGCTTTTCTATTCTGCGGGATCACATTTATTCCTTTAGTCGCCAGTGTCAATGCAGAACCTCAGGTCTGGGTATTGCTGTTTTCGATTCTGGGCATCATATGCTTCACCAAAGAGCGTTGGTTGCTTTGTGGTTTATGCCTGACAATTGGAGCCATGAGTTGGCATGTTTCCGTGATCAGTTTGATAGCGACAGGTGTCGTTTTACTGTTCCGCCAAGGTCGAAAACATCAATTGGCATTCTTTCAGTTGTCAATGGGGGTGGTTTTGGGAGTCCTTCCAGTACTGCTTTACCTGCTGCTTACAGATGGATGGGTCGCTTTTTGGGAACAGGCAATATTGAGAAAGCTAGCTGTTGAGGGGCAGTCAGTTGGAGAAAATCCATTTAGATGGATGTTAAGGGGTAGTTACCCTATGCTTAGTGATGCGCTGCATTTGTTGCTGGGCTTTATTGGATTTGCGCTGATTTTTTATTGGTGGGTGTTTAAGCGGAGCGAAGGAAGGCAATTATTCAGGAGAAGTTCAATCCTTGTTTACTTAGTGGTCTATTCCTTGTTTTGGGCAACTTTCAACTCTCTTGAATATCAGGGTGCAACAGATTTTATGCCGCTGGTTCCCATAGTGATCATTGGAGGTACATTGGTTATTCAAAGGATATTGAATTTGCAACCCATGTATGCCATTCTCATTGGCTGCTTATTGACAGTATATAACCTCTTTGATGCTTTTATTTATGATCTGCCTTTCACTTTTCAGGATCAGATAAGCGTAATCTCAAAAATTGAAAAAGAGTATTCGGATCCATTTGTCATCGGTTTTGAGGCATATTATACGGTCCTGGAAAAACCAATGCCAACTAAATTCATGAGGTATTGGCATTACGAAGAATTCCTGATTGACAAGCATGAGGGAGGCTGTGACGGGATTCTGGATCAAATTCGAAAGAAAGGATATGACTACATCATCGAGTTTGATAGAAACTACCGTGAAAGAAGCCGGTGGTCCAGATACATCATGAAGAAATTTGGTGTGAATTGGAATGCTCAGCCCGGCCGTAGCGTTTGTGCAGATCTTTTGATCAGTAACCTAACCAATCAGGAGGAACTGGATAACTTCACTATCATTACCCAGAACCTACCCATTGGTAATTACTTCTATACAACTGAGTACTTTTCAGTATTTAAGATTGAAAAAGATCGATAGAGAACCGATGATCAACAATCTCTGTGTTGATGCCAATGCGTATGATCATGTCGATATTTTTCCCAGTGATCAGTGCCTACCAACATGAATAGACTTCCGAACGTGATGGCTGCTGCAACCAATACGACGATCAGTTTTGTGGACTTTTTCATGCGTCCTCCGTGTTTGAGTGGCTAGTCTGATGTGAGGAGTGTCCGCACCTTCTTTGCGACATACGTTCCTTAAAGTTCACATATTCATCATCACTCATATTTCGGATTTTATCCGCATAGGCCCAGCCGTATGGCCCCCGGTAACCTCTGTGACGACCAAAGAATCGCGTTGCGATCCCGAAGAGCGCGAAGACCACCAATACCTTAAATACGAAGAATGGGATGTAGAACAATGCCGCACCTAGTAAGGCACCTCCTAAAATAGTTTTTATAATTTGTCGATTCATCTTCTTGCGGTTTTTACCTTTTTAAATGATTATCAACCAGGAAGACGGACTAGAAACTGGATTACTTTAAATGAGATGAAAATTTTTGATTTTTTTTTCTGATATACTTGAAACAGAATAAGTTATAAATACCGTCACTTCCCGAATTGCTGGGAATAGTAAGGTGTTTATTGACGAGTTTAAGGCAATCGTCGGGGAGTCTCAAACAAAAAGAGAACTACTTAAATGAAGTAAGACAGTAGGCGGGTTGATGTGGAGTCTCCAGGGAGTCACTTTTCACATCGTTCCTTCCACTTCGCCTTCATCTGTACACGTTCCTCCTCACTCATGCTCTGCCATTTCTCTTTCCAACGGCCTGGCCCACCGCGTCGGCCCGGACCCCCTTTCCACGGACCCCCTTTAAATCCCCCAAACAGGATTCTGCTTAATAGTAAAAGCCCGGCTGCTTGCCAGTAGGTGACCATGCTTATGCCAGTGACCGGCACCAATACCTGATTCCAGAGCCACATGACCAGAACGGACAATAAAGCTGCAAAACCCAATACAAATAAGATTATAAAGGGGACTTTTCTCCAGTGTTTGGACCTAGGCATATTCAAAGTTCGTTAAGTTCTTCATATAAATCTTGTAATCGCTTTCGAAGGTGCTGCACAGCATAGCGTTTCCGCGAAATGATGGTTTTTAGGTTTTCACCTTCTTCGTCAGCAATTTCTTGCAGCGTTAACCCATCCAGTTCATTTTGAACAAATACATTTCTTTGCTTCTCAGGGAGTGCCGCCAACGCGGCCATTAGTTCTTGCCAAAACGCCTCAGTGAAGAATTCATCATTGGGTAGTTCCTCTGGCATGATGGTAAGCTCATCCAACCCTTTATCAAGGTTGTCTTCCAAGGTGGTTTCTTTGTTTTTTCTATAGTCATCGACAATTCGATTTCGCGCGCTTCGAAATAGCCACGCACCGATATTTTCAATGGCTTCCAGATCAATCACATTATTGAGAGATACCCATACATCCTGAAGAATGTCTTCGGCATCTGCTTCCGAGCGCACACGCCTGCGAATAAACCCAAATAGGCGACTGCTATAAGTTTTGATGACGGAAGCGACGGATGTTTTTTGTCCGTTGGACATGGAGGAAAGATACAATTAGAAAACGTCACTTAAAAAGTTTATTGATCTCTGATTACTCCTTGGAGACTGAAAGTCCGTGCGATATTGAAAGCTTACGAATGGCCAATCTCCATATATTTGATAATGTGGAATGTTGGACATTAACGACTGTATAACCTATCTTAAAATCGATGGATGAAATAAAGAAAATTGATATTCTGGGAAACGGGAACTATGTTTTTCAAGACATCCACAACGCTAAAGTGGAGGTGAGTATCAATGACATTGATCGTATAAAGTCAATACTCGAGGGGCAATATGACAGGTTAAATGAATCAGTTAAAAAGATAATACAAGAGGAGTTTGGTAGCATTTTACATGATAGAAATACGGACCTCAGGGAGGTAAGAATTCCACACCGCAGTAAATTCTTAAAATCCAATTTACTCCTTGACCATACTATGCTTTGTTTGGATTTCGGTACAACGTATACTTATTTAAGTGTATTGTTAAAAGATGGAAGTATGCATTTGGTACCTGACTCTTCAGGACGGACTGTTGTTAGAACGGCCATCACTGTAACTTCCGATCAAAACTATTATGTAGGAAATGATGCCATTGACGCAGCTAATAAGAGTACTTTTCTTATTCCTAATTTAAAAAGATACATTGGATCAGAAGAGAACCTTTACATATTTGGAAGCAACTATGATGTAAATTACCTCATAACGTTATTTCTTAAAGGAGTTGTGCGAAATGCGAGGGAATATTTGGATAGAGATTTCAAGAATTTGATTTTGAGTATTCCCAGTAATTTCAATACAAAACAAGAGTCTGCTTTGATAAACTGCCTTGAATCTTTTGGTGTATATGTCAATAGGGTTATATCTGAATCTGATGCTTCGTCTCTGGTTGTGAATTCTTTCAAGGGTCAAAATGAGGATGCCTTATTCCTAGTGGTTGACCTGGGAGGGGGAACTTTTGATTTATCCGTGATGGAGTCAGGAGATGGCGTTTTTGCGATAAATGCCATCGTCGGTGACAATGAATTGGGGGGTGTGGATTACGACTATGCTGTAGAGAAATACATAAAAGAAATGCTTCATGAGAAATTAATGATGAATGAATTCGATCATCATTTAAGTACTAAAATTCAAATTGAAGCTGAAAGGGCTAAAAAAGCTTTGTCGGGCAATGACAATGTGAAAATAATTATCAGAGATATTGAAGTGGAAAATGGAGAATTGGTTGATTTTGATATTCTCCTTTCACGAGCTAAGTTTCTGCAGATAACAAAACATTTAAATAAAAGAATTGAGCAACATTTTAATAAAATCCTGAAGTTTTTTCAAAAAACAGAACACGCTGAACGTAGAACCGTTTTGTTGAGCGGTCAGGGTGCAAAGATTTTCTGCGTTAAAGAATTAATTGAATCGTATTTTGGAGGCCTTCCTATAATTGATAGTTTTCAGGAGAGTGGTGTAATTACGGGAACTTCCTATTATTCTGGGGTCTTATCAGGCATTACCAAAGACTTATTATTACTTGCAACCAATCGGAATGCTATTGCCATAAGTTGTAAGTTTTATGAGAAACAGAAACTTAAGAAGGATAGTAATTTGATTGCTTACATATCTGATAAACAATCCGATAATGATCAATTGTTGAATGTATTAGAATTCAATACCTATATTCCATCAAAACAATCTGTTACTCTATACGTCGAAAACGAAGCCACATTGGAATTAAGTCAACTAAGTAATTCAAGTTCAGCGACTTTTCAATTTGAGCACTTAACAATTGGCCGAAGCAATGAATCAACTACCTGTATTTTAACAATTGATGTAGATGCGAATGGCAAGATGGTACTAATAATAGGAGATCAAAGTCATGGTAATGAAAAGTCTTACAGCCTTAATTATTGGGAAAAGTCCGAACTAAGTCCATTAAAACTTTTGTAGTACCTCTCAGTGGCTGAAGTTTATAACTTCAGCCCCATATAATCGCAGTTTGTAACTGCTTAGAAATGCTTATAACTGATACTCGCTCAACTCCTTGGAAGGCAGATTGCTGGTCTTCTTTAGATACAAGTCCATGTTGCGGGCAGCTTCCCGGCCTTCAGAGATGGCCCAAACTACCAGGGACTGACCTCTGCGCATATCACCTGCTGCGAATACACTTTTCACGGAAGTTTCATAGCCTCGGGTATTGACATTGCCACGCTGGTCCAAATCCACACCTAATTGTTCGATCAAACCTTCTTTTTGTGGATTAACAAATCCTATTGCCAGCAAAGCCAGATCACAAGGGTGGACTTCTTCCGAGCCTTCAATTTCTACCGGTCGGCCGTCTTTCCATTCGATCTTTACCGTCTTCAATCCGGTGATTTTTCCATTTTCTCCAATGAACTCCTTGGTCATGATAGACCAGGAACGGTCCACACCTTCTTCATGGGAACTGGAAGTCCTTAGGACCATTGGCCATTCGGGCCATGGATTTAACTCTGCCCGTTCCACTGGTGGTTTATCCAATAATTCAAACTGAAGGATGGATTTGGCCCCATGCCGATTGGAAGTGCCAATACAGTCACTACCGGTATCTCCACCGCCGATGACAATGACATGCTTATCTTTCGCCGAAATATCTGCTTCCTCAAAATCGATTCCGGATACACGCTTATTTTGCTGGGTAAGGAAAGACATGGCATAGTGAATGCCTTCCAGGTCTCGACCAGAAATGGGAAGGTCGCGAGGGATTGTAGATCCTCCCGCTAATAAAATAGCGTCGTATTTTGAGTTAAGCTCGGCAGCGGTAATATCGAAACCAACATGACAATCACAAATGAATTCAATGCCTTCCGCTTCCATAATCGCAACCCGTCGTTCGACAACAGATTTCTCCAATTTGAAATCGGGAATGCCAAAACGAAGCAATCCTCCAGGTTTAGGATCTCTTTCGTATACGGTTACACGGTATCCCGATTTGTTTAGTTGATCGGCCGCTGCCAGACCTGCCGGACCTGAGCCCACGATCGCTATTTTTTTATCGATCCGCTCTTTAGGTGGATTGGGCTGAACCAACTCTAATTCGAAACCCTTTTCAATGATCGACTTTTCAATGTGTTCGATGGCTACAGGTGGTTTATTGATGCCCAAAACACAAGAACCTTCGCAGGGAGCAGGACAAATTCGACCGGTGAACTCCGGGAAGTTATTAGTAGATAAAAGAATTTCAAGGGCTTTCCCCCAATCTTCCTGATATACCGCGTCATTGAAATCAGGAATGAAATTGCCTAATGGACAGCCACTGTGACAAAAAGGAACGCCACAATCCATACATCGACTGGCTTGTTCCTTCGTCAACTCATCTGAGTGTGGTTTATAGAGTTCTTTGTAATCCGCGACCCGCTCGTCAATTTTCCTTGATTCGGGGAGTTTTCTGTCTACGTTGATGAATCCGTCAATACTTCCCATGATTAAGCTACTTTTTCGTCCAGTTTTTTACTTTCCAATACTCTCTTAAGGTCATTTGGCATCACTTTCTTGAATCGGGTCACAATATCTGACCAGTCATTCAGGTATTGCTCTGCCAGAGGGCTGCCGGTCAATTCCAGATGCTTTTCTATTTTTCCTTTGACCAGGCTGATATCTTCATCAGTGAGCGATTCGATACCAATCATTTCAGGGTTTACACGCTGATCAAAGGAATTGTCCAGGTCCAATACATAAGCGATACCGCCACTCATGCCTGCGCCGAAGTTGTTGCCCACACGACCCAGAATGATGGCTAGTCCACCTGTCATGTATTCACAGCCATGATCGCCGATGCCCTCCACGACAGCTTCTGCGCCTGAATTCCTCACACAAAAACGTTCTCCTGCATGTCCGTTGATGTAAACCTCCCCGGAGGTAGCACCATACATTGAGACATTACCGATGATGATATTGTCATGCGGTACTAGTTTCGCCTCAGAGTGTGGTTTGATCACAATCCGCCCACCGGATAAGCCTTTCGCAACGTAATCATTGGCTTCACCGGACAATTCAAATTGTAGTCGAGGGGCCAGAAACGCACCAAAACTTTGTCCGGCAGAACCTTCAAATTGTATATTGATCGGATCGCCGATGACCTTATTTTTTGTCAGGAAACCAGAAAGCATCGTACCCGTTGACCGATCAGTATTTTTGATCGGATATTTGAGTTCAAAAGGAGGGGAGGACTTCTTCAAATCTTTGATCATCCGTTGGTCCAATACTTTTTCAAGACCGTGATGCTGATCAATTTGTCGGTAAGTACCTACATGATTGGGTGCTTTTTCGTAATGTAGTATAGGGGTTAGGTCCAGTTTATTGATCTTCCAGTGATCAATGTCCTTTCTCAGTTTCAATACGTGAGACTGACCTACCATCTCATTGACGGTTCGGAATCCAAGAGAAGCCATGATCTCTCGGAATTCCTCTACAAGCATTTCGAAGAAGTTAACCACATGATCCGGATCACCTGTAAAGAGTTTTCGCAATTCGGGTTTTTGTGTGGCGATTCCTACCGGACAGGTATTCAAGTGGCATTTGCGCATCATGATGCAACCTTCGACGATCAACGCCGCAGTACTAATGCCATATTCTTCCGCTCCCAATAAGGTAGCTACAGCCAGGTCACGTCCTGTCATGATCTTACCGTCTGTCTGGACAATGGCCCTGCTTCTTAAGTTATTTTTGACGAGGGTCTGGTGCGCTTCAGCCAGACCAATTTCCCAGGGAAGTCCTGCATGTCGGATGGAACTGAGTGGACTTGCTCCTGTTCCACCATCGGCACCTGAGATCAATACCACATCTGCTTTAGCTTTGACTACACCCGCTGCAATTGTACCAACACCTGCTTCCGAAACAAGCTTTACGTTGATCCTTGCATCAGGATTACTGTTTTTTAAGTCATAGATCAATTGCTTTAAATCCTCGATGGAGTAGATGTCGTGGTGTGGTGGAGGAGAGATCAGTCCTACACCGGGTGTGCTGTGACGTACCCTTGCAATCCAGTCATCAACTTTATGTCCGGGTAATTGCCCACCTTCACCGGGTTTAGCTCCCTGGGCAATTTTAATTTGCAATTCATCTGCGTTATTCAGGTATTCTATTGTAACGCCAAACCTACCTGAGGCGGCTTGTTTAATGGCAGATCGTTCCCAATCTCCATTAGACTTTTTCTCAAAACGGGCAACATCTTCACCGCCTTCACCACTGTTGCTCTTGGCCCCCATACGGTTCATGGCGATCGCTAAGGTAGAGTGCGCCTCATGCGAAATGGATCCGAATGACATGGCGCCTGTTGCAAAACGTGTTAGTATATTTTTCGCAGGCTCTACTTCCTTCAAATGAATTGGTCGACGTTTCTTGAATTCAAAGAGATCCCGGATGTTGATGATCTCCGCGGTTTCATCATTAACGCTGGCTGTGTACTCCTTGAAAAGGGCGAAATCTTTAAGTTTCGTGGACTTTTGAAGTAAATGTATCGTCTTTGGGTTGAGCAAATGCTTCTCACCTTTACGTTTCCACTGGTATACACCTCCGGTTTCCAGTAATTGACCTTTGGCTGCATATGAAGCACGATGTTTTACCAGAACTTCTTCTTCCAGGTCAGTAAAATCCAATCCATCCAGACGACTGATGGTTCCTTTGAAACATTTGGATATGACTTCCTCTCCGAGGCCCACGCACTCAAATATCTGAGCTGCCTGATAGGACTGCAGCGTGCTGATGCCCATTTTAGAAAGAATCTTCAAAAGGCCTTTTCCTACACCTTTGATGTAATTCTGGAAATAATACTCAACAGGTTGTTCATTATCCAGATGTCCTTCGTCGTGTGCATTTCGAATGGTGTCATAAGCCAGGTAAGGGTACACAGCGCTGGCACCATAACCGATAATTGTGGCAAAATGATGTGTTTCCCAGGTGTCACTACACTCAGCCACAAGGCCTGCTTTGGTACGAAGTTTCTGATCAACTAAATGATGGTGGATGGCGCCAACGGCTATCAGACCAGGAATAGGTGCTCGTTTTTCAGTCTCTTTTCGGTTTGAGATGATTAAGACCGAAATGCCCTCGCTGATGGCACGTTCCGCTTCTTCACAAATGCGATTGACGGCATGGTACAGGCTTTCTCCTCCATCTACATCAAACGTGGCATCTATAATTTGATAATAAAACCCTTCCTTCTCAAGCGCCTTGATTCGATAAAAGTCCTCCCGGGACAGAATCGGCTGAGAGATGTGCACTTGCCTCGAGTGTTCAGGCGTTTCGTCCAGAATGTTCTGTGATTCACCAATTCTGGTAAATAAAGACATTACCAAACGCTCACGAATGGGATCGATAGGAGGATTACTGACTTGCGCAAAATATTGCTTGAAGTAGTTGGCCACATGTTGACTTTGCTTTGAAAGCACGGCCAAAGGAATATCGGCTCCCATAGAACCCAAAGGTTCTGCCGCGGTGCGAGAGAATGGAAGAATGATGTGCTTTACATCTTCTTCGGTAATGCCATTGGAAATTTGTCGGGTCAGGAGTCGATGGGGCTCAATGACTTTAGGTTCCAGATCCGGAATAGGCATCAAGCGCAATTTGATCCGGTTCTCCTTGATCCAGTCAAAATAGGGCTTGCCTTCATATACCTTTTTCTTGATTTCGTTATCAAACAGTACTTGCTGTTCATCCAGGTCAGCCATAATCATTTTTCCTGGCTGTAAGCGTCCTTTTTGGAGAATCAACTCTTCTTTGACCTGAAGTGCTCCTGCTTCTGATGCCATGATCAGGCGCTTGTCGGAAGTGATGCAAAACCTCACAGGTCGGAGACCATTTCTATCAAGGGTCGCTCCGATTTGCTTGCCATTTGTGAAAAATAGTGCCGCGGGACCATCCCAGGGTTCCATCATTGCCGCATGATACTTATAAAAGGCTTTGCGCATGGGATGCATGCGTTCATTATCCTGCCAGGCTTCGGGTACCATCATCATCATGACGTGAGGAAGTGATCGCCCTGAAAGCGTAAGCAATTCTACCAGTGCATTCAGGTTGGCGGAATCCGAATTGCCCGGGTCTGTCACGGGCAAAAGCCAGGAAAGTTCTTCCTCGCTATAATGAGGTGAACTCATCAAGGCTTCTTTAGATTGCATTTTGGTCACATTACCACGGATCGTATTGATTTCACCATTGTGAGCAATATGACTGAAGGGTTGTGCCAGTTTCCAATTAGGGAATGTGTTGGTAGAAAACCTGGAGTGAACAATGGCGAGGGCTGATTTCAATTCAGGATTTACCAGATCATGGTAATAAGTTTCTACCTGATTGGTCTTCAGTTGACCCTTATAAATAATCGTTCGAGTCGATAAACTACTAATGCAGAACTCATCATTTGCTGCAGGAACTTCCTTTTTCACTTCGTTAGTGATCAGGTGATTTAGAATGAAAAGCTTTCTTTCCAGTTCTTCCTGTTTCAATTGATGATCTTTGCTTTGCAAAAAGATTTGCTCCACATATGGCTCCACTGATTTGGACTCATGACCGGGCACATTGCCATCCACAGGTACGGGGCGATAGCCAAGTAGCTGAAATCCCATCTTCCGAACCGCATTGTTCATTACCTTCCGGCATTGATCTCGAGTGGGGTAGTGTTGTGGGTAAAAAATCATACCAACCCCATACTGACCTTCATCAGGTAAATTAATGGCTAATTCGCGGAGTTCCTGTTTGTAAAACGTATGCGGAATCTGGATCAAAATCCCTGCTCCGTCACCCGTTTCGGGATCACTTCCTGTGGCGCCGCGATGTTCCATGTTCTTCAACATGGTCAGGGCATCTTTTATGGTCTTATGAGACTTTCTGCCGTTGATGTTTACCACGCAGCCCACTCCGCAGGCGTCATGTTCTAATTCTTCACAATAAAGTCCATTTCTATGGGTGCTTTCCATATGCAGTCAGGTCTATTCGTTGCAGAATGAAAAGCTAATTTAGGGACGTTTAACCAATGAAAATCCTGACAAAAATCTAAATACCGATGAAATATTAGGATATTTATAAAAAGATGAATTTTTATAAGCTGTAAATTCCAATTTTTTAAAATTTCCCCTCGATTTGAGAAATAATTTAAAAAATCATGAGAATCGTTTTTTTTATGGAAAACGATGATTTTGTTTTTTTCTGATGGTAAGAGATGGGTGCTGGTAATCTTAAAAAGTGATTTTGATTCCTGGTTAATTGATGTTCAAAAAATTAGAAAATTGAAAAAACATAAAATTTAACAACAAAAATCGTTTTTATAAGTAATTGAATATGAATTATTTATGATTATAAAATATAAAAAACATAAATTTTTTCACTCATATAAATCGCTAGGATACTTTTCAAATGATTGAAAATCAACTCAGATTTTGATTTTGTGCTTTTTGTTGAAAACCCCTCACAATGAAGTAAGAAAAAATCAGTGAGTAAAGATTTGGAGATTCTATCCAAGATTCGAACGGTAGTGAAGTTGGCATCATTTTGACACGTAGAGACAAGTAAACGCTGACAGGGTTCTCTATTTTCGTATTATGAGTGAGCACATGATGAAATTGATGCAATGCGGCGAAATCACGATTGCAGCCTCATGTCACGCGACTTCTGCGGAGAAAGTGCCTTATTATCTACCCGGAAGTGCCCTGGTCTATATGAAAACAGGGACACTACACATTGAAACCAAAGATGCGAGCTATGATCTTGGTCCAGGTCAATATGGTATCCTACGAAAATTTTCAGAAGGTACCATGCACAAAACCTTTGCACCTTCCGAAAAAGAGGCCAATTTATACACGTTCATGCTGACCAATGAATTTGTAGAGCGGTTGATTCAAGATCTGGTACCTACGAAAGTGCCACCTTATACGGAAGAGTGGTTGAGGATACCTGCGACATCCGATTTGAATGCCTTTATGACGGATGTGATCACATCCATCGAAAACGGTGAAGAAGTGGATCGTCAGAAGGTTGAAAATCAAACGTTCAACGCACTGGTAGCCATCTTGAACTCGGATGAAAAAGCGGCCATGGCTTTTCGGGAATACGCCATATATGAGGCAGCTGATCTTCTCACTTACATGAATTATAATTTCATGTATAACCTTCCATTAGAACTGTTTGCCAGGCAGTCGGGTAGAAGTTTGTCATCCTTTAACCGGGAGTTTAGGAAGATCTTTAAACAGCCTCCTCGCAAGTGGTTGATGAAAAAGCGATTGCGATTTGCCTTTGATCTGATTTCCTCGGGCCGAAAGCCTAGCGATATTTATTTGCAATCAGGTTTTGAGGATCTGGGACACTTCAGCAAAGCGTTCAAAAGGGAATTTGGGGTAGTGCCTTCTCTAGTGAATCAATCACCGGGAAAATTGGATCAGGCCACGTTTCAACCATGAGTATTTATTAAATTGAATTTGCTAACCTCTCAAATCAAATCTATGAAGAACAAAACCATTTGGATCACACTATTCAGTACAGTGATCTTGTTTTCCTCGGCGATCGGTATTCACTTAAGTGAAGAACCTGAGTACCCGGAGAAATTGGAGTTAATACCTGAAATGCCGGTTTCCGAAGTGTCCTTCCACAAAATGATGGATGTTCTGGAGCATCAGCGATGCGTTAATTGCCATCCCGCAGATAACGTGCCCAAACAATCTGAGGATCGACACCCACACCACCTGGGCATTACCCGCACCAATGATGGAGGTTCAGCGACTAATTGTCAACAATGTCATGCAGATTCTAATAATGAATATTCCGGAGTTCCCGGTGCCCCTCATTGGGCATTAGCGCCATCCAGTATGGCCTGGGAGGGATTGAATCGCTATGAGATTGCGCGCTCGATGATGGACCGGTCAAAGAATGGAAACCGATCTGCAGATGATATCATGCATCATTTAACGGAACATGAGCTGGTGCTATGGGCCTGGGAACCTGGTGTAGATGCGGAAGGAAATCCACGCGAGGTGCCACCGGTAGGGAAAGAAGAATATATTGAAGCTGTTAAAACCTGGATTGATGCGGGAGCCATCATTCCTGATGAAAATACTGAAGATTAAAATCATGCAAATATCATTTCGCCTTAATGGCCAATCAAAAACCGTAGATATCGATGGAAATACCCCTTTGCTCTGGGTGATCCGGGATGTATTGGATATGAAAGGAACCAAGTTTGGCTGTGGGAAAGCTGCCTGCGGAGCATGTACATTGCATGTGGATGGAGAAGCGGTCAGGTCATGTTCTTATGCCGTGAAATACGTGGAAGGCAAAGAGATAACCACGATTGAAGGATTGGGAGATGCCGATAACCTGCACCCGGTTCAGCAGGCGTGGGTTGAAGAAATTGTACCTCAATGTGGTTATTGTCAACCAGGATTCATGATGGCTACGGCAGCACTCTTGGAGAAAATCCCTAACCCGACAGATGAAGACATTGACAATCACATCATCAATGTATGTCGTTGTGGGACTTACTACCGTATGCGAAAAGCCATCAAAAGAGCGGCAGAGATCAAGTCTAATACCTTAATCGGCTAAGTCATGGGAGAGAAGAAGTTTTCAAGAAGAAAATTCATTGTTCGCACATTGCTGGGAGGTACTGGCGTGTTGCTGGGAGCTGCGTATCTTGGACGTAATGGCATGCGAAGAGGGTTGTATGAAATGTTGGAGAATCCCGATATGCTATCGTACATGGGGGATGTTTCTACGCCTTCCATGTGGTTTGAGATCATGGCGGACAATACGATCAAATTCTACAGTCCCAAAGTTGAAATGGGACAGGGTTCATTTACCAGTTTAGTCCAGATCGCGGCGGATGAACTTGAAGTAGATATGGAGCTTATCAAAATTGAACATGCGGCTACTGCCACAGGCAATATCGATGGGTTAAGTACGGGGGGAAGTACGACCGTGGCGGGACTTTTTCAACCAGTGAGAGAGCTATCCGCAACTTTACGCGAAATGCTGAGAGTGGAAGCGGCCAGAAAGATGGGCGTGGAATCTAATGCAGTCACTAATAAAAATGGCGTCTTCACTTCAAATGGTAAGACATTGACTTATGGAGAAACGGTGCAGGGAGTTGCTGAATGGGAAGTTCCGGATACGCCAGTGTTGAAGGACGTAAGTCAATATAAGTATGTAGGAAAACCGGTTCCCAGGGTCGATTTGGTTGATAAAGTGATCGGCACACCGATGTTTGGTATGGACGCATCGATGCCTGATATGCTTTACGGAGCTGTGGTGAGACCTTCAAAAATCGGATCGAAGTTCAAAGGAGCTGATGTCAGTGCTGCGGAAAACATGCCGGGAGTGGTAAAAGTGGTTTTGGAGGAAGATTTCGTTGGAGTAGTTGCCGAAACCCTGATCCAGGCAGAGAACGCCAAACGCAAGATCAAAGTAGATTGGGCCACTCAGAAAGACTGGACCACCGACGATATCGTTGAGATGACCAAAGTAGGAAAAGGGGAATCCATGGTCATTCAGAAAGAGGGGAACGCCTCGTCAACGTTAGATGATGCCGAAGAAGCCAATACGGAAGGGTTTCTGAAGATGGAGTTTTCCAGCCCGATAGGTGCACATGCTCAGATTGAACCTAATGGAGCGGTTGCTTTTGTTGAAGGTGATCATGCCACCATTGAGATGTCAACACAGGTAGTTGGGATGACCCGGAAGGAGGTTGCTGACCGCCTTGGACTTGACGAAGAGCATGTGAATGTGATTCCGACTTATCTTGGAGGGGGATTCGGCCGACGTTTACATACGCCACATGCCGTTCAGGCTGCGGTGATGAGTAAAGCGGTGGGTAAACCAGTGAAATGCTTCTTTGATCGTAAAGAGGAATTTCAGAATGATACGTTTCGTCCGCCAACTCATCACATTATGCGAGCAAAACTCAGTGAATCGGGGAGTATTGAGGCCTTGGAGCATCAATTCTCTAGTGGAGATGTGGCCTATAACTCCGCTTTGTTGCCGGGTTTTGCCAATTCTATCATTGGTACAGATATGGGCGCTATTCGCGGAGGAATGATCCAATATCGAAATATCCCTGGGTTACGGTCGGTCTCGTGGCATACGGATCTTCCATTTGCGACGAGCTGGTGGAGAAGCCTTGGATTGCTGGCAAACACCTTTGCCATTGAAAGTTTTATGGATCAGCTTGCCCAGGAGGCTGGACAAAACCCAGTTGAGTTTCGTTTGGCTCATATCTCAAATGATGAGAGGGGACGAAGATTGAAAAAGGTGATCGAGGCGGCAGCCAGGAAATCCGGGTATAAGGATAAGGCCACGGGGAACAGAGCTATGGGCTTTGCTGCCTCTACTGACGCAGGTACTCCCTGTGCGCAGATAGCGGAAGTGTCTGTCACAGGTAAGCGCATTAAGGTGGAGAAAGTGACCTGTGTGATGGATCCAGGGTTTGCCGTAAATCCGGATCAGGTAAAAGCACAGTGTGAAGGCTCCATCAATATGGGGATCAGCGCATCGATGTTTGAAGAAATGCAGGTAGAAGGGAGTGAGCTCCGTCCTGTGATCTATGGTCCTTATCGTATGGCGCTTATGCGTGATACACCCAATGAGATAGATGTGGAGATCATTAATGGAACCGGTAAGCCTGGTGCCGTTGGGGAACCTCCTTTGGGTCCGATAGGCGCGGCCATCGCAAATGCGGTTTACCGTGTTACTGGTCAGCGATTGACGGATATGCCATTGAAGTTGACGTAATAGAAAACTGTCACGTGGAGCCGGTCGAAATGTGATATTTCTCCCTGTCTGGGCTCCAGGCCCAAACAGGGATTTTTGTTTTTAGACCGATATTAACCCGGCTTTTAAGATTGATCAGAGTTGCATGAAGAGAACGCTGATCTCATTTTGAAGAGCCTCTGTATGCTTTTATCAGGAATTGCTTTTGACCCAGAGTCTTCTTCAAATGAACCTATATTAGGCGAAATAGGTGTTATTTGCTTAGCAGTTCCACAAATTCGCGTGCACCTTCCTCTGATTTGATCTCGAAGTATTGTTCGCTATCGAAGGAGAGCCAATAGCCTTTTTTTGCGGGCCTGGCCTTAGGCACTTCATTGATCTCCAAATTTTCAATTTGCCCCAGGACTGTTTTCAATTGTTCCCATTGAAAAGGTCGCTTACCGCCTTTTAAAACGAAGCTACGAGTGGCAAATTTGGCATGCAGTTTAAGATCAATCTTTTCCTTCATGTTGATCAGGTGCAACATGAATGGAAGCTCTCGCTTCGCCAGTTCATAAATGGCCTGAATCAGTTCCTCCAGAACATATTCCCATTCCTGAAAATTGACAGGAAAACCAGATTTCCCATTATTGACATATTCTAAAAAAAGATGATTAGGTGCTTCAATTGGTTGATCCGGGACGTAGGTTGTTTCCTGGAGCAAACGGTCAATGGCTTGTACCCAGACTTCCGGGAGGCCTCCTGCCCATTGAAAATCATCGTCTCCGGTAAAACCTTCTTCCAGAATTTCCTCTTCTTCCAACGATTCTCGCTGTAGGTATTCCAGTTGAAATTTGATTTCCCATGCTTTTCCTTTTTTGGAAATGGTCATGGTGTAGCCATGTGCGAAAGGAGGAGGAACCTGAAGAGTCAAAAAAGATATGTTGAGATCACGCATGAATTTGTTTCAATAGGTTTTCCCTTGTTTTAATGCGATCTGGTTTGCCAGAGGCTGTTCGAGCTATTTCTTGATCAAAAAACAAGGCTTTAGGTTTTTCGTATGGGTGTAAATCGTCGAAGCGAAGAGAACACTCACTATCCTCTGAAATCAACACCACTTTATTGCCAAATTTAGCATCAGGTATGGAAGAAATCATGAAAGGAGACTTCAATTGAGTTGACAACTTTGCTTCAACACTTTCTGGTTGGATTTTATAACCACCTGAATTGATGACGAAATCTCCCCGGCCTTTCCATTGAAAGGTTTGTTTATCCGATACGACCACTAGGTCGTTAGTGATTAAAGGTTGATTTCCGGTGACCGTACCTGAAATGCCAAGTGTGCCTGCCTCGCTCAAACTGAATTGTGCATCACCAATGGCGTGGAAGGTCTCTTTTCCCAATGGCCTGAGTGCCACATGAGAGGCTGTTTCAGTCATGCCATAAGTATGGAAGCATCTTGTGTTGGTTTCAAGTAGCTTTTGTTCTAAAGTCGGCTCTAATGCTGCTCCTCCGATGAGTATATTGTCAACGGACCCCAACATTTGAGGATTGTTTTGTAAAATTTTTTGAATTTGTAGTGGGACAAATGAACCTGTGAAAAAAGTAGTGTCCGGCCAGATTGGGTTTTGAGGGTCAACCACAAGCAAATCTGAATCACTGACCAACGCCCTGACTGCCACCATCATACCACCAATGAACTTCGGAGAAATGGGTAGAAGGAAAGGCTTATTTTGCCGGTCATCAAAATTTAAATATTTCAATGTCTCCTTGGCGCTATATACTAGGATTTCCTTTGTAAGTTGGATTTTCTTAGGTTTGCTTGTGGAGCCAGAAGTTTCAAATGTGAAATCTCTATTTCCTTTTGTCCAAGACTGAATGAAGTCTAATAGGTGTTGTGAATTTTCCGAAAATTGATTTTTTTCGAAGCCTCCATTGCCTATTTGATTGGTTGTCAGTTGCTGGCCCTGAATGGTGATAATCATTGTACCATAAATTTTGGCGGAAACAGAAGCTATAATAGTCGAGCGACTCAGAAACAAAGATAAGCGTGCTTTCGAACTTGTCTTTAATGAATACTATGGGATCATGGTTTCGTACGCCATGCGTTTCATGGATATGCGTGAAAACGCAGAGGAGATTGTGCAAGAGGTCTTTGTGAAATTTTGGGAAAAGTGTGAGCAGTTGGCTTTGGACTCCTCGATCAAAAGCTACTTATATCGGTCTGTTCATAATACCTGTTTAAATCACCTGAAGCACGAAAAAGTAAAGGATGCTTATCGCCAGTACGTGGTACACTATATGGAAGAGTCTGCAGAGGATAAGTATTTCCATAAAAATGTAGATGATGTACAGGAGCGTATTCTCGACGAAGTGAATAATTTGCCTCCGCGCTGCAGTGAAATTTTCAAGTTGAGCAGATACGAAGGGCTGAAATATCAGGAAATTGCCGAACATCTGGATATTTCGGTAAAGACAGTCGAAGTACAAATGGGTAAGGCCTTACGTGTTTTACGTGAGAAGTTCAAGGATTACAAACTTGACCGTGAATGAGGAGCCTCAGTGTAATTGTGCTCTTGTGCTGCTGCTTCGCAATGTATGGTCAGCAAGCTAATCGTACCATTACTTTAAAGGCCGTTGATCAACCACTTGAGGTTATTCTTGATAGCATCAGTGTCAAAACCAATTATTACTTCGCTTACAATTCAAGTTTAATACCTACTGGTAGTAAGTTTTCATGCGAAGCGACTGATGAAAGGCTTTCCAAGTTTCTGGATCGGCTCTTAGTCGGGACCGGAATTGCTTATCAATTCCAGGGAGATCAGATCATTTTAAAACGACTTCCTCCGGAAAAAGTAAAATTACCCTCGGGGCCTACTGGATTCGTCATAACCGGATGGGCTCGCGAATTTGATACTGGGGACGAAATTCCCGGTGTGAATGTATTCCTGAACGGGACTTCCATTGGTGCAGTCACCAATAACAATGGATTTTACAAATTTGAAAACGTACCTTTTGGAAGTTACGAACTGGTATTTTCTCATGTGAGCTACCAGAAATCAATTTTTGAAGTAAATGTGGGAGGCACAGGCTCCATTGTAGTAAATGGAACCATGAAGTTCAGAACCAATGAACTTTCTGAGATTGAGGTGTCTTCCAGTAGACTGGTAGCTTCCGAAGATTGGGAGAAAACCTACGACATTTTCAAAAGGGAGTTTTTCGGAGAATCCTTTAATGCGCGTCGATGTTCGATACTGAATCCTGATGTACTTCAATTCTATACGAGTGATGGTGGTAAGGTACTCTATGCAGAAGCTTCAAGTCCACTGAGGATTCGAAATGAAGCCCTGGGATACATGATCATCTATGAACTGGAGTATTTTGAGAATTTTGAACAACGACTAGTCTACTATGGGAAAGTTCGATTTGAACAATTACCCGTGACTAACCAAAAGCAGCGAAAACTCTGGAGAAAGAACCGAAAGAGCAGTTATCAGGGGTCATTGCGGCATTTTTTGAAATCGATGGTGCAGGGGAATATACGTCGACAAGGATTTCGGGTATATAAATCAGAAACGGTAATTGGCCTTTCTGAAACCGGAACAGAGAAGGTCAGGATTGAAGAGGTCTTGAGTCGACGATCTCCGGTAGAGTGGCAACTGGAGTTTCCGGATTACCTTTATATAGAGTACCTGAAAGAAAAAGAAAGCGACCAATACCTGTTCCAGATGGCTAGAGAGCTGGAAGAAAAAGTGCTTTTGAGTACAGATAATATTTTATTTTTGACTCGAAAACCCGATATTCAAAGATCGTTAGTGAAATTGAAAGAATCTTATGTGAATATCGATGCAAACGGCCATATTAAGCAGCCTTTGGGGGTAACCACCATAGGTTATTGGTCGTGGGAGAGATTCGCAGATATACTTCCAATTGATTATGATCCGAAGACGGATAAATTATAAGAAATTTGGATAGGGTTTTTTCAAAGGAGAATTGTTACTGCTGTGTATTTGTTTGTAAAGAAGAATGGAAGAACTATTAGGAAAGTATTTTTCCGGTGAAGTTTCTGAACAAGAAGCTGAAAAAGTGAGGCAATGGCGTTCCGATAACGCCGAAAATGCTCGTTTTTTCTTTGAGGCTAAATCAGCCTGGCATGCTGCCACTTCCTATGAAGCACCTGTTGGTGTCTTGGATTCTATTCTCAATGATCATGCCAAAACGATAAAACTGGAACAAAAAAATACGTTTGAAGAAAAATCTAATAATAACTGGTTCCGAGTAGCGGCTGCCATCGCTTTATTGGTGGTTGCGGGGCTGGCCGGTTGGTTTGTATTGAACAATAACAACGCAGTTGCACCTTTAGACGCTCCGCCCATGGCCGCATCTGTTCTTCTGGATGATGGCTCCATTCTGATGCTTTATACAGGAACTACTTATGAGGTCGTAGAAATGAGTCGTGAGCAGAGAGTGGTGAAAATATCAGGAAAAGCGTACTTCGATGTATTGCGAGATACGAATAGACCTTTTGTGATTTATGCCAATGATGCTAAGATTGAAGTCCTGGGTACTTCTTTTTCAATTGATACAGATAGCGATTTGGGAACAGAGGTGATGGTTGAAAGTGGGAGAGTGGCTGTTTCTCACAATCCTGAGATGTTCTCCGGAGAATCTGAAGAAGTGCTGTTGGTAAAGGGTGAGATGGGAATTGTGAAGAACTCTGAAGAGACGATCACGAAACAAAAAATCGGAAATGACAATTTTCTTGCCTGGAGCAATGGGGTGATCTCATTCAAGCAGGATAACCTGGCTGAGGTTGGTAGATTATTAAAAGAAGTGTACGGAATGGAAGTGGAATTCCAGAACGAAGAATTGATGAATTGTCAGCTAACTGCAAAATTCAATAAAAAAAGTGCGAAAGAAATAATCCAAATTATTTCTTCTACGTTTGATATAACACACAGAATAACCAACGATAGAGTAGTGTTTTCTGGTAAAGGTTGTTAAGAGTCCCCGAAAGGGGACTTTTCTTTTAAAGCAATCCGTACTTTTCTGTACACATCCCCATTGATTTCCGGATTTGTTTGTATTTCCATCAATCCATTTTGATCGGAACCAAGGAATGGTAGCAATTGCTGCTTAAGTCCTTCTTTGTCGGTGATCAGGTGATAATCGAATTGGATTTCATCTGCCAGCCTATTGAAGGTCAGGTGGTGCCTGGTTTCAAAGTATTTGTTTCGATCTTCATTAGTTAACACTTTTGGTCCGGGTATCAGATCAAAAATGCCACCACCGCCATTATTGGATACAATGATCTTCAGGTTGGGAAAAAGGTCATTTAAAAATGCATTTCGATCATAAAGGGCACTCAAATCCCCCGTGATCAGAATGTTTTTCTTTGCTGTATTGGCAGCGTATCCAACGGCCGTTGAAACGGGCCCGTCAATACCACTGGTCCCGCGATTGCAGTGAAAAGTGATCTGTTTTTCTTTAGGAGCGAAGAAGTTGGCATATCGAACTGCCATACTATTGGACAAATGAATGTGGCTGTCTGTGGGTAGACTTGCCATGATCTCCCGAAATACCCAAAATTCGCTGTAAGGTTGTTTTGTCAGTAGTTGATCCAATGCCTCAGTTGTGGTTTTTTCGGCTAGTTGCCAATTGGTTTTGAAGCTATAAGGCTTATCTTCAGCTTCAGCGATCAATTCCAAAAAAGTATCAGTTTCCCATGGAATCACTTTCCGTAAGTTTTTGAAGGTATCTAGGGGGCGGTGTTTACCAATCATCCAGTGATCTAAATCTTGCCGCAAAGCAATCTTTAGGTTTTTCGATATCAGCGTTTTACCGAAAGTGACTACCAAATTTGGTTTTAGCACTTCGGCACATACAGGGTCGGTCAGGAAAAGATCCTGCTTGGTGATTACCTCTTGTAAAATTCCAGCATTGCTGATCACATCTGCAACGATAGGAATATCCTGCTTTTTGCTGATTGCAGCGAGGACATTTAGAAAGTTGGGGTGATAATCGTCTTGCCCGAGAACAAATAACTTCCTTTCATATTTTGACCATTCCCGTAAAATGTCCTGTTTTTCACCTTCTGGAGGGTGTATGTCAGACCCATAATGCTGGGTGATCGCCAGGTTCTTAGAAAACTGAAATTGATCCAGATCTGTGGGGTAAAAAGGTTCTCTGAAAGGAATATTAATGTGTACCGGACCTTTGATGCCAGTATTAGCCGCATTAACTGCTTCATTGAGCTTTCTTTTGTATTCCCATTGTGCATCGGGATGGGTCAGATCAACCGGAAGGTCATAGCTTTCTTTGACATGGAGTGCCAACACATTGGATTGCCTTATCGTTTGTCCATCACCCTGGTCGATCCATTCGGGAGGACGGTCAGCTGAGAGGAAAACGACGGGTACTTCCTGATAAAAAGCTTCCGCACACGCGGGCCCAAAATTGAGAACGGCCGATCCAGACGTGCAACATACGGCGACTGGCTTCCCGGAAGCCTGGGCGATACCCATAGCAATGAATCCCGCGGATCGCTCATCAATGATACTTATTTTTTTAATACCGGGATTCTGTACAAAAGAGATCGTAAGAGGAGCGTTCCGGGAACCCGGACAGATGACCACTTGTTCAATTCCTAATAATCGAAGGAGCTCAGAAGTATCAAAGACAGTTTGATGCATTATGCGTCGAGGATCACTCGTTTCATTGTTTTCAGCTTCAGGTCGGTCTCAATCAACTCTTTTTCTGGATCTGAATCTTCAGTGATTCCAGCGCCAGCATAGAATCGGGCAACATTACTTTTCAACCGTGCGCATCTCAGATTAACAAACAAATTAGTGCTATTCTGGATTTGGACAGGTCCAAGAAATCCAGCGTAAAATTCCCGGTCGAATCCTTCTTTTTCTTTGATGAACGCCAACGATTTATGCAGTGGCATCCCACATACGGCCGAAGTGGGCTGTAACAAGTTAAGCATGGTAGTTCCCAGTCTCGGCGAATGGGTGGCTTCCATATCTACCTGAAATTGTGTTTTTAAATGTGCCAGTTGACCCGCTTTCACGGTTTTTGGGCCGTATTCATCAAATTCCCTCAGGCGGATCTTCTTAAAACAATCAATGATGTATCGACTTACCAGTGCTTGTTCTTCTATTTCTTTTTGTGTCCAGGTAAGGTCACTCAGTTTGGCCCCTTCGGTCAAGGGTTGCGTACCGGCTAGTGCAACGGTTTTGAAATGTTTGTTGTCTTTTAGTTCGATCAATTCTTCAGGTGTAGCTCCCAGCCATACGCCTTCTCCTGGAAGGTAGCAGGCGTAAGTCATGGCATTGGGATATTGCTGATGCAACTCCTCAAACTTTTGATAACAGTCCAACTCCGAAGGGATCGGGTGGTCTTCATATCGAGCCAATACGATCTTTTGAGCATGTCCCTCAGCAATTTCGTCGACAGCATTTTGAACCAGTTCCGGGTAATCGTGCTTAACATTGTTCTCAGATGCTCGATTTTCTAGCTGATCTGTGGTATGTTCGATTTCTTGCAGAAACTGATCCAGATGAGAGGCCGATAAAGTTGGATCTATAGAAGTACTGTGCTGTTGCTCTTCACTGATGATCAACACATCTGCTTTGAGTAGGATGGAGGTACAGGGATGGGAAGAAAGGAAACGATTGACCAGAAAGCCAGGCTGGACTTCTTCCAATTCATGTTCTTGCGCTTCAAGGTCCGGACGAGTATCCACCAACAAGTAAGAGGTTTGACGTTGTGGCAGGGACCAGGCCACCATCGGGTAACTTTTATTGACCGCCAATTTCCACACCTCATGGGGTGTTAGTTTAACAGAAGTCGCGTGCTCTTTTTTGATACTCACCCTAATGCTTTTGGTCAATGATTGAGGTTGTGAGTCGACTTACACAGACGAGTTGATCTTGCTCATTGGTGATCTTAATTTCCCAAACGTGGGTTCGGGAGCCTACGTGGAGTGGTCGACAAACTCCGTATACGAACCCGTCCCGAGCTGATTTTATATGATTCGCATTTATTTCTAACCCCACTGGTGCCTTCTTGGTCATATCAATTACAAGCGTAGAAGCGATACTGCCCAATGTTTCTGCAAATGCCACTGACGCTCCTCCATGCAACAAGCCCATAGGCTGTTTTGTTTGCGCATTGACAGGCATGGATCCTTTTATATAATCAGTACCCACTTCCAGTATCTTAATCCCAATGGTATCAAACATGGTATTTTTCCCAATATCATTGATCGCCTCTATCGACAGTCCTTCTGGAAACATAAATGGATTATTTTCGCCGCATATTAAAGCAACAAAAATATGGATGACAAGTCCAAATCCAAGAGAATATTTATTGTACGCCACGGTGAAACTAACTACAACCAGCAAGGAATGGTACAGGGGCGTGGAATTGATGCGCCTTTGAATGATCTTGGATTGAAGCAGGCTAAAGCTTTTTATACGTGCTTTAAGAACACATCATTTGATCATGTTTATGTTTCCGAACTGCAGCGGACCTTTCAATCCGTAGAAGGCTTCATCAATGATGGCCTGCCACATACAAAACTGAGTGGACTGGACGAGATTAGTTGGGGATCACAGGAAGGTGTAAAGTTTTCAGAAAGTACGATGACGGCTTATCAGGCCACAGTAGCAGAATGGAAGTCTGGTAATTTGAACCAATCAGTAGGAGGGGGAGAGTCTCCGCTTCAAGTTATGGAAAGGCAAAAAAAAGCCATGAACCATATTTTATCACAAGGTGATGAGAAACAAATACTGATTTGCATGCATGGGCGAGCCATTCGAATCTTGATTTGCTGGCTTCTAGGGCATGATTTGAGCCTTATGGATGAGTTTCCACACAACAATCTGGGCCTTTATCAGCTGTTTTATACAGGAAGTATGTTCCAACTAGAAAAAGTTAATGAGACCAATCATTTAAAATTGGCGGAATTATAGTATAGTTTTGCCGCTCGTAGGTTTTTACACCATCACTTCTATTTCCTTCCTGGCGTTTGAGTGAAGCTGTGATCATCCGCGGCTAATTATAATATTACTAATGAACATTTTTGTAACAAAGCTGAACTACGATACGTCTGAGGACACGTTAGAGCAGCTATTCTCAGCTTACGGAGAGGTAGATTCCGTAAAGATTATCATGGACCGGGACACTGGTCGAAGTAAAGGATTTGGCTTCGTAGAGATGTCAGATGACGAGGCGGCACAAGAGGCAATAGAAAATTTGAATGAGTCTAATTTAGAAGGACGTACGATTATCGTGAAAAAAGCTAACCCTAGAGAGGGCGGCGGAAATCGCGGCGGTGGATATGGTGGCGGTGGCCGAGGTGGCTACGGCGGCGGTGGCAATCGCGGCGGTGGCTATGGTGGCGGCGGACGCTACTGATCCTAAGCGATATTTAAGATACCATATATCAGAATCCCGGCTCAATGTCGGGATTTTTGTTTTCAAAGGATTTTGGAAGATATGTTACTTCTGAAAAGATTATCCCGTTTGGTGATTAATTTACCACTCGGGATTTTTTATGGCCAAGAAAAAAGTACACGTTGAGGTAGGGAAAAGAAAACTGGATCTTTCCAATCTGGATAAGGTTCTTTACCCGGATGATGCCGTTCTCAAGGCAGAAGTAATCCAGTATTACCTGAGCCTCGGGCCCACCATCCTTCGGCATTTAAAAGGTCGGCCTTTGTCGTTGGTGAGGTATCCGGATGGCATATATGGTGAGCAATTTTTTCAGAAAAACCGACCGGACTGGACCCCTGATTGGATTGATTATGTTCGATTGGGCAAAGACAGAAAAAAAGAGTACGTGGTAGCTAATGAGGAAGCCACGCTCGTATGGTTATCCAATCTGGCCTGTCTGGAACTTCATCAGATGCATTGCATCAGTCACAATACCGAATCTCCTGATTATATCGTCTATGACCTGGATCCTCCGGAAGGATATGACTTTTTGCAACTCAAAGACATAGCTTTTCATTTGAAAGAACATTTGGAAAGACATGGTTATCATGTTTTTGTAAAAACAACAGGTGGTAAGGGATTGCATTTGGTCACACCAGTGGCCATTCGGTATTCCTTTGAAGAGTGCTTCCAGGCAGCAAAGTCACTGGCAGCTTCCTTTTTGGAAAAGAATAGTCAAACCACACTGCACATCAAGAAAGAAGCTCGAAAAGGAAGGGTTTTGGTGGATATTTATCGGAACCGCCCGTCGCAAACCATAGTCAGTGCTTATAGCCTGCGAGGAAAAGTCGGAGCGACGGCCAGTGCACCCATTACCTGGGAGTATTTGCAGGGCTTGAATACTACCGCTGAAATGAATATTCTGACGGTCCCTCAATTGGTGGAGGAGGAAGGAGATGCGTGGGAATCAATCCGGGCATGGGCTATACCCATTCATACCGACAAACGGGCAATCGTGGAGAAAACCCATCCTCCTCACGATAAAAGGAAAACCACCGAACAACTACAGGAGTATGAGAAAAAGCGAGATTTTAATAAGACCCCAGAACCAGATATTGTTGGCGAAGAAAGTGCAGGAAGTCGTTTTGTGATTCAGAGACACCATGCTTCCCATCTGCATTATGACCTGAGATTGGAGCAGGAAGGGACACTCAAATCCTGGGCGATCCCTAGAGGTATGCCTCCGGAACCCGGTGTAAAAAGATTAGCGGTTCAAACAGAAGACCACCCTTTGAAATACTTATCTTTCGAGGGCGAGATCCCAAAGGGTGAATATGGGGGTGGAATGATGTGGGTCTATGCTTCCGGAACGTACGAAATCACTAAAGAAAAGAAAAACGGTTTTTACTTTCGTCTTAGTAGCAGGACTTTCAATGCAGAATACCGCATGCACTTGATGAAGGGAAAGGAATGGTTGCTGGAACGCGTAGACAAACCTCAAAAAGACTTCCTTGGAACAGCAATTAAACCTATGTTAGCCGGTTCAGTCAAAAAACCACCAACAGGGGACTATCTGCACGAGGTGAAATGGGATGGTATCCGGGCCATGATTACCTTGAATGAAGGTGAATTAACGATTCGTAGCCGTAACATGAACATCATCACGGAGCAATTTCCCGAATTGAATGTTCCGGAAGAAGCATTCCGCATCAATAATGCCGTATTTGACGCGGAAATTGTTTGCCTTGACGAGCATGGGCGCGCAGACTTTAAGAAAGTGATTCGGCGGCTCATGTCGAAAAAGAACTTTGATTCGTTGAGTAGGAGGAATCCTGCCTATTGCTACTTGTTTGATTGTCTTTATATGGATGGTAAGCAATTGACCCAGGAACCTTTGCTGAGGAGAAGAGAATGGCTTAAAGATTCGGTGAGAAAAGACAGTAACTATCGGATATCAGAAGTAGTAGAGGACGGGGAAGCATTGTTTGAAGCTGCAAAACAATTGGGGGTGGAAGGGATCATCTCTAAAGAGCCTTTGGGTAAGTATTACCCGGATCGTCGTTCTGATACCTGGGTCAAAGTGAAGGTGAAAACTTCGAAGGATTTTGTAATCATAGGATATACTCCGGGTGAAGGAGAAAGAGAAGCATACTTCGGATCATTACAAATAGCTGAGCGGAAAGGAGACCAGCTAACTTATCGTGGACGCGTTGGCTCAGGGTTTGATGACAACTGGCTTAAGCACATTCGAACTTTACTCGATGAAATGGCCGCAGCCTCTAAACCAGTAAATGAAGAAGCTCACGAAGAAAATAAATCACGGTGGGTGAGGCCGGAATTAATGTGTGAAGTAGAATACTCCATGATCACTGATAATGGCACATTGAGAGATCCTGTATTCAAGAAACTGCAGGAGTAGTCCATTCATCCGAAGTATTCCTCAGGTCATCGTAAAAATTCTACCAGTCGGCTTATTTGAACATCCTCAGGCTTGCAATGACGTATCTATAACCAACACATTTAGTAGTAAAATTCTTCATTTGGTTTTAGGTTAGGTTTTGGAAAAGCATCTCTTCCCAGGGGATGCTTTTCTCGTTTATGGCCCTCACTGTTTTATTGACGAGTGTTTATTGGATCAAGCGGAAAACCTGTATAGTTACGATATTATTCCAATGACCCGAGGCGAATTAGTTTGTTGAGTTATTAAGTTATCTACAGGTCTAAGGAATTTGTGTCGCTCGGGTGAGCGATTTTTGAAGCCGCATTTGGGTTGCGTTCAATACGTGTCTCAATTCATCAATAGATAGTTCGTTGATGATCCCCAGAAATTCAGATTGATCTGTGATATCGACAGTTGCCTTGTTGTAAGTCATGTTCTTTAAATCCAATTTATTCTTCCATTCGTCATAAAAATATGCCCATTGACCGACGATTTATCTCCCTTTATCGTTATCCCGTATCCAAAAACTCAATCGGGCGTTTTAATAATTACAAGATAGGAATTCACAAAAAAATTCTTCATTTGGTTTAGGTTAGGTTTAAAAGCATCTCTTCCCAGGAGGTGCTTTTTCTTTTGGCCCTTGTTTTCACATTCTTGAGAATCAATCGCATCGAAGACCTTAGAAAAATCTAAGCGCTTCCAAGGATTTACTCCCGATCCTTCATACCTTCCTGATTTAATTCTACTTTTTGAAAATCATGAGATTCAGATTGATTGTCCCATTGATATTCATGGCCATTCTCATTTATTCGTGCAAGGCCTCCAAAAATCAAGATACTTCGCCGAACAATTTGACTGAGGTTTCTGAGAGATATAATGAGGAAAGGGGTCGATATGAAGGACATACGATAATTGGGAAAGTGATTGATCTTAAGCCTTCTGAAGACGGAGCCGCGTATGCGATTCATTTATTGAGTGACGGAGGGGATTCATTAATAATTTTCGCACTATCCGAGATCATTGAGGGTTCAGATATATCTCAACTAAAAGGAAAGTCAGTCAGTGTTTCCTATGATGAAATAGTAAATCATGTGGCCTATGATATGCGTATAGCCAATGATGAATTTGAAAAGTCCTTACATGAAGTTTCGATAAATAATAGAACAGGAATGGGTGAGACTTACAGTATCATCGGTCGATATGTATACTCCGAACCACGTGATGAAGGCACATATCTGGAAATAGAAGGGAGATACGGAACAATTTATGAGCTATCAACGGAAGTAACCCACAGTGAATGGGCCGATCAGGAAGTTGAATGTGCAATTTATGTAGTGGTGAAAAGAGAGGCCTACCAAATTCAGGTCAAATATTAGCCATCTCAGCCTGAGTCTTTAGGATAGTTGTAGATAGTTAAAGATGCTGGTAATAGGCATGAAGTGTATTAAATTTAAATAATTCAATTATTTCTTCCGTTAATCATATAAATACGGTCAATGATCGACAGTTTGTGGCACTTCATCGTAACTATAAATCATCTGGCGGTAAGCGGCGTTTATATAACTACAAGATAAGAATTCATAAAAATTCTTCATTTGGTTTAGGTTAGGTTTTGAAAAAGCGTCTCTTCCCAGGGGGCGCTTTTTTGTTTTATGAAGTTTTTGCTCGTTCTGGATCAATCGGAAAAATGGATCAATCGGTAAATCTGAGGAGGAATATAATTTCTCCATTGATCCAAAGAGATTGAGTTAATCAGTTATTCCGTTTTTCTGCTTTTGAAATGGTGATTTCTTGGTTCCTCGTGAGCCACTTTGTGCGGATTACTCTAGCGGGGGTAGCATAATACCCCTCAAATGATATTTTCACTGTTTAAGGATGGTCCTCAGAAATTTTGCTTGATCTTGATTTAATACGAGGAGTATCCTATTAAGTGCATTATTTTCTTTTTGCAGGTTTAATGTATTTGTATTACTTTCGTTATTATACCTGCAATTAGAAAATAATGTTGAAACGTCGGAAATACATCGGGGAATTAGAGGAAGTCATTATGTTGACAATTGGGGTATTGAACGATGAGGCGTATGGATTGGCCATAAAGAGGGAAATTGAAGAACGTCTGAAACGGGTAGTGAGCATGGGTGCTTTACATACCGGTTTGTACCGATTGGAGCAGAAGGGATTGCTTGAGTCCAGACTGGGCGAAGCAACCAAGGCCAGAGGAGGGAAACCCAAGCGTTATTTTCAGGTAACGATGTACGGTCAGCAAGTCCTCAAAGAAACGGCTGATGATCGTAACCTGCTTTGGAAAAGTATTCCGGAAGGTGTCTTTCAAGTAAAACTGAGCTCTTGAAAAGACCACCATCGAAATTATACCGGTTCCTTGTTTGGTGTTGTCCTGAGGATAGGCCTGATGTTTTAGGTGACTTTGAAGAATGGTACACTGAATTGGTGGAAGAGAGAGGAACCTTCAAAGCCAATTTGATTTGGTTGTGGCATGGACTTACGATGCTACCACTCAAAACTTTTAGGAGAAAGTCAAAAACGCAATACGTCATGTTAGGACTCCATTTTAAACTGGCAAGAAGAAACCTTCTCAGTCAGAAACTTTACACGGCTATTAACCTGATCAGTCTTACGATGGGGCTATCCATTTGTACACTCATCGGACTTTTTATTCATCACGAGCTTAGCTACGACAAGCACTTTCGAAATTACGATCAGGTCTACCGAATTGCGGGTGAATATGCTCAGGGAGGAGATGCTTTGAGCAGATCAGCACTTACACCGTATTTATTAATGCCCCTAATGGCCAATAATTTCGGTGAAGACGTTATTTATACGCGACTGGACTTAATGCAGCTATACATTCGCCTGGGGGATCAAATCTATTGGGAAGATCATTCAGTGGCGGTTGATTCCACGTTTTTTGATGTATTTCAAACGAATTTTCTTGCCGGGGACCCGGAGACAGCTTTGGATCACCCTTCGGGGGTTGTTTTGGACGAAAAAACAGCTTTGAAATATTTTAAGGAGGGTGATTATCTGGGTAAGTCTGTCGAGATCAACAGGAGGACTTATCAGATTACTGGAGTCATTGCCGACTTGCCTGATCACACCCATTTTCAGGCAAATGTCTTTTTGCCAATGGCCAGTATAAGAGATACTTACCCTTATTGGATGACTAATACCTTTGGCGGGACCAGTCATCGGACCTACTTCAGGACCCCAGGGAAATTTGACGTTAGTCATCTGGAATCGAGCCTTAATGAATTGGTGGCCAGTTATATAGAGCGAAATCCACCTAACTACTTTTTTCAACCTCTGGCGGACATCCATCTTAAGTCCGACCTTATTGCAGAAATTAGAACCAATGGCAGTTATCGGACTATCTACATCTTTTTTGTAACAGCCATCGTGATTCTCTTACTGGCTTGCATCAATTTCATCAATCTCTCGATCGCAGGGTCATTGACCCGACTGAAGGAAGTCGGTGTGAAGAAGGTAATGGGGGCTAATCGAAAAGCTCAACTATGGCAGTTTCAAATGGAAGCCCTGATCATCGGGGTGTTATCCGTTTTGTCAGCTATGCTTCTGGTGAAATTTTCGCTACCTACTTTCATTGAATTAAGCGGTAAAGTCCTGTCCGTGAACACAGAGCTTCACATGGTGATCATGGGCCTGAGTCTTTTACTGGTCATCCTGATTTCTGTGATAGCTGGCAGTTTTCCGGCCCTTTATCTGCTCAAAATTCCAACAAGTGATGCCGTAACCGGGAAACATGCCTATGCAGGTAAGCGCCGATTTCATCCCAGAAATGTATTGGTGGGTGTTCAGTTTTTCCTGTCAGCTATATTGATTGCCAGTACCTTGATCATTCTTCAGCAGATCAATTTTATGCAAAACAAAGACCTGGGGATCGATACCGAACAGATCATCATGGCCTCTCTTCAGAATCAGGAAGGTATCGCCAGTTATCCCATTTTAAAAGACCGCTTATTGCAGGAATCGTCAGTGGTGGAAGTGAGTGCTTCGAATAATCCTCTTTCATCCAGAGTTGGTGGCTGGAGGCAATACCGCAAACCCAGTTCTAGTGAGAATATCCAAATCCCCACGGTGATAGTGGGGCACGATTTCTTTTCGACGATCGACGCGACATTTTTGGTGGGGAGACCATTCGATAAAGCGTTTGTCAGCGATTATCGGGAAGCCTACGTTTTAAATGAAGAAGCGGTCAGATTCCTGGACTTGAAGGAACCAGTTGGGACCAGTTTGCAAGGGAGTGCGTTTACAGGTCAGGAATGGTCCAGAAAAAATGCAAAAATCATCGGCGTAGTAAAGGACTTCCATTATGCCTCGCTCCACGATAAGATCCAACCCGTGGTTTTTTCATTAAGTTCTGAAATTACTATGCCCATGCGATGGGCTTTTATCAAAATTAGTCCTGATCATATCAGTGAAACCCTTTCTATGGTTGAAACCTTGTGGGAAGAGATCAATCCGAATATTCCCCTGCGTTATCAATTCCTCAATGAGAGGATCGCAGAACACTATCAGGAGGAGGCACGGTTCCTGCGAATATTTTCTGTTTTTGCAGGACTTTCGATTTTTATCGGTTGCCTTGGTCTTTTTGGCCTGACGGCTTTTATTATGCGTAAACGGACCAAAGAAATCGGAATTAGAAAAGTGCTGGGAGCTAGTCAGACAAACATGCTAAGGGTGCTTTCTGCAGATTTTATTTATCTGGTCTTAATTTCAGGGTTACTGGGTATCCCCATTACCGTTCAGTTCATGACACAATGGCTGGAAAACTTTGAGTATCGCATTGACATCTCCTGGTGGATTTTTGGTCTAACCTTGTTAGGTTCTTTTGTTGCTGCAGGCCTTTCGATTTTCTATCATTCTAATAAAGTGGCCAGAACCAATCCACTAAAGTCCATCAAATACGAATGATAAACATGCATGGCAGGCATTAGTATGCGGAAATGATTCCTAACAGTGCATGTATAGAATAATTGATTAAATACAATTAATTCTTCTATTAATCATAAAAATCCTGTTATTAATCGACGTTTTGCTTCAGTTGATCGTATGTATAAATCTTAGCGTAGATATTGACGTTTACTTTACTACACGATAGGAATTTAAAAATTTCTTCATTTGGTTTAGGTTAGGTTTTGAAATGCATCTCTTCCCAGGAGGTGCTTTTCTGTTTTTATGGCCCCCTCATTCAACCTTCAAATTATCTCCTTCATTCATCCAGTCTAGGGATATTTGATGTTTTTTTAATACTATAGAAGTCTAACCACTTGATCAATATGAATTTATCTCGATTAAGCCTTTTCAAAGCGATCGTATTTACTGTAGTGCTAGTTTCTTGTGGAGGAGAGGATGACGGTCTGACTCCTGAAACGAGCAATGAATTGCCAGGTAGTATTGTATTAAAAGATATTCCGGCAGGTTCCTTTACAATGGGTGGAATGACCATAGCCGATGACGCTCCTGAAGTTTCCGTGACTTTGTCGTCATTTCAAATGTCCGAAAAGGAAATTACTAACGAAGAATACCGCCAATTTTTGAATGCCGCCTATTCAGATGGTTGGATCATTGTGATGAATCAATCTACTTCTGATCCTTGCGGAACCTATTCTGAAAATATGGTGATCGGTACTGGAGATGCGCCTAATGCCGGAGAAGTATTCTTGCAACTCGGAGAGACTGGTGGCTGTACCAGTGATGGTCATGCCGAGCATATTGATAACAAAAGCTGGATCTCTTTTAACGCGACCGATGAGACTTTTGAACTATTGGATGTTTCAAAAGCCAATTGGCCTGTTAATTGGGTGAAGTGGTATGGTGCTTATGCTTTCGCGCAATACTATCAAATTGACCTGCCTACCGAAGCTCAGTGGGAGTATGCCGCAAGAGGAGGCCAACAATTCGAATATCCTACGGATGATGGTACATTGGATGAGAGCAAGGCAAACTATAATGGAGACATTCCAGGAGTATTTAATGCAACCGGAACCTCAATTACGGTAGGTTCTTACGCCCCTAATCCTTTCGGCCTCTATGATATGGGAGGTAATGTTTGGGAGTGGTGCCAGGACTATTACAGTGCTTCCTTTTACACAGATGGAGCGACCGATCCTTTGAATAACACAGCCGGAACGGAAGAGAAACGCATTAGACGGGGAGGGGCATGGAATTACCACCGAACCACTTTGCTTACTTATGCCCGGGAATCTGATCCGCCTAATAGAGGTAACAATCATTTCGGATTCAGAATTGTAAAGAACAATTAGTAAGCCTTCTTCAACCTGGTATTTAATTGTCAGCCGTACGGCAATGTCAGCCTGCTGTCTCTTATTCAATAAGCGCTACTGCTTTCGAATCAAAGCAATGCGCTTCGCGTTGAGGGTATAGAATATTGAAAAAGGAAGCTTATGGCAACGATAAATTTGACAGCCCAGGACTTTAGAGAAAAAGTCTTCGACTATACAACAGAAAAGGAATGGAAATTTAAAGGTGATAAGCCAGCGATCATTGATTTTTATGCGGATTGGTGTGGACCTTGTCAGATGGTAGCTCCGATCTTTGAAGAAATCTCCAATGAAAGAGATGATGTCGTCATTTATAAGGTAGATACGGAAGTAGAACAGGAGTTGTCCGCATTATTTCAGATCCGCAGCATCCCTAGCTTATTGTTCATCCCAACGGATCCGAACAAGAAACCAATGATGCAGAACGGAGCTCTTCCGAAACATGCTTTGGAAGATATCATTGACAAAGAGTTATTGACACCCGCGGAGTAAAGCGTCATCTGCTGTTTACAAGATAGTCTCTCGACCAGAATATAGATTTTCCTGGTGCCACGTTGACCTGAAAGAATAACTCAGGGCTAACAACGTGGCCCCAACCCCAAAGATTAATGGCCTCTGTAGTGAAACTTCCGGTTTCTGAGAGGCTCATTTTTTGCTGAGTGTTTTCCAGGGTCCATTGGGCCTCCACGGCCTCTCCACCGGATAGATTGCTAAAGAAAAAAGGTTGTTGAGGTTCACCAGAAAACTTAATTACCCTGTCACCTACGTTCACCAACCGGTCTGGGTTAACCGTTTCTAGAAATGAGTTTGGTTTGATCTTAAAGGGCCAATGCAAGTGATAATCCTGGCCCATTGAAGCTCCGTTAAAAGCAAGGAAGTTATGCGTGTATTCATTGGTCTGAATCACTTTTTCACCTGAATTGGTCAGCTCGTAGCTAATCTGAAAACCTTCGTTATCAAGGCATATGATCTTTTTTAGCTCATAGGCATATCCATTGTAAGCTTCAGATCGGCAATTAATGGTTATTCGGTCTGTTTCAGCATGAACCTGAAATTGTGCTGGACGTATGTTGTGCAATCGGTTAAAGTTATATACTTCACTTTGTTTTTGTAACAGGCCTATGCCAATCTTGTGAAACCAGTCACCTACTTCTATTTCATCAAATCCTACGGGTCGATCGATGCCAAATTCATTGTATAAGCCAAGACCCTGATTGGGTGCTTTCGAATCCGGTAGTTCATGACTGGTCATGGTTACTCCCCTATAGATGAGTTTTACAATTTTGCCCGTCCAGTCAAATCTGGATAATCGGTAATTTTCATTTGGAAGATCAATGTGTAGGGCAACCTGGTCATTTTTAAGGATATGTGCCATGATTTCGTAGATAATTGCAGACTGATCGCCAGTATGCGGTAAACAAGTATACTGCTCATCACAAGCAGTTTATACCTTTTGGCTTCAAAGCTTACCTTTTTATAAGCTGCCTGATTCCAGAAGTCATAAAAGGAATAAGAGGAACACTGTTTCGGATAATAAACTCCTTCCAAAAACCACTTTTATTATCAAGGAATGCCAATATAAGTTCAGGGTCTGTTTTTTGAAAAAGACTCGTGAAGATTGCTTCTCCTGTCATTTTTTCAGAAAGCAATACATCCAGTAAGGTGCGATCATACCATTGGAACATCTTATCCCTGAAGGTTAAATTCACGTTAGGACTCTGATTATTTTTAAGGCGTTCAACAATGGCCTTAACATGACGTTGTACAAACTGAAAGGTGTATCCGGTACTGGCTTTGGTGTAGCCACCTGCGGTCCCTAGATTAATGATTCTGCTTTGATTGCCTATATGCTTTTGGAATTTAGCGAGAGACATAGGAATAACTCCGTATTCCTGATGCTCGATTTCATAATGTCCAAGGTTCAATTGTGAGGAAATGTAGTTTTCCAATTCTCTCTGATATTCCTGTTTTTCTAAGACCTCTGGCGTGAAAAGCGTATATTCTACCAAGGCCCGGGTCTCATCTAATGGGAGAACATACATGAAGGTAGTCCCGTGCTTTTGAGAAGGGCGAAAATCCATTAAAGTGGCCTTGGACGGGTCAAAGACTGGTTCTGAAGTACTAATATTCCATCCCATAAAATGCTGCAACAGCGTGTTGTCTGTGGACATGCTGGGGTTGAAGATACTGGTGGAATTGAATAAATACGGGGCCGAGTACGTATGATTTTTCGTTTTAACTATTACCTGGTTGCTTCCCTCTGCAATATCTTCTATCGCCTCATAAGTGAAGGTGATATTTGAAAATGATTGAGCATGTTCGAGCACATGTTGATAGAAATCTATGCCTCGAATCATTTTATACCGGTAATTCTTTAGGAGAAAAGTCTTCTCCAACGTAGGGGATATAAACCGAAGGGTATCCCAGCTTTTGGTAACCACAGGCTCAAAGACACTGTTCTCTGATTCCCAATAGCACCAGGTACGATCATTTTGATCTTTTCTCACTTGATCCAAAACCAGGATCTGCTTCTTGTTCAACTGATCCTGTTGCAGGAGGTGATAAAGTAGGCTCAATCCGGCCAGACCAGATCCGGCAATGATATAGTCGTAATTTTCTTGGATAGCGTCGGATTCGGTCATTTGGATTGAACGGATGTAACTGTAACACGCCAGCGTCTAAGGTGTTCAAAATAAATCAACAATCAAAAAACGACGGTAATTGCAGATTGGTTATTGAGCGTCAAAAAGGATCTGGTCATCGAAGAATCAATACCAATGATCGGATATCAATATCCAATTATCCAGACTGGCGTTGATATAATTACACGATAGGAATTACAATAATTCTTCATTTGGTTTAGGTTAGGTTTTAAAAAAGCATCTCTTCCCAGGAGATGCTTTTTTGTTTTTGCCCTGATGTGAAGCCAGAAAAGCCATCGGATCAATCTGTATTTTGGATCAAATCTGTAAATCTGGCGAGGAATGTAATTTCTTCATTGATCCCAATCGTCCTTTCTGTTAATCAACTTTAAATAGGTACCAATGATCGATCAATACAGGTCAACAATCGGATTTTAACACCTAATTGATCAATCTGGCGTTGATATAATTACACGATAGGAATTACAATAATTCTTCATTTGGTTTAGGTTAGGTTTTTGAAAAAGCATCTCTTCCCAGGGGGTGCTTTTTTGTTTTATTCTGATGTGAAGCCAGAAAATTAACGGATCAATCTGGATTTCTGGAGACCATCGTTACGACGCATCATTTGAATAATAACATTAACTCCATAGGTTTCTGCTTGATCCAAATTCACTTTTCGTCTGTTTGTCAGTGACTTATAAAGGAATGGTTATCCTAAAGAGAAAAATCGGCATAGCCTGGCAACTGTTTGGTCTTCGTGTTACGTAATACGTGAAATCAATAATTTATGAAGACCACTTTCAAATTTTTTATACTAGTAGTTGGTATGATCTTGATTTCATGCAGCAGCTCAGATGATGGAACAAATGTGGCGGATGATGATGCTGGAAGTGCCTCTGCAGTAAGTACACCGACGGCTGCTTTTGATGAATTCAATGCCAGTTCCGTAACGGTGGCTTTCGACGAGAATGAGGTCACCATTATGACGACAGCTTTACCAAACCATACTTCTCCTTACTGGAATAGCAATGAAGAGCTGTACATCGATCCGATCGTTGCGGTTGAAGAGAACATTTCTCCAGGCCTTATACAGGAAGGGAGTTATACGTTGACTGTTCCCGCTGCTCCTGAATTGGCATCATCCAGTACAGCTACCGGACTCGGGGCGATTGGAATTTCGGTAACTGGTGTTCCCATTTACAATCAGTCTGAAGGACCTACAGACGTTACCGAAGGAACAGCCTCCGGATTCGATTGGGCGGGCGGTCACAATGGCCCCCAAGGTTATCACTATCACATTGAGGCGCGTGACGTGGGAGAGACTTCACCTTTGACCATAGATGACGACCGGTTATTAGGTATCATGTCAGATGGATTTTTGATCTATGGACGAAAGTGCAATTCCACCGGAGATTACCCGACAGATGGCGATGCTTCCAATGGTCATGTCTCAATTACCCAACATGGAGATGAAGCATTCTATCACTATCATATCGTCAATGACATTTACCTGAACCAATATTACCTGTTGTTTGGGGTAGATCTTCAGGGAACACCAAATAGCATCATGTAGTAGTAGATGAAGCTGATAACCGTCTTTTGCCTGGCTGTTCTACTATGGAGCTGTCAGTATAATGCAGAACAAGTCGAGTCGACTGAAGAATCTTCTGAAATTACTAAAGTTCCTGAGGTGAATTGGCCTATTGAAGAAGTATTCTTTGACAGAAGTAATAGCACATGGAAACATTTAGGTGATTCGAGCCTGGTGTCCGGTTATGTGACGGAATACTTCGCGGATGGAATATTGTTCCGACGAATGGGTTTAATTGAGGGCAAAAAAGAAGGGAAATTGTTGACTTTTTTCCCTGATGGACACCTTCGATTTGAAGAGTACTACCTGGCTAACAAACTTCATGGAACTGTCAGGAGATGGTCATTGGAAAGTAGTTATCAGCTCATTGCCCTGTTGCGATACAAATCTGGTAAGCCTCATGGCGAACAGAAGAAATGGTATAATACCGGTGAATTGCATAAGCTTCTGCATTTGAAAGAAGGCAGGGAAGAGGGCTTACAGCAGGCATTTAGAAAGAATGGCGCCCCATATGCCAATTACGAAGCAAAGAATGGTCGTGTCTTTGGACTTAAAAGAGCAAACCTGTGTTATGAGTTGGATAATGAACAAATCGTTTTTAATCAATAACTTTTTGGCTCTGGCCATTTTGTTTTTGATAGTTGCTTGTTCTCCGGTGGAGGAGAGCACGAGTAGAGTAACAGAATTACCGTTCTATGAAGAAGCAACATTTACGCCCCAGTGGATCAGTGAAGGAGACGTAGCAGATGACTTTCATCGAATACCGGCATTTGATTTGATCAATCAGGCGGGAGATCGGATCACGGAACAACATTTGAATGACCGAGTGACGGTTGTGGATTTTTTCTTTACTTCCTGTCCAGGTATTTGCCCGAAGATGACCAGCAATATGATGATGGTTCAAGAAGCATTTTTGGACTGGGATGGAGTGATGATCCTCTCACATTCCGTAACACCTGAATATGACAGTATTGCTGTATTAAAGGAATATGCGGATCTGAAGGGTATCCAAAAGGATAAATGGCATTTGTTGACGGGGGATCGATCAATGATTTACGACCTTGGTCGAAATCACTACTTTATTGAGGAAGACCTGGGATTGGAAAAAGATCCCGAAGATTTCATACATACCGAGAATTTTGTGTTGATTGATCAGAATCGCAGGATCCGCGGCATTTATAATGGCTTGAATAAGACTTCAGTTCGCCAGTTGATTGCTGATGTGAAAACACTGTTGAATACCTAGCTGCTACGGCTGCATTTTAGAGGCATCATTCTGACTTTCGTGATAAGGAATTTTTGACATCCTTAAATTTTAATCAGTCTCATGTTATCCAACATCGCTCGATTCACCTCGACGTTCATGTTATGATTCCAGTCTTCAAAATGAATCTTGATCTGATTGTTTCCGGCATTCAGATTCACTTGCTTTACATTGGAATAACCCCAGTCGGACCATTCGTCTTGCCCACGCTGAGGAAGGACGATCACGCCTTCGTAGCGATCGTTCACTGTAAGGCTCCTTATAGCACATTTATTGTCTGTATTCCAACGACCTTCTCCATTAGAATAGCGGAAATCGATCAGGTAAGTGCCGGCCTCATTTACAGTCAGAGGTATGATCAATTCTCTATTTTGATCGAGACTAAATTCGACAAAACCCTCTCCTGAGAAGTTTGAAAAAGGCAGGTCGGATTTCGGAGCGAATTGTTCTATTTCTACGATCCTGATGTCTGGGGCATAAACCACCGGTGCACTGGCAAATCCTTCATTTTTATCTGCATCAATTGCACTGATCATGTAAGAACTGTACGAGTCACGCTCCAACTCATAAGAAGTACCATGTATGGTTCTTAAGAATTGCCCATTTCGATACACCTTATATTCGAATGCCCCTGATACTGGGTCCCAGATAAGTTTGTCACCTTCAAGTTTGGCCAGTACTGTGGCAGGTGTAAATCGATTCGGCACCTTGTTAATTTTCTGCTCTGGGAAAGATCGATTATCCATTTGGATAGCTATATCATAGGTGCCTTTGGCGTTCGCGGGAATGAATGCCTGGTCTGCAGGTTGACCGTTGATGGTGACTGATCGATAGCCAAATCCATACCCTTCAATCGTGATGTTTATCACAGCATCCCGGTATTTGAAATTCGTTAAGCTTTTTGTGCCACCATAAGTTTCCGGGATCACTGGATTGAGGTTTAGCCCATTCGTTTGGAATTCCATTCCCATAAAGACCCGATGCACCATAGCCAGGTTTCCTGCCATGCTCCAGAGCATGCGATGTGAATTGATCTCCGTACCCAGGAAGTCACCGGTTTCAGCAACCATGTTTTCATAATTGGTCAGGAAAAGACCCGCAGCTCTATAAATAGCCGCCAGACCATGATTAAGTACTTTTTCATTGCCTGTTTTGGCGGCGGCCAGGTTCCAGTATGCCTGGACAAATGGCCAGATACCATTGTTGTGATAGGGTGGAATATTCGGAATTTGCGGATAGATACAGGTAGCGCCGAATTCGGTCATAGGGGCATTGGAGACAATATCAGCAGTTAGGTTCTTATCGGTGACGTCAAACAGAATGGCTAATGCTTCTCCCAGCGTCTCGAATCGGGGAGATAAGATCATTTCAGGACGACCATATAAAAATTGCCCGTGATAGCCTTTGTCATGACTCCACAAATGGGTGTCAATTCCAGATTTAATGGCTTCAGCGCGCGTTTCATATAATTCGAATGGCTCCCCCAGGATCCTGGCCATCTCCACCAGAATTTCATGCGCCCTGAAGTGAACCACATTGGTCCCCAGGTTATGAGAAACATAGATGTCTCTATTGTCCATCCATTTGGGATAGGTTTGTTCTCGCCAATCCAGGAAGGATGATTCGCCGGAATACAGGCCTAATTCCGGATCGTAAATGGTTTTGAAATCATCTTCGAGGGTATTTTTGATCACTGGGTATACTTCTCTCAACCAGTCTTGATCTCCAGTTACTTTATAAATTTCCCAGGCTGCCAAACACCAGGTTGTACGGTCGGAGGAAACAGGCCAGGCACCTCCTGATCCTGTATCTTGCACAATTCGATCGCGCCGTACTTTTCTTCGCAGGCTGATCTTGGCCACTTCAGGTTCATGGTAAGCAAAAGCCAGGAAGATTGAATAGCTCACATCACGCGTCCAGACGCCACCCCATTTAGCTCCTGTCCTCAGCGTGCTATCGGGCTCGATATTTTTGATGGCCTCTTCCAGAGAAAGGTTATATAACGCATCGACAATGGGTTGTTCGGATTTGTATTGGGGGCGGTTAGTAAGATCTTCTGTAGGCTTCCATGTTTTGTCCGAATAATCTGCCTCGTTGTAAGGATTCAAGGTTAGGGTGATCTGGTAAATGTTGGGATTTTCCGAAGGTTGTAATTTTAAGCCGGTCCCTTCCAGGTTGACAAAATCCCAGGTTAAAGGTTCAGAACCCCCCGCAATATAAAATCCCTTAAAATCCTCTTTGGCCACTTTGGATCCATCAGGTGCCAGATAATATCCGTTACTTTCAAACTGCTGTAAAACATTTGATACATCCACTTTGAAGGTATATTCAAAATTGGTAGGGAGGAATTCCACTTCCCTTTCTGGCGCATGGGAAGGAGGTTCTCCGAATTTCAATACTTGTGATTCATGCTCTTCTCCCACATATATCCAATGATTGATACCAACTGGTAACTCATTGTCTTTTTCGTTAATTGAAAATTTGAATGAGATCAATCGTGAATAGGTAGTACTTGCAGGACTCTTGTAATTGGAGGTGATATGAGTGGGAGAGAGGACTTGTGCCACATTGTCGCCTTGAACAACTTTGTCTTTGTAGAGTGTAAAGGATTCACCTTCATAAAGGGGTAATTCCTGATTTGACTGACAAGCAAACATGAGCAAAACCAATAAAGAAACAAGCTTGAAATTCCGCATGATCGAATGAGTAGATTACTCCAAATTAATACAGAATTCGTATTTCCATGGCTAATTCAAGGACTTTGAAGCGGTTTTTAGTAAGTCATTGAAAAACAATCGTTTGCAACCTTTCCGTGCCGAATTTACTTCCTAAATGAAGTGGTGATCGGAACTGTTTTGACCTTCCGCGGATGAGTGAGTTCCGGCCCGGAATCTTATGTTAATTAGGCCTCCACTTCCTGAAAAATTTGAATGTTTTAGAGTAGTCTTCTCTAGGGCAAAAGGCGATGGCTACTTCCTGATCGTTCAGTGCCGATTCCGTCAGGATCACGTGTCGCTCGGACGCTGCTGCACGCTGAAATTCCTGTTCATTGACACGACAAACGACTTTCTTAAAAATACCATTGATCCAGGTCTGCATATCAGCATACTTCTCAAACTTTTTGTAGCAAGCAAGAGAAGCATGTGCCGCAATCACCGGGGCAAATTCATCAGGGACGGAATCCTTGATCAGTATGTACATTTTCATACATGCTGATCAATTAAAATTGGATTACCATCCGGGTCCACTAACATGATGCTCTCAGGACCTGAAGTGCCCGTATCAGCTTCTTTGGTCAATTCGACACCATTCTCCTTCAAATGTGCCTGGATTTTACGTACATCCTCAAATTCAGGGAGAATGGTCGCATTTTCGTCCCATCCCGGATTGAACGTAATGATGTTTTTGTCAAACATGCCTTGAAAGAGGCCAAGGAGGGCATTGCCGTTTTTCATGATCAGATAGTTCCTCTCCAGTTTTCCGGCAAAAACGGTGAATCCCAGTTTTTCATAAAACGCCTGTGATACAGAGAGGTCCTTGACCGTAAGACTCATTGAAAATGCTCCTAATTTCATGGGTAAAAAGTTATTTGTAAATATGAAGCCAACTAATATGACCTTAATTGGCGATTGAGCATTCAAACTACGACTTTTTCGCTACTATTTCACTTTTCGGAAATAGATATTTTTGACCCTGTCACCATCTAAATAAAGGCCTTTTTCTTTTTCGCTGAAATCAAATCGGACCTGGTAACCATTGGCAATCATTCGGTTGGGAGTTAGCAACATGGCGGTTGCCTTATAACCGTTCAATTGGATTTTAAAGTAGTAGTTCTCTTCTTTTCCAATGATTAGCATCGTTCCGGTTTCGTCGTTTTTGTATTCACCCTGCAGGCTTTTCGCATCGAAATCAAAGAAATTCGCTTCTACCTTTGTGAGTGAAAAGGGGAAATGTTGCGTGTAATATGCGGTGACTATGAGTTCTCCATTCTCATCTCTCGTGAATGCTTGTTGGAAGGCAGGGTCATTTACCTCTCTGAATACGTTTCCAGAAACACGTTCCAATTTGATGTCGTTGCGTCCCTCACGTACCAGATAAAAGGTTTCTTCTTTCTTAATAAAGCGAAAGAAATACCCAGAAGGCATGACATAGATACCCACTATTTCTTCATCGCTAATTTCGGGACCTCCTTCCGGTGGGGTCGTTGGAAATGTTGGGGCTTCCTGACCAGTGTCCAATAGGATATCGGCGATCTTTTGATTTTGATCTACCACATCTGTCTTTCCACTATTGCTGAGAGTTATTAAAGAAAGTTTTTGATCCGGAAAACGCATAAGTGTCGCTTTCCATGCTCCTGTACCGCCATGATGAAAAATGATGTCCCGTTCACGAAATGAGGAAAATTCCAGGCCAAACCCATAATCAATCTGGTCTGCAATGCGTTGCTGAGACTTTTTCAGGACAGAGGGGCTAAGTGTCTCGGATTCAAGTGTCTGGATGGCTATTTCCCATGTCAATTGATCCTTTAGCGTGGTGAATAAATTACCATCCCCAACACCATCCCAGAGCCAGTCATAACCCGTCCAGGTCTTGAAATTGAAGTAGGGGTTTGCCACAGGTCCACGAATATTTTTATGATTGGGTTCGAACGATGTATCAGGCATACCCAAAGACTGAAACATCTTGTTCATGTAGGTTACGAATTCCAGCCCGGTAACTTTTTCAATAAGTTCAGCCAGGATCACATAGTTCGAGTTGGAATACAAGTATTCTGTGCCTGGTACAAAATTTAAACTTCGTTGTTGAAGCAGTAACTCCATGATTTGTTTGTTACCCATGGTATGCTTCCACCAGGTAATGTTTTGAATGTCCAGTAAGTCATAGAAATCACGGATGCCGCTGGTATGAGTGATGAGGTGTTGGATCAGAATAGGGGCTTTTATGTCTGGGAGCAATTCAGGATAATATCGTCGTAGATCATCGGTTAAATTCAATACCCCTTCTTCTGATAGTTTGAGTATGGCAATCGCTGTATATTGTTTGGCATTTGAAGCGATATTGAACCGGGATTGTTTATTGATCACTGTGGCTGTTTCAAGGTCAGCGAACCCTTCATATTGTGTGTATATGATTTCGCCATTTTTCACTATTCCGAAAGCGACACCAGGAGCGTTTTCGGGTACATCGCGTTTAGTAATGGCAGAGATTTTCTCTTTTTGATCATTAGTGAGTGGCTGTTGACCAAGTGCGGGGATGGTAAGGATAAAGGCGAGAAACAGTGAAAGTGAATGCGATTTCATTTGGGCTTTTTGCGGCTAAACTCCCTAAACGTGTCAGATTCAGCGCTTCAAATCACGATTTGACCCCAATATGCTCGGGATTTGCCAGAAAAGATTTAGGCGTTACGCCGGTATGTTTTTTAAAAGCCCGGTTAAAGGTAGATTTCGAATTGAAACCACAGGAAAGTGCAATCCCCAGTAAGGTTTGATGTTCGTGCTTATTTCTATTGAATTCGGCAATGACTGATTCCACTCGGTACCGATTGCAGAAATCATTGAAGTTGAGTCCTGTGCCGCGGTTAATGGCCTGGGAAATGGATTTTGAGGTCGTATTCAGTTCATTTGCGATATCGGTCAGGGTCAAAAGCGGATTTTTATACCAGTTCTTGGTTTGCATTCCCTCAATGATGGCATTGGTCAATGTTGTTTCATAGGACTGTGAAGGTTCCTTGCGGACCTTTGTTTCTTCGGCTTGCATTTCGTGATCAGGGGATAATCCATGTAAGGTAAGTCTGTTGGTAAGGATAGATTGTTGATACCCCTTTATGGCCAGATAATACATCACAATAGATACCGAAAAGTAATACCAGAATTTCCGGCCGAACTCTCCCCATTCGGGATTAAAAGCAAAAAACAATCCTCTCAAGAGCAGTAAAGCCACAAAGATGATCAGAAAAATGCGAACCCAATTGTAAGTAATTTCCTCGGCGTAACTCAGGTTATTAAAGATTTCCTTTCTGTAATGTTGATAGAGTCGGAGCCCAATAGCAAAATACATGAACATAGAAATGAACCCGACTATCTGATACCAAAGGTCGAAATCTTTGTCCTGGCCATCAGCATAAAAGGTCACTTCTTCAAAGACAATGTAATCACCGATAAACACAATAAGACTATAAACCAAATAGAGGCTACCTGGCACAAAATGAAGCCATTCGGCCTTATTGATCTTATTTTTTGGATATAGCTGACTTTTGAGATAGAACAGAAAAATAGGTCCGATATACAGGATTTGTTGTAATGGGAGGTAAAAGAGCACCTCTCTATATCCGTCATAGGCATACCAACCTGCATACCCAAACATGAAAGGACTGATATAAAGTACCAGTAATAACAGAAATAGCCCCAGCCATAGATTGGAAGACTGATTATTTGAAATGCCCTGACGAAAGATCAGTAGGCTAAATACCAATCCATGAAAACAAAAGATCAATAATAGCGTGCTAAACGTACCGAAATTGAATACCATGGATTTATTCTGCTGCCAAAAAAGATTCGGTCATCGAACGTATTTCTTTGGCTATTTCACCTGGAGCTAGTAGATCTGTGGCATTGCAGAACACAACCACGGTCAATCCGTTTTTCAATCCACGATAGACATAGGTGCTGGTCCCGAACCAACCGCCGGAATGTGAGGAGTTCTCTTGTTTTTCGTCAACAAACCATCCGCTGGCGTAGAAAACATTCGTATCTACTGCGACTTTTCCCGGTTTCCAGATCAGTTCATATATTTCTTCTGAGAGGATTGAATCCTTTCTCAAAACCTGATCATAGCGAAGATAATCCTCCAGATTGGTATAGACTGCTCCATCACCCATCACCCCGTTCATGAAGAAGCCATCTACTGATTTGAAAGTACCGTATGATTTGCCATGACACATTGAACGTTCTGGTATTTCGACAGGTCGGGCCAGGTTGAAATACTGTGTTCGGCTCATTCCAAGTCGTTCAAACACCTGAGTTTTGGCAAATTGAGAAAATTCTACGCCACTAACCTTCTCTACGATTACGGCCAACATGAGATAGGCGGTGTTGGAGTATTCCCATTTCGTGCCTGGCGTGAAATTCGACTTGGAATTCGTTTTCAACCAATCAAGCACGTCTGTGTTTTCGACGACCTGATCTCTTGGCCAGCTATCATCGAAATGACCATAATAATCCGGTAACCCTGAACTATGTTTCATCAGTTGTTCAATAGTAATGCCTTCGAAAATAGGATAGGGTAGGTAGTCTGTCACGGGATCTTCGAGTAGCAGCAAACCTTGTTCAATCAATGTCAGTGCACATAGGGCGGTAAATTGTTTACTGACGGAAGCCATCCGCATGTTAGTGGTAGGCGTGATCGGTTCCTCCGTTTCAAGGTTCCTTAATCCATATCCTTTCTTCAGGAGAGGTTTTCCTTCTACCGCAATTAATACGGCAGCACCGGGAGTATTGGATCCCACGTATGAATTGATGAGTGAGTCTACGCGGGCTTCCAATTGTTGATTTGAGCTGATTTGATAGGAGGTCTCATTTTGCGAACAACTGGACAAGGCGAATAACAGGCACCCACACCACCAAAGCATTTTCATAACCATTTGAGTTTTGTTGCCAATCTAATTGAATTAGCTGGGAATTGTGGTTTAGGGTTGATCGTAACCTCCGGGTCTGCTTTCAGATCAGTGATCAGAACTCACAAAAAAAGCACGTCCCGGAAGAAACGTGCTTTTAACTCAAACTCAACTAAATCTATTCGATCTTCTCATAGTCCTTAAATGGGCTTAAGTCAATCGGTTCGATGGTTTCTCTGAACTTAGGCCATTCTGTTTCAAAATAATCATTAACAGGTTTGAGCGCTTCAGCCAGGTCTTTTTCAAATTTCTCTATCAGTTTCAACTCTGTTGCCCCCGGTGCATGAGTGGCCGAACCGGTATAGAATTGAGCACTTCCCAGGCTATTGTTCACACTTTGAGGTTGCCCTCGGGTGATGCCCTGGCGTTTGTCTTCCTTACCAAGGAAAGCATCCAGGAATGTGTTGAGTGTATCCTTGGTTGCTTTACAAAGTTCAATGGCATCTTTCAGCCCTTCTTTATCTTTTTCTTTCAATTGCTTCTCGAAATCCCCGGCAAGTTTGATGCTTTCTTTCAGTCGCTCTACTGCTGTGAATGCCAGTTTTTCACCGTTTTCGATCCGATCCAGAGCGTTGTTTTTAGCGGCAATATCTGCGCTACTCATTGACAATCTTGGATCGAAAGCCACGGTCACATTCGTGGAATCCATTTGATCTCCAAATGTGAATCGGACTTTGTAAGTGCCCGGTCTTACCAGTTTGCCGCTGGGTTCACGCTTGAGATTTACTTTTCTGCGAGTGAGGTTGTAATTTCCTTTTTGTCGCATGTTCCAGTATGAACGTTGAATGCCGCTTTCTTTAGGCGCTTTAAACTTCAAGGTTCGAATCAATACGTCTTCATCAAAGATTTCAATGAAAACGGAATCGTATTTCACCTTTTTCTCTCCTGTGGATTCTTCTTTGGCTTCCTCAACGGGAGCGGCTTTCTTCTTTTTGCCTTTTTTCTTTCCCGTTGATTCTTCTGGTTCAGCTTTCTTTTCCTTCTTAGGCTTATTGATCACGTAAGTAAGCATGGCACCACGTCTGCGATTTTCTCCGTTGTACGTGGCATCTGCACCGAATCGTGTCCCGGTGGCTTGTTGGTTGGCTGCCTGGTAAGCCGTTGGTGGATCAAAAACATGTAGTTTCTTATCCAGGATACTGGCGCCTGAAGCAGCCAATTCGCGTAAAGGTCGAATATCATCGAGCACATAGATCGCTCTTCCGAATGTACCTATCACAAGGTCATGCTCACGTGGATGAATGATCAGGTCCATGGCATTCGTTGTAGGAAAGCCAGATGTCCATTTGGTCCAGGTATTTGCATCGTCAACGGAGACATATAAGCCATCATCTGTGCCCAGGAATTTTAATCGACTTTCAACGGGATCTTCAACAATTGCCAGGGCATAACCCACCACATCGTTGGCGTCTACGATCCGCTCCCAGGTTTGACCATAATCTTTGGTGCGATATGCCATCGGCGTGTAGTTGAACCTGCGGTAGTCATTTGCAACCAATAATGCTTCACCTTTGTTCTTTACACTTGGCTGGATCTGAGTGATCCACACTCCGTCAGGGATACCAGCAGATACGTCGGTCCAGTTGTCTCCACCGTCTTTACTGATGTGTACGCGGCCATCATCAGATCCTGTCCATAGCATACCTTGTTCTGTAGGTGAAGGAGAGATTACGATCACCGTACAGTAGTTCTCTGCACCAGTCGCATCCATGGTAAGTCCGCCACTATCACCTTGCTTTTGTTTCTCAGGATCATTGGTGGTCAGGTCCGGAGAGATCACTTCCCAGTTTTGCCCCCGATCCGTACTCTTGTGCACAAACTGACTTCCAAAATAGATAGTTGAAGGGTCGAATGGGTCCCTTGACATGGCCGAATTCCAATTGAAGCGTAATTCCGCGTCTCCTTCAGGGTAGGTTGGTCTTACAATTTCGAACTGTCCGGTCTGACGGTCATAAATACCTGCAAAACCTTGCTGAGAGGTTGAGATACCATAACGGCTGTTTTCAGGATCAGGAATCACATCAAAGCCGTCACCAAAAGAGATTTCCTGCCAGTAATTGTTGCGTATTCCCTGGGCTTTCCAGACGTAGGCAGGTCCTGCCCACGAACCATTGTCCTGCATGCCTCCATAGACATTGTAAGGGTATTCATTGTCTACAGCAATGTGATAGAATTGTCCAACAGGAAGATTCTCGACAAATCTCCAGGTTTTACCACGATCGCGTGTAATGTTCAAACCGCCATCATTTCCGTCCATCATGAAATCAGGATTATTGGGGTCAATCCACCAGGCATGGTGATCGGGGTGCACTCCCCTGGAAGTACCGTAAGCTGGCATCAATTGAGAGAATGATTTTCCACCATCTTCCGAAACATTGACATAAGTAAAGATTGTGAAGATCCGATTTTCGTTGCTTGGATCAACTGCAAGATCACTGTAGTAGAACGGGCGATTGCCGATTTCAGATTTATCATTGACCTTCTTCCAGGATTCCCCGCCATCATCTGAGCGATAAAAAGCATTTTTCTTAGCCTCGATCAATGCGTAAACCCGATTAGGGTCGGAGGGGGCTATGGCCAATCCGATCCGTCCGAGTTCTCCTTTGGGGAGCCCTTCTTTATCGGTTAATTTTTTCCAGGTTTCTCCACCATCATAGGTTATGTGAAGGCCGGAACCTGGTCCACCGGACTTAAAGAACCAGGGGTCACGTTTATGTTCCCACATACCCACGATCAGTTTATTGGGGTTAGTCGGGTCCATAACCATGTCACCAACTCCTGTTTTTTCATTGCTGAACAAGATTTTTCTCCAGGTCTTTCCTCCATCAGTAGTTTTGAATACACCGCGTTCGGGGTGCACCCCCCAGGGTGATCCGATAGCGCCAACGTATACCGTATTCGGGTTAGAAGGATCAATCAATATGCGGTGGATGTGCCTGGTAGCTTCCAGACCCATTTTCTTCCAGCTCTTTCCACCATCCAGGCTCTTGTAAATTCCGTCTCCTCCGTTCAGTGAGTTTCTGGGGTTTCCTTCTCCCGTACCTACCCAAATTACGGAAGGGTTAGACTGTTGTATGGCGATGGCACCAATGGAAGCCGTTGTTTGATCATTGAAAATGGGCTCCCAGGCAATACCGCCAGAAGTAGATTTCCATACACCGCCAGAGGCTGCTCCTACATAAATTATATCAGGATTGCTGTGAACGGCATCAATGGAGGTGATCCGGCCTGACATACCCGCAGGGCCGATCGACCTGGCTTTCATATTCTTGAAATCGTCCATGTCCAGCTTTTGGCCGACGGCCGAAAGAGATACGGCGCATACCAACAAGCAAGAGAAGAGGTGTTTAATCATAATTTTTATGGTCTGATTTTTCCAACGGGCAACTTAGCTAAATCAAATTAGACCATGAACCAACCTGTGATAAGCGGTCTGGAAAGTGGTCATAACAACTACTTGTTACGGAGAACTGAGTGATTTCGTCTTTGAAGGGTTTGAGATTGGGATAAAATACCGAGTCATGACTTCATAAATCCAAAATTCTGAGTAAACTTGGGTTACAAACGACTTTTTTCAGTCAAAACAATTATTCTATGACAACTACTTTCAGGCCATTGGCTTTATTATTTTTTTATGCATTTATCGTTCCGTTGAGCCAACTCACAGCCCAGGACAGAACAATTGACTTTCGACAGGGGCCCTTGTCTTATTGGCAACAAGAATTTGGCTCTATTACACATAGTGCACACTGGACCATGCCTGATTCTCGCGGCGAAGGCATTATCCTCAGAAACGTAGCAGGATACGGCAGTGAGGTCAATATGGCTTCACATCCCTTTATCGAGCACCAGTGGAGCGGGGATATCATCATAAAAGACTGGGCACCCAATCGAAATTGGTGCGGATCACTTGAAATTGCGCTGCATCAATATTCAGGAGGTAAGCAACAGATTGCCATTGATAGTTATTCGACTTACGGTGGTGGCTACAAAAGTCTGAAGTTGCAAAATGTCACCTGTAATGACGAGAAAGGGTGTTATATCCGAGTCAAAATGAAACAGGGTTATGGGACGGGTAATTCTAATATGAATTACTTAAGGAGTATCACCATAACCAATTATTATGGAACCCTTTCTCAAGATGATTTTGGCAACGTCGCGATTGATACTCAGACGGATACTGGCTATAAACTACAGGTAGCAGGAGGGATCCGATCAACGGCTGTAACTGTTTCGGCGACACCCTGGCCTGATTATGTTTTCGATCCTCAATATGATCTTAAGCCGTTGGAAGAGGTGAAAACTTACATTGAAAAGAATGGCCATTTGCCAGAAATACCTTCTGCTGACGAAATCGAAAAGGGTGGTGTTGATCTGGGAGAAATGAACAGACTCCTCATCCAAAAAATGGAAGAGATGACCTTATATCAAATTGAATTGATGGAACTTCTCAAACAGCAATCGGTAGAGATTGAACAGTTGAAAAGCAAAATCGGTCAGTGACATTGGCTTAGCGTTTACATATCCTTTCCACAATACTTGAAAAGGATAAAACTGATGATTATCCGAAGTTTTAATAACGTTTGGGGTCCGGCTATTTTCAGGAATTTTACCGGATTTTTCATGGATTTTAATAAATGCTGAACCGCAGACCTGGGATTACCCATGGTGCTGAAACTTAGGGCTAACTTGAAATCAATGATGGTCTTGAGAGAGGGGTCTCTTTGGCCAAAATCAGCTTGCAGTCGTTTTAGGAATTCAGTAACCTTTTGATTCCCTGATTGTGAAAGATGATAATTGTCATGGACCCTTATGAATGCCAGTGCTTCACTGGATTGTTTTTTACCAAAAATGAAGCCTGCATTTAACAATTTGAACCATAGATAGATGTCTTCTCCGATTTGGAATGACTCTTCAAAGGCGAACTGGTCAAAAACTTCTCGACGAAAGACCATGGAGTTGATTTGTGGGGGGTGCTGATACAATAGTCCAGGATATTTTTGGTGATAAGTGTGTTGTTTCGACTGGGCTTTTAAAGTTTCTTTAAGTACGTGATATCGGAATCGAGTCCTTACCGATTGCGGGTCCGCCGAAGATCGACAAAGAGCAATGTCAATATTGGACTGTTGGTCAAACGAATCCAAGGCGTATTGCATGAATGAAGGAGCAATTCGGTCATCATCATCCAGGAAGCAGACATAATCACCGCTACACGCTCTTAATCCGGTATTTCGAGCGCTGGAGACACCCGTGTTTTTGTTTTTCCTGATGAGGCGAATACGACCGTCTATGCCACAAATTGTAGCAATTTTCTGTTCAGTTGTTTTGTTTGAACCATCGTCAATGATAATGATTTCAAAGGAAGTTACCGTTTGAGCCAGAACCGAGGAGACAGCTTGCTCAAGGAACTGAGTTCTGTTGAAGCATGGTATGATTACGGAGAACCGTGGCATGATCTAAAGCTACTCTGGTCTCAGAGATGCAACAACATTACAGCAAATTGCTAAATTCTCAGAAGTATTATGACGCTTCTTTTTCTTTATGGTTTTAATAAATGCTTCAGTGCTTGTTCGAGTGCAGGATATTGAAATCTGAACCTTTCATCTTCCAGTCTTTGTGATTTGACAAACCTTCCGTAAAGGCCGAGTTCAGGATCTGTCTTGAATATCATTTTGGCGCCAAGGCGAGCCATCCAGGCAGGGGTAGGGAGACCAATGGGTATTTTCATGAGCTTCCTTAGCGTTTTCATGAATACTTCATTGGAAACAGGATTCGGAGCACTGGCAATGTATGGTCCTTCGAAATGGTTATGTTCAATGGCCTGGACGATCAATTCATTTAAATCATCTTCATGGATCCAACTGAAACCCTGTTGACCACTCCCAACTTTTCCTCCCAGACATAATCGAACGATGTTTTTCAGCGTAGAAAGCGCTCCGCCATTTTTTCCAATTACAAAACTTGTGCGAAGCATTACACCTCTTACTCCCGGAATGATTGATTCGAGGAATGTTTTTTCCCATGCCTTGCCAACAAAGGGCGCCAAGCCATAACCATAACTGGAATCTTCTGTGCAAATCTGATGAGGAGGATCTCCGTAGATATGTGCGGTAGACATTTGGATCCAAACTTTCGGCGGATTTTCAGCTTTTGCGAGCGCCTGCCCCAGAACTCTGGTTGCGTCCACGCGTGATCTAAGGATCAAATCACAATTATCTGGTGTTTTGATGCAATCGACCGTTTTACCAGCCAGGTTTACCACCGCTTTGGCGCCTTCAAGAACCTTGTACCAGTTGTCGAGCGTGTGACCGTCCCAGGGGACAAAACGATAAGGCAAGGTTTTGTCAGGCTCATTTCTTGCGATCAATACGGGTTCATATCCATTTTTCGATAGATATTCAGCCAGGCTTAGTCCTATAAATCCAGTCCCTCCGGTGATGACAATTCGATCCATTGCTTTGATGTTTGGTATATAAAAATAACTTCCAGAAGGCAGTGAAAGTTAAATGATATTGCCATCAAAATGCCGGATGTCGAACCCCGTATGAATGCTTAGGTGCCAGAGTTAATCTTCGATCATATCCTGGATCTTTCGAAGGTACTCTTCCGGAAAATCAAGGCGCTTGGCCAACGCATATAAAGAAGTGGCGTATTTAGAATTTGTACCCGTGATCTTTTCTAAAGGCAAGTTATAGCATCTGGCCTCGATGGGCTCATTCTTGTCTGCAAAAACGATTACGTCTTCCGGTAGGTAGTCCGCGACACTCGGCTCGCTGTATAGCTTATTGAGAGCGTTGCTATCACAATTCATGATGATACCGTAACATACATTGTCGGGTGAGGGGACTAATGAGGCTCGATTTCCGATTTTTAGCTGATAATCTTTGAGATACCCTTTCCTTGGATTGAGGGGATCAATGCCATTCTTTGATAAAATGGTTTCATCCATGAATAGACCATAAAAAAATACTTCCATAAAGCGTTTTTCAAGGAACAACTGTCTTGCAACATAACCTCATATCGCCGGGATCACAACATAAATGCCTTACTAACCATGGGTTCCCCTAACCGTAAGCCCTTGTAAAGTTGCCCATTCCGTCCACGAACCATCATACAATGCGAGGCTTTCTTTTCCTGCCAAAAGACTTGCCATCATGATGATGCAGGCCGTAAGGCCAGACCCACAACTAAATACCAATGGTTTTTCCTTTTCAGGAATTTTATCAAACAGTTCAATTAATGATTCCCTGGATTTGAATTTGTACTGATCGAGTACCTGCGAATAGGGTATGTTGAATGAATCAGGTATACTGCCGCTACTCAATGATTGACGTGGTTCGGGTAGTGTTCCAGAAAAACGGCCCGCAGATCTCGCATCTACTACCTTAAACTCCTTTGCTTTGCAATTTTCAACCACTTCATCGTAGGTCTTGACCATTTGGTACTGATAATTCGCTTTGAAGTTTCCAGGAGCAAAGTTTTTACGATGATCGGCTTCCACTGGATAACCCCCTTTGATCCATTCGGGTAGGCCTCCATCCAGCACGTATACCTCTTCATGTCCCATGGCTTTGAACATCCACCACACCCTTGGGCTGGCATAGATACCCATATTGTCATAGACGACAATCCGTGATTGTTTATTGACCCCCAATGTCCGACACGCTGTTTCAAATTGTTCAGGAGACGGCAAAGTGTTAGGAAAGGAAGCATCCGAATCTGAAAATTGCTCTTTGAGGTCCAAAAACCTTGCACCAGGTATGGTAACTCGTACTACCGGGGCAGTTTTTCCTTCCGCTGTACCAGGCAGACTGGCATCTAGCAAAACCAGCTCTGGTTCCAGCAGATTTTGGTGTAGCCAGCTTGTATTAACAATGGGGAGCATAGTCGAGTATTTGTCAGTCAAAACTAAATGAAAGTGTACTGTGATATTTAAGAGCCTCGGGTATTCTATCCAAAGCTCCGTATTTGTGAATTCGTTTAATCGTTGTAAAGGGAGCCTACCGAAGGGATGGGTGAGCTTTTGAGTTGCCTTTGACCTTAATGAAGTGAAGGTCCGCGTAACGGGCGGTTGTTGAAGGAATGGATTCACCTTTCAAAAAAGCAGGTATGATTTCTTCGACGACTTCCGCGTCCCAATGTGCTTGTTCATGTCCGGCGTTTTCGACCAAAACATGATGCGAATTGCTGAATCCTTTCATAGTGACTTTCACCTGATCGAAAGGGGTCCGGCAATCCAGACTTCCGGTTATGAATAGGGTAGGGATGTCAGTCTGGACAGGAAGAGATGGGTCAAAAGAAAGGGTAGTAGTTGGCCAATGGTCTTTAGCCGCGGAAAACGGGAAATTCACCACATTTCCAAATGGACTGTGAGCAGCTTCTGAGAGGATCCTAGCCCATCGGGAAGTGCTTGCTCCTGAGGCCAATTGTTGATTGATGCCATCTGCGGGAACGGCCAGACCAAAGACCAATCTCTTTTGTACAAACCACTGCAATATGGAATAATCTCCCTGATCAATGTTGTAGAGCAACCTGGGTATTACGGGAATATCGTTGTAATCGTCAATATCCAGACGAAGGATCAGGGCCAATCCGAAAGCCCCGATGCTGAGGTCAATCTTTTTCTGAGTAAATGGATTTGTAACGGAAACCACGACTGGATCCGTTTCAAGATTGTTCATCACCCGGTATACCAGCGCTTTGAAATCTGTTATGTCCTGATTGACCGCAGGGTCTTGATTTACGAGCTGACTCAATTTATCAAGATGCGTTTCAAGGTATCTTGGATAATTGAATGCCTGATTAGGAGCGTCTGCTCCCGCGAGAACGGCTTTGTGAACACGATCTGGATAAAGCCTCATGATGGCCATACTGATATGTGAGCCGAAGCTGAATCCATACAATGAATAGCGACTAAGGCCAAGTGCATCCATCAAATCATTAACATCATGGGCGTGAGATTCGATGGTATAGCCGGTTATATCTACACCTTGAGAATCAAAGTAATGGAGCGCTTTCTTTACCATACGCTGGTAGTGCTTATTGGCTGCATCTTCGCTGATCAGGAAATCTTCAGGAAAGGGACCATCCCAGATGTAAGTGAGTGATCCATCATCAATGGTTCGACGATCTACAAAGATCAAATCGCTGATCTCAAGCAAATCTGTCCAATCACTCAGATCGACAGGGCTGTCTGCTTGCCAGGTGATTTTGCCTCCGGCACCTTCCAGGAATACGATTGGTAGTCCTGGGTTATCAGATAAACTTTTTAACCAGACGTACTTGACTTTCACTTTTCTACTGGCTGGATTCGATCGGTTTTCGGCCACTTCCAGAAAGCCGGTTTCACCTTGTATTTGCAATTGATCATGGGTTTTGTAGGTTTTTGAAGCTCTATCGACCAATTTAGATTGGCTTTGCAATGAAAACCCAAGAAGTATGGTGATGAATAAAGTAAGTATCAGCTTTTTCATATCATTTGACTTTCCCCAAAGCTGTAACGCCTGGTAGAGATATGATAATTGGGGTGGTCTCAGATCGTCATATGAGACGTCTTACAATTGAGAACGCATGAATTCAGTAGGCGTCATGCCCGTTTCCTTCTTAAAAACGCGATAGAAAGAAGCCTTTGAGCTGAAACCAACTTCTTGTCCTAATCCCTGAATTGAGTACTTCTGACTATCAGGATCCTGGCTAAGTTGCTTGAAGGCTGAAACACGATACTGACTAATCAAGTCACTGAAGGTGGTGTGGAGCGTTTCATTGATCATCTTAGAAACACTGTTGATCGGCCACTCTAAATGACCAGCAAGTTTGGCAACGGTCAACTTGGGGTCCTTGTACAATTCTTGCTTTTCCAGGGCATAGATCAATTCATTCTTCTTGGTTTCTAATTCATCGATGGCAAATTTGAACCTTCCGACCTTATCCATGTAATTTCCCACAACCTTACCATACCTAATGAGATATAAATAGCCTAAACCATAAATCCAGATGGCCTTGATGATACCCAAAGGTGTATAAATCCAGGTGGAGTTTTCATCAAGTTGGTTGATGAACTGAAGGCCAACGGGAATAGCAATGAGGAGGAATCCTATGACCAGACACCAGGAAATGATCAGTATAGATAACCACTTTTTAATTTGATGAAATTCTCTGAGAACCTGCTTGGTATCCAAAGATTCCTGATAGAGAAACCACGCGTAAATGGCCAGTTGAATCATGCCAATACCTGAAACAAACAGGGCATAGGTCTGGATCAAAGGAATATTTTCATAAGCCCAATCCATGTTTGCTCCGAAGTAAAGAAACGACCCTGTGAATAATAGTACATCAAACAGTAGCGAAGGAATAAAGTGCAGAAAGTCGCTCCGTTGAAATTTTCGGAATGGATCTTTGATGTGTAGGACATGCAAATAAGCCAGGGGGCCATAGGTCATGCCAAAATCCATTGGTATGGGAAATCGAACATTAAAGGCATGGATGGAAGACTCCAATGTGGAATGGAGTAATGCCATTGAAAACAAAAAGATTAGAACCCCTAAATATCGATTGGGTTGCCTTGCAGGATGTAGGAATATGATGAGTAAGGCCAGAACAAAGCCTTGAAATACGGCAAGAAGAAAATAGAAGTTTGAGTTGTTCAGAGAGGTGTCTAACATCAACCCGAAGATAAGAATTCATCAGGTTATATTCTGATAGAATAACCTTAATGATTCTTCGGATTCGATGTATGAGTTAATTCGTAAAACCGATGAGCAAACAAATAATGTTGGCTGTTCCTAAGACCAACTCAGTAACTAATCCGGTGATCAATTGCTTACCTGATGATTTCCCGCCAACAATGATGCGGTTCCGGGCTGACGTGATTGTGATTGCGTGATAATGGTGGTCAAAACGAGATATTCCTGCTTTTCTTAAGTTTCCATAGCCTAGCAATTTTACTTCCGCTTAGCGATCATTAAAATTGAATCTTCTGCTTCGAATTCGGCATATGTCTGGACTAAAAGGAAGTCGAAATTCGGACCGAAAAAGTCACCCAGAGATTCGGATGTATGGTAATTCACGTACAGACCTTTGAAAACCTCCGATCCTTCTCCTTTCCAAAAGGAGTGACAAATAATCCCACCCGGCTCTAAGACGGCCTGTTGCCGGCGGATAGACTGCCGAAGTTCCTCGTCATGTAAGTGATGCATTACTTTGTTCGAGTAGATCACATCAAATCTTTCAGTCGTGTCAATCGTTATGGCATCTAGGTCAAGAAAACGTCCACCCCGGAAAGTGGTTTGAAGATGATGCAAGAATTCTGGTGAATTGTCCGAACCTACTACCTTATAATCGGCGGAAAGCAGTTTCCAGTCTGTACCAGGGCCTGAACCTAACTCCAATACCCTGGAATCAGCAGGGATAAGGGGTTTAAGTTTAGCGATGAGCTCACCACCATGGACATCCTTTGCCATTTGAATATATTCTTCAACGGATGCTTTGGTATTGTAATATTCTGCCATAAACCCAAATTTAGATCACTCCAAGTGTTTATCGTAACATGTTGATAACCAGAATGTAAATTATCAATTACGACAAAATCGAAACAAATAGCGCTCGCTCTCGTTTAGTTTTTCGACATAATCGAATGAAATAATAAATTTAGGAGCAATACCCTTGCTTTTACGCCAAAACCCAGGCCTGCCGGCGATGGGGGTGAATTTGTATGGAACCTGAAGAAACACATCTAAATCGCATCGACTTACCATGAAAACATTTCCCTTTCATCGTTCATCAGTTATCCTGATGTTATTTGGCCTTTTTCATGCATGTGCTCAATTGCCAGACCCTGAGCAATTGACAAATCAAGTGACAGAGATGATTGAACCTCATGCCGCGAAGCAGCTATTTAGTGGAGTCGTATTGATAGGATCGGGAGACTCCATCATTTATCATGAAGCTTTCGGATATGCGGATATGGCTTTTGAAAGTTTTAATCGCATGGATACGCGGTTTAGCATAGGCTCTATTACAAAACTGTTCACCAGCATCATAACGCAGCAATTAGTAGCTGAACGAAAGATAGACCTTGAGCATCCGGTTGAAAAGTACATTTCCGGTTTTCCAAAGGGGCCTGGAAATCGTGTGGTGAAAATTAGTCACTTATTGAATCATAGATCGGGCATTCCACACCGAGTCACTGGCAGCGATGAGGAGCTTATGTGGCTAAGTGCGAAAGATATTGTTGAAAAAGTAAAAGACACTACACTGCTCTTTAGACCTGGTAAGGAAAGGCTTTATAGCAGCGCTGGCTACACGGTATTGGCACGGGTCATTGAAATGGCTGAAGAAAAACCTTTTGATCAGGTTGTATCCGAACGAATTTTTGATCTGGCGGGAATGAAGTCGTCAATAAGTGTAGCTAAATACACGATAGTGGAGGCTGGAGCTACTTCATATTTCCTTCGGACGAGAGGAGGGGAACTTGCTCTGACGGCAGCTCCTGACAAAAAATTGAGTTACCTGACAGGAGCTGGATCGGTTTATTCGACGGCTGAAGATTTGTTCAAATTTCGAAATGCCCTTACCAAAGGAGTTTTGGGGTCTGAATTGTCAGAAATGGAGGATATGAGAAATGGTGTACGATGGCGAGGCTGGACCGGTCGTACCAATGGTTTCTGGTCGTATTTGGATGTGTTACCCTCAACGGATCTTACCTTGATCATTTTAACCAACCTGGGGTCTGCTTCGACCTGGAAGTTAAGGGCGCAATTGAGGAATTTGCTGCAAGGGAAAGCTACTGGGACCATTGATTTTCCGCCATCGGTTGCACCAGCCTTTGAAAACCCCGAATCTCTGATAGGGCAATATGAAAACAGGGGAAGGGTGGCCACAATCACTTATTTGGATGGACGGTTATACCGGGGAGAAAATGAGTTTTATCCTGTTGCGAATGATCGATATTATACCCTGGGAAGTGGGTCCTTCCTCAAATTCAGACGTGACAAATCAGGAATGGTGGATGCACTTATTCAAGTACGGAGTGATGGTGAGACCGTATTCCGAAGATTGAAGTAGACGATTTGCACGGCATTTAACCAATGCCTTTATTTCGCAGAGACAATTCGTCAGTTCACCGATTACGTTTTTTGATGGGTATGTTGAGCGCATCCTTTGCAAAAAAAAGAATGAAAAGATCTGTAATTTTCACTCGGCTTGGAGGAGTGATCAATCTACTTGTGGGCATCCTTCATATTAGCTTCTGGAAACTTTTTGATTGGGCCACGGAACTACCAAAGCTCAGTGTGATGAATAGCAACATCATGCAAATGCTAAACTTGTTTACCATCGTGTTTTTTGGTTACACGTCGTACATTGTGCTCTTCAAAACCCATGAAGTGTTGTCGTCTAAAATGGGGCGGTACTTTTTAGGAATGCTTGCAAGTATGTATGCTGCCCGGCTGGTGATGGAATTCTATTTTCCAGCTAGAAGCTTAGGTTTCGCAGCTTTTTTACTATTTACTACATTGTTGTTTGCGGTACCCGTTTTTCAATCAAAAGGCCTTCGTCATGCGCATCAATAAAGAAGAACATCTAAAATTTCCATGGCGCGTACATCGGTTGTTGCCAGATTTAAGGATTGAAGATGTTTGGGAACTTCCGGTGGAAATGGACAAAGACCAGGGAATAGGGGAAGTATACCACGCCTTTGTTCAGGCAATGGAACAAACAGTGAGGACAGGAATGGCTGGTTGGCTATTCAGGTTGAGATTGGCCATTGGCGCAGTATTGGGATGGGAAGATAAAGAGCGAATGAAAGTCAGATTTCCGGAAGGGAGCATCCGTGCTCGGTATGCAGAACAAGAAGGCCTGACCCGACTGGACATGAATTATCCAGGCTTTGGGGATTTTGTTCCGGTGTATGACTTGCAGAGAGAAATGCTGGCGGAAATAGAGAATGAAACCGTTTTGGCAGCCGCTCATTTCGGTAAGTTTGAGAAGAGGGACGGGACTTTCAGCGTACAAATGACCATTTATGTCAAACCGAAGGGTTGGTTTGGCGAGTTTTACATGGCATTGATCAAGCCTTTTCGATTATTGATTGTCTATCCCGCCATGTTGGGTATGATTGGCAGGCAGTGGCGTAAGTACCAGCAGGAAAGGGTTGTTCCAGTGCCGGTTCATTAATTTGCGAAAAAGAATCTTCAGCTAATCGGGCACATGCAAAGACTGCTGTATTTCGTAGTTCATTTTTTGTTCTGGACAACTTTCATCGCCTTGTCCTGGATGAGTATAAAAGCTAATCCCGGTGAGCAGGAATTCATTTCCGATCGACCCGAGGCTCCCTTTCTGCTACTCTTTTGGGGAGCCCTCAACTTTTACTCTTTTTACTTTTATTTTCAGCCCCGACTTCTGGATACCAGAAAGTATGTTCAATACCTGTTGGTAGCGCTGATTTTCAGTTTACTGATGTCATTGTTTTTTGTCGGTATATTCTGGTTGATCTATCCGGAATTCAGACCATTTGCGATGCAGAAGCTGTTTGAAAGTATAGTCGGTTCCTTTTTGATCAGCCAGTCAGGGAGCCTGTTGCGTGGTTTCATCAACTGGAATCAAAACCTGCAGAATAAAACGGCATTGGAAAATCAGTCACTACGCAATGAATTGGCGATGTTGAAAGCACAGTTAAGCCCACACTTCTTGTTCAATACGCTCAATAATATTGATTCTCTTATTTATCGATCAAGAGACGAAGCATCGGCAATGCTCATTAAATTGGCGGCACTGCTTCGTTATATGTTGTATGAAAGCGATGGCAAAGAGGTCCCTCTCGGAAAGGAGATAGCATATATACGGCAATTGACGGAGTTGCAGCAGCTTCGTTTTGAAGAGCCAGATTATGTGGAATTAGAAGTGGAGCAAGCCTCTAAAGAACTGACCATAGCACCACTGCTGTTTCTACCTTTTATTGAAAATGCTTTTAAGTTCGTATCTCAACCAGGCACGATGCCTGCGATCAGGATCAGGCTTATTGCCACGAAAGAGAAAGTAACGTTGACCTGTCAGAATTACTTTAATCCCAAAGCCAAAAAGGATCCTGAGCAAAGACAAGGCATAGGCCTGGCCAATGCACGGCGCAGACTTGAATTACTTTACCCTGGCGCGTTTGAACTGGGAGTCTCTCATAACGACAACTTATTCGAAGTTCATTTGGCGATTGAAATGAAATGAAGCTCTCCTGTATCATCATCGAAGACGAGCCTTTGGCCGCAGAAAAACTAAAAGGTTTTGTGCAAAGATCACCTTATCTGGAATTGAAGGAGACGTTTCGAAGCAGTCTCAATGGGCTTAAGTTCATAAAAGAAAACCCAATCGATCTCGTGTTTTTAGATATCCAAATGGATGAAATGACGGGCATTGAATTACTGGAAAGTCTTTCTGTAAAACCTTTGGTGATCCTGACCACTGCTTATCAGGAATATGCGCTTAAGGGATATGAACTCCATGTAAGTGATTACCTGCTAAAGCCATTTGATTTTGCGAGGTTTTTGAAGGCCGTGGATAAAGTCTACGAAGCATTTGCTTTACGCGCTCAGTCTGGTACGACTTCAACGGGTTGCATTTTTGTAAAGACAGAATATCGGATTGAACAAGTGCCTATTGGTACCATACGTTATATCGAAGGAATGAGTGATTATCTCAGAATACACACTACCGATGGAAAACCAATCATGTGCCTTCAAAAATTCGCAGCTTTTGAAGAAGTACTGTCTGAAAATGATTTTGTCCGGGTCCACCGATCGTACCTGGTGGCCATTGATAAGATAAAAAGCATCGAGCGGTCAGTCATAAAGGTGGGTGAAACTACTATTCCTATAGGGAAAACCTATCAGGAGCACTTTTATGATATCATCAGTAGGAGAGGGTTATTGTGATAGAAGGAGACAGGATTTTCATCAGGTAGTTAGATCATTCTTCCCTGGATCTTTCCAGTTCAATAACAATCCAACATAAAGCAAGAGTTGAATACCCATCAAAAGGTACATGTACCAGTGATCGTACCATAGAATGAATCGTCCATCACCTTCACCACTCAATACATCGATCATGCCTATTTCATTGGTTTGATATTCCAGCCCTTCCAGTCCTTCTTCATCTTCAAAGATCAGTCTATCATCAGCATCCCAAACCTGAAATACTCGGCCGTTAATGGCTTGCGTATTAAGCCTTTTGACAGTTAAGGATTTATGGGAAGAAATGAACTCCTGCAATTGTCTGTAGTAGGCCACAAGGCTTGGATATTCTTTCGTATTTTGACCTCCGATAGACATTCTGATTCGTTTGCGCAGCCGATAGGGGTCATCCTTTTCTTCTTTATCGGGAAATATCAATTGCAATTGATCATTGCTGTTCCCCAGGGAGAAAAAGACCCTTGCTGAAAGGGAGCGATATACACTGATTTTGACTGGGATGTTAATGGGGTATCTGTACTCTGAATGAAAGATAGTATCTCTGGAATAGACAAAGCCTTCTTCATCGGCTTTTAACTGTTGCCATTCAGAAGTTGAAGGCAAATTACCCAATGAATCAATGAGTTTAGTGCCCCAACTCATGTCATGCTGTTTGACCTTTTTTTGGAAATCGCGATAGGCCCGATATAGTTCATGACGGATCAGGAGCGATTGGAATTCGCTGAACGCATTGTCACCACCCTTTAACGAATCGTTAGTGACCAAATCAAAGTGCTCGAAAATGAGAATGTAAGGGCCTTTTACGTCACCACTTACTTTTCGGAAGTTGGCTTCATATTCCGTTTTGGTGGTGCCTGTGAATCTGAAAAATAGCAGTATATATAGTGGCGTACTCGCTCTTAACAGGAGCTTGACTTGATGCATGTATTTTGATTTGGCGTTGATCAAATATACAGAAGCGACAGAAATGAAGCTTCAAGCTACTCACATCTCAAGACACGCTCAGTTCAAATTTCGTGAAGTTACTTCTTCCTTAATTTCCTTTGATTTTCGTGCGTTATTGACGAAGATCAGGACGAAAAACAATGGGAAGAAAGTCCAGAAACTAAGTCCGTTTGTCACCGTACTGTAGACAGCCACCCCGATCAGGAATCCAATGCCGAATCCACTAAAAATGGTACCGTTCTTCGCTTTTTTCTGGGCTTGTAACAATTGCTCGTTGCTGAGATCCGTCAATGGTTTTTGTTTCATACTTACAAATCTAAATAAGCGGATTTAGTTACCGTTTTCAACGGCCCTCTCCCATAGTGCTTTGAATTTTTCTGGTACCCTTACCGGCCTTTTACGCTTTACATCGATAAAGTAACCCATCTGTTGTCCGATAGCATATACCCTTGATTCGGTAAAAAATTCAAAGGAACATTCCCATTTTGATTTACTGACACCCGAAAGCCAGACTTTCCCCTGAACCTGATCCTGAATTGTGATCGGATATTTGTAGTCGATATGTGTTTCTTTCAGGACCGGAGAGATGTTTTCTTTGAGCATTTCTTGATAAGGGTAATAGACATCCAAAAAGTAGGTCCTCAGGTCTTCAAACCATCTGATGTATACGATATTGCTCACAATGCCCAACACATCAATGTCGTAACTTCTTACAGGGATTTCTTTCGTGAGTAGGAGAGGTTGGGAGATGCTCATTTTTTCAGAATGCTTTACACATGAAAATTAAGGAGTTATTTACGTAAGTTCCGCGATTTCGTTCGATGCGCCTCCTTTACTGGGAATTAGGTACGGAATTGCAAATCCATACCTGCCGCACTTCATTTTTTTCTTGGTTTAACGTTCGGTCTTTATGTTAATCTGCTCTCTATATGCGATTAAAATCCCTGTTACCATTTTTGATTTGGATCACCTTTTCTGCCTGCAAATCCGACGTAGAAACAACCTCATATACTTATTCTTTGCCAGAAGGCCTTCTCGATTGGGAGGTCGCCACACTGGAAGAAGCGGGCATGGATCAGTCAATTATTGAAGATCTTGCTGAATCCATTGTACGAGGTGAATTTCCCGAAGTTCACAGTATGTTGATCGCAAAAGGTGGAAAACTGGTATTCGAAGACTATTTCAATGGATTTGAGAGAGACGACCTTCATGTACTGTTCTCGGCGACCAAGAGTTATGCTTCCACGTTACTTGGTATTGCCATTGATCGAGGGGAGATATCGTCAGTTGATGTTCCTATTGTGGACTTTTTTCCTGAAAAGCAATCATTCTTCAATGAAGAGAAGGAGAACATGACCATTAAAGACTTGCTTACCATGACTTCAGGGCTGGAATGGGATGAGTGGTCGACTTCTGGCCTTGATGCGGAAAATAGCCATGAACAAATGATGACTGCTCCTTCGCAAATTGATTTTGTATTGAACCTTCCTTCGGTCAACAAGCCCGGAGCATTATTTACGTACAATACGGGACTATCAAACCTGATGGCGCCAATCATTGAAAACGCCTCGGGCCAACCTGTTGAAGTCTATTTGAATGAACATTTGTTTGCTAAACTGAATATTGCAACCTTTCATTGGGAGGAAGTCATTGATAATTACCCGAGTACGGGTGGCTCTCGGGGAGGTTTGGAAATGCTACCAAAAGACATGATCAAATTGGGGCAGCTGTTTCTGAACCGCGGAAAATGGAACGGAGAACAAGTGGTGTCAGAACAATGGGTGGAGCAGGCAATCAAACCAAGGATCGAACAGTCCAATTCTATTCATTATGGGTACCAGTGGTGGAATCGGACTTACTTCACCAAGGATGGAAGTGCCGTCGAGGAATACGATGCCGTAGGCGATGGCGGACAGTGGATCTTCATTTTTGAGGAGTTCGATTTGGTGATTGCGTTTACCGCAGGTAATTATACCTGGGACAAAGGTCCGGATTTGATGTTTCAACATGTCAATATGGTGCAGCATTACATCCTTCCTGCTATCAAGTAATTATCTTAGGTTTAGCCGTCAACAAATGCACTGATCGCCTGTGAGCTTATCGTTGTGAATCTACTTTCTGATACGCTGGATTTTACTGTAGGTGAGACTTCTCCAAATCCACTCCATAATCCCATATTGAAAATACCGGACCCATATCGGGCTGATATAAAGTTGCAGTAGCCAAATGCCGAAAACAATCACCAATTGACCAACGCGTTCCACCTGACCAAAGAGACTAAAACCAAAGCCGTAGAAAAGTGTGGTGCAAATAAGTGATTGGAACAGGTAGTTGCTCAATGCTGTTCGGCCAATGGCAGCAAATCTGGAAGTTAACCCTTTGAACCAGCCATTTTTACACATTAGGATGATCACCGAGATATAGGCAAACGCCATTCCCAGGCTCCCCCAATAATTAAATTGACTTCCAAAGAACATAGCGTACTCCATGGACCAATTAGCGTTGAAATTAAATATGATCCCTATGGTTACCAGTAGGGCGCCGGGAAGGCCTGAGCAGAAAAGTACTTTCCGGTAAAAATTGTTGGTTAACTGACCACTCAAAAATCCTGATTTGAAGATCGACATGCCCATTAACATGAGACCGGAAACACTCCACAAATAGTGTGAAGGGAAATAGGTTCGATGCATCATAAGAGCAGTTCTGAATCGTTGGAGAAATTGATGCTCAAGGTTTCCCAAATAAGCACTGACCTCTTGATTTACGCTTTCTATGGTGGGTTGCCAACCTCCCATGAGATATTTCATTTCCGTTGCTGAAAGATGTGTCAGGGATATTCCTTTGAAAATTTCGCCGAAGCTGTTGATTGCAAAAAGAACGATGCCCAGGATAAACTGCTTTGTGGTAGAAATCTTTCTGAAAGGGTATACAAGGAAAGAACAAACCGCATAAGGGGCAAGAATGTCACCATACCAGATCACATACGCGTGAATAAGCCCAATAACCAGCAACCAAAAATTCCGGGTATAGTGGATGCGAGATGGAGATTGGTTTTTCCTTTCAGCTCCTTCCGTGATCATGATAATGGAAGCGCCAAACATCATTGAGAAAATGCTCATGAACTTCTGATCCGCGATCAGATGACTGAAGATCCAAACCCATTGATTGAGGCCCGTGAAAGATCCGAAAGCAGTCGGGTTGAGATAGGCTTGACCAACCATTGAAAAGCTCTGGATGTTCATAAGTAATATACCCAGTAACGCGAATCCTCGCAATACATCCATTGAAGTGATCCTTGTCCTTGGTGACTGACTTGCGATTGCCTCCATAAAGTTTTTTTGAACAAGGATCTGCTGTTCATTGATTTGATACCAGCTAAAGGAGGTTTCAGGTGCGAAATGACAGCTATTTGGTGCGAAATGACATCCTCCGCGTTTATCAACCAGGTTGTTGATTGATGATCGATTGTAATTCGGAGGCCTTGTTTCTGGAAACTGGAATCTTTTGTTGGGTGCCTGTAAGCATCAAATTCAGGTTTCTTGCATTCCCTTCCACTTTTGCGATTTTTATGAGATGGACTACATAGCTTTTATGACAATGAAAGAAGGTGTCTTCAGGTAAAAGATCTGCGGTACTTTTTAGTCGATTTCGAACGAGGTGTTTCGCTTCATTTCCTTCATCATCACTGTAAAAAACCTCTATGTAGTTTCCTTCAGATTTAAGAAATAAAATACTGGACATTGGCAGTTTAATTTCGAATTTCCCATTCTCTCCGTAAAAAGCGATCTCGTTTTTTTTAGGTTCCAGATGCTCGTCTTTGTGAGGAAGTTCTTCATTGATTCGATTTGCTCTCAATAATTGTTGTCTGAGCGCCCTGTTATGTTTAAATCCGATCAATGCAATCATGGGAATGATTCCTACCATTAATGTATGTGACATTATCCTAACGAGAAGATCAGTGAATGACGTTTCGGGTGGATTGATCAGATAAAGGTAAATCGAATTCCAGAATCCAATCAGCGCGATATCATACAAGTTGTAAATGAATTCGTGTTGAATGGTCCATTTGGATTCATCAATGATTTTTGGGAAGGATGTTTTGATCAACAGGAGGTTTACAGGAGCAGCCAACCCCGTGATGATTGAAAAAGGCAAAGCTTTTAATAATCTTTCTAAAGGATCCAGATTTGAAAAGCCGTAGGGAGTAAGTACAGTCAGGATGAAGAAGACCATTGTAGCCGGAATGACTGCATATGCCCATCCGAAACCAATGGGGTGTGGTTCATCTAATATTTTCCCTATATGCATTTGATCTCTATTGGGTTTATATCATGTTGTATATTCAAATTGTCGAATATGACTAGTACTCAAAAGAATCAATGGTTTCCCAATTGTGGTCATTTATTAAGCCAAAAGTCCGGAATTCACTTCCATTTTCAGTTAACGTAATCGTTGTGTAGTGTATCCCATTGAAGTAGACTAATGCCTCTTTATCTTCTTTGTTTTTGATTCTTTCTAACTCTCTTGCATAAGGATTTGAAAAGTTTGAAATGGTAATGAATTTGGTGTTTTTAGGAATTGATCGCTCAAAGCCAGCTTCTTTGAGGCCCTTCTCTTTATAGCGTAAGTAAAAATGTTCGTGACCATTCATGAATACATCAACCTCGTATTGATCGAGTAACGCGATTAATGCTGTTCTCACATCGCTATAGACAAGATTTTCGTCCGCACTTGTATCTCTACCAGTGAACAATGGGTAATGAGAGATTACAATCAAATCATTGCCTGGAGTATTTCTCTGATGTTCCAGAATTTGATATTCAATGAACTGGAATAACTCATCTCTCTTTTTGTCTAACCCATCGATGGAGATCAGTGTGAACCTGTCCTTAGTAATGGCATAGGATCCGGTTTCCCCATGAAAGGTCGCCTGAGCTAAGTGAGGAAACCTTTCCAGGAGCATTCCTTTTTTCTCATTGGTTTTGTGAAGTGTCAATTTTCTTAATTCAATATTGGCCAACACCTCCACTCCAGGAATATGGATACCTTGTAGCAAAGCCTCTTGATATGAATCGTGATTACCCATGGCTATGTAAAACCTATCTTTCAGTTGCTCAGGGATTTGCTTGCTCATGAATGTCCATTCATCATACGGTAGGTCAAGGACATCTATTTCACGACCAGTTGAATCCACGATTCGGAGAGAAAGGTTATTATTATAGTTTACCCAGTCGCCTGTCTGAAAAATGTAATCCGGTTGTTCTAGTCTGATGATATCATGGAAATGTTTTTTGAATAACGATGTATCCATGCGCTGTGACTTCCATTCGGCTTGGTTGTACCGACTGATATCGCTTTTTAATTGAACATCACCAATAATCAGAATTTTCGTTGATTTATTGCTGCTATCTTCAACTTGAGGCTGGCAGCTTACACATAGAAGGAGAGAACAGTAAAGGCATAAAATGAGGTGCTTTATTGACATTTTGACCCGTTTTAAGGCGATATTCATACCTGTTAGTGACTAAGATATGTAAGGAATTCAGGGATGTCAATTATACGAAGAGAATAGTAAAAATGAGGTGTTATCGGTGGAATTTGGCTTTTCCTGAAAAAGGCCTGATATGTTCTTATGTCAGGGGTAATTCTATAAACCATGTTGCAAAACGTTCAAACCAAACAACTGGAATATCGAAAACAATAACCGAATGAAAAACCATATTCAAGCCTAAGATCATTGGAAAAACCCATTGACCATCAGGGTTTCTTCTTCCCGCAAAAATTAGTGCCATTATACTCAAATAGATGAGCGCAATTGTCCAGTAATAGGTGTGATTCATATTGGGGAACACAAACCCCAGGGCCCTCACTAATGCCGGTTCGATAAAAGCAATTCCGGTGGCGATCATTCCTCTTGCGTGGATGCCGGGCTTTTTGCGCCAAATCATGGCAATCAGATAAGCAAGAGAGATCATCGTCAGGTCCCGAAACGGGATCAATACACCGATGTAATGAAAATCGATTGATTGCTGATGATGCGTCAGGAGAATGGCAGAAACGAAAAACAGCCCTAAAATAAAATGTGCAACGGCCCCGATTTTTCGATGTAATTGCCATTGGTTCTTGCGGATCAGAATGGGTTGAAGGATCAATGTAGCCAACCACAAGAGGGCCATAATTGCATGAAAATGAAAATATCCCCTAAATGTTTGGGTGGGATCAAATAGCTGCGAGAAATACGACTTCCAAAATCCAAGAATGGCCAAAAAAAGAAGGATACCAAGTAAATATCCCGATTTACTGTAGGGAATGGTAGTCCGTCCTGGTCTGATTTTCATAATTGAAATTTAGACAAATCGATTCAATCTCAATATTCGAAAATGCCGTTTCCCAAAAGCGATCAGTTTATTCCCAATCCTTAAAGGGATTTTTGATCAAGGATGAATTAAAATATTTTGGATCGGTAGAGACTTCTTCGCCAGCCCAGTCGGGAATAGAAAATTCCTCGTTCTCACGTGTAAGCTCAATTTCCGCCAGGACAAGTCCATAATTGTCCCCTTCGAAAACATCTACTTCCCAAACATGTCCATTATACTGACAGAGGTGACGCGTCTTTTCAATTAGGGGTTTTTCACATAACTCCAATAAGGCCTCTGCTTCGTAATCAGGGATGTCGTATTCGTATTCTTTTCGAGTGAGATTTTCGCTTTTCCCTTTGATCGTTAGTACGCCCTGATCATCATAGAGCCGAACGCGTACCGTTCTTTCCGGACGTGAATTGAGATAGCCTTGTTTGATGACATGCGATCGGGTAACGGTTGATTTCCACAAGTCATTCCTGACCAAAAACTTCCTTTCTATTTCTAATCCCATACCGGTTATTTAATTAAACTGGCCTGTGGTTTTGGATTTTGCATTCAATAACTGAAGCGCTAAGACCCTACACATCATTCCCAACGATTGCCGGTTCTCCAGGCCATTGGGTATTCCAAACATCAAGATTCTTCGATGCGTCAGGAATGATGCTTCAGTCTGATCACACTGCCGTAATAAGGAAGTAATTCTTCTTGCCTTTTTGCACCAGTAAGTAACGATCATTCAACAGCTGAAATTCAGGTTTGACGTTTCCGTCAGTGACTTTTTCTTTATTGATACTGACACCACCACCCTGGATCATTCTACGAGCTTCTCCTTTCGATTTAAAGACCAGGCCATTGGTTTCCTCGCTCAATAAATTGATCGCATTTTCAGAACCTAGTAGGGTCGCTTTGCTCACTTCCGTTTGAGGAACACCTTCAAATACCTGTAAGAAAGTCTTCTCATCGAGGCTGATCAGGTCTTCACTGGTTGATTTGCCGAAAAGGATAGAAGAAGCTTTGATAGCTGTTTCCAGGTCTTTTTCCGAATGTACCCGAATGGTGATTTCCTCGGCCAGGGTCTTTTGCAGCAACCTCATATGTGGGGCCTGACGATGCTCCTCGATCAAATCATCCAACTCTTCTTTGGCTCTGAGACTGAAAATCTTGATATAATTCTCAACGTCTTCATCCGACGCATTGATCCAGTACTGGTAAAATTTGTAAGGAGAAGTTTTTTCCGGGTCCAGCCAGATATTGCCACCTTCTGTTTTGCCAAACTTTGTTCCATCAGCTTTCGTGATCAGGGGGGTGGTGATCGCAAAGGCAGACCCTTGTCCTTTTCTTCGGATCAATTCGGTTCCGGTCACGATATTACCCCATTGGTCAGAACCGCCTAACTGGAGTTTTATGTTTTTGTTTTTCCAGAGCCAGTAGAAATCATAACCCTGTACCAACTGGTAGCTGAATTCGGTAAAGGAAAGGCCGGATTCTAATCTTTTTTGTACAGAATCTTTTGACATCATGTAGTTCACAGAGATGTGTTTTCCAACGTCTCGAATGAACTCCAGGAAGTTGAACTCCTTGAACCAATCATAGTTGTTCACCACCTCTGCCGCATTATCCCCAGAGAAGTCCAGGAACTTTTCAAGTTGGGCTTTCACACAACTCAGATTATGATTCAGGGTATTCTCATCCAACAGGTTACGCTCTTGTGATTTGCCGGAAGGGTCTCCAACCATACCTGTAGCACCGCCAACCAGTGCAAAGGGTTTATGGCCGCAACGTTGAAAATGCACCAGGGTCATGATCTGTACCAGATTGCCAATGTGAAGTGAATCTGCCGTTGGATCAAAACCAATATAACCTGCAGTCATGCCTTTATTCAGTTCATCCTCCACACCAGGCATGGAATCATGGATCATACCTCTCCAGGTCAATTCAGCTACAAAATCTTTCATTACTATTAGTCTTCCGAAAATTGGTCGCAAAAGTAATTGCTTCTCATCCTTGTTTGTAACGCGCGTGAATGATTTTTTGGATTTGTTAATCCTTTCAAGAATGGCAGGCGAGAAACCTTGGTTGATCATAGATCATTTAGAGGAAATGAACAAGTAATTGCAATAGATGACGGAGCCATTTAGAAAGGATTTCAGTGAAGTGTCCTCCATTTATCAAAGAAGATTGTTTTGGCAATCATCAATTGGTCTCCGGATTTAATATATTTAGCATTGGATGACCAAACTCAAAAACCACTTATTGCATGTCTGAAAAGAATTTGACCTGGGTCAAAGTGCTGGAGAATGCTGACCAGCTACTGGACGAAAGGGTAATGACCGTCACCGCCGGACACAAGAGCTTTTGCCTCACACATCACGAAGGAAAATTTGGCTGCCTCGATAATAAATGCCCACACCAGGGAGGCCCGTTAGGAGAGGGCTCAATAGAGAATGGATTACTCAGATGCCCCTGGCACGGGTGGGATTACGATCCGATTACCGGAAAAGCTCCTGGCTTTGATGATGGTGTAGCGTCTTTTCCGGTGGAGATTCGAGACGATGGCGTTTACATTCAACTGGAAGAGGAAGAACCACAACTGAGAACGGTTTCGGATGTGATGATAGAAACGATGGTGAATGCCGGGGTAGATACTGTTTTCGGTATGGTCGGTCATTCTAATCTTGGCGTTGCCGATGCCATGAGAAAACAGGAGAAGGCAGGCAAGCTTAAGTACTTCGGGATAAGACATGAAGGAGCTGCTGCTTTTGCGGCATCGGCTTATGGAAAACTAACAGGGAAGCCTGCTGCTTGTTTCGGTATTGCGGGTCCGGGAGCGACTAACATGTATACGGGGATGTGGGATGCCAAAAATGACCGGGCACCTTTACTAGCCCTCTCAGGACAAGTGCAAACTCAGGTAGTGGGAACGGGGGCATTTCAGGAAGTGGATCTGGTAGCTGCATTTGAAGCCGTGGCTGATTTTAATCATCGCGCCCAATCAGATAGTAAACACGCTGAATTGATGAACCTTGCAGTAAAACATGCGATTGTCAATCGGGATGTTTCTCACATCACTTTTCCGGATGATGTACAAATACTGGAAGCAGAAGGGAAAGAGGCTGGATCACTGGTCAATCGAATGGCTGATCCTAAGATTGAGCCAGCGTCGGATGTTCTTTCAGCAGCAATAGAAAAAATTAAAGCTGCCAAAACACCCACGATCATTGTTGGTCACGGTGCCAGATTCGAGATGGATCGGATCACGGCGCTTGCTGAGCGATTAAATGCGCCTGTACTGACTACTTTCAAAGGAAAGGGACTAATTGCTGATTCACATCCGTTAGGTTGTGGCGTACTGGGGCGCAGTGGAACGCCTATCGCTTCATACTTTATGAACGAAGCAGATTTGCTGTTGGTATTCGGAGCTTCCTTCTCAAATCACACAGGGATTACTCCCAAAATACCTACGATCCAGGTGGATTTTGATCGTCTAGCCCTCGCCAAATTCCATTCCATCGATGTTCCGATCTGGGCAGAACTGGGAGTAACCGCTCAGAAGATGCTCGAAAACCTGGAAAGTCAAGACCTTAATGCCGTGGATCAAAAGCCGGCTATTGCCGAACGATGGGCCATATGGAGAGCTGAAAAGCAGGTTCGATTGAAAGAAGATAATGGCAATGGGGTAAGTTCTGTCGCTGTATTTGAAGCCATGAAACGTCATGTGTCCGCCGATGCAGCGATGGCAGTGGACGTGGGTAATAACACATACAGTTTTGGTAGATACTTCGAATGTGAGAAGCAATCCATCGTGATGTCCGGATATCTGGGATCCATTGGTTTTGGTTATCCGGCGGCCATGGGACTTTGGGCGGCCGTTGGTGACTCCCGACAAGTCGTCGCTGTTACGGGTGATGGCGGTTTTGGTCAATATCCGATGGAAGTAACGACCGCTGTAAAATATAACATGCCGATCAAACACATCTTGCTAAACAATTGTGAGTTGGGTAAAATTTCCAAGGAACAACGTGCCGCAGAGTTCGACGTTTGGCAAACGAGTCTGGTCAATCCGGATTTTGCTTCATTCGTGAGTAGCACCGGTGCCCTGGGCATTAAGGTAACAAAAGCTTCTGAATTGGATGAAGCACTTGATCGCCTGATGAAACATGATGGTCCGGGCACAGTTGAGATAATGACAGATGCCATGTTGATCTGATTGGACCTAATAATAAACTAGACTAACTTAAAACCACATCAATCGCCTTATGAGTGATTATCAAGCATTTTTAAAGCCAGTTGTTGTCGCCGAAATGGCTGCGCTTGCCGATAAAGAACCTGCACACGGACAAGTACTGGGTACGGACCTGGTCATTATCCGATATGGTGAAGAAGTATCTGTCCTTTATGGCAGATGTCTTCATCGTGGCGCACTATTATCCGATGGATTTGTAGACGGACACAACTTGATCTGCGGCCTTCATAACTGGGATTATCGCTATGACACGGGTGTAAGTGAGTATGCTCCGGATGAACGTCTTCATAAATTTGATCATGTTGTTGAAGGGGGCAAAGTTTATGTAGATCAGGCAGAAGTAGAGGAGTTTGAACGCATGGCTATACCGCCTCGCTTTGATGAAGATGAATACCTGGGTAAATATCAGGACACCCATCCTGAGGCTCCGGAACCGTACAACCGATATATTCAAATGCTGGCCAGAGACGGACTTTCTAAAGTAGGTCATCATGGGGTCAGTACAGCGATGGGGGTGGAACGAGACCTGTTGCCCAAATGGGAATCAATTCAGGTTTTACCTGCTCAATTAAGTAGGAAACCCTTATTAGATGAAGATGCCGTGGCTACCAAAGTGGTTATTGGTCCGAACGCGAAGAAACCGCTTGAATTAGACATTCCCATGTTTGTTTCTGATATGTCCTTCGGAGCTTTATCCAGAGAAGCAAAACTGGCACTTTCAAAAGGAGCGGAAATGGCCGGAACGGGAATATGCAGTGGAGAAGGAGGTATGTTGCCGGATGAACAAGCCAGTAATAGTCGCTATCTATACGAATTGGCTTCTGCCAAATTTGGCTTCTCCTGGGACAAGGTTAAGAAAGCACAGGCCTTTCACTTCAAAGGAGGTCAAGGAGCTAAAACAGGTACCGGAGGTCATTTGCCTGGCACGAAAGTGATTGGTGAGATCGCGGAAGTGCGTGGACTCAAGGAAGGAGAAACAGCCATTAGTCCTGCGACTTTTACCGATTTGAGAACAGCGGCGGAATTTGGCGCCTTTGCAGATACAGTACGAGATGAATCCGGTGGCATTCCAATCGGATTTAAAATCGCAGCCAGCAGAATAGAAGAAGACATTGATTTCGCCCTGGAAGCTGGTGTGGATTACATCATTCTTGATGGTCGTGGTGGCGGAACCGGTGCTGCACCTACGGTGCTACGTGACAATATCAATGTACCTACCATACCCGCTTTAGCCCGAGCCAGGAGACACCTGGATAAGGTGGGTGCATCTGGAGTAAGTCTGGTCATCACAGGAGGTTTAAGGGTTCCCGAAGATTTTGTGAAGGCACTGGCTTTAGGAGCTGATGCGATTGCCGTTTCGAATTCCGCCTTGCAGGCCATTGGCTGCTTAGGCATGCGTGCCTGCCATACCAATAATTGTCCGGTGGGCATCGCCACACAGAAAGAAAACCTTCGTGCCCGATTGATGATCCAAAAATCAGCGGAAAGGCTTCAAAATTTCTTCGAAGCTTCTACCGACCTGATGAAGGTCGTCGCAAGAGCGTGTGGACATGACGATTTGAATCAATTTTCACTGGATGACCTGACCACTTTTGATCGCGACATGCATCATTTGACAGGTATTCCGTACGCAGGAGTAAACCCTTAGTCATGGTAGCTGTAATTGATACGTTGTTAATCGTCGCTTTAGTATACGTTGTGCTGGGATTGCTTTTTTCCGTGTATTTCTACACCAGGGGAGCGGCAAAAATCGATCAGGGTACACAAGGCACACCCTGGCATTTCAAAATGATCATTTTTCCCGGAGTTGTCCTGTTTTGGTCCGTGCTGTTCGTTAAATCTTTGAAACCCTCATGACCCGAAACCTCAGAAAAAGACATTTGGTGACCTGGTTGGTACTGCTTATGACGATGGTATTGATGTTGGCTTACGCCATCAATAACAGACCCGTTTTTGCAGGAGACCAACCAAACATTTCCAATACAAAATGAGTGTATCGTATACTTCAGTTCTTTGGAACAAGCAAAAGAAACGTTATGACCTGGCGTTGGGTATACTGGTTTTGAGTTTCCTTGCCCTGTTCTTTGTGTTACACACGATCAAGCATCCTACTGCGACTTTTGAGACGGCCTTTATTCGGGCTTTTGGCTGGCTCGCAATTTTCTTGCTTCACGTGATTCTTGTCATTGGACCATTGGCCCGGATTAACAAGAACTTTCTGATTGTATTGTATAATCGACGGCATTTGGGAGTTACCATGTTCGTAATGGGTGCTATTCACGGAATATTCAGTGTAATGAATTTTCACTCACTGAGCGATATGAATCCCATTCGATCAGTTTTCGTGTCCAACCTGAACTACGGAGACCTGGCTACCTTTCCTTTTCAGGTTTTAGGATTTATCGCGTTAACGATTTTGGCCCTGATGGCGACCAGTAGTCACGATTTTTGGCTAAAGAACCTGGGGCCGAAAGTCTGGAAATCCCTGCATATGCTGGTGTACGTAGCTTATTGCCTGCTGATCCTGCATGTTGTGTTAGGAGGACTTCAAAATGAAACAAACCCTGCGATATTCAATGTGTTGATGGTCGCGTTTGTTGGGGTAACCGGATTGCATATCTGGGCCGGAATCAAGGAAAGAACGGTGGATAGGCCCATTTCTTCAGATCAAAAAGTGGATTTTGTCTACGCCTGTGAGGTAAATGATATCGTCGAAAACAGGGCGAAAATAGTTACGATTTCAGGGGAGAGAGTAGCCATATTCAAATATGAAGGACAATTATCTGCGGTAAACAATGTTTGCCGGCATCAGGGTGGACCCATTGGTGAAGGCAAGATCATTGATGGTTGCATTACTTGTCCCTGGCACGGCTATCAGTACCTTCCTGGTAATGGACAATCACCACCACCATTTACTGAAAAAGTTGAGACTTATCATTTAAAACTAGACGGGAGTCAAGTCTTTATAAACCCCGAACCTAATGAACCCGGAACAGCCGTTTCACCTGTTAAGATCAATTTATGAAGGAAAAAGATGAATTCTACATTGGGTGGCAGGATGAAGCACCGGCAGGTTTTCGTAAAATAGGAATATCATTTTTCATCGTAACGTTGGTATTTGGAATCGCATTTGCTTTGTTTTTTGTCAGGGCAGAAAAAGGTTTTGTGGATAGCTATTTTGATTATGGTCACCTCATAGAAGTGAAAGGACAACTGGTTACCAAACCTGTACCTGCTTTACTCACAGTCGAAAACGGCGAAAGAAAGACCATTCCCCTCGTTGGTTTTGGAAAGTTTGGTGCCGGGTCCGTATTAGAAGGTTTCAGATCACGGTTGAAAGAAGGTCTTTCTGATTATGAAGTGACCATTCGAGGAACCTACTTCGAATATCAGGATAAACGGTGGATGGAACTCACGGAAGGGGCTGAAAGCCTTGTCAACTTCGTCTCAGCCACCCAGCCGGATCGAAAGATCACCAAACAGGGAGGAATTACCCTGAGTGGTGAAATCATCGATCCGAAATGTTTCTTTGGCGTCATGAATCCGGCGACAAAAGCCGTGCATCGAAGCTGTGCCAGACGTTGTATTTCAGGAGGAATTGTACCCGTACTGGCCATTCGCGAAAAAGGGCAATTTGTAGATTACTACTTCCTTGAAGAGGCGGAATCCAGGGATATTTTTAAGGACATTTTACCGTATGTAGGCCTTCCAATTACCATTACTGGCGAGGTGACCCGGTACGATGACTGGAAAGTGCTGTCTATTAGCCGCAAATCTTTAGCTGCAGCCGATGTGGGTATAACTTCTACCATTGCCATGTGTCAGGAATAATGAGCGAAGGGAAATCCATTAAGTGCCTCAATTGCGGAGAGGAGGCCACAGGAAAGTTCTGTTGGAACTGTGGGCAAAAGACCTCAGTCGGACGGTTGCATATCAAAGAAATCCTGGTAGAGTTTTTTCTGTCCCCATTCCATATTGAAAATCATGGCCTGTTCTGGACTTTTTCGTGGTTGTTTACACAACCGGGTGAAGTGATCAGGAATTATGTTCACGGTGAACGAAAGTTGCTTTATCCGGCTTTTCGATACCTTGTTCTGGGGGGAACCATCGCGACGATCATTGCGCAGCGGTATGAAATTTTTCACGCTGATGTGATTATGAACGATTCCATGGAAGAGTCAGGTTCATCCATGTTTGAGTTTTTAGATCCTTTGATCAAAATTTTCAACTCGATTTTCGATTTTGTTGATCCTGGTTTTTTTGTTTATGTTAACGATAACCTGACCATTGTTAATCTTTTTGCCATTCCCGTTTTCGCGACGTTCACCTTTCTCTTTTTCAGGCCCAAAGGATATAACTACGCAGAAAACCTGACTTTGCAGGCTTACATCACCTCACAACAGCTATGGACCTTGATTGTTATTTTTCCTCTGCTTCAGTTTCTTCCGGGTATTAAAGACCTGATCTTGCAGGGATATACCTTGTTTACAACCCTATATTATTTCTATGTGGTGATGAGGTTTTTCAATATGTGGTCTGCACTAGGCTTTGTGCTGATCTTGCTGAGCTTTATCTACTCTTACGTCGTTCAGTTTTCACTGACTTACGGTATTTATACCCTTTTTGGACAAAGCGTTTCACTCGGACATTGATCAAAAGAAGGGTCCGCCATCTTTCATTGCCTTATGGCTACGTCGTTCATGATGTGCTTCCATTCAAGATCACCTCGAAACCTGCTGTACCAACCATCCCATACAAGTTGATTCCGATCACTGAAGGAAATAGTTGCCCGAAAAAATTGATTATTGAAAACACTTTTCGGGATGATAACCACGATTTGCTCATTTTCGGAATCGAGAAACCACTGTTGTTTGTCGTGTTTGGGGAAATCATTGGAGAGAGCCGTCACCCAGTAGCAATCTTCGTTTTCATCATAATTGATCAAATACGTATAGTACCTGTTCTTTCCGGTTTTTGATGAAACGGTAGAGGATTCGCACCGAATAAACCTGTTGTCCAGATAGTATTCGCAAACCCGGGATCCATTCTCCGTGTAGGATTTATCAGTTCCGGGGAACAATGTCTCTTTGACCTCCCAATGACCTATTAAAAAATCCAGGTCATTTATGGATTGAGCAGAAGTCATCGTGGCCATAGAAACGAGTACGATGAAAAGCGTAATTTTATTCATGATCTTCTTTGAGTTTTCGCTCAAAATAGGGGAGGAAAAGTCGCAGAAGGTCTCAATGCCAGATTTGAGGTCTCAATTCCTGTAAACCATCCGTTATTCCTTCAGTGAAGTGTAAGTCAAGCGGCTCATACATCATCCGTTTTTGACTCTGCGACTGTATGCAATCCTTATTTAGGTAAACATTTTTATGGGTGATTCACCTATATCAGAAGCCGGATGGGATTTGAATATGCTTAATCAACTCAAAGTTTACGTAATCGTGCACTTTATTTTTCTGGTTCACCCAAAAACATCATAATTTGCCTCGTAATGATTCTAAAAAGAATCAGTTCACACAATAAGAAGACCTGAGAGAATTACGTTGGCATTAGGAACTAACCTGAAAGGGGATCAAGAAAAACCCACATCGAACACTGAAAACCCATCCCTGGCATCTTCGCAGGAAGAGGAACAGTATGTTTCCAGCTTTCTGGTAGAAGCTTCTGAGGAGGAGGACAAAGGTGAGCGCCACCAGATAGTGGTATTTAGCATTGGTGAGGAAGAATTTGCGGTGGACATAAGTCTGGTGAAAGAAGTCGTAGAGATGCCACCGATTACACCGATACCACAAGCACCTTCTTACGTATTAGGTGTGGCCAATGTGCGGGGGAATGTCCACGCGATTCTGGATCTGGGAGTAAGGCTGGGACTAGTGGACGAAAACGAAGAGGCAAGTAAGAACCCACCCTTTGCACTCGTATTGGATCATGAGGAGATCAAGGTAGCACTTCATATCAGGCAGGTGCCCGCGGCAAAGCAGGTTTTCGAAGCAGAAATCGAACGCTCATCTGCAGCCATGACTCGCTCACAGCAAGAACAGCCTTACATTGAAGGCATTATTAACCAGGAAAATAGGATGATCACACTCGTTAATCTCATAGAGTTGACCAAGGTCAGCGAACTGGAAGAAAACGAGGGAAATCTGTTGTAACCGTATCGTATTTATGAATTTCAGTAAATGGACCATCAGGCAAAAAATGCTTTTTCTCATTTTGGGAATGGCACTGGGTACCTACGCGATCACGATCACTTACTTCAGCATCGAACTCAGAAAAAACGGGCTTTCTGAAGGTAAGAAATTAGCTGATTCAGCGATTAAAGAAAAAGCCAATGAAGTAAGAGCCAGACTCATTGAAGATATGGCCACGGCCAGATCCATGGGCAGGGTATTGCAGACTTATCTGAAAGAAAGCGAGCAGACACGAAAGCGCCTGGAGGATGACGTATTAACTGATTTTTTATTGGATAACAGAAAGTACGAAACGTCTTATGTGATATGGGAATTGGAAGCTGTTGATGATAGTTGGACCTACCCTTATGGACGAGAAGTATCGGTCTATTTCAGAAATGAAAATGGAGAGGTTGAAAAAAGTGTCCAGCGCAAAGATTTGGATGGTGACGTTGAAGGCGGTGTTTATTTGAAGTTTAAGAATAGTGAGCGGGAAGGTTATTCTAATCCGTATTGGTACGAAGATGTTATCACCAAGCAAGGCCAACGATTAGGAATATCCATTAATGCTCCTCTGTTTGATGAAAATCAAAAGTTCTCAGGCCTGGCAGGGTTTGATATATCCTTAAGTGAATTCGAGAACATGACGGAACTAGAAGTGTTCGAGAACTCCGAAGCATTTCTATTGGCTGGAAACGGATATATAGTGGCACACAATGATCTCGATTACATTAATCACTATGTAGACACGATTCCGATGTTAAAAGACTTTGATATCCTTGATATCAGGAGTGAAGTAAATCGGGAAGATGTTGTTGGTTATGAAATCTACGATCCGGAGACCGGGGAAGATGTGTACCTGAGCTTTGCTAAAATTCCTAACGGCAGGACTACAGATTTTTGGGCGATCGGTATGGTCGTTCCAATCGCTGAAATCAACAAAGCTTTCAACCAGAGCCTTACGTATACGCTCCTTTGGGGGTTAGCGGGCTTGATATTACTAGGAGTCATTGTATTTAGGTTTGCGAAGAACATTGGTGAGTCATTAGAGAGAGTAAGCAACCTGCTGAAGGACCTGGCGCGCGGGGAAATAACAGTCAATCAACGCGTGGTGGTAAAAGGCGACGATGAACTGGGACAGATTTCAAATTCCGTAAACTTGCTCATGGAAGAGTTGCGCAAGAAATCTGAATTTGCTGAAAGCATAGGCTCGGGGAATCTTCTGGTAGACTTTAAGGTCGCTGGTCCGAATGATGAATTGGGGTCAAGCCTGATGGCGATGCGCGATAATCTTTCCAAATCGATTGACGATATCAAATTCGTGGTGAAAAGAGCCGGTGAAGAAGGCGATCTTTCCGCGAGAATAGATATTTCAGATCAGAAAGGTGTCTGGGAAGAAATTGCTCACCTGATCAACAACTTACTGCTTTCTGTATACCTGCCGTTCAACTCCATCAGTGAAATCGCAAAACGCATGGCACAAGGTGATCTGTCTTTGCGCATGACAGATGAAACAAAGGGTGACATTTCTAAGCTATCTGAAAACCTTAATCAAGGACTGGAAAACCTGAATAATCTCGTTGAGGTAATTTCTGAAAATGCTGAAGGCATTAAAGGGGCCTCACTTGAGATGTTAACGGCCAGTGAAGAAATGAGTATCAATACCGGTGAGATTGCCACGGCCATTGGACAAATGAGTACCGGAGCACAAAATCAGGTGAAGCAAGTGGATGAATCTTCCGGACTGGTGGAAAAGATCATGAAATCTTCCTCAGACATGGAGGAGCAGGCCAAGTCCATCTACAATGCTGCCCAAACCGGAGAGGAACGTAGTGATGTGGGTCTACAACGGATAAAAAAGGTGGATTATAGCATGCGGGATATTGCCGCTTTTTCTGAAGATACAACCAAATCCTTCAAAGTACTGGCAGAGCGGTCCAAGGAGATTTCCAGGGTACTAGGCGTAATCTCTGACATTGCGTCACAGACCAACCTGCTGGCCCTAAATGCGGCAATCGAAGCTGCTCAGGCAGGAGATGCCGGACGAGGATTTGCGGTGGTAGCGGAAGAAATTCGAAAACTTGCTGAAGATTCCCGAACTTCAGCCAAAGAGATTGAACGACTGGTGAACGACGTACAACAGGATACCACGGACGCGGCAAGGGTGTTGGAGGTAATGAATGAAAGTGTTCGGGCTGGCGGTGAAGCTTCGGAAGGTGCTTCGGATGCTTTCAAAGAGATCGCAGCTTCAGCCTCCCAGACCAGAGAGTTATCAGAGAGTATTGTGACCGCTACTGGTGATCAGATCAAAGACATTAAGAACGTGGTTGGTCTGACTGAATCTGTAGTAGTAATTGCAGAGCAAACTGCGGCAGGGACAGAGGAAGTGGCAAGTTCCGCTTTTGAATTGTCCAGTGGAATGGGGAATTATAAAGAAAAGTCTGAGCAATTGTCTGAAATTGCTACGGGTCTTAAAGATGCGGTAAGTAAGTTTAATTTAAGTTCGGGAGAATGAATGTTCTTTTCGTCTGAAACATGATCATAGGGGTAATCAATCAAAAAGGAGGTACCGGAAAAACCACCACGACGATCAATCTGGGAGCCGCGTTGGCCGGAAAGAGAAAGCGTGTTCTTTTGATTGACCTGGACCCTCAGGGAAGTCTTTCTTATTCCCTGGGTATTGTCGAATTTGAACATTCTTTGTCGGACGTATTTGAAGGACAAGTAGCATTATCGGAGGTGTTGCAAGAAGCAGAAGGTTTGTCGATAGCTCCTTGTGGCATTGGATTGGCAGATACAGAATTGTCCTTATCCGAAGCCAGGGATCGGGAGTATTTTTTGAAGAATATATTGAAAGACCTGGAAGACTCATTTGACTATATTCTGATCGATTGTCCACCTGCCTTGTCCATTCTTACGGTGAATGCTTTAACGGCGAGCCAATTAGTGATCATACCCATGCAAATGGAGGTGTTGAGTCTGCAAGGCCTTGATTTGGTTTCTGATACCATTGAGAGGATACGGTCAACCGTCAATGATAAATTGGAAGTGGCGGGAATTTTACCGGTTATGGTGGACAAACGCAGAAAACTTACGCAGGAGATACATGACCATATCCATGAACATTTTGAGTTTCGAATATTTGAAACCATGATTCGATCCAATGTGAAGGCTTCGGAAGCCCCATCCTTTGGGCAAAGTGTTGTTAATTATGCACCAAAAAGTAACAGTGCAATAGACTATAAGAACTTTGCGAAAGCATTTATAAAACTATATCCAACAACCTGATGGCTTTAGGAAACAATTTGCGGAAGAAGAAGGTCTTGCCTGAGCAAAAATCGGAAGACAAGCCAGCGAAGGAAGTAAAGAAAAAAGCGCCGGTGACTTCCACTTCTAAACAGGCTTCAAAACCCAAAAAGAAGGTTGCGGAGAAAAAGCCGAAACCGGCACCAAAGGCAAAACCGAAGCCAAAGCGTAAAGCAGTCGCTAAACCGGTGATCGAAACACTGGAGACCATGGCGCCACCTGTCAGAAAGACACTGGTTCCGGGAATTAGCCAGGAAGAGTTCGCAAGAAGGCAAGCCTTGCAAAAGAGGTACGATGAAGAAATAGAAGCTCAAAAAGGCACCCGCCTTCAATTAATTGTTTTCAGGTTCAATAACCAGCGATATGCGGTGGAGATTGGGAAGTCCCGCGAGGTGGTCAAAACACCGGCCTTATCCGAATTACCCCACGTACCGGATTTCGTGCCAGGCCTGGTGAATATCAGAGGTTTTGTCATTGTGACCATTGATTTAGCTCAGAAGTTTTTCTCAGAATCAGAAAACAACAACACCAGAGAATACACTTTAGTGGTGGAACATGGGGCCAATAAGCTTGGTGTTTTACTGTCCGATGTGCCAGATACGGTAATTGTTCCTGGAGCATCTGTGGAGAGTTCTTCGGGAATACTTGCAGATTTTACAAGAGATGATACTTACATCAAAGGGTTGGCCAGAACGGAGCAGGGAATGATTTTTTTGCTCGACATAGAAGAATTGATAGAAGGCAACAAAGTCCGCGTACTCCCTGCCAAGAACAGTGCATGATTGAATGAAGCTACAAACTTTAATTGTGGATGATTCAGCCTTTATGAGGTTGTTACTTTCGGATGTGCTCTCATCTGATCCTGGGCTTGAGGTAATGGGTACGGCCAAGGATGGTCTGGAAGCGGTGAAAATGACGCTGAAACATCGACCGGATGTGATCGTCATGGACATGGAAATGGGGGAGTATAATGGTCTCTACGCGATCAAACACATCATGGAGCAATGCCCGACGCCCATTTTGATCCTGAGTTCCGTGGGAAATACGAACCTCGAACCTATTTTCGATGCACTGCGTCTGGGAGCTGTAGATTACATGAACAAGCCGGTTAGAGGCGGTTCCAAAATCAGGACCATGGATCAGGAATTGATCAGTCGCCTGAAAGGAATTTACAAAGCCAAGCCCCAGATTGTCAAGAACAATCAGGCCAAAAAGACGCCAACCCGGACCAGAAAGAAAAAGTCCTCGGAGCGCTTCGACGTACTGATCATTGGAGCTTCCACTGGTGGTCCATCTGCCGTTGAGCAGGTGATTATGGGGCTTCAGGATGAGGTAGACGTTCCCATTGTTATTTGTCAGCATATGCCGCCAAATTTCATTGATCCATTTGTACGAAGGATCAATTCCCGGACACCACTGAATGTGGTCCTTGGTACACCCGGCATGGAACCTCGCAGAGGCAACGTCATCATTTGTCCCGGAGATGCTAACCTGGAATTTAAGCGTCGGGGAAAAAGAGGTGTAGTGCAGTTAGCGGCTAGTGAAAAGACGTTCAAAGAGTATAATAACCCTTCTATAAATGCCATTATGTTGTCTGCAGCAGCAGTTTATGGGGCTTCCAGCCTTGGTGTACTACTCACAGGGATGGGCAAAGATGGCGCAAAGGGTATGAAAGCCATCGGTGAAGCAGGTGGATTAACAGTTGCACAGGACGAAACATCTTCCGTGATTTTTGGGATGCCCAAGGCAGCCATAGAGACTGGAAAGGTGGATCAGGTTCTGGATGTAAAAGAAATTGGAGCATATCTTATAAGTGTAACCTAGAGGCCATTGAAATCAAAAGAAGAAGAATATAAGGCCCTGTTTCTGGCGGATGCCCTTCAGAATTTCGAAGAGCTCAACAAGCACTTCATTGTGCTGGAGAAGAAACACTCAGACAAGCAGGCCATTAACTCGATTTTCAGGATCGTGCATACCCTGAAGGGCAATGCAATGGGTATGGGTTATGAATCGATTGCGAACCTTACCCATGTCATGGAAGACCTGATGGGCGAAATCAAGGAAAATCGTATCGAATTGGACAGTGACTTGTTTGCCAGCCTGTTTCGCGCCGCGGATAAACTTGGTGATTTGATAAAAGCACTGGAAACAGGAGCTAAAGTTAGTTACCTGGGAATCAGGACAAAGCTTGAGGTACTATTGAAGAACCGAAAGGAAGACAATGTTCCTGAAGAACCGACAGCAGAAGAGCCGGTTGCGGAGGCTAAACCGGAGCCCGCTGCGCCTGAGGTGGTTGAAGCGGTAGAGGAAGCAGATCCGGAGAAGATCACCTTTGCCGACGTGATACAGATCCCTGTTCGTAAAATGGATGAATTGATGACCCTTGTAGGGCAGCTCATCATCGAGAAGGATCGCCTCATCTCAGAAAACCAGGGCCTGGATCGTCGATCCCAATTCGAAGGGCTGCAACGCATTTCATCCAATCTGCAATATGCGGTGATGAATGCCCGGATGGTTCAAATGGGTTTCCTTTTCAATAAGTTTCACCGTATTGTACGAGATGCTGCGGTGATTGAAGGCAAAGACGTCAGACTCGAATTGAAAGGCACCCATATTGAGATTGACAGAAACGTCTTGAAAGCCATGGGCGATTCACTCATTCACCTGGTGCGTAATGCCGTGAGTCACGGAATTGAGAAACCCAATGAACGACAAGCTTTAGCTAAGCCACAAACTGGCACCATTACCCTCGACGCGAGCTATGAAAAAGATTATGTTCAGATTACCATTAATGACGATGGTCAGGGCATAGACGCCAAGGCAATTCGAAAAAAACTGGTAGAGAAGCAGTTAATGAATGAGCAGACGGCCAATACGCTTTCTGAAGATGACGTAATTCGCCAGATCTTTCAGCCGGGTTTTTCTAATGCCAATAAGGTCACGGAGATTTCAGGACGAGGTGTAGGCATGGATGTCGTGAAAAAGGCAGTTGAATCCGTCGGCGGTCAGGTCATTATTGATACGGAAGTAAAGAAAGGAACCACAATAAAATTGTTACTGCCGTCTTCTCTGGCACTTAAGGGTGCTTTGCTATTCGAACTGCAGGGGCAAACCTATGCAATTGCGCTTTCTTATACGGAGGCGGTTTTGTCTGTAAAAAAGGATGATATTCATAAATTGGGCAATACCTTGATGACGAAATATCAGGAAGAAACCATCCCAATACTGTTCCTTTCTGATCTGATCAACCTGAAAACTTTAAAAGAAGTGACGGATGCTGGGGTGCTTCATCGTTCGTTCAAGGAAACCGGTGAAGATCAACATCTGGATATGATCGTTGTTTCATTTGCAGGGAAGCTAACGGGGATCGTAGTTGATCGGTTGCTCTATCAGAAGGAGATCATTGAAAAGCCTCTGGCCAAGCCTTTAGAGCAAACCAAATTGTTAAGTGGTACGACTATTCTGGGAAATGGGATTGTCTGCCCGGTCATTGATATAGCTTCATTGACGGAAATATTATTTAAAACGAGTATAAATCAGTGAGGGCCATCAAAATCAGATGATCAGCGAAGAGGAGCTTAACGCATTGATGGTGGCCATCAAGAATCGTTATGGCCTGGATTTCACGAACTATGAAAAAGGTTCATTGAAGAGAGGGATCGTGCGATTGATGTCCAAACATCAAATGGAATCGCTGATTGAACTGTGGAGCCGTGTCTTGAAGGACCAGGACTTTTTTGCCAATGCGATTGATGATTTGCTGGTCAACCTGACCGAACTTTTCAGAAACCCGGCAGTGTGGATCAAATTGCGTGATGATATCCTTGATCAATACCGTTCGGTCAACCAACTGAATGTGTGGCACGCCGGCTGTTCAACCGGTGAAGAAGTATACACCATGTCCATTGTTTTGGAAGAGAAAGGACTTCTTCATAGAACACGAAGTTTAGCAACCGATTTAAGTTCAAGGGCATTGGTCAAAGCCAGAAAAGGAGACTACCCGAGGCAATTGATGAATCAATACCTGAATCCTTTGATCAAGTACTTTCCTTACAGTCGAATGCAGGACTATTTCCAATTCGAGAAAAGTCATGCCACGATAAAACCCCGTTATAAGGAGAATGTGCGATTCGAAAGACACAACCTGGTCACAGACCCTATGCACGAGCGATTTGAGATCATTTTCTGTAGAAACGTCATGATCTATTTCGATGACAAGCTCAAAACCAAGGTACTTAATTTGCTATATCAGGCCTTGAAGCCCGGAGGCTACCTGATCATAGGGTATTACGACATTATGCCTGACTATGGAAAAACCTTATTCAAGGTGAAAGACTTGCAGACCAGGATCTATCAAAAACCCTTGTCGTCATGAGTGTTTTAATTGTTGATGATTCTTCGTTCATCCGGTCCACGATTGAGAAAGTGGTTCGCAGCATCAATCTCAAGGTAGCAGGTTTGGCTTCAAATGGGGAAGAGGCATTGGAATTGATTGAACGCCAACAACCGGAATTTCTGACATTGGATATGATCTTACCCGATATGACAGGTTTGGATGTTCTGCGTGCAGTAAAGACTCATTATCCTGAAATTAAGGTGATCATGATTTCTACCATGGCCAAACCATCCATGATCGAAGAAGCCAGAGAGCTGGACGTAGATAAATACTTGATCAAGCCTGTTACCGACGAGGATCTGATCAATGCATTCCGGGAATTGAGCACATAACTGAATTTGGCTGAGAGGATAAAAAGTCCAGGTGATACGCCAAAAACGGCCATTCAAACATCATTATCCCAAATCAGCTAGAAGAATTAAGCTTTTAACTTAAATTAGAAGAACTTGCTAACGCAGAATACATTATCCAGCGAAATAATCATGTTGAGAACCACGCTCCGGTAATTCCGGGCTAACCTGAAAATCTAAGAAATGCTAAAAAGTTTTGAAGCAGATGAAATGGAAGTAGCCACCAAATTAATTTTTGACGGCCTTTCAATGGCAAAAGCATCAATGGAGATGATCTTGCAAAGTCCCATCACGCTAAAAAAAGTATCATACGGAGAAAAAGTCGGCGATAGCCCGATGATCGACTATCAGGATGACCAGGCTGTGCAGGTCATAAAGACAGAGTTGAAAGGGGAATTGAGAGGAACGAGTCACCTGATCTTTTCGGAAGAAGACGTAGCGCGCGTTTGTGAAGCTTGTCTGCCACCAATGGTCCTGGAATCTGACAATGCACAAAATCAAATGATGAAAACGGGATTTCTCACGGAAATTGACAACATGGTGGCTGCCGCGGTAATCACCGAGTTTGCTAATTTTCTTGGCGTGGACATCTTTGGACATGTGCCCTCCCTTCAAATCATGAGAGCGGATGAAGTGAATCAATATTTGGCAAATGAAGCCACTGAATTTGACTCAATGGTCCACTTTAAGGCCCTGTTTCATGGCGTGGAGTTAAATATTTCTCCCGATTTTATCTGGATTTTCCAAAATGATCTGGTAGATCGGATCAAGCAGAAACTTTGAGTCCTATTTTTGTAAAGACACACTAACCGACGAAGACAAGGAATAAAGAACCATGGCAAAGAAAGTATTAATCGTAGATGATTCTATCTACATGAGATCTTTGATCAAAACCGCCTTAGAAGAGAAAGGCTTTGAAATTGTAGGTGAGGCCGCCAATGGAGAAACCGCGATTGATTTAGCAATGGAATTGCAACCGGACCTGATCACGCTGGACAACATTCTGCCCGATATGATGGGCTTTGAAATTTTGAAAGTTTTGAAACAGGAAGGCCTTGAATCCAAGGTTGTTATGGTCTCCGCTGTTGGTCAACAAACAGTTGTCAATAAGGGAAAGGAACTGGGGGCCGAAGACTATATCGTGAAACCTTTCACTCCGGAAGATTTACTGGCTGTGGTTGATCGGGTGCTATAAAATTTGCATTCGGAGCATTAAAGGAACATTTTTACCTGTTCATGCGCTACCTATACAATTTATCAATTCGTAAAAAGTTTGCAGTGGTCATTGTGCCACTGATCATTACCATTATTTGTTTTGACTATCTCCAGATAAGAGACAGTTATCTCGATTACAATGATGCGTTAAGGTTAAATCGAGCCATCCTGCTCGGTGTGGAAATTAATCACGTCGTACATGAGGTACAAAGGGAACGTAGTATCTCCTCTGGTTTCATTGCCAATGAAGGGGAGGATTTCTCTACCAACCTGACGGAACAGCGACATAAAACGGATAGCACCATCCAGCAGTTCTACAGTGAACTGGTTAAACCGGAATTCAAAGGCCTTCTCGAAATCCATGGGGATGACCTTGAAAGGTTGAGGAGACATTTTGACCGGATCAATGAAATCAGGGACCAAATAGATATCCTGAAAGTCACTTCGGATCAATCCATTAAGTATTTCTCAGAGATCAATACAACAGCTCTCAATACAGTAAGTGATCTGATCAACGAGACCCGGGACAAGGAAATTGCTCAGCAAGTACACGCAATGATCAATTACCTGAAATCCAAGGAATATGCCAGTATTGAGCGCGCTGTTGGAACTCAGGCCTTTTCAAATAAGGCAATGGATTTTGCGATGTACAATCGTTTCACGACACTGGTTTCTCAACAAAACTCCTATCTGGATGCCTTCTTCACCATTGCTTCCCTGGAATCCAAGGAGCAACACTCGGTCATTGTCCAGGGGCCACTCATCGACGAGGTAGAAAGATTAAGGGCCATCTTGTTTGCCAATGAAGACTTTAATGTCGAACCAAGTTATTGGTATCAGGCCAGCACGAGTAAGATCAATGCCTTGAAGAAGGTTGAGGACTATATGTCCAATGCCATTTATAGTACAACCAATGAAATTGCCGATGATGTGTTCAGGACGTTTTGGACCTTCCTGATCGTGGATATCGCCATTGGAGTCATTGCGTTCTGGCTGATGACTACCGTGGTTTCCAACTTGTTGGATAATGTGAGTATTCTTGAGCGCTTTACCAGAAAGATTTCTGCGGGTGACTTTACGAAAAAAGTGAAGGTTGATACCAAAGATGAGATTGGACAATATGCCCGAACCTTCAATGTGATGGTGGAGGAGATTCGGAAATCTCACATTGCCCTGAAAAAAGAACGAGATAAAGCGCGTTATCTCTATGAAAACATTTATAAGCAGTCTCAGGTAGTTTTTGAGAATGTTCAACAGGGTATTTTCTTGTTGGATAAACAATTCAAGATCAGCAGATTGTATTCCAAAGCGATGGAATCCATTTTTGACACGGATAAAATCGCCGGGGAGAATTTTGCCAGTTTCATGCGCCCATTGATCATACCTCGTGAACTGGAAGCACTGGAAATGTTCATGCGTCACCTGTTCAATCCGGACATGGACGAAGAGGTGGTAAATCAGTTGAATCCTGTAGAACGAGTTAAGATCTTTACGGATAAGGACGGTGTGGTAAGCACCAAATACATCCGGGTTTCCTTCACCAGGATTGAGCGCAAAGGGATCATTAAGAACATCATGGTCACCGTCTCTGATGAAACCAAGTCTATTCTACTGCAACAGCACCTGGAAGAAGCGGAAGCCAAGAAAAAGCAGGAGACTGAACAAGTGTTGAGCATTTTGAAGATAGACCCATCCGTGATGCGTGGCTTCTTGTTCAATTCGAAGAAGACACTCAATATGATCTCCGAGCGATATGAGAAAAATGATGGAGAGAATTATCGTGAGTTACTCGACTATACCTTTGAGACCATCCATAACCTGAAAGGAAATGCTTCAGTGATTGGTCTTGAGTTGATGTCTTCGAAGTTCCATAGCATTGAGGAATCCATCAGTAAACTCAAAGAGCGTAATATACGAGGCAAAGACTTTTTAAGTGTCCTTTACGAGATCGATGAAGCCGACCGCATGATGGTCGATATGAGCGAGATGTTGAGGAAAGTGGCCAATATCTACAGGAAATTACCTTCTGAAGGACAAGTTGTTTCCAACATCATGGTCATCAATACCCTTGAGAAAGGTGTTGAGAATATCTCTAAAGAAGTTAAGAAAACCATGGGATTCAAGTTTCTTAACGATACCAACGTGGTAATTCCGGAAGAGTACATTAATCCATTTAAGGACATGATGATCCAACTGATAAGGAACACCATCGTCCATGGCATTGAAGAGGGTTCTGTACGGAAAGAGCGTGGTAAGACCAAAAAAGGCCATATTACCATCGAGCTGGATCAGGAACCAGGAAGTGGAGAATACCTGATCCATTACTACGATGACGGAGAAGGACTGAATTTGGATAAGATCAAAAAGAAAGCGGTCGATCGTAATCTGGTCACCGAATTCCAGTCCAAGAAACTTTCGAGAGAAGAAACAGAGGAATTGATTTTCCATAGAGGATTTTCGACCTCAGATAAGGCAGACCAGAATAGTGGACGAGGGCAGGGAATGAGCCTGATCAAAACCATTATTGAGGAACATCACGGAAGTTTCTCCATTACTGGAGATGGATTTTTCGACATGGTGATCAAACTGCCTCCAGTATATCAGGATAGTGAAGAAGAAGCTGAATTAGAATCATGAGGTTACTTATCGTTGATGACTCATCGGTGATGAGACGTACCATCGAGAAAAATTTGACAGATTATGATCTGGAGATCATAGGGATGGCTGCTAATGGATCAGAAGCCATTGAATTGGTGGAACGAGAAAAACCAGACGTGATCACGTTGGACATTACCATGCCTGAAATGGATGGTATTACCTGTCTCGAGAATATCATGAAGATTCATCCTTCAGCAAAAGTGATGATTATTACCGCACTTTCCGACAAATTAACCGGACTTACTGCATTGGATAAAGGGGCCAGAGGCTTTCTTTACAAACCAGTAAACTCCAATGACCTTGCACGGGCTTTTGATAAATTATTGAAACGGAAATGACCACCAATAAGGAAGAGTTTGAAGCGACGTGTAATCTGTTCATTAATTCAGTGAGCAATTACTTTAAGCACCTTACGGAGGTGGACTCGAAGATCGAAGTGCCCTACCTGAAGGATACAGATGAACTGGTCCTCAAAGACTATACTGGAATGATCGGAATTTCCGGAAGTAAGAAAGGATTCGTTTACATCTCAGCCAATCGAGAGATGTTTGAAGATCTTATCAATATTTTTATTGGCATTGACGAACCATCTAAAGCAGACATTCTGGACATGGCAGGAGAGATCTCCAATGTTGTTGCCGGAAATATCAGAGCTAACTTAGGAACTAATTTTATGATCTCTGTCCCGGTCGTGTTTGAAGGGATGCCAGGAGAACTAAAAATGGTGAAAGGCGTATCTATATACGTCATCCCGATCACCTGGAAAGGTCATGAGGCCTTTGTGGTGATTGGTTTGCAATGATTTAAGTTGTAATTTCACCACTACTATCGTACCAGCCATTTGGATAAGAATAACAGTGCCGAGGAAAATCCCTGGCCAATAAATATCAACGACATTGATCAGGCGCGTAAGAACTATTACTCGCTCATGCCAGACGAAGAGGACATACACGATCTCTTGCCTGGTACTTTTGTGATCAACAAACCTAGGGAAAACGTAGGGGGAGATGGTTTTTGGCTATATCAAAAGGACCATTTGCTGTTTCTAGCCGTTTTTGACTGCATGGGAGAGGGCCATCTGGCAAGTATGATGACTCGCATCTATGCGAATGCTTTGAAAAAACTGGTCGTTGATTACAAAATCGAGTTTCCTGGCGCCATTCTTCAGTTTATCCATAGAGAAATACAGGCGAGGTTCAAAGATAAAGCCAATATTCAACTGAGTACAGGAGCTGATCTGGGCATTGTCCGCCTGGATATGAAGGAAAAAAACCTTGAATTCTCAGGAGCAGGTATGGACTTGCTAAAGGAAGAGAATGGAAAAATAGAAGTTATTAAAGGTGAAAATCGAAAAATAGGACAATTAGACAATACGTCGCAGGAATACAATTCCACAACCATATCAGGAAACGACAAAAGCAGGTACTATCTTACAACCGATGGAGTAACCGATTTAATTGGTGGTTCATCACTGAAAAGGCTTGGTGTTGAAAACTTTAAAATAATCCTTAGAAACAGTTTAAAGTATCCTGCAGAGAAGCGAAAAGATAAAATTTGGTCTGATTTGATGAAATGGTCAGGTCTAAAAGACCAGAATGATGATATTCTGATCCTAAGTTTCGAATTTTAGTTTTATCTTTTCCCCCTAAGAATCAGGAGCCGCTATTTCGCTTCGGCCATAAGTACCTACGACCTAACTGTGCTTGCATTTTTTGCTACCCTGATGTGTCGTAATCGTGAAAGAATCGCCAGATGCCAGAGAACAGAACGATATCACCATGTTCACCCAGACTTGCTAAGTCGGCTAGCCTACAATCCGGTAGGTTCAAGGATTTCCTGAATGAACTTGTAGGAGAGGTGGCTGCAAATAAGAAGGTTGATCGTGTTGTCTTTTGGATGTACCACCCAATTAACCGAACCTTCAATGTTGTCGCTGTGCATAAATCGGAACGGGATGTATTTTCGATCAATGAAGTGATTTCTGAAGATAATTCACCCGGTTTTTATGAAACAATAAAAAACACTTACATCAATAAGTACACTCGTATAGAAGATATTGCGAATCTTGCTGAGATTCGGAAATGCTGTCCTACGATGTTTCCTATGAAATCCACGCTTATGCAGCAGGTTCGGTTTGACGGGAAACTACTGGGATTGCTCTCTTTTGATCAAATTTCAAGCTCCAGGGAATGGAGTGCTGATGATGAGATAGAAATGGGCGCAGCGGTGAGTGTATTGCAACAGGCTTATCAGACGAGTCTCGCGCTCCAAAGAGAGCGCAAAGCCAGTCGGGATACCTTATTTTTTGAAGCTCCGGTACCTTTTTGGGTATTTGATACAGATACCCTGGAGATCCTGGATGGGAACAAGAAAGCTTTGGAATTGTACGATTATTCCGATTTAGCAGCCTTTCGGCGGGTTAAGTTGATGCAACTCGTACACCCAAGTCAAAAGAACCAATTAGAGTCATTACTCGGTAAGAAGAACGTTGGGATCTGGAGACAAGTAGAATTGATTCAACAACGAAAAGACGGCCTGGCATTCATCGCTAAGCTGTCGAGTTCGAGAGTCACCTACAGAGACAGAGAGGCAAGAGTAGTGGTAGTCACTGATTCCAAGAAAGAAAAGAGAATTCAAAGACAGAGGGATGAATTAGAGCGGAAACTTAATGATCATGCTTTTTATGCCTCACACAATCTGAGAAGTCCGATTGCCAACATTCTCGGACTGCTGGATTTGATCAAGATCAGTTGGGATGATCGAGAGAACTACGAGGAATTATTGTATAGACTCAAAATACAGACCATGACCCTGGATGAGGCGATACGGGTGATGAGTGCCAAGATAGAATTTGACCAGTTAGGTTCTGGTGTATAAACAGGAATATGAGAAATAGAGTAAGAGACGTCATATTAAAAAGGAGCAGCTTCATTATTACCCTGTTGCTGATCTTATCAGCTGTGACGCTTCTGAGAGTAGCCTCTACGCATCGTGATGTCGATGATGTAGCGAACATTGATTTACCACTGATCGAATTGCTTACGCTGATTGAGACCAATCAGTTGGAGCAGTCCATTAGTTTTGAGAAAGCCATTCGTTATGCGGAAGAAACCGATCGAAACGATTTGGCGATCATCAATTTTGCGGAAGCCGACAGCTCCTTCAACGACCTGGCTCATCGTGTGGATCAGGATTTGCTGGATGCAGAACTCCAGGTGAAAAAGGCCATGGAACGTACGGAGCAGGAAACGCAACTCGTGAAACTTCGAGGGTTATTACTTTCCATTCAAAAGTTGGAGAGTGATCATACGCGTTACGAAGAGCATGCCATTGAAGTGCTCACAATGTTGGAAGAAGGAGATTTGGATGGCGCCTTGCGAATTGTCGAGAAAGTAGAAAAAGAAGAAGATCAATTCAATAAGCAGATCGAAGGAGTATTGATGCGTCACGAGATGTTCACGGAAGCTTTAGTGAATATTGTAGAGGAAGAGGAAGTACTGTCTATGAAATGGATCGTCACCTTGACGTTGCTCTTTGTTATCCTTTCTCTGATCGCGGTATTTACGTTTAGCTACACCATTTGGCGGCCGTTGGAAGATATCCGAAACGGAGCCGAACGATTAGGTGCCGGGGATCTTGATACCAGATTGAAACTTAGGAATTCAGCCATCACTGAAGATATTGTTGATGCCTTCAATAAGATGGCTGCCGACCTGCAAGCTTCTCAGGATGAGATTGATCGCTTCATTCATTTTTCATATAGTGCGGCCAATGACCTGAAAGCTCCGATCGAAAACATCACCTCTTTGCTGGAGATGCTTAGTAAGACGGATATTCGACCCAGTGATTATGAAGTGATCGTCAATAATGCCAAACGATCTACCCGACAACTGGGTGAAACCGTAAATGCCCTGAACGAGGTGAATAAACTTCGCGATAAGCTTTCTGCCAAACCCGAAGTGATAAGTTTTGACCGGATCTTAGCGGAAGTTGGGTCTGAAATGAAAGATGAGATCAAGGCAGCCAAAGCCGTGATCAGGAAGGACTTTAATAGCTGTAAACAGATAGAATACCCGAGATTTCATTTGAAGTGTCTTTTCCATCACCTGCTTTCTAATGCGATTACTTACCGGAATCCGGACAAGCCACTACACATACATTTGAAAACTTCCGAGGAGAATGGCAAGGTATCACTGACCATCAAAGACACAGGTTTGGGTTTTGATGCGATCAAGTACCGTGATGATATCACAAAACCCTTTTTCAGGATCCATAATCACGTGGATGGAAGTGGATTAGGGATGTATATCATCAAATCAGTATTGGATTTACATAAGGGTGACCTGAAAATGGAGAGTCTTCCTAAAAAAGGTGCAAAATTTACGCTTATTCTTAACCGTGTGAGCTAGCCTTACGTTACCTCAGTATCAATTATGAGGGCACTCAACCATCTTGAAGCGGAATTATTAGAGGAACTTGTGGAAAGTGCCTTGAAAAAGTCGGCCGATGCGATGGAAAAGATGTTGAAGATTCGAATCAAAAGTAACCTGCTGGATTTCGGATTAGGTCGCCTTCGTTCTATTTCTGGTTTCGATGAATTGGGTAGGTTCAAAGTTCATTTAGTCAAAGTTCAGCTAAAAGGAGAAGTAGGAGGAGCTTTTTACTTTGTTATCAATGCCCATGAGGTTGACCTGATTAATCAGGTATGTATGCCTGAAGGGATGCGCATGAATGGAACAGCTTCTGAAAACAAGCTCATGAAGCACGGCTTTATGTCCGAAATAGAGAATATGATTGCTGCGCTTTCCATTGGAGAGATATCTGAATTTCTAGGAGTGCAACTACTCAGTGAGGTACCGGAAGTGATGATTCTGCAGGGAGAAGAAGTCAATCAGTTTTTGTTGAATGAGAGTTTTAACAGGAATACGGCTTTCTATGTCAAGTCGGAATTAACCGGGGTGGTTGTGAATATTTCACCGTTCTTTTTGTGGATGCTTGACGAATCGTTCCTGGAAAAATTACGATTGAACATCGTAACAGAGTAATACTTTTTTGCAATATGACTAAACTTAAATGGCTGCTTTTCGGAGTGCTTGCTGTAGGTGTAGGTTTGTATCCTGCCTTGTATTTTTTAGAAGGCTTTCAGGGTGGTCTCCTGAATTCCAAAAGTGAAGAACTCCTCAATAGCTTCTGGATCAAGGCATTTTATGTACATATCATTCCGGGAGGAATGGCATTACTGGTAGGATGGCCACAGTTCAGTGTCCGTCTTCGGAAGAATAGAATGGCATTACATCGTGTACTTGGAAAGATGTATATGATCGCTGTAGCCTTTAGTGGTTTTGCTGGATTATACATTTCTATTAATGCAACCGGCGGCATCGTGGCAAAGTTAGGTTTTGGTTGTCTGGCAATTGTCTGGTTGTTTAGCACTTTTATGGGTTGGAAAAAAGTGCGTAAAGGAAAGATCATTGAACACCAGCAGTGGATGATCAGGAGCTATGCTTTATGTTTTGCAGCAGTAACGTTGCGCATTTGGTTACCTTCTTTCATCATAACTGGATTACCTTTTCTTACGGGTTATGTGATCATTAGCTGGCTCTGCTGGGTCCCCAATCTAATAGTAGCTGAAATGATCATTTCCCGGCAAAAAAGTAAAAACGTTCTTGTCAATTCTTAATCAACCCAGGTAACCCGGGAAAAGATTACCTGTTTTTGGTAAATTCTGACGTTGCAAGTGCTTCAAATATAATTGTGCACATGCATGGGCGTCACTATAGGCATCATGATGATTCAAGGCAATCTTGTATTTTTTACTTAGATAAGCCAGGCCTCGTCTATAGATAGTACGGGTACATCTTTCTTCAAATTCTGGCTGCTCTAATCCATAGTGTGCTAATGTACTTCTCAAACAATTCACGTCAAATCCTGAATTATGTGCCACAACGACCTGGCCTTCAATAAGATGTTTGATCTTCGGCCAATATACATCGAAGGTGGGCTCGTTCTTCGTATCTTCAGGCCTTATTCCATGTATTTCAATGTTTTTGTGGTAGTACCTGTTCTTAGGTGGACGGATCAGTTGATTTACTTTTTCGACGATTTCTCCCGCTTCCAGACGAACCATTCCCACTTGGCAAATGCTGTTGGGATCAGGAAGTGCCGTTTCAAAATCAAGGGCCGTGAAGGACTCTATCTTCAATCTGCTTGTGTCTTAAACCTCGGATAAATCTTAAAGTTAGGTTGTGGTTTACTATTTTAGACCAAAAATCTGAAGATAAGATACATGGAGATCAACGAAATATTAGATCGATTAAAAGAAGGTAACGCCCGGTTTGTTGCTGATAAACTGGAAGGCAATCTTCAAGATGGTGAGCGCCGAAGCGCCTTGACCGGAGGACAAGCTCCTGATGCCATTATCCTGAGTTGTGCAGATAGCCGTGTCGTTCCGGAGCTGGCTTTTGATACCGGACTTGGGGAGTTATTTGTAGTCAGGGTAGCAGGAAACATCGCTAATACAGAAAGCATAGGAAGTATTGAATATGCAGTTGCTCATTTGGGATCAAAAGTGATCGTAGTAATGGGACACGAAGCTTGCGGTGCAGTAACAGCAGCAATAGGAGGAGGAGATAATGGATATAACCTGAACATTTTATTGTCGCAGATTAGTCCAGCGGTCGCCGCATCTAATGGTGCTACCGTAAATGAAGTTGTGAAGACTAATGCAAAAATGAATGCTGATGAGCTGGTAAATCGATCATCCATCATACGAAATGCGGTGGAGTCAGGAGCTGTAAAGATCGTTTCTGCTTATTATAACCTGGGTAGCGGCAAAGTCGATTTCATTGACTAGCAAACTACAGCAGTGATTAACCTGGATTTTTTATTGTAAACGGGTCGAGTTTTCTCACCGTATTTTTATTAATTCAATTAACCACTTTTTAAATTAGATCGCCCTTGCTTGCGGTCAGGCTGTTTCAGTCAGACCACACTGATCAAACAGATAAGCGGGGGCGAATGATTCACTACTCAAAATTTCCCTATTACCCCTGAACAAGAGTTCCACAGGAAATCAGAGAAATCCGAAAATGCCATTTAAGGATCTCAGGGAAAGCATTAGGGTGATAAGAACCACAAAAACTCCCAAAGCATTGGTTTTCCAACTGTTTGCGTATTTGCCTAACAATGCCTTGGAATTACAGGTATAAAGCAAGTAAATCGCCGTGAAGGGTAGCAGTAATGCGTTGGTGATCTGGGCAAATTGAATGACAGCTACACGAGGAAGGTCCGTGATGGCTACCAGGACACCAATGATTACGATGCTCATCCATATCAGTCGAAAGGACCATTGTTTTTCGTTTTTCCATCCGAATAAACCTTTTGCAGCATAGGCTGCCGCTAATGGAGCGGTAAGAGCTGAGCTGATACCAGCAGCCATAAGCCCAAGCCCCATGAACCACTTAGCTCCCTCACCGAATAGGGGTTCTAGTTGAATCGCAAGGTCTTTAGCTCCGGTCACGGTATTAACCGTATCTCCGGAACTGGCAGCCGTAATGATGATCAGAATAGAAATCAGCCCCCCCAACGCGACACTTACGCCATTTTCCACGCGTAATTCTCTTAGAGAAGCCCCGGGTTTCCATTTTTTCGAAATCGTAGAGGCATGGAGAAAAAGGTTGTAAGGAACGACTGTGGTACCAATTACCGCAGCGACCAGAAAGAAATCGGTAGATCCAGGGTTTCTGGGAACAAAACCAGCCAGAACTGCACTGATGTCCGGTTTAACAAGAACGGCTGTGATCAGAAAACAAACACTCATGAATAGTACCATGGCGATCAAAAGACCTTCGATCCATTTGTATTTACCGATCAATAATAGTGTGAAACAAATCCCGCCAACGATTATGGGCCAGGCTTTGAACTCCCCAAATAACAGATCCAACCCTAAAATGCCTCCGGAGATATTGCCTGCTTCATACGCTGCATTACCAACCAGAATAGCACCGATGACCAGAAAGAATACCAGCAGTCGTACCAGTCCTTTTTGAAATTGTGCATTGAAGGCTTCTCCCAATCCATTTTGAGTAACGAATCCAAGTCTGGCGGACATTTCCTGGAGGACAATGGTGGCCAGGATAGCAAACAACATCACCCACAGCAGACTATACGAGGTTTGCACACCTACGATGGTACAGGTAGTAAGGGTTCCAGGTCCGATAAATGCCGCAGCCACTAATGTGCTTGGCCCGAAGAACTTCTTCAATGAGATCATGCGGAAAAGATAAACCAATTCTGGTTCCTACCGACGATCTCTGACTAACGTTGCCACTGTTTGTAAATGCCACGTCGCCCGGGGAAGTAAACGAACTGAATAAAATTGAATTCCAGATGATCCAGTGCTACTTCACCACCATCCATGTCAAGATGTAAACCAGGGACATAGCGTAAGTTGGTTCGTAATAACCAGGTTTCCGTATTCACCACACGGATATCCCATCCGAAGATCAACCCTAAAGCAGGCTTGGTTTCATTGATCACTGTTCCATTTAACTCACCTCGTAAGAATTCCAAAGAACCAGTAGCTCCCAGGAACGGAACAAATCCGCGATAATTGAAAAGGAATTTATAAGCCTCTAACATGACGGATCTGCGACGCACAGCGATTTCATCGTCGATTGCTTTCATGCTGGCTCTTCCTCCACGATAGGAGAGACCGATGTTCATATCAGGTTGATGAAAATAATAACCCGCGGCAAGATCGATCGAAAAGGAATTTAGGTTATCGCCGGAAAGGTGGGGGAATTGATCCTCAACAAGGGGAGAGGTTCTGGTTTGCAGAAATGAACTGGGACCAATACCCAGATAGAATCCACTTAAACCCCCTTGTTCTTTGAGTAGCTGGTGTCGTGCATTCAGTTCTCTAACCCCCGATGAAGTCCGGGCTCCCTCATCGGCATCAAAATATTTCAGCATACTGAATTGAAAGCTTAATGGCTCAAAAGAGACATGGCCCATTTGCGTCTCAGATAAAGCATATTGGATGTTCTTTCTGGTTTGATAGTGTGCACCCAGTGAAATTAAATACTTGTTTGTCATGTAAGTAAATCCGGCTTGAATGGGATAGAGAAAGCGTTCGTATAAAGGGAAAGCCTTTGTAAACCCGGAGTTTTGCGGCTCAAACCCAAATGAAAGGCTTCTGAAACTCATCCCTGCATAAGGTCTCAGTGCCTTTCTTTTCAAGGCGATCGGATATATTCGGATACCCGTCTCAATACCTGTTTCGTGTACAAATTGAGTGAATTCGTCAGGTGCTTTGCCGATGGTAATCCAATTCAGTGGGAAGGTGACATAGAAATCTGCGTGACCGTAGAAATGAATGCCACCCATGGTAAGTCGTGGTGAAATACTTCCTGTCCAATCCGCCGTTTGTAAGTTGCCGGAACCATCCAGGTAATCCGTGGTGCCTCCTGATAGCCGTAAAAGATCCGCGCCAAAGGTGGTCAAGGCAAACCGGGTACTCTTATCCAGATAGGATTGCGAATAGGTCGTGTCAGTGACTTGTGAGTAAACACAGGTTGTCGTCATTCCACAAATAACAAGAATGGCGATAAGTCTCAGTTGTTGTATCATGGCTTTCGAAGATTGATTGCTTCAAACCAATAACAGGAGCGATACTCAAATAGATTAAAAAAGGACGAGTTGTTGAATATCGGAGATCAATTGGGGATCATCAACGAAATAATCTACTTATCAATTGGGTCAGGTGTTGAATGCTATACATATTCCGCTTCAACATCGCTTCCTTTTGATCGTGGATACTTACTAACTGATGAACTTAACTAACTGCGGATCATTGGATAATGTTATTATGCCACAGGTTCCGCTTGATCCTTAATTGGTTGCAAGGGGAAGTTGAATTGGGTAGAAAAAAAGAAAGCTCACCAGTTATGGTGAGCTTGCTCTTCTTACACATTGGTTTAATTGTACAATGCGTATGGGAATGCGTTTTTCTCGATCATCACATCCGCAATGCGCTGACGCAAGTCTCTGGTATTAACAGGAGCCACTTTTGTAAAGCGTTTCATGCCCATCAACATCACTTTAAGTTCGTCACCCGTAGTGAAGCAAGCAACCGCTTCATCTCCGGCATTTTTAATGTTTCGAACAGCTCTATCCAGGTAGAGGCGCGCCATATCAATGTATAACTGGTTAGCATCCTCTCCGGTTTTAGAAATTAATTTCTGAGTTCTCAGAATCGTGGATTCTGCAGCATAAACCTCAATAACCATATCTGCAATGTTGAGCAATATTTCTTGCTCATCGGTCAGTTTAGGCCCGAACGTTTGAGCGGCTTTTCCAGCCACCATTAATACCGCTTTTTTCAGTGATCTGACCACAGCCATTTCTTCAGCCAATGGCGTGCTGTAATCGGGACTTTCGAAAGAAGGAACGGAAGTCAATTCTTTACCAACTGCCATGGCTGGCTCCAACAGGTCCAATTCACCTTTCATGGCCCTCTTCAATATCATGCCTACCAAAAGCATGCGGTTGATCTCGTTGGTCCCTTCGTAGATTCGAGCAATTCTGGCATCCCGGAAAGCCCTGGCCATTGGGGCTTCTTCGGAGAATCCCATTCCACCGTACACCTGAATTCCTTCGTCCACGATCCAGGCCAACTCCTCAGACCCGTGTACTTTGATGATGGCACACTCAATGGCAAATTGCTCCACACCTTTCAGTTTGGCTTGTTCAGGCGTCATCCCTTCTGCTATCAAGGCATCGATTTTATCTTCGACGTTCTGACCGGCACGATAGGAGGTAGATTCTACCGCATAAGTACGAGCAGCCATTTCTGCCAGTTTTAGTTTAACCGCGCCGAAGCTTGAGATCGAAACACCAAATTGTTTCCGCTCATTCGCATAGTTGGTTGCCAGACTGGCTACATCTTTACATCCGCCAATGACACCACATCCCAACTTGATCCGACCAACATTCAGGATGTTTACAGCGATTTTAAACCCATTTTGTCTTTCGGAAAGCATGTTCTCTACAGGAACTTTGCAATCATTGAAGAAAACCTGACGGGTAGAAGAACCTTTGATTCCCAGTTTTCTTTCTTCATCATTCATGGTGATACCACCATAGGATTTCTCTACGATAAAGGCAGTAAGGTTCTTATCATCCTCAATCTTGGCGAATACAATGAACAGATCAGCAAATCCCGCATTGGTGATCCACATTTTCTGACCTGTGATCAGATAATGCTTACCATCCTCAGAAAGCACCGCTTTGGTTTTACCACTATTGGCATCAGAACCTGAATCGGGCTCTGTGAGGCAGTAGGAAGCTTTCCACTCGCCAGAAGCCAATAGAGGAAGATATTTTTGTTTCTGCTCTTCGTTACCATAATACAGGATGGGCAATGTGCCGATGCCTGTATGAGCACCATACGCTGTTGAGAAGCTTCCTGAAGAAGCCACAACATCAGCGATGAGCATACCTGTGTTGAAGCTCATGCCCAACCCACCATATGCTTCGGGAATGTTGATTCCTAATAGACCAAGCTCACCTGCTTTTTCCATCACGTTCGGCATGAAATCAGGATTGGCGATTTGATCATCCATAACATCTGCATGCGGTGTGATCTCTTTAGCAACAAAGTCCATGGTGGCCGCTGCCATCATTTTTTGCTCTTCCGAAAACTCTTCAGGAATGAAGACATCTTCAGCTTCTGTTTCTTTGATCAGGAATTCTCCTCCTTTTAGGGCTTCTTTCGCTGCAATTGCTTCCATTGTATCTTTTTCTAATCTTATCTATTTGGGTTCCAGTACTGCTATAATGCATAAAAATGCTCTGCATGCATACTATTTTCAAATATAAATCAATATTTGTTATGCATGCATACTATTTATCGAAATTTCTTCGATAGGGTTGTCTTTTTTATGCAATTCATCATTTCAGAACGACAGCTGAGTAGAGAATATCGGTAGATGAAAATGAAGTGAACACATATTGCTGTGTAATTCAGGGAACACCTTTAAATTGACCGATGAATATGAGTAATCTCAACAAAGCACAACTTCGAAAAGAGATCATTGAATCTTTATTGATCTTTTTGTTAGGAGCCGCTCTTCAGGTTTTTGTGTCTTGCCAATGCTGGGACGATTTGAACAGAAGTGCCATACAGGGCTCTTACTCAGGGTTTTTGTGGTTGTTGCTATGGAAGGGGAGTGTGTATCTGGTAAGCCTTCTGGATCGATGGGTAGATTGGTTACGGTTTCCTATGCGAAGACTGATAGCAACTGCCATTGGGGTCTGCCTGCTGGTTTATTCGAGTACGTTCGTAATTCATTTCACTTATCATTACATCGTTTTCAAAACTGAATTACCGGATATTTTCACGCGGTATGGGTTTGAACAGTTCTACGAGGTATTGATCGTTACCATTGTGATCAATATTTTCATGCACGGACGAGGGTTTCTGCTCAACTGGAAACAAGCTGCCATTGACATTGAACGTATGAAAACGGAACAGGTAGCTTCCCAATACGAAAGCCTGAAAAATCAGGTCAATCCACACTTTCTGTTCAACAGCCTCAATGCGCTCAGTTCACTGGTGTATGATGATCAGAAAGCGGCGGTTCAGTTCATTCGAAAACTATCAGAAGTATACCGATATGTATTGGATAAAAAGGACCAGGAGGTAGTACCCATTAAAGATGAAATGGCTTTCGTCCAATCTTACGTCTTTTTACAAAAGATCCGATTCGGAGATAACCTTACCCTGACCATTGATGGAGAGGAGTCTGCAGGGTTTATCCCGCCCTTGGCCATTCAGGTACTGGTAGAGAATGCCATTAAACATAATGTGGTTTCAATGGCGAAACCTCTGGAAATAAAAATTACTTATAAACGTGCTGATATTGAGGTTAGCAATATCATCAACTTAAAGAAAACCAAAGATTCTACCGGGACAGGCTTGGAGAACCTGAAAGCCAGATACGCCTATTTATCCAATATTCCTGTGGATATTTCTGATAAGGAAGGAGTATTCAAAGTCTTGTTACCTGTCCTAAATTTGAAGCCATGAGATATATCATCATCGAAGACGAACAAATTGCAGCCAACCGACTAAAGAAACTGGTAACCGAGATTCGGCCCAACTACGAATTTGTCATGTCCCTGGATTCTGTGGAAGGGGCAACCATCTCACTTCCCGTTTTGAAATTTGATTTGATCTTCATGGATATACAATTGGCAGATGGCTTATCATTTGAGATCTTCGATCAGATCCCTTTAAAAAAGCCGGTGATCTTTACCACTGCTTATGACCAGTATGCGATCAAAGCGTTCAAAACCAATGGTGTGGATTATCTGTTGAAGCCTATCGATCCGGGAGAATTAGAGGATGCTATCTCAAAATTTGAAAGTCAGGTCGTGGCGACTTCACAACAAGATTACCAAAGTGATCTCAAGAAAATCTTAAAAACCCTGAGCGGTGGGGTAGAAACCAAACAGAAAGAAGACTATAAGAAGCGGTTTGTAGTGAAGATAGGTGATCACATCAAAACCATTGCCATTGAGGAGATCAATCTGTTTTATAGCCAGGACAAGACCACTTTTATCCTTACGAAAGAAGGACGAAACTTCATTATTGATTTTCCCCTGGATCGACTGGTCGAATTGGTAGATCCAAAAAAGTTTTTCAGAATTTCACGAAAGTTTATCATATGTCTTGATGCCATTGATGATATGCTATCTTTTTCTAATTCCAGGTTAAAACTGGTTGTGAAGCATTATGACGATGAGAATATCATCGTTGCAAGGGAGCGGGTTCAAGAGTTTAAGCAGTGGTTGGATCAGTAGTACCGCTTAATTGGTACAAATACTGGCAATAACGTCAGACAGATCATCAAAAAAAGTCATTGGGGTTCATTGACCCATGATATCTTTAAGGTTCATGAGAATCTGGATACTCATTGGTTTTTGCCTACTTGTAAATAGCGCAAATGGACAATCGCTAAAGCGGCTGAAGATCAATGGCCATTACAGTTACGAAGACTCCATTCAGGTGATCAAGGCATACCAAACTGCTCAGGAAGCAGTTGAGTTAATGTATGAAGCCATTGAGAAGATCTGGTACGTGGCGCCTGAAGATTGGGATCACCGCGACGATATACGAAAAAAGAATTGGGAAGACGAAGAGCATTTTGTTGCGTGGCTGGGTTCTTCAGAAAAAATGAAGATGGCCAGGAGGCGAATTTTGCGTATCAGAAAAAGAATGTCCAGAAAGGTGACGCTACATATCACCAAGCAAAATCGTGGACGATGCAGGGGATGGATATCTGCCTGGACCATTCCATATGGGAAAGTTCGGATCACACTTTGTGAGGACTATTTTTTGTATCGAACACACTTACAGGATAAAATCATCATTCACGAAATGGGTCATGAAGCAGGTATGCCTTTTCATAGACATATACACGGTTGTCGGGCAGCCCGGCGAGCGGCCATTTCTAACCCCAATAATGTCGCTAAAAGAAGCCCTGAAAATTACGCATGGCTGGCCATGAGCTTTCTGGGTTTGGAATGCCGGGATTGGTAGAGACTCATGTTGAAAATCGCTTAAATTACCTCAAACATTTTTTTGATGAAAAGAAGAACACTATTCAAAGCTTCCCTGGGTTTAGGACTTGGTAGTATTGCGGGCAGTACCCTGAAGGCCTGTGCTCCACAAGAAGATTCGGGAGCATTGGTTATTTCTACCTGGGAACATGGTCAACAGGCTAATGAGGCTGCCTGGAAACTGCTTGCTCAAGGTGGCGATGCCCTTACCGCAGCCGAACAGGGAGTTCGAGTGGTCGAATCTGACCCTAACGTGAGAACCGTGGGTATTGGTGGTTACCCTGATCGGGAGGGGAAAGTGACCCTGGATGCCTGTATCATGGATGGACAATCGGGACTTTGCGGATCGGTAGCCTTTCTTCAGGACATTGAAAACCCTATCTCTGTCGCCCGGATGGTCATGGAGAAAACACCCCATGTGATGTTGGTAGGGTCTGGTGCCAGGCAGTTTGCATTGGAAAATGGATTTGAGGCAAAGAACTTGCTGACAGAGGCGTCAAAAAGGGATTATGAAGAATGGTTGAAAACTTCTGAGTACAAGCCAGTGATCAACATTGAAAATCACGATACCATAGGATTACTTACCCGAGACGAGAATGGCAACCTTGCTGGAGCTTGTACTACCAGCGGCGCGGCTTATAAAATGCACGGCAGGGTGGGAGATAGCCCATTGATCGCGGCAGGACTATTCGTAGACAATGAGGTAGGGGCCGCCACTGCAACGGGATTAGGAGAGGTAGTCATTCGATCAGCAGGTTGTGCGATGGTCGTTGAGGCCATGAGACATGGCATGACACCCCAGGAGGCTTGTGTGCATATTGTTGATCGCATCTCCCAAAAAGAAAAGTCGGTAAAAGACCTGCAAGTTGGTTTTATTGCCATCAATAAGGCGGGAGAGATTGGTGCCTATAGTTTGCATGGTGGTTTTAATTACGCAGTTAAGTCATCAACTCAGGATGCATTGATCGATTCCGTGTCAAGGTATTGATGAAAGGATTTATTAAGGAAGCCTGCGTTGAAGGTTTTGAGCAGGCAGTAAGAGCAGAAGCATTAGGCGCGGATCGTGTTGAGTTGTGCGCCCGATTGGACCTGGATGGGATTACACCAGACAAGTCAATCATAGAAAAGGCCCTCGTTCGCTTGAAGATCCCTATTCGTGTGATGGTCCGTCCTCGAGGTGGTGATTTCCATTACACTGAAAATGAATTGAGTCAGATGATTGAGACCATTGCTTTCTGTCGCGAATTAGGAGTAGAGGGAGTGGTATTTGGTAACTTGAATGATCAACGAGAAATTGATTTAAATCAAACCACTAAACTCGTTGAGGAAGCCGGTCCTCTGAAAACCGTTTTTCACCGCGCCATAGAAGCTACTTCAAGCATAGCCCACTCCATTGATTTGTTGAGATCCAAAACGGAGATTGATGCGATTTTGGTTTCCGGTAAGGGTGGAGGAAAAGCCAGTGATCACATTACCGAATTACTTGATTTGCGGAAACGCTTTGAAGGGCGGGAATTGGTGGTGTGCGGAAAGGTTACACAACATAATTTGTTGGCATTGCATCAACAAATTGGTGCACAGGCTTACCATGGAAAATTGATTGTTGGGGATTTGCGGTAACCCTTGTTAATGGATTATAATAACAAGGGGGAGACCAATTGGTCACCCCCTTTACACCTCAACCAACTTCACAAATCAACTTTTTGATAGCTTTCGTCTGGTAAACCAAATGGCAAGTGTTCCGAAGCACACAATGCCAACTGCATTAGCTAACATGTCAAGTAGGCTAAACGTTCTGAATTCTTGTGTGATTTGTGAACATTCCTCCATGAAAGTTGCAATAAGCATAATGACTGGTGCCATAGGGATACGAATGGTCATTAGTTTAATTGACCTGTGCTTCAGCGCAAAACTCATCAGATAGGTCAGTAATCCGTATAAGAAAAAATGTCCTAATTTATCGATGTGCGGAATGCCATGAAGTAATCCGAAAACTGAGTTACCCAAATTCAGGTTTTTCATTAAAATCAACAGGCATAAAAACAGAAAATAGCCTAAGAAGATGAGTTGAGCCGTTGTAATGCTGTGCTGTTTTTGCCAATTGATATTTAAGCGTAAGTATTTCATTTGCTTGTTGTTAAGGGAGCGATCAGGCAGCATGATGGGTGGATTCTTTCACGGCATACCAGTTGATATTCCTCGTATAATACATGGTGGCGGCAAGGGTGAGGGTTAAGCCAGTGCTTCCTAATAACAAGGCGAAATCCGTCATTTGGAGTGTCACATATACAAAACCGTATACTGCCAAAAGGATCAGGCTAAGAAAGACGGATGTCTTCGTACGTTTGAAAATACTCTTTGAGTAAAGGGTTACCATAGCGGTAATGGCTACCGTACTCAATCCATATGCCACATTGAATGAAGCGTGCTCCGATATGGAGATCAGCAAAATATAGAAGAGGCAAAGCGCCAAACCGACTAATGTATATTGGAAGGGGTGGATTCGGTTCTTGTTAAGGATTTCAATCAGGAAGAAGATCAAAAAAGTAAGTGCAATGGTCATTGCCGCGTATTTGGCAGACCTCATTGATTTTTGGTAATCATCTAAAGGAAGAATAAGATCAAGGCCAAAAGCAGTTTCGTGGACTGAATGATGGTGTTTATCACCGATCCAGGTGCTGGGGAAGTTTCTGTTCAATTGCAGAACTTTCCAGTTGGCGACAAAGCCATCATTCGAGAGTTCCCGGGAATCTGGCAGGAAATTTCCGTTGAAACTTGGACTTGTCCAGGAGGAACGAAGTTTTACCTCCGTGGTGTTGCCAATAGGGGTAAAGGATAGGTTTTTACTGCCCTGTAAGGCTAAATTGAAATTGAAATCTAACAGATCTGTATTTTCTGCAATGGGGTAGGGAATAGTTACTCCGGAAGGGATGAAGTCTGGGATCATGGTGCCAGGTTCACATGGATAGGATTTGCCATTGATGGAAAGCTGCAATTCATCTTTTACACCTCTCAAATCAGAAATGCCCAATGTGATGATCGCTTTTTCCCATTGAATTTCACTCAGGTCTTTGTCAGCGGGATCTGGCTTCACTGTGAAGCCTCCTTCAACCTGGAGTGATGATTCGTAGACGACAATTTCATAAATGCCCCGCCGTAAAGATTGTGGATTTACTTCACCATTTACCTTAAGCCGATCTGGCAGCATGTGCCAATATCTCGTGTATCGCTTACGATTACCCAATTTGTCCTGGTACTCATAAATAAGCGGGATCGATAAAATGGGGCCATTGATAGTTTGCTCGTTGGCCCACAAAGAACGTACTTCCTCAGAAGCAGATTGATTCATGTATTCCCGTTCTCTGATCAATGACTGGATCATTTCTCCAGGGATGAGTAAAAGGAGGACCAGGAAAGCAATGGTGGCCAGCTTCGCAGAAACGGATCGATTGATTTTTGAGGATAGTTGAGAGATCATGTTTTGATTGTCCATAATTTGTTATTTGAGGTTTTATTTTCTTTAATATGCAAGTACATTTTTGTCTGTTGATTCCAGCTCTAGATTCCAAAGACAAGACCTACATTTATTCTATTGAGAGAGACCAGTGCGTCTATATCACGCTCATAATGAAGTCGAACTACAGCTATAGATAGATCCAGATAAGACCTGTTGGTTAGGGGAATAGTGAAACCCGGACTAAAGAACAGCCCAATGCTTTCATCGTCGAAATATCCAAGTTCCGTGTCCATTTTGTAGAAAATGGGAAAGGATACGATTTCAAGTTCTTTCACGATTCGATACCATCCGGAAATCCCAGAAAGCGCTTCATCATTGGCATAAATGGACAGACCAATTACGTTTTCATTGGGCAGCACTTTTCCAGCTCTCAGGTTTACAAAGTCAAAGTCATTTGATACTTGTAAGGAACCTCCCAGGACATAATTATGCCTTTCACTGAATTGAGCGGAAGCTGATATGCCTGAAAGAAAGAATATAAGAAGCAGCACGTGCTCCCTAAGCCTGGTGCCTGAGCAATGGAAAGGAGAGATGCGATTGTTCGATGGCCCTGATGATGGTTGCTGAGAGTTATCTGAAAGCATGTTAATCATGTTTGTTTGTTGTAAGATTAAAAGTACTTTGTATTACAAAGTGAATGGATAAAATTTTTTTACTTTAATAATTGCTCGATGGCTCTAATGTGCTTGACAAAAGCCTCTCTGCCAGCTTGTGTGGCAGCATATTTGGTGTTGGGTTTACGCCCTATAAATTCTTTTTTCATTTTGATGTATTCACTTTTTTCTAATGATTTTAGATGAGAGGCGAGGTTGCCGTCAGTGACTTCAAGTAGTTGTTTCAGCGCGTTGAAATCCATCCAGTCGTTGACCACCAGGGCTGACATGATACCCAGACGTATCTTGTTTTCAAATGCTTTATTGAGGTCTTTGAGGATGTCTTTCACGCGTCGTACTTTACATGCATAATGATGCCGTAAATGATGTGTAAGGCACCAAACCCAATGGCCCAGAATATCAGGCCAAAGCCTTCCCACTGGCATGCGATGAGCCCCAAAGTTACTTCAGCAATGCCAAGGCTGCGTACTTCTGTTAAGGTGTATTTGCTGGCGTTAACAAGTGCAAGTCCATAAAATATCAAGGTAAGGGGTGCAACCAGACCAATGAATCCTTTGCTGATCAGAATCAGACACAATAACCCTCCAGTGACCAAAGGGATCATTAAGTTGATAATCAATCTTTTGGATTGATTATCCCAGATGCTGTGGCTATTCTTTTTGGCCTTGCGCCAGGATAAAAATATACCTGAAGAAATGGATAAAATAAGTACTGAGGAAGCGATTGTAATCAGCGTAAGGGTTGTGTTCAGATCCAAAATGGCTACTCGATAGCTATAGTAGTCATTATTGATAAAAATGGTGTAATAAGCTAATGCGGCACCAACTAGCGCCAGGATGCCGGCAATTACTCCAGACAACCCGCTAAGAGAAATGAACCTGGATGATCGGTCCATGATGTTGCGAATATCCTCCAGGTCGCTGATATACTTTTGCTTTTCCATAAAAGTACTTTGTATTTCAAAGTAAAAGTACGCAAAGTCGGTTTTATGGTTGTCTCTTTATCTAAAATTCCAGAAAATAATTTAAGAAATACGTATACTCTTTGAAACTAAATACTAAATAATTCGTGATACTTTGTAATTCTATGTATATTGATTTGTAAAGTATAGGTCATGATCTCAAAAACACTCACTGCTGCTACGACAAAACCCATTATTCTGGCAATATTGAAAGAAGGTAACAGCTACGGCTATCTGATTATCAAAAAGATCAAGGAGTTATCCAACGGCAACCTTCAATATTCGGATGGTATGCTGTATCCGGTTCTTCACAGATTAGAAAAAGATGGTTTGATCCAGTCAAAATGGACCATGGATGGTGGTGCTAGGCCCAGAAAATACTACGAAATAACGGAGGCGGGAAAAGCGGAATTGGTATCTGAAAAGGAGCAGTGGCAGCAGGTTACTTCCGTACTGGATCAATTATGGAATGTTTCACCTTCAAATTCATAAGATATGTATGATCTGGAAAAATCTATTGAGCAATGGCTTCGACATTTTAGCAAGCATCAGGCATTTGATGAAGGGAAACAGCTGGAAATGGAACAGCATATTCGAGACCATATCGACGACCTGCTTGCAGAAGGATATTCCGATAGAGAAGCCTTTAAGGAAGCCGTCAGGTCCTTTGGAGATATCATGCCTGTGGGTAAGGAAGAGCAATCAGTGCAATTAAGACCCTGGACCTTGAGAAGCTTTATTTCCCGTGCCATTCTTAAGAATTACTACAAGACATCTATCAGAAGTCTTGCCAGAAATCCATTGAGTTCACTCGTGAATATATTGGGACTTTCAGCTGCGGTTGGTATTTGCGTAGTTGGTTATGCGTTCAATAGATATGTGACGAATATCGACCAGTTTCATGAGCATAAGAATGATGTCTATCTGACTACTTTCTTTGCTAACAGAGATGGAGAACTCAAACATTTCGGTCAGGCACCTGCTCCTGTGGGAGGGATATTACAAGATAACCAATTGTCCGGATTGGAGGTATGTAGAATTCGTAATCGGCATGCGGTCGTCAAAAAAGACGAGAAAGTCTTTCATGAGAAGGTCCGTATGGTGGACCCTAATTTTCTTGAATTCTTCACATTCCCTATGAAATGGGGGAATGGGCCTAATTTGGACGACCCGAACTCAATTGTACTCAGTGAAGCCATCTCAGAAAAGTACTTTGGCGACGAGAATCCAATTGGGCAGAATTTGTTGTTGATATTCGAAAAGGACATCAAAAGAACGTTTAAAGTGACGGGTGTGGCGGAACGTTTTCCTGCTTCCAGTTCCTTTCAATTTCAATTTTTGATCAACCTCGATGTGCTTTCCTTCAGTGACCCTGACTTTCGACTGACGGAATGGCAGCAGCGACTCACTGCAACCTTTGTAAAAGCTCCAAATCCGCGTGGAAAGCAGCTCACGGAAGAAAAGCTAAACGAAATTAAAGACCTTCATAACCTTGCTGATGAGCAGTGGCAGATTGAAACGTTTGAATTGGTGCCATTGGCTGAGCTCAAACGTAGGTCTGATGATATTGTATGGGACATCAGTGGGGGAGGCTATAAGCAAATCTATTACTCCACGATTTCATTTTTGGTCATTGGAATGATGGTCCTGATGCTTGCCTCAGCAAACTATGTCAATATTGCGATTGTATCGGCTGTCAAACGTCTAAAGGAAATTGGATTGCGGAAAGTAATAGGTGCGACCCGAAGCGCTATACTGATCCAATTCCTGGCGGAGAACCTTATACTGATGGCTATTGCCACCCTTTTCGGCCTGTTGGTCGGTGGTTACCTGTTCATACCCTGGTTTGAAAATACCATGTCCTTCGAAATGGATTTCAAATGGCAGGACTCTGGGCTATTGATATTCCTGCCGGTGGTGTTGTTATTTACAGCCCTGATCTCAGGTGTTTATCCTGCGATTTATATATCGAGGATACAAGTAGCCAATCTCTTCAAAGGAGCGGGGAAAGTGGGGCAGAAGCGAACACTTACCCGGTTTTTTATCGGCTTTCAGCTATTCATCGCTTGTTTGCTGATTTCAACGGCCGTAATGTTTACCCAAAATGCCGAGTATCAGAAACAGCGTCACTGGGGCTATGAAGAAGAGGAAGTGTTGTATCTGCGGCTACCGGATCGATCATCATTTGAGCAAATCGAACATCAAATGCAACAACATCCGGATGTTTTGCGGACGGCTGGTGGAGAGCACCATGTTGGGCATTCCAGTGACCTTGTGGAAGTTTTCCATGAAGGACAACCATACGAAGTGAGGAACATCGCCGTATTACCTGAGTATTTTGCCACCATACAGGTGGAAATAAAGCAAGGCCGGGCTTTTAAAATGGGTGCAGGAGTTGATCAACGATCTGTGGTGATCAATGAAACCATGGCTAGTCGCATGGGGATATCGGATCCAGTAGGAAAAAGTATTAAGCTGGATAGTTTGACTTACCAGATCGTCGGCTTGGTCAAGGACTTTCATGCTTACAGTTTCTATACAGAGGTGCCGTCCACGATGTTTACACTTGCAGATAAAGACAAACTTCGATATCTCGTGATCAGAACCAGGCCCACTTATCAAAACGATGTTTACAATCATATACAAACAGCATGGTTAGATATCTATCCCGAAATTCCTTTTTTGGGAGGTTACCAGGAGGATGTCTGGGGGAGTTTTGATCAAAGTATGGATGAAGGTAGTAATTTTTGGAAGGGACTGGCGACCATTGTTACGTTGATCGCAGGGCTTGGATTATACGGCTTGCTGGCCTTGAACGTAGCTGGAAGATCGAGAGAATTCAGCATACGTAAAGTACTGGGAGCAAGAGTGGAAAATATTGCCAGGATATTGACCTCACAGTATTCATGGATATTTCTGATCACCACCGCGTTGGCTGCACCGGCCAGCTACTATATGGTAAAGATGATTTTCGAGTTGTTTTACGTGTACCACATGCCATTGTCCTATGGTTTCATGCTCTACAGTGGCACGGTACTCTTTTTGGTCATGATGTTGATCATCGGAGTGGAACTAAAAAGACTATTGATGTCCAATCCGGTCGATGGATTGAAAACGGAATAGTAACCTGCTATTGGCAAAACCCCGAAGCCGGCTCGTTAGTCGGCTTTTTTAATGTTCAAAAGTCCACACGGGATGAAAAGCCTTTTCTGAAATTATGAAATAACCAAAAAATAATGCTTATTTGTATTGCGCAATCGAGTGAGCAAATAATGAAATTACTTTTTAATCGACGTGTCGTTTTTGTTTTTTATAGCCTGCTAATGTCCCTGGTGGTCAAACCTCAATCAAATCAATGGACGTATATTCAGGTAGACGATTCCAAAACCAAATGGGGTGATTATCCCGAGGCCACACCTGAATGGCTCCGGTACTTCGGCCTGGATATGGGAGATGTCAATGGTGATGGATATCAGGATATCCTAACTGGAAGATGGGTGTACCTCAACCCGGGAAGTGACATGACGGGTAGCTGGCAACGAGTCGATTTACGTCTGAATGTGGATGGCATTTTGATGTTAGATGTGGATAACGACCCATACCCTGACATCATAGCCCAGGCCTTGCCGGCTTTAATTTGGCTGGAAGCTACCAACGAAGAAGGCACAGAATGGGAATCGAGACAAGTGGCCACGATACCCGAAACTTCTCATCGTAATAGTCAGGGATTCCTCGTAGGAGAAATATTGGATGGAGGAAGGCCAGAGATCATAATTGCCGGAAATGGTAACCTCTGGTCGGTTCAAATTCCGGATGATGTATTCAACCCTGCCTGGAAAACCACGCTGATTGCTAGAAATACTTCAGATGAAGGCATTGGAATAGGGGATTTTGATCGCGATGGAGATTTGGATCTGGTGGCAGGCAGAAAAGCAAAGGGAGAAGATGAACCTACCATTGTTGTTTGGTTTGAGAATCCTGGAGATAGCTACGGCGATTGGCAAGGGCATGAATTGGGGAATACCACATTTGCAGCAGATCGGTTTGGTGTTGCGGATTTCGATGGTGACGGACTTCTTGATGTTTTGGTGTGCGAAGAAAGATATCCGGGAAAGGATCCAGATGCCCATCTCTATTGGTACCGACAAGTAAACATCAAAGAGAATGTGTGGGACCGAAAGTTGATCCATACCCAGTATTCATCAAATAACCTTGAGGTAGTTGATCTGGATAAGGATGGTGACATGGACTTTTTGACTGCTGAACACAAGGGGCCAAACCTGGAACTTCAGTTTTGGTCGAATGACGGGAAGGGAAACTTCTCTAAAGGAATATTGGACACAGGTAAAGAAAGCCATCTTGGTGTTCAGGTAACGGACATGGATCGGGATGGAGATCTGGATATCGTAAGCATCGGTTGGGATCTGTATCAATTTGTGCATATGTGGCGGAATGATCAGTGATATGCGTGTTTTCAATACTTTGCCCATTCTCTGTTGTCTTTTGCCATTCTATGCAGTTAGTCTAGTGCAAATTGTAGAGGATGAGGATGTATTCGTCATTGAGACCGAATTGGCCAGGTATGTCTATCAAAAATCAGCCGGTGGGTTTTCAAATCTGTACGATCAGGAGGGCAGAGATTGGATTCAATTCAGGGGAGAAGGAAAGGAGTCTTTTCCTGAATCTGCCGCTTCCCATTTTAGGGGTTTACCCAACCTGGTGTACAAAGGGGACGATGGAGGTGTGGGACATCCAGGTTTTAACAAGGTGATTTCTGAACAGATTTCAGCTCATCAGATCCAATCAACTTCTCTAAGTGGAACGTGGCAATGGACCTGGACTTTTTTCGAAGATCACGCTCGAATTGAAATTGAAAAAACGGATACCACAAGAGCATACTGGTTTTTATATGAAGGCCCAATTGGTGGTCGGTTTAATCCTTCCCAACATTATTGGGGTACAAATGTGAGCGGTCCGAGAACGGAACAACCCGATCTGATTAACAACGATGAGACGTATGAGCGATGGCAATCCGTGTATTTCGGAGATGAAGCAGTCAGTGAAGTCTTTTTTATGCATCAGGTCCAGCCAGATTCGCAGAAGGACCTGTACACCTACATGGGAAACGATAAGGATCTGGGTAATGAATCTGTGGATGGAATGGTCGTGTTTGGCTTTGGGAGGGATGTTCGAGCCACTCCATTGTTGCGTGGGAATCATCAGTTTATCATCGGCTTCTATAACGGGCCCATTTCGAGTGATCAGGACCATGATCAGATCATGCAGCACATCAATCGTTTAAAACCATGAAATACCGACAACTTCTTCTTTTAAGCTTAGCGACGATGGCTTGTAGTTCACCACGTGAGCAAATGGACCAAGACATGGAGGAATGGTCCCTTTCATTTGAGTCATCCGTTATTTCCGACGAAGGAGATCTATGGTGGGCACGAACATTAGCCGATATCAATGAAGATGGCATCCTTGATGTCGCGCTCATCAACAATAATGGATCAGGAGGGTGGCTCGGTTATCTGAAAGGTCAAACTCTACCTGGGAACTGGACAAAGGTAATCGTAGCTGAAACCGCTCCCAATGGAGAAACCTTTGCCTCAGGTGATCTGGAGGTAGCAGATTTTGATGGTGACGGTGATGTGGACTTATTGGCGGTGGCGCACCCGGGCGAATGGGATAATGGTGCTCACGAAGCGACTTTATATTGGTACGAGCAGACAGAGCAATCATGGATCCCCCATTTAATCGGCACAACTCCTAGTTTTCCCAAGGATATCAGTATCGGAGATCTTAATGGAGATGGCTCCCCGGAAATTATTACTGCCACCTTTGATGCGGCCACGCTTTCTGTTTTTACCCAACAAGATTCCACTTATCAGGTGGCCTGGCACCTGCCCGTTGCCAATTTGCATGAAGGAATGGATATCGGAGATGTGAATGGAGATGGCACTATCGATATTGTGGCAAATGGCTATTTCTTCTCTAATCCCGGGACACTGGATCATCCGTGGGTACCCATTTCCATTGATTCAATCTGGCACAATCAGTATGAAAATCACTGGTCCCGTAATGCTACTAAGATTGCTTTGGCGGACGTTGATTCTGATGGAAAAGCTGAGATATTCATTGGTCATTCTGAAAAAACGGGATATCCTTTATGCCAATATGACTGGGACAGGGAAGGATGGCAAAAAACAGTGCTCCTTGAGTCCCTACCTGCAGCCCACAATCTGCAAATTGAGGATTTTGACCGGGACGGAGTATTCGATGTGATCACCGGAGTGAATAGGAACCGGGCCATCGATATTGCTAAGGAACAGAGTGAAGAACTTCCTGCCGAATTCCCGGTAATGATCCTAAGACAATCTATTGCTGGTTGGAAACCCGATACGATCAATACCGATGGGTCCTACAACTTGCTCACCGGAGATCTGGAAGGAGATGGGGATATTGATGTTTTCCGCATGACTTCACATGATACAAAGGAGCTTCGGTTGTTGAGAAATCGCCTAAAGCAGTAGACCTGAGGATCACGCAAGTTCTGTTCGGCTATTTTTCCATCCCTGGTGGTATGCTTTTGGTATACTTCTCAGCATTATCGGTAGACTTCCTGGTATACAATAACTGACCCTGGATTAATTTTAGCTAGGCTAACCTGATGAGCGATGAATTACCGATTGATTTTTTATATGGCCTTTTTTATGCTGCTTATAGTAGCCGCCAATGCCCAGCAAATAAGGAAGGATCAAGCGATGTTGGACAGCCTCGAAGGGGTTCTATCATCAGGGGTCAGCGAAATTGACCGTGCCACAACACTCTATGAGTTAGGGAAGTATCACCAATACCTTGACAGTACCAAAGCATTGAAGATTTTTAAGGAACTGTTGCCATTGGCAAAAAAGCTAGGCAACCAACGCCTTGAAGCAGATGTCTATTATTTGAAAGCAGGGATCTTCCGGAAAAGCGCTACGAGTAAGCTGTCACTCCATTATCTGACCCAAGCCTATGACATCTATTGGCAGGAATCAGACACACTTTGGGCTACAATCGTCAAAGGTGAGATGGCTCGTTTGTATACCTTCTATTTCAACGATCGTGATACTTCAAACTACCTGCTACAAGAAGTTCTTCAATACATTAAAGGAAAGGGCATGGATGCCCGAGAAGCGTGGTGTTACGATATGATCGCCAATAACTACCGTCGTGAAGATAACCACTTCAAAGCCCTTGAGTACCTGCAAAAATCATATGACTTACGGGCGGCGAATCATGACACGACCAACATGGCTAAGAAGCTTGCCAATATGGGCAATATTCATTTCGTAATGGATGACTATGATAAAGCAATCAGCCTGTATCGTCAGTCCATAGATATGTTATCCGCTTTGGAAATCGATGTGAATACAAATCTGTGGTTAAAAAGTAACAACCTGAACATTGGTATGGCCCTCATGAATCAGGAAAAATTTGAAGAAGCTTTTCCTTATTTGATGCTTGCTGATTCATTAAAAGATCATGCCAGAGGAACGAGTAATTCCAATTTGATTCACAGTATCGGGCAGTACTACTTCAAGACGGGGCTACTGGATTCTGCGGACCATCGTTATGCGTCGGCCTTAAAATTGGCCCGAAAAAACAATGCAGTTCGTATACTTCCCAAAATACTACGCGGAGTGGCTTCAGTCCACATGGCCAGGGTAGAACTAAATACGGCTTTGACTTATGTCAGAGAAAGCATGGAAATCGCTGAGGAGCATGATCAGCCCGATCATCTGTCGGAAGGCCATAAAATGATAGCCGAAATCTACGCCCGGCAGGGAAATTATCAGAAAGCTTATGATCACTTTGTCGAATTTCATTCGTTGGCGGATAGTCTAAAAAACGAGGATAAGATCAGAAGCATCACCACCCTTGAGAACCGGTTCGAATTCGATATTGAAAAGAAGACCATGGCGCAGGCTCAGAAAGAAAAAGAGTTATTGCTACAATCGGAGATAGAGCAGCGACAACTCATTCAGAATAGCCTTATTGCAGGTCTTTTGCTCGTGGCGATCATAGCCGGAATTGTTTTCCGATTCTATCAAATCAAAAAACAGGACAACCGGCAGATCCGGGAGAAAACGGCCCAGCTGCAGCAATCCAATCAGGAATTGCAGCAATTATCTACTTACAAACAGGGTCTGACGCAAATGATCGCTCATGACATGAAAAATCCGTTGAACGTTATCATTTCTCTTGCGGGCAATTATCAGAAAAAGGAAGATTTACAGGAAGTAGTTCAGTCTGGTAAATTGATGTTGCAGATGATCCATAACATGCTGGACATTCAACGGTTTGAAGAAACCAAAATGCACCTCAACAAAGGTCATCATTTATTAAAAGAATTGATCGTCCAGGCCAAATATCAGGTTGAGTTGCTATTGATGGCAAAAAGTATTGAATTTATCAATAGGGTTTCAGGCAATGTTGTTTTTTACGGAGATGCAGAATTGATCATTCGTGTGTTAGTGAATTTGTATACCAACGCCATCAAATACATGCCCATCGGAGGAAAACTTACCATGGATGCGAAAGAGGTCAATGACCGGATACGAATTTCAGTGACTGATACCGGACAAGGGATTTCCGCGGATTTACAGGAGCATATTTTTGATAAATTCTGGCAATCCGACCCAAAAAAATACGGTATGACTACTTCGAACGGATTGGGATTGACCTTTTGCAAAATGGCTGTTATGGCCCATGGGGGAGATATTGGCGTCACATCTAAGGAACTGGAGGGATCGACGTTTTATTTCGATTTGCAGGGAGGTGATCCTGAACAGATAGAACAAGCTACTTTGCCAGATGAAATACACCATACCACGGAGTTGACGGCTGATGATCAGAAATTGATAAAGGGGATCACTGACCGCCTCAGGCAAGTACCGATCTATAAATCTTCTAAGATTGAGGAGTTGCTGAAAGAACTGGACCCCCATGATTCACCGGGAATAGGTGCCTGGAAAAGTAAAGTAAGAGAAGCCTCTTATAGTTTTGATAATCGGGCCTTTGAAGAACTGGTCAATGTATAATCCAGGGAAAAGGGGATCGAAGATCCTTGTAGTGGATGATGAGGTGAAGAACCTTCAAATTGTGATCACACACTTTGAGAACAGCCCTTATGAATTATTACATGCTCCGAATGGAGAAGTGGGTTGCAACATTGCCTATGCGGAAATTCCGGACCTCATTCTAATGGATTGGGCCATGCCGATCCGCAATGGGATCGATTCGATATTGTGGCTGAAAGCCAAGTCAAGAACCAAGGATATCCCGGTCGTAATGACCACAGGAGTAATGACTACCTCGGAGGATCTGAAAGAAGCATTGGAGGCAGGTGCCATTGATTTTATCAGGAAACCGTATGATCCGTTGGAATTGACTTCCAGGGTAGAAGCAGCGTTAAGGTTGAGTCGGTCGTATCAGGAAGTCAAACAAAAGAACCTTGAGATTCAACAGTTATTGGAAAGGGAACGTGAATTTGCCGAAAGAGAACTTGCTCACAAAGAGCGTGAACTTTCAATTCAGGCAGTCAACGCCCATGAAAAGGATCAGTTTTTAAAGGAAATCGAATACCGCCTTTTAGACTTTTCCAAGAAGAAAGCGCCTTCGGAGACCGACTGGAAACGACTGATCAAAGACATTCGGGACCATACCCATGCCCATAATTCCTGGGAAAGATTCATGCTGCACTTCGAAAAGGTCCATCCGGATTTTTTTAATACCCTGACGGCTAAACATCACAACTTAACCACCAATGAACTACGCATGTTGGCTTACATGAAGATCGGGATGGGTAATAAAGAGATCGCTTCTTTGACAGGAGTGGCACCGAATTCTGTGAAAACGTTTATCTACCGGCTGAAAAAGAAACTAGGCCTCACACCTGAGGATCATCTGCGAGACCTGGTTCAGCAACTTTAATTGCGATTAATGGGCTAGAGCACTTTTACTCTCTTTTGAGTTGATAAAAGTTCGCAAAAACGGAAGTGCTTATGGCCTTAAACGGACGGCTAAAGTCAGCAGGCTTTGCATTTCCAATATGTCAAGTTCCTTATCAAAAACTGCAATTGCATTAACCAAAGCGCCCATTTGTACCCATGCACATATACCATATGTATACCCGCTTTCATTAGATATCGGATGCTGACTTCTTTCCTTTGTACAAGGAATTGATCGAATAGTTCAATTCATTCTTCGCCCTGCACAGGCGTTAATTGAACACCGATGAATGAATAAGTCAGTTTTTTTTATTCTCCTCGTACTTCCCTTGCTAGCGCAAGCCCAGGTACCGACCATAGTCTCATTTTCACCCAAAGTTGGTCCAGTAGGGACAATGGTAACACTATCCGGTAGCAACTTTGATCCGTTACCCTCAGATAATGTCGTTTACTTCGGAGGGGTGCAGGCTGAAGTGCTATCCGCTACGGCATCGTCTTTGACCGTAGAGGTGCCAAAGGGTGCTTCGCATGATTTCATATTTGTGAATGTCAAAGGACTTATAGCGCAATCGGTTACCCCGTACATCGTGACATTTGATAGTGACACTGCGATTGGCAGACTGCCAGACACGTTTGCCGATGAAATGACCTTTGAAGCGGCAAATGAGCCTTATGGTCTGGACGTTGGGGATTTAGATAGAGATGGATTGGTTGATGTCGTTACAGGAAATTTCAGTGGAAAAAGCTTTTCGGTGTTTAGAAATACAAGCTCTGGCAGCGGAAATGTTAATTTCAGTACCAAATCTGATATTGTGCTAGGCGCACAAGCCAATGACGTGAAGCTGGCGGATTTTGACGGTGATGGCCTATTGGATTTGGTTGCAGTGACTGAAGATGCGATGGGTACCCCATTTCTGGAGATCAGCCGAAATATTACTTCCACTGTTGGTTCTATCAATTTTACCAGCCCGACCATTATTACCCATGATGGCTACAATTACGTGGTAGAGGCAGCTGATTTTAATGGAGATGGTAAGATCGATATTGCGGTGCTTGATTCGGATCACGCGGTTGTGTCTTTCTATGAAAACTCATCTACTTCAGGGGCAATCAACTTCAAGGATGATGTCGATTTTCCGATTGGCACTGATCCCTATGACCTGACGGTAGGTGATATGAATTCGGATGGCCTTCTTGATGTGATATCATTGGATGGATCGACCAATACTATTTCGGTCCTTGAAAACACGACAACCGGAGGAAACATCAGTTTTGCTGCAAAAGTTGATTTCGCGGTTAATCCCTCCACTTCTTCTTATTGGTTGTCAATAGGAGACCTCAATGGAGATGATTTGCCTGAAGTGGTTGTCCAAAATGGTGGGTCGGTATCTATTTTCAGGAATGAGACTAATACATCATTAGCGTTAGCTGCTCCCGATGAAATAACCGTTACTATTGCCAATGGCCCGATCACTTTGGATGACTTTAATGGGGATGGAAAGCCTGATCTGTTGCTCAATGGGCAGATCAATCAGGTAGTATTGTTAAAAAACACAAGCTCTGGGGCGAATATCACTTTTGCCAGTGATGTGAAGTTTGGCACCAGTTCCAATCAATACCCGACCACTTTCTTATCCACTGATCTTGATGCTGATGGTGAAACTGATCTTGTTGGTACGACTTATCATGGCATTGCGTTTAATGACTATAAAGTTGAGGTACTAAGGAATCATAGTTCAAAAAGTCTATTTACAGATTTCAGCTTCGCGGAAGAAGTGGAGGAGGCTAAGATTGATGAGTCCTCCAGAACGATTGAAATTAGTGTGGCGGGAGTTTCAGATCTGACAACTCTTAAAGCCACTTTCAAGTTGTCGAATGGTGCTACAGCAAGCATAGACGGCATTCCCCAGTCCTCAGGAGTGACTACTAGTGACTTTACCGATCCGGTGATTTATACGATCCTGGCAGAAGATGGAAGTACCTCTCAGGATTGGACGGTTACTGTTTCTCTGGTGTGTGTTCTTGATGAAACAGACCTTACGGAAGTAGCTTGCAGCTCCTATGATTTTGATGGACAGATCATTAGTAGTTCTGGCACTTACATGAAGAGTTATATCAACAGGTTTGGATGTGACAGTACGGTTACCGTTGATTTGACGATCAATCCCACATCATTTTACGAAAATGTCTATGCTGTGGGCAGCTATGATTTCGATGGAGTGGCGATAAATACCTCCGGGCAGTATGCATATGGGCCATTCACTTCCACACAAACAGGCTGCGACAGTACCTTCTTCCTTAACCTGACTATTGAACCGGATACTTACGACCCTCAAAACTATGTTCAGTTCAAAGCGAAAGATTCCACCTTCCCTGTCATAGAGGAACAAGGCGCCAGTCATATCGAAGACCTGAATGGAGATGGTGAAAAAGATGTGTTCATCATCGGGAAGTCGTCCACTGGAGTCATCGCAACACTATTGATCAATGACGGAGATGGTACATTTACAGAAAACGCCGGTCATGGCATTTCTGGTGCCAGGGTTGGTAACCGTACGTCCATGATGATGGATGTTAATGGGGATGACGTGCTTGACTTCCTGGTCATTGGAAAATCAGGAGGCCTCGCCATTACAAAGCTATACCTCAACGACGGCACAGGTCAATTTTTAGAAAAAACGGATCATGGTTTACCAGATTTAGGCATAAGGTCAATCACTTCCTACCTGGACAGTGCGGATGTTGACGGAGATGATGACCTTGATTTGATCATTTCCATATACGACGCTGCCGATTACGATAGTTACCAATCCCAACTTTGGCTGAATAACGGTGATGGTAGTTTTATCTTATCTACAGTAAACGATTTTCCGGCATTGACTTTTTCCCTGGCTGATTTTGCCGACTTGGATGGGGATGGAGATCCCGACCTTCTGTTGAGAGGACTTAATGAACCCTATAAAGTATGGTTAAATGATGGTTCCGGTGTATTTACCCAAAAACTGGATCGTTCTCTAGCTACTCTTTCGTCGAAGGGTATGGTCATATTTGATGTAGATAACGATGGCGATCTTGATATATACGATTCCAATACCAGCACACATTCCGGTTTATACACAGCGATCTACTTTAACAATGGGGACGGTTCATTTACATATGACCTTTCCAGTAAGTTGCCACGCCTAGATGGTTATGGTGCTCAGGCAGGTTGCCTTTCAAAAGCCGCAGACATTGATAATGATGGTGATCTGGATTTGATCATAGAAGGCAGGTACAGGTTTTCAGGAGGGCCGTCTGAAGCGGACTACCTGGAAGTATGGCTCAATAATGGTTTTGGTCATTTCAGACCCCTGGCATCGCGTACATTGAATCAAACTTATCCGGCTGATTCGTATCAGTTTGGCCGGGAGTTGGGATACGGAAATTACCAGTCAAACAATTTATTGAGTGTATTCGACTTTGATCGAGACGGACGTGCTGATATTTTACTCAATGGTCAGGAGTATACAACACTTTTTGATCAGGTCAGCCGTATCATTAGTAATAAACAACTGTCAGGTGAGTTGGCTGTTGAGACCTGTGATAGCTATGAGTTTGACGGGGAAACCTTAACGTCATCAGGTAGCTATCAGGGCGATTACATCGATGAATCAGGAAGTACTTATCCGGTCAACCTGGACCTTACCATTATTGAACCCCTCGACAGTGAAGAAACGGTAATTTCCTGCGGGAGCTATGAATGGAATGGCATTACCTATACGTCTTCAGGTACCTACATGAATTCATTTACAAGTTCTGCCGGATGTGATAGTACGGCAACTTTGATACTCAGAATCCTGGAACCAACCTCTGGAGAGCAGAGCTTATCTGCTTGTGGAAGCTATGAATGGAACGGTACCGTTTATTCTTCTTCAGGAAGTTATACCGGTCTGTTTTCAAATGAAGCAGGTTGTGATAGTACGGCGACTTTGAACCTCACGATTCTGGAAAGTACGTCTAGCGAGACCAGTATTTCGGCTTGTGATCAATATGATTGGAATGGCGTCACTTACGATTCTTCTGGTACCTATTCGGAGTTGTTCATAAATGCCGCAGGTTGTGACAGCACTGCTACTTTAAACCTCACCATATTGGCACCTACTTTTGGCAATAAATCCATAACGGCCTGTGAAAGCTACACCTGGAACGAGTCGGTCTATACCACATCTGGGACTTATGCCCAATCTTTTGTCAATGCCATTGGCTGTGACAGTACGGTTACTGTAAACCTGACGATTTTGGAGCCAAGTGCTGGAGAGGCGGATGTTTTTGCTTGTGATAGTTACGAATGGAATGGTCACCTCTATACTGAATCCGGAACCTTTTACCAGCTATTTAGCAACGTGGCGGGCTGTGATAGTACTGCCACGTTGAATTTGAACATTGGAACATCCACCTTCAGCGAATCAGTGGTAGAAACGTGTGATAGCTACGACTGGAATGGGGCTGTTTATACAACCACAGGCAGCTACTCAAAATTGTTTACGAATGCGGAGGGTTGTGACAGTACGGCTTTGCTGGACTTAACAATTCATCAATCCTTGATTGTCGATGTAGAGATAGCCGCCTGCGAAGGGTATGAGTTCAATGAGGAAATGATTTCGACTTCTGGGGAATATTCAGCGTTGTTTGCATCATCTGCAGGCTGTGACAGTCTGGTTAACCTGAGTTTGACGGTCAATGAACCCTATTTCAGAGAAGAGATCCTCGATGTTTGCGGTAGCTACCAGTTTGGAGAACAGCTCATTACTGAATCCGGGCTTTATCTGGAGAACTTCACTTCTGTTGTAGGTTGCGATTCTCTCGTAAGTTTAACGGTGGGTATGCTGGAGGAACCGAATGATGGAATCGAATCAAATGGGCGGGTTCTCTTCGCTACCGATAACTCAACAGGTCTGACGTATCAATGGTACGATTGTGATTCAGGAGAGCGATTGGAAGGAGAGGACAAACGACAATTGACACCTCCAAGAGCAGGCAAGTACTTTGTTGAGATAACTAACACGGTATGCCAGGTGGAATCATTATGCATGGAAATAACAGAGGAAGATGTTCTCCTTGATGCGGAAAGGCCTTTATCGAATATGGAGATCTATCCCAATCCCAGTAATGGACCTGTTCATTTAACCTGGGAACAACCACGTACCATTGAACTAACGATCATTGGATTGGATGGGAGGGTGGTACACCGTGAATCTCACGCCCATAAGGAAAAAGTAATATTATCTGTGAAAACTGCCGGACTCTATGTTATTCGTGTTCACGATTTGGAAACAGGGCATGTCTCAGATCATAAAATTCAAATCAGATAAGAAGCCGGTCACAACAACTTTGGCGGTCAGGAGGTCTGGTGAAAGCCGGGCCTTTTTTTAGGGTCTAATGACACAGCGCTAGAGGTCCATTAAAAAGTCTCTTAAGTCAGTTTCTACACCTAAAGACATCTTCTTTTTCATTCGGTTAAGGCTTTTTTTGACAGCATCAGGAGTGATATTGGAGATGTTGGCAATTTCCTTATTGCTCATGCCCACCCGGAGATAAGCGCATAGCCGCAAGTCATGTTGGGTAAGCGCTGAAAAAGCGGTTTTTAAGGTATTGAAGAATTTCGGATGGACTTTTTCAAAATGATGGGTAAAGATTGACCAACTTTCCTCGTTGAGGTTGGTGCTGATCACTTTCCGAATATCTTTTAACTCAGGTATCACGTCTTCATCCACCTTTTTGCTCAGTTCACTGATTTGGGCATTAAGTTGTTGTAAGAGTGCATTCTTCTCATGTGATAACAGGGTCACTGTAGTGAGTTCCCTTTCCTTCAATGCGATGGCTTCTTCCGCCATTTTCTTTTCGCTTTCGCGCAAGTCGGAGATCTCCTCATTTTTGGCTATCAATTCGTCGTGCTTAAGTTTGATGACTTTGTTCTTCTGTTCTAATGTAAGCTTCTTCCTTTTATTAGTAAGAAATGAACGATAAGATAGAAAGGCGATGATCCCAAGAAATGAAGCAATAATGATGACCAGAATGACAATGGAGTTCTGTCTCTGAACTTGTTGTTCAAGATCAAATGTTGCTCTTTGCTGAGCAAAAGCAAGACTGTCCCTTTCATTTTGGAATTCAAATTCTGCGTGCTGCCGGGTCAAACTTCTGGTTTGTTCGGTGTTTAAGATCTCATCTGCCGTATTTTTGAACTTTTTTTGCGCATCAAGCGCTGCTTTGTGATTCCCCAGGGCTTCTTCCACAAGGGCGAGGTATTCCCAACCATCGCGAATACTGAGAATATGATCAAGTTCCTCCGATAATGTTACTCCCTTACGCAAATGTTGTTTTGCGGTGGACCACTCTTGTTTTTCGTAGTAAGTTATTCCCATACCAATCAAGGTTTGTGCTTGGAACTGTCCACGCCCCAGTGTCTCATAGGCGGTTAAGGCGGAATCAAAATAGGACAGGGCATCGGTGTAAACGCCTTTTCGATGTTGGACTTCACCCAAATTCCGATGCATGTTAGCCACCCCATAGGGTTCTCCTAATCGACTATATAGCTGAAGTGCTGCTAAAAAGTGACTTTCCGCCTGATGTATGTCGCCAACTTTAAGGAATAACTCGCCCATGTTGCCATTTACCAGAGCAATGCTGCTTTGAAGGTTGATTTTCTCATAAACATCCAAAGCTTTCCTGAAGTACAAAATGGCATTAGAAAAATCCTCCTGGCTGTAATACACCAATCCTATATTATTGTACCGACTGGAGGCAGACCTTAAATCTCCCAGTCTTTCATTAATCCTGACGGCCGCAAAGAGGTATTCGAGCGCACCTGAGTAATCACCCTGAAAGTCTCTGGTTGCTCCGAGTCCATTCAGTCCTTTTGCTTCTCCCGCTGGATAGTCAATTTTTCTGGCAAGATCTACCACTTGCTGAAAGCCTTTGGCAGCCGAATGAATGTATCCAAAGGTCATGTCCATTGCTGCCCTCATGTATGAGGCATCTACCAATCCTTTATCATACCCAATCTGTTGCGCCAATTGCATGGCATCTTCTGAATAGCGTACCCATAAGGTTGAATCGGATGCCCCGTATTCGTCGGCAAGTGCCACCATGACATCCACTTTTTGCTCATCCGAAATGGGCGTCTGTAACAAGTTGGTCAATGAATCCACTGCGGTGTTATGCTGCGCATAAATTGCGAAAGGAGCCAAGACCAATATGATCGCTATTCGGTACATGCACTAAAACTAATCAATCTAAAGACTCATCAGAAAGGCCCTCAAATCATCTTGAACGGTCAATGACATTTTCTTCTTCATGCGCTGGAGACTTTTCTTCACGGCATCGGCGGTGATGTTGGAAATGTTGGCAATTTCCTTATTACTCATTCCTACACGAACGTAAGCGCACAGGCGAAGGTCATTTTGAGTCAATGAGGAATAACTTTCTTTCAGAGAATTGAAAAACCTGGGATGGACATTCTCGAAATGGTACGTGAAAAGGGACCAGCTTTCTTCATTGAGGTTGGCACTAATCGTTTTACGGATTCCTTTCAATTCCGGGATCACATCCTCATCTACTTTTGAACTGAGTGCTCCGATCTGCGTATTCAGTTCTTCCAATAGCGAGTTCCGTTCGTGTGAAAGCATGGTGATGGTCGTAAGTTCACGTTCTTTCAATGCAATGGTCTCCTCAGACATTTTCTTCTCTGAATCCCGCAACTGACGGATTTGCGTGTTCTGATCTGCGAGCCGTTTATTATCCGATTGTTTTATGCGGTAGGAGCGGAAAAGGATCACGATAATGATCAATACGAGGGCCAGACCTCCAAAAGCAGAATATTGTATCCACCTTTCTTTTTCCAATGCTTGCCGGAAAACCAGCTCTTGTTTTTCTTGTTCTGCCTGAGCTTTGTTGCGTTCTTTATCTAATTCATATTTGTATTCAACACGCGCAAGATCCCTGGCTTTTTCCTCGTTATTGAGGCTGTCTTGTACCATGTTAAATTTTAGGAGGAAGTCATAGGCTTTTCCATTCTGTCCGTTGGCAAAATAAGCCTGATGAATGGCCTTGTAAGCATCAGACTGATGAGAGAAATTGTCAGTTTGTTCAGCGAGATTTTCAAGTTTACTAACAGCCTTCAGTGCGCTTTGATTTTCATTCAAGCCGAGTAAAGTGGTCACCTTGCCCGCTTGTAGCAATAATTGCTCTTCAAAGATATCGGTACCGTCAACGAGTTTCAGCCCCCTTTCTATGATCTCAAGAGCTTCCTGAAATTCATTTTGATCAATGAGCATGCCAGCCAATCTTTCATATATAAAGGCCTGATCATCGATATTTTCCATTTCCTCATTCAAGGCAAGACTCAATTGATACAGGTATTGTGCGGAATCCGTCTTACCTAATTTTCTGTAGGAGTCAGCGGCATTAATGGCATAATAGGCAATATCATATTTGTTGTCGACCTCTTCGGCTATGCGCCCAGCCTGCAGACTATAGTCCAGCGCTTTATCGTATTCTTGTTGCTGGTAATAGATCATGCCGATTTTGCCCAGTGTATTGCCTTCTCTTCCCTTGAGACCTTCTTTTTTCGCAATATCATAGGCTTGGAAGTTGTAGTCCAGTGCCTTGGCATGATTACCTTTATCGAGATAAACCGTGGCAATATTGGACAAAGCCACTGCTAAGTTTGAAGGATTAGCAATTTCCCTGGATATGGCTAAACCCTCAATCATCAGGTCAAGTGTTCGGTCCAAATCACCCTGAAAATAATAGGCAATCGCCTTGGTCTCATTCGCCCTTACCTCACGCTTTTTGATGGTCTTCGGATAGTAGTCTAACTCGGAATAGATTTCCAGTGCTTTATCGCAGAGTTCGGGTACCGCCTCATACTTGCCTTGTTGCGTATATACTTTTGCCATTTGATGAAAAGATTCCCCATAGAACATTCTTATTCTCTGCTTGTCATCACCTTGCACCTGATCGATCCATTGCAAATACAATTTCCTGTTTTCTTCCAGGGCACCAATGGCTTCCTGATAAGCTCCTTTTCGGAAATAGGCATCGAACATGAAAACCCGTATATGAGCTACACCGGCTAACCAATTAGCCTTCATCGCTTTCTCAGCATTTACACGGATCAACTGCAAGGCACTGTCAGGATCCTGATACATCACCTTCACTGCTAACTTGTTGACTGAGTCAAGCTCAAACGGCCGTTCCTGGGCAGTGGCATGTCGCGGGCACAATAGAAGGGCGGTGATCACTCTGAAGCAAACGAATACCACTTTTTTTAATGGCCGATGGAGTGTAGGGGGTTGATGATTGATTGATGCGTGGCTATTCATTTTGGTAAGGTATCAGTCAAACAAATATAAGTCCTTCAAACTCACGGTGTTGTTGTTTTTTAATTCATAAGTATCTGATTGTCAATGTGATAAAATTTTGTCCCCTATTTGTCCCGCCTGGTTTCTGGTATTTCTGATGGTTTTTTGCTCTCCTTTGTGAAGTCGAATTGACCACTCGGCTTCTGCACACTTCATTGGGATTATTTGCCTGTCCCGGATGTATGTCCGCCAATTGCTTAGCTCCATGATAAAGAAGTCGACCCATTTGTTTTACACCTCGTCATTGAATAAGATATTCATCTTTTTCCGGTGCTCACCAAATTCTGATTTGGTGCTTAAAGTCCTTTTTCACACCATAAATGACGCCCTGGAAAGACACTTCTCCAGACCCGTATTGTTTAGGTTCATCATCTTTTTTGTCGCATTTGTATCAGGATTATCTGGCGCAACTGCGAGTAATAATGATATCATTTTTGAAACAGCTATCTATCATGATGATTCCAGGGTTCTGAAACTGCCTGATATCTTGAAAATGGATAGCCTGGGGCTCTTTGAGCGTATAAACCCGGTTAAAAATCTAGGAGTTTCCAGTGATATCACCTGGGTAAAAGTTGTGGTCACCAATCCGGAGCAACAGCCCCGAGAATTGTTTCTGCGATGGAAGGAGGGACTAACACACAAGATTTACTTCTATGCATTTCACGAAGGCAAGTTTCGTGAAACAAGGTCCGGACATTCCCTGCATCAATCTGATCAGACGATTGAGTCAAACGCCATATGCTTTCCACTCATGCTTCATGGTAATACATCGAACACGTATTTTTTGAAGATTGACACACCATATAACAAGGAAATGAATATCTCGGTTGTCAATAGGAGACAACTTGATAAAGATGAACAGATCTTCAATCTGTTTGCAGGTGCTATTTTCTGTTCCCTTTTCGTAATCTGTCTCTATAACCTCTTTTTAGGTTTTGCTTTGCGCGATCGTCTCTATTTCCATTTTGTTGCTGCTAATCTGATTGAGACGGTTGCATCTACGACCATGCTCGGGTTGATGCCTGTCATTTTTTCATTCATTCCCTATAATACATCTCCATTCGTAACGACAGTCAGTGTTGGCCTTTTCGGTGTTTTCTCTTCCAATTTTTTGATCCAGTTTTTGAAATTGAAAGAGCGTAACAAGGTTTTGTACCGGATCATGTTGAGCTTAATTATTATAGAGCTCCTGGCGATTATAATCGGAAATATATCCTACTACGCATTTGATGGTACCTATCTGCTTATAGCTGTAGTAAATCTGATTTTCACCAATGTTGCCTTTGGGGTCGTGATCGCAGCTTTTATCAAAGGTTATCCAGACGCTCGTTTTTTGTTGTTGGGTTGGCTGATTCTTTGGTTTGGACTGGTCATGAAATTATTGACCATTATCGGTGTGCTTTCGAGCTCCTGGTTTAGTGAATATTTCGTGTATACTTCAGGGGTAATTGAGTCAATTCTATTGTCGTTTGCGCTGGCAGACAGGTACAACCGTATGTTGCGGGAAAAACTTCAACTGGAAGTCGACTTACAGGCAAGGGAAAAAGACCTGGACATGTTGGTCGTCAATAACAGAATACGTCATAATGAGCGAAAAAAGATCCTGGGAGACCTGCATGAGTTGGCCCGACATAAATCGGAGGATTTACGGGGGAGCTTAAAATCATTGATCTTCAACCTGACCAAAGGGTTAAACAGGGAAGAAAAGTTCCTTTATCGATCAGACCATATCGAGGTATTGAATGCCAACTTCGAAGAAAAACTGAAGACCGCTTTCCCTGACCTTAGTAAGACTGAAATTGAAATTTGTGGGTACATAAAAACCAATTTGTCAGTGAAGGAAATGGCTGAAATGCGTCGCACTTCGGAAGGGGCTATAAAAATGACTAGGCACCGGCTGAAAAACAAGTTACAACTGGAAGACCAAAGCCTGGACAGCTTCATAAAATCAGAATTTTAATGCTACAATTTGTACTCGAAAGGCTCAAAAAGAACTATTAAAAAGTGCGATTATGATGTTTTTTCACACATGTTACCTTTTGTAATAGTTATTTTTTGGATTGACCGATAGCTGACTTTAGCATTACAGGAAAGCCCGGATGTGAAGAGGATCGCCATTATACTTAGCACGGTTTTATTTGTAAGTAGTCTTGCCGCGCAAGACCCAATTGATGTGGCCTCACCGGTGAATAATCCGATTGGTTCTCGACTAACACATTTTTACGATCCTGCCAATCAACTGACTTTCGATGATGTTCAAGAAAAGGAATTTGCACCTTGCGAGGATCGAATTTTGAACTTCGGGTACAATGACGGTGCCGATTGGCTGAAACTAACCCTTACCAATTCCAGTGAAAATCAATTGGATCGGATACTAAGGATCAACAAACCCATTCTCGACACATTGGAATTATACTATCGGCATGACGGTGTGCTGAAAAAGGAAATGACAGGTGCCCTGGTAATCAAGGACCAGGTATACCGGCACAGTACCTCCAACTATTTTCGTATCAGTATTCCATCAAAAGATACCATAACCTATCACCTGAAGGTGGTGGGAATGCACAGCAAGCAACTTGCAATCTATGTTACATCCGACTATGAATACGCTGAGTATGAGCAAAACTCAACGCTCATTGGTGGCTTTTATCTCGGAGCTTTGATCATCATTACGGTTTATAGCCTGTTTTTGGGCATTGGGATCAAGGACCCTCTTTACTTTTTGTATGTGCTTTCCAATTTTGGTTCCCTGGTAGCCACTTTAACGTTGAAAGGATTCTTTACTGCCTATGTATTTAATAATCAACCTGAATTTTCGCTGCTGTTTGTTCCTGTCAATATTGCAAGTTTCGGGATATTGAGTTCCTTTTTTTGTGTGCGGATGATCAGCATAAAGGAATACAGTAAAGTAGCTTACTACACCTTTTATGCCGTGGTGGTATTTAGTGTGATTGCTGTTTTGTATCCCTACATCGCTCACAAACTAGGGTACTCAGCGAATTTCAGATGGTTATCTTACTCAACCATGTTTTTTACCCTTACAGCAATAGCCTCTGGCCTCATTGCTGTACGAAGAGGGGATAAAATCGCCATGTTTTATCTGTTTGCGTGGCTGGTTGGCTGGATCGGTGTGATTCTGTATGTGATGGTACTGCTTGGCGTTTTGCCTATCAATTTTTTGACTGAAAATTTATACCTCGTAGGTTCAGTGATCGAAGTATCTGCCTTGTCTTTTGCATTGGCCAAAAGATATAATCATGTGTTGATCGATAGAAATCAGTTGGAGCGGGATCTAAAGTTCAGAGAAAACGATCTTTCGATGGTGATTTCTGATAACAAAATGAGGTATCATTTTAAAAACGCATTATTGCAAGACCTTGAAAAGCTTAAAACTGTATCTGATGAGGAACTCAAGAAAAATGTCAATAGCCTCACACTGAACCTCAGATCCCAGGTTGAAAAAGAGAGAAAATTCAATTTTTTCGAAGATCAGCTTGACAACATTAACGCCGAATTTGAGTCCCGTCTGAGGGAACGTTTTCCAGATTTAACTCAGTCTGAGATTGAAATCTGTTTCCTTATTCGGCTTAACCTGAGTAATAAGGATATCGCACACTTCAGAAATACGAGCGAAGGGGCCATCAAAACGGTCCGTTACCGCATCCGGAAGAAAATTGGTCAGGAGGCTGGGGATTTGAACGAGTTGATCAAGAATATCTAGACGCCCTTTGGTCTGGTTAGCCAAACTTCCGGCAAATCTGAGTTTCAGAAATTATGTTTAAACCGTCTTTGCGAGGCTTTAGCCGTTTTTGTTGTTATCACCAAAAGGCAAGAACCGTACTAAACACTCCCAGGTGATAACACCCTGATCGTCATTGCGAACCTATTGTCATTGAAAAGTCTATTAGTATTCGCTGAATTAGGTGAAGCAATCTATGGACGATCATTACGAATCTATATTCATTGAATCAGAAACTTCGGATCAACTTGCTAGATTGCCTGCGTGGCCTGACCACACCAAAAAATGCTTCGCGTAAATAGATTTTAATACCGCAATTGGTTCGCAATGACGGCAAATTTATTAGGAACAATCCCTCGCTGAAGATATATTTTTGCAGAATGCCATCCTGCCTAATTCGCCAACTTATTCCCCTGGTGCTATTGACTCTATTGACCATGCCTAAAGGCCATGGCCAAAATTCACTCAACATTACTGATAATCGGGCAGCATGGAGCGTAGATGAGTACCTCTATTTGTATGTGGATTCGACCAGACAAAAAACAATTGAGGACGTATTGCAGCTAGATTTCGTGACTAATCCAAATAAAACCTATAACCAGGGATACAATACCGAGGCAGATTGGATTAGGTTTTCCGTTACCAATTCCACTCAGCATGGTATTGATCGATTGTTAATGATCAATAAATTGTTGATGGATTCCGTTCAACTTTATTTTAAAAATGATGGCAGGTGGCAGGAAATGCTGGGAGGGGAGCATGATCCGGAGATGCAGAAAACTTACGCCGGTGCCAATATTTACTTTCCCATTCACCTTTCAATAAATGATACAGCTGTTTTCTATTTGAGAGTTACAGGTCCTTATGGAAAGCAATTTTCTTTGTCAATCATTGATGAAGAAGAACGGAAGTATCTGGATGCTGCAGAGCGAAGTATACAGGGTATCTATATTGGAGCGTTGCTCATCATCACCCTGTATAATTTGTTTTTGGGGTTCTCGGTTAAAGATTCACTATACTTTCATTACGCCTTGTCCAATGTAGCCACACTATGTGCCGTTTTGGCGCTTCGTGGAGCATTCATTAGTATCCTGGGATCTGATTTCAACCATTTGGTACCCGTTCTTACCTCTTGCTTTATTGGGTTTTGGGGAGCGGTTGTTACCAACTTTAGTGTCAGAATTCTTGACCTGAAAAAGTACAGCAGAATCAGTTTTTACCTGCTGCTGATCGTGTCCATATTGGCAGTAACGAGCACCATTGCCGTTAATGTGATGATCGCCAATGGTAGCCAGATTACTTATCGTTTGGTTCCTGCATCATCGGTCATCATCTCATTTATTTCAATCATTGCCGGCGCCATTGCCTTAAGAAAGGGAAGTCATTATGCCAGATTTTTCTTACTGGCATGGACCGGAATGTTGGTGAGTTCTTCGCTATATGCACTGGTTGTTACGGGCGTTATTGAGCTCAATCCTTTCACCAGTAATTTCTACGTATTTGGATCTCTGCTGGAAGTGCTATTGCTCTCATTTGCATTGGCGGATCGGTATAATTTCATCTTGAACGAAAGAGCCAGGCTAAAGGAAGAACTGCATCACAAAGAAGGTGACCTGGCCATGGTCATCAGTGATAACCGGATGCGACATCAGTATCGAACCAAATTATTGCAAGAGGTTGAAGAGGTGAGTAAAGCAGATAGCGAAAGTCTCAGAGCAAAACTGAACAGTTTGATCCGGGAGCTGCGAATGCAAAATGATACCGAAAAGAAGTTTGATTTTATGCAGGAGAACATTGCCACCGTAAATCAAGCTTTTGATCAAAAACTCAAGGACGCTTATCCGAGATTAAGTGCTTCTGAAAGAGAGCTTTGTCATTTGATTAAACTGAACCTTTCTGTCAAAGACATTGCGCGGCTCAGAAACACGACCGAAGGAGCCATCAAAACCGCCCGGTACCGGATCAAGGATAAAATGAACCTGAAATCCCTGGCCGAGCTGGACGATATCTTTCAAAAGGACCAACTGTAGATTTTATTCCAAAATCGTTTAGACAACTCCCTGATCGTCATTGCGAAAGTCGCTACAAGCACTTATTGAATTTCATTCCTGAAGTGTGCTTTTAACAGCTCCTCTTTGGGGTTGGGGGTAGGAACCAATCCTAGTACTCGCAGGTGATAACACCTGCGAGGGCAAAAGGGATAAAACCAAGTTCATAACCGCTTTTGGTGTGATCACCAAATGGTAGGAACTGGTCCTAACACTTGCAGATGTGATAACACCTGCGAGGACAAAATGGATAAAACCAAGTTGTTAATGCCAATTCGACGCGCTTTCGCACTGGAAAAGCAAATGTGACCTCTTGTGTAATCGCGTCAAAGAATGATGCGACCAGTTACATGCTCAAATACAAATCGAAAAAAAGGCAAGTCACCGATTATTTTAGCTAACCGACCTCTACAGATATTCACGTCCTGTAAAACCCCCTTCCAATTCATTTAAAGGCACATTTCCAGCTTTTCAGTATCGTCGATAAAGGCATCTGTTACCTTTTGTTACTACCCTGTGACCTTTTGTGCAAGGGTTGTGACCATTTGTGACCAAGGAAAATACTACAACTATTTCTTAAGCAAGTACAATTGCTACATGGCTTTTTATTACTGGTTAATGCAGGCTCCCGAGCCGCTTCACCAAATGGCCATACCACGATTATCCAGCTTTTAAAGAAAGGTCTTCATAGACCGAATGCACATTTTTCAACCAATAGTAAGAGCGCTATGACCTGCAAAGTATTTGTCTTTTTTTTAGTAAGTATTCTCTGTTGTTTTTACGACCCTCTGATTGCACAATCCCTCAGTGGTAACTACACGATTGGGAATGCGGACGGGACAGAAGATTATCCGACGCTTTCCGCGGCCATTGCCGATTTAAAAAGTGGCACTATCACCGGAGATATCGAATTGAATATCAGTAATGGAACTTACAACGAAACGATGGATCTGAGTGGCATCAACAATGGAAACTTCACCATTACCTTTTCAGGAGCCAATAAGGATTTTACCATCATTCATCCGATGGGAAATATCGCTGCAAATAAGTCCGGTATCTCCATTTCCAACACCAATAATATCGTGCTCGAAAAATTCACGTTGGTCATGGATGATATTTCCAGTTCCAGAGTGTTCTATGATGAGAATGAGACCAAGGGGATAAGCATTTCTAATGCTTCGAATATTGACCTTGAAAATCTGATATTATCCAATTCCAAACACGTATTTAGTCAAAGCCAACGCGTTTATATCGCCTCGGCGGTTTCATTGGTAGATGTAGAAGCGGTTACTGTCAAATCCTGCGATCTCAGTGGAGCCGGTTTTTTAATACGACTGGATGACTTTGAAACTGTGTCCATTTCCGATAGTGAATTTAGTGAAGGCCAAATGCATATTTGGCATTCCCGAACCGTGGAAAATGACGCAGACGGATTGACCATTCAGGGTAACACCTTCACCGGTCCATTTCCTACAGGCCGATCGGCTGCTGCGATTAGCTTATTCGGACGAGGAGGTACTGCAAGTTCATATTCATCAAACCTGGTCATCAAAGACAATGTGATCGATACGAAAGTGGCTGCTTCGGACGATGGTATTATAGGCATATACGCGCAGGGCCAAGCAGATGCGGAAGTGAGCAATAACAAGATCTATGATGGGAGTTTTGGTATTCGCTTCGATGGTAGTTTCTCTTCGGTATTGGCATCCAATGAAGTGTACGGGCCGTCCAATTACGGGTTATACCTCCAGCTGGGTGGTCAGCTGGATGTCATCAACAATATCTTTACTTCCAGTAATCAAACTGCATTTATAAGTGCTCCGGCTGATATAAGATTAGCTCACAATACTTTATATGCGAGCGGAACCCAACCGGCTTTACGTATCTTTCGGGAAGGTGGTGATAGCCTGGTTGTAGTAAATAACATCTTTTCAGTAGAGAATACGGTTGGATCGGAAGTAGTTATCACTGATGTAACGGCGGATGATATCAGGATTGATCACAACCTGTATTCGGGCAATGCGAATACGTACACCATCGCGGCATACCGATTGGGTGCTGATATCGGACAAATCAATGGGTTGGAATATTATGCCAGCTCGTTGAATGACTGGCAAGCAAACCAAACGTCATATGACCAAAACTCACAGAGTTTCATTCCGACTTTTGCTGGAGCTCAGGATTTACACATTACCGATGCCAGCAGTTACCGCTATGGAACTCCCATTGAATTTATAAACAGTGATATTGACGGAGATTACAGAGACGTCAAAGATGGCATTGATGTAGGGGCAGATCAATATTGTAATCCAACCTGTCTGCCTCCGGCACCCCCAGCTGTGAGCAGTTTTACCCCAACCAGTGGGCCAATTGGTTCAGTGATATTTATTAACGGGGCGAATTTTGAATCAACCCCCGCCGATAATGTAGTGACCATCGGAGGCGTGCAGGCGACGGTGTTAACCGCATCGCCTACTTTGCTTTCAGTAGAAATACCTGCCGGTGCTGCTTCCGGACCTGTGTCGGTTTTGGCAAATGGTCTGATTGGCCAGTCTGGTGTTTCTTTCCACGTGGCGTTTGATAGTGACGGAACCATCGCGGATGAGGGATTTGCCATATCAGATGTCTTATTTCCCGAACGCCGCCTGGATCGTTTTGATATGGTAACGCTGGCTAGCGGAGACATGGATGGCGATGGCCTGGTAGATCTCATTACCGCAAATCGATCAGATAGCAGTGTTGCGATATATAGAAACATCAGCACCGGTTACGACAACATCAGTTTTGAGAACAGACTGATTTTTCCAACGGCAGGGGAGCCAAATGAGCTGGTGCTGGAAGATTTTGACGGAGACGGCAAGTTGGATATTGCCGTTGGGCAGGAGGACCGCACCCATTTTTCGGTCTTCCGGAACACCAGTACCACTGGAATCAGTATGGCTGACAGGCAGGATTTCCAAACACCTGGTCATACCTTCTCGATTGCTGCAGGCGACCTTGACGGGGACGGCAAAATAGATTTGGCCACCATCATCAAGGACTCCAGTGAATTGATATTGTTCAAGAACACCAGCACGATTGGCAGCATTAGATTTAGCAATCAAGGGACCTACAGCACCGATGCTAACCCGGTAGACCTAAAAGTGGCAGATGTGGATCAGGACCAGGTTCCCGATGTGGTGGTCATCTCCAACTCAGAGCAATCGCTTTCTGTTTTTCTCAATGACGGTGCCATGAACCTGGCGCCCCAGGTGGATTTTAACACGGGAAGTCAACCCAATTACGTTACAGCAGGAGATATAGATGGGGATGGGGTGTTGGATCTGGCGGTCGCTACCCAAAGTGGTATTCGCATATTTGGAAATAGCAGCTCGGTCGGGTCACTAAATTTCAGCTCCCAGGACGTGGGAAATACAGCTACTAAGCGACTCCTGTTCAGTGATATCAATGGAGACAATGCCCCTGACCTGGTATCGATTGATGGCGACATTAAAATCAAGGAGAATACCAGCAGTGTCGGCGCCATCAGCTTTGACACAGAAGTGGCCATCGTGCCTGAAGTCGGTACCGTGAGCCTACATGTCAGTGATTTTAACCACGATGGGGAACCAGATATTGCCACTTCAGGTTGGGCTTCTTCGTTCTTTGATTTTGCAGTGGAGATATTCAGGAACTTTGGATCAGGGAACAGCTTCACTAGCTTCAGCCTGGAGGAGCAACTGGCGCCTGCGGTCATCGATGCACAAAATCATACCATTACCATAGAGGTAATTGCTTGTCAGGACCTTACCAGCCTTATTCCGGAATTTGAATTGTCTCCCAATGCAACTACAACGGTAGCTTCTGTCAGTCAACAGAGTGGCGTGACTGCCAATGATTATTCTTCCTCGGTGACCTATGTGGTTACCGCAGAAGATGGAGTTACTGAAAATTGGACGGTTACCGTCTCTACGGGGTTAGTCGACAACATCGTAGAAACCCTGGAAGCTTGTGAGAGCTACGAATTTGATGGAAATACTTTGACTACTTCAGGTCAGTATTTTGGCTCATTTACCAATATGAACGGCTGCGATAGCCTGGTGACGCTGAACCTGACCATTTTGGACCCCAGTTCAGGGCATGATGCGGTTACGGTTTGTGAAAGCTACGAGTGGGAAGGTACGGTCTATACGGCCTCAGGCGTCTATCAGGAGATATTGACCAATGCCGTAGGCTGCGACAGTACGGCTACCTTGAACCTGACCATTCTCGAAGCGACCTCTGGTAATGATGCCGTGACCGTTTGTGAAAGCTATGAGTGGGAAGGTACGGTCTACACTACCTCAGGTATTTATCAGGAGATCCTGACGAATGCAGTAGGTTGTGATAGCACAGCCACTTTGAACTTGACCATCTTAGAACCTACTTCCGGAGATGATGCGGTGACTGTTTGTGAAAGCTATGAATGGGAAGGCATGGTTTACACTGCTTCCGGTACTTACCAGGAGATATTGACTAATTCGGTAGGTTGCGACAGTACCGCGACCTTGAACCTGACGATCCTGGAACCCACTTCGGGAGATGATGATATTGAAGCTTGTGTAAGTTATGAATGGGAAGGTATGGTTTACACTGCTTCCGGTACCTATCAGGAGATCTTGACCAACGCGGTAGGATGTGACAGTACGGCTACCTTGAACCTGACCATTCTCGAAGCGACCTCTGGTAATGATGCCGTGACCGTTTGTGAAAGCTATGAGTGGGAAGGTACGGTCTACACTACTTCAGGTATTTATCAGGAGATCCTGACGAATGCCGTAGGTTGTGATAGCACAGCCACTTTGAACTTGACCATCTTAGAACCTACTTCCGGAGATGATGCGGTGACTGTTTGTGAAAGCTATGAATGGGAAGGCATGGTTTACACTGCTTCCGGTACTTACCAGGAGATATTGACTAATTCGGTAGGTTGCGACAGTACCGCGACCTTGAACCTGACGATTCTGGAACCCACTTCGGGAGATGATGATATTGAAGCTTGTGTAAGTTATGAATGGGAAGGTATGGTTTACACTGCTTCCGGTACCTATCAGGAGATCTTGACCAACGCGGTAGGATGTGATAGTACAGCCACGTTGAATCTGACCATTCTCGAACCCACTTCCGGAAGTGCGACCATTGATGCTTGCGAAAGCTATGAATGGGAAGGTAACGTCTACACGTCATCAGGTACCTATCAGAAGATACTGACGAACTCTGTAGGTTGTGACAGCACAGCAACCCTAAAGCTAAGTATTCTGGAGCCTTCCTCGGGAGTAGCAAAAGTGACCGTATGTGATAGCTATGAATGGGAAGGTACGGTATATACTACTTCAGGGGTTTATCAAGAGATCCTTACTAACGCAGTAGGGTGTGACAGCACGGTTACCCTGAATTTAACGGTATTAGGATCTACGACTGGTGAAAAAGAAGTTTCGGTTTGCGAAAGCTACAAATGGCAAGGAACCGTCTACACCACATCAGGCACCTATCAGGAGGTATTGACCAATTCAGTAGGCTGTGATAGTACGGCCACTTTGAAGTTGACCATTCTGGAGCCAACAACGGGAGTAGAAGAGGTGGAGGCCTGCGGAAGTTATGAGTGGGAAGGTACTATCTACACAACTTCAGGCACTTATCAGGAAATCCTGACGAATGCCGCAGGATGTGATAGTACGGCTACCTTAAATCTAAGTATCCTGGAATCCACTTTCAGTTTCGAAGAAGTAGAAGCTTGCGATAGTTACGAATGGAATGACCAGGTTTTGACAGAAAATGGTATTCATGAGATCATGCTGACTAATGCGGTAGGATGTGATAGTCTGGCGATAATTGACCTGACATTACTGGAATCAACATTTGGTGAAGAAACGGTGGTTGCCTGTGGAAGTTACGAATGGGAAGGAGAACGCTTTGAATCCTCAGGTATTTACGAAATGATTCTCGCAGGTTCCAATGGGTGTGATAGTGTGGCTACCCTTAACTTGACCATCGGACAGGAAGAACTCCACGAGGTGATTATGGATGTCTGCTCCGGATATACTTTTGGATCGCAACAGATCACTTCGTCGGGTCTTTATCAAGAGACTTTTAGCAATTCGCTTGGGTGTGATAGTACCGTATTGCTCACCGCTGAGGTTTTTGATGCACCCGTCAATGGGATCATCCGCTCGGGGGCCACATTAATGGCCGAAGACAATTCCGAAGGAATGGTTTATCAATGGTATGATTGCTCAACCGATCAAAAACTGGAAGGTGAAACCAATAAAGAGTTTATACCTGATTCGAATGGAGATTATTCATTGGAAATATCCAATGGTGTATGTTCGGTCCAAACGACATGTTTCAGTTATAGCCGAGAAGACAATGTACTAAGTTCTGATCGTGAAGGAAGTGTGGTTTCCGTATATCCGAATCCCACTTCGGAAAAGGTTCAGGTCACCTTCCCGAAAGGAGACAAAAGTGATATAGTGATTTTTGGATTAGATGGTAGGATAATAGTGGAGGCAGATGTTTCCGGACAAACCAGGTTTGAGTATACGTTACCAGAACCGGGGTTGTACCTTTTACAGATCAATTCTTCTTCAGGCCAGCAGGATTTCATTAAAGTGCTCAGGAAGTAATTGTCGGAGATTTCTCCATTCACAACGGCGGCGGTTAAGAGGTGCGACTTTCGGGTTGCACCTTTTCCTTGCCGCCCATTTGTCCGTGGTTGTGATAGGTATTGAGCAATGACTCAGCTAACTTTAAATACTTCAATTTTTTGCTGTAAAAAGTAGAGGATGGGAAAGGGCCTGAATATGCTTTCATTCATTCGTTTTAAGAATATGCCTGGGAGTTTTACGCTAAACTTTCGACGATTTTCTGGTTGGCTACTAATTCTTCTCGCTTTCCGGACACATGCCCAAATTGCTCAATATGAGTTCAATTCGGATTTTCAGGATGGAATTGGTGACTACCATGCTACGACGGTCGGGAATCCTGCTATTGTCGATGACCAATATGTGACCATGGAAGTAAGCGACTATTTATTGTTGGCGCAAGCCTTAAGTTCAGCAATTGATACCACCACGTCATTTGAAATTCGGATCAGGTTTAAGGTTGAAGGAGATTGGAGGGCTACTGAAGATGAGGACGCCCGGATCATCTTTTCGAGCAAGATCGACTATGATCAGCGACTAGGTGGCTTTGACATTACTGCAAGACAATGGGAGGGCCAGCTGAGGATAATTACCACTTTTGGCGATGGGTTGGTTTATGGCCCAAATAACCTTCAGTCTGAAGGGAAACTCGATTTTGTAAGTGACATTGATTCAGGGATTTGGTACGAACTCAGTATGAAGATCTTTTTTGATGCTGCGATACCCTATATCCAATACACAGTGAATAATGCCGTTTCGATTTCTTATTTCGATGAACGTCTGGATTATCATGGGTTTTTGCATACCCTGAGTCAGCAAATGGCAATTGGATCTGATATCAATAATTATGTGAATGTGTGGGATCCACCCCCAAGCCTGGACCTACAGGTTGATTATTTGATCATCGGAAGTCCTGTTTTACCCGGAGATCCTGAGCAGATTGGGACTGTTCTGGGAAAGTTGACCGAACACCTCCATGGAAATGCCTCCCTCACCGAGGATGAAATAAACGCTTTACATGGTGCATTTGTAAGCAATTGGGATGATCAGTCCTATGATGCTAATCAAGAAGAAATCCATACTTATATGGAGGCTTATTCCATGTCTTATGGAGCCATTTTTGATCAACCATTCAAAGAATCCCCAGATCAATTCCATCCGATGGAAGCCATTCAATATCAAATGCAACAATGGATTCTGGACAATCAATATGATGCGGAGAACGTGGAAAAGATGGAAGGTTTGACTTTCAAAGATCACGAGTTGTTTCCCGGGGTAGTAAGTGATGAAGCACCCAGATTAGCTGCCACTTCTTTTACAATTGATGGAAATTATCAGACAGATCCGGGATTCGGACTCAATGATCAGGAAGAAGTAATTCGTCCAAGTGGCTATTATGTTCCTCCCGGAGAGTTGGTGACCATTACGGTTCCGGAAGAAGCATTAAATCAGGGGATGACGCTTTTTGTAGGAGCTCATCGGAAGAACGTACAAGAGACCTGGAATGAATTTACCCGATATCCCCGGATTGCAACGCAGTACAATATCGATACGAAGATGTTCACGGTCGCCAATCCTTTTGGCGGAGGAATATATGTCACCATCCCTGATGGTAAACAATTAGGGGCATTGACATTCGAAATAGCTGGAGCCGTAAAAGCACCTTATTACTCAACAAAGGAAGGTTTTTCTACTTCACTTGAAGCGTTTCAATCAGAGGTCTCCAGGGGTTATGTGCCCTGGGCGGATATGGAATCTTCAAAATTCATGTGTACTATACCTCAGGGCATGGCGAAAAATATTTCGAACCCAGATGCCGTCCTATCTGTTTGGGATGACATGTTCGATGCGGTTAATGTCGCGTTAGGCAGACCCCTTGATCGATTCAGAGGCGAATACCTGATGGTGGACAGGAATGGGCATGCCAAGTTTACTGCGGCACCTGCGGCTTATCCCATGTCCATTGAAACGGTGGCCTTTCCTTATGAGTATCAAATGGATACACCCATAGAGGTAGAATCTGGAAAAGATTGGTACCAGGAAGCAGAACGCCGCAATTACATCTTCTTTCATGAATACGGGCATTTGCACAATATGCCGACATTGCTGTTTGAGCAAGAAACCAATGTACACCTTCCGGCTACTGCCGCATATAGCATAGCCATGGGGGAGACCATAGATTCTGCTTTTGTTTATGCTCAAAATCAGAGATTGACCCTGGAGGAAGCGACTCTGGATTGGATTGTCACACCCAATTTTTACGAAGGGAAGCGCATAGGGTACGTATCGGACGGTCCATGGGATCAATTGTTGTACCAAAGTCGAGGGCTGGTGAAGTTGGTAGATATTGCTAAAATATTTGGTTGGGAAGCCTATGGTAAGATCAATGAGTACTTCTATCGCTATCAAATAGAGCATCCTTCCTGGAGTCCTTATTCTCTTGAGGATGACCAATGGATCGCGGTAGCTTCACAAGTACTTGGCGTCAATATGGCTCCGCATTTTGAATTTCATGGTATTCTTCCTTCTGATAGCCTGGTGCTGGCTTTGCGGGATATTCCTGTTTCAGACATCATCAAAGATCGAATACTTCATTATCGATCTTTAGTGCCGGCCGACAATGAAGCCATTCAATCATGGTACACTTCTATGGTAGCGCACATGGACCCTGCATTTCATGTGCCCAGATGGGATTCAATCCGGGTCATTTATGATGAATTGCATGCTTCTAAGATAGTGGCGCGTATCGATTTGATCATTGATAAGTATTACAACCTCACAGCAGCCGATCTCAATGAAGAACCTGTGATCATCGGATTAGTGGAACCTTTGGTGATTGCTCAAAATAACCCCATTACGCTTTCTTTGGCCCATTTGGAAGTCGAGGATACGGACCATGTCTATCCCGATGATTTTACACTTTTCGTTAAGGACGGTGAAAATTACAGCCTTGAAGGCTTTACGATTACTCCTGAAATTGATTTCACCGGGACTTTGCGTGTTCCGGTTACTGTAAGCGATGGTATTGAAGAAAGTGAGGAATACCTGATAGATGTTGAGGTAGAAAAGTTGAATGATATTCCGGTGATCATTGGTTTAGCCGAACCAATATCCATTCCACAAGATACTCCTTTAACGTTCAAGTTAAGTGATTTTCAGGTAGAGGATTTGGATCATGATTTTCCGGAGGATTTCACTTTCAGGATCGGGGAAGGAGAAAACTATTCTGTAGATGATGAGACCATTTTGCCCGATTTGAGCTTCGTGGGTGAACTTTTGGTGCCAGTGATGGTCAATGATGGCATTGATGATAGTGAAGTCTTTGTGGCCCCGGTTGAAGTGCTGCTTGTGTTGGATGCAGCAGCAGTGAAACAAGATCAACTTCAGCTCTATCCGAACCCGGTGAGCGATTTTTTAAACCTGAACTTCGATGACACGGGCAAGGTAATGTCGGTGAGTCTATTCTCATTCGATGGTAAACAGATGCGAAAATTTGTTCCCGATATGGGTCAGTCCGTCATGAACCTATCCAGTCTCCCGAAAGGAACCTATGTGTTAAAGATTGAGGGAACCCGGGGAGATTTTTGGGGAAGAGTGATCAAGGATTAGAGAAAGGTTTCAGGAATCGACTAGTTGAGTGCAATATCAGAGCGTAATAACTACGCTAGCCAACACATAGTCTCGATGTTGTGCACGTGTCAGGTAAAGTCCTACGAAAAATATCAGGAAGTTAATGGTGTCAGGACTCCCTTTGATGTCAAAGAACAACTCCAAAATGCGTTATCAAAAGAAATTAATCATGCTTCAGGGAATTCCGTAAACTCGGATATTTATTAGATTAACCGATTGAATTTTTTTGGTTACATGTTCAAAAACAGCAGAAGGAAGAAACAAGCGATCCTGGAAAGCTATAAGCAGGTCAAGCAAGATTATTTCGATTTTGAAAGGATATCACTTTATTTCTCTGGCGTGGATCATTCAGGAGCCAAACAGGTGATCGATCACCAGGTTTTAAACGACCTGGATTTTGAAGAGTTGTTTACGGCATTGGATCGAACAGTCTCTGCCGTCGGTCAGCAGTATCTCTATGCGAGGCTAAGGTTGATTCCTATGGAAACAACTCAGGTGGAGGCAAGAGAAGCGTATATCAAATTCCTGGAGCGAAATGTTGGCGAAAAGGAGTTCGCCGTTTTGGAATTAAGTGAGCTCAATAAGCCAGGAACCTATTTCCTCCAGAGGTTATTTTTTGGCACGAACCTGGAAAAACCGCGATGGTTCTGGCTCGTTCCCATCTTGTCGGGAATGTCGATGGAGCTGTTTTCCTTTCAATTTTCTTTCCGTCTATATGGTTGATTACTTTCCTGATTATTCTGATCAATTCTATCGTCCATTTATGGAACAAGAATAACTTGATGACCTATTCTAATTCCATACCGCAATTGATGAGGCTGCACCGTGTGGCAACTAATCTGTTAGATCGCGGATTATTTGAAGGTAGAGACAGAACGGTTGCCCATGCCACTAAAGTGCTTAATCATATCAGAAGATCTGCTTTTTTCTTTAAGTGGGAGACAAGGGCATCTGATGATTTAACTCAGGCGTTCGATTATTTGAAAGATCTCTTGAAAGCTGTTTTTTTATTAGAACCGATCTTCTTTTTCAAGATGATGAAACAGATTGAGGATCATCGTTATGAAATAAAGACCCTCTTTGAAGCTGTAGGAGAATTGGATATGGCCATTTCTATCGCTTCATGGCGTGAATCTTTGCCCTATTATTGCCTGCCTGCATTCACCGAAAGCATGGATAAACAATGGAACGCTACCGGCATGTTTCATCCACTTATCGAACATCCGATTCCTAATGAATTGATTTTGGACGATGGTAAGTCCATTCTTTTGTCTGGTTCCAACATGTCGGGAAAAACAACGTTCGTCAGGACGCTGGGCATCAATGCCTTGTTAGCGCAGACACTGAACACTGCCTGTGCTAAAACACTCTCGATTTCACGTTTTAAGGTATTTACGGCCATTCGAATTACCGATGATTTGTTGGAAGACAGCAGCTACTACTTTGAGGAGGTGAAAGTGATGAAATTACTAGTCGAGGAAAGTCGTAATGGAGATTTTAATTTGTTTTTGCTCGACGAACTTTTCAAGGGGACCAATACCGTAGAAAGAATTGCTTCCGGGAAATCTCTTTTGTCGTATTTGAACCACGACAAGAATCTGGTCTGTTGTTCAACGCATGACCTTGAATTGATTGATTACCTGGAAGGGGAATTTGATTTCTTTCATTTTGAAGAGATCATTCATGAAGGTCAATTACACTTTGATTACCAGTTGAAGAAGGGAGGACTAAACAACACTAACGCGATTCGGTTGCTGGAGATCAATGGATTTCCAGACCATATTACTGCTGAAGCATTTGATCTTGCAAAAGAAATCATGGAATTGAAGCATTCGGCCAGGGGAAAAACGACAAGCAGGTCGTAAATGAAGATCACAACATTTCTGAGAACCATCATTAGTGAAAACTTTATTTAAGGATTATTGTGCTACCCCGCTAGCGTAATCCGCACAAAGTGGTTCACCGTACCATCGGCAGGAAATCCAGAATCAAGAAATCACCATATCAAAAGCAGAAAAACGAAAGGCTGATTAACTCAATCACTGTGGATCAATGGAGAAATTATATTCCTCCCCAGATTTACGGATTGATCCGTTAATGAGCCATATGATTTTGTATGGTTAACCCTCTAACAAAACAAAAGTGCATCCCTTGGGGATGCACTTTTATAGCTCAGTGTTTGGTTGAATAAAGCTGACTCTTAATGATTAACTGGTTCTTAATAAAATGAAGTATCTAGCTATAAACCTTCTGTAAGATTGCACGTTTTCATTAAACCAAAAGATAAATTTTCTTGAAATTGAATTATTTTATAACAATCTGATAATCAGATATATAGGAAAATATCCTTGAATAAAAATGAGAAAAATATTCTTGAATGTATTAATATTAAGCAAAGCCGTGGGGATTGGATCTGATCAATAAAAATATCAAGGCATTACGGAAGCTTGAGAATATTAAAAGTCAAGGTGAATTTGGAGATATCATTGGTGTTCCCAGTCACAATATCAACAAGTATGAGAACAACGTAATTCCTAAACCAGATGTACTTAGAAGAATAGCAGAAGCTTTCAATATTAACCTTCACCTCTTCATCACCAAGGAAATGACGGAGAGCAACTACGAAGAGTTTAAGATTGAGCACAATACTGAAGCAAAGCTTGAGAACCTGGTCAATGAATCGACCCAGAGTTATGAGATCACTCGAAATGATATTGATCGTATCGCGACTTTTTTCAGTGATAAACTACTACGAATAGAAGCAGATGATTGCAACGAAGTAGACCGCAAACGCTTGTTTGGGGATCTCAAAGCGATCTTTCTGGCATACAATCAGAAGTTGAAAGACTTCTACGTGATGCAAGACACGCTATCCGATATTATTGGAGGAAAAACAGGAGGGAAGTAACACTTCTAATGAAAAAATAGGTCAAGCGACCTAAGTCCGGAGACTCAGGCGCTTAATCTATTTTGATGTTCTGAAACTCAATCTGGATCTCAGACCTAGTATCAGACACCTTCGTGGATAATTTAGATTGATAATAGGCATGGCTGCCCGCGTATACCGCTAATGCGATAAATAAAAACATGAGCGCAATGGCCCACGGTTCCTTGTAAAAAGGAATGACTTGATTGAATTCGGCGTATTCTCGAACAATATCCGCGAAGATGACTTTATTGTTCTTTGTTTCGTAAGACTCTCCAACAGACAAGATGTTTCCGATATGTTCATTATATATCTGAGCATACTTCACTGCTTCTTCATATTCTTCATTCAAGGCAAGAGAGGAGGTAAGCTTTGCATATATTTCGACATGAACTCGGTTGTTCTTATTATGGTTTTCAGAAAGTGCATTTTTCCATATGGCAATAGCATCTTTCGTGTTCCCTGATTCGTATAGCACTGTTCCCAGGTCATACTTTGTGATAAAGATAGTGCTACTCCTTTGCTCGTATTCTAAGGCTTTCTCAAATGCGCTGATGGCATTCTCATGGTCCTTTTCTTCCATGTAGGTAACACCAATACCGTGATATGCTTTACCTACATAATCTAATATAGATTTTTCAGTTTCACTTTGATAAGTTCTGATCGTGTTTTGATAAGCAATTCGTGCGATTTCATAATTTCCCAGGTCTTTATACATAGTACCGACCTGATTATTGACAGAAGCTATATTCTCGTGATAATCAGCTTTCACTGCGATTTCCATCGATTTGGTGAAAGCTTCTTCTGCTTTAGTTAAAGACTCATCTGTACGAAGAAACTTATAGGACCTTCCCAAATTGAAATAGATATCTGAAACAAATTCGGGATCAAGTTCATTTTGATATTCAAGTACTTCCAAATAAATATCAATGGCAGCGTCGTGATGCTCGTAGTATTGATTCAGAATGGCAAGATTATTACTGACTTTTGATTTGTATCGTGTATCATCAGTTTCATTCAAGTATTTCAACGCTTCATTGTAAGCGAAGTAGGCCTTGGAGACGTTTTCTAATCGGTTGTCGTACAAAAAGCCCTGATACCAAAGTGCTTTGCCAGCATAGAAATCTGCGGATGCATCCTTTGCATCTTCAATAATTCCCTCAAGTTGAGAGACGGCCAGTTCCGGATCGTCAGACATGATTTCTCTAACTCCTTGCAAAGCGGCATCAAAAGTCTCTTGTACGGATTGATCAATTGAATCTTGTTCTGTTGTTATTTCGCATCTTGATAAGAGCAAGAAACCGAAACAGCAAATAATCACGAGACCCAGGTAAGACTGTCGACTATTTTTCATCTCAATTGAAAATTATATTTCTTAATGTGGACCATTTTTTTCTATATCAATTACCGTCTACTTTGGACCCTTTTGCGTGTTCATTATCAGTTTCTTGCCTGATCTCAAGATTGTCGAAAATTTCTGAATCTTCTTCACATGCTGACAAACCAAATAGTGCAATTCCAATAATTGCGTAAGTAAAAATTAATCGTTTTACCCGGCTTCTAATCATACCTTCATTGTGATAGTCCTGTCAGCAAGATAAGAAAGTTCTTAATTCAGCAAGGAATTAGTTGAAATAGCTGAAAATGAGGGTTTTTCCGGTATTAAACAAGATGATTTTTCCTGAGAATAATAAGAATATTCTTCGAGTGAGAATTTATGTCTTATTAAGGACTGGAAGCATTAGTGCTCCTATGAATCGTATGGCCTTTTACCAGAAGCGTAGGCGCCTCCGATCTGATTGGACAACAGCAAGTATCAACAGAGTGTTCCATCGAATAAGAATAAAAGACTGATAACTTACTGAGCCACCAGTCTCAATGGACTTTCACGATCAAAGGTAACCTTGCCATTTTCTACAGTTCCCTTTGCTCCGCTGTAATAATCCGTCAATTGTTGGCCATCAGCGAATACACCGGCTACGTTTACTTCATTGGTACTGGTCATGGTTACAACGACCTGATCATTTACGGGGCCGGATAGGGTTCGTTTAAATGTATAGGGGGCTGACTGGATCATCTCATGGATACCAGCGCCAATCGCTGGGTGATCTCTGCGGAATTTTCCAAGTTTTTGCCAATGTGCCAACGTGGCTTGCATTTCGGTATTGGAGGCCAGTTCGTCCCATGGCATGGGTGTTCTTAATGTAGCATCGCCGGTGGCACCTTCATACTCTAGTTTTCGTCCCAATTCATCTCCGTAATAGATCTGCGCGCCACCAGGTACCAACATTAGCATGGTGGCAAATTCTCTGATTTTTGCTCTCGGACGGTCGAGTATAGCTCCATCATCATGAGAGGCGATGTAGTGAAGTGTGGTTAAGCCTTCCCATTCGGGGCTCGACAATATGTTCGAATACGTAGAGAAAACTTCTTCAGGGTCTTTTTCTACTTCTCCTTTGAAAGCAAAGTTGATGAGGCTATTAAAGCCCTGATCATAATAGTCGATTTTCTCAACACCACCATCCATGGTAAATTCTTTATCATAAATAGAGTAGTTGTAAACTTCTCCCAGATAATAGAGGTCCAGGTCATCTAGTTTTGCAGCCGGGTTGGCTGCTTTCCAATCTCTCAAAGCTTGTAAAGCCAATTGGTACAATTCCTTCCATACGGTTTCTTCCACATGTTTCACCGTATCAACTCGCAGACCATCAATCCCCAATTCTTTAATGTAATCTGTGATCCACTTCATGATGTAGAATCTTGGTGCTCTGGGGTGGCCGGTCTTTTCAAAGAAATCATCCAGTTCAGCTATTTCCTGTTCGTAACGGCCCTCAGCTTTCCACTTGTCAACCAGGTATTGAGGCAATTCTACTGCTGCATCCGATTCTGTTCTTACATCAGGTAAATTTTCAACCAGGGTACAGGTCACGGTTGAGGCATAGCTGCTATAAGTACATTGTGGCGATGTACGAACCCAGGAGTCTTCATATTTGGGATCCTGATCTGTGACGGGCCCGGTATGATTCACGACCACATCAAAGACGATCCTTATGTCCCTCGCGTGTGCTTTTTGGATAAGTTCCTTCAAATCATCCATGGTTCCGAAGTTTGGGTCCAGGGTCGTCCAATCAGTGATCCAGTAGCCATGAAACGCATATTGATGACCATGCCCTTCATCAACAGAGGCTTTTACTTGGTGGAAAACAGGTGTCATCCAAATGGCATTAACACCAAGCTCCTGAAAATATCCTTCGTCCAGTTTTTGGATCACGCCTCGAATGTCACCTCCCATAAAGCTTCTTAAGGGAGCTCCATCTTCCTTCCTTCCATAGGAATGATCATTGGAAGGATCTCCGTTTTTGAATCGATCCGTCAATAAGAAGTACATGTTGGCATTTTCCCACATGAAAACGGGGCTGGAAATATTCTCTTCTTCTGTTGATTGATCAGTGGGTGTTTCTTTCGATGTATTACACGCAAACGCCGCCAATAACAAGGTGATTACAAGGAGTTTGTACTTCATGGTAGTGTTGATGATTGCGTCTAAACTAATAAAAAAGTTGATTCGAAATGTCGTTCGGGAATGAATTGATCTTGCTGAAAAAAATGGAATCGTTTGCAAGGCGGGATAATTAGTTAAATGTCAAATAAGCTGACCTTTTTCATGATTTGTTAATCTGTTTTCTGCCAATCGGATCCGAGATTAGTGCACATTTGATATGTATCAATTACACCTTTAGATTCCCCGGGAGATACGGAAAATCTTGAAGGAAGGTAAAGCCCTTCGTTTCAAATGAGTCATCCGGTCACCTGATTGTCTACCGGAAGTATCCCGATTGCCGCCCGGCAGTGCTAGGTCTGAAATTTCGAATGATTTCACTTTGCATGGCAATAATGGACCATCATGAAAGGAACGAAAAAAGTAAATCCGGCTAAGTTGACTTCTTTATGGCTATCAGAAGGGTTGGTACTCCTTACCATGCTATTTTGCATAGCGGCTCTGTTATTTTCCTTTTTAGCGTAAACTGACTTTCATTCAACCTTCTTTCTTTGGGCGTAATTCATGGCTGCCGTTCGCGCATGTTCTCGGATAATACGATTTTTTGCAAATTTTGCCAAACAACTAAATGACTTGAGTAAATGGCTCGTATAGAGGAGTTTTTTAGCTACTTTACTTACAACTAAGGCTTATTTTTTTACAATACAATTCTCAAACTAAAGCAATATGCAAAAGCTCATTTTTTTTCTTTGTTTCATCTGGTGTACTGCCTTATCAGCTGAAGAGATTAGGTCCTCAAGCACACTAAAGTCAATCATTGGTAGTGGCGGCGGATATGTAGAGGTAAATGGTGGTACATACAGTGGTGATGTAATACTTGGACCTTACACGGACAAGGTGATTGTTTTTAAAAATGTTACAGTTAATGGAAATTTAACGCTGCAGCGGATGAAAAATCTTACGGTTCAGGGTAGGTTGAAGGTGACGGGTGATCTAAATCTCATTGGTATGATATATTGTGATTTAGAGAATATTACAAGTAATTTTTTATATCTCCAAAACTATGCCGGATGGGGTGGATTTTATTGGAATACGTTTAAAAACATCCATAGTAAGGCCATGCAGGTGAGACAGGCGGCTTTGAAGAATGGAACAAGCGCGATAAATGAAAATTACTTTGAAGGATTATACATCAGAGGTGGTCTGGCGAAGAACAATTGGATCAATGTATGGATTCGAAATGGTGGAAACATTACTTCTTCGGATCACAATTACACAGACAGGGTAGGCCTGGATCCTGATCTCGACTACTGGTCTACAGTTTATACCAATCCATTTGTTATTAATCATTTTGATTTCTCTGATTCCGACGCCCCTTCAGGATCGAGAAGCACAGGTATCCAACACGAAGGCCCCAGACCTATTACCGTTCAAAATGGATTCATCGAACACCATTATTATTCTCATGATGGGGAGATGGTTTTTGAAAATGTCGAAATGCGATCTAATTCAAAAATTCCAGCTCTTTCAGGTAACCTGGACTTTGATGTGGGTAAAGTTGTGGGAAAGGTAAGTAACTACAAAGCGCAACCTGCTGTCGGGTTGGTGGAAAATTTCAATTTTGAAAATGGTCTGACAGGCTATACCGGTAAAGGAATTTCGGTCAGTAGTGGAGTGGTTTCGATAAAGAATGGAACTTATGACGCTTTAGAATATCGCTATACCGCCAAGCGAACAGGTCCGATATCCATTGTCGTGAGAGGTCAATATGTGGTAGAGGTTAAACATCAGAGTGGTTCAGGGCCAAGACAATATGGACTGGGGCATAAGCAGACAGGCAGATCAGATGAATACATCATTGCACGAAGTACAGCAAGAGCTGGCGAAACTCAGCGAATTTGGGTGAGGGCCGCGTCGGGTAAAACGGCTAAAGTCACGGGCTTTCAGGTTTTTGAAGGACTGACTGGGTTCAAATTTCCTAAATAAACTTCTGATAAATGTGAGCTCTGATCAAAGCTTTCAGAGCTCATATTTATGAGTAAGACATTTGGTAGATCTGCACGACATAATTTACCATTTGTAAAACAAGCCCAAACTGATCGCGGGAGAAGCAGCAACGGATGTCCCGGACCCGCCGCCAATAGAGGCAAACCCTCCGAACCCACCAACCAGATCTTCTGCGAGTATCTTCAGTAAAAAGGCGTTGTATTCCTGGAAACTTGTGTAAAATCCCGTTTCTATCACATTGGGAGCGTCTACTCCCTGATCACCATTATCGAGGTTATGCCAGCGATTGATGTTCAGGATGATTGTGAAGTTTTCATCGGCTTTGAGTCCGCCCTCAACTCCGAAATTAAGGAAATCATGGTGATCGTTCGTTCGGTAACCATATCCGAAAAAACCATAAGCGAACCAACTGTTAAGTCCACCTCCGACAGATACCTTGGGTTGCCAGGTCGTAGCATTCACACCGGTTGATAAGCCCGAAATAGTATCCCGATCACTGGTGGGTAAGTCAACTTGCCCGATCAGGGCCACTTTCACCGATTGGTCGAGCACCGTGTATTTTCCGAAAACACTGATATTCCCAGGTGCAACGAGATTGGAGGAGGGTAAAGTGGGCTCAACCATAGGGTCAGTGGCAGCTCCCGTATTGACTAATATGAAAGGTATATTGACGCCAAGGGTCAATTGTGAGGTGATTCCGAATTCTCCGTAGGCTGCTACCGTAAAGTCAAAAAGCTCTCTATCTACTTCTCTAGTGGTCCTGCCACCATCATAGATTTGGGAATAGGGAGGAATGACATTGAAGAGTACCTGCGTATATCCGTGTCCTTTTCCAGGGGCCCATGGTCCTTGTGCGGATACCTTAATGAAACAAAACAAGAACGCTGTAAATAGTAGATGCTTAGTGTTGAATAATGGCATACCCGCTTCAATGGAATTGGACGTAAATCGGTTCGTAACCTGACGTTACAATGCATTAAAATAGCGTGAGCCCGACGCTTCAGCGCCTTTCTTTATCCGATATCTGCATCCTCTTCGATCAGGTGATGATCTACAGAGATGTTCTCTTTTTCTAATCGATCAAGTCTGGCTTTTCTGGAATTGTGGAACAAATTCCAATACATGACGACCCAAAGTGAGCACATCACAACGATTATACTAAATATGAATAACAAGCCTCCATCATTATTTACGACAAGGCCTAGAACGGTGAAGTGGTAAAAATTGGCCGCGCTAATGATACTTAGAGAGATAATGGCTCCAACGATGTAGTATCTTGTCAGCAGGGCTATAACGGCAATTAGTTCGAAAATACCGATGGTGATTCTTCCGATGGGCTCCATGTCCAATTGTTCGAAGATCCAAATACTTTCAGGTACTCCGAGGAATTTAGCAGGAAGCGTTTGACCAATGATAAAGGCAACAATGATTCGCGGTATCCAGTGGCTGAGGTCGCGACGTTTGAAACTTTGACCTTTGAAAGGGTTCATATTTGAGGATTTTTAGCGGTGTATTACAAATATGTATAAGTAACCGGAAATTATGACGATTCTGTTTCCTGTCAGGCCCTCAATAAGACAGATTGTAAATCTAAGGACAGTTTCTGTATTTTGTTGGAAAAGAGTCAGTTAGGAGGGGTTACCTCCAAATGGTGTGGGAAAATCGCCGTAAATGGATACAAACAGTCATAAAAAAACATCCCTGATTTCCTGACTGATTTAAGACATTTTTTGGACCATTTGAGTCAAATACCCCTTCGTTTTGAAGACATTATTGAATTTTAAATTTTACCATATGTAAGGCTGACTATCATAAGATATGAATGGAGTAATTCGCAGGTTAATCGTATTCCTGTTGTTTGTCAATGGTCATTTCTGCTATTTATTGGCTCAGAATACTGCACCAAACGACGTATATGTAAAGACGCTCATTGATTCCCTGCCACAGCATTCTGTGGGCGGATTGGCTGTAGATGCTATGGGCTATGTATACTCAGCGGATTTCAACGAGCGCATCTGGAAAATCAATCCTTATACCAAAGAAGTCAGCGTATTTGTCGATGGCCTATATGGAACATCAGGAATGACATTCGATGCGCGTGGTAACCTTTATCAATCGAATATCGGGGGCAACTTCATCAGTAAAATTGACAGAGACGGGAACAAAACAGTTTTTGCGGATTCTTTAATTCAGGGACCTGTGGGATTAGCCTTCAATTCAAAAGGTGATTTATTTGTATGCAATTGCCACAGTCAATCTATTGCCAGGGTCAGTCCGGATGGAGCCGTGAGCACTTTCATCGAGCCCTCTGGTTATATGAATTGCCCTAACGGACTTGTATTTGATTTACAGGACAATTTATATGTGGTGAATTTCGGTGATAATAACGTTTTGAAAATTACTCCGGAGGAGGAAATCTCAATCTTTGCCCAGACACCTGGCAAAATAGGAAATGGACACATTGCCATTTTGAAGCATCAATTTTTTGTTACTGGATTCCATGGTCACGAGGTGTATCGGCTGGATTCAAATGGCGCTTTAATGGAAGTCTACGGTACAGGAAACAGAGGACTAAAAGATGGTAAGGGCAACGAAGCCAATTTTTCATATCCAAATGGCATAGCAGTCGATCCTGATGGTAAGACGATCTACGTGAATGAAATGGGCGGAGAAATTGCCAACGCCGTGAACATGCCCGGAAAGGGCACTATACGAACCATCAGGTTGAAAACCATTGATGATCTGATGAAGGAAAAAATAGAAAATGATGGAATTATTGGATTGGTTGATTACTACAAAGATTTGAGAAAAGGCAGGTTCAAAAATGAAAACACCAGCCTCGAGATGAATGCCTTAGGTTATAATTATATGATCACGAGGAAATTCAAAGAAGCTGAAGTAATATTTCAATTAAACCTGGAATCATACCCTTCCAATACAACCTCCTACGCGCGTCTTGCAAGAACCATGTACATCATTGGTGAGACCAAAAAAGCGAGGGAATATTATAAAAAGGCCCTGGAATTAAGCCCTTCAAGTAAGTACCTGAAGCTTCGACTTCAAATGCTTGAGGACGATTAAATCTAAGAGTTGAAGATTCCAGGTTCAAATCGCAATAAGCCCTTTAGATTGTTGAAAACTACTGGAATATGCTACTAATCACTGTAATGGAAGAGGGCTACTTAAAGTGAAAACATGCCTTGAGTTAATGACCTAAATGCTTGCTGGAGTTCACTTCGGGTTTATTATTTCTTGTTAATTTAATCTTGCTTTCATGGATAAAAACAAGGGTTAAACACTAAGAATGGATTACCAATTTGCAATTCGAGGGAAAAGGTCTGTTTTCATGCTAATTCATCCCGATTGTCATTTAATTGGTGTTTCATCAGCTGCACAAATATTCTGGGAGGCAAATGTGCTTATACCTGGAATCTATGACGTGCATTTTGTCTCAGTTGTGCCTACGATATTAACGCCACAAGGACTTAGTATTTCAAATATTGAATTGCTTTCAAGTGTCGACGTGGCCAGAGGGGATTTGATCATCATCCCGGGAATCAGCCTGGAGGGTTACAAGAAGCAAAACAAAAAGGCACCTGAAGTATTGACGGTTTTTAAATGGCTGAGAGAGCATTTCAATTCGGGAATAGAATTTTGTTCTATAGGTTCAGGAACGCTCTTGTTAGCGGATGCCCGATTATTGGGCGGAATTAAGTTCACAACGCATTGGAAATGCTATTCGTATGTCGACGATTTCCACAAGGGACTGGAATTGATCAAGGACAAAATCTATATCAAAGATAAGAACCTGACTTCCAGTGCAGGCATGTCTTCTACGTTGGATACCGTAATTGGCATCATCGAGTCGCATCATGGACCCATTTTTGCGTCGAGACTTTCTCAAGAGTTATTATTGAACGTTAGAAAACTTGGCGATGAGTCGCAAAAAAGTTACTACTTGGATTTCTATTCGCATTTCAATCCTTTAGTGCATAAAGCGAAAGAAATCATCGCCTCAAATCTGTCTAACAATTTTTCCAATGAACACATTGCAGAGCAAATCGGAACGAGTGAAAGAAATCTCACCAGGGTTTTTCAAGCTACTTTGGGGATGACCATTCTTGAGTATAAGAATAAGCTTCGGGTGAAGTTGATCAGGCATTTGATTAAGAATAAAAACTTGTCAATGAGGCAAATAGCCGAAGAATGTGGATTTTCTTCGGATAAACAATTGAAACGACTCATCGCTAAAAATAAAGCGCGCATTTACGGTTAAAGTTTTGTGAATGTTCGAACTCTCTTGCGTCCACTTGGCATGGCTTATCGCTGGAAAAATGTGCGGATTTGCATAGAAATTGACTGAAGGGAAGCCGATATAGGACAACTCTTAGTCCAATTCGGCCAATGACCATGTCTCATAAGGGAAATGATGCATTTTAGAAGTCATCAATTCATAATCAGAGACTTAACCCATTAGTATGAAATTGTCCAAACAGTATCGTGTGAGTTTCAGTATCGTTTTTGTAGTATTTACTGGCTTGTTTTCCCATTTGGACGCATTCTGTCAGGGGGTGAGGCCCCTTGGATTTGATCAGGTATTTAGTGAACGTCTGGATGATGAATATCATGAATATAACTTCTGGAATGGTCATTGGAATGCAACCTGGAAAACCTGGCTAAAGGAAGATCAGTATACCACGAATGGGCATGCTAAACACCGTGTCTTTTCAACGCTGGATGGGAAGGTCCTCATCGAGTTAGTTCAGGCGCCGATGAGTGGAGGTAGCGAAACGGCTGGGTTCAGTATACGATATTTTGATGCAAACCTTGAGCAATGGGTGATGCTACAGAGTTGGCCGGGTATCAATTCACCCAATATGTCCTCTTTAAAAGGAAGGCATCATTTAGGAAGAATTCAAGTATATCAAAACTGGGAGTTAGGGAAGGAGGGTTTTGGGAAACCAGCCGGAACAACCGTGTTTAACCGATATACTTTCTCCGATGCACAACCTGGTTCTTTTCGATGGGATAACGCGTTTTCAACGGATTCCATGAAGACCTGGTTCACGAGGGATATTGCTGAATTTGTTAGAGATCGTGATTCTGAAGAACAATTGCCTAATTGGGAGGGATTGTTTGATGATGATCTACGCTGGTTCTCATATGGTACGGGATATAATTGTGACGATAGTTTACTTTATCAGCTTCGACCTTACCTGGGAGAATGGAAGGGCAGTATTGAATATAGTGAGGGCACTAGAAAAGCTAAACATGAGGTGATAAGAGTACTGCTCCCAGCATTGAGCAACTGTGGGGCACTGGGTTATCAAGTGACTTTTCTTGATCACACAACCTTGAAGGAATTCATATTCGTAACTTATCTGCCTAATTCGGCTCAATGGGTTTTTTATACAATTGATAACATCAAAGGAAAAAGCCACGAAACCTATTTTTCTGATTCCATGCGATCAGGATCAACTTTTGAAAAGAAGGAGGTCTTTGGTGTGCCCAGCTCGGGGACTTTGGAGGCATTTGAATGGGGAATTTCGAAGAGTGGCAAGCAAACAGTCAAAGGAGCATTTCACGAAGGTAAGTACCGGTCATTTTTAATGACTCTTTCAAAACAAAAGTAGTGATTCGGGATCAAGGGAGAGAATCTGTGGATTAAATGGAAGATATGTAAGAGGTTGGATCAAAAAGCGTTAAAAAATGAATCCGATCCCAGCGAGCAACCGCTTTATTATGTTACCCCGCTAGAGTAATCCGCACATAGAGGTTCACCGTACCTTCGGTAGGAAATCCAGGACCATGAAATCACTTTTTCAAAAGCAGAAAACGGAATACCTGATTAACTCAATCACTTTGGCTCAATGGAGAAATTATGTTCCTCCCCAGATTTACCGATTGATCCAAAAATTGCCCGGTTGCTGTTTTGCTAACCGAATTGCGGATAATTATGAAACAAAAAACACTGCCGTAGACTAGCAGTGTTTCATTGAAATTGTGGGCCCACCAGGGCTCGAACCTGGGACTTACTGATTATGAGTCAGTTACTCTAACCAACTGAGTTATAGGCCCTGAAAACGATCTTGTTTCAATAGGAGCGCAATGTTAGTGTTTTAGTGTCATTTTTCCTAGAACCGGTAACGCAATAAAATTACTGATTGTGCATTTTTAGGATCCGTATTTCTGGTTAAAGGATTTCGTAACAAGACGATAGAATAAATCCTGGACTTACTGATTATTACGATCATCCAGACTCCCGGCCACCGAACTCACGATCGGCTGTTGGTGCGTAATTCTTTAGTGCGAATAAATTAGCAATCCATTGGCACATGCTTTTTATAAGTACTCAAGTAAAAGTAGGTTTGCGCCGCATGAAAGATTTTTCACCCGCTAATTACGATACTGTCATTTTTGACCTGGGAGAAGTCATTATTGATCTTGACCCACAAGCGGTGGAGGATCGGCTTTTTTCTGCTTCAGGAAAGGAAATGGATTATAAAGACCTGGTCTTCTCTTCTCCTTTGATGCAACTGTATGAAACGGGTAAGATATCTGAAGGAGCCTTTCGGGAAGGTATGAACGACTTGTTATCCGTTTCATTTTCAGATGAGGAATTTGACGAGATCTGGAACTTGATGTTGGGACAAATACCCGCCGAAAGGGTATCCCTGATGGGGCAATTAAAATCGACCTTTCAGGTCATGATCTTGAGTAATACAAATCCTATTCACGAACGAAAATTTGATGAAATGGTCGGAACCCAACTAGGAGGGAGCAAAATGTCAGATTTCGTTCATTATGCTCACTATTCACACCATCTGGGTATGAGAAAGCCCGATGAGGAAATTTATCTTCATGTCCTTAACAAGCATGACTTGACGGCTGAAAGGACCTTATTTTTGGATGATCGACTGGATAACGTAGAAGCGGCAAGGTCCACAGGTATTGATGCCGTTCAGGTAAAACATCCTGATCAAATATTCGAGATATTAAAATGACAGAAAATAAAAGGCGATTAAGACAACTGATCTTGTTTGTACTTACTTTCTTGTGTACGACCGCTGCAGGTGCAGAATGGATCTATGGCCATTTATTGATCTTTGGTGACTTGAGCTGGTCACAATTTTGGGATGGCATGGAATATTCCGTTCCATTCCTTCTGATCCTGACATGCCATGAATTTGGTCATTATTTGACCGCCCGTTACCACAACATCAAGGTGACTTTACCCAGTTATTTGCCTTTCTGGTTTCTGGGGATTATTCCGGCATTTGGAACGATGGGAGCGTACATCAAAATTCAGGAAGCCATCAAAAGCCGAATAAAATACTTTGATGTGGGTGTTGCCGGGCCTATCGCAGGATTTATCGTGGCGGTGGGTTTCATTTGGTACGGATTTACCCATTTGCCAGATCCGGATTATGTTTACGAGATCCACCCTGAATACGAATCCTTCGGAGAAAACTTTGATGTCCTTTATGAAATTGATACAGTTCTTTACAAGAAGGATTTTGTTAATCCGGACCGCATAAATTACGCGGTTCTTCCCGACTCTATTGTGGTCTCCACTGATCGCGGCTTATCCATTCTGATGGGACCGAATTTGTTGTTCTACTTGATGGAAGAGTATGTAGTAGAAGACAAGTCCCGAATGCCGCACCCAAATGAAATGATCCATTATCCGCTATTACTGGTTGGGTACTTGTCTTTGTTTTTTACAGCGATCAATTTATTGCCCATAGGCCAGTTAGATGGTGGTCATGTGATTTTTGGCGTTTTTGGCGAGCGAAGAAGTCGGCAGGTTTCAGAAGTTTTATTCACGTTATTTGTGTTTTATTCCGGTTTGGGAGTGATCTCTCCTGATAGTATGCAAGGTACTGCTGGCGATGAACCTTTCAACTTCCTGATCAAGCTGATCCTCTATGTTTACTTCTTGTATTTGTGCTTTACCAGCATGATCGAGTCCAGGAAAAACCGCTTGATGATGGCCTCAATTGTTCTTGCGGTACAGTACGTATGCTCAGCTTTGTTTAAGGTAGAAGGATATTTGGGGTGGATGTTATTTGCACTGATCATTGGTCGGTTTTTGGGTGTCTATCATCCGCCAGTAGCCGATAATCGACCATTGACCAAAGGAAGGATCGCGGTGGCCATCCTCTCTTTGATCATTTTTGTCTTATCGTTCAGTCCTTATCCGTTCATTATTGAAAGTTAAGCCAGGTAGCCTTCGATTCCTCCCAGGAGATTTCGTACGTTGGTGTATCCTTTGGAAATGAGGAATTTCTGAGCCTGTGCACTTCGGCCTCCTGATTTACAGTGAACAATGATCTCATCCTCCTTGCCGGCACCTATATCGTCCAAGCGATTCGGTAAAGAAGCCAAGGGGATGTTTTTGGCATTGATGTTCTTTTCTTCATACTCCCATTCCTCACGCACATCGATCAGGTTGATGGCTTCTCCTTTTTCGATTCTTTCTCTTAATTCTTGTGCCTGAATGTCCATTATTTCTGTATGATTAGTTTGGTAGATTCGATGGTATTATTTCTCAGCGTTTTCACCAGATAGATTCCATTTGGAATTTCCTGAATGTCGATTGTTGGACTGTATGCAGAGGTGAAAATCAGCTGTCCGCTCATGTTGTAGATCTGAAGTTGATCAAAAGGGAGCGAACTTCGCAATTCGTACTTTGCCGGATTTGGATAATAGGTGATTTTTTCCGCAACCTTGTTAGCAGGTGTATTAAGCACCAGATCGCCAGTGTTTTGAAAAATTGGTCTTATCATCAAGGCACCTTCAATTTCCTGGTTTTGTTTCCACTCCTGAGAAACGTTGAAAAACAAATTGTCTGATGCCAGGGGATTGCTCCTGTCCAATCCTATGCCAATATAATCATCCGTAAATTGCTCATAACCCACAAAGAAGGTGTCAACCACAATTAAGGGAAGGTTAAGTTGTACCTCAGCAAACTCATTCCTTAGCGTTCCAGGTTCTATGGTGATTTGTTGTTGGGCTCTAAGACCAGCGTCCGAAAGCCGTGACCATACTTTTAATGTAATGGTTTGCCCGCTACTGGAAGCAAAAGGAGGGAAGTAGACCTGTAAATGCGTCAACGTATCAGGTGTGAATAGGACATATCTAACAGCCACCTCACCGCCATCGAGGTTAATTCCAGCAGCAAACTCGGCTGTTCCATCATCATAAGAGAGTGTCTCATGTAACATGTGAAAAGACCTGACGGTATCATTTACTTTTAGATCGACATCCAGAAAGAGCGTATCACCCATGGGGCCAATTTCCTCGAAAAGGTTTCTGTCTCCAGTGAAGAAAGTAAACTCAGAAGTTAAATACAGAGAATCTGCCAGAAGGATCTCGGGCGTAATGTTACTAATGCCCTCAAAGCTTCCGCTTGCACCGCTTCCCAATAAACGGTTATTAAAATCTACCGATCGTAAAACTGTATCGGCTAATGTATTGATTAATGATTGAGTATAGGAAAAGGGATGCGGAGCACCCTGATCCAGGTTGTTAAGCACCACTTCCTGCGTATTAAATACCGCACTATCCCGGTATTGGATCATGGGCAAATGATAATAAGGCCCAAACAATGGTCCTGGTTCAGAAGCAGCTGCGCGATCAAAAATCCTTTCTTCTGTGGGCGATTTTCTCTCTTGATTCAAATAAATATAGTCAATATTCCAGCTGTCAAATATTCCTCTTCGGGAACTGTAAGAAACGAACTTGAATTGGAACTGATCATGGAGAAAGTAAACCGTATCAAAATTGAATTCCTCAATTAACAAGTTGACTGGGTCAAACCTTGTGAAGTTAAAAACTTCACCTCCTTGGATGTTCCAAATCTGATGCCATAAGCTAGAAGAGTCAAGAAAAAAAAGTGTGATACTATCGCTTTCTTCGGGTATTTCTCCAGCTCCTTGAATTTGATATTGAAATGAAAGCCTTACCGTTGATAACAAGCTATCGGGAACTTCCTCCAAATTGATTGGACAGGAAACCAGGCTGTCCGCAGGTCCAGGTTCTTCTCCTGAGGCATTATGCGGTGATCCATTAGCCCGGGCACCATCGAAGGTAGCGACGTTGATAGAAGGTGGATTGATGCCAAGGGTGTTGTTAACAAATACATCGGCACCATATTGCCACAAACTGGTGTCCGGAGCCGGACCGGAAAAAGAGAAATCATCCCAAAAGGGCAATGACAGGGAGTTTTGCCTTGCAGCGGTAGCATTCCTGCTCTTCGAGGAACGATCAAGGGGTTTAACGATCAATTGTCCCCATGCCCCTCTAGCAAGAGCACACAACAACAGGAAGGTCGCAATTCTATTCATCTAGCAGGGACGGGCGTGAATTGATAGAATCAGGTTGATAAACCCAGATGTCGATGGCTTGCTTCAATCTCATTTCAATACCAGGTTCGGGCCATTGTCTGAATACTGCTCCGGGAGCCACTTGTTTTGTGATTTCTTCTTCTTCACCTTCATCATTGGTTTCTAATACAACGTAAGTTCCGTCCTTATCGTATCTGATGGACCCAACTTGCAAACCCGACCCTACAATTGCGATTTGAGCATCTTCTTCATCTAACTCGGTGAGATTAGGAGAAAGCAGCGTTACTATCCCTAAACCATCACCTGAAACTATGTCTACTACAGAACCTTTAGGCACCATTTCATTGGCCAGTACTTCGCGATCATCAATCTTTTGTTTCAATACTGTCCCAAATATTTCATCTGCGACGTATTCGACCGACCCCAATTTAAGATCAAAGGACTTCAGTACGATCTGAGCATTTTTAATGGATGTATCTACCAGATTAGGCATTCGGACTTTAGGCGGTGTGTTGGTATTCAGGGTCAGGTATATTTTCCGCCCTTCCTTTACTTTAGAGTTGGGAAGTGGTACCTGTCTCAAAACCGCCAAAGGCTCATAATCTGCAGAGTAACTAGAGTCTTCTGTAATTTCGAATCGCAAATTCCTTTTGATCAGATAGTCATCCAGATCATCGAAGTGGATGCCAACCACATCAGGGACGGTGATGGTTTCTCCATGATTGGTCTTGCTCGGTAGGTAAATATTGAAAAAGATCAGGGTGATCAATGTGCCCAATACGACGACAATGGTCAGGTGAAGCAATATTTTGAACCAGGGCCTAGAGGTTATTTTCATTTCAGCATTCGGTTGGGTAAACCTAACCAATTATAATGTAACAGTAGTTTGATTTGACTTGCGTTTGAATCCATAATCGATGATCTGATCGATGAATTCATAGGGTTTCATTTTGGCAATTGCCGCCTGATGGAAAATAGCTGTTGCGGGTGTCATTCCGGGAAGAGAATTGACTTCAATGATGATGGTTTCTACCTTTCCGGATTCGAAGATCCGAACAAAAGCATCAATTCGGCAATATCCTTCTACATTGAGTAGTTCAGCTACCCCTTGAAGGGCTTGTTTTACTTTTTGGGATACAGATTTATTCAACGCCGGATCGGAGCTGAACCTTGCTGGTGTGATATTCTGACCTTCCCCTGCCAGAAATTTTTCTTCTATTGATAGGATTTCTCCGCTTGCCAGGGCTTCTGAGGGTTCGAACACTTCGTAATAGCGCTCGTTTTGTTCATTATACCGGGTGATCATTCCGCCGGTAATTTCTAAAAAACGATCTGCACTATTTTCAGAAATCAAATCCTCGATGAGATAGGCTTGTTTTTGTGGAAACTCTTCATTGAACTTAAGACCCAAAATCCTGGCTGGAGCTTCAGGGAATTTCCATTGCGGACGGTACATCATTTCACTGAAAGCGGCAAGTTCTTCCCGAGACTTGATCTTTTTTACAGCAGCACTACATCCATCGTCAGCGGGTTTGGCTATGAAGGGATAAGAGAATTGACTTTCAATTTCCTGGTAGAATCCCTCTCTATCCGTTTGAAAGCGATCTTTTCCAACCATGGCGTGATCCGCTACTAAAAAGTCATTTTCCCGAAGTATCCGATTGGTTTCGTATTTGTTGATAGTGGTTTGAGAACTCTGAATACCCGAGCCATTGTAAGGCAATCCGACTCTTTCCAGATGCTCCTGTACTGCCCCATCCTCGCCGGGACGGCCATGTAATCCGATGAATACAAAATCAACCAGGTCTTTCAGGTCTTCATAACGGACTTGTTGGGCTTCACTAAAGGTTGTTTTGGCATATTTATTCCTCAATGCCTTCGCCGCTTCACTGAGGTCTAGTTTACGGCCCGGTTGCTTCACTTTATCACGGATATCGTCAGCATTATCTTTCATCAGGACGTTGATCGGAAGTCTGTACATTTCGTGATTTTCCAGGCTTCCAGTCAGGAAAATGGGGATTGGGAGGTATTTACTGGAAGAAGCGAGTTTTTCGTATATGTTACGGCCACTTTCAATCGAAATATGACGTTCTGCCGAAAATCCTCCCATGAGCACAGCTACCTTGAGTTTATCACTGTGTTCTCGTTGATTCGAGGAGATCTTAGTATCCAGTTCTTCAATAAGTTGCTGAATGTGGTGGTAGCTCTTGCCACTTCGGCTGCGGACGTTCAGGGAGGTGCGAATGATATAAGTGATGATCTCCGAAGGATTCAGTCCAATTTCTGCGGTCTGATGGAAAAAGAAAGAGGAGGGAAGCATCCCGGATGTTGTATTGGGATCATTGAGATAGATTGTGCCATCCGTCGCGAAGAAACCATCGATACGAGCATACACATCGCTATGTATGATCTCAAACAGACTTTCGCAAGCTTTCTGGATTTTATCAATCTCTGCGTCTGGAAGCCTCATCGGAGTTTCCTTATGGCTCAACCCAGGCAGATACTTGGTACGATAATCGAATAACTCCTTCCCTTTGATGATCTCGGTGGGCGGCAAGGCCAATGGCTGACCATTCTCGTCTTCAATAACGATGCACGAGAACTCTTTACCTTCTATGAACTGCTCAACTACTACCGAAGATTCTGCATCTTCACATAGTAAGATTACTCGTTCCTCTTTGGAGGCATCCAATCTGTTCCAAAGTTCTTCCGGGTGATAAACCTTGTCCTTTCCGAAGTATACGGGGAAACCAAGGCCTTCCCGAATATCGGTGAATGAGATCAGGAACTGATATTTTTCATCTTCGGATAGCGTTTTCCATTCTGAGATCACGATTTCATGACGGAAAAAACCTTTGTCTATACCTGCCTTAAGCTCGTCGCGATCATGGACAATAGAAATCCCAATAGAAGAACCCTGATGTGGCGATTTAACCACCAAAGGAAATGCTAATTCCTTTTCAATGCGATCCAGTTCTTCTACAGATTTTTCCAGCCATTTTTTCCTGAGTACCACCGTATGATCAGGGACCACAATGTTGTTTTGCTGGTAGACTTTCTTCTGGACTTCTTTGTCAATTCCAATGCTACATGGCAAGATACTGGCGCCACTGTAGGGAATTCTTAACCATTCCAACAGGCCCTGTATATTTCCGTCTTCGCCATAGGGACCATGCAACGTCAGAAATGCAAAGTCGATGTATTTGGGAAGCTCTTCAATGGCGATTTTACGACCTATTTTTTGGATGGCTTGCTCCACTAGTTCCGGAGACTCTCGTAAAGACTCGATGTACAGTTGGAAATAGTGTGTTGTATCAGGCAGAACTTCACTTGAAGGATAGAAATCTCTAATGGTTCCTTTATAGATATATTCCCAATCCAGCAGTATAAAATTGCCTAAACTGTCGATAAAAATGGGGACAGGCTCAAAGAGTGCCTTATTCAGGTTGTCGTATACCGTTCGCCCACCAGCAAATGATATCTCTCGTTCTCTCGATTGTCCGCCAAAAAGTATCCCTATCCGCATGGATTAAAAATTTCTTGCGAAGATAGAAGGATTAGGGGTTTTAGGGAGTTTATAGTTGAGTCAAAAAGGTTAACTTTTTGAAGAGGATTCTATTCTCTTCGTCATCAAAATCCTATTACCGGACCGATATCCTTTATTGAGATAAAGTCGATTGGCATGGTCATTATGGGGTTCAACTTCGAGATGGATTGCTTTTACATTCAATTTTCTGGCTTCTTCCTCGATAAAATCCATCGTAAGCTTGCCAATACCCTGACTCCTGTAGGCGTCTTTGAGGTAGAATTCATCGATAAATGCGTCACGGCCCTTGTATTCAAAGCTGAATCCGAAGGTCAAAACAACGTAGCCGGCAATTTGTTGTTCAACCTGAATCATGTAAAGTCTACCAAGTGTTTGATTTGAAGTGAAATCAAGGAGATTATCCTCACCCATCTTTAAATCAAACTCATAACCGTCAATTTGATTGAAGGAAGACATCATTTGGAGGACTTCCATTCTGTCTTCACTGGCATATAATCTGAATGCTACATTCATTCTGATAATTGAAAGATACCTGCTAATATCAGCAAATCAAGAGCCTATTGCTTGCTCAAAAATACAAGACGTATATCAGGCTTTGGCAAATGAATACTTGAAGCCCCATGTACTAAAATTAAAGATCAACAGGCAAGCATCGTTACCGGTCACCACGTTTAATCAATACTGACCTGATAGATGTTGGTTGAGGATTGGTCATACAGGTACAACAGGTCATTTGCCTGATCCAGAAACATCTGGGAAGTAAATAGGGGCAGGTCTTTAATAGCCGTGAAGGTGTTGGCGTTATAAATTTTCGTTTCGCTGATTGCCAGGGTTCCAGTTGTATTTGTTGCATAGATCGTTTCAGGGAACGAACCCATTACCTGGGACAAATTATTAGCAGATAGCTTCCTTCTCCTGTAGAAGATAAAAGAGTCATCTGCACTTATGGATATCGTGCGCGCTGCTGATCCTCTTTCGCTTTCTCGATCAATAATTACCAGTTGATCATTTACGACCTGATAAGTAAACGCCTGGCTTCCTGTGCTGCTGGATTCAGCCACGTATAATAAGGTTTTGTCGGCGTTAGTGATCAATTCAGGCTGAAAAATAGAAGCCGCAGTAGTTATTAACTCGCCTGTTTGGGCATTTGCAAGCTTTAAATTGTTCCATTGATCTTCACTGGTATAAACTAAATAATCACCTGCTAACCACTCAATTCTGTAGGGATTTCCATCCCAGGTGCCCGCTGTAGTATTAACCGTAATTTGCCTTTTCACAGATTTTGTATCAGGATTTACGACGGTGATGATTGAGCTGCCAAAGTTTGCAATAAAAAGTTCGTCTCCACTGGCATTCAAAGTCAGGTCGGAGGGGGCGGAACCAACATTGATTCTGTTCACTGTTTCGTTTCCATAATCGATGAATAATAGCTGATTCCTCGACGCATCCAACGCATAAATTAAACCCCTGTCTTCATCATTAAGCATCCTGACTATTTGGGCATCTGTTCTGATCCCAATTCCTGCTTCAATTGACTCTTCGTTGCTTAAGGCTTCTCTTCCATCTGAATCAATTACACCAATTTGATAGGTGTAGGTCCGACCTAGCTGAATATCCTGATCTTCATAAGTGGTCGTTTCTTGTGAGGAAATGGTTGCTACCAGGGTGTTGTTGGAAAAAGATCCGGTCTTATAAATGTTATAAGAAGCGAAGTTTGATAGATCAGACCTGCTCCAATTTAAAATATTGCTCGCGCTGGTTTTTTCGATAGCATTTAGCGTCACAGGATCCGGAAGGTCCGCCACTTCAAAAATGACTGAAGATGAGCCAATTCTTTCATCTGTATCTTCTACTTCAACCACCAAAGTATGGATGCCAATGCCGGGATTTTCGATGTTAAATTGAAAAGAACCGTCAGATTCCGGATTAGTAGATCCCAGGGTGCTTTCACCCATCTTCAAAACTACCTCCAATTGGGTTGCTTCGTCCATGTCATCTCTGGTTGACCCGGTGACCATAATTTCACCGTCCACATCAAATACCTCGTTCAAAGTAGGTGAGGTGATAAAAACCTGTGGATTTACAAAAACACCAAAAACAAGTTCGACTTCAACATTGGTTGACTGATCGGGTAACACAGTGGCCGAAATAGTTCCTGAACCAAAAGAGTTGAGTGTAGCGTCAACGGTGTAAACACCCGTGGGGATATCTTCAAGGAAAGTTGTTCCTAATTGATCAGTAGTGGTCGATAGTGTATTTGGGTTTGTCCGAACCTGGGCTCCTTCAACTACTTGACCATTTTGGGTTTTGACAGTAACAAACAAAGAACCCGTAGGGGTCTCATTGTCATCATCGCCACAACCGTTGATGATAAATGTTAATGCCGCCACGAGGCATAGGACGAGTGATTTCTTAATTCTTGTGAACATAGTTATTTCTTTAGTAGTCGTATCAGTTGATTTGAAGTTTCTCCTCTTGCAAAGTAAGTACCTGCCGAAAGATTTTGCGTGTTTAACTGATATTTTATTTTGCCCTCATTCATTGAGGCTGGGTATAACTTTAATATCAAAGTGCCTTTAGCATTTAGGATCTCCAATGCTTCATGGAAATTGGATTCTATAACAATGAATGGCTCTTCTTCCTGAGGATTTGGGTAGGCCCTAAGTTGCTTTTCAGGTAGAACATCTGATTGATTCTCAGCATACAAGACTTGATCAAAGGGTAAGCTTATGGTTTGATTAGCCCTAATACGATAGAAGGCCTCTATATTTCCATCTGGCCAATGAATCTTTAAGGAATCTATTGTACGGTGCGAGCTTATACCAAAATGAGTAATTAAAGGGTTTTGTGATAAATAGTTAGAACCGGACCTTATTTCTCTGGTCTGACAAGTTTCGTCAGTATACAACTCGATGATGGTCCCTTCAACTTTTTGTGAAAGATTTTCGGAACGCAAGTTCACTTTTATCCAATTGTTTACGCCATTATATTCGTTTCTCCACAACCTGGAATTTCCATTGTAGTTTGCAATGAACAGGTCTATGTCCCCGTCATTATCGTAATCAAAGCAAACTACACCTCTGCCTTGCCCGGTATCAACCAGCCCTAAGGCCAATGACTGATCTTCAAATTTTCCTGATTCAGTGGCCATAAAAAGTCTTGTGGAGTCGTTATGGAATTGTTTAGATCCCTGAGGCCATCCGTTGACCATGACCAGATCAAGAAGTCCGTCATTATTGAAATCTGCAAAGGATGAACCCCAACCCCAGGAGCCATTTCGTATACCTACTTCTTCGGTGATGTCAATAAATTGACCATTTTGATTGGCATAGAGTCGATTGCCAGATGAACCCCAATTTCCTTCTGTAACGCCATCTGAATCGTAAATGCTAGAAACAAACCAGTCAAAATCGCCATCATTATCAAAGTCAGCAACAGCTGATCCCATGCCATTTTCATCACTTATTGCCAAAGAAAACTGACGATCAAACCCATTGCCATTGTTGATAAGGATCTGTGAAGTACCGAAATCTGAAGCAATTAGCAGATCTTTCCAGCCGTCACGATTGATGTCTGTGAAGTTGGCGGTAAAAGAGTAGTCTATCGCGTGTGTTGGAAAGTCATCAAGAAGATGGTTTTGATTGGTGAAAACGCCATGCCCCTCATTTTTCCATAGATTATTATTACTCCTGGGTTCTAACCACCGACACATGAATAAATCGGGAAGTCCATCATTATTATAATCACCAGCAGAAATGGAAACGGTATTTCCCTGAACTTCTTCAAAGTCATTTACCTCAACGAACTGCCTACCAAGCCGATTTTCATACAGCTTGGGTGACTGACCGCTCATACTACCGACGATCAAATCCAGCCAGCCATCCTGATTATAATCGAAAAACAAGGGGCCACTATCCTGACCTGATAAGTTCGAAAGTCCGGATGCGTCGGTTACATCTGAGAAGGTACCATCACCATTGTTCTTTAGTAGCACGTTATCTGCGGAATCTCCCCGGATCAGATACAGGTCTACGAAATTATCATTATTGAAATCTCCGCTCGCTACGCCACCGGAAACCCATTTGGTCATAGGGACAATTTCCTCTTTGAACCCGGAAAAATAACTGGCGTTGGCTGCTTCACTGACCTCTACAAAATGTAATGAATGCTGACTTCTGATTTCGGGCAAAGTCAAATGAATGGCCATAATAAAAAATAGAATTGTCTTGTTCATCTTCAGGTTGTTTCCTTTGCCCAACCAGGTCCTGCCGGTTGGTCCTTACAAGAATGCCAAAAGTATCAGTTCATGGATCACTTTACAAATGGCCAGTTGAGCTCCTGGGTTTTGCAGTTCATCAAGTCTTGATTTTGATTGGATGATTACCCAACTACTTCCAAAGCCCATCGATTGGCCTTCTTGACCAGATCTTGCAAAACGTTGTGTCCTGGTTTTTGCCGTTTTTTAGGTATTCTGAAGCTATGATCAGCGTGATCAATGGCATAAAGATCAGCGCTTGTCTGAACTTTCACCACTTTCTTGATCAAATCGTAGTTGGCTAATTTGTCATTGGTGCCCTGCAGAAATAACTGTGGGATCTTGATCTGTTGTAAGTGATCCGCACGTTTGATTCCGTCCTTGCCAGGGGCATGGAGGGGGAAACCAAAATAAATAAGACCCTTGACCTGAGGAGCGGAACCATCCGCTACTACGTGAGAGCTCATTCTGCCTCCGTAAGACTTGCCTGCCAGGAATATAGGGAGATCCCAATACTTTTTGTTGATGTCTTCCAAGGCAGCCAGAATAGACTGTTGAGATACTTTCGGAGAACCCGGAAGTTTTTTGCCTGCATCCATATAGGGAAAATTGAATCGCATTACATGCGCGTTCATAGAGGCAAGTCCTTTCGCTACACCTTCCATGAAAGCATGTTGCATGCCTGCTCCGGCTCCGTGGGTCAGGATAACCAGATATTTGGGGTCCGTGCTTTCATCGATCAAGGCATTAACAGAGCCTATGTCTTCATTGATAAACATGGTCATGGTGGTAGCTTTTTTAAATCAGGACGCAATTTTCAGCAATCCCGATGAAAAGGAAAACGGATTGGAAGAATACCTGTTGACTTTTCTTTTAAAACGAATGAGCGGGCTAGCTTTGGAGGAAATTATTAAGCATGTCAGACCAGAAAAAACTATACTATTTATCGAGTTGCAGCACTTGTAAGAAGATCATGAACCAACTGGGAGAGAAGCTGGCCGGTTTTGAGATCCAGGACATCAAAGAAAAAGCCATCACCGGAGAACAAGTGGATGAAATGAAATCACTTTCAGGCACTTATGAATCCTTATTTTCCAGAAGGGCCATGAAATACAAATCCATGGGGTTGGCAGATAAAACACTCACCGAAAACGACTATCGGTCTTTGATCATGGAAGAGTACACGTTCCTGAAACGTCCGGTGTTTATCGTAGAGGGAGAAATATTTGTTGGCAATTCTGCAAAAGTGGTTGCGGAATTGGAAGATGCGCTATCCTGATCCTTATGGGAAAGCTGACGGTTTTGGGTTCAGGTGATGCCTTTGCTTCCGGAGGTAAATATTGTACTTCATTTTTCATTGAAGCGAATGACAAGAAGGTCCTACTGGATTGTGGGGCCACAGCTTTTGTGAGATACAAGCAGATGGGTATGCAGGCCAAAGATCTGGACATGATTGTGCTAAGCCACTTTCACGGAGATCATTACGGTGGACTACCTTTTTTTGTGATTTCCGCTAAAGTTGAACAGGCCAGAGAAAAACCATTGACCATCGTCGGACCGAAAGGAGTCAAAGCGCAAGTACATGAACTGCAGGAAGCGATGTATCCCGGAACAGGTGTTTTACTGGAAGAGTTGCCTTTTGAGTTTCGGGAATATTCGCAGGACTGGCAGGAATATCAGGGGATTGAGTTCAGCGCATTTCCCGTAAAGCATTCCCCACCTTCAGCTCCTCATGGTGTTCAACTGTCGTGGAATGGTAAAAAGCTAAGCTTTTCAGGTGATACTGAATGGTCAGATAATCTACCTATCCTGGCGCAGGATGCTGAGATAATGATTTGCGAGTGTAACAATCTGGACAAAGAATCCCCGGGTCATTTAAGCTACCAAACGTTACTTGACAAACGAGAACTATTGCCAACAAAAAGGTTGCTGCTTACTCATCTTGGAACGGAAATGCTGGAAGCAGACAACATTATTTTCGAAAGACTTCAGGACGGACAGGAAATTGATTTATGGTGATGGTGCACTGGCCCTCGATTGACTAACGAGGGCCGCTAGATTTTCGAGTTTTTAACTCGTCGCGAATTCATCTCATTTTATTCTCCTTTTTGAACCTTCAGTGGCCTTTGAATAGTTGATCATAAATCCTATGTTATAGCCTTAATCCCCTCAATGCGATGACATAGATGTGATCGAAACCTGGTTATAGAGCCTGGTATTTGAATGAGGTTTCTTAGCTTTGTATTATTAAGTCAAAACAATTCCAAACAACTGGCCTTGCCAATTTTAATATATAATAAAATGAAGACTAAAGTATTATTCATCTTTCTGGTGTCTCTTACACAGATATCCCGTGCTCAAAATCTATTCCCGGGAGCTCAGGATGCTCCAATCATCAAACTACAAAGTTCGGCCGAGGGGACTCCATCCTATGGATACCTTGAATTTCATGATTCAAATTCCCGATTAGGCTTCTTGGGGTTTGGATCGTCACTGGATAACAATATGCACTTTAAAAATTATGAAGGTAGATTTCAATTCCTAAGTGATCAGCCTGTTCTAAGCCTCCATCATCCCTTAGATGGATCAGCGTCTTATGGATACATAGAATTTCATGATTCAAATTCCCGGTTAGGCTTCATGGGATTTGGATCATCTCTGGATAACAATATGTACTTCAGAAATTATGAGGGAACTTTTAATTTTTTGAGTGACCAACCGATATTAAGCCTCCACCATCCATCAAATGGTACTGAATCATACGGGTACATAGAATTTCACGATGCAGATTCTCGTTTGGGCTTTATGGGATTTGGATCATCACTGGATAACAATATGTACTTCAGAAATTATGAGGGAACTTTTAATTTTTTAAGTGACCAACCGATATTAAGCCTCCACCATCCATCAAATGGTATTGAATCATATGGGTACATAGAATTTCACGATGCAGATTCAAGATTAGGCTTTATGGGCTTTGGCTCATCACTGGATAATAATATGCATTTCAAGAATTCCGCGGGTGGCAGCTTTGTTTTCCTGGAAGGAGGTGTTCGCATTGGAGAAGGCGATCTATGTTCCGATTGTAAACTTGATGTTGATGGAAAAATTCGAAGTGAAGAGGTGGTCGTGGAAGTGGTTAATGGACCGGATTATGTCTTTGAAGATGATTACTATTTGCGGACATTGAGAGAAACGGAAGATTATATAAAACAAAATAAGCATCTTCCTGAGATTCCTTCAGCTAGAGAAATGGAAGCAAATGGTGTGGAGCTGGGTGAGATGAACATGAACTTGTTAAAGAAGATCGAAGAACTTACCCTTTATCTGATTGATCAGAACAATGAAATTTCAGCAATGAAACAAGTCATCAATAAACAACAAAAGCTAATTGAAGAACTCAATACTAAGGTCAATAGTAATTGATGTCCCAGCTGGACATCCATTTTCTGTAATTTGAGATATCTCAAACGACGGACTTCAAGTTTGAGGAGATTTAGACACTCACCAATAGAATCGCAATACTAATTTGGTATATATCCTTAATGATCCTCGTTTTGTCAACGAGGATCTCTAAAGCTTGGAGTTTTCAACTCGAGAGACCTGCATAACCTAAAATTAAGAGCTACTTTCACTTGTACCTTTTATCTTGCCTCCATGAGCCCCGACACCTGGTACAGCGACACATTGACCTTTCAGTGGAAAGGGCATGATATTATTTATAAGCTATCAGAAAGTAATAAACCCTGGCTGTTATTGATCCACGGGTTTCCGACGTGTTCGTTTGACTGGTGGAAGATCTGGAGTCCACTGTCTGAGAGATTCAATTTACTGACACTGGACATGATCGGGTTCGGCAGGTCAGATAAACCCTATAATTTTCCTTATTCTATTTATGCCCAGGCAGATATACATCTTGATCTCTTGAACAAGTTGGGAATCCGAGAATTTCATGTACTGGCTCATGATTATGGAGACACGGTGGCGCAGGAGATCATGGCTAAGGAACTGGAGGGAATGACCTGGAAAACATTGAGTGTGTGTTTGTTGAATGGAGGCATTTTTCCGGAAGCACATAAGCCCTTGATGATTCAGAAAATGCTCATGAGTCCTGTTGGATTCTTACTGAGCAAATTGATGAATGAGCGCAAACTGGAGAAGAGTTTTAGTCGGATTTTTGGCCCGGATACACAACTAACTAAAGAAGAATTGCATGAATACTGGAAATTAATAGCATACAAGAAAGGTCATCGCATAGCCCATAAAATCATTCGATACATGCAGGAAAGGGTGGATAATCGTGAACGATGGCTAGGAGGCCTGCAAAACTACCCGAGAAAACTGGGTCTGATCAACGGCCCATTGGATCCTATCTCCGGGATACAAATGGTGGAACATTTCAGAGGAGTGATCTCGACAGAAAACATCTGGCTACAGGAGGGAATTGGCCATTATCCCCAGGTAGAGGATCCGAAAGGGGTGTTGGAGTCATATTGGAAATTTCTATCTGGTTAAAGAACATCATGGATTTACCGTTAGAATATCGATGGATTACGGCTCAGAAATTTCAAGGATTCTTGCCATGGATGTTTCAAGATCCCAATGACATGGAAAATCAAAGAAAGGAATATCAACTGGAAACCGGACTTGATTTAATTCCATTTGCGAAACGGCAGGATCGTGAAGACATAGCTGGGTTTGAAGTTTGCAACGGACAAGTGAATACTCAGGAACTTACTGTTCATTTAACCTGGAGCGGTAAAAATGAATCAGGTAATTTTCCCATTACAATGACTTCTGAAAATATTTTTGAATGGATCAAATTCATATTAATACCATCAACGTTGGAATACATGAATGAAGCTGATTTGATGGATTTAGAAAATATTTGATTATGCTCGAGCTACGACCTACATGTGAAAACTGCAACAAACTTCTGCCACCCGACAGCACGGAAGCCATGATCTGCACGTTTGAGTGCACCTATTGCCAAGATTGTGTAGAGACCATACTCGAAAATGTATGCCCAAATTGTGGTGGTGGTTTTGTGCCGAGGCCAATTCGACCTGCGGGATTAATGGAAAAGTATCCGGCAACCTCGACAATTACGCACAAACCAATAAATCCTGAAAAATTTCAACCGCTCAGAAACAAGAATAAAACAATACCTCCTCACCTAAGATGAAACCTAAAGGGCATCCAGATACTCCTGAATGAATTCATCTTTCCTTTTCAGGCGATACTGCATCACCCAACGAGGGTGGGAGAGAGGAAGTACTTCTTCGAAGAACCCGTGCTTATCGTTAATGTAGTTTAAGTATTTGATATTCAGCCCTTTTCCAATACTATACGCGACGGATTGATCAATGCCGAATTTTAATTGTGCTTTTATCTGCTCAATTACATAGCCCTCAAACATGGATTTGTATCCTTTGATATCGTAGTAGTTTAGATTGATGCCCTCACGTAAATACCCCAGGGGTGAAACTCCGGAAATGAAGTATTTAGCGTAAAATTTCACAGGTCCTCCATAAGCCATGACCATTTCATTGATGAATCGTGAAGACAATTCGGGCTTTTTCTCGAGATCGTTAGGTATATCGCATACTTCCTCAAGCTTCAACGGGTCGGTAAATGGAACCCCCGTTACGCCGGCCCCAAAACGTCCCGGATTGATACCGAACAACATGATGCGTGGGTGTTCGTCTGAATAATATTTTCGATAGAATTGTCCTGCAATATCTAGCGTCGCGTCATTCTGATAAGGATTCATGACTTCCACATCTTCCGGCAGATTTGTAGGAGGCTCCAATTGCCGGTAATATTGCATGACCGATTCGGCGAATAGCTTTTTTTCCATTGGCGCGCAAATTACATTATTTCCTCATTTACAAACCTTATAAGGTATTAAGTCAGTTTTCAGATGAAGATGGTAACCAGGGGTTAGGTGCTGTTTTTAAGCTACCGAAAGGTGTATATCCGGTTGGTAGACTTGATCTCGATAGTGAAGGACTTTTGATTTTAACCAATGACAAAACCCTGAATCATCGCTTGTTGGATCCTAAAAACGGCCATACCCGTACGTATTGGGTTGAAGTAGAAGGTGTACCCTCAGAGGAACAATTGGATCAACTCAGAAGTGGGGTAGTGATCAACGTTGGCGGTAAACATCACCACACATTACCCGCGATTGTAGCATTCGTTGAACCCGAAATCGCTGAGAGAGACCCTCCGGTAAATCGTATCAAGCACCCGAAAACTTCCTGGTTATCAATTTCTTTGGTGGAAGGGAAAAATAGGCAGGTTCGAAAAATGACTGCTAAAATTGGCCATCCCACGTTACGACTGATTCGTGTTGGAATCGAAAAGATCAACCTGTTTCCAATGCAATCCGGGGATCTGAAAATGATCTCCCGAAATGCACTTTATAAGAAGTTAGACCTGGACTAATAAGCATCCTCACTTTTTAACGTTTTCACGTGCCGATCTTAAGGATCAAATAATCATTACTGAAATCAACTACATTGCCAGGGTACGAATTACCGTCTTTTGCCCAGGTAATTATCCATGGAGTATTGGCCACTGCCGACAAAGATCAAGATGAAAAATCCGAAGAAATAGAGCAGAGCAAATTCCTTTTTCCCAAAAGGGTCATCAATATGAAAAACGAAGGCTGCAACTAACATCGTGATCGCCGGAGGAATGGCTGCCAGTTTCGTTTTCAGACCTAGAACAATTAATATAGAACAAACGAATTCCGCGAAAATGGTAAGGATCAATGAGATTTCTGGTCCTAGCCCGAGGGGGTCTGCGAATTGGAGTTTTCCGGATGAAATAACTCGTTCTAACTTGGGCCAGCCGTGTGTCAACATCATTCCTCCAAATCCGATTCGCGCAAAGAGGATGCCAATGGATTCTTTCATAGTAGGTTTTAGCTAAAAGGTATAACGTGTAAACTCCGAAGATAAGCAATGCATATAAATGTGCGAATTGAAAAAATTTCAACGGTTTTGAAACTATTAGATTGGCATTTACGAATATAATGTAAATATTTGTTTGGCATTTACGTATCTAATCAATCAAATGAAAGGAACACATCTTGGAGAATTTGAAGAAATGGTCTTGCTCATGGTAGGCATTCAATTAGGGGAGGCCTACGGTATTTCCATTTTGAAAGAGATCGAGACCCATACGGGGAGGCAGGTCACCGTTAGTACTGTGCACACTGCATTATACCGGTTGGAAGAAAAAGGGTTTGTCACATCTTACGTGGGAGGTTCCAGTAAGGCGCGAGGTGGTCGAAGCAAAAGAATGTATAAGATGACCACCGAAGGAAAAGAGGCCCTCGAAAGTGCTCGTGACATCCGGGACCGACTTTGGAAACTAATGCCCGGATACAACCCATGAACCATCCCCCTAAATGGATTGATAGCGTGCTGGAATTTTTTCTCCGGGATCGCTTTGCGGATGAAGTACTCGGCGACTTGCATGAATGGTACTATTGGAAGCAGGAGACTTACTCTTCGGCCAGACTCAAAAGAACTTATCTGTGGAATGCCTTACGAGCGCTTCGTTTACATCAACTCAAAAGAATCAAAAACTTGTTTGTTCACCTAATAGATAATACCATGCTCAACAACAACATCAAGATCGGTATACGTTCATTACTCCAAAGTCGTTTTTTCACGACTATTAACGTACTGGGATTGACCTTGAGTCTGTTATCCTTTATGCTCATTTACGCTTTCATAAGGTACGAAAACAGCTACAACGACTTCCATCCGAAGCAGGAGGAGATTTATCGAATGCTTAGGACAAACCTCATTGATGGTGAAAGAGAACGGCCTTTGCCAAGTCCGGTCCCAGATGCTTTTCTTCGTGATTTCGAAGGCGCCATGGAGTTTTCCTGTTTCGGACAGGATCCGGTTTTTGTAAAACTGGAGGATCAGCGATTCTATGAGGATGACTTTTATTGGAGTGATGCATCGGTACTTGAACTCTTTGACCTGCCTTTTGTTTTTGGGAATCCACGGGAGGCCCTAAAGCAGAAAAATACGGTGGTCCTGACTCGCGAGATCGCAGAGAAATACTTCGGAGAAGGTGTCAATCCGGTTGGGCGTTCCTTGCCTATTAAAATCTATGATGGCAATGTAGACATGCAGATGCGCATTGATGGGGTGATTGAGAACTTACCGCCCAATAGCGATTTGCCCTTCAAATTGTTGGCATCAATGAGTAGTGTCGATGAATTATACGGTCATTTTAGCTCGCAATGGTGGTTGTCATGGCTGCACATTTACGTCCGTATTCCTGATGAAAGTACCCTTCAGCGTATTGAGGCCGCTGTTCCAATGATCGTTGAACGAGAACTCGGTGAAAAAATGGCGGAACAGATGTCTTTTGAATTTCAACCCCTGGATGAAGTGCATTTGTATTCGGAAGGTGTTCACGCCTCAGGTACAGATGGTAGTATCCGACAGATAATGATCCTAAGTGTCATTGGCGTTTTTATCTTGTTGATTGCCAATATCAATTACCTCAATCTGGTCAGTGCGAGAATGTCCCGTCGCCGCAAAGAGGTAGGTATACGCAGAGTCATGGGAGCAGGAAGTGGCCAAATCATAGGGCAGTTTTTCACCGAGTCCTTATTGGCCATATTGTTAAGCTTTATACTGGCAATCGGCTTTACCTGGGTTGTTTGGCCTATGTTCAATGATTTAATTGGTAAGGAAATGCCTCTGTCTGTCCTGACTAATTGGGAAGCTGCGACCCAAATGACTATGGTGGTGATAGGTGTGGTCTTGTTATCAGGGATATATCCAGCCTGGTTGGCCGGATCTATTCGAACCAGGGGATTAGTGGATAAGCAAGCTTCCTTTCGAACCAAACGGTTATTGCAAAAAGGCCTGGTTACCTTTCAATTTGCCATTACAGTTTTTTTGGTCGTGAGTTCAGTGTTGATCTTTCGTCAGGTCAGGTTCATGTCTGAAAAAGACCTGGGATTTGACAAAGATTTATTGGTAAGTATAAAAGTGGAAGACAAAGCCTTACAGGAAAAGATCGATGTGATTAAAAATGTGATGCATGAGGTTCCCGGAGTATTACAGGTGACTGCCTCAGGAGAATCTCTCCCCAGCGATATGAATAATGGAGCGGAGATGTATTGGGGTGAATCTGAAGATGAACATCATTTTGTTTTCATCATTGCCGTTGATGAACTTTTCTTTGAGACCCTTGATATTCCGCTGGTCGAAGGCCAGAATTTTACCCCAACCTCCGATGCTTCGCTTTCAGGCCCTGTTATCTTCAATGAAACCGCAGCTCGTTTGCTCAAAGTAGAGTCCACTGTAGGAGATCAAATACGTATCCTGGATCACCAGCGCAGTGTGATTGGCGTGGCAAAAGACTATCACTATAAGTCGCTCAAAAATGAAGTGGGACCCATCATTTTCGTTTACGGTAAACCAGGATTTCGCGAAAGCCCGGATAACATCATCCTACGACTTTCTGGTTCTCAAATCGCCGAGACCATAGGCCAATTGGAATCGATATGGAGTGATTTTTCAAACGATGAGTTATTTGATTACCATTTTGTTGATGAAAACTATGCGATTCTTTATGACAGTGACCGACGTTTTCTAAAGCTATTTTCATTGTTTACTTTCCTGAGCATTGTCGTGTCTTGTCTGGGGCTTTACGGAGTGGTCTTGTTTGCCACAGAGGAACGAAGTAAGGAGATCAGCATACGAAAGGTCTTAGGTTCTTCAGTACTGCAAGTGACAGCACTTGTTTCTGGAAAATTTATTTTCCTCATTGTTATCGGATTGCTGCTCGGTTTACCGATCGCCTTGTATTTCATCAATGAGTGGCTCGTACAATTCTCATATCAATTGCCACCTGAACCTGGTTATGTTACGTTGGCATTGGTAATGGTAGTGATTACCGCTGCTTTAACGATCGGGCTGAACACGGTGAAAGCAGCATTAGCCGATCCTGTAAAACATTTGCGAGATGAGTAGATAAACTTGCTTTCAGGCGATTATCAATTAGTTTTAAGCGCCAGAAACTTATTGATATCTCAAATCTGATACTAGGTTAACACGGATGTGATACTAGATTGACAATGAGCTCTTTCGATTGGTTGCCGGCATTCAACTAACCATCAATGAAAGCAATAAAATTCGCCCTGATCTTCCTGTTATTGGAACTCTCTTTTGTCTCAAGAAGTCAAGAAACTGATATGGCCGTGCGCTATGATCGTGCCGTATCGTACATGTGGGAAAACCTGTATAACAAACGCATTTATAACCTTTGGATTGATCCTAATTGGTATGCCGATTCTACGGGATTTTGGTATACGACTCAATCGAACGACGGTAAGGCTTACTGGCAAGTGACATGGGACGATATACAGAAAAAGCCTGCTTTTGATCATGAGCGATTGGCCAATGCTTTATCAATTGCAACGGGTGATACCCTGGAGGGAAATAAATTGCCTGTCCATGCCATCGAACCTATCGGTTCAGATTCCCTGAAAATAGGAGTAGATGACGTTTTCTATCAATTTGCCATTGCGGATTATCAACTTACCGAGTTGCCCAAGAAGGAAGAGGAGGCCAATTCAGCAATGGAGGCTCGCTCATCCGGAGGCAAGTGGACGGCTTATACAAAAGATTACAACCTCTATGTGAAAGATGCCTCAGGTAATGAAAAACAACTGAGTAAAGATGGAAAGAAAGGCTATGAATATGCTACCTGGTATGGTTGGGGAGATATCATGGAAGGAGAAAATGATGACCGTCCCAAACGCTTCTTCGCGAGCTGGTCTCCTGATGAGGAATGGGTATACGCCGAATTACTTGATTTCAGCAATGCACAAAAGATGTATTTGCTTGACTGGAGTGTAGACACCTTGTACAGACCCAGGTTGTTAGGCTACTATCGAGGCTCACCTGGCGATACAACCATGGTCTATCAGGAGCCAACATTCTTTCATGCAGCTACTGGCAAAAGAGTTACCACGGGTTTGCCCCCTACAACGCATATCAATTCGATGGGAGTGACCTGGACCAACAATCCGAATGAAGTGATCCTGACCTATCAGACAAGAGGTTATCAGGAATATTCAATCTATCGACTCAACCTCGAAACTGAAAAAAGAGAATTGCTTTACCGGGAAACCAGCAACACGAACATCGATAATTTCCGATACAATCTCATCCAGGATAAAGACTATATATTCTTCCTGTCGGAGAAAAGCGGCTGGCGACAGCTTTATAGTCTGAACCTGCGTAATAAGGAAATCAAGGCACTGACGAAAGGGGAGTATTATGTCCAAAACATAGAGCGCATTGATGAAGAAAATGAAGTGATCTATTTCCGGGCATCTGGTAAAGAAAGTGATATCAACCCTTATTTGTACCATTTATACCGTGTAGGATTCAATGGAAAAGGTTTAAGGTCATTGACTTCTGACGACCTGCACCATCAGGTCAGGATTTCCCCGAATGCGAAGTTTGTCGTGGACAATGTTTCCACAGTTGCTACCCCAACCAGGAGTGTTCTTCGTGACACGAAGACTGGAAAGGAGTTACTGGAATTGGCACGAGCTGATATCAAAGGAATACCTGAATGGGAAGCGCCTCAGACTTTCGAAGTGACCGCCGGAGATGGTGAGACAAAAATTTATGGCGCATTATGGAAACCTACGGATTTTGATCCCAATAAGAAGTATCCGCTTATTGACAATAGTTACACCGGTCCTCATACCAATATGTTTCCGAGCACTTTCAGTCAGGCTTTCGGTAATCAGGACCTTGCTGAATTGGGTTTTATCGTGATGCGTGTGGATGGTAGAGGTTCGGCAGGACGTTCAAAAGCTTTTCATGATTTCAGTTACAAAAACCTGGGTGGGGGACTTACGGATCATGCCCATGCCATTCGACAACTCGGTGATCGTTATTCCTGGATCGATACGGACCGTGTTGGCATTTATGGCCATTCAGCAGGTGGTTATGATGCCGGCCATGCGGTACTTGCTTTTCCGGAAACGTATCATGTAGCAGTAGCCAGTTCCGCGGATCATGATCATCGCATGGAGAAAGCCTGGTGGCCCGAAATGTACATGGGTTGGCCGGTGGATTCTGCCTATCATCTACAATCCAATATTACCATGGCAGGAAACCTGAAAGGAAAATTATTGATCACGCATGGTGGAATCGATGAGAATGTAAATCCATCAGCAAGCTTTAAATTAGCAGAAGCGTTAGTGCAGGCGGATAAGCCATTTGATATGCTGATATTTCCGAGTCAGCGGCATGGCTATCGGGGTAAAGTGAGGTATTATTTCATGAAATCCAGATGGAATTACTTTGTGGAACACCTGCTGGGTGTTGATCCCGTTTGGGATTTTGATTGGAACTGAAATGAATTGTAAGAATTGTGGATCATCATTAGCAGAAGGAGCACATTTTTGTCATGAATGTGGGGCTAAAGTAGTTACCAAGCGTATCACATTCATGAAAATGATCACCGACATGCTTCGAAACATTGTCGGTCTGGACAATACCTATTTAAGGACGCTTAAAACCATGTTTATCAGTCCGCAATTGGTATTGTCGGATTACATGAATGGCGTACGAAAAAGGTATTTTCCACCATTTGGTTTTTTTACCATTGGTGCGGCACTTGCCTTATTTGCCTTCCAGCAGTTCACAGAAGATTATATCGCCCTTTCTCAAGGCATCAATGAAAGTCAGTTTGAGGTAATTGATAAGGCCATCGAACCAGACAAAGAAATGGATGTAGACTCAATAGAGGAACAACTGGCCAATGCAGAGGAGATCCAGCGAACGATATTGAGATACTTTAATTTCTTTTCCTTCCTGTTGCTTCCAGGGTATGCCTTGATGAGTTTTGTCGTCTATCGGAAGCCTTACAATTTTGGAGAACACCTGGTGGCCAATGCCTATATGCAAGGCGTTACATTCTTGTTCACCCTCGTTTTCTTTTTGCTAAGCCTGATCATTGATCCTGGCCTCTATATGATCAGTATGGTTTTTGTAATAGGGTATTATACGTATGCTTATGGCAAGTGGTATCAACTTTCTTTCGGCAAAAGCTTGGTGAAACTGTTGCTTTTCCTGTTGGTACTGGTCGGATTCTTGCTGGCGCTTTTTATTGTCGGTGTATTGATTGGGATCATTTTGGCTTTTCTTAAGTAGCGATAGAACCGTCAAATCACTTTACATTTCTGCCATAATGCTTGTTTAGGCAATCATTAACAAACCCACGTAGATAAGACGCGTAAAGGCAATTATCAACACACATCGCCTACATGTTTCGCCCCTACGCCAAAATCATACCCGTGCTTTTGCTCACCGGTATGATAACTCATTTGTCCTATGGACAAGTGTCTATTACAAATCTCGCCACTACTTATTCCGAGGATTTTAATGCTTTACCCCAAAACGAATTCCTTCAGGAGGACCCATGGACAGATGATACGACATTGCCCAATTGGTTTGCTGAAAATGAAGACAGTGAAACCCTGAATATCCGCTATGGTGGTGACCGACATACCGGCGGGTCATCGGAAAGAGGACTATACAGTTACGGGAATAGAAATGTTTCGGATATGGCCCTGGGAGTGATCACCAGAGACGCTTCGGGAGACATCACTTACGGTGTGAAATACCAGAATAACAGTGGTCAGACCATCAATTCCGTCACGGTAAGTTATACTGGAGAACAATGGCGCATCAGTAATGGTCAGCGACCGCAGGTACTCGGGTTTTCGTATTTGGTCTCCAATTCAGATCCCACCATTGCCATCCCAGAGCGAACCAGTGGATATGTCTATGTGCCTGAGCTGTACTTTACCGCTCCAAGATTTGATACCACAGGTTTGAACCTTGCCGGTGAAACCGGTTTACCCCTTGATGGTAACAGCAGTGAAAACCGGGTCCAAATCACTTTCTCATTCAATCTATCCCTGGCTGATGGCGAATACCTTCTTTTTCGCTGGTACAAAGAGAACAGCCCCAAAATTGAATTTGGTTTAGCCATTGATGATTTGGACGTTGATTTCTCGTCTGCTACATTGACTTCCCTGAGCTTTCAGAGCAATGCGCCCATTTATCACTACATCGCCGGACCTATTGATTTAAGGATTCCGGATGATTCCGATAGCGAGACCTATGATCCGCCTACCACGGTTGAATCAATGGTGATGGATCCGGAAGAAACGACCTTTCGGAGCATGATCCAAAGTGTACTTGCGTCAGATTTCACTCAGGCGCGCACAGACGCAACAACGATTGGCTATGACTTGGTTACGTTTACTGATGTTAGCAATAGCAACAAAGTGCACTATGTATTGCGGCATAATGGGGAGGTAGATAATCCACATCACTGGGGGACCTACATCTTCAATGCAAGTCCGGGTTATGTCAATCAGCACTTGTCAGTGCCTCATCCAGTTCATGATAGTTTTACAAGTAGACAGGGGGGATACCTCTATCAGGAGTTAGATGTGGCAGGTATCCAGATCGCCGGAAATTATCGTTGTTCTTCCAGCGTGTTGAGCGGTTGCCACGGTAGTACAACAGTTTGCTCAGGAAGTACGAGTTTTCGAGCGTCTGATGCTGCACACGCCACAGAAATGCCCTTTCATTATGCTTCGGAAGAGATTGCCAATGACAATACCTCCAGTCACTTTATACAACTACATGGCTTTGTGTTCGTGGGCGGAGACCCGGATGTGATCGTTTCTAATGGCACCGACCTGACTCCTTCTGGTTCCGACCTGGTGGTGGATTTTGTGAATTACATTGATAATAATTCCAGTTTCAATGCAGTCGGTGTTCATTCTGATCCTTATGACGATAAGCTGACAGGCTACACCAATACATTCGGGAGGTTCCTGAACGTGCATCAGGGGGATATCTGTAGTTCTAACGAAATTGCGAATAGCACATCCGACCGCTTCATGCACGTAGAACAACGTGGAGAGCTCCGCGAGATTGAATCCAACTATGACCTGGTTCGCGACGCAATCATCAACTTCAATGATATGGCGTTACCACTTGACCTTATGTTATTTGATTTTCGATCTATTCGTGGAAACCACTGGTTGATTTGGCGTGCAAGACATGCTCATAACGTTGATCGGGTTGAAATTGAGGGATCTGCTGACGGCCATTCCTTTTCAGGCGTAGGTACGCAAACAGTGATCAATACAGATGATGTGAAGGATTACAGTTTCAAAATTGAAACGGAAGATTTCGCGTTTTATCGCCTGAAAATCATCGATTTTGATGGCTACACGGAGTACTCCAAGGTTTTACATATACCTTATTTTTCTACTGTGGTCGCGAAAGTATTCCCTGCCATTATCAAGGAAAATTGTAGAATTGAAGCTCCTGAGGGGACCTACATAAGCATTTTTGATCCGCTTGGGAGATCAGTAATTGATCATTGTATGGAAAGAGAATGGGTCACTTTTGACATGACAGGATTGAATCCCGGAATGTACCTGGTGAATTTGGCACAGGGAAATTGGAAAAAGCAATTCAAAATTGTCGTTCGACCTTAATCAAAGATCACCTGATGTAGCCGTAATCCTGACCCTGGAGCCACGGTTTTGATCTGTCCTGATTTTTCACCGGTAAGTAGTGCCTGGAGTTCATCTAAAGTCAAAAGTCCTCTTCCGATTTCGATCAAGGCGCCCATCATGAGTCGAACCTGATAGCGCAGAAATCCCGAAGAAGTAGCCTGGAAAACATAATGATTGCTGGTAGGTAAATAGTTTTGATCACTTTCGACTTTAATAATTTCAGATCGATTCAGAGTCCTTGTCAATTGCGTGGCCTCACCCGGTTTGCTGGTAAACGAGGTGAAATCATGCTTACCCTCAAGGAATTTGGCTGCATCGATCATGGTTTCAATTTCTAGTTTCTTGCCAAAATACTGAACCAGTGGAGCAGAAAAAGGGTGAGGTTTTTCGCCAAAACTGAAGTGATAATGATAGGTCTTTGTCTTTGCGTGTTGTATGATATTGAATTGAGCATCGACCGCTTTTGCTGATCGCGCCCGGATATCAGCCGGTAAATTGGCATTCAGTCGATGCACAAGCTGTTCCGGTACCAACTCGCTGGTTGTAAATAATTCAAAGGCATAGTCCTCTGCGGATACCTTGGCATCTGTTCTTCCACATCCGAGGCTCCGGAAAGGCGTATCCCCAAGGACAAATTTAAGGGTCTTATCAACCATTAGGTGGACTGTTTTCAGCCCTTCCTGCTTTTGCCATCCGTGATAACGAAAGCCCAGGAATTCAATACGGACCAGATAAAAGAAAGACCATTCAGGCATGCGGTGAAATTAATACCTTCTGAGTTGTATGTTCTAATCGGGGAATGTGAGTTTATTCACACACTTCGCCTGACTTTCTACGCGAAATCATTCTGATTTTATATCTTCACCCAAACCACCATTTTTTGGCGTCATGGCCTACGCAATTGAAGAGACTGAAATAGAAAACATCAAGGCGATCCAGCTTCGGAAAGGAGATCAGGTCGTGATGGAAGTATTGCCTGATCAGGGGGCCATGCTCAATAAACTGTTATTTGAGGTGGGAGGTGACTGGCTGGAGGCCATCGAGGGATATGAGGCCTATGCTGATGTCTCCGAAAAAGTCGGTTCGAAAAGCGCAGTTCTTTTTCCGTTTCCTAACCGATTGGAAAAAGGAACGTATCGTTACGAAGGTCGCGAATATGTATTTCCAGTCGATGACGCTTTTCAGGGCAATGCCATTCACGGATTTGTAAGGAATGAGCCATTCAAAGTATTGGAATTGGAGGCTAATGAGGATGGAGGTTCTGCAAAACTGGCGTATTTCTATTCAGGTGATCGCAATTATTACCCATTTGCTTTTGGGTTGACCATAGCATTTAGCTATTCCACTGATCGCTTAGACGTGAAATTCGAAGTGGAAAACCGCGGGAACGGACATATGCCCATTGGATTTGGTTGGCACCCTTACCTTACGATCAACAAACGACCGTTGAGTAGTTTGAAAATGAAATTGCCTTTTGTAAGCCAGGTAGAGCTAAATGAAGAAAAACTGCCCACGGGTAATGTTGGTGATTTCATGGATTATGAGGAACCTAATGACATTGGAGACAAGTCCTTTGACGATTGCTTCAAGTTGATCATGCAGGATAACTCTATTTTGTATTCACCTGAGGATGCAGTTGGAATAGCCATGGAAGCTTCTAAAGAATGTTTATTCCTTCAGGTTTTTACACCATCTGAGCGTAACAGCATCGCCATCGAGCCCATGAATTGCAACATCAATGCTTTCAATAATCAGGAGGGGTTGATGGACCTGGAACGCGGTAGTTTCTATCATATCAATTGCGCCATACGCGTAGTAGACCAGGAGGAATTCGAGGAGTTACTGGAAGACTAGCCAACTGAATTTTCAGATTTTCAGTATAGCCATAAGAGGAATGATGAACAGAAAGACTTTTATCAAACAGGCAGGAGCTGCCGCGGCGCTTACTTCCTTAGGGATATCATTGGAAAGTTGTAGTGAGGAGGATATTCAGCCGGACCTTTCATCTCCTTTGATCGTCGATATGTCTGCGAGTCCATTCGATGAAATTCTTAGTCTGAATTGGGTCCTTCATCCTGATGAAAATGTGCTTATCGTCAACTGGGAGGGGGAAATTCGGGCGTTCACGAGTGTTTGTACGCATGAACAGTGTGCCAGAGATTGGGTGTTTGGCAGGGGTGTGTTCACCTGTACTTGCCATACGTCGCAATTTGACTATACAGGAGCTGTTGTATCCGGGCCAGCGATAAAGAATCTTGCTGAATTCCAGGTGACAAGAGATGGAAATATTCTGACCATCTCGTAAAAAACTGAGCTTCATAGCATAACCTGCCCTTGTAATTGCCTATTTTCACGAGAATTTTCTTCGAGCTATGAAAAAATTTTTGTTAGGCATTTTAGTTGTCCTGGCGTTGAGCACAGGTGGCTATTACTTAGGGCCCAGTGTGTCTTTTGCCGAAGTTAACCCACGCGTCGAACTGATCGATATTCCTCTCGAAGAACTGGATGCCTATGTGGAATCGAACGAACGACTGGTAGCTGGCATCAAACCCGATAATCATTCACGCATCGTTTGGGCAGATTCTGTTCGCCAGACAGACTATGCCATCGTTTATTTACATGGTTTTTCTGCAAGCCCTATGGAGTCCAACCCGGTACACATAGAAATGGCTCAAAAATTCGGATTCAATCTATACCTGCCCAGACTTTCTCAACATGGACTAGAAGATATTGATGCGTTTAAAGACCTGACGCCTTCGTCGCTAATGGAGAGCGCCAAGGAAGCCCTGGCTATTGGTCAATTATTAGGCAAGAAAGTAATCCTTATGTCATGTTCTACCGGAGGAACACTTTCCATCTACCTGGCCGCAAATAATCCGGAACTGGTAGACGCACAGATCTTATATTCTCCGAATATTGAAATTGCTGATCCAACGGCCAAGCTGATCACCGGCCCATGGGGTGAACAAATATTAGGTAATGTCGTCGGCGAATATCGGGTAAGTGAAGAGGGCGTAGGCACGCCGGTTGAAAGGTATTGGAATCTGAGATACCATACACAAGGTTTATTGGCCTTACAAGCTTTATTGGATCAGACCATGACCAACGAAACATTCCAGAAAATCAAACAGCCATACCTCATGGGGTATTATTACAAGAATGAAGAAGAGCAGGATCGGGTGGTTTCAGTTAAGGCCATGATGGCTTTTCAGCAGCTCACACAAACACCTAATGATTTTAAACTTGAAAGTCCATTTTCAGAAGTCGGCAACCACGTCCTTGCTTCAGACCTGCAAAGCAAGGACCTCCAATCGGTTAGGAACATCACCGAATATTTCCTTGAAGATATCCTGAAGATCCCGCCTGTTGATGATTAATCAGCTAATTTGAATTGGAGGATGGAGCCCGGAGGCTTTTGTGCCAGGACGGGAATATCTTCCTGTATAACTGCGCAAATTCTTGGATAACCGCCAATAGAAGAACTATCATTCATTAAAATAATAGGCTCACCACTAGGAGGCAGCTGCATAACACCAATATCAGTAGGGCTGGAGATCATTTCAGGGAGCCTGCTTTTCAGAGATTCACCTTTCAAGCGAATGCCAGTACGGTTGCTTTCAGATGAAATAACCCATTCCCGATCAAACAATTTTTCTTTATCTGTGGCATCAAGACCTTCATACTCCATGGATGGGAGTACCCTAATGAAAGGAGGGTTGTGTATGCCTCTTTCCACCTTATTCAATCGAATTTTGTGTTCAGGTGGAACGAATAATAATTGATTCCCTGATTGAATGGGTCGCCCTTTGAATCCACCCCATAGGTTGCCGATGTGTGTGGAAGTACTTGAAAAAAGTCGCTCTGCCAGTAACTCACCAGCGAACGCGAGATAGGCCCTTACACCACGCTGCAGCCTGCCAAAAGCAAGAATATCTCCACTTGCAAAAAAGAAGGTTTCATTGTTGAAAATCGGTGTTCCGTTCAATGTGGGTGACATCTCAGCGCCTGTAATGGCCAGCGCCCCGTATGTTCTGAATTTTAATTGAGGTCCCGTTTGGGTAATTTCTAACAAGGGATGATTTACTGGATTGCCTACTAATTCATTGGCGATCATCGCACTGGGCTGATCCAATGCACCTGAGATGGGAACACCAAACTTTCTGAAGCCCGGTCTGCCCAGGTCCTGAATAGTGGTGAGTAGTCCTCCCGAATTTATATCACAGAGTATTTCACTCATTCAGCAATAAATTCTACCCGATCTCCGGATTTCAATATGAAATGATCAGGTCTGGTGAATAAATCCAATGGGGTATGACCAATGACATACCAGCCGCCTGGACTATCTGAGGGGTATATGCCTGTCTGAGCGCCTCCAATAGCTACTGATCCTTTGGGAACATGCAGGCTTGGTGATGCTTTACGCGGATGATGCAGTTTTTCCGGAAGTCCAATGAGAAAAGGAAACCCTGGTTGAAAACCAAGCATAGCAACGTGATAAGTCGCCGCACAATGCATTTCTGCTATGGCTTTCGTAGAAAGATTTAACGACTTTGAAAGCGCCAGTATGTCGGGTGTATCCTGATGGTAGTGTATAGGAATCTGAACAAGGTTATCAGAAGTCTTATCAATTGTTTCCATTGGCATCAGTGGGAGGTGAAGTAGTTTTTCTTTTACTTCAAGGAAGGTGATTTTCCGAGGGTCAAAGGCTAGCGCGATGCTGTGATAACTACTCCAGATTTCCTCCAAACCATCAAAAGGATCCAACTCGATGGATCGCTTGTAAGCCTGGACTTTGTTAAGGGTTGTTTCACTGATTTCAGGAAAGAATTCTGCTATAGCGACACGTTCATTAAGTCTTTTGATGTTCATTGGACGCTCTTAAGTTGAATGCCCATTTCCTTGCTTAATTGATGCAGGTATTGTGCGATCTCCAGCGCTCCCGGATTATCACCATGGATACATATGGTATCGATCTCCACTGGTAATTGCTGACCTCCCCGCGTCATTGCCATTCCTTCCATGAGCGACCGAAGGTGAGGGCCAAAAGCTGCTTCTGTTTTTAGAAGACTGCCATCAATGCTTCTCGGTGTGAGCCTGAGGTCTTCTTCATAAGATCGGTCAGCGAATAGTTCGAAACGGATGTTAGCTCCGTCTTTCCTGACAATGGGCAGAAAAGGAACATAAACTGGTAAATCAGGATCGATATCATGGATCGTTTTCAAAACGGTTTCCAACAACGTCAGATCGTCCATCATGTGGTTGTTCAGTGCCCCGTGGGGTTTGACGTGATGCAGCTTTCCGCCTTGAGCTTCCACCATACCTTTCAAAGCAAAAACTTGATATTCTATGAGCCTGCTAAGTTCATCATGTGGAACAAACATGCGTCGACGACCGAAACCTTGTAGATCAGGATAGGAGGGATGTGCCCCAATGGCGACATTGTTTTCCAGCGCGAAAGCAATGGTTTGATGCATCGTTACAGGGTCTCCGCCGTGATATCCACAGGCGATGTTGCAACTGGTCAGATAAGGCATCAACAGTTCATCCTGCCCGATTTTAAAGTTTCCGAAGCTTTCTCCAACGTCAGCGTTGATGTCGAGGGTCGCTATTGTCATAGTGCACTTGGTTAATTGGGCGTTAAATGTCGTGTATTTCGAACAAAACCTAAAGGGTGTCTTCGTGGTTCCCTTTGAAAACCTACAATACAAATTATATTTGCCAGGTGAGTGAAGCTCAAGTCATAGCGCAATACCAACCTACTCTATATGCGATCGCCTATAGGATGTTAGGTTCCATAGCAGATGCCGAAGACCTTGTGCACGATACGTTTTTGAAATGGCTCACGATAGATACGTCCAAGATCAGGAATACAAAAGCCTTTTTAGTTCGCATGTTGACGAACAATTGCTTGAATTTTCTACAGGGATCCGGAAAACGATTGACTGAAAACGGCTTGGAGGAATTGGACGTTGAAGTAGAAACCATATTGGATGATCATGAGCTTCTAAGCCATGAAAAAGAGGGGCAATTAGCTACGGCATGGCGTGTGATGGCCAGAAAGTTGGAACCTGCAGAGAAAGCCATTTATGTGTTGCGGGAACTCTTCAATTTAGAATACGAGGACCTACAGGACATAGTTGGTAAGAGCAAAGACAACTGCCGACAGATCTTCCGGAGAGCAAAGACCAAGCTCAATCACACGGAAATGCCGAAACTCAACCTTGACCTCTCCCTTTCTGTGAAGCTGCCAAAACCCTTCGTAGAAGCCTGTCATTTAGGCCAGTTATCGGATCTGATCAGTGAGTTAAAAACCGACTTACTGATAAAAAAGAAAAAATAATTTCGTAAATCTGTCACAAATCGAATAGTCGATTGTCATGCACATAAGAACGTTGATAGACGTTTTTGTATATTTTGAATTAGATAATAGAAAAAAAGTAACCCGACCGAATGGAAGTTATTCTTACCTTTTTCATTGCACATTGGTATTTGAGTTTGTTCTTTCAGACTTTTTTCCTTCATCGATATGCCTCTCACGGAGCATTTACGATGAGTCCGTTTATGGAGAAAGTCTTTTTTGTGTTGACCTGGATTTTTCAGGGATCTAATTACCTCAGTGCCTATGGTTATGGCATCATGCACCGAATGCACCATGCCTACGCTGATACTCCTCAGGATCCACACTCGCCGAAATATGACGAGAGCATCTGGAAAATGATGTGGAAAACCAAAACGACCTATTCCGCAATCGCCAATAAGAAAGTAGAAGTTGACAAACGATTTAGTGAAGGAGTTCCGGAATGGACCCCATTCGATAAGTTTGCCCGATCCTGGGTTTCTCGTGTATTCTGGGGAGCAATCTATGTGGGCATTTATTACTTCTTCGTGGACCAGTGGTGGCTTTGGCTGTTATTGCCTATGCAGTTTGCATTAAGCCCGATCCATGGTGCGATCATCAACTGGTTTGCTCATAAGTATGGCTACAGAAATTTTGAAGTAGGAGATACGTCAAGAAACTTCTTGCCGGTAGACTTTTTAATGATGGGAGAGAGCTATCACAACAATCACCACAAGCATGGATCACGTCCGAATTTTGGTGGTATCCGTTGGCATGAAATCGACCCTACTTACTATATCATCTTGTTATTGGACAAAATAGGTGTGATTAAGTTGAAAAGTAAAACAACACCTACCGAAGAACCAGTAAAACAAGCCGCCTGATTGAAGGCATGACTTAAAGAATGAAGCAAAAGAGTCCTATGCATTTAGGACTGATTGCAAAAAAATACAAGGGCACTCACAAAGATGAGTGCTTTTTTATGTCCTTCTCCGGGGTTTTTAACCTGGGACTCTTTCGGTTTTGCAGACTGGATCGCGATCAAAGCCATGGTTTTGCGATGAGTTCACAAGTCAGACCCCAAGACTTGAAGGTAAGCGAAAACCTTTATCGGTTGGTTTTTCACCCTATGATATATTTCTCATCTTTGTACGCCAAAAAATTAACCCGTTGAAACCACCCAAATACCGCGTACTAACCTCGGAAGAATTACAAGCCCTTGAAAAGGAGTTTATAGACTTTTTAGTGGTCAATGGGATCACCGCTCCTGATTGGGAGGAAATGAAAGAAAAGCAAAAGGCGGAAGCAGAACAAATGTTGGTGCTTTTTAGTGATGTGGTTTTTGAAGGGATCATGCGCAAGACGCAGTTTCTGGAATACTGGGAACCTTCAGGGATCAAGACTTTTCATTGCCTCCAAAATGAAATGGTATTGGTAGGTGTAGAGGCCAAGGCCGGGGCCACTTTTGATTTCATGAAAACGCCACTTCAGGAAATATTCAAAAACAACTCCGCACTATCTGTATATGAATCTCGTAAGCCTTACGCGAAAACCCGTGAACTGGAGATTTTTGAAATGATGCAGCAAGGCTGTCAACGAACAGAAGGAGAACTTTACAAAAAGTTTTGCCTGTTACTAGTGGATTAATTTATGCGCTATAACGAAAATTACCTGTATTCGTAAAGCAATTTTAAGCAAATAACGCCTGGTTATGCGTTCGGCTAAATGACGGTTAAACCTTCAAATACTACCGAAAATCGACATTTTGGTAGGAATGTGAAGTGTTTTGGCAGGATTGTGAATGGGCTAATAATGAACTTGGCACCAATGAAATTCCTGACTAGCCATTATGTTAAACTTTTTAAGATCAAACAAAGAGAAGATGCAGATCAAGTTTGATAAAACTTGGGACTCCTTCGTAGTAATCAAAGACAAGAGTAATATTCTATACACGGGCTCGAAAGAGCAGTGTGAAAATTACCTTAAAAATCATAGCGCTGCCTAAAACACTCTAAGAGGAGGGCTTAATTGTTCTCCTCTAAATTTCCAGCAAATCTTTTCCTCCAGCTGTAAGATTGCTCTCAAGCAATGCTTAGTAGGTGAAGGTGAGAGAGGCCTGTGTCTTTTCCCAAGCAAAGGTCATTTCTACGGTTCTCTCTCCACTTTGCTGAAGTGCAATGCCGAATTGTTCTACGTCAGCCGTAAGGTCTGAAACCTCTGCCCGTGCTCTTAACACATCATACTCTTCCTTGAAGGGATCTCCTGAAAAACTTGCACCCCAGTAACTGGTACGTGAATTGAAAACAATTATCCAGTGGTCTTTTTCAGGGATCGAGTATATCGAATAAGTGCCCGCGGGTAATAGTTGTTCTCCAATAATCAGGTCCCCCGTCAATTCAATTTCCGTCGCTTCATTGGCTCCGGTTCGCCATTTTTCACCGTAAGGAACGATGACATCTTCTGACGAATGTCCAAATACCCTTCGATCTTTCATATAGGGTCGACAATAGCGTACGGTAAGGTCAATGTTGTCAGATTTGAAACTGGCAACTTCTTCGGGACTATGACTTTTGGTTGTGAGTGACAAATACACCACATATATGCCAAATGCGAGAATCACGACACCAAAACCGATCAGTATTTTTCTTAGCATCTATAAATGGCTACCCTCAACAAGTGGCCATAGAAAGGGCTACACGTACGAGGTATTTCCAAAAGGTTGAATACTGCAATTTAATTGAAGAACGCCTATTGTGCTTTACGCCACCCGGTGATTTTGTACTTATTTGAAGGATTGTCGTCGAAAAGCAGAGACTTTTCTTCTCGCTTGATGTTTTCGAATGCTGCTTTTGTCAATTCCAGTTCAATCATTGAAAATACCGGTTCACAGTTTGTTGTGTGTAATTGTGATTTTAACTATTTAATTTCTAGATACCAACTTCCGTAAAGTGTGAAAAAGATCAGAGCAGTTTTAGCGGGATGCATATTTTTAGCTTGTATGGCTGTCGTTTCCTGGTTGTTTTGGCATCAGGAAATGCGGTATGTGCTGCCCACACCTTTACCAACAGATTATCAGATTGTTCGAACAAACACAAGGATCACTCTGGGTGATACGCTTAGTGAACGGCTTTTACGGCCAGCATTTTATCATTTCTTTCACACGGATTGTCCTTGTTCCAGATTTAACCTGGACCATTTCAATGACCTGAAAAACAAATATTCACAACATATCGACTTTTATGTGGTCGTGGAAGAAGGTAGTGACCTTTCTGAGGCGAGTAAATATTTCCGCGGAAAGATCAATTTAATAGAAGATAAGGACCGGACCTACGCCAATAAGTGCGGGGTTTACAGTACACCTCAGGCTGTGATCATTGATGTCAATCGAAGACTTTATTACAGAGGGAATTACAACAAGGCGAGGTACTGTATAGACCCAACCAGCAACTATGCGCAAATGGCGGTTGATTCATTGCTGTGGGGCCGGCCGGCACCAGTGTTTGGTCCACTGGCAACAGTAGCCTATGGATGTGGTATTGAAAGTGATTCCCCGGATATTTTAACGCAATTAAGCAAATGGAAAAACTGACTAAATCTCAAGAAAAAGCGATCCTTAAAGACAAATTGTCTGAGGCTGACGATCTCATCTTTAAGTTCTTACTGGCCTATGCGGTGACCGGTTTGATTTTGGCCTTCTTTTATGATACTTGGTTAATGGCGATTGTCGTGGGGTTGGTAAACGTAGCGGGTTTCGCAGGTATGAAAAAGGTAGCACCTGATACGGATTTTCACCGATATTTCGCCAGTCTGGCCTTTGGTATTTTCATGGCACAATTCATTTATCAGATGCATGGACTGTTTGAGATGCATTTCTTCGCTTTCATTGGGTCAGCCATTATGATTGCCTATCAGCAGTGGCGCATGCAGATCCCTATTACAGTTTTTGTGGTTGTTCACCACGGATTGTTGGCCTGGTTGCAATACTCGGGAGTCAGTGACGTGTATTTTACGCAATTGAGTTATATGAGCCTTCAGACGTTCATCATCCATGTGATATTGGCTGCTGTAGTATTCAGCATTAGTGGGCTTTGGGCTTATCGGTTCAAGAATTTCGCAGTGAGTGACGCGCTGAAATCCAAACAGTTGGAGAAAGCCAATAAAGAATTATCGAAATACAATCGATCACTTGAGGATACCAAAAATCAGTTGGCTAAGGCTAATTCAGGTCTTGAAGAAGAGAAACAAAAATTGGTTGATCTGACGCAGAAACAAGCGGAAATTAACAGGAAACTGGTATCGATCGGGGAAAAGAATAAAGTGTAGCTGCTTTAGAAAAGAAGAGGTGCCAACTGACACCTCTGAAGCTTTTGATTAACCTTCCGTGATCACTACTTTGTTCATCGTATCACCCTGGCGGATCTGATCGATCACTTCCAGACCGTCCACTACTTTGCCAAATACGGTGTGGTTTCGGTCAAGGTGAGCAGTATTTTGCCGACTATGGCAGATGAAGAACTGTGAACCACCTGTGTTTCTTCCAGCATGGGCCATAGAAAGCACACCACGGTCGTGGTATTGGTTGTCACCGTCCAGTTCACAATCAATTTGGTAGCCTGGGCCTCCGGTACCGGTTCCGTTCGGACAGCCGCCTTGAATTACAAAATCGGGAATCACTCGATGGAAAGTCAATCCATCATAGAATCCGTGCTCAGCCAGATCGATGAAATTCTTTACTGTGTTTGGAGCATCCTTTTCAAAGAATTCAATCTTCATCACTCCTTTTCCAGTGTGTATCTCTGCTTTTTTCATATTCCTAATTTTACGCGATAATACTATTTTCTCACAAACTACGGGTTGAACCAGTAAGTTAGTTTGAAGATCAATGCGCGATTAACAGGCGACCAGCCATTTTCGTTCAACGGGTCGGTATTGTAATTATCCGTGTAAACGATGAATAGATCGGATACGGGTGCATAGCGGTATTGGAACCGGGCATTGATGTTGACATTATCTAACTGGCTGTTGTATTGGATGAAATTGGTGAAAAAGATCTTTTTCGTCAGGGTAACATCAAATCTGGGTCCGACCAGAAATAGGTTGGCATCATTGTAGGGATCAGGCAATTCAATACGGTTATAATCAACATTGAGACGAATGGCTACAAAAGGTTGAAATCGATAATTGACCGTGGTACGAAGATTATATCGTGTGCCGTTAAAGTATTCCCCTAATTGGCCCTGAAGGGTGTAGGAAAACAATTTCCGAGCGTCTGATCGAAAGTTAAAGGAGAACACGTCATAAGTGTAAAAGGTCCCTTCTGCGAGCTCTTGTCCATCTGTTCGCGTTGGATCAAAGGCGTTTTGCAAATAGGTGTAAATGCGTGAGAATCCAGCCTGGAAGCGACTTGTATTTAACAGGTTGGCCTCATAATCGATGCCAAATAAACGGTCCGTTACGCGTTCTTTGTTCCAGAAGTATTCAGTCTGTGCGGTAAACCGGTGACTGGTGAACAAGCCAGAAGACGGGAAAATACTATAACCCAGATCCGGATTGATTCTAAACAATCCCGTACGAGGAACGAAACCTGCTTCAGCATTATAATTTTCTCCAACATACACATGTGCCCAGGAGAAATTCCAGTTACGGGACTGATAACTGATCCAGGAAGTCTGTGAAAAACTGTCATCTTCTTTGTCATTATCGAAGGACTTATGGAAGAACATCTTTCCATTCCATTTACCATCTCCTGATAAAATGTTATAATCAACACCTACGACGCGATTGTACCGGTTGGCTGTATCCAGTTCACTGTTGTTCTGAAAACTTTCCTTATTGACAAATATGGCTCCAATGTTAGAGCGGGCAAATACTTTTCGTTGAACCACACCTACCGTGTAATTCAGGGCCGGTAGTCCAATGCTTTCATCTTTAGCGGCCTGCATGTTCAGCAAACCAATTCGTGTATTATTGTCTAGTTTGCCACTTAAGCGAGCACCGTAATGAATTTTGTTTTGCAGGTTTACACCAGTGGCCGTGTCACGGGCGATGCCAATTCTTCGTGAGAAGAAAGGGCGTGCCAGGAAAGGATGTCCAAAATCCTGAAAAAGGTCCGCGTTTTCGAGGAAGAACTGTCTCCTTTCAGGGAAGAACAACTCAAACCGATCAAGATTGGTGACTTGTTCGTCCAATTCGACTTGTGAGAAATCCGGATTAACGGTAAGATCAAGGTTTAGTCCTGGTCCAAGGGCAATTTTCGCATCTCCACCGATAGTACTATTGCCATTGACTGATGTATCATCGGCATCAAAATCCTGTGTGCCGCCTCCGGCAATATAGGGAATGATAGAGACGTTGGCGCCAGGTTTTTTCAGAGGCTCATCCCACTGTAGTTCCTTCATAAATGCAAGCGACAACAGGATGAAATTTCGTGGAATGGGTGCCCATGTGGATCGTTCTCCATTTTGAGTGTCAATGCGGTATACATTGATGTTCCATTTGTCCAGTCCTTCTTTGAATCTCAGGGTTTTAAAGGGAATAGCTGCCTCAGCGGTCCAGTATCCGTTGCCCTGTTGAGCCTCCGCGTACCACTTATTGTCCCAGGAAAGGGAAAGGTCATTGCCACGCTGCCCACCGTTCGATATCAGGCCTTCTCGCTGTACACCGTATGGATTGATGCCAAATTGAAACGCATTCGTATTGTCCTGAAAAGGATCCAGTACCAAAGTGATACCGTCCAAATTGCCGCGGTAATCTCTGCGTAATGAGCTCACGACATAATCCCGGTCTTCTTTCAGGTTGTACATTTTGGCGGCGAAATACAAGTTTTGATCGTCGTACGTGATCATAAACTCGGTTGCACTTTCTGCTGGTATGGAGTCATAGGGGAAATACTGGGTAAAATTCCCGGCCTTCTCAACTTCAGTCCATCCAGAGTCATCAAGTATACCATCGACGGTAATGGTACCTTCCAATCGTTTAATGGAGTAGCCTTCCTGAGCCATTATACCAAAAAGAAGCCCAAGGGAGCAAAAAGTAGTAAAAAGTGCCTTCACGCCGCGAAGTTAGAATTTATTCAGGCGGCCTCTAACGAAATGTATTTTATTGGTTTATTGCGTTTTTAGGAGGTGTCATTTTACCGTCATTCCCGGTCGTAACACTGATGGAGTCCCACATCCGTTTAAAATCGGCCTTGGGTTTCTCTATTAGCGGTAAATTGCCAATATGTGAGCCAATAGATGCAATTGATAATTGGATCATGTCAAACACGTATATCAACAAATAGTAGATGCAATACCAGGTCAATACCCCACAAGAATACCTCGATGTTTTGGAAGAGGATTGGAGAAAAGAAAAACTACTGGAAGTATGGCAATTGCTGGAGGCAGAAGGACCGGAATTGCAACCGGGGATAGAATACAAGATGCTCAGCTTTGCCGATGAACGAGGTACGGTTTTTAATCTCAATGCCCAGGCGAATTATGTGAGTTTCTATGTTGGGGATACCCAAAAGGTGGATGCTTCGGGCCAAATGCTCAGTGGTTTTAATCATGGTAAAGGGTGTATTCGAATCAAGAAATCCAATGAGGTGGAGCAACTTCGTGAATTCCTCAAATTAGCGTTGGCGAAGCGTAGAAAGGGGGGAGATATCGGGTGCTGAGGAATGATGGACTCGTCATTTATGCATCATGTGATTAACATTACAAGTGCAATTCAAATATCATCGAGTGGCGCTTTGAAGAAATAGGGCACGGGAGGAAATGATGGTACTTGTTGAACTTTGATGTGGATTCCCACGGAATAGCCAATACACCTTTCTAAAAGTGTTCAGGGGATAATAGGGGCCACGTAGCTAATTGAACTGGTGAATGTGATGGGTACCTGAAATGGTATCCTTATTTGCTTAAACCAGAGTTTCCACTTAAAAATTAGGGCTAATTTTTGGCTTTTTGGGAATCTTCATGGCTTCAACCGGTCGTTTATTTTGACATATTGGACTTTGAATACTATTGTTTTGTTTTAAAAACAAATTATCCGAAATTCGAGTTACCCCAACATTACCCCAAATATGTCATCTCAAAGCACCCCCTTATTGAGGTTGGCTATGATAGGATTGTTGCTTATTGCAGTAAATCTATCCTCGGCCCAACAATTCCCCAGAGTCAATGCTATTTTGGAAAGTCCTGACGGCACATATGCCATGTTGATTGAGAACCATGCAGGTTCACTTGAATCCATTGCTGAGTCCCTCCAGCCCAGGAAGAACAAAAGAAAGCTAAAAGGCAATGAGGCAATTTTGACCATGTCTTTTCGGGTTTATCAGCAGGCGGCGGTAGGAAACAGGCCTTTTGCTAAGATCAGATATAAAATCCACCTTCAAAAGACAGGTGAGGACGTAGCCTGTACCTTCTCTGATTTTAACTTCAAACAGTATGAACGAAGTGCCCGGTATGGTCGTATGATTGAAGAAAAAGGTAAAGGCAGGGCCATCCAAAGCGTGGAAGAAAGCCTGAACGAAATTCAATGGGGTACGGTCCGATGGCGCATGGATCAGGAAGTCGGAAAATACCTAAACAAAATGCTGGCCTTCGAATCGATTGAAAACCCCTCAGACACTACGGACAGAGACCAATAGTTACTCTACCAGAGGCTGACCATCATCTAACCGTTTGACAATTCTGGTATCATTATCAGAGGTTGAATGGGATTCTTGAGTTGAAAAAGAAACTACGACGAGAAGAATTACAGAGAAAATAAGCTGGTTCATCTAAATAACATTTGGTTATTGAAGATAACAACAGACTTTTGCATTCACCTCATGTCATAAGAAAGAAGAAGCCTCAATCACTTCTTTGCCAGTCAATGCGGATGAATTGTTTGGGGCCATTGAGATGTACTAATCAATGTTGGCATGCCATGAGTTTTTACACAGAATTACACTACAAATTATTATCTAACTAGACTTTCATGTTCGAGTCCTCCACCTCACAACGTTCACTAGCCGAAGACCTGTTTGAAACCTGGCTGGAAAATGGTCGAGACCATAAACTGGGCTATCAATACATGCTGGTCATTTGGGATGAATACACCGAAGATTTTCGACCTGTCTATTTATTCGAAAGGAGTGACCTACACAGTTATGTAAGTCCCCAATCCGAGGAAGTACTGGCTGCCTATGACTTATATTCAGAATCGAGAATGGACCTGGGTCGTTAAGAGAACCTTCTGGATACTTTTGATTCAACGGATAATTGATGATTGTTCTATGGGTGCTTGCTGCTATAACATCCCACTTTTCACTTGCTGATCTGCCTTGGCTAACAACACGATTTCAAGCACGAGAACAGGTCCTAACAAAATAAGCCCCAGGAAAGAGAGTACAATACTGAGGTAGGAGATACCAAACGCCACTTCCAACCTTCCTGATACCCGGGCCAAACGCCCCATGCCATCTTGTAGCCTGATAAGCCCGAGGCCAAAAATGATAGAAGTTGTACCGATAAGTATTAACGAGAAAAAGGAGAATACACCTGAAAAACCCTCCAAGCTCTCAAAGGAAACTTCCAGCATATCTGCGATTAATGCAAGTGCAACAAAAATCACATGTAAATAGCTGCTGAATTTGAGCAGGTGAATTTCAAATAGTCGGGACAGGGCAATATAACCTCGCATAAACCCAGCAAAGGTGGCGATCATGAACACATAAACCGAAACAAGGGTCAGGGGAGTACGAAGAGCCAGGTCTTCAGGTAGAGCGTTGATTCCTACACTGATCAGAAATAGCAGTAAATAAACGATCCCACAAATCCAGGCTGGCTGGAAGGTTTTTCGTAATTCATCTTCCTGAGCACCAACCAGAAAAATTCTTTTTATGATCTTGTCAATCTTTGGCGTTTCGGGGGGCTGCCAATCCCCCGGGTTTTCTCCTAACGCTGCAATTAAAATTCTGATCGTAGATAAACGAGGAGTGACTGTTCCGGATTCAATGCGCTGTATTGTTCTTACGCTAACATGACATTTATCCTTCAACTCTTCTTGAGTGATGTCCGCCGCCTTTCTTAAAGCCAGTATTCGTTTACCTAATTCCGGCTGTTGGATCATGAGTGTGCATTTTTAGCTTGTGACATTCGCTTGTTGAGATAAATTGTGGCAACGATGCCAATGATCAACAATAACGAATGTAACACGATTCCGAAAGTTTCATGTGATTGAAGCGCAGCTTCGGATGGAGTTTCTTTGAATTTAATCTCCCAGAGTCCCGCAATCCACGTTTTATCGCCAATGGCCGCAAGAATCAAATTTAGCCCGTAGTGAAAGCCAGTAGGCATCGATATGCCGTTGGAACATAATGCCAAGGCTACAAAAATGAAAGACCATATGCCTGGACCGATCAATGCAGAAGAAAGAGATTGACCCTGGGCACCCACTACGTGATAAAATGCAAATAATAGGGCAATGATGATCTGCGCGATCCAGATATTGTAGGTTTTATGCAGCTTTTTGAGGAGAAAGGATCTAAAGATGAGTTCTTCCATTAAGGCCAGAGGAATCAGGACCAGCGACAATAAAAGGAACGAATTCAGGTTAACAAAATTCGAGGTAAATTGAAGATCACTGAATAGAGCGTGAGATATGATCATGCCACCTCCCAATATCAAAGCGCATAGCAATCCAATAAAGAACTTCTTAAAAGTGCCTTTGTCTATGACCAATTGATAATCATGGAAACTTGCATTTTCCATTTTGATGACCAGGTATAAGATACCCAAGGCAATGGACACGCCGATTGGACTGAATACCATCCTGCTGTATTGCGAAGAAAGTCCCAAAGGAAAAGCAGCCAATGTCAATATGATAATCGTGAAGGCTGTAGGAACCATCAATGCGGAAATACTTGATTTGAATTTTAGTGTCATTTGATTTTTTTGGAGCAAGGGTAGAGCAGCCTCTTAAAATTGGACGCTAAATGCACCAGACACTTACCTGACATTTGCTGAAATATTGGAATAGAGCGTGTAAAACGGGTTTTTGAATAATTCCTTTTTTATATCTTTTCCGTCATTCGGGTTTCCGACGATGCGGTTATCACAATACTAAGAATATGAATGAAAAACGATACTTCCTGATGTGAAGAGATCTCCTAGTCTCTTAGTAGGGTTTGACGTTTTAGAAACTATCTCGGCGGGATATCCGGGTAAGGAGTAATGGACTCCAATATCAAAGCGACTCCATCTTTCGATAGGAGCGTAAGCGTGATGATAATACTCGCGACAATCAGTGCTACACCGACATTATTGTTCTTGATCTCTGCGAACTCATCAATGGGCGTCATGCGTGTGTATAAAGTAGTACTAAGTAAGCCAATCAACAAGGCTGAGGCATAAGCAATGCCTACATATAAAGCACCTCTTCCCACGAAAGTAAGGGTCAGTAAAAAGGCATTTTCGATATTGAGCAATCGAAAGCTCGAAATAAGGGGTGGAATGACCCCACTGACCATGAAACCTACGGAAAACATCATAGCTGCCATGAATATACTGTAGGCCAGGTTTTTGTTTTGAATGTCATAATACCTGCGGCCAATCCATTTCAATAACTTATATGTGAGTAGTAAAATAGAAACGCCTATACTAATGGCTGAGACGATTTCGATCAATCCGAGTAATGCAGTATTAAAGTTCATAAGCCAGTGCGATTTTCCAGTATTGAACATTGTTGGTGCTGGGAGGTAACATGCCGGGTTTCCACCCGTGTGAAGTGGTTTCCCAAAAGTAGAATTTCTGCCTGTCGAACTCTACATAATATCCCGTAGCGGGGATGTTGAGGGCAATCATAGCGTGTGCATATTCGTCACTCACCATGATGATGGGCTGAAATCCCGCATGTTTCAATAGGGCATAAAGCAGGACACTTCTGGTATCACAATCTCCTTCCAGTGAGTACAAGAACTCATAAGGGGAAAGGATTCCATAGGTTTCATGAGCTCGACAAGGACCTTCATAATCCTCTTCACAGGCTTTGTTGGTAATCAGAACATAAGGTATGTCCTGAACAAAGGTGACGATCAATTCTGCTATAGCGGATCGACTCAATTCACGTTCATTCGCCAAATGGACTAAAGAGTCGGCCAGGTATGCCACAACATCACTGTTTTGACGAGCCAGTTCCTGATAGATGTAGCCCCAATATTCATGATCGGAAGACCAGTAAGCTCTGGGGATTTGTATTTCCTCTCTTAGGTTCCAATGCGTTTCAGAGATATCCGACTGAGCTTCGTAAGTCAAGCAATAATTCTTTCCCTGCAGCCCTTTCCAGGAACGTGTGTGAACGAAATCGTCGGTACCCGAAATTTGTGTACTTGCTTCCTCACAGGACTGTATTTCCTCTTGAAAGCCCTGATAGATGGTTATTAATACAAATAAGCCGATGAACAGGAAAATGGAAGTGAGTACGAATTTGATTACTCGCCACACCAACCCAAAGAACCTACTTATTAATGAGCGTCGCGATCTCTCTTTCGGCATCTTCAATGGACGTTACGGGTCGACGGCATACCTTTTCGGAGCAAACGTAAATGGTGGTTTCACCGTCCCTGGTGGTTTTATACTCCATTAATGGTAGCTCAGTGGCTTCATTCGCCGCCATCATGACCTGATTAGGACGAAAGGTTTTTTGAAGTTCCAGTGCATAGGCCTGGTGATCCTTACCGATCACTACAATCTCCAATTGTTTACTCAACTTGGCGGTCGATGTTAGCGCCCAGTTGCTGGTATACTCCAATTCAGTTTTAATCAGTCCTTTTACTTTATTGGTTACCGACTGATGTATGTTCCTTAAGTTCTCATCGTCATAAATCACCGCCAGTTTATAAAGATTCTCACTCATGATTGAATTCGAGCTAGGGATCACATTGTCAAAAACAACCTTTTTACGGGCAATCAGGTTTTCGGCAGAACTTGCGGTATAGAAGAAAAGGCCTTCCGTTTCATCATAGAATTCGGTTATGACTTTATCTGTTAGTTGGCGAGCCATTTGAAGGAATCTTTCATCCTGAAATCCTTCATAATATCGGATAAAGCCCTGGATCAGCGCAGCATAATCTTCCAAAAACCCTTGAATGTCCTGATTGCTTGTGTGCAATAATGTGCCGTCAACGATCATTTCATCAATAAGGAAATTTGCCAGGTTTTGGGTAAGTTCTTTCGCTTTTTCAGATCCTGTGGCAATGTATACTTCGGTTAAGCCGGTCAACGTCAATGCATTCCAACCAGAGATGAGTTTGCTGTCTAATCCGGGACGAATTCTGGTTGATCGTTCCTTCAATGCATCCGCTTTGAATGTTTTCAGGATGGTTTTCAGTTCTTCACGGGTGATGTTGAATTGTTTTGCGATATTCTCATCCGAGACCAATCGCCGCAAGACATTCGTATGTTCCCAATTGCCTGTTGCTTTAACGTCAAAATAGGCTTTGATCAACTCTGAGTGATCACCCGCTATGGCTTCAATCTCGTCGGCGGACCAAACATAGAATTTACCTTCCACACCTTCACTGTCGGCATCAAGCGCGGCATAAAACCCTCCGGACTCATCCAGCATTTCTCGTTCCAGCCAACTCATGGTTTCTTCCATTACATCCACGTATTGTGGACGCGCGTCTATCTTAAAGGCATTGGCGTAGAGTGAAAGCAATTGGCCGTTATCATAAAGCATTTTCTCGAAGTGAGGGACATGCCATTCACCATCTACTGAATAACGAGCAAACCCTCCACCAATCTGATCATATATGCCGCCAGCCGCAATTTTATCCAGGGTGAACAAGAGGTGTGTTGTGGCTTCTGGGTTACCAGAAAGCTCACCGTAACTCAATAACCACTGCCAAAGCGAGGGCATTGGAAATTTTGGTTCCTTTTTTATGCCACCCCAGCGGTCATCAAAACGAGTCGCTAACTGGCGATAACCGTTATCAATGTCATCTCTGGAAATAGCATTTTCATCTTCTACCAATCCATATTTTTCTGTTTCACTCGCGCTTATGGCTTTCGCAAAGTTGTCAGCTGATTCATCAAGTTTTTCCCGGTTTTCGGTAAAGGCCTTAGTGATGGCATCAAGCATGTCCAGCCAACGTTCTTTGGGGAAGTAAGTACCTCCATAGAAAGGTTTTTGGTCAGGAGTGATGAAAACATTCAGTGGCCATCCACCATTTAAACCCATGGCTTGTACGGCATCCATGTAGATCTGATCAATATCAGGACGCTCTTCTCGATCCAGTTTTATGTTGATGAAGTTTTCATTCATTACCCGGGCTACGGCAGTATCTTCGAAAGATTCGTGGGCCATCACGTGGCACCAATGGCATGAGGAATAGCCAATACTCAACAGGATGGGTTTGTCCTCAGTTTTGGCACGATTCAACGCCTCTTCACCCCATGGATACCAATCTACCGGATTGTCTGCATGCTGCAGTAAATAAGGGCTGGTAGCATTGTGTAATCTGTTTTTTCCCTCAGGGATCTCATTCATGTTTCGATCACTTTGTCCGTTACAACAAGTTATTAACAATAGGATGGCTAAAAAGGAAAGGTTCCTCATCATGCTTGAATCTGTGCGTCAATTATTTCCAACTCGGCCGTAATATCGACCATATTTTCCAACTCCTTGAGTTTCTTCCGGGTTGCATTGAGAAATAATTGATGGGCTTTACTCCCGGAATGTAGCGGTCTGTGTCTCAAAGCGGACAGCATTTTATTCCAACGGTCACAGAAGGATAAGGTAGATTGATTGAAACCGAACTTTTGAAATACCTCCCAGATATAGGCAATGGCCTGGTCATTGGGGTGGATCATGTCCGTTTTATAAAACCGATAATCACGCAGCTCATCTATCATGATCTCGTAAGCTGGAAAATAGTGGCAGTTTTTATGTCTGGCAACCAGTTCAGCCACGGATTGGATCAATAGCGATTTGCTAAGATTATTTTCGACCAACCCGTCTTTGATATGACGGACAGGACTTACTGTGAAAAGCCAATGGGTCTCAGGGTTGATTTCTTTAATGTGGCTGTAAGTTTTCTCAAAAGTCCGGGTGATTTCCTCTATGGTAAGTAATCGTTTACTGAAGTCCCTTTGCGGGAATTTGTGGCAGTTAGCGACAATGGCTCCTGAAGATTTCAATTCATACACGTGAGCGGTCCCAAACGTGATCATGATCCAATTCGCTTTACTGGCCTGTGATCCGATGGTTTTGAATTCATGAGATAACGCAGCTTGAAGCACACCTTCGTTGATAGATGACCACTGGGAGTGTGCATCCCAGGAATGATACAAATCATTATACTGTGCTACGGGTTGCGCCTCCAATTTGCCTAAACCAATATTCAACGCATTAAAAATTGAAATCGGATTGAAGAGAGTCCCAAGTGGGTTGACAGATGCCTCGAATTTGTAGTCATTCAGATAGGTCCCGATGGCATCAACAAAACAGGACCCCAACATCAATATGGGATCTTTGAGGTCAATTTTTCGTGGTAGAGGAGGAATATCAAAATTGAGCTTGAACATTGGAAGCAGAAGAATAACGTCGTAATTTACGGTATACCCACTTAAATTCTCGACCGGAATATCGGTATGATTACCGAGTATTTTACGGCTTTCATATAACAGTCTGACATTTCAACGGTGATCGTTTTTGATTTAAGTAAAATTCGAAACGGATGAAAGTGATCAAGATAAAAGCGACAAGAACTACACCTGGGATATTGCTAGACCCTGCCAAAGGCATATTGAAAATGGTAGGTAGATCCTATCCGGAAAACTCCGTTGATTTTTATTATCCGATCAAATCATTATTAGAAGATCATGTTACGGCCCGAAAATTCGAGGTGAGGATCAAACTGGAGTATTTTAATACCAGTTCCTCCAAATGCCTCTACGACATGTTCAAAGCCATCAAAGCTTTAGGCTTAAATGGGACAGAGGTATACATTCATTGGTATTATCAGCCTGAGGACGAAGATATGTTGGAAGTGGGTGAGGACTATAGTGATTTGTTGGACATGCCTTTTTCCTTTGTGGAGTATTGCCCAAGGTTAAGTGCCTGATCAAGTCAATCGTTTGTTTGATCTGAAAATCATGACTTTAAGCCTAAGATCACGATCGTTTCTGAGAAAAATATTACTTTCGGTCAGCACATGCTGTCAACCCGAATTTTTTAGAGCGATTTCCTGCCGTAATCTTGGCTGGAATTCAACAGGCTTTGTATGTAATGGAAATAGTAAAGAAAGTAATCCTCACTGGACATTTTGGCGTAGGGAAGTCCTCCCTGGTAAAACAGTTCGTTTTTCAGAAGTTTTCAGACCAGTACCTGACAACTATTGGGGTGAAGATAGACAAGAAGACCGTGGACGTAAATGGAACTTCCGTTAAAATGATGCTTTGGGACATAGCAGGCGAGTCGAATATGATCAAAGTACCCAAAAAGTATTTTATGGGAGCTCATGGCATCCTGTACGTCTTTGATGCTTCAAGGGAGGAAACTTATCAAAATATAGAAAGTGATCTTTTTGAGATCAACAAAGAAATGAGGGATACGCCATTCGTAGTTTTGGCTAATAAATCGGACCTGATCGATGAATCTTTGGCAGAATCCCTGAAGTCAAAGATCAATGTACCTTTCAGACTTACTAGTGCCAAAAGCGGAGAAAACGTAGAGGACTCCTTTTTAGAATTAGCAAAGAACATGCTATGAACCTGAAAGAAATCAAATTCGGCCCTTTTGAACAGTTTTCCCAGGTGATCCTTTTTGATCGGGAAGGTAAGATTAAGGAATCTGACGATACCATTGTGAAAGTATCCGAAACCTCGTTTAACGTTTTTCAGGATAGTTTTTTATGTGGGATGGAGGAACTGGTATTTGATTTGAAGGTCAATGAGCCCCTTACTTTTGATTGCATCAATACCGACCTGTTTGGTAAAACTTCTCATTTTGATCTTATGGTCAAACCTGTTGATGATGATCATTATGCCCTGATCATTTACGATTTCGGCACGCAGTACGACCGGATTTTTGAATTACAGCAGGAGCGAAACGTAGCAGAAATACAGGCGAAGAGGGCGCAAAGGGAAACGAACAAGGCACAGCAAGAAAAAGAGACCCTGGAGAAACTTTATCACGAATTACAAGAAGGACTGTCTTCTCAATTTATATTAGTGAAGGCAGATAACCTTTTGGTGAATGTGGACTTGCGTGATATTCATTATCTTGAAGCCTATGGTGATTATATAAAGGTACATACGAAAGATAAAGTGTATGTGACTTACAATACCATGAAAAACATGGAGGCTTCCATGCCGAAGAATCAGTTTTTCAGGATTCACCGTTCATTTATCATTCGATTAGATAAAGTGGTAAACATCGAACAATTGAGTGTTTTGATTGGGGATAAGACGTTGCCGATTGGCAAAAACTATAAAACAGATTTGGTAGAAAAGATGGGGCAATTGTGACCTCAACTAAAAATTAGCAGACTTTAGAGGAATAAGAAACCAATTAAATGGTATGAGCGATAAAGAAGAAGTACAGGATAGTACGCAGCAACCAGATAACCGACTGGAAGCGGTAAGAGAATTACTTTTCGGACAGAACGTTCAGGAGTATCGGGGAGATATCAAAGAAACGCGAGATCTGATTGAGAAACATCGATCAGAATTAGATCAGCACACTACGGATATGGAATCCCGACTCAATGCGAAGATTGATGCTTTGGAAGAAAAGCTCATATCTCACATTGACAAAACGGCTGAAAAAATCAATAACCGACTGGATAAACTTCAGGAATCCAAAGTGGATAAAAAGAAACTGGCCGATTACCTGGTTTCAATTGCTAAAAAACTGGACGTTTAACTGATCGGACTTGCAAGATTCTCAAGGAATAACGGCCCTTAAAGAACTGCTTTTCAAAGAAGAAAATGAAAAGTACCAGGAGCTGAGTGATCAGCTGAAGGCTTCCTATGAGGAAATTGAAGAAAAACTGGCCAATCGTGAATTGCCTGAATCGGAATTCAATCAGATCCTGACCCGGATCGTGGAGGTCATGCCTGAAAAACTTGGACCCACTATAACCTCAACACTAAAAGTTCAGATTAAGGAATCACGCGATGATGTAGTGCAGGCACTGTTTCCGATTGTGGGACAGATGATCAAAAAATACATCCAGCAGGAAATTCAGGTCTTGTCCGAAAAAATTGATCAGCAATTCCAGGACGCCCTTTCTTTTGATTTGTTGTGGCTGAGGATCAAAGCTGCGGTGACGGGAGTTTCGTATGCGGAATTGCTTTTGAAAGCTACCAATGAACCCAAGGTGATGGAGATTTTCCTCATTGAGGAAGAGAGTGGTGTAGTGATGGCCAGTTATTCCAGAGATAAGGCCTTCGATCAGGACATGATGGCGGGCATGCTTACAGCGATCAAGTCTTTTGTTGAAGATGCCATGGAGACCGATAAACAAGCCCTGGAAATGATCTCTTATGATCTTTATAAAATCTATGTACAGAGTTTTGGTCGGTTCTATATTGCCGTGGTGATGGCTGGAACTGTGGATACCGCCTTCAAAAGCCGATTGAATGATCGGATGCTTCAATTTGTGAAAGAAATCATGCTCAAATCCTCTGATTATCAGACCAAAGAGCTTTCCCAAAAGATTAGTCAATACTTCGATAAACTATAGCAATGAAGAAATTAGTATTCATCGTAATTATTGTGACGCTGCCGCTGATCGCATATTTTCAATTTCAGGATTATCGTCGATTCAATCCACCGATTGCTTATGAATACACCATTTCTGAAAAAATTGATGTCAATTACCACGATCAGAACCTGGTAGACGAGTATTTTGAAAAGGCAATTGAGGTTGGAGCATTTGCACGATTGAAGTGGCGAAATGATGGGGTGGATGTTCGTTTTCCGGATACCGGAAATCAGGCGGATGTCAATGCAGCGAAGTATTGGAATGAATTGGTGGCAAGGGTCAAATTATTAGAACAGAAACTTGAATTCTCCAGTAACCTAAAGACACAAGGTTATACCAATCAGGAGGTCCGCATCGCGGAATCGGGATTCAAAGTTGCAAATCTTCCCTTGTTGGCGGATCAGGAAGGTATTCAGGGTATTCAAGTAGGAGATCAATCTCGTTTTGTTTGGATGGTCCAAAAGCGTTTGATCGAAAAAGGTTACGAACACGAGTTGGATGGCCTGTTTGGTGACGATACCCAAAATGCTATTACTTCTTTTCAACGGGATCAAAACATCTACCCGGAGGGCCTGATCAATGAAGAAACATTTGAGTTGTTGTTTTTGAAGTAAGCAGCTTTTTTAAATCCTTAAGCTGTTACAAAAAAACTTGAGGATTTATAGGTCCTCGCCTACGCGGCCCGAATTCAATCGAGGACCAGCAGGTTATCATCTTGTGCGTCATTCCCGCGCAGGCGGGAATCTCAAAGTTTTTTAGTAGTTACTCCTTTGTTTGAGATTCGCTAGCCGTGCACCCGGAAGATCAATATTGACCTCTTGAGGATACCTTGTAAGTAAATTGATCACCGAAAAGACAAAATAAAACCTCACTCATCCTTGATACATTCCACCGGATTCACGGAAGCCGCTTTCCAGGTTTCAAAGCCTACGGTAAAACACGCAATGAATACCGTAGCAATGCCTCCCAGTACAAAGAACCAGGGACTGAGATCAATGCGGTAAGCAAAGTTTTCCAGCCAGCTTCCTAGTAAATAAAATGCTACAGGCGTGGAAATGATGATGGCAGCGATCAGCATTTTCAAGACGTTCCCACCTAAAAGTCGAACAATTCTGATACGACTTGAGCCCAGCACTTTCCGAATGCCAATTTCTTTGATCCGCCGCTGAGTCATAAAGGTGGTCAAACCGAACAAACCCAGACAGGAGATAATGATGGCTATCGATGCGAAATAGCTAGATAAACTGGCTACCTGTAATTCAGATTGGTAAAGTGCATTATATTCATCATCAAGGAATTTGAATTGGAAAGGGAGTCCCGCATTGTATTCCTGATAGATTTCTCCCAGCTCGGCGATGGTTTGCATTTCCCTGCCTGCTTGTAGCTTTACGGCAATAGTGGTTGCATCTGCTGGTTCATAGATCAAAAACATGGGCCTGATTTCTTCGTGCAGGGATTGATAATGATAGTCTTTCAGGATTCCGATCACCTCTCGATTACCTCGAATATTAACCACCTTTCCGATAGGATCTTCCAGACCCATTGCGGCTATTGCCGTTTCATTTAAGATGATCTTTTTATGTTCGTTAGTGAATTCCCTGGAAAAAGAACGTCCTTCTTTCAATTCCAGCCCAATGGTCTCTACAAAGTCATAACCGACATAAGCAAACGTGAAATCTATGTAAGGTCTTCCTTCTCCACCATATCCACCTCCGGAATTACTGAATTGAGAAATACTGCCCTCGAGTCGCGTGGAATACACGATTCCTGGAACAGCTGCTAGCCGATTCATAAAGGGCTCTATGTCATTGACTAATTGTCCGTCTCTTTCGAACGTGATCACGTTTTCTCGGTCATAACCAAGGTTTTTGGACCGAACATAATCCACTTGTCTGGAGATGGTTAGTACGGCAATGATGAGTACGATCGATAAGGAGAATTGGAAGATAGTTAGCCCTTTGCGGATCCACTGACCTTTAATGGAAGATTTAAGTTTCGCATTTAAGGCATCCAAAGGTTTAAGTCCAGCGAGGAACGAGGCAGGGTAGGTTCCGGCCAACAAAGCAGTTACGGAGATGATCACGACTAAGCCGGTTAAGTTTTGTAAGTTGAATTGCATCGTCAGTATTTTTCCTGTGATTTCACTGAAACTGGGCAATGCCATACCTAACAGCATCAAGGCCAATAGGGTCGAAATCAACACCATTACGAATGATTCCATCAAGTGCTGACTGATGAGGAAATTTCTGGAAGTTCCAAATACTTTTTTTACACCTACTTCTTTCAGTCTTCTTGATGCCAGTGCAGTTGAGAGGTTGATGAAATTGATACAAGCCACTAGTAAGATGAGTATACCAACGGCAGAAAAAAGATAAACGTATGAAATACGGCCGCCTGTCAGTACCCCATTTTCATATCGATTGTAGAGGTAACGCGTAAGATAGGGTTGGAGATGCATGTTAATGACATTGCCCTCTCTGACGTAGATCGACGCCATCTTTCGCTGATAAAAAGCATCGAGCTTAGCTTCGAACTCGTCCAGATTGGTTTGTTCATTTAATTGAATGAAGACCCTGGAACTGTTGCTGCCCCAGGAGCCTACTCTGTCAGCCTCGAAAACTTGATAGGGCAGCACGAATTCAAAGTCCTCGGATGAGTTGAGTTGTGAGTCGTCGAATAAGCCAGAGACTTGGTAATCCGCTTCGTACAGTACTTCTCCATCGGTATTGTCCAACAAATGGATCGTTTTTCCAATGGCGTTTTCATCTCCGAACAGCTTTTCAGAGAGGGATTTGGAGATAACTATCGAACTCGGAGAAGTCAGGACTTCATTAGGATTCCCGACAGTCAGGTTAAATGAAAACAGGTTAAAGAAGTCTTTGCCAACGAACAGGCCCGAAGACTTCAGTGTCTTATCATCGATGGACAAGACAGCATAAGGAAACTCGCGCATGATTGGGACGGCCATTTCTACTTCAGCCAATTCGGCCTTCATTTCCGGTATCAGGAGTTCACTGTTAGAATCGTGGGTTCGAGTTGGGCGGTCTGCAGTTCTTTTAGTTCGTAGTACCTGATAGATTTGATCTCCTTTCGCATGAAATTGATCCTTGCTGACTTCATCATTCACCCATAGGAAAATGAGCATGAAAGCGGCTAGCCCTACAGTCAGACCGGTTAGATTGATCCAAAACGTACTTTGGTATCTTTTGAAGCTTCGAAGTGTGATTAATAAGTTGTGTTTTAACATGCCGTAGAAGTTTAATCGGTACGTTCCGCCCGCGGGACGGATAATGTCTTTTCTAAATAGGATCAATACATCTTTGATGAAGAGCAGATCTGCCTTTCGTTTACCTACTTCATCCAGGCGCTCATAGTATAATTCCATAAGGTCCCCTTCGATGGGCTTATGTAGACGGGGATGGCAATACCACCGAAAGAAATGTCGGAACAGCTTTGGAGGGTGTTTATCCATCGGTACGCAGACTTTCGGTGATGTTGATCCGAGCAGATGGGGCTGTTTGTGTGGTAATGGTCAATACTGCCAGTAGCAACACCATGAGGCCTCCAATCGCGAAGTATGCTGGAGATAAATCGATGCGATAGGCAAAAGCATCGAGCCAGTTTCGCATGAGGTAATAGGCAATCGGTAAAGCGGCTACAATGCCCAGAGATACGAGTAAAGTAAAATCACTCGAAAGTAACCGCATGATATCCAGGTGGCTGGAGCCTAATACCTTCCTGATAGCGATTTCTTTGAATCGCTGTTGAGTACTAAATGATGTGAGTGCCAGCAACCCAAGGCACGAAATGATGATGGCCACTGCCGCAAAGTATTTGGACAAAGCAGTAATTCTTGCTTCTGACGCATAGATTGCCTGATAGTTGTCATCCAGAAATTTATATTCGAAAGGATACCCTGCATTGAACTCCTTGTATGCCTGTTCAATGCGGCCAATGGTTTCTCTTTCCGTTCCAGCTTGCATTTTCACGATAAATTTTTCAGCATCCTCTCGAAGTGAGAAAATAAAAGGTTTGACTTCTTCTTGTAGTGACTGGAAGTGGAAATCCTTCACGACTCCTATGATATGTTTCGTATTGATATTAGGATTCAGGTTGCCAAAATTTTGACCCAGAGGTGCCTCAAGTCCCATCATTCTTATCGCCGTTTCATTCATGATATAGGCATCCTTATCTGTGGAAAAATCAGTCGAAAAATCTCTTCCGGTGGACAATTCGATGCCCAACAATTTGATCAGGTCATACCCGCCACGTATTTGGTAAAACCGAAGTTTTTTATCCGCTTCACTCATGCCTTCCCAGGTATATCCATGGGTATAGGCAAGGCGTCCGGGAAGCTCTCCATTCATTTGAGAGGCAATTAGCACACCCGGAATGCTTCTGATCTCATCGAAGAATGCCTGACTTTCTTTGATCAGCCGGCCTTCTTTGGGGAAAGTGATGATGTGATCCTTTTCATAACCCAGGTTAGTGGTTTGTATGAAGTTTACCTGATTATAAATAACAATGACCGAAATGATCATTGTCACGGAAATGGTAAATTGAACGATCACCAGACCTTTTCTAAGCCATAAGCCTCCAGCATAAGCTTTCAACTTCCCTTTTAGCGCAAGAACAGGGGCAAAACCTGATAGGTGAAGTGCAGGATATATTCCGGAAATGAGTCCTGTAAATGCCGTAATGGCAATGATGGATCCGATTGCATTGGGAGCGAAATTCAAAGTGAGTTGTTTGCCAGTGATTTCATTGAAATGTGGAAGTAAAAACACTACGATGACGAGTGCCATGATCAGGGACAGGAACGCCATGAAGATGGACTCACTGAAATATTGAAAGATAAGTGACCGACGGCCTGCACCGATGGCTTTTTTGACGCCAATTTCTTTGATCCTGCGTGAAGCCTTTGCGGTGGAGAAGTTCATGTAATTGATGCAGGCAATGACCAGTACAAACAGCGCAATGATTGAAAATAACTTCACATAGACGATCCTTCCTTCGACAGGCAAGCCATTTTCATACTTATTGTAGAGGTATTTTTCGGAGTAGGGTTGGGCATACAGGATGAAATTGGAGTTCTTCCACACTTTTTTTAGAAAATCACGGAGTTTGTCATTGAATTGGGCCAGATCGGTGCCTTCTTTCAGGACAAGGTTGGCTTGCGTGCCTCCGTTGTACCATTTCATCATCTCGGGAGTAGCGAATACCTCATAACTCAAAAGGATGTCTACTTTTTCGGAAGCAAGGGCATTGGGTTTGAAAACCCCATTGACCTGGAATGAACCTCCCTCATATTCGTCTTTCAGTTCGATGGTACTTCCCATGGCACGATCTGCCGACCCGAACAGATTTGTAGCAACCTGCTCTGAAATGATCACATGACTCTTGTCATTGAAAGCCTGATGTTTGTCTCCGCGGATAAACTCGCTCGGAAACAGATTGAAATAGCCGTCGCCGATGTAGCGATAACTCGCCCGCATGTTTTTGTCGCTCGAAGCGAATACACTTTTTCCTATGTGTGCAGTCACCGGGACTGCATATTCTACTTCAGGTAAATGCTTGGCTAACGCGGCGTAAAGAGGATTGGGGCCAGAACCGTCGATATTGGTATGATACGTTCCGGAAGTGGGGTAGGAGTAGATTACCTGAACATGGCGATTACTGTCTTTTTCGTGGAATTTATCCGTATTAAGTTCGTCCGTCACCCACAGAAAAATGAGTAATGCACTAGCAAGGCCACTAGCCAGACCCAGCAGGTTGATCAGGAAGGTACTTTTGAATTTTCGAAAGCTTCGGATGGAGATCAGTAGATTGTGTTTGAGCATACCATAGAAATTTAGTCTGTAAGTGCCGTCGGCAGGCTTAATGATGTCTTTTCGAAATAGGATCATTACATCCCTGATGAAGAGCAGGTCTGCTTTTCTTTTTCCAAGTTCTTCTGTTCGTTCATGATACAACTCCATGAGGTCACCTTCGATCGGCTTATGTAATCTTGGGTGGCAGTACCAGCGAAAGAAGTTTCGGAATATTTTAGGAGGTTGATTATTCATCTTTGAGTATTTGAGCCGGGTCTGCCAGTGCCACTTTAAGTGATTGAGTACTGATCGTCAGCCAGGAAATGAGTAGTGCCAGGATCCCTGGAATGGCAAAAACATACCAGGTTGTCGAGATGTGGTAGGAAAATGCATCCAGCCAATGGTCAATTGCTAACCAGGCCAAAGGAATGGATACGAAAAAACCAATGATGACCAACACCAGAAAATCCCTGGATACCAACGTAATGATCTGGCGAATCGTAGCCCCCAATACTTTTCTGATGCTAACCTCTTTTACACGTTGGTGAATGGTGTAAGTAGCCAGTCCGAAAAGTCCTAACAAGGCAATGAGTATTGCCAGAAGCGTGAATAAGTTGAATAACTTGCTTTGATTCAGGTCATCCTTATACAAGTCATTGTATTTGTTGGTAAGAAGTTGTGCGTCAAAAGGGTAAGCGGAGTAAGGAGATATCGTTTCCTCCAAATAGCCAAGTGTTTCACGAAGATCATTTGGATTGATCCGGAAAGAAAGATACCGAAAGGATCGGGCATTTCGTCGTTCGATAAACATGGGTTCAATTTCCATTTTCATCGAATGGATATGGAAGTCTTTTACTACCCCGATAACTTCCCTGTATTTCAATTCCCAGTCCTCGGTAAAGCGTTTGCCAATGGCTTCTTCTGGCGTCCAACCCATGGCTTTTGCTGCCGATTCATTGATGATACATAAGTTAATGGAATCATTGAGTGTACGTGAAAAATCCCTTCCCGAGAGTAATTCAATGTCATACAGCTGTAGAAAGTCATATCCTGCACGCAGTTGGTAGATATGCAGATCATCATTCGGATCTCCACCCGGGTCATCGTTGACTACTGTGGCCTGACGTAAATCAATGGGTAGATTCTGGGAGCCAGCTACTCCTAAAATGTTGGGATTTTTGAGCCATTCATTTCTGAGTACTTCGAACTTTTCTGATACTTCCCTGCTTCTGTTCCGTATCGTCAGAATGTTTTCTTTTTGAAATCCCAGGTCTTTGTTTTGGATGAATTGAAATTGCTGATTGACCGCAATCGCGCAAATGATCATCGCTATTGAAATGGTGTATTGCCCCACGACCAATAGCTTTTGGATCTGGTTTTTCTTGTGCTTGGTGATTTTACCTTTCAGAGCCTGAATGGGTTTCAAATGTGAGATTAGAAACGCCGGATAAATACCAGCCATAATTCCCAGGACAACCACAAGTGCGATTAAGTAGGGAGTCGCTGCTAGGAGCATATCCAATTCAAATTGTAGTGATCGCTCCAATAGCTGTCCGAAAAACGGAAGACTCCATACGGTGATCAATAAAGCGAATACTGTGGCGATGAAAGTGATGAAGATGGATTCAAATAGAAACTGAAAAATGAGTTGATTTCTTCCGGCACCGATGGTTTTTCTAAGTCCCACTTCTTTCGAACGGTTCATGGATCGCGCAACCGCCAGATTGGTGTAGTTAATTAGTGCCAGGATGATGATCAGCAGGGCGATGGTCCCAAAAAGTATGAGCTGCTTTCGACTTCCTTTGCCATAAAAGTCAAAATTGAAGGATGATTGGAGGTGAACATCTGCCAATGCCTCGAATCGATAATACTGCGGATACCTCTCCATATTTATCCAGTATTTTTCAAGTAGTTCGGGCATTTTGGATTCGAGTAAAGCCGCATCGCTCGAATGTTTCAAAGTGAAGAAAGTATTGTATCCGTTGCTGTTCCACTTTTCCCGATTGATGTCCCTTTTGTACCAGGCGTAACTTTCTATATTGACCACAAAATCTAGTGGAATGGATGCGTTCCTCGGAGGATCCTGAATTACTCCTGTTACCTGATAAATTTGATCACGATGAGTTAATAATTGACCCAGAGGGTTTTCGTGATCAAAGATTTGCTGCGCCAATGAGGCCGTAAGTACGATACTTAAGGGGTCATCCAGCGCTGTTTTTGGATCACCCGCTACGAACTCATAGGGGAATACACTGAAAAAGTGCCGGTCTGCGTAGACACCAGCCTCATAGAATAGCTGGTCTTTGTTTTTTCCTATTAATGAATTGGACCAGTCAAAAACCGTGGCATCCTGTATCTCCGGATACTCAACCCTTAGGGCGGAAGCCAGTTGAAGGGGCGTAATGGCATTTTTGTTTTTCCCCAGAAAATTATTTGCCGATGAAGCATTATAGACGCGGTATACTTTGTCGTAATTCTCTAAAAAACGATCATAGGAGAATTCGAACCTGATGAATGTCAGGATCAGCAAGATGCAGGCAATGCTAACGGATAATCCTCCAATGTTGATGACTGCATATACTTTCTGTCTTTTCAGGTTGCGCCAGGAGGTTTTGATGTAGTTTTTTATCATCCCGTAGTGGTTGATCCGATGTGTTCCGTCAGTAGGCCTGATAATGTCCTTTCTGAACAGGACCAATACATCTTTGATAAAGAGAAGATCTGCTTTTCTTTTTCCTAGTACTTCTACACGTTCGTGGTACAATTCCATGAGATCGCCTTCAATAGGTTGTCGTAACCGGGGATGACAGAACCATCGGAAGAAGTTTCGGAAGATTTTTGGGGGATTTGCCATTTTTCAGACTTGTCCAAATTTTACGTCCAATGAGATCGAAGGAATGGCATCCCACAGGTTGTTTCGTGTTTCCCGTGTGTATTCCATGGCTTCCTTTCCTAATGATGTGATCTTAAAATATCGTTTGGGTCGGCCCGCTCTTTCCTGGGTAGCGTCTTTATCCTGTGAAGCGAGGTAATTTTTATCCTCCAGTCTTCTAAGGGCAGATTGTAAGGCGCCCACGCTGACACTTCGCTTCAATCTGGTTTCGATTTCCTTTTTAATGGATACTCCGTAGGCATTGTCATAAAGGATGGCTACCGTCAGCATCACGATCTCCTCGAATTCTCCCAATTGATACTTTTTCATTTTCAGAATAATTAATTCCCATTCGTAGTATTTACGAAGTAAAGCGAATTTTAGTTATAAATTCCTATTTGTAGTATAATTAATTTTTGAGCGAAATTGTTTTGGAAGATTTAAACTGAAAGGGTAGGATGGATTTAATCCCTTAATTGTCAGCGTGTTAATGATCTTTACGACGCGTATTAAAATGTTCGGTAGCACTCTGTTGAGGTGGGGATTCAATCCTTTGTCAGGTGCCAGGATAGGAGTGATTCTTGCTTACCCTTTACTTTTTAGAGAAGTTGTGAACGAATGATATCGGGTTTAGCCCGTCTGATGAAAGATACCTGCTCATTCGTTTCCGGGGTTACCTGAAGGAGGGTAGGCGTATATATTATATGTAGATGTAATTGATCAGCAGAGACAAACCAATTCATTTAAGAACGAGCTAATTCATCAAATTCATGGCAAAAGTGGTCTCAGTCTACAATTTTAAGGGTGGGGTAGGGAAAACTGTTTCTATCATTAACCTGGCCAAAAGGTTATATAGGAAGCATAAGGTCCTGATCATCGATTTTGATCCGCAGGTCAATTTGACCAGTGTAATCGGTAATGATAAATCGGAACGAGAAACCAATATTTTCGAGGCCATTCGAAACTCTATTCATCACAATTTCCCTATTGCGACTCCTACAAAAATCAATAGTAATCTTGATTTACTATTTGGGTCTGAAAAGATCATCGGTCTAGAAACGAATAGTCAGTTCATCGAGTTCGGTGATCTGTTGATTAAATCCGTGATTGAAAGCCTCGAGTCGGAGTATGACTATATCCTTGTCGATTGTCCATCTTATTTTGGAAAATCCGTTGAAAACATACTGGCCAACTCCGACAATGTGCTGATTCCAATGAATCCTGATGTTTTCTCTATTAAAGGTGCCATAAAAGTGATCAACCGCTTAAAGTCACTTACTGGCTATCGAAACCTAAAGTTGCTAGGTCTGTACCTGAATAACTTTAACCCGAAACTCATCTACCATCAGAAGATCCAGAAAGCATGTAGAAAGCTCTTCCATCGGAATTTGATGGAAGCATCACTTCGAAATACCATTCGAGTCAGTGAATCAATTGATAATGTGGCCAATGTCGGTACGTCCATGTTTACCACGGACTTTGATAGGTTATTTTCCGAAGTGATGGGTAGAATTGAGACATCCCCTCCGGTGAGACCTGGTTTATCCAGGATGTTAACCTAAGAAATGAGAATGCCGATTACTCCTCGTTAACTTGATAACGGATCATTCGAACCTAACAAACAAAAAACCCCAGGCTATTGGCCCAGGGTCTTCTATGGTTTTGTAGTGTTCTGATTACTCAGCTACTACGCTCAATGTAATCTCGTGATGCACCTCTTTGTGAAGGTCTAAGGTAGCCTTATGCTCACCAACTTCCTTGATAGGAGCTGCAAATGAAACTTTCTTACGATCTACGGTGAATCCTTTGGCCGCCAGTCCGTCAGAAACCTGCAAAGCAGTGATTGCACCAAAGATCTTTCCACTGTCACCAGCTTTTGTTTTGATCTCCAATACCAAATCACCCATTTTGTCAGCGATTTCCTGAGCATCTTTCAGTGCCTTCTCAGCTTTGTGTGCCGCTTGTCGGATGTTTTCCTCGATCATTTTACGGTTAGAAGTGCTGGCAATGATGGCCATGCCCTGAGGAATCAGGTAATTTCTACCGTAACCAGGCTTTACAGACACAATATCATTCTTGTATCCAAGCCCTTTGATGTCTTCTCTCAAAATAATATCCATGTCGTGCTTACTTTAGAGAGTCTGTAACATAAGGAAGCAACGCCAGGTGACGTGCTCTTTTTACTGCTTGAGCTACTTTTCTCTGATATTTCAAGCTAGTGCCTGTGATACGACGGGGAAGGATTTTCCCTTGTTCATTCACAAACTTCAGCAAGAAGTCAGCGTCTTTGTAGTCAATGTATTTGATGCCGTTCTTTTTGAATCGGCAATACTTCTTACGCTTCTGTTCCCTGTTGATGGGTTCGTTCTGTAATGTCATGCTTTAGCCTCCTCTTTTTTGTCTTTTCTAAATGCACCTTTTCTGCGTCTCTCATTGTACACTACTGCGTGTTTATCCAACGCGGTAGTCAGGAATCTCATGATCGCTTCATCGCGACGATACTCCGTTTCAAGGGAAGCTATGACATTAGGTTCTGCTTCAAATTCAATCAGGTGGTAGAAACCAGTGGTCTTGTGCTGGATATTGTAAGCCAGCTTTTTCAAGCCCCAATTCTCGCTGTTGACGATTTTCGCGCCATTGTTTTCGAGAATTCCTTTGAATTTTTCAACAGTATCCTTCATCTGAGCTTCAGATAAAACGGGATTTAAAATGAATACTGTCTCGTAATTATTGGTCATAATTATTCAATTAGGCCTATTTCGAAAAATAGAGCCGCAAAGATAGCATAAAAATCAAGATTCAGTGTGATTGAATTTGAAATAAAATAGGAAAGTACTGAGTACCGGAAAACAGTCAGAAGGCAAATGGTTGTATCGTGACTTTGAGCGTTTCTGTCGAGAATGCAATCACGTTTGACGAGAATTTAAGATGGCAGATATGCGTCTATATTAACCTTGCTATGAGTTTGAGACATTTTGGGAGCAGTTGAGTAATTCAGTTGAGCAGCTGAATTTTAGTTGTGTGTTCTAAGCCGCCCTCCCCGGGCGGCTTTATTTTTTAATCCACTGTAATTATTTGTGCCCGAATTCTCATTCCCTATACAGCTCTTAGGGTGGCTCACCAGAGCGGATGAATGATCTTGTGAAAGTACGATTGGAAATAACCGATTAACTCAATCACTGTGGATCATAGAAATGATCCTTTACTCCCTCAGGCATTGTGTTTGATCCCATTTCAGGTTCCAAATGATAATTCGAAACTTTTGCTTTTTTATTTCTTTCTCGGTTTGACTCATTTTGCGTGATTGACGAACACAAACCTTCAAATCATAATTTATAGTCAATTGCTGTTTAATTCCGATTACCAAAGCCTCACCCTTCTCTTTTTCGTCCTCAATGAATTGATTTTTTCATTCATTCTAATCAGAAAAGGCTTGAAAGAAGGTGTTGCATCAGACCAGTGGTTAAGCTTACTTATTTTACTGTGTGCGCTATACATGACACCATGGATGCTCGGAAAAGCAGGTTGGTATGCTGAGCCGGGATATCGGGATTTTCTCTGGTTTATCCCTTTTCATCAGTATTTCTTATTTGGGCCCGTCATGTACTTTTTTACCAGAAAGCTTATTGGTGACAGGATTCAGGTTCATGAGAAAATGTGGATACATTTCGTTCCTGCCGGGGTTTACTTACTATACTCATTGGGTGTGGCAATTACTGATTTGTTGATCCTGGATGAGTATTATTTCTATGAGGACGGAATGGATAAGGACTTTCAGCCCTGGTACCAAATCACTGGCCTTGCCTCAATGGTGGTTTATGCGTTTATTTCTGTTAGAAAGTATTCGAATTTTAGAAGGAGCATTTATCATACGGTCAGTTATGCCGATTCAGTAAGGCTTCATTGGCTTAAAAACTTTCTCGTTTCATTAATTCTGATCATCATTTTCAGGGGGTTATTTATTTTTATTTTCCCAGAGTTGGGAGATTGGGGAATCAAATGGTGGTATTATCTCATTTTCGGGTTGATTTCATATTTCTTATCCATCTCTGGTTTAATGAGTTCAATCCGCCTGTCAATCTACGAGATCAAGGGACTTCCTTCATTACCCGATGAAAAGGCCAGAACGGGACCAGACTCGAAAACGATGGATCATTTATTAGACAAGGTCCATCTGTTGTTTCAGGAGTCAAAGCTTTATAAAGATCCCAGGCTTTCACTACATCAGGTCGCAAAGGCGGTGGATTCCAACACGTCTATACTCTCTCGCGTCATCAACGAAAAAGCGAAAATGAATTTCAATGACTTTGTAAACGCTTATCGAGTAGATTCAGTGAAAGCATCGCTTGCCGATGGAGAATTGAATTACAAGACATTGGTAGGGGTTGCGATGGACCATGGGTTCAATTCTAAATCAACATTTATCAGGTCTTTTAAGAAGAGAGAAGGGATCACTCCTTCCGAGTACTACAAATCACTGAGTAAAACCAAGAGGCCCGGGGAATAAGTGTCAAATCATAATTGTGGACTCGCTGAGCTTTTTGAGGTCCGGAATTCATAAGTAATTCGTAAATATGAAAAAGACAGCAATTCTACTTTTTACATTATTTGCGATTTGGCAGCTTAATGCGCAAAATGATCAGGAGGTTATTTTCAAGGACAATCAATTGGAATATGCCATTCGAACTTATATGGATTGGCCTACTGGTATCATTACACGGCAGGATATGCTTGAACTCACCAGACTTGTAGCTATCAATAATAAGATTAAGCACATTGATGGACTGGAGTATGCTTCCAACTTAAAAGAGCTGTATCTCAATAATAATGCGATTGAGGACCTTTCGCCGCTTTCGCATTTATCCAAACTTGAAAACCTTAGTCTAAGTGGGAATAATATTGAGAATGTCGCTCCATTGTCCAGGCTTACTTCATTGAGAAAACTAATCATGGATCGCAATAAGATACATAGTTTAACGCCGCTGAATCGGTTGACGGAACTGGAAGGGATATCCTTTAATTTCAATCAAATCGCTGACATTTCTGTTGCAAGGAATTGGAAAAATCTCACTCATTTTAATATAGCTTTTAACAATCTGGAGGATTTGAGCCCTTTGGAAGGTTTAGTAAACCTGTATGGCATATGGATCCCGGGTAACCATGTTTCCGATATCTCTATGCTAAATAACCTGTTGAATCTTCATGTCCTGATTCTTGAAAGCAATCCTGTTCAGAAAGTTGATGTTTTATCCAATTTGACTGAATTGGTTCAGTTAAACCTCATGAACACACAGATCACAGATTTCAGTCCGATTTCCGAATTAAACAAGGTAGGGGTACTCGTACTTAGGGGAAATGAAATCTCAGACCTTGGCTTTTTGGGCGATATGAGAGGTGTGGAATGGTTGGACCTTCGTGACAATCAAATAAGCGATATTGAAGGAATCGCTAACCTTTCAAGGTTAAGAAAGCTTTTCCTTTCCGGAAATGAGATCCAATCTCTGGGACCAATATCCGATCTAGATGACCTGCTTTGGCTTCACCTAAGCCATCAAGACATAGACTTAAGGCCGATCAATCATCTTGAGACACTAACTGATCTTACCTTTCAGACTGAAAATGGTGTCGTTACTGATTTCGAGGAATCCAACAAATTAGTTCGACAAAATCTGCGAAGATCTGGTACCCATATTTCGACCATGGATATGATGAATACATCGATTTTTAGTCAATTCCCGAGTAAAATGGATTAATTGATCTTGTGATAATGTTGGAAGAGTACTGGAATTCTAGGTTGAAAAATCTTCAATCGGTAGTTTCCACACCTATTCTTGGAAGATGTTTTTGACACATGTAATTTCTTAACAATGATCGCTTTTTGTTGGTTGGACATTCAAAACCCACAAGATTATGCAATTGCAGGAATTGAAATCCTCCTTGAGATCGACCATCGAAGAATCAGATGAAAGATTACTTCGGATGATGTTGGCCATGGCTGAAGCATATAACCAAAGATCTACTACTGAAGATATCTCCAGTGAAGAGCAAGCGTTATCTTCTGATTCGGATATGGCCAATGACCAACTTTACCGCTTAGTTTATACAAGTGCAAGAACTCCTTCATGTGATGATGATTGTATCAAGGATATATTGAAGGCTGCTGCCAGGAATAATCCTGCTTTGGGATTGACCGGCATTTTGATTTATACGCCCAAGCGTTTCCTGCAGATTCTGGAAGGACCCTATGAAAATGTAACCAGAACCTATCAAAAGATTGAAAAGGACCCCAGACACGGAGGATCCCAGATGCGGTATTGTCAACCGGCGGATGAACGTCATTTTGGTAATTGGCACATGGCCAATAAAGGGATCGGAAAGAATGAGAAAGTAGATTATGCTACGGCAGTTTCTGAGGAAGAAAAGGAACTCTATGCCGCACTGATGGATGGTAACCTTCATGACTACAAAGACGATGGAATGCGTGTCCTCAAGACTTTTTTGATGGTATCCTAATTCTTCTGTCCCAATATTTTGATAACCGGACGAGCATTTTGGTCGCTCTATCCAATAAGCTGACTCCTGGCAGGATTCCCGTATATCCTTGCCTCAACTATAATGCTTAATAGCAGTAAGTTTTAGTTAGGTGTAAAATGTGTGTGGAAACTGCCTGTTGGCAGTTTCCCTTTTTTTAGGGATTCTGAACGAATGTTAAAAGCCCGGTTAATTACGGATTTTTTTATGGTTCGCATTATTTTACACCTTGACTAAATGACAAAGCATGAAAGGTATCTTCTTATTCTCATTTCTGTTGATCTCTTCCGTTGCCCTGGCACAACAATCAGGCATAGAGCCATTCCCGACTGACACGGCGAATCTCTCTTATGGCAATCACTTGTTGGAAAATAATTCATTTCTGAAAATGAAGCAGCCTAAGATTAACCTGGATGATGACTTTTACACCCTTTTAAAGGCCCCCAACCTGGCCAATCGCTATACAAAAGGAAGTTTACTGATTAAGCGACCCAAATCGATTCCGGAAATGCCTGTAGCGCCCTTAGATCCTATAAATGACTTTTACCTGCTTGACCTGGATACTGAACTCATTCCTTCAAAAGAAGAGTAAACGGATTCAGACCAAAGCAGAGATTTCTTTTTCCCTTTCCATTTCGGATTTCAGCTCCTTCACAGTTTTGGTGAGTTCATCCAATTTATCATGTAATCGGGCATTTTCTTCTGAAACAAAATCTTTGATGTGCTCTTCTTCCTCCTGAAGGTCTTTTAAAGACACTTCGTTCATGGTGTTTACCACGATTGCAATAAAGATATTCAGTGTCGTATACGTGGCGATCAAGATGAAAACTACGAAATAAATCGCGGCAAAGGGTACACCATCCATGATAGGACGGGCTATGGCTGAAGACCAGCTTTCAAGGGTCATGATTTGAAACAACGTGAAAACAGAGGTGCCCAGATCTCCGAAATATTCCGGATAATTCGTTCCGAAAAGGTTAACACCGATGACCGCAAAAATGTAATAAACAATGCCCAGGAGGACAACAATCCAACTGATACTGGGTACAGACTGGAGCAATGACTCGATGATCAAACGCAAACGAGGTAAACTTTTCAAGAGACGAAGTGTTCGGACGATCCTTAAGGTTCTGAAAATAGAGAAAGAGCCAGCTGCCGGAGCAATAGACATGCCGATGATGAAGAAATCGAACAAATTCCATGCGTTGGTGAAAAAACGAGTACGATACAAGAGTATTTTCAGGACGATTTCAATGACGAATAACACCAGTATGATTGAATCAAACAGGTCGATCCAATATCCGAATTGGTCCATCACCGAGGGAATGGTTTCCAATCCGATGAGTATTGAATTCAGTATGATCAGCCCAACGACAATGTTTTGGACTTTTGGATGTTCGATGAATTGTACGTACTTGCTCAGGCGAGAATCTTGACTTTGTTGCATGCTTTCATGTCGAGGTATCTAGCAGCTATTACTGCATAAACCACGCCAGGGTTTATAAATCAAGATTTAAAGAAATTATTGAAAGTATAAAATTTACTTATAATAGCCTTCTGGGTGGGGAAAGATGTTACTTAATTGTATTTTGTGCATACTATAGCTAAAGTATCAAATTGCGTTCATACTTCTTTGAAGTATGCTTCGCTGCCGCTTATGTACAAGAACCTCATATTTTTATGTCTGGCAATGACCTTGTTTCCTATACTGCTAAGGGCTCAGGTCATCGATTGTCGTGATGATGATCCGCTGAGTTTTCATGAGAGAAAAGTATCCGCTGCCCAACTCAGGGCCTGGCGTCAAAAGAAGATCAGCGCCCGGCAGGAACTCACTGACTACACAATTCCCCTGGTTTTTCACATACTGCGTTCATCTCCCCCAGGAGAGGGCACCGTACAACAGACCGTCAATGCGCTCAATTTTGCTTTTGCCAATGCCGGACAATTCAATAATGACTGGGGAGCAGATACACAGATCAGACTTGAATTAGCTTGTGAAGCGCCAGATGGCAGTGAGACTTCCGGTATCAATTATGTCAATTCAGCCTTTCGGATCGTCGATGTAGACCTTGAACATCAGGACCTGGTCAGTACCATTAAATGGGATCAGGAACGGTATTTGAATATCTGGGTGGTGGACGAAATAGCAGGAGAAGTATTAGCTGAATATGAGGGGCGTACGTGGTGGACCCGTCTAGGCTATGGCGGTTACGCAGCAAGTGATGGCGTGGTAGTGAACAGTTTGAACGTGGCCACACTGGCACATGAGATAGGGCACTATTTCGGTCTATTGCATACCTGGCAGGGAAGAGATTGCAAGAATGATGATTGCCTGGCAGATGGTGATATGGTATGTGATACACCTCCAGATATGAGTATTTTCGATTCTTGCGAAGACAACTCCTGTCATACCGATACGTTATCGAATTTCAGTAACAACACCTTCTTCTCCGATACCCTTGACATGGGTACCAATTTCATGGATTATGGCAACGGGGCGTGTCGATTAGATTTTAGCCTTGGTCAGGCAGAGCGAATGCAATTCACCATTGAGTCCAGTTATCCTGACTTACCATACGAGCGAAGAACGGGAAATACTTGTACGTCAACTTGTGAGGAGTTATCAGTTCAGATCGATATACAGGAAGTATATCCAGTGGTCGGGAATGCACTGACTTTCTCCAGTTCAGTTTCGGGAACAGTCACTAATTATGAATGGTATCTCGATACGAATCAAGGAACCTGGGATGGCCCGGTATCGGGAACCCTGGTGTCTACAGCAGCGGACCTGACGACAACCATCAATACCGAAGGACACTATACCTTGTTTTTGCGTGCCTGGAATAATACGGATAATTCATGTGTGGCCACAACTTCCGTCAATATCAGAGTAACCTGCGGTGTATTGGCGAGGTTTTCGCCGGACAAAAGACTGATCGCTTCAAAGCAACCTCATGCCTTATTTACGGATTCTGTGACTTTCATCAATCGTACGAATGGCGCTACGGATTATGAGTGGCTCATAACACATGAGAACAATGACCCAGGAGGGACTAGTTTGCCGAATGACACCCTGACTAATCAGAACCTTACGTATTATTTCCGGGAGCCCGGGCAATACAGTATTTCACTCACTGCTTCTGACGGAATCTGCCAGGATGAACGTGGACCATTTGTCTTGCAAGTAGATGACCCCACGATGGATGTTTCGGCAGTGATTACAGATGTAAGATGCATTGATTCGGAATCTACCAGAATCGAGTTTACGATATTCAATAATGGCTATGATACCATGAATGCGGTAGTTCCGGTAGCGTTCTTTGATGCCAACCCTACGACCAATTCAAGTGCGGGCTATCTGGGTGGCGGTTCCATGAATAACATCGTTTATGGATTTGATTCTGAAGAGTTTTCATTTGTGATTGATCAGGATATTGCAGGAATAGACGAGATTTTTCTAGTCCTGAATGCCACCTCTACGGTACCTACGGATTTTCCTCCGGGAGATGAGAATATGCTTAGTACGGAGACGATTTTCCCCGAAACAGGATTTTCGGAATTGAGCTATGATAACAATGTCGCGCGCTATGTTATTGATGATGCGATAGCATTTCGGGATTTATTGAATGTATGTCGGGGTGAGATACAGACGCTTCTTTTTGAAGACCTGGTCGAGACAGAATTCTGTTGGGATTCAGTGCTTTGGAATTCCAATTTGCAAGGCGACCTTGGCTTTGGAAATGAGATAGCATATGGAACTGAAGAAGATGATCAGTTAGAGATAACATTGGTATCTGCGTCAGGTGTCCGGGAAACGGGACGCATCAATGTTTTCACGCAATTTCCGGAATATTCGGTTGATACCGTATTCAGAATCGTCAGAGGTAATCAGGTCAATATCAGTTTTTCCGCTCAGAATGATTATGAATATGAGTGGTCGCCATCTACAGGCTTAGATGATCCTTTTAGTGGTGCTGTCACCGCCGGGCCGGAAGAGAATACTTTATATACCGTGACCATAGTGGATGAATTTGGTTGTCAGACGGTGCAACAGATACAAGTGTGGGTAGAAACCACAGCACACATTCCCGACCTTTTCACGCCCAATCTTGACGGGACTAATGATCGATTAATTGTTTATGACCTGCTTCAGGTTCGAGAAGTATTGTTTAGGGTAGTGAATAAAGAAGGCGTATTAGTCTATTCCTCCACCAGCGCGGGTGAACTGACTGGAAATGGGTGGGATGGAGATAAAAATGGTCAGCCTCAGCCATCGGGCTCTTATTTCTGGACGATTGAAGGCACATACGAAGATGGTCGGCCGGTCAGACTTAATCAGTCTCAATCAAATGCGGGTATAATACACCTGGTACGATGATGAAGCGATACTTGTTTACCATAGCGATGGTAGTATTGACGTTATCCTCGTACGCTCAATACACACAATATTCTCTGTATAGATTTGCTGAGCCCAGGGTGAATCCTGCGAATTTAGGATTGACCAATTACGCCAGTATCGGCGCTTTGTACCGATCGCAGCAAAGTCAACCGGGTGTTCAACTCAATTCCGCCTACATTCAAGCTTCTTATCCGTTTCTCCGCAGGAAAGGCACCTGGTCGGCCATTGCCGTGGAAGCTTCGAATGATCGCGAAGGAGTAGGGGGAATCTTCCAAACAAACCAATTGGGTTTGCAATATGGATACCACATTCCTCTCAGTAAATTCAAGAGATTAGCCCTTGGTGCTAGTGCGCACTATTTCTCTCGCCGAATTGATATCAGTGAATTGACAACCGGAACTCAGTTCATCGAAGGAGTTGGTTTTGACCCAGCGTTAGCACAAGGAGAAGGGTTTCAGGATTTCAATACCAATTACCTGTCTTTTGGTGGAGGGGTCAAATATCAGGTTGTGGATAAGAAGACGATGCCGAAAACCTACATCGGGGCTTCATTTTTTAATGTTAACAGACCCAATGAGGATTTTATCCAGCAAGAGCAGCAATTGCCCATTAATGTTGTTGGGGAATTTGGACAGCAAATCATGCAACGGAAGTATTCTCGGGTATATCTGGAAGCCCTGGTTTGGCAAATTCAAAGCATTACTACTTTAAATGCCGGTTTGGTGACATGGATAGACCTTCGTAAATATGATAATCGGTTGCGAGGACAGAGCCTGAATATCTTTCTCAAGTATTTGATGGATGAAGGTGGAATGGTAGGCATTCAATGGGATAATCAGGTCTTTTCCTTAGGGGCAAGTTACGATGTGCCGCTCTTTGCCAATGCTGCCCATCAGGGAGCTTTCGAGGTGGGACTCAAAGTAAGGCAACCCGTAAAAGCCAAGTCCAAAAAGAGAAAACGAAAAAAGAATAACTCCAGCAGAAGGTTTACCCGACCCATAAGGCGAACCAATTCAGATGAGGACGAAGATGAACTGACGATTGCCAAAAGGAGGGAGGAACCTGTTGCCGTTCAGGATTCCGTGTCAGTAATGGAATTGGATTCTATTGCCGATGAGGTCAGAGATGTCTTAATCGTCCATTTTGGATTTGAGTTTGGAGATACGGATCCGATTATAGAAGATGAATATGTCTTCGAACAAGTCCTGGACCGTATGGAAGAAGATCCGGAAGTACGCATCGAAATTGTAGGGCATACGGACGATGTAGGACCGGGTCGATTCAATCAGCGATTATCAATACTGCGTGCTCAGGCCATCTACGACATCCTGTTTGAACTGGGCGCAGATCCAGACAGAATGGAATTCCTGGGAAGAGGCGAAGACGAACCACTGGTGCCGAATGACACTGAAGAAAACAGAGCTGAGAACAGGAGAGTGGAAATTGTTTTTGTGCATCCGGATGAACAGTAGATTCTTGCATTTTTGTGATGCTACTGGTTATTTAGGGCTTGACGGCATGTTAAATACCTGGGAAGATATGGTCACAAGCATTTGCGACCAGGTTTTGAAAGATGCGAAAACTCCATCATCTCAATGTTTGCAACATTGGCCGTTAATATAATTCTCTAAGACAGTCTATGACCTCTTCTATCTGAAAAACGAGGATAGTTAGCCAGGAATTTTTCTTTGAAGTGATCAAAGCTCAATAATCTGGATCCCTCGAATTGAAATAAGAAATCTACTTGATTCTGGAGGTCTTCTTGACGTATTTTTCCTTTTGGAAGGGCTGTTTCATTGGGTATTTCAGGGTGATTGACTCGATGTTCTTTTTGTTCCTTTGCCCGCGCCAATGCTTCGTGATACCGTGCCCTGGAGCCAGGTTTCGATTGATAAGGAGAAGGGGGCGGAGGAGTAAGAGACGCGACAACATTTTCCTGTAACCGTGCTTCGATTCCCTTTTTCAAATGATAAGTTTCACTCCTGATGCTTCCCTGGACGTACAAAAATGTCCTAATCAATATATCCAAAAATATAGCACTTCCTTTACCCTCGGGCATCGTGAGGATGATGTGTCCCTCTTCAAGATTTCGGTAAAGTAACCAGAAAGGGAGCTTCCCTAATGGAATGTTTCGAGGGATGACGTGCTTGAGTTCTTTGCGGCGGTAAGGCATGGTACTCGTATTGCCAATAAACTGATGCGCAAGCAATCGGGATGGAGATAGCTTTGATGCCCAGTAGTCCAGATGTTCGTTATTCAAACTGTCATTTCTCTTTTCCAAAAAGGATACCTTCAGCAGGTCCTCTGTGTATTTCTCCGCAGCAGTTACATAACGCGTGTACAGCCCTCTAAAGGGCCTGTTGAGGACATGTTCGCTCTCGGCTTTATCGATCAAGACTACATTAAAGCCGCTAGTGGCATTAGGTAATGATTCACAGACAAAATCAGAATATGTTGTAACCTTTTGACGGTTCTTAAATCTTCTTTTCCGACGCGCTTCCCCAATTAAATCGAAATCTGACCTGATGACCTGATGTATTATTTGCTGGAAGACCAACACTAATACTTCACAACTCTTATGGTACAATTCTTCTGTTTTGGTACCAACAGGCAATTCTTTTTTCCCATATTGATAACAAAAGAAGCTTCTTTCTATTCGTTCACCGTCCGGTCCTTTAAATGATAACGAAGTATGCGTGTGAGTCCTTAATTCTTCCTCTTGCCATACCTCCATTGCAAATGATTTGATAGAAGTAGTCCCTGAAACCTCATACGTTGGTAGTTCATTCAGAAAATTGATCAATTCTTCTTCAAAAGAGATCGAAGTTCCTGGCAGACCATCCTCGCTGTGTTGGTCAATGATGGCTTTGTAGCGAGTTTGACTACACAATTTGAGAGGGATCTTTTGGGTCATCATTAATGGCGTAACGACTGGTTAAGTGAGAAATGTTCTTTGATTGGATTGGTTAATACGAGTAACGTGTCTTAAATACTGACCACCCCATTTCTCTAAAAATGATAGGCAAAAAGAAGCTCGAACAGTACATATTGGCCAGGAAGAAACAATGCAACTGAACTGTAGTATCTTGATACAACTCACGGGTTACCTTACAAGGTAACTGTGGCGTCGAAACTACTGTTTAGCACCTTTCCATTTCTTTTCATTTGAATCCATATGCGATAATCCCCTTCCTGAGGGAAAGCGTAAGGGAACGTGACTGTGGCACCATGCTCCTCGTGTTCTCCCAGACCTGTATGTTCCATCCCTTGCATCAGAATCTCCGTTCTCTCATCTTCTGTTAACATGGCCAATTGTGTAACCACTTGATTAACACTGTCATAGAAGAAGTCCGCTTCCTGAGCGATAACTGGTCGGGGGGTATTTTCTGCAATGCGATCTTCAATGATCTGTTGTGAGGCCATCGAGTAATTGCCAACGGGATGCAAATGAACATAAACACCACCCTCTTTTCTAAATACCACGGCGTGCCCCATCATGCCCATGTAGGGTTCCAATTCGGCGGGGTTACCCTCGGGATCGTTGATGGCGAATGTGAGCGGATACACTTTGCCAGCGATGAATGATTCGTTAGGCTGATATTCAAAAACCGCCGTAGAACCATCTAATAGGGGCGTTTCAATTCCGGGTTTGCCGCATATCAGGATATCAGAAGGTAAATTGCCAGCCACTTCCTCATCAACTGCCGTCGAGACGATGTAGGTATCATCAGGGTCATACCACGTACTATCTTTGGTAGTCGTTTCCATGGCAACCGGGGCGGGGATATCCAGTGTGTCAGAAATTGTTTCAGTGTATCCATTCCGTCTGACGATATCTCCAAATACAAAGTAACGACCCTCGGGAACATCAGGTAATTCTACTTTAAATGTCAAAGGATCTACTCGTTTGGGATGGAGGTGAGCAAATACGTCCAAAGAGCCTTCTTTGATAATAAACATATGCATCAGTTTACCGTGATCGGGAACCATGTACTTCATGGGTAAGCGGCCCCTGTTTTTGATCGATAAACTGTCCACCTGGAAAGTCATGATGCGACTGCCATTCTCTTGCTCTACCCAGGAATCAGCCAATGGAGGTCGGTACATGAATTCTCGGTAGGCGGCACTTTCACTTTCCCACCAGCTTTTTCCTCCCCATAAAATGAGGATCAATATGCCGGCAGCGACAGTCCCTCCAACTAATTTCTTTCTTTTTAAATGCGTCACGGACGCTCCGGGAGCCACAATGCCTAAACCCACGGAAGAACTGATGATCGTGATCATGAGGATCACTAAAAAGAGGCCAAGTCCTGCCAAAGTCCATCCCAGACTGGCGTCCATCTCATTCTGAGCGGTTGCGGAAGCCATAATAGGTACCACCGCTTCTCCGCTGCCTTTCTTACCATCGACATATACGGCGATGCTGGCTGTCCCACTGCTCATGAACCAAACGATGCCTTCAAATTGTCCTAGCACACCGGGTACTGGATTCATGGGGTCGGATTTTGGAGAACCTTCGTCTCCTACACCCCAATATATAGGCTTGACCTGAATATTGGTGATTTCGGGATCAGACGCGTAAATGGAGATTTCCGCAATGCCGGGAATTACATCCGGTGGATCGACGCTGACCAGTAAGTTGTAAGGGCCTGCTGTGCCTTCAAATACAACACCCGGACTACCTACATGACTTAGGGTGATCGGAAGTCCCCAGCATAATAAGGCCAGGAAAAGAACAAATGGCTTCTTAAAGGAAATGATATTATTCACGAAAAATAGTTTTAGGACTTCTTAAAGAATCAAGTAAGTCGTTCGTTCTAAAGTTTTATCAATGGGTTTCTGGCATTTATGTGATCCTTTCGTTAACGCTGGACCCTGGTCATCCATTTGCCCCACACGAGCCCTAATCGTGCGGAGAAGAGACCAATTACACAGGCTATGGCTATACCTTTGATCAATGCTGCGCCGGTATGAAGACGCCAGGGCATAAAGTCGTAGCGATACTCCCAGTCCGGACTACTTCCGAAATACCATGATTCTGTACCAAAGAACCAGTTTCTAGCCCCTTCTGACATCAGAAAGTTGGCGAAAGGCCATTGAATCGCAAGTAATATGAGTGTGAAAACCAACGAAATCATGGCCGCCAATGCCCACTTGTTCAGTTGTCCAAATTTGTTCAGGATCAAATCGATGCAGAAACATGGAATGATCAGCAATAGGGGGAATTCAAATGCCTGATAAGTTGAAATATGATTTCGAATAGGGCCTAACAAAGGTTCAGCCGGAAACAAAGGCAAAATCCACACCATTGATCCCAGCATCAATGAATACACAACAGCTGTCCAGGTAGCCGCCCATTTCAATTTGGAAGCCCGGGCTACAGCTACCAGATATACGGGGAAAACTCCCGCCGCCACTTGATAAAACAGACTATGATGCATGTCGTGACGTCCCAGATATTCGGAGCTAAGTGTAAACAAGGTAACCAGTAAAAGACCGGAAGCAATAATGAACAGTAGCTTTTGCGTTTTTGAGGCTCCAACCAGTGAATTTTGTTGTGAAAGCGTACTGACTACCGCCCCCAGTTGTATCGACATGATACCCAGTGCCAATACGGTGTGAGGAGGAGAGAGAATCTGCACATCCAGACCATAAGTGTTGTGCCACCAATCATCGAAAGGGGCAGAGGTGAGCATGGCAAAGGCTCCCCAAATACAAAACATCGTGCCCAGAGACCCATAGAATATGCCCCAGAATTTCACTGAAGCGTTTTTTTCTTCAGTGGTTCCCCAAAATGAAATTTTTAACACCTTGAATCCTGAAAAAACTCCGGCAATCAATGCTCCCAGATAAATTGCCAGATGTGGCGGAGATAACAATCCGTCCCTACCAATGCTCGTGTGCCAGGAAATGTCCCATATGAGGCCAATGATGATACTTAATGAAGCGAATACTGAGGCATATACATACGTAGGAGTTCGTTCATAAGCTACCGCCGATAGATGAGTCGAATGCTCACGTGGTATGGATTGATCGAGTGTAATTGTTGAAGCCATCCTTAAATATAGATCGGAATCGATTTTTATAGGAGAGTTTGACTTAAGTTGTTGACCTGGCTATCTGAATCGGGAATCTAAATGCCCCAACCAGACAGAAGCCAAGCGAATATTTACACTTATTCGGTTTTGGCACCCAAGTTGTACCATCTCAGCAATTACGAAGTGAAAATCGCTTCGAGGACTATGTCACAAAAATCAATTCGGGATACGCATGGCTTAATTACAAGTGGTAGACGGATTCCAACAGGCTCTTGCAACAATCTGTAAGGTGTGCAACCCCGAACAAAACCATTAAATGACCGAACAAAATGAAACGAATTTTATTAGCACTGCTGATTGTAACTCCCTTTTCTTTCTGTCAGGCACAATTACAGAAAGGCAATATGCTTTTGGAAGGAAGCCTGAATATCAGCTCAGAGTCCTCCACCAATGAATTTAATCTATTTGGTGTTGTGAACGATACAGAAACCAGCAATACCCTGCTTTCTTTTAGCCCCAGATTAGGTTGGTTTACCGGTAATAATGCTCTATTAGGCATTGGCCTGACCTACGAACACCGATTATTTAAAGTGATCGATAATTTCGATGTGGTTCAAAACAACGAGATCATCACCAGGAATAACCTGTTCCTTATCAATCCTTATTTTACAAAATTCAGTCCCATTGCTGATAAACTTTATTTGACTACTACCATCAACCTGGCGGTAGGATTTGGCAATGAATCCTCAGATTTTACAAACAATGAGCAAACTGCTGATCTGGTAGAGTTAAGACTAAATATCGTACCTGGATTGACTTACTTTGTTTCTGAAAAATGGGCACTTCAGGCAAATGTCGGGCAGCTCTTCTATCGGTATCGCCGAAGCAAGCTTTCAGATGCCATACCCAATGAATTGATCAATTCTTCAAGTAATTACGGTATCAGTTTTAGTGCGAACACTTTTCGGGTTGGATTTCAGTATTTCATCTCAAGGAAAAGTGAATAATATCCGCTATCTGTAAAAGTGAGCTTGCAAGGCCCGTGTTGCGGGTGATCATGGTATTTCTTTCGATTACTTTGAATCGGTACGGAATTTTACTTAATTGGCTTCTCGGAATTTCCGTACTAGCTAGACAAAATATCATGATACGCACCATTTTGGTTTTATTCATTCTGTGGATTTCATACCACGGATACGGCCTTGATCTTCCACCCGGACTTTCTCTAAAGTCAGATTCGCTTGTTCGCTACCTTTCAAGTACACCTTCCACGCAAGATATAAACGCCTGGTTACCAGGGTATTTAGCAAACCAGAAACTTGAAGGATTGATAGCTCATGAGCGAGGAAAATTGAGTAATAATGATGATCAGACGGACTTTCCGCGTTTGATGCGTCTGGGGAACCTTACTTTGTGGGCAGACCGCAATAAGGAGTCCTTTCAGTTTTTCACAAAGGCCCTGTACATCGCTCAGAAGTATGGCGATCAACATGCTTTGGCAGAAGCGAATTTCATGGTGGCACACCTCATTCGTTTTGGGGTCTCTGACCTTTCATTGACCGATCATTTACAAGTGGTTATTGATATTTATCAAAGAAGCGATGATCCACAACATCAGGCGAAGGCTTACCTCGCTAAGGCCTACATGACTGACAATCCCGAAGATCGACTTCAATTGGCAGACAGAGGACTGGCGCTGTTAAACGAAAATAGGGCACAAGAGGATAGTTTGGAAGCTCAGGTAATGACAAGTCTGCTGAATATGAAGGCACACTATGTAGGCAGAGATGAAGCCTATGTCTTGTTTTCTCAGGCTGCGGCACTTGCCGAACACTTCAATGACTCATACATGTCTGCGATGATCTATAACAACATTGGTTTTTATTGTTTTTTGATCCCTGGCGCTAAGCATAAAGCGATAGACTGGTTTGTCAGAGGGCTTAATAAATCACTGGAAACAGGACTGAAGGGTTTTGCCAGAAACGCCTTAGGAAATATTCATATTTGCTATCGGCTACTGGGACAGTTCGAGGAGGCACTTGCCTTTTTTACTACATTCAATACCATTCAAAGTACCATTTTAAGTGACAAATATTATTCTGAATTGGCGGAAGTGAGAGTCGCGCATGATCTCGACAAAGCCGAATTGCGAAATTCTTTGTTAGCTACCGAAAAAGAAGCACAACGAGTTCAACTAATCAGCCTGATCGTATTATCCATATTACTGATGGGCATTGCTGGGTTGATTTACTACAGTCGTAGAAAGGTAAATAAATCGAACCAGGAGCTCAGACAACTCAATAGTATCAAATCCCGGTTTTTCGCGAACATATCCCATGAGTTAAAAACTCCTCTGACCCTAATTAAAGCACCTGTAGATACATTATTGGAACAAAGTGATGTACATCTGAACAATAAAGTTCGTAAGACGCTGAAAACGGTCAAAAGCAATACCACACATCTTCAGGCACTGATCGAAGAAATATTGGACCTCACAAAACTTGAAGCTGGTAAACTAGAGATGAATCCGGTTCCAACGCTCTTGTATGAAAACATAGAATCCAGGTTTTATTCGTTCAAAGACCAGGCACTGATCAAGGACATTGAGATGTCAATGAATTTTCGTCCTGATCAATCACTGAATCTGATGATTGATGATAAAGTGTTTGGCAAAGTACTTCAAAACTTACTTTCCAACGCGTTGAAATATACTGGCGAAGGGGGAGTCGTGACATTAGATGTGGACTATGATTTGGGGAATTTATCGCTGAAAGTAACCGATACGGGGGTTGGTATTACGTCGGAAGATTTACCGTTGATCTTTGATCGTTACTTTCAATCCGCTCACGGAAAAAAAGCGGAAGGAGGTACAGGTATCGGATTGGCGTTAGTACGAGAACTTGTGGAGCTCCACGGCGGCACAGTTAAAGTTGAAAGTGAAGTGGGAGTAGGGACGTCATTTATGGTGACGATGCCGGTGGAAATAACTACACAAAACCCAGTATTTCCTGTGTTTGATAAATCTGTCATTGATATTGAATACATCCGCAATCAAATGGATCAAACGGTCGATGATTATTCCAGCAAGTTCGAACTCGATCGTCCTAAACTTCTTTTGGTTGAGGATCATTCGGAAATGAGGTCTTTCATTAGTGAATTATTATACCCGTATTTTTCGATCATTGAGGCTGAGAATGGGAAGATCGCTCTTAGAAAGCTTTCTAAAACACCTGTCGATTTGATCATTTCGGACATCATGATGCCGGAGATGGATGGCCTCGAATTGCTGGAGAATATCAAGCAACAACCTTCGCTACGATTTACGTCGGTAGTTATGTTAACAGCAAGAAATGATGAGGAAGATAAACTGAATGCCTTGACGCTTGGCATCGATGACTATATAACTAAACCCTTCAACCATGCAGAGTTGATAGCCAGAATGCGAAATATTCTTGAAAATAGAATTAAGCTCATTTATGACCTTAACCTGCTTGATCCGACGGTGAACATTACCACAAATGAAGAAAAAGTGAAGGAAGATTTCATGACCCAATTTCTGCTTTCTGAAAGGGAAGCGGATGTGTTGTGGTTATTGTCCAAACGCTACAGCAATGTAGAGATATCGGAGGCTTTATTCGTTTCAATCAACACTGTAAAATTCCATATTCGAAACATATTTAGTAAGCTCGAAATCAAAAACAGATCAGAGATTGGTGCAAAAATCGAAGAGGCGTTGACTTGATTTGGCCCATAGAGTTTAGCCATTTGAGTTTAAAAATTGTATTATTTCAATATTGTATAGACTTTTAAAAGAGAACCACCCTAAAAGGATAGGTTCCGGGTAGGTCAAATCGTCCAAACTACCTTTTAAAGGTAGGATCGGGACGGGGCGGTGTGCTCACATTTGGATCATTGATTACAATCAAACACACAGACAATGATCAAACACCGTTTCAAAATGATCATGACTGCTTTTATAGTATTAGCAGTGATGGTCCAATCATGTAATAATCGTGACAAAGAGCAACCAACACCTGCCGAAGGGCGTGTAGAATTCACCTTTGAGGTAATTGAAAACGCCGATGGCGGTAGAAAGGGAAGTGCCGGAAGAACCGAGGCAGACATTCCATCAAAAGTGGTGATCTCCATAGAAGATGACCTGGGGAATCCTGTGTACACACTGGAAGAACTGACGCTTTTTGAATTCAATGGGAGTTATGTTACTGAACCACTGATTCTTCAGGTTGGCAATTATAAACTGACGGAATACCTGGTTTTGGATGATGAAGAGGCTACCATCTATGCTACACCTCAGGAAGGCAGTGATCTGGATTATCTGGTAAATGATCCATTACCTATCGATCTCGTTGTGGCAGCTAATGCTTCTACTTCTCTGGCGCCCCAGGTGATTTCTACCGAGGAGTTAACTCCAGCAGATTTTGGTTATACGGATTCAAACTTCGAGTTTGTAGCCACTTTCGATATGTTGATATCTGTTTTTGTGCAGAATGCTACGACCGGAGCGTTTGAACCAACGGATGCTACGCTGACAGTTACAGCTACCGCGGAGACGACAGAACTGTACAGCAAAGCCATCTCTTCGGGGATCGTTCAGTTGAAATTGACAGATGGTTATGACAACTACACGGTCCAGGTCGACAAGGCAGGTTACAATAGCTATAGCGCGGATTTCACGCAAGCTGAAATGAAAGCCTTTTTCACGAACCCTTTGATCGTGAACTTGTTTCCTCCTGCAGCTGTGCCAAATGGCCCTTCTATTGCGGCCTTTACCGGAGATAACTACCAAGGTGCAGAGATTGCCGCCACACCTTCAGGAGGATTTATATTAAGTGCTAATCGTTGGGGAGGAGGCACAGAAGGGTTCATTTATGATGCCAATAATGCCGTGATAGGATCTTTCTCAACCGGTCATGTAACGGAATTTTCTACTGGCTTGGCGGTGCTGAACAATGGAGAATTCATTGCGACAAGAATCGTTGGAACGAATCTGCATGCGGTCATATTTAATGCAGACGGTTCAGTCAAAATAGCTGATCAGGTAATCAGAGCAGGGGCAAATACAGCCAGAAACATGATGGCTGTTTCTGACGGTACAGGTTATTTGGTGCTATGGGCAGAATCCAACACACTCAGTATGCAGAAGATAGATGCAGCCGGAAATCTTGTTGGAAGTATGGTTCAGCCAGGCATCAACATTAATCAGTTTGATAATGCGGGTACTCGTCGCAGGGGAATGGAAGCTGCCATGAAGAGTGACGGGGAATTTGTTTTTGTATCCAGACCTCAATCCAATTACAATAATCTGGAGGTACACGAATTCAATGCGGATCTAACCATCAAAACTCCTGCTTTCCAAATCACGCCTAATGAAGTGGGTATCAATCACTACTCAATGGTTGATATTAATGAGAATGGAGAATATGTCATTACCTGGTTACGGGCAGAAGACAATGTGGTTCGGATGGCAGGCTTCAGCATAGGAGGTAATACTCTGTTCTCGGAGGTGGTAGTTGGGCAAGCCCGTACCCTGGCTTCTGATGTAGCGGTCAGTGACAATGGAACAGTCATTGTTTCTTACGCCGGAGGGAATGGTACTCAAAACACACTGGATCATGTGATTAGAGTTTATGACCTCACGGGAGTTCCTGCGGATGATGAGATCATTGCCGCACAGGTAGCGAATCAGGCGACCAACACCAAAGTTACCTTCATCGACAATAACAATTTTGTGGTACTGTATGATAACCTCCCTGCAGGTTATGAGCAATTCGCACAGAAATTCTCGTATTAAAACTTTCTCAAAGGGTACTCTGCAAGAGTGCCCTTTTTAGCTACAAACACACAGACAAATTATGAAAAATCGTATTCAATATAATTGATGGTGCTGGTAATACCTGCTCTGTTGATTCCGTCTTGTAGCATCAGGGACCAGGAACAACCAGTTTGGCGCGGATTATGCCAGCCCAAGTTCCTTTTTTCAGGGATACATTGATGAAGTGCATATCTGGAACTATGCCCGGACAGAAGCAAAGATCAATGCTACACTGGAAGGATCAGAAACCGACCTAATTGCCTACTATAATTTTGAAGACGGTAGTGGGTCCGTGTTGACAGATGTAACGGGAAATGAGTACAATGGTACGTTGCAAAACATGGAGGAATAGGGCTGGGTAACAGAAAGTCCATTTTAGAACATAAGCTTATCATCAAGAATTCCTTAGCTGGTTCTTAATAATGGCCTCTTGACTTAATTGTTGAGGGGCTTTTTTTGTTTATTTTCGGCCCTTTCAGATATTGTTCTTGAAACGCAAATGAGCAAACGATACGATACGGTAATCATAGGAGGAGGTGTAATTGGACTTTTTAGTGCCTACTATCTGGTCAAAGCAGGTAAACAAGTACTTGTTTTGGACAAAGGGCCAGTTAAACAGGCCAGTTCACATGGAAATTGTGGCCTGATCAGTCCCAGTCATATCATGCCGCTCAATGATTATGACCTGATTGTGAAATCTGTGGGTTGGCTATTTAAGAAGGATGCACCCTTTAAAATTAAGCCACAATTCGATCAGCAATTCATCAAGTGGTCGATGAAATTCATCAAACATGCCTCTGCTAAAAGTGTGGCAAAACACAGCCAGGCGATCCATGACCTGGTGATGAGTTCAAGAAACTTATTTACAGATGTGTTGGAAGAGGAAGCATGGGATTGTCATTGGTCGGCAAATGGCATCCATTTTGTCTGTAACACCCAGAAGGAATTCGAACACTATCATGCTGTTAATGACTATACCCGAAAATTTGGAGTAGAGGCCAGGCCAGTGATGGCGCCGGAATTACTGGAATCGGAACCTGCCCTGAAGGATAATGTATACGGCTCCTGGTTTTACGATATTGATGCCTGGTTGAAGCCTGACGATTTGGTGAGCCAGTTAAAATCCTGGTTAAAAACCCATGGCTGTGAATTGGTCAATGGTGCGGAGGTCACAGATATGAAAGCGGTCAACGGGTCATTACAAGCGGTTGTTACAAAGGCGCAAGGGGATTTTGAAGCGAATGATTTTCTGCTGGCGACCGGTGCCTGGTCACCGTTGCTCAAAAAGGCACATAAACTGAACATTCCTATCGTACCTGGAAAAGGATATAGTATTACCATGAAATCTCCATCTGTATCACCCAAAGTGCCTATTAACATGATGGAACGAAAAGTGGTGGCCACTCCCTGGAACGGTAGTTATCGATTAGGAAGTACCATGGAGTTTGCCGGATATGACGAATCATTAAATAAGACCCGTCTGGAGGCTTTGAAACGAGCAGCTACAGAATACCTGAAAGAACCCTACACTGATGATGTAGAAGAAGAATGGTATGGTTGGCGTCCCATGACTTATGATGGAGTGCCAATTATAGATCGTTCGCCTAAACATAAAAATCTTTTCCTTGCCGTGGGACACAACATGCTAGGACTCAGCATGGCTACTGGAACCGGAAAACTGGTGACTGAACTTATGACCAATCAAAAGCCTCACATTGATCCAGCCCTTTACCATTACCGATCATGAAACCAATGAAATTCTATCTGTCATTCTTACTGGGGTGCCTGTTAATGGTTTCCTGTAAATCAATCAAAATCATCGATAAACCCATCATTTTTGATGAGGAACGCAAATCTTTAACGCTTGATTACCTGGAAGAACGATACGGACTGATACAGGAAGATCCAACGATCATTCCAAGAGTAATTGTGGTGCACTGGACCGTGATTCCGACACTGGAAAAATCATTTGAAGCATTTGAAAAAGCCAAATTGCCTAATTGGCGACCAGAAATTGCGAATGCTAGTGCCGTTAATGTTTCGTCCCACTTTTTAGTGGATACGGATGGGAAAATTTACCGTTTGATGCCTGAAAACTACATGGCGCGTCACGTGATCGGGTTAAATCATTGTGCGATAGGCATTGAAAATGTGGGACCCAATGAAAATAATGAACTCACCGAGGCTCAGTTGAAGGCCAATACTAAATTGGTGCGCTATTTGTCTGAAAAATATGATATCGAGTTTTTAATTGGCCATTTGGAGTATACACGATTTGTAGATCATCCCCTATGGCTCGAGAAAGACGATAATTACAGAACAAAAAAGACAGATCCGGGCATAAAATTCATGCGAGACCTGAGAGAAGCTACAGATGATCTTCCATTCAGTGATTTACCCACGCCTGAAGCCCTAAAGAGAAAAGAACCATGAAAAGACTTGTTCATATACTCCCTCTGTTGATATTGACAGCATCCACTGTTTTTGCACAAGATTATTCCTTGCTCAATCAATTGAACGACACGTATGACGATTTTCGTGAGACAACATTGACTGATCGTCGATTCAAACATGCCGACATCATGCCGCTGATAGACGGAGTGGAGAAATTACCAGGGTATACGGTGCGGGAGTTAGGGAAGTCCATTGAAGGTCGAAGTATCAAACTGATCAGTGTAGGTGAGGGGAGTACTTCCGTATTGCTTTGGTCTCAGATGCACGGAAACGAACCGACGGCCACCGGATCCATTTTTGACATTTTGAATTTCCTGACCGGTGAGCAATTTGTAGAAGAGAAACAGGCATTACTTCAGGATGTGACGCTACATTTCGTTCCCATGCTGAATCCGGATGGTGCCGAGATATTCAGACGATATAACGCTTTAGGGATTGACATCAATCGGGATGCGTTGCGTTTGCAAACGCCAGAAGGCCAGATCCTGAAATATGTGAGAGATAGCCTTGACGCTGATTTCGGTTTTAATCTTCACGATCAAAGCCGGTATTACAACGCTGAACTTACTCCGAAACCTGCAACACTTTCTTATTTGGCACCTGCTTACAACTACGAGAAATCCATCAATGAAGTGCGGGGGAATGCCATGAAGATCATTGTCCTGATGAACGACATCATACAAAAATATGCGCCGGGCCAGGTAGGACGCTACAATGATGATTTTGAGCCACGCGCTTTTGGTGACAATATTCAGAAATGGGGAACGAGCGCCATATTGATCGAGTCAGGAGGTTATCAAAATGACCAGGAGAAGCAATTCATACGAAAACTGAATTATTTATCCATCCTCACCGCCATATTCACCATTGCAGATGGGAGTTTCAATCAGGTGGATATTGCCAGGTATGAAACCATTCCCAATAATGATCGAAAGCTATTTGATTTGAAATTGGTTGGTGCTACATACAACTTATTAGGAGCTGACTATACAATTGATTTGGGAATCCATAGCTGGGAGATTGATGATTCAGCACATGAAAATTTCCATTTCCTGTCACAAATCTCGGATATTGGTGACCTGTCTACATTTTATGGATATGAAACCCTGGATGCCGAGGGTATGCGCATTGTTGCTCCTCAAGTATTTGAGCAGGTTCAAACCATGGCTGAACTGAAGGAGCTGGATTTCATGAGTTTACTCAAACAAGGTTATGGCTATCTACGGGTAAGTGATCTTCCCAAGGGCCTAAGGCATTCCAAATACCCTCTTCATTTGGTTAGTGAAAGCTATCAACCTAAATTCAATATTGATAGAAATGCGCAGCCTACCTTTTTTCTGGAACAAGACCGAACACTGAGATATGCTGTGATCAATGGGTTTTTGGTGGATTTGAAGGGCGAAGCTATCCCAGTACAGAATGCCTTGATCTATCGTTAGTCATGCAGCTTGTTATCCACGAGTGTGACCTAAAACTCAAACACACTTTCCGTATTGCTCATGATGTGCGGGATGTGCAGGAGACGGTCATCGTGGAGTTGAGAGATGGTGACCTATCCGGGTTTGGAGAAGCCACAGCCAGTAGTTATTACAATCGCCCCAGGTCATCCATCATTGAGGCGCTGGAATCAAATCGAGCATTGATTGAAGCTTATCATTATGAAGCGCCTTCCGCCTATTGGGAAAAGTTGAGACAAGCTTTCGGTGAAAAAAGCTTTGCGCTTTGCGCGGTGGATGTGGCCATTCATGATGTACATGCCCGGAAAAAAGGTGAATCGTTGCGTTCGTTTTGGGCTTTCCCGGGAAATGGTCCTGATACATGTTACACAATAGGTATTGATACCATCGATAAGATGGTTGAAAAGATGCTGGAATTTCCCTGGCCGATTTACAAAATCAAACTGGGGACTAAAGAAGATCTCAAGATCATGAAAGCCCTTCGGGCCAGAACGGAGGCCATTTTTCGCGTAGATGCCAATTGCGGATGGACCGTCGAAGAAACGTTGAATAACGCTGAAGAGTTCGCTAAAATGGGGGTGGAGTTCATAGAACAACCCTTACCTGCAGAAGATTGGGAGGGTATGAAGCGACTTTTTGCATCATCCCCTTTACCACTGGTGGCTGATGAAAGTTGCATTACCGAAAGTGACGTTGTAAGATGTAAGGGACATTTTCATGGAGTGAATATTAAGCTCATGAAATGTGGAGGATTGACCCCTGCGCTACGAATGATTCAATCAGCCAAAAGTCGGGGTATGAAGGTGATGGTAGGCTGTATGACCGAATCCTCTGTGGGAATTTCTGCCATTGGTCAGTTGCTTCCTCAATTGGATTATGTAGATATGGATGGCTTCCTGCTGATTGAAAATGATCCTGGAAAAGGCCCATGGGTCGAAGAAGGTCGAATCAAACTTCCCACATCCCCGGGAACCGGTGTAACTTTCAGTAGATGAGAAAAATAATGCCATTCGCACTCCTTGTTTTGTTCTTTTTGAGGACTGGGTTTGCACAGGTTCCGGAATCATTTGTTAATGTTCAGGACATGGATTCTACCATTAAGGTTGAACTCAGGTACTTTACGTCTAATAATTTCCTTGGGTATAAAGTCGATGGCTATCATGCGAATAAAGCCTATCTGACCAAAAGGGCGGCCAAAGCGCTACATCAGGCTCATCGGCGGGCCTGGAAGTTAGGAATGGGCATCCTTATTTTTGATTCCTACCGACCCCAACAGGCGGTTGACCATTTCGTGAGATGGTCTCAGGATTTGACAGATACACTTAGAAAAGCCGAATTCTATCCTGACATTCCAAAATCCCAATTGTTTCAAGCAGGATTTATCGCTTCTAGATCCGGTCATTCACGTGGGAGCACGGTGGATCTTACATTGTATGTTTTGGAAACCGGAGAGGCGGTGGATATGGGAAGTGCTTTTGATCTTTTTTCAGAGATTTCTTTTCATAATTCACCTTTGGTAACTCCTGAGCAACGAGCCAATCGGCAATTATTAATGAACCTTATGAAAAATGCTGGTTTTAGACCTTATTCCAAGGAATGGTGGCATTATACACTGAATAATGAACCTTTTCCGGATCAATACTTCAATTTTGAAGTTAAATGATCCGATAGGCCACCAAATGGGAGATATTTACGTACGTTATGCAATTGTGCCTATTCTGATCGTTTGTTTAGTATACTTATCCTTTTAACTTTATCTCGACAAAAGGGAACATTCTTGGTCACCTTGCGAAAAATACTGCCAATCCTTCTGCTTTTTTCTCTTGCATGGAGTGCCAACGCACAACTTGCCACGGATAAGAATGATAAAACACTGGCCGGAGTGTTTCAGGGAGAACCTATTTACATCAAAAACCCCTATAACCGGGAGACCAGACAATTTTGTGTTGCTGATGTTTACTTAAACGGGAGTAGGTTGGACCTTAATTATCAACTCAGTGCACTTCGTGTGACTTTTGAAGGTACCGATTTATTCACGCCCGTATCGATTCGAGTAGTACACCGAGATAGTGTGTGCACTTCAGAAATCGTTAACCCATTGGCAGTATTGTTTCATTCAAGTTATAAATTTCTGAACGTTTACGCGGCTGACTCTGGCGTTTACTGGACTACTGAAGGAGAGAGGGAAGTCGGCACTTATCTTGTTGAAAAGCTTCAAAACGGTATTTGGGTGGATGAAGCGGAGATCCCCTCAAAAGGAAAATTTGAATCGGCATCCTATGTTCACTATCCCTTCTACGAAGTGGGCCCAAACAAATATCGGATCAAGTATGATTTTGGAAGTGGAAACCGGTATTTGTATTCCGAAGAAATCGAATACCAGCATTACCTTGATCCCGTTACCTTTCAACCTGCGGTTACTAACAATCGCGTATACTTATCACGGTCGGCTTATTACGAGGTGTTTGATGCCAAGGGAGATATGATCCTGTCTGGTACCGGGACGGAAATTGATATACGTTTCATAAGGCCAGGAAGCTACGTCGTATACTTCGACAATCAACAACCCGGGTCCTTTCGGCGTAACAAAATTCAGCCTCCCAGGGACAATAACTAAAATCTTTACTTTTCGGCACTACATCTTTATTACTACAGGGGGTACTACAAATCGCCTTATACGAACGATTATGCTGATGTAGTAGTATTTTGAATTACTATTTCAAAGTCGAGAAGAGGATAAGAAGAATTTCCTGCCATTAATTTGCTGGATCAAATAGTAAAAGTAACATGCCCCCCAAGAGTAAATTTGCGAGGCCACTGGCCGGATTGGATCTTTCGAAAAAGACGACAAAAGACCTGATCGATTTATTTAATGAGCATCTGGAAGAAGGAATGCATGGCCTGTGTTTTAGTCCGTATATGGAGGGACAAGAACCCGGAGACCAACTGAGTGAAGAACAGGTCAGAAGACGGCTGGAAATCATCAAACCTCACACGGAATGGGTACGGTCATTTTCTTGTACGGAAGGAAATGAATTGATCCCTAAAATAGCCAAAGAACTAGGCATGAAAACCCTGGTTGGCGCCTGGTTGGGAAAGGACCACAACATCAATGCCGCGGAGATTGAAGGTGTGATTGAGGTGGCCAAGGCCGGACATGCAGATATCGTGGCTGTGGGGAACGAAGTGATGTACAGAAAAGACCTTTCGGAAGCGGAACTGATTGAACATATTCAAACGGTAAAAGCTGCGATCCCGGATATTCCCGTTGGCTATGTGGATGCTTACTATGAGTTTAGCAATCGACCCGCAATCACAGAAGTGTGTGATGTGATCCTGGCCAACTGTTATCCATTTTGGGAAGGATGTGCGCTGGAATATTCGTTGCTCTACATGAAAGACATGTACAACCGGGCGTTGGCCGCCGGTAATGGTAAGAAAGTAATCATTACCGAAACAGGCTGGCCAAATCTGGGAGAGCCGTTCTACGGTTCACAGCCGTCCTATGAAAATGCCATGAAATATTTCATTCAGACACAAACCTGGTCGAAAGAAGATGATATTGAGATTTTCTATTTCTCATCCTTTGATGAAAGTTGGAAGATCGGAGATGAAGGAGATGTTGGTGCCTTCTGGGGTATCTGGGATAAAGATGAACAAAAGAAATTTGTGAATTAACCACCGGTGAAATGCCTGGTATCGAATGGTTCGATGCCAGGTGTTCCCAACTTTTGCCTTAAATGATGATTTTGCCCATGTGTTATTGCGTGTTTAATCCGACTTCCCGACTGGCTAAAACAGTAGACCTGGGTATACAGTTAACCAATAAGACTTTCAACACCTGAAATGATTTTACCATATGAAAAGGCCATTTGTTACTCCGGTTTCCGAGATGGCCAAAGCCCCGATGCTGGCATATTTCCTTCCTATGAGGAAATTAAAGAAGACTTGTTCATCCTTGCCAAACACTGGAAATATGTGAGACTTTATGATACGGATCGTCAGGCGGAAATGGCTTTACAAATCATAAAGGAAGAAGGACTGGATTTGCAAATCCAACTTGGTGCTTACATTGGTGCGGAGGTTAATAATTTCAATTGTCCCTGGGGTGGCGTACATAAAGAGGATAAACTGACTTCCAATAAGCAATTCAACATTCGTAGAATCAAGAAATTGATCCGACTGGCCAACGAATATCCTACGATCATCAATGCTTTATCGGTGGGTAACGAAGCAACCGTAGATTGGACAGATCACATGGTTCCGGTAGAGCACGTGATCCAATATGTTCGCATGGTCAAAGCAGAAACTTCACAACCCGTTACGTTTTGCGAAAATTATGTGCCCTGGCTAAACAAGTTGGAGCCACTGGCTGAAGAAGTAGATTTTATTTCGATTCATACTTATCCTGTTTGGGAATACAAACACATTCATGAGGCGATCCACTACACCGAAGATAATTACCGATCTGTCGCAGAAAAGTACCCTCATAAGCAAATTGTGATCACAGAAGCAGGTTGGTCTACCAATTCTAATGGAAGAGGAATAGACCCTGAAAATGTCAGCGAAGAGTTTCAGGACATGTATTATCAGGACCTCATGGAGTGGAGTGAGAAAGAGCAGATAGTGACGTATGTTTTTGAAGCTTTTGATGAGAATTGGAAGGGTTCTCCTGAACCCAATGAACCCGAAAAGCATTGGGGATTATTTTATATTGATCGCACGCCTAAAAAGGTAATGGAGGGGGTGTATTCGGAATTATTTTGAAAGAAGGCCTCTGAGTTCTGGAGAAGTACTTGAAATGATGTTCAATGAATTGAAGACGTAAATCCTGGTATTATGAAACACTTGTCCATTCTGTCTGCCATCTTAGGGCTGTTGCTCATGTCATGTTCACCATCCAATTCAACTTCTGAAAAAGAAACAACGATGATACAAGCGAAAGAAACAAGTACCATCCAACAGGATTCACGAGATCTTTTGACTGGTGTACACAATGCCATTTGTTATTCTGGATTCAGGAGTGGTCAGCATCCGGACCGTGGAGCAGGCGCGGTGAATCCATCCGAAGCTGAAATTTTGGAAGACCTTCAGCTTCTTTCTTCCTTAGGCTTCAAGTTGATCCGTATGTACGATTGCGGGGAAAATTCGCAGGATGTGCTCAAGGTGATCAAGGAAAATGACCTCAACATTAAGGTACTGCAGGGCGTTTGGTTAAAAGCAGAATTAAGCGCACATGAAACCTGTGCCTGGTTGACGGAACCTATCCCGCAGCAAACACTTGATGCCAATAAAAAACGCAATGGTGAAGAACTGCAGCGAGGCATCATGCTAGCCAATAAGTACCCGGACATCATCGCGGCCGTGAATATTGGAAACGAAGCCCTGGTCGAGTGGAATGATCACAAAGTCGATGTGGATACCATTATTTCATACGTGCAGCGCGTTCAGCAAGCCATTCAACAACCCGTCACTGTCGCAGACAATTATGAATGGTGGGCGAATAGTGGGACAGAACTCGCCAAAGTAGTAGACTTCCTTTCTCTACATATTTATCCCGTTTGGGAGGGAAAAGACATAGACGAGGGATTGTCTTATTCTATTGCCAATGTTCAACGTGTAAAAGACTCTATTCCTGATGCGAAGATTGTGATCACAGAAGCAGGATGGGCCTCTGTTGCTTCTGAGTTTGGAGCACGAGCCAGTGAAGAAAAACAACTCGAGTACTATCGTGACCTGATGCAATGGTCAGCAGACATGAACATCACTACCTTCTTTTTTGAGGCTTTCGATGAAGACTGGAAAGGCAACCCCGACAATATGATGGGAGCGGAGAAGCATTGGGGGCTGTTTACCGTAGACAGGAAGCCGAAGAAAGTCATTTCGGACCTGATCATGAAGGAGTCGAATAATTGAGGTGATTACACTTTGTGGTGAAATTGACTGAATGTCATCAAATAACTAATCATGGTTTGATGCTTCTTTGATCTCATGAGAAAACCAATTATTTTCGAAGCGAAATAACTCGACTATTGTAGTCAGCAAAAACAGCTTATCCTCATGAAAAAATTGGTAGTGCTCGCCATGGCACTTTGGACGGTTTCAAGTACCTATGCCCAATTACAAGTAGATTTTGATGGTTCAGTGGGTATGTCTATTCCCACGAATAAAGCTTTTCGAGAGGGCTTTAACCTGGGTTTTAACGCTGATCTGGGCCTGGGATTCAAGGTCAATGACAAATTGTCAATTGGACCTCAGGTTGGATTGTTATGGTTTTTTAAAGAAGTAGAAGAGGTCAATTCTGTGCAGGAACACGTTCAGGATTGGCGGATTGGCATCACAGGTCAGTACGAACTTCTGGACTTTGATACGTTTACATTGGGCGCTTATCTGGGTGTACATTATAATTTCATCAGGAATTACTTCTCGCAATCGAATTTTAACCTCAATACAGGACAAACCAGTACCTCCTCATCCGACAACCTGTTTGTCGGTCAGAGCTTATCCTGGAGTTTGGGATCAATCGTAACCATTCAAGGATTTCAAATAGTACTGGATTATGACTTTTTGAAACCCACGCTAACCATGAATGAGGAGATTTATTTAGAAGCGTTGGGTGATGGATTTACACTCGAACGAGAAAATCAATTTGATTTCAGTGCGATCAAAATTGCTCTTGGCTATACCCACAGACTCTGATGAAAAAGATAATTTTTATACTCCTAATTGCTCTAGGGGCTTGTGGAGATCCTGACATTTCACTTTTGTCACTTACGGAAATAGAGCCACTGGTCAATCCCAATGTTGGTGTGTTGTTCGAAGATGCCAATTTGCGCGCTCGCCTTGACAACCAGGGGAGAATTGTCGGATATGGCAGTAGCCTGGTATTTGCCACAGATAATAGCTTTGAGAGTTTTGGCGTATCTGAATCACTTGGCCCGACACATAATAGCCGTAGCCATGAAATTGCTTTCAATGGTTCGGATGTTTTACTCAGGTATGATGCTGGATATAATACAGACGCGTTTCGAATCTTTGACCTTCAATCCGGAGAGTGGTCCGAATTCCCCCTTGGTAACGAGCGGAGACAAAATGGCATTGAGGAAGTGGCTTTCCTGAGTACTAGCAGAGGTATCGTACTTTCAGAAGACAATTCAGTTAATGTGTTCTCATTTGATTTAAGTACAAACGACATCACGGATATCGTAGACATTGAACGCTATCGTCCTTTGGATATGGATTTCACAAGTGCTTTAGTGGGATATGTACTGATGAGTACGAGAGTGGGGTCTTCTGCTGTTTGGAGTTACGCCATGATTGTTACGACGGATGGAGGTCAGTCATGGAGTGATATGGTAATCTTTGATAATCCGCAAAATCTGGATCGTATAGAAGCGATTGACGGGCAGACCGCCATCGTTTATTCGGATGACATTTCATCAGACCCTCAGATTACGATCAATGGTGGATTTTCCTGGCGAACTATCAGTCCCGCCGATTTTGGGATCAACGATATGTTTTTTCTTAACTCCAGCACGGGCTACCTGTTGGATGGAGAGATGAATATTTACAAAACGACCAACGGCTCCGTGTCCTGGGAGCACATAGGTATTGTGGAGTGGCTCAACGAATCACAACTAAACATTGTCCGAGTTCAAAGATTGCATTTTGCAGATGAGCAAAACGGAATTGCTGTAGGAAACAATAACCTCCTTCGAACTTCAGATGGAGGTAAAACCTGGGAATTGTTAATCCATCCCTTCGCTTACACCTTAGGTGGCTGAACAGTGGAGGTAAATTTGGGCCAGGAAGGGGAAAAAGCGCCAATGGTACCCTCAGTTCCGTTCGGTTAATGTGATAGTTGATGATGATCCATCCATGACAAAATAAATCTGAGAAAAGTGGAATAATTCGCCACTCCCTGATACAACTTTTTCAGTTTTAAAGGAAGATTCCTAACTTGTTAGTAGGATAACTGAACGCCATTGTCTGGCAGTCAAAATCCTTGCCTTTATGCTATACAACCAGAATCACAAGCATGAAAAGAAAATCAAACCTATCAATTTGGCAATGGCTGGTAAATTTATTTTCCAGCAATGGAACCATTAAAAACGATCGCATGGATAAAAAAATGACCAAATGCCTGATGCTCACAGGAGCAGGAGCGCGAATTTCACAAGAAGTAGCCCTGGTCGATCTTCTCATTGAGAAAAAGGGGTTTCAAATCAATCAGGATGATACCTTGTTAGCGGGCTTCAGTTCAGGCGGACTTAACCTCATGGCCATTAACGGCTGTTTTAGAAATGACAACCCAAAAAGTTGGGAGTCTTTTTACAAAGAGGGGACACTTTGGCCCCTTAAAACTTCAGATGTTTATACGCCTAATCATGGAAAATTGCCACTTTACGATACAGCTCCATTGAGGAAAACACTCAACAAGTTTTTATCGGATATTGGCGTGAACACCATGGGGGATCTGCCATTCAATAGTTTTGTCCTTACTTATTCCGAAAGGCAGTTTGCCACGAAATGGGCCAATAACTTTTTGCCGACCAATAATGAAACCCTGAATGCTTCTGACCTGTTCCTGAGTTCAGCTTCTATTCCTTTTGTATTTGGGCATCAGGAAATTGCCAATGAAGGGGAGCCGAGAAACTTTCCAAAAGGCAAATTTAACGATGGCGGTACCATTGGTCAATTCAAGCGGTTTGGAGAGCATCTCGGAGATTATGTACTGGAACATGGTGCATTTGAAACTTTGCACATTATCAGTCCTATGAGAGAAGCACCCGCAGAGCCAGAATTGAGTAAGTTGGGTCATGACCATGGCCTAAAGAAATTTGAAGCCAGTATGCTTTTCAAAGCGTTCTATAAGTTCTTAGTAGCCATGCAACGATGGCAGGAGAGTAATGGACCTTTAGCAAAGACGGTTCAGGTATCGATACCAAGAATGGACCACAATTTCCCCATGTTGAAATTTGGAGATCAGCAAGCACAGTACAACCGGGTGATCGAGTGGGCCGAGGATAATCCGGACGACTTTGCAGTACCCCTGGATGAGTTCATTGATAAGCATAAGGTTTAGGTTCCGATAATCTGGCATCACACAAAGGCAGGCGCGACCTGAGTTGAGGCCAAACTAAATGCCATGTCATTCCTGTTGAATTACATGGCATTTTCAGTTTAAGAATAAGTTCATTGTGTACTCAAAGTCACTCAAAGAGAGATCGGGCAATTTTTGTGGGGACCATCAACAAAGTATTCTATTTATCCATTGGGCCGTATTGAATGCATTCCATATTCAGTTTCAAAATCGCTCACCAGAGCGACAATGATTTCATTTTGACTATGGATAGCTTAATATCTGATTAACTAAATTAACTATGGATCATCAGAAAAATGTCATTACTCCACAGGTCTTCGATTGATCCTCAAAGAGGACTCTGAGGAATTGATGTCGCAAAATGCTTAAATCGTATCCAATCCGAAGAAGTTGCTCAACACAACGAGAACAAACATGATAAACAATACGAAAGGTGTGAAGTATGCAATCGTAAAGTTGAGGGCCTTTTGAACGAAGCTCCCCTGATATCCTTCATAACCCTGAGAAAGCTCTTCGTGCAAGTTTTCTTTTTTCCAGACATAAGCGGCAAACCCAACAATCAAACTGCCCCCAATTAGGAGAAAAATGTCAGCAATATGCCCCAGGAAGGTCATAAAATCTGTTGGAGATTCCGCTCCGAAATAAGTGATGAAACCGGTAAAGAAATCACTGTAGCCATTGGCCACGAGTGAAGGCAAGCCTACCACAAAAATGACCGTGGCCGTGATCCACACCGCTTTCTTGCGGTCCAGTTGGTATTCGTCCACTACATAAGAAACAGGCACTTCCAGCAAGGAAACAGTGGAAGTGAGTGCAGCAAACGACAATAGTAAAAAGAAGAATGATCCTACTACAATGCCCAATACCGGTCCAAGAGATTGGAACACGCCGGGAAGTGTGGCAAAAATCAGTCCTGCTCCACCGCTTACGTTACTCATATCACCTCCTGAATTATAGGCCACTAATGGGAACATCATCAACCCGGCAATGAATGCGATCCCTACATCGAAAAAGGTAATCGCTACCGCAGAAGAAATGATATTTTCTTTCTTAGATAAATAACTTCCGTAGGTGATCAACGCGCCCATACCTAACGAAAGAGAAAAGAAGGCTTGTCGCAATGCACCACCGATGACCCTTAGGTTCATTTCAGAAAAGTCAGGTACCAGATAGACTTTTACACCCGCCATGGCATTCGGCAGCGTGAAGGCATAGATCACCAGGCTGAGGATCATAATGATCAGGGTAGGCATCAAAATTTTTGCCGCTTTCTCAATTCCACTGGAAACCCCTCTGGAAATGATAAAGGCAGTGGCCAACATAAAGATTACGGCGTAGATCAATACTTTTCCCGCATTCGAGACATAGCCGCCAAAGTTTTGTCCCACTTCAAAATTTCCCTGGACCATTTCGATAAAATACCCAAATGCCCAGCCGGCAACGACATTATAATAGGAAAGGATGATTACACCAGCCATGATGCCCAGCGTTCCAACGATGGACCATTTCTTAAAACCTAATGCCGTAAAGGCACCTGCGGCATTCTTATTGGTTTTCCGGCCGATTGCGATCTCGGTAACCATAACCGGATAACACAGGATAAAACAGAAGAGCAGGTACATGATCACAAAAGCAGCTCCTCCACCGGCTTCCGCTTCGAATGGAAATCTCCAAATATTTCCTAAACCGACAGCTGATCCTGCGGCGGCCAAAATGAATCCGATACGGCTTGAAAAAGCTCCTCTATTCTGCATAATTGATCTTTAGGTTACTGCTTGAAGAGCGAGCATTGATCGTCCCGCAACTTCATTTTCTCTTAACATTAAAAGCGTCAAATATAACCGAAAATCGCTACTGACCTCACGAATATTTTGATGACACCTATGCAAGAGATGGTTGGGAGACAAAAGGTTTGGACCTTGGGGTGTAATCGATTGCATGGTTGGATAATGAACTGCCTTTTGAATTCAATGTGTAACAGGGTTTTTTATAATTTATGTTTGGGTGTTCGTACCATTCAACATATTTAGTGAAACTATATTTAATGAACTCCGAATAATCTACTATGGCTTCTGGGAAGCCTTATCATCTCAACCAAATCAACCACCTCTAAGAAAGTATTTGTGGATTGTGGTAAGGACTACCACCTGTGTTGGACCTAAACTGAGGTAGTATGAGAATTTCATTGAGATTCCTTTTGGTATTTATTTTTCTTTCAGTCGTAACCACCAAATTGCGCGCGAAGAAGTGGCTTTCAAGTCCTGCCGTAATGATTTCGGAAGAGATGAATGATGCGTGGTTAGATGAGCTCTTGTTTTATGCGGAGGTGCTTGGTATCGGTGATTCGGCGACCATCCAGGTTAGGTATTCATTGCGTTTACCCGATTCGAAAAACGGACTCATTCAATATCGGAATTCCGGCTTTGGAAAAGAACGTCATCAGGTGATGATTTGGATCAATCGGAGAATCTCACTTTCAGCACAATCCATGACCTTAGCACACGAAATGGTTCATGCTGCTCAGTATATTCATGGCGCATTGACATTGGATGAAAATGTAGCCCACTGGCACGATCAAACTTTTGTAGTGGATCATATTCCTTATGAAGATCGACCATGGGAAAAAGAAGCACATGAATGGGCATATGAGTTAAGAACGGATTACCTGGAATTCACTAAACGAAGGGAACGATACCAATCAGGTATTCATCCATTTCCGGAATCGTTGTAGAAACCTGGGTTGGTTGTTATAGCATTTATGGGATAAAAGGGTTTTTGGCAGAGAATAATTGCCTTTTATATTTACGACATTGAGATCAATGTAACGGTTTTTGAGTGATTTTCTTTTTCGATCCAGGAATCAATGGATAATATCTGGAGTAATCGCTGTGATTACGTATGTCATATGCCATTTATCGATTCAACCCTATTTGTTGGTGTTGAATAAAACAAAGGCCATTGATTATCGAAATAAATTTGCTTTTTACGAGGACCTTGATGGAAATGGTTCTGCTGAAATTATATATCGAAGAGAAAACAGTGGGGTAGCGAATATTCACATTGATTCAGACAAAAATTTCAATGAACAGGGTAACCTCCGAGGTAATTGGTTGTTGGAAGAGATACCATTTGTCGGTGATTATGATAACAATGGATTAAAAGAGGTTTACGGGCTGACACTGGTAGAGGATTCCATCATGCTTACAGCTTATGAATACGGTTCTTATGACAAGCCACTATTTGAGCGATTTCTGGTGAGTACCTCTGCCAAGTCAGAAGACCTGACCTCCAATCGTTCGGCTCGATTTTACGATTTTAATCATGATGGATTTGATGAATTACTGATCAGTCTCACTGCCGGATACGCCATTGATCCCAGGATATTACTGGTTTGGGATATTGCAAATGATTCCCTTTGGACGACACCCATGGATTGGGGTACAAAGTTTCAACTTTATGATATTCACGATTTTGACAATAATGGGTCTATGGATATTGTCGCCATTAGCCGAGTCTCAAGAAATATCCACAACTCAGCATATGTTTATGGAGACAAGGTAGGGTATATCTTCATTCTTGATTGGCACCTAAATTTGCAATACCCGGCGTATCGTTTACCTAACAACGATCAAATCATATATATCAACATTCAGGGATTACCGACTGTTTTCAATTTCAAACAAAGCTCAGATGAATCTACCCAATTCCTAACATGGGAAGATGGCCGCTGGAATTCTGTCAATATTCCTGAAAAACTTGAGAGTAGTAAGGTTTATATAGAGCCTAAAATGACATGGCGGAATACACAGATAGCTGGTTTATACAACTATGGAAATGACCTGACACAATGTTACTTTCTGAATGAAGAGCTGAAGCTCAGAAAGACTCCTGAAAACATAGACTATTCCCAATCTTATATCGATGACTTTACTGGAAATGGAATGGATGAGATATTGACCTATGATGCAAATGAACTTAAGTTGTATTCTGGCGAGAAATGGACAAAATCTTCCATTACGCTAAGTGAGCCCACACATCGTTATTCTTCCGGATTTAGATTCGGAGCCATGAGGTTTATGGCAGATAGTTCTGGTACCAGGTTTTTCTTTGAGATCAGGAAAAATCCACTGTATCAATGGCTGTGGGCTATATCGATCAGTACAGGGCTGGTATTGTCAATTATTGCCGGGTTCGTTATTCGGTATCGCCAATACCGTCGCCAGGCTTTTAATAACAGGTTATACGCATTACGTTTGAAATCCATCAAAAATCACGTTGACCCGCACTTTACATTTAATGTCCTCAATTCGATCAGGATGTTGCTGATCCGCAATGATGGTGAAAGAGCGGAGCTTTACTTTGACCAGTATGCCAATTTGATTCGGAATAGCCTGATCAATGCCGAAAATGTTAGTAGTACTTTAGGTGAGGAGTGCCAGCTTGCGCAAGCTTACCTGTCCTTAGAAAGATTCCGTTTAAAGGAGAGTTTCGACTATGAGATTATTTGTACTGAATCATTAGAGGGATTGACAATTCCGAAAATGTTGATCCAGACCCATTTGGAAAACGCCGTTAAACATGGTGTAACACACCTTGTAGAGAGAAAGGGTCATATCCAATTAAAAGTGGAAAGGGTAGACGCATTAATTTGGATTATTATCAAAGATAATGGCATTGGCAGGGTAAAGGCGAAAGAAATTGACTCCAGAAACACAGGAAAAGGACTAGAAATAACGCAAGAGATCATCTCCTTGTATAATGTGCTGGAAGGAGCTAACATCAAACAACAAGTCATCGATGAGGCGCAAGGTACACTTGTCAAGATCTCATTATCAACTTAAATTCCTTGTGAACGATTCGAACTTAGAATGATTAAAGCAGTTATTATCGATGATGATCAGGATGCGATTGATTATGTCAGGTATTTGTCTGGTCAAAGAAGAGATCTGATCATTTCAGGTGAAGCCGTCAATGTGGAGATGGGTTTGAGAGAATGCATGAAAATAAAACCTGATTTGGTGTTTTTGGATATTGATATGCCAGGGAAGAATGGGTTGGATTTTTTAGAGATGGATGAGTTGAATGATCATAAATTCAAGACCATATTCACAACAGGTTATAAAGAGTTTGCGATTGAGGCAATTAAAAAAGGAGCTCATGATTACCTTTTAAAACCTCTTGATAAACAGGAGTTTAATGTTTCAATTGATCGCTTGTTTTTGGAAGATTACCTCTTGTTAAAAAATGGGCAGATGGTCAGGTTGACAGATATAATCATCATAAGGTCTGTAGGAAATGATTTGGAATACATTTTGAATTCCCATAAGAATACCGTGACAGTAAGGCAGACGTTGAAAGACGTACTTCGATTACTGCCTGATGCATTTATTCAGGTCCATCGTTCTTATATCATTAATAGGAACTACATCAAAATGGTCAATAATCACTCGGTTATGATGAGCAATAAAACGACGATCAATATCTCTCCAAAAATGAATCCTAGATTATTTCATAACAAGAATTGAGTACTTCGTAACATTTCTTTTCACACTGATTTTAAGGTAATTTTTTCGTTCTTTTAATGATTTCCTGGTTGCCCGGATTCGCCCGATAATGAAATGAGTGAAGAAAGTTGTTTTCATCACTTAATTTAAGTAATTCATAACGACCTGATTGACTTTTCGGAGGTTACCAGTCTATTCTGTGGATAGGTTTATGTCAATTGTAAACTTCAAAAGCTTCAGAATATCATGAAAAGTGTATTCCATAACCTAGTACTGCTACCCTTTCTTACCTTTCTTGCATTAGCCTGTATGGATGATAAGATCATGCCGGAACCCGATAAAGGAACGCTGAATTTGTTCTTTGCCAATGTCGATGATGAAGGATCCGGAAGACTTGCGGACGATGCCAATCCTTCCGCCATTTTCATGAGTGTCAAAGATGAAGATGGAAATGTGATCTTTCAATTCAAGAAATTCAGCTTAATCAAAGTAGGGGACGATTACATAACGGAGAACATTGAGTTCGAAGTTGGAAATTATACCATAGAGGATTTTATAGTTGTCAATGAAATTGACACGGCAATCTACCTTACGCCTAAAGAAGGTTCAGCGTTAGAGAACCTGGTATCTGATCCGCTTCCTGTTTCATTTGAGATTTCACCCGAAGAGACAACTTCAGTGACCCTGGAGGTGATCTCCTCTACTCATGGTGAGGCTGTACAATTCGGTTACACGGTGGTGTCATTTCATGCAGTCCATATCGATTTGGGACTAATTGCTTATTATCCTTTTGATGGCAACGCTGAAGATAGCATATCCTCTAATCACGGTACTATTGAAGGCAATCCTGCGTTTGTCCCCGGAAAGTTGGGCGATGCCATTCATTTTACAAACCCAAGTGGTTTTAATCAAATCACGCAATGGGTAACCTTTCCATATTCCGATGAGTTAAAATGGATTGAAAATACGTCTTTCACTATTTCCATGTGGTTTAAAAGTGCCAATAGTGAACGGCAGAATGGTAGATTGTTTGCTTCTCGCAATGCAACGGAGGAAGGCGTGAGATTCAACTACAACCGACAAGTGTCTGATATGCCCACCTTTGTTGTGTCTGATACCATTGGAAATAATACCGCACTTCCTGAGAACAGAGCATCTGGAGGCACACCGGAAGCCTATCTGACAAATAATGAATGGAGACATGTTGTGTTTGGTCTGGACAGAACAACGGAGAAGTTTCTACTTTACATCGATGGCGTTTTTATAGAAGAAACTGCCATAACGCTACAGAAAGTGACCTTTCAGAATTTGATTTTGGGAGCCACAAAACCGGGTGATGAATATGGAGCTAGAAATACTTCAATTGATGAATTGAGGATATACGATCGTTTTTTAACGGCGCCAGAGATAAGAACTTTGTATTCCCTTTAGGTCAGAGATCACGCTGTGATCAAAGGACTGGCATTTGTGGGTAGTCCATAAGTGCCAGTTATTTGGTTCTGCCATCTCCTGCAGTTTACCCAGGGCTAGGTATTCATCCATTTCCAGAATCGCTGTAGAGCGTTCAGGTTCTTTTCCGGAGCAGTTTTAGGCGTGCCAATTTCTACTTCGCCAGGCTTTTTGTTCGTTTTCTTCTTCGGAGGAGGCGTAGACTTAGACTGGATATTTTGTTGGTAGTGCTTACGCTTACGTTCCTTTTCTTGCGCCTGTTCGGCTTTTTTTCGTCGTTCCGCTTGTCTTTCTTCGCGCATCCTTGCAGCAGCAACCGGATTAGACTGCTTTCTGCGCTTTCCCCGATGCCTACCACGTCGGTCGCGATGATTTTCTGAGTCTTCTTCTTTTTCAGTCGTCTCTTTCTCGGGCTTGGGCTTAGGTTCAGGAAGTTCAATTTTCCCTTTGACCGTAAGACCAGGCAAGTGTACCTTGGGTGCTTTGATCAGTACATCACTGTTTTCGAGTAAGTCCTCATCCGGATCTTCCAGCAGGTCGGAAACCAGAACCTCTCGTTTTTCTGAATTTTCTTCTGTAGCATCTTCTATTTCGGAAGCATGACCGTTAGTAGATGCTTCTTCATGAACCACTGGGGTTTCTCCTTCCAGGTCTGGAGTCTCTTCCACGGAGGTTTCCACTTCTGTCCTTACTTCAACTTGTTGCTCTTCAACTTCAGTATCGTCGTTGGATTCAGACGATGCAATTCCGATTTCGGAAGAATCTCTTGTTTCTTCTGCGAGCGTAATTTTCTGAGTGTTCTCTTCTTCCGAAGACGCTTCGCTTGGAACAGTTAAGAACGGATCATCCGAAGAAGGTTCACTTTCTGAAATTTTATCGACTACTTCCAATGTGGTATCGGAAACATCTTCGGTTATTTCAGGTTCAACATCCCCATCAGAAACTATAATAGAGGGTTCGGATTCTGCTTCTTCTGCCGAATCTTCAAGGGAGGTTTGCTCTTCAGGGACTTCAATTTCTTCCGGGAGAGGGCCGAAAAGCCTGACGATTTCCTCGATTTGATCATCGGTCAATTTCGAATTTCCATGAAGAGGCTTTTCTCCTTCGGTCAGGAGCTCTTCTATGATTACGGAAGGTTTTACACTAAGCTTTCGGGCTAGGAGGCTAAGACGCATGTTCGTTAACTGCCAAACAGGAACAAAAAAACAAGACAAATATAGCCGTAATCGCGGAACAAGTAAGGAGGAAAAACCGGGTAATTGTCAGCCTGATGATCAACTTAGTTCAACTGACGAAGATCCACAGGAACTACCTTCGAAACTCCTTGTTCTGCTTCGGTCATGGTTACCCCATAAATCACATCAGTACTGGCCATGGTGCGTTTGTTGTGAGTCACTATAATGAACTGCGATTCATTGGAGAATTTACGAATGATGTTGTTGAATTTATCAATGTTCGCATCATCCAAAGGCGCGTCCACCTCGTCGAAAATACAGAACGGAGCGGGTTTGATCAGGTAGATCGCAAATAGGAGTGAGGTTGCGGTCAGTGTTTTTTCTCCTCCGGAAAGCTGGTTGATCGTTAAAGGTCTTTTCCCCTTTGGCTTAGCCATGATCTCAATCGCGCTCTCTAGTGGGTTTTCAGGATCGCTAAGTCTCAGGTCGCAATCATCTTCTTCCGTAAACAGTGTTCGGAACACGTTGATGAAATTCGCTTTAATTTCTTCAAAAGCCGTGGTAAAAGTCTCTTTCGCTACCTGATCGATTTCTCCAATGGTGTTGAGGAGGGATTCTTTGGCTTTGAGTAAGTCTTCTTTTTGTGTAGTAATGAAATCGTAGCGCTCTTTGATCTCTTCGTAAGCTTCCATTGCCATGGGATTGATCGGCCCCATGTTATCCAGTCTGTTTTTGAGTTTTTCGGTCGTGAGCTTTAGATTGGCTTCCGTTTCTTTTTCATAACCTTCAGGGATATCTCCGTCCAGGTCGTCAAAATTGATATTGAACTCTACGGCCAACCGATCTTTTGCGGAATGTAGCTGAAGCTTAGTTTCGTTGAGTTTATTCTGCCATTGCATCAATACCTGGTCCACCGTTTCTCGCTGACGCTGGATCTCACGAACGTGCTTTTCTTCCGTATCAATATTGCCACGAAGCTGGTAATAGGATTTTTCAGCTTCATTTACTCCTCCTTCAATCGTTTCCTTTTCTTCGTACATCGAGATCAGGTCATCGTCATTAACAGCCGTCTTTTTAATCAGCTCTGACAGGTCCTGATCTGCCATTTCCAACTCTTCCTGATTGCGCGCAATTCGGTCCTGGCTGCTTTTCAGGGCTTCCCCCTTAAAAGAGATTTCCTGTGTGACCGAGTCCACTTTATTTTGCTGTCGGTGGTACAGGACGTTTTCCTCGTTGAAGGCAGCTGACTTGTGAGACAGTAATTCGTTCGCTGCTTCAAACTCCTGCTTTTGATTGCCGGATTGAAATTCCAGTTCTTCCAATTGCTCTTCTAACAAGTCTTTTGAGGGGCGCAATTCAATCAGGGAGCCTTCCAGTTCCTGGATTTGATGTTCCAGGTCTTCTCTTTTGAGCGAATTCGAAGAGAGCATAGAAACAAATTGCTCTTGCCGGGTCTTCAACGAGATGTAAGATTCATTCAATTGTGTCATCTCGGTTCGGACTTGCTCCAACTCATTACTTTGCGAGGAACCGGAAAGATCCTCCACTTGCATTTCTTCCGTAATGATTTGGGTATGTACATGCCCTTGTTCTTTGGTTAGGTCCTTGATCTTATCGTTAAGTTTTTCAAGGTTTTTGGCCCGACCAATTCTTTTTCCTTCAAAAAGCCCCACAGAACCTCCGGACATGTGATACTCTCCTCGAGTGATCTGGCCAGATTTTGCAATGAAGGTGAGGTGTTCCCATTCCTTTTTGATCTCAACGCCTTCTTCATATACATAAGCATGATGCAGTAAGTAATGGATCAGGTTTTGGTACCTTTCCTCATATTCAACGATGGAAGTGGCCGGTACAGCACCATCAATATTGGGCTGTGTTTGCCAATTGCGCTTTTGTAATTCATCGAGCACAAAGAAATTGGCCTTACCCCGGGTACTTTCTGCCAACAACTCGATGGCCTGTTCGGCTTCAACATGAGTGTTGACGATGAAATGATTCATGAAGGGTTCTAGAAAGTTCTCAATACAGATTCTATACTCTTCACCAGTAGTCAATATGTCAGAGAGGAGTGGAGTGGCCTTATATTCTTTCTTTTTCTTCAGAAACTTAATCGCCTCCGGAAAACCTTCCAGGTTCTCGACCAGTGACTTGGTTAGTGCATACTCATTTTGAGCTGCATCCAGCTTACGATTGATCTTGGCTTCCTGATCTTTTAAATCCGTCAGCTTCGTTCGCTTCTGTTCCAGGTTTTCTGCCAGATTCTCCTCATCCTTCTTCAGGGTCTCGAAACGATCTTGAGCCTGCTGCCTTTCCTCATCAATTTCTGAAAGTTTGTTCTCAAATTCCTGCAAGGAAGCGGTTTGCTCAGAGGAGTCTTCACTCGTCTTTTCAAGTTCCTGCTTTAAGGTACTAAGCTGGATCTCCTTGATCTCAATTTCCTTGCTTTGTTGGAATACCTGTTCACGTCGGGAATTGTACATCTGACTGGACTCATTGACCAGTTGCTGGATCTCAGTAGTTCGTACCTTTTGATCCTCGTATTCGGTCTTAAGTGCTTCCAGTCTTTCAGAGATTTCCTCCAATATCGCTGCGGCGGTCTCTCTTTCATTTTCAAGAGAATTGATCGAAAAAGAGGCACGTTCACCACTTTGTTTGTCCTGAGAAATCTGTTCTTTCAGGTTTTCTACCTTATCCTGCAGGAATCGCTGACGTTCGTTTCTGATTTTTTTGTCACTTTCATACTGTCTGATCTTATGAACGTGCTCATTCAAGGTTTTTTGTCTTGAAGCCAGGAGTTTTTCCTTACTGACCAGATCCGTCTTGAATTGCTGGATCAGGGCTTCCTTTTCGGATAATTGCTTGTTTAGAGAGATCTTTTTGTCATTCTCATTGTTCAACTGCTCGTTGATGTTGTCATGGATTTCATTGAGTGACTTGATCGTGATATGAGCCAGGGCGATACTGGTGATCTTGTATTCTTCCTTGATCTCGTAGTACTTCTTAGCCTGACGTGCCTGACGTTCCAGGGATTTCAGGTTCTTCTCAATTTCAAAAAGTAAGTCTTCTACACGTGCCAGATCATCATCCGTATCACTGAGCTTTTTCAGCGTTTCCTTTTTCCTGATCTTGAACTTCGATATCCCTGCTGCTTCTTCGAATAAAGCCCTTCTGGAATTGTCTTTGTCATTTAGCAGGTCATCGACCATCTTCAACTCAATGATGGCATAGCTGTTGGAGGCAATTCCGGTATCTAGAAAGAGATTGGTAATATCCTTGAGTCGGCAAGCGACATTGTTCAGCAGGTATTCACTTTCACCAGAACGGTAGTACCGTCGGGTAATGGTCACTTGAGAATACTCAGTAGGGATCAGGTTTTTCGTGTTATTGAAAGTCAAGGAAACTTCTGCAAGCTGCGTTGGTTTCCGGTTTCTGGTCCCATTAAAGATGATGTTATCCATCTTATCTGATCGCAACACCCGACTTTTTTGTTCACCCAATACCCACCGGATAGAATCCACCACATTGGATTTTCCACACCCATTGGGACCGACGATTCCGGTAATACCTTCATCAAAATTGATGACAACCTTATCAGCGAAGCTCTTAAAACCTTTGATCTCCAGGCGTGTTAATTGCATAGGGTATGGATGGGTATTTGAACAGGAAATAGGCGATGTACCAGACAAAATCGGCACCCGAATACTTCCGTCCCTCATTTCACAGCCAGCAAAAATAATTACCTCCCTGAGTTTTAACTTACCTGTGACTAGATTAAATTTCCACATTCGAAACGATTCCTATGGAAGATTTTAAAATTTGGGTTTATCTGGCTTTTGCGGCTATTTATTTGATTTCCAGGGCCATGAAGAAGAAAGAGCCTGAGAAAAAGCCACGTTCTCCGCTTCAGTCCGCCGAGGATGAATCTCCCAGAAGAAAAGCGCCCGCCTCTTTCGAGGAATTGTTGAGAGAATTTACAGAAGAGCACGAGAAGCAGGAAGCAGCAGAAAGAGAAAGCGAAGTAGAGCTGAAACAAGCGCCTGTTGGAGCTCCTAAACGTCAGGTTGAGGAAGAAATCCGACTGGAAGGTGAAAAACGACATTTTGCGGATGATGAAAGTCGGGCTATTTATGAACGGTCTATTCAGGAAGCGGAAGGTGCTGAAATTTCTTATGAACGAGATGAGCATTTCAAAATGAAGCGATGGGAGCGCGAGGAACAGGAAAATGAAATTGCTTCAGAGTTAAAGCATATGTTGAGGTCTCCTTCTGATGCCAAAAAGGCCGTTGTTCTTGCAGAAATCCTCAATCGAAGATACTAAGAGAGAAATTCATTAACCTCTATACTGGTTCACTCCGAACTTATTGTTTGAGGGGTAGACAAGGGCAAGCGACCCTGGGCGAACTTTTTATCACCTATTTTTGTGTCTCGATTTCTAGAACAATTGAGCGTGCTGCGTGCGATGAGGAGAAAAGGCTTAATCACATTCATTACATCGTTAACTATTTTTTTGATCTTCTCTTTTATTACGGTAGACAAGATCACACAAAGAATTTCATTGAAAGGCCCGTACCTTGATGGCGTGTTCCCCGAAGAAGACCCGTCGCTCTATCAGTTGCGAAGGGTGTTGGGCTCTCTTGATATCCCCTGGTTTAGTATTCGGATAACCCGGATTCCTCAGACTCGCGAATATGTTGCTGTTGAAAAGGGAGGGACCATTACCAGATTTTCCTGGGACGATACAGATCAAACCAGGGTCGTGCTTGACATGCAGGATATTGTGATGGACAAAGGTGAGTCGGGGTTTCTTGACATTGCTTTTCATCCGCAATTTCACAATCAATCTTCAGAGCACTATCGAGAGATATATCTCGCTTATAACTATGCTTTTGATCCTGAAGATGAGAACAGGAACTTTCTGCGTCTTTCAAAATTCTATTTCGATGAAGACCTGAATGCCATTGATCGTAACTCGGAGGTCATCTTAATCCAGCAATATGCTCAAAACCCGAATCATAATGCCAGTAAGTTATTTTTTGATGAAGAAGAGTATTTGTATTTCACAATAGGTGATGAGGGGGGTGCCAACGATCTCTACAGGAATGCACAAGTACTCAATAAAGAATTATTTGCCGGCATCATTCGAATCGATGTAAACAACGACCTGTCCAGGAGTCATCCGATCAGAAGACAGCCTTTTCAAAGTGAAGCTTTGCCTCCCGGGTATCCGGCAAGTTTTACGCAACACTATTCCATTCCTGATGATAACCCCTTCGTTGATGAATCCGGAGCCTTCATGGAGGAATTTTATGTCATAGGATTAAGAAATCCCTTCACGGCTACATTGGATCCTGAAATCGAGGGTATTTGGGTCGGTGATGTTGGTCAGGAAGACCAGGAAGAGATTTCCTTGGTAACTCGTGGTTCGAATGCCCAGTGGCCTTACATGGAAGGAGAAATTCGTCACAAAGATCCGCCAAGAGTGATTTTTGGAACAGAGACACCTCCCGTGATCACTCATGGACGGGGTGAGGCAAAATCGATTATTTGTGGATATGTGTATCGAGGAGAAACGCATTCAGAATTGAACAATACGCTGATCTACGGTGATTTCATTACTGGAAATATTTGGAGCTATGACCTTGTCAGCGAGACGTCCAAGGTACTTTCAATTGGAGGGAAGCAGGTACTGCAGTTTTTTGAGGGCCCCGATGACGATATATACGTTCTGGCCTTAGGAGGAGAGCTTTATCGACTGGAACCTCCCGTAGCAGCGGAAATTCCAGCATTATTGTCAGAGACTGGTGCATTTGAAGACCTGGCAACGCTTACCCCTTCCTCGGGGATTGTACCTTATGAAGTAAATAGCCCCCTTTGGTCTGATGCTGCAGAAAAGCTACGTTGGGTAGCTATCCCGGATAGAAGACCCGTAGCGTTTGAATACGATGACCCCTGGACCTTTCGCAGTGGGACCGTGTTTATTAAACACTTTGAAATGGATATGGGCTTAGAAGCTAATCGCCGGTTAGAAACACGTTTCTTGATCAATGATACACGGGGAAGAGCCTATGGATTGTCTTACAAATGGAACGAAGAAGGTACTGATGCTATTTTGATTGGTACGACGGAAGCTCCGATAGATACCCTGCAATTCCTGGATGGGAGCCGACGAGCATGGAATTACCCTACCCGGTCTCAATGTCTACAGTGCCATACCCAGGATGCTGGTTTTGTACTTGGTGTCAAAACGGCTCAGTTGAATGGTCCAATTATCTGGAACGATGAACACCATGAAAGTCAGGTAGAGTTGTGGCAGGAATTGGGATTGTTCACAGAGAGAAGCAATCTGGATAACCTGCCTAAGATGGTGGCAGTAGAGGATACCACAGCCCACGCACTCACGAGATTTAAATCTTATCTGGATGCAAATTGTGCCTCATGTCATCGGCCGGAAGGAGTAGCTCCGCAGTTTGATGCCCGGTTTTCGACACCCATAGAGGATCAGGAGCTGATTTTTAAGATAACAGAAGGTTTCAATTCTATCGAATCCAATCACTTGATCACGCCAGGAGATACCACTACATCGGAGGTATTTCGGCGAGATGTAGAAGCTTTGGCTAGCTGGAGAATGCCGCCATTGGCTCGTAACATGGTAGATACTACCTATATCAACTTTCTCAAAGAGTTCATTGTGGATTTAGGAGCACCCGTCGAATACGTTCGTGATACAGTTTGTGAAGGAGAAATCTATTTCTTCCGAGATTCGACTTCTCTCATCATTGAAGACGACTTTTATGACTCCATTCAATATACCGGATCGTTAGGAATTGATAGTTTGGTGATCTATGACCTTACGGCAATCACGCCAGAAACCCAATTTGTCAGTGATTCGGTCTGTTTCGGAGGAACGTACGTTTTCCCTTCCGGTGAAACAATGACGGGTATTACCAGGACCGTCCTGGATAGTTCATGGGTGCAGGTAGGTGAAGTTTGTAATTTTATCATTACCCAACTTGAAGTCAAGCATCCGAATCAACCCTGTGAAGTCATTCCTCTGGAAATTTCGTTTGGCCCAAATCCTGTCGATTATGACTATTTCATTTTGTCCAGTAATCTGGAGCTGGATGAGGTCGGTTTGACAGACTTACTGGGTAAACCTGTTGATATCACGGAAATATCCGGTTACGGCGATGGTTTCTATCAAGTGATTTTACCAACAACCCTGGTCGATGGATTGTACATCCTGACCGTGCGTTCAGGAGATCAGAAGCAAGCGAGAAGGTTGGTTTTGGATAGATAACAAACAGAAGGGTTTATGAGCGAAAAGAAGCCTATTGATTCAACGCCAGGTTTGTCTTTGGCTGCCGCAGGAAATACCGAACTACCCGCTTTTCAAATGATCAAAGAAATGGGCTACGAGCTGTCGAACAAAAGGACAAATGGGTAGCCATAGATGGAGTTTTATAGTTCTCAGCAACAGGACCCCTGGAGTTATTAGGACTTATTGCTTTGTTTCGGGCTAAAGGTGATGATTGGCAAGTGCCTGATGAAGTCATCGCCGAATTCCTGGAGTTTGATGCAAAAGATGCCTGATTTCTGAGTAGAAATCACTTCCTTAAACAGCTTACATCTAAAAAACCATACTTGATCAATACTCTCTTGGATTCTCATGTTTCCTGTTCTTACTTGGTTAGGATCTAACCATAAAAGGAAAATGAAAAGAATTGTACTATTTGCGATACTCGCTTTGATCACTCTGGCGACTTATGCGCAGGAACTAGATGCGAAATTATTCACGGGCATGGAGTTTCGGAGTATTGGCCCTGCCTTTACCTCAGGCCGTATTGGTGACATAGCCATTCACCCAACCAATGAAAGCGTTTGGTATGTGGCCGTGAGCTCGGGAGGTGTTTGGAAAACACAAAACAGAGGGGTTACCTGGGAACCGATCTTTGACGATCAATCTGTATACAGTATTGGTTGCATTACCATTGATCCGAATAATCCACATACCATTTGGGTAGGCACCGGAGAGAATGTAGGTGGCCGACATGTGGGCTTTGGAGATGGTGTCTATAAAAGTGAAGATGATGGCAAGAGTTGGAAGAATATGGGACTTGCCAATTCCAATCATATTTCAAAAATCATTGTTCATCCTGAAAACCCCGATGTGATTTGGGTTGCGGCTCAAGGGCCACTTTGGTCCAGCGGAGGTGAACGTGGTTTGTACAAGAGTGTAGATGGTGGTGAGAATTGGAAAAAAGTACTTGGTGAGGGCGAATGGACAGGTGCCACGGATTTGGTCATTGATCCCAATAACCCGGATTGGCTGTATGCGGCCACCTGGGATCGTCACCGCACCGTAGCTGCCTATATGGGTGGTGGACCGGGATCAGGCCTTCATAGAAGTACAGATGGGGGAGAGACCTGGGAAAAGCTAACTTCCGGAATTCCCAAGACCAATCTGGGTAAAATTGGCCTGGCCATTTCTCCTTTCAATTCGGATGTGATCTATGCTGCGATCGAAGAGGATTTGAGAGAAGGAGGCATTTACATGTCAACCAACAAGGGCAAAACCTGGAAAAAACAATCTGATGCGGTTTCCGGGGGTACTGGTCCGCACTATTATCAGGAACTTTATGCCTCACCGCATCATGAAGGTCGCCTTTATTTGGCGAACAACAGCATGCTGGTGACGGATGATCACGGTAAGACCTATCGAAGATTAAAACGAGAAGGCGTCCATTCCGATAGTCACGCCATCGCCTTTACCAGTGATCCGAATTACATCTTATTGGGCACAGATGGGGGACTCTATCAAACTTACGACCTGGCTGAAAACTGGAATTTCATCAACAATATGCCAATCACGCAGTATTATAAAGTGGCTGTGGATGATTCGGAGCCGTTTTACTATATCTATGGTGGTACCCAGGACAATGGTTCGCATGGTGGGCCTTCAAGGACACCTAATTCGACCGGGATCAGAAATTCCGACTGGTGGAAAACACTGGGAGGTGATGGTCACCAATCAGCCATTGAGCCAGGAAACCCGAATATCACCTATGCTCAAAGTCAACATGGTGTCTTGCATCGCATTGATCAGATCACCAGAGAGCAAGTCTATATTGCGCCACAACCCGGAGAAGGAGAGGCAGAGGAGCGGTACAACTGGGATGCACCAATTTTGGTCAGTCCCCATGACCCTGCTACCATCTTCTATGCATCCTCGCGTGTATGGATGTCTGAAAATCGGGGAGATAAGTGGACCGCCATTTCGGGTGACCTTACCCGTCAGGAAGAACGGATTTCACTCCCAATCATGGGAAGATTGCAGAGCTATGAGAACCCATGGGATTTGTATGCCATGTCGTTTTACAGCACCATTACTTCTTTGTCCGAATCTCCTCAGCAAAAAGGACTGATCTATGCCGGTACGGATGATGGACTCATTCAGGTAACTGAGGATGGTGGTCAAAACTGGTCCAGGTTTGAATTGAGTAGGGTGAAAGGTTTACCAGCAAGGCCGTTTGTCAATGACGTTCGTGCAGACCTGTTTGATGCAAATGTGGTCTATGCAGCGCTGGATAATCACAAGTCGGGGGATTTCAAACCATATCTGATCAAAAGTACGGATAAAGGTAAGTCCTGGTCGTTGATGAGTGGTGACCTTCCCGAAAAACACTTGACCTGGCGATTGGTGCAGGATCATGTAGATAGAAACCTTTTGTTTGTCGCTACAGAATTTGGCATCTTTTTCACGAAAGATGGTGGCTCTAAATGGATCAAACTGAAAGGTGGAGTGCCCACGATTTCATTCAGGGACCTGACCATTCAACGACGTGAAAATGATCTGGTTGGAGCTTCGTTCGGTCGAAGTTTTTACGTATTAGATGATATTTCACCCATCAGGGAAATGAACACCTCGGATCTGGATTCAGAGGCCAAATTATTTTCCGTTAGAGATGCCTATTGGTATGATCAGTTTTCGGCAGTAGGATCACAAGGATCTATTTACTCAGCGGACAACCCTCCTTATGGAGCGACTTTTAGCTATTACCTGAAGGAAAAGATCAAAATGCTGAGTGCCGAAAGAAAGGAAAAAGAGAAGGATCTGAATAAATCTAATGCCAATGTACCTTTCCCTGGTTGGGATGCGCTTCAGCAAGAAAGCTGGCAGGAAAAACCACAGATCATACTAGTGGTAAAGGATAACACCGGCAAGATAGTTAACAGAATCGTAGGTAAGAATAAGTCCGGCATAACCCGAGTAAGCTGGGATCTGAGTACTTTGAACAAAGGTGTCATTGAGCTAGACGGTCGGGGACGCAATTGGAGCTTTCCGGCGATCCCAGGAACTTATTCGGTAACACTCAATAAAGTAGTGGATGGTGTCATGACAGAACTATCTGCTCCACAGTCTTTTGAGGTGAAACCACTTTGGAAAGAAACAGCATTACCGCCAGCGAGCCATGAAGAGATTGCTGCTTTTGTAGCGTCCCTGGAAGATTATCGATTGGTCATGAGTCAGGTAGGGGTTGATATGGACAATGCAATGAAGAAAGCCAAAGCCATGAAAACGGCTTTATCCAGGGCTGAAAAACCGATCAACGACCTGGTAAAACAACTCCATGATGCCAAAATGCGACTATTGAAACTGAATACACAACTTGATGGCAATGAAGCACAGAATGTGATAGGAGCTGGAGAGACGTCCATTCCTACGCCTCGCGATCGATTTTTCTACGCCGCTCGTGGAGCCAGCACTACCCATGGGCCTACCGAAATGCACAAATCAAGCCTGGCAATAGGACAGAAGCAGCTTTCATCGATAAGAGCAGAGTTGGATGATATCATCGACAATGTTATGCCAAAACTGGAAGAAGCCATGAATGCGGCAGGTGCTCCTCCAGTTGAAAGTTATTGATTTCTGGTATGTCAAGCTTTAGGTAATGTCACGCTGAGTTTATCGAAGCTGAGTTTATCGAAGCTGACATTTTGTTTTTGAAAAATTTATTCAGACTACAAAGCCGATCATGATGGTCGGCTTTTATTAACGCTGCTCCTTATTTTTCAGACTTTCGAGAGCGCGAATGGTAGAGGAACACCCACAATTTGTGCCATTGCAAACGCCTAATCAGATACATAACACAAAAAAAGGACACCCTTTGAGTGTCCTTTTCAATTATAAATAATTTCGTTAATGCTTATCGGTTACCGAGCTCAACGTAATCTCTTTCGTTGGCACCGGTGTAGACCTGTCTTGGTCTTCCGATAGGCTCTTTGTTTTCTCTCATTTCTTTCCACTGAGCAATCCAGCCAGGTAGACGGCCAATGGCAAACATTACTGTGAACATTTCAGTAGGAATTCCTAATGCCCGATAGATAATACCTGAATAGAAATCCACGTTAGGATAGAGTTTTCTATCAACGAAGTACTGATCTCTCAGCGCTTCTTCTTCCAGGCCTTTCGCAATGTCCAGAACAGGATCGGTCACACCCAGGGCATCCAGTACTTCATCTGCTGCTTTTTTGATGATTCGGGCCCGTGGGTCAAAATTTTTGTAAACCCTGTGTCCAAAGCCCATCAATCGGAATGGATCGTCTTTGTCTTTGGCTTTGGCCATCCATTTCTTGGTGTCTCCGCCATCTGCTTTGATACCTTCCAACATCTCGATTACTGCCTGATTAGCTCCACCGTGAAGTGGACCCCAAAGGGCGTTAATTCCTGCAGAAAGTGAAGCATATAAACTCGCTTGAGAGGAACCTACAATTCTTACTGTGGAGGCTGAGCAGTTTTGCTCGTGATCCGCGTGAAGGATCAGTAATTTATCCAATGCCTTGGCTACTACCGGGTCAATGCTATAATCATTGGAGGGCAGTCCAAACATCATTTTCAGGAAGTTGCTGCAGTAATCCAGGCTGTTGTCCGGATACGTCACAGGATGACCCATTTGATTTTTATAAGACCATGCCGCGAACGTTGGCATTTTCGCCATGATACGGATGATACTCAAGTTTACCTCTTCGCCGGATCGTGTAGGATCAAGGCTTTGCGGATAAAAAGCAGTAAGAGCAGTCACCAAGGAAGACAAAACGCCCATCGGATGGGAGGTAGACGGGAATCCATCCAACAATTTTTTGAAATCCTCATGTACCAACGTATGATTGGTGATTTGCTGCTGAAAATCTTCCAATTGTGTTTGGCTGGGTAGTTCCCCGTAGATCAAAAGGTAGGAAACTTCCAAAAATGTCGACTGATCTGCCAATTGTTCGATTGGATATCCACGATATCTGAGGATTCCTTTTTCACCATCGAGGAAAGTAATGGCACTGGTAGTAGAGCCCGTGTTCTTAAAACCTGGGTCAATAGTGATCAAACCGGAAGTGCCACGAAATTTACTGATGTCAATGGCTTTTTCCTGTTCCGTACCTTCTATGACAGGTAGTTCGAAGCTGTCTCCTTCAAACTTGATTTCAGCAGTCTTAGACATTTATTTACAAGAATTTAAAATAATTGATTGATGCGTTAAAATTAATAATTTCTACCTAGGCTAAAAAGCTAGTTTCCACCAAGGATCAACGGAAGACCTTCCTTGCCACTGCCAATCACCACCACTTTTGAGTTGGGCGAATTGGACAAATCTCGCGTAGCTTCAATTCCACGCATTTTCAGCAGGTTCTCGGTCAAACTGTTATTAATGATTTCATTGGCTCGTGCTTCACCTTCAGCGGCGATGCGCTTTCTTTCGGCTTCGCTTTTTTCTTTATCCAATCGGAATTGATAAGCAAGGGCTTCTTGTTCTTGCTTTAGTTTATTTTCAATGGCCTGGCGAATCTGATCGGGAAGTGAAATGGAACGGATAAGCAAAGCACGCATTACGACGTTATTACCGGGTGCCCCCAACGTCTCTTCTGTTTCTTTGGTAATGGCCGCCTCTACTTCAGGACGTTTGGTTGAGTAGATTTCTTCCGCAGTGTAGCGCCCCATTACTTGACGAACGGTAGATCGAACTTCCGGAATAACCAGTCGTCGGACATATTCTCTTTGGAATGTTTCATGGATCTCACCGATGCTATCGTACATGGGATGGAAACGGACGGTAATGTCCACGGAAATGTTCAAACCACTTTTATCCAGCACATCCATTTTTTCTTCGATCTGGTTTTCAGTGACGTCATAACGATAGATGTCATTCCAGGGGGCTTTAATGTGAAAGCCCGGCAAAATGATGTTTTCCTTATCCAATCCCCCCGAGAACTTTTTGAACATGACTGCTCTTTCGGTGGCCTGAATAGTGTAGAAAATACTGTTAGAAAGGGAAAAAATCACAATCAGGGAGATCGCAACGATGATTACTGCTGGAAGGAATTTACGGTTATTCATTTTTTTAGCGCTTATACTTGGACCGGTAAAGATAGTTTACCAGACAGTATGCAAACATCTATTTGTCTACACAACCAATTTCAACTCGATTTAGATCAGCATTTTCCCAAAAAAATCATCGTTTGCGTAAAATGTCTTAAAATAAACTGCTTTTTAGTTACCCGGAGTTGATTATTATTGCCCCGCCCCGCGAGTTGATAATCCCAAAAATGAGCTTTCATTTCTCATACTACGGTATGAGAAAATTTAGGGTCGGGTAGTTCCTGTACCTTTTAGTTTGCCAAATGTATGGCTGAAGCAACGTATATATTTGAAAGATTAATTTGAAGTCTCTATGAATTCGACACTGAAATTATTGCAGGAGCAGCTAGGTAAGCCTTATAAAGATCTTGAATTTTTGTTGCTGGCGTTAAAAGAGGTACTGATCGATAATGGAGAACAAGAAATGGCCGACGCTGTGCCGTTGATCAACGAGGAAGCCACTGATTCAGCGATGACTGACCGACAAATCCAATTGTATTCACTGGTGTTTCAATTGGTGAACATTGTCGAGATCAATGGAGCTGTTCAAAATCGACGGCAAATTGAAAATAAAAAGGCTCATGCTGAAGTAAGAGGCCTTTGGTCGGATAACCTGCACAGGTTGATCGATGAGGGCCATTCGAAAGAAGAAATCATCGAATTGATCCTCAAAACCAATATTGAACCAGTACTCACGGCACACCCGACAGAGGCCAAGCGATCAACTGTCTTGGAACACTACAGGGAGTTGTACCTTTTGTTGGTTCAGAAAGAGAACCAGATGTACACCGCTGATGAGGTGGAAAACATCCGACATAATATTAAGCTGACCCTCTATCGAATTTGGAAAACCGGAGAGATCTATATTGAGAAACCCAGGGTAGAAGATGAATTGCGAAATGTACTGCATTACCTGGTCAACGTTTTTCCGAATGTCATTCCTATGATCGACCGGCGATTGTTACAAGCCTGGGCACATTTAGGTTATGATAAGCACGAACTCCATAATCAAAAAGCATTTCCTGGTTTTACGTTTGGCAACTGGGTAGGGGGAGACAGGGATGGACATCCCCTGGTTACTGCAGAGGTCACCCAACATACTTTGCTGCAGCTTCGCCTCAATGCATTTGTCGTGATCCGGAGAAAACTTTCAGATCTGGTTAAAAGATTGAGCTTCAGCCATCCATTGGAAAAAGCCACGCCAGAATTGCAGGAGCGCGTAACAGAGATGGTGGACCAATTGGGTGAAAGGGGACAGGAAGCCCTCGATCGCAATAAAGGGGAAGCTTATCGTCAATTCATCAACCTCATGATCACCAAGTTACCGGTGGATACCAAACGAGGGCACGCAACCGCATTGGCTGACCTGAAAGGTAGCTATGTACGTTCCGCGGAATTGAAAAATGACCTGCGGATTTTGCAGGATAGCCTTGTAGCGTATGGAGCCAATACAATTGCCTTCGATGATGTATTTGTGGCAAGAAGAATGCTTGATATTTTTGGCTTTTGCCTTGCTAAACTGGATGTCAGGCAAAACAGTGCCTTCCATGATAAGGCCGTTTCACAATTGTTACAAGCAAGCCAGATTGAGCCTACCAACTTTGCGGAATGGTCTGAGTCTGATCGTGTTAACTTTCTGAATCGCGAATTAGAATCCAATCGGCCATTTCTTCCCGGGAATGTAAATCTGACCGAAGAAGCTGGGAAAGTAGTTTCGGTTTACAAGGTCATAGAAGGCCATGTTTCCAAATACGGTGTAGCAGGAATAGGATCTTTTATCGTGAGTATGACCAGATCTTTATCCGATCTGTTAGTGGTCTATATGTTGCAACGAGAGGCAGGATTGATCAAAAGCACAGAAGAAGGCCTGGTATCAGTTATTCCGGTAGTTCCTTTACTGGAGACGATTGAAGATTTAGAAAATGGTCCGGAGATCCTCGATAAATTCTTAAGTCATCCCTTTACGCAGCGAAGTATTGCGTACCGGGCGAAACTCACCGGATCGGCGCCCAGACAGCAAGTGATGGTGGGATACAGTGATAGCAATAAAGATGGTGGCATCATTGCCAGTCAATGGGGACTGTACAAAGCCCAATCCAAGTTAAGCGCCATCGGTAGAAAATATGGCGTGGAACTCCAGTTTTTCCATGGCAAAGGCGGTTCGATCAGTCGTGGGGCCGGACCTACGCACTACTTTATCGGTGCGTTACCTCATGGTTCACTGATGGGTGATATCCGATTGACTGAGCAGGGGGAAACCATTAGTCAGAAGTATGCCAACCGTGTAAATGCTGCATATAATCTTGAACTCCTTGCTGCCAGTACCATGCGCAAAGCAGTGGATCGACCTGCGACTGAAGGCAATCCACATCCTTTAGAGGACTTGCTGGAATTCATGGCGACAGAAAGTAAGAAGCGATATCAGGAACTGATGAACGAGGAAGGGTTTATTCCCTATTTCCGTCAGGCCACGCCCATTGATGCCATAGAAAATAGTAAAATCGGATCAAGACCAGCGAAAAGAACAGGTGCTAACAGCCTTGCTGATCTCAGGGCCATCCCATGGGTTTTCTCCTGGAGTCAGGCGCGATGCCACATGACCAGCTGGTATGGCATCGGAAGTACCCTGCAAGAGTTGAAGAATACACGCCCTGAGGAATACAATCGATTCAAAGAAGCCACCGCAAAGGATCCTTTTATTCGATATGTTCTCACTAATGTAGATACGAGCCTGGCAGCAACGGACAATGACGTCATAGCCAGTTACGCTAATTTGGTTGAAGATGAAGCATTGAGAGAGAAATTCTTAACCAAGTTTCTCGACGAATTGGAGTTGACCAAAGACCACCTGAATCACCTTCTGGAAAGATCATTGGAAGAAAGAAGAAAGAACCATTTCTACTCCAATCAATTGAGATCATCGATGATGAAAAAGCTACATGAGAACCAGGTTAGGTTGCTCGCTGACTGGCGTAAGCAGAAAAAAGAAGATAATCCGGACATTGGACCGACGCAAACCAGTCTGATGTTAACGATCAATGCACTGGCTGGAGCGATGAGAAATACGGGATAAATCAAACAATACCGGGGAAAGCGGCTTCAAAGTTTGGAATTGAGCCAAAGAAGTCTCAATTTTTGCCAGTATAGGATATTGAATTGAGCGCTCTTAAAGATTTCCGGTTAACGTTGTTCGCACTTTTTGTGTGCCTGCTGTGCTATGAAGCATCCGCTGTTGATGCATTGGCTATTGGTAGAGACAATGACGGGCTCTTCAATTTGATGGATTATATCGAAATCCTTGAAGACCCTTCCAATACCTATGAATTTGCTGAAGTGGTGTTCAAAACCGAGTTTGCGCCGCTTTCGGAATACGACAAGGAATTCAATCGTGAATCCGCGTATTGGGGCAAGATGAACATCATCAATTTTGACAGTACGAAGCTTACCTGGCTTTTGTACTTTCATAGAAACGATCGGGTACAGATCTACGATTTCCGCCAACGCCTGGGTATTCTTGGTAATCAAACGGGATACATGGTGCCATCTTCAGAGAAAATGATGACCAAGGGTTCTTATTATGCACCCATCCAATTACCCTACGGTGTTGAGAAAAACATCTATTTCAAGATCACTCAGGAAATCCATGAACATAATTTCGACCTCTTTCAGCTGAAAAGTCCTTTTAGGATGCTGGAGGAGTATACAGATAGGTATATTTTCAATATGCTATTTCAGGGTTTCCTCTGGATCATGGTACTCTACAACTTATTGGTCTTCCTTTACTTTCGAGATCGGGCCGGGTTAGGTTACAGTCTCTATTTGATGTCCATCGCGGTGTTTTACCTGATGGCCGAGGGAACTATTCGAGAACTTATACTGACAGAAAGACCTTTACTTTCCAGTTACTTCATTAATGTGCTTTATCTGGCACCAATAGGCTATTATATGTTCTTAAAGGAATTTCTGGAGACACCAAAAACGGTGCCTTTTTGGGATAAAATACTGAAGAACCTGGCCATTGGAAATGTGATATTCTTTTTCATCTCGACCGGCTTATTCACGGCCACATTCGATATGAGGTTGATCATGGATATGTTGCGAGTGGTGGTGCTTATTGATGTAGTAGCACTTTTCCTCGCCACCGTGGCGATCACCTTTTCTAAACACAAAATGGTCAATTACCTCGTTCTGGGTAGCGTGGTGATGGCCCTGGGTGCCATGATCGACATTTATCTCTGGGATTCAGGTGAGACCTGGGGAAATTTTGCCAGAGTTGGATTCACGGCGGAGATATTGTTTTTCTCACTGGGTCTCGGAAAGCGTATGCGTTTGGTGGAGGCTGAGAAGAGGGAAGCGCAAGGCCAGTTGCTGGACGAGTACAAAAAGCGGACTGAGCTTGAAACGCAACAAAAAGAAGAACTGGAGAAGGAAGTGGTGGCACGTACCCGTGAATTGAAAGTGCAGAATGAGCAATTGGAGAAGGCGAAGAGGGAAGCAGAACAAGCGGCAAAAACCAAGTCTGAGTTCCTTTCCGTGATGAGTCATGAGATTCGTACACCGATGAACGCGATCATTGGTACCACTCATTTGTTGTTGGAAGAAAATCCGAGAAAGGGGCAATTGGAAAACCTCAATAGTCTGAAATACGCGGCAGACAGCCTCGTCCAGTTGATCAATGATATCCTGGATCTTAATAAGATCGAATCAGGTAAGATCCAGTTGGAAAATACCGAATTTGATTTTCCACACTTGATCCACAATATCAATGTGCTTTTTCAATCTAAAGCTCAGGAAAAATCCATTGATTTTCAAGTGAACATTGCCAATGGGATAGATCGTTACCTGCAAGGTGATCCGGGCAGACTTTCTCAGGTGTTGAATAACCTGATCAGTAATGCTATCAAGTTCACAAATGAGGGTAAGGTTATATTGCGGATTTTTACCGAGTCTGAAACAAAGAAAACCATTGAGCTTTGTTTTGAGGTATCAGATACGGGTGTAGGAATTCCTCAGGATAAGTTGGAGGCCATTTTCGAGACCTTTACTCAAGCTACATCCAGCACTACCCGCAAGTTTGGTGGCACTGGATTGGGCTTGACGATTAGCAAACGCTTATTGGAATTGCAGGAAAGCAATATTCGGGTTGAGAGTGAGCTGGGTAAAGGGTCGACTTTTTCATTCTGTCTCAAGTTTGATAAGATCGTTGACCAGGATGCTGCCCGTAGGAGTAAGGAAGTAATTGAGTACTTGCCGCTGGAAGACTTACACGTATTGGTTGTTGATGACAATGTCATGAATAGGGTGGTTTTGGAGCAATTCCTTCAGAAATGGCAATTGAAATTTCAAAGTGTAGAAGGAGGTAAGGAAGCGCTGAAAATCATCAAAGAGCAATCGTTCAACCTCATCCTGTTGGATATACAAATGCCGGAGATGGATGGATATGAAGTGACAAAAATTATTCGTGAGACTGCCGATAACAATCAGGACATACCGATAGTCGCACTATCTGCTGATATCTATTCCAATGTACACGACAAGATCATCGGTAGTGGCATGGATGATTTTGTCTCTAAGCCTTTCAAACCTGACGAACTTTATGCTATCCTGCAGAAGTATCAGGAACTAATTGTAGATAAGGCTAAAGCTTAGCCATTTTTCATTCCCAGGTTCTTTGGAATCAACAAGGCCATATACTACTGGGACATTAGTTTAAACCGAAAGCCTAATTCCCTTCGATTTTTAAAAAGCTTGGGTAGATATTGAATGCCTTTTCTCAGTTCATGTAATAAAAGCATTCGCGATGTTTTCATCTTGAGGTTCTGGAAATGTAACCTTCACTGATCAAAGAACACCAACAGCTTTAAGTCCTCCTCAATATCATAAAACCGATGATCAATTTCGGCTTTTACAAATAGGATATCTCCAGCTTTGATAGATTTCTTTTCGCCACCAGCCTCAAACATGGAAGCACCACTCAATACGTAATAGATCTCATCCGTATCATGAGGTTGCTGACGATCTTCGGCCCCGGCTTTTAGGTAATACAACCCCGCCAGTACGTTTTCCCCTTGTAAAAAGGGAAGCCAGGGTCTACCGGAAGATTCTAGTTCCTTTTCGAGTTGATCAACGGAGTAAAATGCACTGTTCATATCTTCTGAGGAGGTTTCTTGTGCAATTAAAGTTAATGGCAACAGCATCAAAACAAGTAGGGTGGTGGTCAGGTATTTCATGGTGATAGAACAGGTTAAGGTTGTGATACCATTAGGCTTACGAGCGGTTGATGGCTACCTGAATGGTTCGACAATCAATAAAAACAGGAAAACTGGAATTAGTAGAAGGAACAGGGGCAAGAACAGGTTAAGAACTGCTTTTCCAATAGAAAATTTTTGTGCTTCCGCAATTCCGATGACCGTCAGGACGAGGGTATAAATTCCCAATGTCAATTGAATGATGCCAAACACGAAGAAGATAATGACGTCAGTGGTGTCGTTAATATTATACTCGGCCTGAAATACACTGTTGCCATAAATCATGATAATCATGGTCATTGGAATCAAACCAAAGATTGAGGGGATCATGGCGTGAGCCACAATGTGTACCAAGGTATCGCCTTTTGATTGCCCTTTGAGCCAACTACCTGTGAATTGTAACAGATGACCGTAAATGAATAGTGATATCCATCCAAACAATGCCCCGAGGATAATCGAGAAAAGAAGCACGTAGATTAACTCCATATCTTCGCCCAGATTTTGGGAGGAGGCCCGGTCCAGTGCGTTACTGATTCCAGCCAGTGACATGAGGATTAATACTATCCGCGGCTGAGGGTATTCAATTACATTGCTAAACACTAATCGGGGAGATCCCCAGATCCTTTGGATGATTGTACCCATATCCATGGGTTCAGTTGTTAGGTGACTTTCCGGTTCCCGCATGTTTTGGTTTTAATGGTCCTAAGATAATTCTTGTGTTCTAATTAATAATTCTTGTTCAATTTCGCGAATATGAAAGCAGCCACGATTACTGAAATCAAGAAAGAGCTCAAGCAAATTCCCGAGGAACAATTGCATGAGATCATTCTGCGAATGGCCAAATACAAACTCGAGAATAAGGAATTGCTGCATTACCTCTTATTTGAAGCAGATTACGAAGAAGGATACATTTCCATGGCCAGGGAGGAGATAGAAGAAGGACTGGCGGATTTACACCCTAATTTATATTACGCCAAGAAATCCATTCGAAAGACTTTAAGGATCACCCAGAAATTCATCAAATACTCGAAAAAGAAAGAAACGGAAATAGCCCTGCTTATGCATTTCTGTAGTACGCTAAAAGATACAGGTGTTTCCTTCTCACGAAGTACCGCGCTTTCCAATCTGTACAACCGCCAAATCATAAAGTTGGAAAAGGCCATCAGTGGTTTACATGAAGATCTGCAATTTGATTATCAGGAAGAAATTGACCGATTGAGATTATAAGTAATTTAATTACTGAAACGACCGCAAGACAAGCCAGGGTCTATTAAAACTGCAAATTGGAATTAAATATTTTAACTGCGATTAGGAATTTAATTCAATTAAAACTACTATTGGGAATAATATTGTTTTAACAGATTGGTAAAACATGAGGAAATCCCAGTTAGGTGAGTTTGAGGAATTGGTCTTGTTAACCATCGCGGCCTTGCATGCGGATGCCTATGGAGTTGCGATCAAAAATGAGATGGAAACTCGTTTAAGTAGAGGCATTAGCATTGGTGCGTTGCAGACTGCTTTTAAACGTTTGGAGGACAAGGGGTTCATCAATTCATACCTGGGTGAGCCTACTCAGAAAAGAGGAGGGAAGAGGAAGCGTTTCTACCAGATTTCTCCGATCGGAGTTCGTACCCTCGAAGAAATTCGGGACATACGTTCGCAACTGTGGTCTGCGATTCCACAAGTCGTACTGGACCTAAATAAGTAGTCATGAAGGCTCCAAAATGGCCTTTAAAATGGCTTTCCAATTGGTGGTTGCCCGAGCTGGCTGAACACATGGAAGGAGATCTGATCGAGATCTTTGAGGAACGATTAGAGACCAGAACTCCTTTTGCTGCTCGAATACTTTTTTACCGCGATTGTTTCCAGTTGTTGCGCCCTTATCTGTTCAAACCATTTTTCCAAAGGTCAAAAACTTACGTTATGATTAGTAACCACTTAAAGATCGGATATCGAAACCTGTTAAAGTATCGAAACTACAGCCTCATCAATTTATTGGGTTTATCGCTTGGGCTGGCTGCCTCAATCATTCTTTATCGAGTAGTCGCTTTTGAGAACTCCTTTGATTCGTTTCACGATAAAAAGGATGATCTGTATGTACTGGCAGAGAATTCTATTCAATATGGAAGCTACTACCAAACCCGAACGCCAGCGGCGCAGAAGTTAAAAGAAGATCTACCTGAAGTGGTCCGTGCATCGCGATTCTTTAACCCGGATAGCAAGTGGCTAACAGTGGGAGAGAAGAAACTCAATTACGATTTTACTTATGTGGATCCGGACTTGTCAGAAATGTTGACTTTTGAGATCCTGGAAGGCGATGTTCGCAAAACATTGGAGACCCGGGATCATATCGTTATCTCTTTGGGTGTAGCAAAATCTTTTTTTGGCTATGACGATGCCGTTGGAGAAGTGTTGACTACTGTGGATGGGGAGAATCAATACATCGTAGGGGCAGTAGTAAATGATTTTCCGTTGAATTCCAGCCTCGAATTTGAGGTGTTAATTTCATGGGAACATCATATTCCGGAATGGGTCCGTGATGCTGGAAATTGGCATAATACGTTCATGACTTCCTTCATTGAATTGGATAAAGGGATTAAACCACCGATGATCCAGGATAAATTGAATCAAATTAGTCAGGCCAACTTTTTGCCAGAAGGTGATGACTCAGTTTTCTATCCGGTTTCTTTTAATGATTTCTATGCTGAGTTTGCAGGTAAAGGGAATGTCAAAACCTTGTTACTAGTGATATCCCTGGCGATTTCATTCATAGCCTTTATCAACTTTGTGAATTTGTCTACGGCACAAGCATTGAATCGTGTCAAGGAAGTCGCCATCAGAAAAGTGATGGGCTCCAGGAGAAAGGAGTTGATCTGGCAGTTTACGATCGAATCAGTGATGATCTGCTGTTTGTCGGTTTTTGTAGCTTTTTTGCTTTCGTACCTGGCTACTCCATTTGTCAATGATTACTTTGAATTAGGCATAAATACGTCATTGCTTGAATTATTTGCCTTGTTTCCGGCCTTATTTGGCGTTGCCTGCATTTTGGGTATCATTTCAGCCATTTACCCTGCGGTATATCTCATCGGAAGTGAAGTTTCAATTGCCCTGAAAGGAGATGCGAAAAAAGGATCAAATAAGATGATTGTGCAAAAAGTGCTGATCATTCTTCAATATGTGGCCTCTATCGTTTTGATCGCGGGAACCATTGTCATTTGGCGACAAATTGATTTTATGAAGTCGCAAAACCTGAATATTCAGACGGATGGCGTCGTTGTGATGAACCTCGATTACTCCTCCTTTCCTTCCGGAGAAAAGGGAGAACAGGCCATAAAGCGGATCGCACAGGAAGCGCGTGCACAAAGTTTCATTGACCAGGTGGCCCATATTCAGAAAGCTCCCGGTGCATTTTATGATAATTACAATTCGTTTCAGGACCTTTCTGATGTCAATAAGGACCTGCACATGCGACAGGTGGCTTACACCTCAGAATCAGTAGAAACACTGGGGCTTAAAATCATTATGGGACGAAATTTTGACCCCAATTTGGCAAGCGATTCGGCAGCAGCCCTGATCAATGAGAGTGCTTTCAAAGCATATGGCTGGACAGACCTTGAAAACAAGCGCATAAGGCCTAGTGGTGGAAAACGGATCGTACCCATTATTGGGGTAGTAGAGGATTATCATTACCGGGCATTAATGCATGAGATTGAGCCTATGATTCATTGGAATATGGGTAAAGATGGAACAGGGTCTCAAATGCTTGTACGATACCTGCCCGGTCAGGCTGAGCAAACCCTTGATTACCTCAAGTCGGCCTGGTCGGAAAGCGGATCATTCATTGCCCTGGAATACTATTTTCTGGATGCAGCTTTCGATGAACTATATCACGAACAGGAGAAAATGGGATCTATCGCTACAGCGTTTGCTATGATCGCCATCATCCTGGCCACGCTTGGGTTGTTTGCCCTGGCTTCGTACCTGATTCGTAAGAGAAGAAAAGAAATTGGTATCCGAAAAGTGATGGGTGCTTCCATTCAACGGATAACCATACACCTTTCAAAGCGTTTCTTACAATGGGTGCTTATCTCCTTAGTTATCTCAATCCCGATCATCAGGTATGCCTCTCAGGAATTTTTAGTGGGTTTTGCCTTCAGGACCCAGCCAGGTGTAGATATCTACATGATTGCCGCACTCATTGCCGTTCTTATGGCCGTATTGAGTGTGGGTATCCGATCCTATACAGCGGCAGCTGATGATCCGGTCAATTCATTAAGGGACGAATAAGTTTGAGATCGCCAGACCATTCAAAAAGCTTTTTGTGTCTTTAGAGTTAAGAAAACCCGTAGGTACAGGATTTTGGAGGAGTCGATTCGGTTGCACCACCTTCTGCATTCATTGAGCTCCAATAACAAGTTTTCAGGAAAATGTAAGAACCTTTCACAAAGGTGTAAGCTACAGACGGCATCGATCATTAAAGAAGTGTGGAATTTTAGGCTTTCATACATCTGGTGGTTTCGTAAATGAAAACTGAGTTATAAATGAACCTATATAAAAAGTGCATTAAAGGAACACTTTTTCTATTGCTGGCAACACTGGCTTTAACCCATATTTCCATAGCTCAGGAAAAGGAGACCCCTGAATTTATTGGATCAAAATTTGATGGTTACATTCTCGAGGCCATGGATGACTGGCAAATCCCAGGAATGGCTGTCTGCATTGTTAAAGACAACAAAGTACTTCTTAACAGGGGATATGGGGTAAGAGAGCATGGGACCCAGATTAAGGTAGACGAAAACACACTTTTTCTCATAGGATCAATCACAAAGGCTTTTACGGCAACAGCCATGACCCAATTAGCCATTGAGCATGAGATTTCATTAAATGACCCGGTCAAACATTGGCTGACAGAATTTGAGTTGGCAGATCCCTGGTTAACCAGAGAGGTCACTATTCAGGATTTGCTTTCTCATCGTTCCGGGTTGAACAAATACGCGGGAGACTTTATGTTTTTCGATACTGAGTTTTCTCCAGAAGATTACATGGCACGCATAAAGCATTTGCCTATCACTCGTGAGTTCAGATCTTTTGCTTATACAAACGTCGGATATTTCTTCATTGGCCAGATCATCAAATCGGTATCCAATTCCACTTACCCCGAATATATCCAATCGAAACTGTTTGATCCTCTTGGGATGTCCCGGTCTGGAGCAATTCCGTCAAATTGGGAGAAACACGATAATCATGCCTCACCACACTCCTACACAGAGGGTTCTCTGCAAATCATGAAAGTCGGTGAAGCAGATAACATGGCGGCGAGTGGCGGCATCTATTCATCATCGTCTGACTTAAGTAAATGGCTAATGGCCCAACTTGATGAAGGTCAATTATTCCGTCAGGCAGGTCTTAGTCCGGAATTGACGAAATTGACGGTCACTCCTAAAGTGCTCATCGGAAAGACCGGAATGCCCTACACGATGTTCAATAGGAGCCAGTTCGAACATTACGCTTCCGGATGGTACAATATGGACTATGAAGGTCGTGAACTCATTACCCACAATGGAGGGATGTATGGTTTTAGTTCGTCCGTTTCATTAGTGCCAGAAATAAACCTGGGAATTGCAATACTAACCAATGCTGATACCCACTTATTATTTGAGGCCCTTAAATTAGAAATAATAGATGCGTTTCTTGAGCTTCCCTTTCGGGATTATAGTGGTATTGGATCTCGATTTTACCGTCAGCAACAACAACAGTCATCTGATGAGTTAAAAGCGTTTGTGAAGGGCATCAAACCCTTGACAAACTCAGACATACTCACCGAATACGAAGGAATTTACATGAATGAAGCCTATGGCGACTTAATGCTGTCCGCTTCTGACAGTCATTTGGAATTAAGTTTTGAGCATCATCCCAAATTGAAGGCTACACTTAGGTACATAAACAGAGGAGAATTTCTATGTGAATACAACAACCCCGTGTATGGTATAGAAATGATCAGATTCAAGTTCCAGGAAAATAGGGTGGAGGGCCTGATGTTAGCTTTTGATCCAAATGTGGAACCCAATCATTACTCCTTTAGAAAGAAAAAGTAGATTCAGTTGCTTCATATGAACGTAATAACATATGAGAAAAAGAGTAGTCATTTTTTACACCTAATTCAGAACCAAAGGATAATTGAGTATGCAAAAGCTTAAAACCGGATTCCATAGTTGGAAAAAAAGGATAGGACTAATGGCTTCGATCTTTCTCCTTTCAATGGGCCTTTCAGTTTATGGTCAGGAGGATCAAAATACATATAAGTCCTTAGAAGCTACCAGAGGGCAAGAAGATGAAGTGACCAAATTAATACTGAGCGATGCCTATTATCATTCCCTACCCGAAGAGATTTTCAACCTAACCAACCTGAAAAGCTTAGATCTCAGTAACGCGGATCCAGTGGTCTTGAATAAAGAAACACTGGAAGGAGTGAGAAAGCTCAAGAGCAAAAGTTTTGGTTATTTTGACACCCCTCGCTCCGGACTAATCGAATTAGATCCAATGATTTCTGAGTTGAGGAACCTTGAGGAAATAATCCTCAATGGCAATCCAAACCTGGATTTCCAAAAAGTCTTCGAAACGCTTTCAAACCTTCCAAATTTGAAAATCCTGGCCATCATGAACAATGGAATCCGGGAGCTTCCTCCAAATGTCACTGCACTCAAAACTTTGGAACAAATCTGGTTAGGCAGGAATAGCGACTTGAATGTCCCCTCTGCTTTGTCAGCATTGAGTCGATTAAGCAATTTGAAACATTTGGGCTTTGGTGGTATGGAAATCAATGAACTATCCTTTCGGCCAAACACTTTCCAAAGCCTGGAAAATCTGTGGTTAGCCGGTAACCACATTTCCAAACTGGAGGGATTGAATAACCTTGACCGTCTACAATCCATTACCCTCAATAACAATAAACTTAAAAAGGTACCAGGTCAGCTTGCAGATGCCAATAATCTTGAATTTGTAGGTCTTAATGACAATCCCGATCTAAACGTTCCACACACGATTAAGGTATTAAGTAGGCTTCCGAAGCTAAGAGCAGTAACCCTGAATGGGAATAATCTGAAATCTATTCAGGGGATGGAGCGCCTAAAATCTCTTGAATTCCTGGTGATAAAAGGCAACGACATTCCGTCGGAGGAAATTGCGGCTTTTAAGGAGGCAAATCCAACCATGAAAGTAATCACAGAATGAGAAATAACCTTCCCTTGAAATACATATTGATGATGATAGCGCTGGCTTGCTTTAGTTGTGTAATTAGCGCGCAAACCATATCCAAACTCGAACTCGACCTGGAAATCAACACCGATGGAATTTTAATATCCGATCAGGGAATCATTTTCTGTACTGAAGGGTGGGATGGTTCCAGGGTATTTAGGATCGAGAATGGTACCATTGAAGTTTTTGCTCAGGACCTGAAAGGGCCGATTGATATCCTCCAGGATTCAGAGGGGAACTTCTATGTTTCGGAATGGAATGGAGGTAAGGGTGATGGAAGGATTTCACGTTTATCCCCCAGTGGACAGAGGTCTACTCTGGCTAACGTAAAACCTGGACCAGGCCCAATGGCCTTTAATAGCGAAGGAGATTTGTATGTTACCCATAACATTAACAATGGCTCAGGATACATTTCTGTGATCTCTCCTGATGGGAAAGTACAAGTCAAAACAGACCCCTTGTTCATAAACCCGGGGGGAATAGATTTTGATGAGTCTGGTGCCATGTTCGTTAGTAATTTCAATAATGGCGATATTATCCGCGTGGTAGACGGAAATACAAAGGTACTTGCGACAATACCGGGACGTAGTTTTTGGAAAACTGGACACTTGAAGCTTATCCGGAACCAGATAATTGTCACAGCCTTGCAGGAAAATAAAATCTATCAGGTAGATCCGGTCTCAGGCAAGGCTCAGGTGGTCATTGATAACGTCCTGAATCCTAATGGTTTGACGTATGATTCATCTGCTGGATTCCTATACTTTACTCGTGCCTTTAAAAGTGCAAGTTATATCTCCAAACTTCAGATCGACTAATGTTTGACAGTATCCTCATGAACCGATTATTGTCCATTTCAATCAGTATTTTGTTGCTGAGCTGTAACGCTGAAAAGCCTTCCGATAAAGTGGAAGAAGTAGAGACTGGACTTCAAACTTTGATTCGGGTGGCAGGCGATTCAACCTGGAATATCCATGATAGAATGGATTTTTACGGAATCAAGGGGCTAAGTATCGCTGTGATCAAGGACTTCAAATTAGATTGGGTAAAAGGGTACGGACTAAAGGAAAGTGAAAGCCAGCAAAAAGTAACTACCGAGACGCTATTCAGAGCGGGTTCGATAAGCAAACCAATTGCTGCTTACGTCACGCTCAAACTTGTGGAAGATGGTGTACTGTCATTAGATGAGGACGTCAATCAATATTTAACGTCATGGAAAATACCCGAGAATGATTTCATAAAACAGGAACCGGTTACGCTCAGGAGACTGTTAAGTCATACTGCCGGAATTAACCTTCCAGGTGGTGGTGGATACGAAAGTGAGCCCTATCCGACGTTACTTGATGTCCTGACTGGTTCAAACCCGGCACATAATGGGCCAGTAGCTGTACGGACCTTGCCTGGTACCCGTTTTAGCTATTCCGGTGGAGGTTATGGCATACTTCAGCAAATCCTTGAAGATCGAAGCAACCAGTCATTTGAAGTGTTGATTCGGACGCATCTATTCGACCCCTTATTGATGACCCACAGCACATTCACTCAAATTCCATTAACCGGTAAATGGGATGACCTGGCAGCAACCGGATACCTGGAGAATAAGGTAAAAATATCCGAGAAAAGCTATTACAATGCATTATTAGCGGCTGGAGGCCTTTGGACTAACCCTACGGATCTTGCCCAATTTGTCATTGACTTCCAGCGTTCGCTGAAAAGTGGAGAGGGCAAGATTCTTGGCAAGGACATGGTGAATGAAATGACAAAGCCTCCACTTTCAGGTGGTTACGGATTGGGCATAGAAAACGATGGAGATTATCTGTTTCACTACGGCGCTTCTGCTGGCTTTACAGCCCACATGATTTTTCACAGGTCCGAAGGGTATGGGGTGATTGTCATGCAAAATGGAATGGAAACTGGGCTACTTGGTGAAGTAGATCGTAGTGTTGCGTCCGCTTATAATTGGCGGGATTACCTGGAGCCAGAGTACCGGTCAATGGCCATTTCGGAAGAAGAATTTCATGAGATCACCGGAAGATATCAAACTGGAATTGATGCATTGATTAAAGTTATAAGAGAAGGAAATAGACTTTATCTGGAGCATTCTTCAGAGAAGGTTGAACTTGTAAAAACCGAAGGAAAGGAATTTGTCCGTCGAGATAATCGTAACAAGTATCAATTCTTCGTCAATAGTAATGCTGAATATCATTGCCGGGTGCTTTACGCAAATCAGTCCGAGGTACAATTTGAGAAACTCAATAAAGACGATAAACTGCCAACGGAATTCCTGGAAGAGAACAACTATGAAGCGGCCAGGAACGCTTATGATCTTCTGATCTATAAATACTCCAAACAATCTGACCGAATAATGAACCGTTTAATCAATAGGGGGGTCAACTTAGTTTATGAAGATCGTCAATTTGAGAAGGGGATAGCAATTGTCAGATTAGCTACACAGCTGTTTCCGGAGAAATCGGATACATGGGCCAATCTGGCCTGGTGTTATGAAGCATCTGGTGACATTGATTCCGCGATTATAAACTATCGCAAAGCAATCGATCTAAATCCTGAAGACAATTATTCGAGATCTGAATGGTTGAGACTTAACAAGGTCAAAGACTCAAATTGACCTGGACGAGGGATTTCGCAAATCAATCACGACCTGAGTACCTGAATAGTCGTCACCAACCGAAACTTGTGATCAGCTTGTCCTCGAAGAGGACTTTGATCGTGTCTTGCTCATTTAGAAATATATGATGGATCTTGTTTTCATTCATCGAGTATTCTCGGAACTCCACTGATTGTATAGGCTTATCAAGGTCTTTTGGAACAGAGTGCGTTTGATGCAAATAGTCGTCCTTAGCGAAACTTATAAAGACCGGTTCTTCTTCCGCTGCTGAACAGATCTTAATGGAATAGTAAGGTTTACTTTCTTCTGTCGCATTGAATATCACGTTATCGCTATCAGGGGACCAGGCTATAGCCAGTGATTCCGGGCTCAGACCCTCATCAAGTTTAACAATGCTTTGCGTTGAAAAATCTTCCAGAAACAGGGCGTAGTGCAACGCTTCTTTCTTGAAGTAGACCACTTTCTGCCCGTCAGGGGAAAGCGTTACTAATAATTTCTTTTCTGATCGCTCAATGAAATAAGCAGAAACAGTCAAACCTGCTACCAGAACCAGGAAACCTAAGAATAATGCCTTTCTGCTTTTGTGGCTTCTGATGGTTTTGATCTTTGGTTTTTTCGTAAGCCGGTATCCCTTTTTTGATATGGTTTGAATCTGGGACTCTTCACCCATATTAGAATCCAGTATTTTTCGTAGCTCCGAAATAGCTCTATTCAGAGAACTCTCAGTTACTACGGTATCTTTCCAAACTTCGGAGAAGAACTGATCCTTCGTTACTACTTCGCCATTTGCCCTTATTAGCGTCAATAAAACCTGCATGTTCTTGTCATGAACATGTACCTCTTTTTCCCCACTTTTTAGTAGAAGTCTATCTGGGTATACATTCCAATCGGCGATTTGGTAGAAAACTTGTCTTTCAGGGGTCATTCAGAAAATAATAAACTTAATCAGAGAAATGTAAACTGATTTAGCACTTCAGCTTCTCCAGCTCATTTAAATATGTAGAAAATCACGATGATATGAAAAAAGCCCTATTTCGTTTTTTTACAATTTCATGGTGTCTGGTGTCTTTTATCACCAACGGACAGGTTGACCGAAGGTTAATAGAAGAAGTGAAAATTGAGTCGAAGATCTTAAATGAAACAAGACCAATACTCATCTCTAAACCAACGGCCTATGATCAATCATCCGATTCATACTTCGTGATCTATGTTTTAGATGGCAACCTCAATACACCGTTTACAGCAGGCATTTGCGAACTCCTGTATCAAAGCGGATTTCCCAAAATGATCGTCGTGGGTATTCCTAACACCAATCGGGCCAGAGACCTGACGCCTTCTTCCGATGAACATGATGCTATTGCAGGAGGAGGAGCGGACAACTTTCTTTTATTTCTGGAGAAAGAATTATTGCCATATGTGGATCAAAATTTCAGGACCTACGATTTCAAGGTCCTGATCGGCCATTCCTGGGGAGGCCTGTTTGCCTCGCATACCTTTAGTCAAAAGCCAGAAATTTTCAATGGTTATATCGCGATTACTCCAACGATCATTCATAACAACTTCAGACATGCCGAAGCCCTGAAAAAGCGCCTGCGAAGCGCTGTGGGAACTGACAGACCTTTTTTCTTTTCAGTCGGTCACGAACCTGGTGCCGAAGGAGATGGCGTTTTTGATATGAGAGACTGGTTTGAGGAGAACGCACCCTTGAACATGAACTGGGATTTCAAATTCTATAGAGGAGAAAATCATTCGACAACTCCGCTTATAGCCACAATGGACGGATTGAGATTCATTTTTAGTGATCTCGTCATACCCGATGAGCTTGTGGCAAAAGAAGGACTCGAATATCTGATCCGTTACTATGTTGGATTAAAGCAGAAATATGGTGTAGAAATCAAAATTCCTCAGCGCGTTATGATGAATTATGGATACGCTCTAATGGAAGACAACAGAAACGATAAAGCCATTGAATTATTTGAGCACTTTTCCACTGTCTGGCCGACTTCATTGATACCTTATGATGCTTTATCCTATATCTATGAAAAGCAAGGGGACAAGAAAGAGGCCATCAGATATATCAAAAAGACTTTAGAAGTGGCGCCATGGTACCAGGAAGCAAAACTCAGGCTTGCCAAATTGAACCAATAAAGGGATTGGATGAAATGATGAATGAAGAGGCTAACATTCAATTGAAAGAGAGAAACAGGCTAACGTCATTATCCCGAATAACACTAATAATTGGCCTCCTTGTTTCCATTGTTTTATTTCCCGTTTTGGGTCAAAAAGCGGATGAGATCGATGAGATATTTAAGTATTGGCATAACCGCAATTCACCAGGGATGGCCGTTGCGGTGCTAAAGAATAATCAAGTCTTTTTTGAGAAATCTTATGGGATGGCGAACCTGGAACATCAAATCCCTAATACAGAGCATACCGTTTTCAACATTGGGTCAGTATCAAAACAATTTACAGCAGTTGCCATTTTTCTTCTGGAACAACGCGGAGAACTAACCCTTGACGAGAGGATCTCTGAAACGCTTGACCTGCCAGATATCTACTATGAAGTCACTATTGGACAGTTGCTCTATCACACCAGTGGTGTCAGGGACTGGATCATAGGTTTAGAACTAGCCGGGTGGAGACTCGATGACAACCTGGAAATGAATGATGTACTTACTTTTATTAAGAATCAAAGAGAACTCAATGGTTTACCGGGTCACCATTTTACGTACTCCAATTCGGGATACAACCTTTTGGCCATGATAGTGGCCGCAAAAACAGGTGTATCCTTTTCGGAATGGATGACCAAAGAATTCTTCATTCCCTTGGGTATGCACTCAACTATTATCCCCGAAAGCTACGGAACCATCATTCCAAATCGGGCCTCTGGATACGATAATGGGCATTCGGGTTTCTTCAGGTACGCAACCTCCCATGCGATTCAAGGGTCCGGTGGCATTTATTCAACCTTAGCTGATATGATCAAATGGGTAACGACCCTGAATGATCCCGGACCCGCCTTTGAAGGAGTTGTTGATAGGCTGAACGATTCAGGGATACTTAACAACGGAGACACCTTGCATTATAGTGGAGGCCAGTTCAAAGGATTTCGCTGTGAGGTTCCATATTTCTATCACGCTGGCAATACGGGAGCATATACCTCATATGTGAGCCGGTATCTCAATGATGAGCATCTTTCGATAATCATTTTGTCAAACAGCTATGACCTGCTGCCCCCGAAGCGATACGGGGAAGCCGTCGCTAACCTTTTTCTTGAATGCGCCATGCCTAATTCATCAAACCATAAAAACGGGGCCAATAAAACCAAAGAAAAACGGCTGGATTTTAAGAGCATTAAGCCCGACATGTATGATGGGCGATTTTGCAGTGAATCCCTTGCCACTTCCTATCGCATTCAAGTCGAAAATGATGAAATGTATCTTATTCACAATAGAAGAGGTGCAACGCGGCTAATAAGAAGTGGTGAATTCGAGTTCACGGACGGTTACCTGATTCTGGAGTTTTTGACAGATGAAAAATACATAACAGGCTTCACATTGGCCGCTCCGAGACTTAAGAATGTAGCATTTACAAGGTGCCCTTGATATGATGATTCATAGAAAATTCGGCGAAAGCGATTTATGTAATTGGTTTTTGATTGGTCACAAAATGGTAAGCTTTCATAAGGAATCAGTAATCTTCTTCATTGCCCGGATGCACTGATAAATTGGAACCTTACAACCTGAAAAACACAGATAGTTTGCGAAAAGGACTTTGACTAACCAACAATGTATAAACTTATAATTACTTGTCTTCTGGTCTTAATGCAGTTGAATCTGCTGAGTCAGATGAAGCATTCTGATGAATTTGAAGACGTAAGCTCCCTGGATAACTGGAAGAGATTTTATAAAGAGGAAGGATGGCCGGACATGATGAAATCCATTGATATCGCAGATGGGCTTTTAGCGATGGAACCTTATACCTGTGGCTGGTATGCAGATTATCATGCACCATTTATCTTCAAAGAAATCGAAGGAGACTTCACCGTTCATACAAGATTGAAGATCAGTGGGGTATCCACTCCAAAACCACAAACCGCATGGTCTCTGTCAGGGCTGATGATCAGAACTCCCCGTGAGGTTGATCCGTCAACATGGAAACCTTTTGGAGAAAATTGGATATTTCTTACCACTGGCTTTGCCATTGATTCCAGAAATCCGGTTTTTGAGACTAAAACTACCATCAACAGCAAATCCAAATTACAGCTACATCCGGCCAGGCTGGAATGGGTTGAATTGAGAATAAAACGGGAAGGGCATGTTTTTACATTATACTTTAAGTATGACGATGGTGACTGGAAGGAGTTGGAAAGATTCGAGCGACTGGACATGCCCACTAGGGTTCAGGTGGGTCTAAACGCCTATACGGACTTTTATTCGGCAGGTCAGGAATTAATGAATGATGTGAAGAAGTATAATACTACGGTTGTCAGGTATGGAAATCCTGACCTGTTGGTAAAAGTAGATTTTATCCGATTTTACTAACCTGCTAAAGGAGGGGACTAGTATGCGAAATCAGCATTCCTGATGACAGTAATATGGTTACAGATCTGGGGAGGATCGGGGTATCTGATCAATAAGATCCTATTTTCAAGGGCAGAAAGATGTAGTATGCCTAATAGGCAAAACACCATTCGAATTTGGTCCTGGTTGATATACCTGATTGCACTGCCTGCATGGTTAGCTGTTTTTGCGTTGGAAGGAAACTGGATTGCGGCCGCAGTGGAGCTTGGGGGAGTTCCATCAATGATCCTGGGATTGATAGCAGCACTGAAAGAAGGCAAACAATCTGGAACGAAATGGATGAACAGGCTGGCGAGGGTATTTGTGATTATTGGAATACTGCTGAGTGTTATTGAGACTCATGGAACTTTGAGATTCACGCAGTTAACAGAATTAGGTATTGCAGCAGGGTTCCTTCTTGGGACTTATCATCTGGCAAAGAACCATATTACAGGATATCTGTGGCTGATGCTGGGGAATCTGAGTTGTGCGGCATTGATGGGTTTAGAAGGCTTGTACCTGTTAATGGCTCAACAACTGTTATCCCTTTTTTTCGTTGCTGATGCTTATTTTGTAAGAAAGAAGAACGAATGTTTGTAGCGGATCAACAGGTTAATTTTTTAAGAGACTAATAAGTCAGGGCGTACCAAACTTTTCAAAAAAAGCGTTGGCGTCTTTCAGATCGGAATACCCTAGTATGTACATGATTTCGCAGGTATCGGAGAAATCCAAACCTCCCTTTTCAACTGCAGCATTATTGTAACGACCTTGTTTGCCATTGTATTGGTTACCAAGATCTATGGCCAGGGTCCAGATATTGACCAACGATTCGTCGGTGATGTAGGATTGCCAGGAAATGGGTGCTTCTGATCGGAATCCGGGCGTACCGTTTCCAGTGGCATTGCCATCCGGAATTTTATGATATTGTATGGTATTCATGGCATATTGAAGACTTTCCGGGGTTGTTACTTCTTCATTCCAATCGCTGTGTTGTACGATATGAATACGTGCAAGTATTTCAAAATCCGCCAATTCCTTCTGGATATGCTCAATTACAGCAGATGAAAAATCTGATTGTCCACCTTCTGCAATCCAGACATGTCCATTTTTGCGAAGTGCCTTTACCGCCAGATCACGGACTTTATACACGGACTTTCTGAAGTTGGCATGTGCATCGGACCAATTTTTGTCGAAAGCGAGTTGGAACAGATCATTGGGCGGAACATACAATCCTTCCTGAATACCATAGGTACCCGCAACTGCATGGTACTTCAGTTTTTTGTATTTGGGCATGCGTAGCAAAGTGGCAAAGGCTGCGACGGAATGAAGGTCATCGACATCCGTTTTGCAATCATAATTAGCGATCAGCAAATCCCGGGAAATATCAAAATTAGGTTGAAAGGAAGGAGACTGTCCAGTGACCAAAAAGGGTAACAACATGAACAGACAGATAAGTCGTGAGTGAAATAATCCTTGGAGCATCATTGAATATAATTGCATTAATTGAAAGGTTTTACGACTAAATTTAAAGTTAGACATTCCATCCTGTTTGCATACGCTGGGTTATGTTTAAGCGTTGGTAGGGTATTGTTTCCAGATGCATAGAGGTTTGTTTATGTAATGGTGCATACCCAATGAGATAGTTGTATTATTGTAACTCCAAAAATGTGATCGTTGATAAATAGAAACTATCTAAAGCGACAGCAAAGCTTCTACCTTTTCTTAATGATTGCCGCCTACTTAACATCTCTGGTTTTTGGTGGCTATTATTATGTACTGGGTGTGAAGGAAATCTATCTGCCCACGTTTGGCTCTTTCGTGCTATTCGTTTTTTTAGGATTAGCTTCATTTTTCACCAGTAATCTCGTATTGCTATTCAGGTTGTCCATTATCACAGCGACACTTGCATTTATTAATCAGGTCTGGTTCTCCGGAGGAATTTTGTCCCCTGCCGTGGCCGAATTTATCATCCCTCCCTTATTGGCTTTTTTCTATCGGCCGGTTACGGATCGATTCGTATTCATGGGTGTATGTTTTTTGATCCTGGTGGCTTTTTTACCCCTGACGATTTTAGGATACACTGAATCGTTACTGCCAGAATCTTCTCATCCCGTTCACGCAGTATTGTGCGGTGTTTTGGTGTTTATCATCGTTTCCATTTTTACTGTATTGTTTCGAACGGCCATTGTCGATAAAAACAAGAAACTGGGAAATTCGATGGTTCAATTGAGAGATACGACCCAAAAACTGATACACTCAGAGAAGATGGCCTCGCTGGGAATGCTTTCCGCGGGTGTGGCGCATGAGATCAATAATCCTTTAAATTTCATCAGAGGAGGAATTGAGATTCTGGAAAGAGACCTTAATGAGACCAAAGGCAATGATGAATCTATGATTAATTCTTTTGAAGTGATCAAAGAAGGTTTAAACAGGGCATCGGTTATTGTCAATAGTTTGAGTCACTTCAGTCGGCAAACGGATGCCATGAATGAAACCTGCGATCTGCATGCGATCCTGGACAACACGGTGGTCATGTTACAACATAAGCTCAAATACAAAGGAACCCTGATCAAATCCTATGATGATCAACCGGCTGTCATCCAGGGCAATGAAGGACGTTTACACCAGGCTTTTCTTAATTTCATTTCAAATGCCGAAGAAGCCATAGATGAAGAGGGTACTATTGAAATTCACACCGAGGTAAGCCACGATGGGGTGGATGTATTGATCAAAGATTCAGGAGTAGGGATTCGCCGGGAAAACCTGGATAAGATCAGCGACCCATTTTTTACGACCAAACCAGTGGGAGAAGGTACGGGATTAGGGCTGGCCATTTCGTACCGAATCATTCAGGATCATCAGGGACGAGTACACGTTCAGTCAAAACCGGGGAAAGGGACGTGTTTTACGATTAACTTTACGCGACCATGAAGACAGTGCTTTTTGTAGATGATGAGGAAATGAATCTCTTTATCTTAAATCGTTTGTTTAGCAGTGATTTCAACGTGATAACTGCAAGTTCTGCGGCAGAAGCGATAGAAGTAATAAAAGAGCAAACAGAAGAGATAGATGCTGTGGTTACTGACCTGAAGATGCCTGAAGTCAGCGGCCTTCAGATGATTTCGGCAGTGGAGGACCTGCTTAAAGATAAACCAAGGTTCTTGCTAACCGGATACAACTATCATGCTGAAATTGACGAAGCGCTTGCAAACAATAAAATTACCGGGGTGTTCAAGAAGCCATTTGATTTCGAAGAGATCAAGCAGGTTTTGCAAGAGCAACTGTAACTTCATCCCAGAAAACAACCGGAAAAAGCCTCATGAAAGCCAGTTTTTCCAAAATTATTATTGAATTCATATCCATTGTATTCGCCGTGCTTTTGGCTTTGGTTTTGAATCAATGGCGGGAAAATGAAGCCACAAAGAAGAAAGTGGCAAGGGTGATGGAAAACATTCGTCAGGAGATCCAATTGAACGATTCCCTGGCTAGAAAATCGAGAGATTACCGATTGAACCTGCTAAAGGAAATGGAGGCGGGGGAGCACCTGATCTTTTCCAAATCAATCACTGATATGGATTTTGACGTGGAGAATGATCGGGCACTTGCGCAAGAAATTGAAACGGGTTTATTGTTCTACAACCACACATATTACGATCGGGTAGAGGTAAGGCGCGCCGAGGGTCGAAGAATATTACTACTGGGAGAAAGCGTCTTTGATGTTAAATCACATAACGATACGCTTTTTGTATTTGGCGTAGGGGGTATTCAATTGCGATCTGCAGATTTAAGCCTGAATTCCTTCCAAATAGCCCAGGTTACAGGTGTATTGGTGGAATTGGATCTCGGTCTGGTGGAGGAACTGAGTTCGCTCAATACCCTAATTGAAAATTACCAGCATACCACTGGGCAGGCAATCAATTTTATCTATCAAGGCAAACAAACAGCCATAGTCCCTTCTATGCAGGATATGGTATATTTTGAGGGGCAAATCATCGAGGCCAATGAACGGATATTAGGCCTATTAGCAGAATAAGACATATCAGTTGATCATTGCCCCAAATCAACCTGTATGTTTCATTTCAACGTGATTGCCTTTTCTGAATTCAGTAGGTGTTTTCTGATTCATTTTTTTGAATGTGGTGTAAAAAGCCGATAACGTGCTAAACCCACTTTCATAGGCGATAGCCTCCACGGTATAGTGACTTTTGTTCGCGTCCATCAACAGTTGTTCTGCCCTTTGGATCCTTAAAGCATTGAGAATCTCCGGAAAGCTTTTTTCAAAATAGGCATTGATGGCCTGAGAAGCTAAATAGGAGGGAACCTTAAGTTCTTCGGCAATTGAGGTGACTGTTAACGAGGCGTTCGTGAAAACTTGTTCCTTTCTGATGATGGCTTCAATCTCTCTTCCGAGTTCCAATAGTTGCTGCTTTTTGTCGCGCTTCTTAGGTTCCGCCATAAAGAGCTTTACACGCTTTAATGACAGGACAGTGAGAGTATACAACACAAACGTTGCACCGATGATGATGCCTTGATAAACCCTGGAATCGAAGAAGAAGGATTGAGCATGAAAGAGGGCTAATAAAATGACAATTCCTGTGGTAAAATGAATGGTCCATCTCCATCGGCTTTGATCTATTTGGTATTGTCTCCGATTCTTTCTCAATCTGATGGCCGTCCCAATGAAATAAATCGTCATGATAAGCAAAGCCACCATGTACAAGGCAAATGCGATATAGACATTGAGAAATGGCATCGAGAATAGCATCAGCATCCCAGGTATGAAATGAAGTGAGTGGACCCTTTGCCAATGAAAAGTAGGACGCCATAATCCGATGACATAGAAGTGAACAAGCGGACCAACACCGGCAAAAGCAATGGCTCCCAGGTATATGCCGGCCGATTCAATTGATGGGTAGATCAAACCAGCGATGCAGGCACCCATTCTTATTGTGAGCAAACATAACAATGCTGCTAAAAGCTTATTGGTGAGCTTTTTACTTAAACGCAACAATACAAGTATCAGGAAAAGACAGTGAGCAACCGCTATGGCGCCAGCCATCAGCGGGAATAGATTTTGAAGTGTCTGACCTTCCGGCATAATTACAAATTAGGAGCAAAGTAGGTCAAAATTTGCGAGTGAGATGTTCTGATTTGCAAATCAGAATACCCCATCAGGTCTCTGATTCTAGGTTTGGGATGCACTAAACCCAAGGCTCATGCTCAAAAAGAAAATACTTCGACGACTTTCCATACTTATGATATCCATCTCCCTGGCCTTACTCTTTATCGTTGTGCTAACGGTTTTTGAATATACTGCCGTTGCAGAGGTCAGGGAGTACTTTATGGAAGTGGACGATGAGGATCCATTGTCGTATGGAAAGACGTTATTTGAAACCCGTGGCTGTTCGGGGTGTCACTCCATAATACCCAATGAGAAAAGCTTGGGGCCCAATTTATATGACCTGGCGCGGAGGAAGTCATTGGCCTACATCCATCAGTCCATCGCTGATCCAAGCGCTGTGATCGTTCAGGGCTATGAAGATGTGATCATGCCAGATTTCGGCCCGATTCTTAACGAAGACCAAATCAATGCCCTCGTAAGTTACGTGGCTGCACTGGGTAAGTGAACTCAGGTCAGAAGTTCATGCTACTCATTTCTTAATAAGTCTGTGGGTCTGGAGATGGAAACTTGCCGTATTTGGGTTCCCACCGCCATGGCGGCAATCACTAAAACGATCAGGAAGCCCGAAGCCAACTCTAAAATCCCATGGGCGTTCCTGTGGAAGAAGGATTGCAGTAAATACTCATTTACTACATGTAAGGAAACAGGTATAGCTACGATTCCGGCAATAAGGATCATCATTGCGAAACCTCCGGAAAGAAGTCTGATCAGGTTTTTGGTACTGGCTCCTAAGACCTTTCTGATACTGATCTCTTTCATTTTACTTTCCACGGTATATATCGCGATGCCGATCAGGCCAAGTGTCGAAATGGAGATGGCGAGGACGGCCAGAAGAGAAATGAGTATGTAACTTGATTTCAATTGCTGATAATTGATAGCGATTTGATCGTCATACAACTGTGCCTGAAAGGGATGTATCGGATCATATTTTTGATATTTTTCTTCAAGCTGACTCAAGGTAATGAAAAGGTCGTCCGTTAAGATCTTCAGTCCCAGGGTGCCCTTTTGTCCAGCCTCCATTGGGAAAAAAATAAATGGTTCAGGCATTTGAAAGTCGAGGGATACACTCATGAAATCGCGGACCACTCCCCGAATTTTGACAATGGTTTTGGCATCATCCCAAAGACGTATTTTTTGTCCGATTGCAGCTTGTGGAGAGGCTATTTTCAACGCCTTTACGAAGCGCTCATTGACAATAATGTCATAGGAGGTATTTGATACCCCGAAGCTTTCTCCGGATAGGAAATCAAATTCATGAACATCAAAGTAACCAGGTCCGACACGGTTCGACGAATACATAGTAGTGTCCTGAAAATTCTCTGAAATGGCATTGCCAAACTGACCACCGCGTAAACCCAGAACTGCCTGAGATTTGGCCGTAGCCAAAACTTCTGGTATGCCCACATAATCTTTTTCAAGCAACTCCATGTAATCTCCATTTATTGGAACATTGATGATGTTTTCTGTTTGATATCCCAGATCAAAATTCAAGGAATACCTGTATTGTTGATAGACCATCACGGCACACATGATCAAGCCGATGGAAAGACTAAATTGAAAGGTGATCAGGATTTTTCTGGCATTCATGGCAGATAGCAAATTGACCTTACTGCCATCTTTTTGGATCAGGCCCGTATTTAGCCCGGAAAGCACCAGTGCCGGAAAAAGACCCGCAAGTACTCCAATCAATAAAGCGAATAACAGAAAGTATCCAAATTGGACTAAGGTGAAATTCAAGGTAAAGATGGCCCGGTGCTGAAGGACATGGTTCATTTGATCCAATATGGCAGGCTTAAATACCAGGAACAAGCCGATTCCAAATACCAGTGCCACTACTGAAATAAGTATGGCTTCAAATAGAAATTGAGTGAATAGTTGAACCCTGGTTGCACCAGTCACTTTTCTTACACTAATTTCCTTTATTCTTCTGAGCGACCTGCCGAGAGAAAGGTTGGTATAATTGAAGCAAGCGGACAAGAGGACTATGACGGTAAGAATGATCATCATTTCTACCTTTTTCGAGGCAAAGGACGGACCGTTCACGTTCATCGATGCGCCAGTTACGAATGACCCCATGGGTTCTAGTTTGTGGTTCACACGGGACATATCGAAAGGATGAGCATTCAAAATGCCGGCTATCTTCTTTTCAACTACTTCCGCGTTAGCATCATTTTGGAGTAGAAAGTAAACATAGTTTTCAAACGTGTTATTCGGGTTATTTTTAAAGTCCACGGATATCATCGGATTTCTGGCCATGGGTGCCAGGATTTCAAAATCCAGGTAGGAGTTAGCAGGTGGATCTTCCATAATGCCCGTGACAATTCCTTGTGTAAGGTTGCCAACCCCAGAGAGATCAATCCTTTTTCCCATCGGATCTTCATTTTTAAATAACCTTTCAGCCGCAGAACTGGTAAGTATCACAGATTCAGGGTGATTCAGTGCCGTATTAGGATTTCCACGCAATAGAGGATAGGAGAGAACTTCCAGAAAGGATGGTGTGGTGTAAAACCCGGAAAAAGCCATGTGCCGAAGATTGGTTTTGGCTTCAGCCTGAAACCGCCAACTCATCACAACCACGTTCTCTATTTCAGGTAGTTGCGCTTTTGCCTGGTCGGCTATGAAGCAAGAGGCGGTGGCTAAGTGGTCGATTTGGTCGCCCATCAATCCGGGCTGAGTGGTGGTGACGCGATAAATGTTGTCTCGGTTTTCATTGAAGTCGTCTATACCATACAATTCTGAAAGAAAGACAATCATCGTGATACCCACTGACATACTGAGGGCTAACCCAAAGGTGTTGATCAGAGAGAAGACCGGATTTCTTTTGAAGTTCCGAAATGAAGTTTTGAAGTGATTTTTAAACATACCGTATGGATTTAGTTGATGATTCCCTTCTAGTTGTTTTAAGAGCGTAGGCCGGATGGTGGTTAGTGTATCTCTGATGTAAAGCAGGTTCGCTTTTCGTCTGCCATACCTATTCATGTTTCGTTCATACAATTCATACAGATCGCCCTGCAGGATCTCCATTACATCTTCCTTGCAAAAGAGCGATATGAGTCTGTCCAGCCATTTAGGAGGTGTAATTGGTGAATTATTCATCGATTAGCTGTTCTTAAGATTTAACCCTGGAATTTTTGCGGAAAATGCTGTTCTGAGTTCATGTGCCGCTTCCAGGGCTTTTAAGCCGGAAGCCGACAATTGAAAATACCTTTTCCTTCGACCACCTCTTTCATTGGTTGCGCCACCATCCGCCGAAGTGAGGTATCCTTTTCCCTCCAGGCGGTACAAAGCGGAGTGTAAGGACCCAATACTCGGCGCACGTCCTGTTTGTTCCTGCAATGCATCTTTTATAGTGACCCCATACGCATTGTTTTCGAGAGAACCGACGGCAAGTAATACCAATTCTTCAAAAGCTCCCAGGTTTGTGTCCTTCATATTATTCCGGTTTGCAAAACAAATATGAAGTATTTATTTCCGGTTTGCAAAGGAAATGGAGGAAATGTTAGGAAGAAGATTGATCCTATTCAATTAAGCTTAATGATCCTGACTTTTAGCGCAATTGCTAATTGATTATCGTTTTGATCCCTATCTTTCCCTTTCAATCAACCTCTAACCTTGACTGAAACGAGAAACAGCCTCATTAGAAGAATAGGGATCCTTTCTCTTACGGCCACTGGCATTTGTTCGATGTTGGGGGCGTCTATCAATGTGGTTCCCTTTATGATCCATAGGAGCGTACCAGGTATTGGTCCTTATGTGATTTACGCTTTCATTTTTGCTATGATTCCTGCCTTGTTAGCGGCGTTGGCCTATAGTAGTTTATCATCTGCTATGCCTCGCGCCGGAGGAAGTTACATTTATGCCAGTCGTGGACTCAATCCTTACCTGGGATTTATTGCCAGTTTTTCACAGTGGTTTGGGTTGAGCATTGTCATTGGTGTCATCGCTTACATCATTGTGCCGTTTATGCGGGATGTCTTTGTGGCTTTGGAATGGAATGGAATTGCACAAATGTTGGAGGTTGCCACTGTACGAATTGGCATCGCTTTATCAATGATTTGGTTATTTGTGTACATCAATATTTTAGGTGGGAAGTTCTATGAACGTACAGTAGTGCCGCTGATGTTTCTTATGTTCTTGCTGGGAGCAATTGTCATCTTCACAGGATTCAGTTTCGATCAGTCTGCTTATTCATCAGCCATTGGTTTGAAGATGAATCCCAATCAAAGTCATACGGATTTTGATTGGAGATTATTCCTGTCCGCTGCAGCAATCCTTTTTTCGAGTTTCATTGGTTTTGATGCGATTGCACAAGCAGGAGGAGAAGCCAGGAATCCAACCCGTTCTTTACCCATTGCCATATTAATGGCCATAGGGATAGTAGGCGTGTTTTACTTTTTATACACGATCGGTGTATATCACACGGTTCCCTGGTGGTATGTTCAGGAACAAGCCCTGAGTAAAGATATCAGTGCGCCGGGTTTAATTGCCCCGCTATTGCCAACCGGACTTTCGGTGGCTATTCTTGTCGGAGCTGCAATCGCTCTGATAAATGATCTTCCGGCAATGTTGTTGTCTGTTTCCAGACTGGTATTTGCCTGGGCGGATGATGGCATTTTCCCTTCAGGCATTGCTGCGATACATCACAGATATAGAACTCCCCATAGAGCATTGTACCTCAGTGGTGCAATAGCGTCTATCGGCGTATTAGGTAGTCATTTTGCCGGAGACTTTTTCCTGGGCATTGATATCATGATCACCTCCATGATGGTAAATTTTCTGTTGATGTGTTTGACATTAATTGCCATTAGTCGGGTGAATCCGGACTTGTCTCAAAGGATCAATTTGATTCCTTCGATGATTTTACGGAACCTTATCGGTACCGTGGGAGTAGTGCTTTTGACATTGTTTCTTGTGGTACATACCTGGAAAGACCTTACAGCTGAAGTAGCGGCATGGTATTTTCGATCCACTCCTGTCTGGTTGTTAGTAATGACCATTGGCTCAATCATTTACTTCATTAAATCCAGGTTCCTGAAGAAATCAGGGAAAGACCTGTCAACTTTATTCAAAAATTTGCCTGCCGAATGACTGAACATACGCATATTCATTTAGCACCTGACTTAAAAATATCCAGAGTACTTACGGGTTTGTGGCAGATTGCGGACCTGGAGAGAAATGGCAATACCCTCGACCCTGTTAACACCGCAAAGTATATGGGGGCTTATAAGGAGGCAGGCTTTGATACGTTTGATATGGCGGATCATTATGGTTCGGCAGAGATTATTTCCGGGGAGTTTAGAAAAAGCCTTACGGACCCCAGTGAATTGAAGCTGTTCACGAAATGGGTACCTGAACCGGGTAAAGTCAGTAAGGAAACCATCAGAAAGGCGGTGGAGAAGGCGCTAGCAAGACTCCAATCAGATCAAATTGATTTGCTGCAGTACCATGCCTGGTTGTATCCCGATCCGAGTTGGCTGGATACACTTTTCGAGCTTCAGTTATTGAAGGAGCAAGGACTGATCAAACATCTGGGCGTCACCAATTTTGATGCGGCGCACTTAAGGATAGCTGTGGCAAGTGGCATTGAGTTGGTGTCCAATCAAGTGTGTTATTCATTGTTGGATCAGCGGGCAAATGGTGAAATGAAAGCGGTTTGTAATGCTTACGACGTGAAATTACTGGCATTCGGAACCTTAGCCGGAGGGTTTTTAAGTGATCGCTGGTTGCATAAGCCAGAACCTAAGGTAGACGAAAATTATACCTGGTCACAAATGAAGTACAAGCGATTTATCGATCAGGTGGGGAGTTGGGAAGACTTCCAGAAACTCTTGTCGAAGCTGGATCTCGTTGCTCGGAAACATGAAGTTTCTGTAGCCAATGTTGCCTCCAAATTCATCATGGACCAACCTCATGTGGCAGGCGTGATTCTGGGCGCCCGTTTAGGAAGAAGTGATCACATCGAGGAGAATAAACGATTAATTAGTTTAGCACTGGATAAGGGGGACAAGGAAAGCATCCGCGAAGTGTTGGATACCTTGCTTCCCGTACCTGGAGATTGTGGCGATGAATACCGGAAACCACCCTTTTTGACTGCTTCCGGTGATTTGAGTCATCATATTACGGGCTTCCCCGATCCTTATCCTACCGTTGAAAAAAAGAATGGTGCCCGATTGGCGTTGAGTGGTACTTATTGGGAAGATGTGGCGGGTTTTTCCCGAGCGATCCGTAAAGGCAATACGATTAAAGTCTCCGGAACCACGGCTACTCACGGTGATAAGTGGATCGGAGGTGATGATCTAAAAGCTCAGACGCATTTCATAATCGATAAGATTGAAGGAGCTATTATTTCCCTGGGCGGAACGCTGGAAGATGTAGACCGAACAAGGATATTCATTAGTGATGCGAATGATTGGGAGCCTGTTTCTGTTGCACACGGTGAACGATTCAAGGATATACAACCGGTCAATACGTTAGTAGAAGCCAGGGTAATAGGAGATGAGTATAAAGTGGAAATTGAAGCCGAAGCTACGATTTTAGAGTGATCATGGCTAAGAAGTGCAATCAAAAATTTGAAATTCCGGCATGCGCTAGGAATGACGAATAGTTATTTTAGAGCTAGCATGATCAAAAACTTGAAGGTTATTAATGCCTTTCTTTTTCCAACCAATTGACCTACTACTTGATGAAGTATCTATTCTCTTTATTTACTAGCCTCCTGATAATTGTAAACCTTCCTGCACAAACCAATCACTTGGATCAGCTTAAGAATCTGAAAGTCAGAAGCATTGGCCCTGCCAACATGAGTGGTAGAATCACCACAATTGATGTAGTGAATGAAAATCAAAAGATCATGTATGTAGGCGCTGCCAGTGGAGGTGTTTGGAAGTCGGAAAACGGAGGGACGCGATGGGATCCGGTTTTTGATGATCAGGTCACCCAGAACATTGGAGCGCTGGCCATACAACAAGACAATCCCGAGGTGGTATGGGTAGGAACTGGAGAAGGGAACCCTCGTAACTCCATGAACCTGGGCATGGGGCTTTTTAAAACAAAGGATGGCGGCAAGTCCTGGGACTTCATGGGGCTGGAAAAGACAAAAACCATTCATCGGATCATTGTTCATCCGAAAGATGGGAATGTGGTATTCGTGGGTGCGATGGGTGATCCATTCACACCTGGTCCGGACAGGGGGCTTTATCGAACAAAAGATGGCGGGAGATCCTGGGATAAAATTTTATACACCAATGATCAGTCGGGTGTAGCCGATATTGTCATGGACCCGTATAATCCCGACAAGATGCTGGTGGCGCTTTATGATCATCGCAGAACACCCTTTAGTTTCGTTTCCGGCGGCAAAGGCTCTGGTTTATTCATGACTTTGGATGGTGGCGAAAACTGGATGCAATTGACAGAAGACAATGGTTTGCCTGCCGGTGAACTGGGACGGATAGGTTTAGCGATAGCACCCAGTGAACCCAACCGTGTTTATGCGAAGGTGGAAGCGAAAAAAAATGCCTTGTATCGCAGTGACGATGGAGGAATGTCCTGGGAACTGATCAATAAAGATCCGAAATACACGAATAACCGGCCGTTCTATTTTCAGGAACTGGCGGTGAGTTCAGATAACCCCGACTTACTCTACAACATCTATCAGCCGCTTTCTGTAAGCTATGACGGTGGCGAAAGCTTTGATCCGGAACCTCAGATTCCTGCGGACGAGACCAAAGGAATTCATGCTGATTTCCATGCCTTTTGGATGTCTCCTGATGACGCGGAATTCTACATCATTGGCGGCGATGGGGGGATTGGTATCACGAGAGATCGTGGGAAAAGCTGGTATTTTCCTGAGTCCATTCCGGTAGGTCAGTTTTACCAGGTCAATGTGGATGAGGAACTACCATATCATGTGTATGGAGGCCTTCAGGACAATGGCAATTGGTATGGACCAGGCTATGTGTGGCGAAGAGGAGGGGTCAGGACCCTTTACTGGCAATACCTCGTGGGCGGGGATGGGTTTTATATTTCGCCGGATGCGGAGGATAATCGTTTCGGATACGGTACTTCACAAAATGGCAGTCTCTATCGCTACGATAAGATTGGAGGGTATTACAGCAGCATCAAGCCACCCACACCAGAAGGATATCCAAGGTTGAGGTTTCATTGGAATGCCGCTTTTGCCCAGGACCCTCATGAGGCGGGCACCGTTTACTACGGAAGTCAGTTTGTGCACGTAAGCAAAGACAGAGGAAAAACCTGGGACATTATTTCTCCGGATCTGACCACCAATAATCCTAAACAACAAAAACGGGATTATGGAGGATTGACGTTAGATGCTTCGGGAGCGGAGTTTTATAACTGCATTCTGGCAATTGCTCCAAGTCCTATCAGAAAAGAAGTGATCTGGGCCGGAACGGATGATGGGAAAGTACAAGTCACCCAAGACAGAGGTAAAAAATGGAAAGAAGTTACCAAAAACATGAAAGGGCTTCCCAAAGGGAGCTGGATAGCTCGCATTCACGCTTCGGCCTATGAAGAAGGCACTGCCTGGGTTGTAGCCAACAATTATCGAAAAGGAGATTACAAACCATATTTGTTTAAAACGGAAGATTTCGGGAACACCTGGGAATCCTTAGTTGAGGAACATAAGCCTGTCTATGGGTATGCCCTCAGTTTTATTCAGGATCCGGTTGAACCTAACTTGCTTTTTCTGGGAACTGAAAATGGCCTTTGGGTTAGTTTTGATAGGGGAAAGAATTGGGAAAAGTTCCGAAATGGATTCCCTTCGGTTTCTACCATGGACCTGAAAATACAAAAAAGGGAATCAGCGCTGATCATCGGTACATTCGGCCGTTCGATCTGGATCATAGATGACCTTCATGCCATGCGCAAATTAGCTAGAGGGACTATTCAGGACAATTTGGAATTGGTAACAGTCAATCCAGTTGTGCAGGTGAAGGGCATTTTCATTAACGCCCCCGGGAATATCTGGTCCGGTTTTCATACCACTTTCCAGGGAGATAATCGTCCTTTCAAGACCGTTCATATTCCCTATTTTATTCAAGCCTCTGAAATGGAAGCGGTCAATGGTTCAGTCTACGATGCGAAGAATAATCTCATAAGACGAATAGCCGGCTCGCCGACGGCTGAAGGACTCAATTACATGGAATGGGGGCTGGATGAGCATAAATATGAGCTGCCCAATGCTCGGCCGGGATCTCGAGGGATACCCGTATTGCCAGGAAAGTACAAAGTGGTGTTGAACTATGGCGATGAATCTGATTCGGCAATGGTTACCGTGATCGCTGATCCGAGATTTGATTTTGATCCGGCAATAGATCAACAGCTGTATGAATGCCAAAAACAACTGGACGATATCAGGAAAGTATTGTGGGAAAGATTCCGTGAATTGAATCGTCAAACCGAATCCATTGGCACGATGTTGGAGAAAGAATCGATTCCTCAGGGAGATCAGGTCAGAATTGACGCTACCGAAGTTTTGTCAGAGATCATACGCCTCACGTCTACTTTGACCGGTAAACCTCTGAATAAACAAGCGGGGGCCTGGCAATCCTTTGAAGTCACAGCCGTTTCGAAGATTCGGGAAGCGGAATACAAATTCATGTCCAGCCATGCTGCCATCTCAGAGCAAGAACTTTTGCTTATCCAACAAAGTGAAGAAATGGTCAATGATTTTGTGGTTTTGATGGATCAATACCTGGATGAAACGTGGAAACCTTTTGTGACGAAAGTAAGGGCGAAGGGGATTGATTGGGAATAAATTAGAAATGCCCTCCCTTTACCGATGAGAGGGCAAATAGATTCATTTTGCAGAGAGTAATCCATAATTTTCTCGTCTTCCTTCCAAAGAAACCTCATGGACCTCAAAGTCCAGGGAAACGGAGAATTCTACGGTAATCTCGGTACTGTCAATAAACGTTTCGGTTATGAAATCTATCCTGACGAAGGTCAGATTGTAATCCAACGTAAAGTTGTCAGCACCATTATCCGTTACTACGATTGTGCCTCCCGTTGCGAAGTACACGTGATCCTCACTTTCATCGGCTTCCGTTTCAAAAATCCTGTTATTGCCATTAGCATCCACGAATAGCGCTATGGAATTGAAATAGAATTCTTCAGCTACCTGAGCGTTGACATCTGGTAGCATGTAGGAGAACGTACCTGCCTGAAAATCGGTAGTCCCAGGTGAAAGCAATTCCGAAGCCAAAAGGAACGATCCCTGAAAAGAATCATCTCTAGTGTCATATGAACCATCATGGACGATAAAGTCGTAATTATAGTGTGTAGGGTCACCATAATCTACGAAATTCACCGGACCATAGTCAAAAACCAGTCCGTTATTGATGCTGTAGTTTTCGATGGCAAAACTAAAAGCAGGTGCTGCGGCAGGTTCATCATCGCTGCATGATACCAAGAACATAGAGGATACAAAAAAGGCGATTATGGCCATCGATTTTGAAAAATTGAAAGACCTCATCATATTAAGAGATTGATTTTCCATTGCATTAAATTTTGGTTCAAACGTAGGCCGGACCCTTGCAGACCCGATACTGAATTTCAATTTCTGCAGCCTCTGGATTTGCATGAATCCGTAACCTGAGGTCAGGGAAAGTGGACGGTGGGAAATAATGCGAAAAGAGAAACATAAGGGCCTACTGGCAATGGTTAGTCCTTAATAGGAGGGCGTACATTCCCGGAAGCATTCCTTTTCAGAATGACCATCCACGTGAATGATTAAATAAACGTGTTTGGACGATGCAACTTTTAGAGGAAGTTCAGGTCACTAATGAGTCTGTAACTTATTCTTCAACCTAATGAACCAACCATGATTCGGCATCACTTCAAGATCATTTTCCGTCAAATGTTAAACAGTAAGATTTACTCCTTACTCAATATCGGAGGGCTTTCTTTAGGAATGGTGGTAGCCATCTTAATTGGTTTTTGGGTCCATGATGAATTGACCTTCAATCAATATCATAAAAACTACGATCACATAGTTCAGGTAAAAAGCCACAGTCAATTCGGTGACCGGAAAAGGACCAATACGTTTATGACTACCGCTGTTGGAGGGACCCTGCTGGATAATTTTCCAGATGCGGTACAAGAAGTCTTTATGACTGAGGGTCGGGCCAACACCCGGGTCATCGCCTATGGACAAAAAAACCTGAGGGAAGTAGGATTGCTGATGCAGCCTAATGGGCCTGAAGTATTGGGTTTTGAGATGATCTCCGGTGCCATTAACGGGCTCGATGACAAATATTCCATCTTACTTTCCGAGTCATTTGCTAAGCGGTTATTTGGAAAGGAAGATCCACTCAATAAAACGGTGAAGGTTGGGGGTCGAACGGACTTGTTAGTCAAAGGTGTCTATAAAGACCTACCTCGTAATTCGAAGTTTGCTTATGCGAATTATGCCACACGATTGGTGCTGACAGTCGGAGATAAGAACATGAATATCTGGGATAACTTCAATGTAAAAGTATATGCGAAAGTGACTCCCGGAGTGAATTTGGAGGAACTTGGAGCGGCTTTAGATCAATTGGTTTCTCCACATTATTCGCGCGACGATCGTCAGGTTCATTTGTTCCTGCATCCAATGAAAGATTGGCATTTAAGATCTGAGTTTGTGGATTTCATTCCGGTCATTAGTCAGGAAATGAAGTTTGTCTGGTTGTATGGCGTGATTGGTGTTTTCGTGTTAATTCTGGCCTGTATCAACTTTACCAACCTGAGTACGGCCAGGTCCGAAAAGCGAGTGAAGGAGTCCGGGATTCGAAAAGCCCTTGGATCGGTCAGGGACGAGTTGGTGGCGCAATTTTACCTTGAATCCTTGTTGTATGCGGTTTTAAGTTTTTTGCTTGCTCTGGCATTATTGGTGTTGCTGCTTCCGTGGTTCAATGAGCTTTCGGGGAAGAGTATTGAAGCACCCTGGGAAATGGCGAGTTTCTGGAGTGTTTGTACGGTTTTTATTTTGATCACAGTAATCATGGCGGGATCTTATCCGGCGTTTTACCTGTCGTCATTTACTCCGGTCCGGGCACTGAAAGGGAAGTTTTCAGAAGGTAGCAAAGCTGCGATCCCCAGGAAAGTACTGGTCGTGGTACAATTCACCATTTCTATTGCTTTGATCATTGGCACAATAACGGTAAACAATCAGATTCAAACCGCCAAGAACCGACCGGTAGGTTATTCGCCAGAAGGGATGATCTCATTAGAACGTGCTTCTCCAAACTTCAGTAAGAAGATAGACGTCTTAAAAGCCGAAATGTTGAATACCGGATTAGCGCAGGCCATAGGGACATCTAATTACCCAGTGGTCAATAACCTCGGCTGGAATGGTGGATTCACCTGGGACGGGATGGACGAGAGCTTTGACGAAACATTCAATACGATCAATATATCTCCCGGATATGCTGAAGCCGTGGGGATGAAGTTCATTTTTGGACGAGATTTTTCAGAAGAATTTGGGGATGACAAAAGGGCAATCATCATCAATCGAACGGCCATGGAAATGATGCAACTAGAAGACCCCATCGGAATGGTTGTAAATTATGATCCGTCCTGGAAGGAAGCCGAAAACTACACCATCATTGGGGTAGTGGAAGACATGATCAAGAATTCGCCCTTCGAAAAAACCGATCGATCCATTATGTTTTTTGATGATTCCTGGATCCAATACCTCTATATCCGTCTCCATCCCAGTTCAAATGTAGGTGAGGCACTGTCGGGTTTGGAACAGGCTTTTCATCAGGTATTGCCCAACGATCCTTTTGATTACAGCTTTGCTGATGAGGATTACAAGCGGAAGTTCCTGGCAGAACAGCGGATCAGTGAACAGGCCAGTTTTTTCAGCGTTGTGGCTATTTTCATCAGTTGCCTTGGTCTTTTTGGTTTGGCTGCCTATCTGGCCGAACAACGAGTAAAAGAGATTGGCATTCGCAAGGTGCTGGGTGCCACGGTTACTCATATATTGACTTTACTTTCAAAAGAATTCGTCTTGCTTTTAGTCATTGCCAGTCTCTTTGCCATTCCGATCGCGTATCAGGTGCTGGACAGTTGGCTTGAGACCTACGAAATAAGGACGAAGTTGCACTGGTGGATCTTTGCGTTAGCCGGGTTAGGAGCGTTGGCGCTAACCTTACTTACCACGGGGTTTCAGGCCATAAAAGCAGCCGTGGCTAATCCTGTAGATGCTTTGAATAATGAATAGTAGCGATGATGTTTAGGGGTTGTGAATTAGTGTCAGCCTAAATTGCGATGCTACAGGTATTGCTTCAGAATCCGGTCCAAATTCTGTTTGTAGCCTCTACTGAGCTTGACGATTTGATCATTACTCATAGTAATCATGTATTCACCATGAAAATAGGATTCCATAGATCTGATGTGGTCAATATGAATGATTATTGATTTTTGTATCCTTACGAATAGTCTGGGGTCCAGTGATTGTTCCAGTTGTTTGATGGAAAGGTTACAAATCTCGAAGTGATCGGACAAATGAAGTTTCGTGAATGACCCTTCACTCTCAATATAAACGATAGCATTTACAGGGGTGAAGGTGATTACTCCTTTTCGTTTGGTCGAAATCTTTTTCAGATATTGCTCCTCTTCTTTCAAGAGCCTCGCCAGGATTTTATGGTGGTCACCTTTCAATCCATTTTGGTTGTACCTTTCAATAACCCGATCCAGCATCTTGCCGAAACGCTCTTTTTTGACAGGTTTTAGTACATAATCGATAGCATTTTCCTCGAATGCCTTGACAGCATAGTGTTCGTAAGCTGTAATAAAAACGATATGTGTTTGCTCTAATTGCCTGGCAACTTCCAACCCGTTGACTTCCGGCATTTCGATATCCAGTAAAACAAAATCAGGGTCTAATTGTCGTATTTTTTGAAGGGCATCAGCTCCATCCTTGCAGGAATGTAACAAGGCAAACTCTGGCCTTTCTTCAAGGTATAGTTCAAGCGCTTCACGCGACAAAGCCTCGTCATCGGCAATGATTACGGATATCTTGCGGGGCATTAATTGGGATGAATAGGAATTTGCAAAACTGATTTTACGCCCTTTCGGGTTTTGTCATCCTCTAAGTTAATGCGGTAATTATCGTCATATAGCTTCATCAATCGTCTTTTCACATTGTCCAATCCAATACCCTTGTTCGCAGGTTGAACAGTAAGTGAAGGGCCTTCATTGAAAAGTTCGATTTCCACAAAATCCTGGTTTTTTTTGATGGATAATTCGATTAAACTCGCCTCTCTGCTTCTGGCGATGCCGTATTTTATGGCATTCTCTATGAGAGGTTGTAAGATCAGGTTGGGAACCTGAATGGACAGGCATGTTGGCTCAATTTTTCTGATCAGTTTCAATCGATCTTTAAATCTGACTGATTCTATTTCCAGGTAGAGATCAAAGAACTCCAGTTCTTTGGTTAGCGTGACTAATTGATGTTCTTCAAAGTCCAGCGTTCTTCTTAAAAAATCACCCAATTTGGTGGTTACATCGATGGATATTTGACTTTCTCCCACCAGGGTCAGGGAGGTAATGGTATTCAGGGTGTTGAAGAGAAAATGCGGACTCAGCTGAAGTTTGAGCGCCTGCAACTGAGCCTGAGTTAACTGACTTTGGAGTTGATGGTTTTTGAGTTTCATCAGGGCCAGGTTAAGCTTCTGATTTTTTTTCACAGAATAGGAGCGGCCCGTGATCATGATCATCAATACCAATGCATAGATCAGAAAATCATTGGTAAAACGCGAAATAAAATAAGGCAAATATTGATCAAACGTGGCCGTACTCAGATCGAGGTATTGGTGAATAGAGATCAAATAGAGTAAAGTCATGTTTGTGATGATCAATAAATACAATGTACCAAACAAGAGATAAGCACCAATGCACTTGCCAACGCGATTAAGCTTGAAGGGATATTTATTGATCAGGAACAATAGGGAAGGGCTACAAACAGCCCAGGTGAACCAAATGGGTAATTGATCTTTGAATAGGGCCAGCCAGTTGGGGCTCAGGCCATTTTTAATGCTTGTGAAGTACAATTGATTGGTGATGATCACCGATATGATCGTCCAAAATGAGATCAGTATCAGCCACTGTTTTTTAGAGATGCTTTGGTACGTACGCATTATGGTAACCATAGTCAAACTTAAATGGTACAGGACTTAATTGAATGAATAATCGATCAACATGGCTCTTTGTGGGTATGAACTGGCTTATTTCAAACGTATCATCCTACTTACAAGGATTCATTTGATAAGCTTCCTCTTTCAACACTTCGTTGCTTAAATGGTCCATGATCTTATGTGAAAAGGCCTGGTTGTGATTTGCGACCAACCACCACTGAGGAAAATAGTAAGCTTTATCAAAAACTCGATGGATATGAAAACTACCTATTTTAAAAATAGCTTACTGGTGCTCCTGCTTTATGGATCGAGCTATTTCATCCAGGCACAAGGAATTACCCCTCAGGACCTGATCGATTCCTGGGACATTATGAATGATATGGTTATCGCGTCTGCTGAGAAGATGCCAGCTGAGCACTTTGGTTTTTCACCAGGAGCACCCTTGAGAAATTTTGCTGATCAACTGAACCACACGACGGCATCAAATATAGGGTTTGCGTATGCTGTCAATGCGGGTCCGCCTACTTTTTCGATTCCAGATAGAAATGATCCACCCCAAAGTAAAGAAGACGTGCTTCGTATTCTACGGGACTCTTTTTCCTATTTCCGGGGTGGCCTTATGGCACTGGAGCAGAAGGATTTAGATGAAATGGTGAATTGGGGAAGACCCGATAACCCGAAAAGGATAACACGATTAAAAGCCATCTTGATTGTCATGAGCCACTTACAAAGAGAACATGGTAAGACGATGATGTATTTGCGCGCCCAGGGCATTACACCAGCACCGGCGGGAAGTTGGAAATTTTAAAGAAGATAAAAATGAAGTATATAATTTACACTTTACTGACCTTGTTTATTGCCAGTTGCACAGATGCTCAACCGCCTGTTCAGCCACAGTTTGAAGTAGTTGTGCCGGGGAGTGATCAAATCAATGCAGGTTTTGTGAAGCCGCACAAGATAAAGTACAGCAAACTGGGAGCTGAAATGACGTATGTGATGAAGGAGGTTACCAGAAATGGTAAATCGGTTTATGAATTAGCTATTTATTTCAACGGCAGTGGGGGAAAACCCGACCTGATCTACATCGACAAAGAAACACTGGGTTATTCCGGCCGGAAAATGGAAATGAAAGATTACATACTCGATGTGAAATTTGAAAATAATCATTTCAGTGGATCACTGGATCCTACAGAAGGGTCTTCATACAGCAAGATCGTTTACGATAAATATTATGAACATAATGCTTTTGAACCAGCGGTAATTAACTATTTCATCGCGGCTTTACCCTTAGAGAAGGGATATAAAGCCTCTATACCTGTATTCGATTTGAACAAAGGTTCAACCATGTACTGGTCGAACATTGAAGTCCTTGGCAAGGAAAAGGTGAATATTGGCGATCGAGCATATGAGACCTGGAAAGTAGTTTCTAATGGAATTAAGCAAAAGACCATCTGGGTTTCTACCGAAGTACCTTATGCGATTAAAATGAAAACCAAAGGAAGTGGGGGGACCTGGAAACTGGTGAATGAGTAATCATAAGTCGGTCAGATTTGAATTTTCGGTTCACAAGGTTTGCCAGGTTCTAGTGGTGTGCATTTCGATGCACGCCACATTTTTGTGCACTTTAAATTACGATACAGGCGAAATAAGTTGGCCACCCTCTGCACCACTTCCGGGCCCAAGTGTGATGACCTGATTAGCAGCTTCAATCAATGTGCGATTGTGCTCAATATAGACCAGTGTATTGCCCTGTTCAATGAGGGATTGAAAAACATGGAGCAATTGGAGTAGATCCAGATAATGTAATCCTGTACTGGGTTCATCAAAAAGGTAAAGCACCTTGCCTTTCCGTTTTTGCAGGAGCGATTTGGTGAGTTTCAACCGTTGAGCTTCTCCTCCTGATAACGTGTTGAATGGTTGGCCTAATCGTAAATGCCCGATCCCTAAAGAGGAGAGGAGGTTGAGTTGGTCAGCGATGTTTTGATCTTCAAAGAAATCAACGGCCTCCGAAGCAGTAAGTTTTAAGACATCTCCTATGTTCCGTTCTTTATAGGTGACCGTCGATATATCCTGATGATACCTGGTGCCCTGACATGTATCACAGATAAGCCATAGATCACTCATGAAATCCATACTGGTTTTGACTTGTCCATGTCCGGCACAGGTAGGGCATTTTCCACGTTTGCTTTGATAAGAAAAATCAGCTTTTTTCAATCCTTTCTTCCTGGCAATGTCCGTTTGAGCGAATACACGTTGAATTGTGTCCAATAGTCCCAGATACAAAGCTGGTGTGCTGAGCCTGTTTTGAGAGAGCGGTTCCTGATCGATCAATATGACATCTTCATACTGATCAAGACCATAAACAGAAGAGCATGATACCGGTTTTTGCTTCAGCCATGACTTAAAGAGCACCTCTTTGATCAGGCTGGACTTCCCACTCCCTGATACACCTGTAATAGCTGTGACTTGCCCCGACTGAAAACTGACATCAATGTCTTTGAGGTTATTACTATGGGCATCGTGAACACCAAAAGGTGCGCTAACTTGATCAATTGTCTTGATTTCGGGAATCTTTTTTAACTGAAGTAACTGATAAGTGGTGGTTTCTTTGACTTGATTTAAACCTTCAATGCTTCCCTGGTAGATGACTTTACCACCAAGAGTGCCTGCACCAGGTCCCATCTCAATCAGGTGATCTGCTGATCGTATAAAGTCAGGATCATGTTCTACGGCCACTACGGTGTTGCCATTCGCAATGATTTGTTTCAAAACGCGAGTGAGAGCCGCTACTTGTTGACCATCTAAACCAATGGTAGGTTCGTCCAAAACGTAGATAACGCCGAACAGGTGAGTGGACAATTGTCCTGCCAGCGTGACCCGTTGCCTTTCTCCACCTGAAAGCGTAACGACAGGACGGTTAAGGTGCAGATGACCCAGTCCCAGGTCTTTTAATGTGGATAAACTCTTCTGAATTCCAGGTAACACCACTCTGGTAATACCCCCGATGACTTGGTTCGGATCCTGTGATTCGCCCAATAATTCCAGGCAGTCCGTAATCGTCAGTTGAGAAATCTCATGGATGTTTTTTCCGCAGAAACTTGTTTCCAGTAATTCAGGTTTTAGGCGGCTTCCATGACAAGTGGGGCAGACAACATGATGCATAAGCGCTTCCAGGTGCTCGATGTTTTTGTTGTGTAACCGTCGTTTATATTCATCTTCAATGTAATGGCAGAAACCCAACCATTTGGCAGTAAGCGTCTGAGTGCCGGTTTTGGTTTTGGTTTTAAACTGCCAGGTTACTTCCCAGGTCTGATCGCCTGTTCCATAAAGGACTACTTCTTTGATCTCTTCTTCCAGAACTTCCCAGGGCCGGTTGATGTTCCACCCTTTTTGATGGGCCACTTCATTTAAAGTAGCCATGAATTGACCGTGGATATCCGCATAGTACCTGATTGCTTTATTGCTGGAAAAAGCACCTTCGAATATGGATTTTTCAGATGCGGTAATCAGTTCTTCGGGGTTGCATACGAGAATGGTTCCCTGGCCCTCACATCGCGGACAGGCACCCAGGTGATGGTTAAAAGAGAAGTGTTGAGCAGTGTGCGGTTTTCCTTCATGCTGCGCAATTCTTGAATATAATAACCGCAAAACGTCATAAATCCCCGATAGAGTGCCTACCGTAGAACGTTTGGCAAGGGTGCCCTTTTTTCTGTTGATACCAATGGCGGGGCCTAATCCTGAGTATGATGCGATCTCAGCTTGACTGTTCTGTTGTAGAAAGGTTCGATTGTAAGCGGACAATGATTCGTTAAATCTGGCATTGGCTTCTGCAAATAGAGTGTCGTACACTAATGAAGATTTTCCACTTCCTGAAACGCCCGTTACTACGGTTAGTTGATTTTTTGGAATGCGTACATCAATGTTTTTGAGGCCATGGGTGCTGACACCATGGAGGAGGATCTCTTTGTTTTGTGGTCGCGTGGTATTGGCTAAATGTGACGTTGGAATGAGCGCTTTTTGTGATATTTCAGGTTGGCCCATGTGTAAGATAGTTCCACCTGCTTTGCCGCCTTTGGGCCCTAATTCAATATGCCAGTCACTTGCCCGGATGATGGCCTCATTTTGCTCGATGCAAACAATGGTGTTTCCCCGCTGTTTTATCCGGTCAAATAACTTTAACAGAGATGAAATGTCTCTGCGGTGCAAACCAATGGTCGGTTCAACGATTACGTAAAGCGTTTCACCTGTGTCTTTTTTCTGAAGTTGATTGGCAATTTTTATGCGCTGTGCTTCACCGCCGGAAAGGGTTGTGGATGATTGCCCCAGGGTCAGGTAGCCCAGGCCAATTTCTTGTAAGATCAGAAGCCCTTTGAGGATTTTCGATTGACCGGAAAAGAAAGTAATGGCCTCATTAACCGATAATTTGTAACAATCGGCAATGGACTTTTCCTTGTATGTAATTTTCAACGTCGATGCATTGAATCGATTTCCATTACACGTATCACAGAGCAAATCCACATGCCCGAGGAAATGCATACCAATCTGTATTTTGCCGGCACCCTGACAGGTTTCACATCGCCCTCCTTTGTTGTTGAAAGAAAAGCGAGATTTGTTGAAGCCCCGATCTATTGAGGCGGGGAGACTGGCGTAGAGATCCCGGATATGATCAGAAATACCCAGATAAGTGGCTGGATTACTTCTGGGCGTTTTACCGATTGGTGTGTGACTGACAAAAACCAGCTGTTTGATCTCGTCGAGGTTTTCAGTTCGAACGATGTGATCATAAGCTGTATCAGGACTCGTGCCTAATTGCTTCTCCAGGGCATAAACCAACGTTTCCGTGACCAGGCTAAGCTTTCCGCTACCCGAAGGACCACTAACCACGTTGAGCTTCCCAAGTTGAAAGGTAACATCTATGTTTTTTAGGTTTCGGGCACTACAGCCAAACAGGTGGATGGCGCCATTTTCCCATTTAGGAATGGTTTTGCCTGGGTCAGGCTGATTTAAAAGTGCTTTGAGGGTAGGACTAGAGGAGATGAGTTGGGTTTGTTTCAGAAATTCAGAGAGAGCACCGTTGAACATTAAAGTGCCGCCTTGGTTGCCTGCTTCAGGCCCTATTTCAATGATGTGCTCGGCATTTCGTATGGTTTGCAAATCATGCTCTACCAGAATGACCGTATTTCCTTTATTGACTAGTTGCTGAAAATGATGGATCATCCGCTCATTTTCCTTCGGATGCAATCCGATAGAAGGTTCATCAAAAATATAAAGCACATCGCTAAGGGGTACCTGGACTTGATTGGCCACCCGGATCCGCTGGATTTCGCTGGAGCGCAGGGTAGAAGCAGGTCGATCAAGTGCCAAGTGTCCCAAACCCAGATCCTCCAGCACATTTACTTGTGACGCAATTTTTTCTATGATTTGGTCAGCTACGCTTTGCCAGGGTTTAGAGGCGATCCAGGATTGAAGCTCACTGATTTCAAAAGCAGCAACCTCAGCGATGGTTTTATTATGAACAGTTACGCTTAATGCATCGCTATTGAGTCGTGTTCCCTGACAGGCCTGACAAGTGATTGCATGGACGTATTTCAGGATGTTGGCATTTCGATCCCTTCTTAAAATGTCAGACATGATGGGGATCATGCCTTTGTAATAACCTTCCTCTCGTGGTTTTGCTTTGATGCCCGTCCATTTTAACCGCGATTCGAGGCTATGTTTCCCAAAGGGAACCTTGATCTTTTGACTGCCATATAGAATAATGTCACGTTGTTGTTCGGAAAGTTCGTTCCATGGAATATCCACATGGAAGCCTTCCGCTTCACAAACCTGATTCAGCACATCAATCGTGACCTGAGAGTACATGATGTATCCAGTCGGAAGCGTAGGTGCCAGGGCTCCCTCACGAATGGACTTTTCCGGAAAAGCAATCAGACGGTTTAGGTCTATTTCCTCCTCTTTGCCAATGCCGTTACATTTCGGACATTTACCCACCTCAGAATTGAAGGAGAACAATGCGCGGGAAAGTGCTAAGTCTTTTGGCGCCTGTCCTGTTCGGGCGAAAAGCAAGCGCAGCCAATCATATAGGTCCGACATGGTGCCCACGGTTGACCGGGCGTGCATTCCGGAAGTGTGTTGCCCAATGGCAATTACGGGAGATAGTCCTTCGATCGTATCTACTTCGGGTCGGTTCAACTTCCCCATAAATTGTCGGGCAAAGGAGGGAAGTGTCTCAAAGTATCGTCGCTGCGCTTCTTTGGCAATCAGGTCAAAAACCAGGCTGGATTTGCCAGAGCCGGATACACCTGTCACTGCAATCAGCTTATTGTGAGGAATGCGCAAGGATACATCTTTGAGGTTGTTGGTCTTTGCACCCTTTATGACGATTTCCTGTGCTGTGATTGAGGTCATCGCGTGAAATTAGGGAATATCAATTTGATCTGAAGAAAGGTAAGATTGATCTGATTTCTGAAGTATGTTTCAGGCATTGATAGCAGATCAAGTTTTAATGTTTATACTTACGCTTTTATTATTATAAAAAATAACGTAAACAATTATTAGAAATTAACTTTAACAAATCATTTAACCCAAATTATTTCCTATGACAAAGTACAAATTGCGCCAGTCGAAGATGATTTCAGTTATGCTGTTGGTAGCACTGATGATCGTTTCTTGTGAAGATCAGGTCGACAATGCAGAGATTGATGTTTTGATACCAGAGGTACGTAATCTTCAAACCATTTCGATCAATAACGTGGTTTACGAATATGAAACTTACGTCGACCAGGCAACCAATGAAATAAGAATAATCAGGGATCCAAGAAGTGAACCCATTATTGAGTTTTTTGAAGAGAACGAGAATTTCAGTACCCGGGTCAACCTGAGCACAGGCAGCGTCAGTTATTTTACAGATTACGGTACCATGGCAGAAATCCTGGAACAGCCTTGTGATGTGATTTCAGATACGGAAGTCAATGAGGAGGAACTGATTGAAAACCCTGAAGGGTGTGGTGGAACCGGTGGTACGGGCGGTACCGGAGGCACAGGTGGTACAGGTGGTACAGGTGGAACAGGCGGAACCGGTGGAACAGGTGGAAGCACCATCGGTTTTGGTCAGTGCAGTTTGACGGGTGCGACCATTAAGCTGTACGAACATGCCAATGGCAATGGCGTAGAGGTATCGACTTTTCCTTTGCTCGGAGGGTCACCCTCGACGATTGATAACTTTATGAATTTTCCAGTTCCCTTCGGGAATACGATTGACTTCAATGATATCATGAGTTCGATGCAAGTCTGCAACTACGGAGATCACCGAAGATTGGAAGTTACTTTGTTTGAACATGCCGTCACCGACTCCAGATGGAGAGATGGTAAGGCTATCCTTTTTGTAGCCTATCCAAACACAGAAGAGCGTGTTTATAACCTAAGTCATTATGTAAGGAACTCCGGTGTTCTTGGCATCGGAAGAACCGACTGGAACGATGTGGTTTCAGGTATGGGTTACCTACTGACCAATAGCCCCTATCACTATTACTGGTATTGATCAGCAATGAACAATTCCTCTTCTTTTATTGCTGAAGAGGAATTGTTTATGGGCATTACTTTGCGGTGATGGTATGGGTCACGGCATTCAAAACTTCGAAAGCCGTCTCGGCCATTTTGTTTCCTTTTTCATCCAACAGCGGATTTACTTCAGTCACTTCAAGACAAGCCACTTTATTCGTTTTGATCAGGCGGTTAATGATCCGGATCACTTCCTCCGGGTCAAAGCCTTTAGAAACAGGAGTTCCCGTGCCTTTTGAGATCAAATCACAATCCAGGCTGTCCACGTCAAACGAAATGTAGATCACATCACATTCGGAAAGCTTTTCTATCACTTCATCCATTACATGATCTAATCCACGGAATCGGACTTCATGGACCATGTACTTTCGAAGGCCAAGACTTTTTCTGATCTCGTCCTCCGGAGGTTCAGTATCACGTACACCAAAGAATACCAGGTCCTGAGGTAGGAACTTGGGGCCGGGAACGCCTATGTTCTTCATGTTCTCCCATTCTTCCTTCGCGATACCCGTTACTTCATTGATTTGGTTTTTACGGTTGTCTTCCCCCAGAGCCGCAGCCAGAGGCATACCGTGAACGTTACCAGAAGGAGTGGTGTAGGGCGAGTGCATATCGGCGTGTGCATCTATCCATACAATGCCCAGTCGTTTGTCCTTGAAATGCGCCTTGACACCACTCATGGTCCCGAGTGCTGAACTGTGATCTCCAGACAAGACGATTGGGAAATGTTGCTCGCCAAGTGCTTTTTGCAAGGCCAGTGAAACGCGTTCACATTGCTCACGTACAAAACCAATTCGTTTGGCAAAAGTGGTCTTCACCTTGTTGTAGATCGCTTCATTGTGCGTGTCTACATCGACGAACGGAAAACGCGTGAAATAGTCATTATCGCTGTTGATGGCGGCAATTTCGATGGCATCAATTCCCATATCGGATCCACGGGTGCCCGCACCGATATCGGAACGATTCTTTATGATTTTAATGGGGTGCATAAAGTCTCACTTTTAGGTAGCGCGAAAGTAGTGATTCTTTGCCTGTTCAGTATTTGAAATGAAGAGAGCGTTAGATTTTTGTAAGGGATCTGGCTCAATTCGATTTTTTGGTCACTGATAATCGAGGAAAAACAAACCTTAAGGCACAAATAGGAGGAAGTATTGCAATCGTGATTCGCATTTTATATGTCGTGGGAGCAGACCTGCAATCGTGATTGGCAATTTATGCGCCTGGAAGGGTAAATGCAATCGTGATTGGCATTTTTTGTGTCGTGGATGCCCCGTCCTGAAAAGTTATCTGGAGCCTACCTAACTTATAGGGATGCAAGTGATTCGCTTTCTGGATTCCTAAGACAATTTAATCAAATCTTTAGCTCTGTGTTTTTTTTGATGTTATACTTGTGTTCGGAGTTGTCAAATTAAATTTCGAAAACCAACTAAAACTTTACAAAGTGCAACAGCTAAAATTCAGAAACTTCTTTCTAGTACCTTTAATGGTGTACCTCCTAAGTTGCGAAGGTGAAGAAGGACCTATTGGTCCAACTGGATTGAACAGTCTTGGAAACATTACGAATGAACCTCCCGGAAACAATTGCGAATATGGAGGAATTAAGGTGGAAGTTGGAATCGACGAGAATTCCAATGGGACTCTGGAGAATGAAGAGATTATTAGTGCCAGTTATGTCTGCAATGCAGCTGACGGAAACTCAAGCCTATCTTCTTTAACAACAGAGCCTTCCGGGATGAATTGTGTAAACGGAGGAATTAAGATTGATTCCGGTGTAGACACAAACGCAAATGGGATTCTTGATGATACAGAAATAGCTACAACCGCATATATCTGCAATGGAATTGACGGAAACGACAGTCTCATCAAAATCACCAACGAAGCAGCCGGAGAAAATTGTGAAAACGGAGGACTGAAAATTGATTCTGGCTTAGATAATAATCGGAATGGAACTTTGGACGATTCAGAAATCACGGCATCCACTTATGTCTGCAACGGAGTAGATGGAATTAATAGTCTTAATCGTATTTCCAACGAAGGAGCAGGAGATAATTGTGAAAATGGTGGAGTTGTGATCGATTCTGGCGTTGATCAGAATGGGAATGGAATGCTTGATGAAGACGAAATCCAAATGACCAAATTTATATGTAACGGAATTGATGGCGTCATTGATGAGCAAATTCGCTTTGTTATCTATTCTATTCAGGGAGGAGCATCTGGGAATTCCTCAACTTCTGGGGTTCTTTATGGGGATTTAGTCGATTTTGATATTGGAAATTACCCAGAAGTAGATTCAGCTGTTTTTGTTACTAATATTTATATTTCAGATAGAAATATAGATAATAATGCTATTGCAGAACTGTACAATAGTACTGATGGTCTGGTCGTAAGTAACTCAACTGTAATGACTAACAGCTTGGAGGCGGTAACTCTATTTTCAGGAGACATTTTCAATAGTTTACCATCGGGGAAAGTAACCTTGAATATAAGACTGAGAAATGAAACTTCGGGGACCGCATTTATAGAAGGCAACTCCTACCTTCTCTTATATCGGCAAAATTAAACTTTTGACTCATTACAACATATTAGTTAAGCTACTCTAAATCTCGAAAAAAGGACTCTGGCACAGTTATAAAGATCATGAAACAACTATCACTCAAAAACTTATTTTTCGGATTGATAATATTGCTTTTTACCAGTTGCGAAGGTGAAGAAGGACCTATTGGGCCATCTGGATTGATCAATCTTTTAAACATTACTATTGAGCCCGTCGGAAACAATTGTTTAAATGGAGGATTTAAAGTTGAGGTTGGAATTGATGAGAACTCAAGCGGATCCTTGGAGAATGAAGAAATTCGGACAACAAGTTACGTCTGTAATGGTGTTGATGCAAACTCAAGTTTCACATCTGTAAATACAGAACCGGTTGGAGAAAATTGTCCAAATGGAGGAATCAAGATTGATTCTGGTGTAGATGCAAACGGAGATGGAACGCTTGAGGAAGCTGAAATAACTACAACGACATATGTCTGTAATGGTGTTGACGGCAACAATAGTCTTATTCGAGTCACCGGCGAGGCAGCAGGTATTAATTGTGAGAATGGTGGAATTAAAATTGATACGGGTCTAGATACTAACCGTGACGGTACGTTAGAAGATTCGGAAATAACGTCTTCTTCCTATATTTGTAATGGAGTAAACGGAAACAACAGTCTCACGAAAATTACGAACGAAGCAGCAGGAGAAAATTGTGCTATTGGTGGTATTATGATCGATGTTGGTGTAGATGCTAACAGAAATGGAATGCTTGACGAGGACGAAATTGAAATGACCAGATTCATTTGTAATGGCATTGATGGTGCTGTTGATGAGCAGATACGTTTAGTGATTTTTCCATCAAGCTTTCGAAGAGTTACATCGACTACCGGGATCCTCCTGGGAGAATTAATAGAATTTGACATTGGTAATTACCCGGGGATTGACTCTGCTGTTTTTACGGCTCGAATCAGAAGTTTAGAATCCACCACCAATGCGATTGCAGAACTTTACAATAGTACTGATGAAGTTGTCATTGATAATTCAACTGTAATGACAAATAGCATTAGTGATGTAACTGTATTTTCAGGAAATATCTATGATGACCTGCCATCCCAAAAAGTAAACCTGAATGTAAGATTGAGAAGTGAGGCTGATGGTACTGCAGTTATCAATGGGAAAGCTTACCTTTTCTTATACCGAAGCAATTAATGCTATGAAACCCAAGCAAAATGTAATATAAATGCGCTTTGAACTTCTTTCTATGTACAGTTTCAACCAAATATCGATGGGGCTAGAATATGTCTAAGGCAACTTCCGGGCACTCGATAGAGTTGGCGATGGTTTCAGTAGTCTCGGCCACATCGACATTTGCATGACAGGAATCAACGTTTAATCTCTCAATCAGAATCTCCAATAACTCAAATCAAGTAAAGCACATGCAACAAAGACAATGCAAAAACTTCTTCACAGGACTAATAATGTTCCTTCTCCTCGGTTGTGAAGGCGAACAAGGGCCTATTGGGCCTTCTGGCGTGAGCAGTCTTTTGGAAGTCACCAATGAACCTGCAGGGGACAATTGTGAAAATGGAGGCATTAAAGTGGAAGTTGGAACTGACGCCAACTCAAATGGATCTTTAGAGATTGAAGAGATTCTTACCTCTAGTTATGTCTGCAATGGAGTTGATGGAAAGACAAGCCTTACTTCTACAACGGTAGAAGCTCCGGGAGTAAATTGTGTGAAGGGAGGAGTTAAAATTGATTCCGGCGTAGATAATGATGCAAATGGATCACTTGATGAGTCAGAAATAAATACAACTGCATATGTCTGTAACGGAGCAGACCAGAATGACACTCTTACTAAAATAAATAGCGAAGCAGCAGGAGAAAATTGTGAAAATGGCGGGATGAAAATTGATACTGGCGTAGATAATAATCGGAACGGGACGCTAGACGATTCAGAAATTAGAACTTCTGCTTATGTATGTAATGGAGGTAATGGGAAAAGTAGTCTTATCAAAATCAATAATGAAGAAGCAGGACTAAATTGTGAAACAGGCGGTGTAACCATCGATTCAGGAGTCGATGACAATGGTAGTGGAACGCTAGATGAAGATGAGATCGAAATGACTAGAATTGTTTGCAATGGAAATAACGAGAATTTTGACGAGCAAATTCGACTTGTGATATTCAACTCGGCTGGAAATTTTGAAGGAGGAGGCTTGATATCCGGTTCCACGTCGGGAGATTTTTTTGGAGATTTAACAGATTTCGATATCAGAAATTTTCCAGGAGTGGACTCTGCGGTTTTTGCTGCCAGAATGTACTGTTCGTCCTCTGGTTGCCTAGCCGTTGCATCACTAGCAAATAGTGTGGATAGTAGTATGATTAGTAATTCCACGGTATCGACCAGTAGCTTAGATCCCATAACTGTATTTTCAGGAAATATCTATGATGATTTACCATTGGAAACAGTGGATCTAAGTTTGAAGTTGAGTAGTCCAACTCGTCGCGCAGTAATTCTTAATGGGAAGTCTTATCTTTTCTTGTATAGAAGCAATTGAGTTGAAATACATTGAATTAAAACGAATGCTAAATAGTATATTCTCGCCATACCATTCAAGGCGAAAAGCGAAGGGATTCAATACGTTTAGCAATGGATCAGAGAATCTTGAAGTCATGATGAATTCCTTATCCACATTTACCTACTTTTCGAAGAAGGAACATCTTAGCTTTCGGCTGAATTTCAGGTCTTCATGCAACAGCTACCTGTGTTCTTCGATTTTCTGGATGTCGTAGAAAGCGCACTACCACAGGACAAAACGGCATAGAACAGATGCTAAGCCCAATCGGCTTACGTAGTTACTTGCAAAGGACTGTACAATACGATAGTTTAGAAGAAATTTGAAAGGCTGAGCCGACTGTGCTTAGCTGGACGTTAGGCACCATTCGAGATTCTCAAATTAAAATCTACCATGAGTCTTAATCAAGAAATAGAAACAAGAAGAACTAGTTTCAAAAGCGACAGCTATTCCATGTCAATTGGAGAACTGGTTAATCTTTATGAAAATAACGAAATAATAATTCGTCCTGAATATCAGAGGCTTTTTCGATGGACTCACGGACAAAAAGTCAAATTAGTCGAATCAATAATTTTAGGAATTCCAATTCCTTCAATCTTTGTTTATCAAGATCCCGATGGTATGTGGGAACTAGTTGATGGACTACAACGGGTTTCTACCATACTTCAACTATTTGGAGTTTTAAGAGACGAAGAACCATTGACTTTAAGTGCAACTAAACACATTCCAAGCCTAGAGGGATTCAAATGGAATAATGAAGAAGATCCAGAACACGAATTACCAGGTGGAATTAAGCTGGCAATCAAACGAGCTAAAATTAGTGTTACAATTATTCTGAGCGAATCTGACGATAGAGCAAAATTTGAAGTCTTTCAACGTCTAAATACCGGTGGATCAAATGCTTCCAATCAAGAAGTAAGAAACAACGTTATGATCATGATGAATCCTGAAAGGTTTACATGGTTTAATAACCTAGCTCAGAACCCTAGCTTTCAAGAAACACTTTCTCTTTCGGAACGGCTCTATGACGAACAATATCACCTAGAGTTATTACTTAGATTTATTGGCCTATCACACTTTGAATACGACCATCGAAAAGATGTTGGAGACTTTTTAGATGATATCAATGACAAACTAATCACGGACCCGACTATTGATCTAACAAACGTTGAACTGAATTTTCAATCAACATTTGAAACCCTTGGAAGGATACTCGGTGATAGGGCTTTCAAAAGATTTAGTGACGGTAGTTTCAAAGGTAAATTTCTTGAATCGGCATTTGAGGCAATTTCAGTTGGGCTTAGTACTAATATTTCTAATTACAACTTGCCCGAAGATGATGCAATAATTCTACAACGGGTGCAAAATTTATATTCTCAAGAAGGCTATACCAATTCTTCAGGGTCAGGTTCAAACGCTAAAGTCAGGATTCCAAGATTGTTACCATTCGCCCAACAGTATTTTCAGAGGTAATGGCACGTAGGGTATATTCATTTGATGCTCTGACAGATAAAATTAGTGAGGATCTTTCTTGGAGAAGAAAAGAACTTCAGTTGATAAAGGAACAAATACCTTCCGTAAGTAGTCCCAAACAAAGTGCATCTCTTCGATCCAGCGTGCCAATTCTGTATGCTCACTGGGAAGGTTTTACAAAAAAGTGTTGTGAACTTTATCTAGAGTATGTAGCGGGAAAGTATATAAAGCACAATGAGCTTAAACCACAATTTGTAGCACTTTCCTTGACTAAGAAACTAGGAAAGCTCGAAATAAAAAACTTAGAAGAGAAAACAAAAACAGTGGAGTTGCTCATTAATGAAATGGACAAAAACTCTAACATCCAGACTAAAAATATTATCCAAACAAGATCGAATCTGAGGTACTCTGTGTTTCAAGAAATAATGTTTTCTATTGATCTTGACGAATCTATATTTCTGACATATTCGACTTTGATTGATGACCTTGTGGATGCAAGAAATAACATAGCACATGGGCAATATTTAAGAGTTGATTATCAGACTTACCTAACAATGCATTCAGATACCCAAACTCTTATGGAAACACTCAAAACTGAGGTGGAGAACTCCGCACTCCAAGAGAATTTTAGAAGATTAGTAACAGGTGCCTAACAGGCACTATCATCCATAATCTAACTGAGCTATTTGCAAAGGCTGGTGCTATCCGATACTTTTATAAAAATTTGAGAAGTCCAGCTTACGAGTGATAGTTGGACGTTAGTAGTAACCATGCCCAAGAGAAAATTTTACGGTACCAATCTTCTAGTTGATGAAAAAACCAAAGAACTCAAAAAAATCGAATCTTTGGACGGTGGTTGGACTACAAAGTATCTAGACAAGTCTACTGGCGAACAATGGCTCAAATATACAGTTGATCCAGATCGAGGTTATTACTTTAACCTTATGCTCACAACTCCTAAACTTGAAACTTCTGAGCTTATATGCCTTTGTCTCAATACAGAATTTGACGATGAAGCTCATGCCGCAGCTTATCGACTTAACATTGAGGAACAATTTGAAAATAAAGAATATCGCATTGAACTTCTCAACTCCATTAAAGAACGATTAACATCGGAACTAACTGCTGAACAGAAAAATGGACTTGCAATAGCAATTAGATCAAGTCAACTTCAAGATCAAGTTAACTCAAGAGAACTTGTTGGAAAGTCAATTCAGGAAGTTGAGGAAGATGCTAAGTATTTCAGAAAAATCGCTAATGAAGCTGATCTCATATTGAAGAAACTAGAAGAATAGGATACTACTTACATAGGATGATGGCGCATAGCCTTACTTAGGTGTTTGCCACGTATCTTCGAAACATTGCGCTTATCTACGGCTAAGAAAGTGATTGTACTTTCTATTTACTTCTGCCCATGGGAGTTTTTTATCTTCAGGACGTAGTGCCAATCTAATACCTTGAATTCACCCCCTTGCCGGGCGCGGACAGATAAGCTACTTTTATCGCAATTAATTAAGCTCGGAGCCACAGCGCAATAGTGGACGTTATGTGTAAAAAGCAATATGCAAGAGGCAGAATACAAATCGGAATTAAGAAGAGTGCTTGATGAAAACTCAAAGGTTGCTTTGACGAATTTGAACGCAACACTACGGGCAATTCCTAAAGCAGCCGAAAGCATCGAACTTATGATTTTTCCTGATCAAGATGGGGAAGGAACTTTCTCAGTTAATGTTTCGCTAACTGGCCCTGACCTGTATGTACTGAATAACTCAATTAAAGAAACATCTGAACTTATAAGTGTTACTCATACTTCCAATGGGTTACAACCGAATGTTCCCCTAATGGACCCATTTGATTCAGAATTCGAGGTGAACGATGCATTGTGTGATGAAGTAGGAGAATGGCTTGAGACTATCTGGATTAACTCTGACAAGCACCTAACGAACTTACCTTCAACGATTGTAGCGGATGAAGGTAATGGACAAAGTTTACCAATCAAGCTGAACTAAATACACTTTCTACAAACTGCATCGGGACTCGACCGTGAATCTACCGCCGAGAAAGGTTTGTGCTTTGGTTACTTCATCTCGCAGGAATTTTTATCATTCTGGATTAGTGCCACTCTGATACTTTGGAAGCACCGGCATATTCATTAGTTTTATCGGAACTTGCCAAGCTCGGGACGCACTCCTGCTAGCTTGGCGATGCAATACTCGCCAGAGAGCAGATGAACTTCATACCTTACACCAACTTTCAAATAGAAACAAATAAGTCAGTCGAGGACTGTATGAAGGAACTCATTCCAAATGTAAACACTGCCAAAGGCGCGATCACTGGCGTTACTCGTGTTGGTAACTTCTTTAGGGGTGAACTAACTGGCAACACATTCTCAGTCAGACGAATTTCAAAGACGGGAACTAACGCCAAACCCTTTGTAAACGGCACAGTGAACAAGTCCGAACAAGGTTCAAATATTGAAATAGAGATGAAGTTGCCATCTCGAGTTTATTTCAACTTTGGAACTGCCTACTTGACCATGATAATCTTCATGATTTTTGGTCTTATGGATGGAGATCGTGAATGGTACATGTACATACTTCCTGTTTTCATTTTTGTCTTCGGATACACCTTCATCCTAGTAACTTTCAACCAAGAGGCTGAACTCGCTGAGGAGAAGCTTATGGAAATATTCTCCGAAAAGGAATCCCAATAATTAGAATGGACACTCTTGATAGTTTGATTCAAAAAATTAGATCGGTCTCAAAAGATCCAATAATTCAGAAATTAGCTGAACATCTAAGCAACTGGAAACTAGATAACAATGATGTTCGCCAGCTAGAGGAAGTCATTGAGAAATTTATAGGAACAACGTGGATCGAAAGTGAATCAGAACATAATGAAATTTACCAACTGTGGGTCAACTTCAAGAAGGAAAACATTCATGATATCCAAGGTATGACCATGAACGAAAGGCTGGTCTCCTTTGGACTTATAAAAAGATATGATAACTCCAGAACTAGGGAAGAAAAAGATGTTATCTACAGTAAACTCCTAGCAAAAAGGTAAAGCATCTAACATACAATATTGTCGCATGGCCTTACTTAACATTCTGCCAAGTACCTGCTCAATATCCCGCTTATCTACCGCCAGGAAACTTTTGTGCTTTCTACTTGCTCTTGCTCGTGGGAGTTTTTAATCTTCAGGACGCAGTGTCGTCCGATACTTTGAATGCATCCTACATGTGGGCCCTCTGCCAGGCGCCATAAGATAAGCTACTTTTATCGCCAATAAAAAGCTCAGATGTCACACTGCCATATCTGCGCGTTGTACGGCAAAATTTAAATTCACTAGCATGATCAACTTCAATTACAATGGAATAAAAAATACGTTAGCATCATTTAACCTTCTAAGTATTTCTATAGAACGAAAAGCTGAGAAAGTGGAGCATCCCTCAAATACTGAATTAATTAAATTGGAACCCACAGTTTCGAAGGAATACAGAGATCATAAGACCACATTAGGTGGATGGGAAACAGACTTAATTGCGAAACTTAACGATAACTTGATCGCATACTTCTTTATCCAAAAAGAAAGAGAATCAAGCGATTGGAATCTTGTAGCTCCCGTGCTTTTAGAGACAACAACTGGTCGAATTATCCAATATGGTTTAGGCTATTTTGCCCTTCAAGGATGTGGTGGTGGGTTAAATAATACAAACTCAGTTTTATATTACCTAAATAAGCTCCAAGAAAGGGGCTACAAAGTTCATTTAGTACCAAAAGTTGTAGACACTAACCTATTGAGAAGTTTTGAATATACTGATAGCGGAACAACCTTAGAAAATTTACTAAAAAACTCAATTGACCTGATCAACTACCGAAAAGGAAAATTTGAATGGATACACAAACAATATCAACAGTTGGTAGACAAGTACAAACTCAATAGCGACAAAATCTCATGAATAAGGAAACCGAAATTGAACCTCGTTATTTAAGAAAATCTGTAAGATTTTACAAAATCTACGGAGGACTGTTTCTCTTCTCACTATTTATGTCAATAGTGATCCGACCTCTCATGTCAGCCTATCCGGATTTGCTTGATTTGTTGGTTGGGCTACCAATTTTTGCGATGTTCATAATGGCGCCAATTGGACTTTATTACAGTTGGAATAGTTACAAACGTAAGGAAGGTAAATCAAGCACTAGATTTAAGTATTTCCTTGGCCATATGTTCTTCTGCTTATTAGTTCTACTGTTTGTAGTTGTGATAATAAGTGATATTTCTAAACTACTTTAAGGAAAAACGCCGTACAACAAACACCATAATCTATAAGCCCAGCCGACCGCACTAACTGAGCTATTTGCAAAGGCTAGTTCTATGAAATACTTTAGTAGAAACTTGAAAAGTCTACACGACCCGATCCAGCTTACGGATGATCGTTGGACGTTATATAGCTAATGAATCCAAAACTTCTTTCCTTTCTAGCTATTGTATTTCTGTTGAATTGCTCAATGAGTTGCAACCGAGGTTTAGTTTATGGAGCAAGAATGGACATTCGAGTCCTGCCGTCACCAGTATTAATCCAAAATGGTGAAGGAACGTTCGAATTAATTTTGACCTTACCTCCAGCAAAGGATTTCAAAAAAATAGATTCGGTGAATTTTCTATTGACCAGAAGAAATGAACTAAAATCAACTGCTGTTGGAGATGAAACTTATATTATTTCTGAGAGTTGGTATGGAAAAAGCACTTTGAGGCACTCGATGAAATTCAGAATTGCGGATTTTGACGAAGAAGAGTCTCGGCTTTATTTGAAAGCTTTCTTTTTTAAAAAGTCCAGAGTGATACCATCCCCAAACCTTGAAATCGCTTTGATCACAAAGGACGATAGATAACAGTTGCTAATAGGCGTCCGCTTTTGTGTTAATTTAACAGGCGATCTGAATTTTTACCGCGCCCTTCTGGCCTGACAATGAATATGGTTCTTTCCTGGTGGCTTATCAAGTTGACTTTAATTTACGGAACGGTACTTTCGATTTAGTCTTGATCATTCGCAAGGGGTACACTATTTTGGTGGGAGTCCAGAGGAGTAAGAACACCTCTTGGCTAGGTGATATCTTTGATGACTGTTTATCAACACTGATCTTCTTCATGAAGCAATGAATAATTCAATTAACGATACCATAATCAAAAGAAGAATTATCATTTTTATTGCTGGAGTAATAGTTGTGTTTAGTTACGTGTTTTTCATCCATGCACCTGGATCAGCAAAAGAAAGAGCAAAACGAATTTCTGAATTCACCCTTGAGTTTAAAGGAATCATTCTTGACAAGAAAGAACTGGATCACAATAATGCAAAATGCCAAATAAAGGTTTTGGAATCTAATTCAACACTTTTTGAAGGTGTGGATTATATCGGAAGAGAAATTGTATTAAAAGATGGTATGGTGACAATGACATTGATGAGAAATGATTGCCTATCTAAAGGGGACACTGTACAAGTAGGGCCGCATGATAATTTCTCAATTAGAAATGGAAAAATTTTTTATGACCGTAATCGAAACATAGACGAGTGTTACCAATTGGGTAGGAAATAAAGATAACAAACAATCATGCACCTACCTCAACAGAGCCATTTGAAACTATTCTGCAGATCCGATATTTTAGTAGATAGTAAAGAAGCCTGGATACATGTATTGTATCTGGGTATTATGAACAATTGAGGCGTTCTATGGCATTAAGAGATTATGCAATTGAAAATGAGGAGGACTTTTATGGGCAAGATTTTGAAAAAAAGTCCGTCGTGTCCGTTTGGGTAGGATTAAAAGATAACTCTGATGATCCTGAAGGTCTAGATGTATTACAAGATTTATGTGGGGTTGGGTATTACGATCTTGGTCTACAAGAAGTCAACTGCTTTGATTTCCGGTCATCAGAAGTTGCAGAGCTACTGAAAGGTTTATCATATTCTCATTCATTTGCTGAAAATGTGGTTGACGCTTGTTCAAATAAAGGAATAATCAAGGCTAAATGGATACTGCTCCAATACGAATTCGCATATGATCCGAAAAAAGTAATAAGAGAAGTGTCGAATGAACCCGTATTTATTGGTGTTTTTGAATTTGACGATGGGTGAAGAGCTTTAGCGATAGATTTTAACTGAACGATATATGTAAGGTGAAGAGAATGAAATTTGCGACCATAATAGGGATTTGTGTTTTAGTACTTGCATCTTGCAATGCAAGGTATCAGAAGGAAAATGGTATTTGGTCTTGGGTAACTTACGACGAAGCAGCTGGTAAGAGAATCCACGAAATTCAAGGAATAGATCATGAGACTTTTGAAGTTCTTAGCCAATCAGATTATGGAAGGGACGCTGACAAGGTTTACTATCAAGGAAGAGAAATAGAGGGGGCTGACCCTAGTACCTTTACACCCATTGGAGTTACCAGGTATTCAAAAGACAAGAACAGAGTCTTTCTGGAACACTGTCAGTTAGCATTTTCTGATCCAGCAACTTTCGAAATACTTGATTTCCCTTACTCCAAGGATAATAAATACGCCTATTGCGGAACAATTCCAATTCAGGTTGAAGACTTGCGGAGTTTTCATGTAACAGAGGCAAACGGAATGCAGGTGAATTCCTCTCTGGGACATCTCATCGAAAAGAATCCTGAACTTGAATGGCTCAAAGATGCAAATATCGAATATGCAATCTACGGATATGGTGATTGGGCAAAGGCTGAGACAGATACAGAAAAGTTTGAATCATTTAAGAAGGTCGAAGTAAATACACATAACATGCAATAAGCTCCATCGGCTTTGCCTGGCTATTTGCAAATGCCTGTGGGAGGTCGTACTTTTATCTGAACTTGAACTAACTGACCAACAGAGCTTTATTGGGACGTTACCCTGAGCTATTCGAATGACATGAAGGTATTTGGACTATTAAGTATTGCCGCAATTTTAACTACGTCGTTTAATGCAAACGATGACGGCATGAACTATTATAAACCAAAATACAACGAAGACAATTATTACACAATTCTTAGCTCCGGTACTGTAAACAAAATCCATGAAACCTGGGGGGTTGATAAAGATGATATTGACGAACTCCCTGTGCTGGATTTAAGAGAAATAAGATTTCATGAGTTTGTAGAAAAAGCAAAAGAACATCTCGAAAAAAAGCTCGAAAATATCACTTTGACTCTTGAAGAAATCAAATTGGACAGAATTACTGATAAAGACTTAGGAAATGATCGCAATTGGTTCGTTTTGATAACATTTCGATACAACGAGGGTCGATATGCCCAAATGGTACCAATGTTGATCGATGGGAAAATAATTTTAAGTACAAATGAATAAAAAGGCTAACCAACGATAGCATATGCCTAGCCGGCCGCGCCTCCAAGTGATTACTTGACACTGATCTGCAGATCCTATATTTCAATAGATATTAGGAAAGTCTGGAGATACATGCCATATCTGGAAGTTAGCCACATATGAAAATGAGCAAAGTGGAGACATTCGAATCCATATTAATGACCTTTGACCCACAAGACGATGATTTTCTATTGAGAGTGGATGATCTGGTAGAAGAGTTCTCTGAAGACTTTGAGCCATTAATTCCTTCTATTTTCAAATTCTTTGAAAGGAATCCTATGGATGATTGTGGAGCCCCAGGAACGTTGGTCCATTTAATTGAAGAGTTTTATCCAAACTATGTGCCTGCCCTTCTTGAATCATTGAGGCGTAGACCATCATACCACACCATTTTGATGCTCAACAGAATTCTCAACTCTGAAATCTCTTCGGAACAACGTACCGAATTCACCGGAATTCTAAATCACATCAAGAATAACGAATTCGTGGAGTCTGAATTAAGAGAAGAAGCTGCAGACTTTTTGTATTATCAAAATAACTAACCTTTTAAGTGCCTACAAGTGACGGAAGAGACATCCGCTTACATAGCTCTTTGATATCTCATCATAACTTTCAGCACGCCCCTTTAGCCTGGAAAGGATGTGGTGCTGTGCCTTTTTCCTTCTTAGTAGCTTTCCACTTTTGAAGCAGTATCTTCGATTTAGCCCACACCTTCGCCAAGTCATTCGCCATAGGCTGCGGCCCCCGGCGAAAGCTTCGACTTGTACAGTTTGTGGTTAGCCGGAGGTTCACTTTTTGGTTCGCGTTTGCCAGGTTGTGTGTGCATCTCGTAGGTGAAGATTAGGCTGCACTTGCAAACAGCATGATAATCTGATATTTTCGAAGAAAAAACAGCTTGCCTGTTCATTTCAACCGAAAAACAGGCATTAGTGACATGAGCATAAAGATCAAAATAACGGTAATTATTCTGCTTATCGGAATTGGAAGCGCCTTCGGACAGGAATTCAGAAACGGTTTTATTATTACGCTTGAAAACGACACGATCCCGGGACAGGTGGCTTATCGTTCCAACCTGAAAAATTATGAGTCTTGCCTATTCAAAGAGGACCAGACCGCATCAGAATATTATCCAAACGATATCATAGGTTTTGGATATGATGACGATAAATTTTATTCGTCTCAAATAATAGAAGGGTCTTTCGTAGAAGTACTTGTCGTTGGGGATTTGAGTTTATTCAGGTCGCGTGAAAAGTATCACATCAAAAAAGGCACCTCATTACATGATTTAGAATCAATTGTGGAGCGAGTGGAGATAGGTGGAAGAGTTCGATTGAAGGAAAGCACCAACTGGAAAGGAACACTAACCTACCTTATCAGTGATTGCCTGAAAAATCCAAGCGGAATTACTGCGAAAATGAGGTTTGATGAGAAGAATCTTACTCAATTGACCATAAAGTACAATAAGTGCCGGGGTACGGGATTCACGGAGTTCAAAGCCAGCAAACCCTGGACCAAGGTTGAACTGGGAGTAACTTTGGGAGTTTCAAGGTCTGAGATTAGAACAGAGGCTGAGGGAATGTTCAATTATTTAGATGATTCATATACCTCTGTTGACCCTACGGTTGGCCTGTTAATGGCCATCTCATCTCCTCGTATTACCGAAAAACTAGCGTTACAGGGAGAGCTTCATTTCACGTCATCCAGTTACGAATCACTGGTTCAACTGGAAGGATTATCCACCAATTACCACGATACTTTCATTGATTTAACGACCTTATCCATTCCCTTTTCATTTAAGTATTCATTCCCCGAAAAGAAGTACGGATTTTATGTGCAAGGAGGTATCAACTACGACTATCATCTCAGGTCGGACACGAGATTATTGAGTGAGCAGGTGAATGGCAATGTAGTGAATACATTTCCTGAGCGTCCAGCCTTTGAAATCAACGATAATCAACTTGGGTATTGGGGCGGAATAGGTATCCTTCAAACTTACAAGAAGTTTAGGGGAAGTCTCGCCGTTCGCTATTTTCAGATGTCCTCATTTAATCAAACGGATGGTTTCTCTTCAGAGAATAGCAGAATCTCAGTTAACCTTATTCTGTTCAGCAAATGAAAGCGGTTTCAAGAAGTATACTATTCATCTCCTTATGGGCGCTATGGGTTAAATGCGATGATGACGAAGCAACTCGCAGGAACTACCCAAGGTTAAAGACCCTCCCGGTTTCTGAAGTCAATCTGGATGGGGCAAGATTTAATGCGGAAATTATTTTCCGGGGAGATTTTGAAGTCATTAATTATGGATTTGTTTGGGGAGAAACTGAAAGCCCTACACTTGAGAGAAGCGACCGATTGATATATGCGGAAAACATTCAGTCAGAGAAGTTCTCGGAAAAAATCGAAACGACTTTGAAAGGGGAGACCGCTTATTTTGTTCGAGCTTTTATTGAGACCAATGATTTTATAGTTTATGGTGAGAATGTAAGTTTTATCGCTTTGGGAAGTGGAGGTCCCGAGATCAGTTCCTTTGCCCCAATCGCAGGAACAATCGGAGATACGATATCGATATTTGGTTCCAATTTTAGTTTTGTTTCAGATCAGAACGTAGTGGAATTTGATGACTTAGCAGCAGAAGTAACACATACGACAGATTCTCTACTTAAGGTCATCGTTCCATTAGGTCTGACAGAATCTGAATCTCAAATTTCGGTGAGTATTTTCGGAAATAGAGCCACCAGTTCCACCAGCTTTAATCTAACTACGCCTACCATCTCTCAGTTTTCGCCCAGTACTGGTACAGATTTTACGGAAGTAGTCATTTCAGGTGAAGATTTTTGTCATATCCCTAGCCTGAATCAAGTTCAAATTGGAGGCAAAGACGCAGACGTAAATTTTGCCAGTAAAACACAATTAATCGTAATTGTTCCCGCTGGGATACTGACCAAAGAAAACAACTTGCGCATTGAAGTCGCAGGTCAGGCAGCCATTGCAGATGCAACTTTCACCATGTTGGCACCTGTTATCACTGATTTTCAGCCAAAAGCAGCATCAATTCGAGAGTCAGTGACGATAGAAGGAGAGAACTTCAGTACAGTTTTAGAGGGGAATAAGGTCTATTTCGATACGGCCCAGGCAACTATTCTGGAGGTGACTGCTACCTCGCTGGAGGTTGAAGTGCCTTATGGTGTTCCTGTCAATTCAACCATTAGTATTATCACAGCCGAACAAGAAGTCAGTACTTCCGAGCCTTTCCAGATTCAAACACCTGAATTGCTCATGGCTACGCCTGAGAAAGCAACAGTCAATAAAGAAATCACTTTAACCGGTAATAACTTCAGTCCATTGAATGAGGATAATGCCGTCTCTTTCAATGGAATTTCTGCAAATGTGCTTAGCTCTTCAAAAACTACACTTCAAGTATCGGTTCCTTCCGGTATTGAACAAAGATCAATTGAAGTGACCGTCAATACGGGCGGGCACATGACTTTGCCGGTTGACTTTGAATATATCGGCGGTGATTGGTCATCAACCGGTTTTTTCCCAGGTGAATATCGAACAGGAGCCATCAACTTTGTCATTGGTGATGACCTGTACTTTGGTCTTGGAATACACTTTACGACTGTTTTAAATGACTTTTGGAAATATAATTTTACGACGAGAACCTGGACAATGCTAAATGACTTTCCAGGAGACCCAAGACGATTGGCCATTGCATTTACTATTGAAGACAAGGGCTATGTTGGCCTTGGTTCCGGGAATGCCACTAATGCCGAAAACCTGAATGATTTTTGGGAATATGATGCACAAAGTGATACCTGGAATCAATTACCTGATTATCCCGGCCAGGCGAGATATGCTTCCACGGCATTCAGTGTTAATGGTGTGGGTTTTGTAGGGTTGGGTCAAACCCGGGAAGAGTCCTTTGTTGATTTTTATAAATTCGATCCTCAAACTTCCGGTTGGGAACAGATCAGCTCTTTTCCAGGAAGTTCAAGGAGTTTCGCGTCGCATTTTATCATAGATGAAATAGCTTATGTGGGGCTTGGCGCGGCAAGAGGGTTTAATTCTGACTCTGACGATGGAGAATATGATAATGACTTCTGGAAATACAATTATCTGGAGGATTCCTGGGAAAGCATTCAAAATTTTCCTGAAATTGGTCTGGTTTTGACCAGCCATTTCGCCATTAATGGAAAGGGATATGTGGGTATGGGCTATCGAGTTGACAATCATCAGATCAGGACTTTTTCTACCTGCTACGAATATGATCCTGAACAAAATACCTGGACGGAAACAGAGCGTAATAGCTTTGGGAACGGATATGGAGCTCAAAACGCGGTTTATGCTGAATCAGCGTATTTCCTCCAAATGAACAGGATAAATCAGAACCCCAGCTCTACCTTTGAAATTTTCAGGCCTTATTAAGTTCAAACTGAGCTATAGTAAAGCATGGGTTTAGCGGTATTATTGATATTACTTCTTACACTGAGATGATTGAAGCACTTGAAATCAGTACCAATAAGCATAAACTTGACGTAAAACTCATACACCAATACTTAAGCGAACAATCGTATTGGGCTAAAGGGAGAAGTATGGCCACCGTAAAATCGTCCATTGAAAATTCAATGTGCTTTGGGGCTTATCTGGGAGATAGGCAAGTAGGATTCGCAAGGGTGGTAACAGATTATGCTGTATTTGGCTGGATCTTGGACGTATTCATCATCGATGAATTTCAAAACAAAGGCGTAGGAAAGCGGCTAATATCCTCAATCATGGCCCATGCAAGCCTCAGCAATCTACAAAGGTGGGGACTGAACACTCAGGATGCACATGAGCTATATAAGAAATATGGATTCAGTGCGCTTGAGGACCCGGAAGTGCACATGGAGTTGACCCATTCTCCGACTTGAGCTTTAGTTATAGCACGGTTGGTGAATTGTGTAATTACCAAGTACTTCTGAACGGATTCCTTTATGGTGATAATTTTTGTACTTACCGGGGGAAATCTATCTTTATGAAGTAGATAATGCTCATATTACAGTAGTTGAGCGTATTTCGTGAGGAAAGTAATTCAAGAGAGCTTTATACATTAAGCCTAACTAACAAGATCTATGCTAAAAGGGAATGACAATTTGAGAGTTGTCCTTGAAAGGATTAAAGAGACAAAAGAGAACCGTATTAAGTACTTAATTATTACTCATTTTGAACTTGAAACTTTGCCTGTGGAGATTTTTAATTTGATACATCTCGAAGAATTGAGTATTTATAATAATAAGATTAGGCATCTCCCCCCGGAAATTGGGAAATTGAAGAACCTAAAAAAATTGATAATCGGCAGAAATTTGATCTCACTCATACCATCGGAAATTGGAGAGTTAAAGAATCTTCAGCGATTTTTTGCTTACTCGAACAGATTAAACTCTTTGCCTAAAGAATTTAATAATCTTAAAAAATTGACGCACCTTGATTTAAGCAACAATATATTCACTGAAATTCCAATAGAATTAAGAAACTTGTCAAAGTTAGAAGGTCTTAACCTTAAAGGCAATCCATTAGTTGCACCTCCTCCTGAAATTATTGATCAAGGTATTAAATCAATTCAGAACTATCTCAGTTCAATCGTAAAAGCAAGAGAGACAGTTCACTGTAATGAAGCTAAACTATTAATTGTAGGTGAAGGTGAGGTAGGGAAAACTTGCTTGATGAAAAAACTTATTAATCCAGATAGTGAAATAAATTTAAAGGAAATAAGAACTGAAGGAATTGACATTAACAAATGGGAAATAAGTACTAATGAAAACGACAATTTTCAAATAAATTTTTGGGATTTTGGTGGTCAAGAAATCTTACATGCAACACATCAATTTTTTTTAACCAAACGTTCATTATATCTGTTAATTTGGGACTCACGGAGAGATGAAAACCTAAAGGCCTTTGATTATTGGCTGAATATAATCAAGCTTCTCAGTGATAATTCACCTGTAATTATTGCTTTAAATAAAATTGATATTAACCTTCCAAAAAGCGTTGATGAAGAATCTCTTCAAAAAAAATTTAATATTGTTTCGTTTCATAAAGTTAGTGCCCTTAACGGAATAGGTATTGATCATCTAATCGAGGATGTGAAAAATCACATTACTAGATTACCCCATATTGGAACTGATTTACCTAAAACATGGAGTGATATTCGAATAAGATTGGAGAGAATAAATGAAAACTACATCGCTTATGACAGATACTTGGAAATTTGTGATGAGTATAGTTTAGATAAGATACAGGCAGACTTTCTTAGAGACTATTATCATGATCTTGGTGTTTTCTTGAATTTTAGCGACAATGACGTCTTAAGTAAAATTATCTTTCTAAGACCAGATTGGGCTACTAATGCGGTATATTCTTTAGTTGAAAATAGAGACGTACAAAATAACAAAGGAGTAATAGCGATTCATGATTTAAAAGAGAAATATTGGAAGAATAAGTATAATGAAGAAGAAGCTTCTTTTTTGATAGAGCTAATGAAGAGATTCGAACTTTGTTTTGAAATTCCAAATTTGAACTATATAATTCCCGAATTACTTCCGGATAAGAAACCTAAGTTCAGTTGGATTTATAAGAATAATCTAACTTTTGAGTATCATTATGAGTTTATGCCCTCTGGAATAATAACTAGGTTTATTTCAAGGAATCATTTTCTGTTAAATGATAATACTTATTGGAAAAATGGATTAATGTTAAAGGTAGGTGGCACAGAAGCTTTAATTATCTGTGAACACTTATTTAGAAAGATCAAGATATGGGTTAAGGGAGACGATAAAAAAGAGCTATTAGAATTTGTCAGAAATGATATTGATTACATTCATAAAACTCTAAATCATCCTATTCACAAGGGAATGGTTCCTTGTGTTTGTGATGATTGTAAATTCAATATGGAACCTTATTTATGGGATTTTAATTTTCTCAAAAAAGCAAAGGATAGAAGAAAAGACTTGATTTGTGAAAATAGCCTTTTAGATGTTTCGATTGAGCAAGTTTTAAATAATACGGAAACAACGATTGAGAGAATAAAGAAATTCATAAATGTTAATAAGGGAGATATTTCAGAACTAGCAGGCAGATTTGCTAGCGGTTATACTTCTTAATGCTACGTACTCAATACACGACATTTATTTATACTTTCTTTGTTAGGAAATTGTTGGATTCATAGGTCACGGACTCTTGCCTCCTTATCATTTTGAGAATACACGTTTTGAGATGGAACAATTGCTGAATGCAGCCAAGGTCTCATATGATACGGAATTCGGGCGTTCGTATTTTGGTATTGGATGCGGTGGAATTTCTCGAGAATGATCTTTCCACCCCGGTTGGTGTTTTCACCAACGAGAGAAGTGATTAATTGTTGGTCAAAAGACCAACAATGGCAATGCCTTTCGAGGTTTATGTCTGAAAGGCCCTGACTTATCTTTTTGATTTGAATGGCGTGTTTTCGTATCTTGTACCAAACGCCGCCACTATGTTTGGATTATTCAAAAAATCGTCAAAATCACCCCAGGCTCATTATAAGTTCTTCATTTCGGAAGTAGAGAAGTATCGCTTTTTGGCAACCAAAATGCTGGAAGCATCTCATGACAAATTCGTATTGCTGTATCATTTTGAGAATACACGTTTTGAGATGGAACAATTGCTGAATGCAGCCAAGGTCTCATTTGATACGGATCGTAATTCCGGCGCCCGAATTTTGGTATTGGATGCGGTGGAATTCCTCGAGAATGATCTTTATGGCACTCCTGAGGTTTTTGTGATTGAAATCTATCCGCTTTCTGCGCGTGATTCACAAATGGTCAAAAAAGCCCTAGACAGAAACCATTCACTTACATTTTATGCTTCAGTTGATAGTCCATTTTTTCAATTGTTCGGTGGAGAAAGGGTCACTAATCTCATGCGACAAATGGGCATGGAGCCCGGAGAAGTCATTGAACATAAGTTCATTAATAACGCTATCATCAAAGCACAAGACAAAATTGCAGGAAACTTGAGTCAGGAACAACCCGTACGCGATAGTCTGGAGGAATGGATGAAGGTAAATAGGGTAGAAGTTTCAGTCTGACATTAATAGAAGGCGTAAAGCAGGAAATAAATACCAAAAGACCCCCATAGTAGTACCAGTAGCCAAAAAGTTATAGGGAATTCCCGTTTTGAAGTTTCGAAAAACAAATCAATTCTTCCGGTTCGGACGCCCTGAAAAGTGCCATATAAGAAAACCACGCCCCAAAAAGGGGTGAGTGCTTCAAAGTAAAAACTGGCAAATCCAATGACCAGTCCCGCGACATTGATCAAATGTTGGGTGTTCACGATCCAAAAATAAGCTGCCTGATTGGTTATCACCGAATTGGCAGAAGGGCTATTCATGGATCGTGATTCCTGGAAACTAGAAATTCCGGATTCGGAAGGCTATTCCTATCTCTGCATTGAATGCCGGATCTATGGCCCTGTCGTAGAGCGTCGGGAGCCTTTCATGATTGCTATCCATGTGCAAAAATCCCCTTGTCGCCATGTATCCCGCTTTAAGATAAAATACGAATCCATTGGGGAAATAATAGTCGATGAATACACTGTAGTTGAAAGGAAAGAAGGGAACCGACTCTGAAAATGAAGTAACATAAGAGTCTGCTTCCCCTTGATACTCTGAAAGGACAAAACTGTATCCAACTGCTGAAATGTCTATTCCCCAATACAATTGCTGCGCAATCAAAGCATGTTCCAGGTACAGGTTATTGAACAAAATACTGGAGAAATATAAATCCGGATTGATCTGCCAGTCCACACCGAGGATTGGAAAAACCCAGGGCCCAAAAGGCTGATCCGAGTACAAAAGGCCGAATGTCCATATTAAACTTTCTCGTTTACCGTGATGAAACAACAGGCTGAGGTTCGTTTGATAGGCGGTAGTGGCTTCAGTCTTGAAATCTGAGACATTTCCCATCCCCAAACTCAAGGTTGTCCCCCAGTATAAACTGAGGTTATTGGTATAACTCAACCCGAGCTGCAGGTCATGTATATCAAGCGAATTATCTGGTTCAGCACTATTTTCAAAATTTGACAATCCGTAGCTTAAACCGAAATTCAGTTCATCGTTCTTATCGTTTAGCGTGATGCCATATCCACCACTGGTCAGGAATTGGTTCTGACGCAAATTAGCCGTCGTATCCTCAAAATTTGCTTTGCCGACGGTTTGGAATGAAGTGCGAAACAACTCCGTGTAATTGGTGTTTTGGGCCTTCGCCATGAATAGACCCATGGCAAAAAAGATGCTAAGAAATGCTTTTCGGCTACTCATAAATTCGGGTCTATCTTGATGAAAATGACTATATCAACTATGTCCGCAATGCCTTTAGCAATGAACTCATCATTGTCCACATGGAAGTCTTTTCGATTGATACTGAATGTGCCCTCGTAATTATGATCATTCCGATGAAAGGGAACTTCAATGGTTTGGGTTACATCTTTAATCGTGAGGTCACCCGAAGCGATGTAACCATCTTCTTGTCTTGATATTTCATTAGATTGAAAAGTCAAAGTTGGGTATAGTTTCTCATGGAAAAAACGTTCTTCCAGTAAATGTCGGTCTCGCATTTTGATCCCAGTCCGAATGGCGCGAATGTCCAGGGCAACTTGTATGAAACTGGAATCCTGATCTAACCTCATTTCACCGTACATACCTCGGATTTGTCCTTTGACCAGTACGCCCAGATTTTTGACCTGGAAACTGGCTTTCGATTCCGATACTACAACGTTATTCTGTGCGAGCATCTGGATGCCCCAAACCATGAGGCCTATTAGTATGACAGACTTTTTCATGCCTTAAATGCTTAATTGAGTGTTTTTCGTTGAATTCGCCCTTCGCTGTTAAGGGTTTGCTTAAGGTCCCCGTCATTTGGATGGTTTTTCAACCCCTGACTTAGAACATTTTCAGCTTTGTCAATTTGGTTGGTGGAATAGAAATATTTCCCCAATTCCCAATAGGGTTTGCTGTATTTTGGCTTAACCGGTAGGTTTTCCTGGTATTTGATCAATTGTTGCAACAGATCAGCACCTTCACGCATGTACCTTGTTTCACCGCTAGTGATCAGTAATTGCCCCATGGCCATGGATGCGTTCCAATGCGCGGGATCCCTGGTCAAAACTTTATTTAGCATACTGGATGCACGATTGGCCGTCAGGTAGATTTGTTGCTCATCCAGTGAAAAAACCGCTTCCGATAGCATCAGGTACGCATGATTGGTGATGAAATCCAGATCCTTATTGAATTTGGACCGATCTTTTTCAAATTGCCGCAGCACTTTCTTCGCCAGTGAGGACTCGACGATGCTGATCAGTAGTTTCTGACCTTCGGCGGACCAGAGATCTGTTTTTCGGAATTGTTGATATATATCATCAATGTTTGATTCTGTGACGGATATTCGCTCTTCCGGCAAATAAAAATGTTCGAAAGCAGCTAGTGAAGCGGAAAGTACTTTGCCATAATCGTTATAGTCAAGCGGAACATAAGTGAGATAAAACTCCAACATTTCGTCGTTGGATCCCCAGCCCCAGAACATATCCTGTGCCGGATAGTAGGGATTGGCATAATTATCATCGGAGTTGTCATAAACAAACGTGCCTTTAATCATGCTTCCTTTTCGTACGATCATAGGCTCACGTAATGTGTATACGCTTTGCCATCTTAAGTCCCATTCTGGTACATGAAGCAGAGGGCTGACATTGCCGTCAGGACCAATGATCTCCATTTTGACAGATTTGCCAACGTAATGCATATGCGGACCCAGATCCATCAATTTGATGTCTACCGGAATATAGGTCCATATGACCTCAGTGTGTTCGTTGCTACCTGCTTCTACCATTAATTTTTGGCTGCCCACGATCGAGCCGGTGGCATACTCTTTCGTTTCTGATGATTCAGCGAAGTAGAGTCCTACGGTACTTTGATCAGTGGTGGCTTTTCCGCTTAGATGATAGTGATTTTCAATGGCAACATCTGCCTTTGATTCCACATAGAACCCTACACCATCTGGATAAGTGTAGACATTTGACCCGGGTGCCCAGTTGCCAATGGTAATGGCGCTTCCAAATTCCATGGTTCCTCCCTTTTCAAAAGCATTGTAACCAGGCGCAGGGTCTGATTTGTCATACTTTTTTAAGGTGCCTGTATAATCCACAAATACCGTTGAATGGTGGACGACTTCATTGTCACCGGGTTTGAATTCATACCCTTTGAGGATTTTCCCCTTTGGTATGACGCCATCCAGTACAAAAACACGGTATTGATCATCACCCTCAGCAGGCAGGTCATAAGGCTCCATTGTAACGATAAGATCCGGTTCTCCCATTTTCCAATCCTGCTTTTCTTTTTCTTTCCTTGGCAACAGATCTTCTGGCTTTCCTTCCTTCATTCCTTGCTCGACCCATTGTCGGATCAACCCAATTTGATAATCACTCAGGTAATGTTCATTGGCGAATTTGCCAAAGCCGGGTGCTGCTTTCCATATGGGCATCAATCGACTTTCTGTCACATATTGGATCATTTGTGCCCTACGTGAGGTTTCTGCATAGTTGGTCAGTGGAAAAGGACCGATTTCCCCTTTTTGATGGCAAGAAGTGCAGTTGGCTTCAATAATCGGAGCGATGTGGCGGTTGTAATCCGGTATTTCAATTTGTAGGCCTTTCGCTTCGAAAATGCACCCTACCGCTTTTTTATTTTTGGCAGCAAGCGTGTTTCCCGCAACAACGGCTTCCATCGCCACTTTCAAATCCGGAGATCTTCCTTTGGGGTTGAATTTACCGGGTGCTGAATATTGGTCATTGATCCGGCCATAGTAAATCACCTCATCTAGTTGATTGATGACGAAGGATTCAGGAACCACAGTAGGCTGAAGCCGGATTGCCAGGTCAAGGTTACTGTCCCAAAGTATGGGGAAATTGATGGAGAACTCCTCCCTGAACGCACGGGCTTCCTGCCAGGTGGCTGATGGATGAGCAAGTACGCCATAAAAATCTACCCCGAGCGTCTTTGCCTGGTCATACAACCGATTCAGCATAGGTATGTATCGTTCCGAGATCGGGCATCCGATTTCCATGAAGACCAGGACAACCGGTTGGACTTTCCGGTTCTTGACACCCAGGTTATGATGATTTCCATCTATGTCGATCGCACGGACGCCAATAATTTGGTCTGAAAAGCTTTTGTCTTGTGACTGCATAATAGTGCTCCACATGAGTAATAAGCTGATGGTAAGAAGCCTTGAATGTTTAAAAATCATATCATCAAAATGTATGCTGCAAATCTTCGATAAGAAGTTATAGGTATTTTTGACTTATGTCAAAAAGTGAAAATGAAATGCGTTTTCATGAATTTGCTTTGGTGGAAACAATAAAAGCCGCTCCCTGAGAGTCATTCACGAGTTGACGGCCATCTCCGAAGATTTGAAATACTTTCCCATTGGAATGCTGAACCTGCTGGCAGTAAGGATCTATAGCACCAACTTGAAATGTAGGAATCCAGTACTCGTAACCTCCTCTGAAGGCTTCGGATAATTCATAGAAGTTGGCAATTGGATCTCCTTCCACAGACGAAATCAGTGCTTGCTGTTCATTATTTTGGAATTCAATGCGCCAGCCAAAAAGTCGTTCATAAAAAGGGATCACCGTCTGTAACCGGCTGACATGGAGCTCAAACCATTGGAGTACACCATGCCCTGGCTTCAGTGTCTTTTTTTGAATAGGTCCTTCATAAACTGTAAATCCCGCCCCAAGCGGATCGCGTACAAGCGCGATAGTGCTGCCATCTGAAAAGGAGGTGGGAGGTAACTCTATCCTGACATTATGAAATGATTCCGCTAAGGTTACCGTTGCTTTCACATCTTTGACATGTATATAAGGCATCCAGAAAGAAGGAAAATGCTTCCCCTGGAAAGCCAGAGGTAGTTCATACATTCCCGCTACATATTGATTACCCAGATAAGCCATAAGATATGGTCCCTCCGCTACTTGTTCATCGATTTGGTAATGCCAATGAAACGTTGATTGGTAGAAGTTTTTCGCCTCTTCTAATTGGTATGTGGATAGATCGGTCCAGATAAACGTTGATTGAAAAGACATGACGATCGGGTGAGTTTTCTTCGCAAGATTACCCTGTACCTGGCATTGGATTTTTGACATAGGTCAAAAAATGACACAACTTAGCAGGAAGAAGGTATGCAAGATCTGATCAACTACATCAAGTACTACGTGCGCATTTCTCAGGAAGCAGAAAAAGCGGTACACGAAAGTTTCAAGATCCGTGAGTATGAAAAAGATGATCTTTTGTTAAGAGAGGGAGATACTTGCAAAAATCTGTTTTTCGTTTTGGAAGGTACGGTTCGCACATTCTATTTGCACGAAGGCAAGGAGGTGACTACCTGGATCTACCCTGATGGCTTTTTTACGACCGCCTGGTCTAGTTTCCTGCTGGGAAAGGCAAGCTTTGAGTCGCTGCAAGCCATACAATCGACAAAAGTCGCTTCCGTCTCCAAGACAACTTTAGACCTGCTATATGATAAACATCATAGCCTAGAACGTTTTGGAAGGTACCTGGTGGAGGAACAACTGACAGCCATTGACGGCTATTCAAAAGGATATCACTTGTTGTCAGCGAAGGAAAAGTATAATAATTTGTTGGCCTTTTTTCCGGATATCGAGCAGCGCGCAAATCTGGGACACATTGCGTCGATGCTCGGCATTTCTCAGGAAACTTTGAGCAGGGTACGGGCGGAGTATTAATTGAGAACAAGAAAGAAAGCACGTCCTTAAAAGAACGTGCTGTCATTCAACCTATCACTATCAGCGATGATATGATAGTGATTTCTCCCTAGTTAGTGTTCTCCTAACGACTGATTATTTGAACAGTATTTTCGAGGCTATTTAGGGATTAAGCCTGAAGGTTTAACCATCATTTTACGGTAATGCCCTGCATGTCCTGGATTCGGCCGGTGACCAGCCAGCCTCCAAAATTTTCTGAGACCGCTAAAACCAATTCATTTCGACCTCTTTTCAAGTCCAGATAGATGCCATCGAATAGACCGACGGTTCCGAGGTAGCGATAATCTCTGGAACGATAACCGTTATTACCTCGATAAATGGCTTTTCCGTTTAGTATGGCCACCACTCGGTCACTGTATCCAAATTCCAGTAATTTGATCTGGTTCCGATCCGACTCGATGATGACCCTGGCCAGGACCGTGTTTCCTGAGGTACCGTCTCTCAGGTTTTGTATCCTTGATATGTTTGCAGCCGTGCCTTCATCAATGCCAATTTTTCCTTGCCATTTTCGGCCCTTAAGAACCTGATCAATCTTATCCGGATCTTGTAATAGTTTTTCTTCAAACATGTCTGAAATCTCCCAATTAGGGAACACTCCCTCAATGCCTTTGCGCTCGATGGGAGAAAAGTCTTTGATCTCCGGTGCATCATGAGATACCCTTATGTTAGCCAGATGCATACCTGATCGGTTTCCTCCGGTCAGCGAAATGCCTCCTTTTTGGGCAGGTAAGAACAGATCCCACGATAAATGTGGAGTTTCACTGTAATCCAGAAATACTTGTGCTTGATCGCCATTCACAAGGATTTTTACATGGGTCCAGTCGTCGTATTTATACTCGTGTGGAAAAGAGTACCTCGGACCAAAATACAATTGCCAGGCGGTGATGTTTTGAATAGTAGGGATCGCTTGATTACCATCAGGTTTCCCGGAAAGATGAGGTCGGATGTAAAAGTGTTCCGCCGTTCCTTTTTCGAAATCCGAACGGAAATAAATTCCGGGGAAGGCTTGTTCTTCCTTTAGGAAGATGTCGTATTCAATGACACCATTCAAAAATTCAGTGTCTTTTAAGGTAATCGAACCACCTTGCAAATAGATGGCATCCTGCCCTCTGAAGTTTTCAAGTATATAAGAGCGGGCATTGATATGCCAATTGGAGGTGTCGATTGGAATGGTCTGTCCCAGGCTACGTTCTTGTATGCACAGGATCAAGGTTGAGATTATGATGAGTTTTTTCATGATACATACTTACGAACTTGTCATTCTGTTCGGATAATGATTAGGTTTTCAAAGTCGTTCATTCTGGTTCACAGTTGTTCAAAAGCTTATTCTTGCTGACATTTGACTTATGTCTTTAAAGTCGCAGGATCCAAATATTGATCGGTTAAAGTCAGCGGTAATCAAGGCCCTTAAGTGGGGAGAGGTAAGTTCCTGGCACAGTAAGATGTTTGAAGAACTATCAGAAAAGGTTTTTGAAGCAACGGGCACCATGCTCAGTGTAGCAACCTTGAAAAGATTCTTTGGTGTAGTCAGCCATTCTGGTATGCCCAGTACCACTACATTGGATGCCCTGTCCAAATTTGTGGGAGCAGAGAACTGGCGAAGCTTCAAATTGATAACCCCAGCACGAAGGTTCAAAATAAAAGCACCGGGGAAAAGCATGTACGTTACAGCAGGCTTTCTACTGGCCATAGTAGTGATTTCGCTGATCGGTAACCGAAGGCCCCCATTGGAGATCAATTCCTCTGAATTTCAATTCACCAGCCGGGTATTAAGTCGTGAATATCCAAACTCTGTGGTCTTTGATTTTAAGATCCCTGACCACATTGAAACAGATAGTTTACACATTCAACAGTACTGGGATCCAACAAAGACGGTGAAACTGGAACAAGGCCAAACCCAGGCTACAGGGATCTATTACCATCCCGGCTACTTCAAAGCTAAACTGATGGTAGAAGGACAGGAGGCGCAATCCCATGACTTGTTCCTGAAAAGCAATGGTTGGCTTGGACAACTCGAATATGAACCCGTACCGCAGTATTTCCAGCCTTTACAGCAAGGCTCTCAACTTACCATTCCCAAAAACATTTTGCGGGAAGTAGCGGATAGAGAGGAGCCATTGGTAACCTCACTTCACTGGATAGATGATCTGGGAGACATCTCCGGAGATAACTTTACTTTCGAAGCTACCATTAGCAACACATTCGATGATCGATGGGCGGTTTGCCAGCGTATGGCCATTTACTTCATCGGGACGGATGGGGCAATGATCATACCTTTTTCCAAAATCGGGTGTAGCTCCGACCTCAACATGATGCTCAATGATGTGTATCTCCGTGGAAAAGAGCATGACCTTTCCACCTTAAGTACAGATTTTGATGAACCCCGTATGCTTTCCGTTGCTGTTTTGGATCAGAAGGTCAATGTGTCTATTGAAGGCGACGAAGTATATCAGGCCGCTTATCAAGAAACGATGGGGAGACTCGTAGGAGTGAGGTTTAAGTTTATAGGAACCGGAGAAGTGCATTCCTTCAAACTTCAGGACAGTACCGATCGGGTCATTCCATTATTATAATTAAGACACAATATGAAGACCTATTTACTTATTTCGATTTTATGTTTGGCGATACTTTTTCCGCGATCATCTGAAGCACAATATGAGGAGGACGTTCAGTCTGTCGAAAGCATCACCAAAGCGTATTACGATATTATTTCAGGACCTATTGGCCAAAAAAGAGATTTTGATCGATTAAGAAATTTATTTCACCCTAATTGTGCCTTTACTTACAGTTATTGGTCAGCCGCTGAAAACAAAGCCAATCTCATGGAATTTAATTTTGATGGCTACGTGGAAAAACTAGACTATCTCGACAAAAAGGGGTTTTATGAAGAAGAGATCAGTAGTGAAGTGACGAGTTACGGTACGTTGGTCAATGTGATCAGTACTTACAAATTTTGGATGGAAGACAAAACCGCTGAAGGAAGAGGAGTCACACTCTACAACTATTTCTATGATGGCGAGCGCTACTGGATCATGTCGATGTTTTGGCAAATGGAAAGCGAACAATTTCCAATCCCAGAAACCTTCATTACCTCAGGAGATTAGTTGATTGGTTTTTCACTCCATTTAATCCTGCCAAGGTTGTGTTTCACCGACTTTGTTTGGAAAGAGTAGCTGCTGAAAATGGCATGGACTTAGATGGTTTAAGCGTATTCAGAGAATGTTTTGGTTCGGCCCGTACTTTGATCCTGGCATCTTAAGGTCTTGAGATAGTGACATGACATTTTTTTGTGGGGTGCTGTTAGATGGAAGCTATTTTGTTAGTTTGACAAGTTGATTCATGGCCTTGAATCGGATTGAATAAGAATGAATTTGTTTGAGTGTTTCCCGCCGGAAGTCCTTCGGTATCCTTACACAAAAGGAAAACTCAAACATTATGAAAAGAATCATTGCTCTCTTTAGTGGTCTGCTCTTTACGTTGTTGTTGGCGCAGGGCCAGGATGTAGGAGGTAAAACCCGTGTTAGCCAATCTCGTACGACCATTGCCAATATTGGAAAATGTGACATAACCATCAAGTATCACAGTCCTTCGGTAAATGGGAGAAAGATATTCGGTGGAATCGTACCCTTCGATTTTGTGGTAGATGGAAAGGAATACCCATGGCGTGCGGGTTCTAACGAAAGGACAACTATTACCTTTAGCCACGATGTGCAAATCGAAGGAAAGTCTCTTTCTGCCGGATCTTATGGATTTGTTGTGCTTGTTGATGAAGATCAATGGATATTGATATTCTCCTCTGGTAAAACCTGGGGCGCGTTCAACTACGATAAGGCCAATGATGTGATCCGGGTTCCCGTAGAGACACAACAAGTGCCTTTTCAGGAATGGTTGAGTTATGATTTTCTCAATCCTGAGTCTGAGTCAGTGGAGGTTCGGTTGCGATGGGAAACTACTGCGGTGAAATTCAAGGTAAAAACCAATGCCACGCTTAACATCATGAAGAACCTGGTGGGTAAACCCAATAAAACGGCTTCAGAATATCAGGAATTGGCTTTACGGACCCTGGAGTGGGATAAAAATGATTATGAACAAGCCATCGTTTTCCTTGATTCCTCCAAAGTGAAGATCGATGATTACGATCAGGAAGCTTACAGAAAGGCCTACACTTTCAATTATAAGGTACTGAAAGGTGAATGGTTAATGGCTCTGGGGGATAAGAAAGAAGGAAAAGCACTGTTAGAAGAAGGACTTAGTGAAGCTACGGGTTTCAATGCCTACTATTTTGCGTTGAATAAGCTTCTGGTTCAGGGTAAACCTAAAGCCGCGTTGACTATTTTAGAAGAACAAATCAGGCGAGATCCCGAAAACAGAGCTAATTTCCTGGCCTTGGGAGAGTATCATCTCAACCAGGGTAATCAACAGAAAGCTACCGATAGTTTCAAAAAAGCATACGAATTATCTAAGGGAACTTTAGGTGAGAATTATTGCCGTTATTTGTATTTACAGAACAAACTGGTATTGGAAAACCTTTGAGCCTTAACTAAGAAAGTTACTGCCTCAGTAGTAGATATGGCTGCTTGAGCGCATTGAACATTGCTGATACGCTGCATTTCTCGTTTGATTTATGGCTGTTCTTTTACGTCTAACAAGATCAAAGATCGAGTAGCGTAGGGACACATCGGAACATGTTGATAATTTTGTCGTCGAATTGAGCCAACCGATTAGGATAACCGCTCGTCTAGGGGTTATTCGGTATGGTTTTACCGATGATAAAGCATGTTGATTTTCAAATGAGGAATGCAGCGTTTATTTTCTTTATTCTCCTGAGTGTTGGAATTTATGCCCAACAAAGTAAGTATGCGCTGGTAGTTGGCAATGCCGATTATGCTTACCTGGAAACGCTTAGGAATTCAGCCAACGATGCCAATGACATGGGGGCGTTGCTGGAGAAGATGGGTTTTGAAGTAGACCTCTACACAGACTTGAGCAAAACCACCTTTCAGGAAGCCATCAAACAATTCAATCGGAAAATACGCAATTACGACATTGTCCTGTTCTACTATGCCGGACATGGATTGGAGTTAGGGGGCAAGAATTACTTTGTACCTATCGATGCAGTAGCCACCTCGATATCAGAGATCAAACGGAACTGTGTCAGCGCCAACTCGATCATATATTCTATCAAATCCGCAGAAGCAGATGCGAATATCATTATACTGGATGCTTGTCGAAGTAATCCCTTTACCCTGGTCAGTGCTTCTGAAAAACATGATGGCCTTGCATTGATGGATGCTCCTCCGGGAACCATTATCTCTTTTGCTACGGCTCCTGGGAAAGTAGCTTATGATGGTACAGGAAGAAATGGAGAATACACCAATGCTTTGCTCACACATCTCGGCGCTTTTGATGTAGAGATTAAGGATGTTTTCGCCAATGTGCGTAATTCAGTAGTGCGAAAGACCAAAGAAAAACAAGTGCCCTGGGAATCTACCTCTTTAACACAGCCAGTTACGCTTCGACCAAAACCGGAAGTTCCCATTCAAGTCAGTATCCTTGAAGGGGATTCCGTGACTTTCGAAGGAAATGGAGAATTGCATGCCGTCTCCAATCTGAAAGGCGTGGCTTTTAACTGGTATTATGAAGGTCGGCAATTCACAAACGGCCCTACAACACAAGTCAACCGAAAGGGTCGATATCAGGTGAAAGCCATCAGTAAACAAGGACAGATCATTTTGTCCGACCCCATTGAAGTGACCATCAAGTCATTTGTAAGGCCATATACCTACATCCAGGAAGGGCAGTTTGTCACCTTCAATCAAAGTGGACTTCTGCATGGTAAGTCCAATGTCAAAGGTGCTTTTAAGTGGCTTAAAGGAACCAATGTGGTAGCCGAAGGAGCTGAGATGGAGGTGGACATTCCGGGAGTGTACCGGTTTCAGGTGATCACCAACGATGGCGAAAAGGTCGCATCGGAAGCAGTAATTGTTCGAATAAAGGGTTCAAAATGAGATTAAAGTTTTTGTTGGGCTTATTAGCAGGCTTTCCCATGGTGTCGATGGCCCAATATGGTTTCATCACTGGAAAAGTCTATGATCGATTTGGGCCGCTTGCCAATGTCGCCGTAAATATCGAAAATTCACCCTATGGGACCTACACTGATGATAATGGCTATTACGCTTTTGAAATAGATACGGGATATCACAATCTTAAACTTGAACTTCCGGGCTATAATGAAACGGTGATCACCATTGAACTTCGGAATTTGGATCAGAAGGAGCTGGATGTAGAGTTGGAAAGTGAGTTGATGGATGCCGATGTAGGTACGGGTACCAAAACTTCTGTGACTCAGAATCAACTGGAATCGCCGGTCCCGATCGATGTAGTGTATGGACATCAGCTGTTAAGTACAGGACAGGTAGAACTGGCACAAGCGCTGCACCAGTTGCTGCCGAGCTTCTATGCGGTCAAACAATCCATTGATGATCCGATCAATATGGTAGACCCGATTTCACTAAGAGGTTTGGGACCAGATCAGATCCTGGTCCTGGTAAATGGAAAACGGAGACACAAAAGTGCCTTTTTGAATATCCAGGATGTCTTTGGTCGTGGTACCGCTGGCACAGATCTGAATACCATTCCTTTGACGGCCATTGACCGGGTAGAGATCCTGCGCGATGGCGCTTCCTCGCAATATGGATCAGATGCGATCGGAGGGGTGATCAACATCATCTTGAAGCGACAACCCTCTGCACCGGTGATTTCTTTATATGGTGGGGAGTCGCAAGAAGGGGATGGAAGCATTGAAAACATAGAATTCAATTACGGAATGAAACTCAAACGTTCCGGATTCCTGAATATGACAGCCGCCTATAACCAGCAGGAAGCTGTTAATCGTGGAGGAACTTATACCGGCCGTTTGTTTCCGCTGGACACGTTAGAATTGCTTCCTAATTTACGAGATAGTGTATTCAATGCTAATTCTTTTCCAAATAACACGGCATATGAGTTGGGAAGTAGTGGTTTTCAAAATGCCTCGTTTCTGGTGAATAGCCGATTGGCTTTGACCGACAATTTCGACTTCTACGGTTTTGGCGGTGTAAATTACAGAATTGGTACTGTAAATGGTGCCTACCGATTCCCTGCTCAAAATGACCAGGTCATATTCCTGTACCATCCCTGGGGGTTTTCGCCAAGGGTAAATTCTGAATTGGAAGATCAGTCTCTGAACCTGGGCGTTGATGGTCATGTTGGTGAGTGGTTCCTGGATGTAAGCTTCTCGACGGCAAGTTCCAAGTTTGATGTGACCGTAGAAAACTCCAATAATGCCTCTTTAGACTTATTGACCCCTTTGTCGACATTTGCCGGTGCCTATAAATATGCACATGATGTTTTTGGCTTTGAAGCTACCCGAGAATTTCAGTTAGGAACAGGAAAACTGGACCTGGCACTGGGTGGCGAATATCGTTTGGAGCAGTATGACCTGATTGATGGCGAGTTGGAATCTTATCAAAATGGTAATCTCCTGGATTCTATTGGCAACCTGATTGAAGATCCTGCACTATGGGGTACAGCGGCTACCGGAATGCAAGGATACTTTGGGATCAATGAAGCAGATGCACTGGAAGAAATAAGAACCAATGGATCGTTCTATCTGGAACTAGATTATCTGTTGAATAAGCTGCTATTATCTGTGGCCAGTCGGTATGAAGAGTATTCGGATTTCGGTGCGCAGACGACCTATAAAGCAGCGGGTAGATATAAGTTTGCGAACCAACTGACGGTCAGAGCTTCTTATAATACTGGATTTAAGGCACCAAGCTTACATCAGTTGTATTATCAGAGGACCTCAAGCCAGCTCATCGATGGTGACTTCCAAAATGTTCAATTGATCAACACGCAAACACCGATCATCGGCAATTTCCTTCCCTTTGTTACGGTTCTGCAACCTGAAACTTCCGAGAGCTACAGTTTTGGCATTACGTCCAATATCAATCGAAACATTTCTTTGAGCGTTGATACTTATCGAACGGATATCACCGATCGTATTGGTTTAACCTCCCGAATACCGATCGGGGAGTTAAGAGCGTTTGGGGGTGGGGAACCTGAACTGGATGATTTTGTGGATCGTGTGATCAGTTTTTATGAAGCCAATGACATTCAGTTTGTAGAACTTTTCACCAACTTATTTAACACGAGTACCAGGGGAATCGATGCGGTCTTAGCTGCACAGTATAATTTCCCCAAAGCGGCTTTCCACTTTAATTCAAGCTTCAGCTATATGGAAACCGAGGTGCTTGAGGTTGCTGGGTTGGATGGAGAAACGATTGACGAAGATTATCGGGCAGAGGCCATCCAAATTGAATCCTTCGTGCCACAATATCAATGGATCAATAACTTTTCAGTGACCCTGAACAAACTCAATTTTACGTTGGGTCACGTCCGGTATGGAGATACAGAGTTCCGACATCCTAATGATAATGATCCGGTTAATTGGCTGGTGAATGAAAATTCTGGTCAGGTAGAATCCCGCGATCAGCGTTTTACCGCAAAAGACATTTTCAATTTTGATGTCAAATACCGCTTCTTTAACAAACTGGATATGACCATTGGAGCAATGAACCTGACCAATCAGTACCCGGATAAATTAAGACATAGTGAGAATGTACAAGATGGGGTATTTACATACAGTCCAAACGTAAGGCAATTTGATCTGCGCGGAACTTACTTCTATTCGAGATTGAATTTTAGCTTTTAAAAGCTAGTTCCTCGTATATCCTAGCTTTTGACGTATTCTATGCTAAGGATGTGCCATACGAATTTGGCGATTTTGGTTTCCACAATGGCTTCATCACCTACTTTTTTATCCATTAAAGCCTGTGCCATGGGAGAGTCCATAGAGATATAATCTTTATTGCCAATTAATTCTTCATACCCCACAATCCGCAATCGCTTTTTCATGCGTTTTTCTTTGTTCTCAATGTCGACCCAGGCACCAAACGATACTTTCCCGTCCATATGAGGGTGATAATCAATCACTTTAAAATTATCAATGCACTTCCGGAGGTAAAGCAATCGCTTGTCGATTTCACGGAGGCGTCTTTTATTGTAATGGTAGTCGGCATTTTCAGAACGATCTCCCAGACTTGCAGCCCAGGTCACTTTATTGGTAATGTCCGGTCGCTCTACTCGCCATAGATGATCGAGCTCCTCTTTCAAACGTTCCATCCCTTCCGGAGTAATCAACTGTGATCTCATTGTCTTTTCTATTGCCCTGCAAAATAAGCGTATTGTAAGGCAGGAGAGAAGTATTGATTTGAATTGTATGAATCTCCTCTGTGGATTGTTCCGAGAAATCATTCATTTCTGTATGTCTTAGACAGAAAAAGGACCCGTTCTTAACACGAGCCCTTACAAGTATCACAACAGGAATCTTTTCATCAAGGCATCCAGGCATACCCGTGCCTGTTTTTCCATAGGAAGTATTTCTCTAGCATAACCTTGCCGAAATCGTTGAGAATGTTAGGCAATAGGATAGCAAACTGCCTTGGTTTGAAGAGATGATTTGCCAGAAGGTAAACTTCTTTATGACCCGCATCCATGATACAGATGGCAGGAATTTTGCCCCAGGCTTTCTCTTCCAAATGGGTATCACCATTGATCAATTTCACAATATTGTTTGCTACGATCTTGCCCGTTACGTCACTGGGATATCCCGTTTTTGGGACGCCAAACGGCGTGTTTTTGATTTCAAAAGGAGCAGCCACCTTAACGGCCAGGCCAGCAGCAAATACATTATCATATTCGACATGCTGATAAGAAGCTTTCGTTTTGACAAACCCTTTTTCGTCCACCAATTCGGGGGTGTTTTTCATGACTTGAGCTCCTTCGAACGGAGGCATCAGCATGGCCATTTTATACGGTAATTCAGTGCCATCTTTCAGTAAGATCTTGTTATCCTCAATTTTGTCAATGCTCGCATCGGTGATCCACTCGATGTTATACAGTTTCATGAACATCTTGAGCATGCTTTCGCCTCCGGGCATACCATCAATTCCAAAATGTCCAATATAGGGTTCAGGAGTGATCCAATACAATTTCACCTGATCACGGACTTTGTGCCGTCGCAATTCTTTGTCCATGTTGAACAAATACTCATAAGCCGCTCCCATACAACTGGCACCTTGCGTGGCACCCACAACCACAGGTCCAGGGTCTTTGATCAGTGCTTCGAATGCTTCCTGGGTCTTCACTGCCAGTTTTGGAATAACGATGTTTTGGATTTTATTATCCTCCGGATTTAACCCATCGAGGAAATCGAAATTCATAGAAACACCAGTAGCGATTACTAAATAGGCATAATCAAGTAAAGTACCATCTGCCAGACAGACACAATTGGCTTCCGGGTCTACACGCTCAGCACGTTGTTCAATAAATCGGATATTTTTCTTCTCAAGAACAGGACGAATATCAAATCGAAGGTCTTTGACTTTACGGCGACCAAAAGGTACCCAGATCAAAGAAGGTACATATAAGAATTCATGGGTTGGAGATACAACAACAACCTGATACTGATCTCTTTTACTCCTAAGCTTTTTACTCAATTGCAAAGCGGTTGTGTAACCTGCAAAATTGCTCCCGAGGACGACTATATTTTTCATGATTCCTGGCGTTTGATTTCATGAACTAAGCTAGAAGACTTGCAAGGGAATTCGAGTGACTTGTGTCAGTTAAGAGGTTGATCTTTCTTATAATCAATGAGTTAGGTAACAAATGTTACTAAACATTGATCGGCGGATGAGGGGAATGGTAAAAAAGTGTCAGATTGTATTTGAATGATATCTACAAACAGGAAACATAGATTTTCTATATTCGTATACAAACAGGAAATATTGATCAATGAAAGGTGCTAACCTTGGGGAATTTGAGGAGTTAGTTTTGCTGACCATAGGAGTGCTGGCTGATGAAGCTTACGGTCTTTCAATTCGTGCATATCTGAAAGAGAAGACCGGTAGGAATCCAAGCATAGGGGCATTGCATAGTGCGCTGACCCGTTTGGAAAGCAAAGGATACCTGACTTCTTCAATGGAAGGAGCTACGGAAGACAGGAGAGGTAGAAGAAAGCGTTTCTATGCGCTTACGACTTATGCTACTGATGTGTTGAAGCAGATCCACTCACTCCGCTCAGAAATGATCCGAATGATCCCAAGTGTCGATCTCCCATGAAACAAGTCGATCCACCGATATTACTGGAAAAGTTCTTTGCCTGGTTTTGCCATGAATTGCATCAGGAGGGGCTCGAAGGAGACCTCTATCAGCTATTCGAGGAGCGGGTGAAGGAGAAAGGTCCTTTTCTGGCCCGGTGGTATTACTTCACGGACATGGTGTCCTTGTTACGGTCCTCTGTTTCCCGCCCGTTATTCAAAAACTCAAAAAACACGCAAATGGATCTTTTGAAACATTACCTGAAAGCGTCTTTTCGCTTTGCTCGCCGGAAGAGCGTCATTTCTTCGATAAACCTGTTCGGACTCATTTTGGGAATCACCAGTGTCACATTGATCGCGATTTATGTCAATGATGAAACCGCTTATGACCGTTTTATCCCTGATCACGAGGACAAATACCGTGTGTACCTTCGCAACTTCGGCTTAGATGGCGAGTTTCAGAAAAGCGTTGCCATGGTGCCGCCAGTCTTTACACCCTATATCCGGGAAAACTATCCGGATATTGAAAAGATGGGAAGGGTCTTTTTCGATTATGGGGGAACCTTATTTCAGATAGGGGACAAAAAATTCTCTGAGAAGAATGGAGTTTATGCTGAGCTTGAAGCCATGGAAATCCTTGATTATCAATTGGCCGAGGGTGATTTCAATCGCTTAAGTGAGCCGAATACGATGCTGGTTTCTGAATCGCTTTATAGAAAATTTTTTGGGGAAGAGCCTTTTGATTTCCAAACCGTTAAACTGACACGGTCCAGTATGCAAATTGTTGGTGTATTTAAGGACCGTCCTGAACAAACACATCTCAAGGTAGATTATATCTTTTCATTTCAGTTGCTGAAGAAATATGTATCCGAAGAACGCATTAACAGTTGGAGGTGGCAACAATTCTTCACTTATGTGCAATTGAAAAAAGGAGTAGCACCCAACCCGCTATTTGAAAGTATTCAAGCGGGGATTGCTAGTCAGGCCCATCCAATTACAGAAAAGGTAGGATTCACTTATCAACCTACTTTCCAGTCTTTGGCGGACATTCATTTGCATTCCAAAAGCTTTGATTTTGATATCGCTGAAGTATCGGACTATCAGGCAGTGATCTTTCTGTTGATCAGTGCGATCATTATTTTAGTAGTGGCCGCTTTTAACTACATCAATCTTACCACGGCGCAGGCGCTTTACCGGAATAAGGACATCAGTGTGCGGAAATTCGTTGGTGCACGGAGAAAGCAATTGATGATTCAGTATGTTCTGGAATCAATGATGTATTGCTTCCTGGCGGGATTGATCAGTCTGGCGATCGTAGCGTTATTACTTCCATATTTCAATGCATTTACGAACAAGACCTTTGAGATCCTGAATATCGTTTCATGGCAGAGCGCGATGATATTCGTAGGCTTTATTGTTTTCCTGGGTGGAATTTCCGGATGGTATCCTGCCATTTTGATCACTCGGGTATCTCCTTTAGATTCTTTACGCGGACAAGTTAAGATTACCCAAAATCGTGGGAAATGGGCTGCATTGTCACTGAAGAATTCGTTGGTCGGCTTACAATACGTCTTGTGTACGGCTCTTATTATTACTTCTCTAATCATTCAGGAACAGTATGATTATTTGCGAAACACAGACATGGGTTTTAATAAAGAAAACCTGCTTTACATCCCGATCACCCGGAACATGAGAGGTGATCTGGAAGCAGCAAAGGCGGCTTTGTCTGATCATTCCAACATAACCCATGCCTCTTTGTGTTACGGTATTCCCGGGAGCATGGTCGCCGGAGATGGTGTGGTCCTTCCAAGGGTAGGTCCCAATGAATTCAATACACGGATGTTCATTGTGGACGCCAATTATATCGAAACGATGGGTATGCGAATGATCGCCGGTCGGGGATTTTCTCCAGATTTAGAAAGCGATGTGCAGGAGGCTTTTGTCATTAATGAAACAGCGGTAAAAGATTTTGGATTTAGTGATCCTGAATCAGCCATCGGAGAACCCGTGAATTGGAAGATGTGGCGTCAGGAGGATACGGTAAAAAGAGGTCGCATCATTGGGGTGGTGGATGACTTTAATTTTAACAGTTTACATAGTCCGGTTGAAAAAGCAGTGCTTCACATAGACCCTCAGAATTACAGTTATATCCTATTGAGATTAGGTAGAGGTGACTATCGGGAGACCATTACATTTCTGGAAGAGGCTTTCAGTAAATTAGAACCAGTACGTCCATTGGAAATTGAATTAGTAGATCAACAATTTGCTCAGATGTACGAAACCGAAGAACGATTGAGCAAGATCTTTTCAATTTATACCTCTCTTGCCATTCTCGCTGCAGCTATTGGACTTCTGGGATTAGTTAGTCATAGTGTGACCCGGAGGTCCAAAGAGATAAACATCCGTAAAGTATTAGGAGCAAGCCAACAAACCATTTTGTCCATTTTGGCCACCAATTATTTCCGATTGGTAGCGGTAAGCCTGGTTTTGGCAGTTCCTCTGGCCTATTACGTTGCAGATCTTTGGTTAGAAACGTTTGCCTTCTCTGTGGGCATTACGCCCTGGGTGTTCGTCAAAGTAGCGATTTTCGTATTTCTGATCACAGGGGTTACCATAGCTTACCATACGATCAAAGGGGCCACCACCAATCCAGCTGACCGCCTAAGGATGGAGTAGGCCATGACTAAATAGTAAAGCTTGTAGTACATCAAATGGCCCGGTTATTACATGGCGGGCCATAACCTTTTTCTCACTGTTTCGTTTTTATACAAAAGTTTATTAAATCAATGTATAAAATCGGAGCGCTGGAAGAACTGGTCATTTTGTTAGCTGCAGCTTTGCAAGAAGAAGCCTATGCCGTATCCATTCGTAGAGAATACGTCCAACGAACAAATAAAGACATTTCGATACCGGCTATTCACACCGTGCTGAAAAGACTAGAAGACAAGGGACTGCTTCGATCGAAAGATTCTGCGCCAACCAAAGAACGTGGTGGACGAAAGAAGAGGATCTACACCATCACTAATTCCGGTTACCAATTGATCACGGAATTGCGTAACCAACGAGAAGAACTCTGGACACTCATACCTAAAATGTCCTTTTGATGGAAAGTTCAGGTTTACCAAAATGGCCTTTTAGATTCCTGAGATGGTACTGCAAAGCAGAATTGATCGATGAAATCGAAGGCGACCTTATTGAAACCTATCAGGAAAGGAAACTGGAATCACCCAGTAAGGCCAAAAGGCAACTTTACAAAGAAATCCTACAATCATTGAATAGAAGAAATCTGGGAATTATGGAAAAATACCGTCAATCAAGATTCCTCAATAGTTGGTCGTTGCTCTGGCAATATAGTCGAGTATTGATCCGCAACATGGCCAAGTCAAAGACCTACTCAGCAATTTCCATTATAAGTCTGGCCCTGGGCATCACCTGTGCTTCGCTGATCTTTTTATACCTGAACAAAGAGCTTACTTACAATGACGTTTATTCCCAGTCTTCTAACATATACAGGATCAATCATTTAAGTCAAAAGTCAGGGAGGTCGTATGCGTTTGCACCTCTGGGGATGGTATCTCATCTAAAAGAAAACCTGGAATCTGTAGAAGATGGTGTGAGGATCTTTAAATATCGGAGAGCGATTCCAATCACTGTGGAGAAAACCAAGAGTGCTTTCAACGAGCCCAGATTTGGTTGGGCTGATCCTTCCTTTTTTAACTTGTTCGACCTTCCGTTTATTCACGGAAATCCGAAAACAGCATTAGAAAGACCCAATGTGGTGGTCATTAGTGGGAAAATTGCCAATAAGTATTTTGGTGATCGGAATCCCATAGGGGAGACCTTGATCTTTAGTTGGGAAGAAGAGACTGCTCTCGAAGTTGTGGGAGTTTATCAAGACTTTCCAACCAATACCAGTTTCCAACTAGACCTCATATCCAATATTGAGACTTGCGAGCAGACCATGTGGAGTGGTGGATGGTTGCGCGAATGGAATAACATGTTTGTTAGCGCCTATGTCCAGATAAAACCCGGTGCTGAAAAGGTTGTCTTGGAAGAAGCTCAGAATGCTACCTCAACGTATTTTACACCGGATGAGCCAGAAGCATGGCAAACATCCTTGCAACCTTTGACAGATATCCATCTCAGCATACCTCAGGATATTGGTGAATGGACCAGTGGTAACGATACGCAAAACCTGACGTTGTTTGCAGCCATTGGATTGATCATCCTTTGTTTGGGCGCTTTTAATTTCACCAATATGATCACTGCTCAGGCAGGTCAGCGTTCCAAGGAAGTAGGGGTAAGGAAAGTATTAGGCAGCCAGAAGAAGCAAATTGCCCAGCAAACCTTGTTTGAAACACTGTGTTTCGTGTGTTTCGCAGGAATAGTTTCATTGTCCATGATCTACTTCTTCCTTCCGGTGCTGGCCGAACTTACCGCTCATCAATATGGGATCTCGGACCTCATGAATCAGGAATTTCTATCTCTTTTTGGGATTACGATATTGGTCGTCACATTGATTGCCGGAGCTTATCCCGCCTTGTACATATCAGGTATTAAATCTCTACAGCTTATGCGAAAGGGGCGTCATGGTTCCGGTGGCAAAACCGTGCGAGAAACGATAGTTACTGCACAATTCACGATCACCACTGTTTTAATCATCTGTACCATGATGGTCTACCTTCAGTTACAATACCTCCAAAGCAAGGAATTGGGATTTGACCATTCGGTGATTGTCAATATGCCAATCCATAATGACGAGGCGGTTATTCCGAAAATCAATGCGTTCCGAAATGAAGTAACTGCCAATCCTGGTATTGAACAGGTGACTGCAGCTTCACATGAGATGTTTTCCGATTATACGTATATCACAATATTCAATGTAGACGGTATTGATGAAGAGCTCAAGTGGGAACGCTACACAGTGGAGCAATCCTACATCCAAACTTTCGACCTGGAGGTGATTGCCGGTCGTGGTTTTGATCACCGAATACCGACTGATTCTAATGCCTTTGTCCTTAATGAAAGTGCGGTAAAAGCCATGGGTTTTAATCCCGAAGAAGTTATTGGTAAATCGATCACGGATACAGGTCTGGATATTACTGGTAAGATCATAGGAGTTGTAAGTGACTTTCACTTTCGGTCGCTACATCACGAAATCCAACCTTTTGTGATGTATGTCAACTGGGATCGCCTTGACTATATTTCAGTGAGGTTGCAGTCTCAGAATTTCCAACATCACATCGAACAACTGGAAGCAGGTTGGTATAAGACCTTCGGAGATGCAGTTCCCTTTTTCTATACTTTCCTGGATCAACAAGCCCTGGATCTTTATGAACGTGAGAAGAACGATACACAATTATTTACCATTTTTAGTTTCATCTCAATTTTGTTGGGAGGACTGGGATTGTTCGGGTCAGCGCTTTTCACCACAGAACGCCGGTTCAAAGAAATTGGCTTAAGAAAAGTGCTGGGTGCAGGTACATTGCAATTGATGTACATGATCAATCATCAGTTTGTGAAATTGATCCTGTTTTCTTTCGTGATGGCTTCACCCGTGGCGTACTGGCTGATGAATCAATGGTTGGCAGCCTTCGCCTATCGGATTGATCAACCGGTCTGGGTCTTCATCATGACGGGACTTGTGGTAATATTCATTGCCACCCTAACCGTAAGCTACTTAAGTTGGAAAGCCGCTTCCTCTAATCCGGTGAAGGCGATTAAGGTGGAGTAGATATTCACTAACTAGATTTAATCGACGCAAGACTTTCATATTTGTAGTCACTTCTCTAATATGAAGTAATCCTTCACTTAGAAAGACTCTATTTGACATGCCTTTACTTAAATAAAGCGAGTGATCATCTGTAGTGATTTCATGATTCCTATCGCTAGCTAAACGAATCGATCAGCTTCTGACTTGTAATTACCTAAGTGCAAAGGTTTAATGAGATTTTGAAAGCCACCTCTTCCGTCATTCGAAACATTTCGAATTCTTAGTTATTTTTCACCTTACTTGTTATTTTAGAAGTCCGAATGAAGGACAAAGAAAGAATACAACCACTTTTGCTCGGAATTTATCTGCTGGGAATGCTAATCACCATCCTGGTGTTGATCCTTTTTGAATTCCAGTCATTTGATGGGAAAGTTCTTAATGAACTACCTGAAGGAGAGTTCGTCTACCTGGTTATATTAGGCGGTGCTCTGGGAAGTTTTATCCATGTTACCTCTTCCTTTGCTTCTTACATGGGCAATAAGGATTTTATTTTAAGTTGGATCTGGTGGTACCTGTTCAAACCTTTTATAGGCATAGGTATAGCCCTTATTTTCTTTTTCCTGACAAGGATGGGCGGGTTCAGTATTGAGAACCTGGATAGTACGAGTGATCTCTACCAGTTGGTCACTATAGCCACATTAGTGGGATTATTCAATGACAAAGCCGTGATCAAATTGGAGGAGGTTTTCAATACCATTTTCCGACCGGTTGATCAAAGAACAGACAAGATCAATGATCAATCTATTCTGCTTGACCACACAGATCCGAAGAAGATACCCCGAAACGGGGGAAAGGTAGCCGTCTTTGGAAGAAGATTCCCTGCCGATATTAAGATCTATGTGAATGATGTCGAACAGTCTTGTGTTCGGATTTCTGATAGGAAAGTTGTGGTGGAAAATATGTCCATAGATGTGCCTGAGGAAGTACACTCGATACAATTAAGGGCTCACTCAGAATCACAAGGAGTAAAGTCAAAAGTCCTGGAAATTGAATTAGCGGATTAACAAAACATGGATGATTTACAAGGGTGAAAAGGCCGATGACAGGCAGGAAAGAAACAAAAAAAGCAAGGAAAATTCTCCCCGACAAAATTCCGATGCAGGATCAACTAAAAATAAGCCAAAAGATGACCAAAATTCAGAGATAGGAACTGTCAAAACATTATCTGAAGATGATTGGGAGTTCTTAGTCTATCATATTAAGAAAAAACGTTGTATTCCGTTTATTGGTGCAGGTGCCTGTTCCCCTCCGTTACCGTTGGGTAGTCAGTTGGCCAATGACCTCATCTCAGAATTAGATTTAACTTATCCCTTGAAGGATAAGGATTACTTGCCTCACGTAGCACATTACATAGGTATAGAAAAGAATTCGACCAAGGCCTATTTGCAGATAAGTAAAAAGTTTGAAAGCATAGGCTTGCCATCATTCAGCGGAAATCAACCGCATCATGTGTTGGCAAAACTCAATCTACCCCTTTATCTAACCACCAATTATGATGATTTTATGGCGGAGGCTCTTAAGGCTCAAGATAAGCAGCCAATCGTGGAAATCTGCCGATGGAAGGACACTTTAGAACCTATAGCATGTAATGTTTTTAATGAACATTTGGATGAAAATTATGAACCCAGTAGCATGAAACCCATGGTCTATCATTTGCACGGACATTACACTGAATTGAAGTCGATGGTGCTGACAGAAGATGATTACGTGGATTTTCTGATTGAGCTCGTAAAGAAGAATTTGGATAGTTTTTTGCCAGATTGTGTATTTAGTCAGTTGGTAAAACATCCGCTGCTATTTATTGGCTATAGCTTAAATGACTGGAACTTTCGAGTATTATACCGGGGTTTGATCGATTCTCTGCGAGTGAAAGATAAGGACCTACTAAATATTTCAGTTCAAATCGCCAATTTACCTAAAAATGCCACAGAGGAACAAAAGGAGAAGGCCATTGAGTATCTAGACAAATATTTCAAGTACGGCGATTTTAACGTTCGGGTTTACTGGGGATCTGCACAAAATTTTGCTGCAGATTTAGAAAAGTACATGGAGAAATACTGACTAAGTGACCAACATGACCGAAGATCATAATCCATCAGAGAACCATGACAAAACTACCAATCGGAAGGTCATTCAGACTGAATCCGATCCTAACGACGAAATCAAGTCAATTTCTCCGATCGATGAGGCTAAACCTTCAAGATTAAGAACAGAGCCGTACATAGGTCCGGGTCCTTTTGATTGGAAGGATAAAGATTATTTCTTTGGACGTAAGCGAGAAGCTCGTAAAATTATTTCTCTATTACACGTAAACTCAATCGTAGTGGTTTACGCTGAATCAGGAGCTGGCAAGACCTCTTTATTCAGGGCCAAGGTGATTCCTGACATGCGCGAGGAATTTAATGTTGTAGGAATTACGCGCGTTCAAGGAAGGGTAGTGGATAATACGCCCAAGGGTGAGTTTTTTCAACGGAATGCATTGAATAATCTCATCACGTATGCTGACTTGATGGAGCCGGATCCGGATAATCCACAGAAAAATAATATAGAGGCGACAAGTTTAAAGGAACTGATTGCTAAACACCCAAGAAAAGAATTGGAAGGCTTCAGTAATAGGAAGAATCCAAATTATCAACCAAAAATCGCTCCCTACGTCATTATTTTTGATCAGTTAGAAGAGATATTTAATCTCTTCCCAAGAGATGCCTTCGAGGAAAGACGAGCATTTTTTGAGCAAATCAATGACCTTCTTTTAAATACGAAAGTAAGAATAGTATTTGTCTTGCGAGAGGAATACTTGCCTAAACTAGATACTTATAAAAATATTTTCCAGGACAGGTTAGATATAAGGTTTCATCTTCGTCTATTAGAACCCAATGCCGCGTTAGTCGCATTGAAAGAACCATTAAATATTGAGCCTTTTTCGGCTTATTCTTTCGATTCGGGTGTAGCAGAGCAATTGGTATCAGATTTGCAAAAAATCAGGGTTAAAGGTGAAAATGACCAATTGATGGAGATCAATGCTGACTTGATCGAACCCGTCCAATTGCAGGTAGTAGCGTTTAATTTTTGGAAGAAGGCTTCATCGGAAACCAAATTATTTGAGGTTGCGCACCTGGAAGAACATGGTGACATTGAGAATGCACTATCGGGATTTTATGAGAGCATTATTAATGAGGTATGTGAAAAGTTTGAAGACTTATCAGAGTATTATATACGAACCTGGTTTGAACGTAAGTTGATAACTCCAATTGCAACAAGAGATAATGTCTATGAAGTGGATGATCAGGTGGCTGGCTTACCCATTGAGGCGGTACGTTTCCTGGAAGACCGACACTTGATTCGCTCCTACTTTCATTCCAGAAATTTACGCTACGAACTGATCCATGATCGCTTTGTTGAACCTATCCTCAACAGTAATAAAAACTGGAACGTCGACAACCTCTGGATTGCTGCTGCTGCGCGGTGGAACAGTGAAATTGAACAAGGCCGTGATGGTCGTGAATACTTATTGAATGGCGTCCAACTTCAGGAAGTAAAAAAGTTTCTGGAACTCAACAGAGAGCTTGTCAGTGATACTGAATCTCGATTCATTGAAGAGAGTGATAAGGTCTTTCAGAAGGAGTTTGAAAGCGCAAGAACAAGAGTTCGTATTACGAATATATTAGCTATGGCTATTGCACTTCTGGGTTTTTTCGGGGCCATTTTTGTGTTTGTTTTGAACAATAAGAATCAAGCGCTTCGCGAAAGAGAGACGGAACTTGAAAATAAAGTTCAGGAGCTGGAGAATGCCAAAACTGAAGCGGATGATCAAAGACGATTAGCAGAAATCAATGAAGAGAAAGCCAAAGAAAACCAAAGAATAGCTGAAGCAAGTAGTGAAGAGAATAAGGAATTGGCTGGCGATCTAAAAATACTGGTGGGCAAGGAGGAATCTGCCCGACGTAAGGCTGAATCCTTGCGAGAACTATCAGATTCTTTATCGTTAGATTTTCAGTATAAGACATTTCAATCCAACGCCAGGACTTACGAAAATTCAAATAGGTCAAACAACCTGGCTGAAAAGGTCACCTGGGCCAATGCAGCGATAGCCTTAGGAATGGAGAATCAAGATGATGAATACGCGCTGAGATTTGATCTCCGAGGACTTAATCAATTCAGATGGGAGTCGCAATTCGGGACTGACCAGTTCATCAAATTCATACAGCCAGATGCTGAAACAGTAATGGCCTTGACACAAAATGGTACAATTTATCGAGGTAATTTGGGTAAATCAGAATGGCAATTCCGCTCTATTGCAGATTTAACAGTAAAGTGTGAGGCCCTGGTTTATGCGAATGCGACTGGAGAATTCTTTTATTTGCGTGAGGACGGCATTTTTAAATATGATGTCAATGGGAATATTGAACCGATCACATATGGAATGAAAGAACAGGTTATCCTGAAGCCTGCTTTATTCCTTACCTCGAGGAATCAATTATATTTCGTTTCTGGCAATAGCCTGATGGTGTATGATGTCATTGAAAACACAAGAAGAAAACTCTTTGAATTACCCATCGATGTGATTTCAGAGATCAGCCATTTAGTCGTAGATGAGAATTTGCAAAAAATAGCCATTGTTCACGATAATGGGAGTAACAATTCCCTTTCAATCATTGAGCTATCCAACGGTAAAGAGCTGTTTAAGGAAAATTGCCGTAGAAGTACAAATCGTGGATTACTACGTCAATTTGGAAACAAGTTGGTTTACATCCATGGTGAATCTTCGAATGTGACCAAAGAGTTTGATTTTTCTGCTTCAAGGTTACTCAAATCAAGGGATGGTTTCTGGCGAGGAGTGGGGTTTCTGGATGGAAATGACCAAAATTATAGAGTAATTTATTCCAATGGGCAAGTGTTGACCTGGGCATATGGAGAAGATTCTCCTGAGAACCGCGAAGATTTGGGTTTAAGGAATGATACTTTCAAATACATTGAACGATCGTCTTTTGGTACCTGGGCCGAAGGGAAAGAGTCATTAACTTACACGACATTCGATTCTAACAAACAATGGATCAGGAAACGAAATCAGGCCGCATCGAAACTTGCAAAGATTGACCTGGAAACTTTTTCTGTGATTACCATAGATGGTGTTGTCGAAAAACGTTCTTTAAAGGATAATACTTTGTTGGATTCAGAAACCTTGATAGAGGCAGAAGAGATTCATTGGGTAGATGGTGGAGCTTATTTTCGTCAGAGAAGCTCTCTCAAATTTTATGATTTGACTACTCACACGGTCTTATCCAGTGCTCGTTTAAGTATAAATGAAAATAGCATCAGCGATCTGACAGGAGACCAAGGAGATATTGATTTAGAGCAAATTGATTTTTATCATGTAATGGAAGGGCGAAGGGGTGTCATTGCCATTCAGGGTGGTAACTTATACCGATTCGAAGACCGCACGCTTAACGTACGGGAAAAATTATTTGAAGGTATTCCGAGACAGCTTATTTCTAGTGGTGATTCGCTGTTTATCCTCTACACTTTACCTTACAAACTAGTTGTCGATGTTTTTAAATATACCCGAAAAAAGCAAGATACAACTCTTAAGAATACCGGCACGAATTTGATTACTGTTGATCTGCGAAAGGACCAGTTGGTAGCGATTGATTATAATCATCAGCATGAGGTGTTATCCTGGGCAACCAGTGATGGTGCGCTGAGGACCGCTATTTCAGGTCAACTCTCCCAATTCCTCATTAGGCCTTCTGAGAATCAGGGGCAAAGTGAAATCGTTAGCGTCGGCTTTGCAGGGAAGCAGTTGTATCTCGCTTCTAGAGATAATGGAGAGCTTGAAATCTTTTTCTTCAATAATGAGTTTTATCATCGTGGTACTGCTACACCTTTTGTCGGTAGCTACGTCAAAGACTTTGTGCCAATCGATGATTCCTCTGTTTTACTGCTTGCAGATAATGGAAATTACTGCCTATATGATTTGTCTGAAAAGAATTTTGAATCAATCAACAAGCTACCTTATAAAATCAAAAATACCGGACATAATATCATTTGGGGAGGTTCGCCAAACATTTTCATTAGCCAGGATAAAATTATAGTTGATGGAATAGATACGTTAGCAAATAATTCAAAAATTGGCGATGGCAATTTTATATACGTAGAGACCAATGAGTCCAGGGATAAAATTGCTGCGTTTGAAAAAGACGGTAACCACCTTTCTCGATGGGATAGAACAAGTGATTCTACTTATCAGCTTACCCAAAAAGTCAATATGATCGGATTTAAAAACATGTATTACAAAGGAGATACATTGTTTGCATTAAGAAACAACCGGATTCTGCAGATCATTGATACTTTAACTTACGAAATCAATTTAACAAACACTGGCTTAGAACTCCTAAATTCCGAGCCCAGTCTATTTTTAAAAGAAGGAAATAAAGTCTATTTGACCTACGGTGAGCTACATAAGATTGCCGTCCTCGATATACGTACAGGCAAATTTCATGTTCTTGCAACGATCGAAGATGAGCCCAAGTCAATTTGCCTCGGCGGTAAAGAAAACGAGTACTTGATCGTAGGTGGAGTTGAACGATTATTTGTACTCGATTTGAACAAATCAAGAGATGAGGTAGAATCCAAGCGGGTTATCAACTTAGGTGGCAATAGTTTCTATCTAATCAACAATGTTTTCGCAATTCCTGATACGGATATCGTCGTAGCGGGGAGTAAGCAGCAAATCTATTTTGTGAATGTGGAGGGATCCGGCAGACCTTTTAGGATTGAGAAAGTCCCGGAATATGTATATCAAATGAAATTGAAGGATCGAACAATCTCCTGGACCGGCCAAACCACCTATGGGACGATCTTATTACCGGACTTTAATGGGATTCTGCCCGGAAAAGAGGAATTGGAAAAGGTTACCAAAAAGACCGTTCGAAAAGACAGTAGAAACAATTCAGTAATGGAATCAATTATTCAATTTACCCTGTCAACTGATGAAAATACTCAATAGCTATTATTTCTATTTCATCGTTTTGATGTTGTTCAGTTACACCTCTTTGGCCACTGCGGGTAAGGTGATCGTTTCTTATCCTTCGTATCAGAAAAAAGTTGATCGGTTGGAAATGATCCGGCACTATCAATTCCGTGAGGCATTGATCTTTCACTTGAAACTAGGAGGGTTTCAGGTGGCCCATGAAAGTGTATTGCCGCCGCGAGAAGTAGATTATGTGTACACACCTGTTACCAAGCTGCAGGAAATAGCAACTACCGAAAACGCAAACCTTATCATGATTGATTTTGATGGTGAATTTAAGGTTTCGTTGTACAAGCAATCGTCGGATGCATCGTACACGAAAACTATTACGAAAGACGATCAATTTACCTCTATAGCCCGTGATATCGTGAGTGAACTCGGTGTAACGCTCAAGTCAAGGCTATTCAAGAATAGAACCAGGTTGTCGGGTACGTTTATGAAAGACTCTGCTTATGCGGATATGCCCTTTGTTGAAAGATTGGAGCAAATGAGCATAAGACTAGATAAGTTGAATGAAAAGCCCATTGACGTCAACAATTTGTCAGAACTTTCCTTGTTGTATCTCATCCACGGAAGTTATTATTTACGAACGAATGAGTTGCTTTGTCTTGAATATTTGGGTAGGTCCAGGTTCATGATTCAATTGGCCAATGAAGTGGCTTTAAGCGGTGACCATCCCACATTGCAAAGAATACGTCAGGAAGTCGATCTCCTTGTTCAACGTTTTGGTGCAGGGTGGCAGTTTACCTTAGTCGATCGCCCGGTGCTTTATTACACACAAAGGCTATTGTCGATTGAAAATCAGGAGACCGAATTGAATACTTTATTCGACTTTTTCGTTGGGGTAGAAGGTTTTAAGCTCTCTTTTAACAAGGATATTGAAAGTGAAGACTTCAAGCAGTTAGCTATCGATTTTTACCTGATCTGGTCCAAATTTCCAAACGAACAGGAAGCTCAATGGGCGAAAAATGGTTTGAGTAGAGAGGTGGGATTGGCCGATTACCGGAGGGAAGTTAAGCTGTATGCGAACTATCTCGATTTAGGAGACGCTGAACAGACTCAGTTGTTGCAGGTTTTAGAAGAAGGATATGAAGTCAAAAAAGACTACAATAATGGGTTTCCACCAAAAGATATCATATCGGCTGGGCTTTATACTTTGATCCGTGAAATGAACGGATTGATAGAAAGCGAGTCGAAATATTCCTCTTCCTTTGACCTAGCCATTCAAGATTTGAATCAGGAGTTAATTAACCGTTACATCCATGTGATTGACCTGAGAAAGGATTTTAGTTCGTGGTTGGGGAGTCAGAAAGTAGAATCTGAAGTGGCATCTATTCTGGATCACTACGGTCGAGAATCTATACATTTATATCGACGCCTGGTTGCTCCCTCCAGGTTTAGGGTTGAGCGTATCAGGAACTTTAATTCATTGGTCAATTTCATGCATGATCAATACAACGATCCCTACCCAAATCCATCGAAGAAGATCCTTCAATTCGTGGACCCAGCACTTCAGGAGCTTCTTATGGAAAAGAGAATGTTAGATAATGCCGAAAAACAACAAATAATTGATGCATTCAATAAGATACTTTTGGTTGATACACTCTTTGATGCTGAAAATTTTGAAGAATACTTATGGTCGAATGAGTTAACAAGGAAAAATATTGTTGATTTCCTAAAGGAGGCTTCTGCAGAAGAAATTGCCTGGTTTAACAATCTTCTCATCGAGTCATCTTATGAAGACTATATCTCGGAAAAAGACCCTACCGCCTATAGAAATATTAAAGATAAAATACTCATTCGAGAATTAAATCAAGCACAACGTTTATATAAAAATGGAGACTATTCGCGTGCTCAAGCTATTCTCGTTAAATACCCTGCATTGATTAGCTATTATTATCGTGTTTTGATCAGTGACGGACAAGTGGATCAGGCGCTGACTGTAGCTTCCGATATCCTAGACACAGGTTTTGAAAGAGTGAGTTTGTTGGAAGATGTGCTTACTTATAAGCGAACAGATTTTGGCTCCATACCGGATAAAATATTAAGGCCTGAGAAGTCGGTTCGTTCCGATAACGATTATGTCACACAAGCTGAGTATCGATTAAGGGAACAAGAATATGACACCATCAACGGTATCTATGAAGCATATCATTATACCCTGACGGGTTCTTTGGAATCTATTCATTTACTGGCTCAAATCCTCTCTGCGGAAACCCCAGATGAGGTTGAAAACTCCATTTGGAATGAGTTAAATGATGCCTTTCCATTTTATTATAATGAATCCTACTTTTTTCAATCATTTTCAATCTTAAACGAACGTCTTAATAATTCAGAGAAGTGGAGGGAGTTGGTACAAAAGAATCACCTTACGGAGAGAGCCTTATCTAACAAAATCCAGACTTATGGCCTTCAGAAGTTACCGAAAGAGCAATGTCAGATCTTTTGGGATGAATTGGAGTCAGCTTTGCTTAACGAAACACTGCCCGAGGAGCTCAGGTATGAATTAGTTATTGTTCAGCAATTATTATTGGCCAGGTGGGCGATTTCAGAATTAGATGGACAACCAAGTGTGTTGTTTGTAGATAAGTTGGAGCAAGCAGTCACAAATTCTCGGGAGTTGTCATTGGAACCTGGTCGAGAAGTACCGAGTAGTGCTCTCTTTATCGGGTTGATGGTCAGTTTTGCAGGTAATATCGATGCTATTTCAAAATACATCAGCTCGATTCCAAACATTACTCAGTATTTTAAAAATGCCGAATTAATGTTTAATACAATTATTCGTGATGAGAATTTACTTAAGATATACCTCAAGGATTTTCAATTGAATAACTCGAACTGGGATTTAATTCCTATATCCTGGCCACCGATAGACATAGAATTTCTGTTATCCGAGGCCCTGAAAGGAGGTGACAATGCTTGCGTGAGGGCTTGCGCCTACACCTTATTGACCAAAGTTGATTCATTTAAAGGCATGGCAGTCTTTTTTCCGGAGGAAGAGAAAGCCATTGAATGGATTGATTTGAATGCTCCAGACCCTGAGAAGGCAAAGATCTGGCTCGAAAGCTACCGCACGACTGTTTTAGAAGGAAATTTACAATTCATCGAAATAGCAGAAGTTCCGGACTTATTTGATTTCTTTGGAAATCAAGGAGGTTTTTAGATTCTTTTATGGTTTTATAAAGACATCTGGTTTTCCTTCTCAATCCACCTTTAAATAATCCTCTTCTTCATCTTGAGGAACTTCATAGGGATATTCAAACATGTGATGCTCTTTGATCAGGCGGGCTACCCTGGGCGGAACGTTCTTTTCCCAGCCCTCCTCGTTGTTTCGGATCATGTCCAGTATGTTATCCGAAATAATGTGCAAGTGACTGGTCTTGGCATTACCCAGGTTATTGATCTTGTCATTGGCTACCAAATACTTAAACAAGTGCTCCAGATGCGATTCAGGCTCAAAGTCCTTGATGGTCTTCACCTGATCATCCTTGTCTAAAGTGGGGTAAACGTACAGTTGTACATTGCTACCGAATAACCTGCTGAAAGATTCCAGAATTCCACCTTCCAGGTTGTGATAGTAGGATTCATCAAAGATTCGCACCAGGTTATTGAATCCCAGGATGATCGCTAATTTTCGTTTACGCGTGAATTGAGATAGATAAGACGCCAGTTTGTAATGTTCCTGGTAGTTGGAAATCATCACATTTTGTCCCAGAGAACATAAACAATCTACGCGATCCAAAAAGTCCGCCTCGTCAATGTCACCTCCCAGCGACAAGTCATTCAAGGTCAGTTCTGTCAGGGTCAGGATATCCTCCTTATTGACGTCTTTTTCTTTTTTGAAACTGCGCATCCCACTGAACATCATGTCCACGTTGACCATAGTTACAGGCCTGAACCTCCCTCTGAGCACCAGTACATTTTTCTTGTAAAGTGTTTGCGAGGCTTGCATGACATTTCCCTGTGGGCCGAACATGGCTGCATGGGTCAATCCATTTTTTACCAGTTTAAGGGTCATGACACGATTATCAACATGATGAAAATCGGGGCCTGAGATCCGGAACATGTCTATTTCGAAGCGATCATTGGACAGGTTGTCGGCAAGAGCCATCATGATCTCCTCCGCGTCTGAATAATGGTAGCATGCGTGGATGAGATTAACGCCGATCATTCCCAGAACCTGCTGCTGCCAAATGGCATCATTATCCTTCAGGTTGACGTGAATGATACAATCATTATGTTCAGAATTGGCATGTAATTGAAACCTAAGACCCAGCCAGCCGTGGCCATTGTTCGTCTTTTTGTAATTCAGCGTTTCAACGGTGTTCGCGAAAGCAAAGAAATGAGATCGTTTCGATCGTCCGGTTAATCGACGCGCCAGCAATCCATATTCCTTGTCGAGCATTTTCAGGAGTTTCTCCTCACAGACGTAGCGTTTGGTTTTGCCGTAAATGGCGTCACTGAACGTCATGTCATAGGCTGACATGGTTTTGGCGATAGAACCTGAGGCACCTCCGGCCTTGAAGAAATGAGCAGCAACCTCCTGACCACCACCTATTTCGGCAATGGTTCCATAAATCTTATCATTCAGGTTGAGTTGAAGCGCTTTTTCTTTGGTCGTAAGCTTCTTGAAGTCTTCCATGAGGGCCTTGGCTTTGAGACTTAAAATTAGAGAATAATTTGGGTAAATACGCTGATTAGGGCCTTATTGAATATCTTTTAGGTCACGATTTAGTTAACCACAAATGATGAAACCCTATTTCCTGCTCATCGCGATGATCGTGATGGTATTCAACCTGCGAGCCCAACCCATCAACCCATCTCAAATTGATATCATCCGCGATCAATGGGGGGTTCCTCATATTGAGGCACCTACTGACGAAGCCGCAACCTACGGTTTGGCCTGGGCGCACGCGGAAGACGATTTCGAGACCATCCAATTACCACTGATTTCAGCGAAGGGCATGCTCGGAAGGCACCTTGGAAAAGGAGGCGCGGCGGTAGATTATGTAGCATCGTTACTGCGATTGGAAGAAACGGCAAAACGCTACAAAAGGACAATTGATCCGAAATTTCGAAAGATCGTTGGGGCATATGCAGCCGCCATGAATGCTTTTGCTGAAAAATACCCTGATCGCGTGCTGGTTAAGAAGGCGTTTCCCATCACGGAACTCGATGTATTGAAGGCTTATGGTTTGTCTTTGTCGGTGATAACAGGAGCTGACGGGATCATTAAAAATTTATACAATGGCAAAGTGGAGCCAGTGGCTTCCTGGGGTGCCGCAGGTTCCAATGCAATAGCTGTATCCCGGAAAAAGACCGATGATGAATTTACATACCTGGCTGTGAATAGCCATCAGCCATTGGAAGGTCCTGTTGCCTGGTATGAAGCGCATGTGGTCAGTGACGAAGGATGGAACATGTTAGGCGGGCTGTTTCCCGGAGCACCTGTTGTATTACATGGCACAAATGAGCATTTAGGGTGGGCGCATACCGTGAATTATCCGGATAAAATAGACATCTACCAGTTGGAAATGAATCCGGATGATGAAGATCAGTACCGGGTTGATGGCCAGTGGAAAACCCTCGAAATTGAAAAAGTACGGCTTAAGGTCAAGGTATTTGGAGTGATCGTCACCGTAAAACGAGAGGTACTGTGGTCAGATTTCGGTCCGGCCATGCGCAATGACAAAGGTGTATTTGCCTTTCGATTGAGCACCCTCGATGATATCAGTGCCATTGAGCAATGGTATTACATGAATAAAGCCACTTCTTTCGAAGAATTTCAGGCTGTACTCAAAGATGTTTCCAATCCTGGATTCAATATCGTTTATGCAGATGCAAAAGATCATATCTATCACATCGGTTACGGCAAGATTCCGATCAGAAAGCCGGGATATGACTGGAATGCTACGCTTCCCGGAAATAAAGGCGAACTATGGTCAGGAAAATACCATGGTTTGGATGATCTTCCTCAAAATCTGGACCCCTCTAGTGGGTTCATTTTCAATACAAACAATTCTGCTTTCAGTAGTAGTGCGATGGGGCATAATCCTGATCCGAACCAATACGATACGACCATGGGGTTTCGGGTATGGGAAAACAATCGCAGTACGCGATTCCTACAATTGATGAGTAAGGAAAAAACGTTATCCTACGAACGATTCAAAGCGATCAAATATGACCTTACCTTACCAGATTCTCTCGTATTTCCCATTGATTTGAATATTTTAATGAGTGATAGTTTCCGACCTAAAAGTGAAAAAGCCAGGTCTATGAAAAGTATCATAAGTCAATGGGATCGGAAAGCCGACCTTGATGCGGTTGGCCCGGCACAAGCCATGCTCACTTATGAGTGGCTGAACCGTAAACACAAAACACCCTACCGTTCCTTTTATACGCCAGACCCTTCCGACATTGATTCGGCGCTGGTCTATGCCCACGAATATCTGATGGAACATTTTGGGAAAGTTAATGTTCGGCTAGAGGAATTTCAGTTTTTGGTCAGAGGAGATCGGAAGATCCCTATACAAGGTATGAATGATGTGCTGGCTGCCATGAACAGTAAACCTCAGAAAGACGGGACAAGACATGCGGTGCAGGGAGAGTCATACATCATGTTGGTCAGATACCCAAGAGCAGGGTTGCCGATGATAGAAACGGTCAACGTATATGGTGCCTCCAATCAGCCGGCAAGCCCACATTACGACGATCAGATGAATATGTTTGCTAAGCAACAACTCAAACCAATGACACTGGATATCAAAACGGTAAGGAATCAGGCCAAAAGGATATATCACCCTGAATAGGCAAAGAATCGGTGATTCAGCGACCAGGATGTTAATGTGTGAGGGTAGCAAACTTGGCTTTATCAACACTGCAATTAGGAAATTACCTGATAGTGCCCTAATATTGCAACACTGCAATTAGGAAAAAACCATGGGTAAATATCAATTAGGAGAATTCGAAGAGATCGTTCTATTGACGGTAGGGGTGCTTTATGGTAAGGCCTACGGTGTTTCAATCAAGCTTTCTATTGAAGAACGACTTAAACGTTCGGTCAGTGTGGGAGCGCTTCAATCAGCTTTAAAGCGACTGGAAGAAAAAGGATACCTCGCTTCGAAAGAAGGTGAATCTACCAGTGCCAGGGGAGGTCGGCCGAAATTGTATTTTACCCTTACAACCGCAGGTCGGGATGCCATCGAGTATGCCCGTAAGATTCGAAATGAACTATACGATGAAATTCCCAAAGTGGCGCTCGATCTGAAATTCGCCTGGTAGATGAAAGAGGTCCGGTATGAGCCACCGAATTTCCTACTTCGATTCTTCAAGTGGTATTGTAAACCAGAATTGCACAAATACCTTGAGGGAGATCTTTTAGAGCTTTTCGATCTTAATATCGAACAAAAAGGCCTGAGAAAAGCGCAGTGGAAATTTACCCTGGAGGTGATCAAGCTTTTTCGAAAAGACATCATCAAACCTGTTGATGGAACTCAGAAACTCAATAATTACGGTATGGTCAAAAATCATTTTAAAGTAAGCGTGCGTAGCATGCTTCGAAAGAAAACATTCTCTTTACTGAATGTATTAGGTCTTGGTATAGGTATCGCCAGTTGCCTATTGATCCTCATTTTTGTGCAAAATGAGCTATCTTATGATAAGTACAATTCGAAGTACGATAGAACTTTTCGGGTTTTGCAACGATATGGCGGTGACGAAGTGGTTAAGCCTGAAGATCGATTACCCGTTTCTGAATATCAGGTTTGGGGTAATGCTCCGGTAGCGGGAGAATTGATCGAATTTTTCCCTGAAGTGGAACATGTTTTTCGTTTTACCAGCGATTTTGATTGGTTAGTGGAATACAAAGGCAAACGGTTCCAGGAGAAAGGGATTGCTTTTGCTGATTCCACGGTCCATCAGGTTTTCGATTGGGATTGGATAGCCGGTGATCCTGAGACCGCTCTAACGCGACCCGGAACCATCATTTTATCCCGGGAAATGGCTGAGAAATATTTTGGCAATGAGAATCCGGTGGGTAAGGTCATGACCATGGATGGTACTGAATCGTATGAAGTCACCGCGGTTTATGAAATTCCTCCTAATTCTCACTTTTCCTTTCCGGCTTTTATGTCAATGACCTCTTTTATTAATAGGAGACCCCAAATTTTTGAACAATGGGGATATGTGGACTTTTACACCTACTTCACGATTCAACCTTCGGCCAATATTGCCGCCTTGGAAGCCAGAATTCCGGAACTGCTCGGCAAACGTCATGACGAAATTCCATGGTTTCACCTGAGGTTTGAGCCGTTGGCGGATGCCTACTTGAATTCGGAAGCCGGAAGACAACCTGGACCTGTTGGCAATAAGAACAACATCTACCTGTTTGTTTCGGTGGCCGTTTTTATTCTGGTCATTGCCTGTATCAATTTTATGAATCTGTCTACGGCAAGGTCCATGGAACGCGCCAAAGAGGTGGCCATTCGAAAAACCATTGGTTCGAATAAGAGAGCACTTGTATTACAATTTTTGATTGAAGCCACATTGATGACAGGAATGGCCGCGGTTTTGGCGCTGGTGATGGTCTTTTTCGGTTTTCAGTACCTCGAGATATTGGTAGGTAAGTCTCTTACCCTGGCCAGCTTGTTGCAACCTTTTAATTATGTGCTTTTTGCCTTGGGAATCATCGTATTGGGTTTTTTGACGGGAAGCTATCCGGCATTTGTCATTTCGAATTTCAAGCCAGTTCATGTATTAAAGGGATCTTTCAAAAGTTCAAAATCAGGTATTTGGCTTCGCAAAGCGCTGGTAGTGCTTCAATTTGCACTATCGGTGATTTTGTTAGTGGGCACAACAGTCGTTTCCGACCAGTTGGATTATTTGCGCATGTATGATAAAGGATTTGATTCCGAACAAGTTCTGGTCATTGATTACGGATTTGATAATAAGGTGCAAAGAAGTCTCGATTTTATTAAGTCTTCTTTTGCCGCACATCAGGATGTAAAAGCCGTAGCAGCTTCCAGAGCCACACCAGGAGATTTTTTCCCCAATGCCGGAACAGGAATTGCGTCTGAAAATGGAGAAATGCTTTGGCACAGTCCTGCTTTGTATGAGATTGATGAGGATTTCATACCTGCCTATAATATGGTAATGGTCGCCGGTCGGAACTACGACAGGCGATTTCCGGCGGATTCGGCTACTTCTATGATCCTAAATGAGGCTGCTGTGAAATTGTACGGTTACAAGAATCCTGAAGACATCATCGGAAAGAAGTTTTCGCAATGGGGTCGGGAAGGGCAAGTCATTGGAGTGGTCAAAAATTTTAATTACCTGTCTCTTCACCGGAAGGTGGAGCCGATGGCCCTGCGTTTTTCGACAGATATCAATACCTCCATGATTTCGGTGAAGTTAAAATCTGATGACTTTCAAACTACCTTGAATGAGTTAGAGGTGATATGGAATGAAATTGTACCACATTATCCCTTTGTTTCCCGGTTCAACGATCGGAATTTTAATAAGCAATATGAGACGGATGCCAGATTTGGTAATGTATTCTCGATTTTCTCGGGTCTTGCCATTTTTGTGGCCTGTCTGGGTTTGTTCGGGTTGACCATTTTTAGTACGGCACAGCGTGCTAAGGAAATTGGAGTAAGGAAGGTATTAGGCGCATCCGTTCAGAAAATTGTGGTTTTGTTGTCCTATGACTTCATCAAGTTATGTTTCATTTCACTGGTTGTGGCTATTCCAATCTCATTTCAGATCATGAATCAATGGCTGGATGGTTTTGCCTATCGCATTGATATAGGTTGGCAAGTGTTTTTAGCTGCTGCGGTTGTCACATTACTGGTGTCCATGATCACGATGAGCTTAAAAACGATCAGCGCAGCCCTGGCCAATCCAACCAGATCGTTGAGAGATGAGTAAATCTTATGAATGCAAACAGAGGCTCAGCGATGGTTGGGCCTTTTTATGTGCAGAAAATAAACGAATCAAAAAGGATTTGCCATAACAAATAAGCTCGGGGAGATTGATAAATTTGTGGTCGAGTCGCAGGGTCATTTCTGAAGGGAAACCACTTTGCGGTATGTAAAACCCAACCAACCAATTAACCCGAATGAACCTTCCCAAAGCGCTGGCAGCTATTGTCGATGTTTTAGAGAAAGAACAGCCTACCAAGCCCTCTCAAATAGTTTCCATTGTCAAAAAATCTGATGTCACAAAAGAGAACTTGATACCCTATGCCGATTTCGATCATCCTCGAGAGAACAGTTATGGCAGAAAAATGGTCTATAAGGGTGCCAATTACGAGGTGATGGTCATGTCCTGGAATCAGGGAGACTTTTCTGCGATCCATGACCATGGGCATACCATGTGGGGTGCTGTAAAAATCTTTGGGAAGGCTGAACACGCCACTTTCCGTTGGGAAGATGAAGCCATTTCTACGCTGGCCAGGTGGCAAGTCAAAGAAGGCGACGTTCTGGGAGTAGGCCATTCCCTTGTTCATCAGATGGGTAACAGTGATCAGGATCCTTTCTTAAGCCTGCACATCTATGGCCATAAAGACCCTCAGGAGAATATCACAGGGGAAGCCCGGATATTTGATTTGCACAAGCAGGAGATTCAGCGTGTAAATGGCGGGGCATTTTTCAATTTGAAGCAAGCGGAAATTGTCAAGAAACAAGAGGGCCCCAAGGCTGATTTTGCAACGGAATTGAGGTATCACCTGGAGTCTTATAAAAGAATGATAAAGGCTGGTGATCCTGAAGCGGAGGCTTATTATCAGTATATTTTTAATCCGGCACACATGAAGCCCATGATGGCTTACCTGGGTGAGATCACCTGTGCAGATACGGATAAAGTCGACAATTCCATTCAATGGAAAATCCTCAAACGAGAGCTAAGAGAAGCGGCTGTAGTACAGGCAGCCCATGATGAGGCCGGTCAAACCACCGATACCTTTCACAAATACGCTGAAGTTTATGATCGGATCATAGGTCACTCTTGTTTAGATTCCTTCATGGAACGATACATCCATTTCTTTTCGGAACACTACAAAAGAGACTTTAAACAGTATCATACCTTGTCTATCGGATGTGGTACAGGATTGGTAGAGGAGCGGATCATTGCTAAATATCATTTATCCAAAGATCAACTTTACGGTATCGATATTTCTGAATCGATGATTGCCGAAGCCAAAAAACGCATTCCTGCGGATGTCGGTGATTTACTGACGCTTGATCCTGAAGTACGGAAATGGGATTTGGCCTATTCGGGGTTAAACGTCTTTCAGTACTTGCCTCATGATCGATTGGAAGAAGCCATCCGAAGAACTTCAGATATCCTGAATGAAGGTGGCTATTTTCTCGGAGATTTTATTACACCGGATCATATTCGATGGTACCCAAATGTGATATACGGACCGGAAAGCAAAGTAGTCTCGTTACGAACCCCGGTTTTGATTGAGGAAAATGGCGCTTCTTTTCAGGAGTCGGAAATTGTGAATATCAATACACTGGAAGGCCAGATGCATATTCATCATGCCGGAAAACATAAACGGTTTCTGGTACCTGTTTTCAGGATCAGGAGCTATTTTGAGAAATATTTTCAATCCGTAGACCTCTATGATGCCGTAGATCTGAGACCTATTGAAACCACCGATGATTCATGTGCCTCTACGAGGTATATCGTTGTTGCACGAAAGTGATTTTACGAAAGCGAAGACCGGGAATTTAGTACGGTTCGACGTTATTCGAACCTTTTGATCTTTCGTTTCTATTGAGTTGTACGCTCAATTCCAGTCATTTACCAAAATGATAATGATGCGGAAGACTTTTTGGATCCTCTTTTTATTCAATTGTATCAATCTACAGGCTCAGGTATGGTCGCCGGATGGCATTCAATTGGCCTTTTTCTATATCCATGATATTGAGGATATTTATCTGGTCAATGTGGATGGTACTGGATTCGAGATCCTGGACGGACATCCTGAGCGGGATTTCATGCCTGACTGGTCTCCTGACGGAAAAGAGATCATTTTCACCAGTATACGCGATGGCCATCATCAACAGTACCAAATCAATTTGGAGGAAAGAGTGGCAAAGAGACTGATTGTTTCAGATCATGAAGATATTGACGGTCATTATTCTCCTGAAGGAGACAAGATCGTATTTTCAAGTGATCGAGATGGCAACAGCGATTTGTATGTGTATGATAGGGGAAGTGGTCGAATCACGACCTTGACGAAAACAGAGGAGTATGAATACACACCAAGATGGTCACCAGATGGCTCTAGGATCTTGTTTAAACGTGCGAAAGAGGAATTTGGACCGTCGGATCTTTATGTACTTGACTTATCTTCCTTCGAAACAGAGCAGATTACTGCGGGCAATCAGGGCGAATTTCATCAAAATTGGTCGCCGGACGGCAAAAGCCTTTGTTACGTCCAGGTGACTGATGGAACATTTGAACTCCATACGATGGATTTGACAACTAAAGAAAAGAAGGTATTGGTCAGGAAGGAAGGCTTTCAGGTTTTTGCACCGAGTTGGTCTCCAGATGGGAAGCTAATCGCTTTTACCAGGGATGTTTCGGAAGGTCAGCAAGTCGGATATCCGGCTCTGTATGTGGTGGATATGTATGGTAGAGAGCGAATGGTGACGGCTGAAAATAGTTTCAATTCGAAATAGACTGAAATTAACATAATCCGGATGTCTTTTTTTGTTTCTTTAGGATTCTAACTATTCTCGCTGACATCACCATATTCAATACTTTATTGGACCTGGACCTTGAAATGATGATCAACTTAAGGTCTTCTGATTTGATCGTCAGTTACTAAGGGTTTTCCTGCTCACTAATCAAGGATCAAGCAGTATTTCTGAGGACCATCCTTAAATAGTGAAATTTCATTTTAGGGGTATTATGCTACCCCGCTAAAGTAATTCGTACAAAGTGGTTCACCGTACCTTCGGCAGGAAATCCAGAATCAAGAAATCACCATTTTAAAAGCAGAAAAACGGAATAACTGATTAACGCAATCACTTTTGGATCAATGGAGAAATTATATTCCTCCCAAGATTTACCGCTTGATCCCTAATCAACTCCCGTTTTTCAATTGGGTAGTTGTAGTCATTAGCCAATCATAATTCTTATGCTTTCAGTGATTAGAATTACTGGAAGAATCAGGTGGTATAAAATGCTGATTTTCAGATTAGTTAAGTTGTTTGAGTAATGAATAAAATTCAATGTGGTGACTTGCTATCCTTACAACCAAAAGGTCATGCCATGTCCAATAGTTGCTCAAGCATCTTTTGTACTTTCAATATGTCGAACCTCAATGGCCCTGGCCTTCATCATTTCTTATTCTGGGCAGGTATTTACTTTCCGGTCGAACTTCAGGAGGGTAAGTCTTTCAAGGTGAGCGTCAGGTTCGCCGGTTAGTTCGTTAAAAGGTGCGAATAGACGATTTTCGAACGAAATCAGACATCTCCGAGTAAGAAATAGCCGTGCTCAAGAGTGAACCTCAAAAGCTCAGATTAGAATGAAGTACGGCCTTATTTTTTGTTTATGCGTGTTTGCTTGTGTGAACCTACAGGCACAAGAAAGTGTCAATGTCCAGGCGACTAAAGAGAAAGTAGTCATCGATGGATGGCTTCGGGAAAAAGTGTGGCAAGATGCTGAACCGATTCTTTTAAGCTACGAAACCCATCCGGGTAATAACCTGAAATCGCCAACTGAAACCATATTGAGAATTGCCTATGATCAGGAACAATTGTATTTCGCTTTTGAGGCGCGAGACCCTGACCCAAAAGCCATCCGAGCCATTCTGAACGACAGAGACCGCCTGGATGATAATGATCGTGTTTCTCTTTTTCTTGACCCTTTCAATGATTCAAGAAGGGCCTTTTTCTTTACGTTGAATCCACTGGGAATCCAGCAAGATGGCTTCTTTGATCAGCAAACGGGTAACGAAGATTTGAGCTGGGATGGAATATGGAATTCAAATGGCAGAATTACGGACAAGGGATACATTGTGGAAGGAGCGATTCCTTTCAAAACGCTTAGATTCCCTAATACGACTGAGGTCCAAACCTGGCGGTTCTTTGCCCGTAGGGTCTATCCCAGAAGTGTGTTTCGGGTATTTCACAATATGCCTATCGACCAGGACAATGCCTGTAGGTTATGTCAGTCCTATAAGTTAACAGGACTTCAGGGAATAAAACCTGGCAGGAACCTTGAGTTTACTCCGACATACACTTTCAACAAGGTGGATGCAAGGGAAGACTTTCCAGGAAAGGAGTGGTCGCGGGGAGAATGGAAACATAACGTGGGCCTGGATGCTCGATGGGGAGTTACCACGGATTTGAGCTTCAATGGAACCTTCAATCCTGACTTCTCCAACGTCGAAGCGGATGCTGCTCAGATTGACATTAACAATCGATTCGCATTACGATTTCCTGAGAAAAGACCCTTTTTTGTGGAAGGTGCAGATTTTTTCGATACACCCTTACAAGCCTTCTTCACTCGGTCCATTGTGGAACCCACCTACGGAGCGAAGCTTACAGGTAAGGTTGGAAAAAATGCCCTGGGAATCCTGGTCGCTGATGATCGTTCCAATCAATTGATCCTTCCGGGGTTTCAAAGTTCAAGTGGCTACCGTACCGATGAAGAAGTTACCAATTGGATCAGCCGATACCGTAGGGACATTGGTGATAACATCAATATTGGAGGACTGTTTACCAACCGAACTTCGGCCAGCTATTACAATCGAGTAGGGGGTGTAGACGGGTTCATTAGACCCTGGCAGCCCCTTACGATTCGTTGGCAATACTTGCGTTCCTCTACCCAATACGATGAGACAACAGTGGAGGAGAACGATTTATCAATTCCGGATCCCTCCGGAAATGCCTATAACCTAATGGCTCGATTTGATACCAGAAAGTGGAATGCTCAATACACTTTTGAGTATCGGGATGCCGGTTTTAGAGCGGATGCGGGTTTCGTGCCTCAGGTAGATTTCATTCATCATCGCTTTTGGGTAGAACGCGTGTTTTGGCCCGAGGATAAAGGGCCTATTGTGAATTTTGGAGGAAACACCGGTGGATTTCGAAGGAGTTCAACCGGAGGGTTGTTAGAGTCTGCCGGGGCTTGGGTGAGTGGATTCGTCAATGGACCCCTTCAAACCAATCTCTGGGTAAATCCTGATGTGATCTGGCAACAATACCAGGGTTCCAATTATACGTTGCCCAGGCTTTGGTTCGGTTTTGATACCCAACCCATGGGTAATCTGGGTATTAATGGCTGGCTGAATCTTGGGCCTGCCGTGGATTTTGCAAATAATCGCAAAGCCGATAACACACAATTCCGAATAGAATCGGACATCAGAATTGGAACACATATCGATATGACCATCAACCATCGCTTCGTTCAACTCCGTCATCAGGAGTCAGGAGCCACCATTTTTACCGCCAATTTAACGCAATGGCAAGGCGCTTATAACTTCAATCCCAGGTTGTTCTTCAAGTTCATCTTGCAATACAGACATACCATAAGAAACCCTGAATTATATGATGAAAACGTGCATACGGTGGATCAGTCTGTTTTCGCTCAGTTATTACTCTCGTATAAAGTAAACCCGCAATCCGTCGTTTTCCTGGGATACATTGATAATCATGCCGGATTAAATGATGAATTTGAAGAAAGGCAGGTGGCTCTTACTCAGCTCAATCAAACCCTGTTCTTCAAGGTTGGATATGCCTGGAGACCCTGATTTAAAGGTGAACCAGTTTTTGACGTGCCTTTTTATGTCATTCAAAAGCATTTGAGATGGGCCGGGAGAAAGGCTACCCCTCAATCTGATCAATAACTTGTTCCAGTTTTGCGGCATCCCGAAATTTAATTTTTGACATGTCGAACTTCGCGGGCCGAGTAGTTTCATAAGCATAGATCGGAATGCCCGAACGCATCAGATTGTCGTACCATTTTTGATCCCAGTGATCTTGCTGCCAAAGACTTCCATTGATGATGGAAGTTGAAGCAATGAGTTCTTTTGATCCGTAGGTCCACCAAAAGGCTACTTCCTGACCTGCCTCCAGTCCGATCAAATGGATTTTTTGTTTGGCTTTTCCATGCGTTTTTCGAACATGTTTCAAAAGGTCATTGAATGCATGGTGGATAGGGTGAGTTCCCCAACTGTCTTTCCCCAGAGGAACCTTTGGAACGATCACAATAGATTCGTCCAGATCAATGCCAGCCAATTGATCCATGGTTTTTTCCCAGGCGTTGTGACTTTTATGTGTTTCACACAACAGGGCAACGATTTTATAAGTTTTTGAACGATCGAAATTATCCGGAAGTAACAAACTGTATTCAAAGCGAATGCCATTAAAGGCTTTGAACTGTTGGGTTTCGTGCTTTTCGGGAGATTCACAGGCTTGTAGCGTATTGACTGTCCAGAATAGCAAGGTATAAAGAGCGATGATCCGTTTCATGTGTTTTTGACTTTGATTCAAAGGTGATGGGATCAGTAAAGAAGTGAAAAAGGTAAGTGACTAACTGTTGGGAAAAGGATGAACCGAATCAGTTTCAATAGATTAAGCTGTGGGATTGACTGAGAGGTTTTACAGCTCCATTTTATTAAGTGAAAAATAATGGTTTATATATATTGCCTTCAATAATTATACAATGGGAAAATATCGAATATTCATTTCAAGTGTATTGCATGAATTCAAAGAAGAGAGAAGGCTTCTATCTGAATACATCAATCAAGATCCGCTATTAGGCAATTATTATATTCCGGTAAAATTTGAGGATTTCCCAGCGATGACACTATCCGCTAATGAGGCTTATTTGAAGGGAGTGAAAGAAGCTGATATCTATTTGGGAATGCTTGGTGTAGAATATGGTAATACGGATTTGGAAGGAGTTTCCCATACAGAACGCGAGTACGATTGCGCTTTTCAACACGGGAAAGAACGTTGGATTTTTATCAAGGGAAGTAGAGCGCAGTTAAGACCAGATGAGCAGGAAATTTTTATTGCTAAGACGGAAGATGACGTAACCCGTAATAGCTTCAATAACATGGCAGATTTAGAAAAGAAAGTTTTTGCTGCCTGTGTCAATCATTTGAGAAAAGAAGATTTAATCCAGGATTTACCATTTGATTCAGATGCGAATAAGGACGCCAGAATGGGAGATATCGATGAAGCGAAGGTTCAGGCTTTTATCAAAGAGGCTCGGGCAAAAAGAGGTTTCCCACTACGGGAGGGAGAATCTACAGACAAAGTTTTAACGCATCTAGGTCTTTACCAGGGGGCTTTCCTGGTCAATAGTGCGTTACTTCTTTTCGGTAAGGATCCTCAAAAGTTTTACCCACAAGCAGTAGTTAAATGTGCCAAATATCCAGGAGTGGAAAAATTGAGGCCCATGGAGGACCACAAGGTGTTTGGAGGTGATGTCTTTGAACAGGTTAACAAGTCCGTCAATTTCGTCTTATCTTATTTAAAATCTTCCGTTGGGAGGAGGGAAGAAAGCGTTCAGGCACCCTTACATTATGAAATTCCGAATGAAGTGGTTAGAGAAGCCATTGTTAATGCTGTAGCGCACCGTAATTATAACAGCTCGGGATCAATTCATGTAGATATCTATTCAGACAGACTTGAAATTACTAACCCTGGTGGGTTAGCCAAAGAATTGACCATTCCCATGTTATTTGAAAATCATGGATCCTATCCAGTCAATGGTAAACTGGCGGATCGTATGAGGGAAAACGGATACATCGAAACCTTTGGTACCGGGATTTTGCAAATGCTGCAAACACTTCGTCAGTTTAATTTGGAAGATCCTGAATTTAAGCTGCATGAGGGGTTTAAGGTTATATTATGGAGACCGAATAAGAAGCGATCAAGCACCGATCAAGCACCGATCAAGTACCGATCAAGTACCGCACAAGTACCGCAAAAGCACCGATCAAGTGAGATCATTCAGGTAATTCAGGTAATTGTAGGGGAAATGAAAAGCTCAGAGATCATGTCTGCCGTAGGCATGAAGCATCAGAAGACTTTTAGAGATAATTATCTTAATCCTTGTATTGATGCCGGGTTGATTGAAATGACTCATCCGGATCATCAAAAACATCCCAAGCAGCGTTATTTCCTGTCTACGGAAGGGTTGGAATTAAAAGAAGAACTTAATAAAAATTAATATCACTCAATGCGACAGGTCCATGGAATTCTGAAACAGAGATCCATGGACCATGAACTTATAGTAATGCATGAGATCGTCAAATGATCAGGCATATGATATTAGCATATGCCAACTCGATAAGTGCTACTCATATCTCAAAACCTCTGAAGGATTCATATTCGCGGTTTTCCACGTTTGGCTCCCTACCACCAGGGCACCTAACAAAACGATGATCGCTACGCCAAATAAGATCACCCCGACCGTCAGGCTGACGCTATAGGCGATAGCATCCAACCACAGATTGTTCACAAAGTAGGTGAGGGGTATGCTAAAGACAATGGCAATCAATAACAGCTTCAGAAATTTTCGGGAAAGCACGTAGATCAATTGCCCATTAGTGGACCCCAATACTTTGCGGATAGACACTTCTTTCATACGAACCTGCATCGCATAAACGACCATTCCCATCAATCCCAATGCAGCAATGATCAATGCCAAAATAGAAATGAACGTTACGATTTTGGAGAGGTCTCCAAAAATAAGTTCAGCGAAAAAGGCGATTTCCTCATTCATGACCTGATAATCGATCTGTAGTTCAGGGTTTACAGTGGACCAGGCCTTTTCAATGTCGTTGAGTGCCGCTGAGAAGTTAGTGGCATTGACTCTGACCTGAAGAATACTTAATCTTTCTGGGTCATGATACAACATCAAAGGTCTGATGGATGAAAACATGGTTTCATGATGATAATCTTCTACCACGCCCACAATGAGTGTATTTATCGAGTCACCACTCAAAATACGCTGCCCGACTGCATCCCGTGGAAATTCAAATTGAAGGGCTTTAGCCGCGGATTCATTGATGACTACTTTGTTTGCTTCCTGCCCATCAACTAAACCCGTACCGGCAATCAGTTCCAGGCCCATATTGTCGATATACGCATGATCCACAGACATGCGATTGAAGGTATATTGTTCATCGTTGAAAGTGATATCATCCGTAGAGCTGGTTCCGGTGGCAGGGACAAAATTGGCCAGTGAACTACTGATCAGATTGGGATACTTTTCAATTTCATTTTGTAACAATTGGGGGTCAGCACCATTCAGTCGGACCACAACGATGTTCTCAGCGTCAAAACCATAGTCTGTCTGGATCATGTAGTTCATTTGATTGTAGACCAATTTCACGGTGATGATCAGGAACAAGGACAGGGCAAATTGAGAAACGATCAAGAAGTTCCGCATGCCCATTTTCGAAAATACTTTCACTCCGGCCAGACTCTTTAAAGCTTCCATTGCTCGAACAGAAGAATGGAAAAAGGAAGGAACGATACCTGCTGCCAATCCTACGAAAATTGAGAAACCGAAACACAGGACATAAACTTCCAGAGATTGACTTAGGTCCCAGTCAAGTAACTGACTGAAATTAAGTTCAAGGAAAATAGGCTTAATGAATGATAAAACACCCAAAGAGAAAACAAAGGCAAATACAGAAATCAATACGGATTCTGCCAGGAATTGCGTGATGATCTGTAATCGGGAAGCACCGAACACTTTGCGAACACCTACCTCTCTTGCCCGATTGAGTGAACGAGCCAGGGATAAGTTAGTGTAATTGAAACAAGCAGATAAGATGATGACCAGGGCCATTCCTGCCAGGAAGTACACAAAAAGCATAGGGATTCCTGGTCCGATGGCATTGCCAACCATAGGGCCCGGATTAATATCAGTGATTTTTTGCAAATAGAAAGACGGGGCATCATTTTCCAGATCTTCATATTGTTTGGCGCTCACATCCGCTAAATAGCTTTCTATCTCTGATTTATCCGTTCCTGGTGCTAACTGAACATAGTTCCACGAGTTCCAACGATTATTCCAGTTGTCTTTCATTTCGTCTTTTACATCCAGTTTTACCAGAGCTTCGTAACTGGCCATTGAGGCCAGCGCGTCAAATTTGATATGTGTTTTCCCCTCGATGGGTTTCATCACACCAGTTACCTGATAGGTGCCCAGTTCACCGACCTTTATCGTTTCGCCGAGTACTTCTGTTTTCCCAAACAATTTCAAGGCAGTTTCATGTGTGAGAACCACCTGGTAAGGTTCATTTAATGCCTGGTTTGCGTTTCCTTCTGCCAGTTCATATTGAAATACTTTGAGTGCTTCCGGGTCCGCAAAAAATCCTGAAACAGGAATATTCACGTCTTGCATGATATTGATCCAGTTGTTACCAAACCCTCGGATGAATCGGGCGTACTCCAACACGTGACTATGCTCTTCCTTCATTTTGGGCCCAAGTGGAAGTGGCGTTGTGGCCATACCTTTAATGATAGGCTCATCAAATCGCTCGATGTTTACCTGATAAATTTGGTCGTGATCCGTATTGAAACGATCATAGCTAAACTGATCAGCCAGCAGCATGATAATGACCATGCACACCGACAGACTGAAGGACAAACCAAATATGTTGATTGCCGAAAATAACTTTTGTTTAAAAATGGCTCGAAGCCCGGTTTTTAGGTAGTTGAATAACATGTTGTTGACCTTTTTTGTGATGAGAGCCCTTAATTCGCCTAAAGGTTGCCGGGTAACCAAAAAAAATGGAAAGGATAGGGTGTTTCCATAGAGCATACTATTTCGGAAGGGCCCGTCGTTATTCGTTCGATACACAATGTCGTGTTGACCGTCAACAACAGGAATAAGATGAAGTATTTGTTTTTATGCCTTTGCATGTCAGGCTTTCTCGCACATGCTGGTGATCCTCTCATTAAAGCCTATGAACGATTTGCTAAAAAGATGTCAGGCTATGAGTATGTTACCAATGACCTTGATCCAAAGGCCTCTTTTTTGATGTCAACCAGTGAGATCACCAATCTCGATTATCTTGAATTTCTGTTCGAAACCAGAAAAAAGGATGGCATGAAAGCCTATCAGGAAATGCTTCCGGATTCGTCGCTTTGGAGAGCATTTCCTGGTTTCGGAGAAATTTTGGAAATCACCTATCATGATCATCCCGCTTATCATAGTTATCCTGTTGTGAATATTTCCTATGAACAGGCGAGTAAGTATTGTCGATGGCTTCAGGAGGTACTCAATCAGAATAAACTGGCCACGGGGTATAAGGTCGAGGTGAAATTGCCCTCGGTTGAAGAATGGACCTACGCGGCAACCAATGGAGGACATGAAGGGAACAAACTTCCTTGGTCAGGTCGGGATTTAGAGCATGAAGGGGAGAAACGTGCCTTTTTCAATAGCATCAGTCAGTATGATATTATAAAAGATGATGAAGGGGAATTGAAGATCCTTGACAATTCTTTTTACTATCCATACCCGGAACGTTATGGGGTTTTTCTTGGGGATGTACACTACCTGGAAACGGGTTTTTGGAACCTTTCGCATATGGCTGGTAACGCTGCAGAATTCGTGGAAGAAAAAGGGGTGACCAAGGGAGGGAGTTGGCGCGACCCTGCGCATTACTTGTTAAACCATGTATCGCAGACTTACGAAGGGTCTGGTGCTTCTATTTCCAATAGTTTCAGGGTATTGGTAAAGCTAATCCCGGAAGAAGTGAATTGATAAAGTACTGAATTGTAGCTTAGGTCTGAGATTTCGAAGCATTTGACTATTCTTCAGCATCATAGAGCGCCTTGATCTTCTCACGATCTTCTTCGGGAATGGAAATATCTCCCATCAATTGCCAGGCTTTTTGTCTTGAATTGATGTCATATTTTTCAATCACACTGTTTTCCTTTTCACGCTTACGCATACGTCTGCCGACGATCAGAAGTGTGATTTGCAAAGCAAGAGCGGCACCAACGATTACAAAGATTAAAGTCATAGTTCAATGATACGGTAACTTTGGTCAAAAGGTATGATTTTAAGATAATAACGATCATTGCAATGGATACATCATCCCTGAAACTGGCAAATTCCCTTGGATAGTGGATCAGATGCTAACCTTTAGATGGCATTTGTATATTTAAAAACCTTTCCTTCACCGAATTCGAAACCATCTTAACCTTTATCGGGTTTTTTACACGTGTTAAAGATCGCCTGGGCTCCAATTTACAACCATCCGCTACCTGAGGGTCATCGTTTTCCGATGGAGAAATATGAGTTACTGCCAAAGCAATTGGTACATGAAGGAATTGTGGAAGATACTGCCTTTTTCTCTCCTAGAAAGCTGGAAGTATTCGAAATTCTCAAAGTGCATGACCCTTCCTATTGGGACAAACTCCAGCATCTGAAGCTGACCCGACCCGAAGAACGACGAAGCGGTTTCCCGATTTCACATCAATTGGTTGAAAGAGAAGTAACCATCAATGGGGGGACCCTGCAATGTGCGGATTATGCGTTGGAATACGGAGCAGCCATGAACGTGGCGGGTGGAACGCATCATGCTTATGCTGATCGTGCTGAAGGGTTCTGCCTCTTGAACGACATAGCGATCGCAGCGAGGCATTTGATTGATAACCGACAAGCCCGACAAGTGTTGGTAGTGGACCTTGATGTGCACCAGGGCAATGGAACCGCAAAGATATTCCAGGAGGATGCCCGGGTGTTTACTTTCAGTATGCATGGTGCACACAACTATCCGATGAAAAAAGAGCGATCCGACTTAGATATTCCTTTACCCGACGGTTTAGAAGATGATGAATACCTGAGCTTGTTGCGTAAAGCGATAAATGACCTAATGAATCGGGTAAAGCCAGATTTTATCTTTTACCAGTCAGGTGTGGACATTCTCGCTACCGATAAATTGGGACGTTTGGGATTGACGATTCAAGGGTGTGCAGAACGAGACCATATTGTTTTTGAAAAGGCACATACGGCTGGCCTCCCCATAGTCGCTGCAATGGGCGGAGGATACTCGAAAGACATTAAGGTTATTCTTGAAGCACATGCGAATACCTACAGGGCAGCTGTGCAAACCTACTTCTAGCTTTTATTAAAACTGACAAAAATCAGTTTTGACGTTGACAACCAGCATCGTAAAAATTGATGGCGCATTTGATTTTTGAGGAGTCGATTCCATGAATCTAATCCAATGAAATGAGCATGAGCAAACATGTTACGTTAGTTGAACTGAATTATGAAGTAACACCGATCCATATTCGGGAAAACCTATCCTCAAGACGGACTGAGGTAGAAACATCGATGATAGCTGCTCTGTCCGGCGATGTATTCCTATTGGCTACTTGTCATCGGTTTACGTTTCTGGCTTTTGTGAACAATGAGCAAGAGTTGATCCAACCTTTGAAAGGCATGATTCCTGAGTTACAGCAAAAACACTTACTGGTGCTCAAGGGAGAAAAGGCTACACAACATTGGTTTTCAACCGCATGCGGCCTGAATTCCAGAACCATCGGGGAACATGAGATTCTGGGACAGATCAGAACGGCATTCCCAAAATCAAACGGGATGGGAGCGGAGTTAAATGAACTGGTTAAACGGGCCATTCATGCCGGAAAGCGAGCCAGAACAGAGACAAAAATTGGCAGATATGCTACCTCATTAACTTCCATCACCTGTAATCGTATGCTCATGAGCTTCCCGAACACCGAAGAATTGAAGGTGATGATATTTGGAACAGGGGAGATGTCACGTTTGGTATTACAGATGTTAGCGGGAATGCATTTGAAGAAGGTATATGTGGTCAGTAAGAGTAAAGACCGAGCAAAAACCATATGTACAGATCATGCTATGGAAGCTCTTTCTTTAGCTCAGGTTCCTGAAAAGTTAGGAGAGGTGGATGTAGTCATTGGAGCAACCTGGACGGATAGTTATCTGATTGAAGCCGGTGATTTCTCCAAGTTTTCGAAGCAACTCTATATCGATTTAGGCATGCCCCGCAATTTTGATCCTGAAATAGGCCACATGCCATCCGTAGAACTCCTGGATCTAAACAACCTTAATGAGACCGCTGCAACCGCAAAACAAAAGCGTAACGAAGAAGTTTCGAGGGTGGAGTTAATCATAGAACAAGAAGTATCGGACTATGGTAACTGGTTGCAATTTAGAGAGTTGATCCCCGAAATCAGAAGCTTAAGGGCAGAAGTGGATGCCCTCAAGGATCGATGCTGCTTAAGGATCCATCAGGAATTGTTTTACCTTTCCAGCCAGGAGAAAAAACAGTTATGTTATCAGATTAGGGGATTGGCTCAGCAACATTTTTCTCAAATTGTTGAAGTTTTGAAAAGTGATCTTATGACCACACAAAAGGTGACTACCAAGCTTGAAATCTTACACGGCCTGTATGATTCTGTTGATGGGATGTGGCATGAATTCTTTGCCCATGGTGATAAGGAAATCAACCTTTTAGCGGTTATAACTGACTAACCAAAAACCTTTCACAGAAGACCTACCCGATGACACTCCAAATCTCAGGTATGTTTGTTTGGTGAGCATTTACTATCGTTTACCAAGGACTTGTTTTATTGAAAAGAGATGTAAGAAAATAGCGACAGGTAGCAATACTGAAGCGAGCAGTAAATAAGGAAATTGAACGAATTGATAGGGGTTACTGACATTTGTGAAATCTCCGAAATAATAAGTAGAAATAAACGAGAATACCGTCACAGAAAGCACACACAGCGAAACGACATTCCAGATCAAAATACTCTTTGATTGGATGACCCTTCGCTTTATTGCGATACCTATGAATAGGGCAGATATTCCTACAAGAATGTCGTAGTTTATGCCTTCGAAGGTTACCCTTTGGGGAAAAATCCCCTTTTGATAAGTCTCATAAATCAATAACTCCACCAAAATTCTGAACGATTGGAGTATGATCGGCAAGTAAAGGGGGCTAGACGCCAGGGCATCATGCATGAGTCTTCGATTGACCAGAATAATGATACATGCAATGGCCGGAATTACTACTAACAAGGGAATTCTAGGTGGTAGATCAAAATTTCTCAATAGTCCAGTCTGATCAAGCATGATCAAATACACGATCCAACCGGACAGGAAGGCAAAGGCGATAAGCTTTTTTCGGGAAGGGTAACTTCGGAAAAGAAGCAATAGCATCAACAGCGCGACAAAAGACAAGAGATAAAAACTAATTTCAACCATGATTACAGACCTGTATATACTACAAAGGTTGAAGGCGGCCGGCAGATTCTATTTGACCGAAATTGCTAATTCCTACGTAAGGATGACGGAGAACTTCCGGTTAGTCTTTTGAAGAATCGTGTGAAGGCGGATAACTCTGAAAATCCAAGTTCAGATGAGATACTGTTTAAATCTTTATCTGAAGTCTCCACTAGCATCTTAGCTTTTTTCATCCTGAGTTCAGAGATGTATTCTGAGGGTGTTTTACCGTAGAATTCCCGAAATACCCGTATGAAATGAAATTTTGACAAACCACAACTCCTGGATATGCCCTCCAGATCAATGTGTCTTAAATTCTGACTATGGATATATTCCAGTCCGATGTTTATACGTTTATACAGTTCCAATTTCGTGGATTGCTTCTTCGCACTTGACCTGCCAAATTGCTTGAAACCGGAGTTCCTTTTTTCAAGTAGATATGCCAGAATTGACCCGGTCATTTCAAATTCCCTATCCGCACAATAAGCAGAGTGATTGTGCTTCAAGTAATGTTGCAGTGCATGCAATTTAATTTCCAGAGGCTTTTCGATGAAGTGGGTATTGGGCAAAACTTCATAGGGTGATACATCAGAGTTTCCGTAATTATCTAAGGACCATTCTTCGGACTTTGTAAGTCGTTGAATGACGTCCTCATATAGCTGTTTCCCAAAGTGAATGTTGAAGGTTGTGGTTTTCTCTGCTTCAGGAATATGCAGGTCAAAAGGTTCCCCGTTGTTGGAGAGACAATAGAAACAATCAGTAGCTCTGTACCAGATATTGTTTAGCTTAATTAGAGAATTTCCTCGTAAATTATAAAAAAAGCTAAACGGTCCTTTGATATCCGTTCTTTCTGTCGCAGAACTTTCAACATTGATGATCGCCGTTGGCCAACCGCCACCAGGTAAAGGATGGCCATGATAGTCTTTGCCGTTTTGAAAATCCGATTTGGAATTCTTCCTTATCCAATTAATATCTGGAAATTGAGTCAAATACATTCGTAGTGACGCATAAAAAAGCCGATGAACCCTTTTCTGTTCTAAAATTAAATATTGAGGTGATTACTTTCTCCTGTTCTGTTTAATTCTATCGATCTCCGCGAAAAAAATTAAAGCGTATGTACGGTCCGTAATAAACAGGTAAACCTCAAATGGACGAAGCAATTAACATAAAGAAATGTGTTGGAATTCTTCGCTGCTTTCAGAAATTCAGTTGCCTATCAGGGTATTGTTATCCATAAAATTGCTAATTCAACAACTAATTGTACCTATTCAAGTTAAAATATGAATTTTCATGTAAATATGATTGCCTTTGGGAAGCGGCTTACTTAAATTACATCCACCTTTAAGACCTGCGCTTTGAAAACCTTAGACACAATAATCACGCTGGTCGCATTACTTGCGACCACAGCATTGCATTCTCAGACACTTAGTTCAAATGGAACTGGAGGTGGCGACTGGAATGATCCAAATACATGGGATGGAGTCAATACACCCGGCTCAACCAACGATGTTCAAATACTTGCCGGAGATGAAGTCGTTTTTAATATAGATGCGACTATCGCTTCTTTGGATATCGCCAATGGTGGTGCCTTGATCATACCTTTTACCGACAATACTTATACGGGCACCTATGATCTAGATATTACCGGAACGGTGACTGTAGCAGCTGGTGGATTCTGGGAAGTTTTGGAAGGGGGTGAGACCAGTAGCTTGGGCAATACACTTGTGGGGGCAAATGCAAATCGTAATCATACCGTTGATTTTGAGGGTGATATCACTAATAATGGAACCATTTCATTAGGTGCCACCGCCACCAATGGATCTAATTTCAATACTGATTTTCAGACCAATAGTATCGTTATTTCCGGTTCAGGAACAAGTACTTTCTACAATGCGGAAGTCATTGCCGGATCTATCACGCTGACCTATACCGGTACAGGAACCCTGAATTTCGAAAATCAATTTGACCTGCAAGACAACTCCTCAATGACGGTCAATACAAATACCGGAACGGTAAATTTCGGTAGCTCTACCACTGATGCTGGCAACGCCTTAGAACTTGAGGGTAATAATACGACGTTTACTCTGACCGATGGTACGGTCAATGTAGATACCAATAATGGCACGGCCGGTCAACGGGTGCTTCAAGTGGATGGGACTGGAGTTGTTCTGAATGTTGATGGAGGAATTCTCAATATCGGAGACCTGACAACTGCCGGCGAAGGAACAATACGGATTACCAACGTATCTACTGATTTTGATTTTAACCTCACCGGAGGAACGGTTAACATAGCGGACAACATTGACTTTCAAAGTGCTACAGCCTACATGGATTTGGGTATTTCAGGGGGGGCAATGCGTGTGGGAACGCAAGACCTGGGGGGAGAAGGAAATAGTGAATTGCTCAATGGTGTATTCACGATGACCGGAGGAATCCTTGAATTTGGAGAAAATTTTGATGTCGATGTTTTGCCGGCTTTAAGCGGAGGAGCGAGTTTTTCAGTGAGTACGAACGCTGGTTCTGGCACGGACTTTAATGTAAGTTTCGGAGCCTGGAATCTGACCACCGACTTTACTTTTGTTGCAGACGGAGGACTGGATATTGCTTCCGGAAGTTCCGTCACTGTTCCTACTGGTGTCACTCTTGCTATAGAAAGCGAAAGCACCTCTACACCAGGAGAAGCACTGGATGTTATTGGAACATTAACCATCGATGGCGGAACGGTCAACGTGGCTCAAAGTGTGACCAGTTCCGTAACAGCAGATATCGCTGTGATTTCAGATGGGGGGCAGATAGTCATCAACGATGGCTCACTGAACATTGCAAATGGTTTGACAGATGCAAGTCAACTTGACAACAATGATCATTTACTGCAGATAGAAGGAAATGGTTCTGTGACTGTCGGTGATGCTTCGGGAGGGGTAGGCTCTGCAGCATTGACCATGGGAACCAGTGTGGCAAGTCAGGCATCACCGGTTAATGAGAATTTCCTACAGTTTCCTGGGGACGATTCCAGGATGACCATTAATTCGGATGGAATAGCCACCATAGGCAATAACAATATGGGGTCTGTTTCTCTCGCCGCTGATGACACGGCTGATGGTGAAGAGTTTTTTGTGACAGTGCAAGGTGGTACATTAGATATTCACGGACTTATGACGATCAGCTCCGGAGCGGGATTTCTGATGACCAGTGGAACAACAAATATAGGTGTTGAAAGCAGTTCGGGTGTAAATGACATTGCCATGGACGCCAATCCAACTCAACCAGCTGTTTTTGAAATGACCGGGGGAACATTGAACCTGGGTGATGGATCCATGTCGTGGATTGTAGGGAATGAAAATAACAACCCGGCGTTTAATACCGGTGCTACGGGATACCAGGAAATTGAGATATCAGGAGGTACAGCGAACATCAATGGTCGTTTCCGATTAAGAGAGCAAAATGCCCGATTTATTGTTGGTGGTGGAGCCACCATCAATTTCAACCCTCAATCCAATGCCTCTCTTGATCCTAACTTAAATGTGTTGGACCTGGAGTCCGGTATTGTGCAGATGGGTACTGGCAACATCAATTTCATTAATCCGCATGCAGCTACCGGGACAGGAGAAGTCGTTTTTATAAGAGGGGTGGGCTCCACCGGAAATGCGATCACATCCAGTGAAACTGCTGACGTGGCAGTGGACTTCTCAAACATCACCTGGACTTTAGGAGATGGTACTAGCAGCAATTCCAGTGCCGATGGTTTTGACTTGTACCTTGAAACCGGACATACCGCCTATGGTAACATCGTGGTGAATAATCCGTCGGGAACCGGGCGAGCAGCCTCTTTCGTAAATACAACAAGTACCTATACATTTAACAATATCACAGTAACGGCAGGAGTGTTCGATATAGGTGATAATACCATCCAACAAAGCGGCTCCAATACCTTATTGGTTGATACAAATGGAATCCTTCGCCTGAATACCGATTTTCCGAATACTTATTCGACCATTACTTTAAACAGTGGTAGTGTTGTGGAATACAATGGTGCCGCAACCATTACTACCGGAGAACCTTTGGGAAGTGTGGATTTTAGTCAATTGATCATTTCTGGTGGAGGTACCGTCAATTTAACCAGCGCTGTAGGATTAGCCGATACTGTATTTTTGACGAATGGTACGCTGGCTGCAGGAACCAACCTGACCTTGTCAGCTGATGCGGTAGTATCTGTTTCTTCAGGCAGTCTTACAGGCACCCTTCAGGGTAGCAACGCATATGGCATCCAATATGAAGGGAACAGCAGATCCATCGATCCAGGTGCTGATGCAGAGTGGACAGGGGCAGGGAGTAAGTCCCTCTTTGTTGACCTCACTGCAGGGCAAACCCTCACAGTTTCCAATACGGCAATGGCTTTAAATGCTTTGAGTATAAACTCTGGGACACTCACTGACGCGAGCCTGGCACATACGATATCGGGAAATTTGACTGTAACTGATAGCTATACGGGTACTGGATCCCTCACTTTAACAGGCGGATCAGCTGCCCATACCCTGGCAAGTGGGTCCGGGACCATGAACATTTCCAACCTGATCATGAATGATGCCAACGGAGCTTCCGGCAATGTGGGTGTGACTATTTCAGGATCATTGACTTTAACCAATGGCATTATCGATATTGGATCGGGGGCATTTACTCTCTCCTCAGGAGCTACAATCACAGGTGGGTCTGCTACCACTTTCGTCGCTTTCGACGGTGCCTCTTCGTCTGGAGGGATGGTTCAGACATTTACTTCAAATACGGATTCAAAGACATTTCCAATTGGCACAAATACGGATTATACTCCATTCACCATGTCTTTGAATTCAGCCTCTTCTTTCGGTGCGTTAACCGTTTTGCCTGTGACAGGAGCTTCACAGTTCACGTTAGACGGAAGTAATACGCTGGATATCGATTATTACTGGTTGGTGAATGATGGCAACAACTTTGTTGATGTAAATGCGGACTTTTCTTACACTTACGCAGAGAGTGATGTTCGAGGGGCAGAAGGAAATTATATCGCAGCCAGGTATGATGTATCTAATCCGGATTGGACTACATCCGACGAAACTACAGATGGTTCAGATGGGGTTACTTCAAACGTCGTGACATTAAATGGCGTGGAATTTTCTGACGGGCACTTTACGGCAGGGGAAGAAGATGAATTTTCAGGAGTTATTACAACATTTTACCTCATTTCCGGGGTATCTGATCATGATTGGGACAATGGAGCACACTGGACCAATACGGATGGAGGATCTACTGCAATCAATCGTACACCAGGAACTAATTCTCCTGTGGTAATAGGTGGGGATGATATTACCATCAATTCAAATGGCCAAAATGCTGGTTCACTGACTATAGAATCCGATGGAATCGTCATTATCGGGGAAAATTCGGGAACCCCAACAACTGGTCACACTTTAGGTACTGTCAGTGGCACCGGAACACTTAGGATAACATCAGGTGATAGTGATTCACCGACATTCCCCAATGAGAATGGAGCTGATTGGTCTAATTTTCTTAGTTCTTCAGGGGGAACGGTAGAATACACAGGTGATGGAGGCTATAGTGTTCCAACTAATGGAGGTACTTATCATAATATTATTTTTACCAGTGCAAGTGGCTCAAATACGAAAACACTTCCCGATGAGGATTGGGCCGTATCCGGAGACTTCACAATTTCAGGTGGGTTCGGAACGACCGTTGCATTGAGCGACGCCACCAATGGGAATGTTGCAATTACGGGAAATGTTTCTGTTGCCTCGGGGGATGTATTGTCCTTCGGAAGTACCAATAATCGAACCGTAACCATAGCCGGAAATGTTTCAGTAGCCGGAACTATGAATGTTGCTAATTCAGGAACTGCCTCTCATAATCTGACTATTGGTGGTTCTCTAACAAGTACGGGGACTTTCGACATGAACACGGGGGGAAGTACCGTTGCCACGACGTTCAACAGCTCTTCGAGTACCACCATTACAGGTGCGGGATCCGTAGATTTTGACAGGTTAATTGTGAACGTAGGTAGTTCTGCTGCTACCTCTTTGACCATCAATGTGACTACCTTTTCCGTAACAGATCAAGGAGAGGACAATAGTCAGTCCTCCATTGAGTTTCAAAATGGAGAGTTGATTGTTTCTACCGGTGGTACGGTTGTGCTCAGCAATAATGGAGATGTTTCTATCCCATCAACTGCAGCACTTACCTTAAATAGTGGTTCACCAACCTTCAGTTTGGAAACAACCAATGCCGGTAATCTGGTACTGAATGGTGGTTTGACGGTGAATAGTGGAATATTGAGTGTTGGAAACGTGACTGACCAGACCACTGATAATTCGATTCGGTATGAAGGTACAGGGGGATCGATAACCGTAAATGGGGCCACGTTAAATGTTGGCGGTGCCATAAGGCCTAATGTGACTGATGCTTCTGCTGCCCTTGCCTTTTCATTAACCAATGATGGCATTGTTTCCCTGGCCAGAAATACCTCAACCAATAATGATCAGGTGAATTCAGATTTGCAACGTTCACTAGGCGATTTTGTCCTTGATAATGCTGCATCTTCTTTTACCATGTCAGGTACCAATTCTATACTTGAAATAGTGCGTGCTGAGACCAATGATGGAAAAGCCTTAAGTATCACTTCAGCAGTGACTAATTATGCCGTTACAGGTGGAACTGTTAAAGTGCTTCAGAATTCCCATGATGCCTTTAGTGCTAATTCTACTTCCACCAACAATGATGTAACCGTTTACTCATCCATTCCTTTATATAACCTGGAAATTGGTGACGGTGACTATGAAGGAGATTTTGGAGGCCCTGATTCCGGAGATGCGACCGAACTGGATTTGCAAGTTTCCAACAACCTGACGGTAAACATCAATGATGCAACCAGTGGCAATGGCAACCTGGATTTTCACAGGGTGGATCAGGGAACAGGTTCGAATAATGATGAGTGGAATATCATTGTAGGAGGCAATTTCACCCTTACAGACGGAACTGTTTCAATACCGAGCAATGGAGATGGAGGTACCCTGACATTCAATGGTTCCGGAACACAGGTATTTACTTCTAATGGTCAGATTTTCGGTGATGTGGTTTTGAATAGCACAGGTACCCTGCAATTGGCCGATGCGTTGACGATTTACGGTGACTGGACTCATACACAGGGAACACTTGATCAAAACGGACAGGGGATTACGATGACCACTCCTGTAGGACTGCAAACTTCTTCGATCAATGGTGACCCTACTTTCGATGCCCTCACGTTGAGTAATACCAGTGGCGTGACCCAGGCAAGTGGAACTACTACCATATCTTCAAGCGGTGTTTTGACCCTTTCGGATAATGTGATTTTTGATCTGGGTGACAATGGATTGATTGTTGCCAATCAAGCCACTCCCTTTGCTGGGATCAGTATCCCTGGAGGAGCGGACAATACGAACATGATCAGAGTGAGTGGTAGCGATGCCGGTGTGGGAGTGACTTTGACTTATCCTGATGCGACTACTTCCGGTTTCTTGTTCCCGATCGGAGCTACGATCAATGCGACAGATTACTATTTGCCGGCGCAAGTTAATTTAACAGCCGGCGGAGGAGCGGGTGCGACTACAAAAATGGTTTTGATATCCTCTCAACATCCTCAGGTTACGGCGAGTCAGAACGCCCTGAATTTGTACTGGTCAACTACGCCAACGGGTTTCAACGGGTCACAGACCGCCACGCATACTTATACTTATGGTGCCGTCAATTCGGATCTGGTAGAAGGGGCGGACGATACGAATTTCCTGGATGCGGTAAATGCAGGTTCACCTACCTTCAATTGGACAGAAGGGTCAACAACCAATGTCGCCAGTCAGGTAATCACATTCACGGACCCAGGTTCTGATAACATTGCCGGCGATTTCACAGCGGGAGTTGATGGCGCTTTTAATGCAGTTACCGTTTTTTACACGATCAGAGATGGTGACTGGAACAATACAGCGACTACAACTACGCCCTGGACCAATGATGAATGTGCAGCAGGTGTGAGGAATGAAGTGACCGGAGTAGAACCTTCAACAGGTGATCCGGTAGTGATATGCGCAGGAAATACAGTTACTATTACCACGGCAACAGGTCTGGCTTCTTCAGGAGTGGAAATCAACGGCACTTTAAATAGCCAGATCGATGATATCTCTACTTTGAACGATATTTCCGGAACCGGAACACTGGCTTTTGATCATACTACGGCTATTACACCTACTTTTGCAACCCTGGCATCCTCCTTCCTTGCAGGTGGTACCCTTGATTTTGGAGGAACTATGGCGTATAATCTACCAGCCAATACTAATTATCACAACCTGACATTCACGAATTCAGCCGGTTTGACCCTGGCAAATAACGTCAGTGTGACGGGTAATGTAGACCTAAGTAGTGGCTCACTGACACTAAATACATTTACCATTTCAGATGGTGATGGTAACGGAACATTTACCGTTGGCGCCAATGCCAGTTTAACAGTGGATGATTCAAATAACTTTCCTTCAGGGTTTAATACCTACTCTTTTGATGCTTCCAGTACAGTAATCTACAGTGAAAATCAGGAAGGTCAGACCATCCAAGGAGGGATTACTTATGGTAATTTGAATTTGACACGAACTGGTGGTGATCCAGCTACTAAGACTTTGAATGGAAACATCGTTATTGCGGGTGATCTCGATATAGGAAGGAGGTCAGAATTGGCTGCCTCCACATTTGACATTGAGATTCAGGGCAATTGGACCATGACTACTCAGAACAATACTAATTTCGATCCGGGTACAGGAACGGTCACCTTCTCGGGCTCCGGTAATCAAACAGTATCATTTTCAAATGGTGCAGAATCAGAAGCCTTTTACAATCTGACATTAAATAAGTCAGGAGGCACGCTGACGTTCCCTGCTGATGTGAATGATGTGACGGTTCAAAATGATCTGACAATCACCAATGGTACCTTACAAATGGATGACGTTGAATTGATTGTTACCGGTGCAGCCACTACGGCTTCTGGCACGTCGTTGACCAGTAACACGACCATTGACTTCAATGGAGACCTTACTAACGCCGGGACCATTACCGTACCCAATACCATTACTTTAGCAGGTAACTTTAGTAATACAGGAACTTATACCAGTACCAGTAATACATTGACACTGGATAATGTCACCACGGCTCAATCCCTGACAGGAGCAACCACCTTCAACAATTTGAACATTGCCAAAGCTTCTGGTGTGGATGTGACTTTTAACAATGCCATGACCATTGATGGGGCCTTATCACTGGCCAATGAGGGTAACATTATTCTTTCTTCGGGAGACCTGACGATTGCGGATGGTGCCAGTATTACCGGAAATGCCGGTGGAACTTCCGTAGGGGATTTCAGTGTGTCGAGGATGATCCGAACAGATGGATCTGGTTCCGCACCTGCATTGGTTAAAAATGCAGACGATAGTGATGTGGATTGGGATCTGGTCTTTCCGATTGGGGTACTTGATGGTGGAGTTGAGAAATACACGCCAGTTACGGTAGCAGGAACCACAGATCAGATTGCTTCTACGGGAACCCTTTCCGTTCGATCTGTGAATGGCGTTGCTACGGATCAAAGCATCAGTTCTTCTGCGTCAACATTGAACAGACATTATGACCTGGACATCACGGGTATCAGTGGGGCAGTAACCTTCGACCTGATCTTCCAATACGATGATGGAGATGTACAAGGCTCAGAAAGTGATTATAATTCCGCCTACAGCGAACGAGGAGTTGATGATGGATGGAATCAACCAGTTGCCTCCGTTACCAACGTTAATGCGGGGAATAACCAGTTTGGTGCTTCTGCGACATTAAACGGTACCATTGATTTCAGTGCCGCCATTAATACGGAATGGATCGCTGGGAACAATGACTTATTATTTCCAAGGTACTTTACCCGGGCCGGAGGCGGGGTAGATTGCGCTTTGGGTTGTGACTGGAATGATGGAACCAACTGGACCCTTGATGACGGAGGCACTACCTCCGCTGGATCAGTACCAGGGGCCAATAATGCGGTTACCATTTCTTCAGGTCATACCATGACCATGGACAATAACACCAACTCGGCTCAATCGGTTACCCTGGATGGTACGCTTGATATAGCCGCTACAACGGGCCATTCATTAGGAGAGATCACCGGTACGGGTACGCTGGAAATTGACGCAAGTGGATTAGATACTTATGTGGATACGGGTTCAGGGTCCACTTTTTTCGGACAAAATGGAGGCACGGTTTCTTATCTGGGGGACGCAGCTTATACATTACCGTCCGTATTTACCGCCTACAATAACCTGACTATCGGAGGAACCACACAGGACACACATGACAAATCCCTGGGAGTTGGGCTGACCATATTTGGGAACCTGACCTTGGGAACTACGGACCTTGAGAACCCGAGTGACTTAAGCCTGGAATTGAGAGGAAGTTTTACCTCAAGTGGAGGTAATTTCAATGTGGCCAATGGAACCTTTGTCTTTTCCAATACGGCAACCGCAAACTTGCCAGGAAACCTGACATTTGGATCTGCCGGAAGTTTGACGCTGGACAATTTTGGTGAAAAAGACCTGACAGGTGCTTTGGTGATAGAGAACCTAACCATCAACTCATCTTCTGGTACATTCGACGCAAATTCCAATACCATTTCGGTAACCGGAAACTGGGACAATCAGGCGAGTTCAAATTTGCTGAGTAATCCAGGTACGATCACCTTCAATGGGGCTGATGCACAACAAATTGATGGGGACAATACTTTCTCGGCCGTAAATATCAGTACTACTTCAACAGCGGTTACGGTGGGGTCCGGAACCCAAACCACAGGATCCGTGACCTTAGCAAGTGGCACTTCACTTAACCTGGGATCAAATACCCTGCGCATCGATGGTACGCTGGATGTCGATCAGGGAACCTTTACCGCGGGCTCCGGGACAGTTGTATTTACCAGTACGACAGATCCTGAAACACAAACGGATGCGATTACCGTTGGGACATTAGGAATTGATAAAGGCGCCAGTACGAACACTTTTGATAACAGCTCCGGCAGCGTTTCATTCACAAATTTGTCTGTTTCCAGCGGGGAGTACATTGGACCTTCAGCGGATTTGGTACTTGCGGGAAGTTTGAATATTGCTTCTGGGGCCGTATTTGGAATTTCAGGTATTTCCACAATGGACATCAATGGGAATTTCTCAGTGGCTACCACGTTGGATTTGTCAGGATTGACTTCCATGAACGTGGCCGGTAATTTCACGAATAATGGCACTTTCACTCCTCCTCCCACGGTGACTTTGGACGGGGGTAGTGCACAAACGATAAGTGGATCTTCTACCACGGCCTTCAGTATCCTTGAGGTCAATAATACAGATGCCGGCTCCACGGATGTTACCGTAAACAGCAACGTCACTATTTCTAATTATCTGGATTTCCAGGATGGAATCGTAGTGCCAGGAACAGGTACCTTGACTTTCAACGATAATGCCATAGTGCGCTATGATGGTGTGGCGGAAACAACACCCGGGGGAGGATCTAACGATGGTAGCAGCTTTGTTGCGGGTCCGGTCACAAAAATCGGAGATGATGATTTCGTATTTCCAATAGGGGACGGCAGTCGATATGCAAGATTGGGTATTCAACCCCAAACCGGCTCAGCTACCGATCAATATACGGGGCAATACCTGTTCTCTGCCAGCACGACGGCTTCAGGGACGAAGGCAGGAAACATTGTTCGTGTAAGTGGCCTTGAACACTGGGATTTGACCAGAGATAATGGCTCTACGAGTGTCATTCCTACGTTGTTTTATGATGGTACGAGTCAGGTCAATGCGGCTTCAAGACTATTAGTGGCTCATTATACCGGAACGGAGTGGGAGGATTTAGGCAATGGCAGCTTTACTTCAGGTACCATCACGGCAGCTACGGCCATGACTACTTTCTCCGATCTTACCCTGGCGACTTCTGATGATGCTGTGAACCCACTGCCGGTGGAGATGCTTTATTTCGAGGCTTCCATCCAAGACAGGGATGTTCAGCTGGAGTGGGCGACAGCCAAAGAAGTCAATAATGATTTCTTCGAGGTTCAACGTTCATTTGATGGCATTTCCTACGAGATAATTGGTCTGGTATCAGGAGCGGGGAGTACTTCGGAGACTCAGCTATACCTGTTTGAGGATCATAAAGCAGTACCTGGTTTACAGTATTATCGTTTGCGACAAGTAGATTTTGATGGTGCCTTTGAATACTCTGATATTGTTGTAGTTGAGTATGCACCAAATGGCAATTTGTTCAAAGCTGGTTTGTTTCCCAATCCTATGATCGAAAAGGAATTGACCATCGACATACAGACGCATGATTTCACTGCACCGGTGAATGTCAGTGTGTTGGACCTTGGAGGCCGCATATTGATGAGTGAGACTTATGAAATCAGTACATCAGGTAATCAGGTTTTGTTAGATGTGAGTAATTTAAAGTCGGGAACTTACCTGATCCGTATTCGTCAACGTGATCAGGTCATCATTGCCAGGCGCGCAGTGATGTCGAGGTAACCTTGTTCTACCAAACCGAACAGACTCATATTGAAAATTGTACAGAAATCATTACTGGCCATTTCTCTTCTTTTAATAGTCATTGGAAGTTTTGATCTGGTGGAGTCCTATACTGGAATAGCTCTTATTTCAGGGTTGCTTCTACTTTCCATAGGGATCCGGGTAAGTGAATACATGAAAGGATTTACTTATACGGTCTTAATCCTGGCTTCAGTAAGCATGGCAATGTTTTACCCACAATACTTTATTAAAGTGGGTTCATTTGAATTGAAAGGTTTGATCATTCCCCTTTTGCAGATCATTATGTTTGGTATGGGTTCACAAATGAGCCTGAAAGATTTCAGAGGGGTTATCATGGCACCAAAAGCCGTACTGATTGGTGTCCTTTGTCAATTCACCATCATGCCATTGGTGGCTTTGTTGTTGATTACTGTATTTAGTTTTCCTCCTGAAATAGCCGCGGGTATCGTATTGGTCGGAACAAGCCCCAGTGGCCTGGCATCAAACGTGATGTCGTTCCTCTCTAAAGCCAATGTAGCACTTAGTGTAACTCTGACAGCTGTTGCCACGGTTTTGGCCCCTTTACTTACCCCATTACTCATGCAGGTCATCGCAGGAGAATTGGTACCTGTGGATTTTTGGAACATGATGTTGGGGATCATGAACATGGTCATTTTGCCTATTCTCGCAGGACTGACTTTCAACCTGTTTGCCTTTAGCGATACAGCTACTAAAAGTCGATTCCTACAACTCAGCGCTTTTTCCCTGATCATCTTACTGAAAAGCGTAATTGGTTTCATTACTCAGGATACAGTCTTCACTCAGTTGGTGTTGGGAATGGCCATAGACGTCTGTTGGTTTCTTGTCATTCCATTGATCAGTGGTTTACTGTTTTTGAAGCTCTTTGGGAAAAACCGTGAGTTGATGGAACAAATATTGAGTCTTGTTTCGATGATCGCTATTGGATTGATCATCACGGTTATCACCGCTGCAGGAAGAGATAATTTAATTGAAATTGGTCTGTTGTTAATTCTTGCTTGTGTGCTGCATAACCTGATGGGATATGGTTTAGGATATGGGGTTTGTAAGTTTTTGGGTGTGGATGACAGGTCTTGTCGTACTATCGCATTTGAAGTGGGCATGCAGAATTCCGGATTAGCCTCAGGTATCGCCTTACAAATGGGTAAAGTCGCGACAATAGGTTTGGCACCTTCTGTATTTGGTCCTTTGATGAACATTACCGGCTCTTCATTGGCCACCTGGTGGAGAGGAAGGCCTGTCGGACAAGCAACAGACCCTCAATCATAATCCAAAGTTTACCTTTTACTCACTTCTGAGAATGGTAGCGGGATTAACCTTCGCCACGCGCAGCAGCTTCTGACTGATGACAAGTAAAGTGCTAATGACAATGAACACTACAGGAATTAGAACCGATAGTAGTCCGGTTTCAATCCGGTAAGCAAATAATTCTAACCATTTATTCATGATATAGAGGCCAATGGGAAGTGCGACCACCGAAGCAATAAGAACCAGAAAGATGAACCTTGAAGCCATTTGCACATACAACATGCCAACCTGAGCACCCAATACCTTTTTGATACTGATGGACTTTATGTTTTGCTGAACTGAAAAGGAAGTCAAAGCGAAGATTCCCATAAAACACAGGACCAGAGCGATGACTGTAAATATCAAAATGATCTGTCCAAACTTCTCGTCACTGGCGTACTTAGATTGTAGCTGTTGGTCCAGAAAGCTGAATTCGAAAGGCAATTGAGGAAATAATTTATTCCATTCGTTTTCAAGGGCCTTTACAATTTCCAACGGGCTGGCATTTGATGTGGTCACAATCAGTGAGCTGGATTCCCTTCCGGGGCGCATGGCAAAAAGATAGGGTTCGATGGCTCGGTGAAGTGAATGCGCATGGAAATCACGGACAATACCAATCACACGATAACCAATGGTGCCTTCCCCTTCGGAGGTATAGATCTCTCGATTCAGGATCTCTTCATTGGTCATCCCCAGGGACCGGACAGCTGTTTCATTGAGTAGGACCGAAGAATCATTTTTTGCAAATCCTTTGTCAAAAGTACGACCGGCGATCAATTCGATTCCCAGGGTTTCGATGAGACCAAAATCTACATCGTTCTGTCGGATGATCACACTTTCACCTTCGCGTGAAGGACTGGCCCAGAAGTTATTGTCGCTAAGTACAAATTCTGCTGGTGTATAACTTGTTCCCGCTACCCGACGAACAGCTGGAATTGAAGAAAAAGCCTGTTTAACCGTTTCCATATCCTTGATCGCTTCTTGTGATTGTAAAGGGACCACTAATTGATTTTCAATATTGAAACCCAAAGGTTTGGATTTGATGTATTGCAGCTGGTTGAGGGTCGTGAAGGCGCCAATAATGAAGAGGATACCAATGATAAATTGAAAGACCACCAGACCTTTTCTGATCAGGAAAGACCCTGTACTGCCACGTGAGCCATTTCCAAGTACTGATTGTAACTGTAGTTTCGATAAGAAAAAGGCTGGATAACTTCCGGCGAGAAGGCTTGTGGCTAAAGCAATGCCAATAAGTACAGGTAAATGTGAAATAATTACATTTATGGTTACTGATTTTCCTGTGAGGGTCATATAACCGGGAGCCATCAGTGCGATCAATAATGCGGAGACCACCATGGCCAGCATACTCATGATCATGGCCTCTCCCAAAAATTGAATGATGATCATCTTGCGATAGGCACCGAATGTTTTTCGTAAACCGATTTCCTTGGCCCTTTTAGTGGCCTGCGCGGTAGCCAGGTTAGCAAAATTCACACAGGCTATGATAAGGATAAGGAGGGCAATGGTCGCGAGAATGTATAAATAGCGTGCGTCTCCACCAAGGCTATCATCACCTCGGCCTTCGGCATGTAAATAGATTTTGGTGATTGGCAGAAAGCTGTGGGTATGCTTGGGATCTTCGACATAATTGGCCAAAAAATCGGGTATTTTCTCCTGTAAGGCAGATGCTTCAATGGCCTGGTTCGTTTTGATATAGGTGAAGAGAAAATTGTTCCCCGCCATCTGATCACTTCCCATCACAAATTTTCCGATGGCTCCGCTGTTCATGGAACAGATGAAGGTCGGATTAAGGTGGGAATAAACCCCCTGATCTTCGAAGACTCCAGTTATGTTGTAATCATGTTGACCATAATCATTGATGATGGTGATGGTCTTTCCTGTTACTGCTAAAGAACCGAAGAATTTGATGGCCAGGGTTCGGGAAAGCACGATGCTTTGAGGTTCATCCAGCGCCGTTTCAGGATTTCCTTCAAGCAGTTGGTAGGTGAGGATATCAAAAAAGTTCGGACCAGCAAAATAGCCCCCTTTTTCCATGAAAGTCCGACTATCAATTTTTAGAATGTTCTTCTTAATACCCAGAAATCCTGCTACACGAACAGCTTGTTCAATTTCCGGAAGGTCCGCAGCCAATCTTTTGGCTAAGCCAGGAGGGGAGGTGGCCATGGTGATCCATTCACCATTCACGGTACCCTCGGTAGAAACCCTGAAGATCTTCTCGGCATCCTGATGATGCTGATCATATGCCAATTCGTTTTCGATGAAGATCCATATGAAGAAAAGACTTACAATGCCAACGGACAAACCAATGATATTGACCAGCGCATAAGTATGTTGTCGCTTTAAATTACGGAGCGTGATTTTTAAATAATTTTTGAACATGGATAAAGTGTTTGAGTATTTGACCGGAATAAATTTGAGTTGAATAATGGCTGGTCGAAAGAGCAGTATCACCTCCCATAGAAAAAGCCAGTTAGCTTTCCATTCCGGGTGCTGTGCCAGATGCTTTTCATGATTTTCCTGTAGATCGCCTCTGATAAACAGATAGAGGTCTTCCCGGCAAAACCATTGCAACATTCGATCCGCCAGTTGCTTAATCATAATTGAGTAATTGTGTCTTATTAGGAATGGCGTTCCAGAGTTCTAACCGCACATTTTTGTTGTAATCCAGCGCCCTCATGCCATGTGAGGTGATCTGGAAATACATCTTGGGTCGGCCACCACGTGCTGTACTTCCTTCACCTTTTCGACTGGTCAAATAGCCTTTGTCCTGCATCCGGATTAGAGCGGTTTGCAAAGCGCCTATGCTGACTTTTCGACCAAGTCTTTCTGAAATTTCTTCCTTTATGCTAAAGCCATATGCTTCCTGGTCCAGGACAGCCACAGTGAGAAGAACGATTTCTTCGAATTCACCCAAAGGGTACTTTTTCATAAGTAAATTCCTATTTGTAGGAAAACTAAGTTAAACAAGATTTTAGTAAATTCCTATTTGTAGGAATACCTCCTTTGATGATTAAGGTTACATTCGGTGAATCAGAATTGGAAAATCGAATGGTGCGGACTTGTTTGACTGGCCCCAGTCGATAGTTTGCTGTTTTAGTTGATTTTGAAGAAGTAGGCTGAAACTTTAGGGTCTCACCTTCACATCTCTAAACTCGTCGATTGCCTGCTGTATTTGCTCAGGTTTGAAGGGCTTTGTAAAGAACTTGTGAACTACCTGTTCTTTTAGTGCATCTTCTATTTCATGATTGAAGCCGTATCCGGTAAGAATAAAATAGCCTACTTTCTCATACGATTTCCTGGCTTCTTTGATGAAGTTTACGCCATTCATTTCTGGCATATTCATATCACTGATTACCACAATGATGTCATGGTATGCTTCCTTTAGTTTCTCGAGACCTTCCTTGCCGGAAGTGGCTGTCAGAACCTGATATTTTTTCTTGAATGCCGCTTCGAAAATAAACAAGTTCATTTCCTCGTCATCCACGTATAAAATGGTTATTTCTTCGGCTGTACTCATAGTCATGGTCGGTTTAAAGGCAAGTGTAACGAAAACGTCGCACCATTCCCTATAATAGAGTTAACTTCTAATCGGCCATTATGTTCATCAATAAAACTGTGTGCGATGAATAAACCCAGTCCTGTGCCTTCTCCAGGGTTTTTTGTAGTAAAAAACGGGTCACTGATCTTTGAAAGATTTTCTTCATCTATGCCATAGCCATTGTCTTTTATCGTGAGAACCACTTCATTTTGAATCTTTTGCGTGTGGATTTCTATCAGTGGTTGTGGTTGTTGTGATACGGCGTGGATAGCATTGGATAACAGGTTCATGCAAACCTGGTGCAGTTTAGATTCATTTCCCTGTACCAGTAAATTTTCGGAAGCATAATTTTTCACTAACTGAATATCCTTTGTTTTGCTGGATAAAATCACCAGACAATTTTCCGTGATGGCTGCTATATCACATGATTCTGTATTTTCCTGACCGCCCCGGCTAAAATTAGCGAGACTATTGACAATGGTGGAGGCTCTTGAAACACCCTCATTAACAATATCTATGAACCGACTGAGGGTAGAAGACTTATGTTCTGGAAATTCCTGATCCAGGATATTAGAGATGTTTAAGACACCATTCTCAATATAATTAAGCGGATTGTTGATCTCATGACCTATTCCGGCGGCCATTACACCCAAGGAAGCCATTTTTTCCGATTTGATCAACAAGTCCTGAGTTTGCCTGATTTCCTCATTTTTAGCTTCCAGAATCCGGTTTTGTTTTTTGTTTTTTCGCAAGAGGTAGAATAGCAGCAAGGCAACAGGTATAGCCACGATGATAACTGCCAGGTAGATTTTGTTGGCAAATTTTTGCTCTTTCAACGCCGCTTGTTGCTCCGTCAGCCGTATTCGGTCTTTTTCTTCCGATAACTTCAACGGAACCAACTCCAGATTTCGAACCATGATGTTTTTATAGATGGAATCCCGATAAAGTACATAACTGGCTTGACTTTCAATAACTTCCTGATCCATGTCAAAGGCCCCGTATACTTCAGCATATAGTTGGAGGTTATTCAAAAACAACTGGCGCCAATTATAAGTAGCCGCCATGTCCTGACTTGCATCGAGGTAGCCTAAGCATTTTTCAAGGTTACCGAGTTCCAGACACAATTTGGAGAGATTGGTATATACATCGGCGATTCTCTTCTTATCATCAATACTCTCGCTAAGGGTAAGTGCCGTTTGATAATGATGATCCGCTGAGTCGTATCGTCCGAGCTTGCGATGCGCTTCACCCGCATAATTATGTGCCACGGATCCCCATACCCGGTTGTCAACCTCCAGTGAGATCCATTGAGCACTATCCAGGTATTGTAAAGCCAATGGGTAATTCCCTTCAATGAAATAGGATATTCCTATGCCATTGTAGGAATAGATTTGAACATTGATATTCTGATTTTCCTTGGCTACCTCCAGGCCCCTAAGTGAATAACTTCTTGCTTGTTTGTAGTCGCCTACCTGTTCAAATAGCAGTCCGATATTGTTCAAAACAATGGCTCTTCGGAGTTTCCCGCCATTGGCATCCATGAGGTCAACAGCTTCAAGAAAGTACTGCATTGCCAGCTCGTAGCTACCAAGGTCGTAATTTTCGATACCCAGACCATTAAGGTTGGTGATCATCAATGAAGTATCTCCGAGTTCCTGGGCAATTTCTAAAGATCTCTCACTATAGGACAAGGAATTTTCGTAGTTGCCAAGATAATAATGTGCACTACCCATCAATCGATAGGAAGAGGCTTGCAGTGCGATACTTTCCAGTTGCTTGGCAATTTCAAGTGCTTCGGTGGCAAAATTCAGCGCATCTTCCGGTTGACTCCATCGAAGACTCCTCGATAACTGATGGAGTACGTGGATCTTCGATTCTCCTTCACTGGTATCAAGCAGCGATTTGAGACTATCTATTTCCTGGCCGTAAGCCGACCATGAAAAAGATGCAACAATGAATAGGAGGAAGGTTATTCCTTTTCTCATGGACATACGAAGTAACCGATTTTCCAATATAAAAAAATAATGATTCCGGGCAACTATGACCAGACATGAATGAACGAAACCTGCAAGTCAACCAATTCCGCTTTGTTTGAGTTTCAAAAACTTGCAATTTCTGCATTACCTTGCTTCAAATCATGACAGATATTTTTTTGCAATCGATTCGATTGATTGGTACATTCTCAGAAGACGAAACAGCGACCATCAAAAATTGTCTGACGCCCAAATTTTATAAAAAAGGAGAATTGCTGCTTGATCAGGGAGAGACCTGTCATTGTTTTTGGTTCCTTGAGGAGGGAAGTGCCTATTCCTTTTATCTCAATGAAGAATTGGACCAGGTAACTACCGGTTTGTACGTGGCAGGAGATTGGCTGGTCGAGCAAAGCAGTTTTACCATGAGGGTGCCATCAAGAAATAAAATTGAAGCGTTTACGGATACCATTGCTCACATCCTGACCATTCATGAACTTCATAAGCTTATTGGGCAATCTCAAACCTTTTTTCAATTGGGTAAAATTTTAGGAAATAGCGAACACGGAGTTTATCGTAAGGATCAGGGGCCGGACGATAGGTATTTGCAACTCTTGGAGCATCAGCCAGGCCTCTTGCAGCACTTTCCTTTAAAACACATTGCCTCTTACCTTGGAATGACCCCTGAAACCCTCAGCAGGGTAAGAAAACGCATTTCGGGTATTTCTTGATTTGGATCAAGGGCCAAAACTTTGTCCTGCCTCTAGGTTTGCTTCAAACTAATTTTTTATCATAATGATGGATAATAACTTAAGAAGCGCGGGGCTTTCCTTGCTGATAGGTTCTTTTCTGATGATTGTTACGATGGTCCTGCATCCTGTAGGAGGCGACTTTGAGCATTTGCTCGCTATCGTTAATATGGGGATCATTGCCCATGCCATTGCCTTGTTTTCGATTCCTTTTGTTGCTTATGGATATTGGGGTATAATGACCCGGTTGAAAGAAGCTGTGTTTCTTTCCAGGGTAGGGTTTTCATTTATGAGCTTTGGATTGATTGCGGTTATGATCGCTGCAACATTGAACGGACTGGTACTCATGCAATTTGTGACTTCTTATGCGGAAGCTGATCCACAGGTCATTGCGAATTTGAAGCCTGTTTTTAGGTACAACCACTTTTTTAACCTGGCAAATGACTACATTTTCATGACGGCCGTTGGCGTTTCGACTTTGTTTTGGTCAATTGCCTTAATCCAGACACGGAAATTTCCGGTTTGGGTGGGAGTTTTGGGAATTGCGCTGGTTGCTCTGGCATTTCTCACTGTAATCGCTGGACATGTTTACACGGATGTGTCCGGTTTCAGGATATTCATTTTTGGTACTACTGCCTGGACCATGGTCATGGGATGGTACTTAATGCGCAATAGCATAAATAACGCATAATGATTCCGTTATACCCCGATTGTTAGGAGTCGGGGTTTTTCATATATCAAGTGATCGTTTTAAATGATTAACCCGCCGTTTCCAGAATTTCTTGATTTCGTCGTTCCAATTTCAGGATCTGACGTGTAGACCAACGCTGGAACCTACTCCAAAATAGTCGTTGCGACCAGGACCAGAATTTGAAGATCCAGGGTTTGACATAGGCACTAAGTGCACATTTTACTTTGGTTCCCTGGTTGGTTTTTTCTGTCCAGAATTCTAGCCGGAAGGGCCGGATCCATTGAAAATGAAGGGCGTAGCTACCGTAGAAGTATTGGAGGTCTCGATAATTCTCCTGGATTCTAACGAGTTCTCCCGGAAAATTGACGAAAGGGCCGGTGTGGTTCGTCAATACACCTTCTTGGAAGCCGTTTGTATCAGACTCATCAGTAGCATAAAACTCCACTTTGTATGGCCATACCTGCGTATCAGTAAAGGTTCGAGTATCATTGAACCACTGCCATACAGAAGCTTCGGACGCCTGAAGGTCAAACTCGAAATAATGGACGTGCTTTTGAAAGCCTGGGGGTATCGGTTGAATCATTTTTAGATTGATTTAAGAGGATTTGATGAAGGATTTGCTTTTCTGGAGCTACCCAGATAAAAGGTCATAAAAGCAATGCCGGCATACGATACTTTGATGTTGCCAAAAGTGTACTCATAAGTGCTGGCAATCAGAAAATTGTGGTAATTACTGTGACCCATACTGGCTAATTGGGTGGCGCTTAATGATATGCCGTGGTGAATTTTTCCGAAATCAGCTGAAACTTGCTCTAAGTACCGCCTTTCACCTGGATTACCAAAGATGAGTGCTAGGAGGACAAAGGCTAACGCAAACGCGACTTTTCTTCTGCTCATTACATCGGGATCAATTCCTGATTGATGGCTGCCCGGGCCGCTTTTGCTGCATTTTCCCCGGAAATCATCGCTGCATTCAGTGAGCCATTCAATTGATGATCACCAGCGACAGCTATCCTTTCCGTAAGTAAACTTTCCCGGCTTTCGCGACTGTACTGCAAATCTTGTAATTTGGGTAGTGCCGTACTGATGGGATAATGTTTCAGGAATTGAACTTTCGAAATTCCGAAGATCAATTTCAATTCCTTCGTCACCTGCTCAATGAGTGCTTCAGGACTAAACTCATGTGATTTTACGACGGTGACCGAAAGCAGGTCTTTATTTCCCTGATGATGGTTTTCAATGCTGGTGGGGTAGAATATGTTATTTACATAACTGCCTTCATGCCTGCTCAGACCGATTACTGGATCTTTAATCACGCGATCTCCTGTTTTAAAGTAGAGGTTATCGCAAGACTTCCATTCTAGAGAACTGACAAAATGGGGAAGGAGTGGCCCTGGATTGGTGGCAATGATCGTGAAATCGCTTTCCAATTGTTCTCCATTATTCAAAGTGATTGTTCCGGATTCGACCTTTTCCACTTGGCAAGAAAATCGAAATTCAGTTTTTGAGAGTTGGGATTTCAATTGCTCACTAATCGCACCAATTCCGGCTTTCGGTACCATAGCCCGACCTTTTCCGAATAGTTTGTATACGTATTCGAACATGCGGCTGGAGGTAAGTAAATCTGGCTCCAGGTAAATCCCGCTAAAGAACGGGCGAAAGAAGGATTGGATGATCTTATCCGAAAATCCATAATCCTTTAAATAGTCGAGCGTCGTTTGTTCCTTGCGATCGAATACGGCATCCAGCTCCAGATTTTTCAGGTCTTTGTTTAACTGGAAGACCTTCCATTTGTCAGAGAGTGAGCCAGCAGAGGAGGTCAGAGTTGGAAGGAGGTATTTGGATTCGCGAAGTGGGTCGCCAAAATGCTCTCCTTTCCCATGAGAGAAGAGCACGGCTCCGGAACTCAACGGCTGCAGATTCAAACTTTCATAATCCAGGTATTCCTGGGCCTTTGGGTAGGCTTCCAATAAAACCTGAAACCCACGATCCAATCGATAACCTTCGATCTCGTCAGTTTGGACCCTTCCGCCAACTGCCTTATCCTTTTCAAGAATAACCGGACGAAATCCTTCTTTTTCGAGGTTGATCGCGGCAATCAAACCACTGATTCCGGCACCAATGATATGGACCTTATGTGCTTCTGATGAACTCATATGGAAATAACTAAATAGTGCCTGATGTGTTTAATGAATTGATGAATAAACGGTTATTACTTTTTCATGCGGCTTTTTTGATGGCTTGGCTAAGTTGGTCGCAGCCACTGGAAGCATTCAATTCACAGCGACTGGAACTCAACCAAAAAGGTATGATTGTTCTGGGAACCTGGGCGATCGCAAATATGGCATCGAGTCCTGTCTTAGCTTCTAGAGCCGAAGGTTCAAGGAAATACTTTCATCAAATGAATGGCTTCTGGAATACCGTGAATCTAACTTTAGCAGGAATTGGGTATTATACGTCAGCAACCACGGATCCTGCATTGCTGACACTTGGTGAATCCATTAAAGCGCAGCATGCAATGGAAAAAATCCTGCTTTTGAATGCAGGCCTGGATTTGGCATATATGATCGGGGGATTGTATTTGCAGCAACGGGCAAAAAGAAGTGCCAATCATGGCGACCGATTGAAAGGATTTGGACAATCACTCGTATGGCAGGGAGGCTTTTTATTGCTATTCGATGTAGGGTTCTATCTGTTACAATCAAATCATGGAAAACAAATTCTCAACTTTGTGGATCAATTGGCAATTGGCCCCGCAGGGCTTCGATTCACTTTTTATCTGTAAGCATGCATTAATGGCTGACATTATCCTTGATTCGCAACATAGACGTGTTTAATCAGATCGTCCATGGTCACGTAATCAAGTGATTTTTCATGTGTCGCTTCAGGAATGATCAGCGGAGCGACTCCAGCAGCCAAAGCTTCTTTCCATCGGGTGACGCAAAGGCACCATTTATCTCCGGGCTTCAATCCCGGGAATTGGTAATGTGGGAGTGGGGTCGAGAGATCGTTCCCTTGAGACTTGGTAAATGCCAGGAAATCTTCAGTCATTATTGCACAAACAGTATGTGTGCCCTGGTCCATGGCATCTGTATTACAACACCCATCACGAAAGAAACCAGCCATTGGAGCCTTACTGCAAGTCAGGAGTTTTTCTCCGAATATGTTTTTCGCATTTTCCATGAACAGGACAACTGATCCGATTTCGACCTTGTTTCACCTTTATTGAAAATTTTTAACTGTTTTTAATTTTCTAAGTTATTCCAGGAAAAGTATCTATGATTCATTTGATGTTTTCCTTGTTGCTCATGTTAGATACGTCTTTCAAGATCAATTTTACGAAAGAAGCTCTGCCCGATTGGTATATCATCGATGATGGCGTCATGGGAGGCTTATCAAAGGGTCATGCAGTTTTTACGGAAGGGGGCTTGTTGTTTTATGGACAGGTTTCACTGGAAAATAATGGTGGGTTTACTTCTCTGAGAGCTCCTTACGGAGATTATGACCTTGGCCGTTTTACTCAAGTGACCATTAAGTATCGAAGCAAAGGAGTGAAAATGGCCCTACAACTGGAAAACGACCGTAGATTCTATTACCCAAACTTCAAGCTTAAACTACCAAACCGTGAAAGTTGGGGAACCGAGACTTATTTACTTGAGGATGTTCTCCAATACCGTATGGGTTATGCTACGGGGAATAAGATGGAGGTCACGGATCAGTCTGAGATCATTCGCCTGGGTTTCATTACGGACGAAAAGAAAACTGGAACTTTTGAGTTTGAGGTAGCTTATTTGGAATTCGAGTAAAGCGCACCAAACCAATAGTGCGCTTTTCAAATTGATCAATTCAACAACTGTCGAACAGTAGGAATCACTTCCTGACCGATTAACTGAATCGCTCCCATGTACTGTTCGTGTGACAATAACGGATTGTCCATTTGGAATGTGAACCGATTGATGCCACCTAACACTTCGGCATGTTTGACGATCTTTTCAGCTACATATTGCGGATTTCCCACTACTAATGCGCCCTCATCTCCTGCCTGAGCATCAAACCCAATGCGGGTCACTGGCGGCCAGCCTCTTTCTCTTCCAATTTTGTTGAACATCTTGGCGTAGCCAGGGTAATAAGTATCCAGTGCCTTTTGTTTTTCCTCACCAACAAATCCAAGCGAATGCAAATTAACTTCCATATCACCTTCGGGATGATTATTGGCTAAATACGTTTCACGATACAAGTCCACCAGAGGCTTGAATCGCTCCGTATCCCCGCCGATGATTGCTACCGTAAGCGGAAGACCCATTTCACCTGCGCGTATAAAAGAGGCCGGTGTGCCCCCCACGCCACGAATGATGGGTATCTTCTCTTGTAAGGGCCTTGGATATACGGGCTGATTGTTCAATGGTGCCCTGAATTTACCATTCCAGGTCACAAATTCCTGATCTCGGATTTGTAATAGTAATGCTAGTTTTTCCTCGAAGAGATCTGAATAATCCAATGTTTCAAACCCAAAAAGTGGAAATGAGTCAATAAATGAGCCTCTGCCCACTACGATTTCTGCGCGTCCTTTTGAAATCAGATCCAACGTCGCAAAGTTTTGAAAAACCCTCACCGGATCCGCCGAACTCAATACCGTTACCGCGCTCCCGAGTTTGATGCGTTCGGTCTGTGCTGCTGCAGCTCCCAGAATGACTGTATTGGCGGAATCAAGGAAGTCTTTGCGATAATGTTCCCCGATAGCAAAACTATCAAGCCCCATTTCATCGGCATATTTGATTCTCACCAATAAGTTATCGATATCCTTCACCGGATCAGTATAATTTCCTGTTTCTGGATTGAGGGTGGCAGCGGCGAAGCTGTCTATTCCAATTTCCATGATTTTACCTCCTAAGTGTATATTCAGTTAGGGTAAATCAATTATGGGGGAATTTGGTTCCCCTGGTCCATTTAGAGCCTACTTGGGTTTATATGATTCCTTTCTCCAAGGCAATCCGAATCAGTTCGGCAGCCGTCTTAACCTTCAATTTCTGCATGATGTTTCGACGATGGGTACGTACCGTATGTTCACTAAGGTGCAGGCTGTTAGCGATTGCTTTGCTGTTCATCCCATCGGCAATGCATTTCACAAGTTCTTTTTCCCGAGTGGACAATTGTGCCATTTCATTGGATGAAGTCCGCTTCCCTCGGAAATAATCAAAGATCTGCTCGTTGATCTTAGGATGGAAATAACTCTGCCTTTGATAAGTTTTTGTAATGGCATCTACCAGATCCTCTCGAGATGCATCTTTCAGAATGTAACCCTGTGCACCCTTCTCCAGGGCACCTCTTATTTGCTTCATGGATTGGTGCATGGTAAGCATAAGGATCGGATGATCAAATCCCCTGGTTTTCAGTAGGTCCATGGTGGCAATCCCATCTAAAATAGGCATGTCGATATCCATGAGGATCACATCTATTTCATGATTTTCGAGAATATGAGGTGCTTCGTTACCATTTTTAGTATGCTTCACTACCTGGATCTCGTCCTCCGGTTGAAACATGAATTTTACGCCCTCTGCAAACAGGTCATGATCATCTACAATGAGTACCTTTATCATAGCTCGGTGGATTTTCTTAGTGAATCGATGGGCAGGTCTATGGAAATAGTGGTTCCTCTCAGGGCATTGCTGTCAATACTGATCTCTCCGCGGTGGTTCTCCACCATATCTTCCAGTGTTCTTAGCCCCATGCCGCTCTTTTCAGGATTCAAAGCTTTTGGATCAAATCCTTCTCCATTGTCCTCTACGAGGACATTGACCAGTTGTTCTTCGTCGAAATGTGTTAGTGAAATAGATAACTCCGTGGCATTCGCATGTTTCAGAACATTTCCGATTAGCTCCTGAATGATACGATAAACAAAGATCTCGCCTTCACTATCCAGTTTTACACCATTCATGGCTTCTGAAAATTCCACCTGCATTTCTCCGGAATTGCTCAAATGGACCACCAGGTCTTTCAGGGCAGGAATTAATCCAAAGCCTTCACTGATGCCCATATTTAACGAATGAGAAAGACTCCTGATATCCGTACAGGCCTGATCCACTAATTGGACGATGGTCTCCTCCCGTGGAGACTTATATTTGATCCCATTCAAATTCATTTTAATCGTAGCGAAGAGGCTTCCAAAATGATTATGAAGTTCTTGTGAAATGCGAATCCTTTCCTGATCTCTGCCGTTGACCATGGCTTGTAAGGCCTGAGTTTCTCGAGAGGCCAATAATTTGAAAATGTCGTCATCGTGTTGCTTTTGCTCGGCTTCACGCAATAGTCGCGAATTGTGGTAACGCTGACGGAAGTAAAGTAAAAAGATAAAGGCAGCTATGAATAAAATGATAGCAATTACAATGTAAGTCCATTGTAATTCTTGTTGTTGTTCCAGTAAGCTGATTTCCTTTTCCCGAAGATTGATTTCAAATTCAGTACGCATGTTAGCCATGGTTTTGGTTTGTTCGTTGTTTTCTACACTGTCGCGGTAGGAGAGATGCTGAGTATGGTATTGTAGCGCCTTTTCAAATTGCTTCTGTTCTTTGTAGAGCTCACTTAATAAAAGCGCGCCATCACTAATGCTTTCTTTGAGATCCAACTCTTTGGCCAGTGTAATTCCCTTTTCCGTATGGGTAATGGCTTTTTGGACTTCTTGCTGTTCATAGAAGATCTTACCCAATTGGATATGATAATCAGAGATGCCATAATCATCACCGAGTGGAGTCAACCATTCTATGGCAAGAAACAAGTCCCTGGTGGCCTTTTCTATATTCCCTTGTTGCCAGTAGACCAAAGCCCGATTACCGGTTACATAGGCATTGCCAATCGGTAGAGCAATGTCGCTGAAAATGGGCTCTGCTTCATTATACAAAAGCAAAGCCGAATCATATTTACCTAAAGAGTAATAACTAAACCCCGTATTGAGCAGGTTTATGGCCAATTCTGTGCTATCTCCATGAATTCTGCCGATTTCGATGGCTTTTAATTCATAGTGTAGCGCGTTTTGGTGATCTTGGTTAGCAGTATAGGTATTGGCTATTTCCAAATAACCCTGAATCTGAAAGTTATACGCATTGGCTTCTATGGCTTTTGCAGTGCTGTAAATCAGGTTCTCTAGTGCCCGTTTAAGGTCTCCTTTCAATCGATAGGCTACTCCGGAGAATTGATAGGCCATAATGATATGATCCTGATTTTCTCCGTTATCAATTGATTTAAGCATTTCTGAATATCGAAGTATTTCGTCAGGTACATTTTCAAGTGCCGATATTTCACTAAGAATGCTGATTCTTTCGCCGATGGTTAACGTGTCTGAATGTTTTGAGGACAAAATGTACTTTAGACTGTCAGTAACTTGTTTGTTTTGAGAGCAACTGATTAGTGGAGTTGAGATAATCAAGAGAATCAACAAAATGACTCTCCAAATTGGATTAACGCGATATTTAAGAATTCTGTCCTTGATTAGCTCTCAATTTTGGATCCAGGGTGCAATAGTAACTGGATGAACCATACTTGATCGTGAAATTGATATCGTAGGTCTCAGTAGTATGACTGCTGGTTTTGGGTGGCGTAACGGTCAATGGAATTGAATCTCCACTTCCCGGGTTTTTTGTGTCGGGTATTAACGTTCCCGACAAGTTGTCGAACTTACTAAGATCAATTGTACAATCTAATGTAGAATTGTTGTCCACAGAGATCGTGATGCTGGTATTATCCCCTATGTCCACGGCTCCGGATGAATCAGGGGCAGGAGTGGATGTATAATTTCCCTGGGTGATTTGAATCGGGTTCGATTTACTGTAGGCGGATTCACCTGATGGCAAATTTTTATTGTGGGCATCGTATTCCTCTACGATATTGTAGCAATTGACAGAGAAGGTAATTGAGTTAGTACTCATGACTAATAATGCTTAAATGATTAAAAATGGTTGTGTTATTTGACTTATGTGAAGCCAAAAGTATTAAGCATTTAAACGCGTGTTCATACCACGGATGTGGTATTGCTGACAATACCTTAAAAAAGGGTGAATCGTCGAAATAAGGTATTTGTGGAACATTGTTAATGGCTGTATTTCATTAGGTGAAATATAATGTATCCAGTTGTAAACCTAGTACGAATAATTCAGAGTTCCATAATTGCAAGGCAGTTATGAATACATCATAACGCCGATACATTCATTTATGGACTTTGGTACTTCATGATGAAAATTCGTGTAGCGGGAAATGTCATTCTAACCCAAAAATTTATGGAGTGGTTAGACCACATGAATAACCCAGGTCTTTAGTGATTCGAAAACACTACCTGTTCGGAAATTGCTTTAGCCTATGAGATATGAATAATCTCAGGTTTCGGAGGCCAACTTTCAGGAACGTCATCAGAAGTTAGTAGTTTGAATGCAGAGGAATAACTCCCTAATTGCTCAACTTGATTTTTGAATACTACTTTCTTTATCCCGTGATATCGTATGCTATAAGCACACATGACACAAGGTTCATGGGTGGAGTAGAGGATAGCATGCGTCAAATCTTTTCCCAATTGATCTCTCGCATTTTGAAGAGCATTCATTTCTGCATGATGCGTGATGTTCTGATCGGAGGTAGCAGACTCAATCCCTTCTGCTACAATTTCATCATCAATGACAATGACACAACCCACAGGGCTATTACCGTTTTGTTTTGCAATGGAAGCAAGTGACTCGCATCTGGAAAGATAATATTCATGTGACATGATGAAAGAAGGATAAAGTGGAAAATCTCCAGATTAAAGATATTATTCCAATGATCCGCAGTGAATTAAGTTAATCAGTCATTCAGTGTTTCACGACAAAAAGGACTTTAAATACCGCTCTGGTGAGCGATTTTGAAGCTGCGTATGGATTACTTTCAATACCTTACTCAATACAAAAATGAATTTTTTTCGTCGAAGGTTCCCAGAATACAGATTGATCCTGAATCAATTCAACCCCTGGCCATCACAATAGTAACCAAACCGGCTATGAAGCAGATGAACATCAAGGCAATTAACTGGTTGGTTTTCTTAGATGCACCGGCAAACTCTTTCCAAACGAATACCCCCCAGGCAGCGGCCACCATGGTAGCACCTTGTCCAAGTCCATAGGATATGGCGAAACCTGCTTTCTCAGCCGCAATGAGACTAAAGCTCATACCGATACACCAGATAATTCCTCCCAACATGCCCACTCCGTGTGTTTTCAAACTCCCAAGTTTGAAATAGTCACCGTAGGTCATAGGGGACCCGCTGACTGGTTTGAACATGAAATAAGAATTCCAAAGGAAATTGGAGAGGAATATCCCTATGCCAAATACGAATACCGCACTGTAGGGTGTAAATAAACCGGGATCAGGAGCAACGAAGTTAGTGGACATGGAAGCAGCTACCAGGCGGAAGAAGAAAGCCATTAACACGCCACCCAATATGGCATAGATCATGCCCTTTGAAGAACTTTTGGTATCTCCGCTATTTAGGCCTTTATAGGCGATGGCATCAATGACAATGGCGACGGTAACCAGGCCAACCCCGAGAAATAATAATACCGGATCGCCTACAGGGTTGGCTAAATAATTGACAACTACACCCAGTACCAGCGCTATTCCGATGCCAATGGGGAATGCGACTGCCATACCTGCAATATCAATGGCAGCAACTACCAGTAAGTTGGCGAGGTTGAAAATGATTCCACCCAGCACCGCAGATCCATATGCCATAGCATCAGCCTGCAAAAGGTCGTTTATAAAGCTTCTTCCTTCCAGCCCATTGGACCCCAGGGTAAATCCAAAAATCAAGGTACAGAGAATGATCCCCAGACTGTAATCCCAGTAGAACAACGGAAATGGCCAGGATTTTGAAGCTAGTTTTTGTGTATTGGCCCAGGAACCCCAGCAAAACATCGTTATGATACAGAGGAACACTGCGAAGGTGTAAGAAGCAGGAATAAACATGGTTTTAGGGTTTAATAGTTAAGACTTCCTCAAGTGTAGGGCAGGAGGTTTGTGCTCCGAATCGCGTAACTGATATGGCCGCAGCTTTTGTAGCAAACCGGGTCGCGGATTGAAGGTCATTTCCCTCTGCCAGCGAACAAGCCAAAGCTCCATTGAAGGTGTCGCCTGCCGCTGTGGTGTCTATTGCAGTTACGGACAAAGCGGGAACGATTTCATCCAGGCCTTCCCCTAGTACATAAGCTCCTTGCTTACCCATCGTTAGAATAACCGCACCAACGCCCCTGTTTAATAAGGAAGAAGCGGCTGCTTTTGCCGTTTCAGGATTATTTACTTCAATACCAGTTAATAATTCTGCTTCCGATTGATTGGGGGTGATGATATCAATTTGTGCCAAGAGTTTGTCCGATAAGGGAGCAGCAGGAGCAGGGTTTAGTATAGTTTTCATTCCACTGTCTTTTGCCTGTTGTATGGTGTATTCCACTATGTTAACGGGTACTTCCAATTGAGTAAGCAGTAGATTTCCGGTAATGAATTGATCTCCAGCCTGATCAATGTCTTCTTTTGAGATTTCTGCGTTGGCTCCGGAAGCAACGGAAATGCAATTTTCTCCCTGGTTGTCAACCATGATCAAAGCAATTCCTGAGGCACAGTTATCTTTGACTGTGGTAAATTCAATGTTAATTCCATCTGCTTGTAGACCTTTTAGGGCCTGCTGACCGAATACATCACTTCCCACTTTACCAATAAAGGAAACATGTGCTCCTAATCGGGCTGCTGCTACGGCCTGGTTCGCCCCCTTGCCACCACTCACCATCTCAAAGCGGCCTCCAAGAATGGTTTCTCCAGGCGCTGGGATGTGTTCAGATTGGATAACCATATCTGTGTTTGAACTGCCCATAACAATTACCTTCTTTTGGTTATTCATCCTGTTAAATTTTTTTGCATTACATTGCACACTCGATTGCGCAATATAATAAATTATGTTTATACGCTTGATTTTTATAGTTGATCAGTATGGGGCTTGGGATATCACTTAAGGAGTTAGCGGAGAAGACGGGTGTTTCCAGAACAACGGTTTCCAGGGTTATGTCTGGTCATGCAGAGAAATATCGGATCAGTAAAAAGACGGTTCAGAAGGTCAAGGAAGCTGCTGAACAGTATGGCCTGGCACCTAATCAAATGGCTGTGAATTTGCGCAAACAAAAGACCGATATCATTGGTCTGCTGGTGCCTGATCTGTCTAATCCTTTTTTTGCGAATCTGGCTCATGCAGTCGAACGAGAACTTCGCGCCGAAGGGAAATTGATGTTGCTGTCAAATACACAGGACGATACGCAGCTCGAGGAAAAGACATTAGGTATGATTGCCAGACGTCAAACCGATGGTTTGATTGTGGTTCCGGTGGGTATCAGACCTGATCACTTCAAACCGTATGAAGATCGTCCGGTAGTGTTTATGGATCGCTATTTCGAGGATTTAAGCATTTGTCACGTTTCTTCGGATAACCAAACCGGAGCATATAGGGCAACTCGGTTCTTAATTGAAAAAGGGCACCGGAAGATTGGCGTCATTCAGGGATTACCAGAGGCCATCTCCAATATTGATCGCATTGCGGGCTATCGTCAGGCTATGCAAGAGGCGGGTTTGGAAAAAGAGATCCACATCCTGGGGGATGGATTTACGACAAAAAATGGATTTGACAGTGTTCTGCAACTGCTGGAAGAAGAAAAGCAAACTAGTGCCTTATTCACCTTCAATAACCTTATAGCTATCGGAGCCATGCGCGCCCTTACGCAGCATGGATTGAAAATCCCTGATGATATTTCTTTGCTGTCTTTCGATGAGCAACCCTATTTTGAATTGACCTCTCCACCAATTTCTACCATCAAGCAGCCTATTGCTCAAATTGCGGGACAAGCGGTAAAAATGCTATTATCCCTGCTCAATGATCAGACCATAATTAATCAAAAGATTGTTCCTGAAATCATTGAGCGCGAATCTGTTAAAAACCTTAATTCTGAGTCCTTATGAAGTATTTTTTACTTGTTTTATCTGTCCTTATTATTGCTTGTGATCAAACTTCAGCACCAAAGAAGGTACCAAAGATCATCTTCGATACAGATTTCGGTGGTGATGCCGATGACCTGGGTGCTTTGGCTATGCTGAATCATTTTCATAATCGCGGTGAATGTGAGTTAATGGCTGTTATGTGCTGGAATACAGAGATTTATTCAGTAGCAGCCGTTAGTGCGGTCAATGGATTTTATGGAAATCCTGACATTGCCATTGGAACGAGAAAAGTCGCAGGTGATCATGTACCCTGGAACCATAGCAAGATCATCGCGGATCACTTCCCCTTCCAGGTAGATAAAAACAGGGCTCCTGAAAGTACAGGTTTGTATAGGAAATTGTTGTCCGAAGCCGAAGCATCTGAGTTGGTCATTGTAACGGTAGGGCCTTTGGCCAATATCATGAACTTGATTGATTCGGGACCTGACGAATTTTCAACATTGACAGGGAAAGAGCTGATCAGAGAGAAAGTAAAAGAATTTGTGATCATGGGAGGACAATTTCCTTCCGGCGAGAAGGAATGGAATTTTGATGGTGCCATGCCAGGTGTGACCCGGTATGTGATTGAGAACATTGAGGTGCCCATCTTATTTTCGGGGTACGAAGTGGGTGTAGATGTCAAGTCTGGAGAAATCTTCAATACGTTACCGGAAAATCATCCGTTATATAAGGGCTTTATGCATTTCAGTGAACATAGCCCCTGGTTAAATGATCAATGGCAAGGGAAGATCTACGACAATTCAACTTATGATCAAACGGCCGTTCTTTACGCTGTACGAGGTGGATTAGGAGAGTATTGGGAGGAAGTTGAAGGGGGTAAATGTGTGCCTGATAGCGTGGGCGGAAATACCTGGGTGCAGGCTGAGGGCTCGGACCACCGCTATTTGAAGTTGTTGAAATCCAATGAACAAATGGCACAAATCATAGAGACATTTATGATGGGAGAGTTCTAGAAACCGCCATCTCACCTTGCAGATATTTGATTTTAGTATGGGCATCATACACAATCTCCTTAATGTTCTGGCCAGCCATTAAATGCACGTACCTGGGAATTCCGTAGCTTGTTTTTGATTTTTCCTGAGCCCGATTGATCCATCTTAATTCTAAGTAAGGGGGTCGTAGTTGTGCAATTGGCATTAACTTCCTGATCATAAATACCAAAGGCATGATCAAACGACTATTTTTCTTGTTCTTGATAACTACTTTCATTCATATTCAAGTTAAGGCACAGCTATCCAGCGCCCAGGAAGCGAGTATTGACAGCCTTTTCCTGGAGTGGAATAAGCCCAATCACCCTGGAGGAGTTGTAGGTGTACGGAAAGGAAGCGAAAACGTGTTCCTGAAGGCTTATGGAATGGCGAGTTTGGATTATTTGATCCCGAATCAAACGTCAACGATTTTCAATATCGCCTCAGTTTCAAAGCAATTCACGGCAATGGGCATCTTGTTGCTTGAGCGAGATGGGAAATTGTCAGTAGATGACAAGCTGGGTAAATACATTCCTAACCTGACTGAGATCGGAGAGAAGATCACGATACGTCATATGTTACACCACACCAGTGGGATTCGGAGTTTTCATGAATTATTGTTCTACGCTGGCTGGCGGGGAAATGACCTGCGCTCCAATGAAGATATCTATCGTTTAATGGAAAGTCAGCAGGACCTCAATTTTGAACCAGGCGCGGAATACATGTATTGTAATACAGGGTATATTTATATGGCTCGTATCATCGAAGAATTGACGGGAACACCTTTTCCTGAATGGATGAAGCGCAATGTGTTTTTACCCCTGGGTATGAGAGATACTTACGTCGAGGCTGACCCTTCCAATATTGTTCCTCAAAATGCAACTTCTTATTATGATCGTTCAGGTGGTGTTTTTCAACGCTCGATTGATTATTGGGCGTATTATGGCTCTGGTAATGTCCATGCCACAGTTGAAGATCTTCTGATCTGGGGTCAGAACTTCTATCGGCCAAAAGAAGGGTGGGAAGAACTATTCTATCGTTTGGAAACCACTGACCCATTCAATGACGGAACCCTAAACAATTATGCCTTTGGTGTTACAGTCAATGAAGTGAATGGTAAGAAAGTAGTAGCCCATGGAGGGTCCATTGGAGGGTTTCGCAGCAACTTCGTCGCGATTCCGGAAGAGGAAGTGGCCATTACCATCCTGACCAATTTTAATCGCGGGAACCCAGGAGGAAAGACTTATCAAGTCTTTGATATACTCTTTGGTTCTGAGGAAAAGGTAATGGCTAAATCATCGGATGAAGAAAAGTCGATCGATCTTTCCATCAAGGCACTCAAAGCATTCGAGAACTATTTTTGGAATCCTGTTGACAAGTATGTGAGGCGTATTTATGTCAAAAACGATACACTCATGTATTGGAGAGGAGAGACCAGTGAAAGTAAACTGGTCCCAATTGGGAAAAACGTCTTCAAGATGATTGGTGCAGGTGGAAACTATCAGGTGCTTTTTGAGGGAAAAGGAGAAAAACTGAGAATGGCCTTTCGACAAGAAGATGGTTCACTGATCTATTTCGATCGATTTGTTCCTTCAGATCCTACTGATGCAGAACTTAAAAGTTATGCAGGAAAGTACTACAGTCCAGAATTGGATGTGTATTACACCTTCCAATGGAAAGATGACCAGCTGACCTGGTATCATCAAAGGCGTGGATACGGTGATGTGACAAGAGTTAAGAAAGATGTTTTGAATACCGGTGAATTCATTGCTGAATTTCAAAGAGATAAGGCCAATAACGTTACCGGGGCAAGATTCACTAGTGGCAGAGTTCGGAACCTGAGGTTGGAGAAGGTCGAGTAATGGCGAATGTGTTCAGAGAGAAGCTTTTTTTCCCGATCTCGTTCTGTGAGTTTTGATGACCTTCTGATGTAAAGGCAGGGTAACGGTGAACGTGGTTCCAGCTCCGGAAGCAGACTGTACATCCATTTGTCCATGATGCTCCTGAATGATAGAATAGGTAATGAACAGCCCTAACCCAGTACCTTCACCAGGAGACTTGGTCGTAAAGAAAGGGTCTCCGATCTTCGTCAATTGATCAGCTGGAATCCCTTTTCCATCGTCTTCAATGGTAATGATCAGATTGTCGCCTTTGTTCAGTGTTTTGATAACGATAGCCCCTGATTCGGTAATGGCTTGCTCTGCATTGGACAATATGTTCATCATGGCTTGATGCAATCGGCCCTCATTACCCAATACGGTATTGGATGGACCATAATGTTTACTTACAGCCACTTTTCCGTACAAACGGTTCTGCAAGATCAACAAACAATTTTCCATGATTTCTCGAAGGTCACAGACCTCATTCATGGTAGTAGTCTGACGGCTGAAGTGGCCCAGGCTCATGACAATTTTGGCCGCCCTGGTCACTCCTTCGTCAATCGCTTCCAGCAGTTTTTCATTCTCTCGAGATTGAGGGGAAGTATCCTTTTGTGTTTCGAAGGAAAGGGCCGCTGCTCCCTGTTTGATGTAATTCAGTGGGTTGTTAATTTCATGTGCGATACCTGCTGCCATCACACCTAGGGAGGCCATTTTTTCGGAAGTGATCAACAGTTTTTGGGTGCTTAATACCTCTTCATGTGCCTTCTTATTTTTCTTTAACAGGTAAATAAGGACAATGACCCCAGGGACGCTGATCAGCAAAATAATGATGTAAAATTTGAGGGTGTCACTTTGTCGTTGGATCTCGGCTTCTTGTTCAGCAAGCGTAATTCGGTCCGCTTCTTCTTTGAGTTTGACCGGGACCAGAGAGAGGTTCCTGGCTGTTACATCTCGAAATAGAGAGTCCGTGAGAGCAATGTATTGAGCTTGATATGATGCCAATAAATTGGGATTATCCAATTGACGGTATATCTCAATGTACAGTTTGAAATTGTCGGTCATCTGTTCGCGAACCCGGAGGCGTCTGGCCAGACTTTGGCTAGAATCCAAATGGGAAATGGCAGCGGCAAAATCTTTCATTTCCAAATGGTATTTGCTAAGGGTCTGGTAGGTTTCAGCAAGTCCTTTTTTGTCATCGATGCTTCGTGTCCCATTTAGAGACAAGTCCAGGTAATGCTTAGCAGAGTCCAGTTGATTGCGAATCAAAAAAACTTCTGCAATTCCTCTCATAGAAGCCGTGCCCCAAAAAATATTCCCATATTCATTGCCTAGTTTAAAGGCTCTTTGAAAGTATTCCATCGCCAGGTCCGTCTGACCTTCTTCAAGATGGGTAAACCCGATGTTATTTAGAGAATAGATCTCCACACGATCTCCGGTGAGGGCGGAGGCTTCCAGTGCTCTTTCGAAATAATTGCGGGCTTCTTCATATGCACCGATCCTGTCGAAGATTCGACCCATATTGTTCAGGGTGGTAGACAGCCCGTATTTCTCTGCAATGGTCTCTTTGAGATCAATACTCTTTTGTAAGTATTCCATGGCAGTCTGGTAACTACCCACCTCCAGATAGAGCAATCCCAGATTATTATAACCATTGTTGATCAGCGAAATATCACCGAGACGAAGGGCTATGTCCAGGGCCCGGTCATTGTATTCGAGCGACTGGTCATAATCTCCCTTATAGTAAAACACACCGGCAATCAGTCGTATGGATTTTGAAATGTTGGCTGAGTCGTCGATCCCCCTGGATAGTTCCAGGGCCTCTTCGCCATACTTCATGGCACGGTCAGGGTAATTGAGCCATTCTCCAATGATCAAATCATGCAGAACAGGGATTCTTTCCGCACCTTGTTTTTGAGATAATAGTGTCTTCAGACTGTCTGCAAGTTGTCCCAGACAGCTATGAAATACACCCAACATAAGGATCACATGGACCAGGTATCGCATACGAGCTTTCCGTGGCAGGTTGAGCAAGAAAAGATAAGAAAAGATTGCTGGAATCTGAAATGTTTTACGGAGGCGATAACGTGCCCTAAGACGGTTAGATAGGGGTCAAAACATAATGTATATGAGAAATAACGACCTGAATATGTGATTGATGCTGACTGTATTTTATTGGATTCTGCTGATGGAAAATATTTCTACTACGATAAGGAAACAAATTAATAACCTCTACGTTAAGGAAAGAAATAATTTCAAGATGCATAAGAATTACCTGGGAGAATTTGAAGAATTGATCATGTTGACGATAGGGGTGCTTGGGGATGCTTCTTATGGCGTAAGCATTAAGGATGAAATGGAGGCGCAGACAGGTAAAAGACCAAGCATTGGTGCTTTGCATACGGCCCTTCAGAGATTGGAGAAGAAAGGAATGATCGAGTCATGGGAAGGAGGAGCTACCAATGAGCGGGGTGGACGAAAGAAGCGCTTTTACCGACTGACGGTAGCAGGAAGGGAAGCACTACAGTCTGCGCATGATATTAGAAATCAAATGTTCGCATTAATGGCTAAAACCAACTGACATGAAAAAAGTAAAAGGACTTTGTTATCGGATCATCTCCAGCATATCTCCTGAAATAGGGGAAAATGTCAAAGGTGATTTGGAGGAGTTGTACCAAAGAAAGCTTGAAGAATCAGGTCATTTAAAAGCGTTCTTCTTTTTCTTTTTGGAATGGCTTACTTGTTTGAAGCTGCTACTGAACCGTAGGCCAAATCCGGGTACCATGCTTCTACAATCCAATGTAAGAATGTCCTGGAGGTTGTTGATCAAGCATCGTACGTATACAGCGATCAGTTTATCGGGACTAACCCTAGGTTTGGTCGCTTTTTTCATGATCTTCCTCTTTGTTCGGACCGAACTAAATTATGATACGCACCACGCGAAATCGGAGAGGATATATCGACTTAACTACGACCTGACCGATCGGAATGAGAAGCTTCCCTGGGCCATCATTACCGGGCGTTGGGCTCCGATGATACAAGCGCAGTTTCCGGAAGTGGAAAGTTACACCAGGATCACAACGACCTGGGGAAGTAAGACTTTGATCAAGTCTTCGCAAGAGCCGTTAGGCCATTATGAAGATGGATTCATGTGGGCAGATGGTTCGTTGTTGTCGGTGTTTGATTTTGAAGTGATCGCCGGTGACCCTCAGAATCCTTTAGGGAAGCCAAATACAGTCATAATCAATGAGCGAATAGCAATCAAATATTTTGATGATCCAGATCGCGCGATTGGTGAAACCCTCAACCGGAATGATGAAACTAATTATGAAATCACGGCTGTCTATCGCGATATGCCATCTACTTCTCATTTTCATGGAGAAATGATCGCCTCTTTTTTGACAGGAACCACGCGTGAGGAACGGAATGGTTTCTGGACCTACAGTTATTTGGTTTTACAGGAAGGGGCCAATCCCGATAAGTTGCAACAACAATTCGCAGGCCTGATCGAGCAGCATGTCGAACGAACGCCATATCCCAGGTTATTACTTCAGCCGCTGACTAGCATATACCTTGAGTCCGATCTGATGTATGAGTTTGAGCCTGTAGGCAGCAAACTTACAACTCAGTTGTTCATGGGAGTAGGGGCATTTATTCTGCTGATTGCCGGAATCAATTTCGTGAATTTATCGACAGCATATGGTGTCAAACGAATGAAAGAAATCGGTTTGAAGAAGGTCCTTGGAGCTGAACGTAAATCATTGATCCAACAGATTCTATTAGAGAGTATTCTGCTGACCTTGATTGCTGTTTGCTTTGCGGGGTTCCTTACTTATTTTTTGTTGCCATACCTTGAGGTGCTTATTAATAAGTCGTTGGATTTAAGTGGTTTATGGTCAGTCGAAATTGGAGTTGTACTTATTCTTTTTGTATTGCTAACAGGAACAATGTCAGGAGCATATCCTGCGTTTTACTTGTCTGCATTTCGGCCAAATGATATTTTTTCCAAGACACGTTCGCGGGAAAAGCAGCGACTCAGGAAAGGATTGTCTGTTTTTCAATTTGCCATGTCCGTTTCATTGATTGCGAGTGCCATTGTGGTCTACCAGCAGTTAAGCTACTTTCAATCGAAAGATTTGGGAATACAACCGGAACAGGCCCTGGTTATCCCACTGGATTATGACGACAATTTCGGATCTAAATATGACGCCTTTAGAAATATGGGATTACAAAATCCGCATGTGATCAACATGTCATTGATGTCGAGTTTGCCTGGAGAATTGATTCGAATGTGGGTTGGAAATGTTCGGCCTTCCCATGGAACGGAAGAGGATAAAATAAGGGTCAAAGTATTCAATACCGATTACGATTTTATTCAGACACTGGGAATTGAAATGGCCAGTGGGAGAAATTACTCCAGAAGTTTTGCGACTGATACCACTCATGCGGTGATCATCAACGAAACTGCAGCGAAGGCGCTTGGAATTATGTCATTGGATACAGCTTCGATCTATGAATATTCGCCCTCATTACTGCGAGATTTTAAAGTGATTGGGATTGTAAAAGATTTCCATTTTGCTTCCCTTCACAGTACGATAGAACCATTGGTTATACATAATCGGCACGGTCATGATAATAAAGGGAAATTGGTGATTCGACTTGAGTCAGAAGATTTGATGCAAACTGTAGCGTACCTTGAAGAGGTTTGGAATACTTTTAATCCGGATCGAACATTCGAGAGCTACTTCCTGGATGACTACTTTCAAACCAAATACGTAAAAGAACAGACCATGATGAAGCTTTTGGTCAGCTTCACTGTACTGGCGATATTTATTGCTTGCCTCGGGCTATTCGGATTGGCCAGTTATGTCATGCAAAACAGGCAGAAAGAAGTAGGCGTCCGAAAAATATTAGGAGCAACTATCGGACAGCTATGGTCTTTGCTTACCCTGGAATTTGTCTGGCTGATCATGCTGTCATTTGTGATTGCTTCTCCATTTACTTACTACCTGATTGACTACTGGTTATCGAATTTTGCTTACCGCACACAGGTGAATGCCTGGGTATTTGTATTAGCCGTCATTGGTGTATTAATCCCTGCGATCGTTTCCATAAGCATTAAGAGTATTCAAGTGGCCAAGGTGAACCCATCGGAGATTTTGAGCTCTGAGTAATCGAATTAATCGTTTGTTCACACGCAGAAATTGAGGGAAAGGGTTTAAATGATTAAATTGAACCTAATAGTCACTAAATCACTTACTCCATGGGAAAATCTAAATTCGAGATATTTAAAGGGAAAGACGATCATTTTTTCTTCCATCTAAAGGCAGGGAATGGCGAAGTGATCCTGGCCAGTCAGGGATATACGGTCAAAGCCAGTTGCCAAAACGGAGTAAATTCTGTGGCTACAAATTCCAAAGATGAAGGCAATTTTGAGAAAAAGACGGCCAAAGACGGACGTTATTATTTCGTACTTCATGCCGCCAACAAACAAATCATAGGAAACAGCCAAATGTATACCACGTCTTCAGCAAGAGATAAAGGCATTCACTCTGTACATGATAACGCTACCGGTGCGGAGATCGTCGACCAGACCAAAAAGAGTTAGCAAGACCAGGTGGTAATGGCCTTTTTTTGACAATCGAGGACTTGAACTGGTTTCATTGATACATATACTCCATTCAATGAACCTCTCATGAGCAGTATTCATTCGTTTAGTCATAGGTAAGCGCATGGAATAATTACGCGTATCAATTCCATGAGAATTTCTAACTTCCTACTTTCAAGCGAATCAACCTATGAAAATGAGATTATGCATTCTCATCCTATGTTGTGCGTCCGTTGCTACAGCACAGACACTTGAGGATGAGTATTTGGAGAAATGGAAGAAATTCCATCCGACGAAGGCCCTGAAATCAGGAATCCGAACTTCTGTTTTTAGCTATGAAGACCGGTCGAAGCAAGCTATTGATCAATGGATTACGTACAATCGGGAAGTACTTGATCAGGTGACGAAAGTGGACCCTGAAGTCCATGTAGACCCCATTAATGCCCGGTTGTTACGGGTGCAGGCGCAATCTGAGATTGATCAATGGACAGAACTTCGTGTACATGAAAACGATCTGGGTCTGTATTTACAATTGTTACGGAATACCATTTCTCCGGTGTATGAAGCAGATTATTTGTTGCCTTCCGAAAAAGGGCAATTGATTTGCGATCGGCTTACCAATATATTGCAATTAGCCAATGCCGCTCAACTAAACCTGAAGCAGATTACTCCTTCAGATCTGGAGATCAGTCAATCATCATTTAATGACATTTTATCCAATCTTGAAGGATTGACGAAAGAGGCACAATCCCGGGGAATGATCATAAGTTGCGAGGGTTTTGATGCACGTTTAAGAGCTGCACAAGAAGCGATTACGCATTTATCTCATCATGTTTCAGAAACCCTGAGCAAATCCATATTTGATCGGTCTGAAATCCTTGGTGAAGTGGAATATGCGCGCCAATTGGCACTTTACACAGACAGTGATTTGATTCCTGAAAATCTCGCGGCAATGGCGCTCAATGAAATTCAGGCGGTGAGAGGACTCATGGATGAAGTGGCATCCGCCTATTTGAGAAAGAACTACAGTGAATCGCCGTTACCAGAAGCCCTGGAGGCAAGGATAGGAAAAGCCCTTGGTGACATGAGTCGTGATGTACCTCTCAATGGAAAAGACTATGAGCAATTCTGGCTGGAACTTTCAGAGAAGGCCATGTCGTTTGTCGCGGAGAAAGGATTGGGAACTTTGCCTGATAATCAAACCCTTAGCATTCAATCTGCTCCGGAAAGTGCTGGCCCGGCTGCCCGAATTGGATGGGTGGGAAGTGCGCCGCCTTTTGATCCGAATCCGTGGACCACTTTGTATTTGCCGTCAATACCTGAGACATTGCCCGAACAGGAACAAAAGGATTTCTGGTCTTCTTTCAATAAGCCATTCAATCGGATCATCGTCATTCACGAACTGTTTCCTGGCCATTATATGCAGCTGAAGTTTAGTCGAGAGACACCACATCCAATTCGACTCTTGTTTCCCAACGGTCTCTATATTGAGGGTTGGGCTACTTTTTGTGAAAGAGTGGCGCTAGATGAAGGATGGGATGCAGGCAATGACCTGACCATGCTGGCCCACCTTAGAAAGCGAATTGAAAATGCGAATCGGGCCTATACCTCCGTGATGGTCCATACCCAGGGCTGGTCCAGGGAGCAAGTTTTACAGTTTTCAACTGAGACTTCTTTGGTGGCACCTCAATTTGCAAAGAGTTTGTGGTATCGACTCATGCGATCTCCTATGCAACTCACTTCATATTTTCTGGGAGGAGCACAATTTTCTGCCCTCATGCAAGCTGAAAAAGAGCGTTTAGGAGATGCATTTGACTTAACCTTTTTCATGGATACTATCATGAAATCAGGACCTATTCCGATTGATGAGTTCTATGGTCTCTTTGCTGAAACGATTTCGAGGTAATCCGGTTTATTGAAGTACTATGCAACGATTTTCATTTACCCCGGATTATTCAATTTCACGGGTTATCAAAGGAGGGTGGCACCTTGCCGGGGGTCACGGTCACATTGATCGTAAAACTGCGCTTGCGGATATGCATCAATTTGTAGAGGCGGGAATCACCACTTTTGATTGTGCCGATATCTATACGGGAGTGGAAGCATTGATCGGGGAATTTCTGAAATCTCATCAGGGTCCTGAAATTCAGATTCATACCAAATACGTGCCTGATTATGATGCGCTTGCTACTTTGAAAAAGGAAGACACGGTAAAGATCATTGATCGGTCTTTGAAGCGATTAGGAGTAGAGCGGCTTGATCTGGTCCAATTTGCGTGGTGGGATTACCAGTTTCCCAAATATGTTGAAGCGGCGCTACATCTCATGGACCTGAAACGTGAAGGCAAGATCAGGCACCTTGGCATCACCAATTTTGATATGACCCATATAGCGGAATTGCAGGAAGCTGGTGTATCTGTATTGAGCAACCAGGTCCAATACTCCGTTCTCGACCAACGAGTGGAAAGAGATCAGCCGGCCTTGGCGGAATCCCTCAATATTCCCTATTTATGCTATGGTACTGTGGCTGGAGGATTTCTTTCCGATGTATACCTGAATCAACCTGAACCCAAAACACCTTTAGAAAATCGCTCATTGATAAAATACCGCCTGATCATTGAGGAGTTTGGTAGCTGGGCGCTTTTTCAGGAAATGTTGCGTGTGATGCGAGCCATTGCGAATCAATACGAAGTGGGTATAGGAGAAATTGCCAGCCAATATGTTTTGCAACGTCCCATGGTGGCAGGAGTGATCATTGGGGCCAGGAACAGCAAGCACCTGCAGCGATTAAAGCAACTGGATGGTTTCTCCTTGAATGAAGCTGATATCAAAGCCATTCAGGTCGTGATCAAAAAGGCAACAGGACCCGATGGTCCTTTTTATGAATTGGAACGGGATAAAACCGGAAAACACGGATTGATCATGAAATACAATTTGAATAAAGATTAGATTCACTGCTCTTTGACGACAGACAGGTGATCAGCAATCGAAATCGATATTATATGTGCGGTCTTCCACTGGTGTAAAACCACTCCGCGATTGAATTCCTACCTTCTTTCTTTGCATTATGTTCAAAAGGTTCCTGGCTTTCACAGCCATTCTACTTAGTTGTGTGGGTTTTGCTCTTGGGCAATCCATTGAGATCCGTTACACGGATCAACCCATTAAAATTGATGGAATAGCTGAAGATATTTGGTTCAGCGCGGATTCTGCGTACGATTTTCAACAATACTTTCCCTTCGATTCCTCGCTGGCTGAAGCGCAGACGGTAGCCCGAATCCTGTATGATGATAATTTCATCTATGTGATGGGGATTATGAAGAATAAGCCAGGCCCCCGTGAATACGTTACCCCGTCTTTAAGAAGGGATTTCAGAGGCGAAGCCAATGATAGCTTTACCGTCATTTTTGACCCTTTCAAAGATCATACGAATGGTATTCTGTTTGGCATCAACCCCTTTGGTGTAAGAAGAGAAGGCCTGATCGTTAATGGGGGTAGTGGAAGAGGTTCTTTCAGTTTGGATTGGGATAATAAGTGGAATGGACAGGCCAGGCAATATGAAGGTTATTGGTTGGCAGAAATGGCAATCCCCTTCAGTACGCTGAGATATGGTAAAGATCAGGATAGTTGGTACATCAACTTTTACAGGGTAGATAGCGAATATGCGGAGCGATCCACCTGGAGCCCTATCCAGCGAAATTTCCCAATCGTAAACATGGCTACTCACCGAACCATGTACTGGGATGAACCGACCAAGAAGCCGGGACTAAACGCTTCCGTTATTCCTTTCATAGCGGCCAATGCCGGAAGGGTTTTTGCAGAACCGGACAATCCCGATAAAGTTAATGTCGGCAGTGATGAGGGGCTGCAAGCGGGCTTTGATCTCAAGTATGCGGTTACACCGGGCCTCAATTTGGATGTTACCGTAAATCCGGACTTTTCGCAGGTAGAGGTAGATCAACAGGTGACGAATCTGGATCGTTTTGAAATATTCTTCCCGGAACGTCGACAGTTCTTCCTGGAAAATGCCGATCTCTTTTCCAATTTTGGTAATCGTGGAACACGGCCTTTCTTTACCAGAAGGATAGGAGTAGCCAGAGATACAACCACAGGTCAAAACATTCAGAATCGGATTCCCGTGGGATTCAGACTGAGTGGCAAAGCGAATGAAAATCTTCGGATTGGTGCGCTATCCATGCAGGCTGCTGATGATGAGCAAAACGGACTTCCTTCCTACAATTTCACTGTACTTACTGCTCAACAAAAGGTGTTCTCCCGGTCTAGCATCAACTTTTTGGTCGTAAACAAAGAAACATTTCAGTCGGATGAGGAATTTGACAATGAGTCTTTTTCAACCTATAATCGGGTTTTCGGGACAGATTTTATATTGGCATCTGCTAATAATCGGTGGAACGGAAAAGTGTTTTATCACCAATCCATTTCAGAAGAACGCCTGGATGATGCCTATGCGACGGGCCTTAGTCTGAATTACAGCAATTACACCCTTTCTGTGGATGTCTTCTCTCAAATGGTCGGCGCCGGTTATGATCCGGAAGCAGGTTTTGTCCGTCGAACAGATATTCGCCAATTGGCTTCCACGACTCGTTACAGCATTTTCCCGGAGGGAGGACTGATCCAGAGTCACGGTCCCGGATTTGATTTTGATATGGTCGGTAATGATACCTATGGATTCCTGGATTGGGATGTGAACTTACTCTATGACATTCGTTTCAGGAATACGGCGAGGTATAGCATGCGATTGAGAAGACAATACACTTACCTTTTCAGCGAATTTGATCCTTCACAATCGGGAGGCGTAGAATTGGATGCGGATACAGAGTATTTCAATTATCAGTTTATCGCAAGTTTCAATTCAGATGCCCGGAAAAAATTCTTTTATGAATTGCGTACGCGTTCGGGACAGTACTTCAATGGCGAACGCTGGAACCTGGGAGGCTCGATTGGTTACCGGTACCAACCAAAAGGGTTCACTACCATAGATTTCAATATCAATCGGATTGTTTTGCCAGAGCCCTACAATACCGTGACTTTACTGTTGATTGGGCCAAGAATAGACCTGACGCTTACGAAGAGCCTCTTCCTGACTACATTTTTCCAGTACAATAGCCAGATTGAAAACCTTAATATCAATGCCAGATTGCAATGGCGTTTTGCTCCGGTATCGGACCTGTTCCTGGTTTATACCGACAATTATTTTGCAACACAGGACGATGGTTTTGTGCGTTTTGGAGCCCCTAGAGCCAGAGCGATTACTTTCAAGGCTACGTATTGGTTCAATTTGTAAGGTCCGGAGTACGGATATGAGAGGTTAACCTAAGGCTTGATCAGGTATTCCAGACCCATTCCCAAATACTTCTGAAAGTTGGTTCAAATTGATAAACCTGAATAGGTAATCAACCTTAATTTTAGCATTCCGAAGCGATGTTTTATACTCGCGATTAAGGGAATAGCGCGTTGAAAGAAAAACTGATTTATCTGGAGGGGTTACGGGGCCTGGCGGCGTTGGTAGTTGTGTTCAGACACTTACAACTAACCATTGCTCCGGATGCGTTTGATCGATTGAAATTGGCTTTAGACGATGTGTCAGGATCGTCCACCTTTACGCACCTTGTGCTAGGGGTGGTTCATGTATTTTTCAATGCGGAACTGGCAGTATATCTCTTTTGGTTTTTGAGTGCTTATGCGATTTCCTACAGACTTTTTGTAGTGGAGGACCCGGGGTATGTGACGGAAGCTTTTTCCAAGCGTTATCTCAGACTGGCGATACCCGTATTGACTTCAATTGTATTCGCTTTTGTCCTCATGTCTCTGGGTGCGATGCACAATCAATCCTTAGCTTCTTTAACCGGAAACGATTGGTTAGCGGGTCATTATGATTTTGATACTGACTTGTATTCAGCTTTGAAAATGGCATTGTGGGGTATTTTCTTTCGTGACGAAAATCCTATTTATAATCCGGTTCTTTGGACCATTTTTCCGGAGTTTATTGGAAGTTTATTCTGCTTTACCCTGTTTGGGATCTTTCGTGATCAGCGCGGCCTGGTCGTGATTTCTCTGGCGGCTGCCATCGTGGCCCTACTGCTTCATAAGTATTGGCTGGTCACCTTCATGCTTGGCTTTTCCTGGTGTACGATCAGGTATTCCAAACACTTCCATCAGTTACGCCTTGGCGTCGATTCGATCTTTAAATTCTCTAATTTGAATGTGATCGCAGGATATGTCATACTGATCGGTTCCGGTGTGTATGATTTCTATTTTGGGGGTTTGTACGGCCACTATTGGTTGTTTCACATAGCTTCCAGCGCTTCGATTATCATCATTGTCATTCAAACAGAACTATTTCGGCAATTATTGTCATGCCGTCCTTGTGTTTGGCTGGGAAGGATTTCATTCGGTTTGTACGTCATGCATTTTCCGGTACTCTGCTCTTTTACCTGTTGGTTTTTTCTAAAACTTGATACTGGGGGGCTCATCGGTCTTCTGATAACGAGTGTACTAAGTATTAGCTTGTGCTTGTTTGTCGCGACTGTTTTCACCAGGTATGTTGATGCATTGTCCAAGTCTCTGGCCAATCAATTTGGCAAATTGATCTCGGGAAGAAACCACAATAATTAGCGGATTCCATACAGTTGAGGAACCAGCGTCATGGGTAGGCTTCCTTTCGATAGCAATCGGCTATGAAATGCCTTTAATGCGTCTTTTGAGGTGTCGTCCCCCAATGCTTTTTTACGTGACTCCAAAATGATTTTGGTCCCGACCTTGTAAGTCAGTACCTGCGCAGGCCACCGCCGCATACGGGCAATTTCCCTTTGACCAATGTTATCAGCATCAGATATTACGGATTGCCAGACTTCCAGTGCTTTTTGATCGGTCCAGCCTTCGTAATTGATTCCTACGTCTAGAATGAGTCGGACAGAGCGGATCAGATCCCACTCCATTTGACTGAGGCGTTGCGCAGGTCCGGTATACCATGCTTGTTCATGAGCGAGTTCTTCAATATAGGCCGCCCAGCCTTCTCGAAAGCCACTGTAGCTAATACTGCTACGATAAGTGGGGATATCGGCTCGCCCTTCGCTATTGAGTTGGAAATGATGACCCGGAATGCCCTCGTGTAGGTACAACCAATCAATTTGTGAAAGGTCAAAAGGCTGATCGAACAAGTTGTACGAGAGGACATTTCCTCCATAGTATCCGGGTACCTGACTGAGATTGGGATTCGTACCCCGGCGAATGGTTAAATCCGGCATGAACCAGTGAGGAATTACTGACCATACCCGTTGCTCTAAAAAAATTTCATATGACTCGAAGGCTTTTTCTACGACCGCCATTTCTAATGTATGATCTCTTTTAATTTCATGTTGGCTTTTCAGGGCATTCATGTTGGCTTTTATGCGATCGATTTCTTGCCACCCATATGCAGTCACCTCTTCGGGAGTAATGTTCGTGGAAGTCCAATGTTTGATCAAATACGCATACCAATGCCTGCCATGAGGGCCATGAAAAATTCCGCCAGATTGAAAGGTTCCTTTGCTCTTTTCAATCAATGCCAACCTTTGCAGATTGAGGGAAGTCTCGTATCGCATAAATTCCCAATCCAGCCGATCTTTTGGGCCAAGTTGATTCGGTGAGATCTTATCCAGATCAGAAGCCATGGATTGAAAAAAGGTGATTTGCGCTAACAGCGTTCTGGATTTGAGGTGTTGATTCAAAAAGTTATGATAGGACAATTGCAAGGTCGGGATTTTCAGGTCCGACCATGTTTCTTTCCATTTAGCACGCAGATTGTCCAGCGTTTGAGTGTACCCGAATTGGACAATGGCTAAGACCAGGATAGGGGTTATCATTTTTTTCATTCCCTTATTAACAACTTATCTGGTCCTCGGAAGTTGCAGAAATAAAGGTCTTTCTTGCCATCACCGTTGAAGTCTGCGATTTGGAAGTCAAAAGGATACACGTTCATTTCAGGTAACCAAAGGGTGGTCTGATCACGAAAATTGGCATAACCGTCATTGATGAGCACCATCATCGACAATCCATTGAATCGATTACCGACCAATAAGTCCAGATCACCATCTTCGTCCAGGTCGTATAGGTTGCTGTCTACTGATCGAAAATCACTTTCCGGAATTTGTTCGGTAGCCTCTTTAAAAAATCCAATTCCATCATTGAGTAATAAGCGGTTTTGGGGATTTCCTATGCCTCCAAAATCTACATTTGAGAAGAAGATATCCTGATCATCATCCCCGTCAACATCGCCTAATTCTACGTCTCGGGTTTGATCGTTTACTGAAGGTAATCTACTTTCGTCATAGGTGAACCGACCGTTTCCATCATTGATCAGGATCCTGTTAAAAGTTTCATTGGCTTCTATCAGGTCCAGATCACCGTCTCTATCAATATCTGCCAATGCCAGGTCCTGGGTAATAAAATTATTTTCAGGAAGTCGCAGTGTGGTTTCATCTTGAAAGGTCCCGGAATGGTTGATGAAAATGAAATTTTGACCTGCGTTGCCTATGACGAGATCAATCCAACCATCACCATTTAGATCTACAGGTTTAATGGCATTACTGGTACCATGAGCCGGAATGATGCCTTGTTTCGACTGGAAATAAGCGTTCCCTGTATTTTCGAAATACTCATTGATTTGGTCGTCTTCACTCACAAAAAATATATCCAGATCACCATCCCCATCAAAATCAGCAATAGCCATGTCCTCCGAATCATGATTAGTTCGTGGCAAGCGCTGGTCACTTTCATCTTTAAATACACCTTTTCCATCGTTGATCAATAGAATATTAGGACAGAATTCACAAGCGATGAGCATGTCCATATCCCCATCCTCATCAATATCGATGGCGTTTCCTGCCATAGAATTTTGCTCCAGGGAATGGGCAACAAGATGTGTGTCGGAGACATCCTTGAAGAAAACATCTTCTGTTATAGAGGATGTTCCCGGGGCAGCAGGGCTATCACAAGCCGTCACAATGAACCAGATAATGATGTGATTGAAAATTGTCATAGATGGTAGGCTTAAAGTATTCATAGGCATCAGGGGGTCTATTGAATAGTAAACAAAATAGAACCTTCTTTCCCGTTGTGTTTTTATACCATGTTGGTGAGTGGGTAGAAGAAGGCCATCCGGGTATCCGGACAGCCTGCTCAAAAAGAAAAGTCAACCTCTAACTTCCCTATATTCATCTTGTGGAGTAGTTGTCGGACGGACCCTACTCCATTCCCTTTAATACCACGTTTGCAAGAGGTGAATGGAGGAAGTTTTGCAGCCATTGACAAAAAATGATGTGAGTGACAGAGTTTATTTTTAAGAAATAGATCTTTTGAGAATCAGGTACTCTCCATTCACTTCATTTTTTGCTGTTCACCACAAACTCTCAGATTGAAAGAACCATGAGCCGTTCTCCTTTTTATGCAAAAGCTCCTGATTATCTTTAGTTCATTATTGTTGGTTGTATTAGGTGGAAATGACCCGGATGATAGTACGATTTCAACATTACCATCCGATGAACCCACGATTGACAATGGATTAGGTTGGAGGGTCAACTCCATGCTATTGAAAGTAGATGCTACTACACCCAATGACCCCAAAATTCTTGCCGAAATACAATTAGAATTAAAAGGTTTGTCACATTCGTATGGCCCTTTGCTTTTCCTGAATTCCATTCAAGAAACATCAGAGTTTGGTCGTTTTGAATTCCCAAATCACAGGGTTCAAATCAATTTGCTCAATACGGAATTTCCCAACATGCGCTTTGCCAAAATTGAGCGGTCTAATCCTTATCATCGAGGGGAAGTTTTGCGTATCCAAATACCTGTAGAGGTACTGAATGAGCGTGGTTTGCTTCATTATTGGGGAAAAGAAACTATTGTCGCTTCCTGGATAAATGCCTGGTATCCAACTCCTTTTGGTGGTCAAACTGAAGCTTTTTGGACTTCAATGCAGGTGGACGCGAATTTGGAATTGAAGTTACCAGACGGCTGGTCTGCCGTGGCAGGAGGAAAAAGGATCGATAAAAGTGCAAACAGAGAGACCTGGGAGATCAATCCGAATGTAGCTATTTCATTCACGGCTGGAAGATATGAGGAGGTTAATTATGAGGTTGACGATCAGTCCATGAAGGTAGTAGGAGGAACTGCGAATATTCATGGTCAAAGTTCGAGGGTGCGAACTTTTCTGGAAAGTGTAAAGCGATTTGAAGCATGGTTTGGCCCGGCGCCTTATGATTATCATAGCATTGTCGAAGTACCTTATTCGGTACCAGGATTTTATGGTGCTTCGGAGCAAGGCTATATTTTACTGAAATCGCAGGCTTTTGATGATCCATTAAATAGCCTGGCCGTTCTGGCACATGAAGCAGCACATGCCTGGTGGGCCATTCTGGTAGGAGCAGATTATGAAAAGGAGGGAGGTTTATGGATAACAGAATCTCTGGCGCAATATTCCGCGATCATGGCTATCGAAGAAGTATACGGTGAGGCAACTGCCAAGGAATTCATGTTGTCGGGGAAAGGTGGCTTTAGTAGGAATCATGATGCAAGGGCTTATCGCAGATTTGTAAAAGAGGGCAGAGACCACCCCATTTCGCAGAAGCCTTCCGGCAATACGATCAGCAATTACCTGGCCGATTCGAAAGGAGCGTGGGTCTATCATATGCTCCGAAAACGAATGGGAGATGAGGCATTTTTTGCATCACTAAAGGCGATTGTGAAACAATTTGGACATAAAATGGTTGGCCTGGATGATTGGAAATCTGTGTTCCAACAACATGCAGACGTTTCCCTTGACCAATTCTTTGAGCAGTGGTTGATGTGGGAGGGCGCTCCCAGATTGAAGAGTGTTCAATTGAATGCCCTGACAATAGAAGTCCGACAAGTACAGCAGGGAGAACCCTATTGTCTTGATCTCGAGGTGCTGGTGAATTTCAGGGATGGAACATCTTCGAGAGAAATGATCCAGTTCGGTACAGGGTCCCATCAACTAACTTTTTCCAAAGCAGTGGATTCTTTTGTGGTAGATCCTGACCAGGATTTGCTTCTGTTATCCAATGAGGTCTCATTTTGATTCGGTCATCATATCAATAAGAAGCACATGCTTTGGAGGCATGTGCTTCATGGTGAAATCGATATAGTGAATAAGTCCCTAAGAGGTCATCGCATGATACCCCTCATCAATCACGAGGCCACAATAGCTGGCACAGACAATGAAGAGGAGTCCGGCTGCAACTGGTTTGGCTTCTTCATATTCTTTGGGAATCAATTGACCAACCACCGTAATTATAGCAGGGAAAGGAACCAACATATTTGAGATTTTTTGTTCAGTCGTGAATTCCGGAACCGACTTGATGAGCCAGTTACTCATGGCCTCCAATCCCAAACGGATCGTTTCCATGACCAAGGTTAGGCACTGACGGGCTTTTTTGTCGCTCCAGAGATAGGAATTCAGAATCAGATTAACCCATTGAAAGCCCCAGACGAATAAAGGCCACACCTGATATCCATGATCCAATTTGGGCAATTGCGGGTATCCGCCTGGCCATCTGAAAATCTGATACGAAAGACCAACCGCAAAAGCCAGTTCTCCCAATACAGGCACAGTTACAGGCGACATGATAATCAGAGATCCTACAATACCTCCGACCACTGTAGCGATTCCGTTTGCGATGGAGAATGCGAATTTTAAATCCCCATCGACCGAAAGCGAGACCTGGCTGTTAAAGAATTTGGTGCCCTTGATCTTTTCAATGATCTCCATCGGTATAGCAATCACAAAGCCCAGCAAGTCCATATAGGTGATACCTGAACCGGTGACCAACTTGATGATGTCACTGATGATTGGAATGTCAATATCTGCATTTAGCCAATCTTGCGCCTTCTTCACAAACCCGTCGACCAGGTCAATAATGGCGTCTATGACCAGTTTTAATGCATCGATTGCACCATCAGCCATACGTTGAACCATATCTAAAAAGAATCCGATCAACAATTGCGGAGCCTGAGAGGGGTTTTTGATGAACGATTCGAATTTTGAGATCAGTTCTTCGAATGTGTCCAAGAGATCCTCACCGACCAGGTTGACGATTTTTTCTTCGAAAGTAACCAGCGCTTTTGGTAGTGCCTCATCCAACAATCCTCCGGTGAGGCTATTGCCTGATCCTATGATTTTGGAGACGAACCACATGATCTTATGCAGTGCTTCATCACCTAAAGAAGAGGTTCCACCGTTGTTAGTATCGTTGGGGACATGGAAGAATTGTCGTGCTTCATTTAGGGTATTGTTAATATCCGTTTCTACCGTATCCAGCTTTTCGTTGATCATTTGTTTCATACCGGGAAGCGCTGTTTCTATGTAACCCAATCCTTCGTTGATGGTGTGATTGATGTAGTTTTTGATCCTTACAATCTCACCCCAATCAAACAAGGAAGCCAGGAAGTTGACGATCTTCATGATTTCGGCCCCAATTTGTTCGAGTACCATTCCGATCACTTTCCCAATCTGCTCTACATGACTTACGACAAAAGATATCGCCTGGTCCGCAAACTTGATAGTCATGGCGACAGCAGATTCAATACCACCTGCTACGGCCTTAGCGGCATCCACGACTCCATGTTCAATATCCTTTCCCAGATCGATGATACCACCTCCAACTGCAAGGACCGCACCCTGTATCGGACCTTCAATGGCGTGCAGGCCTTTGGCGGCATCCGACACGGCATCATGTACGACATGCTCGATGCTATGAACCACCACTGATCCGATTTTGGCTACTTCATGGACGGCATCCTCAACACCATGAGCCACATCGTCTCCCACATCTTCTGCTACATGAGCAACCGCGTGAGCAGCTTTTTTAATATCATCCCATGGCCACCATAAAGGACCCCCGGAGGATACTGTAGCTCCATTTAGAATTTGCTGTGATTCTTCGGCCGAGATGGCGGCATATTTTGGACCATTTTTCGTGAAATCTATTTTCCAGTGTTTATCGTCCATGTCCTCGTGGGTGATGGAAGGAGGCGCAAGACTATCCACCGCAGGGTACTTGACCGCCCTGGCCATATTTTGTATGGATTTTTGCACATGATCACAGTCCTCTTGCGTGGCACCCGAATTGATGCCCAATGCCTCACGATTGGTATGTAAGCTGCCATCTGGGAGATTCGCTACTTTTTGATGAACCTGACGGTCTGGGAAGATCAACACATAATCATTAGCCGCCATTTGGTCGGTACGAACACGTAATGTTGCTGTACCTATAGCGGTTGCCTCCGTTGAGATCACCACATTGTGCATGGCGCTAACTTTTAGTGTGGCAGACTGTACTTGATCAATCGCAAAGATTTTATCGTCGACGTGGATCTTAATCAGTTTCTCTGCCCATACTTCCAGGGTTTCTACTCCAGGAGGAACATTCACGATGGCCTGGTAGGCTTTGTAGCTTTCCATCTGACCCTGGGCGTTCCTACGGTAATCTTCTGTCAGGAGAACACTGGAGCCAATTTGTGCCTTGGCTGGATTTTCACTGTTGTAGATTTTGAAGGAACCCACGTTACTAAGTAACTTATCATTACTTTGAATGATTTCCCGGATAGTTCCCTCGTAATTATTGCCATCATAAAGCAGTACGCCAGTTCCAGCGCCTACTTTGATGGAGCCAAAGGTTCCAGGTCTAAGGTCCATACCTGATAGTGAAGTGCAATTTCCATTTAAGACCCAGCATCTTCCGGTATAATTCGGTCCTTCGTACAAGGCGAACTCACCCCGCTTCATCTGGAAGTTGGCCGTATCTGAATACATGAATGGGGTAGCCGCATGCAATCCAAAGTTCAGGTAGTGCGAGCTTGTAGAAAGCATGTGTACCTCCGTTTTCTTACTTCCTGTGTCCTGTGAAAACACAGCATAAACGTCGAGGTTGGAAGCGGCCAAAAACGTTCTGGAACCATCGGTTTCAGGAAGGGCGGTTCCAGTTTGAACAGCATAAGTCTGGTAATTACTGGCTGCCGTGAGAACATGCACCTCTGTAGAATTGGTTCCGGTATCCCATTTCTTACAGATCACCAAATTTCGCTCCCCGTCGATGCTAATATCACATTCTGCGCCGGATTTAGGCCATGCAGTAGCAGTATGTGCGTTGAAGTCAGCATAATTACTTGCTGCGGTAAGCACATGAACTTCTGTCTTTCCACTAGCTCCATTTTGCAAAATACAGAACAAGTCTCTATTGGGTGCCATGGCAAATTGCCAGTTATGGTCAGTTTTGCCTAATCCTGTCGCGACATCAAGCGTTCTTTTTTGATACTGACTTTCTGCAGATAGGATATGGACTTCTGTCTTACCAGAAGCTGTATTTTGTTTCATGATTCCGATCAGGTCGTTGTTGTCCGGAGCAATGACAAAGTCCCACCATTCGTCCGTTTCATCAAAAAGTGTACCTATCTGAAGAGAAGTTTTGCTGTAATTACTACCGACGGAGAGTTGATGTACTTCTGTTTTGCCAGTTCCGGTTCCATTTTTCCAAATGCAGAACAGGTCATTTTCCTTGCCCAATCGATGCAATACATTTGAGTGTGGTATACGAACAGCAGGTCCATTTTCTGCATTGAAGTCTACCTGCAATCGATGCATCCAGGTATTTGAAGCAGGTGGTAATTGGCTGATGTCAGTACCATGCGCCATATTCCAGGTTGGGTCAGAAGCTGGCAGGTCTTGAATTCTATTCCAATCGAATTGATAGGCGTTAAAGGTGTCTTGATCTATGACATGCCTCAATGATGATGTTCCACTTCCATCTTGGTCAACCAAATAGACTGGAGCTTGGCCTTCTGGTCGAACGAGACGACAATCCGTTGGTAAACCGGGTCCTATGTGCCCTCCAATTAATGGATCATTGTCAAATGAGATGTAAGTGACGGTATCTGGAAATAACTGCTTTAGGACCTGCGGGTTCGGAATGGGGCGGAGTTTCCCATCGAGGTATATAGACATTTGTCCATTGATGGAATTTCTAAAAATGTAGATCATGTTAGTCACTATTTGGTTGTGTATGGCCAAACTAAGTCAAGGGTCGGCATTCACCAAATCCTGTGTAAGAATTACCGCAGTTGCAGTATGGAGATAGGGGGGATTTCCTGCGATTGCAGTACCAGAATGTCTGGTTGCGTGTGCATCATGAGGAGCGTGCTAACAGAAGCCTTGATCACCAGGATCTGGTCGTTTGCAAAAGATCTGACCACTTCAATGCCGGTATAAGCGCTCAAATCAGGTTTTTTCGGGCAAACAATGGTCTCAATCATCATGTCTGAACGAGACCGTTCAAGCCGTCTTAATAAGTTGGGGTCCGTAAACTTTCCAGTGATAGATAAAGCCTTTCGGGGGGGCAAATTCTCTGAAACAGGAGTCTTCCCAAGTTGCTCTAAGTTCAGGACACCAAGCCTGCTTCTGTGCTTAAATGCAATAGGGAGGGTGTCACACGAAAAAAAAGTATGGTTTATTGTTTGTTGGCAGGTGACGTTGGGGTGTTTATGACGAAAACTGGCAAGATATCCTGCGATGCGCGTAGTAGCGAATGATGTGCCCCGGAATATTCGGTTGTCAGCCATCACTTCGCCATTGGCTAACAGGTCGGGTTTTAGGCATTGTCCGTTTTGAAGGTTCAGGCTCCCGGAATAAGTAGCCGGAATTCCCTGAGCGTCCGTGGCGCCTATGGACAACACGCCCTGATAACAGCCAGGCGCACTGAATTGTCCAGCCCCTTTGTTACCAATGGCAGCGACGGGTAAAATGTCCTTATCCAGTAAGTGTTGTATCATGGGGATCATGAACGGAGATCCGTGATGTTCGCCAAAGGGCATCGCTACCACTTTGACCGGTTGTTGGGCCATCCATTCCAGACTTTCCAGTAACCTAAGTGCGAGATGATCTTCCTGAACGGCTTCTGCGATGTAAATGTGGCCTTTTGGTAAGATTGGAGAAGCGTCAACAGATTTGCTGCCCAACAACAGACCTACATTAATATCCGAATGAGAAAGATAAGATGAAGGTGAAGAAGCCGGTCCTCCTGGCCATTTTTGGATATGCGTAGATGCTTCTGTTTTGGAAAGCGGAGTGTCTATGAGGCCGATATTTAAGGAAGGAGGCATTGAACGAAGATAGCTTTGTGTTACGGTATGTTTTTTAGAAATTCTCTCGGGGATTGACCTTCCATTTTTCGGAAGGCCCGGTTGAAGGTGCTTTTGCTATTAAATCCTGCAGCATAAGCCAGGGCTTCTATCGTTTGCTTTTCCAGAAATCCTTGTTGAATTTGAAGTTTAGCATAATTAATCCGGTGTTGATTGATGAAGTTGAAAAAGTTTTGCTCGTAACTTTCATTTAGCAATTGTGACAAGAGGTAGGGTTTGGTATCGATGGCTTCCGCCAATTCCTGTAGTGTTAAATCAGGCTTGAGAAAGACTTCTTGTTTCAGCAAGGCATCCACTGCTTCTTGTAATTGCGCAATGTTAGGACGGGAAAGTGGCGACTGTTTGTATTTTTCCTGATGATCATCCGGCTGATAGATCACTTCGGGATGATTCCATGATTTAAGGATAAGACTGGCTAAGATGAAAAGTACAGTAACGAGAAACAGGGCATCAGCGGTGTTGTTAATGGCATAATATCCTCCCGAAATGATGAGTAAAGACAACAAAAGAATACCTCCGCCAAAAATGGAAGTGGTGACCAGAAGTCCTTTTGACCATTTCAGATTAATATCAGGAACCGAGGATAGCTGGGTCTGACTTAGTGTCTCATAGTCTCTGATCGATTTTCTTGTGCGGAATAAATACCCGATCACATGAGCAACCTGCAGAGTAATTAATGAAAGCGCAAAACCTTTCAGTATAGAATGGTCCTCCATTTCGATAAGGGTTTCTCTATAGAAATAGAAACCGGAAAGCATCAAGAACATAATGATGAAGGGTATAAAATGCCCGAGTTTCTTTCCCGCATTAGACTTGATCAGTGTGGCAATATGAAGAAAAATAGAGGGCCCGATGATGAAGACCAGGCTATGAGAAACGAAGTATAAAAACAGAAATACACCTTCGGTTTCAATGGTAGCACCTCTTCTTAAAATGAAAACGATCAGTACGCCGATCAGCATAGCCAGGTACCGGTTGGCAGCGTGGTTCCCTTTGCGATGCAGCGCCAGGAATGCCGACCAGGCAAGTCCGATAATGGAGATGATAAAAGCAATGGAAGGAATGTCGAAACCAATCTGAGCCACTGTTCAATTTGTTGGGTCAATTTATAAAGTGCACCATTTATGATCCTTCAACGGACTTTCTTACCAATCGCTATTGCGTCAAAAAGGTCGAAATGGGGCATTGTTCTAAAACTAGATAAAATGGATAAAAGAAAGATTAAAAATGTTTTCGCCTGGATATTACAGGTGGTACTTGGGTTAGAGTTTATATTGGCTGGGCAAGCCAAATTCACCAGAATGGATACCTGGTCAGGGATGTTTGCGGACTGGGGCTATCCCGATCATGTGTACTTACTGGTAGGAGGACTGGAATTGATTGGAGCGGTACTGGTATTCATTCCTAAAACCGTGGTAAGAGGAGCCCTGGGATTGGCCATGATCATGCTGGGCGCACTGCTCACACATGCTTTTCATGGAGAATGGGATAGGGTCGTAGTAACCGGAATTCTTGCAGGCTTATGCGGCGTGTTGTATTGGCTTCGCAAGAATAATGAATGAGCTAATTCAGGCTTCGGGAGGTGGAAATTGAGGGTTGCTCTCATTTGCCTTCCTTGATATTATTAACATCAGCTTCTCCGGGGGTGACAGGATCGGGTAGCCCATTAGGCGCACAATGTCATTAAGTTAAGGAAATGTATCGTCAACGCGAAGCAACGAAGCGATCTCAAGTAAGGTATCCAGGTAGTATTAACAATCAGACTGCTTCGCAGACTCGCAGTGACGAAGTTTAACTAAACGACATTATCCTGAGCGCAGGTCTGGGCCGAAAAGGAATGTGCGTAGGTGCGTCCGTATTTTTATATTATATCGGCAAAATATGAACTAATCTCAAAAACCTTCGTAATATTACATCGGCAAAACCTGATGAAATATGGAAAGGACATCAATCGGTGAGTTTGAAGAACTGTGTTTGTTGTGTGTAGGTGTGTTGGATAATGATGCCTATGGGGTCACGATACAGGCCGAATTACTGAATCGGACCGATAGGAATATCACGATAAGTACGATCCATTCCACATTGATCAGATTGGAGAAAAAGGGCTTTCTTCAAAGTAGGATGGGAGGGGCCACGGAAAACCGAGGTGGACGAACCAAAAGACTATTTGAGCTCACTGCGGAAGGTAAGAAGGCCATCTTGACGGCAAGAGACATCCGAAACAATATCTGGAGTGACATCACCAAAGTAAGCTGGGATACGCTATGAAAGCTCGGCCTCCTCAGTGGATCTATCGATTCCTTTTGTGGTATTGCCATCCCATGTATGCCAATGAAATCGCTGGCGATCTCGAAGAACTATTTGAAATGTGGGTGCAAGAAGTTGGCCCCCGAAAGGCAAAGTGGCGTTATGCCTGGAACACGCTGCTTTTTATTCGAATGTACAATTCCAGGTTTGGTCAAAACTCAAATGTCATGAATCCATTTTACAACTTTTCACACTATCTGAAACTCAGTATCCGTAACCTCCGGAGATACCGGGTTTTTCATGCCGGGAACATCATCGGTATGGCTTTTGGACTTGGGGTAAGCCTGCTTATTATGGTCCATGTAGATCGGGAATTGAGCTACGAAGAACATATTCGTGATCATGAGCAGATCTACCGGGTTTCTACTCACCAGGAATGGGCCAAATCTTCTGTGGTCCTTGCTGAAAAACTGGCGGAATTTTTTCCTCAGATGACTTCAGTGGCAAGGTTTGCAAGATATACGTCAGGTATGGCGATTGTTTCTTCAAAGGAAGAACAGACCACAGCCTCACACATTTTTCAGGCTGACAGTACGGTCTTTTCTATGTTTGATATCCGGTTGACAGCTGGTGATGCAAAACCATTGACCCGTCCTAATACCGTAGCAATTAGTGAAACGGTTGCTAAACGCTTGTTTGGAGATCAATCAGTGATTGGACAGACCATTCAAATTAACGATCGCCAAACAGTGGAAGTAGTATCGGTTTTTGAAGATCTACCCTCAACGAGCCATTTGCAATTAGATGTACTGTTGTCCATGGATACTTTCTATGCCAATACTCCGCCGGATTGGATCAATAATCCTGGTTGGATGGTGATGTATACCTATGTGAAGACTCGTCCCGAGATTGCTTATGATCAATTGAGAACGGAGATGCTTGACTTTCAGAATTTTTATATTCCAGAGGAGTTTAGAGAGATGTACGCTGATAATTTTTTTGAAGTGATGCCTCTATCAGACATTCATTTAAAATCACATAGGATCCAGGAAATGGGAGAAAACAGTGATATGACTTATGTGATCATTTTTGGTTCCCTCGCCTTATTCATTTTGGTGATCGCCTCTGTAAACTTTGTCAATATTTTTACGGCCATTGGTCTACGAAGGGTCCGGGAATTGGGAGTGCGTAAACTGGTAGGCGCTGCCAGATCCAATCTGATCATGCAATTGCAAATGGAATCCATGTTGTCGGGTTTGATCGCTGCGGGGTTCGGACTGGGGATTGGTGCTGGTTTGCTGACCTGGTATAACCAAACCATGGGCCTTGAAGTATCGATGGAAGCTTTTCTTGCCCCTTCTTATCTGTTGGCGTTATTTGGTGTATCCATCGCAATCGGAATACTGTCTGGATTGTATCCGGCCTTGTTGGTTACTTCACAGGATCCGATACATACCGTGACGCGAAATGAGGAACCCCGGTCGGCTATTTCCTACTTCAGGAAAGGACTGATCGTGCTGCAATTCTCCCTGTCGTTATTTGTTTTCATCGGAGGTGTGGTCATCTGGGAACAATTGCGTTTTATCGAAGCTCAAGATCTGGGGTATGATCAGGAAAGTGTTTTGGCAATCAAGACTTACGGTGATCTGGGTGCACACTTTCATGAGCGACGTATGAAGATCAAACATGAGATAAAACGCATACCAGGAGTCATAGAAGTAGGCCGTGCGTCTAATTTGGTGGGAGAACCGTTGAGTTATGAAAGTTTTGATTTGGCAGAGAAACCGGGAGCCAACGATGGGACAATCAATATGATTTGGACTGATGAGACCTTTCTTTCGGCCATGGACATTGACCTGATTGCCGGAGAGAATTTTAGACCATTGGATACTGGAGTGGCATTTCTGGTCAATGAATCAATGGCCACCGCTTTGGGAGGAGAGGTGATCGGTCAGATTGCCAGATGGCGAGATGAACGTGGGCCTATTGTGGGCATAATGAAGGATTTTCATCACTATTCTTTGAAGAATGCAATTGAGCCCACTGTGCTGGCTTACAAACCTGAATGGGCTTCTCAATGGCTTGTAAGATTAGAGCAAACGAACGTGCCCATGGCTTTACAGGGTCTGGAATCACTGGTCAAAGCCACTTCACCCAACTCGTTTTTCATCTCAGAATTCCTGGATGATCGGGTCGAGCGATTGTATCAGGGTGAACAAAACATGCTGGGGCTGGTGGGTATTTTGACTTCTTTGGCATTGGTTATTTCTTGTGTGGGTCTGTTAGGAGTGGCATCCGTAGAGATTCGTCGACGAATCAAAGAAGTCAGTATTCGTAAGGTACTGGGGGCGTCTCCTGCGCAGGTGTTGGGCATGCTCAGTAAACAATTTGCCTGGATGGCCATGATTGCGCTGATGGTTGCTTTACCAGCCAGCGCCTGGTTTGCACAATACTGGCTGACGAACTTTCACGTCCAAATGGATCTGAATTTTTGGATTTTTATGGTTCCAACCCTTTTGGTTTGTCTGACTATCCTTATCGTCGTTTTTGCGCAGGCCGTTCCTTTGTTAAGAAATAACCCCGGTATGGCGCTGCGCAAGGAGTAACTTAAGCTTTACTCCGTGATCCTTCGCGAAGGAAAAGAAAAAACGGGAGGCCTCCTGCCAGGCCCAGAAGCATGGTCAATGTCCATACTAACCATAAATTTTTGATTGGGTATTGGCTGGCTTCCTTATAGCTCCACATGAAGAATACCAACACGGCGAATAGCAGGTCGATGGCGAAAATGGAAGAGATGCGATTGGCAAACATGTCTTGAAAAGTCGCGACTGGATGCATATAGAGCAAAATGTTGCCGGTTTCAACAGATTCAATGGTTACCAGGATATTGGGTAAAATGAACCCAATAATGCAGAGCGTCAGGTAAGTCTTTTTCATGGTGCGTTCTTTTACGGACAAAAAGAACCCTGCTTCGTATGGTAAATATTGACTTTGGTTAAGATCGTTCCATACTTCGCTTTTTTATGCGGCTCAGCGACTCAGGCTTCACACCGAGGAATGAAGCAATTTGAATTTGAGGTACTTTTTGAAAGATTTCAGGATTCCGCTCCAGGATCTGGAGGTACCTCTTTTCAGGATTTAGTGTAATGAGGGAAGCGATAATTTCCTGAAGACTGATCATTTCTTCTTCCATGGCAATACGCGCCAGTTTTTCAAACTTAGGAGAATGTGCCAATAATTTTTCGGAGGCTTCAACGCTAATCACGACGACTTCCGTGTCCTCGGCGGCCTGAAGAAAGAACGCACATGGTTCTTGATTCATAAAACTGGAATAGGCACTTATAAAGGAACCTTCTCCATAGAAATAGGCGGTTTTTTCCTCTCCCTCTATGATGTAATACAGTCTAACAAACCCGGTTACATTGTAATAAAAGGATTTAGATACCTCTCCGGCTCGTATCAGATACTCATGCTTTTTGAAAGTTTTTGTAGGCAACAGTTCCTTGACAAATGCTATTTCTTCCGGAGAAAGGGGAAGAAATGAATTCATCCGTTCCATGAATTTATCAAACGATGATTGAGACATAAACCCAAATTAAGTACTTAATCACCATACGTTCAATTCTTAACCAAAGTCAATTGGCAGCTTCAGTTCTCATGGGAATTTTGAGCGAAAATTCAAAAACCTATGAAACACAACACCCTTATTCTATCTGCTTTCACCATGTTGATGATTCTTTCCTGCAATGAAAATGAGGTCACTAAAAGACCGTCAGGAGAAGGAGTTTTTACCACTGAATTGGAGCATGCTACTATTTCGGGAGAGCTTTTTCTGCCCGAGGGCAATGGTCCTTTCCCGGTTTTGGTCATTGTACCGGGATCAGGACTGACTCCCAAAGAAGAGCAAGCCGCTTTTGCACCTGTGATCAATGCTCTTGGCTATGCACTATATGTTTATGATAAAAGAGGAGTAGGGGGCTCAACAGGTACTTATCCTCTGGAGACAATTGAAAATCCTGTGCCCTTTCTCGAAGCAAGGGCACAGGATGTGATAAGCATTGTGGAGTGGCTTCCTCAGCATGCCGATATCAAATCAAATGAGATAGGTCTTTTTGGTTCCAGTCAGGGTACCTGGGTTAGCACCTTAGTCTATCGGGATATACCAGATCAGCTGGCTAAACTCATCATGGTAAGTGGCGGAGCTGCCTCGACCGGAGTGGAGCATTTCTATGAAGAACTCATCGAAGAACAGGGACTGAACATCCTTCAAGCCAATCAGCAACTGCTTAATTATGACGGTAATGTAGGATTTGACCCAAGGGAAATCCTTGAGGAAGTATCGATCAGTACTTTATTCACTTTTGGCGGTCAGGATAATAGTCATCCTACGATATACGATAGTTTATTAGTCTCACAATTGGAGAAGGAAAATTTCGAAATCCATTGGTACGACCAAGCCAACCATGAATTACTGGAAATGACAACACAAGACTTTCCTGAAACGCTCTTCCCCAGGTTAGGAGAGTGGTTAACGAATCATTGAAAACAGGCCCTAAAGGGATTCGGTCGCAACGGATACTGCGACCGAATTGATCTTTATGAATAATTTATTCTGTTCTCAATCCTTCACTGGGATTGGCCATGATTCGACGAAAGGCTGCTGCGGTAATGAATAAGATGGCAATGACCATGATCCCGATCCCAATCACCGCCGCATCAAATATCGGAGCGGACAAATAGAATTTGTATATCGCGGAAAGTACTGCCTTACTGAGGAATACTCCACTGACTATACCCAGCGCAATGGACAATCCGATGATCCAGCCAAACGAACGATAAATGATCAATAAAACTTGCTTTGATGTAGCGCCCAGAACTTTTCGGATGCTGATCTCCTTTGTTCTTTTGGCGATGTTCATGACAGCCAGAGAAAAGATACCAATCGTACTCAGTAGAGAACCAAGTATGGCGATACTCATAAAGATCAGTTTCAGGTTTCTTGCATCCCTGGTCGCGTAAAAAGACGAAATCATGTCCTGACCCTGCCCGCGATAAGGGGTGTCAAAGTTTGCTGACCAGTAAGCTTTCAATTCGTTTTCCAACCCTTTGGTATTCTCCGCTTCCGTTTTAAGGATCAGCATATTGTAATTGGAGGGGTCTGCCGGTAAATAGGCCACCGGTCGACGTTTATAGTCAGAATACACTTCATGGATGATGTCCGAAGCGACTCCCACAACTGTTCTTTTGATACCTCCATATTCGACCTGTTGACCTACCGGATTGTCCTGATCAAGGTACCGGAAAGCGAATTCCTTGCTGACAATGATCGAACGGTCTCTGTCTAATTCAGATCCTGCAATAAAAGTCCTTCCCTCAATTACGTCGATCTCCATGGTCTCCAGATACCCGGCACCGATTCTGAAGGTGGTAATCTCCAGATCTGCTGTGTCAGAGGCTAAAGTACTTAAGAAACCAGCCGCACCATGGTGATGTTGGGTGCCAATTACACGGATGGTAGATGCCAGCTGACTGAGATCATTTTTTACCTGCTCATAATCCCCTGGCGCATCCAGTGGAAGCATGGCTACCTGATTGTAATTGTAACCCAGGTCAATTTCTCCAAGGTATTTATTGTTTTGTCCGAAAGTCCAGGCACAAATGAGTAAGCATATGGATACCACGTATTGGCCTATGGTCAGGGCTTTTTGAAACCAACCTACTCCTTTAAGTGATTGTTTTCCACTCAAAATACTGGAAGGAGAGAATTTCCAGGCATACATGGCGGGCAGTATCCCTGCGAGAAAAGTACAGATGAGTAAGAAACTCAATACAAAAGGCACAAATCTTAACAGACTCACTTCCTGCAAAAGAAATGACACGCCGAACAAGCCGAACAATTGCTCCGAAATGGGATTGGCCATGAGGAGCGCGATGATAAAAGCGAAGAAGGTGATGACGAGCATTTCCATCATGAATTGCTCAAAAAGCTTGAAGTTCGTGGTGCCCAGGGTTTTGCGGATCCCGATTTCCCTGACACGTTTAGTCATCAGAGCAATGGAAGTATTGGCTAGGTTAAAGCACGTGATCAACAAGATCAAGAGGGCCATGATACTAAAAATGATCAGTGCAGAGGCCCGGACTCGATTGTTAGTGGGAGCTGAGTATACATATCCATCCGAAAGGCGGGAATCGATAAAAGGGTGAACAACCATCTCTGAAATCTTCCAGTTTTCTTGTTTCTCATGTTGTTCAGGAAGAAATCCCTGAACGGCCGCTTCCACCTGTTCCGGAGATTTTGTTTTAAAGAAGATCGCCACATTGTCACTGCGCCTCCAGCTGGATTCTGTGGATTCGAGGACGTTTAAGATTGTTCGATGATTGACAAGTAAATTGAAATTGAAGCTGGAATTCAGTGGGATTTTTTCGAATACACCAGCTACTTGAAGGTCTATGCCTTTTTTCTGGCCAATGAATATGGTAACCGTTTCACCCAATGGAGAGATATCACCAAAGAGCTGTTCTGCAGTTTCTTCCGTGAGAAAAACGGATGACTCGTCTTCGAGGCTTGCGCTATTTCCGCTTTTCAGGGGTATGTCAAACAGTTCAAAGAAGTTAGCCCTGGTTGTAGCAACGGTTTCTGAGAAATATTCTGCACTCGTCTGATAATTGGTATTAGCAATTTTCAAAGTAGCCTGATATTCCTGATAATAGGTTACGGCCTCTACACCTGGGATTTCCTGTTCCACCTTGGCGATGAAGGGGAGTGGCACCAATTCGTATCTACGAGGCTGCTCATTATACCACCGGATACTGTGCATACGATGTACGTCATCGGTGTTTTGATAAAAGAAATCAAATTCTAGATTATAAGCATGCAGCATATACACGGTGAAACAAAACCCTAAGGATAATCCCAGTCCAATGATATTGATAAGGACGGGTCCCAGGTTTTTGCGTGTGTTTCGCAACGCTACCTTGACATATGACCGATAGAGAGAAGTATTCATTTGAGTTTTTGTTTTTTTGACCGAATATTTTTTAAAGCACCTGATCACATCCCACCAGAAGGACAGACCAAGCATGACCTTTGAGTAATTGCGAAGTTGCCGGCGTTCGTGCATTTCTTCCAGATCTCCCTCTAACTCTTCCAGTCGATCTTTTCGGCAATACCACCGGAAAAATCGGAGTGCCAGTCTGGGAGGGGCCTGATAGGTTGGCACAGTATTCATGATAGGTTTTGTAATGCCGGTTTAGGGATCTGATAGCGCAATTGGTCGCGTAATGCCTGTATCTCATCCAAAGTTTTTACCCCAAAGGTGGTTAAAAAAAACAGCCGCTTTCGTTTTCCGCCGCGACCGGTTCCGGGTTCACCTAATCGTGATTCGAGGTACCCTTTTTCCTCCAAGCGATATAGCACCGTGTGGATGGCGCTTATGTTGATGTTTTTACCTGTTTGCTTTTTGTATTCATCAACAATGGACACAGAATACGCCTGATCATAGAGTACGCCAACTAATAGCAGAACAAGCTCTTCAAAATTTCCTAGTTTCAGGTTTTGCATAAACTTTCACAATTGTAAGTATAATACTGAATGGATTCAATAAAAGTTTCACAATTGTAAGTATTATATGAAGATTGATCTGTTAGACACGAAAAAAGCCGCTTCTTGTGAAGCGGCCTTTCCAAAATATGAGAATTTGAGTTAAAAGTTATTGTTTCCTGACTCGAAGCGTTATCACTTGTTCGTCTCGTGAAACCTGGAGCAGATACAGACCAGCCGGCATATGCGCCACATCCAGTTGATGTACTCCTGTGGCTTTTAGCAATACCTGTCCGGAAAGATTCAGTAGCTCAATCTGACTATCAGGTTGGATCCCACGGACTTCTAAAGTTTCCTGAACCGGGTTAGGGTAGATACTCACTTCTTCCAGTTGGTCCAGGTCAAATGTCTCGACCTCTTCGGCGCGATCGGAAGTCGATCTGGCCAATGCATTGAAACTTCCACCTGTACTACAACCAGAGATCTCAACGTCATCAACGAAGATCGATCCACCTTTTCGGACGGGTCTCTTTTTCAGCCTGAAACGAGTTTCAGTAGAGAAAGGGCCAACAAGATCAACAGTAACAAAAGCACGTTCCTTGTTAATGAAATCCGTATTCACAGTCCAGCTTTGAACTTCCTCGAAAGTATCACCTCCGTCCGTTGACATTTCGAGGATAAGTCCCCCTTCATCCTTAACACCAAACGAAAGGAAGTTGAAAGAGATTGAGAGGTCTTCAAAGGTTGAAAGGTCCAGATTTGTAGTCCTTAATCTTCTTTTTACTTTCACTGAGAATTTACCGGTATTAGCCAGATATCGACTTCTCACCAGATTTGCACTTCTTCGATTCCATCTCCACACGCCATCATTATGTTCGAAATCCGTTTCATCTACCAGGGTATCTGAGCATGGAGGTGCTGAGGTAGTAACGCTGAGGACAGCACTTAACGAAGTATTGCCTGCATCGTCGTAGGCTTCTATCTGCACTTCGTACGTGGTGGAGGCGCTCAGATCATCAAATGAGACAGAGGTATCAGTGGTTTTGGCGAATAATACACCGTCCAGATAGACGTTGTATCCGGCAACACCTACATTGTCACTTGATGGGTCCCAATTTACATCAAAACGGGTATCGGTGACATTCGCGGAGACTAGATTCATAGGGGCAACGGGTGCCTCTACATCTGCATTAGCATCATAGAAATATACATTGTCGATGAAGGCTGTCAGGAATCCTGCTGGTCCTCCAGAAAAGATAAGTTGAGCAATGTTCTCCCTTGAGGCCAGCCCAATAAAATCGGATAGCGGGATATCGATGGATACCCATTCATTCTGGGCAGGACTATCAAATGACAATTCATATTCATTGTCATCTCCACCCCCAAAGGCGCCATCTGGTCCAAAATCCACGAGCTTAACTCGGAATACAGTTGCATTAGGTGACCAGAGATCGAATCGGAAGTTGGTCATACTGGAGGCGTCGATTTGGTTGGATACCGTTTCGATACCTACAAAACTTAGGGTAGTGTACTTTTTCATGGCACTACCATCGATTACTACATCTTCCAGTGTTGCCACAGACCAGTCGGTTCTCCAGGTATCAACCGCAACATCATCATATACGTCACTAAAAATCGAGATCACCTGCGAGGCTGCCTGTGTTGGGTCAGGGGCAGCTGTTGCTGGTTCAGGAGTGACCAGTGGTCCCGTATAGAAATAGATATTATCGATAAATGCCGTGAACTCACCAGCAGGATTGCCGGAGAAGATCAATTGCGCGAGGTTGGATCTATTGGTCAGGCCCGCAAAGGCTGACATAGGTATATCGAAACTAACCCATTTGCCCTGATCAGGATTTTCGTAAACAATCTCATGTTCGGTATCATCTCCACCACCAAATGTGCCATCAGCTCCAAAATCCACCCATTTAACACGAAAAGTTTCAGCATCAGGCGACCAGAAGTCGAAATGGAAATTGTCCATGCCCGATGCGTCAATTTGATTGGCGACCGTTTCAATGCCTACAAAACTTAGGTTAGCGTACTTCTTCATAGCGCTGCCATCGATGATCACATCTTCAAAGTCAGCAACAGACCAGCTTGTTCTCCAGGTATCAACAGGTACATCCGTATATTCATCGCTGAACAGTGAAATTACGTCTGCTTGATCCTGCGCGGGAGTGGGAGCAGCGGTTTCAGGCGCAGTGAGCTCCTTGTAGAAGTAGATATTATCAATGAATGCTGTAGCGGACCCTGCAGGCATGGCAGCGAAGATCAACTGAGCAATATTTGATGTACTGGTCAGGTTTACGAATTCTGTTAAAGGGATATCATAACTGTTCCATTGGCCAGGGAACGGATTGTCGTAAGTGATCTCATGTTCCGTGTCGTCTCCACCACCGAATGCGCCATCAGCTCCAAAGTCAACGAGTTTTACTCTGAATTGGGTGGCATCGGGAGTCCATAGATCAAACCTGAAGTGCGTCATGTCAGACGCATCAACTTGATTCGCTACGGTTTCAATACCAACAAAATTTAGGTTGGTGTATCGCTTCATTCCGCTTCCATCAATCGTCACGTCTTCGAATGTCGCATCTGACCAGGAAGTTCTCCATGTATCAACCGGTACATCCGTATATTCATCGCTGAATAGAGAAATCACATTGGCGGCATCTTCTGTTGGCGCTGATGCTGCAAAGGCAGGTTCTGTTGGAGGAATGAACTCTTTTTGATAAACCCTGACATAATCGATCACCATGGTTCCTTCCTGCCATTCAGGTGGGATGGTTCCGGAGAAGCCGCCCATGGCCACATTTAATAACAGGTACTGAGGCTTGTTAAATGGCCAGGTTTCGTCATTTTTCACAGGAGGATTATAGACATAATAAGGAACATCATCCACCAGAAACTGGATTTCATTTTCATCCCAAATGATGGAGTAATCGTGGAATTCTGTGTCAAAATCTGGATTGTTTACCGTTCCCGTATTGACGGTCGCTCCAAAACTTGAAGGTGTATGAATTGAACCATGAATAACCGCATTGTCGTTGCCAAAGTGTTCCATGATGTCAATTTCACCGGTAGCAGGCCAGTTGGTCGTTCCGAATTCATCGAACCAATACCCGCCAGGCTCATTCACATTTTGTCCAAGCATCCAGATGGCGGGCCATGTTCCTGAACCCGCAGGTAATTTTGCCCTTACATCTACGCGACCATAGGTGAAGGCAAACTTGGAGTTAAGCCTTGCAGAAGTATAGCTTCTGGTCAATCCCTGATCGGTAAATTCCTCTCTTTTTGCGGTAATGTTAAGGAAGCCTCCTTCAACAAATGAGTTATCTAAACGATCAGTATAATGTTGTTCTTCACCATTGAACCAGCCTCCGGGTGTTGGAATCTGCGTTTGGTGGAACCAATTTTCATTACAAACGGCACCAGATGCATCAAATTCGTCCGCCCAAACCAAAACATAATTATCACCTACCGGAACATTACCTGTCAATCCAGACTCACACGGCACCACTACGTCATTATAGAAGTAGACATTGTCGATGAAGGCCGTAGCGGCACCATCAGGCATACCCGCGAAGATCAGCTGAGCAATGTTGGTGGTATTGGTCAAGCCAACGAAATCTGTTAGAGGAATGTCATAACTGATCCATTGTCCTTGTGCAGGGTTTTCACAAGCGATTTCATGCTCAGTTTCATCTCCTGTACCAAAGGCACCATCAGCACCGAAATCGACGAGTTTCACACGGAATTGCGTCGCGTTAGGTGTCCACAGATCAAAGTGGAAGTGACTCATTCCGGAAGCATCGATCTGATTGGCTACCGTTTCGATTCCCACGAAAGTGAGGTTGGTGTATTTTTTCATGGCGCTGCCATCAATCACGACATCCTCGAAATCGGCAGCGGACCAACTGGTTCTCCATGTGTCGACGGGAACATCGGTGTAGCTGTCGCTAAATAAAGAGATCACCTCTGCCGGGTCCTGGGTTGGTACCGGAGCAGCAACGGTAGGTGCATCCGCGGGAGCAGGCGCATCATTATAGAAATAGACATTGTCGATGAAGGCCGTAGCGGCACCATCAGGCATACCCGCGAAGATCAGCTGAGCAATATTGGTGGTATTGGTCAAGCTAACGAAATCTGCAAGGGGAATGTCATAACTGATCCATTGTCCTTGTGCAGGATTTTCATAAGCGATTTCATGCTCAGTTTCATCTCCGGTACCAAAGGCACCATCAGCACCGAAATCGACGAGTTTCACACGGAATTGCGTCGCATTAGGTGTCCACAGATCAAAGTGGAAGTGACTCATTCCGGAAGCATCGATCTGATTGGCTACTGTTTCGATTCCCACGAAAGTGAGGTTAGTGTATTTTTTCATGGCGCTGCCATCAATCACGACATCCTCGAAATCGGCAGCGGACCAACTGGTTCTCCATGTATCGACGGGAACATCGGTGTAGCTTTCGCTAAATAAAGAGATCACCTCTGCCGGGTCCTGGGTTGGTGCCAGAGCAGCAACGGTAGGTGCATCCGCGGGAGCAGGCGCATCATTATAGAAATAGACATTGTCGATGAAGGCCGTAGCGGCACCATCAGGCATACCCGCGAAGATCAGCTGAGCAATGTTGGTGGTATTGGTCAAGCCAACGAAATCTGTTAGAGGAATGTCATAACTGATCCATTGTCCTTGTGCAGGGTTTTCATAAGTGATTTCATGCTCAGTTTCATCTCCTGTACCAAAGGCACCATCAGCACCGAAATCGACGAGTTTCACACGGAATTGCGTCGCATTAGGTGTCCACAGATCAAAGTGGAAGTGACTCATTCCGGAAGCGTCGATTTGATTGGCTACTGTTTCGATTCCCACGAAAGTGAGGTTAGTATATTTTTTCATGGCGCTGCCATCGATCACGACATCCTCGAAATCGGCAGCGGACCAACTGGTTCTCCATGTATCGACGGGAACATCGGTGTAGCTTTCGCTAAATAAAGAGATCACCTCTGCCGGGTCCTGGGTTGGTGCCGGAGCAGCAACGGTAGGTGCATCCGCGGGAGCAGGCGCATCATTATAAAAATAGACATTGTCGATAAATGCCGTGAACAATCCGGCGGGAGCCCCGGAAAAGATCAATTGAGCCAGGTTAGCAGCGGATCCAAGCCCCGTGAAATCAGCGATAGGTATGTCGAAACTGACCCATTGCCCCTGAGACGGGCTGTCATAGGCAATTTCATGTTCAGTATCGTCTCCACCGCCAAAAGCACCATCAGCTCCGAAATCTACCCACTTAATCCGAAAGGTTGTGGCATCAGGTGTCCAAAGGTCAAAGTGAAAATGACTCATGCCTGTAGCATCAATCTGATTAGTCACTGTTTCAATGCCTACAAAACTCAAGTTGGTGTACTTCTTCATGGCACTACCATCGATGATCACGTCTTCCAGTGCCGCCGAAGACCAATCCGTTCTCCAGGTATCGACAGGTACATCTGAGTACGCCTCACTGAACATGGAGATGACATCTGCAGCATCCTGGGTAGGAGTGGGGGCAGCCACTGTAGGTTCGGGCGTGGATACACTTCCCGAATAGAAGTATACGTTATCAATGAAAGCTGAAAATTCTCCAGCTGGATTTCCTGAGAATATCAATTGCGCCAAATTGGATCGTCCACCCAATCCTGCAAAAGCTGACATGGGGATATCAAAACTGACCCATTCTCCCAGATCAGGGTTTTCATAGGCAATTTCATGTTCAGTATCGTCTCCACCGCCAAAAGCACCATCAGCTCCAAAATCTACCCATTTTACACGGAAGGTTGTAGCGTCAGGCGTCCAGAGGTCGAAATGGAAGTTATCCATTCCCGATGCATCGATTGGATTGGCCACAGCTTCTATCCCGACAAAGCTCAGATTGGTGTATTTCTTTACGGCACTTCCTGCCAGGGTAACATCTTCGAAATCCGCATCTGACCAAACAGTACGCCAGGTGTCAACAACCACATCTGAATAAGCATCACTAAACATAGAAACAACGTCACCTGCGGCCTGGGTAGGCGTAGGTGCCGCGTTTTCAGGTTCAGTTACATCCCTGTAGAAATAGAGGTTATCGATAAAGGTTGTTGCGGAGCCGGCAGGCATTCCTGCAAAGATCAATTGTGCAATGTTGTTGGTAGACGTTAAGCCCGTAAAGTCACTCAATGGAATATCATAGCTATTCCATTGGGCAATGGCGGGAGTCTCATAGGTCAACTCGTGTTCGGTATCATCACCACCACCAAATGCTCCGTCTGCTCCGAAATCTACCAGTTTTACTCGGAATTGCGTGGCGTCGGGTGTCCACATGTCGAAGTGGAAATTGGTCATGTTACTGGCATCGATTTGATTACTCACTGTTTCAATACCTACAAAATTCAGGTTACTGTACTTTTTGACATTGCCGCCATCAATGATGACATCCTCAAATGAGGCATCGGACCAACCGGTTCTCCAGGTATCCACCGGTACATCGGTGTAGCTATCACTAAAGAGAGAAATGACATTAGCTTCATTTTGTATGGGCTCCTCTGCGGCAACAGCCGGTTCAGCCGGCGGAACGAATTCCTTTTGATAAACCCGCACGTAATCAATGACCATGGAAGCTTCATTGAAGCTGGCAGGTATAGAACCTCCGATTCCGCCCATCGCAAAATTCAACAGTAAATATTGAGGTTCGTCAAAAACCCAAGTGTCGCTGTTTTGGACCGATGGATTGTAGGTATAATAAGGAACATCATCCACCAGGAATTGAATTTGATCCTGATCCCAGATAATAGAGTAATCGTGAAATGCCGAGGCATAATCAGGGTTGCTCACGGTGCCGGTATTCACTGTAGCACCAAAACTGGATGGAGTATGAATGGATCCGTGAATTACAGCATCCTGACCACCGAAGTGTTCCATAATGTCGATTTCTCCACAGGCTGGCCAGGTGACATTACCGAATTGGTCATTCCAGAACCCACCGGCTTCATTGACATTTCGGCCCAACATCCAGATCGCCGGCCATGTCCCTAAGCCTCCGTCGAACCTGGCCCGTACGTCAACACGGCCATAAGTAAAGGCAAACTTAGCATTAAGACGGGCAGATGTGTAATCTCTGCTTAGCCCCTGATCTACGAATGTTTCACGTTTGGCGACGATGTTGAGGAAACCTCCTGAAACATAGGAATTGTCTGTTCTATCAGTATAGTGTTGCTCTTCACCGTTAAACCACCCTCCGGGTGTTGGAATTTGTGTTTGATGGAACCAGTTCTCTGAACACACAGGACCATCAACATCGAATTCATCGGCCCAGACGAGCACATAATCACTACCGGGAACGTTACCGGTTTCTCCTGAACTACAGGTTGTGGTTTGTCCAAAAGTATTCTGGAAACCAAGGCAGAAAAAGAGCAAAGCCACCCAGGGGACCAGTCTTCTACGCCAAAATCTTACATCTTTCATTTCTGGTTTGATTTGGTTAAATAGATTTAGAAAGTATCTCGAAGGTCATGTCACATTTTTCTGATGCTGATTCATCATTACACATACACAGTTCCGTTACATTACTTCGAGTTTACAAATTGGATTATAGAATTGCTTTTTCCAATTTTCCACATACATCACGACTACATCTTTAGCGGTTGCGTACCACAACAATAGTACAACACCTGATTTTTTAACTATTTGATTATAAGTAATATATGTGTTATTTTCGTGAGAAAATGCCACGTTGAAAAGAACGGAATTACTGCAATTAATTTCGAAAAACCAATCCTAGTTGATGATCCCAAAATAGGATTTTACACAGAAGAATAATTCAATATCATATAGAAATGATTCAATTAATTTAGGGGTTATGATGGCAGGAAAATAGTTTGATCGGGAGGTATAAATTCTCACCATTATCGTTCTCGAATAAAATGTGAGTAGTGACGATAATGAATGAATTTGTGTACGGAGATTGATTAAATTCGCATCATAATCCCTACGAAGACATGAAGCAATATCTTGATTTGATGCAGCATATTTTGGAAAATGGTGTAGATAAAAGCGATCGCACCGGTACCGGTACCCGAAGTGTGTTTGGTTATCAAATGAGATTTGACCTTTCGGAAGGCTTTCCTCTTGTAACTACTAAAAAAGTCCATACCCGTTCCATCTTTCACGAATTGCTTTGGTTTCTTAAAGGCGATCAAAACATTAAGTACCTGAAAGATAATGGCGTTTCGATCTGGGACGAATGGGCTGATGCGGAAGGAAACCTGGGTCCGGTTTATGGAGTACAATGGCGAAGTTGGCCTACACCCAATGGAAATGTAGATCAAATCACTCAACTCATTGATCAAATCAAAAGAAATCCAGATTCTCGCAGGCATATCGTGAGCGCATGGAATGTGGCTGATGTAGAGGAAATGGCATTGCCTCCCTGTCATACGATGTTTCAGTTTTACGTTGCAGAGGGCAAGTTAAGCTGTCAATTGTACCAACGAAGTGCAGATGTCTTTCTCGGCGTGCCCTTTAACATAGCCTCCTATGCGTTGTTAACCTTGATGATCGCACAGGTTTGCGACCTGGAGCCAGGAGATTTTGTTCATACACTTGGTGATGCGCACCTGTATAGTAATCATTTTGACCAGGCTAAACTGCAATTATCCCGGGATACCCGTCCGTTGCCTCAGCTGAAATTGAATCCTGAGGTAAAGGACATCTTTGCCTTTAAATATGAGGACATTGTGGTTGAAGGGTATGATCCCCATCCACACATCAAAGCAGCGGTAGCTGTTTGAGTTTTCGCTGAGGATTCTTATTGCCTGAACGCGGCTTCTACCAGGGAAATCATTAATATTGTTTAGAACAATTCTTCTCAACAATTAAAAAGTTTTCAAAATGACTTTAAGAATCAGTGTATTCCTGTTTTTACTATGCCTTGTTTTCTCGATCCGCGCACAACAAGCACCTCCAATTCCTGGTTTAGTTGGTTATTGGCCTCTAGGCGAAAATGGAAATGATACCAGTGGTGGTGGGCGAAATGGTACTGTTTTCGAGGCCAGTCCAGCTACTGATCGCCATAATAACCCTGCAGGAGCCTACCAGTTCGACGGAACCAATGATCGAATTACGCTTTCATCAGATATCGTCTTAAATCTGGAGCAAGGCTTTACCATTTCCACATGGCATAAAATTGAAACAGGTGCGAAAACATCCTGGAGTGCCTATATCGGTAAAACCCTATCCGAAGGCGGACAAATGATGTTCCATTCAGGAGGGAGTGTGACTTACTATCAGGATTTCAATGATCCAACCTACTATATCTGGGCAAGTGGTGTGAATTTGGGTGATGAAATTCCTTATGATGAGTGGTTTCATCTCTCGATTGTAGTACATAAAACCGGAACAGACTATGTTAATGTTAAGATCTATGTGAATGGTGAGTTTAAGAAACAGCATGATATGTTGGAAACACCAGATCACGACATTTTTACGGTACGGTACCTGGGTAGAGTACAAAATCGATATTATGAAGGTATGTTGGATGATGTGGCTGTGTTTGATCAAGCACTTGGGAGTAGCCAAATTCGGGATTTATACCATTATGATCCGTCAAATGCTACCTGGCTTACTAACAGCAACGGGCTTTATATTAATTCCGGGAACGTCGCTATCGGCACATCGGATACCCGAGTAGATGGCACTACCTATAAACTAGCGGTGGATGGCAGTATCTCTGCTAAGGAAATTACCATAACTGCCGAAAATTGGCCGGATTATGTTTTTGCGACAGATTACCACCTGGAAACTCTGGAAGAAATTGAAGCCTTTATCAAGGCCAATCATCATTTACCTGGTGTTCCTTCCTCCTCGGAAGTGGATGCCCGGGGTGCTCAATTAGGGGAAATGAACACCATTTTGTTGAGAAAGATTGAAGAGCTTACCCTTCATATGATCGAGATGAACAAAGAAGTAGGTGCACTCAAGGCTGCTAATGATGCCCTGAAGCAAGAAATCGATAAGATTAAGAAAGAGTAAAATTCAAAGGTCTTTTTTTATGATATCAAGGGCTTGAGCAATGTTTTCTACATCATAGCCATGTAAGCCTCTATCTCCGTCATATAATTCTGCGGTTTTGGCAGCTGAAAATTTGCCGATACCAGAATTAGGAAGAACCACAAATAATCGTTTGACTCCATTCCTTTCTAATTCTCCTTTAGCTGTATTTTCTCTGAATTCCTGAATGGCCGGTGGAAATACACTCCGGGCCTGACTGGTATCAATGATCCAGTTTTTTACGCCGTTTTTAGGCGCGAAATCAGTGATCCCAATATCAAAGACTGTGGATTTCCAATCTTCCAGTGAAACGAACAAAGATGCGGTCCAGGTATCGACGATGGTATCTATTTCAGGAAAATGATGTCCAACCATTTTCCCGGGGATTTGATAGATCTCCTTTTTCTTGAGGTGATTTAGCATGAATTACAGGTCAACTAGGTTAAGGGTAGTATTCGTGAATCTACAGTAATTGTACGTAAAATGTATTGATTTCGAGACTGAATGGGAATATTTATTTGTAAATGGGTGTATGTACATTGGTTGTGTTATCCGTCTGATAATCAGGAGGTAATTTCTTGTGTCGATGTGACGAACAAAGCCTGATCCTGGCAAATCGGGTGAATCGTCATCATCTTTTGATTAACTCCATGGCCTGATCCATGTTTTCGAGTTCATAAGATTTCATGCCTGCTTCTCCATCGTAAATTTCGGCGATTTTCGACGCTGAGAATTTCCCGATTCCTGTGGCAGGCAGGATGACAATAAGACGTTGCAGGCCCATTTCTTCTAATTTCGGTTTAGCTTCCTTTTCACTAAATTCTTGCACGGCAGGGGGAAAGACACTTCGGGCCTGGCTTGTATCAATGATCCAGTTCTTTACTCGCTTATTCGGAGCAAATTCAGCGATGCCAATGTCATAAACAGTCGCCTTCCAGTCTTCTAAGGCAACAAATAATGAAGATGTCCAGGTATCAATGATCGTATCAATCTGATGATAATAGTGACCTGTCATCTTACCGGGGATTGAATAGATTTCTTCTTTGGAGAGATTGGTTAACATGTAGCTCGGTTAGGTAGTACAGACGAACGCTGTGTGTTCGTAATACAGTAGGATAACCATATTCTTACTTTTTTGTTCAGAAATCATTGCCATTTCTAGTGACAATAAAAGACAATAGGGTTAAGGTGAATAACGGATTGAGTATGTGACGCCTTCGATCCTGGGATTGAAAGAAGGTATTTTTCTTACGTAGGGCTACTACCAGGATTGCCTGAAGCACTCTATTTTTGTGATACATTAACCATTCACCCCATGGCAGAAAAAAGTAGCGTATTTGATATGATCGGTCCGATCATGATTGGACCCTCCAGTTCACATACCGCCGGTGTTGTGAAAATTGGAAATGTCGCTAACAGGTTATTGGGAGGAATGCCGGATGAAGCTTTGATCACCTTCTATAACTCTTTTGCCAGAACATATGAGGGCCACGGTAGTGACCGGGCGATTTTGGCTGGTCTTATGGGACTTGCCACAGACGATTCCCGAATCAAAACCTCGCTGGTTATGGCCCAGGAAGAAGGATTGCGATATGAGTTTAAGTCTATTGGTAATGCAGCAACTTTTCATCCCAATTCGGTGAAACTGGAAATGTCCCTCGGTGATCGGAAAGGTACGCTTCTGGGAGAGAGCAGGGGCGGAGGCGTTATACGCATCAGGGAAGTTAACGGATTTGATGCCAACTTTACATCTAGCCTGCATACAATGGTCATAGAAGCCGATGATAAAAAGGGAAGTATTGCCTTCATCACTGATATACTTTCACACGATGACTGTAATATTGCGACCATGACCGTTTCGAGAAAAGGGAAAAACGATCTTGCATGTCTCATACTAGAGATGGACACGGCACCTAAAGAAATTTCAATACAATACATAGACCACTTGAATTGGGTGAAGAATACCCGATATATCGCACAATTATCATAACTAATTAAGCCTTTAATAGACGTTGCTGTTAAAAAACACAACCTTTTTTCGAAAAATGGGTATGCCTATATAGCAACCGAAAATACAGAAAACTCAACTCAAAAAAATGAAGGGAATTTTAACTACGGCGTTTGCTGTCCTTCTGTGTTTTTCCATTTCTGCACAATCTCCAAGAACATTGACTGTTCAGGAGTGCCTGCAAATAGCGATGGAAAACAACCTGGATATTAAGACAGCTCAACTCAATCTTACCGGCAATGAAGTCAACCTTACACAATCCAAGTTATCAAGACTCCCAACGGCCAACGTAGGTTGGAATTACGGATTGAATTGGGGACGTTCGATTGATCCGACTTCCAACGACTTTATTTCACAAAGGATCCAGTTTTCCGGGTTTAACGGAAATTCAAATTTGACCTTGTACAATGGATTGCAACAACACAATACCATTAAACAAAATCAGGTAAACATCAATGCCTCGCAGGCGGACCTTGATAAGGCTCAGAACGACCTGATCATCAATATTGCTAATTTGTTTTTGGGGGTAATTCTCAATCAGGAACTGGTAGCAAATGCGCAGTTTCAATTAGATAATAGCCGCACACAATTGGATCGAACCAGAATTTTGGTTGAATCGGGGGCCCTGCCTATTACCAATCAACTGGAGCTGGCAAGTCAGGTGGCCAGTAATGAGGTGGCTTTGGTTAATGCGGAGAACAACCTTGATATCTCTATGCTCAACCTGAAGCAGGCCATGTTAATTCCTACTTCGGAGCAAATCGCTTTGGATATTCCATTGTTACCAGACGTTGAGGATCCGGATCTGTCGATCAGCTCTGAATCGGCCTATCAAACTGCGGAGAATGTAATGCCTGAAATCAGAAGCGCAGATCTTTTTGTAGAGTCCGCTGTGTTGGGTGTGAAAGTTGCTACCGGAGGTTTTTACCCTACTGTGAGTCTTTTCGGCGGTTTTCAGACCAATTACTCTAATGCCATTAGCTCAAGACCGATAATAACAGGGACGAATACCGTAGCGCAGGTGCCGACGGAGCTTCAAACAGCTTCTGGGGAGTCCATTTTTCTGGTCGATCAGGAAGTCCCGGTAGTTTCGGAGCAAGATTTCGGTTATACGGAGCAATTTGATGAAAACCTCAGTTGGAATGTAGGGCTGAATTTGAATATTCCGATCTTCAATGGCTGGAGGACCCGAAGCAACGTGCAGCGTTCTAAAATTCAGCTGGAACAAGCGGAAATCAACTCTTTGCGAGCAAGAAACGTACTCCGTCAGCAAGTAGAAACCATTTATACCAATGCGGTTGCCGCTTCCAAGACCTACACTGCCTCTCTGAGACAGGTAGAAGCCCTGGAAGAAACCTTTCGCTCTATCGAAAATCAGTATAATTTAGGCGCCGCAAACTTCACTGATTATCAGGTAGCGAGCAACAACCTTTTCCAGGCCAAAAGTGATTTGGTCAGAGCAAAATATGATTTTGTATTTAAAAAGAAAGTATTAGACCTGTATCAGGGTAAACCTCTATCGTTTGAGTAATGGCAAAAAAGAAAAAATCTAACAACCGAATAATATACATCTTAGTTGGTTTAGTCGTCCTTCTCCTTGTTTTCGCGGCGGTCGGAAAGAACCAGGGATGGGTAGGGGGTAAGCCTGCCACGAAAGTCGAGATAGCGGTAGCTGAGAACGCTACGATCATTGAAAAAGTCAGCGCTTCTGGTACCGTTCAACCTGTCATAGAGGTAAACATCACTCCTGAGGTTTCCGGAGAAATCATAGAACTGTATGTTGAAGAAGGTGATTCAGTTCGTGAAGGACAGGACTTGCTTAAGATCAACCCTGATAACTTCATCGCTGCGGTTGAGCGAGCCAGAGCCAATCTGAATCAGCAATTAGCCAATCAGGCAGATTCAAGAGCCAGACTTGCCAGGGCGAAAGCGAGTCAGCGCAGATCTGAACAGGAGTTTAATCGTCAGAAAAAGTTGTTTGGCGAGAAAGTAATTTCTGAGGCCGATTACCAATTGGCGGAAGCAAACTATGAGATCGCAGTGCAGGACCTTGAGTCAGCCAAAACCAGTGTTGAGGCGGCAGGATTTATTGTAGCCAGTTCCAGAGCCACTTTGGATGAGGCACAAGAAAACCTACGACGAACGTCTATCACTGCTCCGATGACGGGAATTGTCTCGAAATTGAATGTCGAGAAGGGAGAAACGGTTTTGGGAACTTCTCAGTTTCAGGGAACCGAAATCCTGAGAATTGCCGATTTGTCAAATATGGAAGTTAGGGTCGATGTGAATGAAAATGACATCATCAAACTGGCCATTGGCAATGAAACCGTGATCGACGTTGATTCTTATTCGTACCAGGACAAAGAGTTCAAGGGGCTGGTAACGCAGATCGCCAATACAGCGAATGACAAGGCTTCAGCGGATGCGGTAACTGAATTTGAAGTACGGATGAAGATATTGAATTCTTCGTATGCAGACCTGGTTACCGAAGGCAATAAATATCCCTTCAGACCAGGGATGACCGCCAGTGTAGATATTATCACGAAAACGAAGGAAGGTATTCTGACCGTTCCTCTGTCTTCAGTTACCACAAGAATCCTTGGAGACGATGATGAAGAAGGAGAGGATAATAATGAGACCACCACTCTTGCGGACAATAAAGAAGCCGAAGAAGTAGTATTCGTGTTTCAGGATGGTGTAGCCAAACGCACACAGGTGACTACCGGTATCAGTGATTTTGATAACATTGAAATCACTGATGGGTTATCTGCAGGAGATAAAGTGATATCCGGTCCATTCCTGGCGGTTTCTAAGCGATTGAAAGATGGAGAGAGTGTAGAAGATAAAGATTCGTCCGGTAAAGGTGATGACGAAGAAGAATCAGAGGAATAAGAATTCTTCTTACGAAATATTGATAAAGGCTGCTCGAGAGAGTGGCCTTTTTACTTGTTGGATAGTCAATGGTCGTACCTCACCGATCGTACCTGGCAGGCGGCGTTTCAACTAAACTAACAATTACAATATCATTCCTGACGGAATTTGGAAATCTCGAAACTAGGAGGATGGGAAGCTGGCCATACATAGCTACTACATCAAGGGCGTCATCCACGTAACTCCAGGTAAAATCCAAAAAATTAAATCCCACCCCCTCAAGAAGCATACCGCACCTAACATGCGCCAAAGGGCATTGTTTTTGGTCATTCACTTCAAAGCAGATATTCCCCTGCTATGTTAGGATAAATGCGCCAAAACCTGTAAATAAGGGTAGATTTGAGTGTTACTCAGACTTTTCCAGTTGATCGATTGATGATAAGGCGTGTCCTTCAGTGCTTAACTTTGTATTTCCTGCTTACTTTAAGTGGTACGATCTCCTATGGACAATCCGCTGATAGTGTATTGCGAGGCATTCCTGAGCATGTAGTGGAGGAAGCGCTGGTTGATACCCTAAATACCATTGGCTTTCAGTTAATTTTCCAGGATCCTTTTGTCGCTCGAGCCGTTTTTGACAAAAGCATTGAGGTTGCTCAGGCCACCAATTACCAAGAGGGTTTGGCAGTATCACTGAAGAACAAAGCGATTTCCTACGATATTCAAGGCAACTCTAATCAGGCGGTAAATTACTTTCTGGAATCTTTGAGAATATTCGAGGGTATGGGTGATACACTTGGTATCGCCAGGCTTAAAAACAACCTGGGTATTGCCTACAAGAACCTGGGCGATGTTGAAATGTCACGGAAGTTTCATCAGGAATCGATCGTGTTAAAAGAGCTTTTGGGAGATGCGAAAGGAATTGCTTATGGCTTAAACAATGTAGGTGAGCTTTTTCATAAAGAAGGTAACTACCACCTGTCATTGAAAGAATTTTCGAGGGCTCAGGTGATTCTGGATTCGATTGGAGACCAGAAGGGCATGTCAATAGCCTTATCCAACATGGCTGAGGCCCATCTTCAATTGGGCAATTTTGAAGAAACCATTTCACTGGTTTTGCGCACCATACCTATCGACGAAGCGTTCAATGATCAATTCAGCCTCTCGTTATCTCACCTTATGCTGGCCCGCGCTTACGGAGCGACCAATCGCATTGCTGAAGCCCTGGAAGCAGTCGCCCGTTCGGAATCGATTACCAGACAAATAGGCGCATTGCAAGTCCATTACCAGAGTCAGCTGGTCAAAGTAGAACTGTTAACACTGGCGAAGGACACAGCCAGTTTACCGTCACTCTATAGAAACATGCTTGTCCTGAAGGATAGCCTTGATAAAGTCAATTTGCTGGAGGAAACGGCGAAAGTGAAGGGTCTTTACGAAAGCCGTGAAAAGGAACTGCGGATCGCTGAATTACAAAAGGAGTCTGAATTGAACAAGCAGTTGCTGGAGATCCAGGAAAGGCTTTTTCTCGCTGCGGTAATTGCACTGTTCCTCTTGTTGAGCCTGCTGTTTACGCTATTCTATTTTTTCAGAAAGGGTAAAGAGAAAGAAAGGGAACTGGAGCTACAGGTAATCGCGAGAGATAAGGCCAGAGAGGAAGCAGAAATGGCCAATAAAACCAAATCCGAGTTTCTCACGAACATGAGCCATGAGATCCGAACTCCTCTGAATGGCATCATCGGATACACGGATCATCTGATTGCTTCTACCAAGGATGAAAGCACCCTTACCTACCTCAATACGGCCAACAAAGCGGCTTATGATTTGCTTGAGATCGTGAATGAGATCCTGGATTTTTCAAAGATAGAAACAGGTAATATGGAGCTGGTACCTGTACCTGTTGATCTTCATGACCTGTGTGAAAATGTCATCCGCGTATTTGATATCAAGGCTCAGGAAAAAGGCCTTTCCTTGCTATTTGCCAAAGGGGAACAAGGGGCAAATGTGATGGTGGATGAACTCAGATTACGTCAGATACTGGTGAACCTGATCGGAAATGCCATCAAGTTTACCAGTAAGGGGTCGGTAACATTAATGCTTGACAGGCTAGATAAAGGTCAGGATGGTACGTCTCGTTGGCGGTTCCGTGTCAAAGATACGGGCATAGGGATCAAACCGGAGAGTCAGGAAAAGATCTTTGAGGCCTTTTCTCAGGAAGACAACTCCACCACCAGGATATACGGAGGAACAGGACTCGGACTGGCCATTTGCAATAAGCTTCTTTCATTGATGGACAGTCAGCTTTCGCTGGAAAGCGCCAGAGGAGAGGGGAGTTGTTTCTCCTTTGAACTGACCCTGCACCCCGCGGCTGCGTCGGACACGGCACAGGTAGATCGTGTGGAGGAGCAGATAGATGACCATCATTTGGTGATCAGCAATCACCCCTACAAAATACTGATCGCGGAAGACAATGAGATGAACATGACCCTTGTCAAGGTAATTCTTGATGAACTGATGCCAGGTGCCGAATTGTTGGAGGCCTGGGACGGTGAGGAAGCGATCGAGTTATACAAGCGTTCGGACCCGCACCTTATATTCATGGACATTCAAATGCCGAAGGTGGACGGGTATGTTGCGACTGCAAAAATAAGAGAACTGGAAACGGATAAGCACGTGCCGATCGTGGCACTCACAGCGGGCTCATTGAAAGGGGAGAAGGAAAACTGCCTTAGAGCTGGTATGGATGATTACATATCCAAGCCAATAGTCAATAACGCCATCAAAGCCGTCCTAATTAAATGGTTGGGTAAGGCAATGACGTCTGATCAATCCATCGGACTCGGTCATTCCACTTAGTTCATTTACCTACTATCCAACGCAAAAAACCGACCACATACTTCGGATCTTCCATTCACACGGGAGAGCAGTTGATCACGATATATGTTCCCAGCTCATAAACCTCCTTAACGCTTCGTAAACCTCCCTGGTCGGTAACCCCACCACGTTGGAATAGGAGCCTTCAATGCGCGTAACACCAATAAGGCCAATCCATTCCTGAATGCCGTAAGCACCTGCTTTGTCGTAGGGCTTAGCTGAATCAATGTAGTGGTAAATCTCTTCATCCGAGAGCTCCGCAAAGTGAACATCGGTTTTCACGGAGAAACTAGTCTCGTGGTGGCTGCCAGAGATACATACGCCCGTCACTACCTGATGGGATTTGCCAGATAGGCTTTTGATCATCTCATAGGCTTCAGGCCGGTCTCCAGGTTTGTTGAGGATTGTCTTATCTCTGATGACCACCGTATCCGCTGTGAGGATCACTTCATTGTCGGTGGCCACTTCTCGATTCGCTTTGTTTTTCTTTTTTGCCAGAAATTCAGCTACCTCCTCAGATGGTATTGTCGAAGGGAAATCTTCATCAACTTCACATGTCCTTACCTTGAATTCAAATCCCAATTCAGACAAGAGTTGCTTTCTTCGGGGTGAGTTAGAAGCTAGAATCAAATGGGGAGTGGAAATCATCTTCTGCAATAGATCCAAATAAAAAACCGCAAATCACTTTTGGGTAGAAGTAGGTTGACTTCTGAGGCATGGTATATCCACTGTAGCAGACCTGCTTTACCGTATCAATGGAGATGTCTTTGGTAATGATGGCAAAATCGGCTTTACCCGTAACAACCTCTTGTAAACAGGCGGGGAAGTTCCTTTCAAAACTGATCTCTCTGGCAGCTCGTTGCTGTATTCCCGGAATACCCAACACCTTTTCAAAGATGAAGTAATGCATCACTGTCAGGTCAAGCTCTTTGATTTCTGAAGGGAATTTCCAACTGATATGATCAATCCGCTCAGGTTTCAACCTGATTTTGTATGCGTTATTATTGATCAAAAGTCCGAAAGCCCATTTTTTTCCTAAAATGATCTCATTGATCTCAAAAGGATTCTCGACGGGTTTGACAATGAAATCTTCTTGTAATTTTCCAAGGAAAGCTTCCTCTTCCACCGGTTTACCCTTGATCAGGCGATGAGTAGGAAGAATTCTCAGGTCGTGAGCTTCTGTATTCGTCAGATACATCATGTGAAAATTGTATCCTTCCTGGCCCGTATGAGCAGTATTTTGACCAAGCATATGCTTGTAGTGAGCCAGTGCCCCTTCATATCTATGATGTCCGTCAGCCAGAATTACCTGCTTGTCCTTAAGTATAGATATGATCCTGGAAATGGCGTTTCTGTCTTGAATCACACTAAGACAGTCTGTAACCCCCTGATAATCTTCGACTTCATATATGGGGTTTTGCATGCTTTCTTCCAACAGGGGCTCAATTTCACGAGCATTATCGGTGTATAGCCCATGGGTAGGGCTTACATTCAGTTCCGTACTGGCCAAAATGGCTTGTCGATCATTTACGGAGTGAGGCATGGTGTTTTCATGCCGTAAGATCACTTTCTCATCCCAGTCGTGAATTCGGATCATGCATATGAATCCCTTACGGATGTGAAGGTGGTCTCCACGGGTAAAGCGAATTTTTGGAAATAGACGTATATGCCTGGCACATGGTCTTGTTGTATGGTGCCATTTTCTTTCCAGGATTTCAAGGTCTCCACAGCTACTTTGGCCGGGTCGTCACCATCGGGTACTGAGAGGTGAACGCTATTTACCTCGTTTTCATACAGCGCCTCTCTTTGCCGCTGTGAAACCACATCAAAAAGGGGGGAAGTCAGGTTTTCAATGGATTTCCCCAACTCCTCATTATAACGCCATGCTCGAAATGGTCGTATTTCAGCCATAAATCAGTTTCTGAGTCGAGTTTTCCAATTGGACCTGCTTACAGGAACGTATGGCGTGCGTGATTCATCATTCGACTGATCCATGAATGCGGCAGCAGCCAACGCAGCGAGCGTGCTGGATTCATCAGGGGTAGTTTCCAGTACCTCCGGAGTAAAGTACTGCTCGACAAATTTGGTCGTAAAGTTTCCGCCTCGGAAAGCGTCATGTTGTAAAACGAACTCACAGAATGGTAGGGTGGTCTTCACACCAATGATCCGGTAGTCCCTAATGGCCTGTAAAAGCCGTTCTATAGCCTCTTCCCGGTCTTTTCCAGTGGCCACTAACTTGGCAATCATCGGGTCATAGTAGATAGGAATATCCTGACCCTGTTCATAGCCGTCATCAAGCCTTACACCTTCACCAGATGGACGTCTGTAAACCTCTAAATTTCCAATAGAAGGTGCAAAATTATTCTTCGGATCTTCGGCATAGACCCGAATCTCAATGCTGTGTCCATTTACTTTCAGATCTTCTTGTCCAAAGGACAATGGATGGCCTTCAGCCACTCGGATCTGTTCCTGTACCAGGTCCACGCCAGTAATTTGTTCCGTTACCGGGTGTTCGACCTGAAGCCGGGTATTCATTTCAAGGAAGTAAAATTCCTTGTTTTCATCCATAATGAATTCTACCGTTCCTGCATTGTAATAATCACAGGCCCTGGCCACGTTGAGTGCCGCTTCACCTATGTTCATTCTTTCTTCGTGATTCAGAATAGGAGAGGGTGCTTCTTCGACCACTTTTTGGTGTCGACGCTGGACACTACAATCCCTTTCAAACAAGTGAACAAGATTACCGTGCTTGTCACCGATAATCTGAACTTCGATGTGCTTGGGAGCCGTAATAAATTTCTCTACGAAAACAGCGCCATTACCAAAGGCACTTTGCGCTTCACTCATCGCACGTTCCATCTCTCCTTCAAAGTCCTCATCCTGATGAACGATCCGCATGCCTTTTCCGCCTCCTCCGGCACTGGCTTTTACCAGTACAGGGTAACCGATTTCCTTCGCTATCTTACGCGCTTCAGCTACATCTTCTATAGGCTTGTCCATACCAGGGACCAGAGGAACTCCAAACTTCCCAACGGCCTGTTTTGCGGAGATTTTATCACCCATCGTCTGGATTGCCTCGGCAGAGGGCCCGATGAAATTGATTCCAGCTTGTTCCAGGGCATGCGCAAAAGCCGCATTTTCTGATAGGAATCCATAACCCGGGTGCACAGCATCCACATTCAGGTCTTTGCAGACTTTAATGATCTTGTCAATTTGCAAGTAGGATTTGGAAGAAGCTGGGGGGCCTATGCATACGCGCTCATCAGCAAATCGGGCGAATGGAGCATACTCATCTGCTTCACTGTAGACGGCTACGGTTTTGATACCTGCACTTTTAGCGCTTCTCATGATCCTAAGTGCAATCTCTCCGCGGTTTGCAACGAGTATTTTTTGTATTTTTTGGGTCATATCGATAATAATAACACCGTTTAGGTGCTTTGAACGGCAAGTTTAAGAATTCTTTAATTGGTGATTACTATGACGGCAAAAACGATGCAGCACCTTTATCTAAAAACCAGTATTGTTCTCTGCCTTTGATATGGGCTGCAGGTATATCTGAGTGATCTGCCATGGGATTAAGGGCCCGACTAACCTTTTCGGCCTTCTTTTCTCCAGTAACTAAAAAGGCCACCAAACCAGAATTGTTCAGTGTAGGGCCATTTATGGTGACGCGTTTTTGGCCGGACGTAGGATGTTCGGCAACGGCACATATAGTTGAAGCTTTTAATAATTCCATTTGATGGGGAAATATAGAAGCCGTATGACCATCATCGCCCATACCAAGGATCATCAGATCAACGGAAGGTAATCCATTGACGTCTTCACAAACTTCCGAAAGTACCTCTCCATAACGTTTAGCTTCATCATCAGGATCATTTTCACCAAGAACTCTGTGCACGTGGGTCGGGTCGACATTTACCTTATCGAACAATAAAGATTTTGTCATACCATAGTTGCTGTCCGGATCGCCCGGAGGAACACATCGTTCATCGCCCCAGAAGAAATGGAGGTTTTGCCAGGCGATTTTATCCGAATAATCCTTAGCCAAAAGGCTAAAAAGTAATTTGGGGGTAGATCCGCCAGAAAGAGCGATGGTTGTTTTATCTCGACCTGAAGTGAATTCCACCAAAAAGTTTGCAAAAGCCTCGGCCACTGCCGGATTGTCATCCAATACTTTGATGTCTCTCGTCATAGCTCGCAAAATTCACCATCATTCGTCAAATTCTTACAAGGGTTTCTCCAATTCATGCGGTCTCCATCAATCAGGTCATCGGCATTTTCCGGACCCCAGGTACCGGCCGGATACCCGTATATTGGGATGGAAGGATCATTTTTCCAGGCTTCAAGAATCGGATCAACAAATGCCCAGGCAGCTTCAACACTGTCTCCTCGTGCGTACAGCGTAGCATCTCCCTGCATCGCATCCATCAACAATCGCTCATAAGCTTCGGGGACGTAAGCATCTGCCAGGTCTTCATAAAGAAAGTCCATGTTGACATTTTCTACCTGAAAACCTGCTCCCGGAACTTTCAGACCTACTTTCATCAAGATCCCTTCATTAGGCTGGATACGCAGTACAAGCATATTTTGTGAGTTGTTCACATCAGACTGACCAAATAAGTGATAGTGATTGGGTTTAAAGTGAATTACCACTTCTGATACCCTTGTTGGTAGCCTTTTCCCAGTACGGATGTAAAAAGGGACATCTGCCCAACGCCAATTGTCTATGAAAAACTTCATGGCAACGAAAGTTTCAGTTCTGGATTCCGGATTGACACCTTCTTCTTCACGATAACCAGGAACATGATCTCCCTTGATGTCAGAACCCATATACTGCCCTCGAATGACGTTATTACGAATGTCTTCCGGGCTCATGGGTCTCAGAGATTCAAACAACTTTAGTTTTTCGTTTCTGATCGAATCTGCATCCACACGAACCGGAGGCTCCATGGCCACCAGGGAAATAAGCTGTAACAGGTGATTTTGAAGCATGTCTCTCAATGCTCCTGAACCATCATAATAACCCCCTCTTTTTTCCACACCCACACTCTCGGCATTGGTGATTTCTACACGATGGATGTAGTTCCTGTTCCAAAGTGGTTCGAAAATGCTGTTGGCAAAACGCATGACAAAAAGATTCTGGACAGTTTCCTTTCCCAAATAATGATCAATGCGATAAATCTGCTTTTCCTTGAAGCATTTTTTTAATTCCTTATTCAGCTCCTTTGCTGTCGACAAACTGTAACCAAAAGGCTTCTCTATAATGAGATGCCGCCACGATTGCTTTTCTTTATTCAGCCCTACAGAAGCAAGACCCTTGGCAATTTCCGCGTAAAGACTGGGAGGCGTACTTAAATAGAAGATGTAATTGCCCGAGGTACCTTCATGGGCATCAATATCATCCAAACGGGCTTTGAGTGCCCGGAAGGCTTCAGGTTCACGGTTTTCTAAAGTCAGGTACTGGATCATCCTCGCGAACTCCTTTAGATCCTCGTCAGATACATCCTCCTTTTGAAGGAATTCATTTTCGAATACCACCTTTTGTCGGTAATCCTCATTTTCAAAGGCGGTCCTGCCAATCCCCAGAATGGTAAATCGTTCTGGCAGCATCTTTCCTTTGAATAAATTGAAAACTGCAGGTATAAGTTTTCTGGCAGTCAGATCCCCGGAAGCTCCGAAAATTGTCAATACCTGGTTTTCGATTTTTTTCATTTGGTTATGATTTTAGATATGATATCAAGTTATTTGTGCGCAGGAAAATTTTAAGCGATGTGCTGATCCCAGGCAACTAAGATAGGGCAGTTTCATGGTTTTTAGTTCCAGCAATGAGATTAAACTTCAACCTGAAATCATATCTCTTTGGATTGATTTCTCTGACACAAGATTATGACTTACGACTTTGGACTTGTTGGGCTCGGTGTAATGGGCAGAAACTTCATTTTGAATGTAGCTGATCATGACTTCAGCGCCATTGGTTTAGATACAAACCCCGAATCTGTAGCGGCGCTCAAAAGTGAAGGCGCCGGAAAAGAAGTGACCGGTACCACTGACAGAAGTGAGTTTGTAAGCTCATTAAGTACACCCAGAAAAATCATGTTGTTAGTGCCTGCGGGTAAGGTGGTAGATGCGGTCATCGCTGATTTATTGCCGCACCTTTCTGAGGGCGATTTGATCATCGATGGTGGAAACTCATTCTTTGCCGATACGGATCGGAGGTTCAATGAATTGAAGGAGAAAGGTATTCACTTCATGGGATCGGGTGTCTCAGGAGGGGCAAAGGGAGCGCGATTTGGTCCGAGTATGATGCCGGGCGGATCTGCAGAATCCTACGAATTGGTAAAACCCATTTTTGAAGCCGCTGCCGCCAAAGTTAACGGCGAACCTTGTGTGGCTTTTATGGGCAATGGTTCTGCTGGGAATTATGTTAAGATGGTCCATAATGGCATTGAGTATGCCATGATGCAATTGATTGCCGAGGTATATGACCTGATGAAGACTGGGTTGGGAAAATCCAATGCGGAACTACATGAAATATTTGATAGCTGGAACAAAGGCCGGTTACAGTCTTTTCTGGTGGAGATCACCGCTGATATTTTTACGAAAAAGGACGAAGAGGGCCCTGGTGATCTGGTAGATAAGATTTTGGATAAAGCCAAACAAAAGGGCACTGGTAAGTGGACCTCTCAAAACGCGATGGACCTGGGGACAGCTGTTCCCAGTATAGATGCTGCAGTGACCATGCGAGGATTATCCGCATTGAAAGACGATCGGGTGAAAGCACAAGAGATTTATGGAAATAAAGGAAAGTCTAGCGGGTTGTTAAATGTTGATCAAATAGAAAGTGCCTTGTACGTGTCCTTCATTGTGGCCTATGCACAGGGTATGGCCCAATTGGCAGCGGCTTCTGAAGAATACGGCTATGAGCTGGATCTGGCAACCATTTCTAAGATCTGGAGAGGCGGTTGTATTATCCGATCAGCGATTCTTGAAGATATGATGAATGCGTATAAAGCCACACCAGACCTTAGCAACTTACTCTTGGATGAAGATTTCGCATCGGGAGTGAAAGGTGGCTTGGAAGATTTCAAGGAGGTAGTGGCTTATGCGATTACCCATAATATTCCAGTCATGGCATTAGGCACAAGCCTCCACTATTTACAATCCTTTACAACCGGTAGATTGCCCCTCAACCTGGTACAGGCACAACGGGATCATTTTGGCTCACATAAGTACGAAAGAACCGATAAAGAAGGCATTTTCCATACGGAGTGGTGATTGAACGCCTATGACTAAACAGGAAAAGGTTGATTTTGTCATCAACAAACTGGAAGAACTTTATCCGACCGTTCCCGTTCCGCTTGATCACTACAGCCCATACACGTTATTGGTGGCTGTTTTGCTGTCGGCTCAGTGTACGGACGAACGTGTGAATAAGACCACACCAGATTTGTTTGCGGTAGCCGACAATCCCTACGACATGGCCAGAGTTCCTGTAGAAGAAATTAAAGCCATTATAAAGCCCTGTGGGTTAAGCCCTATGAAATCGAAAGGGATTTCAGAGCTTTCTCAAATCCTGATTGATGAACACCAGGGTGAAGTTCCTGCGGATATGGAAGCTCTGGAAAGACTGCCAGCTGTAGGGCACAAAACGGCTTCGGTGGTAATGTCTCAGGCGTTTGGAGTACCTGCTTTTCCCGTGGATACCCACATTCATCGGTTGATCTATCGTTGGGGTTTATCCAATGGGAAGAATGTGCAGCAAACAGAGAAAGACTGTAAAAGGCTGTTTCCGGAAGAATTGTGGAACAAACTTCACTTGCAGATCATCTTTTTCGGTCGTGAATACTGTCCGGCCAGAGGGCACAATCCTCATGAGTGTCCGATTTGTTCTGTGATAGGCAGGGCACCAATGTTCAAGGACTGGGATTTGAAGCCGGCGAAGAAGTAACATAAATGCAGAGCTTCCAAAAAATCGAAAGCCCTTGCATGGAGATCAAAACATTAGGCTTTTTCAATAGTTACAGCCCATTGCTTAGAGGTGTAGGTGGGTAAATTTTCATTTACAGAAAACGCACTATCACCTGTTACATTAAAGGTCATCTGACCACCACCTGCGTAGTTTGAGCCTACGGCGGTCAGCTTAAGCGAACCATGTTTTTCCAGCATTTGACGCGCTGCATTGGTAAGGTCAATCGTGTCTGTAAAACTGGGCGCAAAGCCGGAAGCATAGTGATCATAGGCTTTGTATACCAGGGCGCCGCCGGGCACATCAGCGTCAAGAAAAACAGTGAGTTGATTGTCTGCGGAAGTTACTTCTAGCTTAAGAGCATTTGAAAATTTGATCGTTTGCATGATTGTATAAATTTTTAATTATACGATCAAAATTCAGAAAGCAATTTCCGTTACGATACAGCAAAACTATGACTATCATACGTACCGCAAGTGCAGTAAAGTCAGTGGTGTTTCTCCAAAAACTCATGCTTAGCGGCCATGGCAGCACCTACAATGCCTGCTTGATTTTTCAGTTTCGCTGGTTTTACCTCGGTTTCAAGATCGAACATGTGACTATAGAGTTCGTATTTCTTGGAAACGCCGCCTCCTAATACGATCAGATCCGGCCAAAAGAGGAATTCTAATCGATTCAGGTATCGGTTGACGCGTTTACCGAATTTATCCCAACTCAAATCCTCTTTTTCCCGTGCCGAATTTGAAGTGTAGTGTTCGGCGATCATCCCTCTCAATTTCAGGTGTCCAAGTTCTGTATTTGGCAAGAGCATACCTTCGGTAAAAATCGCCGTACCGATACCGGTACCGAATGCCGCAACAATCACTGTTCCGTCCACACCTTTGCCAGCACCGAAGTTTACTTCAGCATAACCTGCGGCATCCACATCGTTCACAACCGTCGCTTTACATCCGGTGACTTTTTGGATCTCCTGGGCCGCATTCAGCCCTATCCATGTCTTGTCGATGTTGGAAGCGGTTTTGACAATGTTATGTTTGATCGCGGCTGGGAAACCCGCGCCGATGTAACCTGACCAATTGAATTCCCGAGCCAAATCAGCTACAGTCTCCATCATGGCCTTAGGGGTAGCAGGCTGAGGAGTGGGGATCCGTAGCCTTTCGGTTTTCATTTCCCCTGTGTTGGTATCAATGATGGCTCCTTTAATGCCTGTGCCACCAATGTCGATTCCCAAAATTTCCATTCGCGAAGATTAGTACATTGATTGAAATTATCAAATCCAGTTTCTCAAAGGTCAATAGGATTGTCTGAGCCTTGATATTGTGGGGTGAAACTTAAGGTATTGCATACCGCCAAATGGCAGCAACCATGCCAAATCCCATAGGATCATGGACCTTCAATTCTTCAGCTATAAATGGGTACGTGGTGTTTTTTACAAGGTAAGCGACCGTTAATTCTGCAAAGTATTCACGTTCGTCTGCCCGCGCATATGCATAGACTTTCTCACCATGCTGATTTGGAACAGGTTGATCATACAGGCCATTTCCTATCGCATTATGATAGGAAAGTGTAATCATGTCTTTCTCAAATTTTCCAAGTCGGTCATGATAGCCATGAGCTAATTCATGAAGGATTAAATAGGGCTGATTGGTGGTATCAGACTTCAAAAAAATCTTGGCGTTCAGGATATCAATGGCCTTCCATTTGTTGAATGATTGATCTGATCCATTGAAACTTCGATTATATACGACGCTACCGTAATGGCCATTATCCCATTCCACGTAGATCGGGACACTCCTTAGTAGAGATATGATTGCCGTTTCTAAATTAAGATTCTGGATTACTTCGAGCTTAGTTCCTAAAAAAGAGATCATAGAACCCATTTCTTTGGGATGTTCCTTCAAGTCTTCTTCGTGAATAAAAATTTCAAACCCCTCAACCTCGTGTTTTACATAGGTCACTGACTGAGCATGGCTGTGCTGACTTAAGCAGAGCCAGGTGATCAGGACAATTACATTGAGATATTTCAGGAAAGAGGTAAAGGGAATCATTCAACAGAACCTTTAGTAGCTTTTTCAAGATATTAAACTTATTGCACATGCTCCCTTGAAGTCCTCAGTGAAGTAATAGAGATGTATAGTGAATCACCTGGTGAATTGATTCGGATTTACTTACCATTTCCATCTAATCCCTAACTGTCCCTGGGCGTAGAAGTATTCTCTGAACGTTATTCCGTCAAGATTGGGATTGTTCGAAGTTCTTGTGGTCAATACATAGGAAGCAAATAGTGTTAAGTTATTTCCTAATCGATAATTGGCATTGAATCTCGTTCTGATGTAATTGTACTGCAGCAATAGGTTGTTACCTTCTCCCGGTGCCAATCTGCTGTACCGTCGAACGCTGTAACGTAAGCTGGGAGATACCTCCAGCTTTCCTGTTTGCCAGGAAGCATTGATCCCGGGGCCGATTTCCAGATAATCACTGATCCTTTGTGCATCTACTCGCAAAGTGCTGTAAAGACCTATTTCTGCGCGTAAACTTTTATTTGCCGTTTTAAGCGAATAGGTCAGGTCATTGAAGAAATATGACCAGTTACGTTCGTTCTCTCGGAATTCTTCTACGCCTTCAAACGCTTCATCTTCTTCAAAAAAGTCATCTTCTTCATCAAATTCCGGATCTTCGATGGGCGCGATTCGGTCTATATCCGTGTATTTTCTTCTCTGACTCAAAGATCTCAGGGTCAGTTTGGTGGTGTAGTCACCTACGGTCCATTTCTTACTCAATGATAAACCCAGAAATGGCGCCTGATAACGAAGTAGTTCTTCCGAGGGTCGATCGTAACTTTTGATTAAATATCCTATTTCTGATTTGATCCAGGCGCCATCTCCCAGATAAAAATCAAATGAAAGCGGAGCCCGAAATTGTTGAAATGAGAATGGAGTAGCCAACAAAGCCTGGTCGCCATTGATGCCTTCCCGTTTCTTTCTGAAATACTCCGGAGCAAATTCAAAGTACTTTTTAGGGGCATACTTTACCCGGTACGAGGCTCCCAAAGTATAAGTGTGACGGTTCGCATTCTGCTCAGTCTGGAATATTCCCAACGATCCATTGATTTTCAACTTAAACTTATGTTTATCCTTTTCCCATCGGAAGGAATTGTTGAATGAAAGCGCCTGAAATGTTCCATTATCCCACAACTCTTCTTTATCCTGTAGTTCTCCATCTGTCAACAGCGTGTTGGGCATCAGAAATGGATTCCATTCATGCCCTCCTCCAATAGAGATTTGGTGAGATTTTGAATGGGATACTTGGGCGATAACCGGCGCGAGGATAAAAAGCGCCATAATCAAGGCGAGTGATTTTTTCATGATGATTGAATTAATTGGATTTTGCGATCATTTCAGTTGAGAATAGCTCTTGCGGCTTGTTCTCAAGTACGATTTGAACTTGTTCCTGTCTTGGACGGAATTGATCATAGGTGGCAATCCCTAGCATACTGATCAGGAAGAACAAATAGGCGACTTTTGACTTTTTGTATGATTTCATTTTTTTATGACTTTTTCTTCGCATTAATGACTGACTTTAAACCTTTGCGATTGGCTAATTGAATAGCGAGTCCGGGACGTACATTCAATTCCATGATCATCGGACCTTTATCCGCATCGATCACCAGGTCTACCCCTAAATATTCCAGGGGAAAATGTTTGCTTGCTTCGATAGACATAGCTACTAATTCGGACCAGTGAGGGAGCAACAGTCCCATGATCCTGTGTCCTGTGTCGGGATGAACCTGATGGTATTTTTGTCCGTCATAAGCATCGAGTAGTTCCCCCGTTTCCATATCTAAGCCGATCCCAAGACCACCCTGATGTAAATTGGCTTTCCCTCCGGATTCTTGCGTTGGCATTCTCAACATGGCCATGAGTGGATCACCTTTTAGCAAAATGATTCTGACATCCGGAACACCATCCGGGAAAATGTTAATAAAGAGTTGGTGAGGTCGCATGAATTCTTCAATCAGCGCCACATCACTATCACCAAAAGAGTGGATCCCAAAGATGACATTGGCCAGGTGAAAGAATATCTCATCTTCAGAGATGGACTTGCCTTGACTATGCCATACGTTCCCTTTTCTTTTCAGGATCATGATCCCTTTACCACCAGCTCCCCTGGCCGGTTTGATCACTAGTGCCTCCTGGTGACAGACAGCTGCCCAGGACTGCTCAATTTGTCCAATCGAATTGACAACCGCATAGGTCTTCGGACAAGGTAGCCCATGTTGCTCCAATATGGATTTTGCCAGATACTTGTCATCGGCATATTTGTAATGCTTGCGATCGTTGTTGGGATAAATGAGTTCCAGGTTGCGTTCATTCATGCCAATTATGTTTTCGTTGATCATGCGGATCGATTTCAGGAAGTTCATGTAGTTATGCTTTAGTGATTGAATTACTGTTGCATCAGGGGCTGAAAGCGCTTGTATTCCAAAAGGCGTAAGCCGATCCATTTTCCAAGGAATAGATTGAACCCTGCGATGGACAAGATCAACTCAGGAAACGTGAGCACCAGATTTTTAATGGAAGGGCTGGCCAGGACGAAATAGATCAGTGTAGCTACGAGGAGGGTAGTTCCATACAAGGCAGCCGAGGCCTGAAAGCCTTCTTCTTCAATCTTTCTGGCCACTCTTTCGCTGGTGATGGTCAGGATTATGATTGGAAAGAAAAGTGGAGCAGCAGCAGATAACCAACCGGTCATGTGCAGCACTTTGACGGATACAATGGCCACTATCACCACAGCCATCAGCATCGCAGAGATTTTTGAGTTAAATTGAATGCCCCATCGTTCTAGTGGATAATTTACCATTCCCACGATGGCAATCAGGGTGGTGAGTAGAGCTATTCCCGCCAGCAATCCCATTTCTAACCAGGACATAGCGATAAGGACGGGTAGGAAAACTCCGTAGGTTTTTAGTCCAATGATATTCTTGAAAATAGCCACCAAGAAGGCACCCACTGGAAGAAGCAGGATCATTTGGAACATTTTGACAGGTATGCCTGCTTCATCTGCCAATTGCCAAACGTTGATCGCTGCCAATTCCGGGTAATCATTAACACGTTCCTTTTTTATATGATACAAGTAATCAAACTTGAGCGCTTTATTTCTGGTGATCAGGAAGTTGTCACCTTTATACAGTTCCATATAGTGGGCAGGAAGAAAAGCGAAGTGCCCATTCAATGCATCAAAAGGAACCCACTCTTCGCCGATTAGCACTTCAGCCCATAGATGAGAAGTCTTTTTACTGGTGGGCTCCAGAATTAAGCCACCTGCAACACGTGAAGGGATTCGCATGCTTCTACATAGCGCCACAAAGAGCCGACTTTTCCCATTGCAGGAAGCTTCCTGGTTCTCCAGTGCCATTAAGGCGTCAGTGAGTTCACTGCTGGAGCTGGATGGGATTTCATACACAAAGTCATAAAAAGCCTGGATTACATCTACTAAGGCCGTATTTCCCAGTGCCAGTTCCTGGGCCAAAGCGGCAATTTTTGGATGATCTGATTGAATGAGTTCAGTGACCCGGGTGTGAGCTGCTCCACCGAGCCGATAGACATAAGGAATATCAGGTTGAATTTGATAGGAAAGTGGCCGTCCCTGAATCTCGAAATGAAAGGAGATCGTGGAATCCAGCCCCGAATGACCTTTCCATTCAATTCGCCTGTTATCACCTTCATCGAAGATTACCCCCTGATTATTGCCGTCGTGCTCACCAATTGTGATTTGCTGACGAATGTTATTTGTTGGTAAGAAAGATTTAATGCTATAGAACTTACCCTGATCGAAGTTGAAATCATATTGGACATGATATTTGTGAGTTACTCCCAGGGTACTATCTTCTTGTTTACTTACCCGAAGTACTACCAGAATGATGGGTAAAAGCACTAGTACGATTCCGGTCAATTTTAAACTTTTGTTCGACTTCATATTTGCAGGACTTTGATCATGAAGTCGGATGATCCGTGTTTACCCTACCAATAGTTTAAAAAAATCTTGAAAAAATTAAATATTCTGTTTTTTGTGCAGTTATAATATTTCCTGACCAGGAGGTCTACACTGATTTCAATTATTTGATCTTTATATATTCGCTCGAATCTTGAAAAAACAAATCGATTTGGAAGTTGCTGAATCAGAGAACGTATGTCAGGAAATGGTCTATGAACGAGTGTTCAGGAGCATTTCACCCTTGCTAAGGAATTTTCTCCTTTATAAGTTTCGTGATCAGGAAGCGGCGGAAGATGCGGTTCAGGAGGCTTTTGTTACCCTTTGGAAAAATTGTAAGAGTGTTACGGAGGCATTGGCCAAAGCGTATCTTTTTAAAGTGGGACAGAACCAGATGCTAAAAAAGGTGGAGAAAGAAAAGGTGCACGCCCGCTATATCGGCTTGCAAGCAGTTTCAAATGAAGAAACGGCGGGTCCTGATTTTGACCTGGAGTATCAGGAATTGAATTCCAAATTGCAATTGGCCATAGAGCAATTACCTGATGGTCAGCGAGAGGTATTTCTACTCAATCGAATAGATGGTAAGACCTATGGGGAAATGGCAGAATTACTGGGAGTCAGTGTGAAAGCCATTGAGAAAAGAATGCATAAAGCACTGATAAAGCTTCGTGAAATCTGTAAAAACATTTGAGATACGGTAGGGTATGGAAGGCTTTCAGGTATTTTAAATTGAAATCCGGCAGAGAATAGATAGAAATTAGATCGAAATGGAAAACGAAAACTGGAAAGAAGACGATACCTTTTTGGCAAGGTGGATAGCTGATGAGGTCTCTCCGGCTGAAAAGGAAGCATTTGAAGCTACGGAAGAGGGCCAGTATTTTGTTTCGATGAAAAAAGCCTCCGAAAACCTAAAAGCGCCAAGCTATGATCTGGAGGGGGAATGGAGTAAGCTTAAAACAACCAATACCCAAGAAAATAACGAAACCAAACAGATCTGGTTCAATCCAACAATCAGATGGTCTGTAGCTGCTTCATTGATCTTATTGGTAGGGGCATTTTTCTTATTAGCGGGTAATCAAACCATTCGTGCGGAATATGGTCAACATCAACTGGCCAAATTGCCGGATGGATCAGAGGTTCGGTTAAATTCTGGTTCCGTTTTAAAGTACAGCAAGCTGAAGTGGATGTTATCACGAAAAGTTGAATTAGAAGGCGAGGCTTATTTTAAGGTAACAGAAGGCGAGAAATTCGAAGTGGTTACTGCCAAAGGCTCAGTAGCCGTATTGGGCACCAGATTTAATGTCCGGGCAAGAGGTGAACGAATGGATGTGGCTTGCTACTCCGGTCGCGTTCTTGTTACGTCTGGAGATATTATTCAGGACCTTAACCCGAATACGTCCATATCGATCGTTAACGACAAAGTCCTGGATGTGAAGATAGGACAGGTGGCGACCGAACCGGCATGGATGAATGGCATTACCCGGTTACAAAACGTTCCTCTCAGTGAGGTTTTTGAGGCTATGGAACGTACATTGAACCTGCAAATTGAAAATCAGGAACCGTCCATAGACACCATTAGGTTTACGGGTGCTTTCCCAAATAATCCTGAACTCGCACTAAAACTGGTTTTGGAACCGTTAAATATTTCCTATTCCTTTGAAGCTAACAGGCGGAAATTGACCATAACTGGTCGCAATGAATGAGGAAACTCTTATTTGGAATACTCTTACTTACTTTAATTGATAACACCGTTGGACAGACCAATATCTCGTATCGGGCTGATAGCCTGGCACTGAGTGAGATATTTGCGGATCTCGAGTCGAGATATGGACTGTACTTCTCTTTTGCCGTCAGTGATATTGAAGCGGTAAAAACATCCATTGATGCTACTGATCAGCCCATTGCTGAATTTCTTCAAGTATTGCTATCTCCACATCAACTCACTTTCGAACATGTAGATCAGGCATTTTACTCCGTTTCAAAAGCCCGGTCCATTGCATTAAGAATTCAGGTGAGTGACCTTGAAACAGGAGAGGAACTGCCTTTTGCTACTGCAAGAATCTTAGGAACCAGTCAAGGCTTTGTCGGCAACCTGAAAGGTAGTTTTGATGTGGTTATTGAGAACCCCGCTACAACTCAATTAGAATTCTCTTTTGTCGGATATGAACCATTAAGGCTCGATCTCAAGAAAGTGGATCCAACCCGGACTATATCCATAGCGCTATCTAAGGACATCCGTGAACTCGATGGTGTGGTCATTCGGGAATACCTTAATAAAGGAGTGACCACAGATGATCGTGCTTCGTCCATTGCCATCGATGTTCAGGAAATGGAAATATTGCCAGGTTTGGCAGAGAGAGATGTGTTGTTATCAGCTCAGATTTTGGCAGGAGTTGGCTCCGCCGATGAATCCGCATCTGGCATCAATATAAGAGGGAGTGCCAGTAGCAATTCTCTGATCTATTGGAATAACATACCTGTGTATCAGGCAGCGCATTATTTTGGTAATATCTCGTCTTTTATACCCTCTGTCGTAGGTCAATTAGAAGTTTTTAAGAATCACATTCCTCTTGACTATGGTGGATCCAGTTCGGGCCTTCTATTGATCGATACCAGAGAAGGTCATGATCGATTGATAGGAGAGACCAGTTTTAATTTAACACATGCAGACTTTTACACCAGTGTACCTCTACTGGACGGGGACCTTCATGTGACCCTTGCCGGCCGACGTTCTTACAATGATCTTTTCGCCACACCAACTTTCAACTCATTGAGTAACAAAATCTTTGAAGGATCAAGAACAGAAGATGTTCAGCAAAGCCTTTCTGATGATGAATTCGAATACAATAGTAAGTTGATATTCAGTGACTTAAATCTAGTTATTGATTATGAGTTATCAAGTAAAGAAGAGTTGTCTCTGAGTGCGCTATATTCCAGGAGTCAGCTTGATTACTTCTCAGATGATGATGAAGGAGAACAAGAAGCGAATCAGGTCCATAATGTGAACAATAAAGGTGTCAACGTTAATTGGACGCGTCGATGGCATGATCAGTTTTCTTCAGAAGTCAGTACCTCGTTTGCTGATTATCATATGGATTATTCGTTGGAATCTCAGCGAATAGATGAGGATGAAATCGCTTCCAATCGGGAGGCACGTTCTAATGACCTTCAGAATTGGGAGAGTCGTGTGACCTTCAACTACAACCCCTTCAATCGTCATTACTTCAAAACGGGGTACCAGTTTAATCAGGTTGATGCTACCTTATCAATTGACGAAGAACTGTTTCTTGAAGAAGATTTTCGAGAACGTACCTCAAGCAAAGCGGTGACGCAAGGGATATTCCTCGATTATTTCGGGAAACTCAATAATGGTATACAATTGGGGGCAGGCGTCCGTCAAAACTGGACCAGTACTGTACCAGGAAGTAAACTGGACCGGCATGTACGTCTAAACTACGCTATGAATGATCACTGGCTTATCAAGTCATCATGGGGCTTTTATCATCAATACATCACGTCACTACAGGAAGTGGATTTTATCTTTTCCAACACCATTGAACAAAACTGGGTAGTTGCAAGCGAGGAAGAGGATGTTCCGGTGATCCGAAATGATCAGTGGGTGCTTGGTTTTTTGATGGACGAAGAGGGCTGGCTGATAGACTTGGATTTGTTTACCAAAGACGTGGATGCACCCATTAGCAGGAATTTTGGTCCTGCCGTCGACGAGCAGGACGATGAGGTGCTGATCCTGGGAACCGAGCGCGTCACGGGGTTAGACTTGATGATCAAACGAAAGTGGAAGCATTATAAAGCATGGATGAGTTATTCATTTCAGGATTCTGAAGTATCTGTTGAGGTTGATGACGATCAGGAAATTCATTTTACCTCGGGGATCAATCTTCGGCACCAATTCCAACTCAGCCAAACATGGCAATGGAATGACTGGGAGTTCTCTACTGGCTATACCCGGAAATCAGGACTACCTTATACGGAGGCTAATCGATTATTATTCATTGTGGAAGAAGACGGTGAATCTTACTACGAAATAGAATATCAGTCAGTCAATGCCAGGCGTTTGAACGCCTATGAGCGGGTAGATGTATCGTTGTGGTACAAGTTTTCGCAGCAGCCCAAATTACCATTTAAAGGAGAGATTGGATTGTCTGTCTTGAATGTATTGAACAGGGACAACCTTTACAGCAGAACCTTTTTGATTGATGAATCTGATGAGATCGAGGATCAGATCATTATTTCTCGGGAAGACCGACGATTGATCGGCATAACGCCAAATTTAAGTATCCGGCTCATTTGGTGAAATCCCTGGATTTAGAAACCGGTCAGTCATCTGTTGACAACCATGCATTAATGGAACTTCGATAAGACCTACTGCTGGTCAATTTAGATTGATTGGTCATGGTGAATTCAAAACGACTATCACCCAGGTACCTATGCGATGTGATAAATCGGGTATTAAGAATGATGCCTCGATGGATTCTGCGAAAGGATGGAGGGAGTTGCTGTTCCAGAATACGCAAGGCTAATCGATATAAGTGGGAGGATCGCCGGGTATATAATTTTACATATTCGGAATCCGCCTCCAGAAAGAGTAATTCTTCCGTTTTGATGTGCCTGACCAGTCCTTTTTCCTTGATTTCGATCTCTTTCAAATAAACATTAGGTTGCTGCTCCAACTTATCCCAAACCAGTTGCATTCTCTCACTGAAATTGGCTTTTTCTTGAATGGCAATTTGAGCTATTCCTCGGTTCAAGACTTCATCGAGTTGTTTTTCGTTAAAGGGTTTTAAGAGATAACCGATGGCCGCAACTTCAAAGGCATCTATCGCATATTGATCGTATGCCGTGGAAAAGATGATCACGGAGTTAGTAAGGTTTCGTATGAGTGACCTGGCAGCTTCGAGACCATTCATGCCAGGCATCTCAATATCCAGAATCAGGATATCGGGCATCAACGTTTTGCAATAATTCAGTACTTCCTGTCCGTTATTTACCGCGCCGAGAAGTTCCAGATCCGATCGATTTCTGATAAGCCGCGAAAGGTAATCTCGCGCGTTGGGTTCATCATCTGCGATCAATACACTTCTGGTCATAAGGTTATGGTAATTAATGCTTCGAATCGTTGATCGCGAATTGCGGTTTTAAGTTCGGCCCTCTGCTGAAAGTATGAATTTAATCGGCTTTCAAGGTTCTCCAAACCAATACCTTGTTTTTGAATTGAAATCCCATTTTCTGGTAAATCATTGCTGACCAATAATTTAAGTAAGTTGTCTTCTCGATTGACATGAATGCGTAAAGTGCTATTACCGGGCAATTTGGAGATGCCATGTTTGAATGCATTCTCCACCAGGGGTTGCAAGGTCATAGTCGGGATAACAAAAGATCGGACAGATGTTTCCACATCAATTTCAATCAATAGCCTGTCTTTGAAACGCTCTGCCTCAATTTCCAGGTACTGATTCACGAAATCTACCTCCTCCTGAAGGGTGTGTTCGTGTCGCTCATTCATGGCTAGCATAGACCGTAACAAGCCGCTGATTTTGATGATCATATCGCTAGCCTTTTGCGCATCTGTGGTGATCAATGTATTTACCGAATGAAGGGCGTTGAAAAGAAAATGTGGATTGAGCTGATTCTTAAGGGATTGCAATTTGCTTTTTTCCAGTAACGCCTGACTTTCTGCCATGATTATTTTTTGTTGGGCCAGTGTTTGCTGTTGATTGAACCAGGATAACAAACCCGTAAATAGTGCCAGGTCAATGATCCGACTGGCCAGAGAAGGGATTAGAAAAGATAAAATTTCAGGAACATCGGGTAATACAGTATCGCCCGAAAGGAACCGCAGAGAATATAAGACGAAGTTGGATGTGATCCAGTGGATCACAATTAGGATAATGATTGGGAATATGAGCGGAGAGACACGAATGGGTCTTCGCACCAATTTGCTCAATTCACTTATAAAAGGAAGCAGAAGGATCCAGATACTGTAGTTGGAGATGAAGAACAGGAGGTGGTTTCGATCAATATCGAAGCCGGATTGTGCCCAAAAAGACAATAAAAACAAGAATGCCAACGCCATGAGTTGACGAGGACGAACAGGTAACTCCCGGAAACTCCATTTCCAATTCATGTCGGCTAAGATAGGTCTTCCCATGGGCTGAAACCCGCCAGTTTCGACCATTCACAGCAAAATGCGTCATTCGCTGCTTGAATTTAGTCTTGTCGTCCGGATCACCGTTTGGCCAGGAAAAGCAAATCTTACTGACATGAAACGAATTACACTTTCCTTGCTCTCATTGATGTTAGCTGTTCTGGTGATGGCTGATGGAGGTGGTCCTAAATACGCCTCAAAGGAAACCAAAGAAGTTATCCAAAAGATGATTGATGCTCATGGTGGATATGATAAATGGAAGGCCATGAAAACCCTTTCTTTCACAACAACCATGCACAGTGTATCACTGGGAGTACTCAGGTTCTGGGTAAATGACCAGACGGTGGACATGGAAACCCGAAGAACTTATCAGGATTGGCCGGTGGTCGGATCGAAATTATCTTATGATGGAGAGAAAGTTTGGTCAGTTGACTGGAGAGTAGGCAATCCTCCCAGCCATCAACACGCTGTTTTCTTCTATTACCTCAATTTGCCCTGGCTGACTCAGGACGATCATGTGGTACTTGGTGAAACCGAATTGATCAAACATCCCGCCTTTGACAATGAAGTACATAAAGTAAAAATGAGCTTCAACAAAGTACCAACCATTGGTAAATCTGCCAAGGATACGTACACATTGTACATTGATTCACAATCATATCTTTTGATCGGCTATGAATATACGATTGGTTATGGTCCGTTGTTAGATGTAGTCGGTGCCCCTAAAGATCAGGAAGTGTTTGGTCCGGTACTGAGGAAAAACAACTACATCGGCGATGTAGACGGACTAAAGTTTGCGATGTTGTTTACAACGCATGCCGCAGATATGTCGGCACAGTATGGAGACCATGTGATCTATGACTTCCGAATCAACGAGGCATTTGATGAATCCCGTATGACACCACCTGCTAATGCCGTGGTTGATCCGGCGAAAGATGTACGAAAAAACTGACTTCCGATAGTTGAGTTCTTCTTTTGTGAGCCCCGTGAGGGGCTCTTTTTTTAATCACCGAAACTGATACCAACACCTCTGGCGGTCTTTAGCAAATAAGTGTTTTCTAAGTTCACATGATTGTATTGAGAGGTCGCTTCTAACAAAGGCACTTCGGAGTAGTCATTGTTTTTATAGACGACCATATTGCCGAAGCTTCCTTTTAGTGCCATCTCAAAAGCTTTCACACCGAAAGCCGTGGAAAGGATCCTGTCGAAGGCGAGAGGGGTCCCTCCACGTTGTAGGTGTCCCAGCACCATCTCACGGATGTCCGCCGTACAACCCGCCTCTTTCATTTGATGACTCAATTGATATGCGACTCCTCCCAATCGCTTCATTTGATAGCCTATTTCGTCACTTTCGCGTGTAAGTACATCACCGTCCTTTGGTTTGGCGCCTTCGGCGATAATGATATTGGCAAAGCCACGCCCCTCGTGGTACCGCTCATTGACTCTTTCCACTACCTTATTGATGTCATAGGGAATTTCCGGAATGAGACACACTTCAACACCACCTGCTATGGCAGCATGTAGTGCAATCCAGCCAGCATCACGACCCATCACTTCCAGAATGAGCACCCTATGATGACTTTCTGCCGTAGTAACGAGCTTATCAACGGCATTGGTGGCTACTTCAACAGCTGTTTGAAACCCAAACGTGAAATCCGTGGCGGACAGATCGTTATCGATCGTTTTTGGTACGCCTATGACTGGTAATCCTTTTTCGTAAAGTTTTTGTGAGATGCGCTGGCTGCCATCTCCACCGATACTGATCACCGCGTCAAATCCATGTTCCCTGATGCTGCTGATCAATTCATCCGATCGATCCTCATTCTTCCAGCTTCCATCAGGCTGCACTTTTGGGTAGTTAAATGGGTCGCCCTTGGTAGTGGTTTTTATAATTGTACCCCCTTTTACATGTATCCCGGCTATGCGATTGTTGTCCAATTCCACGATTTCTTGTGGATTGCGTAGTAACCCATGATAGGCTTCAATGCTACCGTAAACTTTCCAGTCTTTTTCTTGCATAGATCTTTTCACAATTCCCCGGATTACGGCATTGAGTCCGGGGCAATCACCTCCTCCTGTAAGCACCAATAGTTTTTTCATATGCCGAACCTAGTGCCTATTTGAAAAACTTCCAATGACAATCCTCACGTCGGTAGATATTATGTGAGTACAGGCTTACACAGGAGCCGATATAGACTCCTGTATTGGAAGCATTTCTATGAAGAGAAGACAGTCTTTAGGTTCCACTTATAGCGTAGTGCCAGCACTAGGAAAGTACCAATAATCACCACAGGTAGCAGCACAGGCAAAATACTCACCAGCGTTTGAAGATCCGTTTGGAAAACAGCCGGCGTGCTGAATGCGCCACCCTCTGCATTAATGAAAAGCACCACAATCAAATTATTCGCAGCGTGTATACCCATTGGAAGTTCCAATCCGTCATCCAGCAATGGAAGGATGCCAAAAAGCAAACTGAGGAGAAGGTAGGCCCAGATAATTCGGGTAAATCCTTCACTAAATTCAGGGTTGGAAGCGTGCAACAAAGCGAACCCAATGGCGATAATGACAAAAGGCAAACGCTTCCCTTGAAAGACCCTGACCAGGGTTTGGAAAAGATAACCACGAAAGAAGGTTTCTTCCAAAGTGGTTTGAATGGGCACAAGCAATACGGCTAAAGCCAGCAATGGCAGAAACCGATCCCATTGAAGTTGGTAAGTCAGACTTTCTCCTGGGATCATAAGCCAGATCATAGGAATCGCGATTATGGACCAGACACTAAAGCCAAAAAAGGCCTTCTTCCAGTCAAAAGATGGTTTTCCGGTAAATAACGTCCTAAGTGGGCGACTATGCAGGTATTTCACTGATAGAACCAAAAAAATGAAACCTATAACGAAGGGAATCATCATCAAGGTGAGCAGGAGGTAGGAATCCAATTCGAATGCACTAAGGTTGCTGTTGTTGAAATGCTTTTCAAATTCAACGTCGGACATGCTCAACGAATCCTTCCTTATATAAAGGGTACTGATCAAAGGAATTTGCCCAATTAAAAATCCTGCGATCACTATAACAAAAGTGAGCGCGAACCGCCACCAGTCGGTTTTGCCATGATTGGCCATGAATGAATACATAAGTAAATGCTTATTTTGGTTTTGAGAGCAAACCAAGGTGCTATATTCCTTCAAAGAGACTCACTAGCGGCAGTGAGACTTATTTGATAGTCGTCTGATAGGATTTTGGTGTCATGCCGGTGATTTCCTTGAATGCTCGGTTGAAAGTGGCCTTTGATTTAAACCCTGATTCGTAAGCCAAGCCGAGAAAGGTTTTGTTTTGTGATTTCTGATCGTTCATTCTGGACTTAAAAGCTTCCACGCGAAAATGGTTGACGAAGGCGTAAAAGTTGGTATTCATATCCGTGTTGAGTAGCTCAGTAATCTTTTTGGGCGATTCGTTCAATGCCGCAGCTACATCACTTAGGGAAAGATTTTCATTCAGGTAGATCATATCTTCCACGAACAATGCAATAAGTCGCTTTTCTAATGGACTTTTCGGTTCTGCCGATAGGACAATACCCGATCCTTTTCTTCTGGGTTTCGTTCGTGGGGTTTCAGGTTCAAATATAGAAATGAATACCGGGGATTGGTGAATACCCGAATACCCGACATAGACGATCAAGCCAAAGAGATATGCCACATTGAGGAATAACAATTCGTGTAATTCTTCAGCAATAATGGAAATAGCACTTAGAGCAACGTCGAGTATAATGAACAACAGAATACCCTGGAGCCATCTCTTCAACCAGGCCAGGTCTTTGGCTTCCATGGATGCGAAGTTGTTCCTGACCTGTGTGCCGTATCGCTTCAATTTATTGAAAAGCAATCGGAGGTAGATCATGACGGATATGACGCCCATGACGGGTATACTAAAAGCATAAATGGGTATACCCTCGAGTGAGGGTGAATGATGAGTCCACGTTAAATAAGAGACCGGAACTGAAAATAGGATCAATGCCAGGGCAAAAGGTGTGAAATGTTGAATCAATGCCTTTCTTGAAGTTGTATCATGTTGATAAATGTGGTCCACATAGAAATTGAGCAGAGGCCCTAAGGCAAATGGGGTAGTGAGGGCAAAAGCCATGACAAAAATGGCAAAGAAGTTCACCTCAGAGGTGAGGGTAGCATACGCCACGAATAAGCTAAGGAAACAAAGGAGAATTCCAGCCAGTACAACGTTTATCCGACGATGATCCTTTTTCTTGATCAATAAGAATATCAGAAAAAAAGTGATACTTATTCCCGAAGTAGATATAAAGTTGATAAATGATTGAATCGTCGCTGACAAGGCCTGAATATTGGTTGGAACCAAAAAAATCTGACTCGAATTTAGTGACTAGTCAGATCAAGTAAGCAAACCAATTGAGCTTGATTTTACGTCAAATGTCGTGGAAATATCTGCATCCATCCATTTGACAAGATCTTGTGTCTTAATTTTAAGACACATAATTACTAACGACCAAACCTGCCCAAAATACACTAAATGCCTGCTAACATCCGCCTAATTCTTTTGTTCCTGATGCCCACTTTGATCATGTGGAATTATGATTCGAAGGGGCAGCCCTTGCAGGAAGAAAGCGTATGGATCAGCGACGAATATGGCATGGAATATCGACCTGCTTCGGTATTTAGGGATACTTTCAAGGTCAGCAGTTTGGAGGGTAGAGCCGTTTTTAAAATTGCGTCATTAGGGATCCATGAGATAACCATTAATGGCCAAAGAGTTGGTGAGGTTTTTTTGAATCCTGTTTTTACCAATTTTTCCAAAAGGGTTTTTGAGAATACATACGATGTTACGGATTTCCTGAAAGTTGATGGAATCAATACGATTACGGTTACGCTGGGAAATGGATTTTACAATTTTCAACCGGTCAACAACTGGAGGTTTGACCTGGCTGCCTGGCGTGGCAGACCATCATTTCAGGGTTCATTATTTGATGAACATTCAGGTGATGTTTTCACTAAATCAGACGAAACCTGGTTTTATCAGGATTCACCCTGGACATTTAATGCCATTTACTTAGGTGAAACCTATGATCAAAGAAAGGTCATAAGTTCGATCCATGATCCGCTTTTGAATACCGAGTCATGGTCCCGGGCCAAAGTATTACCCACTCCCGATATTATTATCGATCCGCAACCACCTGTAGATATCAAGATAACAGAGGTCTTACAACCTGTCAGCATCAATCAGGTTGATCGTTTCAGAGCTGTATATGCTTTTGATCGAAATATTGCAGGTGTGGTTGAAATTGCGATTCCACCATTAAGAAAAGGTCAGGTGGTTTCTTTGCATTACGGAGAACAATTGGATCAACTGGGTGGTGTAGATAATGGAAACCTGTCTATCGCCTACAAGGAAAAAGTACCAGGTGAGGATTTTCAAACTGATCGACTCATAAGCAATGGACGGGATACCCTCAGGTTTACCAATCGGTTCAGTTACAAAGGGTTTCAATTTGTTGAAATAAAGTCGGCCCGTCCACTTGACTATTCAGCCATTCAGGTTAAGGCATATGCTTTGTCGTCGATTGCACCCATATCCAGCTTAATCACTGGCAATGAAATATTGAATGAATTGTGGTCCGTGGCGAATCGTTCTATTTCGGCTAATATGATTGGCTTGCCAACAGATTGCCCCACTCGAGAGAAAAATGGCTGGACAGGTGACGGACATCTGATTTTTGGCTCGTCGGCTTATAACTTTGATATGAATGCGCTTTATCGAAAATGGGCGCTGGATCATCAGGATGCTCAACTAACCAATGGTCTTATTCCTAATATCGTGCCGACCGCAGGGTACGGAGTTGAAAGGAACTTCTTTGACTGGACCGTATCCGCGGTATTCGTGCCATGGTCACATTACCTCTACTATGGGGACATTTCAGTACTGACTGAGAATTATGAGATGATGCAGTCTTTTATGTCTTACTGGCGTGATAAAACTCGTAATCACTTGTTGAGTCATGGCATCGGAGACTGGAAAGCCGAAGTGAATTCATCGACCTGGTTTACGACTTCTACCTTGTATCTCGATGCTTTGCGAAAAATGTCTCAAATCGCTGAGATGCTTAACCGTACCAGAGATCAACGAACCTATCAAGAAGAAGCTCAAAAGGTACTCAAGATCGTGCAAAGGCATTTTTACGACAGTGAGTCGGGCGTTTATGCGAACGGGACACAGACTGAATTGGCCTATGCCCTGTATTACGAATTAGCTCCGGATGTGGAAACAACTATCCAATTGTCAGAAGCCCTGATCAATGTTCTGGAAGAAAATAGTTATCGGGTAGATGTCGGTGTAATCGGGACCTTGCCATTGTTGGGGGCATTAAAGCAAATGGGGCGTTCCGATATTGCACTTCGCCTGGTCACCAATCCGGAAAATGAAATTTGGGCGGGGTGGCTAAAAGGAGAAAGTAAAACTTTATATGAAGGTCGGGGATATTCACCTGACAACCGATATGGCGGCTCACAAAATCACATGTACTTTGGGACTTATAATGAATGGATCGCATCAGATGTTGTTGGGTTAAGACCCGTATTCGAAGACCCTGCCTTTCAGAAAGTCAGACTGGAACCTTCATTTATTGAGGAGTTGGGCTTCATTGACTGGAATTACCGAAGGGAAGAAGGGGATTTTCGTGTTGCCTGGCAGTTCTTAAATGAAAATGAAGTGAAATTAGAAGTTGAATTGCCATCATACAAAGACATCTTTTTTCGAATTCCTGAAGGGTTCCGAATTCAGCAGGTATGGCCCAGTGATCTTCTTGAACGCACACTTGTTTCACGAGACGCGCTCATGTTCCAGGCTTCTTCCTTTACCATTCAATTCGAAAGGACCAGGGGAGAACTTACGCTACACAATGAATCCAATGGTCTGTATTTTGATGGAAAAAGCATTTATCCCGATTTGCAAATAGTGCATGATGCAAGCTGGGAATTTGAAGTATATGACCTTACTGGAAAAATGATTTATCGGAAACGCCTGGAATATTTTGCCGAACGTGTGCCCATTCTTTCCGTCACAGAACTTCCTTCTGGTAGCAAAGGCATGCTTTTAGGCAGACTGATCAACGTCCATTCTGGTGAAATTCAGACTTCTATCAATTTTATAAAGTAAGGGATAGCCCATCCACCAAACCGAATTTAATTCAACGTTTCCTGATATTGTAAACGAGCTTGTTTGGGCGTGCATCCGTAGATCGATTTGAATTGTTTCGTGAAGTAACTGCAGTCAGAATAACCCAAACTGAAACCAACCTCGGAAATGCTCATGTGTTCCATATTTTGAAGCCGATCCAATGCTATTTCCATTTTTTTATCCAGCATATATTGAAGGGGTGTGGTGCCAAAAGTGTGTTTGAATTGCTGGAAAAAGTTAGACTTGGAGACACCTGCTATTTTGGCTAATTCATCCATTTTTATGTTCCTGCTGATATTTTGACGGATATAGTCGGCCATGTAAGTAAATCCTGATTTGGTTTTGCCATTGAAATGATGCAAAAAGGAATGTTGAGCAGACGATTGAAGCAGCCGCACAATCAATTCCCTACTGGCCCGATTGATGAATAACTCACGATGTTCATTTTCTTCTTTCATGAGTGTGATCAGATATTCCATGTTGCGTAGCAAATGAAGGTCCCTGTGTCGTAGATGACTGTTCAGATCATCAATAGAGCAGTGTTCTTTTGTGACGTCCTCATTGGCGAAATGCTTGTAATCATATAGGGCTTGTTCAATGACCTCTTGATCCGGAACGAAAGCAAGACATTGCGTTGGATTATCCATTGAGGCAGATGGAAAGTCAATTTGAAGTCGGGATCCTGAAGGAATGATCAGGCTTTCGCCAGGTAGGTATTGAAATGCCTTGTGGTCATTTATTTTCAGCATTTTCTCTCCTTTGACCATGAGCGCAATGACTGGTGAATCGAATTGCATTTCGACACCAAAAGCAGGCGTTAATGTCTCATAGAATTGCAGATCAATGTGGTCAGATCTGAGTTCGGACATACGCTCTACAAGTACATCTTGTGCATGATCGGGAGGAGTGAATATACTAACGTCCATTGCACAATCTAATCAAATATTCCGGCATTATTCTTTACTGAATTAAAATACCAGAATTAGAGATGATTCTACCGTAGATTGTCAATGGGATTTTCTAAAATGCCAGAGAAAGTCATTTTAAGAATTCACCCCATGTCATTAAAAGACGATTTTGTCCGGATAAAAAACGAGATGTCCCTGGGCAATTGGAATGCACTGGCTAACCACGACATTCAGAAGCCTGGTCACTTCAATTGGGTCGAGGAAATTTTCTATGGATTAAATGTAACAGAACATCCGGATGGTGAGGCATTGCTTTGGAAATACGGGAAAGAGGAGAGGAGATATACGTTTCGTGAAATGTATGAAGTCTCAAATCAACTGATTAACCTCCTCAGAAAACACGGGGCTAAAGAAGGAGATCGGATTTACTCGCTATTACCCTTGGTTCCCACAAACTGGGTCAGTTTTCTAGCGACCATCAAAGGTGGGTTTATCTTGATGCCGACAGCCATTAATTTGACTCATAGGGATCTTCTTCAACGATTTCAATCACTGTTTCCTGAAATTGTCATTGCCGATGATGCGAATGCAGATAAAATTGACGAGGCAGAGCGTGCATTTGGCCATTCGATAAAAATCAAAGTACTGGTCTCGGGAGAAGCGAAAAGAGCAGGGTGGATCAGTATAGAATCAATGCTTGAGGAATCCATTGAGGCAGAAGCTGCAGATACAAAAGCCGATGATCCTGTACTATATTTCTTTACTTCAGGAACTACCGGTCTTCCTAAGATCGTCGTACACACGCATTTTAGCTACGGAGTGGGACATTTGACTACTTCTTCCTGGTTGGGATGCAGTCGTGGGGATGTGCACTACAATATTTCGTCACCAGGCTGGGCCAAGTTTGCCTGGAGTAGCTTCTTCGCTCCGTGGAATACCGGTGCCACCATTTTTGTCAATCAAGTCGATGTATTTGTTCCAGGAGAGCAACTCGAAACCATGAGTAAATACAACGTCTCCACATTCTGTGGTTCTCCCACGGTTTATAGGATGTTGATCCAAGAAGACCTTTCAAAATATCCACTGGCTTTGAAACAGTGCTGTGCAGCAGGAGAACCTTTGAACCCTGAGGTCATTGACCAATGGCAAAAAGGCACGGGTGTAACCATCAGAGACGGATACGGACAAACGGAAACGACGGCCTTGGTGGCGAATTTACCCGGCCAAAAAATCAAACCTGGGTCCATGGGTAAACCTACCTTTTTGTATTCCATCGGCATTTACGACGAAGAAGGTCAGGAAATGCCAGACCTGGAGGTAGGCATCATTGGTGTAAAGGTAAATAGTCATAAGGCCAATGGAGTTTTTGTAGACTACTACGAAGATGAGAAAAGAAGAAAGCAGGTATTTCGTGGCCATATTTACCTGACGGGTGATAAAGCCTATCGTGATGAGGATGGTTATTTCTGGTTCTTCGGAAGAAATGATGATGTCATAAAGGCTTCGGCCTATCGCATTGGTCCTTTCGAAGTAGAAAATGTACTGATCGAACATCCAGCGGTGATGGAGTCGGCAGTGGTGTCCAGCCCTCATAAACTTAGGGGTAATGCGATAAAAGCCTTCATCATTTTAAAAGAAGGAGTCCTGCCTGATGAAGCCTTAGCGCAGGAAATCTTTGACTTTGCAGCTGCTCAAATGGCAGCATATAAAGTTCCGAGAATCATTGAATTCAGGAAAGAGTTGCCAAAAACCATTAGTGGTAAAATACGGAGAGTGGAATTACGCGCACAAGAAGCGCAGCAACGACTTTCGGACATCAAGGTAGCAGGAGAGTTCTTTCACGCGAAATACTGAATGTTATGACAAACAAAATATAATTTTCTCAGCTTATTTAGAATTGTTTTAAATTATCATAAATGATGCATCTTGGAAGGTTGAAATATTGAAAATTCTATAATTTCCAAGACAATCTATCTTAATCATTAAACCCAAATGAACATACGTTTAACTGTTAATGGTAAACAGGTTGAAAAGGAGATCGAAGACCGGCAATTGCTGGTGAATTTTCTTCGCGAGGACCTGGACCTGACCGGCACACACGTCGGTTGTGATACGAGTGGCTGCGGTGCCTGTACGGTACTCTTGAATGGTAAGGCCGTGAAATCCTGCACGGTATTGGCTGCTCAGGCCGATGGTGAAGAAGTGACCACCATTGAAGGCATGAGTAACGGATCTTTACATCCATTACAAGAAGGCTTCAAAGAGGAACACGGGCTACAATGCGGTTTTTGTACACCTGGCATGATCATGACGGCAGCAGACCTGCTGAGTAATAATAGCAATCCTTCTGAACAGGAGATTCGCGAATCAATTGAAGGGAATTTCTGCCGGTGTACAGGCTACCACAATATTGTGAGGGCCGTCAAATATGCTGCTGATAAAATGAACGCTTAATCCTCGATATATGAGTTACATTGGAAAAGCGGTGAAACGAGTCGAGGATAAACGATTCATCACTGGAAAAGGAAAGTATACAGATGATATTAAACTGCCAAATCTGGCAGCGGGCATATTTGTTCGGAGCCCTTATGCGCATGCCACCATCAAAAGTGTGGATACGGCAGCGGCCGAATCAATGCCCGGGGTAGTAAAGGTGTTTACAGGGGCAGATATGGCCGAAGTAAACGGAGTGCCTTGTGGATGGCAGGTGAACTTCAAGAATGGTGATACCATGAAAGAACCACCTCATCCGATCCTTGTGAAGGACAAGGCTTTGCACATGGGAGATGGCGTAGCCTTCGTGGTAGCGGAAACCTATGCTCAGGCAAAAGATGCGGCGGAGAAAGTTCATGTCGAATACGATGTACATGCAGCAGTCCATGATCCTGAAGAAGCGGTTAAAGATGGTGCACCACAGGTGCATGCAGATGCTCCTAATAATACTTGTTTTGACTGGGCTTTGGGAGATCCTATTGATGAGGTGGAAGCCGCTTTGGCCAGTGCCCATCATGTGACGACACTGGACATGATCAATAATCGGGTGGTTCCTAATGCGATTGAACCTCGATCTGCTATTGGTCACTTCGAAGATGCCTATGATAAATATACCCTTTGGACGACCTCTCAGAATCCACACCTGACCCGTCTGTTATTATCTGCTTTTGTCCTGGGCATTCCGGAACATAAAGTGCACGTGATTGCTCCCGATGTAGGTGGAGGCTTCGGTAGCAAGATCTTCCATTACATTGAAGAAGTGATGGTAATCTGGGCATCCAGACAATTAGGAAGGCCAATAAAATGGACGGCTGAGCGATCTGAAAGTTTTCTGACGGATGCACACGGTCGTGATCATAAAACCTCTGTTTCAATGGGATTTGATGCGGAGGGTAAAGTAGTGGCTTTAAAATCAAAGACTTTCGCGAACCTGGGTGCCTACCTGAGTACATTCGCGCCGGCCGTGCCCACCTATTTACATGGTACGTTGATGCAGGGACTTTATACTACGCCTAAAATCAATGTAGATGTTACTGGTGTATTTACCCATACTAATGCGGTAGATGCTTATCGTGGTGCCGGACGTCCGGAAGCGACCTATCAATTGGAAAGATTGATGGATCTGGCTGCATTGGAAATGGGGGTGGATCCGGCTGAATTACGTCGTAAGAATTTCATTCCAGCCTTTGATGGCGTGAATCAGGAAGGATACGCCACTCGAGTAGCCTTGCAATATGATTCTGGAAACTACGAGCCTGTCCTGGATCGGGCATTGGAAATGGTAGGCTATGAAGCCTTCCGAAATGAACAGAAATCCCTGGACAATGGTAAATTATTAGGGATTGGTTTCTCCACGTACATTGAGGCTTGTGGTATTGCGCCATCTGCGGTCGTGGGAGCTCTGGGTGCCAGGGCAGGATTGTTTGAGTCAGCTCAGGTTCGCGTTCAACCAACGGGTAAAGTAAGTGTGTATTCGGGTTCACATAGCCACGGACAAGGACACGAGACCACCTTTGCACAGATTGTAGCCGATCGCCTTGGCATTGCTCTGGAAGACGTAGAGATCGTTCATGGCGATTCTGAAGCAGTGGCCTTTGGAATGGGTACCTATGGATCCCGGTCACTGGCAGTAGGAGGTTCAGCCATCATGAAGAGCCTTGATAAGGTGATAGAGAAAGGCGCACAGATCGCCGCACATAAACTGGAATCAAGGGTGGAAGACCTGGAGTTTGAAGGTGGAAAGTGGACGGTAAAAGGTACAGATAAATCCATCACGTTCGGAGACGTTTCTTTGACAGCATACGTTCCTCATGACTATCCCGCTGATTTGGAGCCAGGACTCGATTTCTCAAGTTTCTATGATCCAACCAACTTTACTTATCCGTTTGGATGCCATGTGGCCATTGTTGAAGTGGATAAGGAAACGGGAGAAGTGAAATTAAAGCGATTTATTGCCGTTGATGATGTCGGAAATATCATTAATCCGATGATTGTAGATGGTCAGATCCACGGTGGTCTGGCTCAGGGAATCGGACAAGCCTTATTTGAAGGTACCGTTTATGATGAATCAGGCACTTTGGTTAACGGTTCATTCATGGATTATGCTATGCCTCGTGCGGACGACCTTCCGAGTTTTGAAGTAGATCGCAAAGTGACTCCTTGCCCTCATAACCCACTTGGAGTGAAAGGAGCAGGAGAAGCCGGTTGTATTGGTTCCACTCCAGCCGTAGTAAATGCCGTAATCGACGCATTATGGAGCGGTGGTCATCAGGTAAAGGATATCGAGATGCCGTTGATTCCCGAGCGAGTTTGGAATGCCATGCAAAATGGTTCATCTAATTAAACCCTGTTAAAATGATTCCAAGTAATTTCAATTATATAAAAGCAAAATCTATCGATGAAGCTATTTCATTGATGGATACACACGGAGACGATGCGCGTCTTTTGGCAGGGGGACACAGTTTAGTTCCTTCCCTTAAACTGCGACTTACCGATTATCAATACCTGATCGATGTTTCTAAAATTCCTGAATTGCGGAACATAGAGGAGAAAGATGGAATGATCCATATTGGAGCCATGGTTACGCATGGCGAAATCGTGAAATCTGACCTGATCAAAGAAAAGTTGAGTGTCTTCGCCCAAGCTGCTGATTTGATAGGTGACGTACAAGTACGCAATCTGGGTACAATCGGAGGCAGTATTGCCCATGCGGACCCGGCGGCAGACTGGCCAGGGGTGTTACTTGCGACTGACGCTCATATACACATCCAGGGAAAAGGTGGTAGTCGGAAAGTAGCTGCAGGAGATTTTTTCCAGGGTTTGTATACGACCGCTCTCGAGGATGGTGAGATGATTACTTCTATCGGTGTTCCGGTACATTCAGGGGCCAGGTCGACCTATGTCAAATTCATGCAACCCGCCTCTCGCTTTGCCATAGTAGGTTGTGCGGTGGTCATGAACGGAAGTGGTGCGCGTGTGGCATTCAATGGCGTAAGTGCGACACCTTTCCGTGATAAAGGAGTAGAAGCAAGCCTTGACGGTGGGGAGTCCTCGGAAGTTGCGGCAAGTAAGGCTGCAGAAGGTGTCTCGATCATGAGTGATCACTTTGCTTCTGAAGCTTACCGAAAGCAAATGGCCAAAGTTTATTGTAAACGAGCAATCGCGAGTTTGACTTAATAGCAGTTAAATTTATCAACCAAAAAGGTTCATTGTATGTTGTACAATGAACCTATGGGGCACTTTAGTCATTGAGTGCCCCTTTCTTTGTCATGCAAAACAGAATCAAAGAGATTTCTGAGAATTTACTGAAACACGGCTACGTTCCTGATGATCGTATTGCCATGTCCATTCAGCTCTCACAAATGCTTCGAAAACCTTTACTGATTGAAGGTCCGGCGGGAGTTGGCAAAACAGCCATTGCACGGGTCATGTCGGAGATCATGCATACTGAGTTGATCCGTCTCCAGTGTTATGAAGGTTTGGATGCTAATCAGGCCATTTATGAATGGAATTACCAACGGCAACTCTTGCAGATCAAATTAATGGAAGCTGAACAAGTGTCCCTGGAAGACAAAGAAGCAGCGATCTTTTCGGAGAAATTTTTAATGGAACGGCCTTTGTTGAAAGCCATTGTTTCTGATAAACCGAAGGTGCTTTTGATTGACGAAATAGATCGAGCGGATGAAGAGTTTGAGAGTTTTTTACTTGAACTGCTTTCGGAATGGCAGATCACAATTCCCGAAATAGGCACCATTACCCAGAAGTCCATACCTCAGGTTATTTTAACCGGCAACCGTACAAGAGAACTTTCAGAGGCTCTGAGACGCAGGTGTTTGTATCTTTTTATTGACTATCCGTCATTCGAAAAGGAAGTACAGATCGTACAGCAGCAAGTTCAAGGCATAAACGAAAGGCTGGCACAAGAGATTTGTGTATTCATGGCAGAGGTGCGAAAAATGCGTTTGGAAAAAGTGCCGGGAGTAGCAGAAACGCTGGATTGGGCCACGTCACTAGCTGAAATGCATTTCGATCACCTGGACAATGAAATTGTTGAATCAACTTTGGGTGTGATTCTGAAAGATTGGGATGACATGCGTGAAACTCAGGATTCACTGGCCGAATTGCTGGACAAAGTAAACGTCAAGCTCAACCTGGAATAATTGAAGCGACAGACGTCTATATCCCATCATGTGATCCAATTTGCCCGGTATTTACGGACGAAAAAATACAGCATTGGACCAGAGGAAGAATCTGACGTCCTGAAAGGCCTGACAGCCATTGACTGGTCCGATCATCTTCAATTCAAGGAAGTACAGCGGGCGGCTTTTTGCAAGCATTTCGAGCAGTATCAATACTTTGATGATCATTACCATCAATATTGGTCGGAGCTGAATAAATCGGTTGACTCCAAAACGAAAAAGGTTGCGGAAGAGAAACCCAGGCAAGCCAAACCCAGAGCCCCATCAATCGAAGTGATCAAAAACTGGTTGCATGGTAATCAGGAAAAAGAAATACAGGATGCGCATCAGGCGAGTGATGAATCTGTTTCAGGAAAGCCGGACCTGCGCAGCTTATCAGATCATCATTATAAGGAATGGCAGGAAGTTATTCGTTTGATCCAGAAACAAGTTTCGAGGCAGAGATCCAGACGATACATCAAATCCAAAAGAGTTGATCAGTTAGATTTTCGTAAAGTGCTGAAAAACAGTATACTTAAAGGGGGTGAAGTTACGGAGATATCCTTCCGAAAACAGAAGAAAAGGCGAGTCAACCTGTTGTTACTTTGTGATGTCAGCCGATCAATGGAACTCTACAGTCGGTTCATGATACAATTGATGTATGCCTTACAAAACAGTGGCATTAAAATTCATTGCTATGTTTTTAGTACGGCGTTGTTTCCGGTCAGTCATTTGTTAAAGCGACAATCGCTGGCGGCAGCATTATCAGCGGTTTCCGAGGAAGTGGAAGGTTGGTCGGGAGGGACCAGAATTGGCGATTGTTTCTCGGAGTTTCTAAGCCAACATGGCCGAAAGGCCATATCCAGAAACACGTTTACTTTTATTCTGAGCGATGGCTGGGACGCGGGAGAGATTGAAACCCTTCGTTATTCAATGCAACTACTGCAAAGGCGTAGCAAGCAACTTTTTTGGATCAACCCGCTAGCTCAAAGTGATGATTATAACCCTCAGGTATTAGGAATGAAAGCTGCCATGCCTTATGTTGACCATTTTATTCCTGCTGTGGATGCCAGCTCTCTGAAGCGACATTTGAAGAATGTTTAAAGCCGTATTATCTTACTGGGATGATAAAGTACCTCTCACTGCTTTGCGTTTCCGTCTTATTTATTGCGTCTTGTTCGAGTACTAAAGATCAGGCCACTCAAAAGGATTCACCTATTCAAGCACCCCAAGTGCTCACTACTTTGTTGGGCGAGCCATTACCAGCCAAGACCTTTTCGGACAGCACCATCAAACTTGATTTTGAGCAGAAACTTGCAGTCGCTAAAGCTAATTTCGATCAGTATCCGGATAGTGTAGACCTGATCATCTGGTATGGCAGAAGATTAGCATATCTGGGCAGACATGAAGAAGCGATAGCGGTGTACAGTGAAGGGATAAAAAAGTACCCGAAAGCTTATCGTTTAATGAGGCATAGAGGGCATAGGTATTTGACGACCAGGCAAATAGAGTTGGCAATTGAAGATTTTCTGGAGGCATCAACTTTGTCACAGGCCCAACCTAATGCCATAGAGCCCGATGGTCTTCCTAATGCGATGAATATCCCTCTTGGGAATGATAAATTTAATATCTGGTATCACTTTGGGTTAGCACATTACCTGAATGGCAGCTATGGCCGTGCCCTGGACGTATACCAGCAGTGTATGAATTTTAGTGATAATGATGATTTGAAGGCGGCCACAAGTTACTGGCTTTATATGTCGGCGGTGAAAGCAGGTGAGAATACCATTGCTGAACGCACCCTTCAGGAAATTTCAACTTCCTGGGAAATGATCGAAAATGAAACTTATATGGACTTGCTACTATTGTTCAAAGGGATCATGTCTTTGGAATCAATCATTGAAAAAGCCACCTCCTCGGAAGGTAAGCTTGATCCTACCTATGGATACGGAATTGGTTTTCATTACCTGAATACGGGACAACCAGATACGGCTACCAATATTTTTCAACAAGCACTAACAGGATCAAGTTGGGAATCATTTGGCTACATTGCCAGTGAAGCAGAGGTGGCGAGGTAGGAAAAATACCGTCTATTGGGCTTACTGATAATGGATCATTGTAATTAGTTAAAGCCCTTTCACCATCATAAGGTTGACTGGCTAGGTATGTAACATCGATCCTTATTATCTTACCCTATATGTACGACTATATCATCGTGGGAGCGGGCTCATCAGGTTGTCTGTTGGCCAATCGATTATCAGAAGATCCCGGCAATCAAGTCTTGTTGCTAGAAGCAGGTAAACCTGATAAAGACCCGTTGATCAAAATTCCCGGAGCTTACGGCAAACTATTTAGAAAATCCTATGACTGGGGGTATTACACAGAGCCTCAGGAGCACATCAATCAGCGAAAGATCTATGTACCACGAGGAAAGACGCTCGGGGGATCAAGTAGTACCAATGCCATGGCCTATGTTCGGGGAAACAAGGCGGATTACGATCACTGGTCGTCACTGGGTAACGAAGGCTGGTCCTATGACGAAGTTTTACCCTATTTCAAAAAATCGGAAGACAACCAACACCCGGCTCAGGTGGACGAAGGATATCACGGCACCCAAGGTGAGCTTTCAGTAACCTTCAATGAAAACTTCCAAAGTCCATTCATGGAGCCATTTATTCAGGCCGGAGCGAATTGGGGGCTACCCAGGTTTTCCGACTACAATGGTAAAACTCAGAAAGGGGTAGGTCGATTCCAGTTCACCATCAAAGATGGCGCCAGACATAGCAGTGCGAGTGCTTTTCTAAAACCGGTTATGAATCGACCCAATCTCACTGTCAGGACAGGAGCTCAAGTTGAGAAGCTTAAAGTCAAAGATCAAAGGATAACAGGTGTCTTGATTGCTAAAAAAGGTGGGAATTCTGAACTGATTAATGCCTCCAGGGAAGTCGTTCTATGTGCTGGAGCCATTGATTCTCCAAGGATTCTACTAAGATCCGGAATTGGGGCGAAAGACACGATTGATCGTCATAATATCGTCTGGATACATGAATTACCCGGTGTAGGTCAGAACCTTCAGGACCACTTGTTTTATAGCGTCTCGTCCAAAGCCTCTATCAAAGGTGGATTGAATCCGGTCATTGGTCCCGGTCGACAGCTCAGTGAGTTGTTCAAGTATTTCTTTGGTAGAAAGGGAGCATTGACCATTGGGCCTTTGGAGGCCGTTGCTTTCTTTAATTTGGAAGATCCTTCAAGAGAGGATTGTGATTATCAATTTCATTTTGCGCCGCTGCACATTGGGAAGGGCTATGATTATGATGTATACGACCTTTCTACTTACCCAAGAACAGATGGCTACACCATATTACCGTCACTGCTTCACCCAAAAAGTCGTGGATTTGTTGGGCTTAAATCCAAAGATCCCTTTGCTGATCCTTTGATCCAACCCAACTTCCTCTCAGAAGAAGAGGACCTGCATTCCTTAGTAAAAGGAGGAAAGATTGCGTATGAATGGATGCAGGACCCTGTCTTTGATCATTGCCGGGAAGAAATGGTTGCTCCAACAGATGCTAGTTCTGACGAAGCCTGGGTCCGACATATTCTTAATGCTGTAGAAACCATTTATCACCCAGTAGGGACCTGCAAGATGGGAAATGATGAAATGGCTGTAGTAGATCAAACTTTAAGAGTTCATGGTGTTGAAGGCCTCCGAGTTGCTGATGCTTCGATCATGCCTACAATTATGACGGGTAATACCAATGCACCCTGTTATATGATTGCTGAAAAAGCTGCCGACATGATCTTACGCTAGAATTTTTTTAGGACAATTGGAACCTTAAAGTATATGTAGTGTTATTTAATGTATATACATATATTTAACTTATGACACTGAAAGAAAAAACCCAGGACATTTATAACATGATCGGACAAGGCCAGTTGTTGGAGGCGTTTGATAAGTATTATTCAGAAAATGTCGTGATGACCGAACCAATGGGAACCAGAGAGGGTAAAGTCGCATGTCGTGAATACGAGGAACAGTTTTTAAGCAGTATCCAGGAATTTCACAACATGGAAGTGAAAGCCATTGCCTCAGATGAGGAAAATGGCGTAGTATTCCATGAAACGTCTATGGATGTTACCTTCAAGGATGGAAACCGGGTTCACATGGAGCAAACCGGAGTTCAAAAGTGGGAAAACGGACAAATTGTTCACGAAAGATTCTATTATTCAGGAAGTTAAGTCGTGATCAAAAGACATTAAAGTAGCCTGGCCTTATGGTCGGGCTTTTTTGTGCCTAAAGAAAAATTTCAAGTGCCACACCAAAAAGAATGATTGCAAACTCTAATATCTCCTTATTGGTAAATTCTGATTTCAATGCTTTCATAACGTCTGGTTATAGTTTATCAACTTTACAAAGCTGATGGAAGCATGCATTTGAATGTCGGGACTTTCGCTCTTCGGTATGAAATACCCCGTAAACTGCACAATCCCGCCACTTTGTGATTTCATCGCTTGAGGCGAATTGATCAATAACCAGCAATTTCCTATCTTGTCTTCCCATGAAGACCTGTTTATTCCTTGCCATACTCTTGAGTGCCAACCTGGATCTGTTTTCACAAGAAGCTGATTTTGAATTCATTAGCTGCGATGAAGATACCAAACACGTTAATGAACGAAAGGAAGTATCACTGGTAATGATCAATGATCTTGAAGAAGAGATCACGATCTATTGGATGAATGCCAGAAAGCAAAAAACGGAATATGCCCGACTTTTTAAAGGAGAAGAATTCCCCATCAATTCAGCTACGAATCATTATTGGGTATTGGAAAGTGAATCTGCCTGTTTGGGCGTCATACAACCACGAACATCGGGAGATATACATTTTTCAAAGCTCTCAGCGAATAGTGAATAAGGATAAAGCTTTTGATGGATTAAAAGCCTCCTCAGCGTCATTTATGGTAAACGCTGAGGAGAAAGAAGTATTGAGGAGGTCACCTTTCTAAACTTCTGGTGTTTTTTTAAGCATACCAATGGATCAAGCAGCAATGCTGTGGAATCATGATTTATGCCAATGATTCGCAAATTGCCTGATCCCTACTACTCCTGCCTGATCGTTTCAGCCGGGTTAACCGCTGCGGTTTTATAGGTTTTCAGGCCTATGGTGATAAAGGCAACCAGTGCTGTGATGATCCCTCCAACAAGAAATAGCAATAGGTGATCGGTAAGCTGAATACGATAAGCAAAATCAGATAACCAATTCTCCATGAATTTCCAGGCGATCGGAATAGCTAATAAAACGGATAGACACACCAGGAGTAAGAACTCCCTGGAAATCAAAAGAATGACCTGTTGTACTGAAGCCCCCAATACCTTTCGGATACTCAACTCCTTTTGACGTTGTTGGGCAGAAAAGGCAGCTAATCCGAAAATTCCCATGCAGGCCAAACCGATGGAAATACCTGAAAAAGCTGAAAAGACTTTGGCTTGCTGGTCTTCCTGTTCATATTGTTTGTTCAGTTCCTGTTGTAACATCCAGCTTTTCATGGGATAGGAAGGTGCGATTTCACCGTAGAGTGCTTCAATTTTGGAAAGTGTCTCGAACATCCCACGTTCGTTCATTTTAATGGCAATTCTTTGCATATTGTTCCCCATCATGATGACTTGTGGTGAAACTTTATCCCTCATGGTTTTAAAATGATAATCCTTATAGATCCCAATCACCTTTCTGTCCCCACGGCCAAAAGGAATGGTTACTGTTTTACCAATGATTTCCTCGGAAGTAACGCCAATTGCCTTCAAAGTACTTTCATTGATCATCATCGCCTGAGCATCATTTTCATGGTATTTATCATCAAACCCCCGACCTGCAACAACCTGAATATCAAATGCATCGAGATAGTATGGATCCGTTAAAACCGTGCTCACACGCAGGCTTTTCTGTCCTTCGAAGAACTGTATTCCATAACCATCATGAAAACCGCCTGGGACACCTGAAGCGACAGTAACCTGACGGATATTGCTATTTTGCAAAAGTCGATCTCTGAAGTTCTCGTAACCCGCTCTGATTTCCCGGTCCGTATCGATTACAAGGATTGCGGTGGAATCATACCCCAGGTCTTTGTTATGCATATATTGTAATTGAACGTAAATCAACATGGTGACAATCAGCAGAAACACCGACATGGCAAATTGAGTGACGATCAGCCCTTTTCTAATGAGTATGTTTTTACCTAATGTTGGTTTATGGTTTTTGAGGATTTGAAGGGAATTAAATGAGGAAAGCAATAGAGCTGGGTAAAACCCGGCAGAAAGGATGATAAGAACCAAAACGGAACTCAGGAAATACCATAGATTTGGATCGCCCCACCGGTATTGGACTTGAAACTCGAAATAGTTATTGAGGGTAGTTTGTAAGGTAATACTGAGCAATACGGCGATGCTAACTGAAATCAATAACAATAAGAGAGATTCTCCTATAAATTGACCAATTAATCGACTTTTTTCTACCCCCAGGACCTTTCGGATACCCACTTCTTTCGCGCGTTTATAGGACTGAGCGATGGATAAATTAATGTAATTAAAGCAGGCGATAAATAGAATAGCGACGGCCACGCTTCCCAAAATCCAAAGAGTAGTCTTATTTCCTGAAACTACATCATCGTATCGCGCGTCATGAAAATAAATATCATCGAGAGCAACAATCTTTAGACGGTTTTTAAGATTATTCTTTTTGAAATCATCTCCAAGATACTTTTCCAGAAAGCTGTCGAACTGGCTATTTAAATAAGGAGCTTCTACAGGATTAATTTTTACGTAAGTATATAAAAAGTTACGCCACCAGTTTTTAAACCAATCGGCTCCCTCATATAACTCCATGGATAAAACCATGTCAAAATTGATGTGGGTCTTGTATTCAGGTATTCCAAAGACACCAGATACCACAAAATCACTATGACCTCTTAAGGTAATATGCTGGCCAACAGGGTTTTCATTACCAAAATACTTTTTTGCCAGTTTCTCACTGAGTACAACGTTTGTCATTTCGTCCAGTACCGTCTCAGGGTCTCCATGTATAAGTGGGTAGGAAAAGAACTCGAAAAAATTGGTATCCGCTATCAGGGTACGATTCTCGTAATATCGGTCTTCACCATGGGTTACTACCCAATCATCGATGCTATATCTTAGCGTCGCTTCTATTGTCCCGGGGAAATCATTTTTCAGGGCCGCCGCATAAGGAGGAGAAGAGACACCTATATCGTACCAGTCGCCATTGGGGTCCTGTGAACTTCTGTATACTTTGAATATCTTTTCTTTATCCTTATGAAAGGTATCATAGGTCAACTCGTTTTCTATGTAGAAATACAAGAACAGGACTGAAGTAAGTCCGATCGTAAATCCTAACAGACTGATCAAAGTGCTGGATTTGTGACGGATCAGGTTTCTCGCGGCGATTTTTGGATTGAAGAAAAACATGAAATTGATTTTGAGTTTGAACATTTTTAGGAAAGCTGGTCGGAGGTATTGTACCACTTCCAGCCAATATCGAAGTAGTAGAAAGCGCGAATTTTGCTCTTTCAGAAAGTCGTAACATTCATATAAATTTCCCTCAATCTCTTCGACTAGTTCCGTACGCACCAGTTTCCTGACTAATCGTATGGATAGAGCGGGGGGTGATGATTTGGGTTTAGACATGGACCAGTTCTAAAGAAAAGCCCGGGGCCTGATCCCACATAGAATTGCGAGTGGATCTGATTTGATGAATGACCGTTTTTCCGGCTGCGGTAAGCTGATATACGCGTTTTCGTCGCCCGCCACGAGAAGCCGTAGCGCCTCCCAGTTCTGAGGTCAGGAATCCTTTTTTTTCAAGCCTGCCTAAGGTGACATGTAAGGCACCCATGGCTGTTTTTCGATTAGCCTGGCTCAATAATTCCTGTTGAATTTTAAGGATATAAGCTTCCTCTTGTAAGATAAGAACAGTCAGAAGTACCAGTTCTTCAAATTCTCCAACATTGTTTTCATTCATTTGTTTCTACTTTGTAAAGTAGTACGAAGATAGTTGTAATTAGTTTCTATATTGTAGAAACTAATGTGAATTATTCTGAGATTGCACTGGAGAAGCCGGAAAAGAGTAGTGGACTTATGGATTTCATTCTATCATTGCGGCCGTGTCAATACAAACGCTCATTCATTACTTTCTGCACATTGGTGCACCCTTTTTCCTGGCAGTGATGTGTTTTGGAAAGGATTGGAAAAAGGCCTATTTAATTATGCTGGCCACGATGATGGTCGATCTGGATCATTTGCTAGCTGATCCGGTGTTCCAACCTGATCGCTGTAGTGTGGGGTATCATCCTTTACATGGTTTTTATGCGATGGCAGTGTATTTCATAATGCTCTTTTTCAAGAAACCCTGGCGCATTATTGCCCTTGGCTTGTTGTTCCACATGTTTACAGATGCCCTGGATTGTTTCTTTATGTTCGATAAGTGTGGAACCTGCCATGAGGGAAACTTACTTTATGATCTATGGAAGTCCATCTAACTTAATGTAATGAGTTGAGCGATACTGATCCATGGAAAAAACAGATATTCGAAATAGAGAGGATCTAACTCATTTGATCTCGACGTTTTATACAAAAGTTCGTCGACATGCGGAATTAGGCCCTTTTTTCAATGAAACGATCAAAGACTGGGATGAGCACACCAGGACATTAACCGATTTCTGGGAAACGAATCTGTTTTTCATTCAAGGATACAAAGGAAACCCGGTAAAGGTACACCTTGACGTAGACGCAAAGTTTGATCATTCCATTGAACAAGCACATTTTGGTCATTGGTTGGAGCTATGGTTTTCCACGGTGGACAGCTTGTTTGAAGGGGAGAAGGCGCATTTAGCTAAAGAAAGAGCCAGAAATATGTCTCATATGATGTTCATTCGAATTTGGATGGCCCGAAATAATAACGACTCCACCGAAACCTGACAAATATCAGGCAATGGGCCTGATGAATGTCATGACTCAAATTAAGAGACGCTGTTAATCTTGTCGGAGTAAGTATTTTTTAAAAGACATTCACTTATGAAGGCACAGTCTAGCACCCTAACCCACAAAGTCCGACCACTTTCAATTCCAAAAACAGAATCATCTTTTGACCGGTTTTTGACCTGGACAGATAAAATGGATTATTACCGATTGATCATTTTGGCCGGAATCATATTGGCACAAGGATGCATCACCGGACCCTTTTCATTATGGGTGATGGACTTGGTAGGCAACAGCCTTCTCCAGATGTCAGTATTCACCTTGTCCAGTTTCTCCATGATGACCCTGATCCTGGCCGATCAACCGATGCGTCGAACGCTACCTGTGTTTTTTGCCCTGACCATTCTTCAATGGTTGATCACGATCATCAACCTGATTGAACTGATCTAAGACCTTTTTTGAAACTACTATTTTTGGAGAGTCAGGTATCGTAGTATTGATATAACCTGACTCTCATCTTTTGCTACTGCCGCTGCCCTGGCATCCACTTCCTTGAGTGCATGAGTGAACTCTTCCGGATGAATGACAATATAAGGTTTGTTCAAAGCAGCTGAATAACCAGCATCAAACGCCGCATTCCACTGACGATACTGTTCTCCAAATTTGATGATTACCAGATCTGCCCGTTCGATTTCTGTCTTGATCCTGATGCCATTTACTTTGGCACTTTTGTGGTCTTTCCAAAAAGACTGCTCTTCTGCTCCTAATACGTCACCGGCATCGTCTGAGGCTTTATGTGTCACCACTGGCGTAGAGAATGTAACGGGCAATTCCTGAGCTTTGGCTCCTTCAATGATGGCCTCTCGCCATTCTGTATGTATTTCCCCTGATAGGTAGATGTTAAGATTCATGAGATTGGTTTTTTTGACGGATTAACATGTTACCACAAAAGTGATAAGGTTTATTCAACTAACCTTTTCAACACCTTCAAACTCTCATGTGTATGTCTTCTGGCATCCGTTTGTGAGTTTAATATGTGCTGGATAACTCCTTGTTGATCAACGACAAACGTTACTCTTCCAGGTAATAAACCAAATAAACTACGGGGAACTCCAAATGCTTTTTCGGCCTTCCGGTCACGATCGCTAAGCAAACTAAAGTTCAGGGAGTGTTTGGCGATGAAACGTTGATGGGATCCTGGGCTGTCTCCGCTTATGCCAAATATTTTTGCATTGTATTGCTCGAACTGTTCATATTCATTGCGAAATTCACAAGCCTCCCGGGTACATCCCGGTGTGTCATCTTTAGGATAGAAGTATACCACCAGTGGATTTTTGCCTTTGAAGTCGAGAAGGTTTATCTGGTTTCCATCCTGATCTTTCAATGAGATATCAGGAAGCTGATCACCAATTTTAAGCATAGTGTTTATTGATTTCTATTGAATTTCCTCAGTATAACTGGTAAGAGTAGCCAATCGGTTATCAATGCGGTCAGTAAAGCGATACAGAGAAAGAATCCAAGGTAATACGTGCCACCGAATCCGGAGAACAAGAAAAGACTGAATCCAGCTACCAGCGTGATGGTGGTGTTGAGCATACCCCGCCCTGAAGTTTCCATTGTATACTGTAGTTTCTCTTCCGTTGTACCGACAGGTGAACGTTTGAAAGTGGCCAGAAAGTGAATGGTATCATCCACTACGATCCCAAATACCAACACAAAAATCAACGAGGTAGATAGTTGGATAGGAACCTCAAACAGGTACAACAGCAGACCGGTGATCAATAAAGGAACCACATTGGGCACCAGGGCAATCAGAGCCCACTTGATGGACTTGAAATACACACCAAATAAGAGTGAAACAAGCAATACGGCCCATCCTAAACTGGTAGCCATGGCGCTCGCCAACAAGTTGTGTGTTTGATCGATCAGGTGATTCGTTCCGGTTAATTTATATTTCATAATGTCCTGATTGATGTTATTGTCAACGAAAGCTTTCAGTTTCGCATTACGTTCATCTGTGTTGAGTGATCCATATTCTTTGATGTTCCCTGTGATTCTGGCTAGTTTCTCATCTTCACTGACCAGTTGAATGGCGGATCGTCGTTCAATTCGGCGAGCGAGTATCTGATCATGTCGGGAGATGTGAACGAGGTTGTATTGACCATGCCGGGCATGCCGAGCGTATTTCATCAGCTGGGAAGGGGCCAATAGGTTGGCTACCGGATACTCATTTTGTAGATAAGTTACGACCTTGGACATTTCAGATATCACCTTTGGATCCCATATGGTCTTTGATGAATCTGCGGGCCAAATGGCTATTTCATACGGTTTGGAACCTCCCAGTTGTTCATCAGAAAAAGAGAAACTTTCCAGCGTCCGGGCGTCTGGAGGCATGTCATGGAGTAAATAAGCATCTACTTCTAGTTGCATACAAGCCCATAAGCCAATCATAATGAAGATAGAAAAGGCTGAAGTAATCAGTTTGGTGTATTTCCTGGTGAAGGCCAATATCCATTCCAGGTTTGCACCGCTTTTTTCCAGAGATGCTTTGCCTTTGAAGAAATAGGGCGCCAGGGCATACGTATGAATAAAAGCAAAAACTACACTGGCAGCGGCAACCCAACCCATATCCCGAATTAATCCAACCGGTATCAGGAGCAAACTCATAAATCCAATGGCCGTAGTGATAGAGGTAAGAAAGGTGGGAGCCAGGACTTTATCGATGGCTCTCTCCATATTTCCAGTGGTTCTAAATGTCGAGATCAGATGAATGGTGTCGGAACAAGCGACAAACAATACAATGGGTGGCAGCAATGAGGTCATTATGGTAATAGGAACGCCAAGGGCAGCCATCAGACCAAAGGTCCATGCCAGACTCATAATACTGACTAAAAATGGAAATAATACGAGGCGAATATCCCGGCATATCCACCAAAGAACGATCGCACAAATCATAAGGGACATGCCCAGAAAGAAGGCAAAATCTGTTTTTATAAAGCCCAAAAATTCCTTTTCTGCTGGTAATCTCCCTACTAAATAGTGTTTGTGATTTAATTGAGAGATGATCGGCCTGACCTTCTCCATGAATGCGTCGGATAAGGCGGCATCCAGAAAATGTTGGTGCTTGATCAGGATCACAAAAACTGTGGCATTTGAAAAGACCTGATTCAAATAGGGATCATTGGCAATGAACAAACTATCTGCTCTGACTTTTGACTCCACATTCAAAAGTGGGTAGGATTGAACAACCGATGGACCTTTGATCAATTTTCTTAGGCTCAAAGGAGAATAGATGAATTCTACCTCGTCCAAACTGTCCAATTGCTGAATGATCTCAGTCATTTCACTTAAAAAGTCCCATTGGTAAATGTTGCCATGAGCTGGGTTGACGATTACATTGAGATAATCATTGTCAAAACCAAATGCCTCAACATGGTTCTGGTAAAAGGCAAAATCTTCATTCTGGGCAAAGAGTGTTTCTAGTTCAAACTGGAATTGCAGCCGTGGAAGGAATATGCTCAATACAATGGTCAGTGCCATGGTAGACATGAATATCTTATTCCTGTATTTCGGATCTAGAAGCTTTGAACTGATTTGTGAAGAGAAAGTCGGCCTGTTCATTTGAGATGGAAAGGTAGCTCCAGATCCTGGAACGTCCCTACAAACCGGAACGTTTGATATAGTCGGAAGGTCGCATGCCAAATTCGTTTTTGAAAAACTTGTAGAAGGTCGTTTTTGACTTAAAACCAGCTTGTCTTGCAATAGCTTCCATGGTCAGGGTTTCGTTAACACCTTTGTCCAGAAGAGATTTGGCTTCATTGACGCGGTATTTGTTTACTAGTTCATAAAATGAGACCCCAAGTTCCTGATTCAGCATGGTGGAAACCCGTTCTTCACTTGATTTCAGGATCACAGCAAGGTCATAGCGATTAAAATCCGGATTGAGGTAGGCCTTGTTTCCTTCCAGTTTCTGCAACAATTCAATTGATAAAGGGTCATTTACGGTCTTTTCACTGACTGTAATTCCGTACTTTCCAGGTGCCATCAATTTTCGATATCCCAGGAAGAAATAGGCACAGAAATCCATTAGCCAAAATGTAAACTGTAACTCGAACGAAAGGAGTGAAGGTTGAATTAAATCCAGCAGATAAAGGCCAAACCACCTAAACAATACGAAGACCAGATAGAAATAAGCAAAACGATAAAATGTATAGGCTTCATTCTTTTTGAGGTTGATCCCACGAATGCTTCGGAATATTTGAAAAAGGCAAAAAGCGCTAAATGAAAGACCTATTCCTTCATAGAGAAAAAAGACAGGACGATCATCCAATGGGAAAGCATATCCCATATTTACCGACAAAAAGTAAACCCAGCGTCCCAATTGAAACACAGCATCAATCAACCCCGGTAATAAAAATAACCCGTCCCTTCCTCGGAGGTTAATAGGATTACCAGTAATGGACCGGGTAAATAAGTAGGTTAGTGCCGGGAGAAAATACAAAGAAGGCACCCAAAACATAGGGATTCCCAATTGGTACGAAATGGATGCAAATACGGTCCAGTTACCAATATAGCATGTGTATCCAACAATGAACCACCCTAAAATCTTTGATGGTAGTTTGAACTTTTCCGGCAGACCGGATAAGGTCATCAGAAGAATAATACCATTGACAAGTCCAATGAAAATGACAATTTGATAGACATTGAAGAAAGGCATTTATTCTGTTCATTTGAATGTAAGTGAACAAAATAACGGTAAAATTCTAAGACGATAATGACAGCTTTGTCCTGACAATATGAAAAGTCCGATAAGTGAAACAGATACGAAACTTTAGCCTGCTGGTAACTCTTTTTTTCAGTCATAGTCTCCAGGCACAACAACAACTAACGCCTGAACTTCTTGAAGCGAATTGTGTTCGGTTTTCATTGAATGATCAGGGTTCCTTGCCACAGGACTCATGGGCACAATGGCAAGAGTGGATCTCAGGGAATCAATTTGTTGGGTTAGCAGAGGTGCATAACTCTGCTCAACTCAGCTATTTTACCAAAGCACTCTTACCCGTTCTGAGGGAAGATGGGTTCCAACATTTTGCCCTGGAAATAGGTCCTCATTCCGCCTCGATACTGGAAGATATCTCTGCTATTCCTGCTGAGGTTGGTTCTAATATTCGGGCTTATAATAGGATGTATGGTAATAAGCGAAAGACACCCTTTGTCTTTGTTGATAAGCAAGAGGACATAGCTTTCGTCGAACAGGCAGCATTGTTGGATTTTAAGTTTTGGGGGCTGGATCAGGAATTTGCTTTTTCTTACGAAATGCACCTTGATAACCTCCAGAATCTTATTTCACAGCCCTCTAACGAGCTCAAGAAAGCTTATCAAGACGCTAAGGAATTGGTGCGTAAAAACATCTTGAAAAGGAAAGTAAATGGCGAGCCTACCTATTGTTGGTACTTAAGTGACCCGGTCATTGCGAAGTACTTTGAACAGTTAGAAAATGAACCGAAGGCTCAGAAAGTCATTGAAGATCTGAAAGAAAGCTGGGATATTTATTGCAAGTCGGCTACCGGTCAGGGGAGCAATCAACAACGGGCCAATTATATGAAAGCCAATTTTGAGTCTTACTACAAGGATACCGAACAGAAAAGGCCCAAAGTGTTTTTAAAACTGGGGGGTGTCCATTTAACGCATGGCCGTTCCCAGTTTCGAGTAGAGGATATAGGCAAATTCCTGACGGACAGGGTAGCTAATGAGGAACAGGGCTTTCTTTCCATCCGACACTTGATTGCTTATCGCAACGGAAAAAGTAACGTAGGAAAGAAAGGATGGTTAGGTACCTCTCTATTTCTGGAAATCGGTTCAAAGGAACAATGGACCGCCGTTGATTTACGCCCTTTTCGGAAAATGCTGGAAGCAGGAACACTACAGACGTCTGAAGGCATCGCTTTCGAACTTAGAAGCTACGATATCCTGCTAATCTCTCCGGATGATCAATACCCGAAGGTCAATTACTGAGTGCTGTTAACGCGCGCATTCATTTAGTTTTGGTTAAAACGGAAGTTGGGGCATTCCATGAATGCCCTTTTTTATTTTGCTTCAATCCAATTAGAGGGCGTAGCAAGTTGATCTTGCGTAACCCTAGCTCATAGACCAACAAACAACCTCCAAATGTAAAGATCAGCATCAGGCCAAACTTTATGTTGACATCCAGCGATAAAGGAAATATCCAGAGTGCTCCCAGATACAGAATGATCATGTGAATGATGTAAATTGGGTACGCCGCTTCACTTAGGTAACTCAGTGTTGAACTTGCCCGATTAAGATACTTGTATCCAAGTCCAAGCACAGCATAGATCCATAGGCACGATTCAATAGACATGAGAAAATCGGGAGTACGCAACTCAAAATAGAATACGCGGATCAAGTAGATCACGAAAGCAAGTATCAGGCTTAACCATCGAAATCCAGATACGTTTTTCCAGAATCCTTCTCCAGCAAAGGCCACCAGGAATCCAATGATGAAGGCAACCATTCCCAACCAGAACCCATGCCATGTCATGGCATACAATTCGAAACTCTCGGGGTGGATAAGCGCTGCCTCAAGAATGAATGGAATCATCAGCGCGATCAGACTCATAGGATGATTGATGACTGCTTTTAAGCTTTGCACCCATTTTTTGTCAGCATTGTTCTTGATCATAAAGAACAATGGAGAAAACAGCAAAACATAAATAAATATGTTGCCGAGAAACCAGACATGGCCAGGGTTTGGTAGGTACATAACAGGTTGTGAATAATAAAACTGCCAAAGGTTCTGGTGAAGCGGCACCCAGAGAAAGACACCTACCAGAAAGGGAAGAAATATCCTTGCGGTCCTTTCTTTGATCAGTGCTTTCCAATCCCGGCGTTGCAGTGCAAACCATACGCCCATACCCGAAACCAGAAACAGGAATGGGATTCTCCAGATGTTTAACATAGACATCAGTATCCATAAAGGCTCATTGAATTCATCATTTTGAATGAAGCGGATAAGTGCTCCCCAGGGCTGGAATCCGATGGATACATGATAGACCAGCAGCAAACCAATAGCAATGACACGAAGCCAGTCAATATCATGTCTTCTTTCTAGTGTGTTTGAAACTTCCATGATTCAATTATTGAGGAGATAACATTGCAGCGACAACCGGACGATTCTCCTTAAGGAAGTCATAATTGAGCTTAAACCCCAGCGGGCCAAGGTCCCGGCTGAGTTGGTCATAAATGGGTTTTACCATCTCAAAAGGTGCCTGCATAGATTGCAATGGCGTACTTCCGAAAGCATTGGTCAATTGGCGATCAGCTCCCTTTGAAAGGAGTACTTCAACTACCTCTATTCGACATAAAAAAGCGGCAGTATGTAGGGGAGTAGAGCCATCCGCTGCGGTAGCATGAATATCTGCACCGGCAGCAATAAGCACTTTAGCAATAGCTGTCTTATTAAAGGTGATGGCAATGTTTAGTGGAGTTGATCCAAACTGATCTTTTTCATTAAGATCTGAGCCGGCATTGATGTGTTGTTTCACGGCTTTCTCGTTGCCCATAAAAGCAGCTTCATGAATGGATTGAGTGGGAGGTTTTACCGTATGCTGTATCGGTGTGTCAGTATTGTTTTGGCAAGCACCCAGTAGTACCATCAATACGAGTACGAACATTTGCTTTATTGAACTTTGCATGACTTTTTTAATTATGTTTTCGTTTTGGCAAAGCTCTTTTGAGGGTGAGAGGCACACTAAATACACATGCAGCCTTAAATATCAAACATCGATCATGGATGTTACTTATGATGCAATCGTGTAATTTATGATGCAATCACTCTGGAAATGGCCCTGAAAAATGTAGTGAGGGCACATATGATCTGCTGGAAGTTCCCTAAGATTGTACCCTTAAGCATAACAGTTCGTGTCCGATTTTCTTGACGTCAAAAATGAATTCCTGGAAAAGGTGGTGGCTCAAATAGAAGCTAACCTCGGAGACGAACAATTCGGAGTGACGGAATTGGCGGACTTGATGAACATGAGCCGGTCCAGCCTACTTCGCAAAGTTCAAAAGTTCACAGACCAATCCGTGAGCGTGCTCATTCGTAATGTTCGGCTCCATCATGCCAGAACATATTTGAAAGATGAAACAATGACTGTTTCGGAAATTGCTTTTAAAGTAGGCTTCAGTAGCAATTCATATTTCATTAAATGTTACAAAGAAAGATATGGTCATTCACCCGGAGAAGAACGTAAACAAGTAGTATTCCAGGAACCCAAAGAAGAGCAACCCGATGGCATTCAGCATCATAAATTAATATTTGCAGGATTTGTTGCTCTGCTCTTGATCCTTGGAAGTTTTGGGTGGCTTACGCAATCAGGAAACAGGGTAACCCCGGTTAAATCCATTGCTGTATTACCTTTTATCAATGACAGTCAGGACAGTAGCAACGTCTACATCATTAATGGGATGATGGAAACGGTATTGAACAATTTACAGAAGATCGAAGACCTGAGGGTGGTGAGCCGAACTTCTGTAGAACCTTATCGAAAATTGACTCGAAGTATTCCTGAAATCGCTGATGACCTGGAAGTATATTATATACTTGAAGGGAGTGGTCAAAAAGTGGGCAACCAAATCTTACTGACCGTACAACTGATCGAAGGGGAAAGCGATAGCCATATTTGGTCAAAACAGTACCAGCGTACTACCCAAAATATCTTTGACCTGCAAGCTGAGGTAGCGGCAGACATTGCTGCTGAGATTGAGGTGATCATTACGCCGGAAGAACAACAGCGCATGAATGTCCCTCCAACCAGACACCCACTCGCATTTGATCATTACCTTAAAGGGGTAGCCTTTACCCGGATAGAGACATTTGAATCGCTTGACAGTGCTATCAACCAATTTAAACAAGCCATCACATACGATTCCGAATTTGCGGTTGCACATGCGTATATCGCCATTTGTTATTACTACCTGGATATTTTCAAGCGTAACAAACAATATGCCGAGGAGATCAATATTTATGCAGACAGGGCCTTATTGCTGGATCCAGAATCAGGAATTTGTGTGATCGCAAAGGGGATGTATTATATGCACGAGGCTCAATATGAGCGTGCGGCCACTTATTTTGAAAAAACCCTGGAGTACAACCCTAATTCTGCCGAAGCCAGTAACCTGCTCTCGTTGATTTACAATAGTTATTTGCCTAATACGCACAAATACCTCAGATATGCATTGAAAGGAGCCAAGCTGGAGAAAACGGGCACAGATTCCGTAGCAACAGGATTTATCTATCTGCATTTGGCCAATGCCTTTATTCAAAATGGCTTTATCAGCGAAGCAGAACAAAGTGCCAGAACTTCTTTAAGCTATGATCCTGATAACCTGTATTCTGCATATGTTTTGGCTTACATCCTCCTGGCCAAAGATCGGGATGTTGAACGTACCAGAGATATGTTAAAGACCACCCTGCGAAAGGATACTTCCCGGCTGGATGTTATTCAGGAGGTGGCTAAGTTTTATTACGCCGTGGGAAGTTATGATTCTGCTTATTTCTACTATGATAAATTCTTGAATTTGAGGGATCTATATGGGATGAGCGTCTTCGAGGCAGAAGAAATCAAAATCGCTTTTGTGCTGCGGCAACTCGGCCGTGATCAGGAATCCCAGGCTCACCTGGATCAATACCGTAACTATGTCGAAAATGACCAATCGATCTACAAGGATCTTTTCTGGTTCAGTTACTATGCGGTTCTCGGCGACTCGGATGAAGCCATCAAACATCTGGAGTTGTTTTCACAACAAAATGGTTTTCAATATTGGTTTGTCTTATTTCTGAGAGAGGATCCGATCTCCAGGTTAATTAGCTCACATCCTCAATTTGAAGTGTTAATCAATCGAATTGAAACCAGGTTCTGGTTATCTCATGATGAGCTTAAAAGGGAATTGACCAAAGAACAACTCCTCTAGTCATTCGCTCTTTAACACATCTGAAGGATTTCGATCATTTCGGAAGATTTGTGTGATCAATGGAACCAGAACTAATACGGATAGAAGGATAGCGCTCAGAGCAAAGCTCGTAATCTGTATGTCAGCATGATAAGCATAGTTCTGTAACCATTGATTCATGGTAAACCATACCAATGGAATGGCCAGGCCGATACCGATCAAGAGACTCAGGAGATATTCTTTAGCCAGTAGCCGAACCAGGGCCATTAAATCTGCCCCCAATACTTTGCGAACAGCCAGCTCCTTTTGCCGGATCCGTAGCGAATACCCCATTAATCCAAGTAATCCTAAAGTTGCCACCATTAAGGTGATCGCTGTAAATACCTGTAGGAGGTCTTTTTGCTTTCTTTCGCCCTCGTATAACCGGTCCAGTTCCTGATCCAGAAAAACCATATCCATGGGGGAGCCGGCAAAGCGGGCTTGCCACTTTGTCTGAAGTTGATCAACGGTTCGGAACAGTTCCTTTCCCTCTATCTTCAAAAGCAGGTGATTCAGCCAAATGGGTTCATAAACCATGATGACCGGATCAATGGTTGCATGCAGACTTTCCTGATGATAGTCCCTTACTACCCCCACGATGGGACCTTCTGCCAATTGGTAAAATAGGTTATTTCCACGGATGGACTCCCCAACGGCTTGCGTTGGGTCATTCCAACCCAGCATTCTCGCCGCAGTTTCATTCAAGACATAAGTGCGTTTTCTTTGGCTAATGGTAGCGAAAATATCAGTAATGGAAGTTCCTTCTGGAATAGTTGGGTAAGACTCCTTTCGAAAAGTGGTTCCTGCTACGAATTCCATGGCCATTAATTCTGGGAAGTTCGGTGCGACAATTTGTATGTCTACCGGAACACCATCCTCCTGTTCTTGTCCTGGCTTTAATAAAATGATACCGTCCCTTACTGCACTTCCCTGAAGTTCCATTACCGCGCTAACCGCATTTACCGAAGGCAGGCTACTGAATTCCTCCCGGATCAGATCCAGGTTGTTTTTGGCTTCGTCAGGCATATGCCTGATGGCAAGTATCTGATCTTCCTGATAACCTAAGTTCTTATTTTGGATATACTGAAATTGTGTTTGCGTAATGTGCATGGAGGAGATCAATGCCATAGCCAGGCCGAACTGCAAACCAATCAGGGCTTTTCGCCCCTGTAATTTATTACTCGAAGGAAGCTGAGATTTCAAGGAATGGATTACAGAGAGTTTCACAAGGCCCTGAGCAGGGTAGAGGCTGCTGATCCAGGGAACCAGGACCATTAATATCAAGGCTATCAGGGTTAGCGTGAAGTGATCAGGTTGTATGGCAAGTCCCATGTATTGTTCAAGAGGGCCGAGAAACGTTAAGTATCCAAAAGTGGAAATAAGCAGGCTGATCGCAAACAAAAAGAAGGATTCCAGATAGAAGTATTTCTTTAAATGGGCTCTTGATCCACCAAGTACTTTTCTCACCCCTAACTCCCGGATTCTGCTAAATGACTGGACTGTATTAAGATTGGCAAAATTGATGACTGCCACGATCAAAAGGAACAAACTGGCTCCCAGGAAAATCAAAATATATGAAACTTGATTGTTGATCGATATCTCTCTGGAAAGATGAGAACGTAAGTGAATGTCCTGAATGGGTTGCAGTTTGAACATGGCACTGGTTTCCGGATCCGGAGCGTGCGTTGCAATGAATTCAGGCATTTTGGTGGAAATTACCTGAGCGTCTTGTTTTTCTTTCAGCTTCACATAGATGTAAGCCCAACCTCTTCGGGCCTCGCTCGAATTGATAGAAGTCAATAAATGGATGGGTAGGTGCGTATTTCCAGGCACATCTTTGATAACTCCTGTTACCTGATAGGTTTGTAGTTGCCTGTTATTATCGGTCGTTTTTATCGTTCTGCCAAAAACATCAGCGGTTCCGAAGTATTTCAATGCAATGGATTCAGTCAGCACAACACTGTTGGGTTGTTGTAACGCCTCATTCGGATTTCCTTGAATAAAATCCATGTCCAACACGTCAAACACCTCAGGGTCTACGGAAAAGGCATAGTGTTCACGGAATGCCTGATCTTCTACCTGAACGTCTCGATATCGAAAAGATTGAAAACGTATCAGCTGTTCGATCTGAGGGAAGTAATCCGGCAACTTGTTCACAAAGTCCAGCGGTACACGGGCCCAATGACCGTTAGTTAGTTCTGTCGCATTTTCCTGATAAGTGATTCGAAATATTCGATCGTGCGCCGCATGATAGCGATCATAGCTCAATTCATGTGAGACATAAGCAAGGATAAGGGCAAAGACTGTCAAAGAAATACTCAGACCAACCACATTGATCAGTGTGTAACTCCATTTTCGCTTAAGGTTACGAGTGATCACTTTTAACAAATTGGCATTCAAACCAGAGGGCTGTTTGCTTCTTCTTCTTTTTAAATGAGATACCCGCATAATTCCTAATAATTCTTTGATGATCAAGGTGTAATAATGAAAGGAGTATGGTTTGGCTTCCCTAAGTGCTTCATCGAAATCTCCTTCGATAATTTCCTTATCCGGGCCCGTCGCAAACCGGGAAATCAACCATCGTACGATGCCTGGTAATTGACGTCTCATGATAGTCCGGGGATTAGTCGATACCAACTGCTACGGAGTTCGTAAGCATTTTTAAGTACAGTTTTACCCGCATCAGTAATTTCATAAAAACGCTTACGCCTTCCACCTCTTTCCGCCGTTGCTCCGCCTTCATAAGAAAGGATGTATCCTTTATCCTCCAATCTATTTAAGGCCGCATGTAAGGCCCCAATACTTGGTTTGCGGTCGGCTGACTTACTCAATTCCGTACGGATGGCCATGCTGTAAGCATTTTCCTGTAAAGCACCTACGATCAGTAAAACCAGTTCTTCAAATTCGCCAAGATGGGTTCGTTGCATATTTATGTCCGGATTGTAGATCAAATACGAATATGATCATAAAAAGATTCAGTTTTTGAATTCCGAACAAAATAATTATTGCATATATATACAGTATATACACTATGTACATTAATAACAATTTATGATCCTTCATGAAGATAGTTATCTCAAATGCATCACCAGAACCTATTTATGAACAGATAGGGAAGCAGATCAAGTCTCAGATCATCTCGGGAGATTTGAAAGAGGGGGATCCTTTGCTTTCGATCAGGAAACTGGCGAAGGAGCTACATATCAGTGTGATCACGACTAAGCGTACCTACGAAGAACTTGAAAAAGAAGGATTCATGGACACAGTGGGAGGAAAAGGCACGTTCGTCGCTATTCAGAATAAAGCACTGCTTCGCGAAGAAAAGATGAAATCCATAGAAGATCAAATGACCGTAATGGTGACGGAAGCCCGGAAGATAGGCATCAGCCTTGGGGAGCTTCAGGAAATGCTGAACATTTTATTCAACGACAATGACTAACACATTAGAAATATCAAATCTCTCTAAGGGTTATAAAGGGTTCAATCTAAGCCATGTTTCCTTCAACCTTCCAACTGGTTACATTATGGGGCTGATTGGTCCGAATGGTGCAGGTAAAACAACCTTCATCAAGACCATTATGAATTTGGTAATGAAACAGGCAGGGGGGATCAAAGTATTTGGGATGGATCATCAACAGGAAAAAGTGGCCATCTGAAGTGGGCATAGATCCTTATTAAAAATTGATAGATCGGGAGCCTGCTGACAATAAAATGAAGGTAGAGTATCTTGATTAACCACTAATTTAAGGCATAGGGTAAATATTAGCTCTTCAGGATTTTCAAAAATAATAACCTTAACAAATGTGGATTAAATAATTATATCTATATTTGTTAAGTAAATATTATGGAATGTCTTATCAATTAGGTGAATTTGAGGAATTGGTCCTTCTGACTGTAGCGGCACAACACGATGAGGCCTATGGTGTTTCGATACACGAATTTTTAACCGGACAAACCAGAAAGAAGATCAATATCAGTGCTATACATGTGGCGCTCAAACGTCTGGAAACAAAAGGCTTTGTTCAATCCAGATTTGGTGGGATCAAAGAGGAGCGAGGTGGCCGGAGAAAGAAGTACTATGTAATTACGGCCTTAGGTAAGAAAGCCCTGGATAGCTCTCATGATCTACGAACGGGCATTTATCAACAAATCCCTTCCATTAACTTTTCAAATTCCTGATTTCTATGGCATTAACACGACCTCCTCAATGGCCGATGCGATTCTTACGATGGTTTTGTAAAGAGGAAAGCATTGATGAAATAGAAGGTGACTTAACTGAAATGTTTTACAAACTGGCGGATCACTCTCTGTTTAAAGCCCGATGTTTCTTTATCTGGAATGTCATACGATCCTGTCGTAGGGTCAATCAGAAGGGTATTCGTATGCCGTTTTGGACCCTTTCTCTGGTTCAGACCTGGCGTTTTCTCAAGCGAGATGGTATTTATTCGGTGCTCAATGCCCTAAGCCTGGTCATTGGTTTCATGATTACTATCTTATTCGTATGGTATGCAGAGGAGGAGTTGTCCTACGATCAGTTCCACACGAAAAAAGATCGCATTTTCAGGGTTTCATTTAATCAGTACATGGATCTGGGGGCCTATGCTACCACTTCATACCCCATCGGACCCGCGTTGAAACAAGACTTTCCTGAAGTTGAGGCAATGACCAGACTAGGTAGTGCGGGTCGTATGCCTGTGCGCAATGAAGACAAAGCATTTTTTGAAAAAGTTAAATTAGGAGATGAAGACTTTTTTAAGGTTTTTGACTTCCCTTTAGTACTGGGAGATCCCAAAACTGCACTCAAATCGCACAATCAGGTAGTGATTAGCGAAAGCCTGGCCCAAAAGTATTTTCCTGATGAAAACCCGATGGGTAAGCAGCTGATCATTGGTTCTGATGGTCTTTACAATTCGGAAATCACCGGAGTATATAAAGATATGCCTGTCAATTCTCATTTTCGAGTCGACATAATCTTGTCTTACGAGACTTTATATCACCATTATAGTTGGATGGGTACTTTATGGCAACAAATGCCTGGAAACTACACCTACGTTTTGTTAAATCAAGAAAGCAAAGCCGATGACTTGGCCTCTAAGCTTCCGGAAATCAGAGAACGGTATGTCCCTGAACTAGAACCAGGGAAGTATGATATGAAGCTGATCCCCCTTGAAAAAATCCATTTTTATGAAGGGCTCTACAATGAAAACTCATCAAACAGAAGCTTTGAGGGAGTCGTAACTTTTGGATTGGTGGTGTTGCTCATTTTATTGATCGCCACAATTAACTTTTCCAATATTACTTCGAGTCGTTACCTGATCAGGATCAAGGAAGTAGGTGTTAGAAAAGTGTTAGGGGCCGATAGGTTCCAATTGCTTTTACAGCTGCTATTTCAATCATTTTTACTGGCAGTCCTGTCAATGGCCCTGGCGTGGGTCTTTATGGTGGTAGCCATGCCCATTACGAATGACCTGGCTGTGAAAGAGTTTGATCACTTCTATTTTCTGCGACCGATCACCTTAATCGTGTCATTCTTGTTGATCATAGGTGTAACCTTGATCGTGGCGATCATCCCAGCAATCAAAGTCTCAGCAATGAGTTTCCTGAAACCACAAAACGGAAGTCTACTTCAGAGCAAAAACCGTTCTTATCATAAATCCTCTATGTTGCTTTTTCAATACCTGGCAACATTTTTCCTGATGGTAAGCAGTATTGTCATTTATCAGCAATTGACATTTATGGAAGGCAAGATAGACAGAGGAGAATCGGCCAGACTCGTCATTCCGATCAATGATAAAGTCAGTGATGATATTGAGGTACTTCATGAGGCATTGAAACGGTATTCATTTATTTCAGGGGTTGCGGCAAGCTCCCATGTACCAAGTTTTTACGGGGATAGTTGGCCTGTAAGAAATGGGATGGATGCGATACCCGTCCAAACGGAGAATTTTGTCATTACCGACGATTATCTAAATGTCATGTCTTATAAGTTACTGGCAGGCAGGCCATTGAATAGTCAGCTCCAGACCGACATTGATGCGGGATTTCTTGTGAATCAAACCTGTGTGGAGATGTTGGGGTTTGAATCATTGGACGATGCGGTAGGAAAAACCATATTTTTTGGGAGTGACGAACCCAAAAAAGGAAAGATTGTCGGAGTGGTGGAGGATTTCCATTTTGAATCTTTCAAAGAAAGGATAAACCCTGCCTTGTTTCAATTTCAACCTTATGATTGGATGGACTATAAATTCCTGGTGGTTGAAGCCTCTGCCCACGAATCATTGAATGTCATTTCGGTGGTAGAAAAAGAAATCGCTAAGATTGATCCTAATTGGGTGGTTGAATCTGATTTCTATGAGGACCACTTTATGGACCGGTTCATCAAAGAGACCGCTCAGGGCAAGCTGACCACCATCCTGACCTTCATCGCCATTTTACTGACGTGTCTCGGGCAGATCGGGCTGATATTGCACTTTGTGGTCTCAAGACAAAAAGAAATGGCGGTAAGAAAAGTCCTCGGGGCAACCATCCGGCAGCTATGGGTATTGATGACCAAATCATACTTTGGTTTAATGTGGCTGGCCATAGCACTGGCCATACCCATCTGTACCTATTTGCTGAATCAGTGGCTTGACGAATTTTATTACAGGATTGAATTAGGACCCGAACCTTTCGTGATAGCGGGAGCAGTGGCGTGTTTCATTGTGATCAGTGTGATTTCTGGAATTGCTTTGAAATCTGCCAGTCAAAATCCTGTTGAAAGTTTATCTGAAGAATAAAACCAGATTCAAAAGGACCCTTTTGTCTTGAGAGATAGCTGAAAAGAAACCTTTTGAATCTATAAACACACTTTACGAAAACTATAAGCTCCAGGTATTTCCTACATCTTCCAAAGGAATACACCCTAAATACGCGCCTGGAATCGGATCGTAGCTCAGTACATTTTCACCGATAGCTTCGGAAGAGAAATAACCCCACAATGCCAGTGATTTTAAAGTTCTGTAAACGCCCACCGGTTTTTGATCGCCAACGACACCTCCCCAGATACGACCGTTGAATTTAGGGTTGTGTTTTTCCTCTTTTCTTAAAACCTGATCTCGTTCCTGATTGGACAGGTCCGCAAAGAACTCACCCATTTCTTCCTTACAACGAGCATTGAAGGCATCAATTTCCGATAGGATTTTTTCTTGCCCCGCTTCATCATAGATATTGGCAATTACCAGATCGATGAATTGATCAACACTTAGTTCGATTGCTCCAGGGGTTTCAGTCTTTGGCAAAAGGGTATCAACTAGTGAAGTGACCAGTCGGGCTTGGTTGATATTCAAAATCTCAGGAGCCCAGTTCATTTGGGGCTGTTGCTGGCAAGATTGCAAGAGAGACAACAACGTGGGGGTGAGGGCAGAAGCTCCGGCTATTGTAGCCGTTTTTTGTATGGCTTTTCTTCTGTTCATGGCTTTAGAGGTTGCGTTTTTTAAGTTCGGAAATGGCATGGTCCGCTGCGCGTGCTGTCAGGGCCATGTAAGTCAACGAAGGATTGACACATGAGGAGGAAGTCATACACGCACCATCCGTAACAAATACATTTTTCACGGAATGAACCTGATTGGTGGCATTAAGCACTGATGTTTTCGGGTCTTTTCCCATCCTGGCTGTACCCATTTCGTGAATGCCAAAGCCAGGTTCATGTTCATTGTCAAAATCGACAATTTCTTTGATGCCTGCTTTTTCGAGCATTTCTTTAGCGTCTTCTCTGGCTTGCCGATTCAGCGCTTTTTCATTTTCCTTGAATTCACAATCAATGGCCAGGGTGGCCTGACCCCATTTATCCGTGTTTTCCGTATCCAGGGTCACTTTATTTTCATGATACGGCAGACATTCTGAAAATCCGGTGATGAAAAATTCCCAGGGGCCTGGTTTCATTAAGGCATCCTTGAAATCGGCCCCAAAATCTTCCTGATTGGATCCGGCGCCCCAACCGGCTCTACCAGCTCCGCCCTGGTATCCGAAACCACGCACAAACTTGTCCGATTTACTGTTTTCGTCAATGTTCCAATACCTCGGAATGTAAATGCCATTAGGTCGTCGGCCTTTATAATACTGATCTTCAAACCCTTCTACTTTTCCCATTGCTCCGGTTCGATAAGTATGGTCCATCAGGTTATGTCCAAGTTCTCCACTGTCGTTACCCATACCATTTGGAAAACGATTGGAAGTCGAATTCATTAAAATTTGTGTGGAACTTAGGGTAGAGGCATTGCAAAAAATGATTCTTGCGAAGTACTCCATCATCTCCCCGGATTCCGAGTCTATAACCCGAACGCCCGTTGCTTTTCCTGAATCCTCATCATATATGATCGACTGGGCGATGGAATAAGGACGAATGGTCAGGTTTCCTGTAGCATTTGCGGCAGGTAAAGTCACGCTATTACTACTGAAGTAAGCGCCATAGGGGCAACCCCGTCCGCAACGATTCCTGTACTGACACTGCCCCCGGCCATTATGTGGTTGTGTCAGATGTGCCACCCGACCAATGATCATATTACGACCAGGAAAGTCTTTTTCTATGCGCTGTTTGACTTCTTTTTCGACACAGTTCAATTCCATTGGAGGTAAGAAGTGACTATCCGGGAGTTGGGGTAATCCCAGGGCTTCACCACTGATCCCCGCATATTTTTCGACGTAGGTATACCACGGTGCTATGTCTTTGTAACGAATGGGCCAGTCGACGCCATAACCATCTTTCGCATTCGCTTCAAAATCAAGATCACTCCATCGGTAAGTTTGCTTGCCCCACAGCAGTGATCGACCACCCATTTGATGAGCACGAGCCCACATGAAAGGTTTTACTTCCGTATAAGGATTCTCTTCATCATTGGCCCAAAAGTGCTCCGTATCTTCTCCTATAAATCCTGTTCTGGCAGCCTTATAGTGCTTCTTTAAAACCTCCGGAGGCAGCGCACCCCGATATTTCATGTCCCAGGGGTCCAGGCTCATGGTTGTATAATCTTTGATGTGTTCCACCATCCTTCCGCGCTCCAGAACCAGGGTTTGAAGTCCTCCTTCGCACAATTCTTTGGCGGCCCAGCCTCCGCTTATTCCAGACCCGATGACTATGGCATCGTAGGTCATATCACGTTTGGCGTCAATGTTGAAGTTTGCCATATTTTTGGTTTATGAAGGCAGAAATTAAAGAAAAGGGCCACATAATGCAAAAACGCATTTTTGAAGGGTTGACTTTCCAGAACTTTAAAGGATAAAGTCATATACCTTACTTCCGAAAGGGTAAATTCATTCAGGGAATGTGTTCACTGTCAAATGGATTTGTAATGTTAGGGATTGCGTCAATCGAGTAAAGCAAGGGAACCTTTTGAGTGGAATAACAAGAATGATTACCAGTTAAAATATTCATCTTGATTGAAAGGAGCTTCGTGTGTATCATTGGCCAAAATATGACTCAATGAGAATACTATCGTCCTTTATTTGCCTGTCATTCACTTTGGTTACGTTCGGTCAGCTTATTACCCGGTATGAGAAATCGGAATTTACAGAAACAGCGACTTACGAGGAAGCCATGGCTTTCTATCGTGCCTTGGATGATGAATATGAGGATGTGTCGATCATTGAACATGGGCAAACAGATATTGGCATTCCTATACATGTAGTTTTGATCAATACCGGGGATGAAAGAACACCTGAAGCACTGCAGCAATCCGGAAAGGCGATCTGGTTGATCAACAACGCCATTCATCCTGGGGAACCAGATGGTGTGAGTGCCAGTCAGATGTTTGCCCGAAATCTGATGAAGGACCAACAGAAATATGGAGACGCATTAGACAAAGTGGCCATAGCGATCATTCCATTTTACAACATTGGTGGCGTTTTGAATAGAAATTCTACCACGCGTGTCAATCAAAATGGACCCGTGGAATACGGCTTTCGGGGTAATGCCAGACACTATGATCTCAATCGCGACTTCATTAAGGCAGATACCCGGAATTCAAGATCTTTTCAGGAGCTTTTCCAACGCTACGACCCAGACCTTTTTCTGGATACACATGTGAGTAATGGCTCAGATTATCAACACGTTATGACGTTAGTCAATTCTCAAAAGGATAAAATGGGAGGTGTGTTGGGTACCTTCATAGAAGAGGCGTTCTTACCCTATTCATTTGATGGATTGAAGCAAAGGGGGTTTGATGGCGTTCCGTATGTAAATGCCTGGGGCCAAACACCCGATAAGGGATGGACACAATTTATTGACTGGCCTCGATATTCTACGGGATATGCCGCGCTATTTCATACCATGGGACATATGAGCGAGACGCATATGCTTAAGTCTTTTAAACGTCGCGTAGCTTCTACATATGCATTAATGGAAGCGATGCTGGATTTCCTGAATGAGAAAGGAGAAGAGTTGATGAAGCTTAGAGAAGAGACCAAACTAACCATCGCCAGGCAAAAAGAATTTGAGATTTCATGGACAGTCGATACTACCCGTCATTCCAGTGTCATATTTAGTGGTTATCAACCGACTTATGTGTCCAGTGAAATATCCGGATTGACACGATTGAAATACGACCATGATCAGCCATTTACGAAAGAAGTGAAATTTCGAGATCACTACAAACCTAATAAAGTGATTACTGCACCGAAATACTATGTAATTCCTCAACAGTGGAATAGGGTGATTGAGCTTTTAAAGCTCAATCAGATTGATATGCAAAGACTAACAGTGGACAGTACTATGAGTGTTGAAGCTTATATGATCGAAGATTATCAAACGGTAAGTAATCCATATGAAGGTCACTATCGTCATTATGGAATCAAAGTGAGCCCAAGAACGGAAGACATCAATTTTAGAAAAGGAGATTATCTGGTGCCGGTAAATCAATGGAGGAACAGGTACATCGTCGAAACCCTTGAACCAGAAGCTCCTGATTCATTTTTCAACTGGAATTTCTTCGATGCAATTCTTCAACAAAAGGAACATTTCTCTTCATACGTGTTTGAAGATCATGCAGTTAGGATCCTCGAAGAGTATCCCGAGATCAAACGTGAGCTTCAAGCTGCCAAACAAACCAATCCAGAATTGGCGAAGAATGCCAATCAGCAACTTGAATTCATATATGAAAGATCAGAACATTGGGAACCCGAGTATTTGAGGTATCCGGTATTCAGGTTGATGGAATGAATATTACCCTGTAAAGACTTAAAAACTAGCCCCAAAAGGCACATTTGGGAAGTTTCAATTTAATCCTCTTCTTCCAATTCTTCCAGGATGTCCATAACCCGACCGTAATCTTTGAAACCAGGACGTTCTTCGGGGGAACCTTGTAATTCTATTCCGGGGAATTTGGCCATGTCTTCAAAATCTGTCTCGTCTATACCATAGCCTTTGATCATCATCACGTTACCATTATAGTAGCGGATGAAATCATCGATGGAATCATAGAGAGCGGTGTTTTTGCAATCAATCAAGACAAATTTTACCAGTTCATCAAGATAAGAGAGTTTGGATTTGAGTTTCGCCACTTCTTCATCCGATTCAATCACCATTTTGAAGATGACTGTTTTACCAAGAGCGGCAACGGCTTCCACTAAATCTATGTTACGGGTCTGAATTACCTGTAAATCACAACTCACCACACAGTATTTGATTTCTTCCAGGCTTGCATTCCCAAACTCACCTGCTAAATCCACTCCGGAGATCCATTCCGTGATTTCCTTAAACGTCTCATGGGAAATTGACTCATCGGAGGAAGGGTCCAGAGGAAACCCCAAAATATTGACACCCATTCCTGCGCAGTACCTGGCATCGCTAAGGTTTGAGATGTTTCCGATTTTGACAAAAGTCTGTAAGGCCATGGTAAGATCAATCAAGTTTTCAGGTCGCAAATAAAAGGAGTTTTGTCTTACAGCAGTGAATTGACGCTATCAAATTGACTTGTAATCAGGGTATTCCCTTTATTGCTTGATCTATATTTGCAGATAAATAATAAAAATCAATTTTCATTAAACGTAAACCAGGCTGTGAACCTGGCGAAGCGCCATGAGTAAAGGAAGAGTATTAGTCGCCATGAGCGGCGGAATTGACAGTTCGGTAGCCGCGGTAATGCTACACGAACAAGGCTATGAAGTCATTGGTATGACCATGAAAACCTGGGACTATGCCAGTTCCGGAGGAAGCAAAAAAGAAACTGGTTGCTGCAGTCTGGATTCTATCAACGATGCAAGAAACATTGCCGTAAACCTTGGGTTCCCACATTACATCATTGACATTCGTAATGAATTTGGAGATTATGTAATTGACCATTTCACCGGAGAATATCTGGCCGGCCGAACCCCCAATCCATGTGTTTTATGCAATACCCATATCAAATGGGACGCCTTACTTCGACGAGCTGATAAATTGGGATGCGATTTTATTGCGACCGGTCATTATGCCAAAATCCGTGAGGAAAATGGTCGTTATGTAGTATCCAAAGGACTTGATGGTTACAAAGATCAGTCTTATGCATTGTGGGGTATTTCTCAACAAAGTCTTAGCCGTACCATATTTCCGCTGGGTGATCTTAAAAAAACAGAGATCAAACAAATGGCCCTGGATCGAGGGTTCCATGAATTGGTTTCAAAATCCGAATCCTATGAGATTTGTTTTGTTCCGGATAATGACTACCGCGGATTTCTGAAAAGGAGAGTTGAAGGCCTGGAAGAAGAGGTGAATGGCGGAGAATTTGTACTGGAAGATGGTACAGTAGTTGGAACACATGAAGGTTATCCATTTTATACCGTGGGTCAGCGTAAAGGCCTTGGAGTGGCTTTAGGCTATCCGGTATATGTTACTGAAATACAGAAAGATAAGAATCGTGTCGTGTTAGGTACTTTCGATGAATTGAGTCGTGATGGCATGTATGTTAATCAATTGACTTTACAGAAATATGAGTCATTACCCCCTGGAGAGCGACTGGAAACCATCACTAAGGTGCGATACAATGACCAGGGTACGCCTGCGATCATTGAACAAGTGGGTGATACAATGAAGGTTTTCTTCGGTAAAGGTGTTTCTGCAATAGCCCCTGGACAGGCGGCTGTTTTTTACGAAGGCGATGATGTCATTGGTGGTGGCTGGATCAATTCTAGTTTTCATCAGCATCGTCAGTCCAATAATGCACAAACAGAAGCGTTGTAAAATTGAATATGAAAATTAGGAAGTTTCTTACGTTACTCACTTTGCTGACCCTGTTCTTTGGGAGTTGTGAAGAATCAGAAGCTCCTAATATTGATCTTTCCGGGTCCGGCTATTATCCTTTGCAAGTAGGTAATTTCTGGACCTATCAAATGGAACAGATTGATTATCTCGTACTCGGAAATGACACAAGCTCCTATCAATTGCGAGAGTTGATCTCCGATAGCCTTGTTTCTTCAACGGGTGAGGTTACTTACCTCATCAACCGGCAAGTTTGGCAGGAAGCAGGACAACAATGGCGAACTGATTCCATTTGGACCGTTCGGAAAAATTCGGAATTTGTTGTGGTTGCTGAAAATGGTCGCCCTTTCGTTAAGTTGGTGTTTCCGGTTATGGTGGGAGAAACCTGGGATGGTAATGCATTTAATAATCAGGGTTTCCAAAGCTTTAACTATGCTGCAATTGAACCGGGTGAAATTTTATCAACCTTGCTCGATCAGGACACCTCTATTGTGGCGAAAACGATCTTAAGTGATCAGATTTCACCTATTGTGGGTACGGATCAACGAAGCGAGATATATGTGAATGGTGTGGGATTGGTCCAGAAAGACCTTTATGTCATTAATTTGTGCACGGACAATACCAAATGTCCGGATAATTTCGGGGATACGCTGAGTGGCATATTTTTATCACAGGTTTTGATTGATTATGGCAAATTATAAATCACTGCTGATTTTGGTAGTTACCTTGTTTTTAGGTTACAGAGCCTTTTCACAAGTCAATCGGTACATGGTATTTTTCAACGATAAAGCGGATTCTCCCTATCGAATTGAAGAACCTAATGCTTTTTTGACTCAGCGAGCCATTGATCGAAGAACCAGGCAAAGGATAGCCATTACGGAAGAAGACTTTCCCGTAAATGCCACATATATTCAGGGGATTAAATCCCTGGATATTGAAACTTATTTTACCACACGTTGGCTGAATGGGGTTTTAGTACAAACAGAAGCGAACAAAATTCCTTCCATCGAAGCACTGGATTATGTTAGCCATGTGGAATTTGTGGCTCCCGACGAACGGCTTACTCCGGTTAAAGAGCAAGACCCGGGACTTGCCGGAAATCAAAATTTTAATCCAGGTGAATTGAGCAATATTGCACAACGGACGATGCTAGGAGGTATTCTGATGAATGATGCTGGATATACTGGTGCAGATATACAGATTGCTGTCCTTGATGGTGGTTTTAGAAACGTCAATAATGCTAGTTATTTCAATTATTTATTTTCTTCGGGACAATACCTCGGTGGCATTGATTACGTAACCAATGGCAACAATCCGTTTCAATATTCAGACCATGGTACCGGAGCCCTTTCGGCAATTGTTGGCGACGCTGGAAGTTCATTTAGAGGCATGGCTTACGAATCTTCCGTCTTGCTGTTGGTCACAGAGGATGTATCCACAGAATACCGGATCGAGGAATACAATTGGCTTTTTGGAGCTGAATATGCCGATAGCCTGGGAATCGATATCCTTAGCACTTCTTTGGGGTATACAAACTTTGATGATCCTTCGATGGATTATACCAACGCGGATCTGGACGGAGCAACTGCTTTGATCACCCGTGCGGCAGAAATTGCTTTTACCAAAGGCATGTTTCTGGTGACCAGCGCGGGTAATTCCGGAGACAAAGCCTGGCGATTTGTGTCGGCACCAGCAGATGGAATCAATGTACTTGCTGTGGGAGCGGTTGATGATGGTCGGCGAAGAGCAGATTTTAGTTCGGTTGGACCCACTGCGGATGGTCGAATAAAACCCGATGTAATGGCACAAGGCAGGACTACCGCACTATTTCGTAGCAACTTTACCACCTCCAATGGTACAAGCTTTTCGGCTCCTTTAGTAACAGGCTTAGCGGCAGGTTTGTGGCAGTCAAATCCCGATTGGACCAACGAACAATTGCTTCAGGCGATCAAGCGAAGAGGAAGTCGTTTCGAAACGCCTGATAACCTGATTGGCCATGGGATTCCACATTTCGAATTAAATAGAGTGCTTGACGTAGATGATAAGCAAATAGAGTGGTCTATCTATCCAAATCCGGTAAACGCTGGATTTCTGACGCTTGAGACGTTCAATGCGAATCTTCTGGAGGTTGAGGTTTTTAACGAGCAGGGACAATCTTTAATCGTCAATACCACCCTTCAGGAACAACGCAAGATCCAATTTGATCTGTCAGATAAAGCATCAGGAATATATTTTCTAAAATTGCGAACCGAACAAGGATCTGAGACCATTCGGATTTTGAATTACCCAAATTAAATGTCCCAAGTTAAAGTTTGTCCCTCCATACTCGCTGGTGATTTTGCAAACCTGCAGCGTGAGATCGAAATGATCAATGATAGTGCTGCTGATTACGTGCATATAGACATCATGGATGGTTTGTTTGTGCCCAATATTTCTTTTGGGTTCCCTGTAACCAAAGCCATTCAAAAGCATGCGACCAAACCTCTTGATTTCCACTTGATGATCCAAAACCCCGACTTATATTTAGAACAATGCATCGATAGTGGGGCAGAGATCATTTCTGTGCATATGGAAACATGCAATCACTTGCATCGTACGGTTAGCAAAATCAAGGAACTAGGGGCCAAAGCTGGCGTTGCTTTAAATCCACATACTCCGGTAAACACTATGGAAGACATTTTGGAATACATAGATGTTGCCCTGATCATGTCTGTGAACCCAGGGTTTGGTGGGCAGAAATTTATTGAACGCACTTACGAAAAAGTAAAACAACTTCGGGAAATAGCTGATAAGCACAATCCGGAACTGGAAATAGAAATTGATGGCGGTGTAGTTGAATCCAATGCCACTGCCTTGAAAGAAGCAGGAGCGACCATGTTGGTCGCAGGAAGCTTTGTTTTTAAATCAGCGGATCCTGCACAAACCATAAAGGACCTCAGTAATTGTTAAAAGCGCTCCTTTTATCGGCCTCACTTTGGTTTTGCTGGAGTTCTGCCTTAGCCCAAAATAACCGGATCTCTGGGAAAGTTTCCGATGAGAACGGACAGCCGTTAGTGGGTGTCACGGTTCAAAACCTGACAGATGCAAAGGTCACTGTCACTAATGGCCAGGGTAACTATCGCATTACTACGCAGCAATCTTTTGTTACCATTAGGTTCAGTTTCGTGGGGTACGCTCAACAGGAAATTTCTGTCGATTTGATTGCGGGAGAGGGACCCATCCAACGTAACATCACCCTTGTACAAGAGGAGCAGGTTCTAAATGAAGTTGAAGTCAGTGGAGAACAAGATCCGGGTAGAACTGATCCCAATACAGTCACGCGACTAAGAGGACGAGAAGCCAGGCAACTTCCTTCTGCTTTCGGAGAATTCAGCCAGGTGCTAGCTACACTTCCGGGTGTTGCCAATAACAACGAGCTTTCAAGTGCCTATTCCGTACGTGGTGGCAATTTCGATGAGAACCTGGTATACGTCAACGGAATTCCCATTTATCGTCCCTTTTTGGCTAATTCGGGTAGACAGGAAGGACTTAGTTTTGTCAATTCAGATCTGGTCAACGACATCCGATTCTATGCGGGTGGCTGGCAAGCGAAATTTGGTGACAAACTTTCTTCCAGCTTAAATATTGAATATAAATCACCAGAAACGACTGAAGGGTCTGTTTCTCTGGGACTACTTGGTGGTTCTGGATACATCGGAGGACTCTTGGGTAATGAACGTTCGCGTTATATCGTTGGGGTTCGACATAGAGATTCACGGTACCTGTTGAATACGCTTGAAGTGGATGGACAGTATTTCCCGACGTTTACCGATGCTCAATCCTTGCTGACCTTTGATTTAACCAGAAAAAACAGTCCCTATATCAATAAAACGAAGCTTGAGCTCTTACTTTCCTATGCCAGGAATCGGTACCTGACCGAGCCGGGTTCTCTGACTACCGAATTTGGTTCTGTACAAAGGAACTTTCGTTTGCAAACGGCCTTCATAGGACGCGAAATCCTTGACTATGATACTTATCAGTCGGGTTGGCGGTTAACACACAGGTTAAATCAACGATTGAGAACGAGTTTCATAGGTTCGGTGGTAAGCACTAACGAACAGGAAGATTTTGATGTGGAAGGCGCTTACCGATTGTGTGATGTAAATAACAATCCAGGCTCAAGTTCATTTGATAATTGTGTTACCACGATCGGCGTAGGGACCAATTACGATTATGGACGTAATGAATTGAAAGCACTGATTGCCAATTTTGAGAGCAGAAATGACGTGCTTCTCAATGAACGTAATTTCCTCGAGTTTGGAGTAGGGGTGAGTTACCAGGATATTCAGGATGAGATCAATGAGTACTCTTTCAATGATTCGGTAGGGTTTGTCACCGTGACGGGATCCACCTTTAATGAGCTTGAATTACAATCTCTGCAGTATACGGGATACGTGCAAAACACAACGATCCTGGGTGATTCAGCACATATCCTAAACTTTGGAGTTCGCGTCAATTACTGGGATCAGAATGAGGAATTTCTGGTCAGTCCACGCCTACAATACCGCTATCAATTCAATCCAACTACCGCTATTCGATTTGCAGCAGGAGTTTATAATCAACCACCTTTCTATCGGGAGTTGCGGGATCGTGAAGGTAATATCAATGAAGATGTACTGGCTCAGAAGTCGATTCACCTGATTCTATCCATGGAAAAAGGCTACACCATGTGGGGAAGGGATTTCATCTTCACGGCCGAAGCTTATTGGAAAGAGCTCTCCGATGTAGTAGCCTATGATGTGGACAATATTCGTCTTAGATATTTTGCGAACAACAATGCTCGCGCTTTTGCTCGTGGACTGGATTTGCGTGTCAATGGAGAGTTTATTCAAGGGACTCAATCCTGGTTCAGCTTAGGCTTGCTACAAACCGAAGAAGACCTGGAAAATGATGAACTTGGCTTTGTTCGACGACCCACCGACCAGACCATCAATCTGGGAGTTTACTTCGAGGATCATTTACCTAAGGATCCCACGGTGCGTGTTTATCTCAATATGAACATTGGTTCAGGATATCCTTTTGGGCCTCCTGGAAGGGATGATTTGCGGAATGCGTTTTCAGGTGACGAGTATTACCGGGTTGATCTGGGACTTTCCAAATTGTTCGAGTTACCACGACACAAATACCTGGATAATTTCTTAATCCGTGCAGAAATCTTGAATGCATTGGCTGCGGACAATACTTTGTCATATACGTGGATAGAAGACGTGACAGGTGGAAGTTTTGCCGTGCCCAATTCTTTGTCAGCAAGGTTCCTAAACCTTAAATTGATCACGAATTTCTAGCAACAAAAAGGTTTGATTTCAGGTATGTCATCAGTGATCAGAACTATTCCCTTCGAATCGACCTGGCCTATTCGGCATGAAGTCATGTGGCCTGATATGCCGTTTGATTTTGTGAAACTCCCTGAAGATGAGCAAGGTCAGCACCTGGGACTGTTTGTTCAAGATGAATTGATATCGATCATTTCTGTCTTTTTTTCATCTGGCGAAGCGCAATTCAGAAAATTTGCTACCATTAAAAAACATCAGGGGAAAGGATATGGTACTAAACTTTTGACCTATTTGATGACTGATCTTGAGGATCGGCAATTGTCGCGTATTTGGTGCAATGCCAGGATAGATAAATCTGATTATTATGAAAAGTTTGGACTGGTGGCAACGGATAAAACTTATATCAAAGGAGGGATTCAATTTGTGATCATGGAGAAGCTTCTGTAACAGTTTTTATGTTATTTATTGATCAAAAAACAGAACCCTGATTCCTTACCTGACGTTCCTGATGTGACCCGCTTAATGAAACCCATGATTTTTTTGGCAAGGTTCTTGAAAAGCAGGTTCAATAAAAATTTTTGAAGCCTGACTAAGGCACACGATTTACCTTTGAATAACAATAATTGCGTTTTAAAATGAAAAGCAAATTTTTATCCATCTCACTGCTCGTAATGGTACTGTTTCTCGCGGCGTGTAGCCGTTCTGTTACACGAGTTAGCCCAGATCAACAAATAGACCTCAGTGGCAGATGGAATGATACAGATTCTAAACTCGTCGCAGAAGAGATGATCCGTGATGTGTTGAATCGACCCTGGAAATCCGATTTTCAATCTGCCTTTAATCGTCGACCAGTTGTGATTGTAGGAATAGTTGCGAATAGAAGCGCAGAACACATTGAATCAGAGACCTTTATCAAGGATGTTGAAAGAGAATTCATCAATAGCGGCATGGTACGAGTTGTCCAAAATGCAGAGTTTAGAGAGAAGCTTCGTGAAGAACGTGCTGACCAGGGTGAGTTTGCGTCTCCGGAAACTCAGGCAAAATGGGGCCGTGAATTGGGTGCAGATTTCATGATGTTTGGTGTAATCAACTCTACTACAGACTCTTATAAGAAGGAGAAAGTTGTTAATTACAAAGTGAACCTTGAATTAGCCAATCTCGAGACCAACGAAAAGGTGTGGATTGGTGATAAGGAAATCAAGAAGTATATTAAGAATTGAGGTTAGGGGCAACTGACCCCTTACCCCTCTGAAGAGGGGAATAAAATAATTTCAAAAACTTCCTCTCAGTCAAAATCACCGTGAGACCTTTCTGCTATTTTTTACTGGCCTTTCTATTTTCTTCCTGTGCCACTTTTTACGAAATCAATTATGAATTCAACCAGAATTTCGAAGAAGGCAACATAGAACGTGCTCAGTCTGTTTTAAATAAGAATAAAAAGCGACTTAAGAAAAAAGGAGAGTTCTTGTATTACGCTAATCACGGAGTTGTCTCATCTATGCTGGGTGATTACGATAACAGTAACGTTCAGTTCGAGAAAGCCTATTTATATGGAGAGGACTACCGTCAAAATGCATTGAATGTCGCGGCTTCCTTTCTGGTCAATCCTAAACTCGTGAAGTATCCCGGAGAAGACCATGAACATTTGTTGTTGCTTTACTACAAAGCACTGAATTACTTAAAGTTAGGGGACAAAGAAGCAGCGCTGGTTGAGTGCAGGAGGTTGAATAATCGGCTGAATACCCTTAGCGATAAGTACAAATCTGACAATAAATATAAACGAGACGCTTTCATCCATAATTTGATGGGGATCATCTATGAGGCCAATGGGGAATACAATAATGCCTTCATTGCTTACCGAAATGCTTACGAAATCTATCAGGACGACTTTAGCCGACTATTTGGCTTGAACGCTCCTGAGCAGCTAAAGCAAGACTTGTTGAGATCCGCGTACTTAACGGGCTTTGACGATGAGGTTCGTCGATTTGAAAAGGAGTTTGGGGTGACTTACCAACATAAGCCCGTGGCTAATGGTGAACTGGTCTTTTTCTGGCACAATGGACTGGGGCCGATTAAGGATGAATGGTCCGTGAACTTTACTGTATTGCCGGGAGGGGATGGAGTAGTGACCTTTGTCAACGAAGATTTTGGTTTCAACTTTCCATTTCCATATGATTATGACGATGACGGTGCCAACCTGACGGATCTTGAGTTTTTTCGCGTGGCTTTTCCCAAGTATGTGGAACGACGTATGACACATAGTAGTGCGACGTTATTGCTGGATAATCAACGTCGGCCCCTGGAATTGGCAGAAGATGTCAATGCCATTGCTTTCAAAAGTCTGGAGCAGCGAATGGTATGGGAATTTAGCAAGTCATTGCTACGAGCCGCGATCAAAAAGGCCGCTGAAAAAGTAGCAGAGGATGAAGATGAAGGCCTGGGACTGGTAGTAGGACTGATCAATGCGATCACAGAACAAGCTGACACACGCAATTGGCAAACCGTGCCACACAGCATATACTACACCCGCATGCCATTAAAAGCCGGAGAAAATGAAGTAAAGATCCAGCTCAATCAGGACGGCAGCAACCTGGGTAAACTAGTAGATTTCACCTTTACCGGACAGAAAGGGAAGACGGTTTTTCATACTTATCAGACTCTCTATTGATATTAATCACCTATGTGATTTTCGAATATAATAGTGGCTTTTGGATGTGATATGTAATTGTTGATCGAATCATAGCAAGCTGTTCACAAATATTTTATGGAGTAAGAGTATATCTACATAAGGTTCGCTAAGACGGTTTTGTGAGTTTTTTTTATCTTGGCTCGAATCATCCTGACTTCAAATGAAAGAAATCGAGCCAACCAGCAGTCGAAGGGCATTCTGGCATAAACCTGTCTTTAAGATTGTGATTGGTTATTTGGTGGGAAGTTGGACAATTCTGGAATTTCTCAATTTCATTCTCGAGAGACGCGAACTATCCCCTCATTGGTCAGACCTATTCCTTTATGCTGACCTGATGTTTATACCTAGCATTTTGGCCATCAGTTTCCTTCATTCTACGAATAAGCAAAAAAAGGGTCGATCAATTATTTTAATTACGAATGCAATAATTATACTTTGTGTCCTCTTCTTCAGTTTCAGAACAAAAGATCTTGGATCCGTACGGAAGAAAATAGTCTACATTGATGATAATGGAAAGGAGCAAGTTGAGTACATCTTAAAAGAAGATTTCAAAATGCAACTGGCTTTTGCCAATTTCGAAGTTTCCAAGAAATTGGATTCAGGCACATGGACAGCCAAGGGATTGAAGCAGGGACTCAGGTTTGCTCATGCTCAGTTCGAAACAATATTCTCGAGCATGGTCCCAATAGAGTACGAGAGGTTGTCAGCCCAATTAACGTATATCAGGGATCACAATATGCAGTACTTAATAAGGGGCTCCATTGATACAATACCTGGGCAATATTTGGTGAACTTGGATATATATTCGAATTCCGGAAAGGTGAGTGAAATTCAATTCCAACACCATGATTATCTGAAACTCTTTGACTTGTCTAAGGACAACATCGTTTCAGCATTGAAACTTCAAATTCAAGAAAAGTATTTGCCGTTTAAAGAGTTAATGACAGATAATGTCCTTGCCTATCAAAAATTTGTAGAACAAGATTATGATGCCGCCTGGAAATTAGACCCAAAGTTTTCCATCGCTTATGCGCTATCTCTGTTAAGAGCAATTACGTTTAATCAGTCAACTGATTATGCTAAAATGGTCGCAACAGAGATGCTTAAAACCAGCGATCGTTTACCTGAACCTCTTCAGCAAATTTTGAAGATGTACTACTATTATGTTAATGGCAATCTTGAAAATTGCGAAAGGGTTTACGAACATTTTAGTTCAAAGCATCCGTTGGATAAAGATATCCCTGAGATCTATGCCACCATCATGTCTATGGCTGAACAATATAGTGAAGCCAAAAGAGTCTATTACCAACTGCTGAATGATAAGGGTGCCTCTAAGAATGAAATCCTTCCCAAGGTATTGGCAATTCATTTACACCTCCAGGAATATGACGCATATGAGAAATTGATCAACGAGTACAAAAATGACTTGAGAGAATTTAAGTTTCTGGAAACGAATTTCTTATTGAATTTAAGTCGCGGTAACCTGAAAGAAGCGGAATCCTTTCTTACAGACATGGACATAAATGACCCGACCTACTACGCCATGGATAGTCTTAGAAAGATACTTCACTATTCTAAGAGTTTAAGCCAAACGGATTTTGGGTACTCTGATTCCAGGGCTATCAATTATTTAAATACCCGTAGTAATCAGGTGGTCAAATTGTCAGAAAGGCAGTACAGTATCAACGCTAAATGGGGAAATCAACCACCGGTAACCATTTTCAGAATTGCGGACCATACATTCTTTTATTACCTGCCTTTTGAGAATGAATCTTACATGCAAGCGATAAAAGTTGATACTCAAAGTCCTGTTGTTAAAGGCTATTATTCAAGGAAAGCACATGGATTAAGAACCAGTGAAGGCTATTTGCTTGATGGCGATGAACTACTGGCGTTGAATCAATTCTGGGCGGGAAACTTTAATGAGGCCGATTCACTGCTAAAAGAACAATTGCATGACGTGTTTTTTCTGGACCAATTTATTCATGCCTGTGATTGGCAAATAGGTGATAATGACATTGAAATTTATAAATGGATCGACGGATTAAAATTTAATAGAGGCAGACGTCAATACCACCTTGTTTTACAACCAACATACATTTCTTTAAGATTTAAAAGTAATTGGTCTAGACTTTACCCTATAGGTGGAAACTGGTTTTTCAATTCGTACCGAAAATCTGAGTTGTATAGAGTGAATGATAACAACCAGATTGAGTTGCACCAATATGATTATATTAGAAAAACATACGAGCTTAAATTCACTTTTGATTTATATGATGAAGCCTCGTAATTGAACACATCGCACGAAGTAACTACACAAAAATCACCACCAATGCGAATATCAACCCTGCTAAAACAAAGTACATCCCTTTTTTGAAAACATTGCTTCCGGGCATGTACATCCAAAAAGCCGATAAAACGAAGAATAAGAGAGCGATCCCGAAGAATATGTTTAAGAAAAACAGGGGGGAGTTGCTATTGGCTTTATGCATCTTACTCATTTTGTCCAGAACAAAAGGGAGTGATTTGGTGGTGATTTCCGCTTTACCGGTTGATTGATCGTAAAGGCCATTCCTGAAAAAGATCAAATTGCCTTCCTGCTTTTCTATTTTGAAATTCCGCACCTTAAGGGCTGATCCTAATTGATCCAGAGGTGTATCTGTGGGAATTTGCTTTTCCACGATCTTTTCTTGCTTCAGAAAGTCAGTGTTTCGGAAAATGAGAATGATGCCACTGATGGCATAAACAGCCATGATGCCTGCTAAAAAGAAACCCAGGTATCGGTGATAAATTCTCATCTTCATATATGTCGCTTGTTTAATAGTTGAACAAGCTGCAAAAATGAAGGGAGACATGCTGGCAGACAATCGCCAGAACTAGTGGAAAAACATATCAGGTATCGCTAGAACTAGTGAAAAGCATTCAATTGTCGCCCCATTCCTCGTCCCATTCACACCCAGGCACCTTGGCTACAATCACGATTTGATCTTTATAAATCCAGGCCCATTTGTCAATATCGTCGGGTGTAGCTTTGAAACGCCACTCATCTGGCACCTCACTGTCCTCACTGATGTGGTTCGGCGCCCCGAAAAAGTTCCGCGCGTTTTCCCTGGCGAGATCATGACTCGTATATGAAATGATTACTTCATAAAGGGGCTGGTCCTCAAGCTCTTTGGCCACATAATAGATGAGGGACCTGATATTGGGATCAGGACTGGGTTGGAAATAAACCCTTCTCCAGCTTCGTGTATCATCAACCCTCATGGCATTCATATCAACTGCTTTTTTGAAACCACTCAAAGGCATTCCTAATGCCAGATCTGGAGGAATCCCCTGGGGCATTTTAAAAGAGGGATTTTGTCCCATTAGATTTAAGCAGATCGTAAAAACCAGCATAAAACCTGTTAACCGGTATATGAACATGTGGAACGCTTAATTTTTATTGTTAATAAACATAAGGCCAATTAATTATTATCAACGTCTGGTTTGATCATTCATTGAGTCTGACAGGGAATCATTTCCATGACCGAACGTAAAATCAATTCGTTCCTTCATATTTTTTCTTTCAAAAACCTCATTTGCTTTATCTTGACCCTGAAACGAGTATTTTAGCATATTAAACACCAATTCTTGATAAAGCCTCATGTTTACTGAATACGAATTAGACACCATGATAGGGTTTCCGGAAATCAAGGAAGCCAATTTCGAACTGAAGAAAGACTTCATTAAGACTGAGGCACCTTACCTTGAGGTTTCCGATCATGATTTCTTTTCATTGGTTATGATGGCTCCAACACTTGGGATTGCGCTTGCCGATGGAAAAGTGAGCTTGTTCGAGGAGTTGGCTTTGAACAAGAAAGCTCGAAAACTTTCGACTGGTGGTTATTTCATGAAGAAAGATCCGGTGGTCTATGCCATGAAGTTCTTATTGAAGAATTATGAAAAGTGGTCTGATAAGTTCATGGCGGTACTTAAAATTGCGATAGAGTCTTCCTTTCAGCACGAAGGACTGACGAAGAAAACATTTGATCAGGAAGAGACGGTGGATTATAATGAATACAAAAAAGAAGTACTTCGCACACCGTTCATATTGATTCGATTCATTGCCAGCTTTTTTCTGGAGAATGACGAGGATATCATTTCCAATGTTCGTCATTGCAAGAAAAGTGAATACAAAAGGATGTTGGAGATTGGTGAGCAATTAGGTCTTACCGAAATTCGAGTATTTCAGATGTTTTGTCGAACATTTGAAGTTAAATAGCTTCGCGCAATACTAGAAAATTCACCCTCTCGTTTACAGGGCATGAGGAAAACAGGTACTCATTTCTTTTTGGTAGTGATTGCTCTCGGGTATCTATTGGGTTGTAAGACCGATGATATGCCTGTGGTTACCACAACTGCTTCCCAGGATTCTATCATTGTACAACATTTAGCGGATGTTGGTAATGACAGTGCAGTCCGCGATGACAATGGCATTTACGTTTATCCCATCACCTTAAATCCTGGAGGCCAAAGTACACAGGGGCAGATTGTATCAATCTATTACACCGCTCAGGTACTGGGTGGCGACTTTATCGATCGGTTTGATACAAATGACGGAGATCCATTGATCATGCGCCAGGGAGTCAATGCCATCTATCCGGTCGGTTTAGATCTGGGTCTTGCCCAAATGAATGAAGGAGAAACCTATGGATTTATTATTCCCAGCAATCTGGCTTATGATACACTGGCATTTTCCACGCTGATTCCTGCTAATTCCATCATTGAATTTACGGTAGAAGTGGTGGAAGTACAACTGGAAGAAGAAATCAACGCGGCCGAAGTGCTGGCGATCAATCAGTACATTGAAGATGCCTTTCTGGATAGCCTTGATCTGGTTCCACTGGACTCTGTCGAAAGGGTAGGGCCGGCCAATTCAATCATTTATAAGCGACTGTCTGCAGGAACGCCGGGTACAGGACCCAGAGATGGTCAAATCATTTCGATCGCATATGAAGGCCGGTTTATGGACGATAGTGTGGTTTTTGATAATGTAGTGCCTGGGAATCCTTTTGATTATCCCTTCAATAATAATGTCATTATCCCGGGATTAGATGTTGGTATTGGTGAAATGGAATTCAACGAACGAGCACTCATCATTATACCTTCATTTTTTGGCTACCGTGAAAGTGCCGTGGTGGTGCCTGATTATTTGACAGATGAAATTATTGCCGGACGAATCGTTCCCGATTATGTCGAAGATGTGGGGCCCTATCGAATACTGGCTTTTGAAGTGACTTTACTGAATCCCAACTAGTAGTTCGTTCAATGGTAGCGTATCTTGATATCAGCACACATTCAAAGTTTAGAAGACCATTCCCTGATCATGTGACCTATTCGATTACTCACTTCGGGAAAAGTAATTACAGTACATTTGAAAAACCTTTCATTGCTTGAATAGTAAACAGCTCAAATACGGTTTTCTGGGTCTCATCCTGACCTTGCATCTGTTTCCGGCTTTAGGCCAGCTCGGGAAGGGGGTAGATGCAGTGGGGAAATTGCCACCTGATTTCTATGTACGGAACAATATTTATCGTGATCCGGTCAAAGTATTCTTAAACAAGTTCTCTTTTACACTTACCACGGGTTACGGAAATACCCATTATAATCATGACCTTCAAGGTGTATACTTTTATCAGGATGATGATCAACAGCTGATTTTTAATAATTCCGAAACATTACCGAGACGATTTCAGGGATTCAACAACTGGCTGAATGATCCGATGCGATCGGACACCATTCTGTTCGATGCCATTTTTGATGTTCCCTACAATTATTTGCCGAATCCGGTGTTCAATGACACACTAAGGATCAATTCATTTGTCATTGATACGGATACTACCAATCTGTCTTTCTCCGGTGTATATCACAGTATTCCTGTCCAATTGTCCCTACATTACAATTATGGAGATTTTCGTGTGGGAGGCGGATTTAACTGGGAACGACAATGGGCCAAGTCTCTGGACCCCAATATATTAACCAATCAAGTTCGGCCGTATGCACCTAATTTCAAAGCCACAAGTTTTACGCGTTGGTTTGGGATGATTGGCTATAAGATCTATGAATATTGGGAATACAACTTCTTTGCCGAACTGGAAGTAGGCAATATCAATGCAGGAAGGCAATTCAATGATAATGTCATCAGTAGGGGACTCTACACAACCATAGGTATCAGTATTGAGCAGACCTGGTCAGAGTATTTTCGCCTGATACTGAAACCTTCCTATGAGATTAAAAATTACTCTATCACACTTCCTGATGGCTCCCCAGTGATCCGTCACAGTCAAAATGCCTTCTTTCTGAAGTTTGGAATCAGCATCAACATACCTGAAATACCAAGAAGTCCGATTGAGGCGGATCATGTGCAATTAAAGCACGTCATAACAGATCCAAAAACCGGTCGTAGGATGGAAGTTAGGGGCCAGCCGTTCTGGAAAGTGCAAAACCCCAAGGTCGGTCAAAACCACAGAAAACTCTGGCGCAATAAAAACAAGAATAAGCGCAAAATGAACCCTTATTAGAAGGCCGCTTAACATTGAAAAAATGTTTAAATTGCAGGCTGTTTTTTACCTAATTGTTAATAGTAGACGTTAATGTCAGACGGAGATATTGAGAACGATCAGGACGGGTCAGTAGCTGGCGATCATCACATTATTCCAATCAACATAGAAGACGAAATGAGAGGCGCCTACATCGACTACTCGATGAGCGTGATCATTTCCCGGGCACTGCCCGATGTTAGGGATGGCTTAAAGCCTGTTCATAGAAGAATTCTCTATGGCATGGACGAGCTGGGTGTAAACTACAATCGACCCTATAAAAAGTGCGCGCGTATCGTCGGGGACGTACTGGGTAAGTACCACCCGCATGGTGATACGGCCGTTTACGACACCCTTGTTCGTATGGCGCAAGAATGGTCCTTGAGGTATCCATTGGTAGATGGACAGGGTAACTTCGGTTCTGTAGATGGTGATTCACCTGCTGCGATGCGTTATACGGAGGCCAGATTGAAAAGGATCTCTGAGGAATTGCTGGCAGATATCGGAAAAAACACGGTGGATTTCCAGCCTAATTATGATGATTCGGCCAAGGAACCTACCGTTTTACCGGCAAAATTCCCTAACCTACTGGTGAATGGAGCCTCGGGAATTGCCGTGGGTATGGCTACCAATATGGCGCCGCACCATCTGGGCGAGTGTATCAATGGGGTAATTGCCTACATTGATGACAGGGATATCACCGTCGAAGGCCTTATGCAGCACGTTACTGCACCGGACTTCCCAACAGGAGCAACCATTTATGGTTACCAGGGAGTGAGAGCAGCCTTCGAAACAGGACGTGGAAGAATTGTGTTAAGAGCCAAAGCGCAATTTGAAACCACCAAAACGGGTAGGGAGCAGATCATCGTTACTGAGATTCCTTATCAGGTTAATAAAGCTTCGATGATAGAGAAGACCGCAGGCCTGATCAATGATAAAAAGTTAGAGGGCATTGCGGACCTGAGAGATGAATCCGATCGTCAGGGAATGAGGATCGTTTATGACCTCAAGAAAGACGCCATTCCGAATATTGTACTCAATAATTTATACAAGCAAACACAACTGCAATCTTCTTTTAGTGTCAATAACGTGGCACTTGTAAATGGAAGACCTAAAACGCTGAACCTCAGAGATATGATCCTTCATTACGTGGATCATAGACACGAAGTGATTACGCGTAGAACTCAGTATGAGCTAGAGGAAGCCGAAAAAAGAGCTCACATCTTAGAAGGATACCTGATCGCACTAGATCACCTGGATGAAGTGATTAATTTGATCAGGAGTTCCAGAGATCCTGAGATAGCTCGAACAGGCCTGATGGAAAAGTTTGAATTGTCCGAAATTCAGGCAAAGGCCATCCTTGAAATGAGATTGCAACGTCTCACAGGTCTGGAAAGAGATAAGATCCAGGCAGAGTACAAGGAAGTGATGGAACTTATTGATCACTTAAAAGCAATTCTGGCTAGCGAAGAGCTTCGAATGCAGCTGATCAAAGATGAGCTGATAGAAGTTCGGGATCGATATCAGGATGAGCGTAAAACGGACATCATACACAGTGCGGATGAATTTACCGCTGAAGACATGATCCCCGATGATGAAATGGCGATCATGATCTCCCATGAAGGGTACATCAAGCGTACGCCGTTAGTAGAATACCGATCTCAGGGAAGAGGAGGCGTTGGCTCCAGAGCGGCTAAATCCAAGGACGATGATTTTACGGAACATTTGTTCGTAGCGACTGCACATAATTATTTGTTGATTTTTACGGAATTTGGCAAAGTCTATTGGAAAAAGGTCTGGGAAATTCCGGAAGGAAGCAAAGCGGCCAAAGGTCGTGCCATTCAAAATCTGATCAATATTGAGCCTGACGATAAAGTGATGGCAGTAATCAATGTGAAGACACTTAGTAATCCGGATTACATCAATAATACATTCATTGTGATGTGTACTGGAAAAGGTACCATCAAGAAAACGTCCCTTGAAGCATATAGCCGTCCCAGACAAAATGGTATCAATGCCATTACTATTAATGATGGGGATCGACTATTACAGGTTCGCCTGACCAATGGCGATAGCCATGTAGTCATGGCTACCAATTCCGGCCGTGCCATTCATTTCCATGAATCAGATGTGAGAAGTATGGGACGAACTGCTGCTGGTGTGAGAGGAGTGAGCATTGACGAAAAGACAGAAAAGGTTGTTGGAATGGTCTGCGTGAACCTTGAAAACGAACCTAATTTGTTAGTCGTTTCGGAGAAAGGATACGGTAAACGATCAGATCTGGCAGATTATCGAATTACGAAGCGTGGCGGAAAAGGAGTGAAGACCTTGAACGTTACAGATAAAACAGGTGCGCTCGTGGCCATTCAGGATGTGAAAGATGGTGATGAACTCATGATCATCAATAAATCCGGAATCGCAATACGAACACCTGTGGACAACTTGAGAGTCATGGGTCGGGCTACACAAGGCGTGAAATTGATCAAGCTTAATGAGAACGATGAAATTTCAGCCGTAGAGAAAATAGAGTACATAGAACCCGCTGAAGGAGAGGAAGGAATCGTGGAAGGCGAGTCCGGATCTGCCGAAGGCAAAGTGGAACCCGCTGATGGTGAAGGGACCGATAATAATCAAGAAGGGAATGCACCAGAAGGCGATAATTCGGAAAATAATGACGAAAATTAAGTTGCGAAACCAAACAAAAATGCGATCTATAACCATCCTCCTATTATTACTCATTTGTGCCGTTAGCACAGATGTGAATGCGCAAAAGAAGCCTAAAGTTTCAGCTGCGATGAAAGCCATGAAAGGTGGCGATTATTCTACGGCAGTAAGTGAAATCAACCGTGCTTCTGAATATGATAAATTAAAAGATGATCCTAAAACCTGGTGGTCTCGTGCTCAGATCTACATGACTGCCGATACTTCAGGTGCGGGAGTAGACAATGCGCTTCAGGAAGCCATTGCCTCTTTTGATAAAGCTCAGGAACTTTCAGGCGGCGACGTATCTAAACTTTTCGTAACAGGACCTGATGGTTTTCCTGTTCCGTTTGATCAGTTCAAGAATAATTACTGGGCTTATTATTTCAATAGTGGCGCTTCTGCCTATGGTGACGAAGATTATATGACTGCTGTAGCTGAATTTGAAAAAGCGCAGTTGATCTCACCTGAAGATACTAATGCCTATATCAATGCAGGCCTTGCTGCTCATAATGATCAAAATTGGGATGCAGCCAAAAGAAACTACGCAGGCGCTATCGCCAATGGCGTTGAATCGAAAGATATCTTTTCGCTATATGTTTCTATCCTGAATTCACAGGAAGATACAAGAGCACAGGCTTTGGAAGTAATTCGCCAGGCAAGGGAGATTTATCCTACCGATAATGAATTGGCCAGAAGTGAGATCAACGTTTTGATCCAGCTAGGAAAAGCGGATGAGGCACGAGCTAACCTTGCTAAGCAAATTGAAGCAGAGCCAGATAACGCAGTTCTACACTTTACATTGGGTGTAATGTTGGAAGAAACCGGCGACAAAGAAGGAGCGAAAACTGCCTATAGAAATGCGTTGAAAGCAGATCCAAATGACTTCAATTCAAATTTCAACATTGGTGTTATGCTGATCAACGAAGCGACTGACATCATCAAGGAAAGAAATAACCTGGGTATTTCTGATGCTGACCTTAAGAAGGCAGATGAAATGGATCCATTGATTGATGCAAAGCTGGAAGAAGCAATGCCTCAGTGGGAAAAGGTTCACCAGTTGGAACCTACTGACGTTACCGCTCTGGAAACCCTGAGATATATCTACAGCCAATTGAAAATGATGGATCAGGCTGAAGCAGTCCAGGATAAAATCGACGCGTTGGGAGAGGGCTGATATTAAAGCTTCACTCAAAAGACATAGAGGCCTCGTTCAGTAATGAACGGGGCTTTTCTTTTGCCGCTCGTGGAATGAAGAGAAACAACCTTTATCATAAACCTGATCTGCTGTAAATTGTCCATGTCAATCAACCCCGACTAATCGATGAAGATCAAAGCCTATATTCCTTTCTTGTGCATTGCCTTTGTGCTGTTCATGTATACAGCTGAAGCTCAGCGGAAAAGAAAAAAAACCAATGAATCAACAAAGTTAAACTACGACCAGACCTTATATGAGGGCATGAAATGGCGCTCTATTGGACCTTATAGAGGCGGTAGAGCGGGTACAGCAACGGGGGTAGTAGGACAGCCCAACGTCTATTACATGGGAACTGCTGGTGGCGGCGTTTGGAAAACCATAGATGCAGGCAGTACCTGGTTTTGTATTTCTGATGGGTATTTCGGCGGTTCCATTGGTGCCGTTGCTGTTTCAGAGTCAGATCCCAATGTGATCTATGTCGGAGAAGGTGAGCAAACCTTACGTGGCAATGTATCTTCAGGAAAAGGAGTATGGAGATCTACGGATGCTGGAGAATCGTGGAAGTTCATTGGACTTAAGGATTCGGAACATATAAGTAGGATCCGAATCCATCCTACTAACCCGGATATCGTTTATGTAGCAGCAATCGGAAACCTTTGGAAACCCAATGAAATGAGAGGGGTTTATCGCTCCACAGATGGTGGTGAAAGCTGGGAAAGAATACTCTATGTGAGCGACAAAGCGGGTGCGGGTGATTTGGTATTAGATCCGAACAATCCCAGGATCATGTTTGCTGCAACCTGGCAAATGAAACGCAATGGCTACCGAATGGACAGTGGTGGACCCGACAGTAAGTTATTCAAGAGTACAGATGGCGGTGATAGCTGGAAGGAAATCACAATGAATAAAGGACTGCCGGATGGGCCGTGGGGTATTGTAGGAATTGCGGTATCACCCATGAATTCCAAAAGGGTATGGACCATAATAGAAGCGGATAATGGTGGTGTTTTTCGGTCTGATGATGGAGGTACGAACTGGAAGAAAGTGAATTCCAATCGGTCGTTGCGACAAAGGGCCTGGTACTATAGTCGAATAACTGCTGATACGCAAAATGAAGATATTCTTTATGTCATGAACGTTAGTTATGGTGTGTCTAAAGATGGTGGCAAGACCTTCGAGTTGAAAAGAGCACCACATGGAGATCACCATGATATTTGGATTGATCCAAACAATAACCAAAGGATGGTCATTGCCGATGATGGTGGCGCCCAGGTGTCCAATGATGGTGGTGAAAACTGGACTACTTATCATAATCAACCCACCGCCCAGTTCTACCGGGTAACGACAGATAATGTATTTCCATATCGCATATACGGTGCACAGCAGGACAACAGTGCGATCCGTATAGCGCACCGAACTGCGGGTTCCAACATTGGTGAAAGAGATTGGGAACCTACTACGGGAGGGGAGAGCGCACACCTTGCCCCGGATCCGTCCAATCCGGATGTCGTATATGGAGGTACTTATAAGGGGTATATGTCACGTCTGGACCATTCGACCGGACAAAGTCGCTCGACTAACGTCTGGCCGGATAACCCCGCCGGATCCGGAGTAGAGGTCATGAAATATCGTTTTAATTGGAATTATCCGGTATTTTTTAGTCCTCACAATGACAAGAAACTCTATGCCGGTTCAAATTACCTGCATGTCACCTACAACGACGGACAATCATGGGAAGTGATTTCACCTGATCTTACCCGAGGTAAAGCTGAAACTTTACTTTCTTCTGGTGGACCCATTACCCAGGATAACACAGGTGTTGAATTCTATGGGACCATCTTCGCTGCCATGGAATCAAAACAGCAAGAAGGTGTTATTTGGGTCGGTAGTGATGATGGATTGGTTCATGTTACCAAGGATGGTGGTCAAAACTGGGAAAATGTCACGCCTCCTATGTCACCGGAGTTGAATATGATCAATTGCGTTGATGTGAACCCACATGTTCCTGGAGGAGCGTATGTCGCTGCTACGAGCTACAAATTTGGGGATTATACACCCTACCTCTACAAGACTGATGATTATGGTAAAACCTGGGAGTTGATTACTTCAGGCATTGATCCCACTCATTATACCAGGGCCATTCGGGCTGACCCGGGGAGAAAAGGCCTACTCTATGCAGGAACGGAGTGGGGGATGTATGTCTCTTTTGATGACGGAGCTTCCTGGTCAAGTTTCCAACTCAACCTGCCGATCGTAAGTATTCGTGATTTAGCAGTGAAGGACAATAACCTGATCGCCGCTACACATGGCCGAAGTTTTTGGTTGATAGATGACCTTAAGCCATTGCATCAATTAAGTGATGAAGTGGTTAACGCTGATTTCTATTTATATCAGCCTAAGAGTAGTTATCGAATGAACCAAAGAGGAGCCTCAGAGAAAATATCCAAAACGGTCGGGCAGAATCACCCCAATGGCGTGCTGTTCAACTACTATCTCAAAACGTTTGACGAAGAGAAGGATGTTGTTTCCTTTGAGATCCTTGAAGCAGATGGCGATTTGATCCAGAAATTCAGTACAAAATCAAAGAGTAGGAAAGAAAAAATCACAGTCAAGGAAGGGGGGAATCGTTTTATCTGGAATATGCGATATCCTGGCTTTCTTGAGTTTGATGGTATGATTTTATACAGTTCCCCTAACAATGGCCCCAAGGCCGTTCCTGGAACTTATACGGCCCGGTTGACCGTCAATGGTCAGTCTATGGAACAAGACTTTGAGATCAGGAAGGACCCGCGATTACCTAATACAGTGCAGGATTATCAAAAACAATTTGATTTTCTGATGTCCGTCAGAAATAAAGTTTCAGAAGCGCATCAGGGCATACGAGATATACGATCAACTCGCAAGGATCTGAATTATTTGAAACAAAAAATCAAGGATGATGAATCGTTGAAAGAAATCACGGAGATGGCGGATCAATTGGATGAAGACATGTCTGAGATTGAGAACAACATTCATATGACCAAGAATCAAAGCTATCAGGACCCATTGAATTATGGCATTCGAATCAACAACCGATTGGCATTTCTGATGGCGGATCAGCAGCGTGGTGACTATCCACCCACAGATCAGGCCATTGAATTTAAGGCTGAAGTAGAAAAAGAGCTGGATAAAGAATTACAGGATCTAAAAACGCTGTTAGAAGAACGAATCAAGAAAATCAACAATTTGATAGAGGATAAAGGTCTGAAAATGTTGAAGTTAGAGTCTTCCAGTGAAGGTTCTTAATGAAGATAATCGCTGTTTAAAGCCATTTTAGGCCGTTTTTTGAAAGAAAATTAAGCCCCAGCAACGTTGGGGCTTTTTTAATACCCATTCAGACGCAGATCAGCCGGTTGAGTCGCTGAGATTTCTCGTTTTTTAGCCGTATACACATTTTTGTTGTGTAAGAAATAGGAACCACCACCCAGTTAAATTAAAAACATAAACCAAGTAGCTATGCGAATCCTTAAATACATTTATGATTGTTTCTTCAGTAAACCATCCGAATATCAACTGAGAAAGAATGTCAAGAATCCTAACTTGTACATGGTCTTTTTTCAGGGAAAGAGGATCCATGAAGGCACTTATAAAAGTTGTCAGGAATTCTTGCTAGGTCAAAGAATTGAGGTAAGTCCCTCGTTATACAAAGACTAATTAATTGAGTGAAGTTTGAGAACCAACCTCTGTAGCCTACAGAGGTTTTTTATTATCACAATACTCACGATCGCCAAAAAGAAAGGATGATTTAGAGGAGGCGTGAAAAACTTGATCTTCTCAACCAAAATAATATTAGTACTTAATTTTTTTAGACACTAAGACAAATGATCACTATCAGTTCAGCAAACATGGATGAACTCAAGTCAATGTGGAAAAGGCTTGACGGGGAGTACGAACTTGTGGAGAAAATTCACTTGGACCGTGATCAACTCGATTATCAAATGACGGTGGTTCGTTCATCTCAAAACGAAATGAGTCCGGTATTGAAATGCGTGGCAGAAAAAGTTTTCGAACATGATGATATTCTTCATGATGAGTCCTTCTTCATAGATTTCACATACAACAACTTTCTGGATAGGGTGGAAGATGAAATTGGTGGCAGTAAGAAGTATCCCGGAATTGCCCGTTTGACCTTCATCTGGAAAGAACTCACGCAAATGGAGAAAAAAATGCTCTACAACTACCTGAAAGACCTGGTAGATGCGCACGAAAAAGAATCAGTTGAATGTTGATTATCTATAATTAACAGTCATTCATCAGAAAACACTTACGAATTCCCTCTACTAATCGAATAGTTGTCTTTTTCAAAACAAAAGACCATTACTTCGTACAATAAATGGTTTTTTGAATTGTTATACCATCAGAGTGCAGAAGGTGCTTCTTACATAAACGGGTAAGAGTTTGGCATCAGAATTGCATGAATGATAATAAGTCTAAACATAAATTAAAGAGGGGTATGAAAGCTGTGAATTACATTTTCAACGTTTTTTTTGGTAAAAATTCCGAGTATCAAATTGAAAGAGATCCTGAAGACAATAGTCGTTACAGAGTGCTTTATCAGGGGATGGCCATCTATGTAGGGTCTCAGGTCGGTTGTGAACAATACATAAGCAAACTAAGTTAACTGTATATACTCATTAAGAACAAGCATAAGAGAGCATCAGGAATGGTGCTCTTTTTTTGTGCCTGAGATTTTTTATGGATTTACTTAACAATTATGAAACTAATATATTACTTTCACGTTTGTTAAGTAAATGATTTAGTAGATGAAAGACATATCCATCGGAGAATTTGAAGAACTGGTACTCTTAATGGTGGCCGCCTTACACGATGAGGCTTATGGCGTACTCATCTTGCAAAACCTGGAAAAAAAGCTGAATAAGAAAGTCAATATAAGTGCTATACATGTGGCGCTTAAGCGATTGGAGACCAAAGGCCTGGTCAATTCACACTTTGGCGGGATTACCCAGGATAGGGGCGGTCGACGTAAGAAGTTCTACGTGATAACCGCCGCCGGAAAAAAGGTGCTCGATAATCAATATGCTATTCGCACGAGCTTATACGCTCAGATTCCGAACATCAGCTTTGGTAATGGATAATTATCGTTCAAGAAAGGCCATTCGATTTCTAAGATGGTTTTGTTGCCCGGAGTTTCTTGACGAAATAGAAGGGGACATCATTGAACTCTATGAACTCCGTATAGAGGTGAATCCTGCAAAAGCCAACCGGATGTTATGGTACGACGTACTGCGATCATTTCGATGGATCAATTTGAAGAAGGTCAAAACTCAAAATAATACTTTTACGATGTTCAATAATTATTTCAAAGTGGGTTTCCGTAACCTACTCAGAGATTATCGGTTTTCCCTGATCAATTTGTTAGGACTTTCTGTGGGATTGTCGATTTTCATGTTGATGATTATGATGATCCGCCACGAGTTTAGTTTCGACACTTTTCACAGTAAGGCAGATCGTACTTATCAAATCATACAGGAATTCCGTCAGTCTGATGGAATCAATCCCAGAATATGGACGCCTACACCTTTGGCTGAGACCCTGGCCAACGAAATAGCAAATATTGAAGAAGCCATCTATTTACAAAGAACGATGGACAACTGGGTGGAAGTAGGAGGAAAGCGCTTTTTTGAAACCGAAGGAATGATGGTCGGGGCCAACTTCTTCCAGGTGTTTGATTTCCGGCTAATAGAAGGAGATATCTCATCGGTATTGACCAGTCCCCGTTCTATGGTAATTTCAGAAAGTTTAAGCAAGAAGTATTTCGGATATGCGAATCCTCTGGGAAAAGTTGTTGAACATGAATTGTATGGACCTTTCACAGTAACCGGAGTAATGGAGGATATACCAGGTAATTCTTACCTACAGTTTGAGTTCTTGCTTACCCAAGAAATGGAAACATACTATCAGCATACGGCAACATGGTTTGAGCCCTGGTTTAAATCCTGGAGAGGTCATGGTGTCAGTACTTTCGTGGTTCTAAAAGAAGGTGTTCCCACGACAGATGTGGAAGAGATCATCACTTCGATCGTAAAAAGGAATCAGAATGCTGACGAAGTAAATAGATTCTATCTCCTAGGATTACTGGATCTTCATTTTGGGTCAAATGGAATTGATGGCCAGATCAATCGTCACATAAAAGGAGATATTGCCAAAGTGAATCTGTTCAGTATGGTGGCAGCCGTTATCATACTTATGGCCTGTTTCAATTACATCAATATCACGACAGCTAGGTCTATCAAGCGACACAAGGAAGTGGGTGTACGTAAATCGATAGGTGCTTTTCGCTCTCAAGTGATGATGCAATTTCTAATTGAATCATTCATTTTAGTTACTCTGTCTCTTTTGATATCACTCGGGGTAAGTTATTTCCTCATTCCTCTTTTTAATGAGGTCGTCGGTATCAACCTCTCTTTTTCATGGAAATTGATCATTGATCTATTACCCTGGATCATCGCTACGGTTCTGTTTGTGACCTTGCTCTCCGGCTTTTACCCAGCCATAGTTATGAGTCGAACTTCTCCATTGATTTTGGTACAGAAAGTGACAAGTCGTGGGTCTGGAGGGTTTTTAAGGAATGGCCTGTTAACCATCCAGTTTTCTGCGGTAATCATCATCGCCGCCTGCTTGTTAATCATCAATGATCAATATCGCTACATGAGTAAAAAGTCTCTTGGACTTAATACGAAAGAAATAGTAGTCGTAGAGATCAATAGCGGAGCAGTTCGCAATAACTATCGAACAATCAAAAACGAGTTATTATCGAGCCCTTCGGTAAGGGAAGTTACCGGGATGACAAGGGTTTTTAGTGGCTACCGATTACCAGTACCCATTCTAGGAAGCCCGTTGGAGGATATTGAATCTACAGCTGCCATGAAATTTTATGGTGTGGATCATGAAGCATTGGATGTATTTGGATTAGAACTGATCGCGGGAGAAAACTTCAGGGGAATTCCAGGCCTGGATAGCACGTCGGTGGTCCTTAATGAGAAAGCGGCTGTACATTTCGGCGGCAACTCCATCGTTGGAAACTGGATCAATCTCGCTGAGGACCAGGGTGATCGCGGCAGAGCATTAAGAGCTCGAGTAATTGGAATAGTCAAAGATTTTCATTTTGAATCACTACACCAACCTATTAAACCAACCGTTATTGGATATTATAGAAATCCTTTCGTTTCGATAGATGATATCATCATTAAGATTGATACCAAACAAATAGAACAAACATTAGCCCGGATAGAAGAAGTTCATAACAAATACGACACAAATGGGGTCATGGATTGGGAATTTCTAGATGACATGACACAACGTGCATATGAAGATGAAGTGATTTTCAGAAGCGTCATGACAATGGCTTCAGGGATTTCCTTATTGATAGCCTTACTAGGGATGATTGGAATGATTTCCTATAATATCATTTCCAGAACCAAAGAGTTGGGCATAAGAAAAGTACTTGGCGCAACATTCGGTCAATTACTCTTAATTCAGGCAAAGGCATTTATCAAATATTTACTAGTGGCCTCCGTATTATCAATTCCCGTAGCCTGGATGGTTTCCAGTAACTGGTTGGAAACATATGCTTTCAGGATTACGCTCACACCATCGCCTTTTGCTTTGATTGTAACAGGGCTACTATTGCTCACAGGTGTAACTATTTTTTATTTAGGTAGAAACACCTTTAAGCAAAATCCAACTAAAGCATTGAGATATGAATAAGTCGTCAAATAGGAGTGGTCGATGCACAAATGCCGCTGTGAACTTGAGTGAGAAATTGCTCGATCATCCATACGCTATCCGTAGGAGCTTATATGTCCGGATACCCAAAATCAGCATCGGAAATGGATAATTATCGCTCGAATAAAGCTATAAGGTTTTTACGTTGGTTTTGTCGACCCGAATTTCTGGACGAAATGGAAGGAGACATCATCGAACTTTACGAACTCCGTTTGGAGGAGGATCCAGCAAAAGCCAACCGGATGTTATGGTACGATGTACTGCGATCATTTCGATGGATCAATTTAAAAAAGGTCAAAACTCAAAATAATACTTTTACCATGTTCAATAATTATTTCAAAGTTGGTTTTCGTAACCTGATACGTGATTTTCGCTATTCACTGATCAACGTTTTTGGTCTGACGCTGGGACTGACCATTTTTTTGATCATGATGATCATGGTCAGTCATGAATTTAGTTTCGATAAGTTTCACTCCAAATCAGAACGAACCTATCAGATCATTCAGGAATTTCGGCAGACGCAAGGAGTTGACCCGGAAATCTGGACACCAGTGCCCCTGGCTGAAGCGCTGGCCCATGAAGTTTCATCCGTGGAAGAAAGTATACACTTGCAGGGTGCCGCGTCAAATTGGGTAGAAGTCGCGGATCAGCGATTTTTTGAGGAAGATGGTATGATCGTAGGATCAAACTTCTTTGAAGTATTTGATTTTAAACTAAAGTCAGGGAATCCTGAAATGGCCTTGTCCCAACCCAGGTCTACGATCATTTCGGACCGTCTTAGTAAAAAATATTTTGGGTTCAATGATCCCATTGGTCAGACGATAACCCATGAATTCTATGGCCCTTTTACGATAACAGGTGTCTTAGAAAATGTGCCTGATAACTCCTATTTGCAATTTGACTACCTTTTAACGGAGGATCTGGAGACCTACCTGGAAAATGTAGTAGCCTGGTATCCGGATTGGTATCGATCCTGGCAAGGTCACGCCGTTAGTACGTTTGTTGTATTGAATGAAAAAGCCAACATTGAGAACGTTGCCGATCAAATACAGACCATCGTTGCTAACAACCTTGAAACAGAAGATGTCAATCGGTTCTATTTGTTAAATATGCTGGATCTCCATTTTGGATCTAATGGCATCGATGGGCGAATTAATCAACACATTAAAGGGGACATAGGTCGTGTAAAATTATTCATCCTTGTGGCTGGGATCATTCTGTTAATGGCTTGTTTCAACTACGTGAACATTGCCACGGCTCGATCCGCCAAGCGACATAAGGAAGTGGGGATAAGAAAGTCAGTAGGGGCTTTTCGTTCACAATTGATTGCTCAATTCCTGGTTGAATCATTCGTATTGGTAACGATCTCTGTGCTGGTCTCCCTGGCCCTAAGCTATTTCCTGATACCCTTGTTTGGCGAGATCCTGGACATCAGGATGAATTTGAACCCTGCTATGATTTTTGGTATGCTTCCAGGTATCATCCTATTGGTTATTGGAGCCTCATTATTGGCTGGCGTTTACCCCGCATTAATACTTAGTGGTATATCCCCGTTGGCATTATTCAGAAAAATGAAAGGCACTTCCTGGAACTTGAGCCTTCTGAAGAATGGATTGGTTACTTTGCAGTTCTGTGCGGTTATTGTATTATCCGCTTGCCTGATCATCATTCATCAGCAATACAACTATATGAGTGAGACATCTCTGGGTTTTGATACCAATGAATTAGTAGTGGTAGAAATTAACAGTGGCAATGTCAGGAGGAATTATCCGACGATAAAGAACGAGCTTAATAAACACCCGGCCATCAAAGATGTCACGGGTATCACCAGGGTGTTCAGCGGTTATCGATCGGCGGTTTCCATATTGGCGAACGATCCAATGGCACCAGAAGATCAGAAGTCAATGAAATTCTTCGGATTAGATCATGAAGCCATTGATGTTTTTGACCTGGAGATTTTAGTAGGAGAGGGTTTCAAAGGAGTTGATGGTGTGGATAGTACGACCATTTTACTGAACGAATCAGCCGCAAACCTTTTGGGTGGTGTTAATGTGGTCGGGAGTTGGATAGAACTTAATGAGGATCAGGGTGATCATAATGGGCGGTTACAGGCCAGGGTGGCAGGTATTGTCAAAGATTTTCACTTTGAATCGTTGCATCAACCGATCAAACCGACGGTGCTCGGTTATTATAAAAGTCCATTTGAAACCATTGACGATATCATCATCAAGGTTGATGGTAATCAAGTACAAGAGGCCTTGGTGGCGATAGAAAAGGTGCATAATCAATACGATACTAACGACATCATGGACTGGGAGTTTTTGGATGATATGACACAAAGGGCATATGAAGACGAGATGATCTTCAGGAACATTCTAACCGCCGCTTCATTAGTTTCTATACTCATCGCCTTACTCGGAATGATCGGTATGATATCTTACAATATCATCTCCAGAACAAAAGAATTTGGAATCAGAAAGGTATTGGGCGCTACGTTCAGCCAGTTGTTATTGGTACAGGGAAGGATTTTTATAAAGTATTTGCTGTTGGCATCTTTGTTGTCCATTCCTTTCGCCTGGTGGGTTTCCCTGCGTTGGTTAGAAACATATGCTTTTAGGATCACTCTCACACCTATCCCTTTCGCCTTGATCATTGTAGGTCTGTTGTTGTTGACAGGCTTAACGATATACTATCTGGGAAGAAGTACGTTCAGGCAAAATCCGACAAAGGCGCTGAGGTATGAATAATCTATTACATTAACTCACAAACTAACTTAGAATTTCCTCGATAGTAGGATAGGGCAATGGTGATTCAGAACTTGAAAAAACCTTTTTCTTTAGATGAAGCTCATAATTATCCTCAGGAATCAACGAAGTAAATTGACATTTCAATTGTGCATACTGCGTATGGGTCCCAGCGGGAAAGATGAATTGGGTTTTGCGTACGTTTTTTGTCGTATTGGTGCTCTGAGAACTGGTCTCAGTCGAGATTTCCTGCTGAATGGTTTTGGAGGATTCCTGACTGATCGTACTACTCCCACTAAAGCCGCCTCCTTGAGCGCCCACTGTCGCTGATACAGAAAAGGAAGAAGAACTGGTGACAGATCTGCGAGTGGAAAACTTGCTACCATTGGTAAGCACCAGGCCTTTTTCGTATGTAGTGGAAATTTCAATATCTCTTGTACCCTGACGGTTATCCAATTCTTCAAGAACAATAGGAACGTAATTCACATTGAATCTGGGAATAAGTTCCCAAATCTGGTCAGGATAATTTTCTGCTGTATTGAATGTTCCCCATTGATCAGCTGAGGGCCCATACTTCGCCAGTTTGGCATCGGGATTGTACTTGTTATATATTCGATAGTAATAACCGGACCTATCATCTTGTTGAATTCTTTCGAAGCGCCAGAGTTGATTGTCAAAATAATTCCCATCAAAGCCCTGTACAAGCGTCTGTTCTTTTTCTTCCGTTTTGGTTAACCTAAAATTGTGGTACCTCAGGTTCTTGATGTAGAAATAGCCAGGACTATTTTCACTTTCAGTCAGCATCCATAAATCTTGATATTGCCAGTCTTGCGTTCTCTGAAAGGTGGTAATGCCATTTACGTCCTCACTCAACATCGTAAGAAAAGCTTTTTCATAATGCATATTTCTTAGAAAGAAAGCAGGGCTGTTTTTAAAGGTAAGATTCATGTCGGAATGGGTTGTATGTATCAAAAATAGATATTTAAGATAGCAAAGGTTAAACTAAAATTCAACGACTTTTCTGACGGAAAAAACTATACTCCTTTAACATTTAAAATGATCCGGGTGGGTCTTAGGGCATGCAGATTGATCATTAATTTTTGAACCAGATAACTCACTCCGACACAAATATGTGATTTATAGCCCCATGAACATGATTGAATATGTTGGCTGAAGAAAGTTCGATTTCAGTGAAATATAATGCCAGATTAAGGGTTATGAATTAAACCGGAACCATTCTATGAAGCACACTAATGAGTTACGACCAGGACAAAAACAGCTTGGTCGTAAAATTGCCATCTGTTATCTATTACTCATCGGAGGAGTTGGTCTGTCAGCTCAGGATTTATTTGAGATACCGCTATACGAATTATCTGCAGAGCAAATTCGGAATAAAGCCAGCACCTGGAATTTAACACCCCAAAAAGTAAAAAGTGTGTTTGAGCTAGAGGTAGAATCCTATTACGGAAGATCATCAAACGAGGAAAGGAAGCAGCAGCAAAAGGCAGAACTTCAAGCGTTAAAGGAGCGTTATCTGAGCCAACTATTTTACATAGATCAAGAACCCCGGGCTCATGTTTACGATGAATCAGAGCAATACAGTCATGAACGACATGGGATCACCATATATCATAAAGGATTGAATTTCATTGTCATTCCAAAGAAGACCGTGAATCTCGTGGAAGGTCTTCTTACAACCAGAGTTCAATCTCTGGCAAATCTTACACCTAGGTTTGATGCTTTTGAAACCAATAGAGAGAACCATAGAATTATGCTGTTGTTCAAATTAGATCCGGATGCTCTAGCCATTTATTATGACAACAAAGAGTTAAGAATAAGAAATCTCAGAGTAATCATCTACAATAAATACTCGGAGGAGATTGTTTACGACCATGATTATACGATTTAAGTGTCGTTTGTCTGATATGATTACGCATAGCGTTACTATTTAATCACTTCTTCCGTTATTTCCTCATAAACCTCATTCGATTTTTCTAACCGTACTTCATCATTTTCAAGCAGATTGAAGTGGTGGCATTTGGGTCAATCATTTTATTTCACTTGGCCCGGTGAGGGCCAACAGTGGTTGCTTTTTTGGCGTTAATGCTGATTTTAAGTGCGGAAAGAAGCAGACAAACACAAACGGAGCATCAGTTCTTATCCTCAAGCGTATAATTCATTTAATTGAATTTCGGTTTTTTAACCTACTTCATACAGATGAATACATTGAAATTTACGCTGAGAAAACTTACCAGAAACTGGCGTTACACATCGATAAATGTTCTAGGACTTTTTATCGGTATGATATCCTTTTCATTTATTGGGATTTATATCAAGGATGAGCTTTCGTATGATAAACATTTTCCAGAATCTGAACGGATTTATCGCCTTACGTTCGACCGGCTATATCCCGATTACACCAGGTATTTTGCGTTGACGCCAGTTCCGGTTGGCAAACAACTTGTTGAGGATTTTTCAGACATAGAGTCAACCGCTTTATTGGAAAGGGGGTTCTTTGGGGCTTTTGAATCAAACATAAAGATTCAGTATGAAGATGAAAGCTATCTGGAAGAGGGCTTCTACTTTGGTTCGGCGAACTTTCTGGAATTTTTCGGAATTGGTCTATTAGAAGGGAATGCCAGCGAAGCGTTGCGGGACCCTCGATCATTGGTGGTTTCGGTATCGGCAGCAAAAAAGTATTTTGGTAAGGATGATCCATTGGGGAAAACCCTCAATATTGGAAACCTGGGTTTGTTTACCGTATCCGGAATAATGGATGATTTTCCCACAAATCAGCATTTCGATTTTGAATTTCTGGCCAATTTCGAATCAAGCCCCACCGCTAAAGACCTTAGATGGACTGGGATAAGGGTATTTAACTACATTAAATTGAAGGAGGGAGCATCACCTGAAAAGATAACGGCAGGACTTCCCAAATTTTATAAGAGGCATGGAGAAGCTTCTGTCATCAAATCATATGGCACTTCCTATGAGGCGTTTACCAAAGCTGGGAATGCTTTTAATCTCCAATTACAGCCCATCACTAACATCAGGCTAGGTCAACCTCTGGAACGGGAGACTTTCAAACACGGTAATGCGACTTATGTCATTGTCTTTTCCATTGCGGCGTTACTAATATTAATGGTGTGCAGTGCAAACTTCCTCTCCATTAATATCCTTGGTATCGAAACCCGAGCGAAGGAAATAGCCATTCGTAAATCCCTGGGATCGTCCAATAGACAGCTGATCACCCTGGGATTAATGGAAGGAATGGTGCTGTGCGGCTTTAGCATGGGTCTGGCCTTGCCGGGTATTTACTTTTTTCTTCCCTGGTTCAATGAGCTTACCGGAAAACTTTTCGACTTCCGGGAGATTTTCATTGATGTGATGCTGTTCTCTTTGGTGCTTTCGTCGATGCTAGTACTTATGTCAAGCATGTATCTCAGGTATTTTCAACGATGGCTAAGTTCGAAAATGTCAGAGATAAAACATGTAAAAAATCAACGTTCATGGGTGCTTCATGGTATCATCACGGTCCAGTTCATCATTTCGTTAACACTCATTTCATCCGCTTTGATCATCAACGATCAATTGAGCTTCCTGACCAACAAAGATTTGGGATATGATGCTGAACAGCTTCTGGTGTTAGAAGGAACCCAGTCATTTGATAAACGAACCGTACTCTTAAAGGAAAAGCTGATGCAGGAGAGTGGGGTTATTAATGTTTCCTCCAGTAATGCAATGCCCGGTAAGTTTGTAGGCTCAGCCACGGGATATCATTTAGATAAAACCAACCGACAACCCATTAGTTTCATTTTCACTGATCCGAACTTTATTTCTACCTGGGGTATCAACCTGATTCAGGGGCGCAATTTCAAAGAGGGATCAGTGCCTGATTCGATGGGTATTATTTTGAATAAGAAAGCCATTGAGGTTTTACAGATTTCCGGCAATCCCATTGGAAAAGACGTATATACGTGGATGCCACAGCCGTTTAAAGTCATTGGGGTCACTGAAAACTTCCATTTCAAAGGTTTACAAGATGAGATTACTCCTCTCGGAATCATCATTTTCAACGCCCTTGGCAGAAAGTACACTTCTATCAAATTTCATGCGGATAAAGTAGAAGATCTGTTGGGTACGATTGAAAAGGAGTGGCCGCGAATAATCCCTGACAGACCTGTGAGTTACTTTTTTTTTACAGAGAACTTTATGCAACAATATCAGGATGAAAGAACAGCTCGATCAATCATCTGGATTTTCACCATTTTGTCTGTACTGTTAGCTTCATTAGGCATTTTGGGTGTCTCAATGCTTGGACTCCAGAAACGGATAAAAGAAATTGGTGTGCGAAAAATTATCGGGGCGTCCCCATTTGATCTTGCAAAACTTTTAGGGAGTAGGGCTGTGTGGTTTCTGATGATTTCGACCATTTTGTCCATTCCTGCTTCATATATATTGATCGATGCCTGGTTAAATGAATTTGCCTACCACATTGATCATCCTGTTCATAACTATGTGATTGCCATCGGTATTTTAGTGTTTGTTTGCTGCTTACCACTGTTATATACGATCTATCGAACCGGCTTTATTAATCCGATCGAGGTATTAAAGGAAGATTGACCTTTCAGGTTTAAGGCTTCTCTACTTGTTATGGTTTAGCCCATTCATTCATGTCCGGAATTATGAAATATTACAGAGTATTCCTTTATAGTTATCTGCTGCTAATTACTTTCCCGTCACAAGGACAGTCCGCGTATTTTCCGAAAGAGCGATGGAGAACGTCTGATCCTGAAACGCAAGGACTTGATGCAGAAAAACTAAATGATTTCATTCAACAATTGAAAACGGGTAAAATACTTAGGCCCGTTAGCTCTTTTTCAATCGTCAAGAATGGATATCTGGTGGCACATGAAACTTTCGGAAACTATGATGGTGACGCTCCTCATACCATGCAGTCGGTAACTAAAAGCATTACAAGTACATTGATTGGAGTAGCCATACAAAAAGAATTGATCAAAGATCTTGATGAAAAAGTTTTGAGCTTCTTTCCTGAGTATGATGAGATCGGCAACGATAATTCCTGGAAGCAGTCTATGACCATTCGGAACGCATTAAATATGCGTACTGGCCAATCTTGGACAGGTGAAAAGCACCTGGGACCACTGAATAGGTACGCTGGTGATAAAATGAAGTATGTGCTTGACTATCGAATGGAGTCCGCTCCAGGCAAGAAATGGTACTATAATAGTGGGATTGCTATATTAATGGGTGGACTTATCCAAAATGCGGCTGGGATGAATACCAAGCAGTTTGCGCTAGATCACCTTTTCAGCCCATTGAATATTACCAGCGCCACTTGGTCCTGGGGCCATCGGGGTATTCCTCATACGGGAGGTGGTTTATACCTGAATCCGGAGGATATGCTAAGAATTGGATATTTGTATTTGAGGGAGGGGACGTGGGATGGCAAGCAGATCCTACCTAGAAACTGGGTAAATCAAATGTTTGATGATCCAGTTTACGGTGTAAAAAGATTTCCAGGTGGTATAGAAGCTGGCTATAGTCGAATGTGGTGGATGTTACCCCAAGATAAAAACAGGAACAAGCTTGATATATTGATGGCCTACGGTCACTGGGGTCAATTCATCTTTGTCATTCCTGAACATGACATGATCGTAACTTTTACTAACGATAATAGTGCAAACTATTATGAAGAAATTGAACCCATTGCCTTGATGTATAAATACGTGTTGAATTTGATTGATTAGTTATCGAAATGGGACCTCTGACTGGGGCGTGTTTACTTAATAAACGATAGAAGCTTCAAATAGGTCTTTTTGGAAGTATGCGTACCGTTTTGGAATACTTTCTGAGAAGTATTCTCGTATAATCACTCTCTCATAAATGCATTTACATGAATCAGTCATTGAAACTCTTAGTTACCGTATCAATTTTGATCTCCTGGTCACAGGTATCAGGGCAATCCAGAGATCCGTCTGTTTCTAGTGATGGCAAAAAGATCGTCTACTCATCCAGAGTAAACGAGGTGAATGAAATCTTTACCATGAATCCAGATGGAACCAATCAAACTAAGGTGACTAATATTGGTTTGAGTTGCTATTATCCGTTCTTTTCACCAGACGGGGACAAAATTCTATTCATGGCATTGAAGGATAAACAATCGACTATTTGTGTCATCAATGTAGATGGATCTGGTTTTAAGATGCTCAGCCATAGTGACCATGAGTACGCGGATCCACACTGGTCACCGGATGGAAAACAGATCATATTCTATTCTGATGAGGAAGGCAACAACGAGATCTATATGATGAATGTGGATGGCTCAGATAAGCGTCGAATCACTAACAATCAAGCTTCGGATCAGACACCCTCCATATCTCCCGATGGTAAAACGATTGTTTTTGTTTCCAACAGAGATGGTAATGCGGAATTGTATCTCATGAATATCGACGGAAGTAATGTTCGACGTTTGACCTTTGACCCACGAATAGATCGTGTTCCTTCATGGTCGCCCGATGGCAGCAAAATCATATGGTACAGCAGGGAGCCTTCCTCAGTCGTGGTGAATGGATCTTCCTGGGATGGAGCGGAGCTCTATGAAATTGGGATAAATGGCAAGAATCGCCGGCAGCTTACGTCGAATGGTTATAGGGACCATGGTCCGGTATATGCCCCAAACGGCGAGAAAATCTTCTTTACCTCAGGTAAGACCGGAGTGAGAGAGATTTTTTCTATGAACGCAGATGGTTCTAACATTAAACAACTCACATATAGTAATCAATGATTCTCATTTTATTTCTTCTTTCCGCAAATATTCTCTTGGAGTCATTTGTGTGTGCTTCTTAAAGGCCGCATTGAAACTTGATTTTGACTTAAATCCTGCCTCATTAGCGACTCCCTCAATCGTCAAATTCTTGAACGCTTCATCCTTGAGCATGGATTTTACAGTCTCAATTCTGTATCGATTGATGAAGTCATAAAAACTGCACCCGATTTGTTCATTAATAAAAGCACTTAGCAGCCTTGAATTGATATCAAGTCTCTTCGCGAGATAAGCCAGGTTCAGATTCTGATCTTTGTGAAGCTGCTCACTGGTCATCAGTGAGGTTAGTTTTTCCTCCAGTTCTGTAGCAACCGCCGATGACAATTGAGAAGTAGGGTTTACCCCATTCCGAAGGAGAAAGAATTTTGGATCGTTGAGTATCTCTGCCGATACCCAGAGCAGTAAAAGGGTTATGGCCACCCAAAGTGGATTATATGTAACTGTAGCAACTTCCAAATCATAGACCCAATAGTTAAAGAAAAGTATTAATCCCCAAAAACTGAAGAAAATGAAGTTGATGATAAGAAATCGCTTAATCCAATTTCCCATCTCAAAAAGCTTTCCGTTGGGTTGATCTTCCTGCCAGTTTTTATAAAACACATAACCTATTAAACATGAAATCAGACTAAGTAGAATGCATACCAGCTGTTCAAAATGACCAAAAACCGGTTCAAAGTCGGAAAGCTGGTAAGTTGTCCTTTTCTCATTCGACGCAAAAAATAGCAAAAGGTAGAAGACAAAGAATACAATCGATGGCATGAGTGCCCATCTGAATATCCTGAGTTTTTTTTTATCGATTAAACTGTAGACATACAACAGCAGGAGAGGCCCAAGAGCAGTAATGAATGAAATGGGCAGAAATAGAAAACGGGGATTTCCAGTGATGCCTTCACTGATACCATACACTTGATTTTTGAAAGCATAAAGCGATAGTAATAATATGAAAAAACCAAGATATGGATTGATGGAGTGTTTCTTAAATCGAGATACGATTAAGAGGTAAGCGGAGAATAACACACAGATGATAAAAACCGGATAGATAACCTTTGGATAAAAACTCCCGAGAATATTGTCGTAAAACAGTGGGGCAAAAAAATGATCTAAAGCCCCTTTAGGTCCTGAATTAGTAGCGATTAAATTCATTTGACAGGACGGACATTTTCCGTGAAAATGAAAAAGTTTGTCGTCCATCGCACAACCACATGGAGGACACCTGAACGTTGAATCTGCCGGTACGTTTGGATCTGAAAAAAATACTCTTCTGGACAACTTTTTAGTTTCTTGAGCGCTGGCATGTAAGCAAAGCATCAAACAAAAAGAGAGAACCAGGTATTTAAACATATATCGAAAAGAATAGGGCTTTAATGACTCATTCTAATACGTAAGGATGTAAGATTGGGTCTTCAATATTAGTATGAATAGAAGCATAAGTACTTATAATGCGTGTATGAGGCAACTATAAATCATCACATCTCAGTCATTTAATTACCAGATTAAAAGATAATCAGTTTCACTCATCATACCCGTTCATAAAGAAGTATCAAAAGAAGGATGTGTACATTAACAAGCCCGATATGTTCCCTATTCAGTTTCTAGTGAACTAAGTTCACTTCATGAAAATCGTATTGAAAATCAACTGGATATTAGTCACAATACTGAGCTTGTCCACAGGGCTATTCAAGGTTTTACAACAACAGGAAGACATTCAATTATTGGAGGTCATTGGCTTTACTCCATTATGGGTGACGTTACTGGGTGTTTTTCAATTCTTTGGTGGTGTCATGTTGATTACCAGGAGATTCAGAAAGGAAGGGGCATATGTTATGATATTCACATTTGCACTGGCTTCTATTGCTGTTTTCGCTAATGGAATGTTGCTATCTGGTGCCTCTTCAGTGGTGTTGGTCGTTATGGCATTTTTGGTGTTGAAAATGAAAAATTAGCCTGGTTTAAATTTGTACTATTTCGAGATTTGCTTCTTTATTCTTAACAGGAAAAACTTGAATTCATTGGAGTGAGTGCAGTATTGATCCACCTAAGGAGTCATAATGCCAATTTCCACAGATTCAGATCATTCCTATTTTCACTGAAGATCACTAACGAATCACTTAGCCAGTGCGCAGGTGATTCTCGATACACGTCTGAGGTAAGTATTCTGGATTGACCTGTATTCAAATCCAGAATTTTCAAATCAAATTGATTACCATCCCTAACAGTATATAATATTGACCTCCCATCCGGGCTGAATCTGCCTTCTGTAGGAGTACGCTCCGTTTGTAGTATTTGAGTGATTTTTTTCGTCACTAAATGGTAAGTGTACATTTTGAAATCACCATAATTCACCCTGGTAAACAGGAGTAACTCTTTTGTTTCGGAAGAGTAGTCTGTTGCAAATGCACTGTGATCCATTTCAAGCAATAATGCTTCTTTTTTAGTCTTGATATCAACGCGGCCAATGATCATTTTTTGACGATGATCTCTCTTACTATAAACAAATGTATTGGTGCCATCTATCCATACCGGATTACGGGTTCTGCCGGCTTCCAGTATTTCTGTGATAACGGATTGCTGAACATCCAGAATATAGACAGATAATGATTGATCAGGTTGTATGTCAGGAGATTTGGTCCCTGTAAAAACGATAAACGACTCATCATCTGACCAGTCCATGTATTCTATAAAAGTAAAGGCCTCAGGAACTTTGCTTATTGAGTCTTCTACCACCAATGAAATGAACTGTCTTTTTGTTTGATCATCGATCTGGATCAAGGCTACTTTTCCTGAACGAGATACGCTAGGCCACTTATGATTATTTCCGGAAGTAAGCTGTTTATACGACAGGTTGTGTATGTTAAGCACATATACCTGTTCATCTTCAATCCGTCGACTCATGACTATGGAATTCCCATCGGGGTACCATGAGGGATAATAATTATACGCCTCATTGGTCAGATTTGTCATTATTTGACCTTCTCGATCACTCAGCCAAATGTTCTGACTTCCGCCGATATGGCTGGTAAAAATGAATCTTTCATTATCAGGAGCGGCATGTGGATAGTAACCCGTATATTCTCCACGACTGACACACTGTGAGAAGCCACTATCGACATTTACGATCATTATGGAGTCATTACGTCCTGTGTAGTATATGATTTCCTGATTGTTCGATAGCCATCTGCCATTGTATTCATCACCCTTTGAAGTGACTTTCGTAATGTCTCCGGTATCTAGTTCCAGAACCCATTGAAAATATTTGTTTTCAAATAGTCCGGTAGCTACAACTCTTTTACCATCGGGGGACCAGTCTGCGGCACTTAATCGAATCGTATCAGATAAGAAAACTTTACGTTCAACTTTTGATTCTATTGGCATTCGGAATAATCCATAGGAATTTTTTTCAGTTCTGGAGTAAATGATTTCCTTGCTATCTGGGGACCATGTTGGGGTTGACTCATTCTCTTTAGAGTAGGCCAGGGGTATTATTTCACCAGAGGCCAGGTCTTGTATCATGATGTCCGACTGTCCTCCATAAATGCGTTGGAATGCCAGATACTTACCATTAGGTGAAATTCTGGGTTTAATTTCATCGCCTTCCAAAAAAGTTAGGCGCTCAAGTCGATGCTCGATTTCTGGATTTTGACATCCGATCAATAATAGGGTAAACCACACCAGGACCAGGGATTTCATATGCCAAGTCATTTAGTTAACTTAATATGTTAATTGCGTCACGTGAGTTCCATTCGGTTTCATTTTAAATATTCTCTGATGGCCTTCAACACGGGTAGAAACGAACAATATCCATTCACCATCCTTGGACCAATCCGGAAGCCAATCGTTAGCGGCATTTTGACTGATATTTTTTTCTTCATTATTTAAAAGATTGTGGAGATAGATCTCAGCATTTCCGGATTTGTTTGAGTGATAGACAAACAGAGCACCATCTGGGGAATAGGACGGGGCCGAGGAATACATACCGGCAGGTGTATGGGTAACTTGATATTCAGATCCTGTAGTAAGGTCACTTCGATAGATTTCCCAGGTGCCAGTCCGATTAGTACCAAATAATAGCGATGTGCCATCCGGAGACAGATTTCCCCAATCATCAGATTCCTGACTTGTGGTAAGCCTTTGTAAAATTGGAAGCGTCGTACTAAGGCTATAAATATCGGTAGTATTGGTGGAGAGTTGTCTTGAGTTGAAATAGATGCAGTCACATGATGAGTTAAATTGTGGCCGATCTTGCTTCGTTGTAGAAAAGGACGTGAGCTGATAGACTTCATTTGAGTTTCTTTTCCATTCAAATATCTCTGAAGTGCCATGCCTGTTAGATGAAAACAAAACATTGCCATTCGGAAGCCATGAAGGAGTTGTATCAGAAGAATCATGAACAACAATTTTTCGCATATCAGATCCGTCTAAGTTCATCAGATATATATCTATGTTTCCATCAATTTCCGAAGTGAACACAATTTCTGAACCGTCAAAGGACCACATAGGTGAGGTATCTCGTTTTATCAATTTTTGAGCAGTTAATGTTGCAGTAAGTAAAACCAAAATGATGGTGAGGTAGAATTTCATGAAGTTGATTAGATAAGATCAGGGGAGTAAGATGCTATTAGAAACAGGTAGCAGAATTGTATTGGTTGAATTATATGTGTTAAAAGATGTTTCCGTACTACTTAATAAGAATGGTAACCAAGAAGAACTCATTTCTAACGAATGACGCACAGAGATACAAGTCGTGTCAGTAACAAATTAGTGAAGAAGGGTTTTTCATAATTCTATTTAACATAATATAAATTATGTAACTAATTTATGTAAGTTGCTGATAAACAACAGAGTTACCAGACTTCTATTTAACATAATGTTCCGTCCTCGGAAAAAGGAAATTGTACTATTCGAGTTTTACCTCAGAGCGCACACGATGTGCATGGAAGCTGATGCGATTAAGCGAGAGTTGTATTTACTGAATCTGCCGGAGGCGTTTCCTTCTTATCCTGATTACATAATTGAACAACTGATTGATGACTAATCACGGCCACGGGTACAAGATACAAGCAAGGCTTGTGAGGTACATTTTAGCTAATGAGAATGGTGATATTATGGTAGTTCAATTTGGAGCCGGTGTAAAGATATTCGGTCAAGATTACGGACTACTGTATGAGTTTAAGGGGCACGTGTCACAACCATCAGAAGCGTTAGCGCTTGCGTACTTAGCTAAGTACGGTCAGATACAGCGCGAATCTGTCAATAACTACAAGCCCGGAAATCTGTTTAGTTATGAGTGGCATTCGTAGACAATTGATAGCCATGGACATGATCCAAGAGCTAAACGAAAACTATCTACATGTCATACTTACACCGGCCCCAGAACCTAAGTTCGATGGTCATATGATAAGGACGGTTTGTAATAGGAATCCGCACTGGTATAGAGGTCAGAACTTTAGACGAAAGACCGTTATTAAGTGCCTGTCAGCTTTATCGGATGGTAGGTATATTGATTGTGGGACAATGGACAAGCTTAAAGACATAATAGCCTGTCGTATGGAATCGATTGATAGAATGGCTAACACGCTTGAGGAAATCTATTTAATGACGCATTGATGCTGTTTTCGCATGGGGGGAACTACGACCCCCCATGTGTGCAGTGTTCAGTGTGCAGGTGAAGTATGAGCAGGGCACGTGTTTGGACTTTTATTACCTACCCAGATTCACTACCGGAGAACTGGACCGAAATAGTAGAAGAGGAAATTACCGTTTCATTCGTGGTAAGCCCTCTACATGATAAGGACATTTTGAAGGATAGCGAGGAAGGTAAAAACCCCTATCACCCGTTCAAGAAACCACACTATCATAACATGATTTCATTTAGTCAGGTGAAATCATATGCGCAAGTGGTTGAGATATGCAAAAAGCTGGGCGCACAGCATTGTGAGCAGGTTCATTCAGTTCACAGTATGGCACGTTATTTTATCCACGCTGATCAGAAGAACAAAGCGCAGTATTCAAAGAAAGACATACAGGCGTTCTGTGGTGCTGATATCGATAAGATGTTAACAGTAAATGATAAAGAACGATACAAGTTAATCAATGATATGATGCAGTGCATTGATGATAATGGAATAGAAGAATTCTTTGATTTCGTAAACTATGCCAGAATAAACGAATTTGATACTTGGTTTCCGTTGCTTTGTGATAGTAACGCGTTCTTAATTTCCAATTACATCAAATCAGCACGAAATAAATCACAGAGACAAAGAGAGTGAACACAGAGAAACCCCTCTCCTATCGACCGGTGTATATACAATTCACCGGTTTTTTTATGTTAAAACATCAGTCAATTTGCTGCATTCGCAGATAATAAGCAAAGATTATAAATTCATTGAAGGTATAATTAAAACTTATTACCTTTGAGCATGGCTAAAACGAAAAGAGTAGCTGAGTGCAAAAGCACCCTCGAAGCGATGGAGCTACTGGAAAAAAGAATCGATGCTTTGGAAAAGCCAAAAGCGTCTAAATCAAAATCAAATAAGTAATGGCAAACATTGGAAATTTAACGGCGAACACTACTACCAAATTCAGCTTGCCTTATGTCCCTGAGTTTATCGATATAGGGACGGTTGATCTTGATCTGGTTGTTGACTCAATCAGTGTAAGTGTGCAGGGAGAAAACCCCCAAAACATTGAAGATCAGACCATCATTCAGGCAATGTCTAAATATGGCATGACGGGTTTGTTGGGCGCTGACGTTAAGGTAGGTCAGCGAATCAAAATTGCGAATGGTCAGGTTGATCTACCTCAAGGTCAACAGTTCCAAATTACGCTAGGTAATGCGGGGGCTACCACTCCAACGGTATACGCTCAAAGTACGGGTGTTGGGAATCGGGTATTTGAAAAGCAACAATCATCTGTGAACCAATCAGCTAGTACCATAATTGCAGGTGTCAATGTGTTGTATTTCGAGAACACGAATTTCAGCAAGGCTACAATCTACTATCAGGATGGTCATGTTGAATCTGATGTTTCTTTGGATGAGATCGCGTTCAATAACGCAATGAGTCCGTCAATGAGAGCTACTGACGCTGACGGAAAATTGGCAGGGGTCAATGTGATAGACCTACCTGCTCTTGGGATTGCTTCGGTTCAATTGTTCGCGAGTAATGCGGGTAACCTGTCTTACTACACTGAAACATTTTGATTGAAGTGGGATTGTTCAAAAACCTCATTAGAGCGAGTCAAACCTTTAGCCCTTTAGGGTTGACAGGCAAAGCGATTCGCGGAGAAAGCCCAATTAAACCCCCATCAGATGCGGCGCTAAAATCAGGCGCCCAGGCGGGGGTTGTCGTTGGGGGCGCTCTGTTGGGAGGTGAAGCACTATCAAATAATTTGAAAGCGAGCGATATGAGTCTAACTGACAGAATTCAAAACGTAAGCACTACCGGAGTAAAGGGTTTGCTCGGTAATGTGTTTGGAGGCGCGTCCGGGAACGTGTCTTTTGGTAGCCGGGCATCATCCGGCTTTATTCCTTTGTTAATTGGAATTGCAGTGGCCGTTGCGATAATCGTCGGCGGTGGTTTATTCAGAGTAGGTAAAAAACGAAGAAGATAATGGCGAAACTTCCAAAGAGGCCCAAGGCCCCAAAAACGTCAAATCCTGAAGTGTACAAACGTTACATTGAAAGGTTGAAAGAGTGGAAAAAGCGGTGCGACGAAATCAAAAAGCGTCCTGCCGAAATGAGAAAGCTCAGGGAACAGGCAAGAAAGATTCAGAGATGAAAAACTTCAAATTAATCATTCTAATGATGGGGGCGTTTTTCGTCCTGTTGGCCCTTGGGCTTAATAGCTGGACCGCTTATCGGGATCAGAGGAAAAAGGTAAACGGAGCAACCCAGAAAGCAAGGGATGCAAAGGCCGCAAAAGCGGCGGCGGCGAAAGCTGCTGAAGAAGGTGAAACAATTTTAACTGTAGAGGAAAATGGCAGCAACGAAGAGCAAGACTTGGACAGCTAAAATAACGGAGAAAAGACGGGCAAAAATGGCGGTTATCATAGTGGTAATTCTGGTGGCCATTCTGTTGCAATTCAGAGCAATCGCAAAGGTTGTGTCTAAGGTTATAGCGCCCAAGATGGATGAAACAAATCAAGGATTAGTGGCGGATCGAGTACAGGAGGTAGCGGGAGCTTTAACCATAGGGTTAACAGGTTTTCTTATTCTGCTGTTCATGGGGCCAGTAGCGGCAATTCCTTTTATCGGAGTAGGAGTAGCTTTACTTGGAGGGGCATTTTTGGTTTATGGTGCTGTGAAGTTTTACAATGCTATAATGCCAAAGCGACCGATGGATATTGACGGTTTCATGAACAAGGCTTGATATGATAGAGAGAATTGATAACATCATAAAATCAGTGCGGGATGTCTCACAGAAAATTCAGGCCGTGGCCGATTACGTTGGTCGCTTTGGTGAGTGGTTTGGCGGTATTCCTACTATTGAGAAATCTGACAACAGCAACTCCACGAAATAGCGTGTGGTTGCTGCTCTCAAAGTACCGAAGATTAGCTAAGTATATCGAAGCCCAGGCAAGACACGAATCAAAGGGTTATACCAGTGAAGTGTTCAAGAGGGCAAACAATCCTTTTGGAATGAAGCACGCAAGGGAGCGTAGGCAGTTAGGCGAGCGGATCCCGGGCGATCAGTACAGGCACTATCGAAACATTGGACAGGCTATAAGGGATTATTTGATATATCTCGAAAGTCAGTCCTTCCCTACCCGGGTTTCAAATGAAGAGGAATTCGTTTCTGAGCTGAGGGGTAGGGGGTACTTTGAGGACTCAGAAGCTAACTATTTAACAGGAATTAAAAGATTCTTAACATGATTGTAGACACTTCGAAATACAAGGTAATAGGGCAAAGTGGAACCCTGTTTTCGGCGGCGGGTGCGTTGGCTGATAACTCAGGATTGTTTTCTTCGGATTTCACGTTCGTAGGGGCTGTTAGCTTTGTTCCTGTGTACTTCTCGTTCTATCTGTCAGTGGATCAGGTGACGGCTCCGACAAGGGGTCACCAAGTGTGCCGGGGACAGGTGAGGGTAAGAAATCTGGTATCTTCTCAGAACGATGAAAGACTAACGGTAACTGGTCAGGCTTCGGGTTCTTCCGGCTTTACAAAAGCAATCAATTTAGAACCTGATGGTAAGATTAATTTTCTTCCTTACGATGATACGGATTTTGTTAACCGTTGGCGTGTTGAGGCGGAAATTGAATATACTCAAATATTGCTAGACACTTCATGGCAGGTAGGTGACTCGGTTAACCTGAGATTGGACTACTCTATGGGGTATGCAATGAAGCAATAATTTTAACTAATTAAACAATGGCAAAAAAAGCAAAAAAATCACCGTTTAGCGTTATCCTGTTGGTAGCGTCGGCGGCCCTGTTTCTTGCGTTCTTCGATAAGATCAAGGATTTCTTTTCAGGGTTAATTGACAAGTTTTCAAACTCGTTTAAGGCAAAGAAATCTGCCCCTACTATTCTGTCTGAAGCTGCAAAGATCAGGAGGGATTTTCCGGGCGCTGAACAGACGCTAAAAGAGTTTAAACGGTACAATGATTCGAATGGTATAAAAGTGTTTGGAGGCGGCGTAATTCAGAGTCATTTGAACTGGGCAAAATCAAAACCTATGGCCCATCACCCCGTGAGAATAAAATATTCTCAGGCAATCAATTTTAACTCCAATACAGCGATGAGACACGCGCGAGCTTTGGGTATTATCGGACCTAATCAAAAGTGATATGAGGCGAGGAAAGGAAAGTACATTTTGGATCATATTCGGAATGATAGTAGTGGCCTTCGGGATTGTTCTATCATGGGTAGAGGCATTCCGTAGACGGATTAAAAATGCAGCTTGGGACATTCAAGAAAGCAACGAGCGGATAGAGGATGCTTTAGATACTTGTGAGGAAGCAATCAGGATTTATAACGTAAGGGAACAAATCGAGGAACATCATGCCAAATTGGAACACGATACCGAGGGTCGTAACGAAGAACAATCTTGAGCCTGTTGAGGCGTGGGAACAATTGGATTGGTCAAACTTCGCCATAAGAGCGGGCGGCGGGTCATTCACTTTGACAGACACATACGCTACGTTTAAATGGAAGCCATCAACGGGCGAAGCTCAGTTCTATTTCCTTGTCCAGGGCACGGCACCTTCAAACGCAAATGGAATCAATATTCCGCTTCCTTCTGGGTATCAAAGCAAGGTTACCGGAGGCGCTAACACGAACAATGGTCTACTGTCTGGGACATTCAATTTACAGCAAGGTTATTCCTATAGTAGGAACCTGATCAGGTCAGCGCTACAGTTACAAGGCTTTGCTAGTACTTCAGCGAGGCGTCAACAAATGGAAGCTATTGGCCCAACAACAGCAGGAAACGGCGCCGTGCAATTTGCCATTGCTGATGAGTTTACCGGCACATGTAGGCTGTCTGCATTTGGAGTTGGATTTATAGAAGAGGTTCCGTAAGTTTGAGTCAGGAAACTCAGTCTAAGCACATTTAGTTGTTTAGCATACATTGGCCCTCTTTCGTAATGATCGAGGGTCTTTTTTTTGCCCCTACCCTAAACCGGAAGTGCTGTGACTAGATTTCCTGCCCTAGCGGCGAGCGGTCCATTTATGAAGACATGCATTCGGACCACATATAAGCAAAGAACATGACGAGTATTGCCAGTAGAACGAAAACTGCTTGATAGTAAGGTATTTGTTTTTTTGCTTTCATATGGAGTAAATTACGCTTATGCTAAATAACACAAAACCAAATTTTGATTGGCCTAGGGCTACAAAATTAGTTGTATTATTTGGTAATTTACATATTATAAATTATATAACAAAACAGGCTATTGTGCTGCCTGAACGGCGATATCTCCGGGCTGTCCCGTTATATAATTATATTATGTTAAGCAGGCATCAAGGCCTGCGAATATGAGTATGACTGCTACCAAAGTTTATGGTGGTTGGACGTGCACCGACGAAGCTTGTTATATAATTGGACATTATTTTAAATAGCCGCTGCGCCATCGCTGGGCAGCCTGTCCACCGATCGCTTGATGGCACAGCGACTATTAAATGATCTCTGTGCTTCATATCTTATATCTACATCTTTGAATGATTCCACAGCGATCCTGTGGCCTTGCTGTCTAACCCGCGCCTTCCCTGACCTCTGCGACAATAAAGTCCTACCCGCTTTTTGGCTAGGCCAAATTTGTGACCTTCGAAAGTTTAGTCTGTAGTTCGGATTAATAGTCAATTCTTAAAGTCTTAATTCCTTCCTGATTTTTGCTTCTAAATCATGATGATCTATTTTTCAATAGCTGTATCATCGGTCAGTAATTCTTCAAATACGCGATTCTCAGACGTTAGGAATTTTGACCATTTTTATAAGGCCCGTACAGTGCTTAGACTTTAAAGGAATTAGCAGACTTTCCATGAGCTTGATTCCTATAAGTTTCTAGGATTTCTGGATTCTGCTAGTTTTCTGAAATTCCTATAGTTACGTAGTTGTCTTAGGTAATGTTATATCTACATGGCCTTGTGCCGGCCAGGCAAATACTTTTGGCATTGCCCCAAAAGTATTCAAAAGCGCTAGCCAAAATCAAGCTTCCATACGTAGGCTAACACACCCCCGCGATTTTGGCTGGCCAACGCTCGAGGAACAGCTCAATGATGTTAATTCTGTTTTGATTCTTGTGGCTCATCCGTCCTTAATTCTGTATCAATTCGATTGAAGAAATCAATCAGGAAATTGAAGTCTAAAGCGATCTCTTGAAAGTCCATTGGTAGTTCTTCAAACTTGTGAATGATGTACTGTAAGTACACATGCAGAATTCTATTTCGGATATCAACTGGTGAACTGTAATTGATAAGATCGTCCACTAATTCAGCAATTCCATCAGTTACTTTGGAGTTATCATGAACTTTCACAAGTTTTGACATTATTTCTTATGTTTAAATTCAACTTACACAAGTATAAAACTGATTTACATAAGATTAAAATATTATTTAAATTTTTTTTACTAATCATTAAGTTCAGCTTAAACTTTACTAAGATTTGTTTACCAAGTTGACTATTTTGGATGTCTAATATCTCCTATGGAAGATCGTATAAATAGAATCAAAGAGGTTTTGGTAATTCAAGGAAAATCTCAAAAATGGCTGGCTGAAGAAATGGGAATCAGCACAACTGCAATGACACTTATCTGTAACAATAAATCCCAACCTCATTTAAAAGATTTGAGGCGTATGGCGGAGTTTCTAGATATCGACGTACGAGAGTTACTTGTAAACACAAAATAGATTTATTCCGCCATATTTATACTCAGACTTAACTAATCGATTTTCGACTTTGAAGTGTCTCCTCGACATCCTAGATAACCTTGGATAAAATGATGATCTATACAAAAAAGCAATCGACTATTTATTTATTAGCACTACAAAGACTTCCTTTTCTCAAGTACATATCTTTCGAAAATATCTCTCTCTTCTTTGCTAAGGTCGTAAATTGCTTGTTTCTTATTCTTCATTAAATACTGAATGCCAATATTAAGGTAAAGTAGGGGAATCGTTGCCTCTTCATGATTAACAAAATACTCCTCGAGAAATTTAAACACGTCATCCAGCCGATTTTTTGAATATTCTTCAACACGGATCAATAATTCAAATATTGCTTCCGGTAGAGCTTTCCACAACTCAAAGAGGCTATCTTGTTCAGTTAGAAATTTCATTAAGAAATCAAGATAATGACCAACTTCGTCAATATTCGTAAATTTTAAAATGGGGTAAAGGTTATCTTCTACTAAAAATGCTTGAATAGAATGTTTTTCAGGGTTTGTTAAATCCCATACTATTCTGAATTGATTTATGGCTTTCTTAATATCCCCTGATGATAAATACGATTGAAGAAGGCTACCGTTCAAATACCAGTTTCTTGAGTCTTTTTTAAGCCCTTTACTAAATTCTTCTTGCGATTCCGAAAACTTACCAGTTTCAATAAACAATAGACCCAGTATGTTGTGTAACATTGACTCTTTAGGAAGCTTACTTATTCCCATCCTGAGAAGATCGATAGCTTGATCATACCTTTTTTTAGATTTTAAGATTCTGGCGGCACTTTCATATAAATCAGGCACTTTAGGGAATTTCTCTATAGCTCCCCTTAGCTGCCATATTGCTTTATCATATTCTCTTTTAGACTCTGAAATCTTCACCAATAAGAGATAAGGAAATATCGCCTTTGGAAAAGTTTTCATTGCTATTTTCAATACTTCCTCTGCCTGAATCCATTGCTCTAATTTGATTAACAGTCGCCCGACCATTTCGGTCAAATCCTCATTTTTCGGGTCTAGTGTGACAGCCTTACCAACGGACTCTAAAGCCTTTTGAGGCTCTTTAAAAATCAATTCTTCTAAAAGTCCAGTTTTGTAATAAAATTCAGTGTTCTTTGGAAATATTTCAGAGGCCCTATTTAAAATTTTAAGGCAATCATCATAGTCTTTGGACTGGAAAAGAGAGTTAATCAGATTATCGTAATAAGGTGCAAATGTTGAATCTATTTCAATAGCATTTTTGAACTCTTGTGTTGCATCTTTATACTTTTTTAGTTTCATAAAGCATCTACCTAGCTCATTAATGGCATAATCATATTGCTGGTCAAACTTTATGGCTGTTTTAAAAGCTTTAATCGCCCGCTCATATTCTTCGACTTCATACAGAGTCTCTCCTAATTCGCAGTGATAATAGGACTTACTTGGATCAATCTCTATTGCCTTTATGAAATGATATTCAGCTTTATCATATTTCTTTAATTCTTTATAACTACTAGCAAGCCAATAATTAAACATCCCATTATTGACTTTAAGTCTTACGGCATTATCAAAGTATTTATTTGCTTTTAAATACTCTTTCAATTGGTAATAATTGTAACCTAAATAATAATATATGTAAGCATTATCTCCCTCCCGTTTTAATGCTCTTTCATAAGCCTGGATAGATTCCTGATACTTACCTAGTATCATATAACTGAAACCGATACCTAATTGGGTATAATGGTCATTCTTATCAATTTTTAATGAATTACTAAACGCAATTACGGCCTTCCTGTGATTATCAATATTTTGAAATGAGTATCCAAGACGAGTATAAAATGTAGGGTTACTTGGATCAATTTTAAGCGCTTTTCCCAAAATATTTATTGTCTCCTTAAACCTTTTTGCGCCGTAGAGATAAAATGATAAGGGTTCGTAAGCACCTATATAATTAGAATCTAGTTTAATAGCCTTTTTGAGACTTTTAATAGCCATTTCCTTCCTATCTAATTTCCATAGGATAAGTCCTAAATTTCGATGATAAATAGGGTCTTTAGGAGCAATCTTTATAGCCTCTTTAGCCTTTGCAACTGCTTCCTCATAACGTTTAAGGTTCCATAATATGGCAGAAATACCGTTTATGTATTTATCATTTTTTGGATCTAATTCTATTGCTTTTCCTTCGGCGATAAAGGAGTCTTCAAATCTGTTTAAATTGTATAAAACAATAGCCAATCCATCATAATCGTCGGCTGAACCAAAAACACTCATGTTTAGTAATTCATCTATAGATAGATCTTTAAGTTTTGCTTTTCTTGTTTTTGGATCCTTTTTAACATTATTCTCAATTTTCTTGAGTGTTTTCGATAGCTGTATTAAAACTCGATTAGAGTCGTTATTAGCTTTTTGCTGAAGTAACCTTTTCTCCCCACTTGTTAGAATTTCCAACTTCTTGAGTAGATCCAGCAAATCATCTACTAATTTAAAGTCCTTCTCTATTTGATCATCCAAGGAAGCTTTTTGAGGTAAAGTTTTTGATGCACTTTTCTCGATTAATCTTGTCAGATCATCATCTGTTTTACACTGCTTGAGTAATTCATCAAGGTTCTTTCTTCGATCTTCAGAAATTGCACTTCCATGCAATTCAATTTCACTTTCCTTGAATACTTCACCAGTCTTATTCAATAGTGCATCTGACTTTAATTTCAGATATTTCAACTCAAGCATTTCTTTGCTATATAAAAGCGAAAGAAAGTTCACGAAAAGCTTAAAAATACCACTTGGATGCTCTGTTAATTCAAAGCAAATCCTCATTAAGGGCTCTTTCAACTCATAATAAGTGTCTCTACCAACTGAGTGTTTATCTAACAATTTTTTCTTGGTTACAAGAATGGAGATAATCTTGCTTAGGGTATTCTTTTCTATAAAGCAGAATCTAGCAATTTCTTTCCCCATTTTAGGTTTGTGCTCACTGCATAAAAATTTTATTATTTTTTGCTGTTGAGGTGAAAGATCATCTAGAAATTGTTCATAGTATGGCTTTAAGTCGTTCATGGCCTTTTCAAAAACCTTAAATAGGTCTGATTTCACCTCAGCTTTCAAGAAGTCAAAGAATATTACAAGTAATCTATGATTTCCTCCGGTAAGCTGATATATGGCTTTAACTTTACCAAAGAATGATTTTTCCTCAGTCTCTTTTCTCAGCCTTTTTGATAGATCTGAGTTTGGATCATTTTCTTGCTCTAAATCCACCAAAACCTTTATAAATTCAAACGACTGCTTAAGGTTCAGTTTCTCAAGCTGTCTAATGTTGAAGAAGTTATAAAATGGTGCCCCGGACTCTTGAACTTTCAGAAATAAATTTTGGCTAGTAGCTAGAAGGCAGATGTTATTGTTTTCATGTAAAAAACTCCTTAGTTTTCTTTGACCTTGGTTACCAATACCTTTTTTCCCATCGAAAATTACATCAAGATTTTCAATAAGAATAATGAGAATCCTTTCGCCTAATACATCCGATAACAAGTCAATAAATGAATTTTCTTGCCTATTTGAAGGCTCCGATGATATTTCCAAAATCCTTTCTTGAATACTCTCTTCAGGAGCTTCTTTATACCGAACTAAGGCCACTAATACATACCTGATAAAGTCAGAAAAATTTGCTATTCCTCTCTCGTCCTCATTCATATATGCGACTAATATTTTATCTGAAATAGCACTATTAGCTTGTATTCGATCATATAAGACTCTGGTAATATGAGTCTTACCACTACCCCTTGGAGCTATTAAAAGAGACTGATAAGTCTGATTATTTGTGACTTTTTCAATCAATTCATTTTCAACCTGATCAACAATTTCTTTTCGACCAATTAAAGTTCTTTCTAGAATCTCAATTGGAAGGTTTTTGGCACTAAAACTTAATAACATTTAATATGATTTATTAGTGTTCCACCAATCTTTAACTACTCCATATTTGAACTTAAACCACCTTTCATTATCCTTGATCTGCCTCACGATATATTCATCCTTACGTAATCGATCGAGTTCTTTTATGCACTCCATTCTTGAAATAGATTCATCAGGATTAATAGCTATATATATATCCGTTTCAGACATAATATCACTTTGCCTGCTCAGAATATTTAGTATTGAGAAAGAGATGGATTTGTTAGGATAATAGAGATCAATTCTTTCAAAAAAATGGCTGAACTCATATTTTTCATTAGAGTCATCTACTAGCATCATGTAAGCCTGGTTAATATCTTCCAGACTAAGACTTTTTTTATACCTGATCAGGGAAAAAATACTATCAATATAGTATGGAATAAAATCACATTTGTCAACAATGTAGTAGATACATTGATCTGTTAGATGCAAGCTGCATCCTTTCATAAAACACCGACATAAGAAAATAGCATTGTCTCTTGTTAAAGGCTGAAGCTCAAAATGGAACAAATGATTGAGGGGCTCTCCGATATTTCCATCCAGAACCTTTAACTTATCTAAGACTAAATCTATTCCTATAGAGCCACAATATATGAAACGAATATTGTCTTTGAATTCAGGTTCGTGAACGATGGCTCTTAGTATTCCGATTAATGCAATTGCTTCGCGTTTATCCTCTATACTATCTAACATAATACTGAATTCATCTAAGCAGATTACGTTAATCTTATCAGAACCTCTTTCTATCACAGCATTAAGAAGCATTTCTATCTTATCTGTCCAAATCTGTTTTCTTTCATTTAATTCTAATTCTAAAAGTGAGTTTACCCCTACTTTCTTTATTCTATCGATCAAAGCATTAAATGCCTTATCAATTTTCTTGACTGAATTCTCTTTGATAAACTTTTCTTTAATAAAGGATCTGTAGAGCTTATCAATAAAGCTATCACATGTATTTATTCCTTCTACTTCTAAATAGATTATTCTGAATTTTTCATTTCTTTCAAGCTCATATTTGAGCTTTACTAATATGGAGCTTTTGCCAAATCTTCGAACAGCGTTGATATTAACTCCTTGCTTTAAGAGAGCCTCTGTTATTACTTCCAATTCTTGATCTCTGCCAATTACTTGGCCGGCATTTAATACTGCTCCCCTTGCTGGTGTTAGTGCGATAATTTCCATAACTCGAACAAATATTAGAAAATTTATAGTACGATAAAAATAACGTACGATAAAAATAACGTAAATTAGATTCCTTTCCGGTCTACTTTGTCTTCATGTAGTTGTTAGCGATGACTAACAAAACAGACCTATATTCTTATGCTAGAAACACAATGTGTCTTCTTTTTAGAAATCCTAATATTTGATATCAAGCATGTCAACCCTTGAGCGATAGCTTTGACAAGCTCCATATCCTTAGATGAAAAAAGGCGCCATCACATTGAAATATTTGGTCGATATCATTTTTATCAAGAATTTCAATAGAATCTCCAAATAACGCTCAGTATATGCTACAGAAGATATTGGGCGGGGGTGTTTTTAGCTTTTTTCTACCTTGAAACCTTGTGCTTTACATAGCCCCCTAACTTTATTGTCCTCCCCTGGTTCGCTTGGCCTTTGGGACAAAAAGTTAAGGCCTTCACGAACCTCCTAAGCTATTTAACATAACGCAAACATTATATAACAAAACAGGCTATTGTGCTGCCTGAACGGCGTATTCTTCGATCTGTTTGTTACATAATGATATTATGTTAACCAGCAAAGCTGGACGAGTTTAGGGCTACATCTGATCTTGGTAATTCGGTTACGACACTACGAAGCTTGTTATATAATTCGACATTATTTTAAATAGCCGCTGCGCCATCGCTGGCAGCTAGTCCACCGATCGCTTGATGGCACAGCGACTATTAAATGATTCTAAGTGCTTCATATATTATCTCTACATCTTTGAATGATTCTACAGCGATCCTGTGGCCTTGCTGTCTCTGGACACTCAGCCCCAGCCTTGCCCGCTGTTCGGCTATGCCGAATTTGGGTCCTCCATAAGTTTAGACTCTGTTCCAGATGATCAGCCAGCTTAATGGATTTTGATTCCTGAATTCTGCATCTAAATTCTGATGCTCTATTTTTTAATAGCTGCATCATTGGTCAGGAATTCTTCAAATACGCGATTCTCAGACGTTAGGAATTTTACCAGCTTTAGACCTAGTCAATTTGAATTCCTGAATTCTGTCCCCAAACTCTGATGATCTATTTTTCAATAGCTGGACCATCGGTTAGGAAATCTCTGAATAATTAATTCTCAAAAGTTAGGATTTTGAGCTCCTGTGGACCGAGCTAGCGGCTTTGACTCCAAGTATGTTTAGCTAGTTGTCTGTGAGAATGTTTTCTGCAAGATTCAATAATTCCTGGATTCTTCTGGTTTCTTGATTGAGTTTGAATCTTTAGTTGTCTTATGTAATGTTATCTTGTATACGCCCTTGTGCCGGGCAGGCAAATCCTTTTGGCATTGCCCCAAAAGGATTCAAAAACGCTAGACAGAATCATGCTTCTCCGCAATGGCTTACGCACCCCCGCGATTCTGTCGGCCAGCGCTTAGATAACTACTTCTCGTTTGTGTTTATTCAATAAGTTTTGGATAGTGAAACACTTGAAAAGAAACTGATGGCTTACGCATCTTGGTGTGTGCTCCGAAGAGTTCAATCAACTTTCTTTCTTTGAAAGGCCTTTCTAAGACGTCCAGAAGACCGTATTATATGATGCACCATCAGTCTCTATATCTTCAATCTAGTTGGAATATGGTGGACTATGCTCTTTCTTCAATAACATGAATTCTAGGTCTACATCATCAGTACTCCAATCGATAAACCATTTTTCCTTCTTGCTAACGTAGTTACGTAACTCTCCTACTTTACTATCATTCATATCAGTACCATGCTCTCCCTTGTAAACTACTTTAATTATATCATTCTTGAGTTCTTTTTTGACATAAGGACAGGCAATTATGTCAAAGAAAAGTAAAACCATTTCAGTCTTTCCTTTGACCTTTCTTTCTTTCTCAAATTTCAGTAATGCATAATTAACAATGTCTTCTCTTACAGAATCGTATTTGCTCTCCTTCTCTAGAAAATAAAGCAATATTACAATTTGAAAATAGTCGAGTGCGTGAATTTTAGTTTTATCATTATAATAAGAAGTAACAAATACTGATTTATCAAACTGATAAATTTTATGTACATGAGCTAATGCAACAAGAAGATTAAGTGCTTCAAGGTGTTTTTTGTCTTTGATCATCAATTGATTAAAAACATCTCGTAACCCATCAAATATTCTCTTTGCAATGAATCTTTTATATTCTCCCTTGACTTTGTCATTATTCAGAAATCTCAAAATAACTACTACAATTTGTGCAAGTAATACAGTTACTCTAGTCCGAGTATCCATTGATACAATGAAGAAGATAAAATCCAAAATAATCACTAACAAGTTGATCAATCCTTCTATGTACCCCTCTACATTTTTATTAATTTCAGATTCTGATAAAAGGTTAACAATTCGATGACGAAGATTTGATAAAGTTTTACCTGTTATATTCTCGTACTTAACATCGTTTCTTTTGATTATACTTTTTAAATCTCTAATTAATCGATTTGATCTATCATATGGCCTTTTGATTGGTTTTATCTGAACTAATTCCTGTTCTTCATCACTGGCGGATGGAACGGTACTAATTACTTGATTGAAAAAGGATTCCAATAAGCTCTCAATTTCAATTCTAGCAATTGTGATTCCTGTAATAAATGGAATATCAAGTAGTTCTGTCTTAAACTCATTAACTGAGAGTTTGAAAAACTCCAATTCATCTACAAATTCCCTTTTGATTCTTTCTGCTATCTTTTGGTCGTTTGTAAACACAAAATAGTCATCTACATATCGCCTTATAGAATAATCAACCTCTATTCTCAGTGAGCGACTTTTTCCGCTATTATCGTTTTCAAATAAGCTTTGGATTACATTAGATTCTACTTTTTGAAGTATGATCTCAGCAAAAATCCTCGAAATCTCTGGTCCAATCAGTATTCCGTTGGTTTCATTATAATTCGACCATTGCATTAATTTGTCGAATTTATTTTCAAAAGAACTTCGAGAAACGTTATTCTTTGCAAAGACTTTATTCTTCACAGCCCAGGCAATAGAGTGTGTATAAATACTGTTAAAGCACTTGGAAAGATCAAATTTCAGAAGGTGTTTGAACTTCTTCTCGAGTCTGTGAAATTTATAGGAATCGTAAAATTTGTATAGAAAATCAAAGTCTTTGTAAGTGAAGTAAGAACTAGAGTATTCTACGTCTGGGTCAAAGTAATTGGCTTCAAGTTCCACTTCCGGGTCTCTGATTTTATTTTTCTTTACTAGTGCATTTTTGACAAAGAAATGACTAGCCACCTTTTTAGGATATCGAATAGAAACTTTACTTTTCGAGCAAATACTAATAATTAAGGCATCATAATCTTTATAGAACTTCACGAATTCCATCTGAATCCCTGGATGCATGATACTTAAGGTTCTCGTGGAATCTTTGTCTTTTATAATCTTGTAACTGTATGGTAAAAGACTCTTTTTACCGGTCTTGTCTGGATGTAATAAAGCTGTAATTAATGGTGGTACTTTTTCAGATTTAGGACGTCTCGCGTAATTGTATATAGCCTCATTAGAAAATGGTATTGGAACTTCATAAGGCAATACCTCTGTTAATAGAATCCTTTGTTTATCGGTTTTTAAGACTTTTACCTTAGACATTCCACCAACATTTTTTTATTATTTTGATGCTTTTTGCGTCGAAATGATCGTTTATTTTTCTATTTATCCATCCAGCCTTAAAGTTAAGTTTGGATAATTCCTTTCTTTGATCGTCTGTAAGACTAGAATGGATCTTGATCCCAAAACTTTTACTTTTTGCGTTGATGGTTTTACGTAAAAAAGTGGTCAGATCTTCCAAACATCTTAGGTCATTTATGAAAGGATAATTGAAATATAGTCCTGAATAAAGAATTGTACCGTCGGTATTAGTCTTAATCGGATGATTACCTGTGAGGAATTCTATTCGACTCCTTAATAATGAAAAGTTGCTGTTTTTGACGTGATCAAGAAAAGCCCTAATAATTCTCGTCTTGTATTTCTTAATTTTCTTATCGGCCAAAGCCACTTCTAAATCCTTATCCCTAAATTCATCTCCCCTATTTGGAGGCTTATTAGAAAATTCAAATCGATATCCAAGATATTCAAAATGGATTTGGTCACCACTGTTAGATTCTTCAACCCGATAATATCTGGTCTTATTTGTATTAAAAGTCAATGGGCGTGGAAGCAAATTGTTATCATAGATATGAGAAATTGTTGTTTGAGGATTTCCTATGCAGAAAATTATGATGTCATCCACATATCTACTGTAGTAGTAAATAGTCGGTATTGAATTCATTTTACGGTCAAAATCCCTTAAAAACAACTCCGATAATGTGGCGCTCAATCCAATCCCTCTTGGAAGTCCTGAAAGGCCATCAAAAACTGTAGAATGAAAAAAGCGATTAAGGATCCTTAATGAGTTTTCTGGAAGTAATGAATCATTAGTTATCTTATTAAGAAGCCAATCTCTATCAACGTTTTCATAAAACTTAGTAATATCCATTTTTATGATTGACATAGGAATAGATTCCTTAAGTAAAGCGATAATTTGAAACACAATTAAGTTTCGATCAGCCTGTCGAACTTTGTAAAATTTCTTAATGGATTCTGTGATTCTCCTTAATGCGAGTTCACCCTCTAAATTGTTGATGGTATAGATTTTATAGTCATGATATTCAGTTGCTGAAACTCCAGAAACTTCATATAATGGATCGGAAATTACATTTGAAACTTCACTTACAATATCTTCAACAATCTTCTCTTTAGTATTTAGTTGTTCATATTTAATGAAATCTTGATGTCGTAATAGATCTGCAAGGTTGATTTGATTAGGTGAGGTAAAAATCATAATGCGTTTTGAGTTCGAACAAAAAAGAAGATTGCCTATTCTTTTTTGTAAAAGAATTATGCACAATTTATAAAGTTTTGTTAGAAAGCACGCAGATAATGGTTTCTTTTACTTCGTTAGCATCATAAAGTTGATTTCTGACAATTCTTATTCAGCATCAGTTTTTCAATGAAGGTATTCCCCACAGTGAAAAACAAAGTTCCGGTTGCTCTTCAGGAAATGACAAGCCCAAGGCTTATTTAGCTTCCCTCCTGCCTGCGCGCCGTAAAACAGCCTTTGGGCTTGCATTTACCTCAGACCTTCCGTGTGTGAACCGCTTTCCCTGGTGCGGTTACCGGGGGTTCATTTCACATTTTCTTTCTTATGTATCGGTATTTTGTTCGTTTCCGTGTTTTTGGCGTGTGGTTCTTCCTGGTTTGGTATCGTCAGCCGTCCTTTAGTTTTCGCTGCACTGGTGGCAGGTTTTGGAAGTGCTACTGTCGTATCCTATGGTTCGAGTTTTGCATATCAGAGCTACCTTTTTAGGTGGCTCTATTTGGTCATATTTCTACCTACGTAGAAATACGAAAGCCCGCTTGCGCGGGCCTTCGTTTGTCGAATTTCAGAGGTTATATCCTTCTCTCTATGCCGCAGCATCCGTACTCAGAATGGCATCGATCTCACCAATCTTGTCTTCACGATACTGCTTCTGCAATTCCAATTCATCAATACCGGCTTGCTGAAGAACTGCCTCGGTAGCCGTCAATCCATTGGAAGCACCATTGGCCGTATCTAACTCACCCTGTAGACGATCCACCAAAGCTTGTTGGTTATCGATCATCTCTTGCGGAGCACTTGTAGTAGTCAAATGATCTAGAAGACCTTGAGCATTAGTCAAGTCATCAGAGAGTGCAGCAATCTCTTGCTGATTTACCTCTTGTCGATTCACTCTGGTATTGAGCCTTGTTGTTGTTCGCACGATTTCTCTGTTGAGTTCATGTGCCTCAGCTGACCATTTCTGCTTCAGATATGTCAACTGTTCAGTTGTCAGATTACTAAATTCTGTCATAATAATAGAATTTTAAAATGAGTAAATAATTAACCTTTCTCTTATGTCTTGTTGTATGCCCTTTTCAGTTGATTTGCGTCCGATCAAGAACAATTCGCGTTCAACAAATTGAATTCCGCGAACGTCGGATCATTTGTCTCATCGAGAGACTTGTCACTTCTTCTAACTTTCTGATGACCTGGTCTTGAGGAAAGTGCACTCCCCTTTCCAATCTTGATAAAGCCGACTGACTTATTTCAAGGTCCTCTGCAAACTGTCGCTGATTCTTGCTTAAAAGCTCTCTAGCATATTTAAAAACTCGTGCAGTGATGTTGTTTGTTCGACCCATGTTTCATCCTTTAATTGTGCTTCTATAACGGACTGACTTTCTGGCTTATTGTACACTTTTCTTGAGTCAGTATATAAAAACAGTGACTCAAACTTTTTTCAAGACAATTAGTGACTCAAGAAATTCGAAATCGAAAAGGTGACTCAAAGTTTTGAGAAGAATGATGATCTGAGTCAGTACTTTGGAAATTTGTGACTCAAGATTTTTACAAGGAAATTGATTTGAGTCAGTACGTAAGTAAATGGTGACTCAGGATTTTCTATTTCCAAAAACCGACTCAAAAACTATCTGACCAAAAGACGACTCAGGACTTTTTGTGCCTTTACTGCGACTCTATTTCAACTGCGACCAGATTAAGACTACAATATTCTTAAAGTGAAAAATGACTTAAAATATTGCCTGAAAGATGAGGCAGAAGTCAGAGATGGTGAATCATGATAATTCGACTGCTAATTCATCAGTTACATAGGCGATCATCTCTTTGTTTATTTTGAGGCTAGTCTCTTCAATTAGATATGGTATCTCTACAATTTTTTCTGTTCTAATTGGCTTATAAGCAGAAGAGCCTATTAAGTTGACTATCAAGGCTTTTTCTGCTTTCACTCTATCTATTTTCCGATAAATATCATCATGTTCGTTACCCTGAAAAGAGTAATTATTAGCATACCAATGTTTAAAGTCTATATATATGTTTGATGAAGTTTTAAAATCGAAGAGCTCGTATTCCTCAAGATCTAAAGGGTTAAGAGTCACATAGCAATACTTTTCAATTAAGTACTTCCCTATTGTTTCTCCAAGCATTCCTTTATAGATGCTTTTATAACCAGTTGGTGTTAAAATGTATGAGCCATTATTAAAATCCGTCGCATATCCCTCTGACTCAAAATATGACTTCAACTCAGGAATTTTCATGAATTCCGATAAACGACATCCGTATTCGGAAATAGCATCCCTCTTTTTGCCATCATTAGTTTTTAGGTACAAATCACCTTCAGACCTGTAGGCATAAGTATCACATTCATCGGGCAATTGAAAATAAAATGGTCGTAAATGAATTGGGATTTTTCTAACATCAGAAACCCTTGGATTGCGTATTACAAAATCTCTAAGTCGCTCCCAATACTGTTTATTGTTCTCTTCGAAATCCTTATTTAACATAGACCAAATCACTCTCTTAGATTTACTATCATTCCTCTTGGCGATATTAAATCTCATCTCTTCCAGGCTGCTTATCTCTGGGTTCAGGCAATTCTCCAATAATGCTTCGTACTCTTTCAAATATATCTGATAAGAACTCTGGTCTTTACGTAGCAATCCATTCAGTTCATCATGTGCAAGTATTCTGATTAGTGGATTTTTAATGTTTGTCCTTGAAATTCTACCAATAGCTTGTATGATGATCTTACTAATGTGCTGAGCAAAACTGTTCCTTGAATAAAGGTTCTTCTCTTTTAAATCAAGATGACTTTGTTTTCTTTTTCTTCCAGAAATAAGCTCAAATCCCACCTTAATTTCATGTTTCGCTTGTTGTGTGGAGATTTCACCTGTTTCCGCTAAAAACTCTACCTCAAATATGTTCAGTACAAGCTCTTTCTCATTTAATGTCTTATTGAATTTGTTTACTAATAAATGAGTTGGCTTTTCACAATAGATACCATCTATATCTTTTTGTTCATTTTTTTGATGTCTATTATTGACCCGTACCGTCTCTATACCTGTAGGAACAGGATATTGTAAGTTTTGTCCAGCTCCAATAGTTTGATAGGTAGACATCACAAAAAGCTTGTATCCCTTTGATAAAATCTCTAAAAAAAGCTCTTTTTTCTGATCAAATTGATCGCTATCTATGATAAAAAAGGAATTTTCTGAGCTGAAAAAGGAACGTTTCTGTAATTTATTTATCAGAAAACTGAACATTCTATGCAGAATGTCTTTATCAAAACTCTCATTTTTAGACTTAGGCAATGCATTGCCCAAATAGATGAATGACTTACAATTATCATTGTTTAAGAAATCCTTGTATACAGTAGCTGCTCTTAAATAACGACTTATGTAATAATGCTTATTGGGGTTATTCCATTCCAATACGTCCATCAATTCTTTCACGAAGTTTTTATCCTGAAATACCTCCATTGTGCTCTCGAACGTGTATTCAGAGTGTATCAAGTCAGTCTCAATCTGCAGGTTAGAATAACCCGTTGTTAGTTTATCAAAACGCTTTTTTAATATTCTATGTTCTACATCATCAATGGTACGATAATTCTTATCAAGTCGCTCCTTTAAAAAATTAAGATCATAGTTACCTACAGCAGTGGGTATTGTTGCGGTTGCCGAAATTCCAATAACATTCGCTTTCTGCGATAGTTTCAGTATTAATCTTTCCGGCGTAAGTTCAAAAGCATTCAGGTAAATTCTTGAAGTCAAATCATGATTATCTCCATCTACGAAATCGTAATATCTGAAGCCATTCATGTAGAAGCTCTGTTCTCTCAAATAGTTTGACTTAGGTAATCCCTCTATTTCTACTTTCGGCTCTTGATGGGAGACTATATCCAATATATAATTGGTTTGTATTGATGTTAAATTAAATAGATCCAGAACTGTTCTAAAGGCACTTTCAAGTGGAAATCCCTTTGATCCCTGATCTTCTTTCAATTCACAATAGTTGATAGAAACCATTCTGATTCCTTTCGAGAAGAATGTGATAAAAGATCTCAACCGGGCTAACATGGTCAATAAGCTGGCTCCAGATTTTTCGTCTTTATTCGTGAAACGGATATAGTTAACTTGTTCATGACCATCATAATATAAGCGAGCAGTATTGTAACTCTCCTTGAGAATTGTTTGGTACTCAAAATCATGAAAAATGAAATTCCTTCTATTATCAGCATCGACAGTTTTGAACGGAGCATCTAAATGAAATTCCTTAGTCAAGCTAGTAGATTCGTTTTTTAAATGTTCAAGTATTTCTTCAATGGTTCTACCACCCTCGTTATTTATCCTATTCTTAACCCTTTTTGAGGACTCAAGTAATAGACCTGAAGGAAACTCGAGTGAAATGAGTGAAGTGTAGAGCTGTTGAAACAGAGCCACAAGATCGATTCTTTTTAAGAGCCCATTGTCAATTATTGAATTAAGAATAGGTTTTTTCGACGCATCAAATTCATCTATAAATACTAATGCATTTTCAATAGTCTTATGATCATGGAAGTAATATGAGGGCTGGATTAGGGTAACATTTTTAGCAAAGAATTTATCAACGCTTAAAAAGAAGATTCTCTTTTTGAAACTTGTGATTGAGGGGTATAATTCAATTATCCAGGGTGCATGTTCTTGTACCCAATTGAATTTCTTTTCTGGAGATGAGTACTGGCCAGTTCCTCCAGTATTCCGATCAATAAAATTTATTAGTCTGGTTCTAAACTTTGGTTCTAATTCGGTTCTTATTTCATCTAATACAATCTTGTTAGCTTCAATCTGAACGTTAGTTGGGTTTACTGATTTTTGAAAGTTATTTACTAACCAAGTTTTCTTTCTGAGCTTTTTCCATTCATCCCACTTTGTCACTTCGGATTCTCCAATTTTGATCAATGCAATATTTTCAATCACTTTCACCGAAGTTCCATCAATGAATATGAATTGTTCATTGAACTCATTTTCAAGCCCTTCATTTATGAAAAGCTCCCTAAGCTCTTCGATAGGAAGATTCTTCTTGAGATTAGTTACAAAGTAGATTTTGCGTTTTTCTTTATGGTTGTTTTGGATGTATTTAAGTACTTCATAAGTCTTCCCAAACCCTGTGGGTAAGTTTAGAAGGAATAATCCTGCGGAATATGAGCCATATTTTGAGAGAATTTCCTGCATGTCTAAGGCAATTGTCTAAAAAGCCAATTCATAATCATTAGCATTTCAAAAGCTTCCTCAGGACTTCTCTGGTCTTCATCTCCATGGCTGAATATGTTCCGCATTGATCGCATCATTCCCATTGTGATCAATTGATATCCTTCTTGAATTCCCTTTTCATTTTCTGTTTCTAATTTGTTCAGGGCAATCAATGGAGTACCACTAAAAGCCTTACCCATAAGACCTCTTCCTATTTCTGATAGTCCAGTTCGAATTTGAATTTCAGTTTCGAACTTCTCGGAAGCCTTACGCACAGATTCATTATAATGTCCGTTCCTAAATAGTTGTAATGGCTCAGCTAAGATTTCCTGGCACAATGGATGACTCTCAAGACGCTTTATTAAATCAGTCGGAGGAATAGTGATTTGCTTGGAATCAAAATCAAGATCTAGTTTTTTGATTTCAGCTGATAAATCAACCCCTAGCTTCAGAAGGAGTTTGTTTAATGATTCTAAATCGTTTTTTTGTAGTGGTCTTGCGCGATACCTACGGTGCTTTATAGCTGCGGAAATAACTTTTCTAAATATTGTATGGGGTAACCTGGAATGGTAACGAAATAACTGATTATAAGCTTTTTCAAGTGCTTGTTTTCCTCTTGACCTTTTGGGAATATAGGAATGTATTTTACTCTCCCTGAATACAGTATGAAAGGTTTCAACTTTTGGGCTTCTTGAAACTATCGGAATGAAATCATAGGTTAGTTCGGCGAGATTTACGATTGTTTCCCTGAGGTCCGTAGTTATAGTACGGACTGCTTTCCTTGCAGATTTATTAGATGTTTTCTTTTTTGTCATACGCTATTATCCATTGGAATCACCAAATGCATGCATTTCCATTATTTGGTAAGATATTTCATCTTCTCAACACTCAAACAACGGAATGCTTAAAAATTGCCTTTCAGAGAAAACCTGGGCGTTCCCCTAGGGGTCGGGCTATCCGTGCTACATGGTAGCTTACTCCTATCCCTAACGCTTTTGATTCTTCAATATGCTCACACCCATTTGCCTCACTCCTTCCCTCATGACCAACCTCAGCCTGTGGTACGGTAGCTCCTCGGCAGCTCACGTTCAGCAAAGGCGTGTTGAATTCTCTATTTGTTTCATTAGTTCCTGGAATGAGGCCAAGCAAGAGTTCCGCAGCTGGAGAAGGTTATATAAGGAATGAAGTTTACTTCCTACTACTGATCACCTGGGCAAATAAACACCTAGGATGTGCAATCCATCCACTCCGGAACACATGCTTTCGGCCTCAGAATGATTGCCTGTTGTTTCTGCAAGATGTTCCGCACCCATTTGCCACTCTCCTACCCAAAACCAGCGCGCTACTTGCGGTACTGCGGCTCCTCGTAGCTTGGAGTGACAAAAAAGTGCTAGTAACTATTCCTTTTGAAATACCCTAGTTATTCACCAACATAAGATAATTGCTACTTATGATTTCCGCACCCTTTTGCTTGCACTCTTACCCACAACCCAACTTCTCGCTGTGGTACTGTGGCTCCTCGCTCCGAGGTGCAGCAAAAGCGTGCTAGAGTTGTCATTCAATTTAATATGAGAAGTTATTTCGATCAGATTGCAGGAACTTTCCAAGGTTGGAAAGCCAAATTGACTAAAAGTTATTTTACTTTCTGAAAATGGGATTTTGGAACTTCAAATACTCAAAAATCACCTGCGGATCTAACATATCACCAAAACTGTTATCTAACTCAGTGTAGATGCAATACTGCAGTTCATCTATAGAAAGCAAAGTTTCCTTGAATTGTTTCTGTTTTTTCGATCCCTTGATGAGAAAGTTCAACGATTGATGCAGAAACCAACCATGCACTGTTCCTGGCTGTTGTAACTTCTCGTATTTTATATTCTCTTTCAATTTAATTGCTTCTGTGATCCTTATTCTTGCTACCATGTTGAGAAAGCTAATTTTCTTCAAATTGAATACTTTATTGAGCAAGATAGTTACTGAGTTGACTTTAGGGTTTCTATAAATGATTAATGCCGGTTTGTGCCGAAATCTTGAGGCTTTGATAACCAATCCATTTTCATCTGAAATTGTGGCCACCTTGAATTGATCAAAAGTTTTCAGAACACCTTTGCTATCATATGAGTTAAGCGCTTCGTTCCATAATTTTTCTCTAGAAATGATTGCATGGATACAAAGCTTTAAGGTTGCCAATGCCTGCTCTGGCTTTTTCCTGAGTGCCCCTAAGTAAATGGAAATGACTGAAACCACCCGATCCAGTTGTTTATTTCCCCAAATTTTATCGGATTGAGTTTGTATATCGTTATACCACCGACTGAATGCTTCGAGATAATCAGGCCAGTTACTTACATCTATATCAAGATCATCTAAAGCCTTATCCAAGTCCTCCTTTAGTCTTATCCATTGGTCTTCATCAATAGTATTTGACGCATATGGAATACACTGAAGTATCTCTAAGCCTTGTTCCATCAAACTGCTATCGTCGGACTCATTTATGTGTTCTAAGCCAATTAGAATTGTATTTATGCTGGTAAGGTGGTGAATAGGATTCGTGCTAAATAAGCCATGTCCTGAACAATCATGTAGTCTTGAGTACTCAATTAAATCTTTCCAACCATCAAGCTCAAGAACACCCAAATCCTTCGCCACTAAATCTGTGGCAGAATGGTCAGACTTTCCATTTATCAAATGTTCAGTAGGATGTGTATCATATTTACCTCCGCCTATGTCAACGGCAATGACACCTTCCTTCTCCAGTTGCTGAGAAGTGGAATTGTTAGGAAGGTTACTTGCTGAGGAGAAGATTACTGGAGCATTATTAATACCAGGGTATTTTTTATTTCCAAATTTTTTTAATAGCAAAACGCTCATCATCGCATCGAGATCTGGCGTCTCATGAGTTAAGATTTTAAACATGCTGATTAGAATAAATTAATGAGAAAAATGTCAGGTAATCTGATCAGTTAGAATATTCAAGAAGATCCGATAGCAGAAAGAAATCTGATCCGTTAATCAATCCATCATGTGCTGTTCGGTCTATGAGTTGGAGTAATTTCTGATCCAGAATCTGAATGGCATCCTCATGAAGCTCGTCTTTTTGGATCAATTCCAACCAATTAAATAACGCATAAGTTTTTAAGCTTTCGCAATCATGCAGTGGTTCATCAAGTTGCCCAATCATCGCAAGGTAACCTTCTGAAATGGACCTTTCTTCCTGGTTCTGCATTAATATATTTGCTTCAAGAGTAGCTTTCAGTAACAGGAATTGGCTAGACTCCAGTAATGCACTAGCGTTACCAGAATTTTTATCAGGCCTATTTAATATTCGCTCAATTCTTGGAGTTGTTTTAAGTGACCTCTCTTGGTGAAAACTTCGAATAGCCCTTCTTCTTAATTTATTCCCTGCTTCTTGAATTAGTTCTGAAAGGGTTTCATCTGGGTTTTGTTTGTATTCTGAAATAAGAATGTAAATAAGGATTACAGCAATAAAAAAGGATAATTCAGGGTCATTTTTGTGAACGGACCACCATGTTAATGCCTTATCCAATAACTCATTTCTGGTACTTTGGCCCCTATCCGATTTCGCATAGAAGAAGACGAGTATCTCCTCTTCGTCTTGTAGATCTTCATAGCTAAATTCACTTGGGGTGGCGAAAATTTGAAAAATTCGATTGTTGGAGATTCTCGTTGCAGTGTCCAATCGATATTTCCTCTCTCCAGCCTGAAGTACTAATATCGGTCGAGGTTCGGACAGCTTCTCCAGAACCTCCACTTGAATATAGTTACTATCTGGCTTTTTCTTACCATAGAATCTTGCAGAGCAATAAACGCCTGACTCCCGGTGACGTACTATCAAATGAGATAATTCATCAGTTGGATTCATTTTGATCAAACCACTTTTAACTTCTACCTCAATCTGATCACCGATTTCGATGTTGTCAAAGCTAGCCGATGCCCAATCAGAACCGACGAGGCTGCAACTTTCTATTCCTTTTTCATTTGTTGAAAGTGATAACTCCACCCATTCACCTCCTCTGAAGCAGCTAATTATTTTGCTATTGAATGTGCTTTCTGTCCACGATACCTGCTCTATATAAGAGAAGTATAGTTTTTGATTTAGGTTATCTCTAAATATTAAACCTTGGATATCGTCCTCAGGAAAATCAATCTTTTTATAGAGAACACCTGTCCGGTTCCCCCGGTCGTTGACACTAGATATTCCATGAGATAATACCGAATTTGAATCTAAGTGCAGATAGAGGTTTAAAGGTTCATTTATCTTGCTTATGATATTATTAACACTTTGTTGATATACACCAATAAGTACATTTTCAATTTGTACTTTATCTAACTGGTTCCCTATTCTGACCAATGCGTCCTTATCATTGATTATACCTAGTAACTGAGCAATACAGAATCTATTTTTTTGAATTTGTGCGGGTTTTGAGAGAGATTGATTTCTTCTAGAAATCGTTAATGTTTTTGATAATTGATCACTTTCTTCCAAAGTAAAAGGAAGACCGTTTCCACATAGCTGAATAATTCTGATCAATGTTTTTTCTCTCTCGATGATATTTTGATCAAGTAATTCTGCATACCAAGATTCGAGCGATTCGTGATTTGTATGTTGTATAGGTTTTAATAAAACTTCAAATGACCTATCGAAATTTTTAGCCACAATTTTATTTTGCCCGTCAACACTGAGCCAAAGTGTGTCACCATTTTTCCACTCGGAATCGAATACATTTAGATCATTTCGCTTCTCATCTAAACGATACAAACTACTATGATTTAAATCTCCGATATAAGGAAGATCTAAAGAAAAAACTCCAAACCCAAACCGTACTCCACCCTCTTCCAAAACGGAATCTTCTTCTATTGAACAAACGGAAAAACCTTTGAGTTGAGCACGTGAAGATGGTAACCACTCTTGCAGAATCAGTTTTTGAAATCCCCAGTCATCTGTTATCGCGAGTTTTACCCTATCACCTTGTGATATCATATTCCAAGAGAACTGGGACATGTTAATTTCCGTTTGTCTGGATTTCAGAACGATTATTTCCGTTGGTACTTCCAGAATTCTACCGGGCACGAATTCAATTAATAATCCATTTGAATCAGATACTGAATCGGCAGATAATCTTACACCCGCAATTGTAAATACATCAGATCCACCCAACTGATTCAAATACTCAAGTAGATCGTGATGAGGATAGATGTTTGTGCCGGAACTGTAATATCGTAAAACTGGTAATTCCTTACTGCCACGGAAAACAAGTGGGTCGGTGTTAACATTTGCAGGTTTCACCTCTATTTCCTCAACTCTCGGATATTTGTTGAATGCAGATAAATTACTCCAAGTGCCAGTATGTTTATCTCCATAGAACCAATTTCTCTTGAAAGTCTTTAAGATTTCTGAAATAGACGTTTCAGAAAAGCTGAGCTTCATCCAATCTGCATTCCGTGTATGACTTCCATCAGCCCATGAAACTACCACCTTGAACCCATCCTCCAAAAGGAAACCAATCAATTTGTTGTCATAAACAGAATCCGGGAAAATTATGTATTTATCTTTATTTCTAGCAACTAGAGCCATTTTTGGATGCCTTTGATTCATAATACTAGGCACCTGCTTATTTTTTTGTGTATCGACCTCTAAAGACGAGAATGAACCAATTGTGAAATTATTTTGCTTAAGCAGCAGCGATCGCCAATCTGATCTTTCTTTAACGTTTTTCCATAACGGATTTTTAGGAAATAATATGACGGGCCGCTTTTCACCCTCTGGGAAATACCGATACTCCCCAAATGAGGCACGATGGAGAATGTTCTGGTCAGTATCAGAAACTCCTGCTTCTACTCTCAAGACGTCACCTGGCTTAAGTTCTGACGACATTTTCCAATTCTTCGCATTCAATTGAAAATATAATCCTGGATGGTACTCAACAATCAATTCATGTCTGAGTTGTGAATTTTTATTTCTGTAATCTGGTTGCGACTTAATCGAAACTAAAAGAATGACATATGTCTGACTTTCTTTACTACTTCTCGCCATACTTGCTAGAACACTCCCCGACCTTTTTGGTGGATGAATATTCATCCTCTTTGATTGTAAATCATAATCAATAAGACTTACCAATGGGTGATCTCCAGATTTGGGGCGGTATACTCTTGCGAGTAACATTTGCCCCTTAAAGAATTCTTTATCCCTATGATACAATCTTTTCAGCAGATGAATATCACCTGAAAATTGGCGTCGCAATATTCGCAAGTCTTGAAATTCCTTTCCAATTAGAGCGGCGGGTACTTCTATAGGCTCCACACCGATATAGAAATCATTTGTTCCAATTTGTCCAATTTCTTGAGCTTCTAAGTACATAAGGAACGAATCTTCCTCTATTGTCTTAATTCCTGATTTGTCTTTTAGGAAAGAATATTTGATTAAATCAAAAATGACCTCTTCTCCATTGGTTTTTTCAAAAGCAGCAACATTTAAAACGGCCGGTAAAGAAACTATGTCAGATTCCAGCTTCAATTCCCGAAGAACTTCAAGAGATTCTTTGGAGAGTTTTACCCTTGTATTATTAAAAAAGGAGGGTCTGCCTTTTTTATCCTGTTGCTTTATTTTATTAATCTCACCAGTTATGGTGTTGATGCGACTTATGTGTACTCTGTTTTCAAACCTAGACTGTTCATAAAGCTTAAATTCCTGTGACCGGGTAATTTTAAAGGTCGGCGGTATCAATAAAGCGGACCTTCCGGAGTTATGTTTATTCTGATTGGAATGGATTATCGTGCAGTTCTCCAAGCAGTCTCCACAAAACAGTACATTCCTCAATCGGCCTATTCCAGCAGGTTCCTTCCATTTCATAAAAATATCTTCGACGGGTATAAGTAATGTCTGACCGAAACCATACTCAAAAAGACAATAGTGACCTTGTTCAGAATCCTGCTTGATCCGAAATTTCATCAGAATATCTTCACCCTCTTTTATAAAACGCACGAAATACAATGGCTTACTCACAATACTCCCTCGCATTCTACCATTTTCATCTCGGATGTTTTCGTAGGGAAGATGGTGGACCAAAGTTATGGGCTTAACATCTCTAAAACTCGCATAATACTTTCCTCCATCGGAGATCAGTTTGAATCTTGTTTCGTTTTCATCGTAGCTCTCAGGCACAGATTGGATGTAGGGCAAATGATCATAATGAACAGCAGTTTTGTTCTCCCAGTTTCGCAGGTCCCTCCAAGTATCTTCATCTTCCCATTTTGGAAGCATTTTCGGCATACTTCGAAATGACACAGATAGATTCTTCAATTCTCCCGAAGTGTTACCTTCAAAATTTTTGTGTGGAACATCAAGAATCTTCTTGATTGAATTTATGTATATCTGGACCCTTTCACTGATATTTTCCACTTCATCCACATTCAAGGAATCGGAGGGTTTCATTTTGAAAACTCTATAAAAATCTACACTATCTCCATGAAATTGTATGTGATTCTGAATATCTCCTAAAACCGTGTGTAATGGATCTTGTGGATGATGTTTAGAATCCCCCTTTAATGTCCCAAAAAGCACTTTCCTATTTGAGAATTTGCTGCTTGCATAATTCAAACGAAAGGTAATATCGTGACGGAAAACCCTTGAGAGAATTGGGCAAGTCCATCGATTAAGTTCGTGAAACTTAGATCTATCTGTTTGAAATCTTCCTTGCGAAATATACCCGCCTTCAAGCGGTAGCAAATCATCTTCGCTCTTTAGTTTAATAATGATACCGGGATCATCGGAAGAAACTGCGAGGTAATTTCCAAAGGATTGTTCCCCATAGTCCTTTCCAAGTATAATCACATGTTTCCAACTACCAGATTTCGCATGGTTAATTTCCCAAAGAACCCGACCGAAAAAACGCCTTTTTATGTACTGGAATTCGGACCTATTACTATCTAAAAAAATGAGATCACCTGGGTTAATTTCTCTCCAGAGTGGATGATTATTTCCGAATGATATTGATTCAATAATCAGCTCCTTATCACTTTCCCAAGCAACAACAATTGTCCCTGATAACACCTTTTCCACTATAACTCCCTCCCTTTTCCAGTTCTCTTTGCCAGAATTAAGATTGATGGTTACAGGATTTTCTTCTTTGATTCTTGAAATGAGTATTTTTCGGTTTTTCAGATAGAAGTTCCAATTCTTCTCATGAACGGGAATCAGGTTGAGACAAACTGAATCTATTCCTGTTTCTACCGTAACACCTTCTTTTGTGTATACTTCTATCACGTTTTTACCAATATTGGCCCGAGAATCATCATTCTCGGAAACACTGAAAACACTTTTGATTAACCCCTTACCAAACCAGGGGTAATAACTGCCATCAATTTTATGAAGACCTACTTTTTCCACTTTCGAAACCTTGATCGTCTTTTCTCTTGGGTCCCAAGAGTGCGGGTGGATTCGTATAAAGATTTCATCCTCTGCTTCATTTGAATCTAAACTCGTTGAAACCCATGAAGGAAAATGATCAACACTTACCTTAATTCCATATCGACCATCCATATAAAGAGCTTTGTGGCCGTGTTTATTTTTTTCGAAATAATAACGCCACTGTACGTTGCGGTTATCAAATGGTAGGTGAAGTTCTTTAAATACTGGATGAGCTAAAGTTGTTCCATCTTGCACCAAATCCAATTTAAGACTATTCAAATTCAAACCAATATTCTCATTCTCTGATTCCGTTCGGATAAAGACGATCCTAAAAGAGATCATAAGCCCACTGGCATCTCCTTGGTAGTCTTCTTGCAGTACTTTCTCTAAATCAAAGTTGAGATCACTTTCAAAAACCTTAATATTTACACCGGGAATGGCAGAGAAAACCCAATACTTCTCTGATCGGCTAGCGCTTATTTTAGCTTTGCCTTCTATGAGTGTAAAAGTGAAAATTTCATTATATGAAATTTGATACTTCAAAATAGAGTCTAGATACAATATGTAATCCAAATAAAAATAGTAAGGCTCCCAATGTCCATTTGCGTTCAATTTGGCTAGTGTTTCATAGATTAAACTATCGTTTTGCTGGCTAAATAAGTACAGGTTTGGAAACCATAAATCCATCAACGCTTTGTATTCATCTGAATTCATCAGCATTCTAGACTTTTCGTCGCTAACAAACAGTTGTTCCGAAATGTCTGACTTTAAAATCGGAAAGTGAAACAGTTTAAATTCTTGACCAAGAAATTCTCTTTGTTTTACGTTTTTTTGACCCTCCTCACAATTTTGTTTATACTGGACTTTGTCAAAAAGAACAAGAGGTTCTTTTTGGGTATAGTTTAACCGACCAATACCTTGAATATAGACTTCACCGTCTTCTTCATCAGAAACAATTTGACCCGGCAAATATTGCTCTCTTATTGGTTTGTAGTTGAACTGAAACAAGCAAGATTCTTGCCTTTCTCGATCATAAATAATCTGTTTCGTTGAATCAATTTCAGAAACCATCTCTTCTAATCGCCCATATAAACTTATTCTTTTAGGATAGATCTGATTCTTGTTGAGTAAGCTTTTTTTCCAATCTCTAAATAAATCACCTAGATCGAAATAGTTATTAAAAAGTTGGTGCTGGTTATTTCTTGTTGGTTGTTTACTTAACCAGTTTGCATAAGATATCTTGTAGAGCATTCTTGAGACCAATTCTTTCTTTTGATGTTGATCCCATGACCTTTTTGGTTCTTTGTAAACCAGACTTTCCGAATTCATCTGATGACTCAGCCGAAATAGGTAACTCAGGATTACCTGATGAAACTTGAAGTATTTTTGATCACGTTCGAGGAATCCATCGGAGCTGAAAATGAACATTTTTTCCAAGAGTCTCTGAATTTCATAAGAACCTCCAAACTCAAGTAACCTGTGAATTATTTTAATTCCGAGTAGGTGCCACTCATTATTCCCCTCAGGTGCTGTAGGGGAATGAAATCCATCGTGATTGAGAAAGGAGAGCATTCTCAATCGTATCATTCGGTCCATATCACGCGGGTGAGCCACTCTTTCTAAAGCTGACATTAATTCCACTATTTCGTTGGTAGTATCATCCATAGGAATTAGTTCCAAAATTTCAATGCATTTGATTATCAAATGAGCATTCTTATTTCCTTTCGCTTTTTCTGTTAACGATGACCAACTACTACATTCCTGATGCCAAGTTTTAAGAAGATTTCTGGTTGTATTTAATGGAAAAAGCATGAGTTTGCGGTGGGCCAGTTTCAGTTTATTTGTTTCTTGATCTTTAGTCCAATAAAGTTTACTAGAAAGGCTCTTCCTTTGTTCGAGGGGCAAATCATCGATTTCCTTTCTTTTATGATCAAATCTTTCAGGACATAGTAGTCTTAGTAACAAAATCGCTTCTATCAATCGTTTTTCATCTTTATCAGTGCGTAGAAAAGCATTTACCAAGGTTTCTATTTGACTAATCCATTGACTATTCAAGGTACCAGAGTTCGCTGCTCCAGGCAGAGCTTCTGAAAGCCAAATCAATAATGAAAGTGGGTATAAGTACTTGTCAAAATCACTTATTTTGGTATTTGAGCCAGACTCAAATCGACTATTAAAATCGTTTATAAAATTAATTGGCTGCAAGGAAGTATAATATCCGCACGCAGGTAGATTTAAGATGCCATCTGTTGTCTTGACTAGTCCAGTTAAGGCCGCGGGTAATTGAGCATATGGGTTTATATGTTCAGCTACCGATTGCTTGAGGTCACTAAATCTTATTGTCCACTGATTAAATTGATAAAATACGGATTTGGTATGTGCTAAAAATCGTAGAAAATGTTGTGGGTTATTTATTTCATGTGCTGGCCGTTGTATTTGTTTCAATTTTATGACTGATACGGCGAATCCGGAGATTCGAATCAGCATTGACGCATTCTTATAATCCAGATATCGATTGATATCCTTAAATACTTTGGGGTCTGAATGCTTCCGTAAATTGAACCATGGTGAAGTAATAAACCATTGATTATAATTATCTATGCCAATGCGTAATCCATTCTCCTCAAGGTCCTCCCCATTCCTATCAGGGCTAAGGATTTTAGCAGGCGATATATCAATTTTGTTATGAATGCAGAATGACTCAAAATGAAAGAAAGCTTGTTTTTTCAACCTTTCACGATGTTGATATGTACCTCGTACCTTCAAATAGGCCTTTCCCATCTTCCTCCAATCCTTAGGAATGAGATGATCTTCCAATAGAGGGGCATGTGTTGGAAAATGCTCGACAATAATCCAAAAAAGCTGCTCTTGCCACAAAAGAAAGGGTAAAATACGCATCATTCTTTCTTTTTTGTCTTCATCACCGGTAATTCCAAATACCTTTAGAAGTTCTTTTGATCGCTTTAATTTTTCACCATTAGACCCATGATAGAAATGAATGGGTAGTCTGTTCATCAAGAAATTAGGTACAGCAAATTCCTTAAGGATTTGCTCTGGCTTTTCAGCTTCGGATTGAACAAATCTCAAAATACCAATCACATATAGAATATCTGGTTCAAACTCAGCTCTAGGACCCTGTAGATACCACAACTTTTCAAGTACTTCTTTTGACGACAGGTCTAGAATATCCCTGGCAATTACCGCAGCATTCAGTAAGGCGAGTCGATCAAAATTCCCGGCTAAAGCATTTTCGACCAGTTCCTTGATATCACTTTGGCTTTGTAAATCGCCCGAGAAACTTTTTTGATGCTTACAAAAATGACTCAGGATCTGAAATAAGACAGTTATTGGAATAAAACTTAATAAGTTTTCATAAGGATTGTCTAGACTGGTAGTCAAATCTGAGTCAATCGATTTTGCTAAAGAGATGATCTGTATGGGCCGTATTTCTTCATTCTCAAAAGCTACTTCTAGTATTGATGAAAATGACCTAGCAACATCTTCATCTTCAATTAGCCTTGAAAGTAAATCTTCATAAAATTGAAACATGATATCCCTGTCTGATTTACTTGGAGCAAATGCTTCATCATATTTTGTTGTAAATGATCTTATGATAACGGGAATAGAATATATCTGTAGCCAAGCATTCTCAATTTCTCTTATTTGTTCATACGCAATGCTCTTATACTTTGTAGTTGTCTCAGGATTATCAATAACACTCAAAGCTGAAAGATAAAAATTTGTGGAGTGGATTGAAATACCCAGACTTGAGCAAAAATACCAGTCCTTAACAAGGTTAAAACGGTCTAAAGAATGCATATATGTTTTAGATTATTCCAATAAGTTCTCTTTCAATTTCTCCGTACCCTTCTGATAAAACCTTATTTCTAAAATTTACCATATGTTCATTTTCTTCGTCCTCCACCCCAAAGAATGACCTCACATGCTTCGGCATTTTTAATAGAACTTTTGACAATTCAGAAGGTCCGTAAGTAAGCATGAGGAGGTAAAGCATGAGGTCTGTTTCGGTCTTGAGTTGCAAGCAATGACAACTTTGTAGCAAATCCTCTAGGCTTATATTGATATCAGACTTACTTCCTATTTCAATAAGGTATATAAGGCTCTTAACACCTAGACGTTGTAAATCTTTATCAGTAATTTCTTCTTTCTGATTTAGTTTTTTACAAACCGGAATTAGGTCTTTACATCCCAGAATTTTTAACTCCTCATCAATATTCATGTCTAAATAGGCTTTATTTTGTAATTGCATTTGTAACGAAATGCTCTTAATAGGTCCAATTAGTTTTATGTCTTGTTGTAAGCCAAGTTTGGACAAGGCCCTGAGCAATCCTCTAGCTATATAAGACGGTATGTCTTGTTTATTTAGAATGTCACTAATTAAAGTGGTAAGTTCTTCTAGTTGCTCAAATAACTTTGAAATCAAATTATCTAGGAAATACAGCTTCCCCTTGCTATAAAGGCAGTACAAAATATGATAGACAGTACTTATGGTATACCTTTCATCTCTTCCGATCAAATGATTTCCTAACAATCCCGTAAGCTTATCAGGTGTAACAGAGGAAAACCTTTGGCTGTCTGGAACACTTTTGACAAATTCAATCACCTCTTTCGTAGTTAAATCCTCAATTTGAATTTCTCTCTGAATACCTTGTTTCCAGTATGCCTCAGGTGGCAAAAGCAACTCTGGGAGTGGTAATAAGCCACATCGTCTATCATTTAGCCTAAGGTGGATTGATTCAAGTTTCTTATAGAGCTTTTTGGCTTGATTCAACGCACCTTCCCCAATAATATTGACAATACATGAATGGTTATTGGATTGATTTTGGTAAAATATTGTGATCTCATTCAGCATAGAATCAATGGGACCATCATACATGTTAAGGTCTATGGTAACCCCAATTTGCGTTTCTGGACTGTCCTCCGAACCTTGTAGTTTTTCTTTAAAAAGAGTCCAATCGTCCAACCATATTCTTTTGCGTGATGATTCAAAAACTTGGCTTATGATATCTTCAGAGACCTTAAGTTCCTTTAATAGTTCTCCTTGATTGATTGTCACTACAAAGTATGGGAGTCTATTGAGCCCTAAATAAGAAGAGCGGTTAAGTTTGATATTGATTTGAACTAGCTCTGCCCCTGAGGATAGGGTTTTATGAAGATAGTCCTTGCTCAAATCCAAATATCCATTTTCTAATCGCGTATCAGTTATATTGACTAGACCATTTGAATTCTGTACTTGATGACTTGAAAATTGATTGTTGGAATTATTAACAAGATTTACAATTGATAAGACAAGGCTTGCGGGTTCTCCTTTCCACTCGTGATATGAAAGTGTCTGGATGATTGAATTAAGTTCTTCGTTTTCTGGAGTTGAATCGTCTACTCTTAATATTATTAAATACTGTCTATCAGATTTATTGAATACCGATTGTATAATATCCCATTCTCTCCTGGTCCATTTGGACTTTAAATAATTCTTGCTAAATATTAATAAAGCATAAGCCGATTCAAATTCATAAACACGTTTCGTTTGTTCTTCGATATCGGATGCAGTTGTCTCATTTTCTGAATAGTCATAGTAGCGAATATCTGACTTTCTTAGCTGTTTTGTAATTGCATCTACTATAAGAGAATCTTCTGTTGAATAGGAAATAGCTAAATCATATTCGAATTTAGTTGACATGGTTTATAAAAGTCAGAATGTTAACTTTCCTAAAAAGAACCAATTATTTTCTCCAGATTTTTCCAGCTCCAAGTAACGATCTCAGATTTCCTTAGTTCAGGAGGAATTGGCCTTTGATCGTGTTTGAAAATGCGCATACCTACCACGGGTATTTCTTCTTCTTTCGCACATTTTGCTTCCCAGCGAGCACCGGAGGAAGACCAAGTTTTACCACTAAGTAGCACAATAACACCATCACACTCCTTGATCCTTGTTCTACACAGTTTTTTCCAATTACGCTTCCACGGCTCTTTAACAGACATATCGACAAAATCGAAAGGTGAATTGGACTTTTTTGCCTGTTCCACCAAATAATCACGGTATCTGACATCCTTCATGGAAAAACTAATAAAGACACGTTTTCGGCGATCGGAATTAGGGCTCTTCTTTTTGTTCGGCCGGAACAAAAAATACAGTAACCCTGCTGCAGCAAGCCCCAACATTAACCCAGCCCCAGAGGTATTGCTATTATCTTTTGTTGTCATTCTGCCGGGCTACTTAATCTTACCCTCCTGAGCTAAATTCCAGTAATGACGTCCCAAAGGAGTTAGCTTACAAGATTTTCCCTTCATCGCAGCGAAATACATGTGCTCCTCACCTAGTGGAATTACGAGGCCAATACTCTGCAATTTTTGGAGTAATTTGAAAGCTTCTACGTTATCTTTTTTTGCATAAGGCTTTTCAATTTTAATCGGTTTACGCCTTGGAGAGTTTGTGAATTCATAAGATGAATCAAGATTCTTCGGTTTTTCAGGATCACCAGGGAATAACTCGGTTATTTGTCTTAAAACATGCAAAGGCACAGGTGGCTCTACTGACCTAAGAGATATAAATTCCATTACATTGGTTTTGAAGACAGGCCGTTGATCGAAAGGTCCTAAAGCCTTGTCAATATATGCATATACACTTCCTGGACTGATTTTTCCCGACAGGTCGGCAGCTCCACCTTTCAAGGCATTAATCAAAAGACCAGTAAAAACACCATGTTCTTCTACACGATTTTCAAAAGAAGGCTCATCTGGTCTACTTGCAGCTAAAATGGTTAAACCAGAATTTATAACTGAGATTGATTCATTGAAAAGGTGATAACTTCCTATTGCACCCGAGTGGCAACAATCCAAAATAATAATTTTGTTTTTGCACTTGCTTTGATTCGCAATCCGAATCAACTCCTCCATTGCAATGCCAGGCTCATCACAGTCTCCGTCAGGGGTCACTAGATATTCACGACCTCCACTACTAACTCCACCATGTCCGGCAAAATAAAATAATGCCATCTCATCCTCTCTCCGAAATGCTTCCTCTATTGCTCTCCGAAATTCAACTCTTGTCTTCAAATTTCTGTAAACTTTGACTTCATCAAGATTTCCTTCTCCGTTCTCGTGGAAATCCAGTAGCTCTGCAATGGATTCAGCATCCTTTACACAGGAATGAAGATTACTAGCAAAGGGAGCATATCTATTGATCCCAACAATGACGGCCTTTTTCATAAGAATTCAATGTTTCTGGTTTGGTAGTGAGGTTGTCTATTACTCTTTACAAAATCTCTTAGTTGGACGTAATCATTGCCTGAATTGACCGCATAAAGGTTTTGTGAATAAGTTCCTATATCATCTCTTTTTATAAATGGATACAACAAGAGATATTCTGTACGGTGAAAACTGGTTTTATGACCAGTTCCTGCAGCAACCGGAAAAACAGCACAATTCGATACATTCCCGTCTACATACCCAAGTTCCCAAGGTATCCATTTCGAAAATTTGGCATTTTCTGAAAGGGCCAACAACAAAGATCTTGAGGACTTAAGCCTCCATCTAATAAGTTCCGCACTTTCTTGAGTTACCTTGTCACGGTCAAGTTGGCCATCTACAATCCAGTCAACATAGACACTAAAACCAAGCTCAGTCAGTTCAATGTATATGCCCTCAACATCTTCTTCGTCTAGAAAACTGTGAGAAAGAAATATATCGAAAGATTGTGATCTATCAGCACCTCGAGAACGAGAATAAAGATTTTGTTTTTCGTTGATCACACCTCTTTTTTCTCGGGCTAAGCTTTTCAGATAGCTACTGTTGTATAACGGCATATATTTGTTTTTTCGAAGTTTATGTTCACAAATATTGCTTAAGGGCTTCTGAGTAAAAACCCCTTTCATACCGGAAAATACCACCTCTGCTAAGGGGAAGTCTCCGGTGTTTTTTACAAACACTTTGAAATAAAAAGTGCAGTAGAATATTTTGCCTCATCATTAGTATTTAAAATATAGTTTCAAAAATGAGTAAGCAATTACCATTCTTCTATGTCGGCAAAGCTGTTACGGAAGAAAGAAAGAAAAACTTCATGGATAAGAAGTATCAAGGTTTATGTGATAAACTAGGAAAACTCGATACGCAAAGTATTTGGTACTCACGAGAACATATCGAAGGTCTTCTGCAAGAAATCGATCATGTTAACGGTGATGGGCTCCGTCTTCACTTTGGGAGTTACGAAGAAGGACATGAGTTTGCAGGACAACTATGTCTGGTTATGAATACTACGAGAGAAAAGAAATCGGGAGTTAAAATTGAACACCTAGATGTGATCACCGAAAACGAACCCGATTTTAAGGAAAGGTCTAGAGCAGAGCGATCGACGACAGGAAATCAAGTTCAACGTGAGCGTGATTATAATTTTGGATCACCATGCCCTCCAAGGTGTCCAGGTGAAGGTGGAGAATAAATGATTTGATAAACACTGTGTGTAAACTTTAGAAGTGACTATTTTCATCATGTGAAAATATTCTTCAGTTACGAATACCTCTACATAGTACCCATTTTAATGTCCGTTATTATCGGTTTATTGAAGTGGTCAATGTTAGATAATCGTGCTTACAAAGTTTTATCAATATTACTGCTCCTAACGCTATTAGTAGAACTATTCGCAATTTTATGGGGATGGAAGCTCCATAGGACAACTTGGTGGGAATTTGGCCCATCTAATTTCTGGATATATAATGGTTTTCTTATGGTAAGGTTCATCGGCATTGCAATATTCTTTTCTTTCTCATTAAGAACATCAGCTATTAAACAAGTAGTTCGTTGGTCCATTCCTTCATTCTTCGTGTTTGCCATAATAAACTACTTTTTTATTCAAACTCCATTTCAAATAAACAGCTACTCAGTAATTGCATCCAATCTTCTAATTACATTATTTTCATTGGCATTGTTTAGGGAAATACTTCTAGCGAAAGAGGTTATTTTACTGAGAAAATCATCAGAAGTTTGGGTTGGCCTTGGTTCTCTCATATACCATTCTGGGACTCTGCCGTTTTTTATTCTTTTTAATAGTCTAGTCGAAATCCAATCACCCCTTCTACCCTCCTTCCTTCTTATCAATGATTTTCTAAATATTATCATGTACTCACTTTACTTTGTTGCCTACCTATGCATCCCTCCGATTCACAAATCACTCTAACTATCTTAATCTCAACTTCGATAATTTTATTTTTCGGAGTAATAATTATTTACTTTCTATTTAAGTATCAAAAAAAGAGACATCAACATCAAAAGGAATTGCTGAATCTAAAAGAAACGTTTGATCAAACTCTTTTACGTTCAAAGCTAGAAATCCAGGAGCAAACCTTAAACCATATATCTAAGGAGATACATGCCAATATAAGCCAACTTGCATCTTTGATTAATATTCATCTCACCGAAATTATAGAAAAGAGTGATCCAAGAATTAAGGACAATCTCATTGAGACTAAAACTTTAACGAGGCAATTAATGAGTGAGTTAAAGGAGATAAGCGCTACGCTCAATACCGATTTCATAATTAAAATAGGATTTGTAAAGGCGATGGAGAATGAAATTTCCCGGTTCTCCAAAGCATTGAAATTTCCGATTATGATTGCTAAAACCGGCGACATATACAGTTTGTCTCCAGAAGCGGAAATAATCTTATTTCGACTATGTCAAGAAGTCCTCAATAATGCTATTAAGCACTCAAAGGCAACAGAAATTAAAATTCAAATAACTTATACAGACTGGGGTTTGCAAGTAACAATATCTGACAATGGATCAGGTTTTGACACATCGAAGATTTTTCAGCAAGACCCCATTGGAATTAGTACAGGTCTAGTGAATATTCAAAGGCGCGCCAAAACAATAAACGCCGATGTAGATTTTAAAAGTGGAGTAAACTTGGGAACCAAAGTAACAATCAATGTCCCAAAATAATAGCATCTTATAATAATACTATGCCTTCTTTAATTGCAGTCGTAGATGACCACAATTTATTCCGAAAAGGATTAATAAAGCTCATCAATCTTAGAAACGTTGATAATAAATTTCGATTGCATTTCGAAGCGGAAAATGGAATTGAATTAAAGAAGAAAATATCTACATTGGGTGCCCCAGATATTGTCATGATGGACATTGATATGCCTGACATGGACGGATTCGAAACAGTCGAGTGGATGAAAGAAAATTATCCAGAGGTTAAGGTTCTGATTGTTTCCATGCTCGATACGGAGGAAGCTATATTAAAAATGATTAGACTCGGTGTGAAAGGTTATCTATCCAAAAACTTAGAGGTAGAAGACCTTCATGAAGCACTGGATTCTATTGCCAATAATGATGTCTATTTCCCCGGATTTGTGTCAAAAGTAATGGCTGAAAATATAGGTAACGTAAACTCCAAAGGAGTGATTAAATCCGGTCCTCTTGCAGGCATTAGTGAGTCTGAAAGAGTCTTTCTTGAGTACGCAATTACAGATCTAACCTACGTTCAAATTGCTGACAAAATGAACGTAAGTGTCAAAACTATAGATGGGTATAGGGAATCCCTTTTCAAAAAACTCAATGTTAAGAGTAGAACTACTTTGGCAGTATATGCTTTAAGGAATAAATTAATTAAGTGAGCTGGTATAAAATTTAAATAATCTGTGTCAGAGTTCTTTTTTGCTTATATAATTCGACTTTCCTTCATTAAGCCGAATCATTGTCCGCCCCTGGTTCGCTTGGCCTTTTGGACAAAAAGTTAAGGCCTTCACGAACTACCAAAGCTCTTTAACATAATGCAAACATTATATAACAAAACAGGCTTTGTTGCTGCCTGAACGGCGATATCTCCGGGCTGTCCCGTTATATAATTATATTATGTTAAGCAGGCATCAAGGCCTGCGAATAAGTGTATGACTACTACCGAAGCTTATGGTGGTTGGACGTGCACCGACGAAGCTTGTTATATAATTGGACATTATTTTAAATAGCCGCTGCGCCATCGCTGGCACCTGCAGCCACCGATCGCTTAAGGGCACAGCGACTATTAAATGATTCTCTGTACTCCATTTCTTAGCTCTACATCTTTGAATGATTCTACTGCGATCCTGTGGCTTTGCTGGCTTACCCGCGCCTCCCTGGCCTCTGCGACAATAAAGTCCCACCCGCTTTTTGGCTAGGCCAAATTTGGGACCTTCGAAAGTTTAGTCTATTGTTCGGATCATGGTCAGTTGTCAAATTCTTAATTGCTAATTTCTACAAGGAAAATCCTGATGTTCTATTTTTCAATAGCTGTATCATTGGTCAAGAATTCTTCAAATACGCGATTCTCAGGCGTTAGGATTTTTGACCATTTTAGGACATGATCGGTTGCTTAGACTTTAAAATTTAGCAGGCTATCCACGAACTTGATTGCTACAAAGTTTCTAGGTTTTCTGGAATCTGCTAGTTTCTGAAATTTCGTATAGTTGTTTAGTCGCCTTAGGTAATGTTATATCTACATGGCCTTGTGCCGGCCAGGCAAATACTTTTGGCATTGCCCCAAAAGTATTCAAAAGCGCTAGCCAAAATCAAGCTTCCGCACACATGCAAACACACCCTCGCGATTTTGGCTGGCCAACGCTCGAGGGTCTGCTCCTCAATATTATTTCTGCTCTGATTCCGGCAATTGTTCTGCTTTTAATTCTGTGTCAATTCGATTGAAGAAATCGATCAGAAAATTGAAATCTAAAGCAATCTCTTGAAAGTCCATTGGTAGCTCTTCTAACTTATGAATGATGTATTGTAGGTAAACATGTAGAATTCTATTTCGAAAATCTTGTGGCTCACTATAAGTAATCAGATCATTTAAATGATCGACTATTTTGTCATTAATTCTAGAGTTTTCGGGAATCGTTACAGTGTTATTCATAATTTTAACCTTGGAAGTTGTACTTGTGTAAATATAAGTTTGACTTTTATAAAAGCAATAAAAACGCAAAGAAATTCTTTCATTTCCATAACTGTGGCTTTTATCTATAGAAGTTCAACTTATTGAAAGTCATAATTAACCTGCTTAATTTGCTCTTTGAAGATGGAAGAACGAATCAATCGAATCAAAGAAATACTTGTAATTCAAGGCAAAACTCAAAAGTGGTTAGCTGAGGAAATCGGAATCAGTACAACTGCTATGACTGCTATTTGCAACAATAAATCTCAGCCTCATTTGAAGGATCTCAAGAGAATAGCGGAGATTTTGGGTGTTGATATTAGGGAATTACTAGTGAGCACTCTATGAGTATCATTCATCAAGAAATATTTACTCTCTTCACGCATTTAATCTTCTTCATTCCCTGCTTCACCGCTAACAAGATCAACAATATCTCCAACAGTTTGTATCACATCTGCAGCGCTATTTAGGAAGTCAAAGACATCAGACCATTCAACGCTTTTCGATTGATGTGATTTAGAGGTAGTCTTATTTCTATTTATCAAGACAATATCCGATTTTCGGAACTCCTTGATATCTTCTAGCAATACCAACAATCTAAATATCAATTGTTTTCGAAGTAATTGCACTGAAGTTTCTTGAAATACGGGAAATGAAGTAGAAACAACTATTTCGTTCATGTTAGATAAGGAGTAGGACATTATCATCCCATTTGTAAATATCTTTTTAAGAAGGCTATTGTGATATTTTAATTCAATATCCTTGAATTCATGATGAGGCACAATCTCCGAATTTTTAGGGCGTTATCTTGTTTTTTGAATACTCTCACCTTTTCAGATACCGCAATTTCTAATCCCATTATCGATAATTTGAACTTCTCCTCATTTATCATTTCGACTCCTATTTGAGATGCACCAAAAACCCAGCCCTTGTTGACATCAAAAACTTCACATAACAACGATTGAGTTTGATCAACCTCGCCGTTTGATACCAAGCTAAACCGATCTTTACTGTCCTGATTAGCAGTTACTTTCTGTGAAATGTATTTCGAAATCTTCTTACCATCAGCATTAGCCATATTTTGAAAAAGAAATTCATATAGTGTTCCTTTCAAACTTAACCTGCCCGACATCAACCCCGTGTCAAAATAAATGTCATTTACTTCTTCAAACATAATCTTCAATATCAACGCACTATCACCTTTTCTTCTATTGGCGTAGATAATTCTTGAATTGCTAATCAGAATTAGTCCGGTTTGAATACCACTTCCGTCATCATAATCGGCATTTGTAAGAAATATGGCTTCTTCATCATCTTCCACAATTACTTCAAGCTCGGCAAATGCTCTCCTATAGAGCTTCTTAGCAAAACCGAAATTTTGATTTAACAAATCATTCAGGCCTTGTACTCCTTTTCCCATGTCCTTTCAATATCCTATTAATGTGAGATTGTATGGCAAATTGAATCTTGTCTGGCTATATAAATTATCGGCCAAGTTCATAGAATATTCATAATCCCTATTAATCACGCTCTTTCCTCCCGAGTTGAACTTGTAGGTTAAAGGAACCGCAACAATAAGATGATCTACGTCTATCAAAAGCAGGTTAATGATTAAATCACGATAGATCGCATTTCCTTTCCAGGCCCTTCCTGCCTCTATCTCCAACCCTATTCTACTTTCAGCATGATATGCATCAATTTCATACTTTACGGTGGGTAATCCATTTTCACCAAAAAACACGGGTCGATGGATTTTTTGATCGTGAGATTTTCCAGTTTCTACTTCAAATCCCATATCCATCAGGTCATCAGCAACTATTTTCAAAACCTCATCTGATTTCAACCCCTTAGATAGCGAAACTGTTGATATACTTTTCTTATGTCTCTTGAAAATGTTAACAGTTGATAGAGCCAACTCATCTGGCGGAATAGTTCTAGGAAAGGTGCAAAATCGAATTTCTTCGTTCATATTTCCAATAAATCAGCAACTTCTCACGAACAATCTATCACATTTCTATGAGATTTGCAAACACCTGATTTAATTACTCTAATTGATTAATTAGAAGTGAATTCGCTACCTGAACGCCATTGTAGTTCAATACTTAAAAAGTGTATGGAAGATAAACTAAATGTTACATCTTCCACACATATTAACTACTAAGATGTTTTATGAAACAATAGAATTGATCCAATCAGAAAAATTTGATAGTCTGGTATAAACTCCAGGTAAATCAGGCCTTGCGCAACCTATACCCCAACTTGTAGCTCCTGCTAGTACTATCCCGTCACCATCTGGAACTACAAAAGGTCCTCCGGAATCTCCTTGACAAGCATCTTGTCCTCCGGATGGTCTACCTGCCGCTATCATATTGGGAGTAAAAACTGAATTATAATTCTGAAAAGCTCTCTCTGCTCTATCATTTTGCCATATTGGTACTTCGACTTCAAGAAGTTTATTGCTTCCAGGTCCTCCTTCAGAAGTAGCTCCCCACCCCATAACATTGGCTTCGATACCAGCATTGGTAAGGCCATTGGGATCTCCTTGTTCTATAATTCTTACAGGTGATTTTGAACTATTAGAACCTAACTTTAATAGAGCTAAATCACTATCGAGTGTGTCAGGATTATAATCTGGATGAAGGATAATATCTGTGACATTTATTATTTCTCCATTACCACTTAAATTGTTTAAAGTAGTTGATCCAATAAATACCTGTGGTGGGTTAAATCTAGATCCAAAGACGCAATGAGCAGCTGTGAGTACCCAATTTGGCCGTATTAATGAACCACCACAAAATTGACCATTTGCTGGGTTACATTGGTCACAAATCAAAGCAGCAATCCAAGGGAACTTTCCTTCAGGTACAGGCTCACCACCTACTATTCTTGGCAATTGTCTAGAAGCACTAAAAGCATTAAGTATGCCTGCATCTGAGTCTATTGTAAACTTCATATGTGTATATTATTGATTAATGAATAATTATTTTCCCTTCTTCGGTGAACTCAAATTCTTTTAGATTAAACCCATAAGAATGATGGGTACTATCCATTACATTGAATTGTATTTCTCCTTTGAGTCTGTCGCCACTATTTTGCTCTTTAATGATAAGACCCCTTAGGTTTATTGTCTCGCCGTATTGACGAATCAATTCATTTATAATCGCTTCTCTTTTTTCACTGGTCACTTCTTCTCAATTAAAACCACTATGTGAAAGTAAGAATACATAATAGGAGTTTCAATACCTACATTTAGGTATATTCTAAATGACGGAAGTAATATTTAAAGAGTTATTTGTATTCTTCAAAGTTTCATGCTTCTATGCCATCGATTATTCCTTTTCTTATGATTTTTCTACACTGGTAATAATGGTCTCCAGTTGCACCCCAATCTTTATTGTCCGCCCCTGGTTCGCTTGGCCTTTGGGACAAAATGTTAAGGCCTTCACGAACCTCCGAAGCTATTTAACATAACGCAAACATTATATAACAAAACAGGCTTTGTTGCTGCCTGAACGGCGTATTCTTCGATCTGTTTGTTACATAATGATATTATGTTAACCGCAGAGCTGGACGACTTTAGGGCTGCATCTGATCTTGGCAATTCGGTTACGACACTCCGAAGCTTGTTATATAATTCGACATTATTTTAAATAGCCGCTGCGCCATCGCTGGCACCTGCAGCCACGATCGCTCTATGGCACAGCGACTATTAAATGATTCTCTGTGCTTCAGATAATAGCTCTTCATCTTTGAATGATTCTACAACGCGATCCTGTGGCCTTGCTGTCTCTCGCCACTCAGCCCTGACCTTGCTCGCTTTTTGGCTAAGGCCCGGGCCGCGTAGGCAATTCGGTACCTTCGTAAGTTTAGTCTGTTGTTCGAGTCACTGGTCTGTTGTTCTGATCTTAATTCCTGAATTCTGCTTCTAAATTCTGATACTCTATTTTTCAATAGCTGTATCATTGGTCAAGAATTCTTTAAATACGCGATTCTAAGACGTTAGGAATTTTACCAGCTTTAGAACTAGTCAGTTGTTGCAATTTGAAATTCTGGAATTCTGTATCAAAACTTTGATGGTCCATTTTGCAATAAACGTATCAGTGTTCAGGAATTCTTCAAATACACGATTCTCAGGCTTTAGGAATTTTGGCTGTCGAACACCTGGCGAGCGGCTTTGACACCAAGTAAGATTAGCCTGCTTTCCAGGAGAATGATTCCTGCAAGATTCAATAATTCCCGGATTCTTTCAGTTTCTGTAATTCGGTTTGAATCTTTAGTTTGGTTATGTAATGTTGTCTTGTGCACGCCCTTGTGCCGGGCTGGCAAATCCTTTTGGCATTGCCCCAAAAGGATTCAAAAACGCTAGACAGAATCATGCTTCTTCGCAATGGCTTACGCACCCCCGCGATTCTGTCGGCCAGCGCACTTAAGTATTGCTTGGTTGAATATCTTGGTAAAATTGATTTGAACGAAAATCAGACTCGAAAAACTTTTTCAAATGTCCTTAAGTATAAATTTCTATTCCCAGAAATCTGTGGGCTTTATCGTTTTATTATATGGTTCATTCTCATCAGGAATCTTATTTATTTCAATTACAATAGGTATTTGAGCACTAAGGCCGGCTAGAACACAAGTGCCTGTTGGCAAAATCGGAAGAGAATCAAAAGAAATTTGATCAAGATATGAAATCGTTCTTTCTACAGCTTCTATGTCTTTATTGTTGATAAGTCGATGTAAAAAATAGTTGTGTAATTGAGAAATGATAGTAGCCGAAATGTCGGAAGGTCTCTGACTTGCAATCGTCAAAAAAACTCCAAATTTCCTACCTTCCTTTACTATTTCTTCAAATGTTTCAAGTCGATAATCTTTCCAGATTTCGCTTTCTCTCTGAGAACTATAAGAAAGAATATTATGAGCTTCATCAACAATTATATTAAGATACTTCGACGGATCACGTTCTTGTTTTTTCTTATCATATACTTGCTTGCAAATAAGCAGAGGCAACACTTTCTTCATGGAAGTATTAACTTCTGATAATGAAATTACATCAAGAAATGCGTCACTAGATGCTTCGGAAACCTCAATAATCTTATCTAGTTCTTCTATCTTTTTGAGCCTTTTAATCAGTGGGAAGATGTGCTCACTGTTAATGTTGTACTTTGCCAGCTCATTGTAGTATTGAAACACAACTCTAAGACGTATCTTCTTCAGATGACTAATTTTTGTAATATCAATTGAAAGTTCTAGTAAGCTCCTTTCAATTGCAATTTCTTTAAATGGCTGCTGTGAAGGATAAATCCAATCTGGAGATTGGTAATAGTAAGTATCATCACGGTTGTGCCAATGTAAATTATCTTTATAATTGTCCTGCATTGAATCTATCACATAATCACCCCCCACAGCGTTTGACAACTCATTAAGAAATTGAAGTATATCACTTTTATCAACTTCCTTAATAATTAAATCATGAATCATATTAGTGATACACCATTTAAAGTTTTCTAACTTATCAAATCTGGAATAATAATAATCGTTGGCTAAAGCCCTTTTTAGAAATGGTTTTTGGGTCTTCTCTGTAGCGGTTAAGAAAATCGACCAGAAATCATTATCGTTGATTTCCTGTTCCGAGATTGGAAATTTATCTAAACCACCTCTCCTAGTACTTAGATTGTAAGTGTTTTTATATTTTGATCCAACGATAATGTTATCGTCTTCTACCCTTAAATATTCTCCGTTAAAGTCAATAATTATGAATTTAGCATTGTCATTAAATCCAATTTTGTCTTTGTATTTCTTAAAAAGCTGAAAATATATGCTAGCAAGTGAGTAGGATTTCCCACTTCCAGTATTCCCAAAAATTCCAATATGACTGGCAAAAAGGCTGTTAATTCCTAAAACCACCTTTTTACCTTTTTCATTTGCCAAACTACCTATTTCAATTTCTTCATCTAGTTTTCCATTTATTTCTTTTAGAAAATAGTGGATCTTTTGAAATTCAGGTTGAGAAACAAGATAACACTCATTGTCAATCAACGGCAGTTCCTTCACTCCTTGTTTGAATTTGCCTTTTTCAATGTAACCAAGAAGTTTTATACTAAGAATTCTCTTAATCTTATCTTTTTCATTCCAATATGATTTGTCCTGATACACCTTGTCCTCTGTAATATATTCTCCCTCAATCTTGCCAATAAATGATTCAAAACCTTTTGCAATTTTGATATAACTACCAACTGAAATATTTTTAATCAACTCTCCATTAAAAAGCAGGTGCGACCCGTTTTTAGACTTGTCGACAAGCACCTGTACTGTACGTCCCTTTACAGAAACGACTTTCCCAACTCTGAGAACATCCTCTATTTCAAGTAGGCTATTATCCATGACATTTATTTCTGCTCTTCTATTTTTTCGACAACCTGACTAAAAAAAAGATTACTGATGTTCTCTAATGTATAATTGGGTTGATCTTCATTGGGCCCTAGGACTAAAATATTTGACCTTTGCTCTAAAAGTCCCACGATACTCTGTTTTGCCTTAGAGTTGAAAGCGAAAATTATTATTAGTAAAGTCGGATTAGATAAAGCCACTCTTTTAGTAATCTCTCTTAAATGCTCATCTGCAAAAGAGAAACCAATAACAAATAGTATCGAATTTTCTCTTTCCAAATGATTGGAATACATTCTTAATAATTCATAAAAAAGAAGGTTTTGGGTTGTTGTAGCAAACTTGTCCTTAGTAGGGTTTATCATGACCAATTCATTATATGCTTCTAAAAATGAAGTATGTATATCATTTTTTTTAAGACCTATATCTTCAATTTTATCATTGATCTCTAGAAGACCCATGGGCTGTCCGTCATTGCGAGAAATGGAAAAAAAGTCTTTATCGGTATTGTTTATTTGTGCTATTGCCTTCAATAAATTCAGTTCATGATCATACTCAATACCGTTTTTGGATTCAAGCCAATTGAGGCTACCATGAAGCTTAAATAAATTGAAAAGTGGTACCTCCGACCTAATATCAAAATGAGTGCTTAGTTTATAGATTGAATTATGAAAGTTTTCGGTGCCGTATCTAGCATTTAGCTTACCTGAAAAACCATCATTATATTCAATCTTCTCATTTTCTAGAGTGTACTCAAGGAATAAATCCATGTTAGTCGTAAATAGATTTACTTGCTTTGAAAGAAGGTTGCTTTTGCGCCTTTTGAGAAAGAAGTTAATGTTCTGAATGAGAGATCTATACGATTCTCTAGTCTTATTCAATTCATCATTACTTCCGTGAAAAATATCAATATTCCCCTTTATAGCTATTTCAAAGTATTGATGTTTAATGATTGCATCGAGTAAATTCTTTCTATCCGGATCAAAATCTGATTCAGCAAGATCTGTTAAGAGTTCCTCAATATTACCAAGAGTCCCCAAATGATTCATTGATGCACCTGAACCGATAAGGAAATTTAAATGGCAACTTTCAACTAAATCTTTTAGTTTATCTATTTCCATACACCAAGAAATTTACATCTCACAAACTTCAGTTGAGTTTTGAGTAATATTAGGCAAATACGTTAACTTTTAATGGGCGTTTTTATACTAATTTGATCTTTGGCGATTTTCAATTCGTTGGTCGGTCACACAGCGAAAAACAAAGTTCCGGTTGCTCTTCAGGAAATGACAAGTCCAAGGCTTTCTTAGCTTCCCTCCAGCCTACACGCCGTAAACCAGCCTTTGCACTTGCATTTGCCTCAGACCTTCCGTGAGTGAACCGCTTTCTCTGGTGCGGTTACCGGGGGTTCATTTCATTTTCTTACTTATGTATCGGTATTTTGTTCGTTTCCGTGTCTTTGGCGTGTGGTTCTTCATGGTTTGGTATCGTCAGCCATCCTTTAGTTTTCGTTGCACGGGTGGCAGGTTTTGGGAGTGCTACTGTCGCATCTTATGGTTTGAGTTTTGCATATCAGAGCTGCCCTTTTAGGGTAGTTCATTTCTATTCGCATAGAAATACGAAAGCCCGCTTGCGCGGGCCTTCGTTTGTCGAATTTCAGAGTTTGATTGCTATTCTTTATGCTGCAGCATCTGTACTCAGAATCGCATCGATCTCAACAATCTTGTCTTCTCGATACTGCTTCTGTAGTTCTAACTCATCAATATCAGCCTGTTGCAGTACCGCTTCAGTGGCTGTTAATCCATTGGAAGCACCATTGGCTGTATCCAACTCACCCTGTAGACGATCCACCAAAGCTTGTTGGTTATCGATCATCTCCTGTGGTGCACTCGTAGTTGTCAAGTGGTCCAAAAGTCCTTGAGCGTTAGCCAAGTCATCAGACAGGGCAGCAATCTCTTGCTGGTTCACTTCCTGTCGATTCACTCTTGTATTGAGCCTCGTTGTTGTTCGCACGATTTCTCTGTTGAGTTCATGTGCTTCAGCTGACCATTTCTGCTTCAGATACGTCAACTGTTCGGATGTCAAATCATTGAAATTTGTCATGACCTTTAAATGTTTAAATTAAAAATAAAACCAATATCTCCCTTAGGTAATGTTGTATGCCTTTTCAGTTGATTTGCGTTTGTTCAGGAACCATTCACGTTCAATAAATTGAATTCCGCGAATGCCTGATCATTTGCCTCATTGAGAGACTTGTTACTTCTTCTAACTTTCGGATGACCTGGTCCTGAGGAAAGTGCACTCCCCTTTCCAATCTTGATAAAGCTGATTGGCTTATTTCAAGATCTTCTGCAAACTGTCGTTGATTCTTGCTTAACTGTCCTCTCGCATATTTAAAAACTCGTGCAGTGATGTTGTTTGTTCGTCCCATCTTTCACCCTTTAATTGTGCTTTTATAACGGACTGACTTTTAGGCTTATTGTGCACTTTTCTTGAGTCAGTACATAAAAACAGTGACTCAAACTTTTTTCAAAGTAAATAGTGACTCAAGAATTCGAAATCGAAAAAGTGACTCAAGATTTTCCGGAGAACGATGATCTGAGTCAGTACTTTAAATAATAGCGACTCAAACTTTTTGCAAGGAAATCGATTTGAGTCAGTGCTTAAGTAAATGGTGACTCAGACTTTTCTATTTCCAAAAACCGACTCAAAATCTACTCAGACCAAAAGCTGACTCAGGACTTTTTATATCTGCTCTGCGACTCAATTTCAACTCTGACCAGATTTTCACTGTAAAATTTCCTAGATTTATTTGAGTGTGCTACATAAGGGCTTTTTTATTTAGCCGGTAACCAGAATCTACTTCATATATTTTCATGTGAAATCGACTATTCAAAAATATTTATTATGTTTAATGGTATGATAAATTTGTCCAGCCAAGCTTAGGATTTCGATGGCCATTGATTTTCTTATTCCAATTCTTAGATCAGTTTCGACCGAATTAACCAAGAAATTATTCAGAGATATTGAAAGCAAAAAAGATGAAGAGAAACCAATTTTCAATCTCGATGAAAGAATTGCATTAAAGCACCTTGAAAATAATCAAAGAGATATTCGACGATGGGTTCAGGAAATGCCCTTCTTTGGATTTGGTGGATCTAGATCTTTATCACAGTCCATCACAATTAAGATTAGAAAAGATAGACAGAGATACAATTCTATTTATTCAAATCCCAAAAGAAAGACCGTAACTGAGAATGAAATTCTAAAAGATGAAGAGGACAGAAATCTTGTCCTTTTTGGTAATCCTGGTGGAGGTAAGTCCACCACTCTTAAAAGACTTTTAGTAAAACAATTAAGACTACTAAAAGAAGAGGAATTTAGCAAAGTTCCAATTCTGATCAGGATGCGGGAACTAAGCGAGTCAGAGACAGTTTATTCAAGGCTCTTCGACTTATTTCATATTCCTTACCATAAAGAAGTATCAAATGGGAGGTATCTATTGGCAAATTCTGAAGTAAGCGCCAAAGAGTTTCTCTTACCTCTCTTAAATTCACTTGGCCTGATAATTTATTTAGATGGTTATGATGAAGTTCAAAATGACAACAAGAGCGAAATCAAGAAAGAGATAAAAGAATTGGGAATGACTTTGGAAAAGTCAAGAGTCATTCTTACATCGCGAGATGGCGAAGAGCTTTCTAGTTTAATTGAAAGTTATATATTTCTCGAGCTTCAGCCTTTATCTTCTGATCAAATTAAGAAAATAGCACAGAAGTGGTTAAGGAAACGGTATGATGGATTTAATAGACTTCTTAAAAGAGAGAAATATTCATCATTCAGTAACCGTCCCTTATATCTAGCTTTTCTGATAATGATATATGAGAGAAATGGCGCTTTACCTGATCAACCTTCTGACGTTTACAGAGAGATCACTTTACTTATTTTACACAATTGGGATAAAAGCAGAGATATTAATAGGCCCAAAACTGTATATTCGAACTTTGATCAAACAAAAAAACTAGATTTCTTAGCAGCTATTGCATTTCACCTTTCTTACTCCTTAGACAAGAAAATCTTTAATAAAAATGAGCTGAAAAACATATACAAGGAGATTCATGAGATATTCCGGTTGCCTGAAGAAGAAGTTGAAGAAGTAATAAATGAGGTTGAAAGCCATAATGGCATCTTAGCTCAGACTTATGCAGGAATGTATGAATTTAGCCATCTTTCTTTACAAGAATATCTGGCAGCCAAATATTTACTTGGAACTTCCATTACCCAAGAAAAGGCACATCAGAAACCTCATATATTAGCTATAACATGTGCAATCTCTTCAGATCCAAATGACTTCTTTTACCATCTATTTGTTTCAATCGATGGTAAAAAGCCTGCCATTTCCGATGCTAATGTATTGGGAATCTTTCTAGAAAGACTGAATTATGAATCTCCTCCATTTAGAGTACACGAAAAATTAGGTAAAGCTTCCTGCGAATTATATACCAACTTATATTTTGACAGTGAAAAGACAACTCAAAACCAAATCAATAATTTTCATACGGAATTCCCCTTTAGAGAATCCCTTTTAAAGTATTTCAGAAGATGCGATGGTTATGATTTTGGTGATCATATCATCTTTAAGGAAAAAGGTCGTGGATCAACAAAATTGAATAGGACTAAAATCCCACGTTTTCTTTTTAATAGATTGAATTGCACAATGGATTTGATCGGAAGGAGATATTATAGGGAAAATTAATCTTTAACCAATGCTTCAGTTTAGCAGTTGGAATTGTTTTTATTCGGCGTTCCCCTTCGGGTCAGGCTATCCGCGCTACACGGTAGCTTGCTTCTATCCTTAACGCTTTTGATTCTGCAATTTGCTCACACCCATTTGCCTCACTCCTTCCCGCTTGACCAACCTCAGCCTGTGGTACTGTAGCTCCTCGGCAGCTCACGTTCGGCAAAGGCGTGTTTCGGTTCTACAAAGATTCAATAGTTCCTGGAATGAGCCCAAGCAAGAGATCCGCAGTTGGAGAAAGTTATATAAGGAATGGAGTTTTCTTCCTACTACTGATCACCTGGGCAAATTAATTCCTAGAATGTGCAATCCATCCACTCCGGAACACATGCTTTTGGCCTCAGGTTGGTTAGCAATTGTTTCTACTAGAAATGCCGCACCCATTTGCCACTCTCCTGCCCAACACCCACGCGCTACTTGCGGTACTGCGGCTCCTCGTAGCTTGGAGTGGCAAAAAAGTGCTAGCAGCTATTCCTTTCCATATTGCCCCAGGCAGTTCACCAACATAAGATAATTGCTACTTATGATTCCCGCACCCTTTTGCTCGCACACTTACCCACAACCCAACTTCTCGCTGTGGTACTGTAGCTCCTCACTCCGAGGTGCAGCAAAAGCGTGCTTCCAAGAATTTATAATTAAGCCCACAAAGATTTATCACTTGAATTTTATCGGAACGGATGCATGAAAAGTGAGAGAGTAATTTAGTCTCCCTTTATCATTTTCTAGCCATTCCGACATCAAGGCAAAAACTACTTGATCTGGAAAACTGGGCAAACTAAAAGATGGTCCAATTGCTAAATTCCATCTAGTTTTCACATCACTGAGACTACTGAATATTGGAGAAATTGATGCAATTACACCTAGATAAGGCTTATCCTTTGCAATATACCACCTTGTAAAAAGGTCAAACCTTGGGATTACTCTGACCTCTGGTGAGGATTCTCCAATAAAGTAACTTTCCTCATTCGCAATAGAATTAAGGATACTAGTGTCACTTTCATTGAAGAAAATGGCATTGACTGGCTGTATTCTACTTTGTTCTAGTCCACTACTGCTCTTTCCTATAACCTGAATAGGTACAGATATTGACCAAGAGGTTATCCATGTTCCACCTCTAGTACTTGAAATATTCATAAAGCCAGGTGCAATCTCCCAGGTGTTAATCAAAGGTGTGCTAGTCGCCAAAAATGTTGTGTCTACATTGAGAGCACTTAACTCAGCGAAACCAACCCTACTTAGGCCGTATTCAATTCGAAGAAAGTATGTGTTTTGAGACAATGCTTGAGGCTCATAATGAGTGGACGAGGTAGATATACGGCTGCAGTTATTCCCATTTTTGGTAATACAATCTCTCATTGATTCATAGTCTACAGGATCACCTGAGGCTTTATATATTATTCTAGGTATACTTATTCCGGATGTATTAATTTGTGCTTTTTCATCGGTATAACTGAATGTAAGGGAAACCCCAACACCACCTTGAAATTTACGATTGGCTACTAATGGAGCTTTGTTCTTCTTTAAATCCGTATTCAGACCTATGTTTAATCCCCAGAAATCAGGATAACTCGTGCCTGTCCAGCTACCCATTTGCTGATTAAACCGATAGTTAAAAAGGAATTCATCACTACCCCGTTCGTAGGTAATTCCCGCGAAATCTTCCGAATTCTGTGTCCCAACAAGAATTCCGCTTTTATTGTCGGCGGTCTTCAGGATGGACTGGGCTTCAAGAGTGTTTATAATTCCCAGGCTAACGATTAATAGAATAACTTTTTTCATATCTCTTCCAGTTTAAAAAAGTCGAAAGGAATCTGATTCTTCACTTCGACTTCACCTGATTTTAGTTTAATTGGACTGTGACTGAACGTTTGACCATTTATGGTTACATCAAAGCTCTTCACCTCACTGTTCCTAGAACCTCTAAATCTTCCGGTAATTTGTATTGGCTCCCCATCAAGTCGGATTTCCTTTTCAACTGCGGTCCCATTGGTTGTGGGGATAAACTGATCTTCTACAGTAATGATGTGGTTTCGTATAGTTCCATCAAATTTTAAATTGACAGAAACTTTTTCGACATCTCCGTTTCTTACTTTTTTCATCTTCGCAATTGTTTCAATTTGATTCTACATCAATAACCTTCAACTCGGCAATCAATTTCTCACTGCAGAAAACATTCACATCGGTATATTTTGGGTCTGCTCCCAACACTTCGTAAGTCACCATCTTTTCTATCACCACTCTAGGCCAAACGCCGGGTCGTTGAATCAGTATAAGATCTAATAACAGAATCTGAGGATTGATTCCTTGAGGTCTTCTGATTACTAGGATTACTTCAACTCCAGGATTAGGAACTTCTACTTTACCTATAACATGAAAACTCAATGGTTCTGGAGGCATGAGATTGTTCCATGCGAGCCAGGGAATTAGCCTTAGGATTAAGATGACATTCAACTGTTGAAAGGCCACCTTCATGATTGATTACTTCCATTAATACTTTTTGGAAGTAAAATTGCAGGTCTTAAACCCTATATCTCTACCAGAAATAAGTGAATTGAAATCACTGAAATCAGTGAAAATTGATAAAATTGATTTCTATGTACTTTAACGGTTTACATTAAGCCTTTCTCAATAGCGAACTTGATAAGCCCTGCAGAAGTTTTCTGACGGCATTTACTTAATAGGTTCTTTCTATGCGACTCGACCGTATGCGGACTTATGAATAGGTTATCAGCGATTTCTAGAGTTGTTGAACCGGAGCCAAGTAGATTTAGGACTTCCTTTTCACGTTTCGTCAATATAATTTCCTCTTCAGTCTTTTGGTGGCTCTTAAAAAGAGATTCACTAACTTCTTGACCGTAGTAGGTCTTTCCATCCATCAATAGCTTAATAGCGGTAATCAGTTCCTCTTTGCCTGTATTTTTTAAGATAAAACCATGTACTCCCAACTCTGCCATCTTCCTTATGTATCCCGGCTCATTGTACATTGTGAGTACCAGTATTTTGACATTCGGATATTTTGACCGTAGGGCAGTTGTTGCCTCAACACCATCAATTTTAGGCATATTAATATCTATGATAACCAAATCTGGAAGACATCTTGTCATTAAAACTTGAACCTCTTCTCCATCCATAGCCTCACCGATGATATTAATTTCAGATTCTTCACTGAGAATGGATTTAATACCGTCAATAACAAGTTTATGATCATCTGCAAGAAGAACACTTATCATCACTTAATATCTTCAAAAATTTGGTATATCGACAATTACAGTTGTTCCGTGGCCTCCCCTCGAGTCAAAAACGATATTTCCTGCAAACTTATTAACCCTGGCTTTCATGTTCTGAATCCCCATACCTTTTTTCATATGAACAACCTCAAAACCATCACCATTATCTTCTATTATCAATGTCAATTGATTGTCTTCGTGTTTTGTAAACTGAATAGTAATAATTGAAGCATTGGAATGCTTCAAAGCGTTACTTATAGCTTCTTGTACTAATCTATAAAGGTTAACTTCTAATTCACTTGAAAGTCTATTGTTAACATTGAATACATTAAGAATTACCCTGATTTTCCGACTAGATTCGAGCGTTTCTTTTAAATCCTGCAGTGCTGGTATAAGCCCAAAATTGGACAAAACAGCTGAGTTGAGATCATAAGCAATCTTGCGAGTTTCGCGAATAGTGTCATCAAGAATATTCGCCGCTTTCTTCATTTTTTCCGGATCACTGCTTGATGATGCCGCGTCATAATGCAATTTGACTGATGAAAGCATGCTCCCAAGACGATCATGTAAGTCTTCTGCAATTCTCTTTCTTTCTCGTTCTTGTGTTTCAAGAGAGGCACTCAGAGATTTGATTTCTTGTTCCTGTAACAAATCATCAACACGCTGATAAAAGATAGCCTTTTCTTTCTTCCTAAGTTGGCGAATTGCTCTTTGACGTTGTTGATAAAAGAATATAATTATCGAAGACAGTAATATAACCAGCAGAAGAGAAACTTGTAAATTTTGATTCCGTACATTGCTAAGCTCAAGGATCGAATTAGTTCTCAAAAGTTCAGAATCTGAAATGGCTAGTTCCTTCTCCCTTTTCTCAGTTTCATATTTGATTCTTAAGGACTCAATAACTTTAGTTTTTTCAACATTATATAACGAATCATGTAAATGATGATATTTGCGGAAAACTTCTATACTCTTCTCGAACAACCCAATTTTCTCCATTGCGTCGGCAGCGAGTCTCAAACTTCTTATTTCCAATTCTTTGGCGTTGACGGATCTCGACCAGGATATTGATGAATTGGCGTTTATTAAGGCTTCTGGATATCTCATTAATGAAAAATAAGCCCAACCCGCATTTATTTCAGCGTTACATTTTCCATATAAGTCCGAAAAATCTTCGTACATTTTTTTTGCTTGATTAAATTCAAACAGAGCCCTTTCAAAATCTAATTGTTGTTGATACAAATGACCAAAGTTTAAATGAAGAATTGGCAACCTCCTTCGATCCGTTTTAAGTGATACTGTTTCACTATTAGTTAGAAGCTCTTCTGCTTTGCTGTAGTCTTTCAAGCTAATTTCGTTGATTCCTGAGTTCATCAGAGCTCGTCCAAGACGAATGCTATCTCCAATTGAAATACACATCGCTATTGATTTTTCGTAATATTCTCTGGCTCTTTTAAAGTTCCCCTGCTGATTTAGAAAGTTCCCAATATTCATATATGAACCGGCTAATGAGGATTCCAAACCCAACCTCTCACGAATAGCGGTACTTTTCAAATAGTATTCGAAAGACTTAGAATAATCACCTTGATATTTGTAGACATTCCCTAAATCATTGTAAATAATCGCCTGATTTTCCTCCAAATTTTGAGATTGATATATGTTCCAGGCCCAAGAGTAATATTGTATAGCATTTTTGTATTGCGCTTTATTCTTATAAATGATTCCTATGTTTCTGTAACACTTAGCTGTTTTCAAGCTGTCTATTTCTTTAGCAAATGCTAATGCCTTTCTTGCTAATTCAAGAGCAGAATCAGGGTTACTTCTCCTTAATTCAATACTTGAATTGTAGAAATAAGAAAACTTTACAGAGTCTGGAGGAATTTTCATGAAATCTACTCCAGATACTATAAAGCTAATACTCTGTAATATGATTACTATGCTGTAACGAATGGTTGAAATAAAAGTGGGTTATATATAATTCTAATCTTCATCATCTTCGTGATGTCCAGAACTTGAACTAACATGATTTGTTTTTCCGTTATCACTGCACTCCATAACTCCTGATTCAACGTCACAAAGTTCTATATGAATATAAGGCTTATTCTTCGCAGAATCTGTTAGAATATTATAAGCGGTCTGGCTGACATCAAATTGATGTTCCAAAATACTGGTCCTTTGTCTATTCTGCCAAGGCCCGGTTTTAGACTTTGATATCTTAAGCTGATATTTAACACCTGCGAACTTGAGCTTCCCTGAAAGTCCGCTAGTTTGTTCGGAGATGATAGGATTATATGGAGATGTTGTTGCTCTAACAAAATCATATTTAGATGAATCAGTGAATATGCGTACATGAATCGAATATCCGATTGGTCGTCCATCTAAACGTTTTTTTACAATACTAAAGTATGGGTGAAATAGTCTCATAATAATAAAATTGAGTTAAGAATAATTCCAAATTGCTTCGGGGTTTACAAGTCCCCATCCATGAATTGAATCTGGTCGATTTGGTATAGTATCTGAATCTATGTCCTTTGCTGTTCTTCGCAATAAGTTCTGAATAGTTCCAACTTCTGGTTTTGAATCAATAGTTGACAGATATAGTGCAATTAAGCCTGACACAAATGGAGCAGCCATGGATGTTCCTCTTAAGTTTTGATATCTCGGGTTAGTGTAAGCGGACCATATTGGATCTCCAGGAGCCAAAACATCAATTTCCGGACCTTCGGAATTGAAATCTGACGCTTCAATTCTCTTATGTAAAGAACCCACGGCTATTGTCTCTTGATATGCTGCAGGCCATGGTATTCGTTTATCCTCGGCCTTATCATTCCCTGCAGCACATACAATAGGTATCTTTAAGTTGGTAGCCTTTTTAATGACCTCATGAATTGCTTTATAATTTTGATGAACAACAAGACTTAAATTAATGACATCTGCCTTACATGCTAAGGACCAATCAATGGCTCTTTTAAGATCCTCGGCAGATCCAAGCTTGCCTCTGTCATCGAGAACTTTAGCAATAAGAAGATCACATTTTGGAGCGACTCCAATGTATCCTAATTCATTTTTTCGAGCCCCAATGATTCCTGCGACATGAGTTCCATGCCCCGACCCGTCATTTACATCGCAACTATTGTCAACAAAATTATATTTGTTAAGAATTGCACGATTAAATTCTTCATGACTCTCATCTATGCCAGTATCCAATACCGCGACTTTTACATTCTGTCCTGTATGTCCTTGGTCCCATATTCGATTAATACTCAATTTTTGTATGCCCCAGTTCTTCCAATCACCTGGTGCTTCCAGATCGGTATGCATTTTTGTCACTGAACTAACTTCGTCCCGATCTTCAGTATTTCCATCAACCCTGTACGTAGATTCCTCGTAGTGAGGTAAGCCAACCGTATTTGCCTCTATTGGTGTATTAATCTCGTAAATCATTGCTAAGATGGTTGAGGTGCAAGTAGTCCAGCTAATGCTCCGACAGAAGCAGATGCTAGGGCAATTATAGCCGAGTCTAATTGACCTTTTCCCATTACCGTAATCAGGAAATAACCTACAATAATAAATACAACAGCCAGTCCAAGAAAAATCACAACATATCTGTAAACAGGTGTATCTGGGGCAAACCTGAAATTTTCCCCAATAGCTTTTTCTGGGTTAGAGACAATTTCATGTCTCAATTTCTCATCTTCTTTAATTGCTGTTATCAGTTGATCAATATTCCTTATTTTGAGCATTTTCTTATTTTTCGTTAATCCATTGTCCAAAATTATTTCATCATATTGATGGCTTATTCACGGTATATGGTTAATCGTACTCACTGAAATCAGTGAGATTCCCAAAATTGAGAATAAATAATAATTGAATTCAGTTTTAAACGATTATTCCATCAAGTATGATTTAGGTTTTTACAGATTCATCACAGGTTATATTACTTTTATATTATGTTATAAATGATGTGAATGTTTATTTACGAACTAATTACTACAATTCACGTTCATTCAGAAGCTATTCCTGTGTCTTAATTTTTTCAGGTTTTGACGTTCCCCTGCGGGTCAGTCTATCCGCACTAGAGGCTGGGCAGCCGTCGCTGTAGCTGGCTCCTATCCTTAACGCTTTGATTCTACAACAGGCTCACACCCATTTCCATTTGCCTCACTCCTTCCCGCTTGACCAACTTCTCGCTGCGATTTCTAGGCTTCAAAAAAGCAGGCTCAAAATAGACTTATCAATATAGTTTAATCCTTTAGCCTAGGTTAAGATTTAATTTACAACATCAACATCCTTCATCGGGGCTCTATATCTCATTAGTATTTCCTTCATTTCTGACGAAAGTCCGTCAATACTTATTAACAAATCAAAAAAGTCATTAAAATACTTCCTGCAAATGGATAAAATATGATCTCTCATTTTATCATACTTGGCATTTGAAATGAAATTAGGAGAAAATAGTATTTCGCCTGCTACCAATATACCTGCATCTATTTCTTCATTCTTGTTTATTAGCTGTTCTGCAAGTCCAATATTGTAGAGATGTTCAACAAAGTACCTCTTATCTTCTTCATCCATCTTAATTAGTTCGTAATATTTTCCTGGAGGAATAGATAATTTCACGCCAATATGAAGGAAGTCTTGACAATAAAGCCCAATTATTCGAAAGAAACCATCACTTTCAGATAAGAATTTTACCCTCTTCAAATAAATAGCTTCATGATACTTACCCTGCCAATACCTAAATTCCTTTTGGAATTTATCGTTATAAGTAGCGAACAAAACAAAGAAACCATCATTAACATATTTAACAGCTATTTCTGATTTCCAATGGCTAAGAACTATTTCTAGTTTCTTCAAAATTTTATTGGAGAGGGGTATTTCTTGTTTTACCGAACCATGACAATGATCAATTAGCAGATACACTTCCGATCTCATTATGTAGTCACTTTCAAGTAAATAATTATCTAGATATTTATCATCAATATCCGAATTATCACTTAGGGTACTTACTATAGATCCATATAAAAGGTGTCCTTCCCACTTCTGTATTAGATCTTCACTTTTTAAGACCTCGTTATTATAACTTTCTATATCTGCAAAAATTTGCATACTAGATGAATAAGCCTCGGAAATTGATTCATCACCAACGTTGTTCAAAAACTTCAAAATCTCTTCATGCTTATCTTGACTTCTAATAGCGATATTTTTCAAGAGAAAAGCGAGATTCAAATACCCAGGGGGCAATAAGGACTTCAAAGAATAGTTATTTTGAAAATCAATTAAATGATTTAACAATTCTGTGTCATCCTTTATTTCAATACCCAGGAAATTCAATATCAAAAACAATTCTTCTTTAGGCTTATCTTCTATTTCTTCATTTACCTCGTGAGTAATGATTTTGCTCATAAAAGAGTAATGGATTTCATGGGCTTCGAAGGAAATTCTTGCTCCCAAAGTATTTCGAGAAAATTCATTCGACACTTCCTTTAGGGGCATATTTGCTAGTAAATCACTAAAGTAACTTGAAATCGAAGGTTCGCCAGGAGCGTTAAATTTATTGAAGCCAACATTGAGAAATATTATTTTCAGTGCATCTAAAGATGTATCTATTATCAAAGAAAGGTTCCATTTATAAATTTGGAATAGGGCACTTTTTATCTCTCTGAAATCAGATTTATCCAACTTTCGCCCCGACAACTGCCCGGCAACTTGTATTATCAAATCTTGCAAAGCTTTGTTTTCACGAGAAGTCACAAGGAAGTTCATGGCATTAATTACAAAAACTTGGAAAATCAGAGTACTTATTATCAGAGATTTCTTCTTATTCATCAACTCCTTACAGAAAGTAATATTTTCAGTTATTTCTTCATCACTGAGACTGTTCACATGTGCTTGGAATAACTTCTTTAATAACTCTGAATCAAGGTCTTTTGAACTTACAAAGTCTAGACTTGAAAGATAATTTTTGATCTTACGAGCTAGATTATCTGATGAATTCTCAAGTTTGAAACCCATCCCCATATATTTCTTCATTAAGAGATACAAGTTGAAATCATTTATGGCTTTCAAAAAATTCGCAATTGGGCCTATTTTATATCTAAAGCCCACCGCACCATCTTTAACTAATGTTTGGACTCTAGGGAAAGAGCTACCTGAATACAACTCAAATAGGATATTTGTTTTGTTAATCTCATTAATAATTCGATTTGATAGTTGTAAGTCTTCTACTTGAAACAAACTTTCAACAAAGCTTCTATATTTTACAATCATTGCGAAATCAACAAACACTTGTAGACATAGTGATATCAATTCCTCTACTCTAAGTTTAAATTGATCAGAATGACCTTCACGAAACAAAAATTCTGTGTCAATCTTATTCAAATGCGTGACGATTCTAGAAGCATTCAAATAGTTTATGGATTTTTCATTTTGTATTAGGTCACCAAAAAAGAATAGCCAATAACAATGTAGAAGATACGGCTTTGGTAGTGATAATTCTGATTGTAATTCATCAAGCGCCTCTCCTACTTCTTTGTAGATACCTATGAAATTTGTTTGTGATGATACCTTCTCGCTCTCTATAATTTGGGGTAACCTTTTTGAAATAAACTCAAGTTTCTTAGTTACATCTCTATTACTAATGAAACCTTCATCAAAGATTTTTTCTAGCAGCAGATATCTAACTGCCTTTCTATTAAAAACCTTGTCTTTTATTGACTTAGGAGTAAAACACGTCGTTGTGGGATCACTTGCGTAAGCCAAAAAATATATAAACTTCAATCGATCTCTGTTCAAACCTAAATCTTTGTTGTTTTGTGTATCATTCAAAAAATTTTTCATCCACTGAACATGTCCAGTTTCCATAATTGATTTCAAAATACGTCTGTTACGCATTTCCTTAGGGAGCCCATGATGTCGAACTAGTATGATTTTTTCCTCGAGTGTGAGTAGTGGAACTGTAAATTCTAAATATTCAATGAATTTCGAATCTACATTCGATATGTTCTTTTTCAAGGCTATCCTTTCTCCTAGGTCGCCATAGTTGGTATTTAAAAAAATCCAAATGTTAGATGTTGTATTCCGTCGTTCAAAATTTTTTGGATCTGAAAAATAATATCTCAATACATTTTTAGAAGTCTCGCTAAAACGTTCAATGTCGTCAACAATTACAACTCTCGGGGCTCCCAGGTTTGAAAGAGCTTTCGAGATTTGTCTGAAAGCCCTATCGCTACTAGGAGAACTATCATTCAGATACCTTATAAAATCGATTTTCCACCGTCCTGATAATAATCGATATACTTCAACAAGGGATAAAGTGATGAAAAACCCAATTCCTCCTAATAAAAGGAATAATGTATTTTGAGTTTCGAAAAGAAGTTCTATTAAAACTAAGATTAACGATAGAAGTACGGTTCCTATTAGTTTTTTTGTTTGAAAATTCCTTAGAAAGACTGAAAACCAATAAAAATCAGATTGTAACTGAAAAAATTCGAATTCATCTTCATTATTTGACAATGTTATCTGATCATACGACGAGAAACTATTTCTGACTTCAGTCGAAAATTTCTTTGCAGAAGTGGTTAAACCATCACCTAAATTGTAAGAAAAATCTAAGACTAAAGTTTTTCCGGGTTGCACCTCCTTTACTCTTTCATATATAATTCCACGGCCTATATTATCATAGAAGAAAACATTGTTATCCTTGTCAACGAATCGCCTGGGGATATGAATACTATTATCAATCATTTTTAAAACCGATTTTGTAGATATAAAATCTGATGAATTTTAATCCTACTTGAAAACTGATTGCTGAGTGTTCAAACTCACCATAATAGCAATTATTATTCTATTCGGTGTTGGTTGAATTAAGCACCTTCTTCAATCCTACTACTCTATCTTTTAACACTTCAATGAAATTAACATCCCTAGTATAGAATGAAACTTCATGATCATTGAAACCATAATTTAGATAAGAAAATATGCCACGATTATCATCAGCTAACCAGATGAATACATCTTGTCTTTTATCTAATTCTATTATCTGTTTTTCAGGTTTAATGTTTTCCAATTCCTGAATCAAATCCTTATTTAGGTAACTCGACAATTGAATTAAATTCTCCTTGCTCAAAATATTCCATATATCCGAACTATCTGGTTTTTTCAAGGTCCAACTTCTTTCCCAAAGAAATTTCTTAAAATCAGGAAGCTTTTTTTGCAATGAATCTGACCCCCAATCAACCTTTCCAAATTGTTCCTTCATTGCCTCAATTCTAATAGAGTCATTATAGATTAATATCTCTATTGCAAAGTCACCTTTATTTAGCTTATCTCTTAGAATTTCATGATATCTCTGATAAAAGTCATTCCTTGAAAAAGCGCCATAGCCAATCACATCTGCTATGATGTATAATGATTTATTGGATCTTTCTAGAAGCTGTTCAAGATCCTCCATATTTTCTGGGAACTCACCTACATACCTAGTTGATACCGAAGAAACTACTTGATTCAGGTTCTCCGTTTCAGTTTTTATTTGTTCACTTAGGCTTCTTAAAGACTCGTTATTTGACTTTAATTCTTGAAAATCATAGCTCGTAACTATCAGAGCATAGATAGACACTGCTATGCCTGCTACACCCAAAGCCGGACTTAGCAAAGCACTCCAGAATCGCGCAAAATTGAATTTCCTCATTTTTGATGTTATGCTGATTTTTGGCATCAATAGGTTATTAAGACAATTTATGATACTAAATGATATTTAAATACGAAATATAAGTTCGTTAAACGTCATTAATGGTTCGTGATTCGTATCTTATTGTACTATTACACCAATTGGTTGAATTGAATAGTCGAACATTTCAGAATATTCAATTGTCACTTTAAATGCCGAACTGTAAACTCTAACCATACTTATTTAATGTGTATTTCATGATTACAATGATTTACACATCGATAGTCTGATCGTTATTATTCCTTTTGCATTTTCATTACCCCTAAGCTATGTTAACATAATGCAAACATTATATAACAAAACAGGCTTTGTTGCTGCCTGAACGGCGTATTCTTCGATCTGTTTGTTACATAATGATATTATGTTAACCAGCAGAGCTGGACGACTTTAGGGCTACATCTGATCTTGGCAATTCGGTCACGACACTCTGAAGCTTGTTATATAATTCGACATTATTTTAAATAGCCGCTGCGCCATCGCTGGCAGCTAGTCCACCGATCGCTTAATGGCACAGCGACTATTAAATGATTCTCTGTGCTCCAGATTCTATCTCTACATCTTTTGAAGATTCTACAGCGAACCTGTGGCCTTGCTGTCTCACGCCACTCGGCCCTGGCCTTACCCGCTGTTCGGCTATGCCGAATATGGGACCTATAAAAGTTTAGACACTGCTCCAGATGGCTGACTAGCTTAATGGATCTTAATTCCTAAATTCTGCTTCTAAATCCTGATGCTCTATTTTTCGATAGCTCTATCGTTGGTAAGGAATTATTCAAATAATGGATTCTCAGGCGTTAGGAATTTTACAAGCCTTAGACCAGGTCAGTTATTACAATTTGAATTCCGGAATTCTGTCTTAAAACTCAGATGCACTATTTTTCAATAGTCGAGTCATTGGTCAAGAATTCTTCAAATACACGATTCTGAGACGTTAGGAATTTTGGCTTTCGAACATCTAGCCAACGGCTTTGACACCAAGTAAGATTAGTCTGCTTTCCGGGAGAATAATTTCTGCAAGATTCAATAATTCCTGGATTCTACTGGTTTCTGTAATTCGGTTTGAACCTTTAGTTGTGTTATGTAATGTTGTATTGTGTAGGCCCTTGTGCCGGGCAGGCAAATCCTTTTGGCATTGCCCCGCAGCGGCGGACCGTCAAAAGGATTCAAAAACGCTAGACAGAATCATGCTTCTCCGCAATGGCTTACGCACCCCCGCGATTCTGTCGGCCAACGCTCAAGGGCTACATATATTTTGAGAAACAATATCCTATTTAACATAATATTCAATCAACTAATTATTCTACTACTTCAATGTTAATTGCTAACCAGTTCATACCTTCTTTCTTTGGTGGTTTATAGTTGAAGGATACCTCATCACCTGATTTAATTTCGAGCTTTCCTTTTCTTACCTCTGAAATATGGAAAAAGTATCGCTTCTGGTTTTCACCATCGATAAATCCAAAACCACGATCCAAATTAATTTTTTGTACTACTCCTCTTATTCTTTTCCCTTTTTTTCGTGACTCCCTCTTATTTGATGGTTTAATCGATCTCCAATAGGGTTTAATTGCATTCAATATTTCTTCTTTACTCATCTCCTTCAACTCCGATGAAGGATATCTCTCTAAAGCCTCGATCAAAGTTCTATGAACTTTCCAATCTTCCTGTTCGCGTATTGCCCGACAAAGGTGAAAATGAAGAGCAGCCATTTCAGGGTTACCCATAGTTTCAAGGATCTCCCCTATCAAAAAGAATACACCATCTTTTTTCTCAATGTCACCAAAATTTAATGCCGCATCAATAGCAAAAGACAATGATTTTTCAACTTCATTTTCCTCTTTATATAATATCGCGAGTTCTTTTTCAATAAACCACTCTCTCTTTACTTTCAGAATATTTATTATATCTTCTATTGCCTCATGATTATTCCCTTGAGCTTGTTTTGATAATGCGATTTTTCTAGAGAACCATATTTCATTGTTGTAGTGGAGTTTGTCAATGATATCTAAGGCTTCCTTACTTCTCAAATTACATTCTTGATACTTCTCCAGTTTGAATAAAGCTTTAGTATAATTCATATACCACAACTCCATGTCAGAAGCTAATTCTATCGTTCTCTTTCTGCCTTTCTTTGTGATTTCCATTACCTCACATTTCTCGCTGAGTTCGGAAGGATCAAACCGCTCGAGAAATGCTGCTATTTCATCAAATTTTGGATTAGGCTTCGAGTTGAGAACTTTAAGAATAAGGTGAAACAATTTGGAAAAAGGGCTATATTTCGTATTGCTCTGAGGAAAAAGAAATTCTATTGAACCAAGTATTGCATTTTCAGTCTCATTATTATCATTAAGGTCCAGATTGGTCGTATTTATTTCTTCTCTAAAGTCTAGAATAAAACTATCATGTTCAGATTCTGGCATCTGTTCGTCAGAAACATTGAATTCATCTTTCAATTTCGCGAATAAGAACCATCCGTAAGAATTGAGAAAAAGAGGATTTGAATCCGCGTTTATTTCTACATCCAAGAATCTGAGAAATTTAATTCCCCATTCAAACTCCTTAGATTTTCTGAATATGTCCAGGATCCAACTTAATGAGTATGGATCTTTACTAGTAAGCTCCTTTGCAATTTCATTTTTCCGAAAGTTCACTGCTTTTAGAATTTGAAATAAGATTTTAGATCTTACTATCTCTTTCGCACGTTCGATTCTCAGAATTTTCGAGAACAAGTTTACAAATAGTTTTCTTCCATAGTCATCTGTTAGATCAATCATAGGAAGAAAGTCTAAAGAGAGTTTGAACGAGCTCGTTTGTTCCAAATCATCCTGAGATTCATATTCCTTCAAACATTGATGAAGAAACCATCCATAGGAGTTTTTTGTAAAGTGATTTTGAATGTCAACTGGAGTTATGTCGTAGATTTTTATGAACTCCACCCCCTCCTTTAGTCGATTTTCCTTTCTGTAGGCATCCAGAAGGCAACGCACAATAAAGTCATTAGACTTAATCCCTTCCTTGGAAAAATTGTCTTTTGTGTTTTGAAAGCTAACAATCACATTAGAATGCTTCCCGTCCTTTGATAGACTATTTAGGTACTTTGAGAAACTTTCTAAATCAGTCGACATTTTCAATTTTGTTTATAACCGATTTAATATCCTTCATTAACTCTTTGTCATTATAAGCGATGGGCATTATAGTAGAAATGAAGCCAGTATTTTTATAGTAAATGTTGAGCTTCAAAACCTTATTCAAATCTTTGGTTGATATTGTATATTCTTCAAGTAGTGATTTATGGGTAATAGAATAGATGAAAGCTCCTGATCCAATAAGGTTTTCTTTCAATTGATTAAAAAGTTCTAACAAGAAAGGTTGGGGAAATCCGTTCTCATCTATCTCATTTTCAAGATTTTGAATTTTTTCAATAATATGATTCGTCAGTTCACTCTTTGGTAAGAGTTTTGTTTTTCCAAATTCTCCTTTCGAATTATAATAAAAGATAATCCTCACTTTTGTTGACTCCTGGCTAAAGTGATAGGTTTCATGATACGAATTATGATCGATTTTATCAATTTTGATATTCTCCTTTGATAGACTATCATAAACAGTTATAAAGAACCATTTAAGGAAATCTTCTTTTCTAACTAAGCCAAATTTTACAAGTAACTTCTCTTCTTCAGGGTTGAGGGTTGTTTTTTCCTGCGCAAGGATGTTCTTCTCAATTTTTAAAAAATTACTAAATGCCTTTTCATTGTCTTTCCACTCTATAAACATAAAAGGGTTTATGTGCGGAGCATTCAAAAGGTAAACATTGTCCTTTGCACTCTTAAGGCCAGTATAAAGCCACCGAAAGTATTGGATATTATCTTTAGCTTGATCAGTTTCACAGTTGATAAAAAGGTTGGTCCACGAAGACCCTTGCGCCCTATGTGTGGTTATGGAATACCCGTACTTAATAAGGGCAACATTGAAATATTCATCTAACTGAACATATTCTTTGAACTTCATTTCGCCTAAAAGACCGTTCGACTTCTTGTCCTTGAAATTCTTCCTAGCTCTATTGTTTAAAGCTATATATTCATCATTTGTCAATTGTTTCCTGTCAGAGATTAAGAAATTTTCAAGAAAGATAATGTCTACTTTCGAGCCAATTCTTGTGAAGGAAACTGTTGCTTTCCTGAAAATTAAGGTTGTAGGTTCCCTGCCAGATAAAGGTTGAACAAACCTTTCTACCTCAGGATCTACTTCGATTACATCTCCAAACTCTCCATTATGCAAATTGTGTTTAACTCCATTTTGTTTGACTGAGATACTATTGAGGAGTACTATTCTATCCCCAGTATCTAAATTGTCCTTCTGGTGCAAAACTTTTCTTATGTATTGGTTTGTTTGAAGGGCCTTACTATTTGAATAGGTCAGGCATACTGTATCCTTTCTAAACTCTAAGTTCTTGTAAATTTCCTCAAATTCTATACCCTCAATATGCTGCAGTTGTTCACCATCAGGTTTGACCTCCAGTTGATTAAATAACTCAATATCAATTGAATTGGCAATAAGCTTGAGATTATCCAAAAGGGGTAGATTAGGATGTTTATTAATCACCTCTGTTAGCTTTATGTACTTTACATTAAGTTGATAGGTAGTTTCCAAATGGTGAGCAATCAGTGCAGATTCATCTTTAGTTCCTCTAAGTAACTGTTTGTCATCCCCGATAAAAATCAGCTTCCGGTTAGAATTTTCCAGGAATTTGACATAGCTAATAAAGTCTTTAAGAAGCTTTCCACTCCCAAACTGAACAAATTCGTTCTCCAAATAATTATCTGAAAGCAGTTGAGCTTCATCAATTATATAAATTGTATCAAGCGGGTCCAAGTTTTGTTGTAGTTTGAAGTATTTCCTACCGAATTCACTTAAATCAGAATCTTCCTCTTTAATAGACTTTTCGTTACTTTCAAACTGTGAAAGATTGTATATCTCGCTATATATGCTTTTAGCATCTAATCCATTTCTGATAGCAAGATTTTGAGCAATTCTACTTCCAACTGTTAAGATTTTAAGAGTCAACTTTTCTCTTTGCACTTGATCCCTTAGTCTATGAACTAATGTAGATTTACCAGTATTAGCCATTCCCGTAATGATTAGAACATCGATTTTTGGGTCTAGTAAGAAATGCTCAACTATTCGAAGGCCTTCACCCTGAGAATCCGTTAAGTTCAGTTCTTGATTGTTATCAGCGGGAGCAATTGTACTTAACTCATATATTAATTGAGAAACGTTTTCAAACCTGTCTTGAAGGTTCATTTCCAAGGCTTGCATCGTTATCTCGTTTAACTTCTCATCAATGCCTGGGTTTAACTCGATGACTTCCTTCATTGGTGTGTCATATCGAGTATAAGAAGGAATAGGAATTTGACCTGTAAGGCAGTGATAAAGCGTTGCTCCTAGAGAATACACATCAAGGCCTGGTCCCTTTTTACCTACTCGTTCGTACTGTTCTGGAGGAGCATAACCATGTGAAAGAATAGCAGTTTGTTCCATACTACTATCAACAATTTCACGGGCAGCACCAAAATCAATGAGAATGACTTTGCCTGATTTATTGATAATAGCATTTTGTGGCTTTACATCTCTGTGTAGGATGTTTTTATCATGAAGGACCTCCAGTGCATGCCCTATTTGAATAATGTATGATAGAGTATCGGCAATTGATAACTTCAAATTTTTTGAAATATGATCATATAGAGTTACTCCTTCGATATATTCCATCACGAAATAAGCTGTATTGTTTTCCTCAAAGTAGTCAGTCACTTTGACTATGTTTTCGTGATTGAATTGTGCTAACTGCTTTGCTTCCTCAAGAAATTTATTTCGGAATGAATTATACAATTCTTGATAAGAATTTGAAGGAATAACACTTGTATTTTCCCTCTCGCAGAAACTCTTGGGATAAAATTCCTTTATAGCTACTTTGGTGTCTAACTTATTGAAATACGCTAGGTAGGTAATACCAAAACCACCTTGGCCTAGGACCTTCAAAATTTCATATTTTCCGTCTTCCTGAAGTTTATACTCCGTGGGAAGATGATTAGAATTCTTGACCTCTGTCATTAAAATAGTTATATGAAACCAATTTCATAAAAAATAATTACAAAGCCGCATTTAACCGGAACTTCAATTTTATAAATAATGGAATATGTAAGTTATTCTAGTGGCCGATTATTGTTTTTTAAGCCAAAGCTTAAAATCTACGGTCATTAAACTCTTTTCAGAAATCTTTCTAAATAGTAGTTGCAATTGAATTAGGCTTCCCCACAAGAAAAACAAAGTTCCGGTGGCTCTTCAGGAAATGACAAGTCCAAGGCTTATTTAGCTTCCCTCCTGCCAACGCGCCGTAAACCAGCCTTTGGCCTTGCATTTGCCTCAGACCTCCCGTGAGTGAACCGTTTGCCCTGGTGCGGTTACCGGGGGTTCATTTCACATTTTCCTTCTTATGTATCGGTATTTTGTTCGTTTCCATGTCTTTGGCGTGTGGTTCTTTCTGGTTTGGTATCGTCAGCCGTCCTTTAGTTTTCGTTGCACTGGTGGCAAGTTTTGGGAGTGCTACTGTCGTATCCTATGGTTCGAGTTTTGCATATCAGAGCTGCCATTTTAGGGTAGTTCTTTTGATCATACTTACAAAAGCATAGAAATACGAAAGCCCGCTTCGCGGGCCTTCGTTTATTGAATTTCAGAGTTTAAAGCAGCCATATTATGCCGCAGCATCTGTACTTAGAATCGCATCGATTTCACCAATCTTGTCTTCTCGATACTGCTTTTGCAATTCCAATTCATCTATACCAGCTTGTTGCAGGACAGCCTCTGTAGCAGTCAAACCATTGGAAGCACCATTGGCTGTATCTAACTCACCCTGTAGACGATCCACCAAAGCTTGTTGGTTATCGATCATCTCTTGAGGTGCACTTGTAGTTGTCAAGTGATCCAGAAGTCCTTGAGCATTGCTCAGGTCATCGGAGAGCGCTGCAATCTCTTGCTGGTTCACTTCTAGTCGATTCACTCTGGTATTGAGCCTTGTTGTTGTTCGCACGATTTCTCTGTTGAGTTCATGTGCCTCAGCTGACCATTTCTGTTTTAAATAAGTCAACTGTTCAGATGTCAAATCATTGAAATTTGTCATGACCTTTAAATGTTTAAATTAAAAATAAAATCAATATTTCCCTTAGGTAATGTTGTATGCCCTTTTCAGTTGATTTGCGCATGATCAAGAACTATTCACGTTCAATAAATTGAATTCCGCGAACGCCTAATCATTTGTCTCATCGAGAGACTTTGGATCAATCCGAAAACCTGGGGGCAGATTGTATTATCCATAGATTTTAGCGAGTCGATATAGGAAAAAGGAGACATTTCTCACTCCCCTGAACTGACTTCTGAAGGCCTTGATTTTGGCATTGAAAGATTCAGCAGCTGCGTTGGTACTCCTTCTTTCGAAGAAATTGAGGATGGTTTGATAGTGATTCTGGATGGTTCTGGAGATGGTATTGAATGATTTGAACCCTGCTATTTCGACTTCATTATACCATCTGGCCAGTTTAGTGTAAGCGACTCCTTTATCCTTCACATTTCTGTAGATAGCTCCTAGTTGCTGTGCCAGTTCATAAGCTTGCTCGATTTTAGGATAATGCCTGAAAAGAATCTCAGCTCGATGAACTTGAGAGGGCGACCACTGATCTTTTCGCTTAAAGAGTAAGTATCTGCTTCTGGCAAGAAGTTGTTTTGGGCTATCACCGTTTTCTAGCCGATGCATTTTGAAAGTCAGGCCTTCCTGCCTAGCCAATTCTATCTCCTTGCTTTCTTGCTCCAATGCCTCCCATCGGTACTTAATCCGCATCTCCTGTAAGGCATCAAAAGCAAGCTTCTGGACATGAAAGCGATCAGTGACCAATGTGGCTCTAGAGAATACTTTCCTGACAATCTCTTCCATAGATGCAGCCATATCCAGAGTTACTTCTCGGACTGTCCTTCGCTCTTCTAATGGTATCTTTCGTTTGATAATAGCCTTTACTCGCTCACTATCAGTGCCTTTTATAATAGCAACCAAACAACCTTTATTGCCTTTTGCTGCTTTGTTAGTAATAATGGTGTAGAGTTCTCCTTGCGAAACAGAGGTCTCATCAATGGCTAGATAGGGGCCAATGTTATTGGGGAAGACAACATAGTCTTCGGCATGTGAAAGTTGATCCCAGGTAGTATAATCACTCAAATGAGAGATGTACTGCTCTTCTAAGAGTTTGCCATTGACATGAAAGTATTTACCCAGACTTTTACAACTTACCGGATTGGTATCGATGCACTGCTTTTAAAAAAGCCGCAAACTCTTTGGTCATGCGGGTGCCTTTTGCAACTAGTTCCCAATCCCTGGATACAACTTGATCTAGTGATTCATTAAACCATCTTCTGCGCTTGACTTTCAAATAGCAGGCTTTACCGCGAATGGGGAAATCTTTTATTGTTACTTCCTCAAAGAAACCCTTGGAACTGAGTTTATGACTCAAAAATTCGGCAGGAGCTAATTCCTTCTCCTCTAAACTGATCCAGTACCCTTCTGCTGATTGTTCCACTGAAGTGACCTCAAAGTAGGTCAGAATGCCATCTGGCAAAATGAGAGATGCTAGTTCCTTTTCCAATGCTAGTTTTTGAAAATCGAAATTAGACTATTCCGAGTTCCTCCACAGATTTATTGCTTGATCCGAGACTTGTTACTTCTTCTAACTTTTGGATGACCTGGTCTTGAGGAAAGTGCACTCCCCTTTCCAATCTGGATAAAGCCGACTGACTTATTTCTAAATCCTCTGCAAACTGTCTTTGATTCTTGCTTAAAAGCTCTCTAGCATATTTAAAAACTCGTGCAGTTATGTTGTTTGTTCGTCCCATCCTTCATCCTTTAATTGTGCTTCTATAACGGACTGACTTTTAGGCTTATTGTGCACTTTTCTTGAGTCAGCACATAAAAACAGTGACTCAAACTTTTTTCAAAGCAAGTTGTGACTCAAAAAATTAAAATCGAAAAAGTGACTCAAGATTTCAAGATGATTAATGATCTGAGTCAGTACTTTGAAGAATAGTGACTCAAGATTTTTGCTAGGAAAACGAACTGAGTCAGTGCTTTAAGAAATGGTGACTCAGACTTTTCTATTTCTACAAACCGACTCAAAAAACTGCTTAGACCAAAAACTGCCTCATGACTTTTTATTTCTGCACTGCGATACTATTTCTGCACCGACCAGATTGTGAGTCTAAAAGTTTCGAAACGAAAAATTGTCTTTTGGAAGGAAATTGACTGGAGTTAGTGGTTGGTCTATCTAGGTCAAGATATTCGCCGCTTTTGTAAACCGGTAAGAAAAGTAAATCTTGAGTTAAACAAGAGCTATTAATCAACTCAAGACCTACATTCATCATTTCTAAGTAATTCCACTTTGAAATTACAGGTCATAGAGTGATCAAAATTCAGGGCTTCTTACCTTGTCTGTTTTGCTGAATTTGTTTTCCTCTGTTCCCATGAACCTTGGCATACGTTTTATTAACGCCATTGGTTCCTTTGTTTGAATTTGCCTGATCGGCCTTATGATTCGACATAATTATTAATTTTTAAAACTACGAACTGTCTATCATATGAAATGCCAAATATTATTCCTCTGTCATATTGTCATAAATTTAAAGTTGACGTTATAATCAATTTGAAAAAAACGAAACAATTTCCTCAACTAGCTAAGTGATAAAGTACTATCAGTCCTTGCTAGTTTTCTCATGGACAACAACATGCTTAGACGTATCAAAGGCCTGTATATTATTAGTTATTGGCAAATTAAAAAAGTCAGCTCATCGCATAAAGATGGATAAACTGACTTTATGACCCTATTCTCAATTAGATTGGATAGGTCTTTTTGACAAGCTAAATCTAGACATTGTCAAACTTCGGTAGGACCTCATTTCATCGCAGACTTATCCAAATACTGATCAAACTGGTCAATAAGGATATTATATCTACAACTAAGCTAAAGAGTGTAGCATTCTTGTCCTTTCTTCTTTGCCGACTTCTTTTCATTGCATCTCATGATTCTAAGGGTTAGTTAAGACATTCCTTATTAAAGCACGATATGCGAGAAACTTTGCAATTCTGCCACCAAACTCACTACGCGCAATGCATCTGACAGCAACCTTTTCGAATAGCAACATTTCTGAAGACGCGTATACATTATATATACCCCAAAGTCTATAAGCGGGTTTCAAAATATCAACATTTAATTTGGGCGTTCCCCTATCGGGTCAGGCTATCCGCGCTACATGCCTACCTGCCCGAAGGCCAATACCGGAGGCAGGTAGCTTGCTACTATCCTTAACGCTTTTTGATTCTACATCAGGCTCACACCCATTTGCCTCACTCCTTCCCGCTTGACCAACCTCAGCCTGTGGTACTGTAGCTCCTCGGCAGCTCACGTTCGGCAAAGGCGTGTTTCAATTCTACCTTGATTCATTAGTTCCTGGAATGAGGCCGAGCAAGAGATCCGCAGTTGGAGAAAGTTATATAAGGAATGGAGTTTACTCCCTACTACTGATCACCTGGGCAAATAAACTCCTAGAATGTGCAATCCATCCACTCCGGAACACATGCTTTCGGCCTCAGGTTGGTTAGCCATTGTTTCTACTAGAAATGCCGCACCCATTTGCCCCTCTCCTGCTCATCACCCACGCGCTACTTGCGGTACTGCGGCTCCTCGTAGCTTGGAGTGACAAAAAAGTGCTAGTAACTATTCCTTTTGAAATACCCCAGTTATTCACCAATATAAGATAATTGCTACTTATGATTCCCGCACCCTTTTGCTCGCACTCTTACCTCTTCCCATCTTCTCGCTGCGGTACTGTAGCTCATCGCTCCGAAGTGCAGCGAAAGCGTACTTATTTTATATGTAGTAAAATATATTTCCTATATGCCATGTGTATGGCGTAATGCCATTTTCAACATAATTAGATATATCTGATATGTAATTTTTGTATTTCTCAAGTCTTTCTTGCTTCAAAGTGAAAATACTTGAAAATTTTTGGAACAAGTGATATGTCTGAATTGTACTACCAATTTCCGATATTCCTTCTTCGCCAATAGAAATTCCAAGTTGATTTTTTTTTGACGCAATTGCATTTCTATCCAAGTATGATAATACCAAGCAGATGATAGTTTTCAAATCTTCACTGAGTTCGACCTGAGAGTTTATTGATTGGAGAATTAGTAAGTTATCAATTGTTCCAAGTCTAGGATCTAAATCTGTTCCATTATCCCATCGGAAAAAATCGTGTTTGAAAATATTTACCAGTCTTGACTCAAATTGTATTCTTAGTTGATAAGATTCTCTTTCGGATAGTCCAACTAATTCTGTGAGACTTTCAGATGCTGCAAAATACTGACCCGAAGCATAAGTTATCGAATAGTCATCGAATTCAAGACTACTGGTAATCAACTGTCTAATCGAATCTCCTTTTTCTCTCATAGTTTTCCAAGTACGCCGTAATTCAGCATTCTCAAAATCGGTATTTAGTAATTTCAATAGTGAATTCAATCCCCAAATTGTATGCCTTGGGTCACTAGCGATTACACCCGTTTTGCTTTGATTGCTTACCCACTTACCAAAACCACCTCTTCTTAGATCAGCGCTTTCCACTAAAAAATCACGATATTTTAAGAATCTTCTGTAAAGCAAGATTTTCACATCATGTAATACTTCCTGATTATAGAATTGAAACATCGGCTCAAAAATCCAACTTGAAAAAGTTATAGAACTAGTTTGCCCAATGTCTCCAGGAATTTCTTTACCGAAATAAAAATCTAAATAAGTTTGATAGGATTTACCCCAGGCTCCTTCAGGTGTGTTTTCTTCCAAAAATTGATCGTTTAGTATTTTCTGTAGAAGAAACTCTATCTTCTCGATGGTCAATTCTAACTTAGATGTGACAGGCTTTTTCGATAAGGATATTTCTGGAAATGGAATGGTTAAACCTAGACTAACTTTTCCTTCATGATCAAGAGACAGTTTGAGATCCATCATAATTCTTCGTTGATTTTATACATAAATAAAGGAATTAATACCATTTGATTCTGATTCTAAACAAATAAAGTTAGCTTTCATATTAATTAAATCTTACTTAACTAACTCTTATTCCACAATGAATATTGAGCCTTCCTACCACTCCTTAAAAACTTACTACGAAGAATTAACGAGGTTCGTCGAAATTGAATGCAGACGTCTCGCCGAATCCCTGGGTTTCAAAGATTGTTTGCTGAGCTCAAGAACGAAAGAGAAAGAATCTCTTCTGAAAAAGTTTAAAACCAAAGGCTATTCAAGAATTGAAGACTTTCCAGATATATCCGGGGTAAGAATAGTCCTCGAGGATGATTTACAATTGAGAGAATTTACAGAACTAGTCATCGATTCCTTTGAGATAAAATGGGATCATGTTGCACTAAATCGACATAAAATAAACGAAATAGGCTATTCAAGCCGTCATTTGGTAGTTCAATTAACAAACTCCCAAATGGCAAACTTTAATGGCAATCTCAAAGGCCTCAAATGTGAAATTCAGATTAGGACCTTATTGTCTCATTCATGGGCTCAATTACAAAGGAAATTAGACTTATACAAGGCGGAGACCAAATCAAAATTTGTACAACGCAAAGTAAATTTGATTTCGGCAACGTTAGACATGATCGACAAAGAGCTTCTGGAAATTCGAAGGTTCAATGAATTGATCAATTCAGAAACCAAAGACGACGAGGTAGCATATCTGTTTTCAAGTGAAGCTATCCTCAATATCTGTAGGAAGATAAAAAACCATAATAATATTTCAGTAAACCTTCAGGATTCGCAGGATCAGATAGTTAAGATTTATGATATTTTAAGAGGACGCCCTGAAATTGAACAGTCATGCCTCGAATTAATTGTCATAGACCATTATGAAGAGATAGCAGAGATTTTGAATTGGCAGAAAATGTATGACATTCAATTTGTTGCCTTCTTACTTCTTTGTGTTGCGGCATCCATTACAAGTAAGGAAGAGTCTATCTCATTAATAAACTCTTTGCCATATTTGACTTCATCTGGTAAGAAAGAATTTGTTGAAAAATTCCGCTATTTGAAGTTTGAACATCACTGATTTGAGCTCAAGCTGATAGAGATACTCACAACCAACCCTACTACAACTGCTATAGGTGCCCCTAATGCGGCAAGTGTTTGCAAATCATAGAAATGCCCAGCGATTGAAGTAGAGCATCCAAAGACTATGCTTATAAGTACGGACCAGAATGTAGCCTGAGAGGTCTGCTTTTTCCAATATACACTCAGAATGATTGGAACAATTCCAGAAGAAGCAATAGCCGCATCGGTCATAAAAACATACCAGATATCTCTGCTAAATACTGCCAAAAACACTCCCGCTAACCCCATTCCAACCATAAATAACCTTGAGTTTCGTAGTTCAATTTTGACATCTGAAGAATGTTTCATACTGTAGATATCTCGTCCAAATACTGTCCCTCCAGCACAATAGGCCGAATCCAGGGTTGAGGCAAGACCACATAACATCATGAAGAAGAATAGCAAGGAAGCGGTTTTCGGTAAATAACTCGAAACAATAATTGCCCCAACTAGCTCCGAATCATTAACATGAATAGCGTCACCAAGTGATACTCCGAGAAATCCGAATACGGACAATGTGATAGGAACAATTGCAAAGTAAACTCCTGCCCGGTATAGTGTTTTTTTAATGTTTTTTGCTTCAACGGCCATAGTTCTTTGAAAAAACATTTGATCTCCAATAGGCCCCCCTATCAATCCAAACAATAATGATAATCCGGGAGCAAAAGCAATTGCCATCCATGATACGGAGTTATCGGCACCCATCCAAAAACCAGCTGTTAATGTTTCTTCGCTTGCAGTAACTCCCAAAGACCATGGGACAAGAATTAAACCAATCAAAACGACTAAAAGCATTTGAAAAACATCAGTAACCACGGAAGCTTTGAAGCCACTCCTGAGTGAATAGCCCATTGAGATAAAAGACAAAACGACGATTGCTACGGTCCCCGACAAGTCGGTATAAAATTCAAATAGTTTGGAAATGGCCACAAGGTTTTCAACAATAGCCGCTAGGCCAAACAATACTGTCGTTGCCGAAAATGCTAAAGCAACATTTGTATTTCCTGGATAACGCATTTTCATATAGCCTGGCAGCGTGTATCCTTCTGGCATCAATTCCCGGAATTTTATTGCTAATGGTGCGAAAATAAAGAAGCATGCTATATTCGGAACAATGAACCATATAGCACCGGCAATTCCTAGGTCATAAGCAATTGAGCTCGCTACAAACAAAGCAGGTGCCCATATCCAACTTACGCTTATACTCAACGCTCCTGAGTTAATACCTACTTTTCTGTCAGCCAGATAGAAACTATCAAGAGACTCAATATGCTTATTTCGTCGTATTCTTACTATTCCAATCATGATCAGCGCAAACACTGTGATTGTCATAAACGTTTCTATATCAGTGAGAATCATATATTCTGAATTTTTACTATTATATCTTTTGAACTTACACTTTGAATGACTGAATGTATGTCTTTAACTACACGAAAGCCTACATTGCTGTCGTAATTCGTCAAAATATAGCCAATCCTGGACTTTACATCGAACTTACCTCTATCATCAAATGCCTTTCCTCTAAGTACGCCTTTTTGTCTTGTGACGGGACCACCTTCTTGATTATCTTTTAATTCTATTGCTCGAAAAAATGGATTTATACCATTATCCATAACGTAATCAAAAGCCGGTCCCAAGTTGGGCCAGTAGCAATCGCTACACATCTCCCTTACATTTCTTGCAAGACCGACTACCCCTAGGCAGTTATCTTCCAGTCTCGTTGTACTTTTGACTTTATCAAATTCCTCATCTTTTAAGTTTGCGATACCTAAATGCGTAACAGCATATTCCCACTCAACCTCGGAGTTAATTCGACTATTGGTAAATTGACAGTACTCTTCCATTACGTATTTTGGAACATTTACTACTGGGTATTCCGGACCATCATGATGGACTCCCTTTAAATAATGAAGAGTGGAACCAAATCGACCAAATCTCTTCTGGAAAAAACTAGAGATTTCAATTATGTTTTTAGGATCCCAAAATTCATTTTCAATTAAAAAATCCTGAAATTCCGAGTTCGTGACAGTCGTCTTTTTTATGAAAAAGCCATGAACTTTGATCTTCCTAAGGGTAACATGAAAATTGAAGTCAGCATCAGGTGGAATGAGTACATAGCCATCCACAGGATCCACTTCATCCCAGTTCCTGGTGACATTTAATTCAGGGAAGGAAATCAACCCCTTATCAAAACCTCCCTTGCCATTATTATCATTGAAGAATTCAGAACTAAATGCATAATTATCATTCCCAACCAGTTCTGAATAGTCACAATTCTCAAAGCGTGACTCACTCAGGTCCAGACAATTCCAGTTTCCTTTTAAGATTCCATTTCTAGCTTTAAATCCACAAATACTTACTCCACACAAATCAATGTTTAATTGGTTTCCCGATAACTCCAGAAGTATGGATAATGAATTCCCACCTAGGTAGCGATACTTCCAATGTCTGCAGTAATGGGAATTTGCCGTGAGGATTATGTATTTCTGTAATCTCTCAACTGCCAGTTCTTGAATTCCATAAGCTTGAATTGCGCTAACAATTAACTTTATGTCCGTGTACTGTAACTTGATTCGACCTAAACTAATAGTGTCTGGGGTAAAATCGCTGATTAGTTCTTCTTTGACTCTAGAACCAACGAAGTATGAAGCAAAGGGCTTCAACTTGAAGGAATACAGTCGCTCTCCTATTCCTGCATAGGATACCGTCATAAAAGAGCATATTCTGGCCTCTCGCCGAAGATTCTCCAATATAGGCGATTCTCCTGCAATTATGTCTCTTACTTCACCCAGCTCAAGGAGGATTGAATCAATTACGGCCGGCATATTCGTATCACTTACTTCATTCGAGGATCTAATGCTGGTTTCGATAGCAATTTCTTCGATGAATTTTTCAATATTCCTGATTCTTTTATTGGGCCTGTTCTTCTCCCGCTGAAACCATTCTTCTACAAAAAAATCGAGGATCAAGTAAGGTTCATTTGTACTGAATAATTCATCAAGCTTTTGCTGATTTTCAACACTTTCAAAACACGTGTAAGACAGGAAGAAAGGAATTTTTAATATGGAAGGGTACTTTTTATTTAGTGTTTTGACGAGCTCACTTCTTTCAGGGAAACCTTCAAGCGTCTCCTCAATGTATCGATCAACTTCCTCATTTGAGATCGGAATTAATTCTGTCTCAACTGTATTCCTATCAGGAAAATATTTCCAAATTTCTATGGAATTGGTGAATATCTCTGGTCTCGTGGCTACAATTACCTTATGTCCCAGCTTTACAAAATAGTTGATCGAATTGATGGCTCTCTCCAAATCTTGACTCGACCTGATGGCCTCGTCTAAGCTGTCAATGATAAATATGAACCTTCTACTACCTCCTGACAAGTTTTCAAATACTTCCTGACTAAGCCTTGTATCAAACCCGGATGTTCCTATAAAATCAGAGTTCTCTGTAAGTATCTGAATAAAGCGAGTAAAAAGCGGATTACTTTTCTTTATTCCGAGCCATGAAGTGACAGGACACCATATAGGAATTGGTTTTTGATAATTCAAATAGCTTTCTGCTTCTTCATCAAGTTCTCCATATATTGTTTTGCAAAGGTCAACGTAGAATTTATTGAGTAAAGTGGACTTCCCCAGACCATAGCTACCAGACACCAATTGTACGTTTACGTTAGTCCCATTATCATACCAATGCTTAAGATACTTGATCGCTTCTGTCACATAACCACTTCTTTTGAGCCGCAAATTGGCATAATGATTTAGCTTGAAATCATGAATGTCGCTTTGATGATAACAGTATTCCTTTGGGAAAAAGAATTTTACAAAAAACCAGTCTATGAACTTACCAGTTCGCCAAACAGTAGCTCTCTTATCGGCTATCCTATCAATTTTGTGTGAGATAGTTTCCTCCAGCTGGTAACCTTCGAAATTCCTCGCAATCTTACAATACAAATCATAATCCGTTGAATCATCAGGTAAACATATGATGATTCGGTTATAGTCCAGAGACCCCTCCTGATTTGTGATAAAATCCAGAAGCTCTTTTTCATTTCCAAACTCCTCTGGAAAAAGACAGATAAGGCTAAATGGAAGCACATCTTTTATGTTGGTTTCCATTTCAATAAAGCCCTTTTTTCTTTCATATTTGGTGGACTTTTCATTGAAATGATACTTAAGCAGGCTAAGGACCCTTTCCGAGTCCGCTCTCTTTTGATTAGTAGGAGCAACCATTTTCTTAGAAAGTGATTCTTTCGCATCCCCCGACATTTTATGCCAATAGTAAGACAATTCCAATTCGGCAGAGTCCATTTCAAGCTTCTTAGCCACATTCAGATATGTCTCAAGCTTTGGCCAATTTTTACCCCCCAGAATTTTTATCGCAGTGTCTTTTTTAACGACATCACCAACTCGTTTCAAGAGGTTCTTAGGAGTAGGCTTATCCCCCAAGGATTCTAATCTTTTGGCAATTAGATTTTCGGGAGTCGGTATATTATTCATCTTAGTTTAATCAAATACGAGTAATCAAAAACAACTCTAAATGAGACATCCTCATTGCAGTTGAATGGAAAAATCCGGTCAATCTGCAGATTGATACCTGTAGACCTGGCTACGATACCCAGCCAGGTGTTCATAATCGATTTCGGAAACCAGGTATCTTTAATTTTATCTCTGGCTTTGGCCTTCGTAAAATTCCCAATCTCAACATTGGTAGGTCCCCATAACCATTCACCATATTGATCCTCAACTTCCAACCCTTCAACATGTAAAAACCATTCAGGCAAAGTGGGCAGTCTCACATTTTTTTCTAAGCAATAAGCTAAAGCAGCATCCATCCCGATATAAGAGACAGGATGAGAAGCGTCATATTCTAGTGCGTTGAGGTAATAACTATCAAGATGAGCAGTGGCATCATCCAAATAATTGTTTTTACTAAATTCAACCTTATTTTCGGTAAATTCATTAAAATCTTCAGTGGTCACCAACTCTCCTATGGCCACAGGATCTACTTCAAACCCTTGTTGCATTCCGATCAATTCATATTCGGCGGGTATAGGCATTGAATCTACATTGGACCTATCATATGCGGTAAAGCCTTCCGGTTGCTGACTGTCAAATTTTGATTTATCGATGTAGCAAAAACTTAACTGTTCCCAGTCAAAATCTGCCTTTCTGAAATCAGCATCAGGAACGAATGAACCTGTCAAAGTAAGTCCACTTATAACCAAACCGTAAAAGTTTACGCCAGCTATCCTGGAGTAAGAGTAATCGGCCTTATATGGAATCGCCGAAATTCTTATGAGCAGTGATAAACAATTTCCTGCAAGGTATCGCCATGGGTATGAAGAATAGAAGGAATTATGCCTTGACTCGCGAATAATATCATTCAGCTTGGCTTCCAGAACTTGCTTTTCCTCTTCGGACAAATGTCCAATTCTTTTCACAACAATTTCAATCAATTCTCGGTTAAAAGGCTTCATACCTATAATCGGGAGTAAAGAATTAGGTCCCTGCAGGCGATTCTTATACAATTCATGAACTATAGATAATCGCTTATTATCTTGTGAAACAAGTTTTATAAAATTAGATACTATGAAATCTGCAAGTATGAAATACCTTAAAAAATGATTCCTAATTTGAGTGATGTTTTCTCTTTGACTTAGAAAAGGTATTTGTCTGATACTTTCAAAAAACTCTTGATTGTAGCTTGTGACAAGATTAGGGCTTAACCTAGAAACGGAAGATTCATTCAAAAAGACCAATTCCTTGGCATCAAGGATTTCTTCCTTAAAAAATTCCTCAAATCCTAAGGAAGTAACAAAACTTAGTATATCACCTCTGTTTAAAGATTCGATTCTCGATTTCCAGCAAAGCCAGATGGCATGAAAAACGCACAACTCAAAATTATCTTGATTTAGCTTGATGTCTTTGGACTTGAGACCTGATAAAGCATCTTTAAGTAAAGCTAGCTCTTGTTCGTTTTCAAAGGAAGCGAGAAACTCAAGATTTGGATAAAACACAAATTCTAAGTTTCCGCCTTGGAAGAACCCTTCAAGCATATGAGTGATATCCTCACTCATAATGTCATCAACGTAACCAACGTGCCAGTTTTTTATTTCCTGATTACTGAAAGCAAAAACTGGGATATTGAATTCATTAGTAAATTCAGTTAGATCATTCAATTTCTTTTTATTGCTATCGGCATTATCGACTAGCATCATTAACCGATAGGAAATCAATTTTAGTATCGCTTTCTTCGAATTCTGACTGATCCGATTTAGAAAGAATAACTTGTTGTATAATAGACGCTTGACATCTCCAATATACTCATCCGACAAGTCTGCATAGATATAATCTTTCTTAAATATGTAAGATAAAATGGACCGATAGTCATTCAGAACAGCCCGCCTAACTTCATCTTTTCGGTCAACAATTAAAATATTCTTTTCACCGTAAGACTTAGATTTAACCAGCCAATATTCCAGTGGTTCTTGTTTAATATAAATTCGAGTTCTTGGATAAACCACATCCTCAATGTCACCTTCATATTCGGTTAAATACTGAATAAAACCGAAATAAGTCAACACCCTAGCCTGTTTCCAAGGACATTTTTTCAATAATTGAATTGACTTCTTTCTACTGACAATTACAAAGTCACATTCTTCCTTTGGCCATTCAATGTATTCAAAGTTAGTATCGATGGGTAACAACATTACCGTCTGACGACTTTCTTCTAACAATCCGAAAATTGTTTTTCGACTGATCGCATATACAAGATTAAGGTTATCTACCTCTTTCCAATTACCAAAATACTTTTCGGTCAATTCTTTAAACGCATCCCTTAGTACCTCATGGCTCATGAACAAATTAACTATTAAAAAGCTACAATTGAAACGTTTATCGATTAAAAATCTTGTGTCGATAAAAAATCGAAATTTTCCCAATAAACTTTCTCAAGTCGAAAAAAAATCTTCTGGACTATAGTTTGAAACAAAACCGGTTGTAAGATTATTGAATAACTTATACTTATCTACAAAGCGATTTTCTAACCAGGCCTTGCCCTTTTCTGTCAGGCAGTTCATCAGAAGAACTGACAATTCACTATCCGATAGCTGCGCCCTTACAGCTTTTACTAGCTGATACTTCTCATCATCGCTTATATCATCATTTTGATGTACATACTTAATAGTCTGGTATAAAGGCCTGTAAGTACTTGCAAGAAGACTACCATATCTGATACCTGGAATTTTCACAACAGACATGAGTTCCGTCACTTTTTCTTTATCACTCCATAGTTTTTCAAGTTCCTGTTGCAATAATTCTTCTTGTTCATCACCGTAGAATGAATAGTAATAAGCTGTTAATAATAGCTTTTTTTGGATACCTTCATCTTCGGTATCCTTATCATTGAAGAACTCTTGAACCTGACCTAATGTCCCCTCAATTTCACTCATTAACCGCTCAAACACCGATTTTCCTTCTACTATAGTACCACGAGAGTCTGTGAACTGAATTGCTCTTACATTGTCATTAAATGTTCTGATTAACGCGAAATAATGATTCTGAAATTGGTTTTGCTCAAAACTTTGCTTTTGTAATAAAATCGTCTGATAAATTAGGATTATACCAGCCAAAGAAAATATTGGCCCAACTACTCCACTGATAAAAGCGCCGAAATTACTGGCAAGAACTGGATTCAAATTTCCTGATCCATCATTAAAGCTCCGATGAAATGTAAAATAGATAATTACAATTAGCCCTATCATTATTAAGCCAAATGCGACTCCAGTTGTCAAGTTTAGATTCTTCTTCCCCATATTATTGATTATTCTTTGAAAGTTTTATATAAAGTTATTCCTCAGTATCAGGTAAAAATCAGTTTTAACCCAAGTTAATTTTCTAAATTTCTCAACTATTTTTTAATTGGCCAATAGGGAACATTTACCTTCCTTCACAACTCTTAAGCTATGCTGACTAACGCAACTTAAGTGTCTGATTATCAGATAGCATTTCTCGAGTGATTTTATCCAGGTTTGAAGTAGTAAATCACATTCATTTGGGTTCAAACCCATGTCTTTTAGCTGCTTCTTCATCTTTTTCAGAAGATGCCGTTTCTGATGAACAAACAGGTAGTTCTCTCTGGGCTGATAGGGCTCTTTTTTGACAACCATGTTCCAAATGATGATGGCTATCTTTCTGGCGGTGGCGTTGATGGCTGTTTGTCTACCCTTCTTAAATGCAATCCTGCGAAAGAACTTGGCCAAATCTGAGTCCTTAAGGTTACCTACAGCATTAGCTGCATTTCGAAGTGCGATCTTAAGTCGGTTACTTCCATGAGGTATTCGATTGGATAGCACCCTTCCCCCACTGATCTTGTTGTTGGGAGCAAGTTTGAGCCAGGCAGCAAAGTGCTTGGCTGTGGGAAACTTCTTAAAGCCTTCAGGCCCAATCTCGCTCATCAATGTAAGGACAGTCGAATGGCTCACTCCTGGGATCGTCAGCAGGTCTACTCCATCAAAATATTGGTACGATATGATATTGAGGTCAACTCCCTTTAGAGCGTTCTTATTCTGTTTCTTATGAGGTTTCTCTTCCGGAATATCATCCACTACTTCTTCCCTCTCCAAGATGACCTGGTTGAGGTAGGTACTGACCTCCTGATCACAGGCTTCAATGAGTTGGTTATAGAATTGATACCTGGTAAACTCCCGCTTCAGGCCAAAGAGATAGTCTTGTCTCTTGTTAGATATCAATGCTTTGGCAATCTCTACTTCGGACTTACGACAATTGGGATGCCTGTACGAGGCTAGCGAGTTTGGGTCAAGATCTCCCTGGCAGATCTCTTCAATGATCTTTAGTCCGGTGAGGCCTGTAACATCTCTGACAACAACATCTAATCGAAAGTTGAGGAACTTTAGGTACTTCTGCATCTTGCGAGTTGTGTCGGCTCTTTGATCGATCATATTGACTCTGTGTCTACAGAGGGTTCTAAGTCGCTCTGTGATATGATCAGGTAAGAAACTGGAGGGCAATAGTCCTAGCGTATGTAGCTTCTGTATCCATTGACAGTCTAAAACATCTGTTTTCTTTCGATTGATGTTCTTCGTGAACTTTCCATTCGTAAGTACGACTTCAATTCCTGAATTGATCAGTTCTACAAACAGGTTCTGCCAATAAACGCCTGTGGATTCCATGGCTACGGTAGTCACCTGGTTCTTTAGCAACCACTTAACCAAGTCTGCCAGGTCCTCGGCATAGACTCCAAAGAATTTCACGTCCTGGGATCCCTGACCAATATCTACATAGTGGGACCTAATTCCTACATCGATCCCCCCGGCATTCGGATGTACTACTTTCATCGGCATTCTTCGCTTCTTCATGTTTTTGTAATTGAGGTTAAAAACGCCTTGAGGAAATGTATTTTTACTGCTTGAAAATTATGCTGAACGGGGTATCGTAAGATCCACCAGTGAAATTTATCAACTAGTCCCGATGGCACTCGGGACTTCCTTACACTCCTGCCAAATATTTAACTCGGATGTACTCAGAAATTAGAGCAGGGATACCATTTAGCTTCTGGGCATTACAACAAGGCTTGTACAAGATAAGACGATTTGAGCGGGTGATCGTTAGCTGCTGAAATCAGTTTGGAAAGGTGGAAATTGATATCATTTCTACCCTCGATTTCCGCCCCGGACCTCTCCTATTTAACATAACGCAAACATTATATAACAAAACAGGCTATTGTGCTGCCTGAACGGCGATATCTCCGGTCTGTCCCGTTATATAATTATATTATGTTAAGCAGGCATCAAGGCCTGCGAATATGTGTATGACTGCTACCGAAGTTTATGGTGGTTCGACGTGCTCCGTGAAGCTTGTTATATAATTCGACATTATTTTAATCGGGCAGCCGGCGCTGTAGCCGCTGCGCCATCGCTGCGGTCCGCCGATGCGGCAGCAAGCCCACCGATCGCTTAATGGCACAGCGACTATTAAATGATTCTCTATGCTCCAAATTTTATCTCTACATCTTTGATTGATTCTACAGGCGATCCTGTGGCCTTGCTGGCTTACCCGTGCCTCCCTGACCTCTGCGACAATAAAGTCCCACCCGCTTGTGAGCTAAGGCTCACTTGGCCATTCCCTGTAGCAAGAGATTCAAAGGCATTAGCTGGTTCACCAGATTTCAATAACCGGATCACCGGATATAATTTCTGTAAATAATGGATTCTCTGCGATTAGAATTTTGCCTATGAAACACTTGCTGCCTGCGTGCTCCTTGAGCGATATTAGTCGTTGTTCCTAGAGTTTGATTCTACAAGCTTTGATGATTCCTGGATTCTACTTCTTTATGAATTTCCGTTTCGAATCTTTAGTTCCCTTAGCTAATGTTGTCTTCAACTAGCCCTCGTGCCGGCCAGGTATTTACTTTCTGTCTTGATACAGAAAGTAAACAAATAGATCAAGCCAAAATCAAGCTTCCGCCCACATGTCAAACACACCCCTCGATTTTGGCAGGCCATCGCTCAGGTTCCATTCAATAATATTATTTCTACTATGATTCCGGCAATTTGTTCTGTTTTCAATTCTGTGCCAATTCGATTGAAGTAATCTCTTGAAAGTCCAATGATAACTCTTCGAGATTATGAATGATTTACTACCAATTATCTGACTATCGTCAATAGAAAATGCTCTCTTTGAAAACATAGAAGCTTGTGCTGTTCGTTATTTTGATGTCCTAAAATCTCAGAAACATAATCATCATTTCTCATCCATTATTATTTCCATATCATAGTTCGATTTACATATTGTTATACTCACTAAGGCTATTGAATCCAAATGGGATTATAGTATCTAATTCTACTAATAAACCTGTTGGGTAAAGTACGTACTTCTATGTTAGGGAAGAATACCAGAATATTAATTTTTCAAAGACAACTCTTAACTCTACCTTATTCACAAATTATTGGCACAAATGGATCAGCTATATTTAATAATAAAGTCATATATTTAATGCATAGATGATAAATGTTGAATATTAGAAGTTGACTTGATTTTATTATGGTAGAACCACCATATGGCATAATTCTTAATAGGTTAAAAGCCGGTAAAGTAATTCCATTTTTAGGTGCAGGCGCATCGCTGACAGGTAGAGGGAGTAAAGCAAAGTGGGAATCAAACGAAACTAACTTTTTGCCAAGTGGATCTGAGTTAGCCAACTTCCTCGCTGAAGAGTCCATGTTTCCTGCTGGAGACCCTGCGGATCTGAATGATCTCGCCAAGGTATCATCGTACTATATGGATATAGCAGGAAGAACAACATTAAGGGATCGGTTGAGAGAGGTTTTTGACAATGATTATCAGTTTGGCGGGATTCATGAATTTTTGGCCTCTATTGAATCTCCGCTTGTAATCGTTTCTACCAATTATGACACGCTTCTTGAACAGGCATTTAATAAAGCTGGTAAGCCATATGATCTTGTGGTATACCCTTCTGATAGAAAAGATCTTGCAAATGCTGTACTATGGTGGGAACACCTTGCTGAAGAACCTGAAGTAATTGCTCCTAATATTTTAGATATTGATCTTTCGCAAAGAACAGTCATTTATAAAATGCATGGTTCTATTTCCAATGATAGCGATTGGGACAACTATGTTATTACCGAAGAAGATTACGTAGAGTTTCTTTCCAGAATGACTACAAATACAGCCATTCCAGCGTCATTCTTCCATCATTTCAGGGAAAGAAGCTTTCTTTTTCTGGGTTATGGTTTGAATGACTGGAATTTACGGGTAGTGCTTAGAAATCTCAGTAAGTACATGTCATCTGGTAACGATGGTACCAATGGTGGTGTTGACAGTGAATTGATGCCATCCTGGGCAATAAAGAAATCGCCTACGGAATTAGAACGCAAGCTTTGGATCAACAGAAAGGTAAACATTTTTGATACCGATATAGACAATTTTGTCCAGCAAATGACCAGAAGAGCATGAGTGACATAGATGAAAATGTAATCTGTCCTTATGTTGGTTTAAGACCATTCTATCATACGGACAGAAAGTTCTTTTTTGGCAGAGAAAGTTCAATTCGAATAATTACCTCAAACCTTCATGCATCGCCATTTACCATCATGTATGGTGATAGTGGCGTGGGGAAAAGTTCCGTCTTAATGGCCGGTGTATTGCCGCAATTAAAGAACAGTGGTCAGATAGCCATTATTTACCGCGAGTGGCAGAAAACTAACTTTATCACACGGATTAAATCGCAACTAATAGACGCATATAATGAATTTTCTGATGAGCCCTATGAACTTGATCCATATGAAACTGATATTCCTCTAAATGAACTGGTTTTTGACATTTCCCAAAAAAGGAATCAACCTGTATTTATAGTCCTGGATCAATTTGAAGAATACTTTGTTTACGACTATTCAGAAAACAACATATTATTTGAAAGCGAGCTTGCTAAACTTGTCAATCGGCCAGAAATACAAGCAAGTGTTCTTTTAATCATTCGGGAAGATAACCTGTCAAAAATTGACCAGTTTAGGACTCGCATTCCGAATTTATTGGGCAATACCTTACAAATTTCTAATCTGGATTCTACAGCCGCAGAAAGGGCTATTAAGGAACCACTTAAGGTTTTTAATGATGAGTCTTACTTATCCTACCCTATTGATATACAGGAGGAGTTGGTGGCGGAGATCATTAATCAAGTACAATCAGGGGCTGTTCAGATTAGTGAAGTATCGGGGGCCGGAGGAATTGACGAGGTTAAGAAGAAAAAGAAAATAGAGACTCCTTTCTTGCAACTGGTCCTAATGAAACTCTGGGAAACAGAGATCGATCAAGGTTCTAGTGTGTTAAGGCTCTCAACCCTCATAAATCTAGGAGGTGCACAGGAAATTGTTCGATCCCATTTGAAGGACACAATGGAGTCTCTCAAACTGGAAGAGAAGGAAGTATGTGCAGAATTGTTTGATCGTTTCGTAACCCCGTCCGGAACCAAAATTGCCTGTACAAAGAATGATCTAAGAAAATGGTCCGGTTCGCTTTCTAATCATCTGGATAGCACGCTGAATACCTTAACAAAAGCCAGGATTTTAAAGCTAATCTCCACAGATAAAGGTCCAAAAGACTCAGATAGTTATGAAATCTATCATGATGTATTAGCCCTGGCAGTACTCAGCTGGAAAACAAAGTACGCTCAGGACAAAGAAACTGAAGCAGCGGAAAAGCGAGCAGAAGATGAATCAAAGCGGTCTTTAAAGCTAAAACGCATATTAGTTTCAATGGCAATTATTTCTGTAATTGCTATATCGGCGGCCGGATATGCCCTGGTTCAAAGGAACTCAGCCATCATGCAATCCATTTTTTCAAGCTCAAGGGAGTTAGCAACATCTGCTTACGGCAGCCTAAGATTCGATCCCGAGTTAGGCATCTTGCTTTCTCTGCAATCAGCCAGATCAACTTACGATTATGATGGTACCATTACCCCTGAATCTGAAGAAGTACTTCGAGCTGCAATTCGCGCATCGAGAATTAGAAAAACCATAACTGGCCATGAAGCAGGTATCTATTCCGGTGTTTTCAGTCCGGATGGCTCTTTAATCGCCACGGCTAGTGAAGATTCAACAGCTCGTATATGGATTGCATCAAGCGGAGAGGAACTTTTAAAGCTTTCCGGTCACCAAGATCAGGTAATGGCAGTCTCCTTTAGTCAGGATGGTAAGTTTTTAGCCACAGCCAGTATTGATAGTACGGTGATCTTGTGGGATGTGGAAACTGGAAATCGCATTCGTACATTCGAGGGACATGCTGGATATGTGGTTGGTGTGACTTTTAGTCCCAATGATTCCTTACTGGCCACAGCAAGTTTTGATCGCACTGCCAGGATTTGGGATGTGCGTACGGGAGAAGTTCTGAGGGAGTTTAGAGGCCATTCCGATTGGGTAAGAAGTGTGGATTTCTTTCCGGATGGGAAGAGATTACTAACCACTAGTAAAGACCAATACGGAGCCATTTGGCATTTGGACTCTATTAGGCCGATCCGGGTCTTTGACGGTCATACAGAAGAGATCATTGGCGGGGCCATAGATCCTGCCGGAAATAGAGTAGCTACGGCAGGTCTTGATAGGACAGCAATCATCTGGGATGCAAACACGGGCCAAAGGCTTTCAACACTCAGAGGCCACACATCAACAATTTGGCAGGTGGCATTTGATCCGAATAATCGATTTATTGCTACCGCTTCACTGGATAGTAAAATAAAATTATGGAGAATTGACGGTGAAGAGATTGCCAATTTTGGTGGTCACACAAATCAAGTCTTTGATGTGAGTTTTAGTCCTGACGGTGAATTGATGGTTAGCTCCAGCAGAGATGGAACCGCAAAAATTTGGAGAACTGCCAGTTCAGGAGAAGAGTTACTCACGCTACCTGTAAGTGACATACCAGAAAAAGCATATGATATTCACTTCTCTCCTACAATTGACAATAGGTTACTTCTGGTTGGCATTGATGTAAATGACTTCCATTCTAAAGTTTATGATTCTAAAACGGGTAATTTGTTATTTGGGTTAGATAGTTACGATGCTCAATACAGTAAAAACGGTGAAGAGATCGTTGGTCTTACTTACAATAGCTATCGTAAGAAAATAGAATTTTGGAATGCAGGGAATAGTGAAAATTTATCTGAATTTCCTTTTGAAGGCCAGCAATTCGCGTTACATCCTTTTCAACGAGAATTATTGTCGGTTAAGGGTGATACGCTCAATCTATATAACATAGATACAGGAGATACACTTTTAACTTTACCAACGGAACAATATACAATCAATAATGCAGCCTTCAATCGATTCGGATCGGTCATAGCCTCATTAAGCCCCTGGTCCGTGATTTTATGGGATGTAAACTCAGGACAGGAGCTAATAAAATTAGAGGATCGCCGAGAATACACTGCAATTTCCTTTAGTCCAACGAGTGATCAGATCGCTATAGGTCACCATTCAGGTGCTGTTGCTATTATGGACTATATGGATTCAACAAATACAATGTTGGATTTGTACGGACACAGGTCAATAGTGAAAGATGTCAAATTTAGTCCAAATGGCCTTTGGGTGGCGTCTGCCAGTAGTGATGGAACAATAAAACTATGGGATGCTTCTACAGGGCAAAATTTACTCAACATAAGAAATGATGGTTTTGGCCGGGGCGCTCTTAGAATTGCCATAAGTGCAGACTCCAGATTACTTGCCGTTTTGAACTTTGATAAGACCGTAAATATTTTCACACTCGACAAGCTTGACCTATTGCGTTTAGCTAGGAATCGAATAACCCGATCTTTATCGAGAGAGGAGTGTTTCAGATACTTTAATAGTCAAGAATGCCCTCCCCTGTTTAAGAGCCTGGAAGTATACCTTAAAGGTAAAAATTTAGCTCAAAATGGTAATATTCAAGATGCTACGAAACTATTTGAAGAAGCTTTATCAATAGATCCAGGCATGGAGATCGATCCTAGTAATTTGGCTTTAGACTTTGCATCTGATTCTTATTTTTCAAAAGCAAATTTCTATTTGACAAATAAAAGGATTGATGAAGCCGTTGTAAGTTTTGAAAAAGCGTCGCTGACAAATGATGATAATAACATTGATAAAACAATCGCCTTATTATTAAGAAAAGAAAGTGAAAATTTCTTCAAAGAAGCTGACTATAAGGCGGCGATTCTATCGTTAGAAGCCGCCCTTGAATTTGATTCTGATATATACTTAGACGACTCTTTTTTGGAGCAATTATGCAAAGAAGCTGAGTTAGCGGGGATTCAACAAGCCTCTAGTGTTCTCTGTAATAATTGATATTCAAAATGTTACATTCAGGGATTGCATAGATGTATTTTCGAAGTATTAAGGCTTCTTTTAGCTAAAAGAATCTCGAACTCACCCATCCATACGCTCTCTTACCCCAGGTTTTTAACTCGGGAAAGACAAATCCGATTCCGAGCATGCTCGCTATTTCCTGAACACCTGCCTCTCCATAATGGAAGTAAACCAAGCCGGAAATACCCGTAACTAACAGGCTTCCGATTCTCTCAATATCTCTTCTAAGGGCATCGAATGACTGGATCTTTTTATGTACTTTTTGATAGGCGCTCACCAGAAAATGATAAGTGATTTCATCAAACCGACCACTCGGATTTGAAATGAATACAGTAAGATCACCATCGGCAAACAGTTGTACTTTAACTGCTAATTCTTGCGTGGGATGGCTTTCTGAAATAGACACCTCCCCTTCCTTAATTAGCTGCTTCACCAATTTGAAATAGGCGAATCGATGTATGTTAAAAAGACTATCCAGGTTTGAAATATTTGAATACTTGTCCGACGATTGAAGTCACGGTGCTCACAAGTTCCTTCCAATAGCTCAAAGAAAGGCTTGTATGCTGTTCGTGGATTTTCAAAAGGATTTCTTGTTGATCCACCTTTGAAAATGCCGACGAAATCCTTGAAGTGACATCACCATCTATTCCAAAGCGGGTTTGCATGACAACTTTCTCTGCATTCATATCATACATGCGTCGAAACTTTGCTTTCACTCTGGGGTTGATGTTGCGAAAATCAAAGTCCGAAGTACGATGCTCCCCAAAATTCATCTTATAAAGTTTCTGAGGCTTCTTCCCTTTCTTTAACGGATTTACTTCGACTTCTGATTGCTTTAGATAATTCAAAAACCGATTGATTCTCAAGAGGATTGAATAATCATGTTCATCAATTCGAAGTTCTGAGTGATCGTTCATATAGGCGATTGTCTCATCCAGATTCGAATCCAGTTGTTTGAAACTCGATGGATCCTCATACTTAAGTTGAGGATCCAAAGCATGCTTATGAATGATCTTAACCAACCTGGTTTTATATCGGTCTAATAGTCGTGTGACCAAATCTTCAAATTCAGGCGCTATTTCTGCCGTTATGGAATCCTTTATGATCGTATTGATCTCCAGATGAGTCAGGTCATCGAATACATCACTTAACCAGGTGTCAGACTGTTCTTTTGATAGCTTTTTCTTAAACATTATTCATCGGAAGAGCCCAGGCTACTCACAATACCCACAATACTTTTTAAAGCATTCATATTGGCCTCGATGATCTCACTTCCTTTGGCTTCTTTCGTTTGATGGAATTGCACCAATTCCGGATATTTTTCATAAAACGTCGGAGCGATGATCGTGGATATGTCTCCATCAATCAGGTCGATCGTGCTGACCATACCGTCGACATTTTTCGCCGGAGGCAACTTCACTTTTCCTGCATTATCGATTTCCAAAGGTGACATGACCGTCTTAATGTTTAGTACGGTAATGTCTTCAATTTTGTCCTCAATCTTCTTTAAGATGTCATTCACTTTACTCATGATTCGTATGCTTGATTGTATTTATGAAGTTTATTTCATGGCTAATTCATGGATTAGCATTTCTGGTTTTATCTGCTGAATATCAACATTTTTTTTGAATAAAGCGCATCCTTTCAAATAAGATTTTCAATACCTGCTTTAGGTCAGTGAAATAGAAACTCCTTCCTTACGAAACAATGATCTGACTTCTATCCTTATTGTGATACCTAATGATCACCTAATCAGGATCCAGATTTGATTCTATTAACTTAAATGAATTTCATACGTGAGATTTCTATTATACTTTAGTTCGAACTTAAGTCGCTCATGTCCTGATGGGGAGTGCGAGATAAACTTCAGATCCCAGAAGTATTTCATCTATGGCTAAAAAACACCTTGTATTCGACGCTTATGGAACATTGCTCCAGGTAAGTTCGCAAATCCCCAACCTGAGCAGTGAGCAACAGGAATTATCGGAAAACATTCAGGCCTTATGGAGGACCAAGCAATTGGAATATACCTGGTTGCGTAGTTTAATGGAAAAGTTTAAAGGATTCAATCAGGTTACAAAGGAAGCGCTGGACTATGCCTGTAACTATTACCATTTGGATGATGAGGTCTTAAAGCAATCCATATTATCCATATTTGAAAGACCTTCCGCGTTTGATGATGCTATTCAATTCCTTAATCAATGTAAGGTACAAGGTTTTAAGACAGCCATCTTAAGTAACGGAGAGCAAGAAATGCTGGAACGAAGTGTAGTAATTGCGAACATTAATGAACAGATCGATTATGTGCTATCAGCAAGTCGGGTGAAGGTCTTCAAGCCCTCTCCTATGGTTTATAATCTCGCTACCTCCTTATTCTCCTGTGATTATTCGGACATCATTTTCTTTTCGTCGAACCCCTGGGATATCGCCGGAGCCACGCATTTTGGGTTTCAGACGGTTTGGATCAATAGAAAAGGCTTGCCCTTTGAGGAATTAGGTGTTCAGCCATGGAAGGTCTATAATAGCTTTGAGGGATTACATATTTCTGACCTCAGTTAAATACGAACCTCACGCTATTAGTAATTATTTCCGTTTTTTCAACTGGATCACCATCACGCCGGCCACAATGATTAATAAGCTAATAAGGTGATAGCTAAAGAGTTCTGCACCAAATGGTACTGCGAAAAGAGCCACCATAGCCGGAATTATATTTAAAAAGACTGGTGCGCGAGCTGGACCTATTTGCTTCACCCCGATGTTCCATCCATAATAAGCAAGAGCAGTTCCTGGCAAACCCATACCTATTGCTGCAATCCAGAATTCTGAGGGATAACTGATCTCAAATCCAGGTTCAAGGAACAACAACCCGGTAAATCCCAATAAACAACAAAGATTTGTGGCAAGAGTAAAGAACACCCCGTTTATTTCTCCAATGAATTGTTTGATGAGAATATTCTGTACGGCGAAGAAGAGAGCTGCCAACGCAAAATAGATATCTCCTGAACTGAAGGTGATTGTGAACAACACAGATAAATCGCCCCTGGTCAAGAGAAAAGCCACACCCAGAAAAGCTAAAAGTATGCCTAATATCTCTTTCCACTGAATTTTATGCCCTTGAAAGATCGCAGCAAGAATCAGGGACATGGCAGGACTTAGTGCGACGAAAAGCGCACCATTCATTTCTGAAGTAGCATTGAGTCCTTGTGTAAAACAAAAGATAAAGCCAAACACACCAACAAATCCTACCAGCATCATCCCGGGTAAACGATTGACGATCGCTGCTCTGGAAGGTATGGTTTTCCAGGATAAGGCCAACAAACCCAGAACCGCAAAGAAAAAGCGCCAAAACGCTGCCACATTTGGTGTCACACTTTCAAACATGATTTTCCCAAGATGGAAATTCAGTGCCCAGAAGATGATCGATAAAGAGAGAAAAAGGTAGCCTTTCAAAACGGAAGGGAAGTTAGTGATAAGGTATGGTTCATTAACCAAAATCTATAGAAATGGTTCCAATCTTCAATGAGGTATCCGATATCTTGAAAATCCCCCATTCACATAATGACTTACCTACCAAAGCATTATATTCGAGAATATCATCATTTAACCTGTTAATATATGGCCGTTCCTAATCCACCGCTGGACATGCTTCCGAAAAATTTACCATTGCCACCGGCATTTGATAATCTTGCAGAACAGAGGAATTACCTAAAAAAGAAGCTGACAGGTGCATTTAGGATATTTGGAAAGTTTGGTTTTTCGGAGGGAGTCGCGGGTCATATCACAGTAAGAGATCCGGAAAAGCCCGATCATTTCTGGGTAAATCCATTTGGTATGTCCTTCAATATCATCACTCCCGATGACCTATTGTTAGTGAATCACGCAGGTGAAGTGGTGGAAGGAAAATATCCGGTAAATCGAGCAGCCTTTGCCATTCATTCTCAAGTTCATGCAGCGAGACCCGATGTATTGGCCGCGGCCCATGCCCATTCTGTTTATGGAAAGTCCTTTTCCTGTTTGGGAGAAAAGCTTGAACCCATAACACAGGATGCCTGTGCGTTTTATGAAGATCATGGCCTATTTGATGATTATTCCGGCATTGTCAATGAAATAGAAGAAGGCAAGCGAATAGCAGAAGCGCTATCGGATTATAAAGCAGCCATTCTTCAAAACCATGGTCTGATCACCGTCGGAACAACTATTGACGAAGCTGTCTGGTGGTTTGTGACCATGGAAAGAAGTTGTCAGGCACAATTGCTGGCCATGCAAACAGGAAAGGAAATGATCAAAATTGATCATGCGACCGCCATCAAGACCAGGGCAGAATTAGGTTTCCCACTGGCTGGCTACTTCCAATTTCAACCACTTTGGCAAGACATCTGCCGTGAAGTTGAATTCCTGAGATAGTGGATATAAGTTCAATTGCTCTAATTCTGGTACTGGCATTGATCATGCTGGGTATGGGATTGTCCCTGACTGTAGAAGATTTCAGACGTGTTTTGAAGTATCCTTTAGGAATCATAACAGGGCTTCTGAACCAAATGGTCTTTTTACCCATTTTAGGATTGGCCATTGCCAATTTACTTTCATTGTCGCCAGAATTATCTGTCGGTATCATGCTACTGGCTGCCTGTCCTGGAGGTACTTCTTCTAATATTATTACTCATTTAGCGAAAGGTGATAGTGCGCTTTCCGTGAGCTTAACCGCTGTATCTAGTTTAATTTCCATCTTCACAATCCCACTAATAGTCGCTTTCAGCATCAACAATTTTATGGCAGCTGATCAGCAAGTAGCGGTAGATAAACTTCTGATGGTAGGGCAATTGCTGGTCATTGTGATCATTCCTGTCAGTGTAGGAATGTCCATCAGGGCATTCAGACCAAAATTTGCCGGATTAATGGATAAGCCTGTTCGAAGACTTTCCACCATCATGCTCATTCTGATCACGGCGGCGTTGGTTTATAAGGATCGAACCAATGTTATTCCCTATTTTCAGCAGGCGGGGCTTGCTGCCATTCTATTGAATTTTATCAGCCTGGGATTGGGATTTCTAACGGCACAACTTGTTAAACTTAATCGGGCACAGTCCATTTGTGTAGCCATCGAGTCGGGCATACAGAACTCTGGGTTAGCCATCACTTTGGCAGTAGTCAGTTTACAGAATGTAGCTTTCAGTATTACTCCGGGTGTTTACACGCTCATTATGTATTTTACCGGGTTTATCGTGATCTTTTTCGGACAAAGAGCGAATCGGAAAGAGTTTCAATAATCTCTTTACTGATGAGAGGCACTTACTTTCCGTTCCTGAATGGCTCCGGATTCGAAGTATTGCAACAATGTCCTCAAATCTTTGATCTTTTCGCTTAGTATACGGCCTTCATCCAATTCATGAACCCTCAACATATGATCTGATTGTCCGAGCAGGGTTTCGCTATAGGCAATGTCTAGTTCTTCATGAATGGCCTTTTCGGTAGAATCAAAAGGTTCATGGGCAATGAGTTGACGACCGTAGGCATTGGAGATCAATGAAAACCCAGCGATACCTGTTTGACCCTGATAAGCTTTTGCAAATCCTCCGTCGATAACAACCAGTTTTCCATCGGCCTTTATCGGACTCTCCCCTTTCTTTACCTGAACAGGCACGTGACCATTCATGATCATGGCATGAGAAGAGGACAATCCAAATTCCTTCAGGATCATGTCTGCCGTGTGAGGATCGTCACGATATTGATAATAAGGATTCATATGCTCTTTTTGAATCTCTTCATCTTCCAGGAAATATCGTTCAAATGTGGCCATTTTGTCTTTCCCAAAAATGGGTGAATCCGGACCCGCCCACAGGTACCAGGCCATGTCCTCCCCCAAGGCTTTCGATTTAGAGCCTGGTTTACCAAAGTAACCTTGCTTCACAACACCCTCCAGAAAATCCATCAACGCTCTTCCTTGCTTTAACTCACCGCCAAGTCCAACTGGCTTTAAATGACCTTCATTAGTGAGCGGAATGCAGCCGTGATAAAGTAAGCTACTATTGACAGCCTTGTACATGCCACCGTTTTCATAAAGAAAACTAACGTGTCTTTGAAGTTTTGAACTTTCCTTAAACGAAGTGATCAATCGCTCCATCAATAAGTGCTCTTCCTTAGATAGTGCGTGAGGGTCTTTAGCGTTGATGGTGGGAAGAAATGTATCATTCAATTTGTGTGCCACGCCATTGATACTAACCGTACCTTGCTCAATGTCGAGGCGATCCAGCAACAATCGGTCATTCATGTTAAACTCGGATCGACGTTTGATTAACTGTCCTTCCAACTTGAATTGAATGATCGTAATGGCCTTATGCATCAGTCGGTTAAGCCAATGCTCACTTTGATTAAGCAACTCGTCAGGTGTTACTTTCGGATTGAAAATAATGCTTTGATCGTTCTTGTAATGTTCGATGGCAAATGATGCCAACTGAACCAGATTGATACCATAACCTTGTTCCAGGGTCTCAGTATTGGCGTACCGAAGTGACAACCGTAGCACATTGGCAATACACGCAGGTGATCCGGCTGCTGCCCCCATCCAGACCATGTCGTGATTGCCCCATTGAATGTCTACCGAATGATATTCGATAAGCTTTTCCATGATAATATCCGCACCAGGTCCACGATCATAGATGTCGCCTATGATATGGATTCTATCCACCGCCAGTCGCTGAATGAAAGTACTCAGAGAAATGATCAATTGCTGGCACTGATCGATATCAATGATGCTTTGGATGATCTGTCTGTAGTAACCATTATCGTCGCCCAGGTCTCGCTCAGCCACCATCTCCAATATGATATCACCGTAATCATCTGGAAGTAGTTTGTTTAGTTTTCGATTGGGATAGATCCGGGCAAAATCTCTGGCAACGCTGACCAAACGGACCAAAGTCTCCTCATAAAACAACGCTGGTTCCAAGCCATTTTCCAACAAGAGTTCTATTTTCTCCTTGGGATAGTAAATAATGGATGATAGCTGGTTGATTGATTTTTCTTCTAATTCTGAGCCAAAAAGTTGCTTGACCTTCTCTTTGATGATACCAGAGCCATTTTTTAACACATGGAGAAAAGGCTCATGCTCCCCATGAACATCACTCAAGAAAATCTCATTTCCTTTCGGAAGATTTAGCTGCGATTCAAGCAGGACGATCTCCTTTCCTACGCTGGCACGATTGGGAAATTGCTCAGCAAGCAGGTTGTAATATTTGAGGTCTGACATGGAAACAGGAGATGAGAAGTTGTGATTCAAAAATAATGAATTGGCTACATTAAACTTGGTTGATTTAAACTTCAAAAAAAATGGAAACTCAATGTCAGTCAATTTGTAATGATAAGGCATGACCTCACATGCATTTGTCCAATTACTACTGAAAGATCCATGACGAATCGCAATTGTTTGCAAAGCACAATACTTTTGAAGAATTTTGACCTGCCCCAGTTAACATCGGGTTTGGCAACAGAACAATATCATTAATGACTAGAACGGACATTAAGCGTTATACAACACTTGCTTTCATACTTATATCAAGTCTTACCTCTTTCAACTTGTGTGGCCAAACTCTTGTTAGTGGTGCTATTAACGAAAATACGCGATGGAGCTTAGCAGGAAGCCCCTATATTATTACATCCAATACCGTGGTATTTGGAACCAATACTTTAACGATTGACCCGGGTGTTATTGTAAAATTCGAGAACAATGTTCAATTAAGGATCCAGGGCTCACTAATTGCCACCGGTACTAAATCAGATTCCATCATATTTACTTCAAATAGTGCAAATCCCACTAAAAGTTCGTGGCAAGAAATTTCACTTGAGTTTCAGGCAAAATGCATACTAGAATATGTAAAATTAGAATATGCTAAAAACGCCCTGAAATACAATCTTATCGCTACTGAAAGCAGTTTTAGGAACACCCTTTTCCAAAACAACGATATCGCTATCAGCGTTGATTCTGGAAGAGGCCAATGGCCAATTACCATGACATCTGTCGTTTTCAGAAATAACAACTCGGGAATTTTCAGTTTTCATGATGAAGTAACCATGAATTACTGCCAATTTATCAACAATGGAATTGGAGCAAGTGTCGTAGAAAGCAATGTTAATCATTGTATATTTCAAGGGAATGCAGTGATAGGATTAACCGGTCATACGTCGACAATAAAAAATTCCACGTTTTCTGGAAATAATGTTGGCCTTGAACAAAGTTTTAGCGGAGGGAGTGATGCATCTGTTATGACCAATAATGTAATTACAAATAATCGCATCGGTCTTAATATTACAGGAAACCTCCCTAGGGCTGTATTCAGCAATAACCTAATTTGTAATAATGCTAGCTGGAACATCTACAATAACAGTACTTATTCTGGTCATGACTTATCAAATAATTGTTGGTGTGATAAGAGTACTTTAGAAATCGATAATTCTATTTACGATGGACTTGACAACATAAATGTTGGAGTTGTCAATTATTCGCCAATATCCACTACTTGTCCTGTAAATACCTCAGCATCGATTTGCGTTGACAATAATGGATACGATTTTGGATCAAATACTTTGTCTGAAAGTGGATTTTATGTAGATACGTTAAAAGCGCAAGATGCTAGTGACAGTGTTGTAGTCTTAAACCTGGAAACATACAATTCCGTAGAGGAACAGGTCAACATCTCCATTTGCGAAGGCGAGACATACATTTTTGGAACACAAACCATAACCTCCGCCGGCGACTATACAGAGGTATTTGATATAGAAGCTGAATGTGACAGCACTGTAATTTTAACTGTTGACATCAATCCAATATACCAGGAAACCATATCCGCAACAGTCTGCGAAGGTGATTCTTATGAGTTTGGCACCCAATCTTTAACCTCCGCCGGCGAGTATACTGAAATCTTTCAGTCCCAGGCGGCTTGTGACAGTACAGTAGTGCTTACATTGAACGTAACTTCTAATTCTACGCAAACCACCTCAACTACCATTTGCGAAGACGAATCATATGAATTTGGATCACAAATACTGACTACCGCCGGTGAATATGTGGAAGTATTTCAGTCTGAAGCAGCATGCGATAGTACAGTCGTACTCACTTTGACAGTGGATCAGTCCATAAAGGAGACCACCTCTGTCGATATTTGTAAAGGAGACGTATATGAATTTGGGTCTCAAACTTTAACAGAAACCGGGGAGTACTCGGAAGTATTTCAATCGGACACAGCTTGTGACAGTACGGTAGTGATTGCTTTGACCGTCCATCCTGAAATAAATGAAACCACTTCGGTCACTATTTGTGAAGGGGATTCATATGAGTTTGGATCTCAATCATTAACGGAAGCCGGTGAGTATACAGAAGTATTTCAATCGGAAAAAGCCTGCGATAGTACGGTGGTAATTACACTGCTTGTGGAGCCTGACATAAATCAATCCGTCTCAGCTACCATTTGTGAAGGGGATTCATTTGAATTCGGCGCCCAAAGCTTGACAATCGAAGGAAACTACACTGAAACATTTCAGTCGAAAACAGCATGCGACAGTTCTGTAGCGCTCACATTGAACGTGCTGCCCAAAATCGAAGAAACAATCGTTGCAGAAATCTGTACCGGTGAAGTTTTCAACTTTGGATCACAGTTGTTAACCGCAGAAGGTGAATACACTAAAAAATTCCAATCAACTGATGGTTGTGACAGCACAGTGGCACTTACACTCAATTTAATCCCTATTATTAAAACGAATGCTTCAGAAACCATTTGTGAAGGAGATACTTACGAGTTAGGATCACAGCTCTTAAACGAAAGCGGAGAATATGAAGAAGTGTTTACTTCTTCCTCAGGATGTGATAGCATCGTATCCTTAACGCTATCTGTAGATTGTATTCTTAATGCACCTTTGAAAGAGGCCTCCAATAACATTTCTATTTTCCCTAATCCATCTTCGAAAAACATCAAAATTGATTTCTCCAGAAGGTTTTCTGGTGATCTTATTCTGGCTGACCTATCGGGAAAGTTGATATTAATTCAGCAAGTTGATCATTTAGAACAAACGGAAATGAAACTGAATGTTCCTGTGGGAACCTATTATTTGACGATTAGAGATGATAATGGGAATATATCTCACCATCCCATCATCAAAAGGTGACATTTCTGAAATGCATGCATGGGTTTGAGATATCTATTGATTCAAATAACGTCTAATATCTACGTCAATTCTCCAGCTTCCTTATCAAATCTTCAACGGCCTTTTCTAAAAAGTAGTAATAGGGAATCACTTCAGCTTCTTGATTCGTGGGTATTTGCCACCCGTCTATGACAAGGTTTTGTGAAGTTACTTTTACCTCTTCGTCGTGACGGTAAATGCCTCGTACGGATTTGACGGCTTTCCCTTTCTCATTGGCAAATTTCATGCTGATCCATACTTCCGGACGCCAGCTCGCATCATAGTTCGCGTTGCCCACTTCTACCCCACCAGGTCCGTCAGAGGAAGTCGTATTGGAAGTAGAAGTTCCGGAAAAAGGAGAAACTGCAATATCAATTTTAACGTACTGCTGAAAGTCACTGCTCTTCGCTGCTTTTTTTAATGTCACGAGAGGCAAGCCCAGTCTGGAATACCTGACCTTTCCTTCCAAGGCATTCGCAGGAAGAATATCAATACCTGTAGAATCTTTGATCATTCCCCTTATGATATCGAGCGAAGTGAACATAAGTTCCTCGGCTTTATCATTGGGCTTTTGCAACATCAGCGCAACCATCGTATTGGGATCCAATTCCATCGCCAGGTACATGTCTTCCATTACGGATAAGGTCATCATACTCAGCGGAGTAGGTGCCTCTTTCAGGTCCTGCGCCTGGGTTCCTGTCAATGTCAAAAATCCTATTACAAAAAAGAGTTTGATCTGTTTCATAAAACAAGGTTAGCGAAAATCAGGCCGAAAATAAAAATGTCTGATGATTCAGCACTTCCTATTTCAACGCTTGCAAAATAACAGATTGAACCACTCGCTCCATTTCAGCATAACCAGCCGCATTTGGATGAACCAGATCTTCGGCACTGGTATAATCGGGTACTTTCAAACCACCCTTTCCGTCTTCCAAGGCACCATAGTAATCGACATAAAACATGCCCTGTTGTCTGGCATAGTTCCGTATCATTGTATTCAGTTCAATGATCAATGGAATGGGTTTAATTCCAGGACGCCATGGGAAGGCTTTCGCTGGCAAAACAGAGCATAATAATACACGTATACCATTAGCTTTAGCCAGTTCCGCCATTGATTTGATGTTGTTCATCGTATGCCAGGTGGGAACAGGACCCGAATTCTGAGCTATGTCATTGGTACCTGCTAATATAACCACCACTCTGGGTTGATGATCCAACACATCATTTCGAAATCGCAATAACATCTGGTCGGTAGTTTGACCACTGATTCCACGGTTGATGTATCCATTGGACTTCATAAACTCGGGACTGTGATAATCCCAACCTTCAGTTATGGAATTTCCCATGAATATCACCTGAGGTGTTCCAGCCTTCTTTTTTAGTGACTGATTCGCATCCTCATATTTATCGAAATTGATGTAATCATACACCTTAAAATCCTGAGCTTCAGTCATAAATCCCATGCACATCACGCAAGTTAATAGCAGTACCGATTTCAAAACCCTATTATTGATCATAGTTGAAAAAGGGCATTTACCAGTGCTACTGGATTTGGTCCCCTCGAACTTCCATCAGGTTTATGAACAAAGTAGAGTTTGTCTACCATTCCTTCTAATGGTTCCGTCAAAACGACCGGAATCATTCCCCCCTGTGCATTACCGGAAGGTGTATTCATCGTGCCTTTGCCAACCACCGGTCCATCAAGTGCCCCGGTTCTCAATTCAAACGAAATGCCAGAAGCCGGTGCTTCCTGCCATCCCACGACTAGCCCTATCATTTTCACGTGGGTCATGTCTATTTTTTCCATAGCAAACCAGGCTTCATCTTCAGGTAACAACAACAAGTCCTGCCCACCAAAAGCCACATGCATCATGTTCTGACGTTCGGTATCTTCTGAGAACGGTAACGTATTGCTCTTGAAAAGGTAAGAACCACTCCCTGTCAAAGGAGCAATGCCTCGTTTTCCTTTGTCCGTATAGCTCGCAGAAATGATCATCACCTGATCTCCTTCGCTAGGATCCGGCCGTAGTGTTCCAGCCAATGGCAGCGATGCTTTAACGGCTTGTTCCTCACCTAATGACTGGATGTACGAAACGATCTGCGCCACTTCCGCCTTCGACAGGTTTGGATGAGCTGGCATGGTTACTTCACCCCATTCTCCACTTCCACCACCAACGATTTTACGTGAGATGTAGGCCGTCGCTCCTCTCATGCGTTTATATCGTCTGGCTATATCCGTATAAGATGGACCAATTGACGCCTCTGCCTCTTTATGACAGCCTACACAGTCAAGGGTCTGTATCAACGCTTCCCCTAATTGCGATGCTGCAATTTGCTGATGTCCGGCAGCTAATTCCGCCTGATCCAGGCTTTCCAGATAGTCAACTGAAACATAAATGTCTTCAGACGATACCTCTCCATCACCGTCCGTTACTGTCACTTCATAAGAAACGGGGACTCCTTTTGCAAAGAAACTCTGGTTACCTCCTGTGATCTTGACCTTAACATCCGGACGCTCATTTCCTGATACAATCTGAAGTTCATCACTTAATGACTTTGCTTTGTTACGATCCTGAACCTCTACCACAACTTCAAATTCGCCTGGTTTGTTGTATTCATAAGTCAGTTTAGGCGCTTTCGTTTCTATTACAGCATTACCCATATGCCATAAGTACTTAAGTTCATCACCATCAGGATCAGAAGCTTCAACAGACAAGTTGACAGTTAGAGGAAGCTTTCCTGAAACCCTGTCTGCCTGAAGGTCACCAACGACCGGAGGTCGGTTACCGGGATTGAAAGCGATGTAACTCAAGCCGGAATCGTCATTTTGACGAAACCATGCTGTACCGTATTCCAATAAATAGATTCGACCATCAGGGCCCATTTCCATGTCGCTTAGGTTCTTGAGGTCAATGTCCGAAGCAAATGGTTCTATCTTGTTAAATGTACCGTCAGGAAAAAGGCTTACAGCCATCATCCAACCCCGCATCCATTCATAGATCAACACTTTTTCATCATAATGTTCATCAAGGGCATAGGGCTGTCCAACATAGAGATCCGAATAGTAAACAGGACCTGACATGGCATTTCTACCCCCTGCTCCTACTTGTGGGAACTCAGGTGTATCGGCATAAGGATAATAGATATAAGCGGGTTGTGCTGGCGGTAATTTCGTTAATCCGGTATTGTTCCTTGATTGATTGACTGGTGCCATTGGATCAAAAACTTCACCTGTCCGACCTGTCGCGTAATCATACTCGAAATAGGCTTTGTTATCACCAATAAAGTAAGGCCATCCGAAATTGCCAGCCGCTCTGGCCTGATTCATTTCATCGTATCCTCTGGGCCCTCTGGTATCCAGGCTGTCTACTCGGGCATCCGGACCTACATCACCCCAATACACCCATCCTTTCTTGGGATCAACGGATATGCGATACGGGTTTCTATGGCCCATCGTGAAGATCTCGGGTCGGGTTTTATCAGTACCGACCGGGAATAAATTACCATCCGGAATACTATAAGTACCATCATCGTTCACTTTGATTCTCAATATTTTACCCCTTAAGTCATTGGTATTTCCTGAAGATCGCCTGGCATCAAATTGCTCTTTCCCAGGTAGGTCATTTAATGGAGCGTAGCCGTTATTAACGTATTTGGCGCCATGTTCATTAAAAGGCGTAGAATTATCCCCGGTTGACAGATAAAGCATATTATCGGGACCGAAGGCAATAGACCCGCCGGTATGACAACAAATTTCACGTTGACTGGCTACATCTAATATTACTTGCTCTGAGCCAAGATCGAATTCACCATCAATGAACTTAAATCTTGATAATCTGTTGACCCAAAGGTCTCCCGTCGGGGCGTAAAACACGTAAATCCAATTGTTTTCCGCATAATTAGGGTCTTTCTGAAGTCCCATAAGGCCTTCTTCAGCGTTAACACCTGGGGATTCCAGGGTTTTCCAATACACATCCAGTTTAGCTACCTCGGAAATCTCACCTGTTCGTGCTTTATAATACATGATCTCTCCCCTTCTTTGGCCGACCAGCACATCATGATTGGGTAAGATCGTCATTTCAGTAGGCTCGGTAAATGCACCTTGCACCAACTTCACCTTGGAAAAACGATCAGCAGCTGGTGGGATCGTAGACGTAGCTTTGGCATAATCCAACTCGGTGTTATCTCCCATGGCATAAGCTATCCCTTGCTTAAGATGTTCAAGAAACTCGGGCTCGGCATAGCTTTCATCTGTATGTCCTAATGCTGTGTAAAAAGACCGCCCACCATCGTATTCATGGTACCAACTCATCGGATGGAATTTACCGTTGGCACCGCCTTCATAGGTTGACTCATCAATGGAAAGTATCACATTAATGTCCGGATTGATCTTCCTGAAATTATAGAGCTCATCAGTCCTGATCCAATTACCCGATAAATGTGCGGTAGCAGGAAATGAACTATCTTCAACTTTGAAGGTCGCTTCCTGATTATGAGGGTGACTTAAGAAATAGGCACCGACTAATTTTCCATACCAACCCCAGTCATATTCTGTATCCGTGGCTGCATGTATCCCGACAAAACCACCTCCTGCCTGAATATACCTTTCAAATGCCGCCTCCTGATAATGATTCAGAATGTTTCCTGTAGTACTTAGGAACACCACCGCAGCATATTGTGATAGGATTTCATCTGTAAATACAGAATCAGCTTCGGTAAGATCTACTTCATACCCATTTTCAACGCCTAGTTGCTGAATAGCTGCTTGTCCCACGGGAATGGATCCATGCCTGAAACCCATGGTTTTAGAAAAGACCAGAATTTTCGGAGGGCCAGATTTCTTGCCACCACAATGGGTTAGCATTCCAGCTACCAAAACAACCATCACTAATACCTTAAGCCTGGAAATCATAGAGAAAATCATAAAGTCAACAACATAGGTAACAAGCCGCTAATATCGGAAATAATGTTCATCATACCGGGAGGCTAATGTTTCCAGATGGCTGGTAAATTGTACCTAAAAAGGAGGTTAACAGGCCTTTGTGGAATCCTATCCCGTAAATAGAACTGACCATCACTTCCAGCAACCATACACGTACTAATTCATTGCTATTTCAAGATTTTGGTAAATTGTGAAGCTTAACAGACCAACCTCATATGTCAGATCGCAGAAAATTCCTTAAAAGTAGCGCTACCAGTCTTCTGGCTTTGCCCATGGTTTCCTTTGATCATTCGAGCGATTGGACCCTAAGTCCCCTTTATGGGTCATTCAACGATGCTGAGGATTACTGGAAAATGGTCAGGAAGCAATTTCCCCTGAAAGAAGGACAAACGTATTTCAATAATGGAACGATGGGTCCATCCTCCGGTTATGCTATGAACACCATGATTGAGCACCTGACTCACTGGGGTGCTCATGCAGCTGAAGTAGACTATAAAAACGGTAGTGGCCCAGTATTACTTACCGGATATTTTCCGTATGAAGAACTGAGGTCCAAAATCGGAAAGATCCTCAACTGCGACTATAAGGAGATCTCACTGACACAAAATGCCACATTTGGCATGAATTATATAGGGATGGGGCTGGATCTCAATGCCGGAGATGAATTACTCAATACGGATCAGGAACACGGAGGTGGGTTTGGCGCCTGGCAACTATTGGCCAAAAGGAAAAAGTGTGTCTATAAACAGGCAGAATTGCCTATTCCAGCAAATGACCCACAGGAAATCTTTGATGCTATTTTTGCTCAGGTTACCGATAAAACCCGAGTCATTGCTATTCCTCACATTATTTCGGTATACGGGGTGATCATGCCCGTCAAGGAAATTTGTGCCGAAGCACGGAAACGGGGAATATTTACCGTTTTGGACGGAGCGCAATGCGTCGGTCAGGTCAAAGTTGATGTGAAAGACATAGGCTGCGATGCATACTACTCCAGTCTTCATAAGTGGTTGTTAGCACCCGCCGGAAGTGGTATTCTTTACGTCAATAATGAGGTAGCTTCTAAGATCTGGGCTACCCTGCCTAGTTACAATTGGGACAATCAGGATGATCATGGCTTCAGGTTGATGCAAAATGGCACCGGAAATCCTGCGGTTTTAGCCGGACTTGATGCGGCAGTAGATTTTTACAACACCATTGGTGAAGATCGATGGGTAGATCGAATCAAGGAATTAGGCGATCACCTGAGGGCTGGACTGATGGAAATGGATCACGTTACCATTCACTCCTCTACCCATCCAGATATGGCAGTAGGAATTACGACCTATGCCGTGGCTGGAATGGATGGCCCAACGCTGCAAAAAACCATGTGGGAGAGAGAAAAATTGCAGCCCAGGTCAGTTGGTAAAGAATTGCTCAGACATTCCGTACATATTTATAATAGTAAGGAAGAGATTGACAGGGCTTTGGAGGTCGTAAAGTCTTTGGGCTAGTTTAATGTTCCTCTGAAAAGACTTTATGAGAATCCGGTATTTCATCAGCATATTAGGCTATGATAAGCTGATGAAAACCGGAATGATACATTAAGCTTTATTCCTTACTCAAATCCAGTGCATTCACCGCATCAGCAATTTCATATCCTAAGCGCAGGCCTTCCGTACAATCCATTCTGAGATGAACCCCTAAAGGAATTCTGGAATAAGCATTTTCTTCCGCCATATCTTCTAATGTCGCAAATGTTCTGGGTTCCCCTAGAAATTCTTCCCTTCCTTCATGCGTACGGTCTGTGAAATTGACATCATTTCCGAAATAATCGATCATCACACCAGCACCTGCAGAAGCGAAAGTCGAATGACCGGATGGGTATCCCGGAAAACTTGGATTTGGCCAGTAGACCAGCCGGTACAGGTTGGTTTGGAAATCAGCATCAATGTGTTCATGAATGAATACATTGGGACGCATCACCATATAATCGTATTTGTACTTCCAGGCCGCCACGGCAGCATCATTCAAAGCAAATCCTAATTTCAGTAACATGGCCAGGGATGTTTCCTGATCCAGATCAAAATGGGCTATCAATTGATTGGCAATGGAAATCTGACGCACCGGTGGACTCATCATTAAACCTTCCACATCGTCACTCCAGAATTCCGCAATCCACAATTGTTCGGTATCTGTGATTTTCGCCTCATTATTCACTGTGTACACTTCCATCATTTCTTCATAGTAGGCGCTCCCCTCTTCTTCGCTATAATCAATGGGAGGAATACTGGTAGTTTCATCAGGTGCAACAACGAACGTTCTTGCTGTTTCCCCCCAATAAGGGAACAAGGCCCGTTCCGGGTCAGCTGAATACGTCCAAAAACCATCTCCAACAGGAGGCTCATAAGATAAAGGCTGCGGATCAAGTAATTGTTGCTCGGCATCTTCATCATCCTGACTGTATTCGATTATCTGTTCCGCTACATAATTTCCCCAGTGCCTGGAGGCATTAATCACCTCATCCGATAAATTTTCCACCAGTTGTTCTTCATAGCTGGCACTTACTGCTTCAAGCACGTTACGTTGCTCATTTGGGAGGTTTAGAAGAAAGTGATCCAGGGCTACGGAAAAAGCGGTATTCAAGGCCACCTCAAAGTCCACTTCATCACTTAGTTCACTGTTCCTGATACGCAATCCCCTAAATCGATCGTCCATGGATTCATAACCTTCCATCGAAGGGACCATTGTTTCATAGGCCGTCAGGTATACATATGCCATAGCTCTTGCGCTGCCATTAGGCCTGCCCTGGGCATATCTTTCCAGTTCAAGCATGACATTGGTCCATCCATGAGTCAAATGTCCATCCGCCAGTGAAATATTTGTCACTTCCACATCATTGAATCCATTGTTGTTTATCAGTGACTCATCATCTGAGCACGCCGCAATGAGCACAAGTAGTGCTAAAGCGATCCATCCATTTCTTTTCATCATATTCATTCTATTTGTCCTTTTAATCTTATTCGGTAACGATATCTTCAGCATCAGATTCGTTCAAAAAATTATATTGAGTATTGAAATAGTGATAATTGAAGGAATTACGAGCAAAGGGCTGAAAATGGTTGCCTTAGGGGTTATTTTCCGCGAAAGGGTCGATACATACCTTGCCTGCCCCTAGGAATATGTTCCACTTTACCTTGACTGCTGTACCGAAATATGGTATTGCGCTGCAGTCACTATAAATTCACTGCAAGCTTTTAACAGGCATAATTCATGGAAAGAAGAAAGGCGGTACAAAATCTGGCGTTGATAGCAGGAGGAATTGCATTCCTACCTGGTTGTTCGCTGGAAGAAGCAGAACCGGTATTTGATCAATTGGCACTTGCACCCGGAGACTATCGACTGGTTCGCCAGGTGAGTAACGCCATATTACCTCAAGGTGTAACTCCGGTCGAAACACTGGAACCCGCACCAGATTTCATACTGAACATGGTCAATGACGTCTACAGTGAAAAAGAAATTACGCAATATGTAAGAGGTCTGGGGCTATTCAAACAATTGATCAAAGATGAATACCAAAAACCTTTTACCGAATTGAATACACAACAACATGTGTTATTGTTTACAGAAATAACACATTCAAACATCTTCCCGAAAAGTTTGAAATACTTCCTATCCACAACCAAGCAACTTACTGTAAGACATTATACTTCCTCTGAGTATTTCATGTCCGAAAAACTAGATTTTGAATTTGCTCCGGGTAGATACCAGGGTAATGTAACGAGAAACGCCTGATCCCATGCCTCAACAAACAGACCATCATTTTGATACCATCGTAATCGGAGCAGGAATGACCGGAGGATGGGCGGCCAAAGAATTTTGTGAAAAAGGAATGAAGACACTCTTGCTGGAACGTGGCAGAGATGTGGTTCACCTTAAAGACTACCCTACTACCAATATGTTGCCCTGGGAATTCAAACATCGCGGGCAGCTTTCTCGACAGGATAAAGAAGAAAACCCAATCGCTTCGCGTTGCTATGCGTTTCGAGAAGATACAACGCACTTCTTTGCCAAAGATCATGAGCACCCTTACATCCAGGAAAAACCTTTCGATTGGCTTCGTGGATACCAGGTTGGTGGCAAGTCCATCATGTGGGCCCGGCAAGTTCAACGGTGGAGTGACTATGACTTTGAAGGGCCAGCCAGGGATGGCTTTGCGGTTGACTGGCCCATCCGATATAACGATCTGAAGGATTGGTATACTTACGTCGAAAAATTTGTGGGTGTATCTGGCAATGCTGATGGCCTGGACACCTTACCAGATGGAGATTTTCTAAAGGCCTGGGACCTTAATAGCGTCGAGGAGTATTTTCAAGGATTTGTCAAAGACTCCTACAAGGACCGTCATGTCATTTACGCGCGATGTGCTCATTTGACGGAAACTAAACCCATCTTCCAACAGCAAGGACGAGGTTTATGTGCTTCAAGAGCCATTTGTGAGCGTGGCTGTCCGTTCGGAGGCTACTTCAATGCCAATTCTACCTTAATTCCCTGGGCTCAAAAGACAGGTAACCTGACATTAAGACCGCATAGCGTTGTTCATTCAATCATTTACGATGATAAGGAAGGTCGGGCAACAGGTGTCCGTGTAATCGATGCCAATACGAAAGAAACCACAGAGTACTTTGCCAAAGTAATCTTTGTCAATGCGGCAACATTGAATACGAACCTCATTTTATTGAACTCTACCTCAGATCGCTTCCCCAATGGGTTAGGTAATGACAATGATCTTTTAGGAAAATACATTGCGTTCCATAATTACCGGGGAAATATCTGGGCAACACATGAAGGGCATCCCAACAAGACCACTGATGGACGTAGACCGACCAGTGCTTACCTACCAAGATTCCGAAATGTCAAACGACAGGAGACTGACTTCCTACGGGGCTATGCAGCCGGATTTGGAGCAAGACCCAATCGTCCGGTAAATACAGAAGGTTTTGGGGCCACGTTATTTGAAAACCTACAAAGTACTCAGGAAGATGGGCTGTGGCATGTCAGTTCCCATATGATGGGTGAAACCATTCCAAAAGCCTCTAATTTCGTCGCTTTAAGTGAAGCACAAAAAGACCAATGGGGAATACCCTTGTTACGGGTCAACGTCGAATATGACGATAATGACGAAAAGATGCTTCAGGACTTCTTCGAACAGTTTACGGAAATGTATGAAAAAGCTGGATTCACTGATATTGGAACGCGAGACAATGGCCGTAATCCAGGAAATGATATCCATGAAATGGGTGGCGTGAGAATGGGAAGAGATCCTAAAACTTCACTTCTTGACAAATGGAATCGACTTCATGCCTGTAAGAATGTGTTTGTTACCGATGGAGCCTGTATGACTTCCACCGCTACACAAAACCCCTCCTTAACGTTCATGGCATTAACGGCTCGTGCAGCTCACTTCGCTATGAATAATTGGGATAATTTGACCTAAAAGTGTGAAGTAAATTTCGAAGCAAGGCCGTGTTGAGTCTAGATCACTCCTTCTTACTGGCCTTCCATGCTTCATAGTCCAGTACCAGAATACCACGCCCACGACCAGCGGCATCCTCTGTGAGAGCGTATTGAAAGGCAATGAATCCGCCATCGTCGCTTACCACTGGATTAGACGCCTTGTATTTAGGATTATCATTGAAGTAAGTGATCCGTTCCATGTATCCGGATTTATCAAGTAAAAGCTCATAGATATCGAGGGTTAAGAAGCTTTGCATACCATGGTATTCAGGTCTGTGCCGATTACTTTCCACAAGAATCCGTTTGCCATCAGGGAAGGTTCCTTCAGGTTCGTCGTACATGTCTGGATTGTTCGTGTAGTTGACGAAACTGCCGGTTTCGATATTGAACCCCATGACCTCTGCGGCAGCTTTACCGGAACTTTTTACGGTCATGAACATCAATTCTTCTTCTTTTGGAAGGCGAAAATTCTGTGCTTCCAGGGTCCAACCCATCGTCGCTTGCGGCAAATCCGTATTGGAAAATAATGCCCGCGAATCCTGTAGTTTGGGAGTACCATTTTCATAGACAATATTGCCCTGATACATATGACTACCCAATGCCCAGGCAATTTTCATTTGTAAACGAGACACTGCAGGACCCTCCTTGCAATGAACTCCCAAAGGTGTGGGCGGGGATGATAGATCGGCCTTTAGCACCCACAATTCAGCATTTCTGGCGTCCCGGCTTTTCCAGGGATCACCAGCATCAAAAGCCCTTGAGCCTGAAAGTAAAATATCTCCGTTAGCCAGATAAAGTGCCCTCACAAATCCTTCATGGAAAAAATGATGTGTAAGTGGACGGATCTTACCTGTCAGGTATTCAACTTCATAGACATCACCAAACGTCTTTTCCAAAAACAATATCTTTTCACCATCCAGAGACCAATCGGCACGTTCTCCAAAATACGTGAGTTGTTTGATGTAAGAAGGTAAATTATCAAGTGGTGACTTATCGTTGTTCTGGGCGATTGATCCAAAGAGCGAAACCATCGCCCAAAGTATCACAAAGGTTTTTTTCATACTGCGTCAAATATACGTGGCGCACCCAGATTGGGTTGTAACCATTCGGACTATTCTGCTATTCTCTGGCGATCTGCTGAAATTCTTCTAGTTTCCCGAGAAGATCCTCCTGGATCATATAAAGAGGTGTTTTATCAAGATACGAAACATCATAGTCACAGAAACTGATAAAATCTGTCAAAACATCTCCTTGCAGTCCTGTGACCTCTCCGACCCAAGCCCGGTTAAACTTCATTTCCACACGATTTCGCTTAAAGGCCTGCTGATTGATTTCGTGCATCTTGCGACGTTCTTTTTCTTTTTTACTGTATTTGTAATGCCAACCGGTTATGGGATGGGCCAATAAAAACAAAGGATTATTGACATACTTTTTATCCAATGTTTTATCCCCCTTAAAAACAGGCTCGGCTACACCATGATACCAAAAAGAGGTGTCTTCAACTTTAGTTGCTAGTATACGTCTTTTGAATTCTTCCTCACTCGGTAATTCCGAGATCGTAACCTCATTTAAGAGTACGGTATCCGTCGGTAGTTTAAAAGTCAAAGCTGAATCCTTCAAATGCTTTGTAGTAATGACCCAGGCCAATGTTTGATACCCCACAATTGAGAAAACCACCGTGTCTTTTTCATTAGCAGGAATTCGAAACCTTCCGTACCGATCAGTCAAGGTACCTAAGGCCTGATCAACGTTCTGAACATGAGCAAATTGCAATGGCTCCAAACTAGTGGAATCGAGCAGTTTTCCGGTAATCATGGGCTCTTGTCCATAAGTGGCACCGATAAACATTAAGAACCCGAAAGCAGTGAGGAGTCTTTTCACAGACACGAATATCTGCAAGTCCTTCTTAACTCTCTGGATTTTAGCTTTTTTTAACCTCTCTGACTGATTTTGTTAAAATCTACTGGCTTCAATACATTAAGGATAGTTTGCCGGGTACTTGCGATAAAGTGTCTGCTGCTCATAAGCATAACCCATTTTCAGCAACTCACCCTCCGACCAGGGCCGGCCAATGAAGGTCAGGCTTCGTGGTTGTCCGGACTCTAAATAACCCATGGGAATCGCCAAACATGGGTATTTCGCCATTGCTGCATGACCTGAGTTAAAGTTGTTGATCGATAGGATGGCATCAAGGTCATGTGCTTGCATGGGTGTTTCGAAAAACCTTGTAGCCTCTTCCAGAAAACGGGCTTTCAAACTATCGAAAGCTGCTGCAGTGATGCCTTCCGCTACAATTCCATCCAACAAGGCCTGTCCATAGGGGCTTCTCTTCGTGGAGTCCTGTAGATTATGCGCGACCACATCTGCTACATTTTTGATGGTAATGTTGTCTGATGCGTGATCTGCCAGGTATTTGGGTAAATCAACTTTCATATCCGCATTAAGGAAAGTTCTAAAACCGGCAAAATTGATTTGCACCGGATCAAACTCGATCACCTCTGCTCCCATAGCCTGCACTTGTTCTACTGCTAATTTGTACAAAGAATCTTGCATGAATTGTGAATTGGCTCCTAAACGAACGCCTTCCAGGGTTGCTGTTGGCAGGTCTTCCCAATAGGGTTTCTGGGAAGGGGACGCGGATGTCGTAGCATCTGCCTCATCTTTTCCCGTCATCGCAGATAATAGTATCGCATTGTCAAATACGGAGCGAGTCATTGGGCCAGGGGTATCCAGTGTGCTTGAAATAGGAACAATCCCATCACGACTGAACAAACCAATGGTTGGTTTTAAACCTACGATTGAATTAGCACTCGATGGTGATATAATAGAACCAGAGGTTTCGGTTCCTACTGCCGCAACGGCATAACTGGCCGCCATACTGGTTCCACTTCCAGAACTCGATCCTCCTGTTTCAAACTGGCCTCTGCCATATGGATTGAGCGTCTGACCACCTATCGCGCTGTAACCAACAGGGCATCCCGAACAGAAATAATAAGCCCACTCACTTAAGTTTACTTTTCCGAGAATGATCCCGCCTTTGGCTTTGATCCGTTCAACGATGAATGCATCAGAAGTTTGATTATCTCTCAAAACGTGTGCTCCTGCCGTGGTGGCCATTCCCTCTGTTCCAATATTGTCTTTTAGCAAAACAGGCATTCCGAACAATGGGTGATTGCCTTCTGCACGTTCTTTATCTCTTTGTCTTGCTACTGCCACCGCATTCGGATTAATTGATATGATTGTATGCAGGGTCTTATTCGAATCGTTTTCGTATTTGACAATTCGGTACAGGAACCATTGGGTCAATTGTTCGTAGGTTAACTGGCCTTCTTCTATAGCTTCCTGAATGCTCAGAATATCCTGTTCGAAGATTAATGGGCTCAGACTTTGATATTGCTCCTCTGTGAAGTAAAGGATCTGATCCTGAACAGAAGCCCATATATCGTTCTTATCCAGGTATTTACTTTGGATGAGTTTGTATTGCATGCGAGCGACTTCATGATCTTCATTTGCCGCTAATGCTTCTGTTTCATCATAGGGCATCCATGGAGCGATGATATTTTTGGGTTTCTCTGTACAGGACAATACAGCTACGAAAAAGATGGGGATCAGAATACGGTTCATCATTGGATGGATAACTTATAACCACGAATCTAAGGGTCACTCGTTTCCGTGTAGCTACAGCTTTTGATAATTGGTGTTATCGTTTGATGAATTCTTCTCAGAATTCTAGTATTCGTTTCGTAGAAGACATTAATTTAGTATGCATGCATAATAAATAATCTATTATATGCCCATCCAACCTAGTTCAGAAATTCAAATCATTTGTTCTGATGGTATTGACCTTTCCGCATCGTTGTTTAAGCCTGATAACAATCCAATTGCTGCAGTAATGATCGCCCCCGCTACGGGTATCAAGAAAACTTTTTACTATGGACTTGCCGCTTACTTGTCTGAACGAGGTTATGGGGTCATTTGCTTTGAGAACCGCGGAATAGGCAAGTCGCATAAAGGAAATATCAATCAAGTAGACGCATCTCTTATCAACTGGGGCCGATTGGACATGACTGCTGTACTCGAAGCATTAAAAAGTCAATTTCCAGGTATTTCATACCACCTTATTGGCCACAGTGCTGGTGGACAATTGCTCGGGCTCATGGAAAATGCACAGGACATCAAATCCATGTTTAATTATGCCTGCTCGTCCGGGTATCTCGGAAACATTCCTTACCCCTTCAAAATCACGGGTTCTTTCTTTCTCAGGGTATTTATGCCCCTGAGCTCTCTTTTGTTTGGTCAGGCCAATAATCAATGGATGGGAATGGGTGAGCCACTGCCAAAAAACGTCGCCAAACAATGGTCCAAATGGTGCACCAGGCCAGGCTATGTTGCCAATGATTTTCGCAAGGCGATTAAATCACACCATTACGATGATCTGACCTTACCCTCGAAGTGGGTGCATGCCACAGATGATCCGATTGCTAATCATAAGAACGTGAAGGATATGATCCGGATTTACTCCCGTTCTAAATCGGAGATTCTGACCTTAAACCCCAGAAATTTAGGCCATTCAAGCCTGGGCCATATGCAGTTTTTTAGTTCGAAGAAGAAGGACTTATGGAAATTGGTATTGGATTGGTTGGAGATGCAAGTGTAGAAACACGCACAGTGAATTAAAAATGGCCCTGTTTAGTCTCCTTCTTCATGATGGCCATGCCCTCCTTTTATCTTTCCAAAACCGACCAGGATACCAAAGGTGAGCGTGTTTTGGGAAAGTTTACTAAAAAGGTGATCGTACTCTGCAAAAAGAATCCAGTCTTTGCCCAGGTTGTAGTGAAGACCAGAACCCAGGTTGAATCCCCATTCCTTCAGGGTTTCCGATTCTTCTATTTCACCATTGTGAATAAAATCTTCCTTTTCTACACTGTAATTGAGGCCCATCAGGGGATAGAACATTAATGGCCCCACGATCTCCAAATTCATATGACCATTGAAATTGAACTCGATCAAATTACGTTGTAACTCCTCTCCTCCTACCATTTTGCTATCTTCCTGAAACCAGGAAAATTCAGGTCCCAGACAAAACCGATGATCATTGGTATTCACGTAGAATCGTGTGTTTTGCCCAAACTTCGTAATGTCATCTCCGTAAACTGCCGCGACTCCCAGATCGAAGCGTTGTGATAATGCCTGGACTGATAAAAAAAGCAGAAAAAAATAAGTTATCGTACGATTTCCAATCATTGAACTCTCGGATTGTAATCCTAAAGATCAACAATAATTCGTACCTAAAGTGTAGGCGTACAGACTTTTAGCCTGCATATTAGGCGCTGCTACCTTCCTCATCCTTATAGAAACCGATATCAGGAACATTTGTATCCATCTTAACAAGATTTGAAGTATCACCCAATACCTCATCTACAAAACCTAAATCCTTCGCCTCCAGGGCATTCATGAACCGATCTCTACGGAAAAGCTCGTCCAGTTCTTGCCAGCTATGACCACTGTTTTGACCCATGATATGAAAAAGTTGGGCATGTAATCGCTCCTGCTCTTGTGTGGCAATTCGTACATCTTCAGTATATCCTCTGGAACCACCTCCAGCAGGATGTTGATGGATCGTAGCTTGCGCCAGCGCATATCTTTTGCCCTTTGCGCCGGAAGTCAACAAAGCGGTCCCCATACTTCCCGAAAAACCCACTGCTACAGTAGAAACGGGTGCAGAGATCATTTGCATCGCATCGTAGATGGCAAACCCGGCATACACAGCGCCTCCGGGAGATTGAATGTACATGTCGATTTGTGCCTTAGGATCCTGACTATTCAAATAAAGCAACTGTGCTACGATCAAGTTGGCCACCTGATCATCAATAGCGGATCCCAAAAAGATGATTCTTTCCTTTAAAAGCAGACTAAAAATGTCATAGGAGCGCTCTCCCCGGCTACTTTGGTCAATGACCATGGGGATCAAATTGGATTGGATGTTCATGAATTTAACGTTTAAAGATGGATCGAATGCGATCCTGAAAGGATCGGTATCGTGACGAGGTGAATAGCTGCTTTTCCACCGACTGGATCTCTCGCCTAAGCTTTTGACGACCGTATTCCCGTACCAGTTCATAGGTGCGTAATTGCCAACCTGCTTGTTCCTGCAAGTCATGGTTGGTCAATACTTTGGCCTGGGTAACAAGCCTTTCAGCAGGGTTTCCCTCATCGAGCAGTAACTCCTCAAGTGCTTTTACCTCATTCAAAGAAGTCCTCATACTGCAGGGATTTTCGTTTGACCTCACTTCTGACTTTCTCCAGGCATTTGAATTTCTGAACAGTAACTGAACGCTCGCTGCGATAATTGAAACGGTCCGCCAATTGCTTCATAGAAAGTTTCTCGTAATAAAAAGCCTGTAGCAAATCCATACAACGTTGGCCTGTTTGCTTTAGAAACTGTAAGAGCTTCATATTTAACACATTAGGCTCATGTTCTTCAAGATAATCTTGCCCAGTCAAGCCGGTGGTATATTGCTTGGAGGCCTTGTATTTCAACCATCGTTTTTTGAAAATACCCATCAAGTACGCTTGATGGTCCTGGTGAGGCTCGAAACTCGAATTCACCATTTTTTCAAAATAAGCCACCAATGATTCCTGAAAAATCTCTTTGGTTTCATCCAGAGCACCACCTCTCTTTCGGACGTAAGTGGCGGCTATGGGGAAAACTTCCTCATAACATTCACGAATGATGGATTCCCTGGATTGAACAGGCCTCTCTTCTAATACCAGCATTTATTCACCTTTTACCATCATGTTCCGTTTATAACATGATTATCACCCTCAATTTGGTGATTTATTTTTGAATAAGGGTTAGAAGGTTAAAAGAAGGAACATTCATTCATAACCATATTGGGGACCTGTTGACCATATTTGTTAATCTTAAATATGAAAAAGAAGCCCAAACCAAATAGAAAGAAGCTAAAAATAAATTTTGCCGGAATTCTGGTTGAAGCCGTTTTGATTTTCCTTTCAGTTTATGGCGCCTTTCTTCTGGAGGACAAACGAACAAGAGACAATAACACCAAGGTCTTAATAGAAAAATTACTGCAGCTGAAAGAGGAAATTCAACGGGATTCTTTGAGATTCTCTGATATGGTAAAACCCATCGGGCAAAGTCAATATTCTCTCAATATTCCGACGACAATAAAAGCAGATTCAATTGTTACTCACCACTTACAAAATGACACTCCAAATCGGTTGGAAATCATTTTGCAGCAAAAAGACACATGGCTTTTTATCTCTCAACATTGGATAGAAGAGTCCCCTACTTATGACTTTCTCATTCGGAATTATCTCCAAAACATCAAGTTAAGGGAAACAGAACTCTTCCTCGAGTCCTATTTTCGAACGAGACGGGCCATTTTGGAACATAACGCCGATTACCAAAGGAATTACGATAGAATGACGATGTATTTTGATGAAAGAATTCCACTTCAAAATCCGGACAAAATGGAGCTACAGAAGGTCAACACACCTATCTGGCAAAATACGGTTGCCAAAAACGCCGAAAAATTATTGAAAATGCAAGGGCTCATTAAAACGCTTTTAGGTAAAGCATCCGATACCCTTAAAGCACTGGAATCAGAAATTGATGCTCAAAAAAAATAATAGACGCTGTTTATTTGAAACCCGGCGGATGTTTTAAATGATGATCGAACTCACTCTGAATGGCTTTACCCAATTCCAGGACTTTACCCTCTTCAAAAAGATTACCCAGAATTGAAATACTGGTTGGGTGGTTTTCTTTGTCAAAACCCGAAGGAATGGCCAAAACCGGATGTCCGGTAAGATTGGTAACCACGAGTTGACTACCTCCAAATGTAGGTGTCAGGATCACATCGAATTGCGAGATGACCTGATTAAAATCCTCAATGAGTAATCTTCGATGGCGATTGGCTTGCAAATACTCCACGGCCGGTATGAAGCGACTCTGTCGCAATGAGTTAGCTCGTGAAAACGATTCTTGTTGGACCATGTCACGATCGCCTTGTTTCAATACAAGCTGATCAAAGAACGCTCCGGCTTCTGCTCTGAGAATTATATCATATGCCTTTCTGGAAAGGTTATCAGGCATTTTAGCTTCGACCAATTCATATCCAAGGAGTCGAATACTGTCCAGCATAACTTGATTGTTAGTACCCGTAGCCGTGGTGTCTTCATCAAACAACTTCTTGAAATATCCGATCTTTAATCTTTTCGGGTCCTTTCGATCCGAATAGTCAAATGGTGCTTCGATAGACATGGGATCTAATGGATCTTTGCCCCGGATGATATCATATACAATAGCACAATCTTGTACCGTCCTACACATGGGGCCAATCTTGTCCATGCTCCATGACAGTGACATTACTCCGGCTCTGCTTACACTACCATAGGTCGGACGCAATCCGGTCACGCCATTCCTGGTCGAAGGCGAAGTGATCGAACCCAGCGTCTCTGTTCCTAAGGCAAATGGTACCAGTCCTGCTGAAGTGGCCGAACCAGATCCAGCGGAAGATCCGGACGCACCCTGGTCAAGATCCCAGGGGTTCAATGTTCTGCCACCAAACCACACATCTCCACGAGCTAATGCTCCGGAGACCAGTTTTGCAATGAGTACGGCACCGGCTTCGTCTAATTGCTTAATGACCGTGGCCGTCTGATCAATGACCTGATCTTTATAAGGCTCTGATCCCCAGGTGGTTTTATATCCTTCAACCGCCATCAGGTCCTTGGTTCCGTAAGGAATTCCATGGAGTAGCCCTCTGTAATTTCCAGCAGCTAACTCTTCATCCATTTTACGGGCCTGAGTCAATGCCCGCTCTTCCACTACCGTAATTACTGTCTTAAGTTGATCATCATACTTTTTGATGCGATCCAGAAAGAATTGTGTTAATGCTACGGAAGTGATTTGCTTTGTCCTGATCAAGACGGACATATCCGCTACCGAGAAATAGGCCAGTTCGTTGAGGTCTTCAGGTAATGTGACTTGGTCGTTAAGTGTAAAATCCACTTGTGTCACTTCAGGCATTTCGAATCCCCTTGGAAATGGATCGAAAAGCATTGCAGGAACCACATCATACCCTACCGGATCGGCTCGCATAGAATCAAAGCCTTCACGATTGCGGTTCAGGTAATCTTGCATGGTCTTGATTTGCTCGGTTGTGAACTCTATCCCAAAGATTTTTTGAGCATGTCGAATGTCGGAACGAGAAATTTTGTTAGCGTTGCAGCCGAATAGGAAAACAACCAGGAAACTGACTTTAAGTAATCGAAGCATAGTTAAAATTCGAGTCTACAAGATGCGAATGTTTCTATAATGACAAAAGTCTTGTCGATGATACTTTACGAATGGTCAGTTTACAATATCATTGTGTATGATTCAATTTCAAGAAGCGAAATCCCCAGAAGACTTCCAATTAGCAGTGGAATTGTTCAAGGAATATGCTGATCAAATTGATACAGACCTCTCTTTTCAGAAGTTTGAAGAAGAGATGGAAAACATAGAACATCAGTATTCCAAGCCGTGGGGCGTTTTGTATTTGATCCTTCAGAAAGAAAAACCAGTTGGATGTTTTGCAATCCGGAAATTTGAATCTACTATTTGTGAGCTGAAACGTATGTACCTTAGGGAAAAGGTTCGCGGAAGCGGAATGGGTAAAACCATGCTACTGCATGCGATTGAATCTGCCAAATCAATGCAATACCAGAAGATGAGACTGGACACCCTCCCGACGATGAAACCCGCCATCGAACTCTATCAGAAAGTGGGGTTTTATGAGATCGATCCCTATCGATTTAATCCCATAGCCGGGTCCAAGTTTTTTGAGATTGACCTGGAGAAGGTACCATCCGATAACTGATCAAAGTTTGTTTACCTTGGGGGGATATGAGTTTTCTTGCTGATACGCTCCGGAAGTTTGTTGCTGTACAAGAATCAGCATTAACTGAAATATCCAACTGTTTTGAAACTAAATCACTTACCAGAAAAACCAAATGGGTTCGAGCCGGAGAATTGTCGTTGGAACTTGCTTTGATCGAAACCGGATACCTCCGCATGTATCGCATTGATGAAGGAAAAGAAACCACCGTCTGGATCGGTGGTTCGGGCAAGTTCATCACATCTCTATCCAGTTTTGTAGACCAACGGCCAAGTGTCTGGAACATAGAAGCGCTTTCAGACTGTCAGCTTCACATCATCAAAAGAGACAGCCACTTTCGGTTGTGTGCACAATTCCGTGAATGGCTTGAATTCGAAAACCTCCTACTTACCAAAGCTATAAGCGCCCTTGAATTTCGCAATTATGAATTGCAAAAACTGAAGGCAGAAGACCGATATCTGGCCTTGTTTGAGAAAACTCCTGCCATATTTCTGGAAGTCCCAGCAAAATACATTGCCTCATTATTAGGGATATCGGAAGAAACCTTAAGTCGGCTTAGAAAAAATCATCGCAACCTTTCTTGATCAGGCTCAAGAATTCTGGTCAGGCACTTCTTCTTCTTTGACGAAACAAAAAGAAAAGAACATGACCATTGAGAAGATCAGCACCCGATTATTGGAACTATTGGCGCAAAAAGCGTTTATTCAGGCACTCTCTGAGTTATTTGACGATCAGGCAGTAAGAACAGAACCGGATTTCCATCCCTTTCCTAGAACCGAAGGACTTCAAAACCTGCTGAATCGAGAAGAACAATTCCTGGGAAGCATTGAATCCTGGGAAGCGTATCACCTATCGGAACCGATTTTAAGTAAAGATCACTTTTCTATCCGTATGTACACTAAACTTCGTATGAAGTCCGGTCAAACCCTGGAAGCAGATGAAATCATTGTCTATCAGGTAAGGCATGGAAAAATTACCGGGGAAACATTCTTTTACTCAAAACTCTGATCCGTTATTCATCCTTTAAAGCCTCTACAGGATTGGCTGTAGCGGCTTTTATCGTATGAATACCTACCGTAAACCAGGCAATTAACAGCGCAATAAACCCTGCCGTTACAAATAACCACCATTCCAGATTGATCGCATAAGCAAAACTTTCCAGCCATTTGCTCCCGGCGATGTAACTCAATGGAATTCCAAGCAAAATGGCAAGCAGCACCATTTTCGTAAAGTCAGAGGTAAGTAAATAAATGATTCTCCAGGTTTCACAACCCATAACTTTCCTGATGCCAATCTCTTTTACACGCCGAGCTGTGGTAAATGTTGCCAATCCAAGTAACCCCAAGCAAGAGATCAAAATAGCCAGCACAGCGAAATACCCGGATAAGTCCCCTATTTTTTGCTCTGATTCATAAAGCGCCGTATAAGAATCATCCAGGAATCGCCCATTGAAAGTATACTTCGGGTAAAACTCACGATATACGGCTTCCACTTTTTCCAGTACTGGCAATTCTTGTCCGGGTTCGATGCGGATCAAAAAATCCCTCCCCCAGTCTCTGAATCGAATTAAAACAGGCTCAATCTTTTGATGCATAGAGCCATATTGAAAATCTGCTACTACGCCAATGATCTCTCTTTTCGGTAGTCCTTCCCCATAACCGAGCTGGAAACCCACGGGATCCTCAAGTCCCATCATGTTCACGGCTGATTCGTTTACAATCACTTTTGTTTCATCATCGTTGCGAGCGGCATCAAAAGTCCTTCCTTCTAACAGGTTGATCTGCAGGGTCTCTATAGCACCGTATCCCATTTTAGGGGATTTAAAAAGATAGTTGGCATTGTCTTCGTCATTCCAGATATACCCGCTTCCGGAATCTTTACCCCAAAGAAAGGAACCAGCCATATTCGCCACCCTTACAACTCCTGGTACTTGTTCCAATTGATTCACCACTGACTGAATCTCCACATCCGTTCCTCCTCTTCCTGTAAAGGTCAATAGACTTGATCGATTGTAACCCAAAGGCTTTTGTTGCATAAAATCCAATTGCCGGTGGATAACGATCACCTCTACAATGAAGATAACCGAAATTGCAAATTGTACAACCACCAGCACTTTTCGGATCCACTGACTACCATCCGCAGTGAATTTTCCTTTGAGTACTGCAATTGCACCAAAAGAGGAAAGGTAAAGTGAAGGATAAACGCCTGCCAAAAGTCCCAACAACAATGCTCCGGCATAAGCATAAGGCCCAATCAAGGTCAAGTCAAGGATGAGTTGCTTGCCAGCGATCACATTGAAAGCAGGTATGGCCCCGTAGACTAATATCAGAGCAACTACCAGCCCCAATAGTGCCAGCGTAACGGACTCCTGGAGAAACTGAAATATCAGTTGTTGTCTGCTGCCACCCAAAGCCTTCTTCACACCAATTTCCTTCAGCTTAATGGACGCTTGGGCAGTAGTCAGGTTAATAAAGTTAATTCCTGCAATCAATAAGATAAAGACCCCTATAATGACGAATAATCTCACATGTTCTATCCTTCCTCCCTGTAGGACTCCATTTTCATAGTCACCATATAAGTAGTATGCGGAGTATTGCTGTAAAAACAGTGTAAACTTCTCATTTCCAACTTTATCATCCATGTAATCACGAATTTTTGAATTCAGTTGAGCTACATCGGTATCTGGTTTTAACAAAAGGTAAGATTCAGCATAACCGCCATTCCATTCTCCAGCCCACTTATCCCTATTGACAAGCTTCTGATAGTTGACGATTGCGTCAAATTGATGAGTAGCATTGGATGGCGGCGGGTTGTATACTCCTGTTATGGTCATGGATTCACTGAAGTACCGATTTTCCCACTCTAATATTTTTCCTATGGCTGCATCGGCAGAGCCGAAAATTTTCTCTGCTAGTGTTGCGGAGATCACTACGGACTTCAGGTCTTTCAAGGCTGACTTAGGATCACCTGCTATTAGTTTGTAATCGATCACATCGAACAGGTTCTCGGCAGCAAACTGTCCCGTGATTTCAATATATCCATTTGGCGATTTAACAATGCCTCCCGGAACATGATACTGGTTATTGACAAAAGTTGCTTTTTCTATTTCAGGAAAATCTTCAGCCAATGATGTTGAAAGCCTCCCCGATGTGTAATGCCAGGTCACAATTCTGTCAGATAATTGGAAATTGGCCATGACCCTATACAGGCGATCATCCGCTTTATTGAACTTGTCCACAGACCATTCATCGTATACCCATAAAAACACCAAAATGGCTGCCGCAAAACCGGTAGAAAGGCCAATCAGATTGATCAGAAAACTCGATTTATGTCTTCTGAAACCACGAAACGTAATGGTGAAGTTATGTACTATCATACTGAGGTAATTGAGTTTTTGAATGTCAATGATTTTTTTGGCCAATGATGGTCGAATGAAATGGAAGGCCTGGAACCAAAACCGGAAGCCACGCTGCCACCGGGGATAATCCTCAAGTTCTTCGCGGTATTCGTAGAGATCACCCAATATTTCTTCCAGGAAATCTCCTCGACAAAACCACGCTAGTATCCGATCTGCCAGAGCCGTTTTTCGGGTCTTTTTCAAGGAACTGGTTTATTTAATGTTAGAGAGTGATAATTCAGGGATCTGCTTCCATAAGTTCACTTTTACATCTTGACTTTTATGAAGTAATGATCTGCCTTCATTGGTCAGTGTAAAAATCCGTTTACGCCTTCCTCCTCTCTCATCCGTAGCTCCGCCCAGTGATGATTCCACAAATCCTTTGCTTTCCAGACGATTAACCGTTCCGTGAACCGCTCCGATGGTGACCGTCCTACCCGCGTGCTCACGTAAGGCCGTTCGAATGGCAAGGCCATAAGCTTCATCTTTCAGCATCAGAATGAGCAGTAAAATCAACTCCTCTAACTCTCCTAAATACTCCTTTCCCATTTCATTAGTTATATAAAGTATAACAAATATACGGAGAGGATTTCTATTTGTTATATAAAATATAAGAAATATGAAATCTTAAAATTCATATCTTAATCTGTAATAATCTCCATTAGCTTGTTGACTAACAGTATATGAAATCAAAACTGCTATTTTTTAACCTAGCCCTGATCTTATACCTGGTAGGGTTGGCTTTCGGGCTTGATTCAAACCTTCAGGTTGGCGCCATTTTTGTCTTACTGGGTGCTTCCATCATTGCAATCCTCTATTTCGACATAATTTGGAAAGCGATACAAAACAAAACGATACTTACCTGGGACAACCTTATACTTTCGATTGGTTTGTTTGCCCTTGCCGTCCTCTTTATACATGGGTTCAGTGTTTCCATAGATTTCATGTTTTTCAGAAAATTGCTGTGGTTTGACGCACTTTATTTTCCTGCAGGGTTTATACTGATATTTCTCTTTCAATATCTGATTAGCCAATTGGTACCAAAGGACAGACGCATTTGGTTAATCGGTGGTACTTCAATTTCCACGATCATGGCCTTTATCGGTATGATTGGATATGCGGGCTGGCTTCCATTGCCTCCTCGACTTGTGTTCTACAGCTGGGTATTTTTTATTTGGTTTTTATCCATTCTTCTGCTCTTCTTATGCTTTAGAGGCGACATGAACAGCAGAAAAGAGTACCGTATATTCTTGTTGCTATCTCTGGTTATGATCGGATTCTGGCTTTTTAGATTTGTATCCACTCCCCTTATTCTTAGTGGATTGCTGAAAGCTACACTGGATTTTGGTTTGGTTCCACTACTCATCTTACCTATTGCCATCCTGGCGGTTAAACGATTCTACCCTTTCGTCATTTTCGCATTCTACTTCGTCTGTCTCGATATCTATTTCATTCATTTTGATAGAAATTTCAATGATCTGGTCAACATCGGGATCAATGGGTGTGCGAATTATTATCAAGAGATCACCTATCTGGTGAATACAAGCCCGGAGATTTCATTACTGGAGCTATCAAAGCAACCCATTCAATCTGAACTGGATGATATTGTAGAAGAATGGAAGAACAAGCCATTTCCAGTCGTTGCTCCTGAAGTAGTATATGAAGAGCTACAATCCAATGGAGATACGATCAAAGTTATTGCTCACTCAGTAGACGGTAAGGTTCACTATGGGGCAGTACGTATCCCCAATGGTCTTGATGTAATGAAGGCGCCAATCGTCATGGAACTCGAAGGCGGCGGAACCGGGATAGACGTATCTAAAATCAGTACCTTGAGTCGAGGAAAATGCTGGGAAGAAAAGAATCAATTCATTTCTATACTTCCATCCTACCGAGGGAACGTCCTTCGGGGGGAAAACTTTTGTTTTCGATCAGAAGGATACTTTGGCGATGCCTGGCATGGGGCCTCCATCGATGCGATTACCTTTTTGGAGGTAGTTAAGGCCTACTACCACAAACCAGCTAACACACCCGTGCTGATTGATGGACTGAGCAGAGGTGCAACCGTGGCTCTGATCATCGGCAGTCTTACCGATAAAGCTGACTTTATCATTGCAAATTCTACACATTCAAAATTCGTTGATCCTTACGTGATTAACCATGAGCGTGTCGGAAAGTCGCTGATGCGGGCATTTGCCATTCCTGCAGCCTCAAAGCAGGAGATTCGCAAACGAATGATCACAAGTTCCCCTTACTTTTTTGCGGACCATCTACCTCCATTCCAACTACATCAGGGTACTGAGGATCACCTCACCACAATCTGGCACGCAAATCAGCTCAAGCAAAGACTTAATGATCTAGGTAAAAACAATGCGAACTATGAATTCGTGATTTATGAGGGCGAAGGACACGGATATGATGATGGTGAGATAGTTTGTAAAACTGTGCGCGACTTTCTTGGGCAGTTTCAAGAATAGTTATGCTTATCATTCCTATGAATTCTCTTGTGAAGTAATACAAATAGACAGAACTTAACTACATGAAAATAGCAGTGATTGGCGCCGGAGGTGTGGGCGGCTACTTTGGGGGAAGGTTGGCTCAAAAGGGAGAAGAGGTAACTTTTGTAGCACGTGGAGAACACGGTGCGGCCCTCTCCTCTAAAGGTATGGAGGTCAAAAGCATCAATGGAGATTTTACCTTACCCAAGGTTCAGGTAATGGATCACATTAGGAAACTACAAGATCCGGACCTTATCCTGTTGGCAGTAAAATCCTGGCAGGTCAAAGAAATTCGTGATGAGGTCAAAGAAATCCTGAAAGACAATACCCTGATCCTGCCACTACAAAATGGCGTAATGGCTGTTGAAGAGCTGTCAGAAACCATCGATAAACAACATATTATCAGTGGGTTATGCAGAATCATTAGTCAGGTTGCTGAACCTGGGGTGATCAACCATTTTGGGGCTCAACCTTCCATTGTCATAGGAGAAATCGACAATCCCATATCAAATCGATTAAAGGCTATTGAAGCCTTATTCACGCTGGCCAATATTGATCTCAAAGTATCGAATGATATTGAGTCCGAGCTTTGGAAGAAGTTCATCATGATCTGCCTAAGCGGATTGCAGGCAGTGACTCGTGCTACGTTGGGAGAAATGCGAAACAATCCTGCCAATAAGCAGATGATGCATGATCTGTTGGTTGAAGTATACGGTCTCTCCCAACACCTTGAAATTAAGATCGATTCGAATTATGTAGATAAGACGCTAACATTTCTGGATACCCTGCCGGATAATACCACTTTCTCACTGGCCCGGGATGTTTGGGATGGTAAACCTTCAGAGATGGAATATCAAAACGGAACAGTCGTGAAATTAGGTGAAAGGCATGGTTTTAAAACCCCTATCAATCAATTCATTTACTCCTGTTTACTTCCCAATGAATTGAAAGTTCGGCAATCGGATTAGATCTCGTCAAAAAGGTCAAAGGATCCGTTTCCGCATTTCTTTTTTGTCACTGTGCTTCTTCTTTCTATCCAGGCGTTTTAGCTTAGATGCTTTAGTCGGTTTTGTGGCAATTCTTGATTTTTTCTTCAAAAAAGCTTTGGCCAATAGCCGATCCAGTTTCTTGAAAGCCATTTCTCTATTTCTGACCTGAGACCTTGTGCTGTCACAAGAAAGCAGCAGCTCATCTTCACCGTTAATGACTCCCTTGCAAGTGCTTCGGATCATTTGCTTTTGTAAATCACTTATTGATTGGGAAGCGCCAATGTTCCATTTCAAGGTCACTTTTGTCTCCACCTTATTCACATGTTGACCTCCCGGCCCGCCACTTCTTGATGTAATTACCTGAATTTCGTGTTTGATATTCCTTAATTTCGGCCTTGAATCCATTCTAGAGTTGTTTTAATATCCTCATTTGTCTCTGCTCTCCAAATATTGCATGCAGCATAATAACCTTACCCTGTCCGATCAGTTACACGACTTAATCATTGTTTGATTTCTAATCACATCACCTTAACAAGTATGCAAAGTAATCGTTTTTATGACCTACAGGCGAAAGCCATTGATGGAACTTCTATTGATTTCAGTCAATATAAAGGAAAGAAACTATTGATTGTAAATACAGCCTCGCAGTGTGGTTATACTCCACAGTATGAAGATCTCCAGGTTTTGCACGAGGAGTTTGGCGATAAGATCACTATTCTTGGGTTCCCTGCCAATAATTTTGGTGCTCAGGAGCCAGGAACAAATGATGAAATCAATCAATTCTGTAAAACCAATTATGGCGTGACCTTCCAGATGTTTGCCAAAGTTGATGTAATCGGAAACAATCAACATCCGGTTTATCAATGGCTAACTGACTCATCCCTCAATGGAAAGAATGAACAGGCTCCTACCTGGAATTTCTGTAAGTATCTTATTGATGAAAACGGTGAATTCGTATCCTTTCATGGAGCAGGAACCAACCCGGGTGAATCGGTGATCATGGATTTCGTGAATGGACGCTAATGATCACTTGCCCAATTGGGCTCAAAACAAAAAAATCCCCTGTAATAGCTATCACAGGGGATTAAAGTGGTTTGTTTCTATTACCGATCGATCGAACCTACTACTCTTTTCATGAAGCCATTGAGGGCATCTCTTTTGGGAGTACCATTCTGTACTTCCTGATGAACTTCGATTGCCCCATATAAATTTGAGAGCAATTCCCCAATCACATCCATCTCATCATCTTTAATGGAAGGTGCTTCAGCCACCGCCTCAAGTGTAGCGATAGTAGCTTCTATCTGCTGAACATTGTTCTCTTCGATCAGCGTAGTAAGGTGCTTAATTACTGGTAGTTTCATGAACAAAGTCTTTAAGCACTTCGAACTTATTGGTCTGTACTTGCTCTACCAACTCGCCTTTATTGAAAGTTGCGAATGTGGGCAGGTTATCGACATTGGCCAATTTTCTGGATGCCGGGAATTTTTCCGCATCGGCAATAACAAATTGGATCCCGGGATTCTCCTGAGCCAGTTTTTTCATCTTCGGCTTCATGATTCGGCAATTGCCGCACCAGCCAGCAGAATATTGCACTACCGTCAATTCTTCATTGGCCAGCAACTCCTGCAGGTTGTCTTCTGTCAGTTCAGCAACCATCTTAGTTTACGTTCATTTTCAGGTAGTTGGCAATACCTTCCCGGTCTGCCACCATGGCTTCTTTTCCTTCTTCCCAGTTAGCAGGGCATACTTCTCCTTTTTCCTGAACGTGCGCATAAGCATCCACTAATCGAAGGAATTCATTGACGTTTCTTCCCACAGGCATGTGGTTGATTCCTTCGTGGAATACAGTGCCTTCTTCATCGATCAGGTAAGTAGCACGGTATGTCACATTATCTCCTTCGATCAATTCCAATCCTTGCTCCTCGTCGTAAGTGACATTGCTGATGTCCAGGATTCCAAGCGCATTGGCCAGGTTTCGGTTGCTGTCAGCAATCAATGGATAAGTCACACCTTCGATACCGCCATTGTCCTTTTCCGTATTTAACCATGCAAAATGCACTTCAGCTGTATCACAAGAAGCGCCAATCAACACTACATTTCGCTTTTCAAACTCAGGCAAAGCTTGCTGAAAAGCATGTAATTCAGTAGGGCATACAAATGTGAAATCTTTTGGGTACCAGAAGAGTAGTACCTTTTTCTTTTGCTCGACGGCTTCTTTCAATACATTGATTTTGAAAGTATCCCCAAGGTCGTTCATCGCATTTACATCGATGTTCGGAAATTTCTTTCCAACTAAAGTCATAATCTTATGAATGATTAACGATTGATTAAAAATGAACGCAAAGAACAGGACTAAATGGTGAATTTTTGAGGTATTCCATTCATTTAAACCAAGTGTTTATTGCAGAATTTATAATGAGATATGTTGCTTTGGTAGCAACCTGATCGGTGGAAAATTTTAACTCAAAATTTCATTCCAATGTTACTTCAAATTCATGCTAAAAATTGGCCTAACTAAGCTAACTTCAGTACAATTTTTGTTGCCATATTTACAATCAATTGAAGATGCATAAGGCGAATATTTTTAACGTTTATTTCATTCCTTTCGCAGCATTTTTCACAAGGATCAGCCGGCCGTTTTCCTCATCAGTTAGCAAGTAAAGCCGCCCTCCAGGAGAAACTACCGCTTTCCTTAACCTTACACGATCATTAAGGAATAATTCTTCTGCGGTTGTGATCTGATTATCTGATACTTCCATACGCCACAAGCTTCCTTTACTTAAACCAGGTACGATCAGGCTTCCATGCCAGGAAGGAAACGCAGTACCAGTGTAAAAGGTAAGCCCTGTAGGTGCCACAGTTTTGTCCCAGTAAAAAATGGGGTCATCAAAAGTAAGGCCCTGAGGTACTTGTGGTTGATAATCGTCCGTTCTGTATTTACCTGAGGTTTGGTAAGGCCAGCCGTAATTGGCACCTGATTTCAAAACATTGAGTTCATCTCCCTGAATGGTGCCGTGTTCACTAAACCAGATTTCTTTCGTTTCCGGATGAATGGTGAGCCCCTGAGAAGCCCTGATACCCAAGGCAAATAAACCAGGAACACTGCCATTCTCGTACACTGGATTATCATCGGGGATAGATCCGTCCGGATTCAAACGAAAGACTTTGCCACGCTTATCTTTCAAATCCTGAGCCAGTGGCAAAGGAGGGTTATTCTTCTCAAATAAGTTTCTTTCCCCAGTGGTCAGGTATAACTTACCATCAGGCCCAAAGATCATACCGCCGCCATAATGGAATAAGCCATGGGTATATGGATCGGCAACAAATAGCACTTCTATGTTAGTCAATGACTTATCCTTCAGTTGGCCCCGGATGACCTTTAGAGCACTTTCCTTTAGCTCATTCTCAGCAGCATAAGAAAGGTAAACCCATTTGTTTTTCTCGAAATCCGGGTCCAATAACACTTGAAACCAACCTGCGTTGAAACTACGTTCCAAACCATGAGCCCTTGGAGGAAATACGCCGAACGCATGCTTGGATGTATCGATCTTTACTTTTCTTGCCACATCCTCTGGTAACCCCTGAATCACTTCCCGTTTTTTGGAATCCAGATTTGCCCAAATGAGCGCGCCATCCTTCTCGGCAATCAAGACTTCCGATTCAGATAAGAAGGCCATACTCCAGGGTTTATTTAAACCAGCAAGCACGGTTTCCTTGACCGGAATGGGTTTCAACTCCATGGCCGTTTTAGGAATCGGTGTGGCAGAAGTAGCTTTCCCTACAATTTTCCAATGTCCCCGAATCTTTTTCAGCAGCATCAGATCACTATAGCGATTCCCAAATGAAGGCACATCTACCTGGAGTTTGGCGTAAGCCACGTCCCCCACTACTTCGATGGTTTTGATCTCATTGATGCGGTTGTTTTGCGTGCCGGGGGTTCTTCGCCCATACCAGGATGCATAGGTTACGGAAGAAACTACCCAGGCAGTATCGCTACCATTGTAAAGGAACATCCGTGTTTCAGGGTAAAAGGCTTCAATGATCTTATTTGGATAATTATAGACTGTACCTTCGATAAACCGGTCTAGTGTCCGCCGGATGAGCTCCTGATCGGTTTGACCATGAATCGAAAGGGATATCAATAACAAAAGGGCGCAATAAAGAGATCGTTGCATGAGTTTTTTATGCAAGCTTACGGGTCATCTCATCCCATGCGGCACAAATCTGAATGGAACCAGTCCAGAATGATCATTCTGGACTGGTTTCCAGCATTAAGGTCTTACGGAACATGGCTGGTGTCATCGATTCTACTTTTTTGAATGCTTCGAAGAATGAAGACCTGGAACTAAAACCGGCCTCAAACCCTACTCCGTCCAATGACCACTCTGGGTGATCCTTGATCAAATGTTTAGCTTCCTCTACACGGTACTCCTTTATGAACTGAGAAAATCCATAAGGATAAACCTCATTCAATAATCTTGACAATTGGTGTTTTGATAAATTCATGAAACTTGCCAGGTCTTCCAACTTGAGTTGTGGATTTAAAAAGGGCTTCTCATTTGCCATCAAAGACCTGAGCCGATGCATTAAGTCCTGACCGTTTTCCAACGGCTGACTTTCTATTTTTGGCAGCACTTCTTTCTTCCGGATCAGTAATCGACCCAGCAGCACATAAAAAGTGGTTGTGAAGATCAAGGATCCTCCGATGTAAAAGATCCCGGTAAAGAGGGCCAGTTGATACGTTAAAGTGATAAAAAGATAAGCCAATACAATACTCCCCAGATAGAACTGATCAAATTTTGAAGATCGTTCTATAACCTGAGGCCAACTCCTGGCAACAACTCCCAGTCCTAAAAGTGTAAACAGTATCCATATACCGTAAATGAAGTAAATGATCACTCCATTCCAGATATCAGGGAATGCGCGATATGGATAAATGAACCCTACTATCACGATGGCCAGCGTTAAACTCATCAAACCCCATTGTTCAATCTGTTGATCCTTTTTTCGCGCTCTTAGTTTATGAGCCATAAAAAGAAAAAACAAAGGTCCGATGAACACACAAAAGGAAAGACCTATTTGTAATATTAAAAGGTCCGTTTCACGATCGAAGTAGTAGAGAATTGATTTTCCGATCCGGACACTTAAAGCCAATAGCAGACCTCCGAAATAGGTTTCTGCTGGTAATCTTTCCCTCTTGACGAGCAGGTAAATACTCACTACAAGGCCATTGAGGACGCCAATACTTGCAAATAGAAACAGTAGGTTCATTGATCAGTTCTACGAACCTCAAAGAAAAATGATCTCAGGCAAAATCTTAAGGAAACAAACTGTCATAAATGACCTGTGCAGCTACCTCGCTTCCTTTTTCAGATGGGTGGAATCCATCGGGCCCGTAGTAGCTAAAGTCCTCGGTAGCATCGAAATGAGCTTTCCAAATACGGCCTACCGGACATAACAAGGCATCATTTGCTTCTGCCGCAAATTCATAACTGCGGATTACCCCGTCAAAAGTGTGATAATATGTCAGAGAAGGCCAGACCATATAGAAGGCCAATTGTGCTCCGTGTTCATCACAAAGGGGTTTAAATAATTCGCCACCATCAACCAACAAATCTCTTCCTTCCTGTTGTGAAGAGGGCCCTTGCTGCATTACTACAAAATCAAAAACCCCACTTCTGATTTGGCGTTGTGCTTCCCCATCTGCCCAGTGATCTACGATGGCATAATTGCCTTCCGTTACCATTTTTATCCCTATTGTGACACCTTTCTCCTCTCCTATGGCCCTGATCATTTCCGGCATATCGTTGTAATAAGTAAGGCTGTTCCCAATGAAAAGGATATTGAAATCCGTATCTACCAGACTGCCTTCGAGTTCATCAGCATCATCACGAATAGTTGGGTCCTCAAAATCATTTTGAAGTTGTTTGTCCAGACAGCCTGAAAAAATCGCCACGACGAAAAAACAACAGAAAATTCGTTTCATAGAAGTAGGTTGGATGTGTACCAAGAACAAAATGTCGGCATCGCACCCTTATCAAAATTAAAAGTAAACAATTCATTTACAGGTAGTTCTAAAAATCAAAACAAGTCGAGATTGATCGAATATTATATTTTTTATGAAAAATAGAAACTAATATGTTCACCTCTCGTAATCTTATTTAATATGAAAAATAGAAAGTAATCATGAAAGGTTACCTTGGAGAATTTGAGGAACTCGTCTTGTTGACGATTGCGAATTTGTCGGATCAGGCCTATGGGGTTAATATCTTAGAAAGCATAAGTGAACGCACAAACAGAAAGCTGAGCCTTGGAGCTTTGCATTCCACCCTTTCCAGACTGGAAGAAAAAGGATTCATTTCCTCCTATTTGGGAGAACCTACCGCCACTCGGGGAGGTCGCAGAAAGCGCTATTTCGAATTATCACAATCGGCAATCGTCGCGCTCAATGATATGAAATCACTACGGGACGATCTCTGGTCCACTTCTAAAATCAATTTGTCCATCAAGTGAACTACCAGCAACCCCCTAGATTTCCTCGTTATCTATTGCTACTGGCTTACGGCAGAGCTACCACGGAAGACCTTGAAGGTGATTTGGATGAAATGTACCAATTCAGGTTCTCAAAAAAGGGAAAGTTCCGCGCCTGTCTTTTCTATTGGTGGCAAGTCATTCGCCTCTGTTTTTCATATACCATCATCAAACGAAAAAGGGATCAGGTCATATCCCCACTTTATACTCAAAATCGGTCAACAACCATGGTCTATAATTATTTCAAAATCTCCTATCGTAACATCCTAAAAAACAGAACCTTTACCCTCCTCAATGTATTGGGTCTCTCACTGGGCATGTCCATCGCATTACTCGCTTTAGCGATGTACATAGAACTTACTCAGTTTGATGGGTTTCATCAGGATTCGGATCATATCTATCGTATCACGACTAATTTCTATGAAAATGGAGACATCAACCGATATGCGTCTAATCCGGTAGCACTTACTGAGGCCTGTGAAGAACAAATACTAAGTATTGAGCGATCTGTTCGCATCAATGATCATTTCTTTCCTGTTGCAAAAACCGCAGGAGCCTCTATCTCATTGTCGGGTTATATCACAGAACCATCGTTTTTTGATCTTTTCAACTTTCCCATTTTAGAGGGAAATCCACAATCTTTATTAGAACCTGACCAGACTTTGATTACTTATGAGCTGGCAGAAAAACTGTTCGGCGATAAACCTGCGGTTGGTAAATTCATCGAGACAGAGAACTGGGGTACTTTGCAAGTGGCCGGGGTATTAGCACCCTTTCCCAAACACACCCATTTAAACTTCGACTTACTGGCTGGTTATGTCAATATTGATCCCATTCGATCAGAATCCAGGCGTTGGACTGCTTTTCAAGGTAACTACTACTATTTCCTTTCCAAGGAACCAGAGCACAAGATCGAATCTAAAATCATCGAACTTGCTGCTCAGGGGGCACCTTTCTTTGAGAAGGAAAATCAAAGAGCCAACTATCAATTACAGTCCCTTACCGGAATTAATCCAGGACCAGACCTCAGAGATGAAGTGGGTATCGTTTTTGAGCGTCCTGTATTCTTTCTATTCTTTGGAATCGCGTTACTGATCCTCATTCCCGCCTCACTGAATTACGTGAACATGGCCATTGCCAATGCCTTGAAGCGATCAAAGGAAATCGGCATCCGGAAAGTGATGGGAAGTCAATCGAAACAGATCATCAATCAGTTTCTGGTAGAAACCGTCTTAATTTCAATCATGTCCCTGGCCTTCAGTTTTCTCCTTTTTATGGCCATTCGTCAGGAGTTCCTAAGCATGCTTGTAGGGGCGGATTCTCTTTCGCTTAACCCAGGATGGCAAACCATAGTGGCATTTGTGATTTTTGCCATGGCTACTGGAGTCGTCACGGGCCTTGTTCCAGCCTTATTCTTTGCCAGAACCTCTCCCATTGAAGCCATCAGACAGGTTATGGACAGTAAAAAGGTGTCCATTTCTGGCGCCAGAAAAGGCTTATTGGTTTTCCAGTTCATCATATCATTAGGATTGATGATCGGAATAGGCGTGTTGTTGAAGCAATACCAGCACTCCCTGACTTACGATCTGGGTTTCCACAAGGAAAATATCCTGGTTGTACCTCTTGATCCTTCAGGCAGTGATTTGCTTAAAAATGAATTTGTGGGACTCGCTGAGGTCAAAGAGATAAGCCTAACATCAAGTATTCCCGGTACTCCGCTTAGTGGTATATCGTATTTCTTTAGTGAAGACTTCCTCGATTCATTAAGAACGCGGGTAGTTCATGTAGATGATCAATTCATGGAACATATGGATCTCAAAATGAGCTGGGGAACTACCCAAATGAATAACAATCAAATCGACCAGGTCATTGTCAATCGGAGGCTGATGAGTCTGTTGCACAACCTGAATGCGGAAAGTCAGGATAGTCTTATCGTCCGATTTGGACACGAAGATAAAGTACAGATCGTAGGAGTCGTTGAGGATTACAATCACGAGCCTCTAAGAGATCGAATTGAACCCATGATGATCCGGGTTAACCCTGACAGAACTTCTCATGCACTGATTTCAATTGCCACGCAGCAACTCCCCGAAACGCTGGCTAATCTTGAAGATAAATGGGATTTGGTGTATCCCAATGCCCCGTTCCGAGCCTCATTCCTCGACGAAGAAATCGAGAAAACCTATGATTTCTTCATCGTGGCTTTTAAGCTTTTTGGATCATTAGCTGTTCTGGCGATCACAATATCCTGCCTTGGCTTGTTAGGAATGGTTGTTTACGCTACTGAAAACCGGATCAAAGAGGTCGCAATACGCAAGATCTTAGGGGCTGATATTTTCGACCTTATGAGGGTGTTGGCAGGTTTGTTTGTCAAACTTTGGATCATTGCTTTGTGCATTGCTATTCCCGGTTCCTTTTTCTTTTACGACCAATTATTTGTTGGCATGTTCAACAAATTCAGTGGAGGCGTTGGATTCATTGAAGTGTTGCTTAGTTCAATGGTGACTATTGCCCTTGGAGCCATGACGATCATATGGCAAACGCAACGCATTGCAAAAACTAATCCGGTGGTAAATTTGAGGAACGAATGATCCAAAATGATCCATTTAAACACCGAACGCTTACAATTCAGACAATGGACTGAAGCTGATTATCCGATCGTTAAAGCCTTTTTCAGTCAGGAGGAAAATGCCCGCTTCTTAGGAGGAGTTCAAAATCAGGAGTCCTCCTGGCGCCTGATCGCTACCTACATCGGGCATTATCAATTAAAAGGTTATTCCTATCTGGCTTTAGAGACGAAATCCGATCAGCAATTGGTAGGAACGGTAGGATTATGGAAAAGTGATCCCTGGCCCGAACATGAGATGGGGTACTGGTTACTGCCTCACATGCAGGGAAACGGCTACGGTTCGGAAGCAGGAAAAGCCGTGTTAGCCTATGCCAAAGATATTGGCTTGCCCTCTCTGGTAAGCTATATCGACCCTCGAAATGCGCCTTCTAAGAAACTTGCCCTGGGCATAGGTGCACAACTTGATGGCGCTATTGACTTACTTGAATTTGGTACCCATGAGGTGTATCGGTATTGGTAGGTCATCGGTCAATGGCCATATCTGCAGCCGTCTTAAGGAAATCTTCCCAATTAGCGCTGCTGACTTCCTTTAAGTAAGTATAATCTGGATCATCCTGAATTTTATCAAATTCTTTCCACCCTCTGACCATTGCTTTGATCAAAAAGCTCGTACCCAATTTTGCCTGTTCATGTTTGGCCAGTGAAAGTGCCCTGGCTGCTTCAATAAAATCTTCTGTAGTTACTGTGCCATAGGCTTGCACCACCTCCAAATAGGCATTTGCTGCCGACTGATAGTCTTTCGAAATCATGGCTTTTTTAGCTTGTTCCAGGCTGCTTACGTAATTGTTTATTTGTTTTTGAGCGCGAGCTTTAGCTTCTTCAGGAGAAGGAACTGTATAAGAAAAACCCATAGAACGGGCATAATCAACGACTGATTGCTTAATATTCATCTGCTCTCTTCTGTTTTGAACATTCTCTTCATCCTCAATGGGATAAAAACTGCCTTCATAAAGTCCATTGTTACTGGAGCTTTGTGTGGCATAAAGTTGTTTTTCCCCTCTGGCCACCTGAACTCGATCATATAGATAAGCATAATTTGAGGGATTGGCTTGATCCTCATCTACCGCCTTTTCCAATAAAGTCAGGCATTTGATCTGAAATAAGGGATTGCGATCAGCGTGCTGAACAATCAACCAGGCACTATTACTGGGGCCCCGCCCTACCATGTCATAAGTTGGCCATCCATGCTGCTGTATAATCGTCCTCATTCTGACGGTATTGCTTCTGTCCTTAGCGATCAACGCTTGTGTCAGGTCTTTAAATTTCTGAGATTCAGTCTTCCCTTTTCTGATCATTGTTGACCATTTAATCCGCATCTTCTGATCCTCATCTCGCATTTTTTTGATTTCTCTGGCTAAATCAGGTTCACTTACAGATTCTTTTTGGCCTAAGGCATCCGTCCCACTTATGGTAAATATCAAAGTCAACAGGTAAATCAGTATTTCATAGATTCTCATGATCTTATAAAAGCGTAGTTTCAGAAAAAGTTAAATACAAATTCCAACTTGATATCAGGAGGTTGAAAGAATGGCTATAAAATATGCACATGTAGTTAATAATGAATTAAGTCTTCATTTATGAAACATATCACATAATATTACGTCTTCAAATAAGAAACTAATGTAATATGAAAGGATCTAACCTTGGAGAGTTTCAGGAAATTGTCATGTTGAGCATCATGATTCTTGATGACAATGCTTATGGCGTTTCCATTCAGGAGGATGTATCTCATAGGACTGGCAGACACGTAAGCCGAGGTGCTTTACACACGGCACTAGCCCGTCTGGAAGAAAAAGGATTAATTCACTCCATGTACGGAGAACCTACTGCCGAGCGTGGTGGTCGAAGAAAAAGGTACTATCAGGTTTCCAATAAAGGACGATCGTCTTTACAGGAAATCAAAGAACTCAGACAATCCATGTGGCAACTAATCCCTGACTTTTCGAACTCATGAATGCAAGTAAACCACCCAAATTCCTTTCCTCCCTACTCTTATGGTTTAGTCGGTCGGATTTGATCGAAGAATTGCTTGGCGATCTGGAAGAATCCTTTCATCAGAATTGTACAAAATACGGTGCGAAACGTGCTCGTTGGAGGTTTCGATTGGAAGTAATCAAGTTGTTTCGCCCCACAGTAATACGCAAACCACGTCGCGTTTCACTTCCGATAGCTTTGTTCTTAAATTATCTAACGATCTCCTTTCGAAATATTAAGAGGCATTCTTTGTTCTCATTCATCAATATCGTTAGTCTGTCTATCGCCATGTCCAGCGGACTATTGGTCATTGGCATGATAACCGACCTATTGAAGTTTGATGAGTTTCATGAACATAAGCACGAGATCTATCGCATCATTTCCTACCCTACCATTAGTGGGCAAGCTGATAAACCCCAGGCTACCTCTCCTCTTTATCTGGGGGAAGAACTCACCAGAGACCTCAATGAAGTCCAATTAACGAATCTTGGAAGAAGGCTGGCCGGTTTAACTGAAGTAAACGGAAAGAGCATCCAGGCCAAAGGCATCTACGCGGACGAGCATTTCTTTGACTTTCTAACATTTGACTTATTGAAAGGAAATCCTGATGTCGCATTGAAGGAACCTTATTCACTGATCATCAGTGAAAGTTTTGCAAAAAAGACCTTTGAGGAAAAGGAGCCGGTTGGAGAAACCTTGTCTATTGAAGGGTTTGGATCATTCGTCATAACCGGCCTAATAGCGGACCCACCCCGGTTTTCTCATCTGCAATTTGACTTTATAGCCTCTCTTTCCACCACTCCTTCACTGGCCAATAAAGGACTACTAAGAGCAAGTCATGATCAATGGGAAAATCTGGACATGTACTATAACTATCTCTATCTGCCAGAAAATAAGGACAAACAGGCTGTAGAAGATTGGTTAGCGAACAAGGCACCATCCTACTATCAGGAACCTGATGCTTTTACAGCCGCTTTCGAGCTCCAACCCATCAATGAAATCGTACCAGGGCCGAATATCAGTGATTCTATCGGACCAAAAATGATCTACCTTCCAGTCATTATTTTGTCAATCATTGCTGGTGCCATCCTTTTATCTGCCATATTTAATTACACCAACCTATCTATGGCCAGGGCATTACGCCGTGCAAGGGAAATTGGCATTAGGAAACTGAATGGCGCCAAAAAAAGGTCGATTCTAGCGCAATTCGCAATAGAAGCAAGTGTTTTTGCCTTATTGTCACTGGTGCTGGGCATCCTGTTATTTTCGATTCTACGGGATTATTTCATTCGATTACTTCCTCGGGCTGAGGAAATGGTTGTACTCGAATTAACCCCGGAATTATTAGGGTATTTTGTAGTATATGCATTGATAACCGGATTAGTTGCGGGAATAGGTCCTTCCTTCTACTTCGCCCGACTAAGTTCTTTAAATGCCCTTCGATCAGGAAAAGTACTGAAATCACTTTCTCGCATAAGTCTTAGAAAGGTGTTGATTGCCGCTCAATTCACTTTGAGTATCGTTTTTATCCTGGCGGTAGTCATTACGAATCAGCAGTATACGTACTCTCTCAGCATGGACATGGGATTCACCAGGGACAATACACTCAACATTAGTTTGCAGGATAATGATCCTGAGTTGCTTCATACTGAGCTCATGAAACATCCGGAGGTATCGAAAGTTTCTTTTTCATCCTTTACGTTGGGAATCGGGCAATGGTATAACCTTCGAGTGGTGGATCAGAGAAATCTCGATACAGTTTGGGTACACCAATTATCAGTTGATCATGCGTATCTCCAACAGGTCGAAATTCCAATCATTGCAGGAAGAGGGTTTCGACCAGGAGAGAATGCCAATCGGGAATCTACGATACTGGTCAATAAAACTTTCGTCGAAAATTTTGGATACGGCAACGCATCCGAGGCCATTGGTCAACGGATCGATCTGTCGGGTCAGTCGGTTGAGATCATCGGCGTGGTAGAAGATTTTATATACGCCAATCTTGAGGAGACCATCAAAAGCCTGGTCATAAGGAATAAAATGGAACACTTCCAGATGGCAAGTGTCTCATTGAACTCCAATGACATTATTGCCACTATTTCCAACCTTGAAAAAACCTGGCGTCAAATTGACCCCAAGCATGAATTTGAGGCAAGATTCTACGATGATCAAGTGCAAGGTTATTACCAGTATTTGACTGATTTCATGAAAATCTTTGGCTATATCGGATTCCTCGCTGTAACGATCAGTTGTCTGGGCCTATTAGGTATCGCAGTGTATTCAACTGAAACCAGAATGAAAGAAATTGGTATCCGTAAAACCTTTGGGGCCTCTGAGTTTTCATTGGTTTACCTCTTATCTAAAGGATTCTTTAAGATCATCTGCTGGGCAATCGCGATTGGTACTCCCTTGTGTTATGTATTATTTGATCAGGTGATTCTGGCAGAAAATGTCTATCGACATTACATCACCATTGGAGAAATAGGGATCAGTATTCTGTTCCTCTTAACCATCAGTTTGCTTACGGTTTTCTCGCAGACCTGGGCTGCAGCTAAAAAGAATCCGGCATTGGTCTTAAGAGATGAGTAACTTCATTTGAAAGCAACCATGATCCTTTTATTTACCACAATGGAGATCAAACCTCCGAGGATATAAGTTGCAGCCAGACCTACAAAAATGCCCGCAATGCCGCCGAAGTATTTACCGAGATACATGGCCGGAAGGCCAAGAACAAGCATTTGGACTACAATAATCAGAGAAGCATGCAAAGGCTTATTAATCGTATTGAGATTGCTGTTGATCACACTAAGGATACCCTGCATTCCAAACCCGGCAGGAACGATCCATAAGAACAATTGCACCGTTTCGATCACTTGCTCATTACTGTTAAAAACAGCAGCAATGGGATAGGATAATGCAGCCAACACGGCCCAGGCAAACAGTCCCCAGACGAATGAAAACTGATTACTGATCTTGACGCCCTCTACTACCCTGTCCAGTCTCCCTTTTCCAAGGTTTTGTCCAACAAACGGACCAATAGAAGCCGCCAGAGCAAATACCAGGCTACCGGCAAGGAATTCTATGCGGCTCCCCACGCCAAACGCAGCGACTGCATATTCACCATAACTTGCTAATAAGGCTGTGATGACGCCTGTAGCCAGAGGCACTACTAATCGGGCTAATCCGGAAGGAATGGCTACAAATAGGATACTTTTCCAACATCCGGTCAGTACTTCTTTGGAAGGAATCTCGAAGGTGATCAGTTTTTCTCTTTTGATTAGGATATAAAAAGAAAGCACCATGGTGAGTCCCCTGGAAATCGCCGTAGCGATTGCAGCCCCTTCGAGACCCAATGCCGGGAACCCCAAGTATCCGAAAATCAATATAGGGTCTAAAATGGCATTTACCAGTACGGCAAATAACATAATGTACGTAGGAGTTTGTGCATCTCCTGTTGATCGTATGGCACTGTTGCCCACGAAGGGTACTGAAACGAAAAACAGCGCAAAGTACCAAATACGCATGTATTGCCCTGCCATGTTTGCTGTCTGACCATCGGCACCAAGCAATCTCATGGTTGGCTCAATCGTAAGCAATCCGATTGCCACGAAAAGTCCGGTTAACAATAGCGTCAGAAAAACCGCATCAGTGGTCTCCCTGGCCGCTTTATTTCTATCATTCTTTCCTATCGATTTGGAAATCAACGCAGTAGCTCCTATGCCAAGTCCCTGAATAATACTGAAAATGATCATGATCACCGGAAAGGTGAAACTAAGGGCAGCCAGTTCGTTTTTCCCGAGCTTACCCACAAAGTAGGTGTCTATTAAATTGAAGGCTACCATGCTGATCATGCCAAGCATCATGGGCAAAGTCAACTGGATAAGTCGCGAGGAAACGCGTTCAGTAGTCAGGTCTCTGTTTTTCTTCAAGGGATAATCTTTGATGCGTAAGATACCATGCCGTAGGTTAATCGAAAGCTATCCTACCGTTGTGGATTGACTATTTTTAGTGATAACCTCCCATTCATATGGGTCACTTTACCTAACAACTTGCTCATTGAAAAAACATCTTAAATCACCTTCATCTTTAAATTCCGATCACAGTTGTGTAGTTCATAATTCATCAGAAATTCATAAGTTTACTCCGACACCACGCTTAGCCATGAATAGTTTCAAAAAATATGCGGAAGAAGGTCGCATTGATGAAAATGCTGACCTTACTGATCGACAATCGATTGTCATCAATGCTCCTATAGAGGAAGTTTGGTCCTATATACACGATGTTGAACAATGGCCTCATTGGAACAAAAACATCAGCAATGTGAACGTAAAGGAAAGTGGCAGGCAGTTTTCATGGAGCTACGACGGAAGAAAATTCAACTCCACCTTGATGAAGGATGACAAACCTTCTTCTCTTGCATGGATCGGTAGCTCCGGCTGGATCAAATCCATTTATGCCTGGTCCCTGGACTCTACGGACACCAACCAGACCGTTGTTTCGGTAGAAGAATGCTACAAAGGCTTTCTTCTGTTTTTATTCATGGGTCACCGGAAAGTACACAGCAACTTGCTTAGTTGGTTGAATCAACTGAAGCAAGTCGCTGAAAAAAGCACCGAAAAGGCGCTACTTTAATTTTTCTATCTGAAGTTTTGCCAGGGCAAAATCCGGAGCTATTTCCAGGGCCTTGTTATAATTTTCACGGGCCTGATCCACGTTCCCCGCTTCTTCTTCAACCATGGCTTTCAAGCGGTAAATGCCTGCTAACATCGGTACTTCCTGGTTTTCATTTTGGTTCTTTTGGAAAAACAACGTGGTTTTTGCTACCTCCGCATCTCCAATCAATATATCGCAATTGGTTCGCGCCTCTGAGAATCGTTTTAACTGAAATTGCAAGAAACTCACCTTATAGAGGGTATTGATGTCCGGACTATTGAGATTGAGGGTTTCATAATAGGTTACCGCACGATCAAATAATCCCAGGTTCTCAAAAGCTACCGCCGCAATCTCCGTTGCCAACATATCCTTTGGATTTATTCTCAAGGCATCTTGCGCCACCAATACGGCAGAGGCATATTGTTGATAATCAATGTAAGAAAGCGCCAATGAATCCATAATGGCCGTATTTGCCGGATTGTAAGCCAATAAATTGTAAAGTGCCATGCGGCTGATCATCGGATCGCTGTATCGCGCTGCAGTGGAATAAATAAAGGCTTGCTTTTGCACATCAAAGGGCAGACTGTCGATTGGAACATTTTGCTGTTCCTGCTCCTGCGCCAAAACCACCATTGCTGTGATACAACCCAACGCTAATAGTAATACTTTCTTCATATTTCTTCGTTTGTTCTATAACCTGACTAATTGCCAGGACCATTATTCTATCCTATTGGAAATCAAGCGCCAAAAATAGCACGCTTGCTGCATTTGTGCTTATGGGAATCGTAAAAGAGCATATTCCCGAACGTTAAAATTTCACAAATTTACCGGACGATAAGCCCACGCTCCTCTCCCAGTCTGACCATTAGTTCCCTGGCAGGCTCTTCCTGATTAGGGATATCTCCTTCCAATATGGCTTCTTTGATCTGATTCTTAATGTCTCCCACCACCCTGCTGGGTTCCAGCCCGAATGTTTCCATGATCATCTCTCCGGAGACAGGCAACTTAAAGTTCCTTACTTTATCCTTCTCCTCTACCTCTACCATTTTTTCTTCCACCTTCTTGAAATTGGCCAGGTAACGGCGTACGCGATCGTGATTCTTAGAGGTGACATCCGCCTTGCATAACTTCATCAGGTCCTCAACATCATCTCCCGCTTCATACAGCAGTCTTCTTACCGCTGAATCCGTAACTTTCTCACTCACCAACGCAATTGGTCTAAGATGTAGTTTAACCAGTTTCTGGACGTAATTCATCTTCTGGTTAAGGGGTAACTTCAATCTTTTGAAGATACGAGGTACCCATTTGGCGCCCATGTCCTCATGACCATGAAAAGTCCAACCTGCTTTCTTATGAAATCGTTGCGTGGCTGGTTTAGCAATATCATGTAGAATGGCAGCCCATCTCAACCACAGATCGTCGGTCATTTCGGCGATATTGTCCAACACTTGTAAAGTGTGATAGAAATTATCTTTATGCCCTTTCCCATCCCTGGTCTTTACCCCCTGTAATTTGGCCATCTCCGGAAAGAAACCAGCAAGTATACCCGTTGAAAACAATAGTTTGAAGCCGTAAGAAGGCACCGGGCTCAGGACAATTTTATTCAATTCGTCCGTAATACGCTCCTGCGACACAATAGAAAGACGGTCCTTTACTTCCTGAATACCCCCGAAGGTGTCCGGTTCTATGTCAAAATTGAGTTGCGAAGCAAATCGGATGGCGCGCATGATGCGTAAAGGGTCATCTGAAAACGTTTCGGCAGGACTTAGGGGCGTTCTGATAAGTTTATCTTCTAGATCCTTCAACCCATTGAATGGATCGATTAACTGACCGATATTATGCTCATTCAAACTAATAGCCATCGCATTGATCGTAAAATCTCTTCGATTTTGATCATCTTGTAGCGTACCATTCTCAACAATGGGTTTCCTGGAATCAGCGCGATACGACTCTTTCCTGGCTCCCACGAATTCAATTTCCCAATCGCCAGACTTGATGGCGGCCGTTCCAAAGTTCTTGTACACCGCCAAAGAAGCGTTTTCTCCCAAATGAGTTTTTACTTTTTTTGCCAGATCAATCCCACTGCCTACACATACGATATCTATGTCTTTTGAAGGCCGTTCAAGCAACAAGTCCCGAACATAACCACCAATAACATAAGCTTCCAGATTGTGCTTAGCCACAACCTCCTTGATCAGTTCCAGGATCGGATGATCCGAAATATGTTTTTTAAACTCCAAACTCATTCGAGGCTCAAAATTAGGATTTGATAAACTCTTTGCCGAAAACTTTATCCACATATATGAATTTTGAATCATGTGCTTTCAAAGACTCGTTTAATTTTGGTGTTTTGGAATCGTAAAAGTTTTGAAGCGAAAAGCTTTACTGATCTCACTTGTATGACCAACCTTACCGTAAAACAGCAGATCGATCAATTGACGGATGAGCTGAATTATCATTCACACATCTACTATCAAGAGAGCCGGACCGAGATATCGGACTATGAGTTTGATATGAAATTGAAAGAACTGGAAACGCTGGAAAAAGACAATCCTGATCTGAAACGCGAGGATTCTCCCACTTCAAGGGTTGGAGGAACCATCACCAAGGAATTTGAGACGGTGCATCACAAGTATCGCATGCTTTCGCTAGGCAATACTTATTCAACCGAAGAGTTAGAGGATTTTGACAAAAGAGTGGCCAAAGGTCTGGGAACAGATGACTATGAATATCTGTGTGAATTAAAGTTCGATGGTCTGGCCATGAGTTTTACTTATGAGCACGGTATCTTGAAACAAGCAGTGACTCGTGGTGACGGAGTAAAAGGTGACAACATAACACCTAATGCCAAAACCATTCGCACACTGCCTCTAAAACTAAATACTGAAGCACCATATCCCGAGAATTTTGAAGTGCGAGGCGAGGTATTCATGCCTTTACCAGTGTTCAAAGCGCTCAATGAGCAACGTGAAGCACAAGGTGAAGCGCAATTGGCCAATCCAAGAAATACAGCTTCTGGTACCATGAAAATGCAGGATTCTTCTGTTGTGGCGGCACGAAAACTAGATTGCCATCTTTATGCACTTTATGGAGAAAATCAAGGAGTAGAAAGTCATGAGGAGGCCCTGCAGCGCATGGAGCAATGGGGCTTTAATGTATCTCCAACTTATCGCAAGTGTGCTACCATTAAAGAAGTCATTGACTACATTGAAGAATGGGAATCAAAACGACTGGAATTACCATTGGAGACTGATGGCATTGTGATCAAGGTAAATCGCATTGATCAACAGGATGAACTCGGATTTACAGCTAAGAACCCCAGATGGGCCATTTCCTATAAATACAAAGCGGAAAATGCTGCAACGGAATTGCTGGACATCACCTATCAGGTAGGACGTACGGGGGCCATTACACCCGTGGCTGAACTCTCACCTGTTTTGCTTGCTGGTACAACCGTAAAGCGAGCTTCCCTTCACAATGCCAATGAAATTGAACGATTAGGTCTACATGAGGGTGATACCGTCTTCGTGGAAAAAGGAGGTGAGATCATTCCAAAGGTCACCGGTGTTGATCTGTCTTCAAGAAAGTCAGACGCCCGAAAGATCGTGTACATCACTCATTGTCCGGAATGTGGTACCGAGCTGATCAGGCATGAAAATGAAGCGGTTCATTATTGCCCCAATTTCGAAACATGTCCCCCACAGGTCTTAGGGCGTATAGAGCATTTTATTTCCAGAAATGCGATGGCCATTGAGACATTAGGGCCAAGGACTATCAAAGGATTACTCAAAAAGGGCTTGATCGAGGACCTTTCCGGTTTATATACGCTGACCTTTGATCAACTTAATGGGCTTGTTTTTGAGGAGGAAGACAAGCAATCCGGAGAAATCAAAAAGCGATCCGTCAAAGAAAAAACGGCACTCAACATTCTGGAGTCTATTGAGAAATCCAAAGAAGTCCCCTTCCGCACGGTATTGTTCGCTTTGGGTATCCGATTTGTGGGAAAGACGGTCGCAGAAAAACTGGTGGATCATTTTGAGAAAATCGAGCACCTGGCCGAAGCTTCATATGAATCCATTGTCGAAGTACATGAAATCGGAGAACGCATTGCGCAAAGTGTAGTAGAATACTTTTCTGTAGAGGAGAACAGGGCTTTAATAAGGAGGCTGCAGGAAGCAGGTCTGCAATTTTATCAGGAAGCCAAGCAAGAAGCGACAGGCACTTCACTGGCCGGCCTGAACATTGTGGTTTCTGGTGTTTTTGAAACCGTAAGTCGAGATGAATTGAAAGCATTGATCGTTGATAATGGAGGAAAAGTAGCTTCCAGTCTGTCAGGAAAAACAGACTACCTTGTTGCAGGTGATAACATGGGCCCTGCCAAAAAAGACAAGGCCGAAAAACTGGGTATCAAAATGCTCTCGGAGCAGGAGTTTTTAAACCTGATCAACTAAGCTATGATCAAAAAAAAGATCTTAAACTACTTATCCAGAAAACCTATCTCTGAAGCTGGTGAAAAACCTTCTTATAACCGTTCAAGGAAAACTGCCATTGTTTTTAGCGAAGAGCAAAACAATGAAGCTTTGATTGAACTTACCCAGGGTTTGATATCGGATGGGAAGGAAATTCATACTTTGATGATGGTGGAAAACCCATCAAAAGACGCTTCTTACCCTCACCCACACCTCTCAGAAAAGGATATAAGCCTGACAGGTAAAGTATCTTCTGAACGACTTCAGGACTTTTTCAATACCCGGTTTGACCTCCTTTTGGTCCTCAATGAAACCCAATCCTCACTAACACGGTTTGTAATTTCTAAGAGTAATGCACCTTTGCGCGCTGGTTATTTATCTGAGGATCATTCAGACAGCTTATTAAATCTGATGATCAAACCAAATGATAAAAGTCACCATGCAGAATTACTCGCTTATCTAAGAAAAATCGCCTAATGCAAGAGCTAAATGGGACGGGTGTTGCTTTAGTCACACCTATGCAGCAAGATGGATCAATAGACCTGGCAGGACTTGAAAAATTGATCGATTATGTATTGGAAGGCCAGGTAGAGTACCTCGTCGTTATGGGAACGACGGCCGAGTCTCCTGTTTTGAGTTGGGACGAGAAAATGACTGTCTTGAATCACTCACTTCGATATGTTAATCGTCGGGTTCCGGTCGTTCTTGGTCTTGGAGGAAATAACACTACTGAAATTCTACAAAAACTGCCAGAAGTAGACACCAAAGATCTTACAGCCATCCTGTCGGTAAGTCCCTATTACAATCGACCCTCACAGGAAGGACTATTGTATCATTATCAAGCCATTGCTAAACACAGCAAGTTACCAATTGTGCTTTACAATGTGCCAGGAAGAACCGGGTCAAACATTGATGCGGAAACTACTTTGAAACTGGCAGAAACGGAAAAGATCGTCGGGGTGAAAGATGCTACTGCTGATATGAATCAGATAGCGACGATTGCTAGAAGTAAGCCTGATGATTTTTCATTATTATCCGGCGAGGATTCGTTGGCACTACCCGCAATGTCCTTGGGGGCAGAGGGCGTGATTTCGGTCATTGCCAATTTTCTGCCCAATGAATTTTCTTCGATGATAAGATTCGCTAACTCAGGTGACTTTACTCAAGCCAGGAAAATTCACCTCGACTTATTGCTTTGCATGGATCTGGCCAGAAGTGAGGGGAATCCAGCTTCAATCAAAACAGCTCTAAGTACCTTGGGGCTAATGGGCAAAACAGTACGTCTACCATTGACAGAAGGATCTGAGGAATTAGGAACGAAGTTCAGGGCCGCATTGGAAGAAATCAATAGAGCGAAGTAACACTTTTGTTATCATATCTTTCAGTAATAACTTACTGACTGCTAACATTATAACTAATGAAAGTGATGTTTTACTTCTTCCCACAATAGGCGAATGTATTTGGTAATCGGAAAGACGTCATTTTCATCTTCCTTTACTGGGCACGACCAATAGTATATAGTAGAAACATGAAGCCAGCACTCTGTACATAAAATCCGCTGGCACTGTAGCCAATGCCGATTTACTTCAATGGATTCAACGGCAGCCAAATCATCAAAACAAGCAATGAGAAGCTCCATCAATGCAAACTTCTCATCGTCAGTAAATGACTCGTTTATATATGCGTTAAGATATTGAGGAATCCACGAGGGATCGGAAATGATCAAGTCCCGGTCTTGCACATGCTCTTCCCAATACAAGCCAAACTTTTGGGCTGAAGCACTTTGCGCGATCTTAGTGGAATGCCTCTAGTATTCTTGTCGTAATTCCATATTTGTGATCAAGTGAGAAATCTGTGCGTGTACGTAAAGGATTATTCCAAATATCTAATGAGATTGAGTTGATCGGCTACTTGATATGGCTCTTTTTAAAAGCTCATTGATTCGCTCTGTGAGCGCTTATAGAACGATTTTGAGCTGCTTTTCAAGGTTTTACATCAAATTACAAAACTAGTTTTGCCTCGCAGCCAGAAATACTGCTTGATACGATTTTTAAGTTGTTTGTGGTGTTTTGACAAAAAAAAGGGGCGTTGTAATGACAACCCCCCTAATCTCTTGAAATATAAACGTGTAAAAATTACCCGTTTTTCATGTTTTGAACTTCAACACGGATTTCTTGAGCAAGGTTCTTCATCTCTTGCATGCCTTTTCTCACACGAGTTCCGGCAGCTTGGTTCTTCTTATCATAGAACTTGCTGAAGTCATCTTCCATGCCCATGACCATGTCTTTCAACTGTTCAAATCTGTTCATACTAAAATCGATTAAGGTTACTGATAATTATACGATTAGGCAATATAGGCCAAAATCTTCATATACAAGTCAAAAACGGCGATTTTAAACGGGTGTCACCGATAAATTTGCACCATCTACACCCGCTTCAGCATAAACACCGTCATCAAGTTTCTGCTTAACAGACTCGAACGCCTGAAGTGTCTCCTGAACATCGTCCAGTGTATGCATCGCAGTTGGAATAATTCGAAGCATGATGATACCTTTTGGCACCACTGGATAAACGATCATAGAACAGAACAAATTATAGTTCGTTCTCAGGTCGCGGATCACATTTGCTGCTTCGTATGTCTCGCCATTCAGGAATACGGGTGTTACTGGTGATTGTGTAGTACCAATGTTAAACCCTCTATCTCTGAATCCATTCTGGATCGCATTAACAATCGTCCACAAATTCTCTTTCAATTCCGGCTTAGAGCGTAACATGTCCAAACGTTTCAAGTTTCCAATCACCAATGGCATTGGAAGTGACTTGGCAAAAATCTGCGATCTGGTATTGTAGGTCAGGTAATCAATAATATCTGTATCTCCTGCAACAAATGCCCCAATGCTTGCCATTGATTTAGCGAAGGTTGAGAAGTAAAGGTCAATGCCTTCCTGACATCCTTGCTCCTCTCCCGCTCCAGCTCCTGTAGGTCCCATGGTTCCGAATCCATGTGCATCATCTACCAGCAATCGGAAGTTATAATTATCCTTCAGCTTAACGATATCCTTCAGGTTACCCATGTTTCCAGACATACCGAAAACACCTTCTGTGATCACCAAAATACCACCTCCGGTTTCTTTGGTCAATCTTTCAGCACGCTGAAGTTGCTTCTCCAGGTTTTCAATATCGTTGTGAGGATAAACAAATCGTTTACCCATGTGCATTCTCAAACCATCGATGATACAAGCATGTGATTCTGCATCATACACGATCACATCTTTACGATCAACCAATGCGTCGATCACAGACATGATGCCCTGATAGCCATAATTCAACAGCATACCAGCAGGTTTTTGAACAAAAGCAGCCAATTCGTTTTCCAACTGCTCGTGGTAATTTGAGTTACCTGTCATCATCCTTGCACCCATAGGATAACCCAAGCCCCAATCTTTGGCAGCTTGTGCGTCCACTTCCCGTACTTCAGGATGGTTGGCAAGCCCCAGGTAATTATTCAGACTCCAGGTCAGTACGGTTTTCCCTTTGAAGGTCATCCGTGGAGAGATCTGTCCCTCCAATTTGGGAAACATGTAAAAATTGTCGTCGATAAACGCATGTCTTCCCAAAGGCCCTTTGTCCTGCAATAACTTTTCAAATAGATCCATTAAGATTGCTTTATTCCCTCTTCTAATTAACGAAGCAGCAAAATTAATATGAATTTGATCACTGGCAATATGATTTGATGAACGACATCACATTTCTGCCGCGAACTTGCCCCACAAACGTTTCCAATTTCAGGATTATGATCTATGTGAATGAGGCGTTTTAATTTTGTTGTGATATAAAAACCAAGATATGGCACTGACTCCTTCTAATATGCTGGCCCTGGGCACCCAGGCTCCTCAATTTAACCTTCCCGATACCCTGAATGGCGGTAAGACACTACAACTGGATGCGCTAAACATCGAGAAAGGATTAATGGTCATGTTCATTTGCAATCACTGCCCTTACGTGAAACACGTCAATGACGAGCTTGTCGAATTAGGAAAAGACTATATCGATAAAGGAATTGCCATGGTCGCGATCAGTTCCAACAATGTGATCACGCATCCGGAAGATAGTCCTGAAAAAATGACAACTTATGGTCATGCACTAGGATACCCTTTCCCCTATTTGTATGATGAAACCCAGGAAGTGGCGAAGGCCTATGATGCGGCTTGTACCCCGGATTTCTATTTGTTCAATGCAAACAAAGAGTTGGTGTACAGAGGTCAACTCGATGATTCCCGACCTGGAAATGGCCAACCCGTAACAGGAAAAGATCTTAGAACTGCCATGGATCACTTGATCAAAGGTGAACCACAGGAAGTGCTGCAGGTGCCGAGCATTGGTTGTAATATTAAGTGGAGGGTTTCGACAAGCTCCTAACGAACGTTTCGACAAGCTCGGGGCGCCCCAGTCAACCTAAGGTTTTCGACGATCACAATTAAGCGTCTAATAAGGTTTTGTTCGTCATTTCTGCGAAGGCAGGAATCTCAAGTTTGGTTAGCAGAAATGAGGTTGAGATTCCTGATCAGGTCCCGGACGGGCACGGCAGAAATGTCGCTTAAAGTAGATCAGAAGCTACATCACCATCGGCCAAAAAATAATATCGACACGTCTGTTTTTGAGCCTTCCGAGCCAGGTATCGTTATCATAGACGGGGTTAAACTGACCAAAATCTTTTCTTTGTATTAATTCTTCGGGAATAGCCCGGTTAATAAGTTTTTCAATGACTGCCTTACTCCTTTGTTCTGATAACCATTCGTTGTAGGCCGCTCCTCCGATATTATCCGTATGACTATGTATAGTGATATGATATTGAAAAATGTTTTCGATGGAGTCCATGAACTGATACAGCTCTTCTAATTGCAATTCATCGACATAATAGCTCCCTCCTCCAAAATAGATGCTTTTTATGGTGCGTTCCATTTGTTGGGCCTGCAGGCTAAAGATAAAAACTAACAAAAACGCACTTAGAAAGGACCGAGCCATGCAGTAAGTTACGTAAGGATCGCGAATAGAGATATGCAAAATGCAGGATTGGTCAATAAGCTGGCATAAACGGGATCAGTTCATTCATCACAATTCAATTCCTTAACCTTCTTACAAGCCAAAGAAATTTCCCGTCTGCAGCATTTATCAAAATACCCACAAGCTTTTTCAATTTCATTTAATTCCTCATGGGCAAGGCCAATCATCATATGGTAGTTTGCCTTGTTTTCCGTACCAACTATCTTCTCATAAGCTTCTATGGCCCCCTGGGCATCTCCTTTCATAAATTGGATTTCAGCCAGAATTCCCTGCGATAGCGGATGTTTGGGCTCAAGAACTCTGCTCTCCTGCAGATGTATCTCCGCATGCACAATATCATCTTTCCCTAAATATGACCAGGCCAAACCCCGATGTGCCTGAGCCATGTAGAAATCCGATAACGGATTTTCAGCATCTATCACTCGCTTGAAATCTTTGAAGGCCCGTTTTCGTAATCCTTCACTTATGTAGAGGTTTCCTCGAAATACAAATAACTCGTGGTAATCCGGAAATAAGCGAATAGCTTCATTGGCATGATCTATTCCTGACAGGTAATCTTTCTGATCAGCCAGCACTTTCACTTTCTCAATATAAGCTTCTACCCTTTTGGGATTCAGGTTTATGGCATTACTGAAACATCCGAATGCCTCATAATACACGTTTGACGAAGCTAATCCCTGAATGATAATTGATTCATAAGCATAGTGATGATTGGCAACCTGCTGATGCCGTTTGATTGACTTTTTGGCCTGTACTCGATGACCCAGACTTAGATAAATCAGACTTTTGAAATACGATGTATCTCTTGAAGGCACATATTTGGCAATGGACTCCAGCACATCCAGCCAATGACTTTGGCGGATCGATTCCTGCCCCTTCCACAAATACTCATGCTCTTTCCGTAGAATTTGCCCCCTTCCCTCCGGAACCACACAGATAAGAACTAATACAAAAAACATGATTCGTAGACGGGTGATCATCGATAGTACATTCTGGCGGTTCCAAAGGAACATAAATCATACCAGTTTCATTAAGCAAATTTTCAAGCCTGTATTGATTTGTTTCTATTTTACCTAAACAAATCGTGGTACCTTTACGTATATCATGCAAAATAGAAACAAATGAGAGGTACTAACCTGGGAGAATTTGAAGAATTGCTTTTATTGATTGTCATGATCCTGCAAGAAGATGCCTATGTGCTACGGATCAGGGACGAAATCAAAGAACAGGTCGATCGTTCTTTATCTATGGGGGCACTGCATTCCACGCTTACACGACTTGAGCAAAAGGAGTTCTTGTCTTCAGATATGAAAGGTGCCACCAAAGATCGTGGCGGCCGCAGAAAACGCATCTATGAAATTACCTCAAAAGGTCAGGATGCTTTGAATGAAGTCAAGCAATTACGCAACAGACTCTGGGGCCAGGTTCCAGGATTTTACCTGAAATTCAATTCTTGAAATCAAATAACAACATACCACCCAGGTTTTCCATTTGGATCATCCATCGCTTTTGTAAGCATGATATTGCTGAAGAACTGGAAGGTAACCTCTATCAATTCTATGCAGAAACCGAAGGAAAATGGAGGGTACTGACCTATTGGTACCAGGTCATTTGTTATCTCCGTCCTTCTACATTAAAAGGTCTATCACTCAAAAACTCAAAACCTATGTTCTTGTTCAATCCTCTACTTACCTTGCGCAACCTGAACAAACATCGCGTAACCACTGCCATTAACATCTTTGGATTCACCCTGGGGTTAGTGTGTGCTTTCTTCTTGTACTTCTATGTATGGGATGAATTGACCAACGATGATTTTCATGCCAATAAACATGAGATCTATCGCGTCATCCGGGTCTCGGATTTGAATGGTACGCCTTACAAAATTGGCGTTACTTCAGGGCCGTATGCCAACGGACTAAAAAATGATTTCCCAAACGCTATCGAGAAAACGATGCGTGTCCATCCCGAAAACGGACTGGTTTCCTTTGGAGATAAAAAATTTAACGAAGAACATTTGATTTTCACCGATCCACTATTCTTTGATTTCTTCTCCTTTCCTCTATTAGTTGGTGATCCTAATACTGTATTGGACAATGCAAATTCTGTGGTCATCAGTGAAGCAATGGCCTTGAAATATTTTGGTGATCAGGATCCACTAGGCCAGATCATTGAACTTGACAATGAGTTCCCGTTTCAGGTTACCGGAGTATTTTCTACTCCCCCATCAAAGTCGCACCTCGAATTTGACATGGTTTTCACCATATCTTTCTTCGATCGTTATTCATGGTTTGGAGACTGGTGGAACAATGGATTGATGACCTATGTTCAGATTCCAACTCCCGAAATTGCTGCACAGGTCGATGGTCAACTCGATACGTTTATGGATAAATACTTCGGTGAAGATTTCAAACGATCTGGTAACCGAGTTAGCCTGACTCTGGAGCCACTAGAAGCAATCTATTTTAATAGGACAACACGATATGATTGGGCGCGACATGGCGATTTCCAAACCGTAATGGTACTGATGATCGTCGGGATTGCTATATTATTCATCGCGTGCTTCAATTATGTAAATCTCAGCATAGCCCAGTCCTTCTTACGGGTCAAGGAAGTAGGCGTAAGAAAAGTACTGGGAGTTTCAAGAAAGCGATTGATCGCTCAATTCCTGGGGGAATCGCTAATGATTCTACTGATTGCAGCCTTTTTTTCTATTGGTATTGCTGAGGCCCTCAATCCCGCTTTTAACAGTTATTTCGGGCTAAATGTAGATCTACAGTGGAGTTCAGGGGCATTTTGGCTGTTACTGACCCTCATTGCCATGATCATTATATTGGTTGCAGGACTTTATCCTTCATCTCATTTATCCGCAATCTCTCCCATCACAGCCATGCGCGGTGGAAAAATCTCGTCAGGAAAATCATCGATCAGGAAAGTACTGGTGACTTCACAGTTTGCTATTTCGATCTTTCTGATCGTCGCTACATTACTCATCAATGCTCAACAACACTTTCTAAACAGCAAAGATCTGGGGTTCAATCGGGAGGCTGTCGTGTTAGTGAACATGGATAATCGAGAAATCCGCAGTAACCGTGTAACGTTCAAAGAGCGATTATTGAGCAATACCAACATTCAGAATGTGAGTAACTTATCCGGAGAACCGGGAGGTTTTCATGATACCAGTGGGTTCTTAATTGACGGAATCACGGAGAACAACCGAATGCGAACCCTTTTTACAGATCAGGACTTCATTGATCTGTTTGATTTGACAGTCATCGAAGGTCGTGGATTCAACTATCAATTGGATGCGGATACAGCCAGGGTTATGCTAGTCAATCAAAAGGCGTTGGGAGAGATAGGCCTTACCGCCCAGGAACTTATCGGAAGAAAAGCAGACATGCCTACATGGGGAATCAATGATCTGGAAATCATAGGTGTGATTGAGGATTACCATTTCAGCACACTAAAAGATGAGATCGAGCCACTGGCCATTATGCTCAGTCCATACTCCAGAAAAATGGCGGTGAAGGTAAATGCCAACACCTTAAACAATAGCCTGTTATTCATCGATGAGGTTTATCAGGAATTGTCTCCTGGCTTCCCTATGACCTACCAGTTTCTGGACGACAGACTGGAAACTTTATACCTGGATGAACAAAAGCAAGCACGGGTGTTTACGGTCTTTTCCATGATCTCAATCTTCCTGGCCTGTCTTGGCATATTCGGGCTGGCTGCTTATGCCGCTCGCTTGCGTCAAAAGGAATTGGGCATCAGGAAAGTACTGGGTGCCACTCCTTCTCAAATTATCCGATTGATTTCCGTAGATTTTGTCCGCATGGTTTGTTTCGGGGGATTAGTGGCAATACCAGGTGCCTGGTACTTCATCAATGACTGGCTGAGAGAATTTGCTCATCGAATCGACTTGACCAACCATCTGGGACAATTCGCCATTGGTCTGATCGTGGCTATATTGATCTCCTTGCTCACCGTATCCATAAAAACGTATCAGGCCGCTGGAAAAAACCCCGTGAACAGTATCAGACACTAGTAGCTTCAGACTGACTATCAATGGACAGTAGTCTGCGAGTTTCCGGTGCAAATTTCCGACCGATTGGAATTTCAACATGATCAATATTGATCACAGATCGGTTGAAAGCAGTTATGGCAAGGCGATTGACCAGGAATGAACGGTGAACCCGAATAAAGTTCTCTGGCAATTGCTCTTCCAGTTTGCTGATCTTTTCCCGGACCACCAATTGTCGTTCCTCTACATGGATCTTAACATAATCACTAAAGCTTTCTATATAGCGAATCTTAGCAATGGGAAGTGGTACTTTTTGCCGGTTAACCACTACTTCCATGATCTGTTGTTCTTGCTTTTGATGAGCTTCTCTCAATTCTTTGATTTCCTGATCTCGCTTTTTAAGGGATGCCCAGGCCAACAGGAAGCCATCTCCGAAGACTAATAGGATCTGAAGAACGATCAATAGTCGGATATCGCCAGCATATTCACCTAATCCGGCATAAGAGTAGTTGGCCAATAAGATCAAAGCTCCGATAATTACCCAGATTTCAAGCCAGATCACCACGATCAGTAAATAGGTCGTGTACATCGCAAATTTCCCTTTGCGTCCAGTCAATAGGTATCGCGGTACGATCTGACTATGAAAGATGATGCTCGCGAGGGCCATGACCGGCAACAGCACGGATACAAAATAAAATGAGAGGGACCATCCCATCGAAGTGGCAAAAAAGGCCACAAGAAGGATAAACGATACGGTCCAGAAAATTGCTCTGTTTCGACTTTCCACAGCTCGAAAATGCTCCAAATTTTAAAGATAAACGGCCTTTTACGATAAACGACAAGGTTATCAACGGATACGACATTGCCTCAGATCCTAAGTAGCCGTTGGTTTGCAGTGTGAAACTAAAAATGTAATTTCAATAATGATTAATTTATTTGTAATGGGAGGCCCACTCTTCATGGGAATACTCTCTTTGATCCTGATCGGAGTAATCATTTCTGTCGTTCGATATCTGAATGCAGAAGAAAAAACCAAAGACAAACTAGATCTGATCAAAGCATTTGGTCTCCTGGCCATGGTCATGGGAGTGCTGGGTCAATTGATCGGACTTTTCGATGCCCTGAAGGCCATTGAGCAAGCAGGACAAATTGCACCTGGTATTCTTGCAGCAGGGGTCAAAGTCTCTACAATAAGCACGCTGTACGGCTTGATCATATATGTGATCTCGTTGATCATCTGGATCGCATTGAAACACCGGACCCATTGATTTTCTAAACTCAAAATAAAAGGACGAAGCGGCTGTTGCACGGTCGTTTCTCTTTTCAATAAGATCAGGTTTGTGCCACTTGTAGGGCAGGCGACATTTTTGGGGAGGTTTTAGGGAACTGTAACTTATTCAATTACATTCTAGCTACGACTAATCAAAACCTTACATCAATTATGAAAACAATATTCAGCATAGGGTTGTCAGCAGCAGCTCTACTGATCACTCTTACTGCGCTGGCGCAAACGCCGGATCCCAGCGAATTAATCAAACAAATGGAAGCCAAAGTTGGTGGCTGGGATAAGCTCTGGGCTCAAAAAGACGTGGAATTCCAGTACAATTACGTCTATGCCGATGGTAAAAAGGATGTCTCTACCGAAAGATATATATTCGAGGGAGAGCATTCATGGGCCAAATACACACAACATGACATCAATGTGATGCCTGGAACAGGCGGTGTGGTAGTACAATCCCTGGTCAATAACCAACCCGCATGTGCTCAAGATGGCAAAGCAATGAATGATCAGCAGATCCTCGGTGGTACGGACTTTCTGAGAAGAGCTAATTATTTCTGGTTTGCCATGTTTTACAAATTACAGAACCCTGGCACCATCCATAAATACCTGGGAACGGAATCTGTGGATGGCGTGAACTACCATAAAATCAGTGTGGCTTACGAAAGTGAGCAAACGGGCAAACCACAAAATGATGCCTATGTGCTTTACTTAAACCCGGAAACCATGCTGGTTGATCAATTTTTCTTTTCATTGCCCGCCATGGGCGTAAACCAGCCTGTGTTGAAAATGAAAGTGGAGTATGAGGCAATCAATGGTTTGCTAATACCCACTAAAAGATGGGCTTTCCAACCAGGTCCTGATGGAAAACCAAACGCTGAGCCATTTTTGACTCAGATATCCACACAAGTCAAATTTAATAACGGATTTACACCTGAAGATTTTAAAATATAAAAGGTTAAACAACAAAGAACCTATTTATTGATAACATCTACCCCGCTTGCTTTTAAGTGGGGTATTTTTTTGTTTATAATGGCCTCCGCTTTATTCTGAAATACGGAATAATTGACTCATTTAAGACCATTTTGTATATTCGGATATCAGATAGACAAAAAATCTTTATGGACCCTACTTTGAAGATGCTTTACCTGGAGGTGCCAGCATTCCATTATTTCGTAGTAAACGGGAATAATCTCACTGCCATAAAACAACGTTTGGGATCGCTCGCCTTAAACACCTTTGAACCATAAATCATTGTTCATGGGTAATCAAATTGAACAGCACGGAGATGGAATTATCATCAATGAAACCCAGAATTCATCGATTTATATATTACAGGGTGTACCTTCCTCTGAATTAGAAAAAACGAAGTACCGCGAAGAATTACTCAAAAAACTAGAAGCGCTTAAACATAAATCCGGGGAAATCAGAGAAGACACACCCACGGATCAACATGAAATAGGCACCGACAATCCAAACATTATGGAGATTGTCGAATTGATCTCTTCCGATGGCTGTATCCTTTTTCTGGGACCAGAAATTGCGCTTGAAAAAGGTACAGGTCTGAATTTGCATGAAGTTCAATACGAACAACTGGCTAATCAGAAAGATGATCTGGTATATGATAAGGAAGAAGGATTCTTCCAGGCCCAAAACAACAACATTATAAAATTTCTGCTAAAGAGTTTCTATTCCGGTGATTTCGCCAAGAAAAACACCGTAGGTCAACGTGTACTCACCAATTTGGCCCAAGTCCCTTTTAGCCTGATCATTTCTTTTTCTCCAGACGAGCAGATCAGGGAAATTTTTGAAGAATTCGATATCGAACATCAATTCACGCATTTCATCGGTAATGGTGCAGGATTTGACGAACTGACACCTTCGATCGATAGCCCTTTGATCATCAACGCTTTAGGTAGTGTTTCCAGAAAAGGAAGAAACATCTTTACGGTCGAGGACTTTTACCACTACATTAAAGAATTTGAGTTCCCGAAAGAGGTTAAGCATCAAATTCAACAAGCAGCTCACTTTTTGTTCATTGGATTTGATTTTACCAAATGGTACGCTCGTCTGATCCTCTACATGCTGGGTATTCAAGATAAAAATGTGAATGCCAGCCTGCTGAGTCACAAAGATGAAAAGCATCAAAACATCAAAGCATTTTTGAAGGAAAAGTTCAAGCTAAGTATGGTAGAATCGAGTTATATCGAGTTTACAGAAGAACTCCTGAAACAAGTCCGTTCAGAAGGTATCATTAGAGACTTGAAAGGTACCTTCAATGAAAAATTGCAACAAAGGCTCGAAAATCTCGAAACAAAAACAAAATTGTGCTCGGAAGGTCAGGAACTGATGGACCTGTCACTGGAGATAGAAACCATTGAACATAAAATCAATGCGTATGCCGGCTGATACCTCTCAAAAAAAATACAGGTATCCGGGTATTTATTCTTTTTCCAGGACACAATATGAGATATTTTTTGGCAGAACGGAAGAGGTTCGGAAGCTAACTACACTGATCAACGTTGAATCTGAAATTTTACTTTACGCTAAGTCAGGCATAGGCAAAACTTCTCTCCTGAATGCGGGCGTAATTCCTTCACTCGGAGACCAATTCATCCCCGTATTAATCCGATTTCGAGCCTTCTCCCCTATAGACCATTCCAATCCCAATATCACAGCCGCACCTCCAACTCCAGTAGAAATACTGGTACGGATTCTAAAAAATAATTTCCCGGAATCAACAAATGAACTCGTATTGCCAGAATCAAATCTGGCATCAACTACCGAAGAATCGAATAACGGACCGGAATCTTCGGATGCTGGCGAAGACGAAAAACAACATTACCGAAAGACACTTTGGTATGTACTTAAGCAAATTCACAAGAGTAAGCAGAACAAAACCATATTGTTAATTTTCGATCAGTTCGAAGAACTGTTCTCCTATCCCGATGATCAGATCCGACAATTTAAAGATCAGCTTTACGACGCGACGAAGGTCGATATTCCCGATGATATCTCTGAAAAACTCTTAGAACTGCAGCAATCTCATCCGCAGTTAATTAGTGATCGATTAATCGATGACCTGATGCAACCCATGCCCATCAAAATGGTCTTTTCCATCCGAACAGATCGGTTGGCATTTCTTGATAAAATGGTTGATCGATTCAAATACATACGATCAAATTTTCTGGAGATTCACCCCATCAATGAAGTCAGTGCCAAAGAATGTATTCTTGGGCCTACTCAAGTGACTGATTCAACATATGTCAGTCAGTTTGACATTGATGAAGCGGCCATCAAACATATTCTCCACACCTTGAGTGACCACAATGGTCAGATCGAAACTACACAACTTCAAATCATCTGTGAATACATAGAAAAAACCCTGGTACCAAAAAAATTAAAAGCTCACCCGGGAAATGGTCAACAACCAGAATCGGTGACCATCAATAAGGAAGATCTGCCTGAAAATGTATTGCACGATGTTTTTGATACTTTCTATAAAACAGCACTGAATAAATTATTTGATGAGCAACGTGTTCAAGCTGAAATACTACTGGAGAATGAACTCATACAGAATGAACAACGAATTTCTTTAGATGAAGAGGCAGTTAATTCGAAGCACAAAGCGTTAGATGAGCAGGCACTTAATATTTTGGTTGACTCCAGAATATTAAAACGTGAGCCAAATTCATTTAATCGCCAAAGCTATGAATTGGCCCATGATACGCTTATATCTCCGATTCTTCAGAGAGCAAAGATCAAGCAGGTCGAAGCTCAAAAGAAGGAAGAATTAAGGTTGGCAGAAGCTGAATTAGCCCGGACCAAAAGAAGAAATAAAAGGCGAAGGAATCAATATTTCTTCATTGTAACTCTTTTGTCTTTATTTCTATTTACGACGTTCTATTTCTATTGGGATTTAGGGAAGAAGAAAAAATTAGCCGACATTGCCACGACCGAAGCGATTAAAGCCACTAAGCGTGCTGAGGAAGCTAAATCCCTGGCCGAAGCTGAAAAAGACTCAGCAAATATTAGAAAAAGAACAGCCGACTTACTTAAAGACGAGGCCATAGAGGCTAAAGAAATAGCTTTGAACAGAGAATACGAGGCCGAACAAGCAAGGGAAAAAGCTGAGGAGGCACTGGTTATAGCAGATTCCTTAAATAAAAAAGCCACAGAAGCAGAACAACTCGCCATCCATGAGAAGAACCAGGCAGAAATAGCCAAAAATGAAGCGAATAGAGTTCTTGTAGAAGAAGAGATTCGTAGTACCATGAATCAAGCCCTTTCTTTAGCTGCAAGATCTCTCGATGAAAGTGACCGATTTATTCGAGCCAAGATGGCTTTAGAAGCTTATCAGATTTGGGATACGTTGAATTTAATAGACATTGGTCATGGTACCTATTTTCATCCCACCATCTATAAGTCCTTACAAACTACCTATGAAGGATTAAACGATCAGGTTTATCTCTGGTCGGTGGATAGCCTGGCCAGAGCGATAACCTTCCATCCAGATCAGGAATTGCTTTATGCTGTTTCGGCCGACTGGAATATCCTCACCTGTAAAATTGATTCACTGAAAGCTAACCAACTAAATAGAATATGCTTAGCGAAATGTGATGAATTAAAGAATAAATCCGAATTGGAGAAGTGCCTGGATCAATGTAAACCAAAACCATACTCCTGCTCAACCTTTAGCAGTAACTATCTCACTATAGAGGAAGATGCGATCGATGCACTGAAAGGAGAAATTGATGAAGGTTTATTAATTGCACAGAAAGCATCCGAATTCTACTTGTGGTATGTTACTGAAGGTTTTTTCTCAAGCCCGGAATATCTTGAGTTTTTGGGGCTCAAGCAACAGGCTAATACAATGAGCCTGGATTTCAACTCCAGCTTCATTAGTTCCTGGCTACTAGACAATCCAGATTCCCTGGATGAATTTGAGGATTGGCAGCAGAAAACATCAAAAAAAGAAAAAAGAGCATTCAAAAACTGGCGTAAGGATTTCATGCGGGATTTCAGAGTCGAAAGAAGGGAGTACAAAAGGAATGGAATACCTCCTCCTAAAAACATCTATGGAAGAAAGAGTGACTATTCGGTTTCTTCGGACATGGTATATGAAGCCAGCATCGTACATGGTAAAGATTCCATTGGAGTGGTGAATCTCAATTACATTAAAGACCGCTCTCCTGATCTTGGATCTATGATCAAAGAGGTCAAAGGCCTCAATGCCTCGGCCGTGGCTTTTTCCAATCAGGGAATCAAACTGGCCATTGCCTTAACGGATGGCAGAATTTTCCTTTATGACCTCAATGAAAAAACAAACACGTTACTCTATGAGCATAAGGCCCACCAATCATGGATATCCAACCTCGTATTTTCAAGAAATGATGATTTTTTGATATCATCAGGATGGGACCATAGTCTCGGCATTTCTTATCTCAGTGATGGTCAATATTTAATGGACAACAATTACCCTGATGAGAAACCTGTTTCAATGAAGCTGTATGATTACACCTCCAAAACTGGCGCCATTACCTTTGATCCAACAGAGGAAAATACAGTCGTGAGCGCTTATGATCAGGGTATAAAAAGCTTTGTCCTGGATCAACGTGATTTACAAGAAAAGGTGTGCAAATACGTACTAAGAATGCCAATTGATTCCCCTGACCCTAATCAAAGGATCAAAGATGAACTTAAGGATTTGTGTAATGGAATAGCTCGAAATAATAGAGTCACCTCTCAAGATCCCGAGAAAGTGACATTCAGGTAAAGCGCTAACTTGAATATTTGACACGAACTGTTCATTTCATTAACTTGTCTGCTAACGTAGACAATCTCTTATGGATCCAGTAAGCATTGGAGTGACCATGCTCGGTCACGCAGGAAAATATTTATTAGACAATGGCGGGAATGATATGGTCAAAAAAGCGGCTGAGGACCTTTATTCCTGGGTCAAAGGAAAGTTCAAAAAACCTGATCAACAGGAGAAAATTGAAAAACTAAAGGCTGCTCCAGAAGATAAAACGGCGAAAGAGGCCGTTCAGTCTTTATTGCAAGGATCGATTGAATTCGATGCAATTGATGGTGAAGAATTAGAGAACACGGCAAAATCTTTCGAAAAAGCAATTCTGGAAGGACATCCGGATTGGTTGAAAAAGTCAGGAATTCAAATAAAAAACAACTCCATTGTCGTGGAAGGGAATGATAACATCATTATTCAGGACACTACCGATTCTACTATAACGATCAATAAAGGCTAGTATTTGATGTCCAAGACGGAAGTCACCGGTGATAGCAATATTGTCCTTCAGGACATTGATAGTAGTCAGATCAATATCACCATTAATGAAGGGTTATCTGAAGAGATCAAGTCTCAAAAGACTAAATTAAAACAGCACATTGATGAATTAAAGCAATCCATTGATCAAGCCATGGATGCGGTTTCTGATGAAACCATAACAACTGAACCAAGTCGTGAAGTAAGGAAGATCGTACGAGCACTTAAGGCAGATCGCTGTGTTTTGTTCATTGGACCAGAAGTAGCATTAGACCCTGAATCCGGTCATAGCCTACATGAAATCAAATTCAAAGCCCTGTCCGATAACAGTGGCGGAGAAACTGTTTATAATGATTCAGATGGGTTTTTTGAACCGCCACTAGACCCTGATCTGGAATTTGACCTGTTAGATTATTATAAGGATGAATTCCCGGAAGAAAACATTATTGGGAAAAAGACCCTGACCAATCTGGCTGCCCTGCCTTTTAGTTTGATTGTTTCCTCAGCCCCTGATGAAACCATCGCTGAAATATTCAAGCGCTATGACAAAAGCCACCAATTTCAATATTACGAAGGACACGGGTTAGATGACTTAATCCCTGAAAAGGATAATCCACTAATTATCAATGCTTTAGGTAGCGTCACTTCCAATGGCGGTCAATTCACTTATACAACTGCAGATTTTTACGAGTACATCATGAATTTTGAATTTCCAGCAGCGGTAAAAAAGGAAATTCAGCAGGCCAATCACCTCCTTTTCATTGGTTTTGATCTCCGTAAATGGCATACCAAGCTCATCCTTTTCATGCTAGAGATGCACATCAAAAAAGACAAATCTAATCGGTCTTTGTTGAGTCATATTCCACATGAAGAAGTTAAAGACTTTCTTCAAAATCAATTTCAGGTAACGCAGATTGATGAAAAATATCTGGAATTCTCCGAACAACTTTCCTCCGAAGCACGAAAAGAAGGCATTGCTATTAACTTGAACCGTTTCTTTTACAAAAAGCAGCTCACCAAACTTCAGAGCCTATCAATCATTATTTCTGATTCCAAGGAATTGGCGGTATTGCATGACGTGGAGAATCAACTAACCAACATCTCAAAAAAAATCGAAAGCCATGTCAGCTGAGAAGCAATTTCGGTATCCGGGAATCTACTCTTTCTCTTCAGATCAGAATTCTGTTTTCTTCGGACGACAAGCTGATATACGGAAACTGCTTACCCTGATTGAAGTAGAATCAGAGGCACTGCTCTATGCAAAATCAGGGATTGGCAAAACCTCTTTGCTTAATGCGGGCGTTTTTCCTCGTTTACCAGAGGATTATCTGCCGTTAATGGTCCGATTTTATGCATCTACCATAGGCCAAAAAAGTCCTCTGGAAACCCTCTTGGATTTATTAAAAAAGCACTTTACTGATGCTAATGTGGGCACTCATAGCTTATTGGATGCAATTGATCCCGGGAATCACCAACTATGGGTCTTCCTGAAAAGATTGCAATTGTCGAGTACTAATGACCGAACACTGGTACTTTTCTTCGATCAATTCGAAGAGTTATTCAGCTACTCTGAAAAGGAAGTTGGTGCTTTTAAAAATGAGCTCTATCAGGCAACGAAAGTCAGCATTCCTGCTGATATCATGAAACAGATATCGGTGTTACGCAAAGAAAAAAGAGAACTCTTTGATGTTAACACATTGAAAGACCTAAAGCGGGAAATGCCGATCAAACTGGTATTTTCCATTCGTACCGACCGACTGGCTTTTTTGGACCAGATGGTGGATCGCTTCAGAAACATTCGCTCCAACTTTCTGGAACTTCAACCACTCAATGAAACTGGAGCCCGAGACTCTATTGTGGCGCCCGGTCAGGTAGATGGCGCCTATTTCAGCAAGAAATTTGAATATGATGTAACCGCTATCGACAAGATCCTCGGTTTTCTGAGCAATGAGAGACAGAAACCCATAGAGTCCACGCAACTACAGATCGTATGTCAGCAAATTGAAAAGAATCAGGTTATTAAGCATGGAAAAAACCTGATCACCGCAGACGATCTCCCCAATTTTGAAGACATCTTTCGGAATTTCTACCTGGATGCGATTGACAATTTAGAAGGGCAACAAAAAATAAAGGCAGAAGACCTCATTGAAAATCAGTTGATTAGAAATGAACAACGAATCTCTCTTGACGAGGAAGTGTGCAGAGATGAGTCTTCAGAAAACCCATTGCTGCAGTCATCATTAGACCAATTGGTGGATGCACGATTATTGCGTAGAGAACCAAACTCCTTTGGGAGATCCAGCTACGAATTGGCTCATGATACATTGATCCCTCCTATTCTTCAAATTGCTGAGATCAAAAGGCTTAGGGCCAATGAGACCCTTGCCTTAGAGCAAGCTGCAAAAGCGTCTAAGGAACGAAAAAGGAGAAGAATTTTAATTTCAGCGACTTTAATCACATTATTTGCTGTTTTGTTAACAGGATTTGCACTCCAACAACAATACCTGGCTAAGGAAGCAAGTTACAAAGCGATACAAGCGCAGAAAGAAGCGGAGGAAGAGAGAATGAAAGCGAATAGACTTGCTTCAGAAGCGCAATCTCAGGCGGCTCTCGCAGCTCAACAACAAGTGCAGGCAGAAGAGGAAAGAAAACGAGCTGAAAAACAGTCAGATTTGGCAAGACTCAAGGAGAAGGAGGCTTTGGAATTTGCGGAACAGGCACAAATAGCTGAGAAACGAGCTCGGGATCAGGCCATTTTGGCCCAGGAGAAGACGAAACAAGCTTCTGCTTCCAAATTGGAAGCGGAAAAGCAAACGGAATTGGCCACTGAAGAGTCACAGAAAGCTAAACGGTTAAGAATGCAGGCCATTTCCAAATCAGTGGCGACTCATTCGCTGGAAGAAACGGAATTGGAAACGAAACTATTGTTAGCGAAACAAGCCCTTGACTTCTATCAAGAATTCTCAGGAGAATCAAATTTTTTAGACCCTACCGTGGCCAAAGCTATCTATCTGGCCTATGAAGCCATACCTTACAGATCTCTCTTTTCTATTAATGAACAGTTTGTACGGGCCATGGCGTTTGCCCCGGATGATCCAAAGTTTCTCTATGTAGCCACCGGGGAAGGGAAGATCTTAATGTGTCCACCAGAAGGGAAATGTCTAGAATTCCTAACACTTAATCAAAGCAGTACTGACAAAGGGTTCACTCCCTTCCTTAATTTGACCATTAGCCCTGACGGAGGTACCCTGATCGCCAATACCCAATCAATTTCCTACTTGATGAGTCCGACTGGCCCTGAAAATGTGGTTGAATATCGAGTTGGGAATATTCAGGATCCGAAGGTTGTTTTCCATCCCAATTCAAATTCGTTTTTGGCATCGGCGGATGGCTCTCTTTATGAGTATTACTTTAAGTCCGGACAGGTAAACAAATTAAGCGAACCAGGAATATTAAGAGGCTTAGCAATTTCGGGAAATGGCACGAATCTGTATGCCAATCCAGCTTCCGTGAGTAATTCATTGATGTCCGTTCAATATTCTCCGGACGATTCGTTGCTGGCAGAAGGATATGATGATGGTGTACTGAAAGTCAAGAGAGTCGGTGGAGGCACCTTAATCAGTACCAGAATCCATGAATCTACTATTTATGCTCTGGCTTTCTCACCTAATGGCAAGTATTTGGCAACTGCCAGCTGGGACCGGGGCATAGCCATAATCGATTTACACAATCTCTTTACTTTAACACCAATCAGATTAGAAAATTTCACTAGTAAAAACGGAGCCATCATATTTACAAAAGACAGTCGAAATTTGATGGTGGCCAATAATGAAGGTATCAGAAAAATCCCCTTGGACCCCATTAGTCTAGCGGAAGAGTTTTGTGCATATATCGACCATAATCTTTCGGACACCCAGTGGACTTCAAATGTCGGTGAAGACATTAATTATATTAATACCTGCGAAGGAAAACCCAAATTAGTAGACCAATGATTTCAAAACCCAAATACCTGGCTGCTTTGTTTTTGGTGTTCTTTTTCATCTCCGGAATAAATCACTGTGTTGGTCAGGATCTGGAAATTTCACTTTACAAATTTCAGGAACTCTACGAAAAGGGAAATTTAAAAGAGATCATAGCCGAACTTCAACCCATTCTCGAAGGAGATCTTTCAGATCTTGATCGATATGAAAAAACAGAAGGTTGGCGGATATTGACCCTTTGCCACATGCATCTGCTAAATTATAAGAAGGCAGATGATGCAATGATGGCATTCATGTTACTCAATCCGAAATATGAACCTAATCCCATACGGGATACACCGGAATTTGTGGCATTGCTTTATTCGTTTGAAGTGAAAAACAGGGTGTTTTGGAAAACCGTAAGAAAGAAAAAGGATTAAAGGATAACAAAATGCTTTTTGGTCAAATCAGGTTGATGTAACCTCTTAATTTCATCGTTTCTTGAATAGGTCACTGGTCAAAACAATATCTCCTTGACTTCCATTAAGTTTAAGGACGAACCCAAATTAAGTATGAAGAAAGTATGCGTAATTGGCGCTGGTCCTTCAGGGATTACTGCGGTAAAGAATTTGTTGGATGAAGGATTAGCAGTGGTTTGTTATGATTACAACAACGAAGTGGGCGGCAACTGGATCTTTAGCGAGGAAGAGAGCCACAGCAGTGTATTCGAAACGACGCATATCATCAGCTCTAAAAGTCTGTCACAATACGAAGACTTCACTTTCGATGATTTTGAAAAGGGAATCCCCGATTACCCCTCCCATGACCAATTAAGACGCTACTTTCAGGCATATGCTAGACATTTTGATTTGTATCGGGTCATACAATTCAATACGCTTGTCGAACATTGTGAACTCCTATCCAATGGTTCCTGGGAAGTGACTACACATAAAGATGGCAAATCAAACAAGGAGCTTTTCACCGATCTGATCGTTTGTAATGGTCATCACTGGAAACCGCGGTACCCTGACTATCCCGGAGAATTCACGGGTGAATACCTGCATTCACATCAATTCAAAAAAGCTGCTCCATTCACTGGTAAACGGGTATTGGTCATTGGTGGAGGGAACTCTGCCTGCGATGTGGCGGTAGAAACCAGTCGTGTAACGGCTAGAACCACGATCAGTATGCGCCGCGGATATCGAATCATACCCAAATTTCTGTTTGGCAAACCAAGTGATGTGGTTGCCGGAGGGCTCAATTTCCTTCCCAGAAAGCTCAAATACCTTCTTTCTGAAATGACCGTTGGCATCATTCAAGGCTCCAATGAGCTTTATGGTCTACAAAAACCAACCCAACGAGTCGGGGAAACGCACCCTACGGTCAATGATGAATTATTATACAAGCTTAGGCATGGTAAAGTATTTCCAAAAGTGGACATTGAACGATTTGACGGGAAAACCGTACATTTCAAAGATGGAACTTCAGAGGAGTTTGATGTCGTGATTGCCTGTACAGGTTTCATTCTAACGCATCCATTTTTCGATGACCACTTCATCAATTATAGTGAAGGCGATGTTCCCCTCTATCTCAAAATGATGCATGAAAAGCATCAGAACCTTTACTTCATTGGTATGTTCCAACCACTCGGCTGCATTTGGCCAGGTTCCGAACTACAAAGCAAAATAGCTGCCCGGGAAATTGCTGGTAAATGGGAAAGGCCTAAAAACATGGAAGCGTTGTGTCGGCGTGAGATTACGCATCCGCATATCAAACAGGTAAAATCCGCTCGACATACCATCACCGTGGATTATAAACAATTCGTGAAGGACCTGAAAAAGCACCTTCCTAAAAACTATGTTCGGAAAGGAGCTCCTGTTAGTTCCTGATGATTTATAGCATAGTTGCGCTTTAGGCTTAGGTCATTGCGAGTGTTTTCACCCGTAATTGTTAAAGAATAATCAATTCCCGTCGGAGATAATTCCAACGGAAACATTCCTTAACTAACGATGATAAGATTTGATAGCAAGATCGATTCAAAAACACAGTGGCGGTTTGAGCTTGGGCCACGGCAGGTGTTTTCACCCGCTATTGTTAAAGAATATAATCAGTCCCCGTCGGAGATAACTCCAACGGAGGCATTCCTTATCCTGACCTTGATAAGATTTGATAGCAAGATCGATTCAAAACACAGTGGCGGTTTGAGCTTGGGCCACGGCAGGTGTTTTCACCCGCTATTGTTAAAGAATATAATCAGTCCCCGTTGGAGATAACTCCAACGAAGGCATTCCTTAGCTTAACCTTCATAAGATTTGATAGCAAGATCGATTCAAAAACACAGTGGCGATTTGAGATTGGGCCACGGCAGGCGTTTTCACCCGTAATTGTTAAAGAATAATCAATTCCCGTCGGAGATAACTCCAACGGAGGCATTCCTTATCCTGACCTTGATAAGATTTGATAGCAAGATCGATTCAAAAACACAGTGGCGGTTTGAGCTTGGGCCATTGCAGGTGTTTTCACCTGTAATTATTAAAGAAAATAATCAATTCCCGTCGGAGATAACTCCAACGGGGGCCGCCTGATGTCTTAACCTTGATAAGTTCTTATCGCCTGATCAATCCGATCCACGACCTGATCCACATTAGATTTATCAAAACACAGTGGAGGTTTGGTCTTCAATACGCTATCATCTGGTCCATCGGTACTGATGAGGATGAAATTCCTTCTTAGATCATTCTTGATATGAGCAGCCAATTGTCGGTCGGTTTCGAGCGTACCGGGCTTCACCATATCAATCCCAATAAATAATCCAGCGCCTCTTACATCTCCTATACAGGGATGACTATCAGATAATTGAAGTAGCTTTCGTTGATAGTATTTGCCCACATCTCGTGCATTTTGCTGAAGGTCTTCCTTCTCAATGACATCCAAAACCGCCTGTCCGATGACACAGGATACTGGATTTCCTCCGAAGGAACTAAAAAACTCTACACCTTCCTCGAAAGAAGCAGCCACTTCATCTGTAGTTACCACAGCTCCTATTGGATGTCCATTGCCCATGGGCTTTCCTAAAATGACTAAATCTGGAATTACACCATGCGCTTGAAATCCCCAGAAATGATCACCTACTCTACCAAATCCAGTTTGTACTTCATCACTTATGCACAGTCCACCTTGTGCTCTGATAGCTTCATAAACTGGTTTTAAATAACCCTGAGCCAGAGGAACCTGTCCCCCACATCCAACAATGGGCTCAGCAATGAATCCCGCTATCTCTCCGGAAAGTGCCGTAATCTCCTCAATTGCATCCTTTCCATAGCGCGTTCCGGCATCTTCTCCCCTGTACTTCCCTCGATAGGCGTCTGGTAAAATCGTCTTTACTATGTGCGCTTGTTGTCCTTGCCCTTTAGGGTTGCTAAACTTATAATCACTGACGTCAATGCCCTGCTGAGTATTGCCATGGTATCCATGCTCCAGAACCATAAACTGCCTTCTGGTGGTGTGTTTTTTGACAAGCCTTAAGGCAAGGTCGGTAGCAGCGCTCCCTGAATTGACGAAAAAGACCTTATTCAAAGGGCTGGGAAATTTTGATAGCAAGCGCTCTGCGTAAGACGCTAACTGGTCATAGAGGTAACGCGTGTTGGTATTGAGGCGCTTCATTTGTGCGATTGCCTGCTCTACTACATGCGGATGACAATGGCCGACATGAGGAATGTTATTGTACGCATCTAGAAAGGCGTTGCCATGACCATCATACATATACTGGAATGCCGCACGATCCATCCAGATCGGATCAGAATAACTCACTGATAATATGCTACTTAAGTGCTTATTCCTAAATTTTAACTGTTCTGAAATTTCTAGTGACTCAGGTATTTCCATTCCCAAAGTCTTGCGTAATAACATGGACAGTTGTTTGGGGCCGATGGTTAACCATTTCTCAAGCATTGACCAGGCATGATTCTCACTTACAGTAGCATAGGTATTTTCCGGATCAACTTTGCGGGCATGTGCCGAATTACATACACTGATACACAAACGAGCAGCTATGAGATAATAAAGCAGATCCACTTCCTCCGATTCCAAAGGGATTTTTTCATGATAGGATTTGACGATAAGCCCCAACCACTTCAAAGGTTCTTCTTTATCATAACAGGCATAGGTCAATGCCACCGCCAGTTCATTGATCAAAGGTGAATACGTGGCATCTCCAAAGTCAATTACGCCTGAGATCTTATTGCCTGTTTGTAACAGATTCCATTCATTGGCATCATTGTGAATGACCTGCTTTCTCAGTTTTGGCAACTGATCGGTTACCTCCGCTTCAAATTGCTGAATAAAATAATGGACAATACTCCTTTGATGCTGATCCGAAATATCAGCTACATATTTTTTTATGAGGGTCAAATGCTGGATATCCCATTCCCAGGCTCTTCCACGATACACTGGATGATCAAACGCTTGCAGGGTCAAATCCATTTCAGCCAAAAAGTGACCAAGATGAGACGCTGAAACTTCACTCATTTTTTGATCTCCTGAAAAGTCTCCTGCAAGAAAAGAAAGCATTCTTCCGATCACTCTCACACCCTCGAGTTCCAAGTCCAGCAGGTAAGCTCCTTCATTGGTTTGAATGGGTTTCGGGTACTCCTCAGCATTCCTGGATTTTCGCTGTAAATGCAATAGCAATTCGTTTTCAGCTTCAATAATCGAGAGTTCCTGAGGGTCGTAACGGTAAGTCTTGAAAACAAATCGCTTACCTCCCACTTTGATCAGATAATTTGAATTGGCGTAACCAACCATGCTTTTGACCTGACAATCATGAAGATCAAAATGCGTTGCTAAAATTTGGGCAATGGTCATCAGCGGAGTGATCGCAAGTTATTTGTTCTTCTTCTCTTCAATTCGTTCCATTACTTTTTGGCCCAGTTGCATCCCCCACTGTCCGGCACTTTGCATCGACTCCTGGGTAATGAATGGCGTCTTTTCAGCCAGTTTTTTACCCACTGGAGACTCATAGAAGTCAATAATGCCACGTAATTCGTCCGCCGAAAGGTGTTTCGTGTAGATCGGGACCAGAATGTCCACCAAATCATCAATAGAAGTACTCAAAAACTCCTTTTCCAGCTCATTCCAGGCTTCATCATCCAATCCTGAAGTTTGTAATCGCATGGTTTGGACGGTTTGCTTAATGGCCACCTCAAACGTTGCTTTGGAACCGGAAACCTCAAAATACTTGCCTAAAAGTTGTCTGTATTCACGGTCTTGTGCGTTTAAAAAAACAGGTGCGATTAAAACCAGTATAACGGATAAAATAGATGTTTTCATGGTACTAGATTTTGCCCGAAAGTAGGGAAATAATGCTAGCGATCCTTGATTATTCTGGCTTTTTCTCGGTCGGAACCAACGCCCCAAATACAGAGGTGAACAAGGTGATCAGAAAGAATAATAAACTAAAAGCCACTGCAGTGTTTTTGTCTATCATTAAAAAATCGTGCCCAAGAATGAAAGTGAGTTCTCTGGCACCAACACCTCCAATGGTAAAGGGTAATACCGCTACAACAGATGACACCAAAAATAATACCTGATATTCCAGGTATTGGCCGGTAACTCCAAGTGACAACAAAATGAAGTACGCACAAACTACCTGGAGTCCCTGTGTCAGGATAGAGTAAAGAGAAGTGATAATGAAGTGTTTTTTAAAGCTCTTGAATAGCAACAACTTTAAGCCATAAAACACTGGAAAAGCCAATAGTCCGGCGGCCAATATCAGCAAATTCAACCAGGCTGGTATCTGATCCAGAGACAAAAAATGGAACCCTGTGCAAGCCAGCGCAGACAAGGCCACCATGCCGCTTAAACGATCCACCAGAGCCCCCGCTGCCAATAATTTGGCACTGATTCCGCTTCGTTTATGCAACAGATACACTTTGTAACCATCGCCACCGATACCTCCAGGCAAAAACAGATTGTAAAACATGCCTAACCATGCCAATTTTAAATTCTCCCATTCACTTAGTTGCAAGGCTATGTTTCGGAAATAAACATTTAACCTCAAAGCACTGTTCACCTTGGACAGAGCGAAAAGAACAACGGCAATGAACAAATAACCTAAATCAGCTGATATCAGAATGGCCTGAGTTTGCTCCCAGTCTATGGCCTGGAAGACAATGACCATTGCTCCTCCTGAGATCAGGAGCTTGATCAGGGTCTTTAGTTTCTTTTTAGTGCGTTCACTCACCTTGGAAGGTCTCCTTAACGCGGAAGGTTTTCTTGTCCTGTGATTCGTAATATGTTCGTACAATGAGTTCGGCGACAATGCCAATGGTGATCAATTGAATACCACCCAGTACCAGCGTGATTCCCAGGATCAGTAAGGGCCTTCCCCCTATTTCTTGTCCCAGAATTTTGATGATAAGAAGATAAACATTGATCAGAATACCTATTCCGAAGGTCATCAACCCTACTGTTCCAAAAAGGTGAATTGGCCGTTGAAAATATTTCTGGAAAAAGACCATCAGCATCAGGTCACTCATCACTTTAAATGTACGACCCAAACCGTATTTGGATTTTCCATATTGACGAGCGTGATGTTTCACTGGCATTTCATCCAGACGTGCCCCTTGAAGTTGCGCCAAAACCGGGATGAAACGATGCAATTCGCCATACAAGCCCAGGTTCTTCGCAATGTCCTTCCGAAATACTTTTAATGTACAGCCATAGTCATGTAGGTATACGCCAGTTAGTTTTCGGATCATGGCATTGGCCATCTGGCTGGGAATTTTTCTCAGAAACATCCCATCTTGTCGGTTAGCCCGTATGCCTGCCACTACATCAAGATCTTCCGCTTCCAATTTCGCGATCATATCCGGAATGTCGGATGGATCATTTTGAAGGTCACCATCCAGTGTGATAATATAATCACCAATCGCAGCATCAATCCCCGCGGCCATAGCTGTGGTTTGTCCGTAATTCTTATTCAGAATGACTGCCCTGGTACGATCATTGGCGTGCGTCTTAATTTCCGACACAGTTTTGTCCGTACTTCCGTCATCAACAAGTACTACTTCATAATCCCAACCGTTCAGGGAATTGCTTACATGCTCGAGTAAGGGCTGAATGCTCTCTTCCTCATTCATGACTGGGATTACAAGTGATATCTTTTTGGTCATGTGTTTCTAGAAAAACGCAAAAGTAAAGCTTCAAAAAATTCATTGAACTTATTTAGTTGAAAATTGATTCAATGTATGTACATTTAATGTAAATACTGTTTATCTACCAAATCTTCATATATCATGAGTGCAATGTCATCATCCCTCTCCAAACCATTAAAAACCACTGCTACAGTCCTCCGATATTTACTTGGGGCTGTCTTCTTAATTTTTGGTTTGAATGGTTTCTTAAATTTTATTCCACAACCAGACCTTCCTTTAAAAGCACAGGCATTTATGGGCGGCTTAGGTGCAGCGCCTTATTTCTTCCCTCTTGTAAAAGGGTTAGAAGTGCTGGCCGGAGCATTCTTACTGAGCAATCGATTTGTTCCATTGGCCATAGCCATCTTAGGGCCCATTACATTGAATATCTTTTTCTTTCATCTTACCCTGACCCCTATTAATCCGGTAGCATTTGTGGTGTTTCTTGGTAACCTGTTTTTAGCGTACGCATATCAAGATCACTTTAAAGGAGTATTCGCTAAATAATACATTGAGTTAATCTTATATAGTAAACTACAAAGCCGATTCTTTATCCAAGGGTCGGCTTTGTTGCTTTTGCAGGGATTCAATCATCCGTTCACAGAATAGCTAGCCAATTCAATCAGTTTAGCACTCTATCTTAACCGCCTAATTCTTATCATCATGATCAACCGTTACGCCAAGCAAATTACCGGACTGTTTATTGCCGTTGTTGGCCTTTCTCTTTCCCTAAATGCTCAAAATCGCTATTTCCCAGCTTACAATAATTGGGAAAGTCGAACCCCGGGATCAATGGGTATCAATGCTTCCAAACTTCAGGAAGCCGTAGATTTTGCCATTGAAAATGAAACCAACGCACCCAGAGATCAGGAACAAAACCACTACACCCTTAGTTTTGGAAAAGAACCCTATGGCTACGGTATTGGCCCCTTTAAAGAACGGGGACCGGCGACAGGGCTGATCATCAAAAATGGCTATATCGTTGCGGAATGGGGAGATCCAACAAGCGTTGATATGACCCACAGTGTCACCAAGACTTTTCTAAGTAGCACGGTAGGTTTGGCCTATGACGAAGGATTGGTCAAATTGGAAGATCTGGTTTATCAGGATATGGCACCGGTAATTCCTTACGAGCCTTACAACATGAGCAGGAATAAATCCGAAGGTTGGGGCACGCCCCACGTTCTTTCGTTATGGGATACGGAGCACAATCAAAAGATCACCTGGAATCACCTGTTGAGACAAACCAGTGATTGGGAAGGAACACTTTGGGGCAAACCCGATTGGGCTGATCGTCCTAATCGACAAACACCTCGAGAATGGACTACACGCCCCAGAAACGAGCCCGGAAGCGTGTATAAATACAATGACGTCCGCGTAAACTTGTTATCCCTGGCGATCATGAATATCTGGAGAAAACCACTGCCTGAAGTTTTAAAAACGCGGGTAATGGAAAAGATTGATGCGTCAAAAACCTGGAGGTGGCACGGATATGAAAACTCCTGGGTCATTATGGATGGTGTTGCAATGCAAGCAGTAAGTGGTGGCGGACATTGGGGAGGCGGAATGTTCATCAACGCGTATGACCAGGCCAGGCTAGGCTATCTGACTTTGAATGAAGGCAGTTGGAATAGAAATCAGATCCTCTCAAAGGAATGGATGAAACATGCAACTACTCCGACTCAGGCAAGAAAGACGTATGGTTTCATGAATTATTTTCTGAATACCGATAAGGAATTATATCCCAGTGCTCCGGAATCGGCGTTTACACATTTAGGAGCAGGCACCAACATGGTTTATGTAGATCGCGAAAATGATCTGATCATTGTCGCACGGTGGATCGATCGAAATGCATTAGATGGTTTGATAGGCCGAGTATTGGAAAGCCTGGAGTAACTTAGGCTTCATGAAAGTCTTAATTACCGGAGCCACAGGCATGGTCGGAAAAGGTGTTTTGCTGGAATGTCTGGATCATCCCGAAGTATCACAGGTTGTTACCATTGGTCGATCAGCGCTGGATGTCACACATACCAAACTACAATCGGTCATTCACAAAGACTTCAAAGACTATTCCGCTATTGAGTCAGATTTGCAAGGAATTGATGCTGCTTATTTATGTATGGGCGTAAGCGCCGCGGGTCTTTCTGAAGAAAAGTATACAGAACTAACCTATGATTATACCCTGGCTTTGGCCAAATCATTGTATAGTCATAATCCGCAAATGACTTGTACATATGTTTCCGGGAAGGGTACTGATTCTTCAGAACAAGGAAGAACCATGTGGGCAAGAGTCAAAGGAAAAACAGAAAATGATTTGCTGAAACTGGGCTTCAGGCAGGCTTTTATGTTCCGTCCCGGAGGGATCATACCTTTGAGAGGCATTAAATCCAAAACCCGACTGTATCAGTTCTTTTATGATTATTTCATGTGGCTGATCAAATTGATAAAGGTGATGTCACCCAATTCGATCGTTAATACCACCCAAATTGGACTTTCAATGATCAATGTAACCATGAATGGTCATCAAAAAGCCATCCTGGACCCAAAAGACATAATCGATACCGCATAATATTAGTGGGAAGTCTATGCCTTTTGTCTGAGCAGTACTACTCCTGCGAAGATTAATCCCGTAGCGAACCAATCAAGCAAGGTAATGGTTTCTCCTAGTAGCAATACACCTATGATCAGGGCCACGACCGGCGGCAGATAAGATGCAGAAGAAGCCGTGGTTGCACCAAGTTCGCGGACGATAAAGTAATAAAGAATAAAGGCCAGACCGGTGCCAAATAATCCCAATCCAAATACTAAGCCACCCAGTGCATATTGATCGGAAAGAATCTTATCTACCCCTGTAAAATCCGTAACAAGCAACATCAAGAAGGAAGCAAGTCCAAGTTGGTAAGTGGTGAGCGCACCTGAGGGAATATTCAAAGGCGTAATGAAACGTCTGGCGTAAACAAAAGAAGCTCCGAGGCTTAATGAACCCAATGCCAAATACATCACCCCCTCAGTGATTTCATGTGACAATCGACTTTCAAAAGGACGTGCTACCATCAAAACACCTAAAAGACCCAATAGGACACCTATCCCCTTTCTTAATGTTAGCTTTTCTTCCGGAATGAAGATCACAGCCAGCACAAAAGCAAATAGAGGAATCGCTCCACTGACAGCACCTGCTATTCCTGATGGCAATAACCCAGTCCCCTTCACAAAAAGATAGTAATATACCGCAGCAGCCAGGTTGGCCATAACTAAAAAGTGTAGTACATACTTGATATGAGCCTTTTTCAATTGTCTGGTAGCAAGTGCATAAATCAACACAGGCATGAACCCCAGCAATAAGCGAAAAAAGACGATTTGAAAGGCAGAGATATGAGCCAGGGCCCACTTCATAAATATAAAATTGGTTCCCCAGACAAGCCCAAGACACCAAAAGGCTATGACAGGTAGAATTCGCTTGTTTTGCATCAATGGAATTTCGGCAATGATAGTACCTTTCATCTATTTCACTTATTGATCATACTGATATCACCTATTCGATGAGATTTCGAAAATCCCGGCCCTTTGTGACTTTGGTTTACGGTTTAGGCGCTTTGTCTAAGTAATACCACTCCGACGAATATCAAACCCGCTGCCAACCAGTCCATTAACGTGATGGGCTCTCCTAACAGCGATACACCTATGATCAAAGCTACTACTGGGGGCAAATAGGTAGCAGAGGAAGCAGTCGTGGCGCCCAGCTCGGCAACGATATAATAGTATAAGATGTAAGCCAGACCTGTTCCGAACAAACCCAATCCAAATATCAGACCTACCATAGCATAACCATCAGTACTCAAACTTTCAAAGCCAGAGAAGTCGGTAACAGTCAACATAAGTATTGCTGCAATTCCTAATTGGTAGGTAGTAAGCGCTCCGGCAGGGATATTTAAAGGAGTAATGAATCGCCTGGCATATACAAAGGAAGCACCCAGGCAAAGAGATCCGAGTATCAAATAGGCCACACCTTCAACTGTATCTTCGGAGTAATGACTTTCAAAAGGTCGCGCAATCAAGAATATGCCTACAAGTCCCAGACTGACCCCAATTACTTTTCCAATGTTGAGCTTCTCTTCCGGAATAAAAATGACTGACAGCACAAAGGCAAACAAAGGGATAGCTCCTCCAATAGCCCCTGCGATCCCCGATGGCAATAATTCAGTCCCAATCACAAATAAATAGTAGTGAACAGCAGCAGCCAAATTGGCCATTACCAAAAAGTGTGGCAGATACTTAAAATGAGACTTCTTCAACTGCCCATTTACCAATGCATAAACAAAGACGGGAATGAACCCCAAAATCAAACGGAAAAGGACTACCTCATAGGCAGAGATATGCGCCAAAGCCCATTTTGTGAAAATGTAATTAGCGCCCCAGATCAGACCTAGAGTCCAGAAGGCAATTACTGGTGCGATCCGCTTTCGTTGCATCGATGGATTTTGCGCAATGATAGCCTCTTTCACAAACTTGTTATGCAATGCAGATTACACAACCCTTTCTTCTGATTGTATTAATTTCTTAGCCTGAATTATCATTGATATCAGCACCAATTGGTCATGAGATATCCCTGGTTACAAGGCGCGAAATCAACTAATCAATAGCATTTGGACTCACTACAGAGTAGCATACTTAGGTTTTGCGGATGGTAAAAGAAAACACCGACCCGATTCCCACATCTGAAGTCAGACCGATTTCTCCCTGTTCTTTTTGAATGATCTTTTTTACAATGGCCAAGCCAAGGCCGGTACCTGAGGTACTCCTATTCAAAGTAATCAATGGATCAAATAATTTATCCTGATCATCAGGGGCGATTCCTTTTCCATTATCCGAAACAAAGAACTTATAGTCTCTTTCTCTCTCCTCAAAACCAATTTCAATTTGTAGTCCTTCTATCGGATTATGTTTGATCGCATTTTGAATCAAGTTTGACAAAACATGCCTTAAGGCCACCTTTCGTACCCTGATGGTACTCTGTTCATCGGGAAGCCTGATGTCATGTCTTTTATGTGGGTCAAGGATCTGAATCAAATCGGAAAGCCATTCTTTGAATTGAATCTCCTGGGGAGGAACGCCCGACAAGGAGTCCGACTTGTAGTAATCCAGCAATTCACTGATAAAAAGTTGAATATTGATCCCGGCACGCTTAATCATGCTGACGTAAGATTCCACCATGGCTTTATCAAGCTCAACAGAGGCTTTCACATCACTTTCTAGCAGATCGGCTAAACCTACGACATTCGCCATCGGTGAATTGATATCATGGATCACGGTGTGTGTAAACTCCTCTAGTCCCTGGTACTGCGCCCGGTGGATATCCTTGATCTTAGTCAGCAAATTCGAATTTCTTCGGTGCTCCAAAAGTTGCATAACCTGATTAGCGAGGGATTCCAGCATTTTCATTTGCTCCTCTCCTATGTGATTGGGCTTATGGTCAACAACGCACAAGGTTCCCAAAACAAACCCCTCAAAGTTTCTAAGTTTTACGCCTGCATAGAAAACTACTGGCGTATTCCCTTGATTTACAGGGCTTTTCTGAAACCTTTCGTCTTTTCTGGTATCCTCTACCACCATGGTCTCCTTATCGGCTACTATGGTATGGGCACATACGGCAATATCCCGATTCATTTCCGTAGCCGATATCCCAACCTTGGCTTTGTGCCATTTTCGATCCTTGTCAATGAAACTGACAATGGCCACAGGTACTTCGCAAATGTGCGCGGCAATCCGAACAATATTGTCGTATGCCTCTTCGGGTTCAGAATCAAGGATATCGTATTGAACGAGTGCTTCTAGCCGTTCAATTTCATTTGCAGGTTTTTGTGCTTGTTGCATAGACGCACTTAAGCTGAAAAAATGGTTATGCCAGTTTGCCAGGGCCAAAATAATTAAAACTGTACTTAGGCCACAACCGACACTGAAGAATTTGCATTTGTAGCGATCAGATTGACCACAAATGTCATATATGAAGCCATTCGGTATTTAGCTACCTGAAGGGGAACTATAACCCCTTGATCATTTCAATGAAATCGGATGTCCGTCAGTCTCTGATGAAACCTGCCATTTTTCACCATACATCGATGAATAGATAATTGTAAACTCAAACGGAAACTCGTAATTCGTTTCGGTATTGAACAACGAATTGATATCTGCTTCATGTTGCGCATCATACTCATAGGCGAACAGGAAGATCGCTTCTTCAGGCGGGATAGCTTCCCCTACTGTCAACTCCGTAATCTGACTAAAAAAACCGTATTCGAACAATTCAGGATAAGCCTCCTGAAAGAAACTCATCACTTCATAGGGTTGCCCTTTATCCAGCACTTTGCACGACTCTATGATTGCAGGTCCCAAGCCATTATTTCTTAATTTAAGCCTGACTCTTATCTTCGTCTGTGTGGCAGAATCCGTATCATTAACGGTAAGCGTCTTATCAATATTCTTGCTGAAAGTAAGTCTTGGTCGAACGGAAAGCCTGCTTTGGTCTTTGATCAAATGAGTCTGATAAAGGAATATAATCAACGTCATCAAACTGATCAACATCGCGGAGATACCGATGATACGGTCCGTACTTGGTCCCTTTTTCATTGCATTGTAACTAAAAAGGCCATCCTGTGTGATGACCTTACTTCATTGACCTTAAAATAATTGATTAACCTACTTTCTTCGAGGAATCCCGGTTGGCGCCTGTTGCTTTCTCCATTGGCAGTTTCGCTCGCAGAAGTGCAGCCGCTGTTGCCTTCTCCAGCAACTCCCGATTGGCTTCATAGGAAAAACCTAAATCCTGAAGTTCGCGCACTACTTTGTCATACTCTTCCGCTCTTGTGAAGGTGAAGTTCTCCTTACTCTGAAAGTAAACTGCTTCTATGATGTTCAGTGTTTTACGAATCAACGCATATAATTTATCCTCCTTGGTCTCTTCCGGAGGTGCAGCGTTTTGAGCGTATACTTCAGGTACAGATTTCTTCAGCTCTTCAAAGTGCTCTCTTAAAATTTCCGTTGATGTCTTCATTTCCTGATTCATAATTTTGACTATGCGCCAAGGGTTTTCAATGTTTTTAAAAGATCGTGGGCCACAGTGTGATCCGAGTCCGGAGACAATGTGATGTATCTTAATATGGCTTTGGAAGCCTGATCGTATTCATGCATGGAGATCAGTACCAGGCCAAGGTTATAATATCCGTTAGGAAAAGTAGGTTCTATTTCAGTAGATACTTCGTAGTGCATTTTCGAAAGTGCGAAATTGCCAAGTTCAGAATACAGGTTTCCGAGGTTATAATGCGCCTCATAATGCCTAGGGCTTTCCTGCAGGCACCGGGTAAGATAATCAACCGATTTGGCATGTTCACCCTTCGTATTCATCAGGATACCGAGGTTACAGTAGGCATTGGCTACAGATTCACCAGCCTCAATGGCTTTTAAGTACAGGTTCTCTGCAGAAGCATCACCCTGTTCATCCATCTCCAGGGCCTGCTCAAAAAAGCTGCTACTTTCTCCTAGTCGAAGCACCCGGGGTTCAGCTACAATCTGATTGAATAAATTAAGTTGACCAAGGTCTTCCGGATCTGGCTTCTTCTTTTTCCGGGCCTTCTTCAATCCCAGCTTTTCGGGGGGACTAACAGGAAACTTAATTACTTTGGCCATGGTGCAAATTTAGCTTGCCTTTTTGGCTTCTTCCTCCTCTTCTTGATTTCCCGAAGCTTTTTCCATCGGTTTCTTAGACTTCTTGGCTTCCTGAATACTGGCCTTCAGGGCAGTCATGATATCTACCACTTCAGGCTCTTCCTCTTGTACTATGACCACCTCTTTACCTTCTATCTTACCGTCGATCATCTCCCGAAGTGCATTATTGTATTTATCCTCGAGTTTAATGTCCGAAAATTTCTTGGTCATGCTATCCACAAGGGTTTTCGCCAACTTCAGCTGATCTTCATCCGCTGCTGTTTCCTTGGGCATTTGCGGTACATCAATCACACGTCTTACTTCTTCCGGATATCTCAGTTTGTAGAGTAAAATACCCGATTCATGAGGAGTTAACAATACAATACTTTCACGATCGCGGAGTACTACTTTGCCTACGCCCACTTTTCCTGTTTCCCTCAAGGTTTCGCATAGTAGTGCGTAAGTCTTGCCAGCCACATCGCCATCAGGTCCTGCAAAATATGGCGCATCGAACAACGTATGATGGACTTCCGAAGCGTCAACAAAGCCTTCAATTTCGATGAGCTTAGTACTTTTCAATTTGACTTTTTGGAAGTCTTCATCATCAATGATGACAAATTGCCCTGGCTCGTATTGGTAGCCCTTCACTATGTCTTCACTTCTTAAAAGGTCACCGGTAATCTTATCACGCTTCTCATATTTCACCTGATTGTTGGTCTCTTTGGATAAGAGATTAAAACGGACCGATTGGGCAGTATCAATGGCATTATAGATCCGGATAGGGATCGTTACCAGAGAAAATTGAATGTGTCCTTTCCAGATTGCGCGCATGACTTTCAGGATTTGTTATCAAATGTATATTGATTCAATTATAAATACAAGTATAGCCTATTATCTCATTGACATATAGATACTTATATTTTTGAAATAAGTAAAACTTATCAGGTTTCGCCCTTGTCAAACTCAGTTCCTACGCAGAATTACCGACCTCTATTTCCACGTAACCGGATAACTTAGCGACCAATTGACTAAACAGGACATTGAAACAAGAAACTGCTCTCGCTATATTGAAAATGGGTCACAATGTTTATCTGACGGGATCAGCCGGTACAGGTAAAACCTATTTGATCAATGAATATATCGAATATTTACGAGTAAGAGAAGTAGCGGTTGCGGTTACAGCTTCAACAGGAATTGCTGCCACCCATATTGGAGGGCAGACCATTCACTCGTGGAGTGGCATAGGCATAAAGGATCAGGTGAAAAAAGAAGACCTGGATCGGATCAAAAAAAATAAGACTACCGTCCGGCGGTTACGAGATACGAAGGTGCTGATCATTGACGAGATCTCCATGCTTTCTGGTAAGGTACTTACGGGAATCAGTGACATTCTGAAATACTTCAAAAACAATCCGGATCCCTTTGGTGGTGTACAAATTATTCTTTCCGGAGATTTCTTTCAGCTCCCTCCCGTCAGTCGAGAACAATTGCCTAACAGAGAGAAGTTTGCTTTCATGGCGCCTATTTGGGTAGAGAGTCAGCTAAGGGTGTGCTATCTCACGGAGCAGTTCCGTCAAAAGGAAAGTATGCTGAGTGATATTCTATCAAGTATCCGGGCCCGAGACATCAACCAGGACATGGTCGATACACTGCAGGACAAGGTCAACGAGAAGGATGATTCTGAATGTATCAAATTATACACGCACAATGCTGACGTGGATGCTATGAACGCTCAAAAGCTGGCCCAAAATCTCAACCCTGAAAGTAATTTTGAAGCAGAAACCGAAGGCAGAGGTGCGTTGGTAGAAAGCCTGAAACAAAGTGTATTGGCTACTCCGGAGTTGGCGCTGAAGAAAGAGGCACTCGTCATGTTTGTTCGTAATAATCCTGAACGAGGGTATTTCAATGGCACCATCGGGATCATTGAAAAGTTTGATAATGAGGATGGATACCCGATAGTCAAAACCCATGATGGTCGAACCATTCTGGCTAAGCCCGAAGAATGGACCATTACGGACGAAAAAGAAAATGTATTGGCTTCTTACAAACAAGTCCCGCTTCGACTTGCCTGGGCCATCACAGTACACAAAAGTCAGGGTATGACTTTGGATGAGGCAGAGATTGACCTTTCAAAGACCTTCGAACCCGGACAAGGGTATGTAGCGTTATCCCGCTTGCGGAACTGGCACGGACTGCATTTATTGGGATTCAATCAGGTGGCATTGGCAGTAGATGGATTGGCATTTAAGGCAGATGTTCGTTTTGCAGAACTCTCTGAGCAAAATGAAGATTGGCTGTTTGAATTTGAAAAGGAGCAAATGGCAATTGCCAATATGGATTTTATCGATCGATGTGAAGGCACGAACGATCCGGAGGTGATCGAAAAAAACCAGCATCGAAACCGAAAGAAAACGCCTGGTCCCAAAACGAATACTTTTGATAAGACCAAAGAGATGTTACTTGCAGGAAAATCGCTGGAGGAAGTGGCTTTCGAAAGAGAACTAACACAAGGGACGATCATCAGTCATTTACAGCGAATCCAAAAAGATCACCCGGACTTTGACTTAAGCCCTTATGCCCCTGATGATAAGACCCTGAACAAAGTGCAAAAAGTCAGCGACCAGTTGATCAAACAAGGTAACCCTGAATTCTTCGATAGCTCAGAACAGCTTAAACTTAGTGTGATCCATAAAGCACTTAATAACCAAATGGATTATGAGACCATACGTCTTTGCCGCATGTTTTTAAACCAGGAAGCATGACGTTCAAATGTGGAAAACCAAGAAGCTTTGACTGGAATTGTGGATAAATTCCGAGCAAATACCCCAAAGTGGGTATTGACTTCCTAATCCAACCTGCCGATCTTTACTCAAGTCTTTTTTGATTATTCTCATACTAGGGTGTTTGCTGGCATCGTTGTTGAGAGGTATGCACAAAAGACTAAATGTGACAAATATGACCACCGCAATGAATACCGCAAGCGCCATCTACCCTAATACCTATTTCCGGGTCCAACTAGAAAAAGAAACCGTTTACTTGTTCTGGGACAAAGAATCGGATGAAGTAGCCATCTTCAACACGGATCGACTGGATCAAACCATGAAGGTAGAGACGGTTCCAAATCCCAGTTTGATACACTTCGTACCCAATCCCAACATGACTCCAAGGTCTGAGGCAACCTACAGTGTCAGCAAGGAGAACAGCCAGATTAAACTGAAATATCTTGACGGTCACAGATTTAAGTCTGTGGTAGTACAGTCAGAAGTGGCTTAATAAGAATTGCCAGACTTCATCACGGGTACCTGCCCGAATTTGCTTAAGTTACGACCTTATGGCGTTACGTAAGGTTTTGTCTCTCACTGCGCTCATGCTGGTGGGAGAACTCATTTTTTTACTACCCTTTGTGGTAGCCCGAATATTCCGTCCCACGTTCCTGACGGCTTTCGACATTACTAACCTTGAATTAGGCTCCGCGTTCTCTTTGTATGGAATTGTAGCCATTGGTGCCTATTTTGCCGGAGGTCCTATTGCTGACCGATTCTCGCCAAAGAAACTACTCCCGGTTTCTATTCTGGCAACGGCTGCCGGGGGTGTTATTATGTCTCAAATTCCTTCGATTTACACCCTTACTATACTTTATGGTTTTTGGGGTATTACGACGATTTTATTGTTTTGGGCGGCCTATGTGAAAGCCCAAAGCGAGATCGGTGGTAATGATGGTCAGGGACGATCTTTCGGGTTGATTGATGCGGGTCGTGGTTTTGTTGCTGCTGCTCTTGCTTCTTCTTCCGTCTTTTTATTACAGACTTTTCTTCCCGTAGATGCCGATTTTGCTACCGAAGGCCAATTAACGGCTGCTTTAAGTGATATCATACTTTTATTTTCCGGTCTGACTGCATTCAGTGCGTTGATCATCTGGTGGTTCCTTCCGGATGAGATGTCAGAGAAAACCATGACTCAGGGCATTTCCCTGTTGGGTGTAAAAAAGGCCATGAAACGTCGAACCATCTGGTTGCAGGCATTCATTCTCCTATGCAGCTACGTGGGTTATAAATGCACCGATGACTTTTCACTATATGCCAGTGACGCATTTGGTTATAATGACGTTGATGCTGCACATATCGCTACCATCTCTTTTTGGATCCGACCATTTGCAGCCATTGCCGCTGGTTTGCTGGGGGATAAGATCATGCATTCAAAAATGGTTATTTGCTGCTTTTTGATCATGATGGGCGGAAGTTTAGTCATTGCTTCCGGCGTATTGGCGCCAAGTATGGGGTTAATGATCATTCTCACGCTATCAACCACCAGTGTCGGTGTATATGGCTTAAGAGGATTGTACTATGCATTGTTTCAGGAAGCTAAGCTGCCTTTGGAGATCACAGGAAGTGCAGCAGGCCTGGTATCTGTCATTGGCTATACACCAGATGTATTTATGGGTCCCTTGATGGGGATCATCCTTGACAGTTCTCCCGGAGAAATTGGTCATCAATATTTGTTTCTTGTCCTTGCAGGATTTTCCTTGACGGGTGCTATTCTCGCGTTCCTATTCGGAAAGCGTGTGAAATCAGAATGGTCCGCACAATAGCAACGCTGTTTTCACTGCATACCATCGTTTTATAACCAAAAATTACTTGACGATCCTGGTCTGAATAGTGTGACAGTTGCAGTTACTTGTACAAGTGAGATGTATTATCTCAATAACACAATGGATGATGCGTAACACCAGGCAGCTTATGTCAACGCTTAATCTGGTTATGTAAATTAATTCTTACGCGCTAATTTGAGTTTCACTCTTTCATTAACTTCGACACAAAAGGGATTTGAAGCGAGAGGTTTACTTTCATTTTCTGTTTTGGATCATCTACATGGCCATCTTCACCATTGTGGAAGGGGGCTATGGAAACCAGTTCAAAGAAGCTTTTTATCTGGAACTGGGCTTTTTACCTTTCAGGCTGGCGGTGGTGTATCTCAATTACTTTTGGTTCCTCCCTCTTTTTTTACGAAATCGCAGAATTAGAGAATACCTAATCGTCTCCATCGTAAGCATTGTTATTGCAAGCCTCCTTGCCAGAACCTTTTTCTACTTTTATTTGAATGAAGTCATTTTCCCTGGATGGAATCAGGGAAGCTTCTTTCAGGCCTATAGATTTCTTCAATCGGCAATGATCATCACCTCTCCTATGATTTTTCTGATTGGGCTAGTGATCATGAACAGATGGGTAAGTACCGAAAGAAAAGCGGAACAACTGGCAAGTGAGAAGCTAAAGGCCGAATTGAGCTATTTGAGATCGCAGATCAATCCTCATTTTTTCTTCAATACCCTGAACACACTGTATGGGCTTGCTCTGAAAAAATCTAATCGGACGGCTGAAGTCGTCATGAAATTATCAGAGCTCATGAGTTATGTTCTGTACGATGCCGATAAGGAATTCGTAACATTGGAAAAGGAAGTTGAACAAATAGAACGCTATGTCTCTTTGGAACAAATACGTTACGATGACCGATTTGAAACGGAATTGGAAATAATCGGAGAAATGGACCGTTTCCAAATCCCACCTCTTATTCTTCTACCGTTCGTCGAGAACAGTTTCAAACATGGGGTCAACAAGAGCTCAAGTGACGGGTGGATTTCAATATTCATTCATGTCATGGATGAGAAGATGAATTTTGTCATCAAGAACAAAGTTTCTGAACCGAAAAACGAGAGTACAGGAGATAAAAATGGCGTTGGCATTTTAAATGTCAAAAGGAGACTAAAACTGCTCTTTCCGGAAACTCACCATATAAGTTGCTATGAAGAGAAAGGCTTCTATGTTGTGGAATTAACCCTGACAAAACATGCATCTTAAGTGTATCATACTGGATGACGAACCGATTGCCCAGGAAATCCTGGAAAGCTACCTTGCCCCTTTCGATCAAATTGAAATTGTAGCTAAGTGCAAGAATGCCCTGGAGGCTAATAAGATTATTCATGATCAACCCATAGATCTCATCTTCCTGGACATAGAAATGCCACATATCAACGGCCTGTCCTTTGTTAAAAACCTTGAGAACCCTCCTAAGGTCATTGTCACCACCGCCTACAGAGAATATGCACTCGAGGGCTATGAGCTCAATGTTGTCGATTATTTACTTAAACCTATTTCTCAGGATCGGTTTCTGAAGGCAGTCAACAGGGTGTTGGTGCAACCAATGAAAAGACCGGAATCTGGCTCATACATCTATCTCAAAGTAGACCTTAAAATGGTACAGGTTTTCCTTGATGAAATTTTATACATCCAGGGGTTGAGCAATTATGTCAGGGTGTTTTGTCACGAACGGACAATGATCACCTATCAGAAGTTAAGCCATCTGGAAGAGGTACTACCTGATCATATCTTTTTTAGAACGCACAGGTCTTACATTGTGAATTTAACAAAAGTTAAATCTTATACCGCTCAGGATTTGGATGTAGGTAAAGTAGAGATTCCCATTGGAGGTAGTCACAAGGAGAAACTTTTGAAGGCACTGGAAAAGTTTACAGCCTAGTGGACTTCTACTCAAGTCGCGCAAGAATAATTCATGAACTCATCCCATCTGGAGATGAATACCCCAACTTAGGTTAGAAGGGAGTCATTTATCAGGATTTAACCGACTATTGATCATTCAGATTGCAAAACTTCGACCGGGTTACTGCTGATTGCTTTTATCAAAAGCCAACTGATCGTCATTAATACAACCATCGAAAGAATGGCGGTGGCCATCAGGAATGGACTCCAACCGATAGGCACCCGGTATGCAAATTCATTGAGCCAATCTCTCATAAAGAAGATTACAATTGGTGCGGAGATAGCTGCTGAGATGATGATTAACAAAAAATAGTGCTTTACATGATTCAAGTATAAATTCGACTCAGAAGCGCCCAACACTTTGCGGATTGCAAAGGACTTTAGTTCGAGGTTAATGCTAAACGCCACTAGACCGTACAACCCAAAGACCGCTAACATTAGCGCCACATAAGTGAAGATCTGAATAAAATATTCAAACTGACGATCCTTTTCGTATAGTCTGTTTAGTCTTTCATCAAGGAATGAATAAGAAAATGGAAGACCTGTGGCAGTCTTTTGCCACTTGTCCCTTAGGCCTTCAATAACCTGCTGATAATTGCCGGAAGAGGCTTTTACGTAAATCTGTTCAAAACCTGATCGGGTTTGAAAAATCGTCAAGGGTAGTATTCGCGAATGAAGTGAGGCGTAATGAAAGTCCTTGACCACACCAACTATACGTCCTTCAACGAGCCCTCCTATTCTCATCTTCAAACCAATTGCTTCTTGTGCGTCTTTTTGAAGTATTTCAAGCGCTGCTTCATTGATAACGATCTCAGATGTGTCAACCGGGGACTTATCGGATAATAACTGACCCGCCAGGACCTCCACTTCGATCAGTTCCAACCAACCGGCATTGGCCGCCATAATATGCATTGGATAGCCTTCCTGATGTTCATATCCGTCAGGAAAAACAGGTACATTACCATGATTCCCATCTAGCAGACTGGAAGAAAACGAAACTTCCGAGACTCCAGGGCTCGACAATAGCGCCGACTTATAAAGGTTTATCTTTCCCCTTAGCTCGGGCTCGCTGGCTTCAAGAACAATGATTTGTTCTTGTTCAAATCCAAGATCTCTGGATTGGATAAAACCCATTTGTTTTCTTATGAGAATAGTGGAAACAATCAACGAGATGGTGATCACAAACTGACCTATTAACAACCCTCGTCGAATGTAAATTCCAGACTTCCCACCTTTCAGCTCGCCTTTCAATGAGGACAGTGTATTGGACTGAAAGGAAGCCCATGCCGGAACTAGTGAGGCCAACAGACAAAGTGGAATGGAGATGATCATCGTGAAAAACCCGGCTGAGGTCCAGCTCATATTGCTTGCCAAGAGATCAGTAAGGGCGAATTCAAAAAAGAAAACCGAGAGGACAGAACTCATTCCCATGACCATCACAACCTCTATCAAAAACTGTAGGCCGATATGCTTTCTTGATGCCCCCAGGACCTTTCTTAATCCCATTTCGCGGGACCGATTAATCAGCATTGAAGTATTTAGATTGATGTAGTTCAGCAGCGCCAGAGATATTAAAACCAAACCTATTGCAATCAGCGAATAAACAAATCCATAATTACCGGACCGCAGCTGATCATGTTGAAACGGACTAAAATAGATATCGTTAAGGGACTCAAAGGTAAATGTGAAACGTCCGGAAATACTTTCAGGCAGCGTCTGTTTCACGAAACCAGCTATCTTCTGCTCCAGAGCTTCAATTGAAGTATTTTCGGCAATTGACACATATGTGTGAAAGGAAGCCCATGACCAGTTATCCAGATCCACAGGATAACCGAATGGAACCTCAAAGGCATGAAAAGGGAAAACTATCTTCAACGGTAGGTGCGAGTTTGAAATCGATTCATCAAACACACCCGTCACTTTGAGTAGCCGTTCATTATTGAGCTTAATTGTCTTTCCAATAGGATCCTCCTCACCGAAATATTTCTTAGCAATATCCAGAGATAGGAGAACAGAATTTCTTCCTTTTAAGGCAGTGGCTTCATCGCCATGTAATAAGCGAAAGGAGAAGGTTTTAAATAGCGTCGAGTCGACATAAAAGGCGCCTTGTTCATAGAATGATTTATCTCGATAAGAAAGAATATCACTGTCGGAATATCGAAATCTCACGAATTCTTCAATCTCACCAAAATTGGCCTGCAAGGTCGGCCCTGTGGGTGGGCTGGCGCGAGGAAGTACTCTAGCTCCAGGTCTGCCGCTTGGACGTTCATCAAATAATATGCGATAGATTCTGTCACCATTATCATGAAAGTCATCATAACTTAACTCTTTCGAAACAAGGGAGTAAATGGCTAAACATGATGAAATACTGATCGCCAAACCCAGAATATTGATCAATGAATACAACTTGTTCTTATAAAGACTTCTTAAAGACGCAATTAGATAGTTCTTAATCATGATTTAATCATACTTGGATTGAAAGCGGGAATGTCCTTTTCTACTAAATGTGACCCTCGCTATGTTCACATCTGTGAGTTTATGATTTGGTTGATTTCAATTTAAAAATCGTTTCATGTTCTCCGATTCTAACTGGAATTCCGGAAGCATTAATCTGAACATCCAATACAAACGAAGGCCTCGTAATTGTTCGGTAACCAGAAAAGCCATGGTGAATAATCTTATAAGTAGATTCATTCTCGCGATAAATGGTGTATTCCGAATCATCTACTATCAGCTTCCTTCCATACTCTTCACTATTTAACTCAACTTGAATCACAGGAAGTTGATCTGCCTCACCCATAGAAAGAGGTCGGCACATAAGCATCGCCAAAGCATAATTAATGCCTATATCCAAATCAAAATAGCGACTTGTGAATGGGCCCAGTAGTAATGTGCCGGGATAAATAGAGGCTGTATATGAAAAATCTCCATGGAAGGGAGCAGTGCCATTAATCCTTGCCTGGGTCTTATTCGTGGATATAATCGCAATGTACTCTCCTTCTGGAGTTACAGACTTTATGCTTAACGAGTCAACTTTTCTATCTGAAACGCTTACATAAGTATATGTTTCGCGCATATCTGGCCCATCCATGATATTAATGGACTCCAATGTGAAATTCCTTTTATCCTTGAGATCAATTCTGATTTTCTCTTCACCAACTTCTAAATCATGCTTTATCAAAGAATAGTGAATGATACTATCTCCTTCTTTCCAACTACTTGTCACTTCCGTCCAAGGGTCGAACCGATCACCAGGGTTCTCAATTTTTATTCTTAGCTCATCCAGTTTTCCTTCCAGGTATTCTTCAGAAAGAGGCTGTCCATTAACAAACACAAAGGAAATCGTTTGAAGGTTTTTAATATCCTCAAGTGGGTTTTCATCCAGTAACAGAAGGTCAGCCAAGAAACCTTCTTTTATCAACCCCAGGTTCTCGTAGTTTAAAAATTCAGCTGATTTCTTTGTAGCAATCCTTAATAGTTCGTCGGTAGGTATTCCAATTTCGTGCAGATTTTCCAACTCTTGATGGTAGGAAAACCCATTTACAACCATAGGATATCCACCGTCACTTCCTATGTATATAGGTATTCCCTCGTCATACATGGATTTAATCAGGTCTGCTATCTTATCATAGGGATAGGTGCCACTACCATTGGTCGGACTCCATGACGCCTTCATCTTATGAGGTATAAATTCCTTAGGTATGGCCTCATAAATACTATCATTTTTATCGCTTAGAGACCAAAGCCGATGAACAGTAAGTGTCGGAGTAATGGCCTGACCTTTTTCAAGCATGCCCTGCAATAACGAATCACTATTGACACGTAATTCACCCCTACGGGTCAAACCGGTAAGGTTGTCAAATGAAACCTGGGTTTTATTCAGGGCCTCGTCGAGGTTCACATGTAGTGGGAAGTGTCCTGAAATATGAAAATCCAATTTTGATGCCTCCTCAATGATTGCCCAATAAATAGCTGGATCACAGCTGCCATAAATGAACATTCCATCATAACCGAGTCTTTTTGATTCCCTTACCTGTTCCCTGGCTTCTGCTTCTGTGCGAGCGGGTTGCTGGCTATGATAAGGAGCCGGTAGCCCGGTGGCTCTGAGACCCACGGCAAATATCCTCGGACCCACCAGTTTGCCAGACCTGATTCTCTCTCTCAAACCAAGTGCCGTCAAATGACTCGGAGCATCTTTCACCGTAGTTTGGCCATTTGCCAGGTAAAGTATCAGGTTATCTTCATTAACGTGGGTATACATATTGATGAGGCCAGGCATCAGGAATTTGCCATCCGCTTCGATTTCCATATCAAATTGGCCTGATGGCTTTTCCGCAGTTACGGACTTAATCAGCCTACCCATTATCACGACATATTGATTAGGCAGCAGCGTTCCTGATTCGACCAGGACCACATGACAATTAGAGATGAGTATTGATTTGACATTATCGCCGGAGGGAGATTCCAAAGAACAGGAATAGAGTGTCATTACCATCAACAGCATCAATATCCTTCGCAAAATCTAGACTTTTTGGGCCGTCACTTCAGAACCTGGCATTTTCACGGTGAGTGACTTTACCGAATCCCCTTCCCACTGAAATGTAACTCTGACAGAAGGAGCCCCATTGTAGGTAAAAAGGTTTTCTCCGATTTTATAAAGCGCTCCTCCAAACTCTCCTATTGCTCCTAATGACAGCATTTTACGCATGTTGAGTTGAACGCTGAAACCTTCGCCTTTTGCCTCTCCATACCTATAATCGCCCAGGTATTTTTGCTTGCTGGCTTCTGACACCTCTTCATAGGTTTCACCACCCGCATCACCAAGTGACTCCAGATAATCAATCAACCGTTTAGCATTATCCCGCTGAGTGTTCGTCATACGGTCTTTCATTCTAAGTCCTGCGTGTGCATGGTCAAGTAGACTAATGCCGTGAGGTCCTAAGGTTCTTTGTATTCCGGGTGTATAAGTCACCATACCCTTGACCGCATCATACGCCCCTAACATGGCATAAGTGAAAATATTCGGACGTGCGCCTTTACTTAGCAAGTATTCAACAATATCCCGACGACCCACATGTGAAGCAGCACCAACCGCCGATTCAAAGTCCCCGAAACGCCATTCCCAACTGGCATGTGCCAACTCCGGTCGTTCTTCCACGAGTTTTTTAACAGTCTCCAGATCGAAGTGCGACTTTCCTACAACGTCACTAACCAACTCCGGATCCAATGAAGGATAAGCTGCATAAGGCCTGCCAGGATTTCCCCCGGAGGTTAAATAGGGTACTTTATGTAACCCCTGAACGGGTAATGACAAACCCATCGCGGCCAGTATTGATGTCTGAAGTAAATGCCTTCTTTTTCTATTATTCATCTCCATTTCTTCCGTCGTATTTAATTGATTCTACTCCAAATTGATGTGCCTGCTTCTTTCCATTCTTCCTGATCCCCTGACCTGTGAAAGGTCACCGCCTTCATCTTATCTTCTCCCTGTATGTAGTGTAGGTCCCGGGTATAAAAACTCTGACCTTCTTCAGTGATCGTTTTGAATTGAATATCCAGGTGTTTTTCTTCGAACCGAGTTATTGATCCGGTACCATACCATCCCCAGGTTGTTTTTTGGACATAGAATAGAGAATTAGTTGACTTATCGATGAAATTCCATACTTCTATCAACTGAGTAGTATCACCATTATTTTTGATACCATAGATGGTTCCTGTAACTGACTCCTTATCGTCAGACCAATTTTCAAATGACATCATGTATGAACCATAGCTTTCGGGTTCTCCATCATTGTTCATATTGGTCGAGACCCACTTCCCTCCGACCACATGATTTAGCAGATCGATAAGCGTGGGATTCGTATCCTGCGCCCAGAGAAAATGAGACACGAAAATCAATGTCATTGTAATAACCGATCTCATTTCAATGAAATTTTAAGGATTACTGGTTCACTCAGTTCCTGATCTATCGACCCGTCTTCTTTTACTTTTTGAAACTGAGCATTAGCGATGTAGTACAGATCACCATCTATTAACACGCCTGTTGTGGGATGATCCATTTTGGGGTGATTCGCCACCAGTGTTTCAACTTTCCTAATACCATCTCCTTCTTCGTTTAAGTAATATCTGGTGATTGTATTAAGATCCGCCTGAATGCCAACCAGTGACCACTTATAATAATAAAGGCCATCTATGCTCTCTCGGTACTGAACTTTTATACCTTCCGGGACTGTGAGGTTTGACACGCTCTTCGATGCTATGTCGATTTTTGCCAAACCCTCTGCATGAGCTACGAAGAGGTATTTCCGGTTAGCAGAGATGTCTAATCCGTTCGGGTATTTTATCAGTTCACTTGATACAAACATTTCTAAGCGATCGGTATCTCGATCGATTTTGTATATCGCATGTTCCTTAAACATATGACTTGCATACACGTTGCCGTCATTATCAATTTTGAGATCATTGAAGAAATGAACCTCTCCAGATGCTTCCAGGGTGTATTTCTTTATGAGTTTTCCGGAAGTGAGATCTATCTTGAAGATACCTGCGGGACGTCCATCTTTGTCATCTGCTTTGGCGTATCCTAACAGGTTGCTTCCGCCTGAACTGCAAAACCACAACTCATTTCTTTCACTGTCCACTTTCATCCCTACGACCATCCACTGTCCAAACTGGCCGCTTTCGACGAACCTGGTTTGTGATCCGTCTTGACTGACTTTCGTGATCGTACCATATCTTGTGCTGCCCACAAAAAAGGATTTCGAATTTTCGTCATATGCCACACTCTCGGGCAACAGGTCACTTTCAGGGATGGTAAAAGCCACGTCACGTTGACCACTTTGTGCCAACAGGTTTTGTACAACCAGTATAAATAACCCGATGATAAAATTCCGATTCATGTTTTTCAACTAAGCTACATCAGTGATCGAAGTGAAAATTTTCTTCTATCCGAATCCCTTTATTGTTTATTTGGGAACCTGTATTATTTATGTGAATGTTTCGGGTCAATCCGCAAGGCTGAAGGAGCATTTATTAAAGATTTTGATAGGCCCACTGAAAAGTGCCTTTGTCAATATCCCTTACACACGAAAATCTCTGATACTGAATTTTCCTGTACCACCAAGTACCAAAATGATGTTCATTATCAGGAGGTTAAAAGCGATTCCTCCTTCAGAAAAAATGTCGAAGTTATGTCCATAAATTACCGCAACCAGCATCACCGGTACAATGAGCATGGCTGCAATTCTGCCATAAAATCCAATCAAGATCATAGCTCCACCTAAGAACTCGAATACTTTTGCCATAGGTGCCAGAAAAGTCGCCAGAGGGATGCCAAGTGAAATGGCATAATTTGTAAAATCAGACAATCCACCCGCGGTAAAAAGATATCCATGACTGTACCACATCATGGCTAAACCTACCCAAATCCGCAATGTTGTAAGAGCATAGGACGTAGTTGACGCAAAAAAACGATCCAAATATTTCATAACCAATAAGTTAACTTCATTACAACTCCTCTATTTTTCACCCGCAGATGCTGTGATGCGAAGTTCTCAGTGTATACAATAAACAGATCTGACATAGGGCGATACCGCCACTGAAACCTGCTATTGATGTTTACATTTTCAATTTGAGTATTAGCCTGGATGAATGTGGTCCAGAACATCCGGTTCGAGAATGAGATTTCCTTGGTTATTCCTAAAAGATGAAGCGTGGTACTATCTAAGGTTTCAGGGAGATCAATCTCGTTCAGTGTATAGGACAAACTGAAATTACCCCATGGCTGAATTCTATATGTTACGCGCTGAGTGAATCTGAAACGTTTTCCTGAGAAGAATTCTCCATAATTGATATTCGTAAATGATGAAAGTCTTTTTCTAGGATTCGTCCTGAAGAAAGCTCCTGCACCTGGGTAAGTGTAATTGTCTGCGGGAAAAGGAATATCACCTGCAATGAACGAATCAAACGGAAGGTTATCCCGATCAAGGGTCAACCTGACTTCCATTTCATTCTGATTCTTAAAATTCCAGTAATAAAATAACCCTTCGAATGAACCGTTGATGGAACCATCAGGATTCAATACATAGGTTGATGACAATCTGGGACCATGAATATTGAATGGCCCGGATTTCGGGAAGAAATTATATACAAATAGATAGGCCAGCTGTGTGAATTGCCTGCGGATTGTCGTATCTCTTGCCGCATCATAATTCAAAAGGCGCGGAACAAAACCAACGTCTGTTATAAAATCTCTACCAACTTGATGTGCAGTAAGTCTTACAAATAGTCTTTTAGAATTGTAGCGCAATGTCCCCGAATAGTATTCTTCCTGGTTCAGGTTCTCAGGATTTATGGACTTTTGAAAACCCAGATCTGCGGCAAGTTTTCCATCTGCTGAAAGTAAATTCAGTTGAAGCGCTCCCACACGATTGTAAGCCTGTTGGTTTTCATTTTCTCCCAATGAAGTCGATTGCCGATTTGCAAAGAGGCCGTTGATCGATGATCTGGAACCAAGTCTTTGTTGAAATGCTGCGATACCAAAGTTTTGAGGATTGATCCCTGGAGCTGAAGCCGTCTGGACATTCATGAGTCCTATTCGGAATCTTTCAGACAAATTCCCGGATAGTCTGGCGCCAAAGAGTATAGGAATTGTCTCGCCATCCACCAAACCAATTCTTCTAGAAAAAAACGGATTGATGGTTCTCAGGCCAAAGGAAGTAAACAGGTCACTATTCTCTTGAAAGAACCCCCTTCTCTCCGGAAAGAACAAACTAAACCTGGTCAGGTTCGTCTGTTGGACGTCTACATCAACGGTAGAAAAGTCCGGATTTAAAGTAAGGTCAAGATTGAGCGAAGAACTTAATGCCAACTTAGCATCTACGCCGATATTCCCATCCAGACCTGTGGGAACATCAGTTTCAAAATCTTTGTTCGCACTGCCCGCTATGTACGGGATCAAATTAACTGCGCCGTTTTTTATCGGTGGTGGCGGCGAATCCCAGTTCACTTGTCCCGTATAACCCAAATCAATCGTATTGAGATTTACGGGAACCGGATTCCATGATGAATAGACATTCGATTTCATGTCATTCCTGACAAAATTGATGCCCCAGGTAGTATTATCCGGATCATATCTCAACGTCCGAAAAGGGATCGCCATTTCCACAAACCAAATAGAATCTCCCTGAGTTATTGCTGAATACCATTTATTATCCCAATTTGGATCCAGGCTTGTATTTGAACCATTTATTCTAGCCAGAGCTTCAATTTGAGCTCCTCCTGCATTTACTCCAAAGAAGAAGCCATTGGTCTTCTTATCAATGGGATCAAGGATCACGCCTATTCCATCGCTCCCAAAGTATTCATCGTCCTGATCGCGTTTGAGCGTACGGATAATATGATTATTCCCGACATCATAAAGCGTAGCTCCAATGTATAGGAATTGGTCATCAAACGCCATTCTTACTTCGGTTTGAGCGTCGGCCAAACCTGAATCCACAGGCCATTGATTGATAAAGTCTTTAAAGACTGCCTGATCTTCCCAGAAACTTTCATCTAAATACCCGTCAATATTGACGGATGCTGATATTTTCTTAATGGTCGAGTGCCTCTTAACAACAGATTGAGCACTCACTAATGACGAAATCACATAAACTAGACCTAAGCATATAGCACGCATATCCATACGATTATATGGAGTTTTAGCCATGCTTTTCGTAGCATTATGCCAGTTACACTATCGCCGATTTGGAGTCTTGAATAGCTTATGTGAATTCAAGGCAAAGCTTTGAAATCAACATGATTGTTTCGACTGCTTTAGGACTAATCTTTAACACATCTCAGGTTAACCAACGAAAAGGCCTTCTAAATACTTACAGTCGAAGCTTTCTGAGATTGCAACATCCTATACTCTGATGGTGAAACTGTGGTTACTTTTCTGAAAGCAGCATTAAAAGAAGAAATGGAATTAAAACCACATTCATAGGCAATCACAGCAATCTTGTGATTTTTGAAAGACGGGTTCGTTAAAAGTTCCTTTGCTTTTTCAATGCGATAACAGTTAGTATAGTCCGTAAAACTTTGTTTCAGGTTTTCACTAAAGTACCTGGACAAAAGATGTTTGGGAATAGAAGTCAATTCTGATAAGGAACCCAGGTTAAAGCTTCTCTCAAGAAATGGTTTCTGCTCTTCCATTACTTTACGAATCCGGTCCAAGTGTCGTAAGACTTGTTCCTCTGATAAATTGATGTTTTTGTATTTTCTCTTATCACCCAATGGTGTGAATATTTCATTGTTTCGAAAAAGTATGAAACTGATGGTATAAATGATGGGTGAATACAGAACAGGGCCGGTTATGTAGGAATTTAAACCAAGTGCGTAATTGGTAAAGTAAGACACACAGAAGATAAGAACTCCAACAAACAGGTTCCTATACCAGGGAAAATAGATCTTTCTTTCGGAATAAATGACCCACAAGAATGCTGCCGCGACCCCTAAATAGAGGATTGTGAAATAGAGCAGACCAAGATATCCCCCACTATACCAGAATGAATGGAGTGAAAGAAAAGGTGAGGCCAACAACAGAACGGAAGGAGGTAACAAGATCAACCCTTTTTGCCAGGGAGCATTCAACCGATTCAACTTTTCAGCGAAGTAAAGCAACAAAATTGGACCGATAAACCCGTGGGCAGCGAAGCCTACATTTAGAAACAAAGCATCCTCAATATCATAGAAATACCATCCGATGGACTTGACCAATCGGATCGTGATCGAAATCAAAAGCAACCCAAGTAGTATTCGTTCTGCCTTATTGATGCGTTTGGCCGAAAACAAATAGATGGCCAGGAAAAGCGACTGAAAAATACCGGCACACGAAATGATGAGGAGAAGCGACGTTTGATCCATCCTGCGAGTTAAGACTCATTTAATTAATAAACCTAACAGATTAATTAATACGGAAGTCATAACCGGGCTGTTTACGTAACTAGGATCACTGATTGATGCCTTCAGGATATGTTTAAACTCTATTTACTGACTTCCTTAAGAACCCTTAGAAAATCCAGAACTACTACAGCGATCATCGTATTCGGAATGACCGTGGCACTGATGTTTCTGTTGCTCATTCTGATCTTTGTACAATCTGAAACGAGCTATGATAAATTTCATGTCAAAAGTGATCGCATCGGTAGGGTAATAAGTCACAATCAGGTCTCTGATCAGGATGTAGCTACCACACCTTACAGGTGGATGCCCGCTCTTTTAGATCAGGTGCCGGAAGTCTTACATACTACGTCATTTTTAAGGTTTACACCAAGCTTTAGGAAAGGTGAAGTCATGATCAACGAACCAAAGGGACTTGGTGTGGAACCTTCCTTTTTCAGTGTTTTTGATTTTCCGGTACTCGCAGGGAACAAAGATGAATTTCTGACATCCATATCAGGAATCGTTCTAACGGATAAAATGGCACTAAAATACTTCGGGTCCCTAGATGTCCTGGGTAAATCAATGAGCTCTTTCGATGATGAAGGAAACCCCGTTGAATACCTCGTTGAAGGTGTTGTGAAATGCCCGGTGAACTCTCACATTCAGTTTGACTACCTCTTGTCATTTGAAATCTCCAGGATATCATACCGAATTCGTTCGGAAAGGCTTGGTCTTCCCAATCGATTCCAAAGCTGGGATGCGCATTTCTGTGCGAATTACCTGTTGATCCGGGAAGGAGCGAATTTCGAGGTGGTTTCAGAAAAACTGAATCACATCATCAGAGAAAACTTAAATTCAGACCAAAGGGATCGTTATACGCCTTTTATACAACCTCTGGATGAGGTTTACCTGAAATCGAATTTTACAAATGACTTTGCTCCCAGAGGAAACCATATGTTACTGAATGCTTTGATCATTGCTGCATTTGTATTGCTTTCCTTGGCACTCATCAACTTCGTCAACCTGTCTATGGCCATGTCACTTGAAAGAGTGAAAGAAATAGGGATCAAAAAAACCATGGGTAACAACTCATTAGGTTTACTGATTCAATTTACCCTGGACGCGGCCCTTGTTTTTGGAATAAGTGCAGTTTTAGCCTACGTAGTGATCCTAGGGTTCAGCAAAGAAATTAACCTGTTCGTAGGTAAGTCCATCGACACGCAGTTAATACTCAAATATGAAAATTTACTGATTTCTTTCCTTACAATTTCCATTTTGAGTGTCCTGGCGGCCATTTACCCTACGTTAAAGTTGCGAAAGATCAAACCTGCCCGGGTACTCTATTCCGGGAGCTCCTATCGGCTGGAATCCGGAAAGAGTAAAAACTATTTAGTCGGCTTCCAAATCTGTGTTTCGGCCGTATTTTTTGTCTGTACTCTGGTGGTATTTATGCAAATCAATCACATCTCTGAGATTGACTTAGGCTTCAATAAAGCGCACAAAATCGTCATCACTCATTGGGGAATCGGTGAAAGTGATTTTGAATTGAAAAGATTGCGCAGCAACCTGGCTCACATGGCAGAAATCGAAACGGTCTCCGCGTCAAATAACCTACCCGGATTAGGAAGGAGTTATGCAGGCTCATTCCGCTTTCCTGGGTCCAATGATGCATTGACTTTGTCCACTTTCCATTCTGATATGCAAATCGTGGATGCATTGGATCTGGAATTGGTACGTGGGAGAAGTTTCGATGGCAGTGTCCGGACAGACTCTTCGCAAGCCTATGTCATCAATGAGGCTGCCATGGATCTATTTTCACAATATGATGATGATTGGGAGCAGAACCCCATTGGAAAGCAATTAACCCGTTCATTACCCAATGAAAGCCGGCCGGGTCGGGTAATCGGCGTAGTGAAAGATTTTCATTTCGATTCATTCAAGAAAGAAATCGAACCATTGGTCATTTGCATAGAATCTTTGGGTAGAAGTCGGGTCATCCTGGAAGTCAGTTCCTTAAATGACGAAGTTATTGCAGATATTCATGCCGTTTGGATTAAACTATATCCAGATTCCCCTTTCAATTACAGGTTCCTCGAAGATCAATTTGATCAATATCTGTCGAACGATAAGATAAGTGCTAAACTGATCCTGACGCTGGGCTTGTTTATTCTTATCATTTCGTGTCTGGGTATCATCGGACTGATTCTTTTTGTCGCTAAATCGAAGCAAAAGGAGTTTGGCATTCGCAAAGTAATTGGAGCAACCGGTTTATCGCTAATCGTGCTGATCAGCAAAAAGTATTTTCTCCTGGCTGCGGTTAGTTCACTACTCTCCTATCCCGTCTCTTACTTCATAATGAAAGCATGGTTGGATCAATTTGCCTACAGAATCAGTATGCCCTATGAGGTATATGTACTTGGTTCCTTAGTTAGCGTACTACTCGTGGCAACAATTATCCTATGGATAATTCAAGCTACCCTGCGAAAATCTCCTGTGGAAGTACTTAAAACTGAATAAACAACAGTCCAGCATGCCTTATTCCAAGTCATCTATGAAATACTCAAAATAAATCTCACATGAAGGAAATAAAAATACCATCTAGAAGACAGGCACTTAGGAACATCATTGTTGGATCGATGGGACTAGGAGCCTCAAGTTTCAATTGGATCACAAAATCGCCCATGATGACCAAATCGATTCCATCAAGTGGCGAACTGGTGGGCGTGGTTGGGTTAGGCACCTGGAGAACGTTCGATGTGGGGCAATCAACTACTGCCCGTAAGCCATTGAAAGAAGTATTGAAGCTTCTAAGCAGTGCCGGTGGCAGTGTCATTGACTCTTCTCCCATGTATGGTTCTTCGGAATCTGTTGTTGGTGACCTCACCCGGGAATTGAACCTGCATAACAAGATTTTCTTTGCGACGAAAGTCTGGACTTCAGGCAGAGAGCAGGGTATTAGCCAAATGAGACATTCCATGAAGCGGATGCAAACACCACAAATGGATTTGATGCAGATCCACAATCTTGTTGACTGGAAAACACATCTCAAGACGCTGTATGACTGGAAAGAAAAGGGAATTATAAAATACATTGGGATCACCCATTACATAGATAGCACACATGATCAGCTGGCAAAAATCATTCAAACGGAAAAAATTGATTTCTTACAAGTCAATTACTCAATGGCCGAGCGAAACGCCGAGCGCTCACTTCTTGACATTGCCAAAGACCAGGAAGTTGCAGTCATTACCAATCGTCCTTATGCCGGTGGATCGCTTTTCAGAAAAGTAAAGGGTGTTGCCCTCCCCTCCTGGGCAAGTGATTTTGATTGCCAGAGTTGGGGTCAGTTCTTCCTTAAGTATTTGATCGCTCACCCATCAGTGACTTGTGTGATACCAGGCACCTCAAAGCCCCATCACATGAAGGATAATGCGGGTGCTGGATATGGTCGTCTACCCTCTGCGGAAGAGCGGATCAGGATGAAAAACCTAATTAAAAGCTTATGAAAAAAGTATTGCCATTACTCCTCTTCTTCCCAATGTCCGTCTTTTCTCAAGAAGTGCAATCTCATCAGGATCGGCTTTCATTCCTTGTGGGTAAATGGGTGATTGAAAGGACCTACAGCCCAGACGAGCATCCCAGGAAACTAAAGGGGCTTTTGACGTGTAACTGGTCACTTGATAGCACGTATGTTGCCTGTATTTATGATATCGAAAGACCTCAAAAGAAAAGGGGCCTTGATCAGGTTTTCTTCAACTACAATCCCATCTATGAGAAGTACGAAAGCCTGTGGCTAAGTTCAACCTGGCCCATCAAAGTGCTGATGGAGGGAGAGCTAGTAGGTGATTCCTTCACTTACGAAGCTGAGTTCCCTATCCAAGATGGACGTATAGAATATGTTAAAAGCGAATGGACTCTGCAGTTAAATCATTCGCTCCCGGGTTTCTCAAGAAAAACGCATATACGAACCAGTCAGGACGATCCAAATGAATGGCTCCATCATATGGACGAAAAAGCCACTTTTATTCCCAAATCGAATCCATAATGAACCTATCCAAAAGCCTGTCAATCAGTTTTCGGAATATCCGGAAAAGCCCCTATATCTACCTTTTAAATGTCATTGGGTTATCAATAGGAATAGCCGCATTCCTTTACATTATCAGCTATGTCAAATATGAGTATTCATACGATAAATTTCATGAAGACATTAATCGGATCTACCGAGTAAATCACATCATGAAGCAAGAAGGGAAAGACCCCTACGTGGCTGCGGCAACTTTCCCTAAAGTAGGTCCTGCCCTGACCGATGAATTTTCTCAGGTTGAAGCTTCATTCCGAATGATGGAATCCTGGCATGGTGCGGTAGCCCAAACAAGAAAAAACGACCCAATCGAACATGATAAAGTATTCTTCGCTGAAACAAGACTCTTCGAGCTATTCTCCTTTCCGTTATTGGCAGGAGATCGTCGGACTGTGCTTGATCATTTGCATACGGCAGCGTTATCGGAAGAAACAGCAATGAAACATTTCGGCACAATTAACTGTATCGGGAAACGCATTACCATAAGATCAGCAGTCAACGGTCCTCAGGTTTACGAAATCACAGGCGTCTTTGACCAGTCACTTCCTACCCATATGGATGTGAATATACTCTTATCTTTTTCCTCTCTGTTACACGCATGGGGACAAGAAACCGATCAGAATTGGAGTTGGTTTGACTTTGTCACTTACATACGACTCGCTGAGGGTGTCAACCCGGAATCACTTCAGGCACAATTCCCCGCTTTTATCGATAAACATGGTGGTGAGCGCATGGGAAGTAATCGATTGGGTTTAGCACTATTTCCTGCAGCTGATATTCACCTCAAATCAAACATCAATCAGGAAATTACCTCGAATGGGGATGAGACCTCTGTACAGTTCTTGCTGATAATCGGCATTTTCATTTTGGTGATTGCCTGGATCAATTACATCAATCTTTACTCCGCAAAAGCAGCAGATAGAACCAGAGACGTAGGGATCCGAAAAGCACTTGGGTCATCACAACGAAGCCTCGTCAGTCTTTTTCTGGTGGAGACGGCAATGATCAATTTCATATCGCTAGTACTAGGCCTTGGCGTTTTTTTCATGATCAAAAGCTTATCCGAATCCATTTTGGGTCTTAGCATCCGTCTCGATCAAACGTTCATGCTGGCAATGCTATGGTGGCTACTACCATTCTACTTCCTAAGTGTTTTAGTTTCCGGTTTATACCCTTCCATAGTGATTGCAAGAGTCGCCACTCTCCAGGCTCTTAAAGGGCTTTCAAATCTGAGTACCGGGGCTCATTTCAGGCGAGCACTCGTGGTGTTTCAATTCATGATTTCCGGTTTTATGATAGGCGGAACATTCATCATTTTCAGTCAGCTCAAATACATGAACGATGCGCCTTTAGGAGTAGATGTCTCTGAAACGATGGTTCTGGATGTTCCAAATTATGCTGAAAATGATCAGTTCTATGCTAATGCCTTACACGCTCTCAAATCGAATATTGAAAACATCTCGGGAGTTGAGCAAGTCTCCACTTCATCGGATTTGGTTGGAAAAACGATTGGCTGGAGAGGCAGCTCAGTTTTAATCAAAAAGCCTGAAGAAAGGTTGATGATTTACAAGGTCACCGTTGACAAGCATCACCTAGATTATCTCAAAACAAACTTTCTGGCGGGCAGAAATTTCTTTGATCAGGGCGACAGTCTATCCGTCATTTTGAATGAAAAGGCCCTGGGGCTCTATGGATTTAGTAGTCCTGAATCCGCCTTAAATGAGCGAATCTATTTTGCAGGAATAGACACATTAAGCGTCATTGGAGTAATCAAAGACTACTTCCAGGAATCATTGAAAGAATCCATTAAACCTACAGCTTACCTTCGGATCAATCATGAATTGAAGTATTTATCCATTAGATACCAAAGACAGGATCTTGATGCTTTCCTGAACCTCATTGAACAAGACTTTCAAGCTTCTTTTCCGGAACTTCCGTTTAGTTACCAATTCATGTCTACTCTCCTTCGTCAGAGACATGAAAGAGAAATAGCATTCAATTACTTATTCAATGCATTTTCGCTTATTGCCATAGTCATTTCCTTCCTGGGGTTACTTGGACTCACGTACTTTGTAGCATCTAAACGCAAAAAGGAAGTAGGTATTAGAAAAGTTTTAGGCTCATCGACAACCAGTGTGATATTCCTGGTTTTCAAGGACTTTTCCAGGTTGGTTATTATTGGCAACCTCATGGCGCTACCCATATTATGGAAGTTTGGTACCAATTGGCTCGAGGGCTTTTCTTTTCATATCAGTTTTCCCTGGGAAATGCTGATAACTACCGTAATGTTTAGTGTGCTTACCGCATTCCTGTTCACTTTTACTAATATGCTCAAACTGGGAAAGACAAATCCCGTAGATGTTTTGAAAGAAGAATAACTGAGTGGTTTTGTTTTCTTAAGCCTCAGGTTGCCTTGAGCTGTACAGTTTCCCGAGGGTCACACAGATCAATTGAAAATATCCCTGACTGATCCTTATTTCTTTATTTGGGTATTGTAATTCGTCCAGCTCATAGCCGAATTTTCTCATAGCAGGCATGGTCTTTACGAGTGCTCTTTGCCAGGCCAACGGGGTAAGTTCACTTTCGCACCATGACTTTAATTCAGAAACCTTGTAACCGTTTTCGTCCTTCACATTTTTCAAACCGGTGAATAAGGACATATCACAATCCTCTTCTATATCGACAGATTGTAATCCCGGAACAACCAATTTGCGTTCTCCGTTGGCGTTTAAAAGTTCGTAAGGCTCCTTCTTCAGTAGCTCTTCCCGATAGGCTTGCTGTGCGTTTTGCATACTGCTATCAAAGCGACTGTAGAATTCTGAAGTATTATCTCCTTCTTGCCAAAACGATAGTTTCATGGGCGGTGACTTTAGTCTTGGAACTTCGTAAAGCTTTATCAATTTACGGCTTCACATTATTGGATCAAATGTATTTCGTACCTTATAACATCAATCAGCAGTTTCGACGAATGAAACAGCATTTTCGACAAATGACCCGGATTTACCGTCAACCGCTTGAATGCAGTACGCGATTCAACATACTGGAATAGCAGGATTTTTCATAACTTCAAAGACACGCTAAGCTACCTACCACCGAGTATGCGGACATTTATTCAGGATTATGTTTTCAATAACGCCCTGGTTCTTCTGGTCGATTATGCTTTCATCAGTATGCTGATCATTTGGCGAGGGCAATACAATACCCGTGTTAAATCTGAAGGTATCCGCGACTCATTCATGGTCTTCGATTGGGAAAAAAGATTCTATTGGACTCATTTTGGCGTATCACTGATTTTCATGGTAATTAGCCTCGCCTTTTTCGCCTCGGATTTTGGATGGTTTCTGGATATCTTTTGCTGGATCGGATTCTTCTGGGGATTGCTGCTTTACATCTCATTCTTTTTTATTGACAAGACTTTTGTTTTGGATACCATGTTTGTCGTTGTTCCGGCTTTCGGTCGTAGAAAGGACTATTATTACCCCGGTGTAACCGGAATTGAAGTAAAGCGCGAAAAGGTGACAAAAAATGGCATCAGTTCCGATACTTATAGTATGAAGATCCAGACTAAAGATGACAATTCGCATGACCTGTCAGACAGAACGGATAAAATGCAAGAACTCATGCGATTTCTGAAAGAAAAGATAGGTCCTGAAAAGTTTAAAATCATTGATGGATCATTGGAGTTAGAAGAATCTTCGAAAACAGAGGAGGTCAGAAATTAACCCTTTCACAAATTCTTCAGGAAACTTTCACCGATTCCCTTTGGTGAATCCGTATTAATCAAAGACCATCGCCTGAACGGATTAAAATATGTCACAAATTCACTTTTATCTTAAGGATTGGAAAGTCGAACCCGATATTAACCTCATTTCAAATGGCCCCATCAAAAAAAAACTGGAGCCTCAGGTAATGAAAGTACTACTGGTTTTAGTCAATCATCAGGGAGAAGTGGTTTCCAAAGAGTTCTTGGCTCGAACTGTATGGAAAGAAGTGGTCATTACAGAAAATGTAATTACCCGAGCCATATCGAGCTTGCGCAAAGCCCTTGAAGACACACCCGGTCAACCAATATTTATCGAGACCATCAGCAAATCCGGGTATCTGTTGAAGGTCGAGGTAATTCACAGAGACGCCTTAACTCAAACCGGTTCCTTTACGATTCGCCTGAAACGTAAACCAGTACTATGGGCAGGTGGAATAGCGGTATTGGTAGCATTGGGAGCTTTTGCTATCCGTAACACCTTCCTACCACAGGCCATTCAAAATGAATATCACCCACAAGCATTGGCTAACATGTCTAATGCCGAATATTGGCCAGCGATATCTCCGGATGGGCGCTTCGTTGCGTACGCATGGAGAGGAAAACAGGATGACAATTGGGATATCTACGCCAAGCTGATCGGCACTGAGACCATATTAAGGATCACAGATGAAAACACCACTGAATTAAGACCAAGGTGGTCAGCTGACGGAAATTTCGTCTACTACATCAGATATGAAAAAGGTGGTAGCGCTATCTACAAAAAACCTGTCGTTGGTGGCGGGGAAATACGAATAACGGAGGCGCCGGAATACAGTTTCGGAGATTTCGATATCTCTCCAGACGAACATTGGATGAGCTTTAATACCCGACCTGAGAAGGATCAACCCTTGGGTATACAATTGATCAACTTAAAAACAGGTAATACCCGAACATTAACGAGTCCTCCCCTGGATTTCAATGGCGATTTACACCCCAGGTTCTCCCCTGACGGCAGGCAAATAGCCTTCATTCGAGAACGTAACCCTGCCAGTATGTTCTTATTCACCTTTGACCTGCAGCGTGATCTCCTCAAAAAAGTATCCAGTGATCCGGTATCCATCAATGGATTTGACTGGACCGATATGGGACAAAGCCTGGTCTACGCCAGCGATTTGTCTGGAATGTACAAACTATGGGAATTGAACCTGGAAACTGGTCAGTCAAGCGTTGTGAAAGCTGGTGATGATCAATTAGTCATGCCCCGGGTAGCATCAACGGGCCGAATCGTTTATGCAAGAATGACCGATGATGTCAATCTGTGGCAGTTAGACCTGAAGTCGCAAGTGGCTACTCCGTGGCTCAATTCGAACATCCTGGAATTAAATGGCTCGTTTGCTCCTAATGGAGAACGCGTTAGCTTTACGAAGATCCATAACGGTCGTTATCAAATCTGGGTAGCAAATGCCAATGGTGAAGCAACGGTACCCATTACCAATTTTAACGGACAATACCTGACGTCTGCTTTATGGTCACCCGACAGTCGATGGATCTACTTCCAGGGCTTCCATCAGGGTCAGTCAGACCTGTTCCGGGTTAATGCGCAGGGAGGCATTCCAGAAAACTTAAGCACTTCTGAAAGTGAGGAGCATACCCCCTATTTGTCCACTTCGGGAAATCTATATTTTAGCAAAAAGGACAAGGGAGTTTGGAGCATATGGAAAGCAGACGAGGCGGGTCAACAGGGACAAGAAGTCCTGAAAAGCGCTTATGCCCCTCAATTAAACTCAGATGAAAGCAAACTTTTCTTCGTGAGAAAAGACACAGTGGGACTGTGGCAAATGGATCTTTCCACCGAAGAAACTTCGCTATTACTACCTTACTTTCACCCTATGTTCTGGGGAGCATATCGTGTCAATCAGCAAGGGATATATCATCTGAATGCCAAAGACCAACAATTTGAATTTTACGATTTCGAAACCAAACAATCTACCCTAATCTATAAACCGCTGAAGCGAATCCCCAGAATGGGAATAACCCTTTCTATTTCCCCTAACGGCGATCGATTACTGTTCAGCCAGATCGATCGCCATGATTCGGACATCATGTTGTTAGAGGAATCGAAAGAGATACCCTAACGAATGGGCAAAGGTTTCTGCATTGCCCAAGCCCAGGATGCTACGGCAATATCTTGTGCGGATTTTTGCTGAGCGGCCGCCTGATGACCACCTAATTTCCACTTATGTGTCACCGCCACCACCATTTCCTCGCTGGGAATAACCGCAATGGCCTGTCCTCCATACCCTAAAGCCATGTAGGCTCGCATATTTTCTACTTCGACCGCCCACCAGCAGAATCCGTAGCCTTCACGAACATTTCCTTTCTCCATGAATTCTACCTGGACACTTGTAGATTGTTCGATATATGCCCGTGACACAATTCGTTTGCCTTCGTAAACACCCAAATTCTCGCACATGCGTCCAATTTTAAGCATGTCTTTGGGTTTTAGAGCCAACCTCGATGCTCCGGCATAATAGCCATCCGGGAACTTCTGCCATAATACATTTGAAATACCTAAAGGTCCAAAGAGGTATTCCTCAGCAAAAGCAAGCGTACTTACCCCAGCTGCATTCGTAAGAATAACGGATAGTATATGCGTATCCCCTGAGCTATATTCCCAATGCTCTCCAAGGGTATGCTTCCGCCCCCTGTCCATCCAGAAACGATAAGGGTTTCCTGAATCGATCATGCGATTCCAGTCATTATAACCTACACCCTCTTCCCAGGGAACTCCGGAAGTCATGGTAAGCAAATGTCTGATTGTCATTTGCTGTTTGTCCGGAGCCACATCATCAAGGTATTTGGTGATCAAATCATCCACACCCTCTATGATCCCCTGGTCTATCGCGATACCAATCAACAGCGACATCACACTTTTTGTCCCTGATCGGATGTGTTCCAGGCTATCAGCATCAAAATGCTTGTAGTACCATGCACCAATGGTTTCATCATCCTGGCTGATCAGTACACTCCTGATGTTTTCCATACCTCCGGCATAGGCCTTCAGGTCATCTAGGGTCTCAGGAATGTACTGTTCTTCCGTCTTTTGGCCGCAGCTACTGAGTGAGAAGAAAACAATCAAGGTTACCAGCAATTGGCATTTACGGATTGCGTAACTTCTCATTTCATTTGATTCAGGACGAAAGTACCGTCTAAGGCTCTGATCATATGCGGGATGTGTGTGAATCTCGCTCTTGCAGGCAATGACCACTCTTCCTCAAAGTGCTCAAGGGCATCGTCATACGCTCCGGCGATGGTATAAGCGTCTCCCAGGCGTAGCAAAGAAGGCAAATGCCCTTTGTCCATACTCAAGGCCATTTCATAAAACGGAAGTGATTCTTTTCCGTAACCATCCACCATCAATATCCAACCGATATTGGCCAGGTTACTAGCCCAGTTATCTCCTTTGTAATTTTTGTCTTTCGATAGTTTTTTAACGAGGCTTAATCCCTTATCAGCGCCATTGGCTTTCACTTCTTCATATACCAGTCCAACAGGATTAGCTACACCTTCTTTTTCATTCACGTAAAGGGCCTTAAGGTAGTCAATGGTATAACTGAAACACATGAAATTGAATTCGATAGTGACTTCACTGCCCAACATCGGATCAGCAGCATACCTCCCTGATGTTCCTAAATCAAAGTTCTTACGATCAATCATTAATTGACCATTAACCATAAGCAGGTCCAGGTTATTCATGGCTTTTCGCATCAAGGTAGGTTTCCTGAGGTTTATCGTAACCGGCTTCACAATGTCCTTGATGTACAGGTCACCCTTAAGGTTCAGACCGGTATCGGACACCTCTGCTTCAAAACCCTGAAACCAAATTCCAGGATAGTTCGCTACATCCAGAAAATCAGGACCATGCAATTGTTCATCTCGCTTATCGTGAGCAGTACTCATGCCATCGGCTCCAAACCGAATGGTTGCTGACGTCTGTGTCGGATTATCGGGATCATAAAAAATAGTAGCCTGATACGCTTTCAGCGATCCTTTAATCACTGGAAAATTGGCCATTGTGGTACCAAAGGTCACATAGGAGCCGTCTTTATTGATTTGGAACCGATTGTTCATATTAATCTCAGACTGACCCAGGACCTGTATTGACAAACACACTATTAAGGCAAAAGTGAAAGCTGTACTTCGCAGCAAATTATAATTCTTCATATCAGTAGTTTTTGACTTTCAAGGCACAATCTGTAAAAACCGGCGATGGACCCCAACGTGAAAAGCTGAAGGTTTTATGAAAGAATTACCGGTATGGTTCCAACATCAACGTTTGGCCAGATTGGAATAGAATTTGTTAGTAATTTGCCTGTTTGTATGCCTTTCAATATCAGGAAAAACCGTCTAGTGAATTATAAAATCATCTTCTTGCTTTGTCTAATCATTGGAAGCCAGTGGGCAACCGGTTTCCCAGTATCAAGTCCTTATTCAGAAGACACGGAACTTCAGTCAGGAGAATCACCTAAAACTTCTCCCTTTTTATCGAACACGAATGCTGTAGAGCAAAGCAACGAGGGGTTTATTTTCACAGAGTTGTACAATCACGATGTATTAAAAATGATTGTGCTTTTCCTGATGAATCTCACGTTCATTTCCATTATCATCCGGCAGCTCTATTACAAGTCAACCAGAAACACCGAATACCTCTTCACCTACTACATGGTAAGCATAGTATTATTCTTTCTTTGCTTCACCCTCCGCAAATTCACCCTTGATGTCGGGATGGCACTTGGGCTCTTCGCCATTTTTGGGATTATACGGTACCGAACGCAAACTATTGAAATCCGGGAGATGACCTATTTATTTGTCGTGATTGGTGTATCCGTGATCAATGCACTCGTCAATGATCAAATGAGTTTCCTGGAAATTTTGTTAGTTAACGTTGTGATAGTCGTTTCAATAACAGTCATAGAAAAGACGGTATTGTCTAAAGGTCGATCTTCAGAGCGTAACATTGTTTATGATGTTCTGGAAAATGTCAAACCGGAAAATTATGACAAGTTGCTGCTGGACCTGAGAGAAAAAACGGGATTGGAAATCTCCAGGGTTTCCGTTCAGAAGGTGGATCTGACCAACAATGTTGCCACACTCACGCTTTATTACACCGCCAAAATATGAAGAAGTTAAGCTTAGTCATCGGGTGGCTGATTACACTCACGCATGTATCGGCCCAGAGTGGTAGTGTCCAGGATCTTGAACTATGGTTAAAAGCCGGAGCCCAAACAAACCTCACAGATGAACTCCAATTAGAAGCGGAGCAACAAATCCGTTTTGATGAAAATGCCAGTGAAGTCAAAAATTATCATACGGAGGTAGCACTCTCTTATGCCTTGCACGATCAGGTAGACTTACTTTTCGTGAATCGCTTCATTCGACGAAATGACAATAGTGGTGATGTCCAGGGGTATGAATCGCACTTTCGCTACCAATTTGGTACACAGATCAGTCATAAACTCAATCAATTCCGATTTAAGCACCGGCTGCTATACCAACATCGGAATGAACTGGGTCTACGAAGAGAAGAAGGTGACGTGGCCCGAAGGTTCCTTCGTTATCGCTTCCTGACAGAATATAAGATCAAAAATTGGCCCTATGATCCCAGAATCAAAGTGGAATACTTTAATGATCTTCCCAAAGAATTCGCTGAAACCAACGACCAAATACGATTCGGGATCGGGACAGAACGAAAATACAAAAAGATCGGACAGTTTTCATTTGACTATCTCATCGAAAGATCACTGGATATTCCGGTAACGAAATGGACTTACATTTTTGTATTTAGGTACGAATACCGCTTCTAAAGTCACCAGGCTCCGATCTGACCATCCATCCAGGACGTTCGACTATCTATCCAGTTCTTCAGATAAGTAATTTCTTCTTCATAAGTCTCACCTACAAAACTGTTGAAAGGAAGTGCTTCTCCAAGTACTGGCCAAGTCTCAAAATTTCGATCCAGGGCGCCATTGCTTTCCATATAATCCACCCAATCGTCGATTTGTGCATGAATCAGATTAGTGGAAAGTATACCTGTTCGTAAATCAGTCCATCTTGATTTCACTGCCGCGCGAAACCGGGGATCATCGAGAAGTTTGGGCCACCAGAAGTGAACTAACCAGAGGTCTCCGGGATAGAAGTCGTTGTATTGGTAGATCCAGGTTTCCGGTTGACTTCTACCATCATTACCTAATGCCAGGTTAAAGTCCCAGATTGGGCCCATTCTCAACTTCTGTCCCCTATCCTTATGCATGAAGGTACTGAGTCGGTAAGCATCGGGATTACCACTCAATTCATTCAAAATGAAGAAATCCACAAAACTTGAAACATCGATGTAATCCTCATACAACCTCGGCTCATTAGTGTAATCTTCCGCCAATAAGGCTTCTTCAAAATCCTGAATATACTGTTGAATGTAGCTTTTTTGGGCATCGTTGATTTCATCCCTGGATGGATACTCGTAGAGAAAATAGGTCTCTTCTGAAGTTTTGGGACCATGAGCAGGGAAGTCCAACTCCTGACCAGTTGTGCCATACGCTGACCGAAATCCCAACTGTGGCTGATAATCAGCATCTCCAGGCCAGTCTGAATCATCCGTATCGCCACTGGTTTTATCAATTTTAAGAATGTACGCTCCTGTGATGAGTGATTCATCAGTAATCGTAGGATCCAAAGACTCCAGGTCCAACCGGTCCCCATCGCGCTTGATACGTTCCATGAATACATAAGTTCCTCTGAAAACGTTATTAAGCGCCAATTCCACGAAAGCCGTTTTCACAGCATACTGTCCGATCTTATTGGATAAATCATAGATCAATGCATTCCGCATCAGTGTTTTGTCAGCATAGGGCCCTTGCAAGATCCAGTCTTCTTCCGATCCGAAACCGAATATATCCCGAGACATGTCCTGGCCGTTGATATCCCATAGTTCAATCCCATAAGATTTCTTAGGGAACAATCTCCTTGAAGTAGCTCCCCGCAATTCTATGCCAATACCATTCGTAAAAACCGATTCCTGATTTTGAAAGATCACCATTTCTCCGTTGATCTTAGGTTCATCGGGAATATCACCCGAAGAGTTAATAGCGAAAAAAGGCAAATCGCTGTTTTCGGGTCCGGAAGGGAAGTCTTGAGGATCGACAGGTACTTCAGTATTCTTCTTACAGGCCGCAACCAGGATGATCAGCAGGAATAATAGTTTAAGTCTTTGCATATGGTTCATCTTGAAAACCAGTTGGCTAAAATAAGCAAGTAGTATGCCAATTTGGTAACATACAGGAAACCTTTCATTAATCCTTCAAATGATCAAATCTGGCACCATTGAATATTCTTACCAGCATTCATTCATTTCCTTAAGACCGAAATCATGCTGATTCATCTTGTACACAAAAAAAGCGCCCTTCGGGCGCTTCCACTTTTATCACTATCTATTAAATCCTATTTATTCAAGCTCAGCATATCTCCCATTTGGAAATTGCCGTAAACCGCCTTCATTACACCTTCAAGTTGCTCATTGTAACCATCAAGAGCAGCGCCCATGCCCATGTGATCGACCATGGTGCGGAAGGGTCGTTGACCTTTTTCAGTATCCACCAGGGATACAATAGCCTCAACCACTTTTTCCGGCTTTTGATCTGGATTCTGTGCCAATGCAGCACCAAAGCCCTCTCCCATTTGCTGAGGGGCATTCATGAAATCACCATATTCTACCGCCCTGCTTTGATCACTTGCGGGGATCAGGTTACCAAAGAAATTTGTTTCAAATCCACCTGGTTCCACGATGGCATTTTCAACACCAAAACCCGCTAACTCTACCCGGTAGTTTTCAGCAATGGCTTCCAATGCCCACTTCGAAGCATTGTAAGGACCGTAAAACGGCAGAGTCATTCTCCCCAATAAGCTTGAAATGTAAATGATCAAGCCAGATCCTTGAGCCCTTAAGTGAGGTAATGCGGCGCGATTTACACGCTGAACACCATATACGTTCACATCCATTACCTTTTGGAAATCTTCAATGGTGAAATGTTCTTGCATTCCTACAACACCTACTCCCGCATTGTTGATCACAACATCAAGGCCACCAAGATTCTCAATCGCTTTTGCTACGCCACTGTTTACACTACCGTCATCGGTTACATCTATTTCAACAACAGAAGCTCCTGCACCTTCAAGCTCCTTCGCTGCTTCCGCATTCTTTCCGGATACACCTCGCATCGCAGCCGCTACCTGATGCCCGCCATTCAATAGGGCAGTCACAGTCATTTTACCAAAGCCACTACTGGCTCCGGTGATCAATATTTTTGACATGATTTGATTTAAATTATGGTTAAAGGTCAGGAAATAAACGAGTATTTGGAATGAATGGTTCAGTATTGTATAGGTTTTTGGTCTTCACCTAATAAGTCCACCATCCCTCCTATTCTCCGTGATCCTGGGTCGGCATGATTAATCAAGGATGTTCTCTACCCTGAACCTTATCCATTGCTCACCTCATGAATTACCTCCCAAAGCTACCCATTCCTCTTTCACCTTCTTTGGTAACTTACTCACTATCAAGTCATAAGAGTGATCAATCAGTTCACAAATCAGCTTTGAACCCGCTTCAGGATAAACAGAATTCCAGTGTTTTTTACTCATGTGCCAGCCTGGTTTGATGTAATCAAAGGATGCCCTCAGTTCTTCCGAGCGTTCAGGATCACACTTCAGGTTGATGAATTCAAAGTGATCTGCGTCGGTTACGGCAAACATCTTCCCCATTACTTTGAAAACAAGGGTCGTTTCATCAAAGGGAAACCCAGCCGTCACCCCCGGTTTTGCCATACAATAATTGGTGATTGATTCTATGTCCATCTTATTTTGGGTAAAATGACAAACCTAGGCCCACAAAGAAATCTGGCGAATCATCCGCTAATCCGTGTCCACCGGAAATATCCACCTGAAAGTTATCGCTGAATAAATAAATCAATCCTGTATCAAAACGGTGATCATCAAGGCCATCGGCAATGAAACCATAAAATTCAAAAAAGGTGGTAAAAGAACCTGCAAACGACAAATTGTAGATAACAGTGTAAATATTGGTTGCCTCCGAAGATCCGTCGGACCATTCCATTCCCCAGTTGTATCCCAGGGATTGGTTAGTATTGAGGGTATGCTGAAAGTTAAAACGAAAGCCCGGGACTGCTGTACGCACCTTAAAAACATCCTGCCCAGACGGTAATTGTACCTGTCCAAGAAATGAGATTTGGGGCCAGAAACCATTCTCATCTGCGATCTTTGATTTGATCCCAACGACCACCGGACTAAATCCACTATAAGTCCTGTTGGCACCATCTAATCCCGGATCCAAAAACTCATAACCCGTACCGAACCTCAATTCAAAGAAGTCATTTAGACCATATCGCAAGAGGGTATTTTGATAAGTGAACTGATAGGCAACCCCGCCAATGCCCGTATACTGTGCGCCTGTTTCCACCTGAAAACGGCCAGCTGGCACTACAAAAGCACTGGCACTCTGAGTCGGTCGATCCGTATTGATCTGGGCAAACGTTGTTGAAGCCAGCAAGCAAAACAGAATAAGTGAGACATTTCTTTTGACGATTAACATATCATTTTGGGTCTTATGGCAAGGTAACTCCAATAAAATAGAAGAACCCCGCCTAAATGGCAGGGTTCCGCAATAATAAATAAGTGAGTACTATTGACCTTGAATAAAAGCGTTTTAAAACCTACCGATTTTGAGCGTGAGGTAATAATTCAGGTTTTCCAATTCTCTACTCCTGGTTTCGACCAATTCCAGGTCCTGGGTAAATCGTTTACTGATACCAAAGGCAAGCCGGAAGTTTCGGGCCACATTGACCTCAATGTTAGCTCCTGGTTCCACATACCAGAATACATCTTCACCTAACAGTCCATCACCATCCGTAAGATCTAATGGGTCCGATCCACTAAGATCATATCCCAACCAACCGGCACCACCACCTAAAGGAAAGGTGACATGAACCACTTCATTAGAAAAGAAAATCAATTCCAAAAACAAACCTCCGTATCCTCCTAATAGCGTTACTTCCTCTGTGGCATCGGTAAAGTCGCCATACTTGGCCGTAGGAATGATCCCGTACCCTTCCGCTCCCAGGGCTAATGTGCGGTTGATGATCCAACCTCCGCGAATGCCAGCCATTACAATCGTTTCGTCTCTGAAGTCTGAAGTTTTGAAACTTATGGCCCCAAAACCACCACTATGACTCATCGATCCGGACAGGGTTTTGATCTGATTTCGTGACCCTCTTGTCCTTGATCTGTAGTTAGACTTTAAACGTCGATCATTGTCATCGGAATTGTAATAAATGATCCTGGGTTCAGAATCTTCATCTTTTTCCACTTTCACAGGATTTTCGACTACCGGCGGTATGGTATCCGATTTAACCACGGTTGTATCCGATTGTGCCCAGGCGAGACATGATACGGTTAGAATTAGTGTGGTAATGATTGCCTTCCTCATGTTCTTTTATATTGAATTTTGATCTAAGGACAGGGTGTTTTTAGAAAGGTTTCCTTCTGTTATAAATTTTCTAGCATTCCTGATTGCAAAGCTTAAATTTGCAGGCTTTTAACAGAAAATCAGAAATGGCAGAATACACCTTTCAGTCAATTGAGAAGAAATGGCAGGCTCACTGGCAGGAAAAAGAAGTCTATAAAGTAGTTGAGGATACGGCGAAGCCCAAATACTACATTCTGGACATGTTCCCCTACCCGTCTGGTGCCGGACTACATGTGGGTCACCCCTTAGGCTACATCGCTACCGACATCATTGCCCGCTATAAAAGACTGAAGGGATTCAACGTGCTGCATCCCATGGGATTCGATTCCTTCGGTTTGCCAGCAGAGCAATACGCCATTCAAACGGGTCAGCACCCCGCACTGACTACTGAAAATAATATCAACAGGTACAAAGAGCAGCTTCAGGCCTTGGGCTTTTCTTATGACTGGTCGAGAGAATTGCGCACCAGTGACCCTGCGTATTACAAATGGACCCAATGGATATTCAAGCTGATCTACAATGCCTGGTACAACAATGATACGGATAAGGCAGAATCGATTGACACGTTGATTGAAAAGTTATCTACTGGAGGAAATGTAAACATCAACGCCGCCTGTGACGAAGATACACCAGTCATTTCAGCGGACGAATGGAACAAATATTCGGAGAAAGAGCAGCAGGAATTTTTATTGAAGTACCGTTTAACCTATCTGGCAAACACTACCGTAAACTGGTGTCCGGCATTAGGTACCGTACTGTCGAACGATGAAGTAAAGGATGGTTTCTCCGAGCGTGGTGGACATCCGGTCGTCAAAAAGGACATGCCACAATGGAACATGCGCATCACTGCCTATGCGGATCGTTTGTTGAGTGGCCTGGACAAGATCGACTGGCCAGCTCCCATCAAAGAGATGCAGCGCAACTGGATCGGAAAATCCTTTGGTGCACAAGTTGATTTCCAGGTTGATGGGCACGATGATAAGATCACCGTCTTCACTACGCGTATCGATACCATCTTTGGCGTAACCTTCATGGTGTTGGCGCCGGAGAGTGACCTTACGGTTAAACTTACGACTCCCGAAAATGAAAAAGCGGTTCAGGAATACGTGGAAGTAGCGAAAAACCGATCAGAACGGGAGCGCATGAGCGATGCAAAAAACGTCACAGGTGTCTTCACCGGTAGTTATGTGATCCACCCCTTCACCGAACAGAAGGTACCTGTTTGGGTCGCTGATTACGTGCTGGCCGATTACGGAACGGGTGCAGTGATGGCGGTACCCTCAGGGGATCAACGTGATTTTGATTTCGCCAAGAAATTTGATTTACCAATTATTCAGATCAACGACGCTCAAATCATTACCGAAACGGAAGCGGATCCGACGAAAGATGGAAAGATCATTAATTCGGACTTTCTGAATGGCCTCTCTCCTACTGAAGCCATGGAACGAGGTAGCGATGAAGTGGAGAAAAGAGGCCTGGGCAAGCGAAAGATCAATTTCAAACTAAGAGACGCCATATTTGGCCGACAGAGGTATTGGGGAGAACCTATTCCTGTATTTTATGACCATGACGTTGCTGAGTTGGTTGCCGATGATTCCCTCCCATTAGAACTTCCAAAAATTGAAGAGTACCTTCCGACAGAAGATGGTGACCCACCCTTGGGACGTGCTACGGATTGGTCACACGACGGTCATTCTTATGAATTGTCTACCATGCCTGGTTGGGCCGGCAGTAGCTGGTATTTTTTCCGATACATGGATCCAAATAACGATCAGGAATTCTGTAGTGAATCTGCCTTGAAATACTGGAAAGAGGTCGATTTCTATCTGGGTGGGCCCGAACATGCCACCGGACACTTGCTCTATTCCCGATTCTGGACCAAATTCTTGTATGACCTGGACATCATTGAAGTTGATGAGTATGCCAAAAAGCTCGTAAATCAGGGAATGATCCAGGGAAGATCAAACTTCGCTTACCGGGTCAGTGGTGAGAATACTTACGTCTCAAAAGGATTAAGGAGCGAATATAAAACTGCTCCAATTCACGTGGATGTCAATATTGTCAAAGACGATGTGATGGACGTTGAAGCTTTCAAGAAATTCCGACCGGATGCCGCCGATGCTAAGTTTATCCTGGAAGACGGCAAATACCATTGTGGGGCGGAAGTGGAGAAAATGTCCAAGTCAAAATTCAATGTGGTCAATCCCGATGATCTCGTAGAAAAATACGGAGCGGATACCCTACGCATGTATGAGATGTTCCTTGGGCCTATTGAACAAAGTAAACCCTGGAATACCAACGGCATTGAAGGAGTATACAAATTCCTGAAGAAGTTTTGGGCTTTATTCCACAACAGTGAATTTCAGTTTACGATATCGGATGAACAGCCAACAGATCAGGAATACAAGGTCATGTATGGTACTTTGAAGAAAAACGAAGACGATATCAATCGCCTTTCGTTGAATACAGTGGTCAGTAACTACATGATCGCCACAAAAGACCTGGGCACCTTGAAATGCAACAAAAGAGCTATTTTGGAGCCCCTGGTGATAGGATTGGCACCCTTTGCCCCTCATATGGCGGAAGAGCTCTGGCATTTGTTAGGCAATGAAGGTTCTGTCGTTTCAGCCACTTACCCTGAGATCAAAGAGGAATACCTCAAGGAAGATGCACATGAGTATCCGGTATCCATCAATGGAAAAATGAGGGTGAAAATACCTTTGTCTACCAGCCTGAGTGTACCTGAAATTGAGGAAGCGGTATTAGCCAACGATTTAGTTCAAAAGTGGCTCGATGGTAAATCGCCCAAGAAAATGATCGTGATCCCAAAGAGGATTGTGAATGTGGTGATTTAATCCCTGAATAAATACTTTGAGGAGGCTTCCTACTGGTTAGCCTCTTCATAACGTTCAAATAGTGCTTTCCACTCTCGGGCATTCTCCTCTGAGGGTACAAATCCATTATTCAGGTAAATCTTATTGATCCTCACCGAATCATTCACCTTAGCCCAGGCTACAATAGGCTTGATCAGGTCATGCATGCTGCGATTACCCTCAAACCAATCGTATTGCGTCTCTTTCACTCGTAGCTGTTCATCGAACCAGAAAGTCACCGTGGCGGAGAAGCCTTCTGGCATCCCGATGTATTTCAAAAAATCGGTCGTTTCCCTAAACTCACCAGTTACTGATAATTCCTCCAGATCAATGAGGGTAATCTCATAGCTATATGTTCCGTTCCACGCTTTATCCCATTGTTTCCAGCCTGAATTTGGATTGAACACAGAAATCTTTCCATCTCCTACCTTTTTACCATGCCAAACACGGCTGGTATCCAATTTGAAGTCAGCAAAAGCCGGAAGGGTGAACTCCTGATGATTCCAGGCCTCAAAGTACGCATCCGTTTTCTCGCGTAATATTTGCTCTTTTCCAGGGCCGCAACTCATTGACAAAATAATCAGAGTAAATGCCATGGTAGAAATGAACTTTGAATAATTCATAAGTTAGTGGATTAAAAAGAGGAATCTAATATCATCCACTAACTACAACTTATACATGCCGGGCCGTTAGGATAAGTTTAACATCTTGACAGGCCACTCAAATATGCCGTGCATTCTTTACCAGGTCCTGATAGTCTGCGATGGCCTTTTCAACTATCTCGTGAGCCGTTTGTTTATCCTGGAAGTCCTCTACTTTCACTTCCTTTTTCTCTAGCTTTTTATAGTCCTCGAAGAAGTTTTTCAATTCCCTCAGAAAATGCGGCGGTAATTCATCCACGTCGTTGATGTGATTGACACTCATATCATTTTCTGCTACAGCGATGATCTTGTCATCCATTTCTCCTCCGTCAAGCATGCGCATAGCGCCAATTACTTTTGCATTGATCAGACACAGAGGCACCACATCGATCTTGCATAACACAACGATATCCAGGGGATCTTTATCATCACAATAGGTTCTTGGAATGAAACCATAATTGGCTGGATAATAAACAGCCGAGTACAGAACACGGTCCAATTTTAACAAGCCCGAGTCCTTGTCCAATTCGTACTTGGCCCGGGTGTTTTGCGGTATTTCAATGATGCTATTGACGATTTCAGGAGCCTTCTCTCCCGGTGGTACGGCGTGCCATGGATTGGATATATCTACGATCATGTTTATTTAAAATTTGGACTTTCAATTTAGCGATTATCGACCTTCATATCTTTTCGAGGCCATTTAAATTTAGATTTCGTCACATTATTTATAAAATTTGGTCCTGAAGTGCCGAAAGGGCCGATAATTATGAAAAGCCAAAACCTGATTCTACTCGCCGACGCGTACAAATACAGCCACCATAAACTCTATATGCCTCATACAACCAAGGTCTACAGCTACCTGGAAAGTCGGGGTGGCAAATTTGACCATACGGTGTTTTATGGCCTACAATATTTCCTCAAACAGTATCTGGAGGGCGAAGTGATTACACTTGAAAAAATTGAAGAAGCCAACAAGGTGCTGCCAAGGGTATTTGGTCGTGAGGATGTTTACGATGCCTCCAAATTTGAGTATATCGCCAGAGAACATCAGGGGAAACTACCAATACGGATCAAAGCCGTCCCGGAAGGACTTACGGTACCTACCAGTAATGTATTGATGACCATCGAAAACACGGATCCCAATTGTTTCTGGCTCACGAATTTTCTGGAGACTTTGCTTATGCAGGTTTGGTATCCTTGTACGGTCGCCACTTTAAGTCGGGAAATAAAACGCGTGATCACCCGATACTATGAGGAAACTGCCTCACCCGAAAGCTTCGTCGGTATTGATTTTGTGCTGAATGATTTTGGATTCCGTGGCGTAAGCAGTGTTGAAAGCGCCGGACTTGGAGGTAGTGCCCATTTGGTCAGTTTTCGTGGTAGTGATACCATTGCCGGCAGCCTCATGGCTTTGGATTATTATCATACCAATGAAGTTTATGGATTGAGTGTTCCGGCCACCGAACACAGCATTTGCACATTGATGGGAGAAGCAGGCGAAAAAGAGGTTTTTCGTCATGTCATTGAGGAGTTCCCTACAGGGATTTTGGCATGCGTCAGCGATAGTTATGATATCTTCAGAGCCGTTAAAGAATATTGGGGCACAGCGCTTAAAGCTCAAGTCTTGAAACGTGAGGGCACATTGGTCATTCGTCCCGATAGCGGAGATCCGGTATTGACCTTACTCAAAGTATTTGAATTGTTATTTGAGCAGTTTGGGTCTAGCACCAACGATAAGGGATATAAGGTACTACCACCTCAGGTGCGTGTTATTCAGGGAGATGGCATTAATTATGAAAGCATCAAAGCCATTTATGCAGCGTTGAAATCAGCCAGGATCAGTGCTGAAAACCTGGTTTTGGGAATGGGTGGCGCTTTGTTGCAAAAGCTTGATCGAGATACGCAAAAATTTGCTTTAAAATGCAGTTATGCAGAAATAGATGGTCAGGGTGTCTCTGTGGAAAAACATCCGAGAGAACTGGACGAAAACGGTAAACTGATCACTAGCTTTAAGAAAAGCAAGGCAGGTCAATTAAAGTTGATCAAAGCACAAGGGCAATTCAAAACGGTTGGTGCATCTGAACCCGGCGAAGATCTGATGGAAACCGTTTTTGAAAATGGTGAATTAGTTCGCACCCATACTTTCGAAGAAGTGCGGAACAACGCGTCATTGTGAAGGTGACGAACCAAATTAAAATAATTCAGGGTGATATCACCCAATTAGAAGCGGATGCCATCGTCAATGCGGCCAATAATTCACTAATGGGTGGCGGGGGCGTGGATGGTGCGATCCATCGTGCTGCCGGACCTGCATTGAAGGAAGCTTGCAGGCCATTTGGAGGCTGTCCCACAGGAGAAGCACGGATCACTCCGGGATTTCAATTGAAAGCACAATATATCATCCACACTGTTGGTCCTGTTTGGAATAATGACACTCAGGGTGAATCCGGATTATTACGTTCCGCTTACCTAAATTCAATGGAACTGGCTTTTGAACATCAAATAAAATCCATCGCTTTTCCTTCAATCAGTACAGGTGCCTATCGCTTTCCATTCCAAAAAGCTGCTCATATCGCGGTATCGACCATTTTGTCATTCATTCAAGGACATGAATACCCACAAATCGTCATTTTAGTGGCTTTCGGAGCAAAAGACTTCCAATTATTAAGGAAAACCCTTCATACTTTTTCGAGGACTTGAAGACTTGAACATGAATTAACAACTAAAAAAGTATCAGGAACAACTTATGATGCAAAATGAGCGGCAAAAGATCTGCAAGAAAATCAGCAAATTGCTGAGTTTGACCCTTCGACACCAACCGGAAGTATTGGGAATTGAATTGGATTCGCAGGGATGGACACCTACGGAAACGTTAATTGAGGCTGTGAACAAGTACGGCATAAGGCTTGATATGAACTTACTGGAAGAGGTGGTAAGGAAAAACGACAAGCAGCGCTTCGCTTTCAATGAAGACCGTAGCCAGATCCGCGCTAATCAGGGGCATAGCCTGAACATAGACTTGAAGCTTTCACCATCGCAACCTCCTGAAGTGCTTTACCATGGTACCGTTGAGCAGTTCCTTAATCGTATCAAATCATCAGGATTATTAAAGATGTCCAGGCAACATGTGCACTTGTCTTTAGATATTGAAACGGCTACAAAAGTGGGTAGCCGAAGGGGTAAGCCTATCATTCTGACGATAGCAGCGCAAAGGATGTTTAAGGCGGGCCATCTATTCTATATATCGGAAAATGGGGTTTGGTTGACAGATCATGTGCCTGTTGAATATATTCATTTCCCAAAGACCCATTAAGAACTAAATCCAATTCAAAATTCAGAATCCCTTACAAAGTTGTAAGTTCGCCGCCAATAAGCCACCGACTCCAGATCTATGAATAAACTCCTTTTTTCTATTTCCGATTACAAATCACTAGCTACCAAATTGTTGGATATTACCTCTTTTGAGGAAGGAAAGGTAGAATCAAGCTTTTTTTCAGATGGTGAACATTATCAACGCATCGTCTCAGAGGTGGAAGACAGGGAAGTAATTTTACTGGGTGGAACTGTCAATGAATCAGCTACATTGGAGTTATTTGATCTGGCCTCTGCCCTGGTATCATATGGCGCTGAGTCGCTAAGTCTGGTGGTCCCCTATTACGGCTACTCAACCATGGAGCGAGCAGTTAAACCGCGCGAGATCGTGACCGCCAAAACCCGTGCTCGTTTATTTTCAGCTATCCCACAAAGCCACAAAGGCAATAAGATTTATCTTTTCGATCTTCATACAGAAGGCATTCCACACTACTTCGAACAAAATCTGCATCCCAAGCATGTCTACTGCAAGCCAATTATTATTGACGCCTGTAGAAAGTATGGTGGTGATGATTTTGTTTTAGCTTCTACGGATGCCGGACGGGCAAAATGGGTAGAATCGCTCGCCAATGACATGAATGTGGGAGCTGCTTTCATCCTGAAGAGAAGAATTGCGGATGGTCATACGGAGATCAGCGCCGTAAATGCGGATGTAGCAGGAAAGTCGGTCATTATTTACGATGACATGATCCGATCTGGCAGCAGTATCATCAACGCAGCTAAAACCTATCATGAAGGAGGGGCTAAAGAAATCTTTGTCATTACCTCTCACGGTTTATTTGTCGGAGATGGGATCAATAAGCTGAGAAATTGTGGGCTGATCTCCAAAGTGATCTGCACAGATACACACTGTAACGTAGAACAAATTCAGGACGATTTTCTGGAAGTGATCAGTATCGCTCCACTGATCGCCGAGTCCATCAAGTGATCAGGTGCCAATCGAAAAAGGCAGATCAATTTTTACCATTACTCCTACCCCATTTTCAGAGGTTATGTCCAATTTCCCCTGATGTTCAGTTATGATGGTTTTGGCGATCGCTAACCCAAGGCCAGTGCCCTCTCCCGGGAATTTCGTAGTAAAAAAAGGATCAAATATGTGAGGCATGATTTTTTGATCAATTCCTTTACCATTATCCTCGATCTGGACCTGAACTTTATCTTTATATCTACGCGTCCTGACGGAAATGATCCCTCCATCACTGATGGCCTGTGTCGCATTGATCAGCAGGTTGAGAAACAATTGGTGCAACCTGCCTGAATTGCCTTTCACGACCATAGAATCCTTAGTGTAATCCTTCAGTAATGCCATATCATTCTGATGTTTTGATCGAACCATGGTGCTACAGGTATCTAAAATGGCATTTATATCACAATCGTGATCATTATAATCGGACTGATGAGTGAAGTTGCGTAGACTACTTACAATTTCTTTGATCCTTTCCATACCCTCTTGCAGTACGGTAAAGGCTTCACTTTTGGTTTCCTTATCCCGGTCCTTTTTGAGGTTATCCAGGGCCCCAAACATATAGGTCAGAGGATTATTGATCTCATGATTCAATCCGGCAGACAAAAAGCCCAACATGGCCATTTTCTCCGATTCAACTACCTTTTCCTGAGCTTTAAGCAACTGATCGTAGGCCTCCTGAGTTTTAACTGTCTCACGTTTCAAAGACTCATTAATTGAATTTTTGGTGAAGATCACGGCAATCAATAAAATCATCATAAGACCAAGAGAGATATAAATATGAGAAGCGTTGCTCATCGCTACAACTTCCGGCCTTAAATAAACGAAATGAAGTACATGTCTCGGCAAGACCAGAGAAGCCACCACAGCCATGGTGGCAATGAAAAAGGCCGTCATCATATACATGCGTTCTTTTCTGGGATCGTATAGATAAATGTAACTCGCCGCTATAGGAAAGAAGGTGGTCAGGATGGCCTGATCAATTGGAAATACATGATACGCAAACCATACACTGAAATTGGATACCAACGCTGCCAATAACTTGGAAGGCCCATGACGGTAGATACTGTTCAACCAGAAAACCAGCCCGATCAACCCCGACATGATCGCAGCGAACACAGAAGTAAAAACGCTATTTATGAATATTCCATAAATGACGTACCCTATGTAAATGAAGGCAGTAACCACACTGAGTACATTACAGTGCCTTACCATATGCTGTTCCTCTATGGAATAGCTTGCTTTTACCCCCAGATTAATAAAATACTTTAAAACAGTAAGCATTGGCGAATGGTCACAAGTATCTTTTTCTCCTTACCAGGATATAGCGGTTCTTTTATGACCATCAGAGACTAGCAGGTATAGTGATCTGACTTTTCTAAAATAGTTTTATTCTGGGTACAAGACAAATCTGAAGGCTAAAACACGAATGGGTACAGGGGTTTCATCCACGAACAATCACGTGATTCCGATATCGTGTAATCTGTTTCTATTTAACTTCCCACCATGATCAAAATAGCTAGTCAGACTCTTAAATTTATTAGTAAGGAAAAAAACGGAGATCACTTTATTCATGAATTTGTGGATAAACATCTCTTAGTTACTGCTGTTGCTGATGGTGTAAGCCGTCAACCATGCGACTGGAAAGCCTCTCGAACAGCTTGTGAGCAATTGATTAATTCGTTCAAAACGTCCAAAAACTTGCCATTGGGTGATCGATTGAGAGAAAGCATAATAACGGCTAATGAATCTTTAATTGCGGAAAAGGGAACTTGCCATAAAATGTCGACTACTTTGAGTGTCGTTTGTCTTGACACAATAGCGAACCAAGGTTATTATGGAAATGTCGGCGATTCCAGAGTTTACCAGATTCGAAAAAGTAAGATGCGCCAGTTGACCGTTGATGATACATTAAAAAGAACAAAGACGATCATTACGGCTGTGGGGAGAAGAAATGTTGATGCATCCGTATTGACCAAAAGTTTAGGTATGGAATCTTCATTTCTGGATATAAAAATACATCCTCTTGCTTTTGAACCCAATGATCTCCTGATTTTGGCGACTGACGGGTTCTACGGAGCCAGATTGACATTTGAACAAAACATGATTGCTCTTTCGAACGAAAAAGATCTGGAATCAACTTTCCTCGCGACATTCAAAAAGTACAGCATGTTAGCAGGAGATGACATGTCCGTCATTGTTATTCGAACCTGAAAGTGCTAGCCCATTTTCAAGTTACCAGACTCAATACCAACTACCAGCTAGCAACACCCAGAAACCGTCAATATCAAATCCTTTGTCCTCAGAAATTCCAGAGGGTAAATTGTCGACGTTGACCTAAATGAATAATCCCATGAGGATCCTTACCCTATTATTGATTTTTAACATTACTTTCTCAGCCTTATCTCAAGGCACACAATTACTGCGACAACCCAGTATTAGCGATACCCATATCGTATTTGTCCATGCCAATGACCTATGGGTCGTAGACCGATCCGGAGGAGATGCCCGCAGGCTAACGACCTCCGAGGGTGCCGAATCGTATCCCCACTTTTCAGCGGACGGCAATTGGGTCGCATTCAGCGGGCAGTATGATGGAAATACTGATGTGTTCATTGTTCCCACCACTGGCGGTGCTCCTAAACGTTTAACCTATCACCCCGGTGCAGATGTTGTTCAGGGCTGGTCACCCAATGGTGAGGTGATCTTCCGGTCTGGGAGAAAAGGACATCCGACCCGACTCAACAAATTCTTCTCCATCGCACCGGATGAGTCATTTCCGACCGAATTGAATATTCCAAGAATTGCCTATGGTGAAATTTCCCCTGACGGAAAGTATGCAGCCTACACCCCTATTACTTCCTGGGATCCGGAATGGCGCAACTATCGTGGCGGGCAAGCCATGCCGATCTGGATCCTGAACCTGGAAACGCTGGAACTGGAACGCACCCCACAACCAGATCAGGAAAGACACCTTGATCCGGTATTTTTCGGAAATAAAGTTTACTTCCTCTCAGAAAGAGATTATACCAGTAACATTTGGTCCTATGACCTGACTACCAAAGCTTATAAACAAGTCACTTTCCACTGGCAGTTTGATGTAAAAAGCCTTGACGCCAGCGAGGATCGGATCGTCTATGAACAAGGAGGCTACCTACATCTCCTGGACCCCCAATCAGGAGAAGCCCAACAATTGGAAATCAATGTAAAAGGAGACCTCAACTGGGCGCGTGAACGTTGGGAAAGTGTCCGCGGTTCGCAGTTACGAAATGCCTCCCTCTCTCCAACCGGGAAAAGAGCATTATTCGAATATCGAGGTGACATATTCACGATACCCAAAGAAAACGGATCCTGGAGAAACCTTACCAATTCCCCCTCTGCGGATCGCGCTCCGGTTTGGTCACCGGATGGAAGTCAGATCATCTGGTTCAATGACGCGTCCGGCGAATATCAAATGGTACTGGCGGATCAATTCGGAAAAGTTCAGCGCACTTATTCGTTGCCCAATCCTACTTTCTATTTCAATCCGCAATGGTCACCTGATGGGGAGCACATTAGCTACACAGATACTCACTTCAACTTGTGGGTACTCAACCTGGCATCCGGCAATACAAAAATCATCGCCACCGAACGCTATGCACACCCTAACAGAACCCTGAACCCGGTGTGGTCACCAGATAGCCGATTTATTGCCTATGTCCAACTCACCGATGCGCAATTCAAAGTAGTAAAAGCTTACGACACGCAATCAGGGCAAACCATCCAAATTTCAGATGAAATGGCCGATGCACTGGAGCCGGTCTGGGATGCCTCTGGTAAATACCTTTACTTCCTGGCAAGCACCAACTGGGGCCTGAACACCGGCTGGTTGGATATGAGTTCTTATAATATTCCGGTGACACGAGGACTATATGCAGCCGTACTGAGTCAAAACACGCTTTCTCCCCTGTTACCAAAAAGTGATGAAGAACCGGATGGTATAGAAGAAGACGAGGAAGAAGATACTGATGACGCTACAACAACCGTAATCGATCCGGGAGTAATCAATCGCATCATTGCGCTTGATGTACCCGTGAGAAATTACAACGGACTGGTTTCAGGTCCTGAGAATACGGTGTTTTACAGTGAATTCATCCCAAATGGATCAGGTTTCACCCTCCATAAATACGATTTAAAAAAACTTGAATCTTCAGAATTTCTAACGGGGATCAACAACGCTACCACTTCAGGTGATCGTTCACAATTACTATTCAGAAAAGGTGCAAACTGGGGTATTGTCGGAACAGGAGGAAAAAGTCAGAAAGCCAGTGATGGAAAGCTAAAAATGGACATCAAAATGAAAGTCGACCCACAGGCTGAGTGGCAACAGATCTATCGTGAAGCCTGGAGGTATCAACGTGACTTTTTGTATGTGGACAACACTCATGGTGCCCCCTGGGATCAGATACATGAATGGTACAAGCCCTGGGTGAATCATGTAAAGCACCGGGAAGACATGAATTACATCATCGATATTTTAGGTGGCGAAATTGCCGTGGGTCACTCCTATACACGCGGTGGTGATTACCCTGATGTAAAGCGGGTTCCTATTGGTCTCCTCGGAGCCGATTACGTCATTAACAATGGCAAATACCAGATCAGTCAACTCTTTACTGGTGAGAACTGGAATCCGGAATTACAAGCTCCGTTGGCACAGCCTGGCATGGACATCAATGAAGGTGATTACCTGCTTGAAGTGAATGGGATGAGTCTGGATGCTTCCATGAATATCTACCAGCTTTTTGAGCAGACCACCAGACAGGTAACCCGGATCAAAGTAGGCAAATCCACCAACGTGGATCAAGCCAAAACCTATTTGGTCAAGCCCATTGGTAATGAAAGAGGATTGAGAAGTCGTGCCTGGGTCGAAGGGAATCGTCGATATGTTTCAGAAAAAACCAATGGTAAAATTGGTTACACCTATGTTCCCAATACGGCCGGTCCTGGTTATACCTCATTCAACCGATATTACTTCGCACAACAAGACAAACAAGGAATGATCGTCGATGAAAGAAATAATGGCGGAGGTTCAGCGGCTGATTACATGGCAGATGTGATGAATCGAAAGCTATATGGCTATTTCAACAGCAAGGTAGGTGACCACAAGCCCTGGACGACACCCATGTCAGCCGTGTGGGGTCCCAAAGTGATGATCATCAATGAGCGAGCCGGATCAGGTGGTGATTTACTACCGTACCTTTTCAGGGCCATGAACATTGGTACCCTCGTAGGTACACGAACCTGGGGTGGTCTGGTAGGCACCTGGGATACGCCCCTATTCATCGATGGAGGACGCATGGTTGCTCCAAGAGGTGGGTTCTTTGATGCTAATGGAGAGTGGGCCGTGGAAGGAGAAGGTGTGGCTCCGGATATTGAAGTGATTCAGGACCCCAAATTGGTATTGGAAGGGAAAGACCCACAACTGGATGCGGCCATTGCCGAAGTGCTGCGAAAACTGGAAACTGAAAAAGTCGAATTGAAGCCCGAGCCCGATGCACCGGTTCGTTGGAAAAGAGCTGAGAAAAAGGAGTAAATTAGGGTAATTAAGCTCCTCATTTCATTGTGCTTTCAATGAAATGAGGAGCTATTTCGATTTCATCACTTCTGAACCTTGTACTACGAGCTTGTCGTTTACCGGAAAAACACCACTTAACAGGAGCTTGTATTTTTTCCCATCGGAATGGAACAAGACTTCTAAGGTTGTAATCTCACTCTCTTGCCCGTCAGCTTGCTTGACTGCTAACTTTTGAACGATCGTGTTCACCTTGACAACCTCATAGTCTTCCCATAGGATCCCAATTTTCTTTGCTCGTTTCAATATCCTTGCTATCAGTTGACGGGATTTGGCCTCGAATATTTCATCATTGCCCGTCTTGTATGAATTTGAATTCTCAGCCACTCCCAGTGAACGACCAATTTCTTTCCATTCTTTGACACTGGGATGGAATTGTAAGGTTGACTTCCCCCCTTGAGCCAGAGAGATCAGGTAATCTTCGGCAAACTCCTGATACTTAGATGCTTGAGCAACAGCACCATAAAACCCCAAAAGTGTTACTGAAAGCAACAGAGTAATTCGCATCTGACAAAAATAGGAAATGAACTAGTTTACGTATTTCTACGGATTGACAGAAGGTTCTCCTAAACCTACCTTTAAAGAATGAACCTTGATAGACATGGATACCTTCTACAAGACCAGTGAAGCCCCTCTGGAACCCCAGGAGCTCAAAAAGCTAAAAAAGGGAATCTTCATTCTGCCTATTGTCATCATTGGCTTTGGTATTTTCTTCGGGACCATTTTGAGTCAAATGAACGTGGATGAAACATTTCTCAAAATATTCGGAGGCTTTGCCTGTTTCTTCGTCCTTGTGCTGATCTTCATTGGTCGAGGCTATGTCTTGGATCTCAGAGATCAAACCAAAGAGATTTTTCAGGGAGTTGTTACCAGAAAAGTAAAACGGCGGCGAAAAAAGAAAAAAGGCAGCAGTACTTCCTATTACTTCTATTTCGGCGATAAGTCCATACAAGTCCCCTTACATATATGGGGCCAATTCGAAGAAGCGGACATGATCGAAATTCACCGATCCAAAAGAATTCACAACCTGATCTACAAGACGGAATTATTAAAAAGGGGCGTGATGATCGAACAAGTTCAGGAAATCAAAGAAGCTCAGGAAGCTAAAGAACAGAAAATGGCGATGATTGCTCTGATCGTATTCATCAGTATTGTCGGCCTTGTAATCCTGCTTGCCAATTTGGGGATCTTGAATTGATCATATTCTTAATAGGTTGATCCGCGTTTATAATCAAGTAGCTGCAACAACAAATCACGGATGACTCGCGTTTAGACTCGCCCCAAATCCGGGTAGGCGACACCCATACATCCTCTACTGTGTGAGTTAATATTTCCATCCGGTAACCCGCACCGACCGATCATCCCATGTATGGTTTTCGAAAGACCCAATTTCTTTAGTTTTAAACCGATCACCTAATCGAATCATACATGAAACGCATAACTCTGCTTTTACTTTTGATCTGTTCCATCACCGTAATGGGCCAGCGCAAAAAGAAAAACACACCAACCGAAGAAAAATCACCTCTGGAATCAGCGAGTCTGGGTGGACTAAAATTCCGGAACGTCGGACCGGCCATCACTTCCGGCCGTATTTCTGATTTCGCCATAAATCCAGATAAACCGAAAGAATATTATGTGGCTACTTCTTCCGGCGGAGTATGGAAAACCATCAACGGAGGAACAACTTATAAGCCCCTTTTCGACAGCCAGGGCAGTTATTCCATTGGCGTTGTGACCATGGATCCGAATAACCCAAATGTGATATGGGTGGGATCCGGTGAAAACAACAACCAGCGAAGTGTTGCTTATGGTGATGGCATCTACAAATCCGAAGACGGAGGTGCCTCCTGGACGCACATGGGTTTAAAAAACTCTGAACACATTGGTTCAATTGTTGTCGACCCTGAAAACTCAAATCGAATCTACGTCGCGGCCATTGGCCCTTTGTGGAGTAAAGGTGGAGAGCGGGGACTGTACGTTTCCGAAGATGGCGGAGCTACCTGGGAAGCTACGCTCACTGTGGATGAGCACACAGGCGTAAATGAAGTGATCATCCATCCGGAAGACCCTAATACACTCTATGCCACAACATTACAGCGCAGAAGACATGTATTCACTTACATTGGCGGAGGCCCGGGTTCAGCGATTTACAAAAGCACGGATAAAGGAAAAACCTGGAAAAAGATCAACAAAGGTCTTCCCGGCGTAGACCTGGGAAGAATTGGACTGGCCATCTCTCCTGCTGACCCTGAGGTGATTTATGCCATCGTGGAAGCGGCTCAGGGAAAAGGAGGATTTTATCGTTCGACCAATCGTGGCGCCAGCTGGCATAAGCAAGGTAGTTATTCAACCAGTGGAAACTACTATCAGGAAATCGTTGCCGATCCAAGAGATGTAAACACCATCTATGCCATGGATACATGGTTGCATGTATCAAAAGACGGTGGCAAAACTTTCAAAGTATTAGGTGAAGACTCCAAACACGTCGATAACCATTGCATGTGGATCGATCCGAATGACACCAATCATTTCCTCGTCGGTTGTGACGGTGGTATCTATGAAAGCTTCGATGCGGCCAAGACCTGGCATTATAAACATAACCTGCCTATCACCCAGTTTTACAAAGTCGCACTGGACAATGCAGAGCCTTTCTACAACATCTATGGGGGAACCCAGGATAACTTCAGTATGGGTGGCCCTTCACGTTCCATTTCCGGCAATGGTATACCTAATAGTGACTGGTACATGACCCACGGTGGCGATGGATTCGAATCACAGGTGGACCCCAGTAATCCGGACATTGTATATGCGCAATCTCAATATGGTTTCCTGGTACGCTACGATCGTAGAAGTGGTGAAGAAGTAGGTATCAAACCGCAACCGCGTAAGGATGAGAAGGCTTATCGCTGGAATTGGGATGCCCCATTGCACATCAGTGCGCACAATCCTGCGAGAATCTACTTTTCAGCAAACAAGGTCTTCAAAAGCGATGATCGTGGTAACAACTGGGATGTGATCAGTGATGACCTGACGGCTCAGATCAATCGGAATGAGCTCAAAGTAATGGATCGGGTTTGGGGAATTGATGCTGTCGCCAAAAACGGAAGCACTTCTCCTTACGGCACCATTGTAGCCTTCCATGAGTCTCCCATCAATGAGAACTTACTCGTAGTAGGTACGGATGACGGCCTGGTGCAGATCACAACAGATGGAGGAGATAACTGGAAAACCGTCTCAAACATCCCTGGAGCACCTTCAAGAAGCTACGTAAATGCCGTTTTGGCCTCCCAGCACGACGAGAATGTGATCTACGTACTCTTCAATCATCACAAGTATGGTGATTTCAAGCCTTATATATTCAAGTCTTCTGATCTTGGAAATACCTGGATGAACATCACTAAAAATCTTCCAGAGCGTGGTTCGAGCTACACCATTGCGGAGGATCACGTAGATCGAAACTTGCTGTTTGTCGGTACCGAATTCGGAGCCTTCTTCTCCCCAACGGGAGGATCGGAATGGAAGCAATTGAAAAGTGGATTGCCTACGATTGCTGTCAGAGATATTGCCTTGCACCCCAGGGAAAATGACCTGGTATTGGGAACATTTGGCAGAGGATTCTATGTACTGGATGATTACAGCTCTTTGAGAGGGATCAATTCAAAACTCGATAGCGAAGGGTTCCTGACATCCGTACGCGATCCTTTGTTATACATCGAAAAAATGCCATTAGGGCTTCCCGGACAGGGATTCCAGGGTGATAGTTACTACAGAGGTGAAAATCTTGGGCCAGTTGCGATGTTCACCTATTATCTGAAAGATGCACCGAAAACAGCCAAAGATGAGCGTCAAAAACAGGAGGCGGATAACAAGAAAGAAGGCAAAGACAATGCCTATCCCACGTATGATGACCTAAAGGCGGAGCGTTCCGAGGAAGCGCCTCACTTGTTATTTACGATCACTGACCGGGCTGGCAATATTGTTCGGAAGATCACTCAGAAGCCGTCGAAAGGATTGAACAGAATTCGTTGGGACATGAGATTTGGCCATGATAGTCCAATCAGCTTAAGAGGTCCTTCCTTTTACAATCCGTTTGCCGGAAGACCACAAGGTAATCTGGTGGCCCCGGGACAATATACCGTGTCTCTTTCCATGTACGAAAAAGGCACATTTACAGCCATTGGCGAACCTGTAAACTTTACGATCAAAGCCCTTAATAACAGTGTATTAGGTGCTCAGAATCGTGACGAGAAGCTGGCTTTCCAACGTCAAGTGAATGAACTGCAAAGACAAGTATCCTCAGTACAAAGACGTATTTCTGAGATGAACAATCAGATGCGGCACATCGAAAAGGCTATCTTACTTACGGAATCGGATCAGGAAGCCATGTATAACGAGTACATCGCGCTGAAAACCTCATTGAGTGATTTGCAGACGGAACTCAATGGCGATCGAAATGCGGGTACGCTGGACATTGATCAAATTCCAACCGTCGCCAGTCGAATCGGGTTATTGAATTACGAGCAATTCAACACGACTTCAACTCCTACTGGAACTCACCGGCGGGTATATGAAATCGCTAATGAGGAGTTTGCACCCATCAAGACCAGGCTCGAGACATTGATCAGCGGTCCTTTCAAGAACTTACAGGATAAACTTGAAGCCGCAGGAGCTCCATATACTCCTTATCGGATTGAAGAATAAAATACTCAAGCATAACCTTGACACTAAACCCACATTAATTAATGTGGGTTTTCTTATTTTAATAGCTATCTGCAAGTAGAAAAGAAGCGTCCATTTAAATCCCACATTAGCCAGATAACGAGGATTTTCCCCTCTTGAGGGGTGTCAGGGGTGTGTTTTATGTGCGAATGCACTACCTTCAATTCAGGTTACGATGGGCTAACCTTCATCGTATAAAGTAAATCAACCATGAAAAACCTAATAATAATCCTTAGTCTGTTATGCCTGGTCACGCTTTCCCTGGAGGCACAACCTGAAAAACCAAAACTTCCGGTAGATCCATCCTTCTACGCCAATTACGAATGGCGTAACATTGGTCCCAATCGAGGAGGAAGATCTCTGGGGGCTTCGGGGAGTCCTGGCAGACCCAATGAATATTATTTCGGAGCAACCGGAGGGGGATTATGGAAAACAACCGATGGAGGCACCAATTGGTCTCCGGTCACCGATGGACAAATTACAAGCTCCAGTATAGGCGCCGTTGCCGTAGCGGAAACGAATCCGGATATTGTCTACATCGGCGGAGGTGAGACCCAACTCAGGGGAAGCATTACCCAGGGAGATGGTGTTTACAAAACCACAGACGGGGGCAAAACCTGGCGACATTTAGGCCTGAAAGAGACACAAGCGATTTCGCGGATCAGGGTCCATCCTACCAATCCCAATATCGTGTATGTGGCTGCTCTGGGCCATCCTTACGGAGACAATGAGGAAAGAGGTGTTTTTCGTTCCACCGATGGTGGGAACACCTGGAAGAAAGTACTGTATGTCAGTGACAAAGCCGGAGCAGCAGATCTGATCATTGACCGTACCAATCCTAATGTATTATATGCCTCTACCTGGCAGGTTTATCGAAAAGCTTATAAAATGTGGGGTGGCGGCCCTGATTGTAAACTCTGGAAATCGCTGGACGGTGGAGATACCTGGATCAACCTGACACAAAATCCCGGTATGCCGGAAGGACCCATTGGTAAAATTGGGGTAACGGTCTCCCCTGTCGATCCCAATCGCGTTTGGGCAATCGTAGAAGCTAATGAAGGGGGTGTATTCCGATCAGATGATGGCGGCTGGACCTGGGAACGCCTCAACGACGAAAGAAAACTCAGGCAAAGGGCGTTTTATTATTCAAGAATTTATGCCGACCCGCAAGACAAAGAAACGGTTTATTGTCTCAATGTACGATTCTGGAAATCAACGGATGGTGGAAAAACCTTTGACGTGCAAATCAGGCCACCGCATGGAGACAACCATGACCTCTGGATCGATCCTAATGACCCCAATCGCATGGTCAATGCCAATGATGGCGGCGGCACGGTCTCTATCAATGGAGGTAAAAGTTGGACTGCACTGGACTTCCCTACCACGCAATTGTATCATGTCATGACTACCAGTGATGTCCCCTATCACGTAGCTGGGGCCCAACAGGACAACAGTACGCTTGCCATGCCCAGTGACGGGTGGAGTCATCGCCAGGCACGTGGCCCTAACACAGGTTGGTACTATCCAGTGGGAGGTGGTGAAAGTGGCTGGATCACCCAAAGCCCCACTGACCCGGATGTGTTCTATGCAGGTAGTCAGGGAGCCTTATTGACCCGTTACAACCGTCATACTGGACAGATCCGTGACATCCAGGTATATCCTCGGTTCTTCTCCGGAGAGCCTTCCAGTGCCTTACCTGAACGTTGGCAATGGACTTTCCCCATCATGTTCTCTCCACTGGATCCCAGCATCATGTACACTTGTTCTCAACACATTTGGAAAACCACGAATGATGGTCAAACCTGGGAAAAGATTAGCCCCGACCTAACATATGCAGACCCAGAAACCCTGGGACCAACGGGTGGAATTATCACAAAAGACATGAATGGCCCGGAGATTTATGCAACCGTATTTGCGCTGGCTCCATCCAATCATGACGTAAACACCATCTGGGCCGGATCTGATGATGGCAAAATGCACATTACTCGCAATGGAGGTAAAAAATGGACAGATATCACCCCAAAAGACTTACCTAAGTTTTCGAGGATCAGCATCATTGAGGAAAGTAAGTACAATCCGGGCACATTATACCTGGCGGCTAACCGTTACCAAATGGATGATCGCCAGCCTTATGTTTTCAAAACCAAAGACTATGGTAAAACATGGACTAAGATCATTACAGGTATCACCGATGGGCACTTCGCAAGAGCCATTCGAGAAGACCTGGAACAACCTGGTCTGCTTTATCTGGCCACTGAGCATGGTGTATATGTATCGTTCAATGATGGCGACATGTGGCAATCCCTACAACTTAATTTACCTGATACGCCTATTCGTGATCTGGTATTGCGCAATGACGATGTAGTGCTGGGATCACACGGGCGTGGGTTCTGGATTCTGGATGATATTCGCCCTTTCCGAAAAGCAGCTGCGCTTAACAAAAAGGCCGTTTCACTTTTTGAACCTGCTGATGCCATCCGGGGTGTTTACGATGCCATTGTGCAATATTATCTGCCAGAAGAAGCGGATTCTGTTACCATGGAGGTGCTGGATAGCGATGGAAACGTGATCAACACTTTCGGAGGAATTGAACCTACTTTCAAGCCTGATCCTAACCTCCCCTGGTGGTTAAGAGGCGGTAGCAGCGTACCTACAACAGCAAAAGGACTCAACACCTTTACCTGGGACTTGCGCTACCCGGGAGCCACGACTTTCGACGATATGATCATCTGGAGCGCACGACCTCAGCGGGGACCAATGTCACCGATAGGAAGTTATCAGGTACGGTTGACTGTGAATGGTGTATCCCAAACGCAATCTTTTGGAATTGTCATGAACCCTAATCTAGAGGGAGTTACCGAGGCAGACCTGAAAGAGCAATTCGATCTGGCCATCAAGATCAAGAACCAAACTTCTGAAGCCAATGAAACCGTCACAGCGATCCGAAAGATCTATCGAATTATTGATGATCAGGAACTTACAGGTAACCTCGGGGCGAATGCTGAAGCGTTAGTTCGAAAACTCACTCAGATCGAACAAGACTTGTATCAGGTGCAAAATCAAAGCCCGCAGGACCCTTTAAATTTCCCGATCAAGTTGAATAACAGACTGGCATCTTTGAGACGAAGCGTGGAAAACGGACAGGCCAAACCCACGGATGCAGCGTATCAGGTATTCGAGGAACTTTCCAATGAACTTGATGGACACCTGAGCAAATACAAGCAATTGATTAACAACGACTTAAAAGAACTGAATAATCAATTAAAACAAGCCGGCAAATTAGAAATTGATGTGGAATAAAGCGATCAGGGATAAGAAAACTATGGACTATTGGTCGCAATCCAATGGACGATGGTTTCTGAGTTATTAAGAACCCCAGTTCCAAAGCAAAGGCTGAACTAATCAGCTATGACGACCCGCTGGTTCTTACTTCTGATATACCCTTACATAGTCGATCACCATTTCACTTTCAGTGAATTCAGTATCGATCTCGCCACCAATGCCACCCATAGCGATGTTTAATAGCAAGTATTGCGGAGCGGTATAAGGCCAGGTATCCGGGTTTCTGAATGAAGGGAAATAAGTATAGTACTGCGTGCTATCATAAAAGAATTTGATCTGATCAAACTCCCATTCCATAGCATAAGTATGAAAAGTATTACTCACATCCTCTCCTAAGATAGACCCTTTATTTTGCGTATCTCCGAAGCTTGAAGGGGTATGCAATGCCGCTTGAATTCGATTCTGATCAAAGCCCCAATGCTCCATGATATCAATCTCTCCACAGGCTGGCCATCCGGTTGTCCCAAATTCCTCTGCCCAATAACCACCATTTTCTGTTACGTTCCGGCCCAACGTCCATATGGCAGGCCAGGTACCATTCCCTTCAGGAAGTTTAGCCCTTACTTCCACATAACCGTTGGTAAATGCAAACTTGGAATTCAATCGTGCCGAGGTAAAATCCCTCTGAACTCCCTGATCAGTAAAGTCTTCACGCTTAGCTACGATATGTAAGAAGCCATCTTCAACATAAGAATTATCCAATCGATCCGTATAATGCTGAACTTCACCATTGAACCAACTATTGCCATCGGGAAGAAGCGTCTGGTGAAACCAGTTTTCTGAGTTAATGGCACCATTCTCACCGTCAAATTCATCCGCCCAGACCAACTCATAAGAGGCAGGCTCTACAGGGTCATCCGAAATGGGGGTACTCGGAGCTTCCGGTCCGTTATCTCCACAACAAATGAATAACACTAAACACAAAACAGAGAATGGGAATAGGATGTGTCTCATGAATATACTTTAGTTAGTAAACAAATGTAAGCAAAGATTGTTTGTTCAAGGTGGTATTAAAGTGCGCACCGATATTTCCATCACTGCTAATTGGTCTAAGTTCCGTCAATAGTACTCAGGGTACCATGAGGCATTTAAATATATGCCATAAAAAAGGGCCCTGAGATGCAGAGGCCCTAGAGACTAAAAACCCAATTCTTCGTAAGAGGAATTCACAAGAAATACTCTCCTATTATTAAATAGTTACATTTTGACCTGTTTAATAGATTTTAAAGCTTGCTAGGCAGCTTAGCGCCCTAAAAGGGTTCCCAAATGACCAGGGAAATGCATTATAAATCGCTTTAATCCAGCACCTTAGATAATTCCAAAATAGTCATCGGTTCAGCTCCGTCTTGTTGGTACGTTTGTCGAATCAGATAAGGAGCTTCCTCTGCCACATAGCAAATGATTTTCGTTGCAGGTCCGGCCTCCGCCGTGTACCTTCTGCAAGCAAACTGCTTACCAGCAGCTGAAACCTCTTCTTTTCCATCAAGGACAAAAGCTACCTCGGACATACCCGCTTCTACTTTTTGCGGTGTTTGTCTCCACCGATTGATCGTAAAGGATTTAACATTACGGGATACACCCGCCAATTGCCAGTAAACAAACGTTCCGTCAAATACTTTCTCGGGGCTTGCCATTTCATCCTGAGTGTTCCCTGATTCAGCATAGGTAGCTACTGAAAGTTTCGATTCGTCAAATTCCACGCGTTTGATAGATCGGGAAGGCAAGGCAAAACCAAAATCCCGGTAAACAAAGGAACCGTCCTGCGCAGACAAACCTATGACATCTGTGGATACCCTGGTGGGTTCATTCAGGTCTGGCATAATCATAACTACATTGTAACCTTCACCATCTGTAGACTGACTCGTACATACGGTAAGGACACTTCCCATTTGCAGGTATTCCACCTGAAAGGGTACTAAATCAAAAGAATAGGCATCTGAGGTTGGATAAATGGGGGTTTGCGCCAAGCCCACTCCGATAAACATGCAAATGATTATAGTTAAGAGTGATTTCAAAGGATTTTTCATGGTGTAATTAAAGTGTAGGTTCAATTTTCATTTTTTAAAAGCTGACTTCAATTGTGTCAGGACATCATTAATTAATGCTTCATAGTCTTTGTCGGGATCTCCGGAAATCAAACGATCTGCGGTTAATGAACTAATAGAAGTGAATTCACCGTGCGTGAGATCAAAATCCTGGATCAACCTTACCTGATCGGCATATTTTTTAAGCAATGCCAGATCTTTACCATGACTCGATGAAGTTCCCGTATAGTGGAAGACAGGAAAATTCAGCTTTTTAGTAAATATGGATTCATTCAATAATGGTATACCATAGTCATAACCCAGGGCTCCATCCAAACTCAGGAAGATATTAGTTGGCATTTTGGCGGCCAAATGCAGCGTAGCTAAGCCCTCGAAACTCCATGACACAAAGGCTAATTCTGCTTTCAATGGATGTTCTAGCTGATCCAGTACTGCCAACAAATCTGCTTCGTATTCCTGAACCCCCTCAGCGGTATAAGGCAACCGTTCTCCTTGCGTTTTACCGGTTCTGGGCACTGAGAGTACCCTATAGCCGGATTGTGCAAATCGTTCAGCTAATTCCACGAGATAGATAGGATGTGCCCCTGAAAGAACGATTAAAGGATGTTCGTCCTCAGGTTTATGATTAACGATTCCCACAGGTGCCTCCTGTCTCAGATAAGAGGCTAAAGTCGCTTTTGAAAGGGTGTCTTCCTGAAAGCCATTGATGATCCGCTGAAAAGTGACCAACTGATCATCATCGCTTCTACCTGGACTCAGAAAGTTAAGGTAATCACCATACGTCATTACTTCATTTGGTTTTTGACTAACCGGGTACCAATACCAGCCATTCAGAGGTTTTATTGAGGAGTCAGATGACCAGCTATCTGACGTACGGCTGGTCTCAATAAGTGTAAACGCCACATGTTGCTTATCTGATGTTTGCTCAACGGTTGCGTGTATAGCAAAACCTGATAGTAGAAAGGTTGTCAATAAGAATCGCAAAAGGAAATTGAAGCATTTGACCATGTTCCGAAAGTACATGGATGAGCAGTGGCTCATTTTTATTTGATAGGAAGCCCCGGTTTTTTGCCATCAAATGGAAATACCAGCCAGATCAGTGTAAGCCAATAGCGCAATAAAAGCATTTCCCCGAAATGATATGAAACCCTTGTTTTTTGATATGAACTTGGATGGTCCTTTAGTCCTATTGTCAGATTTTATGCCAAAATTTGAACACAAACGCGGTTCATCTTGAAAATTTCCACCCTCAAATTATTACTCAGTTCCTGGCTGTTAATATGCCTGCTGGGAGGATTGGAAACATTCATGATCTATGTGTTTCGTCCGGATGCCATTGGATCCACCAAGTTTTACTGGCTACCCCTTCTGCGAGTCACCAATGGATTTGCAGCCATTCTACTGGTGCTTTACCCAGGTCACCTTCAACTGAAAAACCGAAGGTCCTCTACCAAAATAGCCGGCTACCTTTTACTCATGATCTTGTTCATGCTGGTCTACCTGATATTTGCCGTAGGGCAGTTTCAGCTCGCATTTCTTTCTCTGGCTTGGGACAGCTTCCTTGCGGGAATTGGTGAAACGCTCATGACCGATTTACATCACATGGCATCATATTATTTGTTTCTCTTATTGATCGTGATCGGCAAAGATTACTTCGAAGAACGTTCTAATGCCCTGATCAAAAAGGAACAGCTACAGGCAGAACTCAACAAAACTCAATTGCTAGTCCTACAGCGTCAGATCCAGCCACACTTCCTCTTCAATACGCTAAACAACGTAGTAGCGATCATCGATGAACACAAATCAGTGGCCCAACATATGCTCGTAGAATTAAGTGAGTTACTGCGCGCTTCCATGGACATGGACTTCAGTCAAACCATTGCACTGAAAGAAGAAATCAATATGCTGTCACTCTACCTCTCCATTGAAAAGAAGCGATTCGAGCATCAACTGGAATACCAACTCAACATCCCGCCTGAGACATCAAAGGTCCAGGTCCCTCCTTTCCTGTTGCAACCCCTGGCTGAAAATGCGATTAAACACGGATTTAAGGAAAACACGTCATCATTGCATCTTGTAATTGAAGGACAATTGATGGAGGATCAATTGATACTCAAAGTAAAGAATGATGGTGCACCTTTGGCTGATCCACTTTTCGGAATTGGATTAAAGAACGTCCAGGAGCGAATAATAACACATTACGGTGATCTTGGTTCCTTCACGATCACTAGCGACAAGCATTGGGTTATCAATGAAATTCGAATTCCGGTATGATAAAAATCAGGACGATCATAGTTGACGATGAAGCACCCGCCAGGCGCCGCATGAAGAAGTTATTACAGGTCCGCCCTGAATTTGAACTTATTGGAGAGGCGGAGCGTGGCAGTGAAGCCATTCAGTTGATCCAGGCCTTAGCTCCCGAATTGATCTTATTGGACATTCAGCTCAAAGACATGACAGGGTTTGATGTATTACAAAACATCACCCACCAGTCTGCCAAAGTGATCTTCATCACTGCCTATGATGCCTTCGCCATCCAGGCATTCGAAGAAAATGCCCTCGATTACCTGTTGAAACCTTATAAAGACGACCGGTTTTTTGCCGCACTGGAACGCGTCAGGGCTTTAGTTTCGCTTTCGGACAGCACGGCCATCCAGGAATTACTCCAAAAACTTAAACAAGCCCCATCTGAGCGATTGCGCATTAGCGAAGGGAAAACGACTCATTTACTTGAAGCCTCTACCATCGATTATGTCAAGTCCGATACCTATTACTGTCACTTTTATTTTGAGGATCTGACCACAAAAGTCATCCGGATCTCATTAAAACAATTGGAAACAATATTACCATCTCAATTTCTCCGAATCAATAAGTCCATTATCATCAATAAGGAAAAGATCCTCAGTTTACGGGAACTGAAACGCACCATGGAAGTATACCTGCCCAATGACGTTTGTTTCTCATTTGAGGCAGACAAATTCCCGTATTTACGAGAAGAGTTACCTTAACTTATGGTCCTCGGACGTTGGGCTTCCGCCAACGATATCTAGCCTACTCAGTTCAAAAGAGAACTAAGTCATTCCGATGGGTGGTTATTCAAGTGTCACTCTACACCTACGCGAACCATTTCAGATTGTATCGAAAAAGTCTGTCCATCATCCATGGTTATCTCAACCATAAACTTTTGATGAAGGGGTTGCTCCAAGGTACAGACCAATTGCACGATCATTGGATCAAAGCTTAAATTTCTGCCAATCAAACGATCAAGTTCGAATCTGGGTTCAAAACTGCTACGTCCGGCTCTATCCGTCAAAAACAAAGCTGACAATTCCTCTCCGGCCATATAAACCGAATCTTCCGTAACGATGATGACACTATCAGAAGTGATTTTGAAATCAGCTATCGCATTGTTAGAAACCCGCGTATTCGCGTCTTCTACTTCCTCACCGGTTTCTTCCCAGTCAGTTATTCTTACTTCCAAACCGAAATCAGTCAGTGAGGCCACATTTTGTGGGGGTGTTGGATTCACGAATGCCTGATACTCTCCCGGCCGGATCAGTCCGGCATGAAGGATCAGCCCCCTTACTTCTATGGGTTGTATGATGTCTTCGACAAAGCAGCTTCCTAACCCCATGGTCAGCGTAAGACATACATAAAATAGTTTGGTTTTGATTATTCTCATAGTTGCTTCCTGTTATAAGGTCTGGCTTGTTTGATATAAACTTTTCTTGGTGAAACTTGTGAATCTACTTTGAACTCAAGGTCCATCCCAAACTCCCTGTAGGTACAATCACAGGTGTTAAAGGAACTGAAAAAGTAGTGTCGTTTGATGGCTTTGGCAAAGTAGCCCAGTTCTTTGAGTTCTTCATCGGTCATGACCGTACCTGTGTAACCCTCCAGGTTCGAAAAGCTCAAGTACTCAATCAGAAAAGGTTCACTACCATCGATAGAGCCATCGAACAAAATGATCTGATCGTGAAGGATTCCTGGCTCTGGGAAAACAATGCTTTCTTCTCCAAACTGAACATTAATCGTGTAACCTTCATTGTCATTGTAAAGGTTGCTGGTGATCATTACTCCGTTCGCATTCTCATCGGGAAAAGATCGATGCACCAGTACTCCCATGGCACAGCTCAGATGGTCAATCTTGAAATAACTGCGTTCTTCAAAAGCCCGCCAATTCCAGAGTCCCGCCCATACTTCCTGAATGGCCTTTTCAACCGTTTTATTTGAGTTATTCCGTTTAGCAGATTTTGAAGTGTACAACCCGGCGCCGGTAAATCCTTCCAAATCTTCAGCGTTGGTAGAGGACCGGAAACGAAACGAGCTAAAATCATCAAAGTGATTGATTCGTTGTTCCACCTGACTCACCAATTCCGCGGCTACCGGAAAATTCAGGATACTGTCCCTGACCTGCTTAAGCATATCGGCCCGATATGACGGGTTCTGGTTGAAGTCATCGTTAGACAGCAGATTCGACAGCCAAATTCCTATTCCTGACCGCTCCATGTGCTGTTCATAATAATGGAATGGGATAGCAAAAGCATTGCCTTCAGGGACAGGCATAGAGAGCCCTCGTTCATCGGTAAGGCTGGCGATCTCCCCGAAGTTTGCAGCCTTTCCTCCTATGCGATTCAGATAAGACAAATCCGCATCCTGCATACTGATCAATTCATCAAACGATGTGTCCTTATCCAATACCGTGATTTCCTGTGGCTCATTGGCTTGCCAGAAGGTTTCCGCTTCCTCAAAATCTGCCAGACGAAGCTCATAAGCATTTGCGGTTACCTCAAGGTAAACCAACTGACCTTCCATCCTATTGATGGTATCATTTTCGAATGCATTCCTCAAGGTCATATTGGGTGTTCCCCGGCTATGGCTCAGGATATTGATATGACTCAGGGGTGTTTGATACTCCGTGGTAATGATCCCGGCGACCACCGGAATGTCATTGGGTATACCATCCAACACGACCAAATCACGACGACTGAAGAAAGTATTTTCAAGGTCCTCCAGTCTCACTTTTCTTAGGTAACCGTAATTCCTGGCCGCATTCATGGCCTGAAAATTCTGTCCATCCAGCAGTGCATCGGTTGAGATCTTATGGATGCCTGAGCATCCCTCATAACGATCAGTTTGTTGTAAAAACACCAGTTCATCGCCGAAATAGCTCGTTTCACTGATCTTATCATAAAGGGTTTCAAGCTGACCGCAGCTCATCTCATTGGCCGTTACCAGTTGCAATACATATTTGTCCTGTGAGTGATAGTAGTTTACACTCCCCATGAGGTACCGACGGTCGGGATGATCCTGATATTGGGTGAGGTTATACGTAAAATGCCCCTTGCTATAGCCCAATACCTGTTCCGCAAAGGCAAAGTGATAGATGTATTTAGTAGTATTCTGATAGTAAATACGATCCTTGTCCATATCATAGATCAGCTTGATACTGGTCACTTCGGATAAGTTTGTCCGGCTGGGTGATCCACCCAATAAATCAAAGACGATAGGATCGGTCAATTCTGGCAAATAATCTACACTTTCATGATAAGATGTTCGAAGCAATTTTATGTCTAAATGACCTTCTGAGACAGAAACGACTTTCTTCCTGGTCAGGTACTCGGGCTTATCCAGAATAAGTGTATCGCTTGATATTGGGAAGTCAAAAAACTGTGCCTGCTGGTCAACCACGTAGGTCTGAAACTCATTGGATATGACCTTATAAGAAAACATGGCCTGATCCAGGTCGATACGCATCACATACATGCCCGCCGGTAGCGAAGGAATAATATAACGGTCGGTAACTGCCCTTTCCCTGCTCAGCACCTGACCTGACAAACTGTATAAGGCTACTCGAAACATACGTTGCTCACTCCACGCCAGGGTGTTTCTCAAGATCGTTGGTCGCTCCGACGAAGGTAGATTATTGTTATGTTCTATGATGAAATGACCATCTGTATTGGTCACAGCTGTCAGGACCTCATCGTTTACCGGCATGGATACGGATACACCATCCAACGGGCTCCCGGAAACAATATCAGTCACCGTTCCTGTATAAATGGATTGTGCAGCTATTGATAGAAAGCAAGCGGATAAAAAGCAGGTCAGTTGTATCCTTAGCATGATTTGAATGACACAAATTTCATGCCTTGGGTTGTAATGACAAAAAAAGAATTCCAGTGGTCTTTATGGGCAATGGGAAACCTGAGAGAATCGCAATGAATTTAGCTGGCCCATCTGCGATATATTGAAGGTATTGAAGTGAGGAAATAAAAAAATTAAATAAATCTGTAATTCTTCGGGCTTCCGGCAACTAATCCATAAAACAGTGACAAAAACGAGTCAAATTGGATCATAAAACACTGGAACAAACCTTTCTGGATCGGGTCAGCCAATCACAAGGCATCATCCATCGGATATGCCAAATGTACGCTTCCGATGCCAATGACCGAAAAGACCTTTTTCAGGAAATTCTGATCCAGCTGTGGAAATCTTACCCTTCATTCCAGGGCAAGTCCAAGTTCTCCACCTGGCTTTATCGTGTCAGTCTCAATGTGGCGATCCAGAACCTGCGCCTACACAATCGCCGACCTGAAAGCACGATGAATTGGGAACAGGTTATTGAATTGCCTGATCTGAAGATTGAAGACCATTACGAAGAGAAATTGCGTTGGTTTCACCAGGCTTTGGGTCAACTGAATGCGATTGATAAGGCCATTATCATGCTCTACCTGGAAGACAAAGACAATGAAGAAATTGCCTCAATTGTGGGTATCAGTCAAAACTATGTACGGGTCAAAATGAACCGGATTAAAGCAAAACTCCGGGAAATCTCTAAAACCAGTTATTATGGAGCTTGACGAACTAAAATCACACTGGAAGGACATCACTCAGGGAGTATCTGAACCATTGGTTCACCCATCTGAAATTCATCAAATGATCACCATGCAATCTCAATCATTGATCTCCGCTGCCGGTCGCAGGCTACGTTCCAAGTCCCGAACCAGCGCCCTCGTAGGCCTACTTACCTTCTTTATGGGTCTTCTCACCCTATTGATCAGAGCAGATGAACCCTCCCTATTAGACAACTACGTCCCTCATCATATTCGATACTACATGATGATCTTCATGTCTATGTTCATCTTGTTTATCTCCTGGTTTAATCGCAAGCAATACGTCATGTTACTGTCTCTGGAACAATCCCCGTTAACCATTAAGGAAGCCTTGCAAGACACCATACATCGTCTACGTAGCGTCATGAAAGCCAGTATTCTCAGTGACACCATCGGGGCGCCCATCATCGTACTCTGGATCACTTATGTTCAATTGTATTGGGGTGCACCCTTCCTGTTGGATACCAGGGTTTTCACCTTATTAGGCATCACAATATCTAGTGTTCCCCTCATTTATTTTATAGCCAGACAGGGGCAGCGTAGTAAATATGGTGCGCACTTAAGTGATTTGGAACAATGCCTGTCAGAACTCCAGTCGACCCACATTGAAAATGAAAAAAACTAATTCAAAGACCATGAAATACCTCTCTATCATCGGATTGACCTTCATCATCACAAGCATGACTTCCTTTTCTAATAAGCCTCAGTTAGGGGTATTTGTAGCTATTATGGGAGCCTTGATGTTACTAATCGGAAAGCGCGACACTTTCCGCAATAAGGCCCATTAGTCATTGGCTATGACCCATCCTCATCGCCCAGTGGTAGAATCACCCGAAAGATGGTCGATTGATCATGGCTATCAAACATCAATTGTCCCCCATGTTCTTCTACTATTTTATAGCTTACAGAAAGACCAAGCCCTTTACCGGCACCGGCAGCTTTGGTCGTGTAGAATGGATCGAAAATATGCTTTTGGATTTCTTTCGGGATACCTGAACCATTGTCTTTAAAACTAATCTCCAGCCAATGCTCTTCCCATTCTGTGCTTATCTCGATCTCGCCAGGCCGTTCTGGTGGTATAAAGGAAGAAGCATTCGTCAATAGGTTTAAAAATACCTGGTTGATCTTCCTGGGAATGCAGCAAACCATGTCAAACGTTCCGTCATAGGCTTTTGTGATCTTTATGTTTTCTTTTAATTGGGGCATCAAAAGATCAACGACCTGATCCAGATTATCATGGATATTGACCCACTTCCGTTTAGAGCTACCAAAATCATTGAATGCCTGCAACTCCCGCACCACTTCATGGATACGTTTGGCTCCCTGCTCTATGATTGACACCACCTGATCAAAAGCCTCCCGGTTAGACAACCGCTTTTCACTGGATTCATGGATCTGATTGACGGAATTTTTCAACACCACAATACCATTTAAGATATAATTCAGCGGATTGTTGATTTCATGCGCCATTCCGGTGGCTAATTGACCTACGGAAGCCATTTTCTCCTGATACAATACTTGAAGTTGCATCTCCTCAAGTTGCCGGCGGATTTCGTTTTCTCTTTGAAAGGCTTCTTCCATTTTAACGTAGGCCACCTCCAATTGACGTGACAATGCAATGGCCTCATTTCGCTCCTGACGGAGATCCACGACCCTTTGATATACGTCCTCCAGATCATGAATGGTCAGAACATATGCCCTGTTCTCCTGATGGTGAACTACCCGAATGGAGAAATCAAAAATGGAGTGGCGGCCCAGGAAATCTGTCTCAATGCATTCAAGTTTAAAGGATTCGCCAATTTCAAGGCTAGCAAAGTAACCATCCATGCCATAAAACACCGCCTCCTCAAAAACGTGAAATGAACCTCTATCAACCTTGAACAATCGATCATTTGATTCCATTAATGATCCACCGTTATCAAACAACATCAATTGATATTTCAAATCAATGACATCTTCCCCAATGGTTGAAAAGTCGAAAGGTACCTTCATGGCACAACGGTACGGAACAAGGCCTTCAAGTACCTCAATATTCGATCATCTACTCAAAATCCACGTCAAAAGATAAATTTTAGAAGGTAGTGCTGTTTAAACTCAATGGCTGTCGACCATCAAATGGGCTTTTTGGTTGGTGATCTCCTCATCTAAATCCTAGTAATCCGTTATTTTACACCATAAAACAACATGAAACGTCTATTGCTACTGAGTCTGGGATCATTTCTGCTGCTGGAAATACTGGGCACCTTATCGGCTAAATGGTTGGCCTATGATTACAGCTATCAAACAGGAATCGTCTACCTGTTCATATGCTTCTGTGGAGGTTGGACGTTCTTTAAGGAGAAGCGTCTACTCCTGTCCTGGATGATCGGGATCCCAATAGCCTTACTTCACATCAATATTGGGGGTCCATTGGCAGAAAGCTTTGGCATAGACGTGTATCACCGGGACCTACCTCCGTCCAGGGTATCCGTACGATTGCTCGATTCAATTGTGCGTCCACCGGCTATCGCCCTTTGGTCTTTGTTAGGAGGATTCCTTTATAAAGTTTTTGTATTGGAGGAAAACAAGGACCCTAATTTTTCCTGAATTTCAAGGTAGTGATCCCCTTCCCGGAGGTTACCCTAAGCAGATAAACCCCAGCCTCCAGATGAGCAACACTCATACTCCTATTATTGGTTTGGGTAAGCATCAGTCGACCACTGAAATCAAATACTTCAAGCAGTTCCGGCAGATGCGGAGATCGGATTTGAATTGCTTCGGATACAGGATTCGGGTACAACACCGGTGAATCTTCCTGGTCGGCGACACTTAAAATCGCATCCATCAATACCTCATTCGATGCACTGGTGCAACCGTTCACATTAGTCGCTACGGCCCAATACAATCCTGGATCAGTCGCAACGATGGACTCATCGCCCTCAAATGCGTCCAATTCTACGCCATCCAGGTACCACTTGATGGTGTTTTCCGTCGACGTAGAGGCCGTTAGTACCCGGTCTGATTGACTGACAAAAATGGATGGAACTTCACGTACCTCGATCACGGTCGAATCCTCGCGTACGCAACCGGTCGATTTATCTGTAACATGTAGCTTAAACAGAGGTGAAAGAACCGCCGAAGAAATGACCACCGATGCTTCATGAGATATGTCGTTCTCAATGTCATAGCCGGAAGAGGTTGACCACTGGTACAGGTAGTCCTCATTAAAGGTTGTGGACAATATCAACGTATCAAATAAACAAATTTGATCTGGTCCCGAAATCCCCTCCCCTGGTTTTCGAATCACAACGATATCTGTATCACTGTCCTGCTCATCATCCCATGACACTTTTATGCTCAATGGATCAGCCGGGCACCGAGTACTTTCATTGATGTTTACCAGATAGGTTCCCGGTTCCTTTAGATATACTGCCTTTTGGTCATCCCATGGCAACGCCACATTGTCCCGGGACCATTTGGTATAAGCCGCGTAATTGCCTTCAATCCTTAGAAGAGCTGAATCGCCTTCACAAAAGTGATTGTCAAAAACCAGCTTATTCGCATCATAACTCGGGCAGTCATTTTCCGTGGTAACATCGAGTGACTTCACCACAAAGAAATCTCGATTGTTGTTGCCACTGTTGTTCATGATCGTCGACTCTCCCCAGGTCATTTCCGTTCCTGAATATTCACCAGCCATGTAAATCTGACTATTTTGGACTTCCACACTTTTGATAGAAGCAGGAGCACTTGTGGCAGAGAGCCATTGTGGAAAGCCCACTTCATTCAATTTCAGCTGGACGACATTGTATTCCTCTGAATCGTAAGTCAGAGGCCCTACTTGTCTTGGCGTTCTCCAACCGGCGGAGAGATACACTTCACGACCTTCGGTACTTAGGTCCCACCTTTTACCAATTCCGCTAGCGGTGCTACTGTGTCGTATGGTCTGATTGTACAATACCTTTCCCTCACCACTCAGCTTTGCAATGAATTTAAAATGCAAAGAATCCACGTTTCCTTCCCACCAGGTGCCTGATATAACCGCCTCTAATTCACTGTCGAGCGATACGGAGTGCACATATGAATAATAGGGTGCCTGCAGGCCCCTGAACCAGTTCACATCACCATCCAGGCCATATTCCATCGCAAAACCTTGTGTGCCGGAAGCAGCCGTAAACGTGCCGGAAACAGTCTCCAGTTCCGTTCCTCTCATGTAGCCTGCCACCACGATCCTGTCTCCTCTAATGTCCATATCTAAAAACACTTCTTCCGAAACACTTCCTGGCGTACGCACCCAAACGACATTGCCATCTTTATCAAATTTCAGCAACATGCCGTCCCTGTCAAAACCTTCCCTTCCGGTGATAGAATAGGTGATCCCCTCCAGTACAATGTTATCGGTAAAGCTGCCCCCAATGTAGAAATTGTCTTCTGAATCCACCTGGATCGCAGTTCCTTGAAAATAATCATAGTCTTTGACCCATAGGGTGTTCCCATCTGCATCAAACTTGATCACGAACTGTCCCCTGTTCAATACTTGATAGCCATCGATCTCAAAAAAATGTCCCGATGAACCCAAGAGTAACACATCGCCGTTTGAATCGATGGCCACGTCTATTCCGGAAGCAGTATGCGAATTCGCGAAACTTCTTGCCCATACCACTTCGCCATCAGCATTTAATTTGAAGAGATAGGCGCCCCAACTATCGAAGGTCTGATCACCAATGGTCGTTCCTGAAGTAAGGCGACCCGTCACATAAATGTTTCCGTCTTCATCCAGGGTGATCTCATTGGCATAATCATCCGTCCAGTCACCCGCCCCGAAGGCCCATTGTCCTTGTTGCCCTAAGACTAGAAATGCAGAACAAAATAAGATGAAGGTACCTATTAATTGTTTTTTTGTCGTCATGAGAAGTCTGTCGGTATGAAGTTGTTTACACCGCTAAAATTATTCGGTGCTCAGTAAGAAACAAAACATAGTTATACAAAATTTGCACGTTGATCACATTCCTCAAATTCTCTATTAGCGTTAAGGTCTCAATACGCCAACCTCTAGCTGTCATTTGCTAGATCGTATTGAACCAACCAAAGACCATGTTTCGGTATTGATTACTGACTGGAATTTTGTGATCATCAATCAGCAGCATATTCCCGGAAAACCCCGTGATGCTATCCTTGTTGACGATATAGCTTCGGTGTACCCGATAAAACAGATCTTTGGGCAAAACCATTTCCACCTTCTTAAGTACCGTGGAGTAGATAAAGGTATCGGCAGTCGTATGGATTTCGGTGTAATTACTATCTGCTTCCAGCCACAATATCTGCTCAAACTTCACACGCTCAAACCGGTCGTCTTTTTTGAGAAAAAGGGAATCTTTGATGGTCATCGTGTCCGTATCCTGTCCTGAAAAATTCGCGAGGGCCATTTCAATTGCAATGTGTATTTCCTTGTCCTTGAAAGGCTTCAGGATATAGGCAGAAGGTTTGATCGCTTTGGCCCTTTCAATGTAATCCCCTTCCGTGTGGGACGTAAGAAAGATAAATGGCAGTTGGTATTGTTGCTTGATCTTGGCCGCCAGTTCGATCCCGTCGATGTGCCGATCGCCCAGGTGAATATCCAACATAAGGATATCAGGCTGTTTTTCAGCCAGTTGCGTCAAGGCTTGCTCGGGATTTTTAGCCAAAGGAAATACTTCATATCCCATTTTCCTGAGACGACTGACCATGTCCATACCAAGAATGGCCTCATCTTCAACTACAAGTATGCTCGCTTTCTCAATCATTTAGGAAACGTGAGGGTCCACTCGGCACCATTCACGTTTCTAAAATAAAGCGTTCCTTCCAGTTGATCGGCCAGAGAGTAGATCAATTTCAATCCAAAAGATGACAGGTTATCGACATCCGGTGCTTCCATCCCAGGGCCATTGTCACGTATAAACAGCCGATAATCTGACTCTACCGTTTCAAGCGAAACCCGGATCAAAGAGCTGCCATTAGGCGCCTTGCCGTATTTGAGGGCATTGGTCACCAGTTCGTTGACAATCAGCGCCAAAGGTATTGCCCGGTCTACCTTCATTGCTTCATGGATAATGGTAGCATCCATTGTGACTTCCGGATCAAAACTTTCCTGCAAGTGCTCAAGCAATTCCATCAGATACTGATCCATCTGAATACTGGAATAATCTTCCTGATACAACTTCTTATGGATCAGCGCCAGACTATCTACCCGATAACGTCCCTGACGAACCGCCTCAGCGGCCGGGAGGTCTCCCAGTTCATCGGATTGCAGGTTCAGTAAACTGGAGATCATGTTCAGGTTGTTCTTCGTTCGATGGTTCAGCTCCCGCAGCAGCAGACTTTTCTCCCTTTCGCGTCTTGCCAGGGCCCAATTGGCTTTCTTCTTTTGTTGATTATTGCGATAGAGTAACCCTAGCAAAACAAAAAGGATTACCGTGCCTGATCCGATGGCTAAGAGTGTATTTTGTTGGCTTTTGTTCAACTCATTCAGAAAAGCAATTTCCGTGTCGCGCTGTTCCACTTCATATTGACCTCTGAGTCGCTCTACATTGCGTACATTATCAATATTGATCAGGCTGTCCTTATATACCTCATATTGCTTTTGATAACGAAGGGCCGTTCGGTAGTCTTCCCGATCCGTATAATAAGAAGCAAGGTGTTGACTAAAGTCCCGAACCTGTTCTTTCAACCCCTCATTCAGAGCCACCTGGTAGGCATCAAGCATATTGTGCTCACCCGCGGCCTGATTCCCCTGAGCCACCATTACTTTACCCAATTCAAAGGAATAGACAGCAACAGAATAAACATCTCCCAGAGGGTCCAGAATGGCAATGGAAGTTTCCAATAGCCTTCGGGCTGAATCTAATTGATCCAACGCATAATAGACCATTCCCAGGTTGCCTGCGCCGTAACCCGCTACGATCTCATCTTGCTGAAAGTTCTCAATGAGCGCCTGTTGACTATAATAAACCGCAGAATCATATTGCTCATAAAGTCGATAGGTTTCCCCCAGGTTGACCCGAATGATATTGGTCATCAGCGTATCCTGAAGTTCCATATAAATGGTGAGGCTTTTAACGTACTCATCAACCGAGCGTTGATATTGGCCCTCCAACATCAAAAGAGACGCTTCATGCGCGTATCCGGCTGCCAGGTCATCCCTCCTTCCTATTTCCTCAAAAATCTCCAGTGCCTGATAGTAGTATTTTGATGCTTCCTCCAGGTTTCCCAGTTGTCGATGTATCAAATGAATATCATCATAGGCACGGCCCAGTTGTCGCTTGTTATTTGCCGTTCGCTCCAGTTCGACTCGCTTCATGCCATAGTCCAGAGCAACTTCCGGTTTACCTTCATTGTCAACAATTGTCTTCAGTATCTTACGCAGGACCGAGTCTCCTAAATTGTGTTCCCGGACCAAAACGTCCTTTAAACTGTCAGACAACTGTTGACTTTGTCCATAACCCCTTTCTGAAAAAAATATACTTAAACACAGCATCAAGAAAGTAATGGACTTCAAGCAGACGAAGTTAAATGCTATTCTTCTTTTCTCTTGACTTTAATCACCGGATCAATAATGCAACAGTAATTGACACCATCAACAGGTAGCAGAAAAACCACATTGAAGCCAGCAAAAATCCCTGGGTTATTACCCTTAATTTTGACTGATACCGAATTGTCACAATCCTGATCCGGATAAATGTACAATCGGCCATTTGCCGCCGCCTGGAAACCATCTTCATCATAAGGCTTGAAGTACTGTTTCCAGTCACTTTTCGTCATCGGTTGATCATAGGAGGATGAGCCGTCCTCGCCAAAAGGATTGAGGTTGATGATTTCTATGTACTGCAGCGTAGGCATGCCAATTCTTGAATCATAATTGAGCCATTCGGTCTCCCGGGCACGCCATCGAATGGCATCATACGAATCATCAATTTGCGGCATCGATTGGTCAATAGCAGGTATATCACCATGTGGACCCTCATAAGTATTATCTGTCCAGCCGTGGATGAACGGTCCGACTTTTACGGGGTTTAGATAGCTACCATGCGAAAGACATGTATTGGTCAGGTAATCGTACAGTGACTTTGTAGTAGCCGTTAAGTTCAGGTTAAAAAAATTGGTACTCACGATATTATTGGTTGTGGTTTGTGATGAATCAAATATAGTGCAGTCACCCAACAAGAATTGTCTTACGAACGATCACTTACTCAGTAATCAGCAGGATTCATCAGCCAAGACAATAACGGCCGTGTATGTGCCTCAGGCGATCCCAGGGCATCATTTTCACATTTTTCGCGATCCTGCACCCAAGTCGTTTACTCATGTATTCGGGTGATTCACTCATTTCTGTGTGCCTGGTAATACTCCTGCCTAATACCTTCTGAACCTGTCGTGTGCTTAGGTCAACTATCGCACCCTTTGATCAGGCTGACACCCAATCACCAAATCCCTTCACTTACTCATCAAATCCGGCCGTTCACTCATTGAATTTCATCGCCAGGATTCATTCGGACAATTTCGATGCATCGAACAAACACACCAAGATCATGACTTTTTTCATTCAAAAATCCGGACAAGAGGTTTTCAAAGGACTTCTCCTTTTATTCCTTCTCCTACTGATCCTGCCAGTCAGCGCTCAGTTTTTGACGGACCTCAATCCACACATTAAATCAGAAGAACCTGCACAATCCATCATCTATACCGCCTTGCGAAAAGGTTATGTTTCCGTAAAAGCAGAGGTTCGGCTGGTCGATGGGAAACTGATGACCAGCCATGACCATACACTGGAAACCAGCTACCTCACGCCTCTGTTTCAGCGGTATCAGCAAAACGAAGGCAGCATATATAAAGATCATTCCGAATTGTTTTATCTCTTCATCGCGATCAATGGGAATGAAAACAAGACACGTCTGGCTTTGGAGCAGCTATTGTCGGAATATCAGGCGATGATCGCTGACTCCAGATGGAACACCCAGGCCAACCCGGTAAAAGTGGTACTGATTGATCCCTCTCCGGCCCTTGTGCAAAGTATCTCGCAGCAAGCTTCCTCTTTAATCACCTTAGAAGGCGATTACTACAACATGGATCATGGCACGTCGCAGTTTCTCATGCCGGTGACCGGCATCAGTTACGACCACCTGGATCGCAAAACCCTACGCTCCACAGCAAAGACACTGCACCGTCAGGGCAAGAGACTGAGGCTTTATGATGTGCCCGAAGATCAGGCCTTGTGGACGGAACTGATCAAATCCGGCGTAGACTTCATCAATGTGAAGCAGCCCAAAGAGATTTTAGCACAAACCGATTCTTACCAATGACCACTCAGCTACTAACTCCCGTTATGAAATGGCCATCAGTCGTCAAAGTCCTCCGATTGTTGTACGAGAAGGCAACGTCGAAATCGCAACCTAAAAAGCACCACCAAAACGCTCGAATGCACCGATTTTCTATCCTCATGCGGCTGTTTACCGTCGGCAGGAAACGTTGATCCAGCCATTCAAGCACCAGAAACACACTGGCGTAGTACCATTCAAATGGTTGAGAGCCTCCGGCATCTAATAATAACTGGTAATAACTGGGCCCTGATTCGGCATCAGGGCCCGGAGGCTCTTTTTTCTACGTATTACCCCTACTCCTAAAATTTAAACCTTATTCTGGTTTTCGTAGCGTAACAAAGAAATACCGGAATCTCAAGCTTCATCCCAACCCGCTCATCACAAAGGGTTCGATAGCAGCTTGCGGCGATCTGCCGACAGAAGTTCCAAACAATTTTGATCTCATCATCACAAATAGTTCCGGCTGATAAACAATTACAATCTCTTAAAGCAAGCGAAGTAATGTTACGTGAGTGCGGATTCAAGTAGCCTATAATCGCGTCATTCGGTTTTCCTTTAGGAAACTTCTTATTCCATCATCTCAGTATTCCGTTACATTTGCTGACAAGCATCTCACAAATAACTAACTGTTTACACGATACGTTTTCTCATTGTACCACATGATTCCTCAATTCAATACCTCTAATTTTGGCGTAGCCGCAGTTTTTTTCCTCCTATTAATAGTTTCTGGTTGTGACAAAGACGACATGACCGAAGACGAGGTACCACCGTTAATCAGCGAGGGAATTTATGGTCTCATCCGTCCTGACCTACTGGTAAATATCAACAGTGCCACCGGCTTAATCTCGGAGCAGATCCGGATCCAAAACCTACCTGAGGGCGTGACACTTACAGATCTTGCTTTTGATGAGAGGAATCAATTGATCTATACGATTGGAAACCCTACTGAAAACCCAGTCCTTGGCACAATCGATCTCAACGGAAATTACACCACCGTTGGCGAATTTACTTTCGGAGAAAGAACCATGGATTTGGTAGAAGCCATTGCCTTTGACAACCAGGCGCAATTATTATATGTGGCTGCAAGTCTAAACGGAGGTGTGAATGATGGTGATTTCTTAAGTGAAAGCCTCATGTTCGTTGATATAGCTACTGCTGCTACTTCATTCGTCACCGAAGTAACTTCCCCCGCACCCACCAATGAGGCGGATATGGATTATATCACTATTTCAGAGGGGCAATTGTACATAGCAGATGGCGCCCCTCCATCAGCTGACTACCTATCTTTCTTTCAAATTGGGTTAAACCAGGTCGTCCAACTCGGCGTTACCCCGTTGGAGGCATTTTACAATGGAAGTTACCTCCCAGCCAATATTGCAGTAGAGGGCACCACACTGTACACCGCAGCGGGTACTAACTTTTATCAAATGCAACCTTCCAATGCCAATTCCTTCCAACTGATAGGAGCAACACATAGTACTTCTGCATTTGATGGCGAAGAGATCAGGGGTTTGGTGATTGTGAAATAGGGTAAGGATCAAATGAGAGTTATCCCAGGTGACAATCTTCGGATCATCACCGTTGTTTTACCGTATGGAAGATGCAAACCACCTCCTATGGTCTTCATCGACGGGTGTAAATCAACATAAGCCTCAAAACATCCTCCACATACCAGAATCGCCAACCAACCGACAATCCCGTGCAGTATCGCCGCAACTACTGCTTCCCTCCCCTGGATTCTTCTACCTTTATTCATTGCATAACCCAAGCCCTTTCGCCATGCCCGACTTACAGCCCCTCGTCGATCAGATCAAATCTGCTTCTTTGGTAGATGCCATGGGCCGCATGTTCCAGCACAAATGCTACGTACTGGACCTGATAAGCCCTACGCCTGGTCGTATCGTTTTCGGGCAGGCCATCACCATGAATTTCATGCCCGTTCGGGAAGACCTGGACAACCCTGAGGTCAACAACTATGCGCGCCTGTTCTATGAAGCCATGGGCGAAGATGGCCAGGGTAAAGTACTCGTCATGGCCAGCAATGGCCATCCGGACGTATCTATGGGCGGCGGTACCAAGCACAGCCGATTGCAAAACCACCAGTTCAACGCCCTGGTAACCGATGGACGTTTGCGAGATTTCGATGAATTCCAGCACTACGATTTTGCCACGTATTGCAAAGGCAAAGCCGTTCGTTGGGGTGGCGACTCAGTAGTACCCACAGCCGTCAATGGGCCCATTGTACTCGATGGCATTCGCATTGTCCCCGGCGACTATGTTTATGCCGACGATGCCGCATTAGTGGTCATCCCCGAAAGTCGCATCCTGGACGTCCTGCAAGAAGCCGTCCGTGTAGAAGCTGAAGACGCCCATTTCATCCAACAAATCAAAGCCGAAGACCCACAGGAGATCCTGAAGAAAGGTAGTGGCGAGATATAAGAAAAACTCCCATTTGTTATCCGGAGCTCCGTCCAAGGATAGATCGTTGAAAGTTCAGGTTCTACTAACTACCCCAGACCTTAATTTTAACCGTCATTCCGCCGGTCATAATGGTCATTTAAATCCATCATAATGGCAAGTTGACCTGTCGGAATCTCAAAATCGGTAAGTAGTCACTACATTCCGGAACTCCTAACCAGGTACGGGTTGAACCTACACTGGCCTATTAATCACTATTAGCGTGATATGGTTATAGAAGAATGTAGCAAAGACTAAGAAAAAGGAGCGGTAATTATGCCGGAGTTGCAAACTCCTTTTCACAAGTGGGGCCCAGGTTTCAAACCTGGACCAGGGTAGGATCTTCACGGCTGTGAGCTTCAAGGGAAAATGTTATTTAATTCGACATTTCAATAAAAATAGACGTACCTTCCAACCTTGCTTATCTACCCTATTACTTCCCTATCTTATGCCTGTTGAATTATTGATCTTAGCGGGAATCGCTCTAGTGGCCCTTTGGATCCTTCTTACCATTTTCCCGGTTAGCTTATGGATCACCGCCACCTTCTCGGGCGTCAGGGTCAACCTGCTCGAGCTAGTCTTCATGCGGTTCCGGAAAGTACCCCCCAAGCTGATTGTCAACTCCCTGATTCTGGCTACCAAAGCTGGGCTCCAGGGAATTAACACGCAGTTGCTGGAAACGCACCACCTGGCGAGTGGCAATCTCACAAAAGTGATCAAATCCCTCATCGCCGCGGATAAAGCGAACCTCAACCTCAGTTTTCAGCAAGCCACTGCCATCGATCTAGCCGGTCGGGATGTGCTGGAAGCGGTACAGATATCCATCACCCCCTACATGATCATCGTACCCGCAATCACGGGGGTATCCGCAGATGGTATTCAGCTCGTGGCAGAGGCCCGGGTTACGGTTCGTACCAACATTGCCCAGCTGGTGGGCGGCTCTGGTGAAGAAACCATCAAAGCCCGTGTTGGTCAGGGCATCATCTCGCAGATTGGAGCTTCCACCAACTACAAAATCGTCCTTGAACAACCTGAGGACATTTCCAAACTGGTATTATCCAGCGGTCTGGATGCCGGTACCGCCTATGAGATCCTCTCCATCGATATTGCCGACATCAACATCGGACAAAACATCGGTGCTAAATTGCAGATCGATCAGGCCACTGCCGACCTGGAGATTGCCCAGGCCAAAGCCGAAGAAAAGCGTGCCCAGGCCGTAGCTCTGGAGCAGGAAATGCTCGCTCAGGTTCAAAAAGCGCGGGCACTGGTCATCGAAGCAGAAGCAGAAGTCCCGGCTGCCCTGTCCGACGCCTTTAGAAAAGGAAGATTGATCCGTGGATAGTACGCTATACCGCAATTCGGAGAAATTAACCTTCACCCCCAGAAGCAGCTCCGGGGGTCTTCATCTACTTCATGCAAGAAATCATCGAAGGACTGGGTAGTCAATTTTGGTTCATAGGCCAGCCATTTCAAATTCCCGGACATCCAAAAAACCTTCCAAACTTGTCTGCTTTTTACCCAGGTAGCTTTCGCAAATGCGCTTTCTATCCACTTGTCCTTCAGTTGAAAATGGGGACGGATGGTGTAGAGCACCACACTTTGTTGCTCAATCCGATAACTCAAATCTATCTCGGATCGTACCCGCTCCGGTGGCCTTCTCTTATCAATAAAAGCCTCAAGCGATCGGATCATTTCCGCATGTAAAAGTGCATCTAACGACATCAGGGTTAAAGCTATACAAAAGAACAGCGTTGCTTCCTTGTTTGTTCAGGTTTTGAGACGCCCTGCCACGCGATCCATTTCGCCAGACCTGCCTTGTCGGCAGGCGGGCAAGGTAGTGCTTCATACGGAGGCCTCTCGTAGGATTGTCATGATGAGGTTTTGAGCTTGTAATTATAGAATCTTCTGCAAGTCAGAGACTTGTCCTTAATCTCAAGTCGACCTTTAGAAGACTTGAGCTAGCTGGTGCGTATCTTCTCGATGCTTCGTCATTCCCTGCATCATTATGTTTCTCATGAATATTAATGATCTCATTGATGGTAAGGGTATCTGAAGCGTGTCATAAGGACGCCCCACCGCACCACTGGCCTTGCGCCTACCTTTCGGCTTAGCCCTCATCAAAGCGGGGCAGCCGAGGTAGTGCTCGTTTTAAGATCCCAAAATCTCAAGCTATAAATTGTCAATATCCTCAGCTATCTTGATAATTTCTTAATCTCACCATGTTTGGTTCTATGTACTCAAATAAATGAGTATACCTTTTACCAGCTTTTAAATTTGGGTGAGTCCTTAAGCGAATCTGATCAGGAGGTGCTATTCCTCCATTCTTTTGAAAATACAAACCTCTTCTAGCGATTTCATCACTGATCTCTTGAATTGTAGCTGTTCTATTCTCTTTGCTTAAGAGTACAACTGTAATTGCTTCATGTAGAAATAATAGATTCATTATCAATCCTCCTCCATCGGATAAGTGTCACCATAAATATCCCTTAACATCCTTCCTTCGAAGGACCAGTAGGGTCCAGGTTTTACGGAGTATGGTAAGTCTCTGGAGATACGTGTTGCTTTGGAAAGACTCATCTCTTCCCCTCTAAAATTGACTTTCTTATTGGATATCACTTCACATTGATCTCCCGTATCTACGCAAATCAACATCGACCCAAGGGGAATACCCATTTCCAAAAAATCCAGATTTGGTCTTTTCGATGGTCTGTACGAGGCTACGGCATTTTTCGACTCCTGGTCCACCTTGTCCAACTCTTCGTTGATTTGTGGCGTCATATCCTCCAGACTCATCAACTCTAAAAGGGCGATGGCCTGATCCGGTTCTATTTGGAAAAACTCTCGATTTTTATTGATCCGGTAAGGGCCAAAAGCCGTATGAAAGGCTTTCTCCACTTTTGTCACATCTTCTACTTTACCGGCAAAGACGCATTGAAAAGGCAAAGGCACACCTGTTGAGTACGGCTCATTCATCCGAAGCTCTACTTTCTCTCGGGTTGTCTTACCGATCTTCACAAGTCCGGGCATGGCTTTGTTAATGAGTATGTAGACGATTCCTTCCATAAAGCCTTCTCGGAATTACAAATCCATACCGGCTCCATTCAATTGAAGCCACTGCACTTGTTTATCGTAATTGGGAATGATCTTGTCCAGTTCATTCCAAAAAGCATTGGTATGATTTTGATGAATCAAATGGACCAATTCATGAGCCACTATATAATTCAATACATCGATGGGTGCCATGGCGCACTTCCAGTTGAAACTAAGATTCCCTTTCGTACTGCACGATGCCCAACGATGCTGCAATTCCATGATTTTTACATCATTCGGTTCTACACCTAGCTGTACTTTGAATTTTCGGATGATGGGGTTAATCTTTTCTGAGAGCTTGCTTTTATAGAAATGGATGAATCGGTCTTTTGCTTTGTCCTTCTCCGTTTTTGATAACTCAAAATAACCATTCCTCAATGTAAGTCGAGAAATAGGTTCATCGATCAAACGAAATCGGTAATTTCTGCCTAAATAGAGGAAAGACTGACCGTTCACAAACTCTCGATCAATCTTTGAAGAATTGAGTTGCTTCCATTCTGCCAGGTTCTTGTGAATCAGGTACTCTTTGGCCTCCAGTACTTCTTGCAGTTGCTCTTCAGAGAGGTCTTTTGGAATACGTGCGGAAACAGAACCATCTCGTTCAATGAAAATGCTCACCGTTTTCCGGTTGCTTCTATTTACCTCAATATCCAGTTCTCCAAAAATCATGCTTCTAGTATCAGTTCTTCATGTCTTACCTTGGCCAAGGCCATAATCTCAACGCTCAATTTTTCATGCAATTCCGAAACTGCTTCTACTTCGGTGAAGAGCAATCGCTCATCGATCTCTCCTTGCAATTTGCGAATTGCTGAGCTTTTTTCCTTCCAAAAGTTAGGTTTATGTATCGCGTCTTGCAACAATTCCACCAAGTCTATGATCAAGGATTTGACCGCCTCTTTTTCATCTTCATCAATTTCCTCTTCACCGTAAGCTTCCGCGTAGACCATATCGAAGAAAGGTAATTCTTGTGGACTTAACCCGGGTTCTTCATTTTCATTATTTCGCCCCTTAGCCAGATCGTTTCGCAAACGATTAAAAGCTTCTACAATTTGGTCCCAATTGTCCTTGTATCGTTCCAGAATCTCTTCCATACGCTTTAAGAATCGTTTATAAAGCGCAGGGTCTTTATTCATATTGACCTTGATGTGCCTCCTGATGGCATGCTCCATTTCCGATGCTTTGGACTTAGGTGTTCGTCCAAATTTGTCTAATTCAGCGGAAAAATCTTCTGAAAGCAAGCTAACGGGTGGTATCTTACTATTAATGCCCAGTGTCTGAAGATGTGAATCTATCAGTTTCCTAACTTTGGCTTTGGCCCATTTCAAGTCCATCGTAGGGTCTTTGTAGCGATTCCTAATTCGCATGAGCAAGTAACCAAATCGCCTGGCCGGGATGTAATAATTTCTCGCCGCATCCGAATTGAATAGCAAATCCAATGAATCAAAGAAAGCCCTTAAATAGGTATCGAACTGGGCCCTAAAGGGTATCGAGGCTGCTAATGCAATACAATCTTCTGCCATTTGGAACTCCTCATCCTGATCTTCCATTTTTTGCTCAGCAAAAAGCCTGAACCCATTGATACCCTTATCTTCAAACAGTTGGATCATTCGATTGTATCTAGCTTCTAGAATAGGAATTTCCTTATTGATGTCTCGGAAGTAGGCCAGTAGTTCTTTGATGTCTTCCTCATCTTCGGCGCCCCAAATATTTAGCGCTTCTTTGAGATGATTCGAAACGCCATAATAGTCCACTAAGATTCCGTGTTCTTTGGTGCCTTTCGTTCGATTTACCCGTGCAATAGCCTGTAGCAAGTCATGCTCTCTAATGTTCTTATCCAAATACATCGCCTGGGCAATGGGCGCATCAAAACCCGTCAGGAGTCTATCACAAACGCATAGGAAAGCAACACCCGTCTCAGGCTTGGCGTAGTTTCCATCATCATCCACGGTATAATCAAAGTCTTTCTTAAAACTCTCAATAGCCCTGACCTCCTTAGCTTTGTTCCTTGCCTCGGTAACATACCCTAATTCGTTATTTTCCTGCTTAGTCACAACAGTAGCCGCATTTACAAAGGCAATCTGTCTAATCAACTCCTCGTCAGGCTCTTCCTTCTGTTTTTCAAGCTCCAATCGCTCCTCCAAAGCATTCAAAATTAACCTCTCGTAACGAGCAGCAGCCACGACAGAACTAGCCACAACCAAGGCCTTATAACCCTCTGGCAATACCTGATCTACATAGTGGTCCACCAAATCTCTAGCGATTTTTCTCAACCGATCCATGTTCTCCAAGAAGGCTTGCATGGTACCGTAGCGCTTTTGTATTTCTTCTTTTTCTTCCTTGGTGCGCTCCTTGAAAACGTCTTCAAATTCCCGATCAAAAGCTTCTTTATCATCAATCTGATCTGAGCTGGTTTTACCCAGATAGATGATGTCCAAGGTTGCCCGATCATTTACCGCCTCTCTTATTTTGTAGGTATCTATGAATTCAGATGAACCTCCAAATCGCTCATGGGTCTTTTGCTTGTGCCGATCTGTTAAGAGTGGTGTCCCTGTAAAAGCGATACGAGCAGCATCAGGAAAAGCAGCAAATAGATTGTCTCCCATGTCTCCTCCCTGGGTTCTGTGGGCTTCATCAATGAGTAAGACAATTCTACTGGACTCATTTACTTTTTCGAATGGCTTGAATTCTGGTACAAGACCCTCCTGTTCATAAATTTTCATCAAGGCTTTGGAATGTCCAATCTCTTCTTGGACGAATTTATGGATCATTACCATGTTCAAGTCAGACTCATCACCGCTAAGCTTGGACTTGAGTTCCTTCCTGGAGTTGACGATCTTTTTTTCTTTGAACTCCCCTGTGAGACGGGCATCATCCGAAAGCTGTTTTTCAAGGTCAGTTCGATCAACAGTTAAGATGACTTTATAATCCTTCAGGTCCTTTTGTGATCGCAATTTCCGAATGAAGAACATCATGGTCAGCGACTTGCCAGAGCCTTGGGTATGCCAAACCACCCCACTCCTTTCGTCTGAAGAAGGCCCATTTCGCAATCGGTTCAGGATTTTACCGACTGCCCGGTATTGCTGATAGCGACAAACAATTTTCGCCGTAATGCCATTATCAAACGTCTTGAACAGGGTGAAGTGCTTGAGCACATCTAGCATAATCTCCTTATTGAGCATGCCGTGGATCGCTACTTCTTGCCGAACCCTGGGGTCATTGGTCAAACCATTCTCATGGTATCTTTCAGCCTCTTCTTCACTGTATTGCGTAATGTCAAAAGTCTTGTACTCTGTAGGAAATATATCTTTCCAGTTGAGGTAATATTCAAAGTCCCCAGTAATGGTTCCGAAGCGGGCCTCTTCGCCGTGCGTAGCAATATTGAAGAGGTTATAGTGGAATAGTCGCTCTTCTCCTTCTTTCGTACCAAAATCATCTTCGCGAGTATTGGCATAGCGCTGCACCTGGTCTATGGCTTCAGAAAGTGGTTGGCTCACATCCACATCCTTGCATTCGATCACACAGAGAGGCAAGCCATTGACAAAGAGTACAATATCCGGAATGATCGATTTACGCACCCCGCCTGGTGTATCCACTCGAAATTGATTGATCGCCACAAAGTGATTATCGTCCCAATTATTAAAATCAATGAGTTTTACCAAAGGTTCTTGCTCACCTGTAACCTCATTTTGATCTACCGTCGTTTTTATGATACCTGTGAGGCGATTGAATACTTCCGTATTGGCTTCCAACAAAGCCAAAGGACTTTTTTCCGTGGCAGTTGCTTCATCATACAGGTGGTCCAATTGCTTATCCGTGAGCCAGGGTTGACCTTCAGACAAATTGATCGCACCAATGGCTGATTTGAAGGTCTCTTTGAGGGTGACTTCCTTAAAGTTATTGCGCAGCGAAGTAGCCGGATTTTGAGGGATACCGGATGCCCCATGATTAATGACATCCCAACCCAGTTCTTCCAGCTTTTGAAGAAAGGGTAGTTCTACGTTTTTGTATTCAGCCATTCTTGTTCATATCAAATTTTGCCTGAACCCAGGTAAGTGTTTCTTCCATGTTACCTATCCTGAATGGATCACCATCTTCCTCGACCCAAAACCCTGATTCATCTTTACCACTTCCAGAAATAGGCCAGTAATAGATGTAAGTATCCACTCCATTAATTGAACGAATGTACTTTGTCGCGAGCTCTTCTATAGCCGCCGTTTCGTATTGAACTTCAAAGTCAAGCTTCTTCAAAGCATTACAAAGTGCAAATGAATAATACTCATGATGCTTACCATTCATTTGTGTTTTGGACAACATATAGATCTCATCGTCTGCATTGTATCGAAAAAAGAGATCTCTGCCAGTAACCTCCATCATTTCGGGATATTTGATAAAGTAATATCTCCAATCATCCTTTTCTTGAAATGACTCAACCAACCTCTCCAGACTTAGTTCTATGCTTGAGGTGTCAATCTTTTCTAATAGTGTTTTTATACCATAACCATGATCTGAACCTAAAAGTCTGCGCCAACTGATATCACGATCAAACCCATCAACTACAAAAGACCAATTTCGACCTTTTGGTAAGGTGTAATCGTCAATACTTAACAAAGCCCGTCGTAAGACATTCCTCTTAAACCACTTCACTCCTCCTTCTGTGAGTATCAGCCTTAACTTGTTAACATAATCATCAAACTGATCAACTAGGGTATGATCTATATTCGTTTGATACTTATTCTCGTTTTTCTTCAATAAACCGGTCCAAAGGAAAACAAACAACACACTTCCTCTTAAATAGGGATGATTCTCTATCTCTTTCACCCGAGATTCCCAAAGAGACTGATCCGCTGCGATCAATTGCGCTTTAAATATTTCTTCCTCTGCCTGAGTATTTGAAAACCCAACAAAGTCACCAACCTTCAGGTCTTTGATGTGATCAATAATATCCTTAGCATGAGGCAATAAATTGGAAAGAGTCCTGATGCCATTGATATATTCATCAATAGTATCGAACTCTGTACCCTCTGTCAGGTTTCTGATCAACCTCATCCAGTCGCTCAATCCTTCGGTATCATCATACTCTTGCAAGAACTTTACTAAGGCTGCATACTGAATCCTTCTTCTGTAATTCAGATCATCAAAAATGAATTGTTTGAACAACTCTGATTCATCCAGGATGTTTGTGTCAGATAGGAAAGATTGAAATTGCCCTTGATCATCAACCTGACAGTCTAATAACTCAAAGACTGCCTTGAGTATTTCCGTTTCTACACATCCCAATGATTGGAGTAAATAGAAATCGAACGATATTCCTGTATCCCGTAATTCCCTGGTTACTTCCTTCCCTTTATGTTCAGCAGCAATATTTACCATGCAATTCCGAATGAAGGTCATCATTAGATCATCTATCTGATAAACTTTCTTCTCTTGCTTACGAAACCCCCAAAACAGATCCGTCCATTGCTTATCGATCTTATTGGAAAACCATGTGGTTAGCGCTGCATTCTCCGACTTAAAGAGTTCTTCTACGTTGGCCTTTAGGTTTTCAAAATCCGTGAGGGGTTTTCCTCGGGAATTCATTTTAATATACAGTTGATCTGAAAGGCCAAAATCATCCAACTGGATGTATTGGAAAGTGAGTAGGCCTGATTCTGCCAACAGCAAATCGTAGTATTTAGGAGCGTCATCGAATACCTCTTCAATAGAATCCAGCGTATTCAACATCCCTTCAATATTGGGATCGTGATCCCAATGCAGGTAATACCATGATTGATCTCTGATGAGAATACTCACCCCTGTGTCTGGTTCAGGTTCGAAAGAAGATGATAATAGCTGATTGCAAAAGTCCCTTGAACTTACCCTTGTTTCATAAGTAAAGCGGGAGACCGACTGCAACTCAGACTCTTCTGACTCAGCAATGAGGTAGCCTTTGAATTGGGCAGTCCTACCCGTATACCAGCCCAGGTACCAATGCAACAAGAAAAGTGTGGTGAGTCGCTGTTGGCCATCAATCGGAATGAAGCGATCATCCTGGATCGATCCATAAACAAAATCAAGATTGAGGTGTCTTTCCTCATCTAAGTGGCGCTTGATCGTTTTCAGAAAATTAAGCCGTAAATTTTCTGCAGAGGCTCTACCTTGTGCATAATCGCGCTGAATCTTTGGGATTTCAATGCGAAAACCAGGTTCACGCATCAGCTGAAAAAAGGAAGTGGTTCGTCCTAGTGCTTCACTGTTCATGATTTTCAGGTTTTAAGTAGTCATGCAATACACGCATCATTTCGTCTCGATATTGTTTCCGATCACGGGCTCCCCACAAGGTCGGACTTGATTCATCCCGGTTGTAATATTTCAAAAACACATTTTTCGTACAGAGTGGAATAAATGTGCCAGAAACTTCCTTTTCAATGATTTTGCGCCTCTTTATTGGGAAAATGGCATTTCGATAGCCTCGATTGGTACCAGAATCCAACAATGTAAGGTTAGAAATGTCGTTTACATCCCTTTCAGATGATTTGGCATCCACCTGTTCCGAGGCATAATTATCCCAGACCTTGTCATAGAGTTTTTCAAAAGCTTCACGATTATTGATGGCTTCTGATAAGTTATCCTTTACTTCATTTACAATCTCAGCACTTGTAGAAAACTCCAGTACTTCTTCCAACCAATCCCGTCTGTGATTCTTTGAATCGGGCATTTCCGACTTTACTGCGTGGATATGTTCAATGTCCCAACCTTTTCCTTTTTCTACGTCTTTGTAGCGTGCAAATTGAAACCGAAAGTTAGACGCGGGCATCTCAAGGATGGAAAGCACATTAAACAACAATATCACTTTGCGCAATTCGGGCTTTCGATCCTGATAAGTCAACTCATCAATATTGCCCGGAACTTGGTCCTTGATTTTTTGATGTAAGTACCGTTCCAATTCTCTTTTAGTCAGGGATTGGGTTTCCTTTATCAAGTCTCCGATAGGCACACCAACAGCGATCAAAAAACCATAAAGATGATAAAGTCGATGATCCGTCCACCAGTCATGCATGAGCTGGTACATGGGCTTGACTTCCTGATCCCAACAATTCCACGCCTCCGCTACGGAGTTAATTTTTTTGTCAAAAAACAGAAAAGTTGCCTGTCCATCCAGGTTTTTTCTACTTCCATCATCTTTCAGATTTTTGGCCATGAGGTCAAATAACAACTCGATGTGATTGTCATATTTAATCACATTGTTTTGCAAGAAACCCCAATACTCCTCCTCTCTCAGTGACCTTTCAAATCGATCCCATTCGGCAGCAATCTCATCTTGTCTTCTCCGAAAAATACCCTTTTCTTCATCGGACATATCATAAGCCGAACTAAGAAACAAAGCCTTGATCAGCTCTGCATTGGTCAGTCCGATCTTTCCCATATTGAGTCGGGTAAAGACCTCAATGGGATTTACATCAGGCTCAGGTTCATACCAAATTACCTGAACATTGGGCGTCTTTTGACGAAGAAGTGTCGATAAAAAATCTCCCCGATCATCTTCATGCTCATCAAACCAGGATAATACCGCATCTCGAGCCTCACACATATGAAAATAATCAATATTTTCCTCCTTACGCTCTGCTTGAATATCAGCCAGAAATGCTGCGCTTTGGGGCCTGGTTTCGTATTCAATCTGATAAATGGTTTTCTTAGGAAAAAGAAATTTCATCACCTCCTCTAAGGCGCGAAGAATGATCAAAATAGTGGTCAGGCGTTGCTGTCCATCAATGACAGTATAGGTGTTTTCATCGATCTTGTTAATAACAATCGGCTGTAGACAGTAGTATTCATCATCATTGTTCTTGGTTTCTGAAAATGACCAAATATCATCTAATAAGTCTGTGACTTGCCGAGGGGTCCATCGGTAACCTCGCTGGTATGACGGGATGTGGTAATTGTAATTTAATAATTGATTGACGGATTTTAGTCCGCTATTGATTCCTTCCATGCTGGTTTATATTAATGCTTGATGATTATTCTCGCCCCTCCTCCACCTGCACTTTTCCCATGAGCAGGTCGTGCATCAGGCCGGATTTTAACAATTCCATTTTATCTAAGAACTTAATTTCCATACCAATTTTCTCTAATTGGCTTAATATTCTGGACGCTGAGAGCTTTTGCTCCTCCTGTTGTGGGATACTGAGAAGGACTTTATTCAAATTGGCCTGATTTATTTTGGGCTGAGCACTACCAGATACAATATTGGAATAATCCCTACTTTCAAGGAGCTCTGTCAAGAAATCTATATCAATCCATGTTTTTGGTTGCAGCACATGTGCGTGATTGTTAACCCATGTTCTGCCTTCTATTTTGAATGCCAAGGGAGTGTTCCGTGCAATTACATTCTCCCCGTCTTCTCCCAGAAGTATCAAGGGTTCATTGAATAGGTATTTATCCACATAATCAATAATTCCAGATGCTCCATAATAGGGTATATCTCCAGAAATTAATTCCCGATCTTCTTTCTTAATGGGAACTCTTTGTCCATCTAAATTATTGACACATTCATCTAACCTCATTACCTCCCACTCCCTCGGAATCCAACCCAAATCAGACTCTTTGTATAGCTCTGGCGCATCTTCATACCTGGCCCGTAGTTTTCCTGTTTTCGTATCTATTCCACGGGTAAAGAGGTCGTGCATCATGCCTTGCTTGATGGCCTGATACTTGGCAATGGTAGCTTCTGTTTTTTCAATAACTCGATCACAGGTGGAGAGGATTTGCGCAATTTTTTGTTGGTATTTAAAGTCGGGAATATCAACCTGAGTATTCTTAAATATCTCAGTTGTAAGATTGGTGAAAATTCCTCCATGTGTGGCTGTTCTGTCCAATTCTTGTTTATTTGCGACTAATTGATAATAAAGATATTCATGATTGATCTCCTTGTTTATGTTAATAAGACCTAGAAACCCATCATGAATACAAGCATCAACCGCCAAAAATGATGGAATACCAACAGTTCCTGAGCAAACAACAGTTAAAGTCCCCTTTTTACAAGGGCGACTCAATTCGGCGCCTTTTTTTGTTAAGAAATCGACACAAGGCGTTACTAATTTCCCATCCCGAGTAACATCTTCTACCATTAACCTCGGCACATCACCACCATAATACAAAGGATCACCTTTTGGTCTAGGGCTTGCTCCTCGTATTACTTGACAGAAATCCGAAATTTTCATTTGTTTAAAAATCTCACTCATACCCCAACTCCATCAAAAAATCCGACAATTGGCTAGCAGCCTCCTCACGGTCTCCCAAGATACTGTTCAACGTATGTTGGTACTTGGCAAATCGAGTTTCCAGCTCAACAATCAAGGCTCGTTCGTAGCGGTGTACATGGTCGAGCACTACACGATACAAGGTCTCATTCCAGCGGGTCAGGATCAGCTCCTGTGCAGCCTCAGTGGTTATTTTGCCACGGGCTTTATCTACCAGCGTTTCCCTTTCTGCTTTGATGCGCTTGATCTCTGTTTTACAAGTTTTTAGTTCTGCATCCAGTTGGTTGTGGCGGGAAAGCTTTTTATCCAGAGCGGCAGCTTGTCGTTCCGCGTCTTCTATTTGTGTTCTTCTTCGCTCGATTTCCTTCAGGAATCCATCCATTTCGTTGGAAAAGCCTTTGCCAAAAGCGGCCAAACTGGCCTTCTGTTGAGAAAGTAAGTCAATGTTGTTTTGAATCTCAGCCATGAGTGATTCGTCCTTCTCTTTTTTGGCAGCGTTGAGTTCCTTTTTGGCGGCTTTGAGGTCTGCCTGAATTACCTTGCTAATTTCCTTTGCATGTCCCAGATAGCGCTTCTGATATTCCTTGATCTCTTTGTTCAGCTGCTTTACCTGACCATTAGCTTCTTTGAGCTCTTGCTTTAGCCTGGCCAATACGCTTGCAGGAAAAACTTCATAGTCCTCTTCCTGATAGTCATCAGCTTCCAGGTCGTTCACCTCCTTAAACATCGCCTCCAGTTCGTTGGCACGGGCTTCATTTTGGTTCAGGGCGGTCAGGACTTGCGGGAACTGCGACGCCACAATTTCCTCGTCTGGGATCAGTTCCGCATTCCAGCCACTGGCTGCTACGGATTTCAGGTCGGCTTCTAGTAAACTCCAATAAGCGGCAAACACCCCCCGGCTTTTGTTATGGTCCAGGATACCCAGGGCACTGAAGTCGGTGGCAATGCTCTTGGCAAAGTCCCGGTACAGTTCAAAAACGTTCTTTTCTTGTGGCAAGGCTTGCAGCTTAGGTAGGTTCGCCTTCCACCAGTCAGCAATTACCGTCTCATAGTCGTGTTGCTTGATGGCTACATCATGATGATCAGTAATCAAAGCTTTGATCACTTCCTTCGCGTCAATCTCAGGTTTGAATTGTAAATAGCCTTCCTTCCGTGGTTCAAAACAGTCATTCCTTAGGTTAGGATAGTTGGCCCAATAGGGTTCCAAGGCATCCACTTCTGCAACCGGAATACCGCCATGCAAGTGTGCGTGTACATCGTGCGGCTCAGGTGGCGGGCTGTTGTCTACGTATCGCCGGATGTTAAAATTGAACTCCTCCTTTTCCAGGTCTTCCCGGTCGATCAGTTCTGCATATCCGGACAGTACCTCCTTACTGCGATAGTAGTAGCTGATCTTAGCCAGGTCCTCTGGTCGTAGTTTGTTTTGGTTCTTACCCTCGTTGTACTCCCTGTCCGCATTGATGAATTGTACTTTTGTCCGTTTTCCTGCTCCCTTTTTATTGATAATGAGCACCGATGCCGGGATGCCCGTTCCGTAAAACAAGCCTTGTGGCAAGCCAATGATAGTCTCCAGAATACCTCGTTCAGTCAGCCATTCGCGCATGCTGCGCTCTTCTGAGCCACGAAACAACACCCCATGTGGCATCACCACCGCCATGCGGCCATCGTCTTTCAGCACACTGATCATGTGTTGCACAAACATGAAGTCGGCCTTGCTCTTTTTCGGCATCCAGTACTGAAAACGGTCCTTGTAGTTTGTGATATCGGAGTAGTTGGCTGAGAAAGGTGGATTGGCAATTACCATGTCAAAGCGCTTGAGTTCTCCTTCCTCGATGTGCTGAGGGTCAGCAATCGTATCACCTTGTAGAATCTCTGCATCGAAAATATCGTGAAAGAGCATGTTCATCTTACAAAGCGACCAGGTAGTGCCATTCAGTTCCTGACCGTAAAAACTCATGCTACTACTGTCCCCATACCGGGCTTGCACATAATTCTTAGCTTCAATCAGCATACCACCCGAGCCACAGGTGGGATCATAAATTGCTGTTTCTTCTTGTGGTTCCAGGATCTCAATTAGCAGCTTTACCACTTCATTGGGCGTGTAGAATTCCCCGCCTTTCTTTCCCGCAGAGTCCGCAAAGTACTTGATGAGATATTCGTAGGCAGCTCCCAGCAGATCCGGAAACTCGAAGTTTCCATCGATGAGTTGCACCTTATTGAAGTGCTGGATGAACTCTACGAGCTTCTCATCGCTGAGTGCGTTCTTGTTTTTACCAATGGTCCGGTTGAAGTTAATGTTGGTCAATACACCGGAAAGTTTGTCCGGGTTTTCCTCTTCCAGCGCCGCCAGGGCTTTGTTGAGATGGTTACCCACATCAGATTTCACATGGAGGATACCCTCGTTGATTTCCGTGCCTTTATCATCCTTTACTAGATAGTTCCAACGGGCGATCGTAGGCACAAAGTACTCGTACTGATTAGACGATTGTAATGCAACCTTGATCTTATCTTCGGGATATCCTTTTTTGCGGAATTCTTGTTCCTTTATCGCGCGATCCTGCTCGTATTTATCATTGAGTCGCTTCAGGAACAACATCCCAAAGATGTATTCCTTGAACTCCGATGCGTCCATGTTACCCCTCAGGATGTCACAAGCATCCATCAAGTAACCTTCAAGCCAGGATAAGGTATATTTTCTCTTCATTCGTGATCGTTCTGAATTAAGTTTAGGTTAAAGCCCGAAAATACAGGAAATGCCATCATCCTACATGTATCAATGCGTATCAAAATTGTTCCAGTAGGTTTTGAAGTGCATGGCGTAGTAGATTTCGGCGAGGTAGCGTTCATGGGCATTCGACATGGGCTCAATGGCTATTTCCCAGTTCTTGATCATATGCTTTTGAACTTCTACCCTATATTTTCCAAAAAATGGCAAGTCTTTTCTCTCACCTTTCCATTCAGGTCTTTGTTCTTCAGGAAGTCTCTCCCAAAAAGTTCGTGCCATGAGGTAAACCAGACTGGCTGTGTTATGATCTTGCCCCAGAAAGTGTTGCCTTAGTCTGGTAAAAACCTGGCGGGAATTGCCGAAATAGATGGGACGACCATTTTCATAAAAGCAATACAGTCCGGTTATTTCTGTACTACCCTGGTTGATTTCCATGGGATACATTGCCAGAAAAGTATCCAGGTCTTTTTTATAAGCCATTTCATGATCCTTCTCATCCGATTTTTTAAGCTTCGGACCATTCTCAGGGAAGAGATCCGTAAACCTGAATCGCTGCTGAAACTGTTCATTAACCCTTTCGTCAAGGCAATTCAAAAACTTTGAAGCGTCTAGACCATCTAATTCTTGATTGGGTTTAGCACCTAGCTCCATTAATCGCTCGATGATGAGTTCCATCCCATGAATCTAAGTAAGTCCGGCAAATACTCAGAACAGAAGCGTTTTTTGTTCGTGAAAGGGAGGTGGGTGGACGTGGATCACTGTTCATTTGAAATCATGCTCAGGTCTTCTTAAATCCAGGCAAAAGTTGATTGAGTATGTTGGCCGCTTTCGTATATTCCTTTTTTCTGTAACACTTTTCTAACTGATCAACTTGTTTTCTGATGGCCTCATCGTCCTTACCGAGACGCCTCAACCCAAAACAGAAGGCCTCAAACATCGTTTTACTTTTGAATTTCCAGGAAAGCACCCTGCTTTCGATTACACTGGATTTATGTCTTCGACTATGAGATACATTCCAGTATTTCAATAACCGTATGAGATGACTCATTGCCAGATGATCTGTCTCCTTATTCTTTTTAGTTAACAGGTCGTTTAATTCTTTCGGTGAGGTTTTCATCCAACCATTTTCGCCGTTGGGGATTTTGAAGGATTTTGACTTTACCTGAGGAAAGCCTGGCACCAGATCAAATTGGATTTTCTTTTGTATTAACGTCACTGACAAAGGATCTCTTGTTATTTCATTGTTCCGGTACTGTCCATTCACTGCTCTTTTTATCCGTTTCAAATACTCCAACGGAGGGCTCCTTTGATCTCCTGCATGAGCAGACATATTTAGTAATAAGTCTACGTCTGACCTCTTATCCTTCGTTCTCGGGAGCATGGTATTACGTGTGAATGAACCAAATGTAAGTATCTGATCTCTCCTAAGATCCAAATCCTTCATGAGACGAATCACTAACTCACTTGTTGCTTTCTGGATTCGATCCTTTTCTTTCTGATCTACAAATAACTTCAGTTCCTGGAGAGGTAGTTGCTCAATTTTTTTCTTCAGTTCCATGCTCAAAGCACCTATACGCCTAATAATTTACTTACCCATTGCAGTTCCTTGTAGTGGTTATCCCTTTCATCATACATATCAATGTATTCCAGAGCCTGACGCGTGTTACTGACTTCATACGCTATTTGATCAAGCGCGTATTTGAATCCCTCATAAGTATTACACCCAGAAAAACGCAAACCTGCCACCTCTCTTTCCAGTAGGTATGAATCGAAAGGGTACTTCTTTGTGGCATTCCAACGTTTCATCAGGCGGATCACATTCCGTACGGTATTATAGCCATAGTATTGATTGGCATCACTCAACTCGCTGTTGAAATCATTGGGGTCTGTTTCCATCCATGAATCAGCAGTATCGGGGATATAATATTTTTCATTTCCCCGAAAGCTTGTTTCGATCACTGCGGGTACCAAATCAAACATGATGTGATTCAGTTCCAGTTTGATACAGGGAAAATTCTTTTTTGAAATAGACCTAGGGTAGGACCTTTTAACTACTCGTCTAATCTGATCTCTGTAAGTGTTTGGCATATACTCACGTTCAGAAGCATCCATCACTATCATGAGATCCACATCTGACTGAGGATCGTACTTCCGGGGTATAATCGTATTTCTTGTGTATGATCCAAATCTTTTTACACCGCAAATTTCTCCTCCCAACTTATCCCAAATGGTTTTTTCGAGACGCTTCAGCGATCTATTGATGTTATTTCGCTCCGAAGAATTTCTTCGTATCACCAGCTCCCTTTTCACAAAATTGATCAGTTGATTATTTATACTCATCTGCAAACCAATTTCTAACCTCTCCTTTTTTAATACCTCTTTTGGCCATCTGATAAGCTAGCCAGGGAATATCAGGTCGTTTTTCTTGATTTAAGCTTCGAAGTTTTTGACTCATTACAATGACATCATCATCCTTACATTCCCTACATCTATACATTTCCCTGATCTCACGATACAGGTCCAGGTATAGCTCTCCAAAATGTTTGTGCCTGGAAGAATAGGTATGTCCTTCTCTCTCGTTCCAGGTTAATAAGGCTAATGCACAAAAGACTCCAATCCCATCCAGCCAGGTGTCATCACCAAAAATGTTCATGATGTCTAAAACTGCACTAATGACACAAGCCCAGATGGCCATTTTGATCAGCGTTCTTCGAATATCACCAGCTTTTAAATGGCCTTTTCCCGTATAAATAGCGTCTTCCGCTAGTTCCTTCAGTAGTTGAGTACAGTCTTTGTCCATGTTACCTTCTATGTTCTTGTTTCATCACTGCATACATGGACCTGTTAATGACTTGCTTATCCTCTCTGGAGTAAAAACTATCCTCAGCTAGTTTGGGTCTCCGGCTTAAAGCATGGCTGTGTTGCACTTGTATTTCTTTTCGCTTCAGATAGAGGTACCATGTTCGCTCCTCAAGTGTAACTGGCTGGCTTTTTTGAATGGCCTCAACAAAGTGGCGTTGTTGTTCTGTTAAGGGTTCTAAACTCCCATCACACAAAGCCTTGAACCAATGCCCCCATTGCTTAAGAATGGCACCCATTTCATCGGTAAATGCTGGCAAGTCCTGAATGGGAATATCGATCTGGAAGAAACCCTTCTCTTTGACGAATTGGAGATGCTGTTCTTTTGACATAAAAAAATGATCGCATCTTTATGTACGAAGAATGTGCGTTTACCCCCATCGGACCAACCTTAAAATACGTGAACAGTAATTGAGCGTTCGTGAAAAGCAAACCTATAAGGTCTGTTCTACAGCTTAACAGATGAAAATGGCATGTATTTTAGGGATTCCAGGACGCTGAGTGCATTTGAAAGATTAAAAAGAAGATATATCTCGGATAGTCCGTTGGTTACCCTAACTTCCAATTAAAATCTATCTAATTAGTTCCACTAACCCTGGCTTTTTTCTCATCGGCGCTTCCAAAAATAGAATAGCCTAAACCGATGCTCAACCAAGGTTTATTTTGATAATCCCAGTCAAATCGATCATGATTAAGACGACTGATCCTATCCCAACCGATAAAGATTCCTAATTGTACTTTCTCATATTCCCACATATGGCCAAATGAAATCGAAAGTGCCGAAAAATTATTTGCTGAATCAAGTTCTTCGGCATTCATACTTACTGACGAGGCATCCAAATCCACATTTGCAATTCCTACTCCCAATAGCCAGATGTTGCTCCATTTTTCATAACTATATTTTCGAGTCTTTAACCCTACGGCTGCTCCAATATTGAATGCGCCTGAAAAATCCACTTTATTCCCGACTATCCCACGGATCTTAAAAGGAAAATTGATAACACCAAATATGAGTTGGCGACCAAAAAAATCATACTCTTCAGCGTAATTCTTAACATCGTCCGTTCGAACTTTAAAATAGTGAATCCTAGTTTCAACCCCCTTAGCATCAGGAATAGCGTAGTATGTCCGATAATTGAAGCTATTGGGATTAGAATATTTCAGAAATCGAATATGTGTGTATGCAGAAGTCGATTTGTAAACTGAAAATTTTTGTCCTCTTATAGATATGGTCTTTAAGCTTAGAGGGTCATTCGATCCATCAACCAGTATTCTATCTATAAAGACTTCTTCTTTCCAAAAATAAGTGCCATTTTTTACTTGTGAAAACGAACTAATCGAACCGATTGTGAATATTAGAAACATTAAAATCCTCATATTGGTAACCCTATTTCGATGAAAAAACCTTGTTGCGATGAATTTTAAGAAATTAACATGATTTATTATGTCATAAAACAAAAGTTCGTCGAAGTACGGAAAGTGTTCGTGGACTGCTTTCAGAATGAGAGACTCGTTCTTGGGACTAACCCTAATTCATCTATGGAAGTGTACCGCCAGGCTCCCTGCGGAATCTAATCAAATAGAATACCTACTATCAAAGTTTGAGATTCCGGTACATCAACCTTGATAAGTTGTCAAATTCTAACTTCTACAGTGATGACCGGAATGACGGTTTTGAAGTAAAGGAGGATTCTCATAATTCGCATCCCTTAAGGGTTGGGCATTCCGGTAATGCGAATGATCACAACTTCCTAATCCCCCCTACTCGTTACCAATCAAACCTATAAGGTCTACTCTGCAGCTCTCCTAAAAGATCTTATAGGTTTAGGGCCTACAACTTTCTAATCTCCCCAACTCGTAACCCCTGTATTTCTTGATGATCTCCACATCTACCCCATCCTTCTTCATCTTCTTCGCAGTTCTTACCTTCTCCTCTTCGATGGCTTTGGTGCGCTCCGCATCTACTTTAAACTGCTGGAGTAGTTGTTCTTCTTTGCTTAGGATTTTGTAGCTGTCGCTGTGGCGTATCTTATTCATCAAGCCTTCGCTTTCGAAGCTGAGGTGAGCGTCTTCAGAGATGATGAGGTGGTCGGCTACTTCGATGTTGAGGATTTGGCCGGCTTTGTATTGGTGGTCGTCTTCGAGGGCCTCAGACTGACACCCCATCAATTATGGTTTCCGGTCATCCTGAGGTTCTCGAAGGGTGGCCACTCGGGTGATTATGCACAAAGATCACCTTCACCGCCATTTTATAGATCGCCATTCGAAAGATGGTAGGCGCGTCGGCATGTACCCGGTTGCTACGGCCCAGGCCAATCAACTCTATGAACAGCAGCTTGCCTGCATTTTCTAGTCCCACTACCCAGAAGTGCTCCTGGCTTCTACCGATCTTATTCTCGCGGCGCAGTACCCGCTGCATGATATCTACTAGCTGCGCGGGGTGTTGGATTAGTTCTGAGCTTCCTTTGGGGACGCCCGGTTAGGGGGTTGGACTGTCATGAGTGTAAAAATAGAGAGTTTAGGTGTCAACTTACCTCTCCGTCCTTCGGACACCTCACCTAAAATAGGTGAGGAGCGGATAATATTTCAAAGTATATATCCGCTCCCCTCCTCATGTTAGGAGGGGTGGTTAGAGCCGTAAGGCGAGAACGGGGTGGTTAGTATAAAACTAACTTAAGTACCCAGTTGATTCAAAATCTCCTCCAACACCGCCTCAGGCTGATCAAACACTTCTTTATTCTCAAATCGGATAATCTTGATATTGTATTGACTGATATGTTGGGTACGCGCTTCATCGTACGCCATTCCTGCAGAGGTGTAGTGACCTGCACCATCAAGCTCAATTCCTAATCTGGCTCTCGGACAATAAAAATCCAGCACATAATTGTCCACACTGTACTGTCTTCTAAACTTCCATCTTGCGAGCCGCTTATTTTTTAGTAACGTCCAAAGTGCAGCCTCTGCTGGAGTAAGATTATTTCGTAACTTTTTTCTGAAAGGTTTGAGTTGAGGTTTGTTGAATGGTGATTGCATTTGATAGTTGTTTTATTGCTTTGTGGCTACGAAGATGCATGAAATTAATCAAACTTATAAGGTCTACGCTCTACCTTTCAAAGACCTTATAGGTTTTGGTAAGATCCGGGGATTCGCTCAAAAAACCGCGCGGCTTTGAATAGAAATCACCCGTCGTTTTTGGAAAATCACACTTGAATTCGAACGAAATGACGTGTGGTTGAAAATCCTGGCGGTTGTTAGTCTTTTGACCAACTACATAACTGTAAGCGTACTGATGTGTAATAAATGCTCGTCGGTGATAACACCAATGAGGGCGTAAACCTACAAGGTCTACGCTCTACCATTCAAAGACCTTATAGGTTTTGGTAAGATCCGGGGCTTCGCTCTAAAAACCCCTAGCTTCAAGTATAAATCACACGTCGTTTCGAAAAAAGCACACGTGGTTTATGTGGAAATGATGTGTCGTTTTTGGAAAATCACATGTGGATTTGAACGAAATGACGTGTGGGTTGAAATTTTTGGCCGTTGTTGGTCTAATGACCAACGATATATTGTAAGAAGACTAGTAAGTAATAGTCATGCTCGTCGGTGATAATACCAACGAGGGTGTAAACCTATAAGGTCTACGCTCTGCCATTCAAAGACCTTATAGGTTTTAGTAAGATCCGGGGCTTCGCTCTAAAAATTATAAAAAACCCTGCTGAATATTCAGCAGGGCCAACATAAAAGGGTATGAACTACTCATTGGAGTGATCAACCGAACAACGTCTTTATCCTGTACTTCCTGTTTCTAGTCCGTAAGAAGCGTTCAGGATGAGTCTATGGTTAAGCCGCTACGGTGGGTTCTTCTGTGGTAGAAGCGCCGCTGGTAACTTTCTCGAATTTCGCGGTATCTAATTTGTCCTGAAGCAACGAACTGGGTCGAAAGTTGATTTTGACACGTTTAATCGAATTCTTATTGACCGCTTCTTGAGTCTCCTCTCCCTGACTGTTCAAACTGGGGCTAAAAGAACCCAACTGGCCCATATCGATCTTGCGGCCTTCACCCAAATATTTACCGGATAGCTGCAAAAAGGATTCTAATACGGCCATCACATCCGCAGTATTCAAAGTGTTGGAATCTGCGATCTCCGTGATGAATTGTCTCAATTTGACCTCACGACCTCTGACGATCTGTGCGTAATACTTTGGGGTTCCACCACCTACTACACCGGGTTGTCCTTTAGCGACTGATTTGTACTGAATTGACATAAAAATGAATAATAATTATAGTTGTAAATGTTTCCGGAACGGCTCCGGAAGTGCCTTTGATTGTTTGTCTCTTCTATAACGGGGGTAACCTGAAATAGTTGTGTATCCAGGTGAAATATTTGGCATTTTCATTATCGGGAAAGTGTGGCACTGACCCGTATCACCTCAGGTAATTATCATACTTTTGACCCGGTTCTATCGTTCCGGTTCATAATCGACATAGTTTGTTGCTTACTTTTCTCAAACGTGCCCTTCTCTTCTCTTTGCTCACAGCCATCACCCAAACTGGTGGTGTGATCTACTTGCTTTATTTAGCCGTAACTCGAAATCAAAGGGAGGTGGAATGGAAAGGACTTATCGGGGGACTCAAAAAGGTAGGCGCCTACCTCCTGCTCTACCTTATCTTTAACCTGACGCTTACGCCATTTCTCGCCAAGTTTGTTTTCAACCGGGTACCCATGCCCATTTATCACGAGACGCGTATCAAACCGGCCAATGCGTTTATCTGGCTGGCCAATCGTCACTACGTGAGTCCGGCCTTACAAAACTTGCTCTATGAATCGGCACAGGCTTTGCCGAAGGATCAGGCGATGGTTTACCTGGATGCCAATTTCCCCTGGATCGATGGTTTTCCGCTGGTCGGTCACCTGAGTCATGATGATGGACAGAAAATTGACCTGGCTTTTGTATATACCAATCCGGAAGGTGAATACCTCAATACGGGCAAGTCGCTATCCGGGTATGGCATTGCCGAGTCACCTCATTCAGATGAAGTCAATCAGCCGGCTTTATGTGATGATCAGGGACATTGGCAATATTCCCTCACTACGCGATGGGCTTTCGATCGATTCCCGGAATATACCTTCGACCGTCAGGCCAACCGGCGATTGCTCCAGGCGCTCGCCTTAAACAACAAAACGGGCAAAATATTCATCGAACCGCATTTGAAGACGCGATTGGAGTTGCAATGGTTCCAAAAGATCCGGTTTCACGGGTGTCATGCGGTTAGACACGATGACCATATTCATTTGCAGTTGTGATGCTCGTTCGGCATTCGTGACAAGGGGTTCAGGAACCGCCAGAATGAACGATACTTTTTTGGCGATGACAGATTTGCAATGCTAGTATGGACCAGAATCCTGTCAATGCCCGTAGCATATTATTTACTTTAGCTATTTACTGTAATGGTTGCTAAGTCGGGATCACCTATGAATCGGTATTTTTTATTTCATCTTTTCTTGAGTTTACATCTTGGAGCTATCAGCCAGGCGGACCACTGGGAAAGTGTTGTACTACCGGGAGATTCCTGGCAGTACATTGTACCCACCTCGCAACCAGATATTGCCTGGAAGGATTCAGGATTCGACGCATCCGACTGGCTCTCTGGTAATTCCGGCATCGGCTACGGAGATGATGATGATGCTACAGTTATCTCCACTACACTCTCCGTCTTTATGCGACTAGAGTTTGAAGTTTCTGCCTTAAATGAAATAGAGGCATTACTACTAGACATGGATTTTGATGATGGTTTTGTCGCTTACCTCAATGGTACGGAGATCGCCCGGACGCATGTTTCAGGTGACGTGCCGGCGTTTGATCAACCTGCCGATGCGCTTCATGAGGCCCGATTATACACTGGTGTTGATCCTGACCGCTACGAAGTAGACCCCAATGTCCTGATCGCCGGTACCAACGTCCTTGCCGTGGAAGTGCACAATGAAAGCCTGACCTCCTCCGATCTGACGGCCATCCCGGTACTATCAGTAGGGATCAACACAACGAGCACTCACTATCGAAATGTTCCCGACTGGTTTGATGCGCCTGCTGCCCCGATTGACTTTGAGTCTTCTAATTTGCCGATCGTGGTGATCGAAACCGAAGGTGGCCAAACCATTCCGGATGAACCAAAGATCTGGGCTTCTATGACCGTGATTGATAATGGTGTCGGACAAAGAAATGCGCTTACTGATCTGGAAAATCCCGAAAGTCATGATTTTTCAGGCACCATTGCCATCGAAATCCGGGGATCTTCCTCCCAAATCCTCGACAAGAAACAATACGCACTGACTACCTACGATGATCAAAGGAACAAAGACAATGTAAGCTTGCTTGGATTGCCCGATGAAAATGACTGGATCCTGAACGGATTGGCTTTTGACCCTTCGCTGATGCGAGATTATGTCAGTTATCAGTTGTCGTTACAAATCGGTCAATATGCATCGAGAGGTATCTATTGCGAAATGGTACTCAATGGAGATTATCGGGGCATTTATATTTTACAGGAAAAACTGAAAGCCGACGATGACCGCATCAATATCAATAAGATCAGTGCGTTCGATAACGCAGGTGATGAACTGACCGGCGGCTACATCACCAAAGCGGATAAAACGGAAGGTGGAGATTTTGCCGCATGGACCATGCCTTCCAATAACGGGGCTACCACCGCTTTTATTCATGAGCATCCGAAACCCCTGGAGGTCACTACAAGTCAGACGGGTTATATCGAAGGCATCTTCCGGGAACTGGCCAATACCTCACGGAGCAATAACCTGTCAGTGACTGAAGGATATCCCGCCCTCATTGATATCCCCTCTTTTGTGGATTTCATGCTCATCAATGAGCTGGCGTCTAATGTAGATGCCTATCAATTCAGCACCTTTTTTCACAAGGATCGAAATGCCAAACTTAGAGCAGGGCCGGTATGGGATTTCAACCTCACTTATGGGAATGACTTGTTTTTCTGGGGATTTGACAGGAGTCACACCGACATCTGGCAATTTGATGACGGTGACAATGTCGGGGCCATGTTTTGGAAGGATCTATACGACAGTCGTCCGTTTCGATGTTACTTATCCAATCGGTGGCATGAGCTAAGCGAAGAAAGACAACCCTTGCATCCGGATGAGATCCACGCCTTTATGGACGAGGTGGTCACGTTATTGGCGGAAGCCCGTGAACGAGAGCAATCCCGATGGAATACCCTGGGTGACTATGACGCACATATCACTGCCATGAAACAATGGATTGTTGAACGAAGCCGCTGGATTTCCAGCGCTTTGGGTGCTCCTGAGGAATGCCTGGGTGAAGAAGTTCCGAGTCTGGTCATTTCAAAGATCAATTATCATCCGGCTTCTCGTGGAGGATTTCCTGAGGACGAATTGGAGTTTATCGAAATCACCAATACCGGTACAGAAAGGGCTGATTTGAGTGGTGTGTATTTCGGAGGAACGGATCTGGTCTATCAATTTGCTCCAGGTACAACATTAAGTTCGGGAGGCAGCTTATTCCTCGCCGGTGAAACCCTGGCTTTCCAAACCATTTACGGATTTACGCCTTACGATGAATTCAGCAAGAACCTGAGTAATTCCGGAGAAACCATACAATTATTAAATGGCTGGGGAAATGTCATTGATGAAGTAACTTATTCCAATGCAAGCCCCTGGCCATCTGAAGCCAATGGCGATGGAGGATTTCTGAGCATCATTGATCTTTTCAATAATAACGATGACGCTTCTAACTGGACTATCTCACAGGAAATTGAAGCCGTTTTAGCAGCCGGTCCAATAAAAGCGCCTCATTTACAAGTGTTTCCGAATCCCGCTCAGGAAGTGGCAACCATCTCCTCAGAAGCGCACATTAAGTCGGTGAAATTGAGAGATCTGTCTGGCAGAATCCTGGCGTCTTATGGAGTGAATCAAATTGAATTTCAACTCCCTTTAAAAAGCACTTACCAGGGAACGTATTTCTTAGAGATCGAGACAATCTATGGCAGGCACTTCAGGAAATTGATTGTTGAATAGGGAGGGTGAAATATATTTTTACATCAAAATCCACCTAACTGGGCATTCCTAACCTCCTTAAAAGGCATAGCCGTCAACTTTAGAATTTATGCCTGATTAAACGCTATAGATCTACCAAAATTAAAAATGAAATTAGATCGTCATTGCGATGGCACCGGCCACCCGGCATAGTGAAGCAATCTTGCAATTTATGGGCCTGAACTCCCGTAAAAGATCGCCGCGTCGGCGGTCCGATCGGTACCTCGCGAAGACGGGAGATTTTGTTGCGTTTTCCCTAAGTTGACGGCTATGCCTTAAAAGGGGGATTTGAGCACTGATCCAACCGGAAATCATTTCCAAAATCAGAGCCAGGTCATTAAAGGTCCAACAATCACCACTCCACCCATCCCAACAAAACAGCCGCCACAAACATCCCGATCGTCAATACAAAAAGTGAGATCAGGATAAAACCAATGCGCTGTTGCCGGCTCATCCGCTGTTGTTGTGCCTCTGCAACCACTTGCATAACCACCTCTCTTTTCAGCAATTCCGTCTTGTAGATCATGTTATATAGTCGCTTGGATCTATGGAGTTCAATCAAATCTCCTTCTTCAAACTTATGGTAAATGTGAGGTTCCACACGCATGCGCTTTTCGCCGAAAAAGAGATAATAAGTACGGCTTTTTGATTTTCCGGCACCATGATGGACGTCCTTCTTCGTGATCAGGCCCTGAAAAACTTGTTTAGTCCCCAAACTCAGATCCATGACAAACCCCCAGATGATATACCCCATTAATCCCGCAAAGAAAACCGACATCACCACTGGAATCCAGAATATAGGACCGTCTACAGGGGTGACAACCTGAAAGATGAACACAAAAAATCCAATGAAGATGATCAGGAAAACAGGAATTACCCAAAAACCCCGCTTAAGCTTCGCCAGTTCTTGAGGTTCGAGGGGTACGTCCTGAGTCTTATAGTACTTGTCCATCTACTGATCGCCCTGTTTTTTTATCAGGAATCTGATTGTGTGGATCCTGCATCTTGTGAAGGATGCCATTCGACCGGACTCACATCATCTTGGTTAAGAACACGACTGTCTGTTCGATCGATGCGCATCACCAGCTGGCAGGCAGGATCGGGGCAGATCACTCGGGCATCGGTTTCCATCCAGTCCGCCGGGTGATTTTTCCGTTGCTTGGTGGGTAACAGTGGAATGGTTGATTGCAAGGCATATAGGCAGAAGTCCTGACCTTCGGGTAAAGACAACTTCCCTCCTTTCATGTAAAACTTATCTCCCAAAGTCATGTTGCAGGTACAATTCCCTCCGATAGATTCTACTTCTACGGCCAGGTCATAGAGTTCAAATTGGTCTTCTCGTAATGTATGCTTATCACTCATCTCTTTAAAGATAGAAAGTAATTAAATGCCGCCCAGCAGTTTGCGTGGATCCAATCAATTAGTTCTTTTTTGAATCCCAATGAAAATAGAAAGTACCAAAGCCACCAATAAACCCCAGGCCACAAAATTGTAAAACCCTACGTCAACCGGCCCCAGAGCCGGAACATTGAATTCACTACCTGTCTGGGTCATGTTTGCCATCAGGATCACTGGAATGAAGTAAGGCAATACAAACGGAAAGAAACAGGTAACCAGGCTCATAAGATTTGCCCTTCGAATTCCGGAAATATCTGCCTGAGACCCTGTTGTGTGAACGAACTCCTTGACCATCAATATCGCAACAATACTGTGCGTGGTGAGTAATACGGCAACACTGGTCATGCCTACGATCCAGTTTTCGGAAGCTCGGGAGGTGTGGATCTTGTTTGAAGCGAATTGGATCAGCTTTGAAAATATACCACTGGTTTTGATCGTTTCAACCAATCCCATCAATAAAATGGTAAAGAAACTGATGCCCACAGACCGGTTGATACCGTCGATAATGAAACTTGTTGCCCGGAAATTGTCCAGGTCCAAAGTCAAAAGCTCTGTCATTGGTAGCAGCCCAAACACCAAACCGATCAATACTCCAAGCCCCAGTCCGGCCATCAGACCATGAAGCAGATGCTTCCCCTTGAGAAATAGAATGGTGATCGCTAATGGAACCAATAACATGGGCAACCCTCTGGGGTCCCCAGTAATCGCATGCTGGGCAGCCCCATTCTCAGGTCCTTTGGCCCATTGGAGCGTCACAAAGACGATGGCCGCTAATACCAATGCAGGAATGGCGTACCGTAATCGACTTTTTACCGTCGGTCCGATCTCAACATCCTGACTCAGGGCGCTGGCAATGGTGGTATCTGAAATCGGAGCTGAAAAATCGCCAAAAGTCGCTCCTGCTAATATGGCCCCTGCCAATAGCGGTAAATCAACCCCCATAAGTCCTCCTGAAGGATACAGTAACGGACTGCAAATCAGAATGGTAGCAAAACTGGAACCGGTCGAGAGCGATACCACACAACAGATCAGTAATGCGGTAAGTAAAAAGCCCGATGGTCCGAGTTGTAATTGTACTGATAACCAGATCAGTGCATCCACAAATCCCGTGCGAGTCATGAGGATACCGATGGTGCTAGCCAGCATCCAGGCAGTGATCATGATCATGATGATCTTCTGTGACATGCCTGCTATGACTACCTCAGAAAAAGCTTTCCGGTTTTTGCTGAGCAGCAGTCCCACTCCAAGGGCCAGGATCAATACCGGCCAGAAACCCCTTTCATCCGGTGCACCTGAAAGCGCGATGACAATGACTCCCGTTAAAAAGATCACGAAAGGCGAAAGTGCACCGGTGATTCCTCCGTAGAAGTCTAGTTTGATATTGGGTTGGTCTTCTTCGAGATTCATTGAGTTGATGGGTCCGCTCATAAAAGTAGTAGATGAAAGCATAAGAGGAAGTGGTTATGCGACCATTTCGCATAATTTAGCGTACAAGCGCCATGAACATCAATGGGTGCCTCCTATATTAGCAGCCACATGGGGCACGGACATCACCACCATCATCATCACGAAACAGGTAATCTGAAAGTCGCCTTCTTTCTCAACCTGGGCTTTACGATTATCGAGATCGTGGGTGGGATCATGACCAATAGCCTCGCCATTCTCTCCGATGCACTACATGACCTGGGAGATAGCCTGAGTCTGGGGCTCTCCTGGTACTTTCAGGAGTTGTCTAATAAAGGCAGCACGAAGAAGTTTTCGTATGGATTCGCGAGATTTTCTATCCTTGGTGCCATCATCAATTCCATTGTATTGGTAGTCGGATCGATCTTCATACTGATCACGGCGATTCCCGAAATCCTTGATCCGGAACCCGTCAATGCACAGGGTATGCTCTACCTTTCGATTTTGGGCATAATTGTGAATGGTGCCGCGGCTCTTCGACTCAAGAAAGGCGGTTCCATGAATGAACGGGTTGTTTCCCTACACTTGCTTGAAGATGTTCTGGGTTGGACAGCTGTCTTAATAGGCAGTATCGTCATGATCTTTGTAGAGGCCCTTTGGATCGATCCTTTGTTATCTATTTTGATTTCTGGTTACATTCTATTCAATGTTTATCGAAATCTCAAAGAAAGCCTTGTGATCATTTTGCAAGGGGCACCGCAGGATATCTCCATTGAGAACATTCACCAGCGACTTGAAGAGATCCCCGAAGTATGCAACCTCCATGATTGCCATGTTTGGTCCATGGATGGCGAGTACAACATCCTGACCATTCATTTGCAACTCTCAAAAGACTATCGTATTTCAGAGCTAAAGGAAATCAAACAGAAAGTACAGGAAAAGCTGGCGCATGAATCGATCGACCACATTACGGTAGAGTTCGAAAATAAAGGAGATGATTGCGACAAGATGGATTGCACGTAGCATGAACAGATTCAATCCTCTCTCGTAATTTGATATATCCTAAATAGCGCTGATACGTAAAAGAATTAAAGCCTTTAAAAAACAATGAAGTATTTACTGATCGCTCTTTTCATAACCACAAGTACGGTACCTACTGAACTCCCTGAAATCAATGCGAAGGTCATTGAATACGTCAATAAAAACATGCGAAAAAAAGTAGGTCGTGGTGAATGCTGGGACCTGGCCGCCGGGGCACTAGCTTATTCCGATGCCTACTTTGACAGAAGTTCCAAAAGAACGGCCATCATTTATGGCAGAGCGTTGAACCCCGAAAAAGATGAGATCTTACCCGGTGATATGATACAGTTCAAAAAGGTCAGAATGAAATGGAGAGAAGGCAACTCCATCTATCAATCGCAAATGGGCTCCCCGGACCATACGGCCATTGTTTACCGGGTAAACGGTCCCGGTGATTATGAGATCGCTCATCAGAATACCTCAGACTTTGGCAGAAAAGTAGGCGTTAACAATTTCCGTCTGGACCGGATCACGGGCGGTAAATTGTATTTCTATCGACCTGTGGCTTCTAGGGCTGAGATGTAAACTTCCTCTTCGGTAGAGGTATTCCCAGGTTTATCTTACATAATTGATTGAGCCTCGTAAATAGGACAAAATGTCTTACTTACTCGAAATTGACCCGGCAAAACTGACAAAATTTCCGAATAACTGCCATGGCATTTCTTTTGACCCCTGAATCTCAAAAAGGAGGTTGTTATGAGTCATTCAGAAGTTCGAGCACTAAGCACTATCCAAAAGTATGCCTTGTTATCAGGAGCCTTTGGTTTAGCAGCTGCCATCGGTAGTCTTTGGTTGGGCTGGACCCTCACTTTGTTTTTGCTCGGCGTGGGTGCGCTGATTACCTTGTTCTCATTGAACATGGCACCGCAACAGATCCTTCGCTGGCAGAGGGCACAAAAACTGGACAGGTATTATCAATCCGAACTGTACCAATTAGTCAATCACCTGGCACGACGAGCAGGATTACGCTACTCGCCAGATGTATATTTGGTTCATAACCGGGTTCCCAATGCTTTTGCACTCGGTTCTAAGGAACAACCCATTATTGGTATTACTTCCGGTTTGGTCAATGCCCTCAACGAACGGGAATTGAGTGGTGTATTAGCTCATGAGATCAGCCACATCAAAAACAATGATCTTTTTTTCAAAGGCCTGGCAACAAGCTTTGGCAATTTGACCCATACCCTTTCCTGGGTCGGTCGTTTGTTGCTCTTATTTGCTATACCCATGTTATTGATGGGCATTGAGACCATTTCTTTATGGGCCATCATATTGTTGATCTTTTCTCCCCTATTGAATGTATTGTTACAGATGGGTTTGTCCCGAAGTATGGAATACCTTGCTGATCACGATGCTGCCATGATCACCGGAGATCCTATGGGGTTGGCGTCAGCCCTGCATCGAATTGAAAATATTGGAAGACCGTGGTGGGCACAATTTTGGAAACCTGCGCTTTCACAAGCTTCGAATGAATGGCTCAGATCTCACCCGGAGACTGACAAACGAATCGCTCGGTTGCGACTATTGGCAGGACAACCCGGAAGAACAGCAGGAAGAAGGTCTTTACCGCAACGTGACTTCTTTTGGGGAAATGGCACCTATTTGATGAGATAACCCTCTGCTACCGACGTTCACGGAAAAAGTTGGTCGATGTGATAAACTGTCGCATTCAATACCACTCATCAGATTAGTTCAAGCTCAAACGAGATTCCGAAGTAAATTGGCTAAATCAACATGACCCAAGTCAATCGATTATGAGCTTAACCAAAAATTACGCCGGATACGAATCCTTCCAATACCTCGAAAAAGATGTGGATTATCGCCATTTCGAGCTTGCCGATGAAGTGGACAGGGTTTCGTCAACGAAAGTGGCCCTCAACGCTGAGCAGGAAGAAACAGTCAATAAGATCATAAAAGAAAATGTGCTGATCAGTGTGCATGAGCATCTGGGTACATTTCCAAAGGACATCATGCAAACGCCAGCCTACGTCAAGGAAGGCAGGATGGCTACTGCTTTCAAAGGCCTGGCTGCCGGACATTGGGATTGTGTGTTTGACAACCTCATGGATGGCATTTGTCAGATCCATTCGAAAGGTGGGTGGAAATGGAGTGAAGTGATCCATGACCTGGGCATGCGGCTCTGTGACATTGCCCATCAGGATTTCGTGATCCACTGTAAGACGGTTGAGGACATCCACACGGCACATCGTGAAGGCAAAGTAGCCTGGGTTGCCGTGATGGAAGGCTCCATGATGATCGAAAATGAATTGGATCGCCTGGACCTGTTATATGGCTTTGGCCTGCGGTCCATTGGCATTACCTACAGTGAGTCCAATGCGCTGGGTTCCGGATTGAAAGAAGAACGAGATGGTGGGTTGACGTCCTTTGGTAAGCGAGCTGTGGACCGAATGAACAAATTAGGACTGCTCATCGACTGCTCACATACGGGGGACCAAACCGCTCTGGACACCATCAAGCACAGTGCTAAACCAATTATTCTGAGTCACATTGGAGCGAAAGCACTCTGGAACACGAATCGACTGGCTCCCGACGATGTATTGAAAGCCTGCGCAGACAAAGGAGGAGTCATTGGCATTGAAGCAGCACCCCACACCACTTTGACCCCTACTAAACGTAAGCATAACCTGGATGCGGTAATGGAGCATTTTGAATACATCAAAGATCTGGTAGGGATAGATCATGTGACGCTTGGTCCGGATACACTGTATGGTGACCATGTGGGGTTACACAAGGCATACACTGCGGCCTTATCCCTAAAAGCCTCCAAAAGCCAGGGAAAACCAGGCATGGAATATGAACCGGTGCCTTTTGTCGATGGACTTGAAAATCCAACGGAAGGATCCTACAATCTGGTCCGGTGGCTGGTAAAGCACAACTACTCCGAAGAAGATATAGCGAAGGTGATGGGCAAGAATACGTTGCGACTACTGGGTGAAGTGTGGTACTGATGCGGGTACTGATACTTCTCTGTCTGGTCTTAGGTCATGTGGTCTCTGCGCAGCCTCAACTGAACGGCGTTAAGGTCAATATCGAATCTTTGCAAGAGGGATTCGAGGTAAAATCCATCTACACCATAAATGTCCCGGACGAATCGGAAAACATCCACCTGAAGGCCCTGACTTTCGGCGGAGCTGTCATCAGCCATATCCAAATTGAAGGTTTTGAATCAACCACCAGTCAGGGTTACGAGCTGACTTCTGTCAACATTCCTTTATCTGGGCCAACACCGAATAAGATTATCCTGCGGTATCAGGTTGTTCCAGGAAACAAAGGTGAGATCCCAGTGTTCTTCGGGGATTGGACCAGTGCTTCTTCCGATCAGGATTTCTTTCAGGTTCAGTTAAATACGGATGCCGAAACGAACTTACTGTTTCCCGCAGACAGTAAGCATGTAGTTTCCGAAGGGGCAAAAGTCATAAATGCTTCATTGCCTGCTGCTGCGTCTATGATCCGCATAGAACAAGGTTCAGATTCCGGCAGCGTTTGGATCCGAAGAGTGGATCAAATAGTTATCATCATTTTTATAATGATCGGTGCATTGATATGGTACAACCGAAAACGCCTTATCTATGGATAAATTCATCTTTTGGGGACTCTTTCTGACCCTGGGATTAGTGGTTTTGGGATACCTGATCTGGATGTATTGGACTGAGCGTAAATGAATATACAATACCTCATATTCGCCGGATACTTCCTCCTGATCTTTTTGATCGGTTGGATCAGCCTGAGGCTCACCAAATCAGAAAAGGACTACTGGATCGCGGGCAGCAAACTCGGCTGGGGTGTTGGTGGAGCTACCATGGCCGCTACACACACAAGTGCAGGCACCTTCATTGGCACTGTTGGCGTCATTTATGCGGTGGGCTGGTCCTTTACCTGGGTACTGTTAGTGATCCCCCTTGCCTACTGGTTTATGGTGGCCTTCCTGGCACCACGCTTCACGCGAGTCACAGAACTTACCCTACCTGCTTTTCTCCAACGTCGTTATCAAAGCAAAGCCGCAAGAGGCACCGGAGCCGTGATCATCCTCATTGCTACAGTGATCTATATCCAGGCACAAATCGTGGCTGGAGGACTGGTAGCCAATGTTGTCTTTGGACTCTCGCCCACCACCGGAATGGTGATTTTTACCTTGATCCTGCTGGTATACACAGTGGTTGGTGGCATGTTGGCCGTTGCTTATACGGACTTCCTGCAAATGATCATCATGATCGTTGGCACCCTGGTTGCCGTTCCCTTGGCACTGGACCATTTCGATGGGCTTTCAGATCTGATCAATAAAGTAACGCTTATAAAACCTCTGGCTTTCGATTGGGGCGGTTTCCCGGTGGTCTTGTTAATTACCCTGAGTCTGGCGTTCTTTCTGGGATCGGTCGCTACTCCGGAAAAAGTGGTGAGGCTTTATGCCATGAAGGACATGCGCACCATCAGGAGGGCCATATTGCTGACCATCATCGTAGTGACAGGAATCAATCTGTTGGTATTTATACTCGGACTTACTTCCATGGTCTTATTCCCAAATTTACCTACCGGAGACCTGGCCATGCCCATTGTCGCTAGATCTGTACTTCCCACCTTCGTAGGAACACTGATGTTGGCAGCAGTAACTTCAGCGATGATGTCCACCGTTGATTCATTGCTTCTCGTAGCTGGATCAGCCTTATCCGAAGACATTTATCAAAATCTAATTCACCAGAATGCCTCGAAGAGTCGTCGATTGCTGGTAGCGAGGATCGGGATTGTGATCGTTGGCATCTTGCCACTCATTTCCATCCTGTCTGGCCTGGCGGAAGGAGAACTCATTCAATTCATTGTTATCTTGTTTACCGCTATCATGGGAGCAGGATTCTTTACTCCGGTTGTTGGTGGCGTACTTTGGAAGCGGGCAAATAAATATGGAGCGATCGCTGCTATGATTGGAGGTGTCCTGGTAACCGCGCTATGGAAGGCCTTTGGCGATCCACAGATCTATCCGGTCCTCCCGGGATTCATCACCAGTGTAATCCTCTTTATACTGATCAGTTGGATCACCCCTCCTCCAGACGCGGAAGCGTGGGAACCCTACTTCAAAGAGAAGGCAGAATAGTGTCTCCCTGGCAACAAAGACATGGAAATGGGTACTGCTTATAGCAGCCAATCGAACTATCCTGACCTCCTTTAAGTTGTGATTCAATTCCATGCGAGCACCTGGTTCACATACTAGCCCTAAAGAGAAGGTTGGCATCCTTTACTTTCATCGCAGTTTGAAAGAAGAGTTTGCACAAAAGTCTGAACTCACGGACCACAACTGGTTAAAGTTCAGGGCATTGTATCAGGCACTTGAAAAGAGACTGCAACAGACGCTAAGTCAGGCGGACCTGCCGGTAATTGAAGTAACCAGCAATCAGCAGCAAGGTGCTTATTTTGGCCAGAAACTGTCCCATGCCCTATCAAGCGCTTTTGCTCAAGGACTTGATCATGTCATCATCATCGGCAATGACTGTCCACAACTCAACCCGAGGGTGCTGGCAAAAGCTAAGGAGGAATTGATCGGTGGACGAGCTGCTTTGGGTCCAGATCATCAAGGCGGCGCTTATCTTATCGGTATCAGCCGTACACAATTTGATCAGGAGGCTTTTGCCACCTTACCCTGGCAACAGCCAAAACTGCTGGAGGCCCTGAAGGGGTACTACCCCAATGCTGTGCTGCTTGACCGCTACCAGGATCTGAACACCCGTAAAGATCTAAGGATTTTTGTTCCAAAAGCCTTTGGACTGATTAAGACAGTGATCATGTCTCTTTTCAAGGTTTTTCAGGAAACAACTTATTTGGCTCGCGTCATCTCTTCATCCTGGGTTTACTACTGCTACCTTAGGCCGCCACCTGAATTTAGACTCTCCTTTCAAGTCTAATATTCACCCTAAACTTTTTTCATGATTCTTTCTGATGCGTGGCAGATAACCATCTGCCGTCGCGCTACGCTAATAAAATATGCCTTTTGGCAACTTCTCATGCTGGGCGCTCTGTACGTCAATGGTCAGTCTGCCTTATTTTCTGGTCAGGTCCTCGATAAGGTTACCGGAGAAACGATCCCTGGTGTGCATGTCATACTTCCAAACACGGAATACGGCACCTACACCGGGATTGAGGGTCAATTTGCCATTGCGGTCACTCCTGGGACCTATCAACTTTCGTTCACCGCAATTGGGTATGAAACCACTTCATTTAACAACCTTGAAATCGCTGAAGATGAGGTTATTACACTCGAAGTATCGTTACAGGAAGATGAAATAATACTACAAGGTGTGATTGTGGAAGCGAAGGCTGATCTCTCCCATCAAAACGTGCTGATACTAGAGCGCAAACGTGGTGCCTTCGCCAAAGAAAGTCTAAGCGCTGAGTTCCTTAAAAACCTGGGCGTGAGTCAAATCGAGGACGGACTCACCAAAATTTCAGGAATATCAAGAACGAACAATGGGCTGTACATCCGGGGACTGGGTGATCGATACAACAATGTCTATTTCAATGGATTATCATTGCCCTCCGCGAATCCCAGTCGAAAGGTCGTAGAGCTGGACATCATACCTGCTGACCTGGTTCGGAATGTAGATGTTTCCAAAATTTACAGGGCCAATCAATTCAGTGATGTTTCCGGCGCCTCTATTTACATTTACTCAAAAGCCCCAACCGCCGGTGATTTCCTCAAAGTTGGCTTCGGATTAGGGGTCAATACCCAAACTACCGGAAAATCAAGCAAGCTATCAAGAGATTCTGAGGTGAATTACCTGGGGATCAATGGCTCCGGGAGAGCAGCCCCAGCAGAGATCAATGGTTCGGATTTTATTTCGAGGCTGAATCCTGAAGATGGCTCCCAGTTTCAATCTGGCTTTGATCCGATCAACATTTCGGCTCCTTTGGCCCACAATTGGAACCTTCAATTTGGCAAAAGCTATGATCACAAAGGACAAAAATTTGGCATCCTCTTCTCCTCTTCCTTTCGGAACACCTATCAAAAAGACAGTGGGCCAAACCTGGTTTTGGATGCCGCTCAATCTCCGGTCAATGATTTTGTGCGTGAAAGAGATACACGCTCTTCCAGCCTGAATGGTTTTCTGGGGTTGCAGTATCAACCGGTCAAAAGCTGGACGCTGGACCTCAACTATCTGTTCATCAATGACAGTGAAAACCAATTCATCACCAGTGCCGGATCAACGATAGATTTTGAATCGCTAAGACGCGTACGGAACCGTTTTCTGGAGAAGCGATTAAACACCGCACAATTGCACTCAAAATTGGACCTTATTCCTGAACGATTGCGCTGGGAATTTAGCACCAGTACCGGGCTGGCATTTACAGATGAACCTGACCGAAGAGATTTGACTTTCTTCGCAGCGCCGGGACAAAGCATAGGTTCGATCAACCGGAACATTGCCGCAGAAAATGGTCGCTATTTCCAGGAACTGGAAGAACGTGAAAACAGCCTGCAAAGTGAATTGACATACACGTTGAATGCTGATTCGGATAAAAAACCGACGGAACTCACGCTTGGCTATCAATTCAGGGATAAAGGAAGAAGCACGGACTTCAGAACCTTTACGCTGATCACTGGCTCCCTGGCTACAGACAACATCAACCTTAATCTGCTGGATGAATTGTTTTCAGCTCAAAACTTCCAGAATGGTCTCTTCTCCTATCGTGACACTAATGGTGGCGAAAGACAGTCCAGGGTTTTGAGGACCATTCATGCAGGGTATGTTTATTACCGCTTTCATCTGGGACAAAAATTTGAAGTTATTCCTGGCTTGAGGCTTGAGCATACAGATCAACAGGTGTTTTTTAAGCTCCTGGGCACACCCTTGCAAGCTCCTTTTCAGGTTCAGGAATTTCAGGCTACCAACCTACTCACTAACCTGAATAGTCGCTATGCCATTACCGAGAACCGGCACTTACGTTTTGGTTTATCGCAAACCTTAACACGACCTAATTTCAGTGAATTGATCCCTGCCCCACAAGTCAATGAAAATCTGCAAAGTACCGTGGGCAGACCTCAGTTGCTCAATTCTAAGGTCTGGAATGTGGACCTGCGCTATGACCTGTTTCCTAAACCAGGAGAATTGCTTTCGTTTGGTGTCTTTTATAAACATATTGACCGACCTATCGAACAAGTACGAAGTGGTGAGAACTTCATTTCCTATTTCAATGTCACTAGTTCGGACATTGCCGGGGTTGAAATCGAATGGCAAAAAGACCTTAGTCAATTGATAGAAGGGCTTTCATTTTCCGGAAATGCCAGTTTACTGAGTTCCACCGTCAACACGGATCCCTCTCAAATCCCAGATCCGGAAACACAGAACCTCCTGACAAACGTCACGAATACCTCAAGGTCACTACAAGGAGCTTCACCTTACCTGATCAACTTGTCGGGCTCCTATGAACATGAATGGTTCCGAAATATCAAATCTGATTTCCATTTACACTATCATGTATTTGGGAAACGGGTCCTGAATGTAGGTACTCAACAACGGGGTGACGAATTTGAATTGGCGGTGAACTCCTTAAACCTGATCTGGCAGCATCAAACGCAAAAGGGATTAGGCTTCAGTGTCAAAGCTTTGAATGTTCTGAATCCAAAGATCCAACGGATTCAGGCAGCAGGTCCTCAGACTGGATCTGAAAGAATCACTCAGTCCTACCGACAAGGCATCAACTTTAGCGCATCCGTTTCCTGGACACTTTTTGACAACCGAATATGATTAAGAACACGCTCATCGTTGCGATACTCATTGGGCTTTCCAGTTGCCTCCAATTTGACTTAGAAACAGAAAATGAACAAGTCCCGGACCTGAATCCAGCCGATGGCAGCATCCTCCCTTCTACCGTCAATCCCGGAGATACCTTATTGCTACAGGAAGGGTATTCTTTCGCTCTCCTGGGGGCCTTAAGAGTGCGAGCCGGTGGTGTACTGAAAATAGAACCTGGCGTTACCATAACCGCTGCCGGAGGGCAACCCCCCGCACTTTTCATCGCGATTGAGGCAGATGCCACCATATTGGCGGAAGGAACAGATGCTTCTCCCATTGTGTTTACAGCCAGCGACCCTGTACCTGGTGCCTGGGGAGGCTTGATTATCGCTGGAAAAGCACCCATCAATGTTGGAACTTCTGCCATTGCCGAAATTGGAGACATCAACTACGGAGGTAGGGAGCCAGGGCATAGTTCAGGTGTGCTTAGGTACGTGCGTGTAGAGTATACCGGTAGTTCGATCAATTCAGAACGAGAACACAATGGCATTACCTTTTATGGGGTGGGAAATGGAACTGAAGTAGACTTTATACAGACTTTCAAGGGCGCGGATGATGGTATCGAGTTATTTGGTGGCACTGTAAACCTGAGTCACGTAGCTTGTATCGGTAGTCAGGACGATCAATTCGATTACACCCAGGGGTGGACCGGAACAGCCTCTTATTTGTTCATTCGACAGATCGATGATGAAAATTTTGTTCAGGACCGAGGTATCGAGGCGGACAACCTTTCCTCAGACAACCGGGCTCTGCCCTTCTCTGCGCCTACTATCAAAAACGCCACCTTACAAGGATTTGAGAGTGCTTTTAACGACCTTAACCCTTCGAGTGATGCCATGAGGATCCGTGAAGGCACAAAAGGGCATTTTGAGAAGATCCTTATTCAAAATTACCCTGGAAATGCCCTCGATGTGCGGGGTATCGTTACCATCGAAAACCTGATCAATGGTGAACTTCGTTTTGAAGAGATCTATTTCACTGGAATAACCGAAGGCACCAATGTTGCGCTTGATCCTGACGAAATTGATCCTGACAACCTCATTGCTGCTTCTCAAGCCATTCTCAACCAGGCGATAGCCAAAGTCCCCCATCAGGGTGCTCAAATTGATGAATGGAAAGGGCAATTTGTTCGCTTCGAGTAAACGCGTCGAATATCACATTGTACCTGTTGCAGCTTTTACAGGGTTTTTAGCCAACAATAACGCTCATGACGCGCTGAGGACGTTTCTCCTTCCATTTTTCATTCTACTCATGTTATTTTAGTTCCAAATAACATAGCCCTGAAAATGTCACAGAAACTGGTCCCCTGCTTGTTGTTCTTACTTGCAACCTGCTTAAGTTCTCTTGCACAACAAACATTACCTCTCACATGGGAGAACATCTTTACCAAGAATTACGGAGCAAGACAAGCAGCTATCTCTCCAGATGGAAAATACGTCGCAGTAGTGGCCAGTACCCCTGAAAATACTGGCATTTTTCTCATCGACATAGAAGCGACCTCAACTCCCAGATTTTTAGTGGCTGGTTCCTCACCTGCCTGGTTTGGTAATAGTCAGCAATTCGTCTACCGGGCCCAAGGTGATTTATGGAAATGGTCTCTGGGTACGGATGATCCCGTAAGGCTGACTAACGATCAGGAAGATGAAAGAGCACCCAGACCTTCACCAGATGGCAATTGGATAGCTTATTACAGCGGACGATCCGGGCACCAGGACATTTGGATGATTGCTTCGGATGGTAAAGGAACCCCCACACAATTGACTCAGGCAGCCATGGCTTCAGATGATTTTCGATTTGCCCCTTCCTGGTCACCTGATAGCAAGCAATTGGCTTATTACTCTTTTAAAAATGACTACTGGGAAGATGATATCTGGGTCATCGATGTTGACACCAAAAAAGAACGTCAGGTTTCCAGCAATCTGATGGCCATGTCTACCCCGGTTTGGTCTCCGGATGGGAAAAAACTGGCGGTAATGGCCAATGATAAGCAGGAATACTGGTATGAGGACCTTTCGTACATTTACCTGATTGATGTGGCGAAAGCGCAGGACCGAAAGTTGGAGATGCAAATCCATGCCACAGATCTGCTTTTTAATCACACGGTAACCTGGTCAGGCAATGGCCAGGAATTATTCTTTCCTTATCAGGAACGTTCAGAGGTTGAATTATGGAGAGTACCTGCGAAAGGTGGTGTTGCCACCAGAGTAACGAATATGGGTGGTACCTTCTTCAATTACCACGCTACTCAAAATGGTGATGCCTTTGTATTTGTAAGATCCACCTCCACGCGCGGTAATGAAGTGGATTACTTGAAAGCCAGCGGAGGAGTCACGCAGCCACTTACTTCTTTTGCCACGCGATGGGAAGGATTGAAAGATCCTCCTGAAATCAGTTATCGCAGCTGGGATGGTCTCTACATTCAGGCATTCATGTACCTTCCACCAGGTTTTGACCCCAATCGAAAATATCCGGCACTCGTCCATGTTCATGGTGGTGGAACCAATACCTATTATAAACGCCTGAGTCCTACTGAACAATACCTTGCACAGCAAGGCTATGTGGTGCTTGCGGTCAATTACCGGGGAGGATCCGGATTTGGGAGGCCTTTTCAAAACTTAAGCATCAATGACTGGGGAAATGGTCAGGCACTGGATGCGGCTCATGCGGCGGATTTTATCCGGGAACAGGCCTGGTCCAACGGACAAGTGGGTATTTATGGCTACAGTTATGGTGGTATCACGTCGATGGCAGCCATCACGCGCGCACCTGGTAAATTCAACGCCGCCGTACCTATGGCAGGCATCTACGATTTTGGAGACGCTTATACGAATGCGGATCGCATTGGAAAGATATTTATCAAAACAGGTCACGGCGGTTCTCCGGAGGAAAAGCCAGAAATTTATGCCATCAGCAATGCTTTGTCACGGGTGCATCAGGTGGAAACACCCCTCCTGCTCATGCATGGAGAAGCCGATGTACGAGCACCATTCCGGCAGTTTGAATTGGCGGTGGATATTCTAAAGAAAGAAGGCAAAGCCTTTGAAAGTCATTCCTACCCAAATGAACCTCATGGCTTCAGAAATCCCATGAATCGGGTCGATATGTATATGCGACTTGAGGCCTGGTTCAAAAAGCATTTGCAATCAGATTAGACATGATTGCCATGACAAGTGCATATTATTGAAAATATCATAAAATCATCACTGACAACATCAGATAACTTCCGCATTTATTGGATTTAACCCAAGAATATTTTATATTCTGCAAAATCAAACCTATAATGTCATGCGTTTTTTATCTCTTCTGATTTTTCTATTGGTTTGTTTCTCCTGTGCGCAAACAAATAACCCCCAGCAACAAGAAATATCGTCAGAACCTGTGTCACTGATCGGCACCTGGGATCTGGTATCTTTTATCGCTCCAGATGACCCTACCAAGCAATGGCGCGACCATGGCGACTCTATCCTTTATCAGAAGCATTTGACACCTACTCATTTCACATGGGTGATGTATGACCTGAAAAATGATCAAATGATCGGAATGGGTGGCGGCAACTACTCCCGCAAGGAAAACCTGTATATTGAAAACATTGACTTTTTCCACCCTCCGGCCAGTAGCGAACTGGGACAATCCATTCCTTTTGAGGTTCGATTTGAAGATGGCAAATGGTATCACACAGGTTATGCCAAAGAAATGGAAATGGATTTTGATCTGGGTGCGGTAGTAGTCGCTGATTCTACGAAGATAGAAGAAATATGGGTCAGAACACAAGAGCCAATTGCTGCCAGCGATCAATTAGTGGGCACCTGGGATTTACAACAGTATCGCTATGATGTCAACGAATCGTACTACGAGTATCCCAAAATGATGGGTTATCTGAAACTGATCACCCCTACTCACTTCATCTGGGTAAAGTACGACAAAGAAGGAGATCAGATCTTCGGTTCGGGAAGCGGTCCCTATCGTTTCGATGGTGATCGTGATTATCAGGAAGTGATCCAGATGATGCACCCGCCAGCCCATACCCTTCGTGGTACGACGGTTCAATTCACCATTGATGTGAGTGATCATCGTTGGGATTTATATGGATTTGGCCTACGACAACCAAATAATGACACATTACTGATCGACGAAGTATGGGGACACCATGCTAATACCCTTGAGGAAGAAGTGGCCATAAACTTCTGATAAAAAAACCAAAAATGATTGCATGGGGCCTTGATTCGTCAAGGCTCTTTTTTTTCATATACCTTCCGATTTCTTACAGCTCCGATCGATTTATCACGTAACACAGATTGCCGAAATACCTTATCTTTCCTTCTTCCGAGGACAATTGACCTATGGCCAAGAAGAAAAAACTAAACTCTGCACTGATCATTGCCATCCTGGCGCTTACCATCAACATCATCACAGCCAGCATTTACATTTATCAGGCTTCCATTATGCGGGAAGAACAACATGCTGCTGTTTGGCCACACGTTGAGTGGGGTCTTCATTATGTACAGGATGAAAGTTTCTATCTGGAAGTTAAGAACAATGGCGTTGGACCCGCTCTGATCAAGAAATCTCAGATGAAACTCAATGGGACCATCGCTCCAACCATCGATTCATTACTGGTCCTTGCCGTCGGTACGCGTTCCATTCCTCATGTTTATGGCACTATTGATAACAGGGTCCTCGCACCGGGTGAATCTATCAAATTGATTAAAGTAACGGACAGACTTTGGGGCGAGCGATTGTTCATTGAGATGTATCATTCAAAACAGTTCGAGTTTTCGATCAACTACGAATCAATCTATGGTCAAAAATGGATCAGCGAAGGGTATAAGGTAAGAAGCCTGGAATAGCACACATAATCCTTCACTTCTGTTACAATCCAACGCCCACATCCAAAATACCTTTGATAGCAAACGTTTTCGCTGATAAACATCATCAATCGACCCATGCGTTTCTCATATTCCCGACTGATACACTGATACACCTTTGTTCTGGTCAACAATAACTGGCCACCGATTAAAAGGCGTTTAACTAAAATCAGGAATCATGAAAAACACAAACCTGAAATCCATATTTGAAGGGCTCGACGAACTAGGTTTATCTAATGCCAAAGGAGTAATGTGGAACCTCCAACCCGCTGAACTGATCTCAGAAGCGGTAAAAAACGGTGAAGGCGTATTAGCTAATAATGGAGCGTTAATGGTAGATACCGGAAAATTTACGGGCAGATCACCGAAAGACCGGTTCATCGTCAAAGATCAATTCACCGAAGATAAAGTATGGTGGGGTGACATCAACAAGCCATTCGATGCGGATAAGTTTGATGCACTTTTCAACAAAATGATTGCAGAGGCCAATATGAAAAAGCTGTATGTCCGTGACGCATTTGCCGGTGCAGATCCTGCTCATCGCATGCGCGTTCGAGTCATTGATACGGAAGCTTCTCATAACTTATTCTGTTACAACATGTTCATCCGGCCCTCTAATGAAGAGTTGGTGGACTTTCATCCTGATTTTACCGTACTGGCCATTCCGGATTTTAAAGCCAACCCTGAAATAGATGGCACGCGGCAGGAAAATTTTGCCATCATCAATTTCACCAGAAGGCTCATCATTGTTGGCGGTACTGGCTATACCGGTGAAACGAAAAAGGGAATCTTCAGTGTGCTCAACTTCCTGTTGCCCGAAACAGAGAACATCCTGTCTATGCACTGCAGTGCCAACAAAGGAGAAAAAGGCGATGCAGCACTTTTCTTCGGCTTATCCGGCACCGGAAAAACCACCCTGTCTGCCGACCCCAATCGTTTGCTGATAGGTGATGATGAACACGGGTGGACAGAGGAAGGCATCTTTAATTTCGAAGGAGGTTGCTATGCAAAAGCCATTGACCTTGAGGAGGAAAAAGAGCCAGAAATATACCGGGCCATCAAGTTCGGAGCCATTCTGGAAAATACCCGATTCATCCCTGGAACATGTGACGTAGATTACACCAACAGGTCTGTCACTGAAAACACCAGGGTGTCTTATCCCATCGATCACATTCCCAATGCGGTGGAACCTTCTGTAGGAAGTCATCCCAAGAACATTTTCTTCCTTACTTGTGATGCACATGGTGTTTTGCCTCCTATCAGCAAGTTGACGGTGAATCAAGGCATGTACCACTTCATTTCTGGTTATACCGCTAAAGTTGCGGGAACGGAAACAGGAATTGTCGATCCGGTCAGTGCGTTCTCTGCCTGCTTCGGCGCTCCTTTCATGCCTCTGCATCCAACCAAATACGCTGAATTGTTAGGTGATCGAATCGATCGATTCGGTGCCAATATCTGGTTGATCAATACCGGATGGACCGGTGGACCGTTTGGTGTAGGCAACCGAATGAAGCTGAAATACACCAGAGCCATGATCACGGCCGCATTGAATGGTGAGCTCGATGAGGTTGAATTCGAGCAAGATCCCATCTTCGGACTGGCCATGCCGATCACTTGCCCGGGTGTACCTGCAGAGGTACTGAATCCGAAGAACACCTGGAGCGATCCGGTGGCTTATGACAACAAAGCCAACGACCTGGCTGAGAAATTCATTAAGAATTTTAAACAGTTCGAAACGGAAGCGAACCAAAATATTCTCGAAGGAGGACCTAAAGTCTTCCAAAGGGAATTGGTGTAACATAGTAGTTCATTTAGAGGATTGAGAGCCTCCCCGGAAACGGGGCGGCTTTCTTATGATGGATTGTTTATATTCGAAAGTTCAGCTTCAAAGCACAAAACAATGCCACAAGCCACTTGCCCTCCCACTCCCCATAACAAGGAAAAATACATTTCGGCCATTGGCGAGGATTTAGTCAACGCGTATGGCAAAAAGGAATTCTATTCACCTGAAGAAGTCCGGGAAAGTCACCAAAAGAAAAAGCGCGATTATGATTGGGATTATTCATGCTGGGCAATGAGCATTTTTAGTAACCACGAAGATTTTGACGAGTATCATCGCATGGCAGGGGAATCCTGTGATTACAATGAAATGCGCCAGGAAATGCTAGGTGGCTCTGAATCCGGCATTTGGGAAACACTGATCAGTTTACCAGATTTCAATGCGGATGGCTCATGGATCTATTTGACAGATACCATGAGCTCCATTACCGATGGCGTTGGCAGCTTGTTCTCAGGCTTAGCTGACCTATTTGATCTCTGATTTATTTCAATTTATCACCAAATTGTTTGACGAACTTTTCCACTTTCGGTCGTACAACAAAAGCGCAATAGGGCTGAGATCCATTTCTATTAAAGTAATCATCGTGGTAGTTCTCTGCCTCGTAGAATTTCTCAAATGGAGCTATTTCGGTAACAATTGGATCTTTCCAGGTGCCTGATTGATCAAGCTGGGTCTTGTATGCTTCGGTTTGCGTTCGCTGTTCGTCGTTATGATAAAAAACGACCGACCGGTATTGTGTGCCCACATCATTGCCCTGACGATTGAGTGTTGTAGGGTCATGCGTATTCCAAAACACTTCCAGCAATTCGTCAAAAGTAATCTGTGCTTCATCGTAGGTAATTTGCAGTACCTCGGCGTGACCTGTACTTCCGGAGCAAACTTCCTCATAAGTGGGATTATCTGTTTGCCCGCCGGAATAACCGGATTTTACTTTTGTTACCCCCTTCAATTTCTGAAAGACCGCCTCTGTACACCAGAAGCATCCATTACCGAACGTTGCGACTGCTTGCATGTATGATTATTGATTTGAAAGAAAACAGCGGGTCAATACTAATGGTTCGTCGGGATTTGTCAAATATGATTTTGCTTGATCTATCAATCAGGAATATTGGATCAAGCGGAAAATCTACACCCAGGCTCAAAAATAAAACCCCGCGTCTTTCCGAGGCGGGGTTTTACTAGCTTAGACAAATAATCAACCAACACGTGATACGTGTAGACTGCAAACATAAGCTACGAAAGATAATTCACAATATCAATGAGGGTGACAAAGAGTATACAGTTGATGAATGATGGCGACATATAACCATTTAGCAATCAAACGCTTTCAGGAGCTACCTGAAAATCTTCCAGCCTGTCTCCACTGATCACAATCACTGCAGGTTTTGGTATGGTCCCCGGTCCATCAGGCCAGTCTGAGGTCAGGTTTTGCAGGTCCTGACTAGTCTCTCCCGGGTGTTGTACACTCAAAAACAATTCACCATCCGGCCCGAAGCAGGGTCCGGTAAATTCGGCATCATTTGGGGCGCTGGCCATTTGAATGACCTTTCCCGCATTTACCCCACTGCGTGGCACCACAAATAGCCCATTGTTCCCGAAACGATCGTAAGGTGGCAAGTTTAACTCGCTGCCGGAAATGTCTGAAGTAAACCACAAATTACCCGCCTGATCAAATGCCAGGTTATCCGGACAAGCAAATCCAGTTTCCTCCCCTCCCGTCAGATAGGTCTCATAGGAAAAAGTCAGACCATCATATCCGTCTGTTTCCTTAACTCGCATAATTGAGCCAAAATAATTTTCCTCTGGCTTATTATTGGTGAGCGCCATGATCACACTCCCGTCGATCGGATCGATTTCAATATCTTCAGGACGATCCAACGGTGTACCATCTACAAATTTTGCTGCCTGCCGTGTGTTGATGTACATCTCAGTCTCACTATCAAAGCGGGTCTTTAATTCCGGACGTTCATAATCGATGGCCTGCCACACCCCTTTTCCAAAATCACCCACGTAAAGTTTTCCAGGATAGATCTTTCCCGCCTCGTCCGATACATATTTGTACAAACAACCGCCATTCCTGTCATCACCGGAATAGATCACCACACGACCGTCAGGCAATTCCTGAACGGTAGCACATTCATGCGCAAACCGACCCAAACCGATGTGTTTTTTGGCCATCTTAGATTTTGGGTCATACTCCACGACCCAACCATAATGTTCCGTTCGGTTTTTCGGGAAAAATACTTCCCACTGTAACGGGCTAGGATCATAAGTTCCCGCTTCGTTATAATCTCCGTAAAAGTTCTCGTAATTTTCTTCACAAGTCAGGATGGTTCCCCAAGGAGTCACTCCACCAGAACAATTGGCCAGAGTGCCCATGGCTTTATCGACCCCAGCCACAAGATCATGCCATTCAAACGGAATCTCACTGGTGGCCGTGAGTTTATGATTCGATTCATCGTCAGCAATGATCTCCCAGATGTCTCCGCTTTTCTCAATTCGAAAAATTGACCCGCCAACATCTTCCATTTCCAGTCGGATCTTCCTTCTTAAGCGTGCATTATCAGGGTCATAATCAGGGTCCAGCACCGGGTTTACGGACTCGTGATTGACCCATAACAACCCTGAGCTATTACTATTCTTCAAAAAAGCGATATAGTCATTATTGTATCCGAATTTCAAATTGGCACCAATGGGATCACCCCACTTCACCAACAGGTCATATTTTAACCCTTCAGCAAGCACTACTTCATCTCTCGCACTGGAAGTAATCCCTGAAATGGCCTCAGTAAGGTATTCACCTCCTGAAGTACAGGAAGAAAGTATGCTTGGTAATACAGGGGATACGACCATGCCCTTTCCCAAAAATTCGATGAAAGATCTTCTGTTCATAGTTTTCAAATCGCCTTCAAATCTAAGCATGCCAGTGGAATCACATCGAATTTGTATCCCTTTGTAACACCTTCCATCAAGACAAAAGCAGATAAAATCCAGATTCGCGTTAAATTAGGAACCTCTAACAAACTGAACATGAAGAAAGAACTTTTTGTGATGCTGTGGGCGTTCGTACTCTTCGCCTGTAGCCCATCAGAACAACCCTACCAAACAAAAACTGCCACCGAAAATGGCTACACCTATGAGTACGTAGTAGGAGATGCCATGAAAACGCGGATCTATACCCTGGACAATGGCCTGAAGGTATACCTAAGTGATTACGAAAATGCACCAAGGGTCCATGTTTTTATTCCTGTAAAAGCAGGAGGAAAAAATGACCCGGCAGACAATACCGGATTGGCGCACTACCTCGAACACATGATGTTCAAAGGCAACGATAAGTTTGGCACACTGAATTATGAAGAGGAAGTGACCATGCTGGACAGCATCGAACAAATGTTTAATCATTATGCTACCCTGGAAGATGCTGACGAAAGAAAGACCTATTATGCTAAAATCGACCAATACTCTAATGAAGCGGCGAAACTGGCCATTCCGAATGAGTATGATAAGATGATGGCCATGATTGGCGCCAAAGGCCTGAATGCTTATACAACCGAAGATCGAACGGTTTATACCGTGGACATTCCCTCCAATGAAATCCCAAGGTTTCTGGAGATCGAAGGCTCCCGTTTCAGAAAGATCGTGAATCGCCTATTCCATACTGAGCTGGAGGCTGTGTATGAAGAAAAGAATCGCTCTTTAGATAATGATTTCTGGAAGGTCTTTGAATCGTTGTATCAGGGTGCCTTTAAAGAACATCAATACGGCACACAAACTGTCATTGGCACAATCGACCACTTGAAAAACCCTTCTATTACGGAAATTAAGAAGTACTTTGATAGGTACTATCGCCCCAACAATGTGGCCATCTGCATGAGCGGTGATATTGATTTCGATGAAACCATTCAACTCATTGATAAACACTTTGGGGACTGGGAACCTAACGAAAATCTACCTAAATGGACGAAAACTGAAGAAGCCCCCATCACTGCGCCTATTATCAAAGAAGTTTATGGACCAGACGCTGAGTTTATCAACCTCGCATTTCGTTTCGGGGGTACGAGCTCTGAGGATCAGGTCAAGGTGAAGTTGATTGACATGGTTTTGAACAACGCAGAAGCCGGTCTGATTGACCTAAACCTGAAGCAAAAACAAGCGGTGTTGAACGCTGGTTCTTACGTCAATGACATGAATGACTACTCACTCCACACGATTTATGGCAACGCCAAAAACAATCAGTCACTGGAGGAGGTACGTGACCTGATCCTGGAACAAATAGCCCTGGTGAAGAGTGGCGATTTTGATGACTGGTTACTAGATGCAGTGATCACAGACTTCAAGAAATCAAGAATGCAAAGCCTTGAAAGTAACTGGAGTCGAGCGAATAATATGGTCATGGCTTTTTCCAACGACATGGATTGGGCCGACTATATACAAGAAATTGATAAAATGGAGAAAGTGACCAAAGAAGAACTGGTCGCTTTCGCCAATGAGCACTACAACGACAATTATGTAGTGGTATACAAACGAAACGGTGAAGATCCCAACAAACAAAAGGTTGAAAAACCGGAAATCAATAAGGTTCCTTTGAACCGGGAAGACCGGTCTGATTTCCATCAGGCCATGGCCGATACTGAGGTTAACAAGCTCACTCCTGCTTTTGTCAATTTCACTGAAGACATTGATCAATTCTCCGTGAACAATGTGGATGTGTTGTCCCGTAAGAACAAAGAAAACGAACTCTTCAGTCTTACCTATTTGCTTGACCTGGGTAAAAATGCTGATCCCAGAATGGCCATGGCCGTGCAATACCTGGAATTTCTTGGCACCGAGGAGTACAATGCGGAAGAGTTTAAGAAAGAGCTTTATAAAATCGGATGCAGCTTCAGTGTTTTTGCTTCAACGGAACGCACGTATGTCACCCTATCCGGGCTCGATGAAAATATGGAAGCCGCCACTGCCCTGTTTGAGTCTTTGCTTGCTAATCCGAAACCCGATCAGGGGGCGTTAGAGAAAATGGTTGACCGGACATTCAAATCACGCTCGGATGCCAAAAAGAACAAAGGAAATATCTTATGGGATGGACTCTACAATTACGGCAAATACGGCGAAACCAATCCATTCAATGATGTGATGGCCAATGCTGAGTTGCAAGAGGTTCAGGCAGAAGAGCTTACCGATATCATCAAGGGCATCACAAAGTTGCCTCACAGAATACTGTACTATGGCCCTCGGGAATCTGATGCCGTGAGCGAATTCCTGGCCTCCAGTCACCCTGTTCCTTCGGCATTTGAGCCGGTCCCAACTTTGAAACAGTACGAAGAATTGGCGCTGGATGAGCCGAAAGTATATTGGACAGATTACGACATGGTGCAGACAGAGATTGTATTCCTGGCCAAAGGAGAGAATTACGATGCCCAGAATGAACCGGCAGTCCGTATGTTCAATGAGTACTTTGGAGGAGGTATGAACAGCATCGTTTTCCAGGAGATCAGAGAAGCTCAAGGTCTCGCCTATTCTGTTTTCTCCAGCTTTTCTCAACCTTCTAAGAAGGATAAAGCCAACTACCTATTTGCTTATGTGGGAACTCAGGCTGACAAACAGGCAGAAGCGATGAATGCCATGATGGATTTATTGAATGACATGCCAGAATCTGAGGAAGCCTTTAGTATTGCAAAAAATGCTATCTTGAATAAGATTGAAAGTGAGCGCATTACAGGTTCCAGTGTGCTTTGGAACTATATCAGCGCACAAGACAAGGGCCTGAATTACGACGTAAGAAAGGACATTTACGAGCAAGTCCAGGGCATGGAATTTGCGGACCTGAAGTCTTTTCATGAAAAATACATCAAGGATCAGCAGTATGTAACCGTTCTGGTTGGTTCTAGAGACAAAATAGATTTCAATGCGTTGAAAACTTATGGAGAGGTTACCGAGTTGTCCTTGGACGAATTATTCGGTTATACGGATAATGAGCCCATTGAACCGGGGAAATAAGAATCAACCCAAATTGATGATGTGTAGGGCCATTCCAAAGTGAATGGCCTTTTTCATTTTATTCGATCGCGAATAGAAGTATTAGTGGATCAAGCAATTATTCTGGGGGAAAGTAACAAAATATTCCTATTGATCAATTGGGTCTGGTACGGAAGTCAAATCCATAATCAGTTTCAAAATCGCTCACCAGAGCGGCACTTAAGTCCTTTTGACCATAGAGAACATAATAACTCATTAACTTAATTAACTGCGGGTCATTTGAATAATATCATTCCTCCACAGATTTTCCGATTGATCCGAAACTAATACGGATCAATCGGAAAATATTTTGTTCATCTTCCTTTGAAAAAATGCTTGATTACTATTCTCTCAAATACTCCAAACCTGGGCCATCACAAGCCCACCATGTTCCTATAAGGCTGTTATCTCTGAAAGAAAGCAATTCTATTAAGTCACCTGTACAATTTCCGATTATCGAGGATTGCTGATTATAGGAAAACTCAAAATAAGTACCATCAGAAAGATCTATTACCTGATAAGTCCCGAGAGCCTGAAACGTGGAACCATCAACAACTCTTGTTTTGATAAACGTTCCATCTTCTGAAAGTGAATAAGTCTCTTGCCACTCCATGTCCGCACCAGTAGTTTCCGAATTCATGGTACTTCCCGTCATACGGACCAATTTCCATTGCTGATCTTCCACTGATATGTCACGATGTTCTTCCTGATCCAATTGCACGTCATTACAAGCAACGATAAAAATAGTAATCCCAATCGCATCACGTCCCACTTCATTTCAAAAGGTATTTAAGTCTAGCTCAAGCACCCAAAACTGTGCCGAAATAGTTCTTGAAGAAACGTCGAACGGCTTTTCTGATCAATTTTAACAAAAATGGTCAGTTAGCGGGACTTTCATTTTGTCATCAAATCCGGTTAGCCTTGTTTTGCTATCCTTGATTTACGTAGAGGTCATACTACCACTCCCCTTGCCCGGTACTTTTACTTATTCGGTACCGAGCGATTTTGCCGACTATGCCAAACCTGGTCATCGTGTGGTGGTTTCATTCGGGAAGACCCGGTTCCATACGGGCGTTATCAGACGCGTTGTTGAGAAGCAGGACCATCTTTCACGCATCAAACCCATCATTGATGCGCTGGACCTGGAACCGCTGGTTACCGAGGAGCAGTTCCTTTTCTATGAATGGATATCCGAATACTACATCTGTACCATTGGAGAAACCTTGCAAGCCGCGCTCCCTTCCGGTTTCAAATTGTCTTCTGAAGCTTTTATTTCACTTGCTCCTAACGCCGAGCCTGATCTGTATATCCTCACCGAAAAGGAAGAATGGATCTTAAGAAAACTGGAAGACAAAGACCTGCACATCAATGATGTACGAAAACTGACTGGTCTGGACCAACCGATTAAATTGGTCAAATCCCTGCAAGAACGTGGCCTGATCCAATTGTTGGAAAAGCTCAAAGACAAATACACCCCGAAAAGGGAAAAGCGCATTCGCCTTTGCCAGCCCTATCTCGAAGAATCCGAGCTGGATGCGCTACTACAGCAATTAGAAAGGCGTACCAAGCAAATTGATGTGCTGGTTATGTATTTGCGTGATGTCCCTGTGTTACAAGACCCCTCTCAAAATCTTTTGGGTACCAGTAAACCTGAAATGATCAAAGAAGGTGCCAGTCCGTCTTCTTTACAAACCCTGATCAAAAATGGTGTCTTCGAGGAATGGGATGAAGTCGTGGATCGCTTTGGTTACAACTCGCTCAATACCGGCCCATTACCAGAACTTTCCGATACGCAGGGACTCAAAAGAGACCAGATCCTCACCGCATTCGAAACACAGCGTACGGTCCTACTCAAAGGTGTCACCGGAAGCGGTAAAACCGAGATCTACATGTCACTGGTCCATCAGATCATTGAGCAAGGAGGTCGCGTACTCTATTTGTTGCCGGAAATTGCCTTGACTACTCAGATCATTGGACGCTTCCGTAAAATATTTGGTAATCGCTTTGGCATTTACCACTCCCGTTTTTCAGACACAGAACGAATGGAGGTCTGGAAGAAGTGTCTAAAAGGAGAATTTGATTTTATCATTGGGGTTCGGAGTGCGGTTTTCTTACCCATGACCGATGTGGAGTTGATCATTGTCGATGAAGAACATGAATCTTCCTTCAAGCAACATGATCCCGCGCCCAGATATCATGCGCGGGATGCAGCCATATACCTGGCCCATCAATTGGATGCTAAGATCTTATTGGGAACCGCTACACCATCACTTGAGACCTATACCAATGCCCGATCCGGAAAATATGCACTGATCGAACTGAATGAACGATTCAAAGAGCAACCGAAACCCGTTTATCAATTGGTTGATCTCACCGATGAAAGAAAGCGCAAAACCATCAAAGGCAGCTTTTCCTCCCGACTACTCAATGAATTACAAGACGTGATCGAGAGAGAAAAACAAGGTTTACTTTTTCAAAATCGAAGAGGATACGCACCAGTAGTCATGTGTGAAAGTTGCGGTCACACACCGAAATGCCCTAATTGTTCGGTCAGTCTGACATATCACATTTATGCTAACACCCTGAACTGTCATTATTGCGGATACAAAGAATCAATGGTCGAAACCTGCTCATCTTGTGGCGAGAGGAGCCTTAAAACGGTAGGCCTCGGCACGGAGAAGATTGAAGAAGAATTGAGTATTCTGCTGCCCGATGTGAGGATACAGCGCATGGACCTGGACAGTACACGAAGTAAATATGCTTATCAGGACATCATTGACCGCTTCGAACGCAGAGAAATCGATGTATTGGTGGGTACGCAAATGATCAGTAAAGGACTGGATTTTGAACGGGTAGAACTGGTGGGGATTTTCGATGCAGACCGAATCATCCACTTTCCGGATTTCAGATCTCATGAAAGGGCTTATCAGCTTCTGACTCAGGTCGGCGGACGAGCCGGAAGAAAACTTGAACGTGGCCGGGTCATTGTTCAGACCAACGATCCGTCCCTGAAATTACTTTCTCAAATCCAACAAGAGGATTATGACGGTTTTTACGAGGATGAAATGAAGGAACGCGCCAAATTTCGATACCCTCCTTTTTATCGCCTGATCCAGGTTACGGTTCGCCATAAGGACAAACAAACAGCCTATGAAGCGGCAGATCAGCTAAGTTTCTTCCTGAGAAAACAACTCGGAGAAAGAAGTTCTCCACCAATCGAACCTACCATTTCGAAAATCAGGAATTATTACCGGTTCCAAATAGTGATCCGATTGGAAAAAGAAGGCATCAATCTGCCGGGAGTAAGGGAATTTTTAAAATCAAGTAGGGATACGTTATTAGCTTTGCAGTCGTTTAAAAGTGTCAGGGTACACTTTGATGTAGATCCGATATGATATTAAAGAAACTCGGTTGGTTCGGGATGTTTTTGTTGTTACTCTTCTGGGGATGCAACGATTGCGAGGAGTGCGAAACTACGGTAAGTGCCCCGAGGGCTTCTTTTGTCTTTATCAATCAAACTTCACTGGACACGTTCAATACTAATCTTGAAACCATTGATGCTTCTTTAGCAGACCTTCAGGCCAGTGCAGCCGTCCTTAATGCGGCAAACGTTACCCTGGACTCATTACTGGATTCACTAACGGCAAGAATTGAACGGGGCATGGTCGAGTTACGTGATGATTCAATTGCTACAGCTAATGAGATTGTCGCCAATAATCAAACACTTACTGCTAACACGGAGGTACAGACGAGTCTAAATACAGAACGAGCTTCCATCGCCAACACCATATCGACGATTGAAAGTGGGGATGTATTAGTAGATACGGTCACCAACTTACTGACTGGAAATAGCCTTGTTTTCACGGACTCCTCTACAGTCTATTTGCTACCTCTGGATCCGAACTTAACAGAAATGAGTTATGGGTTTTCAATCGCATCCATGGAATATGACATTACAGTCACCTACGTAACCACCACCTCGCAAAATGCAAGGCGAAATGTTGTGGTTGGCGCTGAATCTATCAATTATACTACCTCAACTTTCAATAATGTGCTGGTAGAATCTACTGAATCCAATAACCCTCATGGCTCGACTATTCTTTATTGTTACTTTTAGTTGCTGTGTATTCGGTGCCTGGGCTCAGGATACAGACTCATTGACGGTAGCTACCGATAGTGTGACGTTAGAGGATGTTCCGGGCAAAAAACCCTTGAATTTCGCCTTTCATCTGGACTATGGGAAAGCACTTACCCTACCATTTGATTTTGAAAATAAGATTGAAGGTGGTGTGGTTCTGGAGGTACTGGAGCATATCGAATTAGTAGGAGAATATGGCTATTGGGACAAGACTTCCAAGCAAGCCATTGAAAATGGCACCTACAATTCAACTGGAAGTTATTACCGTGCTGGATTGGGCTTTACCTTTCCGTTCAATACACCCGGTAATCGGATTGGCGTTGGATTTCGCTATGGAAGCAGCCAGTTTGATGATAAGGGATCTTACACAATCGACCCTACTGATAACCTTTCATCGGAATTTAGCGATTCGTTTGTCCGACAAAATCTTTCTGCAACATGGATTTCCGGAGTGCTGACGTCTGTAGGTCAATTGAAATTAAAAAAGTCCGTCCCGGAATCGCCACTTAACCGCATGTTCCGTATTGGCTTACAATTGCGCTGGCGTTTCTTGCTGGAACGTGATCGATTCGGTGACCCTTCCAATCCGGAAGTGATCGAAGTATATACCATTCCTGGATATGGCAGAACCCTGGCCGACAGCAACATGGCCCTGAATTTCTTTATCCGATTTTATCCCTTTGGAATTTGATAAGTTGTTTCATCTTTACTGATTTTCAGAATCATCATGCTCTACTTTATTTCTTCTTAATTCAACTTTCAAAACCCCTCCCCCCTGAAGTCTAAGCTTTTGTAGGTTATTCAAGAGATTTTGTTCTAATTCCTCAACTACCTGAACGTTTATATCTTTTGATTCGCTTTCCTGGTATTTCTGAATCTCCTTTTCGACTTTCAGTGATTGTTCGATAAGTTCCAGTTTCTTTTTCGCCTTTTCCACTGCCAGAATTGCCGTTTCTTGTCTACGTTTTTCAAGTTCCTCTCTTTTTAAGGCATTGTTAATTTCAGCTTCTTCCAGGCGTGCATTTGTGAACTTATCGGCCATTTCCCACTTTGAAGAAAGCCAGGGAACACAGTATTCCAAAAACCTTTTCCAACGAGAGGGTTCCCCAGGTTTATTAGGATTTTGGGGTTGTCCGGTGTATTCAACAATATCAGACACTTTCAAAAGACTTTAATTGGCCTGTCCGAGTAAATTCGAAGTTAATTCCTGAGCCGCCTTCCTTTATTCTGTATAAAAGACTCAAATCCGCGAGAATATCTGAAACCAGGTCTTGATCAGACTGACCTTCATCGATAATCAACAAAAAATCTTGTGGTATCCATCCTTCGATTTTCTCGTCCTCAACTCTTTGCCGTTCTAAGCGCTCGGTGATTTCTCCTTCTAAGTTTGTCAGGTACACAATGTACTCTACGCCGATTGAAGAGAAATGAACTGCATCATAGAAATGAAGCTTTTCTCGTGCCTCCTCAAAGTCAAAGGATCTTTCAATCGATAAAGGCTCCATTTCACCTTCTATTTCCGAAATTTTTTCGAAAGAATTACTCAGTACCTGAACAACGTCTTTCAAGATCAAATCCCTTTTTACATTGTCCAAATGAAGGAAATCGTCCATCGTGTCCATTGCATCAGACACATCCTCAATTTCACTCTTAACTTTTTCCAATAAGTATGATAACCTTGTTGCCCGCATGAATCAAATATAGTAATTACCAATTATTGGCCTACCAAGGTAAACCTTTGATATGTACTTGTCTCTAAGGATTAGGTAATATAGGTATCTGGGGAAGCACAACTAATTGCATTTAATAACATGGTTAGTCTTCGGACGTTCCTGTATCTTTAAATACCCTACTTTAATCGACCTGTTACATGAAGAAGTTACTCCTGCACTTCCTTATTCTCTGCTGCTTCTGCTCAACCGCCCAGGACTTGAGAACTTATCTCTCATATTCTTTTGCCTCTGATATGGTCCGTTCCCCTTCCGCGACGAAAGTGGCATGGATTGAAAACAAGGAAGGTGTCCGGAATATCTGGATTGCTTCTTTACCAGATCTAAAAGGCCGACAAGTCACGTATTATGAGTTGGACGATGGTCAACCACTCTCTGGCCTCACGTTCACCAACGACGAAGAGGCCTTAATCTATGTCAAAGGCTCCGGACCAAATCGCAGAGGGGAATTTGCAAATCCCGCCATCATTAGCGAAGGCGTCAAACGAGAAATCAGAATCGTATATTTTGAGAGTGCCGTAGATAGCCTGGTCACTGTAGGAAGCTCTCCTACACTCTCCCCCCAAGGAAACGTGATGGCTTATATCAGAAGTGGCAAAGTGTGGACCCTGGACATTAAAGCAAAGACAAAACCGACCCAACTTTTTCATGCTCGGGGTAATTGCAACAGTCTACGCTGGTCGCCGGATGGTAATCAATTGGCATTTATCAGTAGCCGCGGAGACCACTCGTTTCTGGGTGTGTACGTGCTTTCAAGTGGAGATTTACATTTCATCCACCCTTCAGTGGATCATGATCGTTATCCGGTATGGTCGCCTGATGGTACGCAAATTGCGTATGTGAAAATTCCTAATGTAAAGGGCCAACTCATCTTCGAACCTCACCGATCTGGACTACCCTGGTCTATTTGGGTAGCAGATCTTGCTGTTAAATCTTCCAGACAAATATGGGAAGCAGATAAAGGAGATGGTAGCGTATTTCGCTCCATAAGCGCGAGCAACCAATTATTCTGGAGTGCTGACGATCAGATCGTATTCCCCTGGGAAAAATATGGCTGGACCAATCTGTTCGCCATCTCTGTATCCTCGGGACAAGTGCAGCGATTGACCAACGGATCCTTTGAAGTGCAGTTTGTTGCTATTGATCCGGATAGAAAAAACATGTTTTATTCCAGCAATGAAAATGATATCGATCGTCAGCACATCTGGAAAACTGAAATCACCACTGGTAAATCAACCCAATTATCTAAAGGCACCGGGATCGAATGGGGACCGGTACCCCTTAAAAATCAAGTTTTGGCCATTGGTTCAACTGGTACAACTCCGGCTTCCGCATGCCAACTAAAAAAGAATGATCTTAAAGCCTTATCCGAAACGAACAACGATTATCCTTCCAGCTTACTCGTCGAACCGGAACAGGTAGTTTTTAATACGGAGGATGGCATGGAAATACATGCCCAGCTTTTCAAACCGCGCAATTACGATCCTAATAAAAAATATCCGGGTTTATTGTTCTTTCACGGTGGGTCAAGACGACAAATGCTACTTGGTTTCCATCACCGTGGCTACTATCATCATGCTTATGCCCAAAATCAATATTTAGCCAGTCAGGGGTATCTGGTCCTGTCCGTCAATTACCGCAGTGGCATTGGATATGGAATGGAATTCCGTGAAGCAGAGAATTACGGAGCCACCGGAGCCAGTGAGGTACAGGACGTCATAGAGGCAGGAAAATACATGCAGGCAAGACCAGACATTGACGCGAATAGATTAGGATTATGGGGTGGATCCTACGGTGGATATCTAACGGCATGGGGGCTAATCAAAGCACCAGATATGTTCGCCGCTGGTGTAGACATCCATGGGGCCCACAACTGGAACGTCATAATCAAAAACTTCATCCCTTCTTATGACCCATTGAAGAGACCACAATTTGCCCAGTTAGCCTATGAGTCCTCTCCCGTCGCACATGTCCAAAAATGGAAATCACCTGTATTACTCATCCACGGTGATGATGACCGAAACGTCCCCTTCAGTGAAATAGTAGACATAGCTGAAGCGCTTCGCAGAAATGACGTGGAATTCGAACAATTGATTTTTCCGGACGAAGTTCACGGCTTCCTGCTCCATCAAAACTGGATAGATGCTTACGAGGCCACTACCAGGTTTTTCAACGAAAAACTTGAGAATGAATGAAGTAAAGTTTAGGCTGAGTACTGGGCGATAATTCCCTGCATCATGTACCTTCTTTCGATCATGGTACTTGAATCAGTAGCTCCTTTTTCAAGGTGCTTATACATTTTTTTAGCACAGGCAATCACGTCACTTGTGTCGTAGTTCTCCAGGTCTTTTCGGATCTCCTCCAAAAACACTTCTATTGAAGCTGGTAAATTCATTGGCTCTTTTAACTTAGGTTGGTCACAAATAAATATAAATCTGAGAACAACGACCAAGATAATTTGAAAAAAATTTAAATATTTCAAAATGAGCTACTTACATAGCTATACTTCAACTTAACGATTAATTAATAAAAGCATAAAAAAACCCTTCTGCTTAAAACAGAAGGGTCTCACTGTTTGATCATCTTTCGTATCAATAATCCTTAATCAATAACATAGCTGGCTCCAAAATCACATGGTCAGCCATATAAGCTGTATCTTCAATTCATTAATTCCACACTGAGTGTCAAATGTCTTTGATTTATGCGAGAGATTACATTGAAAACACATCATCGGGAATAAACTTATCCTCACCCGGAATACTCAGTATTCAACGACGTTAGACAGCTAAAATTATCATTGGAATTTATAATGGTGGAATGCGATTAATCAGACCAAAAGCGTATCTTTCCGCCGACTTCACGAGCTAGCCACACATGACTTACACCTGCATCGCAATCGATGATGACCCCTTGTTCCTAAAAATGCTACAGGTATTGATTGCTGAAATACCAGAACTAGAATTGCTGTCTACTTTCACTAATCCGGTTGATGGCGTGATGGCGGCAGTGAAGCAAAAACCGGACCTGATGCTGGTTGATTACGAAATGCCCTACCTTGATGGGTTTGAGTCACTTGAGATCATGGATCAACTGCCCAAAATTATCATGATTTCTGGGTACCTTCAGGCTTATGAGGTAGAAGATTCAGCATTAGATATTTCCGCTTTTATCAGCAAGAATGATCTACGGTCCTCTGACATGTTAAGAGATAAAGTCCTGGATGTAATGGCTTAACTTTTTTCGACGGATGTCTGAACCTGATTAAGATCGTAAGTCGGTAAAGTAACGGTAAATTTCGTCCCCTGACCATCTTGGCTATCCACCTCAATGCGTCCCTGATTGAGTTCTACAAATTCATGTACAAGCTGTAAACCCAATCCCAGGCCCTTCTCCCCTTCTGTTCCCCAAGTACTGGCTTCTTCGTTTAGCTCAAACAAATTTCCAAGCTTTTCCTTTGGTATACCAACACCATTATCTCGCACCTCAATTTCGACGCTATCAATCGTCCTACAGGCTGAAATAGCCACTTCTCCATCTCGTGGGGTAAACTTCAAAGCATTGCTAACGAGATTTCTAATGATCGTCATCATTGTATTGCGATCCGCCCAGGCATGCAGATCTTCTGCAACCAAACTATGCAAGCTAATTTGTTTAGACTTGGCCATGGTAGCAAATACTTCCAGTAGGTCATCAGCCAGAGCTTTGACTTCTATCTTTTCAGGAACATAGGGAAATTGACCTTGTTGTTGGACGGCCCAGTTCAATAAATTGTCCAGCAGCGATGATAAGCGGTCCACTGATTGATCAATATCTTCAGCGAGTACTTCAAGCTGATCCATTTGCTTGTTCTGTACAAAAAACTTGATCATTCGGGATATTCCGTGAAAGGCATTCACCGGTCCCCTGAGGTCATGAGAAATGATCGAGAAAAATCGATCTTTCGTACGGTTCACCTCTTCAAGTTTAGACTTTTGTACTTCTAACTCCGCTTTCTGATCCCTTAATACCTGATTTGTAGCCATCCTCTGGCGACTGTTGCGGTATTGAGTTACCCCAAAGATCATCAACAACCCTAACCCGAAGATAAGGGCATATTTAATGACCTGCTCCGTTTGGCGTTCGGCATCCATCTGAGCTTGTGCCTGGCCTATTTCGAACTCTGCTTGTTGATTGGCTAATTTACGAACCGTTTCGGTGTTTTGTATACTGTCTTTGTAGGCCACAAATTGTTTATGATAGATGAGAGCTTCTTCATAATTACCTTGTTCTTGATGTAATTCTGCTAATAATTCAGAAGCATCCCTTATTTGCGCTTTGACATCTATTTCCCTTGCAATTTCAAGCCCTCTGGTAATGGTTTCAATGGCCATTTTAACGTCACCAGTTTCAATATATACCTTACCCAGTTCATTTTGAAAATCAGCAATTCCATATTTATCTCCCCTGGGTTCGAGCATAGTAATTGCCTTTTTAAAGTCGTACTCAGCTTCTACAACATTTCCCAAGGCCAATTTAACGATCGCTCTATTTCCTGTAACATATGCTTTTCCGCTAACACTACCTTTGGAATTGAAAATGGCCTCAGAAGTTTGGAAGTACTGCATCGATGAATCTAATTCACCCAATTTATAATACTGATTAGCTGAATTTAAGATGGTGTATGCATAAAACAGAGTATCACCTCTTGACAGAAACAATTGTGCCGACTTTTTATTAAATTTTAGGGAATTTCTTAAATCGCCATTATTCCCATAAACAGTTGCTATCTCAGCATATGTTCTCCCCAAAAATTGTACATAATTATGCTTCTCAGCTATTGCAGCACTCTCAAACAAATTGCTGAGGCTTTTTTCAAGATTACCAATCAATCGATATGCAGTACCTAATGACAGTAGTCCAAGTTGCTGATATTTAAAATCCTTAAGACTTTTTGCTTCGTCAATTAGTCTATTTGAATAATAAATTTTTTTTTCTGGTGCAGATGAAAGAACTGATATATCATATAACATTTTAAGCCTAACACTGTCAGTTAATCTCTCTTCCAACAAACTAATTAAGCTATCTGCGCCTTTCTGGTTTTGTCCATAGGAACACGTCAATAACATCAAGCTGGCAAAAAACAATACCAGCTTGATGTTAAAACTTATATTTATTATTTTTTTCAATGTAGTTTAACCCTCATCTGTATCAGGGGGAACTTGAATATCAGGATCAACAATATTTTCCTTACCATCAGGAGTCTTATAAACAATGTCATATCCATTGAACTCCGGGTTATTTGGATCTACAGGATCACTTTTTACAGTCCCTTCAAAGGTTCTTCCGGAACTATCAGCCTTTTTAGGCTTGTCTGCCCATATGTCTTTCCAGTTTTTGGACTCAGATTTTTTCTTATTAACATCGATTTTCTGGATTTTTTCAATCGAGTCATCTCCACAGGTCCAAGCAATGGTTTGACCAGGGTCTGCACCTACCGTGGAACTTTCCTCGACCTTCGAGTATACTTCGCTGGGTGCTACCGAATAATAAAGACCATCGTCTTTGTGAATGAGACTAATTGTTACGTCTGCCATGGTTATAAATATTAATTGTTAGTTACACTGGTGGGGGTTTGCTTTCGCGATTCGGCAGTCCGTTTTGCCTCTGGTTCGTCAACATGAATATTAGCTCTCGGTTGGTCAAAAGCGGGAAGATACATCAAATTTCGTTCAACTCATTGTGAAGCCTGTCACCTGTGCTAATTGAAGGTGGTCAAACCGGAAAATTTAAGGATCAACAGGAATTTTCAGGCCTTTTCAGGAATAGCCACTTCTTCGAAAGCTGGTAGCCAAACTCTAAATATAGTACCCTTATCTGGTGTGCTCTCTACGTCTATTTTTCCTTGATTCAGGGTCACAAAATCATATACCAATTGCAAACCCAGTCCTAAACCCTTTTCACCATCTGTTCCCCAGGTACTCTTCTTTGCCTGTAGTTTGAAAAGATCATTCAACTTTTCAGCAGGAATACCAACCCCATTATCCATAACCTCAATAAGAATAGATTCATGATCATATTGCGCCCTGATCTTTACTTCTCCATTTTGAGGGGTGAACTTAAGCGCGTTGCTGACAAGATTTCTGATGATCGTCATGGTGGTATTTCGATCCGCCCATGCGTCAGTATCTGAATCAACTTCTGACACTAAATTAATCTCCTTAGAAACAGCCATGGTACTAAAGGTTTTTACCAAATCTTCAGCCATGACATGGATGTTGAGCTTTTCAGGGACATAGGGAAAGTTACCCTGTTGTTGAACAGCCCAATTCAATAAGTTATCCAACAGGCTGGACAGGCGATCAACAGATTGGTCAATGTCCTCCGCTAGTTCCTCTAGTTGTCCCATTTGTTTTTGCTGAACAAAAAACTTGATCATACGCGAAATACCATGAAAGGCGTTTACGGGACCTCTTAAATCGTGAGAAATAATCGAAAAAAATCTATCCTTCGTTTGATTGAGTTCTTCGAGTTTAGTTTTTTGTTCGCGTAGAATTTGGTTAGTTTTCTTTTTCTGAATGTTGTTTCGGTACTGAATGGAAGCAAATATCACAACAAAGCCCAGGCCAATGATCAACGAAATTCGTACTACTCTCTGTGTTGCTTGCTCCGCGGTTAGCAAATCCACTTCTGCTTGCTTCTGACCTACTTCAAACTCTGTCCTCAGATCGGCAATCCTTTGAATATTTTCAGCATTAGTTATACTATCCCTGTAAGCATAATATTTATTTAAACTCTGTATGGCTAATCCGTATTTTTCGGTATCCATGTAGATTTCGTATAATTTATAAGAGGCATCTCTTGCCTGGACTTTTAAACCTCTTTCTTCAGATATCTCTAGGCTTCCATTCGCATACTGTAAGGCTTGCGTATAATCTTCCCGTTGACGATAGATATCGGCAATTTCCTTTTCAAAGTCCGAGATTGCGTAATAATCTTCATATTTTCTAAGGCCATCAATTGCTTCTTGCATGTTCTTTTCAGCCAGTACATGGTCACCCATTTTAGCATAAACAAGACCAATATTACCGAGACAGTATAATACGCCAATTTCATAATTTAAAGAATCAAATAATTTACTGGCTTGATCCTGATATTGCAGAGCTTGCGAAAGAGAATCCATTTTATAAAAAGCATAACCCAAGTTCGTCAGTGTCGCAGCAATATTTATGAATTCCTTTCCTCTTTCTAAGTATTCCAGCGCTTTCTTATAATAAGAAATTGCGTTATTGTGATTTTCGTTGGCAGTATACGCATCAGCGAGAGTGAGGTATTGTTCACCCAGACCATCTTCAAATCCATTGACCTGGGCATGTTCAATCGCGTCAAAATATATTTCTATTGCTTTGTCGATATCTCCCTTCAATACATATGCCTGACCCATTAAATAAGAACCACGCCAGATATTCCTATTGTCATCCTTCTCTTTCGCAACTTCCACTAGTTTTTCAGCATATGAAAGCATTCTAGATGGATCATTGTGATTAAAAGCGATTTCAAAAAGAATATCCATTCTACTACTATCATGATATTGCGCAGTTTGTAGAATGGATATTAAGCTATCCGCTATCCTCATATCCTGGGACTTACCACGATTCGCACAAATCGTCAGAATAAATAAGAATATGAATTTAGAGAAAGCCCTGATCATTTAACCTTCTGTCGTAGGTTTCACACGAATGGTAGGATCAAGAATAAATGTTTGACCCGGTTTGTTTGAAACTTCAAATACGATATCGTACTTCATCTCTAATTCAGAATCGCCATCATTATTCACCAGCGATCCTAACCACATATCAGTACCAGACTCTAACGACGGTGCAACATCCCATACATCATCCCCGCTCACTTTGTTTATACCTGATATGCTAACTGTATCAGTGCCGTTTTTTGATTCTGGAGTCCATTGTACTGATACTCCGCCGCCTTGTTGAATGATATCGAAAGTACTGCTATCACCCGGGATATCATCCGAGTCATCATTGTCATCCGAAAGGACAACAGTCGTGTTCACGTTTTCTGCTGTTAGGTTCTCCGTATCCACGGTTACTAAAACGTTAATGTCAGCCATAGTTTTCTTTTAGATTAAGTGTGATTAAATAGGACATTCGGTTGCTGCGACCAAAATAGCCAAAAAACAGCTTTTCGAATCGCACTGGTAAAAAACTTTACCAAACCTGGAAAAATGAACTGAAAAGAGGCTCGACTACAAGCCTCTTCCAGCATTTTTCAACGTCTGTTCAAAGATAAAGAAATACTATGGCTCAAAAATTCACTCCTACCTAATTGCCAATTATTCGTTTCGCAATACTTCCGCCGGGTTCGCCCGGGTAGCGACTCTCGTTTGCCAACCAATCGTAGACAGACCTATGATCAACACGACAAGCACCCCTGACATCAGGTCAAGTAGGTTAACACTTACTCGATTCACAAAATCGACCAGTACCATTTGTTCGAAAAAGAAGTAGGAAAATGGCATGGCAATCATCGCTGCTATTGCAAACATGCGCATAAAGCCTTTGGATAGTAAGTAGAATAAACTTTGATGAGAAGCTCCCAGTACTTTACGAACGCTTATTTCTTTCATGCGGGTCTCCGCTGTGAAAACGGCCATCCCTAATAAGCCCATAGAGGCAATAGAAATCGCCAGAAAAGCCAGGAACGAGAAAACCCGGAATTGCATCTTAAAATCTCTATAGGAATGTTCGATCCGATCTTTGTAATACAGCGCCTCAAAAGGATGAACTTTATCTACTTCCGTAAATACCTTTTCTAACTTCGTCATCAATGCCAATGGATCGGCGGATTGAACGAGTAAATTGATCCATACAAAATCATCGGAAGTTCCCTGAATTAAAATACTTGGCTTTGACTCATTCCTAATTTTCACATACTGATAATCCTGAATCACTCCGGTCACCTGAAGTTTCGTATTCCCTTGATCAATGGTCAAGGTCTCTCCCACTGCATCAATAGGACTAGCGAATCCTAACCTTGCACGAAGCGACTCATCGATGATCACAAATTGACTGCTATCCTTATCATCGAAAGGAAATGAACCTCCTGCCAGAAACTTCAAATCGTGAAGCTCCGGGTAGTCCTTGCTCACATAATTCAGGTGAACATCCACAGAATCCATTGGATCTTTGTATTTGACATCCTCACCCCATTGTTCTCCGGTATTAGGAAGCATGCCAGACATGGATATTTGTTGTACTTCCGGAATTTGATTTAATCCCGGCAGGAACAAATTCGCCTCATTTCGGCGAAGATGCATGTTCACCACGTTTTCGGTCCTGAATCCCAAATCGAAGTTGATTGAGAATTTATACTGTCGGTAATCAATCGTTGCGGCGATGATCAGGGCCATGGAAATAACAAATTGAAATACGATGAGGACTTTTCTGAAATTGATCCCTTTCACCAGGCCTTTACCTGAAAAATCCTGCAGAATGGACAGGGCCTGAACCTTGGAAAGCACCCATGCGGGTAATCCTCCAGCCATAAAACCAATGACCAGTGCAAAAACAAAAAAGTACAACAAGTGTATCCATTGGAAACCCATAGACATGGGAGTAGTTTCCAAAACGATCTGAACGAAGGAAGGCTTGACCAGTTGATAAATGCCAAAAGCGACGACTAAAGAAAGCGTGGATAATATGATCGCTTCAAAAACAAATTGTGTAAAAACCTGTGTTCGATTGGCGCCTACCACTTTCCTGATCCCAACTTCCTTCATGCGTCTCAGGGATCTTGCGATGGATAAATTGGTATAATTGAAACAAGAAGAAGCAATAACGATCGCAATTAACAACCCAAGTTGCTGGATCATAAGCCAGGACGTAGTTGGACCAATATTATTTGAAAGTTCTGGCCCTGGGGTCATATTACCCAGGTTCTGTAGATGAAAAGTTATGGTATATCGATCGCGGGTAGCATTTTCACCTGACGCAATCCTATCGAGATTACTTTGTAATACCTCTGGAGAGTACCCCTCTGGCAACAACACATAAACGTGATTCATCCAGATACTCCGCCAGGTATCGAAAGATTCCTGACCTTCCTTCAATGCAATGACTTCAGCGGTCTTAAAGGAGCACAACACTTCAAATTGCATATGACTATTGAAAGGTACATCGGCCATGAGTCCTGTCACCGTAAAAGACTCCTCACCCTCCTGAACTATCTGTCCCACCGCTGGATCATCTCCAAAGAGTTTCCCGGCTACACTTTCGGTTAAAACGATAGAATAAGGTTCCTTTAGCGCTGTTTCAGGATCTCCTTCCAGCAATTCAAATGAAAAAAAATCAAAAAAAGTATGTTCGGCATACAACCCTCGGGACGGGATCACATTATCACCTTTTTTAAAGTCCCGTCTGAAGTTCCGTCGCATGATCAGCACTTCCTCCAACTCAGGCATTTCTTCTCTCAGTTTTTGACCAATGAAAACGGAGTTTGACCCCAAATCAAATGGGTCCGTTCCTGTTATGTCGCTGTAGGTAGAATTCACACGATAAATGCGATCCTTTTTCTCATGAAATTCATCGTAAGACAGCAATTGGCTGAGATAAGTGATCATTAAAATTCCGATAGACATGGAAATTGCCAGGCCCACAATATTGATGGTGGAAAACAACTTGTTTCTGGCAAGGCTTCTGACGGAAGTTTTGAAATAATTTTTCGAAAGATGGATAAAGCTCATTTGACCTAATACTTTGGGTTTTTGAATAGTGTAAAGGCGAAAAAACTTGATGACGTCAATGAGGAAAACCAGATTGGCGAATGCCTTCCCTTTTTTATCAAAATTGCGTTGATAGTATTCGTGCAAGTCTCCTTGCAAATCCTCCAGCAATTCGGGACGACAATACCATTCAATGAGCCGATCTAACCAGCGTGGTGGACCTGGAAGTGAACTGTCTTTCATTTCAGTCCTTCAAAAACGATATCCGGAATACCACTCCACAAACGATCTCTTTGTTCCTTTGCATTAAGCAAAGCCACCTTGCCGGCATGAGAAACCTGAAAGAATCGCTTTCGTCGCCCACCTCTTTCTTTCGTAGGTTCTCCCAGTTCGGAAGTGATCAGGCCTTTGTCCTCCAATCGCTTCAGGACCGCATGTACGACTCCTAACTTTGTCTGACGACCAGTCCCCTCTCCTATAGCGTCTACGATGTTGACACTATAAGCTTCATTCATCAACGAAGCAATGGTCAGTAAAACAATCTCTTCAAACTCGCCCAGGTGAGCTCCTTTCATAGTCGAAATCTTATTTATTCACCAAATGTATGAAAAATGAATACGGAACACTCCAGATTAAAGTTTTTATTTTTTCACATTTTGTATAAAAAATAATCATCAACGTCTGTTGTTTACCTCATAGCCAGTAAGCTTAACTTTAGGCTTTCAATCAATCTCATTCGATTTAGTCGTGTTAAAAGTTATTCTTGGTTGTCTTCTCCTCTTTAGTATCATTTTGATGGCAAAAGGCCAATCTGAGACCGATACTACCTTGAACAAGATAGCACAACGCATATTTCTTCCGTCTTTCGACATTGGATTTCAATTTCCCAATTCAGATTTGATTGGGAATTCACTCGTCGCTAAAACATCAATTGAATATCGGTTCAGAAACAATGATGATTTTTTTGTTCGACTGAGTCTCGATACTTATGGGGCTCAATACAACCTTCGGGAAGTGAACAATACCACCAATAATATTGAAGGAACGGTACAATTCAGTGACTTTCTAATTGCTCCCGGTTATCGCTTCGGCGATGAATCATTCAGAATCTTGCTATCGGCCATGTCTGGTATAAAAACCTATAATTTTCCTACCGCCAGTCTAACAGGCACTACGATTACCATACGACAAAAGAGTCGATCCATTTTCACATCTACTTTTCTCATTGCCGGAGAACTTTATTTTGATCAAAAGTCTGCGATAACTCTAAGTCTGCATTACAATCAAGTCTGGAAAAACATTGACTTTTGGGAGGATGGAGGCGCAGCTTATGGCATTAGTATTGGATTCATCACCTCACTTCTTTGATCTGATTAATCAGGGTAATCCGGATGCTGCTTTACTCTGGAGATTTGTTTCAAATGTCGGTCGGTATGAGAAAATATGATCAAGTATTGCTGGTGTACATTTTGTCCAAAATTGATATAATGTCTCCTGAGATTCCTCGTTTCATCCTGCAAGAATTCGATCGATTCTGCCCTCATTCCTAACCACCAATTCACATTGTCTATGCCGTCATTATACCCAAGAGGCACGGTGTAAGAAAAGGGTGTGGTAAACGATCTGGTCTTGTTGGGATTAATATCCGGATCCTGATTGAGAAAGGTGCTATCCGGAATGTTAGGATCAAAATGATCTATGGGTCCTATCCGTAGTGAAACCGAAATCTCATGCATCAAAATCAACTCCCAGAGAGACAGGTGTTCAACAATTTGATTGATACTCCAACGATCTTGAGATTCCTTGAAATGCCATTGCCCTTCTGTCAGATCGGCTGTTTCCTTTAGCAACTGGTCTTTGGAGCGAATTAAGTTTTCCAGCAAATGGGCTCGGTCCTCAGTAGACCATTCAGGGCCAGATTCCTGAGTTTGAGAGAAGCTGTATGTGGGGAAGAGGGAAATAAATAGCCAAAGTACTTGTTTCATTGCCATGGATGATTTGGGAGCATTGCAATGTATTCAGACCAAACATTGCATTCAACTCGGAAAAAGGCATTTAACAACGTTTTACAACTATCCCGGCAAAGGGTCGGGGCTGAGAAATCGCCATAACACTTTTTAACATTTGGTGACCGAAAGTTTCCAGTACAGTCCGCATCTAAACTTCTGAATACAGCAATAAACAAGATATAAATATGAAAAAGATAATGTTCCTTATGCTACTGTTATTAGCTGCAACGACCTCATGGTCACAAGGAAATCGACAGAGACCAGAACCTCCGTCCATTGAAGAAAGGCTTGATCAAGCCAGGGAACAACTCACGCTGACGGAGGATCAACTCACAGAATGGAAGGCGATTTTTGAAAAGTATGATGATCAAATCCAGAAGGCAAGGGAAAATCGAGATCGTGAATCCGGTGAATCTCTGCGTGCCGCATTAAACGAAGAATTGATGGCCACACTCAATGAGGATCAACAGGAGAAATTTAAAACCATGCAAAAGAATCGTCCTCAAAGAGGCCGTAGAAGAGGTTAGTTCAGTTGGTTTAGGAGATCAGGTGGTATTTGGGAGCACCGCCTGGCTCCTACCAACAATTCCGATCAATAGTCAACCATCTCCCGCCACAGGTCTTCAAATTCTTTCTGAAACGCCTTTACAACAGACGAGTCCCTGGTCAGCAACAAATTCTCATGATTGAATTTTGCCGCACTTCGGGTCCAGTTATAGCTACCCGTAATAGCGACTTTACCGTCTACGACCATGAATTTATGGTGCATATGGTGTCGGGTATCATCAATTTTTACTGCTAATCCCTCTTCGTGGAAACGATCAATATCTGATCCTTTATCCTCGGACTTATCATTGTCCGTGATGATACGAACTTTCAAGTGTCTTTTGTGTGCAAGGATCAGTGCATTTGCAATAAAGTCATCACTGATGGTAAATACACACACATCAAGGGATCTTACAGCGGACCCAATTTGATTCAGGATGGCAGCACGACAAGACTTACCCGGACTAAAGTACACCTCATCCCCTTCCTCTTTCACCTGCACCACTAATGCCTTACAGGCATTTTCCACCCACTGCATCATAAAGGAATAATTCTCGGCATTGATCCGCTCATTAGCCATATCAAATACCTTACTCCTAAGTACACTAAGGTCATGGTCGCTCGGCTTAAATTCACTGACCAATGATCGTATGGATTTCTTTTCGGATCGGGAGAAATATTCGTCCTGGATACTTGCCTCTAGTTCTTCTAAGATGTCTTTCATGGAGAAATCCTTTTCAACAAGTATAGTACTTAATCATTTGCCAGAAGTCATCATATTATCGAAGGGATGACAAAGTGACCCTTTGTCACTCATAACCTCTTATGTTTCGCTTATAAGGCCTCGTCTCTATAAAGTCTGCACAAATACCAGAAGTACAGTGCAAGAACCCATGGTGCACCGAATATCAGTACCCGAATCAATACATCATTGACTTTAAAGGCAGTAGCCAATACGATGGCTCCAATCAAAAGTAAGGATCCGAACCAATGAACGTTGACACGTCTGTTGCCTGCTTTGAACTGGATCATGAGTATACTACTTCCTATGAATTGCACAATCCCCACAACAACTTGTGTGAAGGCCAGCATGATCCAGAACCCCTGATAGATCAAAGTAAGGAGTCCAAAAATGATCCAGCCGATCAGCAATACGGTTTGGAACCAAAAATGGAATATTTTCATGCCTTGCAATAATTATAAAGTATTGCTCATCCTTAAATATAGCCGGTTAGTTTCAAAAGACACTTATGGTCAAAGGAATACACAATTAGTTGAATCCGGCACCATTCAAGGAGGTAAATAAGCGTTTAACATTTTCGAATTGTTCTGATTCAAACTAACCTCACACCATGTTCAAAAAGCTGCTATTCTTTGCATTGATGGCGAGTCCTTTGGTTTGGACGAGTTGTTTTTCTTCGCTTGATAGTTTTAATGATGATCTGGCAAATTCAGACCCTGAATTGGTGGGTTTCCTTGAGGAATTCGAAGCAGAAGCGGCTTCCCGAGGTGCCACACTTCCTGCTTTGGAAGAATTCCACATGACTTTCGTCAGTGATCTAGGAGATTTCTGCGGCTTCGGCTGGTGGAATTATGATGGCAGGGGAACAAGACGTGTTGAAATAGAAAATACCGAAAGATGTTGGCTTGGTTATGACGAAGATCAAAAAGAACAACTCATGTATCACGAGTTTGGGCATGCCTTACTCTCCAGGCCTCATATAGATACTACTTTACCCAATGGTCAGCCCTTATCAATGATGTGTGGCGAGTGTGATCAGACCCGAATCTATTATCACCCACGTATGAAAGACTATTATCTGGATGAATTGTTTGATAGAAACACCCCTCTCCCCGATTGGGTAACCAATGAAAATTTTATTCGCTCCGCCTACGAAGAAGATTTTGAATCTGAAACAAATGAATGGGAAAGTATCATCCTTGGTGACGAGGATAATCAAAGTGGTTGGGATGCAAACGTCGATCAGGACGAAAATAACAATCGAGCTCTACGGGTCACCACTCCCTCGAACCCCATTGCTGAATCCGAGTTGCTGGTTCTGGACCGGTTTGATATATCCGATTTCCCGGATTGCGCTTCATTAAAAGCTTCGATTACCCTCAAATACAATCTCCCCTTGAATGCTCAATTGACCATGGGGCTTAGCCTACGGGAAAGAAATGGAGAAGATCTCACTCGATTTGCCATCAACCGTCAGGATTTCAGGGCCTCTTCTTCCCTGGAAGAACAAACCCTTACCACTGAAATCTATTGTCTTCCGGAGAAAACAGATGTTGTAACTGTCTCCGTCAGAATTGAAACACTGGATCAGGTAGATCTTCTTATCGATGATGTAAGCGTGGAATTGTGGAATTGAATTCATTGTTATCCTTTATGCGACTTAATAAGGGCTAAATTTTAACCATTCATATAGGTTCAAGTGAAAAGGAAGGTTTTGGCGCAATTATTGCCCTAAGGACGGGGACAATTAAAACCAAAACCTATGAAAAAGCTATATCCCCACATTGTGCTACTGTTGACATGGTCTCTTTTATGGGCATGCAGCACAGAAGATCCGATCGATCAAGACATCCTTAGCCTAAATGCTACAGGAGATGAAGAACTCCTGGATTTTCTGAGAGAATTCGAGAAAGAGGCAAAGACACGAGGTGTCACATTGCCGGATGAGGCTATTTCAGTAGCATTTGTATCGGATCTGGATGGCGATTGTACCAAAGCTTTTTCCAATTTCCAAAATACTACCAGTAAACGAATTGAGGTCGAACAATCGGATGATTGTTGGTCAGGGAAAACGTCACAACAGCAAGAATCGATCCTGTTTAGAGAGTTTGGTTATACACTACTGAACAGATCCTATGCCGATTTGACTTTTGCGTTTGGTTACCCCAGGACGATCATGTGTACCGGTTGCAATCAAACTAATACGTATTATCATCCCAATATGCGTGATTATTATCTGGATGAACTCTTCAACCCCAATACGCCGTTTCCCGAATGGGCCGTCTTGGATGATTACATCAGAATAGCTTACAGAGATAAGTTCGATGAAGGTGCTTTAGATTGGGAACAGATCATATTAAATGACGATGACAATGCGGCACAGTGGAAATCCAGTATCTTCAGAGATGAGATAGGCAACGGGTCTTTACGTATCACTACAGAAAAATCACCTGAATCTCCTGCCTCTATCATCGTCCAAAAGCAGTTTAATCTAACGAATTTCCCTGATTGTACTGGACTCCAGGCCAGGGTAATAATATCCTTCAACGAACCCATGCGTGGAGAAGTGGCTGTTGGCCTTAGTGCGCGCAGACCATTAGAAGATGGCTCTTACGATCAATTCGTTGATCATATTAGGGATATTTCGATCGACGAAAATGACAAGAACATACAAATTTCACAGGAGATTTTGTGCCTTCCAGAAGATTCGGATCAGGCCACTATCTCCTTTCACTTGAAATCGGAGGACCCAGTTGACGTATCTGTGAAAAAAGTTACCGTTGAATATTGGAATTAAGTTGGTTCACGGTTACGATGGCACCCGAATCCATTATCATTCATATCGCAAAGACTCAACCGGATTAATCAACGAAGCTTTCAGGGCATGGTACAGTATGGTCACCATCGCCACCAAAAAAGTCAATATGCCCGCGGCAAGAAATGGCCATGCTTCTATACTGATGCGGTAAGCAAACCCCTCAAGCCAACGTTCGAGGAAAAAATAAGAAGTCGGAATACTGACCACAAAGGCGATTATGATCAAAACCACAAATTCTTTTGAAAGTAAGACCATGATCTGTCCGGTTTTGATACCCAGTACCTTTCGCAAACCAATCTCCTTGGTCCGTCTTTCAATGCTGAATGTGGCCAGTCCAAACAAGCCGAGACAAGCTACTAAAATGGCCAGCACGGAAAAGATTACTGTGATCTTACTGAGTTTCTGTTCGGCCTTGTAAGAATCATTGAGGCGATCCTCCAGAAAGAAAAAATCGAACGGCCGATTGGGCAAAGAAGCCTTCCATGAGCGTTCCAGATCTCCCAATGCCGCTTGTAGATTTCTTCCGTCCACCTTAACAGCCAGGTATTTGATGAACAAATTAAACGCTCCCGGCCGTCGATTGAGATCCAAAACCAGGGGCGCAATAGGATGATGTTTTGATACGAAGTTATAATCTTTCACTACGCCTACCACTTTGCCCCGAAGTTCGTTGCGATAATAGAAGCGTTTGTTCAGCGCCTCCTCTGCATTGCCCCAGCCCATCGCCTGCACCATGGATTCATTCACCACAAGGCCCAGTGAGTCATCGGTCACAAATTCTCTGGAATAATCTCGCCCGGCAACCAGTTCTATGTCCATGGTCTCAGTATAATCAGGCAGGACAAAAAATCGTGGAAAGGGTTTAGAGCGCTCCATTCCTTCAAACCGGTAGTTTCCGACTTGGTGTTTCGCACCAATGATCTCTTCCACTCCAGTCATTGAGGATATATGTGGGCTTTGCAATGCCGAATTCCGGAAGGTTTCATAGTGTTGGCCCATTGGAGAACGGATCACAGGCACCATTACCACATGCGCCTGATCAAATCCCGTTTCCTGATCCTGCAGAAGGTTGAATTGTTGGATACCGATAAAGGTCCCGGCAATCAGGAAGATGGAAATAGCGAATTGGGCCGTCACCAGGATTTTACGAAAACCCATACCCTGGGTGCGAACGAGTCCTCCCTTTAGGACCGATACAGGCCGGAAAGAGGACAGCACAAATGCCGGATAAAAACCCGACAACAAACCTACAGTCAGCGCCAAAACAATGGCGCCAATAACAAATCTGATTTGCCACAAAGCACTAATCGAAATAGCCTTCTCTACCAAAACATTGAAAGCCGGTAGCAACAAGGCTACTATTCCAGCGGCAATGAATACAGCCAAAAAGGTCATAACAACCGATTCGAATACGAATTGGGTGATCAGTTGCCCTTTGGCACTGCCCAGGGATTTTCTTACGCCTACTTCCTTGGCTCGTTTAGTCGCCCGGGCGGTGCTCAGATTAATGAAATTGATCGCTGCGATTATGAGCACGAAAATGGCAATAGCCCCAAAAATGTAAATATTTTTAGCATCGCTATTGGCCTGTATCTCATAGTCTAGCCTGGAGTAGAGATGGATGCTTTCCAGTGGTTGTAATTCCATCGTTACATCTTCCTTAATGAAATCAGGGAAGTATTTGTCCACAAAGTCGGGAAATTGCGATACCAGTTGATCCGGAGTGGTATTTTCTTCCAGCAAAACATAAGTCCAGCATGGATTCCAGTACCAGTTCGGCGGGTAACGACCTCCGTACCAGAATCGAAGACTGGAAAATGAAACGATAAAATCATATTGAAAATGAGCATTCAAAGGCGAATCCTCTAAAACACCTGTCACTTGCAGATTTTGTTGTCCCTGAAATTCCAATAATTTACCAATAGGGTCTTCTTCGCCAAAGTATTTCCGTGCCATTGTCGGAGTAATCAATACACTGTTGGGTTGATCCAGTGCCGTAGCCCTGTCCCCTTCCAGTAACTCGAAATCAAACACTTTGAGGAAACTGGAATCGACAAAGAAAATTTTTGATTCATTGAAGGCCTTATCCGCTTGTTTATTGGCCATGGCCAGAGTCGGTGACTGGAAATTGAATAACCTCACCACCTCCTGCACTTGCCGGGGGAAATCATTCTTTAAGGTTGGCCCAACGGGAAACGGCTGAGAAGCAGAGTGCTCTCCTACTCCTTCGCTCTCAAAGTGTTCCAACACACGATAAATGCGATCAGAGTTGTTGTGCATTTTATCATAACTCAACTCATCCTGGATGTAAAGGAAGATGAGCATGAAACAAGTCAGGCCTATGGCCAGACCACTGACATTGAGTAAGGAATAGACCTTTTGCCGGATAAAATTCCGGTAAGTGATCTTGAAAAAAGTTTTGAACATGATCGTAGTTTGAGTTTCTGGTCTTCGTTTAAGGGTAAAAGGGCGACACAAATCCAGCACTTCGAGGCAAAAAACCAGGTTCGCCCAAAAGCGACCCTTATTCAGCAAGCGTTCTTCATAGAGTTCATACAGGTCACCGCGCATGATCTCCAGTTCTTCCTTCCGGCAAAACCAGCAGAAAAAGCGATCAAAAAGCTTCGGTGGCCGTGACTGACTCATGAAGTTGGTTTGAGTTTAGGCAAGGAATGGTAAAGCGATGAACGCAGTTCGTATGAATAATCAAGGGCTTTACGGCCAAAGGCAGTGATGGAATAGAACCTTTTGCGACGACCTCCTCGCTCATTGGTGGCTCCTCCTTCGAAAGATTCGATAAAACCCTTTTTCTGCAGTCGATTGAGCGCAGAGTGTAGCGCCCCGATACTGGGATTACGACCGGTCCGGTCCTTTAGCTCCTTTTTGATGAGGATACTATACGACTCCTCACCCAGTGAACCGATGATCAAAAGCACCAGTTCCTCGAACTCACCTAGTTGTGTACTCTTCATGGTTAGCAGTACTTTACGAGAGGTTCAGAGCATTTGTTTCCTAATGGTATAATTAATAATGAATATTTCATTCCTAATCGTATAAATAATAGCATATCAGTCGATTATAATGGGTCCATATTAGTCCTTATCTTTGGGATCATGACTACAAAACAATTACTACTGCTGGTTTTACTGAACCTATCGTTTGGCTGGGTCTTTGGACAAGAATGGTTGGATGGCACACTGATCACCACTCAGGGAAATCGTGTAAATGGCACATTCTTATTTGATCAAACCTATCCTGAAGGTATGATTATTCAAAAACACCCACAGGATTCTTTGAGGGTTGTCACCTGGCCTGCGTTTAAAGTAAGCAAGCTTATTCACGAGGACGGTCTAATAAAACCGGCTAGCTATCTTTCAGAAAGGGGAATTCGTCAAACTATTCTGGTGGAACAGATCTTCGAAGGGCGGTTATATGAGTTAATGATTACCAAGCAGCCACTCAAGGCATTTCCCTGGGGTGAATTCCTCGTGGGCGGCTGGATGTGGGCCCAACATGTCAACAAAATGGCCTATAAACAATTGGTCTTCCTTCACCACAAGGAAAACAACGAAACCGTTTTAATTGCTACTGTGGGTAGTGCGAAGAAAGCTGATTGGTTGAATAAACTCAATGAATTCCCATACAAACAGACTCGATTGCTTAAAGCAATGAATGTCAATGCATCAAAGATGAAAAAATTGATACAGGAGAATAAAATCAAAACGAAGAACCTGGATGGAATGGTGCGGGTAATCGAGTTCGTGGAAGACTGGTATGGAACCAATTGATATATACAACAGACACGGCTTGGTCTTATGCATAAGCGAGTATTTGGATAAACCCGCATAAACCTTTCGGTTCTACATCATACCAATCTCATAAGTTTTGGAGCCTCCTTCGGACCGAACAGGCACTCAGACAGTCCGCTCTATCCCTGGCTCGGGGATTATGCTTGAAGGTTTATTCCCTCATTAGTCATTGCTTAATTGTTTTTCCCCAACAATTATCTAACAGATTGTTTCTACCTGCAGGAAATTCCGGATATAAATACTTTTAGCAGTATCCCGCACTTTGAAATGCACATTGATCATCAGTTACTTTGCAACAAAATACGATTACGATGTACCAAATACCATTACTGCTATTTTTGAATTCCCATTCACTTCCCATAAATTGATTCATCTAACCTAAATCATCCATGAGCGCATTTTATTTGGCCAGGTTGAAGAGGATATTTCAGAGAACCTTCTTGACTTCTCTCCTATGCCTTACTTCGTTACTTGGCTTCTCTCAAAAAGAATCTTTCAACATAGGGATCATCACTGATTGTGATAGTGAGATCGACCGCCAGTTCGTCAACCGTATTCTCGAGGAAGCTCGAATATTGGTCGATGATTACGTAATTGTGGTTCAGGACGAACATTTTCTGACTGGAGACTGTACCGCTCCAACCGTGAAGGCCAACCTCGACAAATTACTCGCTGATCCGAATGTCGACATGATCCTCGGGATCGATGTGATCGCTTCACATCTCATCGCGAAAAATGGACCTTACGATAAACCTGCTATTGGTAATGCAGTCATAAATGCTCAGGCACAGGACATTCCGATCACCTCCAAAGGCACCTCGGGGGTAGACAATGTCTCTTATTTGGAATTACCTCTATCACCTCAAAGGGACCTTGAAGTCTTTCATCAATTGGTAGGGTTTGAAAAAGTAGCCATCATCATCGATGAATCTATTTTCACAGGGATTCCAGAATTAAAAACTTTTCTCGAAAATGGCATTCAAGCGGATAGTCTGGGTTATGAATTCATCCATACTGAAAATACAGCCCTCGCCACGTTGGCCAAGTTAACCGATCATGATGCGGCGTATTTTCTTCCTTCCAGTGAAATGAACGATTCAGAATTTCAACAAATGATTGATGGTGTCAATGAACGAGGATTAAAGTCTTTTTCAGTACTCGGGCGACTGGATGTTGATCGGGGTGTATTGGCTGGAGTAGCACCAGCATCGAACATTGATTTGTTCACCAGACGCATGGCCCTAAACATGCAACGCATCATTAATGATGAGAATCCTAAAAACTTCGGAGTAAAAATCAATCTTAAGGAAGAACTCGTCCTTAATATGGCCACTGCCCGGGTCATTGACTTTAGTCCGGGTTGGGACTTGCTTTCGGAAGCAGTCCTGTTGAATCAGGATAATCTGGATATAGAAAGGAAAATCAGCATTTTCGATGCTATCTCGGAAGGATTGGGAGAAAACCTTACCCTGGATATCGCAAAACAAGAAGTAGAGATCGCCTCTCAGGAAGTCAAAATTGCGCAAGCTAATTTACTTCCTGAACTCACAGCAAACGCCAGTCACACCACGGTAGACAGTGATCTGGCCAATGCATCAAATGGACAAAACCCTGAAAACCGGGGTTCCGGAAACATCGCTTTCAGTCAATTGATCTATGCGGAATCCGCAGTAGCCAATCGTCGAATTCAGCAATACCTTTATGAAGCGGAACAAGCCAACCTGGAATCACAGACCTTAGACATCATCCTTGAGGTCTCAAGAACGTATCTCCAGCTGATGCAGGCAAAAACATTGGAAAAAATTCAAAGACAGAATCTTGAAGTAACCCGAAAGAACCTGGAATTAGCAAGAATTGGTACAGCGATCGGTCAGACCGGACCTTCCGATCTTTATCGTTGGCAGGGAGAGATCGCCAATGGGAAAAGTGACCTTCTGAATGCAACCGCTCAAAGAAAACAAGCGGAGATTGCGCTAAATCAAGTCCTCAACCGCCCTATTGATGAAGCCTTTATCACCGAAGAGATTGATTTACTGGACAGTCGATACATCATCAATAATCCAAACATCGATCGTTTCATCAACAACCCACGGGATTACAAGAAGTTTTCTGACTTTCTGGTAGAAACCGCCTTGGACCAATCTCCGGACCTGGCTTCCCTGGAGCAAAATGTGAAAGCCATTGAGCGTTCGCTACTTTTAAATAAGCGCAACCAGTACATTCCAAATGTTTCACTGAGTGCCAATTACAATCAGGAACTGTATCGAAACGGTGCTGGCACTGAATTTCCACCTGCTTTTGGACAACCCAATGACTGGAACTGGAACATTGGTGTGGGTGCTTCGCTGCCGATCTTTCAGGGAGGACGCAGAAAAGCCCTGGTACAACAATCACAGGTACAAGTCCTGCAAATCGGAACCCAAAAGACCAATCTTCAGCGACTCATTGAGCAGCAGGTAAGATCGCAAATGGAGCAATTGCGTGCATCTTATACGAACATCGAATTGGCCAAAGAAGCCGAAGAAGCAGTGGTCAGGAATTTTGAATTGGTGCAAGATGCCTACTCACAAGGTTCCGTCCTGATCACACAATTACTGGACGCACAAAATGCAGCCATTTCGGCTCAGCTCAACAGCGCCAATGTCGTTTATCAATTTCTAATCGAATTACTCACCATGGAACGAGCAACCGGAAGCTATTATATGTTGCTCACCCAAGCGCAACGTTTGGATTTTGAATCAGCCATCGCCAGTTACTTTTCTCAACCTTAAGACCTTACCTATCGATATCATGAAGTTATTTCTCAAAGTCACCTGCTTAAGTATCCTCGTCACCGTATGCTTTTCGTGTGGAAAAACCGAAGAAAAGAAAGCGGAAGTGGTCCGACCGGTCAAGTATCAGAAAGTCGTTCCCGGAGGAGGTATCCAGACTCGCTCTTTTACCGGAACAAGTGTTTCAGGCACAGAAACGCGGCTCAGTTTCAAAGTAGGTGGAACGGTTAACTCACTACGGGTCAAAATCGGCGAGGAAGTGAGTAAAAATACTTTACTGGCTACTTTAGATGATTCAGATTATGAATTACAATATGAGCAAGCCGATGCTGCTGTAAAGAATGCTGATGCTTCAGAAGAACAGGCGAAGGCCAACTTCGAACGAGTCCGCTCACTTTATGAAAATGGAAGTACTTCTCTTAGTAATTTCGAAAGTGCAAAAGCCTCTTACGAATCTGCTAAGGCCAATGAATCTTCTTTGAAGAAATCCCGAAAACTGGCCAAAGCACAACTGGAATATACGCGTTTGTACTCTCCTATTCGTGGTAAGATTTCCTCGGTGGATGCTGAAGTCAATGAGAATGTGGCTGCAGGCCAACAAGTGCTTGTACTTAGCTCAGAAGGTGATCTGGAAGTGAACCTCGGTGTGCCGGAATCATTCATTTCGTCTATCAATGTCCAGGATGTGGTGAGCATCACCTTTTCTGCAGCTCCAGGGCAAACCTTCAGAGGTGTGGTTTCCGAGGTTGGATTTAATATCAATAGCCAAACTTCTACTTATCCAGTAGTCATCAAACTGGATGATCCTGAGAATCAGGTCCGCCCGGGAATGGCGGCTTCGGTAACTTTTGAGAAACGACAGGACCATCCAGAAGAACTCTTACTAGTCCCGGCTCAGGCGGTAGGAGAAGATGAAAATGGCAATTTCGTCTATACACTCATCGCTGAAGATGAATTTTACTTAGTGAAAAGGCAAGCCGTAACTGTAGGTACGTTGACCGGAGAAGGCTTCCAAATCACTGACGGCCTGGTCGAAGGTGATCTGATCGCTACGGCGGGTCTTCAAATGCTGTTGGAAGGAATGAAAGTCCGATTGTTCGAAAACTGATACAACTAAATCAATCGCAGATGAACCTTACGCAGTTTTCGATAGAAAAAAACCGGATCACATTCACATTGTTGATCGTGATCATCGTCATGGGATTAGTCATGTACCAGGGACTTCCCAGAGACAGTATGCCACCGTATACCGTACGAGTTGCCACAGTGGTTTCAGAGTTCACCGGAGCCAGTCCCGAACGTGTTGAACAGTTAGTTACCGATAAAATAGAAAAGATCGCCCAGGAACTTCCTGAACTCAAAGAAGTTACAAGTACCTCTCGTTCAGGCCTTTCCGTGGTTTCTGTTCAGTTACGAGACGAAGTAGCCCCGCAGGACCTCCAGTCTGTCTGGGATCGATTAAGAAGAAAACTCAATGGATTAAAAGGGCTTCCGGCGGGTGTTAAACCCAGACTGAATGATGATGGAATCGGAGAAGTCTATGGGATTGTGGTTGGATTGGTCAGTGATGGGTTCTCCTATTCCGAAATGAAGGAATATGCAGATGACATCCGTGATGATTTCATCAAACTCGAAAACGCTGCCAAGGTAGAAATCAGTGGTGAACAAGAGGAACGCGTTTTTATTGAATTTGACGATGCATTGCTCAGTGAATACGGCCTTACTGCCAATATGCTCCAAGGCGTGATTGCCTCTACCAATATTGTTAGTTCCGGTGGTGAGATCAACCTCAATGGAGAAAAGATCATTCTTGAACCCACAGGCAACTTTAACGCTATTTCGGATATCCAAAACACCTTGATCCCTGTAGGAAATGGCGCGCAATTGATCCGACTGGGTGACATTACCCATATCAAAAAAGGATACATCGACCCGAGTCGACAGCTAGTAAGCGTAGATGGAAAAAATGCCCTGGCATTACACATCAATCTGAAAGACGGCTCCAATGTCATAGAATTAGGTGCTGCTGTAGATGTACTCATCGAAAACTGGCAAGGACAATTGCCCATAGGGCTTGAATTGTCGAGACTGTCTTCTTTGGATAGTTATATCGATTTTAAAATCAGCGATTTCATAGTGAACCTGGCACAGTCCATCAGTATTGTGCTGTTGGTTATGTTGCTTTTTCTTGGATTACGAACGGGTTCCATTATTGCCAGTCTGATACCGATTGTGACCATTATGACCCTCATGCTCATGGGTTTCATCAACATGGGATTAAATCAGGTAACACTGGCTGCGCTGATCATGGCGCTGGGAATGATGGTGGACAATGCCATTGTAGTTGCCGAATCCATCATGGTGAAAATGGAAGAAGGTGTGGAAGCAAAAAAGGCGGCTATTGATTCTTGTTCTGAATTGTTCACTCCCCTATTGATTTCGACGTTAACTACCTCGGCAGCATTTCTCGCTTTTTACATGGCCGAATCTACGATGGGAGACATTGTTGGTCCCATCTTCGTTGTGATTTCCCTGGCTTTGTTGTCTTCCTGGTTAATTGCACTGACCATCATTACGCTTTTCAGCTATCTATTCCTGAAAGTGAAGAAAAAAGGCGAGGCAAAACCAGGCCTGGTTGACCGGATCATCAATTCCCTGAAGCGCTACTACAAAAACCTGATCTTATTTGCTTTAGGAAGAAAATGGGCGGTGATCATTGTGATCATCGTGATGTTTTTTGGATCACTCGTGGGATTCACGCGCATTCCATTTTTGTTTTTCCCCGACAGTGACCGGAACATGATCACCATCGACGTAAACCTACCTCTGGGAACACGAATCGAAGAAACACGGGCCATTGTAACACGGATAGATCAGTTTTTGATTGACTCCATGCTGGTCGATAATGCTGAAACTTCAGGGGTGATCAATTGGTCTTCCTACACCGGTGAAGGACCTGAGTCTTATGACCTGGGTTACACGCCGGATGAGGCAAACTCCAGTTACGCACACTTTTTAGTGAATACTTCTGCCGCCTCTTTCAATAATGAGGTTGTAAACAAAATTGACGCCTATTGCTTCAATCATTTTCCTGAGGCAGATATCAAAGTGGGTCCTCTAGGAGCTGGCGGTGGAGGCGTGCCGATTGAAATATTCGTATCTGGGAAAGAGGCCGATGTACTGGCAGATCTTGGGCGACAAATCAAATCAAAGCTCTCCTCCATTGAAGGAACAAAAAACGTGAAAGATGATTGGGGGCCTAAGAGTAAGAAGTTCATTATAAACATTGATCAAAACCGGGCACAAGTGGCGGGCGTTAGCAGTCAGGACATTGCTACCTCACTACAGACCGTACTTGATGGTTTTCAAACGGGCGAATACCGTGAAGATGATAAATCAATTCCTGTGATCATGCGCAGTTCCAGAGATCAACAGCAATCACTGGAATCACTTCAAGCCTTGAATGTATACTCCCAAAGCTCCGGTAGAAGCATACCTTTATTGCAAGTAGCCGAGATCATTCCCGCCTGGCAATACTCCAAGATCAAGCGGAAAGACCTCAATCGTACGATAAATCTGTCCTCTGAACTAAAAGATGGAGGAAATGCCGCAGCAATTGTCTCGGAAATTACGCCATGGATAGAAGAACAAGCGCAATCCTGGCCGGCGGGGTATTCCTATGAGTTTGGAGGTGACGCAAAAAACACGGCAGATAATATGGGGGCTGTGATCAAGTATCTCCCCTTATCCGGGTTCATCATTCTCCTTTTACTCATCATCCAATTTAATTCAATCCGGAAAATGATCATGGTTACGTCAACCATACCTCTGGGAGTGATCGGAGTTGTCATTGGGCTGCTGATCTTTGGCGAACCCTTTGGATTCATGCCTTTCCTTGGCGTGATCTCACTGGCTGGGATCGTAATCAATAATGCCATTGTATTGATCGACCGGATGGAAATTGAGCAAAATGAACTGAAAAGATCCACGCAAGATGCGGTAATTGCGGCCTGCTTGCAACGCTTCCGCCCTATCCTTCTGGCCACCTTTACTACAGTACTCGGATTGATACCACTCTATTTGAGTGGTGGTGAAATGTGGGAAGGAATGGCTGTATCCATTATGGTAGGGCTTCTGTTCGGAACCATCATTACATTGGTCTTTATACCTTCTTTGTATTCCATTCTTTTCCGGGTCAGTTATAAGGGCTATCAGTTCAATCAGGAATTGTTAGGCGACTAGATATGAAACGTCTGCTGAGATATTTGCTTCAGGTAAGGTTTGAACTCTTTTTTATCACGCAAATGGCGGTCCTTTTCGGATCGCTTTTTTTTGAAGCGCATTTCTACATTGATTTCATTTATCCATACCTGTTCTTGCTGAATTTAATGGCAGGAATGGTCATTATCTCCGTACGCAAACATCATTTCTGGATCTCAGTGGTTGTCTTCTTAGTGGCATTGGCTTTCACAGAAGTCAACCCTTTCATCGCGCCCCATTGGGAAGTCGGCGTGAACGTGGCGGAAATTGTTTTCTACTTCGGGTTTTATGGATTTGTAACCGTCAGAATCATTCAACAAGTGTGGTTGTCCAAGGAAGTCACCTCAAATGTCGTTTTTGGACTCATGAGCGGATACATCGCTTTGGGACTCATGGCTTTTTTCATATTCTTCTTCATAGAAACCTTATTTCCCGGATCATTCAAAGGGTTGGCCATGGAAGCATCAGATCCGCTAGAAAAGATCAATGCTTTGTTGTATTACAGCTTCATCACCTTGATGACCATTGGCTATGGCGAGATATTTCCACTGACCATGAAAGCACAAAAAGCAGCCATGTTAGTTGGACTTATTGGACAATTTTATCTGGTGATCATTACCGCAGTGGTAATAGAAAAGTACATTCGAACCCGACATTTGACCCATGATGATCAATAAGAAATACCGCTGGTTCCTGATCCGCGATCATGTCCTGGTCTGGATTTGTGCGTTTACCCTCTTTATTCTTATCCGGACCTCCGGAACCACAGACAATACGGGACTTGATCTCCCCTTCACTGTTTCATTACCCCTTAGCCTTTTATTAGGTGTGTTTTTTGGGTTAATTTCCGGTATTGCGACGCTATACTTTTCCGAAAGATTCTATCGTCGCGTCTCTCTTCGGCGATTCTTGTTACTCCGTTTGGCTTTCACCATCTCTTTTCTCATTGCCAATGTGTTCTTTGTCTTTGTCATTTTCACACGAGGGATACAAGTACTGGACGTTACCCTGGCACAATTCCTTACTCAGGGACCAATCTGGGTATTCGTCATTTACCTGGCCCTGGTAGATTTTGGACTGGCGTTATTCGGACAAATGAACCTGATGTTGGGTCGAGGTAATATTCTCAAGATCATTTCTGGTAAGTTCTACGAGCCCCAGGAAGAAGAACGGATCTTCATGTTTTTGGATCTGCAATCTTCCACTACCATTGCCGAACGGATCGGCCATTTAAAATTCAGCCGATTGATACAGGATTGTTTCAATGACCTGGCCATCACCGAAAATTTCGATGCGCAGGTTTATCAATATGTTGGAGATGAGGTCGTTTTGACCTGGCCAATGGATGGTCTTAAAAAGGGGAAATGTCTAAAGGCTTATTTTGCGTTTCAACACCTAATCGATTCGAAATCCGATCATTACCAACAACAGTATGGGGAAATCCCCTTCTTCAAAGCAGGCGTTCACTTTGGACAGGTAACCGCCTCAGAAGTGGGCAAATACAAACGCGAAATCGCTTATCATGGAGATACCATCAATACCGCTTCAAGGATTCAAAGTCTCTGTAATGATTTGGGCCAATCCTTACTGGTCTCTGAAGACCTACATCAATCATTGATCTCGGACAAAGACCTGAAATTTAAATCCATGGGCACCCACCATCTGAGAGGAAAAGAACATGAAATTGAATTATGGGGTGTTATGGAAATGGCAACAAAATGATAGAAATGATGAAAATTATGAAGTGATAGAAAGATCGTTTAATTAGTTAATTTAATATGTATCCGTTATTTTAGAATAAATAATTGAATGTTTTGTTGGCTAATATAATTGATTGGTCTGGTGAAAATTAATCTAAGTTGAATTTAGGAAACCTATCAAAAAACCTGGCAAAGTTTAAAGCGACTTACTTACCTGGATTTTATATACATGAACCTAGTATGGTTACCGCCTAAGCCTTGATTTTTCAATAAGTACAATTTCCAAATCATGCTGCTATGTTGAATGAGCTTCGAAAGGAGAAATAGAGCCTAGACTTATTTTTCAGTTGATGAAGAATTAGGTAGATTTTATGGTAGCATTGATGTAAATAGACACGTCTCTGAATTAATTAATTATTTTCCTGAACTGGACGGCATTCAATTAAGAAATGTCGAGTCTTATGTGACTTCAACCTATTTGTTCCACTTGAAATATTTTAAAATCTTTTCAGAAGTCATTTTAAATTCAGATATATTGGTACAAATCCCTTCCCTTTTGAATATACAATCACCGGGCCGAACTCAATTCAATTAGAAATAAAAGACATTCAAATATTAGAGGATAACTCATATGAAATAAGTGATCTTTTCAAAACGGCAAAGCAAAATCACTTTTATGGAATTTGTATTAAAGAGTCGTGGTGCGGTTTTGATAATAAACACATGACTATCACATATTCGAAAGTAGTCTCATGATTAACACTTACGCGAGGCGAAGAAAATTATTTGCGGAGAGTACTGGAATCTAATACATTAGAAGAATCAGTAAACCAGCTACCCGGTGATTTCAACTATTGTGTAGTTAAAGAAAGGAATTGAATGATGGATGAATACTATTCAGTTTTATATAATAACATTAAATCACTACTTGACGATGATGTGTTTCGTGTTCCAATTGTAAGGCCTCGGCAGTCGCATTTTCCTGATTTTCTAAATTCTAAGCTTAACAATTACATTTCTTACTTCGAAAATCATATATCGAAACGGAATACGGAATTGGTCTCTTCGGAGAATGGTGAAAAATTCTGGCGAGAAGAGATAACTTTAAGTACCATTAAATCAATCTCTGAGGCATTAGTCAAGACAATAGAATTGTACTTCGAGGGTAAGGTTTTTCAAGCTACTCAATACTTCAATTCAATATTTCAAGATGAATTCATGCATCATAGAATCCATCAAACTGAATTAGCATCAAGAACAATTTTATACAGAGCAAGAAAGAGTGAAAATAGAAGGTTTTCTAAAAAGGATCTATTTCACGTTCCATATGAATTGAGGAATTATATAACGACCAAGAGATACAGCGTTCCTGGATTTCCAGCACTTTATTTAGGTGATAGCTGCTACCTGTGTTGGGAGGAATTTGATCAATACAATTTCAAAGACATGTGGTTTTCAAAATGTATGAATATTACCAAACTTAAAGTCGCCTCAATTCAGCGAATTGAAGATTTCATCGAGCAGTTAGAGAAATCTAAAACAGATAATTTTAGGGGCTTAGTCAATTACCTAACGGCATTTCCATTGATAATTTCATGCTCAATAAAAGTATCCGAACCCAATTCTGATTTTAAACCGGAGTACATAATCCCACAATTATTACTTGAATTTGTGTCTAATAATAATGACATAGATGGAATCATGTATTTATCGACCAAGGTTGATTACTCCAAATTGTCCGGAATGTCAGCTTATAATTATGTCTTTCCTGCGAAGGAAATTAATCCCAATGGATACTGCTCGTATTTATCTTACCTCTTTCGTTTAACAAATCCGACTTCAATGAATTTAGAGGAAATAATTAATAACTTTAGCAAATTCGATGAAACTAAATCAGATAGTAGAACTATTGAATTCATGGAAGATATAAAATCCGAGTACTCCAAAACCCTATTCGGTAAAATGGAAAGAAATCTACGTAAAAAAGAAGTGGAGACAATCTAAAATTCAGGAGATTGAATCACAATCTCTATCAATCGTAATGATTAATGGTTAAGACATTATTCATTGAGTTATTATTCAAATCTTAGTTTTTTGATTGTGTGAAAAAAACCTGATCCTCAAAGAGTAAATCGGGTTTCTAACATCTATAAATTGGTTCTTTTCTAACTCAATCCAAGGTGCTCCAGACTCCTTTTATCCGATACATAGTTCTAGCAGTACTTCCTCACTAACTTTTAGCATAGTCCTTACTTAATCCTTTTCCAGTTCTTGTAGAAAATACCATTAACGGATCCCATGGTGATATTGAGCATCCTGACGATTCCACGAAAAAGCCCTGGCACGATCGAAGGTCGAATAATGTCCACAAACAAGCAATACCTCAGGTCATCAGTGTTATTAAATGACTGATGAAGCAAGGTATCATCGAAGATGAAAAGCTTGTTCTCTGACCAGTAGTGCTTCACATCCCCTACCTCGATGTACGCATCCTTCCCGATCATGGTGTTAATATTGTACAATACCCGAATAGACGCCCTCAGTGGGCCAAAATGAGCTGAAGTGGACACCTTTTTGTTGAATACCGAAATCCCAATGGTCGTCACATACTTGAAGGATTCATGGAATTTTTCAATGTGAAATTCATTTTGACGGTTCTTGAGGTACCATTTAAAGAAGATCATACCACGCTTATGTTCAGATGATCGGTTCCTGATCTCTTCGTGAACATAGTCCTGATCGGAGGCCTGAATTAACTGATTGATTTCATCGCGATATCCTTGAGGTAGGTCTTCCAATTGATATACACCTTTGTTGATATGCGGAAGGGACAAAAGGTCCATCAAAATATTCAGTGGCGATAAAACCCAAACCAAAATCCCTTTACTGAAAAAGTAGTTTTGGACTAGTTTCCAAGTCACCGGCCGGTTACGGCTTACATCGTACAATCCACAGATAAGGTAGAAAGTCATCAGCCTGGGAAGCAGATAAGTCAGGCCAGCCACCACGGCAATTTTGATGATCAGCTTTATGATTTTTTTCGTGCTCAAGAAATTCCAGTTATTGAGGTGTGAAGTTAGGGAGGGTCTGTCGAAAAAAACTGAAAGCCCCGCTCATTTACTTCTCTTCATCCACGATCCGCACAAAATCTGTGATCAGACTCACCGTGTTCTGTACAAAACCCGGATCAATCTTCTCTGCCTCATCCGTATGTTTGTGATAATCTTCATGGTCCTCGACACCAAAATAAATAAAGGGGATCTCTGCTTTATGGAATGGTCCATGATCTGAAGAAAAAGTCCAGTCATTATATCCCAATTTCGGGTCATCATGCCCGAACATTAAGTTAATGGACGATTGCTTACCTGCTTTGTCCAAGAAGGGCTTGAATTGCGGATAGTAGCTGGTACCACAGGCATAAATCTCATTTTTATCATTTCTACTGATCATGTCCATGTTCACATTGAGTAGGATTGATTCCTTAGGAACATTTAGGTTGTCCACAAAATGTTTGGCGCCCTGAAGTCCTTTTTCCTCCGCATCGAAAGCCACGAAGATCAAGTTGTTTTTGGGAGAATTTTCCTTGAAATATTGAGCCAATGCCAGTAAACCAGCAGTTCCGGAGGCGTTATCGTCGGCGCCGTTATGAATTTTGTCCTTGATCACACCGATATGATCGTAGTGCGCCGTGATGACGATGTATTGGTCTGTAGTTCCTGATATAAATCCAATGAGATTCTTACCTTCTAATTTTTGTACTTCTCTGGAATCCGCTGCCACAGATTGGGTAAAGGAAAAGGTCTGCCAATAGGACTCTCCTCGCCTCTCTAACCCAAGTGACTCAAATCGTTTCAATAGGTATTCCCGAGCCATTTTGTTCCCTGGTGTACCTGTCTCCCGGCCCTTGAGGTCATCTGAAGCCAGGTACCTGATGTCCGACATGATCGAATTGTCCTGGATCTGAGCACTTAAAAATAGCGGACCCGAAAGTACCATCAGACCGGTGAGTAATATCCTGAAAATTTTCATAAACTAAGGTTAATCGCACTCAATATTACAGAGTATGTTGGATTTCATCTTCTCCTTTGATGGCTTGTCCACAAATGAATTGGAATTAATTTTTGACTTCTATTCAAATTAGGCAGATATTTACCCCGTAAAGCACAGGTCCTGGGAGTGATTGTGCAACGTTTAACCGAACCTATAGTCATGCGAATACACCTCCATCTTCAACGTTTAATAGGCTTTTGTCTTTGTTTGTACCTGTTGGCTTCCTGTGGAGGACAACAAAAACAAGAAGAAGATGTCGCCGGAGACGTTACTTTCTCCGATGCAGAACAAAAGCTTATAAAAGATATCAGTAAGGTCATTTCGGATCTGCCACCACCTTCTATTGTTCCAAATACCCTGATGAAGCTGGGTACCGAATACGACCCTGATTTGGTCAATAGCATTGATAAAATCGCGGAGTACCAAACAGATGAAGATAAATCAGCTCTGAATCTTGGGGTATATGCTACGGACGTTGGATATCAGGTGGCTTATCAGCAAGTTGAAGAGTCGCTATCTCACATGGAAGCATTGCAAAGACTGGCAGAAACAGTCGGTGTGTCCACTGCTTTCGACATCAGTCTGATGGAAAATTATGAGCAAAGCATGAACGATCCTGAAGCGTTGACCAAGCTCCTGAATGAAACCATGTTATTGGCTGAAAAAAGATTGGAAAATAGCGATCGACTGGCCATGGCGGCGTTAGTACTGACCGGTAGTTTCGTAGAAGGCCTGTACCTGGTAATCAAGATCATTGACGAATACGAAGGTGCCGGTTTGTCCGAAACTGAGCGCAATGAAAAACTACAACCTCTCGTTCAGATCATCTTAGAGCAACGAAAGCCGCTTACAGACGTGATCGAATTGATGAAAGACATCCCGGATGATGAAGGGATCTACGGTATGATCTCAGAATTGGAAATCCTTAAAATTCTTTACGATAGTGATCTGAAAGACATTGAAGAGGCAATGGGTGGAGATGAGAACTATGTGATTCCTCCTGATATGCTCTACGATATTACTACTGAAGTAAAACGAATTCGACAAGATATTGTAGGCTAATCACATAAAGCCTATCTTGGGAAGCATTGGAACGAAGTTTCGATGCTTTTTTTATTTTAGCCCTTAGCGAATCCATTGCTGACCGTACTGCCAGTCCATGAGTGAACAAATTCTTAAAGCCATTATTCAGCTCCTCGCCATAGTTGCCAAAGAGGATGATCTGACCAAAGACGAGAAACGAGCCATCGAAGACTTTCTTTTGGAAAGTGTTTCCCATGAGGACGCTAAACGCTACATGAAGTTCTTTAAGAAGCTAGTTGATGAGAGCATCGCGTCAGCAGCTGATGAGATCAGCCGTATCAATAAGATATGTGACCAGATCAATGCAGAACAGACCATCCAGAAAAAGACCATTATCATTCTGGACCTTATTGAGTTGATCGCAGCGGATAAGCACATTTCGGACCGGGAAAATGAATTGGTCTATCACATCTCAGACCGACTCAACATAGATAAGAAGCGTACTGACCTGATCAAGGCTTTTGTCACGATCAATGACCGTAACAAGATCAACTCCTCCAATGTATTGATCATTGATGATGGGCAGGAAACCGTACCTGAAAAGTGCAAACACATTAAGGTGAATGACCTGGAAGGATATCTTAGCGTGCTTCGCATACCCGGACAAGAAACCTATTTCACAAAATTCGTAGGTCATGATGAGGTCCTCCTGAATGGCCTATGCATGAAGAGCAAACACGTCTACCTATTCCCTCAGGGAAGCGTCTTCAAGCGAAGTGGCAATAATCCTGTATTCCAAAGCGATGTAGCCAGTTCATTCAGACTGGAGCAATCCGAACATCCCCTCACCTTCGTAGCTGAAAACGTGCATTTCAAGTTCAAAAACGGCAAGGTAGGACTGCAAAAAATCAATATCGCAGAGGAATCCGGTCGTCTGATCGGGTTAATGGGCGGAAGTGGCGCAGGCAAATCCACTCTATTGAACGTGTTAAACGGGAACTCATCTCCCACCAGTGGAACCGTACGGATCAATGGTGTCAACATTCACACGGATAAACCCAAAGTAGAAGGAGTCATCGGGTACATTCCTCAAGATGACTTATTGGTTGAAGAACTATCCGTCTACGACAACCTGTATTTTGCCGCCCAATTGTGCTTCAAGGACAAGGCTGCGGATGAACTGGAAGCCTTAGTCGAGCAAACGCTCGATTCTTTGGGCCTGTCGGAAATAAAGGAACTGACCGTTGGCAATGCGCTGGACAAAAGCATCAGTGGTGGCCAACGGAAACGACTGAACATTGGTCTTGAGTTATTGCGAGAACCATCCGTACTGTTCGTAGATGAACCGACCAGTGGACTTTCGTCGCGGGATTCAGAAAACATCATGGACCTTTTGAGAGAGTTGGCTTTCAAAGGGAAAATGGTCTTTGTGGTCATTCACCAGCCCTCAGAAGATATCTTTAAGATGTTTGATCGTTTGATTCTGCTGGATGTAGGAGGATATCAGGTATACTACGGTGACCCGGTAGAATCCATCACCTATTTCAAGGAATTGACCCATATGGTGGATAAGCGCAGAAGCGCCAATCCTGAAATGTTATTCAACATCATTGAAGCGAAAGTTGTCAACGAATTTGGAAGTCTGACCAAAAAAAGAAAAACACCCCCAGAACGTTGGTACGAAGAATTCAAAAATAAAGTAAAGCTTCCTTCCATTACGGAACCTGATGTATTGCCCCCAAAAACGCTGAATATACCGGGGAAGATTAAACAATTTATCATATTCAGTCATCGGGATTTACTTTCAAAATTCAGCAACAAGCAATATCTGATTATCAATTTCCTTGAAGCGCCCGTATTGGCATTGATCCTGGCGTTCATTACCCGTTATACTCCTGAAGACACAGAGATCTATCATTTCAAAGAAAACCTCAACGTGCCGGTTTTCTTTTTCATGAGTGTTATCGTTGCGCTGTTCATGGGACTTACAGTGAGTGCCGAAGAGATCATACGGGACCGTCGACTACTTAAAAGGGAATCGTTTCTGAACCTGAGTAAACTCTCCTATCTCTGGTCCAAATTTTCAATTTTGTTCATTCTTTCAGCAGTTCAGGCGATTTCTTATGTGTTGGTAGGCAATCTCATTCTGGGCATCAAAGGCATGACATTCAGTTCCTGGTTGGTGTTATTTAGCACAAGTTGTTTCGCGAATGTCCTGGGGCTCAACCTCAGTTCTGCCTTTAAGTCGGCCGTAACCGTATATATTCTGATCCCTCTCATGATTATCCCACAGCTGATCCTTAGTGGTGTGGTGGTCAATTTTGACAAATTGAATCCGGTAATCACTACCGAAGATCAGGTACCGATCATTGGTGAGGTGATGGCCTCCAGATGGGCTTATGAAGCATTGACCGTCACCCAGTTTAAGGACAACCGATACGAGCGTAACTTTTTCCCTTTTGACAAAGTCATGGCACAATCGGAGTTCAAAACTGTGTATTTCATTCCGCGCTTAGAGTCAGACCTGGAATTCGTTCATCATCATATCAAAAACAAGACGGAAGAAGAAAAACGTGCGGTAGAATACCGACTGACCACCATCAGAGAAGAGATTCGTAAAGAGATCACCAGCATTAATGGTGCGGAATTCCCTCAACTGGATCAGTTGTACTACGATCAATTTACCGAAAACACGTTCGATACCACACTTGAATTTCTGGAAAAACTCAGGTCATATTATAACCTTAGGTTTAACAAGGCCGATAAAGGTAAAAAAGCGATCATGAAAGAATTCACGGGTGATGACGAAGCAAGAAAAGCCTTCATTGAACTGCGGTCAGAATACGAAAATGAGGCTGTCGCTACACTGGTAAAAAACACAACCACCGAACACCGGATTCTGGAGCACAATAATGAGTTGATCCAAAAGATCTACCCAATCTATTCAACTCACGAATTCCCAAAGAGTGTTTTCGACTTCCGGGCACAATTCTTCTCTTCAACGAAACATATCTTTGGATTTCATGTGGATACCCTGATCTTTAACATCATCATTATCTGGTTAATGAGCTTGTTGTTGATCCTTACCCTTTATTTTGACGTATTCAATAAAGTGATCAACGGATTCTCCAAAAAGTAGTGTTCTTTTTTCTATCAAAAACCATTGGCTTTCTGATTACGCCACTGGCGTGGATTTTGATTTCTGTCACTTTTGCTTTCATGACCAATAAGTCGGGTCGGAGGAAAAAGAGAAATCTCGTGGCGTTTTTCCTGTTGATTTTATTTACCAATCCGTGGTTAGCGAATAAAGCCATTGAATTGTGGGAGATGCCTCCTAAAACCATCGAAAAAGAGCAATATGATGTCATAGTAGTGCTCTCTGGGATGACTAATCCGGATCTTACGTTTGAGGAACAGATCCAGTTCAATGCAGGAGCTGAAAGATTTATTGAACCCTTACGACTATATCATCAGAACAAAGCAAGAAAAATCCTATTCACAGGGGGATCTGGCAGCTTGACTCAACCTGAATTAAAAGAAACCCCGGCTTTAAGAGAATTGGCAATGCAGCTAAAAGTCGAGGCAAGTGACTTGTTGATTGAAACGGAATCCAGAAATACGTTTGAAAATGCCAAGTTCACCACTGAAATGCTTCATGAGAAGTTTGAGGATCCTTCCGTATTGTTGATAACGAGTGCCAGTCATATGAAAAGAGCAGCAGCTTGTTTTGTAAAACAAGGAATCTCTCCGGATCTCTATCCGGTTGATCTGCAAACCAACCCCAACCATCGGTCATTCATCAAGGAAGCAGTTCCAAGTATCGGAGCACTTCATGTCTGGACGATTTTCTTTCACGAACTATTTGGCTACGTGGCCTATTGGGTAGTGGGCTATATTTAATCCATTGGAAAATGCTACAGGATCGAGTGCATGCCCAATTTGCCTTTAGCGCATAAAAAAGCCCCGACGAAAATGTCAAGGCTTCAAATGGCATATATGAAAGAGTAAATCCTTACTCTTCAGTTTTCTCTTCTTCAGAAGCAGGTGCCTCTTCTGTAGTGGCTTCAGCTTCAGGAGCTTTTGATTCTTCTGTAGCTTCTGCTTTTACTTCCTCTACTTCGGCTTTCACCTCTTCAACTGGCTCTGTCGCTTTCGCTTTAGGGGCCTTTGTTTTCTTAGCTTTTGCTGGCTTGGCTGCGCCAGACTCAAATTCAGCTTTGATTGCCTCAACATCAACATTCTTGATCACAGGTTTCGTAGACAACCGCTTCATCGTGTTGACTCTCTTCTTGGCAACGTTCTTATTTTTTCTGCCTTTTCTTTCTAAACGGGTAACAGCCATTATAATCTATTCGTATTTTGCTCGATTCAATAAGAGCGCAAAAGTACGGTTTTATATAGTTTTGTCCAAATTCTAGAAAGAAACGTGCAAAAACCTTCATTACCTAAAGGAACCAGGGACTTTGGCCCGGAAAAAACCCGAAAAAGGGATTACATTATTTCCAAAATCAAAGCCAATTTCATCAAATACGGCTTTCAGGGAATTGAAACGCCGACGATGGAAAATCTTTCCGTTTTAACCGGAAAGTACGGTGAAGAAGGAGATCAATTATTATTCAAAGTCCTCAATTCCGGAGATTTTCTATCTAAGTCGAATAAGGAAGATTTCGAAGCAGGCAGTAAAGTCATGCTACCCAAGATCGCTGAGAAAGGTTTAAGGTACGACCTCACAGTGCCTTTTGCCCGATTTGTGGTAATGAATCAGAACGAATTGGCATTCCCCTTTAAACGATTTCAGATCCAACCTGTATGGCGCGCGGACCGACCTCAAAAAGGACGGTATCGGGAATTTTATCAATGCGATGCAGACATCATTGGCACACAATCCAAATGGAATGAAGTTGAACTTACGCTTCTCATTCACGACGTTTTCGAGGATTTGAGACTCCAGGACTATGTCGTGAAGATCAATCATCGAGAAATACTCTTCGATCTGGCTGCATGGACCGGTGCCGAAGGAAAAGAAATTCCTTTTTGCGCAACGATCGATAAACTTGATAAGCTTCCTAAAGAGAAAGTCAGTGAAGAATTGGCCGGAATTGGATGTGACGCAAAACGTGTACAGGAATTGCTGGCACTACTCGCCAAAGAAGAAGGCAATGTCCAAAAATTAGAAAGTATACATCAGCTTCTCGGTAACACAGCCGCTATTCAGGAACTCCAGACATTTCTGGATCGATTAAGCGCTTTTAAAGACCGGACTTTCCACGTGGAATTAGACTGGAGTCTGGCCAGAGGTCTCTCCTACTATACGGGCATGATCTATGAAGTCAAACCAACCTCTGTTGCCATGGGAAGTATTTCAGGAGGTGGTCGCTACGACGACCTGACAGGGGTGTTCGGACTTAAAGGTGTTTCTGGAATTGGGATCTCCTTCGGCTTAGATCGTATTTATGACGTTTTGACTGAATTGAATCTGTTTCCTGATTCATTCCCATCGAGTCTACAGGTGCTGATCACCCACTTTGATGAAGCATCTTTCACGCACGGCTCACAGATGTTGGAAAAATTGAGAGGCGCAGGTATTGCTTCAGACATTTATCCTGATGTAGTAAAAATTAAAAAACAGGTCACCTATGCCAATAAATTAGGTGTACCATATGTTATCACCATAGGCAGTAGTGAAATAGACTCTGGCCAATATTCGTTGAAAGATATGACAAGCGGTGAGCAGACATCATTGACCTTACCAGCAATGATCGATAAGTTGCAGGCGCTTTCATGATAAAACCTGTTGTTTGCGTCTTTGCGTATTATTCATATTGTTTGCTACATCTGGTCTGGCACAGCAAGTCAGCCAGGTAGGTAGATTCTCCGTCGATTACAGTCGGGGTTGCGCACCTTTGACCGTCAACCTTACCGTGCGAGACGATTTCGGCAACATCACCCGGCAATATTTCTACGAAGGCGAAGACACACAAACCGTCGACACTTTTTACACGTACACCACACCCGGGATTTATCAAATTGTACAGATTGTGGGGGTGGATGTCGAGCCAAAAACGGATACCCTGGAAATTGAAGTATTTGATCCGATTGTGCCTGTTTTTGACCTTTCGCTATGTGAATCCAATGAAGTCCAGGTCAATATTCACGATACTGGATACGACGAATACGTGATCAATTTCACCAATTTGGATCAAATAATCGTCCCTGCGGATAACCCCACAACCAGTTTTCGTTATTCCGGCGAAGGTCCCCAATCCATTTTGGTACAGGGCCGATATACTAACGCCTTAAACAATTGTGGTTTCTCACGGCAATCCATCAATATTCAGCCATTCGATAATCGAGGAAACATCGATGATCTCGAATTAATCAGAACATGTATAGATAATTTGAGTACCCGAATACAACTTACCCTGGATCCTTTTCAGTCATATGAATTACTCATTTCTGAGGATGGAAGCAGCTACCGTTCCATTGCGACGCCTACAGATGCCATGCTCGAATTAACCAATGTCAGCAATTCCACCAACGCGTCCCTCTTTTTCCGCTTGGATGCTATTTCCGGTTGTTCGGGACAAAGGCGAGAAGGATCCGTATGGGAGGTTGCAAACCCCATCGCCACCCTCCCAACCCTTGAGAATGCATATGCTTCATGGGTCGATACCGGTATTACGTTTCGACTGGATGATCTCGGCACAGGAGCATATAATGCCCGGAGAAGGGTTCCTGGGTTTGATTGGGTAACGCTCGACACATTATTCAATGGATTTGTAGACCCATTCGTTTCAGACTTCCGGCCTTTTGAATACGAAGTAAGTTTTGCGGATACCTGTGGCAATATTGTTCCAGCTGTCACTTTGAGCCCGGCATTCATCTCTTTCAGAGAAACAAACATTAATACGTATGAAATTTCCTGGTCTCCTCCGGTTAACACACTCAATGATGCTTCTTCGCATCAACTCGTAGTTTCCGGCAATGGTAATCGCGTGATTACAGAAAATCCATTTGACCCTACCGAAATATTCCTAACTGAGCCGCAGGGAGCTAATCAGATCGTATCCCTGGAAACGATCTACCCATCAGACACTTTGCGATCGAACCCCATCATCCTGTATTATGAATTTCGGGCGTACATTCCCGATGCCTTTACTCCCAATGAAGACTTTCTCAACGATGAATTAAGAATTTTGGGGATCACCGCCACAGAAGTGGACTTTAAGGTTTTTAATCGTTGGGGGGAATTGATCCACATTTCAACTTCTCCCCTGGCTGCCTGGGATGGAAAAGTAAGGGGCGAGCCAGCTCCGGCTGGCAGGTACTTCTATCGATTGAGTTTTTTGTCAATTGAAAATAAAAGAATTCAGCAACGCGGTAGTTTTGTGCTGCTAAGATAAAAGCGCGACTATGTTTGATATGATGAAAATGATGGGCAAACTGAAGGAAGTTCAGGAAGAGATGAAAAAAGCCCAGGCTGGATTATCCAGCATTAAAGTGGAATCAGAGGCCGGTGCCGGATTGGTGAAAGCCACTGTTAACGGAAACAAAGAAGTAATTGACCTACAAATAGATCCCACGCTGTTTACAGATCAGGACAAGGATCTCGCTAAAGATCTGATCATCGCTGCGGTAAATAAGGGAATTCACGAAGCGGAAACCAAAGCCAAGGAGCACCTGAAGAAGTCCACCGAAGGATTGATCCCAAATATCCCGGGGCTGGACCTGAATGGTATGGTCTAAATGAGCGCTACTTCGGTTGTCATTCTCAACTTTAACGGGAGAAACTATCTTGAAACCTTTCTCCCTACTTTAATCCAATACAGCGAAGGAACAAATATCGTTGTGGCGGACAATGCTTCCACTGATGACTCTGTGGATTGGATGAATGACAACCACCCCGACATAGATCTGGTCATTTTGGATAAAAATTACGGATTTGCAGGGGGATACAATGAAGCGTTGAAACACGTGACGTCTGATTACTATATCCTGATCAATTCGGATGTAGAAGTGACGCCAAACTGGTGGCAACCTCTTGTCAAGTTTCTGGAATCCAATGCCCACTATGCCGCCTGTCAGCCAAAGATCAACGCATATCATCAAAAAGATCACTTCGAGTATGCTGGTGCAGCTGGAGGGTTCATTGATAGTCTGGGTTACCCCTATTGCAGAGGAAGGATCTTCGACGTGATCGAACCTGATACCGGGCAATATGACTCAAAAACTGACATATTCTGGTCTACAGGCGCGTGTATGATCATTCGGGCTGATCTCTATCATCAATTTGGGGGCTTTGATCCTGACTTTTTTGCCCATATGGAAGAAGTGGATCTCTGCTGGAGGTTGCAAAATGCTGAATGGTCAGTGGCTTGCCTCCCCGAAAGTAAGGTATTCCATGTAGGTGGAGGTACACTGGATAAATCAAATCCTCGAAAAACTTACCTTAATTTCAGAAATAGCCTGGCGGTTATCACCAAAAATCTACCCTGGTATACGCTGTGGTGGAAACTACCCCTGAGAATTGCTTTGGATTTGCTGGCGGCAGTTGTCTTCTGGAAAACAAATTCATTCGATCATTGCAAAGCAGTGATTATTGCCATTTTGGACTTTTTAAAATCTTTTCCGAGACACTTTGGCAAAAGAAGCTCACTGGCGCCATTAAGAAAAACCAACGCCAGAACAACAAGAATGGCCATTGTCTTCGACTTCTTTGTCATGAAGAAGAGAAAATTCTCGAGGCTGTAAGTGGCCTTAATAATACCACAAAGGATTGTTCCTACGGCGTAGCATCTTCCTGATATTCATGATGAAAGCCAACCCGAGGTACACAATGAGCGGAGAACCAAAGGTTAGAAAAGAAGAATAAATAAAGAGTATTCTTATGCTAACAGTTGGTATGTTGAATTTTTCGCCAAGCCGAGTGCACACTCCAAAGGCCTGTTTTTCAAGGAAATCTTGAGCTTTATTCAATTTTTTGGTTATTTAGACACAAACATAACTGTAAATCGTCGATTTTGTTGAAATCTCCCGTTTAGTTAATGTTTATTTTTACCTAATATTGCACAAACTAAAACCTAATTTTAGAAAAGCATTCGAAAAGCTTAATAAGAAAATCATGATCAGAATGAAAACGCTCAACATTGCTGTAGGTATTCTTCTTGGTGCGGCAGTACTTTCAGGATGTTCCCTGGGCAAGATGGTGAAGCTTGCAGCACAGCAAGATTTGCAAGTTGATCCTAATCCACTTGAAGCCCACGGAGGAAAAGTTCCTTTCACAGTATCCGCTGTACTTCCTCCTAAAATGTTACCTACTGGTAAAGTATGGACTTTGAAAACACTTTATCAATACGATGACAAAGAAATTGAAGTAGGATCTGTCGAGTTCCGTGCGGACGATTTCCCGAACAGCAGCACATCTACTTCACGAAAAAGTGAAAACTTCGAATTCCCATATAGCGATGATCTGAACCCAGGTAAGCTTTTCATTCAAGGTGTAGCTTCAGATCCTAGAAACGGCAAATCCAAGTCATCTCCTAAATTAGAAGTGGCTGTAGGTATTATCACCACTTCTACGGCTGTTAAGGACGTTTATCTTTCTGCTTATGCTGAGCATGGATACAACGACAAAGAAGAGTTGATACCAACCAATGTTGACTTCTACTTCCCTCAGGGACGTTCTGTATTGACAGCAAGTCTTGCCACTGATGGTCAGTCTAACCGGGAAAAACAAAGCAATCTTGCGGCGTTCATCGCTGACAAGAACGTAACCAGAACGGTAACCATCACTGGTACTCACTCTCCTGAAGGTACCGAGCGTGTTAACAGTGACCTATCACAGGACAGAGCTGAGCGCATTGAGTCTTACTACAGAGCTCAAATGAAAAAGTACGACTATAAAGGTGCTGCTGATTCCATTAAGTTCATTCTGAAGCCAGTTGTTGAAGATTGGTCTGGCCTGAGAGCTGCTTTGAGAGATTACGATGGTGTTACCAGCAGTCAAAAAGCTGCGATGGTTCGTGTAATCGACGGTTCAGGAACTTTCGAGGACAAAGAGAAGCAATTGAGAAAACTTGACGGATACAAAAAAGTATTTGACGAAGTATATCCTTCTTTGAGAACAGCTAAGACTGAGATTTTAACGGTTAAGCCTAAGAAATCTAATGCGGAGATCGCTGTTTTGGCCAAAGGTATCGCCGGTGGTTCTGTTAGCCAGGACACACTTTCTAACGAAGAATTATTATTTGCCGGAACATTGACTCCTGCCGTAAGTGAGAAAATGGACATCTACGCTGCTGCTACTAAGAAAGATGGCAGCTGGGTAGCTCATAACAACCTTGCTGCTGCTCACCTTGATCAGGCCAGAAGCGGAAACGGTAACACAAGCAAATTAGTTGAAGACGCTTTGACGCAACTTCAAATTGCAGCAGGTAAAAATGACGCAGCTGAAGTACACGCTAACATGGCTTCTGCTTATGTGATGCAGGGAGAGTATGGAAAAGCTTACGAAAGCGCTGGAACGGCCTTGAGCAAAAATCCTACCCAGGCTTTGAAAGCGGACTTGAATGCACTTCGTGGAGCAATCGAAATCAGAATGGGCAACTACGATGCCGCTAAATCATCTTTAGCTTCTGGTTCTTCTACTGACAATGCTACTTTCGACAAAGGATTGGCTCACTTGTTGAGCAAGGATTATTCGACTGCTGATACTTTCTTCGGTGACGTAACCGGATCTGACGCTGTAGGTGCACATGCTTACTATTACAAAGCGGTAACGGCTGCCAGAAGAAATTCTCCAGCTGACGTTACTTCTAACCTGACAGAGGCTGTAAAACTTGACAAGTCTTTGAAAGATAAAGCACTTGCTGATCTTGAATTCTCCAAGTATGCCAACGCAATCAGCGAAGCTTTGAAATAAGAATTATCATCTTAGATATAGAAAAGCCCTCTTCTGGAGGGCTTTTTTTATTTCCATGCAGTTTCTAATAAAAATTCAACTCAAACAACACTTTTGAAAGCGTTTCATTTGGGTCGTATCAATTAATTTAGCGGCGGAAAAATTGAGAATTAAATGAGGGTTATACAATTCAGAGAAGCCTTAGGCGAAGCGATGAGCGAAGAAATGAGAAGAGATGAAAATATCTTCTTGATGGGTGAGGAAGTCGCTGAATATAATGGTGCCTATAAGGTAAGCCAGGGCATGCTCGATGAGTTCGGTGCAAAACGTGTTATCGATACACCGATCACCGAATTAGGTTTTGCAGGAATTGGTGTGGGTGCGGCCATGAATGGTTTGCGACCTATCATTGAATTCATGACTTTCAATTTCTCTTTGGTCGCGATTGATCAGGTGATCAACAGCGCAGCGAAAATGATGTCCATGTCCGGAGGTCAATACAGTGTTCCCATTGTATTCCGTGGACCCACCGGTAATGCCGGTCAATTGAGTTCGCAGCACTCCCAGAACTTTGAAAACTGGTATGCTAATACACCAGGACTTAAAGTTGTGGTACCTTCCAATCCCTACGATGCGAAAGGACTTTTAAAAGCTTCTATTCGTGATAATGATCCTGTGATCTTCATGGAATCTGAACTCATGTATGGAGATAAAGGAGAAGTTCCTGAAGAAGAATACCTCCTACCTATCGGCCAGGCCACCATTACACGACCTGGAAATGACGTTACGCTGGTGTCCTTTGGGAAAATGATGAAAATTGTCGAAGAAGCGGCTACTGAAATGGCCAAAGAAGGCATTGATTGTGAGGTGATCGATCTGAGAACTGTTCGACCATTGGATTACGCCACAATCATCGAATCTGTTAAGAAAACCAACCGATTGGTCATTGTAGAAGAGGCGTGGCCTTTGGCTTCTATTTCTACTGACATCAGCCATCAGGTTCAGCGACACGCGTTCGACTATCTGGATGCACCCATCCATCGTGTCAACAGCAAGGACCTTCCTCTGCCTTATGCCCCTACGCTGATCCAGGAGATATTGCCAAATACACAGCGTACGATTGAGGCCATTAAAGCAGTGAGCTATCAATAACGCTAAGAAAAGCACATAAACAAGAAAGCCACTCCGAGGAGTGGCTTTTGTATTTCATGACAACCCTTGATTATTTGAGCATATTTCCAAGTGCTTTTGCACCACCCATTTTATTCATGGTTTTCATCATCTTTCTCATCTGAGTAAATTGCTTGAGTAACTGGTTCACTTCCTGAATGGTTGTACCACTTCCCTTGGCAATTCGCTGCCTGCGACTTCCATTGATCACGTCAGGGTTCTCACGTTCCTGAGGAGTCATTGACTTAATGATCGCCTCGATGGGTTTCAATGAGTCATCATCGATATCTATGTCTTTGATAGCCTTCCCTACTCCGGGAATCATACCCATAAGGTCCTTAAGGCTACCCATCTTCTTGATTTGCTCCATCTGATTAAGGAAGTCATCAAACCCGAATTGGTTCTTACGGATCTTTTTATTCAGTCGCTTGGCTTCCTCTTCATCAAAATTCTGTTGTGCTTTCTCAACCAGCGTAAGTACATCCCCCATTCCGAGGATCCTTTTCGCCATCCGATCAGGGTGGAATACATCAATGGCATCCATCTTCTCCCCTGTACCAATGAACTTGATTGGTTTGTTGACCTGCTTACGAATGGATAGTGCAGCTCCACCACGCGTGTCACCATCAAGCTTCGTGAGTACTACACCATTAAAATCAAGTCGCTCATTAAAAGTTTTTGCAGTATTAACAGCATCCTGCCCAGTCATGGAATCGACCACAAACAAAGTTTCTGAAGGATTGATTGCTTGCTTAACTTCCTCGATCTCCTTCATCATTTGTTCATCCACTGCCAAACGACCCGCAGTATCTATGATGATGGTCTTTTTACCATTTTCTTTTCCGTATTTAACGGCGTTCTTAGCAATCTGAACTGCATTTTTATTTTCAGGTTCTGCATAAACCTCTACACCCACCTGTTCGCCAAGTACTTTAAGCTGGTCAATTGCGGCCGGGCGGTAAATATCACAAGCCGTCAGCATGACCGTTCTCCCTTGCTTTTTCAGCATGTTAGCAAGCTTACCGCTGAATGTGGTTTTACCAGAACCCTGTAGGCCCGATATCAGGATCACATTAGGATTTCCGTCCAGGTTGATCGGTTCCTGGCTTATCCCCATTAATTCTGTTAATTCCTCCGCGACGATCTTCGTTAAAAGTTGTCCCGGAGAAACAGCGATCAATACGTCCTGACCTAAAGCCTTCTGTTTGATGGTATCTGTGACTTCTTTCGCCACTTTGAAGTTCACGTCGGCATCTACCAGGGCCCTTCGAATTTCTTTTACTGTTGAGGCCACATTGATTTCCGTGATCCTTCCCTGACCTTTCAGGTTCTTTACCGCCTTATCAAGCTTTACACTTAAATTATCAAACATCTTTCGTGAATTTCAGATCACAAATTTAAAGAAGTTTCCCCCCGCCATGTAACCTTTTTAAGGCAAATCAGTATGTATTTAAACAATAGTACCTTGCATAACAAAATAGTAAAAATTAACCTGTAACAAACATTTCCAACTATTTTTGATGCTAAGCCAAGGTGACGGTATTAAAAAAAGTAACGAATATTTACTCACCACAAATCAAATTGACATGAAACGATCAATGACCATATTTGTCCTTGCCTTATTAATGGCCATCCCTTTTGCAGGAACCGCTCAGAAACTAAAAGAAAAAGACCTGATTGGCACTACCTGGAAACTTGTAATCGATATTGAGGACGTTCTCGAAGAGGCAGAAGAAGAAATGGAAGAAGAGGATAATCTGCTGGGAGAAGTGATCTTAAGAGGCGTTTCTGGCTTTGTAGAGGGGATTATTGAAAACATTGATGTCTATTTCGAATTTCATGACGACAATGAATTGAAAGTATATGTCGAGGCTTTTGGCTCTGATGATGTGGAATGGACCGATTGGTCAATCAACCGTCACGGAGAGCTTGTGATCGAGGATAATGACCACATCAAGACGGATGGAGACAGCTATTGGTTTCTCGAAGATGGCGTGTTAGTTCATGAAGATAGCGGCCGTGATAGAGACGATCCGAAGATATTTATGACCAGAATTGATTAAAAATACCCCGAACTGGGTATTGTTTTTCTAATAAATATTGATTTAGCTTTGTTCACTGTACTGATTTATTAAAATCAGTACAATTTTTTTATGATCTCATCCGCCCGAGACAAATGAAAAGAGTAAAGCAGTGGAGTAGGACGTGTATCCTGTTCGCAGTATACGTACTGTTGATGTCATTTTTCATGACGGAAGAACAGACAGTATTTGAGAAGCTACTGATTCAAAATTTCCATAGCCTCAGTATCTATAAACCTTTTTAGAATTAAAAGGTTCAACTCTTCAAGATTTTTTCCAGATCAGCCGGTGAATAATTGATGGATTTGAGGGTCTTATTATCTTCTGTTCGATACACGAGATAAAGCCCATCGATCTGTTTATAGTAACAAGGAGTGTTTTTCTCCTTTTCATAGTAAGATACAGTTTGCTCCGCCTCTTCTACGGTCTTACACGCCTTACTCATATTGGAACGTTGAACTTCGTCAAACAGCGTTTTGAACTTGTCCCCTAGCCCAAACTCCAATACAGCTCCAGACAAGACATATTGGATGTCGCAAAGTGCATCAGCCACCTCCGTTAAATCATTGTTACTGATGGCTTCCTGAAGTTCTTTCAACTCTTCGCTGATCAACTCTACCCTGAGTTTACATCTGTCTTCAGAAGGTATTTGTGGCGTCTCAAGAATAGGATGCTTAAAGGTCTTATGAAATTCCGCGACCTGGTTTAAGGGATCAATTTTTTCCATTCGGCAAATTAAGCGTCTTTTTGCTTTTCTTTTTTGATGGCAATGCGAAGAAAGAAAATAAATCCTCCCATGATGATCCCCAGGATCAATACCATGCTGATCAATGCTGAAATGCTCATAATGATTATTGTTTTTGAGCGGTTACAAACTTCTTGTACAAGAAACGATTGAGAATGAATCCCAATATCAATACCCCTATCCATTGCGTGATCACCGACGCGTTGCTGTAGACATCAATCACGTTCCAGTTACCCTGAGCATCGAACCAGGGGTACTCACTGTAACCTTGTGAAAGCCACCAGTAGATCAGAAATACAGCAATGCCCAAATTGAGCATAGTCGTAAGAATAAAATACCGGTTGGGCACTTTGAAATCCGAATCCTGATCGATCATGCGCTCTTTGAATTGTAAAGCTCCTGATTTGACTACTGCAAACAAGATGAAAAGCCCGGACAAGATCAGTCCCACTCCCCATACCCAATCCTGATTACTGAAGAAATCAAGGCTATAGGCTGAAGGAAAACCAACAACGATGAATCCAGCCATGACGATGTAGCTCGCTACTTTCCTACTCATTCCCACATTCAAGAGGTTGCTGATGAAAAGCTCAATCATCGGTAATAATGAACTAAAAGCAGCAAAGAACAGGGCCAGAAAGAACAAGATGGACAGGAATCCTCCTCCGGAGAAATTGGAAAACAATTTTGGAATAATCGTAAAGGTCAATGCCTGATTACCCGATTGTAAAAATCCTAATGCTTCTTGTTCCGATGCAGCAAGAGCAAATACGGCCGGAAGAATCGCCATACCGGCTATAAGAGAAGCGGTATTGTTTCCAAACGCACCAATGAACGTATTGAGCGTTACATCTTCCTTTTCACGGCTGTAGGAGGATATGGTCATTAATAAGCCCCACCCCGCTCCTGTAGACCAGGCCGATTGCGAAAGGGCCTCTATCCAGACCACCGGATTACTGAAGTGTTTGGGATCAATGAGAAACATGTACTCCAATCCCTTGGTCCCATTGGGCATACTCAGCGCAATGGCAACAATGATCAATATCAGCACGAATAAACTCGGGATAAGGATTCTATTTGCCTTTTCCAGGCCTTGTTTTATGCCTTTTCCAAGGAGGAATACACCCGCCAGCACAACAATAATGTACAGTGCAATGGTGAGACCATTGCCATTGGATATGCCCATCCATTGCTCTTGTAGGAACGCAGGATCTGCTGCTATTTTCTCCTGAAGGTCTCCTGATATGGTATTTTGTATGGAAATGCCAAGGTACTGTAAAGTCCATGCGGTTACCACCGAATAATAGAACGCAATGCCCAGTGTACAAAGGGTAATGAAGAATCCCATCCAGGTATAGGGCTTTCCTGCAAACTCAGCAAACGATCCAATCACGCCTTTGCGATACTTCTTCCCGATGGAAAACTCTGCCAGAAGTAACGGAATAGACCAGATGAACAAAAACAAGATCCACAATAGGATAAAACTCCCTCCGTACTGGCCTGCTAATCGCGGAAAGCGCCAGAGATTTCCGGCTCCAATGGCCATTCCTAAGGAGGCAAGAACAATCCCCCATCGATTACTGAACGACTCGGTATTTGACATATTTATTTTTGGGTCAATGCCAAATATAACCAATCAGATCACTTCCTGGAGACCTGATTGATTTTTCACTAAAGATAACTGTCAGGTTATCTGAAAAGCAATTCGATACTATTCATCTTTCAATGTTCTTGCCGGATCCATCAGGGCCGAAGAAATGGTCCGGTGACTTATCGTTAACAGTGCTACCACCATTGACAATAGGAACGCCACGACAAAGAATAAGGGAGTGATGCTGATACTGTATTTAAAATCTTTAAGCCAAAGGTCCATCAAATAAAATGCTCCCGGTCCCGCTACAATGAAAGCCACGGTCAGCAGGATCACAATTTCCCTGGAGTAGATCATTAAAATGTTGCCAATGGATGCTCCTAATACTTTGCGTACTCCAATTTCCTTCATTTTGTTGAGTGCAATGAACGAAATCAGACCGTAAAGACCAATGCAGCCAATTAATATCGCTATGACCGAAAATAACTTCATCAATGAGGAAATCTTTTGTTCATCTTCATAGCGATTAGCCAGTTGTTCATCGTAGAACTCCCAATTTTTTACATATTCAGGGTATACTTCTTCCCAGCTTTTATTGAAATGGTCCAACGCATCTTTGTAGTCGGTTCGGGAGCCAATCTTAAAGGAGATCTCGTAGAAAAATTCCGGATCATGGATCAACATCACAAAATCAATATCATCCTTCAAAGGGGTGTTATGAAAATCCTTCATTACTCCCACCACCGTTTTATTGCCTTTAAATCCGCTGGTTAGTTTTTGCCCCAGCACTTCTTCATAGCGATCTTTGAAGCCCATCAGGTCGGCAATTTTTTCATTGATCACGGCCACATCCGAACTATCACTTTTGCGGAGTTTTCTGCCGGCCACCATTTCCAGTTCATAGTAATCTATGAAACGCTCATCGACGGTTTTGAAACTTGAGTGATATTCATCCTCAGAGTTCAGCGGTTCATAATTGAAATTGGAAAATGAACCTGAAGTCCCCAAAGGTGCACTTAGCGAAAACGTGATGTCTTCTATCGCTGAAGATTGCAACATAAGCGTTTTGAATCGTTCTCGCTTCACATCGTCACGTTCTGGCAAATAACTAAGGATCTTCGCTTCGTGATTGAATCCCAGATCGGCATTGATAAAGTAATCCATTTGAGCCGTAATGATCAGGGTACCCACGATCATGAACTGAGAAATGGCAAACTGACAGATCACTAGGCCTTTTCTCAATGATACACCTCCCGAATGGTTTTTAGAGGTGATCTTGTTTTTCAGCGCCATCACCGTGTTCATTTTAGAAAGCAAAAGTGATGGGTAAGAACCCGCAAAGAAGGTGACAATTACCAATAAGGTCACGACGAAAATAATCGTGGGAACGTCAGTAAATGGAAAAAGAGAAAGTCGATACCCTACTACAGATTCTAGATGGATAAACAGCAATTCCCCAATAGCCAATGAGATGATCGTTGCTACAAGCGTAATCAGAAAAATCTCACTTAGGAATTGCGTGATGATCTGCGATCCCATGCTACCGATGGCCTTTCTAATACCTATTTCTTTCGATCTATTTGCTGCTTGTGCTGTGGCCAGATTGATAAAATTGATACACGCAGTGAGTACCAGAAATGCAGCAATTATCGCCAGAGCATACAATGATTCTTTGGAAACATTATCCACGTAATTGCTATACCTTTTGCTGTAATGAACATCTGAAAGAGGTTGTGCATGATATCGCTTTCCATCTGACTCTCCTTCTCCGTGATACTTTTCAACGAAATCAATCAGCTTATTATCAAAATGTGTCGCATTGAAATCCTCTCCAACAAGTATATAAGCATTGGTATTGGAATTGACACTGTTCCACCGTGTACCATCTCCGAAATAGACATCCGTGACCTTTTGAGCACTGTATTCAAGGAAAATTTCGAAAGGGAAATTGCTGTTTTCCGGTGGATCCGAAACAACACCCACAATATCAAATACAACTTTATTTTCATGAGAAATTTGCTCTCCCAGTACTTGCTCTGCTTCTGACGGGTCCAAACCATAAAACTTCTTCAAAGTACCGGCCGTAATGATCGCCGTATTTGGACTTTTAAGGGCATTACTCGAATCACCAGCAATCCATTGGTAAGGAAAGATCTTAAAGAACTCAGGCTTCGTATAAAGGAGCGTGCCCCTCATTAGGAACTTCTTGTCAATGTTTCCCTGGTCCAGCGTATTGATTTGTCCAAAAGCTCGTTGTGTCACAACTGATTCAACTACATCAGGAAAGTCTGCTTTAGCGGCCGCAGCCAAGGGATGTGGGACACCCTGTCCGTAATCAGTTCTGTCCGGATAGATATCCTGAGAAACGATACGATAGATTTGATCATAGTAAACCTGATGTTTATCAAAGCTTAGCTCATAGCGAACTACTTTAAAAATGACAATGGAACAACCAATCCCCAGGGCTAATCCAAGGACATTAAGCAACGCATAAACTTTGTTTCGACTCAGGTTCCGATAAGCAGTGATGATGTAGTTTCGAAGCATGTGCATAAAAGTTTCTCTGTCCGATCATAACCGAACACCGTACCAGCATTAACAAAACACTGATAATCAATTGATTACAACAAGAAAAGAAATCCTGAACAGTAAAAATCGTATGTTTTTATACAATGCGATGTTTGTTTTTGATACAAAGTTCGTATTCCTTTAATTGGATACTGATAAAAGAAGACAGTGAGTGCAAAAGAAAATGCCAGACTTCTGGTACTAGATGATGACGATGCCGTGCTTGCATCTGCGAAGATGTTTCTGAAACAGAAGTTTAGCTATGTTCATACACTCAACCATCCTGAGCAACTCAACAAGGTCCTTTCAGATATACAGTTCGACCTTTTGCTCCTTGACATGAATTTCACCAGAGGTGAAAATGACGGAACACAAGGCTTAGCACTCATAGAGCAAGTCATTGCGAGTCATCCGGATATCGAGGTGATCCCCATTACGGCATACGGGGAGATCAATCTGGCCGTGGAAGCCATGCGACGGGGTGCCCGGGACTTTATCACCAAACCATGGAGCAATGACAAATTGTTGTCCTCCGTGCAAATGGCTTTAAAGTTAAAATCTTCCTCTTCTCAGGAAAAGCCGCTTTTAGCGAAAGGTATATCTCATCAATTGATTGGTGAATCCAGGGCTTTCCTTTCCATGATGAACGTGATCGAAAAAGTTGCAAAAACTGACGCTAACATCCTTCTTTCCGGCGAAAACGGAACTGGAAAGAGCCTTGTCGCACAAACCATCCACAATCTCTCGGACCGTAACGAACAAGCGATGGTCAGTGTAGATCTGGGATCGCTTTCCAGGAACCTGTTCGAATCGGAGTTATTTGGTCATGTCAAAGGTGCATTTACAGATGCACATGATTCTCGAATGGGAAAATTCGAACTGGCGAATGGGAGTACCCTTTTTCTGGACGAAATCGGCAACCTGGACCTTCCACAGCAATCCAAACTATTGACCGCCTTACAACAGAGAGAGATGGCCCGTGTAGGATCGAATGATCCTGTAGCATTCGATATCAGGCTAATCACTGCGTCCAATGCAGACTTAAAGGCCATGGTAGACGAGAAGCATTTTAGACAGGACCTTATGTACCGTATCAATACCATTGAAGTCACGGTACCTGCCTTACGCGATCGAGCTGAGGACATTCCTCTGCTCGCCAATCACTTTTTGAAGACCTATCGAAAGAAGTATCAGAAATCAGGCATTAAGCTTAATTCGGAGGTAATCAAAGGACTTCAGGAATACGATTGGCCTGGTAACATCCGGGAGCTGCAACATGCCATTGAACGTGCTATCATTCTGACCGATCAGGCGACGTTGACTCTGGCGGACTTCAATTTATCACAGGACACAGAGGCGGATAAGGAAGTCAACCTTGACCTGAAGGAAATGGAAAAAACGCTAATTCTAAAAGCACTGGAAAAGAACAAAGGCAATATCACACATGCCGCCAAAGATCTGGGTATCGACCGGTTGGCCCTTTACCGTAGACTAGAGAAATATGGTCTTTAATCGATTCTTTTTCAAGCTGTTAATTCGTATAGGATTGGTAGCCGTATCTATCATCACCTTATCTACGATTTTTCTAAGGGTCGACCTGTTCTTCACACAGATCATATTGGTCTGCATCATTGTAGCTCAGTTGGCGGAATTGACTTATTTCGTAAACCGGACCAATCTTGAGTTATCAAGGTTCCTTTCCGGAGTAAGAGATGGAGATTTTCAGTTGAGTTTTTCTCAAAAGACGGACTCGCCTGCTTTCCAAGCGCTAAACAATTCCTTCCGAGAGGTCATTCACGCATTCCGTGAATACGAAACCGAGCGAACCGCTGAATACCAGTTCCTCAATGAAATCATCAGTCAGATCAGCTTTGGTGTCATTGTTTTCGACGATCAGGCAGATATTCAGGTGATGAATCAAACAGCTTCAGACTTGTTATTACTTCCGAAAGTTACTAAATGGAAAAACCTGAGAAATCCAAATATTGCATTTCTTGAACAACTCTATCAAATGGAACTGGCGCCCAATCAATTGGTGGAAACAAGGGTAAGCGGTAAAGATCAGATGTTTTCAGTAACGGCTTCACAGATCACCCTAAGGTCTGTGGTTATGAAAATTGTATGCTTCCAGGACATTCAAAATGAGATCAGGAAAAAGGAAATTGAAGCCTGGCACAAACTCATCCGAATCCTGACGCACGAAACAATGAATTCAGTAACACCTATTGTATCACTTGCAGAGACCATGCAAATGATTTTGGAGACTGAAAATGGTGAACAAAAAACCAGTGACGAAATCAGCGACGAGAACCTTGAAGACCTCTCCTTTTCATTGGAAACCATCATTGGTCGCGGCAATGGCATCTTGAAATTCGTCAGCAACTATCGCAAACTTACACGTATCCCTAAGCCAGAATTAGAACAAATTGATATTTCTCCTTTCCTTCAGAGGGTCATCAGCCTGGCCTCCGCAGAACCTGATGCACCGAAAATAGGCCTGGAAATTGCTCATGAGCAAATGCAAATCGTATTGGACCCGGTCCTGATAGAGCAAGTATTGATCAATCTGCTAAAGAATGCCAAAGAAGCTCTGGAAAACACTCCGCAACCTGAAATCCAGGTCATTGCTAGATCTGAAACCGGAAAGTGCCTGATTATCATAAAAGACAATGGACCGGGTATCGATCAAGACAAACTGGACAAGATCTTTATCCCTTTTTACACGACCAAGAAAGAAGGTTCGGGGATTGGCTTAAGTGTCAGCAGGCAGATCATGAGTCTACATGGAGGACATTTAGAGCTCCAAAGTGAACCCGGATCAACAATTTTCACTTTATTATTTCAAAACTAAGCACATGGAAAAAGGTGTAATTAAGCAACTCATTCATACCATGCCACAAATTGGCAAAGTAAACTGGATAGGGCTGCGACCGGAAAGGAAAGCCCCGTTGAGGAGCGTTGAATCCGCACATGCCAATACTGAAAATGGACTTACGGGTGATCATTTCAACGGAAAATACAGCGACAGGCGACAAGTAACCCTGATCCAAAAAGAACACCTATCGACCGTGGCAAGTATTCTTGAGAAAGAGAGTATAGATCCTGGATTGACACGCCGGAATATTGTCGTATCGGGCATCAACCTCCTGGCCCTAAAAGATCAGAAATTCCAAATCGGAAACGCGATCATGGAGGGAACGGGCTATTGCCATCCTTGTTCACAAATGGAGAGCAATCTGGGAGAAGGAGGCTATAATGCCATGCGCGGCCATGGTGGGATAACCGCGAGGGTGATCCAGCAAGGTGAATTCAATGTGGGTGACGAGGTGAAGTTAATAGTAGAATAAACCACAATTTCTACGCCGGACCTTTCAGGATACCGAACCGGCTGATAATGACATAGCTAAAAACAAGCCCTAAGATCGAGGCAAACAGGTCATAGGGGTCGTAGACATTGTTCCCTCCCAGATTATGGATTTTGAGTTCCTGCGTAACGACGTATATACCGGCAACCGCAACACCGGTCAGTTCTAGCAACGTTTTACTACGGAACCATGAATTACCATAATAGGTCAGGAATCCGGTTACAATGAACGATCCCATGATAGCTTCTATGAAATTGGGAAGAGAATAAGAAAATAAAACGACAAAACCCTGAATCTCCATTTCGGTGATCCAGGGTCTTAGTAATAATTTATTCACAACGAAGAGCATAAACGCACTCCAGAACGTAAGCCTGGCAAGTTTCGTGAATCTCACCTGTAATTACTTCAGAAAGCAGGTTTACTCCATTCCATTTTTACTTACGTTTTTGACGGATCTATACAGGAACACCAGTATCAGACATAATAAGAAAAGACCGAGCAGGCTTCCTCCGAAAGGTTCATCGAATAAAGCAATATTGATACTGAACGAAGCCAGTAAAGCCATCAGGATACCCATTAATGCTTCACCGGTTATCAAACCAGAAGCAATCAATAGACCAGCGTTTGAGGCAGCCGGGACATGATCCTGTGTAGATAGTTTCTTGTAGCCTCTTTCCAGTATCCACGCAATTACACCTCCGAGAAATATGGAAGAATCCAGTTCAAATGGCAGGTATAATCCCACCGCGACTGCCAATACTGGCATTCTAAAGGTTGAACCTTTACTTTTCAGGTATTGATCAATAGCAATGATCACTGCTCCGATCCCGGCGCCAATGGAAATGATATTCCATGGCAATTTCCCTCCAAATATGCCAGTAGCCACACTCATCATCAGTGTTGCCTGAGGTGCTGACAATGGATCAGGATGATCAGCCGTAGGTGCACCTATACCTTTTGATTCCAAAAGCAGATTTAACACGGGAGCCACCAATAAAGCTCCTGCAACCACTCCGATCATCTGCATGATCTGTTGGTTCCGGGGAGTTGCTCCTAATACATGACCTGCTTTCAAATCTTGCATGTTATCTCCAGCTATTGCTGCCGCACATGCCACAACTGCACCTACAAGAATCGCACCGGCTGCCCCCTTTGCCGGATCGCTGGAACCAAGCAACAACAGCAGCAGTAAAGCTGTTGAAAGGATCGTTGCGATGGTCACCCCTGAAATTGGATTATTTGAACTTCCAACCAGGCCAGCCATGTATCCTGCTACGGCGGAGAACAAGAATCCTGCAATTACCATCAGAACTGCCATGAAAAGCGTTACCGGAACATCTGCAATGATGTTGAGATAGATGAAGAATATGGGGACAATCAGTGCTCCGACGCCAATTAACACCCAGGACATGGGTGTATCGATTTCTGTCCTTAAAATGTTTTCTACTTTTCCCGTGCCTTTTTTGAAAGCCTGTACTCCGGATGAAAAAGCCTGGCCAAGTGCTGATCTAAGGCTAAACAAAGCCCATAATCCACCGACCACCATGGCCCCCACGCCCAAATACCTAATTTGAGAACTCCAAATGGCCCCTCCTATTGCTTCCGCACTACCTACTTCGGGTGCACCATTCAGCATAATGTAAATGGGGATCCCTAAATACCAGCTAATACATCCTCCGAGGAATACCAGGAAGGCGATGTTTAATCCAACGATGTACCCTACGGCAACTAGTGCGGGTGACAGATTTAAACTGAAATACAAGTAATATTTTTGCTGAATAAGGGCGGCTTTCTCAAACAAACCGCTAAACAAATTCAATGCTTCGTAGCAGAACTTGAACAAGCCACCAATAAGTCCGCCGTAAACAAGGTATTTAATGGACTTTCCTCCTTTAGAACCGGTCTTAAGCACCTCGGCTGTGGCCACCCCTTCCGGGAACATTAACTTTTCTTTGATGATCAGTGCATTTCTCAGGGGCACAGTGAACAACACCCCCAGAACACCCCCACAGATCGCGATCAATGTTGTTTCCACATAATTGAATTCCTGCCAGTAACCCATAATTACCAGGGCTGGAATGGTAAATATTACTCCTGATGCCAGCGATTCCCCTGCAGAGGCTGCTGTTTGAACCATATTGTTTTCGAGGATATTCGAATTCTTAAAGGCCTTTAAAATGGCCATTGAGATCACGGCAGCAGGAATTGATGCGGAAACGGTTAGCCCTGAAAAAAGACCAAAATAAGCGTTGGCAGCGCCAAGTATTACTGAAAGCAAGGCTCCCAAAATAATAGACCGGAACGTTAATTCGGTAAGTTTCGTCTCTGGGCTAATGTAAGGTTTCTCCATGGGGTTAGGTTTGGTTACAAAAATGAAATCTGACAAAAATGTTCATTCTGACCTATTAAACAAAATGAATTGGCCTGCCCTCAACAAAAAAGAGGCCTTAAATAAAGCCTCTTCTCCAATATTTTTGATCTGCTACGCCAATGTCAATTCGAAACTTCAATGTCTCCGCTGGTGGTCACTCCTCTGACCCAGAATCCGTCGCCACGTTTAATATACAAGTCCTTCTCACCGCTTCTCCGGCCGGCACGTAAATCACCACTATTTGATTCCAACTCAAAATTCAGGTCTTCTATATCATTGACAAGTTCTATCTCTATTTCTCCGGAAGAAGCTTCCAGGTAGAGGTCATCTGTGATCTCAAGGTCATATCCTTCAATATCTCCTGAACTGGTTCTCAGTGTCAAAGCTCCTTTACCTCTTGAAACATTCAATTCACCTGACGTGGTTCTTGATTGGATATTTCCATTGAATTGTCTGATTTCCACATCCCCTGAAGTAGACCTGGTTCGTATGTCCCCGTCGATATCATCCAGATCCAAATCGCCACTGGTAGACTCTATTTCTAACCTGCCCGTCATATCTTCAATTTCTATATCCCCAGATGTAACATCAATCCTTACGTCAGCACTGATGTCAGAAAGGTCGACATCTCCGCTAGTCGCTTCTATTTCAATTTCAGAGCCTGAAAGTGATCTCCCATAAGTATCACCTGAGGTGCTTTCAATAAAGATTTCTGTCCCTGCCGGTACTTTTAGATCCAGTCGAGAACGGCTGATCTTATTCCAGTTCCAGTTTCGGGTCCGGCTCCTCACAACAATTTCCAGCCGATCCCCATCTAATTCTGTGAGGATTTCAAAGTCTCCTTCGTCTCCACGACCCTCTATGATACCTTTGAAATGAAGTTTACTACCACCTTCCAGATTTACGTCGCAGAAGGTATTTCGAATCACTACTTCAGAAATATTATCACCCTCAAACTCTTCAGAAGCCAACACATTTTGGGCCACTGAAATTTGAGTTGATAAAAAACCAAGTAGAAGTATTAGTATTTGTCTTGATGAACGCATAAATATCTCAATTTAAATGAATAGACCCAGTTTCGTGTCAAAGGTTGCTAACCTTGCCGAAAATATCGAAAAACCTATTAAAATCATGAAGCACTTTCTTGGAATCCTCGTGTTGATTGCGATGGTGGCTTGTTCTGGTCCAAAGCAAGAAACGGCAGTTGAAGCGCCGCCGGCCGCCCCTAAACGGAGCTTTACGCCTACAATCACTAAAGCCTTCGCAGCTCATGGAGGAATTGACAAATGGGATAGTTTCCAAACCCTGACCTATGAAATAGTCGGTGAAGAAGAAAATGAAAAACAAATCATAGACCTTAAGAGCAGAAAGGTTAATGTATCTACTTCGAAGTATACCATTGGATTTGACGGCACAGATGTTTGGTTAACTCCCGACAGTACGGCATTCCAACGTAACGCAAGGTTTTACCACAACCTTTACTTCTATTTCTTCGCCCTTCCCTATTTGGCAGCAGATCCCGGGGTAAACCTTAAAGATCTTGGTCAGGTAGAAATCGAAGGTGTCACCTACGACAAATCATTGATGACCTTCGGTGAAAATGTAGGCGACTCTCCTAAAGATCAGTACGTCTTGTACTTCGATGAGACGGGTATTCTGCGTTTGATCAATTATTCAGTAACCTATTATGACGAAAGTCGGGCAACACAGTACAGCGCTATCCGATATGAGAACTGGACAGACGTTAACGGCATGAAGCTGCCTCAGGAATTGGTTTGGTACAAATGGGAAAACGATACCCTTGGGGATAAGCGTGGGGGTGCTGAGTTTACAAATTTGACACTTTCTACAGAGGCGATGCCTGCAAGTACTTACGCTAAACCAGAAGGTGCGTACGTAAGTCCTAAGTAATCAATCGAGCTACACTTAAGCGGATCAAGCGGTAAATCTGGGGAAGAATATAGTTTCTCCGTTGATCCAAAGTGATTGAGTTAATCAGTTATTCCGTTTTTCTGCTTTTGACATGGGGATTTCCTGGTTCTGGATGGATGGTTCTCAGAAGTATTGCTTAATCCATTAAAGCATTTTGGAAGGGGTTCTGCTGTAAAGTGAACCCCTTTCTTGTTTGCATCGGAGTAAAACCGCGCTGCTGGCATGGACATTATTTGGGGAAATTACTCTGCGCCGGAATGACCCTTAGTTTAAAAGGAATTGTTCTTTCCTGAATAAACTGGAAGGACTAAAAACAAAAAGTCCGGATCGCTCCGGACTTTTCTATTTCATTTCTTACTTGATCAATCTGATTATCCAACTTTAGTCCGGCTCATTTCTGCCAATAATCTCAACGCCTCTTTGAGGTAAGGATCTTCTGAAAGTTTTTCTTCGTTTTCCTCATCCGTGAAAGGAATTTCAGTATTATCTATTGTGGTAGACAAAGGGTCGTCATCTTGCTGTTCAAGTTCTTCCTGACGCACATTGTAATTCAGAGAAACCATGGAATTGGTATCCTCCTCTTTCATTTTCTCTACGTCTTCCGCCAATTTTCTTAAATCCGAATCGGTATTGAGATGATGTTCATAGAGTTTGTACAAACGATCAATCAACTCCTCAGAAACTTCATTCGTCTGTTGGAAAGAAGCGGATGAGATCTCATCCCATGGCAGAGAATTTTCACGACTACTTTCTCCAAATTCCTGTGCTTCAAAAGGTGTTGGGAAGCCAATATCAGGTGATACACCTACTTTTTGCGTACTGCTACCAGTCACACGATAGAATTTGGCGAGGGTCATCTTTACCTGACCCAAAGTCGTTTCTCCGGAGCGCAACTGATCCCTCATGACAACCAGATCATCTACGTCCTGATCGGCTTGCTTTCGATATGCAATCATTCGATTGAGGTAGTTCATCACAGGTCTTCCTAGATCAATCAAGTTTTGCACCGTGCCTTTGCCAAAGCTATTTTCTCCTACGATCACACCTCGTTTGTAATCCTGGATCGCGCCAGAGAATATCTCTGAAGCAGAAGCGCTGTAGCGATTCACTAATACCGCCAACGGTCCGTCGTAAGCTACAGTTGCTTTATCATCATCTGATAATTTATCCACTGACTGATCGTAATTCCTGACCTGCACCACAGGTCCCTGTGGAATGAATAGGCCTGTTAGGTCAATGGCCTCTTGTAAAGAGCCACCACCATTGTACCGTAGATCCATTAATATTCCATCCACGTCCTGCTTTTTCAGGTCATCAATGAGTTTTTTCACATCTCGTGTGGTACTTCGAAAATCTTTTACGCCCTTGCTTCGTGCTTCAAAATCAATGTAAAAACTAGGTAAATTGATCACTCCCAGGCGGAATGTCTGGTTACCTTCTGTAATCGGAATGATCTCTGCTTTCGCTGACTGTTCTTCCAATTTAATTTTGTCTCTGACAATAAGCAGCGTATCAGGCAAGTCTGTCACTTCTTTTTCAGAAGCCAATACCAGTAATCGAACGATTGATCCCTTCGGTCCTCTAATTTTTTGAACCACGTCATCCAGTCTCCAGCCAATTACGTCCTCGAAATCACCATTTTTCCCCTGAGCTACGCCTACAATTCTATCATCTTCTTTCAAACGCTTGCTCTTGAACGCCGGTCCACCTGGAACAATGCTCGCTACCATGGTATAGTCTAATTGTTGTGTAAGCCTCGCTCCGATGCCTTCCAGAGAAAGGCTCATCTCGATCTGAAAATTCTCTTTCGCAATGGGAGAAAAATAACTGGTATGAGGATCGAATGCCCTTGTGAATGAATTCATGTACAATTGAAAGACATCTTCACTCTTGTATTGATAAATGGCCTTTGCCACCCTGGCATATCTTTTACTCAGCAGGTCAATGATTCCGTCCCATTCTTTGCCCGACAATTTAAGGTTCAGCGCCTGGTTCTTCAGAAGTTTTCTCCAACGGTCATTCAGTTCATCGTAGGTGGTAGCCCATTCAATCTTATCCGAGTCCGTTTCATAGCTTTCTGCCTTTGTAAAATCATATTCCTGTTGAAGTTCTCCCTCAACGCTCTGTAAACGCTTCAGCGACTTCTCCCGGTAAAGACCAAACAACTGATAGGCAAAATCCAGATTCCCTGTTTGGAGATCATTGTCCAACTGGTACTTGTATTTAGAAAAATAATCGATCTCAGATTTGAGGAAATAGACCTTGTTTGGATCGAGTGATGAAACGTAGTTATCAAAAATGACTTCCGAAATAGAGTCATTTACCGGCAACTTGCGGTAATGATATTGATTCAACAGGTTGAGCATGGCAAACAAGGAGTTCTCATGCTCTGGCAGAGGTCTTAGCACCTCCAGGGTATCGGCCCCGCGTTGTGCATAGACAAATGACGTTCCGGAAAAAACAAAAAAGACAGACAAACAAGTCAACGCCACTATTCTCTTTACCATGGTGTATATTTTTAATTCAAGAACGAATTTGAGAAGATTTAGTCTTCTAAAATACCAGATTTTTTTCTTTTGAGTTCCAAGAAAATACGTCAAACCCCCTCTTTTTGGATATCAATGGGGATATGCGTCTAGCCAAGGTGATCCCAAACCAGTGCTGCCGCACCCAGAATTGCCGCATTTTTGTCCATCATGCCACTTGGTTCGATGCTTACTTTGCCCTTGTAATAAGGTAACACGGCTTCTTCAAAGTATTGGATCGTAGGTTCAAATATCCACTTGCCTGCTTTTGCTAACCCCCCAAGTAAGAAAATGGTTTGAGGATGCGAGAATGCAACGAAGTTAGCCAACTGTTTCCCCAGCATTTCTCCGGTAAACCGATAGGCTTCTACCGCAATCGGATCCCCATTCTCTGCCGCTTCGGTGATCTCCTCGCCGTGAATGTTGTTGAACGCAATATCGCGAAACACACTGTCTTCCATGGAATCTGCCAACAAATGGTAGATGGTGCGCTTGATCCCAGTGGAAGACACATAAGCCTCCAGGCCTCCTCTTCGGCCTATTCCGCTCATTCGTCCTCCTTCTACTGCTACGACATGACCAAGTTCGCCTGCTTGTGCATCATGTCCATAGATCAATGAGCCATTGGAAACAATGCCACTCCCGAGTCCGGTTCCCAGAGTGATCACCATAAAATCTTTCATATCCCTGGCATTGCCGTAGATCATCTCTCCGATGGCTGCCGCATTGGCATCATTGGTCATGAAGATAGGTAGGTCATAGATCTTACCAAGATCTTCCTTGAAATTTACCACACCCTTCCAATCAAGATTAGCCGCATGTTCGATGGTTCCACGATAATAATTAGCATTAGGAGCCCCTACTCCGATCCCGGTTATTTTGGCTTCACCTTCATAGGCGTGTTTCAACTTTTCGATTTCGTTACTAAGAATACTCAAATACTCTTCGAAATTGGCACCGTTCTTTGTGCGGAAATCACTGTGGCCATATAATTCCCCTTCACGATCTACCAAGCCCACTTTGGTCAGTGTTCCTCCTATGTCAATCCCAACTGCAATTTCTCTTGCCATTTTCTTATCGAGTTTCGAATTTTCTGATAACCTAAATCACTGCTTCAGCCTCCTGTAAAATGCTTATTTAAGAAGCTTTCTCAACAATAAAAGAACACAAAACTAAGAAGAAGCAAAAAGAAAAAACTTTTCAATTGTCGTTTCGCTTATTAAAACGATTGCATAGAAATGATATTCCAAACCTATCTTTGATTTATGGGTAAGTCCATCTTCATATCGATCTGTATGCTGAGTGTCTTAATGACCTATGCTCAGAAAAGAAAGGTGATCGATCTGCCAGATCAGAAAGGGACACTGCTCAAAAAGGAAAAGGTCGGAATCTGGAAGTTCTACGAACAAGGAAAACTGGTCCTGGAATATGATTATGATGCAGACCGGGTCATCTTTCAGCAATCCATAGAAGACAAATCCTATTATGTGAAGGAGAAGCAATGGTATCCGGTTGCGAAACTGGAAGTTTATCCACGTTATAAAGGGTCTTACATTCAGTTTTACCAGACCATTTACAAGCATGTTCAATACCCCCAGGAAGCACAGAACAAAGGCATTGAGGGCACATCGTTCCTGAGTTTTGAAGTAGATGAGCAGGGTAATGCCATTAACCCTGAGATCCATCATGACCTGGGTTACGGTTGTTCCAAAGAAATCATGAGGGTTTTCAACAAAGTTCGTGATCACTGGATACCTGCCGTAAAAGATGGTAAAGCCCTGCGCACCAAATTTGTTATACCTTTTGTTTTCAGTTTTTTCGAAACGCCTTATATACTCAGTGTAGCGGACGATTTACCTTCCGCCGCCTTACTTGATGGGGTCAATGTCACCCTCGTTAGCTCAAAATTCAACTAGTATGAATGAGTGGTATTTCCCGATTACGCTTTTACCCGGTGTAGGCCTGCTGATCATGTCAACTTCCAGTCTTTCAATGGGGCTGAGCAATGAACTGGCGGAACTGCTGAATCGTTCCGATAGCAATCACGAGATCATTCGCAAGAAAATATTCCAGTTGAGCCGCCTCAACCGGGCATTAACCGCATTCTATATCAGTTGCGCGGCGTTGGTGATCTCGGGACTGATCAATGGAATTTATGATGCCCCCTCCTCCTGGGCTCCCAAAATCTCGGAGATTTTACTTTTCTTCTCAATTATTTGTATCTTACTTGCCTTAACACAGCTAATGATCTATGCCGCCAAAGCGGTAAGTATCAAACGGACACAATACGAGGAGCGTTTATAAGCTCCACTTGATCGAATAGCAGGGTTGGACCAAAAAGACCTTGTTATGAAAAATATCAAAAGCATTGTAATCATTCTATTAATCACGAGTAATGCATTCTTCATTAGTGCTTATACCCGGCAAAAGGATGAAGTAAACGTGGCAAAAATGATTGCTGAAGATTCCAAAATACGGGCACAGGAAGCTGCTGCAGATGCCAGAAAAGCGCAACAGATGGCAGAACAGCAAGCAGAATTGGCCAGGAAGGCGGTAGAGATGTCTAACGAAGAGGTCCAATCACTACACAAACAATTGGTCGATTGTCAACAATAGCAAAGACAGCCACTTTCATGAAAGCCAAGGATCAATCGGAAACCTGTTTTCCCAGAAAAAAAATTGTTTAATCCAAAGTTTTACTGGTTTCTACTTTTTTCTGAGAATCAGCGCCATATTATTCCTAAAGAACCAGAAACACATTATGAGAAGGTACTTAACAGAAATCAAAAGAAGGTCAACAATTGGATGTACATGAAAATACGTGACATTTTAACTTTTAGCACTTTGGCCGTCATTACCACAGGCTCGGTTCTATATGAATATATCAATACGAAATATGCGGAAGATGCCACCAAAGAGGCATCGCGGCAAGAACAACTAGCCATTGAAATCGGGAAAAGAATAGAAGCTCAAGAAGAATTTATGCTGGAAATGGCTGACGAATTCAACAGTGCCATAAAAGAAGTCAAGGAAATTGAAGCAAAGCTGGAAGCTTGTAAAAACCAATAGCTGGAAGCTTGTAAAAACCAATAGTATATATGAAAGCAATTAGAATCTCGTTCATGATCATAATGGTAGCTGTATCTGTATTTTTTATTGTTCAGGCAAAAATCCAAACCCGCGTTGCCGAAGAAGCTCTAAATAAGGCCGCTCAGCAGAAACAACTGGCAACTGAAAATATGGCATTCTCATTGACTCAGGAAAAAGTCGCTAAAGAAAAAGCAGCTGAGGCTGTTGCTGCGAAAAACAAGGCCAAAAGTTTGCAACAACAATTGGATGAATGTCTTAAAAATTAAACCTTAATAATGAAATCGGTAAGAATCATCACTATGATCGCAATGACCATGGTCACTGTATTTTTTGGTGTTTACGCCAACATTCAAAAACGCTATGCGGAAGACGCCATAATGCACGTTAATGAACAAGAACAACTAGCTACAGCTAACATGCAACACGCAGAGAAGCAAAAGGAAATAGCTATAAAAAGAACTGCAGAGGCAGCATTAGCTCAAAACATGGTTAAAACATTGGAAGAAGAGCTTACCAATTGCCCTAATAACCGATAATCTCCTATTCCATTGAACGAATACCTTACAGTTTATGCGAATTATCGAGTGGGATATAAATTACTCAGCACTTCTTCAGGAAATTTACTTGAGGTGAATCACTTAGCATACTATATTTACTATAGCAACATCACTAACCTATGGCAACCATTAAACTCAGATCACTTCAGTGCATTTTGAATGATGAAGTAGATAAAGACGAAGTATATCTCAAACTTGACGGTAAAAAAATCTGGCCATCCGGTCTTTATAAACAAATCAATTCTGGCGATAAAGTAGACATGAATGTATCCTTTCAACATTCAGACGAAAAAATGCGAATTGAACTGTGGGATTTCGACTTCTTAAGCAAGAATGACCTGATTGGTTCATTCACCATTACGCCTGGTGGGGAAAGAGGTGCTTTCACGGCGAACATGATGCCGGAGCGTGAAGGAACAACCGCCAGCTATATGCTAGAGTGGGAAGCCAGAGAATGATCTTCGATCTGTGTTTTGTCGTTGCCTATAAGTTTCTTAAACCAATTTCATACGTGGCAACAGCAGATGATCCAGGTATTGGATGAAAACTACCAGCAATCCAATCAGGACGCCATATATCGCAATGTTTTTCATTCCAATCAGCCCTTCCCATCCTATAAAATAGAAAAGGCCCACAAATGCGAGGGCAAAGAAAGAAAGAACTCCCAGGCTAAGGATAAGCCAAAACCGACGTTGGTTTCTTCGCTCCTGCGCCAGGATCTTCATCATGATTTTCTCCGTGAATTGGGCACTGAATGAGAAATCGAAATCCTTTTCAAGGGATTTCATCACATGAAATTCAGTTGACCCCTCTTTCGGGTTCTCCTGCTCGTTGAGTAATTGATCAATCTCTTTCATCTCCTTCAGATTAATACTTCCTTCTCCAAAAATGGTTCCAAAAGTGTTTTCAATTTTTTTCTGGCGCGGAAGAGGTAATTCTTTACGGTGCCCTCTGGCATTTCCATGATATCTACGATCTCCGGATAGGAAAACCCATCCAAATGATAAAGGGTTAAGACCGTTCGATAAGGTAAAGGTAACTGATCTACCGCCTTCCTCACAAATTCCGCCTGGTCTTGTGCTTCATATGTCGACTCTTCCAATGCGACATTTAATTCCTCATCCAGGTCTTTATGGTCCTGCCACTTTTTATTCTTCTTCAAGAAATTGAGCGTATGTCGATAAGCGATTGTCGCAATCCATGTGCTCAATTTCGACTGAAATTGAAAGTCTTCAATACTATGAAAAACCTTCACAAATACATCCTGTGCCAGTTCTTCCCGATCCATAGTATGATCTACCATACGAAAGACAATATGTCCCACCAATCGCTGGTATTGCGAAATCAGCTGGGAGAAGGCTCTGCGATCTCCCGCAACAATGCGAGACACTAATGCTTTTTCGTCCATATTTGATCCAGTAGACAAAGCGATATTGAAAAATGTTGCACTTTTTTTTTCACAAGCTGCAACATTTCAATAACCTGTCATTGTCACATGAGGCAAACAAGGTTTTAAACTAAATAAAAAATGGAAGATATCTTAGTTCCCATAGGCGTACTGGCAACCATCGCAGCTGGTATTGGCTACTTTACCAAAATCATGACTGATTACAGATTGAAAAGAAAACTCATTGAAAAAGACCTGGTTAATGCAGATGCTGCGAACATCATCAACGACCAGGAATTAGATGGCAAGTATGCCTCGCTAAAATGGGGCCTGATCATCTTGTTCGGGGGAATCGGATTGATCCTGATCAATATGGTGGATTTTTACCGCGACTCTCCGCTACCTTTTGGCATCATGGCTGTGTGTATCGCCACCGGATTTTTACTTTATTTCTTTCTGGTTAAGAACAAAAAAGTTTGATAATACCTATCAATGCACCACAGTATTTGATTTTTTCATAACGATCTTCTCGAGTTAGACTAAATTGAAGCTTGCCATTACGGTAAGCTTCTTTTTTTGTATTTATGAGTACTCAACTCTCCTATACCAAACTCACTTCTCCACTGGGCGACCTGTACTGTGGTATTTATAATGAAAAACTAGTCTTACTTGAATTTGAAAATGAAGAAAGGATCGCGAGCCAACTTCAGCAATTAGAGATCCATCTGAAAGCTACTTCAAAGGAGCAGGAATCACTACTTTCTCATCAAGTTCAGGTGCAATTGGATGAATACTTCAGTCAAACCCGAAAAGATTTCGATCTTCCCATATTAATGGTTGGATCGGATTTTCAACAAAAGGTGTGGCAAAGTCTCTTTGATATTCCTTACGGTAAAACCACTTCTTACCAACAACAAGCCATCAAATATGGTGACGTGAAAGCCATCCGAGCAGTAGCAAAGGCCAACGGTGAAAACAGGATTGGCATTATAGTGCCCTGTCATCGGGTCATTGGCAGCAACGGAGCGCTCACTGGATATGCGGGTGAATTATGGCGAAAAAAAGCACTTTTAGAACTCGAAGGAGCCTTCGCCAAACAGGCTTCACTCTTTTAAAAAACAAGCGTAAGAATCGATCATAAACATTACATTTGTTAGCAGTTCTTTGTAAAACCACCATTGACAAGCCTGAAGAACATTATGCTCAAAAGAACCTTTCTACTGGCCTTCTCATTTTTTATTACCTATGTAGCTATTTGCCAGGATCATCGACGGTTTGAAGAAGATGTAAACGCACTAACGGAAGCGCTCAACAAAAAATCATTTGACGCTCCAATCGTTTTTGCCGGCAGTTCAAGTATAAGGTTTTGGGATACTGAAAAATTTTTCCCTAACGGAAACATCATTAATCATGGTTTCGGAGGGTCTGAAACAAGCGATCTGATTTGTTATGTCCGAGAACTGATCCTATCGGTAAAACCCTCACAGATCTTCATTTATGAAGGAGACAATGATCTCAATTCGGGAAAAACAGTTGACCTGGTCCTGGCTGACATGAAAACACTGCTTAGAATCATTAGAAGAAACATGCCGGAGACTCCAGTACATATCATATCTCCTAAACCCAGCATTGCGCGGTGGGATCTTAGGGAACGATACGTCTCACTGAATAATGAATTAAAGACTTTGTGTCAAAAAAGGGAACAAGTCACCTTCATTGATGTTTGGACCCCAATGCTGGATGAAGAAGGTAATCTGAAAGAAAACCTCTTTGTCGAAGATGGCTTGCACATGAATGAGGCGGGATATGAAATTTGGACCGAGGTTGTTCGCCCTTACTTGAATTGATTTTCTTTTAATCCCAGAATTAACGATAATAGCGAGAAATAAAACATACGTATGAAATTCCGTCTTCTACCCCTCTTTTTGGCGTTAGTAATCTCTTTTTCTTCGGTTGCTCAGAAGACTTTTGTCGAGTTTATCGGTGAAAGTGATCGAATTTTCTTCGATGGAGTATTTGCCAACTCCAACTTTGGGAAAGATTTTAAGTCGGAAATCAAACAAAAAGCCATTACCAAAGATAACCTCCAGCCCAAACGGATTGGTTTGATCTCATTGTATCTGTTTGAAGAAAATTTCCAAAGAAGAAAAGCGCACCTGACTTATATCTATTCAAAAGAAGGGGAACTGAATTATTTCGTTAATAACATATCAAATAATGCCGTTCAGGGCTTAAAAACAGCCTTCGAAGGATCGGGATATGAATTGGTTTTACCGGAAGAGTTTCTGAAAGGCAGCAACGCCCAAGCTGCGTTTGATGCGGCGGTAGAAGAGGTGAATTCACTAAGTGACCCATTCTTGCAAGCCGTAGAAAGCTATGACCTGACCCCAAATGCAGACGGACAACTCTTTGTTCACAACTGGGTAGAAGAAGGAACCAACGGATACGTAGCTGATGTAATGGCTCAACTGGCCAAAGACCTTGGTCTTGATGCTTTGTTAACCATCAAAATTTCGTCTTTGTATCAGACTAATACCATTTCATTTTCGAGTGTGGATTACCTACTACATGGCATTAACCCTGCAGGGGCTGAGTTGGAACAGGGCATTATCCTTTCCAATTACATGCTGTATCCCGATTATCCGTACCCATTTGTCTCCGTAAGAAACGGCAAGACCTCCAGCGAACGATTTGGTGCATTTAGAAAACTGGTGGAACGTTCCGGAAAAGATTTTCTGAAGTTTACGACGGATGAGATTGATGATGCCTTTTAGTGCATCCGATCTCCTCTAACCTCCATATTCGCTAATATCTCGCGCTCTGCATCAAGGAATTCCTGCCAGCGGCTTTTGACATAGTCTTCAGGCATGTATTGCTTCGCCAGTTCGATAAAATTGACGTAGTGACCTGCTTCAGAGACCATAAGTTCATAGTAGAATTTCTGAAGCTCTTCATCTCCAATATTTTTCCAAAGCAATTTGAAACGCTCACAGCTTCTGGCTTCTATCAGTGCATTCATCAGCAACTTCTCGACCAATTGTTGTTCTCTGCTTCCTCCTTTTCTCAGGATACCTGATAATGCGATGACATATTCATCCTTTCGCTGCTTCCCAAGCTCATATCCTCTCTTTTTCAGCTGCTCCAGCACACGTTCAAAATGTGCCCACTCTTCCGCTACAACCGGGGTTAAGATCTCAACCAGGTCAGACTTATCGGGATATTGAACAATCAACGAAATACACGAAGAAGCTGCTTTTTGCTCACAATAAGCATGATCTACCAGGATGTCTTCAATGTTCATCTCAGCTATATTGACCCAACGAGGATCAGTCGGCAATTTCAATCCCAATACTGTTTTTACATCCATAACTTATCAATCAAAAAACATCCATCTTACTCCCAGGTCAATCACACGACTTTGACCAGGGTAATAAGGTGTTACGAAATACCCGGAATTATTACCTTGATTGAGATGCGTGACCTTTAAGAAAGCAAAAACCTTATCTACACGCATATTGATGAAGAAATCGACCGCCACAAACGGATCAACCTGCATGTCATCCTGCAAGTGAAATTGCTGGGTGACCGGATCGAATCCGTTGGCAAAATAACTTGACTTTGCGTGGGCATTCAAGCCAATTTCTACTGGAACTGACCGTTGGAATATCTGACCAGCCCAATAGTAACGTCCGTTGAAGAAAACTTGCGGAACCCGGATCAGGTCTCCGGCTCCACCTGCTGTAGTGGTGTATAAAACCTGATTATGGAAGTGAAAGGCATGATCATAGCCTTTGTTTGTATAAAGTTTATAATTGATGTGGCCACCGATCTGCGTCATTAAGGCCGTACCCACAGCCTGTCGGGCAATGCGATTCTGATCAAAATAGAAGAACTCATCAAACGTAGAAAGGGAGACTCCTGGCCTGAAATCCAGTTCTCCAAACTTCAATTTCAAATTACCTTTAAGGATATTAGCAAAACCCTGGGTATTACCATTGTGCCATTCATAATGGTTACCAAAGTAATTATCATATAAGTAGCTTGACTCATATAGTGTGCTGCGATAAGAAGCTTCCAAAATTGGGCTTTCCAATTTTCCTCTTACATCGTATCCCCCCGTCGATAAGAATTCTGCTCTGGCCTGAACTTTGAATCCCTTCCAGTCAAACCGGGCTAAGCCGCCCAGGTATCCTTCTGTCACCCGATCCTGATTGAGTAGTCGATAAGTGAAATCCACATTTCGCTGACGAACATAAAATCGATAGAATACCGATGAAATAGAACCTTTCAAACCAACTTCATTCGAAAATGAGCGGAACTGAGCCCCCTCGATGGTACTATCCGGATCAATCAGGAAAACATCATAGAAATCTCTGTAGGTGTCATAATCTGAGGAAGATCCACCGTCCTGGGTATCAGTGTAGGTATTTTCCTGGTTAAAGCGGTCTAACTGATGGTATAATTGAAACTGTTTGAAAAAACCGTATTCATGATACAAATGCAGATTATTGTAATTGTTTTCTGTGGTCGCATCCTCTAATTGAATACGAGAATCGCGGTATTGGAAAAATTCAAATTCCAGTGGGTTTTCTGATAATACCAGCACACCCCCAGTCTCATCACCTTTCTGCAAGTAATTCGTGAAGTTGAAGAACAATTTGTAGGGTTGAGTATCGTGCTGATAATAGGTGAAGATGTCATATACCGTACTCCTCGCATTCAAATCACCCTGGTTTTGATCAGCCCCTATCTGTTTATCGGAATTGATCCGGTGATAATCTATTCCCACGTTCCACTTAGGCGTCACATTTTGCGTGAAAGTAAAATCAACATTGGTGCGCCCTTGTCCACCAAAGACTGCCCCCACATTCATATAAGGACTTTTTGTATCGTAGTATTTCTTTTGATTTGGCCATTTGAAATGACGATCATAACTAGTAAAACCGGAGGTCTTACCAATAAAATCAGGTACTTCATAAAAGATGGGAGCCATGGCTGTGGCATTGTTGCCCAAATCCTGATAAAACCGGTCGAATTGATCGTACAAACTGAAGTTTTCAAATTTGTACAAGACCGTATCCAGGTCATGTTGTTTGTCGATGTTGTTTTTAGCGTCTTCTTCGTAATAGATTTTGATGGTAGAAGGGCCATAAACCAGTTTACTGGAATCATCCACTATCTGCCCAAAAACCATGACTGACGCGCCACAGAAGAGTATTACTACCAGTAATTTTTTCAAAAACACGCGCAAAATTAATGATCTTGTGGTTGCACGAAGGTCTCGTGCGAGTATTCCTTTAAACTATTTTTCACTTCTTTTAAAAACTCTTCTTCCCCTTCCAGAAATTCGGTTTTAATCGGAACGTAATAACACGCGAATCCTTGTAGTTCTTTAACCGAATTTAACTTCACCCAATCTTTTTCAGTAGTAAGCAATCCGATATCCGGTGATAATGACGCCACAATCTTGTGGATATCTTTTTCTGTATAAGTGTGATGATCAGCGAACAGATGTACTTCATTGATCAAGAACGTTGATTGGCAGTACGCAACAAAATCTTCGTTCGTTGCAATACCTGATACTACGACGTACTTCTTTTGTGCATTATCAGACTCAGCTTTTGCTATGAATGGTTTAGGTTCCTGATGGGACACAGTTGAAAAGTAAACGGTCGCGTCCGAATACTTCCGTATATACTTCTTGAATTCTTGTTTTTTGTCTCTTTCCAGGTTCTGGGGACATTTAGTTACCACAATGGCATCGGCTCTTCTCGCCCCACTCCTGCTTTCTCTTAAACGACCAGTCGGCAGCAGGAAATCACGATAAAACGGCCGATCAAAGCGGGTCAATAATACATTGAAATCGGCTTTCACCGTTCGGTGCTGAAAACCATCATCCAATAAGATCAATTGTGTTTCCGGCGCCTCATATAAAATAGCGGGAATGGCATATGCACGGTCTTCTCCGACACTTACTACGATATCCTGGCCATATTTTTTATAAAACATGAATGGCTCATCTCCCAATTCTCCGGATGAAACTTCTTCATTAGCCATCAGAAAACCCTTCGATTTACGCCCATATCCCCGACTTAAAGTTGCTATTGGATACTGTGGAGCCAGTTTTTCGATCAAATAACTGACCATTGGTGTTTTGCCAGTCCCTCCTACGCTCAGATTACCCACCACAATGGTATTCACCTCAAACTCAAATGCAGGAGTGTAACCTATGTTAAACAGGTGATTTCTAAATCTGGTGATCAGATTATAGAGGATCGCAAAAGGAAATAAAATAACTTGCCACCAAACCATATTTTCGAAATGAAGGTCAAAGATATTCTAACCATCTTAGAAGCATGGGCTCCCCCAAACTATCAGGAGTCTTATGACAATTCCGGACTTTTAATTGGAGATGCATCAGCAACTTTTACCAAAGCGTTGGTTACTCTTGATGTCACAGAATCGGTACTACAGGAAGCCATTGAAAAGGGTTGCAATCTTGTGATCGCGCATCACCCATTGATTTTCGGCGGAATCAAAAGAATCACAGGAAATCATTGGGTAGAACGATGCATCATTAAAGCCATCAAAAATGACCTGGTCATTTATGCCATTCATACCAACCTCGATAACGTTCATGATGGTGTCAATGCGATGATCGCCCGAAAAATCGGGTTACAGAATGTAGCGATCCTGAAGCCAAAAGCGAGTACGCTAACCAAGTTGGTTACGTTTGTTCCTATTGATCATACACAAAAAGTTCTTGATGCTCTTTATCAGGCGGGTATGGGAGAAATCGGGCACTATGATCATTGCAGTTTTCGAATGGTAGGTACAGGCACATTCCGACCCGGAGATGAAGCAAATCCTGCTATCGGAACAAATGGAAAGGACGAAGAAGTAGAAGAGCATCGAATCGAAGGCATTTTTCCCAGTCACCTTCAGGGAAAGATCCTGTCGTCGTTAAAGCAAAGCCACCCCTATGAAGAGGTCGCTTATTATCTCCAGTCACTACAAAACACTAATCAGAGCGTAGGCAGTGGCGCAATTGGCGAACTGGAATCTCCTATGAATTCGGAAGCATTTATTGAAACGTTAAAATCTCGAATGGAGCTCAACACGGTAAAGTGCACGGCATTCGTCAAAAAAACCATCGCCAAAGTAGCTGTTTGTGGGGGTGCCGGTGGATTCCTTTTACGAGATGCGAAAAGGCAGAAGGCCGATATTTTCATTACCTCAGATTATAAATACCACGAATTCTTTGAAGCAGACCAACAGATCATCATTGCTGATATTGGTCATTATGAAAGTGAAGTGTTCACCAAAAACCTGATCGTGGAAAAACTTCAGAAAGAATATTCGGGTGAGCAATTCCTGCTATCGGAGGTCATTACAAATCCGGTACAGTATTTCTGAGGATATTAGTTGAATATGAGAAGAGAGAAAGACATTAGAGCAGTCTTTATTAAACAAATTTTTCGCTAATATTGCAGTTCTTTTGTCAAAAGTGACTTAAGTCCCGTCGAAAATACTAAAAATCTGAATGGAAAATACGGTAGCCAAAAAGCTAGAAGCACTCGTAAAATTACAATCGATTGACTCTGAATTAGATGAATTAAAGAAAGTAAGAGGGGCGCTTCCTGATGAGGTAATGGACCTGGAAGACGAGATCGCAGGATATCAGACCAGGATTGATAAGCAAAATGCTGAATTACAGGATTTTGAGCAAAATATTTCCAACAATCGGTCTGCGATCAAGGACGCTGAAAAGCTGATCCAAAAATACGAGGAGCAGCAAATGAATGTCCGGAATAACCGGGAATATGATGCGATCACCAAGGAGATTGAACTTCAAAAATTAGAAATTCAGATCCTGGAAAAACGCATCAAAGAGGCCTACGAAAAAATCGAATCTAAGAAAGAAGAGATCGAAGGCACAAAAGGTGTTCAGGAAGAGCGACAAAAGGATCTTGAGAGCAAAAAGAAAGAGCTTGAAGTGATCACTCAGGAATCTGAGGATGACGAGAAGAAGCTTGAGAAAGCAAGGGCTAACGCTGCAAAGAACGTTGAAGATCGCATTTTCAAATCTTATGAGAAAGTAAGAAATAACATGCGAAACGGACTGGCCGTAGTACCTGTGAAAAGAGGTGCTTGCGGTGGTTGTTTCAATATTGTTCCTCCACAAAAACAGGCCGAAATCAGGGAGAAGAAGAAACTCATTGTATGTGAACACTGTGGTAGAATCCTTGCCGACGTAGAAGATGAAATCGTCGAAGAGGTGAAACCAAAGAGAAGAACAAAGAGGTCGGCTTAATCAATCGCTGATTTTAAAAATACGAAAGCGCCCTTGTGGCGTTTTTTTTATGCTGTTATGATTATCAACTACTAATGTGAAAGATTCAACACCGAAAACGGTCTTTGGTCGATGAGCTCGAAAAACTGATCAAAACAACTACAAACCCACAGCCTTACAATACACTGATTAATTTCCTCGGGAACATAAACTTCACAATCTTGACGGTGGGATTTTCATATTTTGTTGCAGATCAACTGGATTTTACTGACGCCATCGGTGAAAAGCTCCTGGTATTTGAATCACATTTTAGAAACCAAAACCATCCGTAGTGTTCTCCACTACTAATTCCAATGCGGATTCATCTAACCCCTAATTCGGGATGTTTTCCTTTGATCTTTCGGAAATAGGCCATCATCGTTTCCATGTCCTTTTCCACATCACCACTGGGCTCCATGGTCTCCGTTAACCAAACGATCTTGTTTTCATAATCAAATCCTGCAAGAATAATTGGGACTTTCGCTTTGAGCGCCACATAGTAAAATCCTGTTTTCCACTTAGGCACGTAAGATCGGGTACCTTCAGGAGTGATGGTCATGATAAAGTAATCTTTCTGATTGAATACTTCTACCACCTGATCCACCAGGCTATTTTTCTTGGATCGATCTACCGGGTGCCCTCCTATGCTTTTCAAAAACCATCCTACCAGTGGAATCTTGAACAGAGAATCCTTGGCCATGAAAGAAGGTTTGAAGTATGGGTACATGTACTTCACACAAAGCCCTACGAAGAAATCCAAATTGCTGGTGTGGGGAGCCACAACGATCACATATTTATTGATCTTGGGAGGCGCTCCTTCTACCCTCCAGCCGGATATCTTAAATGCCCAGGTGAAGAACTTCCTTCTCATGAAGTCTGATAAACGCCCATATCACCGAACTTCCTGATGCGGTCGTCGATACGTGTTTCTTTGTCCACATCTTTAAGCTCATTATAAGCATCCATAATGGCTTTTTTCACCTGAGCCGAAGCCGCTTTCATATCGGTATGTGCACCTCCGAGCGGCTCTTCAATCACCCCATCGATCAGCTTGTTCTCAAGCATATCTTTGGCAGTAAGTTTGAGCGCTTCCGCTGCTTGCTCTTTGTAATCCCAGCTTCTCCATAGGATCGAAGAACAGGATTCCGGAGAGATGACAGAATACCAGGTATTCTCCATCATCAAAATGCGATCACCAATGGCGATTCCCAGTGCGCCACCAGAAGCTCCTTCTCCAATGATCACGCAGATCACTGGGACGGTCAGCATAAACATTTCTTTAAGGTTTCTTGCAATGGCTTCCCCCTGCCCTCTTTCCTCCGCTTCAATACCCGGAAAAGCTCCTGGGGTATCAATGAAGGTTACAATGGGCTTATTGAACTTCTCCGCTAGTTTCATCAAGCGCAGCGCTTTCCTATAGCCATCGGGATTGGCCATCCCAAAGTTTCTTTCCTGACGTTGTTTGGTGTTTCTTCCCTTTTGTTGGCCGATCAACATGAAGGTCTGCCCCCCAATGCTACCAAAACCACCAACCATCGCCTTATCATCCTTTACCGCACGATCACCGTGTTGTTCGATGAATTCATCGGTCAGTTCATAAATATAATCCAGCGTATATGGGCGATCTGGATGCCTTGACAACTGTACACGCTGCCATCTGGTTAGATTCGAAAAAGTCTCCTTCTTCAATTCTATGATCTTCTTCTCCAGTTTTTCCGCCGCATTGGTGACGTCCACATCGCTATCCTTAGCGAGGGCTTTCATTTGATTTAACTTTTCTTCGAGTTCTGCTATGGGTTTCTCAAATTCAAGCAACATATAAAGGGCTAATTCTTTTTCCTGGCGTAAAATTAGGTCAATATGGTGGATTGGTGATAAAAAATGAATGTGGACAACTTTTTAGAAATTTTCTAAGGAGATGTTGTGTAGTTTCAAGTGAAACTCTACTTTTGCATCTCCTTTAACAAGGAGGTCCGGTAGTTCAGTTGGTTAGAATGCCTGCCTGTCACGCAGGAGGTCGCGAGTTCGAGTCTCGTCCGGACCGCAAAAAAGCCTGAAACGTCAAGTTTCGGGCTTTTTTGATTTTAAGCGGGTCGATTTATCAAGCTTATAATTACGGGAATATTTCGGATCAATCCGAAAACCTGGGGGCAGATTGTATTATCCATAGATTTTAGCGAGTCGATATAGGAAAAAGGAGACATTTCTCACTCCCCTGAACTGACTTCTGAAGGCCTTGATTTTGGCATTGAAAGATTCAGCAGCTGCGTTGGTACTCCTTCTTTCGAAGAAATTGAGGATGGTTTGATAGTGATTCTGGATGGTTCTGGAGATGGTATTGAATGATTTGAACCCTGCTATTTCGACTTCATTATACCATCTGGCCAGTTTAGTGTAAGCGACTCCTTTATCCTTCACATTTCTGTAGATAGCTCCTAGTTGCTGTGCCAGTTCATAAGCTTGCTCGATTTTAGGATAATGCCTGAAAAGAATCTCAGCTCGATGAACTTGAGAGGGCGACCACTGATCTTTTCGCTTAAAGAGTAAGTATCTGCTTCTGGCAAGAAGTTGTTTTGGGCTATCACCGTTTTCTAGCCGATGCATTTTGAAAGTCAGGCCTTCCTGCCTAGCCAATTCTATCTCCTTGCTTTCTTGCTCCAATGCCTCCCATCGGTACTTAATCCGCATCTCCTGTAAGGCATCAAAAGCAAGCTTCTGGACATGAAAGCGATCAGTGACCAATGTGGCTCTAGAGAATACTTTCCTGACAATCTCTTCCATAGATGCAGCCATATCCAGAGTTACTTCTCGGACTGTCCTTCGCTCTTCTAATGGTATCTTTCGTTTGATAATAGCCTTTACTCGCTCACTATCAGTGCCTTTTATAATAGCAACCAAACAACCTTTATTGCCTTTTGCTGCTTTGTTAGTAATAATGGTGTAGAGTTCTCCTTGCGAAACAGAGGTCTCATCAATGGCTAGATAGGGGCCAATGTTATTGGGGAAGACAACATAGTCTTCGGCATGTGAAAGTTGATCCCAGGTAGTATAATCACTCAAATGAGAGATGTACTGCTCTTCTAAGAGTTTGCCATTGACATGAAAGTATTTACCCAGACTTTTACAACTTACCGGATTGGTATCGATGCACTGCTTTTAAAAAAGCCGCAAACTCTTTGGTCATGCGGGTGCCTTTTGCAACTAGTTCCCAATCCCTGGATACAACTTGATCTAGTGATTCATTAAACCATCTTCTGCGCTTGACTTTCAAATAGCAGGCTTTACCGCGAATGGGGAAATCTTTTATTGTTACTTCCTCAAAGAAACCCTTGGAACTGAGTTTATGACTCAAAAATTCGGCAGGAGCTAATTCCTTCTCCTCTAAACTGATCCAGTACCCTTCTGCTGATTGTTCCACTGAAGTGACCTCAAAGTAGGTCAGAATGCCATCTGGCAAAATGAGAGATGCTAGTTCCTTTTCCAATGCTAGTTTTTGAAAATCGAAATTAGACTATTCCGAGTTCCTCCACAGATTTATTGCTTGATCCAATATTTCTGAGGACCATCCTTAAATAATGAAAATTTCACTTTAAGGTTTATGCTACCCCGCCAGCGTAATCCGCACAAAGTGGTTCACCGTACCTTCGGCAGGAAATCCGGAACCAAGGAATCACCAATACAGAAGTAGGAAATGAAATAACTAATTAACTCAATCACTTTTGGATCAAAGGAGAAAATATATTCCTCCCCAGGTTTACCGATTGATCAAAATATTAAGTCCTTTTGATCGGGCAAAATTGATATCAAGTCGTTCAAGTTTCTATCAATAACGTTGAACCTTTGATATGCTCTTCTATCCTATTTCCATGCTCATTCCTATATATTGTCGTAGCCACCCACGTCTCCGCTTTAAAAAATTCTTTAGTAAAGAGCAAAGCCTCCTCACTATTATATCGCTTGCAACTAAAAATATTGAAGTACGCAGTTCGAGGTAGATCGCAAAGATGAATAACAATAGAACTTGTTTGAATCAATTGGAAAGCAGTAAAACCCGCTAATTCAGGTGTTGGAGATAAATACGTAAATTGAGGCCTTCCCACGGCTTCCATTTCTATTAATTCACATAGTTGCTCGATATAGCTCGTAAGTCTTGGCACTGATTGTATGGTTTCCAGATTACAGCTACCCAGATTGATCGCAAGATCTTGCCCCCAGACATTATTTGTTATATTTTTCATTTTTCTTAGTTCTTTTTTGAAACAAGTTCATAGAAACTCATTTGAATTGTCTTCAATTCATATCAATTTTATTTCAATTATTAGCGGCCAATGGAAAAAACTATCGTTAATCATATAGGCCTGGCTTTGGAAAAAGCGAAAGGAATCGGCCTTTCACAAAAATCAATCGTAGCTAAATTCAACGCTGAAAACACAGGTATTCGCATCGACCCGGCTGAGTTATCACGGCTTAGACAAGCTGCTGAAAACTTGGTAGCTTACAATTTACCTTCACAAGAAAGAACTCAAATTATTTGGAATTTTCTATTGACACTTCTGGAAGAGCATGGATTTACCTTCGATAGTACTGCAGAGAAATTCACAGGGAAAAGTGATTTCGTAAGTTACAAATTAGATGAATTGAAAGGTCGTTACAATGCTTATGGTCTAGATGAATCTAGCAATAAGTTTTTCATCACCAATGTCCAAATTCTTGGTGCGGGACATCTGGATAAAAACCGTGGAAACATCGAATTACGTTTTATGTACGGAGATGAAATAAAAAAAATCACAGCTGAAGTCCTTTGTCAAAAACAAGGCAAAATCTATTTCACATTCCATCACGAAATCTTCCCTTTCTCTGCTTATATCAATGCCTCCGGACCTCCGGGAGCTAAAGTCCTAATTGGAGTTTACTGGTCGTTAAAAGAGGTAAATAATATGCCCATGGTTTGCCCTCTTGTATTGATGAAAGGTGACTGGAAAGAACCCAAAAGATTTATCAACGAAGAAGAATTAGATGACTCAAAAATTGCGAATTTTCTTATGCACCACGGCGGTGTATTCGGACTTCAGAATCAAAACTTTTACGATGAGAAAGATTTGGCAATCGATTAGCACCAATGTTAATAAAGGGAATATAGATTGTATTAGTCCTATTCCCTTTATCACCTATTGAAATCGTAATAAAGATAAGCAATAAACCAAATAAGATTTCAGTAATGATTAGTCCCGAATCCTCTCAACGGAATTAGAACTTATCCTTTGATAATCTTCGATTTCCACTGCCACCCTTCTTCATCACTGACCACAATCGTATATACCCCTGACTGCAAACCTGAAACATCAATTGAATAAGCGGCATTAGGCGATTCTGGATAAATCTCAGAGATATGCTTCTTCCCTGCCAAATCCGTTAACACCACAGTAATACCAGTTTCAACAAAATCCGGAACTTCAATCGTGAAAGTGGTTGTTACGGGGTTAGGATACATTATAAGATCCTCCTCAACAGGAAATGGAAACCCTGCTTCCCGTTCTCTTCGCTCAAAATCAACGACTGGTTTCGAGTTGATCAGTACTTGAACCAGCTGCTCCAAACGAAACTCGTTAGCATCTTCAACTTCCAAAGTCATGAGTTTTCTTGAGCTTGAAGGAAAAGCTACTTCAGAACGAGATCGAATAATGGCCAAAGACTCTACGTCAATGTAATCGTAAAAGAATTTGCTATCATCAAATACTTCTGTCTCCACGGAAACCAAAGCCTCAGGTAGTTGAATATTCATATCAAGACTTACCAGGTCCTCGATTGCTCGCGATAAATAGACATCTACATATCGGTCATCTCTCACTTCAAATATCATCGCAAATTCTTCCGATGCCGTCCTTGCATTTACATTGGTTGCAGGATCAAAATCAGTATCTCCATTGAAGATGGCCCAAACTTCCTGTGTTGACTCATAATCATCATCCAGGAAGAATTTGTTATCTGTCACTATGCTCTCACTTGCATTTGCAAAATAGAATTTCCAGTCTGTGATTTTAGCAAATCCTTTAATATAGTCGTAGAGCAAAACTGCATCGGCCAGTGTAATCTCACCATCCATATTGACGTCAAAAGCAGCCTGCTCCAAAAGACTAAGTGAACCTCCCTTTTGAACATACTGTTCAATTAAGGCCACTTCGTAGCTTCCTCTGAATCGAGTATCGGTATAAGGGATTAAGGAAATCCTTTCGAATTCCACGCCTTTATATCTACCTGCAACTGGATATACGCCATCGGGACTCAATGCTACAGAGTAGGACTGTCGTATGAATGAGTCATCTAACCCATATACATTCAACCCGGCTCCGATATTTTCGAATGAAGTCTTCGTGGAAGTTCCAGGATTATACCTCCAAACTTCAAAGCGCTTAAATTCATCGTCTTCTCTTTCCGTTACCGTGATTGTCCCATCATCACATCGAGAATCAATAGAAAAGGTACGATAAGATAATGTAATGGGAACGGCTTCAAGATTGATCGTTCCACTAAGATAATCTACCGCCTTCCTTAGTCTAATTGTAACCAATGTATCTACCCGACTGAAAGGATTGAAGTCCGCATTAGAAGTAGCTCTGATAGAATAGGACAAAGTATCATTGGTATGTTCAAATGACAAATCAAACGCATTACCAAAAAAATCGTCATGCGGGATAACTTCCATCGCTTCAGCCTCGCTTAGCGGGATTTTTATGGAATGATTCATACCTCTGACTGAATCCAATAAAGTCGCCTGTTTCGAGAGTATGTGCACATAAACCGTCTGGTGATCGCTGAATTCATTGGTATTGGACAAGGTGAATTCAATGGGTCTAGTTGACTGATTTCCACTTCCAATTCTGCTACTGATCCCTCCTTCATTAAAGGCGCTGATTCCATAGGTATAAAAGGTGGAGTAATCAAGTCCCTTATCAATGAACTGTGTGACATTAGGTTGCAGCGTATCTATGACAACAAACTGACTTTCCGCCGCTAACTTTCTTTGAAGTAAAAACCCATCTTCATTATCACTATTATCATTGAAGGTCCCATAAAAGGCTTCATCATTCAATGCTGAAACAGATAAACTGGCTGGAATTGACGGAACACCAGGCAAGGTTTTGATATCAATGATTTCAGAATTTTCACCATTTCCTCTGTCATTCTCCGCACTTACTTGCAGATAGTAAATCTGATTCCCTGACAAGCCTGTTAGCTCGTATTTTGTGGTATCCGAACTAGAATTAGCTGAAATATTCGACACGCCCTGAGAAAGATTCGTAATCTCCGTTCCATACGACAAATCATATCTGGTAACCTCGGCTCCTTCAGGTTTCAGAATTTCAAGGTCAATGGTCGTTGGAGAATTGCTCTCGCCTACGAAATAAGTTACTAATCCAGGTAACTCCGGTAAAGATTGACGAGTAATTCTGTTTGTATATAAATATTGCTCCGATGTAGCATTCCATTTCATTCTGGCCATGTATTGATAAGAAACTCCTGGCTCGACGGTTTCGTCGTTGTAGGTATTGCTGGATGACCTGTGTAAAACGATGAATTGATCAAGTACATCATCGTACCTTAAAAATTCAAAATACGGAAATTGCGGCAGAATTGGACTGTTCACAGTCAACTTAATACTCTCTCCTTGCGGACTATGAGAAAGAGTGGGTCTGTAATTAGTCGAACTGTTGAAACAAATTGATTGACTGGATCCTTGTGTAGAGAGGTCATCATCTGAAAGATTACCCATTATCACATTCTCAATGAATACCTGATTGCAGGACGTACCGCTTGAAACTCTTCTCGCTCGAAAAATAAGATCATTGTCATAATAACCCGGAGGAATTCCATCGTCGCTACTGATAATTACTCGAATCGACACAGCGTTTATCTGATTAATATTGATCTCGACGTTCGACCATCTACCTCGCACATACACGGTATCCAGAGTTGCATATGTCGCACTAATGGACCTCAATGTAAATTCTAACACATTTACACTATCAACCAGCTCTACGAAAACAGGATGATCGATATCGGTTCCCGGCCAAGTGTAAATTTGACCGGTAGACATTTTATTTTGTGCCTCACTGAAATCGGCAAGTGACAAAATCACGAAAAGGAAAAGTATTGTTTTCTTCATGGTCTTCATATTGGTTGAATTTTATTCAGCAGTTTCTTCAATTAGTTTTCTCCGTATGACATATAGTAAATCAATGGCGTTGAGTACACCATCTGAGTTGAGGTCATTAGCAGGAGTCAGGTCGTTCTTAAAAATGGCTTGAATGATCAGACTCTTGTCGTCCTGATTGACCACTCCATCCCTGTCCAGGTCTTCAGGTTCATATATGGAAGGAACACTAACCGACATGCTCAATCTATTGCCTACATCATCGTAGGTGTAGGTTACCTCTGTGCCATTGGCGTATGTCTCTTTGGTTAGTCGGTCAAGGTTGTCGTATTGGTAGGTATTGGACTGAGCAATTGATTGTAACGCCGCAAATATTATGATACAAATGAAAATTATCCTACTCCTAAACATTAATCACTTCCATATTTTATGGTTATATTTTTGTTCGATATAATATTCGAATTCACTTTCCGCCGTTCTTGAAAAGCTGTTAATGTCACTTTTTAAATTATCGATTCGCTCTTCAATGAATTCGTAAGCTTTAATTGATTTTTTACCAACGCTGGTAGTCAGATAGGTGCTCTTAAGGTAAGGCAGATACCTTTTTATCAAAGGAGTTATTTTTATTATTATACCTGGAGCTTTTACGGCAGTACCGAATCCTGCTAATAAGGCTGGTTCCCAGATTTTTTCAACATGTTCCATCTTCTTCCTTTGATATTTCTCTATTAGTTCTTGATTAGTACTCATCATTGATTTATAATCATACCATTGAGCTGAATACATGTGATAAATTCCTTCCGAAAGGCTGATGCCTGTAAGAATAAGTCCTAGAGTAGCTAATGCCGGCTCCTCCCCACTTGGATCAATCTGCGTAATCGGATTATTGCCGGCATAGGGATATAGATTCGTACTCCATATCGGGTCTTCTGATAAGAAACGACCTATTTCACTGTCATAATATCTCGCACGGACATAATAGAGGCCATTTTCCTCCCACAGAATGCCGTACTTACCGGAGAATCGTAACGGATTAAAGTCGCTTTCCTGACTGCTAAGGAGGTTCCCGAAGGGGTCATAAATGTAACGATGTGAGATATTCGCTGATTCGTTTGTCAACGCATTGATATTACCTGAAAAGTCACTGTGGTAATAGGCTATATGCCCGTTTTCAACCTTTGCTACTGCACCCAGACCATGAATGTAAAAGGATTGCTCCCCTCCTTCTTCCAGGATCGCAATGACCTCCCCTAGGCCGTGAATATCCCAGATATAGGTAGTGGTCACCCCATTTCTGGTAGCCGTCTGACGCAGGTTGTTGGGATCGTAAGTATACGTATGGTTCCTACTACCACCGGATTGCGTAGATAGCCGATCTTTGATATCCCAGGTAAAAGTAACATCTCCTTTTCCCGTGGTATTGCCGTCTGCATCAAAAGTAAAGTCAAGAGATTGCTCTCCGTTTGAAAAATTAGAGATGCGATTGGTATTGACATTTATGGTATAGTTTTTATCTATTGTTGCATATAGATCACCCGTATTTTCATCATGCTCCATAGCGATACTTTCGATATTTCCCGCAGCAGACCAATCGTAGGTATAGCCTAAAATCACAGTGCCATCCAACTTGGTGGTACGTCGGGTTTTCTCACGGCCGGCACCATCGTACGTGTAAGATGTTTCTACTCCATTTCCAAGTGTTTCTTTCCGGATACGGCCGTCCTCGAGGTAGTCATAGGTAACCAAAATCTGGTTGAACCATTTGACCTGATAAAGTCGATTTTGCCCGTCATATGTTTTGTTTACTTCATAGTCATTACCAAATTTGATCTGAGTTACATTCCCATTATTATCCTTTGAATAAGTTACTTCATTACCCTCCCAATCCGAGCTGTTGAGGCGTTGGTATTGATCATAACCTAGCGTCAGTTTTCCATAACTATTCGTGATGGACTGGATTGTCTGATCAGGATTGTACACCACCTCTGATATCTCCCCATCACTGAAAAATCGATTCTGAGTATCATAGTCATAAGTCAATCTTTGCCCACTGGGTTTTATGACTTCTTTCAACAGGCCGTTTTCGTAGTAGTCAAACTGACGTGTAAAACCTCCAAATGAAATGGTCTTGAGCCAATCTTCTTCATCAAAGTAGGTAAAAGTGGTAGGCTTACCTAAAGCATTGGTGACAGTAGACAAATTCTGATTAGCATCATAAGTCCTTCTGGTGATTTTACCTCTTGCATCCGTGAACTCTGTCAGGTTATCGTTGGAATCGAAATTGAATCCGGAATTTCGACCATCAAGGGAAGAGGTCTTTAGTCGGCTGGCGCCATCAAAAGTTTTTGTTATTTCAATGCCTTCTGGTGACGTAATGGTTGTGGGGTTGCCATATTCATTGTATTCGTAAGTGGTTGTAATTCCTTCTGGGTTTGTTACCGTTTCAGGAGCCCCCCAATCGAAATAAGTAAGGACTGTTTCGTTATTGTTTCCGGGCGCCAAAATGCTTTCGGCATTACCGTTACTACCATTCCTGGTAACAACGGTAACGTTTCCTTCAAAATCCGTGTAGGTGATCGGTAAGTTGAACGTAGGATGGTAACGTATCGAAGCACTCAGACCTTCATAATCATAGGTTTCAAGGTTGCCTTTGAGGTCATAGCCGATATTCCAGTTCAGGGAGCCGTATTGTATTAGACTGGTCACTAAAGTGGAATCAGAATGATTCCGAATGTATCGATTGTCGATGGGGCTTCCACTTATGCCTTTCACTGATTGAAGCAGCCCCAAAGGGCTGTACTTTGTTACAATTTCCTCCGTGTCAATGCCCAATGTGGTAATTGTAGTGGTGGATAGCCCCAGGTTTATGGGGTCCTGATATAAATTTTCCCATTTTACACCGCTGGAGTTATCAATCGTTTCCACTCGCCCCCAGTAGTTGTAGTCTGTTGTGATCGTATTACCCCTGGGAAGCGTTACGATAGCCAATTTCCCATTTTTATACGGCGATGGATCATTTACATAATTGAACTGGGTCACATTTCCGACGGCATCGGTGAAGGACGAAACCTGCCCATTTTGGTAAGTGAATATGACTTCTCTTGCCGGACTAAGGTTATTATCAATTACCCTCTTCAACTTATCATTTTCGTATTCAAAAACCAGTTTTCGGCCACTAGGAGCAATGACTTCTTTTGTTCTTCCAAAGCCCGTCGCATCATAACTTATGGTCAAGGTATTACCATTGCGATCGACGATCGCAACTAAATGATAGACTTTGTCTCCATTTAATCGTGGGTCCGTAAAATGGCTAAAGTGATATTTAGTCTGGTACTTGTCTGAGTAGATATAGTCACCTCCGGACTGGGTCAACTGGCCAAAATATCCGAAGGTCTGAATAGGATAGTTGGCTCCATCATTTTCAAATACCACCATCTCTCCTTCCGGTTGCACCCAAACAAGGTGATTATTCTCCTTACCATTGCCTAAAGTGACTCCATCTATCTGCAGGAGATAATGAAAGTAATTGTGTGTCCAACCGGTTCCCATTGGAAACACTTCTCCAAAACCTTCTTGCTCGTAAGGAAATAACTTCCCCGGGAGCTCTTCTAAATAGGAATGGTAGGTTGCATTAAAATCCAGCACAAAGCCCTTATCAGCGATATTGAAAGCTCCTACGGCATAGTTCTTGAAAACTCCCTCAGTGGCTCCCTTACTTTGTGCAAGGTTTCCAAATTGGTAATTGAGTGGGAGAAAATAAGATTGACGATTATCTAGCTCCGCGACGGTTGGTTTAGCAATGGAGTTATTGGTCAATATCCGGTAAATCATTACAAAAGCCCCGCCTCTTGTTGCCCGTTCATTGGGTCTAATGTTACCATTTTCATCCGTTTCAACAATGCCAAGAGCGAGTGCTTTTTTGACATAACCCACGTTAAACGGGTCGACCAAATGCATATCGTTCGCAGTTTCGCCAAGGTTCTCATCAGGAGCAATATTGAAAAGCTCCAGATAAAACTTCAGCAGATCCTGTCTCTTTATAAAGTCCGCGGGATTGAACAAGAAGTTTTCTCGCGTAAACGGAGAAATACCATCTCCATAGTCAAGGTAACTTAATGCCACCGCATAATTGTGCAACGTATCATCAGAATTACGTAAATCGAACCAAATGCTCTTGAAGTCATTGAAAGTATCCTTATACTCATTAAATATTGACCGATAACCCACTTTCGCCAGATCCTGACGGATCAGGAGGTCATTGGGTCGTCCGTCTTCCACACAATTAATGATTTCTGCAGCGCATAAATAGCAAAATGCGTCATACAGCTCGCCATCACTGGAAGAGGGGTTGGTGAATGTACACGGATCAACAATTTGAACTTCTAGCGGTGGAATAAAATAATTATTATCCTCTCCTATATCACCTTCTTCCACATTTCCTTCTCGATCACATTGCAGACTCAGATAGAATAATCCAGCATTGTCGGGAACAGTATAATCATAGGTAACCTCAACCTCCTCTCCTGCACTCAAAGCAGGCACAAAAAATGATGAACCAATGGGGGTATCGTTACCGTCTCCAATATGGTCATCAATACTTAAGATAAATCTGCCTACTGTTGATATGGCTGAGATGGTACCATTATTCCTCACAGTAGCCCTTAAAGTAACCGTTGATCCCATCTCCAAATCTCCAGGATCTTCCAAATCAACCACAATAAGATCCGCCTGACCTGGCTCAACGATAAACTCGTAAGGAATAACATTGTTGTTTTCACCAGCTGTTCCTTCTTCCAGAACATCATAGTAATCCATCACAAAGATCAAATAGTGATTCCCGGGATCAACACTATGATGAAGCGTTTTCGTCTCAGATACATTGTCTGTTGGAATGTTAGAACCTAAAGTGACAATGGTCTCATCAATGATGTAGGTATCACCTCCATCCAGCTGGTCATTTTCTGAAAAATAAATTCTGACCGTTGGATTTGGAAAGCCACCATATGGACGATCACCGGAATAATTGGCCGTGTAATTAATTGTAAACGTACTTTCTTCCGGAGTTGGCTGAGGTGCAATTGAAATGTTGGAGAGATATAGATCCTCAACAGGAAGATCAATTGTAATCGGAATGTCTCCCAGGTCATTTTCATTGACCCCTTCATCAATCTCATTATCAATATCAGGGACAAATAATAGATGATAATTGTCTCTTGATACATTAGCGGGTAGAGTTATCGTGGCTGATTCAAAATCGTCCGTATTATCACTACCTATCCTGGACACATCCGTGGCAAGCTGTATATCAGAACCTGGATCAAAAATGTCATCTATCGATAGATAATACCCCATATCGATCCCCGGTAATTCGTCGAAAGTCCTGTTACCCGAATAGTTTTGTCGACAGCTTACGGTGATAGACTCTCCGGGGCGAATTCCGGAAGTTTTACTTGCAGTTTCATTGGTAATAAAAATGTCTTCATTATTGGAAGCGGCAATGACTTCAAACATTTCAGAGAATTCTGAAAATCCACTCCGATCATGCGTGATCTTGACTTGATAATCTGCTCCGCTTAAAGTGGAGTTGGGCAATGTATAAGTGAAAAGATCAGACTCCCCTGAAGTCAACTTGGTAATCTGATTAACAAAACTCCCATTTTTAAAGAGTTCTAAAGTCACATTATCCCCATTGACATTATCTGACCATCTTATAGTGCCGGATGTTCCTGCCAACCAACTCGTAGGAACAGTATTAATCGTGACAAATGGAGACCTAAACTGAGAATAAAGGCGGCAATGGTAGATCCAGTCATTACCGCTATTGGGCAAATCATTACAGAGATCAGCCAATGGCGTGGAATGCTGATCCATGAGTCTAAAGAAGACGCGATAAATCGTATTCGGCTGCAAGTTCGATACGTTATAGTGGGTTCTGATCTGTCCCAGCTCATTTTCGAGTATAACACTAGTTCCCGGGTTATCTCCATTTGTTGTATTTATACTTACAGAAACCCCGAAATCCCTTACCCAGGTCCCTTGATCAAAATGGTATACTACAAATTCTCTGTTATCAATCTTGAAGTTCTGTATGAAATCGCATTGTGTAGGGGAACCATTGCAAGTTGTCTGCGGATCTATGGTGATACTCCATCTCTCTTCATATCGTTCCCCATGGGTGTCAACAGTCAATGAACTCCCACCGATCTCGGAATATTGAATTTCGACATTGCAACTGGTACAAACCTGACCATTTACTTTGAATGCAAGGAAAATAGAAAGCGCGAATAAAAAGAAATAACGAACCATAACTGTACGATCCCAATGGGATCAGTACAAAGAAAGCTCAGAAGCTTACCAAATTACAGTAAGTGCTATTTTTTAGATAGAAGATGCTAAAGTTGACGTTAAAGGTGCTTTTTTAAGCAATCAAGAGACATTGTTGTATGCCTTGTTTGTAGTTCTTCCCAACCGGAATTGTCTCAACAAAATGATTATTTACAAGCGCCAGCTTCAATTTCTTTCGATTTCCAGAATCTTTTTCTTCAAGAATATTGTGAACATTATCGAGATTAACCAGATGTGATTTCTCGCATCTTTTGAATTGTTTGAAGCTACTTAAAACTTGCTCCAGGTCTTTAAGTTTTTTACTTGACTTAATCGCTTCATTCTCTCGAAGGGTAAAGATCTTTGTCATAGAATCATCGGCCTGAAGATAAAGGATATCTTTCAACATTACTGGTTGATATCCGTTGAGTCGCTTCTTTACAAACATTTTTTCTCCAACGACCTGCTGGCTTAACACCAGTCGATCCATTACTCTTTCAATGGCATCCAATACATTGATGAACATAAAGGGTTTGGCTACATATTCTGAAATAGTGTAGGAATTATTCTTTATTCTCCTGTATTCTTCCAGGTCCTCCTTACCGGATAAATAAACAATTGGGATCTGCCATTTCCGATAAATTTTGTCAGCTGTTTCAACTCCATCCATTTCACCATCCAGCCCAATATCCATGATGACAATATCTGCTGGATTTTTCTGAAGGGAAATCAATGCCTCTTCGCCAGAAGCAACCGAGTCAGTAATGACGTAACCTCGAGATTCCAGTCCGTTTCGAATCTGCAGTGTTTCAAAATCATCGTTCTCTACGATTATAATGTTGATTGAGTGTCCTTTTTCCATGCTAGTTTATTGAGTTCCTGCAATTATAAGAAATATAGCGCATACCTTCTTTGCTTATTGTCTTATGAGGTCCGAAAAGACATTTCAAAATGCATACCCTGATCAATATAAAACTTATGCTCTGCTTGTAACTTCTTCGTAAATGAATGGATCAATTGCATCCCAAAAGATTGATCAGAAAGAGTGGGTAAAGTCGTACTTTGGCCATTGTCAGAAACTCGTAAATCATATAGTTCTCCATGCCTGATCAAATTGATCTCAACGAAGGGATTACTCATATCTTTCAAACCGTATTTAAAGGCATTTGTCAATACTTCATTGATAATGAGTCCCATCATTATAGATTTTTCAGCATCGATATTCTCCACCATCGTGGTGACTCTTTTCTGCAACGCATCACGTTTATTAAATACAAAAGCAGTGTTATCCACTAATTCTTCTAAATAAGATTGCTGATCAACGTATTGGAATTCATTTGCCAGGTACAGCCTTCTGTAAATCCCAATGACCGCTTCGATTCGTCTTTGCACGTCTCTAAGTGAATTAGCAATTTCATCTTCCGATAGATTTGCCTGTGTTTCCAGTAATGCCGAAATAATTTGCAAATGGTTGTTGATCCCATGATGAAATCCCCTTAATAAAAACTGAATGTGGTTCCGCTGTTCTCTTGATCGGTATCCCAACACGCCAATTACAATGGCCAACATCGAGATAAAGATAATTGCGCCCCATTGGTAAAAAGAGATAAGTTTTTGCTGTTCGGTTTGATTACGCGACAACCGTAATTCCTTTTCGGCAATTTCTTTCTCGGAAATCACTATGTCTTTTTCATATTCGGCAAGTTGGCTCAATACTTCTATCCGTTCTACTTGATATAAACTATCTTGTAATGTGTTCCACTTTCTATAGTATTCGTAAGCTTCCATTGGTCGTTGCAAAGCGTCTAAAAGCTGGGACCTAAGGAGGTAATACTGGGCTAAGAGGTTTCTATCCATCAAATTGGATATGTTATCACGACTAATTTCAAGGTACTTTGATGCATTAGTAAGATCGGACTTGAGCAGGCTCAACTCCGCAAGATCAATTGTCGTATGAGCCAAATTTCTAGGGTTATCTTCTTGTTCTTTCCAATGGTAGGCTTTCATCAAAAAGTATGAAGCACTATCATAGATCTGCATTTTCATCAACACTTGCCCTATATTACTCAGAGATGAACCCAGATCGGCGGAGTTATTGTATTTTCTCTTGAAATTGAGTGCTTCATCATAATATTTCAATGCGCTATCATATTCAATTAACTGAAAAAAAGCATTACCAATATTGTTAAAAACTCTACCGTAATTTGAAGTATCCCCTCTCTGCAGAAAAGAGCTTCTTGCCTGTTTGAAGTATATCAAAGCTTCCTTAGGTCTTCTTTGTGAAATCAGGAGATTTCCAAGTACATTATTAAGACTCGCTTTCTCTTTCTCTATTCCATGTTCTTCACTTAAAGTCAAGGCTTGCCTGTAATATTTTATAGCAGGTACATATTCACCCATATTGCGATAAGTGATTCCCAGGTTCTTATATCGGGAAATGATCCTTCTGAATTGTTTAAGCTGCTTATCTATTGTTAGGGATTTCTTGTAGTAAACTAAACTACTGTCGTAATCACCCAACAAAAAATGATACAATCCAATATCATTCAGTGAACTAGACATTCTTAAACTATCATTACTTTTCATAAAGTATTCTAAAGCCGCTCTTTCAAAAGGTATTGCAAGTCGATAGGCCCTTTCGGTATAGTGTTTATTTGCGATGGCAACCAGACTATCCCCCATTGATTGTTGACTGAATACAATTGTCCTGATGCCCAGAACTGCATTGATCAGAATAAAAATTATCTTAACAGATAGCGACTTCATAAAGCTAAATTTAAGAAGCCCACTCCGAATAAAGCGGGCTTTTTAATCATTGTGTTTAATTAGTAATTACATACTACGGATTCTCCTTCGTAGGAGTATCGTCACCCTCAGGATCGGATGTAACCATTCCGATAAAGAGGAAATACAACGCTTCCAACATAACTGTATATGTTTAAAAAGCGTCCGTCGACAGACAGTAAAACAACGCCAAACCCCTGCAGGCACCTCTGACACCTAGGTTAACAAGCAGGTTCTCGAAGATTTATCTTCAAGTTCTTTGAGTACCGGTATTAAAAGAACCCGAGATAAACGGACGATGCTGAACATGGACTAACAAGGACCTCCTGAAGACTTTTATGGAATTTTATGAACTTCAAAAATCCAATCCTGGAAACCTGTTCTTTATCCTCCTTTCGACGGTAAACCTAGGGGCACACAAGCTGCATTCAATGGGTGAAAATCGGGTAATTAACAGGTAAATTTTCTAAAAATCCGGACAAAATCCGGGTAAAAAATAATCAGGACTAATATGATCTTCATTAATTGTTTAAGTCATCTACATGGATTCAAAAACTGAGTAATTCATATTTTTTTTATATTACTCATAACTTAATCACTATGGATAGAATCAAAGAACTAATTAAGCAGCAGGACTCGAGAGATATATTTTGCATATCAATGTTAAGAAGACTTCTGCACAAACATGCTGAGAAAAGAAATTACAGCAACGCAGATCTTCAACTTCGAATTGGGATAGACGAAAAAGGCATACGCAATTTTAGAAGCCTGGGGTTAGGAGGACCTACTATACTTGATTCTATTTCATGGTATCTTTTACAAGATTCTGAACCCAAGCCTGAATCTAACCATACAGGTAAGAAAACTGGTTACTACAAATGGCTTACAAAAAACAAGGATTACAAAGGTCAAAATTGGCAAGAGTTTAGAAATCTCTGCCTTCAGAAGCTAACCAAAGATATCCTCAGTCAAGAAGGTTTATACCTTAACATCGAAAATCGAGAAGAACTTCCTGAAGCACTTTATATCGGCTTGGGTATAGATGAAGCATCTTCAGGTGCGGCCAACACATTATATTTCATTTCGAGCTATCAATTGACTAAAAACAAACTAATCATCCAATGGATGTCTAGAGATGGAAAAAAGGTGAAGACAAATGAAGCAGACGCATGGAAAGCTGGAAAGACTCTTTTTGCTTTCTGTGATGAGGAAGGTTTTAGAATGACAGCCATGGCAAATATTGGAGATATTGAAGCTCCAGATAAATTGGTATTTACCTATTCACTCATAGTAGAAGGCACTCTCAATGAACCATACGTATCCGTGGCGTTTTGTATCAAAGTAAAAGAAAAGGGACAATTGCTAAAACCAAAAAGAAAATTGGTGAGCTACGATTTAGATAACTTAAAGTACGAAAGAAAATCTCATGGTGTAATTCCCACACAATTATTCAATCAAATAAAAGAAATTGAGGTAATTCTCCATCACAAAGGCCTTCCAATACACAGTGACAGTCCTGTTGGAGAATTAACTTCGAGTATTTGGATCGGACACGCGAAGGATTTGGAGGTTAAAAATCTTGATCCTAATCACGAACAAAATCAACTTCATACCTATACTCTAACATTTAGTCTACAGCAAATAGGCGATTATTCTTATGTTCTGGGTTTTATGTCCAGCGAAAAAAAAGAAATATGGGAGAAAGATAAATTGAGGTCTGTAATTACAACCTGGAAACTCAAGGGAGAAGCACAAATAAAGAATGACCTGATTAGGATTCAAAGTTTAGTCTATTCTCCTGCTAAAGATCAAAATGAGGTACATCAACTAATATCTGATTTCTCCTTAAACACAGTGGAAGGTACAAAGCAAAGTTCTCAAGGTAACTATAGTCTCCGAAGAGAAATTTATTCTGGAAATGATCTGGACCGAAGTTCGAAAACAAGTTTTGGAGAAATCGAAATATCGCGAGAAAAAGCAAGCCATTTAGATCAAAATATTATTGATCTACATAGCATCAGGTTAGCCGAAAAGTTCAGAGAATCAGGAATTTCACAAGAACAATTTCAAAAAAGCCTGATGGCGAACCAGTTCACTATAGTAATATGACTTGATGGATGAATACGGTCATTCAAACCCCACCCAATCAGATTCCTTCAAAACACAAAAAGCCTCTCAGATTTCTCTGAGAGGCTTTTATTTATACTAATACAGGACTTTTTGAACGAATTCAGTTCTTGATATTCAAACCTTTCCAATCACTTGGCAATGGAGCTTATAAAAGTTCCATCGGCTGATAGATATCAACACTGACGAGTGTAGGATTCAGATCATCGAGGTTTGAAGCCAGCGAAACGGAAGCTCCTGGAAAAACGTCCAGCGATTTAACATGCCACACAGCATCATCGTATTGTACTCTGCCTCCTTGGACTTCCAATTGCTGTAACGGAATAGTAAGTCCTCTTCCGTCAGCCTTGATCACACTCTCTTTCAGTGTCCAAAAATCATAGAACCTTTCAAATCGTTGGTCTCCTGCCGCCTGATTGATGTAAATCCATTGATTCCGTGTCATTACATTTCTGAAATCACCAAAATCTATGGGTTTGATCTCCTCTACATCGATTCCCAACTTTACATTTTCACCAATGGCACAAATGACATACGGGCCGGAATGGGAAATATTAAAATCCACATTCCCAGGCAAGTAAGGTCGTCGATTGGCTGTATAGTGCAATTGGTCCAGGATGGTCTTCGAATAACCATATTGATTGAGTGCTTTTACCAATAGCAATTTTCCGATCAAATGCGCATGCTGATCCTGCCACCTTACGAATCGCCGGTTTACCTTTTGCTGGGCATCCGGCAACAGTTGTAAGTAGTTCCAATACTGACCTGCGTCAATGGGCTCCTTAAAATGTGTCAGAAAAATTTGCATTTTAATCACTTCATTGAAAAACTTCATTCGATTAAATGAAAAGGGTTCTTTTAGGATTTTACCGAGCGTTTTTCGGGCTTAAATTAATAACTCGCCTACAATTCCCGGTCATCAGGCATAGAAAGAAGGCCAAAAGATTCGCCTTCTTTCTACCTATCCCAGGAAGGTTTAAATGAAACCTTCCTGAAATCGCTTGTGAGTCGGTTTGAAGCTGCTTTAAACAGCTACCAAAGCCTTGTCAAAAATCTCATCAACGATCTTCACGCTAATGGGATTCTCGTGCGCATCACAGAAAGCGTGCTGCATCGTTTTGATACTCTTTTGGATCTGTTCGTCATACATGGCCTTCAAAACCGAATGTGCCAATTCATCCTGATCAATCGTCATTCCATCCACGGAAACACCAATGTTATGAAAAGTGATTCGTTCAGCGTTTTTAGGTCCATCATGCAATATGGGATAAGCTACCATTGGAATACCGTGAAATATGCACTCCTTGATGGTATTAAAACCTGAATGATTAATAACCAGGTCTGCGCGTTTCAGTATTTCCAACTGTGGTACCCAGTTCTCCAGCGTGACATTATCTGAAAGTACGTCAAATTCATTCACGTCAAATTCAGACCCCACAGAAATGATCAGGTGCTTATCTGCAAACTCAGGCCGGGCCATCATCCGGATTAACTTACCAAAAAAGGTTTTCGATTCATTGGCAAACAAAGAAGTCTGAGAACCAAAACCTGTATAAATCAAATCCTTTTCTCCAATCTGATCCAAAAGTGGATAAGGCTGCTTTTCACCTTCGCGAATACAAGCCTCCACGTAATGAGCATTTCCACTTCGGCCCTGTCCCGTGATCTCAAGTTCTCTTGGACAGGCAATGAACTCCTTGAATTGGTCAATTGGATCTAATAGATCCCGGACATTCGAAATTTCTCCTCGTGCATGATTGGTAATGAAATTGAGTAATTCAAATGCTTCATCTCCGGGTAATCTTGCAAACTCCTCTCCTGCCACCTGCGAAAGGTCTGGTTCAGTAAGTGTACATGAAAACAGAATGGGATCAATGCCATATTTATAATGCAATACCAATCCCTCTAAAGCGATATAGGCACTGACGATTAGTAAATCTGGCTTTAAATCATGGAAAATGGTATCAAGTTCTCCATTCATAATGTTCTTTACGTGAGGCTTACCCAATGCTCGTTTCCCTTGCCTGGATTCCTCTTTATACACATTATTGTAGTAGCCCGGAGGATACACATCTTCGAAGATCGTGATATAATTAAATCCCAGACCTGTGATCCATTCACGGTGATCGGCAATACCAAACATGGTAATTTCATACCCCCCTTTTTTCAGGGACTGACAAAGGCCAATCAGTGTGAGAATATGCCCTTCTCCAATATCAATAAAGACATATATGTGCTTTTTCTCTTTCACTTTCAATGATGATTAAAAAGTTGAAAATTATTGCAGTGCATAATCATTTCACCAGCGGTCAAATGATCATAGTCTCAGCTTCGAATTTTTTATTCTTGTAACTTTTCCGCGTGTACAACCGGTTGTTGCACCAAATGAAATTGACCTTACCCCACTCCATCACACTTCGTACATCCGGGAAAAAGCCACTTCCATTGTAGTTCGCACTTGTATTGCAGAGCAAGGGCACACCCGAAAGTTCCTTATAAGCCTGCAACACCTCATACACCTCTGGATTTTGAGTGTTATTGACCGTCTGAAGCCGGGCTGTCCCATCCAAATGCGTAATCGCGGGCACTCTGTCCAGCCATTCTGGCCTCACTTTGTGCTCATAGAGCATGAAAGGATCTTTTCTACCCGGATCGAATACTTCTGAAGCCTCTTCCTCAATACAAATTGGTGCCACGGGTCGGTAGTGTTCCCGTTTTTTCACCTCATTCAACCGCTCCTTCATTGTAGGGCTCGTAGGAGCCGATAAAATACTGCGATTACCTAGTGCTCTCGGCCCGAGTTCGGCTCTGCCATTCAGGAAAACCACCGGCTCATCTTCCTCGTGTAACACCCTGGCCAATTCCTTTAAGCTACAAAAATCAGAGTCATACTCCTCTGAAAAATCAGCTTCTCCTACAATTGCAGGACCTGAATACACATCCCACTCCAGGCTTTGAACATTGCTTTGTGTTACCATTTCGCAGCAAGCAGTTCCAATGGCGCTACCGGCATCATTAGGAAATGGCGGAACCCAAATATCATTAAAAAGGCCAGTAGCCCTAATGGCTCCATTCCATTTGATATTGAGCGCACAACCTCCTACCCAGCACAGGTTTTTGGCATAATCAGGATAGTTAGCGATTTTGTCGTGAAGGGCTCTGGTGATTAGACGCTGCACGAAGAAATGAAAAGATGTAAGCATATCATCATGAGCCACGTCATAATCTTCAGCGTATTGCTGCGATAGTTCAATGAAGGATTGGCTAACTTCTGCAATGGTGTCAATATCCACCGTCTCCGGGTCCACGCCTTGTGAAACGCTTTCGAAGGCGGTCTCATAGAATTGTATGATCTCCTCACGGGATTCTCCCAAGGCGATGTAAGCCATGGCTTTGCCGGCAATTGACAAGTCCTCGTGGCTGTATCCTTTTGATTTAAAAGGTTCAAACGCAGCCGGGAAACTACTATAGATATTTCCTAATAATGGAAACAAAAATCCCAGGCTTTCCAGTGATCGATCGGCGAATCTGTAATAAAACAATTGTGGTGGCATTGCTCCATCCCATACCATAACAAATGAATCTTCTCCGTTTTGTGCAAAAGGACTGGTGCAATACCCTGACAACACATGCCCCGCCACATGGTGATAGCTATTGTAAGTTATTGGCTTCGTTCCAAGTTTCGTCTCAAAAGATTCCGGAATCAACATATTTTCTTCCTTAGAGACAATGTGACCATACTGACCGAATTGGATCAATGAAGTGTCGTTACCCTCTTTAAATTCAAAGGTAAATCTCTCGCGATCTGCATTGAGTCGGTTAGGTCTCCATCCTGACCATCCATCGATGACAAATCGATCTATCTGATCAAGTGTGTATCCGTAACCGTTTAGGATACTTGCAATGTCCTGAGAGGAAATACAGAAATTACTATAACGAGCGTTGTTATCCAGTTTTTCCATTTCATAGGAAAAAACAAGCTTACCATTGTCAATTAATGCTATGGACGCATCATGCGTCATTTTAAATCCACAAATTATCATTTTCTTTTAGTGTAATGTGATACAAAAGTTAAGAGGACCCGGTAACTACCGGATCAGGATATATGGTCTAATCAGATCACCGCTTCCAATAATTCATCCGCGTGCTTGAGTTCCTTCTCCAAGTAATTCAGGAGCGGGAGGCGATGAACATCATGGTACCATTCATTCTCAAGATTCTCCAGTACATGATGTTCGGAAACCAACTCGCCTTGATTGTATTTTCGAATGACCGGATGCAAATAATCACTTTGCAAGTCTTGCTCTTCTACGTATTGCTGCACACGCTGTTTACTGGTATCAAACGGATCAGACTCGGCGTGATTTTCTCCGTATTCCAGTGTCACCACGAAATACTCCTCTAACTGCCCGATCTCACAATCATGCACGTATTTCACATTCATTTCCTCGTAATGCTTGATGATTCCCTCTTTGTTGTTTGGGACAAAAACATCTCCCATGAATGAGAATTGTTGGTACAAACCAGAGGTCTGGTTAACTCGTTTCACAATGCAGTCCGTCAATTCCTGTGCATCATATCCCACTTCATTGTTTTTCCACTCAACATCATGATGCTTCTTCTCAAGCAATCGGTGTAGTGACCTTACTCCGTACCTGAAACCATGAATGAAAGCACTTGTCGACTTTTTGAAATCCAGAGATTGTGTAATGGTTCCAGCGAAATACAGGTTTGGAACGTTAGTAGATTCCCATGATGAGTTGATCTTCGGGAATCTGCCATTAATGACTATTTCCGGAACAATGCTCTCTTCAAAAATAGACGTATCAAATCTGAAACCTGTACAATTAATGACACGATCATAAGTGAGCTCAAGTGTCTCATCCGCCCGAACGAAACGTACAGTTACGATATACTTATCATCTTCTTTTCTGATCTTCTCAATGTGCGCATCTAATACGGCATTCTGGCTTTTCAATTGATAGGTATCCAGGAAATTGGTATTGACCGCCCGCAAATGCCCAACATAATGGGTCTTCCAGGCCAATTTGATGGGTGAAGGACCCGCCACGTGGGTTGTAGACGTATGATCCATTAGTGTCTCCGCCGTTTCAAAGGCAGAATTGCCCTTACCTATGATCAGAACTTTTTTGTTTTGGAAATGAATAGGATTGAGGTCAACCGTCGTGTATTCGTCAACCAAATGAATGCCTTCTATATCCGGGGTATTGTGCACTGAAACTCCCGTAGCCATAATCAGGTATTTACAAGAGTAACTTACTCCGTTTTCACAATCCAATTGGAAATTTTCGTCCTTACTGATCTTACTGACTTTCGTATTGTATCGAACGTTCAATTGGTTTTGTTTAACAAAATCATTCAAGTAATCCACAAGCCGAATGCTCTTTGGAAAATACTTCGAGCTATATCTTGTAAATCGAAGGTTAGGATCGTCCGAAAGCAATGAGTTCCAGTCGTGGCGTAAATTAAACTCCGGATCATCACTGCCAGTGAACCTTTTATTGATTGAGATGAGCATGCCACGCCTGGGGTATTTTTTGAAGAAAGAACCGGCACTCGTACCAGACTCCAGCAGCAAATAACTTCTACCCGCCTGCTTCAGAAAATATGACATTTGAATTCCCGCAGCACCAGCACCTACAATGATATATTCGTACGCATTTTGATCGTTATGATTTTTCATCATGTTTCGTAATTAGTGTGAGTTTTTGATTTAAGTATTAGATTTCAGATCAACGGCTGAGCGCCAGAGATCCTTTTTTGATTCCACTCGTGAGTGTATGGTTTATTTCCTGGATCATTGCCGGGAAATGTTCATGAATAAAGAAGTGACCTCCGGGCAAATAAGTGATATTGCATTTGCCTTCGGTGTGCCTGATCCATCCATGCCCTTCTTCCGCAGTGACTTCTTCCTCCTTTCCAAGGAAGACAGAAATGTCACATTCCAGAGGATTAAATTTATATTTTGTTATATCCGTTTCCGCCAGCATGAAATCGTTCTTCAGTGTTGGTAAAAAGAGTTCTAGTAATTCAGGGTGATCGAAGAATTCCGGAGGAGTTCCTCCGAGACTGATCACCTCTTTTTCGAATTCATCGTCTCCCATCAAATGGTAGTTCTTGATCTCTCGCTCTCGCAGATGCGGCGCACCACGACCAGAGAAGAAAACATGTTCAGGTGGTTGACCAAGCTGAAACTCAAGCTTATGGCTGAGTAAAAAGGCAATAATCGACCCCATGCTATGTCCAAACAGTGCATATGGGCCATCGATTTTAGCTGAAACCATATCATATGCATCCTGGACCATGGCCTCCATATCTTCATACAAAGGATCAAACATCCTTTTTCCTCTTGAAGCCAACTCAATGGGAATCAATTCGATAGAAGAACTAAGACGCTGGGGCCATTGCTTGTAGATCATTGCAGATCCTCCAGCATACGGAAAGGTAAAGAGCTTGATATTCATATCTTCTTTAGTTTAAGGCGATTCAAAATGTGAAATTGAACTTCTGTCGATCAGGCAATTACGGGTACTTCCCCCCAGACCATTTCATCTTTGAAGTCGTAAAGTCTGCCCTGATCCAATTTCAATACCTTGTCTGCCACATCGAAGTAATGGTCATCGTGCGTAATGGCTATCACGATCTTGCCCATTTTGCGCATTTCCGGCAGTAGTTTGCGGTAGAATATTCTTCGAAAACCGGGATCCTGATCTGCAGCCCATTCATCAAAAAGGAATATAGGCGAATCTTCTAGATAGCATTGAAGCAGAGACAAGCGTTTCCGCTGCCCCGAAGACAAGTTGATGGTACTGTATTGCCCATTTTCAACCTGGACCTTTTTATCCAGTTCCATCATTTCCAGAAAATGCGAGATCTCTGCTTTTTTTCGGTCAGTGTCAACCGCATAGAGCTTCTTGAACAAGTGGGGCACAGTGAACGTGGTTGAATAGTATTCTCCCAGGTCTTTAGACAAAGTTTCCTGGCCATTGATCAGTATGTCGCCCTGATCTGATGGGTATAATCCGGTCAGTATTTTCGCCAGGGTCGTTTTTCCACTACCATTCCCTCCAACAATGAACAAGATCTGGCCTTGCTCGACAGAAAGGTTAATGGGTCCCAAAGTAAAAGGTCTAAAACCCTCCACTTTATCAAAACTGAAGGTCACATTTCTTAGCTCGAGTCTATCAACTGAGGTTCGAACAGGCTTCGCCTTCTGATCCAGGTCCAGGTTGGCAGGCAGCTCACGGATGAACTGTTGAACTCTTTGCCATGCAATCCGCAACTGCATAATATATGGCACTGAATTCAAGATACCGTTGATTGGGCCAATGAGGTACAACAACACCACAACAAAGCTCATGATCACAGAAACCTGGATATCCGGAAATACCTCAGACATGCCAATAGCAGTCATGCCTAGCAATACCACAAGCAGCGATTCTCCTACCAGAAAGGCATTTGTAAACTTGATATCAGCGGTGCTGATCTTTTCCTTATACTCCAATGCAGAGGCGGCCAGGTCATCACGAAATTCGATTTTCTTCTGACGCTTAAGACTTGTTTCTTTGAACCCATCGATCATACCATTGATCAACTCCATGAATACATTTCGCGAATCGCGAGCAGCATTGAAATAGGGATGTGTGGTACGACTGACGAAATAGTATAATGTGGCCAGGGTAGCAATGACCAGCACAATGATCGCTGTGGCCCAGAAGGCTATAAAAGCGAGATAACAAAATGCTCCGATCCCTGTAATCAAACTCGTGATCAAAGTAACGAACACATTGGTTGACTGGCCGATCAGATTGACGTCATCGTTTAGCGTGGTATAAATACGCCCGCGATCTACTTTTTCAAATTTCTCGAAGGAGGTAGAAAATACCTTCTGGATCAACTTGTAGCGGAGTTCATACACCAGCCCCCTCGCAAATCTGATCAGACTGATCTGTACAAACCTTCTTCCCAGAAGATACATGCCAATGATCAGTAAATAATAGAAAGAGAGATACAGCGGCTTGACGTCAGAGCCAATGGCTGAAGTCACTAAAATGATCACTCCAACATTGGCTAGCCCGGACAAAACACTGATCAGGACGATCAAAGGTGCTTTGCGTTTGTAGGCATTGGCCTCCGGGAAAAAGAGTCCGAAGAGATATGCCAGATAACTCATCCCAATCGCCCCACCAAGCATCTTTAAGAACCAACCAAGGCTAAATGGAGACCATACCAGCACTGCTTCCCAGGTAAAATCAAGCAGTAGAGAAGGGGCATAATTCAGGCCGATAGCGAAAGGCATCAAAAACCAAACAGGTATCAGCATTCTAAAAAGCAGGCCTTTGCTAAACGGAAATGGCTTTCTGCTCCCTTTCAATAACTGTGACCCTCCTCTGACCAATACTCCGAAAACAATCAAGACATATAAGGCCAAAGCAACGGATAGTAACGAAAACAACCGATCTCCCCCATCCCCTGGTTCTATATCTGCTACTTCCTCGTTCCCGTTGAGGGAGTTGATCAACAATTGTCCGATCTTATTGGTATAGTTACTGTTTGCATTGGTCAGAACGACAACCCCTATCTCGTTAGATTTACTGAATGCTATGTAGGACGAGAAATTGGGATTAAGACCATCGTGGTAAATCAGATCTGATCCATCCAATAAAATATTCCAGCCTTCGCCGTAAGCGGCCATGTGATGTAGCGGAACACTTTTATCTCGTTCCTGATTTTTCAAGGCGTACGCGTATAAAGGATGATCCGGGAATGTTCCCATCTGAAACTGCAACCATCGGGCCAAATCAGTTACGTCACTTATCACGTACCCTGCCGCATTATTACCCCTATAGGTCGGAGCCTTGTAGGGTCGTGCTTTAAAAAAGCCTGATTTGAAACCACCTGACATGGTTTCGGCCGCCATGGGTGTACCGATCGTTGTACGTTCAAGGCCAAGTGGGGCTAATACCTCCTCTTGCAGGTACGACTCAAAAGATTTTCCGGTCACGGTTTCAAGGATTAGGGCCAGTACATCGTAGTTAATCGTTGCATAGAGGTATTTCGAACCTGGTAAGTGATCCAACGCCTTATTCTCCAATGTTCGAATGGTTTTCTCGAGCGCTGCCTTGTCTGCTGCTACCGGAATATCCGCAATGGTGTTCCACGGAATGCCACTGGTGTGATGCATTAATTGCTCAAGTGTGACCTCTACGGGTTGATCATTGAAAGTGAAAGTTAGCCACGGAATGAATTTACTTACCGGTTCGTGCATCGCTATCTGGTATTCAGCCGCGACTTTACGGAAAGCCAGTGCAGTGAATGCTTTGGAGGTTGAACCGAGTTGAAAAAGCGTTGAAGGATCAACGGGTACTTCATTATATTCATCCGCGAAGCCAAAAGTCAGGATCTCCAAACGTTCGCCTTTCACCAGTGCCACACTCATTCCTGGAATTCGTCCCTTCTTCATGAGAGAACGTACCTTCATATCCAGGTTTTTCGAAATCTGAAACGCAGATTCAGATGGAGTTGTGGTTTTTGTCAAGGCCACATTTATACTTACCCAAAAGGCAATAAGCAGTGTACAAAAATTCTTCATGTTTTTTGCGATTAATAAAGGACGATATACTGAATGGATGAAGTGCTAGCTCAGGCAAGTACCTGCAACGCTCTCTCGATTCTTTTCGCGATCTGTTTGGACGATTCGCCATGAATCACACTAAAATGATCGCCGGGCAGTTTCTGAAAATCTATCTCCGTACGGAAAAACTGCTGCATTTCACGGCCATCAAAATCGGTTTCTTGTGCCTGAAATATGATCGCCGGAGCATTTACCTGGAATTCGGGTTGGAAATGGGCGAGCGAGCGACTTAATGACCGATTCGTATTGTAGTAGGTCAATAAGCTGTGCGCATCCATTGTTTTTTTATTCATCAATGGGTACCGGATCATTTGCCTGAGTGTTTCAATGAACTCGGGAGTTCCTGAGACCATTTCACATACTTCTGACCAAAGCGCCGCCAAAGAATCGACCTTTGACACACTTAAATCAGGCATTAGCTTTTTTAAAAATGCCCTTTCTGATGAAAGATCAAAATCCGCTAATTCCATGGTCGATCGATCTGACGGGACCGAATCAATCATCACCAATTGTGCTACCTTATGGCCTCTGGCTTCCAATTCTGCCACAATGCGTAATCCAATCAATCCTCCAAAGCTCCAGCCGCCAATCAGATAAGGCCCTACAGGTTGGACCTTGAGGATCTTGTCCACATATTGCTGTGCCAGAGTCTCTACGGAAGTATTGACCGGATGCAAATACTCCAACGTTTGTGATTGCAAACCGTAGGAGGATAGAAAGTTCAAGTGCCTTGAAATCTCAAGATAACTGAGCGCATCACCGCTTCCATCATGAATCCAGAAGATCCGATCTTCACTTTGCACGTCATTCAAAGTGATGACTTGATCCTGTATAGACTCCTTTTTCACGCTATCGTTCGAGATGTTTGTTTCCTTCTCCCTGAGTTTTGCACTGATCAATTCACTCATCTTGATCAGGTTTTGTTGCTGAAAAATATCAGTTAGTAAGCATTCGATCCCGAATTGATCGTGAATCACATTACTTAGTTTCATGGCACTAAGTGAGTGTCCGCCAATTTGAAAAAAGTTGGCCTCCGCACCAATCTGATCCGGAGAAAGCTCAAGCACTTCTGACCAGATACTTTGTAGTTTTTCTTCAATATCATTTTTTGGAGATAGCTTAACAGGAGCTTTCATTTCGGGTATTGACAAATCACTTTTATCAATTTTGCCAGTGGGCCCTAATTTGAATTTCTCCATGTGTACCAGGTTATTAGGCACCATATAATCAGGCAAATACTCTCTGATGAAATCAGTCAATTCTTCGACAGGTTGAACAGATTGATAGTAACCCAGTAATTGATCACCGGAAACGATTGCCACTGCTGCCTGTACTCTGGGATGGATGGTCATCACATTCTCTATCTCGGAAAGCTCAATTCTAAATCCTCGGATCTTAACCTGATCATCGAGGCGTCCCATGTAAGCAACTTCACCTTCCCTGGTCCATTTCGCCAAATCTCCGGACCTGTACAGCTTACCTGTTCCAAAAGGATTATCAACGAAACTCGCCTGAGTCTTCTGTGGATCAGAGATGTAACCATTCGCCACTCCTGATCCGCCGATGTAAAGCTCACCGCAGACACCCTTAGGCACAAGTTTCATAGATTCATCCAAAATGTAAATCTGTGTATTGGCAACAGGATGGCCAATGCTCACTACGGCATCGTTAAGGTCTTTTTTGCCTACTTGTTTGACCAAAGCCGTGATGGTGGTTTCCGTAGGCCCATACTCATTGTAAAAATCAAACTTTCCTGTAAACTTTTCGGCCAGACTGGTCTTACACACTTCACCCCCGGCGATAACTCGTTTCAAGGATTTTTGATCCTCCAATTCGATCGTTTCAAGGTAAGAAGGTGTGGCATGTAGATGGGTAACAGCTTGTTTCGTAAGGTATTGATTGAACAAGTGATTGTTCACCAGGTAAGTTTTTGGTATCAATACTAACTGAGCTGCGGAAAGCAGTGACATCCATATCTGCTCCATTGAAGCGTCAAAGACTATGGATGAGAATTGCAGGATTCGATCTTGCTCCGAAATGCCAAAATATGCACTTTGGGTCAGTGCTAAATTGAGCAACGAGTGATGAGAAATTTCAACCCCTTTTGGTCTTCCGGTCGTCCCTGAGGTAAATAACACATATACGACCGTATCTTTGTCCGTACCGAGGTTCAGATCATGATCTGCATAATCGTCGGCTTTTTGGATTGCATTCGCAAAGTCCATGACTGTGCATAATTTATTCAAGGGAGCATCTCTTTCGGGATCGTCGGTCAAAATAGCTTTCACTTCAGCATCCTCTAAAATGTTGCTCAACCTGATTTCTGGTTGATCCGGATCCAAAGGCAGATAGGTACAACCAGCTTTGAGTATGGCCAGGATTGAGATAATCATATCCATAGATCGTCCCATCCTGAACCCAACGATATCTCCCGGGTGAATTTTTTCACGAAGTAAATACCTGGAAAGTTTATTGGCCCGCTGATTCAGTTCTCTGTAGGTAAGGTGCTCATCTTCAAATAGTAATGCAGTGTTTTCTGGGTACTGATCACAAACCTCTTCGAAGCACTCGATGACATTTTGGTTTGGCACACTAAAATTCGTTGCATTAGACCCTGTTAATAGCTGATTTCTCTCCAGCTCATCTATCAAAACGATATCCCCAATTGTAGTATTCGGGTCATTTACAATTTGCTGAACGATCCGCGTCAAATAAGCGGACCATTTTTCAATGGTATCTTCGGCGAAAAGCGATGTGGCATAATTGAAATCAAAGAAGAACTGATCTCCGATGAGCTGCGCATTCAACGTCAGGTCAAATTTCGCAGTTGACCAATTTCCATTCACGATCTCCAGCTCTCCGGTACCCATCTGGGATTTTTCTCCGGCGACTTCTTCATAAGCGAACATGACGTCAAACAGTGTATTCCTACTCAAATCCCTACGGACTTTCAGGTCCTCCACCAAATCTTCGTACTGGTACGTTTGATGGTCGAGACAATTGAGCACATAGTCATGAGCACTCTTCAGTGCTTCCAGGGCTGTTTCACGGTTCCCCACGCTTAATTTCAGCGGTAAAGTATTGACGAACATCCCGATCATTTCACTTAGATCGGCATGAGACCTTCCGGAAACGGGAGTACCAATGACGATTTCTTTCGAAGCAGACAATTTGGACAATAAAACCCCGAATACAGTAAGGAGTACGGAATAAGGGGTTATTGAATGGTCCGAAGCCAATTTCAACAGGCCATCATTTGTCTCCTTGGATAAACCAAAGACAAAATCTTTGCCTTCGGCATTCCAAATATCCGGTCGTTTGAAATCAAGAGGTAGTTCCAGAGCTCCGGGGCGTTCTTCAAACTGAGCAAGCCAAAATGCTTTCTGAGCATCCTGAGCAAGTTTCTGATCTGGTAATTGTTGCCATGCCGCATAATCTTTATAATGAAGTTTCACCTCGGACATGGGCTCACCCTTTAACAGGGCTAAGAATTCACGTTTCAGTATTTCATTAGAAACACCATCAGTGATGATATGATGCGTATCGAAAAACAAATAGTTTACTCCCTCATTTTCCTGAATCAGGCAGGCTCTAAAAATGGGCCCGTTGCTCAGATCAAAGGGCTTTACCAGCTGCCCAATGGCAGCAGACAACTCGCTTTGCTGAACTTTGACCAACTCCAAATGAAAATCCATTTGGTCATGTACTTTTTGACATACACGGCCATCAATCTGATGAAAAGTGGTCCGCAATATTTCATGCCGATCGATCAATTTACAAAACGCATCTTCCAGATGCTTAGGGTCGACCCGGCCTAATCGTATGATTTGTGGTACATTATAAGCCACTGCGCTTTTGTCCATCTCATAGAGGACATACATTCGTAGTTGTGCTGCTGATAATCCATAGTAGTCTCTGGCATCTACTGGTTTAATGGGAACATAGGCTGTCGCTTTTTCTTCATCAATTTTCACAGCCAATGACTGAATATCGGCATTTCTAAAAACCTCTTTCAAGGGAAGCATCACCTGAAAAACCTCATGAATCTTATTTACGAGTGAAGCTGCTTTCAGTGAGTGACCTCCAATGTGAAAGAAATTATCAGTTACGCTGATCTGATTGGGTTCCTTCTTCAGGATCTCTGACCAGATATCAACCAGTTGTTGTTCCGATTCACTTGTAGGTGACACATGAGCTCTTGAATCATCGAAAGAAACTTCAGGCAATGCTCTTTTATCAATTTTACCATTGGCAGTTAGTGGGAGGTTTTCTATTGGAACGAATACAGATGGCACCATGTAGTCTGGCAAGAACTTTCTCAGATGAGTCCTGAGATCCACAGGTTCCTGAGTGGCTACATAGTAGGCAATAAGCTGTTTATCTCCCTCCTCATTGTCCTTTGCAACCACTGTCCCTTCCGTCACCCAGGGATGCTCCAAAATGGATTTCTCTACCTCGCCTAACTCTATCCTGAAACCCCGAATTTTTACCTGATCATCCAATCTGCCCAGAAAGGCTACTCTACCATCAGGTAACCATTTGGTAAGGTCGCCTGTTTTGTAGATCCTTTCACCGGGTTCAAATGGATTTGGGATAAACCGTTCCTCCGTTAACTCATCGTTGTTTAGGTAGCCCAATGCCAGACTAGCCCCACTGATACACAATTCACCAGGGACCCCTATCGGTTGTAATCTGTTATGTTCATCTAAAACATAGATTTGAACATTATCAACGGGTTTACCGATCGTGATAGGTCCATCCGACAGTGATTCACTGGTAGTAACTACCGTATTCTCCGTAGGACCGTAATTATTGACAACCAGATATCGGGTCGGTTGAAGAGATTTTAAGGCATCACCTCCGGTAAGAAGAATTCTCAACGATTGATTCTCAAGTTTGATGAATTGCTCAAAAACCTGTGTAGGTAAGAATCCTATAGTGATATGATTTCGTTCGTAGTAAGCATTGATTTTGCTTACGTCGAGCCTCAATTCTTCCTTCAGGATATGAATCTCACTCCCAATGAGAAGGTATGGAAAAATCTCCCATATAGATGCATCAAATCCGAAACCAGCATACTTCGCGGCCTTATCTTCTTTGGATACCTCGAATTGGCGATTGTGCCACTGACACAGGTTCAACAAGGCCCGATGACCAACCATCACGCCTTTTGGTTGTCCTGTACTGCCCGACGTGTAGATCACATAAGCTGCTTCCCCGTTCTTGTTAGCGGGGATAAATGGTGAGGCAATGGCCTCATTAAAGTCATTAATATCAGCGGTTTTTCCCTTAAATTCCAATGCAGTGGCATCATAGCCATTAGTAAGCAATAAAGCGCATTTGGAGTCTTCCAGAATGAACCGGATCCTCTCGTCAGGATACGCAGGGTCTATCGGCAGGAAGGTAGCACCGGAAGAGAGAATGCCAAGTAAACCCATGATCATGCAGGGTGATTTATCTGAGATATAACAGACGACATCACCGGCTCCAACCCCTAAATATGTTAATCCGGAACTGATACCTGTGGCCCCCTCTACCAGAGACTCATAAGTAACTTTTTCATCGCCGCATACAATTGCTGTGCGATCCATGAACCTATGCGCGTTGCAATTGAATACCTGGATAAAATTAGGATCACGCTGTAAGCTTACTTCTGTTTGATTGAAATCACGGAGCAGTTTCTCTCGCTCATCACCTAATATATCGATGTTGAGCAGTGCTTCATCAGGACTGCTCAGTACTTGACTGGCGACCCGGAGAAAATACATTGAAAGCCTTTCAATTGTCTCACGTTTAAAGAGTTTTCTGGGGTATTCAAAGGTAAGTTGAACAAGATCTCTTCTTGCTTCAGCAGAAATAGTCAAATCGAATTTCGCCAAGGATGGGCCAGTACTCCTTCCCCTGACTTGCACCTCTGGTAATTCCAACTCGGTTTGTTCCAGGTTTTGGAAGGAAAACATGACATCAAAAAGTGGATTTCGACTAGGGTCCCGTTGCAGTTTGAGTTCCTCGACCAGGTTTTCATACGGATAATTCTGATGATCAAAACAGGCTACCACGTCATCTCTTGATGCCAACAGAAAGTCTCTGAAATTTTGTTTTTGATCTACAGAAAATTTCAGTGGAAGTGTATTTACGAACATACCAACCAGGGCTTCCAGATCCGGATGATTTCTTCCAGCAGCAGGGGTACCAATGACCACTGAATCCTGATAACTCAATCGACTGAGCCAAACGGCGCAAATCGACATAAGGGCATTAAAGGGAGTTGAATTCGTGGCTTCACAAATGGTTTTGAGCTGCTCACATTCAGTTGTATCTAGTTTCACGCTGACGTGATCGGACTCCATTCCTCCGTCCGAAGAGCGAGGAAAATCAATAGGTAATTCGGGTGTTTCCGTATAGTCTTCGAATGCTTTGACCCAAAAGTGTCGATCCCTTTCAAGAGAATTTCCCTGCTGCCACTCCGCAAAATCCTTGTATTGAATACGTAAATGTTCTAAAGGCGACTCGTTGTAAAAGGCCATCAACTCCCTGATCAAAATATCATGGGAGAATCCATCACTGACGATGTGGTGCATGTCCACCATTAAGGTACACCGTCGACCATCCACCATGATGATACCCAACCTGATCAGTGAGTCATCCGAGAAATCAAAAGGCCGTATAAAATCCTGCACTATTCGATCAACCCCATTCTCGTCGCTTTGGAATACTGCGACGTTTGCCGAAACAGCTTCATGAACAATTTGAAAGGGTTCATGATCCATGATACCGAAAGAAGTCCTCAGAATCTCATGTCTATCCACCAGTTGTTCAAATGCCCGAATCAAGCGCTCCTGATCTACCTGACCACTCATATCCACCACCTGAGGCATATTATAGGCAATCGAATCAGGATTTAACTTGGCCAGAAAGAACATTCTCTTCTGGGCAGAACTTAATTTATAGTACGGCTTAACTGCTACGGGATCAATTCCATTATTGTTGGGACCTTCTCCCAATATTGAAACCAGCTGTTCGCGATGATTACCGATGAGGGTTTTGATCTCCTCATTGATCACCCCTGGCTTAGCCTTGACATTGAGTTTTCCGTCTTGTAGTCTGAGTTTAACACCCAAGCCTGACAAGTGTGCCATTAACTGATACGCATTCATACGTTCTTTAATTCAATTCTGAAAAAATGACCGGACGAGAAGAGGTTAGAAATTAAACTCTTCTTCGTTATCCAGTTCCTCAACCGTATTCTCCTCAACACTGAGGGACTGAAGGAAAAATGCCATTTCTCTAATGGTCGGCAAGCTGAAAACCATCTTCAAAGGCAATTCTTTCCCGAATTCACTCTTGATCCGATTGACCATGATTGTCGCCTTAAGCGACTGGCCACCCAGTTCGAAGAAATTCCGGGTTACACTCAAGCTTTCCGCTTCAACTTTCAGAACCTCGGACCAAATGGCCACCAATTCCTTCTCAGTTTGATTTGCTGGCGAGATGTACTCGGCATTTAAGGCTGCTTTGGGTTCAGGAAGCAACCTCCTGTTCACTTTACCACTTGTTGTCAGTGGTATTTCATCTAAGTGGATGAAATAGGAAGGTACCATGTATTCAGGTATCTGTCCTGCCATGAATGACCTGAGATTAACGATCTCATTGGCGGACTGGTAATAAGCCACCAGGGCATTAGCCTCTCCCTCCTGAGTTACACTGGCGACGACATCTCCAATTTCCTGATGTTTTAGTAATGCCGATTCCACTTCTGACAATTCTACGCGGTAACCTCTGACTTTCACCTGTGCATCTTTTCTGCCCCAGAATTCAATGTTGCCTTCGGAGGTCCAACTGGCCAGGTCCCCAGTCCGATATAACTTTTGCCCTTTTTCGTAAGGGTGATCGATGAATTTTTCCTGAGTAAGGGATTCCTGATTCAGATAACCCTGGGCCAGCCCTTTGCCTCCCACCATCAGTTCACCTTTCACTCCTACCGGGCAAAGATTGCCATCTTCACTGAAGATGAATACCTGCCGGTTACGGATAGGCTTACCTATCGGTAAGGTTTCTTCATTCCATTTGATTGCATAATAAGTGATACAAACCGTGGATTCCGAAGGGCCATACGTATTGTAAAGGTTGAAATTCCTGAAAGCACGGATTTGATCCTTACGCAAACTATCTCCTCCACTGATAATCGTTCTCAGGCTTTTCAACTGGCCTATGTATTCATTTAAGGCACCAAGAACCAATGGTGTCGCACTAAGCAGGGTTGCTTCGTGTTGCTCAATAGCATTGGCCATTCCTTCAATATCACGCCCTCCATTGGGCAAAATAATGAGTTCTGCACCGCTGATAAGTGTTGGGAAAATCTCTTCTATGGAAGTGTCAAAGGTCAATGAAGACTGCTGAATGACCCGATCTTCCTCTGTTATTTTGAAGTACTCCGTGAAAGTTCGTGAATAGTCATTCAATGACTCCCATGAGATGATAATGCCTTTTGGTTTTCCGGTCGTACCAGAAGTGAAAATAATATAGGCCGGATCAAATGGCAGTATGGTAACTTCCGGAGAATCAACTGGTTGATTCGATAAATCTGTCTGCCATTGGGGGTCATGCCAATTGAGCACCTCTGCCCCAATCACCATTTCTGTATGCCTATCGGAAAGTAATAAAGCGATTTCAGCGTCTTCGATCATCTGCTGAATCCTATGCTGAGGAAAATCCGGAGAAATCGATACAAAAGTGCGGCCCGCTTTCAATACTCCCAGTATTGCCACCACTCCGAACTCGGAATGATCGGTGAAAATACCAATGCGAGTTCCTTTGGCCGCAAATCCTTTTTCCAGTAGGTCATGAGCTAACTGATTGGCCTTTTCATTCAATTCTCCATAGGTTAATTGCTTACCAGCGAAACTGATAGCCATTTTTTCAGGAGACGTAAGGGCTATTGCTTCCAATTGCTCAATAACCGAACTTTCTTCTCCGGTAGTGATTTCTCCATTGAATTCAAAAACCAGTTGCTCTTTCTCAATTGGCCCGAGCACTTCCAGTTCACGTATTTTGACCTCCTTATTCCTGAGTACTTCGTCAACTATAATCTCCATGTATTGGTGGAAGCGCTTAATCGAATCTTCTGTAAATAGGTCCGTCGCAAATTCGTACTGTAAAGACAGTTCGGGACGATCAACCACCGTGAGGGTAAGATCGAATTTCGAGATCTGGAAATTACTGGATCGCGACTTTACCTGTAGTCCTGGTAGCTCTAACGAGGCGGATTCAAAATTTTCCATCGCAAACATCACATCAAAAAGTGGATTACGATTTATGGACCTTTGAATCTGTAATTCTTCAAGAAGATCCTCGTATGGGAAAGCCTGATGATCAAAACAAGCAGTAACTTTTTCTTTGCCGACTGCCAACAATTCACCAAAAGTCATATCACGTCGTAATTGTTCTCTGATGACCAGGGTATTGACGAACATGCCAATCATGTTGTCTACATCGGGATGTTGCCTGCCAGCTACTGGAGTACCGACGATGATATCAGTTTGGTCGGTCAGTTTGTAAAGCAAGACCTGAAACAATGATAACATCGTCATGTACAGGGTACTTTGCTCATTTTGCGAAAGTTGTCTTAACTGATCGCTCTGCTCCTTCGATAAGTTAAAGCCAAGTGTTTTTCCCTTAAAGGAGTTTTCAGTAGGTCGAATATAATCGGTTGGAAGGTCCAGCAAAGTGACCTCTTCTTCAAATTGATCTTTCCAGAAATTCAGGCTTCTTTGCCACGTTGACTGCTGATTTTCAAGCTGTGACCAGACGGCATAATCTTTATAGTGCAACGCTACCGGATCCAGGTTCTCTCCTTTGTACAAAGCCGCAAAATCCTGAATGAGCAATCCTTGTGACACACCATCAGCAACGATATGATGAATGTCCACCATCAAAACATGGCTTTCGTCACTCGTAGTGATGACCCCCACCCGAATAGGCAGTTCATCCGAAAGATTAAAAGGTCTGATAAAGGAAGAGATACATTGATCCTGCTCATTTGTCGAGCAGCGGAAAGTTTCGATTTCCAACACTGCCTCGTCATCGATTTCCTGATAGGGCGTATCGTCTTGCCAACGGAACAAGGTCCTCAAAACCTCATGCCGCCGGATCAATTGATTAAAGCAATCCGATACATGATCCAGGTCCAGCTCTCCGTTAATTTCAATGGCATGTGGCAGATTATAAGCTACGGAAGATTTATCGATCTCGCTTAAAAGCAACAATCTTCTTTGTGCGGATGAAAGGGGATAATTTGCCGCGTCAGGTGCTTTCGTGATAGGCTGGAAACCTGTATGCTCCGCTTTGTCAATTTGCTTCGACAAGGATCTGATTTCCGAGAACTTAAGGATCTTGCTCAAAGCCATATCAATTTGAAATTCTCTTTGAATTTTATTCAACATCACGGCCGCTCTCAGGGAATTTCCGCCGATTTGGAAGAAATCCTGAGTGACGCCTATGGAAGCTGCATCTCTTTTCAGTATCTCAGACCAAATCAAAAGCAGTCGATATTCTGTCTCCGTAGATGGAGCCTCATATTGCTCTTCCAGATTGAAATTTGGTTCAGGTAAAGCTTTATGGTCCAGCTTACCGTTGATATTCAAGGGAATGTCAATGATCCGCACAAAACAAGCGGGTATCATGTAGCTGGGAACCAATTGCTCTAAATATTCTTGAAATTCGATCTCTTGACCAGTACTGGATATGTAGTAGCCGATCAGGTGTTTCTCCTCATTGATGACTTTTGGGATCACTACGGCATCTTTCACTTCCGGGTGTTCAAGCAGACTTTTAACGATATCACCCACTTCAATTCGGAAGCCATTGATCTTCAGTTGGGTGTCCATTCTCCCCAGAAACTCAATGGTTCCGTCTGTTCTCCACTTCGCTAAATCCCCGGAACGATAGACTTTACCTTCTGCATTAAAAGGATTTTGAATGAATTTTTCAGCAGTCAACTCAGCATCATTCAAATAACCCGCAGATACACCATCTCCACCCAGGAGTAATTCTCCTGGTACACCGATGGGTTGAAGTTTGCCGTAAGCATCCACGATGTAGCAACTTGAGTTACTCAATGGTTTTCCGATCGGAATCGACTGACCGGAAAAATCATCAGCAATCTGAAAGGTGCTAAACGTGGTGTTTTCCGTAGGTCCATAACCGTTGATCAATTCCAAACCTGGGCAATGATCCTGCACCATACGGAAGCAGGTAAGATCCGCTGCTTCACCACCGATCACAAGATGAGCTAAGGGTTGAAAAACTTCCGGATCAGCTTTCGCATATACATGAAATAATCCGGTAGTCATGAACATCGTATTCACTTTCCCCTCTGCCAGGGTATGTTTCAAGGCAGTAGGATTCAAAATGGTCTCTTTTGGAACAACACTCAGTTTTCCACCGTTCAGGAGTGGTCCCCAAATTTCGAAAGTAGTCGCATCGAAAGAGGGTGCTCCGGTTTGGAGTAAGTGTGTATTTTCATTCAATTGAATGTTTTCTCGATTAAATACCAATCTCAAAATATTTCTATGCGAAACCCCGACGCATTTGGGTATTCCCGTAGAACCAGAAGTAAACATGACGTAAGCCACCTCTGTACTGTCAACATTGTTCTGAATGAACTCATCGTCCTGTGCAGAAGCTTCTGCCTTTGATATCTCTACATATTCATAATGATGGGGTAGCTTCATCAGGACATGTTGCCGATCGGTGCACAATACCAACCGACTCTCTCCGACCTCCAGCATCTGACGAATACGCTTACTGGGAAATTCATAGTCTATGGGCATGTAAACCCCTCCCGCTTTAAGAATTGCTAACTCAGCCAGGACCGTTTGAATTGATCGATCCGCTAACACTGCTACCCTTTCACCTTTCTTCAATTGGTGTTGCGAGATCAACGCAGAAGCCAGTGCATCCGTCCTTTGATCTAACTCCTCATAAGTAAGTTGCTCTTCCGCTCCACTTAAGGCGATTCGGTCAGCATGTTGCCGGACCACATCTCTAAAAACCTGCATGACATTTTTGTCCCTGGGGTATTCTGCAGGTGCAGGATTGAACTTCTCCAGGATTCTGGTCTTTTCGTCGGGAGAAATTATTTCTATCTCTCCCAATTGCACTTGAGGGTTCTTAAGAACTGCCTCAACCACATTTAAGAAGCAGATAGCAAAACGTTGAATGGTTGTTTCGGAGAAAAGATCAGTAGCATATTCCAGATCTACACCATAATCGTTTTCTCGTTCGTCTACGGTGAGGATCAAGTCAAATTTGGCGCTTCGCTCACTTGAATGAACACCCGTAATAGCTGAATCTTCTATTTCAAACTCCGTTCGCTGGAAATTCTGAAATGAAAACATTACATCGAATAGCGGATTATGGTTCGCATCTCTTTTAATCCCCAATTGATCCACGAGGTTTTCATACTGAAACTCCTGATTTTCAAAGCAATCGTAAACGATTTGTTGGGTCGCTTTTAGAAATTGTCCGAACGTCTCCTTACCATCCAGCTTTCCTCTTATGGGAAGTGTATTTACAAACATCCCCATAATATCTTCCACATCGGGGTGTTGCCTGCCAGCAACGGGTGTACCGATCGTGATATCTTGTTGTCCACTGATTTTATGAAGAAATATGTAGTACATGGACAGGAACATCACGAAACTGCTGACTTCATGTTTCTTAGCCAGTGTTTCCAGTTGTTCTTTCTGATCCGATCCAATAGTGAAATTCAAATAGTCACCCTTGTAGGATTTGCTGCCCGGACGCGGATAATCTGCAGGCAATTCCAAAGGAGCGGGGATTTGCTCAAAAGTCTCATGCCAAAAAGCTTCTTGATCTTTGTAGGACTGCTCATTGGTTCTCTGCCAATAGGCATAGTCTTTGTACTGCAAGGATAATTCAGGAAGTGACTCTCCGCGATATAATTGCATAAAGTCGTCAATCAGGATGCTCTGTGAAACCCCATCAGAAATGATGTGATGTATGTCCACCATAAGGGCATAAGCCTCTTCATTTGATTGCAATATTCCAACCCTCAACAGTGGTGCCTCAGACAAATCGAAAGGTCGGCAAAATTGTTGGGAAGTTTCTTTGAATTGTTCTGGCTCTACTTGTTGTACCTGAATATCAAAGTCAATCTGATCAGTAATTTCCTGAACCAGTTCGTCATCAATCAATCGGAATGAAGTTCGTAAAACTTCGTGCCTTTGTATCAACTCTCTGAAAGCTGCTTCAATTCGTTTCACATCAGGTTTACCTTGCATGGTGATGACCTGGAATATGTTATATGCCGTTGAATCCGGATCAATTTGCTGGATAAAATGCAATCGTTCCTGAGCTGAAGAAGCAGGGTAATGTGGGAGCTCCGGCGCCGGTTCTATTGCTTGATAATTGCCTTTTTGAGCCGTACGACCGTCTTCCAGATAATGGGCTAATTGTTGAATCGTGGGATGGCTAAAAAACTGCTTGATCTCAATTTTTCTCCCAAGTTTCTTTTGGATAAGGTTGATCACGGAGACCCCTTTCAATGAGTTTCCTCCAAGATCGAAGAAGTTGTCGTTGATTCCTACTTGTTCGTATTTGAAAAACTGTTGCCAAATGTTAATCAGTGCGATTTCCAATTCAGTTGCTGGTGCTTTATACGGCGTGAGCATACTTGGTCTTGCATAGCGTGCTTCATCCTGGGTTTCTTCGAGCTGCTCAGCTTCATCCTGAATATCCCATCTATCCATCCTGGCCTCAAGGTCATTTAGTGATTGAATCACAACGCCTTGCCTGTCTAACTTCATGGCATACTCCAAAGCTGCCGCTCCTTCCTGAATATTCATTCTCAGGAAATCATCATCATAAACGACACCTTGCTCTACGTCCTCCAGATACTCCCAACCATCCCAGCAAACACTGATCCATCTCTGCGAAGAATGCTTGTTTTTCCATTGCGCAAAATGGTCCATAAAGAGATTTGCGGAAGCATAGGCACAATACCCTAGTCCTCCCAGGACCGTCGAAATGGAGGACATCAGCATGCAAAAATCGACTCCTAGTTCTTCTACCACGAGGTTAATCGCTCTCAAACCGTGGACTTTAGCTTCAAAATGCTTATTGATGACCTTATCATCCAGATCGGTAATCGTCTGAAAATCAGCAAAATTTGTTAAGGCTGCAGCATGTAGCAAGCCATTGATGTGGCCATATTTATCAGTCATTTCCTGGCAGAAAGTGGAGAATCGATCAGCGTCGGTTGTATCGACAGACCGGTAGCACACCTCAGATCCATTTTGCTCAAGCTTCAATAACTTCCGGATTTTGTCGCTAACCCCTCCTTCTTGATGCTCGGTGATATATGCTTCCCATTCTGATCGATCTGGCAGAGGGGTTCGTCCGGTAATGATCAGGTTACAGCCATAGGTTTTGGACAAATAATCCAACAACGTATATCCCACTCTTCCAAGACCACCTGTCATAAGATAAGTCCCATTTTCATGGAACGAAGGACTTTGATTAGCTACCGAAGGGTTCTGGCAAATTTCATAGTCAGGGATCCAACGGGTATTGAAGCGATAAGCCGCAATCAAATCGGTTTGATCACTTCCTATCTCCCTGATAAGGGTAGCTATGGATGTTTGTGGTGCTTCACCTGGGTCAATGCAAATATCAATGTTACCACAAGTAACCAACGGATTTTCCTGATTCGCTACTTTCAGCGGACCTAAAAGCATGCCCAGACCGTAATGCCCATTTTCATTCCCGAGAACTTCGTGTATGCCTTGGGTAATTACAGTAAGTTTTACCTCATGATCAAAATGACGTGAAATGCATTTTAAGAGGTATGTCAGCTGGAAGTATTTTTTTATTGCAGCCTTAGCAATCGAAGAATCAGGATCGGATGCCTCAAATTGACCGATACTGAAAATTACTTGATCTGGTGTTATCGCTCTTTTTTCAAGATCTCTGAAAAGCTTTTGAAAATCATCTTCTCCACCATTTATAACATAGGCATTTTCCGTCACTCTATTGAACGAACCTCCCAATTCCACCGTACACAACTCCGTATATTGCTGGAGTTCACTTTCCAGGGCTTCGCCTAAAGTCGCATCGTCCTTAATGAGTAAGCAACTACCAGAAAGATCCTGCTCTTCCTGGATACGAATTGGCGATTTCTTCCAGTTTTGCCAATAGAACCAATCTGAAACAGCGGTCTTTTTGGCCGTCTTGTCGACCTTTTTGCCAAAGTCAAAAGGTGAGCCATCAATCCAAAATCGTTGGGGATCGAAACTGTAAGTTGGAAGTGTAATTCTCCGTCGCTCTTCTCCCTCATAGAACTTAACCCAATCTGGTTGAGCGCCGTAAAGCCATAACTCACCTATTTTATCCAGCAGGTACCAATCATCATCCTGATTTTCTGTCGGATGTGGTAATAGATTGACGGCATCTACAGAAGCCCTCCCCGAGGATGCTCTTTGCATCATGTTGGTAAGGATATTACCTGGTCCTACCTCTATGAATAGCGGATCTTCAAAAGTCTTGGTGATGGTTTTTACGCCCTCCGCATATAATACTGTATTTCTCAGGTGTTTTACCCAATATTGATCGTTGATCTCTTCATCTCCGACCCAATCTCCCGTTACATTAGCAACATAAGGAATTGCAGGTGTTTGAAAGTTGATGGTCTTCAGGACATCCGAAAATGGTCCGAGGATCGGATCCATCATATGTGAATGTGAAGCAACGGCAATATGAACCTGCTTCGAATCAATATTGTTTTGGGCCAGTATTTTTTGAAAGGCTTTGATTCGGTTCGTTTCGCCAGAAACCACACAGCTTTCTTCACTATTGATAGCAGCGGTGGACAGGCCTTCTGGCAATAAGGCATCTACCTGTTCCAGAGAAGAAGAAATACTCAACATAGAACCTTCTTCCACATCTTTCATCAGCTTACCTCGGGTCAAAACCAATTTGAGGCCATCTTCAAAAGACATCACACCAGACACACAAGCGGCCACATATTCTCCAAGACTATGACCCATCATAGCATCGGGGGATAATCCCCAGAAAATCAGCTGTTTGGCTAACGCATATTCAACTAAGAACAGCAGTGGCAAGGCGATCTCTGTATCATCAATTTTTTCTCGGTCACCGGTTGGAAACAAGTAGTCTTTGTACTCTATTCCAGTACTCTCTCGCAGGTAATCCAAGCCTTCATCAACGTGGTTACGAAATACTTTTTCCGTTTGATATACCTCACGGGCCATGTTCGTATACTGAGCTCCGCCGCCTGGAAAAAGAAAAACCAGTTTCCGATTATCTTTTGCGTTGTTGAGTGTTTTGTACGCCAGATGATCAACATTGAGTTGTTCCAGTGAAGGATGATCGTTTGGCAGTTGAAAAACGGTCTTATACGGGAATGTGGCTCTTCCTTGCTGAAGGGTATATGCCACATCCGCAATTTTTTTCTCAGAATCGTTTCGAAGGAAGTCCAGTAAATTCTCGGTCATGGCCTCCAGAGACTTCTGACTCTTCGCAGAGAGAGCGATTAAATGTGATTTTCTTTCGGAGGCTGTGCTCTGCACTTCCGGAGCTTCCTCCAGGACTACATGAGCATTGGTTCCTCCTATCCCAAAAGAACTGACCCCCGCCCTTCTTGGCTGTTCGGATGCGTCCCATTCACGTAAAGCAGTATTGACATAAAAAGGCGTTTTATCCAGGTTCAGTTTAGGGTTGGGTTCATTGAAATGCAGGCTAGGAGCCATTTTCTTATTTTTCAGGCATAGTGCCGCCTTGATCAATCCGGCCACTCCTGCTGCAGCATCCAAGTGACCAATATTGGTCTTGACACTACCAATCGCACAATGCGCAGGAGCATTTGCTGCATATGCCCGGTGTAGCGCTTCTATTTCGATTGGGTCGCCAATCGCTGTTCCGGTGCCGTGACACTCCACCATCCCGATAGAAGACGTTTCCACTTTGGCGAAATTCATGGCCGCACGAATCACCTCTGACTGGCCTTTCACCGACGGAGCGGAAAAGGCCGTTTTTCTATTTCCATCATTATTGATCGCACTTCCTTTGATCACGGCGTAAATGGGATCTCCATCTTTGAGGGCATTCCTCAACAACTTCAAAACCACTACACCAACACCATTTCCACTGTTTGTCCCAGTAGAATCTTTGTCAAAAGCCCGGGTATGACCATCTTTTGAGAAAATCATCCCTTCCTGATGGTGATAGCCGTAATTGGTTTCGCCATCTATGGTGATGCCGCCTGCAACGGCCATATCACATTCTCCAAGCAGCAAAGACCGACCTGCCAGATGTACCGCCACCAGCGAAGTGCTACAGGCTGTAAACACCGGATAGCTGGGTCCCTTGAGGTTAAGTTTATGAGATACTCTCGTAGTGAGAAAGTCTTTGTTGTTTAATTGGGAGGCCGCAAATTTACCCGATTGAGCTGCAACACCACTCGTTTGGGTAAGGGCCTCCCAATAGAAACTACTTGAAGAACCAGCGTACAGGCCGATACGTCCTTTGTACTGCTGGATATCTATCGCGCTATCCTCAATCGCTTTCCAGGTCTGTTCATGGAAAATTCTCGTTTGAGGATCCATCAATATTGCCTCATCAGGCGTATAGCCGAAGAACGAAGCATCAAAGTCTTCCTTTCCATCAATGGCTCCACCTGCTGTTTTCACGAAATTCGGATCCTGAATTATACTATCCTCGTAATTCATTTCCACCAACTCTTCATCGCTGTAGAATTTGATGGATTCTTTCCCTTCAGCCAGGTTATTCCAAAACTCTTCCGGAGAGTTAGCCCCCGGGAACCTAAGACTCATACCTACTATGGCGATCTCCAGTCCTGTATTTTTGCTGTTTTTCATGAGAATAGCATTAAATGAGAGGCTCCTGTGTTGCCAGCAGCCTTGTTTCAATGATTTAAGGATTACGTGAGTGGTTACTCGATTACTTTCAGGGTCTGATCGAAAATATCAAGCGACGCTTTTTCCGTGATTTCAAGTTGCTCTTGTTCTTCTTTTTCCGTCTCATCACCAGAAGTAATGAACGCTGCCATTGAAGCGACAGAACTGTATTCAAAAAGCTTTACGATATCGACTTCTACGTCAAAAATGGCTTTGATACTTTCCTTTAATTCGAAAGTCTTGATACTACTTCCACCAATCTCAAAAAAGTTGTCTTCAGCGCCAATCTGATCAGAAGGTATATCCAGTAATTCGGACCAGATACGGATCAGTTTTGTTTCAGTATCGCTTTTGGGAGAGATGTATCCGGTCTTAGAACGTATCTCAGGAGCCGGAAGACGTTTTTTATCTATTTTGCCACTAGTTGAGATGGGGAAATAGTCCAATGAGACGAAAGCTTTCGGGATCATGTACTTTGGCAATTTGCTATACAGAAATCCTTTCAGTCCCTGTTCGTCAATTACCTCTTCAGCAGTATAGTAGCAAACGAGGATCGTTTTACCATTTTCAGGATCGTAGGTGGTCACCAGTGCTTCCCGAACTCCTTCGAATTCCAGCACATTATTTTGAACTTCTCCTGGCTCGATACGATAGCCGTTAATCTTAACCTGCTCGTCAATTCGACCAATAAATTCTACATTACCATTTCCTGATAGCCTAACTTGATCTCCGGTACGATAAATCAATTGTCCCGGTACATTCGGGTTCGCTATAAACTTCTGTCTGGTGAGCTCATCATTGTTCAAATAACCATTGGCTACACCTATTCCGGAAACACACAGTTCTCCAGTAACTCCTTCCGGCACCATTTTGCCATTCGAATCCAGTATATGGAGTTGTTTATTGGCAATAGGCCGACCAATTAAGTACGGATCGTTTCCGGCCCCAGCCAGCACTTCATGATAGGTACTGACAATGGAATCTTCCGTTGGACCGTATAAGTTAAATACCTTGAAGGGCAATTGGGTTTTTGGAATGTAATTCAACCGATCTCCACCAATCGTCAACACCTTCAGAGATTGGGTTTCTATCTCCTGTTCTTTTTTCAACAAAGGCTCAGCAAGTACTGGAGGCAGGAACGCCACTTCAATGCTACGTATGGCCAACCATTTTTCCATCTCCTCAGGAGAATACCTGATGTCTTCCGGAACAATCACCAAACTGCCTCCTCCCAGGAAACAAGGAAATAATTCCATCGCTGAGGCGTCAAAAAGCTGATTGGCCATCTGACTTACTCGTGTGCCCGCTTCAATCTGAAATGCTTCCTGATAAAAGAGTGCCGTATTCAATATGCCCTGATCCTTGACCGTAACCCCTTTTGGTTTGCCTGTGGAACCGGACGTATAGATGATGTAAGTTATGTCCTCCAACGATCGTTTTATCACTGGATTTTGCTCCAGAGTTTCACCGGACCTGGTAACGGTAAGTGTCTTTATGTCTCCGACATCAGTAAGCTCTCGCGCTTCAGGTTTAAGACGCTCTGAAATCAATAATAATCCTACACCCGCATCCTCAAGCATGAATTGATTTCTATCTACCGATAGTGATCTGGATAGCGATAAGTAAGTACCACCTGCTTTCAGGATTGCCATAAGGGAAATGTAATAGGCAATGGACGGCTCAAAAAACAAACCGACTGCCTCGTTCTTTCCACCTGTTTCTGCTACAATTTTTCCCGCCAGATAGTTAGCTCGGTCATTCAGTTCGCGATAGGAGATGCTTTCGTCTCCCGATTCAATGGCTATCTGATCCGGGAATCGCGCTACATTTTCTTCAAAGATACCAAGTATGCCTTTGTTCAAAGGATAGTTTCTTACCTCTCCACACAGCTTTTGTGTCAAAGACGCCTGCTCTACCTCACCCAGGATGTCGATTTCAGATAATGTACATGTGCGGTCCGCGATGATTTGATTCACGATTTCCTTGTACGCTTCTGTAAACCTCACAATGGTCTCTGGCTTGAATACCTTACTGGCATATTGCAAACCGAATATGATCTCATTGTCCATTTGCTGCGCACCAAGTGAAAGGTCGAATTTTGTTGAATCAGATTCCTGATGTAAAGGAGAAATGGTTAAACCAGATATTTCAAATTCTTCTTTACTGAAATTCTTCAATGAAAAGATCACATCGAAAAATGAGTGCCTTCCAATCTCTCTTTCCAGGTTTAATTCCGCAATCAATTCTTCAAAGGGGTAATCCGCATTATCAAATGTTCCCAATGTGCTCGATTTAACGCTTTCAAGGAACTCCACAAATGTCAATTCCTTTTTAGGGTAATTACGCAGGGCCAGTGTATTGATAAAAATCCCCACAATATCTGCCACATCGGCATGAGTGCGCCCACTGATCGGTGTGCCTACTACAATATCTTCCTGGTTTGAGAATTTCGATAGCATGATGTTGTACACTGCCAGCAAAGTCATGAACAATGTCACTCCCTGTTCCTGAGAAAGCTGGATCAATCCGGCAGTTTGTTGCTCATTAAGTTTAAAGGAATAAGAACCCCCTTCAAAATTTCTCTCGCCTCCTCTCGGATAATCTGACGGTAGGTTAAGCAGTGTGATCTCTTTCTCAAATTGCTTTTTCCAAAATTCTTGTTGGCGCTGGATCACTTGTTGCTGAGCGGCACTTTGTTGCCAAACCGAAAAGTCTTTATAATGAATATTCAGTTTTGGCAAAGACTCGTCGTTGTAAAAGGCCTTGAAATCCTGAATCAAGACATTCAGTGAAAAACCATCACTGATGATATGATGCATGTCAATGATCAGCACATGATGTTCATCGTGGATCCTGATCAGTCCCACTCTTATCAAAGGGGCATTTGTCAAATCAAAAGGTCGGATGAATTGTTTGATGATATCGTTCACCTCTTCTTCCGTTCCTTCAATCTTCTCAACAGCAAATTCTATATTCCGATGAATTTTCTGAGCCGGTATCCGGTCCAGTATCCTAAAGGAAGTTCTGAAGCTCTCATGTCTCATGACGACCTTATGCAGCGAATCCTCCAGTTTCTCCACATTCAATGGGCCTTTGATGTCTTTGTAAAAAGGCATATTGTACAAAGTAGTATCGTTGTACAATTCGGATATGAAATAAATCCTGGATTGGGCGTAAGACAACCCATAGTATTCCCGAACTTCTGCCGGAGTAATCTTTGTTGCCTGATTCTTCAACTTCAAACGCTTGATGAAGTCAATAAGCTCTTCCTTATTCGCTTTGATCTCACCAATGATTTCTTTCGCATCTATTCCTTTCGGAATATCAAGTTTGAGATTATCCCCTACAACATCAATATTAATGTTAAGGTCTTTGATTTTCTGTACTAGCTTCTCCATGAGTGTGCTGTTATGAGGTAAGAATTTAGGTTGAGATTAAATGATTAATTCTTCTGCTTCGCCGATATGATCGTCCTGATTGACCCAATCTCTCAAATTGATGAGTTTTGCTTGTTCTCTGACAGTAGGACGTTCGAAAATCTCTTCAAGTGAAAACGTAGTGCCAAATTCCTGGCTCAGTAGGTTGTTGAGTAACGTACAGGTCAGGGAGTTTCCTCCTAGTTCAAAAAAGTGGTGGTTGACTCCTATCAACGCCGGGTCGAGTGATAATGCTTTACCCCATATGTTTAATAACTGCATCTCCAGGTCAGAATCTGCCGGCACAAAAGTATCAACCGAGCTAACTTCGGGGTTAGGGAAAGATCGCTTATCCAATTTGCCATTTGGCGTCAATGGAAACGAATTCATTTTAATGAAATGGGAAGGGATCATATAATCTGGTAGTGATACCTGTAGAAAGCGTACCAGGTCTACACATTCCAGTGTTTCGGTGCCCAGGTAATAAGCGATCAACTGAGGATTATTTCCCTGACAATGAACCAGAACGGTTGCATCGCTAATGCTGTCATGATTTTTAAGTTGATTTGAAATTTCACCTAATTCGATCCGATAACCTCGTATTTTGACTTGATCATCGAGTCTGCCCAGGTATTCAATATTGCCATCAGGTAACCAGCGTGCCAGGTCACCCGATCTATAAAGTGATCCTTCTATTCCTTCTTGTTCAACAAATTTCTCTCTGGATAATTGCTCCTTTCCGATATAACCGCAGGCTACCTGAATGCCAGCAATGCACAACTCACCAGGAATACCTATTGGAAGTGGGTTTAGGTCTTTATCCAGGATATGGATTTGCGTGTTATCGATTGGTTTACCAATCGGTACTTTCCTATCAATATTGAAATCCCGACAATTGAAGTGTGTGACATCAATGGTCGCTTCCGTAGGGCCATAAAGGTTGATCAGGTCAGTTGGAAGTGAACCAAACAGGCGGTAAAACGCTTGCACATCGGCACTTTCGAGGGCTTCACCACTTGCAAATACCCATCTCAATGACTCGAGTTCCTGCCGAATGGATTTCCTTTCCATACTGTCATAAAAGACTCGTAACATGGAAGGCACAAAATGTATGGTTGTTATCTTATGTTGTGAGATTGCCTTGCACAATTTTTCCGGTTCTTTTTCGGCTCCATGCTCCGCAAGGCACAAACTTGCCCCAATCTGGCTCCACCACACCAATTCCCAGACTGATACATCAAAGGATATAGAAGTCTTTTGGATAAATACATCTTTACTATCGTGTGGATAGGTATTCTGAAACCAATTGATTCGATTCAACAGGGAATTGTGCTGAATCATTACTCCTTTGGGTTGTCCAGTGGATCCGGAGGTGTAGATGATGTAAGCTACCTCATCCGCCTGTGCCAGGCTTTTGAAAGTAGTTTGCTCAGAGACCAGTAGTATCTGAGCCACTGTGATCGTATTGACCTCACATGGACTTTCCATTACCTGATCGGTCAGGACCAACTTCGCTCCTGCATCCTTAAGTATATAATCAATTCGATTTACCGGCTGATTTACGTCAATAGGCAGGTAGATCGCTCCTGCTTTGAGAATCCCAAAAAGGGCAACCATCATGTCAAATGACCTTTTACTATGGACGGCAACGACATCTTTCTTTCCCACGCCGGAATTTTGAAGGTAACTAGCTACCTGATTGACCTGATGGTCAAATTCATGATAAGTAAGCGTCTCGTCCCCGCAGATCAGAGCGGTCTGATTCGGATAATCACACAAGGTCTTCTCGTACCGATCAATAATCGTCTCATTAAGCGGACAATCAGCATCCGTACGATTGAAACGCTCCACGGCCTTCAAATGAGATTCTGGCACCCAGTCAATAAGATTCATCTTCAGGTAAGCGTTGGTCAACACGGTGTTCAGTAAACACTGGAGGCCTTCGGCCATCAAAGTCACTGTCTCTTCTGCAAACAGGTCTTTTGAAAGTTGTAGTTCCAGATGCAGGTTTTCACGCGTTTCGAATACCCTTAAAGTACAGTCGCAGGCCGGATTGTTAGGCAAACCTTGTAAACCGGTATTTTCCTGATAGTATTCGAATTGAACGTTGCTGTTACAGACCTTTTCATCCAGTTCATACTTTTGGATCGACTTCATCGCCTCAATACAGACTTCCACAAAAGGTTCATTGATGGCCATATTGAGGTTGGCACAAAAGCTTTCTACATTCATGTCTCCGAGACACTCCTGAAGAGAAGTGAATACTGCCAATCTAATTTCGTCAGTTCTGGTTTGTTTATTCAGCCAAAGGGCATAACCACACAGAAGGCCCTCAAAATAAGCAGACTTCCCTTTCACATTGCGTAAAGGTCCAAACAGGCTTTTGGCTAATTGAAACCTAACAGCATATTTATCAGTAGACGATGCTACTTTCCTGGAATAGTCAACAGGCAGATCGATTTGATCTGTCACGTCCATCGACATGTCAAGACGGGTCAATTTCATTTTCATTGTTTTCTTGAAAAAGATTAGAAATATTTTTTATCAGAGGATGAAGGATCAGATGATCACTTCCTCACTGTCTTCAACTGCTCCTACTCCTATCCAGGCCTTCGTTCCGATGAGTTCTGCTAAATCCATTAGCACCGGTTTTTCAAAAATCTCACGTATAGAGATGGTTGTTGAAAGCCTGGACTCCACTTGATTGACAAGCGCTGTGGCGTTGATTGAGTGTCCCCCTATATCGAAGAAATTAGCATCTCGTGATACAAAGCCTGGCTCTAACTCGAGAATTTCCTCCCATATTCTGGCCAATTGCATTTCATGCTCAGTTGCCGGGGAAAGCACGGCCCTTGATTTGGTGACCTTCGGCTCAGGTAAGGACCTGACATCCAGTTTCCCGTTTACCGTGAGTGGCATTTTATCGAGTTGCATGAAATAAGCCGGTACCATGTATTCCGGAATGCAATTCTGAAGTTTGGATTTGACTGTGAGCGCATCTACTTCTCCAACAGTCGTATAATAGGCAACGAGACAAAGCACTCCTTTAACCTCGCGCGGCTGTACGGTTACCTGATCAATTGACGCGATTTGAGTAATGGCCGATTCTATCTCTCCCGGTTCTATTCGGTGGCCACGGATCTTCACTTGAAAGTCACTTCTGCCGAGGTATTCCAACGCGCCATTGGACTTTAATCTTGCCAAGTCCCCTGACTTATAAAGCCGTTCTTCTGGTCGAAAAGGATTTTGAATAAATCGTTCATTGGTAAGCTCGGGATTATTGAGGTAACCACGCGCTACTCCCGCCCCTCCTACATAGAGCTCTCCGATGGTTCCATTTGGAACTAATTCCATGTTTTCGTCCAGTAAGTATAGGGACAGTGTTGGTATGGGCCGTCCAATGTCACTTACATCCTGATCAATTTCTAAATCTCCAATTTCCTTGTATGTCACATGGACGGTTGTTTCGGTAATTCCGTACATATTGATCAGTTTGGTTTCCGGGTTGAGTGGCCTCCAATCTCTCAACTTGGCGGGACTTAGCGCTTCCCCACCGAAAATCACGTACCTCAAGGATAATGAATCTGAGCATTGCTTATCTACCGAGATAAGGTTATAGAATGCACTTGGTGTTTGACTCAACACCGTAACCTGCTCTTCTTTCAATAAGGTCCTGAAAATAGCTGTATCCCGGGCAACCATCTTAGGTACGATGATCAATTTGCCACCGAATAACAGTGCTCCGTAGATCTCCCATACGCTGAAATCGAAACATGGACTATGGAAAAGTGTCCAGGTATCGTCATTGCCAAAATCGAACTGGAATTCATCATTGCGAAACAAACGAACGACATTACCATGTTCTATCATGACTCCTTTGGGATTACCAGTCGAACCTGAGGTATAAATCACATAGCACAGATCCGATGGTTTTACACTTGCAATCAATGACAAACCCTCCACCGACTCCTCAAGGACTGACTGGTAACTTAGTTGCTGAGAATAGGTCAACAGGTCACCGTTGCTGTCGTCGTGGATAATCCATTTTGCCCGACTGTTATTCAGGATGTATTTCAGTCGATCTTGTGGGTAATCAGGGTCCAGAGGCATGTATGCTGCACCACTTTTCAATACACCTAACATACTGACAATCAAATCTATAGATCGGCCCATCAAAAGTCCTACAATGTCATTGGCACCGATTCCTCTTTTTCTCAAAACCTTACCAATGTGATCTGATTTAGCATCCAATTCGGAGTAGGTCATTACAACATCCGAACATTTCAGAGCCACCCGGTCGGGGTGATTTCTAACCTGTTCGTTAAACAGATCAAGGACAGTGGCCTCAGAAGGATAGTGTACTTCACTGTTGTCAAACATTTCGAGCAACAACTCTGCTTCCGATGGTTGAACCACATTCAAATCCCGAATCCTCTGATGATCATCCCGAAGAATTCCATCCACCAGGTTTTCAAAATAACTCAGGAACCTTTCGATGGTCGATCTCTCAAAAAGGCTTGTCGCATATTCAAGATAAAGCAACAACTCGCCCTCTTTCCTTGAGGCATAAAGGGTCATATCAAATTTCGAAGATCGATGATCTACTTCCACCGGGGAAATATCCAGTCCATCTACCTTTACATGCTCTCCGGCAAATTCCTGAAACGAAAATACGACATCAAAAAGAGGGTTTCTTCCCATATCACGACCCACATTCAGTTCCTGGATCAAGTCTTCATACGGGAAGTCCTGACGGTCAAATGAGGCCACGCAATTACCATTTACTTCATGCAAAAATTCAGTAAACCCTTTGTCCGGTGCTACCTCATTACGAAGGGCAAGGGTATTGGTAAACATACCAAGCAGTGGCTCTACATCCGGATGAGTTCTTCCGGACACGGGTGTACCTATGATCACATCTTGCTGACGTGAAAGCTTACTGATCAGAACGTTGAAAACGGAGAAAAGCACCACAAAAAGACTAGTTTGCTCCTTTTGAGCTAATTCAACAAGCTTCGAAACCTTCTCTGCAGACAAAATAAGATGAGCCGCATTACCTTCATGAGACTGTACCGATGGACGTTTATGGTCCAATGGCAGTTCCAACTTGGGTCTTGGTTCAGCTAAACGATCCAACCAAAAAAGCCTTTGATCTGCCAGCTCATTTTGCTGGTCTTCACTTTGCTGCCATACAGCATAGTCTTTGTATTGAATCGCGAGAGGGGTTAAAGTTCGCTGTGCATATATTTCTGAAAGCTCCTTGATCAAGATACCTTGTGAAAGACCATCTGTCACAATATGATGCATGTCTGTTAGCAAATAATGGTGTGATTCGCTGTGTTTGATCAATCTCACCCTGAGCAATGGCGGTTTTTCCAAATCAAAAGGCCTCGTGAAGTTCGCCATTTCTGAATCCAGATCGCGTGACTCAGATACTTCGATTTCAAATGGTACATTCTCCAGCACCACTTGAACAGCCTGATCACCTTTTTGTCTGCAGGCAGTTCTCAGGATCTCATGTCTATCGATCAATTTATTAAAGGTCTCCCTCAATTTGGTTTCATCCAGCTCCCCTTTAAGTTCTAAGACATTGGTAATGTTGTAAGTGGTCGATTGGGGATCGAATTGCTGCAGAAAATACAATCTTTTCTGTGCTGATGAAAGCACATAATCTTCACTGGATTCAGTCGATGGTATGTGTTTATAATCGACTTTTTCTGTCTTATCAATGAAACTTCCAATTTTCCGTATGGTATCCTGCTCAAGAAAATCTCTGAGACTTAAGGTGGTTTCACACTCCTTACGGATTATGTTCACTAATGATGTTGCGGTTAGCGAATGGCCTCCCAAATCAAAAAAGCCCGCATCAATACTAATGCTCTCTGCGGGTTGCTTCAACACTTTAGCCCATAGGTCTACCAATACCTTCTCCGAGGATGTTACGGGTGGCTCAAAGCTTTCATCATTGGATAAAGTGGGTTTAGGCAAGGCTTTGCGATCAAATTTCCCGTTTAGAGCAAGTGGAATACGATCCATTGGTTGGTAAAAGCCCGGAATCATGTACTTTGGAACACGACCAGCCAGAAACTGCTTCAGCTCCTGTCCCTGCAAAGGTTCATTATTGACGTAGTAAACTGTCAACTCTTTACCTGACTCCTGATGATTCACTACAACCAGGGCTTCACGAACGGAAGGATGTTCAAGGATATGATGCTCTATTTCAGAAAGTTCTACGCGATAACCATTGATTTTCAACTGATTATCAACTCTTCCCCGAAATTCAATGGCTCCATCATGGTTGAGCAGGGCAAGATCTCCCGTTTTATACATTCGCTCTCCCGGAAAGAACGGATCTGCTAAAAATCGTTCTTGTGTCAGTACTTCATCGTTAAGATAGCCGATGGCTACACCTTCTCCAGCAACATATAGTTCACCCGCCACACCAAGTGGCATCAGATTTTGCTGGTCATCTAAAACATAGGCTCTGGTATTGCCTATTGGAATCCCGATGGGGATATTCGTTTCATAATCCCGTTCAATAAGGTGGTAAAGTGAGAAGGTCGTATTTTCCGTAGGACCATAGATATTGTATAATGTTAACTCCGGATTTAACTCCCTGACCCGGTTAAAATATTTAGTATTCGCCACTTCCCCTCCTACCATGAGGTGATCAAGTCCCTGGAAAATTTCAGGATTAGCTTTGGCATGCACATTGAAAAGGCCAGTTGTCATGAACATCGTATCAATCTTCCGCTCGCTCAGAAGGTCGCCCAATAATTGATTATCAAGTAGCACTTCTTTGGAAGTCACATGAAGACAACCGACGTTCAACAAGCATCCCCAGATCTCGTAAGTCGTGGCATCGAAAGCCGGAGCTCCCGTTTGCACGATATTCAAGCCCCGCGAGAAGTCAAGGTAATTGGTGTTACGCACCAGTCTGATCACATTCCTTTGAGAAACTCCGACACTCTTGGGTTTTCCCGTAGAGCCGGAAGTGTACATGACATAGGCGAGATCAGTAGCTACTCCCTGGTAACTCCTGAAGCTGACTGAATGATCTAAATCTATTTCTTCGTCGATGGTCAGGACCTCCTTCCCGTCGGGAAGCTTAGACAAATGGCTCGCCTGTGCTAGTACAACGTCCGAATCCATTGAGTCGATCAAGTCCAAAATCCGGTTTGTCGGAAAGTCCGGGTCTACCGGAGCAAATGCATTGCCTGACTTTAAGATGCCGAGATAAGCAATGACCGCTTCAGCTGAACGCTCCGATAGTACTGGGATTATCTTTTGAGATGATCCCACTTTTGAAGCAATCCAGGCGGCCCATACGGACGATCGTTGATCTACTTCCTCATAAGTGTAGGATCTGTCCTGTGTACTTAGCACGACATGATGTGGATGGATGGACGCCTGTTCTTCGAATAGTTCGACAAGGGTACAATCTCGTGGATAATCCACTCGTGTCGCGTTGAATTCTTTTAGTATGAAATCCTTTTCAGCCTGATCGAGAATATCAACTTCACTAATAGACTTGTGTTCCCCGTTTGCGAGTCCTTTTACAATGCGATCCAGAAAACTGGCAAACCTGGCAATCGTAGTTTGATCAAACAATGAGGTGGCATACTCAAAATTCAAAGTCATTTTATCCGAAGTACCTACCACGATCAGATTGAGGTCAAACTTGGAAATTCGCTGCGCATACTCAAACGGAGCCAATGTAATGTTTGGCAACGCCAATTGACTTTGTTCGAAGTTCTGAAAGGAAAACGCCACATCGAAAAGTGGGTTACGGCCTCCATCGTGATCCAGCTCCAATGCTTCAATGACCTGATCAAAAGGAATATCCTGATTGTTAAAACAGGCTATCGTTTGATGGTGAACGGCTGCTACCCATTCACGAAAATTCTGATTCGGATCCAGGTCATTCTTCAGTGCAAGTGTGTTAACGAACATGCCCACAACCTGCTCCAAATCCGGATGGTTACGTCCGGCAACAGGGGTTCCTACGGTAATTTCGTTCTGACCAGAAAGCCGGTATAACAACACCAAATAAAGAGAAAGTGTTACTACATAAAGGGTAGTTTGCTCTTCCTCTGCTACTTTCTGAAGCCATCGCAATTCCTCTGAGCCTAATTCGAACTCATAAAGATCACCAGCAAACTGGTGTTGAGATGATCTCTCGTGATCATATGGCAATTCCAGTGATCGAATTTCATCACTAAACTGATCTTTCCAGAATGTTAGCTGCTCCGACAATTCCAACTGGTAGTCATCACTCTGTTGCCACGCAGCATAATCCTTATAGGTCAACTCCGACACGGACAACTCTTCTTCTTTGTAAAGTCGCACAAAATCCTTGAGTAGTAATGCATGCGAAAAACCATCTGTGACAATGTGATGCATATCCACAAGCAGAACGTGATAGCCTTCGTGAATACGTAATAGCGTTACCCTAAACACCTCTCCGCTGTTCAGGTCAAAAGGCCGGACCTCCTGCGTAACCAGGTTTCGAGCTTCCTCTTCCGCGCATGCCAACTCCTGAAAAGACAATGTAAATTCCGGCTGTACGACCTGCACGGGCTCACCCTCCACAACCTGATAGGAAGTTCTGAGAATTTCATGTGTCTCTCCCAGTGCCTGAAATGCGTTACTTAGTTTCGTCACATCAAGTTCTCCAAATAGCTTCAACACTTTGGGCTGATTATATGCTATGGATTGTGGATCCAGTTCAAAAAGATAATAGAGACGTTTCTGGGCTGAACTCAGTGGATAATGATCAGCAATGTCAACAACCGGAACTGGTTGATAAACTACCTTTTCATCATCCCTGGAAGCATTTTCAAGAAACGTCAACAGCGATCTCACGGAGGTATTTTTGAAAAAATCTTCGATAGAAAGGTCCACACGTAGTTGTTTTTGAATACGACCAATCACCGTTAAAGCTTTGAGACTGTCACCTCCTAAATCAAAGAAATCATCATTCAGGTTCACGTCTTTACCAAAGAATTCACGAAGTAAATTCAGCAATCCAACCTCCAGATTATCTACAACAGGCGCAGCTGATTCTTGGGCTTCAATATCCTTGGTATTTGCAGTATTCAACCAGCTATCGATGCGTGATGGCAAATGGGTGACGGATATCGCCACGTGTCTATGATGAGTAGCACCAGCGACGCATTCTATGAGTTGCAATTGATCCTTTTCCGAAATTACACCCTCCGAAACGTCTCCAAACCCGAGTCCATCGAGACTGACACTAACCCAATTCTTTAACCCGTGCGCAATGGGAACGAAATCCATGTAAGCACTGGCGGCCGCATAAGCACCAAACCCAAGACTCCCGATGACACTGGATAACGACGAAGTGAGCAGGGCAAAATCCAACTCTTTCGGCCCGAAAACTTCTACAAGTGTATTGAGTGACCACACTTTTGGTTGGAAGTGATAGTCAAAATCACCTTTCTCCAACTCATGAACAGGTTTTCTCTTCTTTGTAGCTGAGACACCCGCTGCATGGATCAATCCATTCACTGCTCCTACTGTGTCTTCGATCTGATCGACCACTTCCTTTAATTCGGCGGTATCAGCAAGATCCAGGTTAAAATATTGAACTTCTCCTTTGGAGCACAACCGATCGAAACGATCTTGCTTTTCTTTTGAGTCCGCCAAAGGGCTTTTCCCCAGGAGAATTACTTTGGCCTGGTAATGGACCAACAGGTGTCGGGCCAGATTGTATCCTAGTTTGCCCAGACCACCTGTGATCACATAAACACCGCCAACAACTATATTTTTAGCTTCAGGAATGATTTTCACCTGCTCAAATACTTGCTCAAAACACAGACCACTTCTTATCGCCAGGCAATTGTGTCGGTTTGTGGTATCAAATGCATTTTGAATGCATTTTGTAATATCTTCTACAGAAGTAGTAGACTCTACGTCCAGCAAACGCGTGCTATGCGTCGGAGACTCCAGTGTAATGACCTTTAGCAGACCCAGTATCATTCCCTGATAAGGATCCAGAAGGTCTTCAGTTTTGGTTACCTCGAATAGTCCTCTAGTCAGCACGACCCATTCCACTTCAGTGAGGTTTTCAGACTTGACGACCTTCAGCAATTGGATAAGAGAATACAACCTCAAGTCAAAGTTGGTGCTTTGCCCTTCAGTAGTTATCGACCATTCATGAATGATTCGTTCAGGTAAATTGCCCTGGGTTTTAAGTGATTCAAAAAGCTGACGATAATCATCCGCAATTCCGGGATTGATCTGATAAGTCCTGTCATCAATTTGTTCGAACTCAGAACCCGGTTTGACAAAGATGGAATGCTCTTTACCGAACTGAATGACGGAATTGGAAAATACCAGGGTATTTAAATCCCTTTTGGGGGTTGATTCTATTGAATTGCTTACAATTTTCCACGAGGGCGCATAAATACCTGAGGTAACCTCTTCTAATTGACCCTTGTTGGTGTTGGAACGGATCAGATCAGCGGCATTAACCTCTACCGGAAATTCTGTAGCTTCAAAAGCATAAGTAGGTAAAGGAATGATCCTGGCATCTGAGACTGTTTGAATGCGGGTCCAATCAATGGTCAAACCTGCTTTCCAAAGGTCACCAATACCCTTGAGAAGAACTTCCATGTCGTGACCAGCATCCTTCGGACCTTTCACCATGGATATGGCAGGTTCTTTTTCTCTTGATTGATGCGATTTCACAAAGGTGCTCAACGCTCTGCCTGGTCCGATTTCTATGAAAAGCGGATTGGCATAAGTCAAACACGTTTCAATTCCTGTAGCAAAATTCACTGTTCCGCGTAGTTGCCGTACCCAATAGTCAGGACTGGTGAGTTCATCATTCGTAGATACCAATCCGGTGACATTATTTACTACTGGAATGGTTGGTGATGAGAATTCAATGCCATTCATTTCTGAACGGAATTCCTCCAAAATATCATCCATTAAGTGAGAATGGAACGCATGCGAGGTACGCAGTTTTCGACAATTGATACTCGCCGCTTCAAGCGTTTTGCTCAATTCCTCTATCGCGATTTCAGGTCCTGAAATAACTGCCAATGAGGTACTATTAACTGCCGCGACATCTAGTGTCGGGAATTGATCCAGGTAAATCTGAATATCATCTATAGAAGCAGAGATGCTCAACATGGTCCCGTGAGGCGCTTTTTGCATCAACTCCCCTCTTTTGACCACAATCCTGAGCGCATTTTCAAGTGAAAATACCCCCGCAAAGTAGGCAGCCACATATTCGCCAATACTATGCCCCAGCATGAGATCAGGACTAATTCCCAATTCCATCATGTACCTTGTAAAGGCATATTCCATGACAAAGAGCGCTGGCTGAGTGAATTGTGTCTGATCTATCTCATTGCCAGTGTTATATCCATCCGCAAAGACAATGGCCTTCAAATCCAGACCAAGTGACTTAATTAGAATGTCAAAACACTGATCAGCGGCAGACTTAAATATCTCAGATTCCATGTACAACTCGCGGTACATTTGCTGATATTGCGCACCCTGTCCGGTGAAGAGAAAGATTTTTGTAAACGGCTTTCCATTGCTTTTCTGTACTTGAGCAATAGGCTGAAGGGTTTCCAATTTGGTCACCGCCTCCCGGATGTCTTTTGCGACAATAGTTGATCGGAATGGGAAGTGACTTCTGCCAGTTTGCCATGTAAAGGCCACATCCGCAAGATCTGTATCGGGATGGGCTTTCAAATAGTCAGCCAGGTTTTTTAGGTTTCCTTGTAGTGACTCTTCACTTTTTGCAGAGATGGTAAGCAATTGTCGGTCTTCGGAGAAGGTTTCATCTCTTACTGGAGCTTCTTCTAATATTGCGTGTGCGTTTGTCCCCCCAATGCCAAACGAACTGATTCCGGCACGTCGCGGCGACTCACTTCTTGTCCAGGGTAATGCTTCCGTATTAACGAAGAATGGACTGTTCTCAAAATCAATTTTGGGGTTGGGTTTTTCGAAATTGGGACTAGGTGGAATTTCTTCGTGGTGAAGGGCCAGGATTGTCTTTAGTAATCCTGCAACACCTGCTGCAGCTCTGGTGTGACCCAAGTTGGCTTTTATAGAATTGATGGCAATATTCTGCCCAGGTTCATTACCAAAAACGCGCTTGAGGGCTTCCATTTCGATAGGGTCTCCCAGGACGGTAGCCGTACCATGTGCTTCAATGAATTGGATCGTGGAAGGATCTACTTTGCCCCACTTTTGAGCACCAAGAATGGCCGTCATTTGTCCTTCCACTGAGGGCGCAGTGTAAGCTACTTTGTTGTCTCCGTCATTGTTTACAGCACTCCCTTTGAGCACCGCCCAAATGTGATCACCATCTTCAATGGCATTTTTCAATTTCTTCAAGACAACCACGCCAGTACCTTCACCTTCTACGGTGCCATGGGCGTCGGCATCGAAAGTACGGCAGTGGCCATCTGAAGAATATATCATTCCGTCTATGTATTGATAGCCTTTTTGGGTTCGATTGTGAACCGTGACCCCTCCGGCCAAAGCGACATTACAATCGCCCAAAAGCAAACTATTATAAGCCTGGTGCAAGGCGACAAGAGACGTTGAACAGGCCGTATCGACATAAACCGCCGGCCCGGTTAAATTCAGTTTATGAGCAACGCGACTGACCATATAGCGCGAACTGCTTACTTGTTCTGCGGTAAGGGCATCTACTTTTCCATCTCCGTTTTTGAGGCGGGCATATACCTCCCAGTTCATGTTGTTGCTAGTTCCCGCGAACAAACCAATCTTGTTTGAATTATCTCCAGGCTTAATACCGGCATTTTCCAACGCACTCCAGGTACATTCATGGAACATTCGAATTTGGGGATCCATTAGCCGGGCTTCGTCAGGCGTGTACCCAAAGAAAGCTGCATCGAATTGCCCCTTATCCTCCATGTATGAACAGGCTTTCACATAATTAGGATCCTCTAGTCTTGAAGGGCTCTCACCGGCATTTGCCAGTTCCTCCTCAGAGAAAAAACTAATCGACTCTTTTCCTGCCCTAATGTTTTGCCAAAAATGGTCAAGATCGGGTGCTCCCGGGAATTTACCAGCAATACCAATGATGGCTACCTCTAAACCTGTATACTTTTCCATGACGATTAATTCGTTAAACCTAGTATTTCCAATGTTTCGTTTGTTTCTGCCAGGGTCTCTGTTAACTCCCGGTCGACTGTTGTTTTTGTATCATCACCCTGTTCAATGTGCTGATGGATTCGGTTGATCGTCGGAAGGCTAAAGATGCTGGCTACTGGAATATCCACGCCAAACTCTTTGTTTATCCTTTGCGTCAGTGCAATGATATTGATGGAGTTGCCTCCAAGATCAAAAAAGCTAGCATTTATGCTGATGCTATCAGGTTCAAGGTCCAGAAGATCGGACCAAATGTTGACTAACTTCTCCTGAACTTCACCACTTGCTTCCTGATGATCAACAGTCTTCCTTTTAATCTCTGGAAGCGCTCTTCGGTCAATTTTGCCATTATCTGTCAAGGGTAATTGATCCAATGGCTGATACAAAGCCGGCACCATGTAATTGGGCAATCGTTCCAACAAATAGAATTTCAGCGCTTCGGCATCCAATGCACTTTTGAGCTCATAATAAACTGCAATTTGTTGTTGTTCGTTTACCACGGCCGCCGCTTCTTTTATCAAATCATGATGACGGAGGCAATGTTCGATCTCTGCTAACTCTATTCTATATCCACGGATTTTGACCTGCTCGTCGATTCTTCCTCGAAACTCCAGGGAACCATCAGCACGTCTAATCGCAAGGTCTCCCGTCTTGTACAGTTTTTTTCCATGATCAAATGGGTGATCGATCAATTTATCACGCGTTTGCGTTTCATTATTGAGATATCCATTAAAAAGCTGACCTCCGCCAATATGTATTTCTCCGGGTACTCCTTGTGGTACGAGGTTTTTCATTTCATCTAATAACCACACTTCATTATTCGGAGCCGGAGAACCGATGGGCACTTTCTCGAGATGTCTATTTTGATCGTACCTTGAAAGCATACAACTAACCGCTGCTTCCGTTGGTCCATAAGAGTTAAATATAACGACTTCATGATCCGTTGCCTGACTAACTTCATTGGCCAGATCAGCATCCAGTACTTCACCTGCTACTACGAGTGTGTGTGCTTTCAAATTGGGTGTCATGACACCTGCATTCAAGAGTAATCTCAAATGTGAAGGAGTCAACTTGATCACATCAACCTTATTGCTTTCAATCACATCAATCACAGAAGACGCATGAATGCTTCCTTCTGGTATATGCAAACAATTACCGGTTACGATAGGTAAGAATAAGGCCGTGAGGGTCAAGTCAAAAGACACAGAGGTAAACAATGCCATGTCTCCTTTCTTTCCTCTCAAATACCCTGGTATCGCCCACTGAAAATAATTGGCAATTGCCCCATGGGAGATCATTGCCCCCTTCGGAACTCCAGTGGAACCTGAGGTAAACAGCACATAAGCAAGGTCCTCCCCTGAAATTGCCGGAAGATCCAACGCCCGGTTTACAAAAACATCATTCGCACTTAGGTCCAAATAGTTAAGATGAGGCCCAAACAAGTCCTTAGTTTGGCGATCTATTCCCTGGGTAATCAGAAAATTCACTTCGGATTCCTGAATGATCGTAGCAGATCTTTTAGCAGGATTCGCAGGGTCTATCAATGCAAAAGCGGCACCAGCTTTTAAAACGCCCAGCACTGATACTACTAGCTCTGGGCTATTTTTCAGGAATACTCCGATCAGCTCTCCGGATTGTGCACCTTTGCTCAAAAGGTACCTGGCCAATTGGTCAGATTGCTCTTCCAATTGACGATAGGTCAGTTGATCTTTTCCGCAATCTACGGCCACTGAATCCGGCTGAACATTAACATTATCTTTGAATAATGTTAGAATGGATTCATGATCAAAAACCACGCTTTCACCTTTGCTTTGTGTTAACAGTTTCTCCCTGGACTCACCCGTGATTATCTGAACATCTCCTATTTGGCAATCAGGCCGATGTATGGTTTGCTGAAAGACCATTTCAAAAGCCTCTACAAATTGTTCAATACTACGTTTTTCAAATAGATCTGTAGCGTATTCAAACTTGCAGATCAATTCGTTTGGATAATCCTGAATCGAAAGTTTCAGGTCAAATTTTACATTTTCATATTCGAAATGAGCCTGCGTAATCTCAAGGCCATCCAGCGTTGTGCTTTTTTCATCGCTGGCATTATAAGAGAAGATCACATCGAACAATGGGTTTCTTGACTGATCTTTTGGAATGGCCAATGTTTCCACCAGTTTTTCAAATTGAAACCATTGGTTATCGAAACAATCAATAACATCAGGTTTCATTTCCGTCAGGAATTCCGCGAATGACATATTCGCTCTTGGTGAATTCCTAAGTGGCAAGGTGTTAACGAACATACCAATGAGAGATTCCAATTCTTCTCTGTCACGGCCAGAAGTAAATGTCCCAATGACGATATCTTCCTGACCGGTTAACTTGTGCAGGAAAACATTGAATACAGCAAACAGCGTAACAAATTTGGTTGTTTGAAACCTATCCATCACCTGTTGTAACTGGTCCAGATCATCTCCTTTGATATGAAAGGTCACCGCATCACCTTTGAACGTTTTCTGGACAGGTCTTGCATGATCGGTTGGCAGTTCTAAAGGATCAGGTAGGTCCTGGAACTGATTGATCCAAAACACCTTCTGCTTTTCCTCAATTTTTAAATAGTCCTCAGTCTGCTGCCAAACCGCAAAGTCCTTGTATTCGATGGAAAGCGGATCAAGAGAACCTCCCCTATACTTTTGGATAAACTCAGCCATCAATATAGGCAATGACGCTCCATCTGCGATGATATGGTGCATATCAATGATCAGTTGATGTTGTCCGTCATTCACTTTGATCACCGCTACCCTAAATAAAGGTGCTGAACCCAGATCGTAAGGTCGAATCACTTCATCGATGATTTCCTGAGGATTCTGACCATAGGCCAAAGAATAGATAGGAATTTCTAATTCGATCTTTGGAATAATTTTCTGAACAGGCTCTCCATCTTTCATGAATATAGCCGTCCTTAGGCTGCTGTGTCGGTCAACCAATGCCTGAAAAGCAGCCTTAACCCGATCGTAGTGGAACTCCCCTTTGACCTCAAGCACCTGGAATATGTTATAGGCCAGGGTGTCTGGCTTCAGCTGGTTAAGAAAGAATAATCGCTTCTGAGACGATGAGAGCGGGTAGAAATCCCTGATTTCTGATTGAGGAATTCGTACCCTTTGGGCTCCCAGGTCTTGTAATATCGAAATGATTTCTCCCTTCTTTTCTTTGATCTTACCGGCGGTTTCAGGATCCAGTACTCCCTTGGGAGCTTTTACCTTCAACTCTCCTTCTTTGACCTGAAGAGACACACCTTTCTTGACTAGTCGACTGATCAGTTCTGACGTTTTCATGAATTATTGACCTGTTGTAGAATGATTATTGATATCAATTCAAAGCACAGACGAGCAACACACTTTAGAATGTGAATTCGTCCACTTCATCTCCGGAAACATTTTCCAGTACGTTATTTTTAGCAATAGAAAGTAAAGCTGCCAGATCCTCGATACCTGAGACCTCAAACAGTTTCTTCAAAGTGAGGTTCTCACCAAAAGCAGTTTCTATTTTGTTCAGCAGTTTCACCGCACTCAACGAATTACCCCCCAGTTCGAAGAAATTCTCATTGACACTGATCTTCTCAGGCTCCATATCCAGAATTTCCGCCCATATATTAACCAGCTGTATTTCCGTTTCAGTCTGAGGTGCCACATAAGCCTTAGATTGAAGATTAGGTTCGGGCAATGCGGCTTTGTCAAGTTTTCCGTTGATGTTCAATGGTATTTTATCCAAATAGTTAAAAGATACGGGAACCATATAATCAGGTAGACTTTTGATCAGATAATTCCTGATATGTGCAGGCATTAACTCCGCTTTTCCCGTATAGTAAGCAACCAAAACCTTTTCCGATCCCCTATTCACAGCAATGACCACCGCATCCGTGATCTGGTTCATTTCAGTCATTCTCATCTGGATCTCACTGAGCTCTATGCGATAACCTCTTAGTTTGATCTGTTTATCGACACGTCCAACAAATTCCACATTCCCTCCCGGGGCCCATCTGGCCAGGTCACCAGTGCGATACAGCTTCTGATTAGCTTCAAAAGGATGATCCACAAATTTGGAATTACTTAATTCACTGTCTCCTAAATATCCAGCAGCGAGTCCTTCACCTCCGAGATATAGTTCTCCAATGGCCCCGCTCGGTAACAACTCTCCCTGTTTACCCAGGATATACGCTGTAGTATTGTTATTCGGTTTTCCAATTGGGATGCTGGAATTGAAGTGTTCGGTAACGGGATAAGACAGTGAAAAAGTGGTATTTTCAGTAGGCCCGTATATGTTGGATACCTTCACCTTAGGGTTGGCTTCCCGAAATTGATTGGTCAGTGTTGGGTTCATGACATCTCCTCCAACCAGCAGATGACTCAATGGCGAAAAGGCCTTAATATCATGCTCCAGGTGATGGTTAAACAATGACGTTGTAATGAACATGGTATTGATTTCGTGTTTCTTCAATACATCATTGAATTTTCGTGTGTCCGTCAAAGTGGATTTATCAGCCAGATAAACTGTTCCTCCGTTCAATAAGCTTCCCCATATTTCAAACGTAGTAGCATCGAATACCATGGCTCCTGCTAACAGGATCCGAGTCTCTTCGTTAAGAGGCACATAATCGGGATTGCTAATGAGGCTTATGATATTAAAATGTCGGATCATAACCCCTTTAGGAACTCCGGTGGTCCCTGAGGTGAACATGACGTAAGCCAGGTCTTTGGCATTCCTGGATACGCCAGATAAATCAATGGTGTCAACCTGAACCTCGGAATCAATCACAGGGTAATCAGATGAAATCGCCTCTGGGATGTGCTCGTTTGCGGCAATGACGCATTTGGCATCAGACAATTCCAACATGCGCTGAGTTCTCTCGATCGGGAATTCCGGATCCAGTGGTACATAAGCGCCCCCGGCCTTCAGGATGGCGAGAATAGATATGAGCGATGAGATCGTCCGCTTACCATAAACCCCTACAAAGTTTCCCTGTTGTATACCGCTGTTGACCAGATATGCGGCCAATCGGTCCGTCTGCACATCTAGTTCCTGATACGTTAATGAATCATTTTCCATGACGACCGCTACTTTCTCAGGGAATTTTGAAACTTGTTCCTGAAATAATTCAGGGACAGTTATATCTCGCGGATAATCGATGGTAGTATCATTCAGCTCATGCAGCAAAAGATTGGTTTCCTGCGATGAAAGCATATCGATGTTTTCTATTTGAACATGCACATTCGCAGTGATCTCTTCTGCAATTTTCTCAAAGTAGCTGACGAAACGACGAACGGTATCCTCTTTGAACAACGCAGTAGCATATTCAAAATTCAGCACCAGTCGGTCCTCTCTTTCGACGACTTCAATGGTTAGGTCGAATTTCGCAGATTGCGAATCTGTTAGAACCGGTGTTAATTTCAAGCCTGGTATATTCAGATTGGCCTGATCAAAACGCTGGTAGACAAATACTACATCAAACAGAGGATTCCGTACTTGTTCGGTTTCTATACCCAAATCGCTAATGATACGATCAAGCGGATAGCTTTGATGATTCAATGCCTGATGAGTCGTTTCTTTAATGTTACCCAGAAATTGACTGAATTTCAGGTTACGTTTGGGATTGGTTCTTAAGGGCAGCGTATTTACGAACATGCCCAACATATTCTGAACATCAGGATGTTGACGACCGGACACACCATTTCCAATGATCACATCTTCCGTATCCCCAAGCTTTGCCATCAGAATATTCACAAGTGAGAATACTACATTGAAAAGCGTACTGTTTTCCTCTTGCGCTACCTCCTTCAAGGACGTAAAAAGATTCCCGGAGATTTCAGCGTGCACGGCATTTCCTTCAAAATTCGGATTTGCAGGTCGCTCAAAATCCATGGGCAATTCCAGTGTTTCTCGAGGTTCGGAAAGACTGTTGGTCCAAAATGATTTCTGATCCTCAAGGAGGGTTTTCATCTCATCTTCTTCCAGAAAACTGGTATAATCCTTGAACTGGACCTGGATCGGTTCTAGTTCGCGTCCTTCGTAAATTGACATGAAATCATTGACTAAAATTCCATGGGAAACGCCATCAGTAATGATATGGTGCATGTCAATCATGAGCATATGGACACTTTTTTCGATACGCATTACCCCTACTCTGATCAATGGTTCATTGGTCAGGTCAAAAGGCTGGACAAATGACGAGAAAAAGTCTTCCACATCATTTTCACTTGCGTTGAAGCATTCAATTTCAAAATCGACCACCTCATGTATTTTTTGAACGGGAACCCCTTCCTCCACCACAAAGTAGGTTCGTAGAGGTTCGTGTCGTAAGATCAATTGCTTAAAAGCATCTTCTAACCTATTTAAATCCAGGTGTCCTTCAAGTTTGATCAACTTCGGAAGGTTGTATGCAGTCGAATTGAAATCAAACAGCTGAAGGTAATGTAAGCGCTGTTGGTTCGGACTGGTTGGATAATGCTCAGCTTTCGTCGCTACTGGAATTTCATTGGATGACTGCTTTTCCGTTTGATTATGCTCAATAAAACGGGCTAACGCTGAAATCCTGGTATGCTTGAAGAATTCATCTACCGGTACGCTTACTCCAAATAACTTTTGAATACGCGCGATCATGGTCAGGGCCTGCAATGAATCTCCTCCTAAATCGAAGAAATCCTGGTCTGGAGTCACTTCCGAAAGACTAAAAAATTGTATCCAAAGTCGTTGTAATTGAGCCAATACCGTCCCGGCATTTGAGAAGGGCTCCCTTGTTTCGACAATTTCTTCCTCTTCTATAGCGACTTTCAGCCATTTGGCTCTTTCGGCCTCCAGGTCATTCTTCGTTACGAAAACTTGATTTTCGGATCTGGAGATGATGCCCATCATGGCCTTGTAAACTTCATTCGAATCAATCAGGGTTGCATTTTCAGCGCTCTCTGTAGCGATACCATCAAAATTGATCACCTTCCAGGGTAATTTTCCGTTGACGATCCCTGATCGTTCCATGGTCTCATTGGCCGCGGCATAACTTCCCAGTCCTATCCCACCCAAAACAGTAGAGAGTGACGATATGGCCAGGCAGCATTGCAGTGGTCGCTCCGCAAAAATTTGATCAAGTACCTTCACGCCTTGAAGTTTTGGCTGAGCCTGATGGAAAAGATCATGTTCATTCAATTGGGCCACCGAAGCAGGATTGTTCAATTGACCTGCCGCATGGATGATCCCCGTGATTTTTCCTAATTCCTCTTCTAGTGGAAGTAGGATATTCCTGGCTGACTTTAAATTACTGATATCAACTCTTGCATAAGTCACCTGTCCAAGATCCTGCAAGAGTCTGAAACGATCTGCCTTTGTCGCATCTTTTTCAAGGTCAGATTTACCAACCAAAAGCAGGGATACACCGTGATCCCTAAGGAGTTGTTTCGCCAATTGGAATCCTACTTTTCCAAGACCTCCGGTGATCAGAATAAGGCTATTCTCATCAAAGTCTACAGATTCAGTATCTTCATCTTCGCAGATTTCAAAGGTTTTTTCCCAACGCAGCCCATTGCGAAGACAAATGGCATTACCCGTACCACGAGTCAATTCCACAATCAATGTCTCATCAAAACGGCGGTTGTTTTTCTCGTCTGAATCTGTGTCAATTAACCTCAACTTCAGCCCCGGATATTCTTGTCTCATGACTATGGCCAAAGACTCTAACCCCGGAATACCTAATTTCACCTCTTCGGCTCCAGTGACCAGATATTCCTGATCGGTAACAATGGAAATCTCTTTGTTTACGCCTAATTGATCAACGATCTTGCGAATCATGTCGGTAAGCACAAAAACAGGACTCATATGCCCTTCGTCTTTTAGTAGCTTATGATTCAACTGGGATGAAGTTAAAACATGGATCTGACTGAAGTCAAGACCATGTTCTTCAAGATAGGAGAAGAACCTTGACAGGTGGTATTCGCTGTTAAAGTCAAACCGAAAATGGTGAGGTTCCAATTCACGGAAATCCGTACCTCTTTCAGCGGCTACTACTTTGATACCTCTGCTTCTCAATTGTGTCAACAACGACTTATTGGCTTCGGGATCCTCCATGAACAGGATAAGATCACTACCCTTACTGGTCGGTTTTAGATTCAAAGAGGTTCTTTTCCATTCTTGCTGATAATAGCGAATATCATTTGATGGTTTTGCTTCCGTTACTCCTAAATTGGAAAGCAGATCTGTTGCATCAACCATCGTCGGAAACTCGGTTTTATCAAATGAATAAGTTGGCAAACTAATTCTTCTGGCCTCCCTTCCCTCATAAAATGCCTGCCAGTCAATGGATAGACCCCTGGCCCATAGGTCACCTAGACCGGTCATTAATTGTTCTAAATCATTGATGGACTTCTTGGGATGTCTGACCAGACTTCCTACCTGCGAATCGGGGGCAATGGATTTTACAAAACTGGTCAGGGAGTTACCCGGCCCTACCTCAATCAAGAGGTTATCCGGTTGATCCAGTAACGTCTCCACGCAATCGTAAAAGCGTACAGTCTCGCGAATATGTTTCGCCCAGTATTTTCGATCGTCAAGTACTTCATTAGTGACGAATTGACCAGAAAGATTGGACAGGTATGGAATTTTAGGCTGAGCTACCTCAATCTCCTCCACCACCTGCTGGAATTCTCCGAGCATTGATTCCATCATTGCTGAATGAAACGCATGAGAGGTAAATAACTTTTTATAGGGTACCTCTTTGTTGTCAAGCGCCTCCTGTAAGGCATTGATGGCTTCATCACGGCCAGAAATAACTACTCTTGTGGCCGTATTGATGGCAGCGACGGAAAGTCCTTCATAAGGTCTTATCAATTCATTGGCTTCGGCTTCACTCGTATCAATAGCAAGCATACTCCCCGGAGCCACCTGTTGTATGAGTTCACCCCTTTTAATGATTAGTTTGATCGCGTCTTCCAGCGTGAGTACTTCACTTATGGTTGCAGCTACGATTTCTCCAATACTATGCCCGATCATTGCCTGAGGGATACAACCCCAGTTCATAAGCAGTTTCGCTAACGCATACTCCACAATGAATATCAATGGTTGTGTATTGGCGGTTTGATTGATTGCATTGGCATCTTTCGAATCAAACAGGATCTCTTTGAGGTCCGGCCGACCATTTGAAGCTGCCAGGGCAAAACACTGATCAACAATTTGACGGAATTTCGAATGTTGATCATAAAGGTCTTTGCACATCGCAGGATATTGAGATCCCTGACCCGGAAAGAGGAACACTACTCGTGAGTCCTTCTCGCCGGTTCTGGTGACGCCTTCAGAAGATTTCATTTTTTCTAATGCATCTTCCTTGTTGTTGACGGCAAACGTCTGACTGAATTCGAATTGTTGTCTTCCTGTGGCAAGCGTATAAGCCACATCTCTCATGGCTAGCGGAACATTTTCAGCGTTTGCCAAAAATTCCCGGATCGCAACACGATTTTTATTGAGTGCTTCTTCCGTTTTGGCAGAAAACACGAGGAGTTCTGATTGATCACAGTAATTGGGTACAGTTGTTACTGGTGCTTCCTCCAGGATCAGGTGAACATTTGTTCCGCCAATGCCAAAAGAACTTACCCCTGCTCGCCGAACGGGCTGATCACTCCATTCCTTGAGCGACGTATTGACATAGAATGGGCCTTCTTCAAAATTGATTTCCTGATTAGGGCTATTGAAATTGAGACTTGGTGGTAATTGTGCATGATGAATCGCCATAACGGCCTTAATAAAGCCAGCTATACCTGCTGCTGCATCCAGATGTCCTATATTGGTCTTGACAGAACCCAGGGCACAAGAACCAGGCTCAAGTTTACCAAAAGCGGCGTTCAGGGCATCAATCTCAATCGGGTCACCAAGACGAGTTCCCGTACCATGGGCTTCAAGGTAACCCATACTATCAGCCGGTACTTTAGCCAAAGCATGAGCCATTTGGATAGCTTCCGCTTGTCCCTGCACACTTGGTGCTGTGAACCCGACCTTTTGATTCCCATCGTTGTTCATGCCGCTACCTTTTACAATAGCGTAGATATGATCACCATCTTTAATCGCATCAGAAAGCCTCTTTAGCAGCACTACGCCTAAACCCTCGCCTCCGACTGTTCCGCTGGAATCATCATCAAAAGCCCGGCAATGGCCATCCTTGCTATTGATCATACCCTCCTGATACAGGTAGCCATTTTTAGACTGGTTTTTTATCGTCACTCCTCCAGCCAGGGCCATCTTACACTCACGCAACAACAGACTGTTGCAAGCCATGTGAATCGCCGCCAAAGAGGTGGAACAAGTCGTGTTGACAAACACTGAAGGACCTTTTAAATCCAGTAAGTACGAGACGCGATTAGTCAGAAAGTTCACATTATTTAAATGGCCGAGAGAATAGGGATCGACCAGTGCCTCTTTTTGATTCAGCAACGTGGAATACAACTGCCAATTCAAATTAGGGTTGGCACCTGCAAATAGTCCAATTTTCCCATTATCGTCTTTCAGTTTGTATCCTGCGTCTTCAATCGCTGACCATACACATTCATGAAAAAGACGGAGCTGTGGATCCATTACCCTGGCCTCATCTGCTCTGTATCCGAAGAAAGCCGCGTCGAAGTACTCTTTATCCTTGAGGTAACTTCCTGCCCTTACATATTTCGAATCATCTAACACCTGCTGATCAACACCGCTATCCCGCAGTTCTTCTTCACTGAAGAATTGAATGGATTCTTTGCCCTTAGCGAGATTATCCCAGAAGGTCTTGATATCATTCGCTCCCGGAAACCTGCCGGCCATACCTATGACAGCCACTTCAAGTCCGCTATACTTGTTTGCCATTTTTGTAATAAGATTAATGATTTGAATTAGCCTCTTGTAAAGAGGTCGAGAAGGTCATCCCTCTCCGAAATATCTTCGTCCGATACGTTTTGAAGTTCAATTACCGGCACACCATTTTCGGCGATAAGGGCAGAAAGGGCTCCAATATCGGGATGTGAAAACACTTTTGCCACCGGAATATTCTTCTCGAATCGGGCATTGACCTGATTCACCATTTGCATTAGGTTGATGGAGTTACCCCCCAGGTCAAAAAAGTTCATATTGGTTCCAATCGCATTCTCCTGAACTCCCAGCACATCGCTCCAAATTTGGATGAGCGATTGTTGTATGTTGTTGGTAGGCTCATCTCGATTTTCCTCCAGAGAGCGCTCTATCGGAGGCAGCGCTTGTTTATCTAACTTTCCAATTTTTGTCAGTGGAATTTTATCCAGCCTCACGAAATGACTGGGTACCATATAATAAGGCAATCGCTCTGCCAATTCGGCCTGGATTTCACCTGATTCTGGTTGGTTGTCAGCTATGTAGTAGGCGATCAGCAACTGCGTATTGGTGTCATAATTAACTACCGCCTCTCTTAGGCAAGCAAGTTGATTCAATTGAGCTTCGATCTCTCCAAGCTCTACCCTGAAACCTCTGATTTTTACCTGTGAATCAATTCTCCCTAAAAATTCAATATTTCCGTCTTTGAGCCATCTTCCCAGGTCACCGGTTTTATACAATCTGGTCCCCGGTAGATAAGGATGATTTACAAATTTCTCATTAGTAAGTTCAGGATTATTCAGGTAACCACGCGCCAATCCAATTCCGTATAAACAGATTTCGCCAGGTACTCCCACGGCCTGGATGTCTCCGGCCCTGTTCAGTATGCAAACTCCCGTATTTTCGATCGGCTTACCGATACTGATGGTTTGGTCAGTGGATAGATGTCGGAAGGCCGTAGAAACAATGCTGTTTTCCGTAGGACCATATTCGTCACTCAATTCTACATGAGGCAAAATCCGTTGACTCTTCTCAATGACCGAAAGATCAATGGCCTCTCCGGCCAGGGTCACTTGCCGCATGTAATAAGGATTCCCCTCCTGCATCTCATCCAAAATCACGGAGTATAGTGCCGGCATCAGCGACATTTGCGTGATCTTGAATTCTCCGATAATCCTCGCCAAATCACGAGCATCCATGACCGAGGCCTTTTCATGTATATAAACCGCGCTACCGGATGATAAAGGCGTAAATAAGGTCAGGAGGAATCCATCAAAGACATAGTTCAAAAGCAGTAAGATGCGGTCTGTTTCGTCCATCTGATACTCCTTTGCTCTCCAATTAATAGCGTTGAAAGCTCCCGCATGTTCGACCATCACTCCTTTAGGACGTCCGGTACTACCTGATGTGTAGATGATATAAGCCAGGTTGCTTGCACTACTCACCTTGGCTAAGTTTTCTTTGCCAAGTTCAGGTAAATCCTGAACATTGATTACTTCCAAAGATGCTGTTGTCAACCCAATATCATTAGGGAGATTACCCGCCGATATAAGTACTTTACAACCACTATCTTCCAATTGAAAAGCGATGCGCTCTACTGGAGATTTCGGATCCAATGGAACAAAAGCTCCTCCGGATTTCATTACCCCCAGGATGGCCACTACGGTATCAAAACCTGGCTCCAGCAAAATGGCCACTCGGCTTTCCGGAACTATCCCGATTTCTCTCAAGTGGTGAGCCAGTCCATTTGCTCGTTCATTAAGCTCCTGATAGGTAAGGCTCCCTGTTTCATTCAACAAGGCTACTTGCCCGGGATTCTTACTGACTTGTCTTTCGAAAAGATCAGCAATGGTCAGGTCTTCTGTGAAATCGAAATCAATCGTGTCTAAAGATTGAAGCAGATCAACTTCAACTTCGGGTAGTATGTCCAGGTTGCTAACACGGGCATTATCTCCAGCAAGGTTCTTCAAGATATTCTGAAACATCTCAAATAGATCCACCAGTGATTTTTCAATCTTCAATGCCCGTCGCTGGACAATTTTAACTCTGATATCACCATCACCAGTATCGACAATGAAATCAAGCAAGGTGTTGGTTTCCTCCACGTTTGAGGTTTCAATGACCTTTTCCTTTTTAGCCGCTTTGATGTAATTCTTTTCCTCTCCGATGGCATCAAATACGTGGAAATCAATAAAGTTGAAAACAGAATCGAAAAATGGTTTTGATCTGAAAAAGACTCGTTTAATCTCCTTGAAATTTCAAAAAGCGATAAAGCCTGCTTATCTCTCAAAGCAATTAACTCTGCATTCACGCTTTTTGCTAACTCTAACCACCCATCCGACGGATCCATCTGGTTCATACGGAAAGGCATGGTATTGAGAAAACATCCCAACATCTGATCACTTTCTTCCAATGCTGGTCGATTGTTGGTGACAATTCCCAGGGTAATGTCATCTTCGTATGACAACATTTTCATACAACCCAGGTAGGCCGTAAACAGGATGGATTGCATCGGAAGATTATGCGCTTCAGACAATGCCAGCAATTTGCTCGTAAGATCTTCTTCAACCACAAACTTCTGCATGTGATATTCGGGAAGCTGACTAAAGATGTCCAGGCGTTTATAATCGCTCAATTTTTCTTCCCAGAACCGTGCAACTTCAGCATTGCGCTTTACGGTCATTTCGTGTACCACATAATCCTTGTAGGATACCGATAGTGGCTCAACCTGATGATCAGGATTCTCCAAAAGAAGCGTGAACAAGGAATACAATTCCGTGAATAAGGTTGCTACGCTCCACCCATCCAGAATAGCATGATGAAACTGAAATAGCAGGTTGTAATTGTCTTCACCCAGGTAAAATACGCAAACCCGCCACAAAGATTTTTCTGCAATGTTGAATGGATTTTTCCCGGCTTGATAAATGTATTCCTTAATGTAATTCCCCTGAGATTCGCGATCCAGGTGGGTAAGATCGATGTAATCGAAGTTGATATTAGGTTCGAAATAGACTTTTCTCAATTCTCCATGACTCCCTGAAATTTCATATGCCGATCGCAGCGATTCATGCTTTCGGCCCAGTTGCCATAGTGCCTGATGAAATACTTCCTCAGAGAATTGCTTGAACTTCACCAGAAAATTGAACTGGTCGTAGTAAGCAATGTCCTCAGGATTAGCCATTGAATAGAATACCATTCCACGTTCAATGTCACTCATCGGGTAGATATCTTCAATTTCTTCTCTATCCGACAATAAGGGAAGCACCTTTGATTTGAGTTCCTCCACTTCCTTCTCTACCTGAACTTTAAAGTTCAAGAAGTCTTCATCGTTGCTAAACGAAAGCATGTTGGAGGCCATATCTCTGATCGTACTGAATTTGTACAGATCGGCGATGGTGATATTGCAATTAAACGCCTTGTTGATTTTAGCTACAAGACGAATGGAAACAATGGAATCACCTCCCAATTTGAAAAAGTCTTGGTCTACGCCAATAGGTTGTTTATTCAATACTTCCTCCCAGATACGGGCCAATTCGATTTCCGTAGATGTTGTTGGAGCCTCGTAAGCCAGACTTGAAATCTCGGCCATTTCTGGCTCTGGTAGCAATTTGCGGTCAATCTTACCGCTTGGTGTTTGTGGAAAATGCTCCATCACCACGAATTGCTCCGGAATCATATAATCTTGCAGTCGGACTTTGAGGAAGCCTCGGATTTCATCTGCGGAAACATGACCGTGGCCAGTAACATAACCTACCAGATACTTCTCCTGCTCATTTTCTTTGACAAGCACCACCGCCTCGTGGACTTGTTCGTGTTGGGCCAGTTGGAATTCAATCTCTCCTAATTCAATTCGAAAGCCTTTGATCTTAACCTGATGGTCACTACGGCCTAAAAACTCCAGGTTTCCATCGGGCAACCATCTGGCCACGTCTCCCGTGCGATACAACTTGGATGACTCGTCAAAGGGATTTGTGATGAATCTCTCATTTGTCAAGGCTTCGGCTGCGATATAGCCTCTCGCCAATCCCTCACCTGCAATATAGAGGTCTCCTTCCACCCCGATGGGTTGCAGGTTCAGGTGCTCCGAAAGTACATATAGTTTCGTATTATCTATCGGTCTGCCGATTGGAATGATCGATCTCGACTCGTGATCAAAGCAATTGTAATAGCTAACGTCTATGGTGGCCTCGGTGGGGCCATAAAGATTGATCAATTGAGTGCCATTTTCACTGAATAGTAGCTTGTCAAATGTATCCACCGCCTGCCCCATCAGAGCTTCGCCACTACTGAACACCCTTTTCAGAGAAGTGAGCCTGGCAATATGGTCTGCATCTAAATAATCGAGGAAAGCATGAAGCATCGTAGGGACGAAGTGCATGGTGGTTACTTTGTTATCCTCAATGGCTTCAATTAACAACCCCGGATCTTTCTCTTCTCCGGGTGAAAGGATCCTCAATGAAGCTCCATTAAAGGCCCACCAGAAGAGCTCCCAAACGGAAACATCAAATATCAATGGCGTTTTTTGTAAAATCACATCTGAATGATCCAGCGGATAATTTTCCTGCATCCAATGGATTCGATTGGTTAACGAATGATGCTCGATCATCACGCCTTTCGGCTTACCAGTAGATCCGGAAGTGAATATGATGTATGCCAATTGCTCTGGTTTCGACCCATTGGTAATGGGCTTGCCGGAGAAACTGAATAACGAACTATTATTTATCTCCTGTTGCACTACCGGAGTATCGAAAGGAACTACGTATCCTTTATCGTGCAGGATCAATTTCGTATTGGCTTTTTCGATCATATAAGCGACCTTGCTCGCGGGAAACTTTGGATCAATGGGCAAATAGACCCCTCCGGCTTTCATGATACCGAAAGTAGCGACTAACATGTCCAAAGATCTTTCTCCTACAATGGCCACTACATCTTCTTTCTCAATATGGTGCACCTCTCTCAAATAGGCACAATATTGATTGACTCGTTCACCAAATTGCTGGTAGGTGACTTCCTGATCTTCGAAAGACACAGCTATATTTTCCGGATATTTCTGGCAACTTTCTTCTAAAAGATCAATGACCGTTTTGTCAGCAGGGAACGTTTGATCTGTCTGATTGAATTCATTAAAGATCAGGTCTCGTTCTTCTTCGCTTATGATTTCAATGTCACTTATCTTATGATCAATGTGGTCGGGCGTTTTTGCAATCAGATCTTCGAACATGATTGCCAGTCGCTGCATGGTTGATTTGTCGAAAAGATCCTGATCATAGCGAAACTCAACACCTATTTCTTTACCCGGGTTGATGACAATGGTCAATGGGTAATTGGTTTGTTCGAATACACCAACATTACCTACCGATAACTCTTTCTGATCATCCAGTGCTTCATTTAATGGGAAGTTCTCGAAGACCATGATATGATCGAACAGTGGTCCTTCAATGACTGAAGTATTTTGAATGATATTGAGTGCATCAAAGTGATGCGGCTGACAATTAGTTGCATTGAACTGCACAACGGACATTAAGTCCTCGAAAGTGTTATGTCCCGCGTCAAACTGGATCCTGATCGGTAAGGTATTGATACATAGTCCTACCATGGACTCCACCTCCTCCAGATGCGCTGGTCTTCCGGAAACCGTATATCCAAACATGATATCTCCGGAGTTGTTAAATCGCGATAATAGAATCGTCCAGCAAGTCTGCATGAGCGTATTCAGCGTCACTTCCCAATTCTGGCATAGTTCAACTAATGCTTTGGAACGATCATCGTCGAGCGTAAAGGCTGCTTTGCTATAAACTCCCTGACCTGTTTGATTCCCTTGAACAATCTTACCCGGTACCTTTGAAACCTCATCAAAATCTTCGAGATAATTGGTCCAGAATTCTTCCTGTTCTTGGTGATCAAGGTTGTTGATCCAATTCAAATACTGTGAATAAGGAGCAGCTTTCTGTAAGTTTAGCAAATGACCATTGCTCAATTGGGTGTAGAGTTCTGTAAACTCCCTTAAAACAATGCCCAAACTCCAGCCATCCATGATAATATGATGATGGCTCCAAACCATTTGATACCTTGAATCAGACAACTTAAGCAGCGTTACGCGCATCAAAGGATCCTTCGTGAGATCAAAGAGCTTCGATCGATCATTTTCAAGAAATTCTTTGATCAATTGCTCTTCGTTTTCAGTAGCATCGCTCAAGTCTTCAAAATAGAAGGCAATACCCTGATCTTTGTTGATCACCTGAACAGGATGTTCAAATCGATACGGCACAAAAGAACTTCTGAATACTTCGTGTCTTTCGGTGATAATCTCCAGAGCTCTCTCAACTTCTGCTGAATTCACTTTTCCAGTCAGATCGAAAGATAACTGCTGGAAATAATTGAGGGAATCGGGTTCAAGAAGTGCATGATATAACATGCCTTCTTGCGTAGGAGACAGTCGAATCACCTCCTCTAATGTAAACTCATTTTCAAGCGCTTCAACTTCCTCGATTGAAAGCAGGTCGTAACTAAGATCTGAAGGAGTATGTAACTGGTTGGTCTCCTGCATGCAATAGTGAACGATCTGCTCCAAATAAGACTGGAACTTCGTCAGGAGACTTTCTATCGTATTCGCTGAAAAACGCTCTTCGCTATAGGACAGATTGATTTGTAAAGTGTCCGACTGAACGAAGCCTGAAAATTCCAATTCATACTGATGTTCAAGTAAAGGTGATATCTCCGCGCCACGTTCATCCTGAGCGATCCGAAAGACCGTATCTTCAATTTCACTATTGAATTGTCCCAGGTAATTGAAACTGACTTGTGCAGAAGACGGAAGCAAATCGGTTAGACTTTGCTTCCAAAGTAAGTGATCGAATCCTTTGTTAGGCACCTGTCTTAATGCCTCCTTGGTCCGCTTGAGATTACCCGCAATTGATACGGTATGATCGATATGAAAGGCACACGGATAGATGGAAGTGAACCAGCCTATTGTCCTGCTGATATCCAACTCATCCGAAATCTCTTCTCTGCCATGCCCTTCCAGGTCCACATTGATTTTTTTGACACCAAACTGCTCACTTAATGATAGCATCATGGCGGTGATCAATAAATCATTGGCTTGTGTATTAAGTGCTTCATGGACTGGTCCCAGGAATTTCTGTGTGAGGGCATTGGAGAAACGCACCGTTTGGCTACGGTATGCCTTCTCCCGTAAACTTCCTTCTGGATGATCTACTGGGATAGGATCAAGTTCATGATTCAGGGTTTTTGCCCAGTATTTTGATGATTCGATGTAGGACGTACTTTCCTGATATTTTTCAAGAGCACTTACCCAAGTCTTGTAGGCATCTGTTTTTAACGGAAGTTGTAATGTCTTTCCTGCTTTGATTTGATCATATAAAGTTTGAAAGTCTTCAAAGACTATGCGCCAGGATACGCCATCAATGAGCCCATGATGGACCACCATGAGCAATCGAGATGAATGCTCGAAATGAAACAGACCCGCTTTCAGAAGCGGTCCATTTTCAAGATCGAATGTGCTTTGAAGGCGATCCGCATGCAACGCAAAGTCGTCATGCGGATTGGATGCTGAAGTCAGATCAAAGGTTTCAACGAAATTCAATGATTGATAAGGGCGATTAACCTGAATCAAACCATTAACGCTCTTTGAGAACGTGATGCGAAGCGCATCGTGATGTGCGTAGAGTTTTTGAAGAATGGCATTAGCTTCTTCATCATTTATTTGATTTGCTTCAAAATCCAGGAGTACCGAATGATTGTAATGGTGTGCACCTTCCTCGGCACCCTTAAAGAACCAATGTTGAATGGGGCTCAACTCAAATTCTCCAACCACTTCACTTTGATCAACCGTGCGCTTGAGTCTTTTTAGTTTCGAAGCAATTTTCTCTATCGTTTGATTCAAGATCACCTCATTGACCGACAATTCATACCCTTTGGCACGTAGCCGGGATACTATTTGAATGGATTTGATGGAATCTCCTCCACTTAGGAAAAAGCCATCTTTAATTCCAACTTGCTCCAGACCAAGTACTTCCTTCCAAACATCTACCAACAATTCTTGCTCTTTCGTGACTGGTGCCACCAATTGATTAGCCGTCCGAAGGGTGGGCTCTGGCAAAGCGGATCGGTCCAACTTACCATTGCCAGTAATCGGAAATTTCTCTAACCAGACCATATGAGTTGGGATCATATAGTCAGGAAGTGACCCTTGCAGGTGATCTCTCAGGTCGTGAAAATCAAGTGACTCTCTGGACTCGTAATATGCTACCAGTTCTTTGCTGTTGCCCCGGTCCAGGGTGAGTACGACACTGCGCAGTACTCCATCATAATCATTCAAGTGATCTTCAATTTCGCCGGTCTCAACTCTAAAACCTCTGATTTTGACCTGATGGTCTACCCGTCCCAGGTATTCGATGTTCCCTTCCCGATTGAGTCGAACGATATCTCCGGATTTGTATACTTTTCCCCCATGAACAAATGGGTTAGGAACAAATGCTTTTTCGGTTTGGGATAAATCATTACGATAACCACAAGCTACTCCCGACCCTCCGATATAAAGTTCTCCGGAAACTCCCTGCGGTACAGGCTTCATATTTGAATCCAATACGTAAAGTCGAATATTATCCAGGGGCTTACCGATCGGTACACTTCTGGAAGGCATTTGATCGGGCGTGAGCGAATAAGCACAGCTATAAATTGTGCCTTCTGTCGGACCGTAAATGTTCTCAAGTGCTACAGTCGCATTAAGATCAAAAAACCGATTGACCAACTCTTTGGGTAACGCCTCTCCTGCAAGGAAAATGTACTTCAAGCTTCGAATTTGTTCAACACCTTCCGCTTCTAAAACGGTCACAAATTCTCCAAACATCGAGGGCACAAAATTGAGATGTGTCACCTCTTGTTCCAGAATGAAAGTCAAGATCTCGAAAGGATCCTTTTCATTATTCGGTGGCAGAATGGCCAGTGAACCGCCATTGTGGAACCATCCGAAAATTTCCGCTATAGAAACGTCAAAACAAAAATTGGTCTTTAGCAAGTAGCTATCGGTATCTGCTAAAGGGTATTTGTTTTCCAGTGTGTATATGATATTTCTTAAGGAATAGTGGCTAATCTCCACTCCTTTTGGTTTGCCCGTTGAGCCTGAAGTGTGAATGATATAGGCCAAATCATCCGCTTCGATTTCTGGAAAGTTGAATTGTGATTCCGTAGACAGAATCGTGTCTTCATCCAGATTGATTATTCTGACTTCTTCTTCGACTCCCTCGATGTTCGCAGTTCTTGTAATCAGGATATCAACTCCTGAATCCTTTAGGATCGTGTTCTTTCGATCCGCCGGATATTGTGGGTCAATTGGAACATAGACTGCTCCCGCCTTCATGATCGCATATATCACAGGAATTCCCAGCCATTCTCTTTCGAGCATTACTCCGACAAGCTGCCCTTTTTGCACCCGGATCTCATCAATCAGAAACCCAGCTATTTTATTTGTGTAGTCACCAATCAATTGATATGGAAGGTACTCTCCGGCATCAATTTTAATCGCCACCCGATCACTGTAAGTCTGGACTTTTTCGTCAAATAATGCCGGAAGTAAAGGCAGGGACTCGTAAGATTGACCTACTTCATTAAGGTCATGCAAAAGCAGTTGTTTTTCCTGCTCAGATAGCATCTCAAGTTCATTAATAGCCCTATCAGGCGAATGAGCTATTGCCGCTATCAGTCGTTTGAAGTATCCGGCAAAACGACTTACCGTTTCTTCATCAAATAGATCTGACGCGTATTCAAAGTCGAGTTGCCAACCCTCCTTAGACTCCATCACAGTCAGTGTCAGATCGAACTTAACCTGGTCATGAGGAAAGGTTTTTCTGGAAATCTCAATACCGGGCAATTTCAATTCAGCCTGGTCAAAATTTTGATAAGCAAAAAGTGTATCGAATAAAGGATTTCTACTTGTATCTCGCTGTACATCAAGCTCTTGAACCAACTCTTCATAGGCATATTCCTGATGATCAAAACAACTAATGACAGAGCTTTTGACCTCCTTGAGAAAATCCCGAAAACTCAGATGTGAAGAAACCTGAGTCCGGATCGGTAAAGTCCGGACAAACATGCCCACCAATCCTTGAAGATCCGCATGATCCCTTCCTGCGACTGGTGTCCCTATGACAATATCCTGATGATTGGATAACCTGGATAACAGGATGTTATAAATCGCCAGCAGTGTCATAAAAGGGGTAGCCCCTACCTTCTCGGCGATAGATAATAATTTATTCTGAGTGTCTGTATCAACGGTGGTTTCAATGTGACCACCCCGGGTTCCACGGACCAGGCTTCTTTCCCGGTCATACGGAAGTACTAATGGTTCGGGTAATGTCTCAAATTGATTTGACCAAAATGACTTTGCGTTGGTATCATCGCTGACTCGGTCATTGATCCAGCTAGCATAGTCCTTATATTGAATTTTTAGTTCGGGCAGTGCCAAACCTTCATAGTACGCCGCCAGTTCGCGAATAAGCACACTCATTGAAACACCATCTGCTGCAATGTGATGCATGTCCACTAATAGATGATGCGTTGTTTCGTCCAAAGCATATAAGCTTGCCCTTAATAACGGAGATGAGGATAGATCAAATGGCTCAACAAACGCCCGAAGCACTTCCTCTGAGGGATGAGTCCCCTCCAATTTGTGGTAAGGCAAGTTGAATTCTACGGCAGGCTGTATGGTCTGAACCGGATTTTCATCAATGACCGAAAACTGCGTTCTGAAGACTTCATGATGAGCAATGACTTCACGAAAGGCTAATTCCAATTGTTTATGATCAAGCTTTCCATGCAGCACCAGATGTTGCGGCATGTTATAAGCCGTGGATCGAGGATCAAATTCATATATGAAATAGATCCTTTTCTGCGCCGGTGAGAGCGGATAATAGGCCTTCTCCGGCGCAATTGGAATCTCGCGAGATATATCCGTCTGCTGGGAGTTTACTCCTGAAAGCAAAACAAGCAGCGCTTCTTTGCTGGACTTTATCTCTTCAACGAGTTCTGATGTCAGGTTATTCTCAGGATCGAAAACATCGATATTTCCCTCATTAACCTTCAGAGAAATCTTCAGAGACGCTAATTTTTCAATGAGTGCTCGCATGATTATATGGTTATTTTGCTCTGGGTTTGAAGTGGTGCTTCATTCAGATTTTCTTCCAGACCCAATGATTCATGTTTGATTCGTGAAAGCTGGAAGTACATGTCAATTTCCGATACTGTTGGATTCGTAAAAAAAGACTGCAGACTGATCTTGAAATTGAGTGCTTTCTCGACGCCATTGATCATTTCCATGGCTTTCAAAGAGTGACCTCCCAGATCGAAAAAGTTACTTTCTACTCCAATGATTGACGGGTCGCAGCCCAGCACATCGGACCAGATTTTCACAATCTTCTGCTGAATCTCACCTTCTGGCTCGATGTAGTTATCAAATCTTTGAGAGTCCTGAGGAAGCGGTAGTTTTGATTGATCCAATTTACCATTTGAATTCAGCGGGATAGCCTCTAATTCGATGAAAAAAGAAGGTATCATGTAGGCTGGTAACTTCCGCGATAGCTCTTTTCTGATGGCGGTCCGGTCAATGCCATTGGCAGCCACCACGTAAGCGGTCAAGTGTTTATCACCGTTCAATTCCTGAACGACCACTACTCCTTTATCTACATGACTAATGGCCTGTAAATGGCTTTCGATTTCACCAAGCTCAATGCGAAAGCCTCTCACTTTGACCTGATTATCAATTCTCCCAAGAAACTCAATGGTACCATTTGGAAGCCATCTTGCTCGATCACCTGTTCGGTAAACGATCTGATTTTTGTCAAAAGGATGCTCCAGAAAAGACTGTTTCGTTCTTTCTGGTTTATTCAGGTATCCTTTTGCAAGCCCAGAGCCGGCGATGTATAACTCACCAGGAATTCCTACGGGCTGCTCGTGCTGTTGCTGATCCAGAATAAGCACTTCTTTGTTGTCAATTGGTTTTCCAATTACCCGAATCTCAGACCTGTTTTGACGACTCATTTCATGGCAGGTAGTCCAGATAGAATCTTCGGTAGGTCCATAGATATTGACCGTTCTGAATGGCAGTTGTTTATCAGGGTAATGACGTAATTGGTCCCCCGCATACCCAAAAAACCTCAGCGGTCCATCCATGTGTTGATCCCAGGAAATCTTCATTACCTCCTCCGCAACTACTGTGACCTGAAGAGAAACTTCAATCCTTTCATTGACCAACCAGTTTTGCATGGTAAGCGGATCATACCTTGCTTCTTCCGGAGCAAAGCAAACGCAACATCCGTAAGTCAAACTTGGCCATAGATCCAGGGCGGTAACATCAAATGCCACGTTAATGATCTGAGAGGTCCTCGCTCCTTTTTCAAGTGCTGCCAGGCGGGCGTAGCTTTGAAGGGAGTTCATCAATCCAACATCTCTGACTTCTACCCCTTTTGGGTTTCCGGTAGAACCTGATGTGTAGATGATGTATGTGATGTCTTCTTTTCCCTGATCCCTTCTCGGATTATTGACTATTTGACTGGTTTCCGGGTCATATCCGGTTATGGGACAGACAGATATGGTATCGAATATCTCCAGCCCATCTTGACTGGAAAGTATTTCTTTCTGCACCATGAACAAGGAAGCTTCCGAATCTTTTAACACGTAGGCCACGCGCTCTTCAGGTGTATCTGCCGAAATGGGAATATAGACAGCTCCCAGTTTCATAATGGCTATTTTGCCAGCCACTAAATCGATACCCGGCTTGCACATGATTGCTACTCTTTGTTGCTTTCGCACTCCGGCATTGACCAATTCCAGGGCCAGCATGTTTGCGTAATTATTCAGCTCCTGATAAGTCAAGCATTTGCCTCCTTCTTCCACAGCCGGGAGTTCAGGCCACTGCGACATGCTTTCTTCAAACAGGTCGATCACGGACAAATCTGGCATTTCGGTTTTAATGCCCTTACTGAAGGATTTCAATTGGAGCTTCTCCTGAGGGTTAACCAACTCTAAATCGGCAATGGTACCTGAAGGTTTATCAAGTACTTGCTCAATCAAATATTGTAAATGACCTAACGTCTGGGTCATATAGGCATTGGAATAAGCACTGGCATTATAATAGGCCTTAAGGGTCAATCGCTTGCCTGGCACTACGATCAGCCCCAGGTTATAGTGAATTTCCTCCACAGTTTCTATGTCCGAAATCTTGAAGAGGTTTAGGTTACCTAACTGTCCTCCATCCTCGAATACCTCACCGATGGGTGCATTCTCGAATACCAGAATGTTATCGATCAATTGTTGATTCAACTCAGAATTGGCCTGGATTTCCGCAAGAGAGGTATAGTGATAAGGGAAACCTTCTACCGCCTCATGCTGCACCCTTTTGACCAGATCAGTGAATGCAGTCTCGGTAGTAGGTCTGATTCGGACAGGGATCGTATTGATCAAAAGCCCAACAATGTTCTCTATTCCATCGAATCCGTCATTTCTACCGGATACTACAGAACCAAAAACAACGTCTTCAAGGCCATTGTATTTGGCCAGGGCAATGGCCCATATGCACTGCATAAAGGTACTTACCGTAATCTGTGAATTACTGGCAAAATCATTGATCCTAGAAGTGAGTTCTTTAGAGAATTGTAAAGATTCAACTGCTCCTTTATAATGATCGGCGGGCTCTTCGATTTGTGGCAATGAAGCAACAGTACCATAATCAGCGAGGTAATCTAACCAGTATTTTGCCTGCTCTTCGGCATCCTTTTCTGTGATCCAATCGATGTATGATTTAAATGGTGTTGGCTCCGGTAAACTTGGCTTGGTACCCATAAGCATGGAGGGATAGATCATGGACAGGTCTGCAAACAGCAGATCCAGACTCCATGCATCCAGCATGATATGGTGAAAGGTCCAAACCAGGGTGTATTGTCCGGCAGCCAGATTGAATACCTTCAATCGAAGCAGGCAATCGGAAGCAAGGTCAAATCCTTTTATGCGATCATTGTCGCGGAACTCCCGAATGATGGTTTCCTGATCTCTGGACATATAACCTTGCAGGTCTTCAATCTCCAATTCAAAATCAACTTCATCGCAAATGATTGCCATCGGTTTTGCAAATCCCTTGTGTAGGTACTTCGATCGAAGCAGCTCATGTCTTTTGAACAATTGGATCAATGAAGCTTTGAACCTGGGTATGTCCAGCACCATATTCACCTTATGAACAAACTGCTCAACATATGCCATGCTGGATTGATCATTGAGATGATGGAACAACACTCCTTCTTGTAGAGGCGTAAGCGGCAGTATGTCAGTGATTCGGTGATTCGCCTGCAATGTCTGCAACTCTTTCAATGATATATCACTGAATGTGAGATCACTAGGGGTCAAAACAGTTTCTCTCTGATTTAAGCAATGAGTTACAATCTTTTCCAACGTCTGGCCATATTCATCTAGCAGGCCTTCGATGGTTTCTCTTTTATACAATCCCGTATCATACTCCAGGTTTAAATGCATTCGTCCCTCCTTAACATAGGTCAAAAGGCCCATTTCAAAGAGATTTCGCTGCTTTTCTGAAGTGATTAATCCGATAATTTCCGTCTTCCATCCAGAGGTAGTTCCCACTTGGTCCGAGCCATCCAGCTGACCTATATAATTGAAGCTGATTTGTGGTTCAGGTATTAGCGACAGAAAGTTTTTGTCTGTCTGAGATCCCAGGTACTTCAGGATTCCGTAGTTAATGCCATTTTGCTTGTATTGACGTAAGTCTTCTTTTACCTGACACAGCTGTTGAGATAGATCATCTTCCGCATCAACCGATAAAACCACTGGGTACAGATTGGTAAACCAACCCATGGTACGGCTCAGGTTTACGTCCTTTTGGTAAACATCTCTACCGTGCCCTTCAAGTGCCACCTGAACTTTTGATAACTGGTACCGTTGCTTTAAAACTATCGATAAGCCACAAAGTAAAACATCGTTTATTTCAGTATTAAAAGATTTGTTGACCTCTGTTAAAAGGGCAGAGGTCAAGTCTTGAGACAGGGCCATTTCAATTTTGTCAGATTCATTGGTCTTGTGGCCTTCCATGTCTCTCGGGATCGGTTTCAGGTCTTTACCATGTCCATTCCAAAAGCTTGTCGCATTTTCCTTTTCCAATTCCTGGGCCCGATCATGCAGCCATTGGTTGCATTTGGTCACAGAGGAAGTTTTTATCGGCAATTGAATCTTATCCCCCTTTATATTTTGATCATAAAGTGTCCCAAGGTCCTCCAACAAAATACTCCAGGACAAATTGTCGATGATCAAATGGTGAGCCATTAAAACGAGTTGATCTTCTTTCTGGCCTTGAAGTAAAATAGCCTGAAAGAGGTCACTCTTTTCCAGATCCGTGGTGGCTATCAACCTGCGATATGCTGATTCGATCTCATCAGCGGAAAGATTGTCAAGAGTTTCAATCACAACATGAGGTTTATATTCAGCTTCATCCCTGATGAACGGTTCGACTCCACCTGATGTCATCCTGAAACCCGTTCGTAACCCATCATGATGTAATCCTAATTGGTTAAGTGACATTTCCAATGCCTGCGCATCAATCTTTTCCGAGGCTTGTAATTTAATGACCTGATGAAAGTAATGAGGGTCGATGGTCACCTGATCAAAGAACCAGGACTGAATGGGGCTCAACAGAAGTTGACCCGCGATTTCCACTTCCTCCGTGGGTTCTAATCTTGAAATCCGAGGCGCCAGGCCCTTAATGGTAGGGCTTTGATAAATATCTCTTATCTCCAACGCATATCCATACTTACGAGCTTGTGACGATACCAGAATCGTCTTGATCGAATCACCTCCCAATTCAAAAAAGTTGGCAGTGACACTGACCTCTTGCTTATTGAGTACCTTCTCCCAGATCGCCTGTAACAGTTCTTCAACCTCGCCTGTTGGCGCGACATAAATTCCGGCTTTTACCTCATTTTGTGGTACCGGCAGGGCCTTTCTATCAATTTTTCCATTGGCATTTAAAGGCATTGTATCCAAATGCACCAGATTTGCGGGGACCATATAGGTCGGCAACTGCTTACCCAGTTTACTTTTGAGTTCTTCCTGATCGATTTCCTCCTCACTGACATAATAAGCAACTAAAGATTTAACCTGAGTTTCATCCGTTCTCATGATGGCAATGGTGTCTTTAATGGCTGGAATTTCCTTCAATACACTTTCGATTTCCCCCAACTCGATTCGATACCCATTGACTTTTACCTGAAAGTCTCTCCTACCCAGAAATTCCATGTTGCCGTCTCGGTGCCATGTTGCCAAATCACCAGTAGCGTACATTTTCCCATCGGGATTGTAAGGATCATCAATGAATTTTTTCGCACTGAGTGCTGGTTCATTCAGGTAGCATGTGGCCAGACAATTCCCTCCGATGTACAAATCTCCAGCCACATCAAACGGACAAGGCTGTAAATGTTCATCGAGGATATAATAACGGGCATTTTGAATGGGCTTTCCATAAGGAATGCTATTCCATGATGGGTCTAGTTTACCAATATCAAAATAATTGGACCAGATCGTCGCTTCCGTAGCTCCCCCAAGTCCGACGACATGTACACCTGGAAATTGATCATACATCTGCTCCGCAAGGGTTAGCGGGATCCAGTCTCCACTCAGAAATACCAACCTTAAGCAGTGATCGGTGCTAAAATCATACTCATGGAAAAAATGGGGCAATTGATTCAATACCGCTGGTGCTGAATCCCAGAAGGTCACTTTCTCCTCATATATCTTGTTCAATAAGTAACTACTGTCACCTATACGATCATTTGGAACGATGACCAGTGATCCCCCGGCTGCAGTGATTCCAAACATGTCATAAACTGATAGGTCAAAGCTGATCGAAGAGACAAAAAGCAATCTATCTGTCTCATTTACCTGATAAGTCTTGTTCACCCATTCAATAAGATTGATCACTGGCTGATGTTTTACCAGTACACCTTTGGGTTTACCCGTTGAGCCTGAAGTGAAGATGGCATATGCATTATCTTGTGGCTCATTGATCAATGTCGGATTATCAAAATTGTCGGATAGTTCGTCGATTGTGATCAATCTATGTTCTTCCCGGTCAAAGGCCTCGCTGGCATGCACAACGATCTGATTCACAAAGTCTAACTCGCTAGTGATGCCAGATACCTTGTCCACGTTTGTCTGATCAGTCAAAACCACCTTAATGTCAAGTGACGTCAGTATGTAGTTGATCCGCTGATCAGGTAAAACAGGCTCCAGCCCTACATAAGCCGCACCACTTTTGACCACACCCAATACACTCACCACCATTTCGATGGATCGGTTCTGAACGATACACACAAATTCATTGCGCTGTACGCCAATTGATCTCAGATGATGAGCCAACTGGTTGACGCGGGCATTCAATTCACGGTAGGTAATTGAACCTGACTCATCCGTCAAAACAATATTATCCGGTGTTTTTTGCACCTGTTCCTCAAACAGTTCAACGAGGGTCTTCTGATCAGCATAAGGGGTAACCGTATCATTGAAACCGTGAAGCAATAACTGTTTCTCTTCCTGAGAAATCATGTTCATCGTTCCGATTGGTGCCTCAGGATCTTTGATTACTTCCGAAATGAGTATTTGCAAGTATTCCAAAAAGCTACTGATCGTTTCTTCAGCAAACAGGTCGGTTGCATAGATTAACTCAAGATCTATGGTTTCTTTCGATTCAAAGGCTGTTAGCGTGAGGTCAAACTTGGATACTCTATGATTCGTATCATAGGGTTCGACGGTGACTCCATCCAATTCCAAATTGGGCTCATCTAAATTCTGGAACATAAATACCAGATCAAACAACGGATTTCTACTGGTATCTCTTTCAAGGCCCAGGTGATCAATTAAGTCTTCATACTGGTAATCTGAATGATCTATGGCTTCCAGCACATGACTTTTCAATTCTTTAAGAAATTCAGAGAATTGCTTCTTACCGGAAGGTTGGCTTCGGAGTGGCAGCATGTTCACGAACATGCCTATGATACCTTCGAGATCGGTATGAGAACGACCTGCAACGGGTGTCCCGACTACAATGTCTTTTTGAGCTACCAGTTTGCTGATGAATACTTTGTAAATGGCCAACATCAACACAAACGGAGTGGTTTCCCTGGATTCCGCAAGTGCTCTAAGCGCATTTGTAGTCGCTTTATCAAGGGTCTTTCTTAGCAGGTCTCCATGATAGGTTTTCTCAGCTGGCCTGGTATGGTCAGTTGGCAACTCAGCTACCTCAAGTTCATCAGCGAATTGCTTTCCCCAGTAAGCTCTCTGTTCCTTCAGGTAATCTGCTTCCTGAGCCTTCAGTTGCCATTCTGAAAAATCGCGGTATTGGAATTTTACTTCGTCCAGCGCAACATTTTGATAGAGTGCGGTTAATTCCTGTGTTAGGATGGCATTAGAAACGCCATCGCCAATGATATGATGAACATCCATCAACAAGATGGATTGATCTTTGGACAAATGGACAATCCCAACTCGAAATGGCGGATGTTTGTCTAATTTAAAAGGGCGTATAAATGCTTTTATAACATCTGAAGCATCCCTTTCAGCACATTCATAAGTTTCAATGGTGACATGGTAATCGTTATGGACCTTTTGCATCGGTTCACCATCAATGAGTTCGAAACTCGTTCGAAGGCCTTCATGCCTGCTTACCAGCGTATTCAGCGCTTCCAATAGTCGGTTTTCATCCAATGTTCCGGAAATCTCAAAAGCCTGAGGCATGTTGTAAGCCAGTGAGTTTTTGTCAAACTCATAGATAAAATAAAGTCTCCTCTGTGCCGAAGAAATCGGATAGTAAGTCCTTGAAACAGACTTCTGTAGAGCAAAAAATGTATTGGTTCGTTCCTTGCCCAACAACTTAGCCTGCTCACGAATAGTGGCACAGGAAAACACATCAGCAACGGTCAAACGAACACCGAATTTCTTATGGATCTGATTAACCAACGAAATGGCTTTCAGTGAATGACCGCCTATTTCGAAGAAGCTGGTCTCAACACCAAATTCACGATCAGATTCAAGTACCTGACGCCAAACATCAATCAGAGTTTTTTCGACATCATCTTTCGGAGGAACAATACTGGCGTTAAAAGTAGCATCCGGGGAGGGCAATCTTTTCCTGTCGAGTTTCCCCGTAGGTGTGAGTGGGAATTGTGTTAAATGTATGAATAGCTGCGGCACCATATAGGCTGGTAGCAGACCCATAAGAAAATTCCGAAGGATCGGTTCTTCAATAGGTTTCTCCGCTTCGTAGTAGGCCACAAGGTGCTTATCTCCAGACTGATCCCAAACAAGGGCAGAACATCTGTTGATTCCCTGAAATTGGCTCAATTGACTTTCTATATCACCTAATTCCACACGGAATCCTCGAACCTTCACCTGTGTATCAATCCTTCCAAGAAATTCGTATTGGTCTTCTTCGTTGATTTTGACCAGGTCTCCCGTTTTATACAAGGTCTTGCTTGTCGCATAATTTGACTGGATAAATCGCTCATTGGTAAGCTCAGGATTATTCAAGTAGCCTTCCGCCACAGCCAAACCGCCAATGTGCAATTCTCCTGGGATTCCCTTTGGGACCAAATGACCCTGACTATCCAGTACGAATAACTCGACATGGTCCAGGGGTGAACCGATGGGCACCGTCTGATATTGCCGGTTTTTGTCTATTGGATACACACTACTGTAAATCGTAGCCTCCGTAGGCCCATATAGATTAACCAATGAAGCAGTCAATCCGAGTTGTTGATAGCGTTGGACCATGGCTGGTGTGATCACCTCTCCTGCTACGAATATGTAATTCAATGAAGACAGGCGATTGATGAAATCGTTCTCTAATTCCAGTGTTCCCAGAAATTCAGAGAACATCGACGGCACAAAATTGATATGGGTCACCTGTTCCTTTTGAATGGCATCTATAATGGCCACAGGATCTGATTCCTGACCTGCAGGAAGAACCGCTAATTTCCCCCCATCATGAAACCATCCAAAAATCTCCGCTACAGATACGTCAAACACATGATTGGTCTTCAGTAAAAACGCACCCTCCTTTGTCAAAGGGTAATTGCGATCCATGGTTTCAGTAATCCGGGTAAGTGCATCATGAGAAACCAATACCCCTTTAGGTTTACCTGTAGAGCCGGAAGTATAAATAACATACGCTTTGTCTGATCCGGAGAGTTCAGGAGAGTTTGTCACTTCCTCGTTGATCAATTGCCCAGAAAGGTCCTCCAACAGAAAGTGATCGTAACGTTGCTTCAACTCCTCCTGAAGCAAGTCTTTTCTACTCACCAACAAGGTGGGATTGGCATCTTCCAAAAGCATATTTACGCGGCTGACTGGAGTCGCCGGATCAATTGGCATATAATACGCTCCCGCTTTCAGGATGCCATAAATACTTGGTATAAGAAGCGCATCTCGTTCAATCATGAGCGCCACTAAATCTCCATGCGTTACGCCTTTCTGGCTTAAATTATACGATATTGTGTTTACTAAATGTTGTAGCTCAGAATAAGTATATGATACGTCCTCGGAAGTGATCGCAATTTGATCCGGAGTGCGCTTAACCTGTGCTTCAAACCGATCAAGAATCGTGTCTTCGGAAGTTGTTTGTCGGATCTCCGGGTTTAATTGAAGTAATGCTTCTTTCTCCGAATTGGCAAGTATATCAAGCTCACCAATCAAAGAAACTTCTTCGTTAACAATCGCATTGATGATATTGGTAAAGTGACCTGAAAATGACTGGATCATCTGGTCCGTGAACAAGCCTTCATCGTAAGACGGTTCCACTCTCGCATCTTCATCCAAATACACCGTTAGCATCAAAGGCAATCCGGTATTTTCTCGTGAGAATCGCAAATTCAGGTTAAATCCCTGATGTTCTCCTTTTATTTTATCATCCAAAGGATAGTTTTCGATAACCATCACAGAATCAAAAAGATCCTCAGAGGAATTCATCTGAAGGATTTGCTTGATATCGAAATAAGAATTGAGGCCAAACTCACTTCGTTCCATCAGGCCACGATTCACACTCTGAATGTAGTTATTAAGTGGCTCTTCAGGAGCTCCAGATGTTACCATAGGTATGGTATTGACAAAGTTGCCCACTACCCTTTCTATACCCTTTACACGTTCATCTCGTCCGGAAACAGTGGTCCCAAAAACCACTTCATTTGACCTTAAATACTTCTGCAGTAATAAACCGTAGGCTCCATACAAGACAGCAGCAGGTGTTACTTTGTTATTGATACAATACGCCTGAAGGCCTTTGGTTTCCAGTGAAAAGGCATGATGTCTCGGTTTACTTATTGCGTTACCAATTTGACGGGTGAGTAGTGCATACTCATCGATACCACCCAGATAGTCCAGCCAAAACTGCTGATTTTCCGGGCTTTTTCTCAGTTCCTCCGTTTTTGACCAAACACCCTTATAATTTACGCTCAAACGCTCATCCTCAGGTTTTCTCTGAACCAATTCATCGTACCGTTTCCAGATCTCCTGCAAAATCACACCTGTGCTCCAACCATCATATAAGATATGATGATGAGTGATAGAGAAAACATATGAAGTTTCACTTAAGCGATACAGTGTAAATCGAATAGGCGTTTTCCAAAGCTCAAATCGAGTCTGATATTCTTGCTTAAGCAGTTCTTCTAAATTGTTTTCTCGCTCCTCATCGGATGAATCCCTCAAATTCACAAGCTCAAGGGAGAAAACCGCCTCTTTCAGCACAATCTGCAGAGGTCGACTGGTGTCTTCCCAGTTGAAGACCGACCTTAATGCGTCATGCCTGGCCCGTACATCGACCAATGCATTTTTCAATAGATCAATGTCTAACGTCCCATCAATATTCAAGACAATCTGAACATTGTACAAATTCTCATCGGATTCCTTCAAGTAATGGAACAAGATCCCTTTTTGAGTGGATCCGAGTTCGTAAATGTCCTGAAGGTTTGACTTTGCAATTTTTGGTTTCATAATCAGTTGCTTGATTTAGACAGAGCTCACCCCGCTAAAAAATGAATTAGTATGGTTCTAAGGCTAAGAAGTGAAAAGTAAAATCGAGGGTGCTGAAGGTCTTAATCGACCCTCAGCACATCAACCGGTCTTTTGGTAGCGTATTTCAACACCGAAAAAACGACTGTCACAAGAACAATTACTGTCATCAGCAGCATTGGCGACAAATAGTGGAATACGGAGAAACGAATTCTGTCTGGCAAATTCTGCAGGAAGCTCTCATTGACCATGTACGTCAATGGGAAGACAATGACCAAACAAGCTAATAACGTATACAAGTATCGCATGGTAAAAATCCTGAGAATGTGGTTGACCGACCCTCCGAGAACTCGTCTCAATCCAACTTCTTTCATTCTCTGACGAATCATTACGATTGCAATACTCCAAAGTCCAACCAACATGGTCAATATCGCAACGACCAGGGCAATGAATATCAGGACAGAAACGTCATTCATTGGTTTCGTTTGTCGTTGGACAAGGTCCGAATGCCAATATCCATAAAAAGGTGTCTGGGGAAAGAATTGCTCAAAGGTTGCTTCGATTTGCGACACCACCTCACTTTTATCTGCTGTTGGCTTGATGCTTGCCGTGTAAAATCCTCCGGAGTAGGAAACGGGGATCAAATGATAGGACGCCATTTCCATGTTGATGCTTCGGTTCACAAAGTTCTCAATGACCCCATGAATGGTCGCACGGGCAATACCAGTCGTATGATTTTTCGCGATCATCACACTTTTTCCAATCGCATCCTCCGGTTCATTAAACCCAAGTCTTTTGGCACATTTCCGGTTGATGATCACTTTATTAAGTGTATTACCATCCTGCTTAGAAAAAACATCTCCTGCTAAGACTTCAAGGTCGAACATGTTCACAAATCCGGGCTCTACCCAATTGAAGAAGCTCCTGGTACTGATTTCAGGATTATCCATTCTGATCAACAGATATGAACCCGCACCAATGGTGTATCCAGGTACATCCACTGCAGAATTGACTTCATTGATGTTCGCATTGTTCATCAACTCGTTTTTAAGCGCATCATACTTCGAGTTTTCACCCCACTGGAGTAGGTCTCCAGCCTCGTAAGAAGCAAAAAAGACGTATTTGTTGTTGTAGTCAAATCCAAGATCCTTTTGGGTCAACAACCTTGACTGGATAAAGAAATTGAACGCAAAAGCCAGGCAAAAGAAAGACAGTGCAAACTGGAACAATAAGCTCACTCTGGAGATGATTTTCGCGGATCGCGATAGGTGCACCTTAACACTTGTTATATCCGATGACTTATTGAATATATAGTTATAGACGCCTATGACAACTCCAGGAAGAATGCCTCCACCAAATAGCAGTAAACAGAACGTGATCCCGAGACCTGAAGTAAAGAAACTGGCCAGATGGACATCAATTTCAAAATGTCTTTCGTACCAGGGCATAGTTGCAGCCAGAAGGATGGTAGAGATGATCGCGGAAAGCATGACAATGGTAGCCGTACTGACCGTACTGGTGATCATAAATTCCTGCATATTGGCGCCAAACAGCTTTCGTATTTTGAACTCATTGCTATTTTCGATTGAAATGGCCAGGTTGACATTCACACAATTGACCAGACCTCCGATCAGTATAAAAAAGCCAATAACGTTCAACAGAAAATAGCTGAATTTGCCGAGTCCGTGTTCCATGGTAATGCCATCTTCGAAGTTATTAACGACATAGATATCCGAGAGTGGCTGCAAATGAAATTCGTGTACACGTCCACTGGCCTCCAACTCCTTTTCGGTTCTTTCTCCAATGAATGAATTAATCTTATTATTAAGGTTATCAATGGACGTATTATCAGCCAACAGAAAAAAGGTCTCTGCCATATCATCACCGGTCCAGTCATCTTTATCGGCATCCGCCCAGAAGTGCTCAGACACGAGTAGATCGTAGGTGAAATAGCTATTTTCAGGAAAATCTTTGTAAACACCCTTGACTACCACATTCGCCGGCAGTATTGGATACATACTACTGGTTCTCAATACCTTACCCAAAGGATTCTCATTACCAAAATACTTTTTCGCCGTGGATTCAGAGACTAAAATACCCGTGGGGTCTGCCAGAACGTCCGCACTTCCGGAAATTAGTTCAGGTACAAACATATGAACGAAGTTGGTATCAACCATCGCGAAGTTGGTCTCCCGAAACTGGCTCGTTTCATTGTATTTCAAAATGAGGTATTGGAATTGGTACAGTCGGGCATACTGTCTAACCTCAGGAAAATTATCCTGCACGGCAGGACCGACAGGCGTATGAATGGTTGATTTCGTTCGCTCCATTTTCCCATCGATGTACTGATCATAAACCAGTCGATAGAGGTTGTCGCCACCACTATGGAAATTATCATAGGTAGTCTTATAGTGGGTGTATCCAAATATCAAAAAACTCACTATGATCGCGAGCGTAAGCACCCCAATATTGATCAGGTGCAGGTTACGGCTCCTCTTTTTAGTTCGAAGTATGAATCTCATATTTTCGTAGTTTAATTCTTAATGTTTAATTCAAGTTTTCAGGAAGCCTTCCGCTCCATCTCTGATTTGATGATGTCACCAATCGTGACAAAATGGTGTTGTGAATGACTATATGCTTCATAGATTGCGGCGCCAAGTGTTGAGATGATCTGTACATCCTCAGCTCCTATTTTATCTTTGAAGATGATTTCCTGAGTAAAATCTTCGTTAAGCAGGTTTTTGACCTGATTTCTCATGGCTACCAGGTAGGATTTCAAAGAGGCTTTATCATCATAATCACATCTTACTTCCATTCGCGCTTTGGCCAGGTTGATGTAATTGTCATGTGCTCTCTCCAAAACAAATCTGAACACGTCCAATACATGAGCGATATGTTCTCCGATACTGATCATATGAACACCTTTTTTTCTGACCATTTGGTCTACTGGTACTCGTTCGATCAATTGCTCGAAATCGTCCAATGCTTTGATGATTGGAGATATCAACGACTCACTGAAGTTCCTCGATTTACCGGACCCCTTGGATAAATCTTGTTTAATGGCAAACTCCATGGCTACTTTATCCTCGGGGTTCATTGATTTATAAGCCGAGAGACATGCTTCAACTTGATTCATTTTATTAAATATTAAGATTCCTCGATATGTGACTGTATAAGTAAGGACTGGATTCAATCCTCACTCAACAACATATCTAACTCATGTTTATCAATATCCGCTGTAAAATCTGATGGCGTGTATTGAGGTGTGGTCACTGACTGCATGAAATCTAACGCACCACATAGGAATTGCAAGGTCGCTGAACCTATATCTCTGATCGTATCTGAGGAATAGGCATGACGATTAAAGTAAATCTCCATGCGTAACTTATTATTAACAATCATGGCATTTACCTCCAGTTCAGCACTCATCAAATTGTTATCATCTTGTTCTTTTCCTGTTGGAATATCACCGCGGTAGGTAAAAAATTCATTATCAAACTCCGTACCCAGTTCGCCAAGATAATTGAGCCGGATACCCACTTGTTGTTCGCTATTGAGCTTACCAGCGGCGGTCAAAACTCCATAACCCAGGCCATGCTCAGGAACCTTTTGCAGTTTTTCTTTTACGGAACCAATCAACGTTCCTATCTCAGCATGGTATTCAAACAGTAAAGGGTACAGCGAGGTAAACCAGCCAACCGTGTTCCCAAGATTAAAGTTTGCGTGATGTCTTCCGTGATTTTCCTGCTCAATGACCAATTTGGATGAACCGACTCTTTCACAAAGCACCTCTACTAATGCGGCATTTAGCAATACATCAAGATCGCAATTGAATGTTTGTCTGACTTCCTCCTGCAAGGATGCAGTGGCTTCTTCATCCAGTTCAAAATGCATTACCTCCTGATGCTCCACCCTACGCTGATCCGGGTGAAGCGCTGTAGTCTGATAAAATTCTGTGGCCTGATTAGGCTTCCAAAAATGAAGTTGTTCCTGCTCATAATCAGAACTTTGGGCCAGAGCTTCCAAATGGTTGCTCCACGTTTTCAATGATACTCCTGTTGAATTCGTTGAAAGACCCTCGTTCCCGATCAGATCTGACAGGTTTTTTTGTAGATCTTCTAATAATATTCTCCACGAAACCGCATCCACAACTAAATGGTGTGCGGTGATAAAGAGATAGCCAAGGCCGTCACATTTAATGACGGCCGGCTGAATTAATAGTGAAGAGGAAAGGTCAAAACTACTCTTCAGATCTACGCAAAGATTCTTTAATTCCTGATTATCCCGAACAACGTGATAAGTGACAATATTTTCTTTTGACAGGTGGTCTTCATTGTAGAAGAACCGTGCCTGATCTGCGTCGTAATTCAGGCGTAAAGTCGGATGTTTCTTAATGAGACCTATCCAGGCTTTATTAAGCAGCAATTCGTCTTCTGGAGCCAGTTTTAATTCCAGTAATACGGATTGGTTATAGTAATCGGGGTTCGCATGTCCCTGATTCAGGAACCAGGACATGATGGGTGTCGGGAGCATGTGACCCTTCGAATCTTCTGCCTCAAATGTCGTTTCGGCCACCTGACAATAAGCACTCAAAGATAAAATTGAACTGTTAGTCAGTATCTCTCTGGATGATACTTCAATACCTATTTCCTGTAGACGTGCTGAAAGCTGAACCGCCTTGATTGAGTCTCCTCCAAGTTCGAAGAAATTGGAATGGATGTCGATCTGTGGGTTAGCAAAAAACTTGCGCCATACTTCAACCAATGTATTTGCCACCTGGAAGGAATTCACTTCAGGGAGACCTGAAGGTGAAGGATTCAATTTAATCAGGGCTTCTGTATCAATCTTTCCATTAGCCGTCAGGGGCATAGAGTCGATCTGCAGGAAAGTTTCCGGCATCATATAATGAGGGAGACTCGTCGAAATACTTTGTCGTAATTCAGATTCGTCCAGGTCCGCACCCGGTGTTGCCAAACAAAAGGCAATAAGCCTTGAGTACGGCTCCCTGACATGCAGTACGACTACTTCGTCAATGATATCGCATTGGCTGATTTTGGCCTCTACCTCTCCCAGTTCCACTCTGTATCCATTGATCTTTACCTGACGATCATTTCTACCTATGTACTGGATATAACCATTAGGAGAAAGCTCTGCAACGTCACCAGTCTTGTATATCGTATCGCCGAAAACGAAGGGATTATCCACAAATCTCTCTTCCGTAAGTTCAGGCTGCTCAAAATATCCCTTTGCCAGGCTTTTCCCTGAAAGATACAATTCCCCAGGTACGTTGAACGGTACTCTTTGCAGGTTGGTATCCAGGATATATGAATTCATATTTTGTATGGGCTGACCGATAGGTACCTGATTCGAAAGATCACTTTCGTCATATTGATAGGTGATACAACCAACGGTCGCTTCCGTGGGTCCGTATTCATTGTAAATGATCACATCAGGCGCAGTAGCCATCACCAATTCCTGAGCCAGTTCCGTTGGTAAGGCTTCACCCCCGAGGATGTATTTTTTTATCCTGGTTTGGTTAGAAACCGCCTTGTTATCCAACAATAGTTTAAGGTGAGAGGGTGTCATTTTCACCAAATCGACTTTATTCTCACGAAAGACGCGTTCAATCAGTACTTCATCGTTTTCTGCTTTCTCATATATGATAATTTTCCCACCGCTTACCAATGGCGCAAATATGCTTGTGATGGTCAGGTCGAAAGAAATCGACGAGTAAAGTGGTACATTCAGTCTTTCCTGATCGAAATAATGTTGAGTGGCCCAGGATATGTAATTGTACAGATTGCCATGAGTGATCATAACTCCTTTTGGCACACCCGTGGATCCCGATGTGAACATCACATAACATAGTTCCCCAACACCTGAAGCGTGTGAAACTTCTGTGGACGTGAACGCATCCAGTTTATCTAATGTTAATAGTCTTATCTCCCTAGAATCGAGCTTAAGTTTGCCTGCGGATGACTCAGTTGAAATCAAAACTGAGGATTTGCTCCGTTGCAACAATTCCTTCTTGCGCTCATCATTCATGTCCTCGTCAATTGGAAGAAAGACACATCCGGCATTCATGATACCCAATAGTGCGATAATCAATTCGGCGGACCTTGGCAACATGACCGCCACTACTCCTCCTGCGACAGTCTCCTCTCTAAGAAGGCTTGACAGGGCATAAACAGCCTGCTCTACCTCGCGATAAGTGTAAGATCTATTGAGGTCTTCAATACAGATCATTTCAGGATCCATGGCTGCACGTTCCAGAAACATTTGGTGTATGGGCTGAAATTCGCCATCAACCAATTCTCCAGTGGATATATCTTGAATTTTATTGAGGTCTTCCTGGCTGATCACCGAAATATCGGAAAGCTGCTGTGCGGGATCATTCATTATATCTTTGACGATCTTTTCAAAGCTTCCAGCCAGTCGGCGTATAGTTCTATTTTCAAATAAAGCCGTTGAAAACTCGAACGTGTATGACAGCAGACCTTTACGTTCTTCTATGTCGAGGGTAAGATCAAATTTAGATGTCCCTGGATCAAAGTGATATTTTTTGAAACCGCTGACTTTAAAGTCTTCGCCATTTAACCCATCCCTATAGATAAACATCGTATCAAAAAGAGGATTTCGACCGGGCGTCAGCACCTGGTCCGATAGTTTCAGCATGTTGAAATAATGCAGATCACTATGATCCATTGCTTGAATAATCTTAGTCGTAACCAGGTCGATCAACCCTTTTACATTATTGCCGGCTTTGGTCAATATTCGGATGGGCAAACTGTTCACAAACATTCCGAATATGTCATTCAGATCCTTGTGATTTCGGCCATGGTGAGGAATCCCGATAATGATTTCATTTTGTAACGCATACTTTGACAGTAGCAAATAGTAGCAAGCAAACAAGAAATTATGCGCGGTAATTTGCTCCTGTTGACAAAAACGGTTTATGGCCATGGTGGTGTCCCGATCCATACCAAATTCGAGCCGACGGCCAGCATACGTTATTTCGGACGGTCTTTCTCCATCTGTGGGTAGTTCCAAAACTGGCACTTCACCTGACAGTTCTTCGGACCAAAAAGTAATGTTGTCGGCGATGGAATTGGGTTTCTCATTCTCTTGCCAAAGAATATAATCCGTGTAATCAAGCTTTTTGTGGGACAAGGTCTCTCCCTTGTACAATTTCATGAATTCCGACAGCAGCAGATGAATGGACTGACCATCAGCAATGATGTGATGAAAGTCCAGGTAGAGCAAACTCGAGCCTGAATGAACATGTTCTACTACATATACCCTTAAAAGCGGACCATCCACTAAATCAAAAGGCTTGAGTAGTGATACAAGTTTCTCCTCTATATCCTGTTCATCCTGAGCCAGATAACCCCATTCAAATCCCGCTTTATCAGTCACATGACTCAGGGCATCTTCACTCCTGAATCTCATCCGCAATGCTTCATGACGGGTTACCAAAATTTGAAAAATAGCTTTGATACGTTCGAGATCAATCGAGTGATCTGCCTCCAAAACCACCGGCACATTATAAGCGATGGATTCCTGTTGGTTTTTCCAATGGTAGTAGAGACTTGATTGAGCATCGGCAAGGTTATATTCCTTACGAGGATCGGAAGCTTTCACAGGATCGAATGATTGACTGGGTAATTGATCCAAATTTGCCGCCAGGTTTTCTATGGTTCCAAGGCTGTAGAATCTATCGAGCGTCAGTTTGACACTCCAGTGTTGTTCGATGAGGTTACAAATTTCGGCTGCCTCCATCGAGTTCCCGCCAATGGCAGAAAAATTATCAGTTGTTTGCAGCATTGAAATGCGCAATACCCTGGACCAGATGGTCCTTACTTTTTCTATATCTGAACCCATGAGCTCCTGTGTCTGACTAAGACGTGTGCTCATCAATGCATCGATTTCAATTAAAACAGCCTTAAAATCACCATTCTGGAAAGCTTTTAACAACTCAAACCGCTGAAGCTTGCCACTGGTGGTTTTAGGTACACTCTTCACTGGGATAATGTGAGAAAACTCAAAACCAAATTTCTGTTTTACCGTCCGTTGGAGTTTTTCTGAAAGTGTTATGAATGAATCGAGACGCCCTTTGTAATGAACGAAAGCCAGAATCCTTTCTTTCTCAACGTCTGAGTCAAAATATCCGGTTACGACAAATCGATTGAGTTCAATGTCATCAAGGACCTCCATTTCCCGCTCGATATCATGAGAGAAATAGTTTTGGCCGTTGACAAACAGAATATCTTTCGCCCTTCCGGTTATGTACAGATTTCCGTGCCACTGAAATCCCAGATCTCCGGTATCCAACCATCCATCCGACTTCATGATTTCGTTGTGGGCTGTTGCATTGTTGTAATAAGTCTGGCAAACGTTTGCTCCTTTGATCAAAATGCTACCAATCACTCCTTCTTGAAGTTCCTGGCCTTTTTCATCCCCGATTCGCACTTCGCAATGCGCTACAGGCTTGCCAACATTGACGAAACTCACACCGTCTTCTGCGGTTTCCAGCAAACGAATAGGATCGTTAACCGACATGCTGTCTCGATCGATCGTAAGGCATTGCACTTCGGCAGATAAATCGGTCATTGATACCGCCACAGAAGCTTCAGCCAAACCATATACTGGAACCATTGCTTCTCTTGAAAGATCAAAATCCTGCATTTTGAACAGGAACTCCTCGCAAATGGATAAAGAAATAGGTTCAGCGCCATTATAAATGATTCTGATGTTGGAAAGATCCCATTTTTGCTGACTTAAATCGGTTCGCAGCATCAGGTATTTATAGCCGAAGTTTGGCGAAGATGTTACGGTGATTTGATGTTCAGTGGCCTTGTCAAGCCATAAAGAAGGCTTCTTAATGAAAGCCGAAGTTGAAATGATGAATTGATCAAGCCCACAGCAGAGAGGATTCAGGTGGAAACCTATCATTCCCATATCATGGGTCAAAGGCATCCAACTCAACAACCGGTCTCCTGAATTGTAATTCGCCGACTTACTTATTCCTTCCATATTCGCCATCAGGTTACCATGAGTAAGCACAATGCCTTTAGGCTTACCTGTCGACCCGGAAGAAAACTGAATAAATGCAACATCCTCTTTGCCCATTTCTTCGATGTTGCCCTTTTCATTTGAACGATAGATGTCCTGGATTGGAATGACTTTTACCTCTTTTGAGGTACTGATGTGATGATTGCTGAATACTTTGTCCAGGTTTGTAAGGTCACCAATGATAACAGGCTCCTCCACCGCCTCGATCACCTTGTATAATTTGATGATCTGTGCCTGGTTCTTAGCGAGGGTAAGAGGTACAGGAATGATCCCACCAAGTATACAAGACCAGAACAAGACCAGAAAGTCTTTTTCATCGCTTACCTGAAAGATCGCGGTAGAACCTTTGGTCAGGCCTTTGGATTGCAAAAATGCGAGTACCTTCTCCGATGTATCCAATAATTCATGGTACGGTAAAAAGATCTCATCTTCCGGAGACGAAATCAGGTAGATCCCCTTCTCACTATTTTTTGCAGCAAAAGCCAGTGATTCGATCAAATTATTTGAAGTCAGCATGTTCATTCCTTTTGAAATGGGTTATTGTATTCTGCGAATTATCTGTTGACGTTTTATCGCCTTAGTTGCCGATTGGGTAGAGCTTCGCCAATTGAGTAACAGGACCTACTCATTAGACAAAAACAATATGTAATTTCTGAATCCCTGGTGTTAACCAGGTTTCAGCGAAAATCCCCGAAGGGGCAAAAAGGGTTAATCAACCCGTGTTAGTACTGACCAGTATTAACTGGCTTCTAACAAGCTCTCTTCATGTACTCTTTCCAGGTCAGTTCCATTGACGACCGTTCTGATGTACTTATTCAATATCTCTATGTTTACCGAAACACTGTCTTTGCCATAGCTACCCTCCAAAATACCCCTAAGACCTGTGAGAGGTCCTGTGGTGATCATGACGGGCATGCCTGCAGGGTCATCAGCGCTGATTTGGTAATCTCTCTGGAACAAGGCCTTCATCGCCTCAACTTCCTGATCACTCACCGTATCCATCTCATCGGCTGTCGTAAGAAATCGTACGAAGCCATTGATCCCATAGATCTGATGAACTTCTTTCTGATTCAGTCGAACAAAAATGTAACCTGGAAAAACCGGCACTTCCAATCGCTTTTTGCGATCATGCCATTCACGGATTTCCATTTTCGTAGGCAGGAAGCATTCTATGCCCTTTTCTACAAGTTTTGCGGATATCTTTTTCTCGAATTTCGGACGGATGTAAATCACCCGCCATTTGCGTGTATCTGAGTATTTCTTTGCTTCAATCATGTTTTGTTTTCCTTTCACAGTTCTAAAATAGATAGGGGGTACTCCTATATAAATTATTTGTGACCAATCTCACTTTTCTAGGTACATAAATAGAATTCACTTCTTCCGATCGCTTTTTTAAGGTGACTAATCTTAAATGAAAAAATCATCACAATTAACCTTTTGATGTAGGTATCATGTGATGATTTCTATGAGTAGTACCAATTATAATATCCAGTTATGCCACGGCCTTTAATGCACTGTTTCTAGCGATTTTAGATTTATAATATTTGGTCAGAAAGTAATAGAGTATCATTTCGTAGAACCGCTGCCGAGAAGTCATAACCCGATTGATGGTCATATGAATTTGAGAGCTTAAGAATCCCGGTAGCCAGTCCAGGTCTTCTTCACCTCTAATTCGAAGCAACTCCTTAGCGACAGATTGAATTCGCTCATTTCGAAGGTTGGATATGGCTGAGAATTCACACGACTCCTCATCGCCTGATTCAATCAGCGTTTTGATCTCCGTCTGAAATTTCCGATACTTCAAATCGAGATCCCGTTTCATTTTTTTATCCACCTGGAATTCGTCCATAAAAGCATCCCGGCACCTTTCGGCCAGTGCAAATCGTCGTTCAAGGTTAAGGCCAAATGCATCAAGTGTATCATCCATAGCCTTCAGGATATATTTCCATCTCAATTCCTGATCAACAGAATTATTTTCCAATTCGAGAATTTGAAGCGTTGCGTTACTGTCTATCGAAAAGAACGACTCAGACTCTTCTATGGACTGAAGCCCGTAACGTCCGGTTTCACGCTCATAGGTGGCAAGTTCCGTTCTCCAAACCAGCTTTTGATTTTCAAAAGGCTCGATGAAAGAAGCAATCAGCTCCACAGCATTGGAAAATTGTTTCTTATCAGTAAGGTGCACTCGAAATCTTACATGAGGGTGACCATCGTCATATCTGATAAAAAACCACTTATCGATCATCTTCTTTTCATACAGATGCCTGACAGCAGGAGCGATACCATGCTCCAGTAAAGCGTCACTGGTCCGGTCTCCGCAGTAAAGTTTGTAATACAGCCATTCCGTGCCCGGCACAAACTTTCTTTTGACAGGTTCGCGCGATTTTAAAGGACGCTTTCCATTCAGGACTGGAGTCATATAACTCTGCTCTTCACGAATAAGGCAGGCCAACATCTGGTTTGAATGTCCATAATTCGTCGAGTCAATGATCTGATCACTCTCTAACCCAAGGACTTCCTTGATCATAAAATGGTCCTTGTTCTTAGTGAGATCCAGCAAAATCTCAACAGAATCCTGGCTGGCCATATCTATCATCAATTCATTGTCTCCCTCAGCAAATAGGACATACCGGGGCAATTTCCATTTTTCTCTGAGCAGTGCTGTGTGGAACCTAAAACTTATCTGGTCTTTGGCGTTCCTCAAGGTCTTCAGATCATCTTCTCCGAATTTCCAGCAAGCGGGACTCAAAATAGCATGCTGAAAACGGACCCTGGGGTAAAATGTAAACTGCTCCTTTACCGAACCCCACTTAAACATCAGAGAGCTGTTCTTTTCGTGCGTTTGCAGGTCACACAAAAATCGGTATACGGGCAAATCGGAGAGCTTGAAATTATGAGCACTACTTAATCTAGGGATCACACGTTTCCCCAGTTTATGTGACCATAACTGGATATTTCCCGCTTCTACTTTCACGTACAGGTCCTGAATATGAACCTGAAATTCGTTTTCGACACTGGCTTTGGCCAGATACGGTATTTCATAAGGTCTTACCGAAGGTCGTTGCAAAATGTTTCCAACCCGGCTCTCAGGAAGGTGAGCAATTTCAGCGAAAATAACCTCCGGATTATGAGTCTCTTCTTTCTCGGCGACATCCCTCATGATCTCCAGAATCTCCTCACTTCCATGAGCGAACCTTCCTAATAGATTGATGGCACTGGACCCTCCTACGCTTTCTATTAAAACGTCGCCTTTCCTGGTGTCCACTACCCTGAACATAACCGCTATCGACGGTGCCAGATCATGTTGACTTCCTGAGAACCGCTCTAAATCGTCCTCGGTGATCTCTATTTCCAGACGGTTATCATTTTGTGCCGAAAGGAGTTTTTGAAAAGTCCATGTTTCAAATTCGTCCCAGGACGTATTTAGTGATCTTTTTTCGGTGACGCTAAGTCCTTCACCTAATTCAGAAAGGTCACTGGTTTGATTGTCTGAATACCCAATGCCTGTTTCAGGATCGAGGACTTCCGTTAAAGGAACTTGTTGTCCTTCGTATCTTTCGTTGAATTTTTGTACAAATCTATTAAGGTCCTCATTCTCTCTGGGCTTTTGACATTTCATAAGTGCCTCAATGCCGTTCCTTAGTGTTTGTTGAATACGTTGATCAACTTTGGCGGCCTTAAAATCAGCAAAACTATCCACCTGGATCATTCGGTTCCGGTCCGGTTTCATACCTACTCTCTCAAGTTTTCCCGAAATCATGTCATAAACCTCTGGCGCATTCCAGACTTGTCTGTCCATGGCATTGAAACACATTTTGATTTCCGAAAGCACCTTATAAAAGACGCGAGCTGTAGGAATTTGAGATAATCTATCCAAAACGGACATGATGTGTTCGCAGTATTCAGCGCCTGTGACAGTAGGTTCTAATTCACTTACGAGAATTTGTGAGTCGACCAATTCCGATAGGTATAAATACGCATCATTCTCCGAAATAGAATATTCAGTGCATAATAAGTCCAACAGGTCAATGAGTGTAACTCCTTTTTCTGCCTGCTCAAGGATCATGTTTAAGTGACTGGTTCTGGAGACTGCCGTAATTTTATAATCTTTTCTACTTCCAATGTTTTCAGTTTCAAGGAACCGGTAATCATCCCCCATCATGTATATGCTGCTATTGGGGTAAAATTTCAGGTAACAGTTGATTTCAGGATCTTCTTCAATATGCATCGCCAGCTGATAGAGAAATGACATATCCAGTCTGGTCCTTCTTTTGATTTTGGCGTCGGAAAGTTTAAGCTGATTTTGGCCCTCTTTTGACCAGTCTGCCACCCCCACAGCGGCAAAAAGCCCGAATGGCGTAGTTCTGGTACACATTCGACTCCAATACTTCATTACCGATTTTCGTAACTTCTGAAGCTCATTTCCATGGATTGTTTCTTGTTCCTCCAACACACGAAGAAGTTTCTGATAAAGATCGTTTGATGAAATGCTGACAGCCTCCATGAATTGCGGATCATTGATCACTTCGGTCCAATGTCGTTCTCTTCTGGCTAATGACTGTACGGGTGTGCGAACAATTAATTTTTCGTGGAACTTGTATTTCGTAAGTGGCATGGCTGATAATTAATGTGATGTTTGCGGCTAAAATTTCACTCAAAACTGAAGGTATGAATAAAAAGAAAGGGCAGTTACCTGCCCTTCTATCTAAACAAAATCTATCTCATGATCCTTAGAAATTGTTCCATGTGGTTGGATCTGTTGTCGTGGTACAAAGCAGACTAGACTTACCGCCCGCGTTTCTCGCTTTGTTTCCAAGCTTTTGAATCGTTCTTCTTTTCAGTTGAAATTCGTTTACAGTTCTCATAGTAGTTTCTTTTTGATTAATAATTTGTTGCTGGTTCGAACTTAGGTCAAGCACATTCACTCGCCCAAAAAATTACACGAACGACAGTATTACAGGTACCAACTTCCATTTTGTAGTATATTTCGATGTGCAAGGACGTATTTTGCGGGTACAAACGATTGAAATGGCATGATGTAATTTCTTTTCAGTACTTTCTCCTATGTACCAATGTGCTTTTAAACATTGTTTAAAGGTGCATATGATAGGTATGAAAGGGATTTTTTAGGTTCGTACCTACAATACGCTTGTTCGCACATCAAAAACCGCTATGCGCACGAAATACCACAAAACGGATGGATTTGAGGCACTTACTGCTGTAATTTTATCCCAGAATAATGCAGATATAAGGAGTAAAATGAGTGAGTTTAAACCCATGAAACTTGAGAAGGAGGAATACAAATTCCACATAATCGGATGGATTGTATGGATTGGGATCCTCACGCTGAACGTGCGTTTCAGGGGTCCCGGGCTTGCGCTCCACATTATATCGCCTATATTATATTATTCCATTTTTATTATCTATTTCTATTTACTGTCCTTATATATACTACCCGCTTATTGGCGTGTCAACTATTTCAAACTGGCAGTTTCAGTGATAATCCTATTCGGCGTATATCTGGCGTACCGATATTTTACGCTATATCACGTGTTATCCTGGATCAATTCAGGGTTTGTCAAGCCCAACTATACCCTACAACGATATCTGGCAGCACAATTGCTCTATTTTGCTCAAATCAGCTTTCTTGCTGTGGGTTATTTCGTATTCAAGAAGAGCATCGAGAGCATCCGTCACAGGGCTCAGTTGGAAAAATCTCTGATTCGTGCAGAATCGTCCTTTCTGTTAACGCAGTTCAATCCGCACTTCTTGTTTAATGTCCTGAGCTATATGTATTCCAAAGCAGCGCGGGTATCAAATGAGTTATCTCAAGCCATAGAATTACTTTCAGAAATCATGCGGTATTCTTTAAAGAAGGCCGATCCCAGTGAACGTGTCTCGCTATCAGATGAAATAGATCACATTGAGAATTTCATAGAGCTGAACAGGATGCGATTCGATAACGATATCTACGTCGATTTCACCATAGAAGGTGATCTCTTCGGAAAAAACATTATACCATTAATCTTAATATCATTAGTAGAAAATGTATTCAAACACGGAAAGATTAACGATCCTGACCATCCTGCCAGTTTCAAGTTAATCCTCAATCAGAATTCCATCATCTTCAAAATCCATAACTACAAGAAAAATAACAGCAACGAGCCCGGAGTTATTTCTCATGGCATAGGAAATGAAAACGTCAGAAAGCGTTTGGAGCTTGCCTACGGGAAAGACTTTGAGCAAGTAATAACTGAAGATGAAAATACCTACGAGTGCATTCTTACCATAAAAGAAAAGTCTTATGCAGTGTCTTATAATTGATGATGAAAAACATGCGATCGACATCCTGACCGGTCACATCGAAAGAACACCACATCTGGAACTGGCATTTACTACCACACAGGCTTCCGAAGGACTTGCCTATCTCCGTTCGAATCATGTGGACCTTATGTTTTTAGACATTGAAATGCCTGAAATAAACGGGATAGAAGTCTTGAAACTACTGAATCAGATTCCCTTGGAAAAGCAGCCTCATATTATGCTTACTACCGCGTACTCGGAATATGCCGTTCAGAGTTACGATTTCAGCGTCGTAGATTATATGATGAAGCCCATCACCTATGCACGCTTCCTGAAGGCACTCAATAAGGTTGATAATATGTATGAGTTGGGCAAGAATGAGGCCAAGTCAGGGGAAGACGACTATATCATCGTAAAGACGGGTGTTAAAGGGAAAATGCTCAAACTGAAGTTCGTTGATATCGAATATGTTGAAGGATTGAGAAACTATCTGTCTATTTCATGTCAGGGAAGAAAAATTCCAGTGCTTTTCAACTTATCTGACATGCTTGAACGATTGCCCAAATCCAACTTCGTAAGAATACATCGTTCATATATTTTGAATCTTGATGTGGTTACGGGAATTGAAGGCAATGAGGTTGTTATTGAGGGAGGCAAACACATACCCATTGGCCTGAGTTATAGAGAATCTTTCTTCCAATCCATAGATCATAAAATCCTAAAAAAGTAAAAGCTCTTTAACTGTAAAAAAAGCAGTCAAGTTTTCTTCAATGAGCCCCTTCAGGAATCAAGGGGCTTTTTTATATCTGTGAGGTTTATCAAATGCCCTGGATCCCAGCCTTAGTTGAGCAATCCTTTTGACTCATACCTTTCAATGTATTGTTCATCCAGGGCTTCGGAATCCTTATACATCACCCTGAGCTCCTTAAGTTTTTGCGTAAGGTCTTTTACAATATCCTGATATTCAGGATTATGATATACGTTTCTCATTTCCTCCGGATCATTTTTTCGGTCGTACAATTCCCATTCATCGATATCATAGTAAAAATGTGCCAGCTTATATTCTTCGGTCACGATCCCATAGTGGCGTTTAACCATGTGAAAACCCGGGTATTCGTAATAGTGATAGTAAGCGGCATCTCTTTCCCAGTTTTCATTTTCACCGGTCATTAAAGGCAACATACTTTCACCCTGCATATCGACCGGAGCCTCAATACCTGCAACATCCAGAAACGTCTGCGCGAAATCAAGGTTTTGAACCATTTCAGTAGAAATTGATCCGGATTCAATTTTTTCTGGCCATTTCATCAGTAAAGGCGTCAGAAAAGATTCATCATAGATAAATCGCTTATCAAACCAGCCATGTTCTCCCAGGTAGAAGCCCTGATCGGAGGTGTAAACCACAATGGTATTCTCACTCAGACCATTTTCATCCAAATAATCCAATACGCGACCAACATTTTCATCCACAGCAGCAATACATCCCAGGTAATCCTGCATGTATCGCTGATATTTCCATTTTACATATGAGCTATCACTCATATGAGGATATTCTTCTTTAAACTTATCATTAATAGGGCCATACACCTCGTCCCATTGTCTTTTCTGTTCCTCGGTAAACCTTCCGTATTTACTCTTAAATACTTTGAATCCCCACTCCGACTCTTCCTTTACCCCTAATTCTTTAGCCAATGCGGGATATATTTTGTTGTCCGCCGATACCGTCATATGCTTCAATAGGTTCATTTCTGCTTCACGTGCTGCAGGCCCCCTGCCATCATAATTATCGAAAAGTGTGCTTGGTTCCGGAAAGGTCTTTTTCGTGTACTCCCGAAAATGTCTGGGCGCCGGAATCCATTCTCTGTGTGGCGCTTTGTGTAAGTAAAACAACATAAAAGGCTTAGTTTCATCTCTGCTATGATCAAGCCAGTTAAGGGTCAAATCGGTAATGATGTCAGTCACATATCCCAGTATGGTCGTATCACCTCTATTCGTGATAAACTCCGGGTTGTAATAATCACCCTGACCGGGTAAAATCGCGAATTCATCAAATCCTTTTGGGTTATTACCAAAATGAAGCTTGCCAAACATGGCGGTCTGATAGCCGTTGGCATGAAGTATTTGAGGAAAGGTCACATTGGTCGTATCAAAGGGAAATACATTATCAATTTTACCATGAATGTGACTGTGTTTTCCGGTTAATATGGTCGCCCGAGATGGGGCACAGATTGAATTAGTAACGGAAGCATTTGCGAATAGCATACCTTCTTTCGCTATCCTATCAATGTTTGGGGTATGAATTAACTTGTCGCTGTAGGCGCTAATGGCCTGATAAGCATGATCATCACTCATCATGAATACAATGTTTGGCCTGTTCAATTCGGGCGCTTTTTCCCGACAAGAATTCAATCCAGCAACGACCAATGCAGCAATAATCAGGTAAAAACTGTATCTCATGTGGTTAGAATTGATTTAATGTGATGCAATGCATTTCAATTATTTATCCTGGTCCCAAGCCTTGCATATGGGGTATCATATGGTTCTGACATACACCAAATGCAAAACAGTGATAATCAATTACTTTTCCCAGGTCACCGTAGCGGATTGAACATCTCTCGAATTTCCTCCCACCATGATTTCAAACTCTCCGGGTTCCCAGACATAATTGAGATCATAATCGTAGAATTTCAGATCTTCCGGTACAATTTCAAAAACAATGGTCTTCGTTTCTCCGGGATCAATTGCAGCTTTCCGGAAAGCTTTAAGTTCTTTTACCGGTCTGGTAACTGAACCAACCTTATCCCGGATATACAACTGTATCACTTCTTTTCCGGCGACCTCTCCGTTATTAGTCACCTCCACCGCAACCTCCAGGGTTTGATTCCCTTTCATTTGGGTTTGACTTAAACTCAGCTTCCCATAATCAAACGTTGTGTAGCTCAGACCAAATCCGAACGGATACAGCGGGTCATTTGAAACATCGAGGTAATTAGACTTGAATTTCTGAAACCATTTCCCTTCTGGCAGCGGGCGCCCAGTGTTTTTATGGTTGTAGAAAACAGGGATCTGGCCGACATTCTGAGGAAATGTGGCGGACAATTTACCTGATGGATTCACTTCTCCGAAAAGTACATCCGCAATGGCATCCCCGGCTTCTGTCCCTCCAAACCAAACATTAAGGATGGCCGGAACATTTTTCGATTCCCAGCTCAGGTCCATAGGTCGTCCGGCAAACAGTACCAATACCACTGGTTTACCCGTATCCATAAGCGCCTCAAGGAGTTTTTGTTGAGTTGCTGGAATTTGAATGTTGGTTCGGCTAGAACTCTCTCCGCTCATCTCAGAGGACTCTCCTAATGCAGCGACGATAACATCCGATCGTTGGGCTATGGCCAGAGCTTCCTGCAACAAAGCCTCTTCTGTGCGTTCATCCCGGTAGGTAGGCTTTCCAAAAATACTTACTCGCCTTTCCAATGAGGCATCCTGATAGACGTTGGCTCCTTTGGCGTACAATAAGTTGACCTGTCCCTTAAGTGCTTTTTCAAGGCCATCTCTCAATGAAACGGCTGTTTTGAAATCTGCGGCAACACTCCAACTTCCCACCATGTTTTCCCTATTCGCCGCTAAGGGACCAATAAGTGCAATCGTACCATTCTTTTCCAATGGTAAAATTTCCTCTTCGTTTTTGAGCAAAACGAAAGATTGAGCGGCAACTTCACGAGCAAAACTTCTATGCTCATTTGTAAATATGTCCTTTGAGGTTCGCTCAGGATCACAGTACCTATACGGATCTTCAAATAACCCTAACTTGAACTTCGCTTCCAGTATTCTCCGGCAAGCCTCGTCGATCTGTTTCAGTTCAATTTTTCCGAGTTTAATGGCCTCTGTAAGTTTTCCAGGCATAGCTTCACTGACCATATCCATGTCAATACCGGCATTCAGCGCCAATGAAGCCACTTCCAACGTGTCTCCCATACCATGTTCGATCATTTCTGTAACACCTGTGTAGTCCGATACGACGAACCCATCGAACTCCCATTGATTACGAAGCACTTCAGTCATGAGCCATCGATTCCCTGTGGCGGGAATTCCGTCTACTTCATTGAATGAGGCCATCACACTTCCTGCACCAGCCTCGATCGCCGCTTTATAAGGTGGGAAATATTCATTATACATTCTTTGTCGGCTCATATCGGTCGTCCCATAATCACGACCTGCCTCTGAGGCTCCATACAGGGCAAAATGCTTTACACAAGCCATCAGCGTATTTGACGCATTAAGATTATCTCCCTGATATCCTCGAACCATGGCCTTTGCAATTTCCGAACTCAGGAATGGGTCCTCGCCCGCTCCCTCCGTTACACGCCCCCAACGTGGGTCCCTGGATATATCCACCATGGGTGAAAAGGTCCAGTTGATGCCATCTGCACTGGCTTCAACGGCCGCCACCCGCGCTGTTTGCTCAATTAACGCCATATCCCAGGAGCAGGACAATCCGAGGGGAATGGGAAACACCGTCTTGTAACCGTGAATGACATCCATCCCAAATAGTAATGGAATTTTAAGTCGGCTCTCTTCCACTGCCACTCGTTGGATTGCTCTTATCTTTTTCTGGGTTTTGACGTTGAAAAGGCCTCCTACTCGTCCCCGTTTGATCTTGGCTATAATGCCCGTGCTCTGAGCCAGTCCTGTATTTACATCACCCGCCGCCGGCAAATTCAACTGCCCTAGTTTCTCTTCCAATGTCATTAATGCCATAAGGGAATCTATCCTGTGCCGATAACTATCAGCAACCTGATGCGAAGGTTGGGAACAATTTGTCAGCAAAAAGAGGGTCGTAAAAGCAATAAGGAAGCATATTGCCATCGATTGTCGCTCGCTAAGGTGTTTATAGGTTATCCTCATTTCTGGCTATTATTCATAGGTAAATCCTAGTTTATCCAGTCCCTTCTGGACTTCCGAGGCGGACATGAAAAGATCCCAGATCAACCCGGTTCTGTGGTTCTCGATCATGATAGGAATAGGCCCCTGATCAATGGCCAGGTATCTTTTCACGTACCAGTCTTCCTGCATATTGAATGCATCATAAGGGCCATATTGCCCTACAAGGCTGTCCGCTTCAGCGTAGAGAAACCGAAGCATTTGCATGCTTTCTTTGGGCGTGTATGGGAAGGACGATAAGGCAGCTGTCGGGGAAATAACTCCTATATCCCGATCAGGTCTGTGACCGGCATATCCTTTCATGGAGTAGCTGGAAGTCAAGCCCCAGCATTTGGGTCCATACCCTTCAAACTGGTTCGGGTTCTGCACGCAATGTTCGTAGTGTATTTTGGCGTGGTTGGTATTTAACTTCCAATAATCAGCATATTGATCTTTTAGTTGAGTGGGATTGAGTCCCAGATACGAATAATGCGCCCAAAAGAGTGGTCCTACCGGAGATGCGTCATGTGAATAGTGATTTAGCTCCGTTTCTAGGTTATAGTAAGTGGTATCTTCAGTAATCCTACCCATTCTCGCCCATCCTTTCTCATACACCGATTTATCTATCGGATGAGTGGGAGAAGCAGCGGCCAACACATACATAATCAGGCACTCATTATAACCTTGTACCGCAAAATTCATGTCCCACCCGTAGGTTGGGGACCAATGCCAATACAGTACATCTTCCCCACCTCGAGTGTGCCAATCGAACTCAATGTTTTCCCAGAGTGTATTAGTTCTGCCCATCAGGTTGGCTTCCTCTTCATCGGCCGGATCCAGGTACTGGCGTACCGTAAGCAGACCTGCAGCCAGAAATGAGGTTTCTACCAGATCACCTCCATTGTCTTTCAGGCTAAAATCCTGCACTTTTCCCGTTGGCCCAAACCACCAATGTGGCCATACGCCGTGAAAGGTGTCTGCCTTTTCTATAAAGTCTACAATCTTTTGAATTCGCTCAAGCCCAGCTTTCCTCGTAATAAATCCCCTCTCAATCGCCACAATGATGGCCATGAGCCCAAAACCTGTACCACCGGATGTAACAATATCCTTATGATGACTGGGATAAATATCGTCGGTATGGAAGCGTTCTCTGGCCAGGCCACTGATGGGTTCTGCGCCTTCCCAGAAGTAATTGAAGGTTTGATATTGCACTAATGTAAGCAGGGAATCATCCGACAGCTCTTGAGAAGCTACTTGAGGAACTGGACTGCCGGATGTCCCGCAATTCATCATAATAAATCCGGTTATTACCATTAACCAACTTGATATCTTCATACAATTCTTCAATTTTCAATTATCCTTTTCCAATGATCAATACGTGAAATTTAACCTCTCCAGACCTATCCTAATATCCGGATCTGACATGAACAATTGCCAAAGTAGTCTGGTACGATAATTTTCGATCATGCAAATGATCGGTCCCTGATCAATGGCCAGGTAACTGTCCGCTATCCATCCTTCGGTAAAATTGAATGCATCATAGAATCCATACTCTCCCCATAATCGGTCTCCGAGGAAGTAATAGAAGTGTCGAATGGCTTCCATCGATTCACGAGGTGTATAAGGTATAGAAGAAATGGCAGCCGTGGGAGTTATAACTCCTTTGTCATTGTCTGGTGAGTGGGCCGAGTAGCCACTATTTCCATCACTCGCCGTGAGTCCCCAACATTGCTCACTAAAACCCACTCGGTTTTGTGGGTTATCAATGCAATAGGCTCTATTTATCAAGGTGTGAGCGACATTCTGATCCCAATAATTGGCATACTGATCGATTAGCTCTCTTGGATCCAGGCCAAGAAAAGAGTAATGAGCGAAAAACAAGGGCCCTCCCCGATCGTTTCTCAAGTCAAGGGTGTAGTCGTAATAAGTATTCATCGCGCGATTGACCATATCCCCACTCCTGGCCCAGCCTTCCGTGTAAACTTCAAAACTTATCGGGTGCGTCGGGGATGAAGCCGCTAACACGTAGACAATCAACGCTTCATTCCAGCCATTGATTTTCAGGTTTTTCTCCCATCCAAAATTTGGCGACCAATGCCAATACAATACATTTTGTCCACCTTTTGTGTACCAATCCCATTCTACTTCCTCCCAAAGCTGCGTAATGGAAGCTTTCAAGGAAGCCTCTACAGGATTATCATCCTCCAGAAACTGTCTAACAGTCAGCAATCCTTGTATCATAAAAGCTGTTTCAACAAGGTCTCCTCCGTCATCATTGGCACTAAAGGCGATTGTCTTACCGGTTGTTCCATTCATCCAGTGTGGCCAAACGCCATGAAACCGATCTGCGGTTTTTAGAAAATCCACTATAGTCCGGAGACGTTCGACCCCCTGCGCTCTGGTGATGAAATTCCGCTCTATCGCCACAAGAATAGCCATCACACCAAAACCTGACCCTCCGATGGTCACTGTCTCCCCTGAAGTATTGCGCTCACGCGCGAGCCCACTAACCGAATGACCAAAGTCCCAGAAATACTTAAAGGTCTGTTCCTGTACCAGGGTCAATAACGCTTCATCAGAAATCTCAGGAAATTTAAAAGCAGAATCGAGCGCAGTGTAGAATTGCCGATCGAAACCGGCAAAAACATGTCCTTCACTGCTCTCAATTTCGTTCGTAAGCTGGATGCTATATTTGGTAAGATCTTCCAGAGGTGACCGAACAGACAAGGTAAGCGATCTTAAATCTTCGGATAGATCAATTTGATAATCGGGCACTCCTGGCCCTAATAACCGCACGGACTGATCATTGATGGTACTTAAACTGAGCGGTTGTGAGAAACTGACAAAAACCTCTGGTTCCAGGTCAATATGCTGGATGAGATCGGAAGCATTGACGTCTATTCCATTGATCAAAATTTCTTCAAGTATCAAAACACCCACTTCAGTAGTGAAGGACACAGAAATACCTTCAAAGTAATTTTGGTTTATCCCTTCTAGTTCTCCTATAGCTACTTTGTATTGTTGGTTAGGAGCAAATGGTTCGATTGGCCTAAGCGATATAGTACTATTGTTGTCCAAAAAGGAAAGATCTGTCTCCAGGGTATTGTCCTGATCATCTGTAATGTTGATCGCTTCAAAACCTTGTTGGGTATCAAGCTCCGAGGCAAATCGAATCACAACAGGTTGATCTAAAGGAAGATCTTCACTGGTGCCATCCAACCGGATCGGAGTGCTACCAACGCTGATCGAAACGAGTTGCAATATGCTTCGTTGCGGTTCTCCCGGATCCTCTTTCTCACAGGATAGCATCAAAAACCCAATTACAACTACCAAAACAGGTCTCATGAACAAAAACATAAACGGCTACCTCCACAAAGATGCGGAGGCAACCTTTTATCACTTTACCGCTTATTTCTCGTTATTATACAATTCTTCCACGTCCGCATCGCTAAAAGCCATGTCAAAGATCCGATACTCATCTAAAGAACCTTTGAAGAACTTCTTCGCCTCTGCCTCATTACCAGAATGTGTGGTATGATTTGCCCATCCGGTACCTTCATTGGCTTTTGAACCTGCGAAACCAAGTGCCAACGATCCCTCCACGGCTTGATTCGGTGATCCATCGTTATTGATATCTTTCAGGCTTAAATCTCCAAACAACCAGTCAAATCCTGCAGTTTTCCATCGGAACGATACCGTTTTGACTCCATTAAGGTAAATGGTTTTGGTCTGTGCATCACCGTTTATTACCATAACAATGTGGGTCCAGGTGTTATCTACCAGGCCACTGATGTAAGTAGGATCACCTTCCAAAGCATCAATTACAAAATCGAAGCCGCTACGTACCGTTTCATCACTGAAATCAGCCTCACTATTATCGGCATTCACTTCGGTCCAGGCAGTGGCCTCGGGTACACTTTCACTATTGGTACCTACGTTGATTTGATTGGTAGCATATTTAAGGAATATCTTGTTAAATCCATCTGAAGCAGGATCATTGCTCCTCCTTCCAATTTCCAGGAAAAAGCCTTTCTCAACGGCAAGGCCCTGCAGGAACCTGGTTTGTGGATGACCAGAACCTTCCGCTCCGGAGTAATCGGAAAGCGCTGTTTTAAACCAGAAACTAATGGTTTTAGACCCCTCGATTAAGGCCTCTGCCGCTGCTACCTCAACGAGGTTTCCGTTTCCATCAAAAGCCGCTGCCGCATTCGCAGTACCTCTGCGATCCGTGTCAAAATTTAACGTACCATCAGTAGTCACTGATTGCAGCCCTGTCTCATCTGTCGCGGTACCATCGTCAAAACTTAAGTGCAGAACCTGTGAAGATTTGTTGGGCACAAATATTCCTGAAGTTCTGAAATTCAGGACATTACCTTCGAATGAAACACCATTGGAGCCGGCTAAGGTCGATTTCAAATCAATTGAAAACTGTGCACCTCCATCCCATCCATTTTCCGCACTAATGGTAACAGTAGCGCCAGATACAGCAACGGTATAAGATTGAACTTCATTTGTTGTCGTATTGGTGATTACTAAAGTAGAAGTACTTGCCGTGCTGGCATCAACATCGGATGAAAATACAGCTACAATATCTGCATCTTCTGGTACATCCGCAGCAGACGTCACACCGGCCAAATCGATATCACCAGCGGTCAGGCTCACTAGTGTAAAAGATGGGGCCGGATCATCATCACTACATCCGACGAAGATGAACATCGCCAAAAAAAGCGCTGATAAAATAATTGCGTTCACTTTTCTCATAATCAAATCATTTAGTTAATAAGTTCTATTAAAGGGTTGTGAAGTTTTTTGAATTAGTTCCAGTTTGGGTTTTGTTGAAGTCTACCTCCACTCAGATCAATTTCTTGCTGGGGAATTGGTAAGTACTCGTGTTTACCGGTTTCAAAGCCGAGCGGGCCAAGTACTTCGGTTAGCCTGCCTTGTCGTTTCAGGTCGACAAACCGCAGTGTTTCGAAGGCCAGCTCTGAACGCCTTTCGCTCCAGATAGCTGCCCTTAATGCTTCCTTATCTCTTAGGGTTACATCCGGTAAAATGTCGGGTTGTTCATGTCTGGCGCGCTGCCTAACTTGATTGAGATACAAGAGTGCTTCGTCCGTCCTGTTATTTTCGTTGAGGGCCTCTGCCGCCATGAGTAACACGTCGGCATATCGGATAAATCGCCGGTTGTGGCCAAAGCCATCGCGGGAGTCTTCCGCGCCTTCTGCATAGACTTTTTGATTATAGCACTCTATTTCAATGATATCACCATTTTCATTCCTTAGCGTGTCGGTTGTTGCATCGTTGCCAAGTATGGTCACGCCACCAATCTCCTCGCCCAAAAAAATGATGGACTGGTCCTGACGAGGGTCGTCTGTCTCGAAAAAGTTGATCAGATCCCACGTTGGCCGACCAAATCCCCAACCCCAGTTCGGGCTTCCTCTCACACCCTGGGTATTTCCAAATTGATTGCCACCCTGATCTCTGCCGAAAAAGGGCAATGCCCCTAATTCAAAAATTGATTCCGGACCATGAACATTATTGATCGAAAAAGCCTCTGAAAAAGTATTTTCAAGCTGGTATTGTCCTGAGTTGATCACCTCTAGTGCATACCGCTCGACATTGGAAAAATCGTTTCGAAAAAGATAAACCCTGGCTAGCATGGCTTTCGCTGCTCCTCTGGTCACTCGCCCCATATCCGCATTTTCGTACTCACTTTTTTCGGGTAAGAGCCCAGCAGCTTCTTCCAGGTCTTCAATGATGAAATCCAGCATTTCTTCTTCATCCGTTCTTGGGACAAATAATTCGGGATTGACCTGAGTGATTTTTGGCACGCCACCAAACATGCTTACCAACTTGAAATAAGTAAATGCTCTTAAAAATCTTGCTTCACCCAGATATCTATCTGCTAAACCCGGATCAAGACCTTCCACTCTCGGCAAGTTTTCAATGACTATGTTACTCCGCCTGACGGCCTGATATAGCGTCTGGTAAAAGGGTAAGATGTAAGGATGCGTAGGGCTAAAGCGATACTCCACGATCAGCTGTAAATCCGGATTGCTGCCATCCTCACTGCCTTTGGTCTGATCATCAGAAAGCAAATCCGTCAATGGAAAGCCTCCCTCTATCCACCAGTTGCGGTAGGTACTGTAAATGGCATTGGTTGCCAGAAGCGCGTCCTCCGGGGAAACAGGGAAAGTTTCATCAGTGATGGTATCAAGTGGGGGGTTCTCCAGGAAATTTTCAGAACAACCCGCCCAGATGAAGAAGCTTATCAAAAGAAAATATCTACTCAATGTCTTCATAGCTTAAAATGTCACGTTTATGCCTGTTGAATAAATGGCCGTAACGGGGTAAAGGCCTGTATCTATACCACTAGAGCCAACATCCCCTCCGATTTCCGGAGTATATCCGGTGTATTTTGTGAAGGTGAGTAAATTGGTGCCTCTGAGATAGATCTTAGCCTGATTCAGTTTCGCTTTTTCCAGCAGATTGCTCGGAATTTTATAAGAAATGGTGGCTGTTCTGAGTCGTAGATAAGAACCGTCTTGAATGAACCAGTCTGATTGACTGTAGTTTACCCCGGAGGCTGTAATTCGGGGCTCTGAATTGGAGGTTCCTTCTCCAGTCCAGGCGTTTAATACGGATGACTCATAGTTGAACTGGCCTGAACGCACTGCATTTTTACCATTGTATATTTCTTTCCCTAATTCACCCTGCCAATCAAGAGAAACTTCTATGCCTCTGAAGCCGAAATCCATATTGAAACCATAGATCAGGTCTGCAAAAGGTGAACCGATCATGGTACGGTCATCAGGTGTCATCTGTCCATCGCCATTGACATCTTCATAAATGAAATCTCCTACACCCTGTGTTGAAAATCTGGCGTGCTGATCCAATTCCGATTCGTTCTGAAAAATACCAATGACCCTATATCCATAGAAATAGCCTATAGGAAATCCTTTTTCTACCCGCTTCACATTTTGTCCATTGCCCAAACTGCCCAGAGAAAGGAATTGGGTATTACCTGTACCCTCGGTGACCTGCAAAACTTCATTGTTTACCGTAGAGATATTGGCACTTAGGGCATAATCGACTTTTCCTTTTCGGTCACGCCAACCCAGATTGAGGTCTATCCCATTGTTGCGAACATCTGCCGCATTGAAAAAAGTGGTGGCAAATGAACCATTACCAAAATGACCTGGGAGTTGAAGTGGCACCAGCACCCCTTCCGTTGTTCGATCATAATAATCCATTTCCATTAACAGCCGGCCATCAAGCATTTCAGCTTCCACTCCCACATTAAATTGTCTGGCTTCTTCCCATATGAGATTTGGATTACCGGAAGTGTTAAAAGTTGCCCCATTGTTCAGTGTTTCATCTATGCCGAAAACAGCCCCAGCATCCAGATCAATCAAGGTAAATCTGGACATGACGGGGATCTTATCGTTACCGACCACTCCGTAGCTTGCTTTCATTTTTACGTAGGGTATGAAAGACGTCAGTCCTCCGAAAAATCCTTCCTCCGATACGTTCCATCCCACTGCTACGGACGGAAAATTGCCCCAACGATTGGCTGATGCAAACCTCGAAGAACCATCTCTTCTAAAAGAGACTGTCAAAAGGTATTTTTCCAGTGCGACATAATTGGCTCGAAACAGGTATGAGCTTCTGGATTCTATAGCCGCTCTGTTGGATACACTCGTGATGTTTTCCAGGTTACTCGGTAAGAAAGTGATGAAATCTCTGATCAGATCCTCTCCACCCACACTAAGGGTCTCCCGATTGTCTTCTTGCAGGGTATATCCGGCCAACACATTCAATCGATGATCTCCAAAGTCTTTATCCCATGTTAGGGTGTTTTCCCAAAGCCAGTTATCAGTACGCTCCTCTCCTTTGCTCAACTGACTGACTGGATTTTGTTGCTGAGGTGTTACAAAGAATTCAGGAGTAAACCGCGCAGTATTTGCAAATTCATAATCAATGCCATAGGAAGTACGAAAGGTGAAATCATTTAAGAACCGAATATCCGCAAAGAAGTTACCCACTGCTCTAAAACCCTCTCTGGTGCTATTATTAAAAGCAATGGCAGCAAGGGGGTTTCCATTTCCTCTGTTTCCGAAAAAATCACCATTTTCATCTCTTGACGGATCCGTTGGCCAGGCCCTTAATGTACTGGCCACCACCCCTGGCGCAAGGTCTTGTGTAAATCGGGTAAAGTTCACATTGTGACCTATTTTGAGGCCTTCGAAAGGCTCATAATGATTATTGATTCGTACATTAAATCGCTCAAAGCCAGATTTAGGAATGATCCCGGATTGATCGAAATAACCCGCGCTTACAAAATATCCTACTTTCTCGGAGCCACCTCGAACAGAAACCTGGGCCGTCGTTAAAGGAGCCATATTTCGGTATACTTCTCTTTGCCAGTCCGTATTTTCAAGTAGGTTGAGATTATTGAATGTCCCCGGTTGGATTTCATTGATCACCTGTGCAAACTCCCTGGCCTCGAGCATATCAATGTATTGGGAAATGGACTGTGCACCTTGTTCAAAACTGACATCTACTGTTGCTTTATCACCTCGGCTTCCTGTTTTAGTAGTGACCAGTATTACTCCGTTGGCTCCTCTCGATCCATACAGTGCCGTGGCCGAGGCATCCTTTAAAACCTCCATCGATTGAATGTCGGACGCATTGAGGAAGGTGATGTCCTGCAAGATCAACCCATCTACGACGTAGATAGGTGATGCATCCCCAAACGTTCCAACCCCTCTGATCCTGACGGAAGGTGCCTCGCCTGGCGTACCCGAATTACTCACTACCCGAACACCAGATACTTTCCCTTGTAACGCCTGGACTGGAGAGGCTGCTGGAACACTGGTAATGTCCTCTGCTTTAATGGAACTCACAGATCCAGTATGATCACTTTTACGAACCACGCCATAGGCCACCACTATCACTTCGTCGAGTTGCTCAATATCAAGGCTCATGGATACATCAATGACACTCTGGTTTCCAATGGTCATCTCAACTTGCTTATAACCTACATATGAAAACACCAGGGACTCATCTCCCTCCTGAACATCCAGCTCGTAGTTCCCCTCGATATCAGTTATAGTGCCACGTGTTGTACCGTTTATTATGATTGTTACACCCGGTAGTGGTTCATTCTCCTCTGCGGATGTAACCTGACCTGACAGGGTTCTTTGTGCAAAGGCCTGCGTTCCCAGCGACGCCAGCAAGAAAAAAAATAGTGTTCTTAGCAGCGTTATTCGAAGTGGACCATACAAGTCATGACCATGACTCAATACAATTGCCATATTCATAAAAAGTCTATTTGAATGCTTCAATCTTGAAAAACAATCTTCGCTGCAATAGTATCATTTTACGATTCTCGCAACGCTTCAAACTTCTTTTTTACGTAAAAAAAGGGCCATTTTAGGCCCAAATACGACAAGGGAAATATCGCTTTAGTATCAGTCTTAATATTACCAGAAATGGCTATCAGACATGAAATACCCTTTTAAATAACACTTTAATAACAAGAAATGATTTTAGAGCTCTTTCTCCTAAAATCAATTGCTATGACTCTCAAATAAATTCAGCAGGGTATTGGAAGATTTTGAGTCGTTGTTTTTACTCAAACTCTCTATTTTCTTCTTAAAACTCCAAACGGTATTACGCCTTAAATCCAGAAAGTCAGATAGCTGATCAAGTGTAAAGTCTTCACTATGATTATTGGTTACATAAAGAATATAAAAGGCCTTCTCTATTGGGAATTTGATGCGGTGAAATACAGTATGACTGGTAATTGATTCGATGTATCCACATTTTGTACATCGACGTGAAAACTTGGTAGTGCCGGGAGAATATTTATCGTTGTTGCATTTTCTGCAAGCAAATCCGCTACTCCATTTCATTTTTTCCAAAAACTGGTAACAAGCCAGCTTATTCGGAAAAATGTCCTGAAACTGTTCAAAAGTGAGGTTTTTATTGATCAGTCGATCTCTCAAAACCTCTTTCATGTTATTCTTTAACTTCCAATTGTCTAAGTCCAACTGCGAGTTGATCCTGTTAATGTCCTCTGTTTGTTGATGCAGTTTCTGATTTGTTTCTGCCAACAATTCATTTTTTTCCTCCAATTCGATGGTCCTTTCACGGATTTTTTCCTCCAGCTCTCGATTGACCTTGTCTTTCAGTTTGGCATTTTCCTGATATTGAAGGATAGACCTTCGAAGTGCCCGGTCTTTTGTCTCTTTCAGAATACTTAACCGGTCTCCCAAAGCAAAGGCCAGAAATAGCATTTCCAGGAGAAAGCTTGCATGTAGGCTGTAATAAGACAAGAAAACAAAAGGTATTACCGAAAAGAACAGTAGCGCTTTAACCAAAAACCCAGCAAATAGGAATCCATAGGCCAATACAAAAAACCTCGCTGGCTTATACCCTCTGGTCCAAATGAATATGCTGGTATAAAATATTAAGGAGAGTGGTATAATTTCCAGATTCCTGTGTTGAAAAATCGCGTGATCAAAGACTAACCCATAAATGAAAATTGCACTTCGTGCGAATATGGCGTAGTTCAAAAGGCGATTGAGCCGTGGAGCCCTGGTCCTTGTGTTCAGGAACTTTTTGCAGAAAATAAGGGACCAGAAAATAAGGGAAAACAATGCGGTGCCATAAGCAATTTGATTCCATTGTGGCCAATTGGGCCATAGATATTGATAAGCCATTCCATCAATACACATGGCATATATTCCTACACTGACAATGTAAAAGGCATAATAGAGATACCTTCTTTCTTTGATTGCCACGAACATCAGCACGTTATAAATCGATATGATCACAATCATTCCGTAGAATATGCCATAGAGGAAATATTCGTTAAGGGAATAGTAAATGAACCTATTGACGGTACGGATCGCGATCCTCACATTGGCGTACGAATGGGATTTGACCCGAAAGTAGCACACTTGTGGTCCTTTAAGGTTTGAGTCTATTAACCATTCGAAGTTTTTGTGGAGAATGGACTTTTGGCCAAAAGGAAGATAATCCCCCACATGATTCACACGATAAATACCTGTTCTGTCTGGAAAGTACGCGGAGATACTATCTATGGTTTGATCATAAAATTCAAGCAGCCAGCTTCTATTGGTCGTTTCATCCAGGTCAATGGTAACTTTTAGCCAATAGGCACAGGCTACACAATACTCCTTTGGTTTAAAATCACTGATCATCCGGAACTTGTCCTCTTGAGATCTGATCTGCTCAAACGATTGATCGGAAACACTATCAACCAAAACGTATAGATCAGAAATAGACAAAAGGTATTCATTTTGCTTGCCATCCAAGATCAACGTACTCTCCGATTGCCATGGAAGCAGTGCCTGAAACAGATATAAGAATCCAATAAATGACATAAAGCAAAACAGAATATATTATTTATCTCTTGTTATCAATCACAGCGATTCTCATGTTACCTCATCGGTATGAGAAAAGAAGAGATGCAGGGCCAATACCACGCGAATGGGTTTTCCGCATCAGGCTCCACCATTCCTCATGCACATCAATGTTATGAAAAATTCTAATCTTTTTATGCTCAGTAGCTGGATATCAATTTGGAATCTCAACTAAACCATGATTGAATTCCATCTTAATCGAGAACGGGTCTAACCTTTACATAAAAGCATTTCAGGCTTTTTCTTGCCGTCAATTCCCACTATCTGAAAATGGATCAAGCGGTAAATCTGGGGAGGAATATAATTTCTCCATTGATCCGAAGAGATTGAGTTAATCAGTTATTCCGTTTTTCTGCTTTTGAAATGGTGATTTCTTGGTTCTGGATTTCCTGCCGAAGGTACGGTGAACCACTTTGTGCGGATTACTCTAGCGGGATAACATAATAACCCGAAAATGAAATTTTCACTATTTAAGGATGGTCCTCAGAAATACTGCTTGATCCCTGAAAATCATAAAAAGCTCTTGACCTATAAAGTACAACCCACATAGGATTTGACATCCATCAAATAAAGGGGCAATTGATTTCCCTTCATACTACTTCTCAACGCGATCCCCGCATCGGAAGAGGTAATATTGTCAGCACCGCAGAATGCACCGTTTTTTACGTAGGTCCCTCTAAAATAGAGTTTCCCATCATCAATGATCACCAGCATAGGGGAACTGATCACCCCCAACTCTGATGCTAATTCACTCTCCAGATCCTCCACCCAATGTGCTTGAAAGCCAATTTTGTCTTTTAGATCCGTATCTACAGTTTTGTTAGAAACAATATACCAAGAAGTTTCCCGCCCCGTGTTTCGCTCGACCAATAGTTTCAGGTGTTCAATGTTATCTTTCGCCACCAAACAAGAAGGATCATAGAAGTGAAAAACAGCGAGTCTGTCATTAAGTTGAATGTCTTCCCCTAGCTGCACAACAGAACCAAAAGGAATTTCCTCCACCGTCTGACTCACTATCAGGTTCCTCAGAAAAACAGACCAGTATACGTACATGACTAGTAGAAAAATCGGCAACAGTACGATGATGGGCGTAAACTTTCCCTTCATAAGTACAACTGCAGGGTTCTAAATGAGAAGTAAGTCAATGTTGAGTTGGCCATATGGCTCCCGAAGATAATCATCAATGATCAGTCGAAAATCATAGTTGAAGTAAACTATTGATCTTTTATTAGATTTACCGTCAGAAGAGGTAGTCAACCGCGGAACATTATTCGCGACTGTTTATTTTTCAACGTAAGGAAGAAATTGGAAAAATAGGCATGACCTCTTGCGGAAAACCTCCGCATACCTTAATACTTCGTGAATCCACGGATAAGGTGTGCGGAGGTTTTTTGTTTAGAGGCTAATAAATAATGTCAAAATGATCAAAAAGATTGGAATAACCCTGGTAGCAATCATAGTACTATCGGTGATAGTCTACTTTTTACTTCCTGCGTTACTTTTCGATACAGCCTGGGGTCAAAAACTCATTCTCAACCTGGAAGGAGATGAAGTAGCCTCCTTCTATTTCAAAGAAAATCAGACTTCTAAGGATACGATTTACATGCGGGGGGTCATTTACCGTAACACACTCATTGACATTCAAAAAGCATTTGATGAAAACCCACAAGTCACTACACTGGTCATGGTTGATGTACCAGGGTCTTTTGACGATGAAGTCAATTTACTGGCATCAAGAGAAATCAGAAATAGAAACATCAACACCTATCTCCCCGATAGTAGTGTGGTGGCTTCCGGAGGAACGGACATGTTTCTTGCTGGTAAACAGCGAGCTGTGCATGAAACGGCCTTATTAGGGGTCCATTCCTGGAGCGGTGGAGATTTGGCCGCGCTAGATTATCCCAGGGATCATGAAGAACACCAGAAGTACCTTGACTATTATGTGGAAATGGACATTCCAAAAGATTTCTACTGGTACACACTGGAAGCTGCCCCTGCTGACTCGATCCATTGGATGACCTCAGCTGAAATTGAACAATACAAAGTAATCACTGAATAAGACATAAACTTTACCTCATGAATATTCCCATTTTTGAACTGGAACGTGTTCAATCCCTATTCGAAAACACAGTAGATTATAACCTCACCGAAAGCGGCTTTCACCCTTATACGCTTGCCCAACTTTTGAATGCCGAACAACTTTCGGAATTACAAAATCTGGTATTGGGATATGGACAAACCAATGGTTCTATTCCTCTGCGAAAGCGAATCAGCGAATTGTATGAAGATGTAAATGAAACCAATGTATTAGTCACCAATGGCTCATCCGAAGCAAACTTTGTAGCCTGTCACACCTTGTTGGAAAAAGGAGATGAAGTCGTGGTGATGGTGCCTAACTACATGCAGATTTGGGGAATCGCTAAAGAAATGGGATGTGAAGTACGTACTTTTCAGCTCAGGGAAGAAAATCAATGGGCTCCTGATCTGGAGGAATTGAAGCGTGTGGTTTCAGAAAAAACTAAAATGATCGCGATTTGCAATCCCAATAATCCTACCGGATACACGCTAACCCGGTCAGAAATGCAGGAAATTGTGGACATAGCCAAAGGTGTGGATGCCTGGGTTTATTCAGATGAAGTGTATCGAGGAGCAGAACTCAATGGAGAAATGATCCCAAGCTTCGTCGGCATGTACGATAAGGTGATGGTAAACGGCGGACTTTCCAAAGCTTATGCCCTTCCAGGCCTTCGCCTAGGCTGGTTAGTAGGGCCTAAAAACCTGGTAAGTGATGGCTGGGCTTATCATGATTATACTTCCATTACCGCCGGGGTAATGAGTCACTACATTGGTGAGATCGCTCTCCGTCCGGAAAAGAGGCAACAAATACTAGATAGAAATCGCAAGATGCTCAACGAAAATTTAACAGCCGTCAGACAATGGATGGATGGTTATGGGGACCTATTTCAATACGTCCCTCCTAAAGGTGGCGGTATGCTTTTCGTCCGATATGGAATGGAAATTAACTCTACTGAATTAGCAGAATGGCTCAGGACCGAGAAGAGTGTCTTCATCCTGGCAGGAGATTGTTACGGGATGGATCGCTTTTTCCGAATCGGGATCGGTGAACGAAAGGAGTTTATCCTGAGTGGATTGACACGGATCAAAGATGCCCTGAAGGAACGATTCAATGTTTAGGATTAACCGTCAATAATGATAGGTTTCAAGGACATAGACCTCCAGCGAATAAAGGATGCAAGGGAAAGAATTGCTCATATCATTCATGAAACACCCATATTAGCCTCTCAGCACTTATCGGAGCAATGGCAAAAGCGTATTTGGCTAAAACTTGAAAACTTGCAACCTACCGGAGCTTTTAAGATCCGGGGTGCGGCCAATGCCATCCTGAGCCTTTCTGAAGAAGCGCAAAAACGCGGAGTAGTCACTATGTCCACAGGCAACCACGGTAAAGCGATTGCCTATGTAGCCAAGGCTTTAGGTATTCCCGCCAGGATATGTATTTCATCACTGGTGCCGCAGGTCAAAGTGGATGCCATGAAAGCATTAGGAGCAACAGTACAAATAGCAGGAAAAAACCAGACTGAAGCCACAGATCAGGCATTAAAACTGGAAAAGGAAGAAGGGATGACCTATATCTCAGCCTTTGACCATGCAGACGTCATTGCCGGTCAGGGTACGATCGCTCTAGAAATACTCGAGCAATTGCCAATGGTCGATACCATGATTGTACAAGTGAGTGGTGGTGGATTGATGAGTGGTATGGCCCTGGCCGCAAAATCTATTAATCCGGATATCCGAATGATTGGTGTATCCAACGATCACGAACCGGCGATCTATACCAGTATTCAGGCCGGGCATGTCGTGCAGGTTGGCGAATCCAAAAGTCTAGCCGATGCATTACCAGGACCAATCAACATAGATAATCAATACACTTTTGAGATCTGTCAACAATATATGGACGAGATCCAACTGGTATCAGAAGAAGAAATCGCCAGAGGGATGGCATTTGCCTTACTCCGAGAAAAACAGGCGTTGGAAGGCGGAGGTGCGGCCAGTATTTCCTTATTAATGCGTAATGTAGCTAACCTGGGTGATAACATCGTCGCTGTATGTTCCGGTAACAGTGTAAACATGCATCAACTTCTGAAAATCGCCCATCAGTATAAAGACCAGGTTTAATAACTGTAAAAACATGACAACCCTTATTAACAAAGAAGAAATTGCCTCCCATATCAGTCAAATGAATGTAGTACAGGCCATGGAATCAGCTTTTGTCCAGTACAGCGAGGGAAATGTAGTGGTACCCCCTGTAGGGGAATTACTTTTTGAAAACCCAAAAAGAGAAGTTCACCTGAAGTATGGATATATAAAGGAAGATGATTTCTTCTGTGTGAAAATAGCGGGGGGCTTTTATGGCAATAAGGATTTGGGCATTTCGACCAGCCAGGGATTGATGCTCCTTTTTAGTCAGCAAACTGGTGAAACAAAAGCTGTCTTACTGGATGAGGGCATGTTGACCGACATACGGACTGCCGCCGCAGGTGCACTTACTGCCAGGTATTTTGCCCCAAAGCGAGTAAAAGGAATAGGCATTATTGGTACTGGTATACAGGGTCAATTGCAACTACAGCAAGTTCAGGCAGTAAGACCTTGCAAACAAGTCTGGGTCTGGAACAGAAACCTTACTGGTGCGGAAAAATACAAGGAAACATTAGGGGATGAATTTAATATACACATTGCTCAAAGCCCTGAAGAGGTAGCGCAACATACCAATCTCATTTTTACGACTACACCTTCCGAAACACCTCTCCTCTCTGCCCATTGCATCGAACCAGGTACTCACATCACTGCTGTGGGATCCGACACGGCAGAAAAGCAGGAATTACAAAGTGACCTTGTGGCCAAAGCAGATCTAGTCATTGCAGATAGCATTGCCCAAAGCAAAAGCAGAGGTGAGATCTATCGTGCAGCTAAAGATGGCTTGATCAATCCTTCGGACATCATTGAGTTAGGAAGTGCCATTAAGAACCCTGCTTTACAAAGGACCAGTGAAGAACAAATAACCATGGCGGATCTCACGGGAGTGGCCGCTCAAGACATCTTGATTGCGAAAATGGTATATCTGGCGTATTTAGAAAGATAATGCCAACTTTTTAAGATGCGATAGATTTTCAATCAGCGGGACATCTTTCATTCAACTATGATTTCATCAATCTTCATCCTGCTTGTTTCTCCGGCTCGGTGATGACCTTCGGGAATCGGAGCCGGAGATTTCAGCAAAAGCCTTAGAGAAATCACCTCTGTTTCAGGAAAGGTGATTTGATGATCAATCTTGTTTCGACCCTGGGTCTGAGCGATGGTCGATTGATCCAGTTCTCCTAATTTGGTAAAGGTCTTACCATCCCCTGATCCTTCTACGGTCACTTTTTCCGGGGAGTATATACCTGAAATGGTAAAACGTAGTGCGTTGAATTGAACTTTACTTATCGTAACTGGCTGTTTGAACGCTACATCAATACTGGCTTCATTGGAAAAGTCAACATAAGCCTTATCGCCAGGATTGAGTTTACCATAGGTCAGATCAGTTAATTTCGGCAACGCTCGCCTCTCACCATTGACCATGCCAGAAATATTCGCATTAGCAGCCTTATGGATTGGAAACTGAAGATTGGATCGATACCCGACCATTTCACTTTTCTCAAAAGCCCTTGCCACCAGATCGGCCGAAGATTCGAGAATAAAGGGGCCCGTATACTTTGTGGATTGCGTGGTTGGTTCAGTCCCATCCAATGTGTAATAAATATCCAATCCATTCGCCTCTGTTTTCATACTCAGCTCAATGGTTTCCCCCTTTCCCTTATGATCGATCCACGGACTAAATGCACTGACCGCATACCGAACACCCTGCTCATCTAACCGATCCAACTGAATCGTCAACCTACCGATGAAATCATCCCAATCCTTATTGTCATGGGCAGTCCATCCGCTTTCGGCCACAGCATATACCCTGGGAAATGTCATGTAGGTAAGCTTACCCCAGTCCGTGATCGATTCTGTCCACATATTGGCCTGAATGCCTTTGATCAATTTAGCTTCCTCTACATCAAGCTCCCTGGGAATTACCCGATAGCTATAAGCGGTTGAAAGTAGCAATTGCGAGTATCCCAAATTCGGCTCCAGATCGTCATGACCCTGCTTGAGATCGATGTAAGTGTAATTACTGGGTGTCATGATCACCTCATGCCCGGCTTTGGCCGAGGCAATGCCCCCTTCCTCACCGCGCCAACTCATCACCGTCGCATTAGGAGCTAATCCACCTTCCAGGATCTCATCCCAGCCAATCATGGTCCGTCCACGAGCATTTATGATCTTCTCAATTCGTTTAATAAAGTAACTCTGCAATTCATCTACATCAGTTAATCCCTCTTCTCTCATACGCCTCTGCGCATGAGGATCGACCTTCCACTGACTTTTATTGCATTCGTCTCCTCCTATATGAATGTATTCATACGGAAACAGGTCCATTACCTCATTCAGCATTTTATCAGCAAATTCAAATGTTTCTTCCTTGCCCGGGTTATATGTGTTGTTCCTGACCACTCCTCCAGTAGCCACATAAGGTGAGGCATTGACACAACCGATCTCTGGATATGCAGCAATGGTGGCCTGCGCATGACCTGGCATATCTATCTCCGGGATCACTTCAATGAAACGATCTTTCGCATAAGCAATCAAATCTTTGACTTCTTCCTGTGTATAAAAGCCTCCATAAGTTGGGGTATCTCCAGGTTGTTGAACCGGTCGACCAAACCAATTGGATTTTGTCTCATCATAATTAGTATGATCCATGCGCCAGGCCCCTATTTCTGTCAGTTTTGGATAACTTTTAACCTCCAACCTCCAACCCTGATCATCTGCGAGGTGCCAGTGAAAGCGATTCATTTTTAATTCCGCCATGAAGTCAATTACTTTTTTTACGTCTTCTAACTTGAAAAAGTGCCGCGATACATCCAGCATGTAACCACGCCATTCGAAAGCAGGTCGGTCGGTAATTTTTACAAATGGGATTCCCCAGACTATATTTTCCTGCTTCTCCCCCGAATAAAAAGTATTTGGAAATAATTGCTTCAAGGTTTGTAAGGCGTAGAAAAAACCCGCATCCGATGACGCTTTTATCAGGATCCCAGATTCGGTCACATCCAAGCTATATGCCTCTACAGGCAGACTGGCTTCAGTTACCAGTAGAATATCTCCACCAGAATCTACTAATTCAGGAGTCCATCCGGAGACAGGTTCAAAATGCTCTAAAAAACGGCTGGCTATTGCATGCTGCGCTTCATTCTCTACTGATAAAGTAGTAGCGGAGTTAATCTCGAAAAAGCCTTCCTCCTCAATAAGATTAGCAGGTTTCGGTATGATTGCGACATTCCCTGTTTGTAGGTTTCGTGAAGTACAAGAAACGATGAACAGGATACCTAGTCCGAAAAGAAATAGGGTTTGTCCCTTTCGCAAAAAGTAGATTAACATGATAAGGAGGTTATGATCATGGAATAAGATAAGCTCCCAATACGAAAACTTTCAAATGAAATTGGAATTTCTACCTGTAAAGGATCATTATCCTCTTACCTAAAGCGTGAAATTAATATTCCCTAAAAACCAAAAAGCGACCCGAAGTTCCCTCCGGGTCGCTACTTTAACCTACTGCTTAGATCTTAGTTCAATTTCTGATTAAACCACTTGGTAGCTTCGGCAATGGACTCTTTTACTTCAGCCTCCTGATCATAGTAGCTGAACTGATGATAAGGAGACTCTAACTCGGTTTCCATCCAATACAATTTTTTATCGGAGGTGGCGATTCTCTCAAAGTAGTTTTTGGTGTACTGTGGTAATACAGCACCATCTGAATGAATCATCAAAGTAGGAGCTTTCAGGTTATCCGCTGAGGGCATGGGGTCAGTAGTCAACCAATCTTCCCAGGACATGACCGCAAACTTGTCGGCACTCCACTCTTTGACTGCTCCTCTTTCAGGATTCAAATAATAATCATAAGGACCATACATAGCTGCCGAGGCATCTTCCGTAGAAATGGAAGGGATGTATTGAACCGTGCCATTCTCAGCATATTCTTTCTTAGCATCCTGGGCTGCTTTGATTTTTGTATTAACCCCTTCTTCTCCACCGTAGAACAACTTCACCGCTTCCGCATCATGTAACCAGGAAGCCGTTGTAACAACAGATTTGATTCGATCATCCTCCGACGCTGCCATCAACGTATACATCGCTCCTGCACATACACCAAATGCCCCAATTTTTGCATTGTCTACTTCCGGGAGGCTTTCCAAATAGGTTACCGCATTGCGTACATCCACGGTCTTCAAAGCAGGGCTTTCAAAAAACCTTGGCTCACCCTCACTTTCTCCGAAGTTTCGAAAATCAAATGCCAACGTTATAAAACCTTCTTTTGCCAGATTTTCTGCATACAGGCCTGCCATTTGTTCCTTTACGGTTGTCCAGCTACCAGAAACTACTATACCGGGGTAGGATTTGGAGGGGTCGTAGTTTTCAGGATAGTATAGATTCCCTACCAACCTGGCTCCCTCGCTAGTGAAGCTTACTTTTTTCATTTTTACTTGATTAGAAATTGTAGAATTCTTTTCTGAAGGTGCTTCGGATTGTGAAGTTGAAGGGTATGTGCAACCCAAAACAACTAACAGCACCATTAAATACCATATTTTCATGATCTCTGTTTATTTAAGTTTGTTAATCGCTTTCTCTGGCAGAGAAGTGTTACCATCCTGATATTTAAAATTGAACTTCATGGTACGGACTCTCCACTTATCCGCATCATCTATCGATAGTTCAAAGTCATATGAGCCTACTACGGTCCATACATTTCCTGCTTCATCAGAAAGAAAGTGTGTCGCAGTTCCATAGCAGAATACCGTTGCCTCATTACCATCGATCCGGGTAATGAAATTACCTACCTGATGATGTGTAGATTCAAATCCTGGCAGGATGCCCTTCCAGGCACCAGTGATTTGATCAGGAGTCAGGTCAACTGCTGGGCTCCCATTCATGGAAGAATAATCCAATAATACTTTCGAGTCGAAAATTTCTTCCACGGTCTTCCATTCTCTTTGATCAGTTGCAACAAATAATTGCGTAACTGCATCATTCGGATTGTTCATGATTTGTGCGTTTACGTTTAGTGTGAGAAGGGCAATTACCCCTATAATCCAAGTCTTCATTGCTTCATCAATTATTACTTAGCAATGATACGGACGGATTTTACCGGCGAACTTTCCGTTTCAAATGAAGGACTATGAATTTCAAAGATTAGCTTGCTGGCGGTATTCCAACGGAGTAATTCCGGCGTTTTTCTTGAAAAAAGCACTGAAATTATTCGGGTTCTCAAAACGCAGTGTATAGGCAATTTCCTTCACGCTCAGGTCTGTCTGAACAAGATAAGATTTAGAAAGCGCCAATAAATGATGGTGGATGTGATTCAATGCCGTTAAGCCGGTGATCCCCTTGACTACCGCATTTAAATGATTCGGGTGAACACTTAATTTTTGGGCATAAAAATTTGTGGAATGGAGATTCGCAAAAGTTTCATGTTCAGCGCCCGGGTAAAAGCTGGTTTGGATCAATGTTTTATATCTTGACAGAAGCTTTAAATCCGAAGCTTTCAAACGAGTTTCCGCGGCATCATGGTCCACGTGTTCTTCAAATAGTCGCTTCACTTGTGTCAACAGCAGATATACCAGCGCCTCTATAAGATGAAATTTATCTTTCTTACTTCCATTGTATTCCTGCCAGATGGTTTGATAAATAGACAGGATTTTTTCCCGCTCGTCTGTTGTTGGTATATTGAAAGGAATGCTCTCTCCTATTTTCAGAAATGGAAAGTGATCCAGGATATGTGTCAGGACCCGCGACTGAGAGATAAAGTCCTGACTAAACATGATATAATAACCTTTCCAATTGGGAACGATCTCCCACGAAATAAGCTGAAATGGTGTATTGAAGAACAAAGAAGTACCTTCCGGGAAATCTGAGAATTGCCCTGTGATGGCTTTTCCGTCTCCATCTGCTTTGATCGCTATGGCATAGGACTCGTGTCGAAATGCTGGCATCTTCTCCACCACAGAACCCATATTCTCCTCGAAACTTCGGATATCAAAATGAGGATGCCGGGGAGGAGGAATGTTTATCCCCCTGCAATAATCGGAGATGGACTTAAAGTGTTTCAAATGCCAAGCAAACAATGATCTCGTAACCCTTAGCAATATAGATCATCAAAGGATAACTGCTGTTTTGTGCAAAATATTAATCCGATACCAGGTACATCACGGGTAATTTGTCTTCGCATTTGTTGTAGAAAGGACAAATTTCTCAAATTAAAAAGAGCAATTCGGTGACCCGAATTGCTCTGGTTGAAATGTCGAAATTGGAGAATAAGGGATTCGACCCTCCTATCCATCATTAAATCAATGAACTTATTTGATCTTATCGATTAGACCAAAACCCCTCGCCGCTACAATGGGGTTAAATATTTCAACATACTCGACGATCAAACCGGAATCGTCAAATTTGAAAGTAGAGTAGTAATCATTTTCATACCACCCGGCATTGTCTTTCAGTTTTATTCTCCCCTTGTATTTTACATAGACGATAGATGGGTCTTCCATGGCATATATTTCCTCAATTGGAAATTCCATCCCATCAAAGTTCGGGAATACGGGTGCCCAATAATTCCGAATTTCTTCCTTTCCATTGGCTCCTTCCGGAAAAATTCCGGAGGCATACGGATTGATATGTTGTGCCTCCTCTGCAAAAAGTGACACAAGCTGATCTACATTTTCAGCCTCCAGGGCCTTGAAGAAAGAACGGACACGTTCTTTGTTTTTTACTCCGAGTTCGTTTTTCATTTCGATTTCTTGGTTTTGTGTGGCTAACTGTTGATTTTCAGTGTTTGCACAGCTCAATAGCCATGCGGATAATAGAATGATTACGTACTTTAATTTCATCGCTTGATCTACTTCAATGCAAGTGCTATTTCAAATTTCTGCTCCTGCTTATTTTACTTTTCCAAATACCTGAGCAATGTTACGGAAAGCAATACCAGCCGAACTTTTCGTTTCAAATGAAGGAGTATTGATTTCAAAGATTGATCAAAAAACAAGCAATCATCATCATATATATGATCACTGAAGGATGTTCCTTGCATGAAGTAAACAGCTATTCAGGGGATAGGCGAAACATCTCGTAATCATACTTCCGAAACTTAAAGGTTGGGATCAGCCCTTCAAATCCCCGAGAACAAAAAGCGATGCTACTGAAATTCGACTGAATCGCGACGTAGCATTTTGATACTACCATCGGGGGAAAATGACAGCCCTGCTCCGAATGGAATGCCAAAGGCCTTAAGTCCTTTAATTGCTGATAGGCTTTGACGAAATTCTGACCAATCATTCGCTTCATCATGTACGTCAATGAGGAACGGCACTAGTTGCAAAGTATCATAGGCGCGGTTTCCTTCAAACGCTTTCATGCTCAATTGAATTGCTCCGGCAGATATACCAATCAATGTTGCCCCATGGGTATACCGATCTTTAATCACGTCAGCCACACCATTGCCAAGCATCACCTCCCACCCCAACCTTACCTCTCCACCGGCCAACAGCACTATATCTGCAACTGACAAAAATACAAGGTCCTCTGATCTGGGCTTACTGGGAATCATTTGACAGGATTTTACATCAATTTGATCCATGGCCTGCCTGAAGATCTCGAAGTAATCAGGGTTATCTCTATTGGAAGCACCAATGTATGCCGCTTTGTGCTCATAAGCCGGCTTTCCGGGAATCAGAAATCTCCTGGTAAAATACCGCCCATCTTCCTTCCAGAATAGCAATTGACTGTCAGAAAATAAGTAAACAGGCCTTTTCATTGATGTGTATCCTTTTCAATTTTAGTGTCCGAATAATATCACAAATCGATCAGGAATCCCAAGAATGCCACCGCTATCCCGGCCATACATATGACATGTCCAAGATCACGTCATCTCACCCTGAAAGGACAAGTTCTGTTCTTTCCAACCCGCCGTTCACTGGACGATATCGCACCTGCTTGTGTTCAGATGCGAACTCACCCAATACTCTATTCTGGCGTTTAAAGTACTTTTAGAGGCATGGTATGGTCTTTGAACTTACCGGATCATGCTAAAGAGTTTCCTATCAACGTCTCTCAGACACATCCTCAAAAAAGGCTGGATTTCCGCATTAAACATCTTTTGCCTGTCTTTAGGCGGTGCCATCTGCATTTTCGTGTTTAACTACCTGCATTTTGAAAGGGGATTTGATGCCAATTTCGATCGATTTCCCACCTACAGGGTAGAGCGGCATGCGATCGCTTTGGGCGGACAGGAGACCAACGATGCCCTGACTCCCGTAAACTGGTCAAACTTAATCAAGGAAAATGAACGTATTCACGGAGTTACTACCCGACTCATTCCCTTCTCTGAAGAGCGAAATGCCTTTTTCAAGATTGTAAACGTTGAGGATGAACGACAATCCCTTCACTTCAAGAATACCTATTACAGTGAACCATCAATTCTGGAAATATTTCCTTTCGAATGGATAATGAAACCCACGATCAATGAAAACTCGTCGGCAATCATCATTTCCCGGTCCACTGCCAGGCAGTTATTCAATTCAGAGTCTTTCGACAAATCCAATGAATTGATTCTCAATACCATTCAAAATAATGGGTTGCCCAGTCCCGACTATCACATTGCAGGAGTCTTTGAAGACTTTCCACTGAATTCAAACCTGCCAATAGATGTTCTGATCCTTTCAGACACACATGTACATTTGTTTCACTCTTCCGGTTTAGCCTACACTTACCTGCGCTCAGAGTATCCGCTAAGCCATGAGCAGCAATCAATTATCAGCGACGAGATTGCTGAAGGTGAGACCATGTATTTTCGCCCTGTATCTTCCATCCATTTTGCCACTGGTGTTTCCAATAATCCTACCCCTTCAGGAAACGAAACGCTATTGATATTCCTGACTTCCATTGGCCTGATCATCATGCTCCTTTCGGTTACCAATTACACGATCAGTTCGATATTTGGTACCATTGACAGAATGCGCGAGGTTGGTGTAAGGAAGCTATTAGGGATGAGGCCTTCACACCTGCTCATCAACTTCTTGACGGAATCATTCATCATCCACTTGACCTCAGGAATACTTGCGTTGGCCATGTTCCGGTATATGGCTATCGATGGCATTCCATTCATGCCAAATCATCAAACCATCGGGTCCGGAAATCCTCTGGATTTTCATTCCATCAGTGTCGTAAGTATCGGACGGATCATGATTTTCACTGCAGCTCTGTTTTTGACGAGCACAATACTCTCAAGTCTTTATCCTGCCCTGTATTTCAACCGAATCAGGCCGGTATTCCTACTTAAAGGCAGGCTGCAAATGCTGAATTCCAAACTATTAAAAGGTGCTAGTTCCGTCGTTAAAATACTGATCATCTTTCAGTTATCATCATCAGTTCTATTCCTTTCAGGATTGATGATTGCCAATCAGGAGTTAGCAAAAAACAATCAGAGGAACCTCCAATCTTATGACTTACAGGTTCGTGGAATATTTCCCGGGTTGGCCGGTGCAAATGAGACTTTCAGGCAAATGGCCCTATCCAGTCTAAGTGACCTGAAAAGCCGTGAATTGATCAGAGATGTCAAGTATGGTAATTTGTATCGGGATCGGATTCAAACACAAGGCACCATCAATATCGATCATGATCAAAGTGCCGGGGTAGTCACAATGCCTCTTTTCGTGGTTGATCACAGTTTCTGGAAAGATACTTCGGCTTTCATCTCAGGAGAAAACTTCCATCCAGAATTTGGAATGGACCCTGTTCACATCATCCTAAATGAAAAAGCTTTGAGTCAATTAACCTCCCAATCTGCACACGAGGCCATTAACGATTCGCTGCAAACCAATATGGGGAAATTTAAAATCATCGGCATCACAGCAGATACCGGTAGTGACGCCATTGTTTATGTCAGTGGATTCAGATATAGGACTTACCTGGACATTACCCTGCATTTTGACCCGGCGATGAATAGTGATCAGGACCTCTATGATTTCGTTACTGGTACGGAAGTATTGCTTAGTACTGCCTTTCCAAAAGTCAACCTACTCAAAAGAGACTTTCAAAAAGAACAGCTAATCGGGCAGGGAATAAATCTCATGTTCTTGTTATTCAGCATGTTGGCCTTAGCCATCGCGGCTTTTGGCCTGTTCAATCTTTCCAGTTTTATTGTCGAAAAGCGAGGTAAGGAGATTGATATCAGAAAACTACTGGGAGCCCAGAAGCTCAACCTTATCAGCATCATGTCATCCGATTTGTTTCAGCTGGTCATCGCTGCCTCCATCATTGCTGCTCCGATCATATACCTCATCGTCAATTTCGGCTTAAGCCAATACTCAAGCAACATTGACTTAAGCCCATTGTTGATTTCGGTTCCGGCATTGATCGTGCTTGCCCTCTCCTTGATAGTAGCCATTCCCAAATGCTGGCAACAGGCCAACAGCAATTTGTCACAATCGCTAGGCCGGAGGTAACTGATTACTGGTAGCTCTTCCTGATTTCTTTTTTCAGGATCTTACCTGTGGCAGACATGGGAAGGCTACCGACGAAATCAATTTTTCGTGGGTATTTGTAGGCCGCGATGCGCTCTTTGGTCCATTCCCGTAGTTCTTCTTCTGTGCAACTGGCCCCTTCATTCAACACGACACAGGCCTGAATTTCCTCGCCGTACTCATTATCAGGAATACCAATTACGGCCACCAGGCTAACTGCTTCATGTTTGATGATCACTTCCTCTACTTCACGAGGATACACATTCAGTCCTCCACGGATGATCATGTCTTTGGTACGATCTACAATGAAAAAATAACCCTCTTCATCTTTTACGGCCACATCGCCAGAGTGAAGCCATCCATCCTGAATCGTTTTTGCAGTGGCTTCGGGTTTATTGTAATATCCCTTCATCACGTTGTGGCCTTTGTAGCAAAGCTCCCCTTTCTCTCCTACGGGTACTTCATTACCTTCATCATCTACCAATTTCACCTGCACACCCCATACAGGGGTTCCGATTGAGCCAATCTTTCGATCTTCTTTTCCGTGATTAAAGGAAACCACAGGAGAACCTTCGGACATACCGTAGCCTTCTAAAATGGTCACTCCGTATTTCGCTTCAAAGTCTGTCAAAACCTGTTCAGGTAAAGAAGCTCCTCCTGAAACGGCAATCCGCAATTGCTTGCTTACTTCTTCAATATGAGCTGCCTCATTGTAACCATTTAGCCCCCAGAACATGGTAGGCACTCCTGCAAATACCGTGATTTTATGCTTACGCATTAGCCCAATGGCAGCATCCGCCTCGAATCGGGGGAGCAGGATACTATGTGCTCCACGGTAAATCCCCGCATTCATCAATACGGTCATTGCGAAAATGTGAAACAAAGGGAGGACAATCAACTGCGTATCTTCCGAAGCCGTTCCCACCAGGTCAGCGGAAAGAATCGCATTCAACATCAGGTTGCTGTGGGTCAACATGGCTCCTTTCGGTTGCCCGGTAGTCCCCGAAGTGTAAATGATAACTGCCAGGTCCTCGGCACTCGTTTCTGCCGGATCAAAAGCCGGTGACTGACCATTCATCAATGATCCAAGCGTCTCTGTTCCCAATGGGCTGGCCGCTGCCGGGTCTGGCATGATGGTATAAAATTGCTCACAACCCGTTACTTCATTAAAAGCCTCATATCCCATTTGTCCCATGGGTAATTCTTCAGTCCCTATAAAGCAGAAAAACGCTTTAGCCTCGCTGTTTTCCAAATGATAGGTGGTTTCATCCTTTTTCAGCAACACGCTCAGTGGAACACAAATCGCTCCCGCCTTTAAAATGCCGAAATACACAATCGGAAAAAAGGGTAAATTCAAACAATTCAAAGCAATTTTATCTCCCTTCCGGATCCCTTTAGCTACCAGGCCATTTGCTACCTGATTTGCAGCGCCATTGACTTGTGCATAGGTAAGTGTCGTTTCTCCAAAAGTAAAGGCCGGGTGGTTGGGGTATTTTCTGGCAGAGGTTTCCAGAATAACAGATAAATTCAACATGTGCTGATTCTTGGGTTATGGTTTGATTTCGGTTTTTATGAAGCAATCAACGGTTGCTTCTCCCTAAAACTAATAAGAGATGCGCTTAGTTGACCTAATCTGAGGTAGATATAATCACTACACCACTTCTTCCTTGTTCTCCGTAAAGTGCAGTTTGAGTCAGGCTATTAAGAACGCGGACAGATTTGATCAAATTGACATCAACACTGGTGGCTACGGATGAATACCCTCGTCCCATGTTCACATTATCAACCACGAAAATAGGTTCATTGTCCAGTTGCGCCGAGCTGCTACCCGTTTGGCGTACATATACTTTGACAAAATCTCCGGTACCGGTCACCGTCAGCGTGCCGATCCGTTTAAGGTAATCGGCCAGGGTACTGTAACTCCAGGTTGGATCACTTTCATAATCCGTAACAGAAGACTTTCTCTCCCGCTGTTTTTTCTTCTTACCCGATCCTTTAAACATGGACAAAACTCCGGCTTTGGTCAATGTCTCTTCTACTGGCGATGTGCCATCCGAGATTCCAATTTTGGCCGAAAGTTCTTCGCTTGGGTACCATTTACCGAAGGAACTGGTTTTGTAATAGGTCGAATTTCCAATCCTTCCGAATATTTTGAATTTCGTAAACGGCAAGTCGAACTTATCACTATTGACGATCAATTCACCTCTTTCATCGAAGTACACTTCTTTCGGATGCTCTTTCAACGCCCAAGACATGATCTTATAGATGTTTTTGCGATCTTCTTTCAGGATCAGCGGCTCAAATTGTACAAAAAATTCATTTTCAGTAAGGAATAAGAAATCGTCCTCCAGATTGAACTTATTGAAGCCATCATAGGCGGGTAAGTCCACAATCACTTCTTTTGGGATCAGCAGTTTACCGGGTTTCCCCTCCTCATCCACGCGCAGGAATTTGATTCTCATTTTCAAGTCCTGTAACCGACTGGAATAACCCAGACTTACCCAATGAATAAAGGTGGTATCAAAGGGTGTTTTGACCAATTGCGCAATCGCTGATCCGGAGTAATCGACATCTGTCATGAAGCGTGATGCGGTAGAATAAACTCCTCCCACCTTTTCGATCTTAGGTTTATCACGTTTTTCACTAATGACAACCGCCTGAAGCTGAGACACATTTTCTTTCAGACTGATTTGTATATTCTGGTCTTTGATCTCCTCAATGACAAATTTCTGACGATGATACCCCACACAGGAAACCAATAATGTCTGATGCTCGAACGCTTTGGGCACATTGAGCTCAAACTCACCATTGAGTTCAGAAATGGTCCCAATATGGGTATCTACGATCCCAATATTAACAAAAGGAATGGCTTCACCAGATTCATCAGTAACCCTTCCTTTGATCAACGTCTGTGCTGTCAAAGTCAGACTAAAGAAAACACAAGCAAATAGTACTAGTATACGCATCTAAAACGCTATGATCTATCACCTGGATTGAACATTCTATTTGGAAAGAATAGTCACCAGATCAATCTGAACATGAATTGGAAATTAACCCCAAATTTCTAATTTTAATCCATTAACAAAACAGAAACAAATGAAACGGCTAATTATCTTGTTCGTGCCATTCCTACTCCTCTCATGTAAGGAAGATGATATTGTCAAACCGGAATTCTTTATATGCGCTGAAATTGACGGCTCAGCTGTCGTATTTGAACATATTTACGAAACGTCCATTGGGAATCGGTTTGACTCAGAATTCCATTCCTTGAGATTTGCGATGGCCGTAAATGAAGACGGAGAAGGACAAAGGTTTGATTTTTTCATAAGAGATCTTCCCCTTCAGGATTTGTCCTTCCCATATTCAATACCGCTTACTCCTGTTAACTCAACATCCACTCAGCCCTTTATGTTTATGAGCTACCAGGAAAAAGAGGAGGTCCGATTTGCTGTCGGTTCTACAACACTTAGTAATCTGGCCCTTCAAATCACTGATTTCGATGATGGGATAGTCACTGGATTATTTTCCGGGACCTTACCAAATATTTTCAATGATGAACTGACCAGAAGAATCTCCAACGGTAGTTTCAGGGTTCAGATTGAAATCCAATGACGCCATTTTAATCAATCCCGTTCCTGCCTGAATCATTTACCATATGATGAAGTCGTTCATTGAAAGCCTCTTCTTTCATCAATTGCTCCGTACTTAGGTGCAGGCGATATCTCCAGTAATGTTGAGAAATGGCTGGTACATTGATACGTTCTTCCTCAGGAAGTTCGCGTCTTAGCCGGCCATCCATCGCCAATAGATCCTGAATTGGGAAGATGGCCAACATGCCAGGAGAATGCATATGTTGATTGATCACATCTTCGGCCACCCAGGGTTCACAGAAGAATGGGGAACCGCCATGATGCCCCAATATGGAATTAAAGAACCGCTGTGATGTATCTCCATCTTCCTGCCACCACTCGCGCAGGGTCGACATATCGTGGCTTCCGGTACTACACACACTCATATAAGGATTGTCAGCGGGATGCAAAAATTCGCGATCATCATTAGGCATGCGTTGTATGGCCAAGGACAGTATACTTAATTCATCCATGACACCAGGAACAGATGCTGGTACCATTCCCAGATCTTCCCCGCAGATCAGCATATTCGTGGCTTCTTTAATGGCTGGAAGCTTTTGCATGGCACTCTCTCTCCAAAAATCATTATGACGATGATAGAAGAAGTGATTGTACAATCGATCGAGTTTCTGCCGCGTGTCCTGATCAAGTTCCTGATAAGAATAAGTACTATGGAAAGCGATTCTAGGATTCCAGGCTACTCCATCACTTAAAGGCGCTTCGATGAAAAGCACTTCTGCTAACAAACGGTAAAGGTTCTGTCGCTTCCACTGCAGAAAATCTGTAGAGTCCGGATTTTCACGGATCAGGCAGTCAAAGTGTTCTTTGACCTTACGCTGCGAATTGAACTGAGACTTAAGGCGATAGCACCCTTGACGATACTCATCGAGGTAATGATTGAAAATATCATGCGCATGGCTCCCAAAAATCTCATAGACCATATGCACCCGGATATAGGGTTCACAAAATCGTTGATGATCAAACCCTAATCCCCACTCCTTAAATTCATCAATATGAACGGGAATGGCCGGATTGAAGCGGCCTAATATGCCTTCTGTATGTTCCCAGCCCATTTCCCAGATTCGGAAGAACCCGAGGATATGATCAATTCGGAATACATCAAAGTACTCCGACATTTTCACCAACCGCTCACGCCACCACTTAAAGCCATCTTCAGCCATTTTTTCCCAGTTGTAAGTGGGGAACCCCCAGTTTTGTCCGGAGATAGAAAAATCATCCGGCGGTGCCCCTGCCTGGCAAGACATGTTGAATAGTTCTGGTTCAACCCATGCATCCACTGAATCCCGGTAGATACCGATGGGAATATCTCCTTTTAGCACCACACCCTTACTGCGAGCATATTCTGATGCTTCTTTGAGTTGTTTGTCCAGATGGAACTGCAAATAATAGTGCAAAGCAATCTCATCGTAGTGATCAGATTTTGGATCACAAAACGCCTTGATCGTATTCGCCTCTACTTGCGCATATTCTTCCCATTTCTTAAAGTCTGAAGTACCGTACCGGTCCCTCAGGCAGCAAAAGGCTGCATAAGGTTCCAACCAGGATCGATTGGCTTCAAGAAAAACCTTAAACTCCTTACTCTTTAGAAAAGTAGCTTTGTGCTCAGCAAAACTCAATTGGAAGAATTTGCTTTTTAAGGCCAAAACCCCTTCGTAATTGATCTCTGGTAAGTCATTGAGCTTTTTAGCGCGCGCATCAAATTCCGCCTGAACCTTTTGGTCTTTGAGCCTTCCCATGGCCTCCATGTTTGCAAAAATTGGATGCAAAGCATTGACAGAAATTGCTGCATAGGGATAAGAATCCGTCCAGGTCTTAGTCGCAGTAGTATCATTGACGGGTAAGATCTGCACAATTTTCATCCCCGTTTTTACTGCCCAGTCTGTCAATAAGTTGATATCGGTAAACTCACCAATTCCACCGCCTTTTTCCGACCTCAAAGAGAATACCGGAATAGCAATGCCTGCACCTCGCCAGGGGCCAGTAGGATATTGAAATGATTCATCTGTGACATAAGTCGCCGAACCAGTTTTCATGGCCGTGCTTATGAATCGCCTATTTTCATTGGCATCCCACCACCGAATTTTCTTTGTTTTCTTATGGCAAACGACGTACTTATATTCAAAATCTTGTTTCCCTTTTGATATGGGAACATCTACCGTCCAAACCGGAAAATTCACGTCGGACATGAAATGAACTAACTTCTCGTTCCATGAGCCCATGGCCTTGTTTGACCCAACTACGCCAAAAACATAGTCCTGATGAATTCGGGGTGCTCTCAACTGGAACCTTATGAAAGCACCTTCCACGGCCTTCGTTTTTTTCTTTCCCGGTTTACGGAAGCAAAAAGCCTTCTGAAAAGGAGAGCTATAAAGTACATTGTCTATACTTCTTTCAGGTCGCCAATGATCACGGACGATCACACTATCTATCTCTTTACCGGTCTCAAATGCCCTTGGGTCTCCAAACTCCGTATGGGCATATCCGCCATTTTCGGATTTCACCCAATACCGATATTGAAAAGACGATTCATCCAAGTCCAGTTCTATTTCCCAGTTCTCTCCATTCACAGAATGCAGGGGAATTGATTTGGATTCGTCCATATCTCCCAATGCCTTGCACGATCCTGAGATATAAACCACTTCTCCCCACTGAGTTCGATAGTCAATACTAAATACTGCTTTCACGCTCCTTAACACTAAATCTTTTAATAATTATGATTGAACTACTTCGTCCTTGTCTTCTACAAATCGCACGCAATATGCGGCCACTAAAAATGACACACCGGCCATTACCAGGGCATATATGGCATTTGAATTGAATACCCATTTCACAATTGGGCCTCCGATGATCCCATTGACGATCTGTGGGATCACTATAAAGAAATTGAAGATACCCATGTAATACCCCATTTTAGACGCTGGTATTGAACCAGCCAGAATAGAATAAGGCATAGAAAGTATACTCGCCCATGCGATACCAATAAATGCCATCGAAATCAGCGCAAAATACTGGTCAGGTATGAAGTAGATGGAAAGCATTCCTAAACCTCCACAGATCAAAGCAATGGCATGTGTGCGTTTCCTTCCCAATTTTCCTGCCAGGATGGGCAAAGCCAGGGCAAATACGGCTGATACGGCGTTATAGACTGTAAACATCACCCCTACCCAGTTGCCAGCATCCTGATAGGCGGTGGAACTGGTGTCGTCGATAGAAGTACCAAATATGTGTTGAGCAATTGCCGGCGCACTGAATACCCACATAGAAAACAAAGCAAACCACGAAAAGAACTGAACCCAGGCCAATTGCCTCATGGTTGAAGGCATTTTGGCTATGTCTTTAAAAATGTCCCAGAAGCTACCTTCTTCTTCCTCTATGTGCCCTTCTTCACTCTCATTGAATTTTGCCAACTCTTCTGGTGAATACTCTTTGGTTTTTACCACAGTCCATATGATCGTTGTAATGAAAATGGCTGCACCTACATAAAAGCTAAAAATGACATTATCCGGGACTTCACCTGGTCCGGCTTCTTTGGAAACACCCATCCACTCCGCCAGCATATAGGGTAAAAATGAACCGACTACAGCTCCCACTCCAATCAACACTGCCTGAACAGAAAAGCCCTGAGTCCGTTGTTCCGAGGGCAACATGTCCGCTACCAGCGCCCGGAATGGTTCCATAGAAATATTGATGGAGGCATCCATAATCATAAGAATACCTGCCCCAACGAACATTGGAGGGATGAAAGCCGCAAGTGAACCCGAGTTCGGCATGAAGCATAAAGCAATAGAGGCCAAAATCGCTCCTGTCAGAAAATAAGGTCTTCGTCTACCGAGAACATTCCAGGTACGATCACTAAAGTGTCCTATGATCGGTTGTACCAACAAACCTGTAACCGGAGCCGCAAGCCAAAACCAGGACAGATGTTCAACATCCGCACCAAAGTTCTGAAGGATTCTACTGGCATTAGCATTTTGTAAGGCAAACCCAAACTGGATCCCCAGAAAGCCGAAGCTCATGTTCCATATTTGGGCGACCGACAATAAAGGCTTCTTCATACTATTTTTAGGTTTTTTGGGTGAATTTTTCCTATCTCTTCAATACCAAAATCGGCATTCAATATTTTTTTACTTTTTTTTCAAAATCAGGTGCGTTTTTTTCCAAATCGTCCAAGAATTTGTTGTTTCCCCTCCGACTCCAAAGCAGACACCTTATTCGCACCTTGATCGTCGCAAACGTTTGAAACAATACCCCAGTCCCGATTCCTCAAAAAATCCAACTTTCTTGACTTTTATCAACTCCGAAAAATAGGAAAAATCTGCGATTTTAGGCGTTATTTCAACATTAATAACCAAGTAGATCTTTGAGCAACGCGGCTCATTTCTTTTAAAATTGCTAGTAAAAATGGGATCGAATCACCTTAAAATTCATAAGAAAAATGAAATGATTATTCGTTCTAAAATTCTTCCTAGCGAAAATTCGCTGGAGAGATCCTTATTGTGTGATGATTACGTTTATATTTGCCCAAATTTTTAAAAAGATCTAACGCTGAAGTAATTATGAAATTCAGACCTGGGGTACTCGCGGGACAGGAAGTCACTGACTTATTGAACTATGCGAATGAGAACCAATTCGCACTTCCTGCTGTCAACGTCGTAGGTACGAACTCGATGAACGCAGTAATGGAAACTGCGAAAGAAGTGAATTCGCCGGTGATCATCCAGTTTTCAAACGGTGGTGCTGCTTTCGTAGCAGGTAAAGGGCTTTCTAATGATGGTCAACGAGCTGCAGTAGCCGGTGCAGTAGCTGGCGCAAAACACGTGCACGAGCTTGCTGAAATGTACGGTGTAACCGTAATCCTTCACACCGACCACTGCGCTAAGAAATTGCTTCCATGGATGGATGGCATGATGGCCGCCAATGAAAAACATTTCGAGCAAACCGGAAAAGCTTTGTTCAGCTCTCACATGTTGGATCTTTCCGAAGAGCCTATTGAAGAGAACATCGAAACTTCCCGACAATACTTCGAGCGAATGAACAAAATCGGTATCACCCTTGAGATCGAATTAGGCATTACCGGTGGTGAAGAAGATGGTGTAGATAATACGGATGTAGATAACTCTAAACTCTACACGCAACCTGAAGAGGTGTCTTACTCATACGAGCAACTCAAAACTGTCGGTGATAACTTCACCATTGCAGCTGCTTTCGGAAATGTACATGGGGTTTACAAACCTGGAAATGTTCAGCTGTCTCCTATCATTCTTAAAAACTCTCAGGATTATATTCAGAAGAAATTCAACACCGGACATAATCCTGTGAATTTCGTATTCCATGGGGGATCAGGGTCTTCTCAGGAAGAGATCAGAGAAGCCATTTCTTACGGTGCAATCAAAATGAACATCGATACGGATATGCAGTGGGCGACCTGGGATGGTATCAGAAGCTACTACGTGGCGAATGAGGGCTATTTGCAATCACAAATTGGAAACCCTGACGGGGACGATGTACCTAATAAGAAATACTACGATCCTAGAAAATGGTTGAGAGAAGGTGAAAAAACTTTCGTAGCTCGATTGAAGCAAGCATTCGAAGATTTGAATAACATCAATCGAAACGCATAACCGATTCCATTTAGATTTGTGGCTCCAATGAATCAGGATGCCAACAACGCTAAAATATTAGCCCTTTCAATTGTTGGAGGGGCTTTTTTATTACAGTCTTGTAAGAGGACGTGAAAGAGAGCAGGAAAAACGTAAGCAATGGATGGACAGTATATCCACCATTAAGCGCCATTAGCAACAAAAGAATGGTCATTTATCACGTAATGACCCGTCTTTTTGGCAATCAAAATAGTACCAACGAGCCCTGGGGTACGCTGGAAGAAAATGGCGTTGGGAAGTTCGATGATTTTACCTCGGAAGTACTGCTTCAACTTGCTAATGACGGTTACACCCATATCTGGTATACAGGCGTAATCGAACATGGGGTATTGACCGATTACCGATCGGATGGAATTCCATTGGATGATGCAGATGTGATTAAGGGACGTGCTGGCTCTCCTTATGCCATCAAAGACTATTACGATGTTAACCCGGACCTGGCCAACGTTGTTGACCATCGGATGGCGGAATTTGAAGCGCTTCTTGATAGAAGTCACTGTGCCGGGCTAAAGGTCCTTATCGATTTTGTCCCGAATCATGTGGCGAGAAGTTATCATTCTGATCAAAATCCCGGAAATTTCCCGGACTTTGGAATGGACGATGACCTAACCAAGTCTTTTGACCCTAACAACAATTTCTATTACTTCCCCAACCAGGCTTTTCAGGTACCCGCCGATTACCAATCTCTTGGAGCGCATGATTTCCCAACTAAAGACGGATTTTTTGATGAAAATCCTGCAAAAGCCACAGGGAATGATGTCTTCTCTCCTACTCCTACTGTCAACGACTGGTTCGAGACGGTCAAACTCAATTACGGTGTAGATTATCTCGACCATCGCAGGACTTATTTCGATCCAATTCCTAACACCTGGTTAAAAATGAAGGATATCCTTCTGTATTGGGCAGGCAAGGGTGTGGATGGATTTCGATGCGATATGGCTGAAATGGTCCCTGTGGAGTTTTGGCAATGGGTGATCAATGAAGTGAAATCAGTCCATCCGAAAATCACATTCACGGCAGAGATCTACGTTCCCGATAATTACCGTAGCTATATCTTCGACGGAGGGTTCGATTACCTCTATGATAAGGTAGAACTCTATGATACCCTGAAACAAATCGTTCAGGGACATGCATCGACGGACCATATCACTCGGGTATGGCAGTCTCAGGAAGGCATTTCAGATCACATGCTCCGATTTCTGGAAAATCACGATGAGCAACGAATTGCCTCTCCGGATTTTGCCGGAAACATGAATAAGGGAATTCCTATGATGGCGGTCACGGCTTTTATGCACAAAGGCCCCATTATGATGTACTTTGGACAGGAAGTTGGTGAACCCGGAAAAGGATTCGCAGGTTTTAGTAGTGATGATGGCCGGACTACTATTTTTGATTACTGGGGTGTACCGGAACATCAAAAATGGATGAACCATGGAAAGTTTGACGGTGGATTGCTAAGTGAGGAGCAACTTGAACTACGGAATCGATACACGCAGATCCTGCTGTCGACCAATTTTGAAATTGCTCTTCGCGAAGGACAATTTTTCGACCTTCATTACTATAACCGGACTGCTCACTATCAGGGCTATAGTAATCGTGTTTATGCATTCCTGAGACACACAGAAGCCGAGCAGTTGTTGATTGTTGTGAATTTTGGTGAGGAACCGGAAGAAACAGCCATTAAAATTCCTGAAGAAGCATGGCAAAAGATGAACATCCTTCAGGAAAAAGTGACCATTGGTCATGAAGAAATTTATCGTCGCTCAACAGTGAACTACGATACGCCTTCTGAATTAAAAATAATAATCCCTGCATTGGACTATAAATTGATCAAAATCGAAAAGCATCTTTAATAATAACCCATCAATGAGTATTAAAAACGTAGCAGTAATCGGATCAGGAACCATGGGCAATGGTATCGCCCATGTCTTTGCCCAAACCGGATATCAAGTGAATTTAGTAGATATTTCCGCAGAGGCCCTGGAACGCGCACTTGGCACCATCGGAAAAAATCTGGATCGACAGATCAAAAAGGAAAAAATCACCGAAGCAGACAAAGACGCAACTCTTGGACGTATCACCACCTTTACTGAAACCAGCGAAGGCATCAAATCAGCGGACCTGGTAGTTGAGGCTGCCACTGAAAATGAGTCCATCAAACTCAAGATCTTTCAGGACATGGATCAACATGCGCCAGATCATGCGATCCTTGCCACGAACACCTCCTCGATTTCAATTACCAAAATTGCTGCAGTCACGAAAAGGCCAGGCCAGGTAATTGGTATGCACTTCATGAATCCCGTCCCGGTCATGAAGTTGATCGAAGTAATTCGGGGCTACGCCACTTCCGATGACACCACAAATACGATCATGGAACTGAGCAAGAATCTGGGTAAAGTCCCCGTAGAGGTCAATGATTATCCAGGATTTGTGGCAAATCGCATACTCATGCCGATGATCAACGAAGCGATCTATTCTTTGTATGAAGGTGTGGCGGGTGTCGAAGAGATAGATACGGTCATGAAACTTGGTATGGCACACCCCATGGGCCCATTACAATTGGCCGACTTCATCGGACTGGATGTGTGTTTATCGATCTTAAATGTACTTTATGAAGGATTTGGCAACCCAAAATACGCCCCGTGTCCTCTGCTGGTAAACATGGTTACCGCCGGTTATAAAGGAGCCAAGACGGGTGAAGGTTTTTGGAAATACACACCTGGATCAAAGGATATTCAGGTAAGTTCTATGTTCCAATAAACGTCGGTATTTCGTGGGTAATTGATTTTTTATTTCTTTAATTACCCACTTCCTTTTAATTTCAGGTCTGATTTAGACGTAACCTAAGCCTCGCCTGCTGAAAATGAAGTTCGTTAATCGGGTTTTCCTGAATGAGCAAATGATCATCTATGCGATCATTCTCAACTCGATCGTCTTATTTGCCCTGGGATTTCCGGGCCTCCGTGATTCGTTGTTACTCGAACGAGTCGATCACCTATTTACTATATTCTTTGCGCTGGAAGCGATCTTCAAGATCCGCATGTACGGTTGGTACCTGTATAGCAGAAATGCCTGGAACAGGTTCGACTTTATTTTGGTCATCATCTCGATTCCTTCGCTGTTCGAGTTGACGCATCTTTTCCCGGACATAAGCTTCTTACTGGTATTCCGGCTGTTACGAATTCTTAGGATACTCAGGTTCTTACGGTTCATACCCAACATTCAGCAGATGTTTGCGGGCATTACCCGCGCATTCAAAGCTTCGATCTTTATCCTGATCGTTCTCTTTATTTATAATGTCCTGTTAGCTGTTTTAGGCACCTTCCTGTTCAGCGATGTTTCGCCACATCATTTTGGTAATCCTTTGCTCTCTCTGTATTCCATATTCCAGATATTCACCGTTGAGGGTTGGAATGATATTCCAGAGGCATTATTAGTTAACATTCCGGACGATGCACACCTCATGCAAGGGTTCGTCCGCATTTTCTTTGTGATGGTGGTCTTGTCAGGTGGGATTTTCGGCTTTTCCATCGTAAATGCCATTTTTGTGGATGAGATGATCCAGGACAATAACAATGATCTGGAACAGAAAATAGACGAGCTCAACCGCAAGATTGATATGCTGGTCAGAGATCGCAATGATCAGACCCTGGACGAATAGTGATCAAATCTCGAAATTACCTTTAGAAGGAAGTAGCTTCGCTTCCGATTCAAATGTCTGTTTTCATCAATCACGATGAAGAAACCTAAGCTACCAAACAAAAATCTTAGCGGAATTTTCAACAGACTTTTAGACTATAAACTGCACCGTTCCATGCATTTGATCGGGTGGAATACTTCCTTACCAACAAATTACAGTTAATTCTTGCAACCAAAATCAATATTATTCCCTCCTATCGAATATGAGACACCATCAGATATTTGGCCCAATTGTGGCCCTACTTTTGACAATAACGGCCTGTAATCCAAAGACGGAACACCAAAGCGGCCAAAACAACCATGCTTTCATAAAAAATATCAATGGTGTTGAGATCTCAATCGATTCACTAGAAGTATTCATCGAGCGAGGCATGGAAGATATGAATATGGCAGGATTATCTATTGCATTTATCAACCGAGGAAAAGTGGTTTATCATTCGAATAATGGTTACAGCAGCACAAAAACTAAACTGAAGGTTGATCAAACAACAATTTTCGAAGCGGCTTCGATATCTAAGCCGGTATTTGCTTATACGGTCATGAAACTCGTCGATTCCGGTTTATTAGACCTGGATCGGCCTTTATCCGAATACTTGAACGAAGACTATCCTGGTTTAAATTTGAATGATGATAAAGTGAAAAAAATTACCGCTCGCATGGTGCTTTCCCATACGTCCGGATTTCCAAATTGGCGCGAAGGGTTTGACCTCAAACTTCAGTTTGATCCAGGTACTGCTTTTAGCTATTCAGGTGAAGGGTATCAATATCTGGTTGGTGCAGTAATGGCCATATTAAAAACGGATTACCCGGGTCTTGAAGACTTTTTCCATAAAGAAGTCGCCATTCCACTTGGCATGCCTCATACCAAGTTTGTTCAGGATGAATACAATCTTAAGCATAAGGCAAAGCCCCACAAAAACGGAATTGAAATTGCTCAAGGTAATCCTGACAATGAATTCAATGCCGCTGCGGCTTTACATTCGGAGGCTTCAGAATATGCAAAATTCATCATCGCCCTGCTACTACAAAAAGGGCTATCCAGAGAAAGGTTTGTGGATCTTTTTACGGAACAAGTGAAAACACCTGATTTGGAATGGTTCAGCGAAGTGGGCATCACCCATTGGACATTAGGATTTGCCAAACACCATTTTGACTATCTGCCTCGCCCCATTTACGGGCATGTGGGCAATAACGAGGGATTCACGAGTCTATTTCTAATGGACCTGAAAGAGCAATGGGGTATGATCATGTTTACCAACACGGATCAGTCAGACAATTTTGGGTTTGATCTTTTCAAAAGAGTAAATCAAGCCACGAAATAATCCTCTAAAGCTTCAAGCGTGTCACTTCCCGTACGAACATCCATTTTTACCTGCCCGGCTTCAATCAGCACAATGCGCGAACATACATCTACTACGCTTTGCAGATTGTGACTTGACAGGATCATGGTTACACCCGCTTCAGCTTTTGCCCGAACCATTTTCATCAGTCTTGATTGGGACGTAGGATCCAGGTGTGCGAATGGCTCATCCAGAATGATCATTTTGGGATCTCCAAGCAACGTGGATAAGACCCCCACCCTTACCTTCGATCCAGTCGAAAGTTCGCGGATCATTTTGTTGTTCTCGCGGATATCATCATTGACGAATTCCGAGTAATCCTTCAGCAATTGTGCTACAGCTTGCTTGCTTACACCAATGGCTTTACCTATGAACTCCAGATATTCTATTGGTTTCAAAAAGTCGATCAGAAAGCCCTCATCCACAAAAGCGTGAACGCCTGATTTCCAATGGTCGGATTTGGTAACGGATTTTCCGAATATCTCAACAAAACCTGTTGAAGGAGGTAATAAATCTAAGATTGTCCGAAAAAGCGTGGTTTTGCCGGCCCCATTGTTACCTACTATTCCGACACATTCTCCTTGCTGAAATTTTAATGCCTGAATATCGAGGGCTCGTTTGCCACTAAAATCTTTGGTCAACTGCTGTATTTGTATCATGATTTAATCGTGAAAAGCCATTGATAAATTGTACTTCTTATTTTCCATTCTATTGGCAATGCGTTTAAGGATTTGCTCCTTCAATAACAACCCAAAAACCGAAACGCCGATCACCCCATAATAGGCAAGGTCTCCTTTTAGTATTACACTTAGGACACCTAATAGTAACATGGGCAATATGATACTCATAAAACTGACTGTCAGCACATTAGCCGTCATTGATTCGGATTTGAAAACAATGCTTTGCCCCAGAGCTAATTTCTTTTTATTTCCCAAAACACCATTGAGAACAACAAAACAATTCCAAGTGATATTGTATGAGAAGGCAGCAAGTAATGGAAGCCAATAGGAAGCATCAATTAATAGTGCGATTGAACTGAAAATCAGTCCAAGGAAAGTTGCCCAGAAATAGAAACGGAATTTGAAATGTATGAACTCCATTGCCGTAAATCGAGTAACCAGCAAATCAAAGTAATTTCCCTCCCAGGACATGGTATAAATGCCATGTTGTAATAACACTAATCCTGTAGTGATAATGGCCATAAAGAATACTCCTATCGATTCCCCGGCGTTACCGAAATAATAAAGCATTACCGGGATGGCAAGAAAACCAAAGATCAGGTTGGTACGGGTGCCTTTGTTGCGCCATATGAGTTTCACTTCCAAATCAAACAGCGGGTCCGTAAATTCTCCTCCACCCAGTGCTAACCTCCCGGAAGTTAGTTTCTGCTTTCTCAGATAAGCTTCCGGGCGCTTCTTAACGAATAGGACTGCACTAATTAATGCGATTAATGCAACAGCACTTACGATGGGCGTTAGTTGTAAGACCGGGCTTACCCAGGCAAGTCCAAGCCAACCTTTATAAAGGATGGCCACCAGAAATAATAAAGCTGAGGAGATCACCCACTTAGTTGACTTAAAAGGGTGCAGTACGATATTGAGGTAATGCTGCATCAGCCAAAAGGCAATAAAGATGGACATGACCTCCAGTCCCAATTCAGTGGCTTTGACCAACATCACTACTTCTGAAAATAACCAAAAGAAATTGGCTGGTTTTAGGTGAGATAACAGGACATATTGAACAGAGAGAGTGAGCTTATTGACTGGCCACAACCGATAAGGTTCGAAATGCAAAGGCGCCGGAGCAATACTCAATTTAATGGCGGTCATTGCTATCAGAAATACAGTCAAAATGAACTTGAATGATTCAACTTCACTTATGGCAAATTGCTCACTCAGTTGGGTTATCCAAATACTCAGTTCGCCTAAAAAGGCATTGCCCAGGCGAAAAACAAACATGGCTAAAATAAATGTCGCTACCAGAAGCTTTAAATGGTCTCCCTTACGGATGAAGCTTAGCCAGCGATGATGAATGTAAAACAATCCCATATCGCTTCCTTAGTGTTGCCTTTAGTCAGTTTATTACAAAAGTTATCGTAAAATGTCGAAGTTCCTTTTGAGCGCGGGTAAATCCTGAATTTGGAATTATCAGATAAGTCACTGAAATTGAGATAAGCACCAAATCATTTATGAAAAAACTAAACATCAAACAGGAACCTTATTTTCCTTTCACTTTTAAACTTTTCGGGTTGATCTTATTCGCATTTGGCGTACTGATCTGGACACAGCGAGAATGGCTTTTGATTATCAAACTATTGACCATGATTGCCTCCTTTGGTGTGGGAGCGTCCATTTTGACGGCCAGGTATGGTCTTATCATAGATCCCGTTGAAAAAACCCTTTTAGAATATGTTCAGGTACTCTTCTGGAAAAATGGCACAACCAAATCTTATGGATCAATCGAAAAGATTTTTATCAATGAAGTCACCGAAGCTGCTACTTTCCAGACCCGTACAGGTTCAGTACACGATGTAAAAAACATAACTCACAAGGCTTTCCTCAAGCTGAACGATGGTGAAACGGTCCAATTGGATCGGGACAAGAAACGAGATCGCCTTGAACAAAGGGTAGAAAATTACCGTGAATTACTTGGGGTTCAGGGTTAAGTCGGTTGCCTTATCCAAGTGACCTAACCCTGACCATGCAAAAAGTAAAGAAACTCCTTACCATCTGGCTTATCGTTGCAGTAGCATCTATTATACTGATGATCATTTTCTTTGGAAAAAGTGACATTCCCCTGGATGAACTGAAGGCCAAATATGCAGATGCATCTTCGCAATTTCTTACTCTTCAAGGCATGGAAGTACATTATCGCGATGAAGGAAACCCACAAGATACTTTGCCTTTGGTGCTTTTACATGGTACGAGTTCCAGCTTACATACCTACGACGAATGGACAAAAGCATTGACACCATCCAGACGCGTCATTAGGATGGACTTGCCCGCTTTTGGCCTTACCGGACCCCACCCCCTCAGGGATTATTCCATGGAACGTTATGCTGAGTTTGTCAAGGAATTTCTGGATGCTTTAAATATCCAAACGTGCATACTCGGAGGCAATTCACTTGGTGGCAACATTACCTGGAACTTTGCCCTTAAATACCCTGAACGAGCTAAGAAATTAATACTTATTGATGCTTCAGGGTATCCCATCAGACCGGAAAGTGTACCCATCGCTTTTAAGTTAGCCAATACTCCTATAGCAAATAAACTTCTTACTTTTATCACACCCCGATTTATGGCGGAAGCAAGCGTAATGAACGTATACGCAGATAAAAATAAAGTCACTGATGAGCTCGTCGACCGGTATTTTGAGCTCACTCTGCGAAAAGGGAATCGTCAGGGTTTAGTGGATCGCATGACCATGCCCATCGATCATTCGGCACATCTAAAAATACCCACCATCGCACAACCAACGTTGTTGCTGTGGGGCGAACAAGACTATTTGGTTCCTATTGAAAGTGCTTATCGTTTTCAGGAAGACTTACCATACGATACGCTGGTGATCCTTCCGAATCTGGGTCATGTACCGATGGAAGAAGATCCTGTAAAAAGTTTGGAGCCTGTGTTGGATTTCATAAACAATTGATGGCTAGTCTTTTAAATATTTATTTACAGCCTCCTGGAAAACAGTTCGATAAGCAGATGAAATAGGTATTTCCAGGTTTTCCATATAGACAAACTGTTGATCCATTCTCTCTACCAGCGGCAAATTCACAATGTATGATTTATGGACTCTAAAGAACTTGTCTCCAGGTAAAGTGTTAATCATACGAGTCATCGTCATACGAGTCACAATTCGTTCTTTGACTGTGTATATATTTAAAAGGTTCGCATCCGATTTTATGTAACGAATTTCATTTAAGCTGATCTTTTTCAATTGATAACCATCTTTCACAAAGATGAAATCAGGCTTGGTGACACTAGCAGGATCCAACTGTTCCTTCACCTTTAAACATGCCTTCAAAAAGCGATTGAAACTTACCGGCTTTAACAGATAATCCACCGCCTCAACCTCGAATCCCTCGAGGGCGTAGGACGAAAAAGCGGTTACAAAGATCACTTTCACCTGATGGCGGTCGAGCATTTTGGCGATCTCGATTCCGTTAATGTCCGGCATCTCAATATCTAAGAACAACACATGAACTTCGTTTTCCTGCAAGAAACTCATGGCCGCTGAAGGCGATAGAAAGACCGATTTGAGATCAAGAAAGTCCACTTTAGAAGCATGTTGTTCGATTACTTCCAAGCTATTGGGTTCATCATCCAGTGCAATGGCAATGAGCTTATTCATTGACTTCTAGATTTAGGTTCAGAGTAACTTGATATTTTTCATCATCTGCTTCAACCATATACCGATGATCAGGATATTGTGCAACCAGTAATTTTGAAACCTGTGCTAATCCTATCCCGGAACTCATCTTTCGCTCTTCCTTTGGAAAATTCGTGTTTCGTACCATTAGTTGAAGCAGATTCTGATCCTGGGTCATTTTTACCACTACCTGGGATGGGTTTTCGCGAGAAATACCATGCTTAAATGCATTCTCAATAAAGGCGATCAATATCATCGGATGTATCACATATTCAGAGCGGTCAATGGCCATTTCGATTGAGATATCAACCGAGGCATCAGATTGAAAGCGATGTTTTTGGAAGTCCACAAATTGACGAATAAAATTCAATTCCTCTTCTAAAGAAATCACTTGTCGGGATGCGTATTGCAACTGGTATCTCAGAATATCTGTTAACATCTCGAGGTGAGTTGTCATCTGGACTGCTCCTACTTTCAAGGCATCATTGTAAAGCGTATTTAAGGCATTGAAAAGAAAATGAGGATTTACCTGCGCCTTAAGTAACGATAGTTCCGCTTCCTGCCGGTCATTTTCATAGGTCAATTGTAGTTGCCTCTGCTGACTAGCTTCAAAGAGCTTTTTAGAAATAATGACAACTGCTAATCCTGCACCTGCTAACAACATATTTTCCGGGACAAATTCTTCTTCAGCAGAAAGCGTAGCGCGTACTATCCACCAGAAAGCAAGGTATAGAATGAGATACAGGGTCCATGTAACCAGTTGGTCAACTTGTATCTCCATTTGAATACTAAGTATTAACTGTAATCGATGGACTCCCCATCCAATGATGACCAGTACGCACAGTACAAGAAAATAACCTCCGACATAAGATAGAAATCCAATAAAAGCCGAAGCATCAGATGAAGCTATCTCCTTAAAATAAACTATCCACTGGAAACTTAAGTAGGCTACAATCGCAAGGCAGATCGGAATACAGATGAATTTAATCGTCTTCATTAGTTGCCGCGATATTGAGAAACTCTTTATTCAATTTATGCTTGATTTTCTGATATTGTTCTGAGTTTTCAACGGTCAGTGCCAGACCTGTGGTGGGAAAATCATACTCTAAACTCGCTTTCAGGTAATAAGTACTCCCCGCTTCGACCTTCATCACATAATGATTGTCAGACTGCAGATATCTGGTCCGCTTAAGTTTAATATCTATTTCTCCCGGATTGATTTCGATCGTAATGCTGGTATTCTTCTTAAATGGCGTTAAGACTGATTTGTCATTCAATAACAAATCAAATTCCTGCTCACCATATCTACCTGCCTGAAAAATCACCACGGTGGCCAAATCATTAGGAGTTTGTGGATTGGCTTGAAAGAAAAAAGTTATACCACAAGATAACAACGCAATCAAGGTCAGCATCCTATTGTTTCTTTTTCAGTTCGACCGAAAATCCAAGCAAAATGCTGAGGTACACTTGCTCCATTCGATCTGATAAAGCCGGAACAACCGTTCCATAATTTGAATACCAATTACTCTGGTGAAGCCCCCTCCTATACCCTATTCTTCCTCCCAGGAAAACAACGCCTTTACCCTGAAGGCCATTCATTACATCTACTCCTACATCTAAAAAGACATTATCATGTATCAGTCTGGGTGAGGCAATTGAACTAAAAGATCCCGGATCATTGAAATCGAAAGTTTCATCATTATCGTGAGTGCTGTATTGAAAGGTATATTCAGACAATCCTATTCCCACTCTGGGCACCATCGATATGTAATTATTGGAATACAAAATGTATCCGAGTGCAAGACCACCCTGAAAAAGATCCTCATGAAAACTAACCACCGTATTACCATCGACAAACTCCTCATTGTTTCCCGAATCGAGAGAAGTTTGTATGTCCAGCCAAAATCGCTTTAGTCTTATTCCGAAACCAACCATCAACTGACCTGAAATCCTGCTCTTTTTAAACCCCTGCTCACCCAAGTGATCTCTAAGGCCCCGATATCCCAGATCAAATACTGCCGGAAAACGAAGACCTGATCCATAAACCAGAAGACTTGTGGGATGTGCTTTGAACCAATCTTGGCGGTAAGTTGAATCAGCTGGCTCCAAACGCGTTTGTCCTGATAAGTCGAAAAGCAGAACCATGAAGAAGGAAGAAATTAATAATTGTCTCATTGAATATCAAGTTGTTACGAAGGCTAAGGAACAATAAGTAATGACTACCTGAAAAAAGATGATTCAATCTACCGGATCCAAGTGATGAAATCCGGAATTAGTGGGATTTGCGAAGATCAAATTCAGGATGTGATAGAAATATCATACTTTTCAAGAAGGACACTTGCCTCCGGCCAGGAGAATTTTGCCTTTTTTATCTGATTGTCATCAGGATCGATTCGGTAATTCGATGCCGATCTTAGGTCCGCTTTCTGGAGATTAGTCCGCTCAAATAGTGCTCCTTTAAGGTCACAATTCACAAATTTCGATTCAGACAAATCAGCTTCTACAAAATCGACCTCATGCAGTTGACAATCCTGAAAGCATGTCTTCTTTAGGTTTAACGCATAGAACGAGCTTAGGTCCAAAATACAGTTATCAAATGCCAACTCGAGGAGAAAGGGATTACAGTCATCGAATCTCAGTCCCAGTAACTTGCATTGATCAAAAGTAACGTCTCTTAAGCCCGATTCTTTCAGTTTTACATTACTCAGATCACATTTATCAAACTGGCACTCTAAAAAAACAACCCCTGTCAGATCGGCTCCCCGAAAATCGCATTCGATGAAGCGACAAGATTCAAATTCTCCAGAACCAAAAACATGATCAACATAACTAATTTTGGTAAAGGTTTCGTCAGCTTCAAGAAAATCACTCATGATCAATAGTATTAAACGCAATTAAAACAGGATCAAGCGGAAAACCTGTTGAGTAATGATATTATTCCTGAGACAAGTAGGGGCTTCAGAAAGACCTAAACAAAAAAAAGAGCGAACCGATAAATATCGGATCGCTCCCAAAACAACTAAAGGTGCGGTCGGGCGACCGCAGTACCTCATTAACGAAAGAAGTACCTGCCGGGTTCATGTATCGCAAAAAAGATTTCAATATTTCTGTTCAATTTTCAGTTGACACATTTTGTATGTGTCATCAGCATAATACTGTTAATTGCGCACTTTCGACCAATGTCTATATTTGAATAGTATAAATGATTTATTTGCCCTAACAATCATTGCCATTTCATTAATTCCACAAAAGTTTGAAGTCTTTGAACCGCATATCAAAAGTCATTTTCCCAGATTCTCAGGAAATCAATGAAGAAATCATTCGACATTATGAAAAGAACCCCGATGAACTGGATCTGATCATCAATCGCGAACACTTCTATACGTTTTACCTTGGGTTGGTTTTCCTGCTTGGTATTTTCATTACCGTGGTAGCCAGACTTATTCAGTATTTCTATGGCGAGACACTGGGAAAATTTGCCAATACAATCGTATTGGATGTGCTTTCTGAATTAGGCATTGCCATTTTCGGAGGTGCAGTGGTAGGGTATCTCATTGAATTTCTGAACAAACGGCAATTTCAACAGAACATTAAGTTTCGCAGAGATATCAAGAAGATACTGGAAGAGAGAAAAAAATCCAGGTAGTTCTATGTCATTGCTAAAAAATCTCCATCTTTAGGATATGAACACCTTTTCTTCTCTTCAAATTAAATTCAAAAATCGGATTGATCAACTCATCAGATTCCTACGCACGCGGGAAATTAGCGTTAGTTAATCTCGTTAATCAGGAGAAGCTCTATTCAAAAAGCCGTTTGAGTAATTAAGGTCCTTTACCTTTTGACTTTATAAGCCCCTTTTAAATACATATCCCCTATCTCGCCATCATTATAGGAGACCACCCGGAAAGCAAAGGTTTCATCATCCAGGTACTCCCAAATATCAGCTATGGTGCTTTCACCGTAACTATACACAAACCAAAGGTCTCGTCCGTTGGCAATAACCTCGCCAGTTGTAACACCTCCAAACGTATCAAATTCCCAGAAAAGCACTTTACCACTTTCTTTATCGTACTTCCTGATACCAAAACTACGGTCCCCAAATTCTGTTCGTTCAGCGTTAATGAATCCTTTCGTATAGGAATATATCACCTGATCCTGAAGGCCATATTCAATGGAAATCTCCTGTTTGAACACGGATCCATCACCCCAATTGGCTTCTATTTCCCAGGTTTTTCCCATCAACGCTTCAAAAAAGGCTAATGGGTTTTCGTTTCCCTCCTGGGCAAAAGAGGCATTCATTAATAAACAGGAAAAAACAATTATCAATAGGCGCTTCATTCGTTAAATATAGAAAATCAATTCTAGTATGAATATCCTGTAAAATTGGAAGAAGAGACAATTTTAGGTTATTTTAATGCCCTTGAAGAAGATCAACTCATCAATACCTTCCAGACAATTACTACTTGCCTTCAGTCTGGTATTCATTTCATTTTCACTAATTGCCCAGGAAGAAAGTCACAAAAAGTCTTTTTGGTCCAATTTGGATTCGATCCGAGCTGCTAAAATTGAATTTGGTCAGTCACTGTTCACCCCCTTTGTAGCACCGGCATTTTCACCGGAATTAGGATTCCTTATATCAGCCGGAGGGCTATACACGTTCAAAGTCCAAAAAGAAAATCCCATTCTGGAGCGATCTTCGATACCTTTTGCCGCAGGAATCAGTTCCAATGGATCCGTTCAATTCAATGCCCGGCTTACGCTTTACGGAAAAGATGATAAGCATCGAACATCAGGAGAGCTGTGGTTCAAAGACATGCCTGACAACTACTTCGGTGTGGGGTATGACAATGGTAAAAACACGCCGCTCTCAGACAGTACCACCACGTATCAAAGGACCTGGTTTCGTCTCTATTACAAGCTATTGACACGTTTTGGCAAATACCTTTTCTGGGGAGCAGCCCTGGATATCAACCGCACCACAGGAAAAGACCTCAATGAGTATATTCTGGCGGATCCTGATATCATCGCAACAGGAAACTTCAGTAAAAATGCAGGAGTCGGACTCTCTGTACAATACGATAGTCGTGACCTTATTGTCAATGCATATAAGGGTATTTTTCTTGATCTCAACGTCATGTTCTACGGACGATTCCTGGGTGGCCGCAGTAAATATGAGGTGATCGACCTTGATTATCGTCAATATCAGGAAGTTGGTCATCGTAAAGTATTGGCCTGGCAAATCCGCACACGGAATGCCTTTGACGAAGTTCCATGGCCAGAGATGTCACAACTAGGAACCCCTTTCGATCTGCGTGGCTACCGTTGGGGTCGATTTCGTGACAAATCCATGCTTTTTGGTATTCTGGAGTATCGTCACATGTTTGGACGAGGTGACAGTGGTAAAAAATTTAGCCTGAAAGACCGTTCTGGATTTGTGACCTGGGTCGGCGGAGGTTCGATAGCCCCAGATCCTACTTCATACGACAAGTGGCTACCTAATTTCGGTGTAGGTTATCGCCTCGAAACTGAGCCCAGAATGAACATCAGGGTAGATTTTGGCTTTGGTGCGGATAGTAGTTTCTTCTATATCTCTTTCAACGAAGCATTTTAAGTGATCAAGTGAGCTCAAGTAAGTATCTGTTAACTCTACATCACTGTTGAAAGGTTAATACGTTATTAAGTTTCAGAATTTGACAATCAAGGATTATAAGGTTCTGGTGAACCACCTGAAAACTGAAATAAATAGATAGAAACCGAGGCTAATAAAAACCTGAGTGAATTACTTCTTTTTTACAAAAGATCGATCGTATTTAATGCCTCCAAAGGCATGCAGCATGATCATCCGGGATAGTCTCACATTAAACGGATAAGCAATGGCCGCAACGACCAGAACAGTAATGATATAAGTGGCAATACTGGCATTCTCTACCAGCAAACTCACGCCAACCCAGCTAGCCAGGAAGATGGCTACTGAAAAGCCGTAACTGACGTACATAGAGCCATAAAAGAAACCCGGTTCCACCTCGAATCGAAGGCCGCAAACATCGCAAGTCTCATGCATTACGTTGAATGCTCTGATTTTAGACGCGGGATATTTAAAGACTTTCCCTTCCCTGCACCTAGGGCACCTGCCGCCTAATACGGCTGATAATGCTTTCTTTTCGCTCACTTACTCTACTATGTTTGAACCACATGAATGCGACAATGCCAATCAAAATGTATGGAGTGAAAAACAGGTAAAGTATACCCATATTAAGTCCCGCTGCGAAGGAAGTTTCTCCGGCACTCACATTATTCACTACCTGTGTTCGGCACATCGCACATTGCGCTTGAGTCAAAAAAGGCAGCAATGCTAAACAAACCAACAACCCATATTTCTTCACCGCATTCATATTGCAAAAATAAAGCTACAAGGGATAATATTGACTGATCATGAAGTAAACTATCACACCAGTTACCGACACATAAAGCCAAACAGGGAAAGTGAACTTTACGATCTTTTTGTGCTTCTCAATTTTCCCGGAAAGTGCGTAATAAAAGGCAAAAAGCACAAAAGGAACAACCACTATCGAAAGCAGAATATGTGAGGCCAGAAAAAATAAATAAACACTTCTGGCGCCACCCACTGCCAGCTTTTCAGCTTCGGACAACACGCCATCAGCATTGGCGTCTCCAAATTTTACAGAACCTACGGAAGCGTGATAAATGATATAGGAAATCAGAAACAAGAAACCCAATGCCAGGCTACTGAGCATGAACGTGCGGTGGGCAGCCACATTTCCACGCTTAACCATTACCACAGCCAATACAAGAAGTATCGCCGTTATGGAATTGATCACCGCGTTTAAATCAGGAAGAAAATAAACCCAACTTCCTGCGTTAATCTTTTGCGGTAGTAATATAAGTGCAGCTACCGCTAAAGGAATAACTACCGATATGCCGATGATAAGATTGGTATTCCGCGTATTAGTTTGAATCACTTGTTCCATTTCTTTCTGCTATTGTGTAGTACAATTCAACTTCTGTGATCAGTCGGTCAATTTCAGCAATTTCCCACAGGTATGCTCCCTTTATCTCTCCATTGGGGGTTACAAGTATGAGGTCCTTGTTTTGGAAACTGCATCCTCTGTTTTCCTTACTAATTAAATCTTTTGTGAGGCGGTTTTGTTCAATCCGATTCGATTGATTTCTAGCTTCGGTACTTGAAGGTGCAGATAGAATCATCACCGAAAGCTCCTCTGGCACACAAGACTGATCCGTGTTCCCGAGGGTTGGTAATTCGAACTCGTTGGTACCGAATAATTGCAAAAAAAGGTACCAGATTACTGGTACCCCAAATATGATAATAAGGACAAAAGCCTTGAGTCCTTTTTGCAATGTTTACGTGCTTAGAATTCCGGATAAAGTACCTGGAATATGGCTGTTCCCTGATACCACAAAATGAAGATCAGAAAAATGACGAAGGTAACTGGCAATAGAATTGACAGAATCAACGACTTCTTCTCGTGACCTAAGTGCATGAATTCTGCAACGATATAAAAAGCTTTTACGATCGTAAGGGCGATAAAAATGAATGTTCTAGGTCCGCCAGCGGGAACAGTAAAAGCAATAAGGAACTCAATTGCCGTAACGATGGCCAAAATGGCCGCTACTTTCCAAATCTTTTTGATTTTTGCCGGATCTACCGGCTGAACGACTACTTGCGTATTTTCTTGATCCATGATCTTGATCGATTAAAAAGTTAAACCAGGTAAAAGAAGGTGAACACGAAAACCCATACCAGGTCTACAAAGTGCCAATAGAGTCCTACTTTCTCTACCATTTCGTAGTGTCCTCGCTTTTCTAATTTACCGACGACCGTTTGATAGAAAATGATAAAATTGATGGCTACTCCACTGAATACGTGGAAACCGTGGAATCCTGTAATGAAGAAAAACAGTGCCGCAAAATTACTCGGACCATACTGGTTAATGACCAGGTTGGCTCCAAAGATCACAGACCCGTCTGTCAATCTGCCTCCATCAGCAGTTCCGTGAATAAAGTGAGACCACTCCCAAGCCTGGCAGCCAAGGAAAGTCAATCCACCCACGATGGTCCAAAGCATCCATTTCTCCACACCTCTCTTATCCATTCTGTGACCTGCCTCTACTGCAAGTACCATTGTCACACTGCTTAGGATCAGTATGAAGGTCATGATTCCTACGAAAACAAGTGGCGCATGCACTCCATGCAGGAATGGCACTGCTTCAAATACCTTTTCCGGAATTGGCCAATAATCCTGAGAAAACACAAAATCTTCAGGATTGCCTTCATAAGCCGGATGCTTGAACCGGATCATTCCGTAAGTGATCAAAAGAGCTGAAAAAGTGAACGCATCTGACAGGAGGAAAAACCACATCATCAGCTTGCCGTAGCTAGCTTTCATGGGCTCAACTCCGCCGGCCCAGAGGCCTTTCTTCGACTCGTCTACGACAACTGCAGTGCTAGACATGTTAGATTAGGAATTTTAATTATTCAGGATCAAAAATAAATATAAATACAACCAAAGTCCACCGAGAAAATGCCAGTATGTAGCACAAAGCTGAATACTCAACATACTTTTTGAATGAACTTTATAGGCAAAAGCCCTTCGCAACACAATGATCAGGAAGATCAAACCTCCCAATAGGTGCGCTACGTGCAGGCCTGTAAAAACATAAATGAACGAACCAGCTGGATTCCCAACAAAAAATACTCCCTGCTCTACCAACTCGCTCCAGGACCAATACTGTCCCACGGTAAAGGCAATTGCCAATAATCCCGTGATACCCAGTCCCAATCTGATGTTAAATAAGTGGTTACGTTTTGATGCCAGATAGGCGAAATGCATGCTCAAGCTACTCAAGACGATCAGAACTGAGGTGATCTTGAACATTTGCGGAAATTGGATCAATAACCAATCTCCTTCTGCTTTCTTCACGATGTAGGCACTACTTAAAGAGATGAATATCATGACCACCGTGACCATGAATATCCAAAGTCCAAAAAGTTTCGGATTAACGGACCTTACTCTACCATCCTGATTCATCAATTTCGCTACATTTTCCATCTCCTCAAATTTTATCGATCAAATAAGCAATCTGGACTACCGGTAGGTACATGAAAGAACCAAACATGATCCTCAACGCCGATTTTCGACTGTTATCTTTCAACAACTGGAAAGTCTGCGCGAGAAACAACACGCCGCAAACAGTAGCCACTACACCACTACCTATTCCGGTCAAACCAAAATAACTTGGCAACAACCCTAATGGCAATAAGAACAATGTATAAACCACTATGTTAACCGCGGTGTTCAAGTCTTTTTTACCCGCCCCTGGTAACAATTTAAAACCAGCGCGTTTATAATCTTCATCTGACACCCAGGCGATAGCCCAGAAATGTGGAAACTGCCATATGAATTGGATTCCGAATATGATCAAGGCATCATGAGATATGAACCCCGTACTTGCTACCCATCCGATCAATGGTGGCAGTGCTCCAGGGATCGCACCTACGAATACCGCAATAGGCCCAACTCGTTTCAGAGGCGTGTAAACAAAAGCGTACAACACCAATGATATCAGCGATATTAAAACGGTCAGCGCATTCGTCGCATATGCCAATAATGCAGCTCCGGCTATGGTTAGTAAAACCGTGTAAATAACCGCTTCTGATTTACTAATTCTTTCTGTTGGCAAGGGTCGTTTTTGTGTACGACTCATAACCTTATCATAACCAATCTCTAACAATTGGTTGATCGTGACAGAAGCACCACTGATAAAGAATCCACCAATAACAAATTGCATAAAGTGAATCCAATCTATTGGTCCACCCGCACCTAGTATATATCCAAATGCTGAGGAAAAGGCCACAGTCATCGATAGCCTGGGTTTCAATAGCTCCCAGTAACCTGATAACTTCTCTTTCCAAACCCAATCACGTGTTAACGAAATCATGCTTTTACAGCTTTGAAATTTGAGATCAAAGTTAAATAGTATAGCGTTCCGAATAATACCGAAGCACCCAGTAAATGAATGGGTTGCAGCATCTTAGGAACTTCGAAGTAAGTCATGATTGCTCCACCGACCGCTTCAGAAACGATAATGCCAAGGCTGATCAACCAAAACAAACCAAAATGACTACTCAATGCCTCTATCTTGTACAATCGATATGTACCATAGATTGAGATGATCAGAATCAATAACGAAAAGGACCGGTGTACATAAAATACGACTGGCATTTGGCTAATGAGTGAATCCCGACCCACTTCCTGAAAAAGAAGCAAATCAATGATCTCACGTACCTGTGTACCCATCAATATCTGGGGCAGACATAAAACGAAGATCAGAATAGATAATACATTAAACTCTTTACCAAGGTCTCGAGTCGCAGTTCTGTCAGATGATTTATAGTTGATGTAGATCAAAAACGCGACCAAAAGGAGGGCAAGAGACATGTGGAACGAAATGAATCCTGGTAACAAATTTGTTGACACGACCAACGAACCGATCCAACCCTGAAATAACACCAGGATGAAGGCCAACACCGCCATCACAGGAACGATCGGGGTAATCCTTCGATAACTGAAGGACCAGATCATATTCGCTATGATAAAGAAACCAATCAAAACTCCAATCAGTCGGTTAATGTATTCAATCCAGGCTTTCGTGCTGCTATAATCTTCTTCTATCTGGATATTGGGATCACTGATAACCCGATTGGCTAATCCAGTAAAACCCAATCTATTCAGCATGCCTGAAAGCCTTTCGTTCTTCGCCAAACGTTTCGCCAGAAACAAATCTTTGTAATTTGCCGGAAGCTGGCTGATGTGTGTTGGAGGCGTGTAACCTCCGAAACATTTAGGCCAGTCAGGGCAGCCCATCCCAGCTTCCGTTACCCTTACAATACTACCTACAACTATTAACAGATATACTGCAATGATGGTGTAGGTATTTATTCTACGAAAAGTACGCTTATTCAGCATTCGCCACTTTGGGCTCCAGGTCTGTTTGTTCTTCCGCTGCTAATTCCTTTTCCTGCTCAGTATTTGATTCCATCGTTTCAGACAAAGGAATGTGTTGAGGAATGAAATCCTCGGGAGCATTTGGCTTACTGTAATCGTAAGCCCATCGGAATACTTTAGGAATCTCTCCTACCCAGTTACCGTGACCCGGGAATCTTGGAGTAGTCCACTCCAACGTATTTGACTTCCATGGGTTAGCAGGTGCCAGTTTACCACGGAATATGCTATAGAAGAAGTTGAACACAAAGATGAATTGTGCAAAGAACGTGAACACAGCCGCGATCGTTACAAACGAATTCAAATCAGTGAAAGAACTAAAAGCGTCGAAGCTTGTAAACGAATAATACCTTCTTGGGAATCCTGCGATACCGATGTAGTGTAATGGGAAGAATACCAGATAGATACCCACAAAAGTGAACCAGAAGTGGATATAACCTAATCTATCGTCCATCATTCTACCAAACATTTTAGGGAACCAGTGATAAACGCCGGCTGCCAGTCCGAAAGCAGAAGCACTACCCATCACAAGGTGAAAGTGTGCAACCACGAAATAAGTATCGTGGAGGTTGATATCAATAGCAGAGTTACCCAGGAAAATACCTGTCAATCCTCCGGAGATAAAGAAGGATACCAATCCAATGGAGAACAACATCGCAGGCGTAAATACGATATTACCTTTCCACAGGGTGGTGATATAGTTAAATGCTTTTACCGCTGAAGGTACCGCGATGATCAACGTCAGGAACATGAATACTGATCCCAGGAACGGGTTCATTCCTGATACGAACATGTGATGTGCCCATACGATGAAGGACAAAAAGGCGATCGCCAACATTGAACCAATCATTGCACGATAACCGAAAATAGGCTTTCGCGAATTTGTGGCAATAATTTCTGAAGTAATCCCGAGGGCAGGAAGTAATACGATGTATACTTCTGGGTGACCAAGGAACCAGAACAAGTGTTGGTACAGGATCGGGCTACCACCAGTATGGGGCAACGCTTCTCCTCCAATATAGATATCTGACAAGTAGAAGCTTGTACCAAATGATCTGTCAAACACAAGCAACAAAGCAGCTGCGAATAAAACCGGGAATGATAATACCCCGATAACCGCTGTAATGAAGAATGCCCAGATCGTCAGAGGTAGTCTGCTAAACGTCATACCCTCTGTTCTCAGGTTAATTACGGTAGTGATGTAATTGATCCCCCCTAATAATGAGGAGGCGATAAAGAACACCATAGACACCAACCAAAGGGTCATACCTGCGGCTGATCCTTGAATTGCCTGAGGTAAAGCACTTAATGGAGGATAAACCGTCCAACCTCCAGCAGCCGGGCCTGTTTCAATGAACAAAGAAACGAACATGATCACACTGGATAAGAAGAAGAACCAGTAAGACAACATATTCATGAATCCTGAGGCCATGTCCCTTGCTCCAATTTGCAATGGGATCAGGAAATTACTGAAAGTACCACTCAATCCGGCTGTCAATACAAAGAATACCATGATGGTACCATGCATAGTAACTAAGGCCAGGTAAAATTCACTATCCAGTTTTCCTGCTGGTGTGATCCACTTACCAAGGATTGGACGAAGCCATTCCATGTCCATATTAGGAAATCCTAGCTGCAATCTAAAGATCACAGAAAGTGCCACTCCAATTACCGCCCACGCAATACCTGTGATAAGGAACTGCTTAGCGATGGTTTTGTGGTCAGTGGAAAAGATGTATTTGCTTACGAAACCTTGCTCATGATGCTCATCGTGGTGATCATCATGTCCTGCAGCAGCGTTATGAACTTCTGACATCTGTTTTTTTTTAATAGGTAGTACTTATCAACTTCTCTTCAGCAGGTTGCTCCTCTTCAGGATTATCAATTCCCAAAGTGATCAGGGCCTGCTCCCTCAACTCCGCCGGAACTTGTGTTAAATAGTCTGGGTTTTGCTTCAACCAGGGTTCTTGAGATTCATACCATTTCTCATATTCCGCTGGTTCATCCACCACTATCAAATACTTCATTCCGAAGTGTCCTTTACCACAAATCTTGTTACACACAAGTTCGTAGTTGAAATCGGGGTTACCCGTTTCTGCTCTCATTTCTTCTGTAGACTTGGTCGGTGTAAACCAGAACCTGGTCGGCATACCGGGCACAGCGTTCATTTGCAATCGGAAGTGTGGAGAATACACACTATGGATTACATCTCTGGCTCTGATATTCAATAATACCGGCTTACCTTTTGGAACGTGTAATTCACGGCCGTAAAAATCATCGAAAGATGCTCGATCTGAATAATCTACACCGGATACGTTTGATACGTCAATTTTCTTGTAATCATATCCACCGAGTTTGTTGTCTGTACCAGGATAACGCACTGCCCAGGAATACTGATAAGCCATTACCTCGATCACCTCGGAGTTATCAGGGGCCGGACCTGTGATATCCACCCATGCTCTCCATCCCGTGATGATCAAACCTGCTAATACCACTGCAGGTACTGCTGTCCAGATCAATTCCAACTTGTCATTATGAGGATAGAAAGTCGCCTTATTCCCTTCCTTATGTTGGTATTTCCAGGCAAATCCGAAGAGGAAAATCTGAGTTACGATGAAAACGAAACATGTAATGGCCATGGTCACCCAGAATAACTGATCGGTTACCACGCCATGTTCCGATGCAATCGGCTGTACATAGCTTTCGCTTAATCCGCCGAATGAATAATAGAAAAACCCAATTATACCCGCTACCAGGAATAAGATCATAAGACCTGCCTGCACCCTGTTTGCTGACGAAACACTCCCCTCTTTCTGCTCTTTAGCTACGTTGATCAGCGTCGATACCCGGAAGATAATGACCAGGATCGCGAGGATCAGGACAACCGCTACTAATACAACTAAATTCAACATTGCTCCGCTCTAATTTTAAATATGGTGATGCAAACTTTCCTTCAACATTGGATGGTTCTTACCAAACAATGGCACTTTCGACAATGAATTGAGAATGACGTAGGTAAATGCGCCTGCATAAACAAACATAACCCCCAGTTCCAGCAGGCCGTAGCCTCCGTTTTCTTTCAATGTTCCTGGAGTGATCATAAGGTAAAAATCAAACCAGTGACCAATAATGATAATTGGTGCGATTACTTTGATGAACCTTGCATGTCTTTTTGCATCCCTTGTCATTAAGACTAAGAAAGGCAGGAAGAAGTTCAGGAATAAATTCATATAAAATACTGGAGCGTAATGATCACTTTTCCATCGTTCCAGGAAATAGATCGTTTCTTCAGGAATGTGTGCGTAATAGATCAACAAGAATTGCGAAAACCACACATACGTCCAGAAAATGGAGAAAGCAAACATGAATTTACCCAGATCGTGAATGTGATTAGAGTTCACGATTGATAAATACCCTTTGTCCTTCAACAACACAGCAATTAAGGTGATCAAAGAAAGACCACTTACCCACCAGCTGGCAAAAACGTACCAACCAAACATGGTACTGAACCAATGGGTGTCGATTGACATTACCCAATCCCAGGCAGAAACAGATGAAGATACTGCGAAGAATACCAGGAATATCGCAGACCACTTTCTCATTTCATACCATCTGGCAGTTCCACCTTCCATATCCTCAGCTACTGCTAAACCACGTAGCTTTCGGAATAACCAATACCAAACACCGAAGAAGATTACCATTCTTGCCAGGAAGAACACGGGTGTTGAAGGGTGATCAGTCAATGGCCAGAAAAAATAGGCTTTCTTACCGTCAATGATACTATCGTAATCAGGCGACGTAGGATCATACAAAGTATGGTGAGTCCAGTGGAAGATGTCGTGTCCAAAAACAAAGAAGCATACCAACATCAGTACCCCGGCTATTGGTAACCACGAACCAAATGACATGGCGATACGCTTCACACCCACTGACCAGCCTGCCTGAGCTGCATACTGAATGGCTACGAAGGTTACCCCAATGATGGAGATACCCGCAAAAAATACATTATTGATCCAAAGATTCGCAAATAGTCTTTTCGTCCAGTGGAATGCGTGATGGCCTCCTTCCGCTGCTCCATGAGCATCACCATGGTGCCCTCCTGTATTCATCAGGACCACTCCAAGGATCGCCAATACTACACCTACAGCAATGAAGATGAATAGGTTCTTCTTCGTCTTCGCCGTAAACTCGAATTTCTCTTCTGTGATTTCTACAGATGCCATAGGTTATTGATTTTGCAGGGTTTGAACGTACCTAACAATTTTCCAACGGTCTTCAACGCTGATCTGTGAAGCATGTGCTCCCATACGTCCCTTACCGTGCGTGATCACATGAAAAATGTGACCTTCTTTCTTATTTACTACTGTAGAAGAGGTATACGAAGTAACCCCTTTATAAACCTGTCCTACTAAGCCGTCACCTTGTCCTTTTTCTCCGTGACAGTGCTCACAAAAGCGCTCATACAAGATCTTTCCATCTTTGATCACTACCTGAGATGAATCCAAAGGATTTATCAGGTTTGCTTCGGCAGCTTCATAATCATCTGCAGCAATGTGATTTGGAAGGTATTGACCTCTTTTAATCGTATTTGCCACAGGCTCTCTCATGGTCATATCGAAAGCATTGTAACGATTGGAATTGTAGAATTCCGCATGATCCTCAAGTGTGGACGAGGTAACTCCACGACCCGCCTCAGGGTCCTTGATCTGTGATAAGGGTTCGTATGGCGTCGAATGATACATTTGAGGTGCATATTCCAATCCTGGATTGTCACCTGAAGCTGCACATCCTGCCAGCAACACGGCCACTACGACCACCACCAGGGAGTTGTATAACTTCTTATTCTGCATTTCCGTCATTAAAGGTTTTTGGGTTCACTTCAGAAGCTCCGCTGGCATTCAGAATAGAAGTCAGTTCTTCCACACTTTTATCATTTGCTGATAAATCCAGCGCCATTACATGCTTATCGTCAGTAATTCGCTTGTCAAAAATTCTTGGTTTGCCCCATGGCTTTAGGTTGGCTGTCACAAAGAACGTACCTACCATTCCAAATGAACCGAGTAAAACGGTTAACTCAAATGTCACAGGGATAAATGATGGTACAGGTATGTAATCCTTTCCACCAATGATCATAGGCCAGTCGATTCCCATCATACCGATCTGCATGGTCAATGCAAGACTGGTTCCCAGCAATCCGAAAAGAAAGGCTGCGATCGACATGTTTGATCTTTTGTATCCCAGTGCATGCTCAATGCCGTGCACGGGAAACGGGGAATACACTTCATCTATCTTGACGCCTGATTCCCGTACTGACTTGATCGCGCCAAGCAATACGTCCTCGTCTTCATAGACCCCCAGTAAAAATTCGTTAGACTGTGACATATTTATGCTACTTCCTTTTCGGTTGATTGATCTGCAACTACAGCAGGCTCTGTGCTTCTTTCACCCGTAACCTTCACAATACTCTTAACCTCAGCCATGTTGATGACAGGGAAGAATTTCGCGAATAAGAAGAAGGCAGTAAAGAAGAGCCCAAAAGTGAAAATGTAAACCCCCACATCGTAAAAAGTAGGATAGAACATCGCCCAGCTTGATGGGACGAAATCTCTGTGAAGTGAAGTTACAATGATCACGAAACGCTCGAACCACATACCAATGTTCACAATAATGGAAAGTACGAATGTGGAAGCGATATTCGTTCTGATCTTTTTGAACCAGAACAATTGTGGTGAAATCACATTACAGGTCATCATCGACCAGTATGCCCACCAGTAAGGTCCGGTGGCCCGGTTGATAAAGGCATATTGCTCAGCTTCTACCCCAGAGTACCAGGCGATAAAGAACTCCGTGATGTATGCGATACCTACAATGGATCCGGTAATGATGATCACTATATTCATCAACTCAATGTGTTGGATCGTGATATAGTCTTCTAGTTTATAAACCTTTCTGGTAACCAACAGAAGTGTCAATACCATGGCAAACCCGGAGAAGATCGCCCCAGCCACGAAATATGGAGGGAAAATCGTGGTATGCCAGCCAGGAATTACCGAAGTGGCAAAGTCAAAGGATACAATGGTGTGAACTGAAAGTACCAGTGGCGTAGCTACACCAGCCAATACCAGGGCTACTGTTTCATAGTGGTTCCAGTGACGTGCAGCACCAGTCCATCCGAAACTTAATGCACCATAAATGGCTTTTCTCAATCCGGTTGCCCGGTCTCTGATGGTAGCAAAATCAGGGATGAGGCCAATATACCAGAAAACGAGAGACACTGAAAAGTAAGTACTGATCGCAAATACGTCCCACAGTAGCGGGGAGTTAAAGTTCACCCAAAGTGACCCAAACGTATTTGGAAGTGGCAAGGCCCAATAAAAACCTAACCATGGGCGTCCCATGTGCAATACCGGGAACATCGCCGCACAAATTACAGCAAAGATCGTCATCGCTTCCGCCGCCCGGTTAATCGACATTCTCCATCGCTGACGGAACAGCAACAATACAGCGGAGATCAATGTACCGGCGTGTCCGATACCAACCCACCATACGAAGTTGGTGATATCCCAGGCCCAACCTACGGTTTTGTTCAATCCCCACATGCCGATACCATCCCAGAGCAGCCTACCGACAGCATAACCGCCGATCGCCAGCATTCCCAATGATACCGCCATAGCCATAAGCCATGTGATATGAGGTTTCTCTTCTACCCTACCGGCTATATCATTCGTTACATCATGCAACGACTTTCCTCCGGTTACTAATGGTTCTCTTATTACAGATTCTGAGGTCATCAATCTTTACAATTTATGATCAGGCGTGAGTAGAATTGGCCGCTTCCGACTTCTTCACTTCGTCTTTATTTCTAACTTTTGTCAAATACCAGATGTTTGGCATTACTCGCAATTCTTCCAATACGTGATATGCTCTGGCTTCCTGTGCTTCTACTCCTTTATCCATTGATTTGATTTTCAACAGCTTAGAGATTCGGCTATTAGGATCTTTCATGTCTCCGAAAACAAGAGCTTCAGAAGGACAAGACTTGGCACAAGCTACATTCACCTCGCCATCTACCGGTCTTCTGTTCTCTTTCTTCGCCTCGAGCTTACCCGCCTGGATACGCTGCACACAGAATGTACATTTCTCCATTACCCCTCTGGCTCTCACGGTTACATCCGGGTTCAGTACCATCTTACCCAGGTCGTTATTCATAGCCGTGTTATCAGCGAACTGATCATTGTCATGGTACTTGAACCAGTTGAATCGACGTACTTTATAGGGACAGTTGTTGGCACAATATCTTGTACCGATACATCTGTTGTAAGTCATTTGATTTAAACCTTCGGAGCTGTGAGTCGTAGCAGCTACCGGACATACCGTTTCGCAAGGTGCATTGTTACACTGCTGGCACATCATAGGTTGGAAGGTCACTTCAGGATTTGCGTAAGCTGCAAACTCACCATAACGAGTTGGCAACAGATCCTTCTGCGCATCTGTCATTTGTTCAGGATCGTGGCTGTAATAGCGATCGATTCTGATCCAGTGCATTTCTCTTCTGTTCAGTACTTCAGACTTTCCTACAACCGGAATGTTGTTTTCCGTCTGACAAGCGATGGTACAAGTACCACAACCTGTACATGAATTAAGGTCAATCGCCATGCCCCAATGATGGTTGGCATATTTGTGACCTTTCCAGAGAGATACAGCAGCAGGCTTCTTAAATCCTTCTGAAGTAGCGATGTGAGGGAAGTTTCTTCCGGCACTTGCATCTTTCTGATATGCTTTCAGGACTGTTTCCTGAACTACCGTTTCACGACCCAGATAAGTTTGAGAGGTTTGTGTCTGAGCGATTTGGTGATCTTCTCCGTTCGGCTCAGCATTAACACCTGAAGTAATATCGTAAATCAAAGACCCGCCGGTGGTCTGAATCAACGGATAAGCATTGACCCCTACTCCATTAGCTACTTTACCTGCCTTTTCTCTACCATACCCAAGCGCAAGACCCACCGTGTTCATCGCCTGACCAGGTTGTGGTAATACAGGAACAGAAAGTGTTTGTCCACCTACAGTAAGGTTCACTTTCTGGGTAGACATTTTTCCATCGTCCACTTTGATGCCCCATTCCTCTGCTTGCTTAGGAGAAACTGTAAGGTAGTTATCCCAACATGCTTTCGTGATCGGATCAGGCATTTCCTGCAACCAGGGGTTATTGGCTTGTCGACCCGTAGCTACTGATGCATTCGTATATAGTACCAGTTCCAGTCCGGAACCTGCCTTAGCAGCACTCACACTGGAAGCGGCACCGGCCACTGCTGAATCATCAAATGAAGGGGCCTCGCTCGATGCTTCTGTTTCTAGCACACCGTCATGCAGAGACTTGTCCCAGAAAGCATCAAAATTGGCAAATGAACCCGGGTTTGCGGTGTATACTGCTTCCCAGTTACTTCTGATGAAATCGTAATAATTGGTTTCGTTACCTCCCCATGTCAGGAACGATTGTTGTGCCTGTCTGGTGTCAAAAATCCTTGAAATGGTAGGTTGAGAAAGGCTGTAATGACCTGTTGTTAATTCAAAGTCATTCCACGACTCCAGATAATGATTATCAGGAGCTACATATTTTACCAGGGCTGTGGTCTCATCCATTCGATCTGAAGTCGAAACGGATACACCTGCTTTACTGATTGCTCCTGCAAGCTGACCTCCCAGCGGGTGATCATAAACCGGATTACAGTTGTAGAAGATCACGCCATCATATTGGCCACCGTTCAAAGCAGAAACGAAAGCGGCAAATTGCTTGTCATTACCTTTTCTGATATTTGTGGCCTTATTCAAATCAATCGTGTTACCATAACCACCCAATGCATTGTTGATCGCATTAACCAGGATTTGAATATTGGTATCATTACTACCCGCAACAACTACTGCTTTACCATTGGCTGCTTTCAAATCTGAAACGACCTTCTTCAGGTTTTCATTTCTGGCCGCTCCTCCGTTAATTATAGCATTGTAGAGATCAGCGATTAATCCGGCTTGTTCAGAAGCTCTTACCGGGAATCGGTAATCTGCATTTGCTCCAGTCAATGAAAGGTTGCTTTCGAAAGCATATAAACGTGACATGGTCTTTTTACCATCTCCCAGCTTTCTGGTCGCTGCAAATTGCTTGTTATATAAAGTCTGGTTTACTCCTGCTCCCAGGAAGTCCGAAGCAAAAGATACAATTACATCTGCTTTCGAGAAATCATAGCTTGGATAAGCTCTGGTATTGAAGGTCGCTTCATTTGCATCAAGTAAACCACTTACTGAATTAGCATCATAAGTTACAACCTCCGTATTCGCATAAGCTCCCTGGAAAGCTTCGATCGCTTTCATCGTAGATGGACTTGCGATGGTGTTGGTAACAATCGCAACTCTGGCGCCTGCTCCCAATGAAGCAACACCATTGTCAACGTCCAACCAGGTTGCTGAAGCACCGTCTTTCAAGGGACCAGTTAATCGCTCCTTATCATAAAGAGAAAGTACAGAAGCTTCTGATTGAGCCGAAGACCCTCCGCCAGAAAAGGCAGAAAGCTCATTCCCTTCTACTTTGATCGGTCTACCTTCACGGGTTTTAACGACCACATTGGCGTAATCGCTACCGCTAACGAATGTAGAAGCATAATAGTTAGGAACACTGGGATCTAAATCTGTAGGCTTCTTCACATAAGGAATAGCGTTTCTGATTGGCGCTTCACAAGCGGCCAAAGAAACAGCTCCAATCCCGAATCCCATCACTTTAAGGAAGTCACGTCTTGACGGCTCTGATTCAGCCTCATTCAGTGGTAGATATTCTGGAAATTCTTTCTCCGCTAATTTCGAAAAAGAGGGCGTATTGTTTAACTGCTCCAGTCCCTTCCAGTATTTCTTCGTTGATTTCATATATACTCTCTACTTAAGAAATTAGTAATGACATTTAGAACATTCGAGACCACCATTGTCCTCTACCTTCATAGGTGTCTTGCTGGTCTCCGAGTGAAGCTCGACTAACTTCGTGTAGTAATCGTTTCCTTTCGTATTCAAATTGGTCTCTCTATGGCAATTGATACACCACCCCATGGTCAGGTTGGAGTACTGATAAACCACTTCCATTTCTTCAATAGGTCCGTGGCAGGTCTGACATTCCAAACCGCCAACCTCTACGTGTTGTGAGTGATTGAAGTACGCCAGATCCGGTAGGTTATGTACACGTACCCATTCGATAGGTTGCACATTATTACCATACTCTCCTGTTTCAGGATTGTAATCGATCGCTGTGTAAATCTTTTGAATTTCTTCTGAATCCGTTTTGATCGCCGTGTGGCAGTTCATACAAATGTTTGCCGAAGGGATGTTGGCTGACTTGGCTTTTCGAACACCTGTGTGACAGTACTGACAATCAATTTCATACTCTCCAGCGTGAATCTGGTGAGAGAACGCGATAGGCTGCGTAGGCTGATAACCCTGTTGAACACCTACGGTGAATGCGCCATCGATAGCGGTCTTCAACAATACCGCCATAAAGACGAAAGTCACAAGTCCTATGAAGGAATCACTCTTAAGGAATCCAACCAAATCGAACCGCTGACCAACGAGTTCTTCGTCTTCTTCAGAAAGCTCTTTGTTCTTGCTGATGTATTTGGAAAGTACCTGCACGACGATCACGAGGGTGATCAGTATCAAGATCAGCACGACAACCAAGATGATCAGGACGGCTGTAAGGTAACTTTCAGAAACGCCACCTGCCGTTTGACCTGTTCCGTCACCGCCACCCGGAGTTTCATCAACGACAACCACAGGCTCTTTATTCGACTCTACTTTGACGTAGGCAAGAATCGAAGTGATTTCTTCGTCACTGAAAGGGTATGGAGTCATCACCGTCTTGTTGTACTCTTCGAAAAGAGCAACCGCGTATTCATCTCCACTTGCTATGACCTTTTGTGAATTTCTGATCCAATCGATCAACCATTCTTTGGGTCGTCTTTCGTGAACATCTTTAAGTGCAGGTCCAATCACCACTTCATTAATGGCGTGACACTGCGTACAGTTATTCTTATACAGCTTCTCTCCTGCAGCTACAATACCCTCATCCGTGGGAATACCGTCTTCGGCATCCTGGGCGAAAGATAATTGTGAAAAGAAAAGAAGGGCAAAAAGAATGAGCACTGAGGGTGCTCGAAAGGGGTTGGAAACTGATCTTCTTATCATTTGATTTAGGTACCGTTCAGGCTCTAACGGACGCAAAACTAACATGAGGGGGTTGTTTTTCAAACTCTTTCAGAAACCTAATTGACCGCCCATCGTATAAGGGGCACCGCAGGTAACAATCACCCCGTTCAAATGCCTTAAAACCAATCGTTTACTGAAGACTAAGCACTAAGAATGCATTTATTTAGAATCATTCTAAATAATTTTTTCTTTGTCAGTGCAAACATCAACTTAAAGCCACGGTGGGCAGGATAACCAACTTGGATAATTTTCCATTATAGACTTCATAAAATGTACTTAAGAATAAGCTTGATAAATGTCATCAAGCAGCATGAAGCCAAGCGAGCTATTTCCCTATCAAAACAAAGGGTGACCAGAAATAGGGCTTAGCAAAAGTTCCCTCTTCGATCATCTTCAATTTTGCACGTCTCAAATAGGTTGCATATTGAAGTGATTCGGAACGGGATTTTGGCACCGCATCCCGGGAAAGTTGATCGTAAAGGTTAACCATCAATTCTTTGGTAGAAGCATCCGATACTTTCCAAAGGGAAACATTTACGTTCTTGGTTCCTGCATAAATCAAGGCTCGTGTCAACCCGATGATGCCCTCTCCTGTAGATATCTTTCCAAGTCCCGTCTCACAGGCAGATAAAGTCACCAATTCCGAATTGATATTCAGGTTATATACTTCTCCGGAAAAAAGGATACCATCATTTTCAGATTCCACCGAATCCATGGCCAACAAAATACCAGAAAACTCCGGTTCTTCCTGATTGACGAAACCATGACTGGCAATATGTAAATATTGATACTCATCCAGTCGTCCGGAACTTACTATTTCTTCCGTTGCGTCTTTCCTGATATTCAGAGAAACTTCACGGCCTTGCGCCCGAAAAGTACTGTCAATGGTCAACACTTCTTTCTCCGTACCTGGCAGGGGTTTCATCTCGCTACGATTCATTTTAATGTTCTTACGAAGAGAAATGGCTGTCCCTGACTCATTGTATGACTGTGCCCTTTTTTCTTTGAGCACCTCAAGATAAGGTGCATCAAATACCACCGGAGCAATGGCTAATAAATCTCGCTGTGCTTTTTCGCGAAGCGTTTTCTCATTTCTAAACGTCTTATAAAGGAGATTGGCGGAGAAGGTGTAAGAAATGCCATAATCCTTTACCATATACGGCAATTCGCTGTAAGTAGCCGTCTCCTCAAAGTCCCTGGTGAGCAAAGCTTCAAATGGAATGGTAGCCATGATCCCATCCAGAACAATGATGATATTTCGAACGCCTTTAGGGATCTCAGCAGGTATGAATTGATCATAAAGTTTTCGAGCATAGCTTTTGTAAAGCTTATCAAACTTGTAGATCGTACTTTTTCGGAAAGCCTGAATGTCTTTTTCGTACGTAGGGGACTTAAACGTCTTGTGTATGGAAAAATCGTCTTTTGTAATGTAATTGGCATAGAGGCTATCCTCTGTGAGGAAGTAGGACAACACCATCGTAGAATCCGGCAGAAAATCCTGAAGCTCATCAACCCTCACAACCCCTACATCATATTTCAGATCAAAGTATTTGGGGAAATCATTTTCCAGGCTTTGTACCAGGTCTTCATAAGCTCTGTTGGCCTTGAACAATTGATCTTGATAATAAACACGCTGCGCACTGTCGGGATTGGCAGACAATTCCTGCGTGATTTGGTTTATGAGTGTCTTCAGTTTAATCTCATTTGAAACCATGCTATCCGGTATTCCCCCAAAAGACTTGGCGTTGGATTCTGCGAGGGATGAAAACAAGATCGATCCTTTGTTCTTCTCTGTGAAATAGAAGTACCAGTCCTGATAGTCTTTTTTCTTCTGTTCGAAATCCGCGTCCTTTCCAATCATCTTCACGTTTTCAGGATTCAGCAACTTCACCATGGAATAAGAACCATTTACTGCGGACTCGTAAATTTTATTGGCCTGCTTGGCCAGCAAAACCTGGTCTCTCCTATCGGTATATGATTTTCGAATCTGATCCACGAGGCTATCACTCAGCACAAAACTTTGTAGAGAGATATCCAGACCTTTCATGTTTCTGCTTTGACTAAATCCTGACTCGAGTAATTCCCCTTTGAATTGTAAGAACCAAAGAAGGTCTTTACTGTCAAAGAAATTGACCAGCGATGGATTCACAAATATGTTAGATTCATGAAAATCCACGATACTGGAATTGATCGCAGACTGGACACTTTCAAGTGCCAGTCGTGTTTGCCCCTGTTCACCATAGACACGCGCCAGATTGTAGTAGGCATTGGCAATATTTGGGTGCTTACTTCCATGGATCGCCAGATCAATGTCCAATGCTTTTCTGAAATATCGAATGGCCAACTCAAAGTCTCCTGCGAAGTAATACAAACTACCTAGGTTATTATAAGCGGCTGAGGTATTAACATGGGTCTCCCCTACCAAATTGAAATTGATGTCCAGTACCCTGCCATAAAACTCCAGGGCTTCAGAAAAATTTTCCTGATATATATAGGTATTGGCAATCCCCAATAAGCTACGGATTGAACTCTGGTGAACCTCTCCAACCGTATTTGAAAATACATTCAGCGCTTTCTCGTAATATTTGATCGCTTCCGGGTAATCTCCCTTGTTTTTGGCTACATCGGCAAACCCCAGATAGATTGCTCCGAATTTCGGATTTCTTTCATCCAGGAATTTGGAATAGATGATCAGCGCCTGATTGTAATATTGCAAGGCGATCTCTAAACCTCCACTGCTTTTGAAAATGTCTGCGATGCCTACATAGGTAGTTGCCACGTCCGGATGATTGTCCCCAAACACCCCTTGATTGATCTCCAGAGCCCGATTATAGTTTTCTTTTGCCAGGTTATAACTGCCTTTGTTTCGGTAGAGATTACCCAGACTTAAGTAAGAGTTCGCAACATAGGGATGGGCATCTCCTAATATTTCCCGGTTGGTTTCCAAAGCGTTTTTAAAATACCTGAATGCTTCCTCGTATTGTAGTTTTCCATAATAAACATTGCCAATACCCAGGTTTGTAGGTGCCGAATAAAGATGCTTTTCATCATGCTGGACCGACTCGGTAATGCGCAGCGCTTCATTGTACTCTTCCAGTGCCAATTCATGTCTTCCGGTCAGGTAATAAACGTTACCTATGTTGCTTAAGGCATTGGCTCTTTCCAAATGGTTCTCTCCCAGATGATCATTTGAAAGCGTTAGTGCTTCATTCGCCACCTTAAGTGCTTCTTCCAGCTCAAAAATGGCACAAAGGTTTTCTGATATCTTATTTTTGGAAGCAACCATTCCCTCCCAATTGTTCCCCTTACTGAATAAATCAAAGGCCCGTTCAAAAAAGAAAATTGAACTGTCGTGGCGGTTGAAAAGTAGGAACGTATCCGCTTTATGGAAATAAACATCTGCTCTGGCACTATCAGTGGGCGATACATCTAACGCTATTAAATCATTTGATAATAGCCCAATAAACAGGGTGCTCAAAAAAATAATCAGGTGCCTTCTCATGGTTGTTGCGAGCAGTAAGTCAAACTCCACGCTAATTTAGTTCCTAGAATCATTTTTTAGGATTATTTTCGGCTTTTGATATTTTATTCCCGACCTCAACCAGATAATGACGCGTAATATTCGGCTATTTGTTGCCTTGATCCTGTGCATACATGTCACAGCCTCAGCACAGGTCCAACCCGAACATCCCAGGCGATACTATGTTGCCGAAGATGGAAAGCTGTACTGGCAGGCCGAAAAGCCGGTATTCCTGTTTATTTCAGAAAATCCTGATGGTTCGGAAGCCAAAAGACTGGAAAGTGAATCCACACCGGAGCATACCAACCCATTGTATTTAGATACTGAGGGAATCAATTACGTCAGAACAAAGTGGGCAGTAGATCAAACCACGAAAAAACCAGTTTCTCCTCAACAGGAAATTGTATTTGAAATTTATCGAGATGGAACCGCCCCTGCTACAACGGTAAATTTCAGTGCACCTAACGCTTTCCAATCAGAAGACAAGATATTTTATGGGAACGATCTATCCATTTCCGCATCAGCGATAGATCAGCTTTCTGGTGTTGCAAGTACTTTCTATTCGCTTAATGGCAACAGTTTTACTAATTATAATAATGTGTTGACTTACAGTGCTGATGGAGATTATTCCTTTAAATTCTATTCACTGGATAATGTTGGGAATGCAGAGACCCCACAAACGTTCGATTTCACCCTGGACCTTACCAGCCCTGTCACACGTTACACCGTAACGGGCGACAAAACATCAGAAATCTTATCCCCCAGAACGATCATTCAACTTGAGGGTGAAGACGGATCCAGTGGAATGGAAAACATTTATTTCAGAATAGACAGTGGTCGTGACCAACGATTCCGGGAATCAGTTGCCCTTACAGATCTTGCTGAAGGAGATCATACCCTCACGTATTATAGTGTAGACAATGTTGGGAACAAAGAATCAGATCGGACCTACGATTTTTATATGGACCGAACTTCGCCAGAGGTCATCGCCAGTGTCGTTGGAGATCAATATCAAAATCGTGGGCGTGTTTTCATTTCCGTCAGAACCAAAGTGAAACTGGAGGCCTCGGACAATAAAGCAGGCATCAAGAAAGTTTGGTATAAAATCGATGATGGGCCGGAAATCCCCTATAAAGAACCGTTTGAGTTACCGAAATCCAAAGGAAAGCACATCATTGAATACTACGCTACGGATAAGGTGAACAACAACTTTAAATCCCTGTTTGATGAAAGTACAAGCGGTCGGGAATCGCTGGATATCGACGTAGAAGCTCCTGAAATTGATTTCAGCTATGCCGGAGATCAGTTCTTTTCACGTGATACTGCCTTCATTACCAGCAAGACAGATATTGGCTTGAGTGCCGTGGATAATGATGCTGGTGTAAAAGCCGTCGGTTATAAAATCAATGGCGGAAAAGGTCAGGTATACGAAGGTCCTTTCAAACTCGAAGAAGAAGGAACGTATGTGGTTGACTTCTACGGTACGGATCAAGTGAACAACCGCAACAGCAAAACCTTCTTTTTTACGGTTGATAATACTGGTCCTGCCATCGAGCAGATCCTTAGTATGGAGCCTGTTGGAAGTATTTCGCTCAACGACGAACCACAACCATTATCTGTTTATTCGAAAGGTGTAAAGCTTTATTTGGCTGCTACAGATGCGGTAATTGACACAGATGCGATCTACTACACCATCAACGACGGTGAAGAACAACGATACACGGAACCCATCGAAATCAATTCTCTTGGAATTGTTTCATACAAGGTCAGGGCTACTGATAAACTAGGAAATACTTCGAATACCGATACATTCAAGATTTTTGTGAAGTAGTTTGGCAAATTCTTTGCTTGCATTTGGTCCGCTAAACTATGACTGAATATGAGATACCTTGTCATTCTTTCCGTATCGGGCCTTTTATTCTTGTCCGCTTGTTCGGATGATGACGATCTCTCGTCTTCAATTGTAGGAAGCTGGGAAATTACATCGACGAATTCAGAAATTTTGATTGACGGAGGTGGCATTAGTGATTTCTATGTTGAAAATTTCGGTTTTACCGAAGAACAAGCCCAGGCACTGGAAGACGCGTTTGACACGGCAACTTTCTTTTCAGAAACCGTCGGTAGTCGTTTTACCTTCAATGAAGATGGCACTTTAGAAAGAGTAACCGACGATATCACATCCGAGGGGACCTACGCAATTGACCAAAAACAACTTACCATTCAATTTGGTGTTGGTAAAGAAGAAATCCATTACCAAATAGTTACGAATACCCAGAATAATCTGGACCTTCTTTTGGAGCAGGGAGTAACCACCGATCTGGACAACAATGGCACTGAAGAAACCATTTCTTATCTACTGAATGTGGGAATGGAGCCTGTGCAAACCAATTGAACCCTCATGGGTTCTCTTTGGGAGTGATCATTTCATATACCAGATCTTGTAAAACTGGTCTGATCGCTAGTTCGTAGATCATGGCTTGCTTTCTGCTGGGATATACCCGATTGCACAAAAAAACAAAAACCAGATCATGGTCCGGATCCGCCCAAACCAATGGCCCTGTGTAACCACTGTGTCCATAACTTCTGGGGCTGACTCGACCTGACACGTTACTTCTATCACTTTCATTACTTAAGGTGGGCATGTCAAATCCTAATCCACGCCTGTTCTCATTATTGGGATATTGCACCGTCGTGAAAAGATCGACCGTCTGCTGTTTTAAGTAAATGTCTCCTCTGTAAGTCCCCCGATTAAGGAACATCGACCAAATTTTTCCAACGTCTTCAGCATTGGCAAAAAGTCCGGCATTACCTGAAACTCCACGCATCATGATGGCCCCTTCATCATGCACATAACCGTGTATAGGTACTTCTCTAAAAAAAGTATCTACTTCCGTTGGTACAATTTGATCCAATGAAAATTTTTTCAGGGGATTGAAACCTAACGTAGTAGCGCCCATTGGTTCGTAGAAGTGTTCCTCGAGATACTTGTCCAATGAATTGCCAGTGAGTTGCTGCACCAGTTCGGGTACCAGATAGAAAAATAACCCGGAATATCTGTATTTCTTTTCATCACTGAGTTCTGCCTTTTTGATGAATCTTTTGATCTTTTGGTAAAAATCGTTTCTCAGGTATTTGCCTTCGGCCAACTTGAAATCATATCGATCACTTTTGTCCTCATCTACCCATTTCTTTTTGAGGCGCCCATTTTTATCTCTTATTTCCTGGTGGTACGGTATCCAGGGTCTCCAGCCAGCCTGATGCGCCAATAATTCTCTGTAAGTAGACTTTCCACGTTTATTTCCACTCAGAAAGGTCAGGTGTTTCGAAATCGGATCATCCAATTCGATGAGTCCATCTTCATACAACTTCATTACTGCCAGTGTTGCAGCCGTCACCTTGGTTACAGAAGCCAGATCATACAAGTGATCTACCTCCACTTTTAGCAGACTATCATAAGTATGATAACCGTAAGCTTTGTGTATTAAAACAGAGTCGTTGTGCATCACCCATAGCACAGCGCCCGGGAATGCCATTTTTTCAATTCCATCCGTTAAAACGCTATCAATTTTATCAATATTGGAATTTATCAGCCCCTGATTTTGAGCCATTAAAAAAAGAGCGTTTCCCAGCATGGTAACTAGCAAGAACGCGTATTTCAAACCTTTTTGCATCGTAAGTTTGCGCTTCATCTGACGAACCTATGCAAAATTCCAAATATTTTATCATCGATTTTGACAGCACCTTCACAAAAGTGGAAGCCCTCGATGTTTTAGGCGAAATTTCTTTGGATGGTAAGCCTCATCGACAACAGGCACTTGACCGGATCAAGGAAGTAACAGACCTGGGTATGGAAGGAAAGTTGTCTTTTCGGGAATCTTTGGAGGAACGAATCAAGTTGTTAGAAGCACATCGGGATGACCTCCCTGTATTGGTCACAAAGTTGACGGCTCAGGTATCTAAATCTTTTAAAAGAAATAAAGAGTTTCTAAAAACCTATGCCGAAAAGATATTTATACTCAGTAATGGGTTCAAAGATTTTATCATTCCCATCGTGGGGAAATACGGCATCCCGGCAAAGAATGTATTTGCTAATGATTTTGAGTACAATGAAGATGGAAAAATCATAGGTTTTAATAAAGAAAACATACTTTCGTCCAACGGAGGAAAACCTGAACAGATTGCCAAACTCAACTTGAAAGGTGAGGTATTTGTATTGGGTGACGGGTATACCGATTATGAAATTAAAAAGGCCGGACTTGCCAACAAATTCTATGCGTTTGTTGAAAATGTTCGTAGGGACAATGTATTGGAACAAGCCGATCACGTCGCACCCAACCTGGATGAAGTTTTATATGTAAACAAAATGGAACGAGCGCTTTCTTATCCTAAGAACAGGATCAAAGTATTACTATTGGAGAATGTCCACCCTGATGGAGTAGAAAAACTCAAAGAAGAGGGATATGAGGTCGAAATTCACCCAGCGGGTATGACTGAAGACGAAATGTGCGAAGCAATCAAAGACGTCTCCATACTCGGCATTAGGTCAAAAACACAAGTCACTGAAAAAGTAATCAAATCAGCAAAGCGACTTCACGCCATAGGCGCATTTTGCATTGGTACCAACCAGATCGACCTTGAAGCCTGCCTCGATAAAGGAGTAGCTGTATTCAATGCACCCTTTAGCAATACAAGGTCGGTAGTGGAACTAGCCATTGCGGAAATGATCCTCCTAATGAGAAATATTCCCGATAAGGCAGTAGCCATGCATGAGGGCAAATGGGATAAGTCTGCTAAGAACAGTTATGAGATCCGTGGCAAGAAGTTAGGAATCATTGGTTACGGCAATATTGGTTCCCAGCTTTCCGTATTGGCCGAAGCCTTAGGCATGAATGTGCAGTATTTCGATCTCGAAGAAAAACTGGCACTGGGAAATGCACATCGTTGTAAAACCCTTTTTGAATTACTTAGTTCTTCCGACGTAATTTCTCTGCATGTAGATGGCCGACCGGATAATAGCCAATTCATTGGCGATAAGGAATTCAGCATCATGAAAGAAGGAGTGATTTTCCTTAATCTGGCGAGAGGACCTGTAGTAGACATAGCGGCTCTCAAAAAACATGTGGATCAGGGTCGTATCCGCGGGGTAGGCATTGATGTCTTTCCTGAAGAGCCACTAAGCAATCAGGATGAATTCATATCTGAATTGCGTGGCGCTCCAAACATCATCATGACTCCTCACATCGGAGGAAGTACCACGGAAGCTCAAGAAAATATTGCGGATTTTGTTCCTACCCGGATCATGGAATACATCAATACCGGATCTACTTCCAATAGCGTGAACTTCCCCAATCTGGTATTACCAACTTTGCAAAATGCACATCGATTCATACATATCCATTTGAATGAACCCGGGGTATTGGCAGAAATCAACCAAATTTTAGCCAATCACTCATTGAATATTGTGGGTCAATACCTGAAAACAAACGAACGAATCGGATATGTAATCACAGATATTAATAAAAACTATGACGAAGCTGTGATCCAAGATTTGAAAAAAATCAACGGAACTATCAAATTCCGGGTCCTGTATTAGTATTTTTGTTAATCACCAGTCGAAAAAAAGAGAATTTACAGGATTCGATAAATGATTAGAGATATATTTACAAGGTTATGACGGACCACCGCTCCACGTCACCATACTGGCAACCATTGACGAATCTCAAGCAATTTGATCAGATCCTCGAACGATCTAAATCAAAGCCTGCATTGGTATTGAAATACCATCCCAATACCAGTGAGAGCGATGCAATCAAGAAATCTCTCGATCAAAACTGGAACATTGGTCCGGGTGAATTAGATATGTACCTGGTCGATGTAAGTCGGGACGCCAAAGTATCTCACGAAGTAACTGAAGTAGCAGGTGTGGATCATGAATTTCCACAGGTACTTCTTTTCGCTGATGGAGTCACCATGTACGACGAGTCTCACGAACTGATCAACGTGAAAAAAATCAAGATCGCGTTGAAGATTATCAACCGAACCTTCAAGTGGATGGAAACGCGGGTTTAGCGCTCGGCGCAACTACCCTACTCTCTGAAAAGATTGGTATAAAAAAAGCCCCCCGTCCGTTTCTAAACCTGATAAAATCAGGATTTGAGTCATCCAACTACATCAACCCTCCACTGTTATCCTTTATTAAAAGGTCCTTTCGGATGAGGCCCGGTTTTAATAGCCGATCAACTCGGTATGGTAATATATGTTAGGTTTAAAAACATAATTACGGGGGGAATGAACTTCAAAATTAGAAATTGTCTTAATAGATAAAAATGGGTAAGCACATATATTTTACGCCGGGACCATCCCAGCTTTATCATACGTACGATTATCACCTCAAAAAGGCCCTTAACGAAGAACTAGGCAGTATTTCACATCGAAGCGGCAGTTTTCAAAAGATCTATGAGGCAACAGAGGAAGCGTTGAAGGAGTTATTGGATATTCCAGATGATTTCAGGGTACTCTTTCTATCATCCGCAACGGATATTTGGGAAAGGATTATTCAAAACCTGGTGGCGGAAAGGTCTCACCACTTTGTCAATGGGGCATTCTCAAAACGATTTTACGAGTTCGCCATTGGTCTTAATAAGCAAAGCACGCAGGAATTGGCTGATCCTGGAAAAGAATTCGATTCATTTGAAGTTCCTCAGGGGACCGAACTTATAGGGGTCACTCAAAATGAAACAAGTACCGGATATGCATTCGACCCTAACCGGTTAAAATTGATCCGCGAACAAAACCCTAATGCATTGATCAGCCTGGATGTCGTCAGCTCGATTCCGGCCGTCCCTACCCCCTTTGACCTGATTGATACGACCTATTTCTCGGTCCAGAAATCTTTTGGCATGCCCGCGGGACTTGGTGTCTGGATTATCAATCAAAAAGCCATTGATCGGGCAATCACCCTGGAAAATGAAGGAGCGACTGGTACATATCGTAAACTCAGTACACTCATCAAGTCCGCGAAAAAGCATCAGACTCCTGAAACACCGAATGTGGTAGCGATCTATATCTTAGGCAAAATTGCCGAGGATATGATAACAAGAGGTGTAAAAATGGTAAGAAATGAAACGGTTTATAAGAGTACTATCTTATATCAGACCCTGGAATCCAGTAGTCTCTTCTCTCCTTTTGTAACAGAAAAGCAAAACAGATCCAAAACAGTAATCGTCACTGAAACCCCAGATCAGTCTCGAATTCTAGAAGATCTGGAAAAGAAGAAAATCATCCTGGGTAAAGGATATGGCACCTTCAAAAATGATCACTTGCGTATTGCGAACTTCCCCGCGCATTCAAAAGAGCAGGTGGAGATGTTGTGCGACCTGTTGGCCGCTTACTGATCAGCCAAAGTAAATTTTGAAGAGTACATAAATCGCTTTAAATTAAGCATCAGAGTGAAAGGTCAATTGCACTTTTCCTAAGATTATTTTGAACTTTTTGAAGTATCAGCGTACTTTAAAACCGTAATGTGATTTAGCTTTGCAGCTTCTAAATTGTACTGCCCTTGATGTATAAATTCAACAAAATTCTGGTAGGCCTGGATCAAAGCGACATGGATCATGAATTGATCGATGCGGCTTGCAAAATGTGTCAACTTTCTGGTTCAGTTGAAGTGTGTTTCATGAACCTGATCAGGGATTTTCACATGCCAGAAGAGGTTTTGAAAGAGTTTCCGGACTTGTTGGACAAAGCAGTCAAAGAACGTGAGGATTCAATCCGTAAAGCGGTTGATGAGCAATTCAGCTGCCCTCAGGTCAAAGTGACTTACGTGATCAAACAAGGTCAGGCGACCAAAGAGATCATGAAGTACTCCCAGGAGGAGAAAGTGGATTTGATCATCCTGGGTAGAAAAAATGAAAAGGAGACCGGCGGTATCATCATCAATCGGGTAGCACGAAGAGCAGGATGTTCCCTATTGGTACTTCCAAAAGGCCATAAAGTAGACTTTGACAAGATCCTCGTTCCGAGTGACTTTTCCGATTATTCAAAGATTGCGATGGAAAAAGCCATTGAAATCTCTGAAGCACTGGAAGAAAAACCGGAAATCACGGTGCAAAACGTGTATCAGGTGCCAAGCGGATATCATTATACCGGAAAGACTTTTGAGGAATTTGGTGTGGTTATGGAAGAGCATGCGCGTAAAGACTTTGCGCGATTTACTGCTAACATGAATGTCTCAGGCCTTAACCTTAATACCGTTTACACCCTGGATAAAGATGAAGACGTCATCGGATACATCTACAACGAAGCTAAAAGTCAGGACGCAAAGCTTATCATCATTGGTGCCAAAGGCCGAACTGCCACTACGGCATTATTCATCGGTAGCAAGGCAGAGACCCTCATTCAAATCGATTCAGATATTCCTCTCCTTGTAGTAAGACCCAAAGGAAAGAAAGCGGGATTGATTGAGTATTTACAGGAACTTTAGAAGATCATTTAAATTCTTCAGACAAGATCAGAAGTGTCTACCATGATCCAGGTTATTGGGTTAATCAGTCACTGACCTTTTTGGACACGAAACCTGACTCGGATTGGCTTTGGTGAGCCATTCTGGATGTACATCGGAAATCTTAATTAGAAGAGACCTTCCGATTCACCAGACCCCCTGTTCTTATTCTAAAGTAATCAGCATATCCGATTAATTAAATAACTGAACAACAGCTCTAAGACATTGCACTGATGAAGAACGGGACAGATCTTTCCAACAAGAAAACTTAATCAGACGCGCGCATTTTATCCAGCAGACGGCTTAATTCCTCACTTTCCTGTTCGTTCAGGTTTTTATTCTTTTCCTCCAAAGACTCCATTTCGGCATCCATTTTATCTAGAAGCTCAAGACCCATCTCTGAAATGTAGACGTCAACTGCCCTCCTGTCAGAAGGACATTGCTTTCTGATCACCAATCCTTTGGCTTCAAGCTTATCTACAATGCGGGAAGCGTTGCTGCTTTTATCCAACATCCGCTCTATCAAAAGATTCACAGTACTTGCATTGGGGTACTGTCCCCTTAGTATTCTCATTATGTTGAATTGCGGAGTGGTCAGGCCATAGGTCTTAAATACCTCCTGGTTTTGTTGAGACAACCAGTTGTTGGTATAAATGATGTTGATCATGGCCTTACTATAAGCTGACTTGAACTCCTTCTGCTTTATATCCTCGTTTATTGACATTTCAAGTAGTTTACAACGACATTTAATGTAACGACATTTATTTAAAATAGTTCCCGGTAGCACCTTACTTTGTTTACATGCGCTTAGTCTTTTATCTTGAACCTGACGAATGAATCAATCACTAAGTAAACGATGGTCTAACATTCCGGCAGTTTAGGTTCTTTTGAGATCATGGAATTTCCACAACCACTTAAAACTTTTAGCATTCCCAATTATGATGAATCAATCACGATACGTACTCTTTTGTCTGGCCTTGCTCCTCCTCTCAAGCCTCAATGCACAAACATTCACCCTTAAAGCCAGTAAAGTTTTCGACGGTGAAAAACTGCTCAGCAATCAATGTGTGGTCGTTGAAGATGGTCTAATAACCGCCATTGGACCTTGCGGAAATCCAATAGGAGAAGTCATTGATCTTGGAGAAGCCACCCTACTTCCCGGCTTGATCGAAGGACATTCTCATGTGTTGCTGCATCCTTACAACGAAACTGGTTGGAATGATCAGGTATTGAAGGAATCCTATGGTGAACGTGCCGCACGAGCAGTCAATCATGTTCGTTGGTCGCTTGAAGCAGGTGTCACTACCATGCGTGACCTGGGATCCGAAGGGGCAGGTTATCTCGATGTGGGCATCAAAGCATCCATAGAAAAAGGAGTCATACCGGGACCTGACCTTATTGTGGCAGGCCCTGCAATCGTGGCAACTGGTAGCTATGGCCCAAAAGGTTTTCACGACGGTGTTACTGTTCCACTGGGTGCTGAAGAAGCAGATGCTCCTACCTTGATTCCTACCGTCCGAAGACAAATCGGCAATGGGGCAGATTTTATCAAGGTCTATGCAGACTACCGATGGGGACCAAACGGTGAAGCACAACCGACATTCAGTGAATCGGAAATCCGAACCATTGTTGAAACTGCCGCGAGTAGTGGCCGAGTAACAGTAGCTCATGCGGCAACCTCAGAAGGGATTCGCAGGTCAGTTTTAGCAGGTGTCAGCACCATTGAACACGGAGATGGCGCTACAACCAGAGAACTTGAACTGATGAAAAACCGAGGTGTTGCCCTATTCCCTACCCTGGCTGCTGTCGAATCGATCAGCAGTTATCGTGGATGGAAGAAAGGCGTAGATCCTGAACCAGACCGAATCACTCAAAAGAAGAAAGTATTTAAAGAAGCTTTAGCACAGGGTGTGATCGTAGGTTTTGGAGGCGACGTGGGCGTATATCCGCACGGAGAGAACGTACTGGAATTGGAACTCATGGAAGAATATGGCATGCCCACCCTGGATGTACTTAAAGCTGCCACCTCCGTAAACGCTCGCATTTTCAACCTTAACCAAAAGGGAAACCTTAAAAAAGGATACGTCGCGGATATTATTGCCGTTTCAGGTGATCCGACAAAGGAAATCGCCAATTTGAGAAACGTAATTTTTGTCATGAAAGACGGAAAAGTTTTTTTACACAAAAAATAATTCTGCCACAATTAAACCTTTGGGTGGCGGTCTGGTCTAAAAGCCATACCTCCTGAAAAAAGCTTGGAAGAGCAGTATATAATAGAGAAATTAAAAAATCCTGAAACGCGACAGTATGGCTTCAACCTACTGACTCGTGAATATCAGGAACGGGTCTACTGGCACATCCGAAAGATGGTAATTGATCACGATGATACGGATGACCTTACACAGGAAACGTTCATAAAGGTTTGGAAGAACCTGGACAAGTTTCGGGAAGAATCAAGGCTTTTTACCTGGATCTACCGGATCGCTACTAACGAATGTCTGAATTTCCTGAACAAGAAAAAGCGTAAGTTCTTCGTACCGATTCATGATGTCGCCGGAGAACTGGCAGCTAAAATTGACGAAGGTCATTTGATCAGTGGTGATGAAGTTCAATTGAAGTTACAAAAGGCCATACTTACGCTTCCTGAAAAACAAAGGGCAGTCTTCAATATGAAGTATTTTGATGAGATGAAATTTGACGAAATTGCTGAAATAACCGGAACCAGCGTAGGTGCATTGAAAGCAAGTTATCACCTCGCCGCAAAAAAAATTGAAAAATATATTCAGACTGATTAAACCTTTGAACAGAAATACAATCTAAGCAACGATGCCACAAGTAAACCTGGACGATATCAAACAAAAATCACATCCTTACAAGGCACCTGAAGGGTATTTTGAGGATTTAAATGCACGCATCCTGGAGCAGACTAGCGCCGCTCCTGTATATGGTATCTCCTGGTATCGTAAACCTGTTTGGCAAATGGCTGTGGCATCAGTAAGCCTACTGGTTGTATTTGCGGTTATTTTCCTGACGGGTACACCTGCTGCGGAACAAGACGTATTGGCCGACATAACGGATGAAGAAATTCTCATCTATCTGACCAATAATGACCTGACGGAATCGGAGATTATAGAAAACTTCTCGTTTTCGGAAGATGATTTCTTACTACCGAGTGAGGAATTACTGGAAGACATTGAAATTGATGATAGCATGTTGGACGACCTCTATCTTGAATATGAGGTAGATGACTTGTCCAATCAGATATAAAAATTTTAAAGCGCATGAAAAGGTATCTTTTTTACTTATTCCTTTTAATCTCCGTACTGACCAAAGTGCAGTCACAGGATCAGGAAAAGATCCAAAGTGTCAATGATAAGATTGAAGCACGAAAGATCGCCTTGATCACTCAGCGGCTGGAACTTACACCGGAACAAGCAGCGAAATTCTGGCCGATCTATCAGGAACTTTCACAGAAACAAAGGGACATTAGAAGTGACTTTCAACAGCAACGGAGGAATTTCGATCCGAAAACAGCTTCTGAAGAAGAAATGAAGAAAATGATCGATCTGGGATTGAAAGTAAAAGAAAGGCAATTGAACCTGGAACGGGAATATTCGGAAAGGATGCGCCAGGTGATCACCAATCGCCAAATGGTCAATTTAAGAAGAGCAGAAGAAGAATTCCGGCAAAGACTGCTGGAAAGGATCCAAAAGCAAAGACAAAACGCCCAGCAACAACGACAAAGAGCCAACGCCCGAAAAAATCAACGAAGGAATAATTAACTTCCTTTGCCTATGGAATGAGGTACCTACTGATCGCCATACTTGCCTTGCCAGGCAGTCTACTGCTGGCACAAGACTCATTGCAATTGAGTTATCAGGAGCAATGGGCCCAACTGGAGGCGGATTTGGACTCTTTTTCTATATTCCTGGCCATAGATAGTTTACTCACCGATAACTTAAGACCGCCCTCTGAATTTAATTTCCGTCTGAGTTACAATAGCAATATTGCCAGTGCAGGTAGAAATTACGGTGTAGATCAACATGGTTTTTCGCCAGGCATTTCCTACTATCATAAATCAGGATTATTTGCTGATGTGGCGGGGTTCTGGAACAGTGATTCTGACCCTAATTATAGTCTTACCACCCTATCCGTAGGCTACCTGAAAACCATTTCTGAAAAGTGGAGCATTGGTGTAGATTATGAGCGGTGGTTCGTCAATCAATCTACGGCCACATTCGAAAATAACCTTGGCGTTAATACCAATCACCAAATCGGTCCGATCAATCTAGGACTGGATTATTCTTATTTATTTGGAGAAGAAACAGGCAGTCGTCTGATCGGAAATATCTCTACGACATTTAAGTTGGGTAAAAACTTCCTGGGGTTTAACAACATCAACCTTTCTCCGACCGCAAGTTTTATACTGGGGCACGATGTGGTTACTACATTCACTACTTCCGACAACCGAAATGCCATTTATCTGCTACAACTTGTTGTATTAGAGCCCGAAGAGCGGGATGCAGTACTTCGTGGCTTAGTGACCAATGGCACCATTACGATGCAACAAGCTTTTCGATTAAGAAATCGGATCAACAATCTTACACCTCAACAAGAACAACGGTTACTTGATGCCGCCTTTGTCGCCAGTGATAATAAGGAATTTGGCATATTAAACTATAGTTTCACACTGCCGTTAACGTTTTCCAGCAAACGTTCTTTTCTTATGATGTCCTACACTTACAGTGTTCCAATTGCCCTACCCGGAGAAACTGCAAGCTTCGACCCGATCGGCTTTTTCGCACTCTCATTTAATTACCGACTCGTTACCCAATAATTGGAACGAAAGCCGTAGTTTTGCATCCCGTAACTTAATTTTTAATGGCCAAGGCAAAATACATTTTCGTTACGGGTGGTGTGACTTCTTCTTTGGGAAAAGGAATCATCGCAGCCTCACTCGGCAAACTCCTACAAGCACGTGGTTTTTCGGTAACGATCCAAAAATTTGATCCCTATATCAATGTAGATCCAGGGACTTTAAATCCTTATGAACATGGCGAATGCTATGTGACTGATGATGGTGCAGAAACAGATTTGGACCTTGGACACTATGAACGATTTCTGAACATTCCGACTTCACAATCCAACAATGTCACCACAGGTCGTATTTACTATGATGTCATTAGCAGAGAACGAGCGGGTGATTTCCTGGGCAAAACGGTTCAGGTAGTTCCTCATATCACAGATGAGATCAAGAAGAATTTCTACAAACTTGGAGAGACAGACAATTTTGACATTGTCATCACTGAGATTGGTGGATGTGTAGGCGATATCGAATCCCTGCCGTTTATAGAAGCAGTAAGACAAGCCCGAAACGAATTGGGACCCAATAATTTTGTTTCAATTCATCTGACGCTGGTACCTTACCTGAAAGCCGCTGGTGAACTCAAAACCAAACCTACCCAGCATTCCGTGAAGGAATTACTGGAAGCGGGTATACAACCCGACATCCTGGTTTGCCGTTCTGAACAGCACCTTAATGCAGATATAAGAAAGAAATTGGCACTTTTCTGTAACGTTCCTATCAATTGTGTGATTGAGGCGCAAGATGCTGAAACCATCTATGATGTGCCTTTGCTTATGCGAAAAGAACGACTGGACGAACGCGTGCTTTCAAGATTGAAACTCAGTCATAAGAAAGAGCCCAAGATCGATCTCTGGAAGGAGTATCTCGGCAAACTGAAAAACCCAACGGATAGTGTAGATATTGGGCTGATCGGAAAATACGTTGAGCTTAAGGATGCTTACAAATCCATTGCTGAATCATTCATTCATGCCGGAGCAGAAAATGAGTGTCGTGTCAATGTGAAGTGGATCCATGCCGAGGAAATCAATAAAGAGAATGTCGAAAAAGTATTGGATGACCTTGACGGTATTTTGGTAGCACCCGGCTTTGGAGAAAGAGGTATTGAAGGGAAAATAGAAGCCGTGAAGTATGCACGTGAAAACGGTGTACCATTCTTTGGTATTTGCTTGGGTATGCAGTGTGCGGTGATCGAATTTGCCAGGAACGTGCTGAAACTGAAAAATGCCAGTTCTACAGAGATGAATCCTAAAACAAAACATCCGGTCATTGACCTGATGGAAGACCAAAAGGATGTTAAAAATATGGGGGGTACCATGCGATTAGGTGCTTACCCATGTCAAATCTCCAAAGGGACAAAGGCTTACCAAACCTACGGCTCGACAAAAATTGAAGAAAGGCATCGTCATCGCTACGAATTTAACAGCGCTTACCTCTCACAATTCGAAGAAAAAGGAATGATCGCTTCAGGAATCAACCCGGAAACGAATTTGGTTGAGATCATGGAGTTGAAAGATCACCCCTGGTTTGTAGGGTCACAGTTCCACCCTGAGTTAAAATCTACGGTACTGAACCCTCACCCCCTATTTGTCAAGTTCATAAAAGCGGCTTTGGCACAGCGCAAAGAACTCATTAACGTTTAAAAAAAGATTTTAAGATATTTCATAAGCAATGGATAAAAACCAGATTACAGGTTTAGTTCTGATGTTGGTCCTCGTGACCGTGTATTTTCAGTTTTTCGCGCCTGACCCGCCCGAGATCACTCCTGAAACTGATGAATTTGCTCAGATCGACTCAACGTCTAACAGTTCTCCTTTTACAGAACGACCGCAAGTAGTGGCCGAGGCAATCAGTGATTCTGCAGCTCAGGCATTGAGCATCCTAAAATACGGATCGTTCTCCTCTAATGCTTCGGAAGCCGAGAAAAATACCATGGAAGTTAGCACTTCAAAACTAAAAGTGCTCTTTTCCTCAAAAGGTGGATTCCCCAAGCAGGTCGTATTGAATGACTACACTTCGTATGACGGCAGTCCGCTTACCCTGATGGTCGCTGACAGATCGATCCTGGATATCAGTTTTGACCATCTGGGCAAGAACATAAACCTTAGGGATCTTCATTTCGACATGGAGACGCTTTCGATGAACGATAGCACGATCATGACCGCCACCATGACCACAGATGATGGCAGATCCCTTCAACAGATCTACACCCTATATGAGGACAAGTATGAAATGGGTTATCAGATCGTTTCAAAAGGCTTTGAAAAGCTTATTGATGCAAAGGACTTGTTGATGACATGGAATCATCCTGCCAACAGAATCGAACCTCATCTGAAAGATCCGCGTCAAAGATCAACCGTCCGGTATTTTATTCCTGAAGCTGGTGTTGATTACCTAAGCAATACTTCTCTGAGTTTTGAAGAGGAAACGCTCGAGCAAAAAGTTACCTGGATCGCTTTCAAGCAGAAGTACTTCACTTCAGCGATCCTTGCTGAAAATAACTTCTCAAGAGCTTATGTTACCCTTGACACGAACGAGGCCGACACGACAACCGTAAAATACATGACGCTTTCCGCAGATATACCCTTTACGGGACTAGCGAGCGGAGCTTCAAAATTCAAACTTTACTTCGGCCCTAATCTTTATGATGAACTGGATGCTTTTGGTGAAGGATTCAACGAAAACCTGAACCTGGGATGGGCCATACTTTCGGTGGTCAATAAATACCTGATTCTTCCTATTTGGGATTTACTGGAGACATTTATTCCGGGATATGGCCTTTTGATCATCATTCTGGTTTTGATCATTCGTCTTCTCCTTTCGCCACTGACTTACAAGTCGCACATTTCCATGGCGAAAATGCGTGTATTGAAACCTGAACTGGATGAGATCAAGGAAAAGCATGGAGATAACATGCAGGAGGCACAGAAAGATCAAATGGCCTTGTATCAGAAAGTGGGCATTAACCCGATCAGTGGTTGTATCCCCATGTTGCTACAGTTCCCGATCCTGGTCGCCTTGTTCTATTATATTCCTAATGCCATCGAATTGCGTCAGGTGAGCCTGTTGTGGGCCGAAGACCTTTCCACTTTCGACTCCATTGTTGATTTCGGATTCGAAATTCCTTTTTATGGTGATCATATCAGTCTTTTCACGATCCTGATGTGTGTCTCCATGCTGTTCTTCACCTTCTTTAATAGCCAGACTACTACCGTTCAGGGGCCAATGAAGTCCTTACAGTATATCATGCCGGTTATGTTGTTGTTTTTCTTCAACTCCTATGCAGCAGGGTTGACTTACTATTATTTCATCAGTAACCTGGTTTCACTGGGACAAATATTCTTGTTCAAGCGCTTTATCGATGAAGATAAGATCAAACAAACATTGGAAGAGAACAAGAAGAAGAATGCGAACAAGAAAAAATCAAAATTCCAAACAAGACTGGAAGAAGCGATGAAAGCCAACGAAGAAGCACAGAAACAGAAAAAACAAAAGAAGAAGAAATAAATATCCACACAGTAATTCACATTTCTGAAGGACTGAAAAAGCACTTTACATCGCACAAATAATACCATTGGGCTTACTTAAAATCGCTGTTCCTGTAACGGAAATGAGGTTTTAGTAAGCGTAATGGTATTTTTTCGTTATATACCAGACAATTACTAATTTCCAGTAATCCACATTTAACCCACATCAAATAATTCTAGGGTATTCTTTGAATATATTTGTGTCCTTTTTCAGGGTATTTGTGCACAAGTATCCCTTCGCGAACTAAAACGATCACCAGAAAATTCATCAAATAATGGGTAAAGTCATTGCAATAGCTAATCAAAAAGGAGGCGTTGGAAAAACCACGACAGCCATCAACCTGGCAGCAAGTTTAGCGGCGCTTGAGTTGAAGACATTGATTGTGGACGCTGATCCTCAGGCTAATGCGACTTCAGGGGTAGGAAAAGACCCCAAGGAAGTAGAAACCAGCATTTACCAGTGTATGGTAGATGGTACCGATCCGATGAAGGCAGTAGTAAAAACTGACGTGAAATACCTCGATCTTTTGCCTGCGGATATCAACCTGGTAGGTGCTGAGGTGGAGATGGTGAATATCGAGAAGCGCGAAGAAAAAATGAAAAACGTAATGGAGCACCTGAAAAACCGTTACGATTATATCATCATCGACTGCTCTCCTTCCCTGGGTCTGATTACCATCAATGCCCTTACGGCAGCAAATTCTGTGGTTGTACCGGTACAATGTGAGTATTTCGCATTAGAAGGCCTGGGAAAACTGCTTAATACGATCAAGATCATTCAAAGTCGTCTGAATACGGAGCTTGAAATTGAAGGCATTCTCCTTACGATGTATGATACGCGATTGAACTTATCGAATCAGGTGGTTGAAGAGGTGAAAATGCACTTCAAATCCATGGTATTTGATACGTTGATCCCAAGAAACATTAAACTGAGTGAATCCCCAAGTTTCGGAACTCCGGCCATCACCCATGATGCAGAATCAAAAGGTGCATTGAGCTATTTGAATTTAGCCCGGGAAATCATGAAACGTAACGACGTAAAAGCGGCGTAAATCAATGGCGAAAGGAAAACAAAAAAGTGGCCTTGGGAAAGGTCTCGGCGCCCTCCTATCCGATTCGGATCCCGTAGAAGAAAAACAGGTAACTCCTGCAGCACCTAAAGAAGCTTCTGATATTGGGGAAATTTTGGTAGCCAGTATCGAGGTAAACCCGTTCCAGCCTAGAACGGATTTCGATGAAGATGCACTGGAAGAGCTGGCTGAGTCCATTAAAACCCAGGGCATCATCCAGCCAATCACGGTAAGAAAGCTATCTAATGACGCTTATCAGCTTATCTCTGGTGAAAGGCGTTTACAGGCTTCTAAAAGAGCCGGCCTTGAAAAAGTACCCGCTTATATCCGTACAGCCGATGACCAGCAAATGCTGGAAATGGCCCTTATCGAAAACATTCAGCGTGAAAACCTCAATGCCATTGAAATTGCTTTGAGTTACCAGCGCCTATTAAGTGAGATCGGATTAAAACAGGAAGAACTGGGAGATCGGGTTGGTAAGAAGAGAACGACTGTCAATAACTATCTCCGATTACTAAAACTCCCTCCCGCTGTGCAGGCGGCTTTGCGTGACAAAGAAATCTCGATGGGCCATGCAAAAGCTTTGTTGTCCATAGAAAATATTGACCTTCAACTGAACGTTTTTAACAAGATTATTAACGAGGCCCTTTCGGTGCGTAAAGCTGAAGAACTGGCTCGAACTATCTTAAATGGAACAACAGCGAAGCCAAAACCAGCAACTTCTGAAAACACTGAAATCATCAGATTACAAGATCAATTATCTTCGCACTTTGGTACGAAAATCAAAATCAAATCTGACCAGGGTAACCGTGGAGAAATCAAGATCCCTTTTGTGTCTACCGAGGACCTCAACCGAATCCTTGAAATTCTGGAAGTATAGTTTAGTCGCACTTTTTATAGCCTTCTTATCTACTGCTGGTCAGGCACAGGAACTCAATGATTCCACCTTTCTGATGCAGGAAGATTCTGTGGTATTCTTTGAAGAAGTTTCAACGCTAGATCCAAATAAATCAGCAGTATATTCAGCCATTCTTCCTGGCCTTGGTCAGGTATACAACGGTCAATACTGGAAAGTACCCATCATCTACGGAGCATTTCTGGGTCTTTTTCACGGCATACGCTATAATCACACATTGTACAATGATTTTAACAATGCCCTGCGGGCCGAAGCAGATAACGATCCCAACACAATCAATCCGTTTACAGGAATCGAAGAATCTCGACTCAGAAGCATCAGAGATCGATATCAACGTGACCGGGACTTTCTCATCATACTTACTTCTATTGCCTATCTGATCAACATCGTGGAGGCACACGTAGCGGCTCACTTGCATGAATTCAAAGTCAATAAAAGTCTTTCCATGAAAATGGAACCAAAATTTGAATCATCTCCACTATTTTCGCGCTCCATGGGCGTATCACTGACCTTCAATTTTTAATACGAGTGAACATTGCAATTGTCGGATATGGCAAAATGGGCAAGGTTATTCACGACCTGCTGAAAGCTCGAGGCCATCAGGTAAGTTTTATCATCGATCAGGAAAACATACATCAGCTAGATGAGTTGAATCCTGATAACACAGACGTGGCTATTGAATTTTCCCGACCCGAGTCTGCTTTCGATAACATTACCTCATGCTTGCAAAAAGGCGTTAAGGTTGTAAGTGGAACTACCGGATGGTTAGATCACCTACCTGAAATTGAAACGCTCATCAGCGAGACCAATGGTACGTTCTTCTATGCTTCTAACTATAGTTTAGGCGTCAATCTGTTCTTTAAACTCAACAAGAAGCTTGCCGCATTGATGGAAAACCATGATTATGAGGTCAGCATGACAGAAATCCATCACACCGAAAAGCTGGATCAACCTTCTGGAACAGCCATCACCCTGGCCGAAGGTATACTGGAAGAAAATCAGGCCAAAATCAACTGGATAAACGAAGAATCAACCGATAAAACAAAATTGTCCATAATATCGGAACGGAAACCTAACGTTCCGGGGACACATACCGTATCCTATACGTCTGCAGAAGACACCATAGAAATAACCCATACCGCCAACAGTCGAAAAGGCTTTGCGCTCGGAGCTGTAAAAGTGGCCGAGTGGATCAAGGACCATCAAGGCATGTTGGGCATGGATGATTTTCTGAAAATATAGCTCCATAGCCTATGTACTTAAACGACTTCAACGCTGCTACTTTAATCATTGTCCTGCTGGGATGGTACTTGCTCCAGGCGATTGCCTACTACAAATTCTTTGAGAAAGCGGGTGAACAAGGTTGGATTGGGTTTGTACCCTTTTACAATTATTATGTCCATATGAAGATCGTTGGTCGACCTACCTGGTGGGTCGCCCTGCTTTTTGTACCTGTCATCAACTTTTTTGTTGCGCTGACCATTCACCTGGACTTACTGAAGTCCTTCGACCGCTTTTCTTATTTTGATCAGGCGGTAGGTGTTATCCTTGCTCCTTTTTATATGATCTTTGTAGCTTTTGGCAATACAGAATATGTTGGCAAAGCGGTTGATATTCCCAAAAAGCCTAAAAGTCAGGGACAGGAATGGTTCGAAGCGATTGTTTTTGCGGTATTCGCAGCTACCTGTATCCGATGGGTTTTTATGGAAGCTTATGTGATTCCAACCCCTTCTATGGAAAAATCTCTGTTGGTAGGTGATTTCTTATTTGTGAGTAAGATTGAATATGGTCCCAGAACACCGAAAACACCTATCCAGATTCCGTTGACCCATGCAAAAATCTGGGGTACTGAGATTCCTTCATACGTAAGTTCTGTTCAGTTACCACAGTTCCGATTGCCCTCTTTAGGCAAAGTGGAGAGAAATGATGTGGTCGTTTTCAATTATCCTCCTGAATTTGAACATCCGAAAGATTTGCGCACGCACTATATTAAACGATGTGTGGCAATCCCCGGAGATACGATCTCGATCGAAAACAGTCAGGTCATTGTGAATGGTGTCCCTTCTGATAACCCGGAACTCATGCAACATAGCTACATGGTTTTTACCAAAGAAACCATTCGGGGCCGTGTATTTCAAGAGATCGACATTTCGGAGATCACTAAGCAATCTTATGGATATGGTGTACAAACCTCACAGGATAAGGCTGACAAATTAGCAGCTTTGCCAGTTGTCGATCGTGTAGAACAAATCATGATGGAGCCTGGGCAAAGGGAACCCGGATTCGGCTCACCGATCTTTCCCGATTTTGACTATTATCCCTGGAATAAAGACCAATACGGTCCACTTGAAGTTCCTTTCCGTGGAATGACGATTTCCATTGATGACCGTACTTTGGCAAAATACGGTTCAACGATCAGAGATTACGAGGATCTGGAAAATGTATCCGTAACAGGTGGAGAACTGGTAATCGATGGCGAGACACTTGCTGAATACACCTTCAAAAAGGATTACTATTTCATGATGGGCGACAACAGACACAATTCACTCGATTCCCGTTACTGGGGATTTGTTCCTGAAGACTTCATTGTTGGAGAAGCTTCATTCATTTGGATGTCACATGAAGCTGGTAATGGGTTGTTCAGTGGTGTTAGATGGAGTCGCTTGTTTAAAGGAATTGAGTAAACGATACGCTCTCTCAGGACAGATTAGATACCATAATCAACAAGAAGTTTTTCGATAACCGAGCTGTAGATTTTGATTCTCGGTTCATACTTCCACAGTGCATTTGTTTCGCGTCGGTGTGATTCGTAACCTGAATAACCATAAATAGAGAAGTAATTTTCTAAAAACAGGGAAGTTAGGTTGTTCCTGCCCCACTTTCTGCCAGAAAATAAACGATCAATCGGACAATCCCTATTGCGCCTCCAACCACTGCGACAAGGAACAAGAAACCGGCGAGCTTATTGTCCCGTTCGGACTTAGGCTCATACATGGAGTACATTTTGTCATCATCTATCATGACTTAGTTGCTTTAGTTTTGTATTCTAGTCCAAATTACCACTCAATCGGTGAAATACCCTTATCTATAAGGTAATTATTACATTGACTGAAGTGTTTATTTCCAAAAAAACCGCGATTGGCTGAAAATGGCGACGGATGTGGCGATTGAAGTATGTGATGCTTTGATCGGTCTATAACTTCTCCCTTTCGCTGGGCATAAGCTCCCCACAGCATAAACACAACATTTTCTTTGGCATTGGAAATGGCCTGAATAGCAGCATCCGTAAATTGTTCCCATCCTTTGTTTTGATGCGAACCAGGTTCACTGGCGCGAACCGTAAGCGTTGCATTTAACAGCAATACTCCTTGTTGGGCCCACCTCTCCAGGTTTCCATCCTGGGGGAAGTCCTTCCCAATATCCGCTTTGATCTCTTTAAAGATATTTACCAGGGAAGGTGGCATCGTCACTCCGGGATTCACTGAAAAACAAAGCCCATGTGCCTGTCCCGTCCCATGATAAGGATCTTGTCCCAGAATGACTACTTTGACCTGGTCAAAAGGACAATAGTCAAACGCATTGAAAATCTGACTGCCTGGTGGGTAAATTCGTGCGATTTGATATTCCTCTTTCACAAAATCAACGAGCGTTTGGAAGTATTCCTGTTCAAATTCTTCGGAAAGCACGGATTGCCAACTTGGTTCAATTTTTACTTTCATTGTATGACCGTATCAAATTCAATATTAGGCGGATCGGAACAATTTCTCACCCGGAATTTGTTTTATTCCTAAAACAATTCCCAAAAGTATTTGGCTTTCACCTTGTGACTTTGCTAAAAAACATGAATGTTTGAGACATAATTGAGTGAATGAAGAAATTGATCACGGATATTACACAAGGCGTGAAAGTAACGGTAGAGACCGAATACCAACCGGAATATTCTAATCCGGCACAGCATCACTTTGTGTTTACTTACCGAATCACGATCGAAAATCAAAGCACGAATACCATTCAGTTAAAATTCCGTCATTGGGAAATTGTAGACGTTACCAACCCCAGAAGACAAGTAGATGGTGAAGGCGTTGTGGGTAAACAGCCCACACTGGAACCAGGACAGATTCATCAGTATGTATCTGGGTGCAACCTACGATCCGGAATTGGCAAAATGTATGGTTACTACACTATGGAACGGGTACTGGACGGTAAACAATTCAACGTCAATATTCCGGAATTCATGATGGTGGTACCTTTCCAGCTAAATTGATCAGTCTTGCCGCAAGACAACTGGCATTTCATCAAGCGACTTTTTGAGTATAAGAAACAAGCCGTGGGCGCACACGGACTGCACTCGCCCTTTGTTTACAAGCTATACAAGGACTATATCCGTAAAAAAAGAAAACACGTTTCTCCAGAAATAGAGGCACTCCGAAAAGCATGTAAAATGTCTGCCATGCCGATTGAAGTTACCGATTTCAAATCCGGCACAACAAAGACAAAGAAATTAAGTGAAGAAGCCAGAAGCTCTCCTTCCATTCCCCTTTTCTCTGCCTTCTTAAGTCAATTACTCAATTACATCAATGCCGAATGTGTACTAGAAACCGGAACTTCCCTGGGATTCAATGCAATGTATCTGGCGCAATCTCAAGTTAAACAGGTATGGACTTTAGAAGGGAATACCGAAATCGCACTCCTGGCTGGGAAGCATTTCATGCAAATGAAGGCGGAGAAAATAAGATTAATTACTGGTGACATTCACGAAACGTTCAGGTCCGCACTGGAGAATTCCCAGGCGGACGTCATTTTTTTAGATGCAGATCATCGTTCTGTAGCCGTTTCGAAGTTCATGGAAATGCTTGCCCCATATCTTCCTCATATCAAATGCATAGTGATTCACGACATCTATTGGTCGAAAGACATGACTAGCAGCTGGTATAAATTAATTGAGGATCCGCGATTTCCAATGACCATCGATATTTTCCAGGCGGGTTTGCTGTTCCCAAACCAAAATATGGAAAAGCAGCATTTTGTGGTGAAATTTTGAATTACAATTTCTAGCCACTCCTTCTCAAAGAACCACTAACATTTCAGTAAACAAACAATTAGTTTTGCGCCGGAATAAAAAATTGCCTCAATCGGACGTTCTGAGCTAAAAAGGTCTAAGTCTACATGGAGAAAGAAACAGTGAAAAACCAGAACAGGAACATCGTTATCGGAGTGATCGTATTTGTGCTTGCAAGTGTGATCGTTTATTTCGTGATCGAGAACATGAAGCTTTCCGCCCAAAAGGAACAGCGTGAAATAGAACTGAATGCCACCATTCTTCAATTGGATTCCATCTCCAACGAGTTAGATGACCGGATCAGAACCATTGAAGACCTGGGTGGTGAAATCGATACCTTGTTGAGTATCAAAGAGCAACTGGAAACGGAGAAAAAAGAACTACTTGATCTTGACAAGCGTCGCCAGAAGAACATTACAGCACTTCGAGATCGCGTAGGTGGCTATCAAGAGCTTCTATTACTGAAAGATGAAGAGATCAAACAACTGAAAGTGCTCAATGAGCAGTTGCTGACTGAAAACACAGATTTGAAAAATGAGAAGAACGAATTGAATCAAAATCTGCAGGCCATCGAAGAGCAAAAGGAGCAGTTAGCAGCACAGGTGGCTCTTGCCGGAAGATTAAGGATGGAAGGCCTTAAGGTATTTGCGGTAAATACGCGTGGCAAAGAACGCGAATCGGAATTTAGGAATCGGCATATCGACCAGTTAAAGGTGGAGTTCAGTGTTACAGAAAATGACGTTGCACCTATTGAAGGAAAGGAACTGTTGATCCGGATCGTGGCACCCGATGGCAATGTATTATTCGACGTAAGTCGAGGGTCAGGTTCGTTCTTTTTCGAAGGACGAGAGCTTTTTTATACAGCCAAAAAAGACATTCTTTACGACAGAAGCAGACAGCAAATAACGTTGTTGTACGATAAGGGAAGTGAATATGCGATTGGTCGTCATGAAGTGGAAGTATACACGGATGATTACCAAATGGGCAAGGGGTATTTTACAGTGAAGTAAATTCCTTTTTATTACCGAAAAAAGTGATTTCGCTCCACTGATAGAGTAATTCAGGAAGTTTGGAGCAGTTAAAATTCATTAATTACCTTTGAACGAGTCTTAATTCGCTTCATAAAGCGAAAGATGATGGTACATTTGCAACCATAGGTTTTCCACCTTGATCAAATTGGAACTATAACTAATTACAGATGAAAAAGCTACTTTATTTCTTTTCTTTGGTTTTTGCGGCAGTCTTGTTGACGCAATGCTCAGGTAACGCTACAAAAGAGACTCCTGAAGAAAAGGAAGAGACTAAAAAGGAGTTGTCTACATTCGTTGAGCGCGAATTCGAATATCCTATTCCAACTTCTTACGAAGTAACCAATATGCTGCAAAAAGCAAATGCCAACTTCGTGTTCAACATCACCAATTCCCCTGCCAACGTTGACAATTATGTGGCCACCTGGCAAAAAGCAATGAATCTGGGTGTATATGGCGCGGACCTGAGCTATGCCAGTACGTATAAGCGTCAAGAAGAAACGACTCAGTTCCTCAATGCTTCCCGTCAATTGGTTGAGGATCTGAACATCACCACCGCATTCAATGCCGATATGGTTGAGAAAGTGGAAGAAAACCTTGACAATAGCGATGAATTGATCCTAATCATCACCGGGGCTATCTATGACACTTACAATCACCTGAATACCAATGGTGAGGAACTCAACTCTCTGCTGGTAATTGCCGGTAGTGTCGTTGAAGGATTATACATCACCGGCCAGTTAATTGTTGCCAGTGATTACAACGAGCAATTGATGGAAGTTCTGGCCGCTCAAAAAGAACAGGTTACCAAACTTGTAGAATTGATGGAAAAATATCAGGACGATGAAAATGTCAATCGGGTATTGCCTAAGCTGCGTTATATTAATCTTTTCTACGAGCAAATTGGTGACAATGGATCAATTACTGAGTCACAATTCAACGATGTAGCTGAAAGCATCAATGAAATGAGAGCGACGATCGTAGGATAATTAAAAATATTATATCAAATCGATGACGAAAGTCCCGCGCAAAACGCGGGACTTTTTTTTATTTTAGCCTTAATGCAAGGAATGAGCGAAACCATTGTCAATGCGTTGGTACATCTGTTTGCCATCATTGAGAGTGTCAAAGAAGATTTCAAGGAAGATACCGGGGAACTCATCGTAAAACCCTATCTGAAAAAAAATCTTAACCAGGAACTAACTAACGAGTACTTAAAACTCTTTTACGATTACCTGTCTTTTTACAGGGAAGCCAATCAGGATCCTTCCGGTAATCACGAATTGGGTATCGATTCTACCAGTATCATTCAGATTGCGAAGATCTGTAACCAACTCAACAAGGAATTACGACAAAGTGAAAGGATCACGGTATTCATCCAACTGCTGGAATTGATCAATGCCGATGAGAAGATCATCGCTAAAGAGGGTGAATTCGCTTCATTAGTCGCCATGAATTTCAACCTGAACCAAAAAGAGGTTCAGAATGTCATGGCATTCATTTTCGATAAGGATACCGAAAACATTGACCCCACTCAACTCCTGCTCATTGACAACAAAATGACCGAATGGCCGGAAGAGGTTGCCTGGATGATGCGGAAGAAAGAAAAAAAGGTAAAAACCGCGCACGGTGGCTTGCACATGTACGTGGAAAACCTGTATGGTAAAATTCTTGTCCTTCAAATAGAATCGGTCGAAAGGTTTGTCTTTAAATACGACGGGCCCTTGAATCTCTACCTTGAAGGAAATAAGATTTCCCCCAACAAAGCTTACTTCCTTAAACCCGGATCGATCATCAAAGGACCCAATATTGAGTCCATTTATGAGACGGAGGTCACTAAGAAGTTCTTAAAGGACAAGACGAAAGTCAAGATCGTTTTGAGTGGAGAAGAATTGGAATTTCAGTTCAAAAACAGTGCTAACGGTATTCAGAAATTCAATTTCTCCGAAGAATCCGGACATCTTGTGGGCATCATGGGTGGTAGCGGAACGGGGAAATCCACCCTACTTAACCTGCTTAATGGTAAACTGGAACCTACCAGCGGAAGAGTGCATATCAATGGCTATTCTGTTCAAAGGGCCGGACGTGAAGGAGTCATTGGCTATGTTCCTCAGGATGACCTGTTGTTCGATGAACTGACCGTCTACCAAAATTTGTATTTCAATGCTAAGATCTCTTTTTCGGGATTCTCACCCGAACGACTTAGAGTCACCGTTGAACGCGTATTAAAAGACCTGGACTTGTTCGAAATCCGGGACTTAAAAGTTGGAGATCCCTTGAACAAGTCGATCAGTGGTGGTCAACGAAAGCGACTCAACATCGCCCTTGAGTTGATGCGTGAACCAGCCGTGCTCTTTGTCGATGAACCTACCAGTGGTCTGTCTTCCAATGACTCAGAAAAAGTCATGTGGCTGCTCCGGGATCTGGCAAGAAAAGGAAAGTTGGTCGTGGCAATCATACACCAGCCTTCATCGGACATTTTCAAATTGTTTGACAAGCTATGGTTGTTGGATAAAGGTGGATACCCTATCTACAATGGCAACCCGATTGATGCAGTGGTCTACTTCAAGACCATGAGCACACAAGTCAATGCCGCCGAAAGCGAATGTCAGCGCTGCGGTAATGTAATTGCTGAACATATACTTCAGATCATCGAGTCCACAGAAATCGATGATAATGGTAAGTCAACCGGTCAGCGAAAAGTGGCTCCGAAAAGTTGGTATCTGCGATATAAGGAGAACATAGAAAGCAATATGAAACGGGTACGGTATAAGGAACAACTACCGCCCAACAACTTCAACATCCCGTCAAGGCTGAAACAATTCAAGATCTTCGGCCAACGAAATCTTCTTTCCAAATTAGCCAACCGACAGTATATATTGATCAATCTCCTGGAAGCTCCTCTTTTGGCGCTGATCCTTGGTTTCTTCTCGAAATACACTGCGGCTGGTGGCTATGTTTTTCAGGACAATAAGAACCTGCCAGTATACCTGTTCATGTCGGTAGTGGTATCTCTGTTCATGGGTATGTCCGTCAGCGCGGAAGAAATATTTAAGGATCGCAAAATTCTTGAACGAGAATCATTCCTGAACCTTAGCCGAACAAGCTATCTGAATGCTAAAATTGCATTTCTGTTCGTGTTATCAGGCGTACAGGCATTGTCATTTACCTTGATTGGCAACTGGATTCTGGAAATTCAGGGGATGACGTTCTATTACTGGATGATCCTGTTTTCAACATCCTGTGCTGCCAATTTGATCGGGTTGAACATCTCATCCGCCCTTAACTCGATCATTACCATCTACATTTTGATCCCGTTCATACTGGTACCCCAGTTACTCCTGGGAGGAGCAATGATCCGGTTTGATGACTTGCATAAGAGTTTTAGCAACGAGCGATACGTTCCAATTGTCGGAGATATCATGATCTCGCGATGGTCTTATGAAGCATTGGCGGTGGCGCAATACAAGGACAATCGCTACATGAAGCACTTTTTCGACGCTGAGATGCGAATGAGTCAGTTTTCTTATGAAAACAATTATCACCTTCCAAGATTAGAATCACTGGTCAACAGTCTGAAAAGTGAGACAAATATGGCCAGTAGACAGCAGGATTTCATTTTGCTCCGGAACGAATTAGAGGCTCTAGGTGAACGTAGCGTAGGCTTCAATTTGATCAGTGCCATTGACACGATCTCATTCAATGAAACAATCGCTGATCGGGCTAAGCTATATCTAACGCAGCGTAAAGAAAGTTTTCAGGAAGAGTACAAAGCAGCGGTAAGTGAAAAAGATTCCATTTATAACGCCTTGATTGACGTCTACGGCAAGGAAGGCTTTCAGGACCTGAAGAAAGATTATAGCAGTAAATCGCTTAAAAATATTGTAACCAATCGAGCCGAATTGAATAAAGTGTACCATACGGCTGACGCGCTGATCCGTAAAAAGGACCCTATTTACATGACACCTTACTCAGACTATTTGAGGGCTCATTTCTATGCTCCAGTGAAAAAAGTCTTTGGTTATCCAGTAGATACGGTCTGGTTCAATGTCCTGGTCATTTGGATCATTACAGGTATATTGTATTTCACCTTATTGAAGAACACCCTTAAAAAGATACTCAAGCTATTCAGCGGAGATCGCAAGAAGAAGAAAGCCAACTTATTGCGGGTCTGATCATTTGGACAGATCCAGAGAATGCGAGAATCCCATTAAAATGGTATGCCTGTTCTGGTGCTGATTGGCGCCTGTCTGGAAAAACCAATGCATGTATCCTGCCATGATCTTGAAGGGAGCCAGGTCATAATGGAATTGAACAATGCCTCGATGCTGATCAAAAACATTGATGACAATCTGGTCTCCGGCATTGACCATCACCTCAGAACTTAGTTCCAGCGACAGTTTATCAGCGATCGGAAACATAAAAAGAAACTTGTTTCTAAATCGCCATTGATAAGTATGACCAGAAACGAGCTCTCCATCTGCGGCATTTCTAAACCACCTTTCCTCTGCCATGATCCGCCATGAAAAATTCGTGTTCCCTTGCTTAAATCCGTAGGACAAACTTTGGAAGGGTCGTATTTCGGGTACTAACACAAACTCATCTCCTACCCTGCGATTAATGTTTAGGTTAGTAAATCCAAATCCTACGGAAAATCCATTCTTCAATTTTCTGGTCGCTCCTGCTGTCAGGAATATGTGATAATCCTCGTCCCGATCAATAAAATCCCGGTATTGTGCGGTACCTGATAAACTCCAATTCTCATTGAGTTTGACTTTTTGGCTATAGTAATACCAAAGAATGGTTTCATTAACGATGGTCTTGCCTTGTCCAAAAGCAGATTTTTGAAAAATGAACAGTGCACAAAAAATCAGAACTGCGCGATACAGAGAAATGCGTTTCAAGAGGTAGCGTCTAAAAGTTAAATTTCAAATCTAACTACGATTGCCAGAACCGAATTGTATCATTCATTACCGATCATACGATTTTTACTTCAGCGGAATCACATTTTTGAGAATGAATGCGATAACCTCCAGGTAAAAGACTATTAAATCGATTACCAAGGTGATTCACAAACCCCATATTAACTTGTCGGTACCTGAGCATATTGAAGCCTCTTTCACTGGCAGTCAAATCGAAAGGCTCCTTCTTCAGAAAACGGATCGCTTCCTCATAATCCAAATCAATCACTGGGTATTGCTCCTTATAATCTTGAAATAAAGCCAATTCATGATCAGGAACCAATTTATTTTTCTTGAACTCCCCGATTCGTAAACCACTGCGAACCAAATTCAGTCTTTCTGAGATCAAATCCCTTAATGGGAGATGAAGGGTATAATAGAGCACATCATCGACCACCAGGCCTTCTTCTTTGGGAGCGACAAGGTAATCCGTGACGGGCATACGTTTGCGTTGGTCCTTTTTTCGTTTACTCTTTGGCATCACAGGATCTATTTGCTCCTTTTTCTGAAGCACAAAAAAGCTAAACCCTTCTCCCTTTACCTGATGAGGAAAAGCTTTGTACAATGGAAAGTCATGCAGCTCGAACACTTTGAATCCAAAAGATTCAACTGCCACGGCCACAGGCTCAACCTCATGATGGTCTATTACCCATTGAAGTACCTCTTCATTCTCAGAACGGTTGTACGTGCACGTTGCATAAATAAGGAATCCATCTGTTGCCAAGCTATCCCAGGCATCTGCCAGGATACGTTGCTGACGTTTCTGGCAATGTGTCACGGCTTCAGGAGACCATTCATTCATAGCTTCCGGGTCTTTCCGAAATAATCCTTCTCCCGAACAGGGTGCGTCAATCAACATCAGGTCAAACAAGCCCGGTAACTGATTAAAATCCTCCGGATCATTTGAACTTACCCAATGGGAAGCGGCTCCCCATTTGTTTACATTTTCTTTCAATATTCGAGCTCTGCTTTGGATCACTTCATTTGAAAGTAATACATCTCCAGGTCGTAAGGCCGTAGCCAGGTCTGTTGATTTGCCACCGGGTGCGGCACACAAGTCCAGCATCACTGCTTTTTCGGGCAACTGTGGCTGTAGTGTTTTGAGAATATGTCCAATGACCATGGAAGAAGCTTCCTGAACATAATAGGCCCCGGCATGAAATAAAGGATCGCAAGTAAAATTGGGGCGTTCGTTCAAATAATAACCATGATCAGCCCAGGGCACTTTGTCCAAATTCACCAGTTGACCCCATTTCGCTGGGTTAACTCTAAGACTAATGATAGACGGACCATCTAAAGCTGTTTTTAATTCTTTGATCTCACGATCATCCAAAAAGGAAAGTTGATCTTCAAAGCCTGGAGGTAAAATCATCAAGAAAATAGATAGTTATTTGCCATTCATATTATTTGACTGGTCTGCACATATTACATCATTTGACTAATTTGCAGCCTCTTTGAATCAGGTCAAATCTCATATTAAATATCAAGAATAAAAATTTCAACGGCTGCACATGCTCAAATCCCTATTCAAGAAAAAACCTAAAGAAAAACAACCTCCTCAACTCTTAGATCTTAATGGCAATCCAATTTTGGAGGGTGATCGTGTAGAATCCAAAAGATACGAATTGGGTGAGTGTACAGTAGAATTAGAAGGGCTTGAATATTTTTATCAATCGGTAGAAAAAGAAGATCGTGTGAGTTACACACGCATGGTGGACGCCATAACCGGACACCAGAAAGTACTCAAATTAGATTAGGGTTCTACTTCGGAGAAGACTTTCAAAACAAGGTCGTTAGCTAACGCTTAGCGTAAACACTAGGAATCGGCATCAAAAAACCGATCATAGATATCATTTAATACATCGTAAGAAAGTGGCTTGGACCGGAATCCGGACAGTTCTTTAATGGCAGCGGCCCGCTCTTCATCCTTGGGGTTAATCGATGAAGTAAGCATAATCACTTTTGGGCCAATCCCATTGAGGCCCATTCTTGCGTACTCACGCATAAAGTCCCACCCATCCATCAAGGGCATGTTAATATCCAGAAAGATCAGGTCAGGCAGATCACCGTTCTTTGTTTCTTCGGCAATGTATTTCAAAGCTTCGTCAGCTTTAACCTGAGAAACAACCTCGTCGGCGAACTTCGCATGCCGAATGATTGTCTTATTCAGAAAGTTGGTGTGCTCATCATCATCGACAAGCAAAATTTTCTTGAGTTTCTTCACGTCCTCAAAAAGTCAGAATTTTAATGGTCAGGGTTCCTACTGGTAAGGGTAAAGATAAATGATCGAAATCATTTATACTATCTAAATAATTGTTCAAGCATTTTTATCGTTAAAACACGATAAAAATCAATCCATGGTATGATAAAAAAGAGGTGATCTGCTTGATTAGCCATGGCACTGGGAATTAATTTCGCCAAAATATCATTTGAGTGACATTCGACCCACACACTATTGATTTGCCTATAGTGGATGTGCTTGACGAGGCTCGTCAGCAACTTTCAGAACATAATACGGCCATCCTCCATGCCCCTCCAGGTGCTGGGAAAAGTACTTTGCTACCCCTGGCTTTGCTGGACCTTCCTTTCTTGAGCAAGAAAAAGATATTGATGCTTGAGCCCAGAAGATTGGCCGCCAAGTCCATCGCACAACGCATGTCTGAACTATTGGGAGAATCCCTCGGAAAGACAATTGGGTATCGAATTCGTTTTGAAACCCGCGTAAGTGAAGACACGCGAATCGAAGTACTGACAGAAGGAATACTCACGAGAATGCTCCAAAACGACCAGGAATTGGAGCAAGTCGGATTGATCATATTCGATGAGTTTCACGAACGAAGTATTCATGCGGATGCGGCTCTGGCCTTATGCAGAGAAGCCCAATCGGTCCTCAGGCCCGACCTTCGGTTACTCATCATGTCGGCCACTTTGAACGTACCTCAACTGAGTCATCTGCTCGATGCTCCGGTGGTATCCAGTGATGGCCGACAATACCCTGTGGACATTATCTATACCGGAGAACCTGATCGCACGCTCATCCCTGAGATGGCCAGTCAAACGATCATCAAAGCGGCCAAAGAAAATGACGGAGACATCCTTGCATTCTTTCCGGGACAGGGAGAGATCAGGAAAAGTGAAGAACTCCTAAGAAGAAATTTAAAAGGCTTTCATATCCATCCATTGTATGGCCAACTGCCGTTCAAGCAGCAGCAGGCAGCCATTTGGCCCAACCGCGATGGTAAGCGAAAAGTCGTTCTGGCCACCTCTATCGCGGAAACGAGTTTGACCATTGAAGGCATCAAGGTGGTCGTGGATTCGGGTTATGGACGAGCATCAAAATTTGATCCCAGGTCTGGACTATCCGCACTTCACACCCATCTGATCAGTAAAGATGTAGCGGATCAACGTGCAGGAAGGGCCGGAAGACTGGAAGCCGGTAAATGTTACCGCATGTGGTCATTGGGTACACATGAACGACTCGAAGAACATCGCACACCCGAAATCATGGAAGCCGATCTGGCCTCTATGGTACTGGATCTGGCCTTATGGGGCATTACTGATGTCAATCAGTTGACCTGGCTCACCCCTCCTCCAACAGGAAAACTGAAGCAAGCTTCAGGCATCCTTCACGAATTGGGAGCATTGGACAAAGGCCGGATTACGGATCATGGAAAGAAAATGCACCGGATTCCATGTCATCCCAGGTTAGCCCACCTCTTGCTCATTGCCGAGGAACAAGACTTATTAGATCTGGCTACCGATCTGGCTGCCGTACTTGAAGAACGTGACCCTTTGCCACCTAATAGTGGTATTGACATCAATCTCAGGATCGAAGCATTAAGAAAACATCGGTCGGAAAACCGTCAGGGACGTGGCCTCACACGAATCGAAAAAGTGGCTTCGTCTTATCGGAAACTATTCGACATTGAGCCTTCTGATGAACCCGTCGATGATTTCGAAACAGGTTTTTTACTGGCACAGGCTTACCCGGAAAGAATAGCCAGCGCCCGACCGGGAAATAACGCTCAGTTTCAGCTCGCCAATGGAAAGTTGGCCATGGCTGGACACAAAGATGACCTGGCACATGAAGCCTGGCTTGCCGTGGCCCACCTGGATGCGCGTGAGGGCATGGGGAAAATATTTCTCGCTTCTCCCCTAAACCCACAAGATCTGGCTCCTTTAGTGAAAGAAGTAGAAGTTGTGAAGTGGGATACTGATGATGGTGGATTGGTGGCGTCGCGGGATCTAAGAATTGGCAACATCGTGTTGCAATCCAAACCGCTACCTGATCCCGATGAAAGTCGACGTTCAGAAGCTATTCTCAACGCTATAAGGGATGAAGGCGCCAAACTTCTGGATATCACACCTGAAGTGAAACAATTACAAAATCGGGTACTGAGTCTCAAAAAATGGAATCCTACGGACAATTGGCCTGACATCAGCTTAAGCACTTTACTGATCACGGCAGAAGAGTGGCTTAGTCCCTATATTGATCAAATCAAAAGGCCCGAAGACTTCAGGAAGTTGAATTTAACTGATATCCTGACACATTTTCTTCCCTTTGAAAAACAAACGGAATTAGCAGAAAAAGCTCCCCATAAAATTCAGGTGCCTAGTGGGTCGAATATCAAAATTGAGTATTTCGAAGATGGTGCCCCTCCGGTACTGGCGGCCCGATTGCAGGAACTCTTTGGCATGGGAGAAACCCCTAAAATCAATGGAGGGAAAACCGGGCTTCTTATGCATTTATTATCGCCGGGATTTAAACCTGTACAAATCACCTCGGACCTCAAAAGCTTTTGGGATCATACCTATTTTGAAGTACGCAAAGAATTGAAAAGAAGGTATCCAAAACACGAGTGGCCGGATGACCCATGGAACGCCGAAGCTATTCGGGGAGTCAAACGAAGAAATAAGCAATAACGAAATATCATGATCCAAGCACAAACGGCAAAAGCAGCTTTGGAGCCTGTAAAATCAGGGGACAATATTTTTATTCATACGGCGGGGGCCACTCCTCAGGCACTTGTTCAGGGGCTGGTAGACCGAGCTGATGAACTCAAGGACATCACCATTTATCAGATGCATACGGAGGGACCAGCTCCCTATGCCGACGAGCAATATCAGGATAGTTTCAAAGTTGTCGCGATGTTCATGGGAGCTAATGTTCGAAAAGCGATCAACGAAGGCCGTGGCGATTTCATTCCCAGCTTTTTTAGTGAAGTTCCCATCATGATCCGTCAGGGCATCATTCCTATTGATGTGGCACTGGTACAAGTATCACCACCGGATAAGCACGGTTTTTGCTCCCTGGGCATATCGGTCGAAACAACCAAAGCTGCCGTAGATACAGCTAAAACGGTGATTGCGCAGATCAATCCGCAAATGCCCCGTACGCATGGTGATGGATTGCTTCACATCAGTAAGTTTGCCAGTGTATTTGAGCAGGATGCTCCTCTTCCTGAAATGCCACCAAAAGCACTTTCTGAGGTTGAAAAACAGATTGGACAGCATGTAGCCAGCATCATTGAAGATGGCGCTACACTCCAAATGGGAATCGGTGCCATACCCGATGCTACTTTGGCTTGTTTGGGAAATCATAAAGATTTAGGCGTGCATACCGAGATGTTTTCCGATGGCGTACTCCCACTGGTTGAAAGTGGCGTCATCAATAATCGATTGAAAACCAAACATCCCAATGTCCTGGTTTCCGGATTTCTGATCGGCTCCCGAAAGCTTTACGATTTTGTGGATGATAACCCGATGGTGCGCATGCTAGACATCCAATATGTCAATGATACGGCCGTGATCAGAAGATTGCCAAAAATGACCAGTATCAATAGTGCGATTGAGATAGACATCACCGGCCAGGTCTGTGCCGATTCCATTGGTACCCGGATGTACAGTGGTGTTGGTGGGCAAATGGATTTCATTCGAGGGGCTTCCTTATCTCCGGGTGGTAAACCCATTATCGCCTTACCCTCCTCAACCAAAAGAGGTGACACGAAAATCGTGCCTTTTCTAAAACAAGGGGCGGGCGTCGTAACAACCAGAGCACACGTCCATTATGTAGCCACGGAATATGGCATTGTTAACCTTCAAGGCAAGAGTCTTAAAAAAAGGGCCAAAGAAATGATCAAGATCGCCCATCCTGATCATCGGGAAGAGCTGGAACGAATTGCTTTCGAGCGGTTCAAAAGACTGTAAGTCATCATCATCATTTTTGAAAAGTCTATTAGTTCAATTTTCTGGATCAGAGTCCTTTTTGAGGGGCTCTGATCGATACACTAAGGCCTATCGTCCATAACCATTGAGCGATTTTTTTTCAGAGTCGCTTCTTATATATCTTCTTCCTGTAAGTTTTTCTGGGGGTTTTCAGCTTTGATGGCACCTACTGCCAGGCAGAAAAAAACCAACAAGCATATCCACCCCGCCCATTCATAGGAACCAAAAATTGAAAGTGACAGACTAAACAAAATGGGTCCCAGTGCACTGGCAAAAACCATCATCATAGTGACCTGCCCGGTAATGGCACCAAGGTGTAACCGTCCAAAATACCTTGGCCAGCTTACCGAATTTAGTACGGCAAAAAGGCCCGTCATGATCCCCTGCCCCACGATGATCAGGTAATATGCTATTTCCCAGGTTCCTAAAAAGATAAATCCTACAATTCCCAGACAAGCCCCCGCTCCTTTCAGAATGGCGATGTATTTCAATGGAATATGATCACTGATACTGCTGGCGACCAAGGTAATGGTGACTGCCACATACGATGATGGCAAAAAGATCCGTATGGCTTCCTGCTCAGACAAGCCACTTTCACCGAATATGGATACCACATGGAATGTAAACCCTGTAACATACAATCCCTGCATAGCCAACAACAAAGCAAATATCCAAAAGGAGTAATTGCCAATCGCTTCGCGCTTCGTGAATTGCTTAACGACAGGATACAAATGTTTGGATGGCTTCTTGCTGCCTTTAAAGTTACCATCGGGTTTGAGGCCACTGTCCTCAGGGCGATCTCTGAAAATCAGAAAGGCAAACAGAGGGAAACACAGCCCTGCGACGACAGCCAATATCTTCCAGGCTCCGCTCCAGGAATAGACTGAAATGAGGTGGTACAGCCAAATGGGAGAAATGGAGAAGGCAATGGAAACAAATACATTACTAATGCCTGTGGCCAGACCTCTACGCTTGTCAAACCATTCCATCATCATGTTGCGAGAGGTCATGGTAAGGACACCTTGTCCGAAGAACCGCAAAAACAAGAAACAGATGGTCATGGCTACCAGTATAAATACCGGTTGTGTAATATTGAATACCTGAAAAATGAGCCGATCAATTTGACTAAGAATCAACAGAATGATCCCCAATCCGAGGCTCGACATGATCGCTAAGGTGCGAGCACCCCACAGGTCATATTTCTTGCCCGCCCATGGCAATAAAAAGGAACTACCAACGGTACCAAACATATACGCCAGACTCAATTCATCTCTGGAGATTTTCAATACACCCAACAAGGGATCTGTAAACACCGATACCCCCATCGTCTGGCCGGGAATACTCATGAAAATACCCAATGAACCCGCGATCAATATGATGACTCCATAGAAGAAGGGAAATCTTGAAGGATCGAAAGGGAAATTCGCTTTTATTCTCATGGCCTTGCGAAGGTAGAAGAATAAGCCATGCACCAAAGGACAAACCTTTTCCTAACGAGGATACTGTAATCTACCTGCCATTAAGGTGTTAAAAATGTGCGTTTGGCATTTGCAATGCCAACCCCATATCGTGGGATCTGTGACCATTCAAAGGCAAAGCCAACTCCAAAAAGGAGCTGGCTTCGCGATTCAACAACTACTTAAGTATACTTTACTCGAATATTCTCAACCGGCTGGTTTCATCCCTTCTAAAATCGAAATTTTGGACACCATACAAGCTCAGATAAGAATCGTTTTCCATGATACCGGTCAGGGAATTGATCGGTGATCTGAATTCAACATTGCCTTCGTCAATGTACAAGTTGACGCTGCCCGTACGGGTCTCATACGCATCAAATTCACCATTCCACTTGACCACTAGTTTCAGATGATCCAGCCCGGATAAATTATGTATTGATCCTTGTCCCCCCTGTTGTTCAATGATCAACGAATCTACACGATAATCTCCGAGTTGATAATAACTATCTATACTGGTAAGTGATTTCAGCGAACCCTCTGAATAGATCGTGAACTGACCCTGATCGTTGCTTTCTAAACCAAGGTCGTTGATCACCAGCGTATCCCCATTAAGTTCATAATTCACGGCCCCAAAAGCGTTTTTCCTGACCGTTCGAGTAGTAATTTTGGAGGATTCTCCTGCCTTAATATAGACGCGCTGATCCAGCCCCTTGATCACAAGGTGACTATAAGTCGGTAAAGCCACGGAATCCGTATTATAAGTCCTGCGGTTATAGTCTCCTTTTAATCGCAATTCCACAAATGCAAGCGAGACGTAAATCACGATCGCTGCAGCCATTCCTAGCAAAAGTCGATTACTGGTTTTCATGAGCTTCTGTATTTAGTTGATCGATCTCTTGTTTCAGTTCTGCTGTCGAAATGCCCAGTAAGGCTGCCTGACGGATGATCTCGGGAAGCACCTGCCCAAAGAACTCCTTTCTCTTTGAATCAAGGATAAATTTTTGAGCATCGGTGTTTACGAAGTACCCGATCCCTCTTTTGTTTTCTATGATATTCATGGACTGCAATTCGTTGTAAGTTCTCATTATGGTGTTAGGGTTGACGCCCACCTGAAGCGCCAGTTCTCTTACGGAAGGGATCTTATCACCAACCGGATATACGCCACTCATCACTTTCTCGATGATGTTATCAGCAATCTGAAGAAAAATGCTCTTGTTTTCACTAAACTCCATCTTACACCTCCCTTTCTTTGATTTTCAAAAACGATGATGCCAGAAGTACCAAATCTACCGTCCAGAAGATAATGGTAAAGAAAACGATGGCTTGTCTTCCTGATTTTGGGAACAACCATAAAGAATCATTGGGATTGTACTTACCCAGTCCCCATTTCTCGATGATCACATACATGATACCAGCGGTACTGAAAATGAGTAAGGCCACAATGGCTAATGTTTTCACCAGTGGATAACGCTCAAAATGAGCCGCTCCCGTAAATGCGATAAGAAATCCCATAAAAATCACGCCGGATATAAACGGTTTGAACCATCCCTGCATATCCGGATCTAATGGATTCATTTCCGGTATCTTTCCGAGCTCCATCACCTCAAAAGAAGCCTTCGAATAAAATACTTGAAATACAAATCCTTCAAAGTGGAAGATCAGCCAGAATAAAGCAGGCACAACAATGAACAACACGATCAACCGGCTAAGCAATTCAAGCAAATACTTCTCAAAACTGGATGCCGGAAGCATCAAATAACTAATGGTTTTTTCCTTGGCACGAAACCCCGGAAATGCATTCCCAGTGAACAAGATTCCGCCGCCAAAGAAAATGACCATAAATACGGGCACGAATATTTCAGGGTCCGTTCCTTGTTCCAGGTTATTGGACAATTGGATTAAAAAGAATAAAATGAACAATGCCCCACAAAATCCGACCACTGTCAGTAAGATCAGTTTCTGGTTGTGTGAAAAACTCTGCTTGGCGAGTTGAATGAAACGAGGCAGACTAAAGGTGTTGTTAATTGACATAGCTTTCGAGTTTTTGAGTCCCTTGGGTTACCGCGTTGAATAATAATTCGATATCTACATGAGAGCTGTCACCGGGAGTAATGACCCGGTACCCACCAGGTGAAGCTTCACTGTAAAGTATCTCCTCTCCTTCTGCCACGCTGCTATTGGCAAAGCGCAGCTTACTGGAGATCTCATGCATTTCTTTCTGCATCACAAACTTGCCTTCATCCAGGATCAGGATCCGATCAATCAGATTCTCCACGTCTTTGACCTGATGAGTGGAGATGAGAACCAATTGATCTTCATCAAGTGCTCCAGCCATACATTTTCTGAATATAGACTTACTGGGAATATCTAAACCATTGGTAGGTTCATCCAATACCAGCAATCGACACTTGGTAGCTAACGCAAATGAGATCAGAAACTTTTTCTTTTGACCATAAGACATTTTCTGCAAATTGTGCGTTTCCGGCAGTTCGAATGAATTGACCAGTTCATCGAACAGCGTTTGATCAAATCGTGGATAAAAAGACGCATTGGCCTTCACATACTGCTTTCCTGAAATCGAAGGCAAAAAGAATTCTTCCGATACAAAAAAGAGATTTTGCAAATGACTGGGCTTCCGCTCCATCGGTATGTGGCCATTGACCTGTATGGCCCCTGATTGTGGAAACAACAAACCCGTCATCATTTTCAAGAGGCTGGTCTTACCAGCTCCGTTCTTCCCAAGGAGACCAGTGATGCTTCCTGCTGATAGTTCACAGGAAAGATCCTGGAAAAGCGGAGCTCGCTTGGGATACTGAAAATTGAGCTTTTGAATGTTAATCATGTTGCTGATTTAGTGTACTACTTTACTAATACAGTACAAGAGTAGAGAATTATTCTGAACTTTCCAAAAGCTCATCACTTTTTTCAAAATCGTTAAGCACTTGTTAATAGTGTACTCTCCTACGATTGTTCTTCTTTAGTATCATTAGCTTAGGCCAGGTGAAGCCACTAAAAAACATCCATATCAACCTTGTTGCAGCGATTACCATCACTTTTGCCCTGGGATGGTTGTATCAGCATGCCTCCTCTTCACTGTGTTATTCCAAACTGGCTTTTGTTTATGGAGGGAACCTGATCTTTTGGACTTTCGCTATAGCTCCTGTTCGTGATTCCTTTAATCTACAAATAGAAAAACATGGCTTTCAGCATGGTTTGATCATGGTTGGACTGATTACATTGACCATTAATCAGCTATTCGTTTACCTTTTTGTAGAGGGTCTATTTGCTATACTCTATACCTGTGATGCTAACATCTCATTGTCAGACTGGATGTTGACCAATGGTATCTTGTCTAACTTCGTCACCTTCGGCATCATCATCTATACCTATTTTGATCGGTCTTTATTCGTCAAAGACCACCCACCTTCTTCAACGACACCACCTGCAACCATTCAAATCAAACAAAATGGCAGTACCCACTTGATCGCTGTGGATAAAATCGTCAAGTTGGAAGCGGATAATAACTCGGTGAACATTTATACTCATGAGAAAAGATATGTTCAATACGGAAGATTAAAGCATTGGGAAGCTGATCTTAAAGATCGGGGCTTTGTACGTATCCATCGATCCTACATCATCAATCAACTATACATCCAGTCCTACCAGGCCAAGCCCAGCGGAGACGGAATCCTGACTTTGCTGAACGGCGACAAACTTCGGGTTTCCAGGGGGTATCGCATCAATTTAATTGTGGAAGGACAACTTCAGATCTGATACAAATGATCACCATTCACCAGGTTTTCATATACGACTTACCACATTTCTAAACCTACAGAAGATCTGGCAGCGATCGTGCTCGTAATCATTGCGAAAAAAAGTACATGCGAGTTCTTCTTTTCGTCACACTGTTCTTCTTCTTTTCTACCTACACCCTAACAAGCCAAAACCTCAGCTATCAGGAAAAACCTTTATTGATCACTAAAACTTATGATAAAATCACCATTGACGGAAAATTAGATGAATCCATTTGGCAAAGGCTTACCCCTTTTCCATACATCCAATTCCAACCTGATTGGGGTAAGGCAGATTCATCGACCCAACTCTTCGTGACTTTTGATGATCTCAACCTCTATGTCGGAGCCATCTGTCTATTCCCTGATACCACAGAAATCGTAAGTCGCAATCTGGTTCGTGATGGATGGAAAGGCGATGATTGGTTTACTTTTCATATTGATTCCTACGGTGATAAACAAAATGCCCAGGTTTTTTCCATATACCCTCTCAGTAGTCGCTTTGATCTGGCCACAAGCAACGATGGTATTCCTTTAGGAAATTCCACCTTCAATAGCACCTATGACATGATTTGGAAAGGAAAATCCACGCTTTCAAATAACACATGGTTCATTGAAATGCAGATCCCATTGTCCAACCTACGATTCAGGCCTGCGAAAGATGGACGAATCTATGCAGCCATCAGTTCTGCAAGATCACTGATCAACAAAAACGAATTGTATTTGTTCCCCGCGATTCCTCAGGCGATACAGGACCCGGTCATGCGGCCCAGTGTCAAACAACCGGTTGTCTTTGAAGGGTTAAAGCCAAAAAAGCAACTTCTGATCACGCCTTATGCCCTTTCAGGACTCAACCGGCAGATAGAAAACGAAACACAGTCATTCCAAAAAGAATCTGATTTTACCAGGGAAGCGGGCCTTGATGTCCGCTATGGGTTGAGTCCAAAATTAACCCTGGACCTGACATACAATACAGATTTTTCCCAGGTTGAAGCAGATGACCAGGTGGTCAATCTAAGTCGTTTTTCCATCTTCTTTCCTGAGAAAAGGAGGTTCTTTCAGGAACAAGCAGGATTGTATGAAGTAAACCTGGGAGGTTCATCCCAGCTATTTTACAGCCGAAACATTGGTATTCGCAATGGACAACTCACTCCTATTATTGGCGGTGGGCGACTGAACGGAAAAGCAGGTCAATGGGATATTGGTGCCTTATTCCTGCGGACGAAAAACACTCAAAACGCCTTCGGTGAGCCATTTGGTGCAGAGGACTTTGCCGTACTCCGCCTTAGAAAAAAGGTGATTAACGACCGATCATTTATTGGTACAATGGGAACTTTTAGAAATGAAGGAAGCGACAAAAACATTGCAGGTGGATTTGATGGTCTCATCAATCTCAAAAAGAACATCTATTGGGTGACGTCAGGTGCATACGCCTATGATAGTCGGAACAGTGAAAATGATTTATGGGGTCACGCTCGGTTTTACACGGAATTGCAAAATCGTGTAAATGCCGGATGGATATATAATCTGACCTACAATTACTCGGGCGCTGAATTCCAGCCGGGACTTGGGTTCCTTGACCGGTCTGACTTTCACAATCCATTCTTTTCTTTGTCTCACGGCAAATATCATGAGCGTGGATCTGGCCCATGGCAATATATCAAATGGACATTCCTGGCTTCTGATCAATACTGGAGTGCCTCTACCCACCAATTTGAAACCTGGTACAATTTCTCAGGAGTAGAACTGACGAACTTCAAAGGGGATAATTTCGATATTTCTCATGTTCGCGAATTACAGCATGTTAATGAGCCGCTACAATTCACTGATCAACTGATTGTAGACCCAGGTGAGTATTTCTTCCATTATGCTTTTCTCGGCTACTACCCTGCACCACAACGCAAATTCAATCATTGGACTCGACTTTTGGTGGGCACTTTTTATGGAGGCAACCGGCTATCGCTGGTTTACAGCCCATCATTCAATGTAAACAAGCACTTAAATTTCGAGGGACAATGGCGTATGAATTACATTGATCTGGGGAAAACGTCCTGGGTGCATGTTGCCCGGCTTACTGTGGAATTGGCAGCAAATCTTCACCTTTCAGGAAGCGCCACCATTCAATACAATACGGCTGCGAACTCACTGTTTAATAACGCTAGAATCAGGTATAATTTCAGAGATGGACACGACCTCTATCTGGTGTATAATGAGTCTTTCCGTACCAATCGATCAGCATTAGATCCAATACCACCTTTGTCCGTACAGCAGACTTTTGCACTTAAATACAGCTATACTTTTTACAAATGACCTTTGGGAATTTTATTGTCCCCCGCCGCCCTCTTCAGGTTCTTCTTCGTTGCTCCCCTCTGCGGGAACACCTTCCACAGGAGGGTCTTCTTCGGATTCAGGGCCGTTATTTTGTTTCTTTTTCTTCTTTTTGAATAATCCTCCCAACCCTTTCTTACTTTCGGTTAGTACCGAATCCGGGACAGCTGATGCATTTGCCGTAGTGTCTGCAGGGGCTGGCTGAGGGTCAGGACGGTTATCCAGAAGCAACTGGCCAAAGTACTTATTATAGTAATCCTGTTCCGCATTGAAGTTATCGTTGGGATCATATCTGAACCGATACTTCTGCTCCTTTTTTTGTTGTACCGAGGACGGAACTTCAACAGCGACCGCTGTAGAATCCAGCGCCAGGGAATCAGAAGAAACGATACCTAGAGAATCTTCGGAGGCAAAGTCGGAGGCAAAGAACTCACCTTCATCTACCGGTCCGGTCTGATCACGCTCTGGACCGTAGACGTTCACCATAGGCGCAGTTCTCAGTTTATAGCTTTTCAACCAGGTCGGTTCACGTTTTACGATACCATATTTGGTCTTCCTTACCTCCTCTCGAGGTTGAACATACCTACCTGCATAAGCGTAGTATTCGCTCCAGTTATTTTTCGGAGGTGCATCTCCCATGCCCACAGAATCAGTCAGAGTAGTGTCTACACTTGATAAAGAGGCGATGTATTGTTGTCGGGTACCCTCATCCAGCTTCCAGGCGTAGGAATAATAAGCCATTCGGGTAGAGTCATCGAGGATATACGTGCTTTGGAAAGCCGGGCAGACGATCCTATCCGTGCAAGCCGTTAGCAGGATCATCGCAAACACAAAAACGCATAACACTCGCATAAAAGCCTATTTGGCAATAAAAGCCCTAAATTAGAATTATTACATCACAACGCCAAAAGAAGGAGTTTAGCGCGCGATGATCAAAGAATATTTATCGATAAATGGCCGATAAACAGCAGAAGTTTATTGAAATATCGGCCACATGAATTCAAGCACTGACCCGGCTGCCCAGCTATGCGTACAATGTCGCTTAGATAAGCTTCGTCACTGCGAGTCTGCGAAGCAGTCTGATTGTTAATGCTACCTAGACACCTTATTTGAGATCGCTTCGTTACCCCGCGATGACGATACATTTCCTTAACTAAACAACATTGCGCTCTGCGCAGGGCTAAGCCAAAAGGAGGTGCGGATGGGCACTTCAAATTATTTCCTACCCGTCAATCTGTCGTCTTCAAAAAATCTGGCAGTATCACCTCCTCTACCCACCGGGTGTACATCTCACCCGAAGGATGCAGATTATCACTGGCAATCAGTGCTTCATTATCTGCTGCTTCACGTGAGATTGGGGTAATGTTGTAGAAGCGGACTCCTCGCTCGTTAGCCTGGACCTGAGCATAGGCATTGTACTGATCTAATTCTTTTGCAATCTTTTCCGGATTTCCTCGTCGACCAAACGGTGTAACACCATAATCCGGAATGGATACCACAAATACTTTATTGACATCTCCGCCTGCCAATCCGATGGCTTGCTCCAGTAGTGCCACAAACTCGCTCTCATATTGACTGAAATCATAGCCACGATATTGATTATTGACACCAATCAATAAAGAGACCATGTCGTAGGTCTCCTGTGTTTCGGTGTTGCCAATGGCTTCTTTCAACTCATCAGTTGTCCAACCCGTCCTGGCAATGATCTGCGGAGCGGCGTAAGCAAGACCATTTCTGCTGAGTTGATCAACCAATTGAACAGGCCAACGCAAGGTCTCTTCCACACTTTCGCCAATGGTATACGAATCTCCTAAAGCGAGATACGTCAAAGGTTCTTGAGGCTCGTTTTCATTCATATCACAGCAGATAAATGTGCAGAGTACAAGTACTCCAATCAGAAATTTCATAGCAGCAATGTTAGTCAAAAGAGTACAACCACGAATCTTCCATTGAAGTTATAGAGAATCCATTTAAATAAATTCTGGTCTTATTTACCAATGAACTCAGGGTTGGCATTTTGCTCGTTGTTTCGCTAGAAACCACCAAAAACTCAGATGTCACGAATATTTTTTTACCTCCTGCTGCTGACACCAACAGGTCTTATGGCGCAACAAGACAGCTTGATGATCTATTACAAAACAGGAATAGCAGCCTATGAAGCAGCCAATTACGATGGTTTCTATCGGTCTTTTAAAAGAGCCAATGAAATCCGACCCGGCAACCCTACACTCATCTACAATCTGGCTTGTGCTTCCGCACTAACTGAGAGAACGGATCACGCTTTTGTACGCCTGAAAGAATTCTTACTGATGAATGCCTCTCATGATTTCAGTAAAGACAAGGATCTGAAAAACTTATGGGACGATCCGAGGTTTCTGGAATTGGTGGAAATGCAAGTTGACCTAAGTGATACCATCCAGACGAGCAATGAAGTATTTTCCCTCAACTCACAGGGTTTTCACCCTGAGAGCATTACCTACTATGCAAGGGCTAAGAATTTCTTCTTTGGCGACATTAGGTCTCGACGTATCATGAATTCGGATTCGAAGGGTAACCTAAGTGAATGGCTTCCTACCCAGGAAAACATGTATTCTGTGATGGGCATCGCCATCGACGAATCCAAAAATGAAATGTGGGCTGTGACAGCCGCCCTACCTGAAATGGTTAACTACAATGACTCGCTCCATGCGGGAAAATCCAGCTTGTTTGTTTTTGACATAGCTACCAAGACACTTAAGGCCCAGTGGCTTTTTGATAATAAGACCCTCGGAGGTATCACAATGAGCCCAAAGGGTAAGGTGTTGGTAAGTGATTTGCGCAGCAATCAGATCTGGCAAATTACTGACAGCAAAAAAAATCCAAAGCTTTACAAGGATTTATCAGGACATTTTTTCAATATTCAGGGAATGAGTTATAACGAAGATGGTTCGCTACTGTACTTATCAGATTATATCACAGGCTTATATTACCTTGACGAAGCCTTGAAACTACACACCATTCGTCCACCTAAGAATGTTTCTTACAAAGGAATAGACGGATTATATTTTCACAAAAATAAACTGTTTGCCACACAGAATGGGACGAGGCCCATGCGCTTTTATCAATTTCAGTTAGATGTGGATGGAACTCAAATTCAATCTGCGCATCTTGTGGATCAGGCTGGTATCTTGAATGAACCAACCACAGGTACATTTACGGAAGATCAATTCCTTTTCATTGCCAATAGTCCCTGGGGTGCTTACGATAAAACCAGAAATTTCAACCCGGAGGGACCAGTTGTTATTCTGTCTCAACCGCTGAAGTAGTGGTCATCAGGTCGCGAAATGCCATCATATCCTTGTCCAGCAAGTGGGAAGTGTGAACGTTCTTCAGGGCAGTCAGCATGATTTCCTTACGGTCCGGGTAGTTCTTTTCCCAGGTAATCAGCAGGTCTTTGATGATCTGCCGTTGCAACCCATCCTGCGAACCACATAAGTTGCAGGGAATAATAGGAAATTCACGGAGTTGGGCATAGGTGGCGATATCGTCTTCTTTGCAATAAACCAGGGGACGAATCACCAGATGTGCTTCATCATCAGTGAGGTATTTTGCAGGCATTGCTTCCAGTTTTCCGTTGAAAAAGAGATTCATCATGAATGTCTCCAATACATCTTCCCTATGATGACCCAGCGCCACTTTGTTAGCTCCAATTTCTTTGGCGTAGCTGTAAAGGGTCCCCCTTCGCAAGCGAGAGCACAAACTACACATGGTTTTACCTTCCGGCACCTTGTCCACCACAATACTATAAGTATCTCGTTCCAGGATTTGATAGTTGACACTAAGCTCATCCAGGTACTCTGGCAGCACATGCTCCGGAAAGCCAGGCTGTTTCTGATCCAGATTCACCGCGATAATCTCAAAATCATAGCCACGCACTCTCTGAACATGCAGGATCATATCAAGTAAAGTATAGCTGTCTTTCCCACCCGAAAGACAAACCATAATCTTATCCCCTGACTCAAAAAGACCAAAATCTTCTTCTGCATCCCAAACAGATTTTCTCAATCGTTTGACGAGTTTTCGGTTTTGCTCCTCTACCGCTGACAATTCCATCGCGCAAAAGTCGGCAAAACCCTACTTTTTGTCAATCATAATTGGTCATCAGGATGAAAGTCTAAACCCTTCTGTGAAAATCTTCGTTTCTCGCCCTAATGACCTTACAACCAACTGGCAAGCATTTTCTATTCCTTATCTGTTTTACGATCCTATTAGCTTCTTGCTCGGAGGAGGAAAAAGTCCCACGTCCCTATCAACCCAGAGACAGTCACGATGCCTATAGAAATAACCTGTTCCTGGCTCATCTTGATGAAACAGCACTGGGCAAAGACTGGATCACTGCCGCAAATGACGTATTCGAGACGCAAGTAAACCTTAACCTTCCGCATCAGGAAGCTTTTCACATGGAGCCAGAAAAGCCTCAAGCCCTGGGTTATCGATTCTCAGCCAAACGAGGCCACAAAATTGTGATCAGTCTGGAGCAATTGGCCGGTGATTCAGCCATTTTATTCATAGATGCCTTCAGGATCATCAATGACTCCCTGGGGGATTATCGCCATGTAGCTTCTGCTGATAGCAGTTGGCAACTGGCTTTCGAACCTCGACGCGACGCTGAATACATTTTGCGTTTCCAGCCGGAGTTATTGCGTGGAGGTAGTTATAAAATTGACATCCAGCACGGACCCGCACTCCAATTTCCAGTTGCCGGCAAAAACAAGAGAGCCATCCAAAGCTTCTTCGGGGATCCCAGGGATGGGGGAAGAAGGGAACATCACGGTGTAGACATCTTTGCCAGGCGAGGAACGCCAATCGTCGCTCCCTGCAAAGGTTATGTCCGGTTCGTGGGAACACGGGGTATCGGCGGAAAAGTGGTCTGGATCCGAGATAATAAACGAAATCAGAGTTTATACTTTGCTCATTTGGATTCTCTGATCGCAAAGTCAGGGACTTATGTAAATCCTGGTGATACCATTGGTACGGTGGGGAATACGGGTAATGCACGATTTACACCCTCACATTTACATTTTGGGATTTACAGTAATGGCCCAATAAATCCTTACGCACACATAGCAGAAATCACCGAGTTATCACTCCCTATTGGTGATCATTTGGCATTGCTGGGGCAACCAGTCGTCACAAAACGATCCAGTTTCTTGCGAAATGAGCCCAGAAGAAGATCAAAAGTAATCGACACACTACAACAAGCTACCTCCCTGGAAGTTGAAGCAGTCATTGCTAACTACTTGCGTGTCACCACCTCTGAAGGCACAAAAGGCTATCTTCAAAGGCAATTGTTGGAAATGCCTTCGGATGAAACCCAATAACCTCTGGCCCCGGGGTTAAGTCAAAGTGAACAGCAACTTTTCTGTAAATTGATGGGGATTTTACTTCCCCCATTATGAAAAATCACTTTTGCCAAAAGCAAATTCAATTCTCTCTGTTTCTCGTTTTACTGGTTCTTGGTGGATGTACGAAAGTTGAGAAAACGAGCTCCCGCCCTCCTAATGTGGTGATCATATTCACGGATGACCAAGGTTATGAAGATGTCGGGTGTTTTGGATCCCCGGATATCAAAACTCCCCATTTGGATCAGATGGCCAAAGAAGGCATAAAACTGACTCATTTTTATGCAGCTCAGGCGGTTTGTTCAGCAAGTAGAGCAGCATTGCTTACTGGTTGCTACCCCAATCGCATTGGCGTTCATGCAGCCTACATGCCTAATAGCAAGAAGGGATTGAATCATGACGAAACCACCATTGCCGAAATGCTAAAAGCTCAAGGTTATGTTACGGGCATTTTTGGCAAATGGCACTTAGGGGATCACCCTTCTTTGTTGCCATTGAATCACGGTTTTGATGAGTACTATGGAATTCCTTACTCTAACGACATGTGGCCCTATCACCCACAGCAGGGACCTATTTTCGATTTCGGACCACTTCCACTCTACGAAAATGAAATGATCATCGATACGCTCGAAGATCAAAGTATGCTAACCACCGAAATCACAGAGCGAAGTATTGATTTCATCAAAAGGAATAAAGACAACCCTTTCTTTTTGTATGTGCCTCACCCCCAACCCCATGTCCCTCTGTTTGTCTCCGATAAGTTTAGAGGCAAATCCGAGCGCGGGTTATACGGCGATGTAATTATGGAAATTGATTGGTCGACAGGTCAGATCCTCCAGGCATTGAAAACGCATGGAATAGATGACAACACACTGGTAATCTATACTTCAGATAATGGCCCATGGATCAATTATGGGGAACATGCAGGCTCCACAGGCATATTCAGAGAAGGAAAAGGTACTGCATGGGAAGGTGGTCAACGAGAGCCTTTTATCGCTAGATTTCCCGGTGTAATTCCAAAAGGTCTGGAAGTGGGCATACCTACGATGGCGATCGATCTGTTACCCACCATTGCTGAGTGGACAGGTGCCACAATCCCAAACCGGTTAATCGATGGAAAAAGTATTCTTTCAATCCTGACAGGCCAAAGTCAGAATGCAGCTCAGGAAGCCTATTTCCATTATTACAAAACCAATGAATTACATGCGGTAACCTACGACAAATGGAAACTATATTTTCCACATACTTACCGGTCACTAAATGGCAGAGACGGAGGAAAAGGCGGACAGCCCGTACCCTATGAGCAGCTTTCCGTCAATGAAATTGAATTGTACAACCTGGAAGAAGACCCGTCGGAAATCAATGATATTGCGGCAGAACATCCGGATATCGTTCAAGAAATAGAAGCTCTGGCCGACGAAATGCGAGCCAAACTCGGAGACGCACTTCGTGACCAGGAAGGAAGTGAAAGTAGGCCTCCAGCTGTCATTTATCCTTAAAATCCAGTAAATCATATTTTTAGATCAGTGCCATGAAACATCTTAATATCTACATCCACTTTAAAGACAACTGTGAAGAAGCATTCAACTTTTATCAATCTGTCCTTGGTGGGGAGTATGAAGCGCTAAGCCGATACAGTGAATTGCCTCATCAAGAGGGAATGCCTCCAGTTGCTGAAGTTGATAAAAATCTAATTTTGCATATGACACTTCCTATTGGAACCAGCACCAAACTAATGGGCAGTGACATGGCCGGAGGGTGGGCAGCCGGACATAATCCCGGAAATAATTTCTCTGTTTCCCTTCAAACTGAGTCCAGAGAAGAAGCGGATCGTGTTTTTCACGGTTTGTCAGAGAATGGTAAAGTAACCATGCCCATGCAAGACACCTTCTGGGGATCCTATTTTGGTTCTTTTCAGGATAAGTTCGGCATCAACTGGATGATCAATTTTGATAATCAATCCGCTTAAATAAGCAGAATACTACCTTGGTAAATGACGAATCCTGCATTTCATTTCTGGGGATGTGCTTTTTTACAATGGACTCCTCCAAAAGTCAACTCACTCACAAATGCTCCACATCCAGCAGTTTTAAAACCCACAACAGGGAGTCCTTTTCAGAGAAACGGTTAACTTAGGCCCATACTTTTATACCATGAAGCACCTGGATCTTATTGGGAGACTCCTATTCGCCGTTCCCATGATTCTTTCTGGATTTTTCCATTTTACAAAAGCGTCTGTTGTCACACGAACTGTACCCTCATACATGCCATTTAAAGAGATTTGGGTTTATGTCACAGGTGTTGGGTTCATACTGGCTGCGATTAGCATCATCATCGGAAAGAAAAGCCGTCTTGGTGCAGGCTTATTAGGCCTGATGATCTTATTGTTTGCTTTCCTGATTCACTTCAAAGGTTTTCTGAGGGGAGTTCCTCTTGCCTCAAGTTGGTTCATAAGGGACGTAGCCCTTGCGGGAGGCGCTTTATTTATTGCATCCAAATCGAAGGACTAGTTCCTCAATTAATCGATTATTAGAAAGACCCTTTGTTCTTTGCACAGAAAGAACACTGGCGCAGTTGAATCAATTTCAGATTGACGTCAGATGTTATCATTCAACATTCAGGTCATGGATTAAGTTCTTTTGATCGTGGATTACTTAATGGCTCATTAACTTAATCAACTAAGGATCATTGGAATAATATCATTACTCCACGGGTTTTCTGCTTGATTTCAAGTACTTTCTAAAATAGCTGATAATTCCCTCCTCTTCTGAAAGCATTCATATTGACCTTGGGCATACTTCGACCTTCAAAGAACTTCTTCTGAGACTTTTTGAACAGTTGTTTAATGATATCCGCATGATTCCCCTTCCCGGATTGTCTTCTCCCGAATTCGGAATCATTTACATTTCCTCCGTGCAATTCACAGACCTGATTCCAAACCTTCTGGGCACGATCAGGGAAATTCTTAAATAACCAATCCCGAGTGAGGTCAGCAATTTGTCCATTTAACCTTACCACGGAATAACCTGCTGATTGAGCGCCAGCATGCGCAGCTGCTTCCAGTACTTTGGGTATTTCGTGATGATTCAATCCCGGTATGATCGGGGCATTCATCACTCCTACTGGAATTCCCTCATTGGTCATCTGCCTTATGGCCCTTAATTTCTTTACGGCACTGGCAGTTCTTGGCTCCATCAACTGCCTAAGCTTTTCGTCCAGTGTTGTGATTGAAAGGTAAACATGTACCAATCGATGACTAGCCAATTCCTTTAGTATATCGATATCCCTCGTGATCAACGCATTCTTCGTAATGATCCCTACAGGATTTCTGTACCTTAAGCAGACTTTCAAAATGGCTCTGGTTAATTCAAATCGTTGCTCGAGAGGTTGATAACAATCTGTATTACCAGAAAGCATGAGTTTGGAAGTTTTCCATGATTTTTTAAGAAATGCCTCTTCCAATAATTGTGGTGCATCTTTCTTAACAATGATCTTACTCTCAAAATCCAAACCGGCGCTGAATCCCCAGTACTCATGCGAATTGCGTGCGTAACAATAAATACAACCATGCTCACATCCCTGATATGGATTTACCGAATGGTCAAATGGAAGATCAGGACTATCATTCCTTGAGATGATCTTTTTTGGTGTTTCGTAAAATACCTCTGTTTTAGGCTTGTCATCCAGATGTAATTCATCAAGGCCTTCTACATGATCATAAGCAACATGTTGTTTTTCGAATCTATTGAATGTGTTGATTTGAGCCCCTTTGCCTTTGAAGTAGTCATGTTCTTGCATGATTCAAATATACTATTATTAATAGTATTATACTAAAAATAATAGTAATTGATTTAAATTGAGCCTTACTCAAATTACCTGGCATTTCTCAGTCCGTAGGCGGAGGCCACACCAACAATGGCACCAAACAGATGCCCTTCCCAACTTACTCCTTCTCGTAAGGGCAAAACGCCGTAAATCAATCCACCATACATAAAGATGATCACCAGGGTGATGAGAATGGATTTAACGTCCCTCCTAAAAAAGCCCATGGACATCAGAAAAGCCGCCAGGCCATAAGCTACACCGCTGGCACCGATATGATAAAGTGGTCTGGCAAAAAGCCAAACAAGTACTCCGGAAAAAACATAAACCTGAAGAAATACCTGAGTTGCGATCTTGCTATAGAAAAGATAAAGGACCACACCCAAAAACAGCATGGGAAAGGTATTGGATATAATGTGCCACAAATTACCATGTAACAAAGGAGCCGTCACAATTCCCAGGGTACCATCCCAGGTGCGGGGTTTGATTCCCATATAGCCCAGGTCCAGTCCGAGCGTAGTTTCAACGGCAAAAAAAAGCCACATGAGAAATACAAAGCGAAGAGGTGGTACGATGGATGCTCTATTCACTAGTCATTTTTTAGTTTCAAACGGAAGGTAATGATTTCACTTTTGAAATGACAGGAAATTACCAACACAAAAAAAGAGCTACGAAATCGCAGCTCTTTCCAATTAAAATATTTCAATGGTTGATCAAACTCCGGCCTTCTCAGGGTCATTGATCATTTTAAGATCCATCAATGTTTTCTCTTCGTATGAAACGGACAGATAACCGAGTACTCCTCCTGAAGCTTCTGCAATCTTCTTGGCAAGATCTTTCAGGCTGGCATACAACTTAATAGCAAAAACACGGTCAATCTTAGGAAGAATGAAATTCAACTTTCTCAGTTCTTGCTCAATGTCCGTATTACGATCTTTCACGTCTTCAGGCAAAGTATCTACCAAGTGATTGAAATCCGACTCAAATGTCTCACCTACGGCCTTGTAGTAATCCACCAGTTGTTCCCGCGCTCTGCTTTGTCTGGATCGTGCTACTTCGATCGCTTCTTTTCTTTCTGATTTATCAATTTTGCCGTCAGCACCTGCTATAAGGATAGCAACATAAACAGGGGCTTTGAGCATGATCTGTATTTCGTCTTCTCTTAGGTTCTCAAATTCTTTGACGTTCATCAGGGACTGATTTTATAACGGCTCGAAATTATATAATAAATCTCACTATTGGTTCATTGGTAACTATCAAAATAACAGACAATTGGGGGGCAATTACATCAATGGGAATTCTTCTTAATCAACCGGAAGTGGTTCTTCCTTTCCAAGGAACTTGGGTTGGGTCTTCAACACAATATCCATGACTGCCACAGTCCTTGCCAAAACTTCACGAAACCACATTTTCGGAGGTAATGGGCCCGGCGCTATAAACCCAATGGCCTGTACGCCGTGATGTTTTGCAATGAATAACGCACGAGGCAAATGGAACGACTGGGTCACGATCACCAGGCTATCCTGCCCAAAGACTTCTTTGGACCGAATAATAGAATCAAGTGTACGGAAACCCGCAAAATCCATGGTCATGGCTGTGGGTTCCACTCCGTACTTCTCTAATTCCTTTTTTAACAAAAGTGGCTCATTGTATGCTTTGAGGCTATTATCTCCACTTAGCAATAAATGACGTACATGTCCGGACCGGATCAATTCTCCGGACGCTTCAACCCTGCCTTTAAAGTATAAGTTTTGTGTGCCTTGCTTGGTCCACTTACTGGTACCAAGTACCAGGGCTACTTTGTAATTTCCTGACTCGATTTCTGAAAGGTTCGCAACTCCTCTGCCAGACAAGAGCACCACCACATTGCATACAATGATGAAAACAGCAGCAAGTGCTACTAAAAGCAGAAGGATTTTGGCGAGTTTCTTCAATTTGCTATGGCAAGGTGTTTCTTAGTATGATATCAGAGTTCTTCACGATCTCCTTATACCATACTAACTTCAGTTCACTCTTTTCGAGTTCGCTGAGACGCCAATTTATCAAACTCTTTTCTAATTGGAGCCTTGCCTGATTCAGAATTATGGCTGCGCTTACTGATAAATTATAACTTTCGGTAAATCCGAACATCGGAACTTTTAATTTGACGTCAGCCTGCCCCAGAACTTCTTCAGAAACGCCACTGTGTTCATTCCCAAAAACAAAGGCAGATTTTTCATCAAGTTCAAAGTCATCCAGGGAAATAGAATCATCTCCCACACTGGTAGCGATAATCTGATAACCTTTGGATTTTAAGGACTCAAGACAATCAATCGTATTATGGTCCTTCTCCTTATAATGTTGCAGCGTCAGCCATTGAGAAGCACCGCGAACCACATAGGGATTTACATGATACTCTTCGACATTCTCTATCACATGAAGGTCCTGAACTCCCAGACATTCGCAGGTACGAATAACGGCACTTGCATTGTGTGGTTTGTAAATATCTTCCAGGACCACTGTGATGTATCTAGTCCTGCGAGCTAATATCTCATGAATCAGTTGCTTTTTGTTTTCCGTCACAAAAGGCTCAAGAACCTGTATTTGCTCCAGCTCCGTCAAAGACTATTCCTCTTTCTTTCCTCCTCCAAAGAGGTCCATCTGGTTATCCTCTTCTTCTACTTCGTCTTTCACAGTATTCTTGAGTGATTCCAGGTCCACCGTTTTCTCTTCCTCTTTTGGTGGTTCGGGTGTACGATCTTCAACTTTCACGAGGCCCTGGACCGGGAATTTATTTCCCAATGCTCTCCATCCTTTGATTTCAATTAATTCAGCCAGATCGTATTCTTGCTTCTCATGCTTGTTTTTAACACGATAGGTAGCCTCCACCTTAGGTTCAGTAGTATTACTGGCGTACAGCAATTTGCTACTCTTGGCATCGGAGATGAACAGGAATTTCTTGTTTACGGTTGCCGTTTCGATCAGGAAACGCTTTATATAGAAGGTCTTGTTATTTCCATCATAATGAATGGCTGAGATTGGTTTCTCAGAATCAAATTTCATCAAATCCAGCACCTGATTCTGATCGTAATGATTAGTCAGCTCAAAACTGGTGATCTCATAGTTCCCATCTTTATAGAATACAAGAACGACATCCTCTGCTTTGAAATTACCCAGGTATTTGCCACGTTCATCGGCGTTCAATCGACCTATGGTTTCATCGTACCAAATGTCCATACCTCCGAGAGTAGATACCCCGGCCGCCTTGAATTGAACCTTTCTGACGGGGTATCTTGAAAGAATGTTTCCTCCTGCTCCCCGACCTTTAATATCCAGAGTGGCGAAATCAAAATCGAAAATCTTCTTTCGAGCAGAACTAGCAGCCGTTAAATAAACCGTAATGGTTTCTGCTTCTCCATTGGGGTTGGCTGAGAAATACAGAAGCTTTGAACCCTTCCCACCTTTCGTCAGGTCGTATTCTTTGTCCCTGGTTACGGCCATTACGCTGAATCGTTTGATCATTGAACGTCCGGAAGAACCATCAAGGTAAACCAGGTTGTAGACCATGCGTTCATCTCCTTTTTTGAATACCCCTACATGTTCAATGTTTTTACCCACAAAGACCTTGTCCTGTATTCGGGTCACGAGACACTTGCCGTCTTTTCTGAAAACAATGATGTCATCAATGTCTGAGCAATCGGATACGAACTCATCTTTCTTCAGACCATAGCCAATAAAGCCATCTTTTCGATTGACATACAGCTTGGCATTGTTCGCTGCTACTACCGTCGCGGCAATCGTATCGAAATTGGTGATTTCCGTTTTTCGCTCCTTTCCTTTTCCGTACTTATCCAGTAAGTTTTGATAGTAAGCGATAGAGTAATCGATCAGGTTATCGAGGTGATGCTGGGTCTCTTCCAGGTCTTCCTGCAATTTCTTCATCAGCTCATCCGCCTTGAAAGAGTCAAACCTGGAAATTCGTTTGATCTTGATCTCTGTCAGGCGAATGATGTCATCCTGAACAATCTCGCGATAAAACTGTGGTTTAAATGGTTCGAGTCCCTGGTCAATGGTCTCAAGTACGGCTTCCCAGGTTTCGCATTCTTCTATGTCCCGATAGATTCGGTTTTCGATGAATATCTTCTCCAACGAGGAGAATAAGATCTTTTCCTGAAGTTCGCTTTTTTTGATCTCCAGCTCCTGTCTCAACAAGTCTACTGTCTGATCAACAGAATGTTTTAAGATCTCATAGACCGTAAGGAACCTTGGTTTATCATCGACGATTACACAGGCATTCGGAGAAATGGATATTTCACAATCCGTGAATGCATATAGTGCGTCCATGGTTATATCCGGAGATGTCCCAGAGGCCAGCTTGATCTGGATCTCAATATCTTTAGCAGTGTTGTCTACCACTTGCTTGATTTTGATCTTTCCCTTGTCATTGGCTTTTACAATGGAATCGATCAATGAACTGGTGGTGGTGCCATAAGGAATTTCCTTAACGACCAAGGTATTCTTATCAACTTCCTCAATAACCGCCCTTACACGGACCTTACCCCCTCTTTTACCGTCGTTGTAATCGGAAACATCAATTTTTCCACCGGTAAGGAAATCAGGGTAAAGCTTAACTTTCTTTCCTTTCAGGATATCAATGGCGCCTTTGAGGATCTCACAGAAATTGTGAGGGAGCATTTTTGTAGACAGGCCTACCGCAATCCCTTCAACTCCCTGAGCCAGGAGAAGTGGAAACTTGACCGGAAAAGTAACGGGTTCCTTCTTACGTCCATCGTAAGAAAGTTGCCATTCCGTGGTTTGTGCGTTGTAAAGCACCTCCAGGGCGAACTTGGATAAGCGGGCCTCAATGTATCGTGGTGCCGCAGCACTGTCTCCGGTACGCACATCTCCCCAGTTTCCCTGCATATCGATCAGCAGGTCCTTTTGTCCCAGGTTCACAATGGCATCGGCTATAGAGGCATCTCCGTGCGGATGGTACTGCATCGTGCTCCCGATGATGTTTGCCACCTTGTTGTAGCGACCATCATCCATTTCCTTCATCGCATGCAGAATCCGGCGTTGCACAGGCTTCAGGCCGTCATTTATTGCGGGTACAGCCCGTTCCAGGATCACGTAGGAGGCGTAATCCAGGAACCAGTTTTCGTACATGCCCGAAATGGGCACTACATCGTGTAATTCTTTTTCGTCTTGGTGTTCTTCTCCCATTGAGTCTACCTAATTAATTAGGTTGATGCTTATGTTACTTTTTTCTATTTGGTCTATGCTGCTTCTACGTCCACCAGGTCCTTTTCTACCCTAAGTTTATCAATGATGAACTGCTGGCGATCTGGAGTGTTCTTGCCCATGTAGAACTTAAGCAGATCCTGAATTTTGGTTTCTTTCTGTAAGATCACTGGCTCCAGTCGTACATCTTCTCCTATGAATCCTGCAAACTCATCGGGGGAAATCTCTCCCAATCCTTTGAATCGAGTGATTTCTGGCTTGGCCCCTAACTTGGCCATGGCCGTCCTTTTCTCTTCTTCGGAATAACAATAGATGGTTTCCTTCTTGTTTCGAACCCGAAACAATGGGGTTTCCAGAATAAACACGTGGTTATTTCGAACCAACTCCGGAAAGAACTGCAGGAAATAAGTCAGTAACAATAAGCGGATGTGCATGCCATCTACGTCCGCATCAGTCGCAATCACAATCTTCCGGTAACGTAATCCATCTAATCCATCTTCAATGTTGAGGGCGTGTTGAAGCAAATTGAACTCTTCGTTTTCGTAAACGACTTTTTTTGTATGTCCAAAACAATTGAATGGTTTCCCTCGCAGGCTAAATACGGCCTGCGTTTGAACGTCCCTTGATTTCGTAATGGAACCACTTGCTGAATCTCCCTCAGTAATGAAGATCATGGTCTCCTCACGCTTGTCTTCCTTTCCTTTCTTATCATTGAAGTGGACCCGGCAATCGCGCAACTTCTTATTGTGCAGGTTGGCCTTTTTCGCCCGGTCATTAGCGAGTTTTTTGATCCCTGCGATTTCTTTTCTTTCTCTTTCCGATTGTTGGATTCGCTTTAATAAAGCATCAGCCGCCTCCTTATTTCGATGTAAGTAATTGTCCAGTTTGGTTTTGATGAAGTCATTGACGAATGTCCTCATTGTCGGTCCATCTGGCGCAACATTCAGGGAACCCAACTTGGTTTTAGTCTGAGACTCAAACACCGGCTCCTGTACGCGAACAGCAATAGCCCCAACAATCGATGCTCTAACATCGGACGCATCAAAGTTCTTACCGTAGAAATCGCGAATGGTTTTTACAATGGCCTCTCTGAATGCGGCAAGATGAGTTCCTCCCTGGGTAGTATTCTGCCCGTTTACAAAAGAGTAATATTCTTCACCATATTGGTTGGCATGACTCATGGCCATTTCAATGTCGTCACCTTTCAAATGAATGATCGGATATCTCAGCGCTTCTTCGTCGGTTTTTCTTTTGAGTAGATCCAGAAGTCCATTCTCTGAATAGAATTTCTTTCCATTCAACTTAATAGACAGTCCAGCATTGAGATAGGCATAATTCCAGATCAGGTTTTCCAGGTACTCAGGAATGAAATGGAAATTCTTAAAGACCGTTCCATCAGGCTCAAAGATCATCATCGTCCCATTCCGGTCTTCAGTCTTTATGACCTTAGCATCCACCTTTACTTCCCCTCTTTCAAACTCTGCCATTTTTGTTTGGCCATCCCGAAAGCTCTGCACCTTAAAATAATTGGATAAAGCATTCACTGCCTTTGTACCCACACCATTCAATCCCACGGATTTTTGGAAAGCGCCGGAATCGTATTTGCCTCCAGTGTTGATCTTAGAAACACAATCAATCACCTTTCCTAAAGGAATCCCCCGTCCGTAATCACGAACTGTCACGCGATGATCCGTCACCTTGATCTCGATGGTTTTTCCGAATCCCATCATGTGCTCATCGATACTATTGTCGATGATCTCTTTCACCAAAACATAGATGCCATCGTCAGGTGATGACCCATCACCCAGTTTACCGATGTACATACCAGGCCGAAGCCGAATATGTTCTTTCCAATCAAGGGATTTGATACTGTCTTCAGTGTACTGAACGGACGGTGTAGCCATGGACTGAATCTCTCTTTTTCCGAAAAAGTTATTTGAATTCCAATCTTGAAATTATACAAATTTGAGACAATCGAGAAGAAACTTTATCCACATAACTTTTAGCAATAGTTGATATTCTAAACGCTAAATATCTGATTTACTGATACTTTAAATCTGAAGCATCAGGTCGATTATTTTTTCTTCAGACTTACCTCATAGAGAAAACCAAAACAAGAATGTTAAGTTATCCACAATCTGAATCTTCTGAAAACAACTATCTACACTCATTGAATAATACCAATTGTGCCACATGGTTTAGAAACAAAATTTCAAATTGGCACAGGCTTTGATAATATGTTATCACTTTTATTTAGCCACACACCGCATGCGTTTCGTTTTCATTTCATTCATCAGTATACTATTCCTTTTATCGGCTTTTGCTGGTCAGGCTCAGGTTGGAAAGGCCAAGGAAAATGCCCGATCTTATAAGTCCGGATCTTCCGGAAGCAGTCAGTCCGGATCGAATTCTACTGGAGTTTTTGGAACTTCAGGCGATTCGGATAATTCATTTGGCGAAGACTTGATCATTAGTATTGTCGGTGAAATCCTAATTCTCCCCTTTAAAGCCATGTATCTTGGTCAGGCCGATCAGCTCTTCCTGGCCAACGTGGATGATTGGCGGGTCAGCTTTGAGGGTCGAATGCTCGGTGGATACGGTCCGCTGGAAAATGTAGCATTGATTCAACCTCAGGTTCGGGGTAATTGGGGGTTATTTTCTACCCAGCTTCGTTACAACCGTATTTTTGACAACACCGGGGTGCTTAGCACCTGGGACTGGCAGATCGTTCAATTCAATTTCCTTAATCATGAGGCCATTCGATGGGTGGTTGGCCTGGGACTTTCGCATGAAATAGAATTTGACGATACTTACTTTGAAGGAACCAGTTCTTTTACCGTTTTTCTTGCTGACCGGGTTTGGGCACCTACCCTAGAATACCGATGGACGGGGGACACGACTCCACGACAGGAATTTTCAGCCATTCTGGATTATCGGCCAAACAATCAAAGCAATATCTTCAACACTTTTCATGCAGGCTTTTTACACCAAAACTGGTACGGCGAAAAATTCAATATGTTGGTAGCTGGTGTTGGATTCAAGATCCAATAGCTGCCTTCTTTTCTTTGATGAATTGTGTGCCGAATCCAATTACCCAAACGACCAACAATACAGGTCCGAAAAAGTTGAGGTAAGCGTAGCTTGTGGTGGAGACGTGTGTGGGATTGTTGATCACGCCAACAAAGCCGACCAATAAGCTAATGTAAATATTGATAATTGGTACAATCGCCAGAAACCAGGCCAGTGTTTTGGCTTCCCATGAACGACCTATACCCTTCTTAATGTTCTGACTCAATATCCTTAGCACAATATTTATCACCACGAATATTGCCAAAATCGCATAGAAGAATGTATCCTTACTGACTACCCATGCTTTTGGGCCCATTCCCAACTCAACTTGTGGAGACAGGTAGGAATAAACCAGTCCCATTGCCACTAGAAAGAATGCGTACGACAAAAACCTCACAATTCCGACAGCCTTAACCATAGTTATCAAACATTTAGGACTGCAAAACTATTACCTAATTCGATTGTGTGTCTGTTTTGGAGATGATAAGATGAAGTTATATTCGCGACTCATGAAAACCTGTACCTCTTTATTTCCATTTTTGCTGATTGCTTTGCTTGTCATTGGCTGCTACCGTGCCCCGGAGGTTCCTGGGTTTGACCCTGAAAAGTGGAAGGTTTCTTTAGCGTCTTGTGACGGATACCGCGTGGAATCAAGTCAACTGCTTATTGATAATTTCGATGTATTGAAGGGGGCAACTCAAAACGAAATTCAACTATTACTTGGCCCCGAAACCCGGCATTCACTCTATCTCCGCAATCAGAAATTCTTCTTTTACGATTTGACCTGTCAGGACAATCCCGGCTTACAAGAACACTTACGTATCCGTTTTGACGCCCTGGGGCATGTACGGGAGGTGTTAAGGGAGGAAAAGTCGTCGAACCCATAAGGTAATCAAAACCTATAAGGTTTCAAAAACCTTATAGGTTTGTTAAATCCCGGTGTAAGGCATTACCTTAGTAAGACAAACAATTAAGCTATACACTACAACAATCTCCAGATCAATGAAAGGATTAGATAAGTTCGAACCTAATTCATATTACCATATTGTTAATCACGCAATAGGTGATGAAAACCTCTTCAGAAACAATGAGAACTATCGGTATTTCCTACGAAAGTACGCTGAATACCTTCCACATGTAAGTGACACCTTAGCCTATTGTCTGATGCCAATCATATTCATCTACTGATCAAAACTAAAGCTGAAGACGAGCTAGTCCTGCATCCTAAGTATAAGAAAGATAGCCACAAGCTAATTATGCAACAACTTAGCAATTTGCTCAACGGATATACAAAAGCTTATAACAAAATGTATGACCGAAAAGGCGGGTTATGGATGGATTTTACGAAACGATTTAAAATTGATTCGGATAGCTATTTAACTTCAGTCATCAATTACATCCATCAAAATCCTGTCAAACACGGGTTTGTACGAGAATCGAAAGAATGGACATTTTCCTCTTATCAAGCGATGATCTCAACAAAACCAACACTTTTAAAAAGGGCACAGGTCATTAGTTGGTTGGAAAGAAACAAGATTTCATCCTTTTTCATAAGAAATCGAAGGTCGATATAATCCAAGAGTGGGAATAGTTAAACCTATAAGGTTTAATGTATGACCCCTAACAGGGGTTTGGAACCCTGTTAGGGTTTAATAAATTTTTATTCGAATCGTAAAGATTCGATCGGATCCAGTTTAGAAGCTTTATGCGCTGGAAAATATCCAGAGAACAGACCCACTAAAGAACCTACGATCAAACCGAAGAAAATCCATCCCCATGGAACGACAAACGGAGAATTGAAAACCGTAGTGGCCAATAAGTTACCAACCCCCAGTCCGAAGAGGATTCCTCCTACTCCACCCAACTGACAGATTACAATGGCTTCTATGATGAATTGTTGACGAATCTTTAATGGAGTAGCTCCTAATGCTTTTCGCACGCCAATTTCACGCGTTCTTTCCGTAACGGAAACCAACATGATGTTCATGAGTGCTATGGATGCCCCAAGAAGAGTAATGAATCCAATGCCAAATCCCGCAGCTCTAAGATAGCCGGTGATTTCTCCTAATCGCTCAGCCAATGATCGACTGACAGGAATATCGAAAGAATCCTCTTCTCCTATCCTGTCCCCACGAATACCTCGCATCACTCCTGTGGCTACGCCTACCGCATAATCCATTTGGGTCTGATCATCCAGTGAGACCGTGGCTTCATATCTTAAGGTCCGATTTTTGGCCAGTCGTCTGGCAGTCTCAATGGGTACCATAATGGTTCGGTCCACTGAGGTATTGCCACTTACTCCTCCTTGTTCGGCCAACGTACCAATGATTTTGAATTTGACACCCTGCGTCACCAGGGATTTCCCGACAGGGCTCTCATTCTTTTCAAATAAGGCATCGATTACTTGAGTCCCGACAATGCAAACAAAAGCTCCGTTCTCTGCTTCAGGCAGAGAAAAGTTTCTTCCTTCATTGATATCATAACCATCGACGACCAGAAAATCAGCATCACCTCCGCGGATCAGCAGGTTAGGGTTAGATACCTTAGAACCCCGTTTCACTTCAGCTATACCCGTTACCCAAGTATTTAAACTCACCGTTCCTGGTCCGTCATATTTCTCTTTAAATAATCTCAGCTCGCTGTATTTGATTGGTGGATATACTTTAGCGGCCTTTCCCCCCCGACTGCCTTCATCTACACGTTTCCTTTCAATATCAAAGGTATTGGAGCCCAAATTGGAAAAACTATCGTTGATAGAGGCCTGGATGCCATCCACTACTGTAAGACTACCCACCAGGGAAGTGATCCCAAATGCGATGATCAGCGCCGTAAGAATTGTGCGCAGTTTATTGGCATTAATAGATTTTAGCCCTTCTTTTACGTTTTCCAGTATATCCATTGATGATCAAAGTTAGTGGGTAATTACTAAAGATTTCTTCCGGTTATCTAAATCATACATCTAAAAGGATGTTCTATCGTTATTGGGAATGATGAGAAAGATTTTAGCAGTTGTATTCATAGCCTTCGCCATTAGTTCACACGCATCGTACATCCTGATCCCCATGGATGATGAACAAACCAATCACCTTAAAGCATACGGAATTGCTTACTGGACGTTGGAAAAAGATGTACCCGTTGATTGGTTATTGAATTACCGGGGCGGAAGTTTCATGATTAAACAAGCTACATTGATTGAGAATGAGCTGATTATTAGGAATGTATCCTATTTGGTTATCTCCGATGCGCAAGCCAATCAAATTTTGAATGAGATCGCCAGCCCTTCCTCTAACATGGATGTGATGAAATTGGAGAAGTATCCGAAGATTGCTGTTTACTCTCCTAAAAGCAAGCAACCCTGGGATGATGCCGTAACCCTGGTTCTCACCTATGCCGAAATCCCTTATGATGTCATCTTTGATGATGAGGTGATGTACAATGAATTGCCTAAATATGACTGGCTGCACCTGCACCACGAAGATTTTACAGGTCAGTATGGCCGATTTTATCGAAACTACAGACACTTACCCTGGTACCAGCAACAAAAACGCGAATATGAAGAATCGGCAAGAAAGCACGGATTCAGCAAGGTTTCGCACCTGAAGTTGGGTATAGTCCAACGGATCAGAAACTATGTAGCCAGTGGAGGCTTTTTATTTGCCATGTGCTCCGCTACAGATACTTATGACATTGCCCTGGCTGCCGAAGGCGTGGATATTTGTGAGGTAATGTTTGATGGCGATCCTGCGGACCCCAAAGCACAGCAAAAACTGGATTTCGACAAAACCATGGCATTTAAAAACTTTAACCTGGAAAGAAATCCTTACGAATATGAATTCTCAAACATTGATAATCCTCCACATGTTCGAGGCCTGGAAGAAGAAAACGACTATTTCCTTTTGTTTGAATTCTCCGCCAAATGGGATCCGGTTCCAACCATGTTAACACAAAATCACAGCAACATCATCAAGGGCTTCATGGGGCAAACCACAGGTTTCAAAAAGGACCTTATCAAAGGAGATGTCTTGCTGATGGGTGAAACCAAAAGCATTGGAGAAGCCAAGTATATTCATGGCATCTTTGGGAAAGGTTTTTGGACATTTTACGGTGGACACGATCCAGAAGATTATCAGCATTTCGTAAATGAGGAGCCCACGGATCTGAATTTACACCCTAATTCTCCCGGGTACCGATTGATTCTAAATAATATTCTCTTCCCTGCCGCTAAGAAGAAGAAGCAAAAAACCTGATCCGACATCATCTATTGAGGAATCGAGCATTTTCATAGTAAACGCTGTTTTGGGTAAATACGAACAGGTGGAACCTACTCGGTACATATTTGAACCTGCTCAGGCTACGCTGACAACTCTTTTTCAAGTTCTTCCAAAGACTTCCCTTTCGTTTCAGGTAGCATTTTCCACATGATCAAAAAACCGATCAGGCCAAAAACTCCGAAGATCAGGAAGGTAATCGCGTTGCCGAGGTTGGCCAACTCCCATTTAAAGAAGAACTGTACCAGGGTACTGGAAAGGGAATTCACAAAACCGATAACTGCTATGGCCACACCCCGAATACTATTTGGGAAAATCTCCGAAAGCAATACCCACATCACCGGGCCTAAAGAAGTGGCAAAAGAGGCCACAAATAGCAAGATGCCAAATAATACCAGTTTTGAGTTAACGGAGATTGATTGTTGGATCAATTGTGCCTCCAGCTCTGAATACCGCACATTACCTAAAGCTCCTTTTAGTACCTGCTTAAATTCCACATCACTTTGGAATGTTTGTCCATAGATTGCGTCGATCTGCGGTGAGGTAATATTCATAGAACGGCCTGACTCCCTGGATAACGTATAGGTTGCCGTGCCAAAACCATAAGCGGTTATACCCATACTCAAGATCACTCCAGCCAGTCCTGTCAGCAATAAAGGTTTCCTTCCAAATCGATCAATTGTACCCATGGCAACCACAGTAAAAATCACATTGATCACTCCTAATAAGACTGCTTGAGCGAACGCTGCGTTGGTTCCCACCCCAGATTGTTCAAAAATGGATGGCGCATAGAAGTATATCGCATTTACACCTGTCACCTGCTGAATGATTCCAATCACCAGGGCTACCGTAAGCACGATTCTCAACTTAGGGCTAAATAACTCTTGCAATCTTTTACTCAGAATGCCAAAACTGCTCAATCCCTGCGGACGGTCGGCTTCTGCTTCTTGCAAGTTTTTCAAGATCTGCTCTTTCTCAAGCAGGCTTTTTTCTTTACCAAAAACCCTTTCGAGCACTTGTTCGGCTTCTTCTTCCTGACCCTTACTCAAAAGCCACCTGGGACTCCTGGGCACAAAAAACATGGCGATGAAATAAAAAATGGCCGGAAGAAATTCAATTCCCAGCATCCATCGCCATACGTTTAATTCCGTAAACACATCCCCAACCGCATTGAGCATGGCATAATTTGAAAAATAGGACACTGAAAAGCCGATCACAATATTAAACTGTTGAATAGAGACCAACACGCCTCTTCGTTCGGGGGGAGCAATTTCGGCGATGTACATGGGCGCCAAAACCAGGGCTGCACCAAACCCAATCCCACCGATCATCCTTGCTCCGATCAGGATCTCATAACTTGGTGCAATTGCCGAAAAGAGGGCAGAAATCGAGTACAACAAGGCCGCTATAATCAATACTTTCTTCCTCCCAATATAGTCGCTGACGGTACCGGCGATCAACATGGCGAACATAGCCGCCACACTTGGCGAACTTACCAACCAACCTACTTCTATATCGTTGAGATCCATTTGAGGCGTTACAAAGCCAATCACTCCTGAAATCACGGAAGCATCAAAGCCAAAAAGAAAGCCGCCAAGTGACACAACTGCAGCGATATAAATAGATTGTCGGTTGGTTGATTGATTAAATTTAAACATGAGCAATGCGGTTGGCCTTCAGTCACGTAAGATAGGTTGCATTAGAAAATTTGTCTAATCATCGTTCAATAAACAACCCTCTTCCAAGTCATACGGTAATGACAAATCTGTACCTGACCACCACTCAACCACGTTGAACCTAAGATGACCAGTCGTATTAGGTGCATAGCTTTGATCAGATCCGCCAGGAAAAACATGCATTAATACACGATCTACTTTTGACACACCCTCTCTATATCTGATGTCATTTTTATAAAAGATGGTTTTCCCATCAATCCATAGCTTCATTACCCCATTTCTGGAATTAGCTGTTTCGTCATTCATTTTCACATAAATCTGAACAGAATGCCATTTCTTCTTTTGGAAAACACCCCTTGTACTCGGACAGGAATTGAGGGCATTGAAGTTTTCTCCAAATTGCGAATTCATATCGCGATGGTAGACGTAAGGAAAGACATCTCCTGATTGAGAGAGTGGATCACCTCTTCTGACCATTAACCGCGCGCTCCACCCATCATCATCGGGTTGTACCATATTGCCTCCTGTATTACAAGTCCCTCCACAAAACCCAATAAGTTTCATTCCTCTGGTAAAATCAAAATCCTCATCAAACCAAACTCTGAAATGAATGAAATACTCGTTTTTTGAAGGAACGGTAAACGCACCTAATATACCATTGTCTCGTGCTCCGACAACACCTGAGTCAAACCTGATCTTTAGATGATTTCCATGACTCGACTCAATCAAATAACTCCTATCTGCACCAAGGAATGGTCTTGCATTATTGCCAAAATCGCATTCAAATCTTGCCTCATTATATCTGCCTGATGGTAGGTTTTTAAAATCCACTTTTCGATCTTGATAGAACTGTTCCCCTAATACACACCATTCCAGGTCATCAAAGTCAATTAAATCAACATCGGTATCTGAAACGGACAAACTATTTTCAGGCGATGGCTCATTGTTGGATAATTCCTCATTAAATGAACAGGAAACGAACACCAGGAAAACGAATAGAACTCCGGCTTTAGCCCATAACTTTAGCATTTCATTGAATTTTATGTGTAACATGTCAAACTGAATTTATCCTTTGTTGCTTATCGTAAAGTGTTGTTCTTCTTGCAGGTCAATTTAATCAGATGAATATCATCCATTTATGTAAATAGGGTAAACTTTCGATAACAAATCACTTATCGGGATGACTTAATTCATTAAAAAAGAAAATGCAATTCTCGAAATTGGACAAAAACCCCAAAGTAATGGAATATGCAATAATCGGAGTGATTGTAGTGAGCATTGCTATTTATGCCATGATCGATATCGCTAATAGAAGTATTCAGACCAGAACGAAGATCATTTGGTTTCCTGTAGTAGTCCTGATCCCTTTGATCGGTCCTATCTGTTATTTCTTTTTTAGAAGGAATTTGACATGAAAAGCTGTTTCAATTTAATCAATAAAGAAGTGTCACATTAAGCTCGTCGAAATGTAAATCCTGGAACCAGAATTTAGGTTTCGACCAGCTCAACATGACAGCTTAGATCATTTTGAAACGGTCTTTTGATATCTAATCATAAATCCGACAACCGCTGAATGGCCTGATCCAGGTTTTCATCTGTCACCAGATAATCTGAAACACGCTCAATGCCTCCATCTCCCGTGACCTTATACATGGCCGCTCCTCTTGTTCCTTGTCTTTTATCAACACCGAAGGTAATTGGAATGCCCATACCTTTGAATTCCTGCAGTTTTTCCATTTCCGCAATGAATTTTGCCCTGGTCAAATCAGGTCCTGCATTTTTCAAAGCCTGAGCGACCGGCTCAGCAAAATAAAAACCGGAAGCAACGAAAGTTGTCCACGGAACTTCAGGATATTTTGATTTCAAAGCTGCCTGATAGCCCAGCACATCAGACGCCTCAGATTCCATATCGAAAAATCCACTGAATAACACACCTGCCCAACGACCTTCTGTGATCTTATACATCAGGGAAGCATCACTCAAAGTCGAGTTAGTCACCCATTGTGGTGCGTAGGCCAAAACCGCGGCAGTCCCAGTTATGATCGCACCTTGCCTGGGCAATACTTGCATGATCACCACTTCCGCACCGGACTCCTTTAAACGCGCTACATGAGAGCCCAAATCCTGATCAGTCACTTCGGTAGATACTTCTTCTAATAACTGGAGGTTGTATTTTTCAAGTGCGACCTGTACTCCTGCGAGCCCGCTCTTTCCAAAGTCATCGTTCTGGTAAATCATGGCGATCTTGTCTTTGCCTAAGGTATTGACGATGTAGTCCACCTGAGTGGTGGACTCATCGAAATACAGCGAATAGGTACTGAAAATGTTATCAACCGGCGGATAAGCCCAATGTGTGGCCCCGCTTGCTGGCGAAACCCAGGGCACTTTGTTACGGGTGATATAGTCTTTGACAGCCATGCAAGGTGCCGTACCCACTCCCCCTACAAATGCAAAAACCTCGTCCCTTTCAACCATTTCACGTACTGCGGCTACGGTTTTTGAAGGTTGATAACCATCATCCTTATAGATCAGGTTGATTTTTCTTCCATGTATACCTCCATTTTCATTGATGTAATGAAAAAATGCATCCACCCCTCTGGGCACATTGCCCCATAAGGCCGCCGGTCCGGTTAAAGGTCCCCAGGTACCAATGGTAATGGTACTGTCGGTTACACCAATCTCACTGATGGTCGATGATTCAGAACCTGATTCTCCACTTCCACCTCCACAAGCCATGAGTGCCGCGAGCACTCCAATACTGAGTAATTGCTTTAAGTTTTTCATACTTCGTTAGGTTAGGTATACATAGATTCTATCAATTCACTGTAGTTGTCATTGATTGCATTTCTCTTTACTTTCATCGTAGGTGTTACATCTCCATTTTCCTGATATAGTCGCTTGGGAAGGATGGCAAATTTCTTAACGGACTCTACCCTGGAAAGGTCTTTATTTACTTCATTGATCTCCTTGGAAATCAACGCATTAATGGCTTCATTGGAGGCCAGGTCCGCGTAAGTTTGATAAACTACTCGCTGATCCTGAGCATATTTATTAATGTTTTCTTCATCCAATACGATCAATGCTGAGACAAACTTTCTTTGATCACCCACTACCACGGCATCATTGATATATGAGCTGCACTTTAATTTATTCTCAATATACTGTGGAGCGATGTTTTTCCCTCCGGCAGTAATAATGATGTCTTTCTTCCGATCCGTGATTTTAATATGGCCGGTTTCATCAATTTCTCCAATATCACCCGTATATAGCCATCCGTTCCGAATCGTTTTATCGGTAGCTTCCTGATTCTTGAAATACCCTTTGAACACACTATCCGAACGGATCATGATCTCACCTTCCGAACTCAGTTTCACTTCGATTCCATCCAGAGGAAGGCCAACTGTTCCAAACCGGTAAGTCTCTAATCGGGTACCGGAAGTAATACCACAAGATTCTGTCATTCCATACCCTTCTAGAATATTCAGGCCAATGGCATTGAAAAAGAGCAGAATATCCGGTGCTATCGGTGCAGCCCCGGAAAAAGCAAAACGCATGCGTTCCATTCCGAGATGTTTCCGGATTTTCCAATATACCGTCTGTTCATATAGCCAGCGCATGGCTTTTTCAGTCAAGCCAACAGGCTGTTGACCCATTTTTTTCTGTATGTATCGCTTACCATGACTGACAGCCTTGTTCGCCAGCCATTTTTTGACCGGTGTTGCGTCATCTATGGCTATCTTAATTCTTGCGTGATATTTTTCCCAGATTCGGGGAACGGCATATCCTACAGTTGGTGATATTTCCCGGAGGTTATCCGCAATGGTGTCCGGACTCTCCACAAAATTGACAATGTAGCCCGCATGAATATGACTCAAGAGACTGAACATTCGCTCGAAAATGTGGCAAAGAGGCAAAAACGACATGACCTCATCATTCGGACCTACTTGTGTCGTTTCATCAATTCCTGATAAGGCCCTGGCCGTCCAGGTCAGGTTTTGGTGAGAAAGCATGGCTCCTTTAGGTGGCCCGGTAGTGCCCGAGGTATAAATCAATACAGCTGTATCTTCTTGCGTTAAGGCATCCCGAAAATGCACACACTGATCGATAATCTCAGGTCCAGCCTTATTTCCCTCTTCCATCAATTGTTCTAATGAAATAACCTGATCATCCTTAAATGCGTCCAGACCTTTCCAGTCCCATACAATGACTTTTTTGACGAGTGGAGTTCGCTCTCGAAAAGTCAGCCATTTATCCAGTTGTTCCTCGTTTTCCAGAAATAAATAGGAACAATCGGCATGCCTGATCACATACTCGCATTGCTCAACTGAATTGGTCGTATAAACCCCGACCGAAACGGCACCCACAAGTTGTATACCGACATCAATGTAAAGCCACTCAGGACAGTTTTCACCAATGATTCCCACGTAATCTCCTTTGGACAGTCCCATTCTCACAAGGCCATGGGCTATGGCATGTGCCGATGCCTGATATTCCTTCCAGGTAATGTCTTTCCAAATTCCGAAGGACTTCTGTCTCAACGCTACCCGATCTCCAAATCGTTCTGCGCTGGAAAGGAAAAGTCCTGGGATGGTATTGGGATCGTGATCAGGCATTTGAGGTCAATTCCATCTGCGTTTTCGTTTGTATCGTTGAGTACCTTTAATCGAGGTTTCACTCTTCAAGCCAAGGTAAAACTCCTTTACATCCTCATCCTTTTTCAACTGCGCTACAGCTCCGGAAGCCACAAACCTTCCATTTTCAATGACATAGCCGAAATCAGCTATTTCCAGGGCTTTGTTGGCATTCTGCTCTACCAATAGAACAGTAAGTCCATCATTGGCAATTTGCTGAATGATGTCAAAGAGTTGGTCTACCAATAAAGGTGACAATCCCAAAGAGGGCTCATCTAAAAATAATAATTGCGGACGATTCATCAAAGCACGTCCAATGGCTAACATTTGCTGTTCACCTCCGGAAAGGGTTCCGGCTAATTGACTCGAACGCTCTTCCAGGATCGGAAAATAAGCATGGACTTTTTCAATGGTTTCCTTTGCCGCTTGCTGATTACCCATATAGCCGCCCACCAACAGGTTTTCCTTTACAGTCAATTCCTGAAAGACTTCCCTGCCTTCCGGGACATAACCTATGCCCATTTTCACAATGGCAACCGTATGCATTCCGGTAATATCAACCCCTTTAAATAGAATCTGTCCTTTCTCAGGCTGATCATCGAGCAATCCCATAACGGACTTCAGAATAGTGGTCTTCCCCGCTCCATTATTACCCAACACAGCCGTGATCGAATCCTTTGGAATGGTCATAGAGACTCCCTTCAAAGCAAGGATGTGATCGTAATACGTTTCAATGTTCCTTATGTCCAGCAACAGCTCTTTCATCCCAGATAAGCTTTGACTACTTCAGGGTGACTCACAACTTTCTCTGGTTCATCAATGATGATAGACTTACCAAAGTTCAGAGCCATGATGCGATCAGAAATGGCCTTTACCAATTGCATGTTGTGCTCAATGATCAAAATGGTAACTTCAAACTGTCGCTTGATGTCATTGATCCAGAATACCAATTCTTCTTTTTCTTCCAGGTTCAATCCGGCTGCAGGTTCATCCAATAAAAGAATTGAAGGTTCTGTTGCCAGGGCTCTACCCAATTCCACGATCTTCTGTCTACCATAGGGTAACTGAGCAGTATAGCGGTTTCTGACCGCCTGCAAGTCCAGCAGATCAATGATCTCTTCTACACGTTGGCGGTGCCTGACCTCCTCTCTGGCCGCTTTACCTTTTGGCCAAAGCATGCTCGGAATGCTGAAAAAATTGGTTCGCATATGCAAGTGACGTCCGAGCATCAGGTTTTCCATGGTTGTCATCTTACTGAACAATTCCAAATTCTGAAAGGTCCTGCTCAAACCGCGTTGCGCTACCTGATGTGGTTTTTCTCCCGTTATTTCTTCTCCTTTCAGCCAAATATTACCTGAAGTGACCTGATAAAGTCCATTGATACAATTGAACAAAGTGGACTTACCTGCGCCATTTGGACCGATGATAGAAAAAACTTCTCCCTCTTTTACCTCCAGCGATACATCATCAACGGCGGTCAATCCTCCGAACTGTTTGGTCACTCCTTTCAGCTCCAATACAGCCTTCATACTTTGCGTGTATAATGTTTACCAAACATGCCTGAGGGCTTGAAATACAATACCACGACGATAATCAGAAAGGCAACAACGGATTTAAACTCAGTTGAAACATAAAACCCGAACAGGTTTTCGATGATCCCTAAGGTAAATGCACCAGCGACTACCCCACCCAGGCTATTAAACCCACCTAAAACCGCAGCGGCAAATCCCTTCAACATTGGCTCTACCATCATATTGGGATCTAAGGTCGTAATCGGTGCTATCAAGACACCAGCCACAGCACCTACCATAGAGCTAATCCCAAAAGTGATCATGACTATCCGGTTAGTAGGAACCCCATTGATCTTGGCCGCCAGGGTATTTTGTTGTGTCGCTTTGATCGCGAGGCCTAATTTCGTGAATCTTAGAAACAGGTAGAGCCCCACCATGAGTAAGAGAGCAACACCAATGGTGGCCAAATTCAATTGGGATATAGTCATCCCAGCGAAAGATACTGTTTCTGTTTGTGATATCGGTAATCTAAGTACGCGCTGTTCCGCTCCCCATTTCCACCCTGCTAATCCATATAAGAAGATTTGAAACCCCAATGTAACAATCAGTAAGTTCAAAACATTGGGCTCTTTAGCCCTCCGAATGACACCAAAATGAAGGAACGAACCTAAAAGGAAAGCAAAAATCATCGCACCAATGAAGGCCATCCAAAAGGGCAGCTGAAAGGTGGCTAAGATGACAAAGGCAATGTACGTGGAGAACATGGCCATTTCTCCCTGGGCAAAGTTGGCGATCTCAGAAGATTTGTAGGTGAGGCTCATGGCTAAGGCCACCAACGCATACACACTCCCCGCAACAATTCCACTGATGATCAGTTGACTAAACATATCAGAAGGGCCAGGTTTTAAAGTAGATTTTGATACGCATCCAGATCCCGAATAATCCATAAGGCTCAAACAGGATGATCAGGATGATGGTCAGGCCCATAAAAACCCAATTGATGTTCGGTAATCCACTGATAGACATAAAATTGGCACTGAACCACTCGAATAATGACCCAAGCACTGGTAGTTCAACAATTTTTTCACTTTGTAGATTGAGTAAAGTCACCACTGTGGCTCCCAGAACTGAACCAGAAATAGTCCCTAAACCTCCGACGACCACCATTGACAATAACAAAATGGACAAAGTTGGTGTAAAAACACCTGGACTGATAAAACCCAGTGCATAGGCCCAAATGCCTCCACCGATACCCGCATAAAATGCACTGAAGGCAAAACTCATGATCTTGTATCGAACGACGTTGACTCCTAATGCAGCAGCCGCAATATCACTATCTCTGATGGCCGAAAAGGCTCTTCCTATCCTGCTACCAATGACCAGTCTGGCAAATACGCCAAGAATCAGCGCGGTAACGAGGCACATGAAATAGAACTGTGTATTTGTACTTACGGACAGACCAAATATTTCCAGTGATGGAGGAATAAGCCCCATATGCCCACCAAAAAACTGGACCCTCCCAATGATCACGGTAATGGCCAGTCCGAAACCCAAAGTAGCTACGGCCAGGTAAGGGCCCTCTAGTTTAAGCGAGGGGATGCCTAACAAAACACCAAACACTGCGGCAATCAGTGCTGCAATGACCAATGCTAATAAAAAAGGCAAAGGCCCATCCAGAATAACCGTCATATAAGCACCTATGGCTACAAAACCACCATGCCCCAGAGATATTTGCCCTGTGTTTCCTATAAGTACGTTCAGCCCGAGGATGATAATGATGTTGATAAGGATGAGGTTAATCACAAAAATCTGATAGCCCGCCATAAGAAAAGGCAGACCAATCAACGCGATCAGTGCAAGCAGGGACCATACGACCACAGAACGATCTTTGAAGAGGGTGATGTCCTCAAAATACGAGGTACGCATGTCCATGGTAAGGGTCGACTTTTTAGGTTAGGCTTTCCGTAAAATAGCGAATAATCAGCGTTTTACAAGCCTAATCGACCAATTAACCAAAATAACTTCTGCATAAAGCCCAAATTACTAACAAAACAATTGAAAGATACTTTAGGCACTAAAGCCCTCTAACGACCCTTAAAATTGCTTCAGATTGCTTATGTTCCATACAATCATGTGGTCAGCAACTTTAAGACTCAGGCATCTGAAACGGCTTCCAATGCTTCAATTAGATAATCAATATCTGCTTTGGTCACGTAAACGGGCAAAGAAATCCGTAAGGCATTAAGCCCAAAACCTGACATAGGGCGACAGTCAATTCCAAAGCGATCTGAAAGTTCATTTTTCGCCATCCCTACTGATTTGCCCACTACTTCCACACTTTGGATCGCACAAGACACATCATCGCCTGCAGGCGACTTTAAATTGAATTTGGGATCATCCTTCAGTCTGTCGCGGAAATAAGCTTTCAGTGCATAAGATCGATCATGTATCTTTTTCATGCCGATCTCATTAATAAAGTCTAACGAGGTACCCAACCCCAATACCTCGGGCAAACTTCGGGTATTATAAGTCTCCAATCGCCGGATCGTCCGGTTCTTATGCCCCCTGGCTACCATCAACGGTTTCAAATGATGTTGACTGTCTTGTTTGGCGTAAAAGAACCCTACTTCTTTCGGTGCAAACATCCACTTATGGGCACTGGCAGTATAAAAATCACACCCCAACTCCTGTAAATTGAACTGGAACATGCCTGCTCCCTGCGCTCCATCAACGGCGACCAGTATCCCCTTTTCCCGGGCCATATCTGATACCTCCTTAACAGGGAGTATCATCCCATTGGTATTTACCACATGACACATGGAAATGACCTTAGTCTTAGAAGTGATTGCTTTGCGGTAAACGTCGACAATTTCTTCCTTGCTTTCCGGCAGTAATGGTAGTGTTGGCCTCACGATCTTAATTCCTTTGGATTCCTGCCAAAACTGCCAGGGAATCGTCCCACTGGCATGTTCGTGATCTCCCAATATTACTTCATCACCGGGTTCAAAATCGAAGCTTCTGGCGATCAGGTTCATACCCTCACTGGTATTATGATTGATAGCAATTTCCTCAGAGGATACTCCGAATAGCGTCGCGATCTTTTCCCTGACTACCTCCTTTTCTTGATCCCAGCCACCCCACATGTATTTAGAAGGAAATTGATCCAAAGTTTCCATAAATTCAGAGGTAGCCTGACGCACAGCCCGGGGAGAAGTCCCCAGCGATGCGTGATTGAAATAACGTAGACCAGGCGCCATGTCAAAAAGTGAACGGATCAGGGACCAATATTCTTCCTCATCACTGTTCTTCCACGTTGGAATCACATTTTTTACAGGTGCTCCAAAAGCCTCAAAGGACCATGCGGAAGCACCGGCTATGCCTAATAAAGAAGATTTCAGGAATTTTCGTCGATTATCCATGCAACATTTCGGTTCAATGATCTCTTAAAACTAATGAAGGATCAATCGGAAAACCTGCGAAATAATGATATTATTCCAATGATCCGGCTATTAAGGGATCAATCGGAAAATCTATGGAGGAATGATATTATTTTAATGATCCGCAGTTAATTAAGTTAAATGAGTTATTATGTTCTCTATGGTCAAAAGGACTTAAGTGCCGCTATGGTGAGCGATTTTGAAACTGAATATGGATTTAACGGATCAAGCAATAAATCTGTGGAGGAACTCGGAATAGTCTAATTTCGATTTTCAAAAACTAGCATTGGAAAAGGAACTAGCATCTCTCATTTTGCCAGATGGCATTCTGACCTACTTTGAGGTCACTTCAGTGGAACAATCAGCAGAAGGGTACTGGATCAGTTTAGAGGAGAAGGAATTAGCTCCTGCCGAATTTTTGAGTCATAAACTCAGTTCCAAGGGTTTCTTTGAGGAAGTAACAATAAAAGATTTCCCCATTCGCGGTAAAGCCTGCTATTTGAAAGTCAAGCGCAGAAGATGGTTTAATGAATCACTAGATCAAGTTGTATCCAGGGATTGGGAACTAGTTGCAAAAGGCACCCGCATGACCAAAGAGTTTGCGGCTTTTTTAAAAGCAGTGCATCGATACCAATCCGGTAAGTTGTAAAAGTCTGGGTAAATACTTTCATGTCAATGGCAAACTCTTAGAAGAGCAGTACATCTCTCATTTGAGTGATTATACTACCTGGGATCAACTTTCACATGCCGAAGACTATGTTGTCTTCCCCAATAACATTGGCCCCTATCTAGCCATTGATGAGACCTCTGTTTCGCAAGGAGAACTCTACACCATTATTACTAACAAAGCAGCAAAAGGCAATAAAGGTTGTTTGGTTGCTATTATAAAAGGCACTGATAGTGAGCGAGTAAAGGCTATTATCAAACGAAAGATACCATTAGAAGAGCGAAGGACAGTCCGAGAAGTAACTCTGGATATGGCTGCATCTATGGAAGAGATTGTCAGGAAAGTATTCTCTAGAGCCACATTGGTCACTGATCGCTTTCATGTCCAGAAGCTTGCTTTTGATGCCTTACAGGAGATGCGGATTAAGTACCGATGGGAGGCATTGGAGCAAGAAAGCAAGGAGATAGAATTGGCTAGGCAGGAAGGCCTGACTTTCAAAATGCATCGGCTAGAAAACGGTGATAGCCCAAAACAACTTCTTGCCAGAAGCAGATACTTACTCTTTAAGCGAAAAGATCAGTGGTCGCCCTCTCAAGTTCATCGAGCTGAGATTCTTTTCAGGCATTATCCTAAAATCGAGCAAGCTTATGAACTGGCACAGCAACTAGGAGCTATCTACAGAAATGTGAAGGATAAAGGAGTCGCTTACACTAAACTGGCCAGATGGTATAATGAAGTCGAAATAGCAGGGTTCAAATCATTCAATACCATCTCCAGAACCATCCAGAATCACTATCAAACCATCCTCAATTTCTTCGAAAGAAGGAGTACCAACGCAGCTGCTGAATCTTTCAATGCCAAAATCAAGGCCTTCAGAAGTCAGTTCAGGGGAGTGAGAAATGTCTCCTTTTTCCTATATCGACTCGCTAAAATCTATGGATAATACAATCTGCCCCCAGGTTTTCGGATTGATCCGATTTAACGTCCATACCAGATCCAATTGATCAATAGAACATTTTGTTGCTGTCCTCGGAAATATTGCTTGATCGGCGATTTTGAAGCTGCATATCGAACTGCCAGCAATAAAAAAGGGACTGGTCTCTCCAGTCCCTTGGTACCGGGCAAAACGCCCAGACGTGTTCACCGTCCGCAGGACGGCATACCTTAGTTTCGTTATTGGATGCCCAACGACTGACTCACTAAACATCTTACCCAAAGGAACCAATTCTGATATTACAAAATACTGACTAATAACAGGTGCTCAACTGACTTTTATCACAATTATCGACATAGGATTTTTGTTGTCAGCATACCCGGAACGATATTCATCAGGATAATAACCTGTTTGGGTCAAGAAATACACAAATACAGGGTTAATGGACTAAATTAGCTTCTAATGAATGACGAAGGTCTGACAAAAGCTAGCAGTTATCAGGTGCTGAAAAAAAGCACATACTGGCTATTGGTCTTTTGTTTTGTCCTCGCTTGTAATTCAGATCAACAACCAGATCAAACCGTCTACGTTACCGAAACGGGATCTAAATTCCATCGGGACGGATGTAGATATCTGAAATTTTCCCGGAAAGTCATCTCCTTGAAAGAGGCCGAAGGAAAAGGTTTTGAACCCTGTAAGGTTTGTAAACCAAAAGAGAAACGAACGGAAGAAGAACGCACTTTCACTCCTCCCCAAAAAACTTCAATCCCGGATAAGCCTTTACGATATGCGGTCCGATGTTCTCATAAGAACACAAAAGGAATTCAATGTAAACGCCTGACCAAAAATGCCGGTGGCCTGTGTTGGCAACACAAATAGGCTTTAATCATACTCACCTCCTTCAATTTGTAATAGTATAAAAAAATGGTTTCCTGCATTTTTTAAACAAAACCTAATCATATTCGTATCTATTTTTAAAACAAATACTAATCAAATGAATTTGGCCCTGGGTGTTTTAGAAGAAATGATCTTGATTGTACTGATGATCAAACAGGAAACATACGGAGTAGAGGTAGCCAAGGAATATCAGTCCCGGTTAGGTCAGGATATTTCCATCCCTACTATTCATGTGGTCTTGAAGCGACTGGAGAAAAAGGGCCTGGTAACCTCAAGACTGGGAGAACCCACTGCGGAACGTGGGGGACGAAGTAAAAGGCTCTATCGAGCTACCAGTAAGGGGGCCGAAGCTGCACGAGAACTTCAGCACAAGCGAACAGAAATGTGGAAAGCGATTCCTAATGTAAAGCTCACCTTCAGTGGACAGTAAACACCAGCCACCACAGTGGCCCGCCCGAATACTGGAAGCTCTGTGTCGAACAGACCTTATCGACGAGATCATTGGCGACCTGGATGAAGCCTTCCGTTGGAGAATGGCACAGAAGGGAGTCTCAAGGGCGCGTAGCAAATATTTATGGGAATTTCTATTATCTCTAAATCCCCAAAATCTAAAAACCACCTATCACCTATCCATCAATACCATGATCTTTCGAAACTATAGTAAAGTAACTGTCAGAAATCTGATGAGGAGGAAAACGCCTTCTTTCATCAATATTCTGGGTTTATCAATGGGAATCACGGCATTTCTGCTCATTTTTCTTTTCACCTTTCCCATTTTCACTTTTGAGGACATACATAGCAACAAAGACAACATCTTTCTGGCCTACAAAGAAAGGGTCACACCTGATGGCACCCAGCCAACGTATGATACCTGGTTACCGCTTGCGAAGCGATTAAAAAGTAATTATCCGGCCATTAAATCTGCCAGCAGCGTATACATAAGTGATGCCAAGGTCATCAAGAATGAACAATTCATCGATGAGGAGGTCATCTATGCCGATCAGGACTTTTTCGATCTCTTTTCTTATGAAGTGGTCAAAGGACAAACGGCAAATGTTTTGCCTGACAAAAGGTCATTAGCCATCAGTAAACCTTATGCGGTGAAGTATTTCGGAGACTTAGACCCTATGGGCGAACTGCTGGAGATATTCCTTCAGGAAGAAGATACTACGCTGACATTCCAGGTCACAGCGGTCATCGGCGCATTCCCGCAAAATACGTCCAAACAACCAAATTTAGTCATTAGAATGGATGGGCTCCCTTTCTATGATGAATTTGCCGAGAATTGGGGAGGCTCTTTTCTCGAAACTTTTGTCCTTCTGGATCAGCACTCAGATGCGGCACAAATGGAAAGTCAATTCCCCGCTCTTATCGAACAGATCTGGGACAAACAAACAAGGGAAAATACCCACTTTAAGTTACTTCCACTGGATACCTACTACGATACTTTTATCGGAAGCAAGGAAGATGCAAAGACTTTGTTTTTGATAGGGCTCGGCATTTTATTCATTGCCTCTATCAACTTCATGAATTTATCTGTAGCCAACGCGTCCCACAGGCTCAAAGAGATTGGTGTAAGGAAGGTCCTGGGCGCTTTCAAAGGTCAGGTTCGCTCACAATTTATCTTTGAAGCTGTACTGACTACCACCCTTTCGGTTATGCTGGCCGCCGCCTTGGTACTGTTGATCATTCCTTATTTCAACGATTTCTTCCAAGTAAACATTTCATGGAAAACACTTGAAACCTGGCAATTGATTGGCCTTGGCCTATTCATGCCACTCTTGATTGGGTTGCTGAGTGGCGCTTATCCTGCGATCTATTTATCATCTTTAAGATCTCTTGATGCACTTCAAAAACGGATTGTTTTGGGTGGTAGAAATGGATTCAGGAATACGTTAGTGGTGATGCAATTTACGATCGCTCTTTTCCTAATCACCAGTACTTTTCTGATCCGAAAACAGATTGCCTTCATGATGAATAGTGACATGGGATTTTCAGGCGAAAATACACTGGTCATCACCGCCTCCCCCCGGAGCTTCACGAATGTCGATCTGGGTATTGAAAGGGTCAAGACCTTTCAAGAGCAACTAATAGGCCTCTCCTACGTTCAGGATGCATCATTAAGCCGGGCCTTTCCAACCCGGTGGACCAGAAGTTTCACGTTTGTAAGGCCCGCAGGGTGGACCGGTGATCCACTTAGAATGCGGTTTACGTACATGGATGCTAATTTCCTACCCATGTATGGCATCCCCCTGATTGGAGGAGAATATTTCCTACCGGACCAGCAAGGTGATCAGCGAGAGTCTGTGATCATCAACAGAGCCGCTATGGAAGCATTCGAGTTTGACCCATATGAAGAAAATCAAATACAAATTGGTGACCAACAAATCCGGGTGGTTGGCATTACCGAAAACTTCAATTACGAAACGTTGGCAGAAGATGTTCACCCAACACTCATGTTCCACCGAACTGCTCAACATCCGGTTCACCGATTTATTTCATTGAAAATGGAAACGTCCGATTTATCCAGAAAAATCGCAGAAATGGAGGGCATGTGGAATGAACTAGGAGCAGTAGATGAGTTTTCATTTGATTTTCTGGACGAACGCATCACCCAACTCTATGAAGCCGAGGATCGCTACATGGGACTCATTGCTGTCTTTACAGTGATTTCTATCATTATCGCCTGCATGGGATTATATGGCCTTTCGCTTTTTGTGATCGAAAAACGACAAAAGGAATTAAGTATCCGAAAAGTCCTGGGAGCAGAAACCTTTGAGATTTTGATCATCATTTTAAAAACATTCACCAAATGGGTAGCTGCAGCTTTTATACTCAGTATTCCTATTGTGATGTTCTTTTTTCAGGACTGGGTTGAGAACTTCTTTAAACAGGCGCCTGTATCATGGTCAACATTTGTAATAACGCTAATCATGGTCCTGGGTCTCGTACTGTGTACAGTAGGACTGCAGTCGTTGAAAGTGGCTTTATCAAATCCTGTCAAGTATTTGAAAGATGAATAGTCAGCTTCCGGCCAATAGTAAACAGGGAATCAAGAACTCAGCTTACCACGCTATTGAAAACGCGGCGGACCATAGGTTCGAAGTGCGATAGTGGTAATGTATCATAACTGGGATCAAATGACATTTGGTCCCATTTTTCTACAAAACTTAAAGCCGAGGCATAATAGGGGTGATCAATGAATTGATCACGCTTATTCCTTAATTCATCATCGAGGGCTTTATTGTATTTCATTTGAAAGACACCATGATGCCTTACGGTCCAGGCCACTTCATCCCTTACAAAAGGCCGGAGTATCTCATAAGAGACTTCTGCGTGAGAAAATGGAGCCAGTACGTCTCCAATATCGTGAAGCAATGCAGCAACGATCCAGTCATCATCGGCCTTATCTCTTAAGGCTCTGGTAGCCGTTTGTAAACAATGGTCAAGTCGGCTGATCTGATAAGCACCATCATCCTCTTCCAGCAACTGTAAGTGACTAATGATCTTGTCTGGTAAACTTTGTGCCGTTTGAAGGTCATTTTCCCTGATGAGCTCAAAGTCCTCCTTTGTGCCATTTTTCATCTCCGTAAAGGATACCACGTTAAGATGTCGACCATCTTTTGGTAAGGAATCTTTATCAGTCGAATGATTCAAAGTTGGTTTACTCATTTTGGATAAAATCGTGGATCATGCAATATTAATATGCATGTGACAAAAGACTGAATTCCTCATGAATCAGGCCTTTTTTCATGATCTAACAGAATTCTCCGCTGATCAGTTCTCCTTATGGTTTAAGGAAGGAAAATCTGTGAATTTGGAAGACTAGCCTCTGATGATGAATTTTTCCTGCACAGGAACTTGATTAACGGCACCTTTGATTACATAGTAGCCATTGGCAAGCTGATCTGTTGAAATTTCGATGCGATCTGAAACCAATTCGTATCTGACGCGCTGAATCTCGCCACCCTGCAAGTCGTAGATACGTAAATCTACAACCTCAGCGAATCCCCATCCACCATGTAATGAAACAGGTTGAGATCGTTCAGTAACAGTAGGGAAAACAGATACCTTCTTATCAGAAGTCAAATGTTCCACCAATATATCTTTGAAGGTTTCTGATTGCCCATCGAAATCTGTTTGGGTCAAACGGTACAGGATGTTACCGAAATACGGTGCAAAATCTTCACAGGAATAAGTCAACACCTGATCACTGTTCCCTGCTCCCTCTACGGTACAGACCTCCTCATAGTTTACACCATCCAGAGAACGCTCAACCGTATAGAAGTCATTATTTTTCTCAATCAATGAAGCCCATTGTAACGTCACTCGATTATTTGCACTTTCTCCCTGAAAATAGAGCAGAACGATGGGTAGGATCTCAGCACCTTCCTCTCCCAGGTCATCACCCGATGTATTACAAAGTGAACCACAACAGCCATTAGTACAATCCGTGTCCGTAGTATCGAGGTTATTGACACTACCCGCATCCGGAATACCTCCATCCACATTAATGGTGCCCCCGGAATTTATCGTGATATTACCCCCTGTTGATGTATATGAGGTGGATTGAAAAACTGCTCCGCTTTCCACGGTCAAGGTCTCAGAACCAAGGTCCGTGTTCCCGCTAACATTAAAACCTCCGCCTACTGTTACATCGGCGTTACTGCCTGTTACCGTAAAATCTCCGCCAATCACTACATTTCCACTTGCTCCAAAATCAGCATTACCATTGATAGTCAGGTCTCCTGTAATGAATAAAGTACCGTTGGTCAGTGTAATATCCCCGTTCCCCTCGAGTGTTAGGTTACCATTGATCCTTAGGGTATCCGTGGTGTTCATATTGATATTAGAGGAATTTCCCTGCAAAGTCAGGTTACCATCAATGACCATTCTACCGTCTCCAGTCATATTGATGTCCGGGCTTCGATTAGAAGGTGTGGTGACAGAACCAGCCACATTACAAACTTCTCCGGTGCCGATAGTGATATTCGTATTACTGTTATAGGTTGGAGTAGTAGGACAAGTCTGAGCAAACAAATTCAATCCCCCGAATAGCATGAGGCTATAAAAAATGAGTAGGATTCGTAAATGTGTCTTCTTCTGTCGGTCGATCATTGTACCTACAAAAGAATACCATGATCTCTCCTTTACTATTTAAAATTCGATAAAGTGCCAAAACTGTCCGGTAAACTACTGAAAACAGTCGTTTTTCAAATTGCAATTACCTCATTGCGCTATTTGACCTTACTCTTTTTACTTGTTTTGGCCATTGGGTTAAAGTCCAGGCATAATTGTACCCAAAACGCCAAATCTTCATCATTATCTATCGCTTCTGGTGTAAGAAACACATAACCTTTCATAGGCCTTCCGGTGAAATCCATGGGATGACACCCTGTACGTTCTAATGCCTTTGGTGTCGCTGCCTCGCCAATTCTGGCCATCATGAGGTCGGTATTTTTCTTCTTATCAAAATGCACTCCGCAGCACATCTTATCATCTACCATAAAGCAGAGTCCGCCAAACATCTTATTCTCCTGAAAGGCTGCTTTTTTCTCTTTGAAACTCTGACGTAAGCGATCCGCTAAAAATTCATTGTAAGCCATAATAGTAATTTACATCAGAACGAGTGAACCTGATGAAATTGGACGCAATCACCGCTTACATTTGAATAAAAGAAGATTAACTACTGTTTTATCCCAAAGCCATTTATGTCAGTGAATTGGCTAAACTTCAATCCTGTGGGCTCGGAAAGATAATACTCTACGAAAAGAGTATCATTTCGCAACTTAAGCAGTCCAGATGCATATTCTAAGTCAACCTGAACAAAACCTATCGTATTGGCCAATGTGTCTACGTTTTCGGCCATTACTGTATTTTGAAAAGGTATTCCCGTCAACTTAAAATTGAAACCCTCCAGATCACTTGGCTCTATGGTTAAAAGGTACTGCTGTTTAAGGGTAGATGTCTCATAGCACACGGAGACACCATCATTACAAATATCCGGAGAACGAATCTCCCAAAGCTCTTCTACCTCATAGGTACCAAGAAACCCGGCAGGATCCACGTCCTCCGAACACGAGATGGAAACAAATACCAAAGCGATGATTATGGGAAAAAGGTTAAAGTACCGATCCGACTTAAGCATGTTATTTTGTGTTTTGTTCGGTGATAAAATTAACCAATATAATAAGCTACCTCCACCGATGATTGGATTTATTATGCAGACCTCCTATCGGAAAGGTAATTTCAATAATCGGTTTACCGGGAGCGTTACGCTTTTATAGATTCAACCAGTAATTAAGTTTCACCACCAACCCTCTGTTTTTGGGTCCCCACTGTTCGATCGCGTAGTTATCGGTATAGACGATAAATAGGTTAGATAAAGGCTGGAACTGCCACTGAACCCGACTGTTGACATTAAAATTATCGGCTTGCGTATTGTACTGTAGAAATGTAGTCCAATACAGATTTCTCGAAAAGTTAATCTCCACTGTCGGGCCTATCAATGTAAGCGATTCAGAACCAAATTGTCCCGGAAAGGTTAATTCATTTTGCACAAACCTGAGCGAGAAATTCCCCCATGGTTGCACCCGATAATTGATCTGACCAGAAAGCTCAATCCTGTCCCCGTTATAAAATCCTCCGTACTGACCCCCTATTCTGTATGAAAAGTCTTTTCTGCGATCTGATCGATATTCTATATTGGCATAAGTCCAGGTGTACTTATCCACGGGAAGAAAATCTCCATCTGTAAAACTAAAGGGGTACAAAAGCCTGCCTTCTTCATGGGACCAGGAAACCTCGAAACGGCTCGTGTTCGCAAAACTTAAAGCGTAAGAAAATTGCTTTCTTCCCACAAACATCTCTCCGCTTTGTGTCCAGTCATAAATGGTATTGATCTGAAATCGCTGATTGACAATGGTCTTGATCTCCGGGTAATGGATATATGCCGCACGCGCAAACCAATGGATGTATCCAATCCGAATACTGGTATCCCGCTCCGAATCTCGCTGTTGATTCAAATGCATAAATCCCATATCAGGAATGTAGTTATCCCCTATGGTCACCACATTGGTGTAAAGCGAAATGTTTCTTTTATCGTAAGACAAGATACCCTGAAACAAATGGTTCTCACTACTGACACTGTCCGTGAGTGTCGCTCCATATCCCACATTGGCTCTAAAGGCACCATTGTCTGATCGGTAATCAATCTCACCCCCTGTAGTTCGGTTATAATCAGTATCCACCATCTCATTGTCCCGAAATGCCTGGCGATTATGGAAATATCCCCGCACCAAGGTTCTTCCAAAAACACGCTGACTTAAGGCGAGACTTGTGTAATTCTGCCCCAGAAAATCGCTGGTATTTCCCGTTTGCAAGCTCATAAGTCCGATTCGAAGGTCTTTGTTGATATTGCCACTCAATCTGCCGCCAAACCGAATTGGAATAGGTTGATTATCATCATCCAAACCGATACGCCTACTAAAGAATGGACGCATGGGCGGCACTCCGAAACTACTGAATATATCTGTGTTTTCGAGAAAGAAAAGCCTCCGTTCGGGGAATCGAATGGGTGAAGTAGTGAGGTTCGTAACTTGCTGATCCACGTCTACTTGCGAAAAATCCGGATTGTAAGTCAGGTCCAGGGTAAGGTTAGATGATACAGCCACTTTTGCATCTGCTCCCACTTCCGGGTTATAATCAACTGGCGTATCTTCTTCAAAATCCTTAATACCAGACCCCAAAGCGTAAGGTATCACTGCAATATTACTCTTCGCTACCGGTGGCACTTCATCCCACACGAGTGCACCAGTAAACCCAATGTCCAGTGATGTCAGTTGGATGGGAACTGGAGCCCATGTAGTCCAGGCATTGGTTTCAGCCACTCCGCGGATGAAGTTCATGCCCCAAACTTTCTTCAATCCATATTTCAAAGATTTGAAAGGTATGGCAAATTCAGTGGTCCAATAGTCATCGTACCTTTTAGAGTTGACAATCCATTTGGCATCCCAGGCGGTATTGAAGCGGTTACCTCCGCCACCGCCACCACGTGTACCCGTGTTCGCATCAAACTGAGTATCCAGTTGCACTCCTGCCGGGCTTGTAATGAAACCGAAACCGTTGGTCCGTTCATTAACGGCATCAAACGTTATTCCAAAAATATCACCTGTCCAGATCAGCCCATTGTCTCGCTTAAGGGTTGGAATGACAATTTCTTCAGATTTGCCATAGCATTTTGCAGATACATAAATGAATCTGTCATTGTATGCCACTTTTACTTCTGTTTGATGTGCGTCTTCCACCAATTCATTCTCTACCGGAAATGAATAGGTGAATTTACCGGCTTCAGGTATAGCACCCCACTCCTCTTCATCCAGAACGCCATCCACCTTGATGGAGCCTTCAATTTTTGTAATGTTATAGCGGTGGGTTTCCTGATTGGAGGATTGACCATAAGCAAAACCTGCCCCGCTAAGTAGTAGTAGAAAAAATAGAAAATTCTTCATTTTGGGCTGACGATCTGCAAAAGTAACGCGATGTATGCAGTTACCAAGTTGACGTTTTGTAAATGATACTTATAGGGCTCTGGTTGGTCATGTGGATGGATGAAGTGGTAATTGAGGAATGAGGAGGAATGAAATGTCTTTCAAAAAAACTTTTAATGCAATGCATCGTATAGCAATGTATTATGTCATTAAAAACTCACCAAATTCAGGAGATTGCTCAACGTCTCAAAAATGAGGGGTTGATATATGAACCTCTGAACGAGGAGTTGATCGATCATATATGCATCCTGATTGAGGAGCGAATGGAAAATGGCCAGAGATTCATGGATGCCCTGGAGGAAGTAATTGCTGAATTCACACCCGGAGGAATCCATATCCTCCAGGAAGCTACTGTAGGTGAACTAAAAAACTTTACTATGATCAAAAATTACGTAACCGTCGCCTGGCGAAATATGATCCGTCAAAAGGTCATTCTGTTCATCAATATTGTGGGTTTGGCTTTGGGATTTGCCAGCGTACTACTGATCTATCGATACGTGGACTATGAGTTATCGTACGATGAACAGCACCCACACAAGGATCGGGTGTACCGATTGGTCACTCATCGCGCAAGGCAAAATGGAGAAACATACCATAGCGCATTTACCGGAGCTCCCTGGGGCCCTGCTTTGCAAGCGGATTATTCAGAGATTGAATCATCTACACGAATGATGAGGTATCGACTACCCGTCCAGGTGTCCACAAAAGAGGGGTCAAACAGATTCCTGGAATCAAATCTAATTTGGGCAGACAATTCAATTTTTGACTTGTTTCATTTACCCATCATCGCGGGAGACGATCAAGATCCGCTGGCCTCGCCAAACTCAATCGTCATCAGTCGGCAACTGGCTAAAAAGTACTTCGGAGAGGAAAATCCCATTGGGCAACTCCTTGAATACGAAGGTAATTTCGGGCTACAGGTCACTGCGGTGATGGAAGACATGCCAGAAAACGTCCACTTCAAGGCGGATCTGATCGGATCCTTCAATACCCTCGGACATTCATTCTGGAATATTGTGGACAATTGGTCTATCCTCTATTATTACACGTATCTTAAAATCGCAGAGGGTCATGATCCCGTACAAATCGAACAATCCCTTCCCCAATTTTACAAGAAGTACCTGGGAGAGGAAGCCCACCATTATCAGGGTTCATTGCAACCTTTGACCGATATCTATGTACATTCGGATTTGGCGGGTGAATTGAAGGAAAACACCAGTTTCGCACAACTCATGTTGCTGGTAGCGATAGCTGCGCTCATTTTATTACTGGCCATTACGAATTTCATCAGCCTCACTACTGCCCGGTTAATCCCAAGGTTTAAAGAAGTAGGTGTCCGAAAAGTAATGGGTGGATTACGAACTGATTTTTTTCTTCAATTCATTACTGAAGCATCCGTAATCTTGTTGATTTCTATGGTTTTCGCCTTTGGCCTGGCCTACTTTACTTTTCCCTTCTTCCAATCCTTTGTTGCAAAACCCTTATGGATACTAAATGACCTCTGGTTATGGGAAATAAGTACTTTTTTCCTGATCATTTTCATGCTCAGCATCTTATCCGGACTTTATCCGGCAATGATCATGTCTCGTGTAAATCCTTCAAAAGCACTCAAGGGAGTGGTTATTGGATCTCGTTCGGGCCAATGGCTACGTGAAGGTCAGGTTTTGTTTCAATATGTCATTTGCATTTGCCTCGTCGCTGCGACCTTTCAGGTTAATGATCAGATGGCGTTTATTCAACAAAAAGACCTAGGGTTTGATGATCGCGATATCCTCATGATACCACTCTATATTTCCGGTGACCTTTCTAGCCACCAGGCAGATGTAATTCACAACGAATTAGTACAGATTCCGGGAGTGAGCCACGTATCGGTCTCCTCACACAAGCTGGTTGGCGATCAACCTTACGGGGCCTCTTATGCTTTTCAATTACAAGGGAGGCCTACCGATACCTTATCTATGAATCGATTACATGTAGATCGACACTTCGTGGAAACTTATGATATAGAATTGGTTGCGGGAAGAAATTTTTCTCTTGGATTTGGCACCGATACTTCAGCATTTCTGATCAATGAACAGGCCCTAAAGGTATTAGGAATCCAGGATGCAGAATCTATCCTGGGCGGCCATATTGCTTATATGACTCAAAATGCCAGCGGGAATTATTTACGACGCGGAGAAGTCATCGGCGTGATCAAGGATTTTAACTTTTCCTCTCTCCACACGACGATCGCACCCATGGTGATTGATATTCAACCGGCCAGGTCTCATTTTGTCGCCTGCAAATTAGCCTCTGCCCCATCGAAGCGTACGCTTGAAGACATCAATCAGGTTTGGTCCGGGCTATTTCCAGAAAGTCCATTTACCTACACCATACTAAGCGACCATCTCGTTACGTCTTACCGAGCGGAGACACAACTTGGTCAACTACTTAAATATTTTAGTTTTATCTCCATCGTTATCGCGGCACTTGGCATGCTTGGTCTTGCCTCTGGCACCGCTGCAAAACGCATCAAAGAAATTGGGATACGGAAAGTACTTGGTGCGTCAAGTAGTACTGTTACCTTGTTGCTATTCAAATCTTTCCTGATCTTAATCGGACTTGCCTTATTGGTCAGTTCCCCACTCGCTTATTATCTACTGGATAGCTGGCTCAGTGGATTTGCTTATCATTCTCCCTTCAACTGGTACAATGTAGTAGCTGCCGCGGCGATCAGCCTGGGAATTACTTTGGTATCAGTAGGCTTCATTACGCTCCGAGCGGCTACCAATAACCCTGTGAAAACCCTTAGATCCGAATAATTATGTATTCCTCCCAACTCTTAAAAGGCACTTTTCAAACCATCATATTAAGACTGTTGTCCAGCCATGATCGTATGTATGGCTATGAAATCACACAAAAAGTAAAGGTACTAAGCGACGGAGAGGTAATTCTCAGTGAAGGTTCACTTTATCCACAACTACACAAAATGGAGGAAGCAGGCCTCGTTAAAACCACAAGAGTAAACGTTGGTAATCGAATCCGTAGATATTACTCGATCACGGCGAAAGGAAGACAAGAAAGCACAGCAAGAGTCGATGAATTTGAAAGATTTGTCCTTACGATGAGAAAATTGATTTTAACTGATCATGAACCTGGCCTTAACTGAGAATATTCGCATCGGCTCTATCTAAAATGTTCAATTCGTAAAATTTGAATGTCGGTTGATTAACTTAGAAATTGAAAGCTCAACTGACCTATGCCTCTAAAAATCTTTTCATTACGATCAGCACTTGCGATCATTCTGATTTCGATGTTCATATGCTCCTGCTCCGATCCGGAAAAGCAGGAAATAGATACGCCACCTAACATTCTGTTCATCATGTCCGATGATCATGCGTATCAAGCCATCAGCGCTTACAGTGATCATCTCATCCAAACACCAAATATAGATCGCATCGCGAATGAAGGAATGAAGTTCACCAATGCCTGTGTAACGAATTCCATATGTGCCCCTTCACGTGCTACCATCCTTACCGGGAAACACAATCACATCAATGGCAAAATTGACAATCGCATGCCCTTTGATACCACGCAGGTCACCTTCCCACAAATCTTTCAACGAAATGGTTATGAAACAGCCATGTTTGGTAAGCTACATTTTGGCAATAATCCCAAAGGGGTTGATGATTTCATGATTTTACCGGGTCAGGGCAATTACATCAACCCCAGGTTTATCACCCCGGCAGGTGACACCACGATTACGGGATATGTGACAGACATCATTACTGATCTGACCCTCGGCTGGCTGAAAGAAAAAAGAGACCCGAAAAAGCCATTCATGATGATGTATTTGCATAAAGCGCCACACCGACCCTGGTGGCCAAGGCCAGATAAATTCAAAGCATTTACTCAAAAGCGTTTTCCTGAACCTTCCAGTTTATTCGATAACTATGAAAACCGGGGTTCCGCCGCCAAAACCGCGGAAATGAACTTGCTCAATCACATGATGTATAGTCACGACAGTAAGATCTACCCCGAAACCATTACGGAAATGGGTGAAGATGCCAGTCCGGTTGTTCCTGAATTCCGCAATAGCTTTTATGGCCCATACAACCGATCCAATGAAGCACAAAAAGCCGCCTATAAACCGGTATTGGATTCTATTAACACCTGGTTCAAAGCGAATTGGCCAAATATGACCGATGAGGAAAAAATGCGCTGGAAATATCAACGCTATATGCAGGACTATCTGGGATGCATCTCTTCAGTAGACGACAATGTGGGCCGCGTACTTGACTATCTGGATGAAAGTGGTCTTGCTGAGAACACCATCGTCATTTACACATCAGACCAGGGATTCTATTTGGGAGAACACGGCTGGTTTGACAAACGCTTTATCTACGATGAATCTTTTAAAACACCCCTATTGGTAAGATGGCCGGGAAAAGTCGCTCCAGGTTCCGTCTCAACTGAAATGGTTCAAAACCTGGACTTTGCACAAACGCTCCTTGCTACTGCGAATATTGAAGCGCCTACTGACATGCAAGGTGAAAGTATCATGCCTCTCCTCACAGGAAAAACCGAAGAATGGACGCGAGATGCGGTGTACTATCACTATTACGAATACCCTGCTGTACATCAGGTCAAAAGGCATTATGCAATCGTCACTGAAGAATACAAGCTGGCCCACTTTTACTACGATGTGGACGAATGGGAGCTTTACGATCGTCGCAAAGACCCAAATGAGATGATGAATGTGTATAACGACCCCTCTTATCAGGAAGTGGTCAATACCATGAAGATCAAACTTGCCGGATTGCGTGAACAATACCAGGACTCGGTAGAACTAGACCGAAGATACATTGAGATTTATCGGGAAAGGGGCTGGATTGAATAATACCGTTTTTAACTAAGTTAGCATCCTCCTTCATCATGGAAACTATGAAGAATTTTTACTCAAAATGGATTGCTTACCAAACAGGATACGAACATTCCTTTTTCGAAGAAAACGCTCCATTTTCATGGCCTGGATTTACTGCCAAATTTGAAGGTAATCGACGTGATTCACCCAAAGTATTAGATATTAGAAATAACATAAATGCTACAAGTTTATTCGAAAATCTTAATTGCCCTTACTGCGCCAATGAGCTAGAGAGCAATTATCGTAATCATCGTGGTTCAATAGAATGGAAAAGGCTTGACCGGGTATTTTGTCGCAATTGTGGATGGTGGGTTTTTGTATTCAGCAAAAACAAAGTCTATCCTTTTGAATCATTTCGCAATGAATTTCATGAAGGGGTTTTGCACAACTTCGATTATGAAAATTCCGACGAACCCATAACCGCCTTGCGAAAAAGAATCGTTCAGCAAAAAACCGATCTAAGATCCATCAGCCCAAAGCAAATGGAAATATTAGTTGGTTCAGTTTTGAGGGACTATTATGACGTATCCGTGCAATATGTTGGAGGACCAGGAGATAATGGCATAGATCTTTTATTGACTGAAGGTGAAAAAAAGATCGCCGTACAAGTGAAAAGAAGAGAAAGTCCTAACAGCAGCGAAAGTGTCAGCACGATAAGGGACTTTCTCGGTGCCATCATCCTCGGAGGTATCCCTAAAGGAATAGTCGTGAGTACAGCCAAAAAATTTACCAAGCCAGCGATAATAACAAATGCAAATCCAAATATTGCCCGGCATGGAATAGCGATAGACCTGTATAACCATGACAAGCTGATGGAATTAATTGAAAAAACGAAAACACCCGATCGTCCCTGGGAAGAGGTTCCCAGAGTGAAATTTCATCTCGACACTTATGGTCAGGTCTAAATGATAGATGATCCTTTTCAATCCATGCAATCCGAAATCAATTACAAGCAAGTCATCCAAACCATCTGCGATACCATTCAGATGGAAGAAAGCAAAGGCGAGGTTGCGAACTACATCCCGGAATTGGCCAAAGTAGACCCTGAAAAGTTTGGCGTCTATTATCTCTCAGTAAATAATGAAGCACATGGCATTGGTGATTGGGACACCAAATTTTCTATTCAAAGTATTTCCAAAGTATTGACCCTTAGTCTGGCTTATAAATTACTAGGAGACCCCATATGGGACCGGGTTGGTGTGGAGCCTTCCGGAAGTGCTTTCAATTCACTGATTCAATTGGAAACAGATCAAGGTATCCCAAGAAATCCCTTTATCAATGGTGGTGCACTAGTCATATGTGACATGCTGATGAGTCACCTGGAGCATCCCAGGGAAGACTTCCTCAACTATGTGAAAGGGATAAGTTCTTGTAGTGATATCCAATACTCCGAGGCCATTGCCCGATCTGAGTTGTCGGTGGGCTATCGCAACCGGGCACTTTGTAACTTCATCAAGTCATTTGGTAACCTTGAAAACGATCCTGAAGAAGTACTGAAGTTCTACTGCGATGTATGCTCCTTAGAAATGACCTGCTGGGAATTGACTCACACCTTCATGTTCCTGACCAACAGTAGTCTAAAAATCAAAGATGAGCGAACTATCCCCAGTTCCAGTCAACTGAAAAGAATCAATGCGATCATGCAGACTTGTGGCTTCTACGATGAGTCCGGAGAATTTTCATTCAAAGTGGGACTGGCCGGAAAAAGTGGTGTGGGCGGAGGAATTGTCGCGTTGCTTCCAGGTAAATATTGTATTTCCGTTTGGAGTCCTCGCCTCAATGCTAAAGGTAATTCCTATCGAGGCATGATATTTCTGGAGCAATTCACCAGTCAGACTGAACTTTCTATTTTTTAAGTATTTCAGGAGATCTACGGTTCTTAATTGATGAGATTCAATACAAATAACTGTTTAAATCATTTCAAACAAAGTTGCTAAAGGCTATCTTGTAGTATGTAGACTGCAGATAAAACTTTACCGCCTTCTATATCAGACATTGGCATCAAGTCTGATCTTACTTTTAGTCAACTTACTTTAAATAGAAATGGCACTCACACTTGAACCAGGAACTATTGTTTATCGCAATGATCAAGGTATGGTATGTCAAATTGACCACTCCCTGGCCCCTGTTGCTTTGGGTAATGCAAAATCTACCTCTCAGGAAATTGCGCTGGCATATTTAAAAGAAGTTGCCGAAATCTATCAACTTCAAGATGAGATTTTAGGTATTATCCCGGAGCGTCGCAATGTATTTTCCTTAGAAGAAAAGTTGACTTTAAGGACAGTCCGGGAAAAAGACAATGCAGGCATCACACTAATTTCTTTTCAGCAATTCATTCACGGTCTGTCAATATGGAATACATTTTTCACTGTAAGTGTCAACACTGAAAATCAGGTAATTGGATCCATCAGTGATTGCCATCATCACGTCAAAATAAGTCCATTTGATTCGGAAAATGCCTCGTACACTCCAGCCAAAATCTCAGACTCTCTCCTAAAGGATTTATTCCTTTCCTACCCCAAAGGCACACCGCTTAAAATACAGGATACTTCTCTAATCATCTACCAATATCACAAAGGCAAAAGACTGGGAGGTCATGATCATGATTTGGAATTGGATATCATCAAACTCCACCCTATCAAAGAAGGACATTTCAAAGAAGCCCATTACTATGTTTCTACAGAAATTCTTTTCTCAGTTGAAACGGATGAAATGGGGGTTATTTATTGGCAGATTTTCATATCCGCTGAGAGTGGTGACATACTTTTCATCCATCCTTTCTTTCATCGGATAAGCGCTGCCGTATTTGAAAGTGACCCTCAGACGCAGGGTTGTGACACGTGCATCGCCAGTTCATCTGATGCGGAACTCTCACAATTCATCTCACATCGGCATCTGCCATTTCTGGATAATTCTTCCGCAGTACAATCACTGGAACTAAAAGGAGAATATATCGAAATAGCTGCAGAGAGTCCGCTTTGGGTCCACCCTCCTACGGTTGCAGCAGGAGGCGATTTTGTTTTCCCTATGAGAACGGATGACTTTGCTTGCGTGAGTGCCTACTATCAGTGTTCGCGGCTGTTTCAACTCATGATAAAACTAGGGATTGATCCGAATAATTACTTTAGTCTTACCACCATTCCCCTCCCTGTCGTCGGATTGTATCAAAGATCCGTATTTGCGGCATGTACAGGTTTGCCTCAAGGTGGTGCCATGGCCATCTTGCTGGGCCTTGCTCAAGATGGCTCCAAGTTAACGATCGCCAGTTCCTTTCGGGTTATTCTTCACGAGTTTGGCCATGTCCTGCTATATGAACACTTACATAACGGAACTTTTGGATTTGCCCATAGCGCAGGAGATGCTCTGGCCGCCATATTTTCAGATCCCGATAGCAAATGCTCCGAAAAAGGTGTAACATTTCCTTTTATCATTAAATCCAGCCCGGACTATCCATCCATTGACAGACGACACGACAGAACCATCGACGATGGATGGGCTTGGTTCGGACCATGTTACAATACCGATTACAAAGGTGAGCAAGTATTGTCATCTACACTTTTCAGGGCCTATTTATGTACCGGTGGCGCCTCTGTAGACAGAAAAAAACGGATCATTGCTTCCGAATACATGCTTTACCTGATCATCCAGGGATGTGGACTGCTTTCTGCCACTTCCACAGACCCTCGGGTTTTTGTTAGTGCCTTAACACAGGCAGACTTGCACACAAATGGTTATGCAAGAGCTACTGGCCTGGCGAATAAAACGAATCATAAAGTCATTCGCTGGAGTTTCATGCAGCAGGGGCTATTTCAACCTCCCGGAACCCCGATGCCTGTCCGTACGATTGGGCAACCACCTGAAGTTGATATTTATATCAATGACGGCCGAAATGGCCACTACGACTGGACCGATAACTGGACCAATAGCCCAGCCATCTGGAACAGAAGGAATCCGGATGGCAGAAAACAACATGAGCAACCTAAGGCAGGGAGAACCAATTACCTCTATGTGGTCCTCTCAAATTCAGGGTTAAAGCATGCCACTAAAATTTTCTTGAGAGGGTATCAAACGAATGATATGAAATCCTTTAACTGGCCTACCAACTGGGAGTTGATTACACCTGATCCCATTTATGTAAGTGGCCCCATAGCGCCAAGGGAAAACATCGTTGTTGGACCAATAGAATGGAATCCAACCTTTAAACAACTCAATAGTGTTTTGTTTATCGCTTCAAATGCCTCAGATCCCAGTATTCTGGGTCATGCTACCCTTAGTCAAAGACCTCTGGACAATTGGCGTTTGGTCCCCGTCGATAACAATATCGCTCAGCGCACCTTTCCTTGAGGCAGTATTACATCTTTCTCAGCATTTTTAACGACATGAATGGCATCAATAATTTGATTGGATACCAGGGCCACCAGGGAACATAAGCATTGTTTGGCTCTTTGTTGATGGCTTTCACTAAGAGTTGCGATCCCTTTTCCAATGGAATAATGAACGGTGGCTTTTTACCATCTATCGATCCTGTCATTTCTGATTCGATGTAACCTGGAAAAATAGAAGAAACCCTTATCGGTTTTTTAAGCACATCGACACGAAGGCCTTCCGTTAAACTCTTCAGACCGGCCTTCGTTGCAGCATACACGTTAACCGCACGCGGCAAGCCTCTGAAGGCCGACATTGATGAGATAGCCACCAAATGTCCGTGATTTTGCGCTCTGAAAATTTCCATAGCCGCTTCCATTTGACTGATCGCGCCACAGAAATTGGTAACGGCCGTCTGCATGTTTTGTGTAGCATATCCTTTCCCAAGAGAAGCACCTTTTCCAAGTCCCGCATTCACAATCACACGATCCAACGTTCCTCCAATGCCTTTAAAATCCTCTTCGAAGGCTTTGAAAACTTCAAAAACCTGCTCCGCATCAGTCACATCCAATGACCTCAAAAAAACATGAATTTTGGGATTGATTTCCAGTAACTCTTTTTTAAGGTTTTCGAGGTTTTCCACTCTTCGAGCACAAAGCGCAAGGTTCCGACCTTCTTTCGCAAATTCTTTGGCCATGCCACTGCCCAGACCAGAGCTTGCACCTGTGATCAATATGTTCTTTCTTTTCATTCAGGTCCGATTTGAACCCTGAATATAACCCTTTATTCAGATGTCAGGTACGAATGGATAAAGTCGAGATCAATAAAATTTAAAAAAATCATGAGCTCTTGTGTCCAATAGTTTCCGGTGCATTCGTCATCAGGAAAAATACTTAACGCATGAAAAATTTTATCATCCTCTATCACGCACCTGCCGCCGCTATGGAAGCCATGGCACAAGCTACTCCTGAGCAAAAAGAAGAAGGCATGAAACAATGGTATGCTTGGAAAGAATCTGTCGGTGAAGGCCTTGTGGATTTTGGTGCTCCGCTTATGCCGGGACAAAGATTATTGCCAGATGGCACCACGCAGGCAAGTACCAAAGAGGTAACCGGCTATTCTATCATTCAGGCCGATGACATAGCGGGCGCCAAAGCCTTATTAGCCAATCATCCGCACCTTAAATGGACAGATGGTTGTGACATTGAGGTACACGAGACCATTCCACTTTGATCTAACTTCCAGGAACCCTTCTTTAAAAACAAGGAGGGTTCTAATTTCATGGATCATGATTTGCCAAATTCAGCTCTGGCATATGCTCCCTCCGGAACGGAAGTAATATTCACTAATTTTCAGAAAAGACTAACTCCTGGAAATCCCTTTATTTAGCTTCCTCTATGAAAATCAGAAGCAGAAAGGAACTGGTGGATTTTGTCAATTATGGCCATACAGTGGAATACCTATTTTTCTGGGGACACAAAAAACCGACAAAGGGAGTTTCGAAAAGCTGTTTTAGTCAATGGTATGATGCAGCATTCAAGGTCGACAAAAACCATTTCATGACGGCCGAACATTACATGATGTACCGAAAAGCCATGCTTTTTGATGATCGGGAGGCTGTTAAGAAGCTCTTGGCAGCAACCAATCCTGGGGCAGCTAAAGCCATTGGTCGTGAGGTTCAGGGGTTTGTTCAAGAGACCTGGCAACAACACCGGTTCGAGGTAGTCGTCGAAGGCAATTTCGCCAAATTCAAGGCTCACGAGGATTTGAAAAACTTCCTTCTGGGAACGGACGATCAAATTCTTGTAGAGGCAAGTCCTGTTGACCCGATATGGGGAATTGGTTTAGACGAGTACCATTCCAATCGTTTCAATCCAAACCTATGGAAAGGTGAAAATCTTTTGGGCTTCGCTTTAATGGAGGTCAGAGACAGGTTATTGTGATGGACATATCAGTAATTGATAAATCGCTCTGAAAGGAGACATACTGAAGATGAGACCCTATTCTAGACAAAACAGGAAAATACGAATCAACAACAAGCCTAAATTCAATGCGGGTAGCAGGAAAGTTTCCTGGGAATTCAGCCCTCATAATTTCCAGGAAAAGTTGTGCCTTTTCATTTGGCTTTAAAACGGCTTGCCAAAGTGGATCGTCAGGGACTTACAAGAGAACTAAAAGAAGATACATCGACGCCAAGGTATGACCCGACCTAACGGGCAATTGTTCCATTCTTAGCAGGATATGATTCAATATTTGCATTAACCTTTCCAGGTCAGTCGCAACGATTAAATTTGATGAGGAACAAACATCAACAATTGACCTCTGATGAATTTCTCAAGACCTGCCACCTCCAAAATTACCACGCCATTATTGTTGATTAGTTTTTTACTGATCGTTCGTTGCGAAACACCAAAAGAAAGCACCGCTATACCCGTTGAGTACCCAGTCACCATCCGACAAATCCCCTCTCGACTGGCGCAAAAACTAGCCAAAGACATTCGTTCAGAAGTAGCTGTAGAAGTAGATGAAGGCCTGGAACTTAGCTTATGGGCCGCGGACACACTGGCAGCTGACCCGGTGGCAGTGACCATAGATGAACAAGGGCAACTATACTTCACACAAGGATCCCGCTTACAAAACTCAGAATTTGATATCCGGGCTCATCGCGATTGGATGACGGCTTCCATATCTTTTCAAACAGTTGAGGATCGACGGAATTTCATCAAAACGACCTTTGCCCGTCAAAATGAACAAGGGGAACGATTTCTAAAAGACCTTAATGAAGATGATACCCTGGACTGGAGGGATCTCACTGTACAAAAGGAAAAGATCTGGAAGTTGTCGGATGAAGATAAAGATGGCTTTGCGGAAAAAGCACAACTCTATGTGAACGATTTCAACGAAGAGATTTCTGACCTCTCCAATGGACTTACCTATCACGATGGGGACATGTTCATGGCAGTGGCTCCTGACCTTTGGCGACTAAGGGATCTGGATGGAGACAACCGCATCGACACAAAGGAATCAATCAGTCATGGCTGGGGCGTACACATCGGCTTTGGTGCTCATGGGATGTCAGGGGTCACAGTGGGACCTCAGGGCCGGATTTGGTGGGGTATTGGTGACATTGGCATGAATGTCGTGGATAAAGAGGGTCGGCAATGGAAATACCCCAATCGTGGTGTAGTGGTCCGGGCAGATCCTGATGGTAGCAACTTTGAAGTCTATGCCATGGGCGTTAGAAATACCCATGAGTTTGTATTTGACAAGTATGGAAACCTGATCTCTGAGGATAATGATGGTGATCATGCCGGTGAAAGAGAAAGACTGGTTTACTTAATTAATGGTAGTGATACCGGATGGCGCATTAACTGGCAGTTCGGAAAGTACACGGACCCGGACAACAATGGCTATAAAGTATGGATGGACGAAAAAATGCATGTCCCCCACTGGGATGGGCAAGCCGCTTATTTCTTACCTCCAATCGCCAATTACGTCAACGGACCAACCGGAATGGTCTATAACCCCGGAACAGCCCTGGGCCCCGAATGGCAGGATCACTTTTTCATTTCAGAATTCCGTGGTACCGCCTCTGCCTCTCCTATTCACGCCTTTACCCTGAAACCCAAAGGGGCATCTTTTGAATTGGAACAAACCAAAGTTGTTACCAGAGGATTGTTACCTACAGGCATAGAATTCGGGCCTGATGGAGCCATGTATTTCGGCGACTGGATAACGGGTTGGGGTGTCAAACAGAAAGGTCGCATATGGAAACTTGATGTCCCCGGTAGTGATGAAAATGACCTCAGAAAAGAGGTGCAGGAATTGTTGGAGAGCAACTTCGCGACACTTGAACCCGGGGAATTACAAAACCTGTTAGGTCACGCAGATATGCGTGTCAGGAAAAAATCTCAATTTGAACTGGTAAAACGAAAGGAAGTCGGATTTGAATCGTTCAAAACAGTTATCATTCAAGCAGATAATCAATTGGCTCGCATTCATGGCATTTGGGGTATCAGTCAAATGGCACGAACACAACGTTTAGAATATGCGGAAGCTTTGATCCCACATTTATCAGATGAGGATCCTGAAATTGTCACACAAGCAGCTAAAATGTTAGGAGATGTGCGCTATCAGGCTGCTGGCGAATCCTTACTCCCCCTAATCGACCATTCTTCTCTACGTGTGCAAATGCATGCCATAGAAGGCTTAGGAAGGTTACAATACAATAAGGCATTCCAGCCAATTGTGGCGGCCATAGCGAAAAACGACAATCGGGATTTATGGTTAAGACATGCCAGTATGATCGCCTTGTCCCGGCTGTCTACCGCGGAGGCTTTGGTAGGATTAAGAAAACACGATTCGGAAGCTGTACGTGTCTCCGCGGTAGTTGCGCTACGGCGTATGGAGGCATCAGGGGTGGCTGCATTTCTGGATGATACGGAGTTTATCGCTACCGAAGCGGCCAGGGCCATCAATGATGACTTCTCCATTGAAGCAGCACTACCTCAGTTGGCCAATGCGTTAAAGAACAGTTCCTTTCCAAGCGAAGCTTTTGTCCGTAGAGCAATCAATGCCAACCTCAGAGTAGCTCAACCCGAAAACATAGAAAACTTAATCAACTATGCGAACGATCAGGCTGCCCCAGTATCCATGCGAGCAGAGGCCATTGCAGCGTTGAGTACCTGGGCAAAACCTTCCCCTCTGGACCGGGTAGATGGTCGCTATCGGGGTGAAGTAGAAAGAAGCTCCGCACCTGTTATTGAGGCTTTACAACCCGTCATTAACGAATTATTGCAAAAGGAACCTCTAATTCAAATGGCGGCTACCAAAGCCATTGCTAAGCTCCAATTAGATAGGGCCGATGAATCATTGATGGCGCTTGTGAGAACTGGAAAAACTGCAGAAGTACGAAAAACTGCTCTTGAAGCACTGGCAGCGATTCAATCAAATTTCCTTTCCGAAGCACTTGCTTCCGCGATCAACGATACAGAAGTGCTGGTCCGCTCTTCGGCCCTTTCCATCCTTCCGGATTCTGATATTGATGAAAATGAGGCTGTTACTTTTTTCATCCAGTTGCTGACTTCAGGTTCCATCGAAGAGCAACAAAGCATCTACCAATCGTTAGGCACTTATCACGGACCAGAAGCAGTAAATGCTCTGCAGCGGGCACTGGCCGAATTAAAACAAGGTAAAGTTGTTCCTGCCGTTCAATTGGATATTCTGGAGGCGATTGAAAAACAAGGGAATGATCAATTGTTAACTGAATTACAATCCTATCAGGATGCCAAAGCCGATGATCCTGTTTCACAATACATCGAAGTACTTCACGGAGGAGATCCCGGCAAAGGCTGGGAAGTTTTTTACCAACACGAAGCCGCCCAATGTGTGAGATGTCACAGTGTTTTCGAACTGGGCGGCAATGCCGGTCCGAACTTAAAAGGCGTAGCTAATCGACTTTCCAGAAAAGCATTGTTGCAGTCCCTGGTAGACCCGAGTGCACAGTTGGCCGCAGGGTTTGGCGTCGTATTGCTGGATTTGAAAAATGGTGAAAAGTTGAATGGTACTTTGATGCAAGAAACTGCCACTACCCTCATCATCAAGCCTGGACAGGGAGAAACGCTAACTGTCCGAAAAACGGAAATCCGGGAAAGGCGTAACGTACCCTCCAGTATGCCGGCAATGGGGACGCTGCTTACGAAAAGGGAATTGAGAGACGTACTTGCTTTTGTAGCAGGGTTGAATCAGGAAGAAGACTGATCACGGTTCCAAATCGAAAACATTCGAATTGCCATTTAATCGTACGTCTAAACATATACTTCCTTTCGGCGGACCATGATACCGCATACATGAAGCTAAATATCCTTCATCTGTTGGAGATGGATCAACATTCCATTGAATTCGGTCTAATCCAATATTTAAATCTTCCACAGTCTTTTCAAATAACGAAATTCTGGACATCACATAGTTTTCTCTAGCAGCGCCATCGGCATTGGATATACAATTAATTTCTAATGCAGCAAATGGCTGATCGAGAAGTCTATATAGCATACCACGCCATTCCGCTTCTACCTGAGGAGAAAGTACACTATCCGTTGTTAAAAGATAAACTGGACCTGGTTCGCTTCTAAGCGCATCAACCTGAATCTCAACAATTCCGGCTTTCCGACGCTCTTCTTCCTTTCTAACTTCTTCTATCTTGCTTTCACAAATAGAAATGGCCGAACTAATGGCATTTTTTAAGTTAGGGTGTAACTCCAAATAGCGATCATTAGCGGCCTGAAATCCTGAAAAATCCCTAAGGGCATCAACATAAACTCCTTTCGAAAAATGCTCTCTTGCCGATTTATAAAGTTCTTTTTTTACTGCAGATTGTGCGTTTACCGTAAAACTGATGAATAATAGAAAGATGGAGCAGATGTTTCTTATCATGTCAGAGCAATTTGTCTGGAGTTAGTACTTTTTCAAAAGCAGATATTCTCTTTTTCGGTCACGGTTGTTTCTCATTCCGGTAAATCTTCTGGCAACTGATCAAGTACGGCATCCGTTTCTTCCTCTTCTGCAGAAGTGACTATTTCCGTCGATTCGGATGCAGACAGCTCGCCGGCTGGCTGGCGCTGATTGATATCCAGTCCTTTCCAAAGCGTAAAGCAAATGACAATAGTACCCAGTACCGCGAAGAAGGTCCCGGGGGCAGCTTTTTTTAGAACAAGTTTATTATCTCCAAATTCCGCATTCAGGTCTCCTGCTTCTCCCCATATTCCATTCATAAACAGGCGATAGCCCATAAAACAGCTGGCCAGGCCTACAAGCAGAGACATTACTTTGTAAATGACCACCCCCCACACGATGCTAGTTTGTATTTCCACTTACCTAAAATAAGGGATTCTTTGGTTAATCCAATTCTGAGATTCGAATTGAACGTTCTTGCCAATAACTATCCTTCTGAAAAGAATATTGAGTTGGTACATACTCCCCTACCAATGAGACATCTGCTTTTAGTGGTACTTCCTGGCCCAGTAGCCAAAAGGCCGCATTGACCAGTAGCCTACGGGTTCCTTCTTCCAAAAGATCAGTGGAAGAACCTATGGTGCTGGTAAAGGCCATTCCCTGGGCTCCACCTGCTATTTGATAGGATTTTGTCCAGGCAATGGGCATCATGGGGTCATTCGGATTGAAAGGTATTTCGTTACCTGAAGCATCTTTCCGCATTTCCATCGGTGGTAGTTCACGATCAATGTTCCTCATTCCAAAAAACAGATCGTCCATATCTTCTTCACCTTCCCTGTTGGTTACCTGTCCTAATACAATGGGCTGAGCATCTCCCGGAAGCGGTAGCCTTACACCATACACATCGGTTGATCCCCAAATATCTCCGTCGGTTATGCCATTCAAGATAGGGTGTCCCTTTGCTCGTGGAGCAATAAGCCCTACCGTGCTTTGATGTTTGTGACGGCCATGGTGACTGATCCAACGTTCTCCCAATATGTTCCTCCCAAATCCACCTTCCCAGTCGTCTTCTCCATCGTAGTAATTGCCATAATACCGATAATCAGAGGCAAAGGTTGTATCCTGAAACATGAACGCATGTGTAGCTGTTCGAATCGCAAGGACTGGTTTTCCACTTTTGAGGTAGTCATCAATGTTGACCATTTGATCATCGGGTAGCGCCCTGAAGCGTGTAAAGATCACCATAAGGTCTGCGTCTTTCAATTGTTCAAGTCCCGGAATATTGTGAACGTAATTGGGATCAACAATCCCTGGTTTTGAGGGATCCTGTGCAAAGAGTACGGTACAATTTAAGCCCTGTCGCTGAGAAAGTATTTTCGCCAGTTGGGGCAAGGCTTCTTCCGATCGGTATTCTTCATCACCTGAGACCAATACGACTTTAGGCCCGTTCTCATTACCGTCATAGTTGAGCCATTGTTGAGCCTGGGTACTTGTTTCAGAAGTTTGGGGGACATTGCAAGCTTCCAACACGAACAAGCATAGAAAAAATAGGATTTGATTTTTCATCAGTCTAAAAATAGGATGAATTGATCTTTAACCTACTTAAAAACGGATCTCTTCTAAGCTTTCTAAAAGCAGAAATTCCCGGATCAAATCCGGGAATCACTACTATCTTAAGTTTTTAAGTATTTACACAAATGTCAAATTCCTTTCCCTAAAGGCAGAAATTAACACTATGTATTCAGATTATTAATGACTTGGTTTCTGCTGCTTTTGTTGCCAAAAGAAGACTACCGTAAATAGCGCAATAAGGATCACTGGTAAAATAGCGATGTTTGCCAGGGTAGCTTGCCCGGCAGCCAATTCCAATGCCTCCCCACTCAGTCCTTCCGCACTTTTGGCAGCACGATGACCATCGATCCATCCACCAATAATCGGTTGAAAAATAGACAAACCAAGCATCCCAACTCCTCCAATGAGCGACATTCCTAAAGCTCCGGTTTTGGGCAGGTACTCCGCCACGAAACTGATCATGGTCGGCCAGAAATAACATACGCCGATCGCAAATAAGATCGCAGCCAGATACACCATTCCTCCCGTAGCAAAGCTCATCAAGTAAATGGCAATTGAAGCAATGACTGCTGATGCCAGTAGTACTCCTGTGATGTTCAGTCTGTGAATCAGTGGCCCTGCAAATAGTCTACCCAGTGCCATCAATACCGTAACCAAAGCCAATACCAGTAATGGCTGAGCTCCGGAGTTATCGAGGATCCGCTCTACCCAGGATTGCGTACCCAATTCTGTTGTAGCTGTCAAAGCCATACAAACCAACATCAGCCAGTAAACCGGAGAGCTTAAGATCGCCTTAAGGTTTTCCGATGTGCTGTTAGAAGAATCTTTAGAGGTCTCCGGGAATTGCTGTCCTCTGAACATGAAGAAATAGATCAATGCAGGAACATACATGATGCCTAGTTTCAATTGCCATCCTCCTCCAATACCATTGATGAGCAATACCAAAATGGATCCAATCGCGATTCCTCCAGGGAACCAAACGTGAAACCGGTTCAGCATAACCGCTTTATTATCTTCATACATATCCGAGATCATTGGATTATACGCCGCTTCTACCATACCATTCCCAAAACTGATGAAGAAGGTGGAGAAAAACAGGGTAATGAAGCTCCCCGACAAGATTGAAAAGGTGATCCCCACGATGTGACAAATGAAGGCAATGTCACCAATGCGCTTTGGGCCCAGAGAATTATAGAGTGGTCCACCGATGAGGGTGGCGATAGGAAAGCCAAAAATCCCCATGAAATTGATCCAACCTAATTGTGAATCACTCAAACTCATTTCGTTGACCAGGTCATTCATGATACCGGCCCGGATGCCAAATGCGAAGGCCGTGGTGAGCAAGGCAAAGCAACTGGCAATAAATAATCGATTACGATTCATATGGTATTTGTATTCTTCTTGATTTAGGTTTCAAGCCAATAAAAATAGGCTTTTTTTAATTTCCGCCAATTTAAGGAGCAACTGTACCCCTGCTTTTGGAACATTTGCAATTCCACATGGGGTTCGAATTAACCCAATGCCTCGTTCAGGCTCGTAAAGTGGTAGTCGGTGATAAAACGCTGGATGTCGGCGATTCCATCAAACTCAGCTTGTTCATGTGTATTGAGAATTACCACCACTTGGCAACCTGCTGCACTTCCTGCCTTTGCTCCGGTAGGCGTATCCTCAAACACTACACATTCCTTGGGATCAACACCAAGCCCGGCAGCTACTTTCAGATAAATCTCCGGATCGGGTTTCCCTTTCACCACGTCACCAGCATGCTTGACTACTTTGAACAAACCGCGAATATCCAATTCATCCAGTACAAAATCGACGTTCTCAGCAGGAGCGGCTGAACCAATACCCATAGGCAATCCTTCTGATCTCAAAACTTCCAAAAAGCCATCAAGGCCATCAATGAGTTTCAGTTCATCTCTGAAAATCTTACGATACTCCTCTTCTTTCTCGCCAGCAATTCGGTCCCGGTCCTCATTCGTAAACCGGTTTCCAAAAAGTCGTTCCAGAATCTGTTTATTTACGCCATGGATCTCCTGACGTACTTGTTCCAGGTCCATCTCTAAACCCAATTCTGCAAGCTTTCGTTGCCAGGCCCGGTGATGGACCATCATATTGTCCACCATGGTCCCGTCCATGTCAAAAATCACTGCTTTGATCGTGTCACCCATTGCGAATTCTGTTTCTTTTAAAAAAAGAAGTTGGACTCAATGTTAGTGGAGTCTAATAGAAATAAATACATCCACGGACAAATTACCATTGAAAACGTTGCTGCTTGTTACTGATGGTCCGGGTCAACGGGATCAATCGGAAGACTTGTGGATATTCGAAGGGGTCACACCAGAACAATGACCTTATGCCGCCAGCGGTAACAGAACATAGAATGTCGTGCCTTTATTCAATTCCGTTTCGAATCTCACAGTTCCGTGCATGATCTCCGAAAAAAGCTTAACGATCCAGAGTCCGAGACCTGTGGAAGCTTCTCCATTGGTAGGCAATGCGGCCGTTTGATATTTATTAAATAATCGTTCCTGATCTTCTTCTTCTATTCCAGGGCCTTCATCCGCTACGGCTAAGCAAACATATTGTCCTTCTACCTTTGCCGAAACCGCCACCTCTTTTCCTTTGGGACTGAACTTAATCGCATTGGAAAGTAAATTCTCAATGATCTGTCGCAAATAAAACCGGTCTCCCAGCACCTGACAATCCTGGCAATCACCCGATTTAATATGAATCTCTTTTGTGATTGCCTGGTCCTCAAAATCTGAGATTACTTCTCTACATAGTCCTGCAACATCCAGTTTTTCCAGGTTTACGTTGCGTTTCCCAGATTCAATGGCTTCTACATCCAGGATCTTTGAGATCATAGATTCCATTTTTTCCGAGGACTTCATGATGTGACTGTTGATCTCTTTTTCCTCAGACCTTAACGCGTCGCTATCACTCAACAATCGGGAAAAACCTGCTATTTGAGACAAGGGGGAACGTAAGTCATGAGCTAGCACTTCGATCAGGTCGTTCTTTTCCTGATTCAATCTTGTCAGTTGCTGATTGTGATTTTCTATCGTACGTTGTTGCCGGACCAGCACTTCATTTGTTCTTGCTTTGATTTGATATCTGGAATAGAAAAAAATCAGACTTAACAAAGCAATGGCCGCAACACTCGCTAACAGATAAATCCGGGCATTTTTATCCTGATCTCTCTGCGTTGCTTCCAACAACTCTCTGAATTGTAACTCACGCTCACGAGCTGAGATCACAATCTCCTCATATGGACCAAACTCCGCTGATCGTGCCAGTTGTTCAAAAATGGCCTCTACGTCTTCGCCCAGGTATTTTGTGATGATCCTGGTCTTATCACGTACAAATTGTTCACTGGTGAAATAGGCATTGATCGGAACATCCCAGTCGCTGCGAATGGGATAAGTGAGGGCCAATCCATCAAGTTTAATGGGGTAGAAGAACTGTCGCTGAATACCCAGGTCTTTCGCCGTTAAGTCCATGAAGTTGGGCAAGTCTATATAACCGAACCCGTTTTCAAGTTCACCGATCCTCCCTAGAATATCTCCACTATTCTTCATCAACTCAAAATCAAAATTCAGGCCTTCCTTTTCTTTTAAATCCCGTAAGGCATTGATGAGGGTTGTATTCTCAATAGTAACGGCGGTGGCCTGATCGAAAATTTGTCTGAACTCCTCCTCCGTATGAGCCAGAGGCATAGTCGCACTTGAAACCAACACGGCAATATCTGTCAGATAAGGCGGCGAAAAACGCATGATTTCGGATCGCTCTGCTGTGATAGAAATAGACGAAGCACCAATCATCCCCCCTTCTCCATCTCGGATTATTGCCATCACCTCATCGAAAGTGCCGGTAACAATCAGCTCAACTTCCATCTCTACCTGATATTCTTTTTCGAGAAAATCGGCAAAAGCATAGATCAGGTCCTGTTCTATCCCATCCAGCACATCTTTCGAATCCGGAATTTTAATATTATTCGGAAACCAGTAAACCTTGAGGCTTCCTTCACCACTGGCAATGACGTCCTTCCAGGGCATACCCTGTCCAAAGAGCGAATGGAAACTCATCAATATTATAACCCAAAAACAAAGTATTCTCATGTAATGGCTAAGCTCCCTTCAAGCTATTCAAAAAGCGACGATTCACCAATAAGGATCCGACCAACCGGAATTAACCATGATCACCTTAAAAAAACTTAGCATGAACCTAAACGGCACTTACACCTGCGATAGTGGTAATTTAATCGTCACACTGGTTCCCTCACCTTTCCTACTCTGAAGTGAGATCGAGCCACGGTGGTTCTTAATTACGGAATAGGCAATCGGAAGCCCCAGGCCTTCGCCTTTACCAGGATCTTTGGTTGTATAAAACGGATCCCAGACCCTTTTGCGGTCATTGGCATCAATACCTTCCCCCGAATCGGTAATCTGAATTTTAGCATAATCCCCTTCCCTTGCGGTTTCAATGTGTATTTCTCCTTGCTTCACAATAGACTGCTCGGCATTTGTGAAGATCTGATGAAGGGCTTGTTGCAACTCACCATTATACCCTCTGACATAAAGGCTTTCAGGGTCAAGGTCTTTGCTTATGATCACTTTATCACCCATTTGACTTCTAAGTGCAATCAAGGCATCTTCAATGAGTGCTTTCACCTCGCAAGGCTGCTTTTCCCCCAGTCTGGACTCCCCGAGTTTTTGGACTGAACCTACGAGTCGAGTGATCCTCCTCACCCCCGACTCGATCATCCCCAGAAAGCTTTCAGTCTCCTTATCGGGCTCTTCCAGCTTCCTATCTAACAATCGGAGGCCTCCTTTTATGAAGTTAAGTGGATTGTTGATCTCATGCCCGAGGCCCGCAGCCAGGGTCCCCATTGAGGCCATTTTTTCAGAATGGACCAAAAGTGCTTGCGTTTTTTTGAGTTCTGCCAGGCTATTAGAAAGTTCTTTGTTTCTCTCCAGCAATAACTTCTTCTGTTTTTCAATTTCAGAAGTTCGCTCTTCAACCAAGCGCTCCAAAACCTTGTTTTTATAACCCATGTAAAACACCGTGGCGAATAGCAACAACAGTATGATCGCAGCAATTAAAATTCGGAATGGAGCTGACCTCCAAAAGGGCTCCGAAATGATCACCACCAGCGACGCGTACCCTTGTTGAGGAACTTCACCGATACTGTTCACCGCACGAGCCTGGAATTCATAGTTGCCGGGAATCATATTCGTATAGCTGGCGGAATTATGTGTGCCTGCATCAACCCATGATTCATCAAAACCAACAAGTCGGTATTGGTAATCATTGGAATGTGCATCCCGGAAATTGATATTGGCAAAATGAAACTCGAAAGAATTTTGATCATATGCCAGGTAAAGGGTATCCGTATTATCAATGGATCGACTAAGCAAAGTGCTTTTTCCCACCTCAATTTCTTCATGGTTCAACAGAAATGAAATGATCCTGGTGGTCATTGGAGGTTCATTGACTACAATATCATCAGGTTGAAAGAAATTGAGACCATTGACCCCTCCAAAATACATCATTCCTGATGCGGATTTGAAATAAGCGCCGGAATTGAATTCGCGACTCTGAAGACCTTCAATATTGCTGAAATTATAGAAACGCTGTTCGGAGAGGTCAAACTTGCTCAATCCGTTGTTGGTACTGACCCACAGGTCATTATTTTCATCCTCCAAAATGCCGTATACATTTCCATTGGCCAACCCGTGTCGTTCATCAAACTGATTTACTTCCATTTTCTGCAAATCCAGCGAAATGATCCCATTATTGTCGTTGGCTAACCAAATTATGCCATTCTCTTGTTGGTAGGCTGATTTCGTATTTTGAAGCGCCTGAGGTAAATCGATGCCAGTATAAACATCCTGAAAATCTGCAATTCGATCATTTTCAAACACTTTGATTCCTCCATTTGTCAGTAACCAAAGCTTATCACCTGCGGGGAACAATCGATTGATCTTTCCGACTTTACGATCGGTCACCAGCTGTATGTCTATTTGTGTATTGGGTTTGCCGTTTCTCCCGATCAACTGTTCTTTGGGAACACGGTATAAACCTGAAGAAGCACCAAAATAAATATACCTCTGCCATTCAATGGCTGACCAAATTCGACCTTTTACTTTGACGGCATGAGCGGTTCCTGATATGCTATTAATAAGATAGAGTTTATCCTTAGCCCCAGCCACCAAAGCACCCTTCAACTCCAGAAAAAAGTCCGTATTTTGAAGAGGTTCACCCCATTGGTCCTTAAGGCCGTAAAATTTCCGATTGCTCTGATCAAACCACTCAATGTGTTTATTGGTGCTCACAAAAACCTTCTGATCATCTTGAGTGTATACAGCCCGAATAAATTTAGGAACCAGTTTCTCGTCAGAACCAATCATTGAAAGTCTTTGTGCAGCCGGGTCATATTGATTGATCCCTAAACCTGGAGTCCCAACCCAAACCATGTCGTCTTCTGAAGCATACAGCGAGGTTATCAAATTAGACGATAAACTGGTCAGGTTAATTTCATCATGTTCAATGATTCTTATCGAGTAATCCAACTTATCTATCACCTTTAAACCTCCGGCTGCAAACCAGATCAGATCACCTTGTTCAGTGATCGCCTGTCGACCCCCACCCGATGATTGATCGAATTCTTTTGAGAACAAAAGCGCTCCGTTCACCTGCATTTTTCGGATAACATCAGGTCCCAGAAGCCAAATGAAGCCCTCCGTATCCAACAGAAGTTCCTTCACTATTTCGGTGCCAATAATTTTAGCTTTGCTTTCATTGAAATGCCCATTGGAAACATCATAGATAAAAAGTCCGTTATTGGTGCCTATCCATATCTCTTGCTCTACGCCAATAATGGTATGGATATGTTCATCCTGTATTTTAGTTGTCAAGTTTTTGAATGAGCCGTGTTCAAATTGTTTGTCTGCAAACCGTAAAATATGTACCCCCTTATTGGTCCCAATAAATAACAGAGAATCTCCCATTGATCGCAGCACGTTGATCATGTTGGCGCCTTTTCGCCTATCCGGAATCCGATACCGATCAAATCGACGTAAATCCGGATCATACACACTGATTCCATTGGCCGTACCTATCCACAAGTTGTTCTCAGGGCATTCTGTAAGAGAAAATATCTGATTATTTCCAATGGAAGCGTCATCCTCAGGGTCATTCCGAAATACTTCAAATGAATGACCATCATATCGATTAAGACCATCCAGAGTCCCAAACCACATATAACCTTCGTCATCCTGATAAGATGCAAATATCGCCGATTGAGAAAGGCCGTCATCAACGCTTAAACGCCTGAATTGAAATGATTGGCTGCTCACCTGAAAGGCAACGATCAGGAAAACCACCATCAAAAGCACACCCTTTAAATAGCTCTTATTTAGCACGTTCTATTTCAAAAATCACTCACTCTTAGGTCAAATCCGTTATCACGGACCTTAGGCTGATTTGCGTTGACAAGTTTAGGGAAACCCAGGGTGAGTTCAACGTCTCAGCGGGCGGCAAAAGGGTGACATAAACAAAATTCATTGAGGCAAGGCCAGTAAATGGTTATGAAAAACAATGGCCCGTCTGTCTTCGCTTAATCATTTATAGAATCCAGCACGGCATTCTGAATGATTTCCATATCGAAAGGTTTGGAAAAAGAGTTAATGATCAAATGGTCTTTTAGCGCGGTACGCACCTTTTCATTTGAAGGGAAGCCTGTAAGGATAAAACACCTTAAATGTGGAAATTTCGCTTTTGCCTGAGCAATAAAATCAATCCCGTCCATGCCTGGCATTCGCATATCGCTCACCACCGTATTGAGTTGCTCACCTTTATCCTGTAGAACCGACAAACCCTCAAATCCATCTTTAGCAATATGAATTTGGAATTTATCCTGAAAAGTAATCCTGAAGAGCGTCAGGTTCATTTCCTCGTCATCTACATATAAAACGGAGGGTTGTTGGCGATTGATCATCAAAAAGAATTAGTGGCGTATGATAAAAGTAAGAATAATCATTGAAATAACAGTATGTTGAAACTAACTATGATAACAACGCCGTTTTTCTTTGTGGTTGATTTTTATCTCAATCCTTAGGGATCAGTCTCTGATTTCTTAGTTTAGAGCTCCGAATGTGTAGAAGCAATTCATGAACGATTTAAGCGCACTTATTTTATCCGAATGCCTGACATTGATCAGTGAAGAATCCTCCAAAAAATGGCTTTCTGATCAGGTCAAAAACTTACCTGTCAGTAGTAATTTTTTCATTGCTTTTGGCATGACTCCCAAAAAATTGGGTAAAGAACCGATCAAACTCTCTGAAAAACTACTTCAGGGGCTTTCCGCGATCAATCCGGACGTATCCCACATCAACTGGAGCCTGGATGAGTTAGGTAGATTGGCCTTACTTGTCAACTTACCACTGGAAGGTCGGGATGATGTCCTCGTCAAACTATTGGCTGCTGCAGATATTCGCGAACAAAAGCTACTTTATAAATCGATTCAATACCTTGAACAACCCGCATCTTTTGAGTTGCAGATCATTGATGGTATTCGTACGAATATGACAGATGTTTTCGATGCGATAGCCTTACACAGTAGTTATCCAAGAAAGCATTTCAAAGAAGCAGCCTGGAACCAAATGGTCCTGAAGGCTATTTTTATGGAAAGGCCTATTTACCGGATTTTGGGATTGGACGAAAGAAGAAATGAGGATCTGGCCAGGATAGCCATTGATTTCTCGCAAGAACGAATATCCGCAGGGAGGAAAGTTACACCGGAGCTTTGGCGATTGGTAGTACCCTATGTGAATGATACCACCATTCAGGATTTGATCAAAGTAGCTCAATCCTCCGATGAACTTGAGCGGGACGCAGGGATAAGGGCATTAAAGGAATCTAACTTCCCAGCCGCAAAATCCTGGTTAGAAAAGAATGGCATTAAGATAGATCCACGAAGTTGGCACGCCATAGGAGAAGCTATATTCAATGCAAATTAGATTGACATAACATATTGAAAATGAAATACATAGACCCACATATTCATATGATTTCCCGAACCACTGACGATTATGAGGCCATGCATAAGGCCGGCATAGTGGCGGTGATCGAACCGGCCTTCTGGCTAGGCCAACCAAGAACTAATGTTGGGAGTTTTCAGGATTACTTCAGCACCATCGTAGGCTGGGAACCCTTCCGTGCATCACAGTTTGGTATCAAGCACTATTGTACGATCGGTTTGAATTCAAAAGAAGCTAACAATGTTGCCCTGGCGGAACAAGTCATGGAACTACTGCCACTTTATGCGATGAAAGATAATGTGGTGGCTATCGGAGAAATCGGTTATGATGACCAGACGGAAGCGGAGGACAAATTCTTCCGGGAACAAATCGAGCTCGCCAAAACGGTGGATCTTCCCATCATGGTTCACACGCCGCATCGAGACAAAAAGAATGGTACGATCCGTAGCATGGATGTACTTGAAGAGCACGGATTTGACCCATCAAAAGTGGTCATTGATCACAACAACGAAGAAACCGTACAGAGCGTGTTGGACCGGGGTTATTGGGCTGGATTTACGATTTACCCTAAAACCAAAATGGGCAGTGAACGCATGGTCGAAGTGGTCAGGCAATATGGAAGTGAACGCATCATTGTCGATAGTTCCGCAGATTGGGGCGTAAGCGACCCACTCTCTGTTCCAAAGACTGCCAACCTGATGCAGGAAAGAGGTATTCCCCAGGAAGACATTCATATGACTTGTTACCAAAATGCCCTGACCATTTACGGTAAAAGTGGAAACATGAAAGCAAGTGATTGGGAGAATGGAGTCTCTTTCGATCAGTCGGTTTTGTATGGTGGTAATAGCGTATTGCGTGGACAGGAACCCAAGAAATCCTCTTCTCCGAACATAGTAGAAAATTGAGTAGCGGTAAGCCAGGCCCATACCTTGTATTGATAAGACCCGCAAATGTCATTACAGCCATTGCGGACATTTTTGCGGGAATTGCATTATCAGGTGCCATAAATCTAAACCATTCAACATTTCCTGTTTGGGGCGCATTGTCACTCATCGTGGCTACCGCCTGCCTCTATGCAGGAGGCATTGTCTTCAACGATGTATTTGATCTGGAGTTGGATAGAAAGGAACGTCCGGAAAGGCCACTGCCTTCGGGTCAGATCAGTAGAGAAAAGGCGATTTGGTTCGGTATCACCTTATTCATTATCGCGTCAGTCGTAACCATTCAACTGGCCACTATCAGTTATTTACTGGCACTGGGCATCATGATTTGTGCCACGAGTTACGACAAATATTTCAAGCATACCCTGGTAGGGGGCCCACTGGTCATGGGGCTTTGCCGAGGATTAAACTTATTGTTGGGTATAAGCATTGTGCCTGATCAGGTTTTTGAAATGTGGTGGATCGGGAGCTTACCTGTCTTATTTATTGCCGCCATTACATTGACCAGTCAAGGCGAAGTACATGGCAAGAATCGTATTTCTGTAACAGTAGCTCTTGGATTTGACCTCATGGTAGCGTGTGCGATCATCTATCTCGCCTTCCTGGGATATTTTCAACTGCTTACGGTATTGCCCTTTTTGATGATTTGGTTACTTATGAACCTGAGGGCTAAAGGTAAAGCCATCATAGAGAACACTCCTCCCAATGTAATGAAAGCGGTTAAAATGGGTGTCATCTCACTTATTCCTTTAGATGCTTGTTATGCCGCTGGTAGTAGTTACTGGTGGTTTGGATTAATTACCCTGCTGCTTCTTCCTCTGTCTTTATTACTTTCACGAAAATTCGCGGTAACCTGAGCAGACAGAGGCGCTTTCCATGAAAATTCAGCAAAACTTTACAGTTAACTACAATTACGAAATACACTTTACCCAACACTTATTTCAACCTGATAATGCATTATTTCAGGAAGTCATTGGTGCTCGTCGACTAACCCGAGTAGCCTTCGTGATCGACTCGGGAGTAGCAGAACATCATTCGGAGTTGATAAATCAGATCACGCAATACATTCAATCTGCGGATTATTTAGAACTAGCAGCGAATCCTTTAGTTGTCCCCGGTGGAGAACAAGTCAAAAACGACTTGCGATACTACGATCAAACTTTATCTCTGATCAATGAGGCCAAAATAGATCGTCATGCCTACTTAGTGGCCATAGGTGGCGGTGCCGTCCTCGATATGGTTGGATTCGCGGCAGCCGTAGGCCATCGTGGTATCAGACATATCCGTATTCCTACTACGGTATTGAGTCAAAACGATTCTGGCGTTGGGGTCAAGAATGGTGTCAATTTTTTTGGCAAAAAGAATTTCATTGGAGCATTTGCTCCTCCTGAAGCAGTGATCAATGACACTACTTTCCTGACCACACTCAATTCTCGTGATTGGCGAGCCGGTGTAGCGGAAGCCATTAAAGTGGCTCTGATCAAAGATGCTCCCTTTTTCGAATGGCTGGAATCCCATGCAAACGCAATGAATGAACGTGATCTAAAAACCATGACAGATCTCGTCTATGAATGTGCTAAATGGCATTGTGACCACATTGCAGGTGGTAATGATCCTTTTGAACGAGGGTCGGCGCGGCCATTGGATTTCGGACATTGGGCTGCACATAAACTCGAGCAGTTGACAGACTTTGAAATCAGGCATGGAGAGGCGGTTGCCATTGGTATTGCACTGGATGTCGTTTATGCCACACAGATTGGATTACTCGATCAGGACGCCTGTCAACGCGTTTTATCCGCCATTTCGAGCTATGGTTTTGACTTATTTCATGAAGCGCTATTAGACTCAAGTGGCACTAAGGTGAACCCTGCTTTATTAGCAGGGATCGAAGAGTTTCGGGAACATTTGGGTGGCGAACTCTGTATCACATTGATCGATCAGATTGGGCATGGCCTGGAAGTAAATCAAATGGATTTGAGAATCATCGAACAAGCCGTCCTTACTTTACATTCCAACGTTCAACAGCATGCAAATTGAACATCACCAGGGACTTCTCACTTATTGCAGCAACATCCACCCTGGAGAAAACTGGGCAGAAACCTTCGAAAACCTCAAAGCATACACGACACGAGTAAAAGAACAACTCAATGTCAGCCGATTTGGAATTGGTCTCAGGCTTTCCAATCAGGCCTCCCTCGAGTTGATCAAAGAAGAGAACTTACGTGAATTCAAATCATGGTTGGAAACGAATCGCATGTTTGTTTTCACCATTAATGGGTTTCCTTACGGACAATTTCATTTTGATGTAGTTAAGGACAAAGTTCATGCCCCTGACTGGACCAACCCGGATCGACTCGCTTATACCAAAAGACTTTTTCAAATTTTAGCCGAGATCCTGCCAGAAGGCATGGATGGTGGCGTATCTACTTCTCCCCTGTCTTACCGATTTTGGCATGAAAATGATGAAGCTTTAACCGTTGCAAAATTCAGGTCGCTGGGTCATCTCTGTGAACTAATCGCATTCCTGGCGGAAGTCAGGAAAAATACCGGCAAAAACCTTCATCTGGACATGGAACCTGAGCCCGATGGTATCCTTGAGACCAGTCAGGAGTTTGTGGATTACTTCGAGGAATATGTACTAAAGCAAGGTATCTCTCAAGTTCAGAATCTTCTGAATTGTGAAGTAGTGGAAGCCGAGGAAGCCATCAAAACGCATTTTCAGTTATGCTATGACGTGTGCCATTTCGCTGTGGGGTATGAAAACCCGGCAGAAGCCATATTAAATATTCAGGAAGCGGGTATAAAGATTGGAAGAATTCAGATCAGTGCAGCTCTGGGCTCTCCAACTATGACTGCCCTCAATCGAAAAGAAATCAGTACACAATTGCAGACCTTCGACGAGCCCGTGTACTTACATCAGGCAGTGGTTCGAACACAAGATGGTCAATTGAAGCGCTTCAAAGACCTTGGAGAGGCATTAGAAAGTCTGTCTGATGAAGATCAGGAGATCCGAACACATTTTCATGTTCCGATATTCACAGAGACTTATGATCAATTGGTTTCTACCCAGAAGGATATCATCGAAACGTTGAAAGTCTGGAAGAAGAAGAATTTTACCAATCACCTGGAGGTAGAGACTTATACCTGGGATGTGTTGCCTCCCAACATGCGCACTGATCTGGTCGGAAGCATCTGCAGGGAATTGAATTGGGTCTCGGAGACACTTAATGAGGCATGAAAAAGCACGCATTGATCAATGTAGTGGGGCTCTCCAAAAAGTTGATTGGAGACCATACCCCTTTCCTGAAAAAGTGGAGTGAGCAACAGCACATTAACGTTGTAGAACCTGTTTTACCAGCCGTGACTTGTTCCGTGCAAACCACATATCTAACGGGTAAATGGCCAAAAGAGCACGGCATTGTTGGCAATGGTTGGTTTTTCAAAGATGAACAAGAAGTGAAACTGTGGCGTCAATCTAATAATTTGGTTGAAGCCCCGAGCATCTGGGATGTTGCACGCCAACAAAATCCTGACTTCACTTGTGCCAATATGTTCTGGTGGTACAACATGTATTCATCAGTTGATTACTCTGTCACCCCCAGACCTCAATACCGTGCAGATGGTCAAAAAATTCCTGATTGTTATTCATACCCCGCTTCTCTCCGCGATGAACTACAATCCGAATTGGGCACCTTTCCACTCTTCGATTTTTGGGGACCAAAAACCAGTATCAAATCCAGTCAATGGATCGCCGATGCAAGTCAATTGGTTTTTGAAAAGCATGAACCAAACCTTCTACTGGTCTATTTGCCACACCTTGACTATGTACTTCAAAAGTTCGGTCATGATGATAAACACCTATCTAAAGACCTGAGGGAGATTGATCAGGTTTGTGAAGGTTTGATCAATTGGCTGGAAAATCGAGGTGTTGAAGTATCGGTGATCTCAGAATACGGCATCACCAACGTACATCAACCAATTCATATCAACCGCATCCTTAGAGAAATGGGCATGATTCATGTCCGGATTGAAAACGGATTGGAATTATTGGATGCTGGGGCTTCCAAAGCATTTGCGCTCGCGGACCACCAGGTGGCTCACATTTACTGCAACGATCCGACGATCAGGAAACAAGTCAAAGAAAAACTGGCGACTATTTCCGGCATTGAACTGGTCCTGGATGAACAAACTAAGAAAGATCATCATATCGATCATGAACGCAGTGGTGATCTCGTGGTGGTTGCAGATGCCAACAGCTGGTTCACTTATTACTACTGGACGGACGATAACCTGGCGCCTGATTTTGCCCGAATGGTGGATATCCATAAGAAACCAGGTTACGATCCAGTTGAGATGTTCCTCGATCCAAAAAAGAAATTGATCATTCCTCGCATCATTCTAAAACTTCTGGCTAAGAAACTGGGTTTTAGAACTGTCATGAACGTAATTCCGCTGGATGCTTCTCTGGTGAAAGGTTCTCATGGTCGAATTGGTTTAGCCGATGCTGATAAGGCGATATTCATCAGTCAACACGAAAGCAAAGAACCCATTGATCCTACCCGAATCCGTGATATTGTTCTTGACAGGATATTTTAAAAGAGCAAGACCATGAAATTCGTAGATAAGGCCATTGCAAACCCTTACTTCATCTTCATTATTGATGGCATCGGGGCAAGTATCACTTCTCTTTCATTGCTATTAGTGCTACCCAACCTCCCGGAAGTCTTTAACATGCCTTCCAAGATCTTGTATTTCCTGGGCTTGATCGCTTTGCTGTTTGCGGCGTACTCCCTAAGCAACTTCTTCGCCAGATTAAGTAAAGTCAAACTGCTCATCAGAATCATTGCGATTGCAAATCTGGCATATTGTCTTTTTTCAGGCTTTGTAGTGGCACAACTTCTCAATCGTCTCTCTACTTTAGATATTGTCTACTTCGCAGGGGAAATTCTAATTGTAATAACCCTTGCGATTTTTGAGTTGAAGTTGGCCAACGACATCAACCATTAGTTTTCGATAGCGGTAATTCAGTCCTTTTTGATCGAGTATAACTTAATAACTCATCAACTTGATTAACTGGGAATCCCTGGAATAATATCATTACTCACAGATTTTTCTCTTGATTCTCTTTCGTCACTTAGCCTGGGCACATAACTACTATTGTTGCCGTTCTTACTTATTTCAACTCCGAAGGAGCATAATATCCTTTTTTATCCGAGACCTCTGCCCGGACTCTGGTCACCTCATTTTCAGTTACTTCACCTTCGGAATTCCCAAATGCATTTCGAACATAAGTCAATACAGCCGCAGCCTCTTCATCTGTCAGTAACCCTTCAAAAGGAGTCATGGGCACTTGTCCCGGATAGTCCACACCATTAACCGAGATTGGGCCTAACAGTCCTTTTAGTGTCAATTTGATCAAACGGTCCTTATCCTGTAACCAATCTGACTGAGCCAGCGGAGGAAATCCCGCCGCAGGTAAGCCTTTGCCATCATATTGGTGACACGTTCCACAATATCCATCCTTCTCATACAACCTTTTCCCCAAATCCCAGGCATCCGCTAATTCACCGGTAAAGGGATTATCCACTTTTTCTTTCGTTCCCAGGTCCAGCTTTTCACCATTTAAATGTGCTTTTGCGGTTAGATAAGGTACCGAACTCCACTGATCTAGTACCTGTGTAGCTGCCGTTTCCAGGACCGCCAATCCAGCTTCCTTTTCCATCCACGAAGCCGCAACGATCGCTTCCAATCTGACCCGACCGTGTTCGTCGGTAGCAGCTCTTTTCATCCATTCCAGTGCACTTGGGGTTTTGTCGTAATTATACCTCAACACACGAACTGCCGCTGCCCTGGCTTTGTGATCATCTGCGCTCAACAACCGATCCAGAAGTGTGGTATCCACCAAATTCAGACCCCAGGATACCCAGAGCGCCTCCAATAAATGATGTTCGTACCGATCTTCTGACCGATCAAGATCCGCCACCCACTGGTGTAGTGCTTCCATTACCTTTTGGGGTTCACGAGCTCGTAATTCACGACGGACCCGGTAACGCGCACGGTATTCAGGAAGCTTTAACTGATCCAGCAACTGAAGAATAGTTGCTTCTTCAACCTCTTCAGGGACCACCAAAGGTCGCGACGGATAAGTAATCCTATAAACCCTGCCATGAGCATGGTCCCTAAGCGGATCGCGGGCATTGTGCTGCATATGGCCAATCAGGACATTATGCCAATCGAGCAAATACAATGAGCCATCAGGAGCAAATTCCAGGTCTACTGGACGGAAATTTCTATCGGTCGAAGTAATCAGATCCTGCCGATATTTCAACGCATAGCCGGTTCCATCATCACTAACCGAATGTTGTTTGATCCCCAGAAAACCAATGGTATTATTTAGGATAATGTCACCCTGGACCTCCTCCGGAAAGTGCCTGCTGGAAATAAATTCCAAACCTGAAGTAGGCCTTACCAAATGCGCTTCTTCAATCAATTGAGTAGGATTAGCTGTGGCAACTCCATATCTGGGATTAACGGAGCCTTGCTGCATCCATCGTAATGCGGGACCGGAAGTATCCAGAAAGAAGTTTTGCCCCCACTCATCAAAGGCAATACCCCATGGGTTCGGAATGGGTAACTGGGCCGTTCTTTCCAGGTGATGGCGCTGTGGGTTGTAACGGTAAAACCCACCATTTGTAGCTCGAACCGGGCCATAGGCCGTCTCAACATTGGTGTGTAGGAAAACACCTTCTGCCATGTAAATGGCACCGGAAGGATCTGCGCTAAATGCACTGATGGCGTGGTGCGTATCATGATCATCAAAACCGCTGAGAATGATCTCTTCCCGATCTGCACGATCATCTCCGTCTTCATCCATCAACAACTTCAAATGAGTCCCCTGAGACACATAAACACCCTCCGGAGCAAACTCAAACCCTATGGTCAAATGGAGGCCATCAGCAAAGGTGGTTTGCTTATCTGCTTTGAAATCACCATCTGTGTCTTCCAGGATGATCAATTTGTCATCGGGTTTCGTGTCACCAGGTTTGTAGTGAGGATAGGAAGGCATCACACCTACCCATAACCTACCTCGATTGTCAAATGACATCTGTACTGGATTGGCCAGGTCCGGGAACTCCTGTTCAGAGGCAAATAGCGAGACTTCATAACCTGGCGCCATTGTAAATGTGGACAGGGCTTCCTCTCCATAGAGGTAACGAGCCTCTCCCCGACCATAATCCCCCTCAATGTAGTTGGTCTCTACTTCTGGCAATTGACTCGTCTCCGCATCAGCCGAAGCTAAATCCATCTCATTACCCACAATGGCCTGCCAGATGGCTGTATCTCGGATGGCTGTCATTTGCCGAATTTTCTCCAGCTCGTAAGGATAATTATCCGGACCAAAAGGATCATACCGTCGACCAAATACATGCACGCCATTGGGTATTTTATAATCATTATGCCAAAACCAGTTTTTTTCGAGTACCGCTTCACGAACCAAATCTTCATTAGGGTGAGACGGAACGGTTTTCTCAAAAATAGATTCAATGAGGAATTGGCTGAATTGATTACTCCCTTGTTCATTCAACTGAAATCCATCCTGGGTGATATTACCCTCACCCTGCATCCAGTCTTTGCTCACCGAAAAGGCATCCACAAACTGTACCTGATTGGCTGCACAGACATCCATCATGGCACGCGTATACATCGCCAGGTTCTTGTTTTCTTGTCGACCATTTGGCAAATCCAATTGATCAGAAAGGTCTTCAAACGCAATGGGGGAAACGATGGTCAATGCAGGAGCATCGGTACCGTCGTATCGTTGTTTCAGTGTATGTTTGATAAAAGCATCTAACTCTGCTTTGAAAGCTGATAACCCTGCTTCTCCTTCGAAAGACTCATTGTATCCAAAAAAGGCAACGATACGATTAATTTCATGACGCGTCAACCATTCATCCGGGTACTCAAAATGACCTTCGCTACCTGAAGGTTCTGCCAATTCAGACTGGTATTGTTCGGCCCCTTCAAAAGCCCAGGGTGAATTACGTCCGGAATGAGGTCTGAATCCGGGCGTATCTCCGGCATCACAAAAGTTTCGAATGTATAACTTCTGATTCGGATAAGCCAAATGCATCCCTGTTTCGAAGTGACCATAGATCATTAAACGTGCTCCAAGGTTGTTACCGATTAAAGCAATACGTTCTCCCTTTTTGAGTACCACCGGATTGCTACACTGAACAAAAACCAAACAGAAAAAAATGGTATAAATAACTGATTTAAGATGCAGGAGGCTTTTCATCAAAATGGGGTTAGGTATTCCCTCCGAAGATAAGAAGTTTAATGCTTAGCCAGTCTCAAACGAAACGAATAGGTCGAATACCCTTGAAGATTGGAATGTAGTCCTCCAGCTCTCTCAAAAATTCATCGGTGATCAAAAGTCAATCAAAGGTCTGATAAGTACTGATTGATAATTTTTGAAACCTCTTCCCCTTTCAAATAGATCATGTTATGGTCACCCTTAACAATCCAATGATCAACATGGTCAATCTTCTTACTCCGAAAGGTGACATCCCTTGTTCCGTGGAGTCTGATGATGTGTGCATCTGATCCCCACGTACCCGGCCAGGTGGCAATTTGATATAAGGACCATCGAAAATAATGCGAGGATAAGCGTTGTACGGACTTTCTGAACAATGCCCTTAACTCAGGTGAGCGATAACTATGGGTCCTCGCCCAAAATGGGAAAGTACTTAAAATCAGTTCTTTGGAAATCAATCGATGCAATCTATGCTTCCCAAGAAGCTTCAGTCGATGGGGTGCTTCCTGTGGATTCAACATCGTGGATATCAGGATAAGTTGCTTTACAGGTCTCAGGATAGCGATTTCCTGTGCGATAATCCCTCCAAAAGAATGTCCGATAAGTACCACATCTCCTTCAACGTCGTTCAATGGTTCGCTCATTCTGCCAGCGTAATCCGGAATGGATTCCCATGCATTTGGCTCAATCCAATCGAGGCAGGTTACTATTCCATATTCGAGTTTCAGGTTTTCGAGAAACTGACTGGATAGCCCCAAACCGGGAATACAGAATACACGAGGTTTCGGCATCACCTAAATGGATTTTGTCGGATATCAATATTGAATAGCATTCCCTTTAAACCTTTTCTCCTGGCATTGTCATTTTCAGCAAAAAGCACAGATCAGAATTTAATATTTTGTTGGATGATGTAATAATATCGACATCCAAGACTACTAATAAAGAAATGATTAGAAAACAATATGAAAAATAACAACTCTGTACGTATTGTCGTGATTGTCATAGGAGCCCTAAGCGTCCTTTCGGGAATTGTACTTGCTTTTACTCAAAGCGAGTTCAACGAGTGGTTCTCACCGATCGTACTTGGTCTTTCCATGATCGGAGGTGCCCTCTTCCACGACTTTCGCCAACCCCTTGAAGAAGAGGTCAAACTCGACGATTGAATTATTCCGTCTACTTAACCTAATTAGATCACTCGCTCATTGCCACCGTCAATAGGGATCTGGGCACCGGTTACTTTGGCGAAGGTCTTACCAAGCATTTCTCTGACCAGTAAGGCTACATCATCTGAGGTCACTTCTGATTTGAGCAGATTATTGGTTTTATACTCCTCTACCGATAGCCCATAGTGTTCCGCTCGTGCTTTTAATACCTCATTGGTCCAGATGGCTGTGTCATAAACAGCATTAGGGTGGACTACATTCACACGGATCCCCTTGTCGCCCAATTCCAGCGCCGCCACTCTACTCAACTGGGTCAGGCCTGCTTTTGCAACAGAATAAGCAGCTGCGCCCGGACCAGGAGCCGGAACATTTTTAGAGCCAATGATGACAATGGCCGGATCAAAGCCCAATTCCAAAAACGGGATACAGCATTGAATCAATTGCTGATGACTGGTCAGATTAATGTCCAAACTTCGCCGCCAGGTATCAAAAGGCATCTCCGCGATTTTCGCACTCTTTGGGAATATCCCGGCATTACTCACCAACATGTCAAGCCCCCCATATCGGGTAACAAGCTGTTTAACTGACTGGTTTACTTGTTCCAAATCCGACACATCTGCTACCAACGGAAGCACTGCTTCTGAGGAAAGGCCCTCTACCTCCGGACTAATGTCCAAAGCCCCGATCACCGCACCTCCTGAAACAAGCATTTCTACACAGGCTTTTCCTATGCCACTGGCTGCACCTGTGATTAGCGCCACTTTTCCCTGAAAAGGCTTGAATCCCCCGGCCTTTTTTAGCTTGGCTTGTTCAAGGCTCCAGTATTCCATCTCGAATAATTTGGCCGCTGGCAACGGTTGCCAACCACCGAGTTGCTCTGCCCGATAAATTGCTCGTTGTGTATGTACGGCTATGTCCCGAATGATACGTGTATGCTTAACAGAAGGTCCAAAAAAAACAGAACCTGTCCCCGGCAAAATTGCCCAACGCGGCGCCTGATCCAGCATGGTTTCTCCATTAGCGTGCTCCTCAAAATAAGCCTGATAACTTTTTTTAAAAGCTTCAATATCTCGTTCAGGATGAGCGCTCAGTACTACCGGATGTTGTTTCGTGCGAATAATGTGGTCAGGAGTGATCGGACCTCTGCTGGCAATCTCTTTTACCTCCGGCAATTGACTAAAACCCAAGGTGGATCCTGTGTTATCTGTTGAAGCTAGGACCGGATGACCCCACACCTCAGATACGGCTTTTCGGATTTTGGCAATCTGCATCGGGTCTACTATTCCTTCCGACGCGGATAAACGTTTGGCTGCATGGCTATCCAGATACTGCTCGGCTTTGGAAACAAGCCTGATCATTTGCTCATAACTCACCTTTGCCTCATCGTGAAAGGTAAAGACTCCATGATTCAAAAGGATCATTCCATCAATCGTACTCCAATCCAGGTCCTTAGTCATTTCATAGATCTTACGAGCCAATACAAAACCTGGCATCACATATGGAATGATTAAAACACGATCTCCGTAAATTTCTTTTATGCTTGCTTCACCATTTGCAGTATTCGTAATGGTAACAACTGCATCGGCATGGGTATGATCTACAAACCTGAAGGGAATGATCGCATGCAATATGGCCTCTACCGATGGGTTTGGAGCACTGGGATTGGTCATCGCCATACGCTGGTATTTCACCATTTCCAGGTCAGACATAGCTTCCAGATTGGCCATTTTCAATAACATCTCCATCTTTACCGGCGCAAATCCTTCAGCCTCAATCGTGGCAAGATCCCAACCACTACCTTTCACATAAAGCACTTCATCAATTTCACCAAAAAGGTTAGAATCCTTAATCTTTACCGACGTATTGCCGCCACCATGCATGACCAGGTCCTCGTCAAGACCTAACAACCGTGATGTATAGACACGTAGTTTCAACAAGTTTCCTTCGCAGGCGAGCGCATCCTGATCATTCCATCTGCTTTCCATAAACCGTAGTTCAATTGCTGTCCAGAAATATCGATATTATCAGTTGATGAGGCAACCGTATGAAGAAAATCTACGAAAAAAGAATAATTGATCATTAGAAATGAAGCACCATCGCCAAACTGTGTATGATAATTTCCATACATTTGATCTGATGCCCAGATCAGGTCGTCTATTTCAAACCGCACAATGGATACTTCTCGTGAACATTATATTCACCCTATTTTCAATTTTCGAATTTGAAAAATTGAGAACATGGTTGTAACAGATCAGGAACATGCGATTCACGGAAAGCTGTTGGTAGCGGACGATAGCCCGAAAAACCTTAACGTCATCCTGAATTTCTTTTCAGCAGATCACGTTGAAATATTATATGCTTCCAATGGTCAATTGGCCGTAGATATCGCCAAAAAGGAGTTGCCAGATCTGATCATCATGGATTGGGACATGCCAGTAAAAACGGGGATTGAAGCAACCAGAGAAATCAGTCAGGATCCACTCACACGTGAAATTCCCGTGATCATTGCCACAGGAGTAATGACGAGTCCTGAAAATCTGCAGACGGCCCTCGAATCGGGAGCTGTGGATTTTGTTCGCAAACCCTATAATCATATAGAATTACTGGCTCGTGTCAACAGCGCCCTTCGGCTAACTCGTGCACATAAAGAGATCAAGCATTTGCTTGAGAAGGAAAAAGACTATTTGCAACAGCAGGTGGACCTAAAAGAACGCGAGCTTTCTTCCTTTGTGATGAAAGCTCATGAAAGGAATCGGGTGTTCGAATCCTTGATTGAAACCGTCGACAAATTAGATAGCCACACTTCCGACAGTGGTAAAATGCTCACCAAAGACCTGAAACGTTCGATTAAAGCCCAAATGAGCAATGAAAATAATTGGGAACACTTCGTGTTGCAATTCGAAAAAGTACACCCGGAATTCCTGAATCAACTCAAAACAAGGCACGAGTCACTCACAATCAATGACCTCAAACTTTGTGCGTATATCAGAATTGGCCTGAATAACAAAGAAATCGCCAACACCAGTGGTATCGCTTATTTCTCTGTTAAAAAGAACATCAACCGACTGAAGAAAAAGCTAGGATTGAATCAGCAGGATGACATTCGTAACTTCTTACTATTGGGATAGGTGAAGCATTTAAAAAATCGCAATCCTGCGAACTTCTCCCCTGCTTAGATTTTGAAAATTTCAAAAAAAACAATAATTCCTTTCGAATAACATTATTTTTTTATCGAAATATTACCAATCCATGAAGATTGGATAAATTTGGCGACTTAAATTCAAACCATCACGCAAAGAACATGGCAAAAAGTAAGCTTGAATACATCTGGTTGGACGGATACAAACCCACACAGAGTCTAAGAAGCAAGACAAAAATCCTTTCGGACTTCAGCGGCAATTTGGAAGATGCACCTATGTGGTCTTTTGACGGCAGCTCAACGGAGCAGGCAGAAGGAAACTCATCTGACTGTTTATTGAAACCGGTTGCTATTTATCCAGATCCGGCACGAAACAATGCTTATCTGGTCATGACGGAGGTTTTGAATGCGGATGGCACTGCCCACGAATCCAACGGAAGAGCTACCATCGACGATGATGACAATGATTTTTGGTTCGGTTTCGAACAAGAATACTTCTTGTGGGATCCGGCAACTAATTTGCCCCTCGGTTTCCCGGAAGGCGGATACCCAGCTCCTCAAGGACCTTACTATTGCGGAGTTGGTGCCAGCAATGCTTACGGTAGAGAAGTCGTAGAAGAGCATTTGGACCTTTGCCTGGAAGCTGGTTTGAACGTGGAAGGTATTAACGCTGAAGTAGCAGCAGGACAGTGGGAATTCCAGATTTTCGCTAAAGGTGCTCAGGAAGCAGGAGATCAGATCTGGGTAGCCCGGTATTTACTCGAAAGAACTGCCGAGCAATATGGTTATGCTATTAACTGGCATCCTAAGCCCCTTGGAGATACTGATTGGAATGGTTCCGGTATGCATGCCAACTTCTCTAACGGAATTTTGAGAGAAGCTGGTAACAAGGAAACTTACGATAAGATCTGCCAGGCTTTTGAGCCTGTTGTGAAAGAGCACATTGCAGTATATGGAGCTGATAATGACCAACGATTGACTGGTAAGCACGAAACACAATCAATCGATCAGTTTAGCTATGGTGTTTCTGACCGAGGTGCTTCTATCCGTATTCCAGTTGCTACTGTAGAAAACGGCTGGAAAGGATGGTTGGAAGACAGAAGACCTGCCTCTAACGCTGATCCCTATAAAGCTGCTGCGCGAATCATTAAAACGGTAAAAGGAGCTTAAGCCGCCTTTACATACAATAATTAAGAAGCCTCAACGAACGTTGGGGCTTTTTTGGCTCCATACTAAAGATATTTCCTCACCAACCTTTATCGCTAAATCACCTTAGAAAGGGCTCAAACACCAGTAACAGTAAATCTGCCGTTGATCCCATTTCCAAAACTGGTCTCTCGCGTTTTTCCTTAGTTTTAACAGCAAAAATACCTTCATCATGAAGAGGCTGTTCTCCTTACTTATTCAATTGACCATTATCGTTGCGGTCCAGGCCCAGGACCGACTCACCGGACAAACTTTCACCACTCGATCTGAAGTCCTTGCAAAAAATGGCATGGCAGCCACCAGTCAGCCCCTGGCAACCCAGGCTGCCTTGGCTATTTTGCGAAAAGGAGGCTCTGCCATGGATGCCGCTATAGCGGCTAATGCCGTATTGGGTTTGGTAGAACCAGCGAGTTGCGGCATTGGTGGCGATATTTTCGCGATTGTTTGGGATGCGGAAACAGAAAAGTTATATGGATTTAACGGAAGTGGCAGATCTCCTAAATCACTGGACATCAACTACTTCAGAGATAAAGGCATGAAAAGCATTCCACTATTTGGTCCACTTGCCATCTCTACCCCTGGTACGGTGGACGGGTGGTTTATGATGCATGAAAAATTCGGAAAATTACCGATGACGGAAATTTTAGCACCAGCCATTCGATATGGAAGAGAAGGTTTTCCGGTATCGGAGGTGATCGCCTACGAAATGGCTACCAATTATCAGAACAAAGTCGACTATCCTGGTTTTTCTGAAACCTACTTACCCAATGGTCGCCCTCCGAGAAAAGGAGAAGTATTCGTGAATGAGGATCTGGCCAATACTTATGAGAAAATAGCCCGGAAGGGAAGAGATGCCTTTTACAAAGGTGATATCGCCCGAACTATTGCTAAATACATGAAAGAGAATGGTGGATTCCTTTCGTACGAAGACCTGGCTTCTCACACCGGGAATTGGGTGGAACCCATTAGTACAAGTTATCGGGGTTATGAGGTATGGGAATTACCTCCTAACGGTCAAGGTACCGCCGCATTACAAATGCTCAACATACTGGAAGGCTATGACATTAAAAGTATGGGATTTGGTAGTTCCGAATACCTGCATGTACTGACAGAAGCCAAGAAACTGGCCTATGAAGATCGAGCCAAATTCTATGCTGATCCGGAGTTCAACAGAATCCCATTGAAAGAGTTACTTTCAAAAGCTTATGCCTCGGAGCGCAGCCAATTGATCGACCCCAATAAAGCAGCCAATTCCTACCCTGCCGGAGATCTTGAAATTGAGACGGGCAATACTACCTATTTGACCGTGGCAGATAAGGACGGCAATATGGTCTCCCTTATTCAAAGCATCTATTTTGAATTTGCTTCAGGTATGGTTCCTGATGGATTAGGATTTGTTTTACAAAACCGAGGACAAATGTTCAATGTCGAAGACCCTTCACATGCGAATGCATTGGAACCAGGCAAAAGACCTTTTCATACCATTATCCCTGCTTTCATTACCAAAGATGGTAAGCCCTGGGTAAGTTTTGGTTTAATGGGTGGCGCGGTACAACCACAGGGACATGCGCAGATTGTGGTAAACCTGATCGACTTTGGAATGAATTTGCAAGAAGCCGGTGATGCTCCAAGGATGAGACATGTAGGCAGCTCACAACCAACAGGTTCTATAATGACCAATGGTGGCACCCTCAACCTCGAAAGTGGATTCTCCTATGAAACCATTCGTGAATTACGGAAGAAAGGGCATCGTATCGGAACAGGTGTGGGGATTTACGGTGGCTATCAGGCGATAGGTGTCGATGTTGAATCAAAAGTGTATTCCGGTGCATCAGAATCACGCAAAGACGGCCAGGCAGCGGGGTATTGACATATTGGTCTGATCCAATTTCCGTATCTATCTTGGTTTACAAGCAGCACTATGTTTTTCAACCTGGAATAAACGGCTTATTGAATTATCCAATTCCCAAGGTAATGGATCAAGCAATTTTTCTGGGGACTATCTTTAAATAGTGAAAACTTCATTTCGGCTAGTATGCTACCTCGCTAGAGTAATCCACCCAAAATGATTCACCGTTCCTTCGGCAGGAAATCCAGAACCAAGAAATTACCATTTCAAAAGCAGAAAAACGGAATAACTGATTAACTCAATCACTTTTGGATCAATGGAGAATATATTACTCCTCAGAAATTCGGATTGATCCAAAGTAATTAATACCAATCCATGGAGCTTGTATTATCATATTTCGACAGGCAAGGACAACAAAAAAGGCCGTTCTTTCGAACAGCCTTTCTATCTCTTAGATCCTGTAAAGGACCTTATTTATTCACTTTGTCAACGATGGCTTTGAATGCCTCCGGATTATTCATGGCCAGATCCGCCAATACTTTTCGATCGATCTCGATCTCATTGGCTTTCAACAATCCCATAAATTTAGAGTAAGACAAACCATACTCTCTGGCTCCGGCGTTGATCCTTTGAATCCATAGTGCACGAAACTCTCTTTTCTTTGCTTTCCTGTCTCTATAGGAATATCCCATTCCTTTTTCGACAGCATTTTTGGCTACGGTCCAAACGTTCTTCCTTCTTCCGAAGTAACCTTTGGCCTGCTTCATCACCTTTTTACGGCGAGCCCTAGAAGCTACATGATTAACTGATCTTGACATTTTTAATTTTCTTTGACAAAGGGCGTCACGCTTTGACGTGATCTTTCAGCCTCTCTATCGGGTTAAAACAATAAACCTAATTATGAAGCAACCATCATTTCTTTGATGGCTTTTTGGTCTGCTTTGTGCACCACTGACATTCCTCGAAGATTTCGCTTTTGCTTGGTCTCCTTCTTAGTCAAAATGTGGTTTTTAAAAGCATGCTTTCGCTTCACCTTACCAGTACCCGTCAGCTTGAATCGCTTCTTGGCGCTGGATTTCGTTTTCATCTTCGGCATCTCTCTATTTTACAACATTTATTTTTTCTTCACCTTAGGCGCCAGGATGATTGACATCCTTTTACCTTCCAATTTAGGCAGCAATTCTACCTTGCCCTCTTCTTCAAGTGCCTGTGCGAACTTCAACAAAAGAATTTCACCACGCTCCTTGAAAACGATCGTTCTTCCGACGAAATGTACAAAAGCTTTCACCTTAGCTCCTTCTTCCAAAAACTTCTTGGCGTGATTCAGCTTAAAGTTGAAATCGTGATCGTCCGTATTGGGCCCAAATCGAATTTCCTTGACAACCGTCTTGGCAGCTTTCGATTTGATTTCCTTCTGTTTTTTCTTCTGGTCGTACTTGAATTTGGAGTAATCGATAATCTTACAAACAGGAGGATCTGCCTTGGGCGAAATTTCAACAAGGTCTAAACTTTGTTCTTTCGCCATTTTGATGGCTTTTTCTACGGGATATACGTCTACTTTGACATTGTCCCCCACCACACGCACCATGGGTGCCTGGATTCTTTCATTGACCTTATAGGGCTCTTCTACTCTGCCTCTATAGGGCCTTCTTCTCTGTTTACCGATTGTTAACCTCCTTTTCTAATTGGACCTTCTAAAAAAACAAGACGCAAATATGATGATTATTTCATTGATAAACGAAAATATCGTTTGGTCAAATGGAAAATAATGGATCATTTACGATATTTTCTGTCTAAACCGCGCTGGCTTCCTTGAAATAGCTCACAAAATCCTCCTGAGACTTGGATCCAAGGTCACCTTTACCATGTTGTCTGATAGAAAGCGTACCATCCGCAGCCTCCTTCTCACCTACGATCAACATGTACGGGATCTTCTTTAGTTCCGCATCACGGATTTTCTTCCCGATCTTCTCATCGCGCTCGTCGATCGATCCACGAATGTCATGCTCCTGCAAGCCTCGGAAGACCTCCTGAGCATAATCGTGGTACTTCTCAGAGATAGGCAGGATCGCGAATTGCTCCGGAGCCAACCACAATGGAAAATTACCCGCTGTATTTTCAATCAGGATACCAATGAATCGCTCCATTGAACCGAATGGCGCTCGGTGGATCATCACCGGCCGGTGTTTTTGGTTATCCGTTCCGGTATACTCTAATTCGAATCGCTGTGGCAAATTATAATCGACCTGGATCGTGCCCATCTGCCAGCTCCTACCCAACGCATCCTTTACCATAAAATCCAGCTTCGGACCGTAGAAAGCAGCCTCACCCAATTCTACGACGGTGTTCAACCCTTTCTCATCTGCTACTTCCTGGATTTCTCGCTCCGCACGATCCCAATCTTCGTCCTTACCAATGTACTTATCAGGGTTCTCAGGATCCCTCAGAGATACTTGTGCAGTAAATTCTCCAAAATCCAGGGCCTTCAAAACGTACATGACCAGATCGATCACTTTGGCAAACTCTTCTTTAACCTGATCCGGACGGCAGAAAATATGGGCATCATCCTGCGTAAAGCCCCTTACACGTGTCAGCCCATGCAACTCACCACTCTGTTCGTACCTATAAACAGTACCGAACTCTGCATATCGCAGCGGTAGATCTTTGTAAGACCTGGGCTTCGCTTTATATATCTCGCAGTGATGTGGGCAATTCATTGGTTTTAGCAAGAACTCTTCATCCTCATTTGGAGTATGGATCGGCTGGAAAGAGTCTTCTCCATATTTGGCATAATGACCTGAAGTGACATAGAGATCTTTGCTCCCGATATGTGGAGACACCACCTGATCATAGCCTGCTCGTATCTGTGCTTTGCGCATGAAGTTCTCCAACCGCTCTCTCAATACTGCTCCTTTGGGTAACCACAGAGGTAACCCTTTTCCAACTCTTTCAGAGAAAGTGAACAAGTCGAGCTCCTTACCCAACTTTCGGTGATCTCTCTTCTTGGCCTCCTCGAGCATTTCGAGGTGCTCCTTCAGCTCCTTTTGTTTGGGAAAGGTAATTCCATAAAGTCGCGTCAATTGCTTACGCTTCTCGTCTCCTCTCCAGAAGGCTCCAGCTATATTTAGGATCTTAGCCGCCTTAATGGTCCCTGTATTAGGAATATGAGGTCCGCGGCATAAATCCGTAAAATTCCCCTGTTGATAGAATGTGATCGTGCCATCTTCAAGCTCATCGATTAATTCAAGCTTGTATTCATCCCCTTTTTCCTCAAAATACTTGATAGCGTCTGCCTTGCTGACCTCCGTTCTTACGTAGGTGTTCTTCTGCTTTGCCAGCTCCAGCATCTTATTTTCCAATTCCGCCAGATCCTCTGAATTGAATTTTTGATCACCAAAATCTACATCATAATAGAATCCCGCATCAATGGCCGGACCTATTCCAAATTTGATCCCGGGGTAAAGCGCTTCCAGTGCTTCCGCCATCAGGTGAGCAGATGAATGCCACATGGTCGCTTTTCCATCCTTATCATTCCAGGTCAGCAATTGCACCGTCGCATCCGTGGTAATTGGACGGGTAGCATCCACTACCTCTCCGTTTACTTTGGCGGCCAAAACATTTCTGGCCAACCCTTCACTGATACTCAATGCTACGTCCATGGCAGTTGATCCACTGGCATAGCTCCTCTCGCTCCCATCCGGGAGTGTCACGGTAATGTGCTCCTGGCTCATTTACTGTATTGCTTTTTTTGAATTTAAATTGATGGTAGGGATATCTTGATCTGCCTCCCTAATTCTCCGCAAATATGCAATTTTTCGGTTTACCAATTCGAGACTTTCTTTAGCCTCTTCGTGTGTTGAATCAATCTCAAGAATTTGATTGAAGGCTGATGCTGCACGATATACCCAGCCTCGACGGTCATCTATTTTTCCCTTTCTTAATAATACGTCCAGGTCATTAGGGTCTGTAACCAAAATACGTTCCAGGCATATGACGGAAGAGTCTAATCTTTGCTCTACTAAATACCACGAATGCAGGGTCTCCAGATTTCCTCTCACAGGAATGGACCAAAGTAATTTTTTTGCTTCACCTGTCTGCCCCAAAGCATATAACGAGCGGGCTTTATAAGGTAGGGTCACATCTACTGTCCTGTCATCATATTCAGCGATCACGTTTAATACTTCGCTATAGGCACCATTGTGATAGGCAAGTGGAACATAGACATTCACAAAATCAGTGTTGTCTTGCATATCCTTTTTGACTTGCTGCAAATGATAAAGGCCCAATAATGAATCTCCAGCGATAAGGTATTCTTTACCTCCAAAAAAATGGTCTTCTTTGTTTCGTGGGGAGGTAAAAAAATTGCGTAACAGCACCTTGGCTTCCCCGAACCTTCCTACGCTATTGGCTGCGTTTATTTGATAATGCCACATCCAATCGGGGGTCTCATATCGTTCTTCTAATTCGTCACGAAGATCTAGTAGTGATTGAAACTTATTATTCTCAACATAGTAATCGGCGTATTTCTTCGCGACCACAGGCTCCAGTTCCAAAATTTGTTGTGCGTGGGCTACAGACTCACCTGCTTCCAGTGGCCAATCCAGCTTTTCATAGTAAGACAGCTGTAATTCTATCAGGCTTATATTGTTTGGATCTTTTTCTAATTCTTCACCTAAACGGGATACTGCATTTTCATAGAACGATGCGGTAACCTGAGGAATTCGAATACGATCCTCAGCAGATCTTAGTTCGCAACCAATAAATAAGCATAGCCATGGCAGGAAGAATGCCGATACCTTCATGCTACAAAATAAGCTGGAAACTGATCTTAACTCCAAACTTGTTAGCTCCCGGATTATCGAGATAGGTCAATCGATGAAAGAAATCAACTCGAGCCACTTTAAAGATATTTTCAATGCCGTAACCAAGTTCGACATATGGCTTACTTCCCAGGGTGTTGAATGGCTGAACCGGAGCTCCGTTCTCATCAACTACCAGATTTCGGTTCTCATCATTGATACTTCCATACAGAATATTAGCATTAGCAACCAATCGCCATTTCAATTTGCGCAAAAGCGGAATATGATTCAGGATCAAACCTTCGAATGAGTGTCGATATCTCAATTCCGCATATCGATCTGCCGTGAAGTCAAAGAAATTCAACAAGTTGTAAGCGAAACTGACGTAAAACGGAGTTTCATTTCCTATGGTATTATATAGTAAGGGATAAGGAAGGTCACCGATGACCATCCCGGCGTTGAATTGGTATCGGGAAATCCCAAGAGAAGCCAGTTTTTGACGTTTCTCTATCCGCAGACCCAATTTATGGTATTCAAAATCGCTACCAAAAAGTCCTTTAATCCCATAAGTGTAAGTGAAAGTTACCGCAGGCCATTTTACAGTTCCCAGACTTACCCGCTCATTGTCGTTCATGACAAATATCTCGTCCTTACCCCAACGTGTACTGATTTTCACTTCAGTAATATCGAAATTACTACTGGTGGTCAGTGGGTCATTCACCTCACTGGTACGGTAATTAAAATCAAATAGCGGAGTAAAAGACTGTTGCTTAAAATCAATGGTCTGCTGCCAGCCAGCCCTTAATTGCCGGGTAAGGGAAACCCGATTCTTATTAAACAAAAATGGCTGCGTCAATGTCCCAAACCGACTAAAAGTATAAAAGAAACTTCCGCCCTGTATATCACGATTAAGTAGCCATACCTGATCTACTTCTTTTTGCTTTTCAACCCGCAATTTGGTCCAGCGTTTTCGCGATAAAATAAAATCGCCATATACCTGAAACTTATGGCGTTCATCATCCAGGCCATAACCGTAATATCCGCCAAGGGTAAAATGCTTACTTAGGCCAATCCGGGTTTTACCTCCGATACCCAAGCGAACCCCTTCTATGTCATTGTTCCCAAAAAATGTACTGTAATGACCGATATCAAAATGATTATTCAACCTAAAGTATCCAGTTGCTGCAATTTTAGCCGCATCTGTCATTAATTTGATCATGGGGATGTATCGCAACGTATCAATCATTCGATACACGTTCATTTCCGTGGCGCTCAAAGTATCATGACGATGCTCTTGCCAATAGGACTCATCGTAGATCTGTACATCCTCCTCCATTGTTACAGGATTCTGATAGAACTGCAGATCTTTGGGCTCATTCACCACAAAATCCTTAGCAGAGATATAAAACTTGGCAATCAAGCCAGCCGTCTTCTTCGTGACCTGTGCCACATCCACCACAACCCGGGATTTTTCAGGCAACCAGGCTCCGGCTTCGGTTCTTTTCAGGTCCTGCTGAATTTTGATCCTTTCGATATAATTCAGGTTTGCGGATTTCCCCACAGAAGCATCAATTCGTTTAAGTGCATAATCATCCTTCGTGATCCACATCATTCCCCGAAAGGCCAAATCTTGCTCATTCTTCGGTTCAAATTCTATGCGATAGCAAAAATCTTCGCCGATGTACAGGCTATCTTCCAGATAATAATGATAGTTTCCTTTCCAGCCATTGGCTATTGGAGAAACAAACTCTTTGTTAACAATATTGAGCCAGTTTTGGTAAAAATTATACTCCTGCAAGGTCGACCCTATGACTTGAGAAGTCGTGGTTCCATCGGTTAGTCCTACCCCTCTTAATTTGGTCTTAATGACATTTTCATGCCGGTAAGTAGGATTGGTCCGGAAATAGTATCTGGAAATGGCTTCCGAAATGAAAATCGGTAAAATGGGCTTCCCATCTTCTCCTGCGATTTGCTCAATACTATCCAAAACAGAAGTGATCTTGCGAACCAATTTCCGATTCTTAAATTTTTCAGAAATATTATCAACATCGATCTCAATCTTGGTATAGCTTTCATACTCATAAGCTTCCAATGATCGCTTATCATTCTTTTTCTTGTTGTCGATGACATTTCGCATGATAGGCCAGGCTGGATTTTCACCAGCATAGACCACCACTTCTTCCAATTCGGTCAGGTTTTCATCTAATTGAAAATTTACGATCTGCTCCTCTCCTCTCAGTATCGGTTTTTTCTTAGAAACATAACCAATATATCGAACTTCCAGAGAGTCCACTGCCGTTGTTGTGGTAACTTTAAAATTTCCGTCAAAATCCGTGATCCCTCCTTCGGTGGTACCCACGAAAAATACATTCGCGAATGGAATTGGCGTACCTGTTCGGGATTCTATGACTTTTCCGATGATTGTTGTTTGAGTCTGCCCCGTGGCAGCAAAACAGGCCAAAAAAATGAGAAGGCTAGTAAGTGATTTCACGCGTTTTTGAGTTCCGACCTTTTATAACGCAAAAATGATGCAATGTGTGCAGGTGAGAATCAAAAAAGTGAAAATTCGTATTATGTAAGACCTTTTTTTAAATCTTTAACATCAAGGCGTACTTCTTTTACCAAATTCGTAAGCTGTTCGAGCGAGATTTCCTCTGCTGCATCGGGATCGGGGAACTCAATGCTAATGTAGGCTTTTGCTTCCCATATCTCTTCTACTGATTCGGGATCCGTCTCATACGGAGAATACGCTTTGTTATCAGATACCAGAAATAGCTTACCTTTTTCATCGATGTAATTGAAGACCCGCTTGTAAACAATGCCCTCCAATCTTGTGATCAGGATATAGGTCTTACCATTTTTTATGTCGTTGGCCGACTCGATGTATTTTCCTATAACAATTGTACCTGAAGCCAATGGCAACATGGAATCACCCTGGATCTCAAATGCACGATAGGTTGCGTTTTTGGGCAAGACGGGGAGTTGGAATTTAGGGAGTTCTGTTACAAATTCAGGGTCAGCATATCCATTTAAATATCCGGCAGCAGCTTTCTGCGGTACTAATTCAATGTTCTCATTGTCTTGTTCATCTACGGTGATCGAAAGAACTTTCACAGGTTTCTGCGAGGGAGAGATATGTCCTTTGGTCAAGTCATCATTGATCAATGCATCTGTCGAAACTTCCAATGCTTCCGCTATCGCCACTAAAGTTTGTAACCGGGGCTCAGCTCTTGCTTCTTCGTAGGCTCCAATCAATGATCGTTTGATCCCCACCTTTTGAGCAAACTGCTCCTGGGTATAACCCATTTTTTTCCGAAGAGATTTTATGTTATTGGCAATGACAGACATGATACTGTTGGAATAGATGTTTGAACTTCAATGTGATCAACAAAAATGATATAAATTATTAGACTTCACAGGATCGTTTCATCAAGCATCGAAAAATATAAAGCCCATATCTTCCTGAGACCTTTTCCCTATGGAGTACAAATGAATATGTTGAAAGTCTACTGACTCGTGTATGGTATGCAGTCGGTCTTTGATACCATTGACCACACTTTTCAGGGTTTGATCCGACTCCACCAATACATATCCGTGTAGGTCTTTTTTATCACGAACCGTGGCATAAAATTTCACCTGACATTTACCTGAGCGAAGCTTTTTTGAACTGAGTTTCAATTTGTATCGATCGCTGAAAGTAATGTCAGCATCCACTGCCTCAAACTCTTTGATTTGCAGATCTGGGGAAAGATGACTTGCTACCATTTGCTATATATATTAGTATTTTGAGTGACTAATTTAGCATAAATCTTCTTTTATTTCACATTTATACTAAATATTTTAGCAAAAAGAACGAAATGATTGAAGCGAACGACGACAAAAGAGCCATCATACACATGGACCTGGACGCCTTTTTCGTTTCCGTGGAATGCCTACGGGACGAACGTTTAAAAGGCATACCTCTGATCATTGGTGGAAAGGACGGACGAGGAGTAGTAACATCTTGTAGCTACGAAGCCAGAAAGTTTGGCGTGCATTCTGCAATGCCCACACGACTTGCTCTGCAACTCTGCCCCGATGCCAAAGTAATATCCGGTGACATGGAATCTTATAGCTATCATTCCCGAATGGTCACTGAAATTATCCAGGAAGATGCTCCCGTTTTTGAGAAGTCGTCAATCGATGAATTTTATGTAGACGCTTCTGGTATGGATCGGTTTTTCGGCACATTTCAATGGGCGCAACAGCTTCGTCAAAGGATTATCCGCGAAACCGGCCTGACCATATCAATGGGTATGTCAACGAACAAACTGGTCGCCAAAGTCGCCACAGGAGAATTCAAACCCAATGGAGAAAAACATGTGGAAAGGGGAAAAGAAAGTGAGTTCCTTTCTCCCCTTCCTGTGCGAAAGATTCCTTCGATCGGACCCAAGACCACTCTGTTCCTCGCAGAAATGGGTGTCACGCATGTGCACATTCTCAGAAAAATGCCTCTGAAGTTATTGGAAAAAGCCTTCGGGAAAAATGGAAAATCACTTTGGCTCAAAGCACAGGGCATAGACCACACACCTATACATCAGTACGAAGAACGAAAATCCATCTCTACCGAATGTACTTTTATGGAAGACTCCATTGATATTCCAAAGATGAAGTCCATGCTTACGGCCATGGTTGAAAGGTTATGCCATCAGCTCCGTGAAGAAAATAAATTGACAGCTTGTGTTACCGTAAAGATCCGATACGCCAATTTCGATACAGAAACCAAACAGAAGCACATTGCGTACTCAGCCTCCGATCAGGTCGTGCTTCAAACCGTATTAAGATTGTATGATTTACTTTATAGTCGCAGAATGAGACTGAGGCTAGTGGGCGTACGACTTAGTGATTTGGTCCATGGTAATCATCAGATCGACCTTTTTGAAGACACACAGGAAACTTTGCAACTGTATCAGGCTTTGGACCATATAAAAACGTTACATGGACCACACAAGATTATTCGGGCCTCCACACTGGGATTAGATAGTCGCATTCGCATGAGTAGAAACGCCTTTCAGGCCTAATTGAAACCCCACTGATTTAATTGAAGTGCAAATCATTTTTTATTTTGAAACCACCTAAAATATCGCTATTCTTGAGATCGAATAACTTTTATTAAATCACTAATTCTATGAAAAAAATCCTATCTGTACTAGTACTGGTCTTCGTCGGATACATGGGAACTGCCGCCAGCAGTGATTACTTTGTAAATGATGCGGAAGTAGAGCATGTGCTAACGACTTCTGTGATCAATGACCTGAATACTACTGAATTTGATCTACAAACTGCATTGGCAACTACTTCAGTAAAAGCTGATAAAAGTGTTGCTGTTTCTGCTATCCTGGCCTGGTTCCTCGGAGGTCTTGCGATTCACAGGGTATACCTGGGTGGTAAAGGAGGTCTGATCCTGATCTATTTCATTACCTGTGGAGGTATTTTCGGTATTGTACCCCTTGTTGACTTTTTCGACATCATCCTTGGTAACATGGACAGATACATCGACAATGACAAGTTCATTGTTTGGTAATCCAAAAGATTATGAAATGAAGAAGGTGGTTCAATAGACCACCTTTTTTTATGTCTCAAGGATTTTGAATGAATATTCCTCACCCATCTGTATAAGTATAGAAACCTGGCAAGGTTCAGACGCTAAAAACTCAACCAATACTTTGTTTTCTTCACTCAAGGAACTTTCTCCTCCAACTTCTCAAAGAAACGTGCTTTAATCATATCTGAACGCTCGTGGTTTTTACGATGAGCCAGTTGCGAAGCATACCTGGCCCCTCCCAGGTAAAACGTATAGAATAACGCAACACCGGTCAGGGTTCCTGAGAAAAAATACCCTTCTACTAAACTGTAGATACTGAAGACACCCAGCACAAGTTGTATGCTTCCGGACAACACGCCCTTCCAGAAATAACCCGCGTACCATTGACCAAGGCCTGGAAGTAAAGACAAGTTGTAAGCTTTGTTCGGATCCTTTAATTTCCATTTCGGTGGTAAGATATAGGCGATTGCCTCTTCACCAAACTGAAACACTGAATCTTGAGTAAGCAATAATTCTCTTGCCTCATCCCATTTCTGCAGGTCTACATTGACTAGAAATGACAAGATCAAAGTCTCTTTGGTCTCATTCTGTTTCGCTTTGATCCGCACAATTCTCGAATAAGCCTCCTGATACTCCTTATTAAGGTAATGGAGCAATACCGTTTCATAATCTACGGCTTGTTTCAAACTGTCTGAATTCAGAAAACGAATCCTCTTTAGGTTTCTGATCCCTGCGTCATAATCACCTATCGCTTTATAGCATTGGGCTTTTAACACGAGAAACAAGTTTTTCTCTTGAATGTCCTTTGCATCAAAAAGCGCACGCTCAAAAGCTAACGCCGCTTCCTGATACCGCGCAGCTCCCATCAGCTCGTAAGCCTTATTTTCTTGTGCTTCAGTCCACAAGCACCCGCAAAGGAATATGCATATCCAGCAGTATCGACTCATTCATTTGATCGTTAAATTCTTCTCTTCTTATACGCACACCTAAGGCGCTTCCCCAAATATTGGCGACATAGCTGATGGAAAAAAGAGAGCTAAAAATGATAAACCTGGCACTATTAAGGCCATCTTTTCGGTAACCTTCCCAGGCTTGCAGTCCAAAAACACCCGTCACGAAGAATGCCGCTATTCCTTGTCCGGGCTTACCCATGTAAAACCTCCCGCCACCGGGAACGATGGCTGACATCAGTCCTGCTACGAAAGGAGATTTCTTTTTATAGTTTTTTAAATCATTGTATCGCTCTATCATACCCTGTTCATAGGGCTCCAATTCATAGTTAAATGTAAAGCGGCTTTGACGTTCCTGATAGCTGCTGTAATCTCTTTTCAATAGGTCTAATCCTGCAAGTTGTAAGTTCTTAATCCGAATGGAAAGGCTATCCTGAGGCTCATAGGCTTTCAAAATATCAGAAGCGAGTGAAAAATCACCCTCATATGCTGACTGAAAAGTGCCAAAAAACCGGGCATATCGGTAATATTCCTGATTGGCTGTGGTAACCGATCGAAAGGCCTCAACCGACAACTCAGGAAGCTTCAATTTATAGATGAACTTACCGCGAAAGAAATTCAGGGTGTCTGCCTGTCCAGCAGTATTCAAAGTCGGTCCGAGTTGATCGAGCAAAAGCAGCCCCTCATTCCATTCTTCTAACTTTTCCAGGTGCTTCAGAAAGCTAAAATCCTCCTGAAAATTGGTTTGTGCGTAAGAAAAGAATACCGCAAGCAGCAGAAAAACAATCGCGCTACTTTTTCTTACCATACTTGTACCAATGGTCAGAAATTTTTCCGAGTTCGTTGAACCTAACAGGCATGGTACCTGATTGAGATAGACGGTTGCAACGCATCATGCGATCCATCGAAAGCATCGTTCCTTTCAAGGGGCCAAAGGCGCGCATCGCTCCCTGACTGAATTCCGAACAGGACTCCTCATAGATACAGTCATTAATGATCTGATCAGAAATATGATTGCTGTATATTTTCAGTACACCTTTAAAAAAGGAGTTTTTCTTTTCTTCCACATGCTCCGCATGAAGGGTCTCTGATTTGACCAGAGCCAGGTCGGCGCGTATATCCTGTCCGAAAACGGTGACTGCTACTAGCAGGAAAAAGATTAATGACAAAGCTCTCATTTCAATACTGTAGCATCTTCAGGAATGACGAAATCAAAATAATTCTTATCGACTCGATCATTGAATCGAAAATTCTCAAAATTGGACTTGGTGATCACCGAGTCTTTCTTCCCCACATATTCAATCTCCGTGATGGCATTGGGGAACATTATATAGCCTTCAAGTTGAATGTAGTCGTAATAGTAAGCCTTTTTCACAAAATTGCCTTTCGGATCTTTATGTCCCAGAAATACGGGTAAGTCATTTTGATGGACGAGCTCTACAGAAGCAAATCCTGTGCTCATATCCATAGGAGCATCCCATTCTGTGATCAGAAGACCATCCTCATATTTTGTATTGCTCAACGCGAATCCAAGTTTTCTCAAACCCATGTCCTCAATTTCACCCTGAAGAAAGTAATAGAAATTGGTATTGGTGGTACCGGCCGTGTAGTTTACGCTCTGAATTACGGTATTGTCCTTCTGATTGTACAGTTTGATCTCCCCTTCGGTGTTGTTAAAGATGTACAATTCCAACGGTGGGGCATATTTCGTTACCATATCACCACTTGCATTGAAATAGACAGTGGCTGTCGAACGGATGGTCTGCCCCTGGGTATTTACCCTCCTTACCATGTCAAACGAAACCGTATTAAACCCTTGCAAAAAGGTTAACAGCGCCAGTGTCAGACTGTAGTACATACTTTTTTGCGGTAAAGATAGAAATTTTGATCATCCACACGAACCATGGATTTCCTACAATAAGAAGGTTTATAATGACCCTGACAATTTCAAAGCTCCGTTCAACGGAAGTAATTGACGAGACAGGAATTGCTCAGATTCGAAAGGCTTCCAATTTACCAGCTCCCATAAACGATCATAAACCGGAACAGCTACGGTCAAAATACCATTCCTGATCACAATGGTCAGCTCTTTTCGGATCACACGATGTAATCTTAAGGCCTCGTCTAACTCCAGTAACGAATCAACAAATGTTGAGGTTGGCACCCAATTTTCTTCACAAAGCAAAAGGTATCTGGGGGCCAATTCCACCCGATCTTCGCTCATTATCGGTTTTCCTTCGGACGCCAATTGTGCATGAGAAGGGTGACTTCTTCCAATGATTAATGCATCTGGTTGATCCGAATGAGTCAATTCAAAGCTTATGATTATACCATCGAAAATAACCTTATCTGAGCGAAGGGAATCCATAAACCTTTGTTCTACAGTAGCCTGAACCGCCGAAAAAACCGCACCCGAGTACCTGCCCTGGATCAGGTTCCTCGCCTCAAAATGATTGTAAGCCAAGCCCCACATATTATCCGACAGATGTGCGTCATAGTCCGGAACCTCCTTTAAAAAACCGATATCCTCATCCAGGTGTCTGGATAACCCCAAATAGAACTGTTGATGCATCTGATATTGCAAGTCCTTATAAGCCTTATAATAAATAGCAACCACAACGGAAAAGGCAAATAGACCAATGGTCAGCAGGAAATAAAACATGTTACCTCGTAGATTTCTTGGCACCCCAAAATCAAGGTAAGGCATCATGAAGCACACCATGGCGTAGACAGCAAACACCATGAGTAATGGTCGAAATTTACTTACTACTTCCTCCCGGTGAATTTCCATAGACCGGAGCGTCGGTTTCATCCTGTCAAAAAGGGGGGTATTATCGGGTATCAAATTGTCCAACTATGTATCAATATTAAAGTGACGCGATGAGTTCCCCGAACAATCTGAAATGAATTTATTGATTCCTCCACGATGTGGGTTTGGAATTCTAAGTACAAAAGATCATCTTCAATGGCGAAGAAAAGGACCAATCGGAAAAAACTTGTGGAGCAATGATATTACTCTAATGATCCGCAGCGAATTAAATTAATGAGTGATTAAGATATCTAGGGTCAAAAGGACTTTTAGTATCGCTCTGGTGAGCGATTTTGAAGCTGAATTTGGATGGCATTGAACACAGGACGTAATTGATCAATAGAATAATTAGTTGACAGTCCCCAGAAAAATTGATTGATCCCAAGAAAAAAGCAAACATGAACAGAATCAACCCACTCATCCTGATACTATTGTTGATCTTTGCCTTTGGCTGCAAACAGGCCACCGAGAATAAATTAGTTATGTCAGAAAAGGAAGTGACTTACCCCATTGCAAAAAAGAAAGACTCCATACTCAACACACATGGGGATAGCCGGATAGACCCCTACTTTTGGATGCGACTGACCGATGAACAAAAGGCCGCGGAAAATCCGGATACCCAAACCCGGGAGGTACTTGACTATCTGAATGGTGAAAACAACTACACCACTCAGGAAATGAAAGATACTGAAAAACTACAGGAGACATTATACAACGAAATGGTAGGTCGTATCAAGCAAAATGATGAGTCCGTACCTTATTTCAAAAACAAATACTGGTATTATACCCGATATGAAGAAGGACAGGAATACCCCGTTCATTGCCGGAAAAAGGGATCGCTTGAAGCAGAGGAGGAGATCATTCTTGATGTAAATCAGGAAGCTGAAGGATATGACTATTATAGTGTTCGTGGACTCAGGATCAGTCCGGATAATAAGATCCTGGCTTTCAATGAAGATACCCTGAGCCGTCGCATCTATACGGTTCGATTCAAAAACCTGGAAACCGGAGCCTTTCTTGATGATCAGATTCCCAACTCTGATGGCGGAGGAGCATGGGCCAATGACAACAAGACTTTTTTCTACACCAGTAAAAACAAAGTATCCTTACTTTCTGAAAAAATCGCAAGACACACATTAGGTACGGATGCGACTGAAGATGCAGTGGTCTATGAAGAAAAAGACCCCTCTTTCTATATCGGCGTTTATAAATCGAAATCTAATAAATACCTGATTATCTATAATAGCAGCACGCTGGTAAGTGATTATCATATTCTGGAAGCAGATAACCCGATGGATGAATTCAGGCAATTCTCCCCGCGGGAAGACCGACATGAATATGGAATCGACCATTTTGAAGATAAATTCTATGTCGTCACCAACTGGGAAGCTGAGAATTTTCGTCTAATGGAAACACCCATAAACGCGACCTCCAAAGACCATTGGAAAGAGGTGATTCCTCATCGACAGGAAGTGCTCCTTGATGATATCGACGTATTTAGCAACTATCTGGTCATTTCTGAGCGATCCAATGCACTCACACATTTGAAAGTGATTGATCAACGAACGAAAGAGGAGCATTATCTGGCATTTGACGAACAAGCCTACATGGTGTATTCCAGTACCAACCCGGAATTTGATACGGAAACACTCCGGTTTGGCTATTCCTCCCTGACTACCCCCAGTTCCATCTATGACTACAACATGGCCACCCGCGAAAGGGAGTTAAAAAAGCAGGAGGAAGTCGTCGGCGGACATAACCCTGGGGAATATGAAACTGAGCGTTTCTTCGTGAAGGCACGCGATGGGGTTCAGATACCAGTTTCGTTGGTTTATAAAAAGGGACTGGTAAAAGATGGTAATGCGCCTTTATTACTATATGCATATGGCTCATATGGAAGTTCTACGGATCCGTGGTTTAGTTCGATCAATCTGAGTTTACTTGACCGTGGCTTTGTGTATGCCATCGCTCACATCCGTGGCGGGCAGGAAATGGGCAGAAAATGGTACGAAGACGGAAAGATGTTCAAGAAGAAAAATACCTTCTATGATTACATCGACTGTGCTAAATACCTGATCGAAGAAAAGTATACAAGTGCAGGACACTTGTATGGGTATGGAGGCAGTGCGGGTGGTTTATTAATGGGTGCTGTAAGTAACCTGGCACCAGAATTATTCAATGGTATCATTGCAGCAGTTCCCTTTGTCGATGTGATTTCCACGATGCTCGACGAATCCATTCCATTGACTACCAATGAATTTGACGAATGGGGTAATCCGAAAAACCTGGAGTCCTATCAATACATGCTCTCCTACTCACCCTATGATCAGGTCAAAGAACAGGACTATCCAAACATGTTGGTGACTACTGGCCTTTTTGACTCTCAGGTACAGTACTGGGAACCTGCCAAATGGGTTGCGAAACTCAGGGACAAAAAGACGGACAACAACCTTTTGTTACTTCATACGAATATGGAAGCAGGACACGGTGGGGCCTCTGGCCGCTTCAAGCGATACAAGGACCGGGCATTGAATTACGCGTTTTTGTTGAAGTTGGAAGGGATTGAGCGTTAATTGTTTTTTGGCGACTGGTTTGGAGTTGGACCTGGAAATTCATTCAAAACCGGCTGTTTCAAGTAGTCAATTTCATATTTTTAACAGCTAAACTTTTCAAAACCATGACTGTATTTGTCATTATCGTTTTCGCAATTCTCATCGGTAGCATCCTCTACACATACTATTTTTCAAGGAAAGGAATTGTTCGAAGGAAGTTAAGGAAAGCTGTTCAGGTGTCCATTGCCAATTTCAAAGATGATGAGATTGCGAAAGTCCGGGGGGAAGTTAAATTCGTAAAAGAGCCGTTGACCGCCCCATTATCAGGAAGAGCCTGCGCACATTATCGAGTCGTTGTAGAAGAACAACGTAAATCAGGTAAAAGCCGAAGTTGGCATACGATTATTGAAGAAGAGCAGTCTTCCAACTTTCTGGTTAAAGAAGGATCCCACTATGCTCTAATGGATCACAAAAATCGAAAGAGCTACCTTGTACCCGATGCAAAATATGACTCTGGATTTCTCAACGATGCCACTCCCCACTTAGAGGCTTTTCTCAATAAATACGGCCATAAAAGTGAAGGTTTCTTCGGAATGAATAAGACCATCCGTTACCGGGAAGGCGTTTTAGAGGAAGGTGAACTGGTGGCGGTAACAGGTTTGGGTCGTTGGATGGATGCCGCTTCTTTCAATCTAGATCTGGAAACCGATAAAATCCTCGTCCTGGTGGCTCCCGAAGGCGATGAAATCTACCTGAGCGATGATCCGGATTTGATATAAAACAGAACAATACGTCTTTTTTGCCTAGATTAAATCTATGAAAGTCGTCATTTCATTACTCTGTACCTGGACATGCCTAACCGCTGCAGGTCAAATCCCATCTGACAGTCTCCTACGCACTTGGGTACAAGGATTTCGCACTTACTACTATAGTGATACTGCAAAAAGCAATGCTTATGTAGATTCCATAAAAACCCAACTGGTCAATAAAACTGATACAGCGCTCTATTGGGAGGCACAATACCTGGGATATTCCGCATATATCGACGCGCGAACTACCGATTTCGAAAGCATGTTGCCCAAACTGATCAAAGCCAGAACGCTGCTTTTACAGGTAGGTACGGAACAAGAGGTACAGGACCTGAACTCCAGAATTGGAACCGCTTATGTCACCGCAAAAACTTACGATTCTGCTTTAGTCTATGTGAAAATGGCGCTTGAGGGTAATCAAAGGCTGGGCAATGAACCCCGCGTCAATCGCGTGTTAGGCGATCTTTTTATCATCTACTTCTATAAAGGTGAGTATGATCAGGCACTGAATTATATTTTGGATCACGTCGAAAAATCAATCCAGTTATCTGATACAACCATCCTACCTCAGGCCTACACAAATCTTGCCGCTACCTATTTTCGACTCGATGAGGTTGATTCCTCCTATAAGTACCATTTGAAGTCACTTTTTTGGTCGCAGTTCCGGGGTGCTCCGATCGACCTGGGTTATTGTTACCTTAATCTTGGAGAGATCCATAGCACATTGGGTAATCTGGATAGTGCTCTGTTCTATCATCAAAAAGCACAGGAATCTTTCCAGTCCATTGATTTTAAGACCGGCCTGACGAGTAATAGCCTTAACCTTGCCAAACTTTATCAAAAAGCAGGTTCCACCTCAAAAGCGCTACAATATGCATATGAATCGGCACAAATGGCCGAAACGATCGGTGACCTTGCGTTGCTGAGGGATGCTCTTGAGGTCGAAGTAAGCTTGCATAAGCTGAGAGAAGATTACTTCTCAGCACTAGCGGCCTCTGAAAGAGCGACAATCATTCAGGACTCCCTCGATATGCAACTCAATAAACAGGAAATGGATGATCTGATCACCCAGTATGAAACGCGTGAGAAACAACAACAGATCGACCTCCAGACGGCACAATTGGCAGAGCAGGATAAGACCTTACAACTCAATCGGCTGATGTTAATTGCTTCTCTGTTGATCATCCTGATGATCATAGTCATCGGTATACTATTGCGCAACCGGATGAAAAGAAAACAAGTAAGCGAACTTCAGGAGGAACGACTCCATGCCCGGGAAATGGAAATCAAAGCAACTGTCGCTTCTCAGGAAAAAGAACGAGCTCGGTATGCCAGAGACTTACACGATGGATTCGGTCAAATGATCTCCCTGCTGACCATGAATCTGAAAAGTCTGGGTTCGAATGCAAAGCCTGATGAAAGGCGGGAAGTATTTGAATCTTCGGAACAAATACTCAACGACATGTATCAGGAGTTGAAGGGTATCTGTTTCGATCTGATGCCTCACACTTTGCTTCAAACGGGCTTGCCTGCCGCTATTGATGAATTTGTCACAAGGATCAATCAAGGTGGGGAGATCAGGCTGGAAACGAATTATTTTGGACTCGAAAACCGCCTGACGGACGTCCAGGAGATTGCATTCTACCGAATCATTCAGGAATGGATCAATAATATACTCAAACATTCCGATGCTTCGAAAGTGACCGTTCAGCTTACCAAAGATGAGGAGGAAATCACACTACTGATAGAGGATGATGGCAGCAAAATTGATCAGCAGAAATTAATACATGGCGATGGGAATGGTTGGAAGAATTTACAAGCGCGTACCAATCTCATCAAGGGAATACTGGAATTAGAATCTGTTGGGGAAAAAGGCAATACCCTGATCCTGAACGCTCCTGGCGAATTGAGTCCGAAAACCACATCTCAAAATACCCTCTCCACGGTATAGTTAATTATTCGTGGCTACTTGTTCTTTGAATCCATGAATTGGTTATCTTTCAACAAGACAAAGAGCAATCGGCACGACATGAAGATTTTCCTTACCGACGATCACACGATTTTACTCAGTGGACTCGTGAAAATCCTGGCACTCGAAGATGGCCTGGAAGTAGTCGGTTCTGCTACTTCATTGCAGGAAACATACGACAAGTTAACAAGGGTTACTCCGGATGTTCTGATCACGGATTATAATCTTCCAGATGGCGACGGACTTTCACTTATCAGGAAAGTCAAAAGAAAATATCCCTCTATCAAAATCATCGTACTGAGCATGCATGATGAAGCTCATCTGGTACAGGAAGTACTGAAGGAAGGCATTTCCGGGTATTTGTTAAAAAAAGACTCCCATTCTGAATTGATCAATGCCATCAAAGCCGCCTCACAAGGACAGGTTTATCTCAGTTCCGACATCAATAAATTGTTGATTTCAGGACTTCACGGATTGAATGACCAAAGACTATTGACAGATCGCGAACGAGAAGTGCTTTCCCTCATTGCTCAGGAATACACCAACAAGAAGATCGCAGAAGAACTGTTCATTTCAGAGCGAACGGTGGAGACGCATCGGAAAAATATCTTTAGAAAGACACAAACGCATAATCTGGTGGGTCTCATCAAGTATGCTTATGCCAATAACCTGATCTAGGGCAGTCAAATTAGAAGCGATAACAGATTAATTCCATTTTCAAAAGCTTATCCGGGATTCACGGTATAGGAATATGCCTTAGGTGTGGGATGAAAAACTAGCTTTTACTGCTTGAAATTTGACCTGTAAAGTAAAAGATCAGACCCATGTCAATCCAACACAGAAACATCCTTGCGTCCCTCATGCTATGCATGAGTTTTATCGCATACGCACAGAAAATCCCGGAAAAGAGCCTGAATGTACTTCAAATGAAATCCAAAGGGTTCTCTGAAGCTCCCAAAAAAGTCTTCATTAAAAACTTCAAGATCTACTATCAGATGATCGCTGAAGCAGAAAAGACCAGTTATGGAGGAAGACAATTAGGAGGTGGCAGTTATACCGGAGATGCAACCGCCCGCCTGGCAGTAGGTGTTGAAGGGGTTACAGGTGATGACCTTCAGCAGCTGACGAATGAGATCTATTCTGATTACCTGGCAAGCCTCAAAGCTCAAGGTTTAGAAGTTTACAACTCAAAAGATTATCCAAACATGGAATTCTTCGCAGAAGATCAATTACTGGAAGGTCCCCGTATCAATCAGGAACAAATCAAAGGCAGCCTAATGGTCGTTCCTGAAGATTTTTCATATTATGTGAAAAAACTCACCAAAAAAGGAAAAGAGAAGGGCAGTTTTATGTCCAATGTCGGCGGACCTTTAGCACAGTTTAATTCGGCCATTTATCATGCCGGATTGCCAAATGTTTCTAAAGAACTGGACGACATGATCGTGGTGGACATTTCAATCAATGTACCTTCCATATACCTTGACCCCAAGTCGCGTCTGGGAACTGTCAAAATCAAAGGAGGTGCATATCTGCGTCTGGAAAATGCCCGAGCTACCTATGTATCCGGAAAAATGAAGAAACCCGGTGCTCCCTCTCCTGATAAGGCCATAGAACTAACGTTGAGCAAGGCCGTTCCGATTCCCGAAGTGTTTGGTTCCCAGGATTTTAAAACACAAGCTTCCAAGCAAAGGACTTCTGTTCCCGATTACGCAGCATTCTTTACTGTACAGGACACAAAAGTCGAATTATCCAATACTATCAAATGTGAGGCGAGTGTCTATCAAGAAGAAGTGGGAAAAGTAGTGAAGGAATTCCTGGACCAGTCCATCACAAAATTGGGACAAGGACTTAATGGTGAGAAAGTGAAGTAGTCCCAAAACAGCTAACTGTCGCCAAGATGCCCCTGCTGTCCGGTTGGGGCTTCTTTTTGCTCAAGCGGGCATAAACACAAAGAGCCACCACTTCGCAGTGAGGCTCTTTATACCGTTGTTGCGGTGTTAGTTTATTTCTTAAGGAACATTTTTGAAAGAATGCCTTCTTTCGTTTCAATTCTCAAGAGGTAAGTCCCTCCTTTTAAGTCACTTACATCTATTGAATTCACCTTTTTTGAAGTTTCATAAATGACCTTTCCTTGCAAGTCAATTAAGTACAGATGTTCAAAAGGCAACGGAGAATCGATTTGAATGAAATCAACTCCCGGGTTTGGATATACTTTTATCTGATCCGCGGTAAGCCCTACAGATAAGGTAGTTTCTGAAAGCGTCGCTTCTACAGTAAGTGAGCCAGCTTCATTGTCATTTCCCGCGGCATCCTGAGCAACTCCTGCGCCTATGCTAATGGTTACTGTCCCAGTTGCGTCTGGAGAAATCGTCGCGACATAACTCGCATCGCCACCCTCAAATTCTGATAATGTTCCATTGTCAACTGTTACATCGGCGGATTCAAAACCAGTAACCACTTCACTGAAAGCCATTTCTATTTCAAATGCGCCGGTGATCTCTGTAACAGTTGTTGTGATAGTAACCGTCGGTGCAGTAGTATCTGCAGATCCGTCAAATTCAACCGACAAGCTATTGGAAGCCGTATTGGCATTCCCCGCCGCATCCTCTGCCACAGAGGCTGCAATAGAAACGGTAACCGTACCAGACGAAATAGGTGTAATGCTTACAGCATACGTACTTCCGGAACCAGTTAAACCAGCGGCAGTGCCATTAACAACTGTGATATCTGCCAAATCAAAACCGGTAACCCCTTCGCTAAAAGAGATATCCACCTCGAATGACCCGGAAACGTCATTATTTTCTGTGGTCAGTGTAACGGATGGCGCAGTGGTGTCGGCAGTCCCATCGAAAGTCACGTTAAGCGTATTGGAAGCCGTATTGGCATTCCCCGCCGCATCTTCAGTAACTCCCGCGGCAATGGACACTTCAACAGTTCCTTCTTCTATTGGGGTCACAGTTGCCGTGTAATCCCCGGATGATCCTGTCAAGTTTCCAATAGAGCCATTGACCACTGTGATATCAGCCAGATCAAAACCTACGACCGCTTCACTGAATGTAATGCTGATCTCAAATGCGCCAGAAGTCGATGTGACCTCACTCTCAATCGTGACAGATGGGGCTTCTGTGTCATTGATTACAAAATCGATGGTAAAGGATGAAGCAGCGGTATTATTGTTGCCAGACCCATCAATGGCCACATTTGCAGCGATTGATATGGTTACTTCTCCTTCTGTCTCTGGGGTTACCGTAAATGAATAACTACTTCCTGATCCGTCAAATTCCGAGAGCGTTCCATTAGTGATCGTCACATCTTCTGAGGTGAACCCCGAAACGCTTTCATTAAAAGTAGCCTCCATTTCGAATGCACCCGTAACTGTTCCTGCACTTTCACTGGACAAAACTACCGTCGGTGCTGTTGTATCATAAGTCACTGTAAGCGTATTGGAAGCCACGCTGGCATTACTGGCTAAATCTTCAGCCGCTTCAGCAGCAACACTCACGGAAACTTCTCCTTCCGATTCAGGGGTGATCGTAGCCGTATAGGTTGTTCCTGACCCTTCGAACTCACTTGCTGTACCATTATCAATGGTAAAATCATCAATGGTAAACCCTGTCACAGATTCATCAAAAGTGATCGTTACTTCAAAAGCATCATTCGTGGCAGAAGAAGTTGCAGATAAAGTGGGTGTAGGGTCGGTCAAATCGTAATCAACTAATAATTGTGTACCGGCCTCGTTAGCGTTCCCTGCAGCATCCTTAGCTACAGATGCCATAACCTCGAGGGTAACCTCACCTTCAGCCTCTGGTGTTATGGTTGCCGTATACGTCATTTCCGAGTTGGTCAGGTCACTTGCAGCCCCATTGGATACCGTCAGGTCCGCCAATTCAAAATCACTCACAATTTCACTAAAGGTTATGGTAACCTCAAATGCGGCATTGACACGGGTTGCAGCGACGGAAAGAGCAACCACTGGTGAAGTGGTATCATAAGTAATTTCAAATGAAGTTGCCGCTATATTCGAATTCCCTGACGCATCTTGGGCCACATCTTCCGCTACATCAATGGAAACATCTCCCTCTTCCGTTGGCGTTATCGTAACCGTATAAACATCATCACTTCCCTCAAAATTGCTGGCAGTGCCATTCTCTAAAGTCAAATCATCAACGATAAAACCCGTAACCGCAGTACTAAAAGTAATCGTCAATTCGAAGCTTTCTTCGTTAGTCGTCTCCGAAACTTCCGCAGAAAGCACCACCGATGGACTAGTGATATCATAAGTTACCGCACTTTCATCGGTTGTGGTGGTAACTTCCGTACCCTCATTTCCTGCTTCATCAGAGAAATTGATGGTAAAATCAATGGCACCCTCTTCATCATCAGCAGTCATTGTATACGTTGCTTCAAATGTGGTTGAAGTTAAGCCGGTCACTGTGGCAGTATTACCTGCGATCGTCACCGTAGGATCTTCTCCCAACACTTCGGAGGAAGTAATCGACAGGGTGATCTCATCCCCCTCCCGGGCTAAGCTTGTGGTGGCGTTATCTGATTCGATAGACACAGTGGTCAACGTTGGCGTCTCCGTATCAACCACTATGGCCTGATTATCACTGAGAGAACCCGAAGAACCCGTAGTAGGCAATGAAAGATCTGCGAATACACCTTCTGGAGATTGTATAGAATAATCTCCAGTTGTGATGAATGTAGCATTGTATGCCAGATCATTTGAGGTATCTCCAGCTTCTACAGTATAAGAAAAGGTGACCGTGGCTCCTGAATTTGCGCTTTGTGTGGCACTTCGATCATTATCTCCGGTCTCTAACTCAAAACCAGGTGCCGTGCCTGTGCCACTGGAGGTCACATCTCCATCGAAAGTCACCACAATATCAATCACATCTCCTTCATTGTAGGAGCCATCTGTAGCAGTCACATTGGTAATTTCTGGTAGGTTATTGACTGCTAGTGTGAACGTCTGATTGGCCGAAAGTGTGCCATCCGAAATAGTGAGTACAACGCTATTATCCCCTACATGATCCTGTAATGGCGTGCCGGTAATCTTAGGGTCTTGAGGGGTCAACTTACGGATGCGGTTATTGGATTGATCAGCAACGAACACACTTCCATCGGGACCGACCGCCACTGCGCTGATGGTATTGAACAACGCAAGAGAAGCAACTCCTCCATCTCCACCAAAACTCGGTGTATTGTTGTCGTTGGCAATGACAGCAACCTCTCCTGATGATATGTTGTATACTTTTATCTGATTGGCTGGGCTAAAAGAAGTAGTTCCGTAAATATTACCGAGGTTATCAATGGCAATGTCCTGAGTAGAGAAATTGATATTACTTGAACCAGTAAGGTCTGTTTTATTATCACTCGCGTCGATTTTGAGCAGTCCGGTTGAACCATCATTAACGGCATAGATGTTACCGTCTTCGTCAACTACTATATCAAATGGGAAGGTTACTCCGGTTGCCACAGTACTGATGTTTCCAGCACCATCGATTTTCCTAACCGTATTATCAGACTGATCCGCTACGAAAATATTGCCATCCTGATCCACAAAAATCCCGCTATTCTGATTAAACGTAGCAGCCGTAGCTGCTCCTCCGTCTCCTGTTCCGGCTGTCCCGGAATTACCGGCGGCACCAGCGATGGAAGTAATCGTACCGTCAATGCCTAGTCGACGAATGGCTCCCTCAACCGAAATATACAGGTTACCTTCTGGTCCAACATGCATGTCATTGATATTGGTAATTTGTGCAGCTGTTCCTGCATCTCCATCTCCAGTATTTGCCGCAGTACCGTCTCCAACGATTGTCGAAATATTACCATCTGTATCGACTTTTCGGATGTAGTTTTCATGGGCTATGTAGATATTTCCCGCCTGATCAACAGTCAACGCATCGGGTGTACCAATGCTCGCAGCAGTTGCTGCTCCCCCATCTCCACTGTACGCATCAGTTCCTTCTCCGGCTACAGTAGAAACAATAGGCTCATTGGTTTCAAAAGTCAACCAATCGGGTAAGGTAGTCGCGTCATAGATGATCGCATTTCCATCGATATCTGTTCCTTCAAGCGTGTAGGAAAAAGGATCATTTTGAGTGGTAGAAGCAGGTGCCGAACTGGTAAACTCCGGTGCATCGTTGGTATTCTTCACGAAGAAATTAATCTCTGAAGTGAAGTCAGCCGTACCGTCATTCATGGTGAATTCTACGGTGTTTACTCCCAGATCATCATTGGTCGGTGTGCCCGAAACACGGATTGCAGGATAGTGTTCAGTTATGGAATTAAAGCCAATGTCGGCGACAAGTAATGCGCCATTCTGTGGATTTTGAATCAGGCCTACAGGGGTATCAAGTGAACTTCCCAGTGTGGAGACCGTTACGGTACCTCCGTCAATATCTAATCTACGGATAAGTCCGTTTCCACTTTCTGCCACAAAAAGGATTGATCCATCGTTATTAGTCACGATTCCCGCAGGTTCATCAAACAGGGCCGAGTTTCCAGTGCCATCAACATCTCCTATAGTTCCTGAGGTTCCTGCTAACAGCGTTCGGGTGGTGCCATCGATGCTGTAAATGGTATGCCCTCCAAAATCAGTCACATACAGCACTCCTGAATCATCAATGGCCAAACCGTAAGGCTGAGTAAAGCTGAAATCAGTGCCTGAACCATCTTTTAGTGTAGTTATGGTTCCACCACTTAGCTTTTTGATCACTCCATTGCCTGCATCTGCAATGTAAATGTCACCATTCGGAGCTACCAGTACATTGGTAGGTGTATCAAAAGTTGCCGTAGCATTGCTAGGAGCTCCTGTAGCATCCCCCGCAGATCCATTTCCAGCGATCGTGGTTACAGTCACCATTCCACCTACATCGGAAATTTTCCTGAGTGCATGGTTATCCTGATCGATGATATACAAGTCCCCATTGGAAGCCACATCTAAAGCAAATGGCGTCTCAAATGCAGCAGCAGTTCCATTTCCATCGGTAAATCCGGCAGAATTGTCAGATTGACCAGCGATCTGTGTCAAAGACCCGCCCAAATTATCTATTCGGTATATGGCATTATCATCTTGATTAGTCAGATAGAAAAAGTCGTTGCCATAGGCCAGGTCCGTTATTCCAGCGTCTGAGGTAAAGGTAAACACCTCTGTGGTCGTCGCAGCGGTTAACCAGGAAGGAGAATTGGTAACCGATAATTCAACGAAATCTCCATCTATGTCACTGACATAGGTGGTATAACTAAAACTCTCATCTTCTGCGGCTACGGTTGTTGCATTCAATTGTGGACTGAGTGTTGGAACGTCGTTAACGTTAACCACTTCAAGGGTAAACATTTGATCAACACTCTCCACCCCATTTGATGCTGTAATGGTAATTGCATAGGTACCTACAGCAGATTGATCTGAAGTACCTTTCAATTGCGCCTTGTTCGTTTCAATGGCCCTTACTCTTAAATTCCCGGCATCTGAAAAAATCACACGCCCATTTTCATCAATGGCCAGACCTTCAGGGTTAAGAATTGCGGCTGAGGTAGCCGCTCCTCCATCACCGGAAAATCCAAGCACACCATTCCCTGCCAGGGTGCGGATCATCCCACCCTTATCAATCACTCGGATGCGGTCATTTTCTCTTTCGGCAATAAACACCGTTCCATCACCGTCCACGACAATGGTATTCGGGTTATCCAATTGTGCACTGGTAGCCATTCCCCCATCTCCAGCGAATCCGCTGCTTCCCGTTCCGGCAATAGAGGATGTCAGGTTAGTTGTACCATCAATTTTCCGAACGGCGTGGGCTTGAGAAGCGATATAAATTGAGCCCAAATTATCCATCGAGATGGCATTGATCACAAACCCTGAGTTGGTAGGTGTCACACCGGAGACGAATGTTCCCGTTCCATTTCCCGCTACGGTACTGATGTCTCCGGTAGAGAGATCTACTTTTCGAATCCTTAATTCCGTCGCGATGTATAAGTCACCGTCAGGCCCTACAGCAACTGAGATCGGCTGATTGATCATGGCTGAGGTAGCCGCTCCTCCATCTCCGGAAAACCCTTGCGATCCATTTCCGGCAATCGTAGTAACCGTTCCACTTGCGTCTACCTTTCTGATCCGATAGTTGAAATCATCAGCTATGTAAGCGTTACCCGCATCGTCAAAGGCGATCGAGGAAGGAAAATTGAACGTGGCACTTACAGCATCACTTCCATCTCCAGAGAATCCGGAGGAACCCGTTCCCGCAAATTGACTCACCACATTATTTGTACCCACTTTCCGGATCATGTGGTTGTTACGATCTACTATGTAGAGGTTACCATCACTATCGTAGGTAACATCTCTTAAGAAAGGTCCAAACTTGGCGTCCATAGCATCCCCTCCATTACCGGTAGTACCTGAACTTCCCGTACCCGCAATTGTACTGATGGTGTCATTGGTAACAAGTGTTAACCATGAAGGCAAGTCTGAGATACTCAAATCATAAGCTGTTCCGTCAAGGTTCGATTCAACCTCGATGTTATAAGTATAGGTATCGCCCTGATTGATCGAAGTGGTGGGTGTAGTGGTTGTGAAGGAAGGCACCACATTGATCAAGGTATACTGTTCGTCAGTACCCGGAGCTGCTGCGGAAAGCGCATTATTGGTGACCAGGTCTGTTAGTGATCCATTGTAAGTCAATCCTAAGGTTCCATTACTACCGCTCAGGCCTGTTACCGTATAATCATAGGTCTTGGAATCTATCATTTGCCCGGTGCCAATCGTCCCGGCACCTGCGGCGGTTCCATTTAGGATAAAATCAGTACTTCCGAAGGATGTGGGTTCAATGTCTTCCGTAAACGCCACTCTGAAGGTTACTTCATCTCCGGAAAAAATTTCATTAGTGGGGCTTTGCCTCAGAATGGTCACAATTTGTGGCGGGATCAGATCGATATAGATCGTTCTGTTTTCACTGATGGAGCCAACCGCGCCAGGTACGGCTAAAGTCAAATCTGCATCTTCTCCATTACTATCCCCAGTGAGGGTACTTGCTGTAGCCAGCGTAAGCGCTCCAGTACCTGTGTAATCCAACTGAGTATTTAAGTCAGATTGTGTTAGCGTATAGGTAGCTGTGAAACTTCGGGCACTATTCTGAGTAACAACCGCGTCCCTGTTGGCCACCACAAAATCGAGTTCCAGCGTCATAGAACCGGTTAAGGTGACGTCCCGATCGAAATTGACATCAATCGCAAGGATACGATTTGAACCCGCCGCAGTATAAACATCATCACATCCGGTCGTACATAAAACACTGGTTACTCTCGGGATACCCGTATCAATGGCAAAGTTCTCCGAATCAGTTGTCCCGGTGCCAGCAGTAGCCCCATCGGTAATACCTGTCTTGTCCAGGGTAATCACATTGCTCGCTGCAACTACGTCGCCATTAGGTGTGAATGTAGCAGTAAAAGTGACATTTCCATCAGATGAACTGACAGCAGAAAGCGTACCATTAGGCACCGTTAGGTCATCGTTGGCAAAACCGGTGACTGCACCGAGAAATACGAAGGTGACCTCTGCCGTTTCTCCTGTGATAACATTGTCATCATCTATGGTAATAACCGATGTAGTAGCCGCTGTTTCCGAAGTTACAAAAAGCGAAGTAGTTGAGACCGCCAGTGCATTACCGGCTCCATCTGTTAAAAATAGTTTGTACTCTCCGTCTGCAGCAGGCGCGGCAATATCCGGAGTTGCGGTACCCTGTGTTATCGTAGTACCGGGCGTAAAATTCGTGGTTCCGGCCGGAGCAAAGAACATCGTATTATTGATTCCGGGATTATTTAAAAACAATTGGGTCCCACCTGCTACCAGCTGGTTTTGGGTAAGGATCAAATCCGGATTCTGAAAAGGTGGTAAGTCCACTTCAGAATCAGCGGAAGCCGCATCATTATTGACACCATCTACCAGGGCAGATCCCGCTGGAAAATTGACCGTAACCGTACCATCACTGGTAGTGGAGACCGATAATTCATACACTTCTGTTGAAACCATGGATAATCCTGAAACCGTACCATTAGTGATGTTGAAATCCGTGGATTCCAAATTGGTCGGTGTTCCGTAAAAGGTTACATCGAAAATGAACGGATCTGTGGTGCTTACTTCATTGCGTGGAGCAATAGATACATTGGTTCCGATATCTAAAATCACAGAAAAGCCAATATCAAAATTGGTAAAAGGATTTCCGTTAAACGTCGCAAAACCAGTACCTCCTGTATACGTATTTGGGTTGGTGTTAATAAGAGTTCTGGGATTAATGTTTGTGACAGAAAAGGTATACTGCATTCCCTGGGTTACCTGAATGGGAGTTGGCAGGTCCACCTCAGCAGTGACTGATACCACATTAGTGTTTCCTACGAAATTATAGGTAAATGTCTGTAATAAAGTCCCCCCTGTACCCTCTCCTTCAAAGATGTTTATTGTCCTGTTTCCTGCCGGGCTATTGCCCCCAGCATCAAATGTGAATTTTACAAATCGACCATCCTGTGTGGGTGTAAATGACTGCCAGATATCATTGGCCTGACCAAAACCTGACGCGGGAGTCACCAGGATGTCCTGGACTTCATTGGGCTGGGCAAAAGCACCGATACTCATCACGAGGATGAGTACCGATACAATTACTTGTCTATGCATAGAAAGCTTGGCGGCTGTCAGTAATTCGTTAAGAATCCTTTTACAGAATCGTATCAAATGTCGCATGGTATTTATCTAAACTACTCGTTCGGTTACTGCATGCAAGGTAGCCGCAGGACTCCCACACAATTCGGACATTTTGCCCCTAAAAATGCGACATCATTGATCAAAAAACAGCCTAAAAAGCCTCCAATCACTCTTTTGAGGGAGGCTAGTTAATAGTGAAAATAAGTCGCCCCGAACTTTTGCGAAGGTCCATTACAGCATACTTGAAGGGCGTTTGCCAAAACGGGAAATGAACTGGGAAGAGAAATAATCAGCTTTTTCAAAACCTACTTTTCTGGCGGCATCAGCAACTGAAGGCACTTCTCTGTTTGCCAGAAAACGATAGGCCTTCTGTAATCGGATTTCTTTGATAAAGCCCAACGGAGAGAGACCCGTTATCTCTTTTATCTTACGTTGTAACTGTCTGGGGCTTAGTGCCACTTCATCCGACAAGAAAGCAACATTCAGCTGGTGATTGTCAACATGTTTCTCTACAACCTGCTGAAGGTTAAGTAGGAATTGTTGATCTATGTTCAGGTTTTTGAGACGAGGGTTTCCAACTGGATCAATTTCATGTCGATTCACTCGATTTTCCAGGATGTTTTTGACCCTGGCCAATAGTTCTGCTTTATTGAAAGGTTTGGTCAAATAATCATCCACCCCCTTGGTCAGGGCAAACAACTTGTCTTCTTCTGCGGCTCTTGCGGTCAACATGATGACTGAAAGTGACCTTAATTGTTCATTGCTTTTTAAGGCATTGAGCAACTCAAAACCATCCATTCCGGGCATCATCACATCGGAGATCATAAGATCGACATGTTCTTTATTCAGGTACTTCAAAGCATGAGCTCCATCTGTGGCTTGTAATATCCGAAATTGTTCTTCAAATACACTCGCGATGAATCTTCTCATGTCAGGATTATCTTCTGCCAGCAACAAGGTGGGCATATCAATATTGAAAAATTCACTGTAGTTGATAACCACCTGATTAAGCGCCGCTTTCAATTCAGTCCCATTTTCTATTTCAAGTGTATCGACCTTCTGGAACTCGGCGACCCTAAACGGCAATTGAAGTACAAACTCACTACCCTGACCCGGTTTACTGGTTACGGTCAGTTGACCATCCATCAGTTTGGCCAATTCTGTACTCAATGCTAATCCGATCCCGGTTCCTCCTTCTGCTTTACCATCCTTCCTGGATTGGTAGAAACGATCAAAGACATAAGGCAGATCTGCGGGATCAATGCCTCGCCCTGTATCCTTTACAGCTATCCACAGTTTTTTTCCTTCTCTCTTTGTGTTCAAATAGATATGCCCACCGGGTTCCGTGAATTTCCTGGCATTCGATAGCAGGTTGTTCACGATTTTCTTCACTTTACGGCCATCGAGCAACAAACAAGTATCTTCTGGTAATTGAAAATCAAAGTAGGTTTCCACACCTTTCGTGTCCAGGTCATATTGATAGGCATCAAAAGTATCATTCAACAATTCGTGGAGTGGAATGGGATTCTCAATAAGGGGTAGTTTGCCGGCTTCCAGTTTGGTCAGGTCCAGAATTTCTTCCACCAACCCTAACAGTGACTCCCCGTTCTGATTCGCTGTTTTGATCAAGGAAAGGGTATCAGGATCCAAGTGAGTGCCTTCCCGTTCTAAAAAGGTCTCCAAAGGGCCATTGATCAACGTCAGCGGCGTACGCAGTTCATGAGAGATATTCGCAAAGAATTTGCTTTTGACCTTATCCAGTTCTTTGAGTTCCTCCGCCTGACTGGCGATGATCTCTCGATCTTTCTCAGCCTTTTCTTTTTGTAATTTTAACTCACTGGTACGATCGGATACTTCTTGCTCAAGTATTTCTTTTTGTCTGGAAATTTGCTTCAGGCGATATCGATAGAGCCCTGTAATTAGCAATACTGCCATCAGTATAGCACTACCCCGGAACCAGACGGTTCGCCAAAAAGGAGGCAAGATGTCAATCTTGATGACAGAAGGTGGACCCCATAGTCCATCACTATTTTGAGCTCTGATTGCCAGATCATATTGTCCCACGGGTAAATTTGGTAAGGCCAGTTCATTGTTCCCGCCATGATCTTGCCAGGGTTGGTCTTCTGAAAGCCGATAAGCGTAATGATTGTTTTCTGCCTGGATCGCCGCAGGAGCAACGAAGCTCAGTTTCAAATAATTCTCATCATAAGGCAGTTGGATATTTACCTGGTCATTCAGTCCTGCGGGAAGCAAGACCCCTCCTGGCGGAATGTTTTGATCATTCACGGTCAGATTTTCAAAGCATACTTTTAGTAGAGCGTCGTTGAAAGTCAACTTATTGGGATTCAACACATTGAATCCATTGGTTCCACCGAAATACAACTTTCCACTTCTGCCCAAATGCACAGCAGGATTAAACAGGGGGCTTTGTAAACCATCTTCCAGGTTAAATACATGAAATTTTTCCGTTTGTGGTTCAAAACTTGCCAGGCCATTCTTCGTCGTTACCCAAAGTACATCATTGGTATCCCGCTGGAGACCCGTTACTCCCTGACTCAATTCCTTTTCTTCTGACCGAAAAAAGGTTACGTCTTTTGTTTTGGACTTGAATCGCAAAAGACCGTCGGAGAGTGTACCCAACCACAAGACAGAATCCGATTCAGGAACAATGGCTGTGATGGTAGGCTCATATAACTCCTCCGTATGATACAGAAATTGTTGAAACTCTCCATTTGAAGGGTTTAACAACATCAAGCCACTTCTTGCCGACGCCACCCACAAATGGCCATCGGGTCCTGATGCAAGTGCACTGATTGAACGACGATCCAGATAAATATCAGAATTGCCTTCGTTGAAATAAATCTGATCTGTCCAGGATTTGGTATTGACCCGCAATAACCCCTGGGAAATGGTACCCACCCAGATCTGGCCCAAGGCATCGACATGCGTATCCGTTACGATCGTATGACCAGACAAATCCTGTGCCTGGTACAGTTTTCTAAGATTGAATTGCTGATCCAGACCATATATGGAATTGGAAGAGATCAAATAGATATTGCTTCCTATTGATTCGAAAAAAAAGTACTCACTTTCATCTACGATCTTATCAGTAATCTTCTTGTACGACTTATCGGATACACTATACTCCAATAATCCCTGCGCAGTACTCACCAGCAAAGTTTCCGGAGAAAGCTCATAGAGCTTATTTACGTTATACTTCACTCCGTTTTCCGGTAAGTGATGCTCAAACTTCTTTAACGCGGAATGGAAATAATTAAGGCCGCCTGGTCCATCACAGCCTATCCATATCCCTCCATCTTTGTCTTTGAGCATGGACCACACCAAATCACTGGACAAGGTATTGGAAGCGTTGAAGTGCGAAATGAATCGGTTGTGATCCCGATCCAGCACATTGACCCCACCCCGATAGGTACTTACCCAAAGATTGCCCTCTGGGCCTTCCAGCACATCCCAAACGTATTGATCGGAAAGGCTATCCGGAGCATCGTATGGAGCGAAGAACCTTCTTAAAGTCAAGTCTTCCGAATAACGTGCCAGTCCTTCATCCGTCCCAAACCAAAATTCTCCGGTATTATCCTGAAATATTTTTCGAACAATGCGTGTTCTGCTTTCTAAAGTGTCTCTTACAAACAGGGGTGTAAATCGGTCCCAATTATCAGGTTGATGTATCCTTATTCCTCCTCCATCTGTACCCACCCAGATTCGGCCCTCCCGGTCTTCATAGACATCATTGATTCGATTGTAGGAAAAAAGTTTTCGATCAGAAGCCAATGGGAACTGCCGATCATCCATGAGTCGCAAAAACTCACCTTTAGTACGGTCATAAAGATTGAGGCCATTTTGTGTGCCTACCCAAACGCGGTTCTGCGAGTCTACAAAAACCTTTCTTACGTAGTTATCACTGAGACTGGTTGGATCATTAGGGTCATGTTGAAAATGTGTCCATCGATCTAATTGGTGATCATAAGCATTAAGACCAAGCTCAGTCCCTACCCAGACCACATCTTCCTGATCAATCGCGAGGCCGAATAAAAAATTGTTTGAAAGGGTGTTAGTGTCCCCAGGTGTGTTGATGTATGATATGAAATTCTTGCCATCGAAACGATTCAGGCCCTGCTCTGTCGTCAGCCAAAGAAAACCATGGCTATCCTGGGCCAGATTTCTGATCACCTGATTACTCAAGCCATCTTCGATATTCCATTGCTGAAATTCAATTCGACTTTGTGCTAAGCCGTGTATTTCCACCAGAAACAAGGCATACGCGAAAAAAATCCAATTCTTCAATTCACTCTTAGGTTTGCCTTTCGAAAATGCACATTGATTTTAAGACATCCCTCAATTTTTCGATGAATTAACAAAATTGTCTTTTCTGCACGCTAATTCAGGCCATGCAGGAATATGATACGCAGAACAGGGATTTACTATGGCACCAGATCCCCTACTATGATATAAATCCTTTCTATTCCTCTTTCAAATGATCAATAGGATTATCATCGATGACCCGAAAAGTTTGCATACTAATTATGACCGAAACGAGCATTAGGATGAAGGTCATGGGCATAAGAAAGGTCAAAGGTGTCCATTCAAATTGATAAGCGAACTGACTGACCCAGTCTTTTCCAAAGTAATAGGCAAATGGCGCTGCCAGAAAAAAACCGACCAGCACAGGCAAGGTGAATTGTCGATAAAACTGCCACAGTAATTGACCGACCTGCGCTCCCAGGACTTTTCTAATGCTCATCTCTCGCTGCTTACGATCTACCCAGAAGGAAGTAAAGGAAATCAGGCCCAGAACTCCGATGAAAACGGCGATCATCGCAAAGAGATTAATAATCTTCATAAACAGATCGTCCTGACGGTATTGATCACGAAAATGATCATCCAGAAAATAGTAGTTAAAGGGAATATTAGGATAAAGGGTATTCCATTTCATTTCAAGCGCAGCAATTACCCCTGGAATGTCACTTGTCTCTAAATTGACCGTAACTTTCTGAAACTGTTCCGGCCAGATCTTGAGCGAAAGGAGTCCGACTTCATTGTGTAGTGACAGGTAATTAAAATCGCTGACTACCCCGATCACCTTTCCGTCACCTCCCCACTGTTGAAAGCTGTACCCAATGATGTCCTCAGGGTCTGTGAAACCATAGGCTCTGGCGCATGCTTCATTGACAATTAATGAAGCGGTCACATCCGCTGGTCCGCTTCTGAAGTCTCGTCCAGCAATTATCTCAAGTCCATACCTGGAAACGAAATTAGGATCTACCAATGTCAGGTTGATATCGCCTGTGCGTTCATTGCCCTCAGGATCTCTCATAACCGTGGTTACACCATTGGGTGATTCACCAGGAATGTGAGAGCTGAAGGTAACATCCGAAATCCCGGGAACCTCATTCAATTGAGCACTCAAAACATCATATTGACTTCCAATGGCTGCATTGGGCCCAAAATCAATCACCAGTTTTTGCTGAAGATCAAACCCCAGGTCCTGATTCTTAATGAACTGGAGTTGAGAATAGATGATGAGCGAACCAATGATCAAGGCACTGGTCATTCCAAACTGAAAAACTAACAATGAGGATCTTGTATCAAACCAATGACTCCTAGCTACTTTCTTTTTATCGACCTGTGCCGCCGTAAGTGCGGAAAATTTCCAAGCGGGATAGATACCTGCTAATAAGGTCAAAATAACGGGCATGACCAAAATGATGGAAATGGGTTGGATGCTAAGGAGGTAATCCAGGCCATAGCTTGTTTGGAGAAATTGTTCATATCGGGGAAAAAAGATCAGGATCAGACAGACAGCAATGCCACTAGAAAACCCTGTAATCATCGCGGATTCCACAAAAAACTGTTCAAACACATGCCTTTGACTCGCTCCAATGGTCTTTTTCAGGGAAACTTCCTTTTGATGCATGGATATGGTTGCGGTGGTCAGGTTGATATAATTAAATCCTGCCAGTAAAAGGATCATCACGCCAATTCCTCCAAGAATATAGAGGTTTTGCTCATTGCCTGAAGATTCCAGTTTACCTAGTTTAATGTCACTGAAATGAATGCCAGCAAATGGTTCCAAACTTACCTGATAACCACTGGCTCCATTTTCATCCTGATAGGCGGGAATGGCCGCAATGATTTCCTCCAAAGCCAGCAAATCGGCTCCCTCATTGAGCAGCAAAAAGCTATTCATAGGCATCCAGGTCCAATTATCCGGTGCGTTTGGCCGAGGGGTCAGGAAAGTTTCCATACTGATCAGGAAATCAAACTGTAAATGTGAGTTATGGGGAACATCTTCCAGGACCCCCGTTACCGTATAAGTATGTTCATCTATCTCGAGGGCCATTCCGACCACTTCCTTCTTATCAAAGTATTTCAAGGCCGCTCTGGCAGAAAGTACGACTTCTAAAGGCTCATCCAGTGACTGATCTGCGACTCCTTCAATCAATTTGAAATCGAATATTTTGAAAAATTCAGCATCCGCAAACAGGATATTTTCTGCTTCAATGAATTGTTTGTTTCCATACTTGATCACCCGACTGCCATAAGCCTGGTTAATTCGAACGGCTTCTTCTATAACAGGACTTGAAGCTTTCAAATAAGAAGCCACACCTGTTGCTGTGAGTCCCAGGGCTAAATCTCCCGTTGGTGAGGCTACCGTCGTATTAAGCGTGTATATTCTTTCACGTTTATCATGGAAATGATCGTAAGTACTTTCATGATGAATATAGAGTGAAATGAAAAACACACTTACCATTCCAATGGTAAGACTCATCATTTTGGCCAGGGAACTGCCTCGAAATTTTTGAATTTTCCTGAAAGAAATTTTTAGGTGGTTGGATAACATGATTGCATGATTTGAGTTTTTGAAAATGCTCTTGAGCGCGAAAGGTCTGATAAAGAAAAGGGTATCCGAGATCAGTAAAAAGCTTGCCTTTCTATATCCGTAAATGTCAATCTGGCGTTCGTATAATTCTTCCAGATCACCAAGGATGGTGTCAGACAAGTCCTCTCTGAAGAAGGTTTTCACAAATCGCTGAATAAGGACAGGGAGTTTGGAATCATTCATGACCTAACAGTTGAATGTTTGGGATTTGTTGCCACATTTGATTTCTCAAATCGCGAGCATCGGTCATCACTTTTACTCCGGCGGGCGTCAAAGTATACAAGCGCTTCATTCGTCCTCCCCTGGATGGCGTTGCTTTGCCCATGGCCGATTTCAAAAAACCCTTATCTTCCAGCCGCAACAAGGTTTTATGAATAGAACTCAGGATCATTTTTCGACCTGTTTGTCTTTTAAGTTCATCAAAAACAGAAATAGCATAGGCATGATCATCCAGTATGGCCACGGTTAATAAAACCAGTTCCTCGAACTCTCCCAATTGTCCTCCCTTCATATTTATGATTTGTTCCTCTTTTGCCTAAAAACTTCACTTTTACGGAATAGTTGCATGCCGGACCTGATAAATGTTAGAAAATTTAAAAGAATAGCCAGCCTCTCCACGCCCTACTCCTGGCCGACCTCAGGACTAGCACACCAAATACTATGCTCCCGAAAAAAGAAGAGCCCCAACTCTTATTGGGGCTCTCTGCTGTTTGGCGGCGGTTGTGGGATTTGTCTATCGTTTAATAAATCGTTGTTGCAGACTCAAGTCATTTCCCGTGATCAGCATGATGTAAGTTCCCGAAGGTATTTCCAACAATTCATTGACTTGAAATTTTCTGGTTCGCTTATGATCACTGAATCCAAGCACGGTTTTGCCATTCAAATCGAATACTCTAAATGTTAATTCACCTCGATAATCATTTTCCAGGATCAGGTTTAATTGGTCCATCACCGGGTTAGGATAAATCGTCAAGGCTTCTTTTTCGAGATCCACATTGAGTACCTCCTCTATTTCCAATGCGACCGTACCATCTTCGCTGATGAGACCGGTAACATCCGCCTGTTCCCCTTCTTCAACTGGAATTTCGGTCTCTACTCTGCCTACGCCCGGAATCTCCACTCCTATCCTGTAGTCTCCCGTTGGCAATCCTTCAAACGTGATAAAACCTTGCTCATCGGTAAGCCCATCGGCCACATATTCTCCATCAGCCGTAGAAAGCACCACCTGTGTATTAGGGATGGGATCTCCCATTTCTACTCTCCCCAAGATGATTCGGTTTTGACCATCAGGGGCTCCTTGAGCCTGGAATTCAATCTTACCTCCTGTTGTCGGATCAACCAGATCTACCGCAGGGGCAGGTTTGGCCTGCATATTGACCACCAAACCGGACATATCCGAGGATAACTTCAAAATATCCGGAACGGCTGTTGGGTCCAATATGGGTGACTTATCACCATAGAAGGTAGTCAGGTAAGTGGTCTCTGTTTGTGGTACACCAATACCCAGATAATAATCCCCTTCTTTCACATTTTCGAGGGTAAAACTTCCATCCGAGCTTAGTAACACATTTAAGGTCTCATTGAAATTATCGGATGCCACCAGATAGGCGAGGCCGTTAGCATATCCTTCTCCATCCGCCAGTGCCCGACCTGAAATGTTATAAACCTGAAAGACTTCCATCTCAGCACTTGTGTAAACTGCATTTGTAGAGGAAGTAGCATTAAGGGTAGCGGACACAACCACAGTTCCGTCACCAGTGAAGGTGAGTTGGTTTCCACTCAAAACGCCAGGACCACTTTCAATTCCGAGAATAATATCGCTCTCGCTGATAGTGGTAGCACCTTGTGCATCTAAGGTCACTCCGACGGTGACCGTTTCGATAATAGCCGCTTCCTCTGGCAACGTGACCGTAACTATTGGATCAATTAAAGTCGGGTCAAGCAGACTAAAACTCTCAGTATCCTCAGACCCATTAAATTCATTGGTTTCTTCGATTACGGCCTTCACCACTACTAATCCTGATTGCGTTCCGGGTGTCAAAGTAGTACCATCGATCGTTGCATCTCCTTCCACAATCGACCAGATGATCTCTGCGTTTTCCGGATTTGTCACAGCGGACAATTCGAAAGCAGCCGAACCCGCTTCCATATCTTCTATGGCCGCGATCTCAATAGAAGAATTTGCCTTGGTCTCATCCAGGTCATTGACCGTGATAGTCACTTCCTGTTCAAAACTCAAGGACCCTTCATCAGTAACCGTAATCGTAATGTCATAAGACGCCTGCGTTTCAAAATCTAAAATGGCCTTTGTTTGAAGCTGATTGTCCGCGATTTTAAAATTAGTTTCGGATTCTGCCAGACTATAGCTATGGGTGAAGGTTCCATCCTGATCTGTTGAGGCTAGTGTACCGATTACGGTACCGACCTCCGCATTTTCATCCACGGATGTCGCACTAATGGTTAAACCTGTTGGTGCTTCATTTTCATTGGTCACCATGACAGTCATTTCGGTATCCACTTCATTGGTTCCGTCACTTACCCTTAGTGTAAATTCATACGTGTTATCACCGTTGGCATCGCCAGGGTTTTCAAAATCAGGTGCATTGACAAAACTTACTTCAGCACCAGCGGAACTAAAAGATTCCTGATCTGCACCTCCTACCAGGCTAAAAGATAACTCGGTATCCGAATCTGCGTCAGTCGCCACCAATGTGAATGGAGTCGTCGTATTCTCAACAATCGTGAGCATGTTGCTCGTATTAAGCGTAGGAGCATCATTAGCATTGGTTACGGTCACAGTAATTGCCAGGTCTGTTTCATGGGTTCCATCGGAAACGCTCACAGTTACTTCGTATGCATTATCCGCATCTTCGTCATCAGGGGCTTCAAAATCCGGGGCATCAACAAATGACAAAGTGGCGCCAGATAATTCAAAGAGATCCTGATCGGTTCCATCAACAATACTAAAAGTCAGTTCGGCATCCGTATCTTCATCCGTGGCCGCAAGGGTGGTCACCTCTGTGGTATTCTCGGCAACCGAAAGTTCACCTGAAGTGGTGAAAATGGGTGCATCATTATCATCAGTAATTGAAATCGCAAACTGCTCTGTGAAGGTATTGCCATTACCATCGGCTACTTGTACCTCGACCGTATAGCTTGCGTCAGACTCAAAATTGAAAATGGTGGCAGTAATTAATTGATCATCGGTGATATCAAATGAGGCATTGTCTACCACCCCTTCGGTCAGGGTGAAAGTTGCTGTACTGGTACCATCGGGATCCTGGGCAGTCAATGTACCCACCACAGTACCTGTTTCCGAATTTTCCGCAACCGTATGATTACTCAATGCCAGGTCAGAGGGACTTTCACTCACATCACCTACGTTAATGGTAAAGGTCTCTTCAATGGTAAAGAAGGTGTCCGAGTTTTCTTCCCCATCTGAAGCCTTAATCTTCACGGTCAATGTTGCATCAGATTCAAAATCAAAACTTTCCGCAGATTGCAATTCTGAACCAGACAACTGGAAGTTCTCTTCACCTTCAATGATCTCAAAAACCAGGTTGTCATTGGTCGCATCAGGATCTATGGTTGTCAAGGTGCCAATAGTAGTCCCTGTCGCTTCATTCTCATTAATGGAAGCGGAACTCAACTCAATGGCAGTGGGGGATTCATTCAAATCCGAGATATTGATCTCCAGGGTCTGTTCAAATATTGCATTCGAAGCATCCGTTGCTTTCACCCTGATAGTTTTGGTGGCATCGGATTCATGATCAAAAGCCGCCGTGGCTTTCAAATCAGTTCCAGAAATCTCGAAACTGCCATTGTCCGTATCGCCTTCGCCGGTAACCAGGCTAAACGTATGTGTGTCTCCCTCATCATTATCCGGATCTTCCGCACTGATCGTCAACAAACTCACTCCCGTATCATTGTTCTCATCGACGGACGTACTGCTCAGTGAAATTGACGTTGGGGCATCATTGACGTTGGCAACGGCAATGGTAAAAGAATAGTCATTGGAAGCCGTTCCATCGGAAAGAGAAAGGTCAAATGTTGACGTACCTACGTCGCTATCTTCTGGTGTACCTTGATAGAAAGTGAAAGCTCTTTGGTACCGGTCAACCCCAAAGTTCATGTTGCTATCCGCATCTCTGGTAAAAAAGACATCAAAGCTGCTATTTGAAGCAATCTTATTGGCTTCACTACTGGTGGTACTTCTCCATAGTTCTTCTTCGCCTGTACTAGTTACACGGACCAAAACATAAGTTTGGGTGCCACTGGCATCGGCCTCTACGTACATGACGTAAGACTCGTCGCTACTGTATTTCACAAAATCCGAGATGAAGTACAAGTACGGCGACTGGGTATTGTCGGTGGTCAATTGTAAGGTTACTGCCGTTGCAGGGTCCCCATCGATATCTATGGCTGTCATCGTTGCGCCTGTAGCGTAGTGGATGTTATCGTCTTCGCCGATATCGAATACGCCCACAAAACCAACCTCTTCTTCCAGCGTGGTTTTGTTCATACCATCCAGATCGATACGAATGATGTCTTTGGTATTGTCGGATTGTGTCTCTACCAGTACCAGATACTCATCCTCATGATATCCTCCGGCAGTCACATCGCCTGTAGCATTATATACAGTAGAAACAGTACCATTAACAATCTTTTGAACCTTCCAACTGTTTCCCTGGAAATTATTGTCCGCAAAGTATACTACCCCATTCTCATCCACATCTACGAATGATATGGAGGTAGCAAGAGTGGTCAGCAACAGGCTGGTCGTTTCCGTATCATCATCGTATTTCTGGATATTCGTTGGGCTACCATTCGCATCATTGATAATGATGTACAAATTATCATCTTCATCGATGGTCATATCAGTCGCCCTATTCTCTGCTACAATGGTTTCAATAACCGCGGGCTGGTCTTGTCTTTGCAACCATGAGGGTGCCGTCTCGGTAATGGTCACCACATCTCCATTGAAATCATAAATGCCCGGCACAAAGGTGTAAAGTGTGCCTTGCGTAGCATTAGCCGCCGGTGCATTGAACAATTGTGGCGGGCTATTCGTCAGGTCGTTGATGGTAATGGTCAGGTCTTTTTCAAAAGATTCACCAATGGCGTCTGTCGTTTTCACTCGGATCAACGCGGATGAGAATTGCGTTGCATCAAAAAGCCCCTTTGTTTTCAGCACGTCACCGTCTATCTCAAATAGGGCATTGAAATTACTACCCGTTACAAAGGAGTAAGTGAAGGAATTGCTCGGATCAGTATCAGTCGTACTGAACGTACCGACAATGGCACCAGGTAACAAGCCTTCATCCACTGAGCTATTGCTCAACGTGATATCTGTCGGTGCATCATTGATAATCGTGATGGTGAAATCCTCATCGTAGGTCAATTGCCCGGCATCCGTTGTAGTAACCGTCAGCGTGTAGCTTGCCGCCTGCTCAAAATCCAAACTCGCTGCAGTTTGTAATTCATCACCAATCACCTGGAATAAGTCCGACCCTATTCCTGAGAGGCTATAAGTATGCGTATCACCAGCATCCTGATCGGTGCTAGTTAGGGTCCCAATGACCGTTCCCGCATCAAGGTTCTCCTCTACTTCCATGTTGCCAGACAAGGCAATGGCCGTAGGTGCATCATTGATATCATTGATGGAGATGGTAAAAGTTTCTTCTACACTTTCACCACCCAGGTCAGTAGATCGTACCCGAATTGATTTATCTCCGGGATTCGACTCTGCATCATATACAACAGTGGCCTTCAAACCATCATCGACAATAGCAAATTCAGCATTATCCGTATCTCCGGCACCCGCGGTTAACTCGTAAGTGAATTGGTCAAACGCAATGTTCGGATCTACCGTGGTGAAAGTAAGCAAGCTTGTATTGGTGGCATTATTTTCATCGATGCTATTGGCACTGATGTTGATGCCGGTTGGAGGATCATTATCAAACGCGATATTGATGGTAAACTCCTGTCTGGTGATGTTTATATCGTCATTCGCAGATATGGAAACGAAGTTGTTTACGGAAATATCAGAAAGAGATGGGGTTCCAATCAGAACCGCATTTTCTGCATACAACAAAAAGGAAGAAGTCGTCGAAGTGTTTTCAATAAAAAAGGCATCATTATCTCCAAAGCGCGTATAACCTGAAATGGTAATGGAATTTATGTCTTGAGTTGCCGAATATTTGAGTGATTCGGGGCCTTGTGCTGAAACATGGGTAATGCGCTCAAATATGTTGGCACTGGCATCCAATTCCTGCCAATGGATCAGGGCGTTTCCAAAATCATCCGCCACCAGGTCCACAGACACATAAACATCCTCAGTGCCCAACACATCTATACTACTTGTACTTCCATCCAATGCCAACTCTACTAAATCCACTGAGGTGGGCATACCAAATATCTCGGTCAGGTAAAAGATCTTTCCACCAGGTGTGACATCCATGGCAACCACACCGGATAAACCTGATTTAATGGAAGTTACCACTCCTGCATCACTGACGAGGCTGATTTCGTAGGTACTGCCTGAACGTTCCAGGATCACAAGTCCACCAGCAGGATTTACTCTCAAGTCTTCTACCAATCCTACGTCTTTGACTGTGGTGAAGACAGGGCTGACTGCTGTAGGATCCGTTTTTACGATTCTGTATAAAGGATCGTTGGTATTGTCATAGATGTAAGCGAAATACAGCTCATCCGCAGCTTTGACTGCAATCCTTGGTTTATTTGGGAAATCAGAAATCGGATTTAAGGATGAGAAATCCACCTGAGAAGGTTCCTGCCCTGTGATGGTCACAGAGCTGATGATAGAACCAGAAATACTGTAAATGAGATTACTACCATTATCAGGAGCAGCAGTCTCCACGAAAGACAGGGGTGCCACCGCACCAGAAATCGAAAAATGCGGACCGGAAACCCGATCAATTCTTGAAGTGATCCAATTAGGCTTATTGTTTCCAAAAGCCAAAGGGTCTCCCTGAGGATCTTGTGCCTGTCCACTGTAGAAATAAGGTACGCCTTCAGCCGCTTCGGTGATCGGTGTAGAATTGAATACCGGCGCCGGGTTCTCGACAGTCAACGTCACTTCCTCCGAGGAATTGTCACAGCTTCCGCTGATGTTCAATCGGTATCGATTACCGTCGAACGATTCCGGTACATCATCAATGGTTAGCGTAGCGGTTGTAGCTCCGGAATAGTTGGCATCATCCGTCAAATCTGCGAAGCCACTACCGGTATCAACTTGCCATTGAAAGTTAATAGCACTTCCAGAAGTAGCCGCTGCCATAAATACGGCTTGCTCGTCTTTATTAATAGTCAAATCTTCTGGATGATCCGTAAACACCGTTGGCGTTCCTACAAATTCTACTGCACCGGCATCGGCATTTCCCGTTCGTGACGCACCGGTCGCATCTGTAGCGGGCACGTTTGTATTTGATGCAGCAATTATATCAATGGCCGGACTACAGTCAAGCATTGCATAAGTGAGGATACTTCCGCCATTATCGGCAAGTACAGTAACAATAAGGTCACTGACCGGAATACCATAGAGGTTGTCCGTTCCAAATTCGTCAAGCGGTTCATCACTGGAGAACACATTCCCTGACCCGGTCAGGAACCCATCTCGGGCCATGTTGACGTTGTATTGTCGACCATGGGAATTACCTGTATTTCCTGCAACGATATTTCCTTCAATCAACTGCGTGACTGCAGAACCTCCGGAGTTATCATTAAAATCCAATGCTGGGCTAGCTGCACTATTTAGGGTAAAGGTCGAAGAGATCACTTTGTTAGAGGCCCGCTTATCCAAAATAACCCCTGGGCCACCTCGGCCACTTGTACTGGTGATTGTATTTTCACTGAAGGTTGTACTGATCAAATGCACCGGACTCACATTCATAGAGACCAGACCTCCTCCAAAAAACACGGAAGAATTATTATTGATCAAACTGTTCTTGACGATGGCAGTCTGATTGCCCCGCACCATGATCCCACCTCCAGAGTTGTTAGAACTATTGAACTTGATCGTGGAGTTGTTCACCGTCATGATGCCGGAGCTTCTTTCGAAACTGATTCCTCCACCCCATAATGTGGCGAAGTTTGACTGGATTAAACAATTTTCAATTTCCATGTTTCCCGAACCTAACGCATAGATACCACCACCTCGAGAGGCATTTCCATTTTCGATCACCAGATTTTCTAATCGGTAAAAAGCGGATCCTTGCAACGTAAAAATTCCAAAGTTTGCCGCGGCGTTGGACCTCCGAATCGTCAGGCTTTGATCGGATGGCCCTACCAACTTCATGTGCCAGGTAACTGCGGGAAGCGCAGTTGCCAATTCGATGGTTCCTGATAAGCCAGATGCGTCAACGACAATTGGGTTCGCTTCCGAGAAATTGGAATTTCCCGCTTCGCTGATCACCGTATTAAGGGCTTCCCGCAGGGTAATATCCGAATCGACAATTTCATTGTCCAATAAGGAAGTGACTACTAAAGTCAAAGCCAGGTTGAGCTGAACTTCATCCGAAGTAATAACACATCCACCCGCTTCGGTAATCACAACACGATAAAGGTTGCCCGCTTCGGCTAGCGAAACGGAAGAAATGGTAAGTGTAGGAGTAGTGGCTCCTGAAACCTGCCCTCCGTCAGTCAGGTCAGTAAAAGAAGTGCCCCCATTGTCTGAAAGTTGCCATTGATAAGTTAGGGAAGTTCCCGTAGCGGTTACGGAGAAGGTCGCATCCTGTCCATTAATTACATTGTTCACCTCGGGCTGTTGTGTGATTTCGGCGGATGCCTGGAAATTGGGCACAAAATCCACCGTTACAACCTTCTGATCTACCAAACAGTCTTCACTGGTAGTCATCTCAAGCTGATAATTATCTTGTGTTCCCACCGACACAACGATCGAGGAATTGGTACTCAACTGAACCCCATCCTTCAACCATCGATAAGCAGGATTTTCACCACCATTAGTGGGAACCGCCTCCATTTCGATCAAATCTCCCGGACAAGGATTGACCGTGATCTGATTGATGGCCACCGATACAGCCAGGGGAACCTGTGCAGATTGAAATTCCACGGCTCCGGGATCTGAGGTACCCACTAATGCATTGCCTATTTGGTCGGTAGCTGATGCCCCGGTTGGTGCTCCCGCATTGATCACCGGTGTACATGCCAACAGCGGATAAAACCTTTCCCCACTCACTGTCTGTGCTGCATCCAAGACCGAGCTTGTTGCAATGTCCAACACATTACCAGTAGTGATCCCGGTTATTTCTTCTACCCCATTGCCAAAACGAGTTTTATACACATTGTATCCTAATGTAGAACTGACTGTTCCGAACAGGTTTCGCTGTGTATTTCCAAGAACAATGCTGTTATTTAACTCCAGGGTTCCTCCATCCAGAAATACACCATATTGATTATTGGTTAGGGTTACATTGGTCAGATTGACCATTTGAAAACCACCACTTTCTACATAAACACCGAAATCGCTATTATCAGAAAAAGTAGATCGCGAGATAGTGGCATTTGCGTAAGCTTCTTCGTGAAACGTAATCCCATGTTGGTTACCGTAAGAAGAAACCTCGCTGATGGTTATATCTGTAGCGACATTCCAAAAACTAACCCGCATCCCACTTTTGGCATTATTAAATGAATGTACATTCTGGATCTGATATTGGCCTGTTCCCCCTGCGGAATTGATGTACAAACCTTCCGCACCATTTCCAGCGAAACTGGAATTAGTGATCCCAATGGCATCCGCATTAATTTCTACACCATCCTGAGTGGCGTTTGTAACCGTCACATTGTCAATAGAAATCTCGGTAGCCCCGGAAATATTGATACCATCCTGACCTGCATTGGTAAACGTACTGTTGATGATTTGAGAGGCGCCACTCAGGTTAACTCCTGCCACTCCATAATCGCTGAACTGGGCTCCATCAATACTCAGGGTACCGTTTAGGAATGTCTGATATCCCAGGAAGTTGGTGAACACGCAATTTTGTAGGGTATAATCATTCGAACCCTGTGGACGGAACGAAAGACCAGTACTTGCAGAAACTGCATTATTGGTACCATCAAAAGTCAATCCACCGATATCCATGGTAACATCAGATCGACTTGAAGTTATTTGGATCAATGCACCAGCAAAACTTGCCGCACTTGCCCAACCGATGGTCAAATTGGAAGGACCAGGACCTATCATGGTTACACCGCCTTCCAAAAACAAACCTGATTCCAATTCAATGGTTCCGGATACTTGTCTCAGATCAATTGTAGTAGGTCCGACAGGGACACCCTCGCTGGAAAAGGCTAAATTATTAGCTGTTTGTACCGCTTCATGAAAAGAACCTGCGCCTGTGGCATTGGTGTTCTGAACCACGATGGTACCTCCGGTAAAAAACAGCGTAGCTCCATCTGAGAACGTGCCGCAAGTTCCTTCTGTAATGACACACCTCACTTGGGTGTTGTGCCAATTATTATCGGAAATATTCGTCAGGGTGAGTGTAGGAGTATTTGAGCCGGCGGCGGTCAATTCACCACTTCTTACATCCCCATCGGCAAAGTCCTCGAATACGCCTCCCGCTCGATTGTACTGCCACTGATAATTGAGACCTGCACCTGTAGCTGCTACCGTAAAAGTAGCGGAAGCAGCTCCAAGAATCTCCGCAGTTACATCCTGAGGTTGTTGTGTTATAGGCGGACCATCCCCAAACTGAACCACATAAGTCGCTGTAGCCGTCGCTGGGCCTGTCAGGCATTCCTCGTTGGAAGTCATCACTACCTGAACAATACTTCCGTCTTGAAAACCACCCACATCTCTCGTAGCTCCTCCACCCCAATGTTCTCCATCTACTGTCCAGGAGTAAGTGGGGTTATCACCTCCCAAAGTAGGTGTCGCAGTGAACGATGCCAATTCCGTTGTTTCACAAATCTCTGCGATGTTCAATGTGATCGCTACCTCAGGATCTGGAGAATCGACCATCATGATCGTGAAATCATCAGAGATGACTGGAATTCGTGCGAAACATGCGGAAGGATCTGATAGCTCTACGGTAATCACTTCATCAGCAAAGGAAGTTCGGGTTAGGGTGCTGTTGGTTTCGCCGGATACTTCTACACCATCTACGAACCACCGATAAGCGGCAGTCTCTAAAACATTTGAGGGGTTAGCTGTAAAGGTCAGTTCCTCTCCCTGGCTACAGCTGGTTTCACTCGTGCCTGTGATGTCAACCAGCAAAGGGAGTGCTGATACGCCCAAATTCGCTGTAGAAGAAGTCACTCCATTCACAAAGCCTGTCACAACAACCTGATAAGCTAACCCATCGAGTACAGTAGTGACACATGAGATGTTTAAGGTAGCCGTGTTGACTCCCGAATAAGTAGCATCGTTACTTAAGTCGACAAAACCATTTCCATCATCGACTTGCCACTGATAAGTGAGGGCTGTACCTACAGCAGCTACGGTGAAATTTACCTCATTTCCTTCATCCTGAGCCAGTTGATCAAGTGGTTGGGTATTAATAGCTGTGGTTACCAGCTCCTCCATTTGCCCGTAGTTGTTGCCATTGTCCGAAGCGGTTGCCCCTTCATTGGAAGCTGTATTACTTGTGAACGTTACATTTTCTGTATAGGCCGTACCGGATTGATTAAATATGGCACCGCCTTTCCCTTGTGCGTCACCTCCAACTTCTCCACTAAAAGAGGCCGATCCACCTGATCCTCCGGTAGAGCCATTATTAGATACTGTTGAATTAGATATTACCAATAGTCCGTTTCTTAGGAAAATGGCTCCGCCTAATCCGGCACCGCCTCCTCCTCCAGCAGAAGCGGCACTTAAGGTCACCCCTCCATGACCACCAAAGGTGCCACCGAGTCCTCTGGATCCATGTGCACCAGCAGTGAACGTACCACCAGCCCCTCCTCCTCCAGCACCGTAACCTCCGTTCGCTCCATTGGAACCTCCGTCATTAAAACTAGCATTGCCAGCTCCTCCACCAGCTCCGTAGCCACCATTTGTCGCAAAACTTATGATATTGAAAAAATTGGAGGTGGTCGTTGAAGGGTTTCCGCCTAATCCGGGAAAGGGCCCATTGCCACCGGTACCAATTCCTGTGGTGCCGCCATTGCCACCAGTACCACCCGTGGCATTATTTCCATCGAAGGTGACATTTGAGATACGGACATCTCCATCGTTAATAAAAATAGCACCTCCCATTCCGGCACCACCACCATTTCCTAATTGTGGTGTTTCACCTAGAGCCAGTCCGTTTTGGATGGTTAGGTCATTGATTTGGACTACAGGAGCATCCGTATCATTTACTCCTGCCCCTCCGATGAAGAATGGGCGTACCAAATCATTACCATCAATGATCGTTGAAGCGCTCCCAGCTCCATTGATCGTCAAGTCTTCGGTAATGTTTGGTAATCCCGTGGAAAGTGTGATCGTACCGGAAACCCCGGTCATGTCGATGATATCCTCGCCCGGATTGGCTTCTGCATCCAGAATGGCCTGGCGTAAAGAACCGACCCCTGAATCATCGGTATTGGTAACAGTAAAAGTGGTTTGTGCCTGGGAAACGCAAAACAGACACGTCAAGACGATAGCGATTGAATATTTGTTCATTTGTCACATGATTTGGTAGTGATTTGGCCAAGGCATAAATCACTTAAATAGCTCTTCAAAAATGGAAAATAACCGGGTACACAAGCCAGACATTCACCTACACATTTCGGACATTTCAGGCGTTTATCGCCATGTAATGTCCATTTTTTAGATATTGGGAAGGCTTTCTTCCATAGCGTTCAAAAAATACTTTTGAGAAATGCGAGGCTCGTCCCAATCCTACTCTTTCGGCCACTTCTACCACCGTATCACATTCCTCATTTTGTAGTATCTCCAGGGCTTTGATCAACCTTACTTCCCGTATGAATGCCGCCGGCGACATACCGGTTGATTTGCGTGTCACTCGGGTAAGCTGTCGATCACTCATTTGGAATATTCCAGCCAATCTCATCACGTCAAACTGGCTGTTATCCAGGTTTTCCAAAACCTTATTTTTCAACTCATCGACGAAAGGATCTTTCCGGGGATCCACTTGCTTAGGCTCGGCGTTGATCCATTCCAATCTTTCGTATTGATTTTTGAGCAAGTTCTTCACCCTTATTTCCAATTCAATGGGGCTAAAGGGTTTGGTCAGGTAATCATCTAATCCCATGTTCAGTGCTTCCAGCTTCAATTCCTGGCTCCTACGTGCTGTCAGCATCACAAATGAAATGTTCCGGGCATCTGGCCGGGATTTCACCTCCTGCAAAAGTTGAATGCCATCCATTACTGGCATCATTACATCTGAAATGATCAAATCCGGTTGAAAATGCTGCAGCTGCTCCAGGGCTTCCGCGCCATTGGCACAAATTTTAATTTTGAACTCATTCCCAATCACTTGTTGGATATAGCCACGCATCTCGATGTTGTCTTCAACAATCAAAAGTTTGTTGTTGGAATAGGCATATTGCCCTGGGGCATAAGTGGCAAATTCATCTATCTGCTCTTCCGGTTTCCAGTCGGTGATTTCTTCCACAGGAATTGAAATCGTAAAAGTGGTACCCTTCCCTATTGTACTATCAACGTCTATCGTACCACCTAGCAGTGAAACAATTTCTTTGACATAGGCCAATCCAATTCCTGAACTGTGAGGCACTTGCTGACCATGCGCCGTTTGATAAAATCGATCAAAAACCCGAGGCAAATCCTCACTGGCAATCCCAGGACCGTCATCCTCCACCACCGCACTGAATTGCTGACCTGTTAGCTTAAGCTCAACACTAATAACGTTCTGTGTATACTTCAATGCATTGGATAGGAGATTATTTAAGACGTGTTCTACTTTCTGTGTATCTGTTGAAACAGATATTCTGGCAGGAATCTCCGTCTTAACTGAGAAATTCAACCCTCCCTGATTGCAGAGGTATTGATAATTTTCAATCAACTCACTCAACCAATCAAAGAGTAACACGGGCTGGTTCGTTATGGACAATTCCCTGGTTTCCATTTTATTGAAATCCAGCAACTCATCAATCAAATGATGCAGCGCCTTGGCATTTCGTTCAGCAACTTCCAGGTTACTCCTGATCTCTTCCTTTGATGCGGCTCTTCCACTTAAAACAGATTGAATCGGGCCTTCAATTAAGGTCAGCGGGGTTCGGAATTCATGACTGATATTGGAAAAAAAGCGTGTTTTCGCCTGATCGAGGGTTTTAAGTTCTTCTGCTTGTTTCGCAATGGTCTCTTTATCTCTTAGCGCAATTAACTGTGCCCGCTTTTTGCGCTTGGCATCCAAATAGAAGAAAACCGAAATCAGGACCACAATAAAAATACCTGCCAGCAACAAAATCAGTTGCAGTCGTTGCTGGGCTTGCGTAACCTCGGCACGCTCTAGTTCAAAACGTTGCTGTGTAATCAGTTTACCCTGCTGCTCATTATCTAAAAATGCCGTAGTAGCGATGAGTTTATTTTCTCGCTGAAGCGTCTCAATGCTATCACTTAGCAAATTACCAGTGCGGAAAAAGATGGCGGCTGAGTCGTACTGCCCTACTTCAAAATAATATTTCCCGGCAATCTCCAGGTATTTAATCTGATGAACTACCCAATCCGTTTTCTGGTTGATTTGATGTACGGTATCCAGGTATAGTTTCGCCTCATTCCGATTGCCTAAGGCAAGGAAAGCTTCCGCCAATCCTAAACGTTTAGGAACCGTAAGTGCCACCTCATTTACCTCTTTGCAGGTGGCAACGTCCTTCTTCAAATATGGAATAGCTTCCCGGTATTTTCCTTGTTGAACGTATATCAGTCCAATTTCCCCCTTCATCTGATAGGTATAGTACTTCCTCAACCAGTGATGATGGATCGATTTACCCGGATAATCCTCTTTATCTATGATCTCCAGTCCTTCTTTATGAGCGAGTTCATAGTAATAAATAGCACTGTCCAGCTGCCCATCTTGGCGGTGAAGCCTACCCAATCTGGAATAATAACCCAGGGCCCGAATGGGTACTGTAGGCAGATCATTATGTTCGGTGTACTCTTTGATGGCCTCGCGATACAGCCCTGCTTCTTCGTAAATGTGAAAGAAATCATCATCAAACCCCAATTCTACGCGCTCTTTTGTGATGGGTATCGCATCCTTCAAATTGCCGGTTCTTCTGTAAGACTCCTCCAGGTTGACCAGGCACCATTTCAACTGATTATTAGTCAAATGAGACCTTTCTGTCAATAATTGCTGGAATAATGGAATACAGGTGGTATAATCTGATTTAAAGAAGATCAGGTAAGCATCAATGAAAGCAAGTTGAATCGAATCTTGTAATGGAATTTCGTTTTTCTGCAAGTGATCATAAGCCGACCTCCACTCATCTACCGTATACAAATCGAAGTAGGTGTCATCAGCTTGTTCCAAACTATCCCAGGTTTGCAGAAAAGTATCCCACGTTTGTAGCTTCTTTGGAGGAATCTCCGCAGTTTGTGCCTGAAGCGATGAAAAGGAAACAAAAAGAAGAAAGAGAGTGATCGAAGCTACAATAGCAACGGTTATGTTGCACTTTGGCGGTGAATTTGTTTTCAGCTCGATCATTCTCTCACTTCATTTCAATCAATGACTGCAGACTGACGCAACTATGCCTGGTTGCATTGGCGGTACTATGACTGAATCAATCTGGTCAATTATTTGTCACACTTAATTTTAAAGGTATTGACCATACAGGGCAATTGAGAATTAGTGAGTAACGGATCAGGACCAAAATCACTTGAACGAGTGAGGTTTATCTGTCAATATCACTCAAATGAGTGAAGGATACCCCTTATTTTAACGCTGGGAAATGATGATTTTTGAATAATTAATTTACTAACTTTCTGTGTAAGCTCCAATGAAGGCCGTAGTTAAATACTTTTGTACATCATGGTTGCTGTTAACTGCCATTTTGAGTGTAGAACTTCATGCACAGCAATCAAAACTGGATAGCCTTGATCTGGTATTGAGCCAATATTCCACAGAAGATAGCATTAAAGTATCGATGCTCATAGATGCATCGGAAATAGCATTCGGAAGGGATTTCCAAAAAGCCCTCGACTTTGCCCAGGAAGGAATTCAAATTTCGAAGAAGCTTGATTTTAGCCAAGGAAAGGCTTACGCCAGTTTAATGGCTGCTCGGTCTTGTATTTATCTCAGCAAAATGGATGAAGGGTTACTTTATCTTTCAGAGGCGAAGGAAATCTTTCAAACATTGGCCGATACTTCAGGATTGGCAGATGCCACCCGGGCCGAGGGGATCATCGTACTTAATCTTGCTCAATATGACGAAGCCATTGCTCTCTTCGAAGAAGGAGCGGTTCTCTCTAAAGTCGCCGGAGACCTGGCAGAAGAGGCGTTTTGTATCATGGACATTGGCATCGCCTATATCTATTTGAGCGGACGTGAAAAAGCCCTGGAGTATTTCCTTGATGCTTTGAAAATTGCGGAAAGAAGTGAAGACAAAAACGCCATAGGGAATGTCAAAAACAGCATTGGTCAAATCTATTACGAGCAGGAAAAATACCCGGAAACCCGACAAATGATGGAGGAGTCTCTGGAACTGGCCCTGGACATAGATAATCCCATTCTGATCTCGGATTGTAACTTTTACTTATCGCGTGTTGCTTTACACAACCACCAATTCCAACGTGCTTTGGAGCTCAATGCCCAATCCCTTGCGATCGATTCGCTTCAGGGTAACCTGAGAGGTCTGGCTCATAAACATGTTTTGAATGGAGACATTTATTTGAAAAGCAATCAACTCGACAAGGCCACCAACTCCTATGACATAGCCCGTCAATTCACAGAACGCCTGCAAGACAAAGAGCAAACCCTCTCTTTGGTGCTCATCCGTCTGGGTAAGGCCGCCACTCAACACGGCAGAACGCAACAGGCCATAAAGTTTCTGAAAGATGCAATCGATGTGGCTCAACAAGGCCAATTGTTGTATTGGGAATATGAGGCTTATGAAAATCTCGCACAAGCCTACGCTCAGTCCGGAGCTTATCAACTCGCCTATGACTATCATCAGAAATATGCGCAAGTCAAGGATTCAGTAGTTACTTCAGATCGCGACAAGAATTTCAATCAACTCCAGGCCCAGTTTGAAGATGAGAAAAAGAAAGCCGAAATCGCACGATTGAGCAATGAGTCCATCATTCAACAACAACAAATTGATTTACAGCAATCAGAAGCAGCCCAAAAAGCGCAACAAACCGCTTTGTTGTTGGCAGTACTGCTGGCGGTGATTGTGGTGACGATCGTTTTATGGATCCTCTTCAGAAACAAAACCCGAAGCAATGAACAACTTGCTTTACAAAAGGGACAGATTGAACAACAAAACGAACAAAAAGAAGTCTTACTTAAAGAAATTCACCATCGAGTGAAAAACAACCTTCAGGTAATATCCAGTCTTTTGAGTCTGCAATCGCACAACATTGAAGATCAGACCGCCCTTTCCGCTGTGAAAGAAGGTCAAAATCGGGTAAAATCGATCGCCTTGATCCATCAAAAGCTGTATCAACATGAAGACATATCGCGTGTAGATTTCTATGAATACGTTACCGAGTTGATCTATCACCTTAGATCTACCTTCCGCACCACAAGTGAGGTTGATATTGAGGTAGACACACACGACCTTACGCTGGACATTGATACTGCCGTTCCACTAGGCCTCATTGTTAATGAACTGGTATCTAACAGCTTCAAATATGCATTCCAGGGTAAAGAAGAGGGAAAGATTAAAATCGAGTTAAGTGGAACCGAGGATAACCTTGACCGATTACATTTGTCAGTAGCGGACGATGGGGTTGGCATTCCAAATGGAATTGATATTGAAAATACGGATTCATTAGGTTTGAAACTGGTACGAATGTTATGTACTCAGTTAGATGGTGAAATGACCTATTCTAACGGACAGGGTTCCAGGTTCGACCTGACCATCTCAAATACCAGTTTAAGGAAAGTAGCAGATTAATAGTTGATATTGTAAAGTGAGTAAAATAAAAGCGCTAATCGTTGAAGATGAAGTGATCATTGCGGAGGACATTAAACAGATCCTTCTCAGCTTAAATTACGAAGTTGTTGGTATTGCCACGAAATACACTTCTGCATTGGAGGTACTAGAAAGTAAGGATATCGATGTGACGCTGGTCGATATCATGTTAGGTGGAAGTAAAAGCGGTATCGATCTGGCGCATGAAATCAAAACCCGGTTCAAAATACCCTTTATCTTTTTGACTTCACATGCGGATGCTGCCACCGTGAAACGAGCAAAAGAAACGCAACCCAACGCTTATTTGCTTAAGCCCTTTAGCAAAGATGACCTATTTACTACCCTTGAAATTGCCCTGGCCAAAGAAGAATCTATCAAAGCACCTTTGTCGGGATTATCTGAACGAGAAATGGACGTATTCAAAGCTTTATCTGAAGGGCACACGGATCAGGAAATTGCTGATATCTTATTCATTTCCCTGAATACAGCTAAAACTCATTTGAAAAGCATTTACAAGAAACTACAGGTTAGAAACCGATTGGAAGCCGTTTCACTGGCAACCCGAATGAGTTGACTTAAACGGGAGTGCATTAATCGGTTAACGCATTTTCTTGAAGAATTTTCCCGAATGGTCGTGTAAATGATGGACTCAATCTCTCCAATCCCCAAAGATCCAGTTGCCTTTTTCTTTCGGATCATCAGAAGAAATATAGGTTTCAAAAGCGTGGATCAATTCGTTTCTGGACAATCGGCCGTCTTTGTTAACATCCAGGTTCACGAATGACTTACCGGAATACTTGATATCAATGTTATAAACCAAAAAGAGGTCGGCATACTCCTCATCTGAGATATAACCGTCATTGTTTTCATCAAAAACATCAAAAAAGAAGCCGATCATGAATTCCGTGAAATTATCAAAGAACTCCAGGTCTTTATTGTTCACTACATTTTCATCAAAAAATTGAAGCCATTCAGTTAGTTCGACGACTTGATTTCCGGTATGTGGAATCTCATCCAGCAACATGTAATAGAAACCGACACAACGATCCACCAGAAACTTATGCTCCTTACCTTCGAAAGCATATCCTAGCTCCTGGCTAAGATCCACGGCTATGTCCGAGAAATCTTCCAGTTCAAGGACATCATTCTTATCCAAATCCAGAAGCCGGAAAAAATGGGTGAGTTTATTACGTTGAAAGTCAGTAAGCATGTTAGGTTGGCTGGAAATTAGCGCAATATTAGCAAAATATCCGGCTTTTCCTTAGCCTTTCCTTCGGACGGTGATGTCCTTAGAGTTAAGATTTTTGGCTATCTTCCGCTATAAATAATATGCCTTATGAGTGTAAGTCGACGAAAATGGTTAAAAGGAATAGGATTGACAGGTGCGGCAACTTTATTGAGCCCCAGCCTGTTGGGAAATGACCTTTCGGAATCCGAAATCAAAAGGTTCAATCCAAGACCCCTCGAAGACCTGATTCGTCTTAGCTCAAATGAAAACCCCTACGGACCTTCAGAACAAGTTCGGAAGGCCATGACTGAGGCATTTGACAGAGGCTGCCGGTATCCAGGTTCTTATACCTTGAAGCTACACGAAATGATCGCAGAAAAAGAAGGAGTCACTATCGACCACATCTGCGTCACCGGAGGTTCAACGGAAGGATTAAAGGCGGTTGGACTTACCTACGGAAAAGACGGTGGTGAAATCATTGCTGCAAGGCCCACTTTTCTGGCCATGATGACCTACGCCAAACAATGGGGAGGTACCGTCAATTGGGTTCCTCTGGACGATAAACTGATGCACGATACCGATGAAATGGAGAAACGTATCTCGTCCAAAACGAAAGTGATCTTCCTATGTAACCCTAATAACCCCACTTCTACCCTCCTACCTCCGGATGTTCTTCGTGACTTTTGCGAAACCGCCTCTCAAAAAACGATGGTTTTCAGCGATGAGGCCTATTATGACTTCATCGATGATCCTAACTACCCATCTATGGTGGAGTTGGTCAAGCAAGACAAAAATGTGATTGTGTCTAAAACGTTTTCAAAAGTCTATGGCCTGGCAGGCTTACGAATTGGTTATATGGTAGCTAAACCTGAAATCATAAAAGCCATGCGGAGAAACCTCATGGCATTTACCAATATCCTTGCTGTCGCGGCGGCTGAAGAAGCGCTGAGAGATAAAGACTTTTATCAATTCAGTTTGAATAAAACGAAAGAGGGCAAAAAGATGATCTTTCAAACGCTGGATGATCTCGGTCTTGAATATGTACCCTCCCAAACGAATTTCATCTTCTTTAAATCGGGTGTACCCATAGCTGATCTACAAAATAAAATGAAAGCACAAGGCGTATTGATTGGAAGACCCTTCCCTCCGTTTGACAAGTGGTGCAGAATAAGTACAGGTACGATTGAAGAAGTGAAACGCTTCAATCAGGCACTTACCACGGTGATGAGTTAATCAAGATTGTCTTTTACTGTCACAACCTGAGGTTTGAGACCAAGCATTCGTCTGATCACGGACTTCATGGTAAATGCAGCAATATTGGCTAGGCTAACTAGAAAGTTCATGTAGCTAAAATCACATTTTCTTAAACTTAAGTTTACATCTATTGGCTGAAATAACCAAAACCCGCGGTGAACGGGAAAAAACCCGGCTTTTTTAATTCTTAATGTAGCCTGGCCCTTTGACAAATCTGCCTGGTTTGGCACCTGTGTGCTTACCATCGTCTAATACTTGCGTACCATTTACAAAGACATGGATTACCCCTTCCGCATATTGATGCGGATCCTGAAAGGTAGCTTTATCATTAACTTTTTCCGGGTCGAACACCACGACATCTGCAAAATGACCGACCTGAAGTCTTCCTCGTTTTTTTAGCTTCAGATTATCCGCTGGTAATGATGTCAACTTCCGAATACCTTCTTCCAGGGTGATCACTTTTTCATCCCGGGCAAATTTGCCTAATACCCGAATGAAAGAGCCGTAAGCTCTGGGATGTGTACTTTGATTCAGGAAAACACCTTCATTCGTGAAGGAACCAGCATCTGAACAGAAACTTACCCAGGGGATGGCCATTTTTTTCTTGATGTTTTCTTCCGACATGGAAAAATAAACGACCTGAATTCTGCTCCGATCCTGCAGCATCAGGTCAACAGCCGTTTCAGCGGGAGATTTTCCCAACTCTTCCGCTACTTCATGAAGGTACCTACCGATGTACTTTCTAAGGTCAGGATTCTTAAAGCCAACGAATAGTATACTTTGAGGTGGATTATTGAAAACCAACTCGTCAATCGTGCGCCGCCGTGCATCCGGATCTTTCAGCCGCTCCAACATGATATCGACACCACCTTCTCTTGACCAATCTGGTAACTGAACATGTAAACCAGTAGAACTGGCATTGTAGGTATAGATGTCAGCCGTAATTTCGAGTCCCGCGTTTCTTGCGGAATCGATCTTGGCAATGGCCATGTCCATCTTGGGCCAATTCTTTTCTCCTGACGCCTTCAAATGATATACTTCCGCCGGTAGTTTACCATATTTACTAATGAAAATGAGTTCATCAATGGACTCCAGTAAACGATCACCTTCATTCCGAACGTGAGAAATGTACATACCACCATATTCACCAGCGACAGCAGCCAATTCCGTGAGTTCCATTTTATCAGCATATCTGCTGGGTGCATAAAGCAATGAAGAAGAAATTCCAACAGCACCCTCTTCCATCGCCTGAGCTGTCAATTCCAGCATCTTCTCCATTTCTCTAACAGTAGCCTGACGGTTTTCATAGCCGATCACATGTTGACGTAATGTCCCGTTTCCAACAAAAGAGGCTACATTGGTCGAAACACCTCGATCTTCCAGGTATTGTAAATACTCGCCAAGTGTTGTCCAGGGTATATCAAACCTGATGTCTGATTGACTTTCCAACATCTCATCCTTCATCGCTTCATTTAGGGGTCCCATCGATCGGCCCTCCCCCATGATTTCCAATGTCACACCTTGACGTATATCACTTTGAGATCGACCATCTTCTAACAAAGTGACATTTGCCCAACTCAGCATATTGATAAATCCCGGTGCTATGGCCTTCCCATCAATATCCACCTCCTTCTTTCCACTTACATCAGACAGATCACCAATCGCCGCTATGGTATCCGCGTTGATGGCCAAATCTCCCAGAATGGGTGCAGTTCCATTTCCATCGTAAATGGTGGCATTGCGAAGGATCAGATCATATTTGGTTTGACAGGATAAAACGAGCAGTGAAAGCGCTATAAGGAATATTCTCATGGTTTAGGTTGATTAACTTAAAGATAGATGATCTTAAGAAACCTGTCGGTCCCGGTAAGTTCTCGGTGATTCACCTGTTAATCGCTTGAACATGCGACTGAAATACGAAAGGCTTTCAAAACCTGTTTGATATGCAACCTGACTTACCGCCTTTCCGCTACTCAATAGAAGTTTCGATTGCGTGATCCGATACTGATTGAGGAAATCGAGGTACGATTGTCCCGTGGCTTTCTTAAAATAACGACAGAAGGCTTCCCGCGACATATTGCACAATTCTGATACCTCGTTTAAGGTTACTTTCCGTGCATAGTGCTCATCCGTGAAGGCATAAATCTTCCTTAGACGCTCCTGTTCGGAATTTCGATACGGATTGACATATGGAGCCTCATGAAGCTTTTCCTCTTTGCAATGATTAAGCAATTGATTCAGAAGCGACATCAATTTCATATATTGTGAAAAGGGGTCCATGGATCGGAAGGCCAATAAGGCTTGTCCAATTTCATCTTTGTACATGCCATGAAATGCGATACCATGATCAGCTCTTTTAAATAGATCAGATATTTGGTTCAATTCTGGTGTTTTATGGATCACCTCATCAATGAATGTTGTATTGAAGTGTACGACTACTTTTTCGTAATCCGTCTTCACCCCATGGTCAAAGTTCAAATGGGGAATATTGGACCCAATCAATACCAGATCACTTCCTTCGAATCGAGAAATATGATTGCCTACCCTGCGATGGCCATCACAACCTCCTATGTATACCAGTTCATATTCCGGATGGAAGTGCCAGAAGAACAAATCACTCAACCGTGGATTGTACATCAGGTTAAACGAGTGGTTTTCCTGTTCAATCTGTTCTAATTCAACCTTCACTTGAACTAAATTTTACTAAAAATCACATTCCACATCAACATTGATCAATATAATGCAAATAATGATCAACTTCCATAAAATGATTTGGCAATTCTCATAACAACTTTGATCTAAATAAAAAATGAGAAAAATCATGGAAGCTGTAGCAACAAAAATTCCAAAGAACCAACACGAAGACATTCCAGGCAATCCTTCGACTGCCAAAAGCAGCAACGTTCAACTAAGACAAGACGCGGATAAAGATTCCTTACGCGTTCTCACCGAAGAGCAATGGCAATTCTGGAAAGAGAACGGCTATGTAGTGATCAAACAAGCGGTACCACGAGCACAAGCCGAAGCCACAGCTTCCTTTCTTTGGGAATTTGAAGACAAAGATCCCAATGACAAAGAAAGTTGGTACACAGAAGCAAGAGCAGCCATCCAAATGAAAGAATTGGCCGGTACAGGCATGGTAGAGGTTTACAACAACCAACACCTTTGGAACAACCGGCAAACACAAAAAGTATACGACGCATTTGTTGACATTTGGGGCACGGAAAAATTATGGGTTACCATCGACCGGGCTAATCTCAATTTCCCGATGCGCCCCGGACACGAATACAAAGGATTCATCCATTGGGATTATGACCCTGAAACCAAACCTCAAAATGTACAAGGTGTATTGGCCCTGGCCGATCAAACGGATGAGAACATGGGAGGCTTCCAATGCATTCCGTGGTTGTTTCGAAACTATGATACCTGGAAATTGACGCAGCCTGATGATCGGGATCACTTCAAGCCGGATATCACTGGTCTAGAAGACAAGCTAGTGAAAGTGCCTTTAGAGGCAGGAGATCTGTTGATCTTTAACAGCAGTGAACCACATGGTATTCGCGCCAATCGATCTGGCGATAAAGTCCGGATCGCGCAGTACATCTCCATGATGCCTGCACAGGAAAATGATGAGGATTTGAGAAACTGGAGAGTTAATTCCTGGAAAAACCGTGTGGCTCCAGAAGGTTATGCCTTCCCTGGTGATCCAAGGAATTGGGAACAGACCAAATACGATACGGCGGAACTCACTAATTTGGGAGAAAAATTATTGGGACTAACCAAATGGTAAAACACACAAAGATCTGGTTTGGGATGCTATTCATCATTGGTATGGTAGCATCCTGTCAAAACCCACGACCCGCTCAAGCAACTGCAAAAACTGAAGAAAACACACCCATGCAAGAACCCCAGGCATTGAGACATGTCGTCCTTTTCAAATTCAAGGATGATGCCCCGGAAGAGGACGTAGCTAAAATTCATCAGTCTTTTCAGGACTTGCAACAAGCCATTCCTGTGATAAGGGATTTTGAATGGGGCATGAATGACAGTCCTGAGAATTTCCATCAGGACTTTACACACTGCTATTTCATCACCTTTGATTCGGAATACGACCGTGACAGTGTTTATACGCCTCATCCAGCTCATCAGGCATTTGTAGCGAGTTTGCAACCGCACCTGGAGAAGGTCTTTGTCGTTGATTACTGGGCAAACTAATACCTCCTATGAATTTACACCTTGAAGGAAAAACGGCCTTCATTTCGGGTTCTACCAAAGGCATTGGCTTTGCAATCGCGAAACAACTGCTGGAGGAAAAAGTACATGTCATCCTCAACGGGAGATCCGAATCCGCAATTGAGGAATCAAAAAACAAACTCCTTACGCACTATCCCGACGCAATGATTTCAGGCGTGCCCTGTGACTTTGCCAAACCTGAGGAGATTGAGACATTACTGGAAAGTCTCCCTCCGGTTGATTTATTGATCAATAATGTGGGCATCTATTATCCCGGGACATTTAGTGAAGCCAGTGATGAGGACTGGTTACGTCAGTTTGAAGTGAATGTCATGAGTGGTGTCAGGCTTTCAAGGAAACTATTACCAAAGATGCTGGACACTAACTGGGGTCGAATCATATTCATCAGCAGCGAATGTGCTTCGCTGGTTCCTGAAGATCTTATTCCGTATAGCACGACAAAAGCAGCACTTCATGCGATTTCCAGAGGGTTGGCCCAAATGACTAAGGGTACTTCAGTAACGGTGAACACCGTAGTGCCCGGTTCTACTCTGTCCGAGGGTGCTCAAAACTTCCTAAGCGAGGTAGCTACTAAAGAAAACAAATCTGCCGACCAGGTGGAAAAAGAGTTTTTTACCAACGTTAGAACCTCCTCACTCCTACAGCGATTCGCCTCCGTAGAAGAGGTTGCTTCAGCAGTCACCTATTTGTGTAGTCCATTGGCCGCTGCAACCAATGGAGCCGTCCTGAAAGCTGATGGAGGAAGTACCGGCGGCGTAATGTAACTCCAAACTCCATGTCGCACTTCGATAAACCAGGCATGACATGGAGAGGTGATCATGGAAATTGAAAAGAATTCTATCTTACGAAAACCAACAACCTTAACCTATGTTAGAGAATTTCGGAATCATTGACCTCAGTATCGTACTGCTCTATTTTGCCATAATCTTGTGGATATCCAAATGGGCAGCCGATGAAAAGAACAAAACCTTGTCTGCCGTGGATTACTTCCTTGCTGGCAAGGATCAGGGCTGGCTGGTCATCGGAGCATCTTTGTTTGCCTCAAACATAGGTTCTGAGATCATTCTCGGCGTATCTGGAGCAGGAGCTCGTGGCAATATGCCCGTAGCCAACTTTGAAATCATTGCTTCACTGGTGTTGATCTTACTGGGATGGGTATTTGTCCCTTTTTACCTTAGAACAGGGGTCTTCACGATGCCGGAATTCCTGGAAAAGCGCTATTCCAGGGCTTGCAGAAACTACCTCTCTGTTATCTCTGTCCTTGCTTACGTCATCACGAAGATTTCACTGATCATCTTCGCCGGTGCGCTGGTTTTCGAAACCATTGGTATTCCTTTCTGGACCGGAGCCATCTTCACCGTTTTAGCTACAGGTCTGTATACCGTTCTGGGCGGATTAAAGGCGGTAATCTACACGGACATGGTACAAGCGATTATTCTGTTGATTGGTACGGGAGCTGTTACCTTATTTGCCCTTAATCAAGTAGGCGGATGGAGTGAGATGATGGATACACTATCGGTGGCCGCACAGAACCCAGCAAACCCGTCAGTAGATCGGTTTTTTAATCTATGGAGGCCTTCCAGTGACACAGAATATCCATGGACAGGTATGTTGTTTGGAGCGCCGATTTTGGGAGTATGGTACTGGTGCACCGACCAATATATCGTACAGCGAGCCCTATCTGCCAAAGACGTAAGTCATGCCCGAAAGGGTGCATTGTTAGCTGGGTACTTAAAGTTATTGCCAGTATTCATTTTCTTCATCCCGGGAGTCATTGCCTTCGCATTGATGCAAAAAGGAATGCTAAGCTTCTCAATGGAAGAGGCCGATAAAGCCCTTCCGGCGATGATTACCGGGTTTCTGCCCGTCGGGTTAAAGGGATTGGCCATTGCCGGATTACTGGCGGCCCTGATGAGTTCACTTTCTTCTGCATTCAATTCCAGTTCTACCCTGCTGACCATTGATTTCTACCAGAAATTTAAGCCGAATGCTACAGAAAAAGACTTGGTGAGATTTGGTCGGGTAGCTACTATTGTATTGGTTGTACTTAGTTTGGGCTGGATCCCCTTCATGCGTGCTTTGATGAGTGGCGGCATCTTCTTGTACCTGCAAAGCGTACAAGCTTACATTTCTCCTCCCATCGCAGCAGTATTCTTACTCGGATTGTATTTCCCCTGGATCAATGCCAAGGGTGCGATCATTGCTTTGTGGAGTGGGTTTGTATTGGGGATCGCCCGTCTGGTCACGGAATTCATGGCCAATGAAGGATCTCTGGTTGTAGCAGAAGGATCATTATTGGATCGCCTGCTAGGCATTAACTTCCTGCACTATGCCCTTTTCCTATTTCTGGTGTGTTCAGGCATCCTGATGATTTGTAGTAAACTTCTCCCTGACTCCCGACCTGTCCCTGCCTTCCTCACCATGCAAAAAGGCGAAGAGATGGGTCCGAATGTTCGTATGGACAGGTTATTGACAATCATTTTGATTGTTTGTGTACTCTTCTTGTGGTGGCTATTCAGTCCTTGGGGACTAGGAGGCTAAATTACAAAGGTGGTTACCGTACTATTCATCATGGCCCTCGGTGGACTGATCATCTCTGTTTCCGAGATCATTGGCCGACGGAAACGACAAAAACGAGCCGCAGAAAAAGATCACAATATCAAATTTCGGCGGAAGTTTAGGTAGTAAAGCTTGAGTTACCTCAACTTCCGTTCCCAATGATTACCCAGGCGCTCTTTCGCGAGTCTGGCTTTCGTAGTTTCAGATTGTAGTTCGGGGTGGATTTCCCCTTTAGAAGTGAAATGCCAGCATCCGCAATGCTGGCATTCGTAAATATTGATTGGGCCGGAACCCTCCTGATGAAATTGTCTGGCGTGATGACTCAAAAGTGCTTCCTCAGCAATGATCTCTGAGTCAAAGGACACTTTGCCGGTCACCCTGCACCGCATGTATCAATCGTTGAAATGATATAACATCACTAAAGTGCCTGAAAAAGCTGGTTTCTTCTGTCCCACGATTTCCATAACTGCTCCTACTTCTGCCCGGATGATACCTCTCAGGTTTTTAAGTCCTTCCAAATGGGCCTTGAGTACCAATTCACTCCCCACCGGTACCGGCTGATTGAATTTCAGTTTTTCGATCCCATAATTCACCATCATCTTCAGGTTGTTAACCTCCAAAATCTGATTCCACAAATGTGGGATCATTGACAAAGTCAAATATCCGTGGGCAATGGGATGACCAAATGGTCCAGCCGCCGCTTTTTCCGGATCAGTATGGATCCACTGGTGATCAATGGTGGCATCGGCAAATAAATTGATCTGGTCCTGAGAAACCAGATGAGGCGCTGATTCGCCTAAATCTTTACCAATGTAACTTTCAAACTCCTGGAAATTGTTGATGATGATCTTGCTCATATGCTCTAAAAAACGAGCCGCAAATTTAGAAAAAACATTACCAAAGATGATGCACAAGCGGCTTAATATGAGATTGATATATCTCCTCAATGGCCATTTTTTGATCTACGGTAATTTCAGGAAAATCCAGTACCGCCAGGTTCTTGGCTTGTTGACTGGCGTTGGAAGCTCCTGGAATCACGCAACTCACCTCTTCAAACATCAAAATCCATTTAAGGGCTGCTTTCGACATATCGTTTTCCGGGAATATCTCTTTCAGTTTTTCCACGGCCTTCAATCCCGTTGCATAATCCACACCAGAGAAAGTTTCCCCTTTATCAAACATCTCTCCATTGCGATTAAAGTTTCGATGATCATCTTTCGAAAAGCTTGTATTTGAACCAAACTTACCTGTCAATAACCCACTGGCCAGGGGCACTCGTGCGATGATCCCAATGTTTTTCTTTTTAGCCTGTTCAAAGAAAAGCTCCGACGGCCGGTGACGAAACATATTGAAAATGATTTGAACCGTGGTAACATTCTCAAATTCAATGGCTTTGATAGCTTCTTCGATCTTTTCAACACTTACCCCCATGTTTCGGATCTTTCCCTCCTCTTTCAGTCGATCGAACAGTTCAAAAATCTCCGGGCGATAGTATACTTCCGTAGGTGGACAATGTAACTGGATCAGATCCAAAGTTTCCACCTGTAAATTCTTAAGACTGGCTTCTACAAAATCACGCAGTACAGCTGGTTGATAGGCCTCATTGGTGTGAGGTTGCAATTGTCTTCCACATTTAGTGGCTACAAATACTTCCTCAGTCCTTTCCTTTAATACTTCCCCGATCACCTTCTCACTCAAACCATCGTTGTATACATCTGCAGTATCTATGAAATTTATTCCCTGGTCAATGGCTTCATGTACAATTTTCGTCGCGCTGGAATGATCGAACGGATCTCCCCATTTACCACCAAGTTGCCAGGTTCCTAAACTTATTTCTGATATCGATAATCCGGTTTTCCCAAGTGTTCTAAAATTCATTTTTAATAATTGTGTGTTATGCCCAAAGGTAGAATAGTCGGAGATGCAAGAAAATAAATGAGGGTATTCTCCGGATCTAATGTTTTGATACGACATTTGACTTCTAAAAGTGTCTTATTCATGAAACAAAGCAATTCCAGGTTCCTGCTTTTCTCATTTCTCCTATTGGTTTCAATTTCCTGCAAAGACGATGAAACCCCAGTCGCCAGGACATTTGAACTGAACAGCAATAACAACAATGAGCAAGTGATTGCCGCTATGGAACATGCGTTTAGTATTTGGGAAGCGCATTTGGATATTGATATTCCAATCAAAGTGAATGTATTTTTCACCCCGATCAGCGTCGACTTCCTGGGGAGATCCATACCCAATGGTAGAAGACGTTTTGAAGAAGCTCCTTTCAACGATATTTGGTACCCTACCGCATTGGCCAATCAATTGACAGGTACGGAATTGAATGCCGGAGAATTTGACATGGATATCCTGATGGACGGAACCCGGGATTGGTACTACGGAACAGACGGAAATCCCGGCCCGGATCAATTCGACTTTGTTAGTGTATTCCTGCACGAAATTTGTCACTCATTGGGATTTGGCTCTTTAGCGGATATCGTCGATGGACAAGGCGCCTGGAGTGTGAATATTGAATCGGACCTGTACACACCTAGTTTTCCGATTCCTGACCTTGAAAATCGTCCAACTATCTATGATTTGTTTCTGGAAAACAGGGAGTTGTTTCGACTGACAGATGAAGCACTTTTTGGCAATCCTTCGACGGCTTTATCTACGGAATTTGTGAGTGAAAACCTGTTTTGGGGAGGAGAAATAGGCACTTCTGCCAATAACAACCAAAGACCCAGGATCTATGCCCCACCTACATTTCGTCCAGGGTCTTCTATTGGTCACCTGGACGAAGACACCTATGAATCAGGAACAAGTAATGCTTTAATGACACCAACCTTTCAACGCGGTGAAGTGATCCATGAACCCGGACCGATCATTCTTGGCGTATTACAAGACCTGGGATGGAGCTTGAAGCAATAATTGTCCCGCTCAGGAAGCCTCTTAAATGGTCCTAAGAATTGTTTTCGATAAAACATTTCCAGGGTTCTCCTGATAAGCTCAAACAATCAATTATCTGACATGCGTTAACTTCATGGTTCATTTCCATTCTAACCCATGAAAGTAATAACCTCCATCATTCTGGCATTTGCCATTGTATTTTCCATTCAGGCACAAAAAATTAAGAAGCAAATCGTAGCAGATCTGGAAGTCAAGCAGCAAACTTATGAAGAAGCTTCTCTCAAAATCTGGCACCTTGCCGAAGTAGGCTATCAGGAAGAAAAAAGCAGTAAAATATTGCAGGAAATGCTTGAAAAAGAAGGATTTCAGATCGAAGCTGGTGTCGCTGAGATTCCCACGGCTTTTATCGCCACCTATGGGAGTGGCGCTCCGGTGATCGGGATCATGGGAGAATACGATGCGTTACCGGGCATTTCTCAAAAAGCACTGAGTTACAAGGAGCCATTGATTGAAGGTGGTGCGGGACACGCGTGCGGTCATCATTTATTTGGTGTAGCCTCTGCCGCTGCAGCAATCTCCGCAAAAAACTGGTTAGCAGAAAATGGAGGTTCAGGCACCATTAAATTTTACGGAACACCGGCAGAAGAGGGTGGATCAGGAAAAGTATACATGGCTCGTGCAGGCCTATTTGATGATTGTGATGCCGTATTGCACTGGCATCCTGGTGATGGCAATGGCGCCAGCCCTTCAACTACCCTGTCTAATAAAACAGGAAAATTCAGGTTTTATGGAGTCTCTGCCCATGCTTCCGGTGCTCCGGAAAGAGGACGATCTGCTCTGGATGCAGTTGAAGCCATGAACTTTATGGTGAATATGATGCGAGAACATACCACTGAAGACACACGGATCCACTATGTGATCACTTCTGGTGGAAAAGCGCCTAATGTCGTACCTGATTTTGCAGAAGTCTATTACTATGTAAGACATCCGGACCCCCAAGAAGTAAAATCACTTTGGCAAAGGCTCGAAAATGCCGCCTCTGGAGCTGCACTTGGTACTGATACGAAAGTAGAAATTGAAGTGACCGGTGGTGTTTATAACGTCCTACCGAACGAAACGCTTCAACGGATCGTTCACGAAAACCTGACAGAAATCGGCGGCTTCAACTACTCCACTGAAGAAACGCAATTCGCGGAAGAAATCAGTAAAACTCTGGGTAAGAGCGCAAAGAATTTGAATAGCACCAATGAAGTTTCGCCCTATCAATACTATGTGGTAAAAGCTTCCACTGATGTGGGGGACGTAAGTTGGACCGTACCTACCGCTGGAATGAGAGCGGCTACCTGGGTTCCCGGAACAGCCGCTCATTCCTGGCAAGCGGTGGCGGCCGGAGGCACATCCATTGGACAAAAAGGCATGATGGTAGCGGCCAAAACCCTGGCCCTGACGATCGCGGAGTTAATTGAAAGCCCTAAAGTTCTGGAAAAAGTCCGTGAGGAATTTGATAATAGTCGCGGTACTGATTTTATATATGAGGCATTGGTAGGTAATCGCGGACCTGCTTTGGATTACCGGAAGTAAACAGTCATTCATACAAGTCATAACCATCTATCATTTGAAATAAAAAGGGGCCAAATGGCCCCTTTTAAATATCTGCAATTGCTTTTAGTTAGCAGGCTCGTAAATTTTCACTGTACCGTCATCCTCAGATGAAACAACTACCAGGCTCTTTCGCGTGGGGCTGTCTTTCGCTTCAATGAAAACAAGCCCTTCGGGGGCATCTCCCGCTTCCAACACGCTAATGAACTCGGGGGCAGTCGGTGTAGAAATGTCATAGACAGCTACAGCATCCACACGTTCCAAACCTACGAACGCATATGTTTGTCCGCCGCCAATTACCCCTACCACAACACCTTCCGGCTCAATGGCTTTATCATCACTTCTACCATCATCATACAATCCTGCAGCGATTAATTGTCTGTCCAATTCATCACCGGAATCCCAAACCAGGTTACCCGAAGCATCCCAAATGGAAAAAGACCTTGCGCCAAATGACCATACTTCATCAAAATCACCATCACCATCCGTATCTCCGTCAGTGATCATCAATTTCAAACGACCAAAATTTTCTTCCAACTGTAATTCGGCAGCATTGGGGAATACAGCAGGATCAAGGAGCACATCATCTAATCGGTCTTCATCGATGAAAGACAGACAGCCATCGTCCTCGTCGTAATCTAATCCCCCATTCGTCAGGCAAGTGGCCTCATCCGCATCATAGAAATATTCTCTTCCATCGCCTTCATTTGCTGAAAGTACATAATCAGCTCCTCCAATATTTACCGAAGCTATTGCGTCAGGCATGTAAATGCCAAAAATACCCTCAGGCACTGCTCTCAATGAGGCCCCGCCATCTTTATCGCTAGGATCGATCATGACCTGGGAATAATCTTTCTTACCCAAACCAATCAGACTCGTTAATGTAGCGCTTTCCACATCAATCACCGCCAGTCCATTGTTTTCCTGTAAGGCCACGAAAGCAGTTCTTGAATCTTCAGAGATTGTAATGTACTCCGGCTCAATGTTTTTAGGAGTATTATCACCACTGGGTGTACCTGAATTCCTGAAAGCCTCTCCTGAGGGAGTTACACCAGCAAAAGATACATTTCTTATGGAAAAATCTGTTGTTGCTATAATTGAAACCGTACCTTCAGGGTCTACTGTATAGTCATCACTTGGCTCTCCTTCATTGGCGACTAAAATGTAATTCCCATCTGGTGTGAAAGTTACCATATCGGGTAGTGCACCTACAGTGATAGAAGATTCCTTCGTTACCTCACCGGCCCCATTAATGGTCCATATCTCGATTGTCCCGTCTGCTTGTTTATCATCTGCTTCTACCCCAGCAACCAACCAGGCATCGTAAACGGCCACACTGTTGATGCCACCTCCAAGAGAAGATGCATCGATACTTCCCAGGACATTCATAGCTGTCGGATCTGAAATATCCACCATGACAATACGAGAGTCATTTTCATTATCCTGTACGAAAAGTTGTTGATTAACAGGATCGTATGCTGAAATCTCCGCAGCACCTTCTCCTCCGATGGTAATCGTTCCAATTTCCCGAAAGGAAGTCCCATCCTCATCCGGGGCAATCACATTGACCGTAGTGGTAACCGTAGCTTCTCCGTCACCCTCAACCGTTAGGGTAACATCATAAGAACCAAAGTCAGTGTAGGTCACCGTAGGGTTTTCCTCAGTAGAAGTTTGTCCATTTCCAAAGTCCCAGGAAAAACTCGTCGCTTCGCCAGCCGATTCATTGGTAAAAGAAACGGTTAGGAAATCCTGAGATGAACTGAACCTGGCAAATGAATTCGCAGGTGTCGCATTGTTGTCATCCTCACAACTAAAAAAAATGACCGCCGATAGGCAAATCACAAAGAGTCCGTTAATAAGTTTTTTCATGATCTAATAAGTCGGATTGTGTTCTGCGGCAAGGTTAGATGGCGGGTGTTGCCATAGGGTTATGAACATTTTAAAATACCGACAAGAGATTGCTTCTGAAAAGAAGAATACGTTAATGCTACCAGCGTCGAAATACCATAAAAGACAATTTATTCCTGCTTATCGTCGTTTTAATCCCGATTATCTATTCTGAAAACCGTACACCCCGTGTTTTGCGTACTTTTAGGATAGTAAAGCACTGTTAACACAGTTTAGCTATGGAGTTAAGAAGAACATTAATTTTTTTCGTGGTTGCAATAGTTGTCCTGGGAGCCAACGCACAATCAACCGTTGACGTGTTTGATGACCTTACCTATAAATGGGATCTGGAAGCTGAAAAGCTATCATCTTATGAGGGGCTTCTCGAATTTTGCAATAATGATGACTATCGTTACGCGACCATAGATATTCTGAAAGGCATACACCATTATGATTCATTACTCTACAAAAGTCTATTGCAGGCTCGTAGAAAAGATCGACATAATCATAACATCAATAAGACCATCAAGGAAATCGAAAATTTTGAACGTAATTATACGACCAAGAATTTCATTCATTTTCTACATGGTGACTGCAACAAAAGCATAGATCTGGAAAAACACAGTGCTGAGCTTCGCAAAGATTCAGGTGAGGGATCCTATGACAATCAAGTGTATGTACTGGAAGTCGAATTGGGACGATATGTGCATCACGTCACCAAAAAAGTGGACCATATAAGGAGCCTTACCCACCATTTATACGGCGACTGACTGTGGTTAGTCAGCAATTCCATCTTTAGATCAGATTCATAAGAGAATTCTTTACAAGGTCCATATTGGATTAGTAGGATGTACAAGACCCTCCTGTCATACCATCCTATTCACTGCCATTTAAACGTTCTGGTAATTACTGGATAGACTTTCGATCAAGCGGAAGCCTGTGAAGTAATGATGTATTCCAATGATCCATGGTTAATTAGGTCAATGAATTATCCAAATTCAATAAGACTTCAGTGCCACCCTGGTGGGCGAATTTAAAGCTGCATATGAATTGTTTTCAGTAACTGCATAATTGAATATTCAATGACGGTCCTCAATAAAATTGCATGATCCTGGACTCTGAAAGCCGACATAAAAAATCCCGGAATAATTCCGGGACTTAACGTTCACTAATTCAAATGTGATTAGGGTAAACCCAATATCTTATTTACCTCCTACTCAATATTCAATTTGTTCCATAGACGCATCAACAGGAAGATGCAAATCCCGAATACAGCGGCCATCATCAGTCCGTAGCCTGTATTTCCATAGACAAAATTTCCGATGGAGAACAACGCACTATAAATTCCCAAACATCCGAGAACGACACTCAACAATCCATGAGGCACATCCCAGCGGGCATCTTCCGCTTCAATAGGGTCGCCTTCAGCTTTGGCTGCATCTACCACATGTTTCCAGCCAGGGCCTCCAGGGTGAGTCAGTTTGTAAAAGGCTTTCAAGTGTTCCATCGGCTCAGGACTGGTGACATAGGTTGTTACAATCCATACCACAGAAGTAATCACAACAGCAAGCATCAGTTTCATGGTAAACCCATCCAGTACAGAGTTGGCCACTGCTTCATCTGGCACAATCAATACAAATACAAAAGCCGTAATCGTTGCAGCCACCATCGCTACAATTTCCGTCCAGGCATTGATTCTCCACCAGAACCATCTTAATAGATAAATGGCCCCGGAACCTGCTCCGGATAATAGAAGAATGTTAAAGGCCTGAGTTGCATTTTCCAGAATGGTAAGGGCAAAGAACCCTGCCAATACCATCAAGGTAACCGTGGATAAACGACCCACTAATACGAGTTCCTTTTCCGATGCGTCGGTCTTCACAAATCTCCGGTAGAAGTCATTTACTACATAAGAGGAGCCCCAGTTGAGGTGTGTTCCGATGGTCGACATATAGGCGGCAATCAATGACGCCACCACCAGACCTAGCCAACCAGGTCCTAAACGGGTCAGCATGGCCGGATAGGCCACATCATTCCCGAGATACTGATCTGTAATGCCCGGGAACTCTCTTTTAATGGATTCCAGGTCCGGGAAAATTAACAGTGATGCCAAGGCCACAATGATCCAAGGCCAGGGCCTCAGGGCATAGTGCGCAAAATTGAAAAATAAGGTCGCTCCGATCGCGTTTTTCTCGTCCTTCGCAGACAACATTCGCTGAGCGATGTAACCTCCACCACCTGGCTCGGCTCCCGGGTACCAAACGGCCCACCATTGTACGGCAATGGGAATAATCAATAAAGGAACGAATACGGAAGGTTCAGAAAAGTCTGGCAGAATAGATAGTTTATCCTGGATCGCCGGATTAGTAAAGAGATTTCTCAAGCCTCCTACCTCTGGCTGTCTGACCGCTACTATTGCGGCATAAACAGCTCCCAACATTGCAATACCATATTGGAAAAAGTCCGCCCAAATCACACCTTTTATGCCTCCAAGTGAGGCGTAAATCACCACTCCAATACTGGCAAAAATGACAGTGACCAGAGGGGAAACACCAAACATGACTGCCGCAATCTTAATGGCAGCCAGGGTGACTGTGCCCATAATGAGGCAATTGAAGAATATCCCTAAATAAAGCGATCGGAAACCTCGCAAAAATGAAGCTGCTTTGCCGGTGTACCTCAATTCATAAAATTCCAGGTCTGTCATTACCTGTGACCTGCGCCAAAGTTTCGCGTAAATAAATACGGTCACCATCCCTGTGATTAGAAAAGCCCACCAGGCCCAGTTCTTAACAACACCATCATCCCGAACCATTCCTGTAACAAGGTTAGGTGTATCTGCAGAAAACGTACACGCTACCATAGAAACACCCAGCAGCCACCATGGCATGGACCTGCCACCTAGAAAAAATTCACTTGTGTCTTTTCCGGCAGTTCTGGATGCCGCCCATCCTATACCTAGGACGATAAGGAAGAATACTGAGATAATTACCCAGTCGATTGAGGTTAAGAGCATGTCACTAAACTATAAATAAAAATGAAATTGGGGCGGATGAATCAAAGCTCCTCAACGATTTGAAGTTCAGGGCTTCTCAGTTTTTCACGTGCATAACTGGCCGCTCCCAGCACGGCCTTATTCTTGAATTTGGAATCGGACACCCACAGATCTACGTTCCCTTTCAACGATGAGAGCACCTGTGATTCAAATGTATCTTTTACAGGATCGAGTAGTAGATCCCCCGAATTCGACAAACCACCAGCCAAAACGATGGCTTCAGGATCAAAAATCGCTGCCAGATCCGCTAATGCATTTCCCAAATGCATACCTGTGATTCTAAATGTCTCCCTGGCCAATATATCTCCTGCCACCGCGGCTTCTGAAATGCTGACGGCATCTTGAATATTTGTGTTTGCATCAGCAAAGGATCCCGACTCCAGTAGTTCTTTCGCCGTTCGCACTAAACCTGTAGCGGAAACATAGGTTTCAAGGCATCCTTTTCTCCCACAGTTACATTCCCGGCCTCCTGGAACTACCGTCGTATGACCTACTTCACCAGCCGAACCGCTCCTGCCAATCAATAAAGAGCCATTACTGTAAATGCCACACCCAAGTCCGGTACCCAACGTCAGTACAAGAAAATCCTGGTAGGGCTTAGCATGACCGTAATACTTTTCTCCTACAGCTGCGGCATTGCTATCATTCATAAGGAAAGTGGGCACCTTGAATGTTTGTTCAAAACTCGCAACCAATGATACATCATCACCCCAGATATCTTCAAGGTTACACGCTCCGGTAATTCGCCCGGTTAGCGAACTTCCCATAGGAGACCCTACACCAATACCTTTCAATTGACAGGAAAAACTGTTCAGGCGTTTTTCAATCTCTTCGGCGAACGCTACGGTGAAATCCTCAAAGTTATCAGCCACTCGCGAGGAAATTCTACCCTGAAAAAGAAGATCACCTTCATTATCGATGGCCCCGTATTTCGTATAGGTGCCTCCAATGTCTACCCCTAATATCAACTCCATGTCCCTTTATTAAAAATGATATCGGACGAATGCCTCAATGGCTTCATATTCAGTCAGTCCTAAACTATCATAAGTACGGGCTGTCATTTTATTTCTATCTTCTGCTCTTTGCCAGAACTCGCGTGAATCAGACCCGGGAAAGACAGGTGTATCTTTTTGTGATTGATGTTTGAAGATGGCTTTACGTTTCTTCATCAAGTCGGCCGGACTGATCGGGATCGCCATTTCAATTTCATCAATAGGCCATTCCTGCCAAGCACCTCGATACAACCACAGGTAACAGTCATCAACCCAATCTGCTTTTGCGTCTTTTTCATTGCGTAAGGCTTCCAGAATCACGTCCAGGCATACCTTATGTGTCCCATGAGGATCACGAAGGTCGCCGGCTGCAAAAACCTGATGAGGTTTTACTTCATCCAGCAATTTTTTTACGATGGTAACATCTTCCGCTCCCACTCCCTTTTTCTCTACTTTTCCCGTTTCATAAAAAGGAAGGTTAAGAAAATGAATGCGATCCTCATCAAGACCACAAAAACGCGCGCCCGCAGCTGCTTCCCCTTTTCGGATCAACCCTTTTATGGTTCTGACTATCGGAATATCCGGGTCCCCCTGTTTTTTATTCAACAGGCTATCATGAACGGCGTTTTTCAACTTGAAGTGTTCTTCATTCAACGTACCAGTTGCTTCCAGCAAATCAAGCATGAAGTCAGCGTACCTCATCGCATCATCATCAAAAACGGCAATGTTACCAGAGGTTTGATAGGCTACATGTACTTCATGACCTTGTTCAACCAGCCTCAGGAAGGTACCCCCCATGGAAATAACGTCATCATCCGGATGAGGGCTAAACAAAATCACTCGTTTCCGAGCGGGAGTAGCTCTTTCAGGACGATGTTTATCATCTGCATTGGGTTTACCTCCAGGCCAGCCCGTAATAGTATGCTGTAGTGCGTTAAATACTTTTATGTTCAGATCATGCCAGTTGCCATAGTAGACGATCAAATCACCCAGATCATTAAGTTTGTAATCATCTTCCGTAAGCTTCAGAATAGGTTTATTCAGCTTTTGGCTTAACCAAATGACCGCTTTCTTCGCTTTTTGATCATCCCAATCTACCAGAGAAACCACCCAGGGCGTTTTGATCCGGGTCAATTGAAGCGAAGCATTCTCGTCGATCAATACCTCTACGTCGCCATGGTTCTGAAGAAAGGTTGCGGGAATATCTTTTGTAACAGGCCCCTCCACGGCTTTCTGTACAATCTCTGCTTTTTTCTCGCCCCAGGCCATGAGATAAATCTTCTTCGCCTTGAATATGCTTTTGATACCCATGGTAATTGCCCGTCTTGGTACCAGATCTTCACGAAGGAATTCCCGAGTAGCATCCGCGATGGTCACCGGATCCAATTTTACTAATCGCGTCTGAGTATCTGCATGTGAAGGTGGTTCATTGAAACCTACGTGACCCGTTCTACCAATACCTAATAATTGAATATCGATTCCACCATAATGATCGATCTTATGCTCATAGTTCCTGCAAAATTCCCCCACTTGTTCCAATTCAATGGTTCCATCAGGGATATGTATATTCTCAGGTAAAATATCCACATGATCAAACAGGTGATGATGCATGAAGTAGTAGTAACTTAAAAGTGAGTCCTTACTCATAGGGTAATACTCATCCAGGTTGAAGCTTACAACGTTCTTAAAACTGAGCCCTTCCTCATGGTGCATGCGTACCAATTCCTTGTAGACATGAATAGGTGACTGTCCCGTAGCAAGTCCCAGAATCGCCATTTCATTTCTGGCCTGTTTATTACGGATCAACGAGGCAATTTCATTTGCCACCTTGACACTTGCTACTTTTTCACTTACATGGATACTCACCGGTAGCCGTTCGAGGGTTTTGGAGGAATCGTCAATTACAGAAGTCATAACGCTAATTCAAATTGAATTTTGAGAATAAGATATAGCAAATATAGTGAATTTTTTTAAAGTGTGTTCGAACACAATACTAATTTGTTCGTACACACAATCAATAATTGCACGATACAGGGAAATGTTGGTACCTTAGTCAGATTCAAGAGCCTATGTCCGAAAAAAAGATCACGATCAAAGACATTGCGAAACTGGCCCAGGTATCGGCAGGTACCGTAGATCGGGTATTGCATAATCGTGGAAAAGTCTCTGAGTCGAACCGAAAGAAGGTAGAAGCTGTATTGAAGGAAATCAATTATGAGCCTAACCTGATTGCAAAAACCCTTAAGAACAGCCGCACATTCCGCTTAATTGCCATCATACCCTCTTCCGAACAAGATGAGTATTGGCAAAAAGCCAGAAGAGGTTTAATGGCTGGATTGAAAGAATTCAAATCATTTGGCATTGATCTTCAGGTCATAGAATTTGATATTAACCATTTACCTTCATTTAGAGAAGCTTGTAGCCACGCGATAGATCAGAAACCTGATGGTGTATTGGCTGTTCCAATTTTTCACGATGAAGCACCTTCGCAATTCAAGTCCTTTGAAGCACTTGAAATCCCTTACATGACCTTTAACACCCATTTGCATGAATTGGACCCTACCTGCTATATAGGGCAACACCACTTGCAAAGTGGACGACTCGCAGCTCAATTGACATTAGTTCATCGAAAAAAACAGGGAGCAATAGCCATGATCCATGTGAATGAGCACCCAGACAAGGCAGATCATGCGAGAGAAAAAGAAGAGGGGTTCAAATCCTATCTGAAGGAACATCAATTTGATTTAGACAACTTTCATCGCATCAGTGTCAATGAAGGTCCGAAATTCATTGAAGAACTCACCGTAGCATTGCAGCAAATTTCGGATCTATCAGCTGTGCACGTAAGTACTTCGAAGGCGTTTTTGATCCATGAAACCTTAAAAAAGATACATCCCTCCTGTACCCTGTCAGGATATGACCTGGTTACTTCCAATGTGGCGCTACTAAAAACACGAGAAGTTCAGTTTCTGATTGATCAGAAACCCATTGAACAAGCGTATCAGGGAGTAGTAAGGTTTACGGATCTATTGATTTTTAAGAAGTCTGTGAAAAGCGAATACCTACTCCCACTCAACGTTGCTTTCGCTGAAAACATCGATTCTATGCTCTCATCGGTACACGCTGAAAAAATCACTTAACATTTAATTAATATTATTTGGCAATTTCCAATTTGGTGTTACTTTTGCCGTCCACATCGCGGGATGGAGCAGTTGGTAGCTCGTCGGGCTCATAACCCGAAGGTCGGAGGTTCGAGTCCTCCTCCCGCTACACAAGAAACCCTCTGACTATCAGAGGGTTTTGTATTTTTAACACTTTTCAACATTAGAAATCATGCACTTACTATATGTAATTACTACATGTAGTGCAGAAATACGCGCAAGCTATTTTCCTAATCAAACAGATAATCGGTACATTTTTTGACCGTTCATCTTTTCTTTAATAATCTCCTTTTGATTTATGTAATGACCGTTCAATGTGTCCTGGCTTTTATGCGAGGGAAGGTACCTTCCAAATTCTTCCATTAAAATTGCTTTTCGAGTAAAAAAGGTCTTTCTAAGGTGCTTCCACACTTTTTTCTCCTCGTTTTCCGATAAACTCCAGAAGTGGCTGAATGCTCGGGAGTACTTATCTTGTAAAGACTTGCGGTTCTTCCATTCGGGTTTAATGAAGTATTCATTTGGTCCTGGTAATCCTCTTTCTTCAAGATACTCTTTACAGTCTTCTGTAACATATTCTTCTCGAAACTCTGCCTCCTCTGTTGTCGACCACTCTTCTTGCGCTCTATTCGATTCCTTAGATTTCCTTATTCTCCAGAAATCACCTTGTAAGTTTTCACCTTTTAGCTCAAATAGCTCTTCACCACGTCCCCCAGTCCATAAGGCTAACCTAATCGCAAACTCAAGCTCATCATCATAGTAATTTCTTCCATCAAATGATTTACCATAGATCGGTTTGATTACTTTGATAAGATTGGTTAATTCTTGATCGTCCAATACCCGATTATCTTTTGACGATTTTCTTTTTGTGACATCTTCAAAGTGATTTTCTTCTGCAAGTCCTTTCTTGACCATAAAAGAATAAAACCCATTCATGGCTCCTATGTAATGATTGAAAGTCTTATTAGAATATCCCTTTTCTGTTAGGTATTCATAGAAATAATCTGCCCACCGTGATGGAATGTTAACATTAGCAGCAGCGGGATTAATTCCTTTATCTCTTAAAACATTGTTGAAGTCTCGAATTCTTTTCTGAGTTTCTTGCACATACTTTGGGGAACGCTTCTTTCTCTGACTAATTGGAACAATTCTTGGATCATTATTAAGATAATCCAGATAGTACTTTTGGCAATCAATTAACATAGGTGGAGGCAACGTCTTCTTTACCTCCTTCTGCATGCCGTAATTTGATGATTTTAATTGCGCATGATAGTCATTGTGTGACTTGTAAAACTCTTCCGGGTCTTTCATCCCTGGCCACGCTTTTGAGCAAATTACTTTTTTATGAACCTTGGAATATGGTGCTGACCAAAATACATGATGCTTATCATCATGAAAACACTTTCGTTTATTACCTCGATCAAATTGTGATGTGATTGTCGATTTACAAGCGTAGCAGTAGACATGCCTACCATCTCCTCTATACTTCACTGGTAATTTCATAAATCGTAATCTTTAGATGCTTTAAATGAGTTTGAAGTTGTTTCTATCTGAAGGGCGTTTAACAAATCATCGCACGAAACGCCTTCTTTTTCGCACAATTCCGAAATTCGTATTCCCCCTCGGAGAAGTTTGCTTTTTGCCGCTTTTCTCGCGTCATAGGGTCTTTTTGTCTTGATGCCTAGCATCCCGAGCAAATTGGGGTCGTCTAATAAATAAAATGGCTGATAACTATGCCTCATAATGTCTCGTGTCTTTTAATTGAAGAATTCAAATACAAACGAACAGATAACTATATCTGTGGTTTATATTAAATAAGCGGCATTTTCGTCAAAAAACCAACTTGACCTTCGGGTTTTTTAAAGATCTTTTAGCGGTTATTGATAATCTGTTATTAGTGCCATGAATTATCGATTTTGCCCCCAATCTGGTACTCTGCCAGTATCACTCCAAGATCTTGTCTTTTCAGGATACCTAATACACGGAACGTGGTAAATACACCATATCCAGGGAATATTCTATTAAATTTATTCACACTGCAAATGAAATTTCTCTTACAATTATGAAGTGGGGAAGCTCAGTAGGTTTCGAACCTCTTAATTGTAGCAATTAAGGTATGTTAGCGATTTCTTCATAGGAGTTCTCTTATCAAGAAGAGCTGCTCTTTTTAGATCTGCGCAACCTGTAGAAAAATGAGTATACTTTAGTTACTGAATTAGGTCATTCTAGGTATAGATTCCCCTTTCTACAGCGATTTCCAACAATAGCTAAAATCGCCCTTTCTGTCCCATAAAGTAACTTTTAAGCCGAAAACACTTATGAGGCTTGTGTTTTTCCGAATGGTGTAAAAATGTTCACTTTATGTCTCTTTCTAAAGAAACATAAAGTGGTCAGATTTGGTTAGTTTCCGTTGACCCGAGTAAAGCCTAGAGCTTCAAAAAGTCTACCTATATCGGACAGAATAGTCCATTTTTCACTTAAAAAGAGCCCTATATTGTGTCTTGCCGCAAGGGGTTAAAACATCTGCTTCTAGTTATCTTTTAATAATTCTGGAAGGGTGCGTATTTGGGTATAGTTTCCCTTCTCTCTTTAATCAAAAAGAAAACTTGAAAATGTTCCTTTGATCTTCTAAATGCAGGATTTATGATAAAATCAGTCTTCTATTTTTCGATTTGCCGCTAGCGCATTTTGCAAGATAAATTGTGTGCTGAATATTTAATTTAGATTTGTCCACTCTGTATCGTCTTGATTTCTAGAATACGGATATTGTAGAGTTTTTTATTGATAATAAGAATCCGTATTCACTTCCAAATTTATTTCCTCTCCAATAAATAACTTTCCTTTGTCGTTATAGGATAAGTAAAGATCAAATTCCATCGGAAAAGATTCATATTGATAATGTCCATCTCCACGTCTAGCATCACCATCTGAACCAAACTGTATCCTAACGTCTACAATACAGTGTCCCAGAATATTGATGCTATTTTTCTCATGAATTTTTAGATCATGAATTTCCAAATCAGATACTGCTTCGACTGTTGTGTGTGTAGAGAGTTCATCTAGTTCAGAGGGTAATTTGTTTAATAAATGTTCAAAGATGATATCTTCGATACCAGAAATTTGAATGTTTTTTTCTTTGGGAGGTGTAGCGATGACTACTTTAAATTTATAGTTTCCCAGTGAATTAATATAGTCAGCCAGTTCTGCTAAATGTTTTTTCTTAGCTGGGGTCATTCTCCCGGCCTTGACCTCAAAGACAATCTTTTCATCACCTTTTTCAGCAATCAGGTCTGCCTGGAAACCCCCTATCTTAGTTTCTTTTTTTACCCTATATCCTTTGGCCTTGTACTCCTCTGCAAGCTGCTCAATAGCTAAAAAATGTATGTTTCTGAATAGAAGTTGTTTACTGATCTCCATTATTCTTCTATGTTAAATTGATATAGGTTGTCAGTTAATTGACCACATTCGATATATACTATATGGTCTTCAGTTTCAATTGCATCTACGAGTTCAGCGACTACATCTCCTGAAACACCTGTAACACTAAGTACTTCGAAATCTTGATGTGATAGATCAAAACAACCTGCCAGTCTTAGCTTTACTTGTTTGTCATCATCAAATAAGTATTCAGTTAAACAGTCCCAAATAGGCTTACTTATATTGTCAGCATCTGTGCCAACGTTTGTTTTATAGAAATAATATGCAATCCCATAAAGATTCCCTGTTTTAGGTGTAAAAGTTGAATGAAATTCATCAAACATATCTCTTACATATTTAACGTAGTCCTGCCCTTTTGGAGAAGTCTTTTTCCATTTGTTATGTGATTTCGGCTGCTTTTTTAATATAAAACTATGAACCATAATTATTAATGAATTCTTATCCTCTACAACGTTCAACTAAGATCTGTCCGCTTAGCCGTTCAAGCATTTTAAAATTATCTCTTCCAAAATATTTTTATTGTAAATAACTGTTTTATACAGTATACTTGTTAGCGATTATTTCGACTTATAGTTGCGATAATCGTTAAGGGCTTTTTCAATATGAGTTATATCTTTCAAAAGAATCTTTGGGTGTAGAGGAGTTGCAAATTCGATTGCTTCCCTTGTAAAGAAAGATGAGTTAACTAGTAGACCTCCATTATATCTGTTGCCTTCCACAACGCCCAAAAGTTTTTGAACAGCCGGACGGCCGACTTTTTGTTCGGTATAATGTTTACATTCAACAGCCAGCACTGTATGGAAAAAGACGTCCTTCTTGATAGCTAACATGTCCTTTCCACCATCATTTCTTCCACTACCTAAAATAACTTCATAGTTCAACGATTCAAGGACTTCAGCGATCAATTCTTCGAATTGTCTCCATGAAATATCATTGAGTAAATCGGGATTCCCAGAAACCATTTCAAGAAGTCCCGAGTTTACAATTTTGATATCATTATCTATCTGAATTACGTGATTTTCGGAATCAGACCGTCTTTCTTCCTCCTTTTGTCTTATTTCTTCGATTTGTTCTCCGACTTCCTTGAAAGAATCAAGTGTTAGTAATTGATCTTTAAGATTTAATATAAATTCATCTTCAGATTGGATATCTAAATGTTTTACGCGTTTAAGTTCCTCTTTGGGAGAGTTTCGTGTATATAAAAAAGTCTGGACATTAGAATCGATCTCACTGATTCTTTGAATAATATCAATTCCATTGAATTCCTTGTCAGGTCTAAATTCGAAATCAGTTATGACTATATCAAAACCTCTGTTCTTGAATAGTTCTGTAGCTTCCTCAATAGTAGAGGCTGCTTGAACAGACACGTTGTAGTTCGGCAAATCAAGTGACCGACGAATACGCTCTAGGGATTTCTTCTCGTCATCAACAAATAGTATTTTGTGGTCAAATTTCATTTGCGTCTGTGTTTTATTGTTAACGTCTAGCTGAATCGTTCAAATTTATTCTAAGCAAACAAACAGATTGCACCAACATCTGCAAGTTCCTCAGCTAGCTTATGGCGTTTCAGCATCTGTTAGCGATTAGTATTCATCATAAGTCAAGCTTATTTCATCAGAAATCAGATAGTCACTCTTATTGTAATAAAGGATAATATATCCACTTAAAGAACATGAATTAAAGCACCCTTCTGGTAAGTCCATGAACATTTCTTTTACCAGATTAATGGTGATAGAAAATCTATCTACCTCTTTTGGCTTTACTGGTCTAGAAATGTTCATGTAAGGACTCCTTTTAATAGAGTAATGAATTTTTGTCAATATGTATTCAGCGAAATGGTGCGGATTTGATTCTAGTCGTACTTGATCTAAAAGTATATTTTCAGCTGTGTCTGTATCAAATTCAAATGGATGTTCTTTATTCAAGTTCAAAAATTCAAAGGCTTTTTCAAGGCTTCCAAATCTTTCATTTATCATAAATTCTAATTCCTGAAGTGAGTCAATAAGTGCTGATGTTCTTTCCCTATTTTGTCTAGTTACATAGTTGATTAGAATCCGCTCTGACCTAGTTAATGTATCAAGTTTAGCTATTTCAGCAACTTCTGAAATATTGCTTCGGTGAATGACAACAGTTGAGTCAATTTGTATTTCTAGAGTATACCAATATGACTTTATAATTGGACTTGGATACATACAAACAGTACTTCCACAGAACATAGGCCCAAAGACAAATTGTACTCCTTTGAGGTAATGAACTTCATCACCAATATTCCTTAGCTTGATGTCGACATTGTTATCATCAAAAACAAAAACATCCACTAATTCTAGCCTATTCTCAATATTCGGTTCAATTAACCGCTGTTTAAAATGTACATCAATGATATGTTCTTTCTTCTTTACAGAATGGATTTTTTCATAGCTATCCATAAGTTCATTAAATGGTGTGAATGAAATCATCTTAGCTGCGGCCACTGTTTTTACCATAGAATCGATCTCCCTTTCGTTTTTTGACAGTTCGATTCTCAAAATTTCATCTTTAGTGGTATTCGGATTTAGAATACTAGTTTCTTTTAAAGGTTTCAGAACATCTTGATAAATCCCTCCCAATAGTCCTATGACTGTCAACACAGAAAAAATACCTGTCAACCATTGCCATCTATGAAACCTACAGAAAGCATGATGCTTCTTACATTCATTTTTACACCTTTCTAGTGACTTTGTAATTCCTAGACATCTCATATGAAGATGAGTTTATCGCCAACATCTAGATATCTCAGTGAGCATATCCTTTCTTCTGATTCTAAAGTTACTGTTTAGAAGTGAAAATTGCTCATAGCTCAGTTTGTTCATTGAGCTTATTATTTGTTATGTCTATTTATTTTTGGTGCTGATTTCGGAATTAAGAACACCATTAATTTTTGTCTTGATCGTTTTTATTTTGTCAGTTGGAATTATTAACAGGGCGACAATACATATCAATAATGAAATCACGCCTAAGGTAACTAGTTCTATGTCTAAATAGGAGGTCACTGCAATTGCCATAATAGCTATGGCTATATATAGTGTTTTAAATGCCAGATCTCTCCAATTAAGCGCCTTTTTGCAGTTAAGTAGTTCAAGTTTTAGGGTTTCATTTTCTGTTTGAAGGTCTACCATCCGTTCAATTTCATCTAGCTTTCTCTGGTCTATTCTAGGCTCTAATAAAATGTGTTTTCTGATGGTAAAAACAAAACTTCTGAAATCTTGGATTAGTGAATCTTTAATAATGAAATCACAAGCACCTGATTTAATTGATTTTTTGGCAGTTTCATTGTCGATAAATACTTGAGAAATCATAATGATTCTGGTTGGAACTTTTCGCTTCACAATTTCTTCAGCAACTTGATAACCGTCCATTACTGGCATATCAATGTCTAATAATACCATATCATAGTCTTTCGTAGAAAGAATATTCAATGCTGTGATTCCATCTTTACAAGTATCAAGGCGGAAATTTTCAATATTGTTAACTGAAAATAGTTCTTTGATATCCTTCAAGAAATTCTCATCATCATCAATCACTAAAAGCTTTTTCATAACTCCTTAAATACCCTTCTTAGGTTACGGAATAATTCAGATACTCGCATGACCGTTTCGATGTTCTATCCAATGTTTCTTGAAGTTTGCCATGTTCTCTTTTTTCACAGTAGGCCTTGGCAATCTCAACAGATCTAGCTATTCCAGCCAATTCACTAGAAAGATCATGGTTCAGCCATCTTGTAAATTGTTCTAAAAACAGTATTATCTCCTCGCTTTTCCCCGTGGTTTTTAGTTCGAGCAATCTTGACCTAAATTCATTAATAAATTCTTCATTTCTATCTTCCATGGCAATTATGTATAACGTTAGAATAGAACGAACTAGTTCATATTATTTCTATTATACTCTTTACGAAAGTAAGGAGTTTTTAATATCAGACAAAACGCAAGAGTCTGCATAAATATAGATTTCAGTGGTCTTGCAAGGAAATTTGGAATATATGGAAGGTCTGTACCTACTTCCAATAAATGAGTCAACCAATTTTAATAACTTTTAATTGGTTCAAATTGGTATAGTTTGCCCTGACCCCCTTCAAATCCTTGAACCCTTAAAATCGACTTTGACAGATCAGAATAGCATATTTTCAACACGAAAGAAACGTTGTTTTGGGGTAGTTCCACAATGAGTTCAAATCACTACTTCTAGTTATCTTTTTACGTTTGTGGAAGAGTACAAAGTTGGGTATGGTTTCCCCTTTCAATATGGCGTCCTTAAAATCAACAGTGGGAGACTTGATCATCACTTTTGAGCTAGAATTACCTTTTAGTTTTCGATTTTCCAGGAAGTAAGAAATATGCCTTAACTCTCCTCTTTCGAGGAGGTTTACTCTGATACAACTTTGTGTTTATGAGAGGCTATTTGATTGATGATATTTCTTGATCTGTTTGTTTCTCTACTTCGCTGATTACCTCAGACATATGTACCTGGAGCATCTCACAGATTGTGTTGAGCTTGGAGATTGTAGGGCTTATTAATCCTCTTTCAATTCGCGATAGATAAGAGCGATCTAAATCGCACATATTTGCCAACTTCTCTTGACTTAGACCCAGTTTGACTCGCCTTTCTGCAATTATCGAACCTAAATGTTTTTCTAGAAAACCACTCACAGAAGCCAAAGTATAGAGGGTCTATGAGTATATTTGAGGATTAAAATCCTCATTTGAATTTATGCGATACTTGTTATTAACTAAGATTTTAGCTACTTTCTTCTTTTCTTATAGTCAGTATAGGGTTGATGACATTAAAGTCTCAATAGAGGGACTTAATAGAGAATATGAGGCAAAATTCAAGGAGAGTTTACCTACTCTTGTAAAGTCTCTAAATTCTCAAAGTGTAAGTCCACATCTAAGCGGTCTTGAGCTTCAGGTTAACTACGACGGTAAAAAGCTTAATTTCATCAGGTTGAGTGTGGAGGTTGACCCAGCCAAATTGTTTTCTGATGGGCAATATTATAAACATCATTTCTCCTACATAGAATATGGTGATGGGTTTTCAGTATATCTTATTCATGAGCTCTTTGAAGCCATTTCGGAATATAAATTCGAAATAGCTCGAACAGGCTCCAGCCTCAACCTGGAAATTATGTCCTTTTTGAATGCAGTCAAACTCAAAGATGAATTAGGTAACTGGGTGGTATTCTATTCTTCCAATGAAAGGAACTCACGAGGCTTCTTCCCTTATCACTTTTACGGAAGGGTCGATTTTTCAGTGGATGGTGTCAAGATGGAGCATAAGCCAAGCAACTTCCGAGGTTTTGATGAACTCAAATTCCTTTGGACTGATTCACTAGAGGGTTTAGGAGGGGAACCTACATCATCTTTTACCTACTTAAGTTCTTTGATCAACTTGACAATTGATCAATTCACAATTTCAATCATTGAAAGACATCTAACATGGATACAACCACAGATAAACCGGAACTCTCAGATAAGACTATCTCTTCTTTGAATCGTTTTGTTGAATTGATTGAAGTCCCTCGATTTCGTCGAAATATTAGACATATCTTATTTTCCTACCTGATGACACAGTACGAAGAACCAATGCCTGACTTTCAATGGTTCATAGAGGATATGAGGTTCTTCTTTGAATTCTTGGATGATTTGGAGCCATTTCCAACTGAAACAACTTGAATGCATTTTCAGTGTCATTGATTGATTCAGCCATTGTCTTATCGGATTTTTAGTTCCTCCTAATTCGTGCATTATTAGCCCTTTCTGGCAACTTTGATTACATAACGAATACTAAGAGGTCATTTATGCGAACATGTCATGTTCTCTCTACTTAATGCATGAATCCTGACCATTATGAGCGAGAGCTTATTCATTTATGTTTCAACGTGAATCTCAGATAGACAAATAAAGAAGATGTTCATATTTTGCCATTCAGAACTAATCTGAATCGTATGCTCTTTCCCTCAAATGATCAAAGAAACGAATGAACTACTTTCTTTTGCCCAAAGGCATTGATTTTAATGCTATAGCAATCAAATACCTGGATTCGAAGAATAAAAAGAAGCTTGAAGAGCATTCTAGTAAGCTGAAGTATATCATATCCTCTCTTCTGAGAATGGAAACTATTGACATCAGATACAAGGAAGAGCAGTACTTTCCCTTAAATGCAGTTGTTCTAAGGCAAAGTACGGCTTTAGGTTACCAATACAAATATTACCTGGAGGCCTTGATCAAAGAAGGACTAATTGAGGTCAAAGAAGGCCCCAAAGGTAATGCGACTTACAGGCCTGGAATCAGTTCCAGGTCTTTTAGAGTTTCGAATCCTTCCTTTGAAATCTATCAAGAGAAGATCAAGAATAAAAAGATCTTAAAGTTTGCATCTTCCCAAAATAGAGAAATACCGTCCCATCTAAGTAAGTGGTTCAATGGCAATCTTCAAGTACTTAATGGCGGGTTCTCCCAAATTAAATTAAGAGGCTTAGCAAGAAGACACCTATTAAGGTTCAAGATGATCCAGGAAGGCACTTACTCCCTTCATGTGGATCGGACTTCCTTTCGTATCCACACTCCCTTGACATCAATGAAGAAAGATCTTAAGCCTTATCTAAGGTATAATATGGAACACCTTGTATCGATCGATCTAAAGACCTCCCAACCTTTCTTTCTTGCTTCAACCTTACTAAACCCTACCTTTTATACATCTTCTCACTCCCCTCATCTTAGTTTAGACATGATAAGGGAGTACTACTACCTTAAAACAATCAATAGTAGTAATAATTTAATCCCAAATATCATTCATATACCAGATAGTACTAATTATACTTCCCTCTTTCTTCATAATGTTGCAGAAAAATTAAAATCAAGAAGAGGAGACAGAAAATACAAGGAGATAAAGCAAGAGGTCCAGGAGTTATTAGAACAGGAAGATGTAAAACGGTTCAAGGATTGGGTCCTTGGTGATGATGTCTATCAGAAATTCGAAGATGAGCTGTGCTTAGATTCAAGGGATGAAGCAAAGAAGCTATTCTATAGGACATTCTACGGCTCTTTAAGAGGCAATAAATTGATAACTACCAGAATGGAACAATCATTTCCATCTGTATTCGAAGTAATAAGGCATTATAAACTCCAATCAAACGCCTTCCCGTGGGTTCAGAAGAAAGCATATGCTTCATTAGCAGTCCTTTTGCAATACTTAGAATCAACCATTTTTATTGATATCATTTCCAACTACATATCTCAAATAAGGCCGGAAGCTCCATTATACACCATTCATGACAGCTTTTTAACCACTCCTGAGCACGTCAAGTTTGTTAAAGGCTCTTCAGAGCAAATTATCTTCGAATTAACCGGAGAGCGCCCTAAAATGGTTATTGACACTATGGGACAAACCATTTTTAAAAGAGAAGGGGGTGCGAAGAGTAGATTTCGAGTACCTTGGAACTTTGAGTAGTATGGTCTATACTCTTAACTTGCTTGAATAGGTTATTAGTAGGGGAAATTGAGATCCAGCTGCGACTTGAATGTTAATTACCACAATTATATAATGTGGTCAATTCATACTTGATAATATAGAATCACAAATTAATCCTTCAGGCCTTCCGTCACACCTTGCGCGAGCGCACTCACGGTAAGACTATATCCATCTTTAAAAAACTTCTTTAATCGTTTCCATCCCTTTGTTTTCTGCTCTGATTGATCTTCTTTTTTCTGGTCTAAGTTTTCGTCCTCATTTTTATTTAGCGCTTCTTCCGCTGTATCATAAGCTATAATTTCAGCTACATCATCTCTGACTACTTCCTTGTCAATTTCTTCAGATTGATTATTCTCGGGTTTATCAGCTTTCAGTTGAGTATTTTCTGATTGATTCCCTTCTTGCTCAGTAACATTTATTTCTTCATTCTTATCGGTAGAACTAAGATCTATTGTAAGACGCTTTACTTCCTTTTCAACTTGAAGAATTAGTTCTTCCCTATCTGAGGAGTCTCTATTTTCCAGTATGATAGTAATCTTCCTCCTTTTCATACCTTTTTGGGTTCAGGAACTTTGATTCCTGTTATTTGAAGGTCTGAAACCTTTAGTCCTCTTCCGCCTTTTGATCTGTGGATATCATCTAAGCCAAGAACTGCTTCTTTAGCTAGTTTTTGAAGCGCTTCATCGTTCACGTAATCAGGAACTTCAATTTCAACAGCAAGTTGATTTGCTAACATCTCTGAATCACTTTCCAGAAATCTCCACAAATGATTTATACTAGTTTCAGGGATGAAAATTCTGTCACCTGAAGCCAAAATAGCCCTGTATTTTCCTCCATCATTTACAATTTTCAAAACATGATTTGTGTTAATTATGGCGGACCTGCTTAATTGGATGAATTCATCCCTCTGAAATTTTTCTATTTGTTTCCAAATATCAGATACACTACTCTTCACTAAAATCAAGTCTTCACCTTCAGTTAAAATTTTCAAAAATTGATTACTTCTCTCTATTAGTATTATGGTATCCAATTTTAAAGATTGATAAATACCTCTCTTTACTGTGATCCAGATTTTCTCATTTCTTTCTTTTTTACCAATCCAATACAGGCTCTTTTGAGTAGCTAATTTGACTTGTGTTTGAATAGTTTTGAAATCAAAAGGTTTTAAAACTATTTGCAGATTCGGAGCTATCGTTAGGTCATCCTCTAAGGCAGCATTAAGAGCCTCAGTTGAGATAGTCACCAAAGTTGGTATTTGGACTTCATTTGAATAAAATAATTTTAAAAGTTCTTCATCTTTACGAGAGTCAATATTTACTATGATCAGTCCAATATCTACCGTTCTCATCATATTTCTAAACTGTTCTGGGTCGAATTCATTCATTTCATGAATATTATGAAACCCAAATTCCTTTAGATAATCATTTAGCTCCCTTGTGTTTTTATTGATTATAAGTACTTCTAAATTATCCATGGAATCACCTTAATACCGTATTTTGATCTATCACTATCAATCTTAGTTTTAGCCTTATTCTCCGTTAAAAACCGAATAACTGTTGTAATGATTAAAGCAAAAGCTCATACTTCCCGTTTATCTTTTCATTAACTACAATATAAGTAAAATCATCCGCAGTTTACTACATTCGAAATTCAATAAAGTTTGCCAGTTCAATCCAACAAGAGGGAAGGCTTACTCAAAGCTCTCATTTTTTGATCTTTCATTTTCTTCACGGCGTTTCAATTGTCTTTCCAAGTATCCTTGAAGTTCAATCTTAGTCTCTCTTGACCAGGATACGACTTGGCTATTTTTGTGAGTGATCAACCTATCAAGTAAATCAATCTTCAATTTGTAATTATCTCCTCCCCAGTTAGATTCGCGAGAATCTGTAGAAACTAAAATTATTCTCAAAATCTCGCTAAGATCACCTTCTAAGTCCAAGGCTTGATAAACTTCATTCTTCCAATCAGGACCGTTATCAGAATATTGAAAAACGTCAATGAGAGAGAAAATAAGTGGGTAGCGAGTATACGGATCTTCGGCAACCCACTGTTTCCGAATAGCTTCACTAATATTCATAACTGGATTTTTTGACGCTTTAAACATATAGCCGCGTGGACTTATTCCTCGATTCTTATGCAGCAAGAAACCATCTAGAAATGCCACGGGATTGGCTTTTGACACCTCAAATGCAAAGTCATCAAAGTCTAATCGAGTAGGCCAAATCTCCTTAAACATCGAGATCCTTAATTTTCGAGATAGTTCAAAGACTAGTCCATAATCTTCATTCTCTTCAAAGACCTTTTTCGCTAATCCAGCAAAACGGTGATCGGATCGATCTTCTTCATCTTCAAATTCCACCTTCAAGAATGACTCTTTTGCAAGATTTTTTAAATCCGAGCTGATTTCGTTATCAAATGTCCGAAAATAAATAATTTCCAAAATTGCGGTATGTCCACCCTGAACTTGTCTTATAGCACTACACAATGAGAAAATTCCCTTATCATTCAGTGTTTCATGAACCCTTCCATAAGCCACACTTTTAAAGGATTCAATTGGAACTGTATCGAAAGTTGTAGCCTTTCTAAGTCGATGAACAGCGTTATCGTTTAGGGGTTTCGAGCACTCAATCCATGTGTAATTATCATGAAATATAGGGTCATCCAAAATCTCTGATAACCACTTATCCAAATGCTGTTCTTTCTTGTGAAAAGCTTGAAAGATATATCCACAGACCAGGGCAATACAAGTTTTGCTTTCAGGCCTTTTTCTTAATGTGGCTTTTAACAATGACCAAACAATCTGGGGCTCTTGGGCTCCTTGATAAAGTCCTTTTGAGAATATAAAAGCAGATTCAGAATTGCCAAAATCATCCTCTAAGATATCTTGAAGTAATTCATGTTCGGCTAACTCAGCACCTAGACTTAGAATAACTTCTCCAAGTTTTTCACGTTTTATATTTCGATCACTTTCACTACCATCATATACTAAATCATAATCGTAATTCTTATTTCCTGCTAAAAAAGTATTGATTCTATCATTAATAGTTTTAGGAGAGAATTCGAGTCTCATCGCCCTTATGTCCGAGGCTATTTGCATGTCAAGCTCTTCCTCATAAGTATTAAGAAGAAAGTTCATCGCACGATAACCCCCAAGCCAATATTGCCCATTTGCGTATTTCCGAAGAAGGATAGGCATCTCATTAACAAGTCCCGTATATGCGTACAAACCTGAAATGTTATCTTCAAGAGTTGCTTTTATCCGTCCTTGGCATGCGCTTTTTCCATTTGGAAAATTTAGGAAGTAATCGTAATACGATTTATACCAATTAGTCTTACCTTTTAATTTTTCAGGATAAATTCCATATCCTCTAGAACGTGCTCCAAATTCCTTTATATGCCAACCAATGAAATGATTAGTTTCTAAAGCAGCATTTAGCAAATCCAACCCTAAGACAACCCGATTCTCATCCTCTGAATTGATTAGAGAGTCTATGACTTCAAGACGCTTTTCAGGTGGGGCTAAGGTGCCTGAAAAGTAGGTCTTGAACATGGATCGCAATCTCTCCCTAATAGAGTCATGTTTATTTTTTTCCTCTGATGGAGGTTCCGTCAAACTAATGATTATAAGCATAGGCATGACTTTGTCGTAATACTCAATGTCATAGGCTAATGACCTAAGAACATCAAAATGGAAGCTAAGATTTGGATTAGATTCTGAGAAGAAAACTTCTGAATCATCTTGACTTTGGTAAATTCTGACATAGGCCGATAAAGCCGCCTCTAGAGTAATAGGTACAATATTTTCGAATACCTCTTTGTCAAAATCATCAAGCCGTGATAATTCTGAAAGCCACCCATCTTTCGAAATCCATGAGTTAGCAATATCCGAAGCTGGCCCAGAATCATGTAAATAACTCAACCGTTTAGAAAAAGACTTAATTAGTCTCTTGTTATCTGATTCTAGAATAATCTCACTTACCAGTTTAGGTGGGTTTTCCTCAAGGAATTCCCTGGCAAGTTTATTTGCTATAACATGAGGTAAAACTGCTCTCCATTTACTTCTCTCTTGAACGAGGTTTCGATTTTTCAGCTCCTTTACGTTTTTGAAAATTTCAATAGGATCTTGTCGTGTAAGCTTTGATAGAACTTCGATTTCTGACCTTGCTGAAAAATCCTCACCATCGAAGGAATAAACCACTGAGCAGCCTTTGGCCGTCTGTAGTAAACTATCGTTGACTATCTTCTTATCACCTTGAAAAAAGAGACGTTCGAATAATGCCTTATCCTTAAGTTCAGATACATTTTCCGAGATATCAAATGTGCTGCCTAGTGCTAATGCGCAACGGAAATTCCCTCCCACAAAAGAGGCGATTTGATGCGTATTTATTGGTAAGATGTGCGGAAACAACTTTTTGAGAAGTTCTTCTATCAATTCGGTGCCACAGGGTTCAATTTTATATACATCCGTCTCGCTTGGTAAATCTTCCCGCACATCATATTCAACAGTGATCAGACTTAATTGACTTTTAGCTCTTTTACAAATTGCGGTAAGCGAGGTATGTAGATCTGGTCTACAATTATCAATAACCAAAATTGCCTTAACGTTTTGTGAAACCAAGGCCTCAGCCATTGCCACTGGGGTTGGTTCAGGAGAATGAGAAATATCCGTGTAGATAGCTAAATCTGGATCTATATGGTTTTCACCGGCCTCCTCCTCAAATAGAGCTTGAACAAATCGCGTCTTTCCTACACCAGATAAGCCTGTCAATCTAATTGAAGTTCGATCTTTTTTAAGACTAGAGCGTATTTTGTTCAATCCTTCAATGATCGATATACCCTCTTCAGAATATCCAGGAGAAAGAATCTTTAGACTATCATGAGTAAGATATGTGTCATTCTCTGTTGACGAATTCGACCAATTTCCAAAGGCCTTCCATCCTTGAAATAACTTACCTAATTTTTCATGAACCCAAAGAATGGCAAAAGGGTGATTTGAGACCCAAGATGCTATTCTTTGCTGATCATAGAAATCAATACTGATATTTTTTGAGTTCTCAATTTCTGAAAGTGCCGACCTCATGGAATTTAATCTCGATTCCCTTGCCGTTTTCGTAGTGCTGTTCTTAGGAGATACGATGATATAAGCCCCATTTCTTTCAGCGATCTCGTGGAATATTGGTTTTAATTTTCCTTTCGGCTTCATTTCCTTTTCAATCCTAGAAGCTGACATTGTGTGTTTCTTAACTTGAAACACGGTATAACTTGAAGGGATATAGCCTTGAATTTGGGATGGAATATCAACCAATACATCAACAGCTCCATCGGGAGCATCTTGGTGTCCTCCCCACAAGACACCTTGAGATGATATTCCTTTAGTTTTTACCTCGGCCTCACACAAAAGACCTATCAAGGTTTTCAAATCATCATCATCAAGTTTAGCAATGTCTTTGCCTGATACTCGGAATAGTGAATGCGATTTATTGCTCTCCATTAATTTTTATTTACGAGAGTATAGGAAATCTTTAACTGTCAGGTTGCTGTATTTTTCATATATATTAATTTAATTCCAGCAAATTTATCACTTAACGTTTAGGGTAAATTTATTAACTACTTTGGAATAAGTCTACTATGAGTCCATTGGAAAAGACCTGGATGATCATAAGTGTCATCTTTAGAGTGGCAAGTATTGAAAATTGATTACGTAGCAGGAAGTATTTGGATAATCAATCAATGTTGTCTTCCGAAACATCTCCTTGAGTATTTGGTTCCTTCTTTTCTTTCTCGTCAAGGTCATCTGCTACGAAGTCTTTATCGACCGCTTTGATGCTCACATTTCCACCTCCAAGAAGTTTAATATTTTGAATATGTTCCTGAATGCCTTTTTGCAACTCCTCAATTACTTCCGCTTTGGCATCGACAGTTTCACTACGTTGATATTTCTGCACTTCTTTCTCAAATTGAAGTGTCTGCTTATATAACTTCAGCTTGTCTTGCTCTGTCTTTAGCGCTAATTGAATAATTTCCTGATTACGCTTTTGAAGTTTTTGTTTTTTTTAATTCGTTATCTATTATCTTTTCCTCTAAAGCCGCATCTGCAAACCGGTTAGCCTTGTCCCATTTCGCTGTAAGCCAAGGAAAAAAATAATCTAGGAATTTCTTCCATCGCCCTGGTTCGCTTCCCAGGCTAGGCTTATTAGGTTGTCCTGTATATTTCTCAATCTCAAACACCTACTTTGGTTTTCAATTGCAAAATATTACTCAATTGAAAATTGATGCCTGAACCGCCTTCCTTGAATCTATAAAGCAAACTTATATCAGCAAGTAACTCTGCTATAAGCTCATTGCTCGCGTTTCCCGGATCAAGTTCTATTACGATCTCACTATCTATACTTGCTATGTTACTGTATCCATAAAATTGTGCAATTTGTTGAATAGAAAATACACTAATTTCCAGGTCAGAAGGTACTTTCTTCTTCCCATAAAGAATATAGGATATGTGGTACTCGGGGACTCCAATGTGGCTTGCCAGAAAATCTAAGGGGACCTTGTGTTCAAACCAAGTAAGGTCGTCTACCTCTTTTGTTATGAGTAAACGTTTTAAAGCAACCTCAAGTCGGAGTAAATTAAACTCCAGTTCGACCACATATTCTTCTAACAAAATCCATGGAGTATAATTTTCTATTCTTTCAAGCAACAACAATGATAATTCTGACATTTGTCTTGAATCATTTAACAGAGATGGGTATGCACAAATTGATCTTTCCCAGGTAAGTAGGCTTCTCAAGGAATTGATCAAAGATTTGCCAGCATCCGAAGCAATAAAATGGTCGTCGCCTTCGAGATAGATCTTTACTAATTCTCGTTCTCGTTGAAGGTTTTCAAATAATTCTTCTCCAGACATATCCAAATATAATAATTTGCCTTTAGTGGTTAAATAGAATATACTGGTTTTAATTAACCAGAAAAGTTTTTTTCAACATGAGTATAAAACTGGTCTTAATCTACGACATGCGGATACTATATCATTTTCGTTAAAATTGATATTACTGAAACTTTAAAATAAGAACAAGTAACTGAATATCAGATGTTTATAAAATTTAACCTCGGGCTCATAACCCGAAGGTCGGAGGTTCGAGTCCTCCTCCCGCTACTAAAACAAAAAAGCCTCAGAGAAATCTGAGGCTTTTTTGTTGGATTTTGTCGAGGAGAAGAAGTTCAGGATCAATTGAGAATCAAGCCGAAAATCTGGTGAAGAGATTCTCAATTCAGCGATGCTCGTCGGGTTATGAGAGATCAAGTAGTTTTCGACCTTCCTAGCTTTCCAGTTTAATAGGTTTAAAGGGTATTTTGTATCTCAACAATCACACTCCTCCCCGGACGCCTTCTTCCCATATATTTGACATTATCACAACCACAGAAATAGCCACAAAGACAATTACCACAGACTCCTCAAGATTTTCTTCAGAATAATTCCTACCAAACGCACTGATGTATATAAAAAATTGACTAATCTTGCGTGCGGTGAGTAAAAACACGCCAGTCTATTTTCAAATAACTAATTAACAATTCAGCTATCAATACGATCGTTTCAAGTTATCCGGAGAACAGGCAATCATATGATTGGCCAGGTTGGGAATTAGCTAATAATCAATTCGGCAAAGAATTTGATTTGGCAGCCAGAAAAAGAATGATCAAGGGCAACTTGCAATTACAACCATTCTTAGAAGCTTATCAGGATCAAATCGGACAAACCATTTTAGAGGTAGGTCCTTTCTTTAATCCCATCATTCAACCCCATGATTATCCTGGCAGTCAGATATGTTACTGGGAAAATGACCCTCATGTCTTACAATATCTAGCAGGCCAATTTGGACAAGATAAAGTACATTTCATCAAACACGATATCAATCAAACGCTTACCGACGGGTGCTTTGAACAATTGGAACTCTTCTCACAAAATAAGATTGAAGCCATTAATTCGGTGGTGGTCTCACAGGTTTTCAATTACATCGATTATGAAGGCTTCATTGAGGTTGTTCGGAAAAAGCTTGATAGAAAAGGACTCTTGTTCCTTAACAATGTGATAGACTATGGTCTACCCATGTTTTTCTCAGATAAGCGGCCCAAAAGCATAGAAGAAACCATTATAACTTTGGAGAATAAAGGATTTGAAGTATTGTACCAGAGAATTCTTCAAACCGAGAATCTGGAGTTTCAAAAGAATGACCGCTTGCTTTTAGTAGCCCGGTCCGTTTCAGAATAGCCAACTACTCTTTTCGATCACACACGGATTATATAAGCTCTTAACTGAGAAATTCTGGTCTGCGCTATCAGCCTGGTTATTGATATTGACACTGCTTAACTCACTGTTTTGAGTTTTGGTGTCCGAACGTTGGTTCGTGTAGGGTTCATGAAATAATAGGGATCCTTACTATCCTCAAAGATGGACTCTAATTCAATCTCCTTTCCTATTCCAAGGTCTTTGGCATAGCCCAGAAAGATCTTCATGGCTACATGATCTTCCAGCGTCCATCCGGTTGAATCAAAAACAGTGAGTCCATCTTTGTTTGATGCATACAAAGAAGGGTTTTTGACGATTTGAGCCAGATCCGCATCAATTCGATCTCTGTCCAATCTTTGACATTCTCCTTCTACAAGCGCCTGATCAATAAAATCCGGACACAGGAAAGACTTCTCAATCAAATCCATTGGGATTTCCACTTTTCCCGGAAAGTCAGAACCAACTGCATTGATATGTAAATGTGGCATGGTTGTAATTCCTTTGAACAAGGGTCCCTCATTCACTTCTATGGATGTAGCCGTGCACAGTATATCTGACGAGGCAACAATCTCCTCTACCCCACTCTCCTTGATCTCCGCCTTTGAATTGATCGATTTCACTCTTTCAATGAAAGAATCACTGGTTGATGGATCAATATCATAGTATAATACGGTATCAAAATCGAAAACCATTGAAAGAGCGTGGTATTGTGTAATTGCCTGAGCTCCGCACCCTATCAATCCAAGTACTGAACTATCATTTTTTGCCATGAATTTCGAAGCAACTGCTGATGCAGCTCCTGTTCGCAAAGCCGTAAGCAAAACACCATCGATCAAAGCCGATAGATGACCTGTTTGAACATCATATTGTGAGATCGAGGAAAGGATCGTTGGCAGTTGAAAATCTCTTGGGTTATTAGGATGGTAACCTACTATTTTGATAGTCACCTCATTTCCAACCTGAAATAACGGCATCCATTCTACCAAACCTAAATTTGGGCTCGTGTAATTAAAACCGGATCTCTGTGGTATAATCGTTTTACTTTCATCAAAATCGCAGATATATCTCTCCAATTCCACTATCATGGTATTCATGATAACATCCAGGCCATGGTAAGTGATAATGTCCTGGACATCCTGTCCGCTCAGTATAAGTGTCGTATTTTCTTGTGCGCCTTTAATGATATTATCCATGATTTTTATTGTATTGAAGAGAGCGTTTTTTCAGTCATTTTTACGGTCGGCAAGATACAATAAAACGCCTTGATCTTGTATCAGTTACTTGTATTTTAAGGAAGAAATCTCCCGGCCAGAAATTAGTATTATCTGAGTAATATTTCTTGTCTTGATTCGTCCCTGCCTTACATTTGTGGTATTAAGTTTGATCTATTATTTAAGATACTGTCTTCCATTATATATGGAAAAGATATCCAAGACGACCATTTTACTACAATAGCTAACGATAACTTTTACCTAATAATGTAAACTTCTTGCCACATTTAAATGGGGAAACATAGTCAACCGGGTATTGTTTAATTGTTCATAAGAAAATCTACCGTGAAAGAGCCAAAGTATTATCTGAAACCAAATGTTGTCATCGAACCACTCGTTGGGAAATGGTATGCATGGAGTCATTTGATTTCACCCGCCACTGCTGCCATGAATGTTAATTTCAGGCATTTACCTATTATAGACTCCTACCTCCTGTCTCCCAAATTGCACGCAAAAGCTGTACAGAACAGCAAAATGAAAGGCGGGCCTTTCATGGACTTCAGCGAAGACAGAAAAGACGACATCAAACTACTAAAAATCAACACTTTAAGCCGCCAAAGTCAGATGATAGACCTGGCCAATGCCATCAAAGAGTTGGACGAATTTCTATTGAATGAAGCTGAGGGATATGGCCTGGAGACACTCTATGAGCGTATTCCTGAAATTTTGCGAGGGTACGTTGAACTCTTTTATGACCGAAATAATAATCCGGGATTTAGATTTTTCGAGTCTCTTCTCTACAAAAGTGAGTATTATGATAAACGAGAACAGAGCATCGCCTTATGGTTGACCAATAATGACCACAGGCCATTTTGCTTGAGTACCCCCCGTCTTGAAGAACCAGAAGTTATCCATCTTCCCATTGCTTTTGATAGTGACATCATCGATCAACTCACCGTCCTTAAGAAAGAACCACGTTTAAAATCGCAGATATCCGAATTGCTGGATATACCCGAAAACAAATCGGCGTTGTTTGATTCTTTTTTCACAGAAGAAAAGCCCCGCGAATACGACAGGTATTCCTCTGATAAAATCAGGATGCGATACATGGGTCATGCCTGTATTTTACTGGAAACCAAGGAGGTAAGTATTCTGGTAGATCCGTTGATCAGCTATTACGGATATCCTTCGGAAGTTAATCACTTTTCGTACGAAGACTTACCGGAAACCATCGATTACGTCCTGATCACGCATAATCATCAGGATCATATACTATTCGAAACTTTACTGGCCTTGAGGTACAAGATCAAGCATATTGTGATCCCCTCCTCTACTGGTGGACTACTGGAAGATCCCGACCTGAAATTGATGTTCCATAACATGGGATTCAATAACGTTGTGACCATTGATGAAATGGCTACTATCGATTTTGGAGACCTCACAATTCAGGGACTCCCCTTCATTGGTGAACATAGTGATCTTAATATACAATCTAAATCATGTTACCTGGTGAAGGTCAATGATTTCAGTTTGATGTTCATGGCCGATTCACGAGTCATGGAGCCTATGCTGTACCAGCGCATCCATGATCAAATCGGAAACATAGACGTTATTTTTCTGGGTATGGAATGTGATGGTGCTCCACTTAGCTGGCTATATGGTCCATTGATGACACAGAAGCTTTCAAGAGAAAAAGACGAAAATCGGCGTTTGGCAGGTTCGGATTATAAGATGGGCGTTTCTATTGTTGACATTTTCCAACCTAAAGAGGTTTATGTATATGCTATGGGACAGGAACCATGGATTGAGTACATCAGTAGTATCAAATACACGGATGATTCCAATCCCATCGTACAATCCAATAAATTAGTGGAGTATTGTCAGAATAATGGCATCGTAGCAGAGCGACTCTTCGGAGAGAAAGAGCTTTTATATAGCTACTAAGCAACTAAGAATTCAGTCAATCAATCGTACAAATGAAACTAGACAGAGTTAACGATATAAGCCCCGAAACATTCGTCAATGACTACATTATCCCTTCCAGGCCGGTCATTATTACTGATGCCATGGGTTCCTTTCGTTTGGATGAGTTTGTACCTGAGCGATTAAAAGAAGCTCATGGAAACAACCTGATCCAGGTTTACGACGATCTATTCACTTTGCAATCCGTCGATAAACTAGAAAATTACATCCGCAAAAATTTCAATCAGACTCAGTCAGGAAAACGGCAATATGCCAGGGGTTATTCGAAACTGAAAGATGTAAAATATTTTTGGTCAGACGGGTTATTCGACTCATTAAGTGCCTCCTGGAAGCATCCTGGATTTTTCCCAACTTCCTCGTTTCTCGTTCCATTTGTCCCGGAAGATCAGTTAGTAGATGTCACTCATGACTACTTTCCTTATCGTGGCATATTTATTTCAGGAAAGGGAGCAAAGACCAGGTTGCATATTGATCCATTTAATAGTGATGCACTTCTTTGCCAGTTTTACGGTCACAAAAGCCTGTCCCTATATCACCCTGATCAATTGCAGTTTCTCCAAAATGAGCAGGGCGAAATAGTAGATTGTTCTAATCCTGATCCAACCAGGTTTCCAAACTTTCATCAGGCCACACCTGCCTTTGAAGACGAATTATTACCTGGGGAAATCGTTTATTTCCCCAATCGATGGGCACATGAAGTGGTAAGTATGGATGACAGTGTTTCCATTACCTGGAACTTTGTCCACTCCGCGAATAAGCAAACCTTCTTCGAACACCTGACCAATCACCCGGAAGATGACCAATTCCAAATCGTTCAGTTTTTCCTTCAAAATGCTGTTCAAAAAGGAGATTCTGTCGAAAAGATCATCGAAAAACTGAATGAGACATTTCTATAAGTCTATGGTTCCCTGAGACACTTTGACATTTCCCTAAGCAGCAGAATTAATGAGTAACAGAATTCAGGAGCAAATCGTCATTGATCATATTCATGATCTGATCTGGGAAATCGAAAATGAAAAAGTGTCCACCTTTAAACTCCCGGAATTCGATTTCATGCGTACTTTCCTGACGCCACTGTAAAGCCTCCTCTACTCCAAAACTTTCTTCCGTTCCCATCAAAACTGACATAGGTATGGTCAGAGGCTCCGCCGGACTATAACGGTAATCTTCGACAACCTGAAAATCGGCTCTTAAAATCGGTTCATAATAATTCATCAACTCTTCATTCTGAAGCACTTCTTCCGTGCTGCCTCCGATATCCCGGACTTCCTCAATGAAATCTGCCTTAGGGTAGGTATAAGTCTTTTTTTCAGTCGGAATTGAAGGCGCTCTGCGTCCGGAAAGAAACAGTTTCAGCGGAAGTCTATCACCATTTGCCCTCATTTTCAGAGTAGTCAGGTAACTTACCAAAGCTCCCATACTATGTCCGAAAAACGCAAAATCCTCACCCGGGATTATGGCCTCCTTCAAACTGGCATAGACATCTTCCACGACATCATCCATGGAGGTCAGCAATGATTCTGAAGTTCTGGCTCCCCTACCGGGAAGATCAATAAAATCCAGTTTGACTTTAGAAGACACATAGTCGTTAAATATCCGGTAAGAGTACCTGCCACCTCCGGCAAAGGGAAAACATATAAGCTTAATTTGATTCATCTATCAGACCAAAAATGCGTTTTATATTAATGTAAAATCGGTTAATTGACCCATTCCCAGATCAGTATTCAAAAGTAACATATCCCTCTGGTGTGGTCTCTTTCTCAATATATGCCGCCATCTCAGCGATGGTCAAATGTTCAAGAATAGCAGACGGCTTTACGGTCAGTTGAAATTCCAAATTGATCTGCGACATTAGTTTCATTGCCAGCAATGAATTACCTCCCAGCACAAAGAAGTTGTCATGTATACCCACTTTGTCCAACTTCAGAATTGACTTCAACATAGCTGCCAGTTTCTTCTCCGTATCTGTCTCAGGTTCCACATAATTCCCTTCTGACAAATCTCTTAAATCGGGTATGGGAAGCAATGCTCGATCGATTTTCCCATTTGGGGTCAACGCAAAGTCATCCAGTTTAACAATAGCGGCCGGAATCATGAATTCTGGTAAACTCTTTTTCAAAAACACAAACAGCGCCTCTTTGTCAAACTCTTCACTGGCCATCACATAAGCGAGCAGCATTTGCTTTTCCCCTTCTTCGCGAACTACCACGGCTACCCTTTTTACATGATCAAATTGGCTGATCTGTTTCTCGACCTCTCCAATTTCAACTCTCTTCCCAAGTATTTTGATCTGATTATCACTTCTGCCCAGATAGATCACCTCTCCATCGGAAGAAATTTTAGCCAAATCATTGGTTCGATAGATTTTTTTGCCTTTTTCAAAGGGGCTATCGATGAATGACTTAACAGTCAGGTCTTCGTTGTTGATGTAGCCTTCACTAACTCCTATGCCCCCGATGTAGATCTCACCAATGACATTCACCGGTACGGGATTTAAATGCTTATCCAAAATGTAAACTGATACATTCTGAATAGGATCACCAATCGATACAGACCCGGCGGCTTTTTCTAACTGCTTGACTGTTGACCAAATCGTGGTTTCCGAAGGTCCGTAAATGTTTAGCAAAGTCTTCGACTTCATGGACAATTCGTTAAACAACTTTTCCCTTAAAGGCTCTCCTCCGCATAAAATGGTGAGCCCTTTCTCATTCCCTTTCCAGCCTGCCTCAATCAGCATATTCCACAACGAAGGAGTTGCCTGAATCACAGATGGAGTCACTTGATCGATCAATTCCAACGTCTCTATGATGTTATCAGGCTTCACTGTATCTGCCAATACAAGTTGAGCGCCATTGATTAACGGAAGCAAAAACTCGAGTATAAAGGGATCAAAGGCACAAGTTGTAGCGGAAAACACACTTTGCTGCTGGCCTATTTCCAGTTCTTGAGTAAAATGTAAAATCTGATTAAGTACTGCCAGGTGATTGATAGCAATTCCCTTGGGTGTTCCAGTTGATCCTGAAGTATAAATGTTGTAAAGGACGTCATCACCGGACAAAACAAGCTTCAGATCACCAGTTTCATACGCAGCTAGTTGTTGATCCAGCGATTTGACGTTAATAGTGGTAACAGCAGCCTCCACGGCCTCATGTTTGGTTTCATCTAGCAGCAGAAATCGCGCTTTGCAATCTGCGATGATGAATTCATTTCTCTCTTCGGGATAGGAACCATCCAACGGAACAAAGCAGGCACCTAATTTCATTAAGGCCAGCAAAGAGACAACCATGTTCACGTCTCGATCCAAAAGCACAGCTACCACATCACCTTTGTTAATACCTCTTTCTTTCAGGTATCGTGCCATTTGATTGGACCGACTGTTCAGGCTTTGATATGACAACACCTGCTCACCACATTTCAATGCCGGGTTATCAGGAAGGTTGTTGGCCTGTTTTTCTATCAATGCAGGTAATGATTCAAACGTCAAATCCCTGGGCACCCCATTCCTTATGGCAAGGGATTTCTCGACATCAGATAGGTAATCAATGGTATTGATCCCAGCTGAATGATCTTCAACACCCGTTTTTAGCATCTTTTGGAAATGCTCATAAAATCGCTGGATCGTTGCTTTATCGAATAAGTCGGTATTGTATTCAACGCCCAGGATCATGACTTCATCGTTCCATCTGAAATCAATGGATAGATCAAACTTACTAACTGAATGGATATCATCTAGACCATCATAGATCAGATCTCCCTGTGAAAAGTCTTCATCCAGTCGCTTCTCAATGATCATTACATCAAATAATGGTGAATGACTCATATCGCGCTTATGATTCAACTTGGTGATCAGCACATCAAACGGATACAATCTATGCTCATATCCTTCTATGATTTCCTTCTTCACCTTGCCAACCAATTGTTTGAAAGAGTCTTGCTCGGCGAAGGAAGTACGAATAGCTACAGTGTTCGCATAAAAACCAATTTGATCTTCCAGCAACACATGATCTCTACCCGCTTCCGGCATCCCTACTACGATATCCGTCTGCCCTGTATATCTGTAAAACAGGGCTTTGACTGTAGCCATTAGCACCATGAATGGCGTGGCATCTGATCTTTTGGCGAAATCGATTACAGCAGGGACCAGATCTTTGTCCAATGTTTTCTGAAAATAAGAACCATTGAACGTCTTCAGTGGAGTTCGTTTCCGATCGTAAGGGAGTTTAAGGTCTTCCACAGGTGTGGCGAACTTATCTAACCAGTATTGCTCATGTTGAATCATTTGATCACTTTCCAGTTGTTTGTACAACCAGGCAGTGTAGTCCTTGTATTGAATTTGCAGCGGACTCAGGTTTGCGGACCCACCGATCAATAACTGCTGGTAAACCTTAAGGATTTCTTTGAACATGATCCGGGCAGACCAATAATCACTGATAATATGATGAATATTGAGCAGGATATAGGTTGATTCCGAAGTATGAATCACACTCACCCGAAATAGTGGCGGAGCATTTAGCTTGAACGGTGTTAAAGCTTCCGCTGAGGCGATATCGCCAAAATCGCCTACCGCTTTTTCACTTTTCAGGTTGATAGTTTGAATGTCCAATGCGATCTCATTGGTTGGCCATATTTTCTGTTTGGGCAAGCCATCTACCACCTCGAAAGAAGTCCTCAATGTTTCATGGCGCTCTACAATGACGTGAAGTGTTTCCAGCAGCACTTCCTTATCCAACTGATTGGATATTGAAAATACATCGAAATTATTATAGGCCACCGAGGCATCATCAAACTGGCTAAGTAGCCACACCCTGCGTTGGGTGGGTGATAGTTCATAATGATCTTGCTCTTCGACAGGGATCAGATCTTGGGCATCGTCAGATAAGGCCTCCTCGCGACTAAGTACAGTATCCAGGTAGGTTGAAAACTCTCCGAGAGTTGGTGCCTTGAAAATATCTTCAAAGTTGAGATCAGTCTTGTAATCCTTTTTAATACGATTAATGATTTGAGTCGCAATCAAGGAGTGGCCTCCTAGTTCAAAGAAGTTATCCTCAGGAGCAACATGATCAAGCTTAAGGACTTCCTTCCAGTGATGCGCCACTTTCTGTTCTGTCGATAATTCACCACTCAGATAATCTGCGAACGCTGACAAAATCGGAAAATCAAATGCATCTTCAAAATCCAACCTAATATCAAATGCCTTATTCATGGCATTGATAAATTTGGTAGCTTTCAGAGAATCACCACCCAATTCGAAGAAATTAGCTTCTATTGAGACCTCTTCAACTTCCAGCAATTCCGCCCAACTTTGAGCAATACGTTCCTCGATATAAGTACCCTCTTCTTTCAGGAAACTGGTTTTTGGACGACTGTCATTTGTACCGCTCGCTGCGGCGCCATTGTATCCGTCCGCTTTTGGTGTGGTCCTTATCCAACATCTTTTTCTATCAAACTGGTACGAAGGCAGTGGAAGTTTTTTTCGGGATGTCTTTGAAAAAATAGCTTCCCAGTCCAGATCATAACCACACTGATAAAGGAAAGCTAACATTGAATTCAGGAAGTCACCCTCTTCAAATTTGATCTGATGCCACTGCACCTTTTCATTACTCTTTGATATATTGGAAAGACTTCTAGAAAATTCAGAGTTCGTTCCGAATTCCAGAATGATGATTTCTTGATTTGAGGTCTCTCTTTGAGCCCATTTGAACAATCGCTGCTCAATATCCTCGTAATGATCTACTGCTTTTTGACTTTTTGAAAGTGCCGTCTCCATCGGGATCTTTCCATCCAATAATTCTCCCAGGACCTTACCATAAGCCGTGCCCATGAATTGGTCAGGTACTATTCCCCATGCTTTCAGCTGATTATACAGGCCATAAGCAAACAAAAAAGAATGATCTGATAGGTTCTCATCGTTCAGATCAAGCTGCTCAAGTAGTGGTTGTTGACTTAAGTATTGTCTCGGCTCAGCGGGTGGATGGAAGGCAAAAAACAATGTCTTTTTCGACGCGTCTGCAAAATCTACTTCATCAAGATCAACAGCTTCAAGTTGTTGCTTCAGTTCGTCATATGAATCTGTAAGGAGGGTATGCCTATATGGAAAATGTTTCTTGGAAACAGCGAGAGAATAGGACAAATCACTAAGGGGTTCATCCTGGTAATCATCCAGGTTTTCACCGAGGGCTTTCAGGTTATTTACCAAACCGGCTTTACTTTTTCCGGAAAAAGTCAACAAAGCCTTGCCTGTTAAGCGGTCAGCATTGTGTGATTGGGGTACCTGCTTATCCGGAGCTTCTGTAAGTACTACATGGCAGTTCGTACCACTGTAACCTATGGAATTTAAGCCCAGATACCTTTTTTGACCGGCTGGAATTTCCCATTCTTTAAGTTCCGTATTGACATATACCGCCGAATGATCAAAATCAATTAAGGGATTGGGTTTATCAAAGTGAATGCCTGGCAATATCAGCTTACTCTTCAAAGCAAGAATGGCTTTGACCATACCTACGATTCCGGAGGCGTTTTTGGTATGACCTATATTGGTTTTTACACTCGAAATCGGGCACTTTTTCTGAATGGCGCCATATGCCTCAAAAGCCATGTCTATGCCGCCGACCTCAATACTATCTCCTAGTTTAGTTCCTGAGCCATGTGCTTCAATAAAGCCCAACTGATCCGGAGTAATGCCTGCTTTCTTCCATGCCCGCTTCATTACATCCGCAATCGAAATGCTATCGGGCGCCGTAAAACTAGAAGACCTATTCGCATTGTTGTTCACAGCAACTCCCTTGATCACTGCGTGGATATTGTCTCCATTTTCAAGCGCATCATCTAATCTTTTCAGGACCACAGTTACTACTGCTTCACCATTGCCCATCCCATCGGCATCTGCAGAAAAGGACTTGGATTTCCCAACAGGGGACATGATGTTCAATCCTTTATTTCCAATCTTAAAAGGAAAGATGGTGAGAGACGTTCCACACACTACCGCATTATCTGTATCATTCAATATCAGATCATTACAAGCATGATTCAGGGCGACGATCGATGATGAGCACGAGGTATCTACCATCAGCGATTTGCCATTCAGGTTGAAAAACCTGTTAAGTCTGCTGGACAAAAACTCCTTTGAATTTCCAGTGAGTAATGTTCCAGAAAATTTCTCAGCGTGTCTGTAATAATCGAGTCTGGCATCAGCCACATACACGGAAGTATCTGATCCATTGAAATGATCAATCGTATTTCCTGTATTTTCCAATGCCTCGTAACATACTTCAAGCAGCAATCGCTGAGTTGGATCCATTTCCTCTGCTTCAGCTCGGGAGATATCGAAAAAATTGTAGTCAAAGAGGTCGATATCTTCCAGGAAAGAAGAGTACTCATACTCCTCGTTTTCAGGTAGTGTAGTGGCCTTGATCCGCTCTTTCGAGATACTTCTCACACAATCTCTACCTGTCTTGATGTTTTCCAGAAATTGATCAAGGTTTTCTGCTTCGGGTAACCTCGCAGAAAGCCCCACTATCGCAATGTCCCGATTAATGGTGTTGTGACTCATTATTTATTGTCCTGAAAATTTATTTTCTCGTCTTTTTCGTAAAGTATTCCGTTGCTCCAAACAAAATTAGTTTCATTCCAGGATGTAGCGGAGTGAACATCTGGGAAAAACCCTTTTCCTTTGAAATTCGCGCTCGTATTACAAAGCACCGCCAGGCCCGAAAGCTTTTCATATTCCCGCAAGAGTTCGGCTATTTCCGGATTGTCTTCTGAATTGACTGTTTGTAGTCTGGCGGTATCATCAAGGTGCAAAATAGCCGGGATGATTGTGCGGTATTCCTCACGAACAATGTGATCAAAAATCATGTAAGGATCGTGGGAACCCGGATCGAAATATTGGCTTGCTTTTTCTTCCAGGCAAATTGGTGCTACCGGCCTGTAATCTTCACGTTGCTTGACTTTGTTAAGAATGCTTTTCATCCTCGGGGAAACGGCAGGAGCAATGATACTTCTATTCCCTAAGGCCCGAGGCCCAAGTTCGGCACGACCATTTAAGACTACCACCGGTTCATCCTTTTCGTGAAGCAGTGCAGCAAGTTCCTTGATATCGCAGGTTTTTGAAGACCAGCCTTCTACCGGCTTACTTGTAATCACATCCGGTCCCGAATAGACTGTCCAATCTATGGCACTCTTTTTTGTGGCGTTGATGTATGCCGCACAAGCTACCCCGATTGCACTCCCCGAATCATTTGGAAAGGGAGGTACATATACGTTTTTCACGATCTGTTTTGATCGGATTGCACTGTTCCATTTTATGTTGAGCCCACATCCTCCGGCAATGCAAAGGTTCTCCGTTTCAAAGCCTGACCGTTTGATCTTCTTTTGGAGTTTTTCTACCAGTAACTGCTCAACATATTGATGAAAGGTTCTTAGAATATCACTATCTGAATATCCTTTCCCCTTGATTGCTTTCTTGAATTCGTTAGCGAAAATATTTGCAAACCCCATTGGTTTGGTATAATGCTCACGGTAGATGTCATCAAATAGGTTGATCAACTCTGGCTGCACTTTTCCGTAAGCGATATACGCCATGACTTTTCCAGCAATGGATAAGGAGTCCTTGGCAAATCCCGTACTCACTTTGAATGGCCCGAAGTGTTGAGAGAAAATCGTATAGATATTACCAATCAACAGGAACAAAGGCCCCAGGTTTTTGACGGTATGATTGCCCTGATCAAAATGATATAGTCTGGGATACATGCCCCCATCCCAAATCAAGACGAAGGCATTTTCATTCGCTGCCGCAAATGGACTGGTGCAATAACTGCTCATCACATGTCCCGCAACATGCGAGTAACTTTCATAATCAAACTCCCTGTCCTTTATTTTTAGACCACTAAAATGCATGGGTTTCAAAATATCCTCCTGCAGGGAATTTTCCGTATACTGCGCGACGCCTAGCTGATATTGCTGTTTTTGACTGAAAGCAGAAAGAAAGTTGTGGTCTTTACCAATAGTTAATCTGGGCTGAATGGCCAGAGCTTCCTGATCGTTTCCACCCCAGCCGTCCAGGGCAAATACATCTATATCGTCAACAGACAAGCCAAATTTTGCCAGTTCGTCCGATATGATGTCGGTATCCTCAATGCTTTCAAACCTGAGGTTATTATTGACCTTTTCAAGCTCCAGGCTAAAAAGTAGTTTATTTTCTTTTATAACGGCAATTGAGCCATCGTGGGTGATTTTCAAACCACAGATTATCATTTTGAATTAGCTAGTTTAAGTTTAAAAATCTGATACTTTAATGGAGGTATTGGAGTCATCGCTTTCTTCCTCAGAATGACTCAGGATAAACTCCGCTTGTTTTTGGATTGAAACCAAATTAAATAAGTGATGAATTTCCAAAACGTCCGGAAATGCTTCATTCAATAAATCATATAAGTTGACCACTTTGAATGAATCGCCTCCAATAGAGAAAAAACTATCGGTAGTACTGATACTTGAAATTCCCAGGATTTGAGTCCAGAGTGATAATAGCCTTTCTTCCACATCATTAGCTGGACTAACGATCACTCGTCCTTCTACCAGATCCTGGTGACCAGGTTTCGGAAACTTCGACACATCCACTTTTCCATTTGCGTTGACTGGAAACTCTGGCAAAAAGACCAGAAATGCAGGGATCATATGGCCCGGCAATTTTTGAAGAAGCGACTCAAGAATCTTGGCCCTTTCCAGCTCCTCCCCCACAGCAGGTATCAAGTAGGCCACCAATGATTCTTCTGAAGCATCATAAACGACTCTCACATCCGTGACATTCGCTGATTTCATTAGTTGTTGTTCGATATCTCTGAGTTCTACTCTCATTCCCCTAATCTTTACTTGTCTGTCTTTTCTTCCTCTGTAGTGCAATTGACCATGGGAATCCCACAAGCCAAAATCACCCGTTTTATACATGAAAATGTCATCGCGATCGATAAAGCGGTCTTTCGTGAACTTTTCCCTGGTCATGTCCTCCAGCCCCAGATATCCCTTACTTACGCCGAGACCTGAAACCCAGATTTCACCCAGTACGCCTGATGGGCAAATGTCACCGTTTTCATCCAGCACATAAATTCGGTTATTCGATATGATCTTGCCTAATGGCACGACGCCCGTGGCTGGTACTTCAGATAATATATGATGCGTCGTATCGTCAGACACTTCGGACATACCATAACCATTGATCATCTTCACTGAAGGGTATTTTTTAAACCACCTGGAAACCAACGCATATCTAAGTTCTTCACCAGTTAGAAACAGGTATTTTAACGCATTCAAACCATCGTTTTCCGGAGCTTCTTCTATCGTCAGAATCATTTCCAAATGAGAAGGAACTACCTGCAATATGTTTACCTGGCGTTGTGACAAAACCATCATTAATTGATGGGGATTTTTAACGGTTTCATTATCTATTATAATGACCGTACTTCCAGCAATAGGACCACATAAAAATTGCCAGGTAGCAATCACAAAACCCGCAGGACTGGTCTGAGCAATTCGGTCCTGATCTGTAAGCTGCATGGTTTCAATCTGTGCGAAAAAATGATTCATCATTCCCCTTCGGCTGATTTTGACGCCCTTAGGATCACCAGAGGTACCAGAAGTATATACTACATATGCAATTTGGTCCGGTGAGCTCTCAAATGAAGGAAGATCTTCCGGTTGCATTTGTGATTTCTCGAAAACCTCCCGAGAGGTCATTATGCTAAGGTTCTTAACCTCAAATACGGGATTGTTTTCTAAGTTCTCAGTAATTAGTAGGTCCGGTTGCGAATCGTTGATCACATAAGAGAGTCTTTCAGACTGATAATCAGTCTCCAGCAGAAGGAAGGCATGCTGACTCTTAAGAGCCGCCACCATAAAGATCAACATTTCATGAGATCTGGGAATCATCAAGGCAATGATCGGCACTTCATTTACCGAGGAAGATACCTGATTAAAAACGCCTGCAACCTGATTAGCGTGTTGGATGAGTTCTTCATAGGTAAGCTTAACTTCACCGAACTCTACAACGACTTTCTGAGGTGTATCCCGCGCCTTTTGATCAATCAGCGATACAAAATCTTGAAAATCTTTATTCGCAATAGGTTTATTGAATTCATGAAGTACCTCGTCTATTTCATCCTGATCAAACCATGGCAAGGCTTGAACAGTGGCATCAAGATTATCCAACAGATGCCTCAGAATAAACAAGTAGCGATGTGCGAATCGCTGGACAAAGTCTTTATCTAACTCATCCGAGTAATGAAAAACGATTTTAGGATCAGCTGACTGGTCATCTATTTCCAGAAGGATGTTGCATTGCTGTAATGTGTCAGAAGGAAAATGTAAGGCGTGCGAATAAATCCCAACGGTTAAAAACGCATTCAGGTCAATCTTCAGGTTTACCTCAAGGAAATTTTTCAGCTGCTGAAAGGGCATTCCCTTCCCCGAAAAGGTATCTTTTATTCCCTGAAGGTCCATTTGAAGTACACTCTTCAACGTATCCGAAGGCTGAAATTTTGACCGAAGGAACAACACCTCATCCGCATTTTTTTCGATCCCTGTTGTTGCCACAACGACATCATTCAACCCCGTATATTTAAAATTGATCAGGTTGAATGCCGTCAAAAAAAATGAGTAACACCCTAACGGGGAATCGCCCGTGACTTTCCTGAATTTCTGAAGAATTTCCGGGTCAATATCAAGATGAAAAGATTCTGATACCTTTTGATCATTAGCTTGTTTTCTCAAGTGGCCAGATAAGCGATCTAAATCGTAATCCTGAAACCTCTTGAGCCAAAACAATTCAACGTTATTCAGCATAGTTATTTCTGCATTGGTTTAGGCTGAAATGAATTTTCGTTTCATTAGAGATAAACAAGGGTTGAATCCTTGCTAAATGGGATTCCCTGAGAACGCGATTGAAAAAAACTCCATTTCTTCATCTTAGAGTAACTGGGTTCAAAACCTTCTTGGTAGCCATGTATTCCATCAATGAAAGTGACCGTTACGCCGGGGTATCGAACCTTGAGCGAACAGATCAAAAACGATCCTCACGCCCCTACTCTACGTTTATTTCTTAAAGAGCGGATTTAATTTTATTACCTTCTTTCATCAGTAACACCCTGGGTTTATAGGACTCAAGCTCCTGATCATCCACCATACCATATGACATGATAATCACTTGATCGTCGATTTCTCCCAGGCGTGCACAAGCACCATTTAGGCTAATGATCCCAGAACCTCTTTCTCCAGGAAGGATATAGGTGATAAATCTCGCTCCGTTGTTTACATTAACAACATGAATTTGTTCTGATGGTTTCATGTTTGCTTCATCGAGTAGATCTGAGTCGATGGTGCAGCTACCTTCATAATTCAGGCTTTTGTCAGTAACTGTAGCATTGTGAATTTTTGCTTTCAAAATTGTATGAAACATGATTGTTTAGTATTAAAACTTAAAATTAAGGTCAAGTAAATCGTTGGTTGTGTCACTCACACCGGATTCAAGATTGATTTCTGCTATCCGCGTGTCAATTAACTCATGAATTTCCTGAAGCAGGTTTTTCAATTGCCTGCTCATCAGTTCTATCCGAGAATGATCATAAATGGATCCATTATATTCAATATCCAATTCTAACCCTCCTCCTATTTCGTAGAAGTAATAAGACAAATCGAAGTTGGTTGTTTCCCGTTTTGACTTTTCGTCGATCCTGTATGAATGATGGTCTATTTCATCTGCGTTGCTTCTTAGACCGTAATTTTGAAGCACCACCAAGACATCAAACAAAGAAAGTTGATCGTCATCCTGTTGGTTCCTAATTTCCTGAATGATCAGGTCATAGGGATAGTCCTGGTTTTCAAAAGCATCTAATGAGGCGGATTTTACCGCTTCTAAATACTGTCTGAACGTATGCTGTTCGTCGATGGAAGTCCTGATAGCCAGTGTATTAATGTACAACCCGAGCTGATCTTCCAATTCGAAATTAGTCCTTCCAGCGACCATGGTTCCCAACACTATGTCTAACTGAGCAGTATATTTATTGAACAACAGCTTGATCGTCGCTAACAGCACAATGAATAAACTGACTTCATTTTCCCTGGCGATTTTGTAAATAACCGAGGATTCTTCTTCGGTAAAAACAACGCGGATGTTTTCTCCTTTTGATCTTTGCAAGTCCACAAGATTTGCGTCTTTTGGCAGTCTTAGTGGCTCAGGAATTTTCGAAAATCGATCAAGCCAGTATTTTTTTTGATTGTCAAAGAATCCTGTATCCAGCATTCTGTTCTGCCAGTGAGCAAAGTCTTTATATTGAATTGGCAAATCCCTTAATTCAACGGGTTGCTTATCTACGACACGGTGATAGATATCCATCAATTCGGCAAACAACAATCCCATAGACCAACCGTCTAATACGATATGATGGGAATTGAATAACATGTAATAGTCATCCACTACTTTAAAAACCCTGACATCCAGTAGGGAATCACGTTCCAGATCGAAGGGTTTATTGTAGTCTGTGCTGATTGAGGCCACTGATTCCTCCTCAATCAACTCAACATGCAAGAGTCTTTCTTCAGGATTCGCAATGGTTTGTTTAAGGTTGCCCTCCCAAAAAACAAAGTTCGTTCTAAGGACTTCATGCCTATGAATAATGGCATTTAATGCCTTTTCCAGGGCGTTCGTATCAGGAGCCAGTTTTAACCTAAACAGACCCAAAAGGTTGAAATTCAATCTTGTGTGATCAAGGTTGGATAAGAACCAAAGCCTTTTTTGGGCATAAGACGTATCGTAATAGGGTTGTTCGGGTAGTGGTTCAATCCCCAATACGTTTTCCTTATCCTGACCTCTGATTTGTTTTGCCAAAAGCTCGATGGTGGGATTGGCAAAGATGTTTTTCAAACTTAACCTTATTTGAAACTCTTCCAGAAGGTAGCTGGCTACTCGGGTGGCTTTAAGCGAATGCCCACCAATCTCAAAGAAGTTTGACTTAATGGAATTCACTTCAACATTTAGCACCTTTTTCCAGATGATGGCAATGCGTTTTTCCACATGATCGCGTGGAGCCACATCTTCCCTGGTATAAACACCAAAGGGTTTTTCTTGTCGAAACAGATCAACTAACGCCGGCTTGTCAATTTTGCCATTATTCGTCACCGGAAATTGCTCAATAGACACATAGACTGATGGCAACATATAGCCAGGAATACAGGTATTCATATACTGCCGTAATACTTGCTCCTCAAAGGGCTCTTGCTCCTTATAAAAAGCCACCAACATGGTATCGTCAGCTCTTGAACTTTCTGAGACCGGTGCAACAACTGCTTCAGAGATAGCCGAGAATTTATTGAGATAAAACTCTACCTCGCCCAATTCAATTCTAAATCCTCTAACCTTCAGTTGTTTATCTTTTCTACCGACGTAGATGACGTTACCACCTTCATCGTAATAACCTAAATCTCCAGTCTGATAAATTTTCAAACCCTTATGAGTTGGGTGTTCGAAAAATTTCTCGGAGGTTAACTGTGCGTCATTGACATACCCCCGAGCTAAACCAAAGCCACTAACGAATAACTCTCCGACAATACCTGCGTCTTGCAACTGGAGGGATTCATTCATAACGTAAAGTCCCAGTCCTGGTAAGCCCTGACCAATGTTACTGCTACCCTTGCCAATATCTTTCTGTTGAATGTGGTGTATACTGACATGTACCGTAGTTTCAGTAATGCCGTACATGTTAATCAGTTGACAATCAGGATAGGAATTATTCCATTTCTCAAGAATCCCTGGCTTGAGCGCTTCGCCTCCAAAAATCACATATCTGACAGATAAACCACTGAAATCACCTTCGCCTTCCAGAACCTGCAACAAATTAGAAAATGAAGAGGGCACCTGGTTAAGTATGGTGACTTTGGCTTCTTTCAGAATATTAAGATACTCATAGGTGTCCTGAACGTTTTGCTTTGTCAAAAGCACCAAACGGCTGCCGGACAGTAAGCTTCCGAACAATTCCCATACTGAAAAATCAAAGCAAATAGAATGAAACAGCGTCCAGGTATCCTTTCGGCCAAAGTCAAATGCTGCTTCTTTGGCGTCCATAAGCCCTGAAACATTTTCATGGGCTATCATCACACCCTTCGGTGTTCCGGTAGATCCTGATGTGTATATGATGTAAGCCAGGTCGGTTGGTTTGGTAATCTTCTCAGGGTTCTCTTCCGGTTCTGTAGTCAACAATTCCGATGACGCTGGCAGGTCAAGCACGGTGCCTTCATACGAGGATGCGGCCGCTGACACACCACCCGAGGTGATCATTAACTTAATCCCAGCATCACTCGACATGTATGCGATCCTCTTTTCAGGATATCCCGGATCGATCGGAACATATCCCGCACCACTTTTCAAGATGCCAAATATCCCTACGATCATTTCCATTCCTCGTTCCGCCAACAAGCCTATCCGGTCATTCGGGGTGATCGCATAAGTCCGCCGCAGGTGATGGGCCAATTGGTTACTACGTCGATTTAACGCTTCGTAGCTCATCGTTGCCCCTTCGAACAGCAAGGCCACATCCGAACCGGAAATCTCTACCTGACGCTCAAACAACCTCACTATGTCTATGTCCGGACGAGCCATAACTTCTCCACGGCCTGCATCTATGATCTTCCGCTCAGCTTCCGGTGATAATAAACGAACTTCTTCAATGGCAACCTCCGGAGTGGATATGAATTGATTGATCAACCATTGGAAGTGGGCCCCTATCTTTCCTATGGACGACTCATTGAATACCTGTCGGTTGTAGTTAAATACAAATTTCAGCGATTCTCCCGGTAAGATGATCAGGTTGAAATCGTAATTCGTTTGTTCGAATACTTCTATTTCACTCACTTCAAACGGAAGCCTCTCAAGCGTATCTGATACCGGATAGTTCTCAAAGATCAGGATATGATCAAACAACGGACCTCCTCCCCTTGTCGAGTTGATCTCACTTAGTGGGAAATGATGATGCGCCGATGACGATGCAAATGACGCTTGTTGCGCTTCTAAAACCGATAAAACCGTCGAACCCTCTCCCTGACGTACGCGAACTGGTATCGTATTGATAAACAAGCCTACCATCTGATCAATGTGCTTCACTTCCGCATTTCGGCCGCTCACCACCGTTCCGAAGACTGTATCTCTACTGTTGTTGTATTTGCCCAACAGTATCCCCCAAAGTCCCTGTATGACCGTACTCATGGTCAGCTGGTGACGTGTACACAAGGCCTCTAGCTGACTCGTTTCCGTCGCTGTAAGACGCAGTTCATAACGACCACTTTCATATGCACTGCCGGCGGCTATTCCCGTCTTCCTGAATCCCGCAGGCAAACTACTCAATCCCTCGTAACCTGAAAGCTCCTCATCCCAGTATGCGGCCGTAGCTGCACGGTCCTGTGCAGACAGCCAGTTGATGTACTCCTTGTATGAGGGTACGCTTCCTGTCTCCGGGTTTCCTAAATAATGAGAGAAAAATCGCTTGTTCAGTACCGTAATGCACCAGCCGTCCATCAACATGTGTGAATAGCTCCACACAAACTCATAGGTATCAGCTGACAAGGTGAAGATGTGTAACCGAAGCAAGACATCTTTTGAAATATCAAAACCGCGCTCCCGGTCAGCAGATCTGAATTTCGTCATACGGGCCTGTTGCTCACTGCTACTCAACTCCTGTAAATCCTCATGGGTGAATGAAACCTGGCATTCATGGCGTACCAACTGTAACGGTATCGCCTGGCCTTCATGAATGAAGCATGTCCTCAATATGTCATAACTCTCAAACAAGTGGGCTAAACTCCCTGATACCTGTTCCAAATCCAGAGCACCCTTAAGTTTGTAACTGACTTGTTCGAAATAGGCGCTACCACCTTCATCATACATGTGATGGAACATCATCCCTTCCTGCATTGGGGATAAGGGGTATGCATCCTCCAAAGGATATACCTCCTGCAGGTGATCAAGCTGCTTTAAGCTCAAACCTGAGTAGCTCAGATCGCCCGGGCTAAGCAATGTGCCGGCGTAACTTGTACAGTAACCGATCAAGTCTTCCAGGCTTCTTTTGTAAACCATCAGGAACTCCTGCATCTCTTTCGACGAATGACGATGCTTATGGTAAGAGACCTGAATCGATAGTTCACCGGAACGTACCAGGCAGACCAGATCTATTTCATGTGTTCGGACAGCTGAACCAGACTGATTATTACCTGATGGCTCTCGGGCCCAATCAAATCCGGTCTTAGACAAATCACTATCAGTCTGACCCAGGTAATTAAAGCTTAACTGAGGAGACGGAAGCTCTTTGGTAGTTTCTGAGGTCGCATACTGAAGCAAGCCATGATCAATGCCATTATTAGGTATCGCCTTCAGGCTATCCTTCACCAAACGCAGGTAATCCGACCAATCTTTAGTCCCGGGGGCTTGCAACAGGTATGGATATACACTGGTGAACCAACCTACGGTGCGGGTGATGTCTAATTCTTTAAACAAATCAGCACGGCCATGACTCTCTACTGATAACAATAGTGAATCTATCTCCCAATGATCTGATATAGCAACCCCCAGGGCAGACAGCAACATGTCCGTCGTTTCCAAACGGAATGCACGATAGCTATCATGCAACAACAATCTGGTCTTCTCCTGACTCAGGGTTATGGTTTGCTCTTCGTAATCTGAAGCGTATAGTTTTTCTGTCGATGGAGCACTGATTCGGCCCGTGCCTTCAAATTCCTGGTATGCATTCATCCAATAAGTGCGACCTATTGAAAACGCAGGACTCGATACATAATCTCCTAAAGCAGATGACCACTGTTGATAAGAACTGCTCTTAGGCGGAAGGCTCGCAGTTACTCCTCGCTGCACCGCATCCAGTAATACCCATAGATCCTTCATCAGGATACGCCATGAAACGCCATCTACAACCAGGTGGTGGATAATCAAAAGCAATCGGTCGCCATCCTCAAAATGGAATAGCCCTGCATGTAGCATCGGCCCTTCAGATAGGTTGATGCCTGACTGCAAATCATTGACCAATGTCAGCAAAGCTTCTTCCGAAACAGATAACCCACGATAATCATATGCCGTTACCGCTACAGGGTAGTCAAGGCCTGCATTGAACTGGGTGATCTCTTGTCCAAATTCATAACGCATCCGCAGCGCATCATGGTGCTCTTGCAATCTGATAATTACCTCCTCTACCGTTGACTTGCTCAGTGTATTGGGTAATTTCAAAAAGATCGACTGGTTGAAGTGATGCGGTTGATCGCCAGCCAGCTCATTGAAAAACATCTGCTGAATGGGTGTCAGGTCAATCTTTCCGGTCACTGCCGACTGATCACTGACCGATTCCGATGTTTCCAGATGCTCCGATAACTGACGAATAGTCGGATATTGAAAGATCGAACGTACTTCCAGCTTATATCCCAGTGTGTTCAGCTTTGAACTGACCTGAATCGCTTTGATTGAATCCCCTCCTATCTCAAAGAAATTGGTCAATACACTGATTTCTTCCAGGCCTAACACCGAAGTAAAGGCCGATACCAAAATCGATTCCTGCTCATTGGCCGGTGCAACCACTGAAGACCGGTCTTCCTCAGGATCAGGAAGGGCAGACTTATCGATCTTTCCATTCGCCGTAAGAGGGAAAGATTCCAATAAAACATATTGCGACGGAACCATGTACGGTGGCAGCTTCTCTTTCAGGAAGCTGCCAAGCTCAGCATTATCCTCACCAGCATGACTTGTGTAATAAGCCAGTAATGAACGGGTTGTGCCCTTTTCATAAACAAGGACCAGACAATTGTTCACCGAGGCATGCTGACGCATAACACTCTCAATTTCAGAAAGCTCTATCCGGTGCCCCCGAAGTTTGATCTGGCTATCGCGACGGCCAACAAAAATGAGATTACCTGAAAAATCAAAGCGACCAATGTCTCCTGTGCGGTAGTATATTTCCCCTTGTTCATAAGGGCTTATTACAAATTTATCGTTTGTGACACCCGCAGGTAAAAGATAACCCCTGGCGACTCCACCCCCTGATATCCATACCTCTCCATCGACCCCATAGGGTAATGGATGGCCATCCTGATCCGCGATGAAAATATTGACATTTGAGATCGGTCTACCTATAGGGATCGTTTCATCTTCCGCAGACAACCGGTCGATGACATGGAATGTGCTGAAAGTCGTACATTCCGTAGGACCGTAAACATGAACCAGTGAATCCTCCTGTTTGCGGAAAGGAAGTGCCTTTAGTATGTGTGCTACCGATACTCTTTCACCTCCGAAATAGAGCTTATCAAAATTGCTAAGGCAATCAGGACTTAGTTCAATTAAGTTATTCAGCAGTGCCGTGGTGAAGAACGCATTGTTGATACCATTTTCCTTAATGAGCTGATACAACTTTTGATTGGATAATAAATCGTCTTTGCTGATGAGTTGCAATTCAGCTCCATTTAATAAGGCCCCGAAAATATCATACACAGAACCGTCAAAAGCAAAATTGGACATTTGCAATACCTTGTCCTCTTTCTTTACATCAAAGTAGTTGCTCTCTGAGACAAGATTGAGCACATTTTCATGGGCTACCATCACACCTTTCGGCGTTCCGGTGGATCCTGATGTGTATATGATGTAAGCCAGGTCGGATGGTTTGGTGATCTTCTCAGGGTTCTCTTCCGGTTCTGTAGTCAACAATTCCGATGACGCTGGCAGGTCAAGCACGGTGCCTTCATACGAGGATGCGGCCGCTGACACATCACCCGAGGTGATCATTAACTTAATCCCAGCATCACTCGACATGTATGCGATCCTCTTTTCCGGATATCCCGGATCGATCGGAACATATCCCGCACCACTTTTCAAGATGCCAAATATCCCTACGATCATTTCCATTCCTCGTTCCGCCAACAAGCCTATCCGGTCATTCGGGGTGATCGCATAAGTCCGCCGCAGGTGATGGGCCAATTGGTTACTACGTCGATTTAACGCTTCGTAGCTCATCGTTGCCCCTTCGAACAGCAAGGCCACATCCGAACCGGAAATCTCTACCTGACGCTCAAACAACCTCACTATGTCTGTGTCGGGACGAGCCTTAACTTCTCCACGGCCCGCATCTATGATCTCCTGCTCAGCTTCCGGTGATAATAAACGGACTTCTTCAATGGCAACCTCCGGAGTGGATATGAATTGATTGATCAACCATTGGAAGTGGGCCCCTATCTTTCCTATAGATGACTCATTGAATACCTGTCGGTTGTAGTTAAATACAAATTTCAGCGATTCTCCCGGTAAGATGATCAGGTTGAAGTCATAGTTCGTTTGTTCGAATACTTCTATTTCACTCACTTCAAACGGAAGCCTCTCCAGCGTATCTGATGCCGGATAGTTCTCAAAGATCAGGATATGATCAAACAACGGACCTCCTCCCCTTGTCGAGTTGATCTCACTTAGTGGGAAATGATGATGCGTCGATGACGATGCAAATGACGCTTGTTGCGCTTCTAAAACCGATAAAACCGTCGAACCTTCCCCCTGGCGTACACGAACTGGTATCGTATTGATAAACAAGCCCACCATCTGATCAATGTGCTTCACTTCCGCATTTCGGCCGCTCACCACCGTTCCGAAGACCGTATCTCTACTGTTGTTGTATTTGCCCAACATTATCCCCCAAAGTCCCTGTATGACCGTACTCATGGTCAGCTGGTGACGTGTACACAAGGCCTCTAGCTGACTCGTTTCCGTCGCTGTAAGACGCAGTTCATAACGACCACTTTCATATGCACTATCAGCGGCTATTCCCGTCTTCCTGAATCCCGCTGGCAAACTGCTCAACCCCTCGTAACCTGAAAGCTCCTCATCCCAGTATGCGGCCGTAGCTGCACGGTCCTGTGCAGACAGCCAGTTGATGTACTCCTTGTATGAGGGTACGTTTCCTGTCTCTGGGTTTCCTAAATAATGAGAGAAAAATCGCTTGTTCAGTACCGTAATGCACCAGCCGTCCATCAACATGTGTGAATAGCTCCACACAAACTCATAGGTATCCGATGACAAGGTGAAGATGTGTAACCGAAGCAAGACATCTTTTGAAATATCAAAACCTCGCTCCCGGTCAGCAGATCTGAATTTCGCCATACGGGCTTGTTGCTCACTGCTACTCAACTCCTGTAAATCCTCATGGGTGAATGAACCCTGGCAATCATGGCGCACCAATTGTAACGGTATCGACTGGCCTTCATGAATGAAGCATGTCCTCAATATGTCATAACTCTCAAACAAGTGGGCTAAACTCCCTGATACCTGTTCCAGGTCCAGAGCACCCTTAAGTTTGTAACTGACTTGTTCGAAATAGGCGCTACCACCTTCATCATACATGTGATGGAACATCATCCCTTCCTGCATTGGGGATAAGGGGTACGCATCCTCCAAAGGATATACCTCCTGCAGATGATCAAGCTGCTTTAAGCTCAAACCTGAGTAGCTCAGATCGCCCAGGCTAAGCAATGTGCCGGCGTAACTTGTACAATAACCGATCAAGTCTTCCAGGCTCCTTTTGTAAACCATCAGGAACTCCTGCATCTGTTTCGACGAATGACGATGCTTATGGTAAGAGACCTGAATTGACAGTTCACCGGAACGTACCAGGCAGACCAGATCTATTTCATGTGTTCGGACAGCTGAACCAGACTGATTATTACCTGATGGCTCTCGGGCCCAATCAAATCCGGTCTTAGACAAATCACTATCAGTCTGACCCAGGTAATTAAAGCTTAACTGAGGAGACGGAAGCTCTTTGGTAGTTTCTGAGGTCGCATACTGAAGCAAGCCATGATCAATGCCATTATTAGGTATCGCCTTCAGGCTATCCTTCACCAAACGCAGGTAATCCGACCAATCTTTAGTCCCGGGGGCTTGCAACAGGTATGGATATACACTGGTGAACCAACCTACGGTGCGCGTGATGTCTAATTCTTTAAACAAATCAGCACGGCCATGACTCTCTACTGATAACAATAGTGAATCTATCTCCCAATGATCTGATATAGCAACCCCCAGGGCAGACAGCAACATGTCCGTCGTTTCCAAACGGAATGCACGATAGCTATCATGCAACAACAATCTGGTCTTCTCCTGACTCAGGGTTATGGTTTGCTCTTCGTAATCTGAAGCGTATAGTTTTTCTGTCGATGGAGCACTGATTCGGCCCGTGCCTTCAAATTCCTGGTATGCATTCATCCAATAAGTACGACCTATTGAAAACGAAGGACTCGACACATAATCTCCTAAAGCAGATGACCACTGTTGATAAGAACTGCTCTTAGGCGGAAGGCTCGCCGTTACTCCTCGCTGCACCGCATCCAGTAATACCCATAGATCCTCCATCAGGATGCGCCATGAAACGCCATCTACAACCAGGTGGTGAATGATCAAAAGCAATCGGTCGCCATCATCAAAATGGAATAGCCCTGCATGCAGCATCGGCCCTTCAGATAAGTTGATGCCTGACTGCAAACCATTGACCAATGTCAGCAAAGCTTCTTCCGAAACAGATAACCCACGATAATCATATGCCGTTACCGCTACAGGGTAGTCAAGGCCTGCATTGAACTGGGTGATCTCTTGTCCAAATTCATAACGCATCCGCAGCGCATCATGGTGGTCTTGCAATCTGGTAATTACCTCCTCTACCGTTGACTTGCTCAGCGTATTGGGCAATTTCAAAAAGATCGACTGGTTGAAGTGATGCGGTTGATCGCCAGCCAGCTCATTAAAAAACATCTGCTGAATGGGTGTCAGGTCAATCTTTCCGGTCACTGCCGACTGATCACTGACCGATTCCGATGTTTCCAGATGCTCCGATAACTGACGAATGGTCGGATATTGAAAGATCGAACGTACTTCCAGCTTATATCCCAGTGTGTTCAGCTTTGAACTGACCTGAATCGCTTTGATTGAATCCCCTCCTATCTCAAAGAAATTGGTCAATACACTCATTTCTTCCAGGCCTAACACCGAAGTAAAGGCCGATACCAAAATCGATTCCTGCTCATTGGCCGGTGCAACCACGGAGGACCGGTCTTCCTCAGGATCGGGAAGGGCAGACTTATCGATCTTTCCATTCGCCGTAAGAGGGAAAGATTCCAACAAAACATATTGCGATGGAACCATGTACGGTGGCAGCTTCTCTTTCAGGAAGCTGCCAAGCTCAGCCGTATCCTCACCAGCATGACTTGTGTAATAAGCCAGTAATGAACGGGTTGTGCCCTTTTCGTGAACAAGGACCAGACAATTGTTCACCGAGGCATGCTGACGCATAACACTCTCAATTTCAGAAAGCTCTATCCGGTGCCCCCGAAGTTTGATCTGGCTATCACGACGGCCGACAAAAATGAGATTACCTAAAAAATCAAAGCGACCAATGTCTCCTGTGCGGTAAAGTTTGCTTCCCTTTTTCCAGGGATGATCGATGAATATTTTAGCATTTAATTCCGGCCTGTTCACGTATCCGGATGACAAGCTTTTTCCGGCGAGATAGATTTCTCCTTCAACACCAACAGGGACTAATTGCTGAGACTCATCCAGAATGAGGATCTCTGTATGCAGCATCGGGAGTCCCACCGGAATAGTTGTCTTTTCGGTATCAGCGGCTGTTACGTGATAACCGGAAGCGCATACCGCAAACTCAGTGGGCCCATATGCATTGAAGTAATCCAGAAATTCCGAACAATTCATCGCATCTTTCGGAATGGCTTCTTCTCCGGCAGTAATTAATGTCTTTACAGATTTCAACCGATTGAAATCCAGCACCGTAAGATATGATGGAGGCAGGATCAATTGGTCTACATTCTGTTCATTGACATAATCAAGGAAGAGGTTTGTATCGTTTATTACCTCCTTATCGATGATCACTAAAGACGCTCCAACAATCAACGTCGGAAATATCTCGGCGATCGAAGCATCGAAAGAAAGTGGCGCAAACTGTAATTGTGTTCTGGATTGTTCTACATTGAAAAAATGTACGCAGCTTTCCGCCAGATTTAAAAGAGCTCTATGACTGATTTTAACACCTTTTGGTACACCAGTTGAGCCGGAAGTATAAATTATGTAGGCAGTCGCTTCAACGTCAATCTCCGCATCTAATGGCTCACTGGAATACGAAGAAATGTCCGCCTCCTTATCCACGATATTGATCAACTGAAATTTTCGATCAGTTATCTTATCCAGAACTGCCTCACAAGAACTATCACAAATCACTGCTCTTACCCCACAGTCGTGTAAAATAAAATCCGCTCGTTCAACTGGACATTCAGGATCGATGGGCACGTAAGTGATACCTCTTCTTAATAAGCCTAAAATCACTTTGATGCATTCGGGCGTACGCTGCAGCATTACACCGACTACATCTCCCTTCTCAATATCATGTGCGCCATTCAGGTAATTCGAAAACTGCGAGGAGTGATTATCTATTTGCTGATAACTAAGATTTAAATCGTTATACTTAACGGCGATTTTATCTGGATTTTGACGCACCTGAGTTTTAATCAAATCCCAGACATGGGTATAGTCTCCCGGAAAGACCTTCGTGTCTTGTCGGTATTGACTGAAAAAGTCGTCAAACTGCTGGTAAGTGATCAGAGACAGATCCTGAAGAACACCTTCCGGGTTGGCCAGTACAAAAGCGGCAACCTTACAAAAGGACTGGCTGAATTGTTCTATTAAGCCTTTGTCAAAAGCATCCGTAACATACCTTATGATAAGTTGATGAGAATTGTCAGCAATATCAATTTCAAACAACAGTGGTAACTCTTCCAAAAGGGCAGACTCACAATTGATGCCCTTGATGAAAAAACCTGGATTGCTGAATATATCTGCTTTCTTTTGAGAAGTGCCATCTATTCGTTCCAAAGCATCTTCGAAGGAGAAATCATCCTTCTTATACACCAACTGCACCTCCTGCAGAAACGCCTTGATTAAGGTTCTGACCTGTTTCTCATTGGAAATTGGAGCGTGAATAAAGAGTAAATTATCATCTTCGGCATTTTGAAAACCGGACGTTACCAAAACACCATTATCTACCCCATCATATTTGTAAAACATTACCCTGGTAATGAATGCATACAGGGCAAACATGTTATTCTTATCTCCTCTGGATTTCAGTTTTATTTCGGCCACCAGTTCATCGGGAATTCTCAATGAAAAATTTCCTGACCGGCCTTGGGTATCTAAGTCGTATTTCCTCAAAAAAGGACTTGAGGTCATTTCCTTCATCCGGCTTACCCAAAAATCCTCGGTTGCTTTACGTTTGAGATGGAGCATGATTAATTTTCCTTTGGTCGTTTAAAAATCTAGCTCGCTGTTAAAAAAACTCTCTTCGTTCGTTTCAAAACTTGCCTTCAGTTCAAGTTCTGCGATCGGCTTTTTCGGTGAAGCAAGGACTTCCGAAATGAGATTACTCATCCTGTCCACGATCAACTCTATGCTTTCCTTCCTGTACAACACGGTATTGTAAAGAACTTCCAGTCTTATTCCCGCAGGCTCAACGAGGAATCTAAATTTGATATCACAGATCAACTCTTTTAGAGGAAGGTTTACTTTTTCAATTTCAAGTTTCTCAGTCTCTTGACTATAGCGTTCATAAACGGTTGACTTATTATCGAAATCCACTTCCAACCCCACATTGAAACCCCAATTCTTGTCTGGAGAACGCTCAATTTGCGAGTCGGACAGGATTTTATCAAATGGGTATAATTGATGCTCGAAATCTTGAATCAGCTGATGCTTTAATCTGTCAAGGTTTTCCTGAAAAGACTCATCAGGTTCAACTGTACACCTAAGGGGCAATGTATTCACAAAGAATCCGATGATATTTTCAAGGTCAGGATGATTCCTACCAGCTACCACCGTTCCTACGATCATATCCTTTCCGGTTTCATATTTGTGTAAAAGGATATTCAGCACTGAAAGCAGCACGGTAAATAAGGTTGTCCCTTCTTTATCAGCCCATCGGCGCAGGTTTTCTGACAAATCCCTTTCTAATCGTATCATGAAAAGATCAGCGTCAAAGACCTGTTGTTCAGGCCGTTCAGCGTCTAATGGAAATGTTGGAGCAGGTTGACTGCCAGAGAGTCTTTGTTTCCAATAATCGGCAAGAACGGCTTCCTGGATGGCTTCAATTTGCCAACTCGCATAATCTTTATAGGTTACGACGGGTTCTTCCAACATCAATTGTTGATCCGCAGAAAGTGCCAGATATGTGCTAAGCAATTGCTCAAAAAAGATGCTCTTGGACCACCCATCGATGATGATATGATGCAACACCATATGGAAAATGATTCGATCATCATCCACTTTAACCAAACAAAAATGATAAAGGGGACCTGAGTTCAGGTCAAAGTCCCGTTCATTTCGGGATTCAATCAGATGTTCTAATGAATCGAAATGATGCTGAATGTCTGACCAATGTATCTTTTCGATAGCATACGGCTCATATGGCAGAATCACCTGTACCGGATTCTGATCCACTGTTTTGAAAACTGTACGAAAAATTTCGTGCTGTTGTAATATGATGTTCAGCGCCTTTTCAAGAAGGCCGGTATCCAACTGATTGCTGAACCAAAACGCCTCATTTTCATTATTGATTCTCGTATCTCTATTGAGTTGCTCCCCTATCCAGATTCTCTTCTGTCCGTGTGACACAGGGTAATGAGGCTTAGGTTGCGTCTTTGAAATGGGATCTATGGTAGCAGCACCGTGTAGCTCTTGAATCAATACCACCTGTTCTTTCAGCGTTGGATGTTCAAACAATTGCTTCAAAGAAAGTTTGATGCCAAAGTTTCTTTGATAGGCTGAATTGAGTTGAATGACGCTAAGGCTATGCCCTCCGTTGTTAAAAAAATTGCTTTCAAGGCCAATCTCCTGCTTTCCTAAACACTGGATCCAGAGTTCTGAAACTTCTTTTTCCAGGGCGGTCACAGGTTTGTTCAGTTGCCCGTTTTTTTTGCCCTCTAAAATTTCAATTTTAGTCAGGGCTTTACGGTCAAGTTTTTGATTAGCCGTAAGCGGTAATGCTTCTAAATGAACATATACCGCAGGTACCATGTATTCGGGTAGTTTCTTTTTCAAGTAATCTTTCAATACCTGATTGTCCAGGTTTTTCGAAGGGTCAACAACGACATATGCACATAAAAAGTGATTACCGTCAGGGTCTGTCCTTGTAGCCACCGCTACTTCCTCTACCTCCGGATGCAGTGATAATTGAAATTCTATTTCTTCCAACTCGATTCGGTATCCCCTGATTTTCACTTGCTGGTCTCGTCTACCTTTAAAGATCAGTTCCCCCTCTTCATTGATAAAGCCATAATCACCCGTACGGAATACGCTCATTTTACTGGAAGGTCCTACTTCAATTTCCTGGAATTTTTCCCGTGTAAGCTCTGGATTGTTCTTATAACCTTTCGCTACACTTCCACCTCCAATGCTAATTTCACCTAGCACATTTTTGGGTAGCACCTGACCGGATTGATCAAGGATCAATACCTTTTGATTGACCAGTGGCCTTCCAACTGACCCATGATTTTCTCCTGTGACACTTCTTGCTGTCGACCAGATCGTGGTTTCTGTCGGACCATACATATTGAAAACACCAGCATCCGAATGATCGGCAATTTCATTAGCTAAAGAGGATGGAAATGACTCACCTCCTACCAAGACCACTTCCGCCTTTTTCAGTACTTCCTTGAATTCGTCCGACTTCAACAGCATCTTCATTGTGGAGGGTGTACTTTGAATAAAGTTTGGTCGCTCTTTATCCAATATGGAGGAATGCTTGAGTTGAAACTTCTTTTGCACTTTGGCCAAGTGGGGTAAGCTATCTAAAACAGATTGATGGTCTACGCCAAAGTCAATCAAACAAGCCAGTTCATCTACCCCTAATGCACTTAATTTATTGACAAAACCGGTACAGGAATCAGGTGTTCCGAAAAGGCCAGCAACATTAAAATAGCGCTCGAAAGCATTGTCGATCAAGGCTTCCTGATCATCTAATGATAAACTGTCAATGTTCAGGTTCGGGTCAGCATAACTGACAAAATTCCTGATTAGCCCAATGGATGATTTAAGGTAATTTTTGAAGGGCTCACGTACTTTGTTCTTGACATAGCCTTCGTCCTCACCAATAAACGTATGGACCATAAGGGTCACATGTCCTCTGTCATGACCATGCTGCTTTCTCGTCTTCCTGTATTCGTCGATTTTAAACTCAAGTTCATCCAGATCGTTTGCCAACAAGTGCGTCAAAAGATTCGCTCCTATTCTACCGGCGGACCTGAACGTCTCAACATCATGTGCTGCAGTAACCCAAATCGGAATCTCTGATTGAACAGGTTGTGGATAGGTTCGGGTAGCAACAGATTTATTGTCTCCGTTTAGAAATTCCACCGTTTCACCCTGCCACAGCTTTTTGAACTGTTCAATACCTTCATACATCCTTTTGTGTCGATCGGGATAATGATCGGGATTCAACACAAAATCGTCGACGTGCCACCCTGAAGCAAATGAAATTCCTGCCCGCCCGTTTGAAATGTTGTCGACGAATGACCACTCTTCCGCTATTCGGGCTACATGATGCAAAGGCAGCACCACACTACCTGCGATTATCCGAATCTGATTTGTGATCATGGCAATGGCCGAACTGGTCAATGAAGGATTGGGGTACAGGCCACCAAATTCGTTAAAGTGCCTTTCGGGTGTCCAGATGTTTCGAAAGCCATGGACATCTGCAAACTTCGCTCCTTCAATCAGTAATTCATATTTCTGCCGTCCCTCCTCCCTAGGAGCTTCATTACCAAAATAGAAGAGGCTAAAATCCATCTTGTCAGCAGACGATTCATTGAAAAAGTGAAATGAGTCCTCCACTAGCACGACCTTGCCTCCTTTGGTTAAAGGCCAAAACAACTCCAACAGTGAAATGTCGAAAATAATGGTGGTAAGGGCCAGGAAAGAAATGTCTTTTGAATCGTATCCTTTCTCTTCCATGAGTCGCTCAAAGCCTCTTAGGAAGTTCACCAAATTGGCATTTGAAACTTCTACCGCCTTCGGCAAACCCGTAGAACCGGAGGTATATAATAGATAAGCAAGTTGCTCTGAAAGAACCTGAGAGGTTGGCTTATTATCGGCAACCTTCGAAAGTTCCTGATGAAGATCGGTATAATGCCATACCTCCCCCTTAAAATCAGAAGGACTAATTTTCTGATCTGTGATCAAAAGTTGAGCCCCCGAATCCTCCAAAACAAAGTCAATGCGCTCTTTTGGGCTATCTATGGCAATCGGTAGAAAGGCTGCACCAGCTTTCATTATCCCGATCAGCGTCGCCAGCATATTGCTATTCCGTGACATGGCCACACCAACTACAAAAGGGGTCTCGCCTTTTTTCTGTTCCAGCAGGTGTGCTAACTGATTGGCTCGCGCGTTGATTTGTGCATATGAAAGTCGCTCATCCCCACTTATCAAAGCAGTGGCATCGGGATATTTTAAAACCTGACGCTCAAACAAATCTACAAATGTAATTTTCTCTAAATCAGAAGGTTCCTTCAACCTGCCACCGGCGATGAAGGCCATGTGATCCTCTCCGAGTATTCGATCGTTGCTTAGGTATAATTGAGACGTATCTGCAATATCATTTAAAATGTTCCGATACAAGGTGATTAAGGTTTCAACCTCCTGAGCAGTGTATAATCCGCTTTTAAAAGCTACCGCGATCTGAACATCTTCTGATTTTGGGGGATGCTTAATAGTGAAATTCAGGAACGTATTTGTATTATCATGAATTTCTATGTCTGAGTTCCTGAACTTAAAATCTGAATCTAACTGATCCAATACATGAAAATCGGTGTAGTTGAAGATGATGTCAAAAAACAAGTTATCTCCAGCGCTTCTCTCACCCAGCGTCCTTGAAATTTCGCGCAGCGAAAGCTTTTCATGCTTCTTCAATTGAAGCATTTCTTCTTTAAGTTCAGCTACCTGTTCTACAAAAGTCTTACTGCGATTGGCCGTATACCTAAAGGGTATTGTATTCAGAAAACAACCTAAGATCTTTTCACCATCCTTCACATTGGGGCGGCCATTGGTAACCAATCCTACGGTGATATCATCTTCATTGGTGGTCAGGCCAATCAAATGATTGAAAGCCAGCAGGAATAATTGCTTCTCTGTACATCCAAGAGTTTTTGCCGCCTTACCGATTTGTTCGGATAGTTCAGAGGGCAATTCGAATACTTTCGTATTCACATCGTTCTCAGGCTGTATTTCTTTTTGATCAGCCATGAAAGGAAGACTACATTTTCGATAACCGGCCAACTTGTTGAGCCAATATTGCTGCGTCTCTTCCGAAGAACGCACCATCATCTGATCGATAATATAATCCTTATAAGAAGAGGCAAGAGGAGCCAATTGTGTGTCTGGATTGGCTTTAACTTGCTCATACACCTGATACAACTCCGTCAGGAACGAGGCGTCACTCCATCCATCAAGCATGGCATGGTGGAAAATCCACAATAGGATATAATCCTTGTCATTTTTCTTGATGATATGGATATGCCATAATCCCGGCTTTTCATGATCAAATTCCTGATGTCTGTCTTGCTTGAGAAAGTCCGCAATATCAAAAGCATTTTCCGGCAACGTGAAGTCATGGTAGGTCACCGATAATTCTGTAATACCTACAGGAGCAACTACCTGGAATTGATGTGCATAATCTGACAAATGAAAAGAAGTTCTAAGGATCTCATGTTTGTCAGACATGAGGCGAACCGCTCGGCGAAACAAGCCAGGATCGAATGCATGGTCTTCAAATTCGAAGGCTAATTGTTCCCGGTAAAGCGCTGATCCATGATCATTGATCAAGCCATGGTAGATCATTCCCATCTGAATATCGCTCACTGGGAACAGGTCCTCATATTCGTCTGGAAGAGAATAATTTCCTCCCGATTGCCCAATAATCTGAGCCTTAATGTCCGACAATGCTTCAAGGGCTTCTGACCTTTCCTGAGACCGATCAGTTTGCACTCCCCTCTCCGAAATAAAATCGCTCAGGGATTGTACTTCCGGGTTTTCGAAAATATGCGTCACCTCCAGTTCTATCTCGAGGATTTCGTTCAATTCACTTATGAACTGTATGGCCTTTATGGAGTCACCACCTAAGGTGAAAAAGTTATCCTTGATATTCTCACTATCCACCGACAAAATCCTGTTCAACAGGTCCAGGATCAATCGGTCAGTTTCATTCCTGCTTCGCTCAACTTCTCCCTCCAGGGTATTTTCCTGCTCTGGTGCAGGTAGTTTGTCCTTTTCCACCTTTCCATTTCTATTGAGTGGAAAAGTGTCCATCGGAATGAAGTAAGAGGGGATCATGTATTCGGGCAACGCATTCTTCAGAGACTTGCTCAATGCCTCAGCCTGCAGTTCTTCCGTACCCGTGTAATACGCCACGATGTAGCGATCCGTCGAGCTCTTCTCCCAAATGATGACGTAAGCTTCATTGATATCTTCTCGATTCATCAGGGCGGATTGTATCTCCGCCAATTCAATCCGATTGCCTCGCAGTTTAACCTGATCGTCTTCTCTTCCTACAAATACGATACTACCGTCTGGCAAACAATACCCTATATCTCCGGTCAAATAAACCCGTTTCCCGAGTTGATCAACCCATACAAATTTTTGTTGGGTCAGGTCTGCATCATTGTGGTAGCCCCTGGCAACGCCTTCTCCTGATATGGCAATTTGTCCGACAGCTCCTACCGGGCAAGGAAGTAAGTCCTGATCCAAAATGTACGATGCGGTACCTGTCAGTGATTTCCCAATGGGTATGGTATCTTCAGTATCCTGAATTTCTAAAACAGGATGATAGGTTGAAAACGTCGTTGCTTCAGTGGGGCCATATACATGAACCAGCGAATCAGTTCGTTTCCTATACTGCAGTGCTTTGGCAATGAGAGAAATACTGACTCGTTCGCCTCCAAAATAGATCTTGTCAAAAGCACTGATCAGTGCTGGTTTTACCTTAATGATATTGTTCAGTAAAGCAGTGGTGATAAAAATCTTGTTGATCCCATGTTGCTCCACATATGCCGCTAGTTTATCTACGGAAAACAGGACATTTTCAGGTGCCACAAACAGTGTTGCTCCATTCAGTAATGCTCCGAAAATATCAAATACCGCTCCATCAAAAGCGTAGTTAGAAATTTGCAGAATGTTGTCTTGCGGTGCAATGTCAGCATAGTTGGTCTTTTTCACCAGGTTTACAACACTATGGTGCTCCACCATGACGCCCTTGGGCACACCTGTTGATCCAGAAGTAAAAATCAAATAAGCCAGGGATTCATGATCCAGGTCACGTGGTGTATATACAATATCTGTCGCTTCAAACTCCAATTCTACATCTACAGCGATCATACCAACACCTGAATCATGGTAATCCGCAAAGAACTCGGAGGTTGTAATCAGCAAGTCTGCCCCGGACTCCTTGAGGATAAGGCGATTCCGCTCGATCGGATAGCTTTTTTCAATGGGTAAATAAGCGCTTCCAGTCTTCAGAATTGACAACATGCTCACTACCAATAAGGCGGATGATTCTATCTGAACCGCAATCACCCCTCCTATACTCTGCTCAAAGTTTTCGACAATATATTGTGCCAAGACATCTGATCGCTGATCCAGTTCCTGATAGTTGATAACCGTGCCATTATCATAGAGCGCTACATTTTCCGGATAGCGCGATACTTGTTCTTTGAAAACCGCAATGATGCTTTCCTCAAAATTGTCTCGAACCTCTACGGCACTATCCTGATCATTGAAACTGTGTCGAAATGGCCAAACGTCTGCGACCTGGGCATCAATTTGAGTAAAAGATTCAAACGTAGCATGGAGATAGTGTTCGAACGCTTTTGCGGCCTCCTCCGAGGGCAGTAATGACTCCCTGTACGTTAAATTGATGACGAATGTGTCTGAATCAAAATCTAATTGAAATATAAGGTCATGGTCATCGCTCTGACGATACGCCAAATGAATCGCCGGACAATGTATCGCTACATTAGTAGCTTCGCCACCCCAGCGATCATAAACGGTTTTGAATAAAGTTTGTAGAGGAAAATCCTGGTATTTATAAGTCGATTCCAAGATGCTTTGTGTATCTCTCAGGATATCCCTAATTGTATTTTTCTCCTTGAAACTTTGGTGGAACAACACGTGATCCGTGGCCAATTCCGGATCCTCTCCATTGACAGGCTTAACCGGCGGAGTAGAAATGACCGTTTCAGAGGAATTATGATACTTCGAAAGGAAAAAGCTGATCACCGACAAGCAAATGGTGAATTTCCCAATGGGTGCTGGTGCAACGCTTTGAAGGAAATCCTGTGTTTTAACATTTAACACAATGTCACATGATCTCATACCGCCTTTGGTATCAGGACTTACCTTTTTGTTATTTAATACCTGAAACTCAAAGCGGTTTATCTTATCTATTTGCTGTTCCCAAAAATCGAAATATTTCAAGTACTCTTCAGCGCTATAATCTCGTTTTTCATTCAAATAGTGCTGCATAATGGTATAGCTTATTTTGAAATTTAATTGTATTTGAAGAAATAACTATATATCGAGCTTTATTTGAAAGTCCTGGCCTGTTGTCTGTTTACTTTCCTGAGCTTCCATTTCCACTGCTCCGATAACTTGATCAGGATTTTTGCAAACGTAACTCAAAAAACCCTTGTACCTAAGGAGAAATAAATTCATTTCATCTTTATTAAACAAACTACCATCGTAAAGCAACTTCATGTTCATATTGTTTTCATTTTGGTAACCATGTAACCAAAACTTCGATTTTAACGAATCCGGGTAAATATCAACTAATTCCCATTTCAATGATCCTGTACTGCTATGGGTCGAGGAGATATAGTTATGCCAAGTAAAACCTACGCTAAGCAACTCCGAATCAGGTTTCAGGATCCCTTCTTGTTTCAGTTCTTTTTGAAGTAGATAAAACGGATATTCCTGATGTAAAAACGCACTTAAAGTCTTTTCATTTAGTTGATCAACGAAATCAGCAAATTTCAAAGAATTTGACGGTTCGGACGTAAGCGCAATCATGTTGACATAATCTCCAATCTGATCTTCAAGTCCCAGGCTTGCTCTACTGGAAACCGGACTACCGACAATGAGTTTTCTTTGCCTGGTCAAGCGATATAAAACGCCTTTGTAGACGGACATCAATATGACAAATACACTGACGTTCAACTCGTAGGAAAGCTTTTTGACTTCATCAAATACCTCTTGATCCAATACCAATTCCGACACTGATGCTACTGCTGAAGGCTTGGGGGTCACCGATCTCATAGAGAATGGAAACTCAAATGAGTGGATAGGCGCTTCAAATTGCGACAGCCAAAATTCCCGGGCTTTTCGAAGTTTACCGGTATTCAGTGATGCCACCTGCCATTCAGCGTAATCCTTATACTGAATCGGTAGAATTGGAAGTTCATGGCCTTCACCAGTAGGATCCAATAGTTGGTAGTAACGTTCAAAATCAGATAATAAAACACCAAAAGACTCACCATCACAGATCAAATGATGTAATACAAGGACCAACCTATACTGATCCTCTTCGCACTTAATCAATGTGAAGCGAATCAGTGGGTCATTCAGGTCAAATGGCTTAAAAGCAAGTTTGTTATACATGGCCTGAACTTCATCACTTAAGTCAGGGTTACCCTGCCAATCCTGAAAATCGAACAGCTCCGCCATCCTTACATCATCAGCAATTTGTTGGGTAGGTTCACCATTTTTAAGGACCAATCGCGTTCGAAGGATCTGGTGTCTCATCAACACTGCTTCAATTGCCTGCGATACTCGTGTAACCTCCAGTTTCCCCATGAGTTTGATCATGACAGGCACATTATAGTTCCGATCAGGAAACAATTTCAGGGCACTCCAAATGCCACGTTGCGAATACGATAACGGGTAGTGAGTTTTGCCAGACACAGCCACAATAGGATCTTCTTTCGCTCTTTCAAGCATGCGGACCTCTTGTGACAGAGACGTGATGGATGGATTGGAAAGCATGACTCGAATATTGATCGTGATCTGCAATTCCCGTTTAATTTGATTGATCACCTTTGCGGCACTCAGGGAATGTCCGCCCAATTCGAAAAAGTTTGTCGTTAATGAACGGATGGGTGTCTTTAGCACACTTTCCCAAATTAACCTGATCCTATCTTCTATCTCATCTCGTGGAATGTTTGTCTGTCCTTCCTCATTACCAGACAACTTGCTATTGTTAAATAGTGCCAATAACGCCGACTTATCAATTTTGCTGTTCTGTGTCAGCGGCATCTCTTTTACCTGTAAGCAAGCAGAAGGAACCATATGAGCAGGCAAATACGACTTTAAGTGATTCAGCAGGCTTTTTATCGAAATCCGCTCATCGCTGACAAAGAACCCCACCAAAATGGCGTTTCTGTCTTTTTCATCCAGTTCAGCGGGTAATACGACTGCTTGCCTGATCGATTGAAATTCATTGATTTTATTTTCGACCTCTCCCAGTTCGATTCTATAGCCCCTGATTTTGACCTGATTGTCACTTCTACCAAGGTACATGATATCACCATTGGGCAGATAAGTAGCCAGGTCTCCGGTTTTATAGATCAGGTATTCTGGATATTTTGGATGCGGGAAGAATCGATTGGCGGTTAATTCCGGAGCATTGATATAGCCTCGTGCCAATCCACCTCCTGTCACATAAAGTTCTCCGATACCTCCCACCCCTTGCATATGATTCGATTCATCCATGACAAAAAGCCCCATTCCTGACAGGCTTTTTCCAATGTTTGATCGCCGATTCAATATATCTTCCTCACTGACTTCATGGAAGCTGACATGGATGGTAGTCTCCGTAATACCATACATGTTTATCAATTTGCAATAGGGATACGCGCTTTTCCAGGTAGACAGGACTTCTGGTTTAAGGGCTTCTCCACCGAAGATGACGTACCGAATGGACAACTTGTCAAAATCGTCTTCAGGCTCAATAGCATTGAGCAGGTTAGCAAATGAAGAGGGTACCTGATTCAATACGGTGACCTTATGGGAGATCAGGTATTGATAAAATGAAAACGGGTCTAAAACTACTTGTGATGGCAGGATCACTAATTTGCTACCCGAAAAGAGGCTCCCAAAGATCTCCCAAACCGAAAAGTCGAAACTGAAGGAATGAAACAACGTCCAGGTATCCTGTTGATTGAAATCAAAGAACTGGTTTTTGGCACCCATCAGGTTTACCACATTTTGGTGAGTAACCATCACTCCTTTAGGATTTCCGGTGGAGCCAGATGTGTAGATAATGTAAGCCAGGTCCGTAGGTTGATTGACCCGCTCAACGTTACACAACTCCTTGTCAAGGGCATGTTCGTGAATACCCGATATATCCAAAACAGATATGTCCAGAAATGAAAAGGACTGTCCTGCCGTCAACATTAAGGTTAATGAAGCATCCTTCGCAATGTGCCGGATGCGAGCTTCTGGTAAGGCAGGATCAATAGGGACATAAGCAGCTCCGCTTTTCAGGATTCCCAATATCCCAATGATCATTTCAATTCCTCTTTCCAGGCTTATACCAATTTTATCTTCTCTCCCCGCTTGAAAACCATTGCGCAGTTGTAAGGCTAGTTGATTTGCCCGTTGATTGAGCTCGGCGTAGGTCATGGCCGCACCCTCAAAATCCAATGCCGTAGCATTAGCGGACAGCTCAACTTGTTTTTCAAATAATGAGATCATATTGTCAGCATCAACCAGGTTCAGGCGATTTGCCGACCGAAGCATTTCTACTTCAGATTCAACGGATGCTAATCGGATCTGAGAAATTTCTATCCCGGGATCCGCGATTATCTGATCGATCATCAATTGAATATGTTGTAACACACTTTCAATCAAATCATCATCAAACGAATTGCCATTATACTTGATCTCGACCCGCACATCCTCTTCAGGATAAATGATCAGATTGAAATCATAATTGGTCTGTTCAAAAAGTGCTATCTCATCTATTTGCAAACCAAAGGCCTGCTCAAAACCCTGAACGGAGGGGAAACTTTCGAATGAGAGGATATTATCGAAAAGTCCTGATTTGATGGGTGACTGACCCTGTATATCCGCAAGAGAGATAAATTGATTTTTTTGTGCTTCGATGAATCCCGATTGCACCAGCTGCAAGAGATCAGTAAAAGTTTGCCCTTTCGAAGCAATGACTCGAAAAGGTATTGTATTGATGAACAACCCGACCGCTTCGTCAATACCCGATACGTCTGAAGGTCGGCCATTCGTTACGTTACCAAACACTACGTCTGTGGTTTGATTGTATTTCATCAGCGTGATGGCCCAGACCGACTGGAAAAGGGTATTGAGGGTTACTTTATTGGCGGCCCCTAATGCCCTCAATTGATTGGCTGAATCACGATCCAACACAAAAGACCTGGCCCTGTTATCGTATTGGTTTTGTCGGTTTTCCTTTCGAAATGGGACGGAAACATTTCCCGCGTATTCACTCAAATGACTTTTCCAATAGCTCAGGTACTTATTTTCATCTTTTGATCTATTCCATGAAAAGAAGGTTTTGTAATTCGGCTTTAGGGTAATATCAACTTGCTTCCCCCTGCTCAATACGTCGTAAGTCTGAAAAAAGTCCGGGATCAGCACCCTTAGGCTCCATCCGTCCATGAGTATGTGTGGATGGTCCCACAAGAAAGCATATCGTTCGGGTGCCAACTGAAACACCGATAACCTGAGCAATGGCCCCTGGTCTAAAACAAAAGGAATCTTACGTGCTTTCACTCGGGATGCTTCGATGAAATCCTGTTGGGCAGGTTGCTGTAGATGTTGGATATCAGTATACTGATAAGTTGTCCTTTGCTCCTTCAATATTACCTGTAGTGGCTCCTCACCGATATCGTCGACAAAAACAGCCCGTAATGACTCATGTCGTACCGTCAATATATCAAGAGCGCCTTCTAGTTGAGCGGAAGACAAATGACCTGAAACTTCAAAATACAGTTGCTGAAAATAAGTACCCTCATGGTCCTTCGAATGATCTACCACCAGAAGATTCTTTTGCATGAGTGTTAGTGGATATACCTGCTCAAGGTCATATCTTTCTAAAACCTTATGAAGTAAGGGTATGGTCAACAGTGTATTATCAGATAAATCTGAAGGTGACAACAGGCGCGTTTCGATGGACTTGCATTCGTCTAAGCACTGATGCAAGGTTTTTTTCATGACTTCCAGGATGTTTCGGATTAGTCCCGAATTCAGATCGTTGGAATAGTTGAAGGTGACCCTGAGTTGTCCATCTTTTATGAAAGCACTGATATCTATTATCAAGCCTTTACTCAAATGCTCTTCAGAATATAAACGGACTTCAGCCGCTTCTCCCAAAGAAATGGCCGCGTTGATCGAATCTAAATCACCAAGAAAGTTGAATTGGATTTCAGGTTGAACACTATTCAACACCTGGCTGAATTGTAGGTCTTCACTCCTACTTCGGAGTACTCCGAAACCTACTCCTTTATAAGGGACCTGCCTGAGTTTTTCCTTAACATTAATCAGATGCGAGACGACTGAGTGATTTTCAAACCCGATCATGACTGGGTATTTCGCTGTAAACCAACCCACAGTTCTACTTATGTCAAGGTTATGGTAATCACCATCTCTACCGTGTGTTTCCAATAACACCGTCAAAGAATCAACAGATAATACCTCATGGAACGCCCTACTGATGCTTGTGAGTAAAACTTCCTGAAAATTGGCATTCAACTTTTCTTTGATCGCTGCGGACAACTCATTGGTCAGTTCTCGCTCAAACTGTATATCGCTCGAATTGATCCCCACCCAAGCTTTGCTTGCCGGAAATAACTCAGCAGTTCGGGTATAGGCATTTACGAATTGCTGCCAGTAAGCTTTGTGTGCGTCTTGCTCAAAAAATGAGGGCCTGGAGTTCAGAACGGAAACCCATTCTTTGTATGATGAGCTCTTCGAAAAATGGAGTTCATGTTTTTCCTGGGTCAGGAGAAAGTTCAGGTCCGAAAGCAGGATTTGCCAGGATACCGCATCGACCACCAGGTGATGGATGGTGAGGTAAAGATGGGTTTGATCCTCCTCTCGATATAATCCACACGCCATGAGTGGTCCTTCGGAGAGGTTAATGGTCTCATTTAGCCGCTTTACCTGATCAGCAATCTCAACATCCGGATCTGCGACATTATTCACCTGAAAAACCTGGATCAAAGGTGAGTGTTGGTCTTCCCCAAAACGTTGGATCATCCTTTGATCATCGTTCGAGAAAGTACTTCCCAAAGCGTCATGATAAACGTGCAACACCTTCAAAGCCTTTTCGATCCTCTCCACTTTGTAGTCCTTTTTCAAAGTCAAAGTGACCGACTGATTAAAGATGTTCGGGTTTTTGAGGTCCTTGTCAAAGAAGTCAATTTGAACCGGTGACAGGGCACTGTCTCCAATTACGGGCTCTTGAGTTTGCACAACATGCGTGTGTGTTAATTTCCCAGCCAGATCCACAATTCTTGGAGAGGTAAAAACGTCCTGCACATCCAGATTGTAGCCATGTTTTAACATTTCACCAACGACCAGCATCGCTTTGATCGAATCGCCGCCAGAAAGGAAAAAGTCATCATGTACTGACACTTGGCGCCCGAGTACTTTTACCCACACATCGGTCAGCAAGCTTTCAAGGGGGGTACCGGGTTTCACCAAAGTCCTGGACCGGTCTTCACCCAATAATTGTAATTGCCCAAAGTCTACCTTCCCATGTTTGGTTAGTGGAATTTTATCCAGTTGCCTGACCCTGGAAGGTAACATGAATCTGGGAAGTCGATGCGTCAGGTGGTCAATCAATTCACCTGGTGTAATTTTTTCTGTAGCCGTGTAAAAAGCGACTAATTCACTGGCCTGATCACTTAACTGGCTATGTATCAGCACTGCCTCAGTAACCGAGGCGTGCTGACGAACTGCTGATTCTATTTCTCCCAGCTCAATCCTAAAACCCTGAAATTTAACCTGTCTGTCGTTTCTGCCAACAAAAACAATGTCTCCGGATAAGGTTTGTCTGCCCAGATCTCCAGTGTTGTAAAACCGCTCATTATCACCTGGCGTAAGAGGCCGGAACTTTGATGTCGTTTGTTCAGGATCATTTACATAACCCATGGCTACTCCGGCACCTCCAATCCATAGAGTACCCACTTCGCCAACAGGCACTGCTTCAAGATGTTCATCCAGGATCTTGACCTTCGTCGAATGGATCGGCTTTCCAATCATATTCGGATCAGCTTCACCGTTTCTATCTACAAAGTGGAAAGTAGAATCAACCGTTGCCTCAGTCACCCCGTAGACGTTGATTAACTGGGCATTGGGAAATGAGTCGTAAAAATCCCTGATTAGCTGACTGTCCAGCTTCTCTCCTCCAATCAATACATACTTAACTGACAAAAATGTTTTCCCATCTGGAATTGCCGTCAGTATTGCTTTCAGGTAAGAGGGCGTAACGTCAAACAAGTAAATCTTTTTGTCTTCGATCAAACGCAATAACCTGGGAAGTTCTCTCCTTTGTTCCGGTGACGAAATGATCAGCGTCCGAGCGTTTAGCAAGGCCGGGAAAATTTGTTTTACAGATCCATCAAAACCCAAAGAAGAAGTAAGCAATACATTTAACTGATCCGGCCCTTTTTCATAGATCAAATCCCCCAACCAGGAGCAAAGATTGACAACTGCACTATTGCTGACTAATACTCCTTTTGGTCTACCGGTCGTTCCGGAGGTGAATATGCAATACAAGGCATCTTTAGGGTCAAGTTTATCCACTATAGGATCTACCCCAGTTGCGTTCCTGTGTTCCCGGAGGTCAATGACATGTATTTCCGGAGGTATTTCACCCAATTCGCCATCCGTTAGTACCAGCTTACAGTTGGTACTTTGAAACATATGTAACTTTCTTTCGTGCGGATAATCCGGGTCAACCGGCACATAGGTGGCTCCCGTCTTCATGACCGCTAGCATACCTACAAACCAGTCGACTGACCTTGATACAGCAATGGCTACAGTATGATGCTTATTGACATTGTGCTCATCTATTAAATAAGCACTCAGGGACGCTGCCTTATCAGTTAATTCGGCGTAAGTCAATTGGCGATCACCACAAACTAGCGCAATCGCATCTCTCCTTTTACTCTTTCCAGACTCAAACCATTCCAGAACGGTGTTTTTGTCGGAGATAACAGATCCAGGATTTGATATTATCGATGCTGGACCCGGCAGTATCATTTGAGGATCCGCAATGTACCCGGTAATTCCTGCCAATAGTTTATTAGCTATTGTTTCGATGGTTTCCTCTCTGTAAAGGCCAGTTTTGTATCGGAATTCTATATTGAGGCCTGACCCTGATTCGATAAATGCGAGACTTAGGTCAAATTTGGCTGTCTGATTCACAAATGGTACTGGCGTTACCTGTAAACCATCAAAATCAAGTGAGGCAATATCGTCTTCCCGAGTGAAGAGCAGCATGGTTTGAAACAAAGCTCCTGAAGCGCCTTCTTTGAGTTCAGCGATACTCTCTTGCGGTACTTGTTGGTAGGTGATGAGATTAGATATGGCTTTCCTCACATACTGTAGCAGCGCATGAAAATCCATATTTTGTTTGAACCTTATACGAATCGGCAAGCCGTTGATAAAGCAACCGATCAAAGGCTCCAATTCTCTTTGAGTTCTGCCGGCAATCGGCGTACCAAAGATCATGTCGCTCTGACCTGTGATTTCATAGAACAAGGCCGCAAAAGAGCTGAGTAAGGTCATAAAAGGCGTAACCCGGTTACTTCTGCTGAATTCCTTAATACGATGATAACTCGCAGGTTCAATAGCATACAATTTGACAGCTCCATCGAATTGTGCCCTACTATCGGTCTGAAGGTCAACTGGCAATCTTGACACATCAGGAGCATCTGACAAATTCGTTCTCCAAAAATCAAGTTGCTTATTGAAAGCATTACTCTCGAACCATTTATTCTGCCAACCGGTAAAATCAAGGTATTGGATTTCCAGCGTAGGAAGTTGAGGTCGCTTTTGCTCCCGAAGGGAATTGTAAGTAAGATTTAATTCATTGATAAATAACCTGAAGGACCACTCATCCGCGATGATATGATGAACGACCACCTGCAGATAGTAGGAGGATTTCGATTCCTGATATACCCTGTATCTAATGAGTCTATCGGTCAGGAGATCAAAGTTTCTATGGGCATTCACTTTTATCAATTCCTCCAGAATTTCTTTCATGGAAGTCAATTCCAGTACTTCCAGGTCAATGTCTGGATTGACCTTGATCTTTTGAATGCATGCTTCGCCCTTGAATTCAAAATTTGTACGAAGAATCTCATGTCTTTTGGTTATTTCAAGAAGACTGGCTTTGAAAACGTCTAGGCGAAAATCTCCAGTTATTGAAAAAACCCTCGTTTCATAGTACACTCCACTCCCCTTGGTAAGAGAATCAAGCAACCAAAGACTTCTTTGAGTTATTGAAGCTGGAAACTGTATGACTTGTTGATTTTCCATTTTGTTAGGTACTCCAGTGAGTTTCCGTGCCTTAGATTAAAGAGTCTCTGTTCATTCTGGTAATCTTTTCCGGCACTTCTTCCTCCTCCACGTCAAGTGATTCCTCCTGTTCCTCCAACATCAAAACAACGCTACGTATATTGGGGTGTTCGAATATGACATTAACCGGTATATCAGTGTTGAAATCTGACCTCAATCGAGAAATAATTAAAGTGGCCATCACTGAATCTACGCCTAATTCGAACAGGTCATCCAATGGATTGACATGCTCCACGCCGAGCACCTCTTTAACCACTTCGATCACATGTGCTTCTTTTTCCTTTTCCACTGATGAGGTTTGTGCCACGATATTAGCAGAAGTCTCTTTTTCTGTTGATTGATATCCTGCAATTAAGGCTTTCCTGTCTACTTTTCCGTTTGCTGATAAGGGTACCTCATCTATGAAAATAAATTCAGCCGGAATCATATAATCAGGCAATGATTCGCCAAGGGACTTTTTAAGCTTATTCTTTTCACTCACCACATCAATTGTTTTGACTGAACCTAACCCACCTTCATTGGAACTTAATCCACCCACAAATCCGTGCAAAAAGGTATGATTCGAAGACAGTTGGAAGTTTTCAAACAGGCCACGGAGTTCTACCGTCCCTATGGGACACAACCCGAGCCCACTTGAAGGCGATACATTCATCAGGAGTTGTCCCATGTAGCCCGCTTCCAACAAACACAATTCCTTGTAGTTTTCATGATAAACCGGCTCGATCAGGTTGCTATCTGCTACAAGGAACAGGGAAAAGGACGATTGTCGATACAATTCCACATTTCGCTCATGGTGCATGCCATTTTCGCTTTGATTATATTCAGAAAGCTTTATCAAGCGGTTGGCCTCCGCGTCATAGTAATAAAAGCCTTCTTCCACCCCGGTAACTGCACCGGGTTTAATGCTTATATAAGTCTGAACAGGATATAAACTTCCCGCAGAGGGGTACAAATATTTGGGTAATGGATTATCGGGTGTGGTATGGGGCCTTAAACAGGATAATAATTCGGACAGATCTCCAAAAGAAACTTCACCTTCTCCGAATTCACGATGTGTTTTACGGTGAAGCAAATAATCCAGCTTCGGACCATTATTCGTTTTGGGAAGTTCTACAAATTTCTGAGTACCCTCAAAAGCCCGGCTTTTACTTTTCAATTTCAAATTCAATGCCTCTATCTCATCAATCGAGATATCTGGCTTGGATTTTCCATTTTTGATACTACTGGATTTTGCGGATCCAGCAGGCTTAATAAAAGCGACCAAACGTTTGGATTCAAATCGATCACCATCTACCACCACGATCGCTTCCCCGACTGATTTATTTTCCAGAAGTTGCCTTTCGATCTCTCCCAATTCTATCCGATAGCCGTTGACTTTGACCTGAAAATCCTCTCTGCCTAAGAACTCTATATTTCCATCTGGTAGATATCTGCCAAGGTCCCCTGTCCTGTACAACCGCTCACCTGTTTCAGGGTGCTGTATGAAGCTATTTTGGGTTTTTTCCGGATCACCCCAGTAGCTGGTCGCCAGACCTACACCACCTATATAAATCATCCCGGGAACCCAGGTAGGTGCGTGCTCAAAAGTGTCTTTCAAGACGAACATAGATTGATTCGCCAGAGGTTTACCGTAGGGTATACTTTTCCAACCTGGATCAATCTCGTTGATTTCGTAATGTATAGACCAAATCGATGCTTCTGTTGCTCCTCCCATGCTGATGACCTTCGCATGATTATTCAAAGATTTGATCTTATCCGGCAGTTCCAGTGGAATCCAGTCACCACTCATCCATATCAACCTCAGGTCCGGTAATTGTCGGATTTGCTGGTAAAAGCAGTTTTCTACGAAAAGTCTGGCCAGGGCTGGTACGCTATTCCAAAGAGTAACTTTATGCTTAATGACCAGGTTTATCCAGTGCATTGGATCCCCTTTCAATTTGGCCTCTGGCATGATGATCGTACCACCCGCGGCGAGGGTACCAAAAATATCATAAACTGAGAGGTCGAAATTCAAATCCGATATCGCCAGTACCTTGTCCTGCGTCCCTAAGCTGTACTTTTCATTCAAATGCTGGATGGTATTGACCGGACCTTCATGATTCAACGTCACTCCTTTGGGTTTACCAGTAGAGCCTGAAGTGAAAATGATATAAGCTATGTCTTCTGATGATGCACAACTCTCAAAATCTGAAGCAAGCAGATCATTGAAATCCAGTTCCTCAATGGTAACAACATTAAGATCAGCGGTAAGCGAGGGGTGCGCATAAGTTCCATTTACGACAACTGTTTCGATATTGCATACCTGCAGAAGGTATTGTTGTCGTTCATAAGGCAAGCTAGCATCAATCGGTACATAAGCGGCTCCCAATTTCACGATGCTTAACACAGCAAGTGCCTGCTCCCATCCTTTTTCCAAAGTGACACCTACCAATTTACCCTTACCCACGCCAAAATCACGTAAAACATGAGCCAGCTGATTAACTCTCGTATGCAACTCAGCGTAGGTGATCTCCTGATCTTTGTGAATAATCGCCGTTTGAGTGCCATTAATCACTACAGAATCACCAAAAAGGTCATAAAGCGTCTTATCCGATCGTCCATCCTCGGGGGCATTAGTTGCCACGATCTGTGCAACTTGATGGGAAGGGGTTAATTTCAGTTCATCCAGCCATATACTTTCCCCTTTTGACAGATTGATGAGTAAATTGGTATAAGCTTCAAACATCTTTTCGATCATTCCGTCAGGAAACAAGCCTTCCACAATATCCCAATTGTAGATCAGTTTCCCTTCGTCTTCGATCATTTGATGGTCAAGCCATACTTGCGGGGTTTGACTGATACCATACGCCAGTGTACCTAAGCCACTCAACATTGAGTCAACACCATTTTGACCGCTTAGTCCGAGTGCACTTGTAAAAACAACCGGATAACTCATCTGCCCCGTAGATCTACTGGCCCTGGAAATCTCACGCTGCAATTCGATACCGGAGAAAAATCTGTGTTCCAGATCATCGTAAAGCTGTCGCTGGATCTTTTCACCATTTTTAAGGAATGAGGCCTTTTCCAGGCCTATCTCCAAAATACTGGTAGAGGTGAAATCACCAACAATCTTTGCAATATCCGGATGAATATCTTCCCTATTAAACAAGGTAAGGTTGATTCCAAACGAACTTGATTTACTCCAGGTAGCCAGAACATGTGAAAAGGCATTTAATAACACGACCGTTGGTGTCATCCCGAACGTCTTACCCGTCTTCTTTAATTCTGACCAACGCGTCGCCGAAAGTGTGTGGGTATATCGCTTGAAAGTAGGTTGAGCTTTGGAAACCACATTAATCGGCAATCCCGGAGCTCCCGGCAACGTACTTATTCTATCAGTCCAGTATTTACGGGATAATTCATATTCTGCGGCTCCCTTACGTTTGTTATAATACTCCGTGATGTAGCGCCTAAAAGTATAATCTGAAGGATCGGCTACCACGGATGGCTGATCATAAAACGCTGACAGGTCTTTAATGATCACCAGCAAACTCCAGATATCACTAATCAGCAAATCGAGGCTGATATGAATGATGCTCTTTTGGTCCTGAAATCTGGTAACCCTAAAGTCAAAAAGAGGCCATTGCGTAATATCAAAAACCTGATGAGATAGCTCTGCACGGGTATCAAGTAAATCCGAACTATGCTGTTCATAGTGAGTTGCTGTATCAACAACTTTAATGGCATACTCAGGAACATTACGCAAGACCTTTTGCTCATTCCCATTGGGAAAAACTGCCCGCAACATCTCATGTCGGTCAATCACTTGATTTAAGGCCTGATTTAACCTTTCCAAATCCACGTTTTCGTGAAGAATCTCCAGGTAAATGTGAGCTGACACCTGGTTCAATTCCATGTGATCCGCTCTTCCGATCCAATAAGCCTTTTGAATATCAGTCATCGGGATTGTCGAATCCACATCTGCACTTAAGTACTCATAAGCGGGTACCGTAACTTCTAATTCTTGCTCTTGCTGCTGAGTAAGGAAGTCATCATGGTCTGTGATTTCTAACAACAAAGTCTCCAGAGTCGTGTTTTGCAAAATAGAACTAATGGGCAACGTGACACCAAAAACCTGTCTGATCTTATTCTTTAACTCAATCGCAAGCAAAGAATCCATACCGAGTTCTACCAGGGTTTGACTTACGTCCACATCAGCCTTATTCCACCCAAAAACCCTGCTAATGAGACTGACCAGTTCAGGCAACACTTCTTCCCGATCAAATGCTCTGTGCTTCACAGGAATGGGCTGTAGTTTCCTGCTGGTTACCTCCAGCTGACTCCATTCGGGTGTTTTTTGACCCACTTCGTTGAAGAAGCTGCTATTCTTATAGTTATATATATCCTTGAATAAGGACCAGTTGACATCAGCGGTAATCACCTGATGTTGATCAGTATTCAAATACAGTTCAAAGGATTTGTCAAAAGCAGTCTGTAAGATTTCATTGAGCCCTATTTTTTTAAACCAGGACTTGTCCTGACCGGCCACCATGCCTCCTGACATTAAGCCAAAATTCACACTTAAAGCAGGCTTACCTTGTCGACTCCTCAAATGAGCCAGGTCATCGAGAAAGCGATTGGCTGTGGCATAGGCAAACTGATTTTTGGATCCCCAAACGGATGATGCGGAAGAATAAAGTATAAAAAATTCAATCTCAAGGGATTGGGTAAGACGATGCAGATTCCATGCCCCATTGACCTTTGCCTTGCAGGCATGTGAAAATTTAGTTGCGGATAAACTCAGTAAATCATGATCATCCGGAACTCCAGCTGCATGAACGATCCCTTTTAAGGTATCCTCGCTTCTTCCAAGGTCTTTGAAAATGGCTTCCACGGAAGAATAGTCCGACAAATCCGCGTTGACTACAGAGACTTTTGTTCCACGGTTCTCTAAAGAAGCCACAAAGTCTTCGTCTTCCTGACTGGCGATACCTCTTCTGCCAACCAGGATGAGTTTGCCGGCACCTTTTTCCGCGAACAAAGTAGCTGTGTGCTTGCCTAAATAACCAAGACCACCTGTAATCAGATAAGTGCCCTCGCTGGAGAGAGTTATATGCTTTGAATCATTGGCTTGAGCAGGTACCAACCTCGGTACCAGGCGCTTATATCCCTGAAGGGAGATGATCTGTTCATCGTCTGCAGTCAACAATTCATTTACGATACTGGATGTATCCGTTCCAGCTCCAATGTCGAGGTTTCGGCAACGCAAATTCAGGATCTCGATATTGGCGTTATTGATGAATGATAAAATGGGTGTGTAGAAGACTTCTGACTCGATCAACTCGCCGGTTCTGTCATATAATCCATCGGATAACAACCAAAAGGCACTCTGGATATCAGCATTCGCCAAGACCTGGAGTAAAACAAACTTGGGTTCATAAAAGTCTTCAAAAAGCACCTCATCAAATACCTGAGATCTCGAATCTTCCCTGACTCCAAAATCAAATGTTACAAGAATGCCTTCAATGTCTCTATCCAGATCGGTCTGCAGATAGTTGAACAGCCGTTCATAATGCTGTCGGTTTCTGACGTTTATTCCAAAGGAATCTTTACCCAGAGACAGGTCTTCTGCAACTGCCACTTGCACCACTTCCCTATGACGACCTAATGCTTCGAGCACTTCCTCTTTCACTTCTCCAAAAACGACCCAGGTCTCTTTAGGGCGACTCCTGGCATCTTGTTGCTTCTTATATTCACCAATGATGATTGCCTGATTGGTCAGCCTTTTCCCCTCAGAAGAGGGAATGGCGGCATAACAATCTTCGAAGCCATTGGCTCTTAACACTGTCTCCCATTGATTGACATCAATGTAGGGATGGGCAGTTCTTAAGTTTCGGTCTTCAAAAGCCCACCAACCAGGAGTAAGCCCAAAAACGAAATCGATCCAGGGATCTTTCACAATCCCCTCAGCCATGATCAGGTAGCTTCCTGATGACATCACTTTGGTGATGTGCTGAATGGTCTTGTTAAGATCTTTGGTGGCGTGAAGGACATTTGAAGCTAAGACAATGTGAAATTCATCTGCGGAAAAACCTTGTGCTATTGGCTCACTGTCAATATCAAGGATACGGAAGGATAAGTTTTCATACCCTTCGAAAGCCGTCTGTGCTCCCAGTAAAAATGCCTGGGAAATATCCGTAAAAGTATATTGACAATCATACTCCTTGAGCAGTGGGAGTACTTGCCTGGTAGTTGCTCCTGTTCCTGCACCTATTTCCAATAGGTTTATGGTCTGATGAGGAGAAAACCCCTTAAGTACTAGTTCAAGGGCACTGACCATATGTGAATTAACTACGGAGCTAATTGAACTCTCATGATAAAAGGTATTGACACTTACTGTATCACTATCAAAGAGTAGTTGCAATGGATCTTTATCCTCCTTCAATATAGCTGGAAGCTCATCTCCGATGATCCGGACCAGTTGTTCTTCAAGAGGTCCGGGTATTGAATTTTCAAGAGCTTGAACAGTTTCGATGTTTTTTTTGATCCATTGACCGTCCTGGCTGGCTACCAACACTCCCCTTTCTTCCATCGAGGGAATCGCTCCTTTCAAATAGTGCTCATAGGTATTATTGGTGACCTCAAGCACTTTCAGGATTTCAGGAAAGGAGTATTCACCTTCAGGTATCTCGTTCCAACCCAAGGCTTTCAATGCTGCAATCAAATAGTCAGTAGATAGCGCATTCAAATCGTCAAAAAGTCCTGCAGGGAATTGCTCATTGGCCTGACGATTTTGCTCTTCAATTACATGATTCCGGAGTGATGTAAAAACATCCTCTGTCTTTACGGATAACAAGTCCTGTTGAAACCAATCTATCTCATAGTGTAATTGATGTTTTCGTAGGTTTGACAAAAACTCATGTTCAACGGCCCTTTTGACGGTCAGATTCTTTATAGAACCAACAGCTTTCCCCTTATCGTTGAACAAAGTGTAATTCGCATGTTTTATCCCAGATTGATGATCAACCTCGACCACCGAGGCATGACTCCATATTTCTGACCCAAAGGGCTCGTGAATGGTCATTTCCTCAAGGTAAAAAGGCAGGAAAGCCTCTTCGGGGAATTGTTGCAGTGTTGAAAATATCGTCTGGAGCGCAGCATCAAATAAGGCGGGGTGAAGTTGATGCTGGTAATTCGTTGTTTCCGCTGCTTCGGGCAGGCGTATATACCCTAAAGCTTCGTTAGTGCCTGATGATAATTCGGTTACTCCCTGAAAACCATCAAAGTATTGAATGCCCGTCTCTGCAATGGATTGATAAAATTTAGAAACAGCTACCGGTTGGCTCTCCAGTCTGTTTCTGAGTTCATCCAGAGAGGATTCAGGAGCCAGGTCATTGACAGATAGAAGTAATACTTTTCCGGTCAAATGTTGTTGCCAGTCTCCTGAAACGCCAGAATTAACAGGCCTGCTAAAGACCATTACTTCGTACGAATCATCTTCTCCAGGATCCAACGTTACTTGAACTTCCTGCGGCTCATCAAGCACTATCGGAGCCTTGAAATCAAAGTCGACAAACTTCTGATTTCGATTATCCGAAATTCGATAGATCAAACTGTAAATAGCATCCAGGTATCCCGTTGCTGGGAATACGATTTGCCTGTAAACCACGTGATCTTTCAGATAGCTAAATGCTTTGTCAACTGATAGCACGGCATTTAAGATGCGCTTGCCGGTAAATGCGGACTCGATGATCTCGCCATTGAAAAGATGCGTATTTGACCTTGTTGATGGTGACAGATCCGGCCTTAATTCCTGCGCTTTGAACGGATGGCCCGGAATCGTAACCTTACTTTTAGTGATCGGTGAATGATAAGCTACCCAATCTACCCCTTCACCAGCATTGTACAAATCAGAGAGTGCCATCGCATATGAATTAGGCTCTGTTAGCCCTTTTTTCAGTGCAGCAACTCTGAAAACATCTATGTCAAGGTCATCTTCCAGCAGATTCAATAAGACAGGTTTCGGACCAACCTCAAGCACCGCGTTGCATCCGGATTCATTTAATTGATCTACGCCTTGTTTAAAAAGGACCGTTTTTTCGATATGCGCTATCCAATAGTCCGGAGACAACAGATCTTTATCTGCTAATTGACCATGTACGTTTGATATGAATTTGACTGATGGCATTGAGAAACTAACCTGCTCCAGCACTTGCCGAAAATCTTTCAGCATGGGTTTCATCAAATAGGAATGGAAAGCATTGGAAACGTTCAATGCCACCGCTTTGATTCCTATTGCCTGAAAATGGGCTGCTGTTTTTTCAATGTCTCCGGCTTTCCCGGAAAGAACTACATTAGTAGCAGAATTAATCGCCGCTATATCCACTTGCAACCCCAGGGATTGCAACTCGTCCGTCACTTCCGTCTGGCTGGCCTGAATGGAAACCATTTTCCCCCGTACGGGAAGCGCTTCCATCAATCGAGCTCTGTTAACAACCAGCATAATGGCATCTTCCAAAGAAAATACGCGCGCAATGCATGCCGCCACATATTCCCCCAGGCTGTGCCCTAATAAGACAGATGGCCTGACGCCAACACTTTCAAAAACCTTAGCTAAAGCGTATTCAAATGAAAAGATGGCAACTTGAGTATAAAGTGGATGATTGATCCATTCGTCATTCTCCGTGAAAAGAATTGACTTCAAAGACCGATCACATTCCTTCGTGACTACTAATTCGCATCGATCGATGGAGGCTTTAAAAACGGAATTCGACTCATACAGGGTCTTACCCATGCCCGCATACTGACTCCCCTGACCCGTGAATAAAAAGGCTATTCCTCCATTTTTAGCTTGCCTGCTTTCGTTGAAATCGGTCTCATACAACAATTGATGAGCTTCAGAAGCTGTTTCCGACGCAATAGCAAATCGATGAGCAAAGTGATTCCTCCCGATGTTGCTGGTGTAACAGGCATTAACAAAATACTGATGATCCATTCCAGCGATTTTGCTAAGCCACTCTGATTTCAATTTGACAAGTGCTTCTCGGTTTTTTGCGGAAATCGTCAATACCTGAGGGCCGCCGGTTGTAGCAGACGATAGCGATTCCGAAACATATTCTTCCAGAATCATGTGAACATTCGTGCCACCAAATCCAAATGAACTGATTCCTGCTATTCGGGGCTTTTCTCCTGACGTATCCCAATGATTTAGTGCAGCAGGAATTCTGATACTTTCATTAAGGGTTATTTTCTCATTGAGCTTTCGAAAATGAACGTTGGCAGGAATTCGTTTTTTCTGTAGGGAAAGTACAACTTTTAACATGCCTGCTATCCCCGCAGCAGACTCCAGATGACCGATATTGGTTTTTACGGAACTTACCCAACAAACACCTGAGTCCGGGGTTTTCCGTTCCATCACCGCATTAATAGCATTTAACTCTATCGCATCTCCTAAAGGCGTTCCTGATCCGTGAGCTTCAATCATACCGACCTCACTAATGTCTACACCTGATTTCTCCAGCGCCTGATCGATCACGTGGATTTGTGAATAAATATTAGGCGCGGACAACCCATTGGTTCTTCCGTCTTGATTAACAGCAGACCCTTTGATCACTGCCATGATATTATCCCCGGCAAGCTCCGCATCCGAAAGCCTTTTTAATATGACAACTCCACAGCCCTCGCTTCGCACATAGCCATCTGCTTTTTTATCAAAAGCGCTACAGCTACCTTTCCCGGACAACATCCCGGCTTCCTCGAAAACACCATGCAATTGATCATCTAGAATCAAATTGACTCCCCCCGCGATGGCCATCTCACTGGATCCGTTTCGCAGGTCTTCGCAAGCTTTTTGGATAGCTACCAAGGAAGATGAGCATGCCGTATCAATGGCCAGGCTTGCTCCCCTAAGGTCCAGTAAATAAGAAAGCCTGTTAGGAATAATGCTCAGCGCACTACCTGTTCCTGAATGGCCATTTTCGTTGCCCCCTAATACTAGTCTGGCAAATTCCGCATTACTGGCGCCTACATACACGGAAACACTTTTACCTTTTATCGCATCCGGTGATACTCCTGCGTGTTCTAGTGCTTTCCAGCTCACCTCAAGGAATATCCTTTGCTGAGGGTCCATCTGAATGGCTTCTTTTGGAGATATACCAAAAAAACTGCTGTCGAAATCAAAGGCATTCGAGATGAAACCGCCATGCTTGGCATTAGAATAGAACGTGGTATTGCTTACCCTATCCTCAGGAAAAGAAGTCACCGCGCTCTCACCCTTCTCCAACAGTGCCCAGAATTCCTGCAGGTCTTTCGCTCCTGGAAAATTCAGTGCCGTTCCTACAATGGCAATGGGTTCCGAAGCATCAGTAGAATTGGAACCCTCGATGGCTTGTTTTCGATTTGATCCCACCAAATAACTGGATAACTGTATGACATTTGGATGATCATACAAAAGCGTAGGCAGTAGTTTCCGATTTAGCGCTTTTGAGAGCCATTCCGAGAATTGTACTGCTGTAACCGAATCAAAACCCATATCTATGAAAGGTGTATGTTCATCGATACGATTCGATTGATCATTCAAAAATGCTGATATACTCTTTACCAGCCATTGCGTTAAACGTTGCTGCTCTGCTTCTTCCTGAAAATGAAATTGTGATTGTGCAACCTCTGGTAAGACACGTCCCTGATTGATCCAAATTTTTAAAGGATTCAGTTCGTCATTCTGGTACTTCTGCTTACACAACAATCTCTGAATTTTGCCACTGGTGGTTTTAGGTACTCCTCCACTTTTGACCAGTAAAATGGAATGTACTGCGATATCCAGCTTTTTTTGTAGCTCGATAGATATTGCCTGAGTTATTTCATTCAGCGACTCCTCGTCATGATAGTGCCTGGAAACTTCATGTACGACACAAAGCGCCTCAGCCCCATCTTTCTCAATCGCAAAGGCTGCTCCGTATCCTCCTGTTAACCCATCATGACTACCACGAGCAAGGTTCTCAATGTCTTCCGGATAGTAATTGAGTCCGCGAATGATAATGACCTCCTTTAACCTGCCAGAGAAATACAACTGGCCTTTATGCACAAATCCAAGATCACCGGTCCTTAAGAATGGCCCCTCATTGGAATCACTTAAAAATCCTCGAAACTGTTGTTCTGTGGCTTCTGCATTTTGCCAATAACCTTGCGCAATGCTTTTATTCGACACCCAAATCTCACCTATCCTGCCGTCTGGTAATCTTAGTCTGGATTCAGGATCTGTGATTACCAATTGCGTATTTTCATCAGGAATTCCACAACCTACCAAAGCCATGGCATCTTCGGTCTCACCAGAAGGTAAAATCACTTTCTCTCTTCTTTCCAATGCCATTCTGGACAAGAAAAGCGTAGCATACTTCTGATCCTTCTTTGTGGAAGTGACCCAAAGTGTTCCTTCTGCAAGCCCGTAGCTCGGACAGAATGCTTTTTCCGGGAACCCAATATCGCTGAACTTCTGGCTAAACGCTTCGATGACAGAAGCCCTTACTTTTTCAGCCCCGATAAAAGCTGCCTCAATTGAACTGAGATCAATGGCTTCAAAAACGTCTGTATTGACCTTTTTCAGGCATAATTCGTAACCAAAAGTAGGGGCTGCTATGTGCGTGCCCCGATACTTTGATATGGCTTGAAACCACCTCAAAGGTTTTTGAATGAAAGAAAATGGAGTAAGGAATACGCAGGTTAATCTTCTGTAAACTGGCATTAAGACACAATAGATCAAACCCAGGTCATGAAAAAAGGGCAACCAGCTAACCACCACGCTTTCGTCCCCATGTTGCAATAATTCATCGAGTGTACTCAGATTAGCGACGATATTTCCATGAGTAACCATTACTCCCTTCGGGGAGCCGGTACTACCAGAGGTATATTGGAGAAAAGCCAGATCATCTGCTGTTATTCCCAGGGGTGTGTAGTTATCTACCTCTTCATTTAGATGAATCGCTTGACAATTGACATAGTCTACTTTATCAATAAATCCCGGGTTGTGCTTTGAGATAGACTCAAAGTTCTTTTCGGTAGTCAACAAAAGTCTGGCCTGCGAATTGTCCAAAATCGCATCCATTCTATCATCTTTCTTATTGATCTTCGGGGGGTAGCCTGGAATGGCAATGACACCAGCATAAAGACAAGCAAAGAAACTGATGATATAATCGACGCTGTTCTGATACATCAGCAACGCACGTTCTCCCTGCATATCCTTACTTTGTATGACACCTGCTAATTTTCTGGCCTTTTGCTGAAGCATTTGGAAAGTGATCTCCTCCGCGGGCTTATTATCGTCAGTGAAGTGCCTGAAGGCAATTCGGTCGGGTTGATCAAGAGCGTGTTTATCTAAGAAATCGATTATCGTTTTCATCTTGCCTTTTTGTTTTTTGATTTCTGACTTACCGTCTCAGTATGTAAGACTGAATTACTACGATACTTCATCGTACATAAACAGCGCCGGTAATTATGATAATTCTTAGGCATAATTTCAAAGTAAATCTGACTAGTTGTTTGTGATTTATTCATTCTCCAAGGGAATCAGTTCATCATTACGTCGCAATAACGCTTCCTCAACGGTAGTTGTCAGTTGACGTACGGTTGGTTTCAAGAGTATTGAGCTATGGTCACCATGAAATTCGAACGTCAATAAATGTTCATCGAATAATTCCCATAGAATATCTGTATCAATTTTTGACTTGGAGGCATGCAGATAAACAGTCATTGCTTCTAATTTCTGCTTGGCCTGAAAGGTGGATTTAGCTTTTTGCAAAGCGTATATACTTTTATATCGCATGAAAGTTTCCCTAAGCGTTAGCTTATCAGAATGGGGTACCATGTATTTCCATACATCAGGGAACTTCCCCATAAATGCTGAGAGTAATTCACCTTCACTATCGTCATACTTCATTAGAAAATCCAGTAAAGCACTAAAGGATTTCAATCTTCTGATTTTTGAAGATCTGGCTGGCAGAATCTGGCTGGTTACCGTCTTAAACATCTGCAACGACGGTACATTGATCATCCGGCTATTGTTTTTTTCAGGATGACTATTCAACGTACTGTCGATCATAATCAACTTTCCTTCTTTAATTCCTTCGGCCTCAAGCTGTCGCATCATTTCATAGCATATGACACCTCCGTAACTCCAGCCTAGTAAATTATAGGGTCCTTGGGGTTGTATGCCTTTAATGATATCGATGTAATCGGCAGCTAGTTTTGATATGTCAACGTCACCTGTATCTACATCATATAGCCCCGGAAATCTGATCCCCCAACAGTTAAAATGTTGCAATTCTTCTAAGAAGGCTGTGTAACCCTGTATGTCACCACTTCCATCATGAATGAAAAATAAGGTTTCATCAGATTCTTCAGCCCTTTTAAGCAACAGGAAAAGCTCTTCCGTACTCCGGGCTTTTTTCATGATCCTCAAAGATTCATCTGTCTTTTCCTTCTTGTATAATTCTTTCCTGACTACCGGAGCAAGGCTGGAAATTTGGGGGGCGGTGAAAATGGATATTAATGGCATATCCATCTCAAAGTGCCTCGAAATGCGATTTGTAAGCGTCGCAGCCATTAAGGAATGCCCTCCTATTTCGAAGAAATTGGCTTGGGTACTGATCTGTTCAGCCTCCAATCCCAGTACTTCACTCCATATCGACGCCAGTTGTTCTTCCAACTCATCCGAGGGGGCGACATATGCCGACTCTCCTCCTATTTCGGGTCGGGGCAACGCCCTCTTGTCTACCTTTCCATGCGTGGTGAGGGGCATTGATGCCAATGGCACAACGTAGTAGGGAACCATATATGAGGGTAACTGGCTCGTTAAGTAGTCTTTCAGGGCCTCCGACGATAGACCCGTCGCACTTACGTAATAGCCCGTCATGTAGCGCTCTCCTCCGAATTCCTGAAGCGATACCGTCGATTCTTCTACCGATCCATGCCCTCGCATCACCTCGGCTACTTCTTCCAACTCTATCCTGTAGCCTCTAAGCTTAACCTGATCATCCAATCTGCCTCCGTATTCCAGGCTGCCATCCCCTCGCCACCTGACTATATCACCCGTTCGATAAACCTGCTCGTCCGGCTTGAATGGATCATCTTGCAACAACACCTCATGGGTGGACTCTTCCAGATAGCCTTGCGCCAGGCCATCCCCACCGATCAGGAGCTCGCCGTATACGCCAACCGGTAGTAGTTCATCATTCCTACCTACCACATATAAGCGTGTGTTCCTTATCGGTTTACCGATCGGAATACTCCGCATCCGAAGGTCCTCCTTCCTCAACTTGTGTTCCGCTACCGAGATAGTCGCCTCCGTAGGGCCATATTTATTGTAGAAATCGTAGTGCTCCGCTATGCGCGCCGCCACAAACGAACTGCATACTTCACCGCCCGCTACCACACGCCTCAACGGCATCCCTCCCGGAAGATCTAAACTCGCCAGATAGGACGGAGTAGCATGAAGGTGTGTCACTGAACTGGACTCAAGGTAACTAACAAACGCCTGTTGGTCTGATATCACCGACTGGTCTACCAGTACCAGGGTCGAGCCACTCAATAAACTCAACCAGATCTGCTCCACTGATGCATCAAACGTCATGCGGGAAAACTGCAGCACACGCTCGTCTTCTCCCAATTCGAAGAAATCCTGTTGATGGGTGATGTAATTGACCACCGATTGGTGACTCACCTTTACACCCTTCGGTTTACCACTTGAACCCGAAGTGAATATAATGTAAGCCAGCAGGCGATGATCTTCATTCAAGGTCCAATCCGATGGCTTCTCAGATCCACTGTCCAGTGCTTTGATATCAATCACCGCATCAGCAATCACATCCGATAGATCAGGACCTTTGCCATCCGTCAACAGGTGAGTGGCTCCACTGGTACCTAGCATCCCGCTCAATCGATCTTTAGGATGTGAAACATCTAATGGTAAATAAGCTCCTCCGACTTTCAGTATGCCTAGTATACCTACTATCTGATCGATAGAGCGATCCATCAGCAGCCCTACTACCCCCCCGGGGCGTACTCCTACTGACCATAGCTGTGAGGCCACCAAATCTGATCGCCTGGACAACTCGCTATAAGTCATCTGCGCTTCGTTGTGGAGAATTGCCACCTTATCTCCTGCCTCCTCTACCCGTGCCGCAAACAAGGATGTTAGCGTACTTGTATTCGGATATACCTTGGCCGTCGAATTGAATACGTCAAGTTGGGTCTGGCGTTCTTCTTCAGATAAAATATCCAGCTCCGAAAGCCTCACCGAATGATCCGTTCCCAAATGCGTGATCAGCTTCCTGAAATATGCCAGAAACCGCTCAATCGTTGCCTGATCAAACAATGCCGTGGAATACTGAAAGTACACCGACAGTTGATCCGGGGACTCTACCGCCGTAAACGTCAGGTCAAACTTCGATACCTGATGTCCGGTTGGATATGGCTGCATCGCCATAGATGGCAGTTGCTGGGACTGACTTTCGTACTGCTGCAGAGTGAACAACACATCAAACAGGGGATTGCGGCTCGTATCCCGTGGAAGGTTCAGGCCATCGATCAGGTCTTCATATTGATAAGACTGATGTTCAAAAGCCGCAAGCGTGTGGGATCTTACCTGCTCCAACAGTTCCATGAACAGCATGTCGCCTTTTACATTACCCCGTAGCGCTATCGTGTTCACGAACAGCCCTATCATCTCATCCAGATCGGGGTGCACTCGACCTGCAACCGGCGTACCTACTATGATGTCTTCCTGATTGCTCAACTTGCTCAACAGCACCTGGAAAATCGACAGCAGCGTCATGAACATCGTTCCGTCAGATTCCTCCGTCAATTTCTCCAGTATCAACCGTTCTTCAGCGTTCAGACGCGCACCTACCGTGGCACCACTGTGATCTCGCATCAATGGTCGGGCGCGATCGTAAGGCAGTTCCAACTGCGTCAGTTCTCCTGAGAAAACTTCATGCCAGTATCGCTTGTGTTCTGTGATTCGGGATTGTTCCGAAGGAGAGTTTTGCCACGCCGAGTAATCCACATACTCAAGGGACATCTCGCCCAAGGTCTCTCCCTGGTAGAGGCGCATGAATTCCCGAAGCAAAATCTTCTGAGAAACGCCATCGGTGATGATGTGGTGCATGTCCAACATCAACAAGTGGTCTCCCTCTGGTAATGTAAGCACCGAGACCCGAAGCAACGGACCTTGAGACAAATCAAACGGTCGCATGAAGTCCCTGATCGACTCCTCCACCTCATCCTCTGAAACTGATTGGAACGATACAGAAAAGTCAGGGTCTTTTTCTATCTGCTGATATACATCTGAATTACCCTGAACAAAACTGGTCCGTAATATCTGATGGCGCATTACCAAACGCTGAAAAGCATCCGATAACTGAGAAAGGGCGATATCTCCTGTTAGCCTCACCAACTGAGGCATGTTGTAGGCCAACGATTCGGGGGATAGTTTATGAAGGAAATACATCCGACGCTGGGCAGACGATAACTCATATTGCTCCTGTTCTTCAGCTCGCGCTATCGGAGCGTATCCTGTGGACTCGAGGCCCGTCAGATAAGCTGCCAGTCCTTCGATGTGCTGATAGGTAAAGATCTCGCGTAAGGGCACCGAAACCTCCAATTCCTTCAGTATTCGGTTCACCAGAATCATCGCCTTCAACGAGTGACCTCCTAGATCGAAAAAACTACGTCGGATACCGATCTCTGCCCGATCACGCTTCAATACATCACTCCAAATCTCCTCCAGCTTCTCCTCCATGGCATTACGTGGTGCCACGTAGGCTGACATCTCCACATCGGGATAAGGCAAGGCTCGTCGGTCTACCTTGCCATTAGGGGTCAGTGGGAAGCGGTCCAGATGTATAAAGTAATGCGGCAGCATATAATCCGGTAGCTTCCGAGACAAAAACGATCGCAAGTCTGCATCCGCCAGCTCCGATTCCGAAACATAGTATCCTACCAAATATTTATCTCCCTTGATCTCCCGAGCCAGCACCAATACTTCCCTGATCTGATCGTGGCTCGCCAACTGGACTTCTATGTCCCCCAACTCTATCAAAAAACCGCGTACCTTCACCTGATCGTCCAGGCGACCATGAAAAGAGAGATTACCATCAGAATCCCAACTCCCAAGGTCTCCCGTGCGATAAAGCAGAGCACCTTTTTGCCAGGGGCTTTCTATGAATTTCTTGTTGGTCAGATCCGAATTGTTCATGTAACCGGCTGCCAATACATCTCCGCCAATCAAAATTTCACCGATCACTCCAATTGGCAGTAATTCCACATGGGCATCAACAATATAGATTTGACAGTTATGTATGGGTTTTCCGATCTGTACCGTACTCCTGGTTATGGAACCAGTGATGTATTCATGAAAAACACATCCTACAGTTGCTTCCGTGGGACCATACTCATTGATTATGCGGACCTCTTCACCAAATTTCTCAAGTGCTCGATCCGCCAGTCTGCTGTCGAACTCTTCGCCACCTACGATGAGGCATTTAATGTTTTGGGCGATATCGGGTGAATCACACAATATTTTGAGATGCGATGGCGTGAGTTTCAACGTGGTAAGCTCATCATTTTTCATGAGCACATGAGCTATCTGATCATTGGAGGCTTCACTGTACACATGTAGATTTCCACCAAAGCAAAGAGGCAAAAAAATCGAAGTAACCGTAAGGTCAAATGAGATCGAGGTGTGCAATGCCATTACACAATTGGACGAACCAATGTATTCCTGGCCAGCCCAAAGGATATAATTCAGAAAAGATCCGTGACGAATTTTGACTCCTTTTGGTTTGCCAGTAGAACCTGACGTATAGATAATGTAAGCCAGGTCTTCTTTGGAAACGGGCACCTTGTCAAAAACATCCGCATACGCATTGATATCTTGTGAAAGGTCAATGGTTTTTATTCCTGCATAAGCTTTCTGTTGACCTAATTCACCATCATGAATCAGAAATTGAGTGTTGCTGTCAGTTAAGCAATCAAGGATTCTTTTTGTCGGATAGCTTCTATCGATTGGTAAATAAGTGGCCCCAACTTTCAAAATGGCATACGTATAGGCCATGAAATTCAGTGACCTGTCGGTAACCACTGCAACTATATGACCTTTTCTAACTCCTGAGGACACAAGCAAATTGGCCGCCTGATTGATCTTCCTGGTAAATGTTTCGTATGTCCATTGATCTTCATTCGCCTCCAACGCAATCCCATTGAGAGATAACCTGGCCGACTTATCAAATAACTCCAGTACGTCAGAAACTTCCGTTGCCTTTTCCGAATCAGGACTGATCGTGTCATTGAATTCTTCAGTCAGTTTCAGAAACTGGTCCCGAGAAAGCAACTGCTCTCTGTCAATGACCCTGGATGAACTAGTGATTATTTCCTGCAAGATCACCTGAAAGTTTTTCCTGAAATCATTCGCCATTCGGTGGCTGATGAAGGAAGTCAAATAAGAAATAGAGAAAGAAATTACGCCTCCGGTAGCATTTACTGTAAAGGCAAAACTGGAATTCTCTCTTATCTCTCCCGCATTTCTGATCTCGGCATCATTAACCGGTTGACTCTTCTCCGCTGAAGCCGTATGGTTCACCTGTGGTTTTCCTATCTGATGATAGACATGGAAATCAACATAGCTGAATATCACATCTGTAATAGGATTCTTATCTCCTGCTACTTCACCAATAAATTCTGAAATTCTGAAGAGTGAGGTCTTTTCATACTTTTTCAGAAAATTGAGCTTACTGTTCACAGTCGTCAACCAACTATCCCAGGACATTTCCTTTTGTACTTGAATCCTGAAGGGTATGGTGTTCAGGAAACAGCCCAGTATTTTTTCACCGTCCTCTTTTGCCGGTCGGTTATTGGTAATGATGCCTATGGTAAGATCTCTGTCTTTCGAATAGAGCTGGAGACAATAAAGAAATGCAGCACAGCATACGGCTCTGACACTTAAGTGGTTAGCAACCGCATACTTAGATGTCGCTTCGTAGATTTCCTTTGGGAAAACATGTGAAATACAGGTAAATGCAGTAAAATCTTCTTTTTCGGAAAAGGAATACCTGTTGTATCCGTGTAATTCCTGTTGCCAAAACTCCTTTATTCCACTTTTTTGATTGAATAGATGGTGTTCAACAATAAAGTCTTTGTAACTGCTTTTTAGTTTTTCAGGGACATAATCTTCATTTCGGAGGAGTTCCTGATAGATATTATAGAGTTCTGTATTGAAGGATGCATCGCTCCAGCCATCAATGATAGCATGATGAAATATAAAGCAAGCTGCCACCTGTCCATCACCCAGTGCATAGGTCCTGTACCTCCACAAACCTGGTTTTTCGAATTCAAAGGACCTGGCCCGGTCCTCGTTTAGGTCTTCTTTGATGAAAAAACGTTGCTCTTCTCTGGTCTTATCACTAAGATCATGATGTTGATAATCAACAGCGATTGCTTCTGGTTTATAGACAACCTGAATCTGTTTTTCATTAAAATCCAGGAAAAAGCAGGTCCTCAGCGTTTCATGCTTGTCCTGCATCAACTGAAGTGCCCGTTCAAGGATCTGGTCGTCCAAATCCCCGAACCTGACGATATTCATCATCTGATCATGATAAACACCTCTTTCCTTCAATGAGTGAAATACCATCCCTTTCTGGATGTCACTCATTGGAAATACATCTTCAATTTGCTCCTTATTGAGTATCATCAGAGGTAAATCTTTCCTTTAAAGCAGCAAATTCATCCATGATGTCTTCTCGTTCAGCAACACTGACTTGCTCCTCAATATGCAATTGAATGTAGTTAGCAACCAATTCTATGGTTTGGTATTCATACAAGTCAGCTATATTGACGCTCAAAGACAACTCCTGATTGATCTTACTGATCAGGCTGATCGCTTTCATCGAGTCTCCGCCAACCGCGAAGAAATTATCTCTAATTCCAATTCGATCCACCCTTAATTGTTCTTGCCATATTCCCTGAAGTTTTTCTTCAAGTTCATTAGATGGCGCCAGGTAATTTTCTTCATCAGTCAGTTGTGGTTCAGGTAATCGACCCCTTGCCACCTTGCCATTTGAAGTAAGTGGAAACTGCTCAAGAAAAACATAATGTGAGGGCACCATGTGTTCTGGCAGTTTTGTCAGCAATTCCGTCTTCAAATCCGAAGCACTTAATACTTTATTAGAGATGCAATAGGCCACGAGGTATTTGAATCCCCTTCTCTCCCTTGTCAGAACTAACGCTTCCTTAATGTCTTCGACGTTCTGAATTTGGGATTGTATTTCTCCTAATTCAATTCGATATCCTCTGATTTTGACTTGATGATCAGCTCTCCCCAGGTATTCGAGTTCACCATTATCCAACCAACGTGCCAGGTCACCCGATCTATATAATCGTTCACCGGCTTGAAAAGGATTTTCAATGAACTTCTGGTCAGTCAGTTCCTCGTTATTCAGGTACCCTCTTGCGACACCTAAACCGCCCACGTACATCTCACCTTTGATCCCTTTTGGCACCAATTGTTGATAGCTGTCCATCAACAGCACATTTGCATGCGGTAAGGGAACACCTATGGTATTGATTTGACTGTTGATTTCTTGTTCTGAAATTTCCTTATAAGTAACATGAATGGTTGTCTCTGTGATCCCATACATGTTCACCAACTTTACATTCGGATTGTTCGCATGCCATCGTTTGAGTCGGGCAGGGTTCAGTGCTTCACCCCCAAATACGACATACCTCAAGGCAAGATCATATGAATTTTCTAATTCCTGTATACCAGCAAGATTGTAAAAAGCTCCGGGTGTTTGGTTCAATACCGTGACTTGCTCCTCTTTAAGTAATTGGAGGTAGGACGGTGTATCCTTGGCCACAGCTTTGGAAACGATTATCAGTTTACCTCCATGGAGTAAGGCTCCGTACATTTCCCAAACGCTAAAATCAAACGCATGGCTGTGGAACATGGTCCATACATCGTTCGTGTCAAAGTCGAATAAAGATCGTTCATTGAAAAACAATGCGATTACATTCCTGTGTTCTACCATTACCCCTTTGGGGTTACCCGTAGTACCCGACGTATAGATCACATAACACAGGTCGGAAGGTTGGCCGGTGTATTTAAAGCCTTTGAAAGCACTGGCTATTTCTTCCCATTTTTCGGGAATGCACAATAAGTTCGGATGTTCGATTTCACCTTGAAGTGCCTCAGAAGTCAATAAGACTTTTGCCTTACAATCATCCAGCAGGTAACTTATTCTGTCTTTTGGGTCACCAATCTCTAACGGTAAATAGGCACCGCCTGCCTTAAGGATTGCTAACATGGAAATGATCATTTCAACAGATCTATCCAGGTATAAGCCAACAATCTCATTGCTTTTCAGACCCTTTCTCACCAACATTTCGGCCAGATAATCGGACCTTAAATCCAAATCCTGATAAGAGATAGTTTCATCCTGATATTGTACAGCAATCTTTTCCGGGTATAGACCCACTTGTTCCTTGAAAAGGTGAACAATACTCTTCTCTTCAGGATAGCGGACTGTTTCACTGTATTGAGACAATAACGACGCTTTCTCGGCACTGTCAAGTAAGTTGATCGCGGAAATTTTGACTTCTTGATCCTCTATGACCTCACGTATGACCTGACGCAGGTAAGTAATGAATTTTTGAATGGTCTCCTCCTGAAACAATTCAGTGGAGTACTCAAAATTCATCAATATTCGGTCCTTGAGCTCCATCGCCCGGAGGGTCAAATCAAACTTAGCTATGCCCTGTTCGATGGCATAAGGCTTCATCTTAAAGCCCTGTGCCGAAGATTCACCCTGATCGAAATTTTGCATACCGAACAAGACGTCAAACAATGGGTTTCTGCTAGTATCTCTTGGTACATTCAGTTCTTCAATCAAGTCCTCATATTGATATTGATTGTTATCAAAACAGGCTAACGTTTTTGCCTTAACAGTTTGCAAAAACTCCCTGAAAGTCAGATCTCCTTGTGGAAAGTTTCTCAATGCTAATGTATTGACAAAAAGCCCCATGATCTTTTCTAAATCTGAGTGTTCCCGTCCGGCCACTACGGTACCGACTACCACTTCTTCAGTATTCGTCAGCTTGCTCAGAAGAATATTAAATACTGATAAAAGGGTCATGAACATAGTGGTCCCTTCAGCGGAGGAAATTTCCCTCAACCCGGTTGTGATCTCCTCTTCCAGTGTGAAAAGGGCTGATTTACCCGTATAACTTTTCACCTTAGGTCTGGTAAAATCTGTGGGTAAATCCTGCACGCTAGTGTATTCCGAAAATTCCTCCAACCAAAAATTGCGCTGTTGCACCAGTTTATTCTGATAGGCTTCGCTGTTCTGCCATTCAGAATAGTCTCTGTACTGAAATTTCTGCTCCGGTAACTCCAGGTTATTGTATAATATAAAGAAATCCTTCACCACAATGCCCTGAGATACCCCGTCCGTAATGATGTGGTGGAGATCAACCATAAGCAAATGCTCGGCTTCGGAAATTTTAATGATCCCGACCCTGATCAAAGGAGCCTTGCTAATATCAAATGGTCTTATGAATTGTCTGACCACTGATTTCGCTTCTGACTCGTTGGCTTCAAAACGCTCCACCTCCAAATCGATCGAATCATGGACTTTCTGATAGGGATTACCATCCTGAAGTTCAAAAGAAGTTCTGAGGCTTTCATGACGATCGATCAACCTCTCAAATGCACGTCGAACACGATCCTCGTCCAAAGCTCCTTCCAGCTTGACAACCTGAGGTAAGTTGTATGCCAAAGAGGCCTTTTCGAACTCGTGGATGAAATACATCCGCTTTTGCGAAGACGATAACGGATATAGAGATTTCTCCTCGGCCTTCTCTATGCCTTCGTGTGTACTTTCATCCAAATCAGCGATGTAGGCTGCTAGAGACTTGATTGTGGTTTTTTCAAAAAAATCTGCGAGCGATAACTTCACGCTGAGCTGCTTATTGATCCTGGCGATCAGCGTAAGAGCTTTCAGGGAATCACCGCCTATTTCGAAGAAGTCCTCTCCCAGCCCAATTTGTTTCCCAAAGAATTTCTGCCATATTTTCTGGATCTTCTCTTCAAGTGTTTCAGGTTGATCTGAATCTGACGGTTCTTCCAGGGATTCATCTCCCGTGAGATTTTCGACATTTTCATCTTCCGAAAGGCTGTTCTTATTGACCCAATTATCAATTCTTGTCTGTAGCTCTTTTGTAGAAACGACTACTTGCGAGAGTTCCTTCAATGAGATCAAGTGTTTAATTACTTCTGGTAATTCTTCATTATCAATGAATTCACTTGCCCTGTCGTCGAAATTGATCCCATCGAAATTGACACTGATCCAATTTGGTAATTCACGATTGTTTCGATGAAACCGAATGAAATAATCCATGAATGTATTGCCAGAGGCGTAACCAGCAAATCTTAATCCGCCCAATATGGCTGATAAGGAAGAAGTCAGAATGCAAAAGTCAAGATCTCTTGGACCAAATACCTCTGCAACAATCCTCAGTCCCTCCAGTTTAGGTGCGAACTGTTGATCAAAATCAGCTCTTTCCAATACCGTGATCGGGTTCATTGAAGCCCCTTTCAGAACACCTGCGGCATGAAAAACACCATTGATTTCACCAAATTGCTCTTCTGAGGATCTTACCACCTCCCTGAAACGTTCCTCCGAAGAAATGTCACAGTCCATGTAACTCACCTCGCCTCCTTTTTTTTCAATAGAAAGGATATGCGCAATCTTCTGTTTTACACTTTCTTTTCCGGAATAGTCTGTCCATTGTGACCGGTCCGGAAGGGCTTCCCGACCTAGCAAGATTAACTTCGCCTGATGATGTTCGCTGAGGTATTGTGCCATACAGAAACCGAATCCTCCAAGCCCTCCTGTGATCAAATAGACTCCTTTATTTCTAAAGGGTGATTCCTGAATTGCCAGGTTTCTTATTTGGTCATAGGTCAAAACAAAACGAACGGAATTTCTCAACGATACGATCTTTCCGGGTTGCACATACTGGACTTCTTTGACCAATTTCTCCTGAACAGAAGGTTCGTTCAAATCTTTTAGTTTGACGTCTATGCTTCCGGTATTGATCGTAGGGAATTCTTGTGCAATGACCTTTAGTAGTCCCTGAACCAATGATTTCTCAGGTGGACAATTAGTTTTTTCTCCGAAAACGTCGTGTAGATCATTGGTGATCACAGACACTTCCTGAAGTGCACTATTGGATTCGTGGGATAATTTGATCGTTCTGAACAAACTGTAGAAACCTGCTTCCAACAATTCTGAAGCGTTGTTTGGACTTTCTTCAGTATTATCGGAAATACCCCAACAATGTATTACCCGGTCCGGTAGTAGGTCCTGTAATTTCAGGTTTTCAAAAAGCTTTCTATAGTCTTCATCATTGCCGGGATCGATGATAAAAACCTGATTCTCAAGCTCTTCATAATTTGGGCCCGGTTTTACTTGAATGATGGTTTCACCTGCTTTTTTCAGCGATCTGAAAATGGTTTCTGCTACTGCATGTTGATCCACAAAAATCAAATTACATACTGCCTTATCATCTTCCCTAAGGATCCCGGAAGGGCGGATCAATTCAGGTGAAACCTTCCAGGTAGGCGTATAAAACCAATCCGATAACTTCCGCTTCATTGTGGATTTATCTGTCACATTCTTTGAAATCATCTTGGAGATCATTTCATAGGCGTCGACATCCACCGGGTATTTGGTTTGCTCGAATGAGTACGTAGGTAGGGATACCTTTGATCGTTGTTCTTCCGCGTAGAAACTTTTCCAATCCGGCTTGATCCCTTTCGTCCAGAGTTTACCCAGACCATCCAACACCTGACGTAAACTCTCTTCCCCTCCTTTCGTCTTGCGCAGCAGGTTAACGACCTGATGCCCTTGCTTTTTGGCCTCATGTGCTCCTACAAACGAACTCAAACCTCTGCCCGGGCCAACCTCCACAAACAACAGTTCCTCCTCCTGATCCATCAGAAACTCCACGCCTCCTGCAAACTGTACAGTCTGTCGAAGGTGATCTGTCCAATACTGTGGACTCGTTGCTTCATCATCTGATATCGGCTTACCGGTCAGGTTTGAAATGAATGGAAGCCCAACGGAAGACCTTTGAATGCCGCTGACAAACGACTGAAAATCTTCCAGCATATCATCCATCATCGCCGAATGGAAAGCATGTGAAGTATTCAATACTTTGTTTAAAATTCCATTAGCATCCAACTCTTGCTTCAACTCCGCAATCTGATCCGATCCCCCTGAAACGACACTCAGAGCAGAACTATTTACCGTAGCCAATGAAACGTCACTATATTTCTCCAGGTAGCCAGAAAGTTCTTCAGGAGTCGCTGAAACACTCAGCATATCACCTGCAGCCATCTGTTGCATCAGTTCACCTCTTTTCACAACAACTTTCAAGGCGTCTTCAAGGGTGAAAACGCCACTGATACATGCCGCAACATATTCTCCTATGCTATGTCCGATCATATAATCCGGACTAATGCCCCAACTCATCATCAGTCGGGCTAGCGCATATTCTACCACAAACAAGGCCGGCTGCGTGTAGGCGGTCGTATCAAGGAGTTCGCTATTATCCGCGAACCATACAGCCGAGAGGTCCCTACCTGAATCTTTTTCAATCAACCTGAAGCACTGATCAACTTCAGTGCGGAACAGTTTCTCTTTTTCATAGAGCTCCTTACCCATCTGCAAGTACTGTGATCCCTGGCCTGGAAACATGAATACCACGCGTTGATTGCGGCTATTGACGGCTGAAATCGAATCCAGGTCCACACCGTTTAGCTGAGTCAGTGCTTCCTCAAGGTCTTGAGAAACAAAGGTCTTTCTATAGGCAAATGCACTTCTTCCGAGCTTTAGAGAATAAGCTGCATCGGCCAGGTTAATGTTGGGATTCAATTCCAAATGAGCTCGAAGGTTCTCAACATTCCGAGCTAATGCTTCTGGCGTTTTAGCCGATAAGTTGATCAGCTGATAAGGGCGACTGTTTGAAGAAGGCTTAGCCGTTGGCGCCTCTTCCAATATCACATGGGCATTGGTACCTCCGATCCCAAAAGAGCCCACACCGGCTCGTAAAGGGTAATGATCACTTTGCCACTCCTTAAGTTCTGTATTGACATAAAATGGAGAATTCTCAAAGTTGATTTTCGGATTGGGTTCTTTGAAATTTAAGCTCGGCGGAATTTGCCGGTTTTTGATTGCGAGGACAGCTTTGATGAATCCGGCAATACCTGCCGCCGCATCCAGGTGCCCGATATTGGTCTTCACCGAACCCAAGGCACAGTATTTCTCTTTACTTGGACCAAATGCCAGGTTAAGCGCTTCAACTTCAATCGGGTCGCCCAATACCGTACCGGTACCATGAGTTTCAACATAACCAATACTTTCCGGCTCAACTTTGGACATTTTCCTGGCTTTAAGAGCGACCTCTGTTTGTCCCTCGACACTTGGTGCCGAATAACCTAGCTTTTCATTTCCATCATTATTGATGCTGCTTCCCCTGATGATGGCATAAATGTGATCGCCATCTTCAATGGCTTTGGTAAGCTTCTTAAGAACCACCACTCCTACTCCCTGTCCACCGATTGTGCCACTGGCATCTTTATCAAAAGCGCGGCAATGCCCATCCTTCGACTGGATCATTCCTTCCTGATAGAAATAGCCTTTTTTCGAACGATAGTTGATGGTCACTCCTCCTGCCACAGCAACTTTACAATCAGCAAATAATAAGCTTTTACAAGCCTGATCAATATTGACCAGCGAGGTAGAGCAGGCTGTATCGTTGAATAAGGCAGGCCCCTTCAGGTTCAGCAGGTAAGCGATCCGGGTACTGATAAATCTGGCATTACCCAGATGTTTCAATGTTAGATTATCTACCAGGCCAGCGTTATTCATCAAACGGGCATAAACCTGCCAGTTAAAGTTGTTACCTGCGCCCATAAACACGCCAACATTATGATCTATGGCCTCCAGGTTCACTGCAGCATCCTCGAGTGCCTGCCACACACATTCCTGCAAAACCCGGATCTGTGGATCCATCATCTTAGCTTCATCGGGACGATAATTGAAAAAAGCTGAATCGAAATTTTCTTTTCCGGGCATGAAACTGTTCGCTTTCACAAACTGCGGATGACTCAGTGTGCTCTTATTTTCACCTTCCGCAAGAAGCTCTTCATCTTCAAAAAAGCTTATTGATTCAACCCCATCGCGCAGATTATTCCAAAACTCTGTGATGTTTTCTGCTCCGGGAAATCGTCCTGCCATTCCAATAACGGCAACCTCTCGACCTGTATAATCAGATTTCATATAATCTTTATGGATCTTAATAATCTAGCAACTTCAATGTATCATCTGCCTCACTGACAGAATCATCAATTCTTTTATTCAATTCCTCTATCTTGATATCTTCCTTCTCGATGAATTCCTTCATGCTGAAGATGGTTGGGTTCCGTAGAATCGAGGCAATTGGCAGATTGAAACTCAAACGTTCGTTAATCTGCCTGCTTAATAATATAACTTTAAGGGAGGTGCCTCCTATCTCGAAGAAATTGGCTTGGGTACTGATCTGTTCAGCCTCCAATCCCAGTACTTCACTCCATATCGACGCCAGTTGTTCTTCCAACTCATCCGAGGGGGCGACATATGCCGACTCTCCTCCTATTTCGGGTCGGGGCAACGCCCTCTTGTCTACCTTTCCATGCGTGGTGAGGGGCATTGATGCCAATGGCACAATGTAGTAGGGAACCATATATGAGGGTAACTGGCTCGTTAAGTAGTCTTTCAGGGCCTCCGACGATAGACCCGTTGCACTTACATAATAGCCCGTCATGTAGCGCTCTCCTCCGAATTCCTGAAGCGATACCGTCGATTCTTCTACCGATCCATGCCCCCGCATCACCTCGGCTACTTCCTCCAACTCTATCCTGTAGCCCCTAAGTTTAACCTGATCATCCAATCTGCCTCCGTATTCCAGGCTGCCATCCCCTCGCCACCTGACTATATCACCCGTTCGATAAACCTGCTCGTCCGGCTTGAATGGATCATCTTGCAACAACGCTCCATGGGTGGACTCTTCCAGGTAGCCTTGCGCCAGGCCATCCCCACCGATCAGGAGCTCGCCGTATACCCCAACCGGTAGTAGTTCATCATTCCGACCTACCACATATAAGCGTGTGTTCCTTATCGGTTTACCGATCGGAATACTCCGCATCCGAAGGTCCTCCTTCCTCAACTTGTGTTCCGCTACCGAGATAGTCGCCTCCGTAGGGCCATATTTATTGTAGAAATCGTAGTGCTCCGCTATGCGCGCCGCCACAAACGAACTGCATACTTCACCGCCCGCTACCACACGCCTCAACGGCATCCCTCCCGGAAGATCTAAACTCGCCAGATAGGACGGAGTAGCATGAAGGTGTGTCACTGAACTGGACTCAAGGTAACTAACAAACGCCTGTTGGTCTGATATCACCGACTGGTCTACCAGTACCAGGGTCGAGCCACTCAATAAACTCAACCAGATCTGCTCCACTGATGCATCAAACGTCATGCGGGAAAACTGCAGCACACGCTCGTCTTCTCCCAATTCAAAGAAATCCTGTTGATGGGTGATGTAATTGACCACCGATTGGTGACTCACCTTTACACCCTTCGGTTTACCACTCGAACCCGAAGTGAATATAATGTAAGCCAGCAGGCGATGATCTTCATTCAAGGTCCAATCCGATGGCTTCTCAGATCCACTGTCCAGTGCTTTGATATCAATCACCGCATCAGCAATCACATCCGATAGATCAGGACCTTTGCCATCCGTCAGCAGGTGAGTGGCTCCACTGGTACCTAGCATCCCGCTCAATCGATCCTTAGGATGTGAAACATCTAACGATAAATAAGCTCCTCCGACCTTCAGTATGCCTAGTATACCTACTATCTGATCGATTGAGCGATCCATGAGCAGCCCTACTACCCTCCCGGGGCGTACTCCTGCTGACCATAGCTGTGAGGCCACCAAATCTGATCGCCTGGACAACTCGCTATAAGTCATCTGCGCTTCGTTGTGGAGAATTGCCACTTTATCTCCTGCCTCCTCTACCCTTTCCGCAAACAAGGATGTTAGCGTACTTGTATTCGGATATACCTTGGCTGTCGCATTGAATACGTCAAGTTGGGTCTGGCGTTCTTCTTCAGATAAAATATCCAGCTCCGAAAGCCTCACCGACTGATCCGTTCCCAAATGCGTGATCAGCTTCCTGAAATATGCCAGAAACCGCTCAATCGTTGCCTGATCAAACAATGCCGTGGAATACTGAAAGTACACCGACAGTTGATCCGGGGACTCTACCGCCGTAAACGTCAGGTCAAACTTGGATACCTGATGTCCGGTTGGATATGGCTGCATCGACATAGATGGCAGTTGCTGGGACTGACTTTCGTACTGCTGCAGGGTGAACAACACATCAAACAGGGGATTGCGGCTCGTATCCCGTGGAAGGTTCAGGCCATCGATCAGGTCTTCATATTGATAAGATTGATGTTCAAAAGCCGCAAGCGTGTGGGATCTTACCTGCTCCAACAGTTCCATGAACAGCATGTCGCCTTTTACATTACCCCGTAGCGCTATCGTGTTCACGAACAGCCCTATCATCTCATCCAGATCGGGGTGCACTCGACCTGCAACCGGCGTACCTACTATGATGTCTTCCTGATTGCTCAACTTGCTCAACAGCACCTGGAAAATCGACAGCAGCGTCATGAACATCGTTCCGTCAGATTCCTCCGTCAATTTCTCCAGTACCAACCGTTCTTCAGCGTTCAGACGCGCACCTACCGTGGCACCACTGTGATCTCGCATCAATGGTCGGGCGCGATCGTAAGGCAGTTCCAACTGCGTCAGTTCTCCTGAGAAAACTTCATGCCAGTATCGCTTGTGTTCTGTGATTCGGGATTGTTCCGAAGGAGAGTTTTGCCACGCCGAGTAATCCACATACTCAAGGGACACCTCGCCCAAGGTCTCTCCCTGGTAGAGGCGCATGAATTCCCGAAGCAAAATCTTCTGAGAAACGCCATCGGTGATGATGTGGTGCATATCCAACATCAACAAGTGGTCTCCCTCTGGTAATGTAAGTACCGAGACCCGAAGCAACGGACCTTGAGACAAATCAAACGGTCGCATAAAGTCCCTGATCGACTCCTCCACCTCATCCTCTGAAACTGCCTGGAACGTTACAGAAAAGTCAGGGTCTTTTTCTATCCGCTGATATACATCTGAATTACCCTGAACAAAACTGGTCCGTAATATCTGATGGCGCATTACCAAACGCTGAAAAGCATCCGATAACTGAGAAAGGGCGATATCTCCTGTTAGCCTCACCACCTGAGGCATGTTGTAGGCCAACGATTCGGGGGATAGTTTATGAAGGAAATACATCCGACGCTGGGCAGACGATAACTCATATTGCTCCTGTTCTTCAGCTCGCACTATCGGAGCGTATCCTGTGGACTCGAGGCCCGTCAGATAAGCCGCCAATCCTTCGATGTGCTGATAGGTAAAGATCTCACGTAAGGGCACCGAAACCTCCAATTCCTTCAGTATTCGGTTCACCAGAATCATCGCCTTCAACGAGTGACCTCCTAGATCGAAAAAACTACGTCGGATACCGATCTCTGCCCGATCACGCTTCAATACATCACTCCAAATCTCCTCCAGCTTCTCCTCCATGGCATTACGTGGTGCCACGTAGGCTGACATCTCCACATCGGGATAAGGCAAGGCCCGTCGGTCTACCTTGCCATTGGGGGTCAGTGGGAAGCGATCCTGATGTATAAAATAGTGCGGCAGCATATAATCTGGTAGCTTCCGAGACAAAAACGATCGCAAGTCTGCATCCGCCAGCTCCGATTCCGAAACATAGTATCCTACCAAATATTTATCTCCCTTGATCTCCCGAGCCAGCACCAATACCTCTCTGATCTGATCGTGGCTCGCCAACTGGACTTCTATGTCCCCCAACTCTATCAAAAAACCGCGTACCTTCACCTGATCGTCCAGGCGGCTCAAAAATTCAATCGAGCCATCCGGGCGCCATCTGGTCAGGTCGCCGGTACGATAAACTTTTTCACCGGGTTTAAAAGGATTTTCAATAAACTTCCGGTTGGTCAATTCATCGTTATTAAGGTAGCCTAAGCCCAGTTGTTCTCCTCCTGAATAAAGCTCTCCGGCTACATTGACAGGTTGGAGGTTTTGATGTTTATCCAGAATGTATATATCCGTATTCTGGATCGGATAACCGATACAAGGTTTCGCGGGTATCTCCTTGTTAGGGTCTACGGTAAAAGCCGTCACCACGTGTGTCTCCGAAGATCCATAGTGATTGTGTAAAAAGACGTTGTTTTCTTTAAGGTACTGCTTAAACGTATCTCCTATAATGATCTGTTCACCTGCCGTGACAATATGACTAATTGATTTCAGGTTCTTACCTACCGAATCAACATCATTGAAAATCTGATTCAATATAGATGCGGGCATAAAGATCGTTTTGACCGCATTCTTATCAATGATATGAAAGAGCCTATTGAAATCCTGAAGGTCAACCCGGTCTATCAAAATAAGTTTTCCACCGCCAAGAACGACGGAGAAAATTTCCTGAAATGATACGTCGAAATTTAACGTGGCAAACTGCAACACCACACTGAAGTCAATGTTGGTGGCATTGAATTGATATTCAATTAAATTGGTAAAGTTGGAATGCTTGATCAAGACACCTTTTGGTCTTCCAGTCGATCCGGAAGTGTAGATCACATACAGTAAGTCATCGCTTTTGTTTACCCGAGGCAGGTTTGGGACATATTGCTCCGAGAAGGTGTATTCATTGACATTCAGAAAGTTACCCTGATACTGGGTAAGCCGGGTAATCGTACTGTTGTCGACCATTAAAACAGCCACCTCACTGCTCTCCAACATATAAGTCACACGCTCTTCCGGGTAATCCGCGTCTATGGCCAGGTAAGCTCCCCCGGACTTCAGAATTGCCAGCATAGAAATGATCATCTCAAACGAGCGTTCCACCATAAGTCCGACAATCATATTAGGGGCAACTCCTTTTTCTCTGAGTACCATGGCCAACTCGTTGGCCCTGCTATTTAATTCTGCATAAGTGATAAATTCATCCCCGTGCACTACGGCTGTCTCGTTAGGGGTTCTTTCAACTTGTTCCTCCAGCAATTCAACAATGGTTTTCTCTTTGGAAAAAACCACACGGTTATCATTAAAATCATGGAGCAACATGTCTTTTTCAGATGAAGGCAGCACATCAATCGATTGGATCTTGATATCTGCATTGTCTACCACAGCTTTAACAATGCGTTTAAAATAGCTTACGAATCGATGAATGGATTCTTCAGTAAACAGGTCTAAAGCATATTCTAAATTGAGATAAGTTTCATCAGCTGACTCAGCTCCTGTCAGCATCAAATCAAACCTTGAAGTCCTGTGTCCACTCTGAAATGGACTTAGTTTGAGGTCCGGAACAGAAACAGTTCCCTTTTTGAAATTAAGGAACCCAAACATCACATCGAATAAAGGATTCCTGCTAGCATCCCGCGGAACATTAAGCACTTCTATTAAATCCTCATACTGGTACTCCTGATTATCAAAACAGGCCAACGTATTCTGCTTCACCTGTTTTAAAAAGTGGCGAAAAGGCAAATGAGCTTTTGGATGGTTCCTCAAGGCCAAAGTATTGACAAACAGCCCAATGATACTCTCCAGATCTGAATGGTTCCGACCGGCAATCGGTGTGCCGATTACAATATCTTCCTGATTGCTGATCTTACTCAAGAGGATATTGAATATTGACAACAAGGTCATAAACGTGGTAGACCCTTCTTCTTCACTTATCCTTCTGATTCCAAGTGTTTCAGTCTTACCCAATCTAAAACTCAATGAACCACCCCGATGACTTTTTATTGCTGGGCGAACATGGTCTGTGGGGTAATCCAATACGCTTAACTCATCTTTAAACTGTGTTAGCCAAAAATCTCGCTGACCAAGCAATCGTTCTTGCTGCTGATCGCTTTGCTGCCATTCTGCATAATCCTTGTATTGCAATGACCTTTTTTCAAGGGGCTGTCCATTGTGCAACGCCATGAAATCACTGACAAAAACACCTTGTGACACACCATCACTGATGATATGGTGCATATCGATCAGCAATAAGTGCTCATCTGCAGAAATTTTGATGAGTCCGACCCGAATAAGGGGTGATTTTTGCAAGTCAAATGGACGGATAAATTCCTTAATGATCCTTTTCGCCTCTTCCTCGCCTGCCTCGAAATAGGCCATGTCAAAGTCAAATTGTTCATCAATTTTCTGGAACACTTCTCCATCAATTACTACGAATGAGGTGCGCAAACTCTCATGCATCGTAATGACTTTGTTAAAATTCTCCTTCAAATTTTCCTTGTCCAGGGTTCCTTCCAGTTTGACAACCTGTGGCATATTATAGGCCAGAGATTGCTTGTCAAACTCGTGGATGAAGTACATTCTTTTCTGAGCGGATGACAAGGCATAGTATTCTTTCTCCGGAGCCTCCAAGATCTCAACATATGCAGTTTCATCAAGTGCGGCGATAAATCCAGACAAACTTCGAACCGATGAATTTTCGAAGAAGTCAGCAATGGACAGATCAACATTGAACTGTTGATTAATCTTATTGATAATGGTCAGCGCTTGCAGAGAATCTCCGCCAATTTCGAAGAAACCATCCTCCTTGGTGAGGTCCTTTTTACCAAAGAAATTTTGCCAAAGCACCAATAATCGATCCTCAATAGATAGCTCCGAATGATCCGTGCCGGCTACTAATGGCAAATCTATTTCATGTACGTTTTCTTTGACTGAAGCAGCCGAGGCTTTCAGGGAGTTATCATAAAAGGTTTTGTAGTCAACCTTTGAAATGAACAGCCCAGGACGATCTGCTGCCAGGCTTCTGCGAAGAATCTCAAATCCTTCATCCACTGAGATACTATCAATAGAAGTTTTGTGTCCATGCTTCCGGAGCTCTCGGGCGGCCATTCCCAGACCTTGCCATTGGTTCCAGCCAATACTAGTTATCCTGGCATTGTTTTTAGATGAATGATGAGCGGCGAAGGCATCTAAAAACTGGTTAGCGGCTACGTATCCCACCTGTCCAAATGGTGCAATGATCGAGGACAAAGATGAAAAAAGCACGAAGAAATCTAACGGTCTATTGGCCAGGGATTCTTGCAAAGCCATTGTGCCAAATACTTTTGCCTCAAAAACTTCCTCACTGTCTTTTCGTGACCTCCTGTGGATCACTCCCGCAAAATCAGCAATTCCGGCTGCATGGATCACTCCCTGGATTTGACCAGTCCTCTTTTCAATGCTTTCAATGGTTTGCTTCAAAGATTTACCGTCACTAATCGATGGATTGGCATAGCTCACACAATTACCATTTTTTTCAATCTCGGCGAAGGCTTCTATCGTAGAATAAAGCGGCGATTCCCTCTCAAAATCAGACAAGCATTTCTGCCATTCGGTAGTATTAGGCAAAGGTTTTCTGCCAAGAACCACAAAATTGGCACCGGATATGTCTCTTGCCATATTTTGAACAATAGACAGACCAACACCACTGGCTCCTCCAGTTATCAGATATGTTTTTCCATCAGAAAATGAATTAGCATGTCCATCTGTTACCACCGGTTCAGGACGCAGGACACTGACAAATCTTGTTGCTTGCCTGTAAGCCGTTTCATCCGCTTGAAAACCAAGTTCAATATCCTTTGCCAGTCTCGATATCAATACAGCATCAACTTCAGATCGTTTGATATCTATGTTCCAGCAATTGAAATTGGTGTACTCTTTCGGAATTACCTTTAGTGCACCTAGCGAAGTACTTTTTCCAGGAGCTATTTCATCACCTTCGAAAACCTTCGCTATCTGATTACTTAAAGATATCAGTTCAATATCTTGATTTTTGACGTACTGACTAATCGATTTGGCTATATTCAATAAACTGAAATAACCCTGATTCAGCTCTTGCTTAACACTCGATTCATTTAACTGTATTTCACAATCATCCGTTAACGCCCAACAAAAAACGATGCGAATCTTTCCTTTGGCAAAATCTATGTTTTGAAATAACTGATGAAAATCCTGTTCTTCTTCTGGTTTAATTACAAAGGACGTATTATCTCGCTTTTCAAATTTCCCACCCTGCTTTACAATGATCAGGTTCTCGCCCAGTAGACTACTAACTTGTTCTCCAATACCACCATTGTCTTCAAAAAGAATATTCAAATACGCTCCTTGTTCTGTTTCCTGATTACGTTGGACTCTGGATACCTCCCATGAAGGAACCAGAAAATACTCGGAAAGATCTTTTTTGACGACAGATCGCTCAGATATGGATTCTGTAACCATCTTAGAGATCATTCCATAGGCGTCTACATCCACCGGGTATTTGGTTTGCTCGAATGAGTACGTAGGTAGGGATACCTTTGATCGTTGTTCTTCTGAGTAGAAACTTTTCCAATCCGGCTTGATCCCTTTCGTCCAGAGTTTACCCAGACCATCCAACACCTGACGTAAACTCTCTTCCCCTCCTTTCGTCTTGCGCAGCAGGTTTACAACCTGATGTCCTTCCTTTTTGGCCTCATGTGCTCCTACAAACGAGCTCAACCCTCTACCCGGACCAATCTCCACAAACAACAATTCCTCCTCCTGATCCATCAGGTACTCCACGCCCCCTGCAAACTGCACAGTCTGTCGAAGGTGATCTGTCCAATACTGTGGACTCGTTGCTTCATCATCTGATATCGGCTTGCCGGTCAGGTTTGATATGAATGGAAGCGTAACGGAAGACCTTTTAATGCCACTGACAAACGACTGAAAATCTTCCAGCATGTCATCCATCATCGCCGAATGGAAAGCATGTGAAGTATTCAATACTTTGTTTAAAATTCCATTAGAATCCAGCTCTTGCTTCAACTCCGCAATCTGATCCGATCCCCCTGAAACTACACTCAGAGCAGAACTATTTACCGTAGCCAATGAAACGTCACCATATTTCTCCAGGTAGCCAGAAAGTTCTTCAGGAGTCGCTGAAACACTCAGCATATCACCTGCAGCCATCTGTTGCATCAGTTCACCTCTTTTCACAACAACTTTCAAGGCGTCTTCAAGGGTGAAAACGCCACTGATACATGCCGCAACATATTCTCCTATGCTATGTCCGATCATATAATCCGGACTAATGCCCCAACTCATCATCAATCGGGCTAGCGCATATTCTACCACAAACAAGGCCGGTTGCGTGTGGGCGGTCGTATCCAGGAGTTCGCTATTATCCGCGAACCACACAGCCGAGAAATCTTTACCTGAATCTTTTTCAATCAACTTGAAGCACTGGTCAACTTCAGTGCGGAACAGTTTCTCTTTTTCATAGAGCTCCTTGCCCATCTGCAAGTACTGTGATCCCTGGCCCGGAAACATAAATACCACGCGTTGATTGCGGCTATTGACGGCTGAAATCGAATCCAGGTCCACACCGTTTAGCTGAGTCAGCGCTTCCTCAAGGTCTTGAGAAACAAAGGTCTTTCTATAGGCAAATGCACTTCTTCCGAGCTTTAGAGAATAAGCTGCATCAGCCAGGTTAATGTTGGGATTCAATTCCAAATGAGTTCGAAGGTTCTTAACATTCCGAGCTAATGCTTCTGGCGTCTTAGCCGATACGTTGATCAGCTGATAAGGGCGACTGTTTGAAGAAGGCTTAGCCGTTGGCGCCTCTTCCAATATCACATGTGCATTGGTACCTCCGATCCCAAAAGAACTGACCCCTGTCCGCAAAGGATATTGGTCGTTTTGCCATTCTTTTAGTTCCGTGTTGACATAAAATGGAGAATTCTCGAAGTTGATTTTCGGATTCGGTTCTTTGAAATGTAAACTCGGCGGAATTTGCCGGTTTTTGATCGAGAGGACAGCTTTGATGAATCCGGCAATACCTGCCGCCGCGTCCAGGTGCCCGATATTGGTCTTCACCGAACCCAGGGCACAGTATTTCTCTTTACTTGGACCAAATGCCAGGTTAAGCGCTTCTACTTCAATCGGATCGCCCAATACTGTGGCCGTTCCATGCGCTTCCAGATAGCTTATGCTTTCCGGAGCCACCTTAGCCATTTTTTGGGCTTTTAAAATGGCCTGATATTGCCCATCGACACTGGGCGCCGTGTACCCTACCTTGTTGTTACCGTCGTTATTGACACCACTTCCTTTGATAATGGCATGGATTTGATCACCATCTTTGATCGCATCCTGTAGTCTTTTTAAAACGACTGCCCCCGCTCCTTCACCGCCGATGGTTCCACTCGCTTCTTTATCGAATGCCCGACAGTGACCATCATGGGAATTGATCATTCCCTCTTGATAGAAATAGCCTTTCTTCGATCTGTTTTTGATCGATACTCCGCCAGCTATGGCCATATTACACTCTTGCAGCAACAAGCTTAGTGCAGCTCTCTGGATGGCTACCAGTGAAGTTGAACAAGCTGTTTCTATGTGTATAGAAGGGCCTCTCAGGTTGAACAAATAGGAGATTCGTGTACACAAAAATTTGGCATCGCTCAATAATCCAGCGGAAAAAGAATCTACCAGGTGATCTCTGTTAGCTATTCTTGCGTAATTCATCCAATTCATGTTGGAAGCTCCACCAGCAAAAAGACCTACCTTCTTGTCGTAATCATATATATCGCAACCTGCATCTTCAAGAGCGCTCCAGACACATTCGTGAAATAACCTCACCTGCGGATCCATCAACCTGGCTTCGTCAGGTCGGTATCCGAAAAAACTAGCATCGAAATTTTCCTTACCTGACAGGTAGCTATTCGCTTTTACATACGAAGGATTACTTAAAGTACGCTTTTCTATACCTTCCTTTTCCAGCTCTTCTTCATCAAAAAAGCTTACGGATTCAACCCCATTTTTTAGATTATCCCAGTATTGATGGACGTCATTTGCCCCGGGAAACCTCCCTGACATTCCAATAACTGCGATTTCCATTCCGTTATACTTGCTCAAGTTGTCTAAAGCGTTTAATGTTTTTATTAATTCAAATTCCTTAGTAAGTCTTCCATACCACTTACTTCATCATCAATTTCCTCTTCCACCAGCTTTGCTTGTGATTCGGCCTGACTGATGTAGCTCACCTGGGCCTCAATCGTCGTAAACCTGAAAAGTTGTGGTACAGAAATATCCAATCCCATTTGCGCCTTGATCAGGGCTTTCAACTGCAGGATCTTCAGTGAATTGCCTCCCAACTCAAAAAAATTGGTTTGTACACTGATAGCTTCTTTGTCCATCTGAATGACCTCACTCCATATGGCTACCAGTTGCTCCTCAAGTTCATTGGAAGGAGGCACATAATTCTCCTCTTTCTTCGGCGTTGGCTCCGGCAATAAGGTCCTGTCAACTTTACCATTCTTATTCAGCGGTAATTGCTTCAAAAAGCAGATAAACTGCGGAATCATATAGTCAGGTAAGCTTTTGGTAAGGAATTCTTTGAGGATATCTGTCGCTAATTCCCGTTCAGCTTCATAATAAGCCGTCAGATACCTGGTATCCTTCATTGTTTTTAGCAACACGACACAAGCATGGATAGCCGGATGTCGAATCAACTGTGTCTCGATCTCCGCCAGTTCTATCCGATGCCCTCTTACCTTTACTTGCGTGTCCTTTCTTCCAATAAATTCAATATTGCCATCGGCCAGCAGACGGCCAATGTCACCAGTTTTATAGATCTTCTGTTCGGGAATAAATGGATCACTGACGAACTTTGATGAGGTCAATTCCGAATCATTGAGGTAACCCCTTGATAAGCCTACCCCGCCTACACATATTTCTCCCGGAACACCCACAGGTTGTAACCGGTGTTCTTCACTCAAAACATAAGCGTAAGAACCAGATATTGACTTACCGATCGGAACGGTGGACGCCCAATCAGCAACCTCATCAATCTCGTAGAATGACGAAAACGTGGAATTTTCTGTAGGACCATAGACATGCAATAGTTTCACATCCGGATACAGCCCTTTAAACTTCCGAACATGGGAAACAGACACATTTTCTCCCCCAAACAGAACATATCTTAGATTTCCGAGATTGGCTATTTCATGGTTGACCAGCGTATTGAATAATGCGGTTGTAATGAAGAAAATGGTAATCTTTTTCTCAGCTATGATTTGTTCCAGTAATCCGACATCCAATAATTCTGCATCATTTGGAATATATAGGCCAGATCCGTTAAGTAATGCGCCGTAAATGTCAAAAATGCTTCCGTCGAAAGAATAGTTGGATAAGCTTAGTATCACATCATCTTCCTGAAAAGTGACATAATTACAGTCCCTTACGAGGCGAATGATGCTTTTTTGCTCCACCATGACCCCTTTTGGCTTACCTGTAGTACCTGATGTGTAAATGACGTAAGCCAGGTCCGAAAGCTGTCCTTTGTTCTTTAATTCAGAAACGACTTCCTTGCCATTAGCCTGATCGGCTATTTCGATCAACTGACACGTATCCGTAAGTTCTTGTGGAAATGGGATACTGCACAGTACCGTATCAATTTTTGCATCTTCCAGCAAAAACCTCATCCGTTCCACAGGATTTCGAGCATCCAGAGGCAGGTAAGCTTTACCTGCCTTCAGAATAGCGATCATGGCCCATATCGCTTCCAGTGATTTTCCCGCATATATACCGACAATCTCGCCTCGTGAAGCAGATAAAGTCAGTAAATAACCCGCTAACTGAGTCGCTCTTTCATTTAATTCCGCATAAGTGATATTCTGCTCATTATTGGCCAGTATGACTTTATCCGGATTATTCATCACTTGCTCATCGAACAAAGCAATGAGGCTCTTATCATCATATTGTTTCTGCCATGGGCTATGGGCTTCCCTTAACAGGTTCGATTTATCCAGGATTGACAACAAGTCCAGGTGCTTGATCTCCTGCCTCACATCTGCCACAACCTGTTCCGTCAATTGCCTGAAGTATTTAGCAAACTGCTCGATCGTCCCTCTGGAAAAAATGTCAGTGGAATACTCAAAGTTCAAAAACAATTGCGTTGAAAACTCTGAGACCGTCAACATCAGGTCAAACTTTGATCGTTTGTGTCCGGTAGCATAAGGTGTGAGTTTTAAGTTTGTAAGGGTAACTACAGGACGATCAAAGTTTTGCATAGAAAACATGACGTCAAAAAGTGGATTTCGACTCGGATCGCGAGGGATCTCCAAAGCACTTATAAGTTCTTCATATTGGAATTGTTGATGGGAAAAACAAGTCAATGTTTTCTCTTTCACGGCCATCAAAAAGTCTTTAAACGACTGACTGCCAAGTGGTCGATTCCTGATAGCAAGCGTATTGACAAAAAGGCCGACCATCTGATCTAAATCCGAATGGATCCTGCCCGAAACGGGGGTTCCAACGATGACCTCCTCCTGACTACTCAACTTACTCAACAACACATTAAATATGGAGAGCAGCAACATATACAAGGTCACACCCTCACTCTGGGATAACGCTTTCAGTAATGCTGTTTCTTTTTCTGAAAATGAAAACGCATAGGCCTCTCCATCAAAGCTCTTTATGGCCGGCCTGGCCTTATCACCAGGCAGATCAAGGGCATTCCAATCTTCTGAAAATTCGGAGAGCCAGAATTGCTTATCATCCGCTATTTGTTGTTGTATTTTATCGCTGTGTAACCACTCTGAATAATCCTTGAATTGAAGTTGTAAATCACTTAACTCATCCCCTCCGTAATATTTCACAAAATCCCTGATCAGGATATTATGCGAAACCCCATCAGTAATGATATGGTGCATATCCATGATCAACAACTTTTCAGTACTCGATACTTCTATCAAGCCCATTCTCATCAAGGAATCCCTGGTCAAATCAAATGGTCTTATAAATCTCCTGATTTGCTCATCGACCTCTACAGGAGAAGAATCCACCACCGGCAATTCTATCACTCGCTCCTCCGTTATGATTTGATATACTTCATTATCAACCAGCTCAAAGTTCGTTCGGAGAATTTCATACCGGTCAACGAGTCGCTGATAAGCGTTGCTGATCCTTCCACTTTCGATTACACCTTCCAACCTGACTACCAGAGGCATGTTGTATGCCAGAGAATGGTGATCAAACTCATGCAGGAAGTACATCCGGCTTTGACTTGGAGATGCAAGGTATCGCTCCTTGTGTAACGCTTTACTAATCGGATCAAAAGAAGTGAACGTTCCTTCCGACAGATAATCCGCCAGCTCCCTGATCGTCTGACTATTGAAAATTTGTCTTAAAGGGATGGTCTGGCTGAGGCGTTGATGAATTTTATTAATAAGCACCATCGCTTTCAGCGAGTGACCTCCAAGCTCGAAAAAACTTTTTTGCGTTCCAATTAAGGTCTTGTCAATCCCTAATACCTCGCTCCATATTTCTTCAAGCACCGATTCCAGCTCAGTCGTGGGTTCAGTTCGATCTGCGAATGGTGCAGATAAGGGTTTGGGTAGCAACCTTCGGTTGATCTTGCCATTTGAGGTAAGTGGAAACTGATCCAATTGTATAAAAAAATGAGGGATCATATACACCGGCAGTTTCTTCTTAAGAAATGTCCTAAGCTCCTGTTCTGATGGCTCATTTTCAGACAAGTAATAAGCCAGTAATTGCCCTTCACCCGATTCATCATTGAATGTTACCAGGACTTCTTTGATGGCATCATGGGCAGTAAGTCTCGATTCAATTTCTCCCAACTCTATCCGGAAGCCTCTTACTTTTACCTGGGTGTCCGCCCTGCCCAGGTACACTATTTCGCCATTAGGCCGCCATCTTCCCAGATCTCCGGAAGCATACAGTTTCTTTCCTGTAACAAATGGATGATCTACAAACTTCTCATTCGTTAACTCGGGATTATTCAAATACCCTTTGGCCAAACCATCACCACCGATGTAAATTTCACCCGTGACCCCAACCGGTTGAAGGTTTTGGAACTGATCCAAAATGTAGATTTCTACATTGTTGATAGGTTTTCCGATCGGTATGATATCTACATCTACTCCAGGATTAAATTGATGGGCTGTAGCTGTGACACACGTTTCCGAAGGGCCGTAGAGGTTATAGAGTTCATAGGAGGAATAACGCCTCAACAGCTCTCTGGAACACTTCTCTCCACCCAGCGCTATCCTCCTTAGGCAATTGGGTTCTCGCAGGCTAACATCATTTAGAAAAGATGGTGTCGTATTTAAGTGTGTGATCTTTTCATCAAGGAGGAGTTGGTTGAATTGATTACCATCCAGAAGTTGCTCATAACTTATGAGGGCCAACGAGTATCCGTTTAATAACGACATCCAGATCTGTTCGACTGAAGCATCGAAACTGATGGTCGAAAACTGAAGGATGATTTCATCTTCTTTCAGCTTAAAAAGCTCATGCTGGGAGGTTACCAGGTTTATGACAGATCGATGTGAGAGAGGTACTCCTTTTGGCAATCCGGTAGAGCCTGATGTGTAAATGATGTAAGCAGTTTCATCGGAATTAGCTACAGGAAATTCTGTCCTTCCCTCCTGTGTCGTTTGAATAATAAACAGATCAATCGTATCATACTCAGTCCCGAATCGTTCCTTGCCGCTGGCGTCAGTTATAAGCATGGATGCCTCACTGTCTTCAAGCATGAAGGAAATTCGATCGTCGGAAAGCTCAGCGTCAATTGGCAAGTAGGTATGATTGGCTTTTAGGATTCCAAGGATTCCCACAATCATCTCAAAGGACCTTTCTACCATTAAGCCAATGACAGTGCCCTTCGGCAGCGCTTTATTTACTAATAAAGTACCTAAAGCATCGGCTCGTTCGCTAAGGTCCTGAAAAGTAAGTTGCTGGCCTTTGAATGTAAGTGCCACTTTTGTGGGAGTAGCCTTTACCTGCTCTTCGAATAAAGTAATTAAACTCTTTTCTCCGGGATAGTCGCTGACCGTATCATTAAATGTACGAAGCAATTGCTCTTTCTCGTCATCTGAAAGGACAGACATATCGGACAACTTCCCGTCCACATTGGTCAATGCGCAGTTGACTAATAACTGAAAGTATTTAGCAAAACGATTGATCGTCTCAGACGAAAACAATTCGGTAGCGTATATAAAACTGAAATAGAAGTTCTCCTCTGCTTCCGTAGCAATCAGCGAAAGGTCAAATTTCGAAACTCTATGGCCTGATTTGAAGGGGCTCAATTTCAGATCAGGTATGCTAAGAACCTCCTGCCCGTAGTTTTGCATAGAAAACATGACATCAAAGAGCGGATTCCGGTCAGTGGCTCTTCTTACCTGGAGCTCTTCGATCAGGTCTTCATATTGATATTGCTGATTTTCAAAACACAGCAATGTATTGGCTTTCACTTTTGCGAGAAATTCTCTGAATGTCAAGTCCCCCTTAGGGTAGTTTCTCAATGCCAGGGTATTTACAAACAGTCCAATGATCTTATCCAGGTCGGGATGAACCCTTCCCGCAATGGGCGTTCCTATGGTGATATCTTCCTGATTGCTGAGTTTCCCAAGCAATACGTTGAAAATAGCCAGTAAGAGCATGAATGTCGTGGTACCTTCTTCTTCACACAGGTCTTTTAGCGCGGTAGAAGTCTGCTGATCAAGTTTGAAGCTAACCGCTCCCCCCTGATGGTTACGAACCGGAGGCCTGAGATTGTCCGTTGGCAAATCCAGCATGGTCACTTCATCCGCAAACTGATTTATCCAAAAATCTTTTTGCTTCGACAACCTTTCGACATTTATCTCTGTCTGTTGCCACTCAGCATAATCCTTGTATTGCAATGAAATCTCCGGCAATTCATTTCCATGGTAACTGGTCATGAAATCCCTGATCAGTAGCCCCTGAGAAACACCATCAGTAATGATGTGATGCATGTCTACAATTAAAACATGCTCTTTTTCCTCTAATTTCAATAACCCCACTCTGAAAAGTGGGCCGTTATTCAAGTCAAATGGTGTAATGAAGCCGTTGATGACGCTTTCTGCATTTTCTATACCGCCATCTAACTGAGTAACTTCAAAATTGGGATAGGGATTGACTTTCTGAAATACTTCACCCTCAATCAATTCGAAAGTGGTCCTTAGACTTTCATGTCGGGCGATCAATTGAATAAAGGTTGACTGTAATCTGTCCTTGTCCAGATTCCCTTCGAGCCTGGCGACTTGCGGCATGTTATATGCCTTGGATTGCTTGTTAAGCTCGTACAGAAAATACATTCGCTTTTGTGCGGATGACAGCCTGTAGGAGTTCTTTTTTGTTGCCACAGGTATCTCACTAAAGGAGGGCCGCTCCTGATACCTGGCGTAAAAGTCCAGAATTTCTTGCTTTCTTCGCTTGAGTTCCTCCAGCAGAGGTTGATCCAATCGTTCTGGTTTACCCTTGATTTTCAAAGTATCACCTTCTACGGAAAGGAAAATCCCCTTGCTACCCAGGTCCTTTATGAATTTTTCTACATTCATATAGATAACTCAATTGTTGCTGAATCATCGAGATCCTTTGTTCTCATCTGTAGCACCGCCTCAATCAGATCTGCCTGTTGTTCAATGGTTTGCTTGAGAAAAATCTCCTTTATCGGCATTTCCACATTTAGCTCTTTCCATATTTTATTGGCCAGAATCATGGTACTCAATGAGTTTCCGCCCAAATCGAAAAAGCTTTTATTGGCACTAATTCTGGATTGCTCTATCTTCAATATCCCACTCCATATCTCGGCTAATTTCTCCTGTACTTCGCCTGTCGGCGGAAGATCATTCACCTCCTGTGCAACAGAAGGATCTGGTAATGCTTTCCTGTCCACTTTCCCGCTTTGATTCAAAGGAAAACGCTGCATGAACACAAAGAAGGTCGGTAGCATATATTCGGGCAATTTTTCACCCAGATGGCTTCTCAGCTCACCTGTGTCCAGCTCAGATTCAGCTACATAATATGCCACTAGGTATGCATTTTGACCTTCGCCTTTAGCCATCACTACGGCTTCTATTACTTGTTTGTGAGTAGCTAATTGCGATTCAATCTCTCCCAGTTCTACCCTAAATCCACGAATTTTTATCTGATCATCCTGGCGGCCTAAGAACTCCAGCGAGCCATCGGGCAGCCACTTTGCTACATCACCCGTCTTGTATAGCTTCTCGTCTTTGTCATAAGGATTATCAACAAATCTTTCCTCTGTAAAGGATGGGTTGTTGATGTAACCTCCACCCACACTCTTGCCACTGATATAGATTTCTCCCGGCACTCCCAGCGGAAGTATTTCTCGTTTCTTTCCCAGTATATAAATACCTGTGTTATAGATGGGTTGGCCAATATGGGGTTTGGTTGGGATATCTGTTGCGGGATCCACTGTATTGGTGGTCACTACATGCGTCTCAGCCGGACCATAATGATTGTGCAAATAAATCTGATGATCAGACAGGTACTTCTTAAACTTTTCTCCAATGATAATTTGCTCACCTGCAGTTACAATATGCTTTACAGAGGATGGAATATCGAGCGTTATATCCGGATTATTGAAAATCTGCTTCAGTATCGATGCTGGCATGAAGATCGTGCTTATCTTATTTCGATTGACGATCTCAAAAAGCTTATTGAAGTCCAGGATATCTACTTTATCGACTAACGTGAGCTCCCCTCCCGCTAATAAAGTGGAAAATATTTCCTGCAATGAAACATCAAAACTGAGGGTCGTGAACTGCAGGACCCGATCAAAAGAAATGTTGGTTCCTTTGAACTGAAAATCAATCAGGTTCCACATGCTGTAATGTCGCATCATGACTCCTTTGGGTATACCCGTTGAGCCTGATGTATAGATGACATACAATAAATCCGTGCTTGCTGTTTTAAGGCTTATGTTCTCAGTAACCTCATCCTGATTGAAAGACAGATCAAACAAATTCAGGATTTCCCCAGTGTATCCTTCCGGTGACTGATAATCAGCGTCATTCACCACAAGCATGTTCACTTTGCTATTGTCCAACATGTATGAGATCCGACCTTCCGGATGATCCACATCAATCGGTAGAACCGCAGCTCCAGCTTTCAGTGTTGCTAAAATGGAAATGATCATTTCAAAGGAGCGATCTACCATTAAGCCGACCACCGCTCCTCTGTTAACGCCACGTCCTATCAGGATTTGCGCCAGTCGATTAGCGCGACTATTTAGCTCCCCGTAAGTCAGCGTCTGATCGTAGTAAATCAACGCCACATCACCATCCCGCTCTTTCGCCTTTTCTTCAAATACCTGAACAAGCGTCTGCTCTTCAGTGTAGGGTTGTGTGGTGTTGTTAAATTTCAACAGCAACTGACTTTGCTCCTCTTTTGAAAGAATCGGCAAGTCGTAAAGTTTCTGGTCAGCATTATCAACAACAGCCCTTACCAGATGCTGGTAGTACCGAATAAACTTATCGATTGTTGACTTTTCGAATAACTCCGTAGAATATTCAAAACTGAAATAAAGTTGATCCTCTGCTTCAACAGCAGTCAATGTCAAATCAAACTTGGCAACCCGATGGTCGCTTGAAATAGAACTAAGTTTAAGACCCGGAATTTCAAGTTTGCCACTGCTGAAGTTTTGCATGGAAAACATGACATCAAAAAGCGGGCTATGGCTCGTATTTCTCGAAATGTTCAGCGAATCCACCAGGTCTTCATACTGATATTGCTGATACTCAAAACACTGGATGGTTCTTTCTCTGATTTGCTGTAGAAATGCTTTGAAGCTTAGCTCACTGGATGGATAACTTCGAATGGCTAGTGTATTGACAAACAAGCCAATGATCTTTTCCAAAGCAGGGTGCACTCGACCAGCTACAGGAGTTCCAACAACGATATCTTCCTGATTACTAAGTTTTGCCAGTAGAACGTTGAAAATGGCCAGCAATGTCATGAACATCGTAGCATTCTCCTGACTGGCGAGGTTTTGCAATCCGGCAGTTTCCTCCTTGCTCAAAACAAATTTGGCAAGACCACCCCTAAAGTTCCTCATAGTTGGTCTTGCATGATCATACGGAAGCTGTAGAACAGTCGGAAGCTCTGCAAATTCGTTTAACCAGAATTGTTTATGTATCTCTAAATCCTGCCACTCTTCTGACGATTGTTGCCACTCGGAATAGTCTTTGTATTGAATGCTCATGGGGGCCAAATCCAGTCCTTTATAAAGATTCATAAAGTCCTGTTTGAGGATACTCGTGGATACACCATCAGAAATAATATGATGCATGTCCAGCATCAATACATTCTCCTGCTCATTTAAGGGAATGAGGCCTACTCTGAATAAACTTGGTTCTGCCAGGTCAAATGGCCTTACAAACTCCTTTATAATAGTAGAAACATCCGGTGATTCAGCCTCGTAGAAGACTACTTCGAATTGCGGTTCGGCAGATACAAATTGAAAAACTTCTCCTTCCTTCAACTGAAATCCAGTCCTCAGGCTTTCATGTCGCTGAATCAGTTTATTGAAAGCAAAGATCAACTGATCCTTGTTAAGATCTCCTTCGAATCTTGCCACCTGAGGCATATTATAAGCCGTCGAATCCTTTTCAAATTCATAGAGGAAATACATGCGCCTCTGAGCGGCAGATACCTTGTAATAACTGCTTTTGGGTGCTTTTTTTATGCCCGAATATTGCACCTTTTCCTGTGTCGACAAGAACCTGGCCAGACTCTCAATGTCCTGGAAATTGAAGATCTGCATCAATGGGACTGAAACACCCATTTCCATTTTGATCTTGTTGACAAGTGTCATGGCCTTCAAGGAGTGACCACCCAGATCAAAGAAGCTGTGCCTTACCCCAATCTCTTCCTTTTTGATCCCCAGGACCTTACTCCAAATTTTGACTAGCTTTCGTTCAATCTCATTTGAAGGAGCCTGGTATTCATCCGTCGATATAATAACCGGTTCCGGCAAGGCATTTCTATCGACTTTTCCACTGGTCGTCAACGGAAAATGATCCATCGATACGAAGTAGTGGGGAAACATGTATTCAGGCAGGCTATTCTTCAAATAGTCTCTGAGTTGTTCTTCACTTATTTTTTTCGAGGTACTGTAGTAGCAAGTCAGGTAGCTGTCGCTTCCGACTTCTTTCAGGAGGACTGCCGCTTCAACAATGCTTGTGTGATTCCGCAAGCAAGCTTCTATCTCCCCCAGCTCAATTCTGTATCCCCTTATTTTTACTTGCCTGTCGCTTCTTCCTAAGAAAAGGATATCCCCATTTTGATCCCATTTGGCAAGATCACCTGTCTTGTAAATTCGTTCACCTGCTTTGAAAGGATGTGGAATAAAGTACGCTGACGTTAATGACTGATTATTGATGTAACCGTTTGAAAGCCCATCTCCACCGATGTATAAATCCCCTGCCACACCAGTGGGCACCGGCTTCAAATTAGTATCCAGAATGTAAATGCCTGTATTGGAGATCGGTTTTCCTATGGGTAATTGCGTACGGGTAAAATCACTTTCTGAAACTTCGTAAGTCGTGGCGGTAACAGTCGTTTCAGTAGGACCATACTTATTGTAGAACTTATAGTCACTGGCATATCTCCGGGCTAAACTGACCGGGCAAACTTCACCCCCTGAAACTACTCTCTTGATTGCATTGGGCTTAGGGATATCTAATGATCCCAGGAACGATGGCGTCGCGTGGAAATAGGTGACTTCCTGACGGATCAGATATTCAACAAATTGATCATGATCAGTGATCAGAGATTTATCCACCAATACTAGCCCTGCTCCGGACAGCAGTGCCATCCAAATTTGTTCGATGGATGTATCAAAGGTTATCACCGAAAACTGCAAGATCCGATCTGACTGATCGATGTTGAAAAAATCACGTTGGTGATCAATCAGATTTACAACGGATCGATGATTGACCTGAACTCCTTTAGGTTGTCCGGTAGAACCGGAAGTATAGATGATATAGGCGGGATCGCTGCTGCTGACGTCCGGTCGCCCTACTTCACTTCCCCACTCTGCTTCGAATGCCAGGGAAACGACTATGGTCTCAATCGATCCTGAATCCAGCAAATCCACTCCTTGTTGATCCGTCAGCAGGTATTCAGCATCACTTTCCTCCAGCATGAAAGCCAAGCGATTGACAGGTAAACTGGCATCCAGAGGAAGATAAACGCCCCCCATTTTCATAATACTGATAATCCCTGCAATCTGCTCGACAGAAGGCCCTAACATCAATCCTACGACTTGCCCTTTACGAACTCCTTTTTGATGCAAGTAGGCAGATATGGCAATTACCTTCTCATTAAGCTGTGCATAGGTGTATTTTTCATTATTGTGAAATAATGCAATGTTGTCAGACGTATTACTTACCTGTTTCTGAAACAACTGAGGTAGGGTCTCCTCATCAGGGTAAACTCTCCTTGTGGCATTGAATGCATGCAGCAATCGATGTTCTTCATCCTTACCCAGTAATGTGATTTCATTCAGCTTGATTTCCGGAGTTGCCGCTATTTGTGCTGCCACCGTTTTGAAATAATCCAGGAAACGTTTGATCGTTTCCTTTTTGAATAGTGACGTGGCATATCTCAAAGTGAAGTGTAGCTGCTTTGGTGATTGGGCTGCAGTTAATGTAAGATCAAATTTGGATACATCACTGTTCATGGAGTAGGGCTCCATCTCCAATTCAGAAATACGGTACGATTCTTTATCGAATTCCTGAAGGGCGAACATTACATCGAATAGCGGATTTCTCGCTGTATCTCTCCTTATGTTCAATTGATTTACCAGGTCTTCGTACTGGTACTTCTGATGGTCGAAACAATTAATGGTGTTTTGTTTGACTTCATTCAAGAATTCCTGGAAAGAAAGTGATCCTACGGGATAGTTTCTCAGTGCCAGGGTGTTGACGAACAAGCCGATCATTTCATCGAGATCAGGATGAACTCTGCCGGCTACGGGGGTACCAACGACAATATCCTCCTGATTACTCAACTTGCTCAACACAATGTTGAAAACTGACAGCAATGTCATAAACAAAGTGGCACCCTCTCCGGAGGCGATTCTACGAATGCTATCAGTCTCTTTTTCACTCAGTGCGAAATAAACCGCATCTCCACTGTGATCACTTACTAACGGTCTTTCAAAATCCCACGGCAATTCTAATGCAGTGATTTCCCCCGAAAATTCCTTGAGCCAGAAGTCTTTTTCCTGAGCTAGTACTGCTTGTTCGTCATCGGAATTTTGCCATTCAGCATAGTCTTTGTACTGCAGTTCAATTCCCGGGAGATCGGTTTCATTATAGAGGCTAAAAAAATCTCTAATTAACACGCCTTGTGAAATCCCATCGGAGATGATGTGATGCATGTCTATCAGCAGCACATGTTCCTTACCGGCCAATGGAACAAGACCTGCTCTGAAGAGTGGACCAGTATGGAGGTCGAATGGTCTCATGAATGACTCTACCACGTGCTCCACGCCGGTATCCCCTACTTCAAGCAATTGAAGACTGAAATCGGTTTTTTGATGAACCCGTTGATAAACTTCATCATCAGTCATTTCAAAAGTGGTCCTCAGGCTATCGTGACGTTCAATAAGTCGTTTCAATGCTCCCTCTAACCTTTCAACTTCCAAATTACCCTTCAATTTGACGGCTTGAGGCATATTGTAGGTAAGCGCACTCCGATCCACTTCATACAAGAAATACAAACGCTTTTGTGCCGCCGATAACAGATACTTGGGTTTGGTGACAGTGGGGCTGATCCGGGTAAAATCCGTCTTTTGGTGAGTGGAAATCAAAGACGCCAAACTAGCGATCGAATAATGGGAAAAAACCGTTTTCAAGGGCACTTTGACTCCCAAATCTTTTGCTATCCGGTTTACCAGGGTCATGGCCCGCAGGGAATGCCCTCCCAGGTCAAAAAAGTTGGCAGTAACACTGATTTGGGTCGGATCTAATCTCAAAATATCGCTCCAAATACCCTGAAGGTGTTCCTCAAGTTCGTTTCTTGGGGCAACCATGCCCATATCCAGTTGTACCTCCGGCAAGGGAAGGGCCTTACGATCTACTTTTCCGTTTTTATTGAGTGGAAACTGGTCTAATTGTATGATGTAATTAGGGACCATGTATCCTGGCAGTTCACTTGCCAGACTTTCTTTGATCGCATTGCTGGTAATATCCTGTGCAGTCACACAATAAGCAACAATGGACTTCTCTTCCTGTACGTGATCAATAACAACGACCAATGCCTCCCGGACCCAGGAATATGTCAATAACTGGACCTCTATTTCATTCAGAGAAATCCTAAAACCTCTGACTTTTACCAGATCATCATTTCGGCCTACAAATTCTATATTGCCATCAGCGAGGCGTTTCCCAAAATCACCGGACCGATACAATTTCTTTCCAGGATGGAAAGGATGGTCGACAAATTTCCGGGTCGTTAATTCAGGATCATTGAGGTATCCCCTGCTCAGTCCATCTCCGCCAAGATAAATCTCTCCAACCACACCCGTAGGCTGGATATTCCCATAATTGTCCAGAATGTAAGCCGTGGAATTGGCAATGGGCATACCAATGGGAATGGTACCCATTGAATCATTTATATCATTTACCTCATAATAGGTAGAAAAGGTTGTGTTTTCTGTTGGCCCATACACATGCAAAAGTTGCACCTTATCATAAGTTCCTTTGAATTGCCTCACATGAGGAACTGAAACCATTTCCCCCCCGAACATCAGGCACCTAAGACTTCTAAAACCAGTAAACTCCAGATCCACCAGTGAGTTGAACAAAGCCGTGGTGATAAACGCAACTGATATTTCTTCCTTTTCCGAAATTTCCGTCAGTCGGCCAACATCAAACGATTGCGTAGCATCAGGAATTACCAATGTAGCTCCGTTCAAAAGCGCTCCATAGATATCAAAGACACTTCCATCAAAATGGTAGTTCGACAGGCTCAACAGGCCATCTGATTCCGTTAGATGGACGAAATTGCTATTCTTCACTAACCGCACCACACTTTGCTGCTCTACAAGTACTCCTTTCGGTTTACCCGTGGTTCCTGAAGTATACATCACATAGGCCAGGTCATTCGGAGCTCCTGCTTTGAACGTTGTTAACTCCAGCTCAATATCAGGGTTGATTGCCTCATTTATGTCAACAATCTTATAATCCTCACCAAGCTCTGCTTGGGGAAATGCTGTATTGGCGAGGATCAAAGTTGTATTCGAATCCTGCAGTAAGTGATCAAGTCTTGCAGCAGGCAGGTCCACATCCAAAGGAAGGTAAGCTCTTCCCACTTTTAAGATCGCCAACATGGCGATGATGGCTTCTGTTGATTTCTTCGTGTAGATGCCAACAAAGGCTTCGTTTTCTGGCAGCTGGTTACTTAAACAAACCGCCAGTTTGTTGATACTATCAGAGAGCTCCCGATAACTCGTACGTTTTTCTCCATCGATTACAGCCACTTTCTCAGGCAACTTATTGACCTGTTGTTCGAACAAGGTAATTAAGGACTGGTCCTTAGGGTAAGCCGTAGTGAAATCATCAAAACCAGACCACAATTCCGTTTCTTGCGTTTTAGTCAGTAAAGAAATCTCACGTAAGGGTTGCTCCGGGTTAGTGATAACCTGATCCACTACTGTCTTGAAGTGCGTTGCATAACTTTCGATCGTAGCAGCGGAAAACAGTTCCCTGGAATACTGGAAACCCATGAACAACTTACCCTCCGACTCTGTGGCCATTAAGCTCAGATCGAATTCAGAGACACTGTGATCCTTTTGTTGTAAGGTGATCTGAATGCCGGGTATGTTGATGGTACTTTTCTCAAAATTCTGCATGACGAACATGACATCAAACAGCGGATTTCGATTGGCATTTCGTTCGATGTTCAACATGTCAATCAGGTCCTCATACTGCAACTTCTGATGGTCAAAAGCATCCAGACAAGTATTCCTTACAGACTGTAAAAACGCGGTAAAACTCATTTCTCCCTTAGGATAATTCCTAAGGGCCAGGGTGTTGACAAACAGTCCCAAAATACCTTCCAGGTCCGAGTTCATTCGTCCGGCAATGGGTGTACCGATCACCAGGTCTTCCTGATTGCTCAACTTGCTTAATGCCACATTGAAGACCGACAACAAGGTCATGAAAATCGTCGCTCCGTGATCAGATGACATTTGTTGCAGGCGTTCAGTCTGGTATTCATCTAACCAAAATTGAAAAAACCCGCCCTCTTTATTCTTTAACAATGGCCGGGGGTAATCCGTCGGCAAGTCGAGTACATTGAATTCCGAGAACTGCTTCTTCCAATATTCTTTTTGTTCAACAATACTTCCTTGTTCCGACGGAGACTGTTGCCACTCCGCGTAATCTTTGTATTGTATAGAGATATCAGGCAATCCCTGACCAGTATAGAAGGCAATTAAATCCCGTATTAAAATTCCTTGCGAAAAGCCATCAGTAATGATGTGATGCATGTCCATCAGGAGCAGCTGTTTACCCACAGCTAGCGTAATTAGCTTTACCCTCAATAGGGGCCCCCGCTGTAAATCAAAGGGGTACACAAACGCTTTGCTCAACTGATCTACCTGAGTCTCATCTGACGTTGCATATTCAATCGCCAAGTCAACTGTTGGTAAGATCTTCTGGTATACCTCTCCATCAATTCGGGTAAAAACCGTGCGAAGACTTTCATGTCGCTCTAACAGTTTTTCAAATGCACTTTGCAGTTTCTTCTTATCGATAGTACCCTCAAGCCGAAGAACGTAGGGCATATTATATGACAGTGAATTTTTATCAAATTCATAAAGAAAGTACATCCTTCTTTGCGCAGAAGAGATTTTATAGACTGCCTTTTTCTCAACTACCGGAATCGTGTTTTGCAAATTAAATCTGGCGCTTGATAAAGAAGCCTCCTTCTTTAGTTCCTTCAGCACCTCAATGATCTCAGGTTTATTGTTTCGTAAGAACTGGTCAATTTCAGGTGTAACCAACTCCGGGAGTATTTTCACACGTAATTTATCCCCGTTAATATCAAATTTTACTCCTTTATCGATGAGTTCTGTGACAAGTGTTTTGGCTGACATGGAAATACCTCGGGATTTTTTTATTGTTTGCAGTAAAGTTAGTCCATTACTCCTGACTGACAATGCCCTCATAAAAGAGGAATTTGACAAACCTTTACTATTGAAAACCAGTGACCTTTTTTTGTTTCGAATTCTTTTTTACTTTATCCTATTTTTAACTCAATCACTTACATAAGAAAATAGTTTATTGACGATAGAATCTTGTTAATACAAACTAGAAACAACATAGGATCAACGCCATCAGTAAATCAGGAAACCGCGACTACCGTGACAAAGATCCAACGATCTTTTGTCATCCTTGAACATCAAAATCACAGCATTTTTTCCTTTAGTTATTTCTGTTTGAAGTTGACTGATTGGAATATCAGTTTTTAACTGAATTCCGTCCAGCATTGTTTTGTTAATTTTCTTTAAAGCATTACTGTCGCACTATTTTTCAGTTATTTGAAACAGACTCAGAATTTCTACTGCTTTCCAGTTTATGGATCTTTCTGTCCAATCGAAGGAGTAAGATGATCAAGCCCGTTAAGATCACTACTAACCCAACTACTACCGCATAGATTTTCCCACTTTCCCTTAACAAATCAGCCATTTCAACATCATTGGAAGATTGACCAAAAGCGTAGGTATTAAGGCAGATCAGCAAGAAACAAAGAATACTAAACCTAATCAATTTCATCATAATCTAATTCCAATAATCTCAACCTGTAAAACAACGTATTAATCCACCAACCTAGGGAAATGAAACCTATGATCGCTGTATATATTACCAATTTCATGTTATGCGCCGTATCAAAGAGGCGGAAAGTCGGGTTATCTCCGCTGCCAGGATGAAGAGAGTCTGTCATTCGCGGCAATACAAAGATTAGCGGTATGAATATGAGAAAGGCAAAGATGTTATAGACCGCACAAAGACGCCCCCTTTGCATGTCATCGGCAACGGATCCTCTCAGGATAAAGAATGCCAGATAGATCAGCAGTCCAATCGCTGTATTGTTAAGCTTCGGGTCACTCGTCCAAAATGCTCCCCAGGTAACATTAGCCCACAACATTCCGGTCATTAACCCAAGGGCTCCAAAACAAATGGCGACGCCATTAGCAACATTGGCCTTCTCGTCTTCATATAAATCATTGGTTCTGAGAAATGTGATGGATTTCCAAAAAGAATAAGCAAAAAGCGAAATCATGGTGAACCACATAGGAACGTGGTAGTAATTCATTCGAATGCTTTCGTTCAGTATATTCAATCGCGGAACCGGAAATAACATACCTGCTATCACCACATAATACAACAACACAATGGTTGCGATCTTCCACCAGGTCAATTTATAATTCGACAAATCTTTCTTCCGACAACTTGCTTAAAAAACTTTTTCTGAGGATGATTTGATCATTAATTCATCCTTTTACAAAATTACATAGAAGTACCATTCCGGTATCATAATTTTCGAATTAACTAATTCCAAACGGGTATTGAAAGGCACTCCTCAATTATCCTTAAGTCTCGAACTGCAGGTATTTTCTGGCATTGCGATAGCAAATGTCCTGAATGATGCCACCAAGGTGATATTCATCGGCAGGTAATTCACCTTTTTCAACATCCCGACCGATCAGATTACAGAGGATTCTTCTAAAGTACTCGTGCCTGGGAAACGACAAGAAGCTTCTGCTATCAGTCAACATACCAATGAACTGGCTTAACAACCCCATGTTGGAAAGGGCATTCAATTGTCGTTCCATCCCATCCTTTTGATCTAAAAACCACCACCCCGATCCATACTGGATCTTCCCGGCAATGATCCCATCCATAAAATTTCCGGTCATGGCGGCAAAGGCTTCATTATCCCTGGGATTGAGGTTATATAATACGGTCCGGGTCAATTGATCATGTTCTTCCAGGGTACATAGAAATTTGCTCAACCCCTTGATTTGGCTGAAATCCCCAATGGAGTCGTAACCCGTATCAGGTCCCAACTGACTCAATTTCCGGGTATTGTTGTTTCTGATCGCGCCCAAATGGAACTGTTGGGTCCATCCAAATTCGTGGTACAATTTAGACAATTCCACGAGGATGGTCATTTTAAAGATTTGCGTCTCATGCTCAGATGGAACTTTCCCGGCTCGTATCTGCTGAAATAACTTTTGAGCCGTGGAAATGGAATAATCTACCTCATATAGTTGTTCAAATCCATGATCCGATAATCTCCCTCCTATCGAATGAAAAAATGCAATTCTTGACCTGGCTGCCTCCAGGAGCTTATCGAAGGAGTTGATCTCAAACCCGACGATTTCTCCGAGCTTGTCCAGATAAGCTAAATAGGATTCAGATTCAATGGCATAAAGTCTATCGGGACGAAAAGTAGGCAGAACCATTGTCTCGAAACTACTATCATGGATAGCTTGATGAAAACTAAGGTCATCAGCCGGATCATCTGTGGTACACAATGATTCCACACGCATACTTTTCAGTAGTCCCCGGCAACTGAAACCTTCCATTCTCAGGGCCTCATTACAACGATGATAAATGGAATCGGCTGTTTCCGGTTTTAATAATTGCTCGATACCAAAATAACGACGCAATTCCAGGTGGGTCCAGTGAAAGAGAGGGTTTCTGATAGCGTATGGAACCACTTCTGACCACTTCAAGAATTTTTCGTGATCACTGGCATTTCCGGTAATGAAATCTTCAGAAATACCATAAGTCCGCATTGCTCTCCACTTGTAATGATCCCCCTCTAACCAGGCATCAGTGATAGAATCGAAATACCGGTTATTAGCAATGTCTGCCGGAGGCAAATGATTATGATAATCGATGATGGGCATGGAGGCAGCATAGTCGTGATACAATCGGACTCCAAAATCATTTTCCAGTAAAAAATCTTCCGATAAGAATGCTTTCATTGTTTTTTGAATGAGAATAAATCGGGACCTCCTTTTGCGCCTATCTTCTTTCTTCCCGTATTGATGAGTAAATCCTTTTGGAGTACTTTTTTTCGGAAATTCCTGCGGTCCAGTTTTTTGTCCAGCAAAGCTTCGTAAAGCTCTTGCAATTCAGTTAAAGTAAATGCTGAAGGTAGCAATTCACCTAAAATCAAACGTTCTTCCACATTGGACTTCAGCAGGAACAAAGCGTCTTGTACGAGTTTGTGATGATCAAAACCTAATTCTGGTAAACGGTGTAGGTCGAACCACTCTACACCCGTAACATGCTTTTGTTTAATGATCGGATGATTTTCCGGATTGATCAATCCATAATAGCAAAGGGTAATGACACGCTTCAACGGGTGCCTTTTAACTTCTGAATAGCAATGGACTTGCCGTTTATGGATTTGCTTCAGCCCGGTCAAACTCATCAGCACATGATCCATGGCGTCCTCGGCCGTTTGCCCTTCATTCATGATACCTCCGGGCAATAACCAATAGCCCTTAAAAGGATCCGTCAATTTTTGAACCAGTAAAAGTCTCAATTCACCCTGATCAAAACCAAAAACCGCACAATCCACCGTTAGCGTACATTCGTAAGCATCTCTGGTTACAGCAACATTGGTAATATCCTGATCCATTTGACAAGTTTACATTGATCTCGCAATTCCCAGTTCCAGGCCTCTTAATTCTGCCAGACCTCTCAGCCGCCCGATCGCTGAATAGCCGGGATTGGTCTTTTTATCCAGATCATCCAGCATCTGATGTCCGTGATCAGGACGGAAAGGCATCCTACGATCTTCTCTTCCCTGCTCCAAACGTTTTCTTTGTTCTAAAATGAGTTGTTTCATCACCCCGTACATATCCACATCACCGGTCAGGTGGTCGGCCTCAAAAAAGTTGCCGGCTTTATCCCGCTGAGTCGCACGTAAATGAATGAAATTGATTCTTCCACCCAGTCGTTCAACCATTCCGACTAAATCATTGTCGGCCCGCACGCCATAAGAGCCAGTACAAAAACATAATCCATTATGGCGGGATTCATAAGCTTCTAATAAATGTGCCGCATCACTTTCTGTGCTCAATACCCTGGGCAATCCTAAAATGGGAAAAGGCGGATCATCTGGGTGGATGGCTAAGAACAAGCCATTCTCTTCCGCTATCGGACCAATGGCTTTGATAAAATCATAAAGGTTAGCACGCAATTCCAGGTCTCCAATTTCCTGATACCCATTCAGGATCTCCTGAAACTGATGCAAAGAATAGCCTTCTTCTGCGCCGGGCAAACCAGCAATGATGTTGTTTACTAATTGTTCTTGCTCCAACCCGGTCATTTGCTCATAGATCTGCTTTGCTTTTACAATTTGATCAGACGTATACGCTCCTTCTGCGCCGGGTCGTTTAAGCAGAAATAATTCGAAGGCTGCAAACTTTAAAAAGTCAAAACGAAGGGCTCGTGAACCATCCTTCAAGGGATAAGCAAGATCTGTTCTGGTCCAGTCAAGTACGGGCATAAAATTGTAACATACGGTATCTATGCCGCACTTTGACAAGTTGATGATACTTGACTTATAGTTTTCAATGTATTCTAAATACTTCCCCGTTCGCCTCTTGATGTCCTCATGCACAGGAATACTTTCTACCACGGACCAGCTAAGTCCTGCCGCTTCCACTTCCCGCTTTCGAAGTTCAATCTCTTCGATCTGCCAAACTTCTCCATTGGGGATGTGATGTAGCGCGGTAACGATCCCGGTTGCGCCAGCCATTTTTATATGCGATAAAGGAATGGGATCTTCAGGTCCATACCAACGCCAGGTTTGTTCCAGACTCATATTTCTCAGGTTAATTGTTCATTTATCAAAAGAATCGATCTAAACACCGCTAAATGCACTGAACCCTCCATCCACCGGCACAACAATGCCTGTCACAAAAACTGATTCTTCCGAACATAACCACATCAGCGTACCCAGCAAATCCTCTGGTTTACCAAACTTTCCCAAAGGTGTCTGTTCAATGATTGTGTTCCCACGTTCCGTCAACTCGCCATTGCTCTGGGTTAGTAATGCCCGGTTCTGGTCCGTTAAGAAAAACCCCGGAGCAATCGCATTGACCCGAATTCCTGTTTTGGCAAAATGCACCGCTAGCCATTGCGTAAAATTGCTTACCGCCGCTTTTGCTCCACTATAAGCTGGAATCTTTGTCAACGGCGTAAAAGCATTCATGGATGAAATATTAACAATGCTACATCCGTCCTTGCCTATCATATCCTGAGCAAATACTTGTGTAGGCATCAAGGTGCCAAGAAAATTGAGATCAAAGACAAAGGAAATTCCCCTGGGATCTAAATCGAAAAAGGAAGTGACCTCCGGAGACAAATCATCACCTTCTAAAAAATGCGTTCTGGAGGTTGTTCCCTTAGGGTGATTACCTCCCGCTCCATTGATCAGTATATCACACTTCCCTAACGATTGATGCAATTTTTCTTTGGCCAATTGCAGGTTGTCTTTGTCCAGCACATTGCACTCAATACTTATCGCCTTTCCTCCCAGTTGATTGATCTCATCGGCAATAAGCTCTGCTGATGATTTTTTTATATCCAAAACAGCGACCCACGCACCGTGATGAGCAAGTTCCCGGGCCATCGCCTGGCATAATATCCCCCCGCCTCCGGTGATGACCACTACCTTGTCTTTCAATCTGTTAGATTTCATTAGCATTCCTTTACTGTGTAATTTATACACAGTAAATAAGTGATCAAAATCAGAGGTGTAACTGAATCTGAAATATTTTGTGTTCTTTAATTCTTTACGTTTTCTATTATTTTTTGTATGTTTAGGTAGTCAGTCATTATTAACCGCCTATATATTCCGCCATGCTCACCTCAATCCTTCGACCTATTCGGTCGTTACCCTTTATTCTTATCTCCAAACATTATTCGATACTCCTGTACAGTTGCGTTTTTAAGGTCCCGAAATAAGTCCTGTCATGAAAGATCTCAGCCGTCTTATTCATGCGGTGACGGACGAAGAATCGGAATCTGTCATCAGGTACTATTCACTGAACAATAATGGATCCTCTAAAAGATTAAAGTTGTTCAATATGATCCGCTGGAAGGACATCAACGATGATCATCTTGCCGCGAAAAAACTGTATAATTCCAGACCTTGCGCAGCCTTTAGCCAATTGAAAAAGCGCCTCAAGGAAGATATACTCAATATCCTGCTTAGCAGAGAATCCTCGCCCGTCAGAAGCCCCAAGAATTTTGTAGATGCAGAAGGGTTGGCACTCAAATATGTGCTTTATGGAAAGATGTTACTCAATCGTGGCTTGACTGAAGAAGCCATTGACGTACTCAAAAAGGCTTTTAAACTGGCCCGAGATCATGAAGCTTTCGAAGTAGAGGCCTTGACTCATTCGGTATTTAAAACTTATGCCATCAGTCAGTATTCCAAAGAACTGGCAGATGTTGAACAGGATTTTGCTGAACATGTGGATGATTTCTACCAGTTAATGAAATTGAATTTGAACCTTCAATCCTTACAAAATCCGATCGTGCTGGAAGATGAGACTGAAGTGGCCGAGGTGGGTTCTGCCAAAAAACGAAATGCGTCTATCCGCCTCAGGTTCTTATCAACGCACCAGAAGATGGAACGGTTCTTTCGGGAAAAACAATACTGCAAATCTCAGGAAACAGCCACCGGAATCCTCAATGATCTTCACCAACATGGCCACCTGTTTTCATCGAGCCAGAAAGCCCGATTTTTTCTGAGCATGTCCAAAGTAAAACTTGGAATGGAGAGATTCGATGAAGCCCTCTATTACGGCAAGCAATCCTCAGAGTTGTTTAAGCCTTTTGAAGAAAAGAAACTCGAAGCTCAGCTCAACATTTTCAAAGCTTATTTCCATTCGCAAGAATTGAGTAAAGCCAAAGCCACACTCAAATATTGTGACTCGCTGGCTCATAGCCTGGAGAAAGAATTAAGCGAAATTCCACTTTTTCAAGCGTATCAACTCTTCGGAGAGGGTAATTTCCGAGGTTCCATAAAGTCTCTGAATCAATTCTTCAGAAGGTCAAAACCTCATATTGAGGTTGTACTGAATGGCCGCATGCTGGAACTGCAGAATTTATTGGAAATTAAAGATTATGACTGGTTTGATTACAAGCTTGATAGTTTCCGTAAGATTGTGAAATACCACGCATCGGAACAGTTATCCGAAAGGTTCACACTGATCTATAAGGTATTCAGTGAATTAAAAAGATGTGAGTACAAGAAAGAATGCCTCAGAGATCGTTCCAAAAACGAATGGATTAAAAAACTCACGGATAAAAAAGGTGAATACTACTGGAACCCTCTGGGTTCTGAAATGGTACCCGTACATAGCTGGCTGATGGAGTGATCGGTTAAAAACCAAATTTAAGACCGGTCATAGTGAACTCCAGCCTGCTTTGTAATCATTCCTCGGCCTTTCTACTTCCTTTACTTCCTCGCAGTATCTGAGCGACGATACTGGGTGGCAACCAGATCGGTGTGGTGAGTACAACCCATTTGAAAAAGAAAAAGATGAGGTATCCAATGGCAGGAATCAATAGCCAGTAGTACATCCAGGGCTGGCTCAGCATATAGATATCATATTCAAACTGATACCAAAGTAGTTCAAGGTACTTATTGATGTGCGGGTTCATGAGATTGGGTGAAACTATAAATTCTATTGAAAACAGGCATCATTATTGGTTAGGTTCATTGATCCAGACCAGTCAGATAATCAAGGATATCCTGATTGCCTACTCTCTTGGCAAATATCAACGCATTAAGTCCTTTCTTATTTTTTTTATGTGGGTCGGCGCCTTTAGAAATGAGAAATTTCAGGGTTGATAAATCCTCTCTTGATACCGCTGCCAAAATGGGTATACTACTTTCATTTCCATTTACATCAGCCCCATGGTTGATTAAATAATTGATAACCTCATGATCACCACTGAAAAATACCGCATCTCGAAGAGGTGAAGTACCGGAGACCTTGGATTCAATATCTGCTCCATGTAATAAAAGTAGTTCGATACAATCAAGATAACCACTGGCACAAGCATTATTCAAGGGCGTATTATTATCCACTGTCACCGTTTCTAATTCCACGACTGACTGACTTTCTAACAGGTATTTCAAATTTTCAACACACCGATAGTTAACCGCTTCAAAGACGGGAGTACTTTGATCAATATCCTTTGTGTTTATGTCATAACCTTGCTCCAAAAGGAACTTAATGAAACCGGTTGAATTCGCGGTTTTGGCAGCAATATGAAGTAACGTTTGATCTTCCGAATTAAACTGGTAAAAGGCGGATGGTTCCAAATCAAATTGGCTAATAAACTCATCTAAATTATTCGCATAGATCAGGGTGGATAATGCTTCTATCTTTGATTCTATCGTCATCTTATTTAAATTCAATCCTTCCCCTTTTGTTGAGATTCGCAATGACCGTCATCGCTTTGTAGAAATCAGGTATAACCTTGGGCGGTCTTCCTGCGCCCTTCTGAAGTCCTCTGCTCTTCTTATGGTGAGTGATCATGACCGCCTTAAACTCTTCAAAGTTCGCATATTTCTTCGCAGTTGTGCGTCTTTTCCCGTCATATATAGCCCTGGCCATTTGAAAGGAAATTGCATAATCCGGAAAGTTATCAGTATCCTCCATCGCCATAAATGTTCTGAAACCCATATTTAGATTAAACTTCCTATCCTTTGCAGTACCAAAATCAGGAATATCAATTTTATTTTTTCTAAAAGTTTTAAGTGCTGGCCCTTTAATCCATTTCTTACTGGCTGCATCATAGGTTAAATGACCATAACTTGCATTGACTTCACTGGGATAGCCACTGTAATCAATGGATTCAATAGCATCCTCATCGGGAGAGCTTGGATAAAAGTCCACCTTTACGTTAAACCAAAGCACTTTAGGGTCTGGTCCATCAATATCCTGAACAGCAAACTTTTCAAGCCGGGAATAGAACTGGTTATTGATTTCACTTTTGGCAGGGACCAGATTGGAGTCTGTTGCTTTACCTCCAAGTCCGTCGTGAAGCAGGTGCATTTTCACATAATTGCCAAGCTCTCTTACTGATGCATCTACATTTATCCATTCCCCTTTGTCATTCTTAACTCTTTTACCGTTTTCAACAATAAATGATTGCAATTGTCTCCATCCCTTCAGAGTTCTTCCTTTATTTACTCCGGCATCCTGCCCTTTTGGTGTCTGACCTGGCTGATCATTGGTGATATACATCGCCTGGAAGGAATGGGCCAGGACATTATTGCTAAACGCCGGCATAATCGCTTTTGGCACATCTGCGTTCTCGACTAATGGCAATAACTCTGAAATATATGTAGTCGCCGAATTGATCTTTTTCTGAAGCTGGTCATACTCTCTTTGCTTTTCATTATCCTTAAGTCGATTGTTTTCGAGAGCGGCTTCATGTCGTACAATTTGGGGGTTTATTGTTTTCAATCCCTGGTAGGCCTGCTCTTGTTTCTGATTTTTAGATTTCGCACCAGTGTCTTTAAGTATTTGAGCTATTGTTCTTGGTGTACTTTCTACTACCAGCTCTGCTGATTTGCCTTTTCCTTTATAGTAGATAGAATGTTTACTACCATCTTTACTCTTAATTGGTTTTTTAAACTTCCACCAATTAAATAGTTTATTAACCGCCCCTTTTACCTTCTTCTTACCTTTCCTTACCAGTTTCCTGAAAGCCTTCTTAGCCTTCTTAATGATCTTTCTGATCGCCTTATCAATGCGTTTGCGTACTTTCTTGATGATCTTCTGAACTTTGCTAGTGAGGCCTGTAACTCCCACTAACGCCGCCAGGAACCCAATGAGAATTGGAATGGCTTTGACCAGCGCTTTTTCTATGGCTTTGGCCACTGCATTTACGTTTCCACTGGCCACCGCTTTGATTCCTTCTATAAATGCCTGCACCAACTCAAAGATTTGTGCGGCCCTTTCAACGAAGAACTTCACTATATCGATGATGAGCATGGCGGCCTTGATGAAAGCTCCAGCCGGACTCAGTAAACCCAGTATCCATTTGATTCCTGCTTCGATCACCTTGGTCACGATCATATCCCGGATCGCATCCATGACCATCTCTTTCAGATCAGTGAATTGCTCTTTGATGTACTCCCAAAGTCCTTCAACCCCATCTTTTCGAATGATCTGGAATAGTTCCAGACCTTTCTCCATGGCTTCCACCACTGGTTCTCCAAGCATTTTCACTGCCATGCTGCGGAAATAATCCCAGGTGAGACCAAGCATCTGTGTAACTAAACTGAAGATACCACTCAGGCTGAAAAGGTTATCCGGCATTTGAATACCTACATTCCCCAGAGACCCAGTCAGCCATTCAATGAGTCCCGTCATCACATTGGAAAGGATATTTGTGATGAAGTTGTTGATACCCAGTTTAACACCCTCGATCAGGTTACTGAGGAATCCAATTGGATCGGTGATTATGGTACCTATGACTTCTAATGCAGCCACGAGCAACTCAAATAGCAAATTCTTGATCTTGAGAATGGTTTCGATCACCCCAATGAGTGCGCCTAAGGCCATGTCGATCAATCCCCTGTTGGCAGCCTTCATCTCCTCGATGCGTGCGTCTACCTTATCCAGGCTTTCTTTATACATATCCGCGATCGTATCCACCAGCTCCTCGCCTTTGCTGTTAACACTTTCGGTCAGCTCATCAAACTTGCTGTTTATCGCATCTGCCGCGTTCTTACCTACCTGTTGCAGGTTCTTGGGCAGGCTTATAACATAATCTTGAATATCCTGTTTCCCTTTCTGAATCCGGTCTTTGGCGGCAGTCAATTCCTTTGCGACATGCTCCGCAATGGTGGTGAGTTCCCCATCCATGATGTTGAGATAGAGGTTCCTCCCTTCCGTGAAGAAGGCATTGACTTCATCAGGGAGACCGGCAAAAAGATCTTTTAACCAACGCCCTTTCCCTATTAGACCGGAGTAGCGTTTACGCTTATAAGCGGACATCCGCTTATCCACATGATTTTCAAACGCTTTGGTCGCTCTTGCCGAAGCGGTATCAAACATGGTCTTTACTGAAGTATCCAGGTTACTCAGAATACTTTCTACCTCAGTTTTCGTCTGCTCATACAACCCATTGATGTGATCGGCGACCTTTTGTCTGGCAGAAGTATCTTTGGTAGCCGTTTGTCTTTGACCGGCAGATACCTGCCCCATCACTCCCGTACGATCCTGATGCATGGCGGTCAATTGTGCTTCACCAGCGGCCTGGGCATTGGCTTCACTTTGTGTAAGTGTCTCCTGCTCCTGTTGTCGGAATAACACCGGAGCTTCTTTCGCATGTTGTTTTGCTTCTTTTTTGGACGCAAGGGCCCCTGTAAAGGCAGGCTCATTGGAATTGGCCAATTGCTCATCAGTCACTTCAGCATCGGCCATTTTCTGATCTACTTCGGCCACATTCTGATCGAGAGGTGCATTTACTTCGGCATCTCCACGCTTTGGAGGCATGGCTTTGGAGGCCTCTATATCAGCGGGTGCCGGACCAGGGTCTTGTGGTGTAAGTGGCTGAACCTTCCGAACCGGAATACTACTGATGTCCGGAGCTTCCTGTGTCTTTTGTTCAATGCTTCCGGCTGCGTTTTCTTTCTGAGACTCTACCTGACTCGTTGCCTTGTTTTTCACTTCATCCACCTTGCCACTATCGGCAAACTTGTCTGCCTCATCATTGTTTTTGGGTAGTATGGCCTTGATAGCCTCCATGAGCATGGCCTTGAAAGAAGCAGCGTCAAACACACCGGGTTCCTCCTGCTCCATTTCATTAACCTGACCTGCCTCTGCCAGGCTTTCACGTTCATTCGAAGGAGAAACAGACGAAGCTTGTGCTGCTCCTGCCGCTACTGTTGGTTCCTGATGCGCCTGCTGTTCTTCAACTGTTTTGTCTTTTCGTGCCACCGTAGCCTGGAAAGCAGGATCTTCTTCGGGAGATCGTGGTGTGGTATGTCGGGGGGGCGTGGGCGCATCCGGGTCCGCCGCAGGTTCAGAATCTGGATCTTTCGTCTCATCTTCTTTTGTCTCTTCCGGAGCGAGTGTATCGGTGGATCCATTGTTATCTCCCGATCCTCCGGAAGCCCCGTTACTTCCACCTGCACCTCCACTATCTGATGGTGGATTATCAGCTCCATCGCTCCCTGAAGGAGGTGTCGTGCCTTCGCTGGCCGTGAATTCCTGAGCTGGAGCATCCGGTTCAGCCGCCATTCCCGGTTCTTCATCCGTAACCGGATTCCCTTCCATCGGTGCCAATGCCGGAGGGGCGGCTACCATTGGTGCCACATCCGTCGGTGCAGCCGCCACTGGCGGTGAAGAAGTAACCGGTTCAATTGAGGGTGCCTGAGTTACTTCTGAGCCAACTTCGGATGTTTGTTCTTCCTTATGGTCTACTTCAGGAGTAAGTACAGCCGAATCCTGCTCGCCGTGTGGTGAGTGCTGAGGGGCAAGGGTGGGTTCGGCTGGAATAGGCATAATTGAATATTAGTAGACGATAATCTCTCCGTAGGTTTCCAATTGCTTCGACGGTCCGCCCAATCCCGGACAGGGATCATGAACCTTGATCTTAAAAACATGCTCCATTGCATGATTCATCTTATAATCCAATACAGTTTTCTTCCACTTCGACTCATCCCCTGAAGTAGTGATGGTTTCATCGGTTCTCGAAGCTCCGTCAATGATGGTTTTGAAAACAGAAATGGTGCATCTCATACTTTCAATAGGTCTGTGATGTAAAATGATTTTCACGTTGGGGCTAGCAGCCGTACTTGTGAATTTCACTTCCCGTAATCTCGAAATTTGAAGTTTACCAAACTTGTAGGTGGTTTTCCTGGGACTACCCTTCATACGAGCCTTTTCCTGAGCATTACCTTTCTGTTGTATGGTGTGTGTTAACTCATGTGCAAGCAGATGTTTACCTTTGGAAGACCCTGGATCGTAGTTCCCTTTATTAAAATAAATATCATTGCCATGAGTAAAAGCTTTTGCACCAAGTGAATCGTTCAGGGCCGCGGCATTCTGATCCGTATGGATCTTGACCTTACTGAAATCCGCACCCATTTTCTGTCCAAGTTCATTCCGAGTACTTTTTGCCATATAACTCCCCTGTCCTTTGGTTTGATGAATCTGTTGAGCAACAGCAGGTGAAGCGTATGAATTACCATCTCCGCTTTTCTGGATAGCGGGTTTCTTCTTGATCTCATCATCCTTTTTCGACACTTCCTCCTCTTCCTTAGCGGAAATCTGATCTTCATCTTCTTTCATGGCTAAGTCCTCCTCTTTAGCAGCTACCTTTTCCTCATCTTCCTTCATGGCCACGTCTTCTTCTTTAGCAGCTACACCTTCTTCGTCCCCATCTTCCTTTTTCGCTACTTCCTCATCTTCTTTCATCGATACTCCATCCTCCTCTTTTGCGGCCACTTTTTCTTCATCCATCATCAAAGACACCCCATCGTCTTCCTTCATTGAAAGCTGTCCTTCATCTTCGGGGCTCATCACCACCTGATCATCTTCCGATTTCATATTGACTGTCTCTTCATCCGGTTTCATCGTTACCGACTCTTCATCGGCAGGCGACATTTGTGCTACAGGCTCCGGTGTATTATCAGCCACCACCCGATCAGCCATGGCATCAGCCTCTTGCTCGTATTTATCGCCAGGCTGTCCAACCTTGAGTTTCGGCTGAACCACGGTTTCTATTGATCTTCTTCTGATTATTCCTCGCGCCATAGCGTTAATGTTTTATAAGGTCATACCACTTTTATGAAATTCTCTTCGTACTCCTTCGATGATGTCCTGCAATCTGATGGTTTGATCTTCTCGCTTAAGTGCCATCAATGAGCAGTATTGCACGATGTTGATGATAGACCCTCCGGCCAATTCATACTTCCTGGAAATATCTCTGAGGTCTATCCGCTCTTCCAGATCCGCAACCTCGGGGAACCCTTGTTTCCAAAGCTTCATTCGTTCCTCAGGCTTGGGCACCGGAAAATGTACCATCGTCTGGAAGCGCCGAGTAAAAGCGTCATCGAGGTTGGATTTCAAGTTGGAGGCCAGGATCACCAATCCATTATAATCCTCGATGCGTTGCAGCAAATAAGCTACCTCCTGATTGGCATACCGGTCATGCGCATCGTTTACGGAAGTCCGCTTCCCAAACAAGGCCTCAGCCTCATCAAAAAACAGGATCCAGTCTTTGTTTTCAGCCCTATCAAAAACCCGTGAGAGGTTCTTCTCTGTTTCACCAATGTATTTCGAAACCACTTTGGATAAGTCGATTTGATAAACATCCGCTCCTATTTTCTTGCCAATCAATGAAGCCGTGAGGGTCTTTCCTGTTCCCGGCGGACCATAGAATAAGGCCCGATAACCCGCTTTCAACTTTTTGTCCATGCCCCAATCATTCATCAGCACGTCATGATGATGAAGCCAGGTTTCAATCTCCAGTATGCGATTACGAACAGTATTGGGCAAAACCAGGTCGTCCCAATCCATTCGGGTGGTGAGCAGCCGGGCGGGAAATTGCTGACTGAACACAGGCTTTCGCACTTCTCCCGTGGTGAAAAGATCCAGTAATTCCTGAGAGACCATTAATGCACCGCTCAAGAAAGGTTCGCCACTATTGACATCTTCTAACCAGAGGATGCTTTCCTTCGCAAATAGGTGTCCGTTCTCAAACAGTCGTTGAAGGTAAAATCGCCTGGAAAGATTTGATCCTGCCAGTATAAACATGGCTGTCTCTCCGGTTGGCAGGAAGCCTGCATGATCTTTACCGATCTTACCCCCAAATTCCGTGTATATCTTCTGGGTCAGGTTATTCTTCACCAAAAAAGCATCGAGGAGCTCTGGCTTGATATGAGGAACCAAAGCCAATATCAGTATAAATCGCTCATCAAAATTGAGCTCATGGGTACGGACAAAACCGGCATATGCAGATTCGCTGCCATTGAAATACGGTGGATCAATCTCATCAATCTGTTGATATGGCGTTTCTTTGTTGGCGTTGAGTGCGGAACGCGTTTTTAGGATTTCCTTAAACCAGGCCAACTCCTTCTCCAAATCGGAGGCATTTGCTATGATCTTTTCTGTTACCATTCTACATTGATCAGGTTATCCATCCAGGGTAGTTTCACCACACTATAACTCCAGGGTAATCGGTCAAGCAGGATATCGAAAGCAGATCGCTCAACGTATAGTTTCCAGCTGGCCATGTCCTTTTTCATTAATCCCTCCTTTTGCAGGAAAGTCTGTCTTAGTAATGCTATCGAGCCACTTTTCAAAGCTTTCCAACTCTCAAGTACGGTTTTCAGCAAATGTTCGGCTTCTTCCAGCTCTTCATTGGTCAGTGAGACATCATAGGGTACAGGCATTTCAGGCTGCAGACCCACCAGAAGTTTATTAAAGGCCAGTTCCTGTTCCTCCGTGGCCACTTCACCTGTAGCCATGAATTGTAGAAAATGGATGGCACGGAATTGATATTCCTCTGCAACAAAAGCACCATCCTTTACCCAATTAAGACCTTTGAAAAGTATGGGCAAATACGGCCAGAGTAAGGCTAGTCCTGCATTATTGATGTGAACTTCTTCAATTATTGCCGGAGGCTTGCGCCAAATCGGTGCCACAAACCGATCTTCAGGATGAGGAACCATCTTACCCAATGGAGGAGTTTCTACATCTCGTGATATGCCTTCCCCGCCAGTCAAATCCCCTTTATCAAATGTTGTATTTTCCTTTGAAGCATGACCTTCTGTAAGTCCGTCAGCTTCTTTATGTTCTTTCTTTTCGCTTTGCGCAGAACTGGTCGATCGTTGATCCTTTACTAATTGCTCAGGTCGTTGTTCCGTCAAAATGCTTACCTCTGTCTCTTCACCCTCATCAGCCAAAGGACCATCAACGGTGGTTTGATCGGTAACTATTGCCTCTGACTGTTCTTGATCTTTCAATGCCTTAGTTCCCTTTTCTGACTGGGAACCTCTCACGGTCTCTTCTGACGAATGCGTATTCCGTTTTGGGTTGACTTGTTGCCCATCAGCCTCCTTTGCTTTTCGGTTGAGATCCGTCTCTTCCTGCTCAGGCAATTCATCCATGGATTGTTTGTCGGAAGATGCTCCTCGGTCAAAGGAATCACCTGCCTCCGAGGACCTATCAAACTCATGAATTCTTTTATCCATCGCCTCAGCTTCACGCGGGTCCATCACATCCTCTTTCGCTCCACTTGCCGTTTCTACGAGATTTGAATTATCCCTGGAATTAACCGATAAGTTTACCTCTTCACTATGATCAGCATCAGACAGCTTGTCTGAGTCCTTCAGATGCATTTGCTTCCTGGCATGTTCATTGACTGACTGATGAACGATTTTCTTTTCCTGATCACTAACCGGAAATGGTTTGTGGCTACTTTCAGAGGAAGGGTCATCTGCTTTACCCTCATCCTCTTGACCCATTTTCCTAACCTTATCTTTTGCTGAAATGGAGTCGTCAACTGCGGGTATTGAATCTACTTTTTCAAGTGCGTTGTTAACTGAGGGATAGCTATTGGCATTCGCATTCTCCGGTCTGGTATACTCGTGCGAACTCAATGACTCCCCGGTTCCTGACTCGGCCGTGTCAGTAAACATTGTAGCATCACTATTGCGGGTATTGTCCACTCCTTCTAATGAAGAATCAAATGCAACTTCTCTGTTTTCTTTTTCCGTTTCACCATTAGTTGTAAATGCTGTATCTGATTCATCAACCGTTTTGTGATACTCCACATAGTCTGGATATTCCTCTGCAGACAGATCTGATGATTTATTCCGGTTGATTTTGGATTCAGGCGACCTCTCAGAATTTGACTTGTCCTTCAAAAATTGCCGTGGCAAGCCTTTACCTTTTGGCACGTCTTTGTGCTCCTGATTGGTTTTTGATTTTGTTGACTCAGGTTCAGCTTCAAGTTGACTTATTACCTCTTTTGAATCGCACTCTACCGAGATCTCAAAACCTCTCTTCTCTGAATTGGTATCTTCAGCAAATGAAGGGTCCTCAACGCTCGAATTTCCTTCAAAACCGCCTTCTATTTCACTTGCTTCGTCATCATTAACATTTTGATAATCAGATAAATAACTCTCCTTAAATGATTTCTTACTTTCACCAATAGCCGGACCACTGCTATTTTCATGGTTTTTGGGTAGTCTTTCGTAAGTCTGCTCGACCATTTTTAACAGTGGCTCATACACCACGCCAAATGCCGATTTCACTTCTTGAGAGCAGGTCAGCGCATCGTAAATCAGGCCAACCAAATTATCCCGGTTAGAAGACTCTATTCCCGAATTTCTCCGAACAAACCCGTTCCAGGCTGTCAACAAATTCGAGAAAGTTTGCTGTACCAGGGCCAAGGTCGTGACTGAAGTTTTTCCCTGATGAGTAATGGATTGAAGGAGCGTTTCCTTTACCTGTCCATTCCAGGTTTGTTCGTGGATTGAAAGCGATGGGAGTTGCTTTCCTAACAGTTGAAGACCTTGAAATATTGATGCGGTTTCCTGATTCAACTTATCGGAAAGTAACGCAAGCAGCACTTCATATTGACTTTCACTCAACTGATATACGATCCGTTTCCTTACATATTCATGCCCCAGTTCACTCACCAAAATGGCCTTTACCTGTGGAGCTTTATTCGTAACCAGGTCTTGAAATAGCTGGCTTAGGGACTGGCCTTTGAAAGCGTTGTTCCATGAATGATTTCCTGAAGCCAACAGGTGCTGAAATGCCTCGAGTTTCGAGTCCTCCCAACTAATGGATATAGCATGCGTGTCGCTATGAATTCTCTCCTGCTGTTGGTAGATCAGTTTAGTAATTTCCTGTTCCAACAATTGCTCCACTTTCAATGGGAACTCATCCTTGAGGTATATCCAAGAAATCTCGCCCAGATTCAGGTCCAAGGTATCAATTTTCAATACCCTCCCTTCTTCAGAGAGTTGGTCAAATAATTGCTCCATCCGAGGCATGACTCTGGACTTAAAAATATCGCTGATCTCTTCCTGAATATCTCGCGCACCTTTGTCACTTTCCAGGAAAAGTTCCAATACTTGTTGTCGGATGATATGTCGGGATTCGGCCATCGAATATTATCCTTTGGGTGTAGTAAAGAAGATATTGGTGTGTCCGCTACTCGTGGTAATTACTCGCGATTGTGTGATCTTAAAGCCTGGAGCCCGATAGACCAATACATCGCCAACCCGGGTATCTATCGCATATTTTCCCGAGCCATCTGCTTGAAAGGTCTTTCCAAGTTTTTGGCTGGTGATTTCTCCGAAAGCGCCTTTCAAGTCTATGTAAATGGTTCCCGAAACGGTTATCTCTTGATCACCTTCTACCACGCGCTTCAGTGATACATTCATGTTTTTCACGAATGCATGGCTAAACTTCATAGGAATATACTTTTCAGCACTGAATACTATTTCCGTGTTTGGTTTTGCATTCAATCGATAGTTCCCATCAGCATCGGTGGTAGTCGACAAATCACCACAGGTAATGACTGCCCCTGAAATCGGTCTGTTATTATCCTGATCGGCTATTCTTCCGTAAACCGTATTTTCATTATCGTTTTCCGACCCGTCAGTCTCCATCACAATCTCCAATGGAGTCGACAGTTCTTCGACCAGCACATCTACCGATCTAAAGCCAGGCATTCTGACCAAAAGCGTATTCCCCACAGCCACTTCAGGAAATTCAAACCGACCCGTATTATCCGCAATCGCCCCTGTTGTGGTCTCTCTTACCAACACACTTGCTCCAGACAAGGGTTCCTTGCCATCAGTCACAAAACCTTCAAAGAATCCACTTGCGGGGGTTCCGGTCTCTCCTGAATCAGGATCCTCTCTATCCAGAATCACATTTCCCTGACTCATCGGACCTGATATGACTAATGGTTTGCTTTGGAACCCAGGGGCCATGAACAGGACAGACGAACCAAGGGTCGTGGTGAAACTGAAAGCACCTTTGGAGGTCGTATATACTTTACCATCCAATTGATAGGAAGCGTCGGCAATTGACAAAAGCTTTCCGTCTATTTCTTCCACAACCGTGCCGGCAACAGTCACCTTGATATCGGTTTCAATGGGATCCAAGGCCACTTTCAATTCCTCTTCTGTCTCGGGCACCAACAATGAAATCCCAAGAAATCCTTTTCTCTCAAAATCAAGTGAGCTTCCAGGTTGTGCCTTGAGTTCGAAATATCCATTTCCGTCAGTAAGCATCGAAGATTCTGCAGCAGTCACATTGACCGATTCCAGTGGTTCGCCGTTTTCAGCGTTTGTCACTACTCCCTTGACGGTGATCTTGCTTCTATGCAGAACAATACTCAATCCTTCCCTATTGACGTCTGCCAGGTATATTTCACTGTCATACCCTTCGGCTCCAAAAGTGATCGTAGTGCCAATCGTAACTTCAAAATCAAAGTTTCCTGAATCAGTAGGGATCTGTTTGTCCCCAAATTCATAGTATGCCTCTTCGATCAATTTTCCCGAAATGTCGTAGACTCCTCCGGTAGCCTTTACTTTGACAGGTTCCATGTCCACTTCGATGACTCCTCCTACTGCACCCGCATTTCTATGCTCACTATGAAATCCAATTTTTGAATAATCAATTCGCGTCCCGGCATAGACGTTAAGCGAATAATCACCATTGGCATCCGTGAAAGTGGTACCTAATGGATTAATAATACCTACATCTGACAGTGGCTGATGGGTATCGGCATTACGCACCATGCCCTTGATCGTTATTTCTTTTCGATCCATTTGGACATTGAGCGTACTTCTATATGCAATATCCGTTACCAGCGTCTCATAATAATCTTTGGTAAAGCGCAAGCTGGCATTCGGGGCTGCTTGAATGCTGAATACTCCGCTGGCACCTGTAAAGACGTGCTTTCCTGTGCCTATTTCTTCCACTCGAACACCGTCAATTGTTGGGAAAGTAGGTGCATTCTCTGATACAGTTCCTGTCACTACGATATCCTTGCATTCACAGGATACGATAATGAATACAGTACCATATTGAATCGAGCCTCCAACCCGTGCTCGGTATTTCAGTTTATCAGTTCCCGTGTAGTCCTCTTCCGGAATGTATTGCATAAGGTTATCCGGCAATTGCGTGAGGTCGCCATGTCGTGGTGTTTCCAGCACATCGAACTCTGTCACCTTTTGATCTGAGGAAAACAATTGAAATTCCTGTGTCTTGTTTTTGTACACATTGACCAGTTCGATTCGCTCATTGCTGTCTACAATTACATAAACCGTACCGTACAATTTCACTTCTCCGACATTGATCACATACCCAAAACTGTCTTGCCCCACATAACTATCGGCCGGAGTGTAGCGAATGAACGATGCTCCGCTTCCATGCACAATGACTTCAGCTTTGGAACCGATGATGGTTGGAGATGAAGTAATCTCCAGTACAGCTCCTGCATCAGCCTGGTCCTGGGTGAGGACCTGTACATCCTTAGGTAAATCACGCAAAGTATACTCTACCTGTACTTTGCGATTGGTGTCAACTATGACATAAAACTTTCCATATTCAAAAGGTAATCCCTCTTTGAGAATGGCGTAGTGGAACGAGTCGTCGCCGATAAAACTAGTCTTTGGGTGGTAGATAATATCACCACCATCGATCGTGATCAATCGACCATCTCCCGCATCAATTTCATCCAGAAAGGTGCCTTTGTTGACGAACAATTTCAACGTATAACCCTCAGTCAATAATGAATCTGAAATCACATTGAATGTAGCCGGTGTATCCTGAAAAGTAGATTCTACATTAATCCTTTCGGCACCGTCAATGATTACCTGCATGGTACGGTAATGCGTGATCCCCAGCGCATCCTTAAAACCAAATTCAAAGAAGTCCAGCCCCACGTAGGCCTGGTCAGGCACATACCTCAGCTTTGAACCGTCGGTTTTGACCTCTCCGTGAAGGGTATTCATACTCGGTAGCGGGTCATTTCGGTCTTCAAAGAGGAAAGTACCTTCCTGCCCTTCGTTCAGCACGATAAAGTCTGTTTCTGTATCCCTCAATACCCGTCGCAATAAGGTTTCTGTACAAGGCAAAACCAGTATTTCGAGCTTGACCCTGCGCATGAACCCTTCATTGTCCGTGACTTCATAAACAAAAGTTTCCTTGCCTTTGAAGTATCTATTCGGCTGATAGAATAGGTATGTTGCTCCATCCTCTTCCCGGACTTCAATGAAATGGTCTTTGTCAACCACTATTTTTTCTACTGGCTCTCCATTTTCATTGATCAAAGTGAGTTTGGCCTTTTCCTGAATTTCTCGTTCAGTGAGCACCTGAAATGCTGACTGATTGCCTTCACATAGCACTTCAAACTCCATTCTGTTGCAACAAAAGACAATGACCTCTACCTCGGCCTGCGAAACCTCTACCTGAGGGCCGGCATCAGTTATAAATTCGTATTGTAGGGAGTATTTAAAAGTGTCTTTACCTTCACGTCCATAAACTGGTTTGTAGATGACCTGATTGTCGCTTAATAAAGTGAGATCTGCCCCTAAAGCGGACTTCTCGGGTAGAATCACCTTAACTCCCGGATAGTCGAGATCATTGTCCAGGATACTAATCGTGACCGAGTGATGATTGTTGGTGGCAGCCAGATCATCGACCGCCTGAATGTGTTTGCGATAAGGAGGTACAACGAGTACCTCTACATACGCCGTGTCTTGCAAACTACCATCAGACTCACTTTCTATCGTGTATTGGAAATGATCAGGGCCGCTAAAGCTTTTTAATGGCTCATATCGCAAAAGCGAGTTAGCACCACCATGACTCACTACTTTATTTCCGGCATAAGAAGCACCAGAGTTAAATTCATTGTCATCATTAACAGAACCTTTGCTATCAACTCTTAAATTATCTCCATTAGGTTCCAGGTCATTGGCAAGGCTATCTACGAGGCGAACCTGTCCTTGTTGCATTAAAATGGACTCGCCACGAGCCAAAGGCGGGAGCTTCGTATGCTCCAGATCATTTTCCAGGGGAATATCGATCTTATTGGGATCCAAACGGTAAGGCAAGGTAAAATTCGCAAATACAAGCTTTTCGGATTCGCCATCTAAATCAACTCCTGTTTCATCATAAACCAAAATATGGGTTCCGTCATTGCGTATGGCATTGGCATCTACTCCAGGATATAACCGAAGGAAGTTGCATAAAATGGAATAATGATTTTCCTGAAGGAACTTATACCTCGTAACAAATAAATAGTAAAGCTTGTGTAGCTGAAAGAAATTATTGTTCGACAGAAACGCTTTAATGCCCAGTGATGGCCACTGTATCCAGTTTTGCCACATTTGAAACAACTCTGGCTCCAGTACATCAATCTTTTCCCTAACCAATATTTCGTTGGCATACCACAGCTTTAAAAAATTCTTATGCAGGTTTCTGCGAAACGCACGATAGGCATTATAGTAATCCTGAAAAGGATTAGGCGTAGCTCCATTGTCATAAAAGTCCTCGATACGCTGAAGCAGTTCACGCACCAATGTATCGGCCTGTTCCACCAACCCTCCGCCTACCGAGATTTGCGCTAAAACCTGATCGACTTCTCTTTTGAAATTATGCATATTGACAGTTGTCAATCCATAATTGACGCCCAAAGCGTTCTTTTCAAATTCTTTCAGATGGCCTGTCAAATTCTTAAAAGAGACATTCATCTCTCCCTTCGCAACATTGTAGGCCGTCTGAAGGTCCTGCCAGTATCGGGGCTCCACCAAAATGTTTTGAGGATTGGGATTGATCTTAACAGGCAATATGGTGAATGGCAAGTGATAAGTATCCCGTATCGAAGTTTCACCTTCCACCACCTTTGACAACTCCTCGCCAAATATGGCTTCCGCTTTATAGGTACTTCGGGAAGTTCTATACTGTAAGGGGGCTGCTACAAAATCCGTTTGTGCCGGAAATAAGGTGCTATGGGTGATTCTGTTGCGATCATAGGACCTGACACGAACTGGTGACTTTCCAGTCACCGTAGTGTCGAAGTGCCATTCCGTTTCCAAATCAGTCGCCTGAATCCCTGGAACCGTACCTTTTCTACCAGGCATCAGATATCGAGGAATGGCTCCTGTCCTACGATCAATTGGTGTGATTTTGATGGTTTCGTCTACCCCCTTTACAGACTTCTCTTTAATCACATTGATTTCAAAAGACTCGACCAACAAAAGCAATTTATGGTGCAATGAGATCAACTCTTTCAGCAGTACTGATTGGGAGTTAAGGATCTTTGGCTGCAAGAACTGATGGCGATATTGTGACTGACCCAACACACTCCACTCGTCAGTTTCTTTTGCCTGATTCCACATAATCTTACCAATGATCAGGTGCAACGAGAAGTCCTTAGCAGGACAACAAGCTTGTGCTACTTTCGTCGCGACATCCATGAATTCATGATAGGTATCGATCAGTAATTCATAAAACTCATAGACATCCTGTACTCCCCGCAGATTGTCACCCGTACCTCCTGCCAGATAAGACCTTAAAGCACTCTTAACTTTGGAAAATGCTGTATTAGCGTCGAAAGGATTCTGATAATTATAAGCCGGTGCCAGTAAAGGTTGAAATTCAGGATAAGTCGCCTGTATCAGACCCGTTCCTTCGCCTTGCCCAAATAAAAGGTGGTGAACGCATTCCGCATTTCCTGTTTGATAGAGTAAAGTTTTGTAATGCATTACGAAACTTTTCAACTCTTTGCTCTCCTCTCCTTTTGGATCAAATATTGGTTTTTTTAAATCCACTCGAGTCAATGCAGAAGTTGGAAAAAAAGGATTATCAATTCCCCCTCCGGTTTTACTCAATATCTTATTCAGGCCTTTTTGATTGACAGCCAGTTTGCGCGTTGTGAAAATTCGCTCTTTACCCAGGTCTTCACAATTTTTTCCCAGACATGACCTTGGATCGCGATCAAAACATTCTAAAAAGATCAATAGATACTTATCCTCAAGAAAGGTTTGTGTAAGGTCCTGATAATTCCCCTCAGCAGGCTTTTTGCTCAAAAGTTCGAACAGAATGATGTCATCGTCTTGCGTGAAGATGTTGTCTGAATCATAAGAACCAAAGGCTTCGTAGGCGACCGTACTTGGTAAAAAGTAGTCCCTTTGAAAGTTCATGGTACACTCGGGCATTTTCACGATGAATCCATCAGATGTAATACCGATTCCCTGAGATAAGACGACCTGATTCTTAACCACCCGTAGATGTAAACCGCATACTATGCCAATACCGATGAGTCTGGACCGGGTAAAGCGGTTCTGCTGATCCAGGTAATCGAACATGCCGTTCAATTGTTCGCTCGTGAGGACCTGGCTACCCTCAAATACGGGGTAGTTGCTGATGATGCTGCCGTTGATAGTCTGGATACTCATGATACTAATGTTTTATATTTCGCCGAGGGCAGTTTTATTCAAAATGATCGCTCCTTCTGTGGTTTGGCTCTCATCACAATCGTGAAGGGTTTTGACGGGATATATGTTTCTGAATTGATAGAGGATCTCCACTAATTCCTGATGAGCCTTAGACAAATGGGTGATCTGCTCTATTTCTTCTTCACTATAGGGCTGTACCGGAAATTCAAGCTTGTTTTCCAGCAACCAGGTTTTCATGTTTCGCTCAAAAACTTCCATTTGATCCCATCCGATCCAACAGATGTTGAGGAATACATGCGCTGGAGCTTCCATTCGAATGGTTTTCTCAAAAAATCTCCTGAAATCGATATTATCGAACCTCCCAGGCCAGGCGGGGACAACCACCTGTGCGATGTACTTATAAGGATTATCTACTTTGCAGGCATCACAATCCTCATCTCCCTCGATATCATTGTCAATGGTTGGAAGATAAATGGGTAACAGCTGGTCATGGACCATCATCTGGCAGAGTTTCAGCTTGTGATTGGCTTCGTCAATTGACTCAAGTCGGAAAAAACCATATGACCTTTCACGATTGGCAGAAACAATTTCAATCTCTGTTCCCCCGGAACCATCTGTAGTCCCAACCAGGTTTAGTTTCGAGTAGTCTGTGCCAGTCTTTAGGGTAAGTTCAAAGGTCTCTTCCTCTATGGCCACGACCCGAATCAAACGTTCGTACGAAATGGTCAAACCCGAACGCCCGTCAAGATCCGGTGAAATTTCCTGTCGCGCAGTAATAGTAGTGGTATTGCTAGCAGGATCATATTGGTACATTCCAACCTGACAGGCATAAGCACTCCCTCCGAAATGAATGACCAGGGTCAGATTGAACCGCAGATCATCCGTAAAATCTCCATTTGAAATGGTAATCTTCACCCCCGAAACCTGCGCGGATTGAGTCAACTCAGCTGATATCGGAATAAAACTGTCTTTTTCCGGGATCAACGTAAGGATATCAGGTCTATTCGTAATGGGCACCCACAGATCATTGATCTTAGGGCGGAGTAGTATATGTTCAACTAAGTGCAAGCCTTCCTGACGATGAAAGTTTCTTTCGAAAAACGATGCCATACGGGATACCGCAATCTCAAAATCAGACCGATCTTCCGTGTTTACTTGATAGTCTGACAGCAAGGTGTTTATCTGCATCGCATCTCCTGCAGCAATGTCCTCTCCCAAACGGTCATCAATAATGGCCAGACCGTATTCGCGGTTGGCATATTGACAAGTTTCTTTCCCGAAAAAAACTATCAACCAGAAAGTCTCCCTCACCTTTTGTCTGGCAGCTTCTTTGGCCTCCTCTTCGGAATCCTGGTCTTTTGTAGCAATGTTCCCTTCTAATACGCCACTCAATAACACCTGATCGTCCGTATTTACAAATGGAGTCGCAAATAGCTTGAAGCGGATTTTGAATGTTGCGTGAGCCAGGTCGATATCTCCGGCCTCAAAATAGGCATCAAAATAAGGATCAAACGGAAGCGAAAAGTTGTTTCTGTTCGACAAAGGATTTCCTAAAAATTCTCCTTTGAATACCTGAATAAGACGGTTCAGTGCCGCACGGGTTTCTTCTTCCGAAGCATACCCATCTAACATCTGGGCCACTATCTCTTCCTCTAGAAAAAGGTAAATGGACAGCTGATGTCCGCCCAATTCTTGTCGGCAAGTGATTTTGTAATTCTCTTCACAAATCCCAAATAGAATGACTTTTTCTATTGTTGCATTCAAATCCCTAATGGTGGTGTAGGTCGAAGTACTGAACAGTACTGAATCACCTTCCCATAATATTTCAAAACCATAAGCACCTTCCGAACCTGTTACCTTAACCACCTCAGGATCGAATACAAGGTCTACCAGTTCTGCGGGATCTATCCCCGCGATGAAATTGGCCCTTTTTACCAACCCCGAAGAATTGTCGAGATGCCACAACAATGGATTGGTATAATCAAATGCCTTTCCACGATTGGCACTGATGTCAGGATAGATATTTAAAAAATCCTGTTTGTCCTCAATCAGTTCTAAGTCGGATTTCGGGCCATCCAATTTGTAAGCGAGCAATGCATAATCAGTGAATTGCTCTGCAAAACGCCCCATCAGGTGATCAAGGAACTTGTTTCGTCGCTGGGAGAAAGTTTCTTCATTTTCCGTTAGCGACTGCAAAACATCCAGATGTTCCGATTTAAAAGCATCAATTTTCAGTTGACGAGCCGTCTCATTATCCGATGGATCAAACCCTGTGAAATCGGTATACAGATCGAGTGCAGAATCCACTACATCAACCAGTGATTGCGAGTAGTATGTTTTGTCTACCTGAAAGTCATAGTTCTGATATATTTCTTCATCGGCAATGGCAAGTTTTCGTTCGGGGTTATACGAAAACAAGTCCTTCACATGATCGAGTTGTGACAGGTAATTAGCGAGTAATTGATCAAAAATCATGAGAAAACCTTTCAGTTGTCGCGCGTGTGCTGTCCGAATTTTGGCCGCATCTTCGTCCAGGTTGTCAAGGGGAACACCGGCTGGTCCTACTCCATGCGTAATGGGTAAATCGTCTTGTATGCTAACATATTCAGAGAGCTCCCGGTATTCTCCCTCAGGGACTTCAAAATCCAGAACAGGATTAAAGGTTTTCTGAGGTCGTTGCTGGCTTTTCTTTTCGTCAAATAATGCCTCCACTTTGAGGCTATTAGCCTGAAACGGCAATTCATTCTTATAAAAGGTGAGTTTCGATTTGCTCGTACTTAACCGCGGTACATAGTCCTGATTGATCGCTAACTCCAAACACCACCGCACACTCCTTGCCAGCACGTCAGGGTTTTCATCCTGAGGGAAATTGGCGATCTGTAATTTTTTGACAGCCTCAACACCTTCCACATCCATGATCAGGTTAATGATGTCTGAGGCATGAATAAAGGCTTTTCGATCCGCAATTTTTAGCTCCTCATTGTCGATAAATCCATTTTCCAGCGGGGGGCCTTCGAATACTTCTTCGGTAGCCCGGTCTTTCTCTTCACTGAGCTTACCAATGAATAAGAAACCACGATCAGAATCGATGAGACTCAACACTGATTCTTCAACTGCTATATCTGTGTAAGTGGATTTAAATGGGTTAACCTCCGCAGAAATCAAGGTCATCTCCACAACCTCTCGCGAAAACCCGGAAAGGCTAATGGTATCTCCTGCCTGTAGTTCTTGTTTGATGAGAGAAGCAACCGTCAGGACATTTTTATCTCGATTTATGTTGACAACCTTATATTTCTTTTCCTCCGAATCGCGTGTAAGGATCTCCTCTAACGAATAGAAATTAACTGTGGGTGACAGAAATTTGTCCAGTAAAAAATAGATTTCAGCCTGGACTTCTTCCACATTAGCGCTGGTGGAGAGTTCGATATCAGCACAGAGTAATACTTCTTCAATTTTAAGGGCTTTGTAGTTCAAAAAGTCTTCACACAAATTGCGATTGGCATGAAGCCTCGACCGGACCTTCGACAATATCTCAAGGATCTTGAAAACCTTCGTCTGGTAAGTGGTCAGCATACTATGGGCATAACCCAAAACTTCGTAGTTCAGACGAGTGGTTATGTCATCGATAAAGGGTATGGGACGGCTTTTGAAATCCTCGTGTATACTGGCTAAGAGCATGTTGTTGTCTTCATCCAGTTTATGCGTGATGTCCAGGTCTTCCGGTAGAAAAAGGTAAGTAAGATCGATGGACTGGATAGATTTTTTCACTTCCTGTATATCCTGCCATTTGAGATCCGCTTCGTCCCAGCGTGGAAACTGAACTTTTACCCTAAAAGATAGGTTCAGCAATTCCCTGGTTTGAGCTACCATATTGTCAAAGTCCTCAGGGCTCATGTCTAAAATTCGCTGATAGAGGGCTTTATCATGTGCCTGCATGCCATTCATCGGATCATCTACCGGTGTACCCTGGATCAGAGCGACAATATTCGGGTGGAATGCTTGTACCGTATCTTCGAGATAGTCTACGTTGAGATCCCCAAATACCTGAGAATCACTGAACTCCAAAACCACGTTGTACAATGCCTTCATGTCCAAAGGATCCTGGTCTCCCAACTTGGGCGGTACATACGCCAATAGATTATTTTCCCGATGTACAAATACATCATATTCGGACTGGTCTGCTACAGTCACCCAGGCATTTTTCACGCCAATGATCTCACTCATCTCATCTGTTTCATCAGCCAAAACACTGACGTCCATGATCAATTTGCGGTAATCCAATATGGTCAGTGCATTGTTGTGCAAAATCTGTCGTGCCGTGAAAAACTGGTAACCATCGTTGATGTTGTCATTCGGATTGGATGCCAGAAGGTCCTTCATTTCGAAGGAGGTACGATATCCCAGATCCGTAAGTGCATAACATAGCACTTCCAACATCATTACGCCCGGGTCATGGACATTGTAATCCGTCCATATCTTACCGGAGAGCTCCTGAATCCTACGGATGCCTTCCTCCCTCAGGTAATTGAAGTCCATACTTCGGATGGCGGGAATCTGACGCGATATGGAAATGGGTTGTGTCATGATTCTAAAAAGGGTTTATCCGGTTTAGGATTATCGGATCTGGAGTCATCCGGGGCTCCGTAATAAGTTTTGAAATAGTTTTCATTTTCCATCGTAACTCGCCATCCAAAATCGTTATACCCAAAAGCGCTTTCGAATTTTGTGGCTTCAAGCTGAATGGAATACCTGTCCAGTCCATACCCGGATCTTAGAGTGATCACCCTCGATGTGGTGCTTTCGACGCCTTTCAACTGTAATCGATCAAGGCCTGCATAAGTGGCAGGTCTTACCTGAAGCACTTGTCCATTGTTTGCTATCAACTGAAGGTTGATCCTGGAACTCATTCGCACCATTTCCGACGTAACTTTGGGCAGGTAGATTCGTCGGATCCTCCTTCCGGTGGCTCTTCTGAACAAGTTCAACTTATCCCCCACCTGGATTTTGTGAGGTTTGACCAATGAAATACGGGTATTAGTGCCGTCAAAAAATGCCCTTCGCAACACTGGCCATTGTGCAATTCTGTAGAAAACAGGGTTGTTTTCAATATCTGAGAGGTTTTCAACAAATGGCCACCTGATCTGGGTATGATCTCCCCGAAGCACCACGGTGAGATGATCCGGTACTTCCACCACCTGAGCCAACATACTATAAGTAAAGCTCATGGGTACGAAGAAGGTGTGATTTCCTTTCAGTAAGTACACCTGATTTCGTCCAATGGAATTGTATTGATCATTCACCAGGTCACTGATCACTACTGCAGGTAATGTTGAAATGGGCTCCGGCTCCGGGATCGGAGGACACAAGTCCGTTTGAGGGGGTTCAGGAAAATCCGTTAAATCTGGCACACTATAAGCGTAAGGATCATCCTTATCACCGTCCGGAACATCTGTTTCATCACAGCAATTGTCTCTGGACAATACCGGCGGAGGCGGATCTATCAGATTATCGTCACAATCGCCGCAGTTATCATGATCGGTCAATACTTTGATCCTGTGATCTCCATAATCACTGATCCCTCCCGCCGAGCAAAGGATGGAAGCAGAAGTAGAAGCAATCGCTTCGGTAACAGGCTCTTCCAAAGAGATCGCCGCATGAAACATCTTGAAACAGGTAACAAAATCCACATATTCACGCTCGTCAATAAAATCTATAATACGAGACTGGTGTATGCGGCCACCAAAGGAAATATCTGGTCCATCATACGCCCAGGGAGACAAAAATGCCTTGATCTCATCCTCCAATTGCCTTTGGTAAAAACCTTTGTCGAACCCTCGATGGAATTTAACTTTAAAGTCTACTGTGATCTCTTCGTACGCGGGATTGTGCACATGCAATTCAATCGGGTCGGTTCGATAAGCACTCAGGTATTTCTTAATTGATTCCAGCTGATTCAAACTTGTCTGTGGCGTGATTGGATTTACGGCATTCTTATTTCGCACATTGGAAACGACGATAACGCTCACGTGCCCCGGCAACAATTGATTATAAGTGGACAAACTACCTGTAAACCTTGTGTGATTAAGGCACTTCACCTTGTATACAGATGGAAAAGCCTGTAAGATCAACCGCTCATAATCCCAAATAGTAATGGCCCTTTGTTTGTGACGCAATCGCTCACTAACCCGGGTGTAGAAGGCATTACTTTCTTCCTGTACAGCCCCGCCAAAAGAGGCAAATGGTTGCGAAATTCCCCGGATAGATGAATCACTAAATTCGAGTTTAGCAATGGTTTCTGCGGCCAGGGCTTTCGAGAGGTAATTCGGATCATTGTCATTATCCTCAAATTCAGCGATGACTGCCTGGGTGATAATGTCCACAAACTCTGGGATGGCTTTTCTCCCTTCCGGTACCGTAGCCCTGATCCAGTGTTTACCTGTGGTCAGAAGGGTGTCCGTATTGGTTGTGGATTTATAAAAAGAGAAATTAATGATCCCGGAAGTCAGCAGTCCATTAGTCGTATCCGATAAGATATCGATAGACTTAAAAGGTTCCCACTTGTTCTTTGACAGGTAGGACCAGGACACGTCGGGACGAACTGTATCCGGATCTTCGCTGCCTTCAAGTACTTGCATTAAGATCGAGAGGTTTTGCGCCGGAAACAGGTTGTCAAGCCCAATGTACAATTCTCCCTGATCCTGATATTGTGGCAGGAAGTAGAAGTTTTCATTTACTTCACCAGAGGCTACCTGTTCTGTGGATCCAAATGGGTGCAAGTGGAAAAATTTCTCGGGAATCTCCTCCTCCGTTTCATCATTCGGCATACAGTTGTAGCATACCGTTGATTTGTAGTTGAGAGAAATAGCCTGTAAAGTAGGATTGTATGGCTGATTAGGAATTTTCGGTGTGGCATTGAGCCCCGTAATGATCTGATGGGTAAAGGCAATCTGATAATCCTGATGGCCAAAATCCTTATTGGCCAAAACCAGTTTCAAAAAACCTTTTTGCGTATTCGTATCATAATTCACTACAGCAGGAAGATCCGGATCTCTTGAAATGGCCGATAAAGCGTCATTTTCAATTCTTATCCTTTGTGTCTCAGGTACAGGAATGTCTTCACCCGCAGCAATGTCAAATAAATGTTCGCTCGCCGATAATGAATTCCATTCACGCTTATCTAACAAGGAAACATCGACCTGAAAAGCACCGTTTGTGCGACCTGCATGTGAATCACCCGGAACTGCTGGTGGATCCGGATGTTGATCTACTTTAATATCATAATACTGATAATAGCTTTTAAAGTCTGACGCAGGTAAACCAAACCATTTCAGGTCTACATCAAGTTGTGTCAGTTGCTTTTGGAATACTTCATGATTACCAATGTAAAACGTACTTCCTAAAACTGGTGTAATACCAAAAGGTGCCATGTTCTTGGAAGGATCCATCACCGTACGATCGTTTTGTACTACCAATGTACTGACCTCCCTTACGTCTACATCGATATCCACCTGTTGTAGCTCGAGTTTATCCAGAAAAGGATAAATGTATGCTTCATGGTCTGGGGATTCCGGGTTCACCATACTTGTATCGAGGATCACTTTTACAACCGGTTGATTAGTCTCGAAAGGATCTTTTAATTCCTCCTTGTTGTAGGGAACAATAGCCGGCTTTTCTTTACCAATGGTCCGTGTTATGATCAGTTGTCTATTGACAATATCCAGAGAAATCGAATCGTAACGAGCGGAAGCCCCGAATGTGTAAAGGATATCATTGATCTTATCTTCTCCAACGCCCCTCACTGCCCGGACCTCTGCGAGGTTTGAAAATTTCTGGTCGGGCATCAAGGCGCGGATTCGCAGCATTTCCTTCGCGGTAGTCTCGCCTATATCGTAATCATCTATCTGATCTCCATATCCTGACCAGGGTGAATCAAAAATGGGTCCATCAACTGGTTCAACGCCAGCAATATCTTCCCAGGTTTGCACCTCGTTTAACCATTCTATAGCTGCTTCTTCGGCCATAGCCAGATATTCGGCGCTTTGTAACTCCTCCTCTGCCAATGCTGTCGGTCCAATCCATTCTTCCTCCCCACTGAAATAGAATCGCAAAGCCCTGTTCACCATCAGTGGTTGTAATTCGGAAAATGCTTGCAACTGTGCATCATCAAACTCCTTGAAGGTGAGTTTCAAAGTAACTTTCCGAATGCCTTCGGCTAAATTCAGGATCGGTGAGGCGAACGCAAAGCCTATTTCAGCCTTCTTCCGGGTTTCATCTCCAAATGGATACCAGCTATTGGCGTCATTCTGAAATTCTGCTCCCTGCCCGTCTGCGGAATTTGAAATATCAGATTGATGTAACAACCCGGTTGAAGGGTCCCTGTAAATGCTTTTGATCTCTCCAACAGAGGCTTTGTTCACTCCAATTTCAGATTGTGCCGCATAAAACACATTGGTGCCTATTTCATCTTTGCCTGCTTTAAATCTTGTCCCCTCTTTGATGACATGACCCGTATTGGCCACATGTTTCGCCAATTCGAAAATGATAAACACCTGATCTGGCACCGGAGGATTCTCCTTTAACCGAAGGACATCTTTGTAATAGAAATCAAGGTGACGGGCAGTAAGTGTATTCAGGTCTCCCTGAGCAATGCTGAATAATTCCAGAAAAGCCTGAAACAAGGCAAAATGAGGCTCTGTTTGTTGTTCCTGACTGACTTGTTGATTGAAAAAATCAGACCAGTCACCATTTGTTTGATTATTGTCGTCGTAAAAGTGAAGTTCTCTAGAAAAATCCAGGACAAATCTTTTCAGTTCTTCGATCTTCCGCTCATCCACCGCGACGTACTCCGGCAATAGTGCCTTGGTTAGCCGCTGTTGCTGACTTACACCATCTCGGATAATTGGATTTTCGAAGCAGGTCTTTGCCATCAGCTGATATCAGTTCCTTCGTTGAAATAAAATGGATAAACCAGGTTTGTTCGTGTATTGGTTGCCCGTATGGTATACTCCAGGGTAATATCAATTCGGCCATTTTCTACGTCCTGGATATAATCCACATTGTCCAGTTCAATTCTGGGCTCATAATCCAAAATCGCCTGTTCAATCTTGCGGGTAAGCAGTGCCGCTGAAGAAACCGACAAAGGTTCAAACACCATATGAACCAGATCAAGGCCAAAATCAGGCTCCAGGACCCGCTCTCGTTGAATGGTAGAAAGAAGAATACGCAAACTTTGAAGCACATCTTCCTCATCCTGCACCATTCGGGCAGAATTGCTGCCGCGGCTAAAAGAAACTGGAAATGCCCAGCCGCGTCCCAAAATGTTATTGTTTTCATCCATAACAAGCCATGTTTTGATGTCTTAATCCTCTGTTTTCCTATGGTATTCACATGGAATAACCATCATTCATGTTCATCCAATGGTTACCGTAGGCTCTCCAACTGCCGCACTGGCTCCACAAATACAGGTATCTCCAACCCGAACGGCAGGCTTACCGCCAATCAGCACAGTGGCACTTCCGGCAGGAAAGGGACTTGCCGTTGGCTGATGAGCATTAGGAGGAAGGGAACACACATGGTTATCACCCATTACTGCTGCAGGCATGCCTCCAATCAGTACGGTGGCTTCCCCAGGTCCGACAATAGAACCTCCATGATTTGTGGTATCGGTTACTCTTGCTGCTGCAGGCATCACTTAATGTTTTAGGTCAATCAATTTTGCCAACCAATTGGCATCTTTTACTTAATTAATAGCCACCAGGGCTCCTTTGATGACAGCTTGTCCACCTGAGGACAGCTCTGCTCCTGCACTTCCTTCTGCGAGATATTGCGACTGAGCAGTGCTGGTCAGGTTGGTGCCCTCTATGGTTACATCTCCGGAAGCTTTCATGATGAGATCAGCTGCACTTTCAATCATAATGCCATCGGCACTCATCACAAGCTTATTCCCGTTTTCGTCTTCCATCGAAATACCTCCTTCATCCTCGCTCAAGACCATCTTATTCCCCCCGGGAGTTTCCAGGGTAACACTTACCAGGTCATCGTCGAAGACCAACTTCATTTCACTTCTGGTGTAAAGTCCTTTTTCATTATTCTCTTCCGCCGGGGTAACTGGCGACGCTTTGCTGCTACTGTGAAGCATGCCTAGTACAACCGGGTCCGTGGGGTCGTCATTGAAAAAACCCACAATAACTTCGTCTTCTATCTCCGGACGAAAAAACAAACCTCGATTGTCTCCTGCATCTACTGCAGAAACCCTGGCCCAGACGCCCTCATTTTGAGGATCAATGACCGGGATCCGAACTTTTACTCTGAATTCTCCATCCGGGTCCTCGTGAATGTTGGTTACCACACCATTTTGCAGACCCTGAATAGGCGGGATCAAACCTGATGCCGGACGGGCCGGGACATTATCATATTTGTCAATGAACCATTCTTGCGGCAAGCCAAACTGAATGTCACAGTACCAGCCTTCGGTAGGTGTAATGGTGTGAATGACTGACGATACAAAAGCCTTCCCATTGAACCGATCACCAAATCCGGCGAATGTTACCATCTCCCCTGGCTTAGCGGTACTAAATCCAATCGTTTTAACCCGACCTTGTACCCGGGATAGTCTACTTCTGGAAAGCTTAGCATCAGACCAGGCTTTAAGTTCCTGATCAGATACTTTGCCCGAATGGACCTGATCAAAAGATTTAAGGCCCAAAACATCGGCGAGTTCCGTTGCTTTCAGGTTTCCCTGCTCTTCATATCCGGGATCTTTGCCTTCTTCTTCCAACACCTCTTGCTTGGCATAATCCCAGGCGAAGCTTTTGGTTGCCGCATATTGATCACGAGCATCCACTCCTGCTTCAAACTCCACGACGTTATGTCCGTAGGCCAATTCCACCAACGGCTCCGCACTTAAATCGGGCTTTTTGACCGTCACCGTACCATCATCAACAAAAATGAGCTGACCATTCGCTTCAGCGCGAGTCACCATAAAATCCCAGTCGGAAACATAATACTGCACCATTTCCAGATGGGTAACCTCAGTGGCTTCTACATCAGGCTTTAATTTGCTGTATGTTCCCAGGAGCTCCTCAATAACCTCGCTATCCGCTACTTCTTCAAAGTATTTATTTTTCCTACCCACGGTCATTGCTACTGCCGCATCTTTCAAATCCACGATCAACACGGAGGTCGATCCGGTTGTCCTGATACTGTGCCTGATAACGATGCCTTTGAAAATCGGATCCTCCGTATTATGATACCCGGCCTGAATTTCAACTTCCTGCCCAGGAACGAACTTGTCGCCACTACTAATCTCAAAGTCTTCGTCAGCAACATTGCCATCACTTAGGATAATCCGAGCCGTAGGTACCTTGTTGATTGATTTAGATACCATCACAGACTTCAGGCCGTACAAACCCCCAAGGTCTTCACCACCTACTAAAACTGTATAGGTAGAAAGATCTTGTTTGTCCTGGGTTGGTATTTTTCTACTAGCCATTGTTTGTTGTTTTTGCTACCGGCGGAAAAACCAATTTCTGCCCTGAACGAAGGCTACGGAAATTGTTGATGCGATTGACCCGAGCCAATTCGAGGTAAAACCGGGTGCTTTGATATTCGTCAAATGACAAAAGCGGAAGTGTGTCCTCCTTTCCTACCAATTTTTGCTTGGTTAGGTCAGGAGACTGCTTATTGGTCTCTTTCGCCTGTTGATCCAGTGACTTATGCGTCTTGAAGGTACAATTGACTGTAGATCTGATCGGATAGCCATAAGTATCAAATAACTTATGGGTCACAGTGGCTTTTTCCGCTCTTCCTTCGAACAAAAAATCACCCCATTGCAACCTGAGGTACCGCGGATTATGCGTGTTTCCCTGTACTTTAAACGCAAAACCAAGGAATTTATCAATGACTTTATCCGTACGTTTCTCAACAAGGATCTGACGAGCCATCAGGGAACTACCAGAAACAGATGTCCCCAGTGCATCGAACAGAAACTCAAACGTCATAGTTGGTGATTCCGTCTGCTTGTACTTGAGCGTCTTCTGACTGCCATCTACTTCCACTTCTTCGAATACATTAGAGTACTCTCTGGAATAGGTAGTAGGATTGTACATCAGCTCAAACGGACCTTCGGAAGATGGGATTTTATACTCCTCATCATCAAAAGGCGTAATGATCATTTTGATCAGATAGCCAGTAGGTGCTTGTACATTGGAGGCAGGCATCTATCGTTCGTTCTTATCGTGTAATCCTTTTAACAATTCGTCCAACGCAACTTGCTGCTTTCCACCATCATTGGCCGCTGGTGCCTTATCTGGTGAAGTCGCATTTTGTGTGACATTGGTTCGAATGATCAATTCCCTGATTTCAATCATGATCTTTCATTTAAAGCAAACGTCTGTAGTACTGATAGCAGAACTCGATGCTCTCAATCATCAATCCATTGGTTTGGGCATTGAGACCTTCCACAGACCATTTTAGTGGCCAGGCCTGAATGAAATTCCATCCTTCCAGCGGATCGTGATTGTGATCAAGGAGGTACACATACAGTTCATATGTTTTAAACTGAAAGCTTTCTATTTCATTCCTGAACCATGCGATCAATTGAGAATCCATCAGCATGCCCCGTTTCATCACCAGATTGGCATAGGAAACGGGGTTTGCCAATCGATGAGCAAACCGGTTCTCTCCACCCTCACGGTACTCCTCCACACCTACATCCACGCCGATCCCTGAGATTTCCTGGAATCCTATGTCAGATTTTCCGCTTTCGGTAATACCATCGATTTCCACACTGAAGTGGAAACCTACAGGTGGTAAGCTTTCAGTTCTGGGCATGATTATGCGAATTCTATGGATAGACCTTCGTGCGCCAGTTCGATAGACTCAATCGCAACTTCATTTCCAGTCGAATTCAGGGTTGGTCCCTCGACCTTCACGGGAAAAGCTTCTTTGACCTTCCAGGTCACCACGGGAGAATGTTCTTCATTGAGCAAACTGATGGTCAGGTCGCGCCTTTCAATATTGTTCATACGAACTGTACCCAGCCAGGTCACGAAATCATCATCGGCCCTGGCAATGCCGCGCTTCATAGTGATATTGGAATACTGTGGAATCCCGGGCATTTTAGTGACCTGATATTCCTGTGCATCGCCTTCACGGTAGTCGATGGTCTGTAACTCTACGGTCAATCCAGATACTTCTGTGAAACCAATTCTGGAACCACCCCAATCTACCTGGAAGTGAAAAAGACTGATAGGATATGACTGTGCCATAATGACTTAATATTTTTGAATTTTATACTTATTTATTATCTCTTGTTAGGTATTTATGACTCCTGAAGCTTATGGGAGAATTTCAAAATGATGAATTCTGCCGGCCGAACGGCAGCCATACCAATCTCGACGTTCATACGACCTTCAAGAATATCCTGGGCTGTCATGGTCACACCCAGGCCCACATTGACGAAGAATGCATCTGAAGGCGCGGCTCCTGCCAGAGCGCCATCTCTCCACAAGGAAGTCAGGAAGTTTTCGATCATGGTCTTCACCCGAAGCCAGGTTTTGGCATCATTAGGTTCAAATACCACAAACTCAGTTGCCTTTTTCACAGACTCTTCAACGAATATGAACAAGCGTCTCACCGGGACATATCGCCATTCATTGTCGTTTCCGGCAAGCGTTCTTGCTCCCCAAACCAGGGTCCCTTTGCCTACAAAACTCCGAATGGCATTAATGGATTTTCCGCTGGTCGGATCTACGTTCAGGCCATCCTGAACATCGTTGGTAATCTTTACAGCCGGTCCGATAACATTGTTAATGCTCACATTCGCAGGTGCCTTCCATACACCACGATCATTGTCAACCCTGGCGTAAATGCCAGCCATGGTCCCGGAAGGTGGCAGTGTGACGTAAATCGAGTTGACCTTCGCCAGAATATTGCGATACACACCTGGGTAATGTTTTTCGATGTAATCCAGCGAGACTCCCTGAAGATCAGGATCTTCTGGCAACGGATTTAAATTGTCGGGTACCGCAGGTGGTGCCGTTAATGTGGCGCCACTGGTATGGGTGATGGTTGTAGCTCCTTTGAAACTGAAATTGAGAGTAGTATTCAAATCAGGGTAATAAGTCGCTCCATACTTCAAGTCCGACATGCCGAGTTCTCCGCGATAGGCAGTAAAATCATCACCTACCACATCAGCTATCGTAAACCGGTCCTGTAACAGGTTGCAATGCGCCAGGGCATTTTTCACCACCGTACCATAATCCGAAAGACTCAACGAGGTGGCATCTGGAAATACGAGCAGTGTAGGCTCATCTGCTTTTTTCAGGGCATTGATACCTCCGGTAATATCCCCTTCTGTGACTGAAGGCGGGGTACCATTCTCATAGGTACCAACCGATACGATGTAGCAGTCACCACCCCCATTGTTAAAAAACATCTGCATACTGTAGAACAGTTTCGCATCAGAAGGATTGTCGAAGGAAACAAGGATTTCCCGACTCACCAATGTGCTTCCATCACGTGTATCTTTCAACTCTATGGCAGGCGTTTCTCTGAAAGCTCCGCCGAAGAGTTCCTGATATTCCAACATGGAAGAAATCCGTGTTGGCGCATCCAGTAATTCATCATTCTCCCCAGCTTTTTCAGTATAGCCAATGAAGGCAGGAATAGCCGTTTCTACCGCTGCTACTGAAGCAGGTAAGGTCGAAATTTCTTCTATGTACACTCCGGGTGTACTATAACTAGACATATTTTATTCTGTTAAGTGTTTTAAATCAATTTCAATTAGGATTCCTGCAGCTTATGCGAGAATTTCAATATGATGAATTCCGCCGGACGTACTGCAGCAATACCCACCTCAATGTTCAGTCTGCCTTCCAGAATATCCAGAGCAGTCATGGTTTCACCTAAGCCGACTTTCACGAAGAAAGCATCGGAAGGTGCTGCACCCGCCAGGGCACCATCTCGCCATAAGGAAGTCAGGAAGTTCTCGATCATTCCTTTCATTTTGACCCAGGTATTCGCATCATTGGGTTCAAACACGAAAGGCTCGCTCGCTTTTTCAATCGATTCTTCGATGAATATAAACAGCCTTCTCACAGGTACATATCGCCATTCATTATCATTTCCTGCCAGCGTACGAGCGCCCCAAACCAATGTTCCTTTACCTGCAAAAGAACGGATCACATTGACCGATTTACCGGTATTTGGGTCGACATTTAAACTCCCTTGTTCCTCTGACGAGACCATTACGTTTGGCTTTTGAACCATGTTCACACTAACATTGGCGGGCGCCTTCCATACACCTCGGTTTCGATCTACCCGAGCATATATTCCAGCCATGGTTGCCGAGGGATAAAGATCAACTTTGTAGCTGTTAAGTTTCGTGAGAATACGTTGATACAGGGCTACGTCCGGGAGGTCACCGCCAGCGGTACCTCCTTCAAGTTCCGCTCCGGAAAATCGCAATCCGGCAGAACCAGTGTAAGATAACGCGACGCCATTCCCCTCCTCTCCTTCAGCCAGTGCCGTCAAGGTTATTTCATTACCATTTGCCGCAGCCGAAACAAGGCTGGAATCAGTTGTGATCTTCGCTGCCAGTGCAGTTGCTGTTTCAGCTGCAGTATCCTTTAACAGGGCAGGTTCGGCGATGGTGATGGCCAATTCATTTGCAATCTGAATGTCCTTATCCTTCGCCTTTTTAAATCCTGATGTCAAAGTGATGATCGCTGTGGCATGTACCCGACCGCCTTCTGTTCCATTTTCAAGGTTGGCCCCTGAAGGAGTCACTTCCACCGCATCACCTGAAGCTATGGTTATGCTATTACCATCGGTTCCAGTATCCCTGGCCGTCACGGTTACGATACTATTTGAAACTGTGGCTATGACCAACCCATTGACATTTACATTGGCATTGATGGCATCTCTTATTGCCGTTGCCGTACCATCGGTATCACCAGGAACATGACTGTATCCTACTGATTCTCCATTTATCGAAATCGTTTCATTGGTAGGGTTAGCACTTACTGTAAAAGTACCAGAAGCACTCACCGGCGCATTCCCCGTACCTGTTAGCAACGTACTCAATGGCTCATCATCGTAAGTGGCTGCAGTACGATTGTCCACAATATTGACCGTATTCAAGTCATAATATTTGGTAATAGTGGTCTTCAATGAAGGGTAGTACGCCGCTCCATATTTCAAATATTCAATACCTACTTCTCCGCGAAAGTCATTGGCATCTTGCAAAGGATCAAGCGAAGCTCGCCCCTCATCTACCAGGACATCCATAAGGGCAAAGCGATCTTGCATCTTATTGCATTGGGCCAAAAGCTGATTGTGGAGATTGGTTCTTTTCAACGTATCCAAACCAACCGCTTCAGGCACTACCAATAAGGTTGGTTCATCCTCTTGTTCCACCGCATCTACACCCGCTGTAAATCGGGCGGCCTCAATGCCGGGCGAATCATAATCATACAAACCTACTGAGACGATATAGCAGGGACCTCCGCCATTAGCAAAGTAATGCTGAACGGCATAGTACAATAAGTATGGCGATTCAGCCGGCGCGTTGCCAGATGCAACTGCGATCTTCGGATTAAGCGGATCATTGGCATCATCGGTCAGCGTGACCGAATAGTTCTCATCGAATGGACCACCAAATATTTGTTCATAATCCACGAGTGATGTGATCCTCTTAGGTGTGTCTGCCGGAAATCCATCTCCACGCTTCTGTGTGTACCCGATAAAGGCCGGAATGGCCGTAGCTACCGGGGCAACCGAGGGAGGGAGCAGGGAAAGTTCCTGAACATATACACCTGGGGTTCGGGGGTTTAACATGTGCTACAATTAAGTTATAGGAATACAAAAATTTCAGAGAATGCACCACTCACCCCAGCCAACGGAGGGTTGGGAAGATTCTCAATCACTACATCATCATCAACTTTAAGATTGAGATGAAGCTTCGGCCTTTCATAGAAAGGAATATCTTCTATCGAAGTGAACACCACTGTTTCATACCCATTGATGGATATATTCGGGTCAGGTTCAGCGCCTTTGCTGAAACTATAAGTATCATAAGGGATGTCCATGTCCGCTGAATCGTCACTGTCATCCACAATCGTAAGGTCACTACTGGTAAGGTCTACATTGCCATTCTTATTGGCTACATAATAGATCCATTTGCTTTGTTTCCTGATAAAGGTGATTCCGTAATACTCAGGATCTCCATAAAGATTTCCATCTGTCGGGTCATACGTAATATTGATGATACCCTGAGGATTCGTGGCATTCAGTTCATTATCCAGATAAAGATTTTCGATCTGAAGATCGGAATCGTCTGCCTTGTTGCGTACCGTAAAGATGTATCGACCATTAGGCCTGTGGCTAAAGTCAATGGGTACAGCATAGAAACCCGACGCATCCGGGGACATCTCACTAGACTCATTGTAGGTAATCGTCTCAACTGAACCGTCGGGGCTCGTTACCTTGAGGACGGTTTCCACCGGTGATGGTATCGGATCCAGGTGATAGACATAAGTAAATACTTTTGGTCGTAGAGCATCCAAAAGCGCATGTCGAATTTCTTCAGGGGCATCTGGCTCATCGGACGCTGAACTACCGTCATTTTGAAAATACGGGACTTTTCCCCTACCATAAGTCTTGCTCGGTGAACCCTGATTCAGGTTAGTGATGTTATGAAACTCCGAGGTGTATTTGGGATGAATTGTAAACACAAAACTGACGGGCCCATCTGCCCCAACAAAGGGGTTGGTTGAATCTGGAAGTGTTCGGTACAATACCTGCTCTCCAGCTCCATTGCTCTTAAAGATCATTTTCAGGTTCTTCATCAGTACCTGAGTATCATGCGTTGGCTTGATCGTTACATTGTTGATAACCCCATCGATGAAGAAATTGTGAAGAAAGGAGATTTCGAAAAGGGTCTTGTAATTCATCTTTCTTCTATTTTGCCTGGTTAGTTAGGTCAAGATTACTGAGCGTCTCCTGCTGCTCCATCACACGCTCATCCTGGAAGTGGATCAATCGTGTTTTATAAAGTACCGAAGGCAGGTACTTGGCTCCCAAAACCGTCCAGAAGTTGTAGAGCTGTTCGAAATTGTATGAAAACAAGTCCACAACGAGTTTTTGTACACCAGTCCCTTCTAGCGAAGGAGAGTTATCGGGTGTAAATACATTTTTCCCTTGGAAAAAGGATAGCACATAAGAAAGCTGCTTGAGGCCTTCCAGGTATTCCACACCATCATTTTCCGCCATGGAACTGGTGTAATTAGCGGTGAAAAGAATGTAGAGATTGATTTTAATCTCGGGATTGTACTTCTGGGCCAAACCCTGAGAATTGACAAAAGAAGATCGCTGATCTTTAAATACCTTCTCTTCTTCGATGTTGATCAATGACAACCCTAATCGATTGGGCGGAATCGCCCAGTTGCCTTCCTGAGTAGCCACATTCGTGAGAATGAGTTTACCTTCCGCTTCCGTGGAACCGTTAATGAGATCGAGGTAAGTATTTACTTCATCTGTAAGGAATTGCAGGGCGTGATGGATCAATTCTTTAATTCATTTAAGCGGCCATTTCGCATACGGATACACCCTCGCTTTCGGAGTATCTCACATCGAATTAGCTGGCCTTGTTGATATTCAAATGAACATGGAGAATTGAGGAAATAAAAGGAGAACTTCCTTCGTCAATTAACAAGGGATTTCGGGGACTTCATGAAATTAAAAGCCTACTTTACAGTCACTTAACAAAAAAAATTAACCCAAATTTGACAGCACGAAATTAACAATTACTAATATTTGTGCTTACCTCATTGTTCTTCCAAAATGAGTCCTCATCGTGAATAGATCCTACCGACAGCTGTATGAATCGCTGCTTATCTGAAACATGCTATCTTTAAAAAATGAGTCAATAGTCGCTCAACTGTCTTGCCGTCGATCAAAGTTCTGGTTTCAACTTTCAAGATTAATTCAATCTTTGCGGCAAAATTTTCTTCAATGAGACATTCGTTCATCGCCCTACTGGTCATCGGAAGTAGCATCATCGCGCATCAGGGTCTTAGTCAAGATTATATTGCTGACTCCAGTACTGTGCAATTGAAGGAAGTTACTGTTAATGCTTTGGGAGTTGAACGTGACTATCAATCATACGGAGGCAACATTGCCATTGTCCGAAAAGAAGCGCTTCAAACTGCCGATCCTGCCAATATTCAGGAATCAATCAATCGTATACCCGGTGTTTATATGCACTCGGGAACGATCAATACCAACAGGATCACTATTCGCGGGATTGGATCCAGATCTCCTTTCTCAACCAATAAGATCAGGGCCTATTTTGGAGAAATTCCTCTTACCAACGGGTCCGGCGAAACTAATGTTGAAGATATTGACCTGGCGGGGCTTAGTTCCTATGAGGTGATCAAAGGACCTAACTCTTCGATTTTCGGAAGCGGACTCGGAGGCGTGATCCTCATGAATGCCCAAAACCCCGACTCGCCGAAAAGCACCTTTACTAATGACCTGACCGTAGGATCTTTTGGCCTGGTCAAAGAGCAATTGAGTTTCTCTGCTACCGCAAAAAAGTTAAAAGTATTTGCTTCAGCCGGACACCTCACCAGTAAAGGATATCGAGATAATAATCATGTAGACAGAAGCCATGGTCTACTCCATTTGGAATCTGAGATCGGTCCCGGTAAACTCAATTTGCTGACTTACTTCGTAGACCAAAAGGCCTTTATTCCCAGTTCGCTGAATGAAACTGATTTTGAGCAAACTCCCACAAAAGCAGCTTTTACATGGGGAGCAGCTGAAGGTTTTGAAGACTATCGTACTCTACTGCAAGGCCTCTCCTATTCAGCTTTACTTAATAAAACCCTCACCCTTAAAACCAGTGCCTTCGTAACTCACCAAAACAACTATGAACCACGGCCCTTCAACATTCTGGATGAAAGTACGACAGGATTTGGAACTCGAAATCGACTGATCTTTGATTTTTCACCCCAAACTACCTGGATGATTGGAACTGAGTTATTCTGGGATCAGCATCGTTTCCAAACACTCGCTAATCTTTATAGGGATTTTCCTGGAATGGGAAGCATTGAAGGAAATCAATTGTCAGATTTGAAAGAGAGAAGAAATTACATCAATGTTTTCACTCAAGTTGATCATGAACTCATTGAGAACCTGGTACTATCGGCAGGACTGAATTTTAATAAGACACAATATGAATTGGATGATCGTTTCGAGGATTCCTCCGATCAAAGTGGCTCATTCGACTATCAAGGAGTCTTTTCTCCAAGAGTTTCCCTCAACTATGCCTTCAGCCCACGAATCAATACATACTTTTCCGTCAGCCATGGCTTCTCTCCCCCCACCTTAGAAGAAACCTTATTGCCTGATGGCGCCATCAATCCTGACATTGAACCGGCAACAGGACTCAATACGGAAGTAGGTCTGCGTGGTTTTTTCAATCGCCTGACCTTTGACCTTACCTTTTATCGGATGCAAGTCCAAAACTTATTAGTTTCAAGAAGAACAGCAGACGATCAATTCATTGGCATCAACGCTGGAGAAACGAGCCATCAGGGTGTTGAACTATCTTATTCCCTCGAATTTGCGAACAATAATCGCATTGAATTTTCCAATCAGGGATCATACAGTTTCTCCGACTTTACATTTGATGAGTTTATCGATGGCGAAAATTCATTTTCCGGCAATCAATTAACGGGTGTACCCAGGCATGTGTTTTTCAATCGTCTGCAGTTCAAATTCAAGCCCTTGTTCTACATTTATCTGGATCAACAGTATACTTCTGCGATACCTATCACAGACGACAACTCCGTCTTCTCAGATCAATATTTTTTACTCAATGTGACCATGGGTCATACAAAGGAGATTGGTCGTTGGAACTATGATCTCGGGTTGACTTTCAGGAACATCACTGATCAAAAGTATGCTTCCATGCTTTTGATCAATGCCACTGGATTTGGAGGGGCTGCACCCAGGTATTTCTATCCGGGCCTTCCTTTCAATTGGTTTGCAAGGCTAAGAGTGGCTTATTCATTTTAGAAATTCAGCGCTCAGAATTGAATAAATCCATCAATACCCTCTATCTACTTTAGTGTCTGTTGACAACAATGATGTTGTAACCTTTATACTTCTAAAGGTCTTATGATTGGATTAGAAACGGCCCTGCTTCAATAGGAAATACGGTTTCCTTTAAGAAAGGTAATCTCACAGATCAAGGATCAGGATTCAGAAGGATCCTTCAAAAAACTCCAGGAGTTCTGGTGTTTCCAACATGAGTTCAAGTACTGGAATCGTACCCCAAAAGAAAGGTTCTGCCTTATTCAGAAATCACCAAGCAACGATCTTTTACCAATAACAGGTTCCTACTCGAATCTATCGCTTCGATTGGAAGGGCTGGTCATCTAAATAATATCCGGACTTTGGATCAATCGGAACATCTAGAGTACTGATATTATTCAAATGATCTCCAGTTAATTAAGTTAATGAGTTCAGAGCCAAAAAGAACTCCAGTGCCGTTCTGGTGAGTGCTATTGAAGCCGAATATAGATTGCATTCAATATCCGATCCAATTGATCAATAGCATATTGTTATCCATCGGGACATTTGGCGGTACGACAACAAAAAAAGGTCCACCGTGACCGGCAGACCTTCTGTTCAAAATTCTATTTTATGATTTATCTAGATCCTTTCATGATCATCACACGCTGACTATCCCAGACATGATCATTGTTATAAAGCTGGAAGAAATACAAACCGCTCGATAAGTGATCCGTAATCACTTCCACCGTTTGGTTTCCACGTTGAATATCACCAACGACTACCTTCTTACCACTTTGATCGATCAACACCCAATTGAGGTCCATCATTGTTGGTTTCTCCAACTCAACGGTAAAGACATTTTCAGCAGGGTTTGGATAGATATCATACGATTCACGGCTACTGAAGAAATCCGGGTGTATGCTCGTTACGGTTTCAGGAACAGCTACTCTTACGGTTTGTTCTACTACCTGCAAGATTTCTCTGCTTATTTCATCCTGAACGAACGCGACCACAATCATCGTTACGCTATCCACTTCCTGATTAGCAAAGATGCCACTCACTTCCCAGCTGCTTGTGAAATCCACAAACTCAGTATCATTCTCAATAATACCTTGATTGGTAAGACCGCTGGAGCCGGTGATCACCTCTCTCAATACATTCTGGAAGACAACATCTCCCGGTACGTTCTCAATCACGCCTTCACCTCCTACGCTTTCCTGAAGAACCATGACTCTTGTAGATATCTGAGACTCTGCGTCGAACGGATTCAATCCTTCAGGGAAATCAGTTCTTACCGTCAAAGAAATGTCAACCGTATTCTCATTGTCACGCAGTGTTGCACCCAGGTTCATTCTGACGCTTGTCGGTTTCAGCAAGTCCTGAGAGTAATCTCCCTCCACGAAACCAAGGTTTCCGGTATTCGCATCGATATCTGGTTCACCCTGAGCCGGCTCAAAATTGGTACCTATTTCAATGCCGCCAAGAACACCGGTCTCAATTTCATTGATTCCGTAGAAAGCAAGACGAGCATTCGGGTCTGAAGAATTTTGATCATAAATAGGGTCAATCCTATTATTATCTTCATCATCTCCCAGGTTCGTGAAATAGTTGATCACCACGATATCACCAGGGAAATTCTCCTTCACATAGACGGTACTCTTCATGGCGTTAGTGGAATCAACGTCATCCCAAATTTGAGTCGAGGTAAAAGTCTCCAACAAGGTCGTACGATCTCGGGAGAAGACCCTGAAATTATCAAAGGCAAAACCTTCTGATCCATCCTTCTCAGCATCACGACTTCCCAAAGCAAACCTGAAACGTATGGTAGTCAAATCATCTCCTGAAACAGCGTGAGTTGCACTCAACCAGTTTGCGCCGCCATCTCCGGACCATGCAAACCTTTGTGGATTACCCTCTACTCCACCAGGATTAGAAGGAACGCCAGCTTCGTTGTACCAGCCAATACCTGTGGATGGTTCACCAAGCGTATTCCAGGTGTCTCCATCATTGGTAGAATACTGAAGGACAACCCCATCATTATTCGCCAGATCAAGGTAATAATCAAATGAAACCGCAGGTCTTTCGATCTGAATGTCAAACGAAGGTGAGTAAACATAAGATACCTCTCTGGCATTGTATTCACCCGTTCGGTTCGTGATCCACATAATGGACTCAGGATTTCTGTCAGGATCTTCGAAGATCTGAATTCCCGCTGGTGTATCCAGATCCCAAGAGTTTCCTACCAATTGTCTTACATTCTGATCATCTAGTTCACCGGAAACATTACGATCTTCTTCGGCGAACCAACTTTCAAGGTTTCCTCTGTCAAAATCGATCAATGTATCTACGGAGATCGTTACCTGAGGCAGGATATTGAAATCAAGTACCTCATCATCTGTACAACCACTGGTCGAAATGGTAAACATTGTGGCCGTGTAAGAACCAGCAGCAAAATCATTGTTAAACGCTGAATTCAGAATTCCAGAATTCTCACCTCCGGCACGCTCTTCTTCGAAAACCGTATTTCCGCTATCATCAGTAATTGTCATAGAGATGCTTTCAACTAGCGTATTGGTTACATCCGGATTGTTATCCCTCACTACCAATGCGGTGTTGTTATTCTCCGTGATGTTATTGATGGTAAAATCTGCAATTGGTGTCACACCGATAATTCGGGTCTCGCTGATATCAGCAGAACACATAGTAGTTTGGTTTTCTACCGAAATATCAAGAGAGATAGAACTACCTGCATTATATACCTGGTCAACCTCGATACTAAAATTATTAGACTCGCTTCTCAACTCATCATCGATACTCCAATCCACTGTGAAGTTTTCCTCCGTCAGTGTATTCAGGTTGTCGATGGATATTTCTGCTGTAATACCCACCTCACAGGCTTCGACAATATTGATCAGCGATGATCCATTGGCAAAACTTGTAAACTGTGGATTCGGATGCACATCTACCTGAGCAAGCGGACTTTCACATCCTGAAAAGTCAGCACCACCTTCTCCCGAGAAGGACACCTGCGATATAAATATCGTCGAGTCGAGACCCGCGAGGTAATCTTCCTCTGACAAGTCAAACAAGATCGCACTCTGCGTTGCACTAAGATCGTCATCCCTTGTTACTCCATCTCCCTGATAGATCCTGAAGAGGTCAGCATTACCATCATCCGTGAAGCCAATGGACAACTGAGTACTCACGTCATCACAATACTCAACACCATTCACCGGTGTATCCAGAACTGGAGCAGCAGGTACTTCTTTGACATCTATGGTGATGACCGTCGTATCACTGATTGCCCCTGCGAAAGGAATATTAACCGAGTCCGGTGCGATCGAAGATGAGTTAGTAGATGTACTCACTATATCACTGACCTGGAAGACTTTGATGGTGTATAAGCTGTCTACAGGAGTTGAACCAATTCCTAAATCCGAAGCGATACCGGCAGTGAATGCCCCATCTGTATTGGTTGTTTGCTCGAATATCAGGTTATTGTTGACATCCAACCAACGGAATGTATTGCCTGCTTCACCATTCATGGTGAGGTCAGCTACCGTTTCACCCTCGCAATAGAAGAAACTTGTTGTGCCGGTCGGTGCATCTGGTTGCACTTTTACAGAGAACAAGATCACCACTCCATTTGAAGTACAACCTTCATATAACTCTGTATCATCGGCAGCATTGACGATATTCGTCACTTCCTCCAGATAGATGTATCGATCAGCGTCTGCTGTTAATCCAGTCAATTGCAATTGCTGCGCAGTTACCGTTCCTCCAGATGTAATTTGCGTTCCTCTGGTCCCATCCTCATTAGAGGTATACCATCTGAATTCATTCTGAATCGTATCCGCAGCGGCAAGATCAGAAGTACTCGAGGAGGTAGAGAAATCTGCGCCAGAGTAGCTACTGGAAGCTGTGAAAGTTACAGATTCAGTTAAATCCGCGGCATCATAGAACAGCGTGAAATCAACGGCATCTGTATTGTTGGCCGTTACGGCTGTATTGCTATCGAAGATAGGCTCATCCGGATCTTCAAATACCGTAACAGATATCAGTGTTGCGTCACTGGTGGTTCCAAGGAACTCGTCCGTTGCGCCTCTTACATGGTGTACCCAGAAGTAATACGTACCCGCAGTTCCATTTACACCAGAATCATTGGTGTAGGTCTGAGTCGTCTGGCCTGTGCCATCAATAGCCGTATAGGTTGTCGTCTCATTAAGGATATTGGCATTTGTCAACGTCGTACTTCTTGTGATTTCAGTATCGCCATCATCAAATGTCAAGTCCCCGTCATCCGCGTACCAGATATACGTTGCGCTTTCACCAACATTACTGGTAGCGATCGCAGCAATTGCATCACCCTCGCAAGTAAAGTACTCTGTTGAAAAATCGGTTTCCTGAGTTACGATATCATCAACAGGTTCGAACAGGTACAGATTTGTGGTTGTATTCACCGTAAGATCTGTGGAGGATGTAGCATTGTCATTCGCTGTTATGTACGCTATGATCAAAGTATCAATAGCGGACCTGCCTGAGGTTACATTCGCATCCAGGAAGGCATCAATTGCCGAAGGATCAATATCCCAATCCGTACTGGCCGCTCCTGAAGGACTACCAAATGTTTGAGCCGTACCACTGTAGATCAATGCTGAACTGATCTCTCCACCAGCACTTGAATTCACGCCGGCAACTCCAATTGAAGTTACGATGGCATCATTCTGCACATAGTAAATCTCAAGATCGTAGAAGTCAGCGTCTCCGCCATCAGTTTCAGTTGCAACATCAACTCCAGAAGGGTTTTCGTTAATCAATAAATCCTGTTGGGCTTCAGCACGGCTGAAGTTGATCTTCTGACCATCTTCGAAGAATGGCGAAACCACCGGAGTAATGGATAATGTCACCACATCTTCAAACCTTGCAGATACATCTGAGGTAGCGTTTATCCACTCAAAATCCAGTGGATAAGTACCCTGACCCACGATACTCGCATTGAACGTGGCAGACGTAATATTGGTCGCCTCAGAATTCACAAATGAAGTGCCTGCTGCAGTGGTTGGTGTTCCGATAGCAACACCTGAAATCTGAAGTTCCTGGTTAAGCGCATTACCCACCCTCAAGTCAGTGGTTGCATTTTCACCTACAGAGAAGTTGATGCGATCATTGGTATTGTCAATATCATCCAGGAATGCCAGAGAGTAGACTACTGCCGATCCTTCACTATCCGTTTCATTCACTGCAGTTTCAGTGATATAGAAGGTGTATACGCCATTGATGTCATTGGCGTCAGCGTCATAATCGGCTGATGAAGTACCACCTAAAGTCAATCCTTCATCCGCAAGGAATACATCAATTGTTGGTGTCCAACCCGTCGCTTTGGTCACCATAGTTTGTTGCGCTCCCGTTACCGGATCAGTCAACGCTTCATCACGATAAATGGTGATTGTACTTCCTTCGACTGATGGAGTAAAGGTCACTGGCGTACCAGCGAATATATCAACACCATCTGACGTAGTACGATACAACGCCACGTCAGCGTCAGTATCACCTCCCGTACCAGTCGCGACCTCTGTTAAGCTTACTTCACCAGTAAAGGTTCTTTCGATGGTAGCTGCCGCAGTTGTGGGCGCATCATTATTGGCCAGATCAAAGATCTCACTATTATTATTGGTATATGTCACTAGTAGGTCACCTTCTGCTGCACTGAAATCCGCCACAGTCAGGACAATTTCATCGTCCTCCGCGGTACCATCTGCTTGTGCAGAAACAGCGAAGTTGTTCGAATCTTCATCTACAACAGTGAAATCTGTAGGATTCGTCCCATTTGTAGCGACGTTTTCACTGAAAGTAACAATGATCTGAGTATTACTTGATCCAATCTCAGCAGTAATCGTCGCCGTAGGTGCGGTATTATCAACTGTAGCACTTGAGCCATCAGTAATATCCGCTTCAGTTACCTGTACCCCTGTATTTCCAGCATCATCATTATAATCGATCTGGAAGGAAATATTGCCGTCTGTGTCACCTGCGTCGACATTGAATACAATGGTCCAAACTTCATTGGTAGCATCGGTTTCCGTAATTACTTCTGCTCCTGATTCAGCCATTGCTACACCCCCACTTTGCAAGTTGCTTATCGTTGGGAAGCCTCCAGCCAGGTCATCATTAAAGTCTACAGTGATGGTAACTTCATCTCCGTCTTGTACGAAATCGTCATCACCTGCCGTATTATCCGTACCTGAGGTTCTTACAATACTAAGAGATTCGATAACCGGATCAGAAGCATCTACTTCAATAGAACTTGCGTCAGTAGTCGCTGTGACTTGTGTACCTGCGATCCCCGCATCGTCCACAAAGTTGATGAAGAAGGTCAATGCACCGTCTGCATCTTTATCTACTCCATCAGAGGTACCGACACCATCTACAGTATAGGTCATATTGAAATTGATAAAGTCCGGCGCTCCAGGATTGTCATGAGCAACCGTAACAGGTCCTTGCACATCTATGTTACCACTTCTTACAGTTATTGTTGGTATCGCACTCAAAACATCCGACGATACAATATCAAGAGTAACAACATCCCCGTCTGTCGCATGTTGGTTATCCGTGGTGTTATTACTAATTAAAGTAACAGTTGTCAAAGTCGGAGCATTGAAGTCGGCTTCTACTGATGTCGCATCTGTTGTAGCAGTCACCTGCGTTCCTGAAATACCAGCATCATCAATAAAATCGATAGTGAATGTTACTGCTCCTTCATTCTCAGAACCAAGTAATGTATAGGTAGCGCTGTAATTATTACTTCCAAGATCATTCACTGTTGGGGTGACTCCCGTTCCTCCTATCGACATGGTCACTGCAGGATTCGAGGCAGCTGAAGAACTTAAATCATCATCCATGGTGAAGGATAGCGTGATCTCATCACCTGTTGTCGCATGTTGATTATCGGTGCCGTTATTTGTACTTAGGCTAACTGTAGACAAAGTGGGTGCGATGAAGTCTGCTTCGATTGAACTTGCATCCGAAGTTGCGGTTACCTGCGTCCCATCATTACCTGCATCATCCGTAAAGTCTATTGTAAACGTTACTGCTCCGTTATTTTCTGTTCCAGCTAAGGTATATGTGGCTGTGTAATTTGGTGCTGAGCCTGTATTCACCGTGGCTGTTACTGCTGTTCCTCCAATAGAAAGACCAACAACCGGTGTGGCACTCAAATCATCATCAGCTGTGAAAGACAAGGTGACCAGGTTACCTGTTGTTCCATGACTTGCATCCGCAAAGTCTTCTGAAGCCGTCTGGCTACTTACCAAAGTAACCGATGAAAGTGTTGGCGCAGTATTATCCACTTCAACTGTTGATGCATCTGTTGTCGCAGTTACTTGTGTACCTGCAATACCGGCATCATCCACAAAGTTGATGAAGAAGGTTACCGTACCGTCTGCATCTTTATCCACCCCGTCAGAGGTGCCTACCCCATCCACGGCATACGTCACATTGAAGTTCTGGAAGTCTGGTGCGCCAGGATTATCGTGAGCCACTGTCACAGGTCCCTGTACATCAATGTTTCCACTGCGTACCGTAACCGTCGGTAGGGCACTCAGCACATCCGAAGAAACTATATCTATGGTTACTGTATTGCCATCTGCAGCGTGACTTGCATTTACAAAAGTTTCAGAAGCCGTCTGACTACTCGCTATGCTTACCGTCGTAAGCGTCGGTGCGTTGAAGTCTGCCTCTACTGAAGTGGCATCTGTAGTCGCTGTTACCTGTGTTCCTGAATTGCCTGCATCGTCTACAAAATCAATGGTGAATGTAACTGCTCCTTCGCTCTCTGATCCAATCAGTGTATAGGTAGCGCTATAATTATTACTTCCAAGATCATTCACCGTCACAGATGAGCTGACATTTGTTACCCCTACCAACATCGTTACTGAAGGGGTAGCGCTTAAAGCATCATCTGATGTGAATGAAAGTGTAATCTCATCACCTGTCGTCGCATGCTGATTATCGGTTCCATTATCCGTGCTCAAGGAAACTGAAGTCAAGGTTGGCGCAGTAAAGTCCACATCCACCGCACTGGAATTTGTGGTAGCGGTCACTGGAGTGCCTGCATTTCCGGCATCATCCGTAAAGGCAATGCTGAAAGTCAATGTCCCCTGATCATCAATATCAGTTCCCACAACGCTTCCTGTGCCATCTACCGTATAAGTTGCCGTATAAACCGGAGCCGAACCTGTATTTACACTAATCGATCCTACCACCGCTGTACCATTGATAGACATGTTTACAACTGGGGTTGTACTCAAATCATCGTCAGATGTAAAACTGAAGGTTATTACATCTCCTGCAGTAGCTCTTTGGTTATTTGTGCCATTATTCGTGGTAACAGTAACCGGGCTAAGTGTTGGCGCAGTATTGTCCACTTCAACTGTTGATGCATCTGTTGTCGCAGTTACTTGCGTACCCGCAATACCGGCATCATCTACAAAGTTGATGAAGAAGGTCACCGTACCGTCTGCATCCTTATCCACCCCATCTGTAGTACCTACTCCATCTACTGCGTAGGTCACATTGAAGTTCTGGAAGTCTGGAGCGCCTGGATTATCATGAGCTACCGTCACAGGTCCTTGTACGTCAATGTTTCCACTGCGTACGGTTACCGTTGGTATCGCACTCAATACATCCGAAGAAACTATGTCTATGGTTACTGTATTGCCATCGGCAGCGTGACTGGCATTTACAAAAGTTTCAGAAGCCGTCTGGCTACTCGCAATACTAACTGTGGTAAGAGTCGGAGCATTGAAGTCGGCTTCTACTGATGTCGCATCTGTTGTAGCAGTCACCTGCGTTCCTGAAATACCAGCATCATCAATAAAATCGATAGTGAATGTTACTGCTCCTTCATTCTCAGAACCAAGTAATGTATAGGTAGCGCTGTAATTATTACTTCCAAGATCATTCACTGTTGGGGTGACTCCCGTTCCTCCTATCGACATGGTCACTGCAGGATTCGAGGCAGCTGAAGAACTTAAATCATCATCCATGGTGAAGGATAGCGTGATCTCATCACCTGTTGTCGCATGTTGATTATCGGTGCCGTTATTTGTACTTAGGCTAACTGTAGACAAAGTGGGTGCGATGAAGTCTGCTTCGATTGAACTTGCATCCGAAGTTGCGGTTACCTGCGTCCCATCATTACCTGCATCATCCGTAAAGTCTATTGTAAACGTTACTGCTCCGTTATTTTCTGTTCCAGCTAAGGTATATGTGGCTGTGTAATTTGGTGCTGAGCCTGTATTCACCGTGGCTGTTACTGCTGTTCCTCCAATAGAAAGACCAACAACCGGTGTGGCACTCAAATCATCATCAGCTGTGAAAGACAAGGTGACCAGGTTACCTGTTGTTCCATGACTTGCATCCGCAAAGTCTTCTGAAGCCGTCTGGCTACTTACCAAAGTAACCGATGAAAGTGTTGGCGCAGTATTATCCACTTCAACTGTTGATGCATCTGTTGTCGCAGTTACTTGTGTACCTGCAATACCGGCATCATCCACAAAGTTGATGAAGAAGGTTACCGTACCGTCTGCATCTTTATCCACCCCGTCAGAGGTGCCTACCCCATCCACGGCATACGTCACATTGAAGTTCTGGAAGTCTGGTGCGCCAGGATTATCGTGAGCCACTGTCACAGGTCCCTGTACATCAATGTTTCCACTGCGTACCGTAACCGTCGGTAGGGCACTCAGCACATCCGAAGAAACTATATCTATGGTTACTGTATTGCCATCTGCAGCGTGACTTGCATTTACAAAAGTTTCAGAAGCCGTCTGACTACTCGCTATGCTTACCGTCGTAAGCGTCGGTGCGTTGAAGTCTGCCTCTACTGAAGTGGCATCTGTAGTCGCTGTTACCTGTGTTCCTGAATTGCCTGCATCGTCTACAAAATCAATGGTGAATGTAACTGCTCCTTCGCTCTCTGATCCAATCAGTGTATAGGTAGCGCTATAATTGTTACTTCCAAGATCATTCACCGTCACAGATGAGCTGACATTTGTTACCCCTACCAACATCGTTACTGAAGGGGTAGCGCTTAAAGCATCATCTGATGTGAATGAAAGTGTAATCTCATCACCTGTCGTCGCATGCTGATTATCGGTTCCATTATCCGTGCTCAAGGAAACTGAAGTCAAGGTTGGCGCAGTAAAGTCCACATCCACCGCACTGGAATTTGTGGTAGCGGTCACTGGAGTGCCTGCATTTCCGGCATCATCCGTAAAGGCAATGCTGAAAGTCAATGTCCCCTGATCATCAATATCAGTTCCCACAACACTTCCTGTGCCATCTACCGTATAAGTTGCCGTATAAACCGGAGCCGAACCTGTATTTACACTAATCGATCCTACCACCGCTGTACCATTGATAGACATGTTTACAACTGGGGTTGCACTCAAATCATCGTCAGATGTAAAACTGAAGGTTATTATATCTCCTGCAGTAGCTCTTTGGTTATTTGTGCCATTATTCGTGGTAACAGTAACCGGGCTAAGTGTTGGCGCAGTATTATCCACTTCAACTGTTGATGCATCTGTTGTCGCAGTTACTTGCGTACCTGCAATACCGGCATCATCTACAAAGTTGATGAAGAAGGTCACCGTACCGTCTGCATCTCTGTCCACACCGTCAGAGGTGCCTACCCCATCCACTGCATACGTCACATTGAAGTTCTGAAAGTCTGGTGCGCCAGGGTTATCGTGAGCTACTGTCACAGGTCCCTGTACGTCAATGTTTCCACTGCGTACGGTTACTGTTGGTATCGCACTCAATACATCGGAAGAAACAATGTCTATGGTTACCGTATTACCATCTGCAGCGTGACTGGCATTTACAAAAGTTTCAGAAGCCGTCTGGCTACTCGCAATACTAACTGTGGTAAGAGTCGGTGCATTAAAGTCGGCTTCTACTGAAGTCGCATCTGTAGTAGCAGTCACCTGAGTTCCTGCGATGCCTGCGTCATCCACGAAATCAATGGTGAAAGTTACCGCCCCTTCATTCTCTGATCCTAACAGCGTATAAGTAGCGCTGTAATTGTTGCTTCCAAGATCATTTACGGTTGGAGATACCATTGTTCCTCCAATAGAAAAATCAACATCAGGTGTTGCACTTAAATCATCATCAGAAGTGAATGACAAGGTGATCTCATCTCCTGTCGTCGCATGTTGATTATCAGTACTGTTATCTGTACTCAGACTAACTGAAGTTAATGTAGGCGCGATGAAGTCCGCTTCGATTGAACTCGCATCAGTTGTGGCCGTCACTTGAGTACCGGCATTTCCGGCATCATCCGTAAAGTCAATGGTGAAGGTAACTGCTCCGTTATTTTCTGTACCGAGTAAGGTATATGTGGCTGTGTAAGTCGGTGCTGAAGCGCCATTTACCGTAGCCGTAACCCCTGTTCCTCCAACGGAGAGACCAATGTTTGGCGCAGCACTTAAGTCATCATCTACCATGAATGATAAGGTTACCAGATTACCCGTCGTTCCATGGCTTGCATCTTCAAAATCCTCTGATGCCGTTTGACTACTAACCAGTGTTACATTTGAAAGCGTGGGTGCTGTAACATCTACTTCCATCACGCTGGCATTAGTCGTACTGGTTACCTGTGTCCCGGCATTTCCAGCGTCATCCTCAAAATCAATGAAGAATGTCAAGGAACCATCGGCATCTTTATCAACACCACCTGTTGAGCCTGTTCCGTCCACTGTGTAAGTGACGTTGAAATTCTGGAAATCAGGCGCTCCTGGATTATCATGAGCCACGGTAACTGATCCTACCACACTCAAGCCACCGCTTCGAAGTACTACATCAGGCAACGCACTTAATACATCCGATGAAACTATATCCAGAAGGATCGTATTACCTCCAGTGGCATGTTGATTATTAGTACCATTGTCACTAATCAGTGTTACGGTGGTCAAGGTAGGTACTGTGAAATCTACCTCTACGCTTGTGGCGTCGGTAGTCCCAGTCACCTGCGTTCCTGCATTCCCTGCATCGTCCGTAAAGTCGATGGTAAATGTTAATGCTCCCTGATCATCAATATCTGTACCCACAACTGTTCCTGTGCCATCAATGGCATAGGTTGCAGTATACATATTACTACCAAGATCATTCACCGTAACAGTTCCAACAACTGCAGTTCCATTGATGGCCATACTCACCGTTGGGGTTGTGGACAAGGCATCATCAGAAGTAAATGATAGCGTAACAATGTCACCAGCAGTTGCATGCTGATTATCTGTCGCGTTGTTTGTACTTAGACTAACCGGAGAAAGTGCAGGAACAGTCTGATCAAATGTAACTGTCACTGAAGAAGCTTCTACACCCGCAGCCCCAGGTAATGTGTTACCAGAGGCGTCAATGATTGGCGTGGCGCCATTATTCAACACATCAATCGAAAGTGTCCCGTTACCAACTACACCTGCCGCTCCAAAATCCAGAATCCAGGTGTTTCCTGCACCAGGATTTAAGGTGGGTGTAGATAACGTTAATCCAGTCTGATTGATCACAATGTCATCCGCTACGGTGAAATTCCCTACTCCCTCAGAGAAATCTATTGTAAATACTGCGGTATTGTCTCCGGTATTGGATGTAGATCCCAGAGTAGGCGTTATCGTTATTGAGTTAATAGACGGCACATTGCTGTCCACAGTAACTGAACTCGCGTCTCCTGTAGCCGTTACCTGGGTTGCGGCATTACCTGCCACATCTGTAAAGTCCAAAGTAAATGAGATAGCTCCGGATTGGTCAGCCGCGTCTACTTCATATCTTGCTTCCCAATCATTACCCGCTGTGTTGGTGTAACCTGGTGCATTCTGGACATTTGCATTATCACTCTGGAATACTACTGTAGGATCACCTGCCAAAGTTTCTGAGGCGGTAAAACTTAATATTACATCGTCTCCTACCGAAGCACCTGCTGTACTCACTGCATTATTTGATTCTATATGAACAGTCGCACCGGCATTTGGAGCCGTATTATCAATTTCATAATCACCAGCGTTGGTATTTGTTTGGGTACCGATCGCGTTTCCTGCAACATCAGTCGCTGAAATGACAACCACTTCACTCGCATCATCACCTGCCGGAACCGTCCAATCGAAAGTCCAAACCAGTGCGTCAGCGGTAGCAGACATACCCGTAGAACTGACGCTGGTACCAATCACAATAGTCGGTGTTCCGTTTAATCCATTCGCCTCTGTGAAATCAGCAGTAATGGTTACGATATCACCTTGCTTGAAGGTATCGTCATTAGCATCATCCGGATCCTGATGGTCATCAGTGACCACTACAGTCGGTTGCAGATTATCAACAGTCATACTACTTCCGTTCGTTACATCTGTTTCAGAAGCCGTAGTTCCCGCTGTTCCTGCATCATCTGTGAAATCAAGATCAAAGGTCAAAGCACCATCAGTATCTCCTGCATTTACCACATAGGTGAACTCCCAGATATCATTAACTGCATTCGTTTCAGTAATCGATGGAGAAGCATCGTTGATGGCAACACCTCCACTTTGTACATTACTGAATACCGGAGTAGCACTAAGGTCATCATCAAAATCTACCTGAATGGTCACTGTGTTTCCAGTGATACCATACTGATTGTTGGTCCCATTATCGGAAGAAATGGTCATGGCTTCGATGGCAGGTCCTGTATTGTCGATTTCTACGGTCTGCGAAGCTCCGCCTCCATCAAGATCCGTATTATCTGCCGTGGTTCCCGCTAATCCAGCATCGTCATTGAAATTCAAAGTGAAATTGACTTGTCCATCATTATCAAGGGCAGAAACGGTATAGGTAGCCGTCCAGATATCATTGACCGCATCGGTTTCCATCACGGTCACAGCATTATTGACTGCTCCACCATTACTGGTGAATGAGACCACTGGATTTGCAGAAAGATCATCGTCAAAATCCATGGTTAAGGTTACTGTATTACCAGTGATGGCATGTGAAGCATCGGTTCCATTATTAGAAGCGATGGATAAGGCTTGCAATGTAGGAGCAGTCAGATCGACCTCTACTGAACTTCCTGCCAGATCTGCTTCCGTAATGGCTGCACCTTCAGGGTTTCCTGCTGCATCATCAAAAGAGATGGAGAAAGTAACGTCTCCTTCTGTATCACCGGCATCAACTGTATAGGTGGCCGTCCATATATCCTGAGCAGCATCTGTTTCCGTCACAATGGCAGCATTCGCTGTATTCACCCCCCCGCTTTGCAAGGCGTCAACACTTACTGCTGACATATCTTCATCAAAATCCAAGGTAATTGTTACCACATCTCCTGTAGTAGCATGAAGGTTATCCGTTCCATTGTCGGATGCTATGGTTACAGTCGGAGCATTCGGTGTTGTATTATCAATGGTCATCGAACTTGCATCGGTAATGTCAGTTTCGGAAGCTGCGGTACCTGCGTTGCCTGCGGCATCATTGAAATTCAGATCAAAGGTCACATTACCATCGGTATCTCCCGCATCTACAACGTAAGTAAACTGCCAAATATCATTCACTGCGTCGATTTCCATAATGGTAGGTCCCGGATCAGCGAAAACTGCACCACCACTTTCAACATTGGTGAATCCTGGAACTACATCCTCATCAAATTCTACCTCAATGGTTACCGTGTTTCCAGTGATACCAAATTGATTGTTCGTAGCATTATCGCTACTAATTTCCAGTCTTTCAATTACCGGAGCACCTCTGTCTACAGTAACAGAACCACTCACTGCTCCATTGGTTTGGTCCGTTGCACCCGCGTTTTCCGCTAAATCTGTGAAATTAATATCATACGTTATGATCCCATCTGTGTCTAGTGCATCGACCGTATAAGTAGCGGTCCATTCAAATGTACCGGCATTTGTTTCTGTAGCAGTAATTGTTCCAGCATTTACTACATCACCACCACTGGCAAAATCCACAGTAGGCGCTTCTCCCTGATCTTCATCGAAATCCATCACAAGCGTGATGACATTTCCAGTATTGGCCAATGTATTGTCGCTAAAGTCTGATGTGATCGTAATGGCGTCAAAGCCACTTGCAGAATTGTCGATAGTGAAGTCCGAAGAAGTAACACTTGCTGCCATTATGTTATCTGCAGCTGAAGCATCTTCAATATTTGGTCCTACTTCGATACCTATGGTTCCGTCTCCGTCAATGTTGTTGATCGTGAATGTGAAATTGATGTCATCACCAGAATTGGTGAGTTCAGTGTCATTGCCATTCACTACATATAAATCTGCCGTTTGCGAAGTTCCATCAGTACCAATCGTCGTACCTGTCAATGTAATGGCTATGTCTTGTTCCGTAAATGTAGCGGGATCGATCTCCTCGGAGAATTCAAGGGAAAATTCCACTGTATTCGAATTGGTAGCATCAGATGTTCCGGTCGCCGGATCGTTTCGGGTAATGGTCAACGCCGGAGGTGTACCATCCGCCATTGTTGAGAACGTCCAATCGGTATCTGTTGTAAAACCAGCGAAATCCAGTTCAGCAGCGCCAACGGCATCCGTATTATTCGGACTATCATTAAATGCTCCAGCGTCTACAATAACATAATAACTTCCCGAGCCTTTTAATAACGAAGGCAAAGTAAGTGTAGCTACGTTACCCGTTACAGAAACTTGCGTGTTATCGGTTACATCCAGGGTGATCACTTCCGGAGGGAAGACATCCAGTACAATACTTATATCACCTGTTCCCACGGCAACATCTTCGTCAAAGGTCATTGTTAATGGACCCGTCAACGCAACATTGGATTCCGTATCGAAAGGAGATAAATCCATTGATACATCATCAATATCTGGAGCAGTCGTGTCTTCAACATTCACCGCACTTGTAGCATCGCCTGTACTCAGTGTGGTTGCGCCAGTACGGCTACCTGTGTTGGCATCATTATCCGCAATACTGAACACAACTCCAGCTTCCTCCGAGAAAACCGTGAAAGAAGTTGTTACTACTCCATTCGTCAGTGTTACCACTTCCGTAGTAGTACTTGATCCGTCAAAATCAGTAGGGCCCGTAATGGCCAGATCGGATCCTTCATCCAAATCAAGGTTTCCATTGACATCCTGAGCTTCCAGCGTGATTGCAATGTTATCCGTATCTCTTTCATAAGGTGAACCGGCAAGAACAGCAGCATCATTGGTTACAACAATTCTGTCACCTACAACTTCCACGAGGTTATCTCCCGTTTGTTTTACAGTAGTTGCAGGGGTTATACCATTCGAAGGTCCTGAAACAGGAGTACCATCAGACGATCCGAAACCGGAACGACCACCACCGGTATCGGCTGTTGTTGAAGTTACGGTAAAGGTAATTTGATCCTGATCAGTGATATCACTTGTTGAAGAATTGAATGAAGCCCTAAGCTCTACTGTTACAGTTCCATTATCCGGAACATCAAAATCTTCATTGATACCAAATGTGCCATTTAATGTGGCTTTATCAAGGTCAAAGGTTAACACATTTGAAGCTGTGGACACATCAAATTCTCCCACTTTTGTACCTGCCGCAATATCACCATTATCAGTTGCTGTGACTGTAAATAATGCCACTCTATCCAGGTTATTCGCCCCTGAACTTACGGTGACTTCAAAATCTTGTAATCGTGTGACTTTTGTATCACTATCTCCTGACTCTCCACCATCTCGGATATCAAATCTTCCGAGAACAATCTCCGTAGCGTCTCCATCGATGACACCATCACCATCCTGATAGTTCAGGTATTCCACGTATTCTGGGTAGTCAAATGCCGCATTTTCTATGACATCTGAAACAGCATCAGAAGCTGAGATGACGCTACTTCTTACGGTCAGAGGAGTTGCATAAGTAAAACCAGCAATTGTCATACTATTATCTGATCCATCCGTATCGATATCAAATTCATAGTCACCTCCATTATTCACACTGAGGTTGGAGAACGTAAATACGCCCGATGATGGATTTAGATTTGTCGTTGAGCCCGCACCATCGAACGCAGCTCCTCCAGGGCCGGAATGAATGGTAATATCTGCTTGTTCCGCAAAATCGGTATCTACATTACCATTAGCATCTTCGACCTGTGCGATTATTGAAAAGTTTGCAGCAATTGCTGTTCCTCCAGAAGGTTCAGATGTAATTACTAGAGCCGTACCACCGACAACAACAGTATTTTCTCTTCCAGCACTTGCTGAAGTAGTCCCAGAGAAAGTAACACCAGAACTACCGGAAGTAGCGGTAGTTACTCCAGTTAAATCGAAAATGTACTGATCATTGTCAACAATCGTATTCTCAAATGAGACATATATCGTGTAATTCTCAGTACCTCCACTAGCTACTTCTATATCTGTGGCTAATGAAATACTATTGCTCGCAGTAATGGTTCCGGTTTCGAATATAAAACTCATGGCTGTCTCATCGTAAACCCCGAGCGCTTTTATATTACCGACCGTACCTGACGTAATGTCCAGGGCCAGGTCCGTAATAGTTGTTCCAAGAGGATCAGCCGTGGCCGCATCTGTAACGGAGAATCGTAAAACAGAGACTGTGTTTGATGTAGTTAAAGATCCTGAAGTTCCGGTGAAGGAGGTATAATCAATATCATCTGTTTCTCCACCGAGATTGGCAATACTAGAATCCGTATCCTTCGCAATGAAGGTCACTGTACTGGTTTGATTAGGATCACTTTCACCAATATCAAATGTTCCATCATGCAAACCAGAATCCTTCAGGAAATTTATGGTTACAACTCTATTAGCTATCGTTGGAGTAGCATCTGTGTTTTCGTATGTGATGGCTTCTATTAAATCTTCGAACTCCGCTTCTGTTAAACTAAATCCCGTCAGTGCTACTGTCGCGTCATTTCCTGATCTCGACACATTATAGGTTATGGTTTCTCCCGAAGCAGTAGTAACCGTTCCTGCAGAAATAGATCCTGAATTACTGTTTTCCAGGGTAATATCCGTACCATCAACATTTAGTGCTTCCGCATCACCGGCTGCACTACCATCTGTGGCATTGGTCACTTCAATCGATACGGCGACAATCTCCTGGCCACTTTCAATCACATCGGCAGCTCCGGTCGCGGACTGCCATAAGGCCACTGCACCTAATCCCTCTGAGTAATCCAGTGGGCTTACGGCCGTAACTGTAAAAGTCGGTGCTGTATTTAAATCAAATACATTAACCGTTTTGGTATCTGAGTTACTTGGATCCGTACCATCATTCACCTGGAAGGTTATTGTCCTTGCTGTGGTATTCGGATCATTTGAAGTGTTATTATATTGAGTGGCCCTTAATACATCTTGTAATTGTGTGACCGTCGTTGCTCCTGAAGTAGTGATCGACAAAACACCTGTACTGGAATTATACGAAGCAGCTGCATCACCGAATAACGTCGCGTTACTGTTGGTGAATGCCAGCACATCCTCTGTGTCCTGAAAACCTCCCGTAATGCTTACGGTAGCCGTTGCACTAGCAGGAAGTGTAGTATGATCCGCATCGGTTACTGATATCGAAACATCGATGGTAGTTAACCCATCTCCTTCCGTGAAGGAAGTGGTTCCTCCTGAATTCGTTACTACCGGTGCATCATTCGCCGGAGTTATGTTTACTACAATGCTCTCTGTGTCTGTGTTATTGGAAGCCTCCCCATCATTTACAACCACATCCAGCGTCACACTCGCAGGAGGTGTATTGTTCGCATTGGCATATTGTACCAATTGAAGTACACCTGCAATGTCTGCTGTCTCAGGGGTTTGTGAAGTATTGTCGAATGTGATCGTCAATGTTCCCGAGCCATCGTCCACAAAAGTTCCAATGGATGTACCGCCATCTTCGATTGCAGTTACGTTTAAGATATACGTAGCACTGCTCCCCAGCGTAAAGCTATCATTACTATTGGCTCCGCCATTTCTGGAAATCGTGATGGTAGCTCCATCGTAATCGCCATTCCCACCATTCAGCGCATCCAGTTCCGGATCGGATACCGTCACATCGCCATCCAGGATCACTGCTGATCCATCTTCCGTAAAAGTATTCGCAGAGGTTGCGTCCAAAGCAGCTATCACCGGGGCATCATTAGCGGCTGTGATGTTTACTACTATGCTTTCTGTGACAGTATTGTTAGCTCCAGCTCCGTCATTGACTGTAACGTCCAGCGTAACACTAGTTGGAGGATTATTGTTGGCATTGGAATACTGTACTAATTGAAGTACACCTGCTATGTCTGCCGTTTCCGGTGTTTGAGAAGTATTGTCAAAAGTGATGGTCAGCGTTCCTGCAGCATCATCCACAAAAGTACCAATGGACGTTCCGCCATCCTCAATGGCGGTCACGTTCAAAATATACGTGGCACTTGCTCCTAATGAAAAGCTGTCATCACTATCAGCACCACCATTTCTTGAAATGGTAATCGTTGCCCCATCGTAATCACCATTGCCTCCATTGAGAGCATCCAGTTCCGCATCTGAAACCGTCACATTACCATCCAGGATCACTGCTGACCCATCCTCCGTAAATGTGTTGGCAGAAGTGGCATCCAATGCCGCTATGGCCGGGGCGTCGTTGGCTGCCGTAATATTAACGACAATGCTTTCGGTATCGGTATTATTAGAAGCCTCTCCATCATCTACAACGACATCCAGGGTTACACTAACGGGAGGGTTGTTGTTGCTATTGGAATACTGTACTAACTGCAAAACACCAGCAACATCCGCTGTAGTGGGTGTTTGAGAAGTATTGTCGAAGGTGATGGTCAGGGTACCTGACCCGTCATCGACAAACGTGCCAATGGAAGTTCCACCATCCTCTATCGCCGTGACGTTCAAAATATACGTGGCACTTGCGCCTAATGAAAAGCTGTCATCACTATTGGCACCACCATTTCTTGAAATGGTAATTGTTGCCCCATCGTAATCGCCGCTGCCGCCGTTGAGTCCATCTAACTCAGGATCTGTAACAGTAACATCTGCATCGAGAATTATGGCCGAACCATCTTCTGTAAAGGTATTTGCCGATGTGGCATCCAAGTTATTGATAACTGGGGGATCATTAACCGGCGTAATATTGACCACAATACTTTCGGTATCTGTCGCTGAACCATCGCTTACCACAACATCCAATGTCACACTTGCCGGAGGGTTAACACTACTATTTTCGTATTGCACTAATTGTAATACTCCTGCGACATCAGCAGTCTCTGGTGTTTGCGAGGTATTATCGAAGGTGATGGTCAGGGTTCCTGCTGCATCATCAACAAAAGTACCAATGGAAGTTCCGCCATCCTCAATGGCTGTAACATTCAGAATATATGTGGCGCTTGCTCCCAATGAAAAGCTATCATCACTATCAGCGCCGCCATTTCTGGATATCGTAATGGTCGCCCCGTCATAATCGCCGTTACTACTGTTTAATGCATCTAGCTCCACATCTGTCACCGTAACATCCGCATCCAAAATTACAGCGGAGCCACCCTCAGAAAATGTATTAGCTGAAGTCGCATCCAGGTTGTTGATCACAGGTGGGTTTAGGAACGTAACTGTGCTTATCTGATTAGGATCACTTTCTCCAATATCAAATGTTCCATCATGAAGACCTGAGTCCTTTAAGAAATTTATGGTAACTGTCCGGGTAGCAACAGTCGGAGTACCATCTGAGTTTTCGTATGTGATGGCTTCTATTAAATCTTCGAACTCCGCTTCTGTTAAACTAAATCCCGTCAGTGCTACTGTCGCGTCATTTCCTGATCTCGACACATTATAGGTTATGGTTTCTCCCGAAGCAGTAGTAACCGTTCCTGCAGAAATAGATCCTGAATTACTGTTTTCCAGGGTAATATCCGTACCATCAACATTTAGTGCTTCCGCATCACCGGCTGCACTACCATCTGTGGCATTGGTCACTTCAATCGATACGGCGACAATCTCCTGGCCACTTTCAATCACATCAGCAGCTCCGGTCGCGGACTGCCACAAAGCAACCGCACCCAAACCTACAGAATAGTTAAGTGGAGTGACCGCAGTTACCGTAAAAGTCGGTGCCGTATTTAAATCAAATACGTTAACCGTTTTGGTATCTGAGTTACTTGGATCCGTACCATCATTCACCTGGAAGGTTATTGTCCTAGCTGTGGTATTCGGATCATTTGAAGTGTTATTATATTGAGTGGCCCTTAATACATCTTGTAATTGTGTGACCGTCGTTGCTCCTGAAGTAGTGATCGACAAAACACCTGTACTGGAATTATACGAAGCAGCTGCATCACCGAATAACGTCGCGTTACTGTTGGTGAATGCCAGCACATCCTCTGTGTCCTGAAAACCTCCCGTAATGCTTACGGTAGCCGTTGCACTCGCAGGAAGTGTAGTATGATCCGCATCGGTTACTGATATCGAAACATCGATGGTAGTTAACCCATCTCCTTCCGTGAAGGAAGTGGTTCCTCCTGAATTCGTTACTACCGGTGCATCATTCGCCGGAGTTATGTTTACTACGATGCTCTCTGTGTCTGTGTTATTGGAAGCCTCCCCATCATTTACAACCACATCCAGCGTCACACTCGCAGGAGGTGTATTGTTCGCATTGGCATATTGTACCAATTGAAGTACACCTGCAATGTCTGCTGTCTCAGGGGTTTGTGAAGTATTGTCGAAGGTGATCGTCAATGTTCCCGAGCCATCGTCCACAAAAGTTCCAATGGATGTACCGCCATCTTCGATTGCAGTTACGTTTAAGATATACGTAGCACTGCTCCCCAGCGTAAAGCTATCATTACTATTGGCTCCGCCATTTCTGGAAATCGTGATGGTAGCTCCATCGTAATCGCCATTCCCACCATTCAGCGCATCCAGTTCCGGATCGGATACCGTCACATCGCCATCCAGGATCACTGCTGATCCATCTTCCGTAAAAGTATTCGCAGAGGTTGCGTCCAAAGCAGCTATCACCGGGGCATCATTAGCGGCTGTGATGTTTACTACTATGCTTTCTGTGACAGTATTGTTAGCTCCAGCTCCGTCATTGACTGTAACGTCCAGCGTAACACTAGTTGGAGGATTATTGTTGGCATTGGAATACTGTACTAATTGAAGTACACCTGCTATGTCTGCCGTTTCCGGTGTTTGAGAAGTATTGTCAAAAGTGATGGTCAGCGTTCCTGCAGCATCATCCACAAAAGTACCAATGGACGTTCCGCCATCCTCAATGGCGGTCACGTTCAAAATATACGTGGCACTTGCTCCTAATGAAAAGCTGTCATCACTATCAGCACCACCATTTCTTGAAATGGTAATCGTTGCCCCATCGTAATCACCATTGCCTCCATTGAGAGCATCCAGTTCCGCATCTGAAACCGTCACATTACCATCCAGGATCACTGCTGACCCATCCTCCGTAAATGTGTTGGCAGAAGTGGCATCCAATGCCGCTATGGCCGGGGCGTCGTTGGCTGCCGTAATATTAACGACAATGCTTTCGGTATCGGTATCTGTTCCATCATTAACTACAACATCCAGGGTTACACTAACTGGGGGATTGTTGTTGCTATTAGAATACTGAACCAACTGTAAAACACCCGCGACATCCGCCGTGGTGGGTGTTTGAGAAGTATTGTCGAAGGTGATCGTCAGGGTACCAGATCCGTCATCGACAAACGTACCAATGGAAGTTCCGCCATCCTCTATCGCCGTGACGTTCAAAATATACGTGGCACTTGCGCCTAATGAAAAGCTGTCATCACTGTTCGCACCACCATTTCTTGAAATAGTAATTGTTGCCCCATCGTAATCGCCATTGCTACTATTTAATGCATCTAGTTCCGTGTCAGTAATGGTGACGTCCGCATCGAGAATCACAGCTGAACCATCTTCTGTAAAGGTATTTGCCGATGTGGCATCCAGATTATTGATAACAGGTGCCGCATTTCCTGCCACCGCCGGTGAGAAATCTAGATTGTCAAAGGCAATGGAAACGGCATTTGAACTTCCAACTCCGGACGAAGTTCCCGTAAAAGTGATCCTTTTGATATTTTCCCAATCGGTATTAAAAGTTAATGTACCAAATGCCCCACCAGCATCTTTTGTATAGGTAATGGATCCGGCAGCATCAGAAGCTTGAAAATCAATGTTATCCGACGCCACCTGCACATCTGAGACGTCATACCCGGTAACGGTGAAATCTTCGGTTCTGGAACTAGCAAGACCATCCAACACACTCGCATCCAATGAGACCAATTTATACGCTGAACCGTCCGAGCTTTCTATACTAACAGTCGTCGACAGTGCCGATAATAGCGGATCAAACGTATAATGTCGATCTCCACTTGGGAAAAAGTTTCGAGATATTTCAGCAGATGTGGCAATAGCCGTATTCACTGAAATATTAGATGTATATAAAATACCATCGTTAGTTCTGCTATTTGTATTTACAAGCATTCCGTCAGAGGAGTCATCCTGGAAATTTTCATCTGCAGGCTGAGCAACAAGTAACGATACTCCAACAAAAAGGAAACCAAGGGTCAGGCGTATTCTTTTCGTAACACGCATACCTTCTTTCAATGTCCCGAAGGATTCAATTAACGATGGCAAAAAAGAACCAACAGAACTTCTTTGGGAGAAGTTGTTCATTGTCTTTTTGAGTAAACGGCTGTGCATCTTTAAGTATTTATGTCTCGGTGGTTATTCCAAATTAATCAATTAGCCTTCGACGTTCAAGTAATCACTTTGTCGAAACAAACAATAACTCTCAAAGACAAAATGCCTGTTAAGAGTCAGAGCAAACTGGTTTATACTAAGGAGCCCAAATGTATTCAAATGGGCTCGTGTATCATTATCTATTTTTCGTAGGGAAAGTGAAGTATATACTTCCCTGTTCTGAAGCTTATCAAAAGTAAAAACCTCGACAATAAGCGCAAAAAACGTCATAGCGACCTGTTCGGGTACAAACAAATATTGAATTCGCCTATGTACGTATTTTGTCATTGGGTTATGTCAGGTTGAGTGAACAATGGTAAAAAACCGGTTGAAGGTACGTTGAAAAACGTTGCTTTCCTAGAATAAGGAGAGAGTTTGAGGGGACGGTGGCTTGATAGCAGTAACAAGGTTGAGAGTTTAAGCTTAATCTTCAGGGAACGAATTTGCAAAATTCTTTTGGTATACGAAAGCGTTTCAGGAATTTTTATTCAGAAAAATTATATTTTTTATCGATATAGTGCAATTAAATAAACTTTGAATACTTCAAAATAATAGCAAATTCGTACAATTAATTATGAGGCGCAGGAATCTTATTCCTGTATAATTAGTTGAAATTCAACCCATAACTACCTTATATGCGCTGATGAACGCTTCGTTGGCCTCCTGATCTCCAATAGTCACCCTTACACCTCTCGGATCTAACATTCCTTCGGCAGGTCGAACCATTACATGTTCGGCAGCCATCTTTCTGACAAAATCCGCCGAACTCATTTCAGGTCTGATCAAAATAAAATTGGCCTGGGTCTTCCAGAACTGGCAATCAAGCTGAGCTAACTGTTCGTACAAATAATCTCTGCCCTCACGTACTACCCTCACCGTTTCATTGATAAATGCTTCGTCTTTCAATGCAGCCATGGCCGCTTTCATGCTCAGAGTATTGACCATAAAAGGCCTTCTTAAATTCCTCAAATACCCTGAAATCTCTGATGTACTGTAAGAATACCCTACCCTTAACCCTGCCAAGCCGTACGCTTTAGAAAAACTGTTCACAGCAACAACATTTTTCCCTTCTTTTATATAAGGTGTCGCACGGACATAATCTTCAGCGTCCGCAAACTGATAATACACTTCATCAAATAGCAGGACAACATGATCCGGAAGATTCTGAATGAGATGATCTACTGATGATTTGGGAATATGCGTTCCGGTGGGATTGTTTGGACTCGTAATTAAGACAAGACGAGTTTTTTCATTGATGGCAGCGAGTATTCCGTCAACATCTAATTCAAATTGTTCTCCCGTTAAGGGAACGTCTACCGCTTGCGCCCCCATTTTCTCTCCAAATCCCTTATAGGCAATAAACGCAGGACTTGAATAAATGAATTCCGTGCCCGGTTCAAGGAAGCCTCGCATTACTAACTCGATATTGGCTACCCCACTGTTCGTTGTAATGAATTGATCAGATTTGATTTGGCCATCATAGAATGACTCCAGGGCTTCATGAAATTCCTGATTTGTAGCTTCAGGGTACTCAAACGCCGAATGCGCATTTTTTGTCAACGCCTCCACTGCCAGAGGGCTGGCCCCTATAGGGTTTTCATTGGAAGATAACTTGTAGATCTTCTGTTTTGAATCTTCATCACGGGCCTTCCCTCCTTTATAAGTAGCCTGATTGAGTAAGTAGGATTTGAAATGTAGGGGCATTGATAAAACTTATTTGTTAAGGCAAATAATAAACACCCAAAGCTACAGAAATGGTAAACAAAATGAATCGAAGGCTCTGCCTAAATCTCTTTTATGGAACGCCTCCTTAAAAAGCGTATCTAAAAGCAGGTGTTCGACCTCACTGTTATTCAAACCGTGAGGCCTTAACAAGCCATCGCCTCCGTTGGATCAACGTCTAATCCGATTTATCATTCATTTGATTTCTTGAATTGATCAAATCGCGAATTGCCCGCTTCTCTTGGAAAGACATTATCCTCTGCTTCAGCGTCTCCTGTCATTAGCGCTGGATCTAAAACGATCTTCTCCACTTTCTTTTGGAATGCAAAGACTTTCGTTACTTCCTGCTCATTGTAGCGCCAGATCTCAGCGGGGATTTGTTTGGTTTCTTTCGTTCCATCTTCAAACTGGAATTCAAGGATGACGGGAGTTACCAAACCACCTTTATTTTGAAGTTTTACCTGATAAAAGTTTTTATCCGAGAGGTTGGAGAAAATGGCTTTGTCATCCATTTTACTTCGATATTCTCCTCCAAAAGGCGTGTTTCTGACGAAAAACTCCTCAGGCTCACTTCCGAAATCGTAAGTTTTTTCACCTTTATCACCCAGGTTACCTGCTTCTACTTTCAGGTCTTTCTCTACTGATTTTTTGTCGTTCTTCAGGCGATACCATTTAACCTCTTCCACCCCCACATCAACAAAATCCCTTGAATAGAACCAGCCTTTCCAGAACCAATCCAGGTCCACAGCTGAGGCATCTTCCATGGTGCGGAAGAAATCCGCAGGTTGGGGATGTTTGAACGCCCACCGAACGGCATATTCTTTAAATGCCTCATCAAACAATTCTGGTCCCATGACCAGTTCTCGGAGTACGGTAAGTGCCGCCGAAGGCTTTCCATAAGCGTTGTAACCGAGTTGGGTAACTTGCTCAGGATTGGTCATGATTGGACGAATATATTTCTTATCTCCTTTCATGTAATTAGAAAGGCCTTTCGGAGTACCCCAGGTATCGCCTTCATAAATTTCAGGATAAAGCACTCGTTTCGTTTCCTTCTCCATAAACGTGTTCAGACCTTCATCCATCCATGCCCACTGGCGTTCGTCCGAATTCACGATCATTGGAAAAAAATTGTGACCCACTTCATGAATGATCACTTCAATCATCCCAGCCTTTTTCTGAGGCGGATAAGTGCCATCAGGATTAGGTCGACCATAATTGAAACAGATCATCGGATACTCCATCCCTATATTGGCCGTATGAACTGAAATGGCGACCGGATACGGATAATCAAAAGTTCGTTCGGAATAAAACTCCAAAGTATTTTTTACAGCCTTGGTAGATTCCTCTTCCCAGAGTGGATTCCCCTCTTTGGGATAAAATGACATGGCCAATGGTGTCTTATCATTAAGTTTCACGGCCTGGGCATCCCAGATGAACTTTCTGGAAGTCGCAAAGGCGAAATCCCGCACATCATTGGCTTTGAACTTCCACGTTTTTTGTTTGGAAGTGGCTTTCTTTTCATTTTCCCGGGCCTCATCCTCCGTAACAATGAATACCGGCTTATCGAAGGTCTTTTTGGCTTTCTCAAAACGCTCCAATTGCGTTTTACTCAATACTTCCTGTTCGTTCTGGAGCACTCCTGTCGCCCCCACGATGTGATCGGCCGGTACAGTAATCTCTACTTCATAATCTCCAAAAGGTAAAGCAAACTCTCCATCACCTAAAAACTGCTTGTTCTGCCAGCCATTTACATCATCGTAAACCGCCATCCTCGGGAAAAACTGAGCAATGGTATAAAGGTTATTATCATCTTCGGGAAAGTATTCATAACCACTTCGCCCCCCGTCAATCATTCGATTGTTCAGTATGTATGACCACTTCACCTGAAAACTGACACGCTCCCCGGTCTTTAAGTCGGATTCCAATACCACTTTCATCATCGTGTTGTTGATAAGGTATTGCATATCTTTTCCCTGGGCGTTCTTTACATGATCTATTTGATATCCCCAACCATAATCCAATCCGCCCGTGTAGCCCAGGGTATATTTTGCCGGTATGGAATCGTGAATGACATTGGTTCGTGTCAAATCCGCCATATTACCATCCTTCCGTACATTTTGATCCAATTGTAACCACAAATAAGTCAGTGTGTGCGGCGAATTGTTGGTGTAAGTAATGGTTTCGGACCCGCTTAGTCGCTGTGTTTTCTCTTCAAGCACAACATTGATTTTGTAATCCGCCTGTTGCTGCCAGTAGGATTCTCCAGGTGCTCCGGAGCCAGCGCGATAGGCATTGGGACCTGGTAACATGGGATCGATCTGTTCAAACTTCCCTTGCCAGTTTGCCTCTTCCTGAGCGAAAACCTGAACAGTTAATGTCAGCGTCAATAAGAATAAGATGTTTTTCATTTGACTAAGTATTATCATTTTAAAGCAAGCTCAAATCCAACAAAACCTACCAAAGCTCTTTAAGCCATCCGGCGAAAATAATGAGAGCTGACATGACTCTCAAGCATCATCCATACCAATTGATATAAGTTCTGTGCGAATTATTGAAAATAATATTGTAATATTACATTAATCATTATGGTAATACACTGGAAATTATTCGAATGGCTAAAGATCCACGTTAATGGAAAACATGCCATAAATGCTCAATAAATTCAAATCATGATCAAAGCTATTCTTGTCTCTCTCCAACTCATCATCACCTTTGATCCCGAAGCGTTGAACATTGAAAAAACCTATCTCGAGTTTGTTGAAGCATTCAGACAACAAGACCTTACAACCCTCTTATCCTATCTGGAATACAGGAAATCCTCCAGTATGCTATTAGGCACTCAATTGCTTCAAGGAGAGGAAATCAAACAATATTATCAGAATACCTTCAGCAACCTGGCCCATGTTGATAATCTTAATGTCAGCAACATCCAGATCTCTGTGCTCACAAAATCAACGGCAATCCTCCACTGTCAATTTACTGAACTACTGACTACTAACGATGGTGACAAACTTTACTATGAAGGAGCTGCAATGTACTATTTTGAGAAACGCGGAAACACATGGAAAATCACAAACTCAGCTGGTACTGTTAAGTGTCCTTAAAACGAATAATATATTTAAGTCATCATTTTGTAATATTACATTATTTTATATCAACGCATGAAATTCCCTCTATTTTGTTTATTCACCATCGTATCTTCCATCGCATTAAGTCAGACATCAGATATGGCCTCTATTATGGAAAATTTCCAGCAACAGGAAATCTGCTGGAACAAACAGGACATGCACTGTTATTGTGAAGCATACGCAGATGCTGATTCAGTTCGTACGATCAGTAGCGCAGGAGTGACTTATGGAAAAGTACAAATACTACAGAACTACCTGAAATGGCCTAAAGAACGCATGGGTAAGCTGCATTTTGACAAGATGAATATCACGAAAATGAGCACAGCATACTACTTCGTAACAGGTCGATTCAACCTCACTTATCCCAATGATGAAGTCCGCTCTGGTTTTTTCTCGGCGATAATGATCAAGCAGGGAGAGGCCTGGAAAATACTGACGGATCACTCAAGCTAGGCTAGCGCAGATGTCCATCATTGTGGAGTACACGATTAGAATCATCCAAAAAGCGTTTTGATCAATACGCTCTTCTTATTCTATTTTCAACGCTTCCACGGGATTGGACTTTGCAAGCTGCCAGGCTTGCTGCCCAATTGACAGTAAAGTGATCACCAAAACAATGATCGTGGAAAGGACCACATAAGACAGGTTAAGTTTGGTGCGATAAGCAAAGGTTTCCAGCCATTGGTCGATTGCTGCCCAGACAATTGGTGTTGCTAACAAAACCCCAAAGAAGATCAGCACAAAGTAGGATTTGCACATCAACACAAATATGCTGCTTTGCGTTGCTCCAATGGACTTTCTAATGGCCATTTCCCGAAGCCGCTGACGTACGGTATAGACAGACATACCAAAGAGCCCTACGCAGGTGAGTATCAAAATAATTGCCGAAAAAACAGTAACCAGCATCAGGAATCGGGTTTCATTGTTGTATTGTCGGTTAAAATAATCTTCCAAAAAGAAGTGATCAAATGGATTCCCAGGAAACACATCATTCCATATTCGCTCGATGTTAGAAATGGTTTCCTGGTAATTTGCACTTGAAAGTTTGATGGAATAGAATTCCCCCCAGCTTGTGGAACACACAAAAAATATGGGATCTACGGACTTCTTCAAGGACTCCTGATGATAGTCATTGACCACCCCTACTACTTGCCGTTTAAAATCTGAATTAGCGATGAAAATCTGCTTCCCAATGATCTCCTGAGGATCGTCATACCCCAGCACTTTAGCTGCTTGTTGTGTAATGATCGCTCCATTTTGAGGGTCAGAAGCATGGTCCGTTGAGAAATTCCTACCAGCCAGTAATTTCATACCATACGTTGAGATAAAATCGTAATCCATGCTGTTCCACCTTAGGGTCACCGGTGAGTTCAATGGATTATCCCTGACCTCAAATAGAGACTTATATTCACGCTTTTTGCCGGGAATAGTCAGGGAAGCAGTCACATTTGATACGCCTCTCAGAGATTTCAATTGGTTTTGAAAAGACTGTAAGGCATTCCCCTTCTCATCCGGATCTTTCGGTGTAATTCCGGGGCGTTCTATGATCAACACGCGATCCGTTTCCAAGCCAATGTCCTGGTCAAGTAAATAGGCAATCTGATCCTTTACCAAAAAAGTCCCGGACAGCAAAGCAATGGCAATGATGAACTGGAAAACGATTAAGCCATTCCTCAACAACCGGCCTGTATTGGTATGACGAATCCTCCCCTTCAGCGTCTCTACAATCCGATGATTAGATAAGACAAATCCCGGATAAATTCCAGTAAGCGTAATGCATCCGATCAGAAATAGTCCTACCACCATAAGAAAGTCCCAACGGAGTAGATGCGTCAAACTGAAGGGGATTTCCGTTAAATCGGACAACCAGGGTAAAGACAGGACCGTAAGCATCAGCCCTAGTAATGTACTGATCGCAACCATAACGCCTACTTCTATGATAAACTGACTGATCAGGGAAAATCTATCCGCCCCGAGCACCTTTCTAACCCCAACCTGACGAGATCGATCCATGAAACTGGCTGTAGAGAGGTTAACATAGTTGATACAAGCTAAAATGGCGATAAAAAAGGCAATGATCAGCATGATCTCCACAGTGACATGACTCCCATTAACTTGCTGCTCTTCCGCGATTTCTGAGTTCAAATGGATATCTGCCACCGGTTGTAATTCGATCTCGTCTCTTCGACCTTCCTGTTTTGAGGCAAAGGATGCTTGTATTCTCTTAAAACCTTCTTCAATATCCCGAGGACGTGTACCAGATGTCAACCGAATGTAGGTGTACATGTCATTACGTTCCCAACTTTGATCATATCGATCTCTAGCCCCCTCGTAACGGGAATAGAGGGTGCTGTAAGAAAATAACACATCAAACTGCAGATGCGAATTTTCAGGCACCCTCACCACCCCCATTATTGAACACAACTCATCATTATTGTCATCATCTTGCATCCTTAAGGTTTTACCAATGGGATTCGTATCTCCAAAGTACAACCTGGCCATGTCTTCGCTTAAAACGGCACTAAAAGGCTCACTCAACGCCGCTTTCGCTTCCCCGTAAATCACCTCATATCCCATCAGATCTAAAAGATCCGGATCAGCATACAGGAAATCTCTTTGTTTGTATTTTATCGGATCCCCGCTTTCCGGCACATGAGTGATGATCACGTTGTTTTTGTACCCGAGATTATACAACCTGGCATAAGCCTCAACTGCTGGCAACTCCCTAATTAGCGCTGGTCCAACCGCGGGATAGTTTTCTGTGGTATGTAGCGCCAGTTCGTCACCATTGAACTGTTTTAAAGCCACACGATAGATACGTTCGATATCCGGTACGAAATCCTCGTAACGTTGCTCGAACTGGACGAACAGAATAATCAGGAAAAAAGAGGCACTCCCTATGGAAATCCCTATCAGGTTCAGTAAACTGAACAGCCCCTGTTTTCTGATGCTACGAATGGCACTGATCAACGATCTTTTCATTGTCTCTTTTGGGTTGATTCGTTTTTACTTATTCTCGTCCGATGGCTTCAACTGGGTTTCTCATCGCGGCCTGAAAAGTGATGATACTGATCACCATGATCATGATCACTGTAAAACTTAGGCCAGCAATTGGAAAATAGAGGTAATTGATCCCCGCGGAATAGGCATACGAATCCAGCCACCGGCTTATTAGTAGAAAGGCTATGGGCCACACAATGAGATTGGCCACCAGTGACAGCATGAGAAAGTCTTTGGACAGAATCACCATGATCTGGGAAATGGTGGCCCCCAGCACCTTTCTTATGCCAATCTCTTTTACCCTCTCCGCTGCGATGAAAAAGGACAGTCCAATCACTCCAAAACCTGAAATAACGATCGCCAGTAGTGCGAAACTTTTAAATAATCGGGCAAACAATATTTCATTTTCGTAGAGGTCATTGAAATCTTCTTTCAGGAAAGAATACCGCAATGGCTCTGACGGTATGTACGAACTCCAGGTTTCTTCAATATGCTGTATAGCCCTATCCACTGCTACATTAGGTTGCAGGCGAATAGAAATGGTTTGTGGTTGGGTAGTATTGATATTTCGTTCTGGTACCCCAATAAAAACCATGGGTCGAATGGTTTCGTGGAGAGAAGCGAAATGAAAATCCTGCAAAACCCCTACGATTTTTCTTGGTGAATCCTGACCGGTTATGAGGACTTCCTTACCAATGGCTTCTTCCGGGGACCATCCCACCATTCGGGCGCAAGCCCTGTTGATCACAACCGCCGCGCTATCGCTGGACAGATCATCTTCAAAGAACCGCCCACTGATCAGGTCCAGACCATAAGTGGCATGAAAGTCATAACCCGTAACAAATAAGCTAAATAAAAATCGTTCGGTAGCGGAATTTCCAATGGCCTGAAATGTACCTCCACCACTCTCTCTTCCGGGAATATGAAAACTGGTTGTAACAGCGGCCACCTCAGGGTGATTCTCCAATTCATTTACAAATGTTCGATAACGAGACCCCAGGACATTAGAAACTTCCAACAAGACCATGTTATCCTTTTCAAATCCCAATTTCTGATTGCGCATGAAATCGAGCTGACGAACGATGAACAGCGTAGCCAACACCATAAAGAGAGAAGCACAGAACTGAAATGTGACCAGGATATTTCTAAGACCAAACTTTCTGTTTGAAATCGTGACTCCTCCTTTGAAAATCTTGATGATCGCCAACGACGACATGAATGTGGCCGGATATAAGCCCGACAATACCCCTACCAGAATGCCTAACAGCAAAAGAAAACTGACTAAACCAAGAGGGTGAAAATCAGATAGAGCAATCTCTTTCCCTGCAAACTGATTGAAATAAGGCAGTAGCATACAGGCGACCAAAAAGGACAAAACCACGGCCAGGATAGCTATAATCGTCGATTCTGTTAAGAATTGAAAAGTCAATTGACGTCTGGACGAACCAAGTACCTTTCGCACGCCTATTTCTTTGCTACGGTTCACCGCATAACCCGTTGATAAATTGGTGAAATTGAAACAGGCGATGGCCAGGATCATGACCGCCACTATTACGAATAATATCACGTATTGTATATCACCATTGGGAGCCAATTCCCGGGATAATCGGCTATTCAAGTGGATAGATTGAATAGGTTGTAAGAAATAGTCATGGATGTTTCCTGCCTCGACATATTCCTGATAGGTCTTTCCTAATATGGATTCCACCTGTGGTCCAAAGTGAGGCTCCAGTATCTCCGGCAGCTTGGCATTCACTGATTCAAAGTGAGATTCATCCCAAAGTTTCACGTAGTTGTACGTGGAATATGAGCCCCAAAAAGTGCTTCCAGATACAGGAAACGTCCGAAATGAGATCAACATATCGAACCGAAAATGACTTTTCTTGGGTACGTTTTCACAAATTCCGGCAATTCGGTATCTGGTTGTGTCCCCTATCTCAACCAATTGATCGAGTCCACCCTCTTCGCCGAAATATTTACGATTCATGTCCTCCGTAATCACCACCGCATTGGGTGCCTTGAAAGCCTCTGTAGATCCCTCCAGTAAATGAACCCCAAACAGGTCAAAGAAAGTTGAATCTGCTGCATAGGCCCGATCTTCGTAGAAGATACGGTCACCGACTTTTACCCTGATCTGATTCAGGTCAAAAACCCGCGTTTGGGACTGAATTTCAGGAAATTCATCAACTATCGTAGGCCCCAGTGGTGGTGGTGTGGTGGCATAGCTATTTTGGCGATCTGGAAAATACCGATTCAGCGCTACACGGTATACCCGTTCGTGATCGGGATGGTAAGTATCGTATCCGATTTCGTCCCACACGTAAGCAAACATGAGGATTGCCACACAAACCCCGAGGCTAAACCCCAGCACATTGATAACCAGAAAACTTTTTCTTTTCCTTAGGTTTCGGATGGCTGTCTGAAGGTAGGTCTTAAGCATAAAGCAAACATTGTAACCAATACAAAATAATTAATGTAATATTACAATAAAGAAATATTGTTCGAAGCGATTTTTGATCAGCGGTAAAAAGAAAGCAGCAGCATTTCCCATACCGCCGCTTATCCAATGTGTTAAAGTTTATTGTTACGGCGGTATTTCTGTAGCAGGTCTGGCCAGAAGTATTCTTTAAAAACGAAATTCCGTCGAAAGTAAATCCATTGCCCATCAGGGCTGATCGCTGGTGAAAAATCAGGACCGGCACTATTTAGTTCCTCAAGCGCTACACCATCAGTCCATTCATTGTGAATTCTGAAGGATATGAACAAATCACAGCTTTCATTCCAGTTATCAGGATCATAGCGAGTAAAGATCAAATAATCACCTTCGGGTGAGATCCACGGATCGCCACATTCAAAAGGCAGATCAACAAGTTTCAATAGCTTTCCCTGCTTTGTCTTTACTCCCTTGAAATACGTCTCATAAAGGCCATAATTGCTTTTCTCTTTGAATGGCCTTTCCGCAACATAGATTAATTCACCTTTCAGAGACACAGTAGGATAAGACTCTTCCCAATGAAGGGTATTCAACTTTTTCAATCGTTGTGGGAGCTGCCATACCCCATCCTTGGAAGCAGAAAACCAAATATCATTCTTTAAAATAGTCGAGTCACCGATAGGAGCTCTATTGGTATTGAACAATAAATATTTACCGTCCGGAGTTACCGTTGGTTCATAATCCTTGCTCTCACCAGAAAAAGACAACAAAACCGGTTTACCCCACCCGTCACCATTCCTTGAAGCGGAATACATCGCAAGTCTGGGCGCATGGTCTGAAGGCAATCCTTGCTTACTGAGGAATTCCTTGTGAGGTAAGGTGAAATAGCAGGTCCCTCCGTCTTCAGAGAACGAAATCCCTTGCACCAGACGCATAGCCCGGTCTGTATAAGGTGTGAAATCCTGAGCGTAACTTCCGCAAGTCAAACACCAGCACAGTAAAGCGATTAGTTTTTTCATAATGCTTCAATTGTCATTCACCTCAACCGTTGCTGTCTGCAATTCAAATTTACCGTACCGGCTGTCACTCCAGATTAATTGAAAACTCCCATCGGCTCGGGCAGTAATCCCCAAATAGTGTCCTCCACCTGGAAATTTATTGGCTACATCACTATTATCTCGGGTAATCGGGCTGGTACTGATATCTGTAACTCTTACAGGGCTTTGAAAGCTTACTCCTCCATCCAGGGAAGTCGTAAAATACACGTCTTTCTTTTGTTGCTCAGGATCATGTTGTGAATCAACCCATGAAACACCAATAATCCCCTTCTGATTAATAGCGATACTGGGCACCAATGCCCTCGAAACCAGGTCATTTTCGAAAAGATCGATTCGGGTATCCCTGGACCAGGTAACGCCTTTGTCATCGCTGTAATTCAACCAAATTCCTGCATGTCTGCCCCTTCTTCCAAGGGCTCTGACGAAATAAATTCGGTCTCTGAATGCTGACTCTTTCCCAACATCAGCAGCCATTCGCATATATCCCCCGGCTCCACCAGGACGAATGGTTACCAGATATTTCTCTCCGAGGCTTTTGCTTTGATGATTATATGCCTGTACCCACAGCTTATCTAAGAAATGAGATGAGGGGACTAATACCGTACCATCCGTTAGAATGGTCGGTTCACAAAAATTAAGTCGAACCCCATTGCTTTGCACCTCCGCGACTTCTTCGAATGGAACTTTACCTCCTTTGCGATAGAGCACCACATCGGCTCCCATGTTTCCATTGAAACGTACAGTCGTATAGTAAAACTCATCATTGAGAGCGGTGACTTTGGTTCCATCATGACCATGCCCCTTTCCGGCGAACTCCTGTACGTCAGGATCCCATGTTTCCCCACCATCCAATGAATTAAAAAACTGCAAAGGAAACTGCCCCTTAAACTGTTTTTCCGTTCCCAACCAGGTCATCACTGTGTTACCATCCGGCAGAATGGCCGTCCACGGATCGTATCCCCACCAATCGTGGGCTGTTTCTTCCCAGGAAGTCCCGCCATCCTTCGATACAAAACTGGAAAGCCGACAGCTCTGATAAGGTCTTGTTACATCCGTCACTACCATAGCCGCCACTAGCAGGTGATTGGCATTCCCGGGATGTGAAGAAATGTGAGGCTCCACAATGGGTAATTCACTGAATTGCGATACTACGTGGATGTTTTCACCGACGCGTACCGATTGATTTTCATCCCGTTTTGCGAAGTTATCCTGTCCGGCAGCCAGAAACCTGATAGATAGAAGGGAGAGTAATATGGTAAATTTTCTCATTATGAATTATTCTATAACCACCTCATACTTTTTGAGTCGCCTGGCTGTAAGATTCAGCACCTCCCCTTTTTCGGAAGCACTGACCTGCACAGTGATCTCACCCTTTCCTAATACCTCATGATCGAAAGTGCCCGTGACCTTTTGAGAAGTTTCACTTACCAATTGCCATTTTCCTGTTTTTGAGAGTTCTTTTCGGATCACTTTCAATACCTCATCACTACTGGTCTGTCCCGACAGGAGGTATTGATACTTCCATTCGTTTCGATCACCCGCTGATGAAAGGTAGGCTTTTGCAAAAAGCTCTACGATTCCCTTTACTCCCACGATATACTTATCAGCCAACTGAGTTCTTGCATAATCTGTGCGCTTACTCCACTCATATTCCATATGATTAGCAACATCCTGTACCTCTCCCTGTCCTCTGAATTTAGAGATCACATGAAAAGCTCCATCAATGCCCGAAGACAAACCCGCAGTGGTTACAATCTGACCATTATCGGTATACTTGACATGGTTAACGACCTGTATATCAGGATAATTACTCTCCAGTCGAGGGATCAAAGAAGCGAATGTAGTGGCCACTTTACCATCAAGAAGTCCCGATTCCGCCAGGAAAAAAGCACCACTACACACAGAAAACAGAACCTCTGTAGTATTCGCTCTTGCTTGAATAAATTGCTGTATCTCCGCATCACCTGGATTGGTTTCAGCGAGCCCACTTCCGGGAAAGATCAAAATATCAACCTCTGGCAGGTTGTCAAGGGTAAAATCCGGTGTTAATTCCATGGACATGCCAATGGTGACGGGATCCTTGCGCTTAGCAAAAGATACCACCCGGACCCCATTGTGTACCAGTACCGACCAGGGGCCAGTCACATCCATGATATCTGCCTGATCAAAAATCAACATGCCCGCCGTAAGTCTGCGGTAATTCGGAAGTTCGGAGGTTACCCCGGGGAATTCTGCTCTGAGATCCATATTGCATGATGGACAGGATCCTAATGCGTCAAAATGACCCTCATCATGCTGACAGCCGCAGGGTGGGCAGGTATATCCTATTTCTCCTACTGGAATCGGACCTTCAATGTATTGCTGACCGTAGGAATAAGTCGATACAGCCATGAATAAAAGCACTATGTATTTCATTTATTTTGAGTTTATTTTTTTCAATGGAGCAAATGCACTTTCAATTGTCTCTCAAGTTTTGGGCAGGATTGATCCGATAGAGTTTCCTGAATTGAATAAGTATGACCGCCGATACCAGTAAATAAATGATAGCCCCCGCCTTCAGGAAAGGTGTTAGCTGCAGAGATATATGAAAGGCGTAGTTGGCCAGCCAGTCATCGGCAAGGACATAAGTGAATAATGCCCCTATAAACCAGGCTATCATAATCAGAAAGAGAAAATTGGCACCAAAGGACTGCAGGATATTCACGGCTGATGCGCCTAACACTTTGCGTATACTCATCTCATTGAGTCGCTGTTCGGCGGCAAATGAAGTCAGGCCGTATAGTCCCAAAGCAGCCACCAGCATGGCAACAAAAGTGAATATTCCAGAGACTCGATAGAGCCGGTCTTCTGCGGCATACTGACTATCCAGGTCTTGTTTTAATAAATAAGCACCTGGCAACGTTTCGGCGGGATATTTTTTCGCAATTTCCAGTAGCTGTTCTGAAACTTTATTGATTTGATTCTCTTCCACCCTGACAATCAGATTCCCGGCATTCTGGGTCAATGAAAAAATCATGGGCTTGATCTCAGACCGTAAGGATTCAATATGAAAATCACTCACTACACCAATCACATTCACCTGCCCGGAACTATCACCCAAAAAGTCGAATAGTTCAACCTTGGCTCCGATAACAGATTCCGGATCATCCAGCAGTCGAAGCAATGATTCATTGATCACGACATTTGGAATCTCATTGTTCTCAGTCTGAAAAGAAGGCATTCGACCCTTAAGTAAATCGATACCAAGGAGTTCAAAATAATCTTCATCTGCCCAGCACCTGAAAGCTTCTATCCGGTTTTCCTGTTGTTTCCCTTCCAAACGAATGAAAGTCTGTAACATGGGAGCTTCCAGGCTACTTGGCACACCGGACCCTACAGAAACTTGCAAAACACCTTTTAATTCTGCCGCTTCCTGCTTTACGGCGGGTGTATCTCTCCAACGATAACCATCGAGGTATATGATTCGACTTGCATCAAAACCAAGTTCCTTGTTTTTTAGGTATTCCAGTTGTCCTCGAATAATGAAGATGCCACTCACGCAAATCACTACCGCAAGGAATTGGACCATTACAAGGACCTCTCGCAACAGAAAACCGGCGCCTTTTCTAGATCTTCGAAAGACATCAATAGGTTTAAAGCCCGACATATAAAAAGCCGGATAAGTTCCGCTCAAAACCGTTATTGAAACGTAAATCAGTGCGGTTAACAAGATGAAATTGATGCTAATGAAATCTTCCGGTACAAACTGCTTACCCGTGAGTTCATTGAAACCCGGGAGTAACAACATGACTATCAAAAGAGAAAGCATCAGAGAAAGCAGCGTATACAGCGAAGATTCCGTAAAGAACTGAATCATAACCTCACGCCTACTACTACCAAATGTTTTACGCATGGCTACCTCTTTGGCCCGATTCAACACTTTTGAAGTAGATAAATTGATATAGTTAATGCACGCAATGAACAAAGTGATCAAGCCAATTGATAGTAAGATCAGCACATAATCCAGGCGACCATTTATCTCGATTTCATTCTGTAGATCAGATTGCAGATAGATATTTTGGAGCGGCTGCAAATAAAAGTTGGTACCTTCTTTGAGCGACTCAGGCATGTGTTCCGCTACTACCCTGGAAAGGAAATCCCCGACTCTATTTTGCGCATGCTCATCCTCCAGTAAAAGATACGTCCAGGCATAGGACAGAAACCAGTCTTTCCCATGCATCCCATTCCAACCATTGGAATTTGACTCAAATGGAACCAGAAAATCAAAGTGAAAATGTGTATTGCGATTATTTTCATACACCCCGGCTACCTGATAATGGTATTGCCGACCATAGACTTCTCTGGTGATGATCTTCCCAATAGCAGATTCATTTCCGAAGTATTTTTTTGCCATGTGATCACTGATCATAATGACATCATCTCCTTTAAAATCTCGGGGAGAACCTGAGACAAAGGAATAATCAAAAACCTCAAAAACACTCACATCTACAAACGCAAATTGTGGTTCTGAATAAATCTGGTGTTCATATTTCATCAAGCCGTAACCATCTCTGACAAAGCGAACCACCTGTTTGATTCCCGCTGACTTGTCTTCCAGGAACCTGGCCAGAAACAAGGGTGTAGTGGCTAATTCATTAAAAGATCCATCAAAATTTCTCTGGTGCGCGATACGAAAAATACGTGTCGCTTTTGTATGATGATCATCAAACGAAAGTTCATCGTTCACATAAACCAATGAAAGAAAAGCCGTTGACAGGCCGATACTCAACCCGATGATGTTGAGTAATGAATATTGTATATTCAGCCTAAAGTTCCTTAACGCGATTTTCAGATAGTTCTTCCACATATTTTTGACCTCTATTGAGGGTAAAGAAACATGCAAGACTTTCTAAATGCAGTTAAGTGAATGTTATCGTCCTTAATGCGATGTTAAAGAAGTTAATGTGATGTTAATGAATCAATGAAGTTGACCAATCTGCATATTGTCCTACTTTCAGGTATCTCGGTAATGGCGATTGTCATGGTAGTTTATTACCAATACCGCATCTTGACTGAACAGCAGCAAGTCACTGAGCAACAACGACTCAACAACACCACGGCCTTCAATTTAAGTGTCATGGAGTTGGCTAATCCGGTGCGAAAAGTCACCAGGAACCTGAAGCAGGTTGACACACTACGGTGGCAACTCAGCAATACATTAAACAGCGAGGGGTCTCCTACCGAAGAATTCGATTATCATTTCGATAGTCTATTCAACCTGCACAACATCCAGGATTCGTACCATTTGAATGGTTTGATCACCAACTCCGGTTATTGCCAGATTGAAGGGATGGATATGGGAAGAGAAAAGCCCAATGGTAAGGCCGGCTTACTAGACATAAAGCAAAACACCATCTGTTTATGTCATTATTCCGGGCCCTATTCATTCGACATAAGTTACAGTTTGATCAATCAGACAGAAGCGATATTCTCCTATCAGGAACCAACGATCATTTCCATCGGACTTATTTTGATCGTTTTCCTGACCTTTCTGGTCACGCTCAATGCTTTGAGAAAACAAAAGAAGATCAGCGAACTCAGGGAAAGCTTCGTCAACACGTTAAGTCACAACTTCGAAACACCGATTTTCTCTATCAATCTGGCGGTAAAGAGCCTTAGAAAAGTGATCCCCCATGGAGACCAGGAAAAAACTGATCGTTTCCTGGCGTTAATTGCAAGCGAAAACCAGCGACTCAAAAACTACTCCGAAAAGATTTTGCACGAGGCGCTGATCAGTACAGAGAAATTGGAATTGGACCTGGGATCTGTGGATGTGGTGGAAGTGGTACAACGTGTAGTGGAATCTCTCTCGATTTTAGTAGAACAAAAGCAAATGCAGTTAATGACCCGATTTGAAGCTTCCGATACCTTGGTCATGGCCGACAAAACACATTTCTTCAACACCCTTTATAATTTGATCGATAATGCGATTAAATACAGTCAAACTGGCAAAAAGGTCGTGGTTGCGGTGACTGAAAATACCAATAAGGTATTTATTGAAATTGAGGACGAGGGAATGGGCATGAATACGACAACACTTAGGAATATTTTCAAGAAGTATTACCGGGGGCAGGATGCCAGAAGCAGTAAAGGTTTTGGATTAGGGCTGAGTTACGTGAAAAGGATCATGGACCTCCATGGTTATGACATCCGGATTGACTCTCAAAAGGATCATGGTACCCATGTCCGGCTAGAACTTAGGAAATGATCATGCACAAAATTGCACTTATAGAAGACGATGAGAATCTCGGGTTTATCCTGAAGGAATACCTCCAACTAAATGACTATCAGGTCTCCTGGTTTGACACTGCCGGAAAAGCACTGGATGAGGTGCTAAGGATCAATTATGACTTGCTGATCATCGATGTGAACTTACCTGATTTCGACGGATTTGAACTGGCGGATAAACTGACTCAGGCGGGTAGTTCTACTCCTTTTCTTTTCCTCACTGCCCGTAGGTTGAAAACGGACAAACTCCGTGGATTCAAGCTTGGAGGAGAAGATTTTATTGTCAAACCTGTAGATGAAGAAGAGCTGCTGGCTCGTATCCATGTGGTTTTGCGAAGATCCAATCCACAAAAGATTTCAGAGCAAGATACGCCGGTAACTGTCGGTGATGTTACGTTCTCTTATGAACGACTGGAATTGAAGATCTCTGGCAAAACAATCAGTTTGACGGAGATGGAAGCAGAACTTTTCCAGATCCTCTGCAAACAACCGGGTCAATTGATCAGTAGAAGAGACATTATGCTCAAAATCTGGAAGGAAGACAACTATTTCACACGGCGGAGCATGGACGTATTCATCAGCAGACTTAGAAAAATGTTATCGGATTCCGACCAACTGGTCATTAAAACCGTACATGGAAGGGGTTATTTATTAGAAGTCAGATCGGAAGTCTGACGTCCATGGCACGAACTGTCCTGATCGTGGATCTAACCCTGGCACTAGTACCTTCCGGAAGTAAACAAATCATTGATCCAGAGCACTGAGAGCAACCGATGATAATCGCATAAAGTCCTGAAAAAAATGTTGCAAAGTTGATTGCTGCGTGCTGTTAACCTGAACTGCCAAAGCCACTTTGCGGTCAGGTAAGTAGATACCAAGTGTAAAGTACCCCGGGAAAAATCCGCTATGACCGAAAGTGCGACCAATCCCGGGTAAAGTCAATTCCTGAAATCCAATTCCATATTTCCCCCCTATTTCCGGTGAATCGACCAGATCGTAAAAAAGATCCTCGTACTTTACCAGATCAAATGCTTTTCCCGAAAAAAAGTAGGTCAACCATTTAGCATAATCTTCAGTACGAAAAGCCAGTCCACCTCCTGTCCACTCAAATTGGAGATTATATTTCGAAACATCGCGTTCAAGCATTGGACCTTCAAATCCCAGAGGATCATTTTCATCGAGATAACCTTGCGCCAAACCTTTGATCTCCCTACGGTCCGTCGGAATGATCTCCTCAAGATCAAGGGGCTTGAGTATTCGTTCACTCAAAACCTCATAATAAGGTTTATCAAGAACCTCTTCTATGATCATCCCCAATAGAATGTAATTCGTATCAGAATAGGCAAAACCTTTTCCGGCTTCAAAAAGAGGTTCATCCCCAAGTACGTAGGTTAACAATTCTGTGGGTCGCCAAACACGATCAGGATCCTTTTTCAGGTCATTGATAAACTCCGGTTTAAACTCATATCTCTGAATACCTGATTGATGTTGTACCAGGTTTTTGATGATCAGTTCCCTGGCATTTGGCAATTGTTCAAACCCATCTGCCTTACCCAGCCATTGTGATGCCGGATCATCTAAAGACAGTCGTCCCTCGATCACCAATTGCATTAGTATAGCAGCCACAAAAGTCTTTCCCGTACTGCCACCTAGCAGTTTGGTTTCCGAAGACATGACAAGCTTCTCCTCGCGATTCGCATAACCCGCCGTAAAGGAATGCGCTACTCCGTTTTGTTTCGCAATACTAAATACTATCCCTGGGTAATTGCCTTCTTCGTAGATGACTTCCAGGGAATCCTGGACTACTGAAAGTTGCGTAAGGCCGACCTGTGCCCATATCAACAGGAGAAGAGAAGTCAGTAGTTTGTGAGGATTCATTCCGTTCATTTTATCATTGTAATATTACAATTAAGGAATGATAGTGGAACAAAGTTTATTTTAGCGTACAGAATGAGGTTTAAGTGGTTTGAGCTCCTCCAAAACGATTGATATGTGGAATAAAAAATTTGAAAAGTCGGATCGTAAAAAATTCCTGCACCTGATCGATTACATCACTGAAGCCATAGACTCAGGTGAATTAGCACCCGGTGAATCTCTACCCACACAACGAGAACTTTCGAAAAAACTAAACCTCTCTATTGGCACAATTACCAAAGCCTTTGCTGAACTTGAAAAAATGGGTTACCTGAGTGGTGAGATAGGTCGGGGAACATTTGTCAGGGATATCGCTGCGGAATACGATGATTTTTGGTACACCGAAACCAAAGTTCCCTACAAGTATAACCTGGGACATTATCGCACGACTGAGCTGTTCAACAACGCCATCCGGATCAACTTACTCACGAGTATCAAAGAAGTAACGAACGGCCCAGACCTTTTCAAACACCTTAATGACCTTAATAATTTTGGTTCCTCAGATCAACGCGAGGTTTTTAGTCACTGGCTGAAAGGGATTGGCTTTAGTTCTGTTGCTAATAACCAGATCAGTTTATTTGCTGCCGAATTGCTCACTACTAATGTATTGATCAATACCCTTTCGGAACGAGATGATCACGTCATCCTTGAAGAAGTCGGAGACAGGATCACGAAGGAACAAATCTTGCAAAATGATCGTCAGGTCACAACAGTGAAAATGGACGACTTGGGTATCATTCCAGCTGACCTTGAGGCGGTCATCTTACAATCCAGGGCCAAGCTTTTGGTAACCACCTGCACTTTCCATAATCCGACGAGTAATACTACGCCTCTAAAACGGAAGAAGGAAATCCTTGCCGTTTGTCAGAAGTATCAGGTCAAAATCATAGAAGATGGTAAGGTGGATTTTTTTGCAGAAGGATCCGTTCATCCTTACTTCGAACTGGACCCGGAAATTGGTGTTTACACTTCAGGTCTCTATTTCGCCATTAGTCCTTCACTGACTACTTCGTTTGTAGTGGCCTCAGCCTCGCTGATCCGAAGGATAGAAAGCAATTTTAAGCTCGTTTATTGGAGTAGCTCTCAAATGCTGTTAGAAATCAGCGCTACGCTTATCAAATCAGGTCGTGCAGACAAGATCATAGAGGAACGCAAAAAGCTACTCAGGAGCCGCAATCAGATATTGAACGACATATTTAGTCTTCAACCTACCAGCGACAATGCATTGACGAGTGTCATTCGATGGTTGAGAATTCCTCCTACCTGGCTAAGTGCGGAACTCACACAAGCGGCCTTCGAACAAGGTATATTGGTTCGTAATAGCGATATTTTCGCTTTAGACACTTCGATGAAACTGCCCTATATACGCATCTGTAATGCTGCTATCCATAAAGAAACCGCTTACAAGGAAGCGCTTCATGAACTGAAATCCATTTTCGAAGAAAGAATGGTGGAGTTTTAGTAATTTGAGATAATTCCGCGCTAAAAAAGAATTCATATACTACTGTCCCACGGCTTTTGGCGGTGTTGGTGACTGTGTTGTCGAAGGGGGTGGAGGAGTAAGTTTGGCATTCACTGCTTTGTCCAGAATATCTTTTCCCCCATTTCTCAGAAAGACCTTCGACCCATTGAGCATATAAGTTACGCCAAATCCTCCATTTACCAATTTTACAGCCAATACCTTATGAAAATCCTGAACCCATTGAAATGCCTCTTTTCCGTAAAACTCAATCTTGGTTGGAGGAGTTTCATTCACCCATGCCAATAAGTTCTCGATTTCGAGAGAAGAAGCTGCAACATTCTCTTCTTCCTTTCCGAAATTATATAGTGCAATAAGCTTCTCACCGATCTGGACATTAACCTCACTCTGATCCAATTTACAGGTTCTTTTTTCATCTCCCACCTGCCATGTCACCCAGGTTTGTCCATAATGGAAACCCTTAGTATCCGGATAATCAGTGTGATCCGCGTCTCTACCTGGGCTATGAAAATGGATTCTTAATTCCTTGATTTCGATGGAAACACCAACGGCCTCAGATAAAATAGCCTTTGCATCTGTAGTCTTCATTTGCAAATCAATAGTCTCATAATTTGACTCGGTGTAATGTGTCGCATGTTGTGGACTAGCCACCATGCCCACTAAGCGTGTTTTCATCACCTCATTTACTTTATCACTAATCTCCTTAAGACTCAGTCCCTTCTTTTCTCCAGTTCCATCACTACTTTGCGCTTCTTGCTTTGTTTCCTTCCCTCCCTCACTTTGCTTTGTTTCCCCTTTCTTTCCATCTGAGCCACCTGAACCATCCTCGCTCAATTGAACCGGATGATAAGAGTAAGCAGCTTGTTTTTCAGAGGTGTGGGAAGATGAATAATCTATCGTACTTTGTATCTTCCTTTGAGCTATTGCAACCGGCCTTTTATCCTCTAACTGAACTTCTTGTTGCTCATCATGCTGTCGGTCCGCAGCTGATCTGGTTATCGACCCTTTGCCGTCGTTTATGCGATCCGTCCTTTTATTCATCATCGGTCATGAAAGTACGTTTTTAGTACAATTATCCTGCGCGGAGCAATGCTCATTTTTTCTAGAGATGAAGCACGTATAACTAAAATTACCGTTTGGAAACATCATATACAAGGTTGTTGATCGTTGGCATACCATTCCCTATGTTTATCAGTTCCAATATGCAAAGTAAATATTGAATCAAATCGAAAACCTGGGGAGTAGCATTATATAGAATGAGTTGTCGTCTAGTTCAGGCCTCAGGGGGAGGGGTCCGCTTGATCCTTTATTGCTTAATCCCATAATAGCAACTGACTCGTCACAAACAAAAAAACCTGGTATTTCTACCAGGTTTTAAGAGCCTCCTATCGGGATCGAACCAATGACCTACTGATTACAAGTCCTTCCCACGTTATTCGCATCATTTCTTATCAATTTGTATTATCCTGATAATCAGAAATTTACCCTTAAAATCGACAGATAAAAACTTGTGTGAATTGCTATCGATCAGCACTTTTGTTGCCAGTGATGACAACAAAAAAAGCTGTATTATGATCAAAAAACCCACTTTAAAAATCGTCTTAGACAATCGAAACAACGCAAAGGCAGATGGAAAGAAACCTCTAGCGTTGAGAGTTACTTATAACCGCAAAACCAAATTCTATTTATTGGGAGATCGAGTTACGCAAGAGGAATGGGACAAGCTACAAAATCAATCTGTCCGGGGAAATCTACGAAACATTAAAATAGGTATACTCGAAGCAGAAAAGAAAGCATACGATATTCTCAATCACATGTCCGTATTTCAGTTTGAGGAATTTAAGTTGCTGTTTACTGGTGAAGATGGAGATAGCCAATCAGTATACCATAGCTACACCTTATATATACAACAATAAAGGGAAGAGGAACGAGAAGGGACAGCAGACTCTTATCATCACTGTCAAATCAATTTTCAGAATTGATAGCTTAAAAAAATACCAATTTTCGGGTATTTACATTTTGTGTAATTTTTAGTTAATTGCAGGATTGAGTTAGTTGCAAAGACAGATTGATCCATTGTGCGTGTATTTGAAAAAGTCGCTTCTTTTATTCTAAATGAATTGGGTGTACGTGAGCCTGATGCCCCTATTTCACTATTTGTATCCGCATTAGCTACCAGTAAAATACCGGGTGATCTAAGGTTATTACTTTGTCTGGGGATTGATCTGAAAAATATAAGAAATATCAACCAACCTTTGGCAACACAGGCTATCCGTTCTTGTCTGGAAACCGCAACATCAATCAATGTAACGCTAAATTCATTCAAGAATGGTTTACCCTTACATATCAAGTTTGCTTTAGCTGTCAAATCGCAAGGAAATGAAGGTTATCGTCCGGCAATTTCATCTTCCGCTACAGATAAGTATGCCAGAGTATGCACATTTAGAACTTACATGCTATATACTGTAGCCAATAACAGAGGGTCGCAGAATCCTGAAGTTAACAACATAGATTCAGGTCAACTTGACCTTTATTGGGAAGATTTTATGGATCATCACAACTATCGAAACATCATGGTATCGAGGTATGGAAGATCTGAATCCTGGGTATTTGTTGCCAACAAGGAGGAACTACAGCCCCTTGGCAAAAAAACAGAAGAACTGGTCGACAGACTTGGCTTCTATATTGCTAATATCAACGACAGAGACCAATATGTTCAACTGGCTTATGAATTCAGTTCAAAAGAAGACGTTTACCAGCCGGATGCAGTTGTAGCTGATTGGGGTGGATTATCAGGCAACACGATTTCCAGTGGAAATGAATCTTATGTCTCATCAGCTTATCAGGACTCATGGGGTAGAACTTTTAGTGTATCTGGAAAGCTTGATCCACTACAGGAAAAAGTACACAGGGATTTTGATTTCAAAAATGAACGATTCATCGAATTCAAGGCTTCTGATCTAAACAAGCTAGATAAGGCTCCACAAAAATGTTCTGATAAGGAAGCCTTGAAAGAGGCATATATTAGATTTTTTCATGCATAAATTGTAAATTCATTCTATGAGCAGAAAGTTGCGAAAAGACCTGAATGAGATCGACAGCTATTTTGATAAATCGGAGGAGGTTGATGTCGGGGAATCAATTGATGTGCTCAAAAACTATTCTACACAGGATTGGAATGACTGGATTCAGGATATCTTGAACTATGATATCGCCTACCCTATATCACGAGTTGGTGATGGTGAAGATGTACTGTCCGATATTGTCCCTTATTTGAAAGATAACCACATTTCGCTCTACCCTTATGAATCCGCACTGTCCATCGCTGTTCAGCAATACAATTCTCAAGGTCATGAGGCCTTTCTGATCCGTCTGGTCCGGGCCACCCGGGAAATATCAGGAATCAGAAGCAAGAATATTTTGATGGAGATATTGTTCAACGCAAATAATTGGTCTTATCTATATAAAGAGGATTATGTAAAAACAGAAGCGTTGGGAGCACTGTGCCGCTCGGGCCTTTTAGAAGAACAAGAAAAAGAAGCTATTGATAAATACTTGCATGATACAGGATATGAACTGATGTCCTTCGATCATGAATTTCTTGGGTATGCACTTCGGTTTGCCTACCGCCATTTGGGCCTCGGCGCTTTTTTCATCCATTTTGATCTGATTGCAAGTCAACCCATTCATCAAACTAAAAGACACGTATCTACTTTGGCCAATTTGTTGTGGGAATGTCATCAGAATCACCGACCATTCTTTTATCAATATTTGCATCAATGGCTGTTGGATAGGGCTGCACAATTCTCTGATATCGATTTAGCATACTTAAGATTGTTTTACGAGAAAATCAAAACACATCTTGGAAAAGAGCAGGTGGCAGTAAGACAAGAGGGCATGCAGGTCAGAAATTCTAAAAGAAACCATCTAATTGGAGCCAAATTCATCATGGAAACGGTGCTTCAAGTTCCTTTGAGAGAACCTGTGGTACCAAACGAAGCATTCGAAACCATCGGATTTCTGGCGATTCAAAGAAGAGGAATATTACAAGAATTGTTCCCAAGGTATTCAGAATATATTTATACCTATTATCACCATATTCCAGATTTTCAAACCTCAACGTTTATATGGTCCCACCCAGATGAAAGTCAGGAAATAGCTGATATCCTGGATCGGCTAAGTATCGAACAATATAAAGATGAGGAAAAACAAACTTTTTTCGAATCGTTTGCTACGGACCCGGATCAGGTTGTTTCAGAAATAAGCAGGGGTTTCCATATTGTAACTAGTTAATGTATTATGGCTTCTAGTGATTTACAGTTCTTGGACACCTTGCTGCGTAAGCTTTCAGATCAAGATTATATTGATCTTATCAACCAGGAAAAACTACGCCATGAAGGATATAAAATACACTATGTAATCGATGCAAACATCATTCAGAATTTTTGCTATCCATGGGGGCTACCGGTTCATAAATTAAAAGATGGTAGGACCATACTCACCGAAGAATACATCAATGACGAACAGGTTACCATCCAAACTTTACTTAGGGTCAACGAAGGTGACGAACGTGTTATCCTATTCGACGAATATTCTCCAGAGTTCCAGGGGATGATTAGAGAGGGAATTCGATTGGGCAATGAGCAGGCAAAAAAAGAAGACCTGCTGGATGGCAACGAGATCATGAACTCAAATTTTGAGGTTTTCAAAGAGTACGTTCGAAATCACTTTTCACGATGCACTGCAAGGGTTACGCTAAACATCGATGCACTAACAAAAGCCAAACAGCTATTCACAGACAAACTCATTTTATTCGCAGCCAGGGAATTTAAGAATGAATTTTTGGAAGAAGTTGCAACGATGTGCCCTGGCTCAGATGAATTATCAAATAAAATTTATCAGATAGCGGAAGATCATATTTGGAAGTCCCGAAAGGGAGAATTGCATACGAGTAAACATCGGGATTCGGTGATTATTGATCGTATTCTTTCTTTCAACCGGTATGTACACGACCATGGTAAGGGTGAAGATTCAAAGCACCTCTTTATTCTGTTTACAGACTCGGAGAAAGATAAAGATGTGATCAATTCTTTAAGGAAAAGAGAAGACATACCCTATCCCAGCATCAATGGGTCAAAAGTAAGTCTGGTCCGCAATACCTCGCAATACTTTGCCTATCTCATTAGTGCCGGGATCACACAGGAAGGAACAGTCGATACGCAACAGACGCTGGAAAACCTGGAAAAATTACGTAAAGTAAGTCTTGAACTGGTCGATGAACTCAATGAAATAGATCACATGATACTTGGTGTGGTACGACCCGATCAAAAAGAGAACAAACAACACTATGCAAAAAGAGTACGTCAACAATCCATTGCCCATCGATTGAATTTTTCCGACGATACTTCCAGAACTTTGGTGAATAACTACCGAAACCTTAGAAACCAATTCGAAAACTCGGGCCTGTTGAAGAGTTTCCCCTCTTTATACGATACTTTCAAAAAAGACGCTTACAATCAAGAGGCTCCAAATCTACGGCGTGTGTTGCAACGCATCCATGAAAACTACAAGGCACTCACTGCAGATCTGGTGGAAAATCAATTTGCCTTACTTTCCAACTTAAAAGAAGAAGCCAAATTCACTATTACTTTTTACCGAAGCATCGAATTGATCCGAAAAGGCAAACTTCATTTTGACTTATCCAAAGGACACGATCATATTGAAGGGAGCTATCAACATCTACCTGTTTTTCTGACTTTTGCCCTGAAAGAGACAAGGCTTCGGCAAACTTTCATCAACTTCATCAAGTTGGTCTTTTTTGATAAACACCTGGATGAAGGTACAGCAATCATCAATCAACTTGAGTCAACCTATCTCAAGCACCTGAAAGATATCCAACCTGGTTCCGAGGGTAGGTTTGAAATCAAACTGATGAAAGCCTTCATTTTCTTGATTTTACCATCAGATTATGAACCAAATAGCTTCATTCGAACAAATGACCGGTACGCGTACGAATGGTTGAACCTTATGGAAGGTCCAAGTGAGCTCAATCCTGACCTGACCTTAGATAATCTATACCTCAAGTGTTGGGTTTACAGAAGGCTTGGGAAATACAAAGAATCAATCGAGATCGCAGAACAAGGGATTGAATATGACGAAACAGACCCCAGGTTTCATCACGGCAAGTTACTCGCCCGATTCTGTCTGATTTTGGACAAAGAATTTCATTTTGATATGTTCGATGTAATTCTAGAGGACCTGGAAAGAGTACATCAACTATATCCAAGTTTTTTAAATCACCGCTTCTCAGCTGAAGAAGCCCATCATTTTCAACAGAAAATCACCGATACTTACAATAACACAAGTTGTTATACACTAAGTCTAAAAGCGATATTCCTCATTGATGAAAAAGTGGAAGAATACGCAAAACTCGAGAATACATTAATTCAAGCAAGGAGTCATTTACAAGCCCTCAGGCCACATGGAGTATACCGGGATAATTTTCCTGAGTATTATGACACTGAAGCCACCCTCGAATTAGTAGAATCTTACGTCTTCGATAATAAAGTAGCAAAAATTAAAAATGCATTGCGGGCCATCAACAAAGCTATTCAACTTAATGATAACCCTAGTCAGGCCCAAACCTACTATCAGAGAAAGCAAAGCATCAAAAATAGATTAGATTCACTTCAAGGTGCAAAAAGACCCTAAAAAAATAGATTGATCCTAAAAAATGGGATCAATCCGAAAACCTGGGGGCAGATTGTATTATCCATAGATTTTAGCGAGTCGATATAGGAAAAAGGAGACATTTCTCACTCCCCTGAACTGACTTCTGAAGGCCTTGATTTTGGCATTGAAAGATTCAGCAGCTGCGTTGGTACTCCTTCTTTCGAAGAAATTGAGGATGGTTTGATAGTGATTCTGGATGGTTCTGGAGATGGTATTGAATGATTTGAACCCTGCTATTTCGACTTCATTATACCATCTGGCCAGTTTAGTGTAAGCGACTCCTTTATCCTTCACATTTCTGTAGATAGCTCCTAGTTGCTGTGCCAGTTCATAAGCTTGCTCGATTTTAGGATAATGCCTGAAAAGAATCTCAGCTCGATGAACTTGAGAGGGCGACCACTGATCTTTTCGCTTAAAGAGTAAGTATCTGCTTCTGGCAAGAAGTTGTTTTGGGCTATCACCGTTTTCTAGCCGATGCATTTTGAAAGTCAGGCCTTCCTGCCTAGCCAATTCTATCTCCTTGCTTTCTTGCTCCAATGCCTCCCATCGGTACTTAATCCGCATCTCCTGTAAGGCATCAAAAGCAAGCTTCTGGACATGAAAGCGATCAGTGACCAATGTGGCTCTAGAGAATACTTTCCTGACAATCTCTTCCATAGATGCAGCCATATCCAGAGTTACTTCTCGGACTGTCCTTCGCTCTTCTAATGGTATCTTTCGTTTGATAATAGCCTTTACTCGCTCACTATCAGTGCCTTTTATAATAGCAACCAAACAACCTTTATTGCCTTTTGCTGCTTTGTTAGTAATAATGGTGTAGAGTTCTCCTTGCGAAACAGAGGTCTCATCAATGGCTAGATAGGGGCCAATGTTATTGGGGAAGACAACATAGTCTTCGGCATGTGAAAGTTGATCCCAGGTAGTATAATCACTCAAATGAGAGATGTACTGCTCTTCTAAGAGTTTGCCATTGACATGAAAGTATTTACCCAGACTTTTACAACTTACCGGATTGGTATCGATGCACTGCTTTTAAAAAAGCCGCAAACTCTTTGGTCATGCGGGTGCCTTTTGCAACTAGTTCCCAATCCCTGGATACAACTTGATCTAGTGATTCATTAAACCATCTTCTGCGCTTGACTTTCAAATAGCAGGCTTTACCGCGAATGGGGAAATCTTTTATTGTTACTTCCTCAAAGAAACCCTTGGAACTGAGTTTATGACTCAAAAATTCGGCAGGAGCTAATTCCTTCTCCTCTAAACTGATCCAGTACCCTTCTGCTGATTGTTCCACTGAAGTGACCTCAAAGTAGGTCAGAATGCCATCTGGCAAAATGAGAGATGCTAGTTCCTTTTCCAATGCTAGTTTTTGAAAATCGAAATTAGACTATTCCGAGTTCCTCCACAGATTTATTGCTTGATCCAAAAAAGGATCAATCCGAAAACCTGGGGGCAGATTGTATTATCCATAGATTTTAGCGAGTCGATATAGGAAAAAGGAGACATTTCTCACTCCCCTGAACTGACTTCTGAAGGCCTTGATTTTGGCATTGAAAGATTCAGCAGCTGCGTTGGTACTCCTTCTTTCGAAGAAATTGAGGATGGTTTGATAGTGATTCTGGATGGTTCTGGAGATGGTATTGAATGATTTGAACCCTGCTATTTCGACTTCATTATACCATCTGGCCAGTTTAGTGTAAGCGACTCCTTTATCCTTCACATTTCTGTAGATAGCTCCTAGTTGCTGTGCCAGTTCATAAGCTTGCTCGATTTTAGGATAATGCCTGAAAAGAATCTCAGCTCGATGAACTTGAGAGGGCGACCACTGATCTTTTCGCTTAAAGAGTAAGTATCTGCTTCTGGCAAGAAGTTGTTTTGGGCTATCACCGTTTTCTAGCCGATGCATTTTGAAAGTCAGGCCTTCCTGCCTAGCCAATTCTATCTCCTTGCTTTCTTGCTCCAATGCCTCCCATCGGTACTTAATCCGCATCTCCTGTAAGGCATCAAAAGCAAGCTTCTGGACATGAAAGCGATCAGTGACCAATGTGGCTCTAGAGAATACTTTCCTGACAATCTCTTCCATAGATGCAGCCATATCCAGAGTTACTTCTCGGACTGTCCTTCGCTCTTCTAATGGTATCTTTCGTTTGATAATAGCCTTTACTCGCTCACTATCAGTGCCTTTTATAATAGCAACCAAACAACCTTTATTGCCTTTTGCTGCTTTGTTAGTAATAATGGTGTAGAGTTCTCCTTGCGAAACAGAGGTCTCATCAATGGCTAGATAGGGGCCAATGTTATTGGGGAAGACAACATAGTCTTCGGCATGTGAAAGTTGATCCCAGGTAGTATAATCACTCAAATGAGAGATGTACTGCTCTTCTAAGAGTTTGCCATTGACATGAAAGTATTTACCCAGACTTTTACAACTTACCGGATTGGTATCGATGCACTGCTTTTAAAAAAGCCGCAAACTCTTTGGTCATGCGGGTGCCTTTTGCAACTAGTTCCCAATCCCTGGATACAACTTGATCTAGTGATTCATTAAACCATCTTCTGCGCTTGACTTTCAAATAGCAGGCTTTACCGCGAATGGGGAAATCTTTTATTGTTACTTCCTCAAAGAAACCCTTGGAACTGAGTTTATGACTCAAAAATTCGGCAGGAGCTAATTCCTTCTCCTCTAAACTGATCCAGTACCCTTCTGCTGATTGTTCCACTGAAGTGACCTCAAAGTAGGTCAGAATGCCATCTGGCAAAATGAGAGATGCTAGTTCCTTTTCCAATGCTAGTTTTTGAAAATCGAAATTAGACTATTCCGAGTTCCTCCACAGATTTATTGCTTGATCCCCAAAAAATGGCTTTGGATCTTTTCAAGAACTTTCAAAATCCAAATGTTGCCAGATTGTTGTCAGGTTAGAAATAAAAAAGACAGTCACTTTCGTAACTGTCTGATTTTTAAGAGCCTCCTATCGGGATCGAACCAATGACCTACTGATTACAAGTCAGTTGCTCTACCAGCTGAGCTAAGGAGGCTTTTCTCTTAGTCAGTTACTCTATCGGAACGCCGAATCGCAACTGAGCTAAGGAGGCATTGTTCACTTTTAATGGGCTTTTTTATGTTGCTCCGTTCAAAAGCGAGTGCAAATATAGAAAGTCGATTCAGTTTACCAAACTGTAAATTGATTTTTTCTTTCTAAGAATTATGAAGCATTCGAAGCTCCCTTTTCAACTCGTCTAATTCCTCCGACGCTTTCACAATTTTAGCCTCAAAATCCTGCTTCAATTGATCCGCCGCCTTGGACGAGGCGAAGAACTCCATGTTATTTTTCCAGGTACTAATATCGCTTTCCAGGTTCTCAATTTTTCTCTTCAAAGAGTTTTCCTTTCGGAAGATCTTTCGGTCGGCGTGAGGGCCTCCTTTGATCTTTCCTACTTCGATATTGATCTTAAGGTCCTGACGATCATCTTCTCCCAAAGATTCGATGCTCATCAATTTATTAGTTACTTCTACGAAGCGATTCTGGATCTTTTTCATGCTATGGCGTGGCACAAAACCCGCTTCATGGAACTGGTCCAATAAACCATAAACGACATCCAGGTCTACCTTTCCTTCTCCGGCAATTGCGTCGATTGAATCACAAACCTGGAGCTTAACCTTAAGATTCGCTTCTTGCTCTTGATTCTGCTCCTGATTTTGGGCCCGTCTCTGGTCAAAAAAGTGATCACAAGCCGCTTTAAACTCTTCGTAAATACTTGTTCGGTATTTCTCCGGCACCGGCCCCACTTCCTTCCAACGTGCCTGAAGTTTCTTGTACTTATCTGTGGTGGCAGCCCAATCGGTATTGGTTTGCATTGCTTGGGCCTCGTCAACCAACCCTTGCTTGATCTTTAAGTTATCGCCTCTTTGGGCTTCAAACTTCTTAAAGAAGGCACTTTTATTGGCGAAGAACCCTTTAAAGCCGGCCCAGAAGCGTTTGTTCACTTCTTTGGCTTTCTCCCGCGGAATCCCTCCTACGGCTTCCCATTTCTTTTGTAGTTCCTGGATCTCCTTGGTCTTCTTGTTCCAGGCGCTTATCCGGTCTGAATCAAATTTGATGAATTGTTCCACCTCGGTCACGAGTTGCATTTTCTTCTCGAGGTTTTCAACAAAAGCCTTCTTCAAATCATCGACATAGCCTTTGCGCTTTACGTAGATCTTATCTGACGCTGCTTTAAACCGTTGCCATATGTCCTCTTGCTGATCCCTGGGTATGGGCCCTACGTGCTTGAATTCTTCATGCAGTTCATTCAATTGGATCACCGCATCTTTCACGCTTTCGATGGCATCAAGTGCTTCGGCTTTTTCGCACAGATCCAATTTCAACTGGAGATTCTTCTTACGATCCAGGTCCTTCAGCTCGAAATAAATACTCCTTGCATCGTAAAACCGGTCCAGCAAAGCATTATAATTTGCCCAAAGGGTTTTGTTATGCTGACCTGGAACAGGTCCAACTGCTTTCCATTCATTTTGAAGCTCCCGAACCGCTTTGATACTGTTATCCGTTTCTTCTCCATCGATCAGTTCACGGATTTTTTCAAGAATCTCTTCTTTCCGCTTAAGGTTATCTTCCTTTCGTTTCTCAAACTCCGCGTGATGCTTATTGCGCTTCTCCCTCAATAAGCTATAGTAATCCTGAAACTTTTTAGTCTCATCATCTCCTCTGAATTCGAAATCGTCCCTTTCATTGCCTTCCGCAACAAATGCATCGAGCGCTGATTGACGTGCTTCGATAAATAGTTTATCAAACCTGGCTTTAAGAGGCTTCAGATATTTGTCGAGTCGTCGGATCTGATCATTGGTATTAAGGTCAACGGCAAATTCCAACAATTCAGCCATGGTCTTTTCTGAGAAATCTATTTCTTCTAATTCCTCTTCATGAACTGGTTCTTGTTCCTCTGTTGTTTCTGTTTCATTTGTTTCTGCCGGCACAGATTCGGCGGCTGGCTTGGTTTGAGGCTCATCCGTTTCCGGCGCAGCAGTCGTATTTTCCTCGACAACTGGTACGGTTTCAGAAACCTCTGTTTCCGTCTGCGTTACAACTTCCTCCGGTTCTGAATCAGAGGACTCGGTATTTTGATTAGTTTCTTCATTAACTACAGGTTCGGATACTTCCTCCGTTTCATCCGAAGCGTCACTATCAGCAGATTGATCTTCAACCGCCGTTTCAGCAACATCGCCCTCATCCTCAGGAGTCGCCGTTGCCTCTTCTGCCGGGGTTGGCGCCTCCGATTGCTCAGCTTTCTGTGCATCCTCTGTCGAGGGCACTGTGTTCTCTGTAGTCTCTTCTTGTTTTTCAGCAGTTTGCTGAACGTCTTCCAAATTCTCAGAATTCTCCTCAGAATTTAGCATACCATCTTGCAATTCCATATCTCAAATCTTAATTCAAACCTGCGCGGTTCAAAATTAACAATTATAGCTCCGATCCAAAGCCTATTAATTCAATCGTGGGTCAACGGGATAACTTGCGATCATCTTAAACTTCCCTCCCATCCTTTTTAATACCGTGCGCCACATGTCTTCGGGTGCAGTATCGAAAACAATTGACTGACCAACTCCCTTACAAACAATCCACGACTTTTGTTCTAATTCCTCCATTAGTTGTCCAGGAGACCATCCTGAATAACCCAAGAAAAAACGAACATCATCACTCCGTATTTGTTTCGTATTAATTTTCAGAAGCAAATCATCAAAATCTCCCGCCCAGTAAACTCCAGGTAATATTTCTTTTTCCTTATCTGCCAGTTCCGCCGTGCGATGTATAAAATGCAAGCTGTCCTTCTGCACCGGCCCTCCTACAAATACCTTCGCATCAAACCCTTCGGCTTCCTCTACCAATTCAGAAACAGTCAATTGAGACTTCTTATTAAGGACATATCCGAAAGTTCCGTTTTCATCATGTTCACACAATAAGACCACCGTTCGTTCAAAATTAGGGTCTGGTAAATAAGGCTCGGAAATGAGCAAATCACCTTTGGTAGGTTCAATAATCTTATCAGCGGAAAAGAAATCCATATTAATGCAACGCTGGTTTTAAAGGTAAGTTTTGAATGACGCCACCTTCATATTCCGTCATTTCCTGCAACCTCGCATAAACTGGAGCTTCTTCAAAATAATTCAGGGTCATTTTCACAAAAATCTCACCATGTCTGGCCTCAGATGCCCACAGACGATGGTAAAAGTCTTTTAACGGACCAGATTCCAATGCTTCATAAACCAGCCGAAATCGCTCTGCTCCCCGGGTCTCAACCAGGGAGGCCAATAACAATCGATCCATGAAACGCTCCTCCCGGCCAGAGCGGCAAAACGTCAGCAAATCCTTGATATAAAAATCCTGTCCCATTTCCGGAGGCAATTGAATGTTTCTTTCCCTCATGATCTGATAAACATCCTTGAAGTGTTCCAATTCTTCAATTCCGGTTTCGATCAACTCAGGGATGATTTCCAACCGATCCGGATACTTGGCGACAAAACTCATGGCCATGGCGGATGCTTTTCGTTCACAATTTGCATGATCTATCAGAAAGGCATCAAAATCATTCATCACCGTATCTATCCATGCCTGACTACTCGGTACAGAAAGGTCAATTCTATATTGCATTCATGTATCTTTGAACTTCAAACTTAATGATTTCCCGTCCATATTAATCGTGAAATGAAGATAGATGTCGCTGCGTTGAGAGAGGAATATTCCGGTGCCGATCTGGACATTGATTCAGCTGCCAGTTCACCATTCGCTCAATTTAAAAAATGGTTTGAAGAAGCCGTTTCAGGAGATTTACTGGAACCAAATGCCATGGTGCTCTCCACTCGAGGAGATGATTTTCCGGATCAACGTACCGTCCTCATGAAGGCTTACGATGAAAAAGGCATTGTTTTTTACACCAATTATAAGAGCAATAAAGCTCAACAAATAGAACAATACCCTGAAGTCAGTATCTTATTTCCATGGTACGGACTCCAAAGGCAGGTTAAAATCTTAGGCAAAGCATCTAAAATCTCTACTGCAGAATCTCTGGCGTATTTCACTTCCAGACCAGTGGGAAGTCAACTAGGTGCGTGGGTATCTCATCAAAGCCAGGTGATCTCCTCCAGAAGCATCCTTGAAATGAAACTGGCGGAAATGAAGGAAAAATTCAAGAGTGGCAAAATTCCTCTTCCGGATTTTTGGGGAGGATACCGTGTAGAACCTGAAGTGTTTGAATTCTGGCAGGGACGTCCTAATCGACTCCATGATCGTCTGCTTTATGAGAAAGAGGGCACTTCCTGGAACATCAAACGACTGTCTCCTTGACAGGAGATCAATGGAGGTATTTCGAGCGATATGCCTACGGGCCTCCACTATTCCCTGAGATCGTTCCTCCCAAGGATACGGAAATCATCGTTGTAATTCCAAGCTACCGGGAAACGCAACTCATAAAGGCTGTAGAGTCACTTTTTAGATGTGAAGTACATGATATGAGGGTAGCGGTTTTAGTGGTAATCAATGAGCCCGCTGACGCGGATACCAATACTTTGGAAATCAATAAAGCCGCCCTCGAACAGGTAAAATCATTGGCGGTTCCCGATTTCCTGAAATTGATTGTTTATCATGCAAAACTCCCAAGGAAAAAATCCGGTGTGGGCCTGGCCAGAAAATTGGGCATGGATGAAGCCGCAAGGTGGTTCAATGCAATAGGTAAGGATGGGATCATTACTTGCTACGACGCTGATTGTAACTGTGAACCCAGCTTTCTCAACACCATTCGTCAAACCTTCGAAGACAAGCAATTAGATGCGGGAGTCATTTTTCATGAACACCCACTCACCAATTCCGAAATCATTCAGTATGAACTGTTCCTAAGGTACCATATCGACGCCCTGAGGTTAGCCCTCTTTCCATATGCCTATCAAACGTTGGGCTCCTGCATATCGGTCAGGTCTTCGACTTATCAAAAACATGGAGGAATGAATACTCGGAAAGCAGGTGAAGATTTCTATTTTCTCCATAAAATCATACCTCATTGTCGTTTCGGAGAAATCAATAATGCTACGATATACCCCTCACCCAGAGAATCTGATCGCGTTCCTTTTGGTACAGGTATCGCGTTGACGAAAATCTCCCAGTTGAATCAATACCTGGTTTATGCTCCAGAAAGCTTCATGGCGATGCAATCCTTGTTTTCTCAAGTAAATGAACTGTTTGAAGGAGAAATCATTGAGTTACCGGATTCCATCGAGGCGTTTCACAGTAAACTTGAATTTGATAAAGCGCTACAAGAGATGCGCAACCAATCTACAAACTTTGACTCTTTTAAGAAACGTTTTTTTACCTGGTGGGATGCTTTTCGAGCATTAAAGTATGTACACTTTGCCAGAGATCACTACAATCCTAATATCCCTCTATCCGAGGCCATTCAATGGTTAGATGAAAACTATTGGGCGTTGGGACTTGAAGGAACGTTAAAGGAAAAGTTGATTAGGATCAGGGATTGGGATCGGTCCTTTGACAGGTCTTTCTAAGTCAGACAGACCCAAACGAATGTTGGATGTACCGGAATCTCAAAGAAGTTTTGCAATTACACTTTTTTTGAGATTCCGATATCTCTTAGCTTTCATCGCTACTATTGATAATTAAAAAGTATCATGATAACCAGAATGACGGTGAAGCATTAAGCTAATTTCTTCGAAAAACCGCTGTTAAGAAGAAAGCCGGAATTTGTCCTTAAGCCAAATCGAAGAGGTTCTTTACCCCGATAAATTGATTTTGCTTAAATCCTTCTCCAAATTGAACTTGGATCCGGTGACCATATTCAATCGCTCGTGCCTCTATCATTTTCATGAATTGTGGATTGGAAATGTAAGTCTCGGGTTCTTTACTGTTGGGATCGAAAAACTGAGATTTATAAGCACGTATAGCTTCAAGTTTCTGCTCGTGACTATCGGAAATATCCACAATGAAGTCCGGCTGTAAAGACACACTTTGGATCATATGATACAGCTTCTTAGGTCGCCATGGCTGCTGTTGCTCATCATTCAGTTGAGTTTCAATCATCCTCAACCCCGACTTGAAGAAGGAATCTTCTACCAATCGTGATCCCCGACCATGATCAGGGTGCCTGTCATAAGGCGCATTAGTGATCACAATTTCAGGCTGATATTTCCTAATGGCTTTGATCACCTCTAATTGGGTCTCATTATCGTTTTCGAAATGAGAGTCTCTTAATCCCAGGTTTTCTCTGGCGGTCAACCCCATCACCTTAGCCGCATCCTCTGCTTCCTGCAGTCTTTGTTCAGGGGTACCCCGGGTTCCCATTTCTCCCCGAGTCAGGTCCACAATTCCAGCCTTGTATCCTCTTTTGATATGTGAGATCAGGGTACCTGCACAAGCAAGTTCCACGTCATCAGGATGGGCCGCAATGGCTAACAAATCAAGTTTTTGCATGATCAAATGTTGGCAATAAAAAAGCTGTGAAATCGTCTAATCCGACCATTCACAGCTTATTTATAGGTTTAACCCTAAAAAGGGTTGAATAGTTTATGCAAGTTCAGTTTCCTGAAGTTCAAGTTCTTTTTCGGCGAGGAATTTCTCCGCATCCAGAGCGCCCATACATCCACTTCCAGCAGCTGTCACTGCCTGACGATAGATCTTATCCTGGGCATCACCTGTCGCAAAAACGCCAGGGATATTCGTTTTCGAGGACCCTGGTTCAGTGAGGATATAACCACTCTCGTCCATGTTCAACCAATCCTTGAAAATTCCAGTATTCGGTTGATGTCCAATGGCTACAAAAAATCCTTGTGCTTCAAGGTCTCTTTTCTCTCCAGTTTGATTGTTAACGACGCGAACCCCCGTTAAATCATCTTCCCCAAGTAGTTCATCAGTTTCAGTGTTCCACAGGATCTCGATGTTTGGTGCATTTTTAACACGCTGTTGCATGATCTTAGAAGCCCGCATCTCATCTCGACGAACCAACATATATACTTTATTGGCCAGTTTAGACAAATAAGTAGCTTCTTCAGCAGCAGTATCTCCCGCACCTACGATCACGACATCTTGTCCTTTGTAAAAGAAACCGTCACAAACGGCACAAGCTGACACGCCTTTACCATTCAACTCTTGTTCCTTATCGATACCCAACCACTTGGCTGAAGCTCCGGTGGAAATAATAACAGATTCAGCTTCAATCTCTGTTTTTTCATCGACTGTTGCTTTCAAAGGCCATGATGAGAAATCAACACTGGTCACCATCCCATATCGGATATCTGTCCCAAATCTTTCTGCTTGTTTTTGGAAATCAACCATCATCTGAGGTCCCATTACTCCTTCCGGATATCCCGGATAGTTTTCCACGTCAGTGGTAATGGTCAATTGCCCTCCAGGCTGACCTCCTTGATAAAGAACAGGTTTTAACCCAGCCCGAGCTGCGTAAATAGCTGCCGTAAAACCGGCCGGACCGGACCCTATGATCAATACTTGAACTTTCTCACTCATATCCTTGAATTTTCCTTGCTAACGTGGACAATTACTTTTTGGGTCCACGAAATTACTGGAAATTCCAGATTTGTCCGGCGCGTTACCCTAAGTAAGTTTTCAACGATTTGCTTCGGGAGGTCTGACGCAATCTCCTTATGGCCTTTTCCTTGATCTGACGGACTCTTTCTCTGGTCAAATCAAACTTTTCGCCGATCTCTTCCAGTGTTAATGGTTCTGATCCACTTAATCCGAAATAGAGTTGGATCACATCGGACTCGCGAGGTGTCAACGTTGAAACTGCTCGTCCTACTTCCCGAACCAGTGAATCTGAAATCAGTGCATCATCAGGAATATGGTCTTCTTCACAACGCATGGTATCGAGCAAAGTCTGCCCATCCTCGTCACCCAAAGGCGCATTCATGGATACATGTCTACCAGAAATCTTGATGGTATCCAATACTTCATCCTCCGTGACGTCCATTAATTCGGCGATCTCGTGTGGAGAAGGTTCGCGTTCGTAGCGTTGCTCCAATTCTGTAAACGCCTTGCTCATCTTGTTCAAAGATCCTACCCGATTGAGTGGGAGGCGAACGATACGAGATTGTTCGGCAAGGGCCTGTAGAATGGATTGTCGAATCCACCATACGGCATAAGAAATGAATTTGAAACCTCGGGTCTCATCGAAGCGTTGCGCTGCTTTGATCAAACCCAGGTTACCTTCATTGATCAAATCACCCAAAGTAAGTCCCTGATTCTGGTACTGTTTCGCAACAGATACCACAAACCGGAGATTCGCTTTGGTCAATTTTTCAAGTGCTAGGGAATCGCCCTGCCGGATACGGCGGGCTAACTCAACTTCGTCTTCGGCAGTGATCAATTCGACTCTGCCGATTTCTTGCAAATAACGATCTAGGGAGGCACTCTCCCTATTAGTAATCTGCTTACTAATTTTGAGCTGTCTCATAGTTTGGCGGTGTGTAGTAAGTGTGTTTAATTATGAGTCACCCAAACAAAATTTTTATTTAGGTGACCTACCGCCAATAAATTTAGTCAGCTTTTGGTTTTCTTTCGGGTTTAGGCAATAAAACTTTTCTAGATAATCTGAATTTCCCGGTCTTCTTATCAACATCAAGCAGCTTAATTTTCAGTTCTTCACCTACTTCAAGCACGCCATCCATCTTATCGATGCGTTCCCATTTGATCTCAGAAATGTGCAATAAGCCTTCTTTTCCGGGCAAGAACTCAATAAATGCACCAAATGGCATGATTGATTTTACCTTTCCTTCGTAGACTTCACCCACTTCAGGAACAGCCACAATATTTTTCACCCATTGGTAAGCCGCATCCAGTGGTTCTTTACCTGAAGCGAAGATATTCACCAATCCACCTTCTTTGGTTTCTTCGATAACAACCGTAGCTCCAGTCTCTCTCTGGATCTCCTGAACCACTTTACCACCTGGTCCGATCACCGCACCGATCATGTCTCTTTCAATCTTGATGGATACAAGTCTTGGCGCATTTGGCTTCAACTCTGCACGTGGTTCATTGATGGTTTCAGTTATCTTCTCAAGGATGTGCAAACGTCCTTCTCTTGCCTGCATTAGGGCCTCGGTCAATACTTCGAAAGACAACCCATCGACTTTGATATCCATCTGGCAAGCAGTGATTCCTTCGGTAGTACCTGTCACTTTAAAGTCCATGTCTCCAAGGTGATCTTCATCCCCAAGGATATCAGACAGGATCGCGTACTTTCCTGACTCAGGGTCAGAGATCATACCCATCGCAATACCGGAAACAGGACGTGTGATATGTATACCTGCATCCATCAATGCCATGGTTCCTGCACAAACAGTTGCCATAGATGAGGAACCATTGGATTCCAGGATATCAGAAACTACACGAATGGTGTAAGGATTGTCATCCTCAGAAGGAAGCATTGGTTTCAACGCTCTCATCGCCAGGTTACCGTGTCCAACTTCTCTCCTACCCGGCCCTCTGTTAGGACGTACCTCACCAGTTGAGAACCCAGGGAAATTGTAATGCAGGATAAACTTGTTATATCCAGATTTGGTCGCTCCATCAATCATCTGTTCGTCAAGCTTGGAACCCAGCGTTACGGTAGTCAATGATTGTGTTTCACCCCTTGTAAACACAGCAGAACCGTGGGCAGAAGGCAAATAATTGGTTTCACACCAGATTGGTCGGATTTCAGTAGTCTGACGACCGTCCAAACGAACTTTGGTATCCAGTACGCAGTTTCTTACGGCATCTTTCTCTACATCGTGGAAGTATTTACCTATCAGGAAATCACTGTACTCGTGCTCTTCACCAAGGGTTTCTACAAACTCCTCTTTCACTGCTTTGAATAGCTCGCCTCTTTTCTTCTTATCAGCAAGTCCCTGCTTCGCTATATCATATACTTTATCATAGCAGAAGTCTTTGATTTTGGCCAGCAATTCTTCGTCACTGCTTTCGTGATTGTACTCACGTTTCTCTCCTGCTCCTACTGCTTCAGCCAAATCAAGCTGTGCCTGGCATTGAATCTTAATTACTTCGTGCGCAGCCTGAAGTGCCTCAATCATATCGGACTCTTGCACTTCCTTCATCTCGCCCTCTACCATCATGATGTTTTTCATGTCGGCCGCAACAATCAGGTCCAAAACAGCTTCTTCCGCTTCCTCCACAGAAGGATTTACTTTATACTCATCTCCTGTTTTGATCACTCGCACCTCTGAAATAGGTCCATTGAAAGGAATATCAGAAACGGCTAATGCAGATGAAGCAGCAAAAGCAGCCAGTGCATCAGGAGCTACCTTAGGATCGTTGGAGATCAAAGAAATCATCACTTGCGTGTCAGCGTGATAATCACCTGGAAACAATGGACGAAGGGCACGATCCACCAAACGGCAGATCAATACTTCGTGATCAGAGAGTTTACCTTCTCTTTTCAAAAAACCACCGGGGATCTTACCCGCTGAAGCAAATTTTTCTTGATAATCTACAGACAGGGGAAGGAAATCAACGTCTTCACCTGCTTCTTTCTTAGAAACAACTGTAGCGAGCAACATGGCGTCACCCATTTTAACAACTACAGATCCGTCAGCTTGCTTAGCCAACTTACCAGTTTCTATTGTAATCTCCCGTCCGTCGGGCAGATTGAATGTCTTTTGCTTAAAATTAGGAAGCATTTTAAATGAATTTTCTTTTGATGTAATAGGTCGTATAGCAGGTATGAAGACCCGCCAAGAAGGGATAAAACAAAAAAGGGAATCATCAGGATTCCCTTTATCTAACTCTTATTTTCTGATATTCAGCTTAGCAATAATGCTTCTGTACCTTTCGATATCATTCTTGTACAGATAATCCAGTAATCTTCGTCGCTTTCCTACTAACTTGAGTAGCCCCAGCCTTGAACCGTAATCTTTCTTGTTCGACTTCAGGTGCTCAGTCAGGTGATTGATACGGAAGGTGAACAAAGCAATTTGAGATTCAGGAGATCCTGTATCTTGCTGTGCCTTTCCAAATTGAGTGAAAAGTTCTTCCTTTTTTTCTTTCGTTAAATACATTATTTAGATTCTCGTTCTTCTATTCTTCTAAATCAAAGCGCAAATTTAGAATTATCCTTTATCAAAACCAAAGGTTTATTGCGCTCTCTTTTTCATGAATTTTGTCTTGAATTTATCAATTACCACATTGTAGAAGTCTGTTTCGAACAATCTGGCATCTATTCTCGCTTGTCTGAGGAAAAATAAACCAATGGGTAGTAATGTGAAATCGGCGATCCAAACTGAGTAAAAAGGGTCAGTAACACCAGCTTTGGCCCACTTCTCTGTGGTAATGGTCAATACATAGTAAATGATAAAAAAGAAGATTGATACAATTACAGGAACTCCTAAACCTCCCTTTTTAATAATGGCTCCCAGTGGTGCTCCAATTAGGAACATGACGATACAGGCAAAGGCCATACTGTACTTTTTGTACTTCTCAACCGAAAATTTATTATGATTGATCTGCAAACTATGGAGGTTGGAGTTGATACTGCCCAGCTGCGACTTAATACTCCGGGCCTGACTCAACGCGTAATCGACCACACCTTGCTTTTTATAGGTAGCATCAAATTGAATGACCAGATCCTCCCTGGTCAGTTCAGATATCGGAATTTTAGTAAACTCACTGACTTTTGGTTTACGCTTGGTTCGATTCTTTCGCTGATGTGCAGGTAAGTTCTGCATCGCTGCTTCCCGGATGGAATCAGCTACTTCCTGGGATAACTCAAATTCTGTATTGATTTTTTCGACATTGAATTCTCCTACACCCGGCTCCAATTCTTCCCGCAATTCCACCCTGTTAAATTTCTGTACTGTATCCTGTGACCAGATCCAATCCAGGAATTCCAATGACAACACAGAGGCCTGCATCAATTGCGCCGAGTCGGCCCTCAAAGTATCAACCGGCAACGCATCCAGGGTATCTATTGGTGGATCCATGGGTATCTCGGGCTTGTATCGATCATAAATGGTGAGGTCCACCTCTTCAAACATACTGGCCACGCTATATTTCAGGCTGCCCCGCATCGAATTTCGAAACCGCATTTTACCTTTAGCATGCATCCGGCCCAGCGAATCAATGTCTTCGGTCAATTCGGCCACGTTCTTCATCTGCCGGTTATTGCGAAAAAGCTTTTCATCGGTATCCTTCAACCCAAAAGAAGAAAGGTCGAATACAATCTCCATCTGATCAAAGGAAGTCCGGTAGAAATAGTCAATGGGGTCCGCATTTTTTTTCTCTTCTGCTACGGCATGTCCATTGAATAACTCAAGCTTCAGGTATCGATCATTGAAAAAGGTGTACATCCTTGAGGAATCTGCAATGATCAACGACTTGTTTCCAAGTTTCTGTGTATGATCATAAATGAGTACTTCTTTCAGCGTTTGATTATCCGGGAGTTTCTCTTTTACCTTAATGCTGTAGTCGGGTATGCCATTATAAAATACACCTGGCTTGATATCCAACGCGGGTTTGGTATGCTTGATGTCATACAGCAGGCTATAGGCTTTCAAGTTTGCCGCGGGCACTACGAAGTTATTGAAGTAAAAAGCACCTACAGCCAACACCACTACAAAAAAGAATATGGGTCGTAATGCGCGAAGGAGAGAGATTCCAGATCCTTTGATGGCTGTCAACTCGAAGTGCTCTCCCAGGTTACCAAAAGTCATCAGAGAAGACACCAACACACCCAGTGGCAGAGAAACGGAAAGCATATTCAGGCTGAAGTAAAATATCAACTCTCCGAATACCGCAAAACCAAGGTCTTTTCCGACGAAATCATCGAAATACTTCAACATATACTGGATCAGCAAGATGAAGGTGGCGACAATCGTCGTTAACAAAAACGGATTGATAAAAGACTTGATAATCAGCTTATCGATCTTCTTAATACCCATACGTCACGCAGCTGTTGTAATCATTCGTTTCTAGAACGAACGCAAAGTTATTTTGTTGGACGCTATCCTCCTACAATTTCTTTGAGATCATGGATCAGGCTGTCCCATAGCTCACTGGCTTCCTCATCGTCCATGTCTGAAAAGTCAGTCACACGCAAAAACAATTCCTGTGTCATTTCACTCACATCAAGCTTCATTTCCACGTAGTTGGCATCATCTTCTTCATCCTCTGTATCGAGGAATTCGAACTTCACATGGTGATTTGCACGACTGGAAACCATTTTCGCCTTGTTTTCTTCACCGTCCCAAATGATAGTGTAGACTTTATCTTCGTTATTGATATTTACATCATCGGCAAACCACTGTGAGAGACCAGAAGCCGTTGAGATATAGGGGTATAGCATCTTTTTCGATGCTCGAAAATCATATTCTCCAATAAACTTATTCTTAGCCATACACTAAAAATTTTCTGTCAAGGTATAAAAAAAATCGCTACTGCCAACTCCTCCTACAAAATTCTAATTAGCTTTGCACCTCTTTTAAAAAGAGCCATATCTGGCGAGGTAGCTCAGCTGGTTAGAGCGTCGGATTCATAACCCGGAGGTCGGGGGTTCAAGTCCCCCCCTCGCTACTATTTCAAAAGTCGATTAAATGCTAAAAAATCGGCGATAAGCAAGCTTCAGGAACATTTTCAGGTTAATTTTCTCTAATTCGTTCCCTCTTTTGGAAATATACAGAAAAGTTCGATTAATTCGGTTCTTGTTGTTGTTTTTTGGTTTTGTAGCCAATTAATATTTGAGGCATTGTCAAAAGACAGGTAGTATCGATCTAAGTTTCAAGTTTTTGGTTCCTGGCAATTACCAACCTAAAACGGATCAATCTGTATATCTGGGAAGGAATATAATTTCTCCATTGATCCAAAGTGATTGAGTTAATCAGTTATTCCATTTTTCCGCTTTTGAAATGGTGATTTCTTGGTCTTGGTGAACCACTTTGTGCGGATTACTCTAGCGGGTAGCATAATAACCCCAAAATGAAATTTTCACAATTTAGGGATGGTCCGGTCCTCAGAAATAATGCTTGATCCCCAAAAACCAAACAAACAGGCCAGAGACTCAAATACTAGACCTATCGCACATTCTTGAGATTCCGACATACGTTCGGAATGATGTCATTTTTTCTGACGTCTTTATTTTGAGTCATCTCCAACAAACGATAACAACAATTTCTAATCCGGGAGGTGGTGGCTCTCGCCAGACCGGCGTTATCATCTTAAAATCACCGCTCCCGTAAGACTTTTACCGGATTTAAGCTACTGAGTTTGATGACCTGAAAACCAATGGTACAGAAGGATGTGACCAGTAATCCCGATGCGGGGATCAGTACGTGGATTGGTGTGACTTCTATGCGATAACTGAATTCATCTAGCCATTGATCAGCGAAATAGTATATAATAGGAGTTACGAAAAGCAGGGTGGATAGAAACAGTAACAGGTACCGCCTGAGTATACTTGAGCATATGATCCAGGAAGAAGCGCCAAATGCTTTTCTCACCCCTACCTCAAGTTTGCTATTGGCAGTCTCGAAAATAGCCAAACCAATAAGGCTGAAACAGGCAAGGAATATGGCTACAAAAGTGAACATTCGCATGACTCCCAAAAGTTGACCTTCGTTATTGAATTGCAAATCGTAATAAGCAGAAAGTAAAAAATATTCAAACGGCAAAGCCGCATAGACCTGTCGCCAAATGGCCTCCAACTCCCGATATTCCTGGTCCCCAGGTGGGTTTTCAGGGAAGTAATTGATGGTGAAGTGTCCCCTGACTGGATTGTACTTAAAGATCATAGGCCCAATCTTGTCCTTAGGGGAAGTCTTATGATAATCCTGAACCACTCCAATGACCGTATAAGTTTGTTGTTCATCATCCACAACTTTTTGCCCTACGGCATTGGAAAGCTCCAAACCCAGGGCTTTCATTGATACTTCATTGATCAGCACTTTGTTTCGGCTGGATGGTCCTCCCTGATGGGGGAAATTATCTCCTGCCAGTATTTCAATGCCATAGGCAGGAATAAATTGTTCATTGATCATATTGATGTACATCAATACTTCATCTTCCGTTCTTTCAGTTTTGAAGTTCACTTCATTCCGATATGACTGACCGGGTATGGTTGAAGAAGTGGAGACATGCTTTACCCAGGGCAGTTGAGACAATTCGTTCTTCAATGCCCGAGCTCTTTTGCCTTTTCCTTTCCAAACATCCCGTGGTGTTTTAATGATGACTTTATTTTCTAAATCGATGCCTTCACTCAATCCTGAGAGGTACTCCGACTGCCTGTCAATGATATAGGTAAAAGTGATCATCGTAACGGCGATACCAAATTGGAGTCCTGCCATTAATTTTCTTTGGCGAGCGTTTGCATTTAGTTTGGATTGTTTTGCTTCTTTCCTGGCACCTTCATTCTGAACCAGAAGAGTTCGCATCATGTAGACGGATGGCATCAATGTGCCCATCAAGATCAGTAGAATAAACCAGGTATTCAAATGAAACTGATTGTCCATCAAAGGCAGCAGATGCCCATCTGTAAGGTGGATGAAGTACTCCCTCAGAAGTGGCAGAATAAGCATAGAAATCATCACTGCGATGACCACAATGGCGCAGTTTTCAAACAAAAATTGCCTGATCAATCCTGAATTATCAGCTCCAATTGAGCGTCTTATGAACATCTCTCTTTGACGCAACATGAATTGAATAATGGACAGATTCGTAAAGCTGATCCATGATAGCAGCATGATCAAAACGCCCGTGGATATCAAGAAAATCTCAAATAGCGATAATTCGGGCTTTATAGGGACCAATTCGATGACAATGCTTCGATCTTCTTCTTGAAAAACAGGTAGTGCATTTACAACTTCATTAATCTTTCCAGCAACCATGCCAGGGTTTTCACCATGGCGTAGCATCACATATTGATAATAAGCAGGGTTTTGCCACAGACCATCAAAGTTTTCTTTGGTACTCACCAACACATTAAATCGCCTGGAAGCACTTGAAGGCAAATCTTCCACCACACAAGTAACCGTCCATATGGATTCCGAACCCCAGGAAGTCCTTGTCCTGACCGTACGACCTATGGCATTTATATCTCCAAAATATTTTACCGCTGTAGCCCTTGGCAGTATCACTGATTGGGGCTCGTCTAAAGCTCCTTCTAAAGATCCGGCAACCGCCTGGAGGTTAAATATTTCAGTAAAAGCAGCATCTGCTGAGAATATTCTATTCTGGTTGAATTGTCTGATTTCCTCTCCTTCTTGTTCTATGGTCACCAGCATTTCGACACCCCAATTGTATTTGGTGAAGCCTACTACTTCGGGCATTTCATCATAAGCCAGTTTGGCAATGCCACGATAGGTGCCGTCACTATCATAGGTTGTGCCGGCTTCGTTCGTTTCTGTCTGAACTAAATGAAAGATACGATCCCGATTTTCATAACTACTATCAAAAACCAATGAGTATCCGATGTATTTAGCGATCAACAAAGCTGACACCATTCCAATGGAAAGCCCCAGAATATTGATCGAAGAAGTAATCCAGTTTTTTCGGAGTATTCGCAAAAAGGTGCTTAGGTAGTTTTGGATCATAAATATGATTTGACAGGTACAATTTACTTTAAATGGTCACTTTAGTCCCAGAAGTACCTGAAAACCTTGCCGGTAGAATATTCAAAAGACGAGACGGTCAGATTTTTTCTACGCTTCCATCAATTCTATTGATTCTCTTGGGTATTGTGGATACTTTAGCCAGACAAGACGATTTTAAACATTCAACTATTCATCATGCAACAACTCAATTCAAAACGATTCAATCGTATCCATGCTGTTATCTTCATTGCTTTTTTGTTTCAATTCTTCAATAGCGTTGAGCTCGCTGCGCAGGTAATAACCAGCGAGGTGAATGTAATGGCCAACACGGCTACCATTTTACAATCCAATGGTCAGGATATATTAACGGTACAACCTGATGGTGTTTCCGTAAATGGTAACATGAACATCTCAGGTGGATTAGCAGTGAGCGGATCTATCAGTGCCAGTAATATTGAAACGGTAAAAACCATTACAAAACAGATTGCCTTATCCACCAATTGGATTGATACGGGAATAGAGCGATTTGCCCTAACCAATGGAACGTATGTTATCCAGGTTTACGTCAACAACTACGCTGTAGGTGGTCATCACTTTTTTGAGACCTATTCGGGCGTCATGAGTTGGCACAGTGGCGAGACCAATCACATTGGTACAAGTGACATTTTTTTGCATCAGGCCGGGCACGCTTCTAATGCAGGACGTATCTATTTAAGAACGGCAAGGCAATGGGCCAGTCAGGGGGGTAATCTCAAACTTCAAATTCGATCTAACGCGAACGTAGCCTCTACCTCTTATACATTCAAGTTCAAGAAGATCATTTAAAAAAAGCAACCCATTGATGGGCTGCTCACACCTGCTTGACAATCGGACTCAACCGAGCCGATATATCGTGGTTTTCTTATTAAGTCTTCGTAATTGATTATGAACCTCCACACCCCTTTGGCAAAGGGATTCGGGCAGTTTTGATCATGGTGACTTTCAAAACAAGAAATGGGTCACATTATCCGCCGAACGGATCATTCATTGAAGCCAGTAGGTCCTCAATATCGGAGCGACTGTCTTCATCACTTAAGGCCAGGGCTTTCTCTCCCATTTTTTCGGCTGCAGCAGCTTCTCCCTCATAATGATGGATGACTGCTTTGGTCAAGTAACCTTTCCAGCTTTTGTCATCGAGGCTGATCAATTGATCCGCCCAGTCATGAACATCCTGATAATACTTTGGGTCGAGATCTAATTCGGAAACGGCTTCTCCCAGACTCATAGATCGGGCCATTAATTCGTCAGCATCTTCCCAAAGGAATTTTCGAACCAACTCATTGTAAGTCTCAAAAAACCGATCGTGAACGCCTGTATTATAATAATAGATGTAATACGACTCCAATTTGTAATAATCTCTGGGTTTCGCATCCTGCTCAAAAGCAACACGGGCATCATATTCTAAATCAATGCTTTTATTCAGCATATCCAGATCCAGTTTGGCTATTGATACCCCAATCATATTACTCAAAACATTACTCAAAATGTATTCTTCAAATTCATAACCAAAAGCCTCATGGAATTGAGCCTTGTTTTTCCAGATGTGTCCGAAAATATCAGAATCGTAATCGAAATGATAGCCTGCTACCAATGACCAGTTTTGAGGAGCAGCAAGATCAGTAATTGAAACACTTTTTAAATATTCGTTTACTAAGGCTTTTGCTTTGTCTTCATCAGAAGCTTTAAGGTAATTGGCGTATTTCAGTAAAACCGATGGATCATTGGGATTATTGGCGTAAGCTTTCTCAACACTTTCAGCATTGAGGCCACTATTCCCGAAATCAATCAGTTCCGACGCATCTAGGGCACCCACGGATCGGGTTACTTCCTTGCCTTCCGAATTGTAGATCACCAGGGTCGGAAATGCGTCGATGTAGGTATTTTCAACCAGTTCCTGAAATTCTCGCTCAGCGTCTATAGAGACGTTAATGAAATTGTCATTGAAGAATGCTCCGGCTTCATCGGTGGTAAAGACCTCCTTTGACATCCAGATACAGGGTCCGCACCAATCGGCATAGAAGTCAACGAAGATGTATTTCTGCTCATTTTGAGCTTTGGAAATAATCTCATTCCAACTTCCTTCTGTGAATTTGATCCCCTCAGAATTGGCGGAATAGGAGATCAGTAGGCATAGTGATGCCCATAGCATATTGTGAATCGGTCGCATAACATGGATAGGATTTTATTCGATATGATAACGGGCAGGATGCTCATTTATTCTAAAGCAAGGTAAATATCAATTTGACCTGAACCTATATGCTACTTATTAAATGTCTGCGTTATTACTACAGTTTCTAGGGAAATGTCAGCAAGAATGACAAAATTTACGGTTTAAAATCAAGAATTTATGCGATCGCCATCTTTGAAATCATTGGTACTCATTGTTTTTGTGACGTCATTTATCTACCTGAGTTCATGCAGTGAAGATGATGCAAAAAATGACTTATTGGGATCGTGGGTTGCCACCACAGTGGTCAATAGTTCTTGCGATGACAGTAATGATGACGGAACAACCACTTTGACGTGCACTACCGAAGATTGTATACGCATCGTTTTTTCTGAAGGGTCAGAATACGAAATTCAAATTACCGAGAATACCGCCAGCAGAAGAGAGTCTGGTACCGTGAGAATCGATGGCAGCACCATCGACCTTTGCGAGGAAGATGAAGGCGTTTCAGTATGTGATCGGTTTTCGTTCTCCGTGAACAGCAGTACACTGGTACTGACCATGACCGATGATCAAACAGGATGCCAGGTACGTACTACTTATTCAAAAGAGTAGGACACATCCCTTGATCCAATTTATTTGCCTGAATCCGTTTCAGTCTCAAGGCCTGAAGGGGTCGTATCTGCTATGAATTTCCCGTTTTCGTACTGATACTGGATCTTCAGATTCCCTTCTTCATCGAACCATTTAGCAGTACCGTGAATTTGGCCGTTGACATAGGGAGCCTCTTCTAATACCTTTCCGTTCGGGTAAAACTTCCGGACCATTCCCACTAACTGGCCATATTCGTAATTCTTTTCTTCTTCGATCTTCCTGGAATTATACGTCAGCGACTGACCATGAAGCTGATCTTGATTGTAATATTCCTTGACCTTTAACTGACCATTTCGCTCTTCGTAAGTCAATGATACGCCATGTTTCTTTCCAGCCAGGAAGCTGGTCACTTTGATAACTACACCCGTCTTAGCATCATATTCCGTCCATGCACCTTCTGCCCTTCCGTTGAGGTAATCCCCCTCTCCCACGATTTTATCACCCTGATAAATGATCACACGAGACCGACCAGGTAGCTCTTCATAAGGATAGACCACCGCTCCTTCGGGGATGAAGGCTGCTACTTCGTAATTGTCGGAAGCGGATCCATCTGAGCAACCATAAAGAAACAGCACCGACCAGACCGCTAAGAAATTCAGTTTGTTCATCATTCTTATAAGGTTCAATTAATCCGATTACGTTCCGACCATTCTGATGTTTCGGAAATTTGTTCAGATACCAGACAAATCGCCGCGAATTTAGGAGTCAGATTCATATTTTTGAAGTGACACGACCTACGTCAAACTTTGAAGACTAAGCGCAAAACCAAATTCAGCCTCAATCGAGAATTCGTGATATATGGATTGATCATGGGTCTATTGATCGTCCTGTTGCAAGTGCTCAACTATGAGACTGTGATCCATCGATTGTCTTCAAATTCATTTAGTGTCGCCATTGCAGTGGTCTTCACAGGAATCGGGCTATGGATCGGTTTTCTAAATTTCAACAAAGCGAAAACAGTTACAACCTCCAATGAAGCCGTTGGAAAAACTTTTGGATTGAGTAAAAGAGAATTGGAAGTTCTGGAGCTGATCGCAGACGGGCATAGTAACCAGGAAATTGCAGACAAGTTATTTGTGTCATTGAATACGGTAAAAACACATTTGTCCAATATCTTTTCAAAGCTCAATGTGCAACGAAGGACCCAGGCTGTTCAGAAAGCCCGGGACTACCAAATCATATGATTTTCGGGTCGCCAAAAAGGACTAATTCCACAAAATCACTCTTTGGTATGAGTACTTTCTTCCATTTACACTTCTTCTTTGGCCACATAACTCACACAAACCGAGCGTCATCATGAAATCGAAATTATCATTCATTATCTATGGATCTATCGGTGGCCTTATCACCGTAATTGGTTTTTTTCTGTGGCCCATCATCGTCGGGGAAGACAATGAAAACAACATGGGACTGGGTGAAGTCATTGGCTATAGCTTCATGCTCCTCGCCCTATCTACTGTTTTCTTTGCATTAAGGTCTTTCCGTGATAAAAATGGAGGAGTTCTGTCTTTCAAAGAAGGATTCTTCAATGGCATGATCGTGGTGCTGATGGCCTCCATCATTTACGTGGTAGGATGGATGATCTATTATCCCAATTTTATGCCCGATTTCGCGGATCAGTATACCCAGAGTCAGATTGCTCAATTGGAGACACAAGGACTGAGCGAAGAAGAACTCGAAACCAAAATTGAAGAGATGAAGGCCTTTCAAGAGATGTACGAGCAACCACTGGTGATGGCCGGGTTTTCCTTTTTGGAAATCTTCCCCGTTGGATTGATCGTTACTTTGATCAGCTCTCTGATTCTGAAAAGAAAGCGCGCTTAACGATCATCTGCTCAATAGATGGACCAGATGAAGGCTAAGCCTTACTTTTGCGGCTATGAGAACAACACTGGTCCTGATCTTCCTATTCATACAAAGTACACTACTCTTAGGGCAAGGTAGTCGATACCTGAGTTCTCCTTTTCAAAGTATCCGTACCAACCTTTACTATCTACAACCGGATTCCTACAACGACTCCCTGGCGGCTTTGCCATTCATGAAATACGCACAATCTCCGGAAAAAGCGCAGTGGTCCGCCATCAAACTCAAACAAGTGCTGGACGGTGAAGGGATCTACATAGACCTTGAATCACTGCCCGCACAGACAAACTATTTCGATAGCTTATCTGAAAAGCATCAATATGCCCTGACCAAAAAGTATCCGGACATCTATCTGGTCAGAGAAGACAATCAGTGGATCTATCCCAGATCTTCTATCGAAACGATCAATCGCATCCATAAAAAAGTATTCCGATTCGGTACAGATCGCATCATCTCATTGTTCCCAACTCAAGGGAATGATTTGTTTTTCGGTCTATATGTATTTCAATATGCCGGTATTCTGATCCTGGCCTTGTTAGGTACAGTACTCCACAAGATCATGACGTTTCTTTTGCGGAAACTGATCTCCAAGTCCCTGAAAGATAGTGGCTATGGCACATTCGCCAGAAAACTCCTACAGTCAGTCGCACAACCCCTCAGCCTGTTTTTCATCATTTTGCTATTGAGTGTACTGGTCCCGGTATTGTTGTTACCACCATTGATCTCGAAATATGTCATTTTGATTCTCAAGGCGATGATCCCTTTGTTTGGCACCATCACTATCTATCGACTGATCAATGTATTTGCCTTGTATACACAACAATTGGCCAAAAAAACTGATGGTACATTAGATGACCAATTGATTCCTTTGATGCGTAAGACATTGAAGACTTTTGTCATTGCGATAGGGACGCTTTTCATCCTGGACAATCTGGAAATCAATGTCATCCCGGTACTTACTGGTCTATCCATCGGAGGTCTGGCCTTTGCTTTGGCCGCCCAGGATACCATCAAGAACTTTTTTGGGTCTGTTATGATCTTCGTGGACAAGCCCTTTCAAATCGGGGATTGGATCACTACCGGTGAAGTAGACGGCAACGTGGAAGAAGTAGGCTTTCGTTCTTCCAGGGTTCGCACTTTCCGCAATTCCCTGACCTACATTCCTAACGGGAAGTTGGCTGACGCCATCATTGATAACCATGGCCTCCGGAAATATCGTCGGTTTTATACGCACATTTCAGTACAGTACGACACACCCCCCGCTTTATTGGACGCATTTATTGAAGGGTTGAGAAAAATTGTGGACGAGCATCCTGAAACAAGGAAAGACTATTACAACATCTATCTTAATGAAATGTCAGCTTCCTCTCTGGATGTAATGTTTTACATCTTCTTTGAAGTACCTACCTGGCCGGATGAATTGCGGGCTCGCCATGAGGTGTTAATGGAAGCCGTAAAACTTGCCGAGCATCTGGGCGTCAAATTTGCCTTCCCCACGCAAACCCTCCACGTAGAAACCATGCCTGATCAGCATTCTGGCCATTACATTGATCAAAATACAGCGAAGGTCAGGCTGGAAGAGTTTTTTCATAAGCCGAAATAGGCTGAAGGTCGGGATCACACCATGTGGCTCTGGCCAAAGGAGTCATCAAATAAGTTTCTGAATAATATGTCAATGGAAACTCTTTGTCCATGAATGGTTCGTTTTGTAACCACTGCCATGATGCATCTTCTCCCGAAAAATTTGTTCTGCTTATGTAGGAGGACAAAATTCTGATATAAAACTCCGTAATCGTTTCATGATAACCACTGGTTGGGGTGTTCTCCCCTCCCTGGCGCTCATTGTACAATCGGATACCCTGTTTAATTTGAATAGACGCCTCTTCCGGTGGTGATTTTGATAAATACCACAACGCCATGTATATATGACTTTGATGGGTCCACTCCGCTGCTGGCCAGGTGCCCGCTTCAAATCCTTTGATTAAGACTTCAATTGATCGATGATCCATTTTTCGGGTCTCTATTGATTTTTTCCAAATAAGAGTCTAAAACGATGGTCGTACTTGTACGGGAAACACCTTTGATCACTTTAAGTTGCTTCGTCAGAAAATGCTCAAGTTCATGGGTATCACTGACTATTACCTTTAACAACAAATCATAGTCACCCGCGATATGGTGACATTCCAGGACTGGTGCACAGGCCGAAACTTCTTCTACTATGCCTTCCGCACGTTCATGGTTGACCCACACTTTGATGAATGCTTTCAAGTTCCAGCCAAAATGATCATTAGACAATTTTACCGTATATGCTTCTATCACACCCGATTCATTGAGTTTCCTCAGTCTTTCCGTCACTGCGGGCAACGAAAGGTGTACTTGCCTGGCAATATCTGCTCCGGATATACGACTGTTCTTAACAAGCAATTCCATTATTTTGACATCAACCACATCCATAATTGATATTATTTATGCAAAAATGGAATAATAACTTATTAATTCAATCAAATAGCAATCATTTCAAAACATTTGAAATAAAAATACTCATACTTACTTATATAATTAATTTATCTCTTACAGCACACTCCTGATACTTTGCATTTATTCAGCTAGAGATTCACGACCAAAAGACTTAAGGTATGGTCATGGTGCGTACACAACTAAAAAATTGATTAATCATTTGCTTCTAAAAACTAAAGTATTAGTTTTGAAACTAAACAATTAGTTTAAACAATGAAGTCAGTTTTAATTTCGATTCTGATTGCCTCCTCTCTGCTCTCGTGTACTTCCTCAAGAAAACTGGCGTCTGAACATTTATGTAGCATCAAATTCAAAAGGACCAAACAAAACCTTGATCTGATCAATAAACGATGGTCCGAGACCAGCATCAAGGTATTAATGCGTCAAAACGATCATACGGAGCTAGATATCACTGATCAATTCATGCTTTCAGATATTGACGACCTGATGATCTTTCATGAAAACGGTACATTCGTTTTTGACGAAGGAGCCTCCAAAGCCACTCCTGGAAGTCATCAGGTCTATGGATCCGGGAGTTGGGCGCTTTATGAAAAGGAGTCCAAACTGGTACTCTGTACGGATGACTATCAGACTGTCTATGAAGTAGTGGTACTCAACCCCAATGAACTGATACTACATCTGAAGGAAAGTGACTCCCGCAAATCGTATACCTATGTCCTCACATATCACCCGGTTTGAGGTCCGATTTCACAAGATTACGGATGAAAACTAAAAAACTAGTTGTTTTCTTTTGTGAGTATTAACTAAAGTATTAGTTTTGAAACTAAGTTATTAGTTTAAGAGATGAAAGAACTAACAAAAGCGGAAGACGAGATCATGCAGGTACTTTGGCAATTGAATAAAGCATTTGTCAAAGAGATCATTGAAAAAATGCCGGAGCCTAAACCTGCTTATAATACGGTCTCTACCATTGTTCGAATTCTGGAGCAAAAAGGATTTGTAAAACACGAAGCCTTTGGAAAAAGTCATCGTTACTATCCGGTGATCACCAAACAAGAATATAGCCAGAATTTCATGAAAGGCTTCATTTCCCGCTATTTCAGTGGGTCATACCAACAGGTGGTATCCTTCTTCGCAAAGGAAAAAGACCTATCGGTGCAAGAACTAGAGGAAATCCTGAAAGAAATCAAAAACGACGAACCAAAATGATCACTTACCTGATAGAAGCTGGGCTCATACACCTCTCCCTTTACCTGATCTACCTGTTTTTGCTAAAAAAGGAAACCCATTATCAAATACGCAGATTTTATCTGGTAGGTGCTACGGTGGTTGCCCTATTCTTACCTTTTCTGAATTTGCCTATCCTTCCGGCCAGTGGCACGCCAACGGTCTCGGAAGCGATCAACACGCTGGCGCCGGTAGTGATCAGCGGCACAGATGAATCGGCTCTGGACACATTTACGTCCTCCATTCGATTTGAGTGGGTATATCTTCTGGGATTGATTTCCGCAGGATTCTTGATATTCCTGATTGGTTCCATACGTTCTATATTCTTTAATCTGAAAAGAAGCGACCCGACTTCACTGTTTGGGATTTCCGTAAGATTGCTGAAAGGCGATGATCCCAGCTTTTCTTTCTTCAACTGGATATTTATTGGTCGTGACCGAGAAGAATTGATTGTCCTTCATGAAAAAGGACACACCCTCCATGGGCATACCCTCGACATACTCCTTTTGAACCTTTTTAGAGTCATGTTTTGGTGGCTTCCCTCCTCCTGGTGGGTACTCAAAGAATTAAGATTGATACATGAATTCCAGGCTGACGCTTATGCTATGCAAAATGCTGATGCCGGATACTATAAGAAATTACTGATCGGTAATGCCCTGTCATCGGTGAATATGAGCCTGGCCAGTTCCTTTCATCATGGCACTCTATTGAAACGCTTAAAAGCAATGCAAGCAAAGAAGCAAATCATAAGTAAGTGGAAACTAGGAGTACTAGGTACCCTCGTGGCCACAGTTGTCCTTGTATTTTCCTGCTCCGAACAATTGGAACAAGATGTACAGGAGATCTCAGCAAATGCCAATCTGATAGTGGATTATCCACTGGAAGTGCAAAAGCGGCTCGAACAGCTGAAAAAGGAAACCGGTGCGGAGTTTTCTGTAATGGAGTTTCACACTGAAACCGTAGACAAAAGGAAGCTGGAGACATTGGTTTCACAAGCAAAATTTGCCCAGTTTGTGAAAACAGCCGAGGAAGATACCAAGTATCTGATTCTTTCTCACGATGATGCTGCCTTTGATGTTGTGAAAGAAATGAGCAAATCAAAAGAAGGCGTCTACGACCTGGTTGATAATCAGGAGGAATTAGCAGAAAGCTATGAGGAATTTTATCAATACCTTGGTGAAAACATGCAGTACCCGAAACAGGCCAGAAAACTTGGCATTGAGGGCAAAGTGTACGTTCAGTTCATTTTGAATCCTGATGGTTCAGTCTCAGACGCTCAGGCATTAAAAGGCATTGGTGCCGGATGTGATGCGGAAGCAGTAAGGGCAGTTTTAGCCAGTAAATGGTCTAATCCCGGTAAAGTAAATGGCAAAGCGGTCAAGACCCGAATGATGGTTCCTATCATGTTTAAACTCGACCCTAAAGACGAAAAAGATAACGAAAGCTGATCCCAAAACGATAAAACTTAAAATCCGAAGCCCTCTGTTCTATAGAGGGCTTTTTTGGTTTAAAAAAATATTTAAATATATGTAACTTTTAATGTTCTATTTGAGTATACCTTTGCATAAAGAAGTAAATAATGGAAGCGGTAGATCTTAAATCACTTATCAAAGAAAGTCTTGCCAATGCGATCAGTTATTCAGATTACTCTGAATTGATCCAGCAGTTGGTAGAAGCAGAAAAAACCACGGGTCCAAAGCAAAATGAAGACCTGGTCTATTATACAAAGCTCAATGCTCAGCGTGCCCGCAGACTAAATAAGACCACCAAATTACCGGAAAATGTAGCAACATTGGTCAATACATTTGATCAGCCGATGACGTGGTTAGTACTGACTGAGAGCTGGTGTGGTGATGCCGCCCAGATTCTTCCTTTACTTCAAAAAATGGTTGAAAGCAATTCGAATATCGACCTTCGATTGGCACTAAGAGACGAGAATGATGCATTAATGAGTCAGTTCCTCACTCGCGGTGGCAGGTCCATTCCGAAGTTGATCATCCTCAATGAGGACCTGGATGTCATGGGAACCTGGGGGCCCAGGCCAGTAGATGCACAAACCTTGTACGACAACTGGAGAAATGATCCCAACAAACCTCCATACAAAGAATTTCAGGTTGAAATGCAGAAATGGTATCTGAAGGATGCCGGACAAAGCACCTTTGCTGAAGTTTCTAAGGTACTGGAAGATGCGCAGCTAGCTGCAGTTTAAACTACTGCGGCGCGATGATAAAAACCATCAGGACCTGATCGGAAAAGGTCAGGTCTGCCGCTTCAAAATTTGAAAAATCAGCTCCTGCCCGACTTTCTGCCGCCATATTGGCAAATGTCATTGGAGCTGGTACATTCGAATTACCAACACCGTATTTGATGTCTTTGATCCCGGTGATCTTTTGATTGGCCTGATTAGCAATTAATTGAGCCTTGGTTTGGGCATCGTTCACCGCCTGTTTTAACAACTCCTCTTTCAGTTTAGCTTTCTGGTCATCATCCAGATCAAACGAAACCGAAATTTCTGGATCAGCATTACTTGCAGCAACAGCTGTTAACACATTAAGCAGTCTTTCTTTTTCTTGTTCAAATTCAACTTTCAAGGTCTGTAGGCCATTAAATCCTTTTTCCTTTCGTTCACCCTGGACATATACAAAATTCTTGTCTACAGAAAAATTAGACGTCAGAATTTCATCTTCTTTGAACTTGAGTCCTTTTAATACAACAGACAGCATATCTACGCGATTGACCAAATCCTCCACTGCACCTGCGTATGAATTACTGGAGGATCGGATTGTAAGGGTAACCACCGAAAGTGTAGGCTTTACTGCGACCTGCGCTTGCCCCGAAACATGCAATAACGACGGTGAACTGTTCTGTCCAAAAACCTGAAATGAAAAAAAGGACAGAGCAAAAAATAAATACGCTTTCATAAACTGATCTTAAAAACTAGTGGACTACAAAATCCAGGCCATAGTCATTTTACAACTCCCAGCCTGCCCGGTATTTTCGCCCTACAAAATCATTGGCCTTCTCAAAGTTGGTGATTTGCATATTTGCACCATCCCAAAGCAGTTTCATTCGCCCTGGAAAATCTCTTCTATTATCCGCGTTCAACACGCCATATTGATAACTTCGAATGGCTAGATTTCCCATCAAAACGGACTCAGTCAATGGTCCGGCATAATCAAAGGACGAAGTAAGTGCTTTATGCTCTTTGCTGTTAAATCCAGCCTTAATGGCATCTGTCCATGCTACCTGATGTCCATGCTCTGGCAAATCATGATAAAGATTATCTTTCCCAAAATCATCGGGCATTTCCAGGATCTCGCCATTGTTCAAAAAGACTTTCGGGTTGCGGCCGTATGTATCACAAGTCATGATGCCTTTGGTACCCATCATGATAGCGCCATTATTTCTTCCTCCAAATAAGGACATCTCTGCCGGAATCAGTTCAGGAAAGAAAGGTTTGATCCCACCATCACTCCATACAAGTGTAACTTCTGAAGCATTTTTACTCGTTGCAGGAAATTTGAGCTGTATTCTGGAAGATGGTGGACATCCTTCGGGAATGTATTCTGGCACCCAGTCACGGGTAAATACCTGTCCAACACTGCATTCTACTTCCGTAGGATAACCCAATCCCAGTGTTTTAAAGGCCGGATCGATCAGGTGACACCCCATATCTCCCAGCGCACCTGTCCCAAAATTCCACCATCCTCTCCATTTAAACGGATGATACAAAGGATGATAGTCCACAAAATCAGCGGGCCCGATGAACAGATCCCATTCGTCTTTACTTAAATGCCCCGGCAATTCCATACCTTCTTTGGGAACAGGAATACCTTGAGGCCATACGGGGCGGTTTGTAAAAGCTTGTACACGATCAACTGTACCAATAATCCCGGCATCAAACCAGGCGCGCATTTGTACTTGTCCCCTATGCGAAGCTCCCTGATTCCCCATTTGACTTACAATTTTGTGTTCCCGTGCAGCTTCAGTCAGCATTCGGGCTTCTTTGATGTTATGCGTCAGTGGCTTTTGCACATATACGTGCTTACCCAATTGCATGGCAGTCATCGCGGCTACGGCATGAGTATGATCAGGAGTGGAAATCGTTACCGCATCTATGTCCTTGTTCTCTTCCAGCATGCGTCGGAAGTCCGAATAGAATTTTGCTTCTGGCCACAACTTGATGGACCGGGCCGCCATTTTCGTGTCTACATCACATAAAGCCACTACATTCTCCTTGCCTTCGTTGTAGGCATTTCGAATATCCCCAAACCCTTTACCTCCTGCTCCGATTGCAGCAATATTGAGTTTATCACTGGGAGCAATGTATCCGGGTCCGCCTAATACATGTCGCGGAACAATCATCGCTCCCGCAGCAAAAGCTGCTCCGGTTTTCAGGAATTTTCTTCGGTTCAATGAGGTCTTCATCAATGTTGGGTTATTAAGCTGTGAACAATTTAGTGAGAATTGACATAGGGCCCGCTGGTTAGGAATAAAAGATTACTTCACCACAATCCTTCCTCCGATATCTCTTCCTAATCCTTTGACCCGGTAGAAATAAAGGCCTGGCTGAAGGTCGCCTAAAGGGACACTTTCATTTTCTAAAACAATGGACCTCCGAACATGGATTTTACCTTGAGTATCTATCAATTCAAATACAGGTGTCTCACCCTCCTGAAATACGCGGGTGAATACATTGAGGTTCTCGCCTTGTTGTATGGGATTGGGGAAAGCCAATACTTTTTTGTCTGTAATGAAATACGTCACTACTGTATCTGAATAAAGTGTTCGGCCATCTTCAAACACCAGACCCGCACGGTGCCTGTTAAAGCCTTGTCTTGGTGTTTCATCCAGTACATTGATGAGCCCCGAGATTTCCTCCAGCTCACGCACATGTTGAAATTGACCTTCATCAAAACGCTCGAAGAATACCCTGTCGATCTGGTAAGTAGAACCCAATTGCAATACCAGGCCGACACCTTCATCTGGCAGTATTTCCGTAAAGAAGGAATTGAAGTAACAACCTGTACTCAATCGCTCTACCTCAAATGCTGCACTCCTCAAAGCAGGTTTATCATCCGATAAAATGGGCATTACAGCATAAATACCAGAATTGACGTTCTGGTCATTTAGTATAAATATGGTATCAGCGACTTCAGCGATTGGCTCTAGTGAATTGTTGATTAGCTCGAAAAGCCGGTAGCTTTCAGCAGCTGCAGCTTTGGGCCATTGCAACAATGAAGAGTCACCACAATCAAAACCCACGGAAGGTTGAGTGATCGGACCAATCACAAAAGGATCAGTGAAATAAGATTGATCTCCAAATTGCATGCGAGCCATGGCGATGGTCACTGTATCTGGTGCTTCCCATCGCCAAATTCCACGTTTTAAATCAGTCTCTAAAGCAATAACTTCCCAGGATGTTCCTCGATCATACGAGATTGACAATTCACCTGTTGATGTTTCATAAGTAGAGTTCCAACGAAAATAGCCGTCAGTTTCTCCATTATAGGGCATATGATCGTTGGCCAAAGGATACCGCCATTCGAAGGTTTCTGCTAATTCCCACTCAAAAGACAAAGCATAATGCTGCTCACCGATCTGTGATGTACTGGAAACACTCACCGTTAGAGGTCCTTCAGGGTCATCCAAGGTGACCTGTTCTACATTATTAAGGTGATCCTCTCCTCTGGTAGCAGCCATGACCAAAGCTTCGGATGAAGCATCCGTATTTAATATCCATGGTAGGATCACTTCTCCCTTTCCATTGGTCACACGTAAATCCAGGTCGTTGACCAATGCTATTTCGGCTCCTGCTTCAGCAGCAGGGTCGTTCCATACCAAAGTCACTTTAAAACTGATGGCATTTTTTGGCACTTTGATCTCATGTAGGTTTTCGTCACCAATACTGAGTCTGTCTTCCACAAATTGTTCGCGATCAATGATCCGCATACTTGCTGCCGCATCAATGCTACCATACCCGGTTTGATGATCCAGGCCCGGAATTCCTGCGTCATCCGCCGCATTGATGAGTACACTTTTGATGAGTGCGGAACTCGCAGGCTCACTATAAATTTCCTGATATTTCTGTTGAAGAGCTCCAGCCAGGCCAGAAGTCATTGCTGCAGCATTGGAAGATCCGAATATACTATAGCCCACTACCTCTGGTTTGATTCGACCATCATATGCCGGGCCATTAGAAACAAAATCGTTAGTACGACCTACTGTATCTACAGCACCAACCACAATGGCATTCTTTGACATCTTATAGTTTCCGGTGAGATTGGCGTACCCGTTTAGATCAGCGTATTTGCCTTCGGTGGCTACTTCCTGTCCGCTATTCCCCGAGGAAAAGACATGAAGTAAAGTAGCGTTTTCGTTCGCACTAACATCAAATAATCGTGCAAAAGCACCATAAAAGCTCTCGATAGTGGTCCCGTAAGAATGATTTTGAACCTGAATATCGTATTCCTGATAAAAAGAATCAGGATCAGGAACGGGCTCATCAAAACCCGAAGAAACCAGCGTAATCTCAGGCAATACTCCCAAACCTGTGATCAACGAATTGCCGGCTCCTCCGATAATAGTGGCCATCTGTGTAGCATGATCATTGGTTCGAGGGTCTGAAATATCCGGATAGATGGTCCTCCCCAACAGATCAATGTCTTCGTCAGAAAACCGCAGCTCCTGAATGGATATTCGATAATCAGCACCCGATATCTGAGGAAACTCCTGTTTCATGACATTGAAACCATTGGCATTGAGGTTCAGGTCCAGTACCACGGCTTCTGTATTGGCCACGCAACTTTCAAAACCTACATAAGAGACTTCCTTCCATGCCAACAATTTCTCAGGATTTTCAATACCCACTGGCAGGAGAAAAACGCCTGCAGTCAGTTCCCTGGCCTTTACCCCTATCGAGCTCAATTTACCATGAGTCAATACGGGAATTTCGGAATAAACAAGGAGTTGCTTTGTATGATCCTTGTGACCATAAACTTTTGACAAACGCACCTCAACCTGTGCTTCTTTCTCAGCAATTTCAGATAAAACATCGTGCCTGGAATATTGGGTCTGAGCATATCCGGCATGTGAGAAAATAAAGAGACCAGAAACAATGAAAAATGCCGTTTCGTTCAAAAAGAACCGAAAAAATGCTCTGCCATATTTTATAATGGATATCATTTTCTCAGTGCTTTTTCACAAACTACGTATAAAATATACGCCATATATAATTCTTAATAAATAAGTTAAAATAGAATATTATTTCATAATTGTCATGATAAATATATCAATGACATACAAAATTCCTAAAAAACTTTATTTTGAAATATAGATGTTTTGACTACTTTACAAGCATAAAATCAACCTTTAATTTATATGCTTAAGTTAAACTTAACTTTGCGGAATGCTATGTTCCTGGCATTGTCCGTATTCCTTTTTTCATCTTGTACACAGGATGGTATTGAATCAGAAATCGTCCCTGATTTACCTGAAATCTCGGCTGAGGTAAAAACACAATTCACCAATTTAGGATTCGATGTTTCTGATATCGAGCTAACCAAAAGTGGCAACCACTTTGAAGGGTTCTCTGATGTCTTTGATGCTTATCTGTTAGAAGGTGATATCGTTATTCCATTCACTCAATTGGAAGAGATGACCAACAACCTAAACAGCCCAGACGGTTTGTTGGAATTACCAAGCGGTGAGCAATACCGAACCAGTAATCTGGTTACAGGATTACCTCGTGTGATCAGTGTGATCGGTTACACGGGTTCTGGTTTCGCTTTGACTTCCAGAATGAGGACCGGATTGCAGTGGGCGATCAACAACTATAACAGGGAGAACCTGCGGTTGACGTTTACGCTTTCTTTTGCAGCTTCTACCGCGGCTGACATTGTTGTTTACAACAACGGTGCTTCCGGCGGAGGAGGAAGCGCAGGCTTCCCTAGCGGCGGAAATCCTTTCAAGTGGGTACAAATCAACGCTGGAACCAATAGCTTCAGTACCAACGTGAATGAGCACGTGATCGGACACGAGATCGGGCACTGCTTAGGATTACGTCACACCGATTACTTCGACCGCTCTATCTCTTGTGGATCTGGTGGAAACGAAGGCTCCGGCGGCGTTGGCGCTATTCACATCCCAGGTACTCCTACCGGCGCTGATCTAAATTCATTGATGTTGGCTTGTTTCAACAGCGGTGTAGATGGCGAATTCAGCAACTTCGATGTTGTTGCCCTTGAGTTCTTATACTAAGGACCGACCGGATTTATAAAAACTAATAAGAAGGTAGTGATCATTAGGTCACTACTTTTTTTATGCTCATGAGTCCTGCAGGGATACCTGCTATCGAATCAATCATTCCGTAAATGTTTCGCCGGATTGACCCTGACCAGTTTTAACGTACTCCGGATAATGGTCAAAAACACAATTAGTGCAAGGATCAGGAGCGTTATCACAAAGGTCAACGGACTCATTTCCACCCTGAAGACAAAACCCTCTAACCAACTATTGACCGCCTGCCAGGACAAGGGTATACTTAAAACACCCGCAATAGACACCATGATCACATAGTCTTTGAGTATATGTCTAAGCAATTCACCTTTTGTGGCGCCCAAAACCTTACGAACACTGATGGTCTTCCGACGTTCGTTTAAGAAGTACGTGGAAAGGGACAATAAACCGGAAATGGCCAGCAAAATCGAAATGACGGTAACTCCACGAAATATGTCTTGAAATTTCTTATCTGACTCATACTGATGCATAAATCGCTCATCAAGCAGATGATATTGAAAAGGAGTTTCCGGAAAAACCGCACTGAATTTTTCATCTAGTTCACCTAACAAATTCACGGCAATCCCCTGGTAGTTAACTATGAGGTGACTTCCTCCATGCAGCGAATCAAATTGCAGTGATATTGGTTCGATCAGGGAATGCATGCTGCGATGATGAAAGTCCTCCACTACTCCGATGATCCTGAAATGCTCAGGACCAACAGGGAAAGATACCGACTTCCCAATAGCTTCTTCTGGTGTGCGAAAACCTAAACTTTGAGCACCTGTTCGGTTCAGGATCAGGGATTGATCATAATCTGTCCCAATGTTTGGATCAAAATACCTGCCAGCCAATAAGGGATAAGAAAAGGACTGCAAGTATTGATCACCCACAGAAATACGATCAAACATGACCAGTTTATCTTCACCTTCTCCGTCAACACTAAGCGTGTGCCTCCAATTGTTACCGTCTCCGGGAAGGATCGACGAGGATGTTATCGACTGAACATCTGCAAGTTTTAATACTTCCGATTTGAAGCGATCCACTTTCACAGAAAAGTCATCACCCCTAAATGGATAAGTAGGTAGTTCAACCGAAATTTTATGATCGATGTTAAAGCCGAGTTCCTTGTTAAACATAAAGTCGAACTGCTTATAAACTACGAGGGATCCACTTAGCAAAAAGGCAACTACAGCAAACTGGAATATCATCAATATTTTCCTGACCAGCGTCCCGGTTCTGCTATTTTTTGAAGCAGACTTTAATACATCCAGTGTTTGGAACGAGGATAAAATAATTGCCGGATAGAGGCCAGCAAGTACAGAACATCCGATCAAGGTAGCTGATAGAATGACGAAGAACTGAGTGTTATTCTTATCCACGATCAAATTGATACCCAAAAACTCCGAGATTAAGCCAGAGAAAAGAAAAACAAGTAACAAGGAAATGAGTAAAGCCAAACTGGTCATCAGCACCGATTCCATCAAAAACTGCCGGATCAGCTGATTCCTCTGCGCACCAAATGCCTTCTTTATACCTATTTCCTTGGCTCTTCTGATAGAAGTAGCGGTAGCCATGTTGATATAATTGATCAGGGCAATGAGCATCACCAATGCGCCAATTCCGAAGAAAAGCCACAATACTTCTTTATTGACCCCCGACTCCAATTCATTGTGCAAACCCGTTATCAAGTTAATTTCATCAATGGGCTCCATCACAACCACATTTCTTCTACCTGCACTTTTGTCAAATTCCCTGCGGTTCAAATCATAAATGTCCTGAATTTTTTCATGCACTTGTTGAGCATTCACTCCCTTCTTGAGTTCAATAAATGTATAAAAATCAACCCATCGCCATTTCACCTGTTCTATCGTTACCGGAGCCCATCGAAGGGTCGGTCGGTTGTAATTTTCGAGGATTATTTTGCTTAAAAAGATATCTGTATTTCTGAAGTAGCTATTAGCAGGAATATCCTCATAAACTCCTTTTACGACCAGATCGAAATTGGCCGCAGTTCGTAACCCAACATATTCCAGTGGCTGACCAACCGGATTTACCTTTCCAAAAATCTTACTCGCCAACGACGATGAAATGAAAACACCATCTGGTGTATCAAAATCATCCAAACTACCTTGAATGATTTTCAAACTGAACATTTTGAAGAATGAAGCACTGGTGTATAGGCCTTTATCTACCGAGTGTTTATCTGGCTCATCCAAAATCACCGACGCTTCTTCATAGACGTGCGTGGCATCAAAAACTTCAGGTAATTCCTCTTTTAAAACCGAGCTGGCAGCATAAAAAGAGGTAGCTCTTCGTGTCTGGAACTCTCCCGACTCAACCATTTGGACATCATTCCGGATCCTGAAAAGCTGATCACTTTTATGATGAAAAGTATCATATGAAAGTTCGTGATATCCATAAAAAAATGACAAAAGGCATACCGTGATCCCGATAACGAGACCAAGGCCACTATGGACCGTTTGTGTTTTGTTCCTGAGTAATAATTTGAAAAAGAACCTAAGGTTTTGAACAATCAGCGGATTGTTGGATCGCAATTTCAGGCTATAGCGAGAAGATTCCCGTACATGCCGTAGATTCTTTACTGCTGATTGGAATGCTTCTTTTTCAGATTTTCCTCGTATCAACGAAGTTTCAATATCTGACCTAAGGTGATCCTCAAGTTCCTCGATATGTTCGGGTTCGAGTCCTCTTAAGACAAAGAGAGACTTCTTCCACCTTTTAATTCTGGCTTCCAGATCAAATTTCATGGGTGTCAATTTTTAGGTTCCACAAATTGACGAACAGCCGGACCATTGCTATCCAGTCGGTTTTCTTTTCATTCAGTAATTCTGTTCCCAGCGTGGTGATCTTGTAATACTTCCTTTTTCTACCATTCTCCAGTTTGACCCATCGCGAGCTCAGGTATCCATCACGTTGTAATCGATGAAGCACGGGATACAACATGGCATCCGACCATTCCAGCTTTCCATCAGAAATCGAATCGGCCTTTTTGATCAATTCATAACCGTAATGTTCACCTCCTTCAAGGATTGAAAGTACGATAGGAATGGTTGAAGCGGCAATCAGGTCTTGTTTTCGCATACATAATGATGTTAGGTATTTATACCCAATACGATTAGGTAAACAAAACAGTTACGATTGCCCCTTATTTGATTTGGAAATTCTGCTCAAAGTGCCAGAATTCGTCCGGAAAAAAGAATTTCTTTGAATTATCCGCTAGGGATATTGCAGTACTAAAAAATGATTATCCATTACATTTCCTGCGAAGATCAGATGGTTATAGGGAACTGCAACGGTAGCTGCGGACATGTTGGAACCATCTTCCATGTAGATACTCTCCACCGTGTAATCACCTTTAGATCGATATTCAATGGTAATGATCTCGGATGGTGCTATTGGCTTTTTGCCCACTGCATACGAAGTGAAATGCAATAAACTTGGATGACATCCGATCCACAACTTTCCTTCTAAATCAAATTCAATATTATCAACACCCGTGTTGCAATCTATGTCCTCCACCCATTCTAAATCGCCTGAAGGCTGTACTTCATAAACCTTCACCAAAAAGCCTCTGGGAGAAGCCACGAAAAGCAGGTTTTTGGCGACATCAAAATTGATTCCGTTGGCATAGGCGATACCATCGGCTACCTGCCTGAACTGCTGACCATCAAAATAACCTACGTTACTGGCTTCCAGACCCAGGTAGTCTTCAAGCGTTCTTAGAAATCCACGTACATTTCCATGGTCATTCGTATAGTAAAATCGCTCTTCATCCAGAGCCACCACATCATTTGGAGAGATCATTGTCGGGTCCTGATGAGTCCTGACATAATGCAAAGTGTCGTTCTTGAGGTCGAATACTTCAATGGAATGGACTCCACGGACGTGATTCACCACCCAGACACGATGGACCGAATCACTTAACTTTTTCATCGAAATACCATGTGGGTAAAATGTACTGCGATTGGTACGTGGGAGTTTCTTTGGCGCCAGCTCAGGGTCGTTCAAATCCAGCTTGTAGAGTGCTCCTGGTCTGGGAGTACCATCTCTGCGTCCGGCACGATCATCGGAAGAGATCAATAAGAACCCCGATTCATAATCCACCTGCATGTCTTCAGCACCCACAATACCGATTTTCTGCATAAGTGATCCCTCATATCGATATTCAATGGTTTTGAAAAAACCTGTGGACTGAACGATATAGAAAACGTATCCCAGAATCAATGCGAATGCAACTAGCGCAATCTTTAGAATCTTCATATTAGGTTGATTTTATCATCATGAGATCACCATCCAGCACCACACGATCTTCCTCCACCAGTAGCCTTACCGCCTCCAGTACGTCTTCAGCGGCAACTTTCTTCAATGTCATAACTTCCTTGATTTTCAGGCTGCCTTTGGCTTTGATCAATTCATATAACTCATTGGGATCTAAAAGTATCTGATTTCTCTTTTTCCGATTTACACAATAGTCACAGACTCCACAAGGTTCATCAGTGATCTCATCAAAATACGCCTGTAACATCCGGGTACGGCAGGTTTTCTGATCTTTGATGTAATCCAGCACTTTGTGGGCTTTATCCAGAATTTGTTTTCTTCTCGCTTTAAGCGCCTTTTCGTCTATTGGTAATTGATTGACATCCAACCTGGGTACCAAAAAGGTCAATTGGCTCCGAGTCGCTGCCGACTGGTAGTCGACCACTTCATACTGATGGAGCATATTCATCCGGCTTTTAATGTCCTTCGGATTGGTATTGAGCATTTGTGCCAAATCCTTCTCAGAAACTTTACCGTATTGACTAAAAAGCTCCCCACCATACAACCTCAAAATTCCTTTGATTAACAAGTCTAGCTGTGGGTGTGACACCTGAAAACGATACAGGTCTTCTTTTTGCATACGAATCATGATCCGGGAAGCATGATTGTATCCTTCATTCAGCTGAATTAATCCCTCTTTTTCAAGCCTTGCCAGTGCATTGTAAGTATCCAATGGCGTCAGGTTATAGGTATTGGCAAATTCCTCCAAATCAAAATCGAGACTACCTTCTGGTAAACTTCCGATGGCCAGTTTATAGTAATTAGAAAGTGCCTGATAGGTTCGCTTAAGCAACTCCACTGATACCTGAGACTTCTCAATGCGTTCAATCAAAGCGTCCTTGTCGGATTCATGAATGAGCATTACAGCATAGGCCTTTTGTTCATCGCGTCCTGCCCTTCCGGCTTCCTGATAATAAGCCTCCAACGTATCGGGAATATCCAGATGGATCACAGACCTCACATCAGGCTTATCGATCCCCATGCCAAAGGCATTAGTAGCCACCATCACCCGTATACCTCCCCTAATCCACTTTTCCTGCTTTTCGGCCCGATCATCCGGAGATAAACCCGCATGATAATGATCAGCAGAAATACGATTATCTGTCAGTATCCTGGCTATCTCCCCCGTTCGCTTTCTGCTCCTTACATAAACTACACTGCTTCCCGGCACATTGTGCAAAATCTCCAGCATTTTTCGAAGCTTACTTTCGACCTGAAAAACAGAATAGGATAAGTTCTTCCTGGCAAAACTCTTTTTAAAGATCCGGGCATCCTTCATCCCCAATCTCTCGGTAATATCAATCTTAACCTCTTTCGTCGCAGTAGCCGTAAGGGCGAGCACCTTTTGGATCCCCGACTGATCTATAAAATCTTTGATCAACAGATACGGTGGCCGAAAATCATACCCCCACTGTGAAATACAGTGTGCTTCATCGATGGCAATCATGGAAAAATTCATCTGCTGGGACCGTGCCATGAACAAATCAGATTGCAGGCGTTCCGGAGATACATATAAGAACTTGACATCTCCGTAAATACAGTTATCCAGCGTAATGTCCAATTCTTTCCTGGACATCCCCGAGTACAAGGCTTTTGCTTTGATGCCACGACTTTCTAACTGATCTACCTGATCCCGCATCAAAGCAATCAACGGAGAAATGACTAAACAGAGTCCCTCAAGGGCCATTGCCGGAACCTGAAAACAAACGGATTTACCTCCTCCGGTAGGCAGCAAGGCTAAAGTCGGTTTTCCCTCCAGAACGGATTGGATAATATCCTCCTGTAACGGCCGAAAAGCATCATAGCCCCAATATTTCTTTAATATGTCGAGTGGCGCTATCAAAATTTAAATCACTTGTTGATCTGATAGATTATAAGCCCAATACCCATCTTCGGAAATGAAATGTGCCACAATACCATGAGATGCACAGAAGTCTTTCATTTTCCTAAGGTACCAACCACTACAGTTTGCATCAAAGATCAAGTGCTGATATTCGATTTTTTCCAGTTGATCCTGATTGAGTGCGTTGCTGGAAATTAACAAAACATCCGTCTCAATCGCCTGGTCAAACCGCATGTTTTTCAAACGTTCACCAGCATAAAGAATTCTCATTCCTTTCCATACCATGGCCTGCACATGCTCTCCTAAAAACACTTCTCTGAACCCAACCAGATCTGTTTCAATGGGTCTTAGCCCTTCATTAAGTCGATTAGGGTCAATTTGAAATTTCAATAGACTCAGATCCTCGATACTATCCCGCACCAATAATCGGGCATGGCCATCTGATACCAGATCAATCGCCAACTGATCTTTCAATTCATAGATAACCAGCTCTTCTTTGTGCAATATTTGATATTGATGATGGGCTTTCGAACTAAAAAATAGCAATAAACAAGTTGCTGCCAATGATATGCTTGAAAACGTTCGAAACTGGAATGTCCAGAAAATCGCAATCATGGTGATGTAGATCAGCAGCGTTTCAAAAGGAGTGGCCATTAACCAATCCAACTTACTGGCAGGCAGTGCCTCGATATTTTGGACCAGCGTATTGAGCAACCATATAATTTTCCCCAGGAGCCACGACAATACGTTGCCCATCGTACTAGAAAAGGCACCAATCGCCAGCATAGGCAATCCCATCAGCAGGATGATAAAGGCAGCGGGGATCACTACTAAATTGGAGATGAGGAAATAAGTTGGAAACTGATGGAAATAGAAAAGAGATAGTGGTGCCGTACTAATCTGAGCAGCCAGTGAAACACTAGAAACGCCCCACACCTTATCCAGCAGATAATTGTTAACGTGGATCAAGCCATAAATTCTTGGAAAGAGGTACACAATTCCCAAGACCGCCAGGAATGATAATTGAAATCCTACCTGAAAAAGATACTGCGGATTGACCAGAAGTAAGACAAAAGCCGCAACACCTAGTGAGTTAAAGATGTTTCTTCGATTACTGGTAGCATCTGCGATACTCAGGATGGAAAACATGCACGCTGCCCGAAACACAGATGCTGAAAGTCCGGTCACCAGAGCGTACATCCAAATGATCGCAATGGCCAGGAACATGAAAAGATACCTTCCCAACCGATTGGATCGGATTTTGCCCATGAGAAAAGTGATGAATACATAAATGATTCCCACATGTAAGCCAGAAACGGCCAATACGTGCGTTGCTCCCGCTGTGGAGTAAGCTTTTTTCATGTCCTGATCAAGATAGTCCTTGACACCAACCAGTAAAGCCATGGCTATTTGGCGCTCCTCCGGATCGGGAAAATAGGCGTGTAGCTCATCTCGCACCCACTCTCGAATTTCAAGGCTGAAATTGACAATCGAAAACTTTTCATTTCGCTCCACTATGGCTATCTGATCCGCCGGGACAAACGTTTGAGAAAACACCTGATTTCTCTTCATATAACTGGCGTAATCAAACTCACTGGGATTCATTGGAGGAGGAATAGGCGATAAATTTCCCCTAACAAAAATCCGATCACCGTAGCCGGGGACTGTTTCCACCGGTTTTTTCAGATAGAAATGAACCTTACCGGTCGCTTGTTTTAGCGTATCACCTGACCTGACCTCATCTATATTCAGTTCGTATCGAAAATACTTTTCTTTTTCCAGTACGCCACTGGCGATATGACCGGAAAATGCATCGATCTTTTCAAAATGAGAATAGTGCAGTGAGTCCAGACTATGGTCATGAAACCTGGATATCAATCCACCCATGTAACCCACTACCAGAAAAGCGCAAATACCATTGACAATGGCTTTGTTGTAAAAGTTATCTCGATGACTCAGGTAAATCAAGATCAAATATGAGGACAGCAAGCCTGTCAAAATCACGATAGCATACTTCCAGAGAAATGGAAAATAGTCGTAAAGTATGATACCGACGCCAAGAAAAATGCTGAACCTAATAAAAGGAAAGGGCGCCCATTTGAACATAGTTGTTAGTTATTTACTTCGTCAATCCAGTGATCGATGTGACAAAGCCTAAATCTATGCATAAAACATGAAACATCCCGGGAACAAATTAGTCGTATTCCCGTCATAAGTCATGAATCAAAAGTATGTGACACCTATAGGAGTCGTTCCATCTCGTAATGCCACATGTCACATTCAAGGAATTGCTCGCCTTTCTTTACAAAACCGAATTTTTCATAAAGTGGAACCGCCTCCAGTTGCGCATGCATATAAACGAGTTCTCCGGCATTAAAATTTTCGGTTAAATCATCCACCACAGCCTGCACCAGGGCCGTTCCGGCTCCCTTACCTCGCCAGGGTTTTCTGACCGCAAATCGTTCCAGTTTGATCCCCTTTTTGGTGGTCCGCCACCGGGCCGTTCCTATCGGATCATCAGAATCGTCCAGTGCCAAAAAATGTACAGAGGCTTCTTCAAACTCATCGAATTCCTCTTCCCGGTCCACTTGCTGTTCTACGATGAAAACTTCTTCTCTCACATCGAAAGCCCTGGTCAGATCATCTCTGGTATCAATCTTCCTGACCTTTATCATCTTTATCCTGTTTGTATAATTTCTGATAGGCACCGATGATCCGTTTCACCAGCTTGTGTCGAACCACGTCACTGCCATCAAGCTCCACAAAGCCAATACCTGTAACTCCTTTTAAGACACTCAATGCTTCCGTCAGTCCCGACTTCTGATTTCTGGGTAGATCTATCTGAGATCGGTCGCCGGTTACAATCACTTTAGAATCAGGTCCCATACGTGTCAGGAACATCTTGATCTGCATCGTTGTGGTATTCTGGGCCTCATCTAATAGGATATAAGCATTGTGCAAGGTTCTGCCTCGCATGTACGCCAGGGGAGCAATCTCTATAATTCCATTTTCCCGATAGTATTTCAGCTTCTCCGATGGGATCATGTCATTGAGTGCATCGTAGATGGGTCTGAGGTACGGATCAATCTTTTCTTTCAGGTCACCTGGTAAAAAACCCAGATTTTCGCCAGCTTCTACCGCCGGGCGGGTAATAATAATTTTTTTGACATCCTTGTTTTTTAAGGCGCGAACGGCAAGTGCCACGGAAATATAGGTTTTACCCGTACCTGCTGGTCCTATAGCAAATACCAGGTCGTTCTTCTCAGCCGCTTTTACCAGTTCCTTTTGATTGGACGTCTTCGGAGCGATCTTAATTCCCTTGGTCCCAAAGACCAAAATATTATCTTTCCCCGGCTTAGGTGGGTTTTTATGATCATCTGCAATCATGTTGATCACATTTTCATGGGTAATGCTACCGTAGCGTTCATAGTGCCTTACCAGCGAATCCAGGATTTCATTGATCCGCAAAATCTGAGCGCCGGTTCCTTTGATTTTTATCTCATTACCACGCGAAATGATTTTGCTATCCGGAAAAGCTGAAGCGATCTCTTTGATGTTTTGATTTTCGACCCCCAGAAAATCAACCAGGGATACATTTTCCAGTGTAATAGTTTTCTCTAGCAAACGAGTTTTTGATTTAGTTTGAAGGTTACCCCCCTCTTCTTTTAATTTGTGGTTTTTAGAACAAATTAAATAAGAAATTCATTCGCTCGCATGGCAGTTGTCACTTTTATGTCTGATTACGGTTGGGACGATCATTATGTGGCAGCAGTCAAGGCCTCCATTCTGGCAGTGAATCCCAGCATCAACATCGTAGACATTTCTCACGAGATCAATGCATTTGATGTAGCTCACGGCGCCTATGTACTTAGAAATGTGTTTCGCGATTTCCCCAGACATACGGTTCACCTGGTGAGTGTAGATCCCGTCAATCGTGAACCACCGACTTTTGTGGCCTTGAAACTCGAAGACCATTATTTTGTCGGTAATGACACGGGGTTGTTCGGCATGCTGAGTGAGCAGCCGTTTATGGCTCAGGTAAAACTCAATGCCATCAACCAGGTACAATCCACTTTCCCAGGGAAGGATATTCTAGGCCCCATAGCCGCCAAATTAGCCAGTGGAGAAAACATTCATGAATTGGGTGAGCCCGCATTGGAACTGAAGCGACTATTCGCCCGACAATTGAAGGCTACCAAACGAGAAATCGTGGGCAATGTGATCCGGGTAGACAAATATGGCAACCTGATCACTAACATTCCCAAATCGGAATTCGATACCATTCAGAAGATCAATGGAAATGTTCCTTTTGAAGTGCAGGCTGGTCGGGAAGTGTTTTATGAATTCAATAAAAATTACCATGAAGTAGAGTCTGGCAATTGCTACTTGCTTTTCAATTCACTGGGTTTACTTCAAATTGGCATCAACAAAGGCAATGCGGCCGAATTACTTGGCTTAAAATTAGATACACCCATTGCCATACACTTTAAGATATAACATGTTAGTCAGAGTTGTACGAATGGAATTTGCCCCTGAAAAGGTCAGCGATTTCAAAAAGTTGTTTTACGAGCGAAAGGCCAAGATCAGCGCATTTCCTGGCTGTCAACAAGTACAGTTATTGCAAGATCACACGCTTTCAAATGTTTTCTACACGCTGAGTCACTGGGACGGCCCCGACGATCTCGAAAACTACCGAACTTCACCATTCTTCGATGATACCTGGAAGGCCACAAAAGCCCTGTTCTCAGGCAAACCCAAGGCATGGTCATTGATCCCGGATGCGGAAGCAGGAAACCACAAGTCAGGCTCTGAAAATTAAATAAGACTTTTTGGGCGTGTCCTTCCAGGCCGGGTCGCGCCAGACCGGGTCGCGCCAGACCGGGTCTTCGCTACTCGTACCGCCGAGACTGGCGGCACTCAGACAGGCCACTCACCCCCTCACGCAAGAACTGCTTTTACAATCGAGTAGTACCCTGTTTTAAAAAACTTTCTACCAATGCATTACAAATGCAGATAAAGAATTCAATCGCAATGCAATGACGACCGAGCGGTTCTTATGTCTCACAGTTTGTTCCTCACTATTTAGTATCCACATAACTATTTCTGGTTTCGGACAAACGCATAATTAAGTCCAATCGTCAATTGATCCTTGTTTTCAATTCGATTATAAACAGACCGAACTGTGAAGAAATTTTTACCTGGAATCAAAAGTTGGAAGTATGCTTCGTGATGAAAATAGTCGTTGTAAAACCGTGAATTAAATCCAAAATACATATGTCTCAGGTTTTGCTCAAGCCCTAAACCAATTCCAAAATTCCTGTTACTATCAAGATCTTGATAACCCGTTCTGAAAATTAAGCCTGTATCGTGGATGTACCTGATTCTTGATGTAAGATTGATATCTGTTAATAACAATTCCCGATCTTTAAAGCGGAGCAAGTTGTACTGAATGGTAGTTCGACCAACATACCGTAATCTGGTCATTCCAGACTCTACATACAGAGCATAATTGTTCTCAAAGTCCGAAAACCCGCTAACCTTGACCAAGAATTTATCTTGAAAATCCTCAAAATGTATCAATGGCTCTTCATTCACACCATTACTCAATTGAAGTCCTCCTACAGTACTGAATGCATCATAATTCATTCCGAAGGACAACCATCGGGAATTATAAAAATCACGTATCTCAACACTATCATCAGGAATTAATTTGATATTCAAAATTGAGTCCTTTGTCACAGGAACGATTCTCGTTAAAAAACCAAACATTCTAAACGAAAGATGGGCGCTATCCATTTCAGTCATCAACTCAAAATTGCCCAGCGCATCGGTCACCGTTCCATTTTCAGTACCTTCTTCTAAAATAACTACCGGAAAAATTGCTTCCTTATTATGATCATAAACCACACCCTTAATCATGTGCTGTGCCTCCAAATCAAATTGAAGGAGCTGGGTCAGCATTATGAGCATACTTATGCCTAGTTGTTTGGAATTCACACCAACAAAATACCTTGTTTCATTGACCTGTCAAAAAAAGAAAGCGCCCGCCTGACGCCTTCTCAACCAAGTTACAATAAATAGTGACTGATCTTAAAGAAGTCTGTCCTGACTTCTTTTCCGCCTGATTATCACTAGACAAAGCTTTATACATTACTTCAGCAACTCATGCCACAATTGACTTAATCACCCTAATACCTCAAAAGCATTAGTCAGGCACGAATGAGGTATAATCTTTAATTTGCTTTCACTATGGCGACATTCGCGATTGGAGATATACATGGGACCTCAGATGCTTTAAAGACCTTACTTGATCTGAAGCTTTTCACAGATCAGGATACCATCATATTTCTGGGCGATTACGTAGATCGTGGACCAGACGTGAAAGGTGTAATCAATCAACTAATAGCCATTTCAAGCAAATTCAATGTCGTTTTCTTGATGGGAAATCATGAGATCATGATGCTGCAATCCAGGCATAACAGCGACCTTTTACCTAACTGGCTTATGAACGGAGGAACCCAAACACTGGATTCATATGGCATTGGAGATGATCCCAATTGGCAAAATAACATACCGCAATCACACTGGAATTTTCTTGAAAATGGGAGGCCCTACTATGTCAAAGGGGACTTCATTTTTGTTCATGCCGGTCTTGAATCAGGAACTTCACTTGTTCAACAAGATAAATTGCATCTTTTTTGGAAGAAATATGAGCGACCGGTGCCATTTGAGGATAAAAAAACAGTGATCTGCGGTCATACTTCTCGTAAAAACGGACTTATTGCCAATTTTGGACACACCATTTGCATAGATACTTTCGCACATGGAGGTCAATGGCTCACTTGCCTGGAAGTCACGTCCGGAAAATTCTGGCAAACGAGAAAAAGCGGGGAAGTCAGAGAGGGATCACTCGATCAGTGACCCACACACACCGTGATACTATTGGGATCGTACTCACGGCTGTTGGCCCCAATGTTTCCGGTAGCCACCGCAAAGTTGCTAAAGGCCGACCCTTCTGGTACGTTCATGTGAATTTTAACGCTACCATTCATTTCCTGAAGCAAATCAAAAGTCAGTAATTCACCATCTGCTAGCTTTTCATTCGCTAGCATCGTAATGCTTTCACCGGTAGTGGCATCCACATCATTCAACCTAAAAGCCAATTCGCCAGCTTCCGTTACGGTCCCAAAGTGAAGATGTGCTGGAAAAGGCATTCCGGGTTCTGTTCCTGATAGAGAAATAGCGACCTGAACCGTTGTAGGATCTACTTCAGTGAAAGTCACCTGTCCTTCAATAGGGGTAGTAGAAACACGGTGCAAAAGGTAAACAGATTCTCTTACCTGAAGCTCATCTGTACTACTGGTACAGCTCCAAAACCCAATCAATATCAATGCCCAAATCAACTTTCCAAATGCCTTCATGTCTTCAATACAATTCAATGTGTGATTACCCTTGTTACCATAACAAAAATCCTGCCCAAAATGGTTTCAAATGTCACCTACGTTTCAATACTTCCCTGTTCCGATAAGAAAATGGCAATATTCCGGGTTGATGGGAAGTGTGAAATAATGATAACGATCACGGAAACAATGGGCACTGACAAAATCATCCCTACAATTCCCCAGATAGAACCCCAAAAAGACAAGGCCAGAATAACGAACAGGGGACTTAAATTAAGTGTTTTGCCCATAATCTTGGGCTCAATGTAGTTTCCCACGAAAATTTGACAGCCCATCACAGAAACAAACACCCATAAAAAAGGCCAAAAAGCGCCAAACTGAAAAATGGCGAAAAGTGAAGGCAGCAACGTAGCGATCATGGACCCGACATAAGGAATGTAATTCATTAAGAAAATGAGGAACGCCCAAAGTGCCGCAAAATCGACACCCCATAATAGCAGCACCACATAACTTAATACGCCCGTTAATAGGCTCATAGAGGTCTTCACAAAGAAGTAAGTATTGATGGACTTTCCAATATCAGATAGAATATCCTGCAATGTTCCTTTGCGATCCGCATTGTGAAAGATCTTTTCCAACTTGATAGGGATAAAGTTCTCTTCCAGCAAAAGGAAAATCACGTAAACAATGATTACCGCAAAATTTCCAAACACCAGGCTTAACGAATTGACAATACCACCGACATACGCTTGTAAATCAAGGCTGGACAAATTGTCGATAATGAACTTATCAACATCTTCAATGACTGGTAATTGATCCAGAAAGGGAATAGCGCCAAAAGCCTCCACCATGCCATTGATATTTTCAGAATACTCACCCGACTTCTCTATGATCAACTGAATGTTGTAAGAAAGAATAGACCAAAGGCCATAGAAGATGCCAAAAATCAGAAGAAACGCCAGAATAGAGGCCAAACGCCTCGGCATGGACTTGCCTTTATACTGAATTTTAGCAATGGCTCCTTTAGTAGCACTGATCAGGTACCAGGTAAAAAGTGCCAGCACAAAGGGTTGTAATAGTCCTTTGAAGTAAATCAGGCAAACGACCACCAGAGAGAGAATGATGGTCCAGTTGGCTACTCGTGAAATTTTTAAGGTCTTGTTCAAGGCGAGGTGTTTTCGTGAAAATAATTGGATTACCTGACTTTGCCACGGCAAACAAAACAAAATCCGTGAAATTGCCGATTACGCCCTGAACAATGTAGCGCGTTTGCCGGTTGCCTGTCAAAATGAAGCAATCCAAAGTTTCCATCTTCTGGTTTCGACGCGACCTACGACTTGAAGATAATCACGGCCTTTTTCATGCACTTAGTGCGGAGTTTCCGGTGCAGCCAATATTCATTTTTGATCAGCACATTTTACAAAAATTAAGCAACACCAGAGATGCACGGGTCAGTTTTATCCATCAGGAACTCCATCGAATACAAGAGCAATTACAAGAGAGAGGAACGACCATGGATGTGCGTGTGGGCCAACCTCTGGAAGTGTGGCATCAATTACTGGAAGATTATGACATTGGCAGGGTATACGCCAATAAAGATTACGAGCCCTACGCCCGCGAACGTGATAAAGCGGTCTACGATTTATTGAGCGGCCATGGCATCACTTTCAAAGCCCGGAAAGATCATGTTATTTTCGAGAAAAGTGAAGTGGTCAAAGGGGATGGAAAGCCTTACACGGTATACACACCCTACAGTAAGCAATGGAAGTCCAGGTTGGGTACTGAACATTTAGAAGCGTTCGCCTCTGCTACCACCCAGCATTGGCACAAGGCCCCTCCGATAGCAATTCCGGAACTGAAGGCTTTTGGGTTTCAGCCATCGGAAATTCCCCTTCCCGATCGCATTCCTGACCTTAAAGTCATTGGAAAATATCATGATACCCGGGATTTTCCAGCAATAAAGGGTACTTCAAGGCTGGGGCTGCATTTGAGATTCGGTACCATAAGCCTTCGCCAACTGGTTAAGCAAACCCAACATGTTAACATCAAATTTCTGAATGAACTTATTTGGCGCGATTTCTACCAGGCGATCCTATGGCATTTTCCTGAGGTGGTGAATCACAACTTCAGTCGAAAATACGATGGAATCCAATGGAGAAATGATGAGCAGGAGTTCAAAAAATGGTGTGAGGGTAATACCGGATACCCGATCGTTGATGCGGGTATGCGTGAATTGAATACGACAGGGTACATGCACAACCGTGTACGAATGATTGTAGCGAGTTTCTTAACCAAACACCTTTTGATTCATTGGTCCTGGGGTGAAGCCTATTTTGCTGATAAACTGCTTGATTTTGAACTGGCCTCTAACAACGGCGGATGGCAATGGGCCGCCGGCACTGGCGTTGACGCTGCCCCCTATTTCCGTGTGTTCAACCCCTATATTCAGACAGAGAAATTCGATCCTAAACTGGATTATATTCGAAAATGGGTACCAGAATTCCAGTCTCTTGAATACCCTAAACCCATCGTTGACCATAAACTAGCACGAGAAAGGGCTATTGCTACCTACAAAGAAGGAATTGCGAGTTAAATTTACGGGCATCAATTGCATTTTTGGGAGGCATGTCCATAGGTAATCAGATTGTAGCATTTCGAAAGAAACTTGGCATTTCCCAGGAGGAATTATCGCAGCGGTCTGACATTTCATTGCGCACCATTCAACGATTAGAAAAAGAACAAGTCAAGCCGCGCGGCTATACCCTTAATCGCCTGGCACAAGCCTTACAAGTCTCACTGGAAGATCTACAGGAACTGCCCATCCATTCGACAGTCAGCCTGAGCTACCAAAAATTACGAACCCTCAATGCATTGGGTCTGCTATCCGTTTGTCTGCCCATTGTCCATTTGGCCATACAGGGATATTATTGGAAGTCCAGTTTGTATGAAGAGCAAGATCGCACCACAGGTGCCAAAATCATCAGCTTCCAAATTTGGTGGAGTGTTATTCTGATCTTGACTTTAGTACTGTTTCAGGTGACCTCCTTTGCCATAACCGGACAGAAGACCATAGGACAATTTCCCTGGAGGTCGTTGTTGTACGTTTCGTTTCTGGTTGTGAATATCGTCAGCATTTTCAGGTATTCCATTAGGCTTGACAGGCGTGGTGCTGATTTGCAAATCCCCTTTCCTACCCTATTCTAAGCTTTTGACGCCAATATGACGCAAGAATGACGGTGGTTGCATCGACCAATTCCATGTTACTTGCCCCTCAAAAAATTGTGCAAAAAACGCTTATTACCATTGCTATCACCATTCTCTTTTCCTTCATATCCTCTGGAGCTTTATTTGAATGGTACCAACAAAGCAGGCAAGCTGAAGCCAGCGAAATTTTAGAGATCGACTCGAGTATACTTGGGGAGAAACGGAGGGTATTGATACACTTGCCCAAAAACTACAATAAAAGCAAAACGTATCCTGTGCTGTACGTTTTGGATGGCTCTTCTCAGGATTTTCGCATGGCGGCCATCATTGAAATTCTGAATTATACGGAGCTAGTTCCTGAAATGATCATCGTAGGTATACCTAACACTGACCGAAACCGAGACCTCACACCACATTACATATTACAGGAAACCAACGGCGAATCACTCGGACAGGGAAATACCTTTTTGGACTTTCTTGAGAAAGAATTGCTGCCAAAAATCACCGACACCTATCCTGCCAACGGCTATGCCATGTTAGCTGGCCATTCGCGTGCAGCACTATTTACTTACTATGCCGCGATGGAACGTTCGGATCTCTTTGATACTTATTTCTGCTTTAGCCCGGCATTCTGGCGTGATGAATCAGCCATTGTTAAACGGGCTCGCGAGCTTTACGCCATTTCACTTCCACAAAACAACGTTTTCATGAGCATGGGAACAGCGGAAAACGACAAGATGAAATCCGCATACGAGGAGATGATCCAGTTGCTGGAAGATCAAGATACCTCCATGTTCCGTCATTTTTACACCCAAGATGCTCACCATCAAGACAATCTTTATTTCTCCACACCCCGTGCTATGGTGGAATGGGCAAAAACGTATCCACCAACCTATCAAACTGAAAACCAGTAGATTAGAAGAAGGATAAGTAAACACCAGTGATCCATTGAGGTTTGCTTATCTTTGTGTCGTTAAATACTACCTAGCCTATCGCTTGATCTCTCAGCACGGAATAGACATGTGTCATTTTGTTCTTTGCATCTCTTGACTGTTAGGTATTTTGAATTAATCCACTTTATCTACTACATGTCTACTTCAAATTCTAGTGCCGGAAAGTACACACACATTTGGAAAAAATATCGACCAGCCATTCTGAACCTTATGGTTAAGGCTTCAGAAGGACCACAATCATATGGCCTCTCCAATCACGAATTCATTGATGTAAACAACAAAAGAACTACTGGTTACAGTTTCGCTTTGAAAGTCTACCAAAACAGAAATAACAGCGAGAAAAAAGTAAACGCGGTGGGGCTTGATTTGCTTGCTGTTATTCAACAGTCACAAAAAGCGCAGGAACTTACCAATGATGCAGCTTATAGGTTTGAAATGGATAAGAATTTCAAACTTCAGGTGAGTTGCGAACCTGTTGAAAAAGTAGAAGAAGATAACGATACTGAAGGAGACGAGGCATAGCCTTTCATACTTCACAGCTCTAAAATTTAGGAGTAAGCTTAGTGCCGATAACAAGGTTTAGTCCCACATTAATAACATCGGCATGACGCTTATTCATGATCCATTATACCTTCTCCAATACACATTATCAGGATTTTACCGAAACGCTCAGGTCCAGAGTAAATCAATACTTTAAGGACCAGGATATATCCCGGAATGCCAATCAAAACATGAAATGGAAATCCGCCATTGGATTGTTTTTTTATGTATTTATCTATCTCACCATTCTTTTTAGTGGAGTTAAGAGCGTTCCTGTGCTTTTCGTTTTATGGGCATTACTGGGAGTAGGTCAGGCATTCATTGGTACGAATGTGATGCACGATGTAATCCACGGATCCTATAGTAAAAACAAAAAAGTCAATCGTTGGATGCATTTGTTCCCGCTGATCATTGGTGTGGAACCTCTTACCTGGAAAATACAACACAATGTTCTGCACCATACTTACACGAACATTGAGCATGCAGACGAGGATATCGAAGTAAAGCTATTGCTTAGAATGACCCGAAACCAGCCAAGAAAGTGGTTTCACAGATTTCAGCACATCTATGTGGTCATCTTGTACAGCATTCCAATCATTATTTGGGCTACGGCAAAGGACTTTATCAAAATGTTTAAGTATCGAAGACTTGGATTGATTGAAGGAGGTACAAGGTTTTGGCAAAGCATCGTCGGAATCGCCTTTCGAAAGGTGCTTTTCCACATGTTTTTAATAGTGATACCCGTACTTGTACTTGATATCAGTGTAGGCCTCGCCATACTCATGCTTGCAACCATGCTGGTAGTGACTGGATTGACGCTGAGTCTTATATTTCAAACCGCTCACCTGGTGCCTAATCTGGATGTAATCGAAACGAAAAACCCAGAGATCGATGAAAACTGGCTGGTTCATCAATTACACACAACAACTAACTATGCAACCAATAGCCCAATCTTCTCTTGGTTTTATGGATCGCTGAACTTTCAGGTTGAACATCATTTATTTCCCAATATCTGTCATGTCCACTACCCCAAAATCTCACATATCGTGAAAAATACCGCGAAAGAATATGGGCTTCCGTATCACTGCCAGGGCTCATTCGGTCAAGCTGTTTTCGAACATTTTAAATTGCTTCGATTACTTGGAAAATACGACGAACTCCCTAGCTCGAAAGTGCAATCATGAAGCAGATGATGACCGTTTCAGGGCAAGTGTGAAACTAGATTATACAGGGACCATAAGGGCCTTCCCGTCCAGCCAATGACTAAATGTCAATTAATTCGCTTTTAGCATTTTGAATTTCCGGATATTATCGAGGTTCAATTCCAACCCATCCACCTTACCGGATGCATCTCTGCTAAACTGAAGTACCAACTCTCCATCGGGTTCGCTGAACAGATCTTCTTCAAAGGCTATCAACTTAACCCGTAACAGACCTTTCACAGCCATTAACCCACCTTTTTTCACTTTTATTTTGAAAAACACACCATGTTGTGAATCCCTATATGTTCCTACATAATCACTTAAGTCCGATGGCACATGAGATATTTTCTTGAACCGCCATCCTTCATCATACGTTCGGTAATTTTCGATAAGAACTTCTTCTCCATCATCTGTGACTTCAAAATTGATGTTGATTTCGTACCCTCTCCCATTGTAGGCTATAAAGTGATGTTCATCAGTTGCAGCAAAGGCAATACCTTCAAAATCCAAACTTGGAGAAACCATCAATTTGCCCTCATGCTGACCAACTTTCCGGATTTGCCCTGAACCTTTCTCCGTGATCCTGTAGTAAATACCTGCCCTGGACTTCACTTCCTCACTGGACAACTCGATGGCTGGTGGCTGTTCATTACTGTCCTGGCTAACAGTCGTTGTTGATGGAAAAAAGATATCAAGTACCTCAAAAGACTTGGTCCATGGGAAAACGTAGCCATTCGAATTTGCCAAGCATATCACTGTGAATTTCTTTTCCGGAAGCCGGATGATGCTTGAAGTATGAAGGTAATTTTCACCATCGTGAGAAATGACCTGGAGTCCCTTATAATCCGAAATACTCAACCCGTAATTATATTGTGCAGACCCACCATTAGAAAGGAACGCACTGGCAGTTATTTTTCTGATCAGTTCCTCGTTCCCATTACCCAGTTGATTCTGATAAAAATTCTGATCCCAAAGCAACAAGTCATTTACAGTACTAACCAAATTGTCTTCTCCAATCAGACCACCACTTGCATGGGTCTTTCTAAACTTCTTTCCATCGTAGTGATAACCTTCCAGATCGGATTTGCTTGAAAAATCACCAACATAGGAATTTTCCATCTTCAGTGGCTTGAATATGGCACTATCGGCAAACGCTTCGAAACTCATATCACTAATCTGCTCCACGATATCCGCAAGAAGAACATAATTCGTATTGGTATAGCTGTATTCGGTTCCCGGTAAAAAGTTGAGATCCTTCTCTTTGTGGAGGATCTCCAGTAGATGCGCTTTATTCAAATATTTATAAGGCAACTCACCTTTTAAATTTACTTTACCTGAAAGGATCGCTATGTCTGTTAACTCTCTGATTCCGCTGGTGTGCGCCAGTAAGTGTTTGATTTGAATCGTAGAAGTATATTGAAGGCCCGGATAATAATTCCGAATATCTTCCTCCACAGAAAGCTTACCCTGTTCCTCCAGCAAAGCAATGCACATACCCGTAAACTGCTTGGCAACAGATGCCAGGTTAATGGGCGTTTCATCCGAAAAATGAATTTTCTTTCTAATGTCCTGTAAGCCAAATGACTTGTTGTAAATGACTTGACGATCTGAAATGATCACCACCACACCCCCAGGCCGGGTTTCACTTTCCCAATTGGCAAACAATGAGTCCAATGTTAGTTCCTGCGTCGGGGTTATGTTTATCTGTCCCCATGATTCAATGGTGATGATTGTGATAAGCAGGATGATCAGCGTTCGGGTGAAGGTCATTGGTTACTTAGCTATCCACCTAACGAACAAATGTCACTTTTGATATTTTTCCATTTGTTACTTCATACATCGCAACTGCATTCAGGAAACGGTCATTGAATCTGACTTTTTCTTTGTCTATGACTTTGTTATTGATGACTATTCGGTTTTGGATCTCACAATAAAGATTGGTGACCCTTTCGAACATCGGCGCATATACTTCTCTCATCTTATCATGCCCTTTCATCGTCATTTCACCTTGCTCATTATAGATCTCTACTTCCGGACTATAAGTATCCACAAAAGCATCAATGTCTCTGGCGTTATAAGCGTTGACCTGACGTTGTACGATCTGTTCAGGTGTCTCTTCCAGAATCCCTTCAGGTGCTAATAAAAGGCCATTCTTTATGACCAACTCGATGCTATTCAGGTTTTGGATATCGTCTAATGGATTAGCTCTCAACAGCACCAGATCCGCTTGTTTGCCTTCTTTTACAGATCCCAATCGAGCTTCAATTTCAAATCCTTTCGCCGGGTTGATGGTACTGCTGACTAGCAAGTCCCAATTCGACAATTTTGCCTTCTGCATCGCCTCGAGCTCGGGCAAGTATGAAGATGCATGCATGGTCCCAATATTACCGGCATCTGTTCCAGTGGCAATGTTCACCCCCGCACGATATAAGGTTGATAAATTCACCTGCATGACCGAATCACGTTGATTCAGCGTGGCCGGTCTTTCCGAACCATACATGACCTTTAAGTTTGCCGGCCATAAAGCTTTCTGTATTTTGTTTGGATCCAACAAAGAGTTATAAGCTGCCGGGTTCGCCCATTTCAAATCCTGAGGATGATGATTGATCTGACCGGTAAAGGTTTTTATGTACCCATCAGTGACGGTGAGGGTCGGGATGTAAGTGACATCCTTTTGCTTTAACTCATTGACAAATTCTGCCGGTATCAGTGCATCGTCCACGCTGTGTACCAGGATATTGGCCCCTGCTTTTACGGCCAGTTTTGCTGTTTCCAGTTGCGTAGCGTGCACGGCTAATTTCAAGTTGTTTTCCCGGCACAACTCTCCCAGGTATGCCACCAACGGAAAAGACTTTTCTGCGGGCAGATCAGGCGTAACTACGTACCATACTTTCATGAAATCCGGATCATAAGGCAACTGCTCATTGAAGAGTCTCAACACATCTTCTTTGGTCGACATCTTGATGATCGGCGGATCGCCCTTGTCCAGTTGCGGACGTGATACCATGGAAAAAAGTGGTCCTGTAACCAGCACATCCGGAGACAAAGTAGCAGCAGCAATGGAGTCACGGACTTCATAATTCCACAATGGACCACCCACATCCATGACCGTAGTGATCCCCTGTCTCAAATAGCGCATCATGTAGTCCACCGCATTATCTTTCGCAAATTGAATTTCCTCGTTGTATGAAAACACATGTGTCAAATCAATGGCATCGGGGCGTGTATAAAGTCCACCTGATTGAAAAAAATGAACGTGCGCGTCCATCAAACCGGGAATAAGGTATTTTCCGGTTCCTTCGATTACCGTATCACCTTCCTGGACCGTCAATTTCCTGAACTTATCAATGCGATCAATCTTGCCGTTTACAATTTTTACTGACGTTTTCTCGATGACTTTTTGTTTTTCAACATCCAGCACATGGACGTCTTTGATAATCGAACTTTGACCAAAAAGGTACAGAGGCAAACAGAGAAGAATGAATAAGTGTGCTTTCATAAGAAGGGTTAATTTGCGAATTTGCTTGCCACTAAGCTAAGGATTTGAATGCCATTTTTGCTTATCAACCAAAGCATGATCATAAATTTCGAAGACCCTTCCTACTTAGTTACCGGTAATCGGCGACAACAACAAGCCTTCCATGTTTTACAGGAATTGAAGGTTTTTGAAGTTTTAACCGCTTTCAAGCCTGTTTTGGCAGGTACCATACCGATTGAAGTAGACCTCCCAACCAGCGACCTGGACATTATCTGCTCCTTTTCAGATGAAAAAGACTTTGAATCTACCATTTACAATCATTATGGTAATGCCAATGGTTTCTCTATTCGAAAAACTGAGAAACAAGGCCTTAGTACCGTGATCGCCAACTTTCGACATGAAGCCTTCGAAATAGAAGTATTCGGGCAAACCCTTCCAGTACACGAACAAATGGCTTTTCGTCACATGATTAAGGAATATGAGATTTTACAGGAGAAAGATGAATCGTTCAGGTTGGAAATCATCCGATTGAAGGAACAAGGCATTTCCACGGAAGCGGCTTTTGCCCGGCTGTTGAACATCGAAGGAGACCCCTATTCAGGATTGTTAAAGTATAAGAGTGAAGACTCGGAATCATAACCTGATTGTAGAGTTGCCGGATAATACCGATCTTAGTCATTGGGATACCTGAAAATGCAAACCGAAGATTTCGTCCATTTGATCTTTTTCGCTGCCGCCTGCCAGGGGCTGGTGCTGGCGCTTGTTTTCTGGCGACGAGCTGACAAGGATGAGGCAGCCTTTAAATGGCTATCAGGCATTTTTTTGACCTTTGCTCTGATTCTTTTGCATTGGGTAGCTTTCTGGCAAGGTCTGTATCAAAACGGATTCAGAGGAATCAGCATGATCGCGGGAACACTGGATTTTGCATTGGCTCCTTTGATCTATTTTTTCATCAGAAGTCTGCAATCACCGACCTTCCGATTTAAAAAAAGCCATTCATGGCACTTTCTGCCCTTCCTGGTCTTCTTTCCTATGGCTCTTATTTCCGTGTTGACCATTGTCATATCCTCAACATCGATCCTCACCAGCGCTCAGGAATTTAGCAGATACCGATTGATCTATCTGATTGTTGAAAATGGGCAGTTCGCAGGCTATGGCATATGGCTCTTCATACAATCCCGGAACAAAATGCATCAGTGGATACAAGGCATTTGCCTGCTTTTTGTGATCTATTTCTGTGGCCGAATAGCCTATTCAACGCTGGCCATATCCTCACTGATCACTCCGGCCATTGATTATGTACTTTCAGTCATCATTAGCACTTCCATTTTTTCAATGGCCTATCTGAACCAATTGAAACCGATCAATCTGCGAACTCGGAAGTCTTACGAAAAGAGCTCACTAAGCAAGGATCATGAGCACATCATAAGCGATGAGATCGTCGATCATATCATTGCTCAAAAACGGTTCCTTGACAATGACTATTCAATCAATGTTTTGTCCGAAGAATTATCCATTCCCAGGCATCACATATCACAAGCCCTGAACCAACACCTCGGCAAGTCCTTCAGTACCCTAATCAATGAATTGAGGATAGAAGAATCGATGCAAATCCTTCAAGATCCTAACAGGCATCATGAAAAGATCATGGGAGTGGCCATCGCCTCCGGATTTAACAACAAGGTATCTTTCAACAAGTACTTCAAAGAAAAGACGGGTGTCTCTCCGCTCGAATTCCGAAAACAACACCTGGAAGCGGTAGAAAAGTAAATTCCGGTAATTATTTACCCTTTCCTCTTACATCGATTGTTCTTTTGACAAGAACCCCCGGGCCACTTTTCTGCTGATCCGGACGGTCATAAACTCAAATTATGAAACAGATAAATTCATGGTTAATTATGGTTTTTCTTTTTAGCATCATCTCTATTTTTTTCGGCTGCTCAACAGATGGGGAGACCGATCCTGAACCTACTGGAAAATTTGCCTTACCGGAAGGCTATCACATCTATGTTAGTGACGTACCAAATTTTGATCAACCCTCCTGGAAGATCATCAAATATGATCACAATGGTGAAAACGCGGAAGTCTTTACTGAAGAAGAGCTTGCCTGGCCGCAGGACCTGGTCTTTTTGGAAGATCGTGGTGAAGTTCTGATCTCCAACTTATCCTCCGGAAAGATCAATAGACACAACAGCACTACAGGTGCATTTATCGCCACGTTTGCTTCGGACATTTCGGGGCCCACCCGAACGAAAATCGGTCCTGATGGTCTTCTTTATGTCTTACAATGGGCCGGAAATGGCAAAGTATTGCGTTATGACCTGGATGGCAACCTGATTGATGAGTTCACTGATACAGGTATCCCTCAATCCATCGGACTGGATTGGGATGATTCAGGAAATCTGTATGTATCCTCTTTCCAAAGCAATCAGGTCACTCGTTTTGATACCGAGGGTAAAAGTCAGGGGGTTTTCACCGCCAGCGGAAACACACAAGGGCCTACAAACATTTGGTTTAATTCTGCGGGAAACCTCATGGTCAATGATTGGAAAGCCGGAAAAATCGTTGTTTTCGACAATGAAGGACAATTCGTAGAAACTTTTGCTACCGGATTAAGTCAGGTAGAGGGCGTGAGTGTGCTTGAAGATGGCAGTCTCTTGATCGGAAATGGTGGAACTGGCGCTGTTAAGTTATTCGATGCAGAAGGAAATTTCATCGAAGATTATGTGGAATCCCGATCGGGCGGATTAGGGAAACCCAATGCAGTAATCGTCAGAAAAGTAAATTAAAGACCTTACAACTAGTTCTTTTTACCTTTAGATGCTGAGCGATAGCAGATCGGCCGCAAATAAATTGTGGCCGATTTTTTTTATCCAGGTTACACCAAGATAGGGAGTAAATCATATGACCCTTAAACAACCCATCATTACAGTAGCTGAAGATAATGATGTACAATTGCATGATCATCAGCCACAAGTACATGACCGAGTCTACTTATCAGAACAAACACTGGCCATTATACCAGCGCATTTTATTCAGGTTCTTTTTTATCTATTTTTTGCTCTCAACCGCCATTTGGGGATGGTTAGGGAGTATACCCTGGCTTTCGTTTTTGAGTACGTTCAGTAATTCTTTCAGCAGTTTTTACACGGAACTCTTTAATGATTACATCTATCAGATCAAAGAGGAATTAGTGCCAACTCGAGGAAGTGGAGATACTTCCATGGGTTGGGCGACACTCTATGCCCAATTATTCCTTTCCCTAATGGGTAGCATCCTTTGGTCCATTTTGGATCGTAAGCGTACTCACTATTACTGGAGTCACCTGGCCTTACGTAACGTGGTACGGTACTATATCATCCTCTTTGCTTTCATTTATGGGGCGATCAAAGTGTATGGACTTCAGATGCCTTCTCCTTCCAATAGCTATTACGCAACTGATCTGGGACATTTTACAGGGATGCGTTTTTCCTGGAATTTTATCGGTTACTCCAAAGGATATGAATTCTTCAGTGGGCTGATGGAATTGTTTGTGGGCATATTTCTCCTTTATCGAAGAACAATCGTATTGGGTGCATTGCTGGGAATAGGTGTATTCGCCAATGTCTTTTTGCTTAACATGAGCTATGATATACCTGTTAAGATATTCTCTTTCCAGTTATTGTTTGCGTGCGTATTCATTTGCCTGAACAACCACAATCGCATCACTCAGTTCCTGATCTTCAACAAATCGGTCACTCCCGATACTTCCTGGGACATCCCGTACTTCAAGTCATGGGTAAAACCAGCTAGAATCATTCTCAAGAGTGTATTTATCCTGGTTTTTGCCCTGTATCCTATGTATAATTATTATTCGTTTTATGCCTCGGTAAACAGCCGCGAAACCACTCCTCCTTTTCAAAACGGGTTCTATGAAGTACAACAATTTATCCTTGATGGGGACACTATTCCTCCGGAAAGAGGATCCTGGTGGCATTGGCAAGATGTCGCGATCGACCAATCCGGCAGAGGAAGTATTGGCCTGGTGGATTCTACTTTCCGGGTTCGTTACGGGCGATCGTACTTCAGTTATGAACTGGATTCTGCGGAGACCACACTGTCTATTAAACAATCCTCAAGTGATGTATTTACGCTATTTAAAGGCACCTATGTGAAATTGAATGACCGAGACCTTCAATTAACAGGGACTTACAAAAGAAAACATGATTTACAAGTGCGACTCATCTGGCAAGAGCGAGATTATCCTCTTGCCAGAAAGGAGTTCAACTGGATATTGGAAAGTGTCCCTTAGACCCGTTCCAAAACTGTAGCATATCCCTGCCCTACCCCCACGCAAAGGGTACAAAGGGCATATTTGGCATTTCGTTCATGCAGCTCAACAGTAGCAGTTTGAAGTAACCTTGAGCCAGTCATTCCCAGAGGGTGACCGATGGCAATGGCTCCTCCATTAGGATTGAGCCGCGGGTCACGATCATCCAATCCCCAGGAACGCGTACAAGCCAATACTTGTGCCGCGAAAGCCTCATTCAATTCGATGATATCCATATCATCCATGGTCAAACCGGCCTTCTCCAACGCTTTGACAGACGCTTCAACCGGACCCACTCCCATGATGCGGGGTTCCACTCCTACCACTTGTGAACTCACAATACGGGCCTTCGGTGTAAGGTTCATTTCCTTAACAGCTTTTTCTGAAGCGATCAACATGGCGGCTGCTCCATCATTCAGTCCTGAAGCATTTCCGGCAGTAACAGAGCCGTCTCTCTTAAAAGCAGGTTTGAGTTTTGCCAAACCTCCGAGATTCGTATCTTCTCGAATAAATTCGTCCTGATCGAAAACGATGGGGTCCTTCTTTCGCTGTGGAATACTTACCGGAACAATTTCTTTACTTAACCGACCATTGGCACGTGCTGCCGAGGCTTTTTGTTGACTCCACAAGGCAAACTGATCCTGGTCTTCACGACTGATGGTATCTCGTTCTACAAGGTTTTCAGCGGTTTGCCCCATGGCATCAATGCCATATTGCTCTTGCATTTTTGGATTCACAAAACGCCATCCGAAGCTACTATCATATAGCTTGGCGTCTGCACCAAATGGCATCGCCGATTTGGACATCACTAATGGTCCACGCGTCATCTGCTCCACCCCTCCGGTAATGAAAAGGTCTCCATCTCCGGTTTTGATCGCCCTGTGCGCATGAATCGCAGCGGACATACCCGATGAACACAATCGATTGACGGTCTCGCCTGGAACTGTGATTGGTAAGCCAGCCAACAATGCGGCCATTCGTGCGACATTTCGATTATCTTCACCCGCCTGATTGGCACAACCAAAGATCACATCATCAATGCGTTCAGGATCAATGTCATTGCGATTCATCAATTCCCGAATCGGGATCACAGCAAGATCATCCGCACGAACGGGAGATAAGGTTCCTCGAAACTTTCCAATGGGGGTACGAATAGCATCAACAATGTAGCTTTCCATCAATAAAAAGGGGTTAAATCAATTCAGTGCAAGGTACTATGAATTTAGTTAAGCCAACCAAACACTATTTGGAAATCAACTCATAGACCTTACCTATTCACTCGATTTAGAAGATCAACAGTGAAAACTCACAAGAAAGTTCGGCAATCCAATATCTCACACTCGTTATCCTTCGGCCAGCATAATTTCATCATGTCTAACAACCATCACCTGTCTAATCCCTGGCACCAACTAGCGGAACCAGTTAATTTTTCCCTGGAAACGAAAATCATAACGAACAAGCAATCGGGGCGACATCTTGGTGGAACTATTATCGACAGCCCAACCTTCTAGTCTTGAATTTGACTTAAAACTTCGTCCCATGGAAATTAGAAAACCGGTCCCTCCATTTACACTGGAGACAGCTAAGCAAAAGATACAAGCTGCTGAAGATGCCTGGAATACCAAAAACCCGGAAAAAGTATCTCTTGCTTACACACCTGATAGCGAATGGAGAAACCGGGATTTATTCATCAACGGCAGAGAAGAGATTGTTGCGTTTCTAACCGACAAATGGCAAAAGGAACTAAACTACAGGCTGAAGAAGGAATATTGGGCGCATACGGATAATCGGATCGCGGTACGTTTCGAATATGAATATCACGACAAAGACGGTCAATGGTGGCGCGCTTATGGCAATGAAAACTGGGAATTCAATGAACAAGGGCTCATGCAAAAAAGATTTGCCAGTATTAATGATTTGGCCATTGAAGAGAAGGACCGCAAACTGAAATAACCTGCGATATCAACTCGTATCTCGGCCTAGGTCGAGATACGATGTTTAAAACCTTATCCTCCATTACCTGAAAATATAGCAGGTTTAAACGTGATCATGGACCAACCCCAGTAATTCAGGGTATTGCTATTCCCTGACTTGAACATTCCCAGGGTATCTGTTCCCTGGAGGGTGCTGAATCCTAAATTCCATACAACACCTTTGGCGATCGTCAATTTGTAAACTAAATCCACCTCATGCCCAAGCGAGCCGGACATACTTCCTCCATCCGAATCTGTAATTTGCACCGGGGAATTGAACTGATGGAAGTGGGCCAATAAAGACGATTTCTTCCCCAATTTCCAATTGGTCTTAAGGTAAAAATCCATCAATCCGATGTTACCATGGGGATTACCCACAAAGAAATAATCCATTAGACCATAAAACTTGTGATTGGTGCCAAACAGGGGCGCAAATGCGTTGACTTCAGAATCACCGGGTTCAGTACCACTTAGCAGGTCTCCTCCTATTTCCAATGAATGATCGCCAACCTTGATTTGCAACGCCAGGGCGATCATGTAAGCATTTACATCAACCCCTGCAGCGTTCTCTCCAAATTGATAATAGCCTTCGAAAGTCAATTTTGGGCCTCCCAACTTCTGTTGCCAAAACGTGCCCAATGTCTGTATGTGATTCACCGTAGAATCCGGCGATTGAAAACCATTCCTCAATAGCAATACTGATATATTTCCTGATTCATAGGTTTGATTCAACCATGAAAACTGGAGTGTCTTATAGTTGTTAACACCACTATAAAAGGTATCGAAGAGCCGAGCAGGTTCGGGGCGACTATTCACTGTTTCCTGATTGAACGCCAACCCCGCATGCCATTTGAAACCATTTTCACCGCTGTATTCATATTTTAACAAGTCGTGGGACCTGCTCTGCTGAGCCCATGCCAGGTTACCAAGAATGCGCGCATTGTCGTAGTTTAACTCCTGTCTTCCAAATTTGAGCAACGAACCTCCACCAAAGTCATAAGCCGCCCAGGCTTCGTTGAAGTTAAGCAGGGCATTATCAGTTTTATAGATCTGGCTTGTTCCGCCCCAGAAGCGCACATCCTGAAGCGAAAGCTTCATAGAAAGCTTATCTTTTTTGTATGATGTTATAAGCCTGGTTCGCTGTTCGATGAAGAATGCAGCCTCCGTTTCACTGGAGTTGAAGGTCTTAAAGCCATCCCTATATTCAGCACGAGGGCGAATCTCTGCGGTGATGTTCAATTGAGCAAATACGGAAGTGCACAGGGTCAGCATCAACCCAGCGAAAAGGGTAATCTTTTTCATAGTAAATTAGTTAAGCGGAATATTTATTCCAATCCGATCACAACGAATGCTTCATGTTGCTTCCAGGAAATGGGAATCACAAACACTGGCACATCATCCGGAAACTTGATATTTTCGGGTTGCCCCTGAAAAACAATAGGAACGGAGATCATAAAATCATTCCCGTAGCTTTCACGCACATTTCCAGAGATCACGTTACTCACTTCTCCTGCCATATCAGCAATTTGGTCGGTGTTAGGGTTGTCGTTCAGTAGAAAGATGCTGATCAGGTCCTTGTACAGGCTTTGTTCACCGGAGATGTAAACAAACCCCTTGCGGTTTCCGGATATGCCAATCATTCCGGTAAAGTCCTTTAAGGCTACCGATTCTTTGTCTTTGACATAAGGCACTCCGGTTTCTGATTTTTCGATATGCTGTTTGCTCACCTGACTCAAGTGAGCAAAATACTTGTGAACCGCCGAAATGAATAGCTGACAAGTTGCTTCAAATTCTTCTTTATTGACTGTTTTCATGTTACTAGCTTTAGGTATTTGGTTGATTATTCGCGATCAAGCATTTCATCAAAGCCTTGCTTTAACTCTTCGGGATCTACCGGTTTCAGGAAAAACCCCGTGGCTCCTTTATCTATTGCCTGTAAACCAGTCAATTTATCTGATAAGGCCGTAATGATCATGACATGGGTGTCCGGATTGATGTCCATGATTTTTTCGAGGCATTCCAGTCCATCCATTTCCGGCATGGTGATATCCAGTGTCACCACATCGGGACGTTCACTTTCGACGATTTTAAGCGCATCATTACCGTTAGATGCAGTTCCGATAATTTCAAGGTCATAGTCTTCAAGATACCGCTCAATGGTATCTCGCATGACCATGGAATCATCCACGATCAGTAGCTTCATACAGTTATACAGTTACATTTTGATTAATATGTTGCGAACTCACAGGCACAGAGAAGGAAAGTTCAAAACCTCCTTTATCGGAAGATTTGATCTCATAGGTACCATGAATTTTTTCCAATGAGGATTTAACGACGCTCATCCCCTGGCCTCTCCCGGCATGGACAGTTGCTTTATCAGCGGTAGAAAAGCCCTCTTCGAAAATCACTTCATAGGCTTTCTTTCGAACGGAAGAGGTTATTTTCTCACTCTCCTCAATGATCCCGCTCCTCTGGGCTTCCAGTAAAATCTTTTCTTCATTGAGGCCTCTTCCATCATCACTGTAGGAAATGAACAGACTACCGCTCATGGTCTGTTCCACACTCAATTTGATGGTACCAGATTCCGGCTTACCGTTGCTGAGTCGTTCTTCGGAAGACTCAATGCCATGAGCCATAGAGTTTCTGAGCAATTGCACGACCATGTCATTCAAAGGCAATTTGACTTTCTCGGGAAACGTGACGTTACCCGGATTGTCAAAGACCAATTGAGCCTGCTTTCCAGTTTCCTGAGAAAGCCGTTTCAGGGCTCTTTCAAAGCCATTGATCAGTTTGTCATTAGAGTAAATCTCATCCTGAGGAGTTGCATTGTAATAAATATCGGCAATCCTTCGGATCATGCCTCCCATATCCATGATGATGCCCTTGATGTCGTTGATTTCATACAGCACCTGTAAAAAGTCACCTCCGGAAACTTCCGAGTCCCTCAATTTGATCAACGTCTCCTCAATGCGATGAAATCGGTCTTCCATCAGGTCCAGATCGATCAATGCCGCATTTCCCTTGAGGTTATGTACGATATTGAAAGTAAATTTCAACAGACCTTTGAAGTCTTTGGTCTTATCGGCCTCATAACGCTCATAAATCTCATTCAATCCTTCTGAAGCGCGCTCCAGGTACTGTCGAAGCAAGACCGGATTGATCTTTATGATACTAAGCAATTGTTCTGTTTCTTGTCGGTTCTTCTCTTCATTGTCCCGGATTTTCTGCTGCAGTAGTACCTCCTGTGTTACATCCTGCACCGTAATCATGACATTCTCAATTTTTTTATTGTTGACCACTCTTGAAAACTGCACTTTGATATGTTTAACATTCATGTCATCGGCTGTCTTCCTGGAACCTGAAAAGATCTGTACCTCCTCGACAGGGTTCAACTTTTTCAATACGTTATCCTTGACACGGACATTGAACAAATGCCTCGAGAATACTTTCAGTGCTTCCCGGTCTCTGGGCACCAACATCGGATTTAGCAGATCCATGAAATCTTTACCCGCAAGGTCCTTCTGTTCGAAAATGCTTTCCATCGCCTTAGAATAAAGCTCACTGATCTTCATGTCTTCAGTGATCAGGAAAACCCCTTGCTCTACATTGGCAAATACTACCTCCGACGTTTTATAGATCGTTCTATACAAGTGCTCGGCTTTGTCCTTTTCTTCGTTAAGTTCATTTCGGGCGGTATCCAGGGATTTCACTGAATTATTCAGTACGCCGGCGAACTGTCCAAGTTCATCTGCCGCATTAATACTGACCGTCTCGCTCAGGTTACCTTTTTCAATTTTTTGAGCAAACCCGGAAAGCAGGTTAATATTTCCAAGCAAATTTCTTAGTACCGCGAATAGTATAACCAAATCAAGCAATACTAAAACGATGGTAGTGATCAGGAAAATGCAAAACTCCGTGTTGGCCTGTTGAGCCAGATTGGTTGCCTTCTCTACTACTTTTTCCGTCAGGAAATCTTCTACGCCTTTCAGTAATTCAATCTTTTTGGTAATGGTCGCGAACCAGTATATTGGATCTTCATCTATGGCAGCATTAGCGTACATGATTCGTCGCATACGTTCTACTTCGTTCACGGCACTTCCTTTTACCGTATTTTCATAAAAAGCCTTTCCCTCTTCATTTGCAGTTAACAGAAATGCATCAATGTATGATTCCTGGGCAGCTACCAGGGTAGAGAACCGCCGATAAAGCTCTGCGTTCAGGGTACCCAGTGAAAATGCCTGCGAACCAATTGCTCGCTCAATACCCGCGCGTTCTTTTGATTTAAGGAAGTTAATGTAGGCTTGAACCTCGCGAGTAACCTCTGATTGCTCTTCCGTGGGGATCACTTGATCCAGGGCATTAAGGGCATACGTATTGATCTCGGTATAACGATCGATAGCTTCATTGGATGTTATTCTTACCTGATCTACTTCCAGCCGAATTTGCTCTATTTCCCGTATCAACCGATTCAGCTCCTGTAGCGCAGATTCATTGGTCCCTACTATATCCGAAAGCTCCGGATCCTGTAATGCTTTCTTAAAATTTTCGTGTTGTTCGTCCGTCAGTCTCCTTTGATCATCCAACTGTGATCGGAAACCTGCACTCTGATTGGCTAGATAACCTGACGAGTTACCCCGTTCTTTCTGGATTTCATGCACCAAATAACTGATCCGCGTAGAAAGGGTAACACCCTTTTCCAGTCTACTCATGGACTGAGACAAGTTTAGACTGTCAATGGTCCGAATAAGAATCAGGTAAAATACACCCGCTAATAGCGGAGAAATAATTAATAGGATTTTCGCCCTAATCGAAAGGTTATAAAGTGACCGCATGTCTGATAGTAGTTAAGTGGTTGATCTTATTATCCCTGTTGTACAGGATAGCTGGTGATGCTGGCTCGGTCTATATCCGAAATTAGAATGGCTGGATGAAGAGTAATTGAATATTATTGAATTAATAATCAATTAATATCACATAGATAGCATGCTATTCTGTACTACCTCCTAATTTTCGGTGAACGGGGATATAATTAAGATGAAAGGGAAAAAATGCCCACGAAGCGAAAAATCTTACCTCAAAATACTTACGTTAAGAGTCATTGAAAGTACGTGAAACACACTCAAAACCCCTTAAATCGGCCTTTAAACTGCGTATGACACTTTGCAAACGTTCTCATTTCAAAACAAGAATGACTTCCCAAAGACATCTCGTATTTTATCCTGTGTCCCGCACTTTCAACTATAGTAAACTTGCCCTGCCTAATGATCAGATATGAACATCAATAAAATTTTTTACTGGATAGGAACCATCGTGATGGGACTCATCATGGCTTTCTCGGTTACGATGTATTTTACCAAAACCGAAGCCATTCAAGGTGCTTTTGAAGGATATGGGTATCCATCCTACCTGGTCATTCCCCTGGCCATTGCCAAAATCCTTGGAATGATCGCTGTGATCACCGGGCTTTCAAAAACCCTGAAAGAGTGGGCTTATTTCGGATTCCTCCTGGATTTTGCCTTAGCGGCAACCGCTCACATCCAAAGTGGTGATGGCGGCGGACTCTTTTCCTTTGTAGCACTTGGTGCCTGGATCGTTTCATATGTCTTTTACCGCAAACTGCAAGGTTGAGGCAATTTGATCTCAAGATCCTATTTCCAAACAGGGCAAAAGCAGTTACTCATCTTCATAGTTACTAGAAATTCTTTCAATTTTATTCATCGGAATACAGGCCTACTCTATTGCCTTCAGTGTCATCAAAGATTCCGTAAAATCCCATTCCCGGCCCCAGTTCTGTCTTATTGACAAAAACCTGCCCACCGGCATTGTCAACCCGATCAATGAACGGTTGTAGATTTTTACCTGTGTGCAAATACACGATGGTGCCTTTCTTCGATGGTTCAAGTCCCGAACTCTGAATAATACAACCACCTGTTCCTCTACTTTGATCGAATCGAAAAATTCCCAATTTAAAATCAGGTGTTTCCATCACTTGTAGCTCATAACCCAGAAGCTCACTATAAAATTTGAGTGCCCTGTCAAAATCGAGAACAGGGATTTGAAAATTTTGAATTGCGGTAATCATAGTATAATATTCATTGTGATAGCAATGATCTGATGCTCCTCTGAATACTTATTGTAAAAATGCGAAAAGACCTTTTTTAATATTCTGACGATCCACAGCGAAATTATCCGAACTTAAAAAGATGAAAATCATTACCAAAAATCCTGACGCCAGACTTAAATCGCTGATAAAACAAATGTGGATCATTGAAGAGAATGGATCATTGGATATTGATGTAAAGTCTTTTCCCGTCGGATATTCCTTCATTAATGTGATCAATGGAAATCATTTCAATATCATTCAGGATAGTAACAGAACTCAGACCTATAGCTATCTGGCTGGCCCATTGGATTCTCCTTTCACCCTGGGAATGACTTTTATCAAAAGAGCATTGATGGTTCAGTTACAACCTTTTGCCATTCCCATACTGTTCTCAATGCCCGCTGATGAATTCCATGATCATGTTCTGCCATTGGCAGACTTCAATGCCAAACTTGCAACCTACCTTGAAGAACTGATATTCTCGGAATTGACCAGCAATCAGGTACTGGAAAAGACATCACGCATTTTCATGGATATGATGGGCGATCAACACCTGGACATGAGAATTCCAACTGCTCTTGCCTGTATGCTTGAAAGCAAGGGTAAAGTACCGATATCAAAACTGGCCCATGAGGTTAATGTTTCACAAAGAAGGTTACAGCAACTATTTCAATACTATTTTGGATTACCTGCCAAAACGTATGCCAGGATCATCAGAATGCAACATCATACTTTTCAATGGCTCAATGGCACCGATATGGATGTGGTCATTCCAGATGGGTATTACGATCAGTCACACTTTATCCATGATCTTAAACGACAGACGGGAATGCTTCCGGGCGAATTCTTCGACTATGTAACCCATGAAAGAAATAAACCCGCTTACCTCACTTCTAACATCTATCATGAATAGAAAAAATACCTTAGCACTTAGAGGATCATCTATTATTTCGATAAAAGGTTTTCCGCGGGATTTCGAAAATGATTATTCCGATCAACACGAAGCATATAACGTGAACATATACCTTCCAGCCATTAGCACAAAATGAACAAACTGATACTAAGAAGAACAGCAGCCTTTATGTTTGATTATGCCATCATCGCTGTTTACGCAGTGCTTTTATTTGGACTGGCTACCTTGTTCGAGTTAAATCAATTGGCCTTTACGCCTATCAGCGGTCAACTGATCGGTTTTATCTCGCTGACACTACCTGTATTTCTCTACAGTTTTTTGACAGAAAACAGTCAATACCGCGCGACCATTGGAAAAAGAATAATGAACATTATTGTTCGTACAGATGCCGATGATAGAGGCAAAAGGATCCTGATCAGGAATATCTTAAAATTTCTACCCTGGGAAATTGCGCATACAGGAGTTCACTGGATCATCTATTATGCTGAAAGAGGAACCCCTACTTGGGTCTGGTTCACATTGATCGTTCCTCAAATAGTGGTTGTTGGATACGTCATCAGTATAATCGCTTCAGGAGGAAACAGCAGCTTTTACGACAAGCAATCGCAAACGGTAGTCAGCTTAAACAGTCTGTAACAATGGCAAAATTTTGGCGACTGGTGTTATCATATTGATCCTCGTCTTAATCTCGTATTGGCTGAAATTAAATATTCTCCTCATCGATACAGCGGCCTTTTTGGCTCGCCTACCAATGAATAAGAAATTACCTTGATGATAAAAAAACAGGAACCGGGGGTAATCCGAGGAGTCACCACACCAGTTCCCTATCAGTAACCTCTACTTATACTGATAATCTTTCTACTCGATAAGGACCTTATCTATCCGCCCACCAGGCCATGAGGCGTCGGCGTTTATTCTTCATGGCCATATCTGCCAGCAATACGAGTGTGGTCATCCAAATGACTTGATCAATGATGGATCGGACCATTTTCCTTTTCCATCCTAATTGCAACGTATCGCCCCGGACAGTAAAGTCTTTTTTCCTTTTACTCGCCTGATTGATCATAATAATGGTATTCGCTCCCATGATTTGATTAGTCTGTTATGATACTTCCTGATTTGAAACCGCCTTGATTGATCGTGCGCTTGTTTTGTTCATCGAACACCCATTTCCGATCCTTTAACTTCAGATAAACATACCTGCCATAAGCACTGAGATATACATCGCCACTTTTCATTTCTTTTATTTTATTGCCATTTTTTTTGTTCCATGATCGAATTAAACAGGGATGCCCTTCCGATAGGAATTTGTCCAGGCATCCCATCACTAAACATGCTTTAACCGCATGCACACTAACGTCCACTTGGATCTACCAACATAGGTGATTGCCCGTCGGTCATAATCACTTTTGTGTTCGGAGATTTACTCAACTCTTTGAAAGCTTCGATGCTTTGCCACTGAATGATCTCTCCGGTAAGTCCTTCGGAAATGATGCGCTGCGCATCCCTGATCCCTCTCGCTTCAATGATCTTTCTTTCAGCTTCCAGTTTTTCCCTGTCTAACAGAAATTTCATTCGTTGCGCATTTTGTTCAGCCTCCAACTTGTCTTCCACCGCTCTGGCCAAACCTGGAGGTAAAGCAATATTTTTCATCAATACTGCTTCGATCTCGAAACCACGTGGCTCCAATAACTCATTCATACGCTTGGTGATCTCCTTTTCGATATTGGCGCGCTGGGCTGAGTGCATATCTTTCGCATAGAACCGGGAGCAAACATCCGCGGCAGATGATCGAAATACACTACTGATAACCCCCGGCTCGTTACCTATTCCTATTTGCTCAATGATCAGAGGTACTTTTTCAGGTTGTACCCGATAAAGAATGGAGATAGCAGCCTGCACATTGAGTCCTTCCTGCGAAGGCAGATTAGCTGTGATTTCCATATTGAGGGTCCTGATGGGCATCTTGAGTATTCTGGTCACAAACGGATTATAACCCACGGCTCCCGGGGTAATGATTTCCTGATCCAGTTTACCAACCTTGCGCTTCACTCCCACTTCTCCTTGTCTGATCACCGAACAGCTCGCCAGTCCAACGAGAACCAACATCATGCTTAATATTCTTATCTTTTTCATATGCGTTGTGTTTAGAAGTTTAAAATGTGATTTGAATGGAAGGTGCCAGATTGTCCTGGAAGTTTGATTGGTTGCGAAAGGCAGGCAATAGCTTACTGCTAGTAATGCTGCTATTGATAGCCACTGGTTTTACTTCATCAGATAGATCGTCCAACTGGGGTTTGTCTATGTATAAATAGACCATTACTGGTTCATCTATTTGGAAAAGGGGGTAGTTAACCCCCAGTGGCCAATACACCTCTTGTTTCATATCAATGCGATCATCAGTTAATCGCGAGGAGGTCAAAACACCTCCATATAACCCTTTAAAATTTTCGGTCCTCACCTCTGACTTTACCTCGGTTAATTCCAATTGGGCCTGTTGTGCCTTCGCCATATGAATGATAGCTAGCATCAGCATCATATTGAGAAGAATTTGTTTACGTATCATGGTTTAGTTCTGACATTAGCCTACGATTCTTTCCGACAACTCCTGAGTGAAGTTCCGCATCCGTTTAAATCGGAGGCACAGATTAAAATCGTAGAAAGGGTTATAAATCGATTATGAGTGCGTGGATTATGTCCGCAATCGACCTAATTCAGTAGTGTACAGAACCGTATGAACCTTGGCGTATCGTTTGTTTTTACTCCGGCTGTAGGTTGGATAAAAACACGATTAAAGGAATAAGAAAAGTCAGGTACCTGCTTATTGGCAGCATTCTCCGACCGAACAATTTGTCTGGAACGCGTAATGAGGATTCGCGCCTCTCCCTCTTCTATTGATTCAACTTCGATGCGTGATTCTGATGAGGAAGTATGAGAAAAAGACTGATAAGCGATCAGATCACCTGAGAAAAGTATGGCGCCAATCATCAGGATTACTTTACTTATGTCTTTGATTTTTCTCATCACTTAGTGAAACGGGAAAAACCGAATTATGGCTGACATAATTAAATAAAATATCTTTTATATTTTTTATTTAAATTATAAAAGATATTTATGTGATAATTACGAGGGATTACGATCTATTAAACGCCAGGCTACCATTGATGCATGATTCCAGTTCATTCAAATCGAATGGTAGTTCAAGGTGGTAGTGGTTAGCAATTTTGTTCTGTCGCTCTTTGATGGTCAGAAAGATCGTTGGGATATCGGTTAACCGGTTAGCCAATAGATACCATTCGAACTGTTCGCCAGTCGGATCCCACTTGTTGTGATAGATGATCAATTCAACACCATTTCGTAAATCTTTTTCTCCGATGGTATGATCGGCTCTTATAATCACCTGACCTGCTCCATCCATATAGAGCATCTCACGGAGATTCTCCGCCAGGGCAGTATCGTTTGAGAAGATCAATATCATGCTGTAAAGAACTCACATCACAATATTGAAAAACATGACGGATGTCAACCACCTACTTGATTAATTCAGTTTAATCGGAATATTTATCTGAAATGTCGTGCCTTTACCCTCCTCACTTGAAAAGGAAATCTGTCCTCCCATGATCTCGACATATTTTTTCACAATGTTCAGTCCAAGACCTGTACCTTGCTTGCTTCCTACATTGCTGGCCCGAAAAAAACGACTAAACAGCCTTTGCTGGTCCGCCTTTGGAATGCCAATACCCTGATCTTTTACGGCTATCCGAAGTGACTGATCTACTGAAGCAGTCATAGCAATGAACGACCCTTCCTCCGAATACTTTATGGCATTGGACAGTAAGTTGACCAGGCAGGCCCGGATCAAACCCGGATCTAAGTAGCAAAAGGAGTCTGTCAGTTGAAGATCACACGTTATGTCCTGACCAGATTTCTTTATCCCGTCCATTTCGACGAGCAATTCGTCAATCAATGATTTAAAATCAATGACTTCAGGTTTATTTTCTACCATCCCTTCATCCAGCTTTTCCAAGGAAAGAAAATCTGTAAGGATATTTCTCAAATGATTGACTGAATTAATGATCTTTTTGGTATGCTTGAGCTGAGCACTCACATCGCCTTTATCAATGTATCGTTCAATCAGATTTGTAGACGATAATATCGTACTAAGTGGTGTCCGGAATTCATGTGAAGCAATACCAATGAACCTGGACTTAAGATTACTTAATGATTGCTCATCATGAAGCATCTTCTCTAATTGCTGAGTGCGACTGGCCACTTCACGCTCAAGTCGCTCGGTGTTGAGTTTCTGTTTGGTTACATCGGTGATAAATGCAACAGCCACCTCTCCGGAATCCAATAGGTAGTGACTTAAACTGATTTCTACCGGAAACTGAGTGCCGTCTTTTTTGATAGCGTACAGTTCTTTTCCCGAACCCATTTCACGTGGCTTTGGGCGATTGAAGTACTGCTTGCGATCTAGTGCGTGTTTTCGGTGATACTTCTCGGGCATGAGTTTTTCAATGGATTGCCCAACTAACTCTCCGAAGGTGTACCCAAAAAGTTTTTCCGCGTGTGGATTGATGATCACAATTTTCCCCGATTCATCGATAACCACAATACCAAGGGTAGCATGTTGAAACAAGGTTTTAAAACCGGTTTCACTTTCGAATTGTAAAATAGGGTCTTGCATCGAAAAATTTAAGCAGTGAGATATCTTAAAAAGTGTATTGGGCTAAATCTCAAAACAAATGAATTGATCGCTTAAATCACTTGACAATTGTCAAGTTTAAGAATAAATATTTCTTACTTCATGCATGAGCATATTTTATCCTTAAACTTTATTGTACCAGAAGAACGTGCAGAAACTCTCAATCGCCGAGATTACTGATATTCGTAAGCCCCTGCCGATTGATCAGTTCGATATTTTTTAAATGCACCTTGATCAGGCCATCACTTTCTAATTCCGCCAGGTACCTGCTGACCGTTTCCGGGGCAGCACCGATCATCGAGCTGATATCTTTTTTCCGAAAACTGATCACGCCATTTTGGCCATAGGCTTTGGTTTCTACTTTGTCAAGGGTGAGCAACGATGCGCAGAGCCTCTGTTTTACGTTTTTTGAGGCTAGATCAACCAGGCCAGCGGTGGAGTCTAGAGAACTTTCACAAACCAGATCAATGACCCCATAAGCAAAATCAGCATCTTCATTAATGGCTTCCAGAAAGACATTTTTTGGGAAAAAATAGATTTCAGACGTCTCTAAAGTAGTGGCTGACGTCAGATACGACCATGACTTCAATAATGACAAGTAACCAATAAAGTCATGACTAGAAGCAATTCTTATGATCACCTCTTTTCCATTGGAACCAAGACGGGTGATTTTGATAGACCCCTCTTTGATATAAAAGATGCCTTTCGGAATTTCACCAAATCGATAGACCTGGCTATCACGCTCGAAATGTCTCGTTATCCTTTGCTCTTCGGGTAAGTGATCCAAATAAAGCCTTTCCAGTTTTTCGAATAACTTCTCTGCAATTGAAAGTTCGGATTTATCCATGGATCAGGTTTTAAGGGAGCAGTGATCAGGAAGCAAAGTTGACTGGTGATAAAGCCCGACAATTGGGTGAAAAGCAGTTTCTAAAATGACTTTTACCCATACCGAATGAAAAGTCATTACTTTCACTATCGTCATGACGGAAGAAAAAATCGAAATACAGGCCTCCACTGAAAAACGAATCGGGGGCATTTTGCATCGCGTTACCCCTGTGGCCAATAAGTCTGGAGAGATATTGAATTATGTACTGCGGCCCCTGATGGTGGAATTTAAGCTCAGAGACATTTTTCAGGTCTCTGTGGGGTCCGCATTATTGGCTATACCCGTATCATTCACTGAGGAAGCCTGGGTGCTAGCAGAGACTTTACCCAATTTCAACATTCTCGGCATCACCTTCTTTTCGCTAGCACTTACGGCTATTTTCATTTATTTCAACTTCTACCGATTGGCGTTCAAAGGCCATCAATTTGAGTTTGTGAAAAGGGTATTGGGTACTTATCTGATATCCATGGTCATTGTTGCCATCATTTTGACCTTAATTGATAAATGTCCCTGGGGTATAGATAATCTACTCGCCTTGAAAAGAATTGTCATCGTTGCTTTCCCGGCGGCTATGAGTGGTACGCTTAGCGATTCCATTAAGTAACTTTATGATAAGGAACCTGTTCTATTAGCCAATAAAAAACACTTTCGGTGCATATCGATGTTTGAGCAACTCAGTACCAACAACCAATTCATTCAGGTCAGTATGTCCTTATTGACCTTCTTATTCTATCTATTGCTACGTCTGCTCTTTTCACGTCGGGTAGTGAAAAGAGCCTTGCGGTACAATTTTGAAGATGCGCGTACGGCTTACATCAAAAAAGCCATCAGTGCCGGACTCGCCGTATTGTTTCTGGTAATTTTAGGAATTATCTGGGAAGTATCACTGAAAGGATTATCGCTCTATATCGCTTCCGTGCTTACTGTAGTTGGAGTAGGTCTATTTGCCAATTGGTCAATTGTAAGCAACATCACCGCTTCTGTAATCCTGTTTTTCTTCTTCCCTTTCAAAATCGGTTCGAGAGTAAAGATAGTTGATGGGGATAATTCTGCTGAAGGAGAAGTAACAGGATTGTCACTGTTTTCTATTCAGATCAAAAGATCCGATGGACAGGAAATTTACTATCCGAATAATCTTGCTATTCAAAAATCCATCGTTCACCTTAAGGAATTTAAGTCTGGAACTTAACAGCTTCACAGAACCATAAGCGTTATTAATGATAAATCATCACTACTTACCGAACAATTACCTCCAATAATCGATTTAATTCAAAACCTCTGATATTTTTATGTGATTTTGGTATCAAGCTAACCACCAAATCCATGAAGAATCCTTCTAATGTGCAAGAACACCTCACAACTTCAGAATGGAGAGACGTAGTTTTATTAATGGCCGGCCTGGTCATTCATTTTATCCTTGGCTGACACAATCTGAACCTAGTCTCATCTTAAGATAATAGCATTTACCTGCTAAAGGTCCTTCTCATTAAAATGCATTTACCCGTAATCAGGTATTGCACTTCCTTCCTTTTTTCTGGAACTTAGGTGCCGAAAATACAATCACATCATGCCCGTAACCATAGGAAACATCAATCTCTACATGGGGCCTCATACGCTTGGAGCTCCGGATAATCTCGAAGAAACCATTATCAACTTTATAGAAGGTGCACAAAAAAGATTGGAGATCGCCATTCAGGAAGTTGACGACTGGAGCATTGCCAATGCCATCATCAAAGCAAAACAACGTGGTATTACCACAACTGTAGTCCTTGAAGGGGATTATCTCAAATCATATCCGGGTTTGAAGGACCCGTACCGTGAAAGTGGTAGTCTGCAGCACAACCGTGAGATCATGGCCACCATGATGCGTGCCGGCGTTAATGTCAAACTGGATTTCAACACGAGTATTTTTCACCAGAAATTCATCGTTAGAGACCGGGAATCGGTACTGACAGGATCCACGAACTTCACTCACACAGGAGTAACGAACAATCTCAATCATATTTTCGTGATCCATGATCGAAGTATTGCCGTACTTTATTATCGCGAATTCAAAGAGATCATGCGAGGCCGCTTCGGTAAACTCAATGAAGGACACGACCCGATACCAGATGTCGAGGTAGTTTCTGGCATACCGATCAAAGTACTATTTGCTCCGGATCATAATCCGGAAATGGAGATCATGAAGCAAATGGCAAAAGCCAAAAATCGCATAGACTTTGCCATCTTCACTTTTTCACAATCCTCAGGCATCGATGATCAAATGTTATTGAGTGCAAGGGCCGGAGTTAAGATCACAGGTGTATTTGAAAACAAGGCAGGCAATCAAAGCTGGGCAGCTACCCGGGTGCTGGATCAGGAAGGCGTAGATACCTACCTTGCATCCAAATTATCTCATGACCAGTTTCCGGAGAAGCTTGGCAAATTGCATCATAAATTGATGATCATTGATGAGCAAGTGGTCATCGGTGGTAGCTTCAACTACACTGGGCCGGCGAATGCCCTCAACGATGAAAACATCATGATCTTTGGAAATCTGCATGAAACAGACGAGGCCAAAATCAGTGCTCAGAAACAATTTGCCCGCTATGCGCTGGAGGAGGTAAATCGAATTATTCAAGTGTTTGGCCGAGAGGTTCATACTTGATGCCCATCATTCTATCAGGCAAATTCAGGGTCATTTCGAGAATGACCCTGAGCATTATGGAATCAATCCAAAAAGAAATAATTAACGGTCCAATAAAACCGGAGCTTTCCTCCACATCGTTCCTTGTTCGTAAGCATAGGTCAGTTTAATCAAAGTGGGCTCATCGTACATCCTACCTAAAAACTGTAATCCAGCCGGAAGACCTGCTTTACTATAGCCCATTGGTACCGTAAAAGCCGGCTGACCCGTGTGGGGTGAGATCACCTGATTATTGTCTCCTTTATACTCTTCAATAAAATGATCAATTCGGGCAGGTTGATTGTTCCATGAGGGGTAAATGATCGCATCCAATTGCAGCGAATCCATGACCGTTTCGATCGCCTCCCGAAAAGCAATTCTTCGTTCATCCTGATAGGCATCCAAACATTCAGCGTCTGAATCTCCCCACCTTCCCGAAGCGGTAATGCTGGAGGCAAGTTGTCGTTTTGCATATTCAGAAGAGGTCCCAATTCTTATGACGTCTTCTAGTGTTTGGATGGTGTCGTCCTTCACGTAAGTCTCCAAAAAATCCTCCAAATCCGTTCTAAACATCGCACACCATTGACTCTGTCTCAGGTCCGCAAAATCAGGGATCACAACCGGATCGATCACGTCAGCTCCCAGGGACCTCAAATCCTCAATCGCCGCTTCGAACAAAGCCCGAATCTCCGGATCAGTATCTACATCACTTAATTCGCGTAACACACCAATTCGTGCATCCCGTAGCCCATTTCGATCCAGGTATTGTTGATAGTTCGTTTGTGTTCTACCGTTTGAATAGGCCGTAAGCGGATCTTTGGGATCTTCTCCCACCATGACTTCCATCATTCTGGTAGCGTCTTCTACCGTTCGACACATCGGCCCAACCACATCATTTCTCAGGAAAAGCGGCACAATCCCTTCCCTGCTGATCAACCCCAGGGTAGTTCTAAACCCCACCAAAGCATTGTGAGAAGAGGGTCCCCGGATAGAATTTCCAGTATCGGTTCCCAATCCTCCAAGGGCAAAGTTGGCAGCCACTGAAGCTCCTGTTCCTCCGCTGGAACCTGCGGGTACATGGGCCAGATTATAAGGATTTCGAGTAGTTCCTACAGTAGAGCTTTCTGAATGCATGGCAGAAAAAGCCCACTCGGCCATATTGGTTTTAGCCAATACGATAGCTCCTGCGTTCTCTAATTGTTCAATAATAAACGCATTGTCTTCAGGAATGAAATCTTTCAGGGCCAAAGCACCAGCCGTAGTAGGCATACCCGCGGTATTGATGTTGTCCTTTACAACAATTGGGATTCCATGTAAAGGGCGAAGAACGCCCGTTTTTTGATATTCCGTGTCCAGCGCTTTCGCTCGTTCAATTGCCCTTGAGTTGATCACAGATATGGCATTGATCTCATGATCAGAAACTTCAATCTTTTGGATGTACGCACGAATCAGGTCTTCACTATCGTAAGTCGAAGTAGTATATGCCTGGTGGATCTCTGAAATCGTCAACTCTTCGAGATCAATTTTCTGCGGTGCTTTCTCTTCACATGAAAAAACAAGCCAACAAGCAATAAATAAGGCGTATAAGATGGAATTCTTCATGCGACAATAGGCTAACAAAATGATGCTACCAAATATAGTCATCCAGTCAAGGTTGTAAGAGATCTACACAGATGTTGAAACGACAAACGGCCTTATTGAGCAATCATTTTGTAACACGATAGTATTTCTCAATATTGTAATAGCTTACTTTTAGTTCTTTGACCTCTTCTACTCCTCTTGTGATAAGCGTATCTCCATTGATCGAATATTCCAATACAAACTGATTGCCTTCCCATTCACGCAAAGTGAAGTACTCCAGGTGTTCTATATATCTATTCCCTTCAAGGGTATAAGTGCCGCCACCCGCCACAAAAAGTTTACTACTGTCATCGGGTGCATTCAAATCATGTCTCAAAAAAGCAAAATGCGTGTCGTTGATAATTTTGATCATCTCTTGCCCTCTCGTGTAATCGGTAATGGTCGTATCTCCATCCTGAATGATCATGCCTGTGACCAATTTCCAGGTCCCGACAATCGGATGATGATTTTCCGATGAAGTTGAGTTTTCATTGATACAACTGATCAAAAGCATCATCAGAACACTTATGATCAGGATTGTGTATTTGTGTATTTTCATTGCGTTGATTAAAACCAGCCCTTGCGCATTTCATTCCAGGTGAGACGCAGTACGGCGAGAAAGGGACTGTAATTTGGTTTGAGGGATCTCCCTGCTGCTAACCGATGGATTTGATAATCGTAAAACCCGCCTTCGGCAAAGTCCTTTAACAGGTTGATAGGCATATGAAAGGAAGCATCGGACACTTTCCCTTCAGGATCATTCATGAATTGTTTCGGAAAGTCACTTTCTACTAAAAACGGACGTGCAAAGCCGATCATTTCCAATTCATTGTTTTGTAGCACTTCCTGACAAAAAGCATGACTTCTGAACCCCCCAGTAATCATTAATGGCAAATCTGTTCTTTCCCGTACCTGCTTTGCAAACCCCATGAAATAGGCTTCACGTTGTTGGGTACTTTCCTTTTGATAGCGTTCGGTAAGGAACTTCAGGTTCTCATATGTTCCTCCTGAAATCTCTAAAAGATCAATGCCCAGCTTTTCCAACTCAGCGATAACAAATAAGGAATCTTGCTCATCAAAGCCACCACGTTGAAAGTCAGCACTATTCAATTTAACAGCAATCGGGAAATCAGCGCCCAACTCTGAGCGCAAACGCCTGACAATATCAAATAGTAACCTGGCCCTGTTTTCAATGAGTCCACCATATTCATCGTCCCTTCGATTAGTATTGGGCGACAGAAACTGACTCAGTAAATAGCCATGTGCTGCATGGACCTGTACACCTGTGAATCCCGCTTTCCGACAGAGTAAAGCGGTCTTTACAAAACGATCTTCCACATCCTTGATCTGCCCGATGGTCAAGGTTCTTGGTTTCGCAAAAAGACCAAGTTTCTTCAATTGGATGGCCGAAGGGGCAACGGGCTTAAAGGTTGAAAATATACTGGCCTGCCTTCCCGCATGGCTGATCTGCGCCCAAAACTGGGTGTCATTTTGCTTTCCTGCCGCCACAACCTTTGAGAGATCATCGAGACCACTCTCATCTTCCAATACGATGTTGGCCGATGCTTCTTTGTATCGACGGTCGACCAAAATATTACCCGTGATCAACAAACCGGCGCCATTGGAAGCCCACTGATCGTAAAGCCGGGTCAATGCCTCAGTAGCATGTTGTTTGCTGTTTGCCAGCCGTTCTGTCATTGCGGCTTTAGCAATTCGGTTCCTGATGGTAACCCCACAAGGGAGTGTCAAAGGTTCATGCAAATAATTACGGGATTCCATCATAAGAAGAATAGTTGATGATCAAACATAAAAAAAGGCTCCCAAAGGAGCCTTCAATTTTCTTAAACCTATTGATGATCAAAGGTGCATCCAGTCCTTTTTAGCGGTTAGTTCTTCTTCAGTTTCAACATAATCAGGATCATCCACACAACAATCCACCGGACACACTGCTGCACATTGCGGCTCTTCATGGAAACCTGTACACTCCGTACACTTTCCTGAAACGATATAATAAAATTCATCGGAGACGGGCTCTTGTGCTTCTGAAGCATCTACCGTTGTACCATCTTCCAATTCTACTTCTTTCAAATCCGTACCGTCAGACCACTTCCACTCTACACCGCCTTCATAAATGGCTGTATTGGGGCATTCTGGCTCGCAGGCACCACAATTGATGCACTCATCGGTAATCATTATTGCCATAGCAAACTATTGTTTTTGTTCTAATTCTAGAATCTGGGCTCGAAGTTAATAAACAGCTTTGGTGCGAAAAAGATTTAAAAAATTTAATCTCTTTTCACGAAAGCGTAATTATCGTGCGTCAGACGGTTTTTCCCCGCGATATTTGCAGAATCATGTTATTGAAAGAAAGAATAGACGCCTTTGGCAACCTTGGTGAACGGTTGAATTCATGGACAGGTAGCGATAAACTCGAGACGCTTAAGCGACAAGCTCAACATAAAAACAATTGGTTCACCCCAGCGCATATTGAACTTTCAATAACCGGAATTCGAAAGATGCTGGAAAGATCTGCATTAGAAAAGTGGGTTGAAAAGTACCAGTTAGAGAACATAATGCCAAAGACAGTAGGCATTGTCATGGCCGGAAACATTCCGCTGGTAGGTTTCCACGATTTGTTGAGTGTACTGATCTCAGGACACAGAGTGGCCATCAAAATGAGCTCTCAGGATGAGGTACTGATGGCAGCTGTGATTCGGGAATTAATGGATGTTGCTCCGTCTGTTGAGCCATTCATTGAAATTCGAACGCAATTGAAAGATATTGATGCGGTCATCGCGACCGGAAGTGATAACTCCAGCCGCTATTTTGAATACTACTTTTCCAAAATGCCCAACGTCATCAGGAAAAACCGGACTTCTGTTGCGGTTATCAAAGGTGATGAAACTGAAAACGAATTGGATCGATTGTGGTCGGATGTTTACCAGTACTTCGGAATGGGATGCCGCAACGTTTCGAAATTATTCATTCCAAAGGGATATGACCTGACCCAAATTTTGAGAAGCTGGGAAAACAAAGGCAACCTCAGCCAGCACCACAAATATTTCAACAATTACGAATACAATAAGAGCATCTACCTGGTCAACAAAACCCCTCACCTGGACACTGGATATGGACTTTGGCTCGAGGATGAAGCATTGGTCTCTCCTATTTCAGTGACCTATTATTCACATTATAACTCGGAAGAGGAACTGGAAACCTGGTTTAAGGAGAATGCAGATAAAATCCAATGCATCGTATCCGGAGATGATTCCAAATACATCCCATACGGTCAGGCCCAATTACCAGAAGTATGGGACTATGCAGACGGGGTGGATACCCTCGCTTTTCTGGAACGTTTATAATTGAATGTGAGACTGGCAGCTTCTGCCTGTGTTTATTAAGTTTGCGCTTCAAATTTTCAACCTATTGCTCTGAACGAATTGTAGTTTGGAAATTGTTGTCATTGCCTAAGCACGGACAAGTGGAAACCTGTCTATAACCTTGAAAAGAAGTTGAAATGAACATGTACAACGATTACATCAAAGAGATCGAAGAACGTAAAGGTCAGGGATTGCATCCTAAGCCGATTGACGATGGTGCCCTGCTCAGTGAGATCATTGAGCAAATAAAAGATACTGGAAATGAGCACCGGAAAGATTCTCTTCACTTCTTTATCTACAATACACTTCCTGGCACGACCAGTGCTGCTGGTGTGAAAGCCAAATTCCTGAAAGAAATCATTCTGGGTGAATCTATAGTTGAGGAGATCTCAGTTGACTTTGCTTTTGAGTTGCTTTCTCATATGAAAGGTGGCCCTTCCATTGAAGTGCTATTGGACCTGGCGTTAGGAACAGATGATGCCATCGCCAATCAAGCTGTTGCTGTTTTGAAAACACAGGTATTCCTCTATGAAGCGGATACGGAGCGATTGGCAGCAGCCAACAGGGAAGGAAATGGCAAAGCAAAAGAACTATTAGAAAGCTACGCACAAGCAGAATTCTTCACCAAACTTCCTGATGTTGAAGAAGAAATAAAGATAGTTACTTATATCGCGGGCGAAGGAGACATCTCTACCGATTTGCTTTCTCCCGGAGCGGATGCACACTCTCGATCAGATCGGGAATTGCATGGTCAGTGCATTTTTGAGCACAACAAAGACATGCAAAATGAGTTGTTGGCGCTTAAAGAGCAACATCCTGACAAGCGTGTGATGCTAATCGCTGAAAAAGGCACCATGGGTGTAGGTTCCTCCAGAATGTCTGGTGTAAACAATGTAGCCCTTTGGACAGGTATCCAGGCAAGCCCATACGTACCATTCATCAACATTGCTCCAATCATCGCAGGAACCAACGGGATATCACCAATCTTCCTTACCACGGTCGGTGTAACTGGTGGTATCGGGATCGATTTGAAAAACTGGGTGAAAAAGACAGATCAAGATGGAAAAACGGTTGTTGATGCCGATGGTGAACCTATCCTGGAAGAAGCCTATTCCGTCGCAACAGGAACGGTCCTGACCATTAACACAAAGACAAAAAAATTATACAAGGGTGATCAGGAGTTGATCGATATCTCCTCCTCTCTTACGCCTCAGAAAGTAGAATTCATCAAAGCAGGTGGTTCTTATGCGGTGGTGTTCGGTAAGAAACTCCAGACTTTCGCTGCCAAGACCTTAGGCGTCGAAGCTCCGGTGGTCTTTGCTCCTTCAAAGGAGATTTCACAAGAAGGTCAGGGACTAACGGCTGTTGAGAAGATCTTCAATAAGAATGCTGTGGGTACTACACCCGGCAAAACCCTGCATGCCGGATCTGATGTGCGTGTAGAAGTGAACATTGTGGGTTCTCAGGATACTACCGGGTTAATGACCTCTCAGGAATTGGAATCCATGGCAGCGACGGTTATCTCTCCTATCGTGGATGGGGCTTACCAGTCCGGATGCCACACAGCCTCAGTCTGGGATAGAAAAGCACAGGCCAACATTCCGAAGCTCATGAAATTCATGAATGACTTTGGTCTGATCACAGGACGAGACCCAAAAGGACAATACCACGCGATGACGGACGTGATCCACAAAGTATTGAATGACATTACGGTAGATGACTGGGCAGTGATCATCGGTGGCGATTCGCATACACGAATGTCCAAGGGAGTCGCCTTTGGTGCGGATTCCGGAACGGTAGCATTGGCACTGGCCACCGGGGAAGCTTCTATGCCTATCCCAGAGTCAGTAAAAGTGACTTTCAAAGGCGAAATGAAACCATATATGGACTTCCGTGATGTGGTTCACGCTACCCAAGCCCAGATGCTGCACCAATTTGAAGGTGAAAACGTATTCCAGGGGCGAGTCATTGAGGTACACATAGGTACACTCACATCAGACCAAGCTTTCACCTTCACCGATTGGACAGCAGAAATGAAGGCGAAAGCTTCGATCTGCATTTCTGAAGATGAAACCTTGATCGAATCATTGGAGATTGCCAAAGGCCGAATCCAGATCATGATCGAAAAGGGCATGGACAATGAAAAACAAGTCCTGCAAGGCTTGATCGATATTGCCGATAAGAGAATTGCTGAAATCCGATCCGGAGAAAAACCTGCACTGGCCCCAGATGCGAGTGCGAAATATTATGCGGAGGTTGTGGTTGATCTGGATCAGATTGCCGAGCCAATGATCGCTGATCCTGATGTAAATAACATTGACGTTTCCAAGCGATACACTCATGATACTATCCGACCACTTTCATACTATGGCGGAGATAAAAAGGTAGACCTTGGTTTCGTAGGGTCTTGTATGGTGCACAAAGGAGACATGAAAATCCTTGCACAGATGCTGAAAAACGTGGAGGCGCAAAATGGAAAAGTGGATTTCCAGGCTCCTCTTGTGGTGGCCCCTCCTACTTACAACATCGTAGATGAACTGAAAGAGGAAGGCGATTGGGAAGTATTGCAGAAATACTCCGGGTTTGTCTTCGACGATGACGCTCCGAAAGCTACTGCGAGGACTGCTTACGAGAACATGCTATACCTGGAGCGACCAGGATGTAACCTTTGCATGGGTAACCAGGAGAAAGCTGCACCTGGAGACACGGTAATGGCCACTTCAACCCGACTATTCAAAGGGCGAGTCGTGAAAGATTCCGATGAGAAAAAAGGAGAATCGTTACTTTCTTCCACGCCAGTGGTAGTACTTTCTACCATTCTTGGAAGAACGCCTAATATTCAGGAATATGAAGCTGCTGTTGAGGGGATTGACTTGACGAAGTTTAAACCTTCCACGAAGCAGCTTGTGCAGTAACGGAAATTTTGACAACAGAAAAGCCCATCCGGATTAATCCAGATGGGCTTTTTTATTCCCTCATCTCTCCAGATGAGAGAGCTTACCTGATCAGGATTTATGTCTTACCATAAAACCCATGGTATTGTTTTTCAGGAATTCTTTGCAATCCTGTTCCTCACCAATGTACAAGATCTTATTTCTTCTGGTAACCACGTATTTTCCGATGGTCCTATCAAACTCAACATCGACAGTGAGGTTCAGCAAGTCACCCGCTTTCCTGGCAACTTCGTTCAGTTTTTTCATAGCGTAGGTCTTAATGATTCTTAAGACATTAATACGGAAATAAATGAATTCCTACTAACTCTTTTAACTTAACTGTCATATTTTGTGATTAAGCAACTCAAAAGGTTGATGAATGACATAAGAACCAAAAGAGCGGTCTTTGATGTTATCTTTATGGAAGTATCAATTCTTAAAACAAATCTCAAATGGCTCAGGATTTCTTCGGCATTGAAAAAGAACTACCAAGCGCACTTGGCTCGCATAAATATTACAGTCTTTTTGACCTGGCAAAGTCAAAACCAATCGTAAATACACTTCCCTACTCCATCCGGATACTATTGGAAAACGCAATCAGGAATTTTGATGGGTTTTCGGTCACCGAAGAACACTTAAATACGCTATTAAACTGGAAAGAAACAGCGGGAATCAAAGACATTCCCTACTCACCAGCCCGTGTCTTGATGCAGGACTTTACCGGAGTACCTGCCGTGGTGGACATTGCTTCCATTCGATCAGAAGTGGCCAGAAAAGGTAAAGACACAAGCAAAACGAATCCAGTGGTACCCGCGGATATCGTAATCGACCATTCGGTCATGGTCGAGTATTTTGGAACGCAGGATTCTTACCGTAAAAATGTAGACCTGGAATACCAAAGGAACGAAGAACGCTACAAGGTATTCAAATGGGCCCAACAAGGATTTTCAAACTTGAGTGTGGTACCTCCGGGAATGGGTATTTGTCATCAGGTCAACCTGGAATACCTCGCAAAAGGAGTGATAGAAAGAGACGGCTACTTATTTCCAGACACCCTGGTGGGAACAGATTCTCATACCCCCATGGTCAATGGTATCGGTGTGTTGGGCTGGGGTGTGGGTGGAATTGAAGCTGAAGCAGCCATGCTTGGCCAGCCCATTTACATGATCCTGCCTGAAGTGATCGGTTTGAATATTTCAGGCAAAATGAAAGAAGGTGCTACTTCCACGGATCTGGTATTGACCATTGTAAAATTGCTAAGAGATTACGGGGTTGTGGGTAAAATCGTTGAAGTCTTTGGCGAAGGTCTCGACAACCTTACTGTGGCAGACCGGGCGACCATATCCAATATGTCTCCGGAATTTGGCTGTACGGATACGCATTGGCCCATCGATGATCAGACGCTGGCTTATATGCGAAAAACCAACCGCCCGGAAGATCATATAGACATGGTAGAAGCGTACGCCAAAGCCAATCTTTTATGGCGAAATCCTGATGATCAGATTCAATACACTGATGTAATTGAACTGGATCTGTCGACGGTTGAACCTACGATTTCAGGTCCCAAGCGTCCACAAGACAAAGTACTCTTAAGAGAGGCGAAAGAAACTGTAAAAAGCCTCTTGACTGACTCCTACGATCGTGAATACGTTGCCGTAAATGACCGTGACACCACCGCACCTTCGGTAGATGGGAAAATTAAATCAGTACCTATGAAAAAGGGCGACCTGCGGTTTGACCTTTCAGATGGCGCGGTAGTGATCGCCGCCATCACTTCTTGCACCAATACCTCAAACCCCAGTGTAATGATCGGGGCTGGCATGGTCGCCAAAAAAGCAGTCGAGTTAGGACTGAATATAAAGCCCTGGGTCAAAACTTCCCTGGCTCCCGGATCTCGGGTGGTAACGGAATACCTCAAAAAATCAGAATTACTTCCTTACCTGGAAGCACTGAAATTCCACGTCGTTGGTTATGGATGCACCACTTGTATTGGTAATTCCGGCGACATGATGGAAGATGTGCAAAAAGCCGTGATTGACAATGACATGATCGTCTGCTCTGCTCTTTCAGGAAACAGAAACTTTGAAGCGCGGATCCACCCCAATATTAAGATGAATTTCCTGGCCTCTCCTATGTTGGTGGTCGCTTATGCCATTGCCGGTCGCATGGATTTTGACATGCAAAATGATCCGTTGGGTCAGGACCCCAATGGAAACGATGTTTATCTCAAAGACATTTGGCCAAGCCAGGCAGAGATCAATGCCATGATGGATAAGGTGGTGACCCCTGAGGATTTCAAGAAATCCTACAGTACCATTTTTGATGGGGATGAGGCCTGGAAAAAGCTGGATGCTCCAACCGGTCAAACCTACGCATGGGACGCCCATTCAACCTATGTGCAGGAAGCACCGTTCTTCAAGGACATTTCCACGGATGTGGAAGAACCTAAAGATATTGAAGGCGCGAAAGTCTTGTTACAACTGGGTGATATGGTCACCACGGACCACATCTCTCCGGCTGGCAAATTTCAGACGGAGCATCCTGCTGGGAAATACCTGGTAGCCAATGGTGTAGCACAACGAGATTTCAACTCGTATGGATCTCGACGTGGTAATCACGAAGTAATGATGCGAGGTACCTTTGCCAATGTCCGAATCAAAAACAAACTGGCGTCCAAAGAAGGTGGATATACCATTTATCATCCCACCGGAGAGGAGATGTCTGTTTATGATGCCTCCATGAAATATCAGGAAGACAATACCCCCCTGGTAGTGATCGGTGGAAAAGAATATGGTTCAGGTTCATCTCGTGACTGGGCTGCCAAAGGCACTAACTTACTGGGTGTAAAGGCGGTAATTACAGAAAGTTTCGAGCGTATTCACCGGTCAAATCTGGTAGGTATGGGTGTACTTCCGATGGTATTCATCGAAGGTGAGAATCAGGAAACACTAGGACTAACAGGAAATGAAGTCTATAGTATCAGAGGGTTGTCTTCAAATTTGACTCCTGGTAAAATCGTTGATGTTTCCGCCAAACGATCAGATGGCACATCCATCGATTTCAAGGCCAAACTTAGATTAGACTCAGGTGTCGATGTAGAATACTACAAACACGGAGGCATTTTGCACTATGTTTTGAGAAAATTCCTTGAGGATTAATCCTAGAAAAATAAATGATTTTGAGGCCTCTGAATTGGGGCCTTCTTCATTTTTATTCATTCAAAAAAACCCTCCAAGATAATTGAAAATGGCAACACGATAACGTTTTCCAAACTAAAAATCTCAAAGTTTTTATCGGAAAAATATTTGATTTACATTTAGAGCTTAATCAACCTAAATTCAGAACGACATAAGGTCTTAAGTGCTTAACAGATTGTAATAGTCCATGAGGCAGCCCCATTTAAAAGGGCTGCCTTTGTGCTTTTTGAGACTTCTAAACTTTACTATTGGAAATCGTGTTCTCTTATCGCTACTTTTAATGCGTAAAAAATATTCTTAACCTGATGAATACCAGAAAACTCACCTTCCTAAGTGCTTTACTCTCAATCTTTTTGATTGCCTGCGGCCCTGGAAAACCCTCTTCAGAAGAGACCTCTGAAACTGCGGCTGAATCGGCTCCGGAAATTACCCTTACCGATGATGTCCCTGCCTCTCCGGCTTACGAAAATGCTAAACTGAACCTGACGGCAATGGATATCGCGCCATCGGATGCAGCGGAAGGGTTTACTGCCAAGTTTGATTTTGAGGTGAGTGATTATGAATTAGGCGTCCAAACAGAAGGTGCTGATACCCGAGGAATTGCTAACTCCGGTAAAGGCCAGCACATCCACTTCATCGTGAATAATGGTCCTTATTCCGCTCACTATGCGCCTTCATATGAAAAACCCATGGAACAAGGGAATTATGTCTTATTGGCTTTCCTTTCTCGTTCTTATCATGAGAGTGTGAAGAACCCTGATGCTTTTTGGGTGGATGCCGTGACCGTTGGCGAACCAGAAGAAACACTGGATGTAGATCTCTCTGCACCACATATGTTCTACAGCCGCCCGAAAGGCACTTATTCAGGAGCAGTCACAAAGAAAGTAATGCTTGACTTCTATCTCTTGAATACTGAAATCTCAGCCGATGGCAACAAGGTACGCGCGACCATCAACGGCAAAGAATTTCTGATCACGGAGTGGAAACCCATGTACATTAACAACGCACCGCTGGGTGAATTGAAAGTAAAACTGGAATTGATCGATGCGGATGGCAATGTGATCCCTGGTCCATTCAACTCGGTTGAACGTACGGTGACACTTGCTGAATAGCAAGAATTAAAAACGATAAGTAATGAACCTCCGTAAGTAATTACGGAGGTTTTTTTATGGTCTTTTTCAAAAACCTCAACGACTCATCAATTCAAATTTCGAATGAAAACACACCTTATTATTTTCTGCGTACTGCTGGTTAAAATTGGAGTTACGCCGGTCCAATCTCAGGACTCGAATGATCAGGAAGCTGAAGAGAAGAACATCAGTCTTCTGAAGGCCATAAACGATTTTAATCTTTATTTCGAAAAGGCAGATGCCGATAGATTAGATGCGATGCTGGCTGAAAATTATATGCATACCAATGGCTCATCAAAGCCTTATACAAAGGAAGTATGGCTGAATTACATTCGAAGTAGAAAAGGAAAGTTGGAATCCAAAGCACTTGTCATGGACAATTACGGCATGAAAGATATCGCGATCAATTTCTATGACAATACAGCCCTTGTCAACGGTGTTGTTTACTCAAAAGGAAAAGAAAACGGTGAGGCTTTCAACAAGAAATTCCGGGTCACTCATCTTTGGGTTTTAGAGTCAGGTCAATGGAAGCGTGCAGCATTCCACGATGGGGTGATCGAATAGGAAGATGTCCCAGGTTCATGCTATCGATCATGAATACTCCATTGAAGGACCGCTTTTTCTCCCTGCCCTACTATTACGGCTGAAATAAAACCTTCAGTGGCCAACAATCTGATCTTGTTCCCAGGTTTCAGGGTTGTCTCCATCGTCTCTTCCCGGAATATGAATGTCAGGTTCACCTCAGCTCCACCCTCTTGATTACTTACGATAAAATCCGTGGTTTTACCCACCATGAAAAGGTTTTCTGAATCCCCTTTTAAAACCGTAGTAGTCCCGCTTAATATCCCTTTAGGTTCCTGTGGAATAGACTTAAAGGAAAACACAAGACACAAAAGCCCACACAAAACGCTGGAATAGATCAGCTGCTTCTTCATAATTGTGATGTTTAGACTGAATGATAAACATAACCAGTATCAGTCATAGTATAACTATCTTAAACCATGGAATTAAAAATCTGGATTTTTAGTGGATCTATGGCGTTACTCGGCCTCATGATCTGGTACTTCGGTTACAGCCAACAGAAAGCAGAAAAAAACGAAGGTGTGGGCTTCGTTGATCCTGAATTCGACGGATGGTTTGTTCGAGCGAAAATTGGAGGTAAACTCATGACCTTAATCGGGGTAGCCATTGCATTGTACCATCTAGGCAAGCACCTTCTTGGTTGATCATTATACTACTTCGAGGTTAACACTCATTAACTGTACTTAACCCAGTCCCAATTCTATCATGGATAATCTTGTTTCATGAAAAACGCAATGATTATACTGGTAAACATGTTGCCCTGCTGGTTGCTGTCCCAGTGCCCAGACACCTCCCATCAACAACTTATCGCCACCTATCAGGCGGTTGCTTCAAACATGTATGATCAGTATTGGTCAGCTTGGAAACAGGCCCCTAAGCATATACTCTTGGTAGATGATGATCTTGAATACCTATTTGGTGGTGAATATTCAGATTCTACTTTTCAGGAAACATGCGAAGAAATCCCTTCACGTCCGGCCAGCATGAACAAACATTTCCTGGCCACCTTCCCATTCATCAATTACCAGCCAACCATAATCATTGGTACCCCTGAAAACACGAACAAAACACCCCTGGCGTGGACCATTACCCTATTGCATGAACACTTTCACCAACTGCAATTTTCTCATCCTGATTATCATTCCGCTCAAAAATCATTGGACCTAGACAAAGGCGATCAAACCGGCATGTGGATGTTGAATCACCCCTTTCCTTATGAGGATAGCCTGGTAGTTTTGAAGATCAATGAAATGGCTCAAAACCTCCTAAGCCTTCATCAGAATAAGGCTCCAGAACAAGTATTCAATCGCCACTTAATACTAAAAAGCGAATTGAAAGGCATCGTTGGCAACGAACACTATCGGTATTTGAATTTACAGCTATGGCAGGAAGGATTTGCACGTTTCCTGGAACTGTCATTGCTTAAACATTGGATAGCTAATTTCCACCAGATCAATCAGGAAAGATTTGAAAAGCGTGAATTGCAGGACTATCTCATGGAATATCGGGCCGAAATTCTATCAAGCCTCGAATCTTCTTCGATCAATGACAACAAAAGGGTGTACTTCTATGCCCTGGGCTCCGCAGAAGCCATGTTGATAGAGCAAGTAAATCCAGATTGGAAGGCTAATTATTTTGATCATTTATTCACCACGGATCATTTGCTGACCTATCAATAAATTTATCAATCAATGATCAAAAACAAGGGTAGGATTAGCCGCTAACAAGACTCTGATTTAATTTCACCACATGGAAAAAGTGGTGATCACGGGAAGCAGTGGCCGCATTGGTCGGGCATTGCATTGGCAACTTAGTCAGGAATCAGAAGTCATCGGCATTGACCTTTCTCCCTCCTCTGCCACTACGCATATACAAGACATTGCCAATAAGGAAGCCATGATTCAATTATTCGAAGGAGCTTCTACTATTTATCATGCGGCCGCGCTGCACGCACCTCATGTAGGTGTAGCAACAGATATGAATTTTCACAAAATCAATGTAGAAGCGACTAAGACAATATGCGAAGCGGCGGTCGCTACGGGAGTGAAACAACTCATCTTTACTAGTACCACGGCACTTTATGGTTATGCGAATTTTGGTAAGGATAGTGCAACCTGGATTACAGAAAAAACCACTCCTCAGCCCAGGACCATCTATCATCGCACCAAACTGGAAGCGGAAAACTTGCTAAAAACTCTTGCGAATGACACGTTGAAAATCCGGGTGATCCGTATGTCCCGATGCTTTCCTGAACCTGCGCCAATCATGGCCGTTTATCGCCTGCATCGAGGAGTAGATTATAGGGATGTTGCTACTGCTCATTGGTTAGCCGCCAATACTCCCAATGAAAAAGCGTTTGACATCTATGTGATTTCGGGCACTACTCCTTTTGATCCAGAAGATTGTGAAGGTCTGCACAATGATGCAGCAACAGTCATCCGTAAAAGACAACCTCAACTGGCTGAGGAATTTGATCGCCGAGGTTGGTCATTACCTCAATCTATCGATCGGGTTTATGATGCCTCCTATGCTGCACAAAAATTAGGCTGGAAACCGAAAAGAGATGCTTACGATGTACTGAGGCAATATGATGAGGGTGATTTTGAAGTATTGCCGGCAGACAAGTCGAAGATTTAGGATTTATGAATCCTCGTTTTAAATGAGGATCAGGAGAAGTGCTTTAATCAATTGAATCCGATACAATACAAGGCATGGACAACCTGGCTCTTCATGCTATTTACTTTTGAGGTAGCCTAAATTTTTTCCTAAAAACACAACCTTGTAATGCCAAGTAGTGTATAATACCCATAATTATGCATTACCGATGCAACCTTTTGAACGACTTTGGCATCTCATGCATAATAAAAGGTCAACAAACTCGAAATACCCATGTTCAAGAACTACGTCACCACCGCATTACGCAACCTTCGTAAACATTCTTTTTATTCCCTGATCAACATCATGGGGCTGTCCATCGGCCTGAGCTGTTTCATTCTGATCGCTGTTTACGTGCAGGATGAACTCAGCTACGACCAAATGCACGATGATTTGGAGCATATCTATCGCATGGATTTTGCCGGTAATATCAATGGCAGTGACTTCAATACCGCGCTTGCCAGTGTCCCAGCAGCAGCCACCATGAAAAGCGAATTCCCTGAAGTCACAGAAACCGTTCGTTTACGTGGACAGGGCGATCGCCTGGTCAAGTGGAAGAAAAACAACCAGAATTTCAAGGAAGAGTTGGTCACATTTGCCGATCCTAACTTCTTTCAGTTCTTCGATTTCGAAGTAATCAATGGAGACATTGAAACGATGCTGGAACGCCCTAACACCATTGCCATCAGTGAAAGCGTCGCTAAGAAGATTTTCGGTGAAGAGGACCCCATTGGTCAGGAAGTCAGTCTTGATAACCGTACCGACTATGAAGTGACCGGGGTATTTGCAGATATGCCCAGTCAATCACATATGCATTGGGACCTGATCCTGTCTATGGAAGGACTGGAAGAAGCCAAAATGACCCAATGGATGAGTTTCAATTTCCAGACTTATTTAAAGTTACAGCCTGGGACTGACCCGAATACCATCAATGCCAAGTTTCCGGCACTGATCGAGAAATACATCGGACCAGAGGTACAACAATTCATGGGGGCGAGCCTTGAGGAATTCTATGAAGCCGGAAACAAAGCCGGATACACCCTTTTCCCGATGAAAGACATTCACCTGCACTCTGCCAAATTGGGAGATATCGAAGCGAACGGAGACATGAAGTATGTCTACATTTTCTCAGCTATTGCCATTTTTATCCTTCTATTAGCCTGCATCAATTTCATGAACCTGGCCACTGCCCGGTCCGCGAGTCGTGCAAAAGAAGTGGGTGTTCGTAAAACCATGGGAGCTTATAGGTCTCATCTGATCAAACAATTCCTGGCTGAAGCCATTTTGATCTGTTTGATCGCTTTTGGGATTGCTGTCGGATTATCCGCTGCTGTACTACCACTCTTTGAAGAATTGGCTGACAAGACCATGGAAATGGGGCAATTGTTCTCCCCTACTTTCCTTGGCGCCATGGTATTCGTTATGGTGTTGGTGGGCATGTTAGCAGGAAGTTATCCCGCATTGTACCTGTCACGGTTCAAACCGGTAGAAGTACTTAAAGGAAAGCTCAACCTGGGCATGAAAAGTGGAGGTATCCGAAGTGTCCTCGTCGTGTTACAGTTCAGTATTTCGATCATTATGATCGTTGGCACAGCCATTGTTTTTGATCAATTAAGCTATATCCAGAACAAGAAATTAGGTTATGACAAAGACCAGATCATTATGCTGCATGATGCCTGGCTGCTAAATGACAATATCAACGCATTCAAGACCGAGGCTTTAAGAAACAGTAGTATCATTTCAGGAACGATCGCGTCTTTCCTTCCCGTAGGGACGACCAATAATAATAATGCCTGGTTTGCCGGAAAAACAACTGGTACAGGAAACACCTATGTCTTCAATAACTACGGTATTGACCTGGATTACATGGAAACCCTGGGAATGGAGATCGTGGAGGGAAGAAACTTCTCCGCTGAATTTCCGGCCGACACTACCAAAGTCCTGATCAATGAAGCAGCAGTGGCCCAGCTTGGTTATGAAAAGCCTCTTGGTGAGTATATCTCTACCTTCGGAGGTTCCAGAGAAGCTCCGGAGACGGTCACTTTCCAAATTATTGGCATCGTGAAAGATTTCCATTTCAATTCCATGAAAAAAGCGATTGATCCATTGGTGTTTACCCTTGATGAAAGAAGAGGTTTTGTATCCTTTAAGTTGAGTGCAGATAATATCAGCGAAACCATTGCATTCCTGGAACAAACCTGGGAACAGTTCGCGCCAAGTCAACCATTTGAATACAGCTTCCTGGATGACCGATTCAATCGCATTTATGAAAATGAGCAGCGTGTGGGAGATATTTTTGGAGTCTTTGCCTTTCTCTCTATTTTCATTGCTTGCCTTGGTCTGTATGGACTTGCCTCCTTCACCGCCGAACAGCGACGAAAAGAAATCGGAATCAGAAAGGTATTAGGCGCTTCTGTTGCCAGTATCCTTGGATTACTGTCCAAAGAATTCATTAAGCTGGTGATCATTTCATTCGTATTAGCGGCACCTGTCGCCTACTATTTCATGAATGAATGGTTGACGGAATTTGAATACCGTACGGATCTCAAACCTTTGACATTCATCATTTCGGGAGTACTGGCATTGGTTATCGCATGGCTAACCATGAGTTCTCAATCCTATTTGGCGGCAAAAGCCAATCCTGCAATTTCACTGAAAGACGAATAATCACCTTAAAACCTCGACAACCATGTTTAAGAATTATTTCAACATCGCCGTAAGAAGTCTGGCGAGGTACAAGTTCTACTCTTTATTGAATATTCTGGGACTATCTATTGGATTGGCCAGTTTCATCCTGATCTCACTATTCGTTGTAGATGAATTGTCTTATGACAAGCACATTCCCGAGTGGGATCGTATTCATCGCATCGACTTTCATGCAACACTCAATGGGACCGATCACAATTCTGCAACAGTGGGAGCGCCTACTGCGGCTGCGTTGGTGAACGACTATCCCGAAGTACTGGAGTCCGTTCGATTAAATGGGCACAGTACCTGGTTCATCCGTAAAAAGGAAAGCCTGGAGACCTTCAAAGAAGAGTACGTATTGACTGCAGACTCCAATTATTTTGAATTCTTTGGCACGAAATTGATCCAGGGAGACCCCAAAACGGCATTGGTAAGACCTAACACCATTGCACTGAGTGAATCCATCGCCAAAAAAGTCTTTGGGGATGCCAATCCGGTTGGTGAGACGGTAGTTTTGGACAACCGGACCGATTACGAAGTTACAGCTGTTTATCCCGACATGCCAACCAGCAGCCACATGCATCATGACATGCTGCTTTCCATGAGCACATTTCAATGGGTCCGAAACGGACATTGGTTGAGCACGAATTTCCCAACTTACATCAAGTTAAGGGAGGGAGTAACCGCGGAATCCGTTGAAGCAAAATTCCCGGACATGATCGATCGCTATTGTGCTCCATTGATCAGTCAGTTCCTCAATATGAACATGGATGAGTTTCGCGAAAGTGGAAACGCGCTGAATTTCACATTGATCCCTATGGCTGACATTCATCTTCACTCCAATCTTGAGGGAGAAATCGGTGCCAATGGGGACATCAAATATGTCTATATCTTCAGTGCGGTGGGGCTTTTCATTTTATTGCTTGCCTGTATCAATTTCATGAATTTGTCAACTGCCCGGTCAGCGAAACGTGCGAAAGAAGTGGGTATTCGAAAGGTCATGGGTGCCTATCGACAGCAACTAATCGGCCAATTTCTATCCGAAGCTATCCTTTTGAGCTTAATCTCATTCATCATCGCTTATGGCCTTGCACTATTCACACTTCCGGCGTTCAATCAGATCAGTGGAAAAGCACTGGTATTGAATTCCGCCTTGTCCCCTGCCTTCCTGATCCCCATGCTAATCATTATGTTACTGGTTGGGTTATTCGCGGGAAGTTATCCGGCATTCTATCTCAGCTCCTTCCGACCTGTACAGGTCCTTAAAGGCAAAGTGGCCAAAGGCCTGAAAAGCGGTGCTATCCGAAGTACACTAGTGGTTTTCCAATTTAGTATTTCCATCATCATGATCATTGGAACGGCGATCGTCTTTGATCAACTTTCCTACATTCAGAATAAGAAAGTGGGTTACGACAAAGATCAGGTGATCATTGTGGAGGACACCTGGTTGTTGCGAGATCAGGCACAAACTTTTAAAAATGAGTCCGCACGTCATGCAAGCATCATCAGCAACACCTTAACCAATTTCACAGTAACTGGAAATTATAACAACTCTGATCTGTATTTCAGAAGTCCTGCCATGGCCACGGAAGAGAGCCAGGTAATACGTGAAGCCAATGTGGACTATGATTACATCACTACTTTGGGTATCGAATTTCTAGCTGGTCGTAATTTCTCCAGGGAGTTCGGAACAGATACCTCAGCGGTATTGATCAATGAAGCGGCAGTTAAATTGTTCGGATATGAAGAGGTTTTGAGTGATAAAATCTATGCCTATGAAGGCGATCAGGAAGAACCTGTTATTCAAGGGTACCAGATCATCGGTGTGATGAAAGATTTTCATTACCAATCTCTAAAAAATAGTATTGAGCCACTGGTTATCCACCTAAATGAACGCGCTAATGGTCAGGCCATGTTCAAAGTAAGTGGTAGTGATGTTGAAGGTACCCTCGCGCATATTAAGCAGGCGTGGGATGACGTAGCACCAGGACAACCTTTTGCCTACAGCTTTCTGGATCAGAAATTCAAGGCGCTTTATGAAAATGAACAAAGAACCGGAGACGTATTTGGGGTGTTTGCTTTCTTAAGCATTTTCATTGCCTGTCTTGGCTTGTTCGGGCTCGCTTCTTTCACGGCAGAGCAACGTACCAAGGAAATAGGCATTCGAAAGGTATTAGGAGCTTCTATTACCGGCATTATCGCCTTGTTATCCAAGGAGTTCATCAAGTTGGTAATCATTGCTTTTGTGATTGCAGCACCAGTTTCATACTACTTTATGGATCAATGGCTGACTGACTTTGAATACCGAACCACACTTAAACCCCTTACGTTCATAGTATCAGGAGTGATGGCGTTGGTGATTGCCTGGTTGACCATGGGTTCACAGTCCTATATGGCTGCCAAGGCAGATCCTGCAAAATCATTGAAAGACGAATAACTTATGAAAATATTACTCTGGTTCATATTGCTGGTATTATGTTGGCCACTGGCTCTTTTACTCCTGATATTGTATCCGCTTATTTGGCTGCTATTACTTCCCTTTCGCATACTTGGGTTTGCCGTAGAAGGCGTACTGAGTTTCATTAAAGCTGTCTTTTTATTTCCAGCCAGATTACTTCGATAAAGTCATAAAAAAGGGTCATTAAACCCTCAGAACGAAGGCAAGTTTCAAAGCTTGCCTTTTCTTGTTTCAAGCCACCAATTTTATCCTATCGGTGGAGCATAAATTGATTAATTTTGTGTGTTTTGAAATACACAATATGGCAGACGAAAACCCGCAGCAGAAAGGCGATTATTCAGCGAGTAATATACAGGTCTTAGAAGGCCTTGAGGCGGTCCGGAAAAGGCCCGCCATGTACATTGGGGATGTAGGGATAAAAGGACTTCACCACCTGATCTGGGAGGTAGTAGACAACTCCGTTGATGAGGCCCTGGCCGGGCATTGTGATCACATTAAAGTTGAGATCAATACGGACAATTCCATTACGGTGACAGATAATGGACGTGGAATTCCAACGGACATGCACCCGAAGGAAAACAAGTCAGCGCTGGAAGTAGTAATGACCGTTCTCCACGCTGGTGGTAAGTTCGATAAAGATACTTACAAAGTTTCCGGTGGTCTGCACGGTGTGGGTGTGTCCTGTGTGAACGCACTTTCTATCGACCTGCATGCCACAGTCCATAGAAATGGAAAGATCCACAAGCAATCCTATAAAAGAGGAATCCCTCAGGGCCCGGTAGAAATTGTAGGTGATACGAACATTACCGGAACTATCGTTCACTTTATGCCCGATCAGGAAATTTTTACTGAGTCGGTGTATATCTATTCCCGCGTCGCTTCACGGCTGCGTGAGTTGTCTTTCCTTAACTCTGGCATTCGCATAGATCTGACGGATCATCGGGAAATGGAAGATGGTAAACCTCTGTTTGAAGAGTTTTACTCAGAAGGAGGTCTCGCCGAATTCGTGGAATACCTGGATGATACAAGGGAAAAACTGATCCAGAAGCCCATTTTTATCGAAGGAGAAAAGGCGGGTATCCCAGTTCAGGTAGCCATGAACTACAATACTTCATTCTCGGAGAATGTGGTGTCGTATGTAAATAACATTAACACCATAGAAGGTGGTACACATGTTGCCGGATTCCGAAGAGCACTTACCCGAACGTTGAAATCTTATGCGGATAAATCCGGACTTTTAGAAAAAGTAAAAGTAGAGATCAGCGGGGACGACTTCCGTGAGGGACTTACTGCAGTGATCTCAGTAAAAGTAGCCGAACCTCAATTTGAAGGACAAACCAAGACCAAACTCGGCAACTCAGATGTGAGTGGTGCGGTAGACTCTTGCGTTTCAGATATGCTTAACGAGTTTCTGGAGGAAAATCCGAAAGAAGCCAAGCAGATCGTACAAAAAGTTATCCTGGCCGCCCAGGCGAGACACGCAGCACGTAAGGCTCGTGAGATGGTACAGCGTAAAAATGTACTCTCTGGCACTGGATTACCCGGAAAACTGGCTGATTGTTCTGAAAAAGATCCGGCGGTTTGCGAGATCTATCTGGTTGAGGGAGACTCTGCAGGTGGTTCTGCCAAGCAAGGACGTGACCGTAAATTCCAGGCGATCCTGCCCCTCCGTGGTAAGATCTTGAATGTAGAAAAAGCGCAGGAGCATAAGATCTACGATAACGAGGAGATCAAGAACATGATCACCGCATTGGGCGTTTCTTTCGGAACCGAAGATGACGAAAAAGCGCTGAATACCGAAAAACTACGCTATCACAAAATCATCATCATGACGGATGCGGACGTTGATGGTAGTCACATTCGAACGTTGATCCTTACTTTCTTCTTCCGCTACATGCGTGAATTGGTAGAGAAGGGGTTTGTTTACATCGCGCTCCCTCCTCTCTATTTAGTAAAGAAGGGTAAAACTGAACGCTATGCGTGGAGTGACGATGACCGGGATAATGTGATTCATCAAATCGCTCCCGATAAAGCTGAGTCAGTCAACGTACAGCGATATAAGGGTCTTGGAGAAATGAACCCCGAGCAGCTTTGGAGCACAACCATGAACCCTGAAAACCGAAGCTTGAAACAAGTAACGATCGAGTCCGCTGCAGAAGCAGATCACTTATTCTCTATGCTGATGGGAGATGAAGTAGCTCCTCGTCGGGAGTTTATCGAACAAAACGCGAAATATGCGAATGTAGACGTATAACACTCAATCATTCGCTTTTCAAATATATAGACCATTTAACCTAGTTTGATGAGCGCCCAAGGCGCTCATTTTTTATATTAACCCCATGAACATGATTAAGAAGCACTACACTTTGGTAGCGTTGTTATGCGCATTATCACTGAGTGGTTTTTCACAAGCCTACTGGCAGCAGGCTGTGAATTACAAAATGGACATTGATTTCGATGTTAAAACCAATCAATTTACCGGAACCCAGGAGTTGGTTTACACCAATAATTCTCCGGACACCCTCAGCAAGGTATTTTATCATCTGTATTTCAATGCCTTTCAACCCAATAGCCTGATGGATGTCCGAAGCAGGTCCATTGAAGATCCTGACGGAAGAGTCCTGGACCGCATCTCAAAACTGTCTGAAAATGAAATCGGCTATCACAAAGTCACTTCCCTGAAGCAAAACGGATCAGATCTTTCTTACGAAGTTGAAGGAACCATTCTGGAAGTAACACTGAACGAAGCTATCCTACCTGGCGCCACGGCAACCTTCAATATGGAATTCGACAGTCAGGTACCTATTCAGATCCGTAGAAGTGGCCGCGACAGCAAAGAAGGCATTCGCTATTCTATGGCACAATGGTATCCCAAGATGGCTGAATATGATGAAAAAGGCTGGCACGCTCACCCCTACGTAGGTCGCGAATTTTATGCTCCATGGGGAGATTTCGAAGTAAATATCACCATCGACAAGAAGTATGTTATTGGCGGAACGGGATTGCTGCAAAACGCAGATGAGATCGGGAAAGGGTATCTCCCCGAAGGCACCAAGCCCAAGAAAATGAAAGGAAAAACTTTGACCTGGCAATTCAAAGCAGAAAATGTGCATGATTTCATGTGGGCCGCCGACCCGGATTACATCCATACCACCGCTCAGGTACCGAATGGCCCAACCCTGCATTTCTTTTACCAGGGAGACACACTGACTGAAAACTGGGAGGCTTTACCTGAATATACCATCAAAGCTTTCCAATTCATCAATGAGAATTTTGGCGAATATCCTTTCCCTCAGTACTCCGTCATACAAGGTGGAGACGGTGGAATGGAGTACCCGATGGCTACCCTGATTACCGGACACAGATCGATCAGAAGTCTGGTGGGAGTTACTGTTCACGAAGCGCTTCACAGCTGGTATCAGGGACTTCTGGCAACCAATGAAAGCTACTATGCCTGGATGGATGAGGGCTACACCAGTTATGCAACCAGTCTGACTATGAGCCATTTATTTGGCGGAAATAATGCAAGAGCCCTTGAAGGAAATTATCGAGGCTATTTCGCAATAGCCAAAAGTGGCAAAGAAGAGCCTTTGAGTACACATTCAGATCACTTCATGACCAATTTCGCATATGGAGCAGGATCCTACTCTAAAGGAGCAGTAAGTGTTGCTCAACTAGGCTATGTTATTGGCTCAGAAAACCTAAACAAGGGTTTAAGATCTTACTATTACCAATGGCGATTTAAGCATCCTGATCTGAATGATTTTGTACGAGTAATGGAAAAGACCTCAGGGCTCGAACTCGACTGGTATTACGAATATTGGGTAAACACTACACATCAGATCAATTATGCCGTGGATAATGTAAGAACAGAAGGCAACAATCTGGCATTTACGATCCAAAAGAAAGGTGTGATGCCCATGCCGGTGGACATAACCGTAACCATGAATAACGGACAGGTTCAACAACTTTATATTCCCTTAGACTTGATGCGTGGTGAAAAACCTGTAAGCAATGATGTCAAAATATTAGACGACTGGGGCTGGACGCATAACAGTTATGAAGTAAGCATCCCTGGAAGCATGGACAATGTGAAATCTATCGAGATAGACGCCAGCAAAAAAATGGCCGATATTGACCGGACAGATAATGTTTGGCAGCAATAATAGAACAGAGAATTAAAAAACAAAGTACAAAGTATAAAGTAGGCAAAACACTACTTTGTACTTTGTACTTTTTTATTGGACCCAAATCAGGTTCTTGGCACCTCCGCTCTCAAAGACAACACTTGTGTTGGAGCAGTAGGATCATTAGAGAATACGGTTACGGTCTTGTATTGTCGCCCTCTTCTACCCTTCGAATCGAACTTCACCTTTAATTTGACCGTCTCTCCGGGCTTGATATCTTCTTTTTCAAGGTCAACCAACGTACACCCACAGTTTGACTTTGCCAATCGAATGTTCAGCGACTCCTGACCATTATTAGTTAGTAAGAATTCTGTTTCTGCAGCAGCATCTTTCTGCATTTTACCAAAATTATGTGCCGTTTTATCGAAAGCAAGACGTGGGGCTTTCGCTAATTCTTCATCACTCATCGGCGGAAAATATTCCACAACTGTACTAAGTACATTAAACTGCTTCATGCCCTTGATTCCTTCCTCCGAGGTGTATAAAGAAACCCTGGAAGAGTTGAACCCAAATTCATTAACCTGACTGGCATCATACGTTACCCAAATTTTTCCTTTTTCCTTAGGTTCGAGTGAGGTAGGCTCATAGGCTATTTGAATAAATTGAGGCGTTTCTACCTTATCTTCTAGGAATGATATTACTTCTTCACTGTCGTTATAGACGTCAAAAGATTTCCTAATGGGTTCATTGTTTTTGATCGTCCCAAAATTGAAGGAACGGTATTGCACGCGAATGCCATCCATTTTTGTAGGCAGATCATCAGCAATAGTTCTTGGCTTCGGGTTAACCGTACCTTTTATATAAAGTGTCTTCTTCAGCGTAGGGATAGAAGTCGTGACTTTTAAGCTCTTTCTGAAAGCACCAGGACGATTTTTCGGGTTGTATCGAGCCATGATAAAACCAGTTTCTCCAGGAGCTACCGGTTCTTTTGACCAATCTGGCGTAGTACACCCACAGGAAGCTTTCACTGCCAGGATGGTGATGGGCTCAAGGCCACGGTTTACGAAAGTGAATTTATGATCAACAGGACCTGCAAGTTCTTCAATGGTCCCAAAATCAAAGTCAGGATTGTCAAAATCCAAATTGTCTTGTGCAAATGCCTGACAGATTAAGATGACTGCAAACAATGCGCTTAATAAGCTTTTCATAAAAGTACTATGTAAAGTTTCCGTAAATCTAATAACGTGAACTTCCGGGATTTAATATTTCTATGTCTTTTAGGGATCATTAACACCAAAGGTGCCCTCAGGAGTAAACTTGAAATCAATTTATTCATAGGTTTGCGCAAAAATCTGAAGCATGGCACGTATTCTTACCGGAATTCAAAGTTCGGGCAAACCTCATTTAGGTAATTTACTGGGAGCGATCATTCCTGCGATCGAATTGTCAAAAGACTCCAAGAATGAGTCCTTTTTCTTTATCGCAGACATGCATTCTCTGACCAGTCTCAAAGATGCTGAGATGAGAATCATGAATACTCGTGCCGTAGCAGCAGCCTGGATCGCATTCGGTTTTGACATAGAGAAAAACCTGTTCTACCGTCAATCAAAGGTGCCTATCGTGACGGAACTGGCGTGGTATCTCAACTGCTTTGCTCCCTACCCGATGCTGGCAAATGCACATTCCTTCAAAGACAAGGCCGATAAGCTTTCGGATGTCAATGGAGGAATATTCACCTATCCCGTGCTTATGGCGGCGGACATTCTGCTATATGATGCCAATATTGTTCCCGTAGGTAAGGATCAGAAACAACATCTGGAAATGACCCGGGTGATCGCCAAGACCTTTAACCGGGAATACGGAGAGATTTTTGTGATCCCGGAAGAAAAAATCAACGAGGAATTGATGACCATCCCAGGGACCGATGGGAAGAAAATGAGTAAATCCTATGGCAACATCATCGACATATTCTTGCCTGAGAAGAAACTAAGGAAGAATGTCATGAATATTGTGACGGATAGCACGCCTCTGGAAGAACCTAAAAATCCGGATACGTGTAACGTCTTCCAGATTTACAAACTACTCGCCAGCGAGGAGCAAACACAAGCCATGGATGCCAACTATCGTGGTGGAAATTACGGATATGGGCATGCAAAACAAGCCTTATTTGAACTGATCATGGATGTTTATGCAAGTCAGAGGGCGGAGTACGACCGTTTGATGAACAACGTAGACGAATTAGAACTGGCTCTTCAGAAAGGTGAAGAGAAAGCCATGGTCATCGCATCTGGAGTACTGGACCGAGTAAAATCTAAACTTGGCTTCTAGCTTGCAATCCAGACCGTTTCTTTGAATTCGTCTTTTTCTCCCTGAAGGATCAAACGAGTGGGCCCTGGTATCAGGACAAGTCTGGCCCTTACTCCCGGAAAATCATCTGCTTCAACACGTATGCCCTGGTCTTTTTCAACATCATAGGCAACACGGTCCGTAGAAGTTTTCAGGTACGCAGATGCCATGTAAGCACTGGGAAGAAGTACTTCGTTATCAGGACAATACTCATCATGTACGTTGAAGAGTACTTCCTCTACGTACGATCCATACGTTTGTAGAAATTCTTCTTCCATTTCATGTATTTCTGCTAGAATGGCGTCGTACTGTGGTTCTTGTACGTCAAATCTTGTGAGTTCGATTTTCTTTTCTGCGATCTCGACAAAAGCTTGATTTAGTTTTTCTATATTCATACCCGGAAAAAAAGTACTGAAAACGTTTTCATTGGCAAATTTTATAAGAATTTCAATAATTCTCATAAAAAAAATGAAAATTTCAATTCAATAACGAAATACAGTTCCTGTTCTGACAATTTCATAATTAATATTCGATGAATCTAGTTGAAAAAGCCGATAAATGGTTGAAAAGTGAAAAGGTAGATGCTGAAACAAAATCAGCCATTGAAGAAATGATCTCTGCAGCTGACGACTCTTTATTAACAGAATGCTTTTATAAAGACCTGGAGTTCGGAACAGGTGGTCTGCGTGGCATCATGGGAGTCGGTAGCAACCGAATGAACAAATACACCATAGGCATGGCCACGCAAGGGCTGGCTAACTACCTAAAAAAGACCTTTAAAGATCAACCCATTAAAGTGGCGATAGCTCATGATAGTCGCAACAACAGTCGATTCTTCGCTGAGACCACTGCCGAAGTATTTTCAGGCAATGACATTGAAGTATTTCTTTTTGAGGAATTAAGACCTACCCCGCAACTTTCTTTCGCCATACGTCAATTAGGATGTCAGAGTGGTGTGGTTGTGACCGCCTCGCACAACCCTAAAGAATACAACGGCTATAAAGCCTATTGGGAAGATGGTGCTCAGATCATTCCTCCCCACGATAAAAATGTGATCGATGAAGTAGGGGCTATTACCTCTATTGATGAAGTGATCTTTGAGGCCAAACCTGAATTGATCAAGCCTATTGGCAAAGCCATAGATGACGATTATTTGAACATGATCGCCAGTCTATCCCTCTCTCCGGAGGCGATTGCGACCCATAAAGACCTGAAGATCGTCTTTTCATCGATTCACGGAACGGGCATCACGCTGGTGCCGCCGATTTTGAATAAAATGGGTTTTGAAAACGTCCATGTTGTGGCAGAACAGGCAGAAGCCGACGGGAACTTTCCTACGGTAGTCTATCCCAATCCGGAAGAAGCAGAAGCACTTTCCATAGCGCTGGCACAGGCGAAAGACCTGGATGCTGACCTGGTAATGGCCACCGACCCTGATTCAGACAGAGTGGGTATAGCGGTTAAAAACAATACCGGCGAGTTCCAGTTGCTCAACGGCAATCAAACCGGATCTCTGCTTATCTATTATCTACTGAGAAAATGGAAAGAAAATGGCAAAATCGATGGTAAGCAATATGTCGTGAAGACCATCGTCACTACTGATCTCATTGTGAAGATTGCCGATAGTTTTGGAGTCAACTCTTATGAAACACTTACCGGGTTCAAATATATTGCCGCGCTGATCCGTGAACTGGAAGGCAAAGAAAAGTTTATCGGAGGTGGTGAGGAAAGTTATGGATATCTGATCGGAGATGAGGTGCGAGACAAGGATGCCATAGCAAGTTGTGCCATGATTGCAGAGATGACGGCTTGGGCCAAAAGTGAGGGCAAGTCCTTGTTTGACCTGTTAGTTGATCTTGCGAAAGAGTATGGCTTATATGTGGAATCTCTAAAATCCGTAACGAAAAAAGGGAAATCCGGAGCCGAGGAAATCAAAGCAATGATGGAAACTTTCCGAAGCAACCCTCCTGCCGAGCTTGGTGGACAAAAAGTAACCGTTCTTAAAGACTACAGCACGGGAATCAGTAAGGATCTTATCAATGGTAATGAAACGACCATGAACTTCCCAAAATCCAACGTTTTACAATTCATCACGGAAAATGGTGGAAAAATTTCAGTGAGACCTTCAGGAACAGAACCAAAAATAAAATTCTATTTTTCAGTGAATAAAGCGGGTATTACAGGATTAGAAGACTATTTTTCCTCAATTGAGGAACTAAAAGTGATCATCGGAAACATGACCGAAGCACTTGATAACTGAAAAATCCATATTATCTCATGGAAATTAGACAACAGAATGTTTAATTTGCGAGGATTTTGAAAACATAATCTAGAAATAATTATATTTCAAAATCTGTAAATTCGCTGAATTACATTAATCGCTAACACTAACCGATTCGCCTTGGGGATCTTTGTTAATTTACTACTGGTAGCCGTAGGTTTTGTTCTTCTCATTAAAGGGGCAGACTTTTTGGTAAATGGTGCTTCCAGTCTCGCTAAGCGTTTCAATATTTCTGATATTGCCATCGGATTGACCGTTGTAGCTATGGGGACTTCTGCTCCCGAGCTTGTCGTGAATATTATCTCTGGGGGAACAGAGAATCACGAATTGGTTTTCGGAAATATCATCGGATCGAACATCTTTAACATCTTCCTCATTCTCGGGGTATCCAGTGTGATCTATCCTCTGACCGTGCAGAAAAATGCACTTTGGAAAGAGATTCCATATAGCCTGCTGGCTACCATCATGTTCTTCATTCTGGTCAATGATCAGCTCTTCTTCGAAAGAGATACCAGCTCACTGAGTTTGTGGGATGGCATCATCCTGATTGGTATGTTCATTGGGTTTCTGGTATATATTTTCCTGAATCTTCAAAGAAATCCCGATCATGAAGATGATGACGAAGAAATTGTGATGTTTGGCAGTATGAAAACGACCATCATGATCGTTCTCGGCATTGCAGGACTGGTGTTTGGCGGACGGATGATCGTAACGAATGCAGTTACTATTGCGGAATATTATCACGTCAGTAAGAAACTGATCGGTTTGACCATTTTAGCAGCGGGTACTTCCCTACCGGAATTAGCTACATCAGCTGTAGCGGCGTTTCACAAGAAATCGGATCTGGCCGTCGGGAATATCGTTGGCTCCAACATCTTCAATCTCTTGCTGGTGTTAGGAATGACTTCAATCATTCACAGCCCATTAAATTATGCAACAGATCTGAACATTGACCTCTATCTGGTGATGATCGGAACGTTCCTGTTGTTCATTTTCATGTTCACATTCAACAAGTACAAATTGGATCGGGCCGAGGGAATATTATATCTTCTCGGATTTTTGGCCTACACGTACTACCTATTCGTCAGGTTATAAGTTTAATTTGCCTTTAATTCTGGCAATCAACTACCATGCTTCCACGTATTAATCCTGGAGAGACGGCCGCCTGGAAGGCGCTATCTACTCATTTTGAATCCATCAAAGGCAAACGATTAAGTGCACTTTTTGAAGAAAATGAAAATCGTTTCGATGAACTCACTTTTCGGTTTGAAGATTTCCTTTTCGACTTTTCAAAGCATTTTATCACCGAAGAGACACTAGATCTCTTTGAGCAGCTCGCTAAAGAAACGGGTCTAAATGAAGCCAAGCGTGCCATGTTTTCGGGTGAGGCCATCAACCAAACCGAGGGCAGAGCCGTATTACACGTTGCTTTACGAAAAATTTCCGGAGGAAGTATTGCAGTAGATGGCAAGGATGTGATCCCGCAAGTAAAGGCCGTACTACAGAAAATAAAGACCTTCACCGGGCAATTACACAGCGGTGAGTGGAAAGGATATACAGGAAAGAAGATCACCGACATTGTCAATATTGGGATCGGAGGATCGGACCTGGGCCCTTTTATGGTTACAAAAGCGCTTAAGCCCTATCAGGTGGCAGGAATCAATGCGCATTTTGTATCCAATGTGGATGCTTCAGATTTATTGGAAAAAGTTGGTGTCTTAAATCCTGAAACGACGCTTTTCATCATAGCCTCGAAAACATTCACCACACAAGAAACCATGACCAACGCCACTTCGGCCCGAGACTGGTTCCTGAAAACCGCTGGTGATATGTCTCATGTAAGTAAGCACTTTGTGGCTGTTTCTACAAACGCCGAAAAAGTAGCTGAATTTGGCATCGACACGCAGAACATGTTTGAGTTCTGGAACTGGGTCGGTGGTCGCTATTCTTTGTGGTCTGCCATTGGATTAAGCATTGCCTGCTCTATCGGATACGATCATTTCGAGGATTTGCTGAAAGGTGCGGAAGCCATGGATAATCATTTCCTGGAAAACAATGATGTCAGCACCAATATTCCTACTTTCATGGCCATGCTTGGAGTTTGGTACAACAATTTCTTTGGTGCCGAAACTCAGGCTATACTACCCTACGACCATTTATTGAGTCACTTTAGTCGCTATCTACAACAAGGTGACATGGAGAGCAATGGCAAAGGAGTGGATCGAAACGGCCTTCCAATCCAACATCAGAGTGGCCCGATCATCTGGGGAGAACCGGGTACTAACGGTCAGCATGCTTTCTATCAATTGATCCATCAGGGTAGTAAACTCATTCCTTGTGATTTCATCGCAGCAGCACAACCACCTCATGAACTGGTTGATCATCAGGATAAGCTGATTGCCAATTTCATTGCTCAGACGGAAGCCCTTATGATTGGGAAAAGTGAATCAGAAGTACGCGCAGAGCTTGAAGCTAAAGGGATGTCTGCAGATGAAATAGCGAAAATCCTACCTTTCAAAGTATTTGAAGGAAATAAGCCTACCACAAGTATTTTGATGAAAAAACTGACCCCTAGGGCGCTCGGCACTTTGATTGCCTTGTATGAGCACAAGATATTCGTTCAGGGGATCATCTGGAACATCTTCAGTTTCGATCAGTGGGGCGTTGAGCTTGGCAAGCAATTGGCCGGAGCTATCTTAAAAGATATTCACGGCGAATCATCTGCTCATGACTCTTCAACCTCCGGTTTGATCAATCAATATTTGACTTTTAAGCAGTAGCGCGAATCGCATACAAAAGAATAGAGGTAGCCATGGCCACATTCAGAGACTCAGCTCCTCCGAATTTGGTGATGGCTATTTTGTTTTTCACAAAGGGCAATAACGGTTCACGAATCCCATGGGATTCACTACCCAATATATAGATCGCATCCTGTATCAATTGCGCGCTTTCCATTGGAGCTCCTCCTAATACCATGCCGTATACAGGTAGTTCTTCTCGTTCAGTTAAAAAAGCATCAAGGTCCATGTAATGGGGTTTCAGGCGCGTAAAGGACCCCATGGTTGCAGCAAGTGTCTTGGGATTGTAGAAATCCGCACAATCCGGGGAACAAATCAACGTCTTTATACCAAACCAATCCATTCCGCGAATGATGGTGCCCAGGTTTCCGGGATCGCGAACACCATCCAGTAAAATACTAGGCCCCTTCTCTTCTTTCAGTTTTGTAGCAACAATCGGTGCTATGGCTATTCCGGTATTATTGGACTGGAAGGAACTGATACTTTCCAGCGTTCGTTGATCTACGGATTCAAATTGTGTTTCCCTCAAAAGCCCATTTTCCTCTAGCTGAGCACCAAATTCCTTTGTTCCAATCACCTGCTCGACGGGTATACTCGCCTTGAGCGCTTCCTCTATTCCTTTCCTCCCCTCAATGATGTAGCGCTTTTCCTGCAAGCGATATTTTTTTAATTTCAGCGATTTGATGAATTTTATGCTGCTTTTAGTGACCATAGTTTGAGGAGATTAAGCCCGGCAAATTTATTTATTTTGTTAGCCTTGTTGGCAAGTTCTTGCCTGGGCACCAGATACCTGGAGGATGGGGAACGTCTGCTTACGAAACAAAAGACCAAAGGAACCAGCCGACTCAGTCAGGACGATGTACAATCTCTCATCAGTCTGGAACCCAATGCCCGATTGTTAGGACTACCCATTTCGACAGAAGCTTATCTATATGAATGGGGCAAAAAAAACCACGACACTGCCTCCTATCAGGCCAAAATTCAGCACATCAGGAAGCGGTTTGATCGGAAAATTGAAAAAACTAAGAAAGACAGGAAAAAAGCTCGATTGATCAGCACCCGGGAAAAGAAAACGGGCCGTCTTATACGAAAAATTGAAGAAGGTAACTGGCGAATGCGTCAGGGTAAACCCCTGGCCGTATTTGACAGTACTTTGGTCAACATCTCTGTTGAGAACCTGGCTAATTACCTGAAAACAGAAGGTTATTTCGACAGTGAAGTACGAGCCAATTCCAGCCCGAAACGTGATAAATACATTGAGAATGAATATGTCCTATTAAAAGGCACACGCTACCGAATTGATTCGATCGAGTATCAAATAGAAGACCGCAAAGTCGAAGCTGTGTTGCAAGCACGAAAGAGTTTACTCAACAAGGGTACTCCGTATAGCCAAAAGAGGCTAAGTGAAGAAAGAGATGAAATTGTGGATGAACTCCGGAACAATGGTTACTTCGATTTTGGCAGGCAGTTTGTCTATTTCGAAATCGACACGATATCACTGGACAAAAAGCGCATTTTATTGCGTCAAATCATTACCAATCCCAAAGACCAGAAAGAACACAAAATATTTCGGATTGATTCGGTGGTTTTCGTGGACAATAATCCTGATATACCTGACCGGAAGATCAATTCAAATCATAAAAATATCTCCTTCCAATTCAGTTCAAACAAATACAATCGAGACCTGCTGAGCCGAAGGATCTTTATCAAAAAAGACAGCATCTACCGACATTCCAACGCACTGGAAACACAAAGGCAATTGGCAAACCTGGATGCCTTCAAATTCATCAATATCAATTTTGATACGACCGGTGGAAAATTCATTTCTAACATATTCACCAGCCCGCTAAACAAATTTGAGACTTCCAACGAAATCGGTCTTTCTTCCACGGCCAATTTCCCTGGCCCTTTTTTCACCATAGGTCTGAAAAACAGAAACACTTTCAATGGCCTGGAATTACTTGAGATCAATGGCAATATGACCCTGCAGGGCATTGGTAACATCTCGGACGAGGATCGTAATTACACGTTGTTTCAGTATGGAGGTCGTTTGAGTTTACACTTCCCACAGTTTCAGGTACCTTTTTTATCTGAACGAATCAAGAACAGAATAAGCCGGTACAATCCAGCGACCTCAGTGACGTTTCAGTACAACTTTGAGGATCGTTTTACCGAATATGAAAGAGAGATCTTTAATGCTTCCTGGGGGTATTCCTGGCAAGTGAATGAACGTTTAAGCTACAAACTCACCCCCTTTAGTGTCGGATTTGTGGAATCGACCCTGGAACCCGATTTCCAAACTTTCCTGGACACATTGCGGGTCAACGGGAATGGATCTTACGCGGCTTCTTTTCAATCTGCATTCCTGAGCACAGCCTCTGCGGAAGCAGTGATCAATAATAATAACTATGGGAATAAGGTCACCAATTCCTCCTTCCTCAGGTTGTTTGCTGAATCCGGCGGAAACTTGACCAGTATCATCAGTTCCGAATTTCTCAATTTGGGACAAACACAATATCGGTTTTTCAAAGCCGTGCTGGACTATAGAAACAGCCATGTGATCAATCGGCGATCAATATTAGCTACCCGATTTCACCTTGGCATAGGCAATCCGATAGGCAGTGATACGGTCGCTTTGCCCTACGAAAAATACTTCTATATTGCTGGCAGTAACAGTATCCGTGCATGGCCAGCCCGTCGACTTGGCCCCGGAAGCTTTGCGGTTTACAATGAATCAGCAGACGTAGGACTCAGAACTGTGAACTACACACTCGAACAGGGGGGTGAGTTGATCATAGAATCAAGTCTTGAATATCGAAGCAAAATCACTGGCTTCCTGAATTGGGCCTTTTTTGTTGATGCGGGAAATATCTGGCAATTAAGAAGTACGCCGCTACTTCCACTTGACCAGGACCTTCCCACCTCGAATTCGGATGGAAAATTTTCACCCAATTCATTCTGAATGAGATCGCCGTAGGTGCCGGAATTGGTCTAAGAATTGATTTTGGATACCTTATCTTCCGCATCGATGCGGCTACACAGGTAGTAGACCCGGCACAACCACTGGGCTCTCGATTCATTCTTGACGACATTAACTTTTTCAGCGCCCTGCAACGAATCAAAGATGAAGAGTCGATCAGAGGTCGTCGGATACAGTCAGAGAAAGATTTTTTAAGTAATAAGACAAGAATAAACTTCGGAATTGGATTCCCATTTTAAGTGTATATGATAGACAAACAATCCATCCAAGATTGGTTCAAAAGCCTGCAGGACCAAATCTGTCAGTCACTAGAGCAAGCCGATGGAAAAGCAAAATTCCAGGAAGATCAATGGGAACGTCCAGGAGGTGGTGGAGGAAGATCTCGCGTACTTACGGATGGTCATGTAATCGAAAAAGGGGGTGTAAATTTCTCAGCAGTTCATGGACCTACACCGGAAAAGATATTGAGTGCTTTAAATCTTGATGCTGCGGATTTTTTTGCAACAGGAGTATCAATCGTAATGCACCCTGTAAGCCCTATGGTACCTATCATACATATGAACGTTCGGTACTTTGAAATGAGTAACGGAACTTATTGGTTTGGAGGTGGCATCGATCTTACTCCGCATTATGTGGTGGAGGAAGATGCTAAAATGTTCCATCGGACGTTGAAAGCAACTTGTGACAAGTTCGACCCGAACTACTATCCAAAGTTTAAACAATGGGCTGATGACTACTTCTACATCAAGCACCGAAAAGAAACACGAGGTATAGGTGGCATCTTCTTCGATAGACTAGCCGGAAAGGCGGATGCTGAAAAATCAACCTACTGGGAATTTGTAAAGGCAGTAGGAGAAACTTTTGCACCGGTATATACCCAATTGATTGAAAAAAATAAGCATCTGACCTATGGTTCTGAACATGAAACCTGGCAGCGATTAAGACGAGGAAGATACGTTGAGTTCAACCTGGTTTATGACAAAGGAACCAAATTCGGGTTGGATACCGACGGGCGCACCGAATCTATTTTGATGAGTATGCCTCCCCAGGCGAAATGGGAATATGATCATCAACCTGCTCCGAATAGCGAAGAGGCACGAACCCTGGCCCTATTAAAAAAAGATATCGACTGGACCCATGCTGGAAACGGTAATTGATTGGGATTACCAACTCTTCTCTCTGATCAACGGATCAGGACCAGCCTTCATTGATCAGCTGATGATCTTGTTATCGGACAAATACCTGTGGGTCCCCTTGTATTTGTGGGTCATTTTTAAACTCACCGAGCGATATCAGCATCATATCTTGTGGGTATTGGTCCCATTGGTCCTGGCAGTGGTCTTGAGTGATCAGGTCACCTCGTCCTTCATGAAACCCTTTTTCGAAAGACTTAGACCTTGCAGAGACCCTGCACTTTCCAATTCCGTGATCATTGTTTCACGCTGTGGTGGAAAATACGGTTTTGCCTCGTCACATGCGGCGAATACCATGGCATTGGCAAGTTTTTGCTGGTTCTATTTTAGAAATCGCTTTGCGCTAATAATTATTGGCTGGGCATTTTTAGTAGGATTGTCCAGGATCTATCTAGGCGTACATTTCCCGGGAGATGTCATTATTGGTGGATTGGTGGGTTATATCGCTGCCTTTATCAGTTATTCAGGGCTAAGACTAACGAACCACGATGCACTTGAGTGAAGTAATCACACTTAAAGTGGCAATTCTCTTCTTTCCAACATACGGCTGACATACTTCCCGATCACATCAAATTCAAGGTTCACTTTATCTCCGATCCTTAAGTCTGAAAAAGTCGTGTGTTCATAGGTATAAGGAATAATTGCCACCCGGAATGAATCGTCCGTCGCATTAAAACAAGTAAGGCTTACGCCATTTACACAAATACTTCCTTTGTTCACTACAACCTCCTCTCCAGGTTCGAAACTGAAATCGAATAACCAGCTCCCCTCCTCTTCTTTGATCCCTGTAACCGTTGCCGTCTGATCAACATGTCCTTGTACAATATGTCCATCGAAGCGTCCATTCGCCGGCATACACCTTTCAATGTTAACCTGATCACCTATTTGAACGTGCCCCAGATTAGTTTTCTGAAGTGTTTCATCAATAGCCGTAACCCAATACCCATTCTCATCCAATTCGGTCACCGTAAGGCATACGCCATTGTGACTCACACTTTGATCAACTTTTAGCTCATGGGTAAGCTTCGAAGTAACGTAGAAGTGGATGTTCGTGCCTTCTTTTTTCAATTGTTGCACCGTTCCAAGTGTCTCAATAATTCCCGTAAACATTGGCCCTTTTTATTCTAATTTTATGCCTGAAATGGACAGCAAAGATAACCTAGAAGATAGCTACCGTCATCGTGGCATGCGAAAGATGTTGGTAAAAGAAGTGGCGCGAAAAGGTATTACTTCTAAAGCTATTTTACAGGCCATCGGAAAGATCCCCAGGCACTTTTTCTTCGAAAATGTATTCCTGGAACACGCATACGAGGACAAAGCATTCCCTATTGGTCAGGGTCAGACCATTTCTCAACCATTTACAGTAGCTTTTCAAACACAACTACTGCAAGTAAAACCTGGAAGTAAAATCCTCGAAATCGGTACGGGTTCAGGGTATCAGGCCAGTGTCTTGATGGAACTGGGAGCGGAGGTCCATACCATCGAATACAACAAAGTATTGTATAAACAAACCAGCTATTTCTTGCCTAAAATTGGATACAAGCCTCATTTTTATCTTGGAGACGGTTCTAAAGGTATCCCCGCTCATGCTCCTTATGATGGTATAGTTGTCACTGCGGGAGCCCCTTCTGTTCCCTCGGCATTGATCCAACAATTAAGAATTGGTGGTCGATTAATCATACCCGTAGGAAACAATCAAACTCAGAAAATGCTGGAAATTGAAAAAACTGCGGAACGACGCGTTCGAAAGAAGGAGCACAAAAACTTCAGCTTTGTACCTTTGCTAGGCCAATACGGATGGAATGAATAAGAAAAAGAAAAACTGCCAGGACTCACACGTCGTTATGACGGAGTTGGTTCTCCCTAACGACACCAATACACTCAATAATCTCATGGGGGGACGATTGATGCACTGGATGGATGTGGTTTCAGCCATTGCGGCTCAAAAACACTCCAATCGCATAGTAGTAACGGCTTCAGTAGATAATATCTCTTTCAAAAAACCGGTCCAGCTAGGAAATGTGGTAAACCTGCAGGCTTTTGTCACCCGATCCTTTAACTCATCGATGGAAGTCTATATCGAAGTAACTGCGGAAGATATTCCATCCGGCAAGAAAATAGAATCGAACCGGGCATTCTTTACTTTCGTCGCGGTGGATCAGTCAGGAAGACCCATTGATGTACCAGAAGCGGTTCCAAAAACGGAGTTAGAAAAAGAATTGTATGAGGGCGCACTGAGAAGAAGACAGCTCAGACTTGTATTGGCAGAAAGAATGAAGCCTGAAGATGCTACAGAATTAAAATCACTATTTCAGCCAGGTTGATGGAAGATGTACACCTGAAATTATTTCTTACCGAGGATTTATATCTTTTACCTGATGATCAAAAACAGGTAATTGAATCTCCTAAAGATGTAGCCGCGCCTTCTCCTGTAATCGATGAGAAATCCACCTCTAAAGTAGAAACTGAAGCATCGGCTTCGCGGGCTCAGGAGCCCGCACTCGTCCAGGAAGAAGTAATCAAATATCCCATCATAGTTGTTTCAGAATCCTTAAGCAAGGAAGAAAAAGAATTGATGGACAAAATTTTGATGGCAGTAAATGTCAAACCCAACCAGGTGCATCATATCGTGGGGCAACCTCAAAGTAGCCTTTCATATGATAAACTAATTGTCTTTGGAGACTTTGAAATTGAAGGTGTGGATGGCGAATATTACAATGTAACTCGCACTACACAAATGAGTCTCAGGGCCCGGCCTTTGTCCTCAGTCAATGGCAGCCGGGAAGAGAAAACAAAACTCTGGAATTCGTTGAAAACCTGGTTCGGTCTATAAAAACCTATCCAAATATTTCTTCAAGTTTGGCTTTTAGGCTTTCACCTCGCAATCCTTTCGCCAGGATTTTACCATCAGGCCCAATCAAATAGGTAGCAGGGATCGCATCTACTCTATAGGTTTGTGCCGCTTGTGAATTGAAATACTTCAGGTCCGAAACATGCTTCCAAATCAACCCATCATCTTCGATGGCCTTGACCCAAGCTTTTTTCGTTCGATCCAGAGAAACACCAAGAATTTCAAAATTCTCATTCTGATACTTTTTATAGAGTCTAACGACATTTGGATTTTCAGCACGGCAAGGGCGACACCATGCAGCCCAAAAGTCAATGAGCACATAATTGCCTTTCAGAGAACTTAAAGAAACCATACTTCCATCAGGAGATGGTAGGGATATTTCTGGTGCAACAGCTCCTACAGCTAATTTCTTGTAAGCTTCCAATCGATTCGTCAAACTGATCGTAAAGGGGTGATCGGCCAATGTGCTGTTGAACTTTTGAGATAAGCTGTCAATGAATTCAATATCTGTCTCCAGGTCCAGATAGTTCACACCGAAAATGGCCGCAAGGGAAGGAGCAGCTTCCCAAATTTTTTGTTTCAATACTTTCCGGTTTTTCGCATCCACTTTCTGATATTGATCAACAATTTCCCTGAAGGTTTGTCCATCGCCATTCATTCTCGCCTGGATCGCTTCATCATTCAATAGCTTTTCATCGCTTCTCCGTTTATCTTCAGCTTCATTGATGGTTTGCAATAAATCCGTATCTCTTGATCCTTTCACGATAGCCAAACCTGTGGGTCGGTCACCATCCACTTCTATAGATATCTCCTTTTCGGCGCCTGTAAGAATCAAATTGACAAACTGACGATTGAAGAAGTTCAGTCGGTAGAATGCAGGTTCTTCCACCTTCAAAAAGGTTTTGAATTTCCCATTGTTATTGAAGCCAATGGTGTCCACGGTTTCGATGCTGGCTCCGGTCAATTTCTCCACAACTACCATCTCCTCTGTGAATGGATTATTAATCGTACCGGAAATCTTCACACCTTCCTCTGAAGATCCCGAGCAAGAAATCAACCAGGCACTCAATAGCACCAGCCAAACAAAAGACTTCAATTGGGTTATAACTTTCATCCTTTCCATTAATCTCAACTTCTTCAAGGTTTTAACGATTCGGTCAGCATCTTGTTTGCCACCTGAGCATCAGCCTTACCTTTTGTTTTCTTCATCAATTCTCCCATGAACATCCCCAAAAGGCTTGTTTTGCCGTTTTGATAGGCCATTACCTTGTCCGGGTGTGCTGCAAGAATTTCATCAATAACCGGCTGAATTTCAGAATCGTTCTGATCAAACAGTAAATTTAACTCCTTACTCGCATCCAAAACTCCCTTCTCAGGATTTTCCAACAGGAAAGGAAACAACTTTTGGACAGCATTGGTGTGTCCCAGTTTTCGATCCTGAATGAGATCAAGTATGTCACTCATTTGCCTTATAGCAATGGGAAAGTGCTCCATGGTTGTCTTGTGAGCTTTTAACCAGGACTTAACCGGTCCCATTAACCAATTTGAGGCTTGTTTTCGAAACCTGGTTATTTCAAATAACTTTTGAGCATAATTCGCCATACTATGTTCCTCAATCAGCACTTCCGAATCATATTGAGGTAGTCCATATTCGGAGGTAAACAGGTCGAATAATTCTTGCGGCAATGGGGGCAATTCGGATTTCCATGTGGCTAGTTCTTCAACCGATATCTCAGTTGGGCTTATGTCCGGTTCAGGAAAATAACGGTAATCATTCAATTCCTCCTTATTCCTCATCGTTATTGTCATCCCGGAATCAACATCGAAAGCCCTTGTTTCAGAAACAACATTTTGGTCCGCTTTAAATAGGCTGATCTGACGGTCAGCTTCATAAGCAATGGCACGGCCAACATTCCTTATGCTGTTCATATTTTTGACCTCCACCTTTTTACCTAATTGCTCCACCCCCTGAGGCCTGACAGAAATGTTTGCGTCACATCGCAGGCTGCCCTTTTCCATATCACCATCACTGATCCCAAGGTAGCGAACGATGCGGCGGATCTCACCCAGAACCCCTACAGCTTCTTCCACGGAATAGATCTCCGGATAGGTAACAATCTCGATTAGTGGAATTCCGGCTCGGTTGTAATCGATCAGTGTGAATTCATCTTCATCATGACTAGATTTTCCAGAATCCTCCTCCAGATGAATCCTTGAAAGCCTTACATGCCTTGATTTGCCCTCCTTAGGCCGAACCGGAATATATCCATTGCGACAGATCGGTGTACGATCCTGAGTTAATTGGTATCCTTTGGGCAGGTCGGGATAAAAGTAGTTTTTCCGATCAAATATGAGTCTTCGCGAAATCTCGCAATGACAGGCCAGCCCCATTTTAGCAGCCAATTCAATGACCTGTTTATTCAAGCTGGGAAGTGTCCCTGGGTGTGCCAGAGTAACTACTCCGGCATTTTCGTTTGGAGAAGCTCCGAAATTGGTTGGTTCTGAAGAAAAAATCTTGGAATTGGTTTTGAGCTGAACATGTACCTCCAGCCCAATGACAACCTGATACTTTTCTTCATCCATGTAGTTACATCAACCTAATTTCTCCTTCACGAATGCCTCGCCATGGACCAATGCATTCTGGAGGCCTGTCACATCTTTACCTCCAGCCGTAGCATAAAAAGGCTGTCCGCCGCCTCCCCCTTTGATGTGTTTAGCCATATCCCGCACAAGCTGCGAAGCATTGATCTCCAATGACTCGAGAAGCGATTCGTCAATCATGACCGTAAGTTGAGGCTTGCCTCCGATCTCTGCCCCTATCAACTGGATCAGATTCGGGAATTCATTCTTAAACTGGAAGGCTATGGATTTGAGGCTATCACCATCAGGAAGAGTAGTTTTTGCCACTAACAGCCTGGCCTGACCATGATCCCGGATCATCCCTTTCAATGACTCCTTCACCTGACCCACTTTCTCTTGTTGTAGTTGCTCTATTTGCTTTTTCAGGGCCTGACGCTCATTCAGTAAATCGGTCACTGCTTCCACAGGCGCCTTCGGGCTTTTCAATAAATCACTTATGGAATTTAACGTGTTAAACTGCTCCTCTAATAATTGCTCAGCACCTAAAGCTGAAATTGCCTCGATTCTGCGTACACCGGCTGCCACTGAGCCTTCACTAATGATTTTGAAGGCTCCAATCTGACCGGTATGCCCCACGTGAGTTCCTCCACACAACTCTACCGAATAATCTGGATCAAAGGTGATAACACGAACAAAATCACCATATTTTTCTCCAAACAATGCCATGGCACCCATCTCCTGAGCCTGGGCGATAGGAACATTTCGCTTTTCATCTAATGCAATGTTTTCACGGACTTTACGATTAACAATACGTTCTACTTCTTTGATCTCTTCAGCCGTCATTTTCGAGAAATGGGAGAAATCAAATCGTAAGATTTTGTCGTTGACCAAAGATCCTCGCTGTTGGACATGAGCACCCAGCACCTGACGAAGTGCGGCATGTAGAAGATGTGTTGCAGAGTGGTTATTTTCAGTCAACATGCGTTTTTCTGAATCCACTTTCGCTTCAAATTCAACCTCTACCTCCTTTGGCAGCTTCGGAAGAATGTGAACGATCAATTCATTCTCTTTCCTGGTATCAATGACTTTCACACGATCTTCGCCATTGATCAGAAATCCCGTATCGCCAACCTGTCCCCCGCTTTCTGCATAGAATGGTGTTTGATCCAATACAACCTGAAATAAGGCCTTATTCTTTTGTTTTACCTCACGGTATTTTACGATTCTGACTTTCGCTTCAAGATACTCGTAACCAATGAAGTTGGAATGCTCCGCATCTGTCAGCAGTTCAACCCAATCACCTGATTCTTGTTTCGCCGCATTTTTGGATCGTTCTTTTTGTATGGCCATTTCAGCATCGAACTCCTCCTTATTGATCTCAAGACCATTTTCTCCAGCAATCAATGCCGTAAGGTCATATGGAAATCCATAGGTATCGTAAAGCTCAAAAGAAGTGGCTCCATCAATGACTGATCTTCCAGTGCTCTTGAATTCGTCCAACCGCTTAAGTCCTTTGTCCAGCGTTCGCAAGAAAGCAATCTCTTCTTCAGTTATCACCTTCATCACAAAATCCTTTTGATTGATCAATTCTGGGAAAATATCTGAAAACTGATCAGCTAACATCGGAACAATCTTGTTGAGGAAAGGCTCCTGGAATCCTAAGAAAGTATACCCATACCGAACTGCTCTTCTCAATATCCTGCGAATCACGTAACCTGCTTTAGCGTTACTTGGCAGTTGTCCATCAGCGATCGTAAATGAAATGGCCCGAATATGGTCCGCAATTACTCTCAGGGCAATGTCTTTCTTTTCATCATCACCATACTTGATCCCTGCCCAACCAGCTACTTCCGAAATAATTGGCTGGAAGACATCCGTATCATAGTTGGATTGTTTTTGTTGAATGGCCATTACCAGCCGCTCAAAACCCATTCCTGTATCTACATGTTGTTCCGGAAGATCAAGGAGGCTACCGTCACTCATGCGATTGAATTGCATGAATACCAGATTCCATACTTCGACTACCTGCGGATGATCCTTATTTACCAACTCTCTTCCCGGAAGTTTATCCACTTCTTCCTGAGAACGTAAATCAATATGCAGCTCTGAACAAGGACCACAAGGACCAGTATCTCCCATTTCCCAGAAATTGTCCTTCTTGTTTCCGAAAAGCACGCGATCCTCAGGAAGAATAGCCCTCCACAGCTTTAACGCTTCCTCATCTGCTTCCAGGTTATCGTCTTTACTTCCTTCAAAAACAGTAGCATAAAGTCGATCCTTAGGCAATTCAAATACTTCTGTAAGTAGTTCCCAGGCCCAGGAAATCGCATCCCTTTTGAAATAGTCTCCAAAAGACCAATTTCCCAGCATTTCGAACATCGTATGGTGATAGGTATCGAAACCTACCTCTTCCAGGTCATTATGCTTGCCGGAAACACGCAAACACTTTTGCGTATCGGCTACTCTTTTGAATTCAGCCTTTTTATTTCCAAGGAAGTAATCCTTGAACTGATTCATTCCGGCATTGGTGAACATCAAGGTTGGGTCGTCCTTCACTACAATGGGAGCCGAAGGCACAATTTTGTGTGATTTCTCCTCAAAAAATGATTGAAATTTTGCTCTTATCTGCTTAGAATTCATGTAACCCATTGATATTCAATCCGTTATTTTCCTATTCTTGCTTTTACGATGCGAATATGATAAAATTGTAGTTGAATTTTGCTGTCAACCGCTTATTTCAAAGTTCAAAATTAGAGCATACCAACTTTCAATACTCAATGGCCCGTATCAAATATTACTATGATACCGAATCCTGTAGATACGAACGAATTACCGTATCTACGTGGGATATCATATTGAACTCGCTTGGATTCCTCATGGTAGCCTTCCTATTGGCTGCTGGAATGACCTGGGTTTATATTGACTATTTCGAGTCTCCTGAGGAAGCCTTGTTAAGGAAAAAACTGAATCAGTCAGAATATTACGGCGAAATCCAGGACAAACAACTTGCCGAAATGGAAAAGATGTTACTGTCACTTGAAAACAGGGACGACAACATCTATCGGGTTATTTTCGGGGTTGAGCCTGTACCGGAACAAATCCGAAATGCTGGGGTTGGTGGTTCTGACAGGTATAAAGAATTGCTCGAAGACGGAGTGGACAGAGATTCATATCTCATGAGAAATTCTAAAAAGATTGATGAGCTTAAACGCAAAATGGTCATTCAGACCAAGTCGTATGATGAGATCGTCAAATTAGCCAAGAATAAGGAAGAGTGGCTAAGAGCCATGCCCGCCATACAACCTGTTTCAAACAAGCAATTGAAGCGACTCTCAAGTGGATTTGGTTATAGAATTGACCCGATACATAAAGTGAGGAGACCTCACAATGGCATTGACTTCTCTCTACCAAAAGGAACTCCGGTATATGCCACAGCTGATGGCGTCGTAAAGGTGGTCAAGTCGAGTTTCTCGGGCTATGGTAAAAGAATCGATATTGATCACGGATTTGGGTACAAAACCCGGTATGCTCACCTTGACATGTTCAATGTGAAGAAAGGTCAGAAAGTAAAGCGCGGAGACATCATTGGTTACTCTGGAAATTCAGGGAAATCAACTGCTCCTCATTTACATTACGAAGTACATAAAGACGGTAAACCGATCAATCCTGTGTATTATTTCAGTCGAGATCTGACGGATGAAGAGTATGAAGAAATTCTTCGACTGGCGTCCAAAGAAAATCAGGCGTTAGGTTCTTACTGATATTGAATGAAAAGAATTTGGAACCGCGGCCCTAGGTCGCGGTTTTTTTATGCCAGATATCTAAAAACTTCCGGGTTATCGGCATCTTTGCACGCTTCTGATCATGAAAAAAACACTTCAGTTTTTCGGAATTGTCCTGATTTTCCTCATTGGGTGTAAACCTCAACGGGTGATTGTTCAAACACCCATTGAAACGCAACCAAAAGATACAGTTGCAGTAATAGCACCTGTAAAGCCTGTTTTTATCACCAGTGAAGGGGATACTTTGGAATCTCTGGAGGAGGAGGTCGATATCGGGTTATCCGATGTTCAGCCCGATACTATTTCAATTGTGGCGGTGGGAGATATTATGATGGGTACCAATTTCCCAAACCCGTCGTACTTACCTGCCGATAGCGGAAAACTACTCTGGAAACAGGTTAATCCATACTTGCAAGATGCGGATCTCACCTTTGGCAACCTTGAAGGAGTGATCCTTGATGAGGGTGGTGACGCCAAAGAATGCAAAAACCCTAAAGCCTGTTATCTCTTTAGGACACCAGACCACCTTGCCCGGCATTTCGTACAAAATGGCTTTGATATCTTAAGTCTTGCCAATAATCATGCAAATGATTTCGGCGTTACCGGACGATTGAATACACAGGAGGTGCTTGATTCTATAGGTATAGCCTATGCCGGGAGCATCGAACTTCCGTCCACTCAATTAAATAAAAAACGTCTTCGAATTGGGGTCGTTGCCGTCTCACCGAACAAGGGCACTTTAGTTATTCATGAAGAAAAGCGAATTGCAGAAATTGTCGAAAAACTGGATAGTCTGAATGACATTGTCATTGTGTCCTTCCATGCGGGTGCCGAAGGAGCTAAAAACAAACATGTGACTCGTAAGAGAGAATTCTACTATGGAGAAGATCGGGGTAATGTCTATGAATTTTCGCATCGAATGATCGACCATGGTGCTGATCTTATGATTGGTCATGGGCCTCATATTCCCCGCGCCATGGAAATCTATAAAGACCGCCTGATTGCCTATAGTTTAGGCAATTTTTTAACGTATGGAAGGTTCAATTTGAGAGGCGCTAACGGAGAAGCTCCGCTGCTAAAAGTATGGCTCAATCCCGAGGGAGAATTTCTTAAAGGAAAAATCGAATCTTTCTACCAGGACTACAGCCTGGGACCAAGAAAAGACGTCAAATTGCGTGCATTAAAATCCATTAAGAAACTAACGCAAGAAGATTTTCCAGAAACTCCATTAACCTTTGATGATTCTGGCAGAATTATCTATCTTCAAAACGAAAAACAAAACTGAGTGCCTTACAAGGAAAAAGAAATAGAGAAGAAATACTTTACCATAGGTGAAGTAGCCGATCAGTTAAACGTGGCCACGTCTCTAATTCGGTTTTGGGAAAGCGAATTTGATATCATCAAACCAAAGAAAAATCGTAAAGGAAATAGACAATTTACGAAAGAAGATATCAAAAATGTGAAATTGATATATTACCTTGTGAAGGAAAAGGGATACACCCTACACGGCGCCAGAGACTTTATCAAAAGTGACGTGGAAGCAGCTAAAAACAAAATTGAACTAATAGAGTCATTAAAGAAAGTCAAACATTTTCTACAACGGATGCGGGAAGATCTGCCGTAGTATCAGAAGAAACATTTCTACATCTTGCACTCAATAGAATACCAGGCATCGGTTATTCTACTGCAAGAAATTTAATAAGCTATACAGGATCCATACAGGAAGTATTTTCTTCCTCCAAAAAGACTTTACTCAAGATACCGGGTGTAGGTTCAAAAACCGTCGAGGGGATTTTGAATAAAGCCTCATTTTCTGAAACCGAGCATATCATTGATGAGTGCAATGAGTCGAGCATCAATATTGTCCACTTCCTTGATCGTGATTATCCAAAACAATTAAGAGATGTATTCGATGCGCCCACCGTACTCTTCATCAAAGGTGATTTAAATAGCCTGAAGCAAAGAAGCGTCGCCATAGTAGGAACCAGAAAAGCAACATCATATGGCAAAGAAATTACTCAACATATTGTCTCTGAACTTAGTCAATTAGATACCGCCATAGTAAGTGGCCTGGCTTACGGAATAGACATTGAGGCCCACAGAAGTGCACTACATCATAGCCTTACCAATCATGCCGTATTGGCAAGCGGGCTCAATGTGATCTATCCAAAAGCACATTGGTCTACCGCACAGAAAATCTTCAAAACCGGTTGCCTGATATCAGAAAATCCGCCAAGTACACAACCAGATGCCCGTCTTTTCCCCGCTCGCAATAGAATTATTGCCGCATTGGCCGATGTAACGATTGTGGTGGAAGCTGCAGAAAAGGGCGGCGCACTTATCACCGCCAATATTGCTTATTCATACGATAAACCCGTATTTGCCGTACCTGGAAATTTGACCAACACGGTTTCAACAGGCTGTAATAACCTTATCAAGCAACAAAAAGCTTTGATTTATACGGGCATCAATGATCTCCTATATCATTTGAATTGGGATGGGAGCATTACTCAACCCGATCGCGCCAGTTTTGAAACATTGAACCTTACAAGAGAGGAAAAAGCCATACTTTTGGCCATCAAAAAATCCCCAGAAGGTATGGGCGTGGATGAAATTTCGTGGAAATCACAAGTGCCACTTACGCAACTTGCCTCCCTCCTTTTAGCCTTGGAGTTCTCAGGATTAATTCATTCCCTTCCCGGGAAAAAGTATCAAATAAAACAGCCGGCTTATACTTGAAAGTCTCTCAAAAAGGATAGATCACTGGTACCAGGAAAGTGGCGATCAACCAGAATAACAAATTCAGTCCTACACCTACCTTTACGAAATCACCAAATTTGTATTGACCAGCATTAAAAACCATTGTATTTGTCTGATAGCCAATGGGTGTCATGAAACTGGCCGAAGCTGCAAGCATTACAGCAATAAGGAAGGGAATAGGACTTACTTCTAATTGTTCCGCAGTAGCAATTGCAATGGGAGCAAATAATGCTGCAGTCGCATTATTTGACATGACTTCTGTCAAAATGGAAGTAGCAAGGTAGAGTCCGGATAATACCGCTAAAGGCCCCCAAACATTCAGGTTTTCAACAATGGTGTTGGCTAAAAAGTCCGATAACCCTGTCTGATTCATGGCTTTTCCCATTGATAGGGCTCCTGCCAATAGAAAAATCACTTTCCAATCAACCGACCTGTAAATTTCTTTAGGCCTTATACACTTCATCACCACCAATGAAACAGTCCCCAATAACAATCCAGCTACAATTGGGAGGACTCCCAATGCCGACAATACGACAACCAATCCAATGACCGCAATGACCTTGAGGAATTTGCTTCTTTGAAAGTCAATGATCCCTTCTTCGGATAAGACAACAAAAGGACCTTTTGATTTCATCTCCTCACGCTTCAAGTTCTCGACTCTATGAGATTTGATTTCGGTCAAAATAATATCACCTGCTCCTAATGTAACCTGATGTAAACGTTCTCTCACTATCTCCTCACTATGAAGGATGGCCAGAGGAACTGCCCGATACCTCCGACGGAAATCCATTTCCCTTAAGGTTTTCCCGATGAACTCTGAACCATTCGTTATTACCAACTCCAGAAGTGTCGTATTTCCTCTAGGCATTTGCGATTCGCTTAAGCTCACTGTGGCCTTGCTGAGCTCAATTCGCAATACATCTCTCAAGTCCTTTAGTTTTTCCAGGTCACACCTGATTTTCAAGACATCTCCGGAGAAAAGTGTAATGTCTCCTGCGGGCAGAGTAAAAACCGCTTCACCCCTACTGATTTCTATGACGTCCAGGTCCAGGTCCCTGACCAATGGTGTATTCATCAATAGCTTGCCACTAAGGTCTGACCCTTTTTTTATCTCTATCTCAGACAGATAATTTCTTATGCCAATCTTATTTTTCAAATAGTCTTCGGATAGTCTATCTGGCAAAATCTTTTTCCCAAATACAAATAAATAGATCGTGCCAACGATTAAATAAACCAATCCGATTGGTGTAGAAAGGAACATGGAAAAACCGGGAATACCGTTGCTTTCTGCAATTCCACTGACTAAAATATTAGTAGAGGTTCCTACTAAGGTGCAAGTTCCGCCCAAAATCGAAGCATACGACAAGGGAATCAATAATTTAGAAGGACTAACTCCCGAACGGTGAGATACACTGATCATCACCGGAATAAACATGGCAACTATGGGTGTGTTGTTTAGAAATGCCGAGGCACTTCCGATGAACAGCAAGGTTACCAACAATCCAAGGTTGAAATTCCTTTTGTAAACGCTCCCCAAATAAGGTGCAATACGCTGCAATGAGCCTGTATTCAGCAACGCGTTACTCAATACAAACATCAACATTACCGTAATAACCGCCGGATTGCTAAAGCCGGAAATAGCTTCTTGTGGGGTTAGAATGCCAAAAACTATGAAAGCCCCCATTAGACCAAAAGCAATGATATCTATTGAAATCCAGCTAGTGGTGAAGAGAATAAGGGCAACAACGATAATTACCGCAACAATAATGGCCTCAATTCCCATTTATTTAACTGAGAAATACTTCATTGGATACGACCATTGCCTCGTTGAATGCTTGTTGATCTATCGAGCTACCACCATTTCTTACCAAGAAATCAACGATCCTTTCCGTAGGCATATTTCCTACTAAATCATCTTTAGCCATCGGGCATCCACCAAAGCCCCGAATAGCACCATCAATACGTTGGCACCCGGAACCCAGCACGGCTTGTAATTTGGCTTCCACAGAAGATACGTGGCTGTGAAGGTGCGCTCCAAATTCTATATCAGGAAAGGCGTTGACCAATTCACTGAATAAAGGCATGATAATGTCAGGGCTCGCTACACCAATCGTATCGGACAAGGAAATTATGGGAACACCCAGTTCCGCCAGTTGCCCTGAAAAATCGGAAACATATTGCACACTATAATCATCCCCATAGGGGTTTCCAAATCCCATACTGAGGTACACATTCAATGCTTTATCGTATTTGTCACAAGCCTCCTGCGCTAGTTTTACAACTTCAAATGCATCTGCGATAGATTTATTGGTATTTCGCTGCTGAAAAGTCTCAGACAAAGACAAGGGAAAACCCAGGTTTGATACCTGATCAAATTTTACTGCATCTTCAACTCCTCTCCTATTGGCCACAATTACCGACAATTTCGTATTTCCCTGGTCATTCAACCCATTAAGCACTTCAGCGGTATCCTTCATTTGAGGAATGGCTTTTGGAGAAACAAAACTCCCCACATCCAGCGTATCAAAACCTACGGCTAAAAGAGAATTGATGTATTTGATTTTCAGACTCGTAGGTATGAACTCATGCAAACCTTGCATGGCATCTCTCGGGCATTCGATAATCTTCATTCAATCGATAATTAAAAATCGGGACATGAGACTAAAAAGCGGTATCACGCCCAAAAATACTAGAATAAAGCCTGCGCGATGGTCTTGGTCGCTCCAGATTTACTCATGGTATAATAATGAAGACAAGGCACATTTTTGTCCATTAGTTCCTTGGACTGTTTAATACACCATTCAATGCCCACTTGTTTGATCTGTTTGTTGTCCTCGCACTTTTCAAGCTCATTGGTGAGCTCTTCCGGCAGGTCCACATGAAAAATACTAGGCAGTAATGTCATTTGCTTTTTGGAAGCAAGGGGTTTTAACCCAGGGATAATTGGAACGTCGATACCAAATTCCCGGCACTTATCGACAAAATCAAAATATTTACTGTTATCGAAAAACATTTGGGTGACGATATATTCTGCACCCATATCGATCTTTTTCTTCAGGTATTTGAGGTCAATGTTCAGATTGGGCGCCTCAAAATGTTTCTCTGGATATCCTGCCACCCCAATACTAAAATTGGTTTTGGAACCCTCCACTTCTTCATTGAGGTAAATCCCCTGATTTAAGTCTTTTACTTGCTGGAGTAATTCAGAGGCATAATTGTGACCATTAGTTTCAGCCACAAACCGGCCTTCGGATTTTATGGCGTCGCCCCTTAAAACCAGTACATTGTCAATTCCTAAAAAGTCGAGATCGATCAAGGCATTTTCTGTCTCCTCTTTGCTGAAACCACCGCAGATAATGTGCGGTACAGGGTCTACCTGATAACGATTGATAATGGCAGCACAAATGCCTACGGTTCCTGGTCTTTTTCTTGTAGAAATCTTCTCTAAAAGACCATGATCACGCTTTTTATAGATATACTCCTCCCTGTGGTAAGTCACATCTATGAATGGAGGCTTAAACTCCATCAACGGATCAATTGCGTCGAATATGGAATTAATACTTTGTCCTTTTACGGGAGGCAATATTTCAAAACTGAATAAAGTTTTTCCGTTTGCACCGTTAATATGATCAACTACTTTCATTGCAAGTTTATTTGTAGCCTAAGTTTGGGGCCAGCCATCGTTCGACTTCTTCCTGGGATAGGTTTTTTCTTTTTGAATAGTTTTCTATTTGGTCAGCATAGACCTTACCTAACCCAAAGTATTTGGATTGAGGGTTCGCAAAATAGAATCCACTCACCGAGGCCGCGGGATACATGGCATAAGATTCTGTCAGAGATATACCCGTACTTTTTTCGGCCATCAACAAATCAAACAGGGTCTGTTTTTCGGTATGATCCGGACATGCCGGATAACCTGGTGCAGGTCGAATGCCCTGATAAGATTCTTTGATCAAATCCTCGTTATCGAGAGATTCATCAGTCGCATAACCCCAGAGTTCTTTCCTCATTTTCTCATGCATCAATTCTGCGAATGCTTCGGCTAATCGGTCTGCAACAGCTTTTACCAAAATGGAATTGTAATCATCGTGATCTGCCTCGTATTGTTCCACCAGTTTTTCGATACCAATTCCGGCAGTCACGGCGAAGCCTCCAATGTAGTCCCGCTGGCCACTCTCCTTTGGAGCTACAAAATCAGCCAGACTAATATTCGGAATGTTAGTACCTTTCTTTCCTTGCTGTCGTAGAAAATGGAAGGTAGGTCCTTCTTTGAGAAGTACATCATCTATCTCCGAGTTCGCCTCGTAAATGCCTACAACTGCATTGGCTTTAAGCTTTTCATTCGCAATGATGTCGTCCAACATTGCATTAGCATCCTCATACAATTTCCGGGCTTCTTCTCCCACGATTTCATGATCAAGAATGGCAGGAAACTTCCCTTTCAGCATCCATGTAGAAAAGAAAGGTGTCCAGTCGATGTATTGACGGATTTCCTCCAGCGGATAATTAAGAAAGGTCTTATTTCCCGTAAATGAAGGAGTAACAGGTTCAAACTGTGTCCAGTCTATGGGTACCTTGTTGTTTATTGCCTCCCTGTAAGTCACATGCTCCTTTTCCTTTTTGCGATTAGCATGATTATAAGCCAGGTCCTTGTATTCCGCTCGAACTTCCTCTACGTAAGAAGCTTTGTTTTCCCCCAGCAGTTGTGAGGCTACAGTCACGGACTTTGAGGCATCAAGCACATGGATGATATCCCCATCATATTTTGGTGCAATTTTAACCGCCGTATGCACCCTGGAGGTGGTGGCACCGCCGATGAGTAAGGGCTTCTGAACATTGCGTTTCTGCATTTCTTCGGCTACATGCACCATTTCGTCAAGCGAAGGAGTGATCAACCCGGATAATCCAATGATATCTACATCCTCCGTTTCGGCAGCATCCAGGATCTTTTCCGCAGGAACCATTACTCCCAGGTCTACAATATCATAATTATTGCAGCCCAACACAACGCCCACGATGTTCTTACCGATATCATGAACATCACCTTTTACGGTTGCCAACAAGATCTTGCCTTTGCTTGATTTTTGTCCGGACTTCTCAGCCTCCAGATAAGGGACCAGGTATGCCACGGATTTCTTCATCACCCGGGCACTTTTTACTACCTGTGGCAAGAACATCTTTCCACTCCCAAAGAGATCACCAACGGTATTCATCCCATCCATCAAAGGGCCCTCTATCACATGTAAAGGTCTATCATACTTTTGACGAGCCTCTTCTGTATCTTCTTCAATATGATCTACGATTCCCTTGATCAGCGCATGACTCAGACGTTGCTCTACGGTTCCTTTTCGCCATTCTGTATCTATTTTCTTGGTTTTCCCTGATCCTTTGACCTTTTCGGCAAAATCCACTAATTGCTCTGTGGCATCCTCATTCTTGTTGAGCAGCACATTTTCCACTTTCTCGAGTAGATCCGCAGGTATCTCATCGTATACCTCGATCATTCCTGCATTAACTATGCCCATGTCCATGCCCGCCTGGATGGCATGATAAAGAAATGCCGAGTGCATGGCTTCCCTAACCACATTATTCCCCCGGAATGAGAAAGAGACATTGCTTACCCCTCCACTTACTTTTGCCCCGGGCAAGTTTGCTTTGATCCATTTGGTTGCTTCGAAGAAATCAACGGCGTAGTTGTTGTGCTCTACGATCCCTGTTGCAACCGGAAAAATATTCGGATCAAATATGATGTCTTGTGGCGCAAAACCAACCGTTTCCACCAATAAGTCATATGATCTTTTACAGATATCGATTCGTCGTTGATAGGTGTCCGCCTGCCCTTCCTCATCAAAAGCCATTACCACGGTAGCAGCACCGTACATCTTGATTTTTCTCGCCTGGTCCAGAAACAAAGCCTCGCCTTCCTTCAGGGAAATAGAATTCACCACTCCTTTTCCCTGAATGCACTGCAAGCCCGCTTCTATGATCTCCCACTTAGAAGAATCGATCATGATCGGGATTCTGGCAATTTCCGGCTCGGAGGCAATCAGGTGCAAAAATTTGATCATGGCCGCTTTACCGTCCAGCATGCCTTCGTCCATGTTGACATCAAGGATCTGCGCTCCTCCTCTTACCTGATCAAGCGCAACATCCAATGCTACGTCATATTTCTCTTCTTTGATCAAACGCGCAAAGCGAGCCGACCCGGTCACATTGGTACGCTCACCAATGTTCACGAAATTCGTGAGTTCGTTGATCACCAGAGGCTCGAGTCCTGATAATCTTAACGGGGGTATTACAGACATATTAAAGGATTTCTACTGCTTCAAGTTGATTTTGGGATACCTGTCGTGGTTCATATTGAGCCGCGACTTTAGCAATTGCAGCAATGTGTTCAGGTGTCGTACCACAACAACCTCCAATGACATTCACTACGCCGGCTTTCATGTATTCGTCAATTTGATCCGCCATTTGCTCTGGCGTTTCATCATACTCTCCAAATTCATTAGGCAAGCCGGCATTGGGGTGGGCACTGACGTTATACGGTGCCTCATTGCTCAAAGTCTGTAGATAAGGTTGTAATTGTTTGGCTCCCAATGCACAATTAAGTCCGATGCTGAATAAATCAATGTGTGAAAGTGAAATGAGAAATGCTTCAGTAGTTTGTCCTGAAAGCGTTCTTCCACTGGCATCGGTGATGGTTCCGGATACCATCACCGGAATGTCGATTCCTTTTTCGTATTTCAGTTCTTCGATGGCCTTAACCGCTGCCTTTGCATTAAGGGTATCAAATACCGTTTCTACCAATAACAGATCAGCTCCACCTTCCACCAGCGCACGGGCTTGCAGCAAATAAGCTTTCCTTAAATCATCGAATGAAACTGCCCGGAATCCGGGATCATTAACATCTGGAGAAAGCGATGCAGTCTTATTGGTAGGTCCCATTGAACCCGCTACAAACCTGGGTTTCTCCGGTTCCGTAACTTCGAATTCCAGGGCAACTTCTTTTGCAATTTTCGCTGATTGGTAGTTCAGTTCGTAAACCCATTCTTCCGCCTGCAGGCCATAATCCTCCTGAGCGATCGATGTTGAACTAAATGTATTGGTTTCAGCAATATCTGCTCCTGACTTGAAATACTGTCGGTGAATGTCCTTGATAATCTCCGGTTGTGTTATCGACAGCAGATCGTTATTCCCTTTCAAGGGCAGTGAGTGATCTTTGAGCTTTTCATTTCGAAAATCATCCTCTTCGAGCTTATGACGTTGGATCATCGTCCCCATAGCTCCGTCCAATACTAAAATACGTTCCTTTACCAGATCCTTTATGTCGGTATTCATGTGTCTTTCCGCTAAAAATTGGCTTATCAGAGAAAGGTGAACCTGGAATTGTTCGCGCTTATCTGCTTCTGAATCTAATCAGAATGGGATGTGGCACCGGAATCCGGGAGGAAAGGTTGCCAAGGTGTCAAAGGGCCCAGTCCCTCGACCTTTCTCGATAAGTGATGCAAATATAGGGGCTAGTTGTTAAACGAGGCAATCAAGATCTCATTTTCATCATGGCTACTTCTTTGATTCAGGACACCAATAGCAGTTTTGTGACATGACGAGCATAAAATCGATCTGATCAACGACCGCTCACCAAAATGTCTTTGATTTCTGATTGATCGGCTAAAGACTTCCCTTTTGATTTTCTTTCTACTGCTACTACCGGAGTTTCTTCTGTCGTTTCATAGACTTTCACGTAAACGGGCCGCTCTACTGTGCGCTCAATAAAAACCGTATCCGGTTGACTTGCGACATATACCGTATCAATCACAGGATCTTGCCTTACGTACTTTTCAACCACGCGTTCTTTTTCAGGCATGAATGAAATGAGGGAACCTGTTACTGCCATTAACAAGATCATTACCGCGTAGGCAGGTACCTTCCATTGCAAGACTAATTTCCAGCGTGGTTGATGTTTCTCCTTGAATTGCTTCATCAGGTCTCTTTTAACCCCTGAGCTTACAGGTAAATCCTTTTCCCTGTGGGCGATTATCGTCGACTCACGTAAATGATCAAATGCTTCCGCCCCTCCGAGATTTTCCTTCACCCAATATTGATCCTCTTCACTCAAGGTATCAAATGGCCCTCTTTTCAGTATTTTCTCTATTTTCTCAAATTCGTCTTTCATGACTTCATTTCTTCAGATGTACAAGCGATTCAGTCAGTCCTTTCTTAATATAAAACAGTCTGGATTTGATCGTACCTTCAGACACTTCATAATGAAGTGCCAATTGGTTAATACTCATCTCCTGCTGAAAACGCAGCAAGAACAATTCTTTTTTGTCTTCATCTAATTGATCCAATGCGCTGGATAAAGCATCACGCTTCACTTCCTGATCAATTTTCTGATCTACTGTTGAAAGTTCGATCCCTTCTGATTCCAATTGCGCCAGATATTCCCTTTCAAACTGCCGTTTCCGGTACATGTTCTTACACATGTTGATCGCAATTCGAAATATCCACGGCTCAAACGCAAAGCCTTGTTTGAATAGCTCGGGCTTTTCAATCAGTTTAGCAAAAAGGTCATGTACCTGATCTTCTGCCAATTCTTCTTCCTGCCAGAGCATTCTAAGGAAAAAGGCCTTCATCCGACCAGAATATCGATCATATATCACGGAAAAAGCGCGATGATCCCCGTTTTGCACGAGGACCATCAGCTGTTCCGATGACTTTCCTTTATGGTTAGTGAAGAAACCCAATTACTCTTCGATTACTTCCATGAACAAACGGATACCTACCGAAATATCGGATCCTTCGTAGCGATTGATACTGGTAATGGTACTTTCCTCAGCTGGGTGATTCCAACTTCCTCCCATGGCAATCCCATCCAGGTTTGTCATTTCTGCCACATTGCCGACGACATCATACAACCCCATTTCATTCGGAAAATACGTCCCTATGGGTGAGGTCAAGGTAAACCCATCTCCTTTGATGCCTGCGAGACAAGAAATTTCATCGGGAGCTTTGATGTTGGCCAGGTAGCATTCATGCCGATTCCGAATGCTGTTTCTCAGTTCGAAATTGCCTATGGCCCAAGGGTAATCTACTACATACTGGTTGAGGTCATAAGTTTCGGTAGTGGCTTTCTTCTTTCCATTTCTTGTATGAGCTACCAACTTGTTTTTGGACAATTCCCAACTTTGAAAATCCTTATAACCCAAAGCGGCCATCGTCCACTCCTGACGTGAGGGCAATCGAAATTTTACCTTTTTAAATTTTCTGGTGGGTTGGCTATTGTATTGAAAAGTCAACCATTCACAATACGCCACCGCTGCTTCATGACTCATATCCATCGCCGGATAATCATTATATCGTTTCATATACGTCTTATCTGCTTTGGCTTTTTGCGCCTCAGAATTGACCGGGCTGTAATGATAATTATCCAAAAAAGAAGCGGTCAAAGGGTCGTATTTTGACTTATCCACTATCGATTTCTCATAGATCTCCGTGTATTGATTTTTATACAGATAATCCAGGTAGAACCAATAATCTTTGTTTGAAACTTCTGCATCTGCAGCGTACAAGTTATCTTTCACTTGTTTCATACGCTTGTCAAATACTTTCACCGGTATTTCGATTACTTTGAAGACATTAGGCTCAAGCTTAGTGCCTTTGTCCATCAATTTCTGAACACGATCTTTCAAATCAGATCTTTCTGCTACTTCCAGAATCTGCTCTCTCCAACGGTCGGCACTTACCTGATCTCCAATTTCATCGTAGTATTCTTTGAGTAACAGAAACGGAACAATGTAATTGGTTTCGTATACCCTGCCGGTGGAAGTCTTGGGTTCTCCGTTGAAGTTTACCGTCAGGTAGTCCATCAGGAATTTCTGCTCCACATTTTGTTGCAACACCTGATAATTATCAAATTCGTTTTCCGTGTGCATAGAAGCCAGTCCAACCACATACAACCGTTCTTCTACCGGGATCAAATCTTTATTCGACAGGGTCAATGCATAATAGAAGTCCTTATCCGGATTAGCCAATGGCAGTTCCCGAAGAATCGCAGATTTCTCGATGTTTCCGGAGGCTGTTAATCCTTTCAGTTGATTTTCTGATAACCAACCCTTTAAGAAGGCTCGATGTTCTGCAAGATCCAGGTTTAAAACCTTCACATCTTTCCTTACACCCATCACATCTTGAAGTACCCACAAAGGAATGGTGCTGTGTTCTCCTTCTACCACCAGAATGCCTTCCTGCCCGGTTGACATAAGTACGTTATAAGAGTAATTGAGCAAGCTGGGATAAATGACTTTTGCGTCATACACGGCTTTTGCCAACTGAGATCTCTGGTCGTCATTGTTCAAAACCTCAGCTAACATGATCTCCTCTGCCAGAAAGGATTTTGCCCCCTGGTCTTGTCGGATCGCTTCGACCAAATAGCTTACCCCTTTTTCATTCCATCCTTCGGAACGGAATCTCACATAATTCGCTTCTCTTGATCTCGGGAACAGCGTTTGAATTTCAGATTGAATTTTATTGAGCTGACTTGTCGTGGCTTTCCCGAAAGACGCAGCCTTATAATATTCCAACCATCCGTTTTTGTCCTCTGGGTTCGCGGCAAGATAATCCATCCATTGTTCGCCGGTTTGTTGATACCAACTGATGCTTTTGAGCTCAGTTAGCTTACTGGGTATGTCTTCGGGCCTGTTACCGGCCAAAACCGCACTGCCCAAAAAGGCAAACACCAGCACATTTAATAATCTTTTCATCTCATTCAATTTTTTTGTGTTGTGGTGACAACATCCCGGGATCGTCGATGAGCTATACACATGACTGGCATGGAGGTTCAATAAATTTCGAAAAAAAATTGAAAAGCGCCATTTTCCTTTAATTTAAAGCACATTGAAACATGAACCTAGTGCCTTTGAGATGTCCGTGGTGAACAATAAGCTCATCTTCGCACAACTTTAATTATGGAAAAAATCAGGATACTTGTGGCAGGTTGTGGTAACATGGGCACCTCTCATGCCAGAGCTTATCAAAAACTATCTGCTTTTGAAATCGTAGGATTGGTCAGCAGGAACCCCCACTCTCGCGAACGATTATCTGAGGAACTGGGTGGACTCCCCACCTATGACAATTATGCCATCGCCCTTCAAGATACGCAACCGGATGCGGTCTCCATCAACACTTATCCTGACACTCACGCCTCCTATGCCAGCATGGCCATGAAAGCCGGAGCACATGTTTTTTTAGAAAAACCCCTGGCCACCACCGTGGAAGAAGCGCAAGATCTGATTGATCTGGCCCGAAAGACTAAAAGACAATTGATCATTGGATATATCCTGAGGGTCCACCCCGCCTGGACTCAATTTGTGGCATCCGCCAGAACTTTGGGCAAACCACTGGTAATGCGCATGAATCTCAATCAGCAGAGTTCAGGCTCACAATGGGAAACTCACAAACACTTAATGGAGTCCATGTCTCCAATCGTAGATTGCGGTGTGCACTATGTCGATATTATGTGCTCTATGACCCAGTCAAAGCCTGTCTCCGTATTTGCCAACGGTGTAAGGCTGAGTGATGAAATTGATGTGGCTATGTACAATTATGGTCAACTCCAGGTGAAATTTGAGGATGGATCCATCGGTTGGTATGAGGCTGGTTGGGGTCCGATGATGAGTGAAACAGCATTTTTTATCAAGGATGTGATTGGTCCCAAGGGTAGTGTATCAATCTCCGATCAGCCCAAAGGGGCTTCCGATGATATCTCCGGACATACCCAAACCGGAGGTTTAAAAATACATCATGGACAAATTGATGCTTCAGGAGCATTTGTCAGGCAAGACGAATGGATTACCCTTTCTGATGAACCGGATCACGATGCATTGTGCTTGTTGGAACAGGAGCTTTTTCTGGCTGCGATAAAGGGGCAAATTGACTTATCGGAACACCTTCAGGCTGCCGTGGACAGTCTGAAGATCGTCCTGGCCGCTGATGAATCTGTCAAAACAGGCAAGGTTGTTCACTTATAACAATCATCGCCTCAAACTATAAGTCATCTTCATCGGTTTATTGCTCAATCGCAATTCTTCCCCAAAGAACCAGGCATCCCATGAAGTATCGTAGCCTTCAAAATATATTTTGCGGTAACGCGTGTTGATCGTAGCCACACCTGATTCAAAATGATCCGGTCCTGATATCGCATATTCACCATTATCGATCAGCATCCATGTATCAACTAACTTTTCCGGATCACCCTTTTTCCTGATCTTGTATAGTTCCCATTTACCGGACATGGCATCTTCAAAAGCCTGAAAATCAGGAATAGATTCAACTGGTTTGAACGTCAGGCGAGAATTCAATTCTCCTTGAACACCACCATGATAGTAGGGTCTTCTGCCATAATTTCCTTTTCCAGTAAGTCGAATTTTCTCACGAAGCACCTCCAACTGCCATTGCCGGTCAAACCACATTCTATCTTTGCTTCGGAAAAGGATCTGATCGTCCGTAATATCATAAAATCCCCTTACGTCACCAGTCCGTTTCGCCAGTGCAAAACTTCCGTCCGGATTCATTTGAAGAAAATAGGGTGCGTGATTCCTTACAACGCCATCTACCTCCCAGATTTCCAATTCCCAAAGACCTTGTAATCCTTCCTTTGAATCGGCATTGTCGCAACCGGAAAATAAGGTAATGACGATCAGCGAAATAAATACACTTACTCTCATATTGTTCTGAATAGCTGTATGCGAAAAGCAAATGTACTAATTCGCATTTGCCATGGCCTGTTCGGTGCCATATTTGATCATAAAATCGACCAGGTTCTTATCATGATTCAAAGCCAGTTTTTTCCTTAGTCTGTATCGCGCAATTTCCACACCTCGAACTGATATTTTCAAAAGGTTCGCAATTTCCTTGGTAGTCATGTTCATCCTCAAATAAGCGCAAAGCTTTAAATCCTGTGGCGAAAGCACCGGATAATCGGATTGTATGGTTTTTAAGAAATCACCGTGTACTTCGTCGAAATTGATTTCAAATTGTTTCCATGCCCGGTCCTGATCAATGTTTTTGTCTATGTCTTTTACCAATCGATTGAGGTTTTTCATAATGACCGCATCTCCATCAAGTGACTTTTTGATCTCAAGCAGATGCTGTTTGATCTGATTCATGAATTCATTCTTATCAATCAGGTGCATGGTCGAAGTTGCCAGCTCTTTGCGTTTGGTATTTACTTCAGCTTTTAGTTTTTCATTGCGCAACTGGATCAATTCTTTATCTCTCAAATCCAACTCTTGCTTTTGTTCTGCTATCAGGCGTTTCTGTATGCGTTTATGCCTTTGTCGATACCAATTCGCACTGAAGAATAAAGTCAGCGCAATGGTGAGGGCCAATAGCGTGTAGGCAATGGTGGTACGGTACCAGGGCGGATCTACTTCAAAAGTATAGGAAGAAAGTGGCGACACATTCCCCAGAGCATCCTTTGCTTCAACCTGAAATTCATAATCTCCTTCATACAGATTGGTAAATTCTTTAAATGTAGCACCAGACCAATTGGACCAGTTTTCATCCTTATAGCCCAATAGGCGATATCGGTATTCACAGTTATGAAACTGATAATCAATTGAAGAATAGGTAAAAGCAATTGAATTTTGAAAGTATGGGAATTTTGTCGACTCAGTTTCCTGGTTATATCCACCATATCCACCATAAAGGATACTGTCGGCATGAGTGGAATAGACGGACCGAATTAACACCTTAATTTCTTTATCAATCAATCCATAATCACTGTTATAATGCAGAAACCCTTCATTGGCGGAAAAAAGCACATTGTTTTCGTCTATCACAGAAATTTGGGTCAGGTCATCATTCAGAAGATGATGCACGCCGATAAACGGGTCTTTATCCATACGTATTCCTGTCCATTGGCTTGATTTCATGACAGCCGAAAAGTCTCTGGTAATCACGTAAGTGGTACCATTGGAAACCGGTTCAATGATCCGAGTATGCACGCCCTGACCAATCAGCGTATCCAGAAATGCATGTTTTTGAAATTTTTCCGAGCGCTGATCAAATTGATAAACACCCGTTTCCCCTGTGAATACCAGGCCTTCGGAAAGAGAAAAGACATTGTTCAAATACTGCGACGGGAGACCGGATTCCGGGCCGAAATATCGGATATCCCGGATCTTATCAAAATCCTGGCTAAATCGAAAACGATACACTCCACGATATCCGTGAGCCATCCAGAGATCACCTGACTCATCAAATGACAAAACGCGTGATGATTCCTTGAACCCATCATATCTTTTGACAACTTTCCAAACCCCATTTTTTCGTGACAGCAGACCTAACCCCTCATACGTCCCAGCGATGAAGTGTTCCGGGTCCCTTGTTGGAATAATGGACCACCAACCTTCCGATTTTTCTATGGGTTGAACTGTTTGGCCTTTCACCAGAAAAATTCCTTCATGTGCGGAGACCAGGATCTGATCATCAATCTTTTGTATTTTGTTGATCTGTCCTTCTATCCCTTCCACTCTTCTAAAATCAGGAATGGGCATAGCTCCTACATACAATCCTGTATTGGTACCGAGATAAAGCTTATCGTTAGTCATTTCAGCCGTATATCCCGTTCCAGGTACATTGAGATTACTGTTAATGAAGCTAAAAGGATATGACCATGAGATCCGCACAATATTGTTCGTCATACTTAGCCAAAGTGACCCATTTCTATCCTCGATCACATCGTAGACCGTATGTCCTACCAGTCCGTTATTTTCATCCAGATGTAAATCCAACTCTCCGGATTCACTGTCTACAATGTATAGTCCTTTGGCGATGGTGGCAATGGCGATACTTCCATTGAGGAGTTTTACCGCTTTGGATATATCAGCATCTTCTAAGCGCTTTTCCAGATCGGCACTCAAAAAAGGCTTTTCCTCATCTCCCTCCAACAGTTTGATTTCCTGTCTGGATACCCAAAGTTCCTGCCCTTCACCCATTTCAACAATGGAAATCAACCCTCCCGTGAGATTTGCTTGCCTGGGTCTTACTTTCCATTGTGAATCCTTCCACAAATGCACTTCCGACTCCTTATGTTTCGTTAATAACTCCCCATTATACTCCAATGAGAAACCGGGTTCGATCGAAGATTCGATTACTTCGATTTTGTTCTCTTTTAGAAAATAGGTTCTTCCCTTGGTGCTAAAACTGATACCATGCTCCGTTTCATAAATCTTCCAAACGTCTTCAAAATTCTTGTATGCCTCCGGTATCAGATCAGTAAGCGAACTGTAACTCAGAAACCCATTTGGACCCGGGGAGAAATAGCCAAACTCATTTTGAGCTCCTACATAGATCTTCCCATCGGAATCCGGATATATGGACCTAACCTTGGTGCCCCCATCGATACTGTCCGTGTGCCAGTACGTTCCGTCAAAACTGAGTAACCCAAAATTATTTGCGATATAGATCAATCCATCTTCAGCCTGACGGATCTGATAGTTTTGACCTCCTGCACTGTATTCTTTAAAGCTGTAAATTTCTATAGACGGCAAACCAATAAACTGTCCGTAAGAAGGGATCATCCACAACAGCAACGCTGTGAACAAAAAAACCCTCACGATACCCGTCGAGCGAAATCCTGAAATCAACATCGATGTAGTATAGCTTGATTTAGATGTAAGCATAAGGTCGAATGAAAACGTTGATAACATCAAAATTAAGCCCATTTTATCAAACATGATGTAGTAGTGAGAAAGTATGATTACTTCTCTGATGTAGCTATGAGCAGTGAGAAAATGTTTTTTTTCAAATTATTGAAAACACTTTTGGGAAATACATTAAAACGAGGAGTTATGAAAACAATAACATTGACGAAAAGATTATTGATGTTGACATTAGTAGTCGGAATCCTGGGAATCACCAGCTGTTCTGATGATGAACCTAGTGTTGCTGCACCTAATGCGGCATTTACATCAGCAGCAGACGGATTAACTGTATCATTCACCGATGGATCAGTAGGAGCTGACTCTTATAGCTGGGATTTCGGCGACAACAATACGTCGACTGACGCATCTCCAACGCATACTTACGCCGCTGCAGGAACGTACACGGTAGCGTTGACAGTAACTAATGCCGGAGGTTCAAGTACTGCTACCGAGGACATTACCGTAGAAGCTCCGTTTTCTCAGAACTTAGTCGGAACCTGGAGAATTGCTTCTGAAGAAGGTTCACTTGCAGTGGGGCCTGAGCCAGGCAGTAATATCTGGTGGCAGCTTCCAGCAGCTGACTTAGAAGTTCGCGCTTGTTACCTTAATGATGACTATGTATTCGGAGCAGACGGAACTTTCAGCATTGATCAAGGCGATGAGACCTGGGTTGAAGCATGGCAAGAAGGCGTTGATGCTGATGGATGCGGTGCCCCGGTTTCACCATTTGACGGTAGCGGATCATTCACATTTACTGCCTCTTCTTCAGAGTTGACTGTAAGCGGTGAAGGAGCATTCATTGGCCTTGCCAAAGTAACAAACGCCGGAGAGCTTGCGGTAGACAATGTTCGGAATGATATTCCTCTTCCTACTTCTGTTACTTATAACATCGCAGCATTTAGCGATGATGCCATGACGTTGCAAATTGACGCCAATGGTGTTCACTGGCAATTCCAATTAGTGAAAGCTAATTAATCATCTGATGCGCCGATTATTTGGCTTTATCATAACGGGAATCTCCCTTCTCTTCGCCATATCTTGCGGAGAGGATGGAGATTCTCCCATTGTTCCTACAGTTTCGGTTTCTGGTGGGAGCATCGAGGAAGAGGCGAGTGACGTAACTTTAACCGTAAATATCAACCTATCACAAGCGTCAACTAACGACATTTCCGTTGAAGTATCGACGGTCGAAAGGACCGCAACGGCTGAAGATTTCACCCCAATCAATACCATTGTAATCATAGATGCTGGTAATACCAGCGCAACGGTTGACATCAACATTATTGGAGACGATCTGGTTGAAGAAGATGAAACTTTTCAGGTTTTACTCTCTAACCCTTTCAATGCAACCCTGGGTGTAGAAGCGGCCACATTTACCATCCGAAATGATGATATTCATGCATTCAGCATACCAACCACGGGTTTCGAATCTCCTACGAGCTATGAAGGAATGACCCTGGTTTGGGCAGACGAATTTGATGGTTCAGAGATTAATTCTGAAGTTTGGTCTTTCGACATAGGAGATGGTTGCGATCAGGGCATCTGCGGTTGGGGTAATCAGGAACTCCAATACTATCAGGAAGATAACGCCAGTATTGTTGAAGGCAATCTGGTAATTGAAGCCAGACAAGAGCCACGTGGCGGTAAGAACTATACCTCCAGTAGGTTACTCACCAAAAACAAGCTTACCTTCCAATACGGTCGTATTGATATAAGGGCTGTCATGCCCAGTACGCAAAGCATGTGGCCTGCGTTATGGATGTTGGGAGCGAATATTGACGAGGTAGGCTGGCCTGCCTGCGGAGAGATCGATATCATGGAAATGGTAGGTGGTGGTGAGGACGATGCCATCACTCACGGTACAGTTCACTGGGACAATAACGGCTCTTATGCCAACTTTGGCCGAAGCTTTACAAAGACCACCGGCAAACTCAGTGAAGATTATCATGTATACTCCATTGTTTGGGATGAAGAAAAAATAGCCTGGTTGTTTGATGATATGCAATACAATGTGATCGACATTACACCCGGCGCCTTATCTGAATTCCAAAATGAATTCTACATGATTCTCAATATCGCTGTAGGTGGAACGTGGCCCGGTCCACCGGATGAAACTACTTTGTTTCCTAACTGGATGATTGTGGATTATATCCGATACTTCCAGGAGAATCCATAAAGAACCTTTTTAATCATAATCGATAAGCACTGGACACACATTTTGTGGTTCAGTGCTTTTTTATTTTAAGCGCAATCCTCAGCCCCCTTTTAGGAAGCCGGCGATTATCCTTTACCCTGGGTCAATCGGAAACCTGTGGATCAATAATGTCTTCTAATGATCCGCAGTTAATTAAGGTATTGTGTTATTAATAAGTTATCGATTGTCAAAAGGACTTAAGTGCCGCTCCGCCGAGCGATTTTGAAGTAGCATATGGATTGCATTCAACACCTGACCCAATTGATAAATAGAATATTTCGTTGATGGTCCCAGAAAAAATGCCTGATCATTTATCTTGTCGTACAATGCCTAACCTAATGCGATGAGATTTCTTCCCTTTCTACTTATTTGTGCCGTTCTACAGGCTTGCTCACCATCTGAAAAAGTCAGGAAACAACCGAATGTAATCATATTTCTGGCCGACGATCTGGGGTATGGTGAAATTGGAGTTTTGGGCCAAAAGAAAATCAAAACACCGCACATGGATGCGCTCGCTCAAAATGGAATGCTTTTTACAAACCACTATTCTGCGGCTCCGGTTTGTGCGCCTGCACGATACATGCTTCTTACAGGTCTGCACAGTGGTCATGCATACATTCGAGGAAATGACGAATGGGCAGAAAGAGGTCCCGTTTGGGATTATCGGAAAGCAGCTTCCGATCCTGGATTAGAAGGTCAGCGACCTATACCCGAAAATACGATCACTCTTGCCAAACTACTTCAGCAAAAAGGTTATAAAACTGGCCTCTTTGGTAAATGGGGACTTGGCGCTCCAGCGACGGAAGGCGCTCCCAATCAACAAGGTTTTGATACTTTCTACGGTTACAATTGTCAAAGACAGGCCCACAACCTCTACCCTCCGCATTTATGGAACAATGAAGAAAAGGACATTTTAAATAATGAAATAGTGCCTCCCAGAACACCTCTTGATTCCCTCGCAGATCCTTTGGACGAAAAAAGTTATGTCAGGTACCAACAACCAGATTACGCCCCAACCAAGATCCATGAGCAGGCTTTAAGCTTTCTGGATGATCATAAAGACAATCCGTTCTTTTTGTATTATGCCTCCCCATTGCCTCATTTACCCTTACAAGCTCCACGAGAATGGGTAGATCGCTATCGGAAAGAATTTGGAGATGAGGCACCGTATGTCGGCGACCAGGGTTACTTCCCAAACAGGTACCCCAGAGCGACATATGCGGCCATGATTTCCTACCTCGATCATCAATTAGGAGAGTTGGTCAAGAAACTAAAGGAAAATAGCAACTATGAAAACACGATCATTTTCCTGACCAGTGACAATGGCCCTACTTATACAGGTGGTGTAGATTTCGATTTCTTCGAAAGCTCCGAACCGTTTTCAAATGGCTATGGATTCACTAAAGGATTTGTCAATGAAGGCGGAATTCGGGTCCCCCTTATCGTTAGTTGGCCAGGCCAGATTACTCCAGGGACTAAAAATGATCATGTCTCAGCATTTTATGACCTATTGCCTACCATTTGTGAGTTGACTAAAAGTGATCAGCCAAAACAAATAGATGGATTGAGTTTTGCTCCCGCCTTGCTCAATGAACCGCAGCAAAAACACGACTTCCTTTACTGGGAATTCCCCAGCTATAAAGGACAACAGGCAGTAAGAATGGGGTCCTGGAAAGGTATCCGAAAAAACATGCAGGAAGGAAACCTGAAACTTGCTTTGTACGACCTGAGGGTTGATGAGAAAGAGCAAACAGACGTAGCTGCAGAATTTCCGGAGGTAGTCGAAAAAATCCTCGAAATCATGGAAAACGAACATCAACCTTCAGAAAACGGAAAGTTCAGAATTGCAGCTTTGGGTGAGAAATAGCCATTCCAATCATCTTAAGAAATTAGCTCATTGCCATTTGCCGAAGACCTCTATCTTTGCGAGCTAAATGGAGAACGGAATCGACTCAACCACTTTTCAATTCCCGGGACAAACAGACAAATACACGGGTAAAGTTCGTGAAGTTTATAGCTTCGGGGATCGTGTGGCAATGGTGGCTACAGATCGCATTTCTGCATTCGATGTGGTATTACCACGCCCTATTCCATTCAAAGGGCAGGTATTAAATCAAATTGCCGGTTTTTTCCTGTCCAACACCAAAGATATCGTTCCCAACTGGGTACTTTCTGTTCCTGATCCTAACGTCACGTATGGCCTAAAATGTGATACTTTCCCGGTTGAAATGGTGATCAGAGGTTATCTGGCCGGACATGCATGGAGGGAATATAAATCCGGGAAAAGAACCTTGTGTGGCGTATCTATGCCTGACGGCATGAAGGAAAATGATCGATTTCCGGAACCCTTGATCACTCCGACTACCAAGGCACACGAAGGGCATGACGAAGATATTTCCAGAGAAGCGATCTTGTCTTCGAGATTAGTAACTGAAGCATTATACGTCCAACTCGAGCAATACACAAGGGCTTTATTCGAGAGAGGGACGGAAGAAGCCCGAAAAAAAGGCCTGATCCTGGTAGACACTAAATACGAATTCGGTCTTTATGATGGTAAAATATACCTGATTGACGAAATCCACACTCCGGATTCATCTCGATATTTCTACGCAGATACTTACGACGAATTACTGGAGAAAAACCAACCGCAACGGCAACTGTCCAAGGAGTTTGTCAGGGAATGGCTCATGGAACATGGATTTCAGGGGAAAGAAGGTCAGACCATACCGGCCATGGATGATGCGTTTGTAAACTCCGTATCAGCACGCTATATTGAGCTCTTCGAAAAAATCACGGGTAGAAAATTCGAAAAAGCACCACAAGAAAGCATCAGCACACGTATAGAAAATAACATCTTAAAGGCAATTCAGGAAGATCAATGAATTGCTACAAAGAAGCCTTAAATCAAACAAAATGAAATTTTCAGTAGATAGACAAGACAAATACACCATCATCAAACTTGATGAAGAAAAACTGGATACTACCATCGCACCAGAGGTAAAATCGGAATTGGTGAAGTTAGAGTCAGACGGTGTAGAGAACTTGATCATCAACCTGGCTAATGTGAAGTATTCGGACTCTTCAGGACTCAGTGCATTGCTAGTGGCTAATCGCCTTTTCGGAAATAAAGGATCATTTGTGCTTTGTGAAGTACAAGAGCATGTACTGAAGCTGATCAAAATCAGTCAATTGGACAAAGTGATGGAAATCACCCCTACCCAGGAAGAAGCGGTGGATATGGTATTCATGAACGCATTAGAAAAAGGATTCAACGACGAATCGGCAGAATAAGGCTTGTCGATCGCTTTACAAATACTCGGCTCCAATTCGGCAGCCTTTGCACACGGTAGACATCAAACTTCTCAAGTCCTAAAAATACAGGATCAGTACGTCTTGATTGATTGTGGTGAGGGTACACAGCTGTTGATGCGTAAACATCAGGTGAAGATCTCGAAGATCAATATTATCGTGATCAGTCACTTGCATGGAGATCACTACTACGGGCTCATCGGATTACTATCTACCCTGCATTTGTTTGGTCGAAAAAAGGAACTGGCGCTCATCGGACCTCCCGGGTTATCGGATGTGATAAGCCTACAACTGAAATACTCGGAAACTTCTCTGAACTTCAAGATAAATTTTACGGAATGGATTCCCGGTGAAGTAAGGGAGGTACTGGATCACCCAAAGTTCACGATTACGACCATTCCACTGGAACATCGGGTTCCATGTGCGGGCTATTTGTTTCAGGAGAAGCCCAAAAAGCGAAGGATCAACAAAGAGAAACTACCTGATAAGCTCCCTCCGTCTGAGATCTATAAACTTAAATGTGGAGAAGATCTGGTGGACGAAGAAGGAAAGGTTCTACACAAAAACGAAGACGTAACGCTCCCTCCTCTTCGTGCGCTGAGTTATGCATTTTGTTCAGATACCCGGTATAAACCTGATCTGATCTCAAATATTCAGGGAGTTGACTTGTTGTATCATGAAGCGACGTTCACCAGCGAAATGGAAGAACGGGCAAAAAACACGTACCATTCCACCGCAAGACAAGCGGCAACACTGGCGAAAGATGCAGCAGTAGGTCGTTTGCTGATTGGCCACTTTTCTACGCGCTACCGAAATCTTGAGCCCGTATTAGAGGAGGCATTAGAAGTATTTGACAGGACTGAAATCGCAGCAGAAGGGCATATCTTTGAAATTGATGAGTAATAACGTCGAAAAGAAAAAACAAAACCTATTCATCATGCTCACGGCAATCTTTCTTACGAATGCTGTGCTCGCCGAAATGATCGGGAATAAGATCTTTTCTTTCGAAGCAACCGTTGGATTAACGCCAAACGCCATCAATATTTTTGGATTCTACCCCAGTTTCAACTTAACTGCCGGTGTAGTAATATGGCCTGTGGTATTCATTTTCACAGACATTGCCAATGAGTACTTTGGCAAACGAGGTGTCCGAAAAATGTCATTGCTAGCCGTAGGAATGATCACCTATTCGTTTTTTGTGATTTGGATCGTATCGGGTTTAAGTCCTGCGGAATTCTGGCTCAATGTGAATGCTACTGATGACGTAGGCAATCCATTTAATGTCAATTATGCCTTCAACAAGATCTTTATCCAAAGCAATCGCATCATTGTGGGTTCCCTCGTCGCCTTCATGGTGGGGCAGCTTTTGGATGTATTGGTTTTTCAAAAGTTGCGAAAACTGGCCAATGGGAAAATGATCTGGCTCAGGGCTACAGGCTCCACTTTGATCTCACAATTGGTCGACAGTTTTGTTGTGCTGTTTCTGGCCTTTTATTTTTTAGCCCCAAAAGAAGCTTCCTGGTCCGTGGAACAGGTACTTTCCGTAGGCACCTCCAATTACATCTACAAATTCGTAGTGGCGTTGAGCATTACTCCGCTAATCTATTTAGCTCATTGGATCATTGACCGCTATCTGGGTGATGCCGCTGAACAGATCAAAGAAGAAGCCTCTTCAAAAGGCTTCCTTTAATATAAGATTGCTTTCATAAATCACGAAGGATCATTGAGCCCGAAAATGATGTTAACACACCATCCGGTTTAACTCTCTTTTATCATACCGTCTTCCAGGCGAATGATACGAGAACCAAACTCGGCATTTTTTTCAGAGTGAGTTACCTGAATGATGGACATCCCCTCTTTGTTAAGTTCCGTAAAAATCCTCATGATCTCTTCACCTTGCTCGGAGTGCAGGTTTCCGGTAGGTTCATCCGCCAAAAGCAATTTAGGCTTTCCAATAATCGCACGAGCAATACCAACCAGTTGCTGCTGACCTCCCGATAATTGTTCAGGGAAGAGGTCCTTTTTCGCCACCATCTGAAATCGGTCCAGCATTTCTGCCACCATACTTGCACGCTCCTTTTTCTTCACACCTCTGTAAAGCAATGGCGTCTCGATGTTTTCATATACATTCAGTTCATCGATCAGGTGATAGGCCTGAAAAATAAAGCCTATGTGCTCTTTGTGGATCTTCGATGTTTTCCTTTCGTTGAATTTGTGAACCGGTTCATCCAAAAAGTAGTATTCTCCAGCCGAAGGACGATCCAGCATACCAATCAGGTTTAGCAACGTGGACTTACCAGAGCCACTAGGGCCCATGATGGACACAAACTCTCCTTCTTTGATTTCCAGATTGATGTTCTTTAGTATAAATACCCTTTGGTACTTGGAATCGACGTACTTGTCGAGGTTAACCAGCTTGATCATATATGAAAAATTTCCTCAATTTAATGCGCCCTGATTAAGGCTGCAATGGATATTACAGCACAAGACATGCCACCAAAGTCAAATCACTGATTATCAGTAAGATAAAATGAAGGAAAAGATAAAATAGTGTACGGTTTTGGTACAGTACGGACGATAAATGTTCCTTTTGAAACCTAAAGTACCCCCATGCCTACGCTCACTGTCCACACCTGATCTAAACCAAGATGTTAACTATTCATACCTCAATGCCTCTACCGGATTCGTTTGCGTTGACCGGTAAACTTTGGAGCTTATGGCCAACAAAGCGATGACAAGTGACGCTAACCCTCCCAGAGCATAGACCCACCAGGCAATATCTGTTCGATAAGCAAATGACTCCATCCAATAGTCGATTGCGAAATAAGCAAACGGGACAGCCAGGCAAAACGCTATTAAAGTCATGATCAGGAATTCATTGGTGATCAAATAACCGATCTGCATGACTGAAGCTCCCAACACTTTTCGGATACCCACTTCTTTCGTACGATGTACAATCGTGAGCGACACCAAACCAAATAGTCCCAAACTGGAAATGAGGATCGCAATAACAGAAGTGAACCCTGAAAGCTTAGAGGTCTGTTGCTCCGATTCGTAGTATTTCTGGATGTCTTCATCCAGAAAAGTAATTTCGGCCGGATCATCCGGGTACACAGTCGACCAGTGTCGTGAAATAGCATCAATTACCTCTTTCATATCTCTGTTTTTAGCTTTCACTGTCAAACAAGATTCCCAACCATTTAGGGGTACGTACATGACCGGCATGATCTCTGTCCGTAATGAACGTGTATGAAAATCCTGCATCACGCCTACAATGGTAAAAGACGCATCTTTGTAGCCTTTTAGGGATTTCCCGACGGCTTCGGCCGGATCATTCAACCCCATTTTTTTCACGAAAGACTCATTCACAACCAGTTGATCTTTTCGTTCCTCAGAAGTCCACATTTCACCCGCAAGCAAAGGAATACCGTAGAACTCCAGATAACCGGGAGAAGCTGCCTTTCTTTCTACTTCGATTTCTAATTCTTCCTCATCCGTCACATAGGTATAAATATCGGTACTGTAACCACTGCCGCCAGCCGGAGGGTTTTCCTGAAACAGAACCTGATCAATTTTTGCATCGGTTTCCAAGTAATTGATCAGTACCTCCTGTTTGTTTTTTGGCTCACCCCACGGGGTGTACAGTTTTAAGATGTTAGTTTGCTCAAATCCCATGTCCTTTTCCAGCATAAAGCTTAACTGCAGGGAAGCAGCTATGGTGCAGATCAATAGGAGTTGTGAAAAGGCGAACTGAAAGGAGATGAAAATTCGTCGAAAAAACGGAAGTCCGTTCTTACCTCTTACGTTGTAAGAAGAAGCCTTCAGGGCATTGGATGTTTTAACAGATGAAAGCAGAATAGCCGGATAAAGACCAGATAATATACCTACCAATAAAAAGATCGTAATCAGCAGGATCCAGAATTGAGGGTCCTCCCAGTTCAGAGGAATGGGATTGGGTAGAAAGCTTTCGAAATAGATCAGCCCAAAGTAAGCTAAAGGCAATGATAGCAGAACGGCAAAAAACGTTACTACCATACTTTCAGTAAGGAATCGCTGCAAAAGCAAAGACGTATTTCCGCCAATAACCTTCCTTACACCTGCTTCTTTCGATTTGGCTGAAACCTGAGCAGATTCCAGGTTAATGAAATTGAAAACGGCAATCAGCAATACCGCAAAAGAAACCAGTGACAGAATCAGAAGGGTTTGTTTGTCCGCCGGAGACCGATCACTAAAGTCGAAGATGCCAATATCTCCCCAGAAGTGCAGTTCGGACAAGGGTTGCAAATGAAAATGCTTGTAGTATGACTCATCCTTCTCCAATTCCGCCACGTGTGCATTGGCAGCTTTTAAAAGTTGTGCATGGTCCAGATCATCAACCTTGCCGGGCATTTTCACCCAGGCTTGTGAGTTGCTGCTGGTACCTGGCCATTTGAACTTAAAGCTCTCTTTAAGCCACGAAGCATTTACCGTGGCCATGGAAATGAAGTCTGTGAAAACGAAATCCGAATTTCCATCAAATTGCTTGACAATGCCATTGATGGTTACGGTCAAAGAATCCTGATAAGTCATCTGTCGCCCCATTACGTCAGGCAAGGGTACATCCCCAAAATACTTGGTCGCCTGATCCACAGTAAGTACCAACCGGAACGGTTCATCAAGTGCTGTTTCAGGGTCTCCATGAAGCCATTCATATTGTTGAAACACATTGAAAAACAAGGAGTCGGCAATGACAGTCTTGATTCTTTCAAACTTCCTCGGTTGGCCCGCATGCTCATCCACAGGGGTTCCTTCAAAACGGCGTGTAAAGAAGGCCGTAATGGCTTCCATTTCTGTTTCTTGCTCTCTCAAATAAGGCACCAGAGCAGTGCTAACGCCTCTGTTTTGACCATTGAATATACCTGTAAATCGAGAGTAGATCCTGTAAATGCGGTCACCATCGGGCAGGTGATGATTAAAACTACGTTCATAATTCACCACATTCATAATGGCGATAAAGGAACTGATACCAATGGCCAGGCCAAGCACGTTAATGCTTGTGGTGACCTTATGCTTCCATAAATTCCTGCTTGTGACCTTAAGGTGATGATTGAAAAACATAATGAATCCTGATTTTATTTGAGTTTTATTCCTTTTCAGTGCAAAACGGCGCAAACTCCGAAACACCAACCACCAGTAGATCAGGTTGGCCTTACGATGATTCAAATCCTCCACCTTTTCAAACCAGATCTCATACAGGTCTCCTTCAACCTCTTCCAATCGCTCATCCGTACAGAACCAGCGAAGGAACCGCAAAGGCAACCGTGGTGGTGTAGGTTGATCTTTCATAGGTTCTTGAAAGCTATTTCCGGAATCTGATCTCGCATGCTGTTACGCAATTCGTTGGCTTTATCCAGAGCAACTTTCCCCGCTTTGGAAATCGTGAAGAGGCGCTTTCTCTTACCACCCCGGGATTTTGACTGCTCTCCCATCCGGGAATCCAGCAACCCTTTCTCTTCCAGTCTATATACAGCGGCATGAACTGAACTGATCGTGATTTTACGTTCTGTCTGATGGCACAATTCTTTCTGAATGGCCACACTGTAGGCATTATCATACAGGATTCCAACCGTCAACAACACCAGTTCTTCAAATTCTCCGAGGTTCGTTCCCTTCATGATTTCACTATTTATTTCGTAAATGTAAGGAATATAAATTTTTAATTTCGTATTTGTAAGTAAAATGAAGTAACCAGCTTATAGGTTCAGGAATCGATAGGGTTGAATCTGTGTATCAGAGAGTTTTTAACTTCTTATCAAAAAATCTCGGCGAACCTTCAACCCGTGAAAAGTACTCGTATTAATTTTGCGTAATTTGTCCATATATGAGTCACGACCTTACCCAGCGCTTTAGCGACCGATTGAAACGACCTAAAAAGGTTAAAATCAACGATTTTGAATCGAACAAATCCCTTGATCACATGATCTTCTCTGATCAATTGACCCGGGAATTATTAGACCACCTGTGCAACCTGGCTGAACAGATCAAAGTCTTGAGGCGTGATGAAAAGGGCGGCAGATTCCTGAAAAGTCTTCTAGATAATAAAGGGGCGGAATTGTACTTTACACAAAGTTCTACCCGTACGTTCAAGTCGTTTGAAAAAGCCTGTCAAATTCTAGGACTTGAAATTTCGGAAACCAGAGACACCAGCATTTCTTCTGAGTATAAAGGGGAATCCATCTACGATTCGATCCGGATGTACACGAGTTATGCCGATATACTGATTATGCGAAGCGTTCGTCCAAACCTCGCTGAGTGCTGTGCCTATCTCATGAATGATCTTCACTCTTTTAATAATAAAAATGTGCCGATCATCAATGCCGGTTCGGGTGCAGATGAACACCCAACCCAGGCGCTATTGGACATCTACACCATTTACAGGAGTTTTGAATTTGCAGATCCTGCCAATAAAGGTACTTACGAGTACGAACGTCTTTTGAAAAAATATCCGGAACTGGAAGATAAGAAAGGTGGTCCGGACAATAAGGTTTATGGGTTTTGTGGAGATGTAGGACGTGGAAGAACCGTACGATCACTGGTATCCATTCTTGCCAACAATTATAAGAATGTAGAAGTCTATTTCATTTGCCCGGATCATCCAAAACTCGGAGTTCCCGACGAATTGACTTCACAATTGCGCAATGCAGGGATCAAGGTTCATATAGAAAATGAGTTAAGTGAGGAAGTTGTGAGTAAACTCGACATCCTCTATATGACGCGTATTCAAAATGAGCACAATGATGATGAAATGAATGCCTATCTGACTCATGATCTTAAAAGTCGCTTCTTCCTCACGGAAGACCTGGTTTACAAAATGAAACGGTATGCCAAGATCATGCACCCCTTCCCTCGAAATGAGGAGATAGAAACGGAGGTGGATAAGGATGAACGTGCCATTTACTTCAAACAGGCTAAAAACGGAGTTTGGATTCGTGCGGCACTGATCGCGCACTTACTGGAACAAGATATTCAGATCAACAATTACTATCGAGAATTCGCTAAGGATAAGCACAATTACAATGAAGCTGTTCTTCCGAGTTAAATGACGGTGATCAATTAATCCTCTATTGAGGGGCATCCCTGAAATTTGCCCCTCAATTGTAAGGCTGCTCATTGCTGTTACTCTCTTCCAGGGCCATTTCAAATATCCCTGAATTGAGCTTTTCCTCGACTAATAGTCGCAACTCCTTCTCTTCAAAATAAAGCGAATCTATATCAAGATTATGCTCGTGAATGGTCTCGGCTATCCTGTAAACCAAATAGTCTCGGGATTGATCAACTGCGTGAGCTAAAAACTCGAAACGATCGGTCATTTGTTGATCGACGATCACCCATCCGTATTTGGTAGAATAGGTATCCTGAGCGCCAGATACATCCTGGGATTTGAGTGCTTTTCCTGGCGACGTAAAGTGCTGGTAAGTCTCAATAAACGCCTGAGGTATCAAATGGTTAACAATTACTTCCCGCCAATTGGAAAGGTCCGGTTTTTTCAATTGGTCCCAGATGGCTATGAGTGTTTTGGCCCTGGCATGGTCTTTACTACCATGATCTGTAGTAATTCCTTCCCTGGCATCATCCTGATTTTTGGTCAATGCACCGGGATGACCCGCGATTGGGCTTTCCTGGTCTTTAGTCGTATAGACCAATTGAGAAGTTTCGATCCTGGGATAACTCATTAATTCGAGGGCCTTTCCACAAACACCTTCATCGTATCCGGCCTTCTGCAATTCATCATATATGTGGTAGGCCGTAGCGGTACTTAACATTTCATCCTGCCCTGTACCTGCTTTTCCGGACGTATATTGTATTTGTCCTTCTCTCCAGCTCTTTTTGAATGCATCATGCTCATCCTTGTTCTTCTTTTTAGCAGCATTCATCTTTCGAACCGACTTTTTGGCCTGATCCTTATGTGTAAAATAGTCTACTCCCAGAAAGGGTTTCTTTTTTCTTCCTGGTTTCGCTTCCAGGTGCGATTGGGTGAACCTCTGCGGTTTCCATTTGTTAATGACCTTATTTTTAACAGACGGCATCTTATTCACCTGAAAAAATGATGTGATCTCGGTCTGTGTCAGGTGATTACTTGAAGATAGCAGGCTTTCTCCCTCTTGCTCCTCTTCTTCAGGGGCTTGTTCGCCATAGTCATCTTCATACTCCTCCTTCCCATACTGTTGCTGTGCCAATTCTTCCTGAAGATAATACGAGTTAATTATCTGTTTCAATGACCAATACTCCTCATCACTGGCCGCCGCAGAACCGTCATGAACACAATGCAGAAGATACTGCGCTTCTTCAAGGGTCAATTGATTCCAGTCCATCACGATTTCCTGCTGATCATTTTCTCCACCAATCCAAGTCATACGTTGCACAGGCACCGGGTTACCGCTACTTGAAAAATCATCAAAACGGGCTGAAACGTATGCGTCCGCTCGCACTTGCATGGAAGCCTGTCTCTGGACTAAGTCACTTTGATCGATTAACTGATTCAGGTAACTGCCCCTCGTAAATTCTGTTTCTATTTTTTTTGTTACAGACTTCTGAATTCCTGATCGCTCGGCGCTGGCATTACCGCGAAGATCGTATCCAATGTAAGCGGAAGGGGTTTTCACAATGAAGTGTTTGGGTATTTGCTGGTATCTATTGCTACTAAATTAACCCACACCTGATAAAAGAAAAAACAAGCTCACTGTATCAAACATAATTATGCTTATGGCCTAAAATGAATAGCTGCTATAAAAGTTCTTTTTGCTTTTCTGAACATGACTTCTGACCGTCTGAAAACATTCTAAAAAGTCCTCGGCTAAATGTTTTTTCAAAGTCTTTTCTGGATAATACGTCTTTTGAACAAAACTTTGAAATGAAGTAGCTTTATAGGCTAGCAACTGAATTTACTATGGCTATTTCGAGTATTTTCAACGATGTGATCGGTCCGGTTATGCGCGGCCCTTCCAGTTCGCACAGCGCCGCTGCTTGTCGAATAGGACTCCTCCTCAACGACTTGATGTTGGGTGAGATCACTAATGTAGAAATTGACTATGACCCAAATGGATCCCTGGTCACGACCCATGAAAGTCAGGGGACTGATATGGGGTTGTATGGCGGTCTAATGGGATGGCAAGCGGATGATCCGCGAATGATGCACTACAAAGGACATGTCGCACAATCAGGTATGGACATCAAGGTAAACTATGTAAGCTATGGAGCGCATCACCCCAACAACTATCGGATAAGGATCAGTAACAGCAAAGTCAGTCATAAGATCAATGCCATCAGTACAGGTGGCGGTATGATGGAAATTCAGGAAATAGACGGATCAAAAGTGACTATTTGTGGTGATTACCACGAATTGCTCATATTTAGTTCGACTCCTGAAGCGTTATCTAAATCTATTTTGAGCGTCGAGGACGAAGAATTGATTCTTCACAAAACCTTCTTGCAAATCAGGAAATCGACGGCTTTTCCCATAGACAAAATCAACGACCTTCGGTCCCTTGGGGACACTCACCAGGTTTGCTATTTAAAACCCGTACTTCCTACGCTATCAAGAAAAGACCTGAAAGTACCCTTCCTTACCTGCGAGGAAATGGTGGCATTCGGTGAAGAAAACAATCTGGAACTTTGGGAGCTTGCCTTGGCCTATGAGAGTGTTCGTGGAAATTCTTCTAAAGAGGAGGTATTCAAAAAAATGCTGGAAATTGCTGAAATTATGCGATCCGGAGTAGAAGAAGGTCTCAATGGCACTACCTATGAAGATCGTATACTGCCTGTACAATCGGTGGGATTTCAGGACAAAATGGAAGCCAACCAACTCCTTGATGGAGGCATGTTAAATACGATCGTGCTGTACACGACTGCCATGATGGAAGTCAAAAGTTCCATGGGCGTATTTGTAGCGGCTCCTACTGCCGGTTCTTGCGGGGCACTCCCTGGTGCAATATTGGGAGCGGCTGATTTTCTGAAAGCCACAACAGACGAGATAGCAAAAGCTTTGTTGGCTTCAGGAATCATCGGCGTATTCATCTCAGAGCATGCGACATTTGCTGCTGAAGTCGCGGGTTGTCAGGCAGAAACCGGAGCCGGGGGATCGATGGCAGCAGCTGGTCTGGTCACTTTGATGAAAGGCAACCTGCAACAAGCCGTAGCCGCTGCATCACTGGCCTTGCAAAATTCTTTGGGCATTGTTTGCGACCCAATTGGCAATCGGGTAGAAGCACCATGTCTGGGCAAAAATGTAATGGCAGCCTCCAATGCCTTATCTTGTGCGAATATGGCACTGGCCAATTATGAACATCTTATTCCATTCGATGAGGTGGTGCAAAGCATGAGGGAAGTAGGTGATATGATGGCGCACGAACTGACCTGTACCGGACTCGGCGGCTTAGCCGCAACCGCAACCGGACAAGCTATTTTGGCAAGATTGCAGGATAAAGCGCAGTATTGCTAAGTCACTTTTCCAGCCAGCGATCAATAACCGCTGCAGTATCTTTCCAATTCGTATCCAACATCAAATCATGAGCGGCTCCGGCAATGATGTCCAGGTCCGCTCCATACTTTCTGGCGGTTTGTTCCATTTCCTGCGAAGTGAAAATCTGATCTTCTTCACCACCAATCACCAGCATTTCTCCTGAGAATTTCGTTTTACCAAGCGGGAACAACAACTGGAGGTAAGCCATAAAAGATTCCGAACATAGCTTTTCCCGAAATGTAACTCTGCGCTTTTCAGTCAGATTGTTTCCAAAAAAGAGATAATCAAAGGTTCGAGCAAACCCTAACAAATCACCTTTTAGCAGATACTTTATACTTCCCGGGTATTTCTTTATTACCCTCATGCTAGCAGCTAATGCTCCCTGAGGAGGGACCGAAGCCATCAAAACAACCTTCTGGCATTGACCGTACCTTAAATACCGCTGGACAACCATCCCTCCCATGGAGTGTCCAATCAGGATGGGTGTGTCGTCTATAGCATCTATGGCTTCTTTCATGTTTCTGTCATAATCGGACAAACGAACGTGACCAATAGACTGTTCATTACCTTCGAGGTGGCCTTCAAGGGTCAAAGCCTGACACTGGTATCCTTTGCTTTCGAAATAAGAAATGAAGGCATTCCAGCACCAACTTCCGTGGCACATACCATGAACAAAGAGAATGGTTCCATTAGACCTGCTCATACACCAAAGATGCGAAGGAACCTGATATAGGTCAAGTGGTGGACAGAAGGACGATATCTAATCAACGTAGCAGCTTACTTTTACCTAATGGATGAGGTAAATGGCTAAAGCAACCTATTCAAACTGACCCATGGACATTTCACAATCATTGCTTTGGGTATACCAGTGATGGACAATTGTCGTGGCAGTATATTGGATCAAGCGTAAAAACTGTGGACTTAAAGGGCGTTCTGCGATCCACGGTGATTGAGATATTCAGCTATTTTGATATGACACTTTTCAAAAGGCCATTGATCTGCTCTGGTGAGCAATTATAAAGCTGCCAATGGATTGCTATCCATACCAAACTCAATTGATAATTGAATACTGAGTTGATGGCCACCAGAAAATTGTCGCGGAATTTTTATTCCCTCAAACGAATACTACCTCATTCACCCGAAGTACACAACGATTGTGATGGTTGCCGTCCAACAAAGGGGTGGCAACAACACGTTCCTCATCCGGTAAATTGTAGATGCTTTCGTGGTATTGATTGATGAGTTCGAGGATTTGATTGTAGTCTCGCATCCCAATAGAATAAAGCCGGTGATCAAACCTCCCTTTTACGATAACTGACTCACTTGAATTCATGATGCTCTCTTTTTGGTTCCTAAGCAATTTACGAATCATGCAAACGATTGTAAGAACTAAGTCAGGTGACTTTTATCAGTAAGGAACGAAAAAATGATCAGGCTTCCTCTTCCAATCAGATCGTCAGTAGAACCTCCGGAAGTACTTCATGCTTACCCTGGAAGATATGTTTCTGAACAAGTCGCTCAAGAAGTATTTCAAGCTTCTGGTGCTCCTTATCAAATTGTCCATCTCGATCAAATTGATCCTCATTACCATATACATAGTGTGGTTCAATATTTGACCAATGTCTGATCATTTCAGGAGTAAGTTCAGGAGGTATAGTTCCCGCCCAAAGGATCATTTTGTCAATGGCCAGTTTAGCATGTTTGGCATACCGCATCAAGGTCGCAGTTCCCTGAGAAAAGCCAAGGAGTACTTTCTCCGCGGGGTGATCTCCGATTTCTGTCCTAACAACCGCATCGATGTACCGGGCCTGATTTTCAATTTCTGTTAAGCGATCTTCTTTGGTCATCCAGGAAGCGCCTACCCTACCCGTAAAACCATTAAGGTAATACTTGGAGAGTCCCTGAGGAGCAATGATAAAATGTTCATTGGGGTTCAACGCCTCAAATTTTTTCAGAAAAAACTCCGTCAGCTGACCCTGCCCATGAAAAACGATCCAGATCTTTTGAGTACTGTCGCGCAATGCATTTAGGGTACGGTAAGAGGCCTTTAATGAAACCTCTATGTGTTTCTCTTCAGACATGACTTATTGAGCTGCGACCTGCATCATGATACCACACAGATAGGCACCATACGTTCCGACGACATAGCCCATAACCGCCAGTAACACACCTACCGGAGCCAGTGAAGGATGAAAAGCAGCTGCTACAATTGGTGCAGAAGCAGCACCCCCAACATTGGCCGTACTCCCCACACCCACGAAGAAATAAGGTGCCTTGATCAACTTCGCGACCAATACCATCAATCCTACGTGGAACAACATCCAGGTAATCCCTACCAGAAAAAGTCCAGGATTTTCAAAAATGGCAAAAAGGTCCATTTGCATACCGATAGTAGTCACCAGTACATAAACAAATACCGAACCCACTTTAGAAGCTCCTGCTCCTTCCAGGTCCCGTAGTTTGGTGAAAGACATTCCCAAACCAATGGTAGTGGCGATCACCACCAGCCAAAAGAATCCGGAAGTCAGGCTGTATTGCTCCAATGCGGGAAAGTTCTCTTTGATCGCCGGGGCAATGATGTCACTCAAAAAATGCCCTATGGCCGTGGCAACAAATCCAACCATCAGGATATTCATCAGGTCTTTGGTAGTCGCTACCCGGGTCACTCGTTGCTGAAAGTCCTCCATTTTCTCTTTAAGGGTCACGATGGAGCTCTCGTCCGCTTTGAGAAAGCTGTTGATCTTTTTGTTGTAACCAACCCCAACCAGCAAGGTCCCGATCCAAATATTACCTACGATGATATCAACCGTTACAAATTTGGCAAAAAGGTCATTTCCTACCTCAAATACCTCTTTCATTGCCGCTTGATTTGCACCCCCGCCAATCCAGGAACCAGCGACTGTCGTGAGTCCTCGCCACATTTCTTCAGTTGGAGGTAAAGCGATAATGTCCTGAGGAATCGCAGAAAAAATCAATAAGGTGATCGGTCCACCCAGCATGATCCCTAATGTGCCTGTAAGGAAAATGATGAGTGCTTTTGGGCCTAGTTTGAGCAGTTCCTTCATGTCTACACTAAGCGTGAGCAACACCAAACTGGCAGGCAACAAGTAACGAGAGGCCACAAAGTACAATCTTGACTCTGAAATGTCGATGATTCCAAATGTGGACAACAGTGACGGCATCAGATAACAAACCAATACTGCAGGGACTATGGCATAAAACCGCTGCCATCTGGGGTTCTTACTCACCGCCGTGGTAAATACGAGACCAAGGATCAACATCAGCAATCCGAAGATCACTGCATCATTACTGACCATATATTCTTTTGGTTAGGGTTACAAATTCACTTAGCATCATGGCTGTAGCTCCCCATACGACAGCTCCTGACAAGTCATAATAGGGCGCGTCAAATGTAATACCTTCTGCGGGAGTAATCTCTTTTTCCTTGATCGTTTGAGGGTCGATCATGGTCTTCAGGTCAGCTTTTACCACGCCGGCTACTTCACGCTCATCGGGAACAAAGTGAGGAAATTCTTTGGCGTATGCCACTACGGGTAAAATCTGGAAATTACTGGCTGCTACAAAAAAGGAAGTCAAACTTCCGACGATATCAATCTTCTGAGGATCAATGCCTAATTCTTCGTGTGCTTCCCTAACCGCCGTTGCTACAAGATCTGCATCCGATGCTTCTGCTTTACCTCCGGGTAACGCGATCTGACCGCTATGCACTCCACGATATTCGGAACGCTGGATCAATGGAAACTGAATATTGCCATCTTCCTCATAAAGTAAGATCATCACAGCACCCGGCCTGGGAGGTGTATCAAACTTCAATCTGAATCCTGGTCGGTGTTTTGGGGCCATTAGTTGATGAGCCTCAGCTCCTGGCAATTCTCCTCTTAGTGTATGCTCCAGCGCAGTGACAAACTCCTGTATGATCATGGATTTCAAAAATATAATAATTACCAGGCAGCCTCCATCAGAAATGTTTGGAAAGGTCTTAGATCAATGCCTAAAGACGGGAATATTCTAATTTTCTTTACATTTATGTACCCATTAACCCATGCTTGAACTTCCAGCTTTTATCCCTTACATTTTTGTGGCCATTACTATTGCCACCTTGTTATTCATTATTGCCGCCGTGGATAAGGCAACACCTCGCAAAACAAACTTTACCACAACGATAGTAGGCACGGTGATCATCATCTGGTTGTTTTTGACCGCATTAGGAGCATTTTACGGATTTTTCGAAGATTATGAGGCAAGACCTCCAAGGCTGCTGGTCCTGTTTGCGGTCAATACCCTGGCGTTGATCATCCTGTTTTCACTTCGGAAATCAAGAGAACTGATCAAAAAGCTACCCATTACCATATTGACCTTTATTCATATTATTCGAATACCAGTCGAAATGGTACTCTGGTGGTTGGCCAATGAAGGGATGATTGACCATAAGCTTACGTTCGAAGGCTCGAACTTTGATATACTGGTCGGAATCACCGCTCCTTTCGCAGCCATTTTCATGTTGGGACTCAAAAGCAAAAGTCACTTCGCAGCAATCGTCTGGAACATCCTGGGTATTGTCATGTTGGCGAATATTGTGTTCATGGCCGTTCGGGCCACTCCTTATTTCTACGACGCTACCCTATTCGATAAACCTAATATTGCCGTATTCTACTTTCCATTCATCTGGTTGCCAGGCTTCGTAGTACCGGCAGTTCTATTTTCTCATATCACTTCTTTGTATCAGCTATTCACGCTGAAGAAGGAGGTGTGATAAACCTCCAATAAGGCCACTTGCATACTGAGTTGCGATGAGATACATTTACCGCTAACCAAGAATCCAATGGGTTTTATGCCCCATGGAGGTTAGTACCAAAACATGAAAATCAAAAGACTAATCATCGCTGTATTTGCCTTTTTGTTAACCGGACACATTGAGGCACAGAACAAACCAAAATTGGGATTGATTGTATCGTTAGAGGATAGTATCACCCATACGTATATCGGATGGGGTCCGGGCCAGAGAATCTCACAGAAATATATAGCCCCCTTTCAGTTGAACGATCCCTTGCTGAAAATCGCAAAGGAATATGCCCTTGGAAGTCTGAGGAAACACGAATTAGTGATCCTGGAGGAAGGAGCCCTGAAAGACTATTATGATCAAAAGGATCTATTAAAAGGAAAAGAATGGAAAAATTTCAGGGAGGAATGGTTTGAATCACTGAAGAATGAATTTGGTGTTGACGCTTTACTTCTGGTGACCAATACGTCTGTTTTTGGAGACAATATCAGATCAACTCACTTACCCGTTCACGGTTATGGCTTATACAATGGTCCACTGAAATACATGAACCATGCTTATGTAATGCTTGAATTTGTACTTTGGAAAAAGCCGAAACCAAGGAATTACAATGACTTAAATTTTCAGCATTATCAGAAGCACATCAAGGAACTCCATAGGAATACGGATGAGAAAGTATCAATCCCTGCTGAAGCACTGACCAAACTGGAAAACCCCTTGAAGTTACTAGCCGATCGCCAACTGAAGGATTTCTTCCAAAGCGACTTTTTTATTGAATACATCAGATGATTCATTCATAGGCATTTTTGGTTGAGTGGTTTTTTGCCTCGGAACCATGAATTCCAGGGGTTTGAAGTCTGCCCGAGGTTCACTAATTTGGCCATTTACGAGTATGAGAAGGCTCTTTATTCACGTGGATCTTGAATAAGCCTGATATCGCAAACCTAAAACTTCAACTATGAGTACTACTCCCGAACATGATGAACGCGTAGCGAAACTGACCTTTGGTTCCATCTACCCTCATTATGTCACTAAAGTCGAAAAGAAAGGCCGGACGAAAGAAGAATTACATCAGGTGCTGGAATGGTTGACCGGGTTTAACGACCAAAAGTTGCAAGGATTGATCGACGAAAAGGCGACCATTGAATCGTTTTTTGCCCAGGCAACATTAAATCCTAATGCGTCTTTGATCAAAGGGGTCATTTGTGGTTATCGAATAGAGGACATTGAAACACCTCTGACCCGGCAAGCCAGGTATATGGATAAATTGGTCGATGAATTGGCCAAGGGCAAGAAGATGGAGAAAATATTGAGACAGGCATAAGGGAAAAAGGCCTCCTGGCAGGAATGAACAGGAGGCTGGAATGATCACCAAGCAATCTCTTCCCCATCATGAATAAACTTCCCAGAGAAGGTTGCCGACGATAAACTTACAGAGGTCTTCGCTCCTTCCGGTGCTTCCAACGGTGCGTTTTTACCTCCCAAATCTGTCTTAACCCAACCGGGGTGTGCAGAATTTACTTTGATGTTCGTATCCTTCAATGCAGCCGCCAGGTGCACCGTAAAGGCATTCAGCGCTGACTTGGACGCATTATAGGCAAACGGCTTAATCCCACTCCAGGGCGAAGATTCATCACTCTGCACCGTATTAGATCCCAGGATGCTCGATACATTAACAATGCTCCCTGACTCACTCTTTTTCAAAAGCGGCAACAGTTTTTGTGTCAGGTTGATCAAACTGAAGAAGTTCACGTCAAAGGTTTCCCTTAGTACATCCGTTTTGATAATGGCCGCCGTATTGACGCCTGTAGGCTCTCCCCCATGCATGATACCCGCATTATTGACCAATACATCCAGTTTGCCATAAGCTTTATCAATGTACTGAACTAATGCCGCTACTTCCGCTTCATTGGTTACTTCAAGTTGAACAAACTCTACTTCCAATCCTTCCGCTTTCAATTTTTGTACTGCCTCTTCTCCATTTTCCTTGTTTCGGGAGGCCATTAAAACGGTTGCCCCTTCTTCACCTAATTGTCGGGCTGTTTCAAATCCCAGTCCTTTATTTGCCCCTGTCACTAATGCTATTCTATTCATTTCACTATGATTTTAAAATTTCTGAAGCAAGAGTAGGAACTTATTGATATCAAATGAAATAGCTTATTTTACTCCATGATATAAATATTTTAATATCTATGATCAACCTGGAATGGTACAGAACCTTTAAGGCCGTTTACAAGCATCGCAATTACTCAAAGGCGGCTGAAGAATTATTCATGAGTCAACCAGCAGTGAGTAACCAAATGAGTATGTTGGAAGCATATGTCGGTCACAAATTGTTTACACGAAAGTCCAAAGGTGTAGAAGCGACAGAGAATGCCAAGTTCCTGAACAACCTGATCATTGAATCCCTGGACACACTCGAAGAGGTAGAATCCATGTACAGTCGTCGTGTGGCGAAAGAAGAACAACTCCAGGTATTGGGAATCAGTGCTCATTTATATAAAAGCTTCCTATCCGGTAGACTCACAGGGTTCAAGCACTTGAGTATTCGATTTGAGGAAACGAATGACGCGCTGATCGACCTGGTCAACCAACAGGAAATTGATGCAGCCATTGTTCATCAGGAAGTAGCAACCTTTGACATCCTCTCCCACAAAATTTTAAGTTCGCCTTTGGTGATCGTCGGGCATCCAAATGTCGACACAAAACCCCTCGAGAATTACATTGATCAGGGTAATCAATCCAAAATTCAACATTGGCTGGAACAACAAATCTGGTTTTCACATTTGTCTACCAACCCATTTATCAAGCTATTCTGGCTGCATTGCTTCAACAAAAAAAGGCCGAAAGTATTTACAAACTACGTTATTCCAAATGAGTACTTTATGCTTCAGGAACTGACCAAAACAGAAGGAATATGCATTACTCTGCTGGAAAATGCCAAAGCATTTCTCGAGAAAGGAACACTAAAGCACATATGGGAAACAAGCACTTACCCGGAGAGGAATTATTACCTCATCGCTCATAAGAAGCAAAAGATCTTTTTCGAAACATTAAAAGATCAGATTGCACATTAACTTGCGAGTATTCAGAAAACGACTTTTGATCGAAACATACTACTTATGACTAGAAAACTATACCTATCTGTAACCTGGAGTTGGTTTGTCTTTGCCATGCTACTGGTATCCTGTAAAGAAGACGAAACATTCACAACCACTAACCTTAGTATTGAGGTTGATCCATCCCACTTAAATGACCAGGAAGAAGCTTTCGTTTGGGCCTCAAGAACCAATGGACAATCACTTGATTTCCAAACCATTAGCAATGGCCAATCATTACAACTGGAAGTTCCCGAAAATGAGCCTTACGATTTGACCTATATCCTTTTTAGAAATGATTTCTATCTGCTTTTCACCTATCGCAGCATAACCAATAAAAGCATGGTTTTAAGATCAAATCTGTTATCGGAAAACCCAACGATGATCAGCCTGCCTTTAACGTCTTATGACGGAGGAAGAATTTGCTACGGTACCAGTATAAGTGGTGGCTGCCTATTGGCCGATGGTTCTACTTCTGTACCAGAAAACGGACCGGTTCTGATCTACCAACGGGAAGGAGAAAATGCTGTTCGTTACCAGTACTATGAAACAATCGCCGGAGTAGAGGCACTGCATCTCAGTGCCGACGATCCGATTGAGGATTTTACGCCTATCACATTTAATCCAGGGTTAAACAGATCTGCCAGCGTTTTGGCTTTCCCTGATGCTAATCCTAATAACAATTTCCTGGTTTACGGAGAAAGTTTCTCGGCTGAGGAGACCGGTAACCCATTAGGTTTTTATCCGGACTTTTTCGAAAATTTCCTGACGGTTGTAAGTGTTCAGGAGAGTTCACGCAGTTCTTGGCGACGTTACATGGTGAATGGGACCATCACCTCTTTCACACCGTCTGATGCCCCTTTGGAGATTCTGGATAACAGTATCACGGGAATAAACCTTCGAACGTCAACCGACATACATTATGGCATTGCCAGGTGGTTTACCAGAGCAAACAACATCAGTTTGTCCTGGAGGGTCATCTTGGACCCAAACGGGGATCAAGGCAATTTTCAGTTTGAGGTACCGGAAGAAATGCCCACAGCTTTACAACAGCTGATCCAAAGGCCTGATTTACAGCCACAAGAGATTCAGGAATACCGTTCTGAGCATTTCAACACCTATCAGGAATTTATCAATAACGAACTGTCCTCATCAAATTATATTGATTTGAATGCTCCCCGCGTGGATGGTTGGATAGAAAGGCGAGAAACGGACATCAATTAAGTCCGAGCATAGAAATAAAAGCGGTCAACTCATTTGGCGGGCCGCTCTGATTTCTCTTCGTTTGCTGCAGAACATGATCATGTGACGAAGCTAATTATCATTCCAATATTGGTCATTGCTATTGCCATTGGTCTTTCCATTACTGAAGGGATATTGCTGGATTTTTATCAGGAAACCCCTGCAGATCATTGGGCCACTTTAGGGTCAATCCCCGTTCTGATCTACCTGTCATTCATTTTTGTGAGAAAACGGTGGCGGACTTCTCCGGAGAAAGGAGGGAATAAGATTCTTGACTCAATTATCTACACATGGTCGGTAGTCATTAGCGTTTGTGCGATATATTATTTCCTCATCATGCCGGCCATTTCAGGAACAATCGTGTTAGTCAATGCTTACATTGGTCAACAAAAAGTTGAAAAAATCACCGGAATTGTGACTGAAATAACAGCTGTTTCCATGCAACGTTCTGCTAAATACGAACTTAGGATCGAAACAAATTCTGGAGAGCTTATCCTTGAGACCAATGGTATCGTCGTTCAACAATATGAAGTAGGAGAAGCTTTTAAGGAAGAATTGATGCGGGGTTCTTTGGGGTTATTCGTTAAGCACAAAACGACACGTTAAAGCACTTAGAACAACTCTTCCATTTCCTGAAAACAATACATTGCTTCTTTCGAAGCGTATCTAACAGCTGGTCTCCGGAATCAGTAATTCATCCTTAGGGTTAGTGGTTACAAAATATCCTGTGCCGTTCAATTGCTGTTTTATCATTCTGCAACACACCTTGTTCCCATGCCTGGCAAGCTTTAGACTGATCACCGTTCTGGTAATAAGCCTCACCCAGGTGGCCAAAAACATTTTCCACGAAATGCTCGGAATCACGCACTTGCTCCAGATAGCGGATGGCAGTGGCAGCATCACCTTTTCGAAGGTTATAGATGCCTTTATTTCGAAAGGCCCACATGTTAGCCCCATCAAGCAGTATGCTTCTGTTGATGTCCTCAATTCCTGATTCCAGGGAATCCATCTGAATCCAGGTGAGGCCGCGGTTATTCAGAAAGTAAGGATTATCCGGCTCCAATTCGAGTGCCTGAGTAATGCTTTCCATAGCTCCAGAATAGTCCTGATTAGCTAATTGAATCTGATTTTTAGTATTGAATGCATGCGCATTAACCGCATTTTCCTGCAAGGCACGATCAAGCCAATCAAGGGCTTCTTCATCTTGTCCCTGATAATGAAGCAAGGTCCCCATGTTCACCATCGCCTCGTCATTTTGTGGCTCTAACCTCAACACCTCCTGAAAGGACTGGGCAGCCTCCTCATAAGCCCTGCTTTTGGTCAATACAATGGCTTGAGATAAGTGGAGGAAAGCAGAATCCGGAAATACCTCTATTAATGTCTTCCAGTCGCTTAAAGAAGGTGGGTAGCGATTGACTTGTTCATAGGCATAAGCACGATTACCAAGGGCTTCATAGTATCGGGGATTGATATTGATGGCCTCATTGTAATCCAGAATAGCTTCGGCGGCACGATCGTCATTCATTTTAGCCACTCCTCTGTTGTTATAAGCAAGGGAGAAATCCGGATCGATACGAATGGCATTGTCAAAATAATGGATCGCTTTGTCATAATCCTTTATCGAAAGGGCGTCATTCCCTTGAAGAAAGAACCTATCCCGTCGCGTATCGTCGTTATCCAGGCAGCTGGCCAGTGAAAACAACACAGAAAAGCATATAATTAATCGCATAAAAAAGCCTGTGCAAATCTACACAGGCTAACTCCTTTAACGGATTAAAATGTTTTCAGAACTTATGACTTTCTCACACGACCTCCACTGCTGGAATCGGCATAGACTTTAGTCGGATTGCCCCGATAATAAACGGTCCCTGAACTGCTGGCATCTGCCTCCAATTCTTTAGTCACAAATACCCGGGCATCCCCGGAGCTACTGGCATCTACTTCTGCCACTTCACTTTCCAGATCATATCCATCGTAATCGCCTGAGCTACTTACTTTAACATATTGTTCTTTGGCCCGACCCTCAATGGTCAGATCACCGGCACTACTTACGCGTACCTCTAATTCTTCGACATCCACTTCTACTTCCACATCCCCGGCGCTACTCACTTCAATTTCCAGTGATTCCGCCTTGATCACGCCATCAGAGGTCAAATCCGCGGCGGAAGAAACATCAATCTCTTCCAATGTCTTGTAAGTCACATAGACCCGAACACTGACATTTCTCCAGTTGCCCTGACGCATTCTGATCTTAAGGCGATCTCCAAATACTTCAGTCAATACATTATTGGGGCTTGTACCATCCACTTCGACAATGGCTTTTTCTTCATTTCCAGCCTTTACTTCTACGTCGATGGCCTCTCCCACGGAGATAGAAGAAAATGACCGAAGTTTTCTGGTGTCTCTGTCCTGCGCAACGACCGCAGAGAGCATAAAGAATAGACAAGCGGAATATATAATTACTTTTTTCATTACTATCGTTTAATCTGATCGTGCATTTCCTAAATGACAGGTCACAAAAAAAAGGGTTGCAAAACCCTTTCAATTTCTTTTTTAGCCAAAGATAAAATCAAGGCCCCAGTGGACTGTTGTAAGTGCTCTGGAATTCTTGCCAGGGCGTATTCTTATACTTATCTCCTCCGATGTATTTGATGATCGTATCGAAAAAGGGTGCCTTTTGATATCCAGGGATCGCCTGAAGCGGATTCAATTCCTCATCAATAAATACCGTCATCGGATAGGAAGCTTTCTTATTCATCAGCGCATAGGCTAATTCATGTATCCCATTTCTTCCACCATTTGGAGGAGGAACGAATTTGAATGTATGTCCGTGGAATTCTATGTCTTCTTTGTACTTCTCTGCATTGAACTTTACCGCGTAGAAATTTTCATTCAAATAGTCAGAGATCTCAGCGCGTGAATAGACGTCCCGGTCCATTCGCTTGCACCAGCCACACCAATCGGTATAAAAATCCACCAGAATTTTACGAGGCTCATTTTCATTGCGCTTCAGGGCTTCCTCAAACGAAATCCACTCTACTTCTCCAGCGGGAGACTCTTTTTTTTCAGGGTTCCTCGCTGAGATGAAAGTAATCATCAACGCCAACCCTAACATGTATCTCAAGATCTTCATAAAACCCTAGATTAATTATTCCTTAAAAGTACCATAATCCCTACAGATTTCCGAGCAGAATAGTTTCAATCGCTCAATAGAATGACGTGGGGCTTACTTTTTAGATTCACGGTGAAAAGACCTTGTTAGTTCCCCTAAAAGCTTTCTTTTCGTCCAATGGCCACCACAAATAGCTGAGTGGTCCCTAATGTTCATTAAAAGTTCAGCATTATGATTGCAGACCAATTGTCACCGAATAAGACAAAGGATAGATTGGTATTCCATCACTAAAGCTTGACAAACTTCCTTTGAAGCCAATCATCAGCAACCTTCATATGGAGAATATAGACACCTCGTGGCAAGTCTCTAACGTTAATTCCCAAGTTTTCTGCCCTTGGCATCCATTTTTGATCATGATAGATTTTACCACTTATGTCCATAATTTTGAAGTGATGCAGACCCACAGCATTTTCTAAATACAAGTAATCTCTAACTGGATTGGGGTAAAACTTTAAATTAGGGACCTCCAGACTGAGCACAGGGTCTGTCACATTCAATATCAAGGCGAAATTGTTACTTTCAGATTCACCGTCAGATACCCTGACATTAACTGATATATTCCCTACAAAACCTGATTCGGGTAATATCGTATGCTCATCCACCAAAGAGTAGTTACTTCCTGTATCTAATACTAAAATAAAGTCCGTATCGTCTACATCGAAGAAGTCTAACAACGTCAACTCTACCCGATATGTCTCATCGTTTGCTATATCAGGTATGCTTAACTGGCCACTGATTTCCGGTGGGTCATTCACGGAAAGCACTTCGATCGTGGTGGTCAATTCATCCGACGTAAAATCCGATGCTAATACCTGATAGGTCACTTCCTCAGTACCGAAAAAATTGGGAGTGAAAACCAGCACACTATCATTAATGACTTCAAAATTATCTGAAGGGACAAAATCAATGTTCCATGTGTCGTCCAAATCTGTGACATTCACGAAATCCGTCAAGAGGACGCTGCTGTCTTCATTTACGGTCAAACGTTCTTCAAACTCAACTTGTGTCTGGAAGTTATTCAAATTCACTATTGCAAGTCCCGAAACTGGAAATCCGTCAATTTCGTTAAATATCCCACCGATCAATATCGTGGTGTCAGAGAATTTAAGAGCACTAAGCAGATAGGCATCTTCGTTCTCACCATCCACCTGAAACTGTAAGCGATCCTGTACTCTTCCTGTAGCAATATTTACTACCCCAAAATCATGAGCAACGGCGTTGTTTAACTCATCGTATTGACCGCAGATAAGAATTGTTGAATCAGAAAGTTGCTCAAGAGCATATATTCCTCTTGGAAAATCGGTACCTTTTGTTGCTATGGTGACCGCATCAGTCTCACTTGAAGAAAGGTCAAATTTCAGCACTGGATTTGTGCGACCCGAGCTCGACCTACTTTGAGTTCCTGCGAGGAACAAAGTTTCATCGATGATCAGTGTGGATGCGCTATTTAAGGGCAACCCATCATTCTTAGTCGGTTGGCTTACAAAGTCTCCCTGGTCGTTCACGAACCAAATAAAGCCATCATTATCGTCATTGAAATTGGTCAAGTTACGCCCTGATAATGCAATAACACTCTCATCGACAATGGTGACGTTGTTGATTTGGTTTGCATTTAAACTATCCTCACGGACTTGAAAGGAGGTTATTGGTTTCCCAGAGGAATCTAACATGACAATCTTAGAGAAGATCTGTTGGTCAAAAGAAAATGTAAAGGGCCCCGTGATAATGATATTGTTCTGATAAAGAACTATGTCTCTCAAAAAGCCATTTACAGATTCAGTGAAGGCAAATTCACTGTTTCTATTGCCATTTTGGTCCACCTTGATAATTTTTTGAAAACTGTCATCATCAATGAAATTACCAGATAAGTAAAAATCAACGCTATCAACACTTACAATTTTCCGAACGGCATCAGTTTCGGCGATGAACTGCTGGTTTAGAAAAGTATCATCAATTTCTCCCTCGGCATTGATTTTAACCAAATGATTTATATCTGTATTTCCAACGCGGACAAAACTTCCTCCAATAAGATAATGCCCCGACACTGTAGGTGCTATTGAATAGATCGTTCCAGACCTGAATAATTCCGATCTACTGCTTTTTTCAAAAACAACATCACCCGTGATCGAAAAATTAAGATAAGGAAAGCGATTACGACCTAATCCAATTTGAGATATACTCGTCAATATCATTTCATCTCCCCATTGGCTGATCTTGACCCCAAAACCAAAAATATCCAAAGGACCTATTTGGTTAAACGCTGTATTAAAAGTTCCATCACTATTAAGGGAATATATGGATCGTCCATTCAACCCGCCTTCGGAACCAAATACTAATATTTCACCGGATTGTGCTACAGCAAGTTGTTGAACAAACCCTCCTCCAAAAATATTTAGCAACACAGAAGCGTCAAAATCTTCATCTAATTGTCCATTAGGTTGAAATTTGTACAGAGTACTTGGCACTTCTTCACCATTGATTTCAGTAATAGTGCCCCATAAAAGGAAGCTATCATCAGCCAGAATTTCTCCTGAAAGTCTTGAGTTCGGCAAGACAGGAGCATCAAAATTCTCATCGAGCATTCCATTGGAATCAACTTTTAATACGTTATAAGTCATTCCATTAAACTCTACTTCACCCAACATGTAGTAATTGTCCTCACTATCCACAAGCAAATCCGTTATATCACCTGGAATGCTAACTGGCGTGAAACTCGGATCAAGATCTCCTGATGAGTCGAATTTGTATATAAATCGGTTTGGAAAACCTCTTTCGAATACGCCCACATAACCTGAATCCGAAGAGGCCAGATAGAGCGGTCGAAGAATCCCTTCATCTGATTCTGCGATGACCTCACTTTTAATTTCACCTTGATCATTAAGGATAAAAACCCTTTCTTGATCTAAGGAACCGTCCTGATGAATAAATGCGATATCTCCGTTAATTCCTTCTGTTAAACTTGATATAAACCCCCTTTTTAGAAATGAGTCCACATTGAACGTTTCGTCCAGAGAGCCATCCTCATTCAAACGGACAAGAAAATTCACCCGTTTGTTTCCGAAGAAAGAGTAATCACCCGACAGCATGAGTTTACCATTTGCTAACACCAGATGCTCATCAGTGGTGGGCGTATCTTTGAATGGTGAGTTAAAATCGCGATTAATATATTGGGCGGTTAATAGATCGCTCCATAGAATTAAGCACAGAATTGCGATAAGTTGTTTCTTCATTGTTTTGATAAGAGTAGAGGAAAAATACTTAATGGTACAAACTTATCAATTATTCTGGCAATACTAGTTCCCTCCTCCAAATACAAAATCCGTACTGTTGTACGTTGAGCCAAATGTCTCACTAAGCGTAATCACCTGATTCAGCGCATTTTTAAGTTGTTCAACTTCCAGCTCCGCCAGTGGGTGAGTAAATACTGACCATACGATTCCATCAAATAGCGCATATTTAGCATCCAGAGCCCGGTCAAAATTGGCCTCTAGCATCAGTTTGTATTGCTCTTCTTCCAAGTCTTTTTCTTCAATGATAGGCGTCATGATCCGCATGCGATTTGCATTTTCATCAGTCAGGATCATGGTTTGGTGTTGCCGATAATTGAACTGCCAAGCCCCCAATTGCCCTTCTACATCCTGCGCCTCCCGGTAAAGGATCTTCTGTATTTTTTCATTGGTCATGTCATCAAAGGCATTCTGACTTATCGCCACTTGTACCAAAAAAAGGAAAAAGATCGCTGAGAGAAATTTCATAGCATTCAATTGTTTCTAAGCAAGGTACCCCACTCTTTTTGATTTTCACATGGATAAAGTCAGGATTTCCTTCAAGGGTACCCGACACGACCTTCTTCCGAATCAAGACATAAGTGTTTATCTTTCAATCATGGATAAGCGCACATTTCTCAAGAATTTCTCTGCCCTGGGTATGGGTGTTCCTTTCACTCTTCAGCACCTGGACCAATGGGTGTCTGCCCATGCCCGTGAATCTCCCGAAGACATGGCGCGGGATGAGGAATTTTGGGCTACTATCCGAAAAGGATATCGACTGAAAGAAGCATACATCAATCTGGAAAATGGATACTATTGCTTTCTCCCGGAAGAAACCCTGGAAAATTTCATTCAGCACGTGAGAGAGGTCAATTATCAAGGCTCCTATTACATGCGTACCGTCCAGTGGGAAAACAAGAAAAGGAGTACGGAGCAGTTGGCCGCTATGGCTGGCTGTTCTACCGAAGAGTTGGTGATCACCAGAAACACTACCGAATCTTTGGATTTAATCATCGCCGGAGTGCCCTGGCAGGCAGGAGACGAAGCAGTAATGGCAGAGCAGGATTACGGAGCCATGCTCAACCAATTCACCCTCATGGAAAGCAGGCACGGCATTACCGTAAGACGGGTATCTCTTCCTAATCACCCGGAAAATGATGAAGAGATCGTTGATCTATATGCTTCCGCTATTACCGAAAACACGAGGCTATTGATGGTTTGTCATTTGGTCAATATAACCGGTCAAGTGCTTCCTATCCGTAAAATCTGCGATATGGCGCACAGTAAGGGTGTTGAAGTGATGGTGGACGGAGCACATGCTTTCGCTCACCTTGATTTTAAAATCCCGGACCTGGATTGTGACTATTATGGAACGAGCCTGCATAAGTGGTTAAGTGTACCCCTGGGTGCAGGTTTTCTGTATGTAAAAAAAGGGAAAGCAAGTAACGTTACCCCGCTGTTGGCGGAAGGTCCCAGAGAGGCTGACGACATTACTCGATTGAATCACATTGGTACTCATCCGGTACATACAGATCTTACGATTATCAATGCCATTGATTTTCATAATAAGATCGGAACCAAACGAAAGGAGGCACGACTAAAGTACTTGCAAAATTACTGGACTTCCAAAGTAAGAGATCTTCCCCGAGTGAATGTAAATACACCCAAAGAAATAGAGCGTCATGGTGCCATTGGCAATGTCGGCATTGAAGGTATGGAACCTTCTGAGTTATCTAAAAAACTGATGGAAGAACATAAAATCTGGACGGTCGCCATTAAGCGCATCAATGTTGAAGGAGTTCGGGTCACACCTAATGTGTATACCACTACCGAAGAGCTGGATGCTTTTGTGCAGGCGCTTAAGGTTTTGAGTGGGAATAGTTGATTTTCGGCTCGATCCAATTCATTAGACATAAATCACAGGTATTAGATTGTCCCTGATGTTAAAAGAATAAAATGCATTAGGGTGTTTGAGCTTTTTCCAGCAAAACTTCCTCAACCAATTTACTCACCTCCTCTCCACGAGTAAGCGTGATCATATGACTACCTCCAGGTACCAGTATATCATAATCAACTTTTCTAATGGGAAGGGTGTGATCTTTATCACCGTGAATATGAATAATGTGATCCGGGGCTTCAGTACGGTCCCAATGCATGATCATCTCGATGGTACGTCGCAGGAAGATGGCATCCTTATCCCGAAGCATCGCTTTGAAGGTTTCCTTCTCCGTTTGTCGATCAGGTTCTACAATAGGCTGCAACAATTTGGCTCCAAACTTGGCGGTTTTGGGCGATACCAATTTGTAGATCGGTATTTTCTTCTGAAAAGTATATCGCCCGGGAAGCTCGTGCCTCCCCTTGGCACTGGAGATAATGATCACCTTTTCTGCAGGTACCAATTCACTCATTTCTGTGGCCAGCATACCTCCCAGAGATACACCTAACAATATGAATCGGCCGGTGGTATCAATCTGATTCGTCAATTGTTGTGCATAAGCTTTCATACTCATGCCAACTTCAGGACGTTCGTAGATGATGTGCCTGGCTTCAAAACCTTTTGGTAAAGTCAGGTTGTTGAACAATCGGCCATCTCCCCCCTGCCCCGGGATCAGATATACAGGAATGTTTTCCTGAGCATTTGACATGTAAGCATAATTACAAACTAACCAAAGGAAACAAATACGAATGATCATCAAATACTACGAACAATGTACCAATCACCCATCAGGTCGTACTTATTTCTCCGAATGATCAACCCCAATCGATGCAATAAATAACTCAAACTTCCGATACCCACTCCTACCGCGATCAGAGGTCCGGCCAGGGCATTGGCAAAAGGCTCTTCTTCCCGAGTCCAGGAAGCTCCCAGTCCTACGAGTAAGCCCGAATAACCAAAACCCACCACACTGGCCATATTGACCATGTCCCCAAAAACCCGGGCACTAATATCATTATACACCTTAAGTTGGTAGAGATTATCAATATCAAATTTCAGTTCTTCGCCGGACTGGATCAGGGTCAATGTATCGCCCACAAGCGATTCGAAGTGGCCTCGATAAACTTCCTTACTGGACAAAAAGGATTTGTCGATGGCAGTATCAAATGAGTCTCTTGAAAAAGGAATCACAAATACCTTGAGTAATGTCCCCTTTTTCACCCACTTCCTTTTTTCACTCCCATATCGTTGTAAAACCAAAATATCCCTGTTAACCAATGCTTCCAGGGAATCTCTTACTTCGTCATGCGGAACACTCCCCTTAGCATCCAAATGGATTGTTGGTGAAGCTTGCACCAAATGCACATTCAGGAACATGAATGAAGTGATGAACCAAACGTCAAAAATCAGACGAATTCTTTTGTATAAATAAGCTTTAGCTATCATGGAAGCAAGCTTAGCCTGCTCCTACAGAAATTAGTAAGTAAATTTTATTAAACAGTTCAGTGTGAATTGCAGATTTCCGTAATAGCAAATATCATGACCCTCCGTGGGCATTTCGATCAATGTACCATGATTCTGTCAGGTCATATTTGTTCCTTCGAAAGAGCAACCCCAATTTATGCACCAGGAATCCGGCTCCACCGACGATTACGCCAGAAAAGAAAAAAAGCGCTCCGAAACCATTTCCATCACCTTCAACGGCGGTAACTATGCCAGCAACCCCCAGCGCACTCCCCAACGTCATTCCGTACAAACCAAATCCATTGATCGCACTTCCTACCACGCGGCGAAAAGGAGAAAAATACTGCTTCATCATCACTATCTCATCTATATCGACATAAACAGGAGTGCCTCTATGCACCAGGACCAGTGTATCACCTGAAACTTTAAAGAACTGTCCTTTAAACATAGTCTTCCCGGTAAAAACAGAATTCAGCGTGCTCTTCCCTTTAGCGTCCGATTTGCTACCAGCAAAACCTTGCGCCTCGTCATACTTGTAGACCTTAAGAAAAGTCCCTTGTTGTATTTCTCTGGAGACGTCAGTACCATATCTGGTCAGGGTTAATGGGGCTCCTTTGCGCTGGACAAAATTTCCATTTTTCTTTTGACCATATGCAATCACAGAAGTCAAAAGCAACAAATACAAGCAACAATTTTTCAATTTCATTGGTCTGTTATTATACCCTAATGCTAAGGCAAAACCTCCTAAGAATCCCCCCAATTTTGGTTCATTCAAATCTCCAATCTACCTGATCCGGAACACAATCAAAACTATTTCCAATTTGCTATATATTTGCTTTGTCTTTAGGGGTGCCGTTCCAGGCTGAGATTATACCCTCAAAACCTGATGCTGGTCATTCAGCCGAAGGGAAAAGCGAGTAATCTACCGTAACCGGTGGCTCCTGAAGCGTGTTAATCTATTTTGCTTATGAACATTAAGCTGAACGATAAGGAGTTCACGTTGCCCTCTGATAATGTCCCACTAAGTGCTTTTCTGAAAGATCAGAACCAACACTACGATACGGGAGTTGCCCTGGCGGTAAATGATCAGATCGTACCCCGGCAACAATGGGAGAACTACTTGCTAAAACCCAACGATAATATTCTCATCATCACCGCTGTGCAAGGCGGATAAACCAAAATCTATGAGTAGAACGGACAAAATTCCAGCAGCTGAAGTGATCACGCGTGATCCTTTTCCGGCTTCCAAAAAAGTGTATGTCTCCGGTGAGATCCATGACATCAAAGTAGCCATGAGAGAAATCTCGCTAAATGATACAAAACTAAAATTTAACCCCTCTGCACCCGTCGAAAAAAACCCGGCGGTAACCGTCTACGATACCAGCGGCCCTTATACCGACCCCAATGTAGACATTGATGTAAAGAAAGGACTTCCGAAATTGAGAGAAGCCTGGATTGATGGCAGAGGTGATGTAGAACAATTGCCGGGGATCACTTCTGAATATGGACAGGAGCGTTTGAACGATACTGCACTGGATGCTTTAAGATTTGAGCACCTGGCTAACCCCAAGAAAGCCCAGGCTGGAAAGAACGTGACTCAGATGCATTATGCCAAACAAGGCATCATTACACCTGAAATGGAATACATCGCGATTCGCGAAAATCAAAAAATTGAAGAGTGGAATCACCTGAATGAGCAGCATCCAGGTGAAAACTTCGGCGCCAATACACCAAAAGAGAAAATCACCGCTGAGTTCGTCCGGGATGAAGTAGCGAAAGGTCGTGCGATCATTCCTGCTAACATCAATCACCCCGAATCGGAGCCAATGATCATCGGGCGTAACTTCCTGGTGAAGATCAATGCCAATATTGGTAATTCTGCTGTTACTTCAAGTATCGAAGAAGAGGTAGAAAAAGCAGTTTGGGCATGCCACTGGGGAGCAGATACGATCATGGACCTTTCTACCGGAAAAAATATCCATGAAACCCGTGAATGGATTCTGAGAAACAGTCCGGTTCCGATTGGTACGGTGCCCATCTATCAGGCACTGGAAAAAGTAAACGGTAAAGCGGAGGACCTGACCTGGGAAATTTTCCGTGATACCCTGATCGAACAAGCAGAACAGGGTGTTGACTATTTCACGATACACGCGGGAGTGCGCTTGCAATACATCCCTCTGACCGCAAAAAGGGTGACGGGTATTGTATCGCGAGGAGGATCGATCATGGCCAAGTGGTGCCTGGCACATCACAAAGAAAGCTTCTTATACACGCATTTCGAGGAAATTTGTGAGATTATGAAAGCCTATGATGTTTCCTTCTCTCTGGGAGACGGATTGCGTCCTGGCTCTCTGGCAGATGCCAACGACAAAGCCCAGTTTGCCGAATTGGAAACACTGGGAGAACTGACCAAAATTGCATGGAAACATGATGTACAGGTCATGATTGAAGGACCCGGTCACGTGCCTATGCACATGATCAAGGAAAACATGGACAAGCAATTAGAAGCCTGTGACGAAGCGCCTTTTTACACATTAGGGCCACTGACCACTGATATTGCCCCAGGGTACGATCACATCACCTCAGGAATTGGAGCCGCCATGATTGGCTGGTATGGCTGTGCGATGTTGTGCTACGTGACACCAAAAGAACACCTCGGATTGCCCAATAAAAAAGACGTAAAAGATGGTGTGATTACGTATAAGATCGCAGCTCATGCTGCTGATCTGGGGAAAGGACATCCTGGTGCTCAGTACCGTGACAATGCCCTGAGTAAAGCCCGATTTGAATTTCGTTGGGAAGATCAGTTCAATTTGTCATTGGATCCAGATACTGCTCGCGAGTTTCATGATGAAACCCTACCTGCTGAAGGAGCAAAAGTGGCACACTTCTGTAGTATGTGCGGTCCTAACTTCTGCTCAATGAAAATTACACAAGATGTCAGGGAGTATGCTGCTGAAAAAGAGCTGACTACCGATCAGGCACTAGAAGAAGGAATGAAGCAAAAGGCAGCAGAATTTGCGGAGACAGGTGGTGAGATCTATATCGACCAATAACTTCTTTGAAATTGTAGTGATTACTGCTGAAGGATCGGTAAAGGCAGAGGCTACTACCTGCAATGCCCTTTTTGAGGCTGGGTTAAGCAAGCTTCATGTTCGAAAGCCTGGTGCTTCAGCAGTTCAAGTTAAAAGTTTGATTCAGGCCATCAGTCCGCACTATAGAAATAAGATCGTAGTTCATGAGCATCATGAGTTGGTTGAGGAAATGAATTTGGGTGGATACCATATCAAAAGCCGAGGGAATGCTCCCGATAAGGTTCAGGACAAGCACGTATCCAAGTCATTTCACACCTTTGAAGCCATTCAATCGTGTAGACTAAACCTGCAATATGGATTCCTCAGTCCTATTTTCGATAGTTTGTCCAAACCAGGTTATTCTTCCCGGTTTGCCATGGAATCTCTCAAAGTTTTTTTGGCCAGTAAACTTCGGTTTTCAGTTTACGCTTTGGGTGGCATAACCCGAGAAAATGTGGCCAATGCTAAATCTTTAGGGTTTCAGGGAGTGGCCGTATTAGGCAGTATTTGGCAGAAAAACTCCCTGTCAGAAAGACTAACGGCATATGAATCTCTGAAAAATCAAATATGATCTCACGGTTGCATTACATATCTCAGGACCTGCCCGGCAAAGATCACCCCACATTGATTATGGAAGCTTGCGAAGCTGGTGTTCGGTGGGTTCAATTGCGATTGAAAGGTCTGGATAAAAAAGAAATCAAAGCCATTGCTTTAGATGTAAGACAGATCTGCAACGAATACCAGGCAACTTTTATCATGAATGATCATGTTAAGATCGCTGTACAAGCCGAAGCGGATGGTGTGCATATTGGAAAAAAAGACATGCCTCCTCATGAAGCGAGGGCAATTTTAGGAGATGACAAGATCATTGGTGGAACTGCCAATACACTGGATGATATTCGAAGGCTTAACAAAAGTGGTGTCAATTACATTGGATTAGGGCCCTTGCGATATACCTCCACAAAAACCCAGTTAAGTCCAGTTTTAGGAATCGAAGGCTATCGGCATTTGATTGGTCATTCTCAATCGGAAGGCAACTCACTTCCCATTATTGCCATCGGTAGTGTTCAATTAAATGACATCAATGCGCTGTTGGATGCAGGTGTTTACGGCATTGCTGTGGCATCACTGATCAACAAAGCTGAGGACAAGGAAGCAATAGTCAACCATGCTTTGCAACGCCTGGCACCGGATATTCCTGCTCCTCAAACCCTCTTAAGTTTATGAAAGAATTAACAATAGGCCATAAAACATTTCACTCCAGGCTTTTTACCGGAACGGGTAAATTCAGCAACAATCAGCTGATGAAAACAGCACTGGAAGCTTCGGAATCAGAGTTGGTTACGGTGGCGTTGAAACGCGTGGAGGTCAACAATAAGGAAGATCTCTTGTTAGATCAGTTGAATCATCCGCGCATTAATCTATTGCCCAACACATCGGGAGTCCGTTCTGCGAAAGAAGCCGTTTTTGCAGCTCAACTGGCACGAGAAGCACTGGAAACGAATTTTGTCAAACTGGAAATTCACCCGGATCCCAAATACCTCATGCCAGACCCGGTGGAAACCTTAAAGGCCACAGAAGAATTGGCCAAACTTGGATTTGTGGTGATGCCTTACATCCATGCGGACCCGGTACTTTGCAAACGCCTTGAGGAAGCCGGGACAGCTGCAGTTATGCCATTGGGCTCTCCTATTGGAAGTAACAAAGGCCTGAAGACTATTGATTTCCTTGAGATCATCATTGAACAGGCCAAAGTTCCGGTCGTGGTAGATGCGGGCATCGGCGCACCATCAGATGCCGCCAAAGCCATGGAAATCGGGGCAGATGCGGTGTTAGTCAATACGGCCATTGCCGTATCTGAAAACCCGGTAGAAATGGCCGTTGCCTTCAAAATGGCCGTCGAAGCAGGACGAATGGCTTATGAGGCCAAACTGGCTTCTCCGGTGGTCCACGCTGTGGCCAGTAGCCCATTAACTTCCTTTTTAAGTGAGTAGCTTCAAAGAAATATTCGACCAATACGACTGGGATCAGGAGAAGGATTCTGTCTACGGGAAAACGTCAGCAGATGTCGAAAGGGCGCTTTCACGCCCCAACCGGGATCTGGAGGATTTTAAGGCCTTGATCTCACCGGCAGCTACTCCTTATCTGGAAGATATGGCTCAAATGAGTCATCAATTGACACTCCAACGATTTGGCAATACCATACAGCTCTATGCACCTTTCTATCTATCGAATGAGTGTCAGAACATATGCACGTACTGTGGCTTTAGCCTTGATAACAAAATTCGCAGAAAAACGCTTTCTGATCAGGAAATCAGGGAAGAAACGGAAGCCATTAAAGCCATGGGCTTTCAACATGTGCTTCTGGTAACGGGTGAAGCCAATCGAACCGTAGGAGTACCTTATCTGGCCAATGCGATCACACAAGTAAGGTCACATTTTGCCAATGTAAGCATGGAAGTGCAGCCGCTGGATCAACATGAATATGAAGAACTGATCCCATTGGGATTACACGCGGTTTTGGTCTATCAGGAAACCTACCATAAAGCGGATTACAAGAAACATCATCCCAAAGGCAAAAAGTCTAATTTTGACTATCGACTGGAAACACCTGACCGGTTAGGAAGAGCAGGCATTCATAAAATGGGTCTGGGAGCACTGTATGGACTGGAAGATTGGCGTGTAGATAGCTTCTTCGTTGCCTTACACCTTGATTATCTGGAACGGACCTATTGGCAAACCAAGTATTCCATTTCGTTCCCGAGGCTAAGGCCTTTTTCAGGAGGCCTGGAACCAAAGGTTGAAATGACCGATCGGGACCTGGTTCAATTGATTTGTGCCTATCGTTTGTTCGATCAGGAAGTAGAACTTTCTCTTTCCACACGAGAAACGGAAGTATTCAGAGACAATGTGCTCAAATTGGGAATTACCTCCATGAGTGCCGGTTCAAAAACCAATCCCGGTGGCTATGCAGTGGAACCTCAGTCCCTGGAACAGTTCGAAATTTCTGACGAAAGAACCCCGCAAGAAATCAGTGAACTCCTTCTCAGGCAAGGGTATGAACCTGTTTGGAAAGATTGGGATCTGGTGCTGGAGTAAATTACAAGGCATCGTTCGTGGAACAATATGATTAACTTCATTCTTTGATAAAGTCAATTTCAATGCTTGCCGGTATTTGGCAATGACCATTCATCAATGGTATTATTTTTGTTAAATAAACGGGCAACACCTTGGAAAAGGCAGGGAATTAAAAAAGGAATTTGTTCTTCAGACAAAAGTCAGCCTTAACCCATGAACTCAAAACAAATAATGCTCAGAAAGTTCATCCTACTTACGTTCTTGTTGAATACCTTTTTTCTGTATGCTCAGGAATACAACTTCAATCCCCGTAATCGTGATTTACGTCTATTGAAACGAAACAACTTCGACCCGTTCTATCAAGGTCAGAATTTCCAGGTCAATGAATACCTTGAACTCGCATTTCGCAAAAACAAGCAGGCCAATGGTTGGCTCATTGCCTCGGGTGTCATTACGTCGATTCCCGGTGGAGCATACGTTACCATTCCAGGCTTTATCGTTGGGTATTCACTGAAACAACAATCCAAAAAACAAATCAGAGTAGCCACCTTATTCCACTTATCTACCCTGACCGATCAGGTCTATTCCGGGAAAGAGGACTTCAGACGAGATGAAAGAATCCGCTGGTATGAGAAAAAGAACGTACATGTGCGGTATTACAATGGTCAGAATGAAGCCATTAATCAGGCATTAAATACAGCATGGGACTTAAAAGAAACGGTTAATCGTGACAAGTTCTTCGCAAGTGTTAGCGGAGCCGTTGGGGGAACCTTACTTTTGGTCTCCTTCATCAATTTCATCGTCAATACTTTTTCGGAAGGAAACAACGACGTAATTCTTCCCTTTACCGCAGGGGCCGTTCTTACCACAGTAGGTACCATACTTTTTATCAAATCAGATAAAAAACAACAACAGATGGAACTGAACTTATGGAATGCTTCGGAACAATGGTACACGGAATTGCACGGAAACACACAAAAGGACCAATAACGCGTGAATTGACAGCTTTTGTCCACCTTTTGGCAGTATCTGAAAATTAAAAAGCGGCACCTTAGTCTTGAACTATAAAGGTCCCTATGATCCGCCAAAATCAGAAGCTACATCCGCTCATTAAGTACATTAAGCAGTGGAGGGAATTCAACGTTCACACGAGAAAAGCATTGATCGCACGTCTCACTCACACCTATGCTTTGTTGTTGGGTTTCCTCCTGCTGATGTATTTATTGTTCATTTGAGATTTCAGAATTATCCCTTCAGGATTGTTAATCTGCTTGAAACAACTATTTTCATTAGTAGGTTGGGCGATCAAAGTACAGGAACATAATCTTCGGACTCAATCAAACCTTCACTGAAGGTTCTTCATCATAATATTCTTTGTATTGGGCCCTGAATCGCGTCACATTGCTAATTCCGATGGCTTTTCCTGCGTCATTCAGGCTCTTTACTTTACCACGAGTCAGCAGCTTCCGGGCAAATTGATACTTTAACTGCTTCACATATTCCAGTGGTGTTAGCCCGGTTAGGTCTTTCATCATACGGAATAGTGTCCGTTCACTAACAGCCAACTCATGTGCCAACGTTTGATTGGTAATGCGTTGATCTATTCGGGAAGTCACAATCTCCGACAACTTGGTCAGCCATTCCTTTTCAAGTTTCTCCAGGTTGTAATTCTGCAAGGGTTCCGGCAACTGTTCTGTGGTCTGTTGGGTTTGCACCGTATTGGCCACCTTCAATTTGAATTCTCTCGCATTAAATGGCTTGATCATATAATCATTAACGCCCATTTGCAATGCCTTTTCCCGATCTCCTAATGAGGAACGAGCAGAAACCACAATTACAGGGATGTGTTTGAAGCCGGCTTCTTTCTTTAAGGAAGTGATGAATACAAACCCATCCATCACTGGCATCATCAGGTCCGTGATAATCAGGCTGATTTTTTGTTTCGCTAGTAGCTCCAGCGCTTCCCAGCCATTACTTGATAAATAAATATTATAATCGTCGGCCAATACTTCAGAAATATAGTTCCGGATCTGTGGGTGATCATCCACCACCAAAATAGATGGCTTGGACGGATCTCTGACTGGCTGTATCAGTTGATTACTCCACTCCCTTTCTGGCGTATTATCTTGACGAGCGATCTCCTCCATGTTTTCAGGAACCTCCTCTGTAAGTCCTATCCTCATTTCGAAAACCGTCCCTACTCCTAATTCACTTTGAACTGAAATCTGACCTCCATGTAAATCCATCAACTCTTTACAAATGGCCAGTCCAATCCCCAGGCCTTGTCGAATGTTGTATTCTTTGTGATCCACCTGATAATACCGATCAAAAATATGGACCAGATGCTTTGGATCGATTCCAATTCCGGAATCCTGCACCCTGATGACCGCTTGTTCTCCCACAGTGGACAAGGAAACCAGAATCTCTCCGCCACTGGTGGTAAACTTCAAAGCATTGGAAAGCAAATTGAATATGATCTTTTCAAATTTGGATACGTCTATTTTGGACCAAACTTCTTTGTCTCCAAATTGTGTTTCCAGGATAATCTCCTTCTCTTCTGCTGCAGACTGAAATAAGCCCACCTGCAAGATCATGAATGCCCTCAAATCATGTGGCGTCGCATCTACCTTTATGTTTCCGGAATCCAGGTTAATCAATTCTCTTATCTCCTCAGTAAGTGAAATCAGTCGATTGTTGTTCCAGGATATTTTTTGAATACGAGAGATTGCATCTTCAGGCAGAATCTCGCGATAATCGTCCAGTAGCAAATGGGTTTGACCACTGATCAGGGTAAGAGGGGTTCGAAAATCGTGAGAAATATTAGCAAACAATTGTGATTTCGCCTCGTTAATGGCTTTCAGTTTTTGGGACTGTTCTTCAATGGTCCTGTTCAGGCGTTCAGTTTTTCTTCGGGACCAGAAAAAGAATCCAGCGGACAAGGCAAAGGCACCCATCGCCAAAGAAATGGCCAGATTGAACAATTTCTGCCGGGCCAATTGCGACTCCTGTATTTCCTTGTCGTGTCTCAATTTTTCATTTTCAGCTTCCTTTTGAGCTAATTCATACTTCTTTTGCAATAGGCCAATTTCTTTTTGATTTGCTGCTCGCCGAGTCGAGTCCTGCTGAGCTAAAGAGGTCATCGCCCACTCATAGGCCTTTGTGTACTGTCCTGCGCCGGCGTAGGCTCTTGCCAGGTCTTCCGAAATGGCTTCAAAATTCCCCAAACCATAGTAACCAATGCTGTCATTGACCGCTTCCAGAATCGCAATAGATTCCGTGAATAAGCCCATCTCCCAATAGATCTCTCCTAAATGATACCGGGTGATCCCAATGCCATATCGATCGCCAATGTTTTTAAAGGTCTTATGGGCTGTCTGAATATGGGGTAATGCCTCCTCTGCCCTTCCCATGTCAATGAGAAGGTTCCCAAAGTTGATGTTATAAAAGGCAACCGCCAGTGTCATTTCCGGTTTTACGATCTTTTCTAATTCAGCAAATTCCTGATAAGCCTCATTTAGCCTTCTGAGTCTGCTAAGGCTCAATCCAATATTTATCTTGAGCCGGATCTGATTCATGACATGCCCTTGTTCTTCAAAGAGCGCCAGTGATCTTCTATAGTAGATCAGGGCTGTTTCACTGTTCTGGTCATTCGAATACAACGTCCCCAGCAACAAATCCAAATTAGCCAATTCCACCTGATCCTCGATTTCTTCAAAGATCTCCCTGGCGAGGAGAATTTGAGAAATGGCTTTTACGGGATCCTGATCAACGTGTTCGATGGTACTACCAAGCGCTTTCCGCGCCACTCCTTCCAATCGCCGGTTCCCGATGGATTTCGAAAGCTCAATGGCTTCGTAGAGCATTGCCTTAGACTTGGGACCGTCCATGGCCAATCGAAATTGATCCGACCAATCAATCTTCGAATAGATCAATAACTCTATAAATTGGCGGCGTTCACTGATTTGCTCCGTCTGACGTAAAAAATATTCCAAACCAGATTTATCGGCCTTGTCACGCGATTCATCTATCTGTTCGTAATACCATGCGGCTCGAATGCTGTCTTTTTCCCGGTTGGTAAGCTTTCTCTGCTGGACGAGCCATTCGACGGAATCAATGGTTGATAATGCGAAGTAATCCGTCATCTCAATTTGCTGTGCGGTAGCAGGCATGCAACAGCATACAATACACGTAAGGGCAATAAATAGTCTCATGGCGGCTGGCGAGTGTCTATCTCTTAAAGATAATGACGGAATAATAAATTTGGCGGGATTTGAAAGTCTGATCAAGTAGTGACAGTTTGTGTCAGGGATTTGGCAGCATTTGAAATATGAGTTATCCTTAAGTTCTTCTAGTTTTGATCTGTAAATGACCAAGAAACAAGTCATCATCGTAGGTGCTTCAGGGCATGCAAAAGTGATCATCGATGTGTTTGAACGCATGGGCAATTACGAGATCCTGGGTCTGTTTGATGATCATATTGCCACTGGTACCGCCCTCCTGGGTTATCAGCTTCTTGGCAATCTAGAACAAGTGCCTCCCTTTCTGTCAAAACATAAGGGTGTACAGTTATTCATGGCTATTGGAGACAATTGGACTCGATATCAGGTGAAAGCAGCATTGGAGCGAGCGTCGGACGACATTCAATGGGCACAGGCTATTCACCCCTTTTCTCATGTAGGAAAAGGGACCAAATTAGGAAGTGGCATTGCCATACTTGCTGGTGCGGTGATCAACAGTGAGGCCGAAATTAAAGATTTCACCATCGTAGGTTCAAATGCCAGTATTGATCATGAATCTCATTTGGGTGATTACGCCAGTTTAGGGCCCGGAAGTACTCTGGGAGGCAATGTCCATATAGGAGACTTCTCTGCCATCGGATTGGGGGCTAATCTCATTCACGGGCTTACCATTGGATCGCAAACCGTCATTGGCGCCGGGTCTCTCATCTTGCAAGATTTCGGAAATAACCTCGTAGTATATGGCACGCCGGGGAAAAAGATCAGGACGCGAGAAGAAGGAGAAAAATACCTGTAAATGCCTCAATTCTGCGGATACCACTTAGTAATTCGGTGATAAGAATAATCCATTTCAAAAAAATCCGAAGGACAGGACTGATTTGGTATTAACTTTCCACTGATCAACTTAACCACAAAATTTATGCGTCGTTTGTTCCCTGTCATCGCACTCTTCTGCTTTATTTCTCTGAATTGCGTTAGTCACTCTCAGGCACAAACTCCTGAAGAAACCCTGGCTGAAATGTTTGACCAGTGGCGAAACTTTGAAAAGCCCGCTTTTATCAACGGCGCACCTGATTATCGCAAAGAAACTTTTGATAGCAGGATCACCACTTTCAAAAGCCTCCAGCAAAAACTAACCAGCATCGATACCACAGGCTGGTCCGTTCCCGATCGAGTTGACTGGACCATTATCTGGGCAGAAATGAACGGATTCGATTTCAATTATCGGATCTTGAAACCCTGGGCGCGAGACCCGGCTTTCTATAAATCAGTCTGGACCTACCGTAGTGATGTGCCTGCCCATGAAGGCCCCACTCATCATGCTACCACAGAACTATGGACCTATAGCTTTCCTTTATCCGCGGAAGAAGAAACACGATTGATCAAAGACCTTAGCGTCATCCCGCCACTTAATGAGCAGGCAAAGCAAAACCTTACCGGAAATGCCCGTGATCTTTGGGTTGCCGGGATTAGAGACATCAAAATACAATCCAGTGTATTGACCGATCTTAAAAATGCAGAAGGGGTTGCCAAAAGGAAGAAATTGATCAAAGCCATAGACGCGGCCATTTCCGCCTCAGATGATCTGGCCAATTGGCTGGAAGAACTGGCTCCATCGAAAACCGGACCTTCCGGTATCGGAAAAGAGAATTATAGCTGGTACATGCAAAATGTGCATCTGGTACCACTGACGTGGGAGGATGAGGTCATGATCCTGAAAAGAGAACTTGCCCGTGCCTGGTCCAGCTTGAAACTGGAGGAGCACCGAAATCGAAAACTACCTCAATTATCAGCAGTCAATTCGCCAGAAGCGTACAATGCATTGGCTGAAAGGTCGGCCACAAGTTTGATGAACTTTCTGAGGCAAGAAGAGATTGTTACCGTCGCGGAATATTTTGGCCCCGCTTTGCGCCGACACCTTGGCGCATTTGTTCCAAAAGAAACGAGAAATTTCTTCTGGATCACGGCGCATCATGATCCAAGACCTCTGTATTGTCACTTTTATCATTGGTTTGAACTGGCTCGAATGGACTACACACCCAACAAAAGAGCCGTGAGGAAAGGGCCCTTGCTCTACAACATTTTCGATTCCCGTAACGAGGGAACCGCCACGGCTGTTGAAGAAATGTTTATGGATGCCGGATTGTATGATGATAACCCCAGGGTTAGGGAAATAGTCTATATCATGATTGCTCAGCGAGCCGCTCGTGGTTTAGGCTCTCTCTATGCCCACGCGAATATCATGACCATGGAAGAAGCCGGAGGCATACACTCGGAATACACCCCCAGAGGATGGATGAAAACGGAGAAAGAATTACTCATTTTTGAACAGCACCTTTATTTACGACAGCCGGGATATGGTACGAGCTACATCACAGGAAAATACCTGTTGGAAAATGCTATGATGGAATATGCCCGAACTAAAGAAGTGGCAGGTGAAGTGTTTGAATTAAAGGATTTCTTTGATCGACTCAATTCGATCGGAAACATTCCTATGTCATTGGGTCAATGGGAAATGACAGGTAGTTCCGCTTTTTTAATTGATCAGTCAAAGTAAGATAAGACGGGGCACTTAGTGGGTCTTCCACTTCTTCTTGACCCCTTTTTTGGTGTAGCGGTACCAAACACCCACCTCTACCCCTTTTTCATAGGAGCCCTCATAGGTGGGTAAATTATGCTCATAAAAGACCCAAAGACCGTGTTCTTGGCCATTTTCGAAACCTCCCTCCTGCCAGAGGGTCCCATCTTCGAAGTAAAAAACCCATTCACCGTGTGGTAATCCATCCCGATAATTACCAATACGTTTAGTCTTTCCGTTTTCATATCGGAAGATCCATTGGCCATCATAAAGACCATCTAGCATGCGCCCTTTTTTCTCCAATTTACCATCCTGATAATAATAGAAAGCCGAATCCTGCATGAGGTCATTTTCCCATAGCTCCTGGGCCGAAACTTGGCCATTTGGGTGATAATAGACCTGATTACCATGAAGCTGTCCCGCCGCGTAATTCAACGCTGCACTTAGCTGACCTGCTGGATAATAGAATTGCCATATCCCCTCATTAAGACCATCCACTGACCGTCCAATCGACTTTAACGCTCCGCTTTGGTAGAAGAGCGTGTCGGGGTTTTGGGCTTGCAGCACAGCACTTTGTAAAATCAAAAACGAAAATATAAATTTCATAATTTCTAATGATGTTCCCTGCTTATTGGGACTTGGAGTGGGTCCAATTACCTTGAAAACGACTGAATGCCTCAAGTGTTTCCTGTAATACCTGAATATCGATCGACAAGTTATCAAATCCACCCATATGTCAGACCTTAACCATAAGATCATCTGCTAAACTTGTACTCCGTCTTTGAAAGGTTTAGTTTAGGCACATGAGAGCATTGTTATGCTTGGCTTGCCTGATTATCAGTTTTTCCACCACTGCTCAAAACGGAGATTTCCGACTTGGTGCGCGTAGTGCGGGTCTGGGTGGAACCTCATCAACACTTGTCGACGGATGGAGTATCTTCAATAACATTGGTGCTCTCGGTGCATTGGAGCAATCCTCCGGTATGTTGTCCTATCAAAACCGATATGATATCTCTGCCTTTCAGGTCGTGGGTGGTGGGTATGTGCAACATACCAGGCCTTTCAATGCCGGGGTTTCCTTTTTCCGATTTGGAGATGACCTGTTTAATCAACAAAAGATGAGCCTGGCCATTGGTAATAGTTTTGATCAGGTATCGCTTGGATTGGGGGTGAGCTTTGTACAATATAGCATCGAATCACTGGGTAATCAGCAAGCCATAGTGTTGGAATTTGGAGGGTTAGCCGCCCTGACCGAAGAATTGACCCTTGGCGCTCATGCTTACAATATCACTCAATCCCGGCTTTCTGATGAGGAGACCCTACCAACTGTGCTCAAAGCCGGACTCGCCTATACCCCGACTTCTGATTTATTGATTTCAGTAGAAGTCCAAAAAGACCTGGATTTCGATGCAATTCTACGAGCCGGACTTGAATACGAAATTGTAAAACATGTTTGGATCAGAACCGGGTTCGGCACAGAACCTTTCAAATCTGCATTTGGTGCAGGATGGCAATGGAAGTCATTTGTGATAGACTATGCCTTTAACGATCAAACCGATTTGGGGGCCATTCATGAATTTTCGCTGACCTGTTTACTCAAAGGTTCTTCTGGTGAATAAGCTCATCACATGCTTTTTAGCCTGCATGCTGGCCTTCCCGCTGATCGCTCAGGATCCGGACGACATTGATCTTGAATCATTTGTGGAAAGGTTGTTCCAGTTTCAGGATGAGGACATTGAATACGACGACCTTTATGAATCTTTGCTGCAACTCTACACCAATCCTGTCAATCTGAATCGCGCTTCAAGAGCCGACCTTGAAGGATTATACCTGTTCAGCCCTCTACAGGTAAATGACCTTCTGGAGCATATCGAAACGAACGGAAAACTGATCAGTATTTACGAATTACAAACGATTAGTTCTATAGACCTTCTGACCATCAGAAACATTCGACCCTTTGTAACCGTGCAGGAAGTAGAGGACGGTCGGGCACTTTGGGAAAAGATTAAGACCGAACCAAATAAGTATTTTATTCTACGGAATACACGCACCCTTGAACGTGCTTTCGGTTTTGAGGAAGGTTTGTTTGATGGAGATGCCAATCAGCTCTATGGTCGTTTCCGTGTGAGCCACAAAGGGGATTACAGCTTTGGTTTTACGTTCGAAAAAGATGCGGGAGAAGGCATGAATTTCAACAACGGACGAAATGGCTTTGATTACTATTCGGGGCACGCCATGCTTGAAAATCGTGGAGGTTTCGACCAGATCATTTTGGGCGATTTTCAAAGTCAATTCGGCCAAGGGCTCGTTTTCGGCGCGGGTTTTAGTCCCGGAAAAGGAAGTGAAACCGTACAAACCACACGACGAAGCACCACTGGTCTTAAGCCTTATACTTCAGCGCTCGAGAGTGGATTCTTTAGGGGTGTAGGCCTTTCCAAATCTTTCAACAAACTCAAAGTAGACCTACTTTACTCTAATCTTAAACAAGACGCAAACATTCTTTCCGACACGACTTATTCCGATTTTGATGAGTTTGTGAATTCTATACAGACCACAGGCTTACACCGGACACGGAGTGAATTGGCCAGTAGAAACACCATCAGCGAACAATCTCTTGGTGCGGCTCTTCAGTATCAAATTTCGAAAAGATTTTCAGCTGGTGTAACCTCACTGTATTCTTACTTCAGTCAGCCACTGCAACGCAGACCCAACAATTACAATCAATTTGAATTTGTAGGAGACAACAACTTCATAGGCAGCGCATATTTTGATGGTTACTGGCAGAATTTTACGTTCTTCGGAGAAGTAGCCCGTTCGTCGAGTGGTGGTGTCGGGGCAATTACAGGACTCCAGGCTTCTTTGACTTCCATTGTTGATTTCAGTCTGGTTCATCGCAATTATGCTCGAGATTTCCATAGCTTTTACGGCAATGCTTTTGGAGAAAGTTCACGTATCATCAACGAGGTAGGTACTTACTGGGGGTTGAAGATTAAGCCCAATAAAAAGCATGAAATCGCACTATACTATGATAAATTCCGATTTCCATGGTTGCGTTTCCGAACCGAGGCGCCTTCGGATGGATTCGAATACCTGGGACGATACACTTTCCGACCTACCAGAAATATCACGATGTTTGCGCAGTTCAGGCAAGAGAACAAAGAACGCACGATCCAGCCGGAAGGTAGTAACCTCAATCAATTGCAGGGAACGCGAAAACGAAACGCAGTTATCGATGCTACATTCAAAGTAAACCGCAGTTTCTCCGTGAAATCCAGGGTGCAATTCTCAGATTTTCTTCTCTCTGGTACCACTACCAGAGGGTTCGCGATTTTGCAGGATGTCAATTACTCATTCTGGAAAATTAAACTCAGCGGAAGGATCGCATTGGTGGATACCGATGATTTCGAAAATCGCCAATACTTCTACGAACGCAATGTGCTCTATGCCTTTTCCAATCGCTCCATATCCGGACTGGGAACCCGACGGTACCTTCTGATGCAATTCAAACCCAATCGAAAACTGACCTTTTGGGCCCGGTATGCTCAAACCCGCTTTCAGGATGCGGAAACCATCATCACCAGAGAAATTGGCGGTGGGTTAAACCTCATTGAAGGCACCACGCGTTCTGAATTGACACTGCAAATGATGATCAAGTTCTAATCCTCAAATCAATCCGTTCTTAAATGCAAACCGGATCAACTCGGCAATGTTCTTTGTTTTAGTCTTCTTGAAAATATTGGATCGGTGGGTTTCTACGGTTCTGGCACTCAAAAAAAGCATTTCGGCAATCTGGGCATTGGTATAACCTTTGGAAAAAAGTGGAATAATTTCTAATTCTCTTTTTGACAATCGATTGACCAGGGAAGAGGTTTGGAAAGAGGGTACCGGACTTACATTGCTAAAAGATTCCTGTCCCACTTTCTGCATGATCTCTTGACTATAATGTGAGCCCCCATTCATTACATCAAGAATAGCTTGTTGAATCTCTTCCATCGGTGATGTTTTGAGCAGATATCCTTTGATACCCAATTCCCGAAACTGTGATACCAATTCCGGTTCCTCATACATACTAAGGATAATCACTCGAACTTCCGGGAATTGCACCCGTATTTTCCGCGAACAATCCAATCCATTCATTTCCGGCATTTCCAAATCCATTAATACCAGATCGGCTTCATGACCGTCCAGATAATCTAATACTTCCTGCCCATTAGTGGCCATACACACAATTTCGGCTTGTGCCATGGTTTTCAGATTGGCAGAAACGCCTTCAGCTATCAAGGGGTGGTCATCAGCGATAATTATCTTCATGTCAAAATCGGTTCTTCGATAGAAACAAAAGGCACCCTTATGTTGAAAGTCGTACCATGAGGTTCATTGGGCTCAATGGAAACCGAACCCGCCACCATTTCCAGTCGGCTATGAATGTTTCTTAATCCCATGCCTTCATGGGTGCCGTTTACTTTCATTCCCACACCATCGTCAGAAAACACCAACATAATCGATTCATCAATCATAAACAACTGCACAGCAACTGACGTGGCCTGACTGTGCTTCATGAGGTTATTGACCAGTTCCTGCAAAATGCGATACAGGGTGATTTCAATGATTTCGCTGGGTCGACGATCAAAATTGAAGGTTTCAAACGTGTGTTCAATATTGGAATATTGCAACGTAGATTTCAGCATCTGTCTCGAGGCGGCCACTAATCCCAGTTCGTGCAAGGTCTTAGGCATCATGCTATGCGAAAGTGTTCTCAAGTCTCTGCTCGAATTCTCTAAAGTACTCAGTAAGTCATCCTTGTTTTGTCCATGCCGAATCCCCAGGATGACACTTCCTATCTCCTGAACCACGCCATCATGTAACTCTTTAGCGATTCTACCTCGCTCCTTTTCCTGAGCAGTAATGATGTGTTGGATCTGATCCTTTTGCTGGTTATTGATCGTCTTTTGGTATTCGATGTTTTTCTTTCCAATCAGGTAATAACGATGCGCCATCGCTATGGTCAGTATTAATATCTCGAAGAAGATTACTAACTCCCATGACAAGGTCCGTTCTTGTACTGTCAATTCCCAAATAAAGGCAAAGTAGTGTCCTGTAAAGTACAGCAAGGGTAAATAAGCTAACAGAAAGTACTTCCCCATTAAGTCCCTCTTCACTGACAAATAAATCGATACCCCAATACTGGCAAGGATGGAAAAAAGAAGTGTCATTGTCAATGTGTTGAATACAAACACTTCAATCCATTCGTAATGAATAAAAAACAAAGTCAGAAAAGCATTGAATACCGTGACCCAAACAACCCCTCGCATAATTTGGTACATCCACGGAACCTTCTTTTTGAGTTGCAACGCGTGAATTACGTATTGTAGGCCGAAGAACACCTGAGCCATCCCGAAGGCATCCGTATAATTGATTCCAAAGGTGAAATATTGTTCAAAAAGTTTTGCTGAAAAAAAATCAGCCATCAATACAATATTGCCCACATTAGAAAGCACAAATCCGCTGTAGTATAGTTGCAAAGTATCTTTCGTAAAGACGTAAAAAACCAGCGCAACCAACACAACCAAAGACGAAAACCCAATGAGCAGAAATAGATACGTAGTTTGAAAGCGGATCTCCTTTTCCCTGGACTGATAGGAAGTTATGGTCCACAAATCATTCCCCACTTGTAAGGTTCCCTTATTGATCGTACAATGCATGTAAATACTCAGAGTATCTCCTTTTTCAATATCCATCGTGAACAAATAAGAAGGATTGATCGATAGGTATTCCCTGGTAATATTTTGAGGAAATTGAAGTCCTAAAGGGTCATAGGCTTTAATGACATCACCATTTTTGACTACATATAATCGAAGCGTATCGAGATATGTTTCATCAAACTCAAACAAGAATTGATCGGTTCTGAAATGATTGCTAAGGTGTAATTTGATCCAGCCCACATCATTGAAATTACCCAGATGTAACCGTTGCTGATTGACTTCTTCGAAGTACTCCGGATGGTCAATAGCTTGCTGAAGGGAAACAGTGTCCAGCCTACTGCTCCACAAATAGCGTTGGTTCAAAGAAACATGCTCAAAATCCGAACCCAGTACATGAACATACTCATTTCCGGAGAGGCTGCTGGCGGTGGCGGACAAGCCAAGCATAAGCAAAAGTGAAAGCAACGTGCAGGTTTTCACCCTTCTAATATATCAGATATCTGGCAAAAATTTCCCTACGTAGTTTCCCGTATTTTGAACACCTGAATAGGCTAAAGGCTTGACAAACAGCAAAGTAACCTCCTCCTTTACTTCACCTCCGGGTATTCCAGTAACGGATTCCCGGATAAAACCGAATCGCCAACGGTAAAAATTAAAGATCGATGAACATAGCCTTTACGCCACGTGAGTCCCAAATTCTGGATATGATCCTCGATGAAAAGTCAAGTTCCGCTATTGCCAGTGAACTAGGTATCAGTCAGCGCACAGTAGAAACACACCGCAAAAGCATCTACGCAAAAACGGGTGTCAAAACAGTGGTAGGGCTGGTCAAATTCGCACTGGCAAGGCAATCAAGTAATCACGAGTAATAACCGCTAATCACTAAGTACATGAATAATCAACATTCCTTAAAATCGCTCTTTCTCTTATTGATTATGAGCGCTTTCGCCACTGGCCTGAATGCTCAACTTCTTTCTAAGGAAAATACGCATGATCTCGACAAGAGAAAGGTCAATGCACGCAATCATGGGCAGCCGTCACAGGTCATTTACGATGATGCTGTACAGAAATTTCAGGTGATTTACACCACAAATACCAAGAACAAATCTATTCAGGTAGACAAGTTGACTTTCGATTATGATTTGAATTTCGTGAGTGAGGAAACGGAAGAAATTGCTCTGGTTCCTGCTGAAAAAGGTAAAAAATCTGAGTATACACCCAGTTATCGAGGTGATGAATATACCATACAGGGGGTAACTGCCGGTCCCAACAAAGCAGGTCGGTTAGAATTCCAGAAACTTGAAACCAGTTATAAATACAACTGGTTCACGGGGCGGTACAAGAAAAATGTGAAGAAGCTCGATAAAGTGAAGTTCACCGATGAAGGTAAGCGTAAACTCACCTATGTGTCGCATTATGACAATCCTGAGAACGGAGAAGTTCTTGCGATTGCAGGTCAGCCTGACAAATTTTTTCAGGTTACTACCTATAAAGTGTTACGAGTCAATGCGAACCTGGAAAAAGTAAGTGAAGCCAGTATTGACCTGGGTTACGTATACAGGGTCATGTTTGCTGCCCCACTTCCATCTCCGGATCCTGCACTGGCTTCAGACTTTATAATGGTTTTTGCAGCCGCCGGTGGCAAAGGGCTGTATAAGCCCAAGATCTATCAGGATCCCAGTCCTACCAAATGGACCTATGTTCGGATCTCTCCGGATGGTCAGGTGAAAGAACAATTGAACTTCGATACGAAAACACTAAACTGGCAAATATTAGGCGCCACGGAAAAAGATGGGTCTACTTATGTGTATGGTGTTGGTGAGTCCAAAGGCGTTGGTGAGAATCATCAAAAACTGCTGGCTGTCATCGGAACCGGAAAACAAGACAATTTCCAAATTTTGAAAGTGACTGGTGGACAGGTAGATTTCGTCAGTGCTCCTGGATTAGACGAAATCAATTCCAAAAACGCAAAGCCCGCAAGCCAAAAGAAACCTTCCGAGTATTCAGGGAAAAGCGTGGTGTTTACTGATATGCGCGTGACAACCACCGGTGATGTATTCATCACGGCACAAGACTATCTCAACCTGGGAACAAAAGCCGGACCTACTTACAAAGACTTGTTCCTCTTCCACTTTGGCCCTGATGGTACTTTTAAGAGGCTCTATGGTATTAAAAATGATCAGAAGAATGCCGCCACCAATGTCCCCACCGAAGGAACCATTTTCGAAGGATCTAACGGAAAATTCTATTGGTTCCTGTCTGCATTGAACGATGTGTATTCCCGATCATGGTCTTCCTGGAGCTACCTTCCGGGAGATGTAGTGAAGGAAACTACAACAACCATCACCATTCCCCTAATCCAGTATAAAGGCGGGCAAATGGATATAGCCAGCGGCAGTCTTGATGATTTCAGCGTATTTGGGAACGGAGAGTTCAACATATTCCCCAACACACCTTATATACAGGTGGAGGGTGGTAAGAAAATGATCTTCCTGGGTTTTGGAGGTGACAAGGGCCGCCAACTCTGGATGGGTAAATTTGACCCAACGACACTTTAGTGCCGCCAGGCAAACGAGGAGTGAGTTCCTGGAGCCAGGCCCTGAGGTCTGGCTCATTTTCATTTTAAACTTAACTTCTTTTCTATGCATGAAAACCCCATTTCTTATGGCCCCAATAAAACCCTCGTGATCATCCCGGCTCTGTTTTGGGGTTCCTTTTTGATTTTGTTTTTATTGGCAAACGATTTCGCCTGGGCCTGGGGATTCTTTCTAGCCTCCGGAATTTTATCATTACTGGCTTATTTGGCCCAATGGAGGGTATATGAGTTTGACAATGATGAAATGATCATAACCGGCCCTTTATCAACAAAGTGCATTGCGCTTAAGGACATTGAAGGCCACGATCGCAGAACGTTGACCCGTCGAGGGATCCACTATTATACCTGGACATTAAAATTCAAGAACAGGAAAAAGCTGATCATTATGTCCGATTACATGAAAGATGCGCAAGCGTTTAGAAAAGCTTTTGAGTTATGGCTCAAGCAGAATGACTAAGTCACGATACGACTAACCGAAAACAATTCGGCTGGTTCTTCCCTACCACGTAATTGCGTACTTCCCAAAGGCTCGATCTCAAAGGCCGAAACATCTGATAATAAATCGATGATCTCCTTAGAAACGATCAGTGGCCTTAGATACGTTTTACACAAGCCCTGTATCCTGGCAGCGGCATTGAGGACATCCCCAGTGAATACAATCTCTTTCTTTAGTGAACCAATCTCTCCGGTGGTAACTTCTCCGATGTGTATACCCGCCTTAAAATGCGGAACTACACCGTACTTTTCCTGAAACTTGAGTGCGTGTTTATTCAGGTTTTCCTCGATCCCAAAAAAGCACGCAATACAATTGTTCCTGGCAGTACCTTCTTTGGCTTTCCAGGTAATTACAACTTCATCTCCTACATATTGATAGACTTCTCCTTCATGTTGAATGATGGAGTCTGACATCATCTCATAGTATTCCTGTAACAGGTCGAAGTACCTGATGTGTCCAAGTTTTTCAGCGAAAGTGGTGGATTCATTCATATCGAGAAACATGAAAATGCGATGTTCTTCCTGTGGTTTATGATACTTTCCAGTAACGAGTTTCTGAAGAAACTGGTGACCTAAATGTTCGCTAAATCCTGCGTAGATCAGGCATATCATCAGGGAAAACCCTAGCTGGATCAATGTATTTAGAAACGTAAAACTGACCAGAAATCGTGCGGACTTCTCCAGGATTTCCTCGTCAAAAACGGATAGTCCTGATTCGATACTTGCTGCCACCGGATATAGACAAACGACGATGACGATCATGATCAGCAAGTAAAGCAACAATTTGATGATCAAACCCCTCAGAAAAGAAAGATGCTTGAAACGACGATGTAATCTGACCATTTCCAGGTAACCAACCAGTAATCCAACAGAAACCGATGCCAGGCTCGCGAATATCATCACCGGAAAAGTCATAGTGACATCCGTATCCGGATTGAGGTTTTGATTTCTGGTAAGTGTCAGGTCGTTAATGATGGAGAACCATGATATAACAAGCCAGATAGCTCCGAAAGGCAACACCCTTGACAGATTACGCTTGAATTTTGGACTCATACCTGCAAGGTATACAGCTTGACCCGTTCCTGCTTTCCTCTTAATTCGATATCTCCTAATTCCCAGGGCGACAGTCCGGTCATGGAAATACGTTGGATCAGGTCACCAGAAAATAACAAGTTCACCCCCAATTCATTGCATTTTGACTGAATACGAGAGGCGGTATTGAGGACATCTCCAGAATAAGCAATTTCTCTTTTCACCACACCAATCTCTCCCGCCATAACGTGCCCCTGATGTACGCCTGCTTTGAATTCCGGAAAGGCCGAATACTTTTCTTCAAAGTATGATTTTCGTTGATTCAGTTCTTCCTGAATATCAAAATAGGCATTGATACAATTGGCATTTTTGATGCCTTTGTCCATTTCCCAACTGATCACAATTTCATCTCCCACATATTGATAAATCTCCCCGTCATGTCTAAGAATGGCAGGTGTCGCATATTGAAAAACCTCTCTTAGAAAAGCAAAATATTTCTCCTCACCCAGTTGTTCTGCAATGGTCGTAGAGGACCGTAAATCCAGGAACATGAATATTCGCTCTTCTCTTCTGGGTTCAAAATACCTGCCCAATAAGAACTTCCTGAACACACCCGGACCATACTTATCATTGACCTGAAGTGCGATGATGGTGAAAACCACAATAAATAACCAGGTGGTCAGAGGAACAAAGGTCCCTGGGGAAAACAGGCGTTCCCAGGCACTGGACAACACCTCAGGTTCGAGCCAGTGCGTCTCCGTCAGGCTCGCATAATAAAACATATTGGTAGGATAACCCACCAGGACAAAAATGATGACGTAAGTAATCAATATGCTTCGAAGGGTCCAGCCATAAGGTTTTGTCCGTAGCCACCTTTCCCAGAGGAAAACCACCCCGCTACCGCCTAATATACCCGCCAGTATACCTGTCAAAATACTGATCCTGAAAGGTATAAAGGGATCCATGGTTGTTTCGAGCCCCAGTTCTCTGACGTATGCAAAACCGATCCCGAATTGAAATAAGGAGACGATGGTCCAGGCCACGGTGATCCATGCAATCTTACTGAGCTGAGATGAAACGCTTCCTTTCCAATTCATTTGTTGAAAATAAACAACCTGTTACTTTGATCTAATCAATACGATATTTTCAGGCAAAGGATCTATAGATGCCATTACTCCTTTCTTTACCCCCACTAACGCAATTGCGGTATTGTTAAGCTTACTCCATTCTGAGGAAAAATACACCTCGCAAGCTTCTCAACTTTGTCATGTCGGAATTGATAAACATCACCGACGAAGGCGGAATCCGAAAAGCCTTAACAGAGTAGGTCACTAGCATAAACATTTAATAATCATGGGTTTAATCGCCACTTATTCATGCGCAGAACTAGGCGCAACACTTGAAATCACTGCAGCTAACACGTCAAACGGAACTGGCTCTGCTACTTTGAAACTTGAAGATGCTACCGTAGGCATGAACTTGCACTACCACTTCGAAAACAATTCAGGTCCAAAAACAGTGATGCAATTCTGGGGTAGCGACATCTACGGATATTCTTATTCGGGAGCTGCCGGTTTTTCTGAAACAACCGATGGGTCTAGCGGAATCGAATTGAGTGGAGCGCTATCTACGCTTAATGGCATTGTTAGTTTCTCTGGCAAATTCTTGCAGTCAGAAGCTGTCTAATTAATCGACCGCCTCTGAGCATTTCTCACTATATCACTAAAGTGAAAGAAAGACCAATGGATCAGAGTCCTTTTCGGAGTGACTCTGATCTATTCTTCCATAAACCTGACATTCATGGATTGTACGGAGGCAAATATCCAGCCAAGCAACACATGATCAAGAGGTTCATTGTCCAGCTCCACTTTCCACTTTCCTTTTTCACAAGGGTCAGTACTTCTCAATGATCCATAAGTGCGCATCACACCGGTTAATAGTGTAGGGCTGTCTGCTGGTTCGATTAAAGTAAATTCACTATTACAATCAGGCTCTTCATTAATTACCATGTACTTTCCTCGATCTGCGCTTGAAGTGATCACAAATTCCCTTGGATCATTGGTATCCGTAGGATCGGTTGAGAGCAGAATGGTTGTGGTCACATCGGGATTTGCTATTTCCCACCAAATTCCTTTCTCCTGATCTGTGTGAAAGGTCGCCTCAGAAAAGCTACCATCGTTACTAATTTCCCACTTTTTCAGGTCTTTGCTCACTGGGGTGATCTCATAAACCTGATTGTTAATGGTCAGGGTCATTGCCATGGGTCGCCCAACCTTAAACTTGAAAGCAGGGTGTTTTTTCATTTTGTATTCCACATCGACTTTGACCTGCTGCGCCATCAGGCCAGATACCAGGGTCATCAACAGTGAAAAGAGCAGCAGTTTCTTATTCATGACATCATGTTATTTGCATTTGATATTGTGCTCCCATACTAGCCAGCCTCCGGGGTAGATCTCTCTTAATTCCTTTTTGCCGAATTCAATTTCATCTTCCTCATCCAGTATCCAATAATCCCATTTTACCTTTTGAGTCGTGGTGGCAAAACCCATTCCTCCCGCTTCCATTTTGGGTGGGCGATCACAATACAAGGCTTCTCCGATCAACACTTTACCTCCGCGATTTGCAGGGTTATTTGGCCGCATATAAGGAATGTAAATTCGTTTACCCGTTCTCGAGGCATAACTGCGATAAGGCGAGGAACGTGAATTGATGTATTTGACACGGATGTAATCAATATGGGCAATTGTTTGCTCAGGAATCACAAATCCAGCGATGGGACCGAAACCTTCGAGACCCGCTTCAATAGCGACCACCTTATCATTGATAAAGAATTTGTATTCCTCTCCAATCTTTTTGATTTTCAGCTTTGTAAAAGCATTGAGATCAATACCTGCCCCCTTCCAGTCTGTAACTGCTACGTAGCTACTTCCATTGTAGTAGTCTACTCTGAAATTCCCTTTAGGGCTAAAGCCAAATCGATATTGCTTGCCACCCTTCTCTGCTCTACCCCAGGCCATTCCCAATAGGCCATTACTACTGGAAGCATCGAATTTTACAGCTGTCTCAAAAATGTAGTCTTTATCCTGATCAATGAACATCTTATTGTTCCACTTGGTGTAGGAAGTTTTCTCCGCCATCACTTCATATCGGAAGTAACCCTCCAGTATCTGTTGGTCGTATGACCCTTCTTTTCGCTTGGATAGCCACTTGTCTGTATTGTCAGTAAACTCATCGGCATATACCGGGATTTCCGATTGGCTGGATTCTGAGAGATAAGACACCTTAATGTAATCGACTTCCATGGTTCCAGGCACGTAATCAAAGCCAACTTTGTTGCCCAAAAAGCCCTTGAATGGCTCTTCCAGCACTTTTTGATCATTCAGAAAATAAGAGGTGACATTCCCCTCTTTGCGTACTTTGATCACATTATAGTCCGAGGGCTTCACCAATTCCGATTCTAACCAGGCTTGTGAAGCATACCACTTTCCACGCTGGTATTTCCCAATGTAATACTTGCCCGTGTTTTTCAGCCTAAAGACATTCCGGTAACCAAATTCATAATTTCGACCCCAGAATATGCCGTATTCTTTGTCTTCTTCCATCGGATCACATTTCAGCTTTACTTCCAATTCAAAATCCCGGTATTGATCAATAGCTATCTTACTGTTCCATATCCCGTATCGATTTTCCTCGGATTCCATGACGTATTTACCATTTACAATCCGTTTGGAATTGCCTTCGCTTACCTTGGTATTCCATTCATTAAAATTGTCATCAAAATCATCAAAAAAGACGACTCCAGCAGCTCGAGTACTGGCACTCCTGGCGATGCTCGTTCCTTTGTATTTGAGGTCTTCTTCGTGATCAGTCGCAAAAACCTGATTACCATTCCTGGCCGAATAAACTTGATAACCAGCCTTGTATCCTCCGAAGACGACATAGCTCTCATTCACAAAATAGGGTACCTGCTTGACTTCCAGTTGAGCAATCCTTTTTCCAGAAGCATATTCATACACTGCAGCCTTTTCGGTAAACTTGCCAGTAGCCAAGTACTTGCCATCGGGAGAAAAAACACCATCTGGAAAATCGACCCGATCTCCTTTTCCTTTGCGAAATGGTTTCCCGTGTAACAGCACCTCTGTCTTCGTCTGCCATTCGTCTGTCTCATAGATCAATGATCTACCGGGGTAATGCGCTAAAACTGGGAAAGCCACATTTGTATTTCCAAACTTCTTGTTGGTTTCAATGGCACCATATCCTTCAATTTTCAATTCAGCAATACAATAATCCCGGGAACCAATATTCATGATCTCAAAAGAATTCGGACCACTGGACCAAACACTGATCGGATCATCATCACGCTGACTATACAACTCGATATCCAGATCAGCGTAACCAACGAGTTCGCCGGTATATCGGTCCAAAACGATGGATTGTCCCATGTGTTGAGCCAAAACATAATCGCCACTTTGAGATTCGAGGATCCTCACTTTAAAACGTTCATCTGGCCGATCAATGAATTCCAGGATATCGCTGCTCCAGACCTCTTCGCCTTCATTGTCCAAATCGAAAGCTCGAAAAACATAATTGTAATCCATGACGATAAAGAGCTTTTCGTCATTCGAAAAACCGCTCCCGGCAATGTCCTCCCCCATGCTCACATTGAACTTTGATTCATCGGACGTCAACTCATAGACATAAACTAGTTTGTCTTTCGAGATGGCAATCAGGCTGCCTTTTGGACTGATGGTTTGTGTATAGATGTTCTTTTGCTGTGCTTTCGCGATGAACGCCATCTGAATGATCAGCGTAAAAACTAGAAGTCGCATATTGAATTGATTAAATGCCATAAAAAACGAAGGGTCCCCAATAGTCCGGATGCCTGAATTTCTCACCATACTTGCCCTTAATGAATTCAATTTTTGTAGCCGCAAAAGCATCGAGGTACGACTGTTGTAACTGAAATACCTTTCGATACATCTCTGTCATGAAAATGGCCGTCCCTTCATCAGAAACTGTCCACTGTGTTACTGATATGCTTTTTGCACCGGCCACCAGAAAAGCCTGGGTTAACCCAACTACTCCTTCACTGGAGTACAGTTTACCTAAAGCAGTCTCACAGGCAGAGAGGTTGACAAAATCGGCTTTCAGGTTCAATTGTTCGATTTCCGGTACCCTCAAAAATCCATCTTCCTTTCCGCGTGCCTCTCGATATTGTCCCAGCACAATCGTAGAAAGTTCCGGGATCTCCGAGTACGCCCAGCCATGTGTGGCAAAGTGCAGTACCTTGTAATTGGCCAGTTGATTGGCTTTGGCCATCGACTTGATGCGATTTTCATTGGCCTCATCATTTTGGTACAACTCTGTACCTGAGACAATGTCTTTGATCTGGTTAGTCTCGGAAATCGTACCAGGAAGTGGAGTCATTTTGGTAAAACCCATTTGGACATAAGTTGGTCGCATCGATGCACCCTGCTCTTCCGCCGAATAATAGGATTGTTGTAATTGACTGAAGGTCAATCCCCTGCCACCTGAACTGGTACCGCCTTCTGAAACATCCAATTCTTCAAAAACCGGTCCTCCAAAGGCCAGTAGCGGCTTTCTGGTTGATGGATAATTTCGATTACTTAAAGCCTTCATAACCGTGGCAGACTGGGTATATCTAATCTTGTACTGCTCTGCCAGGTATTGTCCATTTTCATCGATCAGGGTCTCAAAAGGCAAAAAAGCTAATGGTCCGTCAGGAATGATGATCAACTCCTTTTTGTTGGCGATCTGGTCCTTCAGTGGATTGATCAACAGGTCATAAAAAACGCGTGCATAGCTCTTTCGAAGCAATTCATTTCTGGCATTGGGTGATTTGATCAGGTGCCGATAAAACTCAATGGTCTTCTCTAAATTCGAATCACGGACCAGGCTTTGGGCCACATTTTCAGGCACTCCTTTTTCCGAAACATACTGGCGGATCTGCTGGAGCATGCTCCGTTGATTCATGAAGTTCACAAAGCGTTCCTCTCCTTCTTGTTTAAGGGAATTAATCAGCGTACTGTCCGAATACTCTTTGCCCATGATTTGATCATTGGAAACAACGATCGGAAACAGATGCGAATGAACTTCCCAGTAGAGATGCACTACATTGTAATCGATCAGTGCCTGATCCAAATTAAGCATACTCTGAATTTCGTGAGTCTGTACCACAGAACCCGATCCCATCTTGCGAAGCAACTCTCGGGACCGATTCCTTTCATGCGCTTCAAAAGCTTCAGAGTAGTCTTTTTGGCGGTGTTTGGCCAGGCTAACGATCCGGTAATAATTATTGGTCGCAGACCTGATACCTCGAGCTGCTTTTGGTTCAGCTTTTTCTAATAACTGCTCATTGAGTCTGATCGCCTTCTCTGCGTACGTTGAAGCTTCATCGTATTGCTCTTGTCCCAATAACCCACCAGCCAGGTTGGCATAGACGGTCTTGGCCATCTCCGGGTCACTCCTTTCATCTACATATTGCAAAGCTTTTCGGTAATAAGCAATGGCGTCAATCTTTTTGTCGTAACTGATTAAAAGCTTACCGATGGCATTATTCACCAAAGCGAGCCCACTGGTCATTCCTAATTTTGAATACAGTGATTCCGCTTTTTTGAAGAAATCGATGGCTTGAAAAGGCTTGTTAAGCAACATCAGACCAAAAGCTATGTTGTTGTAATTGTTGGCTAATGCGACATCATCCCCGGATCGCTGATAAATAGTCGTTCCCTGATTGAGCATCTGGATCGCCTGACTCACATTTTTACCCTGGGAGATATAAACCGTCGCGATGTTTCCCAGTGCAATGGCTTCATCGTTTTTATTCCCGGACGCACGGGATACTTCCAATGCTTTTTCGTAGTAAGTCAGTGCACGCGATTGATCTCCCTGGTTGTCAAATACACCTCCCAATCCATTCAATACAGGAACTCTGAACGCTTCAATTCCTCCACCTTCATTCTCATCCATGAGTCGAAGGGCTTCTTCGTAATAAGGTCTAGCCAAGTCAAATCTGCCCCCCTGATTATGTGCATGTCCCGCATTTGTGTTAGCCCCCACCAGAAGAACGATATCTCCATAGGGTTGGAGTATTTGCAAAGACTCCTGGCTCCATCGCATCGCATCCTGTACTTCGCCAATTTTTCTTCCGGATGCCGCAGCCTCCGACATAGCCGCTCCTAAAATCGCAGCTCTAGGTACTTTAAGCTGTCTTTCGAGACGAATAACTTCCACCATTTGATTGTACTTATTTCTTGGGGAAGTCTGGTTTTGTGCGGTCTTGAACCGCTGGAGGTTCTGTTCTCTTTTTGAGAGATCTGGAATGATCAGGTTTTCAGTCCATTGATCAAAATCAGTAAAATCCCTGGTGTACCCTGCAGCTGTAAATAGTGCCCAATCCGTGTTCTTGGTGCCCATTCCATCATTATTAATCTGATAGGATATCGATTTGATGATCTCTTCCTCTGCCTTCGGTAGGTCGCCATTGTAGAAGTGATAATAAGAATAGATAAAATGATAGACTGGATTGTAAGGAAATAGTGCAGTGCTTTTTTTCACTAAAGGTTCAACACCTTCCAGCGTTCCCGAAAGCATAGTAAACCACGCCATGAATGCATTGGTGTAGTGATCATCAGGATAAGCTTCATACAATTTTTTGAAAGCCTCATAAGCCGCCTGGAACTTCCCTTCGGATGAAAGCGAAAACGCCAGGTTAGAATAGTAATCAGGGTCTTCTACCGCGCTGGTTGGATCATTGATGACATTCGCGATCTCTTTCTCCTCTGCTACAGCTTTTATATCATCAAGAGATTGTTGTGATTTTGATCCATCCCTGGCATACACGGTAATACCAGATGAAGCAACTTCCTCTATCACCCATAATGCTCCATCAGTATCAGGAATAAAATTTCTATGATTGGATTGATCAAAGAATACAGTGGTGGGGTTTCTGAATGGAAAATTGATCTGCTTAATGGTCCAACTCGAGATATCAATTAAATACCAATCCTGATCAACAAGCTGGTTATCCTCGGAAGTGGTCAATAAAATTTTATCGGCACTACCGGCTTTCGTAAAAAGACGAGGTTTGTCATCGACCTGTAGGCTTTCAACTACTTTACCCGTCAGCATGTACCTCTTGTCAATCAGGTATTCCTTCTTACCATTTACAGTACGCCAGAAATGTGCCTGGTAAACGAATTTCCCATCTTCAGACGGCAAATACCCGAATGTCGTCCCTTTGGAGGATTGCCACCTTTTCCCAAGTGGTGTATCTACCTGATCAAAATCCCTGGCTTTATTGAAACCATATAATACCTGATCTCTGGCTTCCTCTTTCAAAAAAGCACCATTACCTACAAATCGCAAAAGACCTCCGCCATTGCCTTTCACTGGCTTTGTGACAAATAAATCTTCTCCTTCTGTGAAAGAACCATGGGACATGTTATAAACCACGCCTTTTCGAAACAACGGGAATTCTCCAGCTGAAATAATAAATTCGTGTTCCGAACCAGATAGGCGATTGATGGCTATTCCAGTACAGTCTCCTGCCTTATCAGTAATATCTATCTCCTTGATTTCCTGCCCTGTTTCGATAGATAACTTTTTAAGCTTTAATCGATCGGGTCCAATCAAATAGACAAACTCTTGATTCAAGGCAGCCCGTCGGCCATGTTCCCATTCCTCGATCTGAATCTCCCATCTTAGGCTTTCCCCTTGATGATCCCATAACATCAAACTCGAAACGGTAGAAATCAGCCAAAGGTGACCATTTGGAGATATGGCTACATCCGTTACCTCAGTTCCTACGTCGATTTTCGTGGTGACAGATAGAGACGATTGTGCTTGAAGCGAAATAACAAAACAAAAGGCAGTGAGCGTAAGGGCGATTATCGGTCTCATGGTACTTAAGCTATTTTCCAATTTAAGACCAGTTCCCGGAGAGTAAATGATTCCATATGATGGCGCTTATCAAATTACGTATTTCCACGTAGGGAAAAAGGCTGACCGTTGCAACCATGCGCCTGCATTTCTTGCTTATTAAGTATAATTATGGTTGATTCGAGTTAGAGCAACAATACTTGCCCAAAGTATGAAAACAGTAGGAGGTTTTATCGTAGAATTGATTGTGGTGTTCATTGGGGTATTCTCTGCCTTCCAGTTGAATGATTTTCGAGATCGCCGTAGGAACGATGATATCAAGATCAATTACTATAAGAGCTTTCAGGAAGAACTACTCTTTATATCAAAATACAACGTTGGAATCAGAGATTCTCTTGAGACAATCATTGAAATTTACGAAACAGGCATGGATCAAAATTCCCGACCGGCTCTAAAATATTTGACGGATTTCAACATGATCGGTCAGGCACCTATCGTGGAATCAGCATTCAGTGATGAACACTTTACGTCCATTGGAAGCTATCTGCTGGTCAATATCAGTTTTGGCAACAATCATTTCATCTGGCTAAAAGAAAGGGTTGACGAATATAATCGGAGGGTCAAAGACTTGCTTTATAATCAAAATCGCCCTGCGGATTCCTTTTACGATGAGAATGGTGAACTCAAGGCAGAGTTCCGATGGTACCTGGATGAACTACGAACCATCGTTGGCCTCATCAATGAATTGGAAAGGCAGATCCATGAAGGGGCCATCCCGTCCACGACTCAATTGATTGAGTCTCTATAGGGTCCTAAAGCAGCTCCTACTTCTTATCCAAAGTTCTTCTTGCTTTTTTGATGATCTTAGCGGTTTCGGGAGTTGGGGATTCCTGACGCCATTTTTCACATAGATCAATTACAAAATCTGGTCTGGACTTGCTGGCATCATTTAACCAGTTGCCTACACTATCCTGAACATACTTGGCTGGATCAGACTTCAGCTTTTCCAAAATGGGCAATGCTAATTCAGGGTTTTCGACCAACGCCTGAATGTACTTACACCAAACTCCCCTAGGCCGAGTTGATTCCGTTGTAAACCTTCGTACGTATTCATTTTCATCTTCTGCCCATTCGGACAAAAACAAAATGGCTTTTTCAAGCTCTGCTTCAATGGAGGGTCGTATGGCAAACCATATGACTTCCCTTACGCCAAAATGATGATCTGAAACCAGACCATTTGCTTTGACCAGTTTGTCCTCCACGGACAATGACTGATCTAATCCGATCAAATAAGCTGCATACCCACGTACGGTATCAGATACGTGTAAACTCAGTTGCTGAAACAAGTTATCAAAAGAAGGATCATCGCGAAATAATCGGTAGAATGCTGCACCAACGACGCGAGTGCTGCTCATGGATGTTGGCTTTTTCTGAAGTTTGATTTCTGCTACAATCTGCTCCATTTCTGCTTTACCGATACCCAATTCAACTGAAATACTTTCGACTAAAATCACGTGATCAATGGCCAGCCACTCTGTAAGGTTTACGGTTTCAAGACTACCCGTATTAAGAAGGGTCAACACTTCTCCTGTTACGTCTTCTACCTTTCTTGGTCCTTTGCGATTTTTGATTGAATCCTCTATTTCCATCTTTTATGATACAATTTATTTGGGGTCCCAATTATGTTTTTCTATCATTCTGTGCACTGATTCCACATCGAGCGGTCCTCCATGACAAACGTGTAAAGCTTTCGGTTGCAAGTCTAAGACTTTTTGAATGGACTTCTTTGTTGCAGGGATGTCCTCCTGAAAAGGCGGCAAGATAGGCCTGGAATGCATCGCTACCCCTCCTATCATGACCCCACCTGCTAACAAGTCACCAGCTATTATCAGGTTATCCTCAACCACAACACTAACCGATCCCGGGGTATGACCCGGCGTATGTATAACTTTCGCATCGACACCAAATGGAGCCAGATCCATCTCATGCTCGATGATAATATCCGGAGTAACAGGGTCAAACTCAGCCTTCGCGGGTGGCGAATTTTTCCATAATTTTCCTGCAAAACCCGTCGGTAAATATGGTCTTTTCCTTCCTAGTTCCAGGTCTTTAGCTTCCGCTTTATGAATGGCGATTGGAATATTCAATAGTTCTTTCAAGGCTTTTGCGGATCCTGAATGGTCAGAATGGCTGTGGGTCAAAACGATCAATGAGATATCGTTGTTTTCGATTCCATGTTTGTGTAATTCTTTAAGAATCTTTTTAGCACTATCGGGAACACCCGTATCAATTAAAATTGTTTTTTCCCCTTTAATAGCGAAACTTTTCACCATATTGAAAGGCATCAATTTGATTGGAATAATTTTCATTTTTCTGCTTTTCGCATTTGAAACGAAAAAGCCACTCAAATAATTGATGATCCCGAAGTAATGTAGATTACCTGAAAGTAACCTAATGCAGAATTTTGAATATTGTGGCGTTTATAGTGTCATCAAGCTTTTAAACGGCAAATGGAAGCCGTTCATTCTCTATTTGTTATCCTCAGAAGATCATGCATTCAATGACATATGGAGGCGTATCCCGAAAGTGTCGAAAAAGGTACTATCCGAACAACTGAAAGGTTTAGTGGAAGACGGACTGATCGAAACACACAGCACAAAATACAGACTCGCCGATAAGGGCAAAAAGTTGTTACCTCTGTTAGCGACTATGCAAAACTGGTCAGAGGTTAATCTTGAGAATGCTATAGAGACGGACAAAGTCCTGCTTCCAAAAACCTAACTTTGCCTGACTATTTTCACATCAATCTTATTCATATTTCAATGTTTCAACGGGGTTGAGTGTTGCCGCTCTTAAACATTGGAAGCCGATCGCAATGAAGGCGATCAATAAAGCTATGATCCCGGCCCAGATGAAAATCAAAGGCCCCGTGGTGATGTGGAAAGTAAAACTATCAAGCCATTGGTTGGCTAATGAATAACCGAGGGGTATTGAGATTGCGTAGGACAGGATGATCAGGAAGAAAAATCCGCGGGAAATCATCAACAAGACAGAACTGACCGAAGCGCCCATTACCTTCCTGATCCCAATTTCCTTTGTACGTCGTTGTACTGTATAAGCAGCCAGACCAAATAATCCCAAACAGGCAATAACAATAGCAAGCAGGCCGAAGTACTTGATCATGTCACCTAGTAGTGCATCCTTTTTGTATTGATCCGCTAAATGTTGATCTAAAAAATTGTATTCGAACGGCAATTGCGGACTTACATCATTCCATACGGACTCCACATATGTCAATGCTTCTAAAAGTCTGTCATTATTTAATGCATTCAACTTGATGGCAATATCTCCAAACGCGTACAATTGAAATACACTCGGCTCCACGGGTTCATACAAAGATTCAAAATTGGCATCTTTCAATACACCTATTACCTTCAGGTCATATCGTGTACGATTGTCATTTCCTCCGATGTAACTAAATCGTTGACCAAGTGCTTCTTCGAGAGACCATCCAAACAATTTTACCGCAGATTCATTCAGCATAATCGCTGAAGAACTATCTGTTTTGAACTCCCTGGAAAAATTCCGGCCACTGAGCACTTGCAGGTTATACATATCTACAAAGCCATAGCTTACCATCTTATGTCCGATGCTCTTGGATTCGTTGAGGCTCTCCCCGTTTACCCGGAAACTCTGAACCCACCCTCTGTGTCCTGCTACATAGCCTTTATTAACAGACTCTACCGCTGAATGTTGAACAACACGATCGGCGAAAAGCTGGTACGCAGAGTCCAGTTTACTTCCATGCTTAAGAACCACCATTTGCTCTTTGTCAAACCCCAGGTCTTTGTTTTTAATGAAATCAAGCTGAGTATCGATCACCAGAATGCCAATGATCAGGACATTGCTTACCATGAACTGAGTGATTACAAGTACTTTCCGCAGCCCAAACCCCTTGGATCTCCCCGAGTCATAATTGCCTTTTAACGTCCTGCCAGGTTGAAATTGCGATAAGTAAAAGGCAGGATAAATTCCAGCTAAAACGCCGATCAATAAAATCTCCAGGAGGAAAAACACCAAATAAACAGGTTGTTCGGCATAAGGCAGCACTACTTCTGTTCCAACAAAATGGTTGAAGAATGGTAATACCAGATGTACGAAAACCAAAGCAATGACTGTAGCTATACCCGTGATCAAAATCGATTCTGCCAAAAACTGACCAATCAATTGCGGGCGAAAGGCCCCCATCACTTTTCTCAGGCCTACTTCCTTGGCCCGTCTGGCAGCCCGGGCCGTACTGAGATTGACAAAATTTATACAAGCAACAACCAGAATAGCAATGGCAATGATCAGGAAAACATAGACTTGAGTTTGGTTTCCCGTCAGCCCAATTTCCGAAACCAATCCCTTGTCGAAATAGATATTTGTCAATGGCTGGGTTTTGAATTGGTACAATACCTGCTTGTTTGTTACCCTTCCGAAGAAATCTTGTCCGTCTTCAAGCAATCGGTTTGAAAAACTACTTATTGCATTGCTGTTCTTCAATTTGACATACATCCAGGAGCCGGACCACTTCCAGTCTTCCTCCAGATCATAACCCTTGTTTACCGCGGCTCCTTTCCAACGTGTCCTTTGCAGTTCGACAGGCACTAACATATCAAATTGGATATGTGAATTGACCGGTACTTCGGCAAGGATGCCTGTCACAGTCAAAAGGTTGTGCCCTTCCTTAAATTCAAGAATTTTGCCCATTGGATTTTCATCTCCGAAGTATTTTGCAGCTGCTTTTCTGGTTAAGACAATGCTATTGGTCTCCCTCAGGGCCGTTGCTTCGTCTCCCTGTTCCAATTCAAAGTCAAACAGTTCAAAAACTTCAGGATCCACGAAGTAGATATCTTCTTCAGTGTAAGTACGATCTCCGTACCTAAGTGTCGTGAGGTCCATTCGATTTTGATAAAACCGCACAACGGTCTCCACCTCAGTATAACTCTCAAGAAATCTTTGCTTCAGTGGGAAAGGAACTCTGGATACCTTCGTTTCACTTCCTCGAGCTTCATAAGAATAGGTTATTCGATGGATTCGGTCTTTATCGGCATGAAACTGGTCAAAGGAAATCTCACCAAGAACAAAGGAAATCATCAGGGTGAATGCAGAAATGCCTAATGCTAATCCCAGCACATTGATGGTTGTGAATACTTTATTCAATTTTAGCGTTCTGGTGGCGATGAGGAAGTAATTTCGAATCATATCGGAGTGGTTAGATAATTGACTGGAATGTGATCTTCTCTTGAATGCGAAGGGTTGAAAAAAGGTGAATACGTGCCAGAGGTACAACCAATTAGCTTTTCTCCTTCCTACAGACTGAAGGTTACGCTCATACATTTCCAGTAGATCTCCCTCTACTCCATCGGCCAGATCTTCACGGCAATACCACCGAAAAAATCTCATCATCCATTTGGGTGGTTCGAGCCTGATCATGATTTACCTCCTTCCCAGACCACTTTCGGTACCGTATCCCACATTCTGTTTCGAAGTGCTTTTGATTCCGCAAGTGCTTTCTTGCCTGCAGCTGTCAGATAATACAGCTTCTTTTTTCTTCCTCCACGAGATTCCGTCGCTCCACCCATTTCGGAATTCAGGAAACCTTTTCCTTCCAACCGGACCAGTGCCTTATGCACACCGCTGATCATTACATTCCGTCCGGTTTGCTGCTTTAGCTCATCAGTGATTGCTAAACCATAGGCATCATCGAATAAAATGCCAACCGTGAGTAATACGAGTTCTTCAAATTCACCGAGAGATGTACCTTTCATGGATTCATTTGTTTCACCTTTGCCTACTAAGTACGCACAACTCTTCATTAAGGTTTCCTGAGACCTTTAGAAATCATCATTCAGGCATATAAGTACCTGAGCAAATCACTTTAAGGTATCTTTAAAGAAGGTTTTGGCCAGTTGATTGTCCCGCGAGATCCGAGTGAGTGATCTCAACAAATAAATCCAGAAATAATCATGGGAAGGCTTGCTTTCGATCTGGAAGTCAAGCCATCAGGAGGTTATGAATTCAATAAAACAATCAGGCCTGTGCCGCTGCAGTGGTGATCATATCCAGGGCCCCAGCGATCTTCTGGATGACCTCATCCTGCCCTTCTATTTCATACCTGGCTTTCAGGTAATACGGGTCATTGTAAGCCAGGGAAACAATTCCATCCCTTTCCGTGATCAGGATTTTTTGCGGGAGATCCAATCCGGCAAATTCCCCGGCTCTCATCAGGTGTGTCCCCAGTTTTGGATTGCCAAAAAAGATGGCTCGTGTTGGAGGTAAGGTGAGGTCCACAGATGCGGCATTGGCCTGGTGGTCCAATTCCAAAATAAGTTTCAGGTTGGGATTATCGTTGATAACACTTTTCAACTTGTCGTAGGTATCCTGAAAGTACAACTCGCTTACTTTAGAAATGATCCCGGATTGTGGCATGTCTATTTGAATTAATTGGATTTATGCGACGAAATTACAATGTCAATTAAATACCCGCCAAAGCGTCAAACCTGTATGTAGTCACCCTATCACTTTGTGGATTTTTTATTCAATACCGGAACCAAAACACCTGACTGGTAAAAGTTAAGGTCTGTAAAACAAAAAGGCCATCCAATTGAATTGGATGGCCTCTTCTATATTTTGAACTACTTAATTAGTTCTGATCACTTCCTGTCAAGTTAGGATTCGCATCGATTTCCGCTTGAGGAATCTTGAAAATCCATTCATCATTCAAAGAAGGTCTTTCAACCTGGTAAGCATCCTGATACAATACTTCAGAAGCACCAGATCCACCATCAGCAGCGTGATCGATACCTTCATCCCAACGGATTTTATCGGTATAACCGAAACCTTCACCCCAAAGCTCCAAACGTCTCTGGAATTTGATCTCATCCATCAACGCATCAGTAGTAGTGAACGTAGTAGCATCAAAGCCAGTGTCTCGGGTGCTAACCAGCTCCTGAAGTACAGCTTGTGCGGCTGCAAGATTACCCATCATTAACTCAGCTTCGGCTTCGTTCAGATACATCTCAGCACTTCTCATGTAGATCACATCATCAGGATCAATAGAACCAGGGTTTGCCTGCTTCAATTTGAAGTGCATGTAAGGGTGCGTATTGTGTCCTGATACCAATCCATAAGTAGATTTGATAGTAGCGATAGCTGCATCAAACTCCTCTTCGGTAGTGTAAAGAGGATTGGTATTATTAGCCCATCCACCTTCACCATTAGCAGCTGACGTATTAGAGTTCGGCGCATCCGGAAGGAATACGTTTCTTCTGAAATCGGTAGCAGGAATGGCATCTACCAATCTTCTGTCAGCCGCTTTTGGGTTATTTCTGATCTGGCTACCGTTGAACGTGTTACTGGCCAGGTAGAAGTAAGAACGGAAGAAAGTCGTTTCCGCAGCAATCACATTGCTACCCCAAATCACTTCAGATAGTGTGTTGGAATTGAAACCTGACATCCAGGCTGCTTCATCCATCAATGGGAAACCATCTCTTGCAGAACGTGAGGCTGAAGCAGCAGTCGCCCAATCTCCAGTAGACATAGCCATACGAGCTCTCAATCCGTAGGCGGTGTTGATGTTCAACTGAGACTTAGCTACAGCACCACTACCTACTCTTCCTCCGCCGTTTTCAAAAGCAGTAATCGCAGCAGTCAAATCTGAATCAATTTGATTGTACACTTCCTGTACAGTCGATCTTGGCTGACTGGTGAAAGGAGACTCGGTAGAAAACAACAACGGAACACCTGGATCAGAAGAAGGGTTTCCGATCAGGTAACCTCTTCCGTAATGCTGAACCAATGACAAGTAAGCATAAGCTCTGTAGGTGTAAGCCTGGCCTAAGATCTCGTTAAGCTCAGGAGTCTCTGGGAACCCACTATCAGCGATACCATTGATCAAAAGGTTAGCATGAGCAATGATGTTGTATCTGTGGTACCACAATAACTCATTGGTCAATGAAGTAGGAATGGTGTGATCATTCCACTGCATCGTATTTCTCCAACCTAAGTTATTCGCATTGGCTGTATGGATAAGGTATCCTGCCAGGTTATCTCCTATTGGTACCCAGAAGTGGTTGTTTGCTCTAGCAGTGTTTCCACCAGGGAATACCGTCTGAGATTGTGAATACAACCCTCTGTGAATACCATTAAGTACAAGCTGCATGTTCTCCACACTTGAAAGTGCGTTACTTGCAGAAATTGCATCTGTTGGTGTTCTTTCCAGAAATTCTTCCTGACATGCTGTCAGAAGAACAGTCAAAAACACCAAAAAAGAAGTTTTTAATTTAAATGACATAATTAAATATTTTTTTAATGCTTTTAGAATGACAAGTTCAATAAGACATTAAAGGTCCTGTTAGGTGCGAAATCGTCACCAGGAGCAGTTCCTGCAAGGTTGTATTGAGGATCCAGACCATCTCTCTTACTCTTAAGGAACAAGTTCTCTCCAGTAATTGCCAATCTCAAATCAGTCAATCCGATTTGATCAAGGACAGTGCGACCAAAGTTGTAACCCAAGCTTGCATTTCGAATAGCAATGAAAGAAGCATCTGTGATGAATCGATCAGATTGTGTCTGAACTAAATCAGGATTTCCGATTTCTAATCTTGGCACATCGGTAACATCACCAGGCTGTCTCCAGGCTCTCAAGATATCTGGGTGCAGTGCACGACCATAATCACTAGCAATGTTTAGACCAGCATAAGCATTATCCAATACGCTTCCACCGATTCCGTAAGTAACCAATACGTTCAGGTCAAATCCTTTCCAGCTGAAGCTATTGTTAACAGAACCTAAGAAATCAGGAACTGAAGAATGGCCGGTGTATCCTCTTTGAGTCGTTGACCAATCCGTAGTAGTAGCATGATTTCCATCCTCATCCAAAACAGGTACACTGTTATTGTTTTCATCGAAATCATATTGGAAATACAACTGATCTCCAGTTTCAGGATCTACACCCGCAGTTCTGTAAAGGAAGAAATCAAATCTTGATCGTCCTTCCGCCCATCGCTTACTTCCATTCACAAATGGAGCATTCAGGTCAGTGATTTCATTTTTCAAGGTAGTTCCCAACAAGGTCAAATCCCACGTGAAGCCATTGCTGTTAAGCAGGTGACCAGTCAAAGAGAATTCCCAACCTTCGTTGAACATGTCTCCTGCGTTGATCGCCACTTCATTGATACCATTACTAGGAGCGATTGGCTGCAAAGACAACAAATCAGAAGAGTTTCTCTTGTAGTACTCAACAGAACCTTCGATGAAATCATCGAACAAACCAAACTCAACCGCTACGTCCCAGCTCTCAGTAGTCTCCCATACCAAATCACTGTTACCAATCGCATCGATCAAGATCGCAGGATTAGCTGCATTGGAAGTGATACCAAACAAGGCCTGAGACAAGAACCAACGATTCAACTGAAGGTCAGTTCCCAGGTTATCATTACCCACTTCACCATAAGAAGCACGAAGTTTCAAGGCGCTTAGGAAAGAGATATCCTGAATGAATGCCTCTTGATCCAATAACCAAGAACCACCAACAGAGTAGAAAGTACCCCATCTGTTCTCTGCATCAAATACAGAAGAACCATCTCTTCTTACGGAAGCACTCAGGAAGTACTTATTCTGGTAATCATAGTTCGCTCTGAAGAAGTATCCTTCAAGTGATCTTTGGAATTCCGCACCGTCCAAATCAACGATGTTGGAGAAGTTTGCAAATTCAAAGATTCCGTTAGAAGCCTGAATGGTCTTCAAACCATCGATGAATGATCTTTCTCTAAGGAAGCTCTCATGACCTGCAGTAAGACCAATGGTGTGATTACCAAAGTCCTTATTGTAGTTAAGTACCTGGTTGAACGTCAGGTTAGTTTGACGTAAACGAGTTTGGCTCAATCGTCCATCAGGCTGAGCATCACCAATTACGGCGTTCTCATACTCACTTTCTACGAAATCACTGAAATCACCGCCATAAGTAACTCTCAAGTTCAGTCCTTCGATAATTTTAATATCAGTAAAAGCTCTGAAACCGTAAGTATTATCTCGGTCACCTTCATTATTCAACGTCAATTCCTGAATAGCGTGACGTCCCTGGTTTCTAGGTCTTGAACCAATGTTATAGTCTGCAAAACCTTCGCCATTATCCCAAATAGGGTCACCATTAGCATCTCTTACAAGATTTCCATTCTGATCGTTAACAAATACAGGGAAAATTGATCCCATGTTCTGCGCAAAGCTGAATGGGTTCACGATACTTCCCGTACCCGCAGAACTAGGTCCTCTCGTTTCAGTAATAGCAAGGTTACCGCTACCACCAATTTTGATACGCTCATTTACATTAAATTCAGCATTCAATCTTGAAGTCAAACGGTTGAAGCCGGATCTGATCACATAACTTTCCTCATCCAAATAAGATGCTGAAAAGAACACAGAGTGATCTTCACCACCACCTTGAATGTTCACATTGTAATTGCTTCTGATACCTGTTCTCTGCAATTCATCAAACCAATCCAGGCTTTGATAAACTACTCGGGCATTAGGGTTCAAACGACCATCTGTACCTACGATTTCATCATTAGGGACATTGAAAGGGTTGTAACCCAATTGATTATAAATGTTATCAGAAGCAAACTGAGGGTCACCATCGGCTGCACCTGTATTTCTTAGCGCTTCCCAGTAAGTCTCGTAATACTGACCTGGAGTCACCTGATCGTAAAAAGGAACACCTCGGGATACTACACCATGAGAAGTCGAAGCATTTACCTGAATTCCACCACTTCTTCCCTTTTTAGTGGTAATGATGATCACACCATTTGCCGCTCTAGAACCATAGAGAGAGGTAGAAGCCGCGTCTTTCAAGACTGTAAAAGATTCGATATCATCCTGATTGATCGTATTCAAAGGAGCATTGAATTGAATACCATCCACAATGATCAAAGGATCCGTTTGGCCTTGAAGTGTACCTACTCCTCTAATAACGATACCTGGAGCAGCACCCGGACCTGCTGGTGAAGTAAACTGCACACCAGTCGTTTTTCCTTCAATCGCCGCAAGTGGTGACGTAACCGCTCTGTTTGCCAGTTCTCTAGCACCTATTAGCGCAGCAGAACCTGTGAAGCTTTCTTTTGTAGACTCTCCATAGGCTACTACAATCACTTCCTGCAACTCAGTAACACCACCTAATGTCACATCGATAACGGTCCTCGATCCAACAGCAATCTCCTGTGTTTCGAAACCGACGTATGAAAACACCAAAATGGCTCCATCCCCAACCGTCAACCGGTAATTCCCATCCAAATCAGTCTGGGTTCCTGTAGTAGTGCCTTTAACCAGCACGTTAGCACCTGGTAATCCTTCCCCGTCATCGCCGCCGAGGACTCGACCAGTTACCGTTCTTTCCTGCGCCATTACTCCGTGAGATACAAGAGTCACGAACGCAAAACATAGTAATAGAATTTTCTTCATTCTCTCTAGTTTTGGTTTAGAAAATTGGTTTAGTAAAAATTCACAATCATGCGAAATACATGAAAGTCCTTTCATGACAATTCCGCGGCCGTATTACCCCTATTTTATCCCCGTATTTCTCTCGCATTATCCGCGAAAAGTACCCCAACGGACACATTGGTCCATACACGGCGAAAAAACCGTATAAATACACTACGTAAATATTGAAATATTTCTAAAAAAATGGGCTTTTCTACTATTTAAGGAGCTTCTTTCATTATTTGATCCAAAAATTTTGACAAGACCGGATTACGATTATTTTGCTTCCAAATAGCGGAAAGGGCAGTTCTTTGAGGGATTTTATCCAGGGAGATAAACCTTATCTTTAGATTGAATCCAGATTGCAGTGAACTCGGAACGATCGCAACTCCTAAACCCTGTTCTACCAATCGAAAAATCGTACTAGGGTGAACCGACCTGTGAAGCACTTTCGGAGTAAAACCCTGGTCTTCAAAAATGCTCATTACTAATTGATAATAATCGTAACTGTAATCTTGTGAAAACAGGATAAAGTGCTCTTCACTTAGTTGGTCAATCCGTTTGAAATTCTGTTCAAGAAGCGGGTGGTTTTCAGGTAATACCAGCGAAAAAGACTCATTGAAAACTTCCAGCCGTTTGACTCCTTCAGGGATCTGCTGCGATCGGATGAAACCTATATCCAGACGATCATGCGTAATCGCTTCAATCTGCTGACGATTATCAAGTTGATCCAATCGGGTATGGATCTTCGGAAATTGTTCTGAAAGTCTTTTTAGCAAATCCGGAATCACGCCATGCATTGCACTTCCTACAAAACCGATCCGAAGTTCGCCCTCCTCTCCTTTTCCGATAAGTCGAGTCGTCTGTATGATCTGCTCCAGTTGGTTTTGAATCGCATCTACTTCCTCCAATAAGAATTTCCCGGATTCTGTCAACTGAACACTCCGTTTATCTCTCACGAAGAGGGTAACGCCTATTACTTCTTCCAGTTGTTTGATCTGCCGGCTCAAACCAGGTTGCGTAATGTGCAGGCGTTCTGCAGCGCGTCTGAAATGTAACTCTTCAGCAACCACCTGAAAATAGGTCAGGTGTCTTAAAGCTATCTGATTACTTAAAAGCATCAATTAGTATACAAATTAGTATTTCCAGTTATCAAAACTACCCAATTATTTTGTATTCAAATTGATCTTTAACTACCATGAGTCAACGCTTATTTCATTACGGAAAAGATTATTTGACTGTCAGTACGGTCCTTGACCTGGCTCGAGGTGCAAAACGCGGGATCCTACATCCGGAGACAGCCCTGAAAGTGCAAAAAAGTGCAGTCATTGTCTCAGATATTGTAGCTGCTGAAAAAGTGGTTTATGGCATCAACACAGGGTTCGGCCCCCTATGTAATACCATCATTTCGAAAGAAAACACCCAGATACTTCAGGAGAACATTCTCAGGAGTCATGCGGTAGGAGTCGGGAATTACATATCCAAGGAGTTGGCCAAGGTCATGCTGATCCTTAAAGCTCACGCCTTGGCTCAGGGCCACTCTGGTGTTTCATTAAACTTGTTGGAACGGATCATCTGGCACATTGAAAACGATGTGGTACCCTGTGTTCCGGAACAAGGGTCTGTTGGAGCATCCGGAGACCTGGCTCCATTGGCACACCTGTTTCTCCCATTGATTGGTTTGGGCCAGGTCTGGATGGCCGATATCCCTGCGGATCCATCATCTGTTTTGAAAAACCATGAATTGGAACCTTTAATCCTCGGCCCTAAAGAAGGGTTAGCGTTGATCAACGGGACTCAGTTCATAGCCGCACACGCTACACTGGTCATCGAACGACTGTACAATTGCCTGGATCATGCGGATCTCATTGGGGCTATGATGATTGAATCGTTAATGGGTTCTATCAAACCTTTCCTGAAACCCCTCCATCAAGTACGGCCATTTACTGCCAATCTTCACGTGGCACAACGCATCTACAGTATGCTGGAAGGCTCGGAGATCCTGCAATCTCATGAAAATTGCGATCGGGTTCAGGATCCGTATTCTCTTAGATGCATTCCCCAGGTCCATGGAAGTTCCAGAACAGCCTGGTTGCATTTGAAAGATCTCCTGGAGACCGAATTGAATTCAGTAACCGATAATCCCATTATTATCAATGAAAGTTTAACCATAAGCGGAGGCAACTTCCACGGTCAGCCTCTGGCATTACCGCTGGACTATGCGGCGCTGGCTGCTTCGGAGCTTGGTAACATATCCGATCGTCGTATTTATCTCGCACTCGAAGGGCTGGAAGGGTTACCTAAACTCCTGATGAAAGACACGGGCATCAATTCAGGGTTCATGCTTTGTCAGTATACCAGTGCTGCTCTGGCCAGTGAAAATAAAAGTCTGGTTTATCCGGCGAGTGCTGACAGCATCCCAACCTCACTTGGTCAGGAAGATCACGTGAGTATGGGTTCTATTAGTGGACGAAAAGCCTTGAAGATCATCGATAATCTGGAAAAGATCCTGGCCATAGAATTGCTTTGTGCCGCACAAGCCTTCGATTTCAGGCGTCCACTGAAATCCGGAGAGGTACTGGAGGCATGTCACGCCACCATTCGAAAACACATTGATCATGCAGATCAGGACCGGGTATTTTCAGCGGATATCAATCAGGCACTATCCATCATTACGTCGCGAGAGCTCACGAATATGGTGAGCATTGAAAAATTTCCTCAGTTCAAAACAGAATATTATGACCTATACGAAATTTATTGAACAATACGCTTCCCACCCAAGCTACAAATCCCCCACCGGGTCCACCCTTCATGCTAAATCCTGGCAGACCGAAGCCCCTTTACGAATGCTACTCAACAACCTGGATGCAGAGGTGGCGGAAGACCCGGAAAACCTGGTAGTCTACGGAGGAACCGGACAAGCGGCTCGTAACCGTGAATCGCTTGAAAAGATCATCGAATGTCTATTGAACCTGGAAGATGACCAGAGCCTTTTAGTACAATCTGGCAAACCTGTTGGCATACTTCGAACACATGCCGAAGCTCCTCGCGTACTGATCGCTAACAGTAATCTCGTCCCCGAATGGGCGAACTGGGACCATTTTAACGACCTGAAAGATCGTGGTTTAATGATGTACGGTCAAATGACCGCAGGGAGCTGGATCTACATTGGTAGTCAGGGAATATTGCAAGGTACTTATGAAACATTTGCCGCCTGTGCCAGAAAGCACTTTGGAGGCACTTTGAAACATCAACTACTGGTAACCGGCGGACTTGGTGGTATGGGTGGTGCTCAGCCATTGGCAGCTACCATGGCAGGAGCGGCATTCCTTGGCGTTGACATTGACCCGGCCCGAATTGAGAAACGAATAGCGACACGTTACATCGATAAAATGACGCATTCTTACGAGGAAGCCATTGAATGGGTAATGGCAGCGAAAGAAAAAGGCGAACCGCTTTCTGTTGGTTTGGTCGGAGATATCGGAGACGTGTTGGAAAGGTTGTTGCAGGATGACATCATTCCCGAAGTACTAACTGACCAAACGTCCGCCCACGACCCTATATACGGCTATGTCCCGCATGGGCTTTCTTTAAAAGAAGCGGAGGATTTAAGGGCAGGCGACCCACAGTCGTACCGGGCAAAATCGATCAAAAGTATGGCTCGACATGTAGGATTCATGTTAGAAATGCAAAAAAGAGGCAGCATTACCTTTGATTATGGTAATAACCTCCGGGCTTTTGCTCAGGAAGGAGGCGAATCCAATGCATTTGATTTCCCAGGGTTTGTGCCGGCCTATGTTCGTCCTCTCTTTTGCGAAGGAAAAGGTCCATTCCGATGGGCCGCTTTGTCCGGAGATCCCGAAGACATTTACACCACCGATAAGGCGTTAATGGAAGCCTTTCCCGAAAACACACACCTCATCAATTGGCTGACCCAGGCCAGAGATAAAATTGCTTTCCAGGGGTTACCTTGCCGTATTTGTTGGCTTGGTCTGGGTGAAAGAGAAAAAGCCGGTAAGATCTTCAACGAATTGGTTCGATCCGGAAAAGTAAAAGCACCTATTGTCATCGGAAGGGATCACCTCGATTGCGGCTCCGTAGCCTCCCCTAACCGGGAAACGGAAGGAATGAAAGATGGCTCTGATGCTGTTTCAGATTGGCCGCTGCTGAATCTGATGGCCAATACAGGCGGAGGAGCCACCTGGGTCTCATTCCACCACGGTGGAGGCGTAGGGATAGGATATTCACAACATGCCGGGGTGGTGATCCTCGCTGATGGTACGGACCGGGCGGAACGATGCATCGAACGTGTACTTCACAATGATCCAGCAATGGGAGTCATTCGCCACATGGATGCAGGTTATGAGGAAGCCGTTTCCGTAGGAGAAAAACACAACCTGATCTTATGAAACTGATCGGACCTTTCCAGCAGCTGGTCACCTTAAAAGGCCTGCCTTTAAAAGGGGCGATCAAAGATGAGGACCTGGAGATCATAGAGATGGGTGGCATTCTGGTTGAAGGTGACACAATTGTACAAGTAGGAAATTGGTCTTCTATGCAATCAGGCCCTTACGATGAGCTAGATGAAATCGATATTCCGGTGGTAGGCTTACCTGGTTTGATCGATAGTCACACCCATATATGTTTTGGAGGGTCGCGGCAACGAGACTATGCCATGCGCATAGCCGGCAAGAGTTATCTTGACATTGCTAAAGCAGGTGGCGGTATCTGGGACACAGTTACTCAAACTCGTATGGCCACTGCCAAAGAACTCCTGAAAGGATTGTTGGACAGAATCGAACAACAGGTTGGTAATGGTATCACAACTTGTGAAGTGAAAAGCGGCTACGGATTGTCTGTAGAGGAAGAACTAAAGATGCTACGCGTGATTAGTCAGGCTGATGCTCAAACTCCTATTGACCTCATCGCCACTTGCTTAGCAGCACATACCCGACCAAGAGACTTTACTGGAACCAATGAAGCGTACTTACACATGCTCCTTTCAGATTTACTTCCTACCGTAAAGTCAGAATCGCTTGCGCAAAGAGTAGACATCTTCACAGAAGAAGGAGCCTTCACCGTGGAAGAAAGTCAGTCGTATTTAGTCGCGGCTAAAGCCATGGGATTTGACCTCACGATCCATGGAGACCAATTCAATACCGGAGGCAGCGAACTGGGTGTATCGCTAGGTGTCCAAAGCGTGGATCATTTAGAAGCAAGTACAGAAACGGATATATTAAGAATAGCACAAAGTGAGGTAGTAGGCACAGCGCTACCGGGTGCTTCCCTGGGATTGGGGTGCCGATTCACTCCTGCCCGGCAATTATTGGATCACGGGGGTTGTCTTGCTATTGCCAGTGACTGGAACCCAGGTTCTGCTCCAATGGGCGACCTGCTTACGCAAGCAGCTATCCTGAGCACAATGGAAAAATTAAGTACCGCAGAAGTTTTCTCCGGACTAACGTTTAGAGCAGCTGCAGCGCTCGGACTTGCTGATCGAGGGCGAATCGAATCTCACCGGTTAGCAGATATCGTTGGTTTTCCAACCTCGGATTATCGGGATATCCTATATTATCAGGGGCAAATGAAGCCTGTAAATACCTGGAAAAACGGTCAAAAAATCAATGGATAGATACGAACCTTGCGATCCTGCTACATGGACTGGCCGCGTGGATAGCGAAACTGATAGCAACCAGTTCCGCTTGCACCAAATCGTAAAACCTATCAACATTCAAGAGTTAAAACCACTTTCTCCCGGTTTCAGCTTATTGGGTTACGCCTGCGATGAAGGGGTCAGGAGAAACAAAGGCAATGTTGGTGCGATCGAAGGTCCAAAGGCTTTCAGAAAAGCATTTGCCAACCTTGCAGCTCATCAGACCCTACCCCTCCATGACCTGGGAAATATAACCTGCAAAGACAGGAATCTGGAAACCACTCAGGAGCAGTTTTCTGTAATTGTAGCTAAGGCCTTACAGGCGAAACAAAAACTTATTGCCATTGGAGGTGGTCACGATATTGCTTATGGGCATTTTCAGGGCATCAGAAAAGCAATCGGTAATGAAAGGAAAATTGGCATCATCAACTTCGATGCACATTTTGATTTGCGACAAGTTGAAGAACAATCCTCATCAGGGACTCCTTTCTGGCAAATTGCAAAAGAAGAAAGTGCGTTTAATTATTGCTGTATTGGCATACAACCAGGTGGTAATACCAGAAAGTTATTTGAGACAGCCAGAGAGCATAAAGTTTTGGTCATTCTGAGGAATGAAATGGGACTTCAGTCTTTTAAAGATGAATTCCTGAAATTCATTGAATCCGTAGATCATTTGTACATGACTATTGATCTGGATGGATTTGATATGAGCCATTGTCCCGGAGTAAGTGCTCCTACTGTGAACGGGTTTTCGTTTCAGGAGATGCTTCCCTATTTGGTAAAAGTAACAACCAGTCAAAAATTGGTCAGCATGGATATTGCTGAGTTGAGCCCAGCGCATGACCAAGGGAACCAGACCGCTAAAATGGCGGCGAACCTCGCATACGAAGTGATGAATTACTGGTCTTAAAAAGTCAACTGCGTGGTAAACGCCTTTTGGATCTCTCTTATGCCCTGTTCATGATGTTGCGCATTTGCATTGATCTCACGAACTTTCGCAATGTGGTCGATGTAGCTCAATACTTCGGACTGATCCTCAGGAGATAACCCAAGTACTTTTTTGATGATTTCTAAGTCTTTGACATTCATATTTTCCTAGCAATTAGATGGTTACGAAAGTACCTTAGGACGGTTCATTCATAATTACCGAAGCGAATAAGCGAGGAAAATGTTTCGCAGGTGGGAAAAATTTGAGTTAAAATGTAATCTTCCTTACATGTTTTTGGACTTTGGCAAGGCTTTTGTCAAGAAAAAATCAAATAATTTTTATCTGGGATGAGATACATTTTTTTAGCCCTGCTGGCTACGGCATTAGTCAGTTGCACGATGATCAGGATTGTAATGGCAATCTGGTGTGTACTGAGGAATTCAGAACCGTACTTATCAATATTGTTGATGGAGATGGTGAACCCGTATCACTAGATTCCTATACGGTAACCAATTTGGATACGGAGCAAGTCATTACACTCGATCCAATTTTATGGATCGATACCTATCCAATTGCCGACGATTCCATGCTCGATGATATTCCGAAAGAGGGTCAAAGAATTGAATTGGTGGGCAACTTAGATGGTGAGGAAGTGGTCAGAGAGACTTTTTTGGTTGGACATGATTGCTGTCATGTTGTACTTCTGGAAGGTGAAACGACTATCGAACTTACTTTGTGATATGAGACTCATTAATACATTGGGCCTACTCGGGATCATCATATTCCTGATAAGTTGTAGTAGCGACGATGGAGACTGTTCAGGAGATTTGATCTGTACAACAGAGTTCCGGATCATATCCGTAGAAGTGCTGGATAGTGAGCGTAATCTGGTCATTTTCGATGAGTTCAGAGTAAAGAATCTCCAAACCGATGAATTGATTGAAATCGACTGGGAACCCGGGGACCATTACCCGATCGCAGATGATTCGATGCGAAACGATCTTCCCGCAGAAGGACATTTAATTGAACTGGTGGGCTACATTGATGGCCAGGAAGTATTGCGAGAAGCTTATCTGGTAGGCCAGGATTGTTGCCATATTACGCTACTTGAAGGAGAGACGACCATTCAACTTTGATGTCGGCGTTGCATATGAAATCTGATAGAGATGGACCATGTTTCTATCTCTCAATTTTCACCTTACCTAAATACCAACAGTACTTATGAAAAAATTAATGGTCATTGGTCTCGTATTGTTATTCAGTTGTTCAGACGAAACCGACCCTGCCAGAGCTCCTTTCGAAGGATCTTCATGCCAGGAAGAGGTTGGGCAAAGGGCACCATGCCCCGAAACGCTTATTTGTCAACTCTCTTATTTGACCATTCCCGTGGAGATACTGGATACGAAAGGAAATCCGGTGATTTTTCAGGAAACTACCTTACAAAACCTAGACACAGGTCAATTTCTGGAGGTAGATCCCGAATTCCCCGCAGAAAGAGGTTATATCGTAGCGGAAGATTCCATGGTGGATCTTTTGGATAGAGAGGGCAATTGTCTTCAGTTAAGTGGTTATATCGCAGGAAATCTCGTATTCCAATATTCCTTTCTGGTGGGACATGATTGTTGTCATGTCGAATTACTGGCCGGTCCAATGACCATTACCATATGAGCTACCAATAGAAGGTCAGCCATTTTACTAGGTTGATGACACCAAGTACGACCAGGACCACTCCCGGAATTACATTGACCAGTAACCTGTTTTCGGAAATGCGGGTAAACCTTTCTCCTACTCTAACCACAATCATCAATAAACTCACTTCACCAATAAAAGCACCGAGGATGAAAGCCCAGTAATTATACCCTTCTACATTGATCCAGCCGTTCATCTGCAATACTGAAATCCAGCCCAACCAAAAAGGCATGGCCAGTGGATTGAACAAGCCCAAAAGCAATCCCTGTCCTAATCCTATTTTCGATTGTTTCTCCAGCGCTTTGACTTCAGGCATGAACTTACCGGATAATGAAATAGCTCCCAGAGCTAACAAAACCAAAGCGGCAATTAGGAAAAAGGAGTTGGAAAAAGCCACATGTTGTTCCAAATAAGCAGCAATTTTCACACTCAGCCCGGCATAGGTACTATCAATGATTGCCGCACCCAAAGCCAGGGCAATAGCTTGCCTTGCACGATCTTTTAATGCCAGTTGGAGTACGGTCACATTGATGGTTGCAGGCGGAATCGTGCCAAAAAAACTGATTAAGCCAGATATTAGAAAAACCTGTAGAATCACCATGCGATAATAACATAGTTGGCCAAATAATGCCACCTATAACATGGATGAAAGGCTCAGGTCATAAGTTCCTGTACAAAACCCGACGTTTATATTCTGTCATTTCTGCCGTTTGGGAATGACTAGAAAACAGGCGTGAAATTCCATAGGAGGAATATGCTAAAACGTTGAAAATGGCTTGAAGTCAGCCAGAAGCATCATTCGTCAATAAAAACTCAAATGACGTGCTCAGGGCGTTTTATCCGCATTTTTTCTTCAAGCAGAGGTAAATATTCAAATTCTGCTATCTTTCAATTATGAGAAGAATTATATCAATATTATACCTAGTTATTGTATGGGCGGCAGCCTTTGCTCAGCCAGCAAAAATTTCGAAAAAGGCAATGAGCCTGGCAACTGCCGCGGAAAGTAAGGTTGTTGAATGGCGTCACGACATCCATCAAAACCCTGAACTATCCAATCGAGAATTCAATACGGCTAAGAAAATAGCCGACCACCTAAGAAGTCTGGGCATTGAAGTTCAGGAAGGCATCGCAAAAACAGGCGTTGTAGGTGTACTAAAAGGAGGAAAACCAGGTCCTGTAGTGGGTTTACGAGCAGATATGGACGCCTTGCCGGTAACTGAGCGCGTAGATATCCCCTGGGCATCAAAGACGACCTCAACTTACAATCGATTAAAAGTGGGCGTAATGCATGCTTGTGGTCACGATACACACGTAGCCATTTTGATGGGTGCGGCAGAAGTACTGGCCAGCATGAAAAATGACCTCCGCGGAACGGTAAAGTTTGTCTTTCAGCCGGCGGAAGAAGGAGCGCCTCCCGGTGAGGAAGGTGGTGCCGGCCTAATGGTAAAAGAAGGTGTACTAAAAAACCCGGACGTAGACATCATGATTGGCCTCCACATCAACTCTCAAACACCCGTTGGAAAAATCACCTATAAGCCAGGGGGTACACTGGCAGCCGCAGACCGCTGGGTCATGAAAATCAAAGGAGCTCAGACACACGGTTCTGCACCATGGGCAGGTGTTGATCCTATCGTCACGGCAGCTCAGATCATCAATGGGATACAGACCATCATCAGCCGAAATACCGAATTAACGAAAGAAGCTGCCGTGATTTCTGCCGGATTGATCCGTGGTGGGGTTAGGAATAACATCATTCCTGAAGAGGTAGAAATGATTGGTACGATCCGGACGCTGGATGTAGCCATGCAAGATAAGTTACACGCAGATTTCCAGCGTGTGGCAACGAACATCGGAGAAAGCATGGGAGCCGAGGTAAACCTCGAGATTACCAAAGGAGTACCAGTAACTTACAATGATCCGGCCCTTACGGAAAAGCTGGTACCATTCATTAAAAATGCAGTAGGTGCCGAAAATGTCACCTTGCGAAAAGCGATCACCGGAGCAGAAGACTTTTCTTTCTATGCACAGGAAGTTCCCAGTCTGTTCTTCTTCATTGGAGGTTGTCCTGAAGGAACCGATCCGAAAGACGCAGCACCCCATCATACTCCTGACTTTTACGTGGATGATGCAGGTTTACTTCCAGGTCTGAAAGCCATGGTTGGAGCCACTTTGGGTTACATGTACAATCCGGATTAAGTTCTTATTTACCCGACATTAATAGCCCGATTTCTTCAGAGGTCGGGCTTTTTTAGTACAAACAATGATCATTTACGAATTTCACACTTGAACATTCATCGTTATTCACAAGACGAAAACAGGGATTGGCAAGACCATCAATCGCCTACAAAAAAATAACTAGCATAATTACCTCTGGAGGCTCAACTTTCTGATAAAAAGATGAAAATATACTCAGGTGTTTTAGGATTGGTTGGTGATGGCACGGTGAAGCACAACAATATGGGGCCATCTCGTACTACAAGATCAGTAATAGAAATTGGTGATCATACCTTGCGTAGTGTCAGAACCGATAATTTCATTGAATCTTACCTGAGAGTCGGTGAGAAAATGGACATCCTTGTTACCAATTTTCTTTGGATGAAAGCCATTGTTGGCATCAGAATGAACGGCAAGTCATACAAAGTGCGAAAAGCAGATGTTTATCTTGATATCTACCTGATGGTCGTAGTACTGGGACTATTCTATGCACTACTCATTAGTATCATTGGCTTTTTTGGCAACATCATTGGAATAGGTTGTATCATTCTTTATATCAGAATTAAAGCCAGAGCACTCAAACAGTTTCATCAATTCTAATAAAACCTGGTACATGAAAAATATTGCCTGAATTAGAAATGATTCAGGCTTCTTTGTTTGCCTGAAAAAGGACGAAATGTATCTTTAGGTAATATCCGCCAACATCACAGCCTTGGTTATATCAAAACATTTATTCCTGATACTATTGATGGTTTTCTGTCAGACCATGTGCTTCGCTCAGACAGAATCGGATGATTTGCCCCGCAACCTAAAAAGTGCAGATCAACGAGTCCAAAATTTAATCAGTGAACTTGAGCAAGCTGAAATTGATCAGGATACAGCAAAACTCATTTCGATCACAAATGACTTGATGCTTCGCTATTCCTTAATGCACCATCTGGAACGTTCATATGAATTAGCGAAGGCTAATTTGATAAGGGCGACACAATGGGGCGACGAATGCCTTCTCGGGCAAACTTTCAATCGTTATGGATTTGTTATGGCCAATCAAATGAAGTATGACCGGTTTTCAAGTACACCCTATGAAGGCTTTTTTATATGGGCGGATAGTGCGCTATTCTATTATCAGAATGCTTTACAAATAGGAATATCTGACGAAGAATGTAGGTATAATCCTAAGACCTGGGCATACCTTGGTTTACAAATGACCCATTACTTCATTGCTAGAATGAGTCATCGAAATTTCAATTTAGCGCTGGTCTTTGGAGATTCAGCTCAGACCCACGCCATCCGTCTTGGAGATCACGAGGCAGAGATCGACAGTTATACATGGACAGCAAGAAGTTACTCTATGGCCGGACAATATAATTCAGCAAAAAAATACATAAAACAAGCGCATGAACTCTCTAAGACCATCGAACGCGACTGGGCGGATATCTATGATATATGGCACGCTACACTGATCAAAGAAACAGGGAATGACACCCTCCTCTGGTTGCACACTCAAATTTTAGCGAGCATGCGTAAAAGGGCCGGCGAAGAGCGACAAGCAGCGATCCAGGATGCAGACATTAAGTACGAAACCGGGAAAAAAGAACAGCAATTACTTCTCCAGAAACAACAAATCAAAAACAGAGATCAAATTATTCTCATGATTTTGTCCGGAGTAGTCGTTGTTGGCATTCTTGCCCTGTACTTATATAGGCTTTTCAAAAGGAATAAACGCCTATCCAACCGATTAGAGCTCTTATTGAAAGAACAAAATCATCGGGTGAAAAATAACCTCCAAATGATCAACAGTTTATTGAGTTTACAATCTCAAAAACTCTTATCTACAGATGCACGAAACGCGTTGAATGAAAGTCAGGGCAGGATCAATTCCGTCGCCTTGCTTCACCGAATGCTGTATGAAGGTGAAGAACTTGGAATCATCAATACCAAACAATATCTAGACAATCTCATCGAAGAGATCGGTTATACCTCAGGTCGGGAAGTTACCTGGGAAATTGAGATTGATCCGGAAATACACGTGTCGGTAGAAAAAGCGACAAGTCTTGGACTGATCGTAAATGAACTGATCACGAATAGCATCAAGCATGTTGCCCAGGAAATCAAATTGATCATTCAATTGGGCATGAACAAGTTGAATGACGATATTGAACTTGAGTATGCGGACAATGGAATTGATTTTAATCCAGAGGTTTGGAAAACTTCCGAATCGTTCGGGAATCAGCTGATTCGGATCCAATCGGATCAATTAAGGGGAACGTTCAAAGTGGATAATAACATGGGGTTTAACTATCTATTAAAAATTATCGCCTAAGCAGGTAAATTGATCAGACATGAGAATCTGTCTTTTATTATCATTCATATTATCATTCAACATGTCCTTGTCTCAAATCCATGAACCCCCTAAAGGCGGCTTAGCGAAGGAGGATTATATGTTGATGTTAATTGATAGTTTGGAATTTGCAGAATCCAGGAAAGACTCACTCAATGTGATCAGATATGCTTCCGTCTTAACAACGGCCATGCATGGCTCAAAAATCAGGGAACGATCCAAATATTACCTGAACATTGCCTTGTCTTACGCCGCAGCATTCAGTAACCGCAGATGGTATCCGGAAGTATGCAACAGAGTCGGCATGTATTATTTCGCGAGTAGAAATTTTGCAGATCCAGGCTCCGAACTTTACAAGGCCAAGAATGATTCCTCCATTTTTTGGCACAAAAAAGCAATTGAGCTGGGTAAAAAAATTTCAAATCCCATCACACAAGGCTGGGGTCATCGTGGGGTTATGTCCGTATATATCGATATGCATGTGAGAAATATGGGAGATTTCTCAAAAGAAATCAACTATCACTTTAGAGAAATTGATACGATTGCTGACACGCATGATAACACCGAGTTATTCATCCATGCTTCACAGCGCTTCTGCACCTATTTAAGCTACGAAAAAAAGGTCGATGAGGTCTCACTTCTTTTGGAACGACTCGTGCCTTTGTCTGAGAAAATGAACGTCGCACAATCTTTGGCATTCTTAAATACTTTGCACGATTTCATCGCCGTTCAAAATGAGCTGGATACCCTCGTTGTACTTAATCAGAAATTGTTCATCAAATTTGATCAAAATATAGCCGCTTCTCACAAAAGCAAATTACATGAGGCAGATCAGAAATACGAAGTAACGAAGACCAGAGGCAAATTAGAAGACACCCAGGAGGAATTGGAACTATCCAAATTACGCATGCTATATGCAGGAATTGGAGCACTTGTTATTCTCATGGCCATGTTGTATTTCTATCGACTCAATGAAAAAAACAAAAAGCTTTCTCAACGGAATGAACTCCTCCTCAAAGAACAGAACCACCGGGTCAAGAACAATCTCCAGATGATCAATAGCTTGTTAAGTCTCCAGTCCCAAAAACTGCTTTCCTCTGATGCCAAAGCAGCATTAAATGAAAGTCAAAACAGAATCAATTCCGTTGCTCTCTTACATCGTATGCTTTACGAAGGTGAAGACCTGGGGGTGATCAACACCAAACAGTATTTGGATAATCTCATTGAAGAAATAAGCTACACGGCTAATCGAAAAATAGCCTGGGAAATTAAAATCGATCCATCTATTCACGTTTCTGTTGAAAAGGCAACCAGTTTGGGTTTGATCGTCAATGAGCTGATTACCAATAGCATCAAGCATGTTGAGGAATCGGTTTCATTGGTCTTACAACTTGAGATTAACCAGGTTCATGGAGAAGTAGAATTATACTATCGAGACAATGGAAAAGCTTTTGATGCAGAAGTATGGAAAACGTCTGATTCCTTCGGTAATCAACTCATTCGACTGCAATCAGAGCAACTGCGAGGCAAGTATGAAATCGTGTCAAAAGGCGGCTTTCGCTATACCCTGAAACTCTCAGCTTAATACATTTACAAGAAATTTCGGACTACTTACAAGAAGAATACCCAGCTAGACAAAACTAAATTGCCTAACCGGCAATTCTATTTAAATTAAACCCATGAGTCACCGCATACTCACTATTGAAGACGATCTGCTGATCGCAGCTGACATCCAACAAAAACTGGAAACACTCGGTCATACGGTGGTGGGAAATGCGCGCAACAGGGATGAGGCGTTGAATTTGGCACTGAGCAAAACGCCAAACATCATTATTGCAGATATTCTGATAGAAGGTGACAAGGATGGTATTGAAACGATTGCCGAAATCTATCAAACTCACAAGTGTCCGGTCATCTATTTGACGGCCAATTCTGAAAGTACCATGGTCAAAAGGGCCATGAAAACCCATCCTGCAGCCTTTCTGATAAAACCTTTCAAGCTCAGCGAGTTTGCCATCAACATCGATCTTGCCGTTCAAAACTTTCATCGAAAAGTAGATTTTGCAGAAGTCAACCAAAAGATCACCGATGCTATTTTCTTACCTGATCAAAACACCTTTGTCCGTGTGCTGAAAAAGGACATACTTTACGTGAAAGCAGATGGCTCTTATGTGGATGTTGTCACCGAAAAAAAGTCATATCAACTAGCTTCCAATCTCAAAAACTTCCACAAGCAATTTCAGGCACCACATTTCATTCGGGTATCGCGATCCTATCTGGTGAATGGTGCCTTTGTATGTCGGATCAATGGTAACATGATCTACCTGCAAGGCACTCAAAAAGAAATTCCAATCGTATTTAGCAAAGAAAAACGGCAGGAAATTCTCGAACGATTCGAGGTACTCAAATCCAAATGAGTTAATCATTGACTATCGAGCAGTCTCCTTCGCCGTTATTTAGATCTTCAGGGATTATCAGTATCACAAAATGCCGGTACCTGATCAATAAGGTACTACAAGATCATTTAGTCAGTTCAAAAGACGATTGCAGGCCTTAGCAAATATCATTTCACAAGGCAACTAGGTATTCCTTACTTCGGTCAAAAAGAGGATGAAACATCTTTACACCGCAATTCTTTTTTGCTGCTGGTCCGCCACCTTCGCTCAGATAGATAATCTGATATGGGCGGACGAAAACAACGGGGTTTTTGAGTACAATTTTGAAACAGCCACGAATCAACTCCTTCGCCCATCGGACTTTGGGCCTATTTTGTCGTTTCAGGTCAATCGTCAAACTCAGAAAGTAGTTGCCATCAATACAGATGATTTCATTGATGTATTTGGTCAGTTTTTTTTCAATTACCGTATCGCTATGATGGATTATGATGGCGGCCATTATCAAGTCCTTTTTGAATTAACAGCGAGTAGGTCTTTGCCTCAACGCATTGGGGATATGGTGATTGATGAACAGCATAATAAACTCTATTTCACGCTTAATACTTTTGAAACCCCTTTTGGTACCCCACAATTTTCTGGCACAACCCTGATCTCAATCGATCTGTCAACACTTACACAAACTGAAATCTGGTCTTTCAGAGACGATACCGATTTCATTGAAAACCTGGCTTACGATCCAACTCATGATCTGATTTACTACAATGTGCTTAGAACCGATGAGGAAGGAGTAGTGAAAGTGTTCCATATTGAAGAGAACACGAAGACCACCGTAGCCTCAGATTTCCTGGTTTTCACCGATGATCTGACCCGATTTGAATATGTCGCTGTGAATGATCGCATCTATCTAAGCACAGATGAGAACAGGCTTTACCGGTTGGACCCACAAGGGAATTCCGAATTACTATTGGAAAGTTCCTTCGATGGACGGGAGGCATTCGCTATCGATGAAGAAAATGAAGCCTTGTACATTTTCGATGATGAAACGACGTTATTTAGGGGGTCATTAGATGCTACAGGTTTTGTGGCCTCAGACGATTTCTATCAACGAAATTTTAATAGTATCTATACACCCGGACGGGATACCGTGCTCTATGAACTGGGAGGTGATATAGGAATCAGCGATGTTGACGTGCTGCCTTCAGTGGAGACGCCAAGATACTATATCACAGAAACCCTACACAGTCCTCGGGAATTGGCCTACCACCCTTCCGGGGGACAAATCTTCTTGGTTTCGGGTACTACCTTCAATACAAGAAAATTGTATTCGATGCACCTGGACGGTGGTAATCTGCGGGAGGCATTTGATCTGGCAGAACAGGATGTTATCTCATGGCATGAGCGATTTTCCGCGAATCAAATCGTGTTTCTTGATCATGAGTCCCTCTATCGCGCTCCGCTTTCCAACCTCACTGACACCACGTTCATTGCCACCTCCAGTGGTTTTACACACTTCGATGTGGGCCCGAACAATATCCGTGTGGATGCGCTCAACGGGCTCGCAGAATTCGAATATGATTTTCAGAATGAAGTCTCATATTACCTGATAGACGGTGATGAAGTCTTCCGGGAAAATGAATCCATTCTGGCCTTTGACGTAAATGATGCCAGAGACCTTACCTTGATCGACACTGATCAAAAATTGTATTGGGCTAACACCTCGGGGGCCAAAGGATTGTATGAATATGATATTACCTCTGCCAACGTCAGCCGATTGTTCGATTTTGAGGTTACTTCCTTTGCTTTCAAAATACAAAGTACCGTACCGGTTTTCACGAGTCAATCATTTTCCGTTGACGAAAACGCAGCACAGGGAACTATCATCGGGACCCTATCTGCTTCCGACCCCAATGGAGAGGCATTAACTTTTTCCATTCTCTCGGGGAATGAAAATGATGCATTTGCTCTGAGTACAACTGGCGAACTTTCGGTGGAAAACTCTGATCAATTGGATTTTGAGGTCAATCCTGAGTTCGTTTTGGTGGTTCAGGTCGCTAATGTATCTGGTATTACGGCACAAGCTAACATTACCATTCAACTGAATGATCTGGAAGAAAATGAAGCGCCAATTGTTGAAGATCAGTCTTTCTCCGTTCAGGAAAATAGCCCGAATGGCACCCTTATTGGCTCAGTTGTTGCATCGGATCCTGAGGGCGGACCCTTGACCTTTCATATTACCTCAGGGAACGATCAAGACGCTTTTGCCCTAAATGAGACAACCGGAGAGCTTTCCGTAAGTAATCAACTAGCCCTTGATTTTGAAACTACTCCTGATTTTGATTTGATCATAGCGGTCAGTGACTCAGAATTGACCACCGACGCAACCATTACTATCACAATCACGGATGTAGATGAAATCGTTCTATCTTCCCAACAAACCACAAAAAAGATCAGGGTTTATCCAAATCCAGCTTCAGATGTCCTCCTGATCGATTGGCCATTATTCGCAGAAGCTTCACTTTTTGATCTTGCCGGGCAGGAACTCGTCAGGTCCTCATCGAATAAACTGGAACTACGCACTTTGACAAGAGGACTGTATATGCTACATCTGAAGGGCATGGATGGTCATACAATCGTTCAGAAAATAAGCATACGGTAAACCAAGGTACCACAACAACCCGATCGGCGAAATCTAGGGGTTTCGTCGATCATTTCTTTTAGCTACCCGCTATGCTCGTTAATAATTTTGATGTGTGCCATGCTCAAAAAGAGGCTAATTGCTAAGGACATTTTTCGACAAATAGTATCCCAATGATTACACAACAGTTATATCTTCGGAGAAGAACCAAAATAATTTGCATAAGGCGTGAATTGATCCCTCACCCCTCTGGCAAAACGTGCTATGATGAAACCCACCCTTGTAATTGGCAACGACATCAATAATGTGAACAACGATGTAAGCTGGTCTGGCTTACTCAGTGATTTAATCAAGGATGTCAATGGCTCCTTGCCTGATTCCGAGAAAATTGGTGAAGAGAACTTCGAACAGAAGCCCTTCCCCTTGCTCTACGAAGAGATTTACATGAAAGCATTGCAATCCCAAGACAAATCAGAATTGCAATTGAAAGAGGAGATTGCGAAGATGGTAGGTAAAATCAAGAGGAATGAAATTCATGAAAGAGTTTCCTCCGGGAAATACCAAAATTTACTCACGACCAACTACGAGCATAGTCTGGATCCCACAGACGCTGCAAAGAAACACACCCATACCAATCTTGGGCTGATTAAAGAGACCAAGTTCAACATCTTCAGACATCATCAGTTGAATGACATCAATTACTGGCATATCCATGGAGATGGTCATGCACCCAATTCAATCGTGCTGGGTTATGAACATTACAGTGGCCAATTGCAGCAAATGCGCAACTACGTGATTTCAGGCACCACCTATACTTCTAAAAAGGCCAAACTGAAGCCATTGGTTAACCGGCTGGGCAGAGACGACTTCAAACTAGAATCCTGGGTTGATCTGTTTTTCTGCTCTGATGTCCATATCATCGGACTTAGTTGTGATTACATCGAATCCGATCTCTGGTGGCTATTTACAATCAGGGCCCGAAGAATACTAGAGAAATCTCAATTTGCCAGAAAGTACCCTCATTTCCTTCGTGTAGCGATCAACTCGCGTATTGTTTATTACTACCCCAGGCAGTATTACAATCAGGAAAAGGATCAATTGATGAGGGCTAATGGTATTGAGACAGTGGCGATAGACGAAGCAGACAAACTCAATTATTACAACAAGATTTTGGATGGAATCGAGTCGGAGTATAGGTTGTAAGAAGGCCCATCCTATATCAACGCTTCAGGTAAAAAGCAGTTGTATTCGGTTATATTGAAATAACAAGGACTCTAGATCTAGCAAAAACCGATATAGGAAAACATTATATAATCGATCAAAGGATTGCATGATTAGTTCATTCCGAAAGTGAAGCAGTGTATTTCTAATTTCACATTCGATGCTCTCTCCCCTATCTTGCTTGTATGAAATTGCTCCTCTTTTGGATATTCCTCTTTTGTTGCTTTCTTGGCTGGAGTCAAAGCAACCCCGATGAATTGGAAAAGCGAGTCAAAGGAGAATCGGGGTTCGAAAAGCTTGCTACCTTAAATGAGCTGTCATCCCTCTTTAAAGAACGTAACGACAGGAAATTCCGAAGGTATGCGAAACAAGGATGCGTTTTAGCGGAAAATTTCGAGGACTCCAACCTCAGTTTTTCTCTGCAGCAATCGAATCTGATCGTGGTAGCCTTCAATCATTTTGCAATCTCCCAATACGAAAAAAAGCACTTTCTGGACGCTCGAAACAAATTCGAAAGAGCAAAGAACCTATCTGAAAACATCGGAAACACATCGGAGGCCATTACCGCAAATACCTATCTCGCCAAAATTGATTCATTAGCTGACGGAGCGGTAAAAGATAACCTGTTCAATCGTGCACTGACAGACATCAATTTTGACAAACTGGTCAGCAATACCAATAATAATGTAGGGATTGCTTTTGAACTAAGAATGGCGCAAACCAATGAAAATAAGAGCGATACCGTAAAAGCCATTGCACATTATCAAAAAGCGGCCAACTTACTCAGGGACAAGGGCGAATTTGAAAAAGCCGAGGAAATTGAAGTCAAGATTGAATCACTCCAAATTACCAATGCTCTTGAAACCGAGTTAAAAGATTTACAAACCACGACACTCACTAATGAGGATCTGGAACTATCAGTACGTCCGGATACGACCGACAACATCGCAGAAGAAGTAAGTTCGGTTCTGGACCAGGCCCAACAACTTGAAAGCAATCAGGATTATCAGGCCGCACTTGCCTACTACAAGCGATACACTGCCCTCCAGCGTAGATTTGAAAAAGACAGTCTTGAACAGGAAGCACAACGAACGGAAGTGTTGCTTGAAATGGACAGGCTGAAGCAACAGAATGAAATCGCCGACCTGAACATTGCCGCAATACAGGCAGAAAAAGCCGCCGAAGTTCAAGCCAAAAAAGCGCTGTTTATGGGGTTGGGGGCCATCGCCATTGCCACGATCATTGTCCTGATACTTTATATCACCAAGCGGAAGAAGCACAATCAACTCACACAAGCCTATCAAGATCTGGATCAGGCCAAGGAAGCCTTGCAGGAAGCCAAAGTTCACATTTCTAAACTGCTGGAACAACAAGTTTCTCCTGAAATAGCCTCCGCTTTGATTGAAGAAGCTCCTGAGAAGAGAAAGCAATTTGTGGCGATCATGTTCCTGGATATTCGTGGATTCACACCCATTGCAGAGCAAATGGAAGCCAACGAATTGATCGAATATCAAAACAACATATTTGGATTCATGATTGAGATCATTCAAAAGTATCACGGCAACATCAATCAATTCATGGGAGATGGTTTTATGGCCACTTTTGGTGCTCCCATTTCTCATGGAGAAGATATCCAAAATGCCTTCCTTGCCGGAAAAGAAATCATTGCTCAACTAGATGAGATCAATGCACAAGGAATTGTTCCCTTGACCAAAGTTGGAGTCGGTATTCATGCTGGTCCCGTAGTTACCGGCAATGTAGGAACCGAAACCAGAAAGCAATTCTCGGTGACCGGAAATACCGTGATCATCGCTGCACGGATCGAACAACTGAATAAAAAGTACGGATCGAACATGATCATTTCACAAGAGGTAAATGAATATCTGGATGTGACAGATACCGAAGACATGACTTATCAACCTTACGAAACGGCAGTAAAAGGCCGCAGTGAACCCGTTAGGATTCTGGTTTTTAATGGAAGTGTATCCATCATCGAAAACACATAAAGGCAGACTAATGCTCAATCACCGCCACGGCATCAATCTCAATCAACCATTGTGGTAACGCCAGTGAAGTAACGCCCACAAGGGTACTTGCGGGTGTGATGGTATCGGTGAAGATTTCTTTTCTGACGCCTCGAAATACATCTAAATCCTCTGGTTGATAATCAACAATGTAAGTATTGATCTTTACAAGATCCGCATAGCTTCCACCTTCACTTTCCAAAAGGTTACCAAGCTTTTTCAACACGTCTCGCATTTGGGACTCCAGATCATCGCCTTCACCTACCTGACCGGAAATATGCAGTGTTTTCACTCCATTTTGCTCAATCACCACCATTTGAGAATAGCCGTTTGTGGGTTGGACGTAGCGTCGGGAAAAGGATGAATCAGCTTGTTCTTGAGTACTGCAGGCGATTAGAAGGAATGGCAAGAGGCAGGTGATGTATTTCATAGATTGAGTTGGTTTCGGCATTGCAAATGCCCAAAAATATTTCGGCCGTATTGCAAATACGGCCGAGCGTCTAAATACTACAAATACGCCTCAGGCTCTTTTTCAAAGCTCACTTTGCAACCATCACAGCAGAAATAGACCTTTTCCCCTTTGTACTCCAACACGTGCTTCGCAGTACTCTTTTGTACCGGAATCTTACAGACCGGATTCATGTATAAGTCTTCATTCAATTCCTTGAAGGTATTTTCCTCTTCACTTGCTTCCGGTGCCATTTTCTCCTGTACGATCTGCGCGAGAATGGAGATGGCCACGTCTTGCGGACTTTTGGCATTCAAGTCCAATCCTGCTGGTGTTTTGACCTGGGCTAATTGATCTATCGGGACTCCTTGTTTTTTGAGTGTCCTAAAGATAGAATTGGCTTTGCGATGGCTGGAAACAAATGCCACATAATTTGCCGCAGATGAAACCGCTGCTTCCAGGCTCTTCTCGTCATCTTCTCCCTGCGTACAAACTACCACAAAGTCCGCTGGTTTCAATTGGCTGATGTCAAATCCGGATAACCCGTGGAATTTCCGCGCTTTAGGGAACATCTCATGTTCAGACAAGTCTGAGATAACGGTCATTTCATAACCCGCCGCAGCACCAATTTCGCAAAGGGCTTTGGCAATATGTGATCTTCCGAAAATATAAACTTTACTGGCAGGTATCATCGGTTCAATATATACATCTACAGATCCTTCACTCTGGCACATCATGCTGTAGGTCTTAACACCTTGCTGATCGGTCTGAGTCTCCGCACCAGGTGCAATCTTTACCAGCCGAGGCTTCTGATCTTTCAACGAAGCAATGGCCTCTTTGATCACAATGCCTTTGGTGCAACCTCCACCGATCCAACCATGCACATCTCCTTCTTCTGTGATAAGCGCTTTATCCCCAGGTTTACCGGATGTAGGTGATTTACGATTGACCACCACAGCTACCGCGGCATTGCGGTCCTGACTTCTCAGTTCTTCCAGTTGTTCAAAAATATGATCGTCAAGCATCTGCTAATAGGTTTTCTAATTCAAGTAAACTGTTCAGGTTATGAGCCGAACGGAAATCATCCAGATAAGGTAAGGCTGCTTTCATGCCTTTTGCTTCAGGAGCATATCCTTTCATTCCTTTCAAAGGATTCAACCACAACAACTTACTGGTTCGCAACTTTATCTTTTCTAACTCATTGGACAACAGTTCAGGTTCCCCATCATCCAGTCCATCACTCAAAATCATGGTGACGCTTCGCCCATTCAGAACGCGTTTTCCGTATTGTTCATTGAAATCACGGATACATTCGCCAATCTTCGTTCCCCCGGACCAGTTATCAGCCTGGATGCTAAGATCCCACAAGGCCCGATCCAGTTGATCAGTAGAAATCAGATCCGTAATCCGAATTAATTTCGTACTGAACACAAAGGCTTCAATGTTTCCTAAATTCGATTTCAGCGACCAGATAAATTTAAGCAAATAGAAACTGTACTTGTCCATGGAACCGCTTACATCCAGGATGAGCACTATTTTTCGCTTCTGTATCTTTCGATTCTTCCGTCTTAGTTCCAGCAAAGCCCCACCATTGGACATGTTAGTACGAATGGTTCGTTTGAGATCTATGACTCCTTTTCTCGTCTCAGTCATTTTGCGTTTCATCCGATGATTGAGCTGTCGCAGGAGTCGCTCTGCCAAATCATCCAGATATGCACTGTCCATAGAGGCCACTTTCGAGAAGTCAGTAGCTTTTAATGATTCAATGCGACTGGCTCCTGTAATGCTTTTTGCCTCCTCGTCGGCTTTAGCTTCCTGATTGCCATTTGGATTGAAACCTGCCATCACCAAGGAAGCATTGGTACGTTTGGCAATATTGGTCGAACCTTTCTTGTCTATGGTATGGGAATAGTTATGTTTTCGCTTTTTCCAATATACTTCAAAGCATTTATTGAAATCCTCAAATTGCTCTTCTTTTACGCAGAATAAAGATTTTAGCGTGAATTGAAACGTTGATTCGTCATTCAAAAATCCCATTTCTGAAGCCCTTAGTGCCTCCATTGTGTGATTCAAACCTACCTCCAGATTGGTTTCACGACACAGCTTGGTAAAGCCAGCCATGGCGTCACTCAGGGAATCATGATGAGTACAGTGAATGAGGTTCATTTAAAAAAAATAGAATCGTCATTGCGAGCTTGCCATTCTACAAGATAGCTGGCGAAGCAATCTCTTTTTATTCAGTCTAAACATTCCCGTCGAAGATCGTTCCCTTCCGATTCTCTTTAGGTCGCGATGACGGTAATTTGTTATTACCCTACCCCGATCAAATTATCAATACCTTCCTCCTTCACGGCCATAATATCCGCATCTGACTTAAGGACACAACCCAACGTTTTTTCAACATACTCCGGGGAGAAAGATTTGGCACCAAGTGTGATCAAGGCATGGGCCCAATCGATGCTCTCAGCAATGCCTGGTGATTTTTGCAACTTCATGTCTCTTAATCGCTGAACAAAAGTCACCAGGGAATTGAGCATATTCTCCTCCACTTCTGGTAAATGCTTTTTGAGGATATTCCGTTCTTTTTCGAAACTGGGGTAGGTCACCCAGTGATAAAGACATCTTCGCCTTAACGCATCGCTTAGTTCGCGGGTACGGTTGGAGGTCAGTATAACAATAGGACGGTGTTTTGCCTTTACGGTTCCCATTTCAGGAATCGAAATTTGAAAATCCGAAAGCAATTCCAATAGAAATGCTTCAAATTCCTCATCGGCCCGATCAATTTCATCGATCAAAAGCACTGCTGGCTTATCACTCGTGATTGCCTGAAGCAAAGGGCGTTTCAACAAAAAGTCTTCCCCAAAGATGTGTTTTTCTTTCTCCTCTTCTGATAAGGCTGACTGCTCATTGATCTTAATACTCAACAACTGTTTTTGATAATTCCATTCGTAGATGGAATTATTGACATCCAGACCTTCATAACACTGCAATCGCAACAGATCCGTTCCAAGGTAATTTGCCAGGATATGTGCGGCCTCTGTTTTGCCCACTCCCGGAGGACCTTCCAGTAAAATGGGCTTCTTCAGTTTCAAAGTAAGAAGAAGAACCGTTGCCAGCTCTTCTTCTACCACGTAACTTTTCTTGTCCAGGTCACTGATCAGTTGACTGACCTCTGGTATCATGCTTCAGCAGAATTTTCTTCCTCGCCTTCTTTTTTCTTAAAGATGCCCGAAACCTTACTCTTTAAGACGGACCCCATCATAGAGCCGGCTTTTAAGGTATTGTCTACCTCCGCTCCTGCTAACAAGTCTTTGAAGTTTCCAACAAATTGATTCATTAACTGAGCAGATACGTCATTGATCAGTCGTGAACCAAACTGTGCCAGCGTACCCTGAATCGATACCACCATCACGAAATCGACTTCTGTACCTCCATCAGTAGATTTGGCAGTTCCATTCATGGTCATTTCCGCGCTGCCTTTTCCTTTAGAGTCCAGTCCCTTGCCGATCAATTTCATTTTATAATTATCGTTATCCATCTCGTCGATGGTGATCTGGCCATTATATTTCGATTTGACAGGACCAAATTTCAAAGAAACCTCGCCTTTGTAATTGGTCTCATCAATTTGCTCCGTAATCGAAGCACCAGGCACGCAACCTGAAATCTCCATGGGATTACTTAGGCCTGCCCAAACCTTCTCGATTGGCTCTTCTATGCTAAAATTCTTTGTGATTGTTGCTTCCATAAACATCAGTTAAAGAGATAACCTTGTCCGCTTCGACAAGCTTAGCATGACAAGGCCACTTCTTTTGATTTTAACTTACTTATTCTGCGATTGGTTTATCCAGGACTCCTTTTTCCTTCAAAGCCTTAAAGATCTTGTAAGGAGTAATAGGAATGTCCAGGTGAGTGATCCCATAAGGTTTCAGCGCATCCACTATCGCGTTGGCAATTGCCGGAGGTGCTCCAACCGTCGGCGACTCGCCTATACCCTTCGCTCCTATCGGGTGATGGGGTGATGGGGTGACGGTATGGCCGGTCTCCCAGTTTGGTGATTCCACCGCAGTAGGCACCAAATAATCCATTAACGTACCGTTTAGAATGTTACCCGCCTCATCGTAGATCAACTCTTCGTACATCGCGGGGGCGATCCCTTGCGTCAATCCACCGTGGACTTGTCCCTGAGCGACCATTGGATTGATGATATGTCCGGCATCATCGATCGCAACAAATCTTCTGACTTTAATCTCGAACGTATCCGTATCAATATCTACAATACAGATATAAGCCCCTGAAGGGAAGGTAAGATTTGGCGGATCGTAGTAGTGAGTAGCCTCAAATCCTGCTTCCATCCCTTGTGGGTGATTGGTATAAGAAGCAAAGACGATTTCCTGAATGGTTTTCGATTTCTCAGGTGCACCTTTTACAAAGAACTTACCTGGTTCCCATTCCAAATCATCCTCACTTACCTCTAAAAGATAGGCAGCGATCTTTTTCGCTTTGTCTCTCAATTTCCTTGCGGCCATCGCTGCGGCTGCACCCGCAGTTGGGGTACTTCTACTTGCGTAAGTTCCCAACCCGTAAGGGGCCGTATCGGTATCTCCTTCCTCAACCTGAATGTCCTTGGCCGGAATACCCAGCTCTTCGGCAATGATCTGAGCATAAGTGGTTTCATGACCCTGACCCTGAGATTTGGTTCCAAATCGAGCAATGGCTTTACCCGTGGGGTGTACCCGAATCTCCGCACTGTCAAACATTTTGATCCCGAGAATGTCAAAATCCTTTGACGGACCTGCTCCTACAATTTCAGTGAAAGTAGACAAGCCTATACCCATCAATTCACCTTTCTTACGTTTCTCAGCCTGCTCCTTACGAAGCCCTTCGTAATCTACGGTTCTCATAGCAAGTTCAAGCCCTGCATGATAATCGCCACTATCATATTCCCATCCGGTGGGTGACTGGTAAGGGAACTGTTCTTTCTTGATGAAATTATCCATTCGAACTTGCGCTGGATCTTTATCAATTTCCAACGCATATCGATCTGTGATCCTTTCGATGGCATGCACAGCTTCTGTTACCCGGAATGAGCAGCGATAAGCCACACCCCCCGGAGGTTTATTGGTATAAACCGCATCTGCTTCCATGAAAGCATTCGGATAATCATAGGATCCTGTACCGATTGAGAACATACCTGTAGGGAACTTCGAAGGATTAGCCGAAGCATCCGTATAACCATGATCGGCCAATACTTTCATTCGGGTCGCCAGGATCTTACCATCTTTGGTTCCTGCCATTTCTGCTGTGATGTGGTAGTCACGGGCAAATGAATCGGCTTGCAGGTTTTCGCTACGATCCTCGATCCATTTTACTGGCTTGCCGACCAGGAATGATACCGCAATAGCAATAACATATCCCGGATATACTGGCACTTTACCACCAAATCCACCGCCTATATCCGGAGCAATCACTCTGATTTTTTCCTCGGTAAGGCCTACATGCCCAGCAACTAGCGCGATTACCGTACGGATGGCATGCGGTGCCTGGGTGGTCATGTACATCGTTAGGTGATTCTCGACTTTGTTGTAGTCAGCGACACAGCCACAAGTTTCAATAGAAGACACATGGATACGAGGAATGTGCATTTGCTCTTTCACCGTTACTTCAGCTTCCGCGAAAATCTTATCCGTCTCTTCTTTTTGGCCGGCCTCCCAGTGCCAGATATGATTGTCTTTCTGATCTTCCTTATCCGGTCGTAGCAAAGGAGCATCATCGTCCAGCGCTTTATGAGGATCGACCAAAGCCTTCATTGGTTCGTATTCCACGACCACCGCTTCGCGTCCATCTCTTGCCAGGTATTTTTCAGTGGCAATTACAGCTGCCACCTCTTGTGACTGGTACATGACCGTATCGGTAGGTAGTACCATTTGCGTATCACTCATCAGGGTTGGCATCCAGTGCAAATTGTATTGCTCCAAATCTTTCCCGGTAACAACCGCCACAACACCAGGAATGGCGAGTGCAGCAGAAGCATCGATGTTTTTGATCTTGGCATAAGCATACGGACTTCTGACGATATCCATATATAGCATACCTGGCAACTTCACATCATCCACATAGTTGCCTTTTCCATGTACGAAACGATCATCTTCTTTCCGCTTCATGGAGTGCCCCATGCCGCCGATCTCTTTCGAAGTTTTACATTGTATCATTTTCTTTATCAGGGTTTAGGGGTTATTCAACAAATACAGGTTCGGTAGAAGGTAATTCATCGCCGCGGATCTTGGCCCCGGCATACTTAATGGCTTTCACAATGTTGTTGTATCCCGTACATCGGCACAGGTTGCCAGATATGCCCCAGCGAATCTCTTCCTCCGTAGGGTTTGGGTTTTTCTCCAACAACTCAATGGCTCTCAACATCATACCAGGTGTGCAGAATCCACAGTGCAAGCCATGGTTTTCCTTGAACCCTTCCTGAATTGGGTGAACGCCCTCGGCAGTCGCAAGTCCTTCCACCGTAGTAATTTCCTTTCCGTTGGCCTGAACCGCCAAAATCGTACAAGACTTGGCAGATCTTCCATTGATCAGGATGGTGCAAGCTCCACAACTCGAAGTATCGCATCCAATGTGTGTACCAGTAAGGTTGGCATGCTCACGGATCAAGTGAACAAGTAGTGTCCGAGGCTCCACCTCAAAGGAATGTTCCTCGCCGTTTATTTTTAATGTTATTGATTGTGTCATGACTTATCCGTTAGCTCTTTCTAATGCTTTTGTGATCATTCTTTTGGTCAGGGCTTTAATTACGCGTCGTTTGTAATCGGCATCCCCTCTCAAATCATCCGATGGATTACAATCCTCAGCAGCCATTTGCGCCGCTGCCTCAATATCTGCCGCAGAAACTTTCGTGCCCACCAGGGCCTCCTCGGACCTGGCCGCTCTCAGTGGCGTTGGATTCACATTCGTGAGGCCTATCCCTGCTCTGGTGCAGGTACCACTATCATCCAATTCAATCTGAACTGCCACACCACCTGTTGCATAATCCCCTACTTTTCTCTCTGTCTTGTGGTAGGCATTTCCAAATTTCCCGGATGGCACAGGTACGGTGATCTCAGTTAAGATTTCCCCATCCTGCACCGCAGTGGCATAGAAGCCATAAAAGAAATCATCAATTCCGACAGTCCTTTTGCCATCAGTACCTGTGATCTCCACTTCTGCTCCCAGAGCAATCATCACCGCAGGATGATCGTTGGCGGCATCGCCATGAGCAATATTTCCACCAATGGTTCCGAAGTTCCGAACCTGAGGATCGGCAATCAACTTGGCTGCATCTAAAAAAATGGGAAAATGTTGTTGAACATCTGCAGATTCTTCCATCTCGCTTTCACGTGTCATCGCTCCAATCTTAAGCGTGCCGCCTTCAATGTTGATGTAAGACAATCCTGGAATGTTATTGAGGTCTACTAAATGCTCTGGCTCCGCAAACCGAAGCTTCATCATCGGGATCAAACTGTGGCCACCGGCCAGGATCTTTGCTTCGTCCCCGAGCTCGTTCAGTAGCTTGAGCGCCTCATCGAGGGTAGATGGGGCAGTATAACTAAATGAAGAGGGTATCATGCATGTTTTACTTTAAGGTGATAGAGTTGAAATTATTTTTGGTCTATAGAATAGGTTATTGGTCTCTTGCCACGACGCGAACCTGTTCGTAATTTTCTTGCCAGGTGATGTGTGAAAGCAACCAGGTTTCCATTGATCCATGCAGCTATTAGAAGGCCCACGCCTCCGATGTTATAATAGCTGGCAGAAATGATTAACTGGTGACTTAACACAATCAAAAAAGCACTGATCAATGCTACTATAGCTGCTATCCAGGTTCTTCTACCTTTTCGGTTGAGAACGATCATTGAAAATACAACCACTGCTAGTGCCAATGGTATAAAGGAAATCCAATTGTTAGATGACAGGTATATGTCTTGTCCTCCGCAAATGGTAATTGCCGAAGAATAAGCCATGATACAAAAGGGACATTTTGGAAGGAGAATGATTAAAATAGCACTGAAGAAGGAAGAGTTTCGAAAAGTGTAAACTTTTCTTGTAGTATTACATTTCTTACAGTGACTAGGCATTAAAAATTTTCCAATTTATGGTCCGTATAACAGATTAAATCTGATATTGTTTAAAAGATGCAGAATTATTTTGAAGAAATCAAAAAATGGCGAAGCGATGATAAAAAGATTGCAATTGCCCGTGTAATAAAAACCTGGGGTTCATCTCCACGTCCAGTGGGCTCTTTCATGCTTGTAAATGAAGAAGGGAAAATGGCTGGATCTGTGAGTGGTGGCTGCGTAGAAGGCTCAGTGGTCAAAAAATCCCTGGAAATCCTCGACCCAGGTACCGCCACTAAACTGGCCTTTGGAGTCTCTGATGAAGATGCCTGGTCGGTCGGACTTTCATGCGGAGGCAGTATTCAGGTTTTTTTAGAAAGTTTCGATTTGTCGCCTGGAAGCATTTGGGCAACCATTATGGACTGCATGGAAAAAAATGAATCCTGCACCCTGATCACCACTCTTGAAGAGGGTGAAAACAGTTCACTGCTGATCAAAACAGATGGATCAGAGATCGGCGCCAGCATGCCAGAGGCAATCAAGGATGAAGCTTCGAAAGCATTCACTCAACGCGCTAATGCAACCATCGAACATGAAGGTCTTTCTTATTTCATCCAGGTCTTCCCCCGGAAACCGACCTTATTAATCATTGGCGCTGCCCATATTACCGTAGATCTGGTTTCTCTTGGCAATTCTTTTGGGTTTGAGACAGTGGTAATTGACCCCAGGGGTTACTTTGCCCAAAACACTGTTTTTCCAGATGCACCTGCACAACTCTTGGAGGCCTACCCTTCTGAAGTACTGGACCAATTCACCCTAGATCCTTATACTTTTTGTGCCATCTTGTCTCATGATCCTAAGATAGATGACAATGCCTTAGAAATACTGCTACCTTCCGAAGTGGCCTACATCGGAGCGCTGGGAAGTAAAAAAACACATGTCAAGCGGACTGCCAGGTTATTGGAAAAAGGAATCGATCAAATGTTAATTGATAAGATCCATGCACCCATCGGGGTATCTATTCATGCCAAATCGGCAAGGGAAATCGCCCTTTCGATCATTAGTCAGATCATTGAGGTGAAAAATCAGCATATTTGATTAGCACTATTAGCAACTTCAATATCCTTTCCGATGGAATCAGGAAGGACAGATTTTTTATTGGAGTTGGTCAATATGATTCCCAGAAATGAAATATTCAGATATGAAACAGAAGAAAAAGTATCTCTTACTCCTTGCATTGATCATCCCTGCATTGTCATTCGCTCAAACCAAATCACTGTTTAACGGAAAAGACCTGGAGGGATGGACCATATATGGTACGGAGAAATGGTATGTAGAAGATGGACTTCTGGTTTGTGAGAGCGGACCGGATAAGGCTTATGGTTACCTAGGGACCAACGACTATTACAAGAATTTCGAATTAACACTTGAATTCAAGCAAGGCGCAGATGGCAACAGTGGCGTATTCTTTCGTTCAACCATTGAAGGTACCAAAATCACGGGATGGCAAGCAGAAGTTGCACCTCCCGGCAATAACTCTGGTGGGATATATGAATCATATGGACGAGGTTGGCTGATCCAACCTGATCCTGAAAAAGATAAGGCCCTCAAATTTGGAGAATGGAATGAAATGAAGATCCGTGTAGAGGGTAGTAAAGTGACTACCTGGCTCAACGGAACGGAAATGATCACACTGGATGATGATAAAATAGGTGGAGCTAACGGATCAATAGCCTTGCAGATCCATGATGGTGGCGGCATCAAAGTCTATTGGAGAAACATCAACTTGAAGTTGCTGCCAGATAGCTAATCAACATCAATAAAAAAACTCCCCGCTTTCACGGGGAGTTAAACCTGCATAGACTGGACAGCTCGCCAAAACTGCCCAATAAGTTTGGTGTGACCCTTGTTATTAACCACTAACACACCAAGTTATCCGGATCACACCTGGTGTCAAGACAAGCCGAAACCTTCGGATTAACCGACCTTTCAACATTAACTTAACACATGCTCGTATACTCACCGCCAAACGAGTAACGAGTTTGAAATTGTGCCCGACAATCAAACGGGTCTTCTATGAAATTCGCAGGTATTACGAAAGGTACCAGTCAAAGGGTTGCCAGGGGTAAGTGATTTTTTTTAAAATCTTCTTAACAAAGTAGGGACTCACATATCAACCCCATTGTGCCAGGAAGAAATCCCGGATACTTCCTTCAGGTTCCATGCCAATCTTTTTCTTTAGGCGTCGGAGGCTGCTCTTGACGGAACTGGGTTCTACGCCCATAAGGCTAGCAATTTCCTTGTTACCCATGCCAATTTTGACATAAGCCGAAAGCTTAAGGTCATTGCCGGTTAATCGTGGAAACTCTTCTTTCAGTCGTTTAAAGAAATCCGGATGAACACTTTCAAAATGTGTCACAAAATGTTCCCAGGAGTTTTTCACTTTCAATTGAGATGAAATGACTTTCCGGATTTCCGTAAATGCCACAGCTACTTCTTCCGGATGCTTTGCCGCGGTGGTATTGATATGTTCCAGCAGCGACTCAAGGAATTGGTCTCGCTCATGAACATTCATGGCCTGTGTCGTCAACTCACGGTCCTTTTGATCCAGTTCCGATTCGAGAAGTTCCTTTTCTCTGATCAGAAGTCTTTCAATTTCGGCATTCTTAGACTGAATCTCCTGTTGCGAGCGTCGCAAGCGAAGCGTGGAACTGACCCGTGCTTTTAATTCTACCCGGTCAAAGGGTTTTCTAATGTAATCAATGGCCCCTGCTTCCAGCGCTGATTTAAGGTCTTCAGAAGCGGTCATGATGCCAGTAGTCATCACAATGGGTATATCTGTAAGATTCAGGGTAGACTTGATTTTAAGGGTAGTCTGAATGCCGTTCATGACTGGCATCGCCCAATCCATCAAAATGATATCCGGATGCTCCTGAATGGCCACTTCATATCCGGCTTCCCCATTTGGGGCATACATGATCCGGAAGGGTTCGTCACGAAAATATTCGATCACTACTTTCAGGTTCTCGATCTCATCATCGATCACCAATATTTTCACTTCTAACTCCTCCATCTTTTCAAATTCACCCTCTTTTCCTGTTCTAAATTTCTGTCAATTGTCGGAAGCGTGCCTCATCCCAATGGTAGGCCGCTGTTTTCAAAGCGGATTTCCATTGTTTGATTGGTTCAGTGTCTTCAATGCTATTGACCAGGGCTTCAATTTTGCTCACCTCATACAACTTTAACCCCGACAGTTGCCCAGTTATCGAACGAATCATCTGCAATTCCTCATCAGACAGATCGGTATCTCCCACATGAGATGCCTGTACGTCGACTTCCTCGGAATCCGCCATTGATCTGGCAATATCAAAATAGAAAGTTGCCCCTTTCCCTTTTTCTGAACGCACCCCAATTTCACCCCCATGGGCTTTTACTGCCATTTTGCAAAAAGTCAATCCTAATCCGGTGGAGGATGTATCACCCAGGTGTTTCGGGTCTATCTGATGGAATTTCTCAAAGATCCGATTTTGTTCTTTTTCTTCTATACCCACACCCGTATCGGAGACCTCTATCATGACGCGTTCTCCCTCTTCTTTTGCCTTGATTGTAATGGTTCCGCCGTAATCCGTGTATTTAGCAGCATTGGAAAATAAATTCTGTAAGACCCGGCTCAACAGTTCCCTGTCCCCAAAGACCCGAATTGGTGGAATACGATTTACGAAAATCAGACTTTTCGACTTCAGGATCAGTTCAAACTGGCCTCGTGTTTCATCCGCCAACGAAAAAAGATCAAACGTTGACTCATCCAGTTTCATGGTAGTTTCTTCGAACTTCTGAACATCCAGCATATTTGAGACCATGTAAAGCATTCGTCGACCGGAAAGGTTGATCTCCTTCATGTCCTTGTGCTTGCTTTGATCAGACAGTCCAAGGATCAGGTGAAGTGGGTTCTTCAGGTCATGGACCAACATACTTGTGATCACTTCTTTGAATTTACCCAATCGCTGCAATTCTTCGTTGGTCGACTTTAGGGCCTGTGTTTGGCTATCCACCTCCTTTTGTAGCCGGGCACGTTGAGCTTTAAGAAAATTCACCCGAAACAGGAAGACCGAAAATACGATTGATATGATCCCGAAACTGGCCAGAAACCGGAACCAGAAAGTTTCCCACCATGGAGGGAGCACTTCGATCAGTAGTTGCCGTGCCTTCCCCCAATAGCCATCATGATTGGCAGCCTTGACTTTGAAAATATACACACCGGGATCCAGATTGGTATAGGTTGCTTGTTTCAGTGATCCTACATAATTCCATTGCGATTCCAACCCCTCCAACTGATAGGCAAATTGATTCTTTTCCGCATGCGTAAAATGGATCGCCAGATAATCGATGGTGAAGACCGATTGTTTATGATTCAGGGTGATTTTTTGAGTATGATTGATATGTCTCTGCAGTGGTTCATCGGAACCTGGCACCACGGAACTGTTGAATAACCGAAAATCTGTAAACTGAACTTTCGGAGGATTACGGTCCATATGGATCTGATCCGGGTAGAAATGATTAAAACCATTCAACCCTCCAAGAAGAATCTTTCCGTCAGTATGCTTGTAATTCGCATTATTGAAAAACTCCCTCGACAGGATTCCGTCAGATTCGTCATACATTTCAAATGACCATTGACCATCATTCTCCATCATCCGTGTCAATCCATTTCCAGTAGCTACCCAGAAATTGCCCAACCCATCTTCTGTGACACTTTTGATATCATTATCAGACAATCCATCTTCCTTAAATACCCTTTTAAATTGATCACTGGCAGGTTCCATGATATTCAAACCGTATTTGGTCCCTACCCAGAGCCTCTCTTTAGAATCAATTAAAATGCTGTTCACATTGAGGCTGCTAAGGCTGGTAGGATCATCTTTCTGATGAGTGAAATGCGCTACCTGAAAGGTATCCTCAGAAATGGTGATTTTGTCAAGTCCCAACACGGTCGCCACCCAAAGATTTCCCTTTGAATCTATTTCCAGATCATACGTCAGATCTGATGAAAGGTAATCTGAATTATAACTTTCGTATCCGATATGCGAAAAAGTACCTGATGCTTTGTCCAGCCGGCTCAACCCCTTCCCCCAGGTCGTACACCACAAGTTTCCGGAATTATCTTCCCGAATGGCAAAAACATTGTTACTACCAATTGATTGGGGATCATGATCGTTGTGCAGGAACGTTTGAAAACTTCGACTGGCAGGATCGTATCTATTCAGCCCGCCTCCCCAGTTACCCACCCATATGATGCCTTCCGAGTCCTGATACAAGGAGAGTACTTCATCACTACCGAGGCCTCCACCTTTCCTGGTTTTATCAAAAAAGGAAAACGCTTGTGTGAGGCTATCATAAACAGAAATTCCGCCTCCATCGGTTCCAATCCAAAGACCATTGATTGTTGGCAAAAAGGCACTTACGGTCCCAAATTTCAACTGTTGCTCTTGGCCTCTGGCAGGTGTTAACTGGCCAAACTTGGAATAGTTAGGGTCATGCACAAACACCCCCTGATTATTGGTGCCAAGCCACAACCGATCTGATTGATCCTGAAAAACTTCCCATACGGAATTGCTTTTCAAACTTCTATCATCAAGCCCTTTGGTATAAGTATAAAATCGATCACTTTGAGGTTCATACCATTGCAACCCACCAATCTCCGTTCCCACCCATAAATGATCCTGATCATCGGCTAGGATATCAAAAATCCGATTGTTCTTTCCCTCTTCATCTGCTGCGGCGAGCTTATAGTGGCCCATGATCTCACCTTTCCTCGACAGTTTGAACAAGCCCCTGTCACGCGTCCCTACCCAGATTTCTGAGCCCAGTTGAGCAATGGCCGTAACATCCACATCATCCATCAGTACCTGCTGATTTTGCTCATTTACTTTGATTAATTGACGATTGCTACCAATCCACAAATCGTCAGCACCATCAAAGAACAGGTCATTGATTTGCGTTTCCTTCACCGTATGCCAAGGTCCTTCAGGGCGCATCAAATGACTTCCTGAGCTGTCTGTCCTATAGATTCCATGTAAAGTCCCGATCCAAAGTGTCCCATCTTTCGCTTCTTCCAGGGTCAGAGCATCTATTTCTAAATTCGGATCTTCCAAACGATCTACGACGCGAAAGGTATAGTTTGCTTCATCAAACCACATCAAGTCTTGGTAAGTGGCAATCCATAACCTGCCTTTGTGATCGATCAATAGATCATTGACACGATTGTCAGTAATGGAAGTAGTATCTGATTGAGAGGATTCGAACGTATAAAAATCCTGGCCGTCAAAACGGTTGAGTCCGGCAGCCGTACCGATCCAAATGAATCCGGAGGTATCCTGGACAATGGAACTGATGTTCGTGATTGAAAATTTCTCAAAGTAATGAGTGAAATGCAGATCAGGAGTACCTGACTGGGTCCATCCTTCAAAACCAATCATCAACCACAACAACACGTAGCAGGCGAAACGTTTTGGTTGTGACACGCATCAAATCTAGTTCTGAAAACTAAATATTAGAAACCGCACTGAAATTGAGTATCAATCGAAAAACCTGTGGAGTGATGATATTCTCTATGATCCACAGTTAATGAGTTATTAAGATTCCCACCGTCGTAAGGACTTAAGTGCCGCTCTGGTGAGCGATTTTGATCCGGAATAGGAATTGCTTTCAACACCAAACCCAATTGATAAATAGCATCTTATGTTGATATCCCTAGAAAAATTACTGAATCCGAAATTGATGATAGGTGAGCATAAAAAAATCCCTGGCTCACGCCAGGGACCGAATTCCTAACAGAAATATGTAACTCAAAAAAATATGAAGTGTCCAATTTCCGAGCTGGTGGAACGAATAATTCTTTATTGGGAGCATTATCTGAAAAAGCCAACTACGAGAGCGCCAAAAAACCACTAAATTCTGGCGCTCTGTAGTCTTACAAGGTTATCTCCTGCACTTCGATAACCTTATCTATGAACCATTGGTTAGCATGTCAAAACCCGACTGGTTATTCATGCTAAAACGTCTTCGCCTTTGACGTTTTAATTATGATTCAAATGTAGGGGAGGTCCCGATCCCGTAAAATACCCGCAGGGCGCCAAAAGGGCGGCAACTTCCTATAAAGAGGGTGACAAATGGTAGATCAACCACCGTTAATGGTCTAAAATGGGGTTTTTCATCACAGTATAGCCGCCACTGCACGGCTTTGAGAGATAGGTCAAGTCACTCATTTTCCATTCATATTTTTTTCATTGTTCGGCGAATTGAGAATCACTACTTTCGGAACGATGGTTCAAAAGTCAACCGCTCATCTTAACCATACACAAGAAAACTCAGTCTATGAAAATTTCACGTCTTTTATCCCTTGCCTTTTCGATCATTTTTCTGGCTCAGATCCAGGCTCAGAATGATCCCCTTTGGTTGCGATATCCGGCTATTTCACCGGATGGCAATTCCATTCTCTTTAATTATAAAGGAGACATATTTAAGGTGGCAACATCCGGAGGAACGGCCGTGCCCCTGACCATCAGCGAAAGCTACGAATATTCGGCTGTTTGGAGTCACGATGGACAACAGATCGCGTTTGCCTCCGATCGCTATGGCAACTTCGACGTATTTGTGATGCCTGCTTCCGGTGGAGAAGCCAAAAGACTTACCTTCCACTCCGGAGGAGAAAAACCCAGTGATTTTAGCCAGGATAACCAACGGGTGATCTTCTCTGCTAACCGACAAGACCTGCACACCAATGTGCAATTTCCTTCAGGTGTTATGTCCGAGTTATACAGCGTTCCCGTAACAGGAGGCAGGGTTAGTCAGATATTTACCTCTCCTGGTCACGACGCTACCTACAGTCCCAATGGCGAACTGATCATTTATCATGACCGCAAAGGATACGAAAATGAATGGCGAAAACACCACACTTCTTCAGTAACTCGTGACGTCTGGGTTTACAACACTTCAAGTGGAGCACATCAACAATTATCTTCCTGGGCAGGAGAAAACAGAAATCCGGTGTTCGATGGTAATAACAATGACTTCTATTATCTCTCGGAAGAAAGCGGCACCTTCAACGTGCATAAAAGCAGCATCAGTAATCCCGGAACCAACACACAAATCACCTCATTCGACCGGCATCCCGTTCGTTTTCTGACCCGTTCCTCCAATGGTACCCTGTGCTTCAGCTATCACGGAGAGATCTATACCATGACACGAGGAAATGATCCGGTAAAAGTGAATGTCTCCTTCGGATTTGATGGCAGACAAACACTTGACAAGAATGTAAAAGTGAATCGACGTTTTACGGAAGCCAGTCTCTCCCCCAGTGGAAAAGAATTTGCTTATGTTTTCAGGGGCGAAATTTTCGTCAGTAGCATTGAGCATGGTACTACCAAAAGGATCACCGACACCCCTTATCAGGAAAGAAGTGTGAGCTTCAGTCCCGATGGTAAATCACTGGTTTATGCCGCGGAAGTCAACGACAGTTGGAACATTTACACTACCTCGATCAAAAGAGCAGATGAAGATTACTTCTTTAATGCTACATTATTGGAGGAAGCCACGGTAATTGCCACCGATGCCGAAGAATTTCAACCTTCTTATTCACCTGACGGGAAAGAAATCGCCTACCTGGAAAACAGAACGACCGTGAAAGTGGTCAATCTCGCTTCGAAGGCCGCACGGACTATTCTTCCCGGAGATCATAACTACTCCTACTCAGACGGAGACATGTGGTACCAGTGGTCACCAGATAGCCAGTGGTTTTTGGTCAAATTCGGACCCAAAGAGCGCATGTTCTGGCCAGAAGTAGGTCTCATCGAAGCATCCGGAAATGGTACCCTGAGAAACCTTACACAAAGTGGATACATGGATTTTGTTCCCAAATGGGCCAAAGGAGGCGAAATGGCCATATGGATGTCTACTCGTCAGGGAAATCGAACTGAAAACGGGTTTATCAGCCAGGGAGACGTATTTGGGATGTTCTTTACCCAACAAGGATGGGATGAATACAATATGTCTAAAGAAGATTATGAGTTATTGAAAGACAAGGAGAAGGATGCCGATAAGAAAGAGGATACCGAAGATGATTCAGCCAGGGGCAAAAAGGGTAAATCGAAAAAAGAAGCACCTAAAACAGAGAAAGAAGACCTACTGACGTTCGACTGGGATGGTATGACCGAACGAAAAGCCAAATTGACGGTACACACTTCCAGTGCTTCCGATTACATCTTATCAAAAGATGGTGATAAACTATTCTACGTGACTCGGTTCGAAGGCAGAAGTGACATATGGGTTACAGATCTTCGCTCAAAAGAAACCAAGAAGTTCGCCGCCATAGGTGCTAATCAGATCAGTCTGGAATTATCGAAAGATGGCGACTTCCTGTTGGCTTTGGCAGATGGCTCTCCGAAAAAGGTCAGTACCAAAGATGGTAAGACTAAGAACATCAGCACAAAAGGCGAAATGATCCTGAAAAAAGACGAAGAGCATGCTTATATCTTCGAACACGCCTGGAGACAAGTTCGAGAGAAATTCTATGTGGTAGATCTGCAAGGTGTCGACTGGGATTTTTACAAAGAAGCTTATGCTCCTTTCCTCCCCTACATCAACAATAACTACGATTTTGCCGAAATGCTGAGTGAGATGTTAGGGGAACTCAATGCCTCTCATACCGGAAGTGGCTACCGGGCATTTGATCCTGATGGGGACCAAACCGCTTCACTGGGGCTGTTGTATGACTATGGTCATGAAGGAAATGGACTGAAAGTAGCTGAAATATTGAAAGGCGGGCCTTTACATACAGCAAAATCCAAACTAAAAACAGGCCATATCATTGAAAGAATTGATGGTGAGCCTATCACTCCATCCATTGATTTCTATCAGCTGCTCAATCGTAAAAGCGGCAATAATGTCTTACTGTCACTGATAGACCCGACAAACGGATCCAGATGGGAAGAAGTCGTTAAACCCATTTCTCTGGGAGCTGAAAATCAATTGTTGTACAAAAGGTGGGTAGAAACCCGACGAGCAGAGACCCTTCGCTTGTCCAATGGCAAACTCGGATATGTACACGTTCGTGGAATGAATGACCCAAGTATGCGCGTCGTTTTTGAAGAGGTGTTGGGAAAACATATTTCTGCCGATGCATTGATCGTCGATACACGCTTCAATGGTGGAGGCAACCTGCATGACGTGCTATCTGACTTCCTCGTTGGAAAGAAATACATGGACATCATTCCACATGGCCAGAACATCGGCTATCAACCATGGAATCGATGGATCAAACCCTCTATCGTACTGATGGGAGAAAGCAATTATTCAGATGCACACCTCTTCCCGGTAGCATACAAGATCAAAAACGGTGGTCAAACGTTGGGTATGCCTGTTCCCGGTACCGGAACTTTCGTGTGGTGGGAAACACAAATTGACCCAAGTCTTTTCTTCGGTATCCCAATGGGAGGGTGGAGACCATTAGGCCAGCCTTTCCTTGAAAACAATCAAATGGAGCCAGACATCCGTGTTCAAAACGAGCCCGGTCAATTAGCAACAGGCCGTGATCAACAGTTGGAAGAAGCTGTGAAAGTATTGTTAGAAAACTAAATAATCATTGGGTTATCAACTGACCCAGGTGTACTTCGGCTATATCATTAACTGTTAGCCGAAGTACATCATGATTATTCCCTTCCCTTGATTTGTCCGCATTGCTCTCGACTTGGCGATCATTTCAGCAACAGTTCCATTGACCTTCTTATCATAATTCCAAAGTCAACTTCCCGGATATTGATTTTTAATGGAAATCTGAGATGCAATCGAATAAAGAGCTTACGAAAACATCATTCATTCAATACCTTTCCAATAAGCGATGCACCCAATCTGACAGAAATTGCATCTGATATACATAGTTTTATTTCGATGCATTATTTCAACCTTTAACTTATGACAGGATACGTCATTTTAGTTCTCGGAGGACTACAGGGGATCCTTCTGGCCCTCTTCATTTTCCTGAAACGCAGTAGTAATCCAGCTAATCTCTACCTAGCTGGTCTGACACTGTCGCTGGCCCTGGGCTGTGTAGTAGACAATAATTTCGTGACCGTTCCCGAGAACCTCTTCATTATCCTTTGGTCAGGTAACTCATTTCTATATGCCCCACTCCTATTCCTATACATCCTGCGAATAACCCGATCAGAAAAAATTGGCGTCAAAATCATTTTACTCCATTTGTCGACATTCATGGCAATGAAGTTGATTGTTTGGGGCTATGTCTTCTTTCATCTGGGGTCAACGCAATTCACCCTTTTATTAGGTACATTCTTGAACTTTTTCCTGACCATATACAATGTCGCCTATGGCCTATTGACCTTTAGAGAGTTGGTTCTGAAAAAAGATCAGTTGACGAACGTTCAATACCGGTGGTCACGGATGATGACTGTATTCTTCCTGAGTTATTCAGGTTTATTATTGCTCAGGCGTGTTATCACAACCTTTACCTCATGGACCAGCACCTATGTAGAGGATTACATTTATCTGGGTATTACACTGGGAATCTACTGGATCAGCTTTCAAATCATGAATCAACCAGAAGTCATGATAGGAAAAAGGAAAAAGTATCAGAAATCAGGTCTTTCGAAGAAAGATGTGGTTCATATTGGACAATTGATCGAGTCTTATCTGACCGAGAATAAAGCCTACACCCAGTCGGATTTTAATGTTGCCAGTCTCTCCTTCGCCCTCAATATTCCGAAGCACCAAATCTCACAAGTCGTAGGTGTATACTTTGGGAAGCCCTTCTATGAACTCATTGCCGAATTCAGGGTAAAAGAAGTGCAAAGACTTTTGATGGCAAAACAACACCAAAACCTCAGCATACTGGGCATAGCCTTTGAATGTGGCTTTCAGTCCAAATCAGCATTCAATAAAGCATTCAAGAAGATAACTCGGCAAACTCCACTTCAATTCGCAAATTCCTTTTGACTTTTAAGTCCTCTCCAAGTGGGAAGCTCGAATTTCAGCTGCTGCAGGTGTCTTTTTGAGCAAAAAAAGTCATGAAAAAAACTCAGTTATTCGTGCTGCTATTCAGTTTTACAGTTCTGATCAATGCACAACCGATCATTCACACACTTCCTGAAACCCCATATCTTACTTACGAGCACCTCTCTCAATTCGTAGAATTCGATTTCATAATAACAGGCAATAAAGGGGGGAAATATCATTTAAAAAAAATACAACTGATGATCTATGATCAGAGTGGGAAGCTGCTTCAAAGAAAGACAGTTGAAGATGAAGGAATGGTATCGGGTCTGTATGAGTTTCCCGCGACAAAAGTAAAAAAGGATAAATCCATTTCTCTGTTTAATCCCTTTTATCAATTTCCATCTCAACTTACATTACATCGGCTGGAATACCAATTCACTTTTTTGAGAGGAGATCAAAGTTGGGAAGTCACAAAAACAATTTCACCTACAGTCTATGTCCAAAAAACCCAGTTAATGGTGCCTCTCAAAGGAAGAATGATCATTGATTCAGGCTATGATCATTATGCACATCACCGGAGAATGAATACCACTCACTGGGGAATGAAACTGCTTAAAATCAATAACAATATTACCCGGTATGCCAGTGACTGGGCTCCTGCCGATGAACAAGGTGCTATTTATGAAGGAAATGGGAAAACGTTGAACGACTATTTCGGATTTGGTCAGCCTGTATTTGCTCCTGCAAAAGGAAAGGTCATTGAAGTCGTCAACGACATGCCTGATAATGAAATTTCCGGCAAATTGGCTTATGGCACAATTGCCTTCATAAAAAACCCAAAACTAGCTTCAGGCAATTATGTAGTGATTGATCACCAAAACGGTGAAATGAGCCTTCTTGCCCATTTCAAACAAGGCAGTGTCAAAGTAAAACCCGGTCAACAAGTTTCAGCCGGTGATCTGATAGCGGAGCTGGGTAATTCCGGAGATTCAACGTATCCTCATTTACACTATCAACTTGAAAACGAACATGGGCTCAATACCGTAACTTACCCCGCAAAATTCAAGGGAATACAATCTTTAAATGGCGTTGAGATAAATCAGGAGGCAGTTTATTGCAATACCGGAGATATGATCTTATCACAGTGATCAAATGTTTTGGCCGCAATGTAGTTTTGCGGCCGAGTCATTTTAAAAGAACCAAATCATGGGAAAACCTTCCCTCTTATTTCTCTCCGACCTGAATTATGAAGCGGCAGGAAGGACTTATTATACCGAGGATATATTCATCACTGGCCAGCTGAGGGACTCGTTTGATGTCATTATTGGTGACCCTGGCAGTTCCGAGCCATTTGAGCCACACGTGGACGGAATCGTCATCCGAAATACGGGGCCCATCACTAACTATCAAGAAGCATTCACAAACTTCCGCCAGCGCGTGCTCCAACAATCGTTCAAGACATTTAATTCATTGGATGGTAAAGCGGATATGCAAGGCAAGTACTACTTACCAACCCTTTTCAAGGAAGGATACCAGGTTATTCCCAGCATCTCCGACCCAACTCAAATTGACCTCCTCCCAGCAGCTCTTCAATATGCCGTAAAACCAATGATGGGGGCGGATTCCATAGGTCTGATGTTTGTGGATCAAGAAGCAATCGCTTCTCTTCCAACAGAAGAATATGTGATCCAACCCAAATTAGATATTAGGGAAGAACACTCCCTATTCTTTATCGACAACCAATTCTGCTATGCACTAAAAACCATCGGTAAGCGTTGGGAAATGGCATGTTTTGTACCAGATAAAGCAGAAATCGAACTGGCTGAAACCTTCATTGCCTGGAATGATATGAAGACTGGAATTCAACGCGTGGATTTTGCTGAAACGGCAAAGGGTCTTTTTCTGGTGGAGCTAGAGGACATCAACCCGTTTCTTTCCTTAGCACTACTCGATGAAGCAACCAGAGTGAAGTTCATCGAAAAACTGAAGCAATCATTATTGCAGTTGGTCAGGTAACTCAGCATGAGTTTCGTCTTTTTCAATCATGGACAATACAATCATCATATTCGACCAAATCGTACCACTTGAAACGACTTATCTGAACCTGGTTTTTGTTGATCGCATCGATATCGAAGAGTTAAAGAAGATCCGGTTATTAACGAAATTGACTCACATGAATGCTTCGTCTCACCTCCTACACGACGAACATCTGGAAATCATAGGAAGTGTGAATCAACTAGAAATGCTTGACCTGGTAATGACGGAAATCACGGATCAGGGGCTTGGCAAGATCAGCACGCTTCAACGTTTGGTGGAACTGCGGCTAAAAGACAATCCGCAACTGACAGATGTCTGTATTCCTTATCTTGCAAATCTGAAATCACTAAAATCGATTCACCTGGGCAACACCAATATGACCTTTGTAGGCTTAAAAAAATTGCTTAGTACCTTAACTTTGGAAACAATCATTCTCGATTCTGAATTCCAAGAATTCCTGGAACCATTGTTAGTGCTTTCTCGAGACTACCCGAAGCTTGAAATTCTTCTAAAGGGAACCGGCACCATTTCCAAGGGACACCTGGATCGTTAAAAAAGCTTACAACCAATCGCCTTGAAACCAACATTACACTACACCCGCACGCTGAGATGCTTCCCTTTACTGCTACTTATCTTTATAACGGCTTGCGGATCAAGCACTCATTCTGATCAAAACAAATTTTTCACCAATCGAATCCCATCAAACAACCCATTACTTTTTAAAAGAGAATTAACACCTGCAGACAAACTCATTCATAAAGGAACATTTAGTCCGGATCTGAATGAATATTACTACACGCTTTCGGACAAGGATTTTGAACGATTCGATGTTTACATGATCCGTAAAAAAGACAGGGAATGGTCAAAACCAGAACTGGCTTTTTTTAATAGTGATCACAGTGAACATGGCATGAGCTTTTCTCCTGACGGAAATACGCTATACTTCAGTTCAACACGACCTACTAACAGCGTGGATGTTGTTGCGACATGGCACATCTGGAAATCAGAAAAAGTAAATGGAAACTGGTCGCAACCTGAATTTGTCGACATTCCCAACCTGAAAGATAAGCTAGTTTCACATCCATCTATCACTGATCAGGGCGCGCTTTACTTCCATGCCAGCAATCCTGACTATTCACAAATGGACTTATATCACGCTCAACTTATTGATGATCAATTCGGACCTGCTGAATTAGTTGAAATTTCCGTAGGTGATGTGATTGGAAAATGTACACCTCATATTTCAGCCGACGGGAAGTATCTGATATTCGCTACCATTGGCAGTGAACTGGAATTGTACGTAAGCTTCAACGACGGAAACGACAACTGGACAGGGACCAAACGGCTAAGTAATCTTATCAATAATCAGGGGAAGGGAAATCCATACGTAACTCCGGATCATACCTTTCTCTTCTTCACAACTGGTGACTTATTGGGCAAGGATTGGCAAATTCGATGGGTCAATGTGCAGAATGAATTGACTGGAAATTGAATTAACTCCTATCCTTTGGAGCGCTGTACCGGGGTGGCCATTAAGGCTTTACTTGTCCTTTAATTATGACCTCTTCCATTAAGCTCATGCTTAAGTCCAGGATCCTATGTTGCTTTCTCGCAAGCACACAGGCCATTTTATTGCAACCGATCACTCGCTGAAAAGTAGGGGATCATAACTGCCCTTTCCTCCTTTATAAACACCACACTATCAATTACTTACACATTAAATACATTACAACAATTCATCTTAATATAAATATATATTTATGCTTTACATAAAAAAATGGAATCTTATTAATGATTATCCAAAACTAATTTCGCGATGAACTCAAACAAAAAACCATGGAAACTTTACAAGTAGATAACCCAACCAAAGCCAATTTTCTAGAAGGAGATGTGCTCGTTCAGGAGCATTCGGATGAGCTCACTTTGATCATCAAAACGGAAAATGTTCAGGAGAGTGCCATGTCGGAAGAGCAAAAGCAAGAGAAGCGGGCCATGGCTCCATCACTTGAAACACTTTTCGATCAAACGGTACAACAAAAAGGTGAGTCAGCGCAATTGAAAAAAAGCTGGATTTCAGATTCAGAAATTGAAGTAGAAGGACTTTCGAATACGACACTTCACAGCTATGTATTAGAAGCCGAGAAACTTGGGAAGAAAGTAACTTATACCAGAACCTTACAGGTGAAAATCTCTGACTAATCGCTTTTAGAGCTAATTACTTTTTCGAGATGTTAAATCCTATTTTTCCCTATTTGCCCCTTGTTTCAGTTTACTCCTTGCTGGCTTTTGCTTATCTCATTGCGAGTAGAAGCACCAAAGGAAGTCCCACTCTTGGATCTACTGCGACAATGGTGGGATTACTCGGAATCGTTAGTTCTGTTTCCAGTCTGATCATCGTTTTAAATGTTGGAACCCTTCACAGTGCTTTATTGGGTTTCAACGGCCTGGGATTTTCGTTGCGACTCGACACCCTGAGCACATCCCTGCTCACAATGATCAGTATTTTAGGATTTGTCATCCTTAAATTCAGTGATAATTATATTGATGGAGATCAAAGAAAAGGCATATTCTTCAGAAGGCTCGCGGTGACGATCGCGTCTGTTGAATTACTGGTTCTCTCCGGCAATCTGGTCCAGTTATTCACCTTTTGGGTGATCACCAGTGTTTGTCTGCATTATTTGTTGACTTTCTACAAGAATCGTCCTCAAGCTATTGGTGCGGCTCGCAAAAAGTTTATCGTAGCGAGAATTGGAGATACCAGTTTGTTGATAGCCGGTCTCCTGATCTATTTGGAAATGGGAACAGGTGAGTTGGCAGCCATCTTTGATGGTTTGCAATCTATGGATGGCCTGAATGGGCCTATGATTGGTGCTACGATCCTGTTGGTTATTGCTGCGGTGCTTAAATCCGCACAATTTCCCACCCATGGCTGGTTGATCGAAGTGGTGGAAACACCCACACCTGTTTCCGCATTATTACACGCTGGCTTATTGAATGCCGGACCGTTTTTAATGGTCCGCATGGGCTTTTTAATGATCGAATCGACCCCTGCCTCAATGATGCTTATCGTGATTGGCGGGTTTACAGCGCTATTTGCTTCAATCGTGTACATGACCCAACCCTCCGTAAAGATTGCCTTAGGTTACTCCAGCGTGGCGCATATGGGCTTTTCTTTATTGATATGCGGTTTTGGTGTACACACAGCCGCCATACTTCACGTAGTAGCGCATTCTTTTTATAAAGCACATGCGTTTTTGTCTTCGGGCAGTGTGATCGATGCCGTCAGGGCAAGGAGAATTGCCATATCCAAGAGAGAAGGATCCATCATGAAAATTACGATGGGCATGGCCATGTCCCTTGGCATCTACGGTTTTGCATGTTTCTTGTGGGGAGTACAACCTGCTGAAGATTTTGGATTGATGGTGACCGGAGCCATCATTGTCATGGGTATCAGTCAGGTAATGGTAGCTACAATGGATATCAAAAGTAAAGTAGAGGTCTTGCTTACCAGCATCGGGATAGCCGTATTGGTAGCCTTTTCTTTCTTCACTTTAGAACATGGTGCCAGCTTACTTCTGGAAGGTCAATTACCAAACAAATTTGAACCCGGTATGGCCATCACCATAGCCTCATATACCGTAATTACCTTTTATGCCTTGGCGGTTGTCTTACAACTCATCGCCCCTAACCTCAAGCCTGGCAGTTCAGGTTATCAAATGGGTATACACCTAAGAAACGGCCTATACGTCAACGTGATCTTTGACCGGATGATTGGATCACTGAAAAACGAAAAATTCAAGTGGGCAAATCTGAATGTTCAGGAAGACCAAAATCACCTCAGAGATTATTCGAAAGAAGGCTACAAAGAAGTCAAAACAACTCTCAACCACTAATCGGTTAAATCAATGATATCCGTTCATACCGTCCTTGACACCCCACAGGTCGAGCACCAACTCAAGCAGGCTGTAGGGAAAATACCACCATTGTGGTCGTTAGAAAACTTCGTTGCTGTCAATCCATATTTAGGTATGGCTGACATGGAATTCGCAGAGGCAATGGATCTCCTGAATAAGAGTAGTCATGTAAACGCTACACTTCCGGTATCATTTTATCTGGAAGCACTCGAATCAGGCAAGATGCTGATCGAAGATGTCGCCGAAGCCTTGAAAGAAAATAAATACGGCATCTTCGAAAATGCGGAAGAATTCATCACCAACATTAAAGAAGGGGCTGCGGAAACACCAACCTATCAGGTACATACATTAGTGGACGTTGCCAGTGAGATCAACGGTAAGAAATGGCGGCGATTCATGATCGATCGGATCTCTTTCTGGGCTTCTGCTCATTTTGATGACAAACAAGCTATCTGGAATACATCAAGTAAAGAAACTTCATTGTTTGCTGCATGGAAACAAGAAGCCGAGATAGACTTCAGCCCAGAAGCAATGGGTCTGAAAAGGTTCCGTAAACTCGTTAAAAGTTTACCCAGTGACCATCTGGAGGCGGCCACTCAGGCGTTGAACCTTTTGGAAATACCTGATGTCCTATTGGAATACTACCTGCATGGTCTGTTGATGAAAATGAACGGGTGGGCAGGATTCGCGGCCAGAATTGATTGGGATGCCCGTTTACAAGGGGGCAAAAGCCAGGCCGTCGAAGAATTCCTGGCCATCTTACTCGTCTGGGAAATGGCATTGAAAGAATTATTGCCATATCCACAACTTGATGCTTCCTGGATACTTGCCAAGGAAGAAGCCAACACCATTCTTCAACAAAATGAAATAAGCGATTCTCTGGCCCGTCAGGTGCTGCTTCAGAAAGCTTTTGATCATGCCAATCAAAGGAAGATCATTAAGAAAATTAATTCTCAGGCTCCAGTTACTAAATTCAAGAAGGACGTCTCTGTACAGGCCGCTTTTTGTATTGATGTTCGATCAGAGCTCTATCGGAGAAACCTGGAGGCGGCAGATGATTCTATTGAAACCATTGGACTTGCTGGTTTTTTCGGCTTTCCGGTCAAATATGTTCCATTAGGCCATGAAGAAGGGATCAATCAGTTTCCGGTTTTGCTGAATGCATCACACACCGTTCAGGAAAAATTAGATTCTCCTGAAAAGGATAACGAGGTGATTAAGAATCGTAGTTTTCGGGCGCAGATCAGAAAAACATGGAAGTCCTTCAAATCAGGAGCAGTGAGTTGCTTTGGCTTCGTCAGCCCTTTGGGAATATACTTTCTGCCCAAACTATTGACAGATTCATTCGGAGTGACCAGGCCAGTACCGCACCCTGACAAAATCGGGTTTTCTGCTGATGAGCAAAAGGCAAAAAGCATCCATTTGGAGAACGGTCATTCATCAAAAGGTCATTCAGGCATTCTTCTTGAAGACCGGGTGAACATGGCGGAATCTGCACTGAAGGCCATGTCGCTCACAGATAGTTTCGCACCCATAGTTTTGATTGTGGGTCATGGGTCATCTTCTGTGAACAATCCACATGGCACAGGACTGGATTGTGGAGCATGTGGTGGACATACGGGAGAAGCAAATGCAAGAACCGCAGCAGCGGTACTGAACGATCTGAGGGTACGAAAGCAACTGGCTAATCGAGGCGTGGAACTCCCTGAAAGCACAATTTTCTTTCCAGCATTGCACGATACCACAACCGATGAGGTACAATTGTTAATCCACTCCTCTGATATTCCTTCATCGCATACTGATGAGATATCTAAGCTGCAGTTATCATTGAAGATGGCCAGCGAATCTGCCAGAAAAGAACGTGCAACGCGCATGAATATCCACACTGGGGATATTAATAAACAAATCATTCGACGAAGCAAGGACTGGTCGCAGGTAAGGCCTGAATGGGGCCTCGCAGGTTGTTCTTCCTTCATTGTGGCACCAAGAGCACGTACTACTCAGCTGAATTTTGGTGGAAAAGCGTTCATGCACAACTACTCATGGCGAAAAGATGAAGGGTTCAATCTACTGGAAGTCATTATGACGGCTCCAATGGTGGTCACCAGTTGGATCAACCTTCAGTATTACGCCTCGACAGTGGACAATAAGAAATTTGGGGCAGGCAATAAAACGCTTCACAATGTCGTAGGTGGACTGGGAGTTCTGGAAGGTTTCGCAGGGGACCTGAGAACCGGGCTTCCCATGCAATCCGTCCATGATGGTGATAAGTATCAACATGAGCCTCAACGATTGAATGTCATCATCGAGGCACCCATTGACGAAATGAGTAAGATCTTGGAAAAACATGATTCGATCCGAAATCTGGTGGATAATCAATGGATCTATCTCTTCGCGATCAACGATACCGGAAAGGTCACCTATCGATACATAGGTGACCTGGAATGGGAATTAATCGGTTAAGCTCACCGGTTTTGATAATCAATATGAAGCCTCAGCAAATCAATGCTGAGGCTCTTTTTCGAGCTGTTAAAACCCTCCCACACTCTTTTTTTCGTTCGAATCCCTCTTCTTTCTTTTCATGCTTTGCTTCTTGCCTCGACCTAATTTATGAGTATAGCCCACAAAGAGTGTCTGGCTATCCCAGTTGAATGTTCCTTCCTGTAATATCGGACCTCCTTCAAAGGCAAATCGCTGGGTATGAAATACATCATTGAAACTTACACTTAGATGCCCATTCCCTTCAAACAATTGATAACGCGCACCAAGGTTCAGGAAATAGAAAGAAAGGGTCTTGTACTGCAGGTTCGTGTTACCACCACGATATAGCCCGATCACTTGTAAGGTCAGCCGTTCGTTAAGTTTGAAACTGTGATTAGTCCGAAAGTTATAGATCACGTTTTGCACCTCCCGGAATTCATCTTGTGCTACGCCTCTTTGTGTTTGAGAATAGAGATCAAAACTGGAGTTAAAACTCCAAATGGAAGTAACCTGATAGTTCCCGGAAAGCTCAAAGCCATACGCCATGTTATCCTGATAATTATCGTAAGAGAAAAGAATTCCTCCGGAATTATCAGGGTCGTTGAAACCAAATCGGGTGATCTCATCAAAGATCTTTCGAACAAATAAACCGGAAGTCAAACTCGCTGATTTCCACTGCCTCGTATAGTTCAATTCGATGGAATTAGTGAATTGAGGGACCAATGATGGATTTCCAATATTGGTTACCCGAGCGGAGCTCCAGGCACGCATTGGGTTAAGTTGCAATAGGTTAGGCCGATCCACACGTCGGCTTATGCTTAGATTGAAGGCATTTTTCTGTGAATTTGGGTCAGGTACATAATTGATAAATATTGAAGGGTATATGGATTGGATCAAATCGTTGTGTTGTTCTGAAGGTTCATTTTGTGGGGCAAAGTCACTTGTCTGGTCAAATCGCTCCAACCGTGCTCCAAGCTGATAAGACCATTTCCCCAAATTGTGACGATAGTTAAAATATCCTGCATAAATATCACGATCCAAATTATACGATGAACTGACGAAGTTCGGATTGGACGTTGTATAGCTGTTACCAATTTGCTGGATCCTCGCCTCGAGTCCGATTTCCAACTTTCTCCATTGGCCAAAATTTCGCTCGAAATCCAGATTGATGGAAGTATTATGACGCTCATTGGTGATCAATTCCGTTGCAGCATTCACTTCCTGGATAGAGCCATAAAATTGGAAGTCGGCCACTTCTTCTCCATCAAAAAAGCCATGATCAATCTCTAACTCAATAGAAGAAGATTCTGAGAGCCCATGCCTCAGGTCTACATTGTAATTGGCTGAATAGTTGCTGATGTCCGTTTGATAAGCCTGGCCAAAATCTGATCCGCTTAATTGTGGAAATAAAATGTCAGTTGATCGATCGCCAGCATTCTGGAAGATATTCTGAATGGAATAAGTGGATAACACGGTTCGATCTGTCAAATCAATATCGAAGCCTCCTTTGAAAAGATGAGAGACACGATCATTCAAGGCATACCAATCTTCCTCCGACGGCTCCTCCGGTCGAGAAACCTCTCCCCAGGTGGGCATAGGCGCATCCGTCAATGCATAGTTGAAATAGTAATTGATTTTTCTCGTTCGATAATTCAGGTCCGTTGCGGCATTGTATCGCAACTTATTGCCTAATGTTAGACCCAAATTCAGGGCTCCATTAAATCCGCTGTTTGTATTTTTATGCAGAACGATATTGATGATTCCACTCATTCCCTCCGGTATGTATTTAGCTGAAGGATTGGTAATCAACTCAATGGCTTTGATAGAACCCGAAGGTATCTGCTGCAGCAACTGTGAAGTACTTTGATTAGTGGGCTTACCATCGACCAGGACGATCACATTATCATTGCCTCTCATCGACAAATTCCCATCCTGATCTACATCGATGGATGGCAGGTTTATCATGAGATCTGCAGCTGTTGGTCCTGCCGTGGAGAGGTCTTTTCCAATGTTGATGACTTTTCTGTCTACTTTTTGTTGGATGGTAGAACGTTCAGCAGTCACTTCCACCGCTCCCAGTAGCGCCACATCCTCTTTCATCAGAATCACACCCAGGTCAACGTTCGGTTCTCCCGGTGCAAGGGTTACTTCGTTGGAGTAGCTTTTAAATCCAATGAATTGAACATTGATAACATAGGTCCCGAAAGGAACCCTTTTCAACTGGAAATAGCCATTTTCATTGGTAATCTGTCCAGTGATCGCGTCCTCGCTTTCCCCGGAGGTAAGAAATACCGTCACAAAAGGTAATGGCACCTTAAGGTTATCATCCATCACCGTACCGATGACAGAACCGGTTTTCGGCTGCTGAGCAATCAAGTCGTTTCCAAACAAGATTGCGCCCACAATTAATAGTGGGATAGTGATATTTTTATTCATAATGGTTTTATGATAAGGGACTTGGTTTCCTGATCAGACCAACTTCATTGACCCGTAGGTTCTTCTACCCTACTTCCTGTGCAAAGTATTCGCGGGGAGAGGTACCCATGATTTTTTTGAACGACTTATTGAAAGTGGTCTTTGAGTTGAAACCCGCTTCTTGCGCAATACCAAAAAATGTCAGGTGACGCGCACGATCTGATTTCGCTATTTCTATAAATTCCCGAATACGGAAATAATTCACGTATTCAAAAAAATTCATACCTATTTTCTCGTTGAGTAAACGAGCGATCTCTGGTTTATTCACACCTAGCATCTCGGCCAGGTCAGCTTTCATTAACCCTCGATTGAGATAGGGCTTCTTTTCTTTCATCAGCTGATCTAATCGCTGCTCCAATTGCGCCAGTTCTTGTTCCGATAGTTTTGACTGTGCGTACTTGGTCACCGGGATTCTCTCTACTACCTTGAATAAGGTGGGTTCTTTGATACTGTAATACGCGATGAATAACACCAAAAAACCCAGTGTCAGCCAAATGAATGGTCGAACGCTACGCTCTACCCAACTTTCACCGACAATTCCAATAATATAGATACAAAGCCAGCAGAACAGGCAAATACCTACGGCAATCAGGAATCTCTGAAAAAACCCTGTTTTGATCGAAAAACTTGCTTCCTCATTTAATTTATTTCTCCTGGCCAGGAAAAGCTTGCATGCGGCATACCAATAAGAGAAATTAACGATGAGGCCAGTCCCCATGAATAGTACCACAGCTTTGAATAACTCCCCACTTTCGAGTCTTGCCTGAACGACTTCCTGAGGTGCAAAAACATAGTATACGGACACGACAACCGCATAGATCACTCCGGGAATGTAATGGATCAAATCTCTTTTTGGATAGGAGTAACTCCCTGATAATGACGACTTGGTAAATAGGTATACCGTAGCTCCAAAAAGGAAAGTGGCATACTCAGCGAGTCCATAAAACCTTTGATATCCATCGAAAGTGTACATCAGCGCACGTCCCGCAAGCCCAATCAACATAACGCTGATCAGTACAATCAAATAACGATTGACGGACTTTCGCACTTTGGCAGACAAGGTAAAAATGCCTAGCAGAAACAAACTTTGGAAGAATGCAAAATAAACCAGATGAGGAAGCAGCTGCATATAAATCTGAAGAAGCGAAAGTAAGGATTATTGAAGGATAAACTGGTTTACATGTAAAACACCCTCATGGTCCATGGCTACGTTTTTAGCATAGAATTGTTCAAAAGCTGACTGACTTTCCCACTCGGTAATCGTGAATAAATCAGGATTGTAGTGATATCCAAATGGAGAAATGCCTTCTTTCATTTCGAGCACAATTTTACCACGCTGCTCGGCAACTTCTTTTTGCCAGGCTTTCGCAAAAGATTTGAATGGCTTTTCCTCTTCCCCCCAATGGGCGGTTGCCACATAGTATTTATCGGGATGGATCGTAATCACATCATCTTTTTCAATTTTCCAATACGTCAGATGGAAATTTGGCCAGATGGCTCGTCTCATTTCATGGAATGGAGGATATTTCGTTTCAATATCTTTCACAAATTTCACCCGATCTTCATAAACTTTCCAGGTGGCAAGGATAAATACCTCAGGCCAATAATTTCCTTGTGTAGGTGGGGCTTTGATCCCGGAAGAATATTGAGGAGTATAACCGTATTCCTGCGCGACTGCTACTGCTGCGGTAAAATATTCCTGCCTTTTATCCTTTGCGTCGGGGTTAGTGGTCAATAAAAGGAGATCCAGCGCCTGCCCTTTTTTAAGTGTTATGGTCCTGGGTTGACCATATCCAACCAGAACCAATAATAAAAGCATTGTAGTTAATTGTAATTGACGAAAAATCATATTTGATCATTTTAGTTTCGCCAATGTTACGAGTGGACTGTTTTGATGTTTGTAAAAAGACGCTCAGAGAGGTACGAGAACGGTATGCGTACGAAAAAGCACCGGAATCCTGCTCAAAACAAGCCCTTATTGCTTTCCGATCACTTTACATCGAGTTCCGTTCCTACGAAATCGAGGATCAGCGAAACACCCAGATAAGGATATTGGCTTTCGAACATCGGGCCTTTATTCTTAAAGTTATTAAAGAGTATTCCGCCTTTGAATCTGAGACCTAAACGATAGATTTCATTATCGAAACCTGACCATGAAAATGGCGACATGAAATCCAATGACAAGCCGGGGCCATGCGTGAATGTACCGATATCTTGTTCTTCGTTATCTACGGTCCTGTCTTGTTCTGCGACCGTAATGACCGTGCCGCCAATATCATAATAAGGCACGATCCGGAAAGGATCCACATCCAACATATATCCCACATATAACCCTCCGTAAAAGGGATTCACTTTTAATCCTCTATCCCAAAACCCATCATACTCAAAGTCTCTGCGAACGGTACCCTCTCCTACTGATAAACGCAGGCCTGCGATCATCTTTTGATAATTCACTTCCAAATCCAGAAGTACTGGTACATTGAAGCGGACCAGGTTACCAAATTCTCCCTGGAACGTACCTCTTGCCACTCCCAACCCTATTGTTGCACCCCATTTATTCTTGATGTATTTTCTTCTGATCTTCAATTTCACGAATCGATCATAAGGTGAAGGTGCATATCGATCCAAATACTCCTGTCCATCATTAGCCAATGAGGTCTCTGATATATTGCTGGCGGGATTTAAAGACAAAAATGCGCGTAAGTACAATTGAAGAAATGCTTTTTGATGAGGTTGCACCGAAGATTGCTCTATCTGAGACAATAAATGGACTGAATCCAATACCGCTACATCCAAAACATGATCCAGCAACCCATCTTCCGGGGGATATTCCAGGTAGTAATTTTCTTCTTCGAAAACCGGGGGCCATGACGCTACCTGCTTCAGGATATCCTCGTAATTGTGGATCATGAAATTGATCACAATCTCTTCTTCATCCAGTAACGTGACGTATTTAGTACTGTCAAATGAAAATTTTAACGTCTTCCTAAAATCACCGACGCTCGCATAATCTCGTATATCCGCAGAGAATTTGATCTGCCTTCTCAATTCCCGTACGGCCGTCATCACAGAATCCTGTCCCTTATTGTTCCGTTGACCATAAGCAGGCAGGATATGGACACAAAGCCATAAAAGGACAAAAACAAATCGAAAGGTAGCTTGCTGCATTCGCATGATAAGTTAAGTGCATTTCTGCAAAAAGCAGACCAAACCCACGCCATACGGCAGAAAGTCAGGAGTGTGGATAATTATTTCCATAAATAAGCAACGAGTAAAACATCGATGCGTCTTTGGACTAACCGGTCAAAAACTAACCATGAAAGAATTGATTAAAACCGCCAAAATCACCATCATCAGATCCTTGATAGGCTTTTGTCTCCTGGGACAGACATTCGCCTCAATGGCTCAAAAAACGCTGGAAACTCCGATTTCAAAGAAGAAGATGCAAGCCGATCTCAATCTCTTCCGGGCCATTCGGGACGCGGCCAACTCCGGCGTGTATAAATACAGAACAATCGAGCAAATTGATAGTATCTATCAATGGGCTGATCAACAAGTACAGACTGCTCAGACCTTCCGTGAATTTTACAATGTCCTATGGACCATTACTGATTTTGAGGGAAGCTTACACAATGGCCTTTACATGCCTCCCAAAATAAAAGAGGCCATGAGAGCGGAATCTACCGGATACTTTCCCATTACCCTTAAAGTCATTGATGGTCAGTTTCTGGTAAACACGCCGGATGCGGCGGTACCCCTTGGAGCAAAAATCTTGTCCGTAAATGGCATTTCCAGCAAAACACTATTCAAACTTCTTGGCAAGTATTACACAACCGACGGTTACAATACTACCGGCAAGGAAATTGGCCTCAGCGAAAGTTTTGCTACTTATTATCGGTTGGCTTTGGGATTGAGCGATTCATTTCGACTGGAATACCAGCAGGCCAACTCTGAAATTACTCAGGAAATAAGCCTGGAAAGCGTTTCTTATCTATCAACGAGAAAAGCTTTCATAACACGACACTCCAAAACATTCGATAGCCTCTCCTACGAAGGAGAAGAGGAGAAACCTTATCATTTTCAAAAACTTGATGAGCAAACCGGTGCCTTAAGTATTTCCAGCTTTTCCATTGGCTGGAGCGAAAATCACCCGATGCATAAGGCTTATGTACACTTTTTAGATAGCATTTTCCAACAAATGAAAACTGATGGCCTTAAAAACCTGATCGTAGATGTTCGACACAATGGTGGTGGCAGTGATCCCAATGATTTAGTTACTTACAGTTACCTGACTAATCGAAGTTTTTCCGAAAACAAAGAGGCTTGGGTAAGCTTCAAATCTCCACCCTATTGGAAGCACAACAATGAAGTCAGGCTGATTGGAAAAATCCTGGAAAAACGTGCTTACAACAACATTGTTAAAGAGGACTTTCCCGAACATCGGAATGGAAAATACTATCAGGACGAAACCAGTGATGATCATCTCGTAAGGGAACCAAACGAACTGGCTTTTGACGGAAATATTTTTTTACTCATTAGTCCCAGAACGGCCTCCGCGGGAAGTTTATTCGCCGCAATGGTAGCTGGAAATGATAATACTACTGTGATCGGAAGAGAAACCCAGGGAGGTTACTATGGACATAACGGACATGTCCCAATTCGATACCGACTTCCGAATTCAAAGATCAAATTCATGTTTTCGATTGTGAACCTTGATCAGGATGTTCCACTCAAAACCATCCAACCAGCAGGTCGCGGAATCATGCCAGATCATGAAGTGGTTCAATCTGTCCAGGACTTTCTCGAGAACCGGGACACGGTTTGGGAGTTTACACTCGAGCTCATTCAATCGAAGCATTCAAAAAACAGGGATTTGGAATTTCCTCGTTAAGCTTGTGAAAGGAGTCGTTCACTCAATTCCCAAAGTTTCTCAGCGGATTCATCCAGAGTAGCATGTTCATTTACTCCAAAATAGCGCGCCATGGGACTAGAAAGGTCTGCGGGTTCTGCAATGTTGCAATCCTCACAATAAACACCAGGCTTACCAGCAAGGAGAGGTGATGTAGCGGCCCACAATGTTGTAGAACAGCCTTGTTCCGGGCTTTTAAAGCCTTGTTTCGCCAAATCTGATGGCGTTCCATCAGGATTGATCCATCCAAGCGCCACCATTTCTTCCTGAGGTAAATGGCGTTGAAGGGGAGTGAATATCCCACCAGGATGAACCGCAAATGATAGTCCATCGGTTGGTTTTAATCGGCGTGACAAGGCATTGGCAAACAAGGCATTTGCCGTTTTCGATTGACCATAAGCCTGCCATTTGTCATATCCATTGTCAAAATGGATATCATCCCAACGAATATCACTGAGTTTATGCGCAGTGGAGGTCAACGTAATAACTCTTGTACCGGGTGTCCTTCCTAATAAAGGCATCAGTGCTTTGGTCAAAGCAAAATGTCCCATGTGGTTCGTCCCAAATTGCGCCTCCCAGCCAGGTCCTATTTTAGTTTCAGGACAAGCCATAATCCCCGCATTGTTAATCAGTAGATCAAGTTGTGCTGAACTCTTGTCTGTTTGCTTTGCGAAAGTCTCTATAGAGGCCAGATCAGACAGGTCCAGCGCACCAATTTCGATATCGCCTGCTACTCCTTCAAGATTCTCTTCCGCCTTGGCCTTGTTACGGGCAGGCACGATTACTTTAGCCCCTTTCTCTGCCAGAGCTTTCGTCGTTTCAAGACCAATCCCGCTATACCCACCTGTTACGATGGCCACTTTTCCAGCCAGGTCAATACCTTCCAATACCTCTCTTCCCGTACTTTTTGCATGGAAATTGTGCTCTACTTTTACCTGATCTGCTTGTGCCATGATGGATTTGGTTTTAATTATTTAAAGATAAAGGGATAAGCCTCTACACCGCAGCAAATTCCAAACAAAATACGAGATTCCATTTCGATGGATTTCAGATGAAGACGACTTATGTCTAACTTGTCATTCATGCGATACCTATTGTTGTTTTCAATCATTGTGTATTTTGCTTGTAGTGATAAGAATGAAGTCGACCCAACGGTAACATCCCCTTTATACTTTCCTCCTAATCAATCTAATGAGTGGGAAACGGTATCACCAGAAGATTTGGGTTGGAATGAATCGGCCATTCCGGCTTTGGAAGAATTTATCCAGAATACCGATACCCGCGCTTTAATCATACTAAAGAACGGCAGGATTGCCTACGAGTCCTATGCAGGGACCAACCTAAGAGGCACCGCGGATTTCAATCAAAATAGCTATTGGTATTGGGCTTCAGCAGCGAAAACATTGACTTCATTTCTCATAGGTCAGTGTGAAGCACAACAGTTGCTTTCACTCGATGATCCATCCAATCGCTATCTCGGTGTAGGTTGGAGTAGCCTTAGTACGGAACAGGAAAACGCGATTACGATCAGGCATCACCTGACCATGACCACCGGACTGGATTATAATGTACCAGAACCGGATTGTACAGATCCGGCATGTCTGCAATTTCTGAATGCCCCTGATGAACAGTGGTTTTATCACAACGGGCCATATACCGTACTTGATGGGGTGATATCGGGTGCCAGCGATCAGTCTTTCGATGACTTTTTTGAGGAGTATCTACTCAACAAAATTGGAATGGAAGGATTTTGGGAATACTCCGGTTACAATCATCTCTTTTTCAGCCCTCCCAGAAGTATGGCCAGGTTTGGTCTGTTGTTGTTGGCAGAAGGCATGTGGGATGGCGAGGCCGTCCTGGATAATGCCCCTTTTTATGAGGACATGCTTCGCACCTCACAGTCATTCAATCCCTCATATGGTTATTTATGGTGGCTCAATGGTCAGGGGTCATTCATTCCACCCGGCATTACCAGTCGCATTACATCAGACATCTCAACGGAAGCTCCCGATGAAATGGTAGCTGCTATCGGAAGAAATGGACAACTGATCAATCTTGTACCTAGTCAACAACTGGTCGTCATTCGTATGGGCAATACAACGGACACCGCACTCGTTCCTTTCAGCATTCAAAATCAGCTATGGGAAGTTTTGAATGAATTGATCGTCAATGACTAGGTTGGACCTACATCCTTAGTACGGGAAGTCTGTAAATAAACCCTCGCCCGGGGATTTCAACACAATACAAAACCAATTCTTGATTAGGGGTTCGTCAATTCAGATTAAAGTAAAGCTGAACCAATAGCAACGTATCCATGTAAGCATGAGCCAATATCAGAATCCAAAGCCGTTTTTCTAGTTTGATGTAGCAAATCGCCAATACCAGACCCATTAAACTGGATTGGATGATACCCATAGCTCCCCATTCGTAATGTACAAGACCAAATATGATTGCACTCCCAACAATCGAAATGACATTGTTTAATTTTTTACCTCGCACCATCTCGGAAATCTGATGCATTAGAAAAGCGCGATAGATCACTTCTTCACCGAAGGATGAAACCAGATAAACCCCGAGCAGAGAGAGAATCAGCCCCAGAGGATTATCCCGCAGAAAATCGTATCGACTAAAATCTGCCTCCGCGGGCACATTGACCCATTCGGGAAGCAGGACCGGCCCAATCAAAAAAGCGACAACCGCTAACACAAACACGACCAAAGAAAGACCGAAGACGGTAAGTAGCTTTTTAGTACTGAGTTTTCCAAAATCAAGTCCGAGTAGCGATAGGGCATTTTCCTCGCTTTTCATGATGCCCCAAACCATGGTCAACATGATGACGTTTGCCACCCAGATGACCGTCATACCCCGGACAGGATCCTCTCCTACCCAAGATTTTGAACCAGCTATCACAACAAGTGCAGGTAAAAAAACCGCCAATAACTTTAAAAGAGACTTAACCGCTATTGATTGAGTAAATGTGTTCTGAATGTTCGTTTCCATTTTATTTGAGTTTTATGCAGGAGCTAAACTCAATTGGAAACCTTCGAATTTCGTCCGGTTTCAGGAAGGCGTACTCATTTGTGTGAGTAATCAATACCAAAGAACATCAGGAAAGGCTACGTTTATACTCTCCGGGTGTTTGTCCGGTGAGCTTTTTGAATTCCTTGTTAAAAGAGGATTTGGAATTAAAACCTGACTGGTACATGGCCTCAAGAATAGTGGTCCTTTGGTCAGATGCTTCCAGTATTCTTTTCACCTCTTCGCACCTGTAAGCATTGACAAAATCAAAAAAATTCTTCTCAAACCCCTGATTGATCACCTGTGATAATTCTTTAGTACTGATCCCTAGTCTGGCTGCCATATCTCCACTTTTCAGCCCTGAATCCAGGAACAATTTTTCATTGGACATCAAATCAATTATGCGACGCTTATGCTGCGCTAAAGTAGCCTGGCCCAAATTGGAGCCTGCATATTTCACTACTTCCTGATGGGAAATACCCGAGAACAAAGCCGGCTGATTGAGCGCTCTGACTAATACACGGTTAATGAAATAAAACGAGAATAATAGCAATAGGACAATAGATGAATAGAGAAAATACACATTCCCAAAAATTGGCAGCATACTGTTGATCATGGCAATGGCCGTAATCGCCATAAAAGTCCGCAGCATAAAACGAAGCCAGTCTAAATTGATCTCATCAATATTGGAATACCGGTCTTTAACGGCAGTCTGGTAAGCGTTGAGCACTTGCCAGGACCGCCATAAATAGATCATGATGTGTACATAAAATGAAATCCCCAGGATTGACGCCCATATTGGAAGGCGCATAGCTTCTACGGTCCCAATAAGTGCAGACTGCTGATCGAAATCGACAGACACTATCAGGAACAAAAAGTAGCAGAACATGACAAGGGCAGGAATACCATGGTAGAAATGGCTTCTTTTTAGTTTGAAGTCTTTGTAGGCTACTGCCGTGGTGTATAGATAAAAACCAGGTCCATAAAGCAGAAACAAACAATCATCAAGTAGGTGTAGCAATGGCATGGGCAGGATAAGCCCACTGATCCTGGCGGTAACATCAAACAGGTTGATTGCAAACATCAGAAATAAAGAAGCCAGAATACGGTTGTTTCGCCGGTTACCTTTTTTGTGACCAAAGAGGTACCATGCCATAAATGAGAGCTGGAAAGCCACCAGTAATGAAAGTAAGGCACCTACATTCAAAGCCATGGATGTAAAGCTAAACGGATAAGTACAGAGCAAAAAAAGCAACCCTTTATTAAGAGTTGCTCTTCATCCGGGGCGACTCATCCGCCACGAAAAATCACCCCGGGTCTTGATGCATTTTGCCCAACACATCAAATAATTTATCAACCGTATTAACGAGTAGCTAAGGTGTGTCCTTTTTTATTTCAGATTTTGCCAGATTGCTGACCGTGGCTGACAGAATGTGATCATCCTTTATTTTAATTCTTTGGGATTGCCTGATATCACTTTTTCCTAAAGCTTCAGGTTACCTTCCTATAAAAAGATCGTTTACCTTGTCATGCTTTTTGTTCTATCTAAGCCATTGACCCTTTAAAATGTCCACACTTTTCGAAAAGGTCTTCGTTGATTTAAAAGAAATGGGAAGTACGATACCCGCTGCCAAACGTACTTATGAGCTTTTGGAACATCTTGATCATGAAACGTCGGATAGCCATGCCGATTTGTTACTGACGGAATTCAGGAATATTCGATATGCTTCAAATACCAATGACTTTTTTTATTTCTATTTCCCAATAGTGACGCACATCCTCTACTATAGACCGGCATACGAGAAAGAGATATTAGGCTATCTGATTGGCCCCAATTTCGCCAACGGCTCGATGGAAACCAAAGCATTAATTCCTCTCATCCAAAGAGCCATGACCTATAAGCTCTCAAAAAACAAACACTATCTGACGGAACAAAGTAAAACCTGGATCACACAAGTGCTGCCTAAAATGGAAGCTGAAGTTGAGCGGGAGGTCCAAAAATGTCTGAAGGAATTGGAGGAATGATTTTAAAGGTACTCACCTGTTCTATTTGCTATAATCGATATACATTACCCAGATCTTTACTTTATCACGAAAAAACTATTTTATGGTAACTCGCAGGCAAGTCCTGTTTGACATGCTTACTCGGAAATGAATCCATATTTCACCTCCAATTTTTTAGGAGCTACCTCCAAATCCCTTGAATCTGCGCTATACAAAGTGTCGATCGTCAACTATACCCGGAAAGTTTCGGAGGAGTGGCATTGGCACGAAAAATTCCACCTCTCTTCCATCATCCGGGGAGGCAATTTGGAATCAAGAAAGCAGGAAGACATTCAGGTAATCCCAGGTAAAATAATGGTCTATGATCAAGGTGAGGTACATCGCAATCGATTTACCGCTCACCCATCACGAAATCTTAATATTGAATTGGAAGAAGGCTTTTTTCTTAATGACATCCAGTTCTCGCACCTGAGTCAACATGATGATACTAAGATTGAACTTTACCGAATATACCTGGAACTGTTACTCGAAGATCAATATTCCGAGCAAGCCATTACGCAAACTTTACAATCATTATTCTGGAAAGGTGATCATGAAAACCCAGGTGATTGGTTGATCAAACTCGAAACAATCCTCCAGGATCGATGGAACGAATTCCTCTCACTGGAAGATCTTTCAGCAGAGCTATGTATTCATCCTGTCACCATATCTAAGTACTTCGCCAAAAGTAAAGGCATTACGCTTTCCAATTACATGCGGAAGATCAAGGTAAAAAAAGCCGTGGATCTACTGATCAATTCCTCTTATTCAATATCAGAAATTGCATTGACCTGTGGGTTTTCCGACCAAAGCCATTTAACCCGGCTTACGAATCATTATATGGGTTATACTCCCGGAAAAATCCGTTCGGGAGGCTAGGCTAATCTCGTTCTATCATTTCATGAAATCTTCACTGAGATTCGCAGGAATTGAATTGACGTAGCCATGAAATATTATCTCTTAAGTGCACTACTCCCTCTCACCCTTATTTCCTGCGGACAGGAGAAAATCTCTCAAGAACAGTCTATCGTCGCAACAGATCAACTGTTTGAAGCCTGGAATAAGGACCAAACACCGGGAGCAGTCGTCGGCATCATTCAAAATGGAGCCTTCATTTATTCAAATGGATATGGTCTGGCGAATCTGGAACACAATATTCGAAATACAGAAAATACTGCGTTTAATATCGCTTCCAATTCGAAACAATTTACGGCTGCATGTATTGTCATACTTTCATTAAAAGGAGAAATCACCTTGACCCAAAATGTGGCAGAATTCTTTTCCGACTTTCCCTCATACTTTAGCGATATCACAATCGAACACTTGTTACATCACACCAGTGGTCTCCGTGATTTCTCACAAATTACCTACTTAAGTGGTTTACGTCCGGATGACTACTACGATGATCAAAACATTTTGAAATGGATCACATCGCAAGAGTCTTTGAACTTCGATCCAGGCGAAAAGCATTTATACTCCAACTCTGGTTACTGGTTATTGGGACAAATCGTTGAGAAGGTTTCGGGCATGTCCCTGGCGGCCTTTGCCAAACAAGCACTATTTGACCCATTGAATATGTCAGGTACCTTGTTCTATGATAACAATTCGCTCATAGTAAAAAACAGGGCCTCCGGATATTTCAGAAATCGAACGGGAAAGTATCGACACACTTATTCTACACTGGAACACACTGGAAACGGAGGTGTCTATTCCACCCTGACTGATCTCAAAAAGTGGGATGATGAATTCTACAATCGAACGATTTTAAAAGATGAATTCTGGGAATTGATGACGACTCCCGGAAAACTTAATAATGGTGAAACAATTACTTACGCCAAAGCCTTAATGATGGGCTCGCATTCAGGGCTGGCAACCATAGATCATGGAGGCCGGGCACCTGGTTATCAGTCCAATATTGTCCGTTTCCCCGAAGAGAATTTTACGGTAATCGTGCTTGCCAATGCCTCAAATTTGAATGCGACCCGCTTGTGCTACAACATTGCTGATATATTCCTGAAAGACAAACTGAAAAAGGTAACTCCACCACAAGAAACAAGCATCAAAACGACAAAATTGAAATCTGATGTTCTCGAAAAATATGCCGGTCATTACTGGAGTCTTAACAACAACATTTCCAGAAAAGTGATACTAGCCAATGACACCTTGAAATATGAGCGGTCCCGGGGCCGAGATCATGCACTGGTGCCCACAAGTCAATCCACGTTTAAGATGCTTGGAACTCCAGCGGGCATGAACGTCAAAGTTTCTTTCAAGGAGGACAAGGAAGCGGCCATCATGTGTTTTGAGGAAAACGGAACTGAGGTCGATCAGTGGAAAAAGTATGAGCCGGTGAACTATTCTCCCGTCGAACTGACCAAATTCGCCGGCACTTATCATAGTCAGGAAATCGCAACGACCTACCAGATCAAAATTGAAAATCAAAATCAATTATTCCTTTACATCGACGACCGGCAAATAGTCCCTTTGCGTCCCGTAATGGAAAATCTATTTTCTAGTCCGATGGGTATTTTTCGTTTTTCTCAATCCGATAAAGGGGATATGGTGGCCCTCTTTGTCTCAACTCCTCGCGTGAAGAATCTGACATTTCTAAAGTTTTGACATTCTTGTTTGCGATTCTACCAGCAATAAATTCACAGGTCCAGATGAAAGCTTGTGAATGCCTTAAGGGCGTGATACTTTTAACGTAGATAAAGCATAATGTCAGGATCCTATTTGACGAAGTAAAGCCTCATGTTCAGTTCTAAGCCCTATATAGACCTCAAAAAACTTGAGGAGTGGAACATCGAACTGAATCTTGCGGTGAAAACAAAACATGTCAAAAAAGGGGGTGTTTTTCTAAGAGAAGGCCAACGATGCCTGTATCTCTATTTCATTCTGAAAGGTTTCGTTCGGGTCTACTACCACGATTTACAAGGCAATGAAATCACCCATTGGTTTTGTTCGGAAGATTCGGTCATTACCTCTCCCTTTAGTTACAAAAAAGGTGAACCTAACATTCTCTGCTTTGAAGCATTGGAAGACACTGAACTCCTACTGCTTAGTTCATCTCAAATAGAAACACTCGTCAAGCATATCCCGGAATTCAGCGAAGCCTTGAGAAATATGAATGCCGAATTTGCCATGGTCCTGAGTCGCAGAATCATGAGCATTCATACTGAAACGGCGGAGGATCGTTATTTGAAACTCATGAAAGAGCATCCTTTATTGTTTCAGAAAGCCAAGTTATCTCACATTGCCTCTTTTCTGGGCATCACACAACAGAGCCTAAGCCGGATAAGAAAAAACCTGTAGCTGTTCCTTTTTACCATAGGGTAAAAAATTCCTCTGAGTAGTAGCTCAGCTTTGTGACCAAAGTCAAAAGGATCGTCATGAAGCTCATTAAATCATTAGCTGTTATCACACTATTTCTTCTTGGCACGACTACCCGTGCACAACACTCAAATCAGACGCATATGCCGGTAAAACAAATCAATTCGAAAACCATCGTATTCATTCATGGATTGTTCATGAATGATAAGACATGGGATCAATGGAAAGTGTTTTTTGAACAAGCAGGTTACACTTGCCATGCCCCTGCGCATCCGAAGCATCAGGGAGAACCTGCGAATCTTAGAAAATTTCCTCCAAAAGGGTTGGCGGAAGTAGAGTTTCAGGATTGGATTACAAACCTGGAAAAATTCATTGATGGGCTACCGGAAAAACCGATCCTCATTGGCCATTCATTTGGTGGGCTTACGGCCCAAAAGCTTGTAGCATCCGGAAGAGCTGAAGCGGCGATACTCATTAGTAGTGCACCTCCGAAAGGAACCATCACTTTCAAACCTAGTTTTTTCAAAGCTAACAATAAGGTAATCAGTCCCTTGAAGGGCAAAACGATCTTCAATCCCGAAGAAGATCAATACAAAAAATGGTTTCACTTCGCGATCGCTAATACCCTGACAAGAGAAGAATCTGACCGATATTTTGAACGCTACGCGGTGCCTGAAAGCAGGCAAACGCCCAGGGCCTCTCTCAAAAAAGTCACTAAAATAGATACTAAAAAGCCTCATGTTCCCCTGTTGTTTTTGGGTGGCATTGAAGACGTGATCGTACCAAACGTGCTTGTCAGGAAAACGATCAAAAAATACACGGACCCACAAAGTATCGTGGATTCAAAATTTTTTGAAGCGAAAGATCACTTTATCTGTGGCAGTCCCGGTTGGGAAGAAGTTGCACAATATAGTCTTGACTGGCTTTCAAATTAAGTAATATCCAATAATACACATCATAATGAAGTCGACCGTTTTTAAAATCTTACGATGGCTCCTGGGAATATTCATGGTAGTGATCGGGCTCAATAAATTCCTGATGTATATCGAAATTCCAAATCCCCCGGGAGATGGAGGTACTTTGATGGATATTTATATTACCTCCGGTTTTCTAAGGTTAGTAGGTGTGCTGGAAATGCTGGGGGGATTGATGCTAATAGCCAACAAATTTATCCCTGTTGGGTTGACACTGATCACAGCCATCATGTTCAACGCAACCATATTTCACGTCTTACATGATCCCGGAGGAATAGGGCCCGCGCTTATTTGTCTTCTTATGAGTGTGGCGTTAGTGCTTGGCACCAAAGAGCGCTTTTCAAAGTTTTTCACGGCCTGACGTCACCGCCTCTATCACTTCGAATCGAATAGTTGCTAGGTTTGCTGGCAATTGAACTCCTGTATGCAAACCATTTTCCTGATCACCCACTGTGAAGCAACCCATTCTGTAGAAGGAAAAGTAGGTGGATGGTATGATTCTGAGCTTACGGAACGAGGGAAAAAACAAGCTCAGGATCTCGCAGTAGGACTGAGCAAACTGACCGACCTCAACACATTGAAAATTTACAGTTCGGACTTGAGGCGTGCAGCTCAAACTGCAGAACTTCTAAAGAAGAACAAGCAAGTTATTAAGTTCGATGAGCGATTACGGGAAATGTCCTTCGGATCGCATGAAGGTCTGTCTCAATCTGAGCATCACCAAACGATGGTTCCTGTTGATCCAAATGTAAACCGATTGGATCATCGCATTTGTCCCGGAGCTGAAAGTCGCAGAGAAGTGGCGGTAAGAATGAATGCCTTTATGGAGGAGCTCATTGGTCATGATAAAGATGCGCTTATCGTTACTCATGGTTTTGCCGCAACATTCGTTATCGCGGCGTTTCAAAATATTGATGTAAATAGTCAGGGGTACATCAACTATGCACTGAAGCCCGGCAGTATCCTGAAGTTGAAAACCGATGACCTATTTGAAAACAGAACCGTAGAATGGATTAAAATGGTTGAATGATGCTGACCCTAACCACTAAACGGTTGAGATTGACACCATTCCAGGTCGAAGATCTTGATCTTTTTCATCAAATCAACACAGACCCTTTTGTGCGTGAATTCCTATGGGACAATTCGGTGATCGACCAAGAAACCGTCCGGGAAATTCTTAAGATCAATCAAAATCAATTTGAGCTAAGTCAATCAGGTCTTTGGAAGATCAATCGGATTGATCAACCAGAAGTCATTGGATATACAGGTTTGTGGAACTTCTTTGACGAGCCGCAACCACAGTTGATCTATGCCTTACTTCCTGGTTTCAGCAAACAAGGTTATGCCACGGAAGCAGCGCAGACCATCATCGAATACGCCTTTGATCAACTAGGTTTCACCTATTTGATTGCTGCAACTGATGAGCCACATCTTGCCTCACAGAAAGTGGCCAAGCGGCTTGGCATGTCCTTTGAAGAAAGAAGGGTCGAAGATGGAAAACTCACCTTGTTTTATCGCATTGAGAAAAAGTAAAAGCTTTTAACAGTTCATTCACCATCGATCTTCCTGATATCAAGCATCACTTTGGAAGCCGGGCCAAAAGCTATGAGCACCTGATCGCCAATTTCGTGATCAACATAAGCGTCCAGGTTGACGTGATAGGTTACTCCATTAATCGTGAAATCACAATTGGAACGATGCCTCATCTTATCTTCCAGTTTACCCTGAACGGCTTCCTTTACGCCACCGTTCACATCTGACCGAAGATTAATGTAATGCTTGCGTACCCATAAGGTTAGCAATAAGATCACCATAAAAGCCACGCCTACGATCAGGTTAATCGTACCATCTCCGTCAAAACCAAACCATACTGCAGCAACACCTAACATAACGATTACGAAGGATAGCATGACCAATAGAAGCAATGTAAAGCCCTTTTGAAACTTGAGTTTCTTCAAATCTCTTTTGGTAAGGTCCATGGTCCAGGTTTGGTTGGGCATATATTGTCGCTCTTTGAAAGATGTTGAAAATAAGAAATTATTGAAATATCTTAAAACCAGATTATCGAGATATGGAGCACTTTTACAACAGATTGGTACGTTATGTCACTTTGTTACTCGGTATCATTTTTTGCTTTGTTTCCTGCACTTCCCCCACGACGGATGACAGCCCTCCAAACATCATTGTTTTTCTGGTTGATGACATGGGGTTAATGGACTCGTCAGTCCCATTCCTTACGGATTCTACTGGTTTCCCTACCACCCATCCCCTGAATACCTACTATCGTACTCCTAACATGGAGGGACTTGCGGCACAAGGCATTCGGTTCACCAACTTCTATGCGCATTCCGTCTGTTCCCCTACGCGGGCTTCAATTCTGACTGGCCAGAACGCAGCTCGTCACGGAACAACCAACTGGATTCGATCTGAAAGTAATAATCGCACGGCATTTGGACCTACAAATTGGAACTGGAAGGGGCTAACAAAGGAATCAGTCACCCTACCTCGAATCTTACAACAAGCAGGATATACCACCATTCATGTTGGGAAAGCCCACTTTGGTCCATTTGATAGCGACGGAGAAAATCCGTTAAACCTCGGTTTTGATCTCAATGTCGCCGGAAGCTCAATTGGCCATCCGGGTAGTTACTATGGAACAGAAGGATTTGGGCACATCAAGGGACAGAAAGAAAGAGCCGTACCAGACCTGGAAACCTATCATGGGCAAGATATCTTCCTTACAGAAGCGCTTACGCTTGAGGCAGAAGCCCTCCTATCCGAAGCTGGTAAAAAGAAAAAACCATTTTTCCTGCAACTAGCTCATTATGCCGTTCATGCTCCATTTCATTCTGATCCCCGATTTGCAGAATATTATAAGGACTCAGGTAAATCCGAAAAAGCCCAGGCTTATGCTACTTTGATCGAAGGCATTGACCAATCACTAGGAGATATCATTCAGCACGTAAAGAATTTAGGACTTGGAGAAAACACATTGATCCTGTTTCTTGGAGATAATGGTTCAGATGCACCTATGCCTATTGAAGAGGGTTACAGCAGTTCTGCGCCTATCAAAGGGAAAAAAGGCAATCACTGGGAAGGTGGCATGCGAGTTCCTTTTATTGCTTCCTGGATTTCACCGAATAAAAAAGAACCTTGTCAGACTCAGACACCAATTGCTGCAAATCACATTCAACCACAAATCGGAACGATTCTGGACCTTTTTCCTACACTTCTCCATGTCGCTCAAGTCGACTTCCCGAAAGGTCATGTTCTGGATGGTTTTGACCTTCGCCCTCAATTCAATGGTAAACTGAATTCTGACCGAAAAGAGCGATTTCTTAATCATTTCCCGCATGGCGATCATCGCAGCAATTACTTCACCAGTCTGATCCAATCTGATTGGAAACTTATTTATCACTACCCGATTGATACTGTACCACAGTATGAATTGTATAATCTGAAGGAAGACCCTTTTGAAGCCAATAATTTGTCAAACAGTAATCCCCAACAACTTCAGATCATGATGAAGGCCCTGACTGATCAAATGGAGGAATATGGTGCCTTGTATCCTGAAAAGGAAGGGCAGATACTGGAATTAGTGGCACCAGATTGAAGCTTCCACCTTCAGGATGTATTTCAATTTTCACAGGAAATGGTTTCGATTGATCAATGTTTAGCATTTCTCAGAGACATGCAAGTATGACAATGGTTCAGGAATAAAAGTCACATCAGGAAGGTTTTAACGGTTATACCAAATTAGTCGTATACAACATACTCCACTTCTTACATGAATGTTTTGCTTCACTTATTAAGATCAATACATTTGAGTATTAAAAACGTATAATAACGTAGCCGCCTAATTTTTTCGTAATTGCCTGGAACATGAATGCACATCTTTATAGAATTATTTTTCCTGTCAGTGACATAGACAAAGCGGCGGCGTTTTACTCCGAAATATTAGAGCAGAAAGGAGAAAGGGTATCTCCAGGACGTCATTATTTCAATGTTGGGGGAACGATTCTCGCCTGTTATGACCCAACCTCCGACGGAGATGCCGTCGGTAATTGGGTATTCCACGAAAATCAGTACATCTATATTTCAGTAACTGACTTAACGGCTATCAGAGAACGAATGAAATTGCTAGCGTGTCAATCCCTCGGAGAAATTCAGGATATGCCCTGGGGGGAAACATTATTTTATGCCAACGACCCATTTGGAAATCCGATTTGTTTCGTCGATGAAAAAACGGTCTACACGGGAAACTGAATTTTGGGTACCCTGAATTTCAACTTACTCCCCGGTCAATTCCTTTTTTACAGACGAAACACCAGATGATTCCCGAAAGTCAATTAAATCTACGTTCTCGGCACCCCGACTTTCAAGATTTTTTAGCGATCAATGATAAGGAATCCAAAAGAGTGAGGGCAAGCCTACTTTGCCATTTAGATGTAAAATATGGATCAGATCCACTTCAAACTTTAGATATCTTTCCTTCAAACCACCCCGACTCCCCCATTTTCATATTCATACATGGGGGCTATTGGCGTGGATTGGACAAGAAGAGTTATGACTTTGTGGCTGAGCCCTTCGTCAAAAACAACTTCACGACGTGTATCCTGAATTATCGACTTATCCCCTCCGTGGATATGAGAGGTATTGTAGAAGACGTTAAAGCCGTCATTCACTGGATCCAAAATAAAGCCGGCGAATTCCACGGCAACCCAAACCAGATTGTTCTTTGCGGACATTCTGCCGGAGGTCATCTGGCCTTGTTAACCTATTTAATCAACGAACATTTAAGGACGCAGATCAAGGCGCTCTGCAGTTTGAGTGGCATATTCAATTTAAGATCTATCCAAAACAGTTACCTCAACGAGGTGTTGCTGTTGAGTGATCATGATGTCGAGCTGTACAGTGTCTCCAACAAAAATTTATCTGTCCTTAATTGCCCCGTTTTATTGAGTGTAGGATCTGATGAAACTCATTTCTTTATTGAGGAAACTAAGAAACTATACGAGGAAAACAGATATAAGTCCCCTATTGCCTATTACGAATATCCGGGACTTAACCACTATCAAATTGTTCATCAATTAGGAAAAGAAGATAGTCCCCTGGTAAAATTCGTATGGCAAGCACTCCAATAAAAAGGCTCAGGACATCCTGGCGGATGACTCCTCCTATCAAACACCGCACTTTTTCATTACAAAGTAATGCGGATAGCACTTTATCAAATTTCCGTATCTTGAACCACAGTATCGTGTCATCACAAAAAAGTGCATTATGGCCAAGCGTCAATCAAGAAGAGAGTTTGTTGAGTTGGGGTTAAAAACGGGTCTAGCGGCCTCCATTTTACCCGTATCATTATCTGCTTGTCAAGCTAAAAACGAGAAGAACCGTCAGGTCGCTGATGATGCCTCAAACCAACTCAGTATTCTTATTCTTGGAGGAACCAGTTTTTTAGGTCCTCACCAAATTGCCTATGCCATTGAAAGGGGGCATACCATAAGTACATTCACCAGAGGAAAGACCAAACCTACTGTCAACACCAAATATTTTGATCAGGTTGAACAACTGATCGGTGATCGTGAGAATAATCTTACCGCGTTAGAAAATAGAAAATGGGATGTGGTGATTGACAACTCCGGTCGAAAGGTCGACTGGACCAAAAAATCGGCGAGCTTACTGAAAGGAAACTGTGATTTATACTTATACACTTCTTCAACCGGTGTTTTCTTCCCCTATTTGAAAAATGATCATATGGAAAGTGACGAGGTGTTACTCTCCATGCCAGAGGATGTCAATGAGGACTTTAGGCCCGTCTATGATTATGGCATCATGAAAGCCAATTCAGAATTGGCCGCCATTTCGGAATTTGGAGAAGACAAGACCATTGTGGTTCGGCCCACTTATATGATTGGACCGGCAGACAGGACCAACCGATTCATCCATTGGCCAGTGAGGCTCAGTAAAGGAGGTGAAATAATGGTTCCTGGAAAAGAAACGGATCTGGTTCAATACATTGATGTAAGAGATGTTGCAGAATGGATGATCCGATTGGCAGAATCGAAAAAGACCGGAACGTTCAATACGGTTGGTCCAAAGGAGAAGCAAAATATATATTCCTTTGTAGATGAAGCCTCAAAAGCATTTGACATACAATCCTCATTCGTCAAAATTGATGACCATGATTTCCTAAGAAAAAATGGCATTGAATACATTGTACCGTGGATCATGCCCATTGATGGGAATCAAGGATCAGCCATGATCAACAATGAGAAAGCAATTAATCATGGGTTGAATTTCAGATCATTACCGGAAACCGTAAAAGACACTTATGATTGGTGGTATTCGAGTGCCGTCAGCCAGGAGCGCCGGGATGATTTGACAAACGATCCGAATTCAGCCTTAGCCAAAGAACAATCCATATTAGAAAAATGGAAAGCGATGAACTGATCTCATTCTCTTCTTAAGCCCTTAATGGCCTGCAAGTGAGGATATCTCAGGGGGTCGGTTCATCGATCATAAATTATGGAAGACACCATCAGTAATTCACTGGCATTATTCATCAATTAGCGTCGTTCAGTCTGTTACAAAGTATTATTCGAATAATCGTTTGATTACTTCAATACCACCCGCTGCGTCCAGACTCTTCCTAAGAATTCAACACGGACCAGATACATCCCTGCTTTGACGTGGCCCGGAATTCTGACCTCATAGGCCTCGTTAGTGCTTGAAATTTGAGTTTGGTACAGTTTCTTTCCGGATAAACCAATCAATTCAAAAACCGGATCCTGACTCTGATCAATGGACTTGGCAAGATCTAGATGCAATACCCGATCTCCGCCGACGGGATTTGGGAACATGCGCCAACGCGCCTCCTGATCAGGTGCTACCGCCACCAATATGATGTTGAACCACTCAAATTGGCCATCAAAATCCACTTGCCTCAACTGATAATAATAATTACCAGGTCCGACATGCGGGTCCTGATAAGCATAGGCAGCTCCTTCGATACTGTTGGCACCCTGTACATCGGCAATCCATTCAAAATCCTCTCCATTCAAAGAACGATACACTTCAAAATGGCTATGATTCTTTTCAGTAGCAGTTTCCCAGGTCAGTTCGTTGTAGGAACCATCATTTTTACCCTGAAATGAAATCAGAGTAACCGGAGTAACCACATCATCAGGTCCTCCCGAACTCATTGGAGAAAAAGAGGTCAATGTCCCGGATAGTACGCTGCCTCTCACCACCTGATTTGTGACTGTTCCACCCTCACTTACCCATTCGCTCCCGTTGTGGTGAGCTACGACAATTTGATCGATATTCTGTATACCACTGCGACCAAAATCCCTGAAGAACAATCGCACACGAGCTTCCATATTTGATCCGGCACTTCGATCAAGGTTCCAATACTCATTAAAACTTATGGCTTCAAAAGTGCCTGCTTGTGGGTTATCAATCACCCGATCCGCAGGACCTGATCCATAAGGCGTATCAAAGTATTGGGCTGTGAAATAATCCGTACTCAATCCATTGGCGACACTTTCAATACCAATCGGAGCATAATGAGCAGGACTGCCGATCGGGAAAGTAAAACCTGCGGCGCCATTGCCTATTTTTCTCACAGGTCCGGTCACATAACTGTCAGGACCAGCTCCGGATACCGATCCATTCTCGGAAACAATCAGTAGTTGACTTGGGCCTGAAGTGAGCTTCCCATTGGTCAGGGTCAACGTCCCCGTCACAGTGATGTTCCCAGCCAGTGTAACGCCGGCCGCATTGTTGATGGTAAGGTTATTGAAAGTAATATCTCCAGTGATGGTAGTAGGGCTGTTCCCAGCCATTACAACCGTTGAAGTTTGGGCATTAAATGTACCAGCACTTTCGAAGTTGGTACCATTGAATGTGACCGTCGCATTGTTCAAGTTAAGCGTGGCACTGGCTCCTACATAAAACTCATCAGCAATCTCCCAATTGGCATTATTGGCCAGGGAAATGGTACCCGTACTGTTCATCGCAAAACTACCCAGGCTAACATCTCCGAAATCTGCCAGACTTCCCCCATTGTGGGCGTAATTGTTCATGGAAAAAGCATCGGTTTGTCCTCCGCTCACGTCTACGCTGAAATATCGAACGGCTCGTCCGGCATCATAGGGACCCGAACCTGAAGCTCCCAGATCACTTTCAAATCCATTCCCTGTCGGCATGGCGCCATAAGTTCCGGTATTTGTATTGTTATAAACCATGTAGCCCATCCAATTGAATTTACTGGGCATCCCCGAACCCGTAATGTCAGACCAGGGAATGGTGACTGTTCTACGATTACTACATACACTTTCCGAATAGGTCCAGGCAGCTCCACTGGAGCTGGAGTTCCAGCCATTGGCTCCATCATCCGTGTGAAAGGTTCGTCCACTGGCATTAATGATGCCCACGAAATCCGCACGGAAAGCCGGATCTACGGTAGCATTATCAATTTGAAGGCCTTCCAGCGATCCATCAGCGTTAGTCCCTCCATTTACCGGATCTACCGGATCAATATCCAGGTAAATCACCGCCGATTCCGATACATTGGCATTGACCACTGAGAAGGTAATCCCTGAATTATCCCATTCGGCACCCCAGGTCACATCTCCTACCCCACTGGTCGCAGAGGGCGTATTGGCTCCGATCGCCACATTCGTGTAAATTTTAATATCTCCGGCATTCATTCGGAAATTCGTTCCCAGGTCAAGGGTTTCACTACTCTCCGAAACATGCTCATACCATTCGCCGCCACAGCTTTCGAAAATTGCACTCGCGTCAAAGTCGATGAACTCCACCTGCGATCCGTTTTGGCTATCTCCACTTTTCCATGCCTGGAAATTGGTCAATACCACAGCCGTTACCCCATTGTGCTTGAAACGCATCCATTTGACCCAACTGCCATCGCCAAGATCATAGGCATCCAGGTGATGAAAAACTTCATGGTTCTTTCTAAGGTTAAGCACTTTGGCATAGAAGTCGTGCAATTCCCGGCGCTTGGCGTTGTTGTAGTAATCCCATCTTACGGGTTTGTTTCCGGTCCGACCATTATAATTGATGGAGTAGTCATAGCCCAACTCTCCAAACTGCCACACCATTCGCGCTCCTGGCAGCAAAAGATTAATAGCGGCAGGTAATTTTAATCTCGTGATGAATTCATCCATATTGGCAGGATCAAAATCTTCACTCATGTTTTCAAAATCCCGATTGGCCACATCCAACTCTGTTTTGATGTAATCACGACCATAAGTATGTAATTCATAGGCCAGCCGTTCCTCATCATGGCTTTCCATGTAACTCATCCAATTCGCGAATGAGAAAAAGGTGGGTGAAGCATCATACACCCCATTGGTCAGATCACGATTGGTGTCGTCATACCCCAGCACAATTTGCTCATACCGTTTAGTAACAGAAGCACCGCCCCACATGTGGATACCTCCGTTGGCAAGAATGCGGTCCTCGTCGGCATTGGCCAGGTGCTCGAAAATGACATAGGCTCCGGGGTGCTTAGATTCCAGGGCAGTCTTCATGCGATTGAGATTGTCAATTCTCGCCTGGTCATAGCTACTACCCCAGCAATCAGGGCAGTTCACGGTAGTGTTGGAGAATCCCTTCGTAAAATCAAACCGAAAGCCATCAAACCGGTATTCGGTCATCCAGTAATTGGTAACACTGTCCACCAAAGCTTGTGTATGCGTACTGTTGTGATTGAAATCTGCACCCCACCAGGCGGCTCTTTCATCTACAAAATTGTGGCACTCATTCATCCAGGGGTTATCGGAACGTGGACGAGGGTTGGGAGCACAAACAGAACTACCAGTGCTCCCTTCATCCCAGTACAACCGGGCAAAGGGCGATGAATAAAATGAATGGTTCAAAACCAGGTCTCCGATGATCGCAATGCCACGCTTATGTGCTTCATCTACCAACTCTTTCAACTTGTCTTTCGGACCATAAAATTTGTCTGGGGCAAAGTAGTAATTCGGGTTATAGCCCCAGCTTTCGTTTCCTTCAAACTCACTGGTAGGCATCAGGTGGATCGCATTGAAGCCCAGGTTTTGGATATAATCCAGGTTATCAATCACTCCCTGATAAGTCCCCGCATCTGTAAAGTCCCTGATCAGCAATTCATAGATATTGGTCTTATATAATGCTGGCCTTTCAAAATCATTGATTTGCCATTGATAAGGTGTTTGGTTGGTTTGCAATACCGTAGCACGAAACTCCGTTTTATCAGATGGATAAGCGATCAGATCGGGATATCTCGTGGCAGAAATATGCTGATCATCCGGATCGCTGACTTTATCCGCATACGGGTCACCTGATTTTACAGAGCCATTAACCAAATATTGATAGACATACTCTTGTCCCGGCGTTAACCCCGTCAGTTCCAGCCACCATACGTCCCCCGCAGTAGTTCTTTTCATTTTGTAGGTTTCAGATACTGTCCAGTTATTGAAATCACCAATGACGTGTACCACAGAAACAGGCGCTTGTGTCGGCATATGAAGCAGAAGAGTAGCTTTACTGGGGTCGTTTTCATCGTAATTTGGTCCATACAACATTCCCGTCGGGTGGTCTTGGCTGGTCACCGGAGCAAAAACATTGATGGTGGCGGTCTTCGTCTTAGAAGTGGTACCATCATCAGCAGTAACCGTCAAGGTGTAGGTTCCATTGCTGGCAATATTGGTATCGAAACTGATATCGGTGGTTCCATTGGCTGTATTAGCATAAGGAGGTGTGTTGTTAATAGATACATCAAAATCCGCGGAGGCGGAAGCAGTCGCTGAAATAGTGAAGGTTGCCCCTTCTTCTACCAGTCCTGTACCGTCAGAAGGGCTATTCAGTAATAAATAAAAGCCAGGATCAATGTCCAGATATATGTCATTACCCGTATTGATGTCTTTCTGTTGTACGGAACCATCGGCGTTCCTAAAGACCATGGCCAGTCGAAAGATGTTCTCATTGGGATTCAGGCTGCCACCAAAATAATACATATCCGGAGTGAACGTGATTGACCACTCGTTGGGATTCCCCGTTGCGGTCATTTGCCCTACACCATCATCTTGCCCCCAGTTTCCAATGGTCGTTCCCCAGGTATCGGACGTAGGGCTTTCTGTCACGGCTGCGGAATGCAAATACACTTTAGCGGCACCTTCCAGTGTCGTATTGCTGGCGTTGAATGTAATCGTAAGGGACGTGGTAGCCGTAGGTAAGGCAGGATCCAACGCGGATGAGAGCGTTACGAAATTGTCACTGTCATATATATTCAGGTACCTGACCACCGTTTTAGATTGCAAACTACCGGAAGAGGCAGCTACTTCAAGTTTGTGCAGACCTACTCCAAGGGTAGACACATTCACTACTTCAGAAAAAGAAGTAACTCCGGTCGGGCTTTGTGTGGTCACATCATTTACCTTAATCACCAGATCGGAAGCCACCTGTGTGGTACCTGAAAAGTTATAAGTAGCGGCTGCAGTAGCCAGGTCCACGGCAATAAGGGTATCTAGTGGATCGGTATCCAGCAGCAATCCGATACCAGGTGTCAGGTTCTGATAAATGTCGTTTCCGTCGCTGGCACCATTGTCTTTTACCACAAGATCACCACTGGTACTGCGAAAGACGAGTCCCAGGCGAAATATGCTGTGTCGGAGTGAATCAAAGGCGAGCACGGCAGTGACTTCTTCCGGATTGGCATTTCCATCATCAATGCTTTCAATATTGGAGAAGTATGGATAGGGGTCGAAGGTCAATTCCCAGATGGCCGATCCATTCGAGGTTTCGGTCAATTGCCCTAAACCATCACCTATGCCCCAATTTCCTTTAGTGACGTCCCAGGTAGTGGAAGCTGTACCCTGAAGCACGGCTCCCATGTGAACATATACTTCCTCATCATTGGGCAAAGTGGCGAGATCAGTGCCCTCTTCTGCAAAACGTAGAGTGATTTGATCTGATGCGGCAGGTGATGCGGGAGTAAAACGATAAAAACCCGGTGTATAAGCATAATTGGACCCGCCATTGTTGTTGAGATTGATCGTATAAAGGTCCGCGTCTGCATGTGCGATGGTCAATCCACTGCCAGAAGTGAAAAGGTAATAACTAACAGCCGTACCATTCGTATTGGCCGCAGCCGGAATCGTCCCGGTGTAGGTGGTTCCGGAACCTGTCATCTCTATGATCGTGCTGGTAGTATAACTATCCGTCGTGTAGCGTAAATAGACCGACTGACCCGTTGACAGAGCGCCATCGAGATTAGCAGTAATTATGACATTATCATCAGTAATGGGATTAGCAATGTCTTGCGAAACACTGGAAATCGACCTCACATCGCCTTCCACTCGAAAAAAGACAAAGTCACCTGTAGGATTGGTCCCCGCATTCAGTGTTTTGAAAATGTAATTATGAGTAGTGGAAGTCACGTTTGTAAACATGGCTCCGGTAGTGGTACAAGTGCTGCTTAAGGTATATTTCGTTCCGGGGTTGACCTGTGTATCACTCCCTGGCGATATGGTCAGCTGTGAAAGCGTGCCTCCCCAGTCAATGGCAAAACGCCAATATTGATTTCCTGTGGTCCTGGCATTCAAGGCATTCGAGCCATAAGTACCGCCGACATTGGCCGAAAAATAGGTGTAATTTGAGTTATCAAACCCGCATCCGCCATTCCAGCCTGTTGAAAAATCCGCACCTACCAGGGCGTTTTGAGCATGAACAGAAAAAAAATTAAAAAAAATACTGACTCCTACTGCGAATATTCCAAAAACGACTCTCCTTGAATTCTTCCTCATTTTACCGCAAACGTTTTAACCAACTCTAATCGATCTTTCTGTTTTTTTAAACTGCAATACCTTCTAAAATATAAAATCTGATCGAAAAAATGCGGCGCTTACACAGATGGTTTTAATTCTATAAAAAGGTAAATGGTTTCGATTTAAGGGGCTTTCTGAACAATTCCTATCAAAGAAATTCGTAGTAAAGCGCCATGGTGTATCCATGAATTTTACAATTTTTGATGGTAATCGATTTCTGCAATTTTTGAAATCAGGAAATTGGATTAATCCAACTGAATTCCTAACTTATCCGCTTCAACAATCTAAAGCCGGATTCGTGTAGAAGGCTCATGAGAGGAAGACCATTTGATATTGTCAATTGCAACAGGGCATGGATAAGACTCTGCTTTTTATTGAAATGCATTTGTTTATCAGGTCCGTTATTCGCCTTTCAAAACGCGAAAGTCGACAGTCTTAAGTCTGTTTTAAAGGCCGACATCTCGGTAAATGACCGGGTGGATACCTACAATGCGCTGGCCTACCATACCTATCGCATTTTGCCGGATACGGCGAAACGCTACGCCACATTGGCCATGGACCTATCGAAATCCACTGACTATCAAAAAGGAACAGCCAACAGTCACAACAGTTTTGGATTCATCGCTTTCTCTTCCGGAGCTTATGATGACGCCCTCTGGCACTATCAACAATTTCGTGAAATCAGTGAAACCATTGGAGATTCTGTCAGCATGGCCAACGCCATGAATAACCTCGGCATCTTATATCGCAATCAGGGAAAACTCAATGAAGCCCTGGCAGCTTATGAACAATCGCTTGCGCTCCGATACGCCATCGGATCCGACACAGGTTTAGGCCCTATTTTCAATAACCTTGGACTGCTCAATACGAACCTGGGTAATTACCGGGAAGCAATGGATTTTTACCTGAAGGCCATAGAAGCTAAACGTAAACCGGATCGAATGACTGGCAGGGCCATGGCCTATATTAATCTTGCCAATCTTAAGGAACTGTTGGAGGACTATGAAGGATCTCACGAAGCTTTTGAGAAAGCCTATTCGATCTATCAGGAATACAACGACAAAAAAGGAATGGCCATTTCTTTTCACAATATCGCCCAAACTTTCGCTAAACAAAGTGCTATTCCTCAAGCACTGGCCTATTACCGAAAATCCGTCACAATCAATCGGGAATTACAAAATAAGAAACAATTGGCCGAGAACCTAAATGCCATTGCCGATCTAAAATACCAGCTCTCAGAATGGGATTCTTGCGCACATTACCTTGAACAGGCGCAAAATATCGCGAATGAATTGCAGGTACCACATGTACAGGCCATGACGAATATGGGGTTCGGAAAATTGTATCACGCATTGGGCAGGCAGAAATTGGCCTTATCCGCCACTCAAATAGCACATGACGTCTTCATCACCATCCGGGCAAGGAAAGAAATTGCAGAAAGTGCACTATTGTTAAGTGATGTTCATCGTGAATTAGGGGATCACACAGATGCTTACAACTTCTTAAAAGTTCACCTCGATTATAGTGACAGCCTGATGAGCGAAAACAAAGTGGCAGAAATTGCTAAAATCGAATTCAATTATGATCTGGCGAAAGTTGAGAGCGAAAAACAACGTCTGATCGAAGAACAGGAGGAATTGGGATTCGCCCTGAGTGCCAACCAAAGACAACTCGCCAATCAGCGACAAACCATACTGTGGGGAGGTATTGTACTGGCCCTGGTCATCGTGTCCAGTATTTTCATCTGGCATTTTTATCAACAGGCACGAAAAACAAGAAATTCGCTTAAAGAAGCTAATCTTGAGATTTCCCGGTTCAATCAATCATTGGAGCAAAAAATCCACGAGCGGACCGAAAAGATTGAAAAACAAAACCAACAATTGATGGATTATGCCTTTGCGATCTCTCATGAAATCCGCTCGCCATTGACCAATCTGATCGGTTTTTTGGACCTTGACCATCAGGAAGAGATCAACGACTTTTCGGAAGAAGAGAAACGTCAGATCAAAAACTCCATGGCCAATTCCATTCAAAAGATTGATGAAGCCACCCGAAAAGCAGCAAGGATAGGCAACCCAGGGGACAGTAATCTCCCCAAAACCAGTTGAACTTATGCTAACGCCAGCAGTTAACTGCCTGATATGGTAGTACAATTTCTTTTGATCTTAGCTTTGATCAACACTGAACAAAAATCTCCGTTTACCACATTTCAATGGCAATACAGAATCATCGTGATTGATCAGCAAATGGTCTCTTCCGATTTGCAAGTCAAGCAGTTGATGGAAAAGAAAGAGGAGTTAAAAGACCGGGATTTGCTGGTTTTTCTAAAGCAAGGAACCAAACTAATATGCCAGAATGCAGATCAAATCGAATTGGAAGATCCAGGAAATCAATACTCGGGCATTTCACTGATTGGCAAAGATGGAGGACTAAAACTCCAGAAAGGAAGTCTGGTAGACGCGCAACTTATTTTTGATTTGATCGATTCCATGCCTATGCGTCAATCCGAAATGAGGAGGAAATCTCACTAATCTTGCCTCACCCTTAGGAAAAAGAGAGGAGCCCACCTTTATAAATACCTAACCTTAGTGGTGAGCTCCTGGTCTTCAATCAACCAACATTAAATTGTTATCATTGTGTCAAATCGAAAAAGAATCAACCTGACACATTGGGATGCTTAAGCAGCTTGCAACTGTGACAAGTTGTGTAATATTTTCCTCGCTGTACCTAACTCATTTTGTGAGAATTCATAAAGCCTTTCGATGCTGGCTTCTTGTAGCGATTTACTTTTTTCTACTAATTCGTAGTTGTGATTTTCGTAAGAGTATATCAGCGCGTATTCCATGAGTAGTGTGTAAAAATGTGTCTGCCCCTATTACGAATACTCAACGCCGAATGGTTGCCTGATGTGATTTTTTAATGAAAGAATTTAACTTTATTTAGATAAGACGTGTCTTTCACCCGATAAATGGAACCACCCTATCCTTCTGACAAAGCAAAATCCACTGCACTTTCCGCGTGAATACGAGTGGTATCAAAGACAGGGATTTCCACGTCTTCCTGCTGAATCAATAACGGGATCTCAGTACAACCCAGAATGGCTCCCTGTACCTGATGTCTGGCTATGGAACCATCAATTATTTCCAGATAAGCTTGTTTGGATTCGGGGCGAATATTTCCGAGTACCAACTCTTCATAAATGACCTGATGAATCAAATCCCTTTCCTCTTTTTCAGGGATCACAACCTCAATATCGAATGCTTCCTTCAGCGTGCCACGATAGAAGTCCTTTTCCATGGTGAACCGGGTTCCCAGCAGCAAGACTTTGTCCAAGCCTTGTTCACGGATCTTCTTTCCAGTCGCTTCAGCAATATGTAAAAATGGGATATTGACACTTTGACGTATAGCATCACTGCACAAATGCATGGTATTGGTACACAATATGATCAAATCTGCTTTTGCTAGTTCAAGGTTTCTGGCACAATGTGCCATAGACTGATTAAGTGCCTCCCAATCATCCTGGTGTTGCAATGCCTCAATCTCTGCAAAATCCACCGAGTCCATCACACAATGAGCAGAATGTAAACCGCCCAGGCGTTTCTTCACGGCCTCATTGATGATCTCATAATAGACCCGGGAAGACTCCCAGCTCATCCCTCCTATCATTCCGATTTTTTTCATTTGAGTAAGTTCAGAAAAAGTAATTAAACTGAAGCCGTCATCTGTCTGAATGTCAGGTTTACCCTGGGAGAATGTACTTTTTTTGTGGGTGGTAATCGATGTAACCAATAAGATTGTGTCTTGCCTTTCATGACCATCAAACTTCCATGTTCCAACCAAAGGTCTACGCGTTCCTTTGTCTGCTTATGCTTAAAAGCAAATTTTCTTTCCGCCCCCAGGCTTACTGATGCGATGGCTCCATGTTTCTTCAACTCTGTTTCACCATCACTATGCCATGCCATGCCCTCTTCTCCTGAATGATAAAGGTTCAATAAACAGGAATTATATATTTCTCCTGAAATTTCCTCGATTCGACTTTTAATGACTTTCAGCGAATGCGTCCAGGGCAAAGCGGTCTTCGTGGTGCCTGAATATCGATAACTAAAGGGCTGCTCCGCATACCAGGCGACTTTGCGCCTGGTTTCGATGGTTTTCCCAAAAATCACCGCCTGATCGTTTTGCCATTCAATTTCATCAAGCAACTTATCATAGAAATTATCCGCAGCATCTTGAAGAAAGACTTTCCCAAAATAATGGACTTCTCCATCCTGAGGTAAGTAGTTCTTTTCCTGATTCACCGGGCGATCAAACAACTCCATCTTTCCATCTTTTATAGGCCTCTTTCATACAATGACCACAAGGCCTGTACCCATTATCAACAGCCTCTGCTTCACTATTAAAGAACACGCGGTTCATTTTGTTCATACGTTTACCCGATCGACAACTCAAATGGCCGTAAATCTTCAATTGCCTATTTCCCGCGAAAGCTATCTTATCTGCTCTCAACAATCGAAACAGGCTTTGGTCACTTAAGGAAAAATGCTCTTGCATATGCAAATGGTCAATTCAAAGCGTCGTGAAAAATGATCCCCAGCGTATACCTATTTCCTGATATAACTTCACTAACTCCATGCCTGAGATTAGCGCGATAATAGCCTCTTTGTCCTTTGACAGGTCGGAAGCTGGTTGCAAAAATCATGGCATCTCCTTTGGATGGTTTCATGACCATGGCCTTCGATTGTGCACGGGGAATCTGTTCTGTCATTACAAACTCACCTCCTTCGTAAGTTTCATTATCAGACAAAAAAATCACCAATTGCAAAGGAAAGTAAACAGGTCCATACAGATCCTGATGCAACGTATTGAAACCACCAACACCATACCTCAGGATCAAAGGAGTAGCTTTTTGTTGCCCCTGTCCATGACATATCTCCAGAAAGGAGCGATGATCAGAAGGAAATTGCTGATCCATTTTAAGCATTCGCATCCAGCGATTGGCCATGTGGGCCAAATAAGGATACATAGCGGACCTAAGTTGACCAATCTCATCTGGAAGCGGATGATCGAAATATCTGTACTCCCCTTTTCCAAAACGATAACGTTCCATGACCACCGTTTTTCGATAAAGCCCTTCCGTCCCATAGTGACTGATCCACTCATCACAGCTATCGACATCTACCAACTTTTGAATCAGCGCATGCCCTTTTTGATCTAGTTGTGTTTGAATTTCAGACCAGGGTAACTTCTCTAAATCAAGCAATGCCATCAATTTTTATTCGGATCTACTTTTGCCGCTTCATAGCCCAGCATGGCAACCTTACGATCACTGCCCCAATGATAGCCCCCAATCGCACCCGAGGCCTGGATCACCCGATGACAAGGAATAAGATACGCCACCGGATTGTCACCTATGGCAGAACCTACTGCACGGGAAGCTTTCGGGTTCCCCATGGATTTAGCGACCTTCCCATAGCTCGCCACCGCGCCTTCAGGGATTTTGATCAGGGTTTCCCAAACCTTCAATTGAAAATCCGTTCCTTTCAGGTGCAGTTTAATTTGAGGGATCTTGTTCCAGTCATGTGTAAACAGAAACAGGGCGTTTTGTTGAATGGCATCTACATGCTGCGTAAAGCTGGCATTCGGAAACTCTGATTTCAACACTTGTAAAGCCAATGCTTTATCATCGAAAAAAGCCAGGTGGCATATGCCTTTGTCCGTTGAAGCAACAATCACTTCTCCAAACGGACTATCTGCAAAACTGTAGTTGATATGAAGGTTTTTCCCCCCGTGTTTGTATTCTGCGGGGGTCATTCCTTCAATATTGACAAACAGATCATGCAAGCGACTGGTCCCGGATAACCCGGTTTGATAGGTGGTTTCGGAAAGGGTAAACTGCTCTTCCTTCAATAACTTTTTTGCATAGCTTGTACTGAGGTATTGTAGAAATTTTTTAGGGCTCACTCCCGCCCAATCGGTAAACATTCGTTGAAAATGAAATGGGCTTAAATGCACGTATTCCGCTACCTGTTCGAGGTTTGGCTGTTCTTTAAAATGCTCTTTTAAGTAGTTGATCGCCCGAGCAATCCGATCAAAATTATGAGTCTGTTGAACATTCATTGTTAAGAAAATTTAATGAACATTCGACAAAACTAGGAGCATGACCAGCTGGCAAAAACCCGATTCTTGCGATCTTGGATCGTACTTTAGGGTTTGTTCGTTAATTTAGATGCAAACACTTGTTTATGGAAGTCCATGTGACCTGGGATGAAAACAACGCTGTTGCCATTGTTAAATATCGTGATGCGAAAATCGATAGTGAACTTCATTACAAGGAGTGGCAACAAAAACTATTGCCTCCATTAGATAAGATCTTATCTAAGATCGGAAAAAAATTCCCGTTGATCATAGAGATCGATGGACTCAGTATTTCTTCGGAGTTTGAATCGCGTTATGGAAAGGAACTGGCCCCGATGGTAGCACAAAAATATGCCAGTGCCATTGCTCGTTTCGGGAAGAATGTCCCTACAAAAATGATTGTTTCTAATCAGGCGGTACAACGCATTCTGGAACATACTTCACCTGAATCTCTCCGCAAAGAATATGGGGCCAATGTGTTCCAGACCCTCGAGGATGCTATTATCTTTATTAAAGCCATCGACCAATAACAATAGGTAACCTGGTGCGAGGGTTCGTACTTCTGGTAAGCCATTGCCAAGGGAAGCGGCCAGGCATATGCGAACGTGCTAAATCGCCTGACCCATTCACGACAGCTGGCAACCTATTCACGAAATCTAGTCATTCTCACCATTCAATTGGTGCTATTCGTCGTTTGATTCACGAAAAAACTCAACAGAATGAAACGATCGACATTCCTCAAAAAAGGACTTCTGGCCAGTGGAGCGGTTATCGCAACCGGACACCTGATGGCGCAGGAAGGGCGGCCATTATTTACCAAAGAAGACATTTATGATTTTGTAGCTGCTGCTCACAATGACCTGAACAAAGTCATGGAGCTATACGAAAAACAACCACTGATCCTAAACTGCACCAACCAGATAAGAAGAGGCGATTTTGAAACAGCCATGGGCGGTGCTTCTCATATGGGCCGAAAAGACATTGCAGATTTTCTTTTATCTAAAGGGGCACGCATGGACATTTTCAGTTATGCTTTCCTGGGATATGACGACTTTGTCAAGCAGCAAATTGAAACATTCCCTCATTTACTCCACAGTCCGGGGCCTCACGGTTTCACCTTGTTGCATCATGCGAAAGTCGGTGATCGCAAAGACCTGATGGATTGGATCAAAGAAAAAGGCCTTACAGAAACTTTCGTAAAGGGAGCATTCGGCTGACTTATGAAAATCTTCTCCTAGAAAATGGTCATTCCAGAAAATGCACTTTAACTTGTTGTATAAAGAGCATTTGCCAGGAACCTCAATAACGTGTTTTAAGCACTATTTCCGATTGTAATAGCTCAAAACGCGTTATTGGCGTTTTTATCTCAATGCTCCATACAGAATTAATATTCCTGGTTACCTAATGCCTACTATTCCCCTACCAGATCCTCTATACCTGGACCGACGTAAGTTATTTCGATACTCCGTCGTGTACCTGGTCCTGACTGCTATCGTACTCATGATCCAGAACTACATTCGGTATGGCGGTCATAGCAGTTATGATCCAGGTATTGGGGAATTTACCTCACAGTTTCCGTACTTGGCTTTATACCAGTGGTACTGCTCGTTCATAGAAGCCCTAACTGGTTTCCTCATTGGGCCTCCAATAACTATTGGTCATTCGCGGCAACGATCGGAGTAATGTTCATCCTCGGTTTTTTCGTGATCTCCAATATCATTTTGCACGCCTTCGGCTATTTCGATGGATGGATCGCTGCCAAGTACGCCAGTTGGTATTTCGGAAAAGAGGCCTTGATCCACGGGTTGTTATTAGCCGGTAATTTCTTCCTGCTCAGAGAACGAAAAGAAGACCTGGAGAAAGTGATTTCTGCTAACCAGGGTCGAAAAGAAGTAACGATCAAAGCTGATCTGATCGAGTGGATAGAAGCCGATGATCATTATCTGAAGATCCATCTCGCTGATCAGTCTCTCATCAAGCGCACCACATTAGAAAAAATGGCCGATGAGTTACGCCCCGATTTCGTGAGGGTCCATCGAAAGTACCTGGTGAATAAGCAAGAGATCATCGGAAAAGAGAAATCTGGTCGTGATGAATATGTCGTGATGAAAACCGGCACAAAAGTCAAAGTAGGGCGATCTTATCAACCGTTGGAGGTTTTGTAGCAAACAAGTACAGTGGATTCCTTTCCAGAATGGACCTGAAATAACGAGGATTTGGTGGTGATTGAGGAGAAATGATTTCTACCGTCTTCGCGAGTGAAACGCGGTGATCTACGACGGGAGCACCAAATTTTTAACATCTGAGAACAACCCATCATAAAGCCAAAAGCACAAGTTGTCAGATCGCCACATCTTTTTTGTTACCTAGAAGAAACCAAGCCATCCAAAGATTCGCGATGACGACAACTTGCATCTATGATACTACAAATTTACTCCTGCCTTAACTGCTTCGCGGGATTTACCAGGCTCGCTCGAATTGCCTCAAAACTTACGGTGAGGATCGCAATGACACTGGCAATGATAGCTCCGGAAGCGAATAACGGCCACTCTAAGGAAATACGATTTGCCATCCACTCGATCAGGGATTCGGTGAAATACCATGCTATAGGGATTGCGATGATGATGGCCAATACCACCAACTTGAAGAAGTCCCCAACCAGGATCAGTAACAGTCTTGAAAGGCTGGCACCCAATACTTTCCGTACACTGATCTCCTTACTTTTTTTACCAATCAGGTAAAGGGAAAGGGCAAATAAACCAGAACAGGCAATGACCAAAGAAAGCACGGTGAACACCATAAAAAGGCTTCTGGCCCGCTCAATGTCTTTGTACCATAAAGCAAATTGTTGGTCCATGAATCGGTGCCGCATGGCCTGATTGGGATTGAATTGATCCCATACACTCGCGATAGCCATCATTGTAGCATTCATATTTTGTGGAGCTACTTTCACAGAAAGCGTCGCTGATGGTGCTCCTGTGGAGAGCGCCAGTGGACGGATGTTTCCAGTGATCGGCTCAAAGTAGAAATCGCTTACTACGCCAATGATGTCGTATTGATTCTCAAACATATCTGTCAGTCGCTGACCAACCGGATCATCCATGTTCAACACGTTGGCTAAACGTTCGTTGATGATGATTGATTTTCCTGGCTCATTTTTCCGGAAGTTACGGCCATCCTTAAGCTCCATTTCCAACGTTGGCAAATAGTCTTCATCAACAAACCACATGGCTGCTTCGTATCGCTCCTGACCTCCTCCACCTGTTGTCCAGAAGTCCCTGTTGTGGACAGAACCTCCTTCTACCGGTAAGAAATCACTCAATGAAGCATTAACTACCTGAGGCAAACGTAGCAGTTCAGATTTCAAGGTTTGTTTCTTCTCCTCTTCCATGGTATCCAGGCCCAGCAGGTTGACAACTTGTTCTTTTTCATACCCCAGGGATTTATTCATCATGAATTCAAATTGCTGGTGTACCGCCAACGCGGTAATGATCAGAATTACGGTCACTGCAAACTGGAAAACTACCATGCCACTCTGTAAAAATGATTTACCAACTGTATTGGCTTTGCCCTTTAGCGCATCTACGGTATTGAATCCGGATAAAACCAGAGCCGGGTAAAAACCAGATAGGATTCCTAACACCAAAGAAGCAATTACAAGCCCGGGAATGAACCACCAGGTTGTCCATGGCAATGACAATTGCAGATCCGTCAATTCATTAAAGAAGGGCATAGCCACAGTCGCGACACCCACGCCAATGGTCACCGCCAACAAGCTGTAAAGCGATGATTCAGCCAGGTATTGGACGACAAGGCCGGAACGAAACGACCCCACGGCTTTACGTAAACCTACTTCTCTCGCTCGACTCATCGAACTAGCCGTAGACAGGTTGATGAAATTAATGCACGCCAGTAATAAGATAACCCCCGCAATGATCCCAAAGATCCAAACCAGATCCTCGGACCCATGACTCAAAAAGTCCCCTACTTCCTCCGGATTCAGATAGATATCGCTCACGGCCTGAAAATAATACGACTGATACAAGGCCTGCTCTTCCAGATTGATTTGTCCATTTTGTTTCAATAGATCAATGACCAGGCTTCTGCGCACTTCTCCGGTTTTTTGTTCCACCAAGTCCTTGTCCGCACCTTCCGAAAGCTTCGTATACATGGTGTAATTAGTGCAACACCAGCCGCTGGTGCCAGGACCGTCTTTTCGCTCAAACAGGGTCAGGATGAAATCTCCTTTCAAGTGCATGTTCTCGGGTAGATCTTCCATCACTCCCCCTATTGTGTAAATGCTTTCAGGATCTTTATTCAATTGAATTTGCTTTCCTATAGGGTTCTCATTCGGAAAATAAACTTCCGCTTTTCTGCGGGAAAGCACCAGTGTATTGGGAGCAAACAAAGCTTTTTCATCACCATAAAACATTTCGATCTCCAGGACTTCCAGTAATTCCGGATCAGCATAGAAAAACCCTTCTTCGTAGTGACTCTGGATACTTCCACCTGCCTGAATGTGGTTATCGCCGGCATCTCCCCAGGACCACTCGACTGTTCGGGCAACCAGCTCCATTTCCGGAATGTTCTCCTGCAAAAGTGCTTTCAGTGGTCCATGTACATTGGACCAATAGCCCACTTCACCCGACTGTGACCATTGATTAACTACACGGAATATTCGATCACCATCCTGATAATGCTTGTCGTAGCTTACCTGATGTCCGATGTAAATAGAAATGAGCAGACAAGCGGCAATCCCAAGGGCAAACCCACCGATTTTGACCGTACTGAATACTTTTTGCTTATTCATTTGCCTGGCGGCAACTTTCAAATGATTAATGATCATACCGAAATGATTTAATTGATGATCTCCACCCATGCCTTTAAGTAATTTTGGCCGGAGCAGTTTAAGTGTGTCGAAATAGTATAGCCTTTTGGCTTTGTTATATCCCAGAAAATCACAATTGTCAAGGAATCGTTCTTCCATGTCCCCCTCTATTTCCTCCATATAGTCGGACTTTATGACGGTCCGCAATAAGTTCAGTGGCCATCGTGGAGGGGTTTGCTCGTCTGGTTGCCTGTCCATCAGGAAGGATTAGTTCCGAGATTGGGCATTGCAGACCATAGCTGTGACCGGATGTCTTTCATTTCCTGTAAGGTCTGATAAGCCTCAGGGGTCGCCGCATAAATACGCTTCCGTTTTCCCCCTCTGCGTTGACTGGCCTCTCCCCATTTGGAAGTTAGAAATCCCTTCTCTTCCATCCTTTTCAGGGCTGTCTGGATTGCTCCCATACTCAGGCGCTCATCAAGACGTTCTTCCAGATCTCGTTGGATCTCGTTCCCATAAGCCTGCTCCTGCAGAACAATGACTGTCATTAGGATCAGTTCCTGAAATTCACCGAGTCGTGTCTTCTTCATTGTATTTTATACTAATTGAAGTAAATATAAATACGATATTATTCTAAATGAAGTTTTATTAATCGGAAATTATTTTGGTACAATGTGTAAACCGCTGAAAGATCAGGTTCAATATTGAAAGTTCACGGGGACAATAAAATCCGAAGGACCGGGTCCTTCTTTGAACGTAGCAGGCTTAAACAAAAAATCGATGGCCTTTACGGCACGTATGGCTTCTTTATTTGCGCTGGGAGCTAATTCCTTGATCACCTCTACTTTAGTGACTTTGCCCGTTTCATCAATGCGTAGCCTCAAGTAGACTTTCCCGGAAGCTTCCATCCCTTTTGGTGGCTTAAGCTCCTTATACAGTGCCAGATAAAATTGTTCTATACCCCCTACAGGTTCAGGATAAGTTATAGGCAGTCCTAAAACCTCTTCGTCTGGTAAGAGTAATTCTCCTGTGATGAATAATCCCAATTCAAAAGTCTCTTCTTCTATTGCAATTGGATCCGAGGGAATTATATCTATTTCCCGGCAGGCGCCCAATAAAGTCGATCCTGCAATGGCGGTGGCAGCGGCATACTTTAGGAAAGCCTGGCTGAGTTGGGAAGTTTTGAATGCACCACAAATACGCTGCGGGGAAGCCTTTATGATTTTGTCAAAATCTGCTTGAGACTTATCAGTGAAATCGATCACTTCTTTGGAGCAACTCGAACAAAAATGACCCTGCTCGGTTACCTCCATATCCTCTCTTTTAAGCGGGCAACTAAAGCCCAATTGAACGTTTTGGATATCGGACATGTCTTGTTTTTCCTGATAATCCATCAACGCTCAAAAAGTCACATATTTTCATGAAATAAAGAGGCAACCATCTGGAGGTATATCTCCGTAATTCCAGCACCCATACTATTCCACAGTCATGAAAACGATCAAGAGATACATCCTGATTTGGGCACTATTGATTCCCCTTTTCACCCAGGCTCAAAACATAAAAATAGCACGATTCGAAATACGGGAACAGGGTAAAAAAGACTATCTGCTCATCCATTTTTCGAACCAGGCCATGCAAATGGTTATGGCCAATGATGTCAAAACATCTCAGGTAATTGACTATTTCAAAACCAATACGGATATTCATGCCAATGGTGAAAGGTTGATATTCGGGACAGGTAAAGTGTGGTACGGCCAACAATCAATGGTTCAACTGGAGGTCCAAAATTTACCAGAAGAAATTCAGTCTCTTGATGCCAGGATCTTGAGCTTTCATGAAATCATTGATCAGGAGAATATCTTAGTTCTGAATGCCCGAAACCAGCATTATCGGATGTCACTTCAGGCGAAGAATCATTTTGAGATGTCCTTTCAGAAATACTACTACATCAATCAAATACCACCGAATATCAGGTTTTTGCTGGTCTGGGTTGCTATGATCATGATGGCGGTTGTTCTGGCCTCAAGCTATTCGTTCTTTACCAAACCTCAGGAACTGACCTGAATCCTGCAAATCGTCTTGCCAGACGAACATAACTTGCATTCCAGCAAATGGAAAAGAGACTAAGACATAAGGTTAATCTCTTTTGACAAATGTTCGGCAGCAAATCATTCAGATGATCTACCAATATCGAAATGGTTAGCGTTTAATTATCGTTTCTACAAGGCTGCTACTTTTCATTTTAACTTGCAAAATCAGAATGCCAGTGGGAAAAGAAGTTATATCTATTTCTATATGCGGATCAGTAACAGCAGCATTGTAATGTACACGTCCCATTAAATCTTGTATGATTACTTCCGTTGGCCAACCGGAGTTTGTCTCTGGCAATTCAATATTCAGTCGGTCAGCAGATGGATTCGGATAAATGTGTACATGCTCAGATCTGGCCCGTGTACTCAGGGCGGCATCAACGGTCAACGTACCATTTACCAGATCAAAGGCGTAATTCTTGTCCTCTCCTCCTTCCAGAAAAATACCATATTGACCCATTTCAGACTCAGCTGTTACCTGGGTCCAAATGTTCGGTAGTACTTCCAAATCATCCATGGTTTCATCATTGACCAAACCTTCAATACGCATGGTAAGGTCAGGAACTTGTTGTCTAAGATGCATTTCCTGGTCATTAGCTATGATTTTTAACGGAGCTTTATCCACGACCAAACGCTGAGTACTTTCTGTTTCTCTAAAATTTTGATCACCCTTTTGGATTGCGGTGATCGTAGAGACTCCCGCCCCTACGATTTCAACCTTGCTGTCGTTGATCACCGCTACCTGCTCATCGGAACTTACGTAAGTTACCGACAAACCTGAGCTCGCCTCCGCCAACAGGTCGAACTCTGTATCCCCATAAATCCAATTGGTAGGTATCTCAAAATCAATGAACTGATCAGTCTGCTCGATCTCCAGCGTCCCATCAACGTACACAAATTCATAGTTGTCGGATGCTCCTCCTGAGACGTTGATCACATAAGACCCTACATCGGTTGTTGCTGTGGCCAGGGTCGTTACCATTGGAATACTGTGCAAATCACTTTCATCATCGTCATGAACAAAACCTTGGTAGAAATAGGTAAATGTGGGGTTTTCAGCCCCGTAAACTTTGTTTTGGTCATTGACACTGACTATTAGCTTGGCTTTGTCTACGGTTAATTGCAAAGTCACCTCCTCCGCAGGCAAATACTTTTCATTTCCTTCCTGAGAAACAGTAATGCTAAAGTCTCCCGCGGCGTGTATCTGAAGGCTAGTGCCCTCCATTGAAGCTACTGCTTTATTTGATATTTGGTAGGAAACTTCAAGTGCTGAACTGGCTTCGGCTTCAAGAGTAATATCACCTTGACCATACTTTAGTTCGGGCATGTCATTAAGGGTGATGGTCTGTGATAGTCGATCTAAAATGGTCAACTCAAGCTGTGCGAGACTGTCACATCCTGAATCGTTGGTCAAAGTGACTTCATATAGTCCTGATACTTCATACGTCTCACCATTCCAAGCATACCTTTCATAGGCTTCAACGTAAGTAACGCTTGATGCCGTTTCGAGTATTGTAAGGTCCAGCACCGCCGTGCTGTCACAACCAGCTGCGTTTTCCAGAACCACTTCATATACTCCGGTCGAGGTATAGGTGACTTCATTCCAATCATAGCTCTCACAAGCTTCTACTATCGTTTCACTGGAGGTAGATTCCAAAATCGTCAGGTCCAGCACCGCCGTGCTGTCACAACCAGCTGCGTTTTCCAGAACCACTTCATATAATCCGGTCGAGGTATAGGTGACTTCATTCCAATCATAGCTCTCGCAAGCTTCTACTATCGTTTCACTGGAGGTAGATTCCAAAATCGTCAGGTCCAGCAACGCCGTACTGTCACAACCAGCTGCGTTTTCCAGAACCACTTCATATACTCCGGTCGAAGTATAGGTGACTTCATTCCAATCATAGCTCTCACAAGCTTCTACTATCATTTCACTGGATGTCGATTCTAAAATGGTCAGATCCAGCACCGCCGTGCTGTCACAACCAGCTGCGTTTTCCAGAATCACTTCATATACTCCGGTCGAGGTATAGGTGACTTCATTCCAATCATAGCTCTCACAAGCTTTTACTATCGTTTCACTGGAGGTTGATTCCAAAATCGTCAGATCCAGCACCGCCGTACTGTCACAACCAGCTACATTTTCAAGAACCACTTCATATACTCCGGTCGAGGTATAGGTGACTTCATTCCAATCATAGCTCTCACAAGCTTCTGCTATCGTTTCACTGGATGTCGATTCTAAAATGGTCAGGGTTAAATGAACCAGGCTGTCGCATCCCGCTTCATTGGTAAAGGTCGCCTCATACATGCCAGAAGAAGTCAATGTATAGCCATCAAAGCTATATTCGTCACAAGCTTCAACTGTCGTAATTACCTCATCCTCGCAAGGTTCTTCCCGACTGATCTCAAAACGGACTTTACCCCCATATTCATCAAAAAAAACCAGAAAAATCTCTTCTCCTTCGGCCATTTGCTTTTCAAAGTGAAAATCATTGTACTTCGTATAAAGCGCGTCGCCGAAGCACCCATCGTAAATTCGGATCAACATCGATGGATTATCCTCTGCCGTAAAAGAGTATAAACCGGCCTCCGGAGCAATGAATTTATACTTTTGATCACCCAATAACGCATCGATCTGATGAACGCCTTCCGTAAGGTCAGACTGGACGTAGCAAAGGTCTTCATATTGGTTATTAGCGAAGAAAGCCAATTCAAAATCCCGGTTTCCTACACTATAGAAATGAATGCCAGCTACTTCCTCAACTCGCAGTAGAACTTCCTCTCCGGCAATTCCCTGATACATGAAATTAGTTTCAGTGGGCTCATCATTTGACCAGTTTTGTATAGCGAATTCATCTTGATCGGGCAATTCAAGATCAAGACCATTGTCTCCATAAAACATTTGATAGGAAGGTATCACCCGGCCTACCTGGCCGTCGAGGTTAACCGCTACCAGTACACCATCCGAAGGAAAAGTGTACTTAAACCAATGCTGGTTTTTATAATTGAGAAAGGCTCGATGAATCCCTACATTTATGGATTCCGGTTCATTAACAGAAGCATGACTTAAGTAGTCGTCAACTTTAAATATCTCAAATTGGTATTGATGTGGAGTGGTAACAAATTGGTCTTCCCACTGGATAAGGTATTTCATTCCCTCAACTACTTCCAAGGTAGCATATGACCTCCGCCACTTAACAATGGGTGAATCATCATTTTGAACGAGGATGGTACCACCACAAACATCGTACACTTTGAATTTGGTATCCTGATTCCTGGCTAAACTGGTCTCACCCCATCCCGCAGCATTTGATCCTGTGGTAATCGCGATCTTTGTTGTTTCATGAGCAGTAAATTGAAACCACTGATCGCCACCTGAATTATCCACGTCATAGGTGCCGTACCCGGAAATTAAATACGCCGTTTCGCAAGAAACGCCATCTTCAACAGGCAGGGTTTCAAACTGCACCTCAAACGAATAGGCATAGTCTTCAATGTTCCAATCAGGTTCATTATGATCATCCCACCTAAAAACTATTTCATCTTCTGCTGCCAGTGATATAACCAATTCTGCTCCGCCGTTGCAATTGCCGTCTGCTACCCATAGTCGTGTACCACCACATGATTCAAAAGCAGTCACTTTTGTGATGGCTTCGGTCTGTTCACAATTGCTAAGGGTCAGAGTACCTGCTTCATCTGCTTTGAATGTGTACCAAAAATCCTCCTGGTAAGGCGCGTCATCTGGTGCGTGATCTATTTCATAAGTACCACCTGCAATTACCTCAATTGGCACTTCACAAGTTTTGCCTGCATTTGACATAAAAGCTAAGCTTAAATCATAGCTTTCAAACCAGAACGGCACTTGTTTTACTTCTAGCACTAATTCCATGCCAATTTCTGTCACTTCATAAGTGATTGTACTTTGGGTCAAATCCCCATCGGGATCGTTGCTACACCAGACATTATCTTGGATCAAATTGGTCAATGAGTCATTTTCATAAAGTTTCAAATACGTGCCATCCACGGGGTTTCCATCGTGGCAAGTCTTAATGGTCAATAGGCCCGTCTGATGAGTTTCGTACTTAAAGTATTGGTTACCCAGGTATCTGGTGACCTGATTAGTCCCCTCGACCAGAGGAATCGCCTCAGCCGGCTTCTCTCCTACAACCCTTTCCTGAAAATGTATCGTCGCTTGGAGCACTTCTTTGCCCGAGACATTATTTCTTCTGTCACATTCCAGGACTATTGTTTCTCCTGCACCAAGTTCAATCGTGAAAACATCATAGGAGTACCAGAGCAACTTCTCATCTAACAACTGACACTGATCGCCGTAAATCACCAAATAGGTAATCCCATTATACCCCTGATCAAATTGTAATGTTCCGGCAACTGGAGCAGTGAAGGATATAAATTGATCACTGAATCGCGTATCTATGGTAAGCTGATGACCTATGGGATCATTTGTGATGACCTGATCGGAAATGTCCCCGGCAGATTCACAAGTGAGACCAGGCTGGGCCTGTGAAAATGGGATCCACAAGACCGTGAATGAAATGAAAAAAAGAATGGACTTTGACGGTGAATACATAGCAGATTGATATTCGTGACATCTTGAAAAAATTCAATGACGTCTAGGATTTGCAACAAATCTAAATGGAGGCCAGGGTCGTTTTAATCAAAATCCGGTTGTCATCTGGTTGGCAGGGATAGGTGTCATTTGGTTGGCAGTTAAAAATGATAGTCCTTTGAAATCATGAATTCCAGGCTCAAAACGCAAATTTCGACGCAATGAGGAGGTGGACACTTTTATGGGTTATCGCTTTACTCCTAAGCTATCCGTCCCTTGGACAGGGCGCTACATCGCTTGCTAACCAACTCAAAGAAATTGATCAATTGATAGACGAACAGGATTCTCTTGCCATCCATCTGTTGAATCAAATTGATCAGGAAGTTATTCTGAACGAACCTGATACCATCAGCATTGAATACTTTAAACTTAAAGGAGATTACTTCCTGAGCATAGATCGATTCGGAGAAGCGGTGAAGGCGTATGAACCTTTGCTTTCCTATGATCATTTAGCTCTCAAAAAATCCGCAGCGAGCAACTTAGCGAGGGGTATTAATGATCTGGGCATCGCTCTGATGCGGATTGGTGATTTTGATCGGGCCCAAAAGGCGCATTACAGGAGCTTAGCCATTTATCACTTACTGGATGACGCCCAGGGTGCGGCCTTCAATTATAACAATCTGGCAGTATTATTTCAAAGTTTGAAGCAAAAGGATTCTGCACTTTATCACTTTGAAAAAAGCCTGGAATTCGCCCAAATCGCAAATGACTCCATGGGTGTGGCCTTCAATAATCAGAACCTCGGCATCCTTTATGGGAATATGAACGATCCGGTTAATTCGATCAAGCATTATCAGGAAGCCATGCTCGCTTTCGAACAAATGAACCGACCCGCTAATGCCATGTACTGCATAAAAGGGATTGGGTTTGAATACAATAAGATCGGTGATCTGGATTCTGCCCGAAAATATTTGACCATCAATTTAGAATACAACCTGGAACGTGGTTCTCCTCGTCGCAAAGCCGGGGCCATTTCAGCTATGGGGGAACTCATGAACAAGCTTGACCAACTCGATAGCGCACTCTTTTACTACCGATCTGCACTTGGTCAATTCAAAGCCCTCAACTATGCGTATGGAATGGCCAATACGCATGGGTTGATCGGTATCATTCATGCGAAAAATCAGATCTATGATTCGGCGATCTTTCATTTGAACCGTTCATTAGAGTTCTCTGGAAATTACAAAGGCGTACTCGAATCCAGTCACGCTCAATTGGCCCACGTCTTCTTCAAAAAAGAACAGTTTGAACGTGCAATCGAACATGCTGAAAAAGCATTGGAAGTATCGAACGGTAATGCCACCACCGGACATATTTTATTGATCCACCAGACTTTATACAAAAGTTACGAAAGGTTGGAAAACCTGGAGCAATCGTACAAATACCTCAAGCGGTATTCAGATGCGAAAGAAGAAATATCAGGAAAAGATCGGGCGCTTGACCTGGCCCGGATCGAAACCAGAGTATCCCACGAAAAAACACTCAATTTACAGCGAGAGGAAAACCTGAAGAGAGAGTTTATTCTGGAAAAAAGAGTATTGTTGGAAAGAGGCCTTGGCATGGCAGCTTCAATATTTCTCAGCCTGTTACTTGCATGGGTCATCCGGGATTATCGGAACAAAGGGAAAAGAAACCTGAAACTTCACGAACAGAATCAAATCATCGAAAGCCAAAAACAGCAATTGTTACGGGCTGCCGAAAAGGAACGAAAATTGCTCAACGAGCAGCTTCACACCAAAGACCGGGAACTGGCGATTCTAGCCATGCAGTCCAATGAAAAAAATGATGTTTTAAAAAAATTAAAAGAGAAAATAGAGACTCGAGGGAGTGAGGACATCAAGGAAATAAAGAAATTGATTGAGTCAAACCTGGCCCTCGACAATTCCTGGGACAATTTCCTGACCAAGTTCGAGGATGTATATCCGCAGTTCTTTTCGAAAATGAAAGTAGAATACGAATCGCTTTCTGTCAATCAATTGAAACTATGTGCTTACATCAAAGTAGGAATGGATAACAATGAGATCTCTAAAGTGACCAATACGGAAATGTCTTCCGTAAAGAAGAACTTGAATCGACTGAAAAAGAAGCTTAACCTTGGGCCCGAAGATAGCATACGCACTTTCGTCATGAATTATGCCTAACCCATTTTTATTTTGGCTGGCTACCTCCTCTTTTTTCCATCGACTTCTGCATTAAGAAACCAAAAAGCAGTCCTCCTAATGTGCAAAGGGGGCCCGTAAATGCTGCCATGTATAGTAGAAACCTGGGGTTGAGTGTCATTTCATATTCAATGCCTTCCACAAACGGCGGGAAGAGTGCCGGCATCAAAACCATAAATGCCAGAAACATGAAAAACCCCCATTTCAAGCCAATTTTCATCCAGTTCACTTTCACCGGATCAAAAGTTAGGTTTTCGAATCTTTGGGGCTGTTGTGCTAACCATTTTGCTTTGTCCTGGTCTACTTTCTGAGATCGAAACAGGCGTAGAAGTCCCAAAATCAGACCTGCAGTCCAATTGCGAACACAGGGAATGACTTGCTCGCATTGCGGACAGTAATATCCATACCAATTCTTATAAACCGTATGATTTTGTTGAGACCAGGTCCGGCTATCATGTAAGGTATGACAATGTGGGCATGGAACGAAACCTCTGTCTAATAGTGGTTTGTTAGCAGTTTTGTCAATCAACAATACTTCCGGAATGCGGTGGCCTAAAGCCAATTCACTAATGGCCATTAGTGGATTGATTTTCCAGTGGATGACCTCAATGCTTTTGGCATCCATTACTTTGTACTTTCCCTTATCAAATTCCATATTGGCTATTAGTTGTGTTGTTCTTCTGATTGTTCCGACCTATTCGTCTGATTCTAATATATTTCTGGAATAAACTCCTGATAATCCATCGGTGGACGAACGTACGCCACATCCTCGGGTAAGGGTGGTAAATCTATATCTTCATATTGAAGTGGTTGAAAAGGAACTTTAGACAATAAGTGATGAATGCAATTCAGTCGCGCTTTTTTCTTATCATCGGCATTGACGACATACCAGGGTGATTGTTTGGTATCGGTGTGAGCAAACATTTCATCTTTTGCTTTCGAATATTCCACCCATTTTGAACGGGATTGAAGGTCCATCGGGCTGAATTTCCATCGCTTCAGCGGATCAGAAACACGTGCCTTAAATCGCTTTTCCTGCACTTCATCACTAACAGAAAACCAGTATTTCAATAAAATGATACCTGATCTGATCAGCATGCGTTCAAACTCAGGGCAAGATCGCAAAAACTCCTGGTGTTCCTCCTCCGTGCAAAATCCCATCACGCGTTCCACACCTGCCCGGTTATACCAACTGCGATCAAACAAAATGATTTCACCTTTTGCAGGTAAATGAGCTACGTAGCGTTGGAAGTACCACTGACCTTTTTCTCGCTCTGTGGGCACTCCTAAAGCAACGACCTTCACTACACGAGGATTGAGTTTCTCCGTAATCCGTTTGATTACGCCTCCCTTTCCCGAAGCATCACGCCCTTCGAATATCACCACCACTTTCAGGCCCTGCTGTTTTACCCATTCCTGAAGCGCAATCAATTTGACCTGAAGTTCGGCCAGGGATTCATCATACGTATTCCCGTCCATATTCAAATCTAATGAAAGCGCAAGCGATTTGCGATTTTATGGATCAGTATTCTCACGCATGGATTCCGCTACTTCGCTGATGGGAACATCATCGATCAACACATCTTTGATGACAGATGCGCCTTCCAGAATACTTACCAGGGCGTAGGTAGTCGAAGTAGTATCACGAGTAGCCGCGATATAGGATAATTCTGCATGGTGTGCCTTCGATTCTTCCATATAAAAACGGTCGAATGGAAACCTGATCTGTACTGTGTTTTGCTCATAGTCCGGTATGTATTGGATCGTAACCTTCAAATACTCCACTCCTTTCTCAGGCCGATGCTTTAGTATGGTGCTTATGGAGGAATAACCTTCAGTATCAGTTGTCAGTATACCGAAGACTTCTTCCCCTTCGATCCAATCACTTTTGTTTGCCACCTCGACCATATTCGCTTCAAAAAAGAGATCAATGTATTTTCCACGAAAAATGTCTAACGGATCGACAGGAGCAGTTTTGAAGTGATGTGCAGTGCCCTGAAGCCAAATGCGCTCATTATCCCAGATCATCTTCCCCGGAACATACAATTGCGCCATTATCAGTAACACAAAAGCAAAGCGTGTCATGCGCTTTCTATTCATGGGCTTTCCTCCGTTTTAGCAACTGGTAGTTGGCAAAGAAACACCCTACACCCACCAATATGAATAGTAAACCTCGAACCACGAAAGTAAGATCAGCATCTAAGAAGCGACTAATGACCAGTGCTATGATGATTAACAATCCGAAGTTCATCACGCCCAAATGATCTCGTTGATTTCCTTCCCGGATCTTATATATCCCCAGTGAAAACAAGAGCACATTGACCAGTACAACCGGGAGTTTCGTGTACAGTCCGATCAAGAAAAGCACTACAAATACTACAAAGATCCAGGATACATAATCTTGTTGAGTATCGGAATTTAGATTTTTCAAACTTCTAATCAACATCACCAACGCCGCAATCGTAAGTACAATTGCTACCCAGAGTTCGGGTGTAAACAGCAAATTGGTTTCGGATCGAAGATCTATTACCGCCTCCCAGAAGGAATCAAAACTGAACATCAATAACAATACAACCATACCCATCAAACCCAACACTTTAAATCCATTTCGAGAAGCCACCTGATTCCTCAGAGACCTGTGGTTTCCAGTTAAGTAAAACACTCCGAAAAGGCTCATATAAGCCACACTCATCAGTGTGCCGTGATCTTCCGCCAATGTACCTAACACAATAATGAAGGAAAGAGGAATCAGCCAATGGTGAAAGAACAGGGCATTACTCCCAGGACTTGTTTTGAATAATTTGAGGTAATGCGGCAATACTACTCCCATCAATGCCCAATAAGGATAGGAAGGGAGATTCGGATAATGCCAATAGCTCGTTTCACAGGCATACCAGGTAATACCGACTATGCAGATGAGTGAAACGATGGAAACGTCCATGACATAGATCAAAGGCATACTCAAAAGCATCCAAACCAATAGAAATCCACTCAGGTTCCCTGGGATATTATAGATCTGACTGATCAGTGAAATGCTGGCAGCAATGGCAAAACATAGAAAAGCCGCAGCGCTTTCTCGCCAAACCGGACTATCTCGTTTAATGAATCGAGCATAACCGCAGAGGATTTGACCTATTACGAGGGGAATGAATGCAAAAATGGTTTTGATCGTTCTGGAAAGATCATCCCAATTGTGGGCGATGATCAGAATGATACCTAACCCAACCAAAATCGCGCCCATCACACCAAATACCATGAATAGGCGATTGGTAGAAAAACCCTTTTCTCTTTGATAATAGGCGCGAATGTCCTCGGCAACCTCGTCGGAGATCACTCCAGCTTCTATTAATTCGTCGATATCCTTTAACAGGCTCATGTTGTTTCGAGTGGGTCGAATTGCTTTTCACAAAACGACTAACTCTCTTGCATGTTGCCTTAAAAATAAGCGTTTGACACCTTACCCTATTGTTTTACATACCACTTGCGGGCATTTTTCCTTCGGTGATGCCCCACTATTTCCCCTGTAATGGCATTCCGCATCATGGCATCACTATGACCATTGGTTCCTCCGATCGAGACCCATTCCAGGTTTTCTTTCAAAGTGATGGTATAGTTCTCAAATTCCGGCGTTTGCCCATAAATGGGTCGTATCTGGGCCATCACCACCGAATCCATCATGACAGTAAGAAACGCTGCATCAGCCACATGATAAACGCGAGACACTCCGTCTTCATTCTTTTTACTCCACCAGGCTACCCGTACTTCTTTCCCTTGATAAACCGCCTGGATCAATTCTCGGATATTCCCTTCAATGGCGTTTCCATCTGCATCATTGTGATAAACCAGTTTCCACTCCTGAGCAGAGACAGAAATGAGCATAGTGCTAAAAAAGATTGCGAAAACTAGGTATTTCATGGTTTGAGAGTTGGTCTGGAAGACGTTACGATACACTCCGGGGCAGGTTCCAATGCGTCATTCCTTTAACATGCCATTAACAGCTCATCAAGTCTGGCCTGACTTTTGTAATGACGCATTTCATTGATCAAAAAAATCATCAGACCAGAGCAACCATTGCACAGAATCTGCATCTTTTAATCAAAGGTCAAAAACTCGAAATGAAAAAATTACTCTTACTACTCCTGATCTCGGGGCCTGTCTATTCCTACGCCCAAAGCACCTCTCAAGCGATTCAACTCTATAAGGATAATCAACTGGATGAAGCGAAGAAAATCCTTTTAGCCCTGGACGATTCAGACAAAGAGGTCCAATATTACCTGGGTCGAATTGCCTTTGATCAACGGTCATTTAAAGCTTCGGCTGAATACTTCGAAGACTTGAGTGATGATTACCCTGAAGAGGCCGATTATTTCTACTGGTATGGTAATGCCTTGGGCAGGCTGGCTCAGGAATCCAGTGTATTTCGTCAGGGATTACTGGCGCCAAAAATCAAAAATGCCTACGAAGAAGCCGTGTCCCTTGATCCTGGGAATATAGATGCACATTTAAGTCTCATAGAATTCTACACTTTGGCACCGGGCATCATGGGAGGAAGTTGGGAAAAAGCAACAGAAACGGCTAATGTGATCAAGTCCATTGATCCTGCCCGGGGACATGCAGCCATGGCTACCGTTTGGTTACGCCAGGAAGAATACGACCATGCAGAAAAAGAATATCAGCAAGCCATGCAATATGATAAAAGGTATGCTTTTAATCTGGGATACTATTATCAGAGCAATCAGGCTTTTGATAAAGCATTCGATCTTTTTCAGCAGATCTATGAAGAAGATACGACCAATATCGGAGCCTTGTACCAAATAGGAAGAACCAGTGCTTTTTCAGGTACTCAAACCGAATTAGGCATTGCCAGCCTGGAAACCTACCTCTCCAAGGAGCTTACTCCGAATGTTCCTTCACCTTCTGCTGCCTGGATGCGAATGGCCATGATCTACGAAAAGAAAGGTGACGAACGAAAAGCAGTCGAACTTTATACAAAATCATTGGAGTTGGATGAAAACATGGAAGAATCTATAAAAGGACTGGCCCGCCTAAAATGACTCAGTCACTGGTCATGACACAAGCATTAAGGTATTGCTTCATCTGACTGAAAGCACTTAACACGGCCATTGGATCCCTGGTCAGCTTCCCGATCATTATAGATCCCTCAAGAACGGAAGCCATGAACAAGGCTACTTCCTCTGGCTGTATATTTTCCTGAAATGTGCCTGTGTTTTTACCTTCTTCCAGGGTGGTGACGATGACCGCAATGATCTTATTAAAATGGGTCCGGACCATCTCCCGAAATTCGTGATCCGTATCGTCCACTTCAATGGCGGTATTCAGAATGGGACAGCCCCCTTTCACTTTCGGTGTTTTCACCATGGACTCATAGGCAGCCACAATCTTCATTAGCTTTCGCCGCGGGTCCTTCACCTCATCGAGCATTAAGTGTTGTGCAATGAGTACCTCGTAGCTGTATAAAAAAACTTCTTTTGCGAGGGCTTTTTTCGTTTCGAAATGGCGATAGATCCCTCCCATTTGAAAGCCTGTTGCCTCCACGAGCATCTGCATGGAAGTCCCCGACACACCATGGACATTAAAGACCGGTGCCGATCGCTCAATGATCTCTTGTCGGGTTCGGGCCGCGTTCCGGGTGGCACGTTTCATGCAGCAATTCTATGAATGTTTGTTTAAAATAAGAAAGTGTTTGCTCTCTTAATTTTCTTCACGTATCTTTTCCATTATAAAATTTAACAGTGAAACTAAGACTGACACATAATAGTATCAGAATCAGGGTACAGCGGACCGAGTTGACACAATTACAAGAAAGTGGTGCTATCGTTGATTCCGTCCATTTTCCAGCCTCTGGTGCATTTCGTTTCGAGATTGCCGTACATCAGAAATTGGAAATTGAAGCTTCATTTGAAGATTCCAAAATATCCATTGGGCTCCCTGATGAATTGGCTCAGACCTGGTTCAATACCCATCAGGTCGGAATAGAAACACAACTTTCGCTGCAAGGCAATGCGCAATTGCATGTACTCATCGAGAAAGATTTTCCCTGTGCCGATCGACCCAATGAAGACAAATCCGAGACCTTTTGGGAGTTGGTCGACAAACCAGATACTGCCTGTTAATCCATAAAATCAAATGATATGACCCAGGAAACCACGTATAAAACCGCCTGTATTTTATGCAATCAGAATTGCGGTATTGAAATTCAGAAAGACGAAGCTGGCAATTTCGTACAGGTACTGGGCGACAAGGACCATCCCGTTTCAGAAGGTTATATATGTCAAAAAGCTACACGTCTGAATTACTATCAAAAACAGGAAAGACTTACCAGTCCGTTGAGAAAAACTGCCTCTGGTGAGTTTGAGGAGATCAGCTGGGACATTGCCATTAAAGAAATTGCTGAAAAGCTGGTTCAAATCAGAGATACCCATGGTGGAAAAGCCATTGCGTATGCGGGGGGTGGAGGACAGGGGAATCATTTAGGAGGGGTCTATGGAGCTGCATTACGCACGGCTTGTGATACGCCCTATATCTATGCCGCGCTCGCTCAGGAGAAGACTGGGAATTTCTGGGTGAATGGTCATCTTTTCGGAAGGCAGAACACCAACTATTGTGAGGCCGTTGGGGAAGCGGAATATGTAATGATCCTCGGGGCCAATCCATTGCAATCTCATGGAATTCCCAAAGCACGCCCCACGATCAATGAAGTGGCGAGAAATCCCGAGAAAACCCTGGTGGTCATCGACCCGCGAAAAACGGAAACGGCGAAAAAAGCAGACATCTTCCTACAAGTACAACCCGGTAAAGACGCTTATCTCCTGGCAGGAATGTTAGGTTACCTTATTCAAAATGAACTGGAAGACAAGGCGTTTATTGAAAAGCACACGGTAGGGTTTGATCAGATCAAACCACATTTTTCTAAAATACCTGTTTCAAAGTATGCCAAAATTGCTGGCGTAACTGAGGAGCAGATCACCGAGGTTGCCAAAGGGATTGCGAACGCCAAAACATTTGCTTTGCGCTCTGATCTTGGTATCGAACAAAGTCATAATAGCACGCTTAACGCTTATCTGGCGAGATTACTATTCCTGGTGACCGGACACTTTGGTAGAGAAGGAACCAACTGTTTGCACAACTTTCTGTTCCCACTCATTGGTCATTCGAAGGAACCCGAAGCTGGCGGTGTGACCACTCAGGTCACAGGTATGAAAGGTATTGGAAAATTGTTCCCTCCCAACATCCTACCCCAGGAGATCCTGACTGATAGCCCTAAACGATTGCGTGCGCTGATCGTTGACTCGGCAAATCCGGTAGCTACTTACGCAGACTCCCATTCGCAACGCAAGGCCATAGAAAGCCTGGAGTTATCTGTCGTAATAGACGTGGCCATGACCGAAACGGCTCAGGCCGCTCAATACGTGCTCCCGGCACAGAATCAATACGAGAAGATGGAAGCCACTTTCTTCAATCTGGAATTCCCCAATAACTTCTTCCATCTGCGTCATCCCATTGAAAAGCCTCTGCCCGGAACGCTGGATGAACCGGAAATCTATCGACGGTTAGTAGTCGCGATGGGTGAAATCCCTGCCTCATTTCCTATACTGGGCGCGATTGCTAAACTCGATCGAAAAATGCCGACCTTAAAGCTTTTCCCCATGGCACTAGCAATTACAACGAAACTAAACCCCAAATGGAAAAAACAACAGCTACTCTTACTTACCGAAACCCTGGGGAAAGCACTGCCCTATAAATACGCCAGGTCAGCAGCCTTTATCTGGTTCGCTTCACATCTGTTTGTCGGCAAGTATGAAAAACAAGTTCAACGGGCCGGTTTTAAGGGAAAAGGTTATGCCCTGGGTGAAGCCCTCTTCAATCGCATTTTGAACAGCAAGTCGGGTACATTGATCAGTAAACACACTTATGAGGAAAGTTGGGAACTCGTACGTCATAAGGACAAGAAAATTCATCTTGAAATCGTGGAAATGTTAAAATGGATGGATGATCTACCGCAAGAGAATGAGATCAAAGACGAATTTACCTTCAACCTGCTGGCAGGTGAACGGCGAGCCTACAATGCCAACGCCCTCTTTAGAAATCCTGATTGGCGTAAAAAGGATACCGAAGGTGCATTGAAGATTCATCCGGAAGATGCCGCAGAGCAAGGAATTGAAAATGGTGACTGGGTAAGATGCTATTCCAAGGCCGGTGAAGTGGTGATCAAAACCTGGATCACCGATGAAATGCCCAGGAAAATGCTATCAATGCCTCACGGTTATGGTTTTTCTTATACCGGTCATGATATAAAAACCACCGGTGCACTGGTAAATAACCTTACTTCAATGGAGGACTGTGACCCGCTGGCCAAGACGCCTTATCATAAAAATGTGCGAGTAAACCTTGAGAAAGTTACACTGAAGAGCTGATGGTTCCTTCGACCTAGTACTGATTAGCAGGCTCAATATTCTCCTGGTAAATCAGTTGTTGATGGGTGAAATCAAAGGCACATAAGTGACCCAACCCATGTTCCTTCTGCTCCGATAAAAAAGCCCCGGCATCGATGTTAAGTACTTGACGCTGATCAAAGCATTGAAACTGATCCTTAATTTCAGATTTTGTCCTTGGCGTGTGCCCATGGATAATCGAACGGTTAGACAACCAGTCATAGTCTATCGTATGATACCAGTTTCTGATCCATAACAGATCATGTTCATCGTTTAGCGGATTTTCAAGCTCAAATGACAATCCGGCATGCACGGCGATCAACGATTCATCCTGATAATAGTAAGGCAATGACTTGCAAAATTCAATGTACTTTTCATCAAGGCTTTTCAGGTCATGGATTTGAAAGCTTTCCAGCAATTCAGGGTCAGCCATGGTAAACCAGCCTTTTTCTTTCTCCGCATAATAGTTGCTGATCAGCATTTGCTCATGGTTTCCTCGCAAGGCAATTACCTTGTAAGGCGCATCTTTCATGGCCATTATCTGATCCAATACCTGTTTCGAGTACAATCCTCGATCTACATAATCTCCTAGTAGGATCACCTGATCCGACGATTTCAAATTCAGTTGTCTCAATAACGCCAGGAAAGTGTTGACGCAACCATGAATATCTCCGATAAGGATCTTTCGGCTCATGTATTAAAAGGAGTAAACGTCCGGAGGTTAAGTTTCAAAAGTAACCTGTTGATCTTATTCTATCTGAAAAATCAGCTTACCGATGAGTTTTAAGTCATAAATATTTATTCATTTTATTGATTTAGATTCGTATGGTCCGATCGCATCGGTACAACGCCACGCTATCCTTAGGTACTCCAAAATGATCGACCTATGCCTATCGATAACGAGCAGCCTTCTCAAACTTTATTATCACTACCTGAAGTAGAAGTAGAATCCATTGCCGATGGGTCCCAACATTATTTGATCTTCGAATTTCGCAATCATTTCTCTATCGAAGCAGCCGAAGCTGCGGTAGAATGCTGGTCAGCGTACAACCAACAGTATCAACAAAGTGCAACGCACATTTGGAATTGTAAAAGAATGAGTGGCTTTGATATGGCAGCGAAGAAGACCTGGATGAACAAAATGAAGGAGTCAGGCGAGCTCATCGAGCGCATCTTATTGGTTTCGGAGATGATTCTGATCAGGGGTGCGGCAAGACTAATGTCGAAGTTCAGCAAACACGATCTCAAAGTTTACAAATCCCTGAGTCAAATGTGCGAGGAAGAAAAAATCTCTCTTCAAACCGTGATGGATACTTAAGCCCGCTGGTTATTCTTCATTGAAAAGATGTTATGCAAGATTCCTTAAAAGGAGACTTTTGACTTAAATTTATCGCACAACCCTTCTTCAATGAGTAAGCGTCCGGTCATCCTCTTTATCATTCTTATTCTTTTCATTGTGTTTTATCAATGGTTCCTTAAACCGACATTGATGATTGCCACAGGATATGCGGCCAAAAACTTATGCTCTTGTGTTTTTGTGTCCGGTACCCCGGAAGAAATTGCCAGGGAAGTAGACCTGGGATTTTCGTTTGTAGGCATGACTAGCAAAAAGCTATTCTGGAAGGAGAAATATGCTACCGCCAGTCTTTTTGGACTGGCCAAGCGAAAGGCCATTTTTCGTGGACCGACCCTGGGATGTGTGCTCTTAAATGATCTGGATGAAAGCACTTTAAAGAACCAGACGTATCAGTATAGCGGAGCATACAATGAACGCATGGACACCTGGTTTGAATGGACCGATACGCTGGACCTGATCAATGCACAGCAAGAACAACAAATAACACAAAGTATACATAAATTCTTTGAGGAAGAGGACCCGGAAAACCCTAAAAACACGCGTGCCATCGTGGTACTTTACAAAGGCCAACTGATCGGAGAAAAGTACGCGGATCATGTCGATAACATGACCCCTCTTCTCGGTTGGAGTATGACGAAAAGCATCACCAGTACTATGGCAGGGCTGATGATACGGGATGGTCATTTCCAATTGAATGACCCTGCTCCGGTTCCGGAATGGAAAGGTACACCTAAGGAAACGATCACTTATAAAAACCTGCTTCAAATGAGTAGTGGCCTGGCATTCGAGGAGGAATATGGTGGCTACTCCGATGCTAACCAGATGCTTTGGTTAAGTGATACAACGGGCATTGTAACCATACCTAAACCGCTGGAAGCCGACCCTGGCGAAAAGTGGTATTATTCTTCTGGCACGACCAACTTACTGATGCAATTGATGCGCAGCTATTTCGATAGTGATCAGGATTATTACCATTATCTCTATACCCAACTTTTCAAAAAGATAGGGGCAACTACTTTTTTGATAGAACCGGATGGTTCAGGAACGATGGTCGGTTCGTCCTTTGGCTGGGCTTCCGCCAGAGACTGGGCCCGTGTGGGGCAACTCTACCTCAATAACGGATATTGGGATGGTGAAAGCGTGCTTCCAGCATCATGGGTATCTTTCGTACAGGAAGATGCCAAGCATGCCAAAGACGTATACGGTGGACAATTCTGGCTCAATAATCCACATCCCGGACTACCTGAAGATACCTACTACATGGGTGGATTCCACGGTCAGCGAGTGATCATCATCCCATCGGAAGAACTGGTCGTCGTAAGGCTAGGTACAACCTATGACGCTTCGATATTGGATTTCGACGGGTTCATCAATGAAGTATTCACTGCATTGAAAAACTAACCTTCTTTCAGGAATAAGTCAATGCTTAGGGCAATCACGCGTGACATTAAGGATCCATTCTTTGAACCTACTTCCAATAATTATTGGCGGCAGCGATTGTAGCGAATTCAGCAGCCACCGTCGCTCCAATTGAGATCAAAGCCGAAGCATCCTCCGCGTATTGAGGCCTGAGTTTTTCACGAATTTCGGCATCAGGCTGTGTCGCCTTGATGATCAATCTGGCCATCTTGACCGCCAATTGTCGTCCTTCTTCGGGTGTTGTTGTGATCAGAGAATTTCCAGGTATGAGTACAGTTTGATCAGACATAATTTTATCTTTCTTAATTGATGTTTACAAACTTGCTGTCTTCCAATCCGTGAATCAGTGACTATTGTCACACTAGCCAACTTTTATTTTTCGACCCATTTGCTCCACGGCAGATTGTTGTTCCAGTTTCTTCAACAATCGTGTGATTACTTCCCTGGAAGTTCCCAGGTCCCGGGCAATTTCCTGGTGAGATAATTTCAAGAGATCTGTTCCTTCCAATTCCCGGCGCTTTTTCAGATAATTCAACACACGTTCCTCCAGGTTATAACAAATAACCTCCTTAGTGGTCTGTAGCAAGTCATTGTAATGTTGTTGGTAGGCCTTCAGCAGCATGGCATTGAATCTGGGATATTGGTTACTCCAATCTCTCACTTTATGAATAGGCAAAAGCAATAATTCACTATCCTCCTCTGTTTGTCCCGAAAATGAAATAGGTTCCTCATCAAAAATATGTGCAAAACTGAAAATACAAGTCTCGCCCTGATTAATAAAATATAGCAAAAACTGCATGGAAGCTTCGTAGGTAAACACCTTTACTCGTCCCTTTAATACGATAGGTAAAAATCGCAATACTTCTCCTTGTTCTACGACTTTTTCATGTTTACCAAATGACCTTCTTGTAGCACAAGATTGAATTTCTGCAAGCAACTTTTCACCAAGGTTCGGCAGGCATTGTGTTAACGTTTCCATCTTTCAACATACGCAATTAGGACGATTCAAAGTTGCCTCAGTCATATTAAACATCCTAAACCCAATGTTTCAGTGAGTCTTAGACGTTGGGAAGGTGGAATTGAACAAAATACTGACACTTGGTTGAAAATCAGATCAGCAATCTACATCGGGCATCCACTCGTTTTCGATCAAAAACCACATAAAGTCAAAACGAGTAAAGGGCACTCCGAATCGGAGTACCCTCATACCTACCTGAAAAACTAGGAGACTAGAAACTCCTAAATCATTAACCTCTTCTGCGTCGACCTCTGACTGACAACTCAATCTCTTCACTCACTCCATCCTGGGTTTTGGTTGCAAGGTTGTCACATTCACCATCACCATAATCAATGGTCGCTGTACTCTCTCCTACCGTAAACATTTTCACTCCTGAAACAGGGACAAAGACGCCAGCTCTCCAACAAGATCTCTGGAACACAATGTCTTCGGTAATATCCATGCTATAATCCAATCCGTCCCGGTTCACACCTGATGCCGAACCACTTACCGTTGTGACATGATCACCTGACGCATCAAATTCCCATACCCGTGTCTTTTGTGCCTCTCTTGTGGCAAATGTGCCGTCACCAAAGGTGAGTTTACCTCCTGTTAGAGTAATATCAACGGTTATACTCAGGTTCTCGGCATCAACTGCAGTTACGGTTTTCGTGCGGGTTCCTTCTACCTGTGTGCTGTCAACGAAGAAGTTCTCAAAGGTTACGCTTCGGAATGAACCAACCGTTCTGCGATTCCCCTCATAGGTCACAATAATTTTCCCTGATCGTACCCGACCTCTTCGTCCTTCACATCCATCACCGAAATCAATGGTAATCACTTTATTAACTGTGTCTCTATCTACGATAGCACAATCAAGGATTTCATCTCTCACACCATTCTCTGTCCTGCCAAAACTCAATTGGAACATTTCATCTGCCGCATCGGTAATCGTCGTGACATCCTCTTCTGCGGACTCCATGGTGACTTCCGAGGAAAAGTCAAGTTCAACTATTTCTGACTCAGTGATCCCTGAATCTTCACAAGATATCAGCGCAAAAGCAATAACTGCTGTCATTAAAAAGGCTACTCGTTTCATACTATTATGTGGTTTTTAAAACTGTGTTTCTTATTCTGTTTTCGCTAGCTTAGAGTCATCTGTCGGCAAAAGGTTTAACAGGGGTTGAAAAAAAACTTACTTTTTTTCTAAAAGGCTTATTTCGGAACTTTGGCCTACTTTTTCAATTCAATTAAATCGTAAATGGGTTTGAAAAGATTCTTACTTTTGAATCAACCTAATGGTCTGAGCTACGGTATAGATAAACTGAATGAAGCCCGCTAATTGCTTAAAACCTCTTATTTACATGCTGTCATTGCTCGGCTGTTTTTACAGTCAGGCCCAGTACGACCTGTTGGAAAACGCAATTGAGACTTTTGATAATGCTGATTACTCCGCTGCTTATGAACAGTTCTCAGTAGTCAGTAATACGTTCAAAGAACAAGGCGAAGATCAACTTTATGCCGTATGTCAATTGCGCATGGCTTCTTGCCAAATTTCTTTAGGCAACTTCCAGGAAAGTAAGTCACTGGCTACCAACATTCAGCAATTTATTGCGTCGAACCTTCCGGAAACGGACCTGCTCAAGGCAGAATCTTATTCCCTGATTGGCGAAGCTGAGTTGAATTTAGGTCGGAATGACCTTGCCCTGGAAAATCTGCTGGAGGCCGAACGACTTTTCCCGAAAGAAGCGAGTGCTTTTCTGGCCGAGTGTTACGAAGACCTGGGTGTCACCTACTGGAATAACGAAAACTACGACCTTGCGGTACAATATCATGAGAAAGCCCTTGAAATGAGGCAATCCTTATTTGGCAAGCGATCATTATTAGCCGGTGATTCCTATAACAACCTGGGTATCACTTACATTACCGAAAATCCCTTCCAGGCCTCCCTTTATCTTACACGTGCCCGACAGATCTATGAACAAGAATTGGGAACAGACCATCCGAAAGTTGCCTATTGTTTGCTTAACCTGGCTCGTGCCAATGAAGAACTCAACAATCACCTGGAAGCCCTTGAATTGATCGGATCTGTTCAGGAAATCTGGAAGCAGCAATATGGAGAGGAAGATCATCCGAACAAAGCCTTTACCTTAAGTGCTTTGGGCCGTACTCACCTGGAAGCCAAAGCCTATGATGAAGCCGAAACGGCGTTACGCGCTTCACAACAGATGTACATTCGGATCTATGGAAACAAGCACCCTGATGTAAGCAACGCCTATTCCCTGATCGCTCAATTGTATTTCGATCAAAGGAAGTGGAAACAAGCCATAAAGTATTATGAGCAGTCTATTTATGCCAACCTATCGGATCAGGATGTGGGGAATAAACGCAAATTGCCGAAGTTGGCTGGTTATTTCAATGTGGACATTTTGCTAAGGTCCCTGATCCGAAAAGCAGAATCATACGAAAACCTTCATCTGGACAAAAGCCTGCAACCCGCTCACTTGCAAATTGCCCTGGACACTTATTCACAATGTGACACACTCATCGGACAAATACGGCAACTCCGTTTGAATGAAAGTGACAAGCTCCGTCTGGCACAACAGGCCAAAGAGGTATATGATGATGCTATTCGTATTTCCTTAATGTTAGCGAATCAACCCTTTAAGGAAAAGAAGTATCGGGAGATGGCCTTTAATTTCAGTGAACGAAGCAAATCCGCCGTGCTGCTAGAAGCCATATCCGAAACGAAAGCCAAGGGTTTTGCTGGAATCCCGGCATCATTGATCGATCAGGAGGACAGTCTTAAAAACGAGATTTCCTACTTGAATCAGAAATTAGCAGCCAGTTCAAAAGAGTCTGAACAGAATGAATTAAAAGGACAATTGTTCAATTATCAGTCTGCTTACCGAACCTTCATCGAGCAATTGGAAAAAGACTATCCGAAATACTTTGATCTCAAGTACAACACAAGGATGGCGACGGTGGCCGATTTACTAAAAGCCCTTCCGAAAGATCATGCCATCTTATCCTACTTCGAAGGTGAAAGCCGTCTGTATACTTTCATGATCACTTCAGCCGGTCTTGAGATATTTGACAACTCGAAAGACGAGAATTACCAAAAGCAACCCACTGCCTTACGCAATGCGATCAAATACAACATCCAGTCAGCCTTCGAAACCGCTGCTAAATCCTTGTATCAGCAGTTGATCCCGGATATTCCTAAGGATATTCAACAACTGATCGTCATTCCCGATGGCATTTTAGGTACCATTCCCTATGAGGCGTTGGTCAATCCGGAATCAGAGGGTAAAAAGTATAAGGACCTGACGTATTTGCTGGCGGAGTACGACATTAGCTATGATTATTCCGCAACGCTGTTTGTAGAAAGGATGCGGCCTGATGCACAACGTCAGACACAGAATGACATTCTGCTTATGGCACCGGTAGAATTTGACCGATCCACGGGTATGGGTACACTCAGGGGGACTGAGAAAGAACTAGAGTCCATACAATACCTTTTTCAGGGTAATGACCTAAAGGTAGAATCCAGGTTGATGGCAGATGCTTCAGAAAATTTCATTAAAGGTTCCACCCTCGATCAGTACAAGTATTTGCATTTTGCGACACACGGATTGGTCCATGAGTCCGAACCAGAACTATCCAGAATATTCCTCTCATCTTCCGACGGTGAGGATGGTTCTTTGTATTCAGGTGAGATTTATAATCTGCGGATCAATGCCGAATTGGTTACGCTTTCAGCTTGTGAAACCGGACTCGGAAAAGTAGCGAAAGGGGAAGGAATTGTGGGATTATCACGGGCACTTTTATACGCCGGCGCAAAAAACCTGATCGTCTCTCTTTGGCCTGTGGCAGATGCCTCTACCTCTGAGCTGATGATCGAATTTTATCGACAGCACTTGTTTTCTTCCTACAGCATGCACTTTGCAGGAGCGCTTAGGGAATCGAAACTCGCCATGATGCGCAGTGAAGACTATCAACGCCCTTATTTCTGGGCTCCTTTCATTTTAGTCGGAATGTGATCCCTATTCACGAAAGCTCAAGGCTCCCGGATATAAAAAATCCCCCGATGAACACCGGAGGACCTTTCTCTTATTTGTTGACGGCTAATGTCTAATCCTGATGAACATGAACATCCATCTGCGGGAAAGGAATATTGAGTCCTTCTTTACCAAATGTCTTATAAACGTTTTCATTCATATCGAAGAAAACGCCCCAATAATCGGCAGATTCAACCCAAACGCGAACGGCAAAATTGACGGAGCTATCGGCTAATTCAGAGACGGCAATAAATGGTTCCGGGTCTTGTAAAATGCGTGAATCCGCATCAATCAATTTTCGGATCACTTCTTTGGCTTTGTCCACATCATCGCCGTAGCCAATGCCAATGGTCCAGTCTACTCTTCTTTGAGGTTCTGTTGAATAATTCGTCATGGAAGAATTGGCTAATTGTCCATTAGGAACGATGATGGTCTTGTTATCAGGGGTTTTCATGATGGTATTGAAGATCTGTATTTCTCTTACAGATCCTATATAACCCGCAGCATCAACTACATCCCCAACTTTGAACGGCTTGAAAAGAAGGATCATCACTCCACCGGCAAAATTCTGTAGTGTCCCTTGTAAGGCCAGTCCAACCGCTAAACCAGCAGCACCAAGTATAGCTACAAAGCTGGTAACTTCTACACCAAGTATACCGATCACAGTGAGCACCAATGCCACTTTCAGGACAATACTTAATATGGATTTTAGAAACGGAGTTAAAGAGGCATCAACACCTCGGCTGACCATGGTCTTATTGACAAAACCAACGATGATCCCGATCACGATGAATCCAACAATTAATGTGATGATGGCTCCGATCACTTTTGGGCCGTATTCCAAAATGAAAGCCATAATCGCTTCTGAAGAAATGGAAAAATCTTGCATAGTATTTTAGGTAGTGAATTTTTGGCAATATAAGCCTACAACGTTGAGAACAATACCAGATTCTCGATTATCCAACCGTAAACCTCGATGTGAATACTGATCCTACGATAAGCTAACCGTTCCAATTAATCAAAACACGTTCTATAAATCCATCTCCATGAACGTCGCTATCTTTGCGACATGAGCAAAAGAGTCGCTTTTTATACCTTGGGATGTAAGCTCAATTTTTCCGAGACCTCCACCATATCAAGGATGTTTCAGGACCGTGGTTTTGAGAAAGTGGATTTCACGGATGCTCCTGACATATTCGTGATCAACACCTGCTCTGTGACGGAGAATGCAGATAAGAAATGCCGTAAGATCGTTAAGGAGGCAAAGAAGATCTCTCCTGAATCCTATGTAACCATCGTAGGTTGCTATGCCCAACTTAAACCGAAAGAAATCAGCGAGATTCCAGGAGTTGATGCCGTACTAGGTGCGGCTGAGAAATTCAGGATGTTTGAATTTCTTGACGAATTCATTTCGACCAATAAGCCTCAGGTCTTCGCTTCACACATCAAAGAAGCCAATGTATTCACCTCTTCCTATTCATTCGGCGACCGTACACGGACTTTCCTCAAAGTTCAGGATGGATGCAATTATGGTTGCGCCTTTTGTACCATTCCATTAGCACGCGGAAAGAGCCGAAGTGATAGCATCGAAAACATCATTAAACAAGCAGAAGAAATTGGTAAAACGGAAGTCAAAGAAGTGGTATTGACAGGTGTCAACATTGGTGACTTTGGCATTCAGAATGGACGAAGGAAAGAAAACTTTCTACAACTCGTACAGGCACTGGATGAGGTAGAAGGTATTGAACGCATTCGCATCTCTTCTATCGAGCCGAATTTACTTTCTTCCGATATCATTCAGTTCGTTGCCAACAGCAACAAATTCGTCCCTCACTTTCATATTCCCTTACAATCTGGCAGTGACAACATCCTGAAAAAGATGAACCGTCGTTACCTGACCGGACTTTACAGGGATCGCGTAGAACAAATCAAATCATTGATGCCCCATTGTTGTATTGGTGTGGATGTGATTACTGGATTTCCCGGGGAAACGGAAGAAGAATTCCTGACAACTTACAAGTTTCTTAATGAACTCGACATCTCTTACTTACACGTATTCACCTATTCCGAGCGCGCCAATACGAAAGCCATCGATATGAAGGATGTAGTTCCTCAAAAAGTAAGGAATGAGCGCTCCACGATGCTAAGAACGCTTTCTGAAAAGAAAAGAAGGTACTTCTATGAACAACATTTAGGAGGGGAATTCAATGTGTTGTTTGAATCACAAGAAGAGAACGGGCAGATTGAAGGCTTTACTGAAAACTACATTCGTGTAACGGCAAAATACGATCCGCTGCTCGTCAATGAGATCAAGACGGTTCAACTGACTACTATCAATGAAAACGGACAGGTTGAAGTGACGGAGCCGTCGATGGTATTGGTTCACTAAAAACAGAACCTTCAACACTGTTTCAAAGAAACCCCTCACCACTCTTCAATAGGACCAGGCTTAAATTGTATCTAAATCTTACCTTCATTGTGATTCAAAAGAACAACGTAATTTCACGGGACATTTTGACAAGCAATAACTACGGATGAAGATCATATGCATAGGGCGGAACTATACCGAACACATTGAGGAGCTAGGAAATGAAAAACCGGATGAGCCCGTAATTTTCATGAAGCCAGATTCGGCGCTTCTCCGAAACAATGATGCATTCTACCTACCGGATTTTTCCAATGACATTCATCATGAAGTTGAAGTAGTGGTTCGAATCAACCGTGTCGGGAAATCCATTGAACAGAAGTTCGCAGGTAAGTATTATGACGAGATTGGTCTGGGCATCGATTTTACCGCCCGCGACCTGCAGTCGAAGCTTAAATCGAAAGGTCTGCCCTGGGAACGCGCGAAAGGTTTTAATATGTCTGCACCCATTTCTCCGTTTATTTCTAAAGAGGGCATAGATCTTACCAATTTGGATTTCCGACTGGATATCAATGGTAAGACGGTTCAAAAAGGAAATACGGCATTCATGTTATTCCCCGTAGATGAAATCATCGCTTATGTATCGCAGTATTTCACACTCAAAAAAGGTGACCTGATCTATACGGGCACTCCCAAAGGCGTAGGTCCTGTGAAGATGGGAGATCGACTCCAGGGCTATTTAAAAGACGAATTGATGTTTGATTTTGAGGTGAAGTAGGGCCGGGTCGTGGTGGGTGAATGAAAAAAGATCCGCGATCATTACGCGGACCCACTCCACCATCATCCTTTACTAATTCATCCTGATGGTATTCTTTATTTTGCTCTGAATTCTCCCACATTTCGTCTGAGTCACTCACCGAGGACGCTGAACTTTTAAAGCTCAGGGCCTTCAAAGAATGACCCTGAGTGAGAAAAGCTTATGAACTCATCCTATTGGATTTCCTAAATCTCATATTTCAATGATAGTGTGAAGTACCTGGGCAATATGAAATAAGCATAATCACTTACGAGGCTACTGCTAAATCCATTCCTTCTGATCGCTTCCGTACCTGTCAAATTGGTACCACTAATTATCCATTGCCAGGGGCTATCTTCTTTCTGAAAGGCCAGGCTCGCCTCCAACAACTCGTAGGTATTGACCACATCCAGTTCCCGGTCTTTGTATCGGTTGATGTTGTATTCAACATCTAATATCAATGTGGGCAGCAGCTTAATCCCCAATTCTACATTTGGATTGGCGTTCACGAATGAATTGTTGGTAAAATCACTTTTGTACCGACTCAATTCATGAATGTATCCTACATCTAAAGTCAGGACTTTGAATAACCTTGTTTCTACAGAACCTTCATATCGTTGTGTCCATGAAGCATTCCGGTTTTGTAATCCATCGATCACATTGCCGGTAGAACTGTATATCTGATTAGTGCTTCCGGTAATGCGCCACTTCTCAAACGTTTTGGTAACACGGGTCATCATGTTCAGGAACTCATTGGCTCCCGAAAGATTGATAGGGGTACTAATTCTTTGCAATCCTTCATAGAACAATTCCTGGCTCAGGTCCCGAATCCTTCGCTGATAATTCACAAAGGCAAAAAGATTGAGATGGCTGAACATGCTGAAATTGGTATAGCTCAAGTCCAGGCTGTGATTCAGGCTATTCTCTAAGCCGTTGGCTCCACGGAATAAGTTATTGTAATTAGATACCCGAAGCCCTTGTGCTACCTGCTCCACGTCGAAGAAGTTCACTTGCTGGCGGTATTGTAGCCTTATGGATTCTGCACTATTCAGATCGTAACTGGCCGTAAATTGGGGTAAGGCAGTCCATAACAGGCTTGATTCCTCTGACAAGTGTTGTCGTTGATCTGCCTCGAACCGATGAAAATTGATACCAGGTTCCAAGACGAAATCACCAAGTTTAGACCTGAAACTGATTCCCGCATAGGTATCCAATAGGTTGAAGCGAACATCATTACCAAAATCATCCGAAACTAATGCGGTATTATCTTCCTGAATCAAGGATGTTCTCATCCTCTGGTTGACATAACTGTTGCCAAAAGAAAAGTTAATGTGGTTGGTTTTATTAAGTATAAAGTACCAATTCAATAAAGCTTCTTGCTGATGGCTTTTGATCCTTCTCTGCTGATTAAAAATCAGCGGTTCTACAGCGTTGAAAGGTATCAGGCCGTCAAAGAGCAGCGCATCAGAGTTAATAGTCAACAAAGGGTCCTGATCGGTATATCGATAAGAAGCCTCGAAAGAGGTAATGTAACGTTCTCCTAAAGAATAGTAAGCCCTCAAATCCTGAGAAATCTCCAGGGGGCTCTGATCCGTTCGGGAATCTATACGATTTACCGAACCAAACAGGTTTGAAAACCTTCGGGTATCGGCATCTAGTCGAGAACCCTTGATGAAAGATTGTGTACTGAGATAAAAGGAATCATTGGGTTTATAAACCGTCTTGAATCGACCAATGCCAGACAAGTTGGTCAAGTCTTCTTGATTCTCTACAAATTCACGATTATCTCCTTCCGTATTGATATAGGTACGATCACTTTCAGTAACTACCCTATTTTTGTTTCTGTTTCCAATCAGGAATCCCGAATACTGCCATTTATCTGAAGGGTGATGATCAAAATTGAAAGCACCCACAGTGGTGTTGAGTCGTCGCGCATTATTGGCTTGCATGCCCAGAGAACCGAACTGATCACTGGAAACCGTAAACCCACCCCCTGAACGATTGGACAATGCACTGAAACCTCCATTGAAACGGAACATATCCCTCGCTGTAAAAGCCTGCCGACCAATGTTATTGGCATCTCCGATAAAATTCAGCGTCGTTTTTGGGTTGAAATAAAAGAGATTCGTATGCCCCAGGAAACGATCCTCGGGTCCAATACCCGCTTCCACATCTCCAAACAACAGGTTCTTTTTGTCCTCCGAAAGTTGAATGTTCAAAGCCAGCCGATCATCATTATTTCCAAGCCCCGCCATGGGCGAGACTTCATTGAAGTTTCGAAGTACCTGCACTTTATCCACCGCATTGGCTGGTATGTTTTGTGTAGCCATTTTGGTATCACCTTCGAAGAATTCTTTTCCTTCAACCAATACCTTTTCCACACGTTTACCCTGCACCCGTACTTCACCGTTCTCATCCACTTCAAAGCCAGGTATGGATTCCAACACATCCTCCAACTTCTTTTCGTCACCTTTGGTAAAAGCATCGGCTTTGTAAATGATCGTATCTCCTGAGATGGTAACCGGAAATTCTTCGACTACTTCGATCGCACCCAATTGTGTGACGGATGTTTTCAAGCGCACCGGATAGGGATCATCAACATTTTCTACCGCCTGTATGGTTTGTTCAAAAGGCTCGAAACCAATGAAAGTCACTTTCAACTGGTAAGATTTACCCGCCTCCAACTTGAGTAAAAAACGCCCTAAATGATCGGTCACGCCGAAAGAAGCGACATCCCCGGTTTCAATAGAAATGGCGTAAGCATTGGCCAATTCAACAGGGGTGTCCAGGCTGTCTTTGACCATGCCCATGAAACGGACCGTTTCGGATTGAGAAAATGTGGGGAGACTTGCTCCCCAGCAGATCAAGAGTATGACCAGGTATTTGATCTTCATGGATAGATAGATTGAGTTTTAAACTTGAGTTTTTGACCTTTGGACTCGGTTGTATTGTTTCTATGATGAACTATCCACCTATCCGGATCATGGTTCGGTTACCTTCTCCCTGATACTGATTCATCATCTCTTCGAGTTTCTCTTCGCGCAATTCATCAAAATCCGCTCTGGAGATTTTCTTCCCTTTCTTAGGCACTTCTATTTCACCGATCTCATCAGAATTCATGACCACCTTAGTGCACAGGATAGAAAAATTTCCATTTTTCACTTCAAGGATAAGGCCAGGTAGTCCCCAATAGGAATCGGGGCCATGACTGACAGGAATGCTGGGTGCAAACCAAGCTACGACCTGAATGGTGTCGATCTTTTCAATTACTTCATTTCCATTTTCAGAGTCTACGCTCATTTGTCGGGTTGTACTTTCAAACACGGCTTTTTGACATTCATATTGACCGATCTGTTTGAACTCATTTAGTATCTTCCAATCGCGGGTTTCCGGCTCGTCTACAATCAAAAATTCTTTACCGAACAGGTCTTCACTCTCTTTACTTACCTTGGTCTTCGTATTGCGATATGTGATCCCTTCACCCCCCGTCATTCGAATTTGCACTCCTCCTCCGGAAACTGACGAGCTTTGGTCCAATTCTTCCACACGTTTATAGGAAGATTCGTGTGTATTGAAGGTCAAAGTATATTCCCGCTGCATTTGTTGAGCGATTTGCTTTCTGATGGCTTCTGCATCAACACCAGGCATATCTCCATCAAAATCCACGTTCATAGAAGCGGCTGTTTTATAAGTTGCTTCTCCCTTGAACTGTGCAAAACCAAAGCCATAACAAAAGATGGCAAAAAGTAGCAGGGTTATTTTTCTCACGTTCATGTCTATTTCAATTTAAGGTTTGAGTTTCTAATCAAGGTTCATCACGGAACCACTGATGCAAATGAACGGAGCCGTGTTTTCAAGGTAGGTTATCGAGTGTTAACGTGTGTTAACCTCCTCATCCCGAATGTCATACCCCTCGTATATTTGAGCATGCAAAAAGCGAGATTCAAATGGATATCCATCATCATAGCCGTAAGTATTGTGATTACGGTACTGACTCAGGGATATTGGAATTATCGCAATTACCAGTTGAATGAGCAGCGATTCCTGAACGATATGCAAGTCGCTTTGGACAATGGTGTTGAGAGTTATTATGCCAATCTGGCAAAATTCGAAATGATTGATTTTTCTCATTTCAACAGAGATACATTACCGGGGGCATTTTCGTACAACTTCTCTTTCGACGATAGCAATGAGGATACGGTCATTTTTGATTACAGTAGTTTTTCAACTGTTGACACGTTGAAATCCGGGCATATCTTCACGTCGGTAACCGCCTCCTCAGGTACTCAGGAATTTGTACACCGAGGCAATGGCACAGTCAATCTCAGAAAGATCATCACGAAGGATACGGTCCTCGATACGATTCCAAGTCGATTTACGGATCTCGCCTCAAAGATTGTAATCGCCCTTACCCGGGATTCCATTGACGAACAATCTTTACAAAAACACATTCAGGTAGAACTCACGCGCAAAGCATTACCAAATCGCATTAAACTGGTCTATTATGAAAGGTGCTGCCCCGAACTTGCCAAACCTTTGAAAACGGCGAATGTGCTTCAGGCCAATGCAGCGTATTTACCTCCTGGCATCCGCCTAAACATGGGCTTTGGTGACTATACGTTGAAAATCCTTCAAATGGGTATGGTCAGCATGTTATTATCTCTGGCAATGGCAGTCATGATCATTTGGGGACTGCTATATCTCTATCAGGTGATCAAAAATCAGCGGCAATTGGCGGAGTTGAAAAATGACTTGATCAATAACCTGACGCACGAATTCAAAACACCGATTGCGACCATTTCTACGGCCTTGGAAGGCATTGACAAATTCAATGAAACGAACGACCTGGAAAAGACCCGGAAATACATCGGAATCGGACAGGATCAATTGAAGAAGCTGGATCAAATGGTAGAGAAACTACTGGAAACGGCAACACTTGAAAAGGATGAGATCACTCTGAACAAGGAAAGCATCGACGTTTCAGCCCTGTTACAAAAAATGCTCGACAAATACGAAATGACCGGTGATAAGGCTTTTGAAGCAGACATTGCTACGGGAGTCATTACAAGGGTAGATCCGGTTCATTTTGATAATGCGCTTTCCAATCTGATCGACAATGCGGTGAAATATGGTGGTGACCATATCAAAGTAAAATTAAAAGCCAGCGAACAACTGGAATTGGAAATTTCGGATAATGGTCCCGGTATTGAAAAACGTCATCAGGACAAGATTTTTGAAAAGTTCTATCGCATTCCCAAAGGGGATCAACACGATGTGAAAGGTTATGGCATTGGTTTGTACTACACCCAAAAAATCATTGATAAACACGGAGGTCAGATCACATTATCCTCAAAACCGGGCTTGACTACCTTCAAAATCACCTTGCCATGAGTACCAAAATCCTACTAGCAGAAGATGAAGCTGCGCTGGGCATGATTGTGAAAGAAAGCCTGGAATCACGAGGTTTTGCGGTGCAGTGGTGCGAAGATGGTGAGGCCGCCTGGCAAGCTTACCAGCATCAACCACCACATGTTCTGGTGCTGGACGTTATGATGCCCGCCCGGGATGGATTCTCATTGGCCCGTATGATCCGGAAAAAAGACAAAAAAACCCCTATTCTATTCCTCACTGCCAAGTCCCAGACGCAAGACGTGGTAGAAGGCTTTGATCTCGGCGGAAACGATTACTTAAAGAAGCCCTTTAGTATGGAAGAGCTGATTGTTCGGATCAAAGAATTGGCGCAACGTGCGGATCGAAGAATGGCTTTTGAAACCCAGGAAATTGGTCAGTATACTTTCAACTATCCGAAACAGAGCCTAAGCATCAATGGCGAGGAACAACCCCTCACCCATCGAGAGGCAGAGGTACTGCAACGCCTTGCGAGCAAACCGAACGAACTCTTTGATCGAGCCATCATGCTCGAAGAAGTCTGGGGAACGGAAGACTTTTTCAATGCCCGCAGTATGGACGTTTTCATTACGAAGCTCAGAAAGAAACTCTCCGGGGATCCCAATGTCCAGATCGTGAATGTGAGGGGGTATGGGTACAAGTTGATTTGTTAATTTTTTTAGATCGTCATACCGGTATCTACTTCGACGATCTTAGCATTCAGCTTAAAAAAACCGGAATGATGTTTGATCCAATTGAGGCCTTCCCTTTCTTTGCACTAATGCCATTTTTTAAGCATTTCGCCATCAGTATACTTGTCCTGAGCACCATAGGCAGTACGCTCACTGTACCTTTGGTCTATCTCGATTTTGAGATGCGTCGGGAATATATTGCTGAAGTGCTTTGTATCAATCGTGACAAGCCCATCACCATCTGTGGAGGTACGTGTTATCTCGAACTCAATCTCGAAAGAGCTCAACCTAATTCAGAAGCCGTTCCCACTGCATTTACAAGTTTGATCAGTTTCTATTTTCAGGAAATTGAAGTCACGGAACTTAACCAACCTGTAGCCTTTTGGGATCAAAACTTATTCATTCAAACTTCTGAAGGCAAACCCAATAACATTTCAATTGCTGTTTTTCAGCCACCACCCGTTCTGGTCTGATTTCTACTCCGGGTCTTACACCCTTATTATTTCTTAATCAATAATCAGAACTAAAAATGAAACTTATTTTCCAATGCCTGGCGGTGATCGCTGGTGCGTTATTATCTACTATTGTCTATGCTCAGGGGAGACCTGATAGCCACGCACCTATTGGTGTTATGGGAGATCACACCCACGCCAAGGGTGAATTCATGATCTCATATCGCTACATGCATATGGCCATGAAGGACAATCTCACAGATGCCGATGACATTTCTCCGGATGAGATTGTGACCACTATTCCTAACCGATTCTTTGGTCTGGACGGACAGCCACCTACGTTGCGAGTAGTGCCGACAGAAATGACCATGGACATGCACATGATCGGGGTAATGTATGCTCCATCTGACCGACTTACCTTAATGGGTATGGTCAATATCTTGTCTTTCAAAATGGATCACATCACTTATCAGGGTGGCATGGGTACCAATGTATTGGGAGGATTTACCACAGAATCTTCGGGGCTCGGAGATCTCAGCATAAGCGGTCTCTACAAGATCAATGATTATTTCCAGGCGAATCTTGGCGTAAGCATTCCTACAGGATCCATAGAAGAACAAGATCAAATCCTGACACCTATGAATATGGAACCCACTGTAAGGTTGCCTTACCCAATGCAACTGGGTTCGGGTACCTGGGATCTGCTCCCCGGAATTGTTTACTTTCAAAAAACCGAAAGTTTAAGCTGGGGGGCTCAGATTCGTGGAACTCTTCGATTAGGCGAAAATGACCATGAGTTCTCCTATGGCAACAAACTACTGACCACAGCCTGGGGTGCTTATCGACTAGCGCCATGGTTTAGCTCTTCTTTTCGATTAGGATTCAGTGCGGTCAACGATATTGATGGAATTGATCCGGTGATCGTTGCTCCCGTGCAAACGGCTAATCCAGGTTTTCACGGTGGTCATATGCTTGATGGTCATGTTGGAGTCAACCTAATTGGTCAAAGTGGTTTCTTGATAGATCATCGACTTGCAGTTGAATTTGGAATTCCCTTTTGGCAATCGCTTCATGGCCCGCAATTGCAAACTACCAGCGTTTTAACACTAGGCTGGCAATATGCCTTTTAACGTGCATGTAAACACTGAATCGTTCATCGCGCATAAGTGAACAATACAGGGGGGGTATTAAACTATCCCCCTTTTCTTTTCTTGAAATCGGACCCTTTATTTAAAGCACGATAATTTCACGTAGATTACATCAATCATCATTTCTCCTTACATGAGGCCAGTTATACTCTTCATTTTATTTGTCATATGTGTCATTAAGGTATCTGGACAAGACCAACCTCGAAATGTTCTCCTGATCATAGCCGATGACCTGGGTATTGATGTACTGAATGGGTATGGCGTATCCGGGAACAAACCGGTTACTCCGCATCTGGACTCGCTGAGAGAAAACGGTCTCAATTTCACCAATTGCTGGGCATCGCCACAGTGTACGCCAACCCGGGCGGTGATCATGAGTGGCAAATTCGGCATCAAAACAGGTGTCATGGATCCCCCAGGCCCGTTGAACATCGAGCATACTTCCATTTTCAATCGCGTGAAAGCCGATCCCAACATTGATTACAACATGGCCGTCATTGGTAAATGGCATCTTGCCGGCAATGGCAACAACCTTGACCAGCCTGCCGAACATGGCGTAGATCATTATGAAGGCCTGTACAGTTCAGGAGTCGCCGATTATTATGAATGGGAGAAAGTGACCAATGGAGAAACTGAAACGATTAACGAATACACCACCAGTCATCTCACTGATGCGGCTATCAACTGGATTGATCAACAAAGTGAACCCTGGTTTCTCTGGTTGGCTCATGCAGCACCCCATAGTCCTTTACATACTCCACCTGAAGGACTGTATTCCACAAGTCCCGAAACCAATAGAACTACCTATTACGCTATGATTGAGGCCATGGACCATGAAATTGGGCGACTATTGGATAACATGGAACCCTCAGTCCGGGATAACACGGTCGTTTTTTTTATCGGCGATAATGGTACGCCAAGTAATACCAGCCCATTCTTCCCCAGAGGACATGGAAAGAGTTCGATCTATGAAGGAGGAATCAGGGTACCTTTTTTCGTTTCGGGGAAGGGCATATCCAGAACGAGTGTAAACGATGAAACCCTGGTGCAAGCGACCGATCTGCACGCAACCATTCTGAATGTGATGGGTATGGAATTTGAAGGAGGCATCAATAATAGCCTCAACCTCACTCCTCTTTTCTCTGAAGAAGGATCCGTTTCCAGGGCCATTAATTATACAGACTATGACGATGATGACCGGTTGGTATGGGCCACCCGAACTGATCGGTACAAACTCATTGAGGATGAAAATGGTGATCAGGAGTTTTATGATGTGATTGATGATTTGTTGGAAGAAAATAACCTCATTGACAACCTCACCGGAGACCAACAAGCGATCAAAGAACTATTGCAAACCGAGGCACAGATCATAAGGTCTTCATGGTCTTGCAATGACGGCATATTGAACGGAGATGAAAGCAGTATCGACGACTGCAGTGAAGTTTTATCGATAAAACCCACCATGGAATTTTCCATTTGGCCCAACCCCTCAGAAGAAGGTTTTCAAATATCTATACCAACCAATGATATGGTTGAATTAAACGTCTATTCCATCAATGGGAAGCGGCTTATGAAGCATGCTTTTCAAAAGGAATTGATTGTGGAGGGATTACCTGCAGGTATTTATTTACTCAACGTAAAATCGGAACAGGGATCAGCCACCCAACAAGTGATCGTCAAATGATCGTATCCGACTAATCAATCTGAATTAAGAATTGGCAGATGTTTGTCTGGCTTTGATTTTCGGCATATCAGCCATTTTCGAAGCTGCGCAACTTTCACATGCTTCATCACTTCCATGGTTATTGACGAAGAGTCTCCTCCCCACATAAACCAGGGCTCCGAGAAATAAAAGACCGACAAGTATGGATTGTATCATGCTGCTAATTGATAAGCGATCCAGGCGCCAAAATAAGCAAGGCCCGTCATATACGCCATTTGTAGCAACGGCCATTTCCAACTTTTAGTTTCCCGGCGAGCTATGGCCAGGGTACTCATACATTGCATGGCAAACGCATAAAAGATCATCAATGAGAGGCCAGCAGCCAAACTGTAGACAGGCTCACCGGTATCCGCATGTGTTTGTGCTTTCATTCGGTTAAGCAACGTATCTCCTTCCTCAAAATCTTCCCCAACACTATAGATGGTCGCCATAGAACCTACGAATACTTCTCTGGCTGCAAACGAAGTAATCAATGCAATGCCAATTTGCCAGTCATACCCCAGCGGTTTGATCACCGGTTCGATTTGTTTACCCAACAAACCAATCCAGGAATTTTCCAATTGCACAGAAGCAACTTCATTCTCATCAAGGCCATTTTCCACTGCCGTCTGTGTAGCAGCATCTATTCTACCGGGAGGGCCATATGATGCCATCACCCACAAAATGATGGAGATGGCCAGAATCACTTTTCCAGCATCCACCACGAATATCCTGGTCTTTTCGAACAAGGTCAATCCTATGTTTTGCCATCTTGGACTCTTGTAGGTTGGTAATTCCATGATCAAAAAACTCGGGCGTTTGGTCTTGATCATGAGTTTAAATACCACCGAAACCAATAAGGCTGCCACGGTACCCAACAAATACATCCCCATCAGCACGAGCCCCTGCAGGTCCATGAAACCAAACACCGTTTCCTCAGGAATGACCAGAGCAATGAGTAAAACATAAACCGGCAAACGGGCCGAGCAACTCATCAAGGGCACTACCATAATGGTCACCAATCGATCTTTCCATTGATCAATGCCTCGTGTAGCCATGATGGCAGGTATGGCACAGGCAACCCCCGAAATCAACGGAACCACGCTTTTACCGTGCAATCCCAATGGGCGCATCAGTCTGTCCATGATGAAGACCACCCTGGACATGTATCCTACCTCTTCCAACAAGGCAAGAAACGCGAATAGCAATACAATTTGCGGGATGAAAATTACTACCCCGCCTACTCCGGGGATGATCCCTTGAGCAAGCAAATCTGTTAGGACACCCGCAGGCAACAGATCTTGCACCCAGTTGCTGGCTTGTCCGAATACGCCATCGATCAGGTCCATCGGAACCGTAGCAAACTTGTAGATTGCCTGGAAGATCAGGAAAAGTATCCCTAGAAATATGACATATCCACCAATGGGATGCGTCACCCACCGATCTATTCTTTGAGTAAGCCGCCGTTGTGATTCAGGAGCTTCTTTGCGTTTCAAACAAAACTGCAGTATCTGCTTGATCTTCTTGTAGCGCTCATTGGTATCTGCCACCTGCGCTTCCTGATCAACATGTTCATTCTTATGATAGGTCTGAACCAACGAATTCGGCACGAACTTGGTGGAAGACGCTTTCTCATCCGCCGCTATGGCTTCTTTTAGTCGATCTACTCCCGTTCCCTTTCGTGCATTGATGGATACCCACTTCACACCTCCCAGCATTTCACTCAGCTTCTCTTGATTGAGCTCAAATCCTTCCTTTACCAGGAGGTCAGACATGTTTAGAGCGAGAATCACAGGGACTTTCAGGTCAGCTACCTGAGTGAAGAGCAACAGGCTACGTTCCAGATTACTGGTATCCACAACCACTACTACCACATCCGGATAATCAGGATGGTCCGGACGACTGAGCACTTCTACTGCCACTTCTTCATCTCCGGATCGGGCGAACAGACTGTAGGTTCCCGGTAGGTCTATGACCTCTACCTTTTCATTATCGGGTCCGGTATAATCACCATAATGTTTGTCAACCGTAACTCCAGGATAATTACCGACATGCTGATTCAGCCCGGTAAGTTGGTTAAACAAGGAACTTTTCCCCGCATTAGGGTTCCCGATCAGCGCAATTTTTTTCTTAGTCATCGGCGAGATTTGAAACCTCCACTAATTGAGCTTCGGCAATTCGGAGGGTTACCACATAATCTTGTACTTCTATCGCGATGGGATCACCAAAAGGAGCCTTCAGTACCAATTTCACTTCTTGTCCGGCAATCAGCCCCATATCTGTGAGCCTTGATTGCAAATGATGTTCCGTAACCCGAACAATGGACGCTACCTCTCCTACCGCCAGCTGATTGAGTGTTAACACAAGATTACTTTATGATGTGGCGCAAATGTAGATCGTTATTGCGTTAGAAAATGCGCCTTGACCCTTCTTTTAAGATAAGGACAGTCAGAAGACTTTAAGGTCCGTAAAATAATGCGATGCTTCGCTTGAGGATTCGCGGCTATTTCGGCATCCAGTTTCAATAAAAATTGGTCAAAGTCTCTCACAGATTCCATCTTGATTAGCCTATTTGTTCGATACAAAATTGAATACTGCACACCAGGTTCACAATCCCTAATCCTCGCCAAATTGTAGTCACTAGAGGTAGTGGGTGATCGCTAGAGGTAGGGATGAATTGTATTATATTTAGTTGTTTGCTATAGAAAATACGACATGGTAGTTTCAATTAAGCAAAAAGGAATAACATAATCATTGATTAATTCAAGGCCATGGAAGATACCACATTAATGGCAGCCTTCGTTGGAGTTCTCGCCGGTACAACTAGTGCATTCGTCACGCATATATTCCAAATTCGCCTCGAAAGGAAAAAGAAAGAAATTGAATCCAGAAATATTTTCAAAAAAGAACTTAAGAAAGAGATTGCAATTGCGGTACAAGCGATCATGAGTTTAATTCAAGAAATATCATGGGCATCATGGGAAGTTCAAAAAAACGGCAATAAATCTAGTTCAATGATCCTGGAACAGTACAACATTAATGCGAAACAAAAGTTAAGCGAGATTAGTAAGCAATTGGCATTTATCGCCGCCACTGATCTCCGAGTCTATGATAGATTAAGAGCAATTGTTGAAAATGTATATATGTTAGATGTGCAATTAGCCAATAGTCTTGTAGACTTAACTGAAGGAAAAATTCAAAAAGCACATTTTTCTAATCTTAAGGATTCCATTAGAAAAATCGAATATCGCTTACCTTTAAAATTTGCCGATATTCTTAGGTCAGTTGACCAAAAATGAAAAATAATTTGACCCCCCTTACCAATCTCACCCATGAAATCGAACGTCTGCAGCTTTGGGAGCAAAACAAAACATTGAAGCGTAATGAGTTCCTAAAGCACGGAATCGGGATTGATACCAATCTCTACTTTGTCGTAAGTGGAACGCTGAGAATCTTTGTCATTGATCAGGAAGAGGAATTAACCATTCGTTTTGGTTATCAGGGCAATATCATCGCTGCATTAGATTCGCACATCTCAGGAAAAGCTTCCGACTTATACATTCAAGCACTGAAACTGACTCAACTGAAAGTGATCTCCAAACCTGCGTTTAATCGATTCATCCAAAGCGATCCAGGCTACCAGGCACTATGGCAGCAACTTCTTGAGCAATTTGTGTATCAGCAGATGGAACGGGAACGGGATATCCTCATTTCTTCTCCAGTTGAACGATACAAACGCGTATTGAACAGGAGCCCTCAACTCTTTCAGGAAATCCCCCATAAATACATTGCCTCCTATCTGAGAATGACCCCTGAAACACTTTCCAGAATAAAAAAGTCTTGATCTTAATCAATGTTTTTCAAAGATGAAGGCCGGACTTTTGCCAAAAAAAGATGAGATCGGCGGTACTAATTGAGGAATTGACCCAAAAGACACAAAAGCACCTGACGGATATTGAACAGCTTTTGGAAATGGAAGAAGCCGACTTGAATTGGCGTGCGGCTGAAGAAAGCTGGAGTGTTCTGGAATGTATTGAACACCTGAATCGGTACGGCGACTTTTATCTGCCGGAAATTGCCAAAAAAATGGAAAAAGGCAGTCGTAAACAACCGGAAATCTTCAAAACCGGATGGCTTGGTGACTACTTTGCGAAAAGCATGCTTCCCAAGGAGAAGTTGAATAAAATGAAGACCTTCAAGAACATGAATCCCCTGGGGAGTGATCTTTCACGAGAAGTGATCTTAAGGTTCAGGTCCCAACTTGAAGAAATGCTCGAATTACTGGATAAGGCCAAAAGTATAGACCTTACCCGAACCAAAACCGGCATTAGCATCAGCAACTTGATAAAACTCAGATTAGGCGATACCTTCCGCGTAGTAGTCTACCACAATGAAAGGCATATGAAGCAGCTGGAAAGGGTTTTGAAAGCCGCCGAAAATCACACTTCGAGTGCCTCAGGGTAACATTCAGCACCTCAGCGCACCTCAGCATGACATGCAAAACTTCAGCGTGACCGATACATGAAATTGACCTTATCGGGGACTAAGGACATGGTAAATAAATAATAGTTGTTGTCAAATTGAGCCAGCCTTGTCGCCAAACAGGCCTGTCGAAATCAAGACAACATCGCCTTCTTCACATAGTTCTTGCCGGTCATGGCGGAGGCAGTCAGGTAGCCGGCAAATAAGGCCCCTCCTACTCCGGCAGTGACTACATCCTGGCCGGTAAGATAAAAATTCTTGATCGGGGTTCTGGGCTGCAGAAATCGCTGTTCATATCGGGAAGGAACGTGATCCAAACCGTACAACTCGCCTTTATCGTAGTTCATGAAATGACGAGTGGTCACCGGCGTAGAAAGCTCGTAATGATCGATTTTACCTTTGACTTGTGGCTCACGCTGATACAATGCTTCAAGTAATCGGTGAGCCAGGGCTTCTTTCTGCGCTTCATACTCATCGCCCCGTTTTTTCCAACGCGTACTTTCCCATTCCTCGAAAAGCTCGTAGGGCATTACCGTAATGATATCAATCGTACTTTTTCCGGGATAACGATCTTCCCAGGTTGGGTCCTTCGCGGAAGGAAATGAGATATAAACTACCGGAAAGGGTGCATTGATGTCCCGGGCATATCGTTCTACCGCTTGGTCATGTCCCAGATCCTCCGGATAGAGCCAGTAATTGGCTTTGGGTAAATTCAATTCTTCCGCCGTACCATTCAACCCAAGGTACAGGCACACATGTGCGGCGGAAGGTTTGACTTTTTTCATCAGATCTGATAAGCCTTGTTTTTCTGCCACTGGCGCTGGCATGAGTTTGCCGTAAGTGTTAAAAATCCCTGTACCACTGACAACCTGATCAGCGTAAAAAGCTGTCCCATCAGCAAGTTTCACACCAGTAGCCGTGTTGTTTTCTATGATAATTTCAGTGACTTCTGCATTCGTCAGAACCTTACCCTCACTTTCAGCTATTACCGGAGCCACATTCTCCACAATTTGTGAGGATCCACCGATTGGAAAAGCACCTCCCTGCAGGTAATGCTTGGCCACAGCCGCATGCATGACGAAGCTACTTTGGCCTGGTGGCAGCCCATAATCTCCATATTGGCCGGTGAGCACCTTGATCAATTCCTGATCTTGCGTGAGTTCCTGTAAAACAGAAAGCGTGGTTCTGGTAGCGTATTGCAAATAATTTTTGCGGTAACGCTTGCCAATGACCTGTTGCATGAGCTTCGGTAATGCCTTCTCCGTGTAAAAATCGCGGCTGAGTTTCGACATCTGAAACAACAATTCCACATATCGATCAATGGCATCCGCTTCTTTCGGAAAGTAGGCCTTCATCTGATCCTTGAAATTCCCGACTCCTTTCCGAAAATCATATATTTTATCGCCGACCACAATGCGATCATAGATCTCTCCCATATCTGCCCATTGCAAGTTGCCTTCTGTTATGTAATCAAAAAGCTTTCGTAACACGCTGTTCTCTCGATTGACTTCACCGATATAATGAATGCCTACGTCCCATTCATATCCTCTTCTTTTGAAGACATGGGTGTAGCCTCCTGCGGTATAATGCCGTTCCAGCACCAGGACGCGCTTCCCTTCTTTCGCCAATACAGCTGCTGCTGCCTGGCATCCAATACCGGAACCAATGCATATGACATCAAAATGGCCTTTGGTATCGTGTTTTTGTTTGTAGGATTGGATCATAGGATTAGAAACTTAGGTCAATTTGATTGCGGGTAAGTTCAAATATATTTCAATCCGCCACAATCCGCTTCAAATACCTTTACCCCACTCTGATCACCGGTCGTATTTCTAAATTTTCAATCATGATAAAGTAAGGTTAACTTCCACCTTCAACTATCGAGTTTATGATTGCAAGTCGTTCTTATCTGAAAGTTGGTGCCGCTGCGCTACTTGTAAGCTTCTTCCTTACCACTTCTGCACAAAAAATACCTATTGAATCTTACGTCAAGGTAATTGAAGGTTATGACTGGGGACCAGCTGTGAGTAAGGTGATCATTCCACTGGAAACAAGACAACAAACGTTCGATCATACCCAGTTTGAGGTAACCGCTACCAGAAAATCCGAATGCTTCTCCGAAGATACTCCTGGTTTAATGGGCAAACGAGACATTTTGTACAGTTTCATTTCAGATGAAGCGGGCAATCGCATTGATAAAGGGGAACACGCCACTTTGGTACTTGCCGTGGGACCCAATTTGGCCATAAGCTCTCCAATGCAATATTTCGGTGGAAAATGTAATGGTACCAAATGGGTGGATTATTCCCTGACGATAAGAAACCTGGTAACCGATCGCATCTGGGACAAAGAGCACAAATGGAGTAGCCCGATTCTGGGTCAATTCGACCTCAAGGGCACTTTCACCTATAAAGACCGGGAGCCGCTGACTTACGCTTCTTACACGCCTACGCTGATGACCACAGAAAAATCTCCTTTGATCATCTGGCTACATGGCGGTGGCGAAGGTGGAACGGATACTACGATTCCTTTACTGGCGAATAAAGCAACCAACTATGCTTCAGATGAAATTCAAGCCATTTTTGGTGGTGCATTCGTACTGGTGCCACAATGCCGGGGAGCCTGGATGCACAATGATCAAGGTGTTTCTACCTGGGGAAAAGAAAATGACATCTACAACGAAAGCCTGATGGCATTGATCAAGGATTTCGTCCGTAACAATCCCAACGTAGATGAGAATCGCATCTATGTAGGAGGCTGTTCCAATGGTGGCTATATGAGCCTGAAATTGATGTTGCTGGAACCTGATTATTTCGCAGCGGCTTACGTGAGCGCATCCGCCTATAAGTCCAAATTTCTGACAGATGAGCAAATTAAAAGTATTGCGCATAATTCCATCTGGTTCATTCATTCTAAGGATGATCCGGTCACCATCCCCATTGAAACGGCAATGCCCGTATTTGCCAGACTGATTGAGGCGGGAGCCAAAGACGTTCACTTATCATTGTATGACCATGTAGTGGATCTTTATGGGTTTTATGGCGGGAAAGATTATCGGTATCACGGTCACCTGTCCTGGATCTACTCACATAGTAACCATGCCGCTAAAGTGATCGACGGAAAATACACGACTATCATGGAATGGATGAGCAGTAAAAGAAAATGAACCAAATCCCTGAAACAGAATTATTGAATGCACATTCCGATCCAGAAAAAGAATCACAATTAACCAACCTAATATGAAAGAGATCAGAAAAGAAGACATTGACCAGGAAGTATTCGACCTTTATGATGATTATGCCCACAATCGACTTGATCGAAGAGGATTTGTCGAAAAGCTATCTACTTACGCTGTAGGTGGACTTACCGTAAGTGCTTTGATGAGTTTCATGATGCCCGACTATGTCAATAAGATCCGCGTGGCACAAGATGATCAGGACCTGAATACAGAAACGATCGAATATAACTCCCCAAAAGGTGGCGGTACCATTAAAGGACAGCTTTCACGACCCGTAAATGCAACAGGAAAGCTTCCGGGGATTGTGGTTGTGCATGAAAACCGGGGACTTAATCCACACATCGCCGATGTGGGCCGAAGAGGCGCCAAAGCCGGATTCATCACGCTTTCTCCCGATGCGCTCACCCCACTTGGTGGTTATCCCGGAACAGATGATGAAGGTCGTACACTTCAGCGAAAACGTGATCGCAATGAAATGCTCGAAGATTTTATCGCTGCTTTCGAATATTTAAAGAACCATCCAGAATGTGATGGTAATGTAGGCGTCGTAGGTTTCTGTTTTGGAGGCTGGATTTCCAATATGATGGCTGCAAAATTACCCGACCTCAAAGCCTCGGTACCTTTTTACGGAGGACCTGCTACCCTGGAAGAAGTACCTAACATTCAAGCGCCTTTGCTACTCCATTTCGGAGAATTAGACAAGCGTGTAAATGAACGTTGGCCCGCTTATGAAGAAGCATTGAAGGCAAACAACAAATCGTATCAGGCCTTTGTCTATCCCAACGCCAATCACGGGTTTCATAACGATACGACTCCCCGGTACGATGAGGAATCCGCAAAACTGGCCTGGAATAGAACTGTGGAGTTTTTCAGAGAAAACCTGAAATGATCTCTATTTAAAAAAATCCTCATTTTTTTGAGGCTATAACCGAAACTTATTGACTCATTAGTGACTTTTATCAGGATACGTTGGATCGCTGTGGCAAATCGAATTTCTGAATTAGTTTTGCAGCGGCAAAAATTGAGATTGGAAAGTGCTTAAAAAGACTACCTCAGACAAAGTTGTAAAGTACAAGAGTAATAAGGTCAAGGACGACTTTGCTAAAGAGCTTAGAAAAAGAGTAAACGCGTACTTCAAAGACAATAACTTGTCTCCCTACGCGAACACTGAAGTGAAGATCAAAGGCATCTTCGCATTTGTGATGTGGTTCCTGTTCTATGCAGTGATCATGTCGGGCATGGTGAGCCACAGTTTCTGGCTACTGTTATTGACATTCCTCGGCATTGGTTTCGTGAATATCTTCATTGCGTTCAACATCATGCATGATGCTTGTCACAATGCCTATTCGAAAGACAATAAGATCAATCGCTTGTTAGGATACAGCATGAACTTCATTGGTGGCAACAGCTATCTGTTCACCAGAATGCACAATGCACACCATGCGTTCGTTAACATTGCCGGCATTGATGTGACCCTGGAGACACATGGCATGTTCCGATTCACGCCACACGAGCCCTGGGAGCCAAAGCATAAATGGCAACACATTTATACGCCGATCCTTTACACCCTGGCGATGATCCACTGGGTGACCGTTAAGGATTTCAAATGGATGTTCGGCGAAACCAGCATTGGTAACACGAAAATGATCAAACACCCGATCAGTGAATATGTTATTCTATTCACCAGTAAGATTTTCTACTATGGTGTAACATTAGTACTTCCAATGATCCTTCTTAGTGTTCCCTGGTGGTGGGTAGCCATCGCGTGGGTAAATCTTCACTTGTTGCCGAGCTTATGCTTTGCCTTGTTGTTCCAGGTTACTCACGTGTATACTGGTACACACTACCCTCTGCCGGATGATGAGGGCAACATCGAGAACAATTACTTCTTGCACGTATTAGAAACTACCGCTGATTTCAGTAGAGAAGATAAGTTCATCACCTGGTTGTGTGGGGGTATCAATATTCATGTGGTTCACCACTTGTTCCCACACATTAATCACGCACATTACATTCCTATCACCCGAATCATCAAGCAAACTGCGGAAGATTTCGGCATGCAATACCAGGAAAACCCTAATTTCTGGGTAGCCCTGAAGTTGCATATGAAAATGTTGAAAAAATTGAGTCGAAAAGATGCTGAGGTACCTCAATATGGTCCTAGCGCGGCGTTAGCATAAATAAGGTCACTCTGAGGCTCTAGAAGAGTGACAAAAGCATTTGTAAACCCTGGCCAAAAGCCGGGGTTTTCTTTTTTGCAGTAACTTTCGGAAACTGTCGTTGTACTTTAAAACCATTTTTCATGCCCGCAGGATACTCAGCCACTCCCCTCGCCAAAAAATTAGGCATTAAGCCCGGATATCGCATGTTACTGATCAACGAACCCGATCATTATGGCGACTTGTTTGAAGACCTTCCTGGCGACCTGATACTAGATCATGATGGCACGAACATAGATTTTGCCCATCTCTTCATTACAAAAGAAGAAGTCCTGGAAGCTCAGGTTCGGGATATCATGGGGCGATTGAAGAAAACAGGCATGTTATGGATTTCATGGCCCAAAGGAGCCAGCAAAATTGAAACGAACCTCAACAGAGACATCATACGTGAGGCTGTATTAGAAATTGGCCTGGTGGATGTGAAAGTAGCTGCTGTTGATGAAGACTGGTCCGGATTGAAATTTATGTACCGGAAGAAGGATCGGTAGTCATTGAGATTAAATTGCTTCTCTATACCTTTATTCAATCCAGGACATCACCCACAATCTCAAAAACCTGCGCCATTTCCTCCGTATTCATCGATGCAAAACCCATTCGAATATGGTTATGATATTCCAAATGTGGATCGTAGTTCCGCCAATCGGAAATTTCCAATCCTTTTGCCCTTAGTTGTTCACTAAATTGAGCAAGGGTCTTCTGCTTGTTTAAACCTACCCAAAAAGCCATACCTCCACTTGGCATATCATAGCTCAGGTGCTTCGATAAATCCATTAAATAGCCTGAAAAAGTATCTCTCCTTTCACGATAAATCTTCAATGCTTTTTTGCTATGCCTGGTTATCTCACCATTGGCCAGCATTTGGGCAATGGCACGCTCCATGATCGTATCCCCCTGACGGTCCATGATCCGACGATAATAGGCAGCTGATTCAATAAAGTCCTTGGGGCCCACCAGAAAACCAATCCGTAAAGCCGGTGAAATGATCTTCGACACCCCTCCGATATAAACTACATTTCCTGTTTGATCAGCACTGGCTAATGGTAGCAAAGGAGATCTGTCATAGTGAAAGTCATAGTCATAATCATCCTCAATGATGGCAAAGCCAAATCTATCCGCCAATTGTAGCAAGTGCATCCTACGGTCCGCCGCCAATGTCGCCGTTGTAGGATGATGGTGATGTGGCGTCACGTAGACAGCCGTCAGTTTTTCCCGGCGACAATATTGCTCCAACGCTTCCGTGTCCAACCCCTGCTTATCGATGGGGATATAAACCAATGCCGCCCCAAAATGCTCCAGCGTATAGTTAGCGGTCTGATAATTCAAATGCCCAACTGCTACTTTTGAGCCCGTTCCCAAGGTAAGCGCTGATGCCAGATAAATGGCCATTTGACTGCCTCGGGTAATCAATACATTTTCAGCGTCAACCAATAATCCACGGGTATTTCTTAAGTACCTGGCATATTCTTCCCTAAGCCATTCATCGCCAAACGGCGAGCCATAAGACCAATGCTTAAGTTGGTAAGTTCTGGAAAGCATATTGCGATAGGTCCGTTGGATCTCTTCAATGGGTGAAAGCCGCAGATCTGGTAACCCCTCGTCGATCACTAACCCGGTCTTATGGACCAGATATGGAAACTTCAACTTTCTATGGTGATGAAAATCAAATCCTGCCTTATGCGAAGTTTGTTGCTTTTCTAAAGGATTCCACTGCTGAGGATCCAACTTTGGAATATGACTGGTGACATATGTTCCTTTTTGAGGAATACTCTCCAAATACCCCTGCTGCAAAAGCTCATCAAAAGCCATATTGATGGTTTTGCGATGGACATTCAACTGATTAGCCAGAACCCTCGAACCAGGTAATTTTTGACCTGGAATCAGCTTTCCTGAAGTAATCAATTGTGTAATGGCATTACTGACCTGAACGTAAATCGGCACTTCAGACTGTCGATTGATGTGTAATTCGGCCATAAGTAAGATTTCAACTGGACTACTCATTATATAAATTCTGGATCCCTAAAATAGTCCATAAATGTTCTATGTTTGAATTGCAGATAAAACAGAAGCCATGAGCACATACGAGAAAACTCACATGAATCAAGTCAAAAGAGGTCCTAAAAGAGCCACTTACGATAAGAAAGAGATCTATGAGATCGTAGACAGTCATATGATTTGTCATGTAGGGTATGTGTACGAAGGGACCCCTATTACCATTCCCACCGGTTATGGCAGGATCGATGACACCTTGTATTTACATGGTTCTTTGAAAAATCGAATGCTGTTGGGCATCGCCGAATTAGCCCAAGCCAGCGTCACCATCACGCATCTCGATGGTTTGGTCCTTGCCCGATCCGTTTTTCACCATTCGGTAAACTACCGATCAGCAGTGATCTTCGGTAAACCGCGAGTAGTCTCAGAACGAGAGGAGAAGATGAAAGCCCTGGAAGTGATCACTGAGAACTTTATCACCGGCCGATGGGAGGAAGCTCGTCAACCTAACGAGAAAGAATTTGAAGCTACTTTAGTGATCGCAATTCCTATAGAATCCGCTTCTGCCAAAGTCCGCGCTGAGGGTGTAAATGATGAAAAAGCCGATCTTGATCTGGACATCTGGGCAGGCGTTGTACCCTTGGAAATGGTGGCTGGAAAGCCGATTTCAGAACCAGATTTGAAGGAAGGTGTAACGGTTCCAAATTCCGTACAGAATTTCAGTTTACCGTCATAGACGGTCTTCCAATAGCTTAAACGGTTAGGGTTGATGGAGCAGAGCCAGTCACATGCCGTGCTCTGCTACAATTTCCCTGATGTCAGAAAAAATCCAGTTCGCCCCTTAAAATTCGCTTTCACTACGTCTTTACACAACCGCGCAATGTGTCCCTAGTAAATTGTGGGTAGTTGAGATTAAGTCTCAATGGTCATCGCTTACCATGGAAAAGACGGACTTGCGGAAGGCCGTGGAAACGGACCTGATCCAGAATATGCTCGCTGAGGCCTATGCTAGTCGAATCAATGATTTGACGAAGAGCAAGCATATTGCCGAAAAAGCGTTGAAACTAAGCCGCAAGATCGATGACTTGCAATTGATCGGCAAATGTCTGTCCGATCTTTCTCTTTACTACATGATCCTGGGCGAATATGAGGCTTGTATCCAATATGGAGAAGAGGCCATCGGATATTTTACCCTGGCCGGCGATGAAAAAGGGATTGCCAATGCCAAATACAGCATTGCAGGGGCCTTGTATAAAACCGATGAATTTAACCGGGGCCTTCATTATCTGACAGAATGCGTTCCTATTTTCAAAAAATTCGAAGACCATCACAACACGGCTCGTACCTGGAAATCCATCGGTACGATCTATGAATACTTTGGTGATGACAAAGCGGCGATAGAAGCGTATCAATTCTCCATAGAGGCGGGTATAGCAGCGAATGACCTTAATGTGCAGTCTAATGCCTACAATCCCCTTTCAGGTATTTATCTCAACCAGGGACGAATTGAAGAGGCCATGGAGTTGATTGAAAAATCAATCGCCATGAAAAAGGAGACCAATGATATTCGAGGGTTAGCCTTTGCCTTGTATGGTCGAGGGAAGATTCACACGAGACGCAAAGCCTATGAACAGGCCGAGCAGGATTATTTTGAATCCGTTCGCATCCATGAAGAAATGGGTGAAAAGCTAGGTGCTTCCATGGCATTCCATAAGATCGGCGCACATTATTTACAAAAAGGATCGTTCGAACTCGCTGAAAAATACCTCGAAAAGGGCCTGAGGTTTGCTTTTGAAAATCGAATAGCACTTATCAAATTCAAGTGCTGCTACTTACTATACGAACTGTACAAAAAGCAGGGAAAAACAGAAAAAGCACTGCAGTACCTTGAAAATTTCGTCCGCGAAAAAGAATTGGTGATCAACACACGGTCCTTTAAGATCATTGAAGGATACGACGCCATAGCGAAAATGGAAGCCGCCAAATCCGAAATCCAGGCACAAAAGGAAAAAGCGGAGATCGTGGAAAAGAAAAACCTGGAACTGGACGCTTTCTTTTATAGAGTTTCCCACGATTTGAAAGGTCCTATTAATTCGCTCCTTGGCCTGGACATGATTGTCAGCGAGGAAATCAAAGACGAAACGACCCAGGAATATCTGGGCATGTATCGTGTCCAGATTCAGCGGATTAATCAAATTCTGGATGGATTGATCAAAGTAACGCGTATGTCTCATGCTACCGAAAAAGCTGAACCCGTTCAATTTGAGCAATTAATAGAAGAGTGCCTCAAATCGTATCAGTTCATGACCAACTATAGTCGGATTGATTTTGAGGTTGAAATAGAAGAAAACATCGACTATCGGGCAGAATGGGCACTGGTCAACACCATTATTCAAAACCTACTGGAGAACGCCATTAAATATGCCAGGATCAAAAAGAACGATCCGAAGATCTTGATCTCTGCCAAAGAACACAAAGGAACCATCTCCATCATCGTGGAAGACAATGGCCTGGGTATTGAAGAAGAGCAACAAGAAAAGATCTTTGAGATGTTTTACCAATCGGACCGAAAACAATCAGGCGTCGGTCTTGGTCTCTACATCATCAAGAGAGCAGTAGACCAACTAGAGGGCACCCTCAAACTAGAAAGTCAACCCGGAGTTGGCTCCAAATTCATGGTAGTCCTTCCCAAGTACAGAAAGTCACTTTAATCGTTTCTGAGACCACACCTACTGCGAAGACACAGCCCTGTCGCTTGTGTAAACCTTTTGTGTATTAACAAATGCAACTCTATTGCAATTAGAAGTTTATTGCCATACTTTTACACATTGTAAGCCCGCTCTAAAGAAGAGCAAATACCTTCAGAAAGGGTCTTTTAAACCTATGAGACATTTGTGTTACATCTGGCTGATGCTGATAGCATTCCATGTTTCCGGCCAACAACCTTTTGCTTTTGAAGGCAGACAAGTGCAACCGGGGACAAAATCGCATTTTACGGTGGAGATTGCCTCAGAAGAACATGAAACATTCATTCCCATCACGATTTTTCATGGAACGGCAGACGGCCCGGTTTTGGGTATCACAGCCGGAGTACACGGGTATGAGTACTCTCCTATTTTAGCCGGGCAACAATTGATCCAACTGATTGATGTCTCCTCCTTAAAAGGTACGGTTATCCTCGTACAGGCCGCCAACGTCGAAAGCTTTCTCGGGCGTTCTCCCTATATCAACCCAAAGGACGGAAAAAACCTGAACCGGTCTTTTCCCGGTGACCCGGAAGGTACTTTGACGGATCGAATCGCTCACTACATTTCAACAAAAGTCATTCCCAAATGCACCTATTTTATCGATGCGCATAGTGGTGATGCGCCTGAAGATCTTATCCCCTACTCAGGCTACTACAGCAATGAGGGCATGCCTGAAGTATCAAAAAGAGGCAAGGAATTGGCCATGAATCTGGGTTTCGATTATGTTTTAACGTTTGAAACGACCGGCAAGGAATACATGCAGGAAGGCTCTCCCAGTCTCTATTGTTCTGCACAAGCGTTTAAATTAGGCATCCCCGCAGCTGACATTGAGTGCGGCCGGCTGGGCATGGTGGAACCCACCTACGTCAACCTCATCGTGGATGGACTGACCAACCTGATGAATGCTTTAGGAATGACTCCCGGCAAGCCGAAAGAAATTGGCACACGCTTTATTGTGGAAGAACGAGCCACTGTAAAAAGTGAACACACAGGATTCTTCTACCCTGCTAAAGCCGCTGGTGATTATGTGACTAAAGGCATGAAGATTGGTCACATCACCGACTTTTTCAACCGAGACAAACAAGAGGTATTCGCCTCTTCCACGGGAGTGCTTTTATACGTACTGGGAACACCCCCCGTCAATTCGGGAGAAACCCTGGCCTCAATAGGAATCACAGAATGACATTCCCATGAACAAGAAATCAGAGATCGATCAATCAGGGTTTTCTACTTCGCTTACGTGTATCAATCATGTCATGATCGTTCCGTTTTTGTTGATTTCCAGGCCGTACACATGGCTAAAAGGAGGGTTAAGCATAATGCTTTCCACCTTAGGCACAGGTATTGTAATTTACGTCCACTTTAACCATTATCAATTAATACGTTATGTGGCTTAGCATTCTATTTACTTTACTTAGTCCTCAGCAAATCGCAGGTTGGGAAACCTTTGCGGAGGTGGAATTTGAAATCCGGTACATCGAAGAACTTGGTTACGACGTGGAGTATCCTATCTTCAATCCGGAAATCATGAAAAAAGACGGTGACATCATAGAATTAAGCGGTCACTACCTCCCCCTTGATTACGGTCGTCAAAAAATTATCATTTCAAAACTGCCCTTTGCGTCATGCTTCTTTTGCGGTGGAGGTGTAGGTCAGGAAACGATAGCCGAAATTCAATTTGCAGAAGAACCCCGTAGGTTCATCCCGGATGAAATCCTTACCATAAGGGGGCGCCTTAAATTAAATCAATCGGATTATGACCACATGGTCTTTATCCTCGAAGAAGCAGAAATAGTAGAATGAAAAAATGGTGGATCCTATTTGTTTTAGCAGCTTGTGGTCCTTCGAAAGAAGATACGACAATGAGCCAGGCTGCTGCCATTCATAACGAAGCAACCGAAATTGGTCATCGGACTTCCATGGGTGTATCCCAGTTAAAAAGCCTTGAAGCCCGGTTGAATCAACCTCAAAAGGATTCACTGAACGCCATTATGACGGACCTCAGCGACTGGTACGAATCGTTGGTAGAGGTTCCGGGTCACGATCACGGGGAACACGGACATGATCATGACGGACATGACCATGAAGCGCACGATCACGAAGGACACGACCATGAAGGTCATGATCACAATCACGGCAATGAACAAAACTATTTGGAGGGACTACCTGCGTCAGAGGTACTGGCCATACAGGCAGCCTTAAAAAAAGAAATAGAGTGGATGGAAGCGCGAGTGATCAATTTGCTAAATGATGTTCGTGCCAGTGACCAATCAGAATAAATAAAACAAATGCTCTTCAACAGGAAAAAGAAACTACCAGTCACCGTACTTAGCGGCTTTTTGGGTGCTGGAAAAACCACCCTCCTCAATCATGTACTTAACAATCGTGAAGGATTGAAAGTGGCCGTTATCGTAAATGACATGAGTGAGGTAAACATCGATGAGAAGCTGGTCGCCAATGGAGCTGAGTTGTCTCGAACTGATGAAAAACTGGTGGAAATGAGTAATGGGTGCATTTGCTGTACGCTCAGAGAAGATTTGATGATCGAAGTAGAGAAACTCGCTAAGATGAACAAGTTCGATTATCTGCTCATTGAAAGTACAGGTATTTCAGAGCCCATTCCGGTCGCACAAACCTTTTCCTTCGCCACAGGAGATGAATTGTATGATCTCACTCAGGTCAGTCAATTAGACACCATGGTCACCGTAGTAGACGCATTAAATTTCTTCAATGATTTTGGAAGTGAAGAGACAATCGTAGACCGGGAAATGACCGATGATCCTGAAGATGCACGTTCTATCGTCAACCTGCTCACAGATCAGGTAGAATTTGCGAATGTGATCCTGCTCAACAAGGCGGATCTCGTGACTGACGAGCAAATGGGTTTATTGGAAAAAACCTTGCATAAACTCAACCCTGCAGCTAAGATCATAAGAACTACGAATAGCCAGGTGAACCCCAATGAAATCCTGAACACAGGTCTGTTCGATTATGAAGAAGCCGAACAGGCAGCCGGCTGGCAAAAGGAACTGGAGCTGGCTCAAAAGGGTATCGCCCACAGCCCTGAAACTGAAGAATATGGGATCAGCTCTTTCGTATATCAAAATTCGAAACCTTTTCACCCCGATCGTTTTCTTAATTACGTGTCGCAGGATTTTTCAAATTCGATCATTCGGAGCAAAGGTATTTTCTGGGTTGCCTCACGTCCTTCAAAAGCAATCCTTTGGAGTCAGGCAGGGGGTTCATTGAAAGCAGAAGAGTACGGAAGCTGGTGGGCCAGCGTCTCAATGAAGAGACGAGCTATGAATCCTGCCTATCTGGAAAATCAAGCACTCATTCAGGCAAAATGGGATAAGAAATGGGGCGACCGAATGAACGAGCTTGTTTTCATAGGGCAAGACATGGACAAGGAAAAGATCATCGCCGACCTGGATGCCTGCCTGCTTTCAGATGAAGAAATTGCCTGGTTGGATTCAGGACATGAATTCAGTGATAACTGGCCGATATGAAACTTTTTCCACTTCCTTTTTTTCGCGCTAAAGCCGATGCACCCAGGCAGGTGATCAGTGATAGTTGGTCAGAAAGAGAAGTCATTCTTTCCAGGGACAATAACCTATTCTGTTGGAGACGTCCTGAAGACACAAACCTCACCGGGTACTTAAGTCAACTGATCCGGAAAGACCTGGAAAACATTAGGGCCCATCTGGCTCTATCTACATTTGATGAGGATCTCGACGCGGCAAGGGCACGTTGGGATGCTTCCTTCGACACTCAGGCCGATGAGTTCTGGAAAGATGTTTCAATTTTGGCGAAAGACTTTCTGCACATGTCTTCCGAAGGGGCAGGTACTTTGCACTTGCGCGTGGTAAAAAACGATGCCTGCACCAAATTTCATCTGGATGGATATGACCTGAGGCTCTTCACGACTTACTATGGTCCGGGAACAGAATGGTTACCGGAAAAAGCAGTTAACCGGTCTGCTTTGGGTAAGCGCAATGAATTGATCGTCAAATCTCCGGAACTCATACAGCGCATGCAGACTTACGATGTTGCCATTTTAAAAGGTGAGCGACCCAATCAAGTCAACGATACACCCGGAATCGTACACCGATCTCCGGCCATTTTGAAAACGGGTGGAAAAAGGATCATCATGCGATTAGATATTTAACATCAGGAATCTCCGTTACTGGTCATTTCGGAGCATAACGACCTGTCATCAACAAGATCAAAACTCAAACATGCGACATTTTTTTATCATCCTGCTCACTTTGTTTTCAGTCACCTGGTCCGTGGCCCAGGAAAATGAAAATTTCCCACCACCCGAAACGCCCATTGAGGTTGAAGCGCGAAAAGTCACCGGGTCTTTAAGTGTAGATGGGCGCCTGGATGAAACGGACTGGCAACAAGGAATACCCGTTGAGGACTTCTTCAGAGTAGAACCCCGTCAAGGTGGTCCCATACGGTACAAGACCAGGGTCAAGTTTTTATATGATGAAAAAAACCTGTACATCGGTGCCTGGTGTATGGATTCGGTCGGGTTGAAAGGCATCCGGGTTCAGGACCTCAGAAGAGATTTCGGATGGGGAAATAATGACATTTTTGGTGTGGCCCTCGATCCACAAAACCTCAAGCAATACGCACAAGCTTTCCAAACCACGCCCTACGGCAATCAGAGAGACCTGCAGAATTTCAATGGTAACAACTTTGATAATGGATGGAACACACTTTGGCGTGTACGCACGCAACGATCTGAGGAAGGATACACGGTGGAAATGTCCATTCCATTCAAAACGTTGAGGTATGATTTGCCTGAAGCGGGTAAACCTGTGGAATGGGGTGTGACCCTGGTACGGTATGCACGCCGCGACATTGAAGTATCCACTTTCCCAGCCATACCCCAATCCTTCACACCTTATCGCATGACCTATGCGGCAAAGCTGAAGGGCATTGAGGTGCCTCCGCCAGCGGCCAATGTGAGAATTGAACCATACACCCTTTATCAATATGATGAAGTTCAAAATGGCACTGACCAGTCTTCTGAGGGAGACTTCAAGCTTGGTGGGGATGTAAAGTGGGCCATCAATCCAAGATCGGTTTTGGATCTGACGTTCAACACCGATTTTGCGCAGGCAGATGTCGATCGTGCGGTAAATAACCTCGAACGTTTCAACATCTTCTTCCCTGAAAGAAGGCAGTTTTTCCTTGAAAACTCTGGCATCTGGGCTGGTAGTGGCAATACCTCCCTTCGTCCGTTTTTCAGTCGTCGGATCGGATTGCAAGGGACGTTCAATGCAGCCCCTGCCCCTATTGATGCCGGTGCACGCTTTACCAACCGAACGGACCAGCAAGCCATCGCCGGATTATTCGTGAGGCAACGAGAAACCAGTAGTTCGCAAGCCGCCAATTTCGGTGTGTTGCGCTACCTGCGGAATTACGGTAGGGAAAATAACATTGGGGTGATGGTGACCCAAAGATCAGATCAGCGTCACGACAGGCTCAACGCATCCTCCAACAGTAATACGACCGTAACGCTGGATGGACAATTCCGCCCGACGAGTGAGTGGAACATGCAATACTTGTTCACTACTTCCATAGACGATGCCACAGAAACAAACGGATTTGCCGGTCGTTTGGCAGCCCAAATGAATTCCAACAAATGGTACATCGGGATGTTCATGGAGTATACGGGAGAAAACTATAATCCAAGAATGGGATTTGTCCGTCAAAACAACGTGATCCGTCACGATCATGGCGCTTATTATATCCTGAGGCCCAAAGTAAACTGGATCCGCCGCTGGGACCCGGGCGTATTTGCGAACCTCAATCACGATGCTGATGAACCTTCCAATTTTCAACAGGCGAGTTTGTACATTTTTCCGGTTTACACATGGTTCAAAGACAATAGCTTCATCGAAATGTCCTTCACTCCTACCTGGCAAAACATCAACTTTGCCTTTGCTCCACTGGGACTGACCATTGCGGAGGACAATTACTATTACACGCGTTTCACGATCAGATATAACACTGACCAATCCAAAAAATGGTCTGCTGGCATCACTTATGATTTTGGGGATTTCTATAATGGCACGCGAAATACACTCCGTTCTTCATTGCGATTGGCCCCGGTTCCTCATGCCGCGCTTACCCTGGATTATGAATACAATGATCTGAATGGAGTAGGAATCGAAGGAAACAATCTCTCCACTCATTTAGTGACCGTAGGGTCACGTTTTGCCCTCAACCCCAGGGTTCAGCTCTCGGCATTCTATCAATACAACAGCTTTGATGAGCAAGGTCGCTGGAATGTTCGTGCCAGCTGGGAGTATCAACCCCTCTCCTTTGTGTACCTGGTCTTCAACGACACCCGCATCGACGGACTGGAAGACCCCTTCGAAGAGCAGCAATTCATCGGGAAAGTTACGCTGCTGAAGCAGTTTTGATGGACGAAACTCCTCCAATCAGGTAGTGGGAAGCGCACTGCAATCGTGATTGGCAAATGCCGTGTAGTGGAAGGGTATTTGCAATCGTGGTTGGCATTTTATGTGTCGTGGGAGCTGATCTGCAATCGTGATTAGCAATTTATGCGCCGTGGAAGGGTAAATGCAATCGTGATTGGCATTATTTGAGTGATGGAGGATCTTTTGCAATCGTGATTTGCAAAATGATGACTGTGTGCCCCGTCCTGAAAAAAGTTGACAGGTTTTTTATTAATTCTGAATAAAGTTTACAATGATATTGCTTAATCCTTATTGTACTTTACCTGGATTACTGTAATCCGGCTTTTAGTAGACAGTCAAGCGAAAATGAAGTGATGCAAGGGCTTTTGCTGATTAAGACCACAGTTTCCATGCTTGTGCGGCAGTATCAAACATAAAAAACGACTCCTGAGAGTCGTTCATGTGTATGGTATTATTACAACTGAGTATCTGCGGAATGAGCACAGATTATCTTCGCGTGCGCTGAAATCCTCGTAATTTCTCCGGGTCTTTTCGATAGACAAACTTTCCGGTCACCCGGATTTCATCCACCGCCGCCTTCAGGTGGGTAAATGCCTTATCACGGAGCAGTTTCGCACTGTTGTCATCACTTCTTTCTCCGTTTACCCGAGCCAGCAAGGTAGCCAATTCATCTGCCCAGGTAGCAGCCGTATCCAGTTGGGTCATGTCCATGTTTATTGCTGAAAGCAAATTATCATGGGCTTTGCCCAGTACACTGAGGTCACTCAGATCCTGCACCATATCCGCGTGTCCGGATCCTTCTGAGATGGCATTGACCTTACTTACGAGATCAGGGTGTCGGCGGAAGGCAAACCGGAATGATGCTTCCAACGTATCTTTGAGATCGTAGGCCTCTACGGATCGCTGGTCCCATTCTCTTTGTGCTTCTTCTCTGCTGTAGCGTTCCTTCATCCACACAGATTGCGCTTGCCGCAATAACCTGGCGCGGTTGGGGAGGTCGGTAATGAACTCACCATCTAGTCCGGCATTGGTCAGTGCGGTAGGTTCATCTGTAATCCATTCATGTAGGTCATAAGCTTCTTGCACGAAGGTGTCGACGGGAATGGTAGGAAGTCGAATTTCACTGGCAGGGATCGCCATCAGTACATCATTGGAAATAGTGGTCTCATCTGCTTGAATTAAATCATCAGTCATGTTGTATTTGTAATTAAAGTTTAAAAATCAGTTGCTTGACAGCTGTCTTGTATATGATGCTAACGACAGACAGGGTTTAGGGTTACGCGTCTGTAGCGCATTCACTTAAATTGTTTTGTTAAGTTTTCCAAATGGGAAAGCCCAGTTGGTTCATGTACTCCTGGCGTTGTATGATAATGGCTTTTTGTATGCCTTTTGAGTCGGTCGTTGGAGCAAACGCATAATCGTAAACCAGATAATAAACAAGCTGTTTGCTTTTATAAATACCTGAAAAGTGACGGAAATCATATCCCATTTGATCGAGTATCTCTTTTCGTACAGTAGCTTTTCCTTAAGGCGAGAGTGTTTTTAGGATTTTTCGATTGGATCGAGTAATTCTCTGAATTTCAGAGATGTACAATTCCACAAATGATTTATTTTGATTGTGATATTCTGCTTTGCACTGATTATCACAAAATTTCTTATCTCGTCTTCCTGCCAAGGTCTTGTGGCAATTGAGACACATTTTTGTTGTTCTGAGTTGTTCCATAAACGTTTAATATACGCATAGATACGTATCTATACGTTTAAGAAGACGACTAATTCTTCATAAAGTGGCTTGTTTGTCCCATGAAACCTGAATTGCCAGTAGCAAAGGATTATCGTGCTGCTCTTGATTTGATGGATACGCAGTTATTATTGGGTAGGTATAGTGAATCTACCAGAGGCATCTACCGATACATGTTTCGGGAGTTTTTGAAGAGCGTGTATCCAAAACCCCTTCATCAGGTCAATAAATGGGACATCTTACAACATCATCGTTATTTGATTCAAGAAAGGAATGTTTCAATTTCCTATCAAAACCAAAGCATCAATGCGATTAAGTTTTATCTGGAGCAAGTATTGGGGCATGATCGTCAGGTGTTTGATTTAGAGCGACCCAAGAGGAAAAAGGTATTGCCACAAGTATTAAGTGAAGAAGAAGTATTGGGAATCTTATGTGCGACTTCTAATATAAAACACAAGGCCATTTTAACCACTATTTATGCTGCCGGCTTGAGAGTAAGTGAGCTCTTAGGTCTATGTGTCAGTGACATAGACTCAAAGCGGATGAATATCCGAATCAGAGATGGTAAAGGTGGCAAGGATCGTATCACTGTGTTGTCAACGAACTTATTGGACCTGTTGAGAATCTATTTTAGCCAATATCGACCAAAGAAATATCTTTTTGAGGGTCCTGAGGGAAAGCCTTATAGTGCAGGAAGTGTGCGGAAGATTCTTGGAAGATCGGTAGAGGCGGCAGGTGTCGTAAAACCAGTAACGCCACATACTTTACGACACAGTTTCGCTACACATCTGGTAGAGCATGGTACCAATTTGAGATACGTTCAGACGTTACTTGGCCATACCAGTGTGAAAACCACTGAAATCTATACCCATGTAAGTTCCAAAAAGCTGGAAGAAATAAAAAGCCCATTGGACTACCTGGGAACAAACGGTATATTTGAAAGGTAGATAAGATCACCAAGGTGATCTTATAAAGATGTTAGAGTGCACCTGCAAAGAATTCATAACAACTTGAAATGGCAAATAAAGTACCTTGGTATACAACCTTCGAATGGAAGAACATAGCGGGCGGATTGTTGCTGGCCTTGGCTATAGTTGCTGTGTTATATGTTCGCGTAATACCGGACCTTTTAAAAGAAGATAAGCTCAAACAATACACCGGTCAAACAGCTGGAACTGTTACCACAATCGAAGAAAATACCGGCATGACACAAGATGATTACGGAACCGAAATTTACATAGACTCATACACAGTAACCTACTCCTATCAAGTGAATGGCGTTGAATACATTGGTTCAGAAATTGTCAAATTAAGTCCTAAAACAAGTAGCTTCATCCAACGCATCACAAATTCAATTGGAGAATCACTTGTTATCAGACATGATGAAGCCGAGCCAGCCAAGTCAACAATACTCATAGACTGACTCACAAAACGCACTCTAACAAATGCTGAAGAGGCATCCGCTTACTTCGGCATTTGATTCGAATCAGTACTATCACCGCGACCCTCTGGCCTGGAAAGGAATGTGTTTCTTTGCCTCGGCTTACCCGGCAGCTTCTTACTTTCGGAACGGTAGCTTCGATTTAGCTTTTGCGGTTAGCCAGAGGTTCACTATTTTGGTGGGAGTTTGCTACGGGGTGCGGACGCCTCTTAGCTAGACGTTGGCAAGCATAACTCAGTGCCTTGAAGAAAATCACACCTCTTAAGACATTAGCCTTTTTATCTATCCTACTAGGACTGATTATAACGATCATGACTGGAGGCTATTTAGTAATTCTTGGAGGCTATTTTATTGCATTTGCTCTAGTACTTTTTCTCATTAACTGGTTAACTAAAAAGATTGAGAGAAAGTCTGTTTATCATTCCTTGCAATACCTCTTTTCGATTTCCTATCTCCTTTTTCTAACACTGTCATATCTTGACTGGAACAAGCATCTTTTGATTATCATACCAAAAAACATTCAAGGAGAAGTCGGAATTGTATTTGGCATTAGTGGCTACCCTGAGCTGCCAGAAATGAAATACTGGAAACAGAAGATACTTCTTCCAGAGAATGGCGTGTTAATAACGTCAACTCCAAAAGAAGACGTTCCTAACAAATACCGATTTGAGTTCTCGGATGGAGGTAAAATCAATGGTACTTCAATACAATTCCCAAACAGGTCTGAATATCAATGTATACTCACAAGTTCGGAATTGAAGTTCTTTTCATTCTCTATTGGTCTTAGCTCAAATGACAATTTCCAGAGCACACTCTCATTGTTGTGCGATTCAATTAACTCAGGGAAACTAACTTCTAGGTATCAAAGTGAATATTCACCAATTGTAGAATCTGTAGAACAACCTTATCTACACCTGCAAAACAAGAACCTTTCAGATCTTCCTTCGAACATTAACACCCTCAAAGTCAAAGAAATAATATTGACTGGTAATAGATTCACAGAATTCCCCGAAGAAGTTTTGAATATGCCACAGTTGGAGGAACTCTTAATTGGTCATAATCCAATTAGGAAACTGCCTGATAACTTGTCCAAACTTAGCAACCTTAAACGGCTTTCTATTAACAAAACGCTGATTAAAGAATTTCCGAAAGACTTGTCACCACTTGCAAGCCTTGAAACGATTGGATTGGATCATAATGATTATTCGAGTGTTCCCGAAGCTATTCTAACACTACCCAGTTTGAAAAACCTTCGCCTTAACAACAACCTTATAACTGATTTGAAATTCATTGATGAACGGCTTTCAGGATTAGAATCACTTTATCTCTACAGTAACTCTTTAACCAAGATAGACTGTGAAATTGGTTACGCCTCCAACTTGCAAGAACTGCTGATTTACGATAACGAGATCGACACTATCCCTGATTGCATAAGCCAACTACAGAGCCTAAAAAACTTACAAATTTGGGGCAACCCAGTTACATATGTATCACCTGAACTAGGACGTCTTACCAACCTTCGAACTCTTAGAATAGAAAAAGAGAATCTAACAGAGAAACAGATGGAAGAAATAAGGTCATGGCTTCCGAACTGTAAAATCAACTTTCAATAGGTAATAAACACGCTTGCCAACAAACGATATAGCGCATGGCCTTACTAGCCATCTGCCAAGTACTTACAAAACATCTCGATTATCTGCCACCAAAAAACTGTTTTGCTTTCTACCCTCTCCCGCTCGTGGGAGTTTTTGATTTGTATGACGCAGTGCCAATCTGATACTTTGAATGCACCTGCAGATAAGCTACTTTTATCGTAATTAATAAAGCTCGGAGGCCACTCGCTATATCTGAACATTACCTTGAATTTGCACTTCGAACAGTTTTCCTGTCAATTACGTAACTTTGAATATGAGCAGAGAAGAAGTAAAAACAGCAATCAATCAGCTTTTGGACAACTCATCTGAACAAGTGCTTCAAGAGGTCTTCGACTATTTGAAGTCTGTTGATAATGAATCTGAACATTCTGTAACTCTAACCCATAACCTACGAACTATCTTAACTGAAGACAAGGAACTCCTTGAACGACTGGCTCAATGATCTCAGAAAAAGAAGTTCTAAAAATTCATTCGATACTTATTGAACGTTTTGGAGGCTCAGATGGAATTAGAGACCAAGAACTCTTGGATTCCGCTTTACATCGACCTTATCAAACGTTTGACGGGAACGAACTCTATCCAACACCAGTTGACAAAGCTGCTGCAATTCTTGAGAGTATTGTTAAGAATCATCCGTTTGTTGATGGTAACAAAAGAACTGGATACGTCCTAGCTCGACTCCTTCTGATGAGTGAACACCATGACATCCAAGCTGATCAAGAAAAGAAATATCAACTGGTAATCTCAATATCAAAAGGAGAACTTAGCTTCGATCAGATCAAAGAGTGGTTGAAAAAAACTCAAGGTAACAAGCGCTAAAGTTGCATATGCCAGAGTGCTTCTAGCTGACTTCAGAGTAATCCGACCGCCAATCTGCGCCTTCTGCAAGCAACTGTTTCTTTCTGATAGTTTGGTGGTTCTGGATTTTCAATTTCTGAACGTAGTGGTTTTTACAGGCAGTTGTGCGTGTGGCGCAGATCAGCTAGCTTAGTACTCTGTCAGCACAGTGTGGGCATACGCACTTTAGCTGGGCGTTAGACTTAATAAAACAACATTGGATAAGGTCGAATACAGAAAAAATCAAGCTTTTTTTGCGAGAGCGAGTATTATAACATTGATTGTAATTGTAGCTATCAACATTTCTCAATTTACAGATTCTGATGTTGAATATGATCCAATAAATCTCCTTGTAACAATCTTAATTCAGGCTGGAATCCTCGGTTTTTTCCTTTATCACACCTTCGATAGAAAAGTGTTACTGACTATTAATGAAGAGGGAATCTTTTCAGATGGCGTATATCTAACATGGAAGGTTATAGAGAACATAGGCATTGATGACAAGGCCTTGTACGACGCGGGAGGCAACTACGATAGTTCACAGGATTATCTAATAATTAAAGTCAACTTTTCATCAGAAGACCGAGAGGTTCCCTTAGGAGATATTGCCGAAACAGGAGAGGATATCTTGATAACAGCCAACAAGTTTTTCACCAGATTCAAACAGATCAAGGAAAACTAAGTCTAACAAGTGCTGAAGAGGCATCCGCTTTCTTGGGAATTTGACATCTCATCAGGACTATTACCGCGCCCCTCTGGCCTGGATTAGGAATGTGGTTCTTTGTTGGCGTCTTACTCAGTAGCTTTTCACTTTCGAAGCGGTACCTTCGATTTAGCTTTTGTGGTTCGCCTGAGGTTCACTATTTTGGTGGGAGTTTGCTACGGGGTGCGGACGCCTCTTAGCTAGACGTTATGGGAATTGAATGAAGGCATTTGATAATACAGAAGAGCTAGGTATTGACGAAACTAAGAGGATTACTAACTCTTTCGGGTGGATTTTTCGTGAAATTACCAAACGGGATGTAGGGCTAGATGCATTTGTTGAAACTCCGGAAGGGTATTTCATTTATTTTCAGATTAAAACGGGACCAAGTCACTTTTATCCGATCAAAGAGGGATTGACTTTCTATTTTGAGGAAAGGCATTTCATCTATTGGAGGAACATCCAGGGGCCTGTTTTTATTATCGGTCATCTTCCAGAGTCAAAAGAAACTTTTTTTGTCAAATTCGAACTGAATAAAGTTTCAAAAACCGAAAAGAAATATAAAATCGTAATTCCAATTGAAAACAAGCTCACAGAAGGGAGTAAAAATCAACTACTAGATGAGATAATTCAAGTGGCTGAACCTAGGGTTGCCATAGGGTTTGATGAACAACTTGACTCCATCTCTTTCACTTCTGAAGCAATAGACTTTGGACGATTAAGAGAGCTAGGATTCTCAAAAGAGGGTACCATATACGCAACAGATCAAAAGGTAATTGAAGTCAGTAAATTAGTTGAGCAAACAGCATTATTGTGGGACAATGTTTTGAAGTGTAGGCTCAATATTCAACAAGGTACTGATATAGTGAAATGGAGGTTGAGCCTTATTCACTCTCTAATGAAATTGAAAGAAGTAAATCATGCGCAGATTGAAATCTATATTTTATTGAGACAAACTAAGGATCAAGTTGATGTTGAAAGTAAATTGTTGTTTCAGTTAGCAAGACTTTTGAAGTACTTATTAGAAAATCATGAGAGCTATTTTGAGGAGGTTAAGGAATTGAAAGAGGTAATTTTTTACCAAATTGACTTAATCGGAAAAAATTTAGATTTATATCCCGACCTTTCATTTATTCCAATAATTACTTCTAACGGAAAGGAAAAGGAGTACACTTCAATTTACAATCATGGCCTAATTGTGATAAATGACCTCAATGACGCAGTGCAAGTGGGTATTAAAATTCGAGTGTCTTATGTTCCAGATGTTAGAGATGACAAAAAGCCATTAATTGAAGGTGCAAAAGTCACTCAAAAGCAGGGCTTTGCGCTAAAAAATGTTGTCTATGAGGAATTTAGTATTCCTGTAGCATAAGAAGACATGAGTTTCATTGAATTCCAATAGCAAACCCACTTTCACCCATCGCTTCCAGGATGTTTTTCAACGTAATCAATGAAGGATTTTGCCTTCCATTCTCAATAGCTGACAAATAGGTCTTATCCATTTTGAGCTTAGCACATACTTCAACCTGGCTCATTCCTTTGGACTCCCGAATGGATTTCAGATTCTGACCAACAACTTGTAAGAATTCCTCATCTGACATATAGACGGAATTTCGAACATGCTAACGTTGTATAGGTTATGATATATCATAACTACGGTTTATTTTTGAGATAACTCTTTAAGAAACGGACATGGATTTACTAAAGGAACTAGAAAACGATGATCAGGCCATAAGTGATATTAAATCACTTGTTCGATTCGTAACACCCAAGCAATTGCGAATCGGCCTCTCCGAATTTTGGGTCAACCAACTTCTGAATCGTGATAAACCAAGTGATCCTGACCAACAGCAGATCTTCTCTCATGTCTATTCTCTTCTAAAATTTCTGGAAGATTTGGAGCAACGAGCGAAGGCATCTGAAACTTCTAAATCCCCATAACAAGCACTAAGCCTCCATTGGCCTAATGTGGTTATTTGCAAATGCCTGTGGGAGAGCGTACTTTTATCTGAACTTGAACCAACAAGCCAACGGAGCTTAGTTGGGTCGTTATATGCCACATCTCCAGATCAATGGATAGCATTAAATCAACTGAAGTAGGTAAAAGTATTTTTGAGAACATTCCAAATGTTGTCAAACCGGGGTGGGCTGGATTTGTACTATCTCGCTTCGACACCTACCTCGAACAAATTCCAATAGAAATTTCAGAACTACAGAACATAATTTCATCTGAACCTAGATGGAAAGAAGCGCACTCCCAATTCTCAGCTATTCGTGAGCTAACTCTGAAAGCTGCTGACAGTAGATCAACATACTTGACTCTCGCTGAGAAAGTAGCCAAAATGACCTACAACGAATCAGGTGAACCTGCACCATTTGACTTAAACAGTGGACATTTAATTCCTTCTCTTGCAGTCGAATTTTCGGAACAATTTGAAGATGAGAATTTGTATCAAGAAGTCAAATCAGCAATCTTGATTTTCAATAGGAACAAGCAATTCAAAAAGGACATTCAGGCCGCCTCGGACTTTCTGCTTTACAAGAGAATTGACGACATTTTATGGCTTGATTGGGATCCAATTGGAGTGAACGACTATGCTCCAAGAGACGAGTATCAAAGCTATGTACCTCAACTTTTCAGACTCAAGAAACAGAACGCTCAGCGAGATGAAATTGCTGAAAAGCTATTGACACTTGAACGGGATGTTATCGGAATGCCAAGTAACCTGGATAATTGTAGAAGAATCGCAGACAAAATCATAGCAACTTAACGGCATATAACAGGCGCTATCGTTTATATGCCTAAGTGCATTCTGGTTGGTTTCGGTGCAACTCGACCGTGAATCTGCCGCTGAGATACGGCAGTGCTTTCTACTTACGTCTGTTCGCAGGAGATTTTGATTTTCATATCGCAGTGCCTCTTTGAACCGTTGTGAGCTTCGGCAGATTTCACTAGATTGTGCGCTTTAATTAGCTGTGGGCATACAACCGATAGCTGATCGTTATGGGCAATTAGTATGGCGACAACAATTGGTTATGTTGATGATGAAACGGAAGCTCTTAACCGTGTTGAAGATTACTTCCTAAATCTTGATGGATTCAATATTTACACTACTACTAACGTAGATGAGGCTAAGGATTGGGTTATTAGTAAAAAAATAGATGTTCTTGTATCCGATCTCAACATGGCAGATATTGATGGAATATCACTTCTGTCCGAAGTAAGAAAAATCGACCAAAAAATTCCATTAATATTATTTACTGGCTTTGTTATTAGCAGCAACCATTTTAAAAGACTAGATGACATAGATGCCTTAATTGTAAGGAAACATGAGGGTGTTGAATACCTAGTAAAGAACATTGAAAACTTTGTAGAGACCAGGGAAATACTTAATGCAAGTAGAGATCATTCTATTGAGATTAGGGAACCAAAACAAGGAGAAGGTGAAATTCATGTTTTAATAGCTTCTCCATCAGATGTGTTTGGTGACACAGAGTCCTTTCTTGGTAAAATTGAACGAAACTTTAGAATAAGAAATTATGAGAGGCTGTGTGGCTACAGAGTATGTGTACATAATTGGACTGAGCTTTCCTCCGTTTCCGGATATGCACAAGATTTAATCAATTCTAAATTAGTAGAACGAATGGACTTCATAATTGGTGTATTCAAACATAAATTAGGAAGTCCGACCATTGATATAAACACCAATAGAAAAAGAGCTGAATCAGGGAGTGCAGAAGAATTATTGCAAGCTCTTGATTCCAATTCTTCATCTTATGCAATGCTTTATTTCTGTTCAACAGCTCCGGTTATTTCAATTGATTCTGAAAACTTGGACAACATACGGCAAGAATGGAAAAGACTTTCCAATTTCAGACAAGAAATACAAAACAAGATTCTTTACAAATCCTACATTGAAGAGAAAGAACTTTTGAATATCATATTAGAAGACTTGCTGAAGAATATCCTCACATATTACACTGATCGTAAATAAAGCCCATAACAGTTGCTAAGAATGAATTGGGGTTCATCCGTCAGGATATTTCGTGGGGATTGAAAAGTCGGGGACACCAGGTCCGCCACACCTGCGTGGCCCGAAGTATTAAATTTAAAGCCGGGCCGCGTTGGCGTGGCTACACCGCCTTCGCGAAGCTTCAGCGGAGCAAGGTGTGGGAGACGAGAAGTTGGTACATTCTAATCCCCACTCATCATAGCTGGACGTTGCCATCAATTAATTGCATGACGAAAACTTCTATAATATTAATAGCCCTAATCGTTCCATTATTGGGATACTCTCAATCCTTTGAAGGTGTAATTACCTATTCAGTTGAATTTGAAATGAAAGGTAAGCTTGAGGAACTAAAGGATCAAGTGCTGGAAAAACTTGAAAGAGAGGGGGCTTTTTATGATACAGTTAAAATCTTCATCAAAGGAGATAGATACAAGAAAATCACGAATGCTGAAAAAGCAAAATCAACAATCTATATTCCGGAAGAAAATGAACTCTATTTCTTTGAAAAGGGCTCAGAATATGTAACCATTCTTACCGCAGCAGAGTATGGTGCTATAAATCTCAACTTGCCTGAGCCTGAGGTTGTAAAATTGGACTCTGTAAAAATGATTAATGGAATTCATTGCAATCTCTTGAAATTGAAATGGGGAAATTTTGGAGAAGGGTATTACGCATATAACAGTGAAAAAGCTTCTATCGATCCCGTACTTTACAGGGAGCACAATTTCGAATATCTTAATGTGGTATTGGCTGCAACCAAGTCCTACCCACTGGAGATGACCTCTGACTTAAATAACGTCATTGCAATCAGGATGACATTGGCGTCATTGCAAGCAGTAGAATTAACCAATGAGGTTTTTCAAATACCAGCATTGAAAAAAGCAGAAAAAAAGATGACGAAATTCGTTGATCAAGCTACGAAAGGCCGCATCATGAAAATCAAAAACTAATACCAAGAAGCGATATGGGAATGCCTAAGCGGCTGCGCCTCTTAATGGTTAATTGATACTGTTCTGCGAAACTGATACTTTAGTAGATATTTGAAAGTTCAGAGGCACATGCTAAATCTGAACTTTAGCTTCCATTGACAATAACCTAGAATGAGAAAAGATTGTATTAATCCAAGTTCACTATTTGATCCGAGGGAATATGGATTCTCTCAAATTGTCGTCTCGCATCCGGGGAAATTGGTTTTTATTTCCGGACAGGTTGCATGGGACGAAAAGCAAAATATTGTTGGAGAAAATGACTTAACCAAACAATCTCAACAGTCAATAAATAATTTGAAGAAAGCCGTAGAATCAGTTGGTGGGACTCTAGAAAATATTGTCATGTTGAGGATTTACATTGTCAATTATCAAAAAGAGGACAGCTTAATAATTAGCAAAGCCCTTAAGGATAACTTTGGAACTAACCTTCCCGCAACCACATGGTTGAACGTTAATGGACTTGCTAATAAAGAATTTATGATAGACATCGAAGCTCAAGCTGTGATTTAACAGTTACACTCTAAAGAACTAATGAAATCGGAAGCTAACATATGCTGTGAATGAATAGGGTTTCATCGGTCAGGGATTTTCATGGGGATTGGAAAGTCGGGGACGCTAAGACCTCCGCCATAGGCTTCGGCCTCGGCGAAAGCTTCGGTGTACGCAGTTTGTGATTAGACAGAGGTTCACTATTTTGGTGGGAGTTTGCCACGGGGTGAGCACGCCGCTTAGCTAGACGTTCTATGCCATATCTGCTACCAACCAGAGTTCATGATTAAAAAAAGACTCAAGAATATTTTCATCACAATCTGGGCAACCGGTGTATTCTCTTTTGGCTCCTTTCTCATGTATTCAGATGCGACTATTATCAACTCGGAATTAGAACATTTCACAGGAACAATATTAGATCTCGGTACAACTAATCACTACTCTTCAACTAAATTCGGTCAACGTGCTTCAACTGTATTTTTCATAAAACTGTCTGGCCTTGACGAAACTTTAGCTGTTTACAACACCGATCAGAACTACGATTTTCTACGGCACCAACTTCAAATCGGTAACACAATTTCTGTTGCTTATAAGGCCGCTTTCAAAAAGGACCAACCAAATATTGACACTTACGAAATTGTCAAGAATAGTGAAGTAATATTGGGACAGTCAGGCTTCCGAACAACTAGATTGATTTTGTCAATTGTAGTTGGACTAGTTGCATTAGCATTTTTCGCCTATGGAGTGCGAACTGAAGCGAAGTTTTGGAGAAGAAAAAAGACGGCATACAACAAACGATGATGGCGCATGGTCTTACTTAGCTATCTGCAAGAACATCCCGCTTATCTTCCACCCTGCCTTGCCGGTAGGCAGGTAAGAAAGTAAAGTGCTTCTACCATCTTCTGCTCGTGTGAGTTTTTATTTGCATGGCATTCCATAACATCCATGAAGTACCAATTAATATTATTTCTTTTGATGCTGCTTTCCTGTAAATCACCTACATCGAATAGAAAGGAAGTACCAGCACTTGCCGAAAATCAGATAATGGCGATCTTCCAAGACTGGAAGCAGGATTCTCTTGGGTGTCTAGGCAAGAGACGCAAAATAGATCGTGTGAAAGTTGCCTTAAATCAACTAGAAATAGCTGGAAAGGATTCGCTAACCGTAGTTTCATATCTGGGACAACCCAATTTCCATTACAATTATGGAGATACTTTAACAATTGCGTATTTCGTGGAGTGCGGAGAAAAAGGTAAAGTCAGCTATGCCAATTTCTACTGTCACTTTGTAAATGATACTTTGTGGTATTTTTCTAATCCAGTATTCTAGCGCCAATGGCGCCCATACACCAGAATGCATAAGTCATGTGCTTAAGTGCTTTCTGCACAGGGCATCAGAACTGGCCCGTGAGCCTGCCGCCCAGAAATTTTTTAGTTATTTGGAAAACTTCATTTCGCAGGATTTTTCTCTTTCTGAACGCAGCGGTTATCTGATACTTTGCAAGCACCCTATGTGGGCCGCCCCTTGCCGGGCGCAGACAGATAAGCTACTTTTATCGTAATTAAATAAAGTTCGAAGGCCACAGCGCTATATCTGGGAGTTGTAGTGCATTTGCGCAACCTGAAAGTGAATCAGCAAAATCTAAATAACGAAGAACTTCAAATTCTAAACGAAGAACTGGCTAACTCCAAGAGGCATCGAATTAAGCAGATGCGAATTGGGATTTTAGGAATCATTTTGGGAACATTATTTGGAATCATTTTCCTGAACCTCTCTGAACATTCTGAATTTGCCTCGAAAATGGCTGGAATTTCTTTTGCTGCTATTGGCTATGGAACTTTGGTTTGGATCTATTGGAAACGAACGATTGGGTCAATTAGCAGACTAACAATGGATATTGAGTTGGGAAAGAAAAGTCTTGGAAAATCAAGAATTGCGAAAATCCCACTAATTGGCAAACTCATTCACCTTGAGGACGGAAGTTCAATCAATAAGTCAGATCTAACTTTCAGGAAACCGAAAACTGGTGACTCCTTGACGTACGAACGAACTACAAGCGGCGAATACTATTTCAAATTGGAAAAGGACGCTCTACAACAAGCGTATAGCGAATGACCAACTGAGCGATTTGATACTTGTATGCAACTTGACCATTTCACAAGCTTTAACTCTTAGAGGTCAAGTATTATTTGAAATGGGAAATGTAGATTCAGCCTGTCAAGATTAGAAATCGGCCATTTTTACCAGGTCGAGGGAGTCAAACGAGTTATTTAGACGGCACTGTCCGTAAATGGATCTCTAACATTCACCAAAATCCAAAGGCTGCGCACCCAAGCTTTACGTAGCCACCCTCCTATTCGGGCAACAAGCTTGCAAACAGCATAGGAATCTGATACTTTAGAAGGAAAATGAAACAGCTGGCCAACTCACTGCCTCTGACCTTGCTGCGCAGAAGCTATGCGAAGACGAAGAGCTTTGGTGAAAGAGACGGATTTAGCTGGGGTAACGAAATAAATCATCATTCCATACATATAACCTAACCTTGTCAACGTAACGTGAAAATAACTCCAAAAGCGAAAAGAAATATTTCAAGGATTACTCCCTTCGCGATAATTTGGGTACTAAGTGGATGGATTACTGATATAACTGAGATCGGAATAACACGTAACCAAAACCTCAATCCGGATACTGATATTTCCTTCACCATCCCTGTGCTGATTTTTGCCAGTCTGGCGAATGCCCTGGTGGGACTTATTGTAGGGGCTTTAGAGGTGGTTTATTTAGAGAAGAGATTTTCAAACCGGACACTGTGGGCAAAGCTTTTTTACAAATTCTTAACCTACCTCACCTTAATTATCATAACAATAGTCCTCTTCTATCCTGTGGCCTTCGCTCTCGAAACGGGCACCAGCTTACTGGAAGTTAATGCCTGGCAACAATTGGGTAGATTTCTCATAAGTGTCTCGTTCCTTATCACTATATTTCACTTGTCCGTAAGGGTTATTTTTTGTTTGTTCTATTCAGCAATTAGTGAAAACCTTGGGCATCATCTGTTTTTAAATTTTTTTTCCGGGAAATACCATCAACCCAAAATTGAAAAGCGGATCTTCATGTTCCTGGACATGAAATCTTCAACGACAATAGCTGAGGCTCTGGGCCACATAAAATACTTCAGATTACTGGACACCTATTACAAAATCATGTCAGACTCAATCATCAATTCATTTGGTGAAGTCTACCAATACATAGGAGATGAAATTGTGATCTCATGGAAACCTGAAAAGGGAATTGATCAGGCAAACTGCATCAAATGCTTCTTTGACATTCGTGATGAACTTGATGAGCAAAAAGAAGTTTTATTTAATGAATTTGGCTTTGAAATTGGTTTCAAAGCAGGGATCCATTTCGGTGAAGTCACTATTGGAGAAATTGGAGACTTAAAAAAGGAAATCGTATTTACGGGGGATGTATTAAATACGACCGCCAGAATCCAGAGTCTGTGTAATGAATTAAAATCTGATTTACTGATTTCCGGTGCACTTAAAGAATTATTACCTCATTCTAACTTTCAATATAGCTCTAAAGGAGAGATAGAACTGAAAGGAAGAAATAAGAAAGAAGAACTATTTAGCGTTACTCTGGATAAGGAGCCGACACTCGCTAACAACGTATAAATTGCATTATAACCTAGTTTACTTAAGCGTTAGAGGTCATATGAGAATCTTGCTAATACTATTAATTCTGCAATCAATATGTGTTTCCGTCAGCGCTCAAGAGCTGCATGTGGCAAAATCGAAGAAGGCATTTCTTAACGACCATAAAGTTAAGAAGGGTGACATTCTGACGTATGCTGATATTGTATTCATAAAGCTAAACGGTACTTTAATCCTTCGTGGAACATCTTCGCGACCAATGGAGCTCAATCAGGGAACGCATGAGCTTGGAGCAAAATATCTTGCACATCTTGAAAAGTATCAACGTCATGATAGTATATCTCACCAGCTAAAATTGCTGGGACTTAAAGACTGTGATTTTCCATATGATTATGTCATGGTAACTCACAATGCTCATGCGCTTGTTGGACAAATTGAAATCGAAAGAGATTCAACAGTAGACGAGACATCCAGGCATGCCTATTTTTCCTTTGTCAATACAAACGAGCAGAGTTCTGTGCCCATTTCCTGGTCAAATCCAGATGAGAGCTATCGAGGAAAATATTTTATTCTGGTTCAAGATATATTCGAAGACTATCTAGAACTCCTTGAAACGAATGAAACCCGTTTGAACTTCGATTTAACCAACTACATTTCCAACCAGGTACTACCTCCTTTGGTATTTACAATAATCGCAGAAGATTGTCGAGAAAGTGCACCAAGTGCGGTAATGCTAAAACGGAGTAGCGACCTATAGCATTGCAAGAGCAATGTACCAAAGTGCCTGTTTGCTGGCTTCTGCACGAACATCTCTGCACCTTATGGCCATCACTCAGGATCAAGAGAATTCATGGCTTTTTATAATGATCTGGATTCCATGAACTTAACACTCGAAGACTACCAGATTGTCCTATCCAACTCCATACCCGCCAAACGGATTATTAAATTGCTTCCTGCCAGGAATGAGTTTGGTAAAGTGCTAAGACAACAAAAACTGGATAAAGACGCAAGTGACAGGTGGTATGGAAAATACCTCTAAGTGATTTTTTGAATCTGTTCTGCACTTCCTGTACTTTAATAAATATTAAATGAGTCCAGAGGCATATGCCATTTCGGACATTAGACAGCAATCCAGGGAAAGAATAGGAACCTGGAATGGATAATACGAATGCACAACACTGTATATTGTGCATAAAACCTTTCGTGATGCAACGTTACCATTCACTAAACGTTAAATACAAAAAACCACTAATATGAAGAAGTTGATCATCTTAATAACTGTGACTTCCTTATTATCATGCTCAGATGATGCGGAATTAGAAGAAGTATCCACTGTATTCCATCAGACGTTTGAAGTGGGTAACGACTTCACCTGGTCAGACACTTCAATTACTTACGATTTGAATGGGGACTCCATTAATGACGTGACTTTATTGACAACATTTGATACACTCTCTCCAAATTTTATAGTTCAACTGAGAATACAACCAGCATATGACATAGGCAGTGATTTCGCTTTTGCCTATCGTGAAAACGCTTCTAATTATTATGAGCCCGGAGAAATGATCTCGGCAAACGAAACGTTTACAACCTGGGGAGAATCTAACCTGACAAAAGAGTATTTTGAATTCAATGGCGATGAATTCGACACCATTTATATCGGTTACAAGATCGATAAATCTGCTGAAACTTATTATGGTTGGATGAGACTGGACTTCTTCCAATTGAAAGAGTTTGCCACCAAATTGAATCCTGATGAGGACATAGAAGTTGGTATCATCAGATAACCACCTAACAGGCACTAAATTAAATGTCTTACCTGGACAATTATTGAATATTTTATACAACTGAAATGAAGTGCTTTATAGCAACGGCAATGGCACAATCATTCAAGTTCGCATGTGCTCTTTTTCGTGAAATATGATCATTAGTATTCCAAATTTTAAACCTGTCTTCGGTTACTTATTCTTTCTTGGGCTATTGATTGGTACGATAGCTATTTCCTGGGACGACATAGTCGGCAATAGGGAAGGAATTGATACAGCCTCGATTGTGATTACGTTGATTTTTGGAACCGTCAGTATCGCTTTTATATCCTTAATGAGTTACCGACTTAAGCTCATTACACTTAGCAAGTCAACTGTTAGCCAAATACATCCATTTCGATTCAAGTCTACCACGATTAATTTTCAGGACATTACAAATTTGAACTGGGGTACCTGGGACGGAAATAACTTTGGGCTCTACCGGAAGTTGATAGTTCAAGGAAGTAACGATCGGCAAATTGAATTATCAGATCTTGAGTTTTCGAACTTTGACACGCTTCAAGCGAAACTATTATCGGTGGTAAACTTTGAGGCTAACCTGGCCAAAAAGCGAACAGTCGAAATTTATCAAGCTCGAACGAACAGACCAATCAACTATTTTGTAATTCCTCTATTAGTTTTCTTTATCCTTTTAACTGTAGCGTTCCTGGAATTTGAAAATCAGTTTTGGATGCGCATTTCTATCATCATGATTCTGAGTGGAATTGTCTGGCGACTCACCCACAAAATCACCCTTTATAATCATTGGCTAAAGAAATTCAGTAAAGTCAGAAAACGAAGGTTGAGGAAATTAAAGGAGCAAAACAAATGCTAATAACTCATCAATCGTGTATGGATCAGAAGACTTTTACTTGCTTGATATAACGCAAACAACATCTATTTTCTGTGGAACTAATCAGGCTTCATGGAACAGTACCTATATGGTTCTTTGCGAAAATCCACAGAGAAGCTACTTTTATCACTACTAAATGCTGAGGGTCTCTTTCTGTAGACCAACAGGTCAGTACCCTACCTGAAACATGAACACTATCGCATCTGGATGAAAAAGCTTTTAATTGTAACTGGTGCAGGAGCATCTTCGGATTTTGGAATGCCTTCTGTCAACTCCATTGATGAGCTATTTGAAAAATGGTCAAAAAATATCTTACCTCTAAAAAATGAACCGGATAAGAGCCTGTATTCGTGGGTTAAGCGTAAACTTTATGATTATGTGACGCAAAGCCCCAACAATCGAGTTGAGTCCATCATCAATTTTGAGAATTTGCTGTATACCCTTCAAAATCTTGCATCAATATCAAACGACAATCATGGGATACATTTTAACAATCGGTTAATGCCGTTTATCCAAGTAAATGAATTTCCAGAGGTAATTAGATTTAGAAAAGAGAAAGTCGCCGATGGAGGTGATTTTAGTCTTCTGCAATCACATCTTACGGACCAACTCCTTGAACATTTTAGGGAAAAGTGCAAAACCTTAAGCAAAGAGAAAGCAGACGAGTTACAAGACCTTAAAAGTTTATTTGGTAAGCTTAAAACGGAATTTGAAATTGGGTTTGTCAACTTGAATTATGATAACGTAATCCTTACCGCATTGCCAGATTTAGAAACGGGGTTTGATAAAAAAACCGGGCTATTTGATAGATCAAGGCTCCATAAAAGCGAATGGAACTTTTGCTACCACATGCATGGCTCTGTTCACTTTGATATGAAAGGTGGTGATGGAGTCGAAATGCATAAAATCTTATGGAATGACGATTTAAATTCAAAATTTGCTCATAACTCATCTGGTAGAAGCGGTAATTCCACAGGTGAAGGCCTAAGTCATCTGAATTCAAATATCATTGCCGGACTAGATAAGGCAAACCAACTCTTACGAGAACCTTTCGGACCCTATTACATGAAATTGGATCAATTAGTCCACGAATCTGACGCTGTTTTATTTATCGGATATGGGTTCAATGATATCCACTTGAATAGGGTGTTTCCGTTTATCAGATATGACGAAAATAAGACAAGAAAAGTCGTGGTAATTGATTGGGCAGAAGATAATGAAGGTGGACTCAATTTTCGGCATGATGCCTGGAGTTACGGCGTTTTCGAAACCATTCCCTCCAATGGGTTTGAAATGGGCGATGGGAAAAGTCGATTACCAAATCCGGCAATTCATTATAAAAGGAAAAAAATATTTGAAAAGTCCTCTAATCCAAAATACCCGATTTCTGTTTGGTATAACGGAGTTCTGGAAGCTTGCGCTCATGCCGATAAAATACTGAACGAACTAAAATAACTATACCCAAAGTCGAGGGTACCAAAGTACCTGAAACGATCTAAAAAGGTCTACAACCGACCATTATTCGAGCCTGGCACTTCAGGTTTTACCGATTCCAATTATTGCTTTCGAACCAGATGAAATTCCAGCTTTACGAACTGCAATTAGATTCATCAGTTTTCATAGTGCATCCCTAATACTGCAACTGCGGTAGTTATGACAATCCAAAATTTGGGGTATCAATAAACCATTCAAAGCACTGAATTTTGAAAAGCTCAATATTCGATTGAGTACCTACGATCCGTTTGTTTTCGAAAGTAAAACTTTAATCAAAAGAAATGAAAGAGCAGAAAAACCCAGCATTTAGAATTTACCCATCCATCGGAATAGCGCGTATGGGCAATGGGCCGGCAACCAAGGAAGAGGTTGTCTTCAGCCCGGAAGTACCCTGGAAAAATTTATTCGATCCCGATATCGTTCCTTATACGTCGGAGGGTGCTTTAAAAAAACAAGCACAAAGATTTTATATCTACCAATGTGATGAAAAAGGGAATCCCGTAGAAAAAATCAGTCCCGAGAATTACGATATTGAATGGTTTGTTGAAGTAGCCAACAAAAAATCGTTTTGGTATGATTTTAACAATAGCCTGGATCTCTCGGTAGATATGGATGATAAGGTCAACGGTTACAACAACAAGAATCTAAGTAAGGCCTTTTACGAAAACCGCATTGCACCAGGGATCAGCGCGAGTTCCAGAAATCCCAACATTCCAAGTGAAGGCGCTAAAGAAAAAGGTATCCCCAACTCCAGAATGGAGCTTGTAAACGGGCCTAATTTTGGATCCGTTTCTTTGGCCAATGCCCGAATGGAGCTTGAGGGTCTATTCCCCTTTCCTCGTGTTGGTGAAGTGAGTAACATCGCTAATAAGATGAAAACCACATCTAAAACGGTTAAACTCGGTACCATCGAATACGATGATGATGGAAACGATCCTGAACACAATGGATCACTCATTTTTTACAGCGGAGATGGTGTTTCCGCCTCATTGAACCCTTCGGATCTCAATACTGATTTTGCCGACAACTCGAATTGGTACGACGATATCTGTGACGGTCGGGTAACCGCAAAGCTAACGCCAAAAGGTGGCGGAGAAACAATCGTTTTAGATGGTCCGGAAGCCGCGGCATGGATTGCCAGTGCTCCACCGGATTATGCACCACAGATTAATCCTATTTCGTCGTTGTACGATTTGGTGACAGGAGCTGCCCCGGGTGAATTGCAAACAGATAAAGGATCAGTCCTTAGCATGGTGCTTCCTTTATTTTTCAAGTTCTACCAGATGCAATGGGTCAATTTGAGTGATTTCCTGGCACCTTCATTCAAGGAGATCATTGATAAATTAATACACCATGGCAATTTTGAAATGCTCTATACTCCAGGTGCTGAGAGCCAGGCCGTACGTGAACACATCTTTAAGCAATTTAGGAATCCCAGATACGATTACGACAAAAAGGAAGGGATAATACCAGGTAAAGATGTAACGTCTTTTGACGCTTTGGGAATCCCTCCACTTCCTGACAAACTCCCCACTTATGTGGGTGATGGCATTAACTACCCTGGTAGCCCGGCACAATGGTTTGCCATTCCACCATTCCTCTATGATCAAATGGAACAATGGAGCATGGGACACTTTACCACACCTCCGGAATTAATCAGCTTTATGAATAAAAAGGAGAAGGAAAATACAAAGAAAGATCCCAACCCAATGATCTGGTTAGGTGAGTATTACCAAAGCGATTTTGTAACTGCCGCTACCGATCCCCAAAAGGCTCCCCTATTGATGACACGTGCGGTTTTGGAAACGTTATATGGTGGTGGGTTCCACCCTGGCGTAGAGCTAACCTGGCCTATGCGACATGCACAAATGTATTGTGAGAACACCTTAACCTTCGATTCTGTGAATGGTACTGAAAAATACGACTTGTTTGGCCTGCGTGAAGTCCGAATCAACTCGGCCAGCAAAGAAGTGCAAGACGAAGTATTCTTTAAGGATTTCGGATTCTTAATGACCCCCGAAGATGTACGAAAATCCATGGATCCACAAAACGAAGATTACTACTGGTTGTGGCAAATAACACCCGGAGACCTGACCAAATGGATGGGAATTCCATGGCAGTCTGATGCCGGGAGTTGTCAGGCGGTTTGGATCGATAGTCAATACCCTGTACCGTCCTGGTGGGCAGCCAACCTTCCCATAGATGTGCTAACTTATGAAAGCTATAAGGCGATCACGCACCCTGATACTTTGCCTGACACCAAACGCAATCTCTACGCAAGTCGACAGCCCTGGCTTCAAACAACAGATACAGGTTACGTGGGGTATCATGCCGAAGGAGGCTATTTGAACGGACTCATTAATATGGTCTATCGATGGGATTCGATAGGATCGGTAGCCGCTCGAAAATTAGAGGTGGATGGATTCCCTGATACCGTATATGTATCATTTGGTGGTGGTGATTTCAAGAACAATCAGCCAGTACTATTAGGAGTAGCCTACCCAAGTGAGCCGTCTCCCAGGCGTGGAGAATTTTACTCAAACACGGTAAAAGATGTACTGATACCATCTGACAAACTGGCCATACTATCTGGTGAACCAGATGGAACCGGAACGACCTATGTGGACGATCAGGTAACGATTACTGTAAATGGTACCAAAGTGTTTGAATTTGATTACAGTCATGGAAACTCGGGCAGGATCATTCCAAGAGAACCGGTAGACCTGACTGAACAATTGAAACCCTATGCTGGCCAACGTGTAACCATTACAACGGCTTACACGGATCTTTTTGGAGGTTCACAAGGTGCTTCCAGCTTTTTCCTGGTTTTCCTTTAAGCATAGGCTCAACCATTTTAAGTATGAAGACAGATGTAGTAATAGTAGGTAGTGGCATTTCTGGCTTGATCCTTTCCATTCTTTTAAAAGAAAAGCGTATTGATCACGTCGTGTTAAATCGTATGGAAAACCGAAAAACACTCGAGTTGCCGGAAACCATACCCCCATCTACACTGGTACTTTTGGAATCATTGAACTTACTGGAGCTTTTTTCGAAAAGCTCCAGTAAAACCTTTGGTTATCATTCCCTTTGGCATGCTAATGCAATCACTAACGATAATTTCTTCCATCACAATCCCTATAAGTATGGCTTAAAGTTGAATAAGAGAAAATTGCTCAGTGATTTGGAAGCATTGATCAACGACTTTTTAATGCCGTTCGATAATCTTATTGATATCAATCAATCGGATCAAAATGTAAGCGTTGAGCTTGAATCCAATCACACCTTGCAAAAAGTATCGGGCCGGATCATTGTGGATGCTACTGGTAGAAATAGGGCCGTTTTAAAGCATCTTGGTATTGCAACCACAACCTTTGATAATCAGGTCGCATTAAGCTGTCATCTGCCCTATTTCAAACACCCCCGATTGATACATCCCATATTTACAGAAACCTTTGAAGGGGGCTGGGGCATTGTTTCTCCTTTGAACGAACAGATCAATGGTATGACCCTTTATACAGAAAAAGGCAGTCCTGTTCTTACACAGCTAAAAGATTACCGGAACTGGGCAGCCGTGCTCTCGGAAACACAATTGTTAAAAGATTTTTTGACGGATGATCTGAATCGAAAGGTAGTGGGCGGAAATGCTAATTCATCCCGAGCTTCGCAAATTACAGGTCCCCATTGGCTGGCCATAGGAGATGCCGCTATTGCATTTGACCCTTTGTCATCCCACGGCAATTCAAACGCCATCTATTGTGCTCATTCCGCGGCCCATGAGATTCAATCATATCTTAACAATGACGAAAACCCATCGTTTGAAAATTACGAAAACACGATTGGTCAAGTGTTTGATGCCTATTTAAGGCAAAAAGCGAAATTATACGACAGAAGTACGATATACTGAATCAGTACTCGCACGAGAATCACAGCCGGTCGGTGGATCAAGGTGCTTAAAACTTCCATGAGATTCTGACATAGCCATTTGCAACATACCGACAGATGATACATGGTCTATGGTAACTTTTGACTATTTATAAGGTAATTTACCTAAGGGTAATCCAGATGAACTTCAATCGAAGAATAGCCAATTTTAATGTTTGGGAACTTTGCACTTGAATCCTTTTATTTATTTGGTTCCTTTCAGGGAATTATCATCGTAATACTGCTGACAATTAAGCGCCGGACAAAAGCGAACAACCTGCTGGCCATCCTAATTGCGCTTTTGTCCCTGTTCTTGTTTGAACAAGTCATGTACCTGAACAGTGGGATCAGAAAATATCCTCATATACTTTATTCAACACTGCCGGTTACTTTCCTGGTCGGTCCTGTGATCTACCACTTTGTTCGGCTCAACACAACCTCGGATCAAACCTGGAAATGGAATCATCTGATCCATCTGGTTCCATTCGCGTATGAGCTTGCTATTCTCGCCCCTTTTTACATCCTTCCGGCAGACATCAAGATCTCGATATACGAGTACACCTTGCAGCCCTCCGGAACGAAAAGTTTTAATCAGTACTCTTTTGGCTATTTAATCTATATAACATCCACCTTATATTTTCTTAGCCTGAGTTTCAGACTGCTCAATCGAGTCAACTCACAACATAAAAAGGAGCAGAAAAAAAGGAAGCTGCTGTTACAGGTCACCATGACCATGGCGATATACCTCGCGATCAATCTTATTCTGTTCATCGTAACTTTTTTTCAACCGGATTTTAAGACCAACGTCCTGCAGGTCAGCCCACTTTTGTTAAGTATTCTTATTCACTTGATTGGTTTGATCTGTTTTCTAAATCCGGATGCGCTGACCTCCGGCACAAAATCAATTAAATATGTTAATTCCGGGCTTAGTCAGCAAGAAGTCGAAAAACTTGGTCAATCTCTGGTCTCGGCTTTAGAGGAAAAAAGTTTGTTTCTCAATCAAGAACTGAAGCCTGGAGAATTGGCGAAGGAACTGGGAATATCTACGACAGACCTGTCTCGAGTGATCTCTGAAGGATTGAACACCAATTTTTACAATCTTATAAATGAACATCGTGTCAATAAAGCCAAGGCGTTGCTCACATCTGAACATTATGCGGATGCTAAGCTGGTGCACATTGGATTAGACAGTGGTTTTTCCAACAAGTCCTCATTCGTCAGGAATTTCAAGCGATTCACAGGCATGAATCCTTCAGATTTCAGGAAAAAAGAACACCACTCAAGTGAGTGGAACGCCTGAAACAGATCCGATTCGTAGCATTGGGTAAAATTTTTATCCAATGATTAGAGCCATCTTCATTTCACTTTTTTCTGCATGTATTCTCATCAAAGGATACGCACAGGTCAATAACCTTTTGCATCCTCCAGATTACGAACCTGCGGAATATGGGATTTTAGGCAAAGTAGAAAAGTTTGGAAATGGCCCCAAAGACATGATCATGATTGCAGGGTGGGGATTCGATGGAACACTGTTCAAAAGCATGGAGGTAGATTCCATTAAAGCGAACTACACGATGTACGCGGTGACTTTGCCCGGTTTCGGGGACACCCGGGCCTATCCGATGCCTGATCAAAATGAAGTGTATCGGGACTTGTATTGGACCAAGGGTATATTGTCGGCCCTCAAGGAACTGATCGAGAAAGAAGGTATGGAAAAACCGGTCGTCCTCTCCTACTTCACCTACAGTAATATCCTGGCCTTGAGACTGGCTTTGGATTATCCGGATCTGTTAGATCGGGTGATCATCGTAAGTGGTATCGCAAAGTTCACCGCTTCGTATCCTTCGTATGAGCCTGCCAACCTTGAACAAAGAATTGCCTTTACGGAAAGGGTCATGGTCCAAAACTGGTGGAAAGCAATAGATCAGTCAGGATGGAACGATGGAAACTTTACTCCAGCAACCTTTACCAGCGATTCAGTGATGGCAAAAATCTATTGGAACCAGATGTCGGATGTCCCGATTCCAACCATGGTACGATATCTCGCGGAATATTACTGTACAGACTTAAGTCTTGAGTATAAAAACCTGAAAGTTCCGACCCTGGTGGTAATCCCTGCATTTACCCGGGAAGCGCTTGCCAAACCAGAAAACAGTTTCCTGCCGTATGGCTTTCATCACAGTTGGTGGGGCACAAAACCATCAAATCCCAATTTCCATCTCATTACTATCTCTGACAGTCACGCATTTATTTTGGATGATCAACCCGAAAAGTTGATGAATGTGATCAACAAGTTTATTCAAAATAAGCTACAACCTTATGACCTCATACGATGAACCTACGAACCTGAGTTCGATTTTTAAAACACGCCTTTCAGCGCGTCCTTCCAGAATTTTCTGGCCAAAAATTCCTAGGAGGACAGAAAATATCAGACGCCCGGTCCGGGGAATCTCTTTAACGCGCTGATGAGATTCCCGCCGTACCCGGTTGGGGCCGTTCCCGGCCGGGACAAAATGCTCTCTTCTGAGAAATGTTGAGCCCATTTTTCGAGAATGACGTATTTCAAAATCGAACTCAGGTTACAACGGAGATTTTAACCAGAATGCCCCTCTATGAAAACACCGGTATTGATTCCTTTGGTTTTGCTTTTGCACCTTTCATGCCTTGCGCAGAGCGATTTTTCTAAATCAAATTCACCTGAAATGGACAGTATTGCTCCTAATTTCTTTGTCTACGATATGCCGGCAACCATAGCCTTTTATGAAAAGCTAGGGTTTCAAATTGCCGCCCAAAATCCGCCTACTGGAAATCCCGATTTTGTTCTAATGACATGCGGGAATATCACATTCATGTTCCAAACATTTGAAAGCCTGGGTGACGAATTGCCCATCATTCGCAGGGAAAAAGGAAGTTCTCTGTTATTGTACATCCAACTTCAGAACATTCAGGCTTTTTATGAGGCCATCAAAGCTAAGGTTCCCGTCTATAGGGAATTGGAAAAGACCTTTTACGGTGCTACTGAATTTTCAATTATAGACAATAATGACTACCTGTTGACTTTTGCTGAACATCCGAAAAATTAAATATCTATGAAAATAACACAAAATGGATCTGTTATCATACCAACTATGCGATATAAAGATGCCTCAGGCGCAATCGAATGGTTATGTAACGCTTTTGGATTTGAAAAACATCTGGTGGTCCCTGGAGAAAATGGAACCATCGCTCACGCCCAATTGAGTTTCGGTAATGCCATGATCATGTTGGGGTCCGAAAATGATAATGCCTATGGTAAACTGTTAAGGACACCCAATGAACTTGAGGGGCTGAATACACAAGCACCCTATATCATCGTAGAGAACATCGACAAACACTATGAAAATGCTGTTCAAGAGGGAGCTGAAATAGTGATCGCTATAAGAGATGAAGATTATGGTGGACGCGGTTACACCTGTAGAGACAAAGAGGGGCATATTTGGAGTTTTGGCTCGTACAATCCATGGAATTCATGAAACAATGACCTTGGCACCTCCGGTAAGAACACCTATTTTCGTATGAATAACGCAGGCCAGTACACGGTGGCCTATCAACAACAACAATTCACAAAATGCGAGAATTTCTTACCGTAATGACCATCCTTATTGGCTCAACGATCGCCACCTCTCAGCACTTTTACCCAGAAAAATTCACGAAGTGTAACACCTCAGTTCTGAAACCTGAAAGTGACACAGCCACCGTAAAGAAAGACCCGGCAGAATTCGTCGAACTTTTTAAATCCTTGACTCCTGAGCCTCTCTTGAGAAAGATCAAGGGAATCATGTCACTGCAAATAATTGTTTACCAGGATGGGTCAAATTGTTTACTCAGTATCCTGAATGAAACTAACATCTCCAGCGATGAACTTGGTCTCAAGGAGATGATTGACAACCATTTAACCTGGCAACCACACGATGAGCTACCCATAAGTGCCGTTATTGAATTAACTTTCAAGAAAGGAAAAGTCAACTACAGGAGAATGGGCGTAGACTTGAACAAAGGATGGCACGAACTGAAAAATGCCGGCGCCTACGATCAGTAGTAAAAAGTCATGGAGAGTCTCACGCAAATGACCAATTTTGAAATTCCAGATGAACCCTGGTATGTTAGCGTGGGTTTTGCTATTGCAATCTTATCCTTTATAAGCAGCCTGGTCCTGGACAAGGAAAAAAGAAAAGGTATATTGTTTTTTTCACTGACGAGTGTGGGATTTCTCCTGGTTACCTTGCAGGTGAAACAAAATCATCAATCAGAAGTCAACAAAATCCAGCTTTTACGTGAAATTCAGTCCATTTCTACCAGCACTCATAGCAAAGTTTCAAACATTCAGGAACTATTGAGTCAGGTGCTGGAAAATGTAAACCCGAATGACGTAGGGGTTGAACTTGTCGTTAGAGATAGTCTGGAAACCATCAAAAGTTTTGATAAGGAAGGTGCAGATGTATGGCCGGAATACAAGGAATGGTTGTTAACCCATTCGGGTACAAAAAGTATTGATTTCTATATCGGGGATGAACACTCATATAATTTTTCTTTGATCCTGCTCTATTTAATGACTAGTCCAAATAACCAGGGATTTGTTGAAAATCAACTCCCGGATTGGTCGACTTTTCCGGGAGAAAATCATTGGCCTGAAATACTTCAGAGTGATCCGCTTTGTCAGTATGTCGTTTTTAGAAACAGTACAGGTGATCAAATACTTGGGTTTGCGGAAACCCGGGAGTTGCTTAAGGATTTAAGTAAGCTTGAATCCAGGAAAGATGAATTCACGTCAAGTTTTAGGGACCAATCCACTTTTCTAACCTTTGCGGAGCGGGATCTGGAATCATTTGAGAGATCCGTATCGGGAGATGGCCTGGAAATCATTGCCAAAAACATGATTGCCAATGATCAATTGAGGACCATCAACCACATCAATCAAGGGACTTACTTTTTTCAGTTATCGAAGTTGCTAATAGCCGAGTAGTTGTAGGAACGAAGATCATAAACCTTATTGCTTGCAAAAAACTGAATAACACTTTAGATTAGAAGGAAGTTGAACTTTATCATGGATTTGAATTCCTTACAATGTGACTTCTGCCTGACGAAAGCAGAATTGGAGTATAGAAGTGAGAATGATTTCGAGGAAAAAAGGCTGATTTGCCCCAATATTCATTGTTCTCAGCGTCCTACTACAAATTGGCATACGTCCGTGTCATGGCGCACCGATTCTTTCAACTCAGCAAGCAGGAATGTTGATCAAATACTGGTTAATGAATGGACTAATCGAAATAGAACAACTTCCTAAAGTCCAATCAGGATTAAGAGTGCTAAACATTATACAATTAGAAGTGACGAATAAATCAACTTGGAGATTGAATCCAGTAACTTTAAAAATCCGTGAGATGGATGAGCTCATTGAGTTCTCCGAGGTATAAGTATAACAACAGAAAATATGTGTTTCGATCTTGAATTGACATTAAAAGTCGGCGCATTCATAGTTTCCTTCCTCCTGTTGTTAAAAGGAGTATATGAATATGCCAAGGCTCAGAAATGGAAAAAAGCAGAATTCGTATCTAAGGAAATAAAAGAGTTCTTCAACGATTTTAACATAAAAAGAGCCCTGATTCTACTTGATTGGAATGTAAATGATCTTGCTCTCGCAGAAGGAGAGATCAAGAACAAAAACAGTATTCAATTCACAGATAAATTGATTCTTTCAGCAATGACCACCCATCGCCAATCGCCTACATTCGCTGAGGAAGAGGTTCTTGTCAAAAACTTGTTTGATGCGCTTTTTGACCGATTGATCATGTTTCATAACTACATTAAAAGTGGGTTGATCGAGACAAAGGACATAAAGCCCTATATCGACTACTATATTTCAATTCTGGCTGATGATAACAACGACAGGAAGCCAGAGGACGTCCGAAATCAAATTTGGAAATACATTGATGAATATGGCTACGATGACTTAAGAGAATTTTGCAGAAAATTTGGTTATCGAAAATAAGCCTCGCAATAAATTATGTCTAATTCGCATGAATACCTATCAAGTCTCTAATCATTCGGACCAATGGTCTGATTCGATCGATTTAAGGTAGCCAGAGGTTCACTATCTTGAAGACCATTTATTGACTTTCGATATGAACTTACAACAAGCATTAGAGAATCACCTGATCCTACTCCGGCCTTTGGCTGAGGCCGATTTTGACATGCTCTATGAAGTCGCTCGAGATCCGCTGATTTGGGAACAACATCCATGTTCAGATCGGTATAAAAAGGAGGTGTTTTCAGAATTTTTCATCGATTCAATTGATTCAAAAGGCGCCTATATTATCATTGAAAAATCAGACCAAAAAGTAATTGGAAGTACACGATTCAAAAAAATAAAGGGGGCGGATAATGCCATTGAAATTGGATGGTCATTTTTAGCAAGAGATAAGTGGGGCGGAGCATACAACAAAGCAATGAAGACATTGATGATTGATTATGCCTTGCAATACGTTGACCATGTCATTTTCTATGTTGATAGACAAAACTTCCGCTCTCAAAAGGCCGTCCGAAAATTGGGAGGTCAAGAAATTTCAGCTTCTGAGTTTAAGCTCCTTGTAAACGAAAACGAATCAGATGTAACTTTCAGAATTGGCAAAGAAAACTGGAGATCGGAATAAGCAATCAGCAGCGTTACTTAATCTTTAAATACCGCACAAGAACTATGTAGGGTATGAATTATGCTTCCTTCCTTTTCAATATGGCACTGTGCAAGAGACTGGCAAACAGTCCAACCACAAAATCGGCAACTACTACACTCATGGTGTAGTTGTATGTATTAAAATACTTAGCCGCTTCTTCCTTACTGACACCATGCTCCTGGCTTTTGGCAATCATCAAATCGAAATAACCGGGATTGATGATCACATGATAACAATACTGTCCAATACCGGCAATAAGTGAATAAATGACTGAAATGATTAATCCCGTGAGCACCCCCTGGCCGAATGTCAAAGAGTGATTGTAGTAGTTTTTCCGCTTGTCGGAAATCCCCATATAAATACCTGTCAGCGGAATGATATAGACGAAATTGGTGACGATTAAGAACAGATCGTGATGTTTATGGTGTAGCCCTGTAGAATATTCTCCCAGAAGCCAGATGATTGTAAGAAGACCGATGACCAGTCCGAATTTTACCTCTGTTTTAAACTTACTTTTCATGTCTGATCCTGAAGCAGTTAAAGCCATTATTCAATTCTTATTTGGTTACGTCCGAAGATGAAAGCTTTGATCACTATGGCATGACCGGTCATTTCCAACATTCTTCGGGATTGGTCCGGTTAAATCGCCCCACTATTGAAAATCATCACTCCTGTTCGGACAGGTGATTTTGAAGTAATGTTATTTTTATACCTGGGGATTTATGTCAGTATTTGTAATTATTGACAATTAAGCCCTCGCCAAACTTATTATTGCGACACTAGTCATATGGAGATAACCAGTTTTTGGCCCCTGATTTTTTTTGCTATCGGTGTTCAGGGAATATTTCTGTCATCGATCCTTTTTCTGCAGAAAAAGGCCAATAAATCCAATATTTATCTCGCTGTACTTCTCGCACTTTTTTCCATATCGATCGTTGATACCCTTGTTTTTTGGGCACTCTGCGCTTGTGAAGACCCCTATTGGCTTGGGTTAAGTATGGTTTTTATCTTTTTATATGGACCATTGTTCTATTTCTTCCTATCCGGTTCGGGGAAAGACCGGATCGACCGCAAATGGAACCACCTCATCACTGCCTCCATTATTCTGCTATGGCATATTGCCTTTTTAGCGAATACCCGCGCCACAGGAACTCCCTTGATTTCACAAGAGACCGATCACTTCGTCAATATGATACTCCTGCCGGTATTTGGAGTCATCTCACTGGCTTTGTATGCACACCTTTCATTCAGATACCTTACGCAGCTGGAGAAAAAACATGAAATCAAAATCATCGGATCATGGCACTGGCTTGGCTTGATCTTTAAAGCGTACCTTTTATTTGTACTATTTCACCTCGTCTTTTTCGTGAGCATCGTAGTTGGGAATTCCTCCAAAACTTCCGACATCATCATTATCCTGAGCTATTCCTTACTCATCTATTCAATCGGATACCTGGCCCTGAAAACCAGCAAACTGCTGAATGGCATCAAGGTAGACACGACCAAATACCAATCCACGCTATTACCAAAGAACTTCTCTGAATCTACCTATGAGAAACTTCAGGCACACATGATCTCTCATAAACCTTACAAGAACAATGAAATAAAACTGGGTGATCTGGCCAAAGAGCTATCCTTAAGTCCAAATCAATTGTCACAGATCATCAATCAAAATGCCCATCAGAATTTCGCAGAATTCATCAATGCCTACCGGGTTCGTGAAGCCATTGAATTAATCGCTCAAATTGACAGAATTAATCAATTGGCTTATGAAGTTGGCTTCAATAACAGAACTACCTTTAATCAGGTTTTCAAAGCGACAACTGGCTATACCCCTACCGCATACAAAAAGCTTTTTGTGGTTGACCAGTTGGCGCAGAAATAATATGGATTGATCAGATATCTATTATTGAGATAACGCAATGGTATCTGCCTGCACAAGTGCTACATACATTTCCTCGATGGCCTGTATTACCGCCTGGGGTTGGTCAAAATGAATATAGTGCCCGGTCTCACGCACAGGTACGAGCTTACCTCTACTGCTCAGTTCTGAAATCTCTTTTTGCATTTGAAACCAAATTTTTTGTCCTTCTACGATCTGCTCTTCACTGAGATAAGGTAATTGTGAGGCATCCGGAGGATCAACCGCACCAAGCACCGTCAAGGGCAGATCTCCCAGGGACGTTACCGCCGCAGCTTGTTCCAAGCTCTCCATGATATTGGTGAATTCGGTAAGTACCGTCGCAATGCTGCCTGCAGAAACTTCATAAAGCGCTGCTTGTTTTTCTGGTGCAAGGGCAGAAAACTTTAATTCATCTTTCATGACATTGCGCATCACGCCCATTTGTCGAAACCACCGAACCGCTTTGAGAATAAATCTTGGCGGGAGGCGAAAAGCTTCATTTGCCGGCAGTCTGTCAAATTGTTCGGGATGAGAGGAATCTACTAAAACCAGTCCCGCCATTTCATCCATATACTTACTGGCATAAAGCCGGGCATAAGGTCCACCCATGGACCAGGCCACTAATAGGTAAGGACTGTTTTCACCTGATTTTGACAGCAGAGTGTGCAGTTCATCGGTTAATTGACTGGCCACTCTGGGTTGTGGACCAATCTCACTCCAGGCAATCCCTGCCCTGTCGTAAGTACAGACCCGGGCGAATGTCGCAATCGAATCTATCAGTCCCGACCAGAGGATCGAACCACCCATCGGATCCAGGCCAGCTTCCAATACGATGGTGGGAGCCCCTTCTCTGGGAGTCCCCCGACAATCAAGATGAAGTTTGTGAGCACCTACAGCGATCATTTTGCCCGGAGGCGGGTATTTCTCCAGTGCATTTTTTCTGGCACCATTCTCGTAAATGATTCCCCCGATGGAAGAAACTAATAATAACCCTGCTAAACACAACAGGGAAATTTTAATGACCTTTTTGACCTTTCGTTTCATGTTTTCTTGTTTCAATGACGCGTTTGAAACAAGAGTAGGAACGACTGCCTCCGAACTTGTTAATTCTTACAAATATTGACAACTTGAAGGAGATACACTTCTCCCTAAAAAATCGAAGTATCTGTACTTAGCACCATCGGTTCTTCTCATCAGGTAAGACGCCCCTTGTATATTTACACCATGGCAGCAAGTCAGGTCTTTCTGGTGATCGTAAGCGGTCTTGGCGTAATCCACGGACTGTATTTAGCCATATTCTTATGGACAACCTCCAAAGGGAATTTAGTTGCGAATCGATTGCTTGGCATTTTGCTCCTGGTACTGTCATTCCGAGTAGGCAAGTCTGTTTTTTTGACGTTCCTGGATAATCTGGATGCTAAATTCATCTTCACTGGCCTGGGAACAATGCTGGCCATTGGACCTCTTTTCTACCTCTATGCCAAAGTCAGCACAAATTCATCTTTCAAATTGAACAGAAGGCACGGACTGCATTTTGTCCCCTGCTTTTTAGCGGTACTGTTCGGTCTCTGGGTCAACGACGAAAGTATGAAGACCCTACCCAAATTGCTTCTCCTGATACTTTTTGTTAGCTATTATACACACTTCTTAGTCTACCTTCTCAAGACTAAATTTCACATCAATAAACATAGATCAGATTTATCCAACCCTACCTATAAACTGCTTACCTTACTTTTCTATGGCTTGCTGATCATTTGGGTCGCTTATGTGCTCAATTTATTTGATGAATCCATTCCGTACGTCGCGGGGCCTATTCTTTATTCGATTGTGGCTTACGTGATCAGCTTCATCGTGATCACCAAAGGATATTTACAAGACAGCAAACAGGAGAAGTACAAAACCACCAGAGTTTCTGATGAGCAAATGGAACAGCTTTTCACGAAAGTCAGCACACTCATCATTAAAGAGAAACGATTTAAAGACCCTGAACTCACATTAAAGTCCCTGAGCGAAACACTCAAAGTAAGCACTCAGGTCCTTTCTATGGTAATCAATCAAAAAAGTCAGAAGAACTTCAATGCGTTCATCAATTACCATCGCATTGAAGACGCCATTGCATTGCTTAATGATCCTGATAATCAGAATCATACGATTTCGGCTATCGCATATGAAGCAGGATTCAATAGCATTTCCAGCTTCAATAGTGCTTTCAAAAAACACACCAATAAGACCCCTCAGGCCTACCGACAGCACCTGACGAAATGATCTTTTGACCTTGCGGAATGATCATTTAGGAAGGATTTGAGTCTCCTCACCCCTTCTTTCGCTAAAAAAACGGAAACAAAAATGTCACGACTCAAAAAAATACTGAAATGGTCACTGTTGACCTTAACCGGATTAGTAATCTCTCTCTTTGCCTTTGGATATTGGTTTATCGGTCTGATCCCAAAACCAGATTCCAGAATGGATGTCAGCCAAACTGTATCTCAATCACTCCCCTATCTAAGTGATAACTTAGTGGAAAAACGTGGTAAGATCCTTGCCGTCGTAACCAGCACCGAAACCATGGGTACCAGTGGTAAAGCAACAGGCTATGAACTCACTGAACTATCACGGGCTTACTATGTCTTTCAGGCCAATGGTTTTGAGGTAGATGTAGCAAGTCCAAAAGGCGGAAAACCTCCGGTGATCATTGATGATGAAGATATGGGAGTTTATGACTATGCCTTTCTCAACGATCCGGTAGCCCAGCAAAAGACGACCAACACACTTGCCATGTCCGAAGTAGATCCCTCACGCTATTCAGCCATCTACTTTGTCGGAGGAAAAGGGGCGATGTACGATTTCCCCAATGACCCTCATATTCAAGCAATCGTCAGCGCATACCATTCATCGGGTAAGGTGATTGGCGCTGTATGTCATGGCCCTTCTGCGCTGGTAAATGTTAAATTGAAAAGTAACCGAATGCTGCTGGAAGGCAAGTCAGTCAGCAGTTTTACCAATAAGGAAGAATTATTTCTTATACCTGACGCTGAGACCATTTTCCCTTTTCTATTGGAAGATAAGTTGATTGAAAGTGGTGCTCGCTTCCAGGAAGGCACGATGTACCTGGAAAATGTGGTACAAGACCAAAACCTGATCACGGGCCAGAATCCATGGTCCACGTGGAAACTGGCGGAAACCATGATTGCGCAAATGGGTTACCAACCTAAAAAACGTATCATAACGCCCGAGGAAAATGCCATTCAAGTGCTTGGGATATTCCAACATGAAGGCTATGATCCCGCTAAGACCCGGATCACTGAAATGGCAGGAGATCAATTAGAAATGAATCGCACCTTACTGGCCATGCACGGTGTGGTAGAAATCATGCAATGGAACCTCATAAAATCCATAAAATTGATTGGTCTATTGAAACATGCAAAAGATCAATACGAACCAGCTTAGGGTAATTATGACCACACATATATCTAGCGGGCCACTCTAATGAAGCTCGTTGCCAGGATCCGGCCTGAAAGGATACTTTTATGGATATTTGAAAAGTCCGCGCGACATTGTCCATTGAATCCCATGCTATGAATAAGTGCTCATTTTTTCTTTTGTTACTATTTCTTTCGTTTAACAGCCGGGCGCAGGAACATTCACTTGAATCAAGGCTTTCAGAGCTTCAGGGTCTGACCTATGAAAAAATAGCAGGCGTATATGATGATGACATATACGTTCTGAAGGTAAGGCAGCCCCTGGATCACTCTGATCCCAACAAAGGGTTCTTTGACCAAAAGGTTTACTTGTCACACAAGAGTTTCGAGAAACCCACAGTGATGGTAACCGCCGGATATAACGTGAATCAAAACAGAATATCCGAATTGACCGAATTATTGAAAGCTAATCAGATAATGGTGGAGCACCGTTACTTCGGTGAAAGTATGCCTGATTCCATGGACTATCGTTATTTGAATCTGAAACAAGCCACAGCAGATCTTCACCGTGTTCGACAACTCTTTTCTTCTATCTATAAGAACAAGTGGATAAGTACCGGAATCAGCAAGGGAGGTGCAACCACCATATTTTATAGGTATTTCTATCCCGATGATGTTGATGTAAGTGTTCCCTATGTCGCTCCGATCAATAGATCGTACGAAGAACCAAGAATCTATCATTTCCTGGACACCATCGGAACGGAAGAATGCCGTAAGAAGATCAAGGATTTTCAGTTGCAGGTGCTGAAAAACAGGGAACAGCTGATCCCTCTGTTGAAGTTCTACAGTATGGGGGCTAACATCACTTATTCCTATTTATCCATTTCTGAAGCATTCGAATATGCGGTAATGGAATATCCCTTTGCTTTTTGGCAGTGGGGGCATGGTTGTCAGGATATACCTTCCGAAGCAGCCACTGTTGAAGAAATGGCCATCCACTTGATCAATGTCTCTGATCCCACATTTTTTGGTGATGAGATTATTAGAAATTTCAGTTCTCACTATTACCAATCTGCTACAGAAATGGGGTATTACGGATACGAAACCAGTGAATTCAAAGCCTATCTGAAGGAATTGCCTACAAATACCAATCCCATGGCACTTTTTTTCCCTTTTCCGATGACTGATAAGTTTGACGGCCAACTCCTACAGGACATTAACCTCTGGCTGGAATCCAGAGGCAATCAATTCATCTATATCTATGGTGGCAATGATACCTGGTCCGCCAGTGCGGTTCCCCCGAATGATGAGGTAGATTCCGAATGGTTCATATTAGAGGGAAAGCATCACGGAAATGCCAGAATAAGATCAATGAATGCCACTGAACAAGAGCGGTTCATTTCCACATTGGAAAAATGGCTCTCAATGAAAATATCCCGGTAAAGCGTTTAACATGGTGGGAACAAATGATCCATCGTATTTTGGAATGATGATCGTGATCTGGAGCTAAAGGGCTTTATTTATGCTCGAATAAAACAAAATTGGCTATATTGAAGCCTCATAAATGATCCATATTTTGATCCTGAAACTAATAGTAGCATAAGCATTAGCCAATAGTCCCAGGCTAATATCTAAGGTCGGATGTTCTTCCGATCCCAATTATCATTTATCAACGTATTCGTGTGTTGCATAGGCAGACTGATATAGTCCGTTCAGTTCCGTGTTTTATCTACGCTGTAGTAAAATGACTAACGGTCAATTATCCGAATAATGATCTGCCATTATACACGAATCTCACTTTAATCAAGATCAAAATATCATTATTCATGAAAAATCAAGAAGTCAAAAAAAACCCGGAATTCTTAGCTTATGTCCTGGAATTGAATGGGAACAAAGGACTTGAAGAAGCCTTACAATTAAGTCTGAATCAAATCGATGAACTAAACATTGCTCAACTGAATCGGATTGGATTAAAAACTTACCAAAAAGGAAAGTGGACCATTCATAGAATACTGCAACATCTGATTGATTGGGAAAGAATTTGGTGTTTCCGGGCAATCATTTTCGCGCGCGGAGAAGGGACCATTCCTGAGGCGCATGACCAGGAAATCATGGGCCGCAATTCCAATGCCGATGAACTTTCCATTGAGCAATTAGTAAATGAACTTCGGATTGTACGCCAATCAACCATTATGATGTTCAATTCATTTAATCAAAAAATTCTTGAAATGAATTGTGCGTTTTTTGAATATGAGATGCCTCTGTACACCATCGGGTTGACCATACGGGCCCATCAAATCCACCATTTCAACATCTTAAAAGAACGGTATTTACCATTGGATGAGTAACATTGAATTAAGTCATAGATAAACCTATCTCACTTGTCAAATAGCACATGCCTCTGGGCATGTGCTATTTGAGGTTTTGAGGGCAATGAAGGCAAGTAGACGAACAATAACCAGGGAATGACTGGGTTAGAGTTATACATCAGTAAGTAAAAAGATTCTTGGAATCAAGAGAATAATCTGATACTTTCGATGAAACAATTCAAACAACTAGTCAGCAATTATTGGCTAAAACATTCAACATTAAAATTTCAAGGCAATGAGGCTATTGTACCTTACTTCTATTTTGATTTTCAGTTTAATCTCTTTCAAAGGTTCCGCTCAAACCATTCAGGTTCCTAATTCGACAGGAGGTTTGCCATTTTGGATATGGGCCGGAGGAACGGGTACTAATACTCATTTAAGATTAGGTACTGATTTCGGACATTTCGGGGATGCCAGTTTAGAGATCTATCAAAACTACTCCGGAGGAACAGAGCAACGTCCGGGGAAAATCGTATTCAACGCCGAAGCTCAATTATCCAAAGGATATGTATTAGATAAATTCTCAGTAGGGACATCCGCATATCAAAACACACTCACCGTTGGTCCAAATCCTAACGTATTCAATGGAAATGACTTAGTGATCAGTAGTGCTCACGGCTCATTCGCGATCAATAACTTATCTGATCACACCTATTTCTATGGAGGTAACAGAGACATTGTTTTCAACAGTGCCTATCTGAGTTCCATCCTTCATATGAAAGCCGAAAGTGGAAATATTGGGATCGGTACAAACGAACCGGGATCTGCAAAACTTGCTGTACAGGGGACCATAGCCTCTACGGAAGTTGTTGTTGAAGTGGCTCCGGGACAGGGGCCTGATTACGTATTTGAAGAAAATTACGAGTTAAGATCTTTGCAGGACACCAAGCAGTATATCCTGGAAAACAAACACCTTCCGGAGATTCCTTCCGCTAAAGAGATGGAAGAAACAGGTATTGGGCTTGCGGATATGAACATGAGACTTCTGAGAAAAATCGAGGAACTTACATTACATCAAATTGAGCTACTTGAAAAAGTCGAGGAGCTTCAAAACAAAGTTTCTCTGCTGGAGAGCAAATAACAGGACGGGTTAAACGCCATAATCTGCAGGCCTGTCCGCATTGGACATGCATTGCCTGATGTTCCAATAGCTTAATAACTGAAAAGTAAGATTTAGTTTGGGCTAAAAGCGTACTGAATTACGAAAGACTACCTCCTTTTCATTGGTATCTCCCTATTTCGTCCCATCACAAATGTGAAAGGCCTTTTCTGATAAGGCCTTCCGGGAAAACTCATACTTACGCTATGTTCAATGCATCAATGAAGAAATTCGTACAACTTGCAATGGCTCTATGTTTGTTGTTTATCGCGAACAGCTGCAAGACGGACGACAATGACCAGGCACAACCGATGATTGAAACGATAGATTCACCTGATGGAATTACCATTATAGATCATGGAAATCAGGGAAATGGAACAGATATCTATGTTAGCTTTCAAAGGTCCGGAAATGAGAATGAGGTACGGAATTATCACTTGATTTTAGCAAAAACGGGTTCTGATCTAAGCTATTCAGAGGCAGCCGCCCTGCAGGACGACAGGATGTATGTCATTGAACCAACAGGTGATCTGATCGAACAACAAGTACAAAATGATTTCAAGGATTTCGAGGGAGACGCCATTAGAAACGATCAATCATATAACGCCTACATCCTTACAACTTCCAATACGGAAAACATGATCGGCAGTCTTTCCAATAGCATTCGAATTGAGCTAAAGGACATACCCTATTATGAAGTCCAAACCCTAAGCACCTACCCCGGCATGGAAGCCCTCTCCTACCACCAGGGGGTAATCATTATGCCTGCCGTTGGAAATAGACTTTTAAAAGTGGATGTAGAAACGGGAGCGTACACGGTACTGGATACCAATGAAGGTTGGCCGCTCGGCGGAGGTTTTGATCCGTACGACGGATCCTATTTTGGTGCAATGTATGGTGGAGGTGAGGTGCTGAAATACGACATGGATGGCAATCATGTTGTTTTTGCAGACGAATTAGTAGGTCCGATTGGCATTGCAGTTGACCAGGGTAGAAATGTCTACATCACCAATTTTGATGGAAACTTCATTTCTAAGGTCACTCCCGAAGGAAAGAAAACCGTATTTGCTAACAATAGTTTAGGATTGATCAACGGCCCAGATGGTCTGGTCATCGCAGAAGGAAGCCTCTATGCAATCAATTTCTATGATAGCAGAATTCTCAAGATAAGCAGCGAAGGTGAACCCTCATTATTCGCCACGCTGCCGGGCACCGGAAATGGATACATTACCTACGCGGACAATTTCTTTTATGCTCCTAGTTATACTGAAAGAAAAGTTTATCGAATCGATAGGAACGGGAGACATGAAGTATTAGCAGGGAACGGTGAAAATTTCAGTAAAGACGGTCCAGCCTCATTGGCTAGTTTCAAAAGCCCCAATGGCATTACCACTGACGGGAACATAATTTTCGTCGGAGATGATAATAAGATACGGACGATTATCAAACACGAATAGTGCGAAACGCCTCTTTTTGATTTTTCATAAGCGTTTTCTAAAATCAAGACTCTGAAGTTCTTAATGTTTAATAATACATGGATACAGAGAATTTATTCAAATAGTTTATACAGATTTTTCTGAATCACTTTCTTTCTGTTTCGATACATTCGAAAGCAAACATCCTGCTTGTTCCTGATTGGATTCTCATGTCAAAATCAATAAATTAGAATGACAAGCAAACAACTCGATCCTTAACTCTCAAGACCTAAATACGATTTGTATGCCACTCGATATAAATCACCTCAAGGCAAAACCAGGAACAATGAAGTGCAACTTGTGGGAAAATGAAAACGCGCACCCCCCACTATCGCTGTTCTACTCAATGGAAATCCCATTGGAACCTTTTGACAATGGACACGATTGGGATGAACAACCTTGTGAAACCGCTTTAAGAATGGACAACTTGATCTTTGACGATGATCAGGGAGAACAAATAAAGAATTGGACTGACCTGATAGGCAAGGAATTTGACCTATCCTTTGATAACGAAACGGAGGATAGTTCTATCTATTTAGGAACCGAGCATTGTCAATTTGATTCCTACATTCATTTCACTCATCTCGAAGGGACAATGCTGGATATTGAGTTAGCATTGGACATCAATTTCAACACCGCAACCATCAACTTACCGGAAGACGGGCTCGTTAGGTTTCAAACGAAGGTCAATTTTGAAGGATTATTGCGCTATCCATCACAGAAGTTTCCTCCTCCGGATGCTTTGAAAAGGTTGGTCCACTTCGATGTGTTCCAGGACCAATTTCAGGAATATCAAACACGCTTTCGAACCATGAGCATCTTACCTCCGAGAGTCCAATAATAAATACGGTTACACATCTATCGATATCCTTTTCTATCGTTGGTATTCAGCCGGGTTAAACTCTGTAAGTACTCATGGTAGTAGTTTGTAATGGTGTAGTTGTTCCCTAAATAGTAGCCTGGTCCTTGAGTTATAAGAGATCAGTTATACAAAGTTGCAGATCAATGAGAAACTACCTGACTTTCATTCTTATGTTCATCGCTATCAGTCTTTCAGCACAGCAAGAAGTTCACAAAGTTCCTTCCAATATAAGACAGATCATGAACAGTCTCGAAGGTAGATTTACCTGGAAAATTATCCGACCTTCTGAAAACAGAATCCTGCGTACAGGGACCAAAATCTCGCAATATGACCTGGACAGCTTAATTCTGGTTGGTCATGAAACATTCGATTCATCTTCGATAAAGCAGGTGGGACTCTTTGGTTATAATGATGTCGACTCCTCTTTTTTCACCATTGGACTTTACAATGTTTCCCTTGATCCCAAAGTAAGGAAGGGTGTATTTGACGAAAAGTCGAGGCAAATCGTATTTCATGAAAATGAATCATCGAAATTCTTCCTTAATCTCGACTCTGATTCACGGTACTATTGGACCTATGAATTCCTGGAGGGTGAAGCATGGAAGAAAAGAGACCTGGAAATCATTTTCGAACGAGTAATCCAATAGCCTGACGGTATGCACCGGATCCAGCTTCTGCGCTGTTCTCATCTGGTTACCTGGCATACCATGCTGTTTTCAATTCATGGATTGGGTAGAAATATACTCTTTTGGGCTCACACCCGTCTTTTTCTTAAAAAGACGTGAAAAGTACTGCGGGTATTCAAAACCAAGTTTATAGGCTGTTTCAGATATCGACGCATCCGGAGCAAGTAGCATGCTTTTCGCTTCTTCAATCAGGAACAAATTGATCTGATCTATCGCCGTTTTACCGGTTTCAGCCTTGATCATATCACTCATGTATCGATGACTTACTGTTAATTTTCCCGCCAGCCAGTCTACGGTAGGAATGCCTTTGTTCAATAGTTCTCCCGCCTCAAAATAGTCGTTGAGAACTTCTGTAAATTTTGAGAGCATGGTCTCATTGATTGGCTTTCGGTTAAGGAACTGTCTTTTGTAATAACGATCCGAATATTTGAGTAATGTTTCCAGTTGAGAAAGAATGATCTCTTTGGAAAATTCATCCTGATTGTTGTGATACTCGGCCTCAATACTCCGAAAGATGGACTTGAGTTGTGATTCTTCCTTCGGTGCTAAGTGTAGCGCTTCATTTACTTTGTATTCAAAAAAACTGTATTTACGGATGCGTTGCTCAAGTTCCGTCCCACGAATAAAGTCTTTGTGAAACATGATGTGATATGCCTCAGAACTAAAGACCAAACCTCGGAATACGAGCTTCTGGTTTGGTGCAGTAAAGAGTAATGTTCCTTTGCTCGAATCATACTTCGTTCTTCCATACAATAGCTCCCCCGATATGATATTTTTGAGGCTTATGCTGTAGAAATCACAAGTAAGGCTGACGTCTTCATGTGTTTCATCACACCCTTTTTCGGCATTTGCTTTAACCAAAGTATGAGAAGCACTGAACAAGGGATTTTCAGGTTCTCCCGTGCCATTGTAAGCGTGGAAGTCGCTAATGTTCTTAAAGACAAGTTCTTGCATCGGATTCTAATTTAAAGGTTCTGAGGTAACCACCATGGATTGGGTTCGATCTTAAGCGGAACATTAAGTTCAATAGCTTTTCCTATCCTTGGGGTAGCCAATGGCACGTCCATTATTTGAGCTGCTTTAGTGATCCTTTCCACCGGATCAGTCCAACTATGGGTAGCTAAGGCAAAAGATCCCCAGTGCACAGGTACAATCAGCTTGGCGCTAATATCCAAAGCTGCAGTAACTGATTCTTCCGGCATCATGTGCACATCTTTCCAAAGTTCGTTGTACTGACCACATTCCATCAAGCCTACATCAAATGGTCCGTATTTATCTCCAATGGCTTTGAAATGCCTACCATATCCGCCATCACCACTAAAGTAGATGTTGCTGTATTCACTTTGCACGATCCACGAACCCCACAACGTGGCGGATTGATCGCCAAGACCTCTACCAGACATGTGCCGGGATGGAGTAAGTACGATTTTCAAACCTTCATATTGAGATTCCTGCCACCAGTCCAGTTCAGCTATTTTGTCCTCGTCGATATGCCACCTTCTCAAGTGATTACCCACACCCAGAGGCACGTAAAAGTGACCAACTTTGTCTTTTAATTCATCTATGGAAGGATAATCTAAATGGTCATAATGATCATGAGATATGATCACCACATCAATGTGATCCAGGTCAGCAATTTTAATGGGCATTTCCTTGTTGAATCGCGCTCTTCCAAGTAGCCGATGCGGAGCCGCATATTGACCGAAAACAGGATCAAGTAATATCTTCTTCCCTGCCGTTTCAATTAAAAAAGAGGAATGCCCCAGCCAGGTAATTCTAGTGAGCGAATCGGGATGATGCCTCAGGGTTTCCGGATCGATCTTTTCCACCTCAATGTTTTGTGCAGGAGCCACATTCGGATCGGGATTCAACATTTCCTTGATCATCGCCATGATGCTGTGGCAATTGACTTCCATTACAATGGCTTCATCATTGATGAAAATACCATCTGCATAGTGTCCGGTTGCCGCATATTGCTGCTTTTGCTCTTCGCTGGCAGATCCTCCAAACTGAGGACTAACGTTCAAAAAGGTCATCCCAACGATGGCCACTACCAAAACCAGGGCCGCGATGGTCATAAAGAACCATTTGATTAATTTTTTCATATCTATCTACTTTACAGATTTCATTTGCATTTAGTTACCTCTTCCGTCCCTTTGTCAAAACACTTTTGCTGCTTCAAAACCCACACCCACATGGCTCCGGTTATCACATCTGTTTTCCTTTCAAGGCTGCTCAACCCTTTAGGTGTCCAACCTTCTTTCCCGAATTTATTTTTTTCCTGATTCACGATCTAAAGTTTTGGGATAAGTTCCAGTGTAGAGGCTTCATGTTTTTTCCTGTTGTAGGTCAGTCGCATCAAGGGATAAAGAATATTCAACTTTCTGAAATACGCTTTATTCACCTTTGGATTGACGGTTTGCAAATCATGCGGTACTACCCCGTCAATGGGCACAATATCTTTTCCTAGTTTCATGGCACCCTCCGCAGATTCAAGAAAGGCATCGTACCAGCTGCGTTTACCGAATTTATACTGACGAACGAAGAATCTTCCTTCGGCCTCGACAATGGTAATGTCGATAAAGCGATGATCGCCACATCTGATTTGATGAACATTGCTCGAATTAATTCTTTTGATGATTTCTTCAATGGTCATGATCTAGAGAATAATAGAGCCATTGACTTGATTATCGGAGGGTGCTAAAACACACCCTCCAAGGTTTACATTCTGGCTCAAGTTCATTGATAATTTGTCCAAACCGACCAGACTATTTATTGAAGAATTCCGCCACCGCATCAGTTGATACTTTGACTGCTTCAGGCTTGTAGTAAAAATCAACATGGCTGATCCCATCTACGGCTAAAACTTCATGGTCATTGGTAAGCTTATCGATGAAGCCAGTAGAACAAGGCGCTGTAGAAGCACTTGTACCGTATACAACCAACGTTGGCTGTACAATTTTATCTGCATATGCTTCTGCCAGCGAAAAAAGAGATTGCATACCCTGATCACCGATATGCATGTTTGTGTAGTTTTCTACGGCTTTCGGACCTCTAAACCCATCTCTTCCATAGTAGTCATAAGATTCTCCAGCCATTTCAGGATAGGCTGCGGACTCTACAAATTCCTCTCTTGACTGCTCATCGTTAAGTCCAAATGGCGCTACGTAATCCGGCTCACCAGTTTCATACTGCTTTTGCATCGAAGCATTTGCAGCTGCTATTTGTGGATCTGTCACTTCTCTACCCAGCCACTGAAAACCATCAGCCGCCATCATTCCTGAAACCGTGGCAATTTTCTTAATTCTATGGTCTGTAACCGCTGACGAGGCGATAATTGAACCACCCTGACATACGCCAAGTCCATGGATTTCTTCTACAAAAGGAAGTGTTCCTAAATAAGAAACTGCGTCCCAGGTGTTTTCAATAAGCCTGAACATGTACCTGGATTGTTTATGCTCTCCTGGCAAGGCTGGGGATTCTCCCATTCCTAAATAGTCAAACCCCAAATAGATAAAACCTCTTTTCGCCATTTCCGGGCCATAGGTGGCCGGGATCTGTTCTTTTACCTGTGGGAACGGACTGGCGCCCACAATGGCCTTGTATTTTTTACTCGCATCAAACCCCTCGGGAAGGTATAAGTCCCCTGCCAGATCTACTCCAAAAGATTTGAAGGTCACCTTGTTTTTTCCTGCTTTTAAATTTTCCATTGTTGTATCCGATTAATGTTTGTTTCTGTTTGAATTATCTGATACAAAAGTGGTCCGGTCAAGAGGTCAGTTACTTAAACATTTTGGTAGAAGACTTACACATTTTGGTTAGGACACGTATTTTGGATATTAACAATACTCGCTTGCTGACCCGATCTCGAGTTTATTTCCGAAATTGAATCAAGGAAAGAATCTGCTGCTTTTTGACTTCAAACCAGAACATACAATTCCCATTGAAATAAACTGCAAACGTATTCCACACTGCTTCTGTGAAAAAGGACGATTATCTGTAGAGCAGATTGGTAATTTTGCAGCGCAATGATGAGATATGTCCCGGTATTACTTCTGTTCTTTTCTTTTTATGGGTATTCACAGGAAGCGCTTAAATTCAAAGAAGCGGATTCCCTTTTCGGATGGACATCCAAAGGTATTTTTCATACCAACTTCGCCAATGTAGGCCTGAATAATTGGTCGGGTGGCGGGCAAGATGCGCTCTCTCTAACACTGGACCTGGATTATAAGTCTGAGTACTATGGTAAGGATATCATTTGGGACACTGAAATTCATGTGCTATACGGTTTAACCCGGCTGGGTGACGCTAAAGAATTTCGAAAAACGGATGATCAATTGGTATTAAGGTCACTCTTCGGTGACCGGTTGACAAAGCAGCAAACCCTCACATTTCTGGTAGAATTCCGGACTCAGCTTTCCAAAGGTTTCAATTACAATGACGATGGCGCGGAACCTACCAGAACGTTGGTGTCGAGTCTGTTGGCACCAGGTTATCTCAATCTGAATCTGGGATGGACCCTGAAAAAGAAAGACATTTATTCAGTAGCTTTTTCTCCGCTCACAGGCAAATTCACGTTCGTTACGAATGATTCTCTTTCCAATGTTGGCGCCTTTGGCGTGACTCCCGGTAAACACCATCGTTTTGAAGGAGGTACCAACATCAATGGAAACTTGTCCCTGGAGATCTTTGAAGACGTCACATTCAAGTTGGCGGCAGACTTGTTCTCTGGTTACCGAAATCCTGAATCAATAGATGTGAACTTACGAGCGGCTCTCCGTATGAAAGTGAACAAATTCCTGACTTCCGGAATTTCAGGAACGCTGATCTATGACGAAGATGTGGACGTACTTCGGGATGATGGCACCACCGGTCCTGCAGTACAATCGAGATACACGATCAATATCGGGTTCGCATTGAATCTTTGACAGATCCAAAAATCGATCAATCATCATAAGATCACGTATTTTGTTGAGTTTCATTAGAAATGATGTACTAATTACTCATTCAATCTCAGTAGCTACGAAAGTCCTTTGGGCTAAGCCCTACTTTCTTTTTAAAGCGCTTACTGAAGTTTTGGGGCTGTTCAAATCCCAGGCCATAGGCAATCTCACTGATCGAATCCGATGAATATCTGTAGTTTGCAATTTCAATGTCTCCATATTACCGTGTTACGTATCCAAATTACGGTTGTAGACCATAACAAGACGGCTTACCTTCGACGTAAAAGCCCCAACCTCATGAAAGATGATCTGCAGGAACTCAGAAGTTTAAGGCTATCTTACCGAGAAGGTGGTGATCTCAGAGAAATAATCGATGGCATAATCACCATTGCAAAAAGGTCATCTCTCAATTCTATCTCCTTAACTGATGAATTAGCCGTATTGAAGAAAAGGGTCAATCAACTTGCTAATGGATTTTTAGAGGGTACGATCAACAGAACGACTTATACCCTGGAGTGGGATCAGGCAGTCAGAGATACCACAAACGTCATTGATCAACTAGAAAAAGTAATAATTGATCACGATGCCGGTTCAAAATGAAGTCCATTCGACGCTTTTGGAAGCCCTCAATAGTGACTTGATACCGAAATCACGGATCAAGCGGAAAATCCGTGGAGTAATGATATTATTCCAATAGTACGCAGCTAATTAAGTTAATGAGTTACTAATTAATCGAGGGTCATAAGGAACTAAGTGCCGCTTTGGTGGGCGATTTTGGAGCTGATTATGGATTACATTCAACACCGGATCCCAATTGATAAATAGAATGTCTTTTTGATATCCCCAGAGAATTGCTTGATCCTCAATCACAATTTCCAGTAAAATTACCCAATACTACATTTAGGATATTGATGTGATTTTCTTTAACCTTGCAGCAATACTACATTTAGGAAATCGTGAAAAAATATCAGTTAGGTGAATTTGAAGAGGTAGTTATGCTTATCGTGGGTGTACTCTATGATGCAGCCTACGGTGTGGCGATCAAACAGGAAATTGAGCAGCGGTTGAATCGAAAAGTGAGTGTTGGTGCCATGCAATCGGCACTGAGACGCCTGGAAAAAAAGGGCTTTTTGAAGTCCAGAGAAGGCGAAACCAATGCAACTCGGGGTGGTAAACCCAAGCGATATTTTGTGATCACGGCCTACGGCAAGGAAGCGCTGGAATACAATAAAGATATGCGCACAAGGCTTTGGACCGACATTCCGGATGTAGCTTTTCAGCTTAAGGTGGGCTAATGAAACGGCTTGCTGACAGATTCCTGGAGTGGTACTGCCACCCCGATTTTGTAGACGATATCCAGGGTGATTTGGAGGAATTTTATCACCTCAACAGCCTTCGATATTCGACTACTCTGGCGGATCTGAAATACGCAATGGATGTCCTGTTGCTTTTTCGCCCGTCGTTAATGAGAGCATTTGGTCAAAATTCAATTTATACAGGTATGATTAAGAACTATTTCAAAATCAGTGTCCGCAATATCCTGACGCACAAGGTTTACTCAGCGATCAACATTTTTGGGCTTTCTATCGGTCTAGGGGCCTTTTTTCTGATCAGTCTTTACACCGGCTTTGAGAAAAGCTATGACCGGTATTTCAGTCAATCAGAAAATTTGTATCGCCTCACCACGGATCTGGTCATTGACGGAGAAATCAAAACACGGGATGCCATGTCCTTTTCCCCTAGTGGCAAAGCCCTGAAAGAAGATCTTCCCGAAGTACTGGATTACACCACTACTTACAAGTTCACCGAGATCACTTTCCGAAAAGGGGATGGCGTGAAACTGGAAAAAAACATCGTCGCTGCCGACTCCAATTTCTTCAAACTTTTCGATTATGAAATGGTCGCGGGCAATCCACTGACAGCACTGGAAAAACCTAATTCCCTTGTGCTAACTGAAAGTAAAGCCCGGTCTTATTTCGGTAACACTAACCCGATCGGGCAATCCCTACAGTTGCTTAGCGGCCTGGACCGGAGTTTTGAAGTGACTGGAGTAATTCGGGATGTCCCTGAAAACACCCATTACAAATTTGACATTCTCATGTCCATCAGTACCATTCAGGAGCGACTTACACGAGAAGCGTGGAACGGATTCAATTATTATACCTATTTATTAATGGGTTCTGAAACGGATATCTCAACCGTAGAGGAAAAGCTACCGGAACTGGCTAATAAATACCTGGGCGAAGACAATTCTCTGACCTTCAATCTACAACCTGTGGAAGCCATCCATCTGACCAGTAATTTCACCTACGAGCCTGAAATACATGGTAGCGATAAAGCCGTGCAGTTCCTGGGTATCATTGCCTTATTCGTATTGATCATAGCCTGGGTAAATTACATTAACTTATCAACCGCGCGAGCCGTAGATCGGGCCAAGGAAGTAGGGCTGAGAAAAGTCATTGGGGCACAAAGAAGTCAACTGATTGGACAATTTCTTTTCGAATCTTTTCTGATCAATGGATTAGGACTCCTAGCAGCCATAGGTTTGGCCGAGCTCCTTTTACCTAACTTCAATTATCTGGTTGGCAAACCACTGGCTCAACACATTTGGGAGGGAGAGTCATTCTTCCTAAGTGCAGCCTTCTTTCTGGTCCTTGGCACCTTCGTTACTGGAGTTTACCCCGCACTGGTCTTGTCCGGTTTTGTACCTGTCACAGTGCTTAAAGGCAAATTTCGCAACTCAAAATCCGGTGTTTTGCTTCGAAAAGGTCTGGTAGTCACTCAGTTTGCCATTTCAATGATCATGATCGCCGGGACTTTCATTGTGATGAAACAAGTAGACTACATGCTTACTCGTGACAAAGGATTCGATATTCGACACGCAGTGGGCATTACTACCCCCAGAGCGGGAAATGGGCAGGAAGAACAACGAGAAGAACAATTTAAAGCGTTTCAGGAAGAACTGAGAAAGTTTCAAGCCATTAGTAATGTTGGCGCAACTTCTTCTATGCCCGGCGGTGGTAGTTCGGATATTGCCAGCAGTGCAGGGGAAATCGAGATCATTGGACTTACCGAACAAATGAATGTCACTACCTATATCCAATTAGTCAATGATGATTTCTTCCCTACCATGGACATGAAGGTGCTTCATGGCCGCAACTTTAATGAAGATTTTGCTCAAGACACAATTGCCGTACTGGTCAACGAGTCTTTCATTAAACGATTTGGCATTGCCGATCAGTCATCGGTCATCGGACAGAGGTTACAACTTGGAAATAATCCAGATAATCCAAAATACAACATCGTTGGGGTATTGAAGGACTTTAATCGTACTTCGCTTAAATTAAAAGTAGAACCAACCGTTTACCTGCTGCGTCCCAGCTTGCGCACACTAGTGGTTAAACTGGATGGAGCATCCTTTCAGGAGGGTATGACAAACATTGAAGAAAAGTGGGCAGAGTTCTATCCGAATGCTCCATTGGACATCCGTTTTCTGGACGAAAGATTTGAACGACTCTACGAAGAAGACCGGCGTTTCGGATCCGTTTTTGGCGCATTTTCGGGGTTGGCAATCTTCATTGCTATCCTGGGCTTATTCGGACTGGCTTCCTTCATGGCACTACAAAAAACCAAGGAAATGGGCATTCGCAAAGTTCTGGGTGCACCCATCAGCAACATCGTTATGATCTTTTTCAAAGACTTTGCTACGCTCATTGGCATCGCGGCTGTGCTTGGTATCCCCACGATTTATTTTGTAATGAACCAATGGTTGGACAACTACGCCTATCGTATTGATTTTCCCTGGTGGATCACCATGACGACTTTACTGATCATTCTGTTCTTTGCTTTTCTGACGGTAGGATATCAAATCTACAAAGTAGCTGTCCTGAATCCTTCAAAAATCATAAGGTACGAATAAGTCTGAGGTCCCATATTTCAGAATCTCATCATCAGCACGCGTTTTACAGCGCGTGCTTTTTATTTGATCAACCGTTGGAATCCAAAAGGTAAACACCCCACTTGATCAGACCTAGAATAACATCCACCACCAAAAAGACCTTTCCACCGGTCACAAAGCCTTTACCCATTTTTTGCATTTCATCATCATCTTCGATCTTGCTCAATTTCCGACCAACAAGTATGAAAATAATCGCTAATACAAACATACTTACGCCTGCAATGAACTGACGACTCGAAAAGAACTCCATAAAAGCTGAATTTGATTTTGGAATTTAATGAATTTCAAATTTCCGTATCCTTTACGGTATTGGTCAATTCGGTGATTTGTCTTGTCATGGCATAAATCATCACAAAAGGGCATCAGGATATCACAATATCTTGTAAGTCATCACACCTTTTTTGAAAGGCATGGTCACGATTGGCAATTTCGAGCCATATCCATATCATCATGCAAAATTCAAAAAAAGAAAAGGGACTGGCAGTGCTGGGCATATTGGTCGCCGTTAGCGTGACCACCCTTATGGATCTTAATGGACTGGGAGCATTCAGTGCCTTCCCATTGATCCTCATCTCGCTGGTTTTTTATTTTACCAACAGACCCTCCAAAAGTGCACTCGGACTGAAGTGGAGCAAAGGCTCTGCTTACCTGATTGCCCTTTCCTATCCCGTACTGATCTCGGTTATGACCATTTTGATCGCACGCACGCTCTTTGGGGAATCTATCAGGTTCTCTGAAGAAAAAGCGGTCTATATCAACTTGATCGCCGGACTCATCATCGGACCACTGATGGTCTTTTTGACAGAAGAAGGTTTCTTCAGGGGCTGGTTATGGGCTACCTTAAAAAAAGCAGGACTGTCAGATCAAAGAACCTTATGGGTATCTACGGCGGCATTTGTGGTCTGGCACATTTCGGCAGTGACCACCGGTGGGTCATACGGACTTCCCATACACCAAGTCCCTGTTTATTTGGTCAACGCGCTACTGATGGGTCTCGTTTGGGGTCATTTAAGATCGGCCACCGACTCTGTGATCGTGGCATCGGTATGTCATGCCGTATGGAATGCCCTCATTTACGGTCTTTTTGGTTTCGGTGAAAAGGTGGGCGCCCTTGGATTTGAACAAACGGCCTGGATCGGTCCGGAAGTCGGTTACCTGGGTATTGTCCTCAATGGCTTTTTCTACTTAGGTCTAAGAAAACGCTACCCCCTCGCATAAAACTTAAGGTCAGAAATTCTAATTAAAAACTCATGAGAAAATCATTATTCATCTTATTACTCCTATTCAGCTTTGGGTCTTTTGCCCAAACACCCGTTGATTCCAGTTCCATTGAAATGGCCACGGCCAGGGCATTTGTGGAGGCTTTGAATGATCCCGACATTGAAGCCATGCGGGAGTTCACCCTGAATTATCGCACAAAGAAAGCCCTGGCTAGAACGCCCATTGAAAAGCGACTAAAAAGCTATCAGAGCCTAAAGGATAAAATGGGTACACTGGAGATGGGACCCATCGACAAGTTCGAAACCGGTAGTATCAAGGTCTTTGTGTATGCTTCTAAGATTGAAACCTGGTTCAAGATGGGCTTTAAACTGGGTGAAGAAGATAAACTGGAAAGCTTATCCATGATGCCGACAAAAGACCCCAATCGGCCTGGAAAAACACTCAATGTGAAGCAGCAACTACAGAAACTAGTGACGGATGGTACCGCTCCTGGCGTTGCAATAGTAACCGTCAAAAACGGCAAAATTCACAAATCGGCCGTTTATGGAGTGAGGAATGCAACCACTAAACAATCGATTCAGGCGAATGACCCATTTCATCTGGGTTCCGTGACCAAGTCTTTTACTGCTTCCCTGATTGGACATTTGATCGATGAAGGAAAACTCACATTAGACTCAAAACTCGAAGATATTTTCCCATTCGAAATGCACGGTCAGTATCGAACAGTGACCATCCGAAGTATAATGGCCCACGAAGGTGGATTTCCAGGATACCTCACAGATGAAGACGAAGACGAGGAAGCCAGACTTCTGTCACTTCCAGGCTCACCGCGAGACCAAAGACTGGCCTTTGTCAAAGAATTGCTGATTCAGAAACCCACGTACCAACCGAATGATCGTATGAACTATTCCAATGCCGGATATTCCGTTTTAGCCGCCATCTGCGAGTACGTTGCCGATCAATCCTGGGAAGAACTTTTACACTCCGTGATCTTCCAACCCCTCAAAATGAAATCTGCCGGGATTGGCTGGCCCACAGAAATCGATGCTTCTTTTCCTGAAGGGCATGAAGATTCAGGGCAAGTCCAAAACATTAATGAATATTTTATCGGACCTTATCTGGACCCAGCAGGAGATCTCCATTGCTCCATGAAAGATTTGGCGAAATACGCGATTGCTCACCTGAATGGCTTGAATGGAAAAGATGATTTCCTCTCTGCCAATGCCATCAAAATGATCCATGAACCTAAAGACGGAAGTGCCTATGCCGGTGGCTGGATGATTGAAAAAACAGAGGGCAATACCATCTATCACCACGCGGGAACAGCAGGTACATTCTTCAGCTACATCGCTCTTAATCCCGCCAACAATTCGGCTTATGTCATTGCCGCCAATAGTGGTAACCTCGCACTCTTGGGTATCTTTAGAGAGATTATCAAATTGTAACTGAACTTCAGGGATAAACTACATGACGTCAAAAATGAACAAGAAGCGAATGTTGGCCCATTGCCTCATGTGGGTATTATTCGCTTTGTTGTTTCTTGTGAGTTTCAGTGGCGTTCAGCCTTTCGAAAAAAGTGTAGCACTGGTTGCAAGTATCATGGGCTTCAGCCTGCCAGCGGTTTACTTCCACTTTTATCTGGTCGAAAAATTACTGCGGAAAAAGCGGACTATACTGTACATACTTTCGATGGTCGGGCTGTTATTGATCTACGGAAGGTTCATCAATTATGTCATTGAAACTTGGGTCTTTCCAAATGATGAAGGTACTTACATTGTTGGAGAATTCATCCTGGTGGTCTTTTTACTCATGGCTTCAGGGCTACATTATTCGATTTCTGGTCTGCAGGCAAAAAGTCTACTTTCGGAATCAGAAGCCAAAAAGACGAAGGCAGAGCTGGACTCACTGAAGTTACAATTGAACCCACATTTCCTTTTCAATTCACTCAATAACATTTATGGTTTAATGGAAGACGACAGTGATGCCGCACAAGCATTACTGAAATTATCCTCCCTCCTTCGGTACATGTTGGATTCGTCCAACAAGTCGCTGGTTAAACTAGAGGAAGAAGTCCGATTTATTGAAGATTACATGGCCATGGAATGCCTGCGATTGAATGGATGTGAGGTCCGGCTTAGCAAACGTGGTGCACTTTCTGGTTATGAAATCTCACCGTTTTTGATGATTCCCTTTGTAGAAAATGCTTTTAAACATGGAAAACTAAATACCAAAGACAGTTTTATTCATGTTTCTATTCATGTTGAATCCAATGAACTACATTTTAAGATCCAGAATTCAAGCGACGATAGTCAGCAAAATGGACATCAGATTGGCATCAATAATGTGAGAAGAAGACTTGAACTTCTGGACAAGCTGTATACATTGGAAGTGGATGAAGACGAACAGGTTTTCGGCATTAAACTGAAATTAAGATTATGATCCATTGCCTGATTGTTGATGATGAACCCATAGCCCGAAGCATCATTGAAAAGTATGTCCTTAAAACTCCGGGGCTAGAACTTTCAGGACAATTGGATAACGCACTGGAGGTTGTAGATTTTATCAAAAACAACCAGGTAGATCTGATCTTTCTGGATATCAACATGCCGGAAATAACCGGAATTGACCTGTTGAAATCTCTTTATAAAGCACCGCAAGTTATCATTACCACTGCTTATTCCGAATATGGAGCTGAAAGCTACAATTATGATGTGGTAGACTATTTACTCAAGCCAATTCCATTTGAGCGATTTCTGAAAGCCATTCAAAAGTTAGATGACCCGGAGACTCAAAAGCAAGCTATCGAAGAGCAGGATTCTATCTTTTTGAAAGAAGACCAAACCACTCACAAGGTCAGGATCAAGGATATTCGATACGTACAGGCTTATGGCAATTACCTGAAGGTTTACAATCAAAACGGCACCTTGATTGTTAGAATCACACTTCAAAAACTACTCGAACGTGTAGAAGGGTCTCTGATCCAAATCCACAAATCCTACCTGATCTCAAAACACTTCATTCAATCCATGGATAGAGAAAGTGTCACCCTTGATCAGGGCGAGTGCTTACCGGTAAGCAATTCATACAGAGGCCATTTATTATCACAGCTCGAAAAGAAATGAAAACGTACGCAAATAAATAAACCGGACTTTTCAGCCCGGTCTTATTTTACTACGTTCAATTTAAATTATTTCTTATCTAGTTCCACGGAAGTCTCCAGGCTGGGTCGGTTTTTCACATGTTCTTCTAACCATTGGTCTTGCTCCCAAAGGACATGCATGATGCTTTCTTTCGCACGATAGCCATGACTTTCTTTGGGCAACATCACCAATCTGGCCGGTCCGCCCAATCCTTTCAACGCATTGAAATAGCGCTCACTTTGCATGGGATAGGTTCCTGAATTGTTATCCGCTTCTCCATGAATCAATAACAAGGGTGTTTTCATTTTGTCCGCATGCATGAACGGAGACATGGTATAATACACTTCGGGAGCCTCCCAGTAGCTGCGTTCCTCCCGCTGGAATCCAAATGGCGTCAATGTACGATTATAAGCACCACTTCTTGCGATACCTGCTGCAAAAAGGTTAGAATGGCTCAACAGATTGGCTACCATAAAAGCACCATAAGAATGTCCTCCTACTCCTACTCTGTTCCGGTCAATGTATCCCATCGCATCTACGGCATCAATTCCCGCTTTGGCATTGGCTACCAGCTGTTTTCTAAACGAATCATTGGGTTCCTCCTCTCCTTCTCCAATGATTGGGAAGGCTGCATCATCCAACACGACATAGCCTCGTGTCACCCAATAAACCGGAGAGCCGTAGTACGGATACACAAATTCATTAGGGTTAGTCGTGTTTTGTCCGGCACTGGCTTTGTCCTTATATTCAATCGGATAGGCCCACATGATCATCGGCATTTTCTCCTTTTTGGCCTTATCATATCCCAATGGCAAGTAAAGCGTACCAGTCAATTCAACGCCATCATCTCTTTTATAAGTGATCACTTCTTTTTCCACATCCATCATCGCTTTGAAAGGATTCTCAAATTGTGTGATGGGCTTGAGTGCACTCTTCTTTTTGATGTTTCTCAGGTAGTAATTGGGATACTCCGTGGGTGATTCAATACGCACCAAAATCTCACCTTTGTTCATGTCCATCGCATAAACCAGGTCTTCCACTTTGTCCGTGTATTCCGATTGGTATAAACGTGAAGTTTTTCCACTTTCGAGATTGATCTGATCAACAAAAGGAAATTGACCATCGGCTGTGAAACCATCTCCCATCAAGTAGGCATTGCCTTTTTCTACAGCCAATACATATTGATTGAATTTATTCTTCTTCGTAACGAAGTTTCCAGGATCACTGTAACGATCCTGATAGTTTCGATCCGATATGATCTTTGGCTCCTCGGACGCATCGGACGGATTGAAAACATAGGTCTTTGTATTTCTGTTATCAAACCAGTAATCGAACCCTATGGCAACCTGATCATTGCCCCAGATGAACCCGGAATATCTGTTCTTCATTTTCATCAATGAGCGGGCCTCGCCGGTAAACGGTGCTTCCAACTCAAAAGCTTCATCATGATATTCTACCTCTGCCGCAGGGTCTCCACCATCCAGAGCCTGTGCCCAAACTACTGTGGCAGGTTTATCATCTCTCCAGGTGAATCCCCTGGGTTTATCTGTGGTTGACATGAACCCTTTCGGCCTTACCTCATCCACAGGCATATCGAGCAGCATCTTCACTTGATTGCCTGCTTTATCGTAAATGGCTGTCTCCGAAGCAAATCGATAGTATGGAACCAAATATGAAAAGGGTCTTTTCACTTTAGAAACAAGCACATAGTTACCATCCGGTGAGTAAGTCATGCCTCGGTACATGGCCGTATTCATCCATTTTGATGCTTTTCCATCCATGGAGACCTTAAAAATCTCTGAACGCGCCAGTTGCTCGAAATTCTGCTCATCCGCGGGGTTTTTCAACAGATCCTGGTAGGTGCGGTTCTGTGCTTTTGCTCCTGAGCTTACAGTAACCGTAGGGCCTGAAGGAACAGCGGTCAATGCATTGATCAGGGGCACCCTGTCAACTGGAAGCATTTTCACTAATAAGCTCTTGCCATCAGCGGCCCAAACCATGGGTCTGCCCAGATTGGCATTGGCTCCAGCTTCGGTGAGTTTTTTCGAAGTTCCGGCGGCAACATCCAAAACCCAGATCTCAACTCCCGATTCGGTCGTATGGGTGAACGCCATCTTGTTTTGGTCTGGAGACCAACTGAAGTAAGCCAGCCGGGGATTATCAGGAAGTCCGGATACTTGCTTCGCATCCGCTTCAAAGGCCTTCTTTACCTTAAGGTTATTCCAGAATGTGGTTCGACTTCCGATGTTGGTAACGGGATTGATCCTTAATCCTCCAAGTCGTAGCTCTTCTTCCGATAATTCTGCAATGGTCTTGTAAGCATTGCGATAGAGCAATACTACATTTTCTCCTTTACTGTCAATTCTGACACTTGGAGCTAGAGGGGCATCTACCAATTCCTTAATCTCTTTGGGAGGCTCCTGATAGGTGAGTCCACCTTGTGCTGAAGCTCCGATGCTAAGGGTAAGGCATAGCATGTAATAAAATATTTTCTTCATGTTCCGCTGTTCTTTAGGTTTTCCTAGGAATAAATTTAAAGCAAAGACCTGCTTAGATTGCACCGCTCATGTAAGTCTAGATTATCTATGCCATAAATGGTGATAATCGAGTGTCTCAAATTGTAAGATTCTGTTTATTGCCTTACCTAATTTCCCGTTCGACCATGAAAAAATTATTTACCTTCTTCTATCTACCTTTTTTGATCCTAAACGCAAACGCTCAAAGTGCGGCATATCAATCCGCAAAGGCTGAAAAAATCGCCAGGGGTTCTGTTTTCACTAAAATCATTAAGCGCGAACTTCCTGCCGATATTGTCTATGAAGATGATGAAATCGTCGCCTTTGTTCCATTGAGATTACAAGCTCCTACTCACCTGCTTATCGTCCCTAAAAAAGAAATTTATACAATCAACGACGCTACCGAAGAAGATACGATGGTTCTCGGTCGAATGCTTCTGGTTGCGAAAAAGCTCGCCAAGGAAAAGGGCATCTCAGAAACCGGATACAGGCTCTCTATTAACATCAATGAAGACGCGGGACAATCAGTCTTTCACCTACACATGCATCTATTAGGAGGTAAAAAGTTGGGTCCCATGGTGACTCAGGATTATGTTGCTCCAGATAAATAGATGTCGAAGCTCTTCAATAGATTCCTGGAAAATATCATATCACTCTAGCCTTTCTTCCCAAACAATAGAAAGTCCTGCGAACCTCTATTGCTTAAGAACAGGTCTTTAATACCATCGCCATTCAAATCGACATAATCGATATCGAATCCGCGACCCGTGATACCCCCAGGCAGGACACTTTCATCAGATGTAAATTCCCCCTTTCCGTCATTCAGGTAGACACTAAAGGGAGTCATTCCATCAAATCGGGGCCCATTGGTATTGCCTGTCATGATGTCTTCATCGCCATCATTGTCAATATCCAGGAAGGCCACACCAAAACAACGATTATCATCTTTTGGTAATTGTGCATCTGTGATATCTGAGAAAAAACCATTCCCGTCATTAAGCAATAAGCGATTTTGTCTGACGGCATTTTCCACAAAGGCCTGCACATTCCCATAAAACAAATCCATATCTCCATCACCATCGATATCTGCAACATCCACTTCTCGGGTCTCTTCAGGTGTGTTTCGAAAGGGTAGTCGCTGCTTCGATTGATCTTCGAAAAAACCATTACCATCATTGATCAATACCCGATTGGCATCTTCATTGCCGATCAGTAGGTCCTGATCACCATCACTATCGATATCCGCCAGGGTAAGGTCCTGAGTTACGTCATTGAATCGCCCGAATCGTTGTACGGTCTCATCTTTGAAGTATCCTTTACCATCGTTTATGAGTATGTTATTTTGTCCATTGTTACCAATCAATACGTCTGGTGCATTGTCCCCATTTATGTCGAAAACCACAACAGAATTTGACGTTCCTGTAACCGGTATCCTACTGCCGCCATCGGAAAAAGTGCCATCGCCATTGTTCAAATACAATTCATTGGTTTGATCATCTTCGCTCACAATGATGATATCTGGATCTCCGTCCAGATCAAAATCGGCGATTCCTATGTCCTCACTATCATGATTAACCTGAGGGATTCTTGTAGCGCTTTCATTTGAAAACTTCCCGGTCCCATCATTGATCAACAGGATGTTAGGTCGGTGTTCATTGGCAATAAGGATATCCATATCACCATCCTGATCCAAATCGGCAATACCTGCATCCATCGATAATCGCTGAAGGTCCTTAAAGGGTAAATGTGATTCGGTTACATTTTTATAGTTGGTTTTAGCTGTATTGCTCTGAGCGAATCCAGTCTGAACCAATACGAACAACAAGGAAAGGAGGCTAATTTTTCTCATCATGAAATACGATTCTTGTTCGAAGCTAAAAACATACTGGCCCTGCCTCACGGTCATATTATGTGTATGGTTGATTTAGTTTGACAAACCCACATGACCGTTGCGAGTTTGTCAAACAGTAATTGTATTCACTTAGGAGAATTACTTATTCTAAACGATCCGGTTTCAAACCACTGTCAATCGCGGCAGCATCGAGTTTCTGCTTCAACTCACTGGCCTGGTCCATTAGGGCATTGTAAGCATCTTTCCACGCGCTGAATTCCTGTTCCGCAATTTGAAAACTTTCCCTTTGTGTACCAGTTGGATCCGATGTTGAGCTCCAGGATTCCCACCGAATTCTATTGATTCGACTATTGATAGAAGGCGGGATCAATTCCATATTCTGTGTGATCAGGTTATTCCCCTTCAGCTGTATTTCCAAATCCATTAATGCCTGTCTTAGCCCTTCTATGGTGTTGACTAATTCAACCGGACCCGACTTGTCGATGATTTCCTTATGCGCCTTTTCTAACCCCTTCACATTAGCCTTTACCGATCCATCTGCCTGAGCAATAGCACGGGCAAAATCAATTACCTTAAGTTCAAATTCCTTTTGAGCAGCTATGTCTGTTGTCGGTAAGGTGGTGTTATTAAGCGATTTTACTTCAAAGGATTGCTTTTCACCCATAAGGTTCCAATTCCCATTAACAATCTGCCCCATTTGAACGGTGTATGTGCCAGGCGGGACCAACGGACCATCGGTTCCATCAGTTCCTGCATACCTAAGATTCCAGTTCGTCCGGGCGATTCCTTTCCTTACATTGGAACGGACACTGGCCACTTGTTCCCCTCGGGCATCCGAGATCAAAAACACCAATTGGGGTTTGGACTCTCGTTTTTCCCTTGTAAACTCATCCCAATCAGGATAAGGTACAGGTTGATTATCATCGATCAGTTGTTGCTCGCCCTTCTTGCGTGTTTGTTGCATAGTCATTGGTGGCGACTTAACATAATGGGTAAATACGGCACCAAATTGGGGGTTAGGAGAACTAAAAAAGGTATTACCCAGTGCTCCACCATCAGGATTGCTCTGGATATAACTCAACGCATCGTTCACTTCAAATAAATGCGCTTCCTTATCCAACATAGCCTTCGACACCTCTCGTAGAAAACTGTAATCGTCTAATATGTAAAACCCACGGCCAAAAGATGCGGCCACCAGGTCATTTTCCCTTTGCTGCAACTCAATGTCCCGTATGGCAATGGTAGGCATGCCAGATTTCAATGGGATCCAGTGCCCTCCGCCATCAAGGCTAAAATGCAGCCCGTATTCCGTACCTGCAAAAAGTAAATCAGGTGCCACGTGATCCTGGTAGATGGTCCAGCCCCATTCCTCTCGTGGCAGGTTTGAGGATATGTTTTTCCAGGTGTTTCCTTTGTCATCACTTCTAAAGAAGTAAGGTGTATAATCTCCGTATTTGTGAAGGTTGAATACTGCAAAAACAGTGCTTTCATCATGAGGAGAAGCGAACAGATCTGATAAGTACGCCAATTTTGGCACGCCGGGGATTCCTTCTATTTTTCTCCAGGACTGACCATCATTTTCAGTTATCTGAATCAGTCCATCATCTGTACCTGCGTACAGAAGTCCTTGTTTGACCGGGGATTCCGTCATGGCAACAATGGTCCCATAGGGAGACGTCCAGACATTTTTGAAGATAGCATCAATGCCCCAAACACGTCCCATGACCTCCATTTTATTCCGATCCATCTGCCTGCTCAGATCACCACTGATTTCTTTCCAGGAATTACCCCGATCAGCGCTTTTGAATACCTTATTAGCAGCAAAGTAGAGCGTTTTATTGTTGTGTGCGCTGAGCAGCAACGGTGAGTCCCAGTTCCATTGGTAGGGCGGCTCACCTGCTTTAGGCTGAGGTTGAATATCTATTCTTTCACCGCTCTTACGATCATACCTTACAATGCCGGCATATTGATATTGAGAATAAAGGATATTGGGATCTTCAGGGTCAACACGGGTCTGAAAACCGTCGCCACCCAAAGTTCGGTACCAGTCACTATTTCGAATACCTGCCCGATTGGTCGTTTGACTGGGTCCACCCAAAGTAGTATTATCCTGAGTACCACCATATACATTGTAGAAAGGTGTATCATTATCAATTCCTACCCGGTAAAACTGCGTAATCGGCATGTTATCCGTAAATCGCCAATTCTGGCCTTTGTCCCAGGATTCATAGATACCACCATCGCCAGCCATCATCAAATAATCCGGGTTGTTCGGATCGAATTCTATTTCATGATTATCTACGTGAATTCCACGATGATTCAGCGCGTTTAGGGTCTTACCACCATCTTCAGAGACTTTGGTAAAAACATCTACAATGTAGATCTTATCAAATTGGGCAGGATCCGGGAATATTTCCATGTAATACTGTGCATCAATGACCATATAGTCATTCATCTTTCTCCAGTTCTCTCCATTGTTTTCGGACCGATAAATACCCTTGGTGGATTCTGTCCCGGCTACAATGGCGTACAGTACATCTGGCTTTTGCGGGGATCTGGCTATCCCGATCCGCCCTAACTCACCTTGCGGAAAGCCTCCTTTCAATGCGTTCCAGGTTTTACCACCGTCTACCGATTTGAAGGCTCCTCCTTCGGGACCTCCGGCGACCAGTATCCCAAAATGTCTTCTGCGCTGATAGGCCGTTGCAATAAGGACATCCGGGTTCCTTGGATCCAGATTAACATCTGAAATACCTGTTGTTTCACTGATGTGAAGTATCCGGTCCCAGGTCTTACCTCCATCCACGGTCTTGTACAGTCCACGATCCCCTCCATCTTTCCAAACACTGCCTTGTGAGGCCACGTAAACGACATTCGAATTGGAGGGATGAATAGCAATCTTTCCAATATGTTCCGAGGTTTTCAATCCCATATTGGTCCAGGTATTGCCACCATCAGTACTTTTATAAATACCATCTCCCTTGCTCACCGATCGCTGGGCGTTGTTCTCACCCGTGCCGACCCAGGCAATATTTGGGTTGTTCGGATCAAATTCAATGGTCCCGGTCGAGAACGATCCCTCGCCATCAAACACGGGTTTCCAGGTAGTTCCTGCATTAACCGTCTTCCACACTCCACCCGAAGCGGTGGCGACCAATCGTATACTATGATTTTGAGGGTGAATGGCTACATCAACGATCCTACCTCCCGTCCTCGCGGGCGTAAGGTTTCGCATCTTTACGCCATTGAACACTGAAGGGTCAATTTTAGGTGTGACCGGTGCTGTGTTTTTTCTTCGTTGTGCCTGAATCTGAAGGCAAAAAATAATAGCAAGACAAAGTAAAAATATCCTTTTCATTGGGGTTTAGGATTGGGTTTTGGTTGGGGCTAAACTTAGAAAGAAATTGACAGCTTCCTGAAGGTCTTTTCTGTTAATTGATGAGTGGTCTATGTAAAAGACAGTATCCTTTGATTACAATATTTCATACTTAATTCTGATCAAAATATTACCTATGCAAATCGTTTTTGGGTCAAAAAGACTTTTAGTGCCGCTCTGGTGAGTAATTCTCTGGTGAGTGATTTGCAGTGGAACATGGATAGCCCCAGGACACAGGACCCAATTGAGAATTAGAACGTTTTGTTGACGGTCTCCAGAAACCTTGCTTGATCCCTCATCCTCTCAAATAGTAGTACTCCGTTTAAAGCAAAAGAAGCCGCCCCTCACGAGACAGCTTCTTTCTAAACTTAGTTATTGAATACTTTAAAATAAAATCAACCTTTAAAGTATGCTTTACTGAACACTAAGCTATACATGCAATTGTATTGCATTTACGACAGCTAAGCAACCTCAGAAGGCTAATTAACATTTTTTTTTGATGGGAGGGTGAGTAATCTTATGGCTGCATTACTTCGTTCCGGAAATTCATTCCGCGAATACTACGTATACAAACAAAAAGGGCCATCCTGAGGATGGCCCTTTAAGCAATTAACCTAGTTTATTGTATTGAAATATTAAATTCAATATCAATGTCTGTCCCTCCGACTGTTGAATCGGAAGTTGCCGTTTTCATATCCGGCTGATGTTTTAATACGATTCTGAAAGTGCCATCGGAAGAAGTTGCTGCTCCGGTGGTCCACTTCGTAGACAATCCAACAGGAAGACCATTTTCATCTTCATCATTGTAGTTCAAAGGATCATCCCCATTGTCAATGTTTCCATCTCCTTCCGGGTTAGAGAAAATATCTGCCGTAAAGGCAAAGAAGAATTGATGCTCATTATCTTCCGCTTCGATTTCCTCAGTGATATCCTCGGGCTCCATACCTAATGTATTTCTCAAGGTAATGGTCATGTCATATTCCGTCTCAGCGTCAAGGTTGATGTCATCAATCTCAGGAGCACCTACGCCTTCGCCATCTTCATCAAACCACTTCACTTCGATCGCATCTCCACCACCTGTTGGTGTGAACGTAAGGGTTATCTCATTGATTTCTTCTTCATCATCATGACTCCCGGCCTCTTCAATGTGAAGAGGGAAGATAATATCCAGATCAGTTCCTCCAACAGAGGCGTCAGAATCAGCTGTCTTCATATCAGGCTGATGCTTAAGGACAATTCGGAATTCCCCTTCAGACTCGGAGTGATCACCTGCAGTCCAGGTTGTGGTTAATCCAACAGGCAGGCCATTTTCATCCTCATCTCCGTAATTCAAAGGATCTGATCCATTATCGATGTTTCCGTCTCCTTCAGGATCAGAGAAGTATCCTTCAGTGAACGCAAAGAAGAATTGATGCTCATTATCTTCCGTTTCAATTTCTTCAGTGATATCTTCAGGCTCCATTCCTAACGTGTTAGTCAGGGTAATGGTCATTTCGTAAGTCACACCTTCTTCCAATTCAATCTCACCGATTTCAGGAGCACCTACGCCTTCACCATCTTCATCCAACCAGGTAGCAGTGATTGCATCTTCACCATTATCAGGGGTGAATGTCAATACGATTTCATTGATTTCTTCCTCATCATCGTGGCTACCACCCTCTTCAACGTGCAAAGGGAAAGTGATATCGATATCGGTACCACCAACTGTGGCATCAGAATCCGCTGTTTTCAAATCTGGTTGATGTTTCAGAATAAGTCGGAATTCACCCTCTGTTTCCGAGTGATCACCAGCGGTCCATGTTGTGGTTAATCCTACGGGCAAGCCATTTTCATCCTGATCTTCATAATTCAATGGATCACTGGCGTTATCGATGTTTCCATCACCTTCAGGATCTGAGAAGAATCCTTCAGTGAAGGCATAAAAAAGCTGATGTTCGTTATCCTCTGCCTGAACCTCAGCAGTGATATCCTCATCTTCGGTACCCAGTGTATTCGTCAAAGTGACGGTCATTGTATAGGTCACCCCCTCTTCGAGTTCAATATCATCGATAGTAGGAGCTCCTGTTCCTTCTCCATCTTCATCGAACCACGTCGCTGTAACCGCATCTTCACCATTGTCAGGTGTAAACGTCAATGCGACTCTCGTGATTTCTTCCTCTCCATCATCTCCTCCGCCTGGAGCTGGCTCGTCATCCGTACAACTGACTACCAAAGCCAGGCTGAACAACAAGAGTAAATAAAGTCCCGATTTAAAGTTTTTCATGTTTTTGTTTTCGTGTATCTACGTTTCCAATTGCAATACTATTGCATTTATGAGTTCTTCGCAATAACCAATCGTCTAATTTTCAATCGCAACCCTGTTTCATTTAAAATTTAAATCCAAGAGAAAAAATGAAATTGCGACCTGCCGAATCTGAGAAGTACCTCAATCGATCGGTGTAAACCCGGTACGAAACATTTAGTAAATTATTGGCCTTTACATGGACATTGAAAGGGCCTAGCTCATAACCGACTTTAGCTCCTAAAAGGACAAATTCGCCCGGCACATCCATATAATCAAAGATTTGATTGGGATCAACAAGCACATCTCCCCTTTCCAAAGAAAGGGGGTCGATTACCTCTGGCGCATTCCCCTGGCGGGCATGATAAACCAGATCCAAGCCGCCTGACCAGTTTCCTTTTTGATAGTCAATCTGGTAGTTTATGCTGAAAGGGGGAATTTCTATGAACGGTTGATCGTTTTCTAATTCGGTAGCATGGACATAGGACAGTTTGATCTCGGACGTGAGAAAAGGCGTATGGTTATATCGTAAATCCCAGTCGCTTCCTATAAACCGTGCATTGGTCTGATCATATACCCAATACGGGAAAGCACCAAACACAAAAGTTGCCACCCCAAAAGGTCGTAGGAAAATATAATCATTGATTTGGTTGACATAGACCACAAACTCAGCACTTACCTTTTCACTTTTCAGTTCAAGGCCTGAAACCCACTTATAACTCTTCTCCGATGGCACCTCTCGATCGCTTTCGTCAAAAACAGCATTCAGTGGTGTCACGATGCTAAAAGGAGGATTCCTGTCGGGCCTCGGAGTAATTTGATGCCTCCACAATCCATATCGTACCCGGGAAGCCTGATAGCCAAAGGAATAGAGTTCCGATACATTAGGAGGTCTCCAGGCCGATCCAACATTGGAAAATAGTGTCCAATGTTCGTTTAATTGTTTTCTAAATCCCAGGGTAAAAGTCGCATTCGAAAAGTCTACTTCATTACTATAGATCGCTACGTCTCGTATGGTATCAGCCACACTTAAACTTTGATAATCAAATCTTGCTCCCAACTCCAGTATCGTATTATCGAACTCAAGAGATTGTATGGTGTAAGCTCCCACATTAAGTACGTCATAATCAGGAACGAAATTGATAGGATTTGAACCAGGTTCATTAACACTGTTTTGTGTGAACAGCTGAATGCCTGAATTCCCATTCCACCGACCTTTCTCAGGCTGGATCCACTCCACATCGGCCGTGTGCGATTGCAGTTCTAAATCGATGACCGGCCGATCGTTCAGTTCTCCTCTTCTGATGTCAAATTCCTTTCTGTTATTTCTCTGGAAAGCATATTGGGCATTGAAGATGTGATCTCCCAGGAACAACGCTATTTTGGATCTCAAAATACCGTGTTCAGTCATCTGTCTCGGATTTTGTATATCATAGGAGAATTCCCGGGTACCTTGCGGCTCCGGTCGCAAAATGGCCTCGTTTAAATCCGGAATATTTCCCACGATTGACCCTCTCAAAATGCCCAACTCCTGATTGAAGTAGCTCCCTGATACATCCAGGTCAAAAATTTTCTGATGTAACAAGGTATTGAAACTTGCCCCATACTCTCTTTTCCCCGTATTTGTCAAATTGTAGTCAGGCGCTCGAAGGTCGCCCTGATAAGTTCCAAAACCTCCTGCATTCCAGGCAAAACGATGCAATCCATGCCCTATGTTAACATTGGAAGTAACAGCTCTTCCGTTGGTTTGATAGGAAGAACCTATTGAACCATTTATTTTTTGGTCAAATTCTGGTCTTTTTGAGTTGTACAAAATCACCCCACCGAGCGCTTCAGGGCCATACTTCACCGTCGCTGCTCCTTTAACAATCTCTATCTGGTCCACATTCGATGGATCGATTTCCGGTGCGTGCTCCAATCCCCAGACCTGATAAGCATGCCTAACCCCATCATTGATCACCAATACCCGATTTGAATGCAAACCATGGATGATGGGTTTGGAAATGTTAGATCCCGTTTTCAGGACGGAAACACCGCTTATTTCTTCGGTAAGCTCGCCAATGGACGAATTGACTACTGCAAGCTGACTTAATTCCTTTTTTTGAACCGCTATCGATTTTAATTCCTCGGTCTGTGCATCCTCCACGACCACACTTTCGAGTAATTGATCATCTACAGCCAGAAAGATCTTCGGATTGGAATGGTACACATCATGGTGGTGGACCACTTGCTTATACCCTACATGTGAGATGACCAGATCCATCTCCTCCTCGCAAAGACCCTTCAGGGTAAAACGACCCTCAAGGTCAGTCGTCGTACCTTGCACATTACGTTGATTGTGCGCTTCACTCAATAATTGCACCGCAGCGAAAGGAATGGGTTCTCCGGTTTCCAGGTCCATCACAACTCCCTTCACAGTAAAATCACATTTCAGTTGGGCAAATGCCTTACCGTGGACTACCAGCAGCAGAGCAATCAGAATAGGAAGTTTACGCACAATCCCGACAAATACCGTTCAGAATGATATTGGCTTCTTTTACCTGATAGCCAGGTACTTCAATTTGAGGAATATGCTGGTCCAGGCATTCGATGCTACCACACTCGTTGCATTTGAAATGAATATGATCATGGTTGTGCTCTTCTGTATCACAGGTATCATGACACAATCCATAAGTAGCAAATCCGCTATCATCTGGAATTTTGTGCAATACACCATGTTCAGTGAATGAATTCAGGGTTCGATATAAAGTCACTCGATCATATCCGGTGAACTCTTCTTCAAGGTCTTTAAAAGACAAGGCCTTTTTCTGATTCATAAAGAATTCCAACACATCTATGCGGCCATCTGTAATGCGTAACTTATGTGTTTTTAGAATTTTCTTGACTTCACTAAATCGAACCATAGGATACAAAAACCAACTCTTATGCAAATTAGTTGCAAAAATGCAATTTTTAGATAAAATGCCTGTGAAATATCCCGGCAAGTTTGAAAAAAATACCCCATTTCGGGTATTGACCGGCACCTGAATTCTTGCCTAATTTCATCAAAATACTACACGCATGGATCAAATCACCCACGAAGCTAAAGTGGCAATTACTTTAGCGGCATTGGCTTATACTTCTACTGGAGAGTCAGGAGAGGTTATCAAAGAAGGATTGAATGAGGCTCTCGGACATCTGGACAGTCCCGGACCCAGTGAAAAACTGCCCACCGGTCATGACTGGAATATTGTTTGGGGTCCAATGGTGTCCCTGGAACAGGACATGTCTTTCATTGTTCAATTCAAAGAAACATCGACCTACGCATTCGTCATTCGAGGAACCGCCCAATACATCATTGATGCTATTCAGAATTTTGAACTAACGCTAATGGCACCGGAACCAGACGATAAATGGTTTCCTGAAAACAGTCAGGCGCTGGTATCAGAAGGAGCTTATTATGGAGTAAAAAAAGAATTGTGTCTCTCTTCACAAATAAAAGTTGATCACAACAAAACAGCACTCCAATTTCTTCGGGAAGTAAAGCAGCATAAGTCATTGGATAAATTGCTTGTTACGGGCCATTCTCAGGGAGGAACGGACACCACTTTAGCAGCTGTTGCACTTCACAACGAATTAAATACAGATCCAGACGCCCCCACTGAGGTAATTCCCTATGGATTTGCGGGATTATCAGCGGGTAATACTGAGTTTGCCACGCTCTATGAGAAACTCTTTCCTGAAAAAACAAGATTTTACAATACCTATGACCTGGCCTGGAGGCCCTGGCAGGAGAATACGTTATCAGGTATGATCAATGCTTACGAGGAAAACGGTACTTACCCTGGATTCCTCGAAAAACTTATTCTTAAACATTTTGAAAAAAAGGTCAGATCATCACATTTCAGACAACCCGAAACGGGGTTCCCGCTTGAGGGCAAGCTTTATGATGATGCATCTTACAATACCCAGGCAGGAGCACAACACAATCACATCTATTATATGAAACTCATGGGAATCGATGTGGAAGAAGTATTCAAGGTGTATAGAAAAGGCATTTTTGCTGAACCCTGGCATCCCCCGAAAAAGCCAATCGTTAAACCCAGTCGTTCCATTTTTCAAATACTGAAAAGCCTTATTAAATTCCTCTTTGGCAGCAATCCGCGATACAAAGGAGAAAAACCATCATGTAAGTAATGCTTAATTTCGTTCCTGATCAATAATCAGGAATTCAATGAAAGGCATTAGCTACCAATCTTTCGGAGGAGATCTCACCTATGGAACATTACCGGACCCTGAAGCGAAATCGGATTCGGTAGTCATTGAAGTAAAAGCCACCGGGCTTTGCCGTAGTGACTGGCATGGATGGATGGGGCATGACCCGGATATTGAATTACCACATGTCCCGGGACATGAATTTGCCGGTGAGGTGGTCGCGGTTGGATCCAACATCAGGAAATGGGCTCCCGGAGATCGGGTAACCGTCCCTTTCGTTAGCGGATGCGGTTCGTGTGAACCGTGTATTGGAGGTAATCAGCAAGTTTGTCATCATCAATTTCAACCAGGATTTACGGCGTGGGGCTCTTTTGCCCAGTATGTCGCCGTAGATTACGCAGATCTCAACCTGGTGAGGCTACCAGATGCCATGACCTTTGAAACAGCGGCTAGTCTAGGTTGCCGATTCATCACGGCCTTTAGGGCCATTGTAGATATTGGAAAGGTGCGGGGTGGCGAATGGGTGACTGTACATGGATGCGGAGGTGTCGGATTATCAGCCATCATGATTGCTAATGCGATGGGTGCACAAGTAATTGCGATAGACATAGACGATCATAAATTGGCGGAAGCACGAAGAATGGGTGCCGTTACCGGAATAAACGCCAGAGCCTCTTCAGATTTGATTGAAGAAATAAAGACCTTCACTTCTGGCGGTGCACATTTATCAATCGATGCTTTGGGAAGTCAGGAGACCTGCTACAACTCCATTGCCAATTTGAGAACACAAGGCCGACAAGTACAGGTAGGTTTAATGGCCGGTAAAGATCATGATCCGGTCATTCCGATGCATCTGGTCATTGCAAAGGAGTTAAGTATACATGGAAGTCATGGTATGCAGGCCTATCGCTACCCCGCAGTATTTGAGATGATCAAAGCGGGTCACCTCCAACCTGAAATGTTGATTGGAGAGACCATTACCCTGGAAGAAGCGCGATTACAATTGCCTCGAATGAATGAGTTCACGAATACCGGAGTAACTGTAATCAATCATTTTTGAGCCTTTGTCTCTCCTACGGTAGCAAGATTCAGGTTACGATATTCCGTGAATAAGAAGAATAGCAGCAATCCAATAAAAATAAAAGTTGCTACCATGTTGATCTTACTGCCAATAAGATAAGAACCAGGTTTGAACTCAAATACAATTTCGTGCTGACCAGCGGGGATCTCAAGGGCCCGCAAGACATAATTGGACCTGAAAATATCTACCTCTTCACCGTCAATCGTAGCTACCCAGCCTTTGGGGTAATATATTTCCGAAAAGACAGCAAAAGCATCCTCAGTAGTTGAACTTTCATAAATAATCTTCTTCGGAGAGTGCTCTTTTACACGAATCTGTCCATCTGTACTGAATTGTGATCGTTCCAAAGGGAACTGTGTCGTATTCACCACCGCAGCCAACTTCGTATTTAATCCCCTTAGCTTATCCATTTCTTCATTGGCTGTGGAAGCAGGTATAACCCCCGAAACCAGCCATGCAGCACCATTCGCCGAATTATTGGGAAGAACACCATTGGCCTGGTTATTAAATTTGATGTATTTCGTATTGAGCATATTAAGCACACTCAGTGACTCTAAATTACCATCACCAGTTTGTTGGAGTTCCAAAATCAATATGCTCATCTCCTTTGAGATATGTTGTTCAATCAACTCCTGATATCTACCCATTTTCGCTCCATGATATCCTCCAACCGAACTATGAAATTGTGAGGTGAAACCCTCATTGAATGGGTTAAGGACATTCAATACACGATATCCCGGGCTATTATCATTCAATATAAAGTTATCTGCTGCTGATGGGCCTGGTAAACCCTCGTTTCTGACCCTTTTAAAATTGCTTTCGTTGAGGTAGCGCTTATCAATCGAAATGGAATCCAATGTTGCCAAACCAATAATTGCCACCATACCTATGGTCATACTGATCTTTTTTTCGGTAATGGCCCAAAGAATCCCCCCTGTGGCCAACACGAAAATCGCCGCCCGAAATGCATCCATTCGAAGCAATGAAGCCCGGTCCGCTCTTAATGCACCAATGTACCATGGTGGTACACGTTGCGCCAATTGCTCATCCACAACTCCCCGGTAAGTTCCAAGATCTGCCAATATCGCCGCCAGAATAGCAAATCCTGCGGTACCGGCAGCCGCGTACACTAATTTCTTCCGGTTGACAGGCGTCATATTCGTCAACAACTCATTCAAGCCCTGTGCCCCCAATATGACCAATCCGAACATGCTGATGATGATGGCAAAAGTGGGCGCCCTGAATTTGTTATATCCCGGGAAGTAATCAAACATAAAATAGTTGAAAGTCTGAAAGGTATCTCCCCAACTCAGCACGATACCAAACACAACAACGATCACCAACCATAATTTTTCACGCATTTTTAAAAGCATCAAAGCCAATACCACCAGAAATATGGCAATGGACCCGAGATAATAAGGAGCAGATAAACGTTGTTTTCCCCAGTAAGTAGTGACCGACTGTAAGGAACTCCTTATTTGACTACTCGGCATGCCATTCCTTCTCATTTGTTGACCAAGCGCCGAATCTTCATCCAGTCGCTGCACCGACGACCCGCCGTACCAATTTGGAATAAACATGACCATTGGCTCCAGGATGGCATTACTGAACTCAAAGGCATAGGCTTTCGACAGTCCTGAGTTATTCGTTTGGGTAGTGGTTTTATATTCCTTTTTTCCCCGCGTAGAATATTCACTGTACTCCATCAGTGTCCATAACTGACCAGCATTGGCCGCCACACCGAGGATTGCTGCCAACAACAAGACAGGGATTTTCTTTTTGAAGAAATCCATTTGCTTTTCACGGATCGCAATTACCAATTGATTTATCCCCATTATCAAAATGATCAGGGCCAGGTAATAGGTGATTTGAAGATGGTTCACTCGGATTTCCAGGGCCAATCCAATAGCAGTCAAAAGAAACCCCCAACGTAATTTGTTGTCTAGCACCAATTTAATGCCTGCCACTACCAGCGGCATAAAAGCAATGGCTCCTACTTTCGCTGTATGACCTGCTCCTAGTCCAATGATTATGAATGAGGTTGACCCGAAAAATAAGGCCCCCAACGCGGCGACCAGGGGATTGACCCTATAGGTGATCAACAAAATATACATGCAAACAAAACCCAGGAAAACCAGGCTGTAAGGCCGATTGATACCCAGGCTCATGAATTTCGTAAGGAAGCCTGTAAAATCCATATCATAACGTATGGAAATCAGATAGGCGGGCATTCCTCCAAATAATGAATTGGTCCACAAGGGCTCTTCCCCTGTCTCAGCCCGATAGTCAATGGCTTCTTCTGCCGTCGCCCGCCATTGCGAAATATCATGTTGATTGAGTACCTCGCCAAGAAGGAGTCCCGGGTAGAATAAGATCAGAATCACTGCAAAGAAAAAGGCGATAATCGCGACATGTGTCATTGCAGATTTCCGGATTTCAGGCATATTTATTTTCATGCTTGCACTTTTTTTGAGCAAATCGTAAAGAGATTTGCTGCTCGAAGTTATTTATCTGATCAAATCTTCAAGTATTTTTCGAGATATTATTATTTACATTCCCTAAAACTTATGCCAGGCTATCAAATTTTCCCTATATGAGAATAGGAATGATTTTGGATTCTTCCTTTCCGCCTGACCCTCGTGTAGAAAATGAAGCTGTGACCCTGATCGAGGCTGGGCATCAGATCCATCTATTTTGCTTTGATTTAAAAGGAGACGCACCAAAGCAAGAGGAGATCAATGGTATTCATGTTTGGAGAATCAAACCTGGCAAGCTGACTTATAAGTTATCCGCTCTGGCGTATACAGTTCCTTTTTATCACTGGAGGCTTAGTTCTCACCTTAAATCATTTATCGAGCATAATCAGATAGAAGCCTTACACATTCATGATATGCAGGTTGCTCGTGGCGTTTTTGCCCTCAATCGCAGGTACGGACTTCCTGTCACGATAGACCTACACGAAAATCGACCGGAAATCATGAAGCATTACCGACATGTCAATACAGGTTTAGGCAGATTTTTGATCAATCCCACCACCTGGAAAAAGTATGAATATCAATTCATTAGACAAGCGGACAAAGTTGTAGTAGTCACCGACGAAGCCCGAGATTATTATGTTCAGGAAGTGGCTGTAGCCACCGAAAAGTTTTATGTAGTACCCAATACCATTCGGGAGGCGTTTTATACAAATTATCGGAAAGAAGAAACCATTGTCAATAAGTATAATGACCACTTCACCCTATTGTACGTAGGTGATACAAGTTACAGAAGAGGCTTGAATACCGTAATAGAGGCCCTGGATATCCTGGCCCCGAAGATTAAAAACCTCAAGGTCGTTATCGTTGGAGACAGCACTTACAATTCAAGTCTTCAGGCTCTGATTCTTGAAAAAGGCCACACCGATTCGGTAGACCTGATGGGATGGCAAGACTTCAAACTATTCCAATCGTACATTCTCGCTGCGGACATTGGCATATGCCCCATTCATAGAAACATTCACCATGACACCACGTTCGCCAATAAACTTTTTCAGTACATGGCATTCGGCAAACCTATTGTTGTGAGCGATTGTACGTCTCAGGCTAACTTGGTACACAAATTCAATTGCGGGCTAGTCCATAAGGCGGAAGACAGTGAAGCCTTTGCTCATCAGATCCTGCAACTGTATGAGAACAAGCCATTGTATCAGAATTTGTCACAAAACGCCTCAAAAGCAACCAAAAACGAATTAAACTGGAACAAAATGTCCGGTCAAATCATCAAAGTTTACAACCATGATTGAAATTGATATCCAAGGATCCTACTATAAAGCACATAAAAGAAGATTTCTTAAGACCATCGACTTTATGGAAAGTCTGGATTTAAAGGGAAAGAAAATATTAAACCTCGGTCCGGACAATCCCCTTTCCCAATTGCTCAGTGAAAAGGGATATGACATCACTAATACAGCAGCAGGTCAGGATCTGGACCTCAGTTATGAGATCGTCCGGAATGAGACCTACGAAGTGGTAGTCGGTTTTGAAATTTTGGAACATATGGTTTCGCCGTTTCCATTGTTAGAGGCCATTGCCGGAAAACAACTGGTCATTAGCGTACCTCTTGCTTTATGGTTCTCCACGGCTTACTGGAATGATAATGATCCCTACGATTGTCATTATCATGAGTTTGAACCCAGACAAATGAAAATGCTCCTCAACAAAGCGGGCTGGGAAGTAAAGAAAGAGGAAAAAGATACTTCCCCAATCAAAAAGTTAGGTATACGGCCATTATTGAGGTACATCACTCCAAGGCACTATTTCGTATATGCCGAACGGAAGTAACGGCTAGAAATTCGATTTATTTATTCCCGCAACTCGGATAAAGCTTCAAGAAACAGGATCGTCAATCCAAGCCAGCTTTCTTCCTCAATCCCTGCACCAGAGCGGTGGCTTCGGCAGATACATGAAACAGTAATATCAGACTACCAAAGATCACGGTAGTAAGTATGGAACGTACCACAATGCTCCAGAATGCTGAAAACGGCATCGGCAACCAATGCATCAAGCTTAAAACACCTAATCCGATGGCCAGGGCTTTCATATGATTGATGGACCAGGGAGACAATTTCATAGTCATTTTGATGGAAATGAACCTGGCCAGTACCCCAAAAGTGACTACTAACAACAGAGAAATGGCCGCTCCACTGATCCCAAATATGGGAATAAACACGACATTGGAGATTACCAGTATTACACCACTGATGATCAAAATGTAAAAATTGTAAATGCGATAACCCGAGAAAATCATCAGTTCCGAAGCCGTGCCCCCCACCATGGAAATGACCTTGGCAATAGCGATAATGACCACCACCCAAAATCCCTGGCTAAAGACTTCACCCTGAGGGATCAAGAGGAATAGATCATCAAGGTTAGTCACAATACCAATAAAAATTAGCAAGCTTATAACGGTCAAATTCAGTGATGATCTGGAGTACATGTTGTTCACTCCTTGCATGTCCTCCTTTTCAAACTTACTTGCGTAGAAAGGTGATGTAATCTGTGAAGTGGCTCTTTTGGGCATCTCGATGACTGTAGCGAGATATAGACAAGTCGAAAAAATGCCATTGGCCTCCAGCCCCAAATAGGTAGAGGTAAGTATCGAACCGAGGTTTAGGATCAAAGATGACCCCATGTTCAGTGCCAATATGTACCCCCCAAATTTCCAGGTTTCGGCCATTAAATCCCTCGGAAGAGTCTTCCATCGAAAATGTATTCTGAAAGGATATTTCCAAAATCCGATAACGGCCACCAGCAGCGTAGTAAGGATATAGTTCCCTGATATCCCCAACATCAACATCCTGAAATCAATGATGCCCGTACCGTATAGTAAGATCAGGATCATGATGAAAAGTCTCAGGTGCACCTCCCGGAAATAATTAGGGATTATGATATTGTAGTGGGCCCTGAAATACGCTGAGAAATATTCATAAAAACTCTGCGAGATGAGAATGACTACAGACACATAGATATAAGACAGATAGGCAGATGATCTCTCCGCAAAACTTTGTTCAATCAAGGGCAAAAAGACGAGTATCAACCCGATGATAGCGAGATTGGCCAGCAATACAAATCCTATTTGTGCCAAAATGTATACTCCTTCGATCTCCTTCTTGTCCTTTAATTGAGGATAGAACTTGATGATGGAACCCGTCATTCCTAAACTGACGATGGGAATAAGAAACATCCCATTGGTTTGACTCAACCGGATCAGGCCGATCTCTTCTACACTCAAGAAGAGAGGAAAAAGAATGAAAGTACTGACGTACCCCAGTGCTACTCCCAGATAAGTAAGAAACGAAACCCAAAAAGCCTGCCTGATGACAATACCCATGCTACGAATTCAAGGCTTGAAGGAATCGGTCAATGTCTTCCTGATTGTTATAAAAATGAGGAGAGAGCCTTAGCTTATTTTTTTGTTTGGAAGTCTGAATTTTAGCAGCTGCCAATCGCTCATACGTCCCATCAGCCACTTCTACGCGAAAAATTGAAGCACGGGTATTCGGGGCCAGTTCAAAGGCATGTCCTGCTTCCTGTAAGGCATCAATCAAGGTTGTACGATAGCGCAGGTTCCTTTCATAAATCGCCTGAACCTTCAATTCGCGGATCAGAGAAAGCCCCTCGTAAAGCGCCAGAACATTGAGAAACATGGCATTACCTACCTCTAGTGACGCAGCACCTGTTTTCGCATGTCCTGTACCAAAATCAATGCTATTCCATCCCTGAAAAGCTTTGAACTTCGGTAGCAGATCTTCCGATACATAACCGACGGCAACCCCATATCCAGCCAATAACCACTTAAAGGAGCTGGCCAAAAAGACCATAGAAACTTCCGGATCTACCTCGAACGGAATGGCGCCAAATCCCTGGGTGCCATCCAGTACCAACATCACATCATACTTTTTACACCAGGCATAAACTCGTTCCAGATCAATCTCAAACCCATCCGCCGATTGTACCCAGCTCACGCAAAGGATCTTATTTCCTTTTGATAACAAAGATGCTAAATCATCATAGAAAGCCTCTTCACGATAGTCACAGGTCTCAATTTCGAATCCATGTGATTGCCAAGGCAAAACCACCGAAGGAAAATCTTTATCTAACAAGACGACTTTTCGATCTTTAGGCAAATACAAACTCGCCAGATTGATCCCTGTGGAAACATTTGGAATAAAGAAAACCTGATCAGTTGTTCCTCCCATCATTTCCGCAGCCATCTTTCGGGTCTGTTCATATTTATTTGACCACTCCGAGAATTCCCACGAGCCGTGTAGCGATAAACTCTGTAAGTATCTCTGTTGCATGGAGGCAACTGTGGAAGGGATCGCACAAAAGCGCGCCGTGTTAAAATAGGTATATTCCTGTAAAATGGGAAAAAGTGAACGTGACTCTGCGATGGTCATAAAAAGTACTTATCTAAAAGAACCAAAGTTTGATCGCCAAAGCTACAACGGTAGTGATTAGGATCATTCGGATCCACTTATCGTCTTTATCCACGGACCAACGACTGGCAATCCATCCTCCCGCTGCGTTTCCAATGGCTAAAATCAATCCGAACTCCCAACGGATCTTGTCTTCAATGAAAAACACGATCAAAGCAAATATGGTATAGATCAGAATGACAAATACTTTGATACTATTCGTTTTCGCCATTCCCAGGCCGTGTACATTGGTCAAAACGGCGATGACCAAAAACCCTACACCGGCCTGCACAAAACCACCGTAGATCCCTACAAACAGAAACAGAAATATAGATAAAGCCACCTTACCTCTGGTGAAGATTTCCTCATCAAGCTTTCGACTTAAATAAGGTTTTAATACGGTCAAGACCATCACCATAACCATCACTACGGCCAAAATCCGTTTAAATAACTCCCCACTGATATCAATGGCAATTTTGGCTCCTATGACAGCTCCTATTGTCGCAGAGATCGCTACCCAAAATGAATACGGAAACAAAAAGACACCTTTACTCCGGAATCCCTGCACCGCAAATACATTTTGCACGAACAAGGCTACTCGATTAGATGCATTGGCTTCTACAGGAGGCAGGCCCATGAAGATCAGCAAGGGTAAGGTAATCAGGGAACCACCTCCGGCAAGGGTATTGATCACTCCGGCAAAAAGCCCCGCTCCTACCAACATTACGATATCCTGCCATTCCATCAGTTCAGGGTCAACTTGGTTTTTTTCACTTCAAGCGGGTCTTCACAAGCCGCCAGGAGCGCCATATGGTTTTGTTCCAGTACCGGGTGATTTACAAAAGCGGCCAATTCCACCAATGGCAAAAGCGTAAACTTACGATTCTGGATCTCGGGATGAGGGATGGCAAGTTTCCGGGTATTGATCACAATGTCATCATAGTACAATATATCTACATCAATGATCCTTTCACCCCATTTCTCAAACCGAGTCCGACCCAGTTCTTCCTCCACATCCTGGCACTTCAACAGAAGTACCTCCGGCGTAAAGGTAGTTCGTACTTCAAGCAGCACATTGAGAAACCAGGGCTGATCTTCCTTGCCCCATGGCTGTGTTTCATAAATGGAGGAACTGGCAAGGATGTCGATACCGGCTTTCAGCAATAAATCTTTGGCCCGTTGCAGGTTTCGGTGACGATCACCCAAATTAGTCCCTAGTAATAAAAAAATACCCTTCATTATTTGGTCGCATTAGGTCGCGATAAGAATGAATAAATGTCTGATTTCATAGAATTAACGTCTGAATCGGTCAATATTGAGTTGGAGGTGATCATCCGTTCGTAAAATTACATTTGAAAGCCAAGCACCAATAAAATGTCCTCATTAGTTTTGCGAAAATTTATGGGTAGAGGTTATTCCAACTTCTTAGATCGGTAGAGAAGCATGCTTTCATTCTTTCGCAGTTTATTGGCCACGTTAATTGGCTTATTTCTTTTTACAATCATAGGATTTTTCCTTTTGTTCGCCATCATCGGTGCTGCTTCAGAAGAACCTGTTCCTGAAGTAAAGGATCAATCCGTATTGGCATTAAAACTGAGTGGTGTCCTTATGGAAAGGGCTTATGAAGATCCATTCGAAGATTTATTCCCGGGAAACACCGTGAGCAGTCACGGACTACTAGAAATCCTGCAATCCATCGAAAGCGCTAAAGACGACTCAAAGATCGAAGGTATTTATCTGCAACCGTCCTTCTTATCCGGTGGATTTGCCTCTATTCAGGAGATCAGAGACGCACTCCTCGATTTTAAAAGCTCCGGAAAATTCATCATGGCCTATGCCGAGTACATGACAGAAGGAGATTACTACCTGGCCAATGTAGCGGATCACCTATACCTGAATTCCCAGGGAAGTGTGGAATTTAATGGCCTGAGTGCCAACGTGACTTTCTATCAGGGTCTGTTTGAGAAATTGGACATAGAACCCGAAATCTTCCGGGTAGGCGAATATAAAAGTGCTATTGAACCCTATATCCGTAAAGACCTGAGCAAAGAAAATGAATATCAACTTTCGGAATTGCTGAACAACATCAATAACCATTATTTGGAAGGTGTGGCCAATTCCTCTGATCTATCCTTCGATCGCGTGAAAGAAATTCAGGACAAGATGTTGGTTCAGGTACCTGAAGAAGCAGAAGAATTCGGGTTGGTCACTAAAGTGGCTTACAAAGATGAGTTACTGAACCTGATCGTAGATGAATTGGGTTTGGATGAGATCGATGATATCAATTTCATTTCCTACAAGACCTATCACAAAACGGTAAGTTCGGCCTATTCCAGGAACAAAGTGGCGGTGATCATGGCGGAAGGAAACATCGTTATGGCCGGCGATCCAAATACGAGCATCGTTGGAAGTAAAATAGCGAGGGAGATCAGAAAAGCACGGGATAACGATGCGGTTAAAGCCATCGTATTGCGCGTCAATTCTCCCGGAGGCAGCATCACTGCATCGGACCTGATCTGGCATGAAGTGGAATTGGCCAAAAAAGTAAAACCTGTCATTGCCTCAATGGGCACCTATGCCGCATCCGGAGGTTACTACATTTCCATGCCATGCGATACCATCGTGGCACAGCCCAATACCATTACAGGCTCTATCGGAATCTTCAGTATGTTATTCAACGTTGGCGATTTCCTGGAAAACAAGTTGGGCATCACACATGATGTCGTTTCTACAGGCGAGTATTCTGATCTGATCACTGTAACCCGTTCCATGACACCACAAGAAAGAGCGATCATTCAAAAAGGTGTCAATCGCGGTTATGATACCTTCATCAGCAAAGCTGCAGCTGGAAGAGGCCTGACAAAAGAACGGATCAACGAGTTAGGCGGGGGTCGCGTCTGGACCGGTGCACAAGCCCTGGAGTACGAATTGGTTGATGTATTGGGCAGCTTTGATGATGCCATCGAAATAGCCGCCGAAGCAGCGGGCATTTCAGATGATTACAGTGTACGATATTATCCGGAGCAAAAGCCCTATTTCGAAGAGTTGATCGAAAGACTCGGTTCTGACGTTCGAATGAAGGTATTTGAGCCTGATTATGGCATCCTTCAGCCATACATGGAAGACCTTAAAACTTTACAGGAATTAGAAGGTATACAGGCAAGAATGCCGATGAACCTCGAAATATACTGATCAACCCATGGCGATTAGACTCAACAGAAAAAGCCTAATTCGCTGGAAGGTTTATGTAGACAGGGCCCGGATGTACATCGGGTATGCACAGTTCCTCATGATAGGATTAGTATTTCTGGATCGGTTCAAAGGAACACCGACCGGCGATCTTATTTTTGAATACAGTGTCATATCTATTCCAATCCTGTTTTTCCTGTTCATTATTTTTTCATTGATATTGGGATTCTTCGATTCTAAGTTAGGTTTGCGAGAAGAAGAAATCAGGAATCATGCTTCATACAATCCGGTGTTAAGAGAAATCAAGGAAGATATCAGAGAGATAAAGCAAAAGCTAACTGAATTGGAGACCCAAGAAAAAACCAAGAATTGAATTAACATGCAAATAAGACACGACTGGACCAAAGAAGAAATTCAAGCCATCTATGATCGTCCACTCATGGACCTGATCTATGACGCGGCTACTGTTCATCGCGCCAATAACGACCCAAGTGAAGTACAGGTCTGCACACTTCTATCCGTTAAAACCGGTGGTTGTCCGGAGGATTGTGCTTATTGCCCACAAGCTGCGAGGTATCATACAGATGTCAAAGTCCACAAATTACTGGATGTAGATGTCGTTCTGGAAAAGGCTCAAACAGCAAAAGATAATGGATCTACAAGGTTCTGCATGGGTGCTGCCTGGAGAGAAGTCAGAGACAACCGTGATTTCGACAAAGTAATTGACATGGTAAAAGGGGTTAACGAAATGGGCATGGAAGTATGCTGCACCCTGGGTATGCTCACTGAAGATCAGGCACAGAAGCTGAAAGATGCCGGTTTGTATGCGTACAATCATAACCTTGACACCAGTGAAGAGCATTATGAAGAGATCATCACCACACGGACCTATGACAATCGCCTGGATACCCTAACCAACGTGAGAAAAGCGAACATTTCCGTATGCTCCGGTGGCATTATTGGCATGGGCGAAACGGTACTGGATCGTGTGGGAATGCTGCAAACATTGGCCAATTTACCAGAACATCCTGAGTCAGTTCCGGTAAATGCGCTGGTCCCCGTGCCTGGTACCCCTCTGGAAGAACAACCTAAGGTATCGGTGTGGGATATGGTCCGGATGATCGCCACGGCAAGGATCATCATGCCACTGGCACAAGTCAGACTTTCTGCGGGCAGGGTTCGGATGACAGTAGAAGAGCAAGCACTATGCTTCCTTGCCGGAGCCAATTCCATTTTTGCCGGAGACGAACTATTGACCACTCCTAACCCGGAAGTCAATCAGGACAAAGAAATGTTCCAGACCCTTAATCTCAAGCCTCGGGAATCCTTCAAAGGAGTGGCAGCCGAGAAATTTGAGATGAGCGAAGCATGATCGAAGATCACTATCGAAAACTGGAGCGAATGTACCTGCAGAGTAACATTCAGCAGGAAATGTACGAAACCACTGCCATTGAGATCAGCAACAAACAAGCGGTGGTTTCACTTACGATCCAGGAAAAATACTTTCATGCACTGGGAGCGATCCACGGTTCGGTATATTTCAAGCTTCTGGACGATTCAGCATTTTTTGCAGTCAATTCAGTAGTGACCGACCGATTCGTGCTCACAACAAATTTCAACACTAATTTGGTGAGGCCCGTGACCGGAGGAAAGCTTACGGCCACGGGAAAACTGCAATTTCAGTCCCGTAACCTATTTATTGCGCATGCATCACTGGTTGATGAAAACGGAAAAGAAGTGGCATTCGGGACCGGACATTTCATGAAAAGTCAGATTGCGCTTACCAATGAAATCGGTTATCACTAATGTCCAGATGGTTCTATCTCAACGGCGAATTTGTCACAGAAGAAAAGGCTGTCATCCCTGTCACACAAACGGGATTCCAAAGAGCCTACGGCATTTTTGATCTGTTTCGAACAGTCAATGCCGTTCCCAGATTTCTGGAAGATTATCTGGACCGTTTTGAGCGATCTCAGCAATTTCTAAACCTTAGCCGAATAGTTGAGAAAGATGAAATTAAATCGGCAGTGGCAGAATTGCAGCGACGCAATCAATTCAAACACAGTACGTTCAAAATGGTGTTGCTGGGTAATGGCGCTGACCAGACGGATACGTTATTCGATCCACACCTAAGCATTGTTAACACAGAGATATTTCCTGATCAAAAACCAAAAGAACTGGGCGTTATTACCCATGAGTATGTAAGGGAGTATCCGGAAATCAAATCACTTAATTACCTCACCTCCTACGCCTTGCATCGAAAAAGAATCGCGGTGAATGCGTCTGAAGTTGTTTACCACCAACTCGGCGAAATCTCCGAAGCTTCTCGTTGTAACATTTTCGCTATAAAAGACGGAACACTCATCACATCCGATAAACACATATTGAGGGGAATAACTCGCAAACATGTCTTAAAAATCGCAGGTGAGATCATGGATGTGGAAGAAGGGGTTTTGAGTCTTGAAACCTTTAACAATGCGGATGAATTATTCGCTACAAGCACCTTAAAAGATATAACACCGATCGTGGCAATAAACGGACAGGAAAAAAAAGCCCGGTCAGGCTACATCAAACGACTTCAGGAAGCTTTCGCTAATCATGAAGCTGAGCTCACCACTGTTCATTAATCACTTCACAGACCGTTTTCACCTGATCTTCAGTCAGCTCCGGATACATGGGAAGTGATAAGATTTCTTTGGACAACTTATCTGACACAGGAAAGTCTTCCCGCTTATTTCCCTGATACTGATAAGCGTCCACAAAAGGAAGTGGCGTAGGATAATGGATACTGTGTCCGATACCTTGCTCCTTCAGTTTTTGCATCAATTGTTCTCTTGCCTCTACCTGAATAACATAAAGGTGAAAAACATGACTGAAATTTTTGGGTATAACCGGTTTTCCAACGTGATCACCCAAATATGAATCGTACCATTGAGCTGTCTTGTTTCGCCCTTCGATCCAACTCTCAAGGTAAGGTAATTTGGCCTTCAGAATCGCTGCCTGAAGGCTATCTAGTCGACTGTTTCTTCCAAGGATTTTATGATCGTGTTTTTTGATCTGTCCATGATTCGCTATCCTTCGTATACGTTCGGCCAGTGCTTCATCCTGGGTAACCATGGCTCCGGCATCTCCATAAGCCCCCAGGTTTTTACCGGGATAAAAACTAAAAGAAGCCGCATGCCCCAGTGTTCCTGCTTTTCGCCCTTTATACGTCGCCCCAACTGCCTGGGCACTGTCTTCAATGATTTTTAACCCATGAGAATCTGCCATTTCAATTAATGGATCCATATCTACCGGAAGGCCATATAAATAGACGGGCATGATCACTTTCGTCCTGCGAGTGATCAGGGATTCTACCAAAGAGATATTCAGGTTGCGTGTCGTCTCCTCCACATCCACGAAGACGGGTTCGGCTCCTACACTATTCACTGCTTCCGCGGTTGATATCCAGCTGTTCGCAGGAACAATCACCTCATCTCCCGGCCCCACTTCCATCGCTTTCAGGATGATTTCCAGAGAATCAGTTCCATTCCCGCATGTAATGCAATGATTCACCCCTACGTACGCCGCAAAATCCGCTTCAAATGATCGAACTGGAGTTCCCCCTATGAATTGGGTATTGTTTATGGTTTCAGCAATCGCCGCGTCGATTTCGTCTTTCATCGACAGGTATTGTGCCTTTAAGTCTACAAATGGAATACTCACAGTTCTCTGATTTTTCTTGCGGGATTCCCGGCATAGATACCCGGTTCCAGTAGATCTTTCGTGACAACACTACCTGCACCTATCACCACATTGTTTACGATCTTCACGGGCAAGATGGTTGCATTGGATCCAATGGACACATGATCGCCTATTTCCGTAGATTTCCATTTGGTCGCATCTCCACCAGCGGGACCTCCCTCCCTGAAGAGGTCATTGATAAACATCACCCCATGCCCAATAAAACAATCCGCTCCGATGGTCACCAATTCACACACGAATGCGTGCGATTGTACTTTGGTTCTCTCACCAATGGTTACACTTTTCTGGATTTCACAAAAAGGACCAATGAATGCTTCCGAACCAATCTTACAACCATAAAGGTTCACAGGTTCCACAATGGTGACCCGTTCTCCAAAATCAACATCCCTGATGCCGATGTGCTTCTTAATGGGTTCTGGCACGCTGCGCTACTTTATAGATCTTGTCGATGATTTCTACGGTTTTCAGCCCTTCAAAGCCATTGGTGGCAATTATTCCCCGGTTTTGAAGTACCTCAATCACGTTCTCGTATACTTTGTCGTGGTTGGACATAGAGCCCTGATATTCTCCATATTCATTGGCAGGATTCCCTTCACCCAGTTCCCCAATCTCATACCCTTCTATCGATTGATACTCAAGCTTATTCAAATATTGTCCACCGATCTTGATCGTTCCCTTATCCCCAAAAAGGGTCAGAGAACCTTCCATATTTTTCCCATAGGCGTTCACGGTATAATTCACGGTCGCCAACGTTCCTCCATGGAACTTCAAAATGACCACCCCACTATCTTCAAATTCGATCACATCTTTATGTGCGCCGTTAGCGATGAACGCTGATACCTCATCCACATCACCTAGTATCCAGTACAATAAATCAATGAAATGACTGAATTGAGTGTACAACGTTCCTCCATCCTGATCCAGGGTACCCTTCCAATCCGATTGTTGGTAGTAATTGAAATTTCTATTCCAAAAACAATTCAACTGAGCACTGAGGATCTGTCCCAGATAGCCACCTTCCACAAGTTTCTTAAGCTCTGCCACGGCCGGATTAAACCGGTTTTGCTTTACGATAAAAAGCCGCTTACCCGCCTTTTCCGCAGCGTTGATCATTGCGCCACAATCATAAACGCTGATGGCCATGGGTTTTTCACACAATACATGGTATCCGGCATTCAACGATTTTATGGTTTGTTCTGCATGTGATCCATTTGGCGTACAAATCGAGATCACGTCGACCTCAATGCCTGCCTTCAACAGCTCATCAATGTTCGAAAAAGTAGGGACTTGATATTTTTCCGAAAGCGCCTCAGCTCGATCCAATTTGATATCACATAATGCCACCAGTTCACCAAGGCGATCTATATGCTCCGCATGTCTGGTTCCTATTCGGCCACACCCTACTATGGCAAATCGTATGTTTTGATTCACAATGCTTCTAATAATTTGATCAGTTCTTCCGCCTGATGTTCTCTGGAATTTTCACTGCAAAGTAACTCGTAATCTTCCAAACGAATAGGGAATCGGTCTTCCAGAGTGGCTACTAAGAATGCTTTGATTTGATCTGTCTGATGTTCTTCAATCACTTGTCCCACCTGATGACTAGAGAATATCTCACCCAGCTCGCTCCTGGCTGGAGCAATACAAAGTATGGGGCTTTTGGCTGACAGGTATTCAAAAAACTTAACTGGCAAAACGATTTGAGAGTTGTCGGACCGGTTCTGAAGCAGCAAGAGGACATTGCATCGTTGGTACTCTTCAAAAATCTGATGATGAGGTAAGTATCCTAAGAATTCCGTCTTTCCTTGCAAATTGGGATCTTCTTGCAGCCTGTTCTTTATGGATTCACTGACGATTCCACCAAACCTTAACTTCAGTTTCCTGGAAAATTCCTCATTTTCCCCGCACAGTCGGCTAATGGTATCCCACAAGGGTTCGGGGTTTCGTATTTCATTGAGTAACCCGAAATACCCAATCACAAATTGATCCTTATCTGGAACAAGTCCTTCCTTTTGCTCAAATTGAGGTACTCCATTTCTAATGATCCGGACGTCCAGGTCTGTTTTCGCTTTCAACTTAAATTCAGCCTCACAACCTTTGCTCACTGTCATCACCAGATCACAGGACAACAGCACTTTTCTTTCCAGACGTTTATGGTACATTAATGCCAGGCCGGAAGTTTTCAACTTAGGCAGCATGTCCCAACCCGACCAGGCATCACGCATATCAGCGGCCCATTTCAATGCCGGTAATTGCTTTTTCAAACCCAGGCCAATCAGATGCATACTATGAGGGGGTCCTGTGGTAACACAATGACTAATGGACCGTTCTTGTATAAGTGTCTTCAAAAATCGGATTGAGGGCTTTACCCAAAAAACCCTCGGGTCTGGCAGAAAGAAGTTACCCCTGATCCAGACAAATAAGTGATCGAGTAATCCTTTTTTCGATTTTTCTAACGCAATGCCTTGTTTTACCTGATCTTTATTTTTTTTCCCTGTCAGGCGATGAAACAGATGAAAAGGCTCCCAAATCGGTTGTGTGATCACCTCTATACCCTCAGCCAGTTCTGCCAGGCCTTCATCTTTAATCTCAAATTGTGGGTTTGAGGGAGTGTAAATGATGGGTTCCCAACCATGCTTTTTCAGATTAAGGGCAAAGTGAAGCCAGCGCTGGACACCTACCCCTCCACTCGGAGGCCAATAGTAGGTAATGATCAGTACTTTTTTGTTTTCAGTCTTCAAGCTGTTAACGCTATGTTGTGTGGCAAAACTAAGCGAATTGGTCCCAGTATACCCCAGGATACAATTGCATATTCAGATTATTCCTTATCTACTTTCTTCAACCAAAGAATAACGTTCATTTAAACGTTTGCGCAGTTTATTTAATGTATTAATGAACATCATTCATGCCCAACTATTCAAATTTTAATTAATATTGGCGCCGGTTTGAGAACGGTCTGTTTTGGAAGCTCCCAATCTGATCACTTTCGAGCCAATTCACCCCGTCAATAAAAGGTCTATATGAAAAGCATTGGAGTATTTACTTCTGGAGGGGACGCGCCTGGGATGAATGCCTGCATTCGATCTGTTGTTCGGACTTCCTTATTTTTAGGAATAGATGTCTATGGCATAAAATATGGCTATAATGGCATGATTGAGGGAGACATCTATAAGATGAAATCTTATTCGGTGAGCAATATCCTTCAAAGAGGCGGAACTATCCTTAAATCTGCACGAAGCAAAGAATTCATGACCCCCGAAGGACGAAAGAAAGCCTTTGATCAATTGAAAAAACGAGGCATTGAAGGGCTTGTGGCGATTGGCGGTGATGGAACCTTTACCGGAGCGAATATTTTTCATGAGGAATTTGGTATTCCTACGGTAGGTGCACCTGGTACTATAGATAATGATCTCTATGGCTCAGATTTTACCATTGGTTTTGATACGGCCGTAAACACCGCCCTGGATTCCATTGACAAGATCAGAGATACCGCGAATTCGCATGATCGGGTATTCTTCATTGAAGTAATGGGACGTCATTCTGGTTATATCGCCATCCAATGCGCGATTGGCGGAGGGGCCGAAATGGTCATGGTACCGGAGACCTCTACTACCATTAACGATGTGATCCAAACACTGAAAGAAGGACGTGACCGCCAAAAGACTTCTTCTATTGTCATTTGTGCAGAGGGAGGTCAACAAGGGAGTGCGTTGGAAATTGCTTCTAAGGTCTCATCTGAACTTCCTGGTCTTGATATCCGGGTTTCTACACTGGGACACATGCAAAGAGGAGGATCTCCCACCTCATTTGACCGTATCCTGGCTTCAAGACTGGGCATGGCGGCTGTTGAAGGATTGGTGAATGGCAAGACCAATGTCATGGCCGGTGTGATTGACAAGAAAGTACACTATACCAGCTTCAAACTGGCCATTTCCAAAGCGAAACCCATCAACGAAGACCTGATGCGTCTCGTACAGGTATTAAGCATTTAAGACCGTCAGTATATCATCTTTGATCGTCTCGATCTGATCGGGACGATACCATCGTATTTCAGGATCCCGGTTAAACCACGTCAGTTGTCTTTTGGCATATCGTCGGGAATTTCGTTTGAGCAAACGAACAGCCTCTTCCTTGTCATATTCGCCATCGAAATGCCTGAAAATCTCGGTATAGCCGACCGTTTGCAAAGCATTGTGCTGCCGAAAAGGTGCCATCTCCCTGGCCTCTTCAAATAATCCCGCTTCAATCATCAGGTCCATCCGGTGATCGATCCTTTGGTAAAGTACCTCTCTTGGCATGTCAATCCCTATCTTGATATTCTTGAAGGATCGGGCAATCTTCGGGGCTGTCTGCTCTCTGAATGACGTAAAAGTCTGTTGTGTGGCCCGGATCACTTCTAACGCCCGAATGATCCGTTGAGGGTTTTGCTGATCTACTATTTTAAAATATGAAGGGTCTTCACGCTCCAGTTCTTTAAGTAAAGGTGCCAGGCCCTTTTGGTGATGTTCAATTTTCAAAGCTTCCCGATAAGAAATATCGATCTCAGGAAATTCATCCAGGCCCTCCCATACTGCCTTGCAATAGAGTCCGGATCCTCCGGCCATGATCACCACTTTGTGATACTGATGCAGTTCCTTAAGTTTATCCAATACTTCCCGTTCAAACTGACCTACATCATACTTATCAGTGATCCCACAGTTATTGACAAAATGATGAGGCACCTGAGCCAATTCTTCAGGTGTAGGCTTGGCTGTGCCTATTTTCAACTCCCTGAAAAACTGTCGTGAGTCCGCAGAAACGATCTCCGTATCCAACCATTTGGCCAACTCAATAGCCATCGCAGTTTTGCCACTGGCAGTAGGTCCAACAATCGACAACAAATATTTTTCGGGCTCGTCGTTCATATGGACTAAAACTAGGAATAATTAGGTAATTTTAAGATCATGGGTGAGATAATTGACGCTTCCTTAGCGAGTCTCCAAAGACAAGTGATCGGTTTGCAAAAGAAGCTAACCATCATTCAAAAGGAGCATTCTCGCACCCTTGAAAAGACAAATCATCACTTCAAGGAGCTTTTTAACAGCTCCAGCGACCTCATCCAGATCTTTCAGCCGCGTGGTGAGATCATTTTTGTAAACGATGCCTGGAAAAATAAACTGGGTTACACGGAAAGCGAACTTAAGGATTTGCGATTTGTGGATGCGATCCATCCAGATCACAGGCGCTCCACACTTGAAAAGCTACTCAAAATCACCGCTGGCGTAAAAAGCGAAAAGCTTGATACCGTATTGATCTCAAAATACGGCAAAAACATTTTCGTCAAAGGCACCATGACCTGCGTCTTCGAAGATGAAATTCCCATTGAATATCACTGTATATTTTTCGACATTACCGAACGGGTCCGGGCAGAGAAAGCCCAAAGCCTGTATTATAAAATTGCGTCACTTACCATACAGCGGCGTAACATTGATGAATTCTATACCCGGGTTTACGAGGAGTTAAAAAATTTCCTGAAGGTCCGTAATTTCACAATCGCCCTAAAAAACCCAACCAAGAAAGGTTTTCATTTTCCATATGTCACCAACGAATCCACCAATCCGGAAGGAACGGCTCAACTGGACGATCTGCTGGCAAGGTATACCTTTGATTATGGTAAACCCCTGATCATGTATGCAGAGGGTATCGAAAAAGTACTGGAGAGAAAAGGACTGAAGGCTATCCAGCCTTTGCCGAGAATTTGGCTTGGGGTGGTCATGCGCTACTCCAATAAATCCATCGGCGTGATGTCGGTCTACTCCTACCGGCACGAAACAGGTTACAACGATAAAGACCTGGAACTGCTCGACTTTATTGGCGGACAAGTAAGTCTTGCCTTACAGAGAAGAAGTGATGAAAGAAAAATTGAAGATCAGGCCGCCCGACTGAGTGCCATTTTCGAAAGTACTACTCACCAGATCTGGAGCGTAGACAGGAATTACAGCTTCACGTCCTTTAATGAGAATTTTTCTGAGTCGTTCCTTTCTAATTACGGATTTCAACCGCAATTGGGAATGAGTCTGACCGGGAAGCAGTTGAAGAAAGTTGAAAAAATCGACAAAACCCTGTGGCTCAACCAGTATCGTAAGGCTTTTGATGGAGAGATCATTAATTTCCAACACAAGCTGGTGAGTAACCAGGGCAAAGAAATTTGGCGTGATATATTTCTCAACCCGATCTATATGCCCGATGGCAGCATCGATGAGGTATCCGTTCTGGCCAATGACATCACGGAAAAGAAGGACAATGAAAGATCGATAATGGAAAGTGAGGAGAAGTTCCGTAACATCTTCGAATCTTTTCAGGACATCTATTTCCGTTGCGATATTCAGGGAATTATCTCTATGGTTAGCCCATCAGTACAGGAGGTTTTGGGATTTACATCCAAAGAACTGATCAGCAGGAATATAGGAGACTACTTTCTCTCCAAAACCGGATTTGCTGATCTGATCAAGGAGTTGCTGAGTAAAAAGCGAATCAGGAATATCGAGGGAAATGCCCTGACCAAATCCGGTGAAGAGATCAACTTCCTATGCAATGTCAGAATTGTCTCAAAGATCAGCCGGAAAATAGAGATCGAAGGAGTTGCCAGGGATATCACCCGATTGAAAAACACGAACGTTGAATTGCGCAAAGCCAAAGAACTGGCGGAGCATTCTTTACAGATCAAAGAGCGTTTCCTGGCTAACATGAGCCATGAGATCCGAACTCCCATGAATGGTATCATCGGAATGATTGATTTGTTAGGTTCAACCAGTCTTGATGGCGAGCAATCGGAATATGTACGAACCATCAAACAATCTTCAGATACCCTTCTCAATATTCTGAATGACATCCTCGACCTTTCGAAAATAGAGGCCGGTAAAATGGAGATCCGCAGAAAGCCCGTTCGGTTGGTAGAGACGTTTGAGCGCATCTATGAGCTATTTTCTCAACAAGCCCATCTCAACAACACCCATCTCTACTACCACCTGGACAACCAAATGCCCGAATGGGTACTTGCCGACGAAACACGTTTACTTCAGGTCATCTCCAACCTGACATCCAATGCCATCAAATTTTCAAATACCAAGGGAAATATCAACATTTCCATTCGCATTCGAGAGGAGCACGAAGATCGGATCACTTTTCAGGTTTCAGTAAAGGATTCGGGCATTGGCATATCTGAAGAGGATCAGAAGAAGTTGTTCCAGAGCTTTAGTCAGGTGGACAACTCCAGCAGCAAGATCTATGGAGGTACCGGGCTTGGACTGGCTATTTCAAGAGAACTGGTCAAGTCCATGGAAGGTGAAATTGGAGTAGTGTCTACACCAGGTCTTGGCAGTACTTTTTGGTTTACTTTCCATGCCACGCGCATCGCCGAACCTTCGGAATTTCTCGAGTCCGAAGAAGATCACCTAATCATCAAAGAATTTACCAGCACAGAACCACGTGTCTTACTCGTAGATGATAATGACATCAATCGACGGGTGGCCAGTCAGATTCTAAAAAAAGCAGGATGTCAGGTGGTAGAAGCACATGATGGTTTTTCTGCCATCGAAATGGTAGATCAGGAGTCCTTTGATCTGATCTTTATGGATATCCAGATGCCTAAAATGGATGGCGTAGAAGCCACGACGAAAATCAAGGCCCTGGGGAAACAGGACCTGCCGCCAATCGTGGCCATGACAGCCTACTCTATGGAAGAAGATCGCTCCAAGTTCCTGAGTCAGGGTATGGACGATTATTTGGCTAAACCCATCAAGGCCAACTCGCTCATCGAAAAAGTGAAAAGTTGGGTGAATTTCGAACCTAAAACTACGGTGGATAGTGAAGTTTTCTCGAAGGATGCGGAATTGTTAGTGATCAATCAAAATACGCTGAATCACCTGCACAAATACGGTGGGACGGAGCTAATTCAAAGTGTACTGGAAGAATTTGAGGAAGAGGCGCGGGATCAAGTGACAAATTCGGCAAGTTGGCTCGAATCAAATGACATTGAATCACTTCGCACGGCCATGCATACCCTGAAAGGCAATGCCGGTACTTTGGGGATCGAAAAATTATCAAGGCTGGCAGAATACATTGAAAAAAAGATAAAAGAAAATAACTTTGATAATCTGGAGCAAGACTTATACGATCTCAACCAATCGTTTCTTGAATTCCAGGATAGCTATAGAAACCTATTAATAGACTAAAACCTGGCAAATGGGCAAAAAAATACTTGTGGCAGAAGATAGTTCAGTTATTCAAAATCTGACAAAAAGGATTCTGACCATTCAAAATTATGAAATCACCTCAGTAAAGAATGGTGCTCAGGTTCTTGAAAAACTCGGAGCAGGTCCATACGATCTGGTTTTATTGGACATTCACATGCCGATCATGGATGGCATGACCTGTGCAAAAGAGATCCGATCAGCCGATCCCGGTGGGAATAAAGACATACCCATTATTGCTATCACCGGAAATGCGAAGAACTATTCCATGGAGGATTTCAAAGAGGTGGGAATTAATGACTATTTACCTAAGCCATTGAATTACGATAATATGGTGGAACTGGTAAAGTCTTACGTAGAGGAATAAATGACAGTTAAGTTTACCAATCATTTTCTCAATAAACTAGAAGATCTCTTTTCTGAAACAGATTATATACTTCGGTATGAAAAAGGTCGGTTTCAGTCTGGTTACTGCATCATCAAGGACAAAAAAGTAGCCGTAGTAAATAAATATTTCTCGACAGAAGGCAAAATCAACAGCCTCATCGAAATTCTTAAATCAATTGAAGTTGATATTTCGGGACTCAGTGAGAAAAACCGAAAACTATACAACGAAATCTCACAAACTGAGCTCCAGCTTTGACGATTACATTTCTTGGTACCGGAACTTCACAGGGCGTTCCTGTGATCACATGCACGTGTGAAGTTTGCATGTCACTGGATTTTCATGATAAGCGATTGCGCAGTGCAATCCACGTACAGTCCGGGGAAAGCAGCATTGTAGTCGATACCGGCCCTGATTTTCGACAGCAAATGCTCCGGGAAAGGATCAGAAAACTTGATGCTGTATTGTTCACCCACCAGCATAAAGATCATACGGCAGGGTTAGATGATGTAAGGAGTTTCAATTTTGCCCAAAAAGTGGACATGCCTATCTACGGCAGAAAATCCGTCCTTGAGCAGATTAAGACAGAATTCGCCTATGCATTCGCTGAGATCAAATACCCCGGAGTACCTATCATCACACCTGTTGAAATTGAAAATAAGCCCTTTGCAGTAGCTGGTATGGAGGTTATCCCTATAGAGGTAATGCATCACAAACTTCCCGTCTTCGGCTTTCGTTTTGGCGACTTTTCTTACATCACCGATACCAATTATATCAGCCCTGAGGAATTGGAAAAAGTACGGGGAAGCAAGGTTTTGGTGCTCAATGCGCTTCAAAAAACCGAGCACATCAGTCATTATACGTTACAGGAAGCCGTGGATGTCGCTAAAGAAGTGGGAGCAGAAAAAACGTACTTTACGCACATCAGCCACAAACTGGGTCTGCATCAGGAAGTCAATTCGGAACTTCCCGAAGGCATGGAACTGGCCTGGGACGGACTCAAAGTTGAGTTGTAACCCTCTCATTCAAAATACCTCCGTATGTTCCATAGCTATTACTTTATCCGTAAGCTGTCCAAAGCATTAGGTGAAAAACTTATCGGATGGGAATTTGTCGTGTGTTTCAGTCAAAACAAAGACGAACTTGTATTAGGATTGACCAATGGACAGGAAGAATTCTATATCAAATGCAATTTTGATCCTCAGGTCAGTTTAATTGACTTTCCACTTGACTTCAAAAGGGCCCGAAAAAACAGTATCGACCTCTTCCCCGAAATCATCGGGACAAAAATTCAAGCAGTTCATCAGATCAATTGGGATCGTAGTTTCTATTTCGAGTTGTCCAATGGATCACAATTACTGTTCAAACTCCACGGCCGTCGTAGTAACGTATTGTTGCTAAATGAGCCGGAGGCATCCAAGGTATTCAGACATGTACTCGCCACTGACGCCTCCACGAACATCGCCACTCTGGAACGGTCAATAACCCTTGAAACACCTCAACCGGAAGATGTTCGTCAGTTAAAAATGTTGCTTGGTAAAGATCTTTCAGGTTCCTTGCGTGATGACGAGGTTGTACCTATGACCCATCAACTGCTGAATGCCAATCATTTTTATCTCTATAAAGCAGCCAGTGGCAGACCAGAGATCAGCTTATTACAACCTCCCCTATTCGATTTGGAAAGCACTGATCCTATCGACATTTGTCGGGAATTACATCTGGTTTTTGTAAGGGATTTCCTGTTTCAGCATAAGAAACAATCTATCCTCAACCTTTTGAAGAAACGCCAAAGCAAAACAGAAAAGAGCCTCGAAAGCTATCAGCTTCATCTGGAGAAGATCAAGACCCGGAGAAGTTATGAGGAAGTGGCAAACATCGTCATGGCGAATCTTCACCAATTTAAACCGGGTCAGGAAAAGGTCATGTTAGAGGATTTCTATACAGGTCAGTCCATTGAAATCAAGATCAAGCGAGGTGTAAAACCTCAATTCCATGCTGAAAACCTATATCGGAAGGCTAAAAACGAAAAGATAGAACGCCAGAAAACGGAAGAAAGCATCGACGCGAAGGAAGAAGAATTATTGATGTTGATGCAGCAACTGGAAGCATTGGAAAAAGTGGATCATTTTCGGGCCCTGAACCAATTCATCAAGGAAAATAAACTTGATCCTGTGAAAGGATCACAGGGGGAAACGAACCTACCCTATAAGGAAGTGATATGCATGGGCTTCCAAATATGGATTGGAAAACACGCTAAAGCCAATGATGAACTTACGCTGAAGTACGCTAAAAAGGATGACACCTGGCTTCATGCAAAGGACGTTTCTGGTTCGCATGTGGTGATCAAAAACGCTGGTAATAAGTCTATCCCTACGCCAGTTTTAGAAAAAGCAGCTGCTTTGGCAGCTCATTATTCAAAACGTAAAAGTGATACGCTTTGTCCGGTGATCTATACCCCAAAAAAATACATCCGAAAACGTAAAGGAGACCCTCCGGGGGCGGTTATAGTGGAGCGTGAACAAGTGATCATGGTGGCGCCTTCTCCTGAAGTTTAACCTGTTTCAGCCCCAATTTTTCACCTTCATTCAAAACCATTGCCCGGGCTTGCATTTTGAAAATGATCTTTGGTTTCAACCATAGCTATTTCATGAAGGTCAAACTCTTAATTGCGTTGCTATTCTTTACTATTATTAGCAAAGCCCAGGATAATCTCGGCACACCTGAAGCTACCCAATTTTACCGGGCGGGTTCTCAATTGCTGAAGCAGGAAAAATATGCCGAAGCAAAAATTGAATTCAATAAGGCGCTGGCGATCAATCGCCAAAACCCGGAATATCACTATGCCAGGGGACTCGCACATTACCACATGGGCAAAAGACATTCTGCCATCAATGATCTGAACCGGGCCATCAATCTGGATAACGCACAATCCAATTATTTCTATTATCTGGGCGTCATTTATCATGATCTGGAAGACTTCACCAAATCAAACGAATACATGACCCTGGCCCTGGAGAAAAACCCAACCTCCTACTTGAAAGTTTCAGATGCGAACGTCCAGTTTCATATAGGCGTGAACTACATTAAACTCGAAGATTATTCCAGTGCACATGATATTTTTGGTGGAATTCTGCAAACCAATCCTAAGCATACCAGTGCCTTGATCAACCGCGGGATAGCGTTGGGGTTTCTGGAACGGTACGACGAAGCGTGCTCAGATTTTACTGAAGCATCCGCATTAGGAAGCAACAACGCGGCTTCATACATGAAGAAATACTGTAACGGGGCGGTAAAAGTAGTCGCTAACCCCTGAGACTAAAGCGGGTGTAACCGTATACGCGGAAACACCCCTGGTATAGCTAGTCGAGTGATTTCATAAACCTGAATCGCCGGGATACTTAGTCTACAACCAAGATCATCATATTCCATCGGGTTCTTGTCGTGCTCAATAGTCCATGAAGCATCGAAATCAGACCTCCGTGGCAAATCCTTCACCCGGCGATAAGTTCAGGTTCATCGGCCGATTACAGCTCCCGGCATAAAAAATTACCTGGATTTCTTATCTCCCCACAACTCGGATTAAACCCGTTCATCAATAGGAAGTTTTGGAGTTCCGGCTCACCCGGAAGTACCTGAATCATACATCGTTTGTACTGCATGCCTCTCGCTTTTTCCAATGCATATTCCAGCAACTTGCCAGCGTGTTCCGGAGAAGTAAACTCCTGACACAAGTGAAACTTTTTCAGTTCGCATAGGCCATCCTTCTGGAAAGGCTTCACGCCAATGGTCCCGACGATTTCTTTATCGTTCACCATCACGCCAAAAAAGGCTTTTCGATCTTTATAAGATTTATAAATGTCAGGAAGTTCCTGATCATTTTGCAACGCTTCCGATGCCAAATGACCTTTGTACAGAAAAGTATGACTCAGAAATTTCGCTACGGCCCTATTGTCCTTTGCGGTAGCTCCCCGAATGACCATTCCGGGTTTTAAAGTAGACAGTTTACCTGCCAAATGGTTGGCGACATTTTCGCAAGCGTCTAACGCGTTTCGGAATCGCTGCATCCTGGCGGCAGAGACTCCAAGTGTGAATGATTTGTTCATAAGCGGTGTTCAGTTCTATTTGCGTTGGCAAATTTATTTTTGACCTGAGCACTCTTACGGTTACAAGGCATCGATAAGATGTAAACAAGGAAAAATAACTGGTAAACAAAAGGTGTACAAAGGAATGTAAACCACTGAATATCTGAAGCTTACATTATTTTAGTTATAATGAAGTGTTTCTAAAGTTTTGGAACGATTATCGAAACTGATCAGAAAATCAACCAGGTTTTCCTCTGTTTTCAAACCTAACTTTTTTCTTAAACGACTTCTGGCCGTCTTCACACTATCGGCGCTGATCCCTAAAATTCGTGATGATTCCTTCAGGTTCATGTTCAATCGAAGTAACGCACAAAGTTTCAAATCCGCGTTGCCAAGTTCAGGATATTCTTCCTTCAAACGCATGAGAAAACCACTGTGAACTTCTTCGAACATCAAGCGAAATGTTTCCCAATCCTGATCAATTCGCATGCTGCCACCGATGATATTATTCAATTGATTCAATCCGCGGTGCATTTTGTCATTGGAAATATCTTTTAGCTCGTTCACCTTTTCCGTAAGCTCCCCGAGTAGTTCGTTCTTTTGAATAAAATTCAAAGCATAAGAAGCCAGTTCTTTACTCTTCTGATCCAATCGTTCCTTGAGCAACACCGCTTGCTTTTTAGCTTCCCTTTCCCGGTTTCTCAACGTAATGACCACAAAAATGGCCAGAGAGATGATCAACACACCAGATAAACTGGCAATGATCAGATAAAATCGCTGTTCCGCTTTTTCGGCTTCCAATTCCGCAAGTTGCTTGGCTTTCTTTTCATCCTCATACTTCAGGGTCAGTAATTCCACCTGTTCCTGGACTTTCTCCCCTCGTATCTGATCGTCCAGTTTGTATTCCTGTTCCAGGTATTCATAGGCCTTTTCAAATTGATTCTGACGGAGGTAATGTTCCTTGAAATAGGATAATGCAACCTGCTGCATATACGCCTGTTCCGTTTCTATGGCCATGTTCAGGCCGGAATCCAGGTAATTCAGGCCAGCGACATCTCTGCCGGTCAACAAATAAGCATTACCAAGTCCCAGGTAGATATTGGCCCTTAGCAAATCTCCCGGCTTAACCATACTCAGCGCCTTCTGATAATACTCGGCCGCTGTGGCTATGTCCTCTTTGAATTCGTATACATTGGCGATGTTGAGGTTGAGCAAAGCCACACCAGCGGTATCGCGCTCTTGTACCCGAAACTTCATGACCTCTTCAAAATAAAAGAGAGAAGAATCGTACTCCTCCTGATAGAAGAAGATCACTCCTAGATTCAATTGAGCATGTGAAAGGCGTTTTGTATCATTCAGCTCCTTCAGGATTACGATGGCCTCCTGCACATATTCCATGGCTTTGTCCGTCTGCCCCAATTCGTCGTAGGTATTGCCAATGTTGACCAATATGCGCGCTTCCCTGCCACGATCGCCGATTTCGCGAAACAAACGCAGTGCCTCCAGGTACTGCTCCATAGCTTCCTGATGGCGATCCCGGCCCCAGTAAGAAATACCCAGGTAACCTAACGCCTGAGCTTCGCCTTGCTTGTAGTCGAGGGTCTGTGCCAGATCAATGGCATATTGTGCATAGTACGCTAAGGCCACAAGGTCCGCACGAGGAAAAGTTTTCAATGTATCGTTGAGCCAGTCGACTGCCTCCACTCCGTTGCCCAATTTTTGCAAAGAATCATCTATCGCCGGAATTTGTCCGAATAGGAAAAGGGGTAAACAAACCAGGCATATAAAAAAAATCCTCATCTCGAAAGGTTTCAGGATCAATTTACGAGCTTTCTTGAAAAAGGTGACATGAGTGTCCGGAATGGCCTATTACATGATAAATATCATATCCTCCCACAAACTTAAATTTGTCCAAGTATGTTATTGAAATAGTTAGGATATTTGTACCTAGTTATTGCCAAGTTACCAGTTATATTTTTTTAGACATGACGAACCAGAAAAAAGAGCAAGTAAATGTCTTCTCGTTAAAAGGTCTGTTCAAAATAGTGATTGAAGAGCTAAAAACGAAATCTTTCATCGCTTGGTCAGGACTTTCATTCAGAAGCAAAAGCCGAAGTTTCATTGAGCGATCCTTTTAATCGTTCAATCACAGGTAACAGGAAAGGATTGATCAACCGCCTTTCCTGTTACTGTTTATCCTCTACCTGATTCTCGGTTTTATCCAATATCCGTTATTCTGAATACCGGACTGTGAACTTCTTTATTGAAACTCCCTTGGGGGAATCAATCTTCAACAAATAAAGACCTGCAGGAATCCTATCCAGGCTGACCCTCTGATCGCCTATCGCTAACCTCCCTCTTTTAACAACACCACCAGAAAGGCTTATGATTTGATAGCTGCCGGCAACATCGGTGTTTATTGAAAAGGAACCAACAGCCGGATTGGGGTAAATAGTTAATGATCTTTCTTCACTTGCACTCAGCAACAATGCTGACTCACAATTCATTACGCCTTCCCATTTAGGTGAATTTGAGGTAGTTTGCCATTGACTTTCTAACAAACCAAATGAACCAAATGCATCAGGTCTCTCGGCAAGGTTAAACACATTGAATAATCCTCCATTGTAATCCTCGTACCAACTATCAAGCAATTGGCAAAAAAATGAACGCATACCCGGTAATCGATTCATTTCCGCCACCAGTAACTCGGCGCAGGGATCCATTGGCTGAAAATTGAGCTCTGTCACATGTTGCCCTCCTTCATAGGCCACAATCTCAATCGCTGATGAACCAAATAAATCCCTGAACCTGGAAACCATCTCATTGAGTTCCGGATCTATCCTGTTCACCAGCGTATCGAGCAGTTGTTGCGGTGTATGGTCACAAATATTGATGTTCTGCGCTCTTAAATCATCGAAAAGAGTCACCCCAATGTAAGCAGCAATGGCAATGACATCTGGTTGAATGCCATCCGGGTTTACCAGATCAGAAGCATAAGCATCTCGAACCAGATCCGCTGTAAACGGATCTGATTGAGAGCCATGCACCCTGACTAGCTGTGCACTTTCTTCTAAAACTTCCTCAAATATCTCCCAGATCTCCAATGACCTGAAGGCATGATAGCGATGGATTGCCTCGAACTCCGCAACTTCCGGAATATCACTGGAGGTCAGCACTTCACCCATTTCCAACATGTAAGCACGGGTGGCCGGATAGGCCGGATTCCAGGTTTCATTACTGTATTCCACATACAACCTTCTTTCCTCCTCAAGCGAGTTAAACAAAGCGGCCGTAGCCCTCACATAATCATCTGAAGCGAGATAAGGAATGGTTATCCAGGGATCTACTCCCGTTAGATTACTGATCTCCACTACATCTTCATAAGGCATCCCCGGTAGTGTTTCATTTTCAACATCGAGGAAGTAGCTGAAGTCTTGTATCGTTGATCGGTCTTCAAAGTCCGTGATGGTATTGTTCTCCGATTTCAGCGGTTTCATGAAGCGGAGCACTTCGAATTGTTCCGCCAAACCCAGGAATGCCGCCTGATATTTTGGTACCTCCGATCGGTCATGATAACCTGGAAAGATCAATTCAATGTTCGTTATAGGATCATTAGGATCACTTTCCAGAATGAATAGTTGCAAACCTGTCGTAGTAGGGCGAGAGATGGGAACCGGATAGCTGTCTGCCACGGCAACCTCCATGTATTCCCCATCTACATCACCCCGGATCGCAATAACACCTGTGCCTTCAAAACTCAATTGATAAATCCCGGAAGGATATAAATGAGGCTCCGGCTGACCATTCAAAACCAAACAGCTTGCAATTAGTGACTTGCCATGCAAGTCGGCATGACTTGTAACCTCAAAAGGCACCATCAAGGGATAACCTTGCTGATCAAAATGATCTGACCTTATTGCAGCGGTGATCTCACTCGATAAATTGACAGGGTCTTCCTCATCATCCTGATGATACACCAGCCAACCCGAAGATTGTTTGAGGGCATTGGTATAGTACCATAATGTCCCGAAAGGAGATACATCGGTTAAGTTTACCCCAATGGGTCGATCTTGAGCATAACTATGATAAGTTAAACAGAGGGCGATTGTGGCGGCTAAGGCTCTGATCATCGGTTCTTGATTTCTTCTTCAAAGAGACGAAATCAGCGCCTGTCGAGGCAGCAAAATCTTTCACAAAATCTTTCACAAAGTGTTCAAATGGCCTCAAAAACCCTTGATAGATCACCTCCTCGTGGCAGATCCAGCTGCTTCCGGATTTTAGAAGCCATGTTTTCCAAAGACCGGATGCTCAAGTGCGGAAAGAGTTTCTGCTGGATTTGTTCATACTCCAGATTGAGTGCTAATCCGGAAAGCAGTAATATTTGATCTCTGGACAATTCTCGTTTGATCAATAGCTCCAGTTGTCTTTGACTAAACACCTGTTGATCAAGATCTGTTTCACCTAACAAATCCACACTTTTGAACAAATCTTCCATGTCCACCTGCAGGCCTTTGGGTATCTGTTTCTGAAGTTGATGGAGTTGCATTACCAACGTATCGCGCTTTTTTGAAAGCAGTTCGTTATGCTCCTGTAGTTTCAATAAATTCTCCGTCAATGCCTCTTTCTGATCAGAAAGCTTAAGGTCATTCATGACTATTCTGCCCCTCATCTTTCTCGCTGCGAAGTTATAAGCGAAAGCAATCGCAGCACCTGCCAGGTTATAGACCAACTGGATCTCATTAGTGGCCGTTTCAGCATTTCCTTTTCCGATGAGGTAAAATACCAGAACGGTTATACCCAACAAGGCAGCTATACCCATGGACTTCCCGAGGTAAAATGAAGCATACCAGATCATGGTCAATGGCACGATCATGGCGTAATAGATATTGATCTCAGTCCCTTTCGTTATCCAAAGTATCATCCCTACAGGGCACAACATCATAATGAAGTTAAAGAACAAAAAAGACGTTAGCCACTGATATAGTCGGCCTGTCTTAACCAGAAATAGCAATACCCCCAGAATGATCGATCCGGGAACCATCTTTATCCAAATAAGACGAATCGGATCTACCTGAGTCGACCAAAGGTCAAGCGGAATCAGTAACAGCAAACAAATCAAAGTAACAATCGAGGCGTATATGGTTGGTCGCACCGATAATTCCCTGAATCTCAGTTCAAATCTTGATTTCTCCCCGTACATGATCCACCCAATCTAGTGAAATGACCTTACTCCTGAAAGGATTTCAGAGCAACTCCTGAATCGATGTGCTAGAGACGAGCCAAAGTTTCTTGAATGAACGCTGTTTTACCCAACACGTAGGCACCCCGATCATTCGCGTATTTCGATGCCAGTTCCAACTTAAGTTTTTCGTAAGCCGCCGCATGATCAGGATTAGCAACGAGATAATCCCTGAAAGCGATCTGGGACCACATAAAATGATTTGCCGGACACATGTGAATATGAAAAATCTGAGCTTTCGTCCCATCATTATAGTAACCTTTACCAAAAGACATATAGGCATCAATGTCATCGCGTTCCGGTACTTTAAAGTATTGGAACCCTATGGGTTTGAATTGCTCGATCAATCCTTCATCAAAAAGCAGTTCTTTTTCAATTTCAATGATGATATCGATGTATGGTTTGGCTTTGATCCCTGGAATCGACGTGCTACCAAAATGCTCCACTCGCTTCAGTAAACCATGATCGATAGTGGATAAGATCAGCCTTTTCTCTCCTTCGTAGCGCACCTTCCAATTCGGATCATGGTCCACCAATTCAACAGGGTAAAGGGTATTGAATGATTCTTTGGTCAGTACTGAAAGGTCGGTATTGCTCATTGTCTTGTAAAGTTTTAATAAAAGGGTCGCGAATATAACAATCCCATTTAAGGGGGCGGTCGGAAATCGAGGATTTGTTATAAGACCGCCCTATACACCATCCTTTCGCCTGAGCCCTGCTCCTACGGGGGCAGGCGAGCTACTGCTTCTTTTGTCAGGTTTGCATTTGTTAATCATATAAACCGGACATATCCTTGTATTCACAGAAAACCAATAAGCATGAATTTAGGACAAGGCAGCAGAGTAGAACACGAAGAATTAGGTGTAGGTGTTGTATTGAATCAAAAGGTTGGCAAGACCGTCATTTCCTTTGTCCGCCATGGCATCATGGACATGACCGATGAGGAAATGACTGAACTCAGAATCCTGGAAACCGTAGATCCACCCGCCGATATGGTGAGCCTGGCAGACATTCAACAAATGCTTACCGAGATGTTAGATCCCATCATGCCTGAAGTAGATGAAACGGAACTGGGGGCCAAATGGGAAGGGGGTACCCTTACTTTCCAACCTGGTAATCCGGACCTAAAACCTTATGAATTGCCCGTAGAAACGTTCTTCCATAAAATTGTGATGGTGCGGGATCGATTAAGAGTGATGGAGCAACGCATCAATGCTTCTAATCTTACCGACGAAGAAAAAGTGAACCTACAGCAGTACATCACCAAAATCTACGGTAGCCTTACCTCCTTCAACATTCTTTTCGATCAGAGGGAAGATGGGTTTGTAGGGAGTGGGAAGGGAAGTTAATAATGACATCAATGATCTGATCAGACATTGATCAGATCATATTCACCATCAAATGCAGGACTATTTCTTCTTAAACTGCTGAATGAACTGCTTGGTAAAATCAGAAGTCACGAGGTTGCCGCTGATTTGTGCTCGCTCCGCCAACAGGTTATCCCAATCCTCCGTACCTCTCCAAAAGATCTTCTTCATCTCCTGCATGGCCTCCGGATTAGATTTCACAAGTTTATTAGCTAAAGCATCGACCGCTGCATCCATGGCAGCAGTATCGTCCAAAACCTGCGCATAAAGCCCTTTATCTGATGCCCACTGTGCATCATGAAATTCGGAAGCATTGATCCCCATTTGTGAAACGGCGGACACGCCCATTTTGCGTTCAATGGCAGGACTAACTACAAAAGGCCCGATCCCTACCGCCAATTCACTAAGCTTGATAGAAGCGAATTTCGTGGCGAAACAGTAATCCGTAGCGGAAGCTAATCCTATACCTCCTCCTACTGCTTTTCCTTGTATCCTGCCAATGATAAATTTCGGAGCCTTTCTCATGGCGTTGATCACATTGGCAAATCCCATGAAGAATGCTTTTCCATTGACTGGGTCCTCAATGGCCAACAACTCATCAAAACTAGCCCCGGCGCAAAAGGCCCTTTCTCCTCCACTCTTTAGGATGATTACTTTGATCGCGGGATCATCTCCCGCTTCAGTAACCGTATTGGCCAGTTTGGCCAATATAGCGCCGGGCAAAGAATTGCTTTGTGGGGTAAAAAACTCAATGGTTCCGATTCCTTCGGAAACGCTCAGATTTACGTAAGCTTCCTGGCTCATTAAAGTAGATTGAATTGTTCGAAATGATGATTCAAATGTTTCCGCTCCATCAAGTACCATTCGTACCGATTGAGCTCGCCGAATACGGCATTCTTGGTTTTTGCTTCTGGATGCTCTTTGAAGTAGGCTAAATAGGCGGTTCGTGCTTCAATGAATTTGATCTTCGCTTCATCCAGGGAGGCATGTCTGGTCTTCTGCATCTCCGACTTTTCCGAAAGTGGAAAATCGAACTCCCTGGGCATCTTCGTGTAATTATAGAGTGTCGCGTGGACCTTCTCCAGTTTCCTTTCCGGAGTAGTCACCTCGAAATCCTGAATTTCACCGGCAGCGATCCAATACGTATACTCTAAATGCTCCAACATACGTTGGGGGGTTAAGTCTCCCCAAGTCGGTTTAGCATCGTCTGTCAACTTGTTCAGGCATTCCTGAATTTTTGCCTCCGTCATTTCCACGAATGTGGTCTGTTTCTTCTGAACCATGGTCAGAATCGTGGCCACCGCCACCAATTCATCATCGACATCAAAGACTTCCACGTACCATTTCACGATACCACTCGGATGCTCTGCTGTGGTAACATCCCGCTCCATCTTTTGCTTGCAAGTCAGGCGAACGTAGATCGTATCATTATGGTAAAGTGGTCTTAGAAAACGACATTCTTCCAGGCCATAATTAGCCGCTACCGGGCCTTTATTCGGATATACAAATAGACCTGCTGCAGCTGACAGTATGAAATAACCATGAGCCGTTCGTTTCTCAAAAATGCTGCCGTCAAGCGAAGTAGTGTCAACATGGGCATAGAAATGGTCCCAGGTCAGGTTCGCAAAATTGATGATATCGGAATCTGTCAAGGTTCGCTTGTGCGTCTTTAGCGACATACCAGGCTGGATATCCTCCCAGTGGTATTTGAACGGATGGTGTTCTGCTTCCTGGTATCTGGCATTGGGTTGATAAACGCCTGTAATGGCCGTAAGAGTCGTTGGTGAGCCTTGAATGGCCGTTCTTTGCAGATAGTGAAGTACACCTCGTTTGCCACCCATTTCTTCTCCACCGCCTGCTCTTCCCGGGCCACCATGTACCAACAATGGCAAAGGTGAGCCATGACCAGTATTCTCTTTCGCACAATCTCGATTGAGTACCAATACACGTCCATGATGAGAGGCTGCCCCCACGACGTATTCTGTCGCCAGTCGGTCATCGGCTGTGGTTATCGAAGTACACAGTGAACCCTTTCCTTTTTTGGATAACTCAATGGCCTCATCCATGTTTTTGTAGGGTATAATGGTACTTACCGGACCAAATGCCTCAATGCTGTGAGTAGCCTCGTTCTTGAATGGATTCTGATCCAGAAACAAGACCGGCGACATAAATGCCCCTTCATTCCATACAGCTCCCAAAGCTTCACCAGGTTCTAATCCCCCATAAACCATTTCAGAGGTCTTCGCCAACTCCGCGACTCGCTTCGTCACCTCATCCAGTTGTTCCTTTCCAGCAAGTGCTCCCATTCTCACACCTTCTATATCCGGATCACCAATTGTGGTTTTCTGTAGGGCTTTTCCCAGGGCGATTTGCACATCTTCTACCAGTTTTTCAGGAACAATGATCCGTCGAACTGCAGTACATTTTTGACCACACTTAACCGTAATTTCTTTTCGGACTTCTTTGATAAACAAATCGAATTCAGGTGTACCCGGCACGGCATCTTCACCTAATACCGCACAATTCAAAGAGTCCGCTTCAAGGTTAAAAGGAACGGCATTTTCAACGATAGGATCTAATGTTTTGAGCTTCTTTCCAGTTTCAAACGAACCCGTAAAGGTCACTACATCCTGCGAATCAACATGATCCAGGATACCGTTTCCATATCCAGCCACCAATTGCAACGCACCTTCCGGCAGGATTCCTGAATTGATAATTTCCCTAACCATCACTTCTGTGACGTAGCAGGTTTGTTCCGCCGGCTTTACAATACAGGGAACCCCCGCCAGCCAATTTACAGCGGCCTTTTCCAGCATACCCCAAACGGGAAAATTGAAGGCATTGATATGGACCGCAACCCCTTCTTTGGGGACCATGATGTGATGTCCGATAAAGGTACCTTCTTTAGACAAGCCAATGGTTTCTCCATCCACATGATAAGAAGCATTGGGGAATTGTCTTCTTAAGCTCGCATTGGAAAACAAGTTACCTATCCCACCCTCAATATCGATCCAACTGTCCGCTCGAGTAGCTCCTGTAGCCTTACTAGACTCGTAGAACAACTCCTTTTTTCGGATCAGATAGATAGCCAATTTCTTCAACATCAACCCACGATCATGGAAAGTCATTTTTCTCAGGGCGGGGTTCCCTACATTCCTGGCGTGATCGTACGCCAATTTGAAGTCCACTCCTTCTATGGTATGTGCAGCAACAGGTGCCCCGGTAATTGCGTGGTGTAATACCACTCCGTCCCCGGCTCCTTCTACCCACTGGTTCGCGATGTAGTGTTGTATCTTCCTCATTTGTAGTTGAGTTATTGGGTTAATAGGTTATTGAGATTGTTTGGCTTTCTTAAGATATGCGATATATCCGTTAAGTATTTTTAGTAATACCTCAAATTCAGATTCAAACTTCTCTAAATCTTCTTTGCTTATATATTTTTCATCAAAAGCACAGGTAATATGTTCTTTGCATTCAAACAAAGACCCTCGCGCCGTTCTACAATATTGAATGTTTTCTTGATGATGAAATCGTCCAAATCCTTCGGCAATATTTGCAGCTATAGACCTGGAGGCTCTAATCAACTGATCAGTAAGCCTATACTTTTCCTCAGAAGGAAAGCATTTTGCTTGCAGAGATATTTCTTTCCGAAATTCTCTCGCTTTTTTCCACGCCTCTAATTCTTCTAGTCTATACATTGGCACTTAGGACTAACTTAATAACCAATAACCTAATAACTAATCCCAAGTTTCAATTCTCCGGTAAACAACTCCCTTAAACAACCCCACGAGTTCCTCTCCTCTTTTCACACGAACCAGGTAAAAACCTACGCTTTTCGATAAGCTCTCCTTCTCTGCAATGGCAATCAATTCATCTCCCGAAAAAACGGCTTTCGTATGATTAATCGATGTTTCAATGGAAACAGCTTTCTGTCCATGTGAATTACTGGCAAATGCAAAAGCACTGTCTGCCAGGGAAAAAGAAATACCTCCATGCATAACCCCATGACCATTCAGCATGTCATCTCGTACCGTCATTTTCATCTGAGCATATCCCTCGCGTACTTCGAGAATTTCAATACCCAGCCACTGGCTAAAGGCATCGCCATCCATCATTTGTCGCGCGATATGTTCAGCCTTTGACTCAGCCATAAAATGTCTGTTTATTTTTCAACATGCGTCGAAGTAAAGGGCTGCAGCGATAGCGATCTTCTCGATATTCATCGTACAATTCATCGAGTCCGTTGACTACCCAATCCATGCCTTTCTCATCTGCCCAGGCTAACAATCCTTTTGGATAATTGACACCTTTGGTCATGGCAAGGTCAATGTCTTCTTTAGAAGCAATATTCAAAAACAAAGCATCCGCTGCTTCATTGATCAGCATCACCAAAACACGATCCAGGATTCTTTGACCCATTTCCTGATCTTCCCTTGGTTCCGGCCTGGTAGCTCCTTCTGAATAATCGTAATAACCTCTGCCCGATTTTCTTCCTAAGAATCCGGCCTCCGACATGCGTTTTTGAGTAAAAGAAGGCTTATACCTGGGATCGTAGAAGAAGGACTGAAAAACGGTCTCAGTAACCGTGTAATTGATGTCATTACCAATGAAATCCATCAATTCGAAGGGTCCCATTCTGAAACCACCTAGCGTTTTCATGGCCCAATCAATGGTCGGCAAATCAGCTACACCTTCTTCATATATTCTCAGCGACTCCCCATAAAAAGGTCTGGCTACCCGATTCACGATGAATCCTGGGGTATCTTTTGCCAATACAGTGATCTTTTTCCAGGAATCTATCCAATTCCTGGCCTGGTCTACGGTTTCTTTAGAGGATTGTACTGCAGGAATGATCTCCACCAAAGGCATTAAAGGTGCCGGATTGAAGAAATGGATACCAATAAACCGCGAAGGATCCTTCAACGATGAACCAATAGAAGCTAATGACAAAGAAGAAGTATTAGAGGCAATAAGGCTATCAGGCCTTACCACCTCCTCTACCTGGGAAAAGACTTTTTGTTTGACTTCAAGATTCTCAACAATGGCTTCAATGATCAGGTCGCTTCCTTCAAACTGGTCCATGGTCGTCGCATAGGATATGCGATTTTGAATGGACGTGGCTGTGTCATTATCCAGTTTCCCTTTCTCCACCAATCGAGCCATCACTTTACCCAAACTGGCCTGCGCTTTATCTAATGCATTTTGTTGCTGATCCAGAAGCACTACATTCCAACCAGCCGTAGCAGCCACCTGGGCAATCCCTGCCCCCATGGTACCCGATCCAATTACGCCAAGCTTGCTCATTTGCCGTTAAAATTGGGTTTACGCTTCTCTAAGAAAGCATCAATTCCTTCTTTGTAATCTGCGGTTGCTGCAGACTTGGCCTGATAGATTTTCTCTTGTTCCAACTGTTCGTCGAAACTGTGCTTCATAGATTGACTCAAGAGATGTTTGGTATAAGCCAGGCCTTTGGTCGGCATTTTTGATAGTTTACCTGCCAATTTTAAAGAGGCCTCCTCAAATTCATCGGCACTCAATACTTTGTAGATCATACCAAGTTTTTCCGCCTCTTCGGCAGCAACCTTATCTCCCAACATCATTAATGCTGAAGCTTTTTGCCAACCAATCAAACGTGGTAATGTGAAAGTACCCCCACTATCAGGGATCAATCCGATTTTACTAAAAGCCTGCATAAAAGTCGCGGCTTCATGTGCTACAACGACATCACAAACAAAGGCAATATTTGCTCCGGCACCTGCTGCAACGCCATTAACCGCAGCCACAACGGGCTTGGACAATTGGCGAATGCCATTTACAATTTCGTTGTAATGTTCGGCTACTGTTCTTTCGATTCCGATGAAATCGTCTGATATCACCTCCTGCAAATCTTGCCCGGCACAAAATGCCTTCCCTTCAGCCGTTAGCAATACGGCTCTGACGTTTTCATCTGCTTCCGCATCTTTCAACGCTTTGATCAATTCATGAGACATTTCCCGATCCAGGCTATTGAACACCTCGGGGCGGTTGAGTTTGATGATCAGTAGTTGATCCTGTTGTTCAGTAAGTATTTTCATGTGATTAAAAGCTTCGGTGGATGGAAGGTTGCCGCTTCAGTTTGACGAAACTCATGTGGATTTCAATATTTGTCTCAGACATGGTCTGTTCATGGTTGGGTTAATGGCACTTAAAATAGTCGAACGGTTCCAGGCAATCATGGCATTTAAAAAGTGATTTACAAGCCGTAGAACCAAATTGACTGATCATTTCTGTATTACTTGAACCGCAGTTGGGGCATTCGATATCACTTTCATCAGAAGGGTTGGGTGGGGCAATTCCATATTCCTTCAACTTTTGCTTTCCCGTTTCTGTCATGAAGTCTGTACTCCATGCAGGTGAAAGTACCGTGGTAATCTTAAAATCATGAATGCCAGCAGTTTTGAGCGTATTATTGATATCTTTTTCAATCTCAAGCATGGCAGGACAACCCGTGTAGGTTGGGGTGATCACAATCTCTAACTGTTCATTTTCAGTCTTGACCTCACGCAAAATTCCCAGGTCCGCAATGGAAACAACTGGTATTTCCGGATCGGTCACTTTTTCAAGTAGCTGAGTAATTTGAGTTTGCTCCATCATCCCACTTTAATCCTTACCAATCCAGACCTGGATAGGCTCGCTGCAAAAACTGAAGGTCGGCCAGGATATAGCCTAAGTGTTCAGAATGCCTCCCTTCCTTACCTCCTGTATGACTATAACCACTTTCGGGAATTTCCAGGGTAGCCTCCTTCAGGATACCATGGATGTGATCATCTCTTCGAGTCTTGATCTCATTGAGGTCTACGCCCCAATTATTCTCGAAAGCCTTTTGATCGGTATCAGAAGGAGTTACGATTTCATCTTTGTAATTCCAAAGGGCATTAACCGCATCTTGCATCTTTTGGTGGCTTTCTTCAGTGCCGTCCCCTAATCGCAACACCCAATCAGCGCTCCACTTTACATGATAAAGCGATTCTTTATGTGATTTAGCCGCAATTGATCGTAATCTTTCGTCACTACTTTGCATCAGGGATTCGTAGAAAAGACTACTAAAGGTGTCATACAGGAACTGTCTCAAAATGGTTTGAGCGAAATCTCCATTGGGCTGCTCGACCAGCAAGACATTTTTAAAATCCCAGGCATCTCGCAAATATGCCAGATCGTCTTCGGATTTTCCTTCTTCTTGCAGTTCAGCCGCATATTGGTACAATAATCTCGCCTGACCGATCAGGTCAAGAGAAATATTGGTCATCGCAATGTCCTGCTCCAGTACAGGTCCGTGACCACACCACTCGGCTAATCGTTGACCAAGGACCAAACTGTTATCTGCTTGCTGCAGAACGTAATCGAATTTGGTGGATTTGTTAACTAGTAATTGGTCTTTTACCATCACTATCTTTTTTACTTAAAGTTCGCTTTTTCTCTTTTTGAGATAATTAATGTATCCGTTAATTTTCTTCATCAATATCTCGATCTTCTCATTCAATTTTCCCAGATCATTTCGAGTGATATAGCCTTCATCCAACGCTACAGTCAAATGATCAAAAGTTTCCTGGAGACTACCCCTTGCCATTCGACAATATTGAATATTCTCCTGATAATGATACCTCCCATGCCCCTCTGCAATATTGGCTGTTACTGACCTTGATGATCGAATTATCTGATCTTCTAGTCGATACTCTTCTTTTTTTGGAAACAACTTAACTAACGCAGAAATTTCATTTCGTACCACTCTGCCTTCTTTCCATATTTCCAACTCCGACAACTTCAATTCTCCTCCAATTAACCAATCACTATTTACCGATTAACCAAATCACATATGTTTAACCTCATCCGGAAGATCATAGAAAGTAGGGTGACGATACACTTTATCTTTCGCAGGCTCATACATCGGATCCGAATCCTCCGGATCAGACGCTGTGATGTATTTCGACTCTACTACCCAGATACTTACGCCTTCATTCCTCCGAGTGTAAACATCTCTGGCGTTTTGTACGGCCATTTCGGCATCTGCCGCATGCAAGCTACCGACGTGCTTGTGATTCAAGCCTGCTTTGCTGCGAATGAAAATTTCCCATAAGGGCCAGTTACTGCTCATGCTGCGTTCGATTTCTTAAAATGTTTCTTTTCTGCGTATGCCTTGGCTGCCTCACGTACCCATTCTCCATCTTCCCAGGCTTTTCTTCGGGCATCAATTCTTTGTTTATTACAAGGGCCATTGCCTTTGATCACCTGGAAGAATTCTTCCCAGTTGATTTCGCCAAAGTCATAATGGCCGCGTTCTTCATTCCATTGCAGGTCCCTATCAGGAATGGTAATACCAAGAAGGTCCGCCTGTGGTTTCGTTACATCCACAAACTTTTGCCTCAGCTCATCATTGGTGAATCGCTTGATCCCCCACCGCATGGATTGCTCTGTATGAGTGGAATCTTTATCGGTAGGACCAAACATCATTAAGGCCGGCCACCACCAGCGATTCAACGCATCCTGCGCCATTCTCTTCTGAGCTTCGGAACCTTTGCAAAGCGTCAACATGATCTCATACCCCTGTCGTTGGTGAAAAGACTCTTCTTTACAGACCCTGATCATCGCGCGTGCGTAGGGGCCATAAGAAGCTCTGCACAGGGGTACCTGATTCATGATCGCAGCTCCGTCCACCAGCCAACCTATGGCTCCCATATCCGCCCAGGTCAACGTAGGATAATTGAAAATACTCGAATACTTGGCTTTTCCAGAATGCAAATCATTCAACAAATCATCGCGCTCCACACCCAGGGTTTCACAGGCGCTGTAGAGGTACAGACCATGTCCGGCCTCATCTTGTACTTTTGCCAATGCCGCCGCTTTTCTTCGCAACGAGGGCGCACGAGTGATCCAGTTGGCTTCTGGTAACATCCCTACAATCTCAGAATGAGCATGCTGAGAAATCTGGCGGATCAAGGTCTTTCGGTAATGTTCTGGCATCCAGTCTTTTGGCTCGATCCGAATGTCCTGATCAATCTTGTCGTTAAAATGTTTTTCTAATTCCTCTCTACTCATATCGCTAAACGTCAAATGTCAATTTCACTTTATCAGTAACCGGCACACTTTGGCAACTGAGGACCAGGCCCCGTTCCAATTCATCGGGTTCCAAAGCATAGTTAATTTTCATATTCACTTCGCCGGATTCGACCTTACAGACACAAGTGCTGCAAACACCACCTTTGCAGGCAAACGGCAAATCCAATCCATGCTGAAAAGCGACATCCAATATGGACTCATTGGAATCATAAGCGATCTCATGGCTATGCCCGTCCAACACAATCGTGATGTCACTTGTCGCCTTTTTAACAGGTGCCTCAGTTTTATTATCCTGTCCCAATTTGCCCACCGGTGAGGTAAATAACTCTAAATGGATCTTTTCTGAAGGCACTCCCAAACCCAAAAGCGTATCCCGAATGGTCAACATCATGGGTTCCGGGCCACAGGTAAAGAAGTCGTCGATCTGATCAGGTTGGAAGAACAAACGCGAGAAAGTGGTTAGCTTCTCCGCGTCAATTCTTCCGTGATATAGTTCAGGGTCGATACGTTCTTCACTCAAAATATGATACAGGCTAAACCTACCCATGTACCTGTTCTTCAGGGCTTCCAGTCGTTCATGAAAGATGATGGAACTAGTTCGCCGATTGGCATAAAACAACTGGAACTTACTATTGGGTTCAGTCCGCAAGGTTGTTTCTATGATGGAGATGATAGGTGTGATACCGCTTCCTCCTGCGAATGCAACGTAATCTTTCTGCTGATTTGCATTCAAAGGCGTATTGAATTTCCCTGCCGGTGGGAGGATTTCCAGTTCATCCCCTACTTTCAGATGATCATTAGCAAAATTCGAAAATTTTCCACCTTCTACACGTTTGATGGCGACAGTCAATTCGTTATCCAACGGGCAGGAACAAATGGAGTACGATCTTCTGACATCTTCTCCTTCAATTTCCTTACGCAATGTCAAATGTTGCCCCTGTAGAAAACGAAACTCCTCTCTAAGGGCTTCCGGAACTTCGAAAGAAACTGCCACAGCTTCTTCTGTGGGTCTTTCTAAACCTGACACACGAAGTGAATGAAATTTCATAAACTAACAAATTGTAGCTTAAAACTAATGATCATTAGTTTACCACACAAAAAAGAAACCATTCAAAGTGATGAATGGTTTAATGCAAATCAGGATACAACCTCATATCTGATAAAAAAGGGCCAGCTTAACTCATCTGGGTACGCGAATGATCAGATCCCTGTAATTCCTTCCTGGCGATATCCCCTCGCAAGGAATCGCCCCACAATCCAATCCTTGTTCGGGCCCAATCCGCTCGAAAAATACTGTATCACTCACTTCAATATCAAAGCCAATGATGTCTTCATTCGCCTCAAATGTGATCTCAAAAGCGCCATTTTCTACATCTAATGGAAATTGTCTGAAATCCGTCACTTTTCCTCCAGCGCCGGTTCCTTTCGCCGTGAACTGAATATTGCCTCTTAAAAAGGGAGCGTTATCATCAGCATAAACTACTTCGCCCTGAAATGAAGTTGGATCTTCTTCTTCTTTACAGGAAACAGCACCTAACAGGAAGAGAATGAACCAACCTAAATATCTTCTCATACTTACTTTAGCATAACTTTCATCTACAGCATGATGAAGCATTTTCACTACTCATCATGCCGAAAGAAACCCTGTTTGATGATAAATGGTTCTTTACCCCATTTTGATTAGCGAATTCAGCTAAAGTGAATTACCAAAACATTGCGAGGGTAATCAGAATGCATACAATGAGAACAGCCAGCTGATATCTATAATCTTTGAACCATGGAAGTCCTTCTGTCCCCTCTATCATCAAAGAGGGCTTGTAGGTCAGTGCACGTGCTTCTTCAGAAGGAGGCTCGGTCATATTACTGATGACAATGAAAATCAGGGTTGAAAAAGCCAGGATTATGGCGATGTTGTAGGTGAAATGTAGGGTCCACATGCCCAATTGTGTAAGAGCAAACAACAATACCCCACCAAGTGTCCCAATGATCAACGTCCAGAAAGCACCTTGTCCATTTCCTCTTTTGTAGAATACCCCTACCAGAAAGATCACGGCAATCGGAGGCACAATGATGCTGAACATTTGCTGAAGGTAAGCCCAGATTCCACCGAAGTTGCCAATGAATGGCGCCCAAAGTGCAGCCACCACCATTAATACCACCGTAGTAATCCGTCCGTAGTTTACCGTCTCTTTATCAGTCAGGTCTGGCTTTCGCACCTGAACAAAGTCGACTACCACCAGCGTTGAGGCTGAATTCAACGTAGAATCAACGCTACTGAGTATGGCAGAAATCAATCCTGCCAGGACTATTCCGACCATTCCTACGGGAAGAATATTAATCACCGCTGTGGGAAATACCTGATCAGCATTGGCCAAATCCGGAAACAAGCTGATCGCCATCGCACCGGGGATCACCATGATAAATAAAGGAATGAGCTTCAAAAAACCCGCCAGGATCACTCCCCATCGCGCATTGTTCAAATCTTTGGAACCCAGTACTCTTTGTACAATGTACTGGTTAGTGGTCCAGTACCAAAAACCCAGAAAGGGAACGGCGAAAATCAATCCGGGCCAGGGCAAATAATCGTCATCGGCGGGCTGTACCATTGACAGATGTCCATCTGGTACGCTGGCTAAAACCGTGTCCCATGAGAAATCCAGTTTCTGAAACATCATCAACGTCAATACGGCACAACCCACGATTAAAATAATGGCCTGGATGGCATCGGTATAAACCACGGCCTTCAGTCCTCCCACGGCCGTATACAGACCCGCTACCAAAGCCAGTGCCAGCGTGGTATGCCATAGCACCAGATCAGGGAAAAAGATTTTCAGCACCAATGCCCCGGCGTACAACCCCCCGGCTGTATCTACCAGAATACTGATAAAAATGGTGATAAAGGAAAAGAAGTTACGTGACCTGCTATCGAAACGAAGTTCCAGAAATTCAGGGATCGTCGTAATTCGAGATTTTAGGTAGAGCGGAATAAAAACCAATGCGGCAATGGCCAACGGAATACCGGTCATCCATTCATAGACAGAACCCACTATACCCGTATCGTAGGCCGCTCCGGACAATCCAATGATCGTCGTGGTAGAGATATTGGAAGCAAATAGTGACAGTCCTACCAGGCCCCACCCAAAAGACCGACCTCCCAGAAATAAATCTTCACCACTCTGAGTACCTTTCGCTACCCAGAGACCTATTGCTACTACGGCGACAAAGTATACACCTACAACGATCAGATCAATCGTACTGATTCCTGTTCCCATATGTTCATTTTTTAGGTTTGCTTCCGTGCAATTCCGTTCAATTTCAGGGGCAGAATCACACTGACTTTTTCTATTGACTTTGGAATATAATAAACTTGACCTTACTCAGAGCAAGGTTCGGGACTCCTCCAAAAATGAAAACGATTGGAGAAAAATTCACTTGAAAATTCATCAATAAATGAGGTGAAAAACGACTCAATTCCTCCTTATTCGACCGAAGGTTCGGAGGTGAAAATAATCATTCCTCCTACGGGAACTACCCAACGATTGCAACCCTCTTTGATTTCAGTAACTCCAGATGATAAATACCTACCCCTACAATCCAAAATGGCGTATTGATAGTGACCATAGTCATTATCCGAATCGAGCACCAAACGATCAGTCATTTTAGCATTCAACACATCCAATTCCCTAAACCCATGATCAAGCGGAATGACAAAGTCTTCATATGCGGCAATAATCGAGACCTGGTTGAGCGTACTTCGCAACACGGGGTAATTTGCCAGAGGTCGATACGAATGAAACTCACCTCTACAAAACACTGCTGACCTGCGGTTCCAATAGCGCGTATAAAAACCGATCATTTCCAGGTGATCTTTCGGAGTTTCAGCCAAAAGAACTGATAGTTGAGGAACGCCAAACAAGGTTCCTAACATGTGCAGGCTGGCCTCCTCCACGCTACACGCAAAATTCCAGGTGATCATGTCCGAATGTACCGCTGTATTTCCGGCTAGTTGCCGTATATCGGCAATCCGTACTCGATTCATGGTTGCATCACCCGGGCAATCAAACGCTCGTAACATGTTACCAAACTTTCGAATGGCAGGTCCAATATATCGCTGACGAAATTCAATGAAAACTTCTGGTCGAATAGCAGTTACTGCATTTCTCACTTCTGTAAGCAGGGTATGAACTGCGTCGTTGATGGATTCATGATCACGTTCCGGGTCATCTCCGAAATTCGTTTCTGGATAAGCCTGAAAATCGTCAATGAAATCAAGCTTCAATCCATCCAACCCCCAATCCGATACCGCATGCCGGTATATGTTTACCAAATGTGCTCGTACGTCAGGATATCTGGGATCAAAAACAGGGGCCCATCGGTGGTTTTCAGTCAGGAATTTTCCTTTAAATTTTTGATAAGCCTTCGATTTTACTCCACAAAAAGGCACGGAGAACCACAACCCCACTTTCATCCCTGCTTGCTGGATATCCCTGACGAGTCCTGCCATGTCCGGAATTCTTTCAGGTTCCCAATCGCCAGTAAAGTCATAGCCTCGATTACTATCTATGGTTTGCCAGCCATCGTCAATGATGATGGCTTCATATCCCAGATCTTTAGCCAGTTTACACTCGCCAACAAGTGTCAACGGGTCTAGGTTTTGATGAAACTGATACCAGGTGGAATAAAGTGGCTTCAGCGCAATGTCAGGGACCGGCATCGGTTCCATGTCAAATCCCTCCCACCATTGGGAAACTTCACCTAACACGCTCGTCAACGATTCCTGTCTTTGATCAATGCGAATTTGTGCCTCAAAGTTGGTAATGGGGTAATTACATTCCGCAAAGAAGGTCATATGACAATAAAAGTGATCGTCTTCTTCCCGGTATTTTGCTCCCAGAGTGATCAGGTTGATGGCATTGGAACAGGCAAACGTCAGGACATTTTCATCCTGATGATCAAAAAGGCTCCAGACAGGTGAATCAATAGATATACGTGAACGTTGATCATCTAATTCCCAGTCAGCCTGTATGCGCTTGTTGAAGTCAACCGTATTTCTCCAGACACCCTTCACACGAAGTGCCGGAACTTTCCATCGGACAGTTACTGGATCAGGGACAACAGGCGTCTCCGATTGGTACGTCAACAAATAATGAGACAAACCATCACATTCATTCAAATTGACCAAAGAAACCGGGGCATCCACTCCACAATCAAGCTTTAAAGCAATGGGTGTACCCGTTACCACCTCGTTCATTTATTTCCTAATATATTAAAAGTCACTAAGTCCTGATTGTTAACTCCTATCATAAGTTGATCACCCGCGTTGACCATTTCACTGGCCTGTCCCCTAAGCATAAAGCCACTTCGTGACGGATCGATCCACGAAAAACTTCCTTTCCCATCTCCTAATAAGCAGGTACCTATAGAAGCATCATATCTACCAAAATGAGTTTCTGCCGCGTAATCATTGCCTACAGCTAATATATCCAGTGCTCCATCGTCGTTAAGGTCCAGAATCATCAAGTCATTGATAGGTGCGATCTGAGACATGGTCGGAAGCTCCTTTATCTTCAATTGTTCATTTTCATTGATCAAAACCAAATGGGCGGCACAGGTCACTGACAAAGTTGATTGGACCAGGTCATCGATATTCATTAGCTGTTGAAAATCCGCTTGCGCAAAAGACTCATAATTGGGGTATTGTGATTTCAAACTGACCAACTGTTTTAAAATATCGTCTCGGGTATGCATCGGCATCAATTGCTTTTCAGAGGCAAGCTCATAATAAGCTGCCCTTACCGGATCTGGGCTTCCGTTGTTATCCAAATCTCCCTGATAAACATAGATAGGATGATCAGTTGATGGATTTATGAAATTGTTAAGACCCTGATTCCCTAATATCAGATCAAGGTCTCCATCTCCATCAAGGTCACCAGCTTCAATGGCATTGAACCAACCGGAAGTGTTTTGAACCAGACCCGATTCATCCACTAATGGCAGTTGCCATGGTTTCAACTCACCCGCTACATTCTGAAAAAACTGTACTTCCATCCAATGGCCCACTACGATCAGGTCGTCCCATCCATCCTGATTCAAGTCCGACCAAACCGCATCCCTCACTAAACCCAATTGATCAAATAATTCCGACATCATGGGTTTGAGCGCACCTTCATCATTCCTTAGCAACTGGCTTGAAGGCAATTCCGGAAACTTTCCAGGCACTATACCTCCGCCTATCCATAGATCAAGATCACCATCTTTATCATAGTCGTTACCAACCAGGCAAGTTGTGCTGCTTTCTACAGCATTATACCCGCTTAATCTTTGAAAGTATCCGTTTTCGTTTAGGTATATTCGGTCCTTATATAAAGTGGAACCCACTCTTTGTTCACTGCCCCCACTTGCTACATAGAGATCAAGGTCTCCATCTCCCTCCAAATCGAAGAACAAAGCATCTGCATCTTCAAACTCAGGATCCAGGGATTGATGTAAAACCCATTGATCCCTTTTGTATTTCCAGATGGTCCCTGACTTTCCATGGCTTCCACCGATAAAAAGCCAAGCATCCCTGATTTCAATACACGGACCCTTTTGCGACATTTGGGTGGTTAACAATCGCTGATTCGCAAAATCGTTGGATTGGTTCTCTTCGTGTGTATAATCCAATTTTGGTGAGTCGTAGACCAATAAGTGAGAAGTCGTTTTTTTAGAAATAACTGGTTTTGGCGGCTGAATCGATTCTTCGATGTTGTGAATTTGATCTACCTTTAAATCTTTCAGAATCGTCACGCCGCCTTGCGGCCAAACAATCTCTACCGAGTCAATCTGATTCGATCCTACACTAAAATAAACACCCGATTCTAATGTTGACAAGTATCCTCTTACTACTGAATGATAACCTCTCTGGCCCCGATCGTCATCCCAGATAGTTACCCGCGCACCAACGGCTTTAGTATTCTTATCCCGGCCCCTCAACTTGAATTTAATCCAATGTTTCGAACCATCGTCATTACTGGTATTTTGAAGGATTTGGGCCTCTTGATTGATGTTGTTGACTACCAGATCCATATCTCCGTCAAGGTCCAGGTCTGCGAATGCCGCACCATTGGATAATGTAGGCGTGTTTCTTAACCACTGCTCAGAAACATCCTCAAACGTCAAATCCGCCTGGTTTTCGTAGAAGAAATTCGGTAAGGGAACTGCGGGCAGGTCTCCGATCAATTGCCTGATGTTTTTGTCCTGAGCCTCTTTGGAACCAAACATATTGGCTTGCTGGGCATAGTTCACAAAATCCAGGTCCGTAATGTCTTTGCCATAGCCGTTGGTAATGAATATGTCCTTATCTCCATCCATATCCGCATCAAACATCAGCGGTGCCCAACTCCAATCCGTTTTGGCGATCCCGGACATGTAAGCTACTTCGCTGAACGGGTTTAAATTCCCATGGTTTTTTCCATTGTGTATTTGTAAGGTGTTTCGAACATATTGAGGAGTATAGCCATTGTCCAACGACAGTAAATACTTCTCATAATTCATCGACCCCATCATTTTCTTCTGACGCTCATAATCGAAAGGCAACATATCCAGCACCAGAATATCAGGTCGAAGGTCATTGTTTATATCAGCAATGTCTACTCCCATCGCGTTGTAGGTCTGATGATTGGTAAGCATTTTTGAAGACTCTACCATCGCGATGGATGCTTGTGCTTTTCCCTGGTTCAAGAACAGCCGGTCATTGGAGATGAAATCATTGGCAACATAGAGGTCGGGCCAGCCATTGTCATCAAAGTCTTCAATCGCAACTCCCAGTCCAAATCCTTTTGCTTCTTTTCGTACCCAGTTTGGGTCGGTGGTAAATACCGGATGTCCTTTTTCAGCATCCCAATTATTTTGGAGTAAATAGTCGCCAAGGTGCTCAGGAAAATACCGGCTTGGTACAGGAGAATTCTTGTCGAATTTCAAATTACCATTTTGCAATAAATAAGCATCCAGATCTCCGTCCCTGTCCACATCGAAGAATACTGTTTGTTGTGTATAAAAGCCATTATTGAGGCCATACTCCGCTGCTTGCTCCAGAAAAGTAGGCACTCCTGCTTCATTGATGCCCTGATTGATGAACAAGAGGTTCTCACATTGACCATTGCAATCTGCACCCCCCACCCCAAAGTAAATATCATCTTTTCCATCGCCATTCACATCCGCAACAGAAACGCCAGTCAGCCAATCAGTGGTTGAAACGCCTGAGGCTACTGTAATGTCCTGAAATTTTAGTTCACCCTTGTTCAGGTATAAGGCTGCCGATACCTGATTCCCCGAAAAGATAACATCTGGTAAACCATTCTGATCGAAATCTCCAATTCCCACACCTCCGCCATTGTAGCAGTACTGAAAGTCGATGACATTGACCTCTTCATTTTCTACGATCACGTTGGAGAAATGAATGCCCGTTTCCGATGCATCCAGGAATTGAAAAAGGTGATCCCCGCCAGGAGACGAGCCACACCCAGCACATAGGATCACCACTAAAAACGATATGTAAACCTTGTGTATCAAATGGTTAAGTCATGCAAAGAAGAGCCGGGAATCACACCCGACCCTATACTTATTAGATGTATACTTTAGAAGAAGGTCAATATCAATAGCCGGGGTTCTGGTTCAGATTAGGGTTGGCATCTAACTCAGAGTTAGGAATCCAAACCAATTCATGCTTACCAGACTGAAACACGCCACCACTGATCGATTTCGGGTGATCTCCATGCAATGAAGTTCCTCCGAGATAATCATCCGCAAGGTCCCAGCGCACCAAATCAAAGAAGCGATGGCCTTCACCAGCTAATTCCATGGCTCTTTCATCTATGATCGCTTGTCGCATACCTGCCTGATCAGAAATAACTCCTGTGATAGGCGTGATCCCCGCTCTGTCTCGTACCATATCGACATACATGGCGGCATCCGCAGTTCGGCCATCTTCATTTAAAGCTTCGGCCAACATTAGTAATACGTCAGAATACCGAATGATCCTCCAGTTGTTGCCGACATTGGTTCCAAGGAAATCTACTTCGGCACGAATACCGAGATCAAGTCCGGCATATTTACGTGAAAAGATGGGCTCAACACCGGCATCATTGGCTACCTGAATATCTCCTGCAAAATCAGTCAGGTAATCTGTTCCTCCGTATCCGGTAGAACCGGGGTAATCGTAAGCCAGCGTCTCATTTCGGCGAATTTCATCGCCATTTGATTCAAAAAGATTCCTTAGCCACGGATTCACCACATGACTGTTATCCGGAGATTTAGTCGGCGGTGCGTAATCGATGTGATAGTTACCCATATTTCCGGTTCCGGAAATGTCTACTCCCCAGACAAATGTCTGTTGACCCAGATATTGCAACTCAAATACAGACTCCTGATTGTTCTCATTGGTGGTAGAGAAGTTATCCCCATACTGGCTTCCAGGCAGCAAGTTGTATTGACCACTACTCACTACTTCCATCAGGGCCGTAGCAGCTTGTGACCATTGTCCTCTGTACAAATGCGATTTTCCTTTCAAAGCCGTGGCGGCACCGGAAGTAGGTCTACCCAGGTTATCACCTGACCATGAAGCCGGCAACATATCTTCCGCCATTTCCAAATCCGCGATGATCTGATCCCACACGGCAGAAGAACCAGCCTGGTTAACCAGGAGGTTATCCAAATCTTGCGGCGCTGTGATCAAAGGCACATTCCCAAACAGATTCACCAGATACCAGTAATCAAAAGCTCGCAGGAAATAGGCCTGACCCATCAAACTGTTTCTGGTTGTGGCATCCGGAATTCCTTCCGCATTTACGCTGGCAATGATGTTGTTACATCTGGCAATCGACTTGTATAATTCCTGCCATGGTTCAGTCGCCCATCGATCTCCGGGGTTTCCCAGGAACGTAGACATGGCGGTGTTTGAACCAAATGGAAAGATGTTAAATTCATCTGATCGCAATAAAGCTCCTGTGTGAATGATACGCCCCCAAAAGAAGGTATTGGTCACAGGATGAAAAGCTCCGTTAATAGCCGCCTCTACTTGCTCAGCAGACGTGCCAAAATTGGAAGTGGAAGTCGCATTGTTGTTGGATACATCCAGTTGATCCGAACAACCCAGGAGGAGCACCATAAAAACTGGCAACACCTTCCACAATTTATTGATCTTCATATCTTTTAATTTTTTAATTGAGTTGATTATCAAAATGTTGCCTGAACTCCGAACATGAATGTTCTTGCATTAGGATAAGCTCTGGCATCCAATCCCCGGCCCAGCAGCGGATTAACGGCTGGCCTTAAACCTGGTACTCCTGAATTTCTGTTAGCTCTACCGCCATTCGTTGATGCTACATCCGGGTCGTACCCACTGTATCCCGTAATCACAAAAACATTCTGGATGTTCAAAGACAATCTCAGGTTGTCGATCCACTCGATTCCGGCCAAAGCATCTTTAAAAGTATAAGCAATGTCAAGATTCTTTAATCGGAAGTAAGAGCCATCTTCTACGAAGAACGAAGAAGGTGCCTTATTTCCGGCTGGGTCAGCAATAGATGCTCTTGGAATGTTCGTGTCGGTATTACTGAGAGTCCATGAATCCAATACTTCAGTCAGCTTACCACCATCTTGCCACAGAATACTATAGTAACGTGCCAGGTTATAGATTTCGCTTCCCTGAACACCATTGAAATTCAATCCAAAATCCCAGTTCTTATACTTCGCCGCAAAGTTGATTCCATAAGTAAAATCAGGATTGGGATCTCCGATAATGGTCTGATCCGCATCCGTAATTTCTCCATCGCCATTGATGTCTCTTCTCACAAAGTCTCCCGTCGCGGGGTTCACCATGTCCTCCACGATATATCCGTAATAGAATCCAATCGGCTGGTCCGTAGCAGTACGGTTCACAATCCTCAAGTCCTCATCGATTCCAGGTCCTAATATCGTATTGGGGATTTCCCCTGCCCGACTTACCAGGTTGAAGGACATATTGCCATTCACTGTGTACTGGAAGTCACCTTCTTGTTTGCGATAGCTGGCATCAAATTCGAGTCCTTTATTTTCCAACGAACCCGCATTACGGGTTACCGGCAAGCTTACGCCGCTCGTGGATGGAACATTGATATCTACCAATACATCCTGAATGTCTTTGGAGAAGTAATCAATGGTCAATTGCACCCGGTTTTCCAGGAAAGCCATGTCCACCCCTATATCCACAGTCTGGGTAGTTTCCCAGATCAGGCTGGGATCAGCAAGGGTTGTCTGAGCCAAACCGGTAGCACTGCTTCCTCCAAAAGAGGTATTGGATTGATTGGCCAAAAAGACTGCCTCGGTTGGATAGAAAGTTTCAGGATAGGAACCCAACTCGCCATAAGAAGCACGGACCTTAAAAAAGTTGATGCTGGATATGCTCCAAAATGCCTCATCACTGATGTTCCATCCAGCAGAGAAAGAAGGGAAAACCCCTGTTTGATTGTCATCTGCAAATCGAGAAGAAGCATCTCTACGGACCGTGGCAGAGAAAAGATACCTACCGCCATAGTTGTAATTAAACCTTCCAAAATAGGATTCCAATGCTGCCTCATTGTTCTCTCCGATCAAGATCAGCTGATCACTAGGTGTCAAGGAAGAAACTGACCTAATACGATTAGAAGGAGTGCCCTGACCAAAGATGCCATGGTTCCTCTGATTCTCCCTGAAGAATGTATAACCTGCCAATGCACCGATCTTATGTTCGCCAAATTCTTCCTCAAAATTCAATGTTGCCTCAAAAAGCGTATTCAATTCATTTTGGGAGAATTCAGTCAAGTCACTTTGTTGATTGACATTTAGTACCGCATCTACATTACTCATGAAATAAGTTGGTGTAAACGAGGATACAGAAGTATTTAGATAATCGATCCCGAAGTTGATGGAAGCCGTCAACCAATCGGTTGCCGCGTAATCAATCTTCGAAGTGCCAAAAATGGTACGATTGATCGTCTCATTGTCTTCCAGAGATGCCAGTCCGAGGTGATTGATACCACCAGGTCCGTGAATAGGGTCATTCGGTGCTTCAAAACCACCTTCATTCGCGCTATTTCTCCGGGCAAGCGTAGGTGAAGCGGTACCATCCCAGCCAAACCAATTATTCTCCTGAAGTGTTCCTTCGGCGATACCAATGGACTCAGTAATCGTGAATTTACCAAGCTCCGAACGGGTATTGGCCCTAAAGTTGATCCGCTCAAATCCTGAGCCTACCAGAATACCATCCTGATAAAAATGATTTGCCGAGATGTAATACGTTGTTTGTTCACCTCCACCAGATATGGCAATGCCCAGGTCACTTACCATGCCAGTCTGGAAATTCTCTTCCTGCCAGTCAGTATTCACACCATTCCAGGTCAATCGGGTGGACTCACCATCATTCTCGAATCGCTGATTCAGATAATCTGTGAACTGCTGTCCATTGATGTAATCCAGTTTTTTACTCGGTGTATCTACCCCTATTCGGGAAGTAATGGTCACCCGAGGTTTTTCAGAAGCCTTTCCGTGATTTGTGTTGATCAGAATCACGCCATTGGCTGCGCGCGCTCCATAGATGGCAGAAGCTGCCGCATCTTTCAGCACGGATATATTCTCAATGTCATTGGGATTTACCCAATTCATGTTATCAACAAATAAACCATCCACGACGTAAAGTGGGCTGGCATTACTCAGGGAGTTTACGCCACGTATGAACACGTTGGCTGTACCTCCTGGTTGGCCTCCAAAGCTTTCTACTTGCACACCGACCAATCTTCCTTGCAGGGATGTCGTTGGGTTACTGGCCAACACATTGACAATGTCATCTTTCTTGATAGTGGCCACGGAACCGGTAAATTCCGGGCGTTTTGTGGTGCCATACCCTACAACCACAATCTCCTGAAGCGCCTGAATATCCTCTGAAAGTTCGACATCTATAACTGACCTTGAACCGACAGATACTTCTTGTGAGATATAACCCACGTAACTAAACACAAGCGATGCACCTTCGCTTACTTCCAGTGCATATCTTCCTTCCAAATCAGTGGTCACACCGTTTGTAGTGCCTTTTTCCACGATGGTCACTCCCACAAGTGTTCCACTGGCATCCGTTACTGTCCCGGACACCCTCACTTGTGCCAATGCTCCGCTCGCAAATACCATAGCAACCCAGAAAAAGAGTTGCCTCGTCAGGTAGTAGTTCTTCATAAGAGAGAGGTTTTTAAATTCATACTGTACTATGATAGTCTATGCTACTTTGCTAAAGTAGAAAAAGATAACGTTTGCACCAAACCATTTTTATGATTTTTTCAATTACAGGTAGTAATATTCAGAATTATCAAAGAGAATTTCTCTTGATCAATCGTGTGGGGATGGTGACTGTTTTCGGATTGTTGATGTCCTCTATTCGAATAGCCGTTTCTTTCGCCATATCCGAAAAGCTCGTAGATATTGTAGTGATCCCATCAAAGATCAAGTCCTTCATTATGTGATCATTGAATGACAGTAATCCTACTTCATCACCAATTTGTAAGGATTGATTCCGGCAGTCAAGCAAGATATTCCACATGTCTGAGTCACTCACGAAAATGTAAAGAGTCCCTTTAGCTACGGTACCAGACTCATAATGACTAATAACCTCCGCATTTAATTGATACTCGCTCACGATTTGATGAAAAGCCTCTAACACACCCTCCGGATAATCTCGATCTGAACGAAAAAAAAGAATCACTTTTTGAAAAGTCTTGATCCTGGGGAGTAATTCAAGCATCAATTGCCTGGTAGAAGCCTGAAACTCCTGAATCACGTAATTGTATTGATCTCCCACCGGAAGATTCCGATCAACGATTACCAGCTTTTCGGGAGGAATTCTTCTGAGTTGTCTAACAACAGCCGGATCTTCGATAGGAGCTACGACATAAATGCCATACTTACCATAGATATTGGTGAGGATGCTTTCGAAAACCTGAAGGTTATTGTGATGAAAAAACACATCGATTTGAACACTCTCTCCTAGTTCTGTTCTTAGGGTATTATAAAATGCTTCCTGAAAACGCTCAAAGGCATACATCATCAATGCCACTTTTTTGCGTTGATGCGTTTCTTTACTGATAATAAAATAACCTTTGTTCTTTTTCGACTCGACCAGGCCCCGGTCTTTTAATTCTTCATAAGCGTTTACTATCGTTTTACGGGCATAACCCACTTCCTCTACCATGACGTTGATCGATGGCAGTTGATCTCCTACTTTAAAGAAGTTTTGTTCAATCGCTTCAATCACCCCATTGATGATCTGCTCATGTTTTGATAGTGAATTAACGCTCCGTAATCGATGGATATAAGACGCTAGTGTCATTTCTTGTCAAACAGAAAAAATTGCGATCGGTTTATTCGCATTGTAAAAATCGACGCAGTTTACGCAAAAATCGACGTTTTTGAAAGTATGTGCCGCTGATCTAAGGAATTTGAAACATGAACCAATGAAGAATACTCAGACTTACAACTTACTTAACTCTTCCGCAAGCATTAGTTGATAGTCCTTCCTCTCGATATAAGTAGGCGGTGCCACACGACTGTCGCAATCAAATACGGAACATCTTTCACAGGTGGTATTGACGGTCTTGGTTTTTATGGAGGGGTCCTTGATAAAATTAAACGTCCCTTTGAGCTTTTCAGACATCAGTAATCCAAGCGTAATACTACTTGGGTTTGCCTGGTTAAAACCTTCCGGTTGGGCCACTGAAATACAGAAATATGACCGGTCGGTTTGCCAGTAGTTTGAAATCTGCGCGTCGGTGAGGTATTCTGATTTTCTACTACGAATGTTTTTCACCGTACTTATCGAAACCCAGCGATGACACAGGTGTTCATTGACTTCATTGTGATACGGCGACTGCAACTGTGATAGATGAAGTTCTTTGGTAATATCAAAACTCACCATGTCTTTGGCGCCATCCAATTTAATGAAAAACAGGTCTTTGATATCGAAATGATGAGGCAACAAATTAGTCAGACGCTGAAATAAAGTCTCAGGAGTCACCTGGTATTTATCAAGTAATTCTGAAATCAAATCAGGAGACCAATCTGACACACGGGCCAATTGATGGATATCGCTGATCATCTCTTCTTCTTCCATCAGTAGGGCTGCCGCGAAATAAGAAGAACGAAAATTATTAAAGAGCTTTTCAAAAGAAACCTCACGGTCAAGTTCCGTCTCTAAAGGGCGTTCTTCAATTCCAAGGTATTGAAAACCCAATTCTTTGGCCAACAAGAACCTTCGCTGATTTTCGCTTAAACCGTCATTCAAATAGAGGATCTTCCTTTCTGGCTGATAATACGACCTGAAACGACTCAGTTTTTCATTTTGCCCAAGCGCCTTCATTTCGATGGCAATACCGAATGATTTTAGCAGCCCTTCCAGTCGACCCGGCGAACATGCGATAGGGATGGGAGATGACTGCTCGGCTCGAAAGGCTTTGACAGCCGCTTCCACAGTTGAAAAGTAGTTATCGTGGATATCCTGAAATGACCTTAGGGCGATGCGGTAAAACTGCTCCTTCTCGATCTGATAACTTCGGGTCATTTTTAAAACGGTGCTGATGATTGCACTGAAACGATCCGGGGAATTACTAAAGACGTCAATGAGTTTTTCGAGGCTTACCCCAAATTGCTCCAACGGGAAATGCTTGAAGAAATCCGAATTTAACAATTCAATGACCGGTTGAAGTTTTTTATCACTTTTTAAGCTAACCAACTCATCATACTCCAGATTGAATACCTGAGCCAGTTTCGTGATTTTGTCAGGTTTAGGGTATTTTTTCCCTTTTTCAATGTCGTTCAGATAAGAAACGGAAAGACCCGTTTCATCCGAAATCTTTTGGTAGGAGGTCTTATTGGCTAAACGTAACATCCGGACTTTGAAACCCAGGATCAACTTGGCAATGTCATTATCAGTGATCATGAAAAAACAGCGTCTATCAGAGAAAACTTCTCAATTACTTCCGTCTTCGCGAGTTGAATCGTCAGTTATTAAGAAACCTTAAATCCTGAACCGAAGCGATCTCTGACGGAAGTCTCCACACTCGTACGAAAAGATTGCTTCGCTATGCCGGGTGGCCGACGGTCCGCCGCTGCGGTGCCATCGCAATGACGAAATAATCATTATTTCAAATTAGGACGAAAATAACTCAAAAAAAGAATAAATTAATATTAGCGGAATTTCCGCTTTTAGATAAAATTCATATATTTGGAAAAAATTTATTCATGTCAGCGATATTCATTTCCCCAAAGCGCCTTGCACAGTATCCGGATATTTATACTGACGAGGCCATCCACGCCTTAAATGCACTCGCGTATCTCAATGTTGAACAGCAGGCACTTATGCAAAAGCGAAATCAACGACGGAGGACACGAATTGAAAACAACGCACCTCTTCAATTCCTACCCGAGAACGAAGTGATACCCGGAACCGGAAAAACAGTCAAAGCAATAAGAAAGGGAGATTTCGAATCCGGTATGATCCCCCACGACCTGAAATGTCAATGGATACAGGGAACCGGACCCGCTGCACGCCCCAACACTTCCACCAGAAAAAGCATTCGCAATGTGGCTTATGCCTTGCTTTCGGGAGCAGATGGCTGGATGTTTGATGGAGAGGATGCTTTAGGGCAGATTGATACCATGTCTCTGGACAATCAGCGAAACCTCAAACTGGCCATAAATAGAGATCCCATGTTCATGGAAGTGGCTGGAGAAGTGGCTATGGAAATGAATGCCTGGTCTGAAAGTTTTCTGGGCAAGAAAATTATCAATGACTGGAAATCACAACTGGACTATACAACGGTGATCTTCAGGGCCCGGGGATTACATCTTTCGGATCGACACATTTGTGATCAGGAAAGTCATTCGTTTTCGGCTTCTATAACTGACATAACATTATATATCCTCAACAACCAGGAGATACTTCTTAAATCCGGATCTTCAATAGTCTTGTACTTACCAAAAATTCAAACAGCTGAGGAAGCGGCTTTCTGGAATAAGCTAATAACCAAACTGGAAGAGCACTTGCAATTAGCTGTTGGAACCATCAAAGTATATGTACTGGTGGAGCAATTAGAAGCTACTTTCCAATTATTGGAAATCAGAGCAGCACTCGGCAGCCATTTCGTAGGTTTCAACACCGGCCGCTGGGACTACATCAATAGCGTAGCCGACGCACTTGCCGGAGATCCGGGATTCATTAATCCCGATATCGAGACCATTGGCATGACTTATGCCTATATGGCTGCTTACGAAGATCGTGTCAGACGCGCAGTGAATACTCCAGACCGCAACGGTCGCTTCAGTTTGTGGCAAGGCGGCATGGAACCTAATATCCCCGTAGGTTCCGAAAAGGGTGTTCAGGCAAGCATGAAAAAAGCACTTAATGGCGCCATACGGGAACGTCAGGCAGGTGCTTCCGGCAAATGGGTTGCACATTGGAAAATGGTCCATATCATAAGACCGGTGTGGGAAGCTTCAGGTGAAATCAATCAATTAGGAAGGCGATTTGAACCACTGACTTACACACCCGAAGATGCGGCTGCACTTACCCATCTCGAATCAGCACCCCGAACCATTCAAGGAGCTCGAAATCTATTAAGCGTCGCCTTACAGTATGGTAATGCCTTTTTAAGGGGATACCAGGCGGCGGCCCTGAAGCCAGCGGATTTCTTCTCTGATGAGGATGTATTATACCTGATGGAAGATATGGCCACCGGAGAAATTCGGGTAAGTGTACTCTGGGAATGGCTCCATAAAAGTGCTAAACTGACGGTAGCAAATGAAAAGCTTGCTCTGGAAGAAGGTGATACTTTCACTTTTAAAGTCTACAATCAATTGCTGACAGAAGAGTACGAAAAATTATTGAACGCAAAAAACAAGGACGTTCACGAAGACTCTAAGGAAACAACGCTACCGATAGCCAGAATGATCGTAGATGCTTGCCTAAAAGAAAAAACGAAAGCTCCCTGGTACATTGACTTATTGAACCTTAACCTCAATAATTACGATCAGGTTGAAGCACAAAAAAGGATCGAACAGTATTTTGAAGAACTGAAAACCACCGGTAATCGAGTTACCAGAAACATCGATCTAAACCCTACAGAAAATCAATTTTTCCATTAAATGCAATACTAAGATGAAAACCGAAAAGCAGTTGATCAACGATGCGATCGACCAGGCCCAGGCCTATTTCAATTTACCGCGATTCAAAGGGGTGAAAAGACTATTTTCCGCACGTCAGGTCGTGGAGCAACAAGGCACTATTTTCAATGACTACAGTATTGCGAAAGAAGCTGCGGCCGAATTTTATAAAGTCTTGCGAACCAAATTCGAACAAGGGCAGCAGATCACTACATTTGGTCCCTATACCCCAAGCCAGGCAGTACAAATGAAAAGGTCTGGTATCGAGGGTATTTATCTCGGTGGCTGGGCTACCTCAGCGAAAGGCGCTGTTGCAGAAGATCCGGGAGCCGACCTGGCTTCTTACCCCCTGAGTCAGGTACCTGATGAGGCGGCGGGAATAGTACGTGCACTTCTGACTGCAGACAAAAACCAGCGATTCCAGCGACTAAGGATCTCTGAAGAAGAGCGGGCGTGCCTGCCGATCGTGGACTTTCGGCCATTCATCATTGCAGATGCGGATACGGGTCATGGAGGAGATGCTCATGTCAGGAATTTGATCAGGCGATTTGTCGAGGCGGGTGTACCTGGTTACCACATTGAGGATCAAAAGCCAGGGACCAAGAAGTGTGGGCATCAGGGTGGCAAAGTACTGGTTTCATGTGATGAACAAATCAAGCGCATCAATACCGCAAGGTTGCAATTAGATACCATGCGAGTACAAGGGCTCATTGTGGCCAGAACAGATGCAGAAGCCGCATCACTGATTGAAAATATCGCCGATGAAAGAGACCAACCTTTTGTTTTAGGTGCTACGAATCCGGAAATACCTTCCTACAAAAATGCATTCCTGACTCTGCAGGAGTATTTGAACGAGCTTGGAGCGACGGATATCAAGGGTCATGAATTGTATCAAATCAGTCAGGTTGATAAAGAGGCATCACGTGAATGGTTGAAGCGAACAGGTATACTGGATGCCGCAAACCACCTTAAAGTAGCATTGAACAGTCAGGAAAACGATGTATTCGAAACAGCCTATAATGACATTTCTACCACTCTGGTTAGCCTATGGGAAAAGGAAGCCGGTGTAATGACGTATCAAAGTGCGGTGGGGACCATGATCGAAGAATTACGAGGCGACGGGGAGGAACTTGATATGTGCCACCAGGAATGGTTAAAATTTTCAAGGACAGCCTCCTTAAAAGCGGCTCAGGCAAAAGCAGATGAGTTAGGCATTGACGTAAAGTGGGATTGCGAAATGGCCCGTACGCCAGAAGGTTATTATCAGATTAAAGGGGGCATTCCGTTTGCCATTGCCAAGTCCCTTGCGGTCGCGCCATACGCCGATCTTTTGTGGATGGAAACCAAAACGGCAGACCTGGAAGATGCCCGAAAGTTCGCAGAAGCCATTCACGAAGTATATCCCGACAAAATGCTGGCCTATAACCTCTCCCCTTCTTTTAACTGGGATACCACCGGCATGACTGAAGAAGAGATGACACGCTTTCCTGAAGCACTTGGAGAAATGGGGTTTGTCTTTAATTTCATCACCTATGGAGGTCATCAGATTGACGGATTGGCCACGGATGAGTTTTCAAACTCTTTACAAACGGAAGGTATGCTTGCTCTGGCAAAAGTGCAACGCAAACTCAGACTCTTAGATTCTCCCTATAAGACACCTCAGTCATTGGTAGGTGGCCCCAGGTTAGACAGTGCTTTAGCCGCTTCTTCCGGAAGAACAGCCACTACTAAGGCGATGGGCAAGGGCTCAACACAATTCCAGCACCTGAAGCAAACGGAACTACCCACAACTTTACTTGCCGAATGGATTGACACATGGAAAGAGATCAACGACATCCGCGAAAATATTCGGGTTTCACTGAAGCCTCATTTACCCGGTTCTTCCGTTATGGAACTGGCCTTGTTATCAGAACACGGCAAACTGGCCAATATGGTCTTTACAATCATGTCTGATCGCAATAAGTTGAATTTGCTTTCTGTTCGGGATCAGAATACATTCCATAAAAGCTTACGTAAAAAGCGTTTGATGACGATACTTCACTTGTTCTTAATCAAACGATATTCAACCTTCAGCATTCATTATCTCACACCCACGGTTGACAACAGTCGCCAGTGTGAAGGCATGAAACGCATGAAAATCTACAATGATTTCTCAGAAGAAGTCGGACATATCATTGTGGCAAATGTGAATAAAGAAGTCATCGAAAATGACCAATTCATGGACACCATTCTTGAAAGAGAAACAGTCCTTGCTTAACTATATATTCGATTTGGTTGGTCGCTATGGTCTTAGGACTGTGGCGGCTTTTTTATCTCAGATCCACAATCCTACTCAACTTCCCACCCTGGCTCATTGGGATTTCTCCTTTTTTCATCAGCTCTACTTTCATAGAAATGCCAATGGTGTCTTTGATTTTCTGACTAAAAATTTGGGCTACGGTATGATTGTCTTCTACTCCTTCAGCTATTTCCACCTTTACCAGTACCTCATCCATGGTCCCTTCACGTGACACGACCAGTTGATAATTGGGGATCAGAAAATCCAAGTCCTTGATCACTTCTTCCACCTGCGTGTAAAATAAATTTACACCTCTGATGATCAGCATATCATCAGCCCGACCTTTGATTGCGGACATCTTAATATGCGTTCGTTTACCATTCGGATCATATTGCAACGAACAAATATCATTGGTCCAATACCGCAGCAATGGCATGGCTTGTTTGGTCAACGTAGTAAACACAAGAACGCCTTCCTGGCCAAATGGCAATGGTTGTCCTGTGTCTTTATCCACTATTTCGGGATAAAAGTGATCTTCCCATACATAACTTCCTGTACCTTTTTCATCCACATCTTCCTGAGACACTCCCGGACCGATGATTTCACTCAATCCGTAGATATTGGTGGCTTGAACCTGAAGTCCCGCTTCTACTTGCGAGCGGATGGTTTCAGTCCATGGTTCTGCTCCCAGGACCGCATATTTCACCGCTAAACTTCCTGTATCGATCCCTCGTTTCCCGCACTCCTCTGCCAAAGTCTGTGCATAGGAAGGTGTGCAACAAATCACTTCTGGTTTGAAATCCTGAAGGATCATCAATTGTCGTTCGGTCATACCACCGGAAACCGGAATAACCGCCATTCCCAGCTTAGTTGCTCCACCATGCATACCCAGGCCGCCGGTAAAGAGACCGTATCCATAGGCATTGTGCAATTTCATACCTGGGCGAGCTCCGGCGCACACCAACGAACGTGCCACCACTTCATCAAATACCGCCAGATCATATTGATTGTATCCCACAACCGTGGGTTTACCAGTAGTCCCACTGGAAGCATGAATCCGGCTGATCTTATCTTCTGTCTCCGCAAATAGTCCATATGGATATTGGTCACGTAGGTCTGATTTTTTGGTAAACGGAAGTCTTACAATGTCTTCTATGCCATTAATATCATTGGGATGGATCCCTTTTTCTGACAATAACTGCCGATAAAAGGGGACATGATCATATTGCCGTTGCAGCATGGTCTTCAATCGCTGAGATTGAAGCTTCCGTAACTCGTCCAGGGCCAGTGTTTCTATTTCGGGGTTGTAGAGCATCGTTATGGGATTAACAAACCTCAAGGTAATCCCATAATCAAACTCCCGCAATTGAGATTTCAGACATTTTTGACCTCTTGAAGAAATTAAAGATCAAAAATTTCGAAATGATGGGGTTGATAAATTTCCTATCACCGTTTCAACTTCTCCGGTACATCCTTCAAATGAGCGTAAGGAAACTGACCTATTTTTCTTAATTGATAGTAACCATCCAAACCGGAAATCCCTGCTGTCCCAAGTGCTTCCAGGTTGAGTTGACCAGCCTCACTCATCGCCTCATCTGGGAAAACTAAATGTTGGACCTTGCCTATCATCAAAATGGTTTTATTGACTTCTATGGGAACTTCATCTATCAGTTCCATTCCAAACTTTAACGGGCTCTCCTTAACAAATGGGGCATGAAAATCATCAATGTATTCCTCTTCAAAACCACAATGGTCAAATTCACTTTGCTCTTTTGGAAACTTTGCAGATGTGAAATGGGCATTTTCGACCATTCCAACAGGGACGTGATTGATGGTGTAAACTCCTGTCGCTTTGATATTAAGGTAAGTATCCCTGGGCTTTTCATTTTGTGGCCGCATCACAAAACCGATCACCGCAGGATCGCTTCCCAAGTGGACTACACTACTAAATATCCCTACATTGGGATAGCCATCTTCCGATTTTGTAGCAATCAAGTTGGCGGGTTTGATGCCCGTCATGGAGTTGATTAGGTTGGCTCGCTTGAAGCGCTCCATTTGCTCGATATCCTGCTTTGAGAGATACATAAATTCAATTTAAAACTCGCAAAGCAGAACAAGGAACCGTCTCGATTGTTCAGTGATTGGGATTATCTCGTCAAACGATACATCAAAACAGCTGCTCTTTTGGTTTGCATCGGAAAGGTATGTAAGTGACCCGTTTCATTGATGGTATGGTCATCTGCCCCTCCCATTCCGAGGCCATCCAGACCCATCTCGATGAATTCTGAAGTAAAGGATATGTCTGCAGCACCGGCATCGCTGGGATTTACTGGTTCTACGGCATCAAAACCCAGATCCTCACTTACTTTACTATATTGCTCCAGGAGCTTATAATTCCCATCCGTTGGTGCAAACGGTGGGTAGCCTTCTGAAAATTCAATGATTGCGGACGTCCCGGGCAAGTTTCTGGTCACAATCTCCATCATTGTATTTTGTGCCTTTTCCAATTGTTCCGGAGACAAACACCTAATATCTCCTGTCACCGTAACGTCTTTGGAAACTACATTATCCTTTCCATAAGCGGAACTACTATTTTCAGCTTCGGAATAATCCACCGTTGTACCACCTGCTATCATACCGGGATTAAACGTCAAAAACTCCTCAGTTGAGAGCTCCTCATAAAATTGATATAATATCCGAGAGGCTTCAAAAATGGCTCCTGATCCCACGGAAGGTTTAAAAATTTGCGATGAATGTGCGGCATTACCTGTAACCGTCAACTTCCATCCTGAGGAGCTCCTTCTGGCTACATTCGCCGTTAGCGGGTTTCCATCACCATTTTCAAAACCCAGGGCAATATCGGCCCACCTGGCTGCTTCAATCAGTTCCTTTTTTGATTCAGAAAGTGGCGAACCACTCAATTCCTCATCACCGGTCATCACTACCGTGATGTTCATTTTTTTCAATAACCCCTGATCGTGCAGTGCCCGAAGCGCCTGTAAGATGATCACATCACCACCTTTCATATCAGCGATCCCCGGACCTTTGATGGTATTCTCATCGATCTGCTCCCACTTCTGTGCGGGACTATCCGGCTCAAACACGGTATCTAAATGACCGATGAGTAACAATTTCTTCCCTTTTCCTCCTTCTATTTTAGCAACCAAATGACCTGCTCGGTCAAAAGAAGAGCCGTCAGCCCAGCGCACGTCCATTCCCAATTCTTCAAAAAGAGGCATCAATTCCTTCCCTACCTGCTGCACCCCTTCAAAATTCATGGTCCCACTGTTGATGTTGATGAGCTTCTTCAGCAAGTCCAGGGCTTTTTCGTTGTTTTCATCAACATACTGCACCAATTTTTTCTCCGTTTTATTGAGTTGTGCAGTAGCTAATCCAGTGAAACAAACGAAAACAAGAAGTAAAAGAAGCGAACGAATCATATCCATCAATTTGCCCCTAATATAGCATGAAGGCACATTTCGGCATGACAATCATTGGATTCGCAGATAGAGGAACTATTGTTTTTTGGTAAAAATGAGTTAAAAAATTACCCTTAATTGGGTATTGTACAGGCTGTTAGGGTAGTCTACTTTTGGAATAGCTTGAAAAAGCTGCTCAACTAAAGCTTTCTAGCTTTAACACCGCCCAAAGGGACCCTCATCAAATTGGTGAGGGTCTTATTTTTTGAGATATTCCTTAATTGATACGGCAAGGTTATCTGCTGCATCGGGCTGAAGTCTAAACCATAATTCTGGTTCAATTAATTCCATTTCGCCCAAATTCCAATTTCCCTGATCATTTCTGATCAGATCCACCCGGGCATACAAAGGCCTGGCAGGGCATAACCGGACCACCTCCTCAGCAAAAGCAATGGCTTCATCATCTGGTTCCTCCAGTCGAATACTGCCTCCAAAATCACTCTGAACTCGGTAATCACCCGCTTTGGCCACTTTTCTCACACCGTGGGTCACTTTGTCTCCAATCACAATGACCGATAATTCTCCCTCTTCTAATACATACTTCAGAAAAGGTTGAACCATCATGGTTTGTTGCCGGCAAAGATTTGTGAACATATCTTGAACAGCAGGCTGTTCCAGTTCCTGATAAGTCAGTCGATACGTATCCTTAGCCGTTGCAGAAACAGTTGGTTTAATGACGATTTCTTGCCAATTATTGCGATCCGCAATGGTTTTAAGGTTTTCCTGAGTTCCTACCGGCACTATATGAGTTGGAACTACCTCCACTCCCCTTCGTTCAAGGTCCAGGAGATACCTTTTATCTACATTCCAAAAAACGAGTTCCTGAGGATTGATGAAGGTTGTAAGTGACTTAATTTTATTCAACCATTGCGAGAATTCGTCAAATCGATCAAAATAATCCCAGGTACTTCGAAAAATAACCGAATGAGTGGTTGACCAATCAAAATCAGGATCATCCCACGATTTCCTATCCACTGCCAATCCTAGTTTCTGACAGGCATCCATCACCAACTGATCATCTTTAAGAACATCCAGGTCATAAGGTGTGGGGTCTTTAGGATTGACGTACCGCGGGTCTGTCAATACAATTACGTCCGGCATTTATTTCGCAGCAGTCAGAATATCCGTACCCAAAACCCGATTTCCTGGCAATTCATACCAGGTCCGATTGTTTGGTATTTTCATATTCCCCACAGTAAAAAGCCCCTCTGTAGGAATGTACTCACCTTTCTCCGTGGATTCGTCTTTATAAAATTTATAGGCGATCATGGCGTAATTGTCCTTTCGTATGTAGAAATACCAAATGTCTTTTTCGTAAGGTACACGTAGTACGTAACAACGCACACCATCGATGGATTCTTCCGCATAGGCCTCATCCAAATTTGTTCCCGGATCTTTGAGTTTCATGGGTAGTCCCCAGAGATAGGTGTAGTAATTCCTCAGCATTAGCCCTCTCTCACTGGTACCCTGTCCTTTTTCAACCACACAATTCTCCATTTCCACCTTATAAATTTCCTCATCATTGCGGTTGAGCTGAAAAAAGCTCTGGCTATTATCAATCATTGCCACTGTTTTTCGATCTGGTCCATTGGGTCTTGTTTCCTTGAAGGTCAACTCCGTTTTCAAAGTTGGCCACTCACCATCAGGGTCGTGAAAGGCAATTGATTTGTTCAGAATTTCCTCAGCCGAAAGGTTTTGGCTTCTGGCTACATGAAACAATACAACTAAACAAAAAGAAATGGCAATTAATCGTCGCATGGCAAAGGTTTTGGCCTCAAAAAACAGCTCATAAAACGGCACCTTTGAGGCTGGTAATTTTTGTTTAAAAATACACGGTTCTTCTTTTAACTATTGGGATAAGATAAGCGTTATGATAACTATGGAAGAGTCGAAACAAAAAACGGCGAAAAAAGCCATCACAAAAGAAAAGCTGCAACTCCGATTTATCGAGTATTTGCTATTGAATGAGCGAGCACCTACTTCGGTCTTTGCTTTTTGTCATTCACTTAAAATCAAAGAAGCAGACTTCTACGATCACTACAATTCGTTCAGGGCTTTAGAGGGGGATATTTGGAAATCATGGTTCGACGCCACTTTGGATATCCTGCACAAAGACGAGGCTTATGTTCAGTATTCCGTTCGTGAGAAGCTATTGGCCTTCTATTACACGTGGATAGAAGTCATCAAAGGAAATCGTAGTTTCGTGCTGATGAAGTTTGATCGGATGCCCCAAAGAGAGATCAATCCTGATTTTTTCAAGCCACTGCATCATGCCTTCAAGGAGTATGTCAATGATTTATTGTTGGAAGGAAAAGACACAGCAGAGGTCGCAGACCGTCCCTTCAGCAAACAGTATGACAAAGGGTTCTGGATCCAATTCATGTTCCTTACTCGTTTTTGGGCGAAAGACGACAGTCAGGGATATGAACAAACAGATGCGGCCATCGAAAAAGCGGTCAATTTCTCTTTTGATTTAGTAAGCAAAGGTCCATTGGATTCATTCCTTGATCTGGCTAAATTCTTATATCAGAACAACAAAATCTAGTTCAATGAAAGAACAAACCACGATCCCAACCGGAAAAGTGTCCAGGGCGGTAAAATTTGTGAAGACGGGAGCAAAAGTGGGCGGCAATTACATCAAGCACTATGGCCGAAAGCTTGTTGATTCCAATGCAACCCGAGAAACATTGGATCAGGACAATGCCGCGGATATCTATCAGTCGTTAAGCGAACTCAAAGGCAGTGCGTTGAAAGTGGCTCAAATGCTGGCCATGGATAAGAACCTGTTGCCCAATGCCTATCAGGAGAAATTCGCGATGGGTCAGTACAGCGCACCACCATTATCGTTTCCGCTGGTGGTTCAAACTTTCCGGAAGTACTTGAAGAAATCTCCCAATGAGCTTTTCAATACGTTCACTAAAAATGCGGTAAATGCTGCCTCGATCGGGCAGGTGCATAAAGCCACCATCGGTGATAAAGAATACGCTGTGAAAATCCAGTATCCTGGAGTGGCCGATAGCGTCCGTTCCGATCTCAAACTGGTCAAACCCATAGCCTTGCGGATTTTGAGTCTCAATGAACGGGAGCTAGATCAGTACATGGAAGAGGTAGAAGAAAAACTATTGGAAGAGACGGATTATCATTTGGAAGTTCGTCGTTCCAAAGAGATCTCCAAAGCCTGTTCGCACATACCCAACTTGTTCTTTCCGGAATATTATGAAGAGATGTCCGCTGAGCGGATCATCACCATGGACTGGCTTAATGGTAAACACATCAAAGAATTTTTGGCTACCCATCCTTCCCAAGAGGTGCGAAATAAGCTGGGTCAGGCCATGTGGGAATTCTACCATCATCAGATCCATAACCTCAAACAGGTCCATGCCGATCCACACCCAGGCAACTTCCTGATGACACCAGAAGGCAAGCTTGGTGTAATTGATTTTGGTTGCGTGAAGGTCATACCCGAAGATTTCTACGGACCCTACTTCGTGCTGATGCGGAAGCAAATTGTCGACAATGATGATGAGCTGATGCAGGTGCTATTGGAATTGAATTTCATCTATGAAGATGATAGCGAGCATGAGAAAAAAGTGTTCCTGCACATCTTCAAAGAGATGACTACTTTGCTCGGCCGTCCGTTTCACTTCGATACTTTCGACTTTGCAGATGATGCCTATTTCCAGCAGATCTACGATCTGAGTGATCGATTGTCACAAATGGAAGAATTACGCAAATCGAAGCACCCACGTGGTTCCAGGCATGGGCTCTACATCAACAGAACTTATTTCGGTTTGTACACGCTGCTCAATGAATTGAGGGCCAATGTTACTACGACCAAGCCGGCGTTTTTTTAGTAAGATTTAATGGAGGAGAGCCACAGCTTTCCTCCGCATCTTTCCACACTCCCGCTATCCGTTCTTACCGTCGCCCCTCGACCCCAATGCTCATACCGTGCTAGGTACCACTGCTATCGGGTCTGGTTTGATAGGTTTTTGCTTCGATATATCTATGTCAGGAATTCGTAAAAACTAATCAGACTCAACTCCCCCTTTTCAAAGGGGGTGCCTGAAAGGCGGGGGATTTTTTTCATTATCTTTCGATGATGAAGCAAATCCTGACCTTAACCTTCTTCGCCATATTATTCGCTTCCTGTGGTTCCGAAGAGCGAGACCTACCCTGGAAATCGATCGAAGCAGATCTTCAAAAACGGTTTATCACTACTTCGGATTCCGCGGTAATTGAATTACCAGCAGGGTACTTTATGTTCACAAAAAGCATACTACTTGATGGCAAAAAACATATTACCATCAAAGGCGCTGGTGCCGATGAGACCATCCTTTCTTTTGCTAACCAAACCGAAGGAGCCGAAGGGTTGAAGATCAGCAATTGCGATAACATCACACTACAAGATTTTACCATAGAAGATGCACCAGGAGACAACATCAAAGTGACGGATTCCCGAAACCTCATCATTCAATATGTAAAATCCCATTGGACCGGAGAACCCAAAGAAACCAACGGCGCTTATGCCTATTACCCAGTTCTCTGTAAAAATGTGTTGATTCAAAATTGTATTGCCGCTGGTGCCAGTGATGCAGGAATTTATGTTGGACAATCTGATTCAGTGATCATCAAAAACAACAAGGTTTATCACAATGTCGCTGGTATCGAAAGTGAGAACTCCAAATGGGTAGAGATCTACGGGAACGAGGCTTTCCAAAATACAGGAGGAATTCTGGTATTCGATTTGCCCGGGTTGACGCAATTTGGACATACCACACGCGTCTACAAAAACGTAGTTGAAAGCAACAACTATAAGAATTTTGCTCCCGAAGGAAACATCGTAGCAACAGTACCACCTGGGACGGGCATCATGCTTCTGGCGACACGGAATATTGAAATTTTTGAAAACCTAGTAACCGACAACAGAACGGCAGGATTAGCCATCGCGAGCTACGATCTGGTGACTGCCCTGGGAAGTGGAGAGGGCACACAATTGGACAACAACATCGAAACTGCCAAAAATGACGAACGCTACGACCCCTACCCCACGCAGATGTACGTACATCATAACCAGTTTGATAACAGTCACTGGTTCCCGACACTGAAAAACGATTTTGGCTTGCTCTTCCTGACTAAATTCCCTTTCAATACTCCGGACATTGTCTGGGATGGTATTTCTCCGGATCGCTCGCAATTGGGTTTTTGCCTGACCGAAAATGGTGAGATCACTTTCGCAGACCTGGACGCAGCCAACGATTTCGAAGCACTGAACACTGAATGGAGCACATTCGAATGTGAAGGCGCACCAATTAATCCCATTTTCGAACTATGAGAAAGGTTTATTGGGGTCTATTACTGTTCATTTTTGCTTGTGGCTCGAACGAACAAAAGCCCAAAGCAATAGAAGTGGTTACGCTCGGAGAAGAGACGGAAGTTCAGGAAAAGCTAAAACTTTCGGATTGGAGATTATTTGAAGGCGAATTAAAAAGCCTTACAGCCACGGCAGGTATGCTACCATACGATCTCAATACACCCCTTTTCAGTGATTATGCCCAAAAAGCTCGCTTTGTTAAAATTCCTGAAAGCAAGTCTGCGAATTACCATGCAACAGAAGTCATGGAGTTTCCGGAAGAGACTATTCTGGTAAAGAATTTCTACTACCCTGCTGACTTCCGTAAACCTGAAAACGAAAGACGCCTCCTTGAAACGAGATTACTCATTAATGAAGGGGAAGAATGGAAAGCGCTGACCTACGTCTGGAACGAGGAACAAACGGAAGCCTATCTGGAAATAGCGGGCAAGTCAATTCCCATTTCATGGACTGACAAATCAGGTGAACTACAACGCATTAATTACTCTGTACCAAATCAAAACCAGTGTAAAAGTTGCCATGAATTCAACGGGAAAATCGTCCCTATTGGGCCAAGTGCACGACAACTCAACCGGAATTACGATTATGCCACAGGCAGTCAGAACCAATTGAAGAAATGGATAGAATTGGGCATACTGGAAAATGCCGAGTCTTCCGGGCAATGGCCTGCACTCGCTCAATGGGATGATCCTGCTACCGGAAAATTGGATCAACGAGCCCGGGCGTGGTTGGAAATCAATTGCGCACATTGTCACCGAAAGGAAGGCCCGGCTAAGAACACAGGGCTACATTTATTAGCATCTACGGATAATGAATATGAAATTGGCATCAATAAACCTCCGGTGGCCGCAGGAAGGGGTTCGGCGGGACTTAAGTTTGGCATTGTTCCCGGCAAGCCCGAAAACTCAATACTCATGCATCGCATCAAATCATTGGATCCGGGAGAGATGATGCCTGAAGTGGGTAGAAAACTTCAACATAAAGAAGGCATTGCCCTTGTGGAACGGTGGATCAGGGAGATGGATTCACCATCAGGTCCTTAAACTTCATCTTTTTTCTTTCGCTGCTTCTCCTCTTTCTCTCTTCGTTTCTTCGCCTTCGTTTCATTCCAGGAATCTACCATCTGTGAATAATTGGTCGTCCATTTGATCGGCAGAGGTCGAATTTTATGTATGGCCTCATGAAACGCTTTAGGGCTGTCCTGGAAGACACCATGAAAGAACCTTCTGGTTTTGATTTTGCCGTCCTCATCCTTGTATTTGAGTATCCAAAAACGATTATTATTGATTTTACTCTTACTTCTTTTTAATTCTGTAAATGACTCAAAAGGGATGATCGTTTTCTTTCTTCCTGATATGAAATAAACATTTCGATCATCGTATTTCACCGTTCGGTAGATGTACAAAAGAAACACCAGTATTCCCGAAATAAGTGCGGAAATCAAATTGATATTCAAATCACCGCCTGAGAAGAGGTAATAAATATGATTGAGAAACACTAAAAACAGAGGATAGCGCATCCATCGCGGACCGTTGGTGATTGTCTTAAGCTTCATGTAGCTAAATGTACGGAAAAGCGTGGACTACTACCTTACTTACCGCTGATAGACTAATTGCCCCCTCAAATACGTTTGCATAACCTGTGTATTGGCAATCTGATCTTCATTCACATTGAACAAATTTTGATCCAACACCACAAAATCAGCTTCTTTTCCCACTTCCAAAGTACCCACCAACCGTTCCTGTCTCATTACATATGCGCCATTGATCGTATACGATTTGATCGCCTCTGAAAGGCTTATTTCTTGTGGCGATCGGGTTACGGCATTTTGGATACCAACAAAGGGGTTCAAAGTACTTACATCCCAATCACTACTAAGGGTAAGTCGAGCTTGTGCTGCACTCAAACTTTTAATAGGAATGATATTTTCATTCAATGAGGGAGATACCAATTCATCATTCTCACCCCAGTTATGCGGTTGGGCAAAGTCTCCGGCGACCTGGGCGTCAGCCGTCACATTCAATTGGGCAAAACGGGGATAATCAGATTCATTTACATATTCCACGTGCGTCAAACGATGCCTCCCGTTGGACGTTCCAGATTCCTCTATGGCATTCAGGGCTTCCCTTACTCCTCTGTTTCCAATCGCATGGATGTGAAAGTCAAATCCCAGTGGTGTTAAGGCAGCGATGTATTGGGTTAATCTTTCTTCCGAAAAGTAATTGAGCCCTCTGTTGACCGGAAACCCGAACAGGTTAATTCGGAAATCTTCTTCCATTGCCGAAGTAGTATTGATGACAATGCCATCAGAATACACCTTGATCTGATTGATTTTCAACAGGCTGTTCTCGTCGAATTCATAAAGATCTCGAATGGCGCTGATCTGCTGGTCATCATCATCCGGATATAGCCAAAGTCCCAGGTTTACCCTTACTGTAAGTCTGCCTTCATCTGCTACGCGTTTCCAGGTCTGATGATGATTTCGCTTCCAATAAGTTCGGGCATCGCAAACCGACGTGATCCCGTTTCTGGCCAGTTCTGGTAGCGCAAACTCAATCAGTCCAAAATAGTCATTTTCTTCATTATCCGGGATCGAAGTGACCACCCGGTCAACGATCAGGTTTCCAGCATTATCAATAAGCAAACCATTGGGGTCGCCTCGTTCATCTTTCATGATCACACCTCCGGTTGGATCTGGTGTGTTCCCATCAATTCCAGCAAGCTCCAACGCTTTGCTATTCACCCATACCGAATGTGACGTTTGCTCCATCACCACGATGGCCAGTGAAGTTGAGATATCGTCCAGGATCTCAATGGGTTCACGTTGCGCATCTAGCAGCGTAAACAAATCAAACCCCCATCCCAGGAGCCACTCCCTATTGCTTCTGTCCAGCGCCTGTCGAATATCGGCTGCATAATTCTCCGGATCGCTTTCTTCGGGATTCAAGGTGAAAGTAAAATTGTCAGAAGCTGCTTCCAGTGGGTGCACATGAACGTCATGTATCCCGGGCATTACAAATCGATTTTGGAGATCAACCAAAGAGGCATTGGAACTAGCTGCTAATGCAACTTCTTCACGAGAACCAATCGCAGTTATAACCCCTTCTTTTACCAGCATGGCCTCAACCCAGGGTTGATCGGACCTGACCGTATAGATCTGACCATTGACGTAAAGCTGCTCGGTACCCTGAGCTTGTGTATCGTCGGTTAGACAACCTGTCAAACCAAGAAGAGCCAACGTCAGTACTCCCATTAAAACACCTTTCAGATTCCTGGATTCAGTCATACGTTTGTTTTAGATCCTTTAACAATCCCTCAGATATCGCTTTCAGGTTATTAACCGCGGATTGATTTGAATTGAAGAGATCCCTTGTCCGATAAACCAGTGACTCTATATCATTCATTTCTCTGGAATGAATGCGCCCCAGCCAGGGGTATTTTTCTAAATCCACCTGCTCGCCCCGGCGTATGTCTTCCTGTATCACCCAATAGTCATTTAAACTCTCCTGGACCATTTTATCTCTCAATTGATGGTTATACTTCTCTACATAGGTACTCCACTTATTCACATTCTTGTAGTAGTAAATGATCCTCCTTCTAAGCCGGTCATTTTTCAATGAATATATCCTGCTGGTATTCAGCATTTCTTCAAAAGTCGTAGTGTTGGCTTCCACCAAATAAAAGTTGATCATGTGCACAGAAATGATCAATTTACGTTCATCGATAGATTTTTGCTTTTGAATAAGCGCCAGTACTGAATCACATCGGCTGATGCGTTCCTGGAAACTTTGAGTAAGGAATTCATAACGTTTCAGATCGCTTTCAATATCATCGATCATCCGCTCCATGGTCTTTTGCTGAACGTTGTTGGCTTTTCGGCCATCATTCCAGTTATTGAGCACCAGTGCACCGAAAATACCCATGGTAATCACCAGTATCTCCAGGAAATATTCTGGCCATTTTTCTCGAAGCGTTTTGAAAATGATTTTCATTGAGAGTAATAAGTCACTTTCAGTTTAAGATATACATTTTAGCATTCTTTTACCCGAAGTACTTGCCCGGTTGTTCCTCATGGGATTAGATGATAAGTATCTCCGACTAGTTACGGGGAAGGTGCTGCATCAGGAACCGAATTTGGTTACCCCCCATGATCTGGATGATTTCTTCATCACTGAAACCGACAGTCATCAACGCCTCCGTCAGCAAGATGATTTGAGAAGCATCGAACGGAACAGTGACTGCCCCATCAAAATCAGAACCTAAACTGACGTGCGCTACTCCGATAAGGTCCGCAGTATAACGTATGGCCCTGGCAATATCATTCACGGATTGTCCTCCGGATGCCTCTTCCCAAAATCCCAATCCAACCATTCCTCCCTTTTCCGCGATTGCCTGTAAATGCCGATCACTCAAATTGCGAGGGCTATTGTGAATTCCCTTCGCTCCTGTATGTGAAACAACCACAGGTTTTGTACTTATGGCAAGAACTTCATCAATCAATTGTTCTGAAGCGTGTGCCAGATCGATAATGATCGATTCTTCATTCATAATTCGTACCACCTGCCGTCCCAGGTCGGTCAGCCCTCCTTGTTCCACTCCGGCCGAAGAACCACCTATTTCATTGTCAAAGAAATGGACCAGTCCAAACATACGATACCCGGCATCGATCAGAACTTGCATATTTTCCAACTTACCTTCCATAGCATGAAGTCCTTCAATCGACAAAACACCACCGACCATTCCCCCGTTGGTATTCCATTGTTTCATAAAATACTCCAGGTCACCCCGAGTCTTGATGATGACCAGGTCAGAAGATTCTTCAGCTGCATCGTGCAATACTTTGCTTTGGTATAAGGCACGTTCAGTCAATCCAAACCAGCTAGAAACCGACCATCGATTGGCCATGGAAAGCAACTTGATTTGATCGGTTTTATCGGTATTGGATTCATAATTGAGTCCATGTGGTACTTTGATCACCGCATCAAAAACCTGAATAGCAAAATTTCCTTCAATGAGCCGGGGAATGTCAACATGTCCATGATCGAGCTTTACTAATGGATCCCGGTCCCAAAGCAGATTATCCGAATGCCAATCTGCTACAGCGATTTTCGGATGAAGTCTTTTAGCCCGTTCTGACACAATGATGGGCTCATTGCTATCTCTTAGGCGTACGTTTTTACTTCTGTCAACCCACTTGCCCACTACAAAGAAAAAGATCACTAACCCCAGTAAAACAAGAACAGCCACAAGATCTCTGAGGGCACGTAGAAAGCGCCCTAAAAGGGTTTTTGATTGCTTCACCATGTGATAAACTTAAGCAGGATCGATTACTGTCCCAAACCCAGAGCGGCAACAATTTCTTTTAAGACAGGTTCCCCGGAATTCCCATCAGGTACATACTCTACGATACTCGCCCCTACCAATGGAATTTCCCGGACCAATTCACTTAGTTCTTTTAATAGTGAATCTATGAGGACACCTCCTGGAATGGGCAACAAAAGGTGTGGAAATGAACTGGGATCCAATACATCCAGATCAATGTGAATATAAACATGTGATTTTTCTCTACCGAGTACCCGATCAACCACCTGCTCAATATTGCCTGGAGTTACCACTTCAATCTGGTTTTGAGCGATGTACCTTTCCTCCTCTTTATCCAGATCTCTAGTCCCCGCCAGTACTACTTGATTGGGGTTTAATTTAGAAAAGGCATGTTGCAGAACAAAAGGATCAGACTCTCCCAATAATGCACGTAAAGGCATGCCATGAAAATGCTTACTGGGAGAAGATTGAGGTGTATTCAAATCACCATGCGCATCTAACCAAAGTACCGTAAGATCGCCATCGTAATATTTATTGAGATATGAAACCGGAGCAATTTCAGCAGCACAAGTTCCTCCAACCATAAATAAGGAAGCAGGTTTTTCTTCTTTCAACACGTGCGCAGTGGCCTTTAATTGTCTCAAGTTAGCCTCATAACCTATGATATTATTTTCCAAAAACAGGTCCTCATTTTCAGGAACGGGAATACTCGTAAACTGATGTGTAGTAGAAAGTATTTCCTGCAATCTCAATGCTCCGAAATAAACAGAATTGGATTCCGCATATCCCTGCCATTCAGGAAAACAAAGATTAAGATGTTGATTCATCCTGGGTTTTTGTAAAGATTTACGAAATTACTCATTCAAAACAGCAACTCACTCAAAACAACTTATTGTGGGCGACTTTGACCGAATATTTAAGGAAAATATTGAATCATTATTGACTCCCTTGTTGGAGAAAATATTGAATATTTCCATTTCAAAAACCCAAGAAATTAAAGACAAGCTCCATAAAACCATCGAACGTGAGCCGGATTTTCTAAAATCTGTTGTTTCTAAAACCGGAGATCATTTCATACTTCAATTAGAATTTCAAACACAAGATGATCCCAAGATGTCTTTTCGAATGGCCGAATACAAAGCCATTCTCCAATGTAAGTATGAGTTGCCAGTGAAACAATTCGTGATCTATTTGGGGATGAGTCCATCACAAATGGCAACTGAACTTCCAGAAGCATTTCGTATATCTTCCTTTGAAACTCGAGATTTAAAAGATATTCCATTGGAACAAACACTGCATTCTTCTATTCCGGAAGAGATTATCCTTTCTATTCTCACTGACTATCAAAAGGATGAGGCAGAACAAGTCATTTCCAAAATCATAAAGAGTTTAAAGCGAAGCCTTGGTAATGATCCAGTCATTCAGCGGTACACCAAACAATTGCTCGTGTTATCCCGTTTGCGTAACTTAGAGTCAATAACGAAGAAACAATTAGAAGCTATGCCAATAACATACGATATAACCAAGGATGGCCTCTACCTTGAAGGTATGGAGAAAGGCATTACTGAGAATACAATCAGGATGATTAGAAATATGCTGTCTGAGTCTAGCCTATCCATTTATCAGATCGCTAAAATCGCAGATGTTTCAGTCGATTATGTAGAACAGGTTCAAAAGAACGAAATCTAAGAAATCCCCTGATTATAAATCGCTAATAGGTCTTCGTGATCTTCGGGATTAAGCATCTGACCATCCTGTAACATGATAAATCGGTCCGCACCGTCGAAGTACTTCTCATCGTGGGTAATGATCAATAAGGTCTTGCCTTTCGCCTTCAACTCTGGCAACAAGGTACGGTAGTATACTTCTTTATAATAAGGGTCCTGTGTTGCAGCCCACTCATCGAAGATATAAAAGGGTTTATCATCCAAATAGGAAAGCAAAAGGGCCAGTCTCTGACGCTGACCGGTCGACAAGTTTGTGGTAGAAAGTTTATTGTTCTCAATCTTTACTTTCTTATCCAGTTCCAGCAGCTTCAGGTACTTCTGTACGTCCTCTTTCAGTCTTTCCGAATCCACATGACCCAGGTCCTGAAACAGGAAGAAATCGGTGAAAATGCTATTGAAGTTTTCGCGATAAGCATCAAGGTTTCCTTTTTTCAACTCCACTCCTGCCATCTCAATTTTCCCGGATTCAGGTAAATACAGACCACAAATGATCTTTGCCAACGTGCTTTTCCCACTTCCATTTCCTCCAAGGAGGTAGATCATTTCTCCCTTATTGATCTCCAAATTGATCGGACCCAGCTGGAAATATTTCTCCTCTCCTTCATGATAATATTGATAAGTCACGTCTTTGAGCGCCAGGTAAGTCTCCGACGTTTTATTGAAATCAGGCGCTTCTACTGTGCGATCAATCTTGGCTTCATCCAACATCAAACCTGTGCTTTCGATTTGCTCAAGTGCCACATCAATTTTGCCCAGGAATGGCAAAAAGCTACTGATGTTACTCAATGGAGAAATAGTGAATAAAGCCACCATTAAAAAGTCCTTCAGCGTAGCAAATGAGACAAATTCCGTATTTGAAATGATGATCAATATGCTTCCGAAACCAATCAGCAATACCATTTCAGCAGAACGCGAAAAGATGGACACCCAGATGTTCGACCAGAGATTATATTCTTTCTGATCTCGTGCAGAAGGCAAGAGCACGTTTTCAATGAAATTGTCCCTGAGTCGGAAATTCAATAACAATTCTTTCAAACCATTGATCAGGGCATTGAAATGTCCCAAAAGGTCTTTTTGAGTATCGCGGGACTTCCGCATCTTGTGCTTGAAGTTGTTCAAAGGCTTTTGGAAGAATCCGTAGGCCAGTGCAAACAACAAAAGGAATACAAAGATCAGCTGCCAGGAAATAAATGCCATGTAAACCAAAGCTCCCATGACCATAGTAATGGAAGTCAGGATATTGGGAAATCGGGTGACTGCCTGAACCACACTCATGATATCATCCGTCAAAATGGCTAGCAATTGGTTTTTGCTGCGTTCCATTTTGGTAAAGGAGGCTTTCATGATCTTGCGACTCAGATCAACCCGCAAGTCCAGAATTACATCCTGACTCATACGCGTGACATAATAAGAAGCGGTAACACTCGTGGCACCGTAAATGAGCCATAAACCTAAAAATGCAGGGATCAAATATCCAAAATTCAAAGCTCCGGGCTCTTCAGGATCTGTCAGTGAGGCAATATCTTCTTCATCCAGATACCACTTCGGCTCCATGATACGTTGACTGCCATCACGTATCTCATGGATTTCTACACCATGGCTGATCCCTTCATTAATGCAGTAGATCATACCCATCAGGGCTAACCCCGAAATAGAACCAGTGATAACCGCGACATAAAAGATGACCGGTGATTTCTTAAAAAAGAGATAAATGATCTTCATAACAGCACCGCGAAGCTAAAGCCAATTCTTTTCCTTATAGTAATCAATGGCTTCCTGAAAGCCACTTTCCAGCGTAAATGCAGGTTCAAATTCCAATAAATCCTGTTCTGCTGTTTCGTGAATGGTCCAGTCTGTGGCTAGTAATTCCCTGATTTTGGGCGGGTTGTAATGCCAGGACTTCCCAAGTACCTTGTTGTAAAAGACATTAACTCCTAAGGAGATATTCCTTACTAAACCAGCCGGGATGTGAATGCCTAAGGTTTTTTTCTTACTTAATCCCATTTTTATGGCATTGAGTAGGTCTTTTTGTCCCTTGACTTGGCCGTCGTGACCATAAAATGTTTTTCCTGTAAATGGAGCTGCTTTGAAAATCAAATTAGCCAAATCATACCCATGTATGAAGGTGAGTTTTTGATCCCTACTTCCCATAGAAAGGGAGATACCCCTTTTTACGAGCTTGACGAGCTCAAAGAAGGCTGCATCCCCTGAACCATAAACGGCAGTCGGTCGTACGATCACGAAGTTGATGCCGGAAGTTTTCACTACCGCTTCCGCTTCAAATTTACTAATTCCATAATCTGAAATGGGATCGTCTTTCCCTGCATAGTTTGGCCCCCTGGCCGCAAGGCTCGAAACATAAACAAAGTTCGATTTCACCAATCCGCCCTGTAAAGCCTTGAGCAAATTTCCAGTAACCTCAACATTCCCTTTGCGGTAGCTAGGCAGATCAATGGCCTCAGTTACACCAGCATTGTGAACTACATAATCAAACGGACCATGTGCCGATAACGCACCTTTCAATTCAGTGTAAATTTGGTAGTCCAGTCGCAAAATTGTGACATCCAGATGTTCAATACCAGAAACATCACTGGTCTTTCTAACGGCCGCATATACCTTATAGCCTTCCGCAAGGCCTCTTTCCAAAAGATGTCGACCAACAAAACCATTGGCACCAGTAATTAAAACAGACTTCATCAGTGGTCAGGCAGAAAAACCATGGCATACGCCCCGTATCTTCCATGGTGAGATAAAGAAAGGTCTACTGAAGAAAGGTAAACCCCATTCACGTAGAATTGAGGTACCTGATCTTCGTTTTTTTTAATGGAAATGAGATCTGGATCCAGATCTAAGCTATCGGCAAGCGCACCAATAGCTTGATTTCTAACCTCTCCGGATTGACGTTCATAATCGTCACCGGGACACTCGAAATAAGTGGATCGTGTCCTTAGGTCATTTTCAGGTTGAGTCACCGTATGCAGGAACTGTTTTTGAATAGAGGTGGTAGTTCTCACAACTCGGTTTTTAAATACAATTTCGGCAATGAAATCGTTTGTATTTCGCTTCAACGATGTTACACGAAAATCATTTGGATAGAAGCGCCTGCCATCCCAATCGGCCTGAACCAATGATTTATAAGTAGCCTCTTTCAAAGACCATAAAAGCCAAAGGCCGATATTTCCATCGGGAAGATCAGGGAACAGCCACTCGTCCTCAGCAAAACTTGAGCGTTTTAGCCGTTCGTAGTACTGAGGTCGATGCTTACTGGCTTCATCCAGATCGATGATGTCGTTACCGATCGGCAAAGATTAGCTGGCGGCTACCGCAAGCTTCGCTTCAACTACATCGATACTTGAGCCAACAGTGATCATTTCATTGATAGACTCATCATCAATCATAATATCGAACTCAGACTCAATGTCCAAAACGATATCTACGATGTGTGCTGAATTGATCTTCAAGTCATTGATCAAATCAGACTTCTCGTTCATAGCGCCAAAAGCATCATTATCTCCAACGTAAGGCTGGATCAGATCTTTCAATTTGGAAAGTATGCTCTCTCTATTCATAAAATTTAGTTTTTCCAGGATTTAAGTACGACACAGCAATTCAAGTCTCCAAAACCAAAATTGGACTTGATCGCTATGTTGATTTCTTTGTCTATTTTCTTTGTTGGTATTTTATCAGCCGAAACTTTTGAAAGTATATCGGGATGAACCTCCTCAAGGTTTAGTGTAGGGTGAATAAAATTTTCATGCATTTGCAGCACTGTACCCACCAACTCAATGGCACCGGCACCTCCGATGCAGTGCCCGATCATGGATTTAGTAGCATTGATGTAAGGAAAATCATCTCCTTCCAGTCCCAATGCATTCGCCCAGTTGTTGATCTCCACCACGTCCCCTTTTGTAGAAGTCAGGTGACCGTTGATCAAATCGATTTCTGATGGATCAATTCCAGCATCAGTGATTGCCCCTTTAATACATCTTCTGACGCCTTCAGGGTTGGCTGCAGTCATCGAACCTCCTGAACGCTGGCCTCCGGTATTGACAAATGAGCCAATTACTTCACCATAGATCTTAGCACCTCTTTCCAATGCAGAATCCAACTCCTCCAACATCAATGCTCCGGCCCCTCCACCGGGTACAAACCCCATAGGTGTACTGGACATAGGTCTCGAAGCTTTTGTCGGATCATCATTGTAGGCACTGCACAAAATACGCATGGCATCAAACCCGCCCCAGATGTAGCGACCATCTCCTTCGGTTCCTCCACACAGCATGCGTTTGGCCCGTCCCATTCGGATCCACTCATAACCCTGAGAGACGGCTTCAGAACCTGTAATACACGCCGATGAGTTCGACATCACCCTATTCCCAAAACCAAGAATCTGATTCAAATAAGCGCTGGCTCCACTACTCATGCTTTGAGGGATGGCACCCGCACCCAGTAACTTATGGTTACCTTCATCGATCGGTGTGGTTTTGGAAGTAATGAAACTATCCAGCCCAAGCGCTCCCGCGCCAAAAGCTGCACCCGTATCAAAATCCGTTTCTTTGCTCAAAACCTCAAGACCTGCATCTTCCCAGGCCTCCACGCCCGCAAGGCAAGCATACAGGATAGCATTATTTGTAATCTTTTTGGCAATATAAGCGGGCAATTTCTCTTCCAGGTATTCCATCGTGATCGGAGGTTTTCCTCCTACCTGGCACCGAAAATTCAAGTCTGCCAGTTCTGGCCAACTGGTAATTCCTGATTTTCCGTTCTTAATGGCATCACCGAAATTCGATATACCAATCCCATTGGGGGAGGTAACACCAAGTCCGGTAATTACAACGCGCTTATATTCCATTAGTTCTTATTCACCTTTCGTGTGACCATGCCTGATAATGTTCCTTTGCAGACTTCTTCTCCGGCCGCATTGGACATGACCACCTTGCATTTCAACTTACTGAACCTGAAGTACTCCTTGGTCGAAATCACCTTGACCTTCTCTCCCGGATAAACTGGTTTTAGAAAATCCATGTTCGATGAAGAAAATACAGGTACAACCGCCCCTTCCTCTTTATGTTGAAGCAAGTAGATCCCTAAACTTACCAGACCAATTTGCGCAGCAATCTCCGTAAGGATCACTCCCGGTGTTACCGGGTTTCCGGGGAAATGCCCTTGATAGAAAAATTCATCTTCTTTCAGGGTATAACTGCCTTCAACGCCGTTCTCGTCCAGCTTCTCCAGACTATCTACGAACAAAAATGGTTTTTGGTATGGTAATTGATCTATGATGTCCTGCATCGGTTAATCCTATATGCTTATTTTATCATTAAAGGATACAACAGATGCGCTGGTCATATAATTCATAGGCTTGATCTTCTTTACAAAATATTGGGTTTCGTTAACGTCTAGACGCAAACTCACTTCACAGGAAGGCAAACGGCATTACCCATACCCCCAAAAAAAAATTCACTTTTTGCGAAAATTGTTATTGGAAGGTAATCCGGTCAAAAAATAAATAAGGAATTAAGGGAATTACCTGGTTAAATCAAGGTTTCTCCTCCGTCAACTACCAATCGGGATCCATTGATCCAGTTCGCCTCATCCTGAGTCAGCAGGTAAATGGCATTAGCAACATCTTCAGGCTGGGTCAGTCGCTTCTTGGGATGCTGCTGCTGTATCCGTTCTACCATCTCATTGCTACCTGGAATCAACTGCATCGACGGTGTAACGGTAACGCCAGCTTCTATTAAATTGGATGTAATGCCCAGGTGCGCATATTCCACAGCAATGTATTTAATGATCGCATCCAGCGACGCCTTTGCAGCCGCTACCGCCGCATAACCTTTCCACACGCGTTTGTCTCCTGCGCTGGTCAGTGCGATAACTCTCGCCGGATTGGCCACAAGATTCTTAGCAAGAATGGCATTGAGCCATGGAACGATGCTAAAAGCCATACTATCTCCGGTAATGGCAAAATCTTCATCTGTCAGGAGTTGCGATGGATAAGCGATACCTCCGTCTTCTGGCGTAGGAGTCATCAATTTAAGATTCCCCTTAGCAATAGAATGCAGTAGCAACCGAATCTTTCCATCTCCGATCTTCCCGGCAATTTCTTCAAGCACCTGATCTCTTTTAGCTTCTTGCAGAGCATCCGTATTAAAACCCATCACTTCTACTCCTAAGGAGCGCATTTCATCGAATGCTTCATCTACTTCCGCTTGTCGGGATCGTCTTTCACGGTAGATAAGAATGAGATTCATCCCTGCTCCGGCCAGTTTTTTGGCGGTTGCTAATCCCATTCCACTAGATGCCCCTAAAATGAGGCCCCAAAGGTTTTTTTCTGCAAATACACTCATGCAAGCACTTTCTTATAACACCTTCTTCGTTGATAGACTTCAGAAGGGAATTCGTTGAACTGAGCAAGCACTTTCTGATTGCTCTCCAACATTTGGTTGGTTATGGTGGTTTTTATGCCTTTATCAATATAGGCTTGAATCAAATCTCGGAAAATGATCGCAGTAACACCATGCATTTGGTATTCCGGTAATACACCGATCAAATACATATCTACTTTGTCATTCTTTTTCATGGCTTTCAAAATATGAAAAAGCCCAAACGGAAGGATCTGGCCTTTTGCTTTTTGAAACGCTTTGGAAAGTGAAGGCATGGTCACTGCAAATCCCACCAATTTACCATCTTCATTGACGATCATGCTGAGGAAATCAGTAACTACAAAGCCCAGGTATTGGTCAATGTAGAATTTGATCTGTTTCTCCGTCAATTGATGGAAGCCAAACAAATCGGCATAGGATTTATTAAGCACATCAAACAGTTCATCTCCGTATTTCTGTGCTTCCTTCTTACTTTTGAATTTCAGGCTTTTAAACTTGAATCGATTCTCGATCATCTGCGCCCGGCGTGCCAGTCTTTTCGGTACTTCCTCCGGCACTTCAGATTCCAATTGCAACCAATCGGCACTTTTGGAGTAACCCAACTTCTCGAGATGTTCGGGATAATAGGGATGATTGTAAATGGTAGCGATGGTACCCGGTTTGTCAAAACCTTCTACGAGCATGCCTTCAAAGTCCATGTCAGTAAAGCCCATGGGACCATGTACTCCTTCCAGGCCCTTCTCTTTGGCCCACTGCTCCACAGTTTGCAAAAGCAACTCAGGTACTTTAGGGTCATCAATAAAATCAATCCAACCGAATCGAGCCAATTTTTCTTCCCGTGCTTCCCTGTTCAACACAATACCGGCTATTCTACCAACGGGCTTATCCTCTTTGTAAGCCATCCAGTATACTGCTTCAGCCTCGTCAAATGCTGGATTTTTCCTGGGATTGAAGACCGTCATTTCGTCCATGAGGAGTGGAGGAACCCAACAGTCATTTCCTTTGAAAATAGAAAAAGGGAATTTTATGAATTTCTTCAGGCCTGCTTTGCCCTCGATCTTCTTAATGCTGTACACTAGAGGGCTCGTTTAAAGGAATATCAACTTCCTTAGCTACTTTATGGATTTTTGAAATGGCCTCATCTATCTGATCCTTTGTGTGCGTTGCCATCAATGAGAAACGCATCAGAGTATCTTCCGGACGAACTGCCGGAGGAATCACCGTATTCACAAAAATGTCTTCCTGAATCAGACGTGTTGAGATCTGAAATGTCTTGTCATAATCCCTGATATAGATGGGTATGATCGGTGTTTTCGAATCTCCGATATCAAAACCTAATTCTACCAGGCGTTTCTGTGCGTAATGCGTATTATCCCAAAGGCTTTTAAGGCGCTCTGGTTCACTTTGGAGGATTTCAAGGGATTTGATCACGGCTGCAACGGACGCGGGGGTCATACTCGCGCTGAATATGAACGATCTCGAAATGTGCTTTAGATAATTGATGGTGTCCGCATCGCCTGCAATAAACCCACCAAGAGAAGCAAAAGACTTGCTGAATGTTCCTCCGATCAGTTCTACATCGTCTTCCAACCCAAAGTGAGAAGGTGTACCTCTACCCTCTTCTCCTAACACACCAACCGCGTGTGCACAGTCAGTCATGACCGTAGCGTTGTATTCCTTCGCCAGTCGAACAATATCAGGGAGTTCACAAATATCTCCCTCCATGCTAAAGACGCCATCCACGACGATCATTTTGAAAGCTTCTTTTCCAATGCTTTTCAATTTCGTCTCCAGCGACTTCATGTCATTGTGCTTGAAATACACTGTAGATGCTTGAGACAGGCGGGCTCCCTCTATGATCGATGCATGGTTTTGTGTATCAAGGATCAGATAATCACCTCTTCCAGCCAATGTAGGGAGTACCCCCAGGTTCACCTGAAATCCAGTACTGTAGGCTATACACGCATCTTTTCTAAGGAATTTGGCAAGCTTGTCCTCCAGTTCGACATGCAGATCCAGGGTTCCGTTCAAAAACCGTGAACCACCACAACCGGAGCCATACTTTTCAACAGCTTTAATACAAGCCTCTTTTACACGGGGGTCATTGTTGAGTCCCAGGTAACTATTGGAACCGAACATCAAGACCTTTCTACCCTTATAAAGTACCTCGGTGCCCTGATGGGACTCCAACTCTCTGAAATAAGAATAGAAACCTAGCTCCTGAACTCGTTGTGGCTCTCTAAACTGCCGGGTCCTCTCCCGTAATGCGCTCATACTAAAATCGATGATAAATTATCACAAAACCAACATCCCTGTGCCCGTTGACCTGCTTATAGGCAAAGTCAATTCAGTGCGCAAATATATAATGTGTCAAGGCAAATTCCTTTATCAAAAGGACCAGATTGGCCGTTTAGGATAAAATCCCTATTGAACGCACGAAAACACTGAACATTGAATAATACTCAGCAAATCAATCAAAAAGTTTCGCATTTCGAACAATATCGCTCGATACTTTGAAAAATTCTTTATGAATATTAAAAACTTCACCCTCATTGGATGCAGCTTCATAACTTCCTGACTCTTTCATTTCATAAGCATTGACATTGTCCTTCAAATTATAGGCCAGTATATTGATCGCCTGTTGCTTAAGGAATTTATCCTTGATCAGGAACAGAGATTCCAATCGGCGATCGAAACTACGCACCATTACATCCGCACTTCCGGAATATACGATCGGATCACCATTATTATGGAAATAGAAAATTCTGGAATGCTCCAAATAGTCACCCACAATGGATCTCACTTCTATATTTTCACTAAGACCTGCTCGTTGCGGACGTAAACAACAGATACCGCGAACGATTAATCTAACCGGTGCACCTTTTTGTGATGCGGCATATAGCGCTTCAATTGTGTCCTTATCCTGCAGTGAATTGATTTTGATCACAATACCTGCAGGCAATCCATTGGCGGCATTTTCGCCTTCTCTTTCAATAAGCTCAATGAGCTTATTACGTAAATCTCTGGGGGCAGTAAGGAGGTTTTCATACTTGTCCGGGAATGAATGCCCCGTGATTACATTAAAGAACTCCTGCACATCATTGGCATAGCCATCATCGGTGGTCATGAAACCCAGGTCCGTGTATAACTTGGATGTAGATTCATTGTAATTCCCACTGGACATGTGCACATAACGCTTTACCCGGTCTCGCTCTTTACGAACGATGAGAAGCAGTTTAGTATGGGTTTTCAAAGAACCAACGCCGTAGATGACGAAACAGCCTGCTTTCTGAAGTCGTTGTGCCTGTCGCATGTTGTTTTCTTCATCGAAACGTGCCTTTACTTCAAACAAAACCGAAACGTGCTTACCATTCTCAGCAGCTTTTAAAAGTGCTTCAATAACCCTGGAGTTTTTAGCCAGCCGATAGATGGTGAGTTTGATGGACATCACATTTGCATCTTCCGCCGACTGATCCAATAGATCCAACAAAGGTTCAATGCTGTTATAAGGCTGATGAAGCAGGATATCTCGATCTTTCAGGATATTAAAAATGCTTTGATCCTGATAATCTTCCATACTGAGCGGCTTCACTGGCGGAGTAGACTCTTCACGGAAGTTTTGCAGGGCAGGGTGGTTTACAATCTGCCAAAGTCCTGAATAGTCCAAAATGGCTGGTGCATCTGCTTTGAAGATATTGACATCTTCTATCTCGAAACGCTCTTTCAATTTTCTTATGAGCCATTTATCATAATCAGAACAAACTTCCAAACGAACAACACGTCCTGTTTTACGTGTTTTAAGCTGCTTCTTTAATTCCTCAAGATAGTTGGCATCAATGTCTTCAGACTCTTCCAAAGTAAAGTCGCCATTCCTCGTCATTCGGAACAAGGTGCAGGAAATGATCTCGACGTTTTTGAACAGTTCCTCAATGTTATTTTCAACGATTTCTTCGATCGGAACAAATACCAGTTTGTCTCCTCTTTCCAGTTGGTAAAAGCGCCTGACATTGTGAGGGATCTGAACAAAAGACATTTTCTTCTTCTCCTTCTTTCCGGAATCCGCGCCCTTTGATACCACCCCAAATGTGAGCACGTTGTTCATCAATACAGGAAAAGGATGATACGTGTCGTACATCATAGGAGTCAGCATGGGAAATACTTCCTTACGGAAATACTTTCCTACCGCCTTACGTTCACTTTCAGAAAGATCCTCATAAGTCGAAATTGTAAATCCAAAATCTCCGAATTGTGGCTCTAATTCCTCAGCGAATAATCGATGTTGGTCTTGGGTAAACTCTTGTAGCTCCTGAAAAAGCGCCTTTTGAAAAGGAATCAGGTGCAATCCGGAATAATCAATACGGTCCGTTTCAAAATCAATGTAGTTGTATAAACTACCTACGCGGATCATGAAAAATTCATCAGCATTACTCGCAGTGATCGCCAGAAACTTAAGTCGCTCAACAAGGCTGCGATCTTTCTTTTTTACCTGATCCAAAACACGATAATTGAATCGTACCCAGCTCAAATCCCGACTGATCAAGTCACTTCCTGCGATTAGTTCCTGATAGTTTTCCTGCATAGGCCAAAGTTATACCAAGGAACAAAGAAAGCGATCAATTACACAGGGGGATAGCTGGTTTTTTGTAACCTGATCTATGTTGCTTCGTTAAAGTGAGAGATGAAAAAATTATATTTTTTCCAATAATAATACAATTTATTTGATTATCTTCGTTTTGAAGATGTAATAACGCGCCTTGAAATGACGAATACACCGCAAGCCACCACAGGAGTCATTTGGTACAATCCCATCATCAAAGAATACCAATATGGTAGTTGGGCTACCTATAGTAACGTGACTCGGGAAGTATCTGATCCTGACTTTGAAGTATTGTATGAAATGGATGGATTAACAGCCAAACTCGCATCCAAGATTGTGAAAGAATTAAACCTGGCTAGCACGTATGCCTGAGAGCTAAGCGAAGAAAAGTCACCTCAATAAAAAATGCCACAACAATGTATGAAATTGAGTCTGTCTCTCTTCCAAATAAAGAAACCACTCCTTTGGAGTGGTTTTCAGTTTATCGTTATTAATTTTAATTACCGGGTATTATACCAGGCTCATATCTGTAAGTACTGAATTCATTTTACGTACGGCATCCGCACTGGCGTTGAACTTAGCTTGCTCATCATCGCTCAGGTTGTACTGAACAATTTTTTCCCAACCATTCTTACCAACTACTACCGGTACACCGATGCAAATGTCGCTTTGTCCATACTCACCATCGAGGTAAACACAGCAAGGGAATAATTTCTTCTGGTCACGAACAATGCTCTCTACAAGATAAGCACCCGCCGCACCTGGCGCATACCAGGCAGACGTTCCGATCAGTTTTGTCAAAGTGGCTCCACCTACCATGGTTTCTTTTACTACATGTGCTTGTTGCTCAGCAGAAAGGAAATCAGTTACAGGCGCGCTGTTATAAGTAGCATGATTGATCAATGGGATCATGGTAGTATCACCGTGTCCGCCAATTACCACACCTTGCAGGTCATTTGGAGAGCATGAGATCGCTTCGCTCAATCTGTACTTGAATCGACTACTATCGAGAATTCCTCCCATTCCAATGATTCTTTCCTTTGGCAATCCACTGGCCTTCGCAGACAGATAAGTCATCGTGTCCATCGGATTACTGATCACAATGATGATCGGATTGGGGGTGTACTTTAGAATATTGTCAGTTACCGACTTCACGATTCCCGCATTGGTCCCAATCAGCTCTTCGCGTGTCATGCCCGGTTTTCTTGGCAAACCTGAAGTGATCACAACTACTTCTGAACCTTCGGTAGCCTGGTAGTCATTTGTAGAGCCAATGATCTTAGTATCATAGCCATTCAAAGTAGCACACTGATTCATGTCCATGGCTTTACCTTCGGCAAAACCTTCTTTGATGTCCAGTAAAACAACTTCTTCACATAGTGATTTTCTGGCGATATTTTCGGCACAGGTAGCTCCCACTGCTCCTGCTCCTACTACGGTAACTTTCATGGATTAAAGTGATTTTGATTCAATAATAATGATCTGACAATCTACTCTTGTGAAATCGGAGCCAAAACTACACCGTAATTGGTCCATCTTCAAATGATTTTTGACAGGTGATTTTCAGTAATTTAGTAGTCTTGTCCGTCACCTTACAGCGATCATCCAAACGGTAGTTGACAACCCAACAAATCTGACCCGCAGACTCCAACACCAATACGGCAGGTTTTTCAATGAACGGCACTTTTTGATCTATGAGAAAGTCACTGATCTTCTTTTTTCCTCTCATGCCCAAAGGTTGAAATGAATCCCCTTGTTTCCATGTTCGCAGGGTCAAAGGAAATTGAACGGTAGCCGCGTCCAGAAATATTTCGTTCCCGCTTGTTCCTTTTTTAAAGTCCGACAAGGGATGTTCCGTCAATTTCAAAGACCAATTGCCCAATTGGTAGATATCATTAATCTGATCGATTTCAATCGTCGACCGGGCATCTGATTCAAACGCCAGCTTTACGATGAACTGTCCCCGATCTACGTTCAGGATGTAATCTCCGCCTTCAAACAACTTACCAATCTGATTTGAAGCCTTCACAATTTCCTGACATTGGACATAGGAAAATCCATAGGGACGTAAAATTTCGGAAAGAACAACGGCATCTGACGCCATATTTGTCATCCATTCCTGGGAGATACAATCTTTATCTCCTGCATGTTGTACGTACTTTTCTCGGATCTCATGTACCCATCGCATCAGCACCTGTTCAGTGCCCAACAATCGGCTTCTAGTGTTTTCAAAGTGTGCGATTAGAGAAGGGTTGATCTCTTTCAGCACCGGCAGCACTTCATGACGTATCTTGTTTCTAATGTATTTCCTATCGGCATTAGAAGCATCTTCGCGCCACTGGATACCTTTAGTTTCAGCATAATTCAGGATATCCGCTTTCGGAGCAAATAGCAAAGGTCTCACCAGGTAGGACAGCCGATGATTGATCCCGCTCACTCCTCGGATCCCTGTACCTTTAGTTAAATTAAAAAGTACCGTTTCCAGATTATCATCTGCATTATGGGCGGTGGCAATGTGATCAAAGAAATGCTCCTCAAGCAGGTCAATAAACCATCGATATCGCAGCTCTCTTGCCGCCATCTGAGTTGAAATACGCTTTTCATTAGCATATTCCACCGTATTTACCTGCTTTGTAAAAACTGGTACCCGTAGCAAATTCCCTGTTTCCCTTACAAGCTTCTCGTCTTTGTCGGCTTCCTCCCCTCTCAATCTAAAATTCATATGGGCCACAGAAACCCGATACTCAAGCTGTACCAAGAGATGTAATAATGTCATCGAATCCACTCCTCCGCTTACGGCCACCAATAGGTGATCGTCCCTTGTGAAAAGTTGATGATCTTTGATAAATCCCTGAAGTTCTGTCAGCATTACCTCAAAATTCGTCATAAAATTCAAAGCAATCCTTTTGGCACATTGAACGTTACTAATTTTGTCCATTGAAAATTCTTGACCAATATCTTATATGGCTTTGCGTCGATTGCTTTTTGTTTTTCTTCTGATCAGTGCTTTATTGCCCGCTGAGGCACAGCGCAAGGCCAGGAAAATTGACTACAAAGCCAAAACACTTACCGTTGGAAAAAGAGATGGTCAGAAATTCCAAAAATTGATCGATCAGGTCGTCTTTACCCAAGAAGAAACCACAGTCTATTGTGACAGTTCTTTTTATTTCAAAAGAAAGAACATCATGGAGGCTTATGGTCATGTAAGGATCCTTGACGATTCTACGGTCATCACTTCCGAGGAATTGCTTTACGATGGTGATTCCCGAGATTCCGAATTGCGGAAAAATGTAGTATACACCAAAGGAGTACAGCAATTACTGACTGATTTTCTGGATTATAATCTGGACTCGGAAATTGCTAAATACTTCAATGGCGGAAAACTTCTGGACAGTACCACCAATACGCTTACCAGTGAGATCGGCTATTTTTATGGACAGCAAAACCTGGCAACCTTTTATACCAATGTGGTTTTGGTTTCTCCCAACTTCACCCTGAAAGCCGATACACTTCGATACGATACTAATACGAAGATCGCTTATACGTACGGCCCCACGGAAATCGAAAATGAAGATGGCACCAAGCTTTTTGCGGAGGGAGGAGTATTCCGTACAGAGATCGATCAATCGGATTTTGCAGATGGCAAATTAGACACAGAAGACTATACGCTAGAAGGGGATCAACTCTTCTTTGATGACTTGCTGCGCTATTACAAAAGCATTGGTAATGTAAAACTTACAGCCAAAAACAATGATGTGATCATTATCGGTGACGAAGGTTATTACGATAAAACAAACGGCATTAGTAAAGTCTTTGGGAATCCGATCCTGAAACGAATTCTGGAGGAAGATACCCTTTATATGGCTGCTGATACCCTTGTAGCAATTGAAAGTGAATATGACAGTGCCGAAAGAATTTTGGCCTACAACAATATCCGGATATTTAAGAAAGGCATGCAAGGCCTGGCGGATTCTGCCGCTTACTATAAGTCGGACTCTCTTTTCGTCTTATTTCAAGGTCCGATCCTCTGGAACGAAAACAACCAGATCAATGCGGATACGATCAGCATGACCATCAAGGATGAAAACCTGGACCGCATGAATCTGTACAGGAATTCCTTTATGGTGACTGAAGACACCTTGAAAAATTATAATCAGATCAAGGGGCGGGATATGGTAGCTTACTTCGTGGACGAAGAGATGACCCGCATGACCGTGGATGGTAACGCGGAGGGCATCTATTATGTACTCACTGAAGGTGACACAAGCACCATGGGTATGAACAAGTTCATTTGCAGTACTATGAAAATTGGCTTCAAAGAGAATCAGGTTTCAACCATTTCCATTTTTCAGCAACCGGAAGCAAAATTCATCCCTCCACATGAATTGAATGTGGCTGACACACGACTAAAAGGGTTCTCCTGGCGCATTGATGAACGCCCCAGTTTGATCGATATTTTTGGAGAGGCTCCGGCTCCACAAGAAGGGGTCACGCCCATCGAAGACATGACCATTGATCCCGAAACCATGATCCCGGAGCGGGATATTCGGGGTGAAAAATTCATCCCTGGAAAGCGTAAGATGATAAAAAACGTTAAAAAAGAGGAATCTGGCGACGGATAGGCCGCGGTTTTCTGTTCTCTCTTGGACTTTGTAATTTTGCGCTCGATTTTTACCCTTGATATGACGAAGAGGATATTGCAGTTAGGTTTGGTATGCCTGTTGATGGTGAGTGTTTCATCGTGTTCCAAATTCAGAAAGCTGCTCCGTAAAGGACAATGGAAAGAAAAATATGAAGCAGCCATCCGCTACTATGAAGTGGAAGATTACTTCCGGGCGGGATTGCTCCTGGAGGATATTCTTCCGATCATCAGAGGTACAGAGGAAGCGGAGTTAGGCAACTTCTATTATGCCTATTGTCAATTCCACCAGCGCCAGTACATCTTGAGTGCCCACCATTTCAAAACTTTTTCAACCATCTACGGTCGAAGTGAGTATTTGATGGAAGCTACTTTCATGCATGCTTATTCGCTTTACAAGCAAAGTCCCAAGCACAGTCTTGATCAGACAAGTACCTACGAAGCTGTGACGGCATTGCAGAATTTCATCAATACCTATCCCTACTCCGAATATTCGGAACAAGCGGATAATCTGATCGATGAACTTCAGGTTAAGCTCGAAAAGAAGGCGTACGATAATGCTATTTTGTATTATCAGATCAAAGGTGTGAAAGGCTACCGACCTGCGTTGGTGACCTTCGAAAACTTTCAGAGAAATTTCCCTGATAGTAAATTCAATGAAGAAATTGCTTTTCTGATGATAGAAACCAATTTCAATTACGCTCAGAACAGCATCTACTCCAAGCAAGAAGAGCGGTATCGGGAAACGGTTGAAAAGTATGAGGCCATGCTCCAGCGCTACCCGGAAAGTAAATTCCTGAAAGACGCTGGAAAATATTATCAGGAAAGTTTACAGGAATTATCTAAATTTGCGGCTCAAAAAAATAAATCGTAATGGCAACGGATCCATCTATCATTACACGAAACAACGACCACATTGCTCAGCCAACGGGCAATATTTATGAATCTATTTCCATTATTGGAAAGCGTGCTAGACAGATCAGCACGAAAAACAAAGAAGAGTTGAATGGCAAATTGGCTGAGTTTGCTTCTTCTGTGGATAATCTTGAAGAAATCTTCGAAAACAGAGAGCAGATCGAAATTTCAAGATTTTACGAGCGTATGCCAAAGCCTAGTTCTATGGCAATCGACGAATTTTTGGAGGAGCAAGTAATGTTCCGTATGCCTGAGCTTGGTGACGGGGAGGAATAATTCCACCTCTGATGCTTAAGGGAAAAAAGATTTTACTGGCGGTAAGTGGGTCGATAGCAGCCTACAAGTCCGCCTTTTTTGTGCGCTTACTGGTCAAAAGCGGCGCCGAAGTGCGTGTGGTTATGACCGAAAGCGCAACCGATTTTATTACCCCGCTTACACTAGCGACCCTTTCCAGACACAAAGTTTACCGGGATTTTTTCAATAAGGAGACCGGTGAATGGGATAGCCATGTGGAATTAGGGTTATGGGCCGATGTGATGGTTGTTGCTCCTGCTAGTGCCAATACGCTCAGCAAAATGGCTAACGGGAATTGTGACAACTTACTGATGGCCACTTATCTCTCGGCAAGATGTCCAGTATTCTTCGCTCCAGCCATGGACCTGGACATGCACCTGCATCCCTCAACCCAAGCCAATATCCAGCGACTGGAAAGTTTTGGAAATCATCAGTTTGCAGCTGAAGAGGGTGAACTGGCCAGTGGTCTTTCCGGAGTAGGACGGATGGCTGAACCAGAGCACATGGTTGAGCAATTAGAGACTTTCTTCCAGGCCACAGAAAAACTCATTGGCAAAAAAGTATTAATTACTTCCGGACCAACCCATGAGCAAATAGATGCGGTTCGCTTCATCGGTAACAATTCCTCTGGAAAAATGGGTTACGAACTAGCGATGAATTGCCTGGCCAATGGAGCAGAAGTCACTTTTATCACGGGACCTACGCAACACATCCCCTCTGGAGAAAACCTAAACATCATTAAGATCAATTCTGCACAGGAAATGTTTGAAGCTACGGATACTCATTTCGCAGCTTCTGATATCGCGATTTTTGCTGCAGCCGTTTCGGACTACCGCCCCAAAACAGCCGTCGGTCACAAAATGAAGAAAACCGGCAATGGCATGTCTATAGAGTTGGTAGAAAATAAGGACATTGCCGCCGAAATGGGTAAGAAAAAAGCCAAAGGACAACTTACGGTAGGTTTCGCGCTGGAAACCAATGACGAAGGGTCCAATGCTCAGAAAAAACTGGAACAAAAGAACTTCGACTTCATCGCCCTTAACTCCTTAAATGACCAGGGAGCGGGCTTTTCTCATGCAACCAATAAAGTAACGATCTACTCTCGGGATAATAATCCTAAAGCTTTTGAGTTAAAAACTAAAAAAGAAGTAGCTTCGGATATTGTCAATGAGATCGTTAAAAAGCTCAATGCGTAAAACTTACCTGCTGTTTTGTTTGGTAATGCCATTCGCGGTTCTTTCACAAGAACTGAATTGTCGAGTAGTGGTGAACGCAGATCAGGTACAAACCACCGAAAGATCCATTTTTCAGGAAATGGAAGTGACATTTGCCGAGTTCATGAACAACCGGCGATGGACAGAAGATCAATACGATCAGGAGGAACGCATCAATTGCAACCTGATCCTTACCATTTCACAAATGCCCAGTATTGGTCGATTTGAAGCATCGGTTCAGGTATTATCTTCCCGACCTGTTTTCGATACGGATTATGAATCAGTACTGATGAACTTCGCGGATCGGGACTGGACTTTTGAATATGTGGCCTCTCAACCCATTCAGTTCAGCGAAAACACTTTTCTGGACAACATAAGCTCCCTTCTCGCCTACTACGCCTACATGATCATAGGATTCGACTATGATTCTTTTTCCGAATTAGGAGGTGAAGATTATTTCCAGAAAGCCTGGCAAGTGGTAATCAATGCACAGCAATCCGGCTATCCCGGCTGGGAACAGTTCAATAGCATCAGGAATCGATATTGGCTGGCCGAAAACCTACTGAGTAATGAGATGGAGCCTATTCGTAGAGCACAATACCAGTATCATCGTCAGGGAATGGATATCTTAAGCGAACAGCCCGATGAAGCTCACAAGTCTATTCTCGAAAGTTTGGGACAGATCCAAAAGGCAAATAATGCCCGGCCCAGATCTATTTTAACCATTTCATTTCTGGATGCCAAAGCGGATGAGCTGGCTCAGATCTTTACTACCGGAAACCCGAGTGAACGACGACAGGCCTATAACATCCTGACAAACATAGATCCCACAAAATCTGATATTTTCGAGGTGATGATCAAATAAACATGTCGAAAGTTCAGATCAAAGTATCCTTCAAAGACTTAAAACAATACATCCAGTCCAAAGACCCGATCAATGTGGTCATGAAATCCGGGGAAGTGCTGCATGTAACCTTAAGCCAACTAGATAAAGATAAACTTACCACAAGAAATGGCTTGAGACACAAGCGCGTTTTACTTTTGCAGGACATTAGAGAAATGTGGTCTGATAAAAAGGCGCCCGTTCATCAATGATCCAATCGCTTTCCATTAAAAATTATGCCTTGATCGAAACGCTCGAATTAAGGCCAACGTCAACGCTAAACATCATTACTGGCGAAACAGGAGCTGGTAAATCCATTTTGTTAGGTGCCATCGGCTTATTACTTGGAAAGCGCGCGGATGTCAAAGTACTCTATGATGCGGCACAGAAATGTGTAGTAGAAGGTGTTTTTGAAGTGAATCAACTCGGGATAAAAAGCTTTTTCGAGGAAGCGGATCTCGATTATGAATCAGAATGTGTCATTCGCAGAGAGATCAGCCCTACCGGAAAATCAAGGGCCTTCGTCAATGATACACCTGTAACCCTTGACGTCCTAAAAGAACTAGGATTAAGCTTGGTTGATGTTCACTCTCAACATGAATCGCTCGCTCTGGGCAATAATCGATTCCAGCTGCAGACCCTTGACAAGATTGCGCAGCATGATGACTTGTTAAACGCTTATCAAGAGCAATTTAAGACCTACTCAGCCCTTCAAAAAGAACTGGAGCAACTGCAAAATCAATCCCTGGAAGCATCCAAAGACCTGGATTATCAAAAATTCATCCTACAGGAACTGAGCGAAGCTAAACTGGAGGAAGATGAACAGGAAGCGTTGGAAAAGGAGTTACATGTCCTCGATCATGCTGAAGAAATCAAAGAAAAACTCACGGGATCTGTTCATTTACTAGATGACAGTGAGTCCTCTATCCTGAACCAATTGCGAGAAGTTAGTCAGATGATGGCCAAAATCGCAGACCTGAAAGACAATTTGAATGCCATGCCCGAACGGTTGGAAAGCTGTAGCATTGAATTGAAAGATATTGCAGATGAATTGGCGAATACTAATGAGCAAACGGCTTTCGATCCCGAGCGGGCTCTATTGGTAAAAGAACGACTTGATCTCATTTTCCGGTTGCAGCAGAAACACGGTAAGACGGATATCCGCGGACTGCTCCAGTTGCAAGATAAACTGGATAAGGAGCTAACAGGATACGAAAATTCAGACGAACGCATAAAACAACTGACCGAACAAACGGCCAAAACAAGAGAGCAAGTATTAAAGAAAGGCAAAAAGTTGTCTGCCTCTCGTCAGAAGGCCGCCAAGGCCCTGTCGAAACAAATTGTAGCGATCATTCGGTCAATTGGGATCGAAAACGGGGAATTACAAATTGATCTCAGTGAGCAATCACCCACCATGGATGGGATTGATGGCATTGATTTTTTATTCTCTGCCAATAAAGGTATTTCTCCTAAACCCCTGAAAAATGTAGCTTCTGGTGGAGAGTTCTCTCGACTGATCTTCGCCATTAAGTCAGTATTAGCACAGAAAACTGCTATGCCCACCGTGATTTTTGATGAAATAGACACGGGTGTCTCTGGCGAAGTAGCTATCCAAATGGTGAAGATGATGAGCGCTATGGCTCAAAGACATCAGGTTATTTCTATCAGTCACCTTCCGCAATTTGCGGCCGCAGCCAAACAACATTACTTCGTTTACAAAGATCACGAGGCCAGTCGTTCCATCAGTCGGATCAAAGTACTCGACAATGAAGAACGAATTAGTAATATCGCTAAAATGATAGGCGGTAATAATCCCAGTGCCATGGCCCAGGAAAGCGCCCGTGAACTGGTAGAAGAATTGGGCAGGTAAATCACCAATGTAGCGTTCTGGTTAAGCACTAATTCCGGAATAAGCGATAAATTGAAAACGTCTTTCAAGGCAGATTCATATGTCCCTATTCAAACATGCTACTTATCTACTTATCTTATTGATGTGTCTTTCTTGTGGAAGCGCAAGCAATCACACATCATCAGAAACGGTTAATAGCGAACAGGCCGAACAAGACAGTGAATGGGTAGATCCCCTTTTCTTCATCGATGGGCAACTGTGCCAGCACCTTAGGAAGATCTTTCAGGATTCTTATGGAAATCTCTGGTTTGGCACTAATGTGTACGGCCTCATGCGGTATGATGGGGATACACTGGAATACTTTGATGAAGGTAACGGACTTGATGGTGGAAGAATTACCGGAATTGTAGAGGACCAGTATGGAAATGTATGGTTTGGAACGGCCAGCGGCCTACATAAATATATCCCCGCGGAAAACAGCTCAGAAATCCATTTCGAAAATTACGCGGCCAAGCAGGGTTTAGGAGAAAAAGAGATCTGGAGTCTTATGATTGACAGAGAAGGTCTGTTCTGGGTAGGCACGCTGAAGGGGGTTTATCAATTTGACGGACAATCCTTTGAACCCGTTGAGCTTCCTAAGGCAGCTGTAGCAGATACCAGCACCATCATGTCTTTTGATCGGATCACTGCGATCATTCAGGATCAGGATGGTGGAATTTGGTTCGGTCGGGATGGATTTGGAATTACCCGAATGTACCAGGATCGTTTCGAGCATTTCACACAGGAGAATGGACTACCCAGTAATAGCATCCACAGTTTGATGGAGGATCAGGAAGGAAATGTCTGGATTGGCTCTATGTACGGCGGCCTTGCTCGCTGGAATGATGAAGGGATCACTAAATTTCCTTTTGGCAATCCTATCAAAGGCTGGGAAATTGGCGCTCTTTTCGAAGACAGCCAATCACGGGTTTGGTTCGCCTCCGAAAACCATGGCATTTATCGGTACAATCCTGACACGGACTTATTTGATCACTTCCACAAGGAAAATGGCTTACTAACTGATGGCATTCTCAGCATCTATGAAGACCGGTCTGGTCGTTATTGGATGGGTGGATGGGGAGGATTATTCAGGTATTTCCCTGAATCTCAGGATACTTCTCATTTGTTTATGCCGGTCACAAAAACAGGTCCGTGGACACCATAGTGAGATCAACCATGAACCTTGATAAACTGCTCATCTTTGATCTGGACGATACGATTTTTGAAACCCGAAGCATCGGAACGGAACATCTGAAAAAAGTATTTGCCCAATTCCGGAACCTGGCTTCGGGTTATTATTCGTCAGAAATTGTGAGTTCCATTGAAAAAGATCTGTGGAGTCTCCCATTTGATCAGGTCGCTTTACAACATCAGTTTCCAACTGTTTTACGGAAAAGGTTTTCCAGCTTAATTAACGAAACCAGATTCAGCTTTAAGATTCGGCCATATCCGGATTTTGAATGTATCAGAAAAATAAATTACCCTAAGGTACTGGTCACAACAGGGTTCAGGCATTTACAACAAGCGAAGATTGCCGCATTAGACATTGACACAGCTTTTCAAGCCATACATATCGATGAAATTGAGGCACCAAATCGCATTTATAAGTCAGGGATTTTCGAAAAGATCGTAATAGAAAGTGGCTTGAATCAAAGCGACCACATCGTCATTGGAGACAATCCTGAATCCGAATTGAAAGCAGGGCGAGAATTAGGATTGCTTACGGTTCAGGTAGCCAGATTTAGGCAACGGCCTTCACCGTACACGGATCATTACATCACCCATTTTAACCAGCTGTTGACCATCATCAATGATGAGGAAAGAGAATCATTTTAAGAACCATCAAGACAATAAAAGCCGCCGCAACTCTTTTGAAAGTTAACTTTTTTAGCACCTTATTGGCATATCCATTGTCGAAGGCAACATCGGCCAATAACACATAACCACTCTTAGGAACAGTAAGAATAATGGATTTATCTAACGTATTCCTAATCAGGCAAATCGAATGAGTAAGCGATTCATCGCCCGACGCATAGTTTCCCCAGATCCCTTCCACAAGTTCTTTTCGAGGTACAACCTGTCCTTCCTTGTCAACCAACATCCGCAGAACCTGAGCAAGCCGAGGTTCTAAAGACTTTACAGAACCATCTCTTAAATCTTTGATCTCATGCCTCGCAAAATCAATTCGATAGGTCTCATTTAAGATTACACGCTTCATATCAATGTTTTCTCAAGGTGAAAAATCCGCTCACAACTATCCTCTAACCATACATTTGACAAGAAAGGTCAAAGAATGTTGCATTTCAAATTAAACAAAAAAGAACGATGGGTATGCCTATCGACGATAGCCGTATATCTCATCACCTCACTTCATCATGTCTATGGGGCGTGGTTGTACGACACACCGTGGAGGATGCATATCGCCTATCAGGGTTTCACTTGGCTGTTACTCTCTTTCACAATCATGTTTATCTACATCAATTGGAGAAAGCGATTCCTGATTTGGGGCTACATTATCATTGCAGGCTTCTTCTTTGTCGGAGCCATTGGCTTTTTTGAGGGGGGCTATAATCATATCCTAAAGAACCTGCTATATTTCGGAGGCATGTCAGTGGAAGCATTACATAAAATGTATCCGCCACCCAAGTACCTGTTACCAAATGACTGGAGTTTCGAGGTTTCCGGCGTGTTGACTTTCTTCGTTAGCCTCTGGTGCTTAAAGACCATGATCACTTGGGTGAAAGCACCTTGATCAAATGTTCGAGTCAAGCAAAACCTCCCATTTCCCGGCGCTATTCTTCTTCCATACGATGATGTATTTACCACCGTAACTTCCACTACATTGTCCGATTTCCAGTAGGATGTCGTTGTTTATCTGTTCGGTCTTTAGAGGCGTCAGATTCAAAGAATAGCTTTCACGATTCATGTATTGATAATCCTGTATCAAGCCCGGACGGCCCACCACCAAAGGTTTATGATTATAATACATTGTGTTTTCAGCGTAGAGTTCATTGATCAGTGCTGCTGCATTATGCGCATTGCACAGCTGAATCCATTCCTCTCTTCTTTTATCAATTTGGACCATCGCAGGTTGGAAATCAGACTTTTTGGTATAAAATTCCAATTCCACTCTTTTCTCCAATCCCGAAAGTACCAATACCTGAACGTAACCATAAATGACTCCTCTACTATAGAATTTTCCTATTTCATAGTAGTAACTGCTATCCCGGTTGGCCATTACACCGAAATCCGGTTTGTAGGCGCGATCTTCTATGCCTATGGTCTGATTAACTTCATTGATAGCAGAATCTCCTTCCACAATTTCGCCCGTATCATTGATGCTGATAGCATTATCCGCGTAACCAAAGTCAGTAGGGTTCTGGGCCTGGGAGGCTAAAAAATTACTAATAAGGAGCAATATGGATAAGCTCCAAACCTTGCCCCATTTGAAACGTTGAAAAAACATAATCGACCATTTACGTTAAGGTACTGAAATGCCGAACGAAATCCGGTCTTCAATTGAATAAAAAACACTTGAAATAGCGTTTCAGGCCATACATTTTTTAATTTTGCAGCGTGGAGGATTACTTTTTCAGTCAAGACAAAAACTACCTATTAAAGAAAGCCCAGCAATCGAATCGGGAAGTCTTATTGGAGAAGTGGGTCTTGCAGAGTATCAATGCCTACATGGAGCTTCACAATCCAATGGGCCTCATTGATGATTTTGTAAAAAGCATCATGGGCGTTACTAATTATAAGACTGCCTTTCTGGAAGAGTCTTATGATTTCATGGCCGCTGCATACAGATTCCTTTACTCCTCCAATCAACTTGAATTCCTTTGGGATGGTCGCTCACACCAACAGAAGTATCAGGACGAATGGGAAACACAATTTGATCATTGGATCTATGGGCTCACCCGGATCGATAATATCAATCGTCCAATCATTCGGGCTTGCGTCCTGAAAGATGATTCTTCTCTGCTACTGATGCAAAAGAATTTCAGCAAAGCCATTTTGAAGGAACTGAAATTGAAATGGGATGGTCGACGAAAATCCCTGGTGAAAGCTGCGTAATGCGCTAAAAATACCTTACTTCGAACTGATCGAAGTGCTCTATTTCTACTTTAGTTTTAATGACCTCCTCTACCCTTGCTAAGGGCGGACCGATCTTGCACCATGCATATAAGTCCATTACGACCTGTTTGTCACCCTCGGCATGAATCATTACGTCTCCATTTGATTCGTTTTTGACCCAACCCTTTACGCCTAGCAAAATCGCACGTTCTTTGGTAGATGCCCTGTAGAAAACTCCCTGAACTTTACCCAAACAGCGAAATTGATAAGCGACAGATGACATAAGCGGGTACGTCAGTGCACAATGTTACATGTTTTGCATAGCTTACGCTTGTGCAGTGGTCTCTTTTTTGGTTTCTTTTTATGACCGAAATAAAGTGGATCTGAATATTGTGGCTTCTTTGCGAGCCTGGCTTCCTTGGCTTTTTGCTTTGAGACTTCTCGCATCCGGTCCTCAAAAACTTCACGATCTGTCTTCGGTTTCTTTTTGAAAACCTTGGCCACGGAAACCTTTTTATCCTTTTTGGCCTGATACCTTGGAGCAGGTGGCCTAGGTGGAGCTACATCTTTTGAACTCTGACCATAAACAGTCAGCGTCGCACCAAAAAACAGTATCGCCAAAAACATTTGTTTTGAACCCATAACACAAATTTATAAGTCTTTAACGTTTTAGCTTCATGATTCCGTACATGGAAACGCTAAATTGCATGCTACAAGACGAACATCCGTCGGTAAAAAGTAGTTTCTGGCAGCATCATTGTAGCATTAAATTTAACCAGAGATACTTCGATAAGCAGGAGAGCGTATATGATACATGTGAGTAAGTACCCATCAGCAATGAACCTTCCGACGATACAAAAAGTAATGATCATTGTCTGTTGCATGTTAGGGTCCCTTCAACCCCTTAGTGCGCAGCAAATCACCGAAGCGGACTTTCTGAAACGCATGGACGATGGTGAAGATCTGATGAAGCAAGGCAGGCACGAGGAAGCGGATGAGAATTTTTTATTCGTCATTGAAAACATGAAGGTCCTACCCAGTGAAATCGCATTCCTGTTCGGTCAAAACAGCTATCACCTCATGAAATACAAGCAGAGCATTAACTGGCTGAATAAATACATCCAAATCAAAGGAACCAAAGGCCGATATTATGAACCTGCTGTGAAATATCTGCAATTGGCTGAAAGTAAATACATCGAGATACAACGGGAGAAAAATGCCGAGATGTCTACCGAACTGGCAGGTGACGATTATGATTGTGATGGATTGGAAAACATGATCTGTCCGGTGTGCCATGGGAATGGTGTCATTATCAAGCAGACTTATTTCGGTAACGAATATAAAACCTGCCCTTATTCCGCCGGAAAAGGCTATCTCTCTTGTGAGGAGTACAATTTATTTATGCGAGGAATACTGGAGCCAAAGATCAAGGAACCTTAAGAAAGCCGATTCTTGTAATCTTCGTATCCGAATTCACGGATCAACTTAAAATCACCGTCTTTTACTATACCTATCGCTGGGTGTTGTACACCGTTGAAAACAGTAGTTTTCACCATTGTATAGTGCATCATGTCTTCGAAGATCAAGGGATCCCCAGGCTTTAGTTCATGATCAAAACCGTAGGACTCCAGGAAATCTCCGGCAAGACAACTTACTCCCCCGATACGATACGCAAACTTCCCCTTATTGGCATCCTGATGAGCCTGTGAAATCACAGGTCGATAAGGCATCTCCAAACAATCTGGCATATGGCAGGTGAAAGAAATATCCGCAATTGCTGTTTTGACCTCCCCCCGTTCTACAACATCTAGGACAGTCGCATGTAAGTCTCCTGTTTGCCAGGCTACCGCACTCCCTGGTTCGAGAATGATCTCTAATTCATATTTTTCGCGAAATGCCTGTAGCACTTCCACCAGATGATCTACATCATAACCTGCTGACGTCATCAAATGCCCTCCACCCACATTCAGCCATTTGATTTGATGCAGGTATTTGCCAAATCTCTTCTCCAAAGCCTTGAGCACATTTTCCAGGGCGTAGGAATTGGATTCACACAACACATGGAAGTGCAGTCCCTCTATCTGATCAGGCAATTGTTGTGGCATGTCGTCGAATGATACTCCCAATCTGGAATGTACGCCTGCCGGATTGTAGAGATCGGTCTCCACATCGGACCAACCAGGATTCACGCGAATGGCACAACTCACATGCTCAGGTACCTGGCTGGCAAACTGGTGCCACTGACTCCAGGAATTGAAAGTCATATGAGAGGAACGTGAAGCTAACTCCCGAAACTCGTTTGGCGGATAAGCTACCATGTAGGTATGCGCCGGCACACCCATTTCCTCAAAACAAAGTCGGGCCTCGTGAAGTGAACTTGCGGTTGCTCCTGCTAAATATTCCTTTACCACTGGAAACGCACTCCACATGGCAAAGCCCTTAAATGCCAGTATGATCTGAGCTCCCGATCTTTCCTGAACCTTTTGCATCAACTGAAGATTGCGAACAAGTCGCTCTTCATGCAAAACGAAGCACGGCGATGGGATCACAGGCCTACTCACTCCTTCAGGTACCTTGATTTCAGAATTTCCATGTGGTGATACAGATGGCCGATGGTAATGTATCCTATGGAATTCACATCGACCCTTAGCCCGTTGGCAGAGCCAAATCTTAGAAATTCTTTCTCGCTATAGCCATTAAACAAGTCGATGGTAGCATTTCTAACGTTGATGAATTCAGTACGGTGATCGGTCATCGGTCGATCATTAGCGCGGCTATTCACCACATAATCATCTTGTTCGAAACCGGGAAGATCAGTCATATCGCCTCTTCCAAATCGCAAGGCACGATAAGAGAAAACACGCTCTGCATCGCAGATATGTCCGATCATTTCCTTTATGGTCCATTTACCCGAAGCATAGGCATAGGCACCTTTCTCTTCAGGAATATCATCTATCAAGGCAACGAATTCGTCACGGGAATCAATCAGCAACGGAAGCAATTCCTTATCCTCTGGAATACCTTCCACATACCCCTTGTAGAACAAGGGTATCTTTTCGATATTAGGTATTGGCATGGTTGATCAGTCTAGGTTTTAGGTTCTTTATTGGTATTTGTTGGCTGCTTCTTAATCCAGCTCCAGGTTCACGTCTTCCTGCTCATGCCAGGGAAGTCCGTAAACAGCAAGCTGCTCCAAAAATGGATCAGGGTCAAATTCTTCTACATTAAATACTCCGGCTCCCGACCATTTATCTGTCAGCATCATCATCGCTCCTACCATGGCTGGCACTCCGGTCGTATAGGACACGCCCTGAGCTCCAGTTTCCTGAAAGGCCTTCTGATGTTCACAATTATTATAGATGTAATATGTCTTTTCTTTTCCATTCCGGATGCCACGGATACGACAACCGATACTGGTTTCACCCTCATAATTTTCTCCAAGATCTCCAGGGTCGGGCAAAACCGCCTTCAAAAATTGAAGTGGGATGATCTCTTTTCCCTCATACATGACTGGTTCAATGGAAGCCATGCCGATATTCTGTATAACTCTCAGGTGCGTCAAATACTCATCACCAAAAGTCATCCAAAAGCGCGCCCTTTTCAGCGTTGGGAAGTTTTTCACCAAAGATTCCAACTCTTCATGATAGATTAGGTAAGAACTTCGCTCCCCGATATTGGGATAGTTCAATTCCTTTCTGATGGCGTGGGGTTCGGTTAATTTCCAATCGCCATTTTCCCAATACTTTCCTTTCTGAGTAACTTCTCTGATATTGATTTCGGGATTGAAATTAGTCGCAAATGCTTTACCGTGATCTCCTCCGTTACAATCAACAATATCCAGATAATGTATCTCATCAAAATGATGCTTGGCCGCCCTTGCTGTGAACACACTCGTCACCCCAGGGTCAAAACCACACCCCAAAACAGCAAGCAGACCAGCTTCTTTGAAGCGGTCCTGGTAAGCCCATTGCCATTTGTATTCGAATTTGGCTTCCTCCGGAGGCTCATAATTGGCCGTATCCAGGTAATGAACGCCACATTCCAGGCAAGCATCCATGATGGTCAGGTCCTGATAGGGCAAGGCCACATTGATCACCATCTTTGGCTGGTGTTGGTTGAATAACGCCACCAATTCAGGTACTTGATCGGCATCTACCTGATCCGTTTCGACGGAAATATTGAATTTCTCTTTGATATCGGATGCGATCGCATCACACTTGGACTTAGTTCGGCTGGCAAGAACAATTTCCGAAAATACTTCCGGAACCTGAGCGCATTTGTAAGCTACAACCCTTCCGACGCCTCCGGCGCCGATGATCATGACCTTGGACATACACCTTGAGTATTAAAAGGCAAAGTTAATCTTAGTTCTTCAAGAAATAATCGTCAGAGAACAAACATTCGGAATTTTTCAAACGCCTGGCGCAGTGACCATCAGATAGCGACGATTTCCCAAAAAACAGGGGTATATTTTAAAGAATAAACCGATAAGTATACTTAATCAGAAAGGTATGATCGGCGTTGATGTTCGTCAGTTGATTGCTTAGATTCCTGAAACCATTTTCATTCAATTGATTAAAATCTGACCCATTGGAGGACCAAACCAGGAACAACGTTGATCCCTGAATATATTCCCAACGAACCACAAAATTCGATCTGAACTGTACTACATTGAAGTCCGGATCGCCCATGGTATAGTCCGTGATCCCATCACGGTTTTCATCAATATTGAATGTTTCTTCGGTTGCATCCCAGGCAATCTGATCTGACTCCAGCATTTGGAATCGATCCTCATATGCTTCAGCATGTGGTGAAACCGCCAATTTATAATCACTGTATTCTCCTCTAGTCATAAAAGGCTGTGCCCACAACTCCACCGAAAAATTCGGAGTAAGATTGAATGTACTGCGCAATGAAATTCGATAGGTAGCCTGATTGATCCTCCCTAATAAAAACCGGTCTTCACTTCCCAATTCAGCGGTCTGAATGTATTGGAGGTCATTTCTATTCCAACTAATTGAAGGCTGGAGATTCAGACTCAAGGCATTGATGGGTTGCCAGAAGATCCTTGTGTTGATGCCACTTTCCCAGGCATAATTCTCAAAACCTCTAAAGAACCACTGATTTACATTCAGCGTCAGTTTTTTCTGACTGTTGGTTCTGAAATAGTACCAGTAATTGGTACCACCGGGATAGGAAATCGATGGACCACCACGCAAGTCCGCATTCGAAACTGAATGTACGCGATATGTAGAGCCATTCCCGAAGGACCAGTAATTCTTGAACTCGGCATGCGCGTTTATATTGAAACCCTGGGAAGTATTGATACCATCAAAATCCCAACCTGCCCATTGGTTGATGTTCATCCGAATGGACCTGAAAATACCAAAAGTCTTTAAGGTTCGGTACTGCATCCAAAAGTCCTGAGACATCACATCAGACTGTCGAAGAAAACCCAGGTCATTGGTCTCAAATTCAGGAGAAGTATAGGCAAAAGAAAGATTGTACCGTAATTTACCCTGTGCCTTTCCTACATTTATGGAACCCGAAGACCCGTTGAGCCGCGTTAAAGTAGTATCTACATCATGATGTCGGTTATCCGGTCGTTGAAAGAATCGTTCCGACGCGGTTTGGGTGAGTAAGATTGACTCTGGGGTTCCATTTACATGACTAAACGCCGACCGAAAACTCACATAATACTTGCGATCAAGAAAATTATGAGTGAGGTCAACCCCACCAGAATAAGCATTGTCATGCAAAAAATCCAAATGGCTATCCGAAGCGTTAATGAATCGATTGGTAGAAGTCAGAATGGCCCCAACCACTGTATTTCCCTCATTGATGTCTTGCTGAAATCTTCCCACCAGGTAATTAGTGGCAGGCTCTACAGCGATTTTATTTCGGCTTCCATCTACATTCTGAACCTCAGCTTTTTCACGATTGGTCACGGCTTCCAGCAATCCCCAGGAAAACCCCTTCTTATTTTTGCCGGTGAGTTTTGCCGCACCCCATATGCGGGTGAAATTGGGTTGATCCACATAAGCAATGCTATCGGCTCCCGGGAAAAAGCTTGGTCTTTTACCGATTCGGCGCGAATAAAACAGATTGTTACCATCACCTGTCGGAAAGGTCAAAATATTGTTTCCTTCCAAAAAGAAGGGTCGCCTTTCCTGAAAAAATAGCCGAAATGCAGAAAGATTGACCTGTGATGGATCTGCTTCCACCTGTCCAAAATCCGGATTGATGGTGAGGTCGAGGGTAATATCACTGGTGAGTCCAATTTTGGCATCTACACCCGCATCAAAAGAATTGGTTTGCCCAGTAGCAAAGGGATTGCCCTCTTCCGCCTCTGACAATTCCGTTTTTGCGACCACATAAGGCAATATTTCCAGTTGCTTTTGGGGTTTTATTCCTTTGATGCCTTTTAACTCACCAAACAAATGGACCCAGCCCGGCGCATCTTGTGCGATCGGTTGCCAAACCGAACGTTCCTCGTTTCGAAAGAATCTTCTGGTCATCTGAATGCCCCAGGTATGCTCAGGCACATCCGCAAATCGCAGTTGGGAAAGTGGTATTTTAAATTCCGCAATCCAACCTAAATCATCAATTGATGTCTTTAAGTACCATATAGGATCCCAGGTATCATCCCAGTCATCGCCATTATTTGAAATATACTCATCACCGATTACCCCGGATACAGAAGCCGTGAACGAAAAGGCGGTTCGCTTATCATGGTAGCTGTCAATATTGATTTCTACCCAGTCTCCTTCGAACCCATCTCTTCTTGATAACCGTTTTACGATCGCCGATGGGTCTGAATCAAATGCCCGAACGCCTACATAAAGGAACTTCGCATCATAAAGGATCTTAAATTGGGTCTGTTCCGTTGGAGGCACTCCGTAATCCGGAAATCGCTGAACAAAGTCACCGGTCCACTCTACCTCATTCCAGGCATCGTCATCCAGTTTTCCGTCAATTACGACCTCTCCATTTTTGGCAGCAGATACATATTGCCTCGGTGCGTGTTGTTCTTGTGAAATCGCCCATGTGCTGACCAGGCACAATAACAAGGTTAAAATAGATTTCATGGTTGGCTAAGTGTTTGACCCTGCTTCAAAGACTCAAATAATGCTTCGAAGTTGCTCTAGTATGTACTCACTTAACCGTATTTAGTTACAAATTATTGTATAAATGCCCATTTCATTGCGTCAATAAACATATATCAGGGTTAGATGGGAGACGAAACATCGATCACCATCCCATTCAAATCTTCAATCACAAGTCTGCGTTGGCCGTAAAAAGTATCATGAGGTTCTTGCAAAACCTTGACATGATCCGCTCTCATCTTTTCATAAAGCGCCTCGACATTTTCTACAACAAAAGTCAGGTAATAGCCCCCACTTGTCATAGTAACTTCCTTAGGCACTACTTCACTGCTGGGATGGATCAGTCCGATCTCCAGGGACTTTTCTTTCGAGATCAAGTGAACGAACCAATCACTTTCGAAATCAACCTCAAAATCAAAATAGCGTTTGTAGAAGGCAGCACTGGCGGACAACTCTTTAGAAAGGACATTAACCAATAGTCTGTTTACGATCATGATCAGTTTTTGCCCAAACTTAACCATGTCTGATTTCCCTACGATTGGAAAAAAGCGACACTTTCACCGGATTGCATCCACTGCAATTCCCTTTTCCCCGCGTAGTAACTCCCGGGTGTCATACCATTTGTGATCTTTTTGAAATCATTGATGAAATGTGACTGATCGTAGAAGCCAAAAGCCAATGCCAGTTGTGTCAAAGAATCTGAGGTCATTTGATCCAGCATAGGTTGTAATCGCGTGATACGCAAAATCTGAGAAGGAGTATAACCCATTAATTTTTTGAACTTCCTTTGAAATTGCCTGAGTGATACATGAGTATTCAACGCAAGATTTCTGATCTCCCGTGGTGTTGCCAGGGACATTCTATTGATCTGTTCACAAAAATGTGGGTCGTAATGGCCGATAGTGGTCCCCATTTGTCTCAGTACCTGAAGCATCAGGGGTATTCGCGCTTGATTGCTATTGGTTTGGTTGAGCTGCTCCTTCAAAGACGATAATTCCTTGAAATCATCACTTATTAGATCTTGATTCAATAATTCGCCACCGGAAACGGCTAAGAATACAGGTAAGCAATAAGCCTTCAGGCACGTCCCAAACATACCAAACTCCTCTTCCAAATAGTATTCCGACAATACACTTTTCTGTGCTCCAATGATCAACTCACCCTTTTCAAAGTTCTTTCCAGAAATTGTCTCTTTGAAAGATCCCTTGTAGAGATATATCAATTCGCATGTCCCCTTAGGAATGATTTGGTGGACATAAGGACGTGATTTTGATGCCTTTCCTTCCAGGACCCAAAAGAACTCAGCATGTGGATAGCTCAACTGATCAATTGGAATGTACTGAAAATGAGTAACCAAGAATTTATCGGGAATTAGAAATCGTACTTGAACCCAACCTGAACGCCTACTCCCGAAGGGTTTGCTACAAATCCTGCATCATCTTTCGTCAGGGATTGCAGGTTCGTTTGATAAGTAGGCTCGAAACTCAAATTTACCCTACGATGGATCCAGTAGCCGATTTCAAAACCTGTAACTGCTGCCAGCGTCAGGCTACGGTAAGGAGAGCGACGACCGGGCTCCAATTCGAATGAGCTAAAGTTCTGCCGACCTCTTAATCGATTACCTAAATAAAGGTTAGCGGCAAGACCTCCATTTAAGGTCACATTGAATCGTTTATCCAACAACTTATAACCTACCTGAACCGGGAATGAAATGAACTGGAAAGTATTGTTGATCTGTATATCATCTACACTAAGCTTCGTCAGCTCGCTTTCGACCAGATTGGCCACAGATTCCAATCCAGCTATTTCACTGGAATAAGCTACCGCATTATTAAAGCCATCACTCTCCAGGATAAGATTCGTAAATGTACGTGCACCCAGCAGGGAATAAAGAGCTCCTACTTCTAAAGACCATCGATCTTTCAGGTCCATCCCAAAATTGATTCCAATGGAATAAGAAGCACCTCCCCTAATGTTTTCTGATAGTTCGGGGACAGGCTCTCTGGAACCTACATCTTTGATCAATATCTCCTGCGGAGTAATGTATGTTCCCGGGCCGTAATTCGGGTTGAAATAGCCGGAGGCCACATCTACTCCGCTCCAAAAGCGAGTTTTACCTTCTGCATTTAATACTGGTCGTTTTACTTTAAAGATCATGACCCCATGAACACCAAAAGACCCTGGATCAGGACTGTTTAATGCCAATAAACCATCAGCAGGCTTCTTCACCAGCATCGAATGGTTTGTTCTTAACATATTAGGACTGGCCAGCGTGAAATTCCGTTCCCTGAATAGACTGGAAGGCGAATGATTGCTCCATAAGCTCACCTGACCGACCCTGGTAACGGAAGAATAAGTCGGTCTGGGCGAAATCTGCGTCTTCGATCGACTGTTGACTTGAGCAACCGAAGGATCTAATGCATTTGACTGGGTTAAAGCCTGTTCATTTAGGGATTCAACACGAAAATCATTTCTTAAAATTGAAAACCCCGCATAATTACCTGTAGTTGATAATTCCTCCTCTTCTGTCAATTGGGCAACGGTCTCCTGATTTTGAGTTGGATTGGCTATCCCTAGCCAGAGGGCAATTTCCTGGTAATTGAATGATAAAGCCAGGGCACTTAATGAAAGGCCAAAGATCACTGCGGCAGCGGCAGTCCATTTATACACAACTGTCTTCTTCTGTAGAGAACTGAGCTGAGTTTGGGTCAAACTGTGATCGATCTCACTCCAGATTCTGGAAGGAGGCGTCACCTCTTCACTGGAAAAAGCTGATTTCCAGGATTGTTCGAATTCACCGTTATTACCCTCTTGCTTGCTCATAAGACGGATTTTTGGATAATACCTTCTGCTGTAACAGCATCTTGGCTCGAGAATACTGCGACTTGGACGTACCCTCGCTGATCTCAAGCATTTTTGCAATCTCGTGGTGCTTATACCCTTCTATCGCATATAGATTGAAGATCACTCTGCACCCGTCGGGCAGTTCCTGCACCATTTGGAGTAACTCCTGGTGACTGAAATCGGAGATTGCCGTGCCTTCCTGCGTCCAACTTTTCAATTCATCCACATCTACCATTGGATACATGTACAACTTGCTGCGTTGGGAATTCAATGCGGTATTGATCACCACTTTTTTGATCCAGTGCACCAATGATGAATCCTGGCGAAACGTATCGATCTTTTGGAATACCTTGATGAAGGCTTCTTGCAATATATCCTCTGCTTCCTGTTGCATTTTTGCATAGCGAAGCGCAACGGCATACATCTGCCGGCTGTACTTATCATACAAAGCTTGCTGCATTTCACGTTTACCAGAAATGCATCCTTTGATCAATTGCTCTTCTCCAGGTGTCACTTGCAGGTGATATGTATTAATGACAACTTTAAACGGAATTCGGTTGTAATCTAAAAACAAATAAATAGAATTTGTGCCTATCTCTTCTGTAACACACTCATTTACAGCAATTTTAATATCCATATTCTTGCTGCCTTTTTCGCTCCTTAGTCAATCCAAAACACTGGTATTCGAGGACTTCAACTACGAAGAGGCCGTTGGAATGGTGACCTTACAACCATCTGGTGCTTCCAATTTCAATACAGATCCGATAACAGCCCTGGGCGGAACACTCTTCCTGGACTTTGATCTGATTGGGGAAGATTACGAATTTTTGCATGCGAAATTGATCCATTGCACTTACGATTGGCACCAGTCCGAAATCAGAAGCCTCGATTACCTGAATGTCTACAACGAATTTTCACTAGATGACTTTACCTATAGCAGCAATACCCTCATCCCGTACACCCGATACCAATTCACCTTGCCTCCCGTAACTAAATCCGGTAATTATCTATTGATGGTATACCGGGATGGCGATGAAGCAGACCTGTTGTTTACACGTCGTTTTGTCGTCTATGAAAACCTGGCTTCCGTTAGCGGCAGGGTCCTTTTTAGCCAGTTGGCCCGACAAATGCAAACCCATCAACGAATCGATTTCGAGGTTCGCCATCCTACATTGAACATTTTCAATCCTCTGCGTGACTTGAAAATCATCCTCTTGCAAAATCACAATTGGTACTCGGCGATCAAAGAATTGCAGCCTACCGTACAACGACCTGATCAGCGTTACCTGGAGTTTCATCATTTTACCGGAGAAAATGAATTTGAAGGCAACAACGAATTCCGCTTCTTCGACTTAAGGGCCACTCAATACCGGGGAAGGAACATCAATGCCGTATTTCGACAAGGAAATTCTTTCAGTGCAAGACTTGGTAAAGATGTTCCGCGCCGCAATTTGGCCTATACCAATAGTATCGAGGATGAAAATGGCGCCTATTTTGTGGGAAATACTGATCCGGGTGAAGACCTGTTAGAGGTAGATTACATTTATACCTCCTTCTTTCTGGAATCAGAACAACTCTCTGGCCCTGTATATGTCACGGGGAAATGGAACAATTGGAGATTGGATGAAAGTAATGAAATGGTGTATGAACCCGGATTGGGTCTCTACATTAAAGAAATCCGACTAAAGCAGGGGTTTTACAATTTTGCTTATACGACTAAAGAAGGCATGAAAAAAATTGAGGGTAGTTTCCCTGAAACGGAAAATCAATATGAGATCCTGGTCTATTTCACCGATCCTTCATTGGCCTATCATAGGTTGATCGGCTATACCCTCTTAACCAGCGGCAACTAACTCGCGCATTGGGTAAGGAACGATGGTGCGGTGTAGGTCAGCATTCGCAATGTCCAGCATACCAAAACCTTTGTTAGTGTAAAGTCCCATACCACAAGAAAACAGGAATCGTTGCACTTCTTCCGGTGCGTACAATGTAAAAGGGAAGGTGTATCCACGAACCTCATGACGAACTTCCCTATCGAAGACAGGGTATACCCAGGCGATCCTTTTTTGAGCAGATTTCATTTTCTCCAGATAACCCATATCTGGCACCAGTTGGAACTTTTGAATATTTGGAATGGCATCAACATCTATTCCTGCTTCTTCCATGCGTATTAAGGTGCTTTCAAAAAGTTTATCTGAAAACTCGTCAGAGGCAGGATTCACGAAGAGTGTCCCAGCAGGAGAATCAAGTGTAGCAGGTGCCACGACGATCGGACTCAGACAGATCAACTTCTGCTCCTCTTCCAAAGGCACTTCCTCTTCCTGATGTACTGTCTCCGGGATGACAACCAGCGTACTTATTTCAATCTGGTGCTGATCGAAGATCCTACCGATCACAAAATCGACAAATTCTTCATTGGGAGAAGTCAGCACGATGGTGACCCGACTCGACTGATAATGAAGCCCTTGCTTACTGACTCTCGTCTGGCCTTTTAGCGAACTAAAACTGTAATAAGGATAGCTTGTAAAGCCCTCATGGCCACTTGAGGCTATTAATCCCTTAACAATTTGTGATATTAGGTATTGATGGTGAAATGGGATCGCAGCTCCTTTATTCTTCACCCGAAAAGTAATCCTTACTCTCACGGCAGTTCACATTTAAAAATTCTAATGCTTAGTGAACAGCCTAAGACGGATATTGTTCAAAGATTCGGTAAAAAATTAGACATTGAACCTGAAATGCATGATATCTCCATCCTTCACGACATATTCTTTGCCTTCTATGGCCATCTTACCTGCTTCTTTAATCGCCACTTCAGTCTTAAGTTCCTGATAGTCTTGTAGCTTCACTACTTCCGCTTTGATAAAACCCTTTTCAAAATCGGTATGTATAACTCCAGCTGCCTGAGGCGCTTTCCATCCTCTTCGGATCGTCCAGGCCCTGACCTCTTGCGGACCGGCGGTGAAGTAGGTGATCAGATCCAACAAAGCATAGGAAGCTTTGATCAGTCGATTCAGTCCTGATTCCTCCAGACCATATTCGTCAAGGAACATTTGTTTCTCTTCCGGGTCTTCAAACTCAGCGATCTGTGCCTCAAGGCCTGCACTTACCATGACCATCTGAGCCCCTTCTTTCTGCACTGTCTCCTCCAGCATTCTGGACCAGTCATTACCTGAAGTAATGGCATCCTCCTCCACATTGGCCACATAGATAATCGGCTTATCCGTCAGCAATTGAAGCGGTTTGATCAGGGCACGTTTCTCCGCATCCATTTCAAGCTCGCGCGCATTTTTCCCGGCTTCAAGGTGTTCTTTGAAAGGTCGCAGCACTTCCATCTCACGCTTGGCTTCCGCATCTCCCGACTTGGCAATCTTTTCTACACGCTGAATACGCTTGTCAACCGACTCTAAATCCCGAAGCTGTAGCTCAGTATCGATGATCTCTTTGTCTTCTATTGGACTCACACGTCCAGAAACGTGAACAATGTTATCGTCATTGAAGCATCGGATCACATGAAGAATGGCATCCACTTCACGAATGTTCGCAAGGAATTTATTACCAAGTCCTTCACCCTTACTGGCACCTTCTACCAACCCCGCAATGTCCACAAATTCCATTACCGTAGGAATCACCTTCGCAGGATTTACGAGATTTTCCAATTCATTGAGCCGTTGATCCGGAACCGTGATCACTCCTACGTTTGGCTCGATGGTACAAAAAGGAAAATTCGCCGCCTCTGCTTTGGCGTTAGATAGTGCGTTAAACAAGGTGGATTTCCCAACGTTGGGTAACCCGACTATTCCACATTGCAATCCCATGCGTTTACTCTGCTACGTTTAAGGCCGCAAAAGTAAAGGGATTGGAGTTCTTAGGTAAAGTTTGTTGGAGAATAAATACATCAGCACCCGACGCTTTGGGCGTGTCCTTTCAGGCCGGGTCTTCGCTACTCGCTCCGATCAAGCGACCAGCCCTGGCAAGCTCAGGATGATCGGAGCTCAAACATACCGCTCACCCCCTCACGCGATGAGTGCATCCTCTGCTTAGTGCCGCACGAAATTCAATATGGTCCTCTCACATTACAACAGCTTCCTAGGGAAACAATACCAATCTGCAACCTAGTTGATTTCACTGAATGTTCCGGATTCCTTTAACAGCCAGTGTTGATTGATCTCTACACTGTACAGTGTTTGGCTCGATTTACCGGGCCAGTTCACTTGCAAAGAGTCGACCCTTCTCAATTGACCCAATCCAAAATGTAATTCCAGGTCATTTTGACTCCCATAACCAGAAACAGGGTACAACCAGCGGTGCATGGTTCGATTACCTTCATGCCCTGAAGCATATAAAGTCAGTCGGGTGCCGATACCTGAAAAATTGGAATCCCTACCCTGTAACCTGAAAGTGATCCAGTTTCTCCCGGTGGTTTGATTGATGTACAAGCGATTGAGCTCGCCTTCACCACCCCAGTTAGCTACAAAAAGGTCCAGGTCTCCGTCCCGATCAAGGTCGGCATGTGTGACGCCTGCTGTAGTATCCGCATGTGCTTCCAATACCCCTTCCGAATAGCGATCGAAACCACCGTGTCCATTGTTCAGAAACAGAAAGTTTCGCATATCAGGACCATAAGTACCATTACCCACGTATAGATCAAGATCTCCATCATTGTCATAATCTCCCCAGCTGTGACCTTTGCTGGCCCCCTCAGTTGTTTCCACCAATTCACCTTCAATTACAGGCGTCAAAACCCCATACCCATTGTTATTCAATAACAAATTGTTCTTATCAAAATTGGCCACAAACAGGTCCAGATCTCCATCATCGTCATAGTCTGCCCAGGAAGCACCATAGGCGTAACCCAGATCTTCGACCATGAGCCCTTTGGTTACTTTCTCAAAATTCCAATTACCCTGATTTACGTAATAAAAATTCGGTTGACGGGCATTTCCCACGAAAAATTCCGGGAGTCCATCATTATTGACATCTCCACATGCACAAGCCCGGCTACTTCCCGTTCCCTCAGCCATGGGAACGTCACTTCTCTCCACGAAATTTCCTTCTCCTCTATTTTCAAAGACTTTGTTACCATTGGAGCGATAGCCAACCATGATCACATCCAGGTCACCGTCCCCTTCAATATCAGCCCAGCAGGCCATAGAGGTACTCATTACTGCAGTTAATGGGTGTCCTGTCAGTTCTATCAGTCCTTTACCCGCGTCATTTCTGAAAAGTTGGTTGGATTCTTCTCCTCGACTACATAAGTATAGATCCAAGTCTCCGTCATTGTCATAGTCCACCCAATTGACACCTTCCGAACGGCCCGCATCTTCACTGACAGCTACCCAGGGATTGTTGTTATCAGCCTGTTGTCGGATCAGCCTACCTTGCCCATCATTTTTGTAGAAAGCATTCCATTGGCCCGCCGTATTTGCGGTGTAGAGGTCTGGTATATGATCTCCGTCAACATCGCCAAAAGATACCCCTCTTGATTTCCCGGTATCTTCACTTATTTGATCTGTGTCGTAAGCTTTAAATAACACACTTGAGTGCTGTACTACTGGTGGAGAGGTTGCTGTCATCATGACCAGCAACACAATTACCAGAAAATGCCCATTTTTCATTGGTGATCAGGTTGGTGTACCTGGTTTTTACGCGAACTGAAAACATTGGATGACAATTCAGGATGAACAACTTATTTCAGCATACAAATGGTGCTTCTCTTTCCTTCAGAAAATCCCGCATCTTCACTTCTCCAGATGTACTGCCCGATCATGACCTGTCAATAACTTTCTGAATTCTCCCGGTTGTTTTTCATTGAGCAAACGCAAGTCTCCCTTCAACTCGATCAACTCAGCAAAGTTTTCTTCTCTGGCATCAGATTGATCCTTGTTGCCATACACAGTGATCAGAATCATATCATAAGGCGTCTCTTCGGTTCTTTCTACCTGATAAAACTCATAATCCACGATGTACCCTTTTTTCACTGCAAGATCCCTAAGCCAGCGCCAGTTATTTTGATAATAGTACACCGCCTCGTCATGATTATCGTTCAGTACCTGAACGAAATCAATAGAGGAGATTCGGGTTTCCTGCTGGGCATGGCTCATCGTACCCACAGTTAGAAAAATCCCTAATATCAGAACCTTCTTCATTCGCATTATTCGTTAGTTTTTACCTAAGCATCAACGATGAAGAAAGCGCCTGAGCTGCTGATCTGAAGCGGTTTTATATCAAATCGGTCTGTTTCTATATCAATCAGATCAGATCCGTGATGAATAGATCGCTAAAACCTGAAGTTCACTTTCGAGTAGTAATAGGTACCTCGTAAATCGAATGGCCTTACTTTCTGACTGTAGGTATATACACCATTTCTGATGTTGTCACTGTGTCGCCATTTGTCAGGATATTGATTGGTGATGTTCTGTACCCCCAAGGTCAATTGTACTTTGCTGAATATCCGAAAAGTGAGATCACCACTGAATAAATCTTTCGCGCCAAACTTTTGATCGCGGCTGGCCGGATTATCGGTCGTTTCATCAATGACCCAATCCGCAGGATCGGCATCGTTCAGGTGCAGGAATTCTGTTTGACCGAATCGGGTATGGTTGAGGGTCAAAGTAACCCCCTTCACAGTGGTACTGAAATTGTTCCGCCACTGGTAGAGTGGCACAAAAGATTCGATTCTACTCTCCTCTTCTCTTATCATAGGATCTTCAGCTTCTTCCGGTATATCGGTCACTTTAGTCTCATTATAGCTAAAGGATGAATTGAAGTTGTACGCCACGTTAGCTCCGTAATACTGAGCCGCTAAAACCGCGTCTAATCCACGTGTTCGTGTATCCACGAGGTTGGCAAAAAACTCAATAAAGGGTGAAGAAACACCAGAAACGGCAAAAATGAATTGCAGCTCTTCATCTGCCGCCTCAAGGCGGTTTACAAGACCAATGCGATCCGAGATCTCCGTTTGATAAGCATCCACACTCAATGAAATGTTTCGGTTGATACTGGAGGTAAAACCGACGCTAAAACTCTCAGCGGTTTCCGGCTGTAACCCGACATCTTCGCTCAGCAAATTTCCCAGGACCGGTGTTTGGGTATTCACCTGGGAGACATCCTGAAAACGTCCGTCGATGAACTGAGAAGAAGTTCTTCGATAATAGATCTGGTGCAAAGTCGGCGCCTTGAATCCCGTGTTGTAAGAACCTCGAAGGATAAATTGATTGGCAAATTTGTAACGTGCAGCGATCTTATAATTATTGGTTCCTCCAAAATCACTGTATTCTTCCGCACGAACTGCACCGGAAACAAGAAAATTCCCAAGGCTGTAATCCAACTCCAGATATCCCGACACATTGGAACGTGATTCGGATAGTGCATTTTCCTCACTGATCCCGAAATAGCCCTGAATACCCGCTGCTTTTGGTGATCCAAAAAAGGTCGTGTCCTCACCGTTGAGATAAGACTCTTCTACTCCGGGAATCAGGTCATATCGCTCAATTCGATACTCTCCGCCAAAAGCAACGTCCAGTTCCCCTACTGGTAGGTGGTAGATGCGAGAAGCCTCGAGGTTCACTACATCATGTTTGTATTGATACCCTCCTGAAAAGGCAGTGAAAGGAGTGAAAAAACCCAAAGAAGCATTGTTAGAATCTTCTACTGTCACTTCAAAGGAATTTTGTCCTCTTCCGTAAGATGCATCCAGAAACCACTCAGATAGCTGCCCTCTTAATCCCAGATTAATGAATTGATCAGTGATCTCATTGATGACTTTTGGACCAACCCCATTTTCATTCCAAAAGAATGAGATCAATTCATATTGGTGTGGCAAGCGATAAGTAGCCCGCACTTCACCCTCACGGTGGTTCAGGCCCCCAAATGCGTAGAAGTCAAGTTTGTCATTGATCTGAAATGCACTGTTCAGCAAAAACGACCCATTGTTGTATGCACTTTGACCTAGTTCGACAATTTCCCGGTCGGTACGCTTAATGTCCGTATAAAATTGTTGTACAGAATCCGCAATTCCATCTCGTAAATCTCCAAAAACAGGTCCCGTATAAGTACCCGCGCGGTTCACACTTCCCTGATCCAGATACTCGGCTGTCAGATTGACAAAACCTGTTCCCTTGAGTTTGAAACCGTAATTGATGCCGATCCCAAGCGCCTCGCCATCTTCTTCCTGAGAAATACCCGAATAGCTGGATACTTCAGGTGTTTGAGATTGTTCTTTCAATACAATATTGATCACTCCACTGATGGCATCTGATCCATACTGGGAAGAAGCCCCGTCACGAAGGATCTCAATTCGGTCAATCGCCAGAAGTGGAATGGTATTCAGGTCCGTACCGGCAGTACCCTTTCCAAAGACATCCTGCGTATTCAAAAAAGCACTTTTGTGTCGTCGTTTCCCATTGATCAGCACCAATACCTGATCCGGACCAAGCCCCCGAAGCGAAATAGGATCTACATGATTGATCCCATCATCGACGGATTGCTTTACGGAATAAAAGCTGGGCAATAATTGATGTAAGGCAGATGCTAAATCGGTTTGTCCCGAACTCAACAAATCTTTGCCGTAGATCACATCAATGGGTACGGGAGATTCCAATTGATTCTGAGCTACCGTAGTTTTGCTGCCGATACTGACATCCGCATCGATCAGGTTACTTTCAAGTGACAAGTCCAGATCCTCTTGTTCCAAATTGTCCAGTCGTATGGTTTGATCCACGGGATGATAACCGGTCAATTCCAGTCTAAGCTCATGGTAGCCCGTATCAATTTCAAAGGCGAAATATCCATTCGCATCGGTATAGGTAGCATAAGAGGTTCCCTTGATGGTAATGGCCACATTATTGAGCGGACCAAATCGATCCGAGATATTCCCGGTGATATAACCGTATTGACCAAAGGCCAGCATTGGAAAAAAAGTAACGAGTAAAAATATTCTCCCTATTCTCATCATTTGATTTTAACATTGATGGGATCTGAAACGGCTTTTATACCATCTCTTGTCGTAATTTCAAAAGTGTACCGCCCGGAAAGGCTGACTTGCATATCGGGCCCTGCTCCGATGTAATTGGTGTCTTTGAACCATTTGTACTCACCGAGTACATTGGCGCGGCCATGAAGCATCCCCTCATCCCGAAAAGAAACTTCCCTTCCTTCCAAAATGAAAAGTTGAGGTTCCACAAAAGATTGAACGGTAACCTGAATGGGAGATGAAACCAGGACCTGACCTGCCTGGCTGATCCCTTTCACTTCGTATTTTCCCGTTTTATTGACAGAAACAGTCGCCCGATTCGAGAACTGATGTCCATTGAAATACCAATAAAAGGATACGCCTTTCAGGTTAGAAACCGCATGCAATTCACCATCACCTTCAAAAGTGACTGAATCTCCTTCGAGGATATTCATTTGTATAGGAAGCTCCGGTTTAGGCCTCAGGATCAGTTCTCCTGATAAAGAAGTGGACTCCCATGGAATCTGCTTTTCACTGGTTTTTTTGACCACCGTATTCCTGACCCGGGCAAACACTTCATTGATAGAGACGTCATAGGAACCGAGGTGATTGAGTAGGGCGTCCGTATAGACGCCATTTCTGGCGGCCGCACCAAAACCATCATAAGCTACTTTACCCGGTGCCGTGGCGAAAGAAATGATGGTACCCGGAGGTGCATCCATCAAAGCCAGTCCATCATTGGATTCGTCTGCGGCCAGCAAAGTGAATGGATTGGAACGACAAGCGTCCAGAATGACAATATTCGCCTCGGACTTGGCCAACTTCATGTATTGGGTAATGGCACTGGCACTGACACAGGTTTTCCTCACCTCCGTGGCCGAAGTTGCCAGAGCCTCAATAGGCACGAAATAGTTTTTCCCCAGTAATTCGATGCCATGGCCCGCATAGTAAAACAACAAGATGTCATAATTCCTGGCCCTTTGCCCAAACGCCCTTACTGCGGCTTTTAGTTCTTCTCGACTTGTATTGAGGTGAAAGTCCACTTCAAAGCCCATTTCCTCCAAGAGACGGGAAACATCGGTCGCATCGTTTCGTGCATTTTTCAAAGATTCCAAAAACTCATATTCCGAATTACCGATGACCAGCGCCAATTTGGTCTGAGGGAATACCAAATGGCCGCCAACGAGAAATATGAGGATGAAAATGGAGCTAATTCTTTTCATTCTTGACAAACAGCGATTAGGTCAGTTAAAAAATGAGCAAAAAATTGAGGTCTTCCGATCAAAAGTATCCACACTCGATGGCCCTCTCATAGGTCCAGGACTCGTAAGTGATTCAATTGTCCGGTTTACATCAATCATGTCAGATGTTCAATAGGTTTAAGTCAGATAATTAAAAAAGCGCATACTCCGATCTCACCTTATGGCTAACCGAGGTATGCGCTCATTGCACAAAACCAATCACCCCATGCCCAATTTCTTCCTCAGTGTTGGCACACGATGAAAGCAGCTTTTCTGCCTGACAAAAGTACAATCTACAGCCAGATTACCCTACCTGATCCTTCACCAATTTTCGATCACAACCTCTTTCAACATGGAATTCGGTATTGTTCCGAAAAATTGGTCTTCCTCCCGGAAGCATATATCTTAGTATCAGCAGGAAATGAAATAGCCGGAGATGAAACTCCCGGTTAGGACAAATGCCAAATCATTTCTGACAAATGCAACAACCAATGGCAGACACCTTTACCATCAACTTCAGAAAGACGCTTTTATTTGCCCTGGTGTTTGTTGTCATTCCCAAATTCTGTCCCGCTCAAACCCAACAAATAGATAGTTTAAGTGCCTTATTGTCCACGTTTCGTAAGGATGATACGGCGAAAGTCAAATTACTCATCGAATTGACGAGGGCCTATTGGTTTGTAGACCCGAAAAAGGCCGCCGGCCTGGCAGAGGAGTCACTTTCTATCTCCGAGAAAATCAATTACCCAAGAGGAATAGCGTACAGCCTCTACCAACTCGGCACCTTGAAGAATGTACTTTCTGAGAACGATGGAGGTCTAGAGCTTCTAGAGATCTCATTTGAAAAAATGGTTGAATTAGGGGACTCCTCCGGCATGTATAATGTCTACGGCAATATGGGCAATATCTATTACGTACGAGGCGACTACCCCAAGGCCATGAGCCACTACCAAAAACTTTTGGAATTTGCTAAACATGAGCAAACACCTGATCGCTTTGGCATTACTTACAATAACATTGGAATGGTTTACCAATCAGTGGGAAATTATACTGAAGCACTTAGCAATTACATGCTTGCCCTGAAATACAAAAAAGAAGCCGGGCAGCTCACTAATCTTTCTTCAACTTACCTGAATATTGGCATACTTCATACCAATCTGGACCAAAATGAAGAGGCTCGATCCTGGTTCAAAAAGTCAATGGAATCAAACCTCGAATTTGATAATCTGGCCGGACTTGCGGAAGATCATATGCACTTTGGTATGTTAACTCTTGAATCCGGTCAATTCGATGATGCTCTATTTAGCTTTACAAAAGCTCATGATCTATTTTCTCAATTAGATAATCCTCACGGTATCTCCCGGGTGTTAATTCAAATGGGTAAGATCCATCTACTACCAGAAAGGCAAAGTTTCGCAAAGGCGATGAGTTTTTTTGATCAAAGTTTATCCCTGGCAACAGCAATCAATAATCCTGCGGAGATCGCTGAAGCTCATACCTATCTGGCCAGAGTTTCCCTGTTAAAAAATCAGCCACGGGCAGCCATATCACAGGCCATGAGTAGTCTTGATATTTATATGGATCAAGGCGCCAAAAAAAAGATTTCAGAAACAGCGAAATTTCTTCATAACGCGTTTCTGGAAACAGGGGACACACGGAACGCACTGAAATACCTGACCCTGCATCAAACCTACTACGATAGTGTCATTAGTGAAATGAACTTTAAAAAGTTGGCGGACATTTCAGCCTCAAACGAAATAGATCAGCTTTCAGACAAAAACCGGCTACTGGAGAAGGAAAACGAGCTTCAGGAATCCATTCTTGAAAAACAAAAGGCAGAAATTTCCTATCAAAGAAAATCTCTGACCCTGGCGGTGTTATTTGTACTCTTATTTGCCATTGGCAGTCTAGCGATCTACCGTCTCTTTCGTGCCAAAAACAAAGCGTTCATGGCCTTGGAAGAGCTCAATAAAGCAGTGACAAGGCAAAAGAATGAGATCAAAGAAATGAACGCCACACTGGAGACCCGTGTGGAAGAGCGAACCAGGGAAATTCAAAACAAGAACTCAAAACTTGAGCATTATGCCTTTTCGGTTTCTCACAACGTTCGTGCACCTCTCACCAACATCATGAGTTGTGTAACCTTACTGAATACGAGTAAATCAGATGCCACGGAGCGAGAGCGTATCCAAAAAACACTTACCCAGTCAGCCGAAGAATTAGATGGCATTCTTCGAAGCATCTCAGATGGCCTTGGCGAAACGGAACGTTAACCAGACAGCTAAAAATCACCCTGGGGGATAGTCACTTCAAAACAGTTCATCTCATCCACGGTTTTCACCCGAATGGTCCCTCCATGAAGTTCTACAAGTTCGCGAGTCAATTCCAATCCAATGCCCATGCCCTTACTTCTGGCATCTTTATCTGAAAAAAAACGTTCAAAAATTCTCTTTTGTAATTCCTCCGAAATCAATTTACCTGAATTCATTACCTGCATAATGACTTGATCTGATGTCGGTTTGATCACTATTTTAATATTGCCACCTTCGGGAGTATGCTCTATGGCATTGGTCAGAAGATTTTGGATAATCCGGAAAAACTGTTCAGAATCTATAGCGACCTCAATTGGTGATTCGTGTGGCTCAAATGTCACAGCAATCTCCTTTTGCAAAGTAGAAGCCTGATGAATCCTCAATTGCTCCCAAACAAGCGGAATGAGATCACGCGATGCCAGATTCAACGATATCCCGTGGGTTTTGATCCGAATAAGGTGAGTGATCTGATCAATCAGGCGACTAAGCACTCGTGCTCCTTGTTCTGCCTGATCAAAATACTGTTGAGTGGAATCTGCCAACTTCACCTGATCAAGTTTGATTAAATCGAAATTGCCAAGCACTACCGCTAATGGTGACCTCAAGTCATGACTGATATTGACAAAGTACTTGTCCTTCATAGCATTGATGGTGCTTAGCTCTTCGGATTTCTTTTGCAGTTCCAGTTTTTGATTCCCTATAATTCTGGTCCTGCGTTCCACGGAGTGTTCCAGCGTGTCAACCAATTCCAGTATTTTCTGATGATTTTGATAACGCTCATAGGCCAAAATGATCATCTGAATAAAGATCACCACCATAAAACCATAAGGTAAGACCTCCTGAGGAAGTCCGGTTTTAAATCCATATTCGTAAAGACCGTCATTCATGGCAGCCAGAATCATGACCAGGATACCAAGTAATTGCAGTGTGTTAGCAGTGAGGCTTTTGTGTGCTTTTACTCCCAGAAAAATTACGGAAATGATGTAAAAAACGGTTATTCCCACAACGACCTGAAAAGGAAGTAAGGTCGGCGTATACAATTGGATAGGCGCCACCAACAAGAAAATGCCGTAAACCATGATCACCACGAATAAGACCTTTCCGATTACCGCCTTTTCCACATTTGGGTAGAGCTTGTTGATGTAGAGCCCTCCCAACCCTGCAACCATGTAAGTAGTAAAATAATACAATGAACTCTGCCACTTGAAATCAAGGCGATCCATCTCTTTTAACCACTGGTAAGCCAGGTTTTCACCGAATACCATCATTTTCAGCGCAAGTAAAAAGGTAATTCCTGCGATCAGTAGATAAATGACATCAGCCCGGCCTATCAAAAACAAGATCAGGTGATAGATTCCCATGATCAATAGCGCGCCGAGCCAAAGTGTCTGCATGGCTTCTCTGCTTTTTTTCTCCCCATTAAGCAAGGGAAAAGGCCCCATCTCAAAAGGATATAACAATCCCCCGAGATAGATATCCTTATTGGCAACCTGAACCACGATATCCCATTGCCTGGCAAAAGGAATGGGCATGGTCAGGGTTTCAAGGATCATGTTATTGCGGCTATCAGCCATACGAAGATCACCCTTTTCACTCACCAGTTTACCATTGATCCAAACCTTGGAATTGGACCAGATCTTGGGAACCAGTAGTGCGAGATTGGCATCAGGGTCTGGCACATCAATGCGCAATCGGTAAGTGGCTTTACCATCTGCGGGGTAGCCCGATTCGGTCCAGGAAGAGGGTACAGTGATCTTTGTTGGTTCCAGGGTCGTTACGGCCAATTGCTGAGGGCTCAGCAACGTGTCCCAGTAAAAATCCCATTCCCCATTCAGTTCAACCACCTGGCTGTTGGCTGGCAACGCATCAGCAAACGCTTGATAGAAAACGGTAAGACATAAGAGTATAACAATCGATGCTCCTCGAATCATAGAGGTATTCTTCATTCATGAAATAAATATTGGCTGGTGATACTGAAGAGTGGACTGCAATAAATTAAGCAAATATTAACTGCTTTAAAGTGATGATCCAGTTTTACTGGAAAAATGTCCCAAACCTTACACTTCCTGTATTGAAAGTAATGCTTATTCGAAATCAAAGTTCACGAAACTCCCCCCTTGTGTCTGTCGTCTAAAGAATCATGTTTAATTCTCCAAATCGAACCTCCTAAAATACACGCAGATCAGTAATATCCATGTGGCTCACTCAAGAACTCTACTTTTTCCGCTCCCGTGTACTGACGCATGTGATCTTCTGGACGAGCTATTATTTGTTATTTGGACTAATTGGCACAGAAAATGGTGATCTCTTCCGGTCATTCGAACGAGAGTTTGTGTTAATGCCTACTCGCATCGGAGCTGGTTACCTCACCATTTATTTTCTGATCCCCAGGTTGCTCATGAAAGAACGATTTCTGTTGTTTGGACTGGGTTACATATCACTACTCGGACTTACGGTCATCGGTCAAAGGCTGGCTTGTTTCTACTTTCATGAATGTTTCTTCATGGAAGACGAGGTATTGATGGTTCCGCAACTCTTTCAAAATGCATTGATCGATTTATTGCTTATTACGTTGCTCCTGGCAGCCATTAAATTCTATAAATCTTGGCGAGGGGAACATCTAAACCAACTTGGAAAAAAAGAAGAGCCCCTTAGGATCAAATCTGAAAAAAGGTACTACAGGGTATTTCCTTCCACCATTCTTTACGTAGAAGGCATGGGCAACTACGTCACTTTTTACCTGGAAAACAACAAATCATTGATTGCCTATATGTCCCTGAAAGAAGCAGAAAACATGCTTCCTCCCACCTTCAAAAGAATTCACAAATCTTTTATCATTAATCAGGCAATGGTTGATTCTTATACCCTGGAGAACGTCGAAATTGCCGGAAGGATCATTCCAATTGGCAAGGCCTACGAGTTGTAAACCTTAGCCGGCAAGGTAGAGGCTAAGGGAAAGCATACTATGTTCTAGCGATCAAAGAGCTTAAAAATAATGGGTATCGTTACTTCATTTTTGATTGGCTCACCATTTTCGTCCACTGCAGGAAACCATTCAATCCCTGAGGTTTTAACAGCCCTTACAGCTTCTTCATCACATCCATCACCAATGCCTTGTACCACTTGAAAGTTAGAAGCAGTACCATTTTCATTTACGGTGAATTTAACATGCACTTGCCCCTGAGTACCCCTGCGTCTGGCCTCCGCCGGATACTTCATGGTGTGCGCTACAATTCTGTAGAATTGAGGATAACCGCCAAGAAGCACACTCCCTGGTGAACTGTTTTTTGGGTCTATGTTACTGGTCAATGTGAAATCATCATAATTAACAACCTGAGCGATTTGTTCGTTGGCATCAAAATACTTCCATTCTCCGGTGCGCTGGTCATTGGAAAAATTACCCTGTACCAGCTTTTTCCCACCCAGTGTCTTCGTATATGCTCCATGTTTGACAGATTTATCTGATTTGAGTACCGAATACACTTCTCTGGTACTGGGAAACTCGTGCTTTATGGTAACCTTCTTCGTCGGCTGCGCGATTGTATCAGAGATCATAATTAACACAATGCCTAATGTGATCCAGTTTCTTATGCTTCGCATAATTGATTTGTATTTAGGGTTTTGGGATTCGGAATGCAAAGTTGTAACGAATAAGAATCAAAAAGAAACTGCAGAAGTTTAGGTCAGTGTTGGATCACATAAATCTAAGAAAAAGTTGCTTTTTATATACATAAAAAATTCTCAGAATCGCTCATATGAGGATCCTGAGAACAAGACATGACTATTATCTATCAGTAGTGGCTTATCCGTAATTAACGGTAGCTGGTTTATGTAAGCTTACCACGACTAAAACCGCTCCGCCATTGGCCCAGTAATAAATGGCATCCAAGCCTTTGAAGCCAAAAAGAAAAGGAGCGATCACGAAGGTGATACCTACGATCATGTCGACCAACAGGTGGATTTTATAAGGGATCACTTTGATAAGACCCAATTCGTGATTGGTCAATATCGTTAAAAGCAAAGCTGCAATACCTGTTGCAACGGAAAGCTGTAACGCAAATGGATTTGAAGTTCCTAAGCCCAGCAAAAAGGGTAATCCCATTAAAGCTGCTGCTACCGGATAATCGAGATAAGAATGGATTTGTTGGGTGACGAATTTCATTTGTAAAAATTTTATGTGTGAATAATATTTGTGGTGATACCCACCCCATCGCTGGGGCAGATATCATTCACGAAGCAAAATTCAGCAACACCCTAAAGGAAGCAGCTACAAGAAACGCTCAGTTTATTGCACTTTTTGATTCCTCCAACAATACTTATCATCCACATCATGCAAGAACCAAAAAAACGATATGGTCGCTACAACAAAGACTTTATCAATCTGAGGAGAACTGAACGTGAAATTGATCAAAACTTGAACGTATACACCAAATTCGGGATCATAGGTAGCTGATAACTTTTCTCTAATTCTTCGGTCGGTTGAATGTAGTATTCCCGAACCAGCGCCTGGTTATTGGTAATATTGTTGGCATCCAGCTTCAACTCGCGAGTGGTATTCCCTTTATTTCTTCTAATACCGATGGAAAAGTTCACAAAGAATACATCTTCACCGCGGCTTGAAAGTGGATTGGCCTCATCATAGATGGTAAAACCTGCTTCTCTGCTGGACTCCAGGTCAATAGGTGTATATCTGCCTCCGCCTAGCAGTACCACTTTGGTATTCATGAACATCACACGATCTTTCTCAGGTTTACCGATCGAAAATTCTTTTCCCCCAATGAAATTGACAATGTAATTGCCATTGAAAGCAGTGGAACGTTCAATACCATCATTAGCGGTGTAAAATGACTCATATAAAGAAACATTGCCCATGTAGTAAAGTCCATTGTGGAAAAACCGTTCATAGCTCAATTCCAAGCCATAATTCCTGCCTTTTCCGGCATTGATCAGAGGAATAGTTCCGTAAGTATCAGATTCATTAAGCAAGGCATAAGCACTCAACGGATCATCTTCGACAGGTACATCATATAAATACTGGTAGTAAAGCTCCGCTTTGAAATGCGTCTGCGGATTGATTTGTCGGTCATATCCGAGTACGACATGCATGGCCTTTGAAGGCTTCAAATTGAGGTTGGGTTGAGAGAATTGTCCTGTTTCACCGGGTATTCGAGCCAGATACGTAGATATCGCATCAAGCTTACTATGTATACCAAAACCCACATTGAAAGCGCCACGCTCACTGGCTTCCCATCGCAAAGCAACCCGCGGTTCAATGGAGTTGGATTCATTCAACGTAAAATGCATGAAATGCAAACCAGAAATCAGGGTAAGGTCCTCACCCATTCGATATTTCCAACTGGCAAAAGTCTGCAGGGTGTTGGAAGCACCATCATCACTTAATGCTGTTTCCAGCTCTTCGAGATCGTAATTGTAGGTCTCTGAAAAAGCATTGAAGGAAAGTCGTGAAAAAATAGCTCCTACTTCCAATTTGTGGCGCACATTGAATTTATAATTGAAAGTGGAAAGGGCACGCAACGTACTTTTTGAAATGTCTGTATTCTCGATCACATAGTACTCCTCCAAATCATTGACCAATTCTTCCGTAAATCTTAATCTTGTGCCGGTGTAAGCCAAAGTGGATTTTAGGAAAGCTCTGTCACTGTAAAAATGCACATGTGATAAGCCGAGTACTCCCAAATCACTACCCATGTTTCCGCGATAAGCTCTGTCGCCATTGTCATGAAATTCCTCTCCGGCAATGTCACTGATCCCTCCAAGACCGAATAAGGAAAAATGATCATTCTTTCCCGCTGGCAAACTCACGTTGATCGCTGCATCCTGATATTTGGGAACACCGGTGAAATCCACCACTCCCAGGTCTGTTAGCAGTTGTAAAGAGCTGTATCGGTAATTGGCAATGTAAGAACCATTGTAGCCTTGTTTAAATGGCCCCTCAGCGGTAAAATCCAACCCAAGCGTACTGGCAGAGGCCGTATACTCACGCTGTTCGTTGTTGCCTTTCTTGTATTTCATGTCAAACACTCCCGACAAGGCATTGCCATATTCAGGAGCAAAAGCTCCGGTAAAGAAATCAGAATTAGCGAGCATATTACTGTTCAAGGCATTGATAGGTCCTCCTGTGGCTCCTTCATTGGCAAAGTGATTAGGATTTGGGATCTCCACCCCTTCCAGCCTCCAAAGTATTCCTTTTGGCGAGTTTCCTCGAACGACGATATCGTTGTTGCCTTCTGCATTGCTGTTTACCCCTGCGAAGGAAGCCACTAAACGGGCCGGATCGTTGAAAGAGCCTGCGTATCGTTGCGTTTCCTCCACTGAAAAGGTTCGGGCGCTGACCAGTGCCATCTCATTCAGTACTTCATGGTTGTCCGTAGCGGAAACCACTACCGCTTCCAGGTGTTCAAAGCTTTCCGTGAGATCAATATCAAGGATTACTTCTTTGGCGGCAGTGACCAAAACATTCGGCAATACACGTTCTTCATAACCAATGTACCGTACCAAAAGATCAACCCTGCCGTAGGGTACATTTACCAACCGGAACTTTCCATCAAAATCGGTGATCGCCCCGATCAATGGCTCCTGATTCAATACCTGGACCGTGGCACCAATCAAGGGTGTCTTGGAATCAGAATCGAGAATTGTTCCTCTGATGGTTTGATGCTGCGCAAAAACAGTGGTTGAAAGCAGCATGATACAAAGCGAATAAAAAATTTGTTTCATTTTGAGTGTTTTCTATCTTGAATTCACCCGCATGAACACGAACTCCGGATTTACCCCCACGCCAATGTCAAACTTTATTATGATTATTGAATTTGGCCGCTTAGAAAGGGTTTGGACAGGCTATAATTTGAAATGTTAATAGGTTGATTACGTTATTTAGTTGGAGCTGCAACTAATCTTAGTGTCTACTCTGACTCTGGTGAGCCAATGTGATTCTAAAGAAAATGGTCATTGCAAGTTTCGATACCTATTGGAAGGAAGAAATCTTAGCTGATTTTTAAAACCTCACCGCAAATTCATAACCCAACCACCACTTTCGGGTGAAGGAATCAGTTTGAGTGTCTACCAGCGTGTTTTCCCCGAATCGATTTGCAAAAGCCAGGTCTTCAGGATTCTCAGGACTGAAGAACATAAAGTGCAATACAGGTCCACCAATTAGCTGGATATTTTTGGGTAAATGATATCCCAATCGCATTTGCACCCGGGTTTCTACATTCACCCCATCGATGTATCCCTGGTCCAATGGTTGAATCACATGATAGGTTGCTTCCAGGTCGACAAAGACCCTTTGCTTCAACCGTGCTAAGGTGCCTATCCCCATGCCATAATCCCAAAGTTGCCTGTCGTGTGGGTTGATCCCGGCCTTCAATACGGTGTAAAAAGCCTCTACTCCTGACTTGAAGGAAAGGTTATACGAGGTGACATCATTCGAACTGAACTCAAAAACATGAAAACCATTTTTCGCCCAATTCACTACTCCCAGCATCACTCCTCCGGCAACTGAATCGGCCACATTTACTACACCTATCTGAAGGCCTTTCAATTGCTTCGTATAATTCAGTCCTCCGGAAATCTGTACACCTCGGTATTCGTATTGATTCCAATTTGACATACCCGCCACCTGAACCCCCTTCATGTTTTTGGAAAAATTCGAGGCTCCACCTATCTGTACACCTGAAGCCTGGTCTACATGATTAGAAAGACCAGCTACCTGCCAGCCTTTTAAATCGGACAAGGTAATGTTTGATATTCCTGCAAATTGAACACCATTGGTCAGTTCACCATTAATATTCAACCCACCGGACATCTGAACCCCCTGGACATAACTTCGAGACATATTGAGCATACCTCCAATCTCTACACCTTCTACTGCATGACTGTATCCAGCGGCCATATTGATGGAAATCTTATTGGTGAACTGGCCACCTAAAAAGCCATTGGTGCTTAAGCCTGGTGTTAAGGATAATTGAAAAAGTCTCCTTTCAGTCAGGTTCACATTTTTGGCGTGCATGGAAATCTTGTCGCTGAGGAATTGCTGCTGGATTTTATCAGCCTTTTCCTTTGTTTCCCTTGTTTTAGGCTCTTTTGATTTGAGTTTAAGCGAGATTTTCCAAAACTCATTCTTACGAACCTGGATCACGGTATCTTCATAATTCTCCTTGCTGATGGCGATGAAAGCGACTTCATCCGGAAGTGACACATCCAATGAATAAGCACCCTCTGCATCGGTCAGTACCGGTTTCAATGAAGAAACTTCATAGATGGTCACACCTTCCAATTGTCTATTCGTCGACGCCTCTACCACTTCTCCGGAAATCTGGATCTTGGACGCTTTTACGGTTGGTTGGTCGTGCCTTTTCTTGGGAAGTAAAACGACATAACTTCCTCTCACTTTCACTTCATAGTGATCGCTAAACAGCTGATCAACAGCTTTTTCTATTGGGACAGATTTGATTACACGGGTGATTTTCTCATCGGTGAGTACGTCAGGATTGTAGGCGAACTGGAAGGTAGACTGAGCAGTTACCCGAGCCATGACCTCCTTAGTGGAAGCATTTTCCAATTCCAAAGTGATCAGGTTGGTCTGCGCCCAGGAGAAAGACATCACGCCGAGCAGCAGGCTTGTAATCAGTTGTCGCACCCTTCTCCCGTTAATAGGTAATTCGAACCGTCAGCTGAAACCTCAAGGTTCTGAGAAAGAGCAATGATCTCTATGATTTCGGCCAGGTTTTGACCCTCAAAAGCGGCTTGCAGTCGGCAATTGTTTATGGTCGTATTGGAAACCTCTATTTCGGCATTAAAAATGGTCTCGAGCTCGGCAAAAACCAACGACAATTCAAGGCCATCAAAATTGAGTTGCTGATTGACCCAATAGAATGCGGCTCCGGAATTCGAGTGACTACCAACTTGGTATGTTTCGTCAGCAAGGTTTATACGGATACTCCCGCCCCTGGTCAGGGATTCACGTACATAATCGGAAGCCACTTCCACTTTTCCGCTTGCGACAGCCACTTCCACGAACTCCTCTGTGGCATTTACTTTGAATTCAGTGCCCAAAACTGTAACGGTCACGGGTCCCGCGTAAATTCGGAACGGTCGGTTTGCCTCTTCCTCCACGCTAAAAAATCCCTCTCCCTGTAATTGGAGGCCACGTTCATTTTCAGCAAATTGTTCAGGATAAATCAAAGTCGCATCCTTGTTTAGCGTTACCAGAGAGCCATCAGACAGATTAATCTCCTGAACGCCCTGCGAAAGAAAGACTACAGGCTCCACAGAAGGTTTCCAAAACCACCAGGTTACGGTGACCAATAACAGAATGGCCGCCGCTACTTTCCAAACCGGGGACTGCCCCATTGTTTTGGATGTGGCATTTTTCTTCTGCTTCACTTGAAGGAATGCGGCATTCAGATCCACCTTAACTTCCTGGGTGCGAAGTGTGCCCAAGTCCTGCCAAACCAAACGCAATTGCTCCAGTTCGAGGGCATGGTCTTCGGCATCAGCAATCCAACGCTCGATGGCCTGCCTTTCTTCAGCAGAAATTTCTTCAGCGAAGTAGGCTGCAAATGCCTCAGATGATGGTCGGTATGATGGTTCCTGTTCCATATTCAACTTCTTGACACCTCAACTAAAATTTACCCCCATGCCACCATAACCAAATGATCAATGGGAGATAGTCACCTAACTCCCTCCGAAGAATTTTCAACGCCTTACCCATTTGGTTTTCAACGGTTTTCAGCGATAATCCCAGTTCTTCAGCAATCTCTTTGTATCGCTTACCTTCGAATCGATTCAACTCGAAAATCTCTCGACATTTCTCAGGTATTTTATCCAGGGCCTGTTCCAATCGGTGAACCAACTCGTCATATTCTACCGGGTCACCTTGGTCCTGCAGAAATGTAAACCGCTCCAGATAGGCATTTTCAACCTTTCTATGTTTCAAAAAGTTGAGACAGGCATTTCTTGTCGAGGTAAACAAGTAGGCACGCGGCGAAGATTGGATCTTCAGGCTTTCCGCTTTGGTCCAGACATTGGCAAATACTTCCTGAACCAATTCTTCAGCCTGATCCTGATCCAAAACATAATTCATGGCGAAACTCACCATCACCGGATAGTGGATATCAAAAAAAGCCCTAAATGCTTTTTCTTCCGTAGGAATGATGTGGTAAGTTCGGTCGGTCACCTGTCACTTTGCTCTTGCGAGTAAAGTTAGGTGCGCTTTTGATTTTGCCGAGTAGTTTTTAGCAGATCATCAACCTAATCTTTCCGAATAAGTATTTTCAAGAGGCATGTGCACCGACCAAAATCCTTTTGGTGCTTTCTCAGCACATCTGTCCTCCAGTATATTCAAATGGGTGTGCCATCCTGCCAGGGTACCGACAAGGGCATCTTTTCCGTCCTGAAGCTTGGCATGGGTTAGTGTCAATTTTACCTTATCTCCCACCGTTTCCAATTGAAAAGTCACTTCGCCCTCCCATTCAATGACAAAAAGTGTTGGGGGTTCGCAGGTCAATACTTTGGCTTCTGAAACGAAACCATCTCCATAATCTTTGTACTTTTCCGGGGTAGGATCGGGTGGATTCGAAAACTTCGAATTATTAAATACCAATTGCATGTGACCTCCTTGTTTTAAATCCGTTGGCCCTCCTGCAAACCATAAGGCTCGCTTGTCACCGTCAGTCAAATAATCCCAAACCCGCTCTATAGGCCCGGGAAGCAATCGCTCGAATTGTAAGGTGGTCGGATTGATCAGTTTACCAAATTGTGTCATGATTTAGATTTATTAAGGGTTTGATCTTCTTGATTAAGTAAGGTTTCCAGGCGATCAAGGCTATCGTTCCAGAATAAACGATATTGATTGACCCATATAGCTACCTCGGCCAAACCATCCAGTCTGGCACGACAATGGCGTTCACGTCCTTGTTTCTCCACTTCCACTACTCCACACTCCTGTAAGATTCTGAGGTGTTTCGATACCGCTGTTCGACTCATCGAAAAATTATCGGACAGTTCATTGACATTGGCAGTCTTTTCCGCCAGCATCCCAATGATCGCTCTTCTGGTCGGATCAGCGATGGCTTGAAATACATCTCTTCGCATAAATATGAAACCTTTTGGTTTCAAATGTAATAAAAAGAAACCAAAAGGTTTCATATTCTTTTTTACTATTTACCCAAAATTCGTCTGGCCTATATCTTACCTGTCTTGCTTCGTTTAGAGGGGGATTAAACTTTTAATTGAAATACTGCACCGTATTCCATCAGTTCCTGATTGAAGATATCTTCCAGGGAGGTCTTCTGGAGGGCTGCCATAAAAACACGGATCACGGCGAAGTGAGCGACAATACCTACCGGACTAGTTAAACCTTGATGGATTTCTTCCCACCATGACATCACCCTGTCCTGTAATTCCTTCATAGATTCCCCTTTGGGTGGTGCCTGATGAACAAAGTGTTGTTTCCAATGAGCAAAAGCAGGTTTTGGAAGGTCTTTCCATGGCTGCATTTCCCATTCACCAAAACTCAACTCCCTTAACCTGGGTTCTATGATCACTTCATTCGCCGGGATGGCATTAGCCAACGTATGGCAACGAATCAACGGACTGGAATAGATCTTATCAAACCAATTGGGTAACTGATCCAATATGAGCTGTGCTTCTTCTTCGAAGGTATTCTTCAGGGGTAAATCCGTTTGACCATAACAGATACTGCGATCTATGTCAGGAGTGGTATGTCTAATGAGGTAGATGTCCATTGAAAGGTTTAAGCAGAAATCACGAATAAATGTTTATTCTACCTCAATTGGAGCAGAATCTGTTACCTTTTCATCCATAGAAAAAGTCACCTTCGATAGTCCAATCGTCAGATTCTCTGACACATTCGTCAATGCGTCCATTTTCTCGTAGGCCGCTTTCATTCCACTAGACAATTGCTCGGCCGAAGCCGCTACTTCGTCTGTACCAGCTGCGGTCTCTTCTGCCACGACCACAATGTTCTCCGTTACTTCGACGATTTTTTGCACACTGTCCACCTGAGTAGCTGCGGACCGACTGATTCCGGCGGCCAATTCGCTGGTTGTCGATGTAGAATCCAGGATATTTCCGAATGCTTTCATGGCTTCTTTGGCGGCTTCTGTACTTTCCTCCACGCTTTGGTTCATATGCTTCACCGCCAGTGTCGTATCTTCAGTGTGGGACTGGACAGATGCGATGAGCACCCCAATTTCTTGTGCGGAATTCCTGGAGTTTTCCGCAAGTTTGCGAATTTCCTCTGCTACTACTGCAAAACCTCTCCCTACCTCTCCGGCCTGTGCTGCTTCTATGGCTGCATTAAGGGCCAGCATATTGGTTTGAGTTGCCATTTCCGACAAGACATTCAATACCGAATCAATGGCCCTGGATTGTTGTGTAAGTGCTTTTGTGGAACTCTCAGCCTGATTGGATAACTCATTTAGTTCTGCCATTCGCTTCTCCATCGATGTGACCCGTTCGAGACCTTGCTCACAAGTGGTAGCACTCAACAATGCGGCGGCGTGTATTTCCCTGGCCTGTACTTCCATAGAAGAAGTCGCTTTTTGGATGCCTTCCACCAGAACGGAAGACTCATCCGTTTTCTGCATTTGCAGGTGTGATCCGGCACTCATTTCACTTATCGAAGCAGATATCTCCATGGTATTGGTCGACATTTCATTGGTGGCGTACTTCATCTGCTCAGATGATTCATCAAATACCCGTACCCCGTTGGCAATTCTGAACAGCAGATCATCAAGTTGATTCAGCGCAGCGTTGAGATTGGAGGCCATCGCTGCGATATCTCCGGTTGCTTGCTTCTCATATCGTTGCGTAAGGTCCCCCGAGGACATTGAAGCCACAATGCGATTCAGTTCAGATAAAGGTTCCCGGAAAGAATCCAGCAATTGGTTTACTCCTTCACTGATCTCTCCCCAAATACCACTCTTCCCCTCCATGACAATTTCAGCCTGAAGTTGCCCTTCTTCTACTGCAGTGTGGAGAGCAGTGGTGATATCGTGCAATACTGATGTTAAATTATCTCGCATACGCAGCAATGAATCTCCCAGTTCATCTTGTTCTCCAAGGCGTTGATACTCCACCTGCAAGTTTCCGGAACTGATACCCGTTGCAAATTCATTGATATTCCTTAAGGAAGACAGCACTCTGGTAAGGGAAGCCTTTAGACTACCAATTTCATCTTCCTTTCCATGAACGTTGATCTCATTGAAGTTAACCGACAGGTCTCCCATTGAAATCTGATTGATCCGCTTGGTCATTCGATAAAGCGGCACATGAACATGTTTGAAGGTATGTCTCGACAATAGATAAACCTGAAAAAAGATCACCGGGAAAACCCAAAGCATATGGACAAAGCCCATTTTACCGGCGAAATAGGTAAGCAATGACATCTCCCCTGCCAGGACACCTACCCACATCATGATTCGGCCGAAAAAAGAATCCTGGAAATCCCTTCTGATCCAAATCAGGCCGATGATAAGGGCCACTATAACCATCACCAATAGATAGGACAGTTCTCTTATTTCTTCACTCATGTTCTAAGTTCAATTCAAGACAAGTAATTCTATATAATTGTCTTATACATCGACAAGACCAATGATTTATTTATTTTATCGCTGTAGTTTCATGCTCATCCGCTGTGAGCTTAAATCGATCCACCCCTGTGCCTAGTTCAATAGCGATATCCGAAAAGCCCTTTGCATTGTCCAGATAAACCTTCATGACTTGCGACAATTGCTGAGATGAAGCGGACAATTCGGTAGTACCCGCCGCAGTTTCTTCTGCAATGACTACTACACTTTCTACCATCTGAACGATCTCCTGAATAGAAGTAGTCTGATCGGCAGCTGCTACTTCGATCTCTTTAGACATTTGCAGGGTTTCATCATTGGCTTTTGCCAATTTGCGGAATGACTCATGGGAAGATTTAGTGGCAGAAACACCTTTTGTAATAGAGGCGCCCATCTGATTTAATTTCTCAGAAGTAGCTTCCGTTTGTTCCTGAATACCATTGACCAATTCCTCAATTTCCCTGACCGACTTTTTCGATCGATCTGACAATTGTCGGATCTCACCCGCCACTACTGCAAATCCTCGACCGGCATCACCGGCCTGAGCGGCTTCTATGGCGGCATTCAACGCCAATAAGTTGGTTTGCGAGGCAATCTCCTGCATCACACTCAAGATTTGAGCTACTGCGCTGGTTCGTTGCTCCAAAACCTTCATGGCCTGTCCGGTATCCTGGGAAAACCCTTCAATTTCATGCATGCTGTTATCCATCTTACCCATCAATGAAAGACCTTCGGTACTGAGCACGTTACTGTCTTCCGCCGTGGACCGAATGCCTACCGCCTGCCCGGCTACTCCCTGAGAAATGCCCAATACGGTTTCCAGTAATTGCGAAGACTGATCGATGATATCGACCTGATTCATCGCCCCTTTGCTGATCTCCCCAATGGCCGAAGTAATTTCATCGGTACTTAAGTTGGCTTGTGTGCTGGTCTCTAACATTTCATCGGCCGAAGACTTGATCCGACTGGCGTTCTGCCTAATTTCTCCCAGGAAGGTACTCAATGCTTCCAGGCTGTTGTTCAGGTTTTGAACAAGTACCTCCAGGTCTCCATGCACATCTCCCTTAAATCGGGAACTAAGATCACCTTCAGCAATCCCTCCGAAAATCTGATTGATCTCTTTGATCGGTCCGGTAAGGTTCTCGAAAAACAAGTTGATGGAAACTGTGAGATCGAGCCAAAGGCCTTCTTTACCGTCGGTATCAATACTGGCATTAAGATTACCTGATTCCAGCGCTTCATGGATCATCTGATTGGTCTCCTCAAGGGCGCGTTGCAGGTTTTCTTTCTGGGATGAAATCTCATCCCGCTGCAACTTGATCTCGTCTGTCGCATCGGCTATTTGATCCCTGAGGTTGTTTTCCAATTTAAGTCTCAACTTGCGACGCCATAAAACAAAGGCGATGATCAATGAAAAGATAATCGTCAAAACGATGGCACGAAACCACATAGTAGCCCACCATGGAGGATTGATTTTGATCGAAAGGCTGCTATAATCAGTTGGTTCACTCCTCCCGTCACGTACCTGGATCTCATAATTTCCTGGTTTCAGGTACGTAAATGGAATGCGATTCTGCTGACTCAGAAAAACCCAGGATTCCTGAAGTCCCTCTATCCGGTAATAGACATTGGTTTTGGATCGGATATCACCATTCATCGCCGAGAAAAAAACTTCAAACGTATTTTCGTCATGTGGAAGCTCTATGCCCGAACCACTGGCCAGTTTTTGATCTACGTCAGGATTCATACCATCTGGGAATCTGATCTCAGAAAAAGCATATTTATTGGAAGATTGCACCTGATCCAAAGCTGCCTCCCGCACCTGATAAAAACCTCCCTGTCCGCCAAAATAGACCCATTCATCCGCATGTACACTGGTCAACTTCAGATTGGTGAGGCCTTCTTTTTTTCCCAGGGCTTCAAATCGGTCCTGATCCGCGTGATACAAAGCACCTCCGCTGTGAGTAGCTACCCACAAATTGCCCTGTGCATCCAGGTCCATGTCTTCAATGTACATGCCCGGCAGCCCATCAAACTGATCATATACCCGAAACTTACCCGTCTCCCGATCCAGACGAGCGAGTCCTCCGACATACCCTACCCAGATGTCTCCTTCTGCACCTTCTAAAATGGTATTCAGTGAGTTTTTGGGTAAAGAATTGGGGTCACCCGGGTCATGTTGGTATTTCTTAAAAGTGGAGCCGTCAAAATAATTGATCCCCGATTCAGTTGTTGCAATCCACAAACCTCCCTCACGGTCAAAACTTATATCCCGGATTCGATTACTGACCAGGCTATTGGGATTGGAGGCTTCGTTTTCGTAATGCGTAAATATTCCATCTTCGTATGAAACCAAACCATCAGTAACAAATCCCATCCAAATCTTTCCATCCGGTCCCTCTTCGATGGTACAAACCTGCGTACCGGGAATACTGTTCGGATCATCAGGATCATGCACGAAGTGGGTCACACGTCCATCTTTAATATAATCAGCCCCGGTTGATAAGTTACCAACCCAAACACGTCCCTTACTATCTTCAAAAACATCAAAAGGCCGGGATGCGCTTAAATGTCTGGAGTCTCCTGCACGCTGCGCATTGTAAGTATAGGAAATGAATTCGCCATCGATGAATTGATTGACTCCTTCATAAGAATTGAACCAGATACCTCCATCCGCAGCTTCTATGATGGATCGCAATCCAGCGGTCGGGAGCATTCCTTCATTCATCAGATTTCGGTAGACGTAACTCTTGATAGGTACCTCTGACAAGCGGTTGATCCCACCAAGAAAATTGGCAGTCCAAACGTTGCCGTCCCGATCTACCATCAATTCCTCAATGTTATCAGTAAGAATGGAAGTAGAAATGCTTTCATCATGACGAAAAACCTTGACGCCACTGCGTTCGATCTTTTGCAGTCCTCCGCCCCAGGTGCCTACCCAAATATTGCCTTCCAAATCTTCCGCCAGGCCTAGTGCAATGTTATTACTCAATTTATTCGGAGCCTTGGCATTCTCAGAATAGTGTGTAAACACAGCCCGGTCTACCTGAAACTTATCTACGCCAGCCCCCACAATGGCCAACCAAACGTCTCCATTACGATCCACTATGATATCATGAATGAAATTTCCAGCTATTGTCGCCTGATTCCCCGGGTCATTTACATAAATCGTGAATTGCCCATTTGCAGAAAGTCTGGTTAAACCATTTTTGCTTCCCACCCAGAGGTTATCTTCCGTATCCATAGCCAGCGAAAAAGTTTCCGGGTCTGCCAACTCATTCTTGTAATGACGCACGTTACCTGTGGCATGGTCGTAGAAATTCAATCCGTTCTGTGTAGCAATCCAAACACCGTTTCTTTGTTTGTCTTCTACCATGTCCTCAGTTAAATCACTGGATAGGCCCTGGCCTGAATTCCCAGCTCTCAGAGGAGACATCACAATACCGTCTTTTATTCTCGAGATACCTCCTCCTTGTGTGGCCACCCATAAAGTGCCATCAGACATCTCCGCAATTTGTCTGACAATGCTTTCTTTCAGGGCACTATTCTCCTTGCGAGGTTCATGTGTGTAGTTCACAAATTCCTGACCATCGTATCGTTGAAGTCCGGCCACGGTACCAAACCAGTAAAACCCCTTGCTATCCTGAAAGACACTGTACGCCATGTCATCCAGCAAGCCATCCTCAGAGGTAAGGTGTGTAAATTGATAATTATCCTGGGCCTGCAGCAATGAAGAAGCAAGGCACAGCAGTGCTATACCACAGATAATGGTAAGACGGGTTCGGCTCATAGGAACGGTAGTTGTATAATTTCTTGGCAGCTCTAACTTGAAGAAAGTTAGGTGTTTGGCACAAAAAACAAGGTTGAATTTGGATTAATAGTCGATGAATAGGTACAAATTCTTCAAATTTTATCTACAAATAGTTGTTAGGGCAAATTCAACTTCAAAAAGAAGCCCTCTTTGCCTATTAAACCGCATGAGTGTTCACTTCACATTTTGCCGTATTGGGCCGCTATCAGGCAAATTTCAAATCCGAACTGGTAATCTTTCGCAGGAATTCGATAAGCTTCGTGGACCATCGCTCCCCAGGAATCATCTCCACCTAACCCCATATGTAAGTGATCGAGACATAACGTCGTAAAATCATTAGGCGTCAGGTCATAGGTATGCATCGATCCTCGCTGTGTCTGAGTTAAATCTTCAGGGGTAAATGGTAAGGCCGAAAATTGAAAATACTGATGACTGCAGATCAGAAGTCCTATCCCCTTTTCATTGGTCATCTTCAACGAACGTGTGTCCGTCTTCAATCCATTTTCCTGCGGACTGATGTATGGGACATATTGCTCAAAGGGTGTACTTTGATACTTTCCGAAAAAAGCAGCTGTTTTTCTGTCGCAGTAATTCTCGTGTGGTCCTCTTCCCAACCATTCCAATTGGTCCAGTTCTTTATTGATCGGTGCAATCAATCCCATTCTTGGCAACTCAGGAAGTGAGGTTTTTAATATGTTAAAAATGGAATCAACAATGATTGATCCGGTCTCTAAAATCCGATAAGTGATTTCAAAGGAAAATACTTGCTCCGGAGTACGCCAGTAGCTTTTCACCTCAAGTTCATCACCAGAATTTTTATTCCAGCTCCAGTCAGCAACCTCTATTTCCTGGCTGGCCAGCCTCCAAAAGGCCAGGCGTTTCTCCATTTGATTACCGAAATCATTGTCCGTCGGTGCACGCCAAAAGTGAGGCCGTATTGATCCAGCCAAAAGCATAGAATCGTCAATTCGAACATCAACAAGAACACCTTTCTCAAATGAGATTTGGAACGACTTCCCCGTGACCGTAAGCGTTTCATTTTGCAGTTGAACTTGCAATATGTTCCTTTGCGTCCTTACCACTTCTTCTTTTACGCCTTCTTGGATTAGAAATTGCTCTCTGGCCAATTCATGTCCTCTTTGTAATGCCCCCCAATCCTCATTTAGAGATACAAATACGGATAGGTATACATCAGCTTTCGGGTCCATTTCATGATCCCAGTTCATTTTGATTTCAACGCAATCGTCAGGGGCTGTAGCAGGCAAAGTGTAAGTATCACTAGCAATCAATTCTCCATCGGCTTCCACTTTCCAGCGCAATTCACAATACGCAAGGTCGTAAAAATCATAATCATTCTGAATTTTAAGATTTTGGGTCTCGGAATTATACTGAATCTTCAAGTACTGATAAACCTTCTTTACCTCCCACAATGCCGGATGAGGGCTTCGGTTGGGGAAGACCAAACCATTGATACAGAAATTGTGATCATGAGGTAAATGTTGTGCTCCAAAATCGCCTCCATACCCCCAGAATTCCTGCCCCCCTTTCAGTCCTTTGAGTCCCTGATCAACCCAATCCCAAATGAAGCCTCCCTGCAGGGAAGAATAAGTCTCAATGATGTCCCAGTATTCCTGCAGGTTTCCGGTACTGTTGCCCATGGCATGGGCATATTCACACATGATCAACGGGCGGTCAGGCTCCCGTTGGGCGTAGGCCTCAATGGCATGAATAAGAGGATACATCGGACAAACGATATCCGTATTTTCGTCCTCTCCGGCTTGTTCATATTGTACGGGCCTGGTACAGTCCCGCATTTTGAGCCAATCATAGGCGGCATAGAAATTCTGCCCGTTTCCTGCCTCATTTCCCAGGGACCAGATGATCACAGAAGGGAAATTCTTATCTCGCTCCACCATCTTTTCGATGCGGTCCAGAAAGGCCAATTTCCATTCCGGCAGGTTAGAAACGTGCGTAGCTTCCTGATAAGGGATTTCATCTCCCTGAAAACGGACCCCAAGCCCATGTGCCTCGATATTAGCCTCATCGACCACATAAAGTCCATATTCATCACACAGTTCATACCATCGGGGGCAACACGGATAATGGCTGTTACGCACAGCATTGATGTTGAATTGCTTCATCAAAACAATGTCCCTGACCATGCTGTCTTCCGTTATCACGTGCCCGGTAAGCTCATCATGTTCATGCCGATTGACACCTTTCAATGTAATGGTTTTACCGTTAACATGAAGTAATCCATTTTTTATCTCAATCCTCCGAAAACCAATCCTACATCCAATCACTTCTTCTATGATTCCCTGGTCCGAATAACAGGAGATTACCAACTGATAAAGGTTAGGATATTCAGCACTCCATGGCCTGGGTTGCTCAATTTCCGTTTTCCAGGAAAGTTCCCCGGAATAGGCTAACCGATCAGAAGACACAACCCGATGATCGCTTAGATCCAGAAGCTTGAATTCGATCATTTGTTCAGGATCATCGAATGGAACATCCAGAGTGACTTCCAGCGATCCGTTACCATGGTCAGTAAGATCTGAATGCACAAAGAAATCCTGAATGTGATTTTTAGGTCGAGTTAATAAGTACACGTCCCGATCGATGCCACTCAACCGCCAAAAATCCTGACCTTCAAGGTAAGATCCCTCACACCATCGATAGACCTCCACCGCCAGCACGTTTTCCCCTTGAACTAAATGATCACTGATCTTAAACTCAACTGACGTTTTCGAGTCCTGACTATAGCCTAATTTCTTACCATTAAGCCAATAATATGCGGCGGCACCTATGCCCTCAAAGTGAAGAAAAACCTCTTTATCCTTCCATTCAGAAAGTATTTCAAAGGTTCTGCGATAAGAAGCGACCGGATTGCTCTCTTTCGGAATGTGAGGAGGATCTGCTGGAAAGGGATATTGTTTATTGACGTAAACAGGCAATCCGTAACCCTGAAGTTCCACATTCGAGGGCACCGGAATCTCACCCCAATGCCTGATGTCAAAATCTGATTGAAAGAAATCCAAGGGTCTATCCGATGGGCATGCTGCGTAATGGAATTTCCATGAACCATTCAAGGATTGAAAGTAGGGAGAACTTTCTCGTTTTCCGGATAATAGTTGTTCTTCTGTAGCGTATGGGATAAAATAGGCCCGGGGCTTTTCCTGATTTACATTAAATACCTCTGGATTTTCCCAGTCGAACAGCGGTTCTTTTATCGGTTCAGTCATATCCTGATTTGTACTGCATTACGAATTTAATCAGGCCATTTATGATCAGCTTATTATTGAATGGAAATGCTTAAAATCTTCCATTCCAGGTTTTGACTGCCAATGAACTTACTTTCCTGCCCAAACAATATGAGTGCCTTAGAAGAACCAAAAGATCAGAAAGACAATCACTATCAGGAGAACCGCATGTATGCGATAATCCATCAGCCAGGATTTTCCTTCTGTGCCGGAAGCAAGATGTGATCTGTTAAACGTGAATCGGGCAATCACCTCCTCAGAAGGCGGTTCTCCGAAGTTTCCAAGTACTACGAAAAGTAGCGCACTTAAGCCAAAAATGATCCCGACATTGTAGGTATAGTGGAGATTCCAGAGGTCAAACTGCTCCAATACGAATAAAAGCACACCAATACCTGTTCCTACAATCAATGTCCAAATAGCGGCGTTTCCATTCGATCTTTTATAAAACACACCTACTAAAAAGATCACGGCAATAGGTGGCACTACGATAGAGAACATTTGTTGTAAATAGCCCCAGAGGCCACTAAAATTTGCGATCTGTGGCGCCCATAAAGCAGCAACAACCATTAGAATGAGGGTAGTGATGCGGCCGTATCTGGCGGCTTGCTCCTCGGAAAGGCCTGGATTTCTGGGTTTTACAAAATCAACCACAATCAACGTAGAAGCGGAATTCAAGGTAGAATCTACACTGGACATGATGGCTGAAACCAGGCCGGCCAATACCAAACCCAATAAACCTGTGGGTAAGATCTCCGTCATCACGGTTGGGAAAACCATATCAGGATTATCCAACCCTGGGAATAAACTGATGGCCATGGCTCCCGGGATTACCATGATGAACAAAGGCACCACTTTCAGTAATCCGGCAAACATGATTCCCCAACGGGCATTTGGAATGTCCCTACTCCCTAAAACCCTTTGTACGATGAATTGATTGGTTGCCCAATACCAGAAGCCTAAAAAGGGTGCTCCCACGATCAAACCTAACCAGGGTAACGTATCATCATCGATCGGCCGAATCATTGAAAAATGCCCTTCAGGAGCAGCAGTAAGTACTTTTGCCCACGAAAAGTCTAATTCCTGATACAAAATATAGGTCAGTACCGTACAGCCGACAATGAGAATAACTGCCTGTATGGCGTCAGTATAAACCACAGCCTTCAATCCTCCGAAGGCCGTATAAAGTCCCGCAGCAAATGCGATGATGATGCAAGTTTGCCAAAGAATCAGATCAGGGAAAAAGAATTGGAGTACTAACGCACCGGCATATAGACCACCGGACATTTCCACGATCACACTGATAAAGATCGTGATAGCAGAAAAGAAATTCCGTGACCTCACATCATACCGCAGTTCCAAAAATTCCGGTATGGTCGTGATCCTCGCATTAAGATAAAGAGGAACAAAAATCACCGCAGCGATGATCAGAGGGATCGCTGAACCCCATTCGTAAAACGAATTGACGACTCCTGTACTGTAGGCAGCTCCGGATAGTCCAATGATCGTAGAACTGGATATGTTAGAAGCAAACAATGACAATCCCACCAGGCCCCAGCCAAAGGATCGGCCTCCAAGAAAGAGTTCATCGCCGGTTCTGGTTTTACGACCAATGTAAAGGCCGATGGCCAGTACTAGTATGAAGTAGCCGATCACTACCGAGAGATCAACGATCCCAATGCTGATATCATTCATGAATAAGATAGGTTGATGGAGCAAGCGTATTTTGAAGAAGTCACGTTTCTCTCAGTTTCAATTCCTTTTTGATCCTTTTCATCATGATCACCTGAAAGGGCAACATCGCACTACAGGAAAAAGCCACTACTAAAAGGGCGATGAATGTACTTTTATTCTCTTTGACGACCATTCCATAAATGGTCAGGGTATATAGGAAAAACAGTACGATGGCAAGGGCTCCCGCTACAATTTGTAATGCCTTCAATTCCGCTTTTAGCTTTTCCGTAGACTTTTCTTTGAATCCTTCAATTTTCATTCACTAGCGCATTTCCCAAAACCTGATGTGTTCAAGTGTTTCCGAAACTAGTGGATTGCAGGGTTTTGTGCAAATGCACTCATCACAGCTCAAAACTCAATTTATCTTTAAAGGAGAGCCTGCCCGATAAGTAATCACCTCAACCTCTAAGGCTACTTTAAAGTGGATCTAGCAAATCAATGTACGCAACGTGCACAGAGCTGGAACAGGCATCATCATTTGACATCCGCCTGTTTAAAAGAATAATGGATCTGGAGAACGATTATGTGAGCAGGTTGGTTGAAGCAATCAAATTGATCACACAACTGGTAATTCTTTAGTGCCCTTCTTTGTCTCATGAAATTCAAGCTCCAGATTCTTTTCTGCCTCTTCTCATTTTCAATCACATGCCAATCCATCGCACAGGAAAACAAACTCATAGCACCTCATGATTGGCGATCTGAAGAAATCAAACTGCCTTTATCCTTCGCTCCGAACATACCCATCGAGGGAGTAGAATTAGTTCAATTCGCCCCGGGCTGGGGTAAACCTGAAACTGAGGAGTATTTCACTTATACTTTTGCCTGGTTCCTTGAGGCACAAAAGGATTTTAATGAAAATGACCTGGAAAGTTTTCTGATCGCCTATTTCGATGGACTCATGACTCTGGTGGGTGATTTTGACAAAGTAGGCACTTCTGTCAATCTAAAAAGAGAAGGCGATAAATTTCAGGGCACACTGACTTCAAAAGATGGGTTTTTCACCAAAAGCGAACTGAAACTCAATCTGACCATTGAAAAATCCAATCAAGGCAGCGTTTGGTTGTTCCGATTATCGCCACAAGAATGGGACCATGTGGTCTGGGATAAACTCAGGGATGAAATTCGGATAAAAGTCAATTAATTTAAACGCTCCCATCGCGTAATTTTATCGTTCCTACTGAATCTCTTTTAATCGATTGGCCTATAGTATTCTGATTAACCCTACTTTGTCATATTAAAAGTTTGTCACAAAGGAGCATGTCGAAGTGCGCTAAACATGTCGATTTCGACGGGCTTAACCTGACAGTAACTTTTCATTTTATTAAACTTGACAAAGTAGGGTTAACTCCGATACACTAAAATTTACCAATGTCCCAAATCTATTGGCAAGCCTCGGAGTTTTTACTTCTAAGGTTCTTTCTATCAAAGGATCCAAAGTTTCAGCATATGTCACGAACCTGGAAATTGCCTCTTCCTTGTATCTTAATTCCATAACCTTCACTTTTTGATTAAAAATAGCCCATTCGTCGCTTAATTTATTTGTTCTCTTTTGTAGAATAGATATTTGTTCTACATTTACGAAAAAACTTAAATGAAAGGCTCACACCTGGGTGAATTCGAGGAACTGGTCATGCTGATTGTTGGGTATTTGTTCCCTGATGCATATGGCCTAGCGGTTAAAAAGGAGCTGATCGAACAATCCGGAAGAAAGATTGCCATTGGCGCAGTACACGCTGCACTCAACCGGCTTGAGGAAAAAGGATTTTTGCAATCGAAGCTTGCTGATGGAACTAAAAAACGAGGCGGCAGAAGGAAAAAGCTCTATGAGATCACTGCTGCTGGAAAGACTGCCCTCGAAACCAGTCGCAACTTGAGGAACCGTATCTGGGATAAAATCCCGGATTTAGCCTGGAAAAACCTATGAAAGCGCACAAAGCCAATCGCCCTCCGGCTCTAGCCGAAAAAATGCTACACAGCTTGTGCAAGGAAGAGTGGCTTGAACCCATAAAAGGGGATTTGTATGAACAATTTTTGGAAGACCTGGAGACTTATTCTCCCCGACGTGCCAGAAGAAAATACTGGCAAAATGCCTTCCATTTTCTAAGACCTTTTGCCATCAAGAAAATGATTTCACCGATAGAAAGATTCCCGACTTTAAGCATGATCGCTAAGCCACTTTATCGGCACATGAAAAAGAAACCTGGGTTCTACAGTATCAATATACTCGGTTTAGCATTAGGCCTTACCGTTGTTTTCTTGTCTATGCTTTGGATCAATCATCACTCCAGTTTCGATGATTTCCACACGAAAAAGGATCAAATCTATTCCGTAATGACGAATACGGGTGGTGTGGCCGGAGAGACTCAAACGGCCGAAGGAGCTGTTTATCGTGTGATGGAACAAGCATTTGAAGAGATTCCGGAAGTCCAACATGTCACCAGAATCATTTCTACCTGGCGCTGGCCTTCAGAACAATGCTTCAAAATTGATGAAAACAAATCTTGTATCTACACGAAAGGAATTTACTCGGATTCTTCCTTCTTTCAGGTATTTGACTTTAAGGTCACATCCGGAGACTCTAATCCATTGCGAAACCCCAACCAAATTGCCATTAGTGTTTCCTTGGCCAGGAAGCTTTATGGAGACGCAGATCCCATAGGATTGACGTATAAAGTGGATAATCACTTTCCTGTACAGATAGCGGCTGTATTCGAAGACCTCCCCGTCAATTCTTCACTGCAATTCGACTTTATTGGTACCCTGGATTTGGTAACAGATTTATACGGAATAGAACTTGATAACTGGTTTGATTGGTCCTTCAAAACTTATGTCGTGCTGAACAATGACGCTGCGAAGCAGGTAAGTTCGAAAATCAATTTACTGGAAACAATGAAGGATCACCCCAGAAGTAACATATTCCTACATCCGCTACTCGACAATCATTTGTACGATCAATTCGAAAATGGATCAGCCAAAGGGGGATTGATCACCTACATTAATCTAATATGGGTTTTCTCAATATTTATCCTGATCATCTCAATCGTCAATTTTATCAACCTGACGACCGCCCATGCCACCAGCCGAGGCAAAGAAATTGGTGTGCGAAAGATCATTGGGGCCGGAAAGGGTTCATTGAAGTTTCACTTTCTCATTGAAATTGGGTTTTCTGTGATCATTGCTTCACTTATTGCCCTCACTGCCTCCTATCTACTGCTCCCATTCCTTTCCAGCCTTATTGAAGAGCCTATTCAATTTACATGGAGCATGGCGATGCTGATCCAGGTGATCGCAGCTGTTGGACTTACTATTTTGCTTTCTGGTATTTATCCGGCATTCGTGCTATCGGCGTTTAAACCACTCACGGTACTAAAGAACCTGCAATTCCATGCCAGCGGCGGCAACATGAGTCGCAAAGTACTGACCATCGCCCAGGTGGCCATTTCTACCTTCATCATTCTGATGACGCTCGTTTTTTACCTACAATTACAATACTTACAACAACATAACCTGGGCTATGATTCAAAGGGCATAATGCTCATGGAGCCCACCTATCGGCATATCAAACAGTTTGAAGCGTTCAAAAATGATCTTTTGCTACATCCTGAGATCAAAAATGTGGGACTGGCCAATATGCACCTTGTCAATGGGGTCCATGCCTTTGATGAAATTTACTGGCCGGGAAAAGATCCGGAAGACCACCGTCGATTTAAAGCGATTGGCGTAGACAATGGCTTATTAGAATTGCTAGGCCTACAGCTCGATGAAGGAAGGTTTTTCAGTTCTGACTCGGCGGCTCAAGTCATCCTGACCCGTACAGCGGCCAGAGAAATAGGGATTGAAAACATATTGGGTACAACGATCAACATTTATGACTATGATCGACAGGTAGTGGGAATTATCGATGATTTTAAAACAGAATCGCTACATGAAAATGCATTCCCGGTGATACTTTATCCCGTACAACCTCAACATGCAGGGACCTTCTATATACGCTATGACCAGCAACAAACCCAGGCAGCTATTCAAACCATTGAAAATATATACGATCAGTACGAATCGTTTTTCGATATGAAATTCCGGCTGTTAGACCATGAATATCAGCAATTGTATCAAAGAGAACAGATCATTAGCCGCATTTCATGGGGCGTCATGGTACTTGCTGTTGTGATCGCCTTGATCGGAATTCTTGGCCTCTCCATTTTTAATATTTCCAGGAAACTCAAGGAGATCGGGCTCAGGAAAATTTTTGGAGCTTCCGGGTTACAATTGTTCAGTCTGCTTTCCAGAGAATTTGTGATACTTACGCTCATCGCCAATGCCATTGCTTTTCCTTTCGCTTTTTGGTTTGCAAATGAGTGGCTGGAAGGGTTCGCTTATCGTATTCCCTTTCCGGTAATAAACGGGATCGGTATTTTCTTTCTGAGCTTGTTCACCATATTGGTGCTCTTAACCATTCAATCCCTGAAAGTAACCCAATTGAACCCAGCGAAGATATTGAGGGATGAGTAACGAATCACCCATCCCCTACCTTGACAATTATTCATTGTCGATCAACACTGTATCACTTAATTCTTGTAATATCTCCCAAAACGCGTCGATCAACGCCTGGTTGGTAAATGCTGGGTTTAATGGTTTCTGATCGGTCAGTTCTCCAATGGATTTACCAGCTGGTGCTCCGATCAGGTCGCCGCCGACACCTAATTTTCCAGACAGGCAGTCAGCAAATTTCCGACCACCAGCTTCTGGTCCTTGCGACTGTCCAAGCATTCCGAAAATGCCAAAAACGACTTGTTTCATGAACCACCGCTTCAAAGTCGGAAGGTGATCTAACCCCGCAGAACCTGAAGTTAACCCTGGTGAAAACCAAATGATGTCATGTTCCTGTTGTATCTGGGACAATTTGATTACCCAAAAAGCTCCACACAGTTTGGAAACCCCAATCGCATTCATCGGGTTGTACTTGGGTACCTGTTCCAGATAAATATAGTTCTTCAGTTCTTCGGGACTTGAAAAAGAAGGACGGTCTATCATGCCTTTGATACCCCTGGCTCCTTCCCCACCAGCCAATACGATGCGAGCTCCTTCCTTAATCATCCCGTACTTTTTAAGGGCTAAGTAGGTAAAATGACTGCCCACCATGTTCTGGAATACATTTTTCTCAACCTCCTGTCCATTCCAACGAACATGCTGATAATCATCTGTAAAAACAGCGAATCCGGCAGCCAGAAAAATCACATCAAAAGAATAGTCTACGGGCAATGATTGCACCGTTTTCGATATTTGATCAGGATCATTCATATCAAATCCTCCAACAACCTCTAGTTGGACATCTGATTTTCCGGTAACATCAAAGATCTCTTTTTTGGCGAGCAGTCCTTTTGGCTCAGACCGAACGCCCATCACGATCTTTTTCGCTCCATCCAGAATAAGGCATTTGATGGTTTCTTTAGCTAAGGAACCATTCGCTCCGATCACCAATATCGAAGCCGTGGATAAATCATTATTGCGCATGGACCAGGAATTAACTTGAGAAGTATTGTCGGATCTTTCCTGTAAAGGAGAGTAACATGGAAAGCAAGGCTACCCCTATTCCTATATAGGCCTTGGTAGGCAAGGCGATAAGCACATTAGCAATGATCACCATTCTAAGGCCCGCCAACCACTTTTTCAAAATGGAAAAGACAAGAAACACGAAACTCAAGATATATGCGACCCCTGTGTAGATCATATATACAGGCTTCAGACCGTCAATCTCTATCCTTTTACTGGTAAACACATAGTAAAAAATAAAGGGTAAAATCATCATCAAAGCATTGAGAATGAAGATGATGCGTAGTGTGATTGGTTTCGACATGATCAGCTTTTATATTGTTTACTAATTCTCTTGAAGGTTTCTTTATTCACCGTCTCTCCGGTCAAGACATGATGCTCAACAGACAATAAATAATTGGTAAGTGTCTTCTTAAAATTTCCTTTGGCTAATCCACCAAGGAAAGCTGGTTTCGTTCGATATTCCATGGAAAACTCCAGCCTGGAAGTCTGTTCATCCACCGGAACTACCCGATAAGTAGCAATAGAATACTCGGTATCCAGAGGTAGCCCTTCTGCATGGAATACTCGGGCCTTAAAGGTGTAATTCTCTGGATCATATTCGATCTGCTTTTCATGTGTATACTTTGTCGCTTTCTCATTAAAATGACAAACTCGCTCTGCTCCCTCACCAGACTGGAGAGATCCATTGATATAATTGGAACTGATGATTTTCGGGTGCGAATTGGCAATGGCCCCAAAATCCTCGCCTACCACTTTCCAAACTTCTTTGGCCGGAGCATTGATATCTCGAGAAACCTGAAAGGATTTTACTTTTTTCTGGCTAACACCCTCATAACCCAATAACAAAAGGCATAATAGCCCGATAATCTGTTTCATTTTTATTTCTGATTTAAATATATGATGACCGTTCGTCATATTTTATAGACAAAAAATTTATCGAAGCATTTCAAACATCGATACTTTAAAATCTTCCAATGGCTTAGCAGATCCTGTGGCTTTCATTCTGACATAAGCTCCATGCAAACTATTGATGAAAAAGCTTCCTAAACGCTCCGGATCAGCATCTTTTCGAAGCTCACCTTTTTCTTGTGCTTCTTTCAGACATTGTATCACAACTGACTCCTGCCCCTGAAACTCCTCATCCAATACTTCACGAAAACTTTCATTCACATCGGCCATTTCAACAGAAAAATTACCCATCAAACATCCGAGTTTGAACTGGTATACATCTGTATACGTTTTGATGATCCCGTCAATGAAATGACGAATACGTACCAATGGCGAACCCTCCGATTCCAGGAAAGCATTTTTATACAATAAGAGGCCGTTTTCACCATACTTCCGAATGACTTCCAGGCCAAACTCCTCTTTGCTGGAAAAGTGATTATAAAAAGATCCTTTAGGAATTTCCACCTCATCGGTGATGTCCTTGATCCCGGTTGCATTGTAACCCTTCGAGAACATCAAATCTCGGCCCGCTATCAGGATGTCTTCTTTAAGAATCTTTCGTTTCACATTGCAATTATAATGACCGGTCGTCATACTTCCAAAATATTAGAAATACTTGATCAATATTTTTCTGCTGTTAATTCAGTTGCGATGTTTTTAACTGGCATGTTTATTGATGTTTTTTCGGTTTTTATTAAGTAAAATGGCAATTGAGCGACGACCAATGAAAACGCTTCCCCTTCTATCTCTCATATTATTGCTACTGGCTTGTTCTGAAGAAGAACCTTTGGTCATATCTGAGCCTGCTGGTGCTGCACATTACTATTTGAAGAATGAAACAGGACAAGACTTAATTCTGGCCTTCGAAACCAGTTTTGGACTCGGCAACCAGCTGGATAGCGGTCGCATCCTTACCACCCAGGACTCCCTGTTGATTCTGGAAGATGGCATCATTGGTCAAAACCCTCTGCCAGATGATTCTTTTTCCTGGATCAGGTTATATACACAGGCCTCCCCATCGCTTTATTATGCTTTGGATCCAATAGCAAACGAGCCATGGCTCATCACGGGTAAAGAAGGATTTGTCGATGGTTATGGCTTAACATTATATACTTTGACCATTCCGGAATCGGATTAAACTATTGGAATGAAACCCTAGACGTTCTGATTATGCGTATCGCTGATCTTTAGTCCCTAACTATTCCAAGGCAGTAAGTATCCTAATGGATTGTATATGCACTGTGATCATCTTTATCCTATCCCATTGATCCGACCATTTACACACTTCTTGTGACATAATTTGATTGAATGATCTTATCTTCAGGATCATGAATGGAAGGTTCAAACTATTGCAAAACGCCTGGATTATCACCCTATCCTCCTCCGTTATTGGAATTTTCATTGGCATATATTTAACCAATTTCTTCGCCCAAAGACAACTTCGGAAAGACAAGGAAAAGGCCATTTATCAGGTCCTAAAGGAAATCAGTGAAAATAGGCAGACGCTTCTTCAATACCACGATACGCTTCGGGTGAAATACGAGGCGTTTACTTACCTTATCCCCTATCTGCACGCGGAGACTGACGGAATTGTCATTCACAAAGACTCTCTGCTCACATTCAAAGAGCGAACCGCTTCTATCGTTCAGATTGAAGCATTGGAGGAGGTTTCGCCTGATCGAATCAGGATCAGCGGAGAGGCAGATCTGACCTTGAATGCCAACTCCACTATCATACTTACCGGGTTATCAGATGTGATTTGGCAAGTGTACAAAACCACAGATTATTTTTCTATTACGGAGTTTCAATGCCTTACAACGCTCGAAAACCTATACGGACTTCAGGAAAACTTCAACCTGGATAACAAAACCTTCATTGATCAGTTCTTAAGTAAACAATTTCTTACCTCTGAACCCGGGAGCTATGGATTCAAGGATCAATGGGAAAGGATGTTGTTGAAGCAACAGGCGTTACTCAACTTCTTTGAGCGTATTGAAGCGCAAGAAACCCTATCGATCTGCCACCAATAAGAGGTTCGTATGGCCTTTGTATCTTCTCTCCCATCGTTTGAAATTGCTTCAGCCGCTATTCTAACTTCCCTAGTATTGCCCACCCATTGGCTTTATCCGTAATCGCACACAGGATCTCATTCTCTCCTTCTTTGAGGTTTAGGTAAAGCGCATTGCCCTCCAACTTAATGTCACCCCGATGGGTCAGACCCTTATATCGAAAGGCATTATTTCCGCTAAAGACCAACTGACCATTGAAAAATACATCGATATTATCACTATAGTCAAAGTAGAATTTTCGGATCTTCGATTGCTCTGATTCAAAGGTATGACGTGCCCACACTACCTCATTGTCATTTTGTTCAAAGCTCCCCGCCTTAACTTTTCTCACGTACTTATTGATCGGAAGCAACCCGGAAGGTTCCGCTTTGGCTTCTTTCCACTGTATATTGTTCTTATTAGGGTATTCATTGGTCCGGACTTCAGAAATGACTTTGCTTTCACTCAACTGCCAACGCTGAATGACTCCCTCAGCATAGGGCGCTAAAGGTTCGGATTTGGTCAGATCGGTGAATGCTTCATATCTGAAATTAGAGAAATAGGCTCCTAAAAAACTGTAGAATCCGATGAAGCCCGGCTCCACATCATGTCTCAAATTGTCCAGCGTTAGCATTGGCCTGGAAAAATCATTAAGATAGACTTTCAACTTTGAACCTCTGATTTCTATCCGCAAGGTATTCCATTCATTTTGATCGAATGTTGCAAAACTTTGATGTTCCCCGTACAGTTGCCAGTTTGATTCTCCATTGAATTCGGGATTGTATTGTAAAGCATCTGGCATTTTGGATTTATGCAGTCTGACATAGACGGCCTCATAGTTTTCCTCATTTTGTGCTCTAAATACCAGGCCTGCAAAAGATCGTGGTTTAGCAGCAGTGAAGTCCACCTGTATTATGCCATCTTGCATAGCAATGCCTTTCAAAGCAGCTCTACCGTTCAGATAAATCGCCTTTCTTCCTTTAATGGTTTCCTGCTTTCTGGGCTCTCGCTCGAAGTAATCGAATCTGGGGTCGTCCAGGGGTATAGACTGCTGAGCCTGCGTAAGGTTCATAAGCATTAGAGATAAGCAAATTAGTATGATTCTCATGAGTAATCTGAATTTTTGAATGATTTACGAAGGCCTGGTACGAAAGTCGGATGATTCACGATTCAAACCTGTTCATGTTTGTTCAAGGTGCGAAAATGATGTTCAGGATCATTGGAGGCGTATCAAGCTATCATTCTGATTTATAAATCCGTGTCTCTGATTTATAACTGCTGACTAATTCTCGGGACACGAGTCCTATCATTGATTCTAAAAAAGGTCATGAAAAAATTAAAACTGATTGCGCTGTTGCTACTGAGCCTGGCAAGCCAATCGTGGGGTCAGGGGCGCATCTTATTTGTGGTCTCTAATGCTACTCATTATGGAGACAGTGATATCAAAGCAGCCAACCATTTTGGTGAGATTGTTTACGCTTATGACGAATTTAAGCAGGCGGGATTTCACATTGATTATGTAAGCCCCGATGGCGGGCCCATTGCTGTCGGTTATATCAACTCGGACACATTACTTCAGCAGTATTTATATGATCAGGCTTTTATGGGATTGTTAGCCAACACTAAAAGCCCTGATCAAATCCGTGCGGTGGATTATGAAGCAGTATATTATCCTGGTGGTGGAGCAGCAATGTTTGGTACATATGATGATCCAAAACTCCTAAAAATTGCCGCGGACATCTACGAAAGTGAAGGGATTGTTTCAGCAGTTTGTCACGGTACGGCAGGCATAGCCAATATCAAACTCAGCAATGGCCAATTCCTTATTTGGGACAAAAGGGTCAATGGCTTTCCTGACATTTTTGAGAATAAGGATAGGGAGTACTTCAAACAATTTCCATTTTCAATTGAGGAACAGGTCATTCGAAATGGAGGAATGTTCAGCTATTCCAAAGATGGATGGGACGGCTTTCTAGAAGTAGATGGCCGGCTAATAACCGGACAAGATCCCACTTCTGCAGCACTTGTCGCCCGGGAAGTGATCAAGGCCCTAAATGATCGTAATCCCATTGCAGTAGCCATAAGTGCTATCGATGAGATCTTTGCTCCTTTCGATCGCATGGATCATCCGGCAGTGGCTACGGTGGTACTTCACAAGGGGAAAGTCGTCTATCAAAAAGCTTTCGGGAGTACCGAATTAGATAACTACACGCCCGCAACGATTGACACCAAATTCCAGTTAGGGGGCCTCTCTAAGCAATTCACGGCTTTTGCCATGCTGCTACTCCAAGAGCAAGGCAAAATTGCGCTTAGCGATGATATCCGCAAATACTTACCGGCCTTACCAGCATACCCAGAGACCATCACCATCGATCACTTATTGACCATGACCAGTGGACTGCCTGATTTCTGGGCACTTAAAAACATTGCCGGATGGCACCGCGATGATGTATTTACACAGGAACATGCCCTTGAACTCATTCGAAAGAGTCAACCCGGTTTTTCTCCCGGGGAAGATTACATCTACTCCAATACCGACGTGTTACTTATGTCTGAGATCGTGTCAAAAGTGAGTGGAAAATCTTTTGCGCTTTTCATGCAAGACGAGGTATTCGGTCCGCTCGGCATGACCAATACGGTGGTCAAAGACGATTTTGAGCAATACATCAGAAACCTGGCGAGCTCCTACGAATCAGCAGCTGACGGATTTCGCCCAAGTCCGCTGAATTATGGTATTGTGGGTGTTACTAATGTATATTCTACAGTGGCAGATCTGGCCAAATGGGAACTGAACCTTCTCAGTCCTACCATAGGGAGTGAAACAATCGTCAAAAAGCTCTACACGCCCTCGGAACTCAACAATGGAAAAACCATGAACCCGCTCTTTGGCCAGTTGACTTATGGCCAACAATTGTATCACCGTGAACGGGGTATCATGGAAGCTTATCAGACAGGTACTCTAGGCGGCTATGCGAGTTCCATTTTCAAGTTCATGGATCATGATTTTTCAGTGATTGTACTAAGTTCCGGCATTCCGTATAGTGGCTATCTCGGCATGCGAACCGCCTATTTATTCCTGGAAGAACAATTCACGGAACCTGAAATGATAGATTATTCCTCACTTCCGACATTGAAGCTGAGCCAACGTCAACTAGAAAAACATGAAGGAAAATACTGGATCACAAGGTCCGGATATTCTCGTACGATTGCCCTCGAAAATGATACATTGAGATATGTGCGAGGTGATGGTCGTAGCAGTGCCCTTCTTCCTTTATCTGAGAATTCCTTTCAAATGTTTATTCCTGGAGATGAAACCATTCTGGTTAACTTCATCGGTCGTGGTGCCAACAAGCAAATGACTTTTACCATAGGCGAAAGTGATCCCATCGTAGCAAACATCATTCGGGAGGACCTATCCAAAGACTTTGAACTCAAATTATATACAGGCACGTATTACTGCCCTGCTCTCAACGTGGTTTATGAAATTGCCCTGCAAAACGGCGAGCTTATCGCCAGTAACCTAAGGGCAGGGAGAGTAACCTTAAGTCCTGTTCAGAAAGGACTTTTTGAAGGTGATCAATGGTTTTTTTCGGGGATCCAATTTGACTCAAATGGACAAACATTCACGTTAAATACGGAAGAAGTCCGGGGATTGAGATTTGAAAAACTCAGTAATCAGGTATACGGACTTTAATTCAATCATCATCTTTTTATGCTGGAATCCATGGTTTAGGAAATCACGCCATGGACTCCAGCCATTTTCTAAACTCTGGAGAACGGCTATTGGAGGTATAGAGTACTTCATCTGGATTTTTCAAGGTAATGGCCAATCGGTTTTTTGTGTGATTAGAAAATTTCAGAATCGCCTTCCCATTCACCATCTCGCTTCTATTGATTCGGAAGAAAGTCATCGGATCCAACTGCGTTTCTAAAGCCGCCAGGGTTTGATTTAGCGTATAGGTCTGACCATCCTTGTCCGTGGCCATCACAAAATCCCCTTTTGATTGCAAAAAGGCTATATCCTCGACCTGTAATAAAAATGTACTATCTCTTCGTTTGGCTTGTAATGTCTGTCGGTACTTCAAAGCATCCTCAGTTGACGCTCCTGATACGGAGAAATCCGAGGAAACTTCTTCAGGATTCCTTTGATTGACAATCCAGTCTCTGGTAAATCGATAGACCATGGAAAACAGGAAAGCAAACAGCAGCGAATTGGGTATACCAAACAGCAGATTGTCCCGACTTGTGAACTCCTGAAAAAAGGCCAATTCAAAGGAATGATCCACCGTATTGTGCAAAACGAACATGAGGGACCTGAGCACCTCCATCATCAAAAGCAGCAACACGGTTACCGAAAAATATCTCCCCCATTGGTTTCCTTTCAGGTAATGTGGGATCAGGAAGAAGGCATTGAGGTAAAAAGTAATCGGGAATAAGAGGACAGTCACCTGAGCTACTTCCCTGGCAGTGTGATCTGTCCAGTCAGCCTCCCATTGGGTGTTAACGGAAGTGAAATGAAACACCCAATAAGCCAGGTGAAACACTCCTTCCAGCACCATACGCCAGGAAAATCTAATGGTTGAATCCAAACCTCTTTTCTCTTTGAACACAATGCTACCTAAATCGATCAAACTCCTTTGTCCTTTCATCGGTATTTTAACCCCAGTTCACCGGAAATAGCTCCTCATTCGCTTGAAACAGCGTTTTTAAGTGTGACAAACCCGCCTTAATCAACGTCACCATAATGACAACTTATTGCCCTGTTGAACGTCCGGGTCCCGGTCTCGGTAAGACGGCTGAAGGTTGTCAGTGTTACATCGAATCCATGGCTATTATGAATTTAAGAATCGAAAATCTCACCAAGACATATCCCAATGGCAGGGCTGAAGCCGTAAAAGCACTCGACCAAATTAATCTGGAAGTGGGAAAAGGCATGTTTGGACTGCTTGGTCCCAATGGCGCAGGAAAATCGAGCCTGATGCGCACCGTCGCCACATTGCAGGAACCCGATAGCGGCAGTGTTCACTTTTTCGGTATTGATGTACTTAACCAACCGATGGAGTTAAAGAAAGTCCTTGGCTATTTACCTCAGGACTTTGGGGTTTACCCGCAAGTTTCCGCAGAATCTTTGTTACAAACCTTCGCTATCCTCAAAGGCATTACTTCTAGGAAAACCAGAAAAATCGTAATTGATAAAGTACTGGAGTTAACCAATCTCCTGGAAGTCCGAAAGAAACATGTCAGTGGCTACTCCGGCGGTATGAAGCAACGCTTTGGAATTGCACAATTGCTCCTTAACAATCCAAAACTGATCATTGTTGATGAGCCCACAGCCGGACTGGATCCTGAAGAACGTACACGTTTTTTAAACGTACTTCGTGACATAGGTATTGAAAACACGGTCCTGTTTTCTACTCATTTGGTAGATGACGTGGCTGATCTGTGCAATGATCTGGCGATCATCGACAAAGGACATGTCTTGCTCCATCGTAACCCTGCACAAGCCCTATCTGAACTACAAGGCAAAATATTTACTAAAAACATCACTAAAGAAGAACTGGCAAAACATGAAAGACAGCATTTACTTCTCTCTTCAGGTTACAATTCAGATAACAGCTTAAGCATCCGAATCTACAACCAACAAATACCTCCAGGATTCGAATCTGCCTCACCTAATCTTGAAGATGTCTACTTCCTTGCTCTGAAACAACCCAATACCTCAAATCCAAGCCTCTAATACAAAGGATCATGTTCAAAGACCTATTTCTTCAGGAATTACGGTTCTGGTTCCAAAGACCGGCCACCTACTTTTATGCCCTTAGCTTCTGCTCATTTGCCTTTCTGATGATGGCAGGTTCTGCGGGTTGGTTTGACCCTCATGTGAATGATGGAAAAATTCATGAACTCGTAAACTCCCCTCTCGGAATCCATAAGATCGCACTGTATCTCAATAAACTAATGATGGTTTTGCTACCGGCCATCGTCGGCAGTTCACTCTACAGAGACTATAAGTTTCGAGTGCATAGCATCTTATTCTCTTCTCCCGTCAGTAAAATGGACTATCTGCTGTCACGCTTTTGTGCTGCCTTTCTTGTGGTTGTAGTCATTAGTCTTTTGGTAATTCTGTCGATGGCTGTTGCCAGCTTGATCCCGGGATTGGATCCCGCCAAAACAGGTCCCTTTGACGTAGTTGCCTATTCCCAGGCATGGCTGCTTTATATGGTACCCAATCTCTTTTTTGCAGGGGCGTTGGTATTTGCTATCGTTCTGCGATTTCGCAACATCTACTTCGCTTTTGTCGCGGCGTTGTTACCCTTTATCCTCCAGTTAATCACAGAAAATGCCTTCAGTCATTCGCCTGAACTCATCGCTATCCTGGATCCCTTTGGACAAAACACGGTATTATACCACACCAGGGAATGGACCCTGGTCCAAAAAAACGAATCCATGCTCTCTGTCACAAAGACCATCTTCTGCAATAGAATCATATGGATGGTCACGTCGCTATTGATCATGGGTTTCAGTGCCTCAAGATTTCGATTACATCAGGACGTATCTACTGGTTTTCGGTATCTGCTCATGAGAAAAAAGCATCGTCCGGTCAAACACCATTCAGCCGCGGTGGATTACGCTTTGAAAGACCTGAAACTTTCGGGGGAGAGGAATCGAAACTTCTTGGCTTTATGGCACCTATCAAAAGATGGACTGATTTATGTGCTCAAAAGTCCCATTTTCTGGGGAACGGTGGCCCTGGCAATCATGGCCGTTGTGTTTGCCGTTGGCCGGGTCACGCAAAAGGGAGATATGATATTGATGCCTATCACTAAAATCATATTGCTCGTACCCTCCGCATTCTATTCGGTGTTCTGTATGATGTTGATCTTCATTTATTCGGGCTTATTGATCAACAGGGAACGAAATACTCGCATGAATGCGCTGATAGATAGCACTCCTACTCCCTTTTGGTTGTACTGGAGTAGCAAGCTACTCACCATGATCCAGCTGGTGTTACTCTTGCTGTTCATTTTTATGGTCTCCGGTATCATCATACAAACATCACAAGGATATTTCGACTATGAACTTCTACTCTACCTCAAATATTTACTGGGTTTTACATTACCGCCTTTGGTTATCTGGATCTTCGCTTCCTTTTTCGTCCATACGGTTATCGATCATTTGTACATCGCGTTGTTCATCCTCCTGTTTGGTTGGGTAGGCGTCGGTGGAATGCCACAATTAGGAATTGATTCATATTTATTAAGGTTCAATACAAGTCCTGTAGTTGGATACTCCGACATGAACGGATTCGGTCACACAATCAAAGCATTTTTTGTGACACAGGGATATTGGTTTGGATTGGGCATCATCTTGTTGACTTTCGTACACGGCTTGTGGCCAGTCGGTGATGAGGTAAGTATAAGCAGTAGAATTCACGCTTTAAAACATCGAATGCGACCCGGAATTTATGCCCTCTTCATACTAGGCATTTCAATCATGGTCGGATCAGGCAGACTCATTTGGCAGGGAGAAAAAGCGATTAATCCTTTTTCAGGCAGTGTCGGAAACTCATACCTAAAAACCTTCAAGCGAAATTTCGAGGTTTATTCAGAACTGCCAACTCCCAAAATAAGGAGCACGGTGGCAGAAATTGAATTGTATCCTGAAACACAAAACTTCGAGGCTGAAGGCAGCTATCAGCTTGAAAATCCTCATCAAGTGGAAATGGATACTTTCATGATGCGCCTTGGATTTGATGAATTATCATCATTTGATTTATCGGTACCTTTTGAGATCGTTGAGGCTGACTCCCTCATGAAATGCTATGTGATTAAACTGCATCAACCCATTCCTCCAAACGGTCAATTTGAATTGTCTTTTCATATTCAGAATCAAGAAAACACCTTATTTGAACGTAACTCAGGAGTGCTTAAGAACGGTACGTTCCTCAAAAACGACATATTCCCTCGTTTCGGATATACCTACGACAGGCAATTACCCCATCCTGATCATGTCATCAATCATTCGACTCATTATCAAGGACCAGATGCTGATCTGACCGACCTGAATATCACCATAGGCACTGCAGAAACGCAATATGCCCTTGCTCCCGGGGAATTGATCAACCACTGGAAGGTCGGCAATCGAAACTATTTTCAATACCAAACTACGCAACCCATGAAGTTTTCCTTTGGGATCAATTCAGGCATATATAAAATCGATAAATCACAGATAGAGGACTCGTTCGTTGAGATCTATGCTCATCATACCACCAACCTTCAAAGTATCCGTGCTGCCCTGGCATCCACAATGGCCTATCAATCCGATCACTTTACTCCGTACCAATACGATCAAATACGGGTAATTGAATTCCCTGATTCCGAAGGGACCTACGCCACTGCCTTTGCTAACAATATCCCAGCTTCAGAGATCCGTTTTGTGACCAATACGGATCCGACCGGCCTGAAAACGGACTTATCCTTTTACGTACCGGCGCATGAATTGATCCATCACTGGTGGGGGTCTACATTGATTCCAGCTCGAGCACAGGGGGCTACCATGCTCACAGAAAGCATTACAGAATACCTTAGCCTCAAAGTCTATGAAAAACATTTCGGGAAAAAGCCTGCACACCAATTTCTGACGTTACAACATCGGCGTTACTGGAACGGACATAAGCATGAAAACAGCATTGAACCTCCTCTGTATCTGGTAGCTCCGGAACAGCAATACATAAGCTATGGTAAGGGGGCGATCGTTATGAATGGTTTGAGCCAATTAATGGGTGAAGCTTCCTTCAATAAATTCTTATCAACATTCATGCATTCGTATGAAAGAGGTATACCGCCATATCCTACTTCAGTCGATTTCATGAAAGCCCTGCAAGATTGGCTTCCGGATTCTACTCAGTCCTTTGTCCTTGATCAATTTAAAACCGTTTCTTATCTGGAATTTGAAGATTTAACTATTTCAGGATTTACTGAAGGAAAGGCAACCATTTCCGGAAGAATCAAGAAGTTCGAATTGCCACAAAATGACCCTGGAAAAACTCCTGTTGAGCGGCCATTGGATGAATGGATCCAAATAGGCCTTTTTGATGCCAATGATCAGGTGATCAGCGTCCAGTGGGTACACCTTATTAAGGAGGTACTTGACTTCCACCTGACCTCTGAAGTGGAACCAGCCCGGATTGAAATAGATCCTAATTACCTTATTCTAATCAAAAATCGCGCAGCCACCATTTCCGGTAAGCATTGATGGAGCACTAGGTAGTCTGTGGGAATGATAGCGAAAACTTTGTCCTGGTCCCATTGGTCATTACGGACAACTCCTGATCCATCAATTGGGTTAGTTTATAACTAATGGATAAGCCTATGCCTGCTCCTCTTTCTTTCGCCGTACCGATGGTAATATTTTCTTTGTCGCCTTCAAACATCACTGCTCTTATTTCATCTGAAAGCTCCAGGCCTTCATTTTCAATACTGAAAACCAGGGCATCTTCTTCACTTGTAAGTGAAAGGAGAATCACAGAATCTGAAAAAGCGAATTTTACGGCATTCGACATCAAATTTTCCAGTACCAATGACGTGAATTTGATATCACACAGGACATCACCATCCGCTTTCTCGTCCCAGTCCAGGGTAATGTTTTTGTGGTGGGCCTTGGCGCCAAACCGTTCACAAATACTCCCAATCAACTTATGAAAATTGATTACTTCCATTTCAGGATGGAGGTTTTCAAAATGTGAATAGGAAAAATAAAAGGTGTTGTCAAGTAGTAACAGAGAATCATCCACCTGATACTTCATCTGCTGACTATAACGCTCAAAATCCGCTTCCTCTATCAATTTATTTTGTGGAGAAAGTAAATTCAGAAACCCTGAAATAGAAGTCAGGGGTCCTCGCATATTGTGGGTCAACAAGAAAAAGAGCTGATCCTTACGCAAAGCCAATTTCTTAAGTCTTGCGTTTTTTTGTTCAACCAATTGTTTTTGGCTGGAGATGACCCGGGTATGTTTCTCTACCTCTTTCTCAAGAAATACTTTCCTTCTCTCCGCTTTATTGATGCGGCGATAGATCCAGTATGAAAAAAACAATATGAGTGATGCCGCTATCGTCAATCGGAACCACCAGGTCTGCCAATAGGCCGGTAAGACCCGAACATGGAGGGAGATCGCTGAATCATTTGAAATGTGATCACCATTGGTTGCCCTCACTAAAAAAGTATAGTGCCCCGGAGAAAGGTTGGTGTAAGTAGCTGTCCTACTTCGGCCATTTGTTTCTATCCAGTTATTATCAAAGCCTTTTAACTGATAAAGAAACTTGATGTCATTAGCATTTCTAAAATCCAGCGCAGCGAATTCAAAAGTAAATACGTTGTGATCATGACTAAGTATCAGGCTTCCGGAATCTTTAAGAGCTGTTTCCAACGGAGGAATGTGACCATCGCCTACCAGTTCTCCGGGAAGAACGGATTCATTGAAAATCTTAAAATCAGTAAAAGCTACATACGGGGGAGTCGTTTCCTCAACAATGCTATCAGGATAAAAGAAATTCAATCCGTTCGTTCCCCCGAAAAACAATTCACCACTTTTCGTTTTCAAAAAAGACCCAGTATTGAATTCGTTACTTTGTAAACCATCGCTCTCCTGAAAAACAGCCACTTTACCATTTTCCTGATTGAGTTTATTGATCCCCTGATTTGTACTCATCCAAACTTCATTTCCGATAGGGATGGCGGCATAAACCACATCACTGCTCAACCCGGAAACAGTATTGTAAACTTTAACCTCCATGGTTTTGGGATCCACCCTGAAAACACCATCTCCGTAGGATCCAACCCATAAAAAGCCATGTTGATCTTCATTTATACTCGACAACAACTTACCGGTTCGTACGTCTTCTGCCAGCGAGATTGATTCGAATTCCCCATTACGTTCATCGAATTTCATAAGGCCACCACCGTAGCTCGTCACCCAAATTTCACCGGTGCTATTTTGAAAAATGTACATGATGCTGTTATCGGTCAAGCCCGAATCATTTTCCCTGGTAAATCGCTTAATCAATTGGTTCGCAATGGGATCAATCACGGAAATTCCACCTCCTACGGTGCCTACCCATAACTCGTTCTGGTCTGTGATCCTCATTCCTCTGACCTTATTATGAAATATCAGCTTGCTTTTCGGATCATTTGCATTAAACCTTTTCACCAACATGGATTCCGGATCCAGTTTATTCAAACCATTATTAGTTGCCACCCAAATATGTTCGTCGGGTCCGGTGATCATGTATTTTACGTCATTGCTACTCAGTGTCTGCTTATCCAGTGGGTCATGTTTTAAAACCCTATGTGACTGGGTCGATCGGTTAAGCCGGTTCAGTCCCTGGGCTGTGCCTACCCAAAGGAAATCTCCCAGTTCCATCATCCCTCTGACTCTGTTGCTGCTCAAATGGGTTCCGCCTTTTCCATTGACTCGCATCAACCCAAACTTCTTTGAAGAAAAAGAGATCTTGTAAATGCCTTGTTCCAACGTACCAATCCAGATGTTTTGATTCATATCCTGGAACATACTGTGAATGGAAGTCGTGGCGAAGAACTCTTCGTCGTACATGTAACTTGCGGTGTAAGGTACAATTTGATCTGAATCCTTCTCCAAATACATGAGTCCATTGGATTCTGTCCCTATCCAAACTCTATCCTGGCTATCCTGGAAAATGTTCAGAATTCCACTTTTGCCCTGATATCTGTCCGTACCAATCAGGTAGCTTTCAGATCTCCTGGGCTCAATGATGTTGGCATCCGGGGCATTATCCGGAAGATGAATGGACCATAAACCTTCGTTAGTTCCTAGCCAGATCTTGCTTGAGAAATAGGCAATGCTTCTGATGTCATCGCTCCAACGGATGTTTGAGGTTGTGGTAAGCTGATGTACTTCATAGGTACTCTGGTGGATACAGAAAACCCCCTGATTCGTGGCCAGCCAAAGCCGGTTGCGATCATCAGGTACCATCTCATAAACCTCAAAATGATCTTGTAATGATCCTGAAATAATCTCCACTGACCGCAGTGCCTGATTTTCGGTCAATATATACAGTCCGGAAGCTGAGCCTATCCATAGGTTCGGCCCATCGACCACCAGGTCATGTACTCTTTCGTTCAACTCCATCAAACCCAAGGAACTCACCTTATCCAGATTACTCTGATATTTTGCCAGGCCTTGTTGTGTACCTATCCAAAGGTCACCATTTACCGCTGGTACAATACGGGTAATGTAATCGCTGGGAAGCTGGACCCGGCTTTTTTCGGTATCCCGGTAAACCCGAAACTGGTAGCCATCAAATCGATTCAACCCATCCTGAGTACCTACCCATAAAAACCCCTGACGATCTTGGGCAATGTCCGTCACTGTACTTTGAGATAGTCCACTTTCGATGGAATACTGACCCAATTTAGGCTGATAAACCTGAGATTTAACGGATTGGCTAAAGAGAATTAAAACGACCAGTAGACTATTCAGTCGTAGCAATCGTGTGGTTAGGTAGTTGTTTACAATAGCTCTTAGGTACATAACCCGTTAGCAAAATAATCCCAAAATTGGATTTCACCTCAATTAAAATTATCAATGGTTAATTTAAGTTTCACCGAACTAGATTTGGTTCGACGCCATTAGGAGACTCTCATCCAAACTTATCCGTAAAATCAACGAATTGTATTGAATGAGTCGATGGTCTGATTTTGGGCTGTTCTTGATTCCATATCAACACAATACCACTATATGTAATATTGATTAATCCTTCCTGTTTTGCATTAACCATGATCGAGGAATTCCACTTAAATTGACGAATAATCACCAACAAGCCAATCAAAATTCCATAGATTTAGAATCGTGGAAAATGGCAGGGACATCCTCTTCTTTTTTAGTGCGCTAGGTGCCTTCAACAGCTTGATGATAGGAGGTTACCTGTTGGTCATGAGAAAACGATTTTCGATTGCCTATTCGTGGTTAAGCTTGCTTTTACTTTTTCTTGCGATTCGTACCGGGCTATCCAGTTTGTATTATTTCGATAATGTACCGAAAGAGCTCATCAAACTAGGGCTTAGCGCCAACCTCCTGATTGGACCTTCTCTCCTATATTTTGTTCAACATTCACTGGCCCCTAAGGTCAGCATGAAGTCAGGTTTATTTCATATCCTGAGTGTCACCTTGCTACTATCGATACTTAGTATCTTTTTCGGTTTCCTCACCTGGGATTATTTAATCCGATATTCCGTTCATGGCCTATTGACTATGTACCTGGTCCTTTCCGGAATCTTGTTGATCAAACACTTGAAACATAAGCCCTCGAACTGGCCATGGTTGATTGAGCAAGAGCCTTTAGTGATCTATGTGGGGGTATTGTTGGTTTGCATCAGTTATGCCATTTCCTTGTTTACAGATTACATTCTCGGACCCTTGCTTTATTCTCTGATTTTTCACGCATTCATGTTGCAGCGACTGATAATGAAACCGAAGGTTCCTGTAGAATTAAGCAATCGATACAACAAAAAGTTATTACCTGATGACGTGGCAATTGTGAGAACTAAATTAGAGAAGCTCATGATTGAGCAAAAACCATATTTGGATCCACAAATGACCCTGGATAAATTGTCGGGATTACTTTCAGTGTCAAGACACTTCCTCTCACAAATGCTCAATGATAACATGAAATTGGGTTACAAAGATCTGATTAATCATCATCGAATCGAAGAAGCGTGTTCACTCATTGAAAAACGTCCTCATTTCAATCTGGACGCCATCGCGTATGAGGTTGGTTTCAACTCAAAATCCACTTTCTACTCTCTCTTTAAAAAGATGAAGGGCGTTACACCTGCTCAATATCGCGCCCAAATCGAGGTATGATCCGATCAATTTGAACTCCGAATCGGTCAGATTGAACCTCTTTCTCAGGTAGCGCGTGCAGATTCGTCCTCAAAAAATCATGAGGAACATCGTATTACTTTGCTCATTTTGGATCCTTACAACAGCGGCTTTAGGACAAGAGCAAAAAAGTCCGGAACTGTTTGTCCTGAATCGTGCAGATCTTGCCGGAGAGAACCTTGTACCCCGCAAGGTCAAAGGAGAACCTGATCTTACCTTTTACCAACAGGAGGTCTATCGAGGGAATGACCTGTTGATCTATATCCTGGCCCTTGCCAATCGCACCAATGAATTACAAAATTTTCCGATTGAAGAATTTGTGTTTTGGATGAATGGCAAAGCGGTTGTGGAACCTCTGGCCGATGATGTATTCGAAGTACAAACCGGCGACTATTTCATTCAACCTAAAGGGTTTAATGGCCGTTGGCATTTCGTCAACGAGCACCCATTTCATCTGGAGTTATCAGTCATCACAAAATCACGAGCAACCACAAATTCACCCATAGATCGTGCTATGATCATTGACAAAAATATCATTTCGGGTGCATCTCCGGATCATAAAGGATCTATAAGCAATTTATACGAAGGTGTTGAACTCAATCTAAACTTACTGAATAGCTCACGCGATATCATTCACCATAATCCGAAAGAAAGATTAGTCCATATGCTCAATGGTATACTCACCATAATGTCAAAAAGTGGTACAGAGCATACCTTTTATCCAGGGGATTTCTTTGTCATTCCAGAAGGGTTTTCCGGTCATTGGCGAGCCAAAGGACTACAATCATTGCGTGCATTTGAAATCACAAAAAGTGATTTGCTTGAAAGATAACCTCCGGAAATATTGTTTCGATGCTGAATAATTTGGGAATCAGGAAACTTTTATTCCGAACGAACGTTCTGTATATAAAAGTAAAATAAATGGCAAAGCAGAAATACTCGAAAGAAGAACTCCTCACCAACTTGTTTGAAGTGTTCAGGCAATGTGGTTATGATGGTGCGAGTATGGAAGTGTTAGCCAAAGCCTCCGGATTGAGGAAGTCGAGTCTCTACCACAGATTTCCCGGAGGAAAGGAACAAATGGCGCAGGAGGTACTTCAGACGGTATCGAATTGGATCCGTGTGAATGTACAGGAAGTCTCCCGGGGCCCCTTGCCATTGGAAGAGAAGCTGAATAAAGTAATGAAACACCTGTTTGAACTCTATGAAGGAGGTAAGAAGTCGTGTATTCTCAGAAGTATGTCTACCGAAAGTGGGCTGGAAAAGTTCGGAGATCTGATTCGAAGTTCATTTCAGGACTGGCATGATGGATTCAAATGGTTGGCACAGGAATTCGGAAAAGAAGAAAGTCATGCGGACAAATTCGCCCGAGAAGGAATTCTCAAAATACAAGGAAGTCTGGTCTTGGGAAAAGGAATGGGTGAACCTCAACTCTTTCAGGAAACATTAAATGACATTGAAGCAGCATTTAAATATTAAAAAAATTTGACTATCAATCGAACGAACGTTCGGTTTAAATATTAACCAATTGAATCATGGCTAAGAATTTTTCAGAAATCGCATTTACCGATAGTGTAAAAAGGGCACAAGAACAATTTGGCTCCCGACACATCTATGCCCGCATGGAAGGAAAGCTTCCGGAACAAAACAAAGTCTACCTGAAAGAAATGGAGCACATCGCAAAAATGGATGGCTTCTACCTATCCACGGTTGGTGAAAATGGATGGCCATACGTCCAATTCCGGGGAGGGCCAAAGGGCTTCTTAAAAGTGATCGATCAGGAAACGCTCGGTTATGCGGATTTCCAGGGCAACATGCAATACATCAGCACCGGAAACATCAATGCTACTCAAAAAGCGGCGTTGATCCTGCTCCATTACCCTACTCGCACACGACTCAAAATATGGGCAAAAACCGAAATTCTGGACCCGGAGGAGCATCCGGATCTGTTGAAAAAACTAGCGGACGAATCCTACGGCGCACAAGTCGGGCGCCTGGTGATCTTTCACATCGAGGCTTATGACTGGAATTGTCCACAACACATTACGCCTCGATTTACACTGGAAGAATTTAAAGAATTGGGCAAAAGTCATCCGGAAATATTTGAAGACCTGTGTCCTCCTAAAACAAACATATAATGAAACGAATAGCCATCAATGGGTTTGGTCGCATAGGTCGATCAGCCCTGAAAATTATCGAAGAAACACCCGATCTGGAGGTAGTCGCCATCAATGACCTGATGTCCCTGGAAAACGCAGCCTATTTGCTGCAGTATGACAGTGTCTACGGTAAGTATGAACATGAAGTAAATTCCGAGGGAAACGATTTGATCATCAATGGGCAACGCATCGCTTATTTGAATGAAAAGGATCCCGCCAAACTTCCCTGGCATAAGCTCGATATCGATATAGTCATAGAGAGCACAGGTTTCTTTACCAAAAGAGAAGATGCGGAAAAGCATATTCAAGCCGGAGCTAGATCAGTGGTTATTTCCGGGCCGACTTCCAGCTTGGATACGCCTACTGTCGTCCATGGTGTCAATACAGAAGCGGGTAAAACCAATGTTTTCTCCTGTGCCAGCTGTACTACCAATAACATTTCGCCCTTGATCGAGATATTGGGAAGACGGATTGGTATTAAGAAAGCCATACTTAACACAACTCATGCTTACACTGCTTCTCAAAATTTAATAGACAGCCCTTCAAAAAAGAACTTCAGAATGGGTCGTGGGGGTGCCATGAACCTGATCCCTACTACCACTGGTGCCGCGAAAGCCACCACTAAGGCTTTACCAGAATATGAAGGAAAATTCGACGGCATTGCGGTAAGAACGCCTGTTCCCGCGGGATCTATCTCCGACATCACCTTCGTGGCCTCCAGAAGTACCTCTGCAAACGAAGTGAATCAAATCCTGGATGAAGAAGCTCAGACTTCTCGATACCAAAAAGTAATTGCCACGTCCTCTGAACCTCTGGTTTCTACGGATCTGCTGAAAAGTACTTATGCTGCAGTGATTGACAAGGAAATGACGAAAGTAGTTGACGGAGACCTTGTAAAAATCATGGCCTGGTATGATAACGAATGGAGCTTTACCAGTCAGTTGGTAAGACAGATTCAGGAGTTATGATCATTGGGTAAAGGAGCAGGTCGATAGGCCTGACTCCTTATCCAATCTCCAATTTATTCATCTTTCAGAAATTGCACCGGGTTTAACCTGGCTGCTTTGATCGCTTGAGAACCCACCGTCAGGATAGCTATTAATACGGTAATGATGCCCGCTACCACAAAAAACCATGCTTCTAGGTTGATACGGAAAGCAAATCCATCTAACCACCTGCTGGTAATAAAATAGCTCACAGGCAGTCCGATCAAGACTGCAATTAGTACCATTTTCAATAGATCATAAATCAACCTGCCGGATATCCTCCACTCAGAGGATCCCAGCACTTTCCTAATGCCAATTTCTTTACTTCTCTTTTCAAGGCTAAACGAAGCTAACCCAAATAAGCCCAGACAGGAAATAATGATAGCGATCGTCGCGAAATAGCTGGAAAGAACTGATACACGATTCTCCGCTTCATACATCAACTGATAATCATCATCCAGGAATCTGTAATTCAGATCAAAGCCCGGATTAAAATCTTTATGAAGTGATTCTATGGAACTTATGGCATCCATCTCCTTACCTGGTCGAATTTTCACCATGACATAATCGGTATGATCATCTTCCACGACGAAGAATATTGGTTTGACTTGTTCATGAAAAGAAGCAAAATTGAAATCCTTTACCACACCAATGATTTCTGCCTCACTTCGCCATAATCGAATGTTCTTACCAATGGGATCCTCAATCCCCATGTAAGCAATCGCTGCTTCATTGAAGATGATCTTTCCAAGATCAGAAGCAAAATCATTGCTGAAGGATCGTCCTTCTTTTATCTCAATGCCCATTAGCTCGATAAAGCCCGATTTGACGAACATACGCTCAAATTCTGTGCGATCATCGGGATCTTTACCTGGCCATCCAATGCCGTAAGTTCCACCATTATGGCCTGTCATATCATGATGGGAACCACTTGCACCGACAACTCCGGGGATGCGTTCGACTTCCGTCATAAAGGTGTGGTAAGTCAGGCTATCAGTCAGATTACCCGCCATATCCATTAATAGCACATTGTCCTTTTCATACCCCAGGTTCTTGGATTGGGTAAATTCAATTTGCTTATAGATAACAATTACGGAAACGATCAAAATGATAGACAATGAAAACTGGAAAGTGACCAGACCTTTTCTCGCCCAGGATTCTCCGGTAGAGGTGTACAACGATCCCTTAAGCACCATTACTGGCTTAAACTTTGACAGGTAAAATGCAGGATAACTGCCTGCCAGCAAACTGGCGCTGAATAATATGACCAATAATCCCATCAATAAGGTTGCGCTGAATGCCAATTCGAGGGATTTATTCGTAATCATATTAAAAGAAGGCAGCAATAACCAAACAACAACCATGGCAATGATCATAGCAATGGACATCAACAGGAATGACTCACTCAGGTATTGAAAAATCATCATACCGCGCGTTGCACCAACGGTTTTTTTCACACCGATCTCCTTCATTCTGCGAGAAGCCCTTGCCGTGGCCAGGTTCATAAAATTGATGCAGGCGATTAACAAAATGAATATTGCAATGGCACTAAACAGATGAACATATTCTATCCGCCCACCTGACAAGTGACCGTTTTCATAATTACCATATAAGTATTGTTCAGCGTATTTGACTCCAAAAGGAAATCGATGAGCAGCATTACCTTCTGTTTTTTCTACGATGAGGTCTTTGACTTTATCGTTGAAAGTCGCCAGATCAGCATGTTCTTTCAGTAGAAAAAATGTCCTTGGCCAAGTGTTATACCAATTGTGAATGAACTCATTATCATTCCAGAATTTCTTGAATGGCAAGACAAAATCAAATTGCATAGAGGACGAATTGGGTACTTCTCTGAACACCCCGGCGACCTGATAATATTCTCCTCTTTGGAACTGGATATTTTGACCGATGACATCCGTGCTACCGAACAGGTTGTTGGCTATTTCATCAGAGATTATGATGTTATTAGGCGATGAAAGTAATCCTTCTTTTTGCCCTTGTAGTAATTCCCAGCTGAACAGATCAAAAAATCCTTCTGAGGCATAAATACCAGCTCCGGTAATATCGCGTTCTTCCCATGACAAAGCAAATCGCTGTGCCGGAAGCATGGTTACAGCCTTTTCAACTTCCGGGAAGTCTTCCTGTAATCCAGCGGCCGTGGGCCCTGCAGTTGTCACTCTGGTGATCACACCGCCACCCTGATTTACATTTTCGCGCAATTGGTATAATCGAGACTGATTTGTATGGAATTGATCCACTTTCAGTTCATCCTGAACCCACAGATAGATTAACAGCACACAAGCTAATCCGGTGGAAAGACCTAAGAGATTGATAAGAAACGAACTTCTGTATTTGGCAAAATTGCGCACAGAAATCCTGAGATTATGTTTTAGTAAATCCATTGTATTGAGTTTTTGATTGACAGAAAAAGAGCGGATGATACCTGGCCTGAATAATAACAAGACATCTTTTAAATAGGACCAATTAGCGCCGGACCTTCCCTGAACTTTCAGGCGGCGATGATAGAATTGTAACAAATCTCCCTCAACGTCTGGCAGGTAATCCGGATTGCAGAACCACCTTAAAAAGATGACTGCCAGGTGCGGTGGAGTATTTGATTCCTTCATTGGAGATCGATAATTATCTTGGGCAACGCATCCCACAATTTGTTTCGATCTTCACGGATCGCAGCCAGCACTTGCTTACCATACGCAGTAAGTGTGAAATACAATTTGGGTCTCCCTCCTCTTGACGCTTCTGTGTCTCCATGATTACTGGCAAGCAATCCTTTTTTCTCCAATCGTCGCAAGGTTACCTGTAATGCTCCTACACTTACGTTTCGATTAAGCCTTTCTTCGATCTCATCTTTAATGGTTACCCCATAGGCATTGCCATGAAGTATGCCTACGGTTAACATAACGATCTCTTCGAATTCTCCTATTTTGAAGTCTGTCATTACCAATACTATTAAATAGTATTAGCAATAATAAGTCAAATCACAAATACTACAAAATAGTAAAGAAATTTTACTTGACATTTGGCCTGGCACATCCAACACCAAAAAAGCCGATCGCTACGCAATCGGCTAATAAGTCTCGCATCGGCATTAATGCCAGATCTGTATTTTAAATATTACTGATTCGTGAAACAGTATCTGATCATCTGATTAGATACGGTTTAGCTCAATTTCATTTTGAAAATTGGTAGGTCCTGAGAAATTCACTTCACTATCCTCTCCTTCATCGTGACCAGTTAATGATAGCTCCGAAACAGGTCTGTTCGGGTCCAGAGTTATAAACTTTAAGATCTCTTCAAAACTTTGAACCAGATTCGCTATTGTTCCTTGTTTGAAAAGATCAGTTCGAAATGTCACAAAAGCCTTAAGGTCTTCTGAATCCTTATTGATTGTGAATGCCAGTTCATACGGACCATTCTCCAAGGGTGACACTTCCCATTCAAACTTAATTCCAGAGCACTCTTTAGTGCTCAATTCAGTAAATTCTTCGTAACCGAATTTAGACTGGATTTTGATTTCATGAACAGGGTAATGCGGATATTTTGTGCCCTGTTTCAATGCCTCCCCCGTATCTCCGACTAAATCCAAAAACGACCTGTTAGTATCGATGCTCGACAGGATTGGAAAAACATTTTCAAATGGACCAATCATGGATTTGTGATCTTCACAACGACCATCGAACGAACACGCAACCATCAGATCAGTTCGACCGGTGTATTGCTGAAGTAATATTTTATAGGCCGTGAGAAAATACAGATGACCTTCAATTTCAAGCTCCTCACATTGATTTTCAATGGGCTTCCTCACTTCATCAGAAAGTCGAAAATTCAGTATCGAATAACTCGCATTTTGTTCTGAATCAATTTTATGATCAGGGGTAATCGTGGCCTGTTCAAAGGTAGATAACTCTCGTTTCCAAGCTTCGAGTGCCTGATCTTCTTTACCTATTTCCAAATCAGCGATCTGTTGGTTGGCTACCTCAAGAAATTGCAACCCTTTATCTCGGGTTTCAAGGAAACTACCACTTTCAATTACTTGATAACTGTGGGTGACCTCATGCCAAAAAACACTAATAGATGCCTTATCTGCCGCTATCGGATGAATTCCAATGGAAAAGTAAAAACAGTCTTCGCCGCCTTTGACCAACATGGCCCTGATCGCGGGTTGTTTATCAAGTTTGAATGACCTTCTCGCTTCCCTGACCATAAAATGCCTTATTTCCGAATATGAGGCCTGGCTGAAGTCCAATGCATCGAAGCTCCATTCTTCGCGCTGAAATACTTTTTGATAAAGTTCATTTTCATGAATTTCAAATGCGGACTTCAGAATATCATGCTTATTGATAACCTCATTATAAGCACGTTTTAGGGACTCTATGTGCAGTGGCCCATTGATTTGCAGGATTGTCCAATGGTGTTGATAGGTACTTTCCGAGAATTGATCTGCAAACCAAATCTGCGCTTGCGTATGGGAAGCCTGGATTGGACTTGTAAACTTATCCTCAGAAGCTCTACTCGCCGAGAGTCGTCGGTCCTCAATTGTTTCTAGATTGATCATTGTATACGGGTTCTTAATATATGATAGTTTATAGGTTGCAGATGTTTCGATATTGCAAGAGCAGTGGTTTGTCCTGTCAGGCAGGTTCCAAGCCATAATGATCCAATTGAACCTGACCTGAAAAATGAAGAAAAAAGAAAGCAATAAAAAGGATAGATGTTTTGATCAAAAGACCATAACAGGTCTTTGCCATTGATTGATGAATCAAAGTCGTCATCAGTGGTAACTTCACGATATTTCTCCGTCCAACTTGCAAAGTCGGAGACCATGACATGCTTGTACTTATCCATGTCCCATTGCTGCTAATTTGCCCTTACCCAAATCAACAGGCAATGACAACTGGTTCTTCTTAATAAACAAGCTAACTAAGTAGCCTTATAAAGGTGCACAATTTTTTCGACATTCACATGTAATTAGCGCGACGTAGAGGAATCTATTCCTGCAATTGCGGCGCCTGTTCAGGCAAATGAAAACGGATCAATCGGAAAATCTGTGGAGTAAGGATATTATTCCAATGATCCGCAGTTAATTAAGTTAATGAGTTATGAAGTCCTCTATGGTCAAAAGGACTTAAGTGCCGCTCTGGTGAGCGATTTTGGATCAATCGGTAAATCTGCGGAGGAATATAATTTCTCCATTGATCCAAAGTGATTCAGTAAATCAGTTATTCCGTTTTTCTACTCTTGAAATGGTGATTTCTTGGTTCTGGATTTCCTGCCTAAGGTACGGTGAACCACTTTGTACGGATTACTCTAGCGGGGTAGCATGAATACCCTAAAATGAAATTTTTACTATTTAAGGATGGTCCCCAGAAATATTGTTTAATATGTGATTTTGTTACTGTCCTTAGTAAAATTCGTTAGGGCGGGTAGAAAAAAAAACAGCATTCTCACGGTTTTTGAGAATGCTGACTTGGCTAATGTCAAGGTCAATGAAATTCGACTGACAGCCTTGAAGATTCCTGGTCTTTAAGGCCTTGTCGTCTGGCGTAACGACATAACAAAGATGAAAAATCTTGCTTCTCCCGTCAAAAGTAAAGGGTAAGCAAAAAGGATCAAATCAGGTACCATTTAGGGTCAGGAAGTCAACGGAACTTGATTAGAAAATCCCGAAGTTTATCATCCGCACCAAGTCCCAGTTTCTTCTTAAGTCGATAGAGGCTGCTTTTGAGGCTATTCTGTCCTATGGCCATGATGGAAGCAATCTCCTTGTTTCCCATACCAATTTTCACATATGCGCAAAGCTTAAGGTCATGGTTGGTCAGATCCGTAAAACGCACTTTTAGTTTTGTGAAGAATTCCGGGTGCACATTTTCAAAGTGGTACATGAAAGCATCCCAGGTTTTCCCCATGTCTTTCCTGCTGTTAAGCTTGCGGATGACATCTCCAATGGCATCAGTTGAAGGTTGTTTCTGAATCTTCTTAAGTTCATCGGTTATTTCATCAAGAAATACTTGCGTCTCGTTCGTATAAAGTGCCTGTAAAGTCAACTCGCGATCCTTTCCTTCAGACATTTTGCGTTCATTGGCTACCAGGGTCTCTATTTCAGCCTTTTTCTGCTTCAATTCCTGATAGGAATTACTAAGACGTAGCGCAGTTTGTACCCGCGCTTCTATTTCTGTTTTATTAAATGGCTTCCGAACAAAATCGATGGCACCAGCCTCCATCGCTTCCTTTAAATTATCCGCTGAATCCATGATCCCGGTCGTCATCAGGATCGGAATGTCTTTAGTACTGGAATTGGACTTTATTCTGAGTGTTGCATCAATACCGTTCATAATGGGCATGGTCCAATCCATAATGATCACATCCGGCAATTCCTGTTCAGCCATTTTACAACCCTCTTCCCCATTCAATGCCTGCAGTAATTCATAGCCTTGAGGTTGAAAGATATCAATCAATAATGAACGATTGAGTTCCTGATCATCAACGATCAATATCCGGGGAATCTGATTAAGCATGTACACCAAATATAACAGGAGTGGAAAAATCTCAGGAAAAAAAGCCTCATTAAATGAGTGGATTTGGTGCTGGGAATGTCTTCTACCCAAAGAATACCACCTTAAGACTTTTCTCATCAGATTTCTAGCTATTGCTGATCAATTGTGCATATGACTTTCAAAAACTCCAACAAACAACTGACCATTGTTTTACTTTTCATTTTTGCGTTTTTTTCAGCGGAATCCCAGGAACTCGATTTTCCTTCTCGAACTCAGGAATTTCAACGCTATTCTTCGATGATCGATTCAGTAGATCATCAAAATTCCATGTTGCTAGAATCTTTATCTCAGGCGATCAAGCCCAGCAAAGAGGATATGTACCTGAACGAACATTGGGAATTTGGGATACTGATATCAATGGAAGATGAGCCTATCTTTTTTAATGGAAGAATGAATGTTACCCGAGGTATTCTTGAATGCAGGGTACAGAATAACGTAAGAATGATCTTACCCAATAAAATCAAGTTCTTCCAAATGGGAGGAATGAAGTACATCCCCGTAATAGGGTCTTCTTTTCGCGGATCTCAGAACAATAATTTTTTAACGCTCGTAAGTCTTGGCCCCGTTAGTCTACTAAAAGGATATTGGATTGACGTGATCTATGAAAGGAGTAGTAACAGTCTGTTCCCGAATGCTACTGGCCAGGAAAAAAAAGTAATCAAGTCCAGATTGTATTACTCCACGGACTTGAAAGACTTCAGGGAAGTAAGAAGAACTAAAAAATTCATTTCGGATCTCCTTGCTTCAAGAACGAATGAAGTCCAGGATTACGTAGAAATCAACCGGTTAAAGTTCAAATCCGAGAGAGACATAACGCTCATTTTTGACTATTTCAACCAGCTAAACTAGTTAAATGGCCCCCTCCGGCAACGATGGGATTCGGATCATCCGGAAAGCTCCCTTCTACGGGTTTGAACTATTGACTGACGTCAGAAACCTGAAAGAATTTGGTCATATTGACTGGCTTCCCTGATTTCGTGATTCCCGTTATTGAAACCTGATAAATTCCTTCTAGCCTGGAAGTCGTAAAATCCAGGATCAATGGACCTCCCTGATGTGCATGTATCGGATCCCAGAAAACATGGGATTCATAATGCGGAAGGTTATCAGCGGTAGTAAGTCGATAGGCCTTGCCGGAATAAGGTTGATATTTAGCTATTGGGAAAGTATATCCCGATGAACTTGTATTCCCGGAACCCCCAAAGGTATGCGCCGAAATAACGCCCTTATATACCAGATCGCCAACGAAATAGTACGCCGGTATTACCTCAATTTTTTCAATTTTGTTTGGATCATAATCCAAAAGCGTTCTTGCATCTACTCTTAACCCGTCCAATAGGATCAAAGGAGATCTGTTGGTGGCAGTTAATCCCGGTGGTTGCTCACAGCGAACAAAAAGGTTATCACTTTCCTCCGATTTGGCAGCGCCTACATGAATGGTCAATTCGATGAAGGTGTCTCTAACGGATGAAAACCTTTTATAATCATCCAAATAATACACCACGGCATCTTTTTTGGAAGAATAAACATTTCTTGCGGTTATATCCTGTTTCTCTGGCACCAGATAAGCGCTTTGAATTTGAGAATGTATGCTTCTTGCAATTACGCCGGAAAGAAGAACAGAATCCAATATAGTATTACCACTATTCAATTTTGAATATTGCTCGTAGAACTCATCTATTATTTCAAATTCGACAGCAGCATCTTCGCCTTGAATCTGAACTGCCGCGTCATTTAAAGCAATATCAGGGTTATAATTCATCCAAAATCGACCCAATTCATCAGTCTGAGAAGTAGCGACCTGAAGGGATTCGCCTTTCACAGTCATGTTGATCCTTTGCTTACCGGAATTTTCCGTAGCCTCTTTTATGCGTCCCTGAACCAGGGCATACTTATAATCGGGAAGAATATTGAAAGCATCGATCGTAACCAGTGGATTCTCTAAACTCAATTCGTTGGGGTACCCCAGGTCAGGTTTCTCGTAAACGGATATCGAAAGGGTAGCTGGCTCAATCGCCCCCATATCCATCGATATGTTCTGGAGCGGCCCAAAGGTCTCACCTTTCTGATGTGGCTCTTCTATTTTTATGGGATCTCCCGAAATTTCATAGTTATTGGTCAATCGGGTATAAGGATTCAAGACCAGCAGCTTTTGTTCAAAAAATGAACCGTAGTTTCTCATCCATTTGGTATAAGCAACGATCCGATAAGTACTCGACATCCATTCAGGATTGATTTTGATGCTTCCTGACCCCCGACCCTTCCGGAGACCAATTTTAATCTGGTGAATTGGAGTTCCTTCTTCATCAATCAATTCGATATACAGCAGGCTGCTCAATTCGCTTAAATGTTTCGTTGAATTGCTATATACGAAAGCAGAGAAATGCAACACCTCACCGACAAGAATATTTGTCGTATTCAGGCTTAGATGGACTTCCTCCTGAAAATCTCGCTTTTGTGCGATCAGGTCTAGCGTTAAAAAACTGACCGTAATAATTATGATACTCCTTAGTCCCAAAATGCTGGTTTTTCTAGTGATCCATAAGTCCTGCAGTCGCTACAAATTGTCGGTGCCAGAATGACTGCTGTATTGTAATTGGTTCCCGGCACAAAACCATCAGTAGGTGCAAAATCATAAATGAGGCGATTCCCAAATTCAAAGTCACCCGCAAGGATGTCGATGGTAGGTACCGTCTCCGTTAATTCAGCACAAAAGCCTAAAATCTTTTCTGCTGCAAATCCCTGATCCTTCCAAATTCCTCCTTCGAATATTTCATATGTTTCTGTCACTCCGGCTACTTCAAAATAGCCAAGCACGGGTTCTGAAAGATCATTGATATTTTGAATGTTGCCAATAAGCTGCCCCTTTTGTCGGTCGAAAAAAGATCCGGCAGACTCATTATTTTCCTGAAGGTCCTTATAATACTGATAAGCAGTTCCGGATATTCGATAAGCTTTAAGGCTCAAAGAGTATTGACCCAGTAAATCAGGTTCATCCGTTTTCACAAATTCGATCGGAAATTCCTGTAACGTGCTATTCACTTGCCCGCTTGTAGTTGCGATTAAGAGGCTTTCAGATGGTTTCTTAACATAACAACGTTCCAGAGGCGTAGACCTTCGGTCGATTTCGCCAGTGACCTCATTATAGTCATATAATGACGCAAAAGGCACCAGTACTTCATAATCCTCGACGTACTCGAACCTGTAATTATGGTTCTCTTCACTTACTCCTTCAATATCCGTCAAGAATTGGATCCCTATATCGAATCCCCCGCTGGTTTCTGATCGAAGCGTCAAAAACCTGCCATAAATATTCAATTCCTCTACAGGTGCCAGCAGTTCTTCTTCTTTAGATTGATATTGATTACCATCGGGTGTTTCAATGAATAGCTGGTACTTCCTTCCAATGATTGCCACAAATAATTCACCGGGTTGATATAGCCCCGAACCCGACTCCCGAAATATTTCAATATTGCCCTGATCATCCCTTAATTCCACGCTGGCCCCGGATAATACTTCAGGTTCTATGCCATCCAGTGGATAGGAATACTGCAATTGAACAAACTGCTCTCCCGGCACATTCGTTACCTGAGCATCTATCACCAGTACTCTTCTTGTCTCAATCACCTCAAATTCATGAGGATTGATACAGGCGGTAAAGCCAAGGATAAATATGATTAGATAGTTTCTCAAAATTTCAAATTGCATTTAGTTAATTGCGAATGCCCCGGAGAATTAAGCTTCATCAGTTCTTGGTCTGAATTACCATTACTGAAAGTCAGGGAACCCTTCTTTTGTGGCGCCATGTCAAGCATTAAAAAGCCGCCTCCTATCCCTATGATACTCCTTAGTCCCAAAATGACGGTTTTTCCAATGATCCATATAGTCTGCAATCGCTGCATGTCTTTGGAGACAGCACCGTCAATACGTTATAGGTAGTGCCCGGCACAAGTTCCTCGGTATCCGCGAGGCTATAAATCCATTGATTACTATAATCAATTTCACCGGCAAGGACGTCAATCGTAGGTACTGTATCCGCCAATGTGTTACAAAAATCTAAAAAAAGATTTGGCGCAAACCCTTCTTCTTTCCATGTGCCTGATTCGAATATTTCGAAGGTTTCTGAAATTCCGGCCACTTCAAAGTAACCCAGCACAGGTTCTGTAGCGTTGTTGATATTTTGTATGTTACCGATCAGCTGACCTTTTTGTCGATCGAAAAATGAACCGGCAGATTCGTTATTTTCCTGGAGGTCTTTATAATACTGATAAGCAGCTCCTGAGATCCGATAAGACTTAAGGGTCAATGAATACCTACCCAGTAAATCGGGTTCATCAATACTCACAAATTCAATCGGAAACTCACGCAATGTACTGCTCGTCTGACCACTTGTGGTTGCAATCAATAAGTCCTCGGAGGGTTGATTGATATAGCAACGACTGATGGATGTGGTCCTTCGATCGATGGTTCCCGTGGCCTCATTAAATTCAAACAGAGAGCCAAAAGGCACCATTAACTCATAGTCTTCTACATATTCGAATCTGTAATTTTGATTCTCCTCATTGAAACCTTCAATGTCAGTCAGAAACTGAATCCCTTCATCGAAACCATCGCTGGTTTCTGATCTTAATGTTAAATACCTACCATAAATCGTCAATTCTTCAACGGGTGCCAAAAGTTCTTCTTCCCGGGATTGATATTGATTTCCGTCAGGGGTTTCAATGAATAACTGGTATTTCCTTCCAACAATTCCCGCAAATTGTTCATCCGGTTGATATCGCCCGGATCCTGACTCCCGGAATGTTTCCGTATTGCCCTGATCATCTCGCAGTTCCACACTCGCACCGGATAAGACTTCAGGCTCTATTCCATCTAGCGAATAGGAATATTGCAATTGAACAAACTGCTCTCCTGGCAAATTCGTCACTTGAGCATCTATCACCAATATTCTTCGCGTTTCAATCACCTCAAATTCATGAGGATTGATGCAAGCGGTAAGGCAAAGGATCAATATGACCTGGTAGTTTCTCAAAACTTGAAATTGTAAGTAACCGTCGGAATAGGAGTCGGGAAGATGCTCAGCTCATATCCTTTTATTTCTTCTTCATCGACCTCAAAGAAGATCGAGTAAATGTTATCTCTTCCCAGTAAATTATACACGGAAAACGACCAGGAGGAATGTGTGAACTTTTTCAGTTTGTGGCTCGCATTAATATTGATGCCAAGGTCAACCCTGAAATAATCAGGGATCCTGAATTCATTCCTTTCGGAGTAAAGTATATTTTCTGACGACTTGAAATCCCATTTACCCACCGGGTAAGTGATTGGAATTCCACTTGAATATACCATATTCAGAGTGACCGTAAATCGGCTCGAAAACTTATAGTTAGTCACTGAATTGATGTAATGAGGTTTGTCATAACCTGTAGGGAAAAAGGCCCCGCCATTGATGATCTCCGAGGGATTATTCCCATCGAGTCGAATAAACGATCTGGAAAATGTATAATTCAACCATCCGCTCAGCCAACCGTTAGATTTTGAGACAGAAAACTCTACACCATAGGATTTTCCATCTCCCTGTAACAAGTCTGTTTCCAAAGTCGGATTGAATTGGAGCTCAGCTCCTGTCTTAAAATCCAGGAGGTTCTGAATATTCTTATAGTAGGCTTCAACAGATACCTCGATAAGGTCTTTCCCGAAAATATTCCTAAAAAAGCCAACCGAAAACTGATCCGCCAATTGAGGAGCGATAAATGGCCCTGATAGTCGCCAAACGTCTGTCGGGGCTATCGATGCCGCATTTAACAATAAGTGCATGTTCTGCCTGGTTCGGCCATAGCCTACTTTCAAGGAACTCGTTGGATTCACAATATACCGTCCCTGAAGTCTGAATTCCGGACCGTGATTTTGATGAATGATATCCCCCTGGTCGTAAGTCTTACTACCTATAATCGTTGAAGACTGACGTGGCTGTCCTTCCTCATAAATGTTGATTTCGGTTGGACCGTATGAGGTAAAAACTGAATACCTGATACCACCGTCAATAGCCAGTTTGTCAGAAAAACTGTAAGAAGCGGAAACATATGGTGCTACTTCAAGGGCTTTTTCTTCGTCTAGTGTTTCCTCTTCTATCAGAGAAGTGGGACCTTCAGGAGTTTTCTTCCCCGGATTAAGGGTATAGGTTTTTGTCTCAGCGCCAAACTTAAAGTTGAGTTTATCATTGATGTAGTAGTCAAACTTCGCCGCAGTTCTAAATTCATTAACAGACAAGTCCACATTGAACGCCTGAGTTGGCAAAACATCAAAGCTGGACTGGTAGTTAAAGTGGCTATTTCCGACCTCCAGAATCCCGAATAAATTATCATTAAAAACGTGTTTCCAACTCGCCCCAATGACTTTGTTTTCATAAGCAAAGTCGCTAAAAGACAGCAGTGTATCGGATTGGATCTTGAAAGCGTCGTAGCTATAATATCCGGTTACGGCTAACTCATCCTTTTCACTCAGCTTAGTGTGAGTTTTTACTGTAAAATCGTAAAAGGAAACTTCATTATTACCAAGGGAGGAATTCTTAAATTGATCCAGAATGTACTGTGAGTATGTTCCTCTCCCATTTACTAAAATGCTCGTTCCGGCTCCGTTAACAGGGCCCTCCAATTGCACCTGAGAAGTCACTAATCCGATTCCTCCACTCAGTTCAAGTTGTTTATCATTGGGCTTTTTCGACTTTATATCAAACACGGAAGAAAGCCTTCCTCCATACTCTGCCGGGATCCCATTTTTATAGAGCGACAGTCCGCCAACCCCGCGAGAATTAAAAGCTGAGAAAAACCCGAAGAAATGGTTGGTCGTAAAAACGGTGTTGTTATCCAGCAAAAAAAGGTTTTGATCTGCTTTTCCTCCTCGTATGTTAATTCCCGCTGAGCCCTCTCCAACATTCTGGACGCCAGCAGTTGAAGTGGCCACACGTATGATGTCCTTCTCGCCCAAAAATGTGGGCAGAATAGAAATTTGTTTCGGCTCAATGGTTGTTAACCCTATTTGTACCGCCTCGATGTTCCGATCCCTTTGCGCACTTACAATCACCTCTTCTAAAGCCACGACATCTATTTTGAGCTTCACATCAAGTGATCCATCGGAAAATAAATTGATTTTTCGCTTGGTGTCAATCGTGGTGATGGATTGAAAGTGCAATTCATTAACACCGCTTGGCAACTGGATGCTATACCGCCCTTCTTCATCGGTTATTGTACTAATAAATGGTTCAGTTGAAAATAGGTATACCCCCTCTACCGGACCATTTTCTGTGGTAACCTGCCCCTGTACCGTACTCTTGCTCCCTCTTTCGTACTTCTTGATGTTACCAATGACATGAACCCGATTTTCCACATCATCATCGTCGGTATTATTCTGAAATATGAAGTTCTCCAAAAATTCAGATGATTGGCTTTCTTCCTGCACTTCCGCTTGCTGTATTTCCGGCACCAAAATGGTCGTGTTCGAAAGGAGGATTACATCACCATCATTCAAATAAAAGTTGAGTCTGGTGTCTTGCAGCAGCAGGCTGATAGCCTCTTTATCGCTTAGCTCAGGATTGATGCGTTCTTTTAAAATATTGACGTTTTCCAGCCACTCCTTTCGGTAAAAGAAGTCCAAATGATCCTTGGACCGCTCAATCTCCATGATTGCCTGGGACAGTGGAATACTATCACTTACTATTGGCGACTCCTGAGCCAAACACGCGTTGATCGTAGCGAAGTATAATAATATTTTACTAACAAATCTCATTCGACAATCGAATCACAATAGTTTAAAATGGACGAAAGAAACGACGCTTTCCTTTTTCTGGATAAAGTGAAGGAGTTGTTTTCTCTCATGAATCTTTTGATATCCTTTTTGAGGTTCGGGAATATCCTGTACAAAGAAGAAACTTGTCGGTAGTTATAGATCTGGCCCTTGTACCGGATATAGTAATGGGTGTTCTTATTGAATTGATAAACTGTTCCTGCTGGCTGTCCAATTTTGAATTCTTTGGCGAAGCAATCGATACTTTCTCCCTGCATGATCACTTTGTAAAAACCCTTTTGTCCAATGTTAGCATGTTCAAAACTCAAAAACTTGTCATTGTGAATGGTAAATGAATCGATCTTGCTTTGATCGATAAGCAGTGATTTCACACCAGCCTTTTCCATATTGAGGTTTCTCACCAACAGCATATCCTCGGATGTATTGTAGATGATATCTACTCTCGAAAAGTGTCTCCCCTCATAAGTGACTTCTCCATAATAGTCCCATCCCGTTTTATAGAAGGGTGTATGATATTGCGTTATCAACTCCTCTTTTTCGTCATAGTGGTAGACTCCATTCATAAGAGGAGCTTCACTATTTTCCGTGATTCCATTGTACCATGTATCCAGGTTTCCACTCAAGGATGGAAATTGGTTAAAATCCTGTGCAGCGAGTCCACTGATTACGAAAAAATGGACAAGGAGAATCAGTAATTTCTTCAACGCTTTGTTAGGTTTCGGAGGTTATTCAGAAACAGTGAAACAAACGTACCTATGGTTCACCCTTAAGGGATGATCACTATCTTTTAAAAAACTATATCGGCTTTACATCAACGGACATTTTCCATATACCAATAGCAGAAATGCACCGTTTTTCGTCGCAACCAACAGCATTTGTTTTCATCCTGAAATGAGGGTTATTTTCATTAGTTCGAAACGAGCAAATACCGGAAGTACGGTATTGACCGACGATCATTAAACGCATTTCTTTGGTCATAAAATCACCATGGAGTACACTTTCAGAAAATCTGCATTTGAAAAAGAAAAAACCTACACACTTACTAAGGAAGGTATTGAAGTGACTGACCATGAAGGGGCCAAATATTTGTATGAATATGTAAATGTCATTGAGGTTAAAACGTCTTATGCTGCGTCAAAAAACAATTCGTTTTATCAGTGTGCAGTAAAAATGGCTAATGGGGCTTCCTTGTTATTAAAGTCACAACACTACCGGGGACTTGCTGATTTTGAGGACCGCAATGAAGCGTATAGTGTATTTGTAACCAGATTCCATAATCTCTTGGCGGCAGCTAACCCCCTTGTTGTTTACAAAAAAGGGATTGGCTTGGTGGGTTACATTGCAAGCATGCTCATATTTGTCATCGCCGGCCTGATACTCCCAATTATTTCGATTGGCGCTCTTTTCACAGGGAGTCTGTTATACGGAATAGTAGGTATACTTGCGAGTATATTCCTGATGATCAAAATGGTACGATATGCCAGAAAAAATAAACCAGGCAAATACGCGCCAAATGATATTCCCGGAAATCTATTGCCTGGAATATAGGTTTTCAGGCCTGGCTAATCCGGAACTCAATCAACCTTCGAAAATAAAAAAACCCTCCGCGGAGTACCGGGAGGGTAATACATGAGGGCTTAAACCCATTAGTATATCATTGCTTATTCTTAAACCTTTCGAAGGCATCCTGACCCTCTACTTTCGGGAACACGTTGTTGTTCATATCCACATCCGCAATTTCCTGATTGGGATCCACGACAATGTTTGCCACTTCTTTCTCCTTTAAGAAAGAATGCTTGTATTCTGCTTCATTATGCCTCCAAACTTCTGCAGGAAGTACTTCTCTTTCAGTTGTGCCATCCGCATAAGTCCACTCAATGATGATGGGCATGACCAAACCTCCACGGTTTTTGAAAGTAATAACGTAGATATTTTTTCCAGCCAGAGAAGCCTGCAATTCTTCCTCGTTAATACGGCTAGTGAATTGACCGTAGAAACCATCGGCGGTAGGAAGGACAGAGATCATCTCGGGACCATTACTAAAATCGTTTCCTTGCGAATTGCCAGCCCCTGATATTTTGGTGGATTTCCCTTTCTTAGGTTGATTTTCCAACGTGCCTTCCTCCTGAATGGTCTGATACCATTTTACTTCGGCCAGTTCAATATCTACATTGTCCGTAGTGAAATACCATCCTCTCCAGAACCAGTCCAGGTCCGTAGCCGTCACATCTTCAATGGTTCTGAACATATCTGCCGGATTGGGATGCTTGAACTTCCATCGATTGGCATATTCCTTAAAAGCTTCATCAAACAACTCCTGGCCAATGATGGAATTTCTCAGCATCTGGAATCCCACGGTAGGTTTCTGGTAGAAGTTACTACCCATTTGCGCCAGAAGGTCATTATCGGCATTGGTCATGATTGGGCGAAGAATACTTTTATCACCCTTCATAAAGGGAACGATACTTTTCGGTACAGTGTGGCTCCACTGTGGGTATCGTTCTGCCAATGTTTTTTGATGAACGTAGGTGTTCAACCCTTCATCCATCCACATCCACTTTCTTTCATCAGAACTCACGATCATCGGAAACCAGTTATGACCTACCTCATGCACAATCGTACTGGTCATACCTTGTCTGGCTTGTTCAGATATCTTCCCATTGACGGGTCGACCTCCGTTGAAGGATATCATGGGATACTCAATGCCGATGTTAGACGTATTGACAGAGATACAAACTGGGTAGGGATAATCAAAAGTGGTTTCAGAATACACTTCAATGGCATTTTTGATAGCCATGGTAGATTCCTCCGTCCAGACGGGTAAACCTTCTTTCGGGTAGAAACTCATGGCCAAAACATCGTTCGTCGGAAGCTTCACTGCCATGGCGTCCCAAATGAATTTTCGAGAGGTAGCGAAGGCTACGTCCCTTACATTTTCCGCCCGGAACTTCCAGGTTTTTGTAGTTTTCGATTTCTTTTTCTCATTTTTCCTTGCTTCTTCAGGAGTTACAATCATTACCAGTTTGTCAGTGGATTGTCGCGCCTGACTCAGGCGTTCCATTTGGGTGGAAGTCAGGACTTCTGACTCATTGACCAGAGCTCCGGTGGAAGCTACAATATGGTCAGACGGAACTGTGATCTCCACGTCATAATCTCCGAATTCCAGGGCAAACTCACCCAATTTCTGGAACTGCTTATTTTGCCAACCTTCCGTGTCATTGTACACAGCCATCCTTGGGAACCAATGCCCCAGTAAAAAGACTTTGTTATCATCTTCTGGAAAGTATTCGTAACCTTCCCGGGAGAGCAAATAGTCTGCCCGGTTGGTAATGAAATTCTTCCACTTGATCGAAAAAGTGATTTGCGAATTGGATTTTAGAGGCTCCGGCAGGTCCAAGCGCATCATGGTTTTGATTTCACGATACTTAAGGTCTTTGCCCGCTTCATCTTTTACAGAAAGTATTTCAGTACCCGCAGGGAAATCAATAGCCCTTAAGATGCGTTGGGCTTGTAGTGAAGTAATGCTGTCTTTTACGCCGCCGTAGACATAATTGAAATCAGAGCCGTCTTTCCTGTTAACATTCTGCTCCAGATTGATCCATAGGAATTTTAAGGCATCTGGTGAGTTGTTGTAATAAGTAATGGTCTCTTCACCTTCGAGAATATTGTTGTTTTCATCAATGGTGGCCTTAATTTGATAATCGGCGCGTTGTTGCCAATATTCTGCACCGGGAGTTCCCGAAGCCGTACGATAAGGACTTGGTGGTTCAATGAGGCGATCAATCGCTTCAAATTTTCCGGCATAAGGAGGTGTTTCCTGGGCAAACAGAGAAAGGCTGATTGCAAAAACAAAGAAAGTGCTAAGGACAATGTTTTTCATGAAAAAAGGTTTAGCCCGAAGGCGTTAGACCAGCCAAGATATATTTTTTCGAATTGCACTGAAGTAGGTTTCTAGTTGACCGGTACATTTTTTCCGTAAGTGATCTTTAAGGCCATAAACGGAACTAAAAAATGGCAGGCCAAAGGTCGACTCACTCACCAGATGAGGAAAACTGAGGGCTTTAGAAATTCATTCCCTCATTGACAGGATGGACCTCTTCGCAGCCCTCGTATTCAAAAGTCACTTCTCCCCTCTTCGCATCAAGCATCAGCCTATGTCTGGCGCCAGCCATATTTGCGTTACCAGTCTCATACCCTGCATCACCCTGGTACATACAAATGTAGATGCCGTCTTTTTGATCAACCACAGGCAATATATATAAGGGTTTAACCTGGCTTATGACCTGCCTGGCCTCTGCAACTGATCTACACTGACTTATCAACTGTAAACTCATTAGGGTTGGAGGCATCATTGCCAGTTTTCCAGCTTTGAACAGGTCAATCGCTTCCTGGGGGTGTATCCAAAGGTGTTGTTTAATTTCCTGATCATCAATGATTACTTCGGGAGCATGATTGGGTAATACCCCAAAGAAAAACCAGGTTGAAAAGCGTCGTGGTTCTGCCATGGGGGTCGTCCAGTGTCTAAAGAATATCAGATCACCCAGAGAAATATCCATGTTCGTTTCCTCCTTGGTTTCTCTAACGGCTGCGAGCCTGGCAGCGTCTATCTTTTCTTTTCCCCATTTGATTTCTTCGGGCTCAATTTTCCCTCCGGGAAACACCCAAAATCCGCCAGCGAAATTCAACGATTTACTCCTCTTCAATAATAAAACCTCCAATTGACCTTCCACATCACGACACAGCATAATGGTGGAAGCAGGTACTGCTTCAATCATCAGCCGGCAAATTTAGTTTAACAGAGAATTATGTGAAGTCAGCCAATTGTAGAAGTGTCTTCCATTATAAGGATCGGTCATAAAATCTACCTATAAGGTTCTTTTGATTCGAATTGTTGATATTGTAGTAAAGTTCTTCGATATGCGGCGAAATCTTATTTATGTATTACTCCCTTTGTTTTTACTCTTCATGGCCTGTGAAGAAGGCACTGACGGCCTTGATGATCAAAATGATACAGAAAACACCGCTTTAAGTCAGGAAGTCATTAATGAGTTATTAGAAGCACATAACCGGTATCGATCGGAAGTTGGGGTTGGCAATATCGTTTGGTCTGAAGAAGTGGCTGAATCTGCGCAGGCTTGGGCAGATGAATTGGGAAAAACGTGCTCCTTCGAACATTCCAACAATGAGCAATACGGAGAAAACCTATGGGCCGGTACAGCGGGTGCATTCTCTGTTACAGATGTGGTAGATTCCTGGGGTGAGGAAAAAGCATTTTACGATTATGAAAGTAATACCTGCGCCTCGGGAGAGGTGTGCGGACATTACACCCAGGTCGTCTGGGCCAATTCAACCGAAGTAGGTTGCGGCAAGGTCACTTGCGAGGGCTGGGAATACTGGGTATGTCAATATGCGCCACCAGGGAATGTCATAGGAGAAAGACCGTATTAGCAGGCGGATCAATCAAGAAACCATTAAATCATGATATCGCGCCAATGATCCGCAGTTAATTGAGTTAATGAGTTACTAAATCCTGCTTCGTAATAAAGGGATTAAATACCGCTCTGGTGAGCGATCTTGGATCATGCGAATTACCGGGAAGTAAATGGATTTTTTCATGATTCGTAGTTATTCGGTCATTGGATTATCAAGTTTTTTGCTCATAAAACAACTTTCACGCTGCTCTGGTGAGCATCTATGAACCCGAATCAATTCAGGTTTCAAACGCTTATCAAATCAAGAATTAAGACATTCTGAAATTCCTTGAACTGACAGGAAACAAAAACCCTTCCCGGCGTACCGAGGAGGGAAAAATTATGTAGTCCGTAGGAGGACAGAGCGTTAAAAAAGCTCCAGTGAAGCTTTTTAGCTCTGAGCCAACTTGTAGGGGAGCCTCATACGGCTATGAAATAATTCCTAAAAGTTCTAAAAACAAAAAACCCACCCTGGAAACCAGGATGGGAAAAATAATGTAGTCCGTAGGGGAATCGAACCCCTGTTACCAGGATGAAAACCTGGCGTCCTAACCCCTAGACGAACGGACCAGTTTATTTGGGAGTGCAAAAATAGAATTGAAGGTTACAATTACAAACATTTCTGGAAAATATTTTAAGAGTTTTTTAGCTTCAATCGGTAACCTCTTGATTATCATTTAAATGGCTCTGAAATCAGCAAACCATCCCTCCGTCAGGATCCAGGTAGCAAGAATCCGAAGAGATAGATCTGCTCCAATTCAACTCTTTCTCCAGAGTCAATAGAAAGTCGTTCATGGCTTCCTTCCCCTTTATCACTTTTCCACTTTCCAGCAGGTAAGGGAGCGATGTAGCCACATTGGCCATTACTTCATAGGCAGCGACCATGTTTTTCAACTGCTCCTCTATTTCATCTGCCAATCGGCTCTCTATAGGTCTTACCAGTGTTAACATTTTGTTTTCTCTATGTGAAACGTAAAAACGCGAAGCATCACTTTATTGTTCGGCTATGCTATGCAAACGTTATACTATTTCCATCACTAAAACCCTTATGAAATGTGAATTTGTTTACGCGGATTCAAGTTATACATTTGCACTTCAATTGATTACAGTTTAAAACTTAGAACTTATGTCTAAAACTAAAGTTGCCATTAATGGATTCGGTAGAATTGGCCGAATTACCTACCGAGTACTTCTTGAAAAAGACAATGTAGAAGTAGTAGCCATTAATGATCTTACTGACACCAAGACTTTAGCCCATCTATTGAAATACGATTCGGCTCAGGGAAGATTTCCCGGAACTGTAGAAGCCGATGATGCCGGACTGATCATCAATGGAAAACACATTAAGGTTTCTGCTGAGCGTGATCCTGCAAACCTTCCCTGGGGAGACCTGGGCGTAGATATCGTACTGGAATCAACTGGTATTTTCACCGACCCTGAAGGCGCTGGCAAACACCTCACTGCCGGAGCAAAAAAAGTGATCATCTCTGCTCCTGCGAAAGGCGATATTCCTTTCGTGGTATTGGGTGTGAATGACGATCAATTGACAGGTGAAGAAACCATTCTTTCTAATGCTTCTTGTACTACCAACTGCCTGGCGCCGATGGTAAAAGTATTGGAAGATAATTGGGGAATCGAGAGCGGTTACATGACTACTGTACACGCTTACACTGCCGACCAAAGATTGCAGGATGCTCCTCATAAAGACCTCAGAAGAGCAAGAGCCGCTGCAGCTTCTATTGTGCCTACATCAACTGGTGCAGCAGGAGCGGTTGGTAAAGTAATCCCATCTGTAAAAGGCAAACTGGATGGATTTGCCATGAGAGTACCTACCATCACGGGTTCTATCACAGATTTCACAGTGACACTGGAAAAGCCTGCTACTGCGGAAGAAATCAATGCAGCCATGAAAGCGGCATCAGAAGCCGGCCTGAAAGGCATCATGGAGTATTGTGAAGATCCTATCGTTTCTGTCGACATCATTGGCAGCCCTTACTCTTGTATCTTCGATGCTGCGTTGACAAAAGCCACAGGTACGCTAGTAAAAGTGGTTGGATGGTATGACAATGAGGCTGGATATTCTAATCGAGCTGCAGATTTGATCTCTAGACTGGCATAAGCCACAGATATACATCAAAAAAAGAAGCTACTCCTATGAGTAGCTTTTTTCATTTTCGGGAAAACAACTATCCGTTTGCTGGTAAAAGGGATCAACCGGTAAATCGGGGGAGGAATATAATTTCTCCATTGATCCAAAGTGATTGAGTTAATCCGTTATTCCGTTTTTCTGCTTTTGAAAGGGTGATTTCTTGGTTCCTGGTGAACGACTTTGTGCGGATTACTCTAACGGGCTAGCATAATACCTCTAAAATGAATAATTACTATTGAAGGATGGTCCTGGAGATATTGCCTGATCCGTTAGAAAGCAAACGGCCATCGAAGGAAATTTAGTCCGTCAAAAGGGATTCATTTGGTTTGATTGCCTTCTTTTTCGGGGTTAAAATGAAGAATCACATATCCTGATCACCTTTTATGATTGTTTTGGCAACGTTTTTGCGTTAAATGAACATATGAAAAAGCTCGCCATCACTCTCATCATTGTTCCCCTGGTCCTTAGTAGTTGCACCAGCTTCCAATATCTTCATATCGACAGTTCTATCACCGACAGTGGTGATGGTTTTGTCACCGAAAATGATTCCATCAGACTTACTTATAGGTTTACTCCTGAAGGGGCCATGGATATAGAAGTCCGCAATCTATCCAATGACCTGATTTACGTAGATTGGAACAAGTCAGCGCTCATTAAAGATGGACAAAGTTTCTCCCTCGCAAGTGATCAAGCCGTTTTGGAGGCCAGAACAAGTTCTATCGACCTGTTTAATACTGGAATTGAGACAGGCGATGTGAACGGCACAATTACTTCTACCTCTTCTATGAACTTCATTCCGGAAGGCAGTTTCATCCGTTATCGAACCAAAAGCATTGAATTTGAGCATTATGACATGAAACAATCACCCGGAGTAGAGAAAAAGACAGCAAGTAGTTATCGCGTAAAAAACCTTCGAATAGACCCCATTGAAGCTGACAAATTCCAAACATTACTGTTCATCGCCGATGAATCGAACGAAAGCAGGTCTATCTATAAACATGAATTTTGGGTGGCTGAAGTAAACGAAACCCAGTATAACAATCCAAGTTCAACCACCAATCAAATAAAGCTCTCAAGAACCACAGGGGCGGGCAAAGTGTTAGGAGTTGTTGGTGGAGCAGCATTGTTTGCTGTGTTGGTCGTTGCAGAGTTAGAGGAGGAATAAGCTCAATAGGAAATAATAACAGTCTTTTGATCGTATCATTTCGAAAACTACTGATTTCTTCATTCTTCTTCACCTCCATCTTATTATTGGGTTGCAGTCGACACAACTATTACACGATTGAAAGCGATGTTCCAAGCACCAAAAGAGGATTCCTCCAGGAGCATGATTCCATTTCCTTTATGTATCACTTCAGTCACCCTGGTACAATGGAGGTCACCATCGCCAATTTGAGAGATTGCCCAATCTATGTGGACTGGACAAGGTGCATCATGACAATTAATGGTAGTAGTCTTTCATTTACCGAACGTGAACCCATCAAGAAAGCAGTTCAACCTTCCGGAACCCGGAATCATGTTCCGCTACCATTAAAAAAGCGCTTATCAAATAATGTGGAAAATGGCGTGTCTCAGGTTGCTCCGAAAGCCGCCCTCACATACAGAACAGACCGTATTTCATTCGCCTTCAGGAATCTAAACAGGGTATCAGAAGCTCGAAAAATTACCGTTCAACAAGGTGTGGGAAGATCGCTCGTTATTGATCGTTCAGTAGCTGATTCATTCCTTATTGATCTTGCGATCAGGGACGACAGTCAACAAGAAATATCCTCGTATAAACATGCATTCTGGGTATCAGAAATACTCCAAACAAACGAAATCCAGTCCAATTTCCAAAAAAATCAATTCCATCATTCAAAACAAACGGCTGCCGGTCAGGTGTTGACAGCATTAGGAGGCATAGCGATCATCTTTATTGCCGCTGTTTTGGAAGACCCCAATAATCAATAGTAAGACTGTTGAAGTCTTATGGCACTTAAATTTTAGCCGTTCTCGTGATCAATACGCACATGACAGAAAAATTGAAATACCGTTTTGATGAAATGAAGAGAAGTTGAAGCATAGAATTGCCAGGTAAAATTCAGCCTATTATTTGTCTCAATGCGGAATTACTTCGACCATAAGGTTTTCTTCTAACCTGATCTGGGTTTTCTTCTTCAAAACCCACCAATTGCTTAAACCACATTTCGAAATTTAATTGTCGCCTGAAACAAAAAAAGCCGCAATTCACATCGCAGCTTTTCAATTATACACCTGTAGATCTTAGTCTACATTATCGTGGAGGAACTTATTGTTCCCAAGTATCTGATTTTCATCAGTCAGATTGAATTTAGAAATGTTCCGTTCAGAGGAATGCGGTACTTCTTTCAATTTGACTTTTTTGCGCTCATAGGCAGGCACATCCCATTTCTCTTTGAAACTCTCTGCATTGATATATTCCTCCTGCCTACGGGCCTTTTTAGCCGCTTCGATCTTCTCTTCTCGTTGGCGACGCTCTTCCATTAATTCCACTTTACGCGAAATGGGTATGGCAGGCCCCTCGATCAATTCATCAAGAATCGGATCCTCCTCTTCAGCCTCAGGCTCGATTTGGTAGTCCTTACTAAGTTCAACCAGAAAATCCCCCTCTTCTTCCTCTTCCTCTTCTTCTTCCTCCATGTAATCACGAGGTTCAGGCTTCTCAAATTCAAAAGTGAATGATGGACGTCCTGCAGGTTGTTCTTCCTGCTCTTCCTCTAAATCATCCACTTCAAAATCGAACTCCTCAAAACCCGACTCTCTTACTTGTGGTCGCTCAAAGGGACTTGTTCTCGAGGTTGTCGTAAAATCCTCTTCCTCCTCCTCTTCCTGAACCGGCTTCCTCACCTGTGGCCGATCGAACAACGTAAATTGATTGATCTCACGAGAAGACTCCAGGTCATAAACCTTTTTCTGAACTTCATCTTGGTCTTCAAGCTCCACTTCTTGCTGAATTTCAGCCTTCAAGAGCTCCATGCTATCAATTTTAGGTTGCTGCTTTCGCATTTTAAGCTGCATATCCTCATCACTGGCAAAGCCAGTGGCGATCACTGTTACACTGATGTTTTCACCCAATGAACTATCTACACCATGACCGAAGATCACTTCAGCATCATCTCCCGCAAAGTCCTGCATGTAATCCGTGATTTCTGCCAACTCGTCCATTTGTAACTCAGCATCTTCACCAGACATGATCGAAAGCAGGATCTTCTCTGCACCCATGATATTCTGATTGTTCAGCAAAGGTGAGTTCAGGGCCATTTCTGCGGCTCTTCTCGCACGGCTTTCCCCGGATGCCCGGGCAGATCCCATCACAGCAGCACCTGCATCTTTCATCACCGTCTTGACATCCTCGAAATCCACGTTGACATAACCAGGTACCGTAATAATCTCAGCAATTCCCTTGGCAGCGGTAGTCAATACATTATCTGCCTTGCCAAATGCCTCGCTGATCGCCAGATTACCAAACATCTCTTTGATCTTGTCATTGAGAACAACGAGCACCGTATCACAATGCTGCTTGAGCAAGCGGATACCTTCATTGGCCTGATTCATCTTTTTGCGACCCTCAAAACCAAAGGGCGCGGTAACAATACCTACCGTTAAGATGTCCAATTCTTTGGCGACTTGAGCAATGACAGGTGCAGCTCCCGTTCCGGTACCACCACCCATTCCTGCCGTCACAAAAACCATTTTAGTGTCCTCCGAGAGCATCTCTCGAATATCTTCTTTGCTTTCAATCGCCGCATTTCTTCCCTTTTCAGGATTAGCACCTGCACCAAGTCCTTTGGTCAGGTCGATCCCGATCTGGAGTTTATTGGCTACCGGGCTACTTTGAAGCGCCTGGCTATCCGTATTGCAAACCACAAACTCTACATCTTTAATGCCTGAGTTGAACATGTGGTTTACGGCGTTGCTACCTCCGCCACCGACTCCAATTACTTTGATAATGGATTTGTGGTGTGAGGGCAGGTCGAATGCGTATGTATTTTCACCCATGATCTAATATTGTTTATGGCCTTGTCTAAGCAAACAGCCTATTAATATTCCATTTTATCGTCTATATCATCAATCAGCAAGCCCTTGGTTTTCTCCAGGATGTTCTGGAAAAAATTCCCATCAGGTCGCTCTCTAATGCGTCGTTGCTTGACGCCTTCTTCGCGCTCTTTGCGTTCCATGTATTGCATTTCTCGAAAGTCAAGTGCTTTGAACCCTGAAAGAACCAATCCCACGGAAGTAGCATACATCGGGCTCTTGACAGACTCTACTTTGCTCTTACCCAAATGCTCATTTGGATAACCTACTCTGGCATCCAGCCCGGTCATGTATTCAAACAATTGCTTGATACTGGTCAGCTGCGAACCACCTCCCGTGATTACAATCCCTGCGGCCAGTTTCTTATGGTAGCCTGAGGTAATGATCTCTGTATGAACCATCTCAATGATCTCTTCCATTCTGGCTTCTATAATATGCGCCAGATTCTTAACGGAAATCTCCTTTGCCGGGCGATTACGCAACCCAGGAATGGATACAATTTCATTGGCATTTGCTTCCTCGCCGATGGCGCGACCAAACTTCGTTTTCAATTGTTCGGCCTGATGTTCCATCACCATGCAGCCTTGCTTGATATCTGCGGTTATGATGTTGCCCCCAAAAGGAATTACCGCTGTATGTCGAATAATATTATCGTAAAAAACGGCAATATCTGTGGTACCCCCTCCAATATCAACCAAACAAACACCAGCTTCTTTCTCTTCTTCACTTAGTACGGCAAGACTGGACGCCAAAGGCTCCAAAATCAAGTTTTCAACTTCAAGGCCAGCTCGTTTGATGCAACGATTGATGTTGTTAATGGCATTCGTCTGAGCCGTGATAATATGGAAGTCCGCCTCGAGTTTCACGCCTGACATACCCACAGGATCTTTGATCCCGTCTTCATAGTCAACAATATAGTCCTGAGGCATCACGTGAATGATCTCACTGCCTGGGGGAATCACGATGCGATACATGTCGTTGGTAAGCCTGTTCACATCCTCTACGGTAATCTCATCATTGCTCTCACGAGTGATTGAGCCATGATAAACCGCACTTTTGATGTGTTGACCAGCAATTCCAACGTTCACCACACGGATATCAATATTAGCCATTTCGCTCGCCTGAGCAACGGCCTTTTCTATCGCATGAACAGTCTTATCTATGTTGGTCACAATACCTCGGATCACTCCGTCGGAAACCGCTTTCCCCATACCCAGGATCTCCAGTTTTCCGAATTCGTTTTTGCGCCCTACAATGCAGCAGATCTTGGTGGTACCAATATCAAGACCTACTATGATTTTATCCTCTTCCATTTTCTTTTTATTCAGTCAGGTTGCCCGCAAATAGCGTCCTATTCACAAACAATTTGATCTTTAAATTTTAAGTTAACCAGCGAGTAAGTGTTCCATCCCTTATTGGGAAGTATTTCCTTGTAAAAAACCTCTAATTTCTTAAATTTTTCAACGAGATCAGAGGGCTTTCCAAAGAGAATTTTTTGCTTGGTGACTTGAGGCAACATCGTGACCTCTCCGCTACCTTCAAATACCAGATGTGCGATCTGAGCTTTCCAAAAATCATTAGCATCTATAAAGCGCAGTAACTCAAATAGATCGGCCCCTTCCTCACTTGCTATGATCGTTTCCTTCAGGTCAATTTTTTTCTCAATTTCCACTAACGGAACCCTGGCCGTATGCTTTCCATTTACAGGCAGCACAAGTCCGCGATCATCGATGTATTTGTCCGCACCATAAGGATCGTATATCCTGGCTATGGGCCTTGCCTGAGTCACCTCAACTACCAAATTTCCTTTAAGGTCATGGAAAATCTGAGCATCCGCCACAAAAGCGTGGGCCTCTACCCGACGTTCCAGCAACTTCAAATCAATATCTCCGATCCTCGATCCAAGGACATAATCAGTGTTTTGAGCATTCAATAATCCCAGCACTTCCGGCTGGTCAATGAAGTAATTGCCTTTTTCCTGCTCAATGTTGATGAGTACATCGTGAATAACCCTACGCGAATGTTTAACGCCACTGAAACTGATCAGTCCCAACATTAAAGTGCAGCAAATGCCAATGATCAATATGGTTTTTAAACTAATGCTCAACAGTTTCTTTGTTTTCTAAATAATTCTTGATTTCAGGAACTAACTGGTCTATGTCACCAGCGCCTACGGTTAATAATACTTCCCAGTCCATACTCTCCAGCACATCCGGAATATCCGCTTTTGTCAGGAGGCGCTTTTGGGTAGTGATCTCGTCCAAAATAACTTCTGAAGTAACGCCGGGTATAGGCTCCTCCCTTGCGGGATAGATCGGCAACATGATCACTTCATCGGCTATGGATAAACTCCTGCTAAATCCTTCTTGAAAATCTCGGGTTCTCGTGAATAAATGCGGCTGAAAAATAGCTGTTACTTTTTTACCCGGATATAAGAACTTAACGGAATTCAGCAGCGCCTCTATCTCCGTTGGGTGATGGGCATAATCATCGATATATACTTTATTTTCTCCTCGATAGATGTATTCAAATCTGCGTTTTACCCCTCGATAAGATGCCATTCTTTCTTTTACAGCTTCGGTAGACATACCCAGATCCAACGCCACCGTAATGGCCGCAACTGCATTTGAAATATTGTGGTAACCCGGAAGTTGTAAATGAATACCGTCTATTTCCTGTTTTCCTCGGTAGTCAAATAAGTTAAAACCATCCTGGACTGAGAGGTTGGTCGCGGTAACGTCCGCTCCCTCCAGGCCAAAAGATTGATAATCAAGATCCCCAAGTTGGCCATCCAACTGACGAACCGTATCGATGTGGAGTAAAAGCTTTGCTTCATGGTTTAATGAGAGAAATTCTTTGTATGTCTTTAGCATGGCGGATTCGTCACCATAGATATCCAGGTGATCGGGATCCAATGAAGTCAATATCGTGTGATCGGGGTGCAGGCGCAGGAAGGAACGGTCAAATTCATCGGCCTCAGCGACTACTGGTGATTCTGGGCCACCCATGATCAAATTGGAGGCGTAATTTGTCATGATACCACCAACAAACGCAGAAGTACCTTTCTCAGAACCCGCCAGCAAATGAGCAACCATGGAAGAAGTTGTCGTTTTTCCATGGGTCCCTCCCACGGCAACTGTATAATGACCTTTTGTGATGATCCCTAATACTTCCGAACGTTTCTTAACCTGAAACTCATGCGTTTGGAAATATTTCAATTCCGTGTGGGTATCAGGAATGGCAGGTGTATAAACTACCAGGGTCGTTTCTTTGTCCTGAAACTCTCCAGTAATAAACTTTATGTCATCCGAATAATGGACCGCAATACCTTCTTCGGCTAATTTCCGGGTTAAAGGTGTTTCAGCTCGATCATAACCGGCAACCAGAGCTCCTCTGGCCTTGAACCAACGAGCCAAAGCACTCATACCAATCCCCCCGATCCCCACAAAGTATACGCTATGGATATTCGCTAAATTCATACAGCCAGTTTGATTACTTCGTTAGCGATATCATATGCGGCCTTAGGTTTGGCCAGGGATCCAATTTGCGTTTTAAGTGCTTGCAATTGCACATTATCTTCTAAGACCTTAAGCGCGGTTGGGATCAAATCATTTTCAGCATCTGTGTCTTTTACCATCACCGCAGCCCCTTTGCTAACCAGGGCTTTGGCGTTCAACGACTGATGATCTTCTGCTACATTCGGCGAAGGCACTAAAACAGTTGCCTTACTCATGATCATTAGTTCAGCGATAGACAAGGCTCCCGCCCGGGAAATGACCAGATCGGCCACATTGTAGGCATATTGCATTTCTCGAATGAAATCGTGAATCCTTATACCTGGATAGTCATCTCGATCCAATTGCTCAACGATCTCCTGATGATAAAATCCACCTGTTTGCCACACGAGCTGCACATCAGCTGCTTTAAGCGCATCAAGGTGTTTCAGAATACTCTGATTGATCCTTCGGGCACCAAGACTTCCACCAAGTGCCAAAACGGTTTTCTTAGTTGGATCCAAATTGAAATAGCCAAAAGCGGCATCACGATTCTCCTGTTGGATATCCAGTCGTACCGGGTTACCTGTCAACACCAATTTATCCTCAGGGAAATACTTTTCAAGGCCATCATACGCGACACAGATCTTATCTACAAGCCGGGAAAGCCATTTATTGGTCAAACCCGCATAAGAATTTTGTTCCTGGATCAAGGTCGGTATTTTCTTTCGGGCTGCAGCGTACAATAAGGGACCACTGGCGTAACCGCCCACGCCGATCACTACGTCTGGCTTGAATTCCCGAATCAACCGGAAAGACTTTCTGATACTGGCAATCACCTTAAAAGGTAATGAAAGATTATCCACGGTGATTTTTCTTTGAATCCCACTGATCCAAAGTCCTTCAATCTTGAAACCTGCTTCAGGCACCTTTTTCATCTCCATTTTGCCTTCCGCACCAACGAACAGGATTTCCACATTCGTCAAAGTAGCTTTTAATGCCTGGGCAATAGAAATGGCTGGATATATATGGCCTCCGGTTCCACCACCACTGATCATGAATCGATATGTTCTGTTAGTATCACTCATGATCAAGCCGCTTCGGGCACCTCCTCTCTGATGACATTTTCTGGTTTATCGTCTTCTGTGTCGATCTTTCCTCTGCTCACGCTGATCACGATCCCCAGAGAAAGCCCCATGAATAATTGAGACGTTCCTCCCATACTTAGCAAAGGCAAAGGCAAACCGGTAACCGGTCCTAAACCTACTGCTACCCCCATATTCACCATGGCCTGTAACACCAGCGCAAATGTGAGTGCCGAGGATAATAACCCACCAAAGGGTCGTTCACTATTGAAGGTCGCCTTCATCCCTCGATACAACAGGGTCAGATATAGCAACAAAACGAATAATCCGCCCAGCAATCCATATTCCTCCAGAATGATCGCATACACGAAATCTGAATAAGGATGAGGGAGGTAATTTCTTTGATCGCTTTGCCCCGGCCCTTTACCAAAAATTCCTCCGGTGGCAATAGCGACATAGGCTTGTTGTGACTGAAATGATTGTTCCTGATTTAGAAATTTCTCAACACGACTGATGACTGTCGGCCCACGTTGACCGATGAAAATGGCCGCAGTTCCGGCCAATGCCCCAATCACCACAAGCAGTATCAGATATCGGATGGGTACCCTTCCGAGGAAAAGCAGCAACATGCAGGTAAAGAATAGCAAAATCGCTGTTGAGAAGTTCGTCATGGCAATCAAGCCACAGATCAATCCAATCCAGACCAACATAGGAATAATGGCCTTTTTGAAGTCATCTATGTCCTTTTGTTTCTTCGTCAACATGCTCGCCAGCGTGATCAACAAGGCCAGCTTCGCCAGATCTGAAGGTTGAAACCCCTGATTGATAATAGGGATCGTGATCCATCTGGATGCTTCATTGACCGTATCACCAAACAGCCAGGTGAAAAGTAACAGAGGGACTGAAATCCAAAGCAGGAACCTTGAAATCTTCGCGTAATAGCGATAATCAATTTTGTGTGCTAACCATACGGCAAACAAACTGATCGATACCAAAGCAGAGTGCTTGATCAGATAGTACTCTGTATTTCCATCCATCATCTTATAGGCCAGGCTTCCAGTGGCACTATAGACCACTACAATACTGAACAATGACAACAGAAAAACGACCAGCCATATGACCGGATCTCCTTTTAAGTTTCGATATGCCCAATCCTTTACCGTGTTCATACCTGTGTATTTTCTTTAATGGCTGTTGCATGGACCACCTCTTTGAAGCGATCTCCTCTTTTCTCATAATTTTTAAAGCGATCGAAACTGGCACACGCAGGAGAAAGCAAGACCGCATCTCCATCATTTGCCACATCATTCGCCATGGAAACAGCTTCCTCCATTGAAGTAGCCTCAGCAATTTCCAATTGCCCACCAAAGGCCTGGATCAACGGCGCATTATCTACTCCGATACAGATCATTTTTTTTACTTTTTGAACTGCTACCGGAACAATGGGACCGTAATCATTGCCCTTGTCGGTTCCACCTGCAATCCAAACAATAGGTTGGTTGATGCCATCGAGGGCATAAGCAACTGCATCTACATTGGTCGCCTTAGAATCATTGATGTACCTGACCCCATTGATCTCCTTCACCACTTCCAGTCTATGCGGCGCATTCTTAAACGTTTTAAGCGCCTTCAAAATCTTGTCAATGGATACTTCAAAATGCAATCCAGATAAAACAGCGGCCATCGTATTGATCATATTATGCCGACCAATCAACGCAATCTCTGCCTGAGGTATCGCGTGGTATTCACCAGATTTGCCAAAATTCAAATCGAAGATCAAACGCTTGCCATCTATATAGGCAGCCGAATGCTCCTGATTTGATGCAGATATGGCAAACAAACACGCTTCCACTTTTCGTTTTGCTAATTCCTCATTGACCGGTTCACAATCCGAACAGTAGATGAAGCACTCATCTTTGGTCAGGTTTTCGGTGATACGGAACTTAGAATTGACATACTTATTGAAGTCGTGATCATATCGGTCCAAATGATCAGGGGTAATATTGAGCAATACTGCTACGTCTGGTTTAAACGAAATGATACCGTCCAATTGGAAGCTACTCACTTCTACCACGTAGTAATCGAATCCTCCCTCTGCTACCAACTTCGCGAAACTTACTCCGATGTTACCGCCTAATGCAACTTTTAGACCTGCGGTTTTTAGCAGATGATAAGCTAATAGCGTTGTGGTAGTCTTGCCATTGGTTCCGGTAATGGCTATGACCTTCTCCTGATCCAGAAATTGATAGCCAAACTCAATCTCGGAGATCACTGGTGTTCCTTTTTGTAAGAATTTCTGAACAACGGCGACTTTTTCAGGGATTCCTGGACTTTTGACTACCAGATCTGCATCATCTACGATTGACGAATGCCCGCCTTCTTCAAAAGCAATGTTCTCCTCATTGAAAAATGCCCTGGTATCGTCACTGATCATACCGAAATCAGAAACGAAAACATCGTACCCCTTCTGTTTACCCAGAATGGCAGCACCGATACCGCTTTCGCCCGCTCCTAATATGACCAGCTTCTTTGTCATGACTTTACGTTCTGGCTTTTGATAAAGTGATTAACCACCTGATCGCTGCTGATCGAATACATCGACAGCAAATCGTAACCTGACTTAATGAAAGCATCCACCGCACGAATGGACATGACATTGTTCAAATCATGTAATCGATCCAACTCATATACCAGATCATTCATTACCTCCTCCAAACGCTCCAAAGCTGGCCAGAATGCTCGCTCATTTTTTGCGTTGAGGAGTTGATAAAAAAGACGATGGATCTGCCCAGTACTTCTTTTGAGCAACGTTGCAAATTCCACCACATCGGCTTTGGGGATCAGCTCAGCAAGCCCCAGAGCACGATCCTGAAATCGCTGGTTTTCTTTTTCAATTTGTTCTATCGTCATAATCCAGGCGTTTTAGTCCTTTTAAGCTTTATCTCAGTTTCAAAGTAGCCAGCGTGAAAATGGCCAGCAGGATCCCCACGATCCAGAACCTTGTCACAATCTTGGCTTCTGCTAAATTTTTCTTTTGATAGTGGTGGTGAAGGGGCGACATCAAAAACACACGTCTTCCTTCTCCGTATTTCTTTTTGGTGTATTTGAACCATGAAACCTGCACAATCACAGATACCAGTTCCACCAGAAAAATCCCGCATAAAATGGGGATCAATAATTCTTTTCTGATCACCAGCGCCAGCACAGCAATCACGCCACCCAGGGATAAGCTTCCAGTATCTCCCATAAAGACCTGAGCGGGATAAGCATTGTACCACAGGAATCCCACACAAGCCCCTACAAATGCGGTACAGAAAATCACTAATTCACCTGAATTAGGGATGTACATGATGTTCAGGTAATCGGAGAAAATGGCGTTTCCGGAGAGATACGCGAATATGGCCAGTGTCAATCCAATGATAGCGGAAGTCCCTGCCGCTAATCCGTCAATGCCATCCGTAATATTGGCACCATTAGAAACGGCCGTTACAATGAATATGACCAAACCGATGTAGAGTACCCAGGTGTAATCTGCCAGAAAACCAGGCAATAACCAGTTATATTGAAACTCATTGTCCTTGAAGAAAGGAATGGTGGTCAATAATGCTTTTTTATCCTCGAATGAACCATCTGCAAGGAATTCCCGGATCACCACATCGTCATGAAAAACCATAACCAATCCAACCAATAGCCCCAGACCTACTTGTCCTACCACTTTGAACTTACCTCGAAGACCCTCTTTGTTTTTTCGTTTGATCTTCAGGTAATCATCGAGAAACCCAATAACCCCCATCCACAGGGCCGCGACCACCAACAAGATGATATAAACGTTACCAATACGCGCAAATAGAATAGTAGGCACTACTATTGCCAGGATAATGATGATCCCGCCCATGGTAGGGGTACCCTGTTTCTCCATTTGTCCTTCCAGACCAAGATCTCTGATCGATTCGCCCACCTGATAATTTCTAAGCTTCTGGATCAGGTATTTTCCGAAGAATATCGTGATCAGTAAAGAGACAATGGCTGCCATACCCGCACGAAATGAGATGTACTGAAACACCCCTGCTCCAATCAGATCAAATTTTTGCTCCAAAAAATCAAAAAGGTAATAGAGCATTTATTGGTCGTTTAGTATTTGGTTCAAAATCGCTTTATCATCAAAGGGCGTTCGCTTCCCGTTGATCTCCTGGTATGTTTCATGGCCCTTGCCCGCCACCAAAATGATGTCCTGATCAGAAGCCAGATTACAGGCCACCCGGATCGCTTCCTTCCGATCGGTGACCTTCATGGTCTTGCGTTCCTCAGATTTAGGTACACCTTGCATCATGTCCGACAGGATCAACTCCGGGTCCTCTGTTCGGGGGTTGTCGGAAGTCAGAATCACTTTATCACTGAATTTGGTAGCAATTCTTGCCATTTCCGGGCGTTTTTCCCGATCTCTGTCTCCTCCACATCCGATCACCGTGATCAACGTCTCGTTTCTGGTCCTCACGCCGGCGATAGTATTCAAAACATTTTCCAGTGCATCTGGTGTATGAGCGTAATCCACAATGGCAGTGACTCCCTGTATGTTAGGCACTTGCTCAAATCTCCCTCTCGCACTCTCCAAGCTTGAAAGTGAGGCCAAAATCGTATCCGGATCTTCACCCAACTCCACTGCTACAGCATATGCCACTAGCAAATTGTAGGCATTGAAGGTGCCAATCAGTCTGCACCAGACTTCTCTTCCATCGAGGTTGAGTTGCAAGCCCTGTAACGAATCAGACAAGATCTTCCCTTTATAATCTGCCACCGACTTGATGCCATAAGTATTTTTTGAGGCTTTGGTATTTTGCAGCATGACCATCCCTCGTTTATCATCTACATTGGTCAGTGCAAACGCGCGTTTACCCAGCCCGTCAAACAGCAATTTCTTAGCTGCGATGTAGTTATCGAAAGTCTTATGGTAATCCAGGTGATCGTGCGAAATATTCGTGAATACACCTCCGGAAAATGCTATCCCTTGCACCCGGCCCTGGATCAAGGCATGAGAACTCACTTCCATGAAGCAATGCGTAACACCTTCCTGAACCATTTCATTTAAATGCTCATTTAGCTGCAATGCATCCGGAGTAGTGAATTTCGAAGGCAGCACTTTACCATCAATTTTGTTCTCTACGGTTGACAACAAACCAGCTTTGTAGCCCAATTGCTGAAACAGGTCATAAAGCAAAGTGGCCGTGGTTGTTTTACCATTGGTCCCCGTCACACCTACCAATTTCAATTGCGCAGAAGGATGATCAAAATAATTATCGGCAATGAGGCCCAGCGCTTTACTGCTGTCGCTGGTTTGCACATAGGTCACATTCTCTCGAATGTTGTCGGGCAACTCTTCGCAAACAATCGCCACAGCCCCCAACTCAATCGAACGTTCAATGAATTGATGACCATCTACTGTCAACCCCTTGATGGCTACAAATAAAAACCCTTCTTTGACCTGACGTGAATCAAAAGCCAGGCCCGAGATGTTTCTCTCACGATCCCCCTCAATTGCAACGAGGCTCACACTATACAATATGTCTTTTAGGTTAGCCAAGGGTCAGTTTGATTTTTGTGCTTTCGGTAACATTGGTGCCAGGCAATAAGGATTGCGTGCTTACACGCCCCCTACCCTTGCTTTGTACTTGTATACCCAGGTTTTCCAGAACATACAGTGCATCCCTTAGGGTCATGCCTCTCACGTCAGGCACTTTATTACCCTGTACATTGTTTGGTGTCCAATAAACGGCTTGCCCTGAAACCTTGGTTTTTACCCAACTTTCGGCAGCTGCTTGTGAATGATTAGAGATACCCAACTCATTACACAGGTATTTCAGGTCATTGTGATTACCAGAGCGGATCACCGGAAAAACGCCAGCAAACTCCTCGTACGAAGGAGCCATGTAATCATGCAGATCCACCTCTAAAGCAGCGATTTTATCCACAATGTCTTTGAAGACAGGAGCCGCAACGTCACTGCCGTAGATATTGAACCCTTTAGGATTATCAATCACGACAATACAACTGTATCGCGGAGATTCCGCCGGGAAATATCCGGCAAATGAGGTGTAGTATTGATTGATGTATTTTCCATTCTTCACCTTTTTAGCTGTTCCGGTTTTACCAGCAATTCTGTATTGGCTATCAAAAATGTTCTTCGCCGTACCACGCTCAACCACACCTTCAAGCATCTTTCGCACCTTCTTCAGGGTATTCGCGGAACAGATCCTATCGTTCAGTACTTTGGTATCAAAACGTTCAATGGCTTTGTCCGCTTTGCGTACAGATTTCACAATCAGTGGCTGAACCATCTTGCCTTCATTAGCCACGGCATTGAACAAGGTCAAGGTCTGAAGAGGAGTCATTTTCAACTCATACCCGTGGGACATCCACGGCAATGTGGTGCCACTCCAGGTAGAATCTTTTGGCGTCTTAATATACGGCTTCCCTTCACCAACCATCTGAAAACCAAGCGGTTGGGACAATCCCATTTTATTGAGATAATTAATGTATTTCTGAGGATCACTATTGAAATGATGGCTGATCAGTTTGGCTGTACCAATGTTCGAAGATTTCTCAAATACCTCCTGGACCGTCAAAATTCCATAGCCTCCGGGCTTATGATCCTTCATCACCTCATCAAAAAAGTGATAAACGCCATTTCCGGTGTGAACTGTATCAGTCAGGGCAATATCTTTCTCTTCAAACAAAGCGATCATACTGGCTAACTTGAATGTTGAGCCCGGCTCTCGCGATCCCTGACTACCTACTGCATAGTTGTAGGTCTCGAAATAATTACCTCTTTTGTCTCTGGAAAGGTTGGACATGGCTTTGATCTCACCCGTCGCTACTTCCATCAATACCGCGACACCATAATCAGCTTTGTGTTGGGTCAATGCTTTTAATAGCGCGTCTTCAGTAATGTCCTGCAAGTTGACATTGAGTGTCGTTTCAATGTCCAGACCATCTACCGGGGCTACTTCGGAACCATCAAAAACAGGTCGCTGGCCTCCGCCTACCATTTTTTGATAAAGCGCTTTCCCATCTTTTCCGGCGAGTTGTCTGTTGAAGCTATATTCTAATCCAACTGTGCCACGGTTCTCTTCATTGACACGACCCACTGTTCGATAGCCTAAACGCGAAAAAGGTAGCTTTCTCTTTTCTACCTTTTCAAAAATGATTCCTCCGCGAAGCTGGCCTTTCCTGAAGATTGGCCAATCCTCCATCATCTTCTTTTCCTGGTAGCCTATCTCTTGCCGATTTAGTACCAGATATTGCCGTTTCTGCCTCCTCGCATCCAGGATCTTCTTTTTATACTGATACCTGGACTGATCTTTATAAAAGCGGGACAGCAATATGGAAAGTGAATCAATTTGATTGTTCATCAACTCATCTGCCGGCACCATGGGATCCATGGCCACCTTATAATAGGGCAGTGAAGTGGCCAGTAAGCTTCCATTATCAGAATAAATATTCCCTCTGGTCGCTGGGATCTTTTCCACACTCAGGCTCAGTTGGTCACCGAGCTTTCTCCATTTTTCACCTTGCACGAACTGCACGGTCGCCAATCGATAGACAATGGCCAATGAAAACAGAAAAACCACCAAAAAGGAGACTCTCACTCGAATCAATATGGACTTCTTGATGCTCATTCTTCGATCCTTCTCACTTTAGTAGGTGCTTCTTTCGTTTCGATAAGGCCTATTCTTTCGGCCTGTTTGGCCACTTCCGATTGCTTACTCGCAAACATGTAGTCGGCTTTCAATGAGATAAAATCAGCCTGTAAGTCATTGACTTCCGCTTCAAGCTGAGTGATGTTCCGGATTTTCTTTTCAGCAAGGTGACGATTACCGATGTAGATCACACTTAGGCAGGTGATGAACAAAATCTGAGGCATGAACCGAACATGGATCACCTCCGCCATCGTCTGATCGATGCGCAAGAATTTCTCCAGCCAGGTAAATATCCCGGTGTTCTCGCCTTTGGGTAGTTTATAAGTGTTCGTTGCCATTTCTTTTCTCTGCTATTCTCAGCTTCGCGCTGCGCGATCTGTTATTTACATTTATTTCATCCTGAGCAGGCACAATGGGCTTTCTGTTGACCGGATCCATCGGTCTCAACAGATTACCATAGAAGTCTTTTTCCTGTTTTCCTTTAAAATTTCCGGTATTCACGAAGTTTTTGACCAGTCGATCTTCCAGTGAATGATAGCTGATGACTGCCAATCTTCCACTTGGCTTCAAAACCTCCACTGACTGCTCCAGCATATCTTTCACGGCTCCCATTTCATCATTCACTTCGATTCGGATAGCCTGATAGAGCTGTGCCAGATACTTCACTTCCTTTCCTTTTGGCGCCACTTTCAGTGCCGCTTCTTTCAATTGCTCCGTTCGTTCCAACTTACGTTCCGTTCTCGCCTGCACAATCCTCGATGCGAGGGTCCGGGCATTTTTGATCTCTCCATACGCACTGAATAAATGGATAAGATCGGCCTCGCTGCTTTCATTGATCACTTCAATGGCGGTTTTCCTCTGACGCTGATCCATTCGCATGTCCAGCTCACTTTCGAAACGGGTGGAAAAACCGCGATCAGCCTGGTCGAACTGATGAAAGGAGACACCCAGGTCAGCCAGAATGCCGTCAACTTGAGTAACTCCGTGAAACCTCAGGTACTTCTTCAGGTGCCTGAAATTGGATTCAATAAATGTGAAAGAACGATCCCGCTTATCCTCCATCAGAGGTTTTGCGTTGGTCTTTGCGTCAGCATCCTGATCAAAGACGAGTAATTTTCCGGTTGTGAGCTGGTCAAAAATGGCTTTTGAATGGCCTCCTCCACCGAAGGTGACATCCACATAAGTACCCTCCGGATCGATGTTCAGCCCGGTCATGCACTCTTCAAGTAGCGCTGGAACGTGATACTCCATCGCCTGTTATTCGTCGAGGTATTTCTGAGCCAACTCAGACATATCAGCATCCGGGATTGACTCACTTTCAAGTACCTCCGGATTCCATATTTCAACATAGTTGCCCACACCAATCAGCAACGCTTCTTTTTCGATGCTGGCATGAGCAAGCATAGCTTTGGGGATCAAAATCCTACCCGCACTGTCCAGCTCTACCTGGGCTATGCTCTTGAAAAACATTCTCTTCAGCCTTCTTTGCTCGGGGTTAAAATCACTTAGGGAAGATATCCTGTTATGGAGCTTCTTGTACTCCAACATAGGATATAACGTGAGATTAGACTCAAAGCCCTTTCTCAGGACGAGCTCGTTGGAAGAAACCTCGGGAAGATTGGCCTTAATCTTTGCAGGTAAGACCAACCTCCCCTTAGTATCCAACTTACACTCAAACTCGCTTGTAAAAAACGCCATATGAGCCTAAAAAATATAAACCACCAGTGCTAAGATAGACAAAATCAGACATTTTACACCACTTTCCCCCACTTCACTACACAATTTTTCTATTATAACTCAAAAACATCAAATTATTGTGTTAAATCAGCGATAAAAGCCCATTGGGCTAAATGGGCATATATGAGGCAGTTAGCATAAAAACGGCTTGAAAATGAGGTTTTTAAATAATTTTTCAACGCATTTACAAAATGGTGGGGAAAAGTGGGGATTTAGGGAAGGTTTACTCAAATGAGTGTCCTCCGATTTTTCTTTATGCGATTTTTCAGTCGGTTGAAAAGGTTTGGGGTTGATTCAGATATTCTCCTTGATGCGGAAGCTTCAACTCCCATTAGCCTTATGATTAGTCAGAGTTCGCTATTTTGGTGAAAGTTTGACCATGAAGCGCATATACCATATAACCGCCTGCTTTTTTGATATTAGCCTCAATCAATCGCTCAATATGAAAAAGAACATTTATGTGCTGGTTAGGGTGATGCTAATTATAATGGCAGCCACTTCAGTAAAAGGACAAATTCTGTCGGAACGGGAAATCTTAAACATTGAGAAAAATGCTACAGACATCTCCGTCGATGAGCAATACCGCCACGGAAACTGGCAGTCGCTCATTGAGAAAGTAAAGCATAAACGAATCGTACTGGTCGGAGAATTAAATCACGGAAGTAAAGAAAACTTCAAGGTCCGGAATGATTTGATTCAATCCTTGCATGAAAGAGCGGGGTTTGATGTCATTCTTTTTGAGGCCGGACTCGGAGAAGTACATGTCGTTGATTTACTCAAAACAAAGTTATCATCAGAAGTAAAGACTTACAGTTTGATGAGTCAATGGCAAAACAAAGCATTTTCTGACCTGTTTTCCTATGCACAATCTGAAAATATGGCTGTTGGAGGCTTTGATATACAAAGAGGGTTTGGAGGTTTCTTTGACGGAATATTCGAAGAAGCTTGTCGAAAACATGGTATTGATTCGATGGCATATCAAAATCTGGAAAAGGAATTTGTAAACCAGAAAAAGATACTGGCCAATAGCAATTCAGAATACGAGGAAGTCTATCCGGAGGCGAATAGACTCCTCACCTCTTATCAAGCTATCTATGAGGTTTTGGAAGCGGCGAACCCTTCCACTACTCAAGCGCATTTTGTCCTTAAAACAATAGAAAACCGCATCGACTATTTAACGTATATGCTTGCCTTTGCTAATGACAAAAACTGGAGTAAGCGGTGGGCAGCAAGAGATCTAGGCATGGCAAAAAACGTGAAATGGCTGCTTGACGATGTGTTCAAAGATGAAAAAGTGATCATCGTCGCTCATAACTTTCATATTGCAAAACACAATGAGCAGGAAGAAGTGATGGGTGAATACTTGAAAGAGGATTTTGATACTGAGATGTACAGCATTGGCACCTTCATAGGAACTGGCCATTATTGGCAAAGTGGTCAACCCAAAGAAATAGTACCCGTCGATCGTGAATCACCTGACATTAAGCATATCATCCAAGCGTTGGACGGGCGCGTTCACTTTATGGACATCTCAAATGAAGCACCGAGTCGCGATGCCTGGATGGATAAAAAGATATTGGTCAACGATTCCTTTATCAACCTAAGCGGTGGGAATGAGTTGATTTTATCTAAGTGGTTTGATGGAATTATCCTCATTGATAAGTCAACCATTCCGGAAAAACATCATTAGTTGTTTAATTAGAAATTTGAAACCTCAGAATTTAAGAATTGCATCATGTTTGTAACACGTGGTTTTAAAGGCAAAAGGAGATCAGAGGACAAAGAAAAGCGTACGCCTCCTGGCCAGCACCTTACCGATGACTTTCCCGTACTGACCGCCGGGCCCACCCAATATCTCCCATTAAAGGACTGGCGTTTTGGCATTTCCGGTCTGGTCAGTGAGCCCAGAGAATGGAGTTATCAGGAAATGCGAAAACTTGGCCTCCAGGAATTCACCTGTGACATCCACTGCGTAACTTCATGGAGCAAATTAGATACGCAATGGGAAGGCATGAGTATCGAAAAATTGCTGAACCTGGTGAATGTAGATCCCGCTGCCAATTTCGCACTTGTTTCGTGCTATGGCGGCTATACCACCAACCTTCCATTAGAAGATCTTTTGGGCGATAAGGCATTCATAGGGTTCAATTTCGATGGTTATCCTTTATCTGCTGAACATGGAGGGCCAGCCCGACTCGTGGTTCCACACCTTTATTTCTGGAAAAGCGCCAAGTGGGTCAAACACATCGAACTTCTGGCAACAGACAAAAAAGGGTTCTGGGAAGAGATTGGTTATCACGATTATGGAGACCCCTGGCTCGAACAACGCTACGAAGGGGATTAAATCATGGGTAAACCTATCAAATGGCAAATCGGGACCGTAGTTGAGATCAATGACGAAACCCCAAAAGCAAGGAGTATCACACTGCGATTGCCGGATTGGACCCCTCACCTACCTGGCCAGCACTACAACCTGAGACTTACAGCTGCTGACGGTTATCAAGCCATGAGATCGTATTCCGTAGCCACAGGGTTAGGGCTGTCCGATCAAATCCAGTTAACGATCGATCGTGTGCCCAATGGAGAGGTGTCGGAATTCATTCACGAAGTTTTGGAAGTCGGTGATCAACTGGAAGTGCGTGGACCGATTGGAGGATATTTCATCTGGAAGCCAGAAATCCGAAAGAAGTTATTGTTGATTGGAGGCGGATCTGGAATCGTCCCTTTGATGTCTATCCTGAGAAGTCAAGCTGGAAATCATCCAGCAAAAATGCTATACAGTGCGCAATCACCTGAATTAGCGATCTATAAAAAGGAATTAGACCATTTTGCCAAAAAGGAATGGTTTGACCTGCATTATACCTTCACTCGCTCACAACCAGAAGGATGGACCGGTAATGCCAGACGTGTTGATCATGAAATGATCATGGAACTCGTAAAAGGTGAAAACCTGAAAGGTTGCATGGCTTACGTTTGTGGGCCTACGGCATTCGTTGAATTTGTGGCCAATACCTTAAAAGAGGAAGGTATGATGCCCGCTTATATCCGAACGGAACGATTCGGCCCCAGTACTTAAGGCTGGCACAAAAAATCAAAACTGGAAAAATGAACATGAAGAAGAACTTTTGGTTACCCAGATTGTCTTATATAACTATGTTCTTTGTACGGTGAAGTTCAAATAAAATGTCATGAATCTTAAAAAAGCATATTTAGCAGGGGGATGTTTCTGGGGGATGGAAGATTTATTCAGAACTCGTCCTGGAGTTACGGACACTGAAGTTGGCTATATCGGTGGCGAAAATAATCATCCCACGTATCGCAATCACCCCGGTCATGCAGAAGGGCTGGAGATCACTTACAACCCCGAAGCAACTTCATTTACGGAGCTGCTTGACTACTTTTTCAGAATTCACAACCCCACCACACTGAATCGGCAAGGTAATGACATTGGTTCCAGCTATCGTTCGGCGATCTTTTTCCAGGATGAAGTGGAGTTGGAAGCATCCAGAAAGATGATCGAAATCGTAAACGCTTCAAACGTCTGGGAAGGACCAGTGGCCACTACCCTCGAACCTTACAGCAAATTTTGGCCAGCTGAGCCTGAACATCAGGATTACCTGGTACGAATCCCAAATGGCTATACTTGTCATTTTGAGCGGTTCCAACAAAGCTTTCTGGAATTAGCCAAATAAGGGGGATACGTTATCCACATAGATAGTTAAAATCAGACAGTCCGCAGTACGCTTCATAGAGAAAACCAATGGCACGATCATTGGATCGGAAGTTTATTAGCTCCTACTTTTTCGCTAGCAAAACAATATCCGATTGGTACTGGTCTGAGTAGTTGTAAATGATAGTGGAGTGATCATTCGCCACCGAGAACCTGGCGTACTGACCTTGATGGTCAGGAAGCAATTCAACCATGACAGAAATCGTGTTGTTCTTTGTATCAAATGCAGATAGCACACTGGTGGTCTGATCAAGGTAATAAATAGTATCTCCTACCAATTCCCAGTGGACATGCTCATTTTCATCAATGGTCATTAAATGTTCTTCATTATTTCCATCCAGGGTCGATCGCCAAATACCGTTTTTGTTGGATTTCGAAAAGTAGATCATCCCATCTCCACCCATTTCAGCAAAGTCGATTGATGGGACTAAATGAGAAAGCCTCGTTATCTCACGCGTTTCAATATGGAATGACCACAGTTCTTTTTTGCCGGATCGATCAGAAATAAAATGAAATTCATCTGCCGATTGATAGTTAGGGAACCGATTCAGGTGATTATCTTCAAGTAAAGTTTCCAATCTATCGTTCTCGATAGAAATTCGCAGGATTTTGGTTTTCTCTCCACTTCTGACGCTCACAAGGATGGACTTACTATCAGGAGACCAGCTGATCCTGTCGTAGAATAGTCGACCTTCCACATTGGCCAGCTGTGTAGAGCTTTCATTGTCAACCTGATACAACCACAACTGAAAACTTCCGGACCGATTGGATATATACACGATACTGGACTTGTCAGGGGAAAGCACCCCTAATAGTTCATGACGACTCGAATTCGCAATGAGTTTTGGAGCCTCTTCCTCGATCAGCGATCTCATCCAAAGGTTGTTATCACATCCGTAATTGCAGGCAAGTATCTTATCACTATGGACGGAAACCTGAGAAAAGCCATGATTGCTTATGATTGATTCATCTCCTGTTGAGAGATCCAATTTATGAATGAAAGATCCAAAGTCATTATTAGAAGTGAAAAGCAGTCCCTCATCCCCATCTGTCCAATCATGATCGTAGACTTGTTTTCCTATGGCTTTCAATGCCTGCACCCTACCCGAATTCATCGAATAAACACTCAGACTTTTTTGTGTAAAGTTCGGGTGACTTTGTAAAAAAGCGATGCGTTTCCCGTCTGAAGAGAATACCGGATTGAATTCATTGTAGGCATCTTCTGTCAGCTGGACCACTTCCCGGGTCTGTAAGTTGTAAGTATAAAGATCGTAGCTCCTGGCACCACTGGGTTTGTCACTAAATACCAGCAACGCACCATCCGGAGACCAATCAACATGTGAAAATGAACGATCTCCCAATTGGTATATGGTCTCCATTTTGGCATTTGCAAGCGTCAGTATGTTAAGGAAGGTTTGTCCCGATTTTCTGGCGATAAAAGCGATGGCATCAGATGCTGGGGAAAAGACCGGATAACTGGCATCACCTATCGCATGGTCTGACTGATAAATGATATCCCCGGAAGCACTGGACTTAACAATCAATCGGAACGTTTCATCCTTGTCTTCCTTCGTGACGTACGCAATCAAATCAGTGGATGAGATTGCCGGAGACAAATGCAGTCCCTGAGTGTAAGTCATGTATGTATATTCAAATGAGGGGTTGTTTTCATTTGATCCGTCCGTTCTGACCAGCGTGACAGAGAATAGCGTAAGGATCATGAGCATAGCAACCGAGGCAACAGCAATGGGAATACTCTCTCTCTTGAAAGAAGTCCGTTTTGCTTCGGATTTTCCCAACCACGCGATGTTACCCTGAAAGGCATACCCCTGCTTGGGCACCGTTTTAATGAGGTGGGGATTTTCAAGGGCCTTTCTAAGAACAGAGATGGCTTTGGTCAGTCCTTCTTCATTGATGTGTTTTGAAGCCCAAATGGTTTCGATCAATGTCGATTTCAACATAACCTCCCCGGGCTTGGAACACAGCAGGACCAACAACCGCATGATCCTTGGCTCCAGATAGATCTCTTCTTTACGCCGAACAAGTTTATTCTCACCCGGCAACACCGTAATGCTTTCATTGATGGTAAAACCGCGGTTGGTTGCAGTCATGAGGTATCAAACGGATTTAGTCAGTCTGGTTTCTAAAAAACAACAAAGATTCCAATCGTTTCAGGCTTCTTCAGGTTTCTTCAGGTTTTTGTTGACTTATTCGCTTTTGAATTTTGGTTCTAAGACAATCGTAGACATGAAAAACCGCATACTTCCCTTCCTTTTCCTTATCCTCAGCCTGGCCGCCACAGCACAAGAATCCACCAAATATGAAAAGATAAACCTGAAAATCAACGACACCAGTTTCGATTACTATGTGACAGGCATTCAATCAAAATCGGTTGTGCTGATTTTTCACGATTGGTTTGGCATCTCGGAATTGAGTTTCGACATGATGAAACGACTCAACAACCAGGGTTACGATGTACAGGTGCTGGACTTGTACAAAGGAAAATCTGGCAAAACCAATCAGGAGGCACGGCAATTAATGAATGCCATAGATATGGCCAATGTTCCTCAATACATAGATACGGTGATCAAGAATGCTGAAAAGTCCTATGAAAAAGTGTTTATCTGGGGTTTCAGTCTGGGAACGCAATTCGCCGCTATGTCCGCCATTAGAAACAATGAGGTCATTGATGGATTGGTGCTGTTTTATGGAAACGTGCCTCAAAGGGCCGAACAACTGGACAAGATGACTTTCCCATCATTGATGGTGATGGGCTCAAAGGACAATCCTGCCGGTGCCATTCAGTTTTTCAATGCCCTGAACAAGGACGAGACCTACGCTTCTTTGTTCATTTACCCCAATGCAGGGCATGCATTCGCTCAGAAACTTTTCAATGAAGGCCGCAATTATGACGAGGAAGCCATGAATGCCACGTTTCGGGTGGCTTACGATTTTTTAGCAAGGCATCAGTAAGCCGGAGATAGCGCATGATTTGGGCGTGCCCTTTCAGGTCAGGCTTTCGCTACTCGCCCCGATCCTTCGACCCTTCGACTGGCTCAGTGGCTCAGTGGCTCAGGATAACCGGGGCTCAGACAGACCGCTCTATCCTTCACGCGGTTTGTGCACAATTCTGACTACTGCTAAAATCATCTTCAGAAGTCAGGTAGTATCGCTCTCATTGCCTACTCACTCCTCAACACATTCCCTGGATTCTGACTGATGGTTTTCCGCGTCACGATTACAAGCAGTGCGGCCACAAGTAACAGCACAACCAACAGTGCCAGCGCAAATTCCCAACCCTGGAGTGAAATTCGGTAGTGGAAGTTATTGAGCCATCCCTGTAGAAAGTAAAAGGAAATACTGCTACCTGCCACAAACGCTATACCCAGCATCACCAGGTACTCTTTACCCAATAGGGCATTCACCTGCAAGGGTGTGGACCCAAGGACACGGCGTATGCTTATTTCACGTTTCCGCACTTGAAGTGAAAAGGCCACTAATCCCAATAAGCCAAATCCACTTAACAGTAACGTGATCAACGAGATAGATTTAAGGAGCGTAAATATATTCTGCTCTGCTTCATACAATTTCTGATAATTCTGATCCAGAAAAGTATATTCCAGCGGGATCTGGCTATCATATTCCTTCCATCGTGCAGTGATGTGTTCGAGGGTAGCGCTAATATCACTCCCCTGAAGGCGGACTAATAAATGGGTGGGTGGCGCGGAATTCTGGAAGATCGCAATGGGCTGTATGGGGGTATGAAAAGAACCTACATGAAAGTCTCGCACTACTCCAATCACTTCGAATAAGTTTCGGTTACCCAGCGAATCTGTACCAAAACTGATTTTTTTCCCTACGGCTTCACCTTCCCATCCATATTCCCTTGCGGCCGTTTCATTTAGTAACAAACTAGACGCTTGGTCCTTTTCAGAGGAAGGAAGAAAGTTTCTGCCTGCAGCCAATTCCATGGAGGCCAACTCCATGAAATAAGGATCCACTTCCATAAACTCAGCTCCCTGCTGATGGTAGTTACCTTGCTGATCTGGCACTTCGTAGAAGGTCTGATTAAGTTCTATCCCGGGCACCGAGCGCGTTAATGAGGCCGCGCCAATTCCGGAATAAGAAGGCAACCCCCTGGCAAAACTTTCCAAAGCACTTATATTTTCCTGCGGCGGTAATTCAATGACCATCAAATTATGCTTGTTGAAGCCAAGGTCCTGATTTTCTACAAAGTTCATTTGTCTCATCACTACCGTAGTGCTGGCGATCAGCGCAATAGAAACCAGGAACTGAATGACTACCAGGGTTTTTCTAAGTACCACGCCCCGGCCTGATGTCTGAAAACTGCCTCGTAAAATTTTGGCTCCTGACAAACCAGAAAGCTGTAGAGCCGGGTAAGATCCAGCGATGAACCCAATCAGAATGGTGACTCCCAAATAAACCATCAGGTGTTGCCACGAAAAAAGATCTTGCCAAAGAAATCCTACCCCGGCAAGTTCATTAAATGGCGTTAATATTGACATGATCAGCAAAAGGCCAATTACAGCTGATGCGAAAACAGTGAGCAGTGATTCCCGCAGAATAGAGATCAACAATTCCCTTCGGGTGCTACCCATTACTTTCTTGATGCCTATTTCTTTTGCCCTGAGGCCCGATCTTGCAGTGGCCAGATTAATGTAGTTGATCAATGCGATCAACATCAGAAAACCACCAACGAGGATAAAGATGTAGATATTCTGCCACTGATTATTGGGATAAGCCTCCCAATTCAGGCTGGAATTCAGGTGAATACTGGCGATGGGTTGCAGGATGGGAAGTATTTCTGCATTTAAACTTTCCAGCGCACCGGACATGTAATTCGAAGACATGATTTCCCAGGTCTTGCCAAAGGCTTCTTGCTCTTGTGGTTGATCGAACTTCAGATAAGTATAAACATGCCATCCAATCCAGCGTTGATCCTCCCCAACCCTTGCGCCCACATCCCAGGAAGTAACCGCCTCAATGGGCAGGTGCGTTTGAAAATCTGGTTGAGCGATGACCCCTGTGATCGTGAGTCTGTTTGTTCCGTCAAGGTCCACCGTTTTACCAATGACGTTGATGTTTCCAAAAATTCTCATGGCAAGTGCTTCACTCAAAACCAACGATTTGGGTTGATGTAGCGGGGTTTGGGAGCTGCCGGGCACAAGCCGGTAGGGGAACACATCGAAGAAGGTAGAGTCGGCATAAAAAACCTGACTACTCGTTACCTGCTTCTGATCATATTCGAAGTATGCCTGATGAGTAGTCAGACCATTCACACCGGCTACACGAGTATGTGTCCGGACATGCGCAAAATCCCTTGAAAAAGCGGGACCAATAGGCCTGGCAACATTGGAAAAATGGTCGATGTTACCGCCGATATTATAGGTGGAGCCCAATCTGTATACGTTTTCATGTCCCTCAAACTTGTCGAAAGAAGTTTCTAACGAGACATATAAAAAAAGCAGATAGGTAAAGCCCAATCCCACCGCGAGTCCGATAAGGTTTAGCAGGGAATAGCCAGGTTGCTTCTTAAACTTTCTGAAAGAGTAGCTTAGGATGGATTGCATGGTTCTTGAGAGTGAGTGAAAAATAGTAAGATACGCCATGATCCCCACCAATAATAGTATAGAGCGGAATATTTAAAACGCCGATCCCACTATTTCCAGCCAGTTTCCTTCCGGGTCCTGGCAAAACAACTTTTCATGATTTCCCAACACGTTGATCCCGGCTTGTTCAAGATAGGCCCTGGCCCCATCTAAATTTTCTACTTCAAACTGCAAGGACATTCCGGGCGACAACAAGTACGACTGATTAGTGGTTTTTATGTCTTTTTGATAATGAATCATAAAAGCGAAGGATCCATCAGCATGTTTTAGGGGCAATGCAGCTGGAAGGTAGTTCCTGGACCATTCTTCAAATCCTAAGACACCTTCATAAAAAGCAATGGCTTTGTCCATGTCCGAAATGGTTACGCCGGCATTATAGATGGTCGGTTCATGCACTGGACCTCTATCAAAAACCTGAACTTCAATCAGGTTAATCACATTTCCAAAAGGATCCCGAAGCGGAATGGAAATACCGACTCCATTTCGAGCCAATAAAGTATCGTACAGATATACATGCCGATCCCTGAACTGATCAATGGCCGGCAATAATTTATTTACCAGCAATGAGACGCCTGTCCGCACACGAAAGGGATATTCATTCTGATTTCCTTCCGTTGTTTCTTCAATAACAAGGTTGATGGACTGATCTGCAATAAAAAGCCGGTCCCGGTCCTTTTCAACTTTGAAACCCAGTGTCTCAGCATAAAACGCATAGGCTTTGCCGAGATCTGTCACATTCATTTTTAAACCCACAAACTTGAAATCTGGGCGTTGAGCAAATAGAGACAGAGGTGAAATTATCAGTAAACCAATGATCAGCGTCTTTGTTATTTTCATCACTTATGTTTTAGTACTTGTCGCTAATTGCAACCAGTCTTTTCCATTAGTGTCTGAAAAAATAAAAAGGTTGGTTCAACATCATTTTTCCCATCAGAATACCCGTATTGTACCAGCGATTCCGTTCGAATTGACATCCTAATCCATCAACCGAGCGTATTGATCATTATCCCTATCCCTATGATCAGCATCAATGCGATCAAAACCAAAATGTACTCCCATAGGGGAATGCGTTTCCTTTTCAGGTCAACTTTTGTCAAGACGACATCTGTTTCACCCCACGGCTTCTGGGTGCGATCAACAGAATCAAGTAATTCCGTAATCTTTAGATCCAGATTTTTGTCCTCTCCATCCGGATCAAAATTGCTTTTCACATTATCATCCTTCATAATCCTCTATTTCTCTGAGAACTTCTTTCAATAGTTTTCGGGCCCTAAACAGTCGACTTTTCACGGTTCCTTCCGCAATACGAAGCACTTCCCCTATTTCCTGATAATCCAGATTATCCAAATGAAACAGGGTCAATATTAAACGGTACTGATCAGGCAACATTTCTATGGCCTTCAGAAGGTATGTGGTTGCATCGGATGAATTAAAACCAGAAAGTTCTTCCTTCATATGGGTTTCATCAAGGTCTTCCAGGGATTGAGTCTCAGGTTTTCTGCGTTCCCTTCTCAGGTGATTAAGGCCATGGTGATAGGCAATTTTACCGATCCATGTGGACAATTTGGACTTACCCCGGAAGCTTGGCAATCGATGATATACCTTAATCAACACTTCCTGAAAAAGGTCATCAATTTCCTCCTGATCATTTTTTACCAAGCCATAAAGCACATGAAAGATCAGCCGCTCATGCAATTTCACTAATTGCGCAAACGCCTGATGATCCCCCCTTATGGTTCGATCGATCAATTCTTGCTCCTGGGCCATTTCTCGATTAGACAACAGAATCAATAAAATGTTCCCAGGGAACATTCAGATTTTTCGGGTGTCTAACAGAAAAAAAGCAAATGAATACACTGGACATACTGATCGTAGGGGTCAATACTTTACTTATTCTGGTGATCTTCCAGACCATCTCCAGGTTTTGGGAGTATCGCGTCAAGCAAAAACTGATCAGAGAAGGATTTATCGACGAACAAAGCCTCGATAAGATCTATCACTGGAACCAAAAAAGAGAACGATTCAACCTTATTAAGACGGGCATTTTTACGCTGTGCATTAGTCTCGGACTACTCGTTGCCTACATCAGCGGAATAGCTACATACGAAGGCCTTTTAATGGTCATCATCATCATGTTCTCCATTGCTGTTGGTGCATTTCTTACGCTATTGGTCACCAAGAAATTCTAAACCTGATGTCAGCGCTATTTTGGAATTCACAGGAACGAAGATTCCGGGCATTTTTTCGCATTCTTGGATTTCTGATCCTGGCCAGTTTGTTTGCCTCATTGACCGGTATTGTGCTTGAGGGCATCAATGAACTACTCGAAAAATCCCTTTTAAACCTCTTTATCATGATCGCCATTTTAGCGGGGATGTACCTGGCCGGAATCTTTTTGGATAAAAGGAATTGGTCTTCTTTTGGGATTACTTTATTGCCCTCAAAAAGCTTTCTGACCGGAAGTTTGACGGGTGCCTTTTTGATCCTATTCATTTTTGGCATTCAATACTTCCTGGGTTGGCTGAGTGTCAAATCGATTCAATTCAATACCCTGGCAGAGTATTCTTTCCTGATCGTTTTTCTGGGTCAGGTGATCCGGTATCTCTGTGGAAGTGTTTTTGAAGAAGCATTCAGTCGGGCTTATTTGCTAAAGAACATGGCCGAAGGCTTTGATGGTCCTGTCTCCAGGGTTCGAGCGATTGGATTGGCTTATCTGATCAGTTCGGTGCTTTTCGGTGTTCTGCATTTATTCAATGATCACGCTACCTGGATTTCCTCCTTGAATCTTTCACTTCTTGGACTGCTATTCGGCTGGCCGGTCTTGAAAACCGGAAAGCTCCATTTCTCTATCGCATTACACGCCTTTTGGAATATCTTCCAAAACAACATCTTCGGTGCTCCTAACAGTGGAAAACCACCTGTAGCTTCCCTTTTCGTATTTGAGAACCAAGGCAATACACTCTGGACCGGAGGTGAATTTGGTCCCGAAGGCGGTTTGATTTGCACACTGGTGCTAACGTGCCTATTGTCTTATTTGATCCTCCCCTGCCTGATCGGTATCAAGCCGTTTCCACAGACCATTTTAAAATCATGAACATTAAGAAATCGCTGTTCCTGGCTACCTTTTTGAGTCTGTCTATGACCTCTGTTGCACAAAGGGATACTTCCTCCTATTGGCAGCAACAGATCGATTATAAGATGTTTATATCCTTGAATGAATCACAAAGTCTACTGACAGGTAAACAGACCATCACTTACACGAATCATTCCCCAGACACGCTCCGAATCCTGTATTTCCATCTGATTCCAAACGCACTGACCAGTAACAAAACGCCTTATGTACAACAACGAATTCAGGAATCCAGCCGTAGGTTGTACTTCTCCGACCCGATGCATCGACCATCAATGACTGTTGATGCTGTATCCATCGAGGGGCGTCCTTTAGATACCGAGCTATTACAATTCAATGAGTTCTTAAAAATCCTTTTGAATGATCCACTGGCTCCCGGACAGCAAGTATCATTGAAGACAGAGTTTACCTACCAACTGGCGGAAATGGATTACCGATTTGGGAAGGATAATGATGCCTATTACAATATGTATGCCTACCCTAAGATCTGTGCTTACAGTCCCGAAGGCTGGCACCTGGATCCCTATCTGTACAATGGAGAGCTTTTTCAAAATTTCGGAGATTATAGAGTCACCTTATGTGTTCCTGAAGACATTGAGGTAGCTGCAACTGGAAAAAGAACTGAGACACTGCCTGTAACCGTAAATCAGCAGACGCAATACATCTACGAGGCTTCCAATGTTCATGATTTTGCCTGGGTCGCCTCCAAATCCTTCCATAAGAAAACGCATTCGTATACTTCAAATCAAGGGCAACAGGTCCAGATAGAATGCTTTTTCCCTAAAGATCAGGAAGAGGAATGGAAACATGCCGTTGAGTACCTGAAAGATATCATGGACTATTACATCCGTTTAGTAGGACCTTTTCCCTATGAGCAATTAAAGGTAGTGGCAGGCAAGTCAGGCATGGAGTACCCGGGGCTGGTTGTTGTAGATGGCGAATCGGGACAGTTCCGACTGGAGCAGGGCATGCTCCATGAAATCGGACATCAATGGTTTTTTGGTGCTCTAGCCACTGACCAGGCCCGCCATATGTGGTTAGACGAAGGATTATGCACCTATTATGAGTTTGAATATCTCACTCATAAATACCCGGATACCAGGATCTTCGGGCTGGATACTGATGCCTTCGCAAATCATTTCGGAAAAGACCTTTTGGGGCTTTTTGACCTTCACGATTTCGATTTCAAAAGCTCCAGAGAAGTTTTGTATCAAGTGTTAGCCACTAAAAACGTAGATCAACCTATATCCACAACCTCTCGGGAATTCACCTATTTCAATTATTCATTTATCGGTTATCTGAAAGCATCACTCCTCATCGAACACCTGGCCTCCAGCATGGGCAAACATCATTTTAATGAAGCCATTCGGGAATATTATGAGACATATAAGTTCAGGCACCCGGAGCCCGAGGACTTATTGACTATGCTGGAAAAGCACAGTGGGTCAACCCTTGACTGGTTCAGATCAGCGTTGCAAACTCATCATAAGTTTGACCCGAAAATCAAGATCAAAAATGGAAAGCCCAGGATTCTCTCCAAAAGCGATGTACCCTTCAAAGTTGGTCTCTTCCGGGATGCTACATTGGTCGGGCAGCTCGAATTGGGTTCAACAAGTAGTCTCATAGATATCTCCCGGGACAAAGAATTCAACAAAATCATTGTAGACCCGGACCAGACCGTCCCGGACATAAATCGCGGAAACAATGAACGCTTTTTCAACGGAAAAAATTGGGTTCAACACAAACCTCTTCGAATACGACCAGTAGCCTCCATAAACGATCCCAAAACCCGAGAGCTCCTCTTTTTACCACTGGTAGGTTACAATACGATTGATCGAACGATGCCAGGCTTACTACTTTATGATGACCCTTTCAAAGCCCTCCCCCTTTCTTACCAACTAACTCCCTTTTATAGCATCAATCAGCGTAGCCTTCGAGGTTCGGCAAAAATCAATTATTCAGTCACCGATCGGTCGGGTGCTACCAGACTGAGCTTCGAACCTACTTTCAACGCCTATGCTGGTTTTCGTAAAATAGGAATCTCCAATGCGCTATTTATCAGAAATCCTAATCCCAAAGTCAGTGAGAGAATTGCCTTTTCGGTTTTTCATTATGCCGTTGACAGGAGTTTGTTGTCACAATATGCCAATCAATATACCCTCGGAAACCTTCAATATTCTTTTGATAAATCCAACATCATCATCAAAAAATCAATCAGGATTCAAATGGAAACAAACTTCAATACCTTCATCAAAGTGAGCCTGGAACCCAACTATGAATTACAATATCTGAGAAATACCTATTTCAGTCTGCGAGGATTTGTGGGTGCCATGCTGAATGGAAGTACGCCCGAAATATTCGATTTTTACCTAAGTGGTTCAACAGATTACGCCTTTCAGGAGGTGTTCATAGATCGGGGGCAGCGATCGAAACTCATAAGGGGTTATTCGAGACAGTTTGATTTGAACGAAGGCGGCTTCAGGGGTAATTCCAACTACCATACATCTGATTGGATCACTACGCTTAACTTCTCGGTAGAAGTTCCGAAATTTTCATCTTTGGGGTTTTTCGGAGATATTGGATATCTGTCTTCCACGTTTCAATACGATTGGGGCGTGCAACTGCGTTTGGTAAAAGAAATCGCCTATATCTATTTACCACTGGGTGGTGTCTCCTATTCTTCCGCTTTTCTAGGCCATCCAGGCCAATATACGGACAACATCAGGTTTGCCCTGAAGCTTAACGTTGCCAATCCTTTTTATCAGATCGATCAGCGATTGGGTTTAAAGTATTGATAGAGCAGAACAAACAGGAGTCAAATCAACCTGGAAGAAGCCTTTTCCTCCAGGACCAGCATTTGGTTCCTAAACCATCTATTCCGAATGAAATGATTGAGGATGAGATAAATTAAAGTAACTTCATGACCTGACCGTGCCTTTTTTCTGAAAAAGGACAGAGCTTACTGAACGAATTGGCATGTTAGAGCATGAAAATCGGACCGAAATCAAAAACGAGGATGTTGATCAAGCGCAACCATCACAGGATCAGAGCGGTGCACTGAGTTTAGCAGATAACAGACCAGAAGCCGCCCAACTTAAAAGACTTTCGGGATTGATCAGCAGAAGCGACCGCCATCAAAACCTTGTTCAGCTTCAATCTACTGTCGACGCGCACCTCGCGGGATCTGCAAATACTTTACTCGACAGCAACACAGATCACGGCCAAGGCACGCCGGATCCTGCCAGTCCGCTTCAGCTTTCAAAAGTGATGCAATTCTCGCTTACCGCCGACGAACAAGAGCAACTGGAAGCAAAAGCCATGAAGTACGTGACGCAAAAAGGTTATGGTATTATTGAAAAGGAGTTGCAAACAGAATTATTGGCCTATAACATGGTCTATTATGACGTAGACAGTGCGTTTACTGATCTCAAAAAGTTGATTGATGATCTAGGCTATTTGAGTACGTTTTGGGCCAATCCTGCAAGTATCTGGGGCATGACTCACGAAGATTTTGATAAAATCCTTCTTCGAACCAATTGGGATATCAAGAAATATACCGGAGAGTCAACCGCTTACTCCTACACCAAAGTAATTGGAGGGACTCAGGCCACCATTACTTTTAACTATGGTGGAGGACTGCACAGTCACGCATTAGACAAGCAAGTGTTTGATACGCCGTATTATTATAAAATGGAAGGAGCTATCGTGACTAAAAAGACCAAAATCCTAGATGCCAAAATTTATCCGGAAAAAGATATACTCAAAGAAAGCTACCAGGTGATTGATGGTCCCACCCAAAGTGTAATAAAAGCGTGAAGGAGCAATTATCATTATTTTCAGACATCCATCCGGGTGAAGGCATTGGCAGCATAAGATTGGGAGATGACATCTCGGACCTATTTCCCGCTATTTTTGAACTCCCCTATTCTGCGGTTAAAGTAGAAGCTTTTTACCCAAGGATATTTCAGTATACGATCGAAGAAAGCCTGGACCTCATGTTTGATGTCCTAACAAAACGCCTGATCCGGATCGAGCTTTACAACAACTTTCAGGGTAAAGTCATAAACAGCGAGGTAAGCATTGGATCCAATCTGCAGAGTATTGAACAACTGGGATTACCGTTAAGTGAAGATGAAGGGTACCTCCTGGCTGGTGAACAATCTGAACTGGTCTTTCTTCTGAAATCGCCTGATGAAGAGGCTACTGAAAAAACCGTGACCCGGATCATCATCGAGATGCTAGGATGGCAGGTACCCTAACCCTAGGATCATTGTGCTTATGAGCTAATATCAATCAATCGTGATAGCCTTCCCATGGTTGGGGTTCACTTCCATCCATTTGCAAACTCCTCGAAAATCTCATAGTTTAGAAGAAATAAACAACAGTTGGTCAACAGGCCATACCGGGCTTAGTTGACAAGCACCAACCTTTAAAAACCTTCGAAACATGACAAGATTAGAACAACTCGCTTTTTGCAAAAAATGCACCAACAGAAAAATGGACGTTCAGCAAGGGCTGATTTGCTCGCTAACGGGAGAAAAAGCAAACTTTGATCAGGAATGCCCTGATTTCAACCTGGACCCTACGGTTAAGATTGAAGTAAATGATACTGAACCTCTGGAACAAGAAGAAGTGCGGTATCAGCTATCTGAGAATGCCCTCGAAAAGTTACGCATGGAACAAAATCTCCCACTGGCCATTATTGCTGGCGTCGGGACCGGAATTATAGGGGCCATCTTATGGGGATTGATCACCGTAGCTACCAACTATCAGATCGGATACATGGCGATTGCCATTGGCGCCGGAGTAGGTTATTCGATGAAGATCCTGGGAAAAGGTATAGATCCCATCTTTGGGATCGCCGGCGGTGCAATTGCCGTTCTCAGTTGTTTTATTGGCAATTTCTTCAGCATCATCGGATTCTACGCTAATGAAGAAAGTTTAGGTTTTGTCGAAACCCTATTCTTGTTTGATTACGCATATTTCATTCCGGTGATGACAGAAACCTTCAGCGCGATAGACTTACTTTTCTATGGTATTGCCGGATATGAAGGGTACAAATTTGCCTTTAGAACATTCACGGAGGCAGATGTCGCCGATATGAAATAATCTCCGAACCACTTAGTCGGGCCAAAACGGGAGTGGGTTATGCTCCGGAGTAAAAGTTCCTGAATTCGGTAGGTGTACTATCAGTCCATTTTTTGAAAAGTCGGGTAAAGTATGAGTAATCCTCAAAGCCCAACTCATCAGAAACGTGGGTTAATGAAGCAGGATGATACAACACCAATCGTTTTGCTTCCAGAATGATCCGTTCTGTGATTATTTGTGTGGTGGTTTTGCCCAGCGTGTTCCTGGTCAGTCGGTTAAGGTGCTTTGGAGTGATGTTTAATTTTTCCGCATAAAAAGACGGAGACTTTTCCTCCCTGAAGTGCTCGTCAATCAAGTTTTCCAGTCTCCGGACATAGCTAAAATCAATGCTTGTTTTTGTGACCCTGGATATGCCAGATTGATGATACAATCTGGTCAGGTCTACATAAAGGCAATTAAGAATGGTCTGGATCTTCTCGAGGTAATGCAATTTCTGATCTCTGTATTCGGTCAACAAGCCATGAAACCAATGGTCTACCTGAGTAATGGCTCCTTCCAACAAAAGAATGGAGGGGTTATGTATGGAATAGAAAAACGGAAAGTCCAACACCGATCTATTGGTGAAATTTAAGTCAAAAAATGATTGAGAATGGAAGAAAATGATTCCCTCCGCATTGGATAGCTCCCAATAATGTGTCTGTCCCGGATTGATGAGAAACACCGCACCGGGAACAACTTCGTACCGCTCAAAATCGACTTCATGGATGCCTGAGCCTTCCGTGAATAAGACGGTCAAAAAGAAGTTGTGCTTATGAGGGGCGCTGATGTGTTGGTTATGTTCTGTCAGATGCCTGGAAAGCTGATTGCAATAAAACTGTTGCGAATCCTCATGATCTTCAAATTGACTGATGTCAAGAATATTCACATTTTCCATCTAATGTCCTTTTTGTGCAAGAAGTGGCTCCAATTCTTCAATGGTACTGACAAGTAATAAAATTACTTTAGCCGTCTAAAATTATGGCTTATGTCTGACTCATTAAAGAAAATCTATCAACAAAAATGCCCGTCCTGTGGGATAGATGAGGTGTTCGAATCAAAAGGAAATGTCTTTTTATTTAAAATACCGAAGATGAAGGCGAAATGTAATCACTGTGGCTTTCGGTTTGAAAAAGAGCCCGGGTACTTTACGGGAGCCATGTACGTAAGTTACGGTCTGGCCATCCTCGAAATGATCATTGTTGCAGCCATTATGCTCCTATTTTCATTGTCCATAGACTACCTCATTTATCCGGTGGCGCTTGTTGTTGTTCTTTTATATCAGTTCAATTTTAAGATGTCCAGGATCATCTGGATGTATCTGGCTTGATCTGTCCTCTATAGAACAGAGACTTTCATCTATTACGAACTTTAGGTAAATGAATCACTTCGTTGAACTGCAGTTTCGGAGTTTCCGGTCATAGCTCATTTCTGGGGCGTGCCCCTTCGGGTCAGGCTTTCGCTACTCGTCCTGATCCTTCGACCCTTCGACAAGCTCAGTATCCCAGGGTGACAGGACTCAAACAGACCGCTCTATCCCTCACGCTAGGAGGTGCTAGCTCAAAAGTTTCTACCATTGGTTTTAATACCCAGCATTTACAGGTCAAATAATTGCATTGTAGAACTCCGAGGAGGTGGAAGAAATGGTCACTTTCAGTACCTATTTGTCGGCAAGGAAGATATGAACGTCGATGGTCGGATTGCACAGAAGTAGGTCTTCTCTCAATTCCTTGGACTGTCTATTGTCCATTGGGTGTTGGTGTCTGACGTCCAACTAAAATGAGTACGCGCTCCTGTTGCTTGAAGCACCGAAGTTTCTCTTTCCCTCTGTCATATAAGATTGCTCTGTTCGCACATTCATTTTAGTAATTGTTAGGCACTTTAAATTTTGGTTGAACCTCTGCTTTTAGGGTTTCATAGATGTCCTTATGGACTTTAAAATCTTCAACTAGATTAAAATCGAAATTTTGCATTATGTCCAGTTCTTTTATCAAAAAGAGAAAATTGGGATATCCCAGATTAGGAGTTAAGCTGTTATACAAAATAAGAAACAATTCGTCGGATGATAGCTGTGCACGGGCTATAGACGCATAAAACGTTCTTTGATGCTGTTCTATTAGGTCAGAGGTATAAATGAATTTGAAAACGTGATAAATGTTCCTGTAGTAATGACTTAGAAGTTGTTTATATCTCTCAAAGTAGAATTGTTCATAACCTTTAATGAGAAGTTTGTGAACTTCAGTCGAGTCTTCAGGTATATATCTCAACTTTACGTCCTGTCCTTTCTTGTTTTTGGATTCCTTAGTAGGAAGCGCCCAACTAAGCTCATTTTTTAAGTCTTTTACGGCATTGGCTAAAACAGCTCTCTTTTCTAAGATAGCAGATTTGAATCCTTTATCAAAACTGAGTTTATCAATTACCTCATGATGAATCCCGATCATTTGAAAAAGTGTATTCTCAAATCTCTGCTGTTTGAGTGTCTCATTTTGAATTTTGAATTCCTCCCTCGTTTCTCTCAATTCATCGCGTTGATAACCGAGTTCCTTTCGTTGTAATAAAATTGTAAAAATTATTCCGGCAAGGGCAAGCCCAGAAAAAAGTGCATTCACTGTCCCAAACATATCACCTAAAGTTCCACGATCATCCGGTTTCAGATTTACTAGCAGGAAATATGTAGTTAACCACAATGCTATAATAATTACAGCAGCGCCGATACCCCAAAGTATAGTTTTCTTGTCACTATCGTTTTTCTTGCCACTCATACATTGTGCCTAACTATTGAATAACACGCACAGAGCGCGTTTCTGGTACAAGATAGCCCATACCTCCTCTATCCTCAAGCCATTTCATGTGAAAAAGATAAAAACGTGTTTCCCTCCTCCCTTAAAAAGATTAATTGGGCGACATGCTTCCAAGAAATTATTCGACTTTGGGAAAGGCACCCTTCATAATTGTCCTTTAAGTACGAAGACTAACCTCCAGCACACATACAACAGCTTTCCGCAAACTTGCAGACCTGCCGGCAAGGCAGGAGCCTCAAACATGTACGGTGCGGCGTTCCGCTGAAATATCGTTCTACAGGTATATAGAAAATTCAATAGCACATACGTGCAGCATCTCAAATACCGATGAAGATGCGGCCGCAATGCCATTTGCGACCGAGCAGATATCCATGAGCTACCTTATGCAAGTTTATTTAGGTCAATATTATAATTGGATTTTTTTAATTCTTTAGCGAGTTGGAACTGCCAGGCATCATTTGAATCCATATTAACATATACTATTCCAGAAATGTCATTGGGTGTTTCTATATCTCCTTTTACTAGAGCACAAACGTTATTTCTTCCTATCTTTCCCATCAAGAATCCATGTTCGAAAACTACATTTTGTCTTGCCCTCGGTTTCAAATCAGGTGCCTTGGATTGTTTGGAGCCAATGTCACACGGGGTATATAGAACAATTGCAAATCCAACATTTGAATAGCTTTCAATTTTCTCAATTATCGTTTTTCCAGAGCTTGCCTGTTCATGAAGAATTATTGGTTTAAGATTCAGCTTCTCTAAATATCTTGCTACCCTGACCTTTGCCTCTTCATCATGTCCATGCACGACAAATACTTTATCGTATTCTACGTTGTTATTTTGTTTTGCTGACTTTATAGCTTTTCTCTTAGGTTGAATCCTAAGGCAAGCTGTTAATGCAGACTTAATTATTTCTATCTGCTTATTGAACGTTCCTTCATAGTTTCCACCAAGTTGGTCTCGTTCGAATTTTTCAAAGACTTTCCAGGGTGTACTTTCTTTTCCGTAGTTGGCTAAAATAAAATCTTCACACTCTGCCGTCCAAGCAACTAATTCGGGAGTTGCAAGAGAATATGTTTCTCCAAGATCCACGTTATAATCTGAACAGATGTAAAAAGTGTATTCCTCACTTTCCTCAATAAGTTCTCTGATTTTTTCCTCCATGCGGGTATTTTTTCCTAACTAAATTCCGATAATCCTGATTTTTAAGAAGTCATTTAATTACAGCTATTTGTGCTTATTTCTCCAGGTTTACTTTATTTCCAATAACTCCATTCGATTCAGAAACTTCACTTGATACTCCATAAGTTCATCATATGTCATAAGATTAAGTTCCCCTTGACCAAGTTGCCTCATAGTCTTGTTCAACTCAAAAAGATGCTCCTCTTTAGCATCAGCCCTTCCTACTAACAAGTTGTAATTAATCTGTCTTGGTATGTAACCAAAAACTCTATTTATCTCTGTTAGGTATTCGTCGCTTTCAAGGTAATCTTTGTAATCATTAACTTGAATAATGTGTTGAATCAATCGCGACCTTGGGCTCTTATGATATTTTTTCCTTGTCATGAAAGCCTCATTCGGGAGTTTGACTTCTAAAACACTTAAGTCTGTTTTATATGACATGTTTGGCTTTAAAGTGTAATCCGGCTCTTCGTATTTTCCAGAATTCTTCATGAGCTTAGGTTCGTACCAAAAGCGAGAATAGGCATCACGAAGAAGAAAGAGTTTGTTTTCATTGAAAAACTTGTGATAAGTTTTCTCCTCACCTTTTATCCCCAACCTCCTTGCTCTTTTGAGCATCTTAATAAATCTGTCAATAGACTCTTCAATTTCATGCTTATTGAACTCCAACCAGTAATAGTTAAGCTTTCTTGGAAAAATTTTAAAATTCTCAGAGAGTATATACGTGGGCTTATGTCTTCTTTTTTTATCAGTAAAGAATAGAGAATAGTTTATGTTGCCTGAATTAAAGTCAATGCCAAGTCCATCAAGTTCTTCCAGTACTTGTTTTCGCCATGATCTGATCGTCATTGAAAAATCTTTACGAAAAAGATTCAATTTCTCCACTCCTAAATCGTCTATAGTGATATCATATTCTCTAAACATTTTCTTATTCTGAGATGATTCAACTATTAGCGCGATAGGTACCTTATTGAGATTAAAATCTCTTTTGGAATAAGTTCGGTTGTAATTGAATCTTATCCAATCCCTAAAATTATCGGAGCCCTCGAAATTGATTCTACTATTTGTAATGATTAAATCAAGGGGAATTTGATGCTTAACTATATAATTGTCGATGAAATCTTTAGCTTCTTGAAATGAGTAACGAAATGTAAGGGAGTGGCCTTCGCAAAGTTCTTTTAGTTCATTTCGTATCCGACCTTCATCATATATTGATTTCGAGATAAATAAAATTCTCATTTTAAATGTTGAGCAGATTTACAGAGCCACATACTTGGTACCTTATTACCATATAAATATAACCCTATTCCATTAAGTACGAAATCTACGGTCCGCACACGTGCGATAACTATCCGCAGACTTGCAAAAAGCTGAAACACGCGCGAAACAGCAGTATGCAACCTAGCAAAAGCCCCAAACACAGATGAAACAGTATTATGCAGACTTGCAAAAGCCTCAAACACACGTGAAATAGGATTATGCAGCTTTGAAGAAAGCCCAAACACGTGCGGTGCGGCGTTCCACTGAATATCGTTCTTCAGGCATACAGAAAATCCAAACACACACTGCGACAGCATTTCAAATACCGATGAAGATGCGGCCGCAATGCAATTGCGACCGAGCAGCATAAGATGCTGCCCCTGGCTGTAATGTTGCGGCCACATCCTGAACAAATGTTTCCGCGGTGGTTTTAAAAGCATCACTATTTCTTTGATCCTTTGAATTCAATTATCATTCTTTCAAGAAAAAACCCCGGAAAATTTCCGGGGTTACGCTAACTACCAATACATAGAGCGCTTGTTGGTTGTGGATGCTAAAACCGATATCGCTGCGTCAATTGATTTTAGGAGGCACTCTACCCATTAGTGTTTTATGAATCTTTTTATGGTCAATTCTCCCCGGACTTGAATTTTAAGAAAGTAGATACCCGCCGGGAGCGCACTTACTTCTAATTGACCGTGAGCATATTGTACCTCCGACTCAGCACCCTGTCCGTTGAAAACCCGAACCGATTCGATCTCCTGAAAATCTATGGTACCGGAAATGAAAAGTCGCTCGGTAGTCGGGTTAGGATAGACCTCTAAGGCAAGAGGCAGATTATTTACCGCCAAAACGTTTTCGATGATCAACTCGTCGGTTGTATCATCTGAACCAAGGTTCTGTGCCCTATCTGTAGCCGTGACCATTACATCATAAGTACCCATACCCAGTTCAATGAATGAATTATCTTCAACGATCCACGTGCCATCTCCCTGATTGAGAGCGGAGACAGTCTGCCCATCGACCGTTACCACTATACTCGCTTCGGGATCGTCTATCGTTCCGGTTATTGACGGTGAGTTATCGGAGGTATTCAACGCATCTACTGTAACCACAGGCGCTGTATTATCATACACCATTCGGAATTGCGTTGCTGCGATATTGCCATTTCCCGCTGCATCCATTGCTACACTTGAGGCCACATCTACCGTCAAGGTGCCGTCTGTCGCAGGAATCAGATCAAAAGAATAGCTGGTTGATGACCCTGCGAAGTTCTCGATTGCTCCTCCGCTCACAACAATATCCTCAGCTACAAATCCAGTGACGGATTCACTGAAGGTAATCATTATAGGGATCGGATTATCATTGGTTGGATCAGCGGAGGAAGTAGAAATGCTAACAGATGGTGCGGTACCATCATAGGTTAAATTCAATTGTGTAGCGGCCGCATTACCATTACCTGCTGCATCTGTGGCCACATCCGCCGCAACATCTACCGTCAGCATGCCTTCCGAATCCGGGACCAAATCAAAGGAATAGCTGCTTGATGACCCTGTGAAGTTCTCGATTGCTCCTCCGCTCACCACAATATCCTCAGCTACAAATCCAGTGACGGATTCACTGAAAGTAATCGTTGTAGGGATCGGATTATCATTGGTTGGATCAATAGAGGAAGTGGATATGCTAACGGAGGGTGCGGTACCGTCATAAGATACGCTTAATTGTGTTGCGCCAACATTACCATTACCTGCTGCATCTGTGGTAACGTCCGCCGCAACATCTACCGTCAGCATGCCATCCGAATCCGGGATCAAATTAAATGAATAGCTGCTTGAAGACCCTGTGAAGTTCTCGATTGCTCCTCCGCTCACAACAATATCTTCAGCTGCAAATCCAGTGACGGATTCACTGAAGGTTATCGTTATAGGGATCGGATTATCATTGGTTGGAGCTGTGGCAGAAGTGGAAATGCTAACGGATGGTGCGGTACCATCATAGGTTAAGTTCAATTGCGTAGCGGCCGCATTGCCATTGCCTGCTGCATCTGTGGCAACACCCTCCGCAACATCTACCGTCAGCGTACCATCCAAATCCGGGATCAGATCAAAAGAATAGCTGGTTGATGATCCGGTAAAGTTCTCCAGGGCTCCACCACTCACTACCACATCTTCCGAATTAAATCCAGTAACCGATTCACTAAAAGTGATCGTAACAGGAATCGTACTATTGTTTGTCGCAGTGGCAGAAGTGGTAGCAAGGCTGACTGTTGGTGAGGTAACATTGTATTCCACACTTAATTGTGTTGCCGCCGTATTGTCATTACCTACTGCATCAGTGGCAACACCCTCCGCAACATCTACCGTCAGCGTACCATCCGAATCCGGGATCAAATCAAAGGAGTAGCTGGTTGATGATCCTGTGAAATTTTCAATTGTGCCTCCACTTACAATCACATCCTCCGATGTAAATCCAGTGACGGATTCACTGAAGATTATTGTCACCGGGATCGGATTGTCATTGGTGGGGTCCATGGAAGTCGAGGAAAGGCTAATGGTCGGAGCGGTACCATCATAGGACACGCTTAATTGTGTCGCGCTAGTATTACCATTGCCCGCTGCATCCAAGGCAACATCTGAGGCCACATCAACGGTCAGCGTACCATCGGAATCAGGGATCAGGTCAAAAGAATAGTTGGTTGATGATCCTGCGAAATTTTCGATCGTACCTCCACTCACAACAACGTCTTCCGATACAAATCCGGTAACCGATTCGCTGAAGGTGACCGTTACCGGGATCGGATGGTCATTGGTAGGATTCGTGGAACTAGTGGAAAGACTGACGGTGGGTGCAGTTCCATCATAAACTGCACCCCATTGTGTTGCTGCGGTATTGCCATTACCTACCGCATCCATCGCAACATTTGAGGTCACATCTACCGTCAGTGTGCCGTCTGATGATGGGAGCAAATCAAAAGAATAGCTGGTTCCGGATCCTGTGAAATTTTCGATTGTACCACCATTCACCGTTAGGTCGCCCGACTCAAAACCCGTGACGGATTCGCTGAAGGTGATCGTTACCGGGATCGGATGGTCATTGGTCGGGTCTGTGGAAGTAGAAGAAATACTGATAGCAGGTTCCGTACCGTCATAAATTACACTCAATTGTGTCGACGCGGTGTTTCCATTTCCCGCCGCATCCATCGCAACATCCGAGGCCACGTCTACCGTCAGCGATCCATCGCCTGTCGGTATCAAATCAAAAGAATAGTCAGCGCCTGATCCCGTGAAATTTTCGATGGTGGCACCACTCACCGTCAAGTCTCCTGACTCAAAACCCGTAATGGACTCACTGAAGGTAATGGTAACCGGAATCGTATTACTGTTTGTTGGAGAAGAAGAAGTGGTAGCAAGGCTAACTGTTGGACGGGTACCATCGTAGGTCACACTCAATTGCGTTGCAGTAGTATTCCCATTACCTGCGGCATCCGTCGCCACGTTTGAAGCAACATCTACCGTAGGCGTACCATCGGCCGTCGGGATCAGGTCAAAAGCATAGTTGGCTCCCGACCCGGTGAAGTTTTGGATGGATCCCCCGTTTACAACAATATCCGCCGATGTAAATCCGGTAACGGACTCGCTGAAAGTGATCGATACCGGGATTGGATTGTCATTGGTCGGGTCCGTTGACGTTGTGGAAAGAGCAATAGTGGGAGCCACAAAATCAGGATCGGCCTGTAACTCATAAGCTCCCACATCAACTATTTGTGCCAAGCCGGAAAAAGGTCTGGTATTCCCGAGTAAATCCGTGGTGATACCTGCGTTTGTTGCCAGTGCGTTCACACCCTGATCAGTTGCTAAACTTCTTAAATGCAGCGTGTAATCATCGTTAGCTGCATCAGTAAAGTAGTCTGCTAAATCGTTGGAGGTGCTGCTTTCACCTCCATAAATATTGCCCCCATTGTCATTGAAAGTTGCCGCGTTTGTGATGTTGTTCACGGTTGAATTGACCTCATTACCCACAAAAAGGGAGTTCTCAACGGTTAAAGTTCTGAGGTTATAAATGGCACCTCCGGTTGTAGTGGCTGAGTTTCCAGAGAACGTGCAATGCCTCACAGAAACGTTCGCTCCGTTTCGGCCATAGATAGCACCTCCATTCCCAGCACTGTTATTGATGAACAAAGAGTTTTCAATCGTTGTGTTTCCGCCATAAATGGTTACTGCTCCACCCCAGATGGCTGAGCTATTATCAAAGATGCTTTCTTTGATGCTTACACTACCATTTTCACAGTAAACAGCTCCGCCAAAGCCACCCGTACTGATATTCCGGATTTCACAACCTTCCACGCTTAATGAGGCCAAACCGGAGTTGACCTGCACCACGGGCCCCCATTGATTAGAAGGTGAGAAATCGGTGATCTGAACTCGACTCAGGTTCAACGATGTAGATCCGTTAATGATAAAAAAGCCATGATTCGCGCCATCACTTTGAAGTGTTACATCAATCGTACCATCATCATCAATGTCTCCTTCTATCGCAAGCGTCCCTTGCGAAAAGGTATAGCCTTGGGTCACCATGATGGTGCTTCCATCTAAGGTAGGATCAAACTCCACCCTATTTACTATCCCTTCTGAATCAATGAAGTCTTGTAATGCCTGATCGAAAGAACCTTCCCCACTTGTCAGTGTATTGGTCACCTGAGCAACAGGGACATAATAGATAAAGGCAGAAGTATCTTTGGCCTGTAAATTATTGGTAAACATATCTTCCACCAGGGCATCCATAAATACTGTATCGACCGCTCTTTGTGTCAGATCAGCAAGGGTGAAGGTCGCAGTATATACGGTATTGTCCGGCGAAGTAAGCGAGGTAAACGAAAGCGAATTTGTGGCCGTAGTGAAATCAGTATTGTCCAATCCTGATATCTGCCTGTCAAACGTCAATGTGATCGTAAGGGTACTTGAATTGATGACTGAAGAAGATTCAAAACTGATCGGTGGATCTCCCAGGAATTCATAAGCTCCCGCATCTACAACACTGGTAATCCCCACATTTGGCTGTGCATTGCCCACAATGTCCGTAGTAATTCCAGCGGCGGTAGTAAGCGAATTGAGTCCCGCATTTACTGCAGGGCTGGTAGATATTAAATTGTAGTCTCCATTCGCGGCATCTACAAAATAGTCCGTCACAGCATCAGAGGCTCCATTTTCACCTCCCACTATACTTCCTCCTGCATTGTTAAAAGTCCTATTGTTTAGAATGTTGCTGGGTCCTGATTCGGAACTGTTGCCTACGATCAGGCTATTTTCAATGGTTAAGTTGTTGTTATTTAAAATGGCTCCACCGCTAAACTTTGAGCTATTATTGGATAAAGTCACATGGCGCAACGTGAAATTTGAACCATCACTAATGAAAGCCACACCACCATTGCTATTAGGGGCGGTGTTATTGAAAAACAGCGAATTTTCAATAACCGTATGTACACTACTTAGAAAAGATGCCTGGTAGATTACCCCTCCAAAACTGCTTGCGGAATTGCCAGAAAAGATAGACTTGCTAATATTGGCATCCCCGGTTCCAAATCCATTTTGGATATATATAACACCACCAGATCTTCCCGTGTTATTCCTGATCAAACAATTCTCAATGGTCACTGTACCCGTTGAAATTTGGACGACCCCACCATCGCTGGTAGTACTAAAGTTTTCGACCTGCAAGTTTTTAAAAGTGATTGCAGAAGTACCTGATAGTGAAAAGAACCGATGATCCGTACCGTCACTCTGTAACGTGATGTCAGCATCTCCATCGCCATTGACATCTCCATCAATCACGAGGCTGTTGGCGGAGAAGCTGTAGGCTTGCGCAATGGTTATGGTACTTCCATTCAAACTTGCGTCAAAAGAAATGGTACTGGATACTCCTCCGGAAATAAAGTCCTGAATCGCTTGATCAAGACTACCGGCACCGCTGGAATTAGTATTGGTCACGGTGATCGTACTACCGAGGGCACTTGTGGAATATAAAAGGACGCAGGACGCAAATATCCACTGCCTGAAACGTACCTGTTCTGATAAAAAATGAAAGGGTCTCCACCTTTTCTTTACGCAGAAAAAAGACATGGTTTAAACTTTTAAATAATGGGTAGAAAGCGTTGTTGGAATTGACAAAACGTCAAATGGTCGTTCAATCAAATTCACGGGACAAAGCTGATTTCCGGGTACTTAGAAAAAGTCTCAAATGATTTAGAAAAAGTACTACTAGTTGATTGTCAGCCGTTTACAATTTCTACAAATCCATACCTTTGAAGAGGTACAAGAAATTCACCAAAGGGTTTCGTTACAGGCCCATCTATATCCTTCTGATTATGAATTACATTTAACCCGTCATTTTTTACCACAAGGAAGAATTTCCTTTTTCCGCATTTTGTTCCTCATTTTTTGAGGTTAAATAGTAGAAGAAACAATACTCGAATGATATACATGAGAAACAGCAAGCCTGGAAAACACAAGCACTTCATGGTGCCCAGATGCTTTGGTCTGTTGTTTTTACTTTTTCTCAGTTTGACCAACTACGGGCAGTCTTCTTCAGCAATTGACAGCCTTCAAAACTTACTGACCAATCATCAGGAAGAAGACACGATAAAACTGAATTTGCTGGTTGAGCTATCGAAGCTTCACAGAGAAATAGATCCGGAAAATGGATTAAAGTATGGGGAGGAAGCGCTTGCGCTTGCTGAACAACTGAACCAGCCCAAACAAAATGCGCTTGCCCATTATTTCATGGGCCAAAGTTATCACTACTTGGATCAATACAATCAGGCAATGGACTCCTATCATGTTGCAGCGAGCTCATTTGATGCCTTGCAAATGAAACAGTACCTGGGGTATTGCTATGCACAGATGTCCGGTATTCACAGACTTAGAGGAGCGTATGATGAGGCTTTGTCGACTATAAAAAAAGCGAGTGAAATCAACCAGGAAAGGAATGATCTTTACGCACTTAGTTATAACCTGGATAACACAGGCGCACTTTTAAATGACCTGGGGCAACTGGATACGGCGCTGTATTACTTTGAACAAAGTTTAGCACTTAGGAAGGAGTTAAAGGATACAGTGGCCCTTACCGAAAGTACTTTGAGCATGGCCGTATTTCACTTGGGTCATGGTAATTACGACAAGGCACTGGAATATTCCTACGAGGCTTTGGAATACGCCACACATTTTAAGGATACTATCAATATCGGGCAATCCACCTACCTTATCGGTAGTATTAAGTATTATAATTTCCAATTCGAGGAAGCCATCATTGATATGGAAACCGCTTTGTCCATGTTTGAGGCTGCTGATGGGAAATACATGATTGCCTCCGCTTACATCACCATTGCTGCTTGCCAGTCTGAGCTTGAAGATTTTGAAGTTGCAATCTTCAATTATGAAAAAGCGCTTAAGATATCGGAGGAATTCAATTACTCGCCGCTAGTAGCTTTGATTTTATCGAATCTGGCTCGAGATTATGGAAGCCTGGAGCAATACCCGAAGGCATTGGAATATGGTAACAGGGCCTTGAAACTACAGGAAGAACTCAATATCCTAACGGATATGTTAGTCTGTTTAGAAACCATGGCTGACATATACCTCAAAATGGAAGATTTTGATCAGGCCATCACCTATTCCAACAGGGCCCTGGGTATGATAGAGGATGAAAAGAAATATAATGACCTTGCGATAATTCATGAAGTTGCGTACCAGGCTTATCAGTCCAAGGGGGATTATGAAAAAGCCTTTGGACACCTCAACAATTATATGATGGCCATGGACAGCTTGTATAATGTAGAAAAGAGTACAGAAATGGCCAACCTGACCTCAGTTCATGACCTCAAGGAAAAAGAATCAGAAAACGAGTTACTTCGATTGAATCAGGAACTGGACGAGGCGACCATCCAACGACAAAACTATCTCATTGCCGGAGCAGCATTGGTCATTGTCATATTGGTCCTTCTTGCAGTGATCATATACCGGGCGTCATTACAACGCAGAAAAATGAGCACCCACCTCGCTACACTCAATGAGCAATTGAATGTGTCTAATGAAAAACTCGAAACGCTGAACGAATACCGGACCCGTCTATTCGCCAACATCAATCATGATTTCCGGACTCCTCTAACATTGATCAAGGGATACACCGACCAGATACTGACCAATAAAGACAATTTCCTGACTCAGTCCACAGAAAGTGATTTGAAGAATCTCCGGAAAAATACGGCGATGCTCACGCAAATGACTTCAGAAATAAACAACCTGCTTTTGCTGGAAGAAGGTCGTCTCGAGTTGAATTGGAGTGAAATTAGGCTGCTCCCCATGCTGCAGCTCATCACCCAAATGTTTGACTCCAGAATGGTTCAGGAAGGCAAAACATTACAGCTTGATCCCCAGATAGAGGACGACCTGACGCTGAAGGCAGACAAACTTTATTTCAATAAGATCCTGTTCAACCTGATCTCCAATGCGATCAAACACACGCGAAAGGGAGACAGAATACTGGTCATTGCTTCTTTAAAGGGAAATGAGATCCTACTGGAAATATCGGATACCGGAGAAGGAATAGATCCTGCTCATTTACCCCATATTTTTGATCGTTTTTATCAGGTTCCCGATCAGCCCTACGCCCGTCAGGAAGGTTTTGGTATCGGATTATCTCTGGTGAAAGAGTTGGTAACACTACATGGTGGTCAAATTGACGTAAAAAGTGTCAAAGGCGAGGGCACGAAGTTCAAGGTTACGCTCCCGCTCAATCTGGACCAGACCACCATTGAAGAATCCGATGATCCCGGAGAGGCATCCATTTTCATGGAACTAGGGGATATGCCCGAACCGTCCAGGAAGGTTTACATCCCGCATCAAAAAGAAAATACCCTACTGATCGTCGACGATCACGAAGAGATACGCTCCTACATTGGCAGCATTTTAAGTCAGGATCACAACCTGGTCTTTGCGGGCCACGGACAGCAAGCTTTGGAAGTCCTGAGCAATCATAAAATTGACCTGATCATAACAGACCTCATGATGCCCTGGCTTGATGGTTTTGAACTCATTGACCAGCTTTCCAAGGATGAATCCCTGCAAAACATTCCCGTAATGGTGGTATCGGCCCGGACCTCAGAGATCGATAAACAAAAGGTCCTTAAAGCGGGAGTGAATGACTTTATCACGAAGCCTTTTGAAGCCGAGGATCTGAGGAAGCGCGTCAATAACCGGATAAAAGATAAGGCCAACATCAAATCGAATGCCTGGCAGATCATTGCCAGTGACAAGGACCTGACGAGTAATGTGGAGCAATCCATACTCAAGAAGATCCATCAGTTGATCATTGACAGAATCGATGATCCGAATCTTACCGTGGAAGACGTGGCGCACGAAATAAATGCAAGTCGAAGTAAGACGTTCAGACTGATCAAGGAGCTGACTAATCAGACACCCAAAGCTTATATCAAGGACATTCGATTGACCTACGTGCATGAATTGATCAGGCAGCGAAAAATTAAGAATGCGTCAGAAGGTGCCAGGGCCGTGGGCATGCTGAACCCCACCGAATTCAAACAACAGTATGAATCGAAATTCGGCGTGGCGATGTTTGAGGATTCAAATGTATGATGTCATGATATTACGCCAGCATAATCAATGCAATGATGGGGAACAATATACCAGCCAGGGCTAGTTTGAACCCTTTCTGTCTAAATCCATTTTTGCCAGACGTGATGAACATCCCTGTGATGGCAATGATCAGCATACCCAATCCAAACACATCGGAATACCATATCCACACATGATTGGTAGTTTTATGCAACCACGTCATGTGACCTAAAACCGGGATCTTCCGATACATCTCCACATCAACTTCACCGGACCTGGGGTTCATATAGACCATCCCATCTTCGACAAAGACTTGTAGCCTCCCCTGGCGTTCTCGAAACCCGCGAAAGTTTAAATCGACCTCCACATCACGCTGTATCACCCTTAATTTGTTTTTGATCGTTTCCTCACTGATGTTCTTCAGGGAGAAAGGATTGGTACGAGCTTCCACTTCATAATAAACATAATCCTGAGGATCCCAGATGGTCCGGTGGTTTAAGGCAATGCCCGAAATTGAAAAGGAAATGATAAGCCCTACATAGAAATATCCTATATCTCGATGATAACTCCTGATCCAGTTTTTGCTTTTTTTCATTGATCTCAAATTGAAGCGCTGAAGATGAAAAACTTTTCTGCTGTTATAAAAAAGGATCGACGATCGGCAAGATCCCTCGATGAACGACCTAGTGCCTATGGTATTACAAAGCGATAGAATCCCTGGAAATACAGGTGTGCGGCTGATTTCGGGGAAAAGTTGAGGCAGAAATCGAATCTCAGTATGTCGTTTGCCGTTCAATTTTGTTGTTGATCGATAGATTTTGGAAAGTCTGAGACAAATCATTCTATTAGAGTCTATTTTACCCTCGTTCGACATCACACAAGTAGATGACCATGAATTCCAGATTAAACAGAAAGAACTTCCTCAAAAAGGCCGGATTATCATTATTTTCTATTCCATTATTAGGATTAAAAAGTCTGGAGGAACGACCTCCCAGTGAATGTGGATACACAGATAGAGCTACTGAAGGTCCCTTTTATGTATCCAACACGAAAGAAACGGTCAATTTGAATTACAGTAACCTATCTGGAACGCCGATGGAAGTTCACGGCACGGTTTACGGGGACCAGCAAGGAAAAGTAAAAATCCCTGAAGCCACGATAGAAATCTGGCATTGCGACAATGACGGAGTTTACCATCCTACAGGAAATGGAGACATTTCAAAATACAAAGCCTCTCAGGTGAAACTTAGAGGCTACGTGATCAGTGACAAAAATGGAGCTTTTCGTTTTAGAAGTATCGTTCCGGGGCTTTATTCCGGACGTAGAAGACACATTCACTATAAAATCCACGCAGATGGATATCCTTCGTTAACCACACAATCCTACTGGCTCTCTGAAAAAGGCAATCGTCGCGAAAGAGTTGACCGGACGGACAGAAATACAGAATTATGCCGATACATCGATTTTATTGAAGGCCCCAATGGTTTAATGACCGGTCAGTTTGATATTTACCTATCTCCTGAATAATCAAGGCGTACTTTTCAATCGTCCGTTAGGGCATTATTCAAAAATAATATCATTGGTAGGGAGTTTCATTTTTGAAAAAAACGCTTTTGGAGCATAGCCCGTGATTTTTCGGCAGTCTTTTATAAAATGTGATTGATCGTAGTAGCCGTACGCCAATGAATCTATCAACTTCCTGTTTGGTTGATTTTTTAAATTATAGGAAGCTTGCTGGAATCGAATAACTTGCCACAACTCTTTGGGGGTTAAATTGAACTGCTTACGAATCCACCGCTCCATTGATTTTTCTGACATGTTCATTTCATTGGCAAGATCTGCCACTTTGAATTTATTGGTCAATCGACCTTCAATCAATGCCAGGACTTTTTCAATTTTTTCGTCAATGGAATGTTTACTTAAAGCTTGTTTGATTATAGCATCAAGTTCCTGAACATGAATACTTGCATGATCCTCGGATATCCTGGAAAGCATACGGCTCTGCTCAATTTTTGGAACCAAATCTGTCATATCAAAACGCTCCCAGTCGCTTAGCAAACCACTAAATAGTGAAAGACTCAGTATGTTAAGGTTGAGTTTTATGTTCAAGCAAATGAGATACGCAGGTATGTAGTAAAATGACGCTTGATTGGTGGCCGGTAATATACCCGATTTACTACTGGGAATAAATGATTCTGATTTGATGTCCCATTTGGTAAACTCCCCTCTTTTGATCAGGTAGCAATCCATTTTACCATTTGGTATGGTCTTAAGGAATGCAGGTTCTTTAATGATAAACAGTTGATATCTGTCAACGTATTTGGCGGCTATCTGGGATTCCGGGTGCTCTTCAATGAGTATCATTTTGTCTGATTCTTACAATTATTTGAATAATGCCCCCTTTACGTTTGTTGGAGTAAACTTAAAATTTCAGGATGAAAAAACAAGGGTTGTTGTTGATCATGAGTTTTGTGATGGTAGTGTCCCAGGCGCAAACAAAAGTTGAATTAGATGGAGGTATTAAGGGAAAGCGCTTTTCATTGGAAAGAGATTGGGGTAGCCTTAGCTATGAAGTATTCGGAAAGAGGGATCCCCTATTGATCCTTCATGGAAATGGCGGATCCGCAGAAAGTCGATATCACATCATTCCGGAATTATTAGAACATCATCAGGTCATCGCAGTTGATAGCCGATGCCACGGTCGAAGCAGTTGCCCGGAAGGCGAGTTAGATTACTTTGAAATGGCTGATGATGTAATCGCTCTAATGCAAACGTTAGGGCATGAGAAATACAGCATATGGGGCCATAGCGATGGTGGTATTTTGGGATTGATCATTGGTTATAGATCCACCAGCAATGTAGATCGAATGCTTATCTCCGGAGCAAATACCAGAGTTTCAGGATTGAAACCTGAGTTGCTGACGCTTATGGAAAATTACCAACAAATACCTGATCCAACAACCAGAAAGCATTTATCACTCATGGTGAATCAGAAAGAGATCCCAATGGATAGTATTCGCAAAATTGATGTCCCAGTCATGCTTATGGTCGGTGATAGAGATGCTGTACTCATGGAACATACTATGGAAATATACGAGGCTTTACCTATGTCAAACTTATGTGTGCTACCGGCCTCATCGCATTTTATCAGCAGTGAAAAACCCAATCACATCGTCTATTGGATCAAAGAATTTAAAAAGCCCTTTTCCGCTCCTTCTACTGTCGAGATCGCTCAAAAAATGGCCCAATCCTTATTGGGTCATTGATACAATGACTACTGCTGCGAATCTCTAAAGTTTGTATGAGCGTTAGTTCCTGGTCCGATCTTGGCAAAAACGCTGATAATGCGTACCTTGAAACAAACTGAATATATACAACGGGTGTATGGCTAAATACATTTTTACAGCAGATGATTATGGCATCATTGATGCAATCGACACGGGTGTTTGCAAGGCGATATCTGAAGGGTGGATAAACTCGGTAGAGGTTTTTGCAAATGATCTCGAAAAACTGAAAGTAAGCGTAGAGAAACTGGGGAACATAAGGCTGGATAAATATGCCGAAGCACAGGGCATTTCCGAAAGCGAGGCGTTCATCAACGTAGGCGCTCATTTAACGATCACCTCGGGCACCCCCTTAATGAATTCCGGCTTCTTTACGAGAAAAGGTGGAGAAAAAGAGGGTATGTTTCGAAAATGGACCAATTTTGAACGCCCTGTACTTGCTGATCGGATTGAGGAAACCAAACAACTCAAAAAGGAACTGGAAGCACAAATACAGGCCCTGAAAACGGAGGTTGATAAATTCGAAGGAACGCTGAAGTTCAATCACCTGACAAGCCACCATAATTCACTTTACTTTTTTGAAGACTATGCCCGCATCTATTACGAACTCGCGACAGAACATGGCATGGCAGTGCGTACGCCGATCGGGCGTCCCAAGTTGAAGGACAGCCTGTATTATCACCAATTGAACGTTCGACTTTGGGGTAACCTCGACAATGACGACCGCCGGCACCTGATGCATTTTTCACGGAACAGACAAGCTTTTCTGGATCGTCAGGAGGCCGATCAAAATCTACCCAAGATGACAACCTATCACAATAATATACACTATGGACCACCTCCTTTCGTAGCGATGCATCCGGAAAAGATCGTTCGAAAAGCAAAACGGAAAAACAAGAAGCTCAAAGAATGCTTTGCTCAATATCAGGTAAATGACAGTGTAGAATTCGTTTTTCATCTGATCGATCTGAATATTGCTCAACTGGATCAATACGTGAAGCAGGCTAAATTCAGCAACAGCAATTACCCCGGAATAGAGGGCACCTATTTCGATGGAAGAATGGCCGAGTACCTCTCACTTAGTCACATCATGCAGGAAGATGAGTCCATAGCCAAACAATTTGTCAATTGGTCTGACCTATAAAATCCAATCTTATGAGTAACAACGATATCCCCTCACCCAATCAGATTGAAGATTCATTCGAAAACCTTCTCGAAAAAGAAGTGAACTACCTGAATGAGCAAGTCAAATCAGCATCCGAACAGAAAAAAAATGAGCTACAATTACTTGAAGTGAAACAAAATCAACTGGAGGACGAGTATAATAAGCTACAAGCAAGGGTTGATTCGCTGACTTCTGCTCTGAAATCCGTCGAAAAAGAAATAGATGAGTTGGAAGAGGAGCAGGAGCCCATTGAATGGGAGCTTGCCAGGGTAAATGGCAAAATTGAACAGTTGAGATATGCACTGGAGAAAGAACGTTCTGAAGAAGGTCCAACCCAATCAAAATATTAGCACGCTATTATTGCCAACGCGAATGAAGTCATTAAGAAAAGGAATTCGAAATCTCCTAATCATCTCCGTCCTACTGGCGAATGTGGGATGTGATCAAATCTCAAAAAACATTGCCAGGAATCAAATCGCGTCCGGCGAACAAATCAGTGTAATTCCGGACTACTTCACACTGACCCTTGTAGAAAACACAGGAGCATTCTTAAGTCTGGGTGGCAACTTGCCTGATCTTATCAGGATCCCATTGCTGATGATCATCCCAACCTTAGTGATCATTGGTTGTCTGGGCTACATTTTGAAAAAGAAGAGTATCGGTTATCATCATAGTCTTCCTATTGCTTGTATCATCGGAGGGGGATTTGGAAACCTCTATGATCGGATACTTCACGGATCAGTCACTGATTTCCTGCATCTGAATTTCCAGTTTTTCCAAACGGGGATATTCAATTTGGCGGATGTTTCCATTATGGCAGGAACTTGCTGGTTGTTCGCCAACGAATTCTTTGTAAAGCGTAACCTTCCGGCAGGAAATCCATGAGCACGATAGCGGTCGTGTATTTGTTTGGGGCATTTCAGGGATTGGTACTCGTATCCGTTTTAGCCTCCAAAAACCGAAGAGAGATCAATGCGAAAACTTTTTTGATCACATTCATCGCATTGAATGTGGGCTACCTTTTTCATCAATTTGCTGTTTATGAAAGATTTATTGAGCGTTATCCTCACCTGATTGGCGTTTATCTACCCATTCTGTTTCTGCTACCACCACTTTTCTATCTCTACATTCGATTCGAGTCTTCTTCTACACCATGGAAAAGAATCTATTGGGTACATTTTGCTCCGACCCTCCTGGCTTTGATGGTAATGACTCCCTATTACCTCTCAACGGCCCAGGAAAAACTGATGCTTCTGTTCAATGACTTTCATACCCGCAGCATCTATCCATTTCGTGGACCGCTAGGCATGGCCCTCTTGCTGTCAGGCGCTATTTATGCCGGCTTAGCCATTAAACATGCCCGAAAAAATACGTCCCGAAATGCTCCCTGGATTCGTTCATTCAGTATCGGATTTTCAGTATTGATCGTTTGCCTGGCAATCTCCTATTATCTGATGAATGCCTATATCATTCCGCATCGATTAACGATCTCATCGGCGATCATCATTTTCTCACTTTTTATCCACTTCATTGGATATGCTGCGTTAATGGAGCCTACCTTATTGAATTCACCTGCTCCACCCAAGCGAGCGCTGAACTTTGGCGATGCCGTGATCAAAAAGCGCCTTATAACCATTCTTGAAGACGAAAACATTTTTACCCAGGCGGGTTTCACCCTGAAAGACCTCAGCCAGCTAATGTCAACCAACGAAAACTATTTATCCCGGTACATAAATCAGGAGTTCGGTTGCAACTTTCCTCACCTCCTCAATTCATACCGCATTGAGAAAGCCAAATACATGATCAATTCTCCTGCCTATGATCATCTTAACTTGTTGGGCATTGCCACAGCTGTAGGATTTGCTAATAAGAATACGTTTACCAGGGCCTTTAAGCGGCATACGGGGCAAACACCATCCGGCTTTAAGGAAAATTCCCGATCTAATGAGGTACAATTCATGAATTGAGGCCTTTGACAGGTCAGGAGCCATTTTCTTTAATCGGAAAATGGTATTGAAGAAACCCTTTCTCATCGTTTTATGCTTCCTGGCCCATCAGGGATTCTCCCAGGAGCTATTGGATACCCTCCCATTTGAAAGTACCCTCTATGGCGTAGATGTAACCACTGACGGGTCATTGATCTTCATCGCCGGAAAAGATACCACTGCTACCGTTTGGAATTCACAAAAAGAACTACTGACCACCTTTCAGGATCACCTGCAACCCATATCCTCGATTCACTATCTGGAGCAGGAATCCACAGTGATCACAGGATCTTACGACAATACAGCAATGCTCTGGGATCTTGAAGGGGAACTGATCCTTACCCTGCAAGGACATACCAATGGAGTGATCAAAGTAACTCAATCAACCGAATTTCTCGCTACTGCCAGTAGAGATGGAACTGCCAAAATATGGAACCGGAAAGGTCAGTTGCTTTTCACCCTCAACCATGAGGCTCAGGTAAACGATGTACGGATCATTGAAGAAAGACAATGGATCGTTACGGGTAGCTTTGATCAGACCATGAAAATATGGAACTATGATGGCGCCTTAATGCGCACCATCACCGGACATCCTTCAGGGATCCGCTCAGTTAGTATCTCCCTTTCCGAAAACCTGCTCCTGGCGGGTCATCGTGATGGTACACTTTCCATATTGAGTTTAGACGGAACCTTGCAGAAAACAGTCGCTGCCCATGGACGCAATGGAGAGGAATATAAAATGATCAATACCATAGCAATGGCCCAAAACCCCACTCGGATCATTACGGCCGGAGCCGATGGCTATGTCAGAATCTGGGACCTCCATGGAAAGTTGCAGGAAGAAACACTGGTAGCCCCTGATAAAGATGCCTATGTCTCTGGCATAGCACTGACGGAAGCAAACCTGTTTACGGCAAGTGGTGGCAAAAACCCAAGTCTCAAAATCTGGAAACTATAATCATTAGCCCCATGAAAAGAGGTCTTTTCTTCTCTATCCTTATCATCATATTCTTATCCGGATACAGTCCTCGCGGAGAGGACAATGGTCGTGAAATTCAATACACCACACAAGATGGTATTGTTATTACAGGGAATCTGTTCATTATTGACAAAAATGGTCCTACAATCCTATTGTTTCATCAGGGCGGATCAAATGGCCGGGCGGAATATGGTCCAATCATTCCACGCCTGCTTGACTTGCAATACAACGTGCTTTCCATCGATCAGCGAGTCGGCGGACAGGTGTATGGGAGCTACAACCGGACAATTGCGACCATCCCTAAGAATGATTATGGGTATTGCGATGTATTGCCAGACCTCATTGGCGCATGGGATTTTTTAGAAGAAGAACAATTCTCCGGTCCCAGGATCTTATGGGGAAGTAGCTACAGTGCCGCGCTTATCATCCAATTGGCCAGCCATGAAAACTTCTCTATCGACCGGGCTCTGGCCTTTTCTCCAGCCTCCAACCCCAAAGCGATGAACGGATGCCATCCCAATCAATACCTGCCTTAAATAAGTATTCCACTTTTAATCTTACGACCCAAAACTGAAATGTCAGAGCGATCAATAACACAGTTCCAAGAAGCTGAGCAATATGGCCACGCAACTTATGTCGCCCAATACGGCACTCACGGCTCTTCCATGTTGGTTCAGGAACGAGTAACCGGCGACATTTCGGAAAATTGGAAAGTGGTTGAAGCATTCCTAACCAAAACCTTTTAAAGTGAGATCAATTATTATCATTCTGCTCCTTATCAGCACACGGAGCATTTTTGCTCAGGAGGCCTTCACCTGTGCCAATGAAGGTTATGCTTTCATCCATGGCGTCACAGGCCAGTGGGAAGTACAAACGAAAGACCGTACCTCTCCGGGTGAATATCAAAATAATTCCGGTAAAGCGATCATTTCACCCGGTATATCAGGTTGTAGCATATCCATTAGCTACCGGGGAACCTACCGTGACAAAGCTTACGCCCGAGAAGTGAATTTGATCGCGCTTGATTCCGCTCACTACCAAATGGTGGCTATGGACTCTGAGCATGGTTCCTATTCAACTCTCGAGGGCACCATTGAAAATGGATCATTGGTGCTTTACTGGTTTCGAAACAAAGAGGTAGGAAAACTACGCTCGAAATATGTGATGTCTCAAGAAAATGCCAATGCGTTTGAATTTTCTTCCTATTTATCAACTGATTTTGGCGAAACCTGGGCCCTGACACATCAGAGAAAATACTTTCGTAAAGAATAGACCGGGTGCTTTGTCCAATTTGCCGGACACTAACTTCCATACGAAAGAACTACCAGGCTCCCTTTTCTAATAAATTGTAAATTGGATCGTTAGGAAAGACACGCCCGGTAATATGAAACTCAAAAGCACGATCCTCTTTCTACTTATTTCGAGTACTTACCTATCCTTAATTAGCTGCTCGGAAGATGATGAGCCTTCCGTCGACAATCGCAATTTTATGATGGGTTTTACCACCTGGAGTTTCGGTCCCAATCTGGAAGACGTCAATGACACGTATGCATTCATCGACAATCATACAGACATCTATGGTGAGCATGTGGACAACCTGATCCCTTGGAATGCGTGGATCAACAATACAGAATTGCCTTCGGCATTTACCAATGAAATCTCCGGGCGGGCGAACCGAAAAATCTCAGGTAAGCAGTTGCTGCTATCGGTGAGTTTGCTCAATTCCAACAGAGATGAACTGGCCTCGGATTTTGATGGGACAATACCAGATTATACCTCTCTTGCTGATGAAACCCTTAAAAATGCCTACTTCAAACACATCAATTATCTGGTCAATGAATTTGCTCCGGACTATCTGGTTATCGCCATTGAGGTCAATGAACTCAGGCTACGGTCTCCTGAGAAGTGGGAGGGTTATGAAAATTTAATCTTTGACGTGAAATCCCGGATCAAACAATTGTACCCCGAACTAAAAATCGCGGCATCCGTCTCGCTGCACAACCTCTTTGAGCCAGAAGTGGCCAATCCGACCACTTATATTGAAGCTATTACGGATCACATGAATGAAATGGATTTTGTGGCTATCAGCTTTTATCCATTTCTAAAGAATCAAAGTTCAATAGCTGAGTTTCAGGAAACACTGGATTTTCTTCATAATCAGGTTACACTTCCCATAGCCTTTGTGGAGACCAGTCACCTCGCTGAAAACCTCGTCATTCCGAACCTCAATGTGTCCATTGATGGCAGTGAAAATGGTCAATGCGATTACCTGCAGACACTCATCAATAATGCAGGGGATCATGATTATGAATTCATTATCTGGTGGGCGCACCGGGACTATGATGCGCTTTGGGAAACATTCCCCGAAGATGTTAAGGATCTGGGGCAGATCTGGAGAGATACAGGACTGCTGGATGAGAATGGAACGGAAAGGCCTGCTTTTGCTATCTGGTCAAATTACTTTTAGTTCGTTGCATACTGTTACAATTCAGAAAGTCCTGCAATTTTGATGGATGAATACACCAGTTATCACATCACTCTTTGAGCGTTTATTGCGTGATTGTCAATCAATAAACCGTATACTTTCTGCTACTGATTTTGACTCAGCCTTAAGTGAAGCATCACAGCAAATCACTTCACAATTAGCTGTTTTGGTCGAAGAAACGCAACAAGCGAATTCCACATCTATTGACATGGATTCCTTGCTAGAGCGCATCCATGATCTATGTGATACCCTCATTAGAGAAAAGGCACAAAACCCTTTGATTTCTGATGAACTGGTTAGCCTGGCCACACAGGCAAAAAGTAATGCCGTGGAAGTAAAAAGTTTAAGAAGCCCAGACTCCAATAAGGAAAGCTTAAGCCCAAAGCCCTGGTACCATTTATTCCATTGGTTGTTGAGGAGGATTATGGGTAAAAGTTAACAACGCTCAAACTGGCAACGCGGAGTGGTTGCTCCCCGTACTGATTTGCTGGTTGATGACGGTCGATCAGGCACTTACCATAGAAATGGTGCAGATTTTTCTCTCAGGCATTGTCGAACTTTCTTCAATACCGGATGGTCGGGATCACTAATCGACAGATCCCCTACTTTGAATTGTGAATCCATATCCGATTCATCAAGGCGATTACCGCAACTACAGGAGCCGTTTACCCGAGACCGATTTCCAGTTGCATTGAAAAAACACTACTGTTTGAGCAAAGCACAAATGGAATACTGATTTACTTTAAACCTCAGCTTTTTTAAAAAATTCCGAAAAAATTCTAGCTTGTTGTCCAATTTCATAGCGCCCATCCATTAGGTCAATGAACACTTATTTTTTAAATCATTAAAATAAAAGACATGAAAGATTTTATGCTACTCTTCTACAGCGAGCCAGACCCAAACATGGAACCAACACCGGAGGAAATCCAGGCTGAAGTAAAATTATGGAATGACTGGATCGGAGGCATTGGAGCACAAGGTAAACTGAAAAACCAGGGAGAAGCATTGGGCTTTGAGGGTAAAACCCTGCATGCGGATGGTTCAGTGACAGATGGGCCTTACGCCGAAGTGAAAGAGATGGTTGGTGGCTTTATCGTTGTTTCTACAGAAACCATCGAAGAAGCAGCAGAACTAGCCAAAGGGTGCCCTGTACTGAATGTAGGAGGCAAAGTAGAAGTCCGAGATGTAATGGTCTTTGACGAACAGTAGTCGTGTACGACGAACAACTTTCCGAAATCTTTAAGTCTGAGTACAGTAACCTGATTGCTGTACTCAGCAACTTTTACGGTGTTGCTGATCTCGAGTTGGCCGAGGACATAGTGGCGGATACATTCGTCAAAGCGCTGAAAGCCTGGTCACATAATGGTATACCGGAATATCCGAAAGCCTGGCTTAGGAAAGTGGCGCAAAACCTGCTTATTGAACACTATCGCCGAAAAAAGATCTTTGACGAAAAGATCACTCCCGAATTGGGCAACGGAACAGAGCAGGTGACTACTATTGAGATCACGGACAAGATCATCGAAGACAGTCAACTTCATATGATTTTTGTGCTGTGTGATCCCGAACTCAGAAATGATGCTCAATTGTGCATTGCCTTAAGGATATTATGTGGTTTCAACATTGAAGAAATTGCCAAAGCACTGATCTCCAACAAAGAAGCCATCAACAAAAAACTGTACCGGGCAAAAAAGATCATCAAGGAACGAAAACGCATTGAAACCAATCTTACTCCTCAGGAATATATTGACCGACTGGACAATGTACTTCGGGTCATCTATTTGTTATTCAATGAAGGGTATTACAGCAGTGCCAAAGAAGAAAACATCCGTCATGACATTTGTTGGGAAGCCTTGCGGCTCAGCATCTTTCTATCCAGGCAAACCATTTTTCCCAGACAAAAAGTATTTGCGCTCATCGCTCTGATGTGTTTTCATGCTTCACGTCTGGAAGCCAGAACTTCAGGAGATAATGGTGATTTGCTATATGATGAACAAGATCGCTCGAAGTGGAATCAATCATTAATTGAGAAAGGTCAACAGTACCTGCAACGTGCCGCAGTAGCTAATATCATATCCAAATACCATCTGGAAGCCACTATCGCCTACTGGCATACGCACGAATCAGAAGGAAAATGGGAAAAGATCTTGCAGCTTTACAACAAACTCCTCACGATAGAATACTCTCCTGTCATCGCTATGAACCGGACCTATGCGCTTGCAAGAGCCAATTCGGCACAGGAAGCTATTGTTGAAGCACAAAAACTGGAACTGAAGGATAATCATCATTATCTATGTTTGCTAGCGGAATTGCATCGCATGAATAATGATCCCGACCGGGAAATCAATTTTCTGAATCAGGCCCTCCAACTCGCCAATAAGGAAAACGAGAAGCAGCTAATCAACCGAAAACTCGAGCGAGCTTTCTCCGGAGATTGATTAATTATCTGAAAGACTGCATTCATTTGCCAGTTTTTCCATTCTATCCAGTAATTTCGCCCCGCTTCGGGCAGTCAATATACAAATCTGAGAATGTAACCATAAATGAGCCTGTTCAACGCGCTAGATCATGCCCCAATTGGGGACCTTCGAATGCTTTGACGGGTATCATAATCCTTCTAATAAGAGGTTTGATATTAGGTTGTCCGAAGTTTTATCCTCTCCCTCCACGCTTCGCATAACGGATCAAGCGGAAAATCTGTTGAGTAATAACATTATTCCAATGGTCTGCAGTTAGTTAAGGTAATCACCTATAAAGTGTTCCACGCCAAAAAGGACTTAAATACCACTGATGAGCGATCTTAAAGCTGAATAGGCATTGCGTTCAATACCTGACCCAATTCATAATTAATATATCGTTGATGGTCTCCGGAAATACAGATTGATCCCGAATAACCAACCTTTTCGTTCGAAAGCAAAAATGGATGAACCAGTTGTCCACACAATGCGTTGGAGAATCGTTCAATGTCATATACTTGCATCAACAACATGATAGCGACCCAAACATCAGAAACAGAAGTGCAGCAATTTATCGATAGTGTCCTGAAAAACATGCCGGGCGACTGGTTACGACTGACCACTCACCGACTTGACATTTACCATGAAGAACTGGCCAAAACGGAGTTCCTGGAACATTTTGACGCTCTATTTCAAGCAAACAAAGTGGATCAGGAATCACTGGCATCACTTCCCACTGCCTTTGATTATATCCGATTAGGTCATCCCCTTTCATGTGTATTGGAATGGGCTATTGCTCAATCTCATCAGTTAAATGCGGATCAGATCATCAGCTTTTCTTCCCAGGTAATGCCCTTAATGGCCATCTTAAGAAAGAACTTGTTTGATCAGAAAGAAACTCGTGTATTCCATATTGGAGCACTACCGGCTGCTTTTGACCCAGCATTGGTCGGGAAAATCTATGGATACTCTTTTGAATTGAACCCCGTGGCCAGCATTGATGAAATTCCCGAATTTGACGGGAGTACCGTGCTTCTGGAAAGGACCAATGAAATAGCGAAAGCGGACCTTGATGATCGCATCGATTTCTACATCAATATCAATGAAACCGGAAGCATTGTTTTGGTCAATGGTGATCAAAACAAAAGTTATGTTTCTGAAATTCAGCACGTACGCAGACGAGAAAGCATCGCCATGACTCCTGCGGATTGCTTCATCGCGTTGCAAAAACTTGCCGGACAGAATCCCGAAAGCCGAGTTATTGACCGGGAAAAGAACAAACAAGCGGTAATCGAAACCATTCAATCGGTAACAGGAAGCCGTTCGCAGGCATTGGTGGCATCCAGTGGGCTATCCATTCAATATGCCATTGTGATGGGCCTGGTGCATCATGCGCTTGAAAATCATCCGGGGAAACCCATTCGTATCATCACCCCTCCCAACGCATATGGTGGCACCAATGATCAGGCAAGACGTGTGGCTGCATGTGTTCCGGATGCAGAAATAGTTGACCTTCCAGTAGATGCAGGTAATGACATGTCGCAAAGCGTGGACAGGATACTGGATCAGGTAGCACTGGAAGATGCCGTGCCCTATATCATTGCTGAGATCCCGACCAACCCTCGTGTCGAAGTACCGGAACTTGAAAAATTGCGCGATGCACTGACACGGGAAAGAAAGAACGATGAGGGAGAACAAGCCATTGGACCTGTTTTCATTCTGGATCAGACATTTTGCCCAAACGTTCACTTCTTGCGGGATGAAGACATACTCGCTGGCGTCAGCACGCTTTCCTACGTAAGTGGTTCCAAGTTTCCAAGTGGGGGATTATGCACTGCCGGGTACGTGGCATCCAATTCTAAAGCAGCCGAATTATTAAACAGCATTGCTACTCACCTGGCGCTTAGTGACAATGAAGCTACGGACTTGCAATATGAGATCCTGGCCAGGCAAATGCCTTCTATGCTCGAACGCATAGCTGGTGCCTATGAAAATACTCGTGAGTTTGTTGATTTCATTCAGGAGGCTTTACCTGCTGCCAGTATCAATTTTGTTTCTCCAGAGTTGGCACAACAAGGGTTTACGCCATCAGTCTTTTCACTTGACCTTCCTACAAAAGGGGATTCCGAAGAGGCCAAAGAAGCATACAAGCGGGACCTCAACCTGAAACTCATTAATCTAATGATCGGTAAAATTCCTGAAGAGAGTAAGTATTGCGTGAGCTACGGACAATTGAAAGGGTGCTACTGGACCATTCCGGCCACATCCACTCAGGGAACTACCAAAGAAGGTGATAAAGACTACATAGTACGCGTCGCACTTTCATCCAATATGGATCTGGAGCGACACAAAAAAGTATTTACGGAGTTTGTTCAAGCCATTGACTAAAACAGTACTTTTGGGTCATTCTTCAAAACAGAACAAGCGGAATGGATAGCTCTCGCTCCGCAGGGTTTCTACTAAAACAATTCATGAAATGACAAAAATCGTATTGCGCTCGAAATTCGTATTAATGCTTCTATTAATTCTACCAGTATTCATTTCTTGTAAAGATGATGCGGAGGAGGAATTGATCCCTGTAACAGCTTCTTTTACTTCACCCGACACTGCTGTCAATCAAGGTTCAGAAGTTACTTTTACGGATACTTCCACTGGGACAGTCAATCAACGTTTATGGACCATTGAAGGGGGAACTCCCTCCTCCTCGACCGAAGAAAACCCTACCATCATCTTTCAGGAAGCTGGCATTTTTGAGGTTAACCTGACCGTAGCCAATGTCATAAGTATAGACGAGATCTCTATTCAGGTTCTGGTATTGCCTACTGAAGGTCTCATCATTCACTTGCCGATGAGCAACGATGCAAATGATCTAAGTGGAAACTCCAATAACGGATCAGTGATGGGGGCGACATTGACACAAAACCGAAAGGGTACAGCCGGAGAGGCTTATTCTTTTGATGGTATCGATGACCAGATCACTTTCAATTTTGATCAGCAATTCAATCAAATTGCTACCAGTTATTCGTTTTGGATAAAGTTCAGAGAATTTAAGGCCGCTGTACTTGGAAATGATGTTGTTGACAATGTCCAAACCGGGGTATCATTCACTGTAGGACAGGGAACTACAACGCTCAATAAGTTAGCAATCAATTATGGAAATGGGGGGAGTCCAAGGTCCAGTAGCCGTAGAACTTTTGTTGCAGACCAAACATTAGAGACTGATACCTGGTATCATGTAGTGGGCATTATTGAGAACTTCGAGTCCATGAAAATCTTCATCAATGGAATCGAATCTGAAGGGTTTGTAACTGGTACTGCAAATAGTTTTCAACATTCCAATAGTGGAGGAAGTATCGGAAGAACCTGGGATCCCAATAGTTTTTTCTCAGGAGAAATGGATGACTTCAGAATCTTTAACAAAGCACTTTCTGAAGTAGAAATTCAAGTACTCAATATGGAATAAAAGAACTGAGGCGTCTTTCACCTTAAGTGAGCATTCTTGATTGGCTGGTTATTTACAATTTCACTGTCCTTGCCAATAACCAGCAAACTCCATTGCCCAGGCTATCCCAATGTGAATCATTACGCCACCCCAGATGTTTTTCGTCTTTAGAGCAATTACGCCTAATACAAAACCTCCAAAAACAGAGCTTATGGTTTCTCCCAAAGGTTTTCCAAAATGCAGGAAGGCGTAACTCGCGAGCATGGCCAATACTACCTTGGGTCCTACCAATCGATAAAAGGCAAACAAGAGAAATCCACGAAAAAAAAGTTCTACGCCCAGGAAGTTTAGCGCATAGGCTATTTCATAGCCCGCAATAGTGTACCACTCGGACCATCCTTTTTGTTCCGCTAATTTGGTCCCGTAACTATACTTATATCTGGGGTAGTATTCCTGAATTTCGGAATGAAAAGACGCGGCAAAAATGATCAGGACGGCTATGGCCAGAAGCAACAGATAAGGTCTGAGTTTCACTTTTTTCACTTCCAATCCATAGTGGAAGGCAGGTCTTTTTTCTCCGAATTGATGAAAAATTAAAAGGGGCAAAACAACGGTTAAAGGTGCCACTCCCCAAAACAAGATTTTACTATAATACCCTCGTTCATAAAAAGTCAAATCGGAAAGCCAGTTAGTTGGTGTAAAATAAGCCCGGTCCAAACCCAGAATAAGAAAACCGACAATCATCTTTATCCAAAATTCACGGCTCCGGATCCAACCCGGGTCACCTTCACTACGATGAATTAACCAACATACAACAAAAAATGGGAAGCCCTGATAGACCGCCATAATTGGCATGTGATACCAACTTCGATAAAATCGATCGATATACTGGTCTTCAAAATCCAACCAATAATTGATCCCAATGGTAATGAAGAGAAAAAGACCACAGGCAAGGAAGAGTTTTTGGTGAAATTCTTCCCGCCAATAAGCCTTAAGGTCATCAACGATAGGCTTCATTCAGAAGTGACTTATGATCTAGCTTAGCTGTCCGTTCGTTTTGAGGTGATCGAATATCTTCTTATCCACTTCCGAGATGATGTCCATGTTTTGTGTATCCAACCATCGAACTTCTTCGATTTCGCTGGTGGCCTGAAGGATACCATTGTAGTCGGCATAGTAGCAGGTCATTTTAACCATAACACCTTTAGGGCCTCCATCAGATTGTGCAGTAAAAGTGCCCATGTACTTGATGGTTTCAGGCACAATATTGACATTCAGTTCTTCTTTAATTTCCCGAATGAGGGTTGCTTCGTCGCTCTCACCCGGTTCTCTTTTGCCCCCAGGCAGATAAAAGTTGCTTTTGCCTTTCGACCGGGCGCTTAATATCTTGTCATTTTGGAGTTCGATCCATGCGATCTTATCTATCTCTTTCATTGTCCTCAAATTTATTGGAATCAGAATATCCGATCATCTTACCATTAATGATTTTATCCTAATTTTGAGCTGACGGGGGTTTCACCTCTCAAAACAACTGAATGATTTCAATTATCCCTCCTGAATTACTCATTTTCAAAATGAAGCAACTCTTATTAACCACCTTGATCTTAATGTCTAATCCCCTTTTCTCCCAGCACATGAAAAAATCGGAATCGGTCCAAATCAATGGAAATTCGCTGTATTACGAAGTTTATGGCCAAGGTGAACCCCTGATCTTTTTACATGGATACAGTCTATCCTCCACCTCGTGGCAGCCCTATGTTTCTGACTTTCAGAATAATTACGAAGTATATCTCATCGACCTGACCGGACATGGTCAGTCAAGTCCTTTCAAAGCTCAACTATCCATCCGAGGTGTGGCAGAAGATCTCAATAAGCTGCTCACCTACCTGAAGTTGGATCGAATCAAAGCCATTGGCTTCAGTTTTGGTGGTGATGTACTCTATCAACTTGCCCTGATACGTCCTGAATTGATCTCATCTATGATCACCGTTGGCGCAACCGGAACATGGGATATCAATGATTTCCCTCAATACCTGGAGGTCTATACCTACGAACAAAAAGAAAAATTTCCATGGCTTCAAAGTTCACATGCTTCGGATGATCACATCAGGGGTATTCTGGAACAGTTCCAACATTATACCGTACGTCTGAGCAATGAAGAGATCGCACGGATTCAACCAGAAGTATTCATTATTATCGGTGATGATGATGAGGGAATGGATCTGGCCGAGGTAGCCAGGTTAAAAAAGCACCTCTCGCAATCAGACATTTGGATTTTGCCTAATGTATCTCATGGTGCGCATGAGGGGGTGCACAAAGAAGAATTTATCACTAAAGCCAAGCGGTTTCTTTCAAAATGAAGGCGTTAGATGATTTTTATGAGAGTCAGGAAGAACCGATCAAAGGCTGCCTACTGGCTTTAAGGTCAGTCATTTTAGCTTATCATTCTGCTCTGGAGCCACGATGGTACTATCGGTTACCCTGTTTCATGTATCAAAACCAGATCTTTTGCTACTTGTGGGTCGACAAACAAAAACAATGGCCTTACATCGCCATCGGAAAAGGGGTAAAAATTGAACACCCGGATTTGATCCAGGGAAACAGAACATTCACAAAGCTGCTGATGATTGACCCTAACAAGGACATTCCCGTGGAAAAAATCCATGGAATCTTTAATATGGCAATGGAGTTGTATCCTCATTGATCGATTTCGCTTCAAAATAGCACGAATTCCATCTCCTGATGACTTATAAAACGCTCATACTCGACTTTGACGGCACCCTGGCTGATACGAAAGCAAGCATCCTGCAATCCATGAAGTTTGTAGCAAAGCAATTAGGCACTTCATACAACGAACAAGCGATTATTCGATGTATTGGCCTACCACTTAAGACGACCTTCGAACAAGCTTTGAAAGTCAACGAATCGCTGATACCGGAAGCCACTTCGATTTATCGCAACTACTACAATGAAATTGTGTCAGACACCATTACCCTGTTTGACGGAGTGAAAGAGACTTTACAGGATTTTCATTCCAATGGTATTCATCTAACCGTGGCTTCCAGCAAAGGCAAAACCGCCTTGACCTACATCCTAAAAAAACACGGAATACATGATCTATTCTCATTCATTGGTGGAGAAGAAGATGTAAATCAGAAAAAGCCCAACCCTGAAATCGTTCAGTTGATCATGCAAAAATCTGATCACCGTCCTGACCAGTACCTGGTAGTGGGTGATACCGTTTACGATATCGTCATGGGACAAAGTGCCGGTGTTCCTACCTGTGGTGTCACTTATGGGAACAATACCAGTTCTCAGTTAAAAGAACTTGGTCCTACGTATTTGATTGACCATTTTGATCAATTAAGAGCAATCGTATATCGATGATATTTTTACTCAAATAATGAGCAGTAAAGGGTAAAAACGGGCCACCGGTTAGTAGCCCTCATACTTCAACTCTTTATTCCGATCAGAAAAATCACTAATGTTACTCCTGGACTTGGGTAGTCTGTTTAGTCAGAATCTCCAAAATCATTTCAGGATCTAATCGCTCCGTATAATCCTCCGGTATGAAACTGTAAATGATCTCCCTGTGCTTATTGATCACATAAGTCGCTGGCATGGGAAGTTCATAATCCTGATTTCCGTTGTGTTGATCTACTTTCAAATTGAAGCTGTGGTAAACTTCCTGTAGATCTTCCGGCATTTGAAATACCAATCCCAGGGACCTGGCATAGGTATTGTTCACATCACTTAATACCGAGAAAGACAACTCATTTTTCTGAGCTGTTGTAAGCGAATGATCCGGAGTTTCAGGAGAAATGGCTACTAATTCTGCGTCCAATGCTTCCAACTGTGGTAATATCTCCTGCAATGCCTTTAATTCAAAATTACAGAATGGGCACCATCCTCCACGATAGAAGGAAACTACCAGGAAATCGGAATGAAAAGTTTCCAGAGCAATAAGGTTGCCTTTTACATCCGGTAGATTGAAATCTGGCAGTCGGTCTCCCGTCTTTATCGCTGCTTCACTAGGAGCGTCGGCCTTTAGAGCATTGGTGCTTTGCTCCATGATGGCCCATTTTTCAGCCGGTATCTTTTGCGCGTTTCTGGCTTTTCTCGCCGCCAGTGTTTCGGTTAAACTCATAACTATTTCTTTTGATGTTCATTCATGTTGACAGCACAAATCTGGCCTTACCTCCCCTCTCAGAAAATGGAAGAAATTTCTAAATGATGGAAAAAATTCCCAAGGTCATTCAGCAACCTTCAATGATTCCCGATACTGAGTGGGTGTCATGTCCGTGTTCTTTTTGAAGTACTTGATAAAGTAGTAAGGATCATCGAAGCCAAGCTGATAAGCGATCATCTGGCTGGTATCATTGGTGTTTTGGAGTTTATCTTTCGCTTTATTGATCACCTTTTCCGTGATGAAATTGCAAGGTGTTTTGTTTTCTTCTTTCCGAACTTCGCGTATGAGCTTCTTCAGTGGAATGCCCATCATTTCGGCGTACGTTCCGGCGCAGTAGTTCTGTTCGATGTGCTGTTCAATTAATTCCGAAAAGCGTTCTACTGTGGACAATTCGCGCTGTGCGTCTTCATAGGCTCTGAACAGTTCACTCCATAATACATGCTGGTAACTCGCTGTTAAGCGACTATCGCTATCTGCTTCGAGCAAGGCAATAATCATGTTTCGTTTGGTTTCCGGGTTTTTGATCCTGACAGGCTCAAAATTTTTGCTAACTCCTGAAAGCTGGTCTTTCAACTCCGCGTGATTCTTCAAAAAATCATCATCAAGCTTTAGTGCAAACCCTTCCAGAAAAGGTGATGCGGCCACAATCTCAAAAGTGCGGTCAAAGAAGAAAAAGCTCCTGGAAGCAACTGGAAAACTTGCCATGCCATGTTCAATGGTAATGCTTCCATTCAGTAGCAGACAAACATTGAACGTATCCGGCGTAATCTGACTATTATTTGTTAAGGGGTGAATCATCGTTCTATTCCAAATTGCTGAGGACAAATACGGAACAAAAACCGGCCATAACTAATTCCCTGCCTCCTGAACTCCTTTGAGACCTCCTTTTCTTATTGCTTCGTTAAAGTAGTATGATGCTCTCCGTCAGGCATTTGCTCACTGGACTATTCCTTCTTGTTCTGGCAAAAGGTCAGACTCATCCTACCGGGAACATGATAACTGTCGGCGATCATGTGTTATGGTCCTATATCAACCCGATAGAAGACCGAAATCACCACGCCTGCATCATGATTTGGAAAAAAGGAGCGGAACCAGAGATCTTTCTGCAATCAGAATATCCGGCAAGTGACTTCATGCTTTACAATCGTGAAGATGAAATTTTCATCATCGAAAGGCGGCATTTACAAGCTTCGCAACACTTTGAGATCAGAATACTGAAAACTTCTATATCAGGGAAAATGGAAATCATATGGGACTGGTTCCAGGATGTCTGGCGCATTGGAGAAGGGGGATTTCTGATGCCTAATGATCATCAGGTGATTTTCGGGAGGCACCCAAATATCTACTCACTCAAAAAAGGAGAACAGCCTGCCGTAAATTTCAATTTCAAGAACGACATCAGTCGGATAAGGGCAGTGGAGAAAAATCAAATCCTGGCCATCAACGACGCTTCATGTTATTTACTGGCATTGGATGGAACCCTTCTCAAAGAGTGGGAGCAATTGATAGATAACAAGGTAGAACAAGCCCCATTGGGCAGGAATCAACTTTTCGATGCAGATTTCAGGCACGACCAATTATTAATTGCTTATTGGGGAAAGCGAACTTTTGAGGTCATTGATACAAATGGGACCCGGGAGATTTTGCTAAATCAAACTGATCCATTGGTCCCTCATTGGGTTGGTTATTTTAACCATGAAATGCTACTCTTCTCCTCCCAATTGACATTCGATGGCACAACCCCTCGCCCTTGTTTACAGCAAATAAATTCCAAAGGGCAGCGAATGCTTATTTGGGGATCATTTTGAATTTTACTCCTTATTGTGCAGACATTCGTCTTTCTAATGCCTCCCGAGGCACAACTCCTTCAAGGGTCAGTAGTTTAATGTCGTTTCTTTTCTTCAAAGCCCGCAAAAACCATCCTTTATGTCCGGCTCCATAGGTGATCAGCACTCGTTTTCCCTGATTTTGATACTGATCCAACGCTTTGGCTATGTAAGAGAAGTGCGCTTCATTGATGTTGTCCCATCCCCCATCACCCAGTTCTTCATTGAATAGCTCATTGTAGACACTAAGCCTTATTTCGGCCAGGCTATCATACACCGGAGAGTTGATCCAATAAGGGTCGTATCGTTTACCGGTCAAATCCATCAAAGAATCAGACAAGCGCCCCGCCTCCACATATCGTGACCATTCTCCTTCCCGGTTTGGGTCTTCTCTAATCGAGCGTAGTTTCTGACTTCTTGCATCGGCCATAGGTCTTGTCCAACCTGCCGTTGGGACGATCTCAAAATCCATTTCTTTCGACAAGGGGAATACCACGTCTATGTATTCCGGAAAACGAACTACTCTTGGCTCCTGAATACTGTCCGTTTCCTGAAATTCTTTCATGGCTGTAGGGAAACGATCCGGCGGGATTTCGGTCAGAATGACATCTGGTTTGATCTCTCTGATAAAGGCCGTCAGTACATCGATCCCGAATTCGGGTTGGGTCAAGTGACCGCTATGGATCATGCCAAACACCAATACTTCATTTCTTGAATCCTTTTCTTCAGGAGGTTGAGAAGGAGTTGCACAGGCTAAAAGTAGTAGCAAGAAAAAGGGCAGGTACTTCATATCAATGGTATTCAGGATGAAGGCTTGAAGTTAATATTTTGCCGGTTAGGCCATACATTTCACTGGTCCTCCAAAGGACATGTATCCTTTTTTTGGTAACGTTCATGGTACCTCTCTGCTGAGTTCCCTGAAAATACGCTTCTACGTTTGTAGAATAAACAATTCTATTCTACATTTGTAGAAACCGCTTTATAATAACAGAATATGAGATTGTCTAAAAAGGAGGAATACTTGATGAGTCTGATCTGGCAAATGAAGAAGGGCTATATGAAGGATCTTATGGAAGCTTATCCTGCCCCTAAACCCGCCACTACTACGATCGCCACTTTACTTAAGCGATTAACTGATAAAGGGGCCATAGGCTATGAATTACACGGAAATTCTCGACAGTACTTTCCACTCGTAGATGAAAAGGACTACTCGTCTTCTTATCTGACCAACATGATCTCCACCTTTTTTCAGGGATCCACCGGAAGGTTTGCTTCATTCTTTGCACAAAATGCGAACCTTTCCAGGGAAGAATTAGAAGAATTGCGTGGGATCATTGATGACAAAATCAAAAACGCAGAAAAATGATTCTTTATCTGATAAGATTTAGTCTTGCCCTGGCCTGCGTTTACGGATTCTACAGGTTCATACTGGAGCGAGAAAAAGCATTCGTTTTTAACCGGTTTTTCTTGATCGCAGGCCTGCTCCTTGCTTTGATCATCCCACTGATTTCGTTTACGGGGCCAGAGGCTTTTAAATCTTTCTTAAGTATTACTCAGCAAAGTGTAGATCAAAACATCATCAGATGGGAATTCCTGTTCAATCTTATCTATCTCACAGTAAGCAGCATTCTACTATTGCGCTTTGGGATAGACACCTTGAAGTTGATTAAAAAGGCCCAAACTGGAAAATTGAAAGTCATTAATGGAACACAGATCATACTCACCTACAAATCACATCCGCCCTATTCATTCCTTAGCTATGTTTTCATCAGTGAACAAGACTTCCATCAAATCCAGCCTGAGCTAATTGACCATGAAATCGCACATGTAAAGCAGGGACACACCTTTGATATTCTCTTCATAGAATTTGTAAAAGCATTCCTTTGGATCAATCCGATGCTTGGTTTATACAAGCAGTCCATGCGACTCAATCACGAATTCCTTGCTGATCAAGCGGCCATCATCAATTCTGTCAGCATTACTGAATATCAAAATACCTTATTAAGCTACTTTATGGCCAAGAAAACACCTTCAATTGCCAGTGGTTTCAATTTTTCTCTGACCAAAAAACGTTTCCGAATGATGACGCAAACGAAAAGTAAACACACTACTTAAGGAAAATGCTAGTCATCCCTCTTTTCGTCTTTATCATTTGGGCTTGTTCCGATAACAGCGGTGTAACAGGCAAAGAGATGTTGATGTATTGGAGATATACGGCCAGTATGGAAGAAATTCTTCGCACTGGAGGCATGAACGAAAAAGATTTGAATGAAGGCATCTTACTGCCTATTGAAAATAGAAAGCAATACGATGAGCTTCAGGATATCTATAGTCGAATGAACAACACACAAAAAAAGTCAGTGTACGAGCTTCCCCCTTATCTGGAACCAATCACTAGGAACTAACAGATTAGACAAACCAAGTTCCATCTATTTTAAATACCCCTTTTAAAACACAAAGGCATGAAAACGCTGATCTATAGTATCATTGCATATACATTTTTTACTGCTTATAGTTTATGTGCTCAAGACAATGTAACTCTTGCTTGTTTCAAGGATGCAGCAACTGAAGAAATCGTCCCTTCCAGGGTTTTAGGTGAAGATCGCCGCATCTGGGTTCAGGTCCCGTCTGACGCCAAACCTTACGAACGCTTCCCAGTCGTATATGTCCTGGATGGTGGAGAACAAATGGCTGCACTTGCTACAGTCCATCATTACTATTGGGGTAACTATTTACCCAGAATGATTTTGGTAGGCATTTCAAATCAGGAAAACAGAAACAGAGATTTAACGCCAACGAAAGTCAAGGGCATGAAAAGCGGTGGTGCAGAAAAGTTCATCACTTTCATCGAAAAAGAACTCATGCCTTACATCGATGAAAAATACGCGACTACCCCTCATCGGACATTGATTGGGCATTCACATGCCGGTTTGTTCACCATCGCTACCCTGGTGAACCACACTGATTTGTTCAATAATTACATCGCGATAGATCCCAGTATGTATTGGGACGACCAACGTTTCCTCAAAACATCACTAAACAAACTGGATCACGTCCATTTTGAAAACAACTCCCTTTTCATTGCCCTGGCAAGCCCACTGGATCGTTCCGATGAATCCATTGGCATGGATGAAGTGATGCGGACGAATTCTCCACATTCTATTCTTGCCAGATCCACCCTTACCTTCTGTAACGCAGTAAGAGCCAAATCCTCCGAAGCACTTCGAGCACAATGGAAGTATTACCCCGACGACATCCATGGCACAGTACCTTTACCCGCGATGATTGACGGCTTGCGTTTCGCTTTCGAATGGTATCAATTAAAAAATGCCTCGCTATACAACTCGCCTGAAACGACCATAGAAACATTGAAAGAGCTCATCGATGAGCGTGAAAGAGTGCTCTCGAAAAATTTTGGCTATCCAACTCCTCCCGGAAGTGAAGAACTCTTCACTATCGGTGCTCAGATGTACCTGCAAATGGAGCAGGAGAATAAGGCAGGTTTTTTCTTTGAACAAGCGGCAAAGTTCTACCCACGCAGCGAAGAAGCCCAAGGTAATCTTGCTGATTTCTACCTTGAATCGGATGAACCATTGAAAGCCATCGAATACCTGGAAAAAGCTTATGAACTAAGCGGTAACATGGCGTATCATCAACAGCTCAAAAAACTCCAGGGCAAGCATAAATGAAGCTAATTCCCTACCAATGTATGCTCTTTCGTCTCAGATTCATTTTAATCACTTGTCCTACTCGTAGCGAAGTGTCTCAACAGGGTTGACTCTTGCAACTTTGAACACATGCCAGGTAATGACCAATAAAGCGGTGAATGACACCATGATCCCAACCCCCAGAAAGACCCACCATTCGAGGAAGATCCTGTTGGCAAAATTGGCCAGCCATTGATTCATAAAATAAGCGACAACCGGACAGGAAATCAGAAAAGCAAGACCCACCGTAGATAGAAATGAGCTGCTCAGCATTTGGAAGATGTTGCCGAGGGTAGCTCCATTGACTTTCCGAATGCCAATTTCTTTGGTCCTTCTTTTCGTTTCGTGAAAGGTGAAAGTGAACATTGACAGGCATGACAAAAACAAGGTGACCATGCCAAACGACAAGTAAACCCTGTTGGTCTTTTTCTCAGTCAGGTATTGTCGGGAAACCCGGTCCTGAAATCGTGTGCTCTGAAAGAAGCCTGCCGTATTCACCTCATGATATAAACTTTCGAGGAACTCCATGGTCGCTTTCTCTTTACCGGGCGCATGTCTAACAAGGATATCTCCGTCCTGATAGTAAAAGTAAGGCATGACCAGGGGCTGGATGGCTTGAGACAGGTGTTCATAATGAAAATCCTTTACCACGCCAATAACCGAAAACTTCCTGACTTCCGGTCGGCCCTGAGGGTCTGCTTCTATACTTGCCTCTTCCAGGTCCTCGATCCCCCAATATTTCATAGCCGCTTCATTGATGACTACTTTCCGGTCATCATTACTATCCAGCGAATCGTTAAAGAATCGCCCCTTGATTAGTTCCAGATCAAAAACTTGCTGGTATGAAGGATCCACACGCATGGTATTCAGTGGCTGATAATCATCGGAAGACCCCACCAACCTCCAGGAGTTTTCATAAGCAAAATCCAGTGGCATCTGCCCATGAGATACCGCCAGGATATCTGCTCGTTTTTCTAATTGATCCATGGCGTATCGATACTTCTTCAACAACCGGGCGCGTTCCAGGCTGTCTTGTCTTTCAGAGGGTATAATTTCCAGAAATCGAGTTTGTATAATGTTGTCCTGATTCAGACCAGTCTCTTTGTTGAGCATGAATTTGATTTGCAAATAGATAATGGCCGTAGCAATTAACAGGGAAATCGAAACCGCATATTGCAAGGACGTAGCTGCCTTCTGTCTGTAAGCCACTTTAAAGAAATTGACTTTTCCTGTCATCGCTTGCATAGCATTGATGCCTCGTATTCTGAAAACCTGAATGACCGCTGTAATCAGAACGGCCATGCCCACAACAAAGCTTACCACGATAAAGTCCAGTATTGGATCAGGATCGATGTGCAACTCCATGACCGATGTGTACCGTTGAAATACCAGCTGAATGATGAAGAAGGCAATACCGGTCGCCAGGAGAAAATACAAAAACATGTTTACCATCACCTCAAAAGCCAGGGCACTTCGCCGTGCTCCGATCACACGCTTAACACCTAATTTTTTGGTCATGGTAAGCAGGGCTGTACTTTGAATATTTACAAAGCCGAAAACCATAATCAACAATAAGGATATGGCCACCATTTTCATCACCATTTGATTAGTCGGATCACCATATTTGGAGAAAAGGCTAACATTGAAAGGTTTTGATTGATAAATTTTTGAGAATGGGAAAAAGTCAATGCTCCCTTCTTTAAAACGGCTCTCAGATGCCATTTGTGTCACTTTTTCATTGAGTGCTGCTACGTTTGCACCTTCAGAAAGCAACAGAAAATCCTGAGGCATCCTCCGCCAAAAATTTTGGGAATGCTTCGGGATCAAATAATCAAAGTATAAAGAACTACTGGATGGGATATTTTTTAAGACCGCCGCGATCTGATAAACACCCTTTTGATCACACTTTATTTCAACTCTTTTGCCAATGGGATCAATATCCCCCCATACCTTCTTGGCAAATTGTTCGGTGACCATGATTTCACCGGGATTACTCAGTACCGCCGGGCCACCATAGAGAACAGGAAAGCTAAACAGGTCAAAAAATGCACTGTCCGTGATCAGCGCTGTACCCTCAAAACTTCTTCCTTCCGCCAAAAACTGAATTTCACCAGGTCGGTATTGATGAACCGCAATGTGATTTTCAATTTCGGGATATTGCGTATAGTCCAGATTGAACAACCACCCGACAGGCCCAACCATGATGTCGGCGTTTGGTGTCAGTCTGGCTGTACCGATATAAAGTCTCTCCACATTTTCCTGAAACCTGTTCATCGTCGTTTCATTGTGTATCCATGAATAGATCAATTGAAAGCTAACAGCGCCCAAAACCAGTGTCAGCAGACTCATGGCTGACACCATTTTATACTTAAATAAATTACGCGTACTTATCTTGACAAGGAACCTGAACATACCGAATGTATTGAGTTGTGATTTTGATGAAAGAACAGACAACAAGCGACGAAACCGGAGGAAGGCCAATGCCCGAATCGTATAGTTCAAACCGGAGCGAAAGGTACCTTTGCCCTGCTTCAAATCTTTAAGGAACAATTCATATAAATCTCCTTCTACGCTCTCCCACATGTAAGGATGGCAAAGCGCGGCCATTAAAGACCGAATGAATCGTGGTGGCTTAGTTTCACTCATGAATTACTGATTATGAAAGAAGGAATGTTATTCCATAGTTTGTCTCGTAGTTGCTTTGCGTCTTCAAGGGCCTTTTTTCCCGCTGCTGTGAGCGAAAAAAGTAATTTCCGCTTCCCTCCTCTTTCAGGAGTAGGGTCTCCATAATTGGAACTCAAAAAGCCTTTCTCTTCCAAACGGTGAAGCACGTTATGAACAGAACTGATGGATATTTTGCGGTCACATTGCTTCGAGACCTCCTCCTGTATCAATATTCCGTAAGCATGGTCATGGAGGCTTGCCACGATCAATAATATGATCTCTTCAAGCTCACCAAGGTTCGTCCTTTTCATGGTCTTTATTATTTCGACAATTACGAAATTAATATATTTTTCATAATTGTCGAAATTATTACACATCATTCGCATCATCCTATACTTTTAAAACCCAGAAAAGATACAGATGCTAAGTTCTTTGCAAAAGCTTTTCTATCGCATACCAGCCCACATCAAAGGCCTTGTCAGCAGTAACAGAGTTCGCTATTTTAGCGGCCACCAAAAATGATCACACATCTACTGAATGGATATGCCAACCTTTTTTCAATCTTAACATGAAACAATTTTTCACCCTGATCACGGTGTTCTTGATAACACTCTCGGTCAACGCTCAAAATTCACAAGGTTCAGGTCTGCTCACCTTGGATCGCATTTATGATCCTTCCGAATTCCGACAATCTTATCAACCCCCGGTAAAATGGATTGAAGGTGGTGATTCTTATATCATTATCGAAGCGAATTCGAATGGAGAAAATGAAATGATCCGGTACGGTTCGTCGAACGCTAATCGGTCAATTTTTCTTTCCAGTTCTCAACTGACTCCTGCCAATCAAAGTGCGCCCCTATCGATTGAAGAGTTCTCTCTGTCTAATGATGAGAGTAAGGTATTGATCTTTACCAATTCCAAAAGGGTTTGGCGTTCAAATACCAAAGGCGATTACTGGGTGTATGATTTCACAACCAATCGACTTTCTCAAATTGGAGCGGACTTCCCTGCCTCCTCATTGATGTTCGCCAAATTCTCTGACGACAACAGCTTTGTGGCCTACGTAGTAGATTTTAATATCTATAAGGAGGATTTCACCTCTGGAGAAGTTACACAGCTCACCAGTGACGGAACTAATGACATCATAAACGGTACTTTTGATTGGGTTTATGAAGAAGAGTTTGGTTGCAGAGATGGTTTCCGATGGAGCCCCGACGCTTCTATGATCGCCTATTGGCAGCTGGACGCCTCATCAATTGGCGTATTTAATATGATCAACAACACGGATTCGGTTTACTCTCAGATTGTTCCGGTACAATATCCAAAAGTCGGACAAGATCCTTCATCTGCGAAAATCGGACTCGTCGATACAAAAACCGGCCGTACCAACTGGGTTGAGTTAGAAGGAAGTACGGTTCAAAACTACCTGCCGGCTATGCAGTGGATTGATGAGGACCGGCTGCTTATCCAGCAATTGAATCGAAAACAAAATCACCTTAAAATATGGATCCATCAACCCTCTACTCAAAAGACTACTTTACTTTATGAAGAGCAAGAAGATAGCTGGGTCGACATCCAATATCCGGATGAATCAAGCTCACACTGGGGCGATAACGATTTGAAATTAGTAGATGGTGACAAGTCGGTTCTTAGACTAACAGAAGACAACTGGCGGAACGCTTACAAAATCAACCTGAATACCGGAGCTAAAACCCTGGTTTCTCCCGGAACTTATGATGTAGCCTCTGTAGCAGGAAACAATAAAAAATCACTTTACTATATCGCCTCACCGGACAATACTACCCAGCGATATCTCTATTCGGTTGATTTAGGTGGCAAGAAACGCGACAAACGGCTTACGCCTTCTACATTCGACGGCATCAACAATTACAACATTTCCCCTAATGGGAAATATGCCTTTCACACCCATACCAGTGCCATGCATCCCGGGAGTGTGCGACTCATTTCTCTCCCGGATCATAAGACCATCCGCACACTCATTGACAACCGTTCATATCTGGAAGAACTTAACAACCTGGCCTTACCTGAGGTCGAGTTTTTCCATGTGGAAACGAAAGATGGTATTCGCGTAGATGGCAGAATGATCAAACCACTCAATTTTGATGCCTCTGCCAAATACCCGGTGATCTTCCACTTATACGGGGAACCCTGGGGACAGCAAGCCACAGATTCCTATGTAGGTTTATGGAATATCCTTTTAGCACAACAAGGGTATGTAGTGATAGCGATCGATCCCAGAGGCACACCTTGTCTTAAAGGGTCGGACTGGAGAAAATCCATTTATCGACAAATCGGAAGGGTGAACATCCGGGACATGGCTCAGGCTGCTATTGAAATTGCAAAATTCCCTTACATCGATGAAGATCGTATTGGTGTTTGGGGATGGAGCGGTGGCGGATCCTCTACCTTGAACCTTATGTTCCAGTATCCGGACGTTTTCAGCACAGGTGTTTCTGTGGCGCCAGTAGCCTATCAACTGACGTATGACAACATCTATCAGGAAAGATACATGGGACTTCCTCAGGAAAACAGAGAAGATTTTATTGCAGGTTCTCCCATCACACATGCCAAAAACCTGAAGGGCAAACTTTTGGTGGTGCATGGAACAGGAGACGATAACGTGCATTATCAGAATACAGAAATGCTGGTGAACGAACTGATTCGTCAAAACAAGCAGTTCCAAATGATGGCTTATCCCAATCGCTCACATGGTATTTATGAAGGAGTAAATACCAGACGTCACCTTTATACGATGATCTATCAGTATTTTAGAGATAACCTGCCTACTGAATAGTTGTGAATAGCAACTATTGGTGAGTAAGGATTTTACCAATGGGCCTGGTCATACGATCAGGCCTTTTTCATGGTCGTTACTGGAGCTCGGGCTAAATATTACAATCTTCCTTATGCAAATCCGCGTAATACCATAGCTTGATTCACCGATAGTCATTACTATTGACTTAAGTACATGAATCTCACGTTACTCTTCCACCTTCTCATTGCCTTTGGCGCATTGCAGGCACTGTTCCTCGCCATTATACTTGGGGTGAGGAAAAAAGAACTTGCTGCTAAGCTATTTGCCACCTTTTTGTTCATTGAAGGATTCACGCTGGTAGAAAGACTTGTAGCTGAAACAGGGTTGATGTCCGATATACCCCACATCCTGGGCATCAGCTACCCTTTAAATTTCATCAAATCGCCTATCCTGTTTCTATTGGCCGTTGCCATAACGCAAACACCTTTCCAACTGAAGCGCATCCATTTATGGCATTCGGTCCCCTTTTGGTTGATGTTGTTGATGAATGTGCCCTTCTATCTGATGACGGGAGCCCAAAAAATTGAACAGGTATCCTCTTTCATCGATTATGTTCCAGCTTACAATAGCTTCAATTTCTGGTTTTTCCTCTCCTTTTTCCTTTATCTGGGAGCTTACCTGTACCTCAGTATCAAAACCCTAAGCTATTACTGCGCACACATTAAGACCAATCCATTGGCCAATGGTTATTTGAAAGTGCTATATCTGTACGCTACGGTACTGCTTGCTCAACTCTTACACTTTTTGTCCAGGCCATCTGGTTGGGTAGAATTTCCGTTGATCAATGAAGTAAGCATGCTCCTCATGACCTTTCTGATCCAATCCATTGCATATACGTTCCTGACACAATCAAAATTCATGGACGATCAAAGTGCGAAATTCAATCCCGATCTGGATCAGCTGACCCAGGATGGGAAGAAGATTAAAGATCAACTGGAAAGAGAAAAAGCCTTTTTGGACGATGACCTGAGTCTTGAATCTTTTGCCGGCTCCATAGCGCTAAATAAGAACCGGGTTTCTGAAGTTATCAATCAAAGCTTCGGCACCAATTTCAAAGGATTAATTGCAAAATATCGCGTGGAAGAAGTCAAACGATTGATGCAAGAAGAACACGACCCGGAAAGTTCAATTATCCAATTCGGATTGAGGTCAGGATTCAATAATAAAGTAAGCTTCTACCGTACGTTCAAAAAGCATACGAACCTGTCTCCGACTGAATATTTTGAACAGATTTCAAAAAAGTCCTGATTTTTTAGGGTACAAAACCCTTTGGTAACCTCACCTATGTTCCAACTTCCTAGCATTGCTCCGAACCAAATGATGAATTATGAAATTTGAAGGACACATCGACATCAATCAATCCATAGCTATCGTTACCCGTTTATTCGCGGACCCGCAATACCTGGGGGAATATCAGGAAGGCTTTGTCAAAAAGGAATTGGTCAGTGGAGAAGCCGGACAAAAGGGAGCCATTTCAAAAATGCATTACCAACATGGCAAGCATAAAATGGAACTCACCGAAACCATATTGAAAAATGAATTACCTCATGCCTTTGAGGCTTTCTATCATCATAAGCACATGGACAATACCATGAGTTGTACATTTAAAGCACTTGGCGAAAAGCAGACCCGATACTCCTGGAAGGTGGACTATACCCGAATCAATTGGGTCATGCCCCGGCTGATTGCCATCTTATTTCCCAGTGCTTACACCAAGCCGGCCAGGAAGTGGATGGAGAACTTTAAGCGACTGGCAGAGGCTCAAAGTAGTTAAGTGGACAAGTCATTAATTTCATGAATGATACTATCTAATTTCTTGACTGTTTCTTCCAGGTAGCTGAATATCTTCTGTGTATAAGCCGTTTTAAAATTATGAGGTTTCATTAGATCTACCATTGCAAGGATATTAGCAACAGGAGCCCTCACATCATGAGAATTTTTATGAGAGATTTCCTTCAGTACCTCCACTTTTTCGGCTAATTGCCTTTCAAGTGCTACTGTATAGGAAATGTCCTGAGCTATCGTTGAGAATTTTGTAGGTACGTGCTGATGATCTCTTTCAAAAACAATATCTCTGATCAATAGATGAAGGTAACTCCCATCCGATTTTTTGACTCTGAAAATTGATTCAACAATTTCACCGTCGCTACTTTTCATCAGTCGATCAATGGCCTGTTGCGATACCTTAAGGTCATCAGGATGTACAATGGCTTTGAAGTTTTGACGGCTAAGCGATATCAATTCCTCTTTTGAATATCCTAGTAGTTTTTCTGCATGTCCACTGGAATAAACGATTTGATCTTTGATGAGATCTATAGAACCAAATGCCACCGGAGAAGCCTTGTGCAGTGATTTAATGAATGCTAAACTCATGATAGATGTGAGTTCCCCTCGCCTCTCATTTATCCTTCAATTATTCAACTCTTCCTTTTGCTCTTTTTGCAAGGCGGGAAGTTGCTTGCTCCGAAACAATTCATTGAAGGACTCCACATCATTGTCCATGATCCGTTGATAAATTTCCTTATGGGATTGCCATTGTCCATCCAGGTCGTTGAATCGCGTTTTATAGCCCTCGGGAATACTTGGCTCATAGGTATCCAGGTTATTGCGGATCAGGAAGAATTCAGAATTCATGCCCGAAGGCCAGTTTAGGGCATCTTGAAACCCTTTTTGACGCAACTCAATGACCTTGGCACGCCATTCCTCTATTTTCTCCGAAAGGCTCTCACCGGCCTCTTTCAAATCGTCCATGCCCTGGATATCTTCCAATTGCTCCGAAATAGATCGCAGGCGTTCACTCATGTCCATGGTATTGTTGATTCGATCATGGATCTCATTGATCCGACCTTCAATTTCCAACATCAGTTGTTGTTGACGATTCCAGTCAGCAGTCGTGATGTCCAATTCCGGTGGATTTAAGATCGTGACAGTCACTTCGGAAACTTCCTCCCCATACGTGAGTTTGGCAGTGTATTCACCTGGGGCCACTCGATGACCTCTGTAGTCTGCACCAAATATGAAAGCGTCAGGAACTTTGGTCAATCCATTTGATCGAAAATCCCAGGTGAATCGATTAACGCCTTTTTTCATCGGCAGTTTTTCCGTATTTGGAAGCGGCACATTGCCTCTTCCACCTGCCATGACTATCGGTATGTCTTCTGTCGTCCCTTCCAACGTTCGTACCAACTCACCATTGGTATCAAAAATCTCCAGGATCAACTCCCGGTCATCAATTTCGGGCAAGTAATAATCCAGGGTTACCCCTTCTGCGGGATTTTTTCCATAAGCATATTCTGTTACCAGGTAAAAAGGAGGATTTCCAAAAAGTCGGTAGTGAGTTTTTGGCTCAAATAACCTCGACGCACCCGAGAACTCACCTTTTGATTGTTGAAGCGCGGAGACATCATCCAGCACCCAAAACCCTCTACCGGCAGTAGAGATCGCAATATCATTATCTCGAATAGTGATATCAGTAATAGGAACAGCGGGCAGGTTTTGCTGAAAATGGTGAAAGTTCTTACCTCCATTTAAGGAAATATAAAATCCTCTTTCGGCTCCCGCATATAACAATCCGGGAACTTTCGGGTCTTCTCTGATCACCTTGAAAAAATCATCCGCTCGAATGTCATCACCGATTTTGGTCCAGGTCGTTCCATAATCGGTGGACTTATAACTGTAGTTGCGATAATCATTGAATTTGTAACGTGTAGACGCAAAATAGACCGTTGCCGGGTCATGCGGTGAAACTTCAATAGCGTGGATCATCGTTTCAGGAAGACCCGTCGGCGTAATATCAGTCCAGGTCTTGCCTCCGTCTCTGGTTAATTGGATCATACCCCCATCTGTACCCGTGTAGATAACTCCCTCTTGGTGAGGTGATTCGGCGATATAATAGATGGTATTGTAGTTTTCACCACCAGCTCCTTCATTGGTGAAAGGCCCTCCGCCCTGGCCTTGTTTGCTTTCATCATCTTTGGTCAGATCGCCACTGATGACGTCCCATTTCAAGCCGCCATTGGTTGTTTTAAAAAGTACGTTTCCTCCATAATACATAGTCCGCACGTCATGAGGAGAATTGACCAGGGGCGCATTCCAGTTGAATCGGTACTTCATGTCTTTGGCTTCATATCCCAAAGTCGTTTCGGGATAAGGCATGATATCCTTTGCTTCTTTGGTCACCACATCTAGCAAACTGATCCGCCCATTGAAACATCCACCATAAAGAATCCTTGGATTTTCGAGGTTATCGAAGGTTACCATGGCACTTTCGCAACCGGGACCATTGTACCAATCCGTACTTAAGATTCCGTAGTTCTTCGTTCTGGAGGGCATGGCCACAGACAAGTTGTCTTGCTGACCACTGTATACCCAGAACGGCACTCGCTTATCCGCTGTAATGCGATAAAACTGAGCGGTAGGTTGATTATTGAGCGAAGACCAGGTCTTGCCTCCAGAATAGCTAATGGTCGCCCCGCCATCTTCGGCCATTGCAAAATTTTTGCTATTGGTCGGATTGATCCAAAAATCATGGCAATCACCATGAACCACTCGCATACTTTCAAAAGTCTTTCCGCCATCAATCGATTTCATCAACGGCGCATTCAGCGCATAGACTACATTTTCATCGCCAGGATCTGCAAATACCTCCATATAGTACCAGGAACGTGCCGTAATGATCTGGTTATTGGACATCAACCGCCAGGACATACCGCCATCATCGGAACGATACATACCTGATTCAGCTTTCTCAGCTTCTACCAGGGCAAATACACGATTGGGATTGGCACGAGATACCGAAAGGCCAATTTTCCCCATGATTTTGGGGAGTCCTTTCACAATCTTGGTCCAGGTTTCTCCGCCATCGGTCGATTTATATACGCCGGATCCCGGGCCACCACTTTCCACTTTCCAGGGATAACGTCGGTGTTGCCAGGTTGCAGCATACATTACCCGGGGATTGGTCATGTCCATTTGCAGACTGGAAATACCGGTATTCTCATCAATATAGAGGGTCTTTTTCCAGGTTTGCCCACCATCAACGGATTTGTAAACCCCTCGATCAGAAGAGGGACCGTGAACCGCTCCCTGTGCTCCGACATAAAGCGTATTCAAATCGGTGGGGTGAATGATCACATCCGAAATATGGCGTGTTTTCTCCAGGCCTATCTTCGTCCAGTTTTTACCAGCATCTACTGATTTGTAGACCCCATCACCGTAAGAAGTCATAACACCACGAACCGCATGTTCTCCAGTCCCGACAATAACCACATTTGGGTCCGATTCACTCACAGCAATATCTCCAATAGACCCTACGGTGAATTGTCCATCGGACAGGTTTTCCCAGCTGGCACCGCCATCGATGGTCTTCCATACACCTCCACCAGTATAACCCGCATAGTAGGTTTCATCATTTCCAATCACTCCTGCAATGGCATTGGCACGACCTCCACGGTAAGGCCCTAAATTCCGCCATTGCAATCCATGAAATTGTTCCGCTTGAAAATTGGGAGCAGGTGTGGGAGTAGATTTTCTTTTTCTTCGCTGTGCATCTGCCTCAAACAAGGTGAAGGAAATGGCAAGGAGGAGGAGTAGTATTCTTCTCATGTCTTCGGGTTTTCAGATACCGTAGTTACTGAAATTCGAGACCAAATACAAGAAGGAGAGTATCAGAGGTTATTCCATGATTTTGTTATCACACTAAGTCCTGGGACTACATTACTAATCTCAAGCGTAAGATCTGCCAGGGGCCGTACTTAACCCGCACGTTCATAAGCTTGCTTCAGCCACCCAATGAGTTCTGCGTCTACCTGATCAACAGACTCGAGGCGGACGCGATGCGTACACATGGCGCCAAAAGGTCCTGAACCTTCAAGTCGCTCACCCACCGGAACATCTTTCAATTTCAACCCCAGGTCCATTCGGGTTTTGGTGGCGGGCTTGATCAGCGCGAATTGCTTTTTACGAATCATGCTCACACTGTCCTTTTTAGGCGTTTGGGTGATGTCATTTCCAAATTTGCCGATCTCAACCACCAACTGTTCATAAATAGGCTTGAGTACTTCCTTGCCTTTATACTGATTGGTCAACAAGTCGGTATCCTCCTGTGAACCTGCGTCGGCTTTTCGTGCCTTCAGTGCTACAAAATTGGCAAAGCCATGCGTAAACCCATGTTCTTTCTTCAGAAAGTCCATGATCGCTTTGTGCTTGTCCAGCCCGGACTGCTCGACCACTTTGATCCAATGCTCAAGTGATTTTCCGGTTTTCTCTAAAAGTCCTTGTTCCATGTCTTTGTAATTCTACTTTGAATTTCCGTTTTCAACTATCCATTTGAAAAGCACGCTACCAGGCACCTAAAATCAGTCCCATCAAGGTAAGCGAAAGGACGCAGTAGCCTCCGTTGATGACGAACGCCTTAAGTGATCTCATTTCAAAAAGGTACAATATGCCTAAAAAACTCGCCACCCAACCTATACCTGCCAGGAATCCTGCCATCATACCAAACATGAGATCTGCTTCCGCACCAATGAACATCTCCAGTACAAGTGCGGCAAAAAAGGCCAGCAACAAGGAAAGGCCAAAGGTCTTCGGAATACTTCGTTGCTTCAAGTCCTCTTCCGTGTAGCCAAATTCTTTCATCCAGGCCTGGCCGAATATGGGTCCATACCAAATACCTCCGACTAAAAAAGTAGAGATCGCGGCCACTAAAACAGATCCCCAGTTAATGTTTGCAAATGCTGTTGCTAAATCCATAAAAAATGTTTTTCAGCAACATTACGGAGGCCTGATTTCTGATTATAGTAAAAAATTAACCTTCGCGATCTAGTGGGAAAAAATTTTCAGGATCATCCTTGTTCAACTCCTGTACAATGAATTCTTGTGGATTGAAACCTGAGAAATGTTTAAACTCCTTGATGAAATACGACTGGTCCGTGAATCCACATTCATAAGCGATTTGCGCCCAGGCAATCTTTTCTTTCTGTTGCATTCGTTTCAGGATTTCATTGAATCGCATGGTTCGATGTGCGTATTTCGGTGTTAAACCGACGTACTTTTTGAACTGATCGATGAGATGCTTTTGTGAATGTGGGTAATGGGTGACCGCCTGTCCGTTCAACGTCGGCTGTGCTTGTAATTCCTCATGGTGCTTCACCAGCTCTGGCGGAGGTACTTTATCCGGACGGAACCGTGCATCTAGCCAGCCTTCTGCCACTTTGAATTTCTCCTGGGAATCACTGGCCTTGAGCAAAACTTCTCGCAATTCAATTAGCTCATTTCCGAACAGTTCCTCGGTATGTACCACCTGATCGTTCAGTTGCTCGATTGGGAAATGGAAAAATGGATAAGCGCCATAGGGTTTAAACTGGATAACAAACATCTCCGAATTTTCATGTGCGGAGATAGAGATGTAATTGCGGTGAACACCAGAGATCCAAACCTTGTGATAACTCTTATTGGGTTCCAGGGTATCATTATCAAATGTATTTCGCTCAAAACCATCCAATTCAAATATGATGAACAAGTGCCCCGTAGGAACCACTCGCTCGATGGAATGATCGGGCATGAAATGTTTAAAATGGAAAATGGACTCGATGTAAGGGCTATAAGGTTTCTCCAGTAAATGAGGTACAAAAATCATCTGGTATTACACTCGGAATAAAAACTATAAATTTAGTTCAAGATTTCTTCCAGTGCCCAAAAACTTGCTTTAAACACACTAATCGATATATGGCGGGTAAATGACGGGTATAAAACTACCTTTGCTTTAGTTGCAAATTCAGGGAGGCCGTACAATTGTTCCAAAATCAAATCGTGTTATGAAACAACCCGAATTAGGTCAAAAATTAATAGAGCTGAGAAAGGAAAAAGATCTTACTCAGGAGGAATTGGTGGACGCTTGCAATGTAAGTATTCGTACCATACAGCGAATAGAAGCGGGAGAAGTGACTCCCCGTACTTCAACGGTCAAAATCATTCTTGCAGCCCTGGGGGAAGATCTGTCTGTTTTCAAAGAAGCCACTGACAGGATGCAGAATAATGCTCAATTAGCCAAGTCAGCCCATTGGTTACAAATGGCCTGGATTGCGGGAATTGCGTACTTCCTGGTGGGATTCATTGAGATAGGAATGGATGCCATGCGATACGATGTAGTCATCGGATCGTTTTATGATTATACGCATTACAGTTTCTCCAACAACAGCTTTTACATTTTCATCAAGGTCTTAACCTTCGGCTCTCTGGCCATCTTCATGTGGGGATTCAGGCACCTTGCCATATTGTTTAACAATGATTTGCTCAAAATAGCTGTCTATTTGATAATTGTCATTTCCCTCATCATTAGCTTATTGGATATCTTCATTTCATTCATTGAAATTGACGAAGAACTCATGCTTCCAATGATGGTGGTAGAGACGGTTTCATTAGGCGCAGTAGGAATGGTCTTCGGACTGGGTCTGGTCAAACTTCAGGACGGCATGGGCCGACTGGCTATGGCGGTTGGGGTTCTTGAGATCATCATTAGTTTCTTTTTAATCACTGTTGTACTCTTTTTCTTTAGTGCGATCATGATGGTCCCTACCATTATCCTGGAAATTGTGCTCCTCTACCGAGGCTATGAATATGCCAATCAGCATATCACGGAGACCTCCTACTGATTGGTCTAACTACTGAGCATCCCGGCTTTCCATCGCCTGTTTCATTTTCGGGTAAATGCCAAACGAATGCCTAAAAGGATCATAACTATACCGGATACGTTCTTGATCCACCTGGCGATGGAAGCCTTTGTTTTCAGGTAGTACCCCACCGAGCCAGAGAAATAACCTAAAGTGGCCAGAAATACCAAAGTAAAGCACGCGAAAATACTTCCAAGGATGATAAAAGGAAGGGGTGATACTTCTGCACCATTGGTGCGAATGAATTGAGGCAGAAAGGCCATGAAGAACAAAGCTACTTTTGGGTTCAGTGTATTAGAAATCAGTCCCTGAAAAAATATCTTACGTGCAGGCATAGTACCTTCTCCCGGTAAGTCAAACGGTTGTTCTTTACTGCGCAACATTTTCACACCGAGATATACCAGGTAACCAGCACCAACCATTTTGACCATCGTAAACGCCAATGCGGAAGTTTGCAATATGAGTGAAAGTCCAAGTGCGGCAAAGATCGTGTGCACCAATATACCCAGGGTCACTCCCAGAGCGGATATCAATCCGGCTTTTCTTCCTGAGGCGATGCCTTTGGTGAGTACATAAATCAAATCGGGTCCGGGAGTGATGATCAAGATCCAGGACAAGCCCATGAACAATACAAGGTTTTGAATTTCTGCCATGATGAAAAGATAGAATAAAAGAGAAGTACTAACGACTGTATTGCATCAAAAACTGCTTGAGCCCTTCCATATTTTGTCGATAACCCAGAGGATTTCGGTCTGGCCGTAAAGTAGAAGCCGCATGCACACCATTTTCCTGCATGAACAAGGTCTTTGTTGCAGATTTTATCGTTTCAAATCGTTGCATTGTCTCATCATTCATTTCTTCAGGTGACCAGGTGACGAATACAGGAAGGTCCACTTGCTCAGACCAACTTTGCGATGCTCCATGCATCGGTCTGGCGAAACCCCTTCCCGGAGAAAACGCTGCTGCGGCCACAACGTTTTTAGGATTTTCCATTAGCACAGCGAACATACGACCTGCACTATAACTGCTACCTATGATCGTGATCTTTCCACTGCTCACTTTGTTCAGCCAATTGAGCGCAGCCTTAAAGTCATAATAAGCTTGAGGTCCACCTCCATGGTGTGGCAAATTGGCATTTGTTCGGTTGTGCCGACCATAATTCTTCCCTCCTCCGCGTGCATCTACGGCTAAACAAACAAAGCCCCATTCCAAAAATGAAGGGATCATTGGCAGGTATTCATTGCTATTGGACGCAGATTGATGTAATAGCAATAATACAGGCGTGAATTCGCCGGCATCGGAGGGCAGGTAATAGTCTCCGAATACCCAAACGCTATCTTCAGTCAGAAAGCTGACCGTGGTGGAAGGTAATGGATCCTCTAACCACTGAGCTGTGACAGTCAAACCGGAAAGCAGGAATAAACAACAGACAAGTAAGTGGCGCATCATGGAAGGAAGTTATCTTTTAAAAGTCAACTTCCTATGCCAATAGCACCCAATTAACAGTGTGTTAACAACAAGGATCTCCTGTCATTAACCTGCTGGTGGGCCAATGATTTCCACAAAGACACCATCAGGATCTTTAATGAAAAACAATTGATAGTTGTCTCTTTTCACCCAACCAGTCATCTTAATTCCAGCATCCTGGACTTTCTGTACGATCTGGTTAAATTCCTCAAGGGTATATCGGAAAGTCAGATAGTTCACCCCAGATTGCACATCAATACCCGACATTTCTGACTGCTTGCTGGTCTTTTCAAAGTAAGCAAGTTTCAAAGTAGTCGCTGTAGGTAAGTTTTTCTGTTTTAAGACCTTAACAGAGAATGGTTTGCCACCAGCAGCACCGGCTTCATCGCTCCAGGCCTCATCTAAACTGAATTCAAAAAGCTCGACAAATCCCAGAACATCTTTGTAAAATGCTTGTGAAGCTTCTACGTCACTGACGACCAATCCAATGGCAGCAGCTCCATGTTCAGCATTGGACTGGGACCATGATACCTGGGTAACCAACAAAAACGCGCAAAAAATGAAAGTAAGTTTTTTCATGGTTTCAATTTAGTAAGTCCTCCATGAATGAAGGCAGGACAAAGCGATGGTTGGAAGGGGGTATTTAGTTCAGATAAAAAATTCACAAATGCTTTACAAGGCTTTTTCAGTGATAAGGAAAGCCGTTTCGCCATCGATAAATTGTGTATCTTGATCAGTAAGATCAACCCTTTCATCATGCTGAATGCCAATGAATTACTGACAGAATTAAAGGCTGAACTCGATGAAGCAGAGCAAAAACGACTACATCACTACAAGCGAGTACGCCCCTTCAGAATTATTTTTAACCTGATAGGCCTCTTTACGCTAGTGGCTATCGTGTATGCCATCTATGATACTGAAAATGGTGGTGGGATCTTGGGGTGGGCCTGGGGTCTGTTCATGGTCATGTTGGTCGTTTATGGTATTAAGTATGATTTTGACAAAGGCCAGTTCAAGGACTACCTTCAACATCGTGTCATTTCAAAGATCATTCCGAAACTAGGGCCGGGTTTCTCATACCTGTCGCGGGGAGGGTTTCCAGTACAACACCTGATTGACAGCCGGCTGTTCTCTACCTTCAGCACAAGCACCTCCGAAGATTTTGTGACCGGAAAACTGAATGGCAGAACCATCAGTTTTGCAGAAACTAAGCTAGAATGGCGCTCCGGATCATCAGACTCTAAACCACAAACGGTCTTCAATGGTATTTATGCGGAAATAAAACTTACTGCTCAATTTGCTTCCTCTTGTTGGCTACTTCCGAAAAAGAAGAAAATTAAAAATGCTTCTGTTGTAAACCTGGGAGAGCCCGAAAATCAGCTTCTCAATAAGTATCGATTGTATGCCGAACATGATGAATTTGCGACTCAGCTATTTACCGAAGATGTCCTGAAACGAATATTGAAAGTGAATGAAGATTTGCGATCAAGGAAAGTCATTTCGGGACATATCCGTTTTGCCTTCATCGGGAATACTATCCGAATGGCCTTTAGGCCAAGGCATAAATTCCTGGAACCTGATTTATTGAAACCCGTCAATACAGAAGCCTTTTTACAAAAGGAACTGGCCCTCCTAAACGAGTGTGCAAGACTTACCGAGATTGTCTAAAACCTGCCATTACCAATCCTCCATGGGCGTTCTGCCATCCATCCAGCTCAATTCCACTTCTTCCAGAAACCACATATATGCCTGATGGTCTGAAACTCCCCAATCCTTAAATGCTCGGAGACTATTAAAAAGGGTGTTGGCATTTGCAAGGGTGGGTGCTTTCAATAAGGATTGCATTTGCTCAAGAAAGCCTTCAGGTTTTTCCTCGCACCGCTCCAGGTAGTGCAGGAACCACTTGTGATATGGGAACAAGATTCGATTTTCGGCCAGGATCAAACGCCCGGCAAATAACGATAACTGGGAAGCTGCACGAGTTTTGGTATACCAATTATCGTGACGATCAGCCTCCCCCATTAACCAGTTTTGGATAAACGCCATTGAATAGAACGAGCGCATCCTTTCTTCTCTTCCTGCCTCTGGAAAAACGGCAATCTGGCGTAACAATCGATCCAGTTCGTGAATGCGATTGTGTACCAGAAAGGCTCCATCAAAAGCAGCCCTCGAAGGCTCATTACCTGATTGAGCAACCGTCTGAAGGTATTCGAGATCAATGATCTTTCCATCAACAAATCCACCCGGGTAATCACATAAATCTCTCCGGTTGATAAAAAGATCCCTTTGTTGTTTGCCATACTGGTAAGCCTCATCAGTGGCGACAATCATAAAATCAATGTCTGAATCGGCCCGTGCACAACCCTTCGCCACCGACCCACCAATGATAATGGCCAGAAAACGATCATCCTTTTCATACGTTGATACCAGATTTTGAATGGCTCTTTGGTGATGAGGTCTGATTTCAGGTCTTTGGGTATGCATTTTCAAGTATTAATTCCCATAAAGACAGTTTGAACCTGTTTTACCCTGAATACAATTCATAGAAGCACCGAGCACCCTCAGTCACCGGCGAATGGACTTCCGAAGATTCCGACGGCCAGTTCCGCCCAGATCAACAGGAATAAGACTATGCCTAAAGCCAATATCAGGTTACGAAGGTATTTCTTACTCACTTTTCTTATGATCCATTCCCCACTAAACCCAGCAATCAAAAGCAACATCGCAGCCACTACAAAATCCAGCAAAGCCCAATAAACTTCACTGGTAAATTGCATAGCGATGAATGGTACCAAAAGCAAGGCAACAGTACCCAAGACTATTCTGATTTGTCGGCTGTTAAGTAAAATCATAACATATAATTTAAAAGTACTTTGTATTTCAAAGTAAATAAAATTATGAATACTACCAAAGGTCCTCAAAAGAAAAGATTGTGATCTCTGGTTATATTCAGGAATTATTGACCTCTAAAGCCACGATATGCGCTCATTTGTACAAGGTTATTTACTGGACCATGCTTTTTATATTTTAATCGATTACGCTTTTGTTTCATTGGTTTTGTGGTGGCTGGCTAAGTTCAGGTTGCGATCCAAAGCAGAGGACATAAGGAATGAATTGATTGCGTTCAAATGGGACTCATCAACATTCATAGCACACTTTGTCATTCCCGGGATCATCATGGCATTGAGCCTCGCTTTCTTCGAAGCTGATTTTGGGTGGCTGATTGATCTGCTTTGCTGGATCGGCTTTTTCTTCAGTGTTATTCTTTGGATCTCATTTTTCCTACAGAATGAAATCTATTTCCTGAATCATGAATTTGTGTTCGTCCCTCCTTTCAGGAAACGCAAGGACTACTATTACAATAGTATTCGGAAGGTAGATGTCTTGAAAAACAGTCATTTGAATAAAGCCACAGGTAAGGTGAAAGCGGATTATTCCATTAAAATCATCATGGAAGAAGAGGAAGAAACCTTATCCGGCGAACGTGAAAAGATCAAGGCTTTGTTGGTGCTACTCAAAGAACGAGTGGATCACGAAAAGTTTAGTGTGGTAGAAGAAGGTGATTTAGAAAATGAATCCATGTCAGAAAGCTAACCCCTAAGTCGTTTAATCGATCCCCGGAGCCTGATAGGCCCGCACATAGTCAATCTCAAACATTTTTGGATATGGTGTTTCCTTTGGTTCATGCGTTAATTCCGTCGGAACTTCATAGATGTTTAGCATGAATTGCATGGGGTAGGAAGGGGATTGGCTAATGCTCCGGACTTTTTGATTGTCAATAAAAAAATCAATACCATCAGGCCGCCACTCTGCAGCATAAATATGAAAATCAGCTGCATTGAAATCAAAGGTTTCTTCAAAAAATTCGTCTCTGATCGACGGGTCTTTAAACGCTCTGACACCATAGCCGTTCACAGCAGTTTTTTCTGTCATCTGATGGCCCTTGATCTCCATGATACATATCTCTGCCGATTCTTCCGGAACTTCTTCAAATCCAATCATCCAGAAGGCGCATACGTTTTTGTCGGATCGAACTGCTCTTGCTCTGATCTCAAAGTAGCCATAACGCTGTGTATGTAATCGTTGTGTCGTCTGTTCTTCTCGTACTATAGCCTCTATTGAAGGGCGATGCTGTCCAATGGCTGAGCCTAAATGACCAGCAAAAAGCCCGGTCTGGAGCGACGAAACCTTTACCTCTCCATTAAACTCGGGACTCCATGGCTCTTGATCACGATCTATTTTCAATATCAATAAACCGGAATCGATCAAGTAATTGGTAGCAGAACGATCCTTGGAACTCCAGTGCGGCAAATAGTACGGCACCCAATGTTCTGTATTCAACGTGTTTCCATCAAAATCATCATTGAAAACAAGTTGGAAATTTTCCTTATCAATGGGGTTTCTGGGAAAGTCTTGTGCCATCGCAGTTGGGATTATTAACAATGCTAAACATGCAGCGAAAGATCGATTGATCCGGCTCATAGATACCTCCGCCAGCTAAGGCTACTTAAACTTTTCTAAAAGTGCCTGTGTGTCGATCACCTCTGCGAACTCTTCGTTTAGACTGGCCAATGCGGTTTGGTGAATCATTTCCGCATCAAACTTCTCCCCGTTTATTCCTATTCGGTCAAACGTCGCAGTGGCATCGGATATCAATTGAACATCATAGCCAAAATTTCCTGCCATGCGTGTGGTAGTCGAAACGCAATGATTGGTAGTCAGCCCCACGATCACCAGTTCAGTGATGCCACGGCTATCCAGTTGTTCTTTCAGGTCCGTTTCGATGAATGCACTGTTGACTTGTTTTACAACCAAAGGTTCCCCTTCCTGCGGTGTGATTTCATCTTTCATTTCATATCCGGGGTGCGAGGCATGCAGTTTGGAATTCGGATCCTTTGAACTGTGTACGATATGAAAAACCGGATAGGATAACGCTCTCCATTTTTCCAGGATCGATACGATCTTAGATTCGGCATCCCGGTTATTCCGATTACCTCCCCAGTGTTCTTCTATGTCAAAACCTTTTTGAAAATCAATGATCAGGAGTGCGGGACCGGAGCTCATATTCAAAATAATTTATGGGTTTATCCATCCAAAACAGTGAATGAACGGCTTGCGTTCAAAGATATGATTATTGTCGTTTCGAAAGATTCATAAGTAAATGCGATTGAACTGTGAATCGCTTATTGTACGGAATTTCATTTATCTCTTCATTCCCTGTGGCATATTTCAGGAAATTTCGATTTTCATCCGTTTTATGATCACATAATTCAGTTCAAAGTATTGGCCTGATCCATTGAGGTTTGTCATGAAAAGCAAACTGAGATGGAATTAACATTCACAAAAAACGAGGATCGGGATTTTGTCCGTGCACTCAATACCAGGGTCTCTTCTTACTTCGCTATGCATCAGCTGAAAAAGCACGCCAACACCTGGGGATGGAGCAAAGCTTCTTTACTCTTATTGGCTTATTCCCTGAGTTACACTACGTTGTTTCAGCAAAACTCCTATGCAGGATTCGTCATAGGCTTTGCTATACTGGGTGTCCTCAAGATTTTCCTCGCCCTCAATGTAGCCCATGACGCGGCGCACAATGCCTTTGCTTCCAGTAAGAAAGTGAATAAGGTGCTCCTACTGGTTTTTGATTTGTTGGGAGCAAGTGGTCACATCTGGCAAACGAGACATATTTCACACCACGCTTACACCAATATTGCTGACTATGATGTGGACATTAAACAATCGTGGTTAGTGAGGATATTCCCTTCCTCATCATGGAGAAAAATACATCGCTATCAGCATTTCTATATGCTACTCCTTTATGGGATTTACACCATGAACTGGCTGATCATAAGAGATATTAGCGATGGCTGGCACATGAGTAAGCACGCAAAACACGGCCGTGGCTTCAACCTGAATATCTATACCCTGCTTTCTAAAGCATTGTATCTGACCATGATGGTTTATGCACCGTACTATTTCCTCAACTTCAGCCTGAGCCAGGTCATAGTTGGATTTATGGTCATGCACCTTGCGGCCAGTTACACGGTAGCGAGCGTTCTGGCATCAACTCATGTTGGTTTGGAGGCAGAATTCCCCGAGCCTGACGCTAACGGTAAGATGCCCTACTCCTATGAAAGACATCAATTGCTGACCACAGTAGATTTTGCTACGGAGAGTCGACTCATCACCCAGCTATACGGTGGATTTAATCACCATGTCGTACACCATCTTTTTCCTACCGTTTGCCACGTTCACTATCCGGAACTTACCTCCATTCTCATTACCACGTGCAAGGAATTTGGCATGCCTTATAAATCTAATGCCAGCATGTCGGACGCCATCGCCTCTCACTTTCAATTGCTGAAACTCCGAGGGCAACAGGGCCTCAATGTATCATTCCCCGAATTTTAAAATGGACTATGATGACTTTTAAAATAATCGAAGTAACGAAAAGCGAAGACGTTGAAAAATTCCATCAAATTCAACGCGAAATCTACCGATCCGATGATCATTGGATCAGTCCATTCTACAACGACGTAGAAGCCACATTCGACCCTGCTAGAAATGATTTTCATCAACATGGCGTCATCCGAAGATGGATCGCCATTCGGAATGATCAATGTGTGGGCAGAGTTGCGGCATTTGTGAATTTGAAGCGAGCGCTCTCCTACCCGCAGCCTACCGGTGGCATGGGCTTTTTCGAAAGTATTAACGATCAGGAAGTTGCCTTTGCCCTGTTCAATGTCTGTAAGGATTGGTTAGCTGAGTTTGGCATCCAGGCCATGGACGGTCCCATCAATTTTGGTGAGAATAATGCCTGGTGGGGATTGGTCGTCAATGGATTTACTCAACCCATCTATAAACACAATTACAATCCACCTTATTATCAGAAATTCTTTGAAGCTTATGGCTTTAAGAAGTACTTTGACCAATACTACTATTCTTTTGACCTGACCAAAGGCTTTCCGAAACGATACCTCGAGTTTGCGAAGAAGTGGAAAGCACGCAGTGATTATGATTGCCAAATGATCGATCTGGCACAATTAGATCGTTTTGCACATGATTTCATGGAAGTCTACAATCAGGGATGGGTTACACATGATAACTTTAAGGGAATGAGTCAGGAAAGAGCGCTATTCCTGTTCAACAAAATGAAGCCGATCATAGATCCGCAATTGATTTGGTTCCTGTACCACCAGAATCGGCCCATCGGCTTTGCCATTATGATCCCGGAGATCAACAGCCTGATGGCCCCACTCAATAGTTCCCAATCCGAATGGTTCCGAAAGTTGTTGATCAAAACCCGACTTATTTTTAACCAATGCAAAGTAGCCTATGGATTCGTCCTTGGTTTTGTCCCTGAATATCAGTGCAAAGGCCTTGAAGGTCTACTATTCTCCAGCATGTATGAGGAAATCTCCAAAAGCAGGAAGTATAAAACACTGCGGATCGGCTGGGCAGGTGATTTTAACCCCAAAGTGGTGAACATGTATCGAAAAATGGGATTTGAACAAACACAGACCTCCCGAACTTACCGGTACTTATTCGATAGCAGTCTTACTTTTGAAAGGTCTCCGATCGTGGCTTAATGATCTCCGCAGAACGTCTCCCATTGGGTCATTCGGTCCAGCCACCCCTTGATGAAATTTCGATTGAAATAAGGGTTGGAAAAGTCATCAAAGCCCTGATACTGAACCGCCAGATAAAAGGTCCAGAACATACTACCCAAGACAGGAATCGCAGATAATTCCTGGTCAGAAATAGTGCGATGTTCACGGTAGGCGGCAACGAAGGTTTGAAAATCTGCAATCGCCTGCTCTTTTGAAATCATGCCGTGCATCACGTGAAAAAAGAAATGCACCTGAAAGCTCATTATGTCGTTCACCAGAAAACCCTTCCCGAAAAAGTCCCAATCAAAAAAAGTGATCTCATCTTTCTCCGTGTAATGAAAGTTCTTGGGCATATAGTCATAATGACAATAGCCGATACTAAACTGACCCGTATCTATGGCTTCCCATGCGGCGATTGTCTGTTTTGCTATTCCCTGCAACCGCTCAAGCCCCTCAGCATACTCAAATCGTTCAAACATCGCTTCAAGTATTTCCAGCGGTTGGTGAATGGTTGTCGTTATGGTGTACTCAGGTCGGTCGAATGCCAGCTCCTGTTTCGACAATAAATCATGGTTGAACGCCATCTCACGTCCTAACACCTGAAGTTGATTTACGGTCAGGTCTTTGGATACGTTTCCCGGTGCATATGAAAACAATACACCGTATCGCTCTCCTTCGCCAGTTTCGAATTTTTGAAGGAATGCTCCCTGTTTATCCGCGATCGGGTACGAAACCCTGGCTCCATTCTCCTTTAAATAGTTCAACAGATCAACCTCACTTTGAATCTGATCTTTGGACCGATGGCAGTTCCTGTAGATTTTCAGGATGTATTTCGGTTCACCGTCAACAACCAGATAAGTATCACTGACATTCCTTACCAAAAAGGTCGTCTTGATTCCCTGAAACCCAAAAGTGGATTCAAGGTAGGCGTTAAGGGCTATGGCGGACAAAGTGGAATATTGTGTTGGAAAGAAGGGCATATGATCGGGATGTTTCGCGCGGCAAATCTATGATTCGGCCAGATAATCACCTACTGAAACTCCCAAAAGAAGTAACAAACGGACCTATATTTGGTGGTCGAAGTAACAGGTATTTCAAAATGGCTGAACAACATTATCCTTCTATCAAACAGGGATTTGGCTTGATCCTTTGGTTCCTTCTGGCAACCATTGCTACGGCGATTGTTCTACTTCCGTTAGGGATCGACCCGAGTAGTGGTTCGAGTTTAGTCGATTTTGCCTATTATACCATTTCCATGAGCTTTCTGGCCATACTTGGTCTCAAAAATGCCGATCGCGCGGTACCCATTTCCGGGAATTTTACAAGAATGAAATGGTGGACCTGGCTGCTGATATTATTACTTGTTCCCCTCCATATCATTGTCATTGAGCCACTCATTTCCCTGATTCCGATGCCGGAATTCTTTCAAGAACTATTTGAGGATCTATTGAAAAGGGATTCATTCACCTTCCTTAGTATTGTTGTCGCCGCTCCGATTCTGGAGGAATTCATATTTAGAGGCATTGTCCTGGAAGGGTTTCTGAAAAATTATGACCCCCAAAAAGCCATCATTTGGTCGGCAATCATTTTTGGTGCAGTTCACTTAAACCCCTGGCAATTCATAGGAGCTGGTGTTCTTGGCCTCTACATCGGATGGATCTATTACAGAACCCGTTCTATTATCCCGTGTATTGTCCTACACTTCATCAATAACCTACTGGCTTACCTGATTTTTTACTTTTTCCCAGATGTAGAGTCCTTGCTTGACCTCTCTCCCAATCTTACAATCACCATAGTGGTTTTATTCGGTGCCATTACTTCAATATTTTTAATTATTAAGATCATGGATAAGGGTTTACCTGAAGTAGCCAGTACCCCGGAAAAAGACCAGGAAGAACTCCATGTGAACAACCAACCCACTTCCGAACTATAAGCGGTAGGAAAGATTAACCATAAATCGACTATTAAAAGAAAGGGTGCTCTTCTGACCGGCCAGGCCAAAGCATAAGGGCATTCCGATATTCACCTGCTTTAATTGAACATTGGGAAACAAGCACAGGCCACCCGAATAAATCCATTCAGCTTGATCACGTTCCCGTCGTACTGGTAAATAAGTAACCTCTCCAAACCAATTGGTATTCAATTTTACGGTACTTCCCAATTCGGCAACTTGCAACACACTTCCGAAGAAGGAATAGTAACCATGATCATCTCCCTCAGATATGAAGGAGCCTAGTTCCAGAAATTTGTTTTGATGAGTGATACCCAGCCCCATCGAAACTCCCTGACCGTAACTCAACTCAGATGAACGAAGTTGGTAATTGACTGACTGTGGTGTTCTGACAAAAGCATAAGCACCTGGTCGTTGTGCCTCGGCCATTTGCCAGGAGCATATCATTATGAAGAAGATGAGTTTGTTCATAGGATCGTTTTTCGGCAAAAGAATCCTACGACACAGCGCTTAGCAACCGAAAACTTGACGACTATATCTACAACTTTTAGACTGCCACCAATAAGAGTGAATAGACATCCAGTAATAGAAGTTACTACATCGGACACATCAACTTTTATCAATTTCGGCGTAACTGAATAACTTTATGGTTGTCTCTCAATGCTCCATTGCATTTTGAGGCAACCGTATCTTACAGGCTGATTATTGACCAGGCCTCAATCAGGCGGACATAATACCGCCATCTATATTAATGGTAGTCCCTGTGATCCAACTGGCATCTTCAGACACCAAAAACAAGGCCAGTTTAGCAATGTCTTCAGGCGTACCCAGTCGATTCAACAACGTTTTTTCTGCCGCTTGTTGCACCGCTTGTTCAGGGTTATCAAAAGCTTTGGCAGAATCCCAGATCAAAGGAGTGTCCACCGGTCCCGGACACAGGCAGTTGGCTCTGACCTTCGGCCCATAATCAAGTGCAATTTGTTTGACCAAAGCGACCATAGCAGCCTTAGATGCACAATAAGCCGGGTGATTGGGAAAATTTTTAAAAGCAGCAATGGACGCATTTCCAATGAAATTACCTCCAGCGGCTTCAAGGTGAGGCAGGCTGTATTTCGCCAGATGAAATACTGAATGGAGGTTGGTGTCAAATGTGGCGTACCAATCCTCAATGCTGACTTCCGTTACTTTACCCAAACCAAGTACCCCGGCATTGGTGATGACAAAGTCCAGTTTACCAAAGCGATCAACAGCCCTATTTACCAGGGCCTCATTTGTTGCAGCCAAACTGATATCACCAATCACCACTTCCACACTACCTGGCCATATTTGCTCCAGGGGTAATTTCACTTCGTTAGCACGCGTTTCGTTCCTGCCGCTCAAAACCAACGACGCGCCCTCCGCATGCAGCAGTGAAGCCATTGCCCGACCCATACCACTGGTCGCACCGGTGATTATCCCAACTTTATCTTTTAGTTTCATTCCCTGATGGTGAGGATTTAGACCATCAAAAATAGATCAGTCCGAAATGTCCACATGAGTACTCACCGGAATTTTCCTTCCTCATTTGCGGAAAAATCCTCTTTTACCAAGGACCGCCCCTACCAGGTAGTGGTGCTTCTTTTTTACCATTTAATTTAGCTAAAAACCAAAATAATTAGCATATGACAGAAATGCCCACCATCGGCAAATTGATGGAATACCGGATACCCATCAGGCTAAAAGGGAAACTTTTATACAAGCGCAATTCCAAACACCCTTCAGCCATTTATCTCGGACAAAATGGAGATTTTCATTACACAGATCCTCCTAATCTGTTCAAACCTTATTCCCTGTATATTCATCCGTACTTCCCAAAAGAGCCCGTGGTACGGGTAGAGATCGTTCAAGCCATTCCCTTTGCCAGCAGGGGCGCATTCTATAACCTCAGTAATGTTGAATCTTCTCCTATTGCCATCATAGAACGCAAGCGACTGGCCGTTTCCATCAATGACATTTACAGGTATCCGCAATACTTCAAGCCCGTTTATGCTTTCCAACTGGACGCTGACTTCAGGGAGATCATGCCCTTTAGGTTAGATCGCATCGATCACCGAAAGGCGCTTAGAAAAACCGAGTAAAATCCTGAACATAAATCGAGTGATCTTGTTTTCCAATGAGCAGAAGCCTTTACTTGAAACAGATGATGGATCATTAAGGGAAGATGCAACAGTTAGCAATCGTTATTTTCTAAGGAACGTTATTACTATCTTTCAACCGCCAAGCGAAATCCATTCAGATCATGTATAAGATCGAACGTAAAAACTATGGAGTCAAATTAACCTTTGAGGGATTCATCGACCCGGAGGAAATGCAAGCTTACAAAGACGAATTCAAAGCAACACTTGATTTACTACCTCCAAAATTCGGATTAATGGGAGACATGAGAAACATGAAACCCCTGCCTCCGGAAAGCCAGGCGATTCTAAGTGCACATCCTGAGTGGACCGCTTCCAGAATTGCTCGATCCGCTACGATCATCGACAGTGCACTTGTTAAGATGCAATCCCGTCGATTGACAAAAGAATGGAAACAAGATGAATCCAAAAGATACATTGATTCATCCCAGCATGCCAATTGGGAAGAAATGGCAGAAAAATGGATTGAGGAAGGGATAGAACCAGAACAGTAAGTATCCCTCCTCTAATGTTATTGAACACTGAGGAGAAAACCTATCGAGAAATTGCCATCCCAATCAAAGATGTAAGCATTGCAACCTTCGAGGTTATCATAGAGGGCTTTGTATATATTCAGGCCCGCTAACACTTTAGGGTCATCGATACCCTGATAATCGGCAGGATTCTTCAAGGGCGCATACCTGTCCGTATAGTCTTCATTCAACTTCGCCAGATTATAAGGCACACCGCCAATCATGAAACAATATTTGGTCTTTTCAACAGGGATCTCCATGATCCTCGACTTGATTTTCGCATATACACCCTCATCCGTTAAACCGTTTTGATAATACTTCGATCCCTCGACGCTGATGCTCCTGACCTCATCCGCTTCCATCCATGAAATCTTGGTATTCCCGGAACCTATGTCCACCACAAACGAATTCTCAATGTAAGGAGCGGGAATGATGGCCTTAAAGGCAAAAATCCCTTCCTTTTCTACATCAACACTATTGATCGCATATCCCAATTCCTTCAGGGCAACGTTGATCTGTTGCACTTTCTCATTCGCACTGGCGGTGCTACTCTGAATAAAGTGGATCTTATCGCCAGTGACGCCTTTCTCCAGCATACCTGCAATGTATGTCTCCAGGCCTGCTTTGGTTGCCTCCAATGTTGCTTCTCCTTCGTAAACATTGCTCTCGCCAAAATTGGCCTTTTCTAACTTCCAGTTTCCTACGGTATCCAGGTTGACAATAAACGAATTGAAACCAGTTCCTCCCATTTCAACGATGCCGTACAAGGAACCATTTTCAGGCAATGGGGGCATGTAGTTGAAACCGGAAGGTTCTTCAGTCGCAACTGCAGGAGTTTCTTCCACTTTTTGCTGGGGACCTGAACAACTGAATACAATAAAAGTACAGAGCAGTAATAATAATGATTGGTTGGTTTTCATTTGGCGTGATTTTATCCAAATCTATACAAAACTTTAGTTCCTTACACTGATCTTACACCATCACTATTTTTACAAACCTTTGCATTATCTCCCAATGAAATGAACGAAGATAATTTTCCCATGAATCTGGTTTTCAAAGCATTAGCCCTTTCCTTTCCCAACACAGAACAGGCACCTCATTTTGACCGTACCTCTTTCAAGCTGATAGGTAAAAGAATTTTTGCCACCATGCACAACGCAACGAATTCTGCTAACCTGCGACTATCTCCGGAGGATCAATTAGCCTATATTTCTCTGAATGAACACATTTACCCGGTACCCAACAAATGGGGAGAGCAAGGCTGGACCACTTTTGAATTGGCCAATTGTGAGGAAGAGATCTTGAAAAGTGCTCTGGAAAGTGCTTATCTTCATGCGAAGAACAAGTAGCTCAAATGATCAAATGAAATCACCCATCACTTCCTGTCTGTGGTTCAACGGAAAAGCGGCTGAAGCTGCAGCCTTTCATTGCAAAACCTTCCAAAATAGTGAAATCATCCACAGTGATGAAGTGGTCACCCACTACAACCTGAATGGCTACCGATTTACGGCATTGAATGGCGGGCCGCAATATAAAATGACACCCGCAGTATCCTATTTCGTTTATTGTGGGAGTGACAATGAAATAGAGCGGCTTTATAAAGCACTAAAAAAAGGTGGTCAGGTACTGATGCCACTGGGCACTTACCCATGGACCAGCAAATATGCCTGGGTGCAAGATAAGTTTGGCGTGAGTTGGCAACTGGACATTGACGACATAAAAGTGCCTCAAAAGATCGTTCCAAGTCTACTTTTCACAGATAAGAAATATACCTTAATCCAGGAAGCCTTTGACCATTATGATTCGATTTTCGAATCGATGTTTCTAACGAGCCTGCCTTATCCGATCAGTGCGGGAGCCCCTTTAGGAACTCACCAATTCGCTCAATTCAAACTGAACGGCACCGTATTCAACGCCATGAGTAACAATTCCAAGCATGATTTTGATTTCACCCCTGGCAATTCATTCGTGATCGAATGTGAAAATCAGGAAGAGATTGACCAATGCTGGGACCAACTCACCGATGGCGGAGAAGCCAGTAAATGTGGCTGGTTGGTAGATAAATATGGCATTTCGTGGCAAGTGATTCCCAGTCAGTTAGACCAATTGATGAGCAATCCGGATACCGCTTCAGCCGTAATGGATAAGATGCTAGAGATGGAAAAAATCAGCATAAAAACATTGGAGGAAGCAGCTACTCTTTCCTGATCAGAGTAAAATAAGTCTTGCCAAAAGCACAAAGCTGTTCCTTTAAAAGCAACGTGTCATTTCCAGCAAGGCTTTCCTCGGGAAAGTCCATCCCTTTCAATATGCGCATGTTCAGTGTGTCTCCTTGACTGACAGGATTGATAAGACCACTCCCCGTAGTGATCACCCTTTCAATGCTTACTGCTATTTTTTGTAACTCTTGCTGACAGGTGGCATCCTCCCAGGTCAAATTTAAGGGCACCGCTACCACTTTGATCGTACCGGGTGGTAGTACTTCGGGGGAAAGCACTTGTCCCATTGTTGGTTTAGAAATATCCGTCTGAGCCCAACTCAGGGTTGCTTTGAACAAAAGAAGAAATATCAAAAAAGTCAGTCTCATAAAAGAAGAAATGCACTGATAAAGTTACCAGTGCATCTCATTAAACGTTGATTTCTAAAGAATGATCTATCGCTTCAGAACAGTAAATACTTTTGAAGAACCATTTCCGGCTGCTACTTTGATCAGATAAAGCCCGGTAGGTCTCGAAGAAGCATCCCACACAAAATCCTGAGTTCTTTCGTCGAGCACTTCCTGCAGCAAGACATTGCCTCGAAGATCGTAGATAGCAATCTGCTTCTCACCTTCTGTTTCATCTCCAAACTGTAAGCTGAAAGAAGAAGCCGATGGGTTAGGCCAAATTTTCAATTCTACTGGCAAATTGGTCTCTCCTAACAGGTTAGGATTTGATTCCGTTTGAGGACCTGCCTGGGCATCGTTCACTGAACCATACAACTGGAAGATTTGATCCGTTACCCCTCCGAAAAGAGAAGCGGGTGTCCAATCAGTCGCACCGGCACCGAACAGATTAGCCTGATCTCTGAAAAATCCCTGCTCTCCTACTACAGTTGCCTGCGTAGACCAGAACCACTGCGTCGCATTCGGCAGGAAATTCAAATTCACATACACGCTGATCCAATACGTACCTTCTCCGAGAGTTGCAGGTGTAGGCAATTCAAGATCAAGATTGGTACTTGCAGGGTCTGAAAGCGGCGTGAAAGCGCCACTGTTATATACCTCGTTACCCGGTACTCCTCCGCCATCATCGTAAATAACAACAGTAGCACTGGTCAGTAGTGGGGCATTGTTTGCTCCACCTGCCGCAAATACGCGTTCGATGGTCCAATTCTGACCTGCCGGAACAGTTACATCTGCGGCTGTTTGCGCGATGGCTCCAAAATCAAGGAAATTCTGTGAGGGTCTGCTACCTACTGCCGCCTCAAATTGCTCATAGAATGGGAATTCAGCAATGTTCACGGTGAAACCTTCGGCTACTGTTTCGTTTACCGTGGAAGCTACCAATCCAATGGATGCACTACCCAATGTATCGGCGGCAAAGCTGAGTTGGATCTCATCCCCTACCAATGTTGCGGTTACCAGATTCGGATCGCTATTGGTCAGGGTAATGGTAATTTCATCATCACCATCATTCTGCTCCCACCATCTTCTTCTGCGTCCTTCATCCTCTTCGAAGGTAAATAGCCCTGCAATGGAAATAGTAGTGTCAGGTGCATTCACCGGAACAGTGAAGTCATTCAACAAGAAATTTGACATCAGTTCAGGCTGATCTCTTCTTCTCACAAAATCGAATGAAGAATACAATCCATTACCATGAACGGCAGCAGCCACGAATCCATCTTTACGCGTCTTTACCTGAGCCACAACCGTTTCTCCGATTCTCGTGCCCCATCTTCTCCACCATCTTTGATTGTTAGGGCGGATAGTTCTCGCATAATACAAGCCTACGCTGGTACCTACATAATATCCTTCTGAATTACCCTCAACCGCTAACCATCTCACGGAAGGTCCACTGCCGGTTCCATCAGGATTTTCTTCAAGATTACCACTGATGTCTGCCCAGGTTTCTCCAGCATCTTCACTGTAGAAGATACTCGGAATACTATAGTTCGAGAACACGGCAAATACACGGTCAGAATTGGTAGGATCCACTGTCATACATACCACGTTGCCCGGAGGTAATCCTTTACCAGTGGAAAGATCCACCAGGGCAGAGCCATCGATATTCGCATTATCGATACGATAAATACCTCCATTATTGGTACCGAAGTAAAGCTTATTGGCTTCAGGGAAAGTAGATACATCCAGGGAAGTAATGGTACCAGGGACAATGGAATTGGTCATTTCTGTCCAATTCACAGAGGTCGTAGCATTGGAGAACAATGGAATGCCATCCAGGTCATTATTCCTCCACATGCGATTGCCTGCGGGCATGTACATGACATTGTCATTGCGAGGGTCAAGAATGAACGGCGCAATAAATCCAAACCCAGAAGCTCCGGAAGGCTGTACCCTAGCGAACGACTCAAAGTTACCCAGTGAATCAAAGTTCAATCGGAATACTACTCCACGTTGAGCAGATACATATCTCGTACGCCCTCCGTCAGCGATCGCCGCGTACGCACCGTCACCACCGAAATCTTCAATCCAGGTCGCGTCTGATTCCGTAGAATCTGTAAACCACGTTCCATTGTCCTGAAAGCCAGATAACAAGTCTTCATTTGTAGCTTCCGGATCAAAAGCAACCACATAAGGCTGAGTCGTGATGTACCCCCGGTTAAGATCGGTCCACGTTACAGGTTCTATTCCACCACTTATTTCGGTAATGTCATTGGCCAGGAAAACCCCGCCATCATTTCCGGACAGCACTTTGTTAGGGTCCGATGGGAAGAATACCAACTCATGCTGATCAGGGTGTTGGTTGGTGTAAAGGCTAACATCATTCAAGGGAGAGTAACCTCCGATCCAGCTATCTTGTCCGGCTGGTGTTCTGAATCCGGTAAACGACCGGTAAATATTGGTACCCCCAACAAATACCAGGTTTGGGTTCGTTGGATGCACACGAACGATCAGGTTGTAGCTGGTCTGCGAATTGAAACTACCTACAGAACCACCCAGAGCAGGAAGATTAGCGCTTAAATCCGTCCATGCAGTACTATCAGGCTCATCAGCATTGTATTCCCAAAGGAAGCCAAGCGTTCCCGCCTCGTTTTCAGCAAGGGCAAATACAATATTTTCGCTAGAAGGCGCAAAACCCAATACTGTTCTACCCGTCAAAGGCGACCAGCCCACAGGTGTGATGTCCGTCCAGGTTTCTCCATCAGTTGAGGTGAAAACACCAGCATTAGGTGTTCCGGTCGCTTCAACAGTCGCATACAATGTACCGCTAGTCGTTACAATTACTTCGGTCCAGTTAGGGAATCCTCCTTCTAACACCTGGGTGAAGTTCTTTGCAAAATCCGTAGACTTGTGCACACCATCTCTGGTTGACACATACACATCACCTGTTACAGGATGTACGGCAATGTTTGACACCAGGTCAAAAGGTGTGAAATCAACCGGATCATCATCCTGCGTATTCCTGGATACATGGAAAGAACGACCGCCATTGAAAGAGCGATAAATACCATTTCCCTGATAAAACGCTCCGGCAGCACTGGCTGAGTTTCCTACCCCTTCACCAGTACCATAATACCAAATGTGTGCTTTACCAGGTCTTGGATCCTGTACGATACATGTAATACTGGGATGCTGAAATCGCTTCGTGATTTTTTTCCAGGACTGACCTCCATCTTCTGAACGCCACAAGCCACCGGATACACCACCTGCCAGGATTACGTTTTCATTGGTCCGATCAATGGCCAGTGCGCGAGTTCTTCCACCCACATTCCAGGGACCTCTGTTTCTCCATCTGAAAAAACGAGCTTCATCGGCTGTTTTCGTATCCTCAACAAAAGATTGAATTGATTTCGCGAATTCTTGTTCTTTTGCCGCTATTTCCGTAGGAAATTGTCCGGTATAAGGATTGACCAACATCAATCGCTCAGCTTCGGCACGATCGATGGCATTATCACCGAAGCGTTTTGGGGCATTACCGTACTCAGCTATGTTGTTGTCAAAGATCTTGGTCATCTTATACAGTTGATGACCGTCATAGGTAGTCGCCTCGGTTTTTAACCGGGGATCCACCTGTGCATTAGATGTAACGGTTAGCATTGCCAGGAATAATAAGGCAAAACCAAACCTCCATTCTAGTAATTGGTTTTTCATGAAATTGTGAAATTTTAGGTTTAAATGACCTTAATATTTGGCATGAATGCGGCGGAACAATAGAATGTTCTGCCCCGGGTTCGGGTAGGTATGCGGTTCATAATGATATTAAGGTTGATTAGCTTATAAAGGTAAAACAGAATCGCGAAAATCTAACATTAGGCACCAATTAAGCTTTAAGTGTCACCCTTCCGATGTTTTATACAAGGTAGTTGTTTGCTATAATTTAACGGATCAAAAAACCATGAAGTGTCAGCGCTGAATTTCCTCGTCTCAACTGTGCACTTTTTAAAAGTCATTTGTATCTTCATGTGATTATTCTCTTTCCCTTAGGCTACTAAAGGAAAGGGGTCACCGCTTTTAACGCTTATGAAGTCTTCGCCAACTCTTCGCCAGTCCTGGAAAGTAGTGCTTTCAGCCTGTCTTTTAATGGGCCTTACCCATATCTCTTTTTCACAGGATTTTGCCCGAATCGACTCCCTCGAAAATCACTATCAGCAGATCCCTCAACTCACGGAAGAAAAGCTGGAACTGGCCATTGAAATTGCGTCGGAATACGCTCGTTTTGATTCCGTTAAAACGTTCCAATTGGCACACGAAATCCTCGCTGGTTCTGCCGAGATCAAATTCGAACAAGGTGAAGCCCGAGCCTATGCGCTCATGGGTAGATTCTATGCGAATACCGGGCAATTTGATAGCGCCAAATATTACTATTCCACAAGTCTGACTAAAGCTAAAGCCATCGATTTTAACGGAGGCATGGCAGCCGCCTATCAAAGTCTTGCGATGATCGTTGAAATGGAAGGAGCTTATGATCAATCTCTGATCTACCTGGATAGTGCACTAACAAATATAATGGGTGATCAAAGTGACAAAGGTCTATTGATCAAATACAATATCTTCAACGCCTATGGACTAAATTTTTATGGACAAGGTGAATTAGACACGGCACTTTACTACTTTCATGAAGCCCTCTCTATCGCCCAGGCAAGAAATGACAAAATGACGCTTGGCATTACCTACGGTAATCTGGGGCTGGTTTATGATGAGAAAACAGACCGGGTAAAAGCCATTGAGAACCATAAGAAAAGTGAAGAGGTTGCGCGTCAGATCAGTGACACCATCGGCATAGGTTATGCCTACCAAAATCAAGGGCTGATCTACCTGGGGCTGGAAGAATTAGATACTGCAAAGTACTATTTTGAACAAGCTTTTCAATTGTTCAATCAGCAAAACCTGGTTTATGAACAATCCGGAGCCCTTGGTGGGCTTGGCTATATCTATCAAAAGAAGGGTCTTGCAACTGAAGCATTGAATACTTATCATCAGGCATACCAGATAGACCTGCAGGTTGGTTATGAACTGACCATCATTCAGACCGAGTTAAGCATTAGTAACATTCACCTGATCGCCGAAAATTATGACAGTGCGGATATCTACATTGATCGGGCCATTGAGCGTGTGGGCACGGAAATGGAGTCCATGTTGGCAGAATGCTGGATACTCAAAGGGAAAATTGCCATTAAGCAAAACCAACTTGCAGAGGCCCTAACATTGTTATTAAGAGGAAAAAGCTTGTCTGAGAAGTACAAGAGACTTGATCATCTGACCGATGCATTGAAATGGCTGAGCTATATCAAGGAACAGCAAAAACTCTACCAAGAAGCATTTGAGTTCCAAAAACAATATGTAACGCTATCGGATAGCCTGAACAGCGATGAGGTAGCTCGGAAAATCGCACGAGCCGAAAATTTGTATGAACTGGACAAGAATCAAAAATCCATCTCTCTGCTTCAGCGAGAAAATCAAATTGTCAAGGCAGAACAGGAAATCCAGGAAGCAACTTTAAGACAGCAAAATCTACGTAATCTGATGATTGCCGGAAGTGTGGGAACGGTCATCCTGATCATCGCCCTTTTCATTTACTTCCAATATCGTCAACGAAACAAATATGCTCAGTTGGTAGAGGAGAAAAACGTTCAACTCTCCGAAACCATGGCTTCCAAAGAGAAGTTGTTCAGCATCATTGCCCATGACTTGAAATCTCCACTTTCGGCCTTTAGCTCCATCTCTTCTACCCTGGCTCAAAACATCGAAGCATTTGATAAAGATCAGATCGCCCGATTCCTCAAGAAATTTGAAACCAGCAGTCAAAACCTCACCGACCTCTTGAACAATTTATTGCAGTGGTCTTTGTCTCAAACGGGCTCTTTGAAAGTTCAACCCGAAGTACTCGACATCAAAACTTCTATGGAACGCGCCATCAGGCCTCTGAAGGACCTGGCTGAAAGCAAAGGGATCACACTCATGGTAGAAGGAGAATCCGATACCATTGCCGCCGACGCTCGTATGCTTGAGACCATCATTCGAAACCTGGTATCAAACGCATTGAAATTCACGGATCAGGGCGGATCGGTAAAGTTATTCACCGAGAAACGAGAAAATACGGTCATTGTCAATGTCACTGATACGGGAATTGGTATGGACCCACAGGAAACGGCAAAGTTGTTCGACGTTCAGCATGACCCTGGTAAAATTGGCGATCATGAAGAAAAGGGAACAGGCCTGGGACTGATCTTATCCAGAGAACTGGTTGAAAAAAACCATGGAGAGATCGGTGTAAGATCCGAAAAAAATAAGGGAACCACTTTCTTCTTTACTTTACCACTTGCCGCTTAATGAATACCATCAAAACTGTACTTGTCGATGATCATGAACTCTTTCGGGATGGTATCGAAATCTTATTGGGGCTACAATCGGGCATAGAGCTTTTGGCCAGTGTTTCCAGTGGTAGGAAGCTATTTGATTATCTGAAGCACAACCCAATTCCCGATCTATTTCTATTGGACATTAATTTACCTGGAACTTCAGGCATTGAGCTGGCGAGGCAACTCACCAACGAGTACGGAACACAGAAATTCATTTTTCTCACCTCCAATTCTGCCAAAATGTTCATGGACGCTGCATTAAAAACGGGTGCCAAAGGTTTCCTGACCAAAGAGTGCTCCAAGGAGGAATTGATCCGTGGCATTGAACAAGTGTATCATGGTGAGTACTTTTTTGGTAAAGACATTGAACAAACACTCTATCAAGGATATGTAGGCCAACTTTCGAATCAGGACACAGGCCTGACCGATCGGGAGATGCAAGTCTTAAGGCATTTTGCCAATGGACTTACTTATCAGGAAGTAGCTGAGGAACTATCCATTTCCAGAAAAACGGTAGAAGTGCACAAAAAAGCCATTTACGAGAAACTCCAGCTCAAGAACCAAACGGACCTGGTGAAATATGCCATTAAGCATCATATCGTAGAGCTTTAACCGATCAGACAGTGCTTCTTTCTATCTCATTGTTTTCCTGTCATTAGGGTGTTTCCCCCAATATATCAGGAGGTATCCCTATTTCAAACGCTCATGGTATCAGGGAATTTTGATACGTCAAAATTGCATACTCGCCATGAAAAAAAATCTACTATTATTACGCCTATTGGCCATGATGACGGCCATGGTGGTTATTCAACTGTGTAAAGCTCAATCCATTTCTTATGGGTCGGTATTTGATCTTGCCGGAGACGCCAATTCGGACAATCGGATTTCCGTCAATACCGAGCAGCCTGGACTTTCCAGTGCTAAACTCAGTGCAGATGGATTGACCCTATTCACCATCGGTTCCGCCGATGACGAAATCAATCAATATAGTTTGTCTGTTCCTTTTGATCTCGGTTCCACAATCACGCATCAAGGACTTTATTCCGTATCAGTGGCCGTACCCACAGACTTCACTTTCAGCCCGGATGGATCCAGGCTTTTTATCGTGGATAATTCTACTGTTTACCAATACGCGGTTTCAACGCCATTTGATGTAACTGGTACAGTCACATTTACACAAAGTGCCAGCGTCACTTCAAATATGGCCTCCATCAAATTTTCTAATGATGGTATGACCATGTTCATTGGTCGTACAAGTGGTATTTTCCAATACAGCCTGACTACCGCTTTCGACGTAGGTTCATTTACTTTTGACGGATTCAACAATTCTTCCACAATCCCGAATTCCAACCAATTCGCATTCAATGATGATGGAACCACTTTGTTTACTGCCTCCAGTGGAGGCAACATCATTCAATACACGTTGGTCAATCCTTTTGATGTAACTACTGGAGCTACCGGGAATACTAAATCCGTAACAACAGAGAATTTTCTACAAGACCTGTCCTTTAGTCCCGACGGTACCAAATTTTTCATTTCAAATGGTCTCGACCAAGTCGCCCAATATGATCTGGGGCCACCTACTTTCAAAGAGAATGCTGCCAATAATGGGGGTCTCAACGACACATTCCGAAGCTTTTCCTTGACGGGAGACACGTTTACCAATGCTGGCGGCAACCTCACCCTTGGAACTCATTACCAGATTCCAAACCTTCCGGCTGGTCTAACCCCGATCATGTCCGTCGATGGCAGTGGCACTTTCATCGATCTCAGCTTTAGTGGAAATGTTACCAATCATGACAACACCAATGATGTTGCCAGTTTGACTTTTAATTTCCTGGATGCCGCCTTCACGGGTGGGGACGCTTCCTCGATTTCCAATGCACAAAATGCAGACACGGGAGTAGCGCTTGATTTTCGCACCAACCAAACACCATTTATTGGATATTCAAGTCCAAATGTCTCTACGGCTAACATTGAGTCAACGACGTTCAGTGTGGCTTCCGAGGATGTAACACCCGCGGGAATGACTTTCAACTCCGATGGGACCAGGTTATTTATGGTAGGACTGGAAAATGCAAACATCATCGAATACAGCTTAACCAATCCTTATCAAATCACCAGCGGCATCACTGCAACAGGAAACACGTTTGATCTGAGTACTGAGGAGACCTTACCACAGGGAATTCAGTTCAACAACGACGGCAGTAAGTTCTACATATTGGGGGCCTCCGGAAAAGACATCAATCAGTATGGCATGTCGTCCTCCTATGATATTACCAGTACAATCACCCATGAAGGAACCTTCAGTATTGCCTCAGAAACAAGCAACCCCGAAGCTTTTTTCTTCAGCCCAAATGGAGAAACCGTATTCGTATTAGGCCTGAGCGGAGGGCTCTCTATGTATTTTCTTTCCACCCGTTTCGACATTACAAGCGGAGTAACTTTTGAAGAAAATATTGGTATCAATGGCAGGGGAATATTCTTCAATCAGAATGGTAAAGAACTATATATTAACAGTGGTGCTTCCATACAGGAATATACGCTTGAAGTACCTTTTAACATCAGTTTCGGCACTACTACGGGTGATTTCCATAGCTTCTCGAGTGCAGAAGGACAGTCGCTCGATCTTTTCATTTCACCAGACAATAGTACCCTTCTGATCTTAGGGAATACGGGAGATGATATCACGCAATTTGCTCTACCACGATCCTCTTTCACGGAACCTTTTGCCAACGACGGCAGCCAGGAAGGAACATTTGACATTTCTATTTCCGAGGATTTCTTTGCCAATGCAGGAGGAACCTTGCAACAAGGCGTACATTACGACATCACCAACTTACCAACCGGTCTAAGCTCCGTTCTCGACATTGATGCGGATGGAACCACCGCTACCCTTTCTCTTACCGGGAATTCCAACGACAATGATCTCACAGACAACCTATCAAACTTGATTTTTAGTTTCAATGACAATGCCTTTGTCAATTCCAGTGCTGGTGGTGTGATCAATGCCACGAACGCCAATAGCTACTTCAATCTGAGTTTTAAAGAATTGAATGGCATAATTTCCTCTCCCGGCGGCTATACATTATCGAATTTTGCCTTTTCTGGAACACTGTTCAGCTTTTCAAGTCTTGAAGGTAATGGCCAGGGGCTGGCATTCTCCAATGATGGCACCCGTATGTTTATTGCAGGAAGAGATGGCGATGATGTTACCTATTTCAATCTAAGTACTGCCTTCGATCTTTCGACCGCTACTCCTGCGGGAGCATTTAATGTTTCTGGTGAAACCACTAACCCTTTTGATATCGCTTTCAATAATGACGGCACCAAGATGTTCATTATAGGAGACAATAATCTTTATCAATATACTTTGAGTAACAGCTTCGACCTGTCGTCAGCAGTAAGCCTTGACGGTTCACGGGTATTGAACGCCTCAAAAATTGCCTTCAGTTCCGATGGGTCAAGACTTATTGTACTCTTTGGAACCCAGTTCATTCAATATGAACTTTCAACGCCCTTTGATATTACTGATGCCATTTCTGAGACTGGCAGCATATTCCACGGATTGTCCATATCTGCCGGAATAGCCTTTTCCGCGGATGGGAACACCCTTTTTGGGATACGTCAAGCCAATGACCGAATCTATGCCATGGGTCTCACGGCACCATTTGACATCACTGGCGGCGTTTCGACCATCAGCATATTGAGTGTCTCTTCTCAGGAATTTCTCCCTTTTGATATTGCCTTTAGTCCCGATGGATCCAGGCTTTTCCTAAGTGGTGGAAGTGATGAAGTCAATGAATATGAGATCAGTATCACGGATTTGTCAGAAGCAAATGCCAATGACGGATCAGTAACCGGCTCCTTTAATTTTGATATCAGTGGAGAAGTATTTTCCAACGCTGGCGCTAGTTTGACACTGACAGACGACTACTCCATCACTAACGTACCAGCCGGACTTGCACCTGATGTGACGATCGATGCAGATGGTCAGGGTGGATCCTTGTCCTTCAGCGGTCAGGCTACAGATCATCAGAATGTGGATGACGTCACTTCTTTCACGCTCACTTTCGAGAACAGTGCGTTTGGGTCCAACGATGCTTCATCGGTACTTAATGCCCAGTTTGTGATCAATGCAGGCATTGATTTTGATGCCAATGGCACCCTGAGCTATTCAGGCACATTAAGAGAGTCTTTTCTGAATGATGGCACGGTCTCAGGAGAAATCAACATCGGACTATTACACACAAGTTTCAGCAATGTGGGCGCTACACTTACCGCAGGAACCGATTACAATATTACTGGCATACCAAATGGGTTAACGCCTGTGATCACGATTAACTCCTCGAACAGTGCGACATTCACTCTATCCGGAACGGCATCGGATCATCAGAACGCACAGGACGTAGCGGATCTGGTATTCAATTTTGAAAGTTCAGCCTTCATCAATTCCGATGTACAATACATGATCAATGCGGTTAATCATAGCACGGGAATCGGGATCAATTTCGATGACAATGAACCCCGTATTCGGTATGGTAGCACTTTCGACTTAAGTACCGAACAGCCAGAATTGACCAATCACACCTTTGATTTCGACGGACAAGACACTTCTGCAAATGGTTTCACTTTTAATAATGACGGCACCAAACTGTTCATGGTAGGATCAGAAAATGACGCCATTTACGAGTACACGGTCGGTACGCCCTTTGACCTTTCAGGAACCATTACTTACACAGGTAATTCTTATGACGTGTCTTCAGAAGAACCACTACCTCACGATGTAAATTTCAATGACGATGGCACAAAAATGTATGTCCTGGGTACCCAGGATGAAGTATATCAGTACAACCTTTCCAATCCTTTCGATTTGTCCGGCACAATTACTTTGGAGGGATTCTTTGACTTCAATCAACAGGACATTTCAGCCGATGGAATTGATTTCAGTGCAGATGGCTTGAGACTATACATGATTGGCTCATTCAATGATGATATCTTCCAATATTCTTTAACTACCCCATTCGATATCACTTCAGGTGTGACTTACGACAATGCGTTCTTCTCTGTTAACAGTCGTAATTATGGAGAAATCGTCATCTCAGAGGATGGACGTACCATTTCCATTTCTAACAGTTCTTTCCCCGGAGGAGCCGGAATCACGCAATACACGTTTAACACACCTTTTGATATTGCCGATGGACTCGTTGCAACAGGCGCTTATGGCACATCTACCGTATCCAATGGACTGGGAAGCTTCGCGATAAGTAATGACCGAAAGCGGTTGATTACGCTTGGAGATGTACTGTATCAATTTGACCTGCCCATTGATGGTTTTGACGAAATTTCTATCAACAATGGTGAGGTAGAAGGATCTATGAAAATCGACATTTTCGATGAAACATTTACTCAGGCGGGTGGTACGCTTACTCACGGTACGGATTTCACCATCAGTAACCTCCCTGCTGGATTGACAGCTTCCATTGCGGTAAGTGCGGATGGCTATTCAGGAACTTTAAATCTTTCAGGGGCAGCAACAGACCATCAGGACGCGAATGATGTAAATGATCTGTTGATCTCCTTCAACAACAGTGCATTTAGCCTTGGCAATGCGGCAAATGTATCCAACTCGGCAAATGCCAGTACCTCCAGATCCATCAATTTTAATGATAATAACCCCGCACTCTTTTACGGAGATCCGCTGAAACCAGCGAATATCACCTTTTCAGGTAATCAGATAGATGTTTCTCTCCAGGACAATACAATTAAAGCCGTGGCTTTTAGTGCAGATGGATTGAAAATGTATACGGGAGGCTCCCAAAATGACAAAGTATATGAATACACTGTAGCCAAGCCTTTCGATTTCAGCAGCACAGTCACTTTTACTGGTATTGCATTAGATATCTCCACACAAGGAGGCAGCCTGGAGGACATCTATCTTTCTCCGGATGGTAGCAGGCTTTTTGTTGCCCAAACCAGCACTTCCGGTATTGTTCAATACAATCTCGCTACCCCCTTTGATCTATCGACTTCCACATACAGTGGTAATACACTGGATACCAGCAATGAAGAAACCGATCCATACAGTCTGACCTTCAGTCCAAACGGCTTGAAAATGTATTTGGCCGGAGATGATCAAGTAGCCATTCTACAATATTCCTTAAGCACTGCTTTTGACCTTTCCGGTGTTACCTATGATGGCATGACAGAAGAGATTCAGGAGTATGAAGGAATGGCCATTTCTTCGGATGGCAGGTACATACTCACGGTAGGTGGATCCGACGCCTATCGGTATGTTCTACGCACACCTTTCGACATCACACAGGGTGTCACCGAAGAATCAACCACATTTGACTTTTCAAATGAAGATGGATCGGTAACCGGAGTATTTGCCACGTCCAGCGGGGGGCAAATTTTCGTTACCAGTGATGATGTCGGTGAAGTTTTGCAATATTCCGTGAATATCGGAGGCTTTAGTGAAGCCTCTGCCAACGATGGGTCAGTCGAGGGAACTGCCAATATCATCATGATCGATGGCACATTCAGTCAACAGGGAAGTTCGCTGACTTCCGGAACGGATTTCACGATCAATAACTTACCTAACGGATTAATGGCCAGCCTTGCGGTAGCAGCTGATGGGTACTCCGCGGTACTAACCCTGTCAGGCGCAACAGCCGAACATGGAAACGCAGACGACCTGGAAAGCCTTGAATTTTCCTTCAATAGCAGTGCCTTCACTGAATTTATGGCGAGTGAAGTCTCCCAGGCTGAAAACGCATCTAGTCGTTTGGGCATTGATTTTTCACCCTATACAGAAAATGATATTGTGTCTTTCACCTTTTCTGAAATAGATGGATCAGCTACCATCAATTCAACGAATCATACAGTGGTCGCTTCTGCCATAGCAGGAACAGACGTTTCAAGTATCACACCCACGGTGAGCCTCTCTCAAAATGCCACTTCTATTCCTAATTCCGGAATCCAGCAGAACTTTTCTAACCCGGTGACCTACATCGTCACTGCCGAAGATGGGACGCCACAGACCTGGGGAATTACGATCACAGAAACACCGGCAGCACCAACAGACATTGCCCTTTCCAGCGACAACATCGATGAGAATCAACTGACCAACAGCACAGTAGGTAACTTCTCCACCACCGATGCCAGTTTCAACGACAGTCATACTTATAGCCTTGTGAGTGGAGCAGGCGATGATGACAATGGCGCATTCTCCATTTCCGGCGACGGATTGATCACAAGCTTTTCGGGAGATTTTGAAACCCAAAGTATCTATCAGGTCCGGGTGCAAACTGACGATGGAAACGGAGGACAATTCGAGAAAGCATTCACGATCAATCTCAATAATGTGAACGAAGGCCCAACAGATCTGGAAATATCCGGCCTAACCATCGATGAAAGTAGCAATTCCGGTACGGTGATCGGCACTTTCACCACGACGGATGAAGACACAGATGACTCCTTTACCTACACACTGGTCTCAGGGACAGGTGATACTGATAATGCATCATTCAATATTGTGGGAGATGAATTGGTAAGCGTTGCCATCTTCGATTTTGAGACCCAAAACAGTTACTCCATCCACGTGCAATCCGAAGACGAAGGAGGGTTAACGATCTCTGAATCGTATACCATTCAAATCAATGACCTTCCACCACAAGTCACCTCCATAACACTTGATCCATCTTCAGTTGCTGAAAATGAAGTCGCAGGTACTGTTGTTGGTTCATTTACAACCCTGGGAGAAGACCTGTCCGGATCGTATACCTACACATTGGTAAGTGGTTCCGGAGATGATGACAATAGCTCATTCTCTATTTCTGATGATGAATTATTAACGGGAGCCTCCTTCAACTTTGAGGAAGCTGCGAGTTATAGCATACGAGTAAAAACAGATGATGGAGCGGGTAATACATTAGAAAGTGCCATCAGTGTTTCCATCACCGATGTTTTCGAATCCACAGACGCGAACATTTCCGGATTTGTATTAACTGAACAAACCGGGGATGCCTCCATAGATGGTACTGAGCATACCATTACTATAGAAGTAGAACGCGGGACTGATTTGACGGACCTCACGCCAACCATTACTATTTCGAATAATGCCACCGTTTCACCATTAAGTGGCGTCAGTCAGGATTTCAGTAACCCGGTAACCTACACCGTGACCGCCGAGGATGCTACGACTACTCAAGATTGGATCGTGACCGTTACAGAAGCCCCTAATACTGAAACAGATATCCTGAGTTTTACTTTAACGGATCAGGCGAGTGAAGCCACCATAGATGCAGGAGCTCACACCGTTGAAATTGCCGTAGTACACGGCACAGATCTAGCCGCATTGAGTCCAACGATCACACTTTCTGAAGGAGCCACCATCTCACCCGAAAGTGGCACATCACAGGACTTATCCCTATCGACTACTTATACGGTAACAGCAGAAGATGGTACAACCTCACAAGATTGGAGCATTACGGTAACCGAGGCCCCCAACACCGCCACCGATATCTTAACATTTGTACTGACTGAACAGACTGGAAGTGCGAGCATTGATACCGACGCTCATACCGTAGCGATTGAAGTGGAGAGAGAGACAGACCTGACTCAATTGACACCTACCATTACGACCTCCGAAGATGCATCAGTAGTTCCTGCAAGTGGAACCGAGTTGGATCTTTCCTCTACGACCACCTTCACGGTTACGGCAGAGGACGGCACTACGGTTCAGGACTGGACCATCACTGTTACAGAAGCATTGAACACAGAAACAGATATCCTAACATTTACTCTCGCAGAGGCGGAAGGAAATGCAACCATCAATACTACTGAACACACGGTTGTGATCGAAGTAGTGCACGGAACCGACCTGTCGAGCCTTTCTCCTACGCTCACATTATCAGATGGAGCGACTGTAGATCCATCCAGTGGAGCAGCACAAGATTTCAGTTCTGAAGTGACCTTTACGGTAACTGCTGAAGATGGTAATACCGCACAAGACTGGACCGTTACTGTAACAGAGGCACTGAATACTGAAACTAACATCCTAACATTCGTCTTGGGAGAAGAGACCGGTAGTGCATCGATTGATGCCACTTCGCAGACTGTGACCATAGAAGTAGCAAACGGGACGGACCTCAGTAGCCTCACGCCAACCATTACTTTGTCTGAAGGAGCTTCGATTGATCCAGCCAGTGGAACTTCGCAAGATTTCAGTACAGCTGTCACCTATACCGTAACCGCGGAAGATGGACTTACCTCCCAGGATTGGACCGTTACCGTTACAGAAGCACCAAGTACAGCAACTGATATACTCACCTTCGCTCTCACCGAACAATCAGGAAGCGCTACGATTGATGCAACCAATCATACCGTAAGCATCGAAGTGGTCCATGGTACCGATTTAACTGGTCTTACCCCTACGCTAACCCTGTCAGCTGGCGCATCTGCCAATCCGGGCAGTGGAACGAGTCAGGATTTTAGTTCCGCCGTGACTTATACGATCACCGCAGAGGATGGAACGACCACCCAGGACTGGATCGTTTCCGTAACAGAAGCGCAACGGACTGGAACGGATATTCTGTCGTTCACTTTTGCGGAAGCTACCGGAGAAGCCACCATCAATACTGGTTCACACACAGTGAATATTGAGGTAATCAGAGGGTCTGACCTAAGTTCACTTACCCCTACCATTCAGGTCTCTTCAGGCGCTATCATCAATCCAGGTAGTGGTACTTCACAAGATTTCAGTGATCCTGTTTCTTATTTGGTCACAGCCGAAAACGGCTCAACACAATCCTGGACCGTTACAGTAACCACAGCGTTCAATGTGGAAACCGACATTCTCTCTTTTGAACTCAGCGAGCAAACCGGAAACGCTACCATAGACCTGGACGCGCATACGATAGACATAGAAGTCAGTGCCGGAACCGACCTCACTAATTTATCCCCGGAAATTACTATTTCAGAAGGAGCTACGATCAATCCGGCAAGTCAGACCACAGTGGACTTCAATGATCCGGTGACCTATACTGTAACTGCCGAAGATGAGCAAACGCAACAAGAATGGACGGTGACCGTAACCGAAGCGTTGGCTTTGAGCACGGTAGGTAAAACCGTTCTCCAGATCTATCCTAATCCCACAGAACAATGGTTATACATCCGTCAGGCACCCAATCATGCTCAAGTGGCCCTGTTCAACAGCAGCGGAAAACTGGTAAAATCAGGAAGCTATGAGGGTGAAATGCAAATGGATCTACGTGATCTGCCTGCGGGAATTTATCACCTGAGAATATATAATCCTTCAACAGCGGAAATCCACAATAACAAGATCATAAAACGCTAGTCAAAGTTGAAGGTATTTTCAAACCGAGTATGCGACCAGGTTTGGGGCAGTCTATTAAGACTGCCCTTTTTATCAATCCTTCCTAATCACTGGCAGTGAATGCTCAAAACAGTCATTCATCCTTTAGCACATCTACCGGATTTAATCTTGCAGCCCCAAAAGAACGGGAGCCCATGGTAATCAGGGACACCAATAAAGTGATGGCCAGCGCCAGTAAGATCACTTCCCAGCCAATCTCTATGCGGTATTCAAATCCATCCAGCCATTGGCTCATCAGAAAATAGGTGACGGAACCAGAAACTACAAAAGCGATGAGAAGCAACCAGGAAACTTCTTTGGCAAAAATGGTCAGGATCTGCTGAATAGTAGCTCCTAACACTTTGCGAATGCCCACTTCTTTTCGTTTGGCATTGGCCATATAATCCGTCAGGCCATAAAGCCCCAAAATACTGATCACCAATGCGATTAATACAAAGAATGAAATTGATTTGGCCATCACCTCCTCGAATTTGTAGCGACTTGCAATTTCCTGATCAAAGAAATTATACTCGATCAACAGCTCTGGGTATACTTCATCCCAAATGGTTTCGATACTGGACAATGAAGCGGAGGCATTATTGGATTGAGATAATCTTAATGCCATTTCGTAAAACCCTCTTTCCTGATACCTCATCATCACCGGTATCAACTCGTTTTGAAGCGAAAAAGAATTAAAATCCTTCACCACACCTACAATTCGGGCTTTTCGGTCCCCTCCTGAGGCGTGAAGTTCTTTACCCAGGGCTTCCGTTGGACTCCCTAATTTCAACTCCTTCAAAGCATTCTCGGTGACCAATACATTTTCGGCAGGGTCATTGGCACGAATGTTTCTGCCGCTCAGGAGTTCTAATTCAAACAGTTCCAGGTAGTTTTCATCAATGCTCTTCACATTGAACCGGTTGTCTTGATCTTCTCCTAATTCCGGACTGTACCAACGATCGGTATTGTTGGTATTGGCCATGGGGCTACCCAGATGTATGGATACTTTTTCGATTTCCGGCAAACTCTCCAACCGGGTCTTCAGACGTTGCTGACGTTCGAGATCGGGCTCAGGAAACATTAACTGAATGATCCCATCCGTCCGGTAGCCCATGTCATAGTCACGCATGTATCGCATCTGAGAGAAGATCACTATCGCACCTATGATCAGGGAAATGGAAAAGCCAAATTGCAATCCCACCAGGATCTTCCGAATGGGCAACTTACTTTGTTGATCAATGTTTGAAACGCGGGTTTTGATCGCTACAACCGGAGAAAATTTAGATAAAATCAGCGCCGGGTATAAGCCAGAAAGTAAAGTCATGGCCATGAGTACAATCACCGCAAACACTACCCACTCCATCGTTGGCATGTCACTTAAACTCAATGTGGAATTCATCAACGTGCTGAAAAGCATCAGAAACTGTTCTCCCAATATGAAGCCAAGTCCAACAGCCATTAAAACAATCATAAACGTCTCAATCAGGAATTGAGCAATGAGGTCTTTCCGGTACCCCCCCATGACTTTCCGCAAGCCCACTTCCTTTGCTCTGTGAATGGCCTTTGCCGTGGTAAGGTTGATAAAATTGATGCTACCGATGAGTGCCAGTAGTACCGCCAGTGTGTAAGAAATGATCTTGTAAACAGGTTCAAAAGCCACCCCACTATAATTCCCTACACTTTCTTCGTGGATCTTGGATAAAGGTTGTACTTCCAACCAGTATCCTTCAATGACATTGTGCTTCTCAAAAGCATTATTAACATCTCGCTGAGTGATCCGGGCATCTGCTCCGTCGCTCAGTTTCACTATACACTGTGTACCTCCATTGAGCCTTCCCCAAATTTTTCCCTCTCCAAAGTAAGGATTGACGCCTTCTTGTTTTTCATAGTCCACCATCATTTCAAAAGGAAAATCGGTGCTTTTCGGGAAATCCTGATAAATACCTTTCACCACAAGTGTGTGCTTATTGGCCAGATTGATGTCCCGCCCTAAGAGCGAAGAATAATCATTGGTATCAAAAAACTTGAAAGCCACTGAGGTCGAAAGGTATACGGCATCAGGGTCGGTTATGTCCGGAGAGCCGGCTAACCAATCGAAAGTCAGAATATCAAACATATCTGACTGAACGAAGGCAATACGTCTCTGCTTGATCTTTTTTACTCGTCCGTCTCCGGTAGGAATATTCACCTGATCATTGAGCATATAGGCATTTGAAATGGCTTCTACATTGGACAATTCCCCTCTAAGCGCGCCAGACAAAGGATGTGGTACCGTGGCGGTCTTCCCAGACTGATCGCCAAGTTGGTAAGAACCGATCAACCGGTGAATAGTATCATAGTGGGCCTGATGGGTATCAAACCGGTCCTGAAAACGAATAATAGAATACAAAGTAATGACACATGCAATGCCAAGAGAAAGACCGATTACACCTAGAAAAAAGTATGCCTTATTGCGCAGCAGTGACCGATAAGAGGTAACGAAAAAGTTTTTGAGCATGACCTGAAAAAGTTTTTGAACTTATGCAATATAATCAATACCCAACAAAAACCAGTACCTTTTAATACAAAGTACCGAATCACTCTTCTTTTTACTGGCTGTACCAATTCTTCCAAAACTGCGTATCTTAATCCACCAAACCACCTTAAACGTATTATGTATCGTTGGTTATTTATCACACTTCTCTTTTTCTCCTGTACAAAACAGGTTGTCGATCAATCTGGTGATGCCTTTGCAAACATTGATCAATTGATGACTCATTGTCATGAAATTGGAATATTTAACGGAACGATTCTGGTGGCCGAGAGTAAGGAGGTGATCTATCGTAACGCCTTTGGTGTTGCAAACAGAGAAGAAGCAGCGTCTTTAACCCCGGAGACAGCTTTCTATCTGGCCTCCGTTTCCAAGCAGTTTACCACCGCCGGCATCATGATCCTGAAAGAGAAAGGATTGCTTTCGTACGACGACCCGCTTTCAAAGTTTTTCCCGGCATTTCCCGATTATGGTAAATCGGTCACTATTCGTCAAATGATGAATCACACTTCAGGGATCCCTGATCACTATGGTCTTGGTGCTTATAAAAAGGACCTTACTAACGATGACGTTTTCAACTTGTTGCGCGAGCAGGAAAGTCTGGACTTTCCCTCGGGAGATCAGTATTCCTACAGCAACGGTGGGTATGTACTACTCGCCATGATCATTGAAGAAGTTTCCGGACAGCCACTGCATGAATTCATGAAAACTCATGTTTTTGACCCTCTGGAGATGAGTAGTACGCTTGTGTTTGATGAATCGAAACCAGAAGTATCCCCCAGAGCCATTGGTTATTATCCGTCGGGGGATCTTAATGATTACGAGATACTGACCACTGGTGCGGGAGGCATGTACTCCAATGTTGATGATCTGTACAAATGGCACCTGGGATTATTTACCGAAAAAATCGTGTCTCAAAACGCCTTGAAAGAAGCGTATTCCCCTACCCAACTCAATGATGGTGAGTTTTCTAATTACGGCTTCGGTTGGGGAGTAAATGTGGAACAAAATTCGGTACAACACTCAGGAGGTCTCAACGGCTTTCGTACGTTTATCAAACGTTTTTTGGATACTCAGAAAGTTTATATCCTCTTGACCAATCATGGAGACGCCTTCAAACTCAATGTGATTTCGACTGCTTTGGACAGCATTCTACAGGGCAAATCTTTCGAAATGCCAAAAGCACCATTGTCCTACCATATCAAAAAATTGCTGGGATCTGTTTCAATAGAGGAGGCCGTAGAGCAAGCGAGCATAATGAAAGATAATGATAACGTCGAATTAGATGAAGGTGGTATCAATGCGCTGGGGTTGCAATATTTAAGAAAAAAGGATTTCTCCGAAGCTGTCGCCATTTTGGAATTGAACACGCAATTGTTTCCTAACTCCTTTAATGCCTTTGATAGTTATGGAGAAGCCCTGCTCAAAAAAGGAGATACTGTGGCGGGTATTGCCAATTATCGTAAATCCGTCGAGCTCAATCCCAATAATCAATTCGGGATTTCTGTTTTGGTTGATCTTGGTCTTTCAAGAGAAGAATTGATTCCTGACATTCAAATTGAACCCGAAATCCTTACCAGTTATCTGGGAAAATATGAATTACAACAGGATTTCTTTCTTACCATCGTTCTGGAAAATAACAAGCTATATGTTCATCCTACCGGACAAGATGCCATTGAGCTTTTTCCTGCGAGTACGAACCGGTTTTACACCAAAGCTATTAATGCGCAAATCACTTTCAATCAGGACGAAACCGGCACAGTGAATAGCCTTACTCTCTATCAGGGAGAAGAGCAGGAAGCACCTAAAGTCGAGTAATTTTATTCACTATACTGTACTTCCTGAATTTGCTTCCAGGTCACTAGCTTAATGTCCCTTTCTTTGATCAACGCTTTGAATTCCTCATTTTGCAAAGCCTCCAGGTCTCTTTGGCGCCAGGCTGATCCGAAATCAGGATGATTTACCGTGACGGCCTGCATTTCCTCATTATCATAGGCCAGGTGAACAATGATCTCATTGAGTCCCGGCTTCATGTTCCTTAGGATATCCAGATAATACTCGTACCAGTCCCGTTCATTGATTGCAGGATTGATCATGAACAAGCGGTCCACAAGAATCTGATCACCCATGATGGCATTTACCAATTGCGGGGCCGCAGACAAGGATCCGTAAGGAATAAATACCGGAATCTTATACCGCTTTCCAACCCGTTGATAAGCTTCAAAAAAGGCAGGTGTCTGAAATAAGGTACCCATATGACTATCCAAATGAGTGGGCTTAACTCCGAAAGACAGGGCACGTTCCACCTGTGCCACCAGTTCCCTTTCCAATTCTTCAACGGTTGCTTCTTGCACTACTTCAGCTACCGAGGGTGGGAAGTGATGTTCATCATTGAGTAAACTTGAAATTTCGGACGAACTGGATACGCCATCCCATTTGTATTGAGCCCATTCCGCCGTAAAGGTCAAATGCAGGCCCAGATCCATTTCAGGATGTGTCTTTGCATATTCTGCGATCTGTGGAAACCAGGGACATGGCACCATGATACTCGCCGAATTGATAGTCCCATCTTCCAACGCCGCTATGGAAGCAGCGTTCACAGAGTTGGCCACACCCAGGTCATCTGCATGAAGAATCAAAAGGATGGCGTCTTTTTCATAACCTAGTTTTTCCGGGGTGTTCTGCGCGTAGACTACACTACATAAGAAAACTGCCATTACTGCTGTTGCCAGTCTGATTTTTTCGTCCATCATCCAAATTGTATTTGAAATTGAATTTAAGAAAATCACGAATGAAAATCACGAACCGGTGTAAACGAAAGTTTCAGCATCAGCACATACACACCAAGGTATAACGTGAATTCCTATCTAAAAAAACAGCCAATAGACTTCCCAATAACAGCTTTTGGCAGGATCCAGTAAACATTGGCGGACTCATGTAAGGCAATATTTATCCGTCAATTCAACCTTTGGTTCCATAAAAATCGAGTAACCATGAGACCAATTTTTTACACCTTATGCCTCTTCCTGGCTTGTCAGGTCTGGGGGCAACCTAGTGCTTCTTTTGACATAGTAAGTACTTCGGGTTCTTTAAGCAATGAATCTTTATCCGTCGTTTTTCTGGCGGGCACTCCTCTGATTGGAGAAGATTCAAATGTCGATCATATGCTACAGTACGGGCTACTCTATCAATATGAGTTGGAAGTCGTTTTGTCGACTGAAACCTTACCCGCTTCCATCGAACTGAATGTATTTCCCAATCCCGTTACCAGAACCCTTAATGTTCGGACCAACACCATCCCCCGAGAAGTAGTAGACATACAACTTTTCGACCTTAACGGACGGGTTCTCCTAGAACGAGAAATCAATGAATTTACCCAGGAAGCTTCTATGGATCTGAGGCACTTTCAGGAAGGCATTTATCTACTGAAAATCCTTCAAGCCGACCATTCTAATACCTACAAAATCATCAAGAACAAATAATCGCCAAGTCATGAAAAAAATCATTCTACTCTTCCTATTGTATGCAGTGCTTGTCATCACTGTTTTGGGCCAGAATCAGGGAATTGGCTACCAGGCCATTCTCAGAAACGCAGAAGGAGACCCATTCGTCAATGAAAAAGTAACCGTTCTCATTTCACTATTGCCTTCAGCCGATGCCGGCAGTGCGCTATATACAGAATTCCACATTGCAGAAACCAATGATTTTGGACTAGTAAACCTTGAAATAGGTCGTGGGGTTGCTCAAGACCAGCCATTCAGTGAAGTTGATTGGTCCGGTGGCTCCATGTTCATAGAAGTCAGCATAGACGAAGATGACGGCAACAATTTCCAGGTCGTTGGCACCCGGGAGTTGCTTGCTGTCCCTTACGCATTATATGCCGCCAACGCAGACCATTCCGTCCAGACCGTCAGCAGATCCGGTGATCTCATTACATTATCCAACGGAGGAGGCTCCTTTACCGATCAGGTAGACGATGCTGATGCCGACGCCAACAATGAGATCCAGGACTTGCAACTGGACGGAAACCTGCTTTCCATCACCGGCAATGAAAATGCAACTAGCATCGACCTGAGCGCATACGCGGGAAGTGGGTCCACACTTACGGAAGAAGAAATAGATGCTTTTGTTGCTAACAATGGCTACCTCACCTCGGAGACAGACGGAGATGCTACTAACGAGATCCAGGACCTTGAGCTTACCGAAAATATGCTCAAAGTAACCAATAACAGTTCCGCTACTGAAATTGATTTAAGTGCTTATCTGGACAATACGGACACTCAATTAACAGAGGCGCAGGTCGACGCCTTTGCCAATAACAATGGCTACCTCACCTCATTCACGGAAGTTGACGGGGATGTAACCAATGAAATTCAGGATCTCACCCTGACTGGAAATGAATTGAAGATCACCAACAATGCGACTGCAACTGCCATTAATCTAAGTGCCTACCTGGATAATACCGATACCCAATTGACTGAAGCACAGGTAGACGCCTTTGCCAATAACAATGGTTATCTCACCTCAGAGGTGGATGGTAGTATCATCAATGAGATCCAGGACCTCACCCTGACCGGGAACACACTTAAAGTGACCAATAATACGTCAGCGACGGATATCGATTTGAGCAGGTACCTGGATAACACCGACACCCAATTGACCGAAGCACAGGTAGACGCCTTTGCCAATAACAATGGCTACCTGACTTCCTTCACAGAAGTAGACGGTGATGTGAGCAACGAAATCCAGGACCTGGCATTAACAGGTGACAACCTGACCATTACCAATAATGCCTCAGCCACTAACATCGACTTAAGTGCTTATAAGGACAATACCGATGCTCAGACTTTGAGCCTGACGGGCACTAATCTTGCTGTTTCTGGAGGCAATACCATAGATCTTTCCTCTATCACCTCTAACTCAGTTCTGCTTACCGGAGCACAGTCCATCGCCGGTGAAAAAACCTTCAGTGATCTGGCCAAATTTTCGACCATCGGCTCTTCCGGCACCACCAACGAAGTGGTAACTGATGCAGGAATTGCCGTCATAGATGGTAGCCTTTGTCCAAGTCCTATTCCTACAACAGAAGGACAGGAAGGGTGCTTCAGAATGTCAGATGATCCGAACAGTAGCACAAGCCCCGCATTCCCGACAACAGGAGATGTAGTTCGCATAAATTCAAAGGACTTTACCATAACCAGAACGCAACGAGGTGGATTTTTCTTCTACAACCGGGGAGCCGACGGAAATGTAGTAGACTATACGGGTGCAGATCTTGGAGCGGCGGCTTCGATTATAACTACCGGAACTTTAGGAGATGTGGTAATCCATGGCAAAATGAAATTGACGGATGGCTCCACTACTTTAACTTTCCCTTCTAACGATGGGACTTCAGGACAAGTACTCACTACGGATGGCAGTGGAAACATCACATTCCAGGATGCTTCTACGGATACCAAGCTTACTGAAGCGGAAGTGGATGCTTTCGCCAATAATAACGGGTACCTGACTTCTTTCACTGAAGTAGATGGTAGTGTTACAAACGAAATTCAAGACCTGAACTTAACAGGTGATAATCTGACCATCACCAATAACACTTCTGCCACTTCTATTGATTTGAGCTCCTATAAGGACAACACGGATGCACAGACATTAAGCCTATCCGGAACGAATTTGTCCGTATCTGGTGGGAATTCCGTAGACCTGAATCCAGTCATCAATAACTCCATTCAGCTGAGCGGAGACCAAACGGCAGCGGGTGTCAAAACCTTCACCAACGGCATCAAACTCACGTCCATCACCTCTTCCGGAGCCAGTAGTGCCAGCACCACTCCCCTGGGGGTGACGATCAGTTCGATTGGAAGTATACCTACCACCATAGGTGAAGAGGGAACCTTCATGCTGGCTATTGACCCGAGTAGTAACGATACTCCCAGAACTCCTGAAATTGGAGAAACGATTCGAGTCAATGGAAAAGATTTTGTCATCACCCGAATCACAAGAGGACCTTTTTATTGGTATGAACAGCAAGCCAATGGTCTGAAGATCGAAGCAACTGACGTAGGAGCTACCGTTGTTAAAGTAGATGCCGCTTCTCTGGGCAATATTTTATTGACTGGAACCTTGCAACTCACCAACGGTGCCAGCACCATCAATTTACCCAATGCTGACGGTTCTGCCGGGCAGGTGCTTGCTACCGATGGAAGTGGAAATGTAACGTTTCAGAATGCTACTGTAGATACAAAACTCACAGAATCAGAAGTAGATGCCTTTGCCAATAACAATGGCTACCTGACTTCATTTACGGAAGTAGATGGAGACGCTACAAATGAAATCCAGGACCTGAATCTTACAGGGGATAACCTGACCATCACCAATAATGCCTCGGCTACCAATATTGACTTGAGCACTTACAAGGACAATACCGACGCGCAAACTTTGTCATTATCCGGATCACAGCTTTCTATCTCAGGTGGCAACAATGTGGATTTACCTGAAGAACTTCCTGCTACTTTAGGTACGGCCGGTCAAGTGCTTGCAGTAAATAGTGCAGCTGATGGCGTGGAGTGGACTACCGCAGGTGGTGGTGGGTCTGGAGTATTTACTCAATCCGGCAACATCATTTCCGGTGGCGGATCTTCGGATGATTTTGTTTTCGGTACCAATACCTTGACAAATCAAACAGGAACCGGAGACGACAGCCGGATGTGGTTCGATATCAGCAACAGCGCTTTCCGTGCGGGTTATACAACAGGCACGCAATGGGATCCTTCCAATGTGGGATTTGGTTCCTTTGCTACCGGGAACAACAACATTGCCAGCGGCTCAAATTCAGTGGCATTTGGTTTTACCAATCAGGCCACGGCTATCCTGGCCATAGCGCTAGGCGGATCTAACAACGTGGCCTCCGGAGATGATGCCATTGTCACCGGTTACAACAATTTCGCAAGGTCATTTACTGAAGTGGTCATGGGACAATACGCTACAGATTACACCCCGTCCGCTTCGAATTCTACCACTTTCAACGAAACGGATCGCGCATTTGCCATTGGAAACGGATCGGGACCTTCAAATCGTTCTAACGCCTTCACGGTATATAAAAATGGTGCTCTGGGGCTGTTTGATTTCAGTACCGCACCCACCACGACCGCCAATCGTTTGTATTCCGTCAACGGAGCACTCCATTACAATGGAAGCGCAGTTGGCAGCGGTGGTGGTGGGTCATCAACCAATTTTGTAACCGAAACCAATAACACGCATACCATTCCATCCGGACAACCTGATTACTTTTTGAATTTCTCTACTATTAATCAAAATGCTACGGTGACTTTTCCAGCATCTCCAACTGCCGGAGATAAGGTAACCATTGCATTTCAGGGTAATAGTGGCGCAAGAAATATCGCTGTAGCTAATACACATAGTGGATCATTTACACTGAATTCTACAACCTACAGTTTCGGAGGTTTAAGTATTTCAGCCGGTGGATCGGGTAGTATTCAATTAATCTATACTGGATCAACCTGGATCCTCATGAACGGGACCATTAGCTGGGTGCCGATTTGATTTTACCTACAACAACCTGAGGTCTTCAACCTCGATTTTTAAGGAGGGCTCTCTCCAGGAGGGCCTTCCACTTTTCTTCACCAGTAACCGCCATTGAAGAAATACCTTGAAGATGATTTAGATTCGTCCATACCTAAGTCAAAATATGTTTTCCAAAATTTTTTCAGGGTCACTGCTCATAATCTTTCTTTTACTGAGCATTCAGGGAATGGCCCAGATTCCTCAGATCAAATCTATTGGTCTGCCCTTCATTACAAGTTATGGTCCGGGGGACTATAATCTGGGAAGTCAGAATTTTGATGTGCTCGTTGGTCAGGATAATCGGATCTACGTTGCGAATTACAATGGCATTTTGATCCACGATGGTCATAATTGGGATCAAATCGTGGTTCCCGGAGGAGAAGGTCTTTACAGCATAGCCCAGGCGGAAAACGGAACCATCTTCGTAGGAGGTGTCAATGAATTTGGATTCTTAACCACGAACCAAAATGGATCATTGATCTACGAGTCGCTTACAGATCAGTTACAAACTGACGATTCAAACTTTGTAGCCTGGTTTGCCTGTATCCTAAACCAAAAAGCCTATTTCACCACCACCAACTTTTTGATTGAAATAGATGTCGAAACAAAGGCAGTAAAATCGATCCCTACCAATCGTGCCTACTGGACGTTGGTCAAAGGACAAGAACATTTATACTCATATCGGAATGACAGTATCTATCAATTAAACAACGGAAAGTGGGAATCCTTGCGTCCCTCAAAATTTCAGTACCAAAGAGGTAATGGCCGGTTTACACTTGCTACGGACAGTAAGGGACACGCTATATTGATCAAATACGATGGATTTTTCGATTTCGAAACGGAAGAACCTCTGGAGTTACAAAGTCCAGCGTTAGGTGACTTTCTAAAAACATCCGTTTTTCGACTGGCTACCACTTATAAAGACTACCTCTTTTTGACCAGCAGTAAAGGATTGATGATCTGTGATTTTAAGGGCCGTGTTTACCAGTATCTTACCAAAGAAAAGGGGCTCAGTGCCAATCTCACTTACACCGCCAAAGTAGACCAGAACAATATTCTTTGGTTAGGCACTAACAATGGCATTGATAAAATTGAAACCTTCTCTCCCTATTCGATCATAGATCAACGAAAGGGCGTGGAAGGCATCATCGGTTACCTGGCCGTCGTAGAAGATCAGATGTATTTATCCGGGGCCACAGGTTTGAGTAGCGCAAATTTCAATTCACTTTCTGACCCTATGTCAGCATATCAGTTTCAAAACATCGAATCTGAAATTGGATGGAAGTTGTTAGCGACAGATCACGAATTGATCTCTTTGAATTCTGGAAAAGCGTTCATTGTAAAAGCGGGAAAGGTGGTACAAACGCTGGAAACCGGACCGGGTCACCTTTGGAGAGGAGTGGTCTGGGACAACAACAATTTATTGCTGGGATCTTCGGTCGGTTCTTTGACGCATTATCAGAAGCAAAACAACCTTTGGAAGAAGGTTAGAACGCACGAAAACTTATTCTCTTATACAGAATTCTTCGCCATGGATAAATCCAGAAATATCTGGACCAGCGATAACCAGGGGGTTTATAAAGTCAATTTCGATCCGGTTACAAGTGAAGTTAAGGTTGCCAGGTATGGTGAAAAAGATGGCTTACCTCAGGATGATTTCAATTTCGCCTATGGCATTAGCGGAGACGTAATTTTCACGACTTACAAGGGACTGTATCGATATCGGGAGGATCTCGATCGCTTCGAGCCAGATGACTTACTGAATTCGTTTGTCGGTACCGAAGGGCAAGTTTCCAAAATCTTTGACGATCCTCAAGACAATCTATACTACTACAAAGGGGAATTGACCATGCTTCGACGCCAGGGCAATTCATATGTTAAAGAAAACCTGGGACATCAAAAGTTGAGTGAATATTATCCTCAGCATATTTATCCACGCGATTCGGCCAATCTGTACATAGCTTCCTTTGACTGTTTTTTACACATCGATCCCACGTACCAGCAAACGGATCAACCCTACCACATCAATTTTTCTTCAGTGGAGGAAATTGGAGGAAGTGATACCACGTGGTTTGCTGGATTCGGCACAATGGACGAAAATTATGTATTGCCTCATGATCAAAACAATCTGAGAATTCACTTTGCCTCCACCTACTATGGTAACCCCGATAAGACCACCTACCAATGGAAGCTGGAGGGCTTTGATGAAGACTGGTCCAAATGGAGCACTGAACATCGGAAAGATTACACCAATATCCCTCATGGGAACTACACTTTTTTCGTCAAAGCCAAAAATGTATTGGGTAAAGAAAGTGAGGTTAGGCGGCTAACTTTCACCGTTCATTCTCCGTGGTATCAAACCGTTTGGGCCTATGGCCTTTATGGATTATTTTTCATCGGATTCGTTTGGGGTCTGGTTAAGCTGAACACCCGAAGGCTGGAACGAGATAAGCTAAGATTGGAAGGAATCGTGGAGGAGCGAACTGCCGAAATTCGAAAGCAAAAAGAACAAGCGGAAAAAGATGCGGCCACCATTTCAAATCAACACGATCAGCTGGTCCAGGCAGATGAATTGAAAAGTCGATTCTTCGTAAACATATCCCATGAATTGAGGACTCCTCTCACCCTGACCATGGGAACCGTAGATCAAACCTTAAAAGGAAAGTTCGGGCAATTGAATCATGAACAATACGCCAACCTGAAAGTCTCCTATCGCAACAGTGAGCGACTGCTCAAAATGGTGAATAACATCCTGGACATCTCCAAATTAGAAGGTGGCAAAGTTCAATTATACGCTCAGGAACTGGATTTAAGAGCGTTGATCAATAAGGTCGTGGCCTTTTTCCAATCCAAAATGGACGATAAAAAGATCACGCTTTCAAAAGACCTTCAATCCCGAAAGTTATTATTTCTGGATAAGGATAAGATTGAAACGGTTCTGATCAATCTGATTGCCAATGCCTTCAAGTTTACGCCTGTAGGCGGTACAATCACTATTAAAACCAGGGATATCGAAAATGAGGTTGAACTCGTCATTACTGATTCCGGGGTTGGAATACCAGCAAATGACCTACCTTATGTTTTTGACCGATTCTATCAAAGTGAGCACCTAAAAAGTGGTGAAGGAACCGGTGTAGGCCTGGCCTTGTCTAAAGAATTGATCGATCTCCATCAGGCAGGCATCAAGGCCCAAAGTCAATTGGAAGAAGGAACTACCTTCACAATCCTTTTCAAAACGGGAAAGGCTCATCTGCAACCCAATCAAGTCATCGAATCAGAAGCATTTTACAAGCCTATTACGGAAAAAATGCCTGAGCTAAGCACTCCTCAAACTTCTCAAGAGATCTCAGCAACCCAGCCTGAAGGTCGGCAACATGTTCTGGTTGTTGAAGACAATTATGAGATGAGTCGTTTTATTCTGCAAATCCTTGAAGATCAGTATCAACTCACATTTGCCCAGGATGGTCAACAAGCAATTGGACTGCTTGAAAAAGGGCAGTCATTCGACTTAATTCTGACCGATTACATGATGCCCATCATGAACGGATACGAAATGGCCATGGAGATCAAGAAACAAAATGAATGGGCTTTGATACCCATGATTTTTTTAACGGCCAGGGCTCAGGAGCAGGATAAAATCGATTTATTAAATATTGGTGTTGACGATTACCTGTATAAACCCTTTAACGAGGATGAACTAAAAGCCAGAATCAACAACCTGCTGAAAGCCAAAACACAACGAGCCGAGTATTGGATAGAAAAGACCATTGACCCAAGGGATATTGAATGGAAAGAATTCCCTTCAAAATTGAAATTGGATATTAATGCTTACATTCAGGAACATATAAAGGAAGACATTTCCGGCAAGGACCTTGAAGCAATAACAGGTCAGAGTGAAAGAAGCCTCTATCGCAAAGTCAAAGCCAATACCGGTTTGACGTTGAATCAATACATCAAAGAATTTAAACTGAGGAAAGCCCGTGCATTACTAGAAAACAAACAGGTGATGACGGTCAGCGAAGCAGCCAACGCTGTAGGCTTTAATTACCTCCACAATTTCACTAACAACTTCAAAGATCGTTTCGGGAAATTGCCTTCAGAATATTTGGATTAGGTCGTATTTACTACTGACTTAAGAAAAAGATCAATTGAAAAACTGACAAGAAAAAAAGTAAGGTGGCCACATTCAATCGCTGTGGTGCCTTCTTCAAATAAAAGAAAAGTCCACCCAGAATCAAGACAATGGGAATCACTACTCCAAAAATGATATAGATGTTATAGATCTGTTGATACCGATTGGTTTGGCCATCAACCGTGATATAGGTAGCCATGGGCTTCCCAAAGATACGGGTGGCTTCTACCTCAGCTCTTTCATAACCTTGAACCCCAGGCAATTCATTCTTATCAAATTTCATTTCAAAATCCTCAAAAAGGACCTTGTCATATCGATGATAACTTCCACTCCTACTGGTTTCATATCCCTGAGAAACAGACAATATTTCTTGTTCATGCCGTTTAAAAGGCAGCAAGTAATCAATTGATAACAAGACATTCCAGATCAGGATCAAGATCGCAACGGGTCGAAAATAGGTAACCAGCCTCATGATCAATAAAGCCTGCTGCCGCTCTCTTTCTTGTTCCTTCTCCCGGTTCTTTCTTCGTTGTTCCGCTCGCCAAATCTCTTCTTCAGATGGTTGCTCGGTATCCCGGGACTTAAAGTAGTCATGCAATTGCTCATCGGGCTTTTCGTTCGTCAGGTATTCGTAAGCCGCTTTGATCTCCAGAAATTTATCATGTGCTCCAGCTTCCGGATTTACATCAGGATGATATTGTTTGGACAACTCACGATATGCGGTCTTGATTTCCTCCTTAGAAGCATGATCTGAAAGTTGTAGTACCTGCAGGTGATGAGCGCGCAATTTCGTCTAGTTATTGAAAAGGGAAAGTTAATGAAAATGACATACGGAGAATCTTGATAGCATCGCATTGCTATAGTTTAAAAATCACTTCGTTAGCTGAAGTACGAGAAATCTTACTCCTATCCCCATTGCTGCCATTACTGTCGGGATAATCAATATAATTAACCACCAAAACGGCAGTACCCATTCAATATAGTATAAAAATGACTGTTTAAGGTCTTTTTCCCAGTCACCAGTCAACGTTCCATTTCCGTTTAAATCAGACCATCCTAATGAATAAGTAAAAATCAGCATCAACAAGAGGCCTACCGAAAAGGACCTTGAAGCCATTTTCTTCATACTAATCCGACTATGAATCTACTAATATCTAAGGTCTCTCTAGTTTTTACCCAACTTCTTCCATCGATCCTTTAATACTTCTACCGACTTCTCTAACTTTTTCACTCCATCCATGGCCTGTGACGTGGGCTTCACGTCTGCTCCCTGGAGTAAATTCATCAAATAAATGAATTTATTCTGGAGTCCTACGACTGTTTCTTCCTGCGGATCGTTGTGATAGATACTACCATACAGCAAATCCTGTTCTCCTGGAAGCCCCCTACCACGCAGCGCTTTCAAGGCAGAGGTCCTTCCAACTTCAGCAATCCTTTTCTCCAAATCTTCTCTTATGGTTTGTAACTCATTATAACCTTCGTAGCATCTCTTTGAATACAATCCTTGTAAAGTCAGGTCTTCTTTAGAAGCGGTTACTCTCGGATCGATCTTCACTTCAAGTTCCTGAGTTTGTGCATTGCCATCTACCGTAAGGCGCACCCGGTATCTTCCCGGCACTACAAAAGGACCATGGGGACCACTTGGGGTCTTTTTCCACACCGCTGCAATTGAAAATTGGCGGTTCGTTCCTCTGGGAGGCTCATGCCTCAAGTCCCAAACAAACCTATGGTGACCAACTGAAGTTTGTAACTCCTTCCAGGGACGGATCCAATACGTTGGATGAGGCAATGCCGTGGTATCAATTACTTCAGGCATGTCCTTGCTTGAAAAAGACCTGATCACGTTCCCGGAACCATCAAGTACCTCAAGTTTCACCTGATTAGCGGATTTCGGCAAATAAAAATCAATGATGGCCCCATCGGGAGGGTTCTCACCAGTAGGTTCTTCCGGAGGAAGTGGCGTATCGCTGAACATGTTCCAACGGATACGATAGGCTTCAGGAACCGGAAACAATTTCGCTGCATCGGTATTGGTTGTACCCAAAGACCTTAAAGGTGAAATATTGTCCAGAATCCAGATCGAGCGTCCATGCGTACCAATTACCAGATCATTGTCTTTGATCACCAAATCCCGAATAGAGGTAGCGGGCATATTTTGCCGAAGCGATTGCCAATTGTCACCAGCATCTACTGAAAAGTAGACTTGCCTTTCGGTTCCGGCAAAGAGTAATCCTGCTTGTTTAGGATCTTCCCGAACTACATTAACGGGGCCATTATCGGGAAGACCTTTCACTACTCTTTTCCAGGTCTTACCAGCGTCTGTCGTTCGATAGATGTGGGGCCGCATGTCATCTTTACGTATGGCATTCACGGCAATAAAGGCAGTGTTCTTATCAAAATGTCCGGCATCAATGATGGATACCTTATCCCACGATTTCACTTCAGGGGGTGTTACATCTTTCCAGTTTTTACCTCCATCTACAGTAAGGTGGACTCTCCCATCGTCCGTACCGGCCCAAATAGTATTGACATCCAATGGCGATGCACCCACGGCATAGATCACACCGCGTCGCTTCATGGTTTTCATCTGTGGCGTGGCAAAATCTCCAATACTTGCCGGAATTTCGGGTTGTTCATACGAAAGGTCAGGACTGATAATTTCCCAACTATCTCCACCATTCAACGATTTCCACAGCACATTTGTCGCGAACAGAAGCATATTGGGGTCCGCCGGATGAAACAACAAGGGCATGGTACGAAGGATACGGTATTTTCCCGATCTCACTGCTTCTGGCGTCACGTTTTGCGACTGTCCGGTTCGTTTATCGAATTTCATCACCCTACCACCAAAGATGATATTGGGGTCTTTGGGGTCAGGGGCTACATAACCATATTCATCTGCTCCAACTCCGATGAATTCCCGGAAAGAGATCTGGCCTCCATTTCCTCGACTGGCAATCCCAATGGCACCGCTTTCTTGCTGGCCACCATACACCCAGTAAGGGAATTGGTTGTCTGCGGTGACATGATACAATTGTGAAGTAGGCTGATTATACCAGGAACTCCAGGTCTTCCCTGCATTTACCGTAATTGTCGCTCCCTGGTCTGTCACAAAAAGCATGATGTCCGGTTGTTCCGGATTGATCCAAATGCGATGATAATCGTCTCCTCCCGGTGCTCCTTTGATCGACATCCAGGACTTACCCCCGTCATTTGAGGTATAGGAAGCGATATTTCCGACATAAAGCTTATTGGGATCTTTTGGGTGAACCTTTATTTCAGCGAAATCTCCGCCTCTTCCCCATAATCTGTAATCCTTATGGATCAACGACCAACTTTCACCGGCATCTTCACTTTTATAGATCCCTCCGTTATTTCGTGCATCTACGGTAGCATAAATGATATTCGAATTAGAAGGAGCAATGCCTACTCCGATTCTTCCCAATCCATCATCAGTCGTAGGTAATCCTTTGGTCAACTGCCGCCAGGTGCTGCCACCATCTTCTGATTTGTATAAACCACTGTTATCTCCGGAAAAACGGGCATTTTCCCAGGGCCCTTCCCGGTGTTCCCACATATCGGCATACAGGACGTTCGGGTTGGTTGGATCAAATTCTACCTGAATGGCACCCGTGTTGTGATCAATGTAAAGTACCTTTTCCCAGCTTTGACCACCATTGGTGGTTCGGAAAACACCCCGCTCTTCATTGGGTCCATAAGGGTGTCCGAGTCCGGCAACAAAGACAATATCCGGATTGGTGGGGTGAATGATCAGTCTTCCGACTTGCTGTACATCGGGCAATCCAATATGTTTCCAGGATTTGCCACCATCTGTACTTTTAAAAATACCGTCACCTACGCCCAGGTCCGGACGGTGCAACCCCTCTCCCGAACCGACATAAATAATTTCCGGATTGGTGGGAGAAACTGCCAGATCCCCAACCGAACCGGTTGGTGCATCATCGAAGATTGGGTTCCACGTTCTTCCGAAATCATCCGTTTTCCAAACCCCGCCGTTATTGACCCCAACATAAAATACATTGGGCTGTGAAGGGATGCCTACTCCACCGACGGTCCTGCTTGCTCTGAAAGGGCCGATCATACGGTATTGTAGTTCCTGATACGTGTTTTCTGTGATAGGTTGTGCGGGTAATTGAACACAACAAATCATCAACATAACCAAGCTAAGTAGCTTAAAGCATTTCATCTTCGAATCGAGGTTTGGGTTAGGACGGTTAAGATACATCCAGAGCGGCAAATGGCATTAGTTGCGTTTGATTTTCTGAAAACACTGCAAATTTTGTATTAGTTACAGAAGATATATACGACCACTTGCTTTACACTCCGATGGCTGGAAATAAAAAAGCGCAGATCGATCCTTATCACAAACCAGCATGAAAGGCATGCATGCTGGTAGATTGATTTTTTTGGTATCTAAGAACTCTTAAAAAAAACTGATAGCGGACTTTGTCGCAATTGTTTAGTCTTTAGAAAGAAAGCAGAAATATCTCAGGATTTACTAAATCCGGCCTTTAAGAATCACTATTCCTTCCTTACCCACTTCTTATCACCTTCCATGATGATTGACAGGCTGTCGGCTTGTATGATATCTAAGGTAATAGCCTGAAATACTTCACCGGATTTTAAAAAGACTTCCTTCCCTTCAATGACCAATAAAGCTATCCGGACATCCGTACCACTTTCATTGATAAATCCCCTGTACTGGATGTCCAATGGCGGTTCAGAAGCAACTTCTTCCTTAGGCGGAGCTATTACTTCCACAATTTCTTCGTCGTTCACATCGACATCAGAAGTTGTCAATTGCTTTAAAAAAGGATCGGGATACCAGGCCTGCAATTGATATTGTTCATTTTTCTGAGTTTCACGAAAGGGTGTGGCGTACGTTTTCGGGGCAAGCTCTACCTCTCCATCAGATGTAAAGTCTACAATCCGATAAATAATGAAACCCCATATAAAGAGCACCGCGGGTACAAGGAAATAAAGATTCTTCTTGTTCTTCACCTTATCAGGTTATTGTACGGTCAATGATCGCGTTAGTCGTTCGGTCTTCTTGTCTCCATTTACCGCTCTTAAACTCCACTCATAGCTCCCGGGAACAAGACTCACTGAAATTCTGTCAGAGGTCACTTCTTCGTCACTGATGATACTGGTAATACCGTCAAAAGAGGGAGTCACCAGTTGAAATTCATAGGACTCAGCATCTCTCAGAGGTTCCCAGATAAAAACCACAGACCCGGAATCCAAAGTAGCCCCATCCGAAGGAGATAGAATCTCTAAAGACCGGGTTTCAAATGGTACGTCAACTGTTATGGATCGGATAGATCGGATAGAAACAGAACTATTATTTAAAGCCTGGACTCCCCATTCATACACTCCGGAATCCAACTGAAAGCTTGCCCGGGACAAGGAAGTAATGGTATCTGCAACAACAGTAGCAATGTTATCGAATGACGGACTTACGATTCGTAAATTATAGTCTGAGGCATCTCGAATGGTATCCCATAAGAAAACGAAAGTACCTGCATCGGCTTCCAAATCTGCTGAGGGCGAAACCAAATTAGGGCTTCTATCAGAAATATCAGGATCGGTGGCTTCCACAATGGAGAAACTTCGAGTGAAAAATGCAGTGGTATAAGCCGTATTTGCGGCATTAACACCCCAGGTATAGGTACCAGCCGCCAGAGGAATTGTAAAACTGGTTCCTGTGGTAATCGTGTCCGCCCAGACCTGAGCTGGATTCTCAAAGTCCGGGGAAACCAGCAATAGCCGGTAATCCAGTGCCCCTTCTAACGGGTCCCATACAAAGGTAACGCTTCCGGAATCCAGTTGAACTCCTTCTGCGGGGGCAAACAGGGCCACTTCATCATTAGAAATATCATCTTCCAGGATATCATCACAACCCATTAGATTGAGGACACTTATTGCTATTATGCATATTAAGGGCCATCCCAGTTTGTTTGCGATTATGTTTTTCATTCTATGGGAAAATAAAGTGCCAAATAGAGTTTTGTTTCGCGGGTCCTTCGATTAGTTTCAGTATCAAACCGAACAGACACCAGACCGCCACCTAGTCGTCGTTGCTCGATCTCTCGAAGCAGTTTTAATAAATCACGATAAGCACCGCTAAATTTGAATAAGTTGAATTTTTCTTTGGTATCCCGTTTTTGAACTTCGGAATATTCCACCAGGGGCGTAAGGTTAGGTTTACTCAGGCGCGTGAGTTGACGCAACAGTAGTTGATCTCCACCCTCCAGGTCGAGGTGTTGCAATAAAGAGTCCACCTTCATTTTGTCTCGTTTGAGCATGGCCACCTTTCGGTAGAGTTGATCGGAATTGACGATGCTTCTTTGTAATCGTTCATTATGACGCCTAAGCTCAAGCGTCTTGCTGATTGAGAAAAAATATCCCAGGACCATAATCAGGGCAATTCCCAAAAGGAAACCAAGGCTCTTCCGTTTGTATGACCAATCCTTAAACATTCGTCTTTATTGTGATCTTCAATTGGAATTTACCTTGCCGATAGGTATTCTCACTTATACTTCCGACCCATTCCAAACCTTTGATCTTCTCAATCCAGTCTGCATAGGCCACAGCGTTTTCTGAAACGCCCTCGATTAAAACAGAAGCATCCTTTTCAATCGCTTTCTTTTCTTCTAAATACAAGGGCCTTACAACGAGCTGATTGAGTTGAATAGCCGCAGGCACTGAATGTCCCAACTCATCAGAAAATCTGGTGAAAATGGATTGTTCATTTGCATTTAACAGGTCTTCATAGGTCTGAAGATAAGATTCTAATTCTTTGACTTGCTCTTGAGTTGACAACAGGCTGGAGTTCTCCTGAACTAGCTGTTCGTTTTCCTTACTTAGCTGAAAAAAGAAAAAGATGTTGACAAGAAATATCAGGAATATGCCGCCAAGTATATAAGTCCCAAACCTGGATAGGAATCGTTTGTGGGTGTACTCTTCCAATGCCAACCGGGCATTGAAGTCGGAGTGTATGGTTACATCCACCAGGTAATTCAGACCGGCGGCATAACTCATTACAAGTTCCTGATCCAACAACTCATCTTCTGAAAGCTGTACAGATTCGGTGGTTTTATCTACATGATCTATTTGGGATAAATCATCCCCAATAGTTGTAAACAGAAATCCATTTAAGGTAACCGTATCCTGTCTCAATCCCTTCACCAAAGTCGTGAAAGCCAATGGAGCAGGATAAATGCCAACCACTTGATTGTCTTTCGGAATAATTTCGAGAATCTGGTTGAGTTTATTTTTCCGAATAATCGAAACAAAAGTTCCTCCGGATCCTTCTTGTGTTTGAATAAAAAACTCTTCCGGTCTCGCCTGGGGAATGACCATTTTCAGTAGTTCTTCCCGGGGTAGGTTATCAGCCTCTACCTTTCGGGTAAGAATTTCATCACTTGCAATTCCAATGACCAACGGCAAATGCCTTACCGAAGTAAGCCAGGTTTCCACCTGACTATGTGAAACAAATTGGTCCTGGGACAAAACATTGATCTGGTCATTTTCCAGCGCAATCACGGCCCCATATGTTTCCCAATCCTCACCTTCTTGTGAGAAGCTTATTGCAGCCACTTCACTCCCACGTAGTTTAGACAATATGGAATCGAGGAAACTCATCGCCAATGAGAAGTGATAATATTGAAAGTGAAATTGTGGTTCATCGTCAAATCCTAATACACAATGGTAGGTTTAATGAAAATGATCAGGCGACTGTTTCGTTCCGTCTTGCTTCTCGAACTAAACAACCATTTTAATACAGGAACTCTCGACAAAAAGGGCACTCCGCTCCCTGATTCAGAATCAGAAACCTCTTCAAGCCCACCAAGTACAATCATTTCTTCATTCCTGATCCGGATCTTACTAATGAATTTTCTGGTAGCATTTCCCGGAGGAGCACCATCTACCGTTGGATCGATGAAATCCGAGAATTCGGCATCAATTGATAACGTGATGTCTTCATTGGCGGAAACGAAGGGCAAAATCTTGATGTCCAGATTGGCCTCGACTTTCTCATACCTGGGAGATCGAGTAACAATTGGGTTAATTCCTCCCGTTACATTTTGTGTCTCGATCAGGAAATAAACGGATTGTCCGATTGTCAATTCGGCTTCATTTCCATTCATGGTGGAGAGTTTTGGTGTAGACCTCACATTAAGGTCATTATTGTTTTCCATGGCCTGAATGGTCGCATAGAATTTAGGGGTAACTCTTCCCAGGTTCACCACTCCCTTCGCATCAAGATTACTCAGGATTGAATTCAGAGAGTTAGAACTCAAGGTCAGGTCGACACCACCAAAAACCTGGCCGCCGGTATTGGGTACGGAATCCGCAAGAAAGGCCTGAACACCGGTATTCAGACTCGAACCTTTGTTCACTTCCGTTACGATTACTTCGATCAGTACATTCAGCACAGGTTTATCAATTTGTTCCAGAAACCCCACTAATACCTGTGTATCGCGTTCACCTCCTGTGATCAATAAGGCATTTAATTCAGGCAATAGTGAAATATCCAGACCTGCGGCCAATGAAGCGGGCACCAATTGATCTACTCCCTCAACACTTCGGTTTTTAAAACTGTAGACCATGGCTTGAGCCAAACCGGTTTTTTGATTAGAACCGATCAAATAAACATCCCCTTTTTTACCGTAGGTAAATCCGGCGCTTTCTGTTGCAAAGGAGAGAAATTGCTCAAAGTTGATTTTTGCGAAATATCCCTGTAAGGTCCCCTGAATGGGTTCGAGTATTGCATAATTAACTTTAAGCTCCTGAGCTACTGCTGCCAGTACTTCAGATACTTCGGCTTCCTGCGCTTCCAAAGAAATATAGGTTTCTGCTCCATCTTTGATCGTTCGTAAGGTAAAAGGACCACTTCCTCCCTGCGCATCGTTTCGACGCGACCTGGGATTGTTCTGATTTCTTCTGCGCCTGTTGTTTGTGGGTTGCTGTTGTTGCTGATTTCCTACGTTGACTTCCTGTACAATGACTTCTGCCTGTCTAAAGACAACTACGCCTGAATCCGGACTGTCTATCTCGAGGTTATTGGTCAGGGCGAATTGCTCCATCGCGGTGTTGAAATCGAGGGCAGAAACAAATCCTGAAACCAAAGAATTTCGAACCTCAGGAGTCGTCAGAACATTTTTGCCTGTACTTATCGTAATCGCTTTTACAACGGAGGACAGGGTATCTATTCGAAGGTCGAAACTTATCTGATCCCTGTTCTCGTCGTAGTTGATCACAATGGGTTTCGGTTTCCGGTAAGTGTAAGGCCTTACAGTCAGTATGTTATTGACGAACTGAATTTCCAACTGATATTCACGACAAATGAAGACCAAAACATCTTTTACCGAGACGTTTTTGAAGTTATTTGTGATATTGAGATTGGGTAGCTGTCGAACATTGATATTGAGGGTATGGGCTTCTGCTATTCCTCTCAATAACTCATGGACCGGGGCATTATTCAGCGCAAAGTCTACCTGGCCATTTAACCCTCCTACAACCGTGGAAAGACTGGTCAAGGTCGAATCCAGCTTCGCTATACGGTCCTGATTTTGACTGTAGGCAGCAGATCCTGCCAAAATGGTCAGTATGATTAAAAAATATCTCATCAAACGAGGTAGGGTAAAATTTCTTCTAAACTTGTTTCTCCTGCACTGAATAGCTGAATGGCACTTTCTTTCAAAGTTCCGATCCGTCCCTGTATTGCCTCTTCACTTGGTGCCTCATCCATGTTCTTGATGAACTTTTGCATTTGATGATCAACCGGGATCATCTCGTAGATCGCCTTCCTGCCGCGATAACCAGTGCCGTAACATTGATCACAACCTACGGGCTCATGGAAATCCTGAACTACGTCAGGTAAGGGTTCAAAGGGTACTTCGGATAAGTTAACGGGCCTTTTACAGTCCGGACACAGTAAACGAAGCAGTCGTTGAGCAATAGCGATATTGATGGTATCTGCCAGGATGTAGGGTGAAATGCCCATTTCCAACATCCTCGTAATAATTCCCCAGGCAGAGTTGGTGTGAACTGTTGAGAGCACCAGGTGTCCCGTAAGCGCAGCTCGAATGGCCATCTTTGCGGTGGGAAGATCCCTGATCTCTCCTACCATGATAATGTCAGGGTCCTGTCGAAGAAAGGTACGTAAGGCTGCCACATAATCTAATCCGATCTTTTCCTTTAACTGCACTTGATTGATCCCTTCCAGTGTATACTCTACCGGGTCCTCAATCGTAAGGATGTTACGCATGTTGTCGTTGAGTTCCTTTAGTGTTGCATATAGGGTAGTTGTCTTTCCTGAGCCGGTTGGACCACTGATCAGTATGATACCATGCGGTTTAGCGATGCTGTTCAGGTACACCGATTTTTGCTGGCCTGACAGGCCCAATTTCTCTATGGATAATGCTGAACTTTCATCGGACAATAGCCTGAGCACCACTTTTTCTCCATAAAGGGTGGGTAGTACCGAAACCCGAAGATCAAATTGCTTTCCCCCTTCTTTGATCATGATCCGGCCATCCTGGGGCAACCGCTTTTCAGCTATGTCCAGGTTACTCATGATCTTTAATTTGTTGACAAATTCCGGGTAATCATGCTTGGGAATAATGAATCGTTCCACCAATTTCCCATCCAGGCGCATTCGAATCCGGCACTTGTCCTCATAGGACTCCAGATGAATATCACTACATTTTAAGGTCTCAGCCTCTTGTATCAGTTCATTCAGAAAGTTGGAGGAAGAAAGAGAAAGCTCACTTTTATGTTGTTCCGTCTTTTTGAGGTAAAACTTATTCAGCGCTCTATCAAGCTCTGTTTTAGATACAGGCTCTATCCGAATGGTTTTTCCAAATACAACTTCCAATTCTTTCGCTGTACCATTAAGGGAAAGGGTTTCGTCACGATAAAACACCATTTCCTCCGGAGTTACCGATTTAGGAACAATGCGGTAATAATGTGCCTGATCAGTTGTCAGTAGTTGTTTTAAGTCTGTGGAAAGGTTAATCATTTGATCATAATGAAAATCATTAGCACTATGGCAAAATATCCTGCGAAGGGCACTCCTTCATCTTCTCGATAGAGAGTGAATTTTCCAAGAAGGAAATGTGAGATCATCGCCATGATCACCGATACATTAAAGTAGATCACATAGGTCATGGTGTCGAACCAGAAACAAATCATGAATAAAAAGAGTAAATCACCAGACCCCATCACCTGATGCCATTTCAACAACTTTCTACGGGCTACCACGCCTATGCTAATCAGCAATATTAAGGTTGTGAAAACCAGGTTCATCAAGTAATACTCCCACAAGTACCATGTTTCGTTCAAAACCAGGCGCAATACAGTGACAGCCAGTAAAGTAATTACCGTCAGCAGGTGTACATAGCGTGCTTTGAAGTCAGTAAACACAACATGCCCCAACGTCAGAAGACTAGCGGTCTGAAGCCACATGTTTTTAGTCTTTTTGTGTCTCTACCAGATTACCATTCTGGTCAATCTCCCATGTATTGTAGACCCCATCACCGTCAAAATCCACAACCGCAGTTGCCGTTCCAATGAAACCCGATGCACTTACATCTCTGATCTCAATCAGATAATTAGCGGTGCCCGGTGGTTCATCAGTTACCAGGGGTTGTTGTTCAAATCCCAGGGCAATAAAATCATCACTATACCTGGAATATTCGAAGAAGTAGGTCTTCTCCAGAGATTGTAAATGTTTCAGTTGTTGCTTGGCTTCAATCCCTCGTGCCCTGGAAATCAATGGCATCAATGAAGGCAATGCAAGCAATACCAAAATTCCTATAATGACCAAAACAACCAAGAGTTCTGAAAGAGTGAATGCCTTTAATTTATTTAACTGTTTCATGATTTGTACATTCATTAATGCCGTTTTGTACGTCAAAATTACTGAACGATTTTAGCTATCCCATGTATTGATGGAAACTGAATTACGCTGTTTTGATTGACGTTTTGTACTAGCAACTTTACCAAAAAGATTCGGATTTTGCAAAATATGCAAAAAGAGAATCGGATAAATGGTCAAATTTCCCTTTAATTGATCTCCATACTGGTTGACAATTGAAACATGGGTAAATACATGGCAATGAGTATGATCCCAACCATCAATCCCAAAAAGACGATCATCACTGGTTCTAAAAACGTGTTCAACTGTTTCGTCCTGTAACTAGCGTTATTGGCATACTCAACAGATAGTTTATCAAAAAACTCCCCTAGTTTATTTACTTCTTCTCCCACACGAATCAGCGAAACGAAACTCTTATCAAAAATCGACTCTTGTCCCAGAGCTTCGTGTAACTGACGGCCTCGAACGATCTGCTTACCTACTCTTTCAAGGGACGCTTGCAGGTGTTGCATGGTCATCATTTGACTTACAAAATCCAGTGCGCGTGTAAGTGGTACACTCGCATTGGTCAGTAATGCCAAAGAAGCGGAACATCTCGAAAGCTGTATGTCCAGGTATAATTGACCGATATAAGGAAATCTCATGAGAATGGATTCCTTCAAGAAATTGAAGCGAGCATTTTTCCTGAGAATAAGAAATGAACTAAAAAACAATACCACCAGTAAGAGGATCAGACCAAAGTATTCGTTGATAAAACCTGAAAAACCTATGATGGTCTTCGTCAAGGCAGGTAATTCACTGCCAAATCGTTTGAAAACCTCCTCAAACATGGGAATAATAGTGAGCATCATAAATGCTATCGCGCCGATAGCACTAAGAATAATCAATACCGGGTAAGACAAGGCGTTGATCAGTTGCCTTGATTGTTCCAGCTTTTGGTCATAGTAACCAGCGAGTGTATCCAAAACTTCCACCAATCGACCTGATTCTTCCCCAATTCGTAAGCTAAAAATCTCATAACTGGTAAATTTCCCCGATGATTCGAAGGCTCCTGAAAGTGATTTCCCCCGGACCAACTCTTCTATGATCTGTTGTACGATCGCAATGGATTTTTTCGATTTGAACTGATCACGAACAAGTTCTAAAGATGATCGAATATCTACCCCCGAACTTACTAATGTCCGTAATTGATGATAAAATGTAGACTTGTGCTTATCCGTAAGTTTATTTCCTCCAAAAGAGATATCTCGATTCCAAATAGATTCTTTATCGGGTTTTTCTACAGCTTCTGCCGAAATGGAAAAATCTTCAAGCTTCATTCTCTATTTACTTCTGTCTTTTCTGAATCTGACGCCTTGTAGGACAACACACCTGAATTAACGGAAGGCAGTCGGATGGTTGTCCTTCGCTCACCCAAAAGCAGCACTACCGAAGCAGTCGAATCACTGAAACTAAGGGCACTTTGTAACATGATACTATCCACTCTTACGCCTTGCTGCCGAACAGTCTGTTCTCCAAATGAATACAAAACCGTATCAATTCCATCGGAAAACACCAACTTATCACTAGCAACATGATAAAATTTCATGCGATTAAAATCGCGACTGATGGCGTATTTAACTTCTTTAAAACTCCCTACCTGATCTACCCGATCCCGTAATCGCTTATGGAAACTATTTACATTGTAAAATGCTGACCCCAATATGGTAACGATGATACTGATAAGGATCATCACTAACAGTAATTCAAAGAGTGTGAACGCCGACAACTGGTTATTCCTCATCATCAGCTATTCTTTTGTACAACAACTTCCTACTGATGGCTTCGTTCTGTAGAGAATCGGTCAACAGGCACTGGGTCAGCCATAGATGATCGTAATACTCATAAGGTTCCATCTCAAAATGAACCTCAAGTCCACTGAATGAAACAAAATCCAATTCTTCAGGAATCTCCTGCAAGGCCGTGATCGAATCCAGGTGATAACTCACCTCATTCTGAAGAAACACCCGATACTCCTGATCCAGAGAGGTAGCCACATTCAGATAAATCAAAAATCCCAGCGAAAACACCATGCTGGCAATCGTCATGCTTACCACGGTCTCGATGATCGTGTGTCCCGGTAACTTTATGGAAGAGGCTATCTTAACCATCTCAGGACTTTTTGATTTTCTTCATAAAACCAAAGCGGAGGAACAAGAAAGTGCTCGTTTTGCTTCGTCCCATCAATTTCCGCATTCAAAAAATAGTTCTCATAGATCGCCGAAGTAGCATTGACCAATGATTTGCGAACCGTAGCATGCCCTTGTATCTCACCGTGTATTTCAAGAAAACCATGACAATAAACGGCACCGGCCACTTTCGCACCAGATTCTATATGTATGTGCCTCTGGTAATAATTATTCACATCCCCGTCCACCCCGATCACTCCTTCTACCATAGCAGATTTTTCTATTTGGATGCTTGCGTTAGAAAGTCCACTGGATACAAACAGCACACTGGGGTAGTCCACTTTTGCACCAGAACGGACGTAGATCGTATCTTCAGCAAAAAACTGACCTCCTCCCTCAAAGCCATCCTTAAATTCAATCACGTCTGCAGTAACCAGCACATTGTCTAGACGGCACAAACTATCAAGCACAACCCTACGTGCATCCAACCATACAAAACCACTGAGGGTATCATTGACATTCAGACGAACACTACTGAATCGAAGGAGTGTGTCGGAACTGAATTTTTGTTCCACGCTAAACGTTTTTCGGTAGCTCACCCTGTTCCGATACTTACTCACGTCCTCCACGGCATCCAGTGCATCGTCATTCAATGCAGGCATATCACTATCGCTGGTTAGTCGTTTCCCATAAAACAAACTATCGTTTTGATAGCCCACACGTTCCACATAAGCACTTTGAATACCTGATTGAGGCAGGTAAACCGTTCCGGTCAGACGTGTACTCCCCACGACAGATAAAGGCCTTCTTTCGTCCACCAGAAACAATGCGCCTTTGGCTTTTTCAGAAGGTGTGTTAGCGATAGAAAAATATGAATTACGTTCGAAACGCCCATGTTTCGAGGTTATTTTAAAATAATCAAATACCCCCCAGGGTCGTCGTTCTAATACAACCGTATCCTCTCCCTCTCCATACAAATCAAGGGTTCTCGGTTCGAAATATTCGAATGACAAGGGATTGCTTAACGCTAATTGTTCCGCCGATTGCAAGTTGGCATCTATCTTAAGATTGATATCATATTGAAGGCTTTGTAAACGGGTATAATACCCCAGCAGAATGATAGTGCTGAGTATGATCGATACCACCAAACTTACCGCCATCGTGTAAGCCAGCACACCTGCCTTGAACCTGATCACTCTGTGCTTTGAAATACCGTGTCTGTTACTGCGCCGCGTTTATATACCAGCGCCTCAATTGCAGGATCCATATGTAAAAAGAGTTTTCCATTGAAAACATTATTCTCATAAGTACCTGATTTGACAAGATCAGTTCCAGCATATTCTTTGAAAGGCCCGTTCTTGAACCCCTTACGAAAGTGGTATGCTGAAACCAGCTTTTGATCCGAATCCCAGGACTTCCAGGAACCCTCTTTGAGTCCGAACCTAAATTCACCTTTTTCTTTTAAAGAACCATCCCCGTAAAACCGCTGATATTCCCCATGAAGTAAATGTCCGCCAAAATCACCGGGTGTAGCATGAACCACACGATTTTTGATCCAGTAGTAAGCTACATTTTCATTTACTCTGGAAGGAAATTGGTCAGTAATCTCACACTCGATCCACTCTTCTCCCTCTTCTACCCGAATCGTTTGATAGATACTGACCTCCTCTTTTTTCCAAAAAAGCAATTCGGAACAACCTGTGAGGCAAAAGGCTATAATCGTAAATACGGATATGTTTTTTATCAATTTCATGCTTGTTCCTTTAGTTCTGATTCAGGTATTTAAGGGTAAAGATAATTTTACCAATCTCAATTATTCTGACTTCAACCTGACAATCTCATTTTCCAAATGTTCGATTTTCTTGTTTTGCTCAATGAGATACAAAGTCAGTTCTTCGATCTTTTGAAGGAGTTTGGAATCCATTTCGGTAAGGTCAATACCATGCTCAAGTACCTCTTCTTCGCTGGGAATATCCTTCAAATGTCCCTTTTCTTCAATATGTTGTTCAACTTCTGCCAATGTGGGCAATTGATAATCATCGTAGAATACAAAATCTGACCACCCTACTTGCCCTGTAGCCCGAATTCTGCCATTGACATGTAGTTTTTCTGTTGGAGATGAAGTGCCTATTCCCACGTTAGCGCCGGGAATAAGAACTTTACCACTGTATTGAGCATGATGACTTGAACCCAAAGTCAATGCTTTGTCCCATCCAAAATCAATGGTCAAATTCCTGCCCGCCAGAGTAATGAACCCGGCCAAATCACTTCTCTGTTCAATTTTCAAGCCCCAGCCAACTTGTTCATTAGGTCGTCGCGATAGAAATGTGGCTGCCTTGATTCGTCCTTCTACATCAAGTTTTTCTCCGGGTGTAGTTGTACCGATCCCAACATTCCCGTTTGGATTGACCTGAAAAAAGGTTGCCCCTGAATGATGTAGCCGATATCTCCCGGCATGATTATCTAAAAACCAGGAGTTATAACCTGTGGATCCTTCAAGGCTTAATTCTCCCCCCTCCACGGGAGAAGTGGGTTTAATTAACAAGTACTGTGATTTGACCCATCCTGCTACATCCAGGGGGTATTCAGGTGTTAATGTTCCGATGCCCACTTTGCCCATGATAGAGGTGACATCTCCCATGTGCTTTACAGATATCTCAGAAGTTTCAATTTGAGCCTTACCAACAGTTATTACTGCTACTAGAAATATAGTGCTTGATAAAAAACGCATTTCCTTGTTTTGTTAGTCGTCGAAGAATTAGATGTTTTGTGCAAGGTAACGACAAATTGACCAACTACAAAAATGAAAAAGCCCTCCTAAGAGGGCTTTTATCGATCGTTATGTCATGGAAGTGCTTATTCCACCTCGTTAATTTTCAGCATGTTAGTGTGACCCTGCCAATGGGCTGGCATTGAAGCAGTTGTGATGAAAGTATCTCCTTTTTCTAGGTATCCTTCCTGCACCAATTGATTTTCGATGGCATCAAGGGTTTCATCTATGTTCTCCTGTTGATCGAAATAAAAACCATTTACGCCCCAAATCAAGCTGATCTGACGAAGCAGGTATTTGTTATTCGTAAACAGAAAAATCTTCGATTTGGGCCGGTGCATGGCAATGCGATAGCCTGTATAACCTGACTTGGTCATTCCCACAATGGCTTTTGCTTTTGTCGACTCGCCTAATCGACAGGCGGCACGAACCAGCAAGTCATTCTTGCGTGTTGAACTGGGCTCTTTCTCTTTGTCCTGGTACTTATTGTAGATACTGCTCATAGAACGCTCCACCTCTTGTATGATCCTCGACATACTTTGAACGGCCTCAACCGGAAAATCACCTGAAGCCGACTCAGCGGATAGCATTACTGCGTCAGCACCATCCATAATTGCATTGGCCACATCATTGGTTTCTGCTCGGGTAGGACGTGGATTTTTGATCATACTCTCCATCATTTGAGTAGCAATGATCACCGGCTTTCCTAGACGGTTACACTTTTTCACCATACGCTTTTGCTCCAGCGGCACGCGTTCCATCGGAATCTCCACACCAAGATCCCCTCTGGCTACCATAATCGCGTCCGTGGCTGCGATGATCTCATCTATGTTCTCAATGGCCTCAGGCTTTTCGATCTTCGCCACGATCTTGGAATTAACACCTTTTTCGTTGAGCCTCCGTCGTAATTCTTTGATATCTTCAGCTGTACGTACAAATGAGAGGGCTACCCATTCGATATCAAACAGCATCCCAAACTCCAGATCCTGAATATCTTTTTCAGTAAGTGAGGGTGCTGAAACTTTGGAATCAGGTAGGTTGATCCCTTTTCTGGACTTGAGTATACCTCCATGTATAATGGTTGTATGAACTTCATTGTCCTTTACCTCTTTTACTTCCAGTTCCACATTACCATCATCGATCAGAATTTTATCCCCAGGCTTCACATCATTCACAATCGCTTTGTAAATGGTGCTGATCTTTTGACTGTTCCCCAGCATTTCCTCTGTAGTGATGATCAGAGTATCACCAGGATTGATCTCTACCCCGTCATTCTCGACCATTCCGCACCGGATTTTTGGTCCCTGCAGGTCCTGCAGCAAACAAACGTTGGTCCCCAACTCCTCATTTACTTCATTTAACATGTCAATCACTTGTTTGTGATCATCATGGGTTCCATGCGAAAAGTTCATCCTGAAGACATTGGCACCAGCTTTCACCAGCTTCGTCAACATTTCTTTGTTTCGACTGGCTGGACCAATGGTTGCCACAATCTTCGATCGCTTCTGAGTAATCTCCATCTCTTAGAAAAGTAAGTTTTCTTTATTTTTAATTTTATCTGTATCCAGCTTCATCACATATTGGATCAAGGGAATGGAACGGGCTTTTTCAATGACCTGGTTTATGTTTGGCTCTTCGGTTTCTGCCTTCATCTGAATCAAATAATCGAAACGTTGCAATTCCGGTATAAAATATTGATTCATCTTCGTATTACTGGTCAATAATTTGTTGCGAAGCAAAAGAACACGCACAAATTCAGATTCAAAAACAAAATTAGAAATTATTATTCGGGACTGATTTTTGAATTCAATCTCTATATCATCTCCTTTCACGAAGTGCAAAAAAGAGTCTTGATTGAAGTGCCAGGCCAACGTATACTCTTTCGCTGAAGATACGATTCCAATCAGGTCGAAATCAAAATCGTAATGGGGATCAAGTTTGGTCTTCAGCTTCATGCAAACACGCTTCCGATAGCGAATTTAGTGTGTTGGAACTGAACGTTTAGCGAAAGCGTTTTCATTGGATATTCTCAAATACGAATTGGTCAATAGCGAAAGAGAACTTACGGCAGTTGTCATTCAAAAACGACCTGATTAAAAGAAGTATGAAGGGTCCGTTATTTCGACCATATCATAAGACATTCGGTTTGTTTGAGTCCTTCATTCACGAAAGATTATTCTGTATGGAGGAAACAAATTTGAGCCTTACCAATTTTTCACAAGTTGAGTATGATTTGATTTTAGAATCGAATGTTATTTCTTTGCACAAAATTTTTAAACCAAATCTTTAAAGAAATGTCTGAAATTGCACAAAAGGTCACGCAGATTATTATTGACAAGCTGGGTGTTGAGGAGTCGGAAATCAACCAGGAGGCTAGCTTTACCAATGATCTGGGTGCAGATTCTTTGGACACTGTGGAATTGATCATGGAATTTGAAAAAGAGTTCAACATCTCTATTCCGGACGATCAGGCGGAGAATATCGCAACTGTAGGTGACGCAATTAACTACCTTCAGGAAAACGTCAAATAAGAAAATAATTCATCTTACACTGATTAAGTATATCATACTTTGATGCAACTGAAACGAGCAGTTATTACAGGCCTCGGAGCACTTACTCCCATTGGTAATACGAAGGACGATTATATGGATGCACTGGCCAAGGGTGTCAGCGGAGCAGCTACAATCACTCGTTTCGATCCTGAAAAGTTCAAAACAAAGTTTGCCTGCGAGGTAAAAAACTTTGACCCTAAAGATCATATAGACCGCAAGGAAGCTCGAAAAATGGATCCTGGCACCCAATTTGCCATGGTTGCCAGTGAAGAGGCCATCGGCGACTCGGGTCTTGATCTTGAGGAAATCAATAAAGAAAGAGTGGGTGTAATCTGGGGTTCCGGAATCGGAGGTCTACAGACCTTTCACGATGAGATCAGTTCCTTTGCTGTAGGTGACGGTACACCCCGATTCAATCCTTTCTTTATCCCGAAAATGATCGCAGATATCACACCTGGTATGCTGTCGATCAAATATGGGTTCCGCGGCCCTAACTATGCCACGGTTTCTGCTTGTGCTTCATCGAATCACGCCCTCAACGACGCACTTACCTATATCAGGCTCGGAAAATCAGAAGTTATCCTGACTGGTGGATCTGAAGCAGCTGTCGTTCCTTCGGGAGTAGGCGGATTCAATTCCATGAAAGCACTTTCGGAAAGAAACGATTCTCCTGAAACTGCTTCCAGACCCTACGATGCGGAAAGGGATGGTTTTGTACTGGGAGAAGGTGCTGGAGCCCTGGTCATCGAAGAATTGGAGCACGCTAAAGCCCGCGGAGCGAAAATCTATGCCGAAGTGCTTGGTGGAGGAATGTCTGCAGACGCTTATCACATTACTGCTCCTCATCCTGAAGGGTTAGGCATTATGGCGGTGATGAAAGAGGCGTTGAGTGATGCCCACATCACACCCGATCAGGTAGATTATGTAAATACCCACGGGACTTCTACTCCACTTGGAGATTCAGGTGAAATCAAAGCCATCCAAACGGTTTTTGGTGATCACGCTTACAACCTGAACATCAGTTCGACAAAATCAATGACCGGCCACCTTCTAGGTGCAGCTGGAGCAATAGAATCCATTGCCTGCCTCATGGCCATTGATAAAGGCATTGTTCCTCCAACGATCAATCATTTCAATGATGATCCGACGATCGATGCTAAATTGAACCTGACATTCAATAAAGCGCAGCAGCGTGAAGTGAATGTCGCCATGAGCAATACCTTTGGTTTCGGAGGTCACAATACCTCAATTGTTTTCAAAAAATATAACGCATAAAGCTTATCGTGCTGTCCTGGTTTAATCGAGTCGTTTTTGCATTCAAACTACCAAACGATTCCCAGGATAAAGAACTGTACGTAGCTATTAAGTCAATTACTGGCCGAGCGCCGTACAATTTATCATTGTATAAGCTGGCCATGCGACACAGCAGTATTGCACTGGTAAATGACCATGGCCTTCGTGAATCGAACGAAAGACTGGAATACCTGGGAGATGCGATTTTAGGGATGATCGTAGCAGAATTTCTCTTCATGCGGTTTCCTTTCAAAGAGGAAGGATTTCTAACCGAAATGAGGTCGAAAATTGTGAACCGGGAAACCCTGAACGACCTGTCTCGAAAATTGGGCATCAAAAATCTAATCCAGTTTCACCAAAACAAATCAGCCCTTTCACCCAAGTCTATTTACGGTGATTCACTGGAAGCCCTGATCGGTGCCATTTACCTGGATCGTGGATTTTCATTTTGCAAACGATTCATTATCAAGCGGTTGATCATTCCGCATTTCGATCTTGACGAATTGGTAAACACCATTACCAACCACAAAAGCAAGATCATTGAATGGTCACAAAAGCAAAATCGAAAACTCTCTTTTGAGATTATCGACCAAAACCAAAAGAACAGGAACGGTCAATTCGTCGCTCAGATCTTTATTGATGGGGAAGGGTTTGAGAAGGGTTATGGATTCAGCAAAAAGAAAGCGGAACAAGATGCTGCCCGAAAAACGCTGGAACGCATTCAAAAAGATGAACAATCTTAGCGTTTTCTCAGTACCTACTTTTAAGCCTACTTTGTCATATTTGAAAATCCGATTGAATCCCGGTAAAACAGATTACAGGAAACTATGAGCAGAAAGATCGTTATCGGTGGCGCATGCCTGAATCAAATTCCCATGGACTGGTCGCACAACCTCCAAAATATCAAAGAAGCGATCGGAGAAGCTAAAAACAAGGGCGTTCAATTATTATGCCTGCCCGAATTATGTCTCACCGGTTACGGCTGTGAAGACCTTTTTTTGAGTAATTGGTTACCTCAAAAAGCCCTCTCCAAACTTTCAGAATTGATTCCGCTTAGCGATGGGATTGCCTTTACGGTTGGGCTCCCCGTACGTATTGAAGATCAGGTATACAATACATGTTGCCTGTTCAACAATCAGAAGATCGTCGGTTTTTACGCTAAACATCACCTGGCCAATGATGGTGTGCACTATGAAAAAAGATGGTTCGCCAGCTGGCCATATAAACGCATCATTGATTTTGAAATCAACGGACAGACCGTTCCTTTCGGAGCGTTTCAAGCGACTTTGGATGGGGTAAAGATTGCTTTTGAGATTTGTGAGGATGCCTGGCTTGAAGACCGGCCAGCCTGTCATTTTACAGATCCTCATGTCGATTTAATCCTGAATCCAAGTGCCAGTCATTTTGCTTTTAGAAAGGGAGCATTTCGTGAAAACCTGGTCACGGCCTCATCCCAACGTTTCAATTGTGCTTATTTATATACCAACCTCTTAGGCAACGAAGCAGGCCGAATGATCTATGACGGTGATATCCTGATCGCTCAAAAGGGGAAATTAATTGGTCGGAACAAACGACTATCTTTTGCTGACCGCAACCTGTTAACGCTTACCCTCAACCTGGATAAAGCATCTGAAACACAAATTCAGGACGATTGGGAGAACAGATTGGAAGAATTGTCCAGGGTAATTCCACTGGCATTGTTCGATTACCTGCGAAAGAGCAGAAGTCAGGGCTTTGTATTATCCCTTTCAGGAGGAGCCGACAGCAGTTCTATTGCCACAATGGTTGCTCACATGGTTCGAGAAGGACTTGCTGACCTTGGGCATGCGACATTTCAGCGCAAAATTGGTTTCAAGATACCTGAAAGCCCGAAAGATATCGTTCATCAATTACTGGTTACCGCTTATCAGGGAACTAAAAACTCCTCGCAGGATACGCTGAATTCTGCCCGAGGACTGGCTGAAAGTCTGGGAGCTAAGTTTCATCACTGGCAAATTGACGATGAAGTCGCACAGTATCGTCAAACCATTGAAAACGCTGTAGGTCGAGCGTTAACATGGGAGTCAGATGATATCACACTACAAAATATCCAGGCCAGAGCAAGATCCCCAATCATCTGGATGCTTGCCAATCTGGATCGTTATCTGTTACTCTCTACCAGCAATCGCAGTGAGGGAGATGTCGGTTATGCCACGATGGACGGAGATACCAGTGGTAGTATTTCCCCTATTGCAGCCATTGACAAAGACCTGGTCCTGGAATGGTTGCGATATGCGGAAGAAGTACTGGGGTATGATGGACTGCAGTTCGTAAATCAACTGCAACCTACGGCGGAATTGCGGCCCTTAGACCAAAAACAAACCGATGAAGACGACCTGATGCCTTACGCAGTACTTGTGAAAATTGAAGAATGGGCCATCCGGGAAAGGTACTCCCCAACCGAGGTGTTTTTTGCGATGGAAAAGGATCATCCAAAGGAACAACTCAAGCAATGGATCACGAAATTTTTCAGATTATGGGCCATCAATCAATGGAAGCGGGAGCGAATTGCCCCTAGCTTTCATGTGGATGACTTTAACATCGACCCGAAGACGTGGTGCAGATTTCCTATTTTATCCAGCGGATTTAAGGAAGAGTTAACCGAGCTAGATGCGCTTTAAAGTGACTTAGATAGGATCAGCGGATTGTTTTGCATGGTGGTGCATCGACAAATTACTTCAAGGCCCTCCAACTTAGATTCACCGCCTACTTTTTTCAAATCAAGCACAGCACCGTCGCCAGTCGACTTTAAGGGCACCAATCGATGCTTATCCAAAAATTGACCATCAATAAGACTCCCCAGATAATATTTGGCCTTTCGACAAGGCTCTTCCGCCTGAAAAACCCACACATTGCCTTCTTTACGCACTTTAACACCTAAATTCAAAGCCCTTTCCTGTCCGTTGCTTTTGAATTCTTTTAGGCCTGTCCCAGGCCAGCTATTATAATACGGAACCGAAGCCCTCACTTTGCCTGATTCGAAATAGGTTTTTCTGAGCCCTTCGATCTTATTATTGACATAGGGTGTTGTGGCATAGAGTTCCCCGGATTTATAATACTTTTTGGACACCCCTTCCCGCATATTGGTATTGTAAGGCATCTCCAAATGCACTTTTCCATTAGGGTAATACAGATACGAAATACCGTGTTTTTTACCGTATTGATAATTAACTACCGACTTCAGCTTACCATTGCTATCCTTAGACTCAAAACGTCCGTGCTTGAGTTCCGCATTTCCATTGGCTTTTTCAGCCTCTATTTCTTCAATTTCGGCATAAGCTTCTTCAGAACTGCTCGGCAACAGCGCGAATGATCCTGCACACATGATCAGGAATATCCAGAGGAGGTTGTGATATTTTGAGGACCAGTTCATAGGCTTGTTGTTTTCGGCATAATGATATTACGCAAATATCGATCCATAAGATATCAGGGCACCGGATCGTAACCACTTCCGCCCCAGGGGTGGCATCGCCCAATTCGCTTGATCCCCATCCAAAGCCCTTTTAATCCATGTTTGAGAATCGCCTCTTTCATATAACTCGAACATGTCGGAGTGTACCGGCAAGAACTAGGGAAAAGGGGGCTAATGCTGTATTGATAGAACAGCACTGGAATGATCAAAATTCTACGAAATAATCGCACAGGTCAAATCTATCGCCTAATTTGGTGGTTATTATCAATTTTGTCGGGAATTGTAACGTTCATAACACAGAATAAGCAATAGTGACGTGAAAAGGATAGGATGTTGGGGCATATTGCTAATACTGGGGCTACTTCCTGGTTGGTCATCCGGACAGATACAAGGTGATACATCCACTTCGAAAGCTGTATTTGTCAAGGAGGTTTTTATTATTGGCAATAACAAAACCAAAGCCAGCGTCATCTTAAGAGAGATGCAACTGACCAAGGGCTTTATGCTCAAGGATACGCTTATTAATAGCGCTATCATTGAGGACCAACAACGCATTTACAACACCAATTTATTTGATGAAGTAACGATCAAACCTTTGTACGCTTCGGATCAGGAACTTATGATTCTGGTGACGGTATCCGAAAGATGGTACATCTACCCTTCGGTCATTTTCAAACTTGCAGACCGAAACCTCAATGACTGGTGGGTCAATCAAAATCGGGACTTGAGTCGGGTTAATCTAGGAGTACGCTACCAACAATACAATTTCCGAGGACGCAGAGAATTGCTCAATCTGATATTTCAAGTGGGATTTGAGCGGGATTTCCTGGCCAGTTGGCGCATTCCGTATATTGAAAAATCTCAAAAGCATGGCCTCTCATTAAGTTTTTCTTATTCGGAGAGTCGTAATGCCGGATTTCGAACAGAAGATCACGTTCGTCAATTTGTAAGCGCTGAACGACTGTTGAGAAAAACCACACGGGGACGTATCACTTATCGTTTCAGAAAGTCTTATTACAATACTCATCGTTTTCGATTGAAGTTCGAATACCGGGTCATTGATGACACAGTAGCCATGCTTAATCCCAATTATTTTGGAAATCGGGCCACGTTGCAACGACATTTTGAGCTGTCTTATCAATTTACCAGGGACCTTCGCAACAACAATAATTATCCTACAAAAGGCCATTTACTGAGGTTTAGACTGGATAAGAGTGGCCTTGGGATCTATAATCAGGTAGACATCTTTGACGTCAACATGGTCTACCGGCAATATTTTGATCTTGGGAATCAATTTTCAGTCAGTACTGGCATTGAGGTATTTTCCTCCTGGCCCAAAAACCAGCCTTACATCAATTATTCTGGTGTTGGGTTTGAACAAACCCTTGTTCGGGGGTATGAACAAGATTTGATTGAAGGTCATCAATATGTCTTGTACAAAAGCACACTCCGAAGAGGTCTGTTTAAGCACACGCAAAATCTGGGTAAGTTGATGCCATTCCGGCAGTTTCGTAAGGTACCGATCGCCTTATACGGAAAAGTTTTCTTCGATGGCGGTTGGGTAAACAACTATCCGGAATATGAGGTCAGTCAACGATTGGCCAACAAGCATTTATTTGGTGTGGGAGCAGGATTTGATCTGGTTACCATTTATGACCTGGTCAGTCGATTTGAATGGTCAGTAAACGCGGAAGGAAATTTACGTTTCGCTATTAGCGCCAAAGCTGATCTTTAAATTATTCCGCCGATTCCAGTGCGGCGACTTCTTTCTTCCGTTCTTCTACGGCAGCGCGTTCACAATCTGAAATATCAGTCAATTTTTTGAGCATCCCGGGAAAAACGAATTCGTGTAATGGAAGTACCGCAAACCAATAGAAACGTCCCATCAGGCCTCTCGGGCGGAATGTTGCGGTCATGATCAACTCCTCCCCTTCCATCTTAAATTCCAACCATGCTTCTCCGGGCAATCGCATTTCTGCAAACAACAACAAACGCCCTTCTTCTTTATTGGCGTAGAGTACCCGCCAAAAATCCAGGGCATCTCCTACATGCAAAGAATGCTCACTACTGCGACCTCTGCGTAAACCAACACCCCCCAGGATCTTATCTAAAAAGCCCCTAAGTCGCCATAGCAGATTCGCGTGATACCATCCGGTCCTTCCGCCAAGGTGCCAGACTTTATCGATGGTAGTTTCGCGATCAATGTAGTTCTTCCTTCTTTCGTCCCTGAAACAACCGTAGGTAGGTACCTGAATAAAATCAGAGATATTGAAGTTCAGACGACCGCTAACTTGTGAGTCTTTCCAGGAAGATAGGTCATCTTGTGATAATTGCTCAAATGTCTGACGAATAGAATCCTCATAACCAATGGGCTTAATACCCAGGATCTCGCACAATTCATTGTCCCGGCAAATCACTTCTACGTTCATACTATTTACCAAAGCCACCGCCAGGTTATAGGAAGTGGAAGTCACGAAGTATAGCCAGTAAGAAGACAATCTTGGCGTAATTACCGGAAGGGTAATAATGGATCTTTTCAACCCCCTGATCCTGGCAAAGGTCAGAAGCATTTCCTTGTAGGACAATACATCAGGTCCTCCTATATCGAAGTTTCGACCATAGGTCTCTTCATTGAGAAAAGTCTCTGACAGTAAGGAAATGACGTCATTGACTCCAATCGGTTGACACTTGGTCCGCAACCATTTGGGTGTGACCATAACAGGCAATTTCTCAACCAGATCTCTGATGATCTCGAAGCTTGCACTACCGGATCCAATGATGATCCCGGCTCGCAATGACGTGAAATGATATTTCCCGCTATTCAGAACGTCTTCTACCTTTTTTCTGGAAGCTAAGTGCCTGGACAAATCCTCATCATTGGCAATACCGCTCAGGTAAATGACATGTCGAACCTCCGTTTCTTCCATGGCCCGGCGAAAATTCTTTGCCGATTGTTCTTCCAGACTGATGTAATTCCTTGATACGGACATGGAATGAACTAGATAGTAAGCGCCATCGATATCTTTAGGGATATTCTTTAAAGTAGAGGCATCCAAAAGGTCCAGCTTGATTACTTCAACCCGATCCCTGATAAGGTCCGGGACCACCAGCCTTGCAGGATCTCGAACAGCACATATCACCGTGTGGCCTTTGCCAGCAAGCACGGTCAATAGTCTTTTTCCGATGTAACCAGTGGCTCCTGTAAGGAGAATTTTCATCTTGGACGTTTCCAAGTTCCAACTAATAGGTAGCATCATTGTTCAGGAAGGAGAAAAAAAATCAATGAAAAAAGTACTGAAATTTAGTAATTAATTTTCATTCCCGACGGTAGTTATACTATCAGTAAAGAAGGGAATGCTTCATCATTAGCTCCAATCAAGGGACATTCCCTATTTTTGCCGCCTTATTAAACGAGCAATTTTTCACGATGACCTATAACCTACTGAAAGGAAAGAGAGGGATCATTTTTGGAGCCCTGGACGAAAATTCAATTGCCTGGAAAGTAGCCGAAAGAGCTTACGAAGAAGGAGCAAAATTCACTCTGACAAATGCGCCTATCGCCATGCGAATGGGTGAAATACAAAAACTCGCCGAGAAATGCGAAACGGAAGTCATTCCCGCTGATGCTACTTCTTTGGAAGATTTGGAGAATCTTTATACTAAGTCCAAAGAACTTCTGGGAGGCAACTTTGATTTCATTCTTCATGCAATCGGGATGAGCCCCAATGTGAGAAAGAAAAAGGAATACGGCAACCTCAATTACGACTGGTTCCAAAAAACACTGGATGTTTCTGCCCTGTCTTTCCACAAAACGATGCAAGTCGCTGAAAAAATGGACGTCATGAATGAATGGGGATCTATTCTTGGCTTGTCTTATATCGCGGCGCAACGCACATTCCCTGATTATTCAGATATGGCTCAGGCAAAAGCGATGCTGGAGTCTATAGCACGAAGTTACGGATATCGATTTGGGAAATCGAAAAAGGTTCGTGTTAATACCATTAGTCAATCACCAACCATGACCACTGCGGGCTCTGGTGTTCCCGGATTTGATGTATTCTTCAATTATGCGGACAAGATGTCTCCTTTGGGCAATGCAGACGCGGTGAGTTGTGCGGATTACTGTCTGATGATGTTCTCTGATTTTACCAGAATGGTAACCATGCAGAACCTGATGCATGATGGCGGGTTCTCTACCTCTGGTATTACCGAAGAAATTGTTGAGGAGCTTTCGAAATAGTTTGTATAGACCATAGCCAATAAGTCAATAGTTATCTAAATACTTTAATTGGTCTTTTGAAATGGCGTTTAAGTTCGAGGAACTCAAAGTATGGCAAAAAGCCATTGACCTTACAGCTGATGTAAACTCTGTGATCAAGAAGTTTCCATCAGATGAGAGGTTTGTGCTATCTCCGCAAATGCAAAGAGCGGCCGATTCTATCGCTTTAAATATAGCTGAAGGATCGACGGGACAATCGAATAAAGAATTTGCCCGGTTTCTTGGGATTGCTTTGAGGTCAGGAATTGAAGTAGTCAGTTGCTTATATATCGCTCAACGAAGAAATATTATCGATCAGAAAGATTTTGATCGCCTCTATAGTTCTTTAACTGAAATAAGCAAAATGACTCAATCACTGCGTAGAACTTTACGCACAAGTTAGATGCTTTAATAGACGCCAAACTATTGACTAAAAAACTATGGACTGACAATGATCTGCTTCCCCAACGCCAAGATAAACCTTGGATTAAACGTCACGAATAAAAGGCAGGACGGGTACCACGATATCCAGTCCTGCTTATTCCCTATTCCACTGAGGGATATACTGGAAATCATTCCTGCTGATAAGTTTTCATTTCGACAAACGGGTCTGGAAATACCGGACAATGGGTCCACAAATCTGTGTGTCCAGGCTTATGATTTATTAAAAGTCGATCATGATTTACCTCCGGTGGCCATCCATCTTCACAAAGTCATACCCATGGGTGCTGGTTTAGGGGGTGGTTCTTCTGATTGTGCTTTTACGTTGAAATTACTGAATGAGGTCTTCTCTTTGCAATTGACTGCAGCACAACTGGAAGGTTACGCTGCTCAACTAGGCAGTGATTGTCCTTTTTTCATCAAAAACATTCCAGCCATTGCGACAGGTACAGGTACCACACTGACTCCCTTTGATCTGGATTTGTCAGCTTATTCTATCGGCATGATATTTCCAGGTGTTCACATTGGCACCAAAGAAGCTTACAGTGGATTGACCCCAAAATGGCCAGAACATGTTCTGGAAGAAACGCTTAATTCAAACCTTCATGCCTGGCAGGAGAAACTGATCAATGACTTTCAGCCAGGAGCAATAAGTCTTCATGAAGAGGTTGCTAAGGCGCTTTCAGACTTGAAGGGGCTAAATGCATTGTACTATGCCATGAGCGGCTCCGGATCGGCTGTATTCGGGTTGTTTAGCGATGATAAGTCACAAAAGGAAGTTGATTATTTTAGTTCGCTGGCGTGACCCTACGGCCTCTTGAACTGGCTATTCACATTCACTTTCGTAGACGCGCACCATATGATAAATATCTGCTACGCCAAATTCCTTATCACCGATCCTCTTTGATAAAAGTGGACAATCATTGAAGTACTTAGCCATTCTTTCGCTGAAACCCAGCTTCTTACAAGAGACCAGCTTTCCCTTTTTTTTCTTAAGATAGTAATAGGTTTCTTCTTTGGATGGATTGCCATATAGTGACAACATTCCATTGGCATCCATGTGAAATTGCACATCGTCGTTAAGTGTTCTTTGAACCCGAAGGAAGATGTCAACCTTATTCCCAGTATCTACTACCCGATAGATCTGCAATCCGTAAATGATAAATTGTTCAAAACCATATCCAAAGCCCTTTAAGTCCCTGGGTCCGTATTTGTTTTTCACACCTTGCTCATTCACAAATCGTATGCCTGAAAAGAGATTGATTTCTTTGCCAGGTTTTCTTAGTAATAAGCCCTTGATTACAACCGAATCCCTGTTAATGACGTAACCTTCCAGGTAGTTTCCACTATCCAGGTATTTTTCATATTTCGCATGGCTTTGAGCCATGACATCCGTTCTGCAGAGCATTACCACCAAAAGAACAGTAACCCACAAAAGCAATTGTTGTTTCATTATGGTTAGCCTGCCGATCGACGGGCATTTTTGGCATTACACGGATTGTGTCTCGCTCAATTCCCTTAGTTTGTCCATATCCCGGATCAGAATTCTCCGGCGATCGAAATTGATGAAGTTCTGATCTCGTAATTCATTGAAAACGGTCGTTACCGTCTGCCTGGAGGTCCCGGTAAGTCTGGAAATATCTTTGTGGGTGTAGTGATTCTTGATCATCGTTTCAAAGCCTACCTTTTTGCCACGCTCATCCCCCATTTCCAGTAAGAATTCAATCACACGGGTCTTAGAGTCCTTGAAAACCATTGATTCCACCTTTCGCTCCACTTTCCGGAATTTCAACCCAATGACTTTGATGATAGCGAAGTTCAACTCTTCATTCTCTTTCATCAATAATTTCAGGTCATCAATGGTCAGAGGACAGATCGTGGTGGTATGATCAAGCGCCTTGGCAAATTCCTTGGTTTTCGTTTCCCCGGCTATGGCTAACTCACCAAAAATTTCGCCCCGACTAAGGATCGCTTTTACCACTTCTTCGCCATCCTGTGTATAAGAACCTAATTTCACCCGACCATCCGAGATCAGGTATACATGCTTGTTGGGCTCATCAGGCATGTAAATGAAATCACCCTTCTTGTAGCGTCGGAATTCATGCTTCTCCGCCATTTCTTTTACTCGATGCGGGCAAAATATGTTATACAGATCTACCTCCTCGAAAAACCAAAAATTCGACTCCTGACTCACTTGAATTACTATTAAATTCTACTCAACTAAAATAAGTGATTTTTTAAAAATGATGATGTACGACATTTAAGACTTGCGCAGGATATTCATTATTCTGCCAAATTCTTTCTCTGTGATCCTGCCATCCACGATGATATTTTCAATTTCCTCTTTTTGTCCATCAGACAGTTTTACATCTTGTGGTGTTATCCGATCCATGAGTACACTAACTTCTTCTATCCGATTATTGAGTATCATAAATTGATTCTCATTGATCGTTCCTTGCTCAAACAAACGACTGATCTGCTCTTTCTGAGCTATGACACGCGCTTCAAATTTGAGGTGATCTTCCAGAAAATCCTTGAGCAATTCATTGGTTTGGTAAAGAATGGTCTTAAATCGCTTTTGCTTTCTTTTCGTAAATACTCTACCGACCAAAGCGGAAATGATGGCGAAAACCACCCCAAGTATCAAACCGAGTTTATCCCAATAGTCCTGTCGCCAAAATTTGGCGCTGAATATATTGTGACTGGGAGTGATCAATATTTCCGAACCATCATCTTTTATCTCTGCAGGAAGGTAAATGATCCTTAATCTATCTCCTCTACTGGCATTCAAGTCAATAAAATGTAGGTTTTTCTGACTTATGGTCACCTGATCTTTCGGAATCTTCTCCGTATCCCCAATTGCTTTAACCCATTCGAATTCATAATGACCAATATTGACCCCATCGTCAGTTCCGTAGGTCACAAACCACTCATTCTCTTTTTGAAGCAACTCTGTTTCTATTGGCTGAACTTCCAAAAAGTGTTGCACCACTATCTTCGGTAAAGCTGATTTTACTGCCTTGAGCGTAATATCTCCTTTTCCTGCCAGTTGATCTCCTACCTGGACCTGGTAGTGAAACAGGTCTTCTACAGCGAACAGACTTACTTCAATTTTCAAGGTATGCAGAGGATCATCCTTTTTCAGGTCAAATCGTCCTGATTGCCTGATTTCCTGCTCAATATCCGTCCTTAGCAAGGAAAGAATATCACCAGAACGCCCCAGGATCTCCTGGGTTTTTTCACCGACATTAACCGATAGGTTCACATGAGGTTTTATTCGAACTTCTCTCAAGTATCGCCGAAGTGAATTGTAGTAAGATTCGTTTTGAGGTTTCCATGAGTTGATCTTCAAAGGGTTCTCCTCAAAAAGCTGTCTGACCGATGGCACTTTATCCGCTTTAAGCATAATTTCCTGCACCTGATCTCTAATGTCTGGCCCTAACTTTGGAGAAAAAACATAAGCGTGATAGGGAATTTCGTAGGTAGTCAGCACATTGAAATCCCTCAATTCATGACCTACTTTGGAAAATCCGGCCAGATCAATACCAACGGCATCTACATCCCCCGCGACCAACGCTTCAATTGCTTTATCGTGCCCTCCTGTGAAAAGCACCTGAGCTTCTGAGAAAGAGATGTCGTATTCCTCGATAATACTTTTAGGCAAATGATAGCCTGAAGTAGAGGTAGGTTTCACAAAGCCTATTTGCTTGTTTTTCAAATCCGTGATGGACTGGATCTTACTTGTCTTCAGGGTTAAGATCGCTCCCTCGTAATTTTCTCTACCATTTACCGTATGTGAGGCAAAAACTTCCAGATCTGGAAAATCTCCCTTGGCTGCCAGGTATGGAAAGACCGTAAACACGCCCAAATCCAGTTCTCCCTGATCAAGTTGATAGCCTAATTCCAATTCAGACACCAGGGAAAATTCTAATTCCAATTGCAATTTTTCTGCTACATATTCGAATAAAGGGGGATAAGTATCAAGTACTTTCTGATCCGTTTTGTAGGGAATAACACCTACTTTTAGTTGCTGACCGTATGCCACCCCACACAGCACCAGCACATTGAAAAGAATCGAAATAAACTTTGCTCTCATGTTAACTCGGTACGGGAAAGTTACTTTCCAGTAAAAAAATTACGCAGCTGCTCCTGCTGCTCTTTTGACGCCTGCCAGGATCACGAAACATGCCACGATCATCAGCAAATGTGCGACATCATGGTGATTGAACCACACGGGGTGGATCGACAAATTCATGAGACGTCCAACCGCCGTAAGCACGGAAATAATGAATCCAAAAATAATCAACTGACTACCAAGCACAACTTTACCCAGGTATCCATAAGTCTGAAGGATCAATACGGTAAGCAATGAAACGACGGTCGTTACTAATACAACATCAAACACACGGAACCAGATGAGGGCAATAAAAAACAGTACCAACTGAATTTTTACCAGCAACATACCCGTGCCGGTCCTCTTTTTTGTGATCTGCTCAATAGAGGCCGATTGAGCAAAATATGCCGTAAGCCCCCCAAACACCCAACCGAATAATTTCAACCATTGGACCTCATAACTAGAAAAGAGGTGCGAAAAAATGCCAATGAATGTTGATGCTCCTAAAGTGAGAAAAAAATAAGACCAGGCCACAGTACCGTACGTATTGGCTACTTGCCTGATCTGCCGAAAGGCGTAAAAACATGCGGCTGCCAAAAGAAGGTTGCCAAAAGCCGTCACAGGCTCAGATAAGATCAGCCCAAAGAGTTCGATTTGCATGATGGTAGTTAGTCGAGCAGCGCAATTTAATTAGGGCGTATTGAAATTCTTTTGTTAACAGAAGAATCTTCTGTCAAATACATAGAAATTTACCAAACACCAGCACATATTCTTCCAATCAATGACTTACCAAAACCTTCCTTATTCTTTCATATACCCGCTTTAACTCCGAAAGACCTTATTCAGCATTGATCGGTTATGATCGGTTTCGAATGTATCGCTGAATAGGCGGATAGATCAGCACGGATATCAGGATGATCCCCGTCCCAAAATAAAATGACGTGTTCATCTCTTCTGAAGCGCCAAATATGATCAGGGCAAGTACGATTCCGTAAACCGGCTCCAGGTTGATGATCAGGTTAATAGTAAAAGCAGTAAATCGTCGCATCAATGCTACACTTGCCGTATATGCATATACCGTGCAGATAACCACCAATACGAAAAGATACAACCAGTCAAGACCAATGGGCATTATCTGTAGTGGAGATTCAGTTAAACTCCCAAGATATACTGGCAGAAAAAGCGCGATGGCAAGCGCGGCAAATCCCATTTCATAGAATGAGATAATCACTGGATCATTGTTCCTGATCACATGGGCATTGATGACGGTAAAAAAAGCAGAAAGCATTGCTGCCCCTATCGCAACCGCAAACCCCAACCCATATTGAAAGTCATCTTGAAAAATAACCAACATACCTACAAACCCGAGCCCACCCAGCAAAATCTCATGTGGTTTGATCCGTTTCTTCATGGACAGGGGTTCCGCCAATCCAGTCCAAATGGCCGTAGTGGCCATTCCCGCCAGGCAGACGGATACATTCGAAAGTTGGGCTGCCAGAAAAAACAGAATCCAGTGGGCCGCAATCATCACACCTGCAAAGACGATCAGGACGATATCTCTGGAGTTATGTATTTTGAAATTTTTCCTGGTATAGGTTATAACAATCCAAAGCGTGATCGCGGCGAAAAACGTCCTTAGCAACACCAATTCTACCGGAGGTATGGATATTAATTTTCCCAGAATTGCCGTAAACCCCCAAAGCAAGACAATGAAATGAAGACGCAAGTAGTCTCGAGGAGAACTCATCGGGGCACAGTGTGGTACATCAGAAAGCCAACAATGGTGAATGAAATATTGGGAATCCAAACGGCCAGAATGGGGTCCATGGTATTGGCCTCAGCTACTGCCCTGGTCAAAATGAACATGATGATAAACACGAAGGCAATCAAGAAGCCCAATGCGATTTGAAAACCGGTTCCCCGCCTCGATTTCCTGGCAGAAACAATCAATCCAATAAACACCAATACCAATACGCCAAATGGTTGCATGAATCGAATATACTTTTCAATCTGGTAGATCTGCACATCATCTGCACCACGAGATTGCTGTAAGGCAATGTAATCATCCAATTCAAACATGGTAAGGGTCTCCCAAAGCCTCTCCTTATTATCAAAATCCTTGGGATATAAATTCAACGCGGTATCAAGTTTATTCCCGTCTTCAAAGATTTCTTTATCATCCAAAAGAATTCTTTTTCTCCAGTTGATTAGTGTCCATTTGTTGGTTGCCGTATCCCACTCGATCCTGTTGGCAGAGATCTTTTCCTTCAATTTTAGATCCTGGATCTTTTCCAGCGTCACTTTGTAACCAATCTCCCGCCGGTTGTTATACCGATCCATGTAGATATAATCCTCTTCACCTATTTTGAAGTGGATATTTCGATCGCTGAAATAAAAGGGCTTTCCAAGGTATTCTATCTCGAAATTGATCCTGAATTTATTGGTATCCGGTATGACGTAACTGTTTAGATAGAAACTCGCTCCCGAAATCAAAATCGCCCCGATGAAATAAGGTACCATCAAACGCTTAAAGCTCACTCCGCTAGCCAAAATCGCGATGATTTCTGTTCTGGCAGCTAATTGAGCGGTAACAAAAACAGTAGCGATAAAAACAGTGATAGGCGTTAGTAAACTGGCAATAAAAGGGATAAAAGTCAGGTAATACAGTCCGATCAATTCGCCGGAAACCTGATTCTCTATAAAATCATCGTTCTTCTCCGTGAAATCAATTACGCAGATGATAGCGAGCAATCCAATCACGACGAACACGAAAGTGCCCAGAAATTTCTTCAGTATATACCAATCAAGTTTTTTCATCTAGTGCGTCAGGAATGACCTCACAGTCTTCTGGATACATTTTTAACCATGTAATTCTTCCAGCCGGCAAACTTCCCTTCCTGAATTTGCTTGCGGGCCTCTCTTACTAACCACAGATAGAACGAAAGATTGTGCACACTAGCGATTTGTGCCCCCAACATTTCATTGCTCATGACCAGATGTCTCAGATAGGCTTTAGAGTAGAACGTGCTTACGTGTCCTTCGAGATTTGGATCGATGGGACTATAATCCATTTTCCATTTCTCATTTCGAATATTTACCACTCCTTCTGTCGTAAACAGCATGCCATTTCTTGCATTTCTTGTAGGCATAACGCAATCAAACATATCTACACCAAGGGCGATACACTCCAGGATATTTGCCGGTGTTCCCACGCCCATCAAATATCTTGGTTTATCTTTTGGCAGAATGTTGCAAACCATTTCAGTCATGGCATACAAGTCCTCATGTGGCTCTCCCACAGACAATCCTCCGATGGCGTTGCCCTCACGTTCGCAGGAAGCAACGAATTCCGCAGATTCCTTTCGGAGGTCCGGATAGACGCTACCCTGAACGATCGGAAATAAGGTCTGACTATACCCGTAGTGCCCCTCCGTCGTATCGAATCGCTCGATACAGCGCTTCAACCATCGATGCGTCATATGCATGGATTTCTGCGCATAATCATATTCACAAGGGTATGGGGTACATTCGTCGAATGCCATAATGATATCCGCTCCGATGATGCGTTGAATGTCCATGACATGCTCCGGAGAAAACATGTGCTTGGAACCATCGATGTGACTCTGGAAGTTTACCCCCCACTCTTCAATACTTCGATTGTCACCCAAAGAATAAACCTGATACCCTCCACTATCTGTCAAAATGGGTCGATCCCAGCCATTGAACTGGTGCAGCCCGCCGGCACCGCTGATGATATCCAAACCCGGACGTAAATACAAATGATAGGTATTGCCCAAAATGATCTCAGCATTGATGTCTTCTTTGAGTTCGCGCTGATGAACAGCCTTCACTGTTGCAGCTGTCCCAACGGGCATAAAAATGGGCGTATGGATATCTCCATGATCCGTTTTCACGACCCCTGCTCGGGCTCCGCTTTTCTTATCGTTTGCTTCCAGGGTAAAGTCCACCTTCTTGAGTTTAGATTAAGGAGCACAAAAATAGTTTTTTGCCTAGATTAGAGGGAGCACTTCGACCTAACCATGAGTAAAAACAAGAAAAAGCAAACCTTATCTGTCATCGGCGCTATATTTTTTGCCCTTTTCATCTATATCATGGGCCGCGCTACGGGAGGCAGGGACATCACCAGTTGGAGATATTATGACCTTGAGCAGCATACGGACTTGTTCAAATCATTGGATGATGTAGACAAAGTAATGACTTCCATAGGTTACACAAACACTTATCGAGATGACTCCAGTACCACCTATCATTGGGACAACTTCACTACCAAAGAAGAGGGGGACTTCAGGTCAAAGATGGTCAATGTTCACGCATTTACGGAAGATGGAAAATTCAAACTCGAAATAGAACATCGAGGCAATTTCAATTTCTTTAAAGAAGAGCGAATTGATAGCACGTTTACTGAGATAGAAAGCAGGTACAACGCCATGCCCGATTCGAATTAATTGAGAGTTCAACACGTTACTTTTGAGTAAAGGCCTACCTATCAATTCTTTCCTTGCATCTGATCGTACCGTCCTACCTTCACGGGGAAATTAGAATCGTTTCACGTACAGAAACCTACATTTCACGTATTTAATAAAGATTGTACAAGCGACTTGGTTATTATTATCCAATAGAACCATAAAGCATTAAGTCGACCCATGACCAGCACAGTCGCCTTACTATTTCGTTTTTGGCATTTGTCCAATAGACAAACGATCCTCTTGCCAATCGCTACATTTCCTAATTGTCAGCGATATACTATCGTAATTCAAAAGAAAAGAATCCTTAAAAAATTTATTCGAAACCGTGAAACCGAACCGTGGTTCGGGGCATCCTCGGTTGATATCAGCACCCGCCAGGAACATGGTACATTAAGATTTTCGTTTGGTATATTTAAAGTAGTCCTCTTCTAGGGGGCTACTTTTTCCCTCTCAATCTTTAAGATTTCTCAGTTCTTCTTTTAAGGTGGCAATCTCTTCAGCTTGTTGCTGCAATTGCTTGTTTTGATCAATCAGGTAAAGTGTCAATTCTTCAATTTTCTGCAATAATTTGGAATCCATTTCCGTCAGGTCAATCCCATCTTCGAGCACTTCTTTCTCACTTGGGATATCCTTCAAATGACCATTTTCATCAATATAATCCTCCACTTCTTCTAATGTGGCCAATTCATAGTCCTCATAAAACACAAAATCTGACCAACCGACCTGACCAGTTGCCCGGATCTTACCATTGACGTGAAGCTTTTCCGTTGGTTTATCCGTGCCAATACCAACCCTGCTATTCCCTTTATCAGCATACAAGGTCAAGGCACTGGCATAGAGCTCATTGAGCGAATAATTGTTCCCATAAGGCGTAGTTCTTCCCGGATAGAAGCTCAATCTGATTGGATCATGCGCTTTATACGTTTCGGAATAGGTAGAATTCGCTCTGTCCGAAACCACTTTGACCTTCCAACCCGTAGCTGCATTATCGACCCTTACACTTTGATTCATTGCAAAAGACATGATTGTGTAATCAAACTCTTGTCCATAGCCTTTGTATTCCTCTCTTTTTATGGTGCCGTCTATGAACGCATCACCATTGACTTCCAGCTTTGCCCGTGGAGAAGTTGTACCTATGCCTATGTTTCCATTGGCCTTGATTCTCATTCTTTCGCTATTGTTGACGATGAATTGCAGGCCCGTACTCGGTGATTCGATTTGTCCCTTGTAAAAAATTGCTTTGCCATTATTGTCAATTCTAAACCTTTCAAGATAACCATCTCCGCCACCGCCACTGTTTGTCCAGAACGAAATGGAGCTTCCTCCCGAGCTACTGGTAATCCTGAAGTTGTTGTTTTCGGCGGCATTACCAAACCCTACCGTACCAGCGACATTACCATCACTACCTCTTCTAAATTGAATCGTACCTGATGCTCCTGTCTCGCCTAATAGAATATTCCCGTCAATAGTTGCGCCATTGAACCTGGGTTTGATCCATTGCATATTGTTGGTGGCGATTATCGCACCCCACCCGTCATCGAGTGTACGGAAAGCCAGGCCCCCTCCATCGCCGCTCATATCTGGAAAATTTCCAGAATAGTTTTCATCGTAGTATAGTACCCCGGCTATATCTTCCACTCCACTACGTTCCATATTAGACAGTCTAATAAAATCAGATTTTACTTTGCCGGAAACCTGCAAATCTGAATCAACTTCTACCCGTCCAGTCTCTTTCACCTGAATTTCTTTTGCCGTGATTTTTTGACCGTGGGCGTAGTGATAAATGAAACTCGTTGAAAAAATCACACAGGCTCGCAGAGCCAATTGAATGGAATAGCGCATTGTCTTGATTTAGTTTGTTTTTAATAGTTATTTCAATACAAGTGTATACAATAATCGAAACACCACAAAATCTAAACTTGATCTATCAATTTTCTCCACAACCGTTCCACGGGACCCTGACCCAATTGATTGATCACCCATGAACTGACCGCTATTTGCACAATCCAAATAAAAGGAATGATCAAACAGAGCTCCGATCTTGAAAATTGATTGGACCAACCCAGTCCATAACCATAGAACAGCACACCACAAATGATGCTTTGAGCCAGGTAATTGGTCAAAGCCATTCTTCCCATATTGGTAATCCACTTCCACTTAATTTGCTGCACACCCAATTGAAACAGGCCATTAAACACCAACATATACGCTAAGCCTAAAACCTCCTTATGGAAAGTAAGTAATACCCCTTTCCAGACGTCAGTAATGGGTGCAAAGTATTCAAATGTCCACTGATAATAGCGCAGGTAATTGATCCATAGGGCAAACAACAATAAGACTATCGTAAATGGCCAGTATCCTTTCATACGACGAAAATCCTGAAACACGCCCAGGCGATAAAAAATAATACCCAGCATCATCATGATCAATGTCCGAAACAAAATCCCCTGATAGAAGATGGCTCCCTGATGAACTTTCTGGTGACTGGCATTAACTTTTATGCTCTCCCAAATGGTATGTCGGGTAGCCCTAACATTCTCCGAATTCGCTTCTTTTCTAGTGGTCTTGCGCTTCCATAAGGTAATCGCCTTTTCATCAGCGTCCGAACGTGAGGCAGGTGGTTTCGCCTGAGCTTTATCAAAGGCCTCTTTTTGTCGGGCAACACTTGAAGTAGATTGAATAGCCCGAATGGCCACGAAGCTCATCAAAACCCCAAGAACGATGATCAGGCCTCTCATCTTCAGTGACTTAAAGGGAAATAACAATAAGCCACAAACCGCATAGTGGTAAAGGACGTCTCCATCCCAGATAAGGTATGCATGTGCCACACCCATCAGGAATAGAATCAGTAACCTTCGTGCATATCGGTCCATCGCCTTGAATGTGGATCGCTGATGTGATAATCGCTCCAGAAACAAGCAGAAGCTCACTCCGAAAAGCATGGTAAACATGCTAAAAAACTTACCTTGAGCTAAAAAATAAACCCAAAACCGGACATGATGATCAAGTGAATCTTGATAACCGTATTTATATGGACTCCAGGGTTCCGGATAAGCAAAGGACTCAATATTGATGACCAGTATTCCCAAAACAGCCAGTCCTCGTAAAAAATCCAGGGAACCTATCCGGTATTCACCCGACCCAGGTGATGCTGTGTCTGTCATTGGGTGCTACCCTGCTCCAGCAAAATCTTCAACTCTTCATTCTTCAATTGATCATTCATCTTATTGACCTCCACATCCACATATTGCCTAAACCGAGATTCCAGAGTAGTTAACCTTTGGTCAAGGACCTCATAAACGGCTTTTTGCTGGTCTGTTGGTGAAAAATCGATACCATGTCCTGATAAATCACTGGCCAAGGCACTCAATCGACCATAAAGCTTCATAGGTGCACGAAACGCATCTTCTCGTGCACCCGTCAAATGAATATCATATAGTCCGGCAGAGATCGACTGTGCCAATTTGTCCAACTCCCTGGCACGCTTTACATCTGCCTTCTTGTCCAGTTTTGGGATCAATTGCTTCAACTCGCTTCGGATCACCTCGAGGGTATTGATCATGTTCACAGCAATGTTCATGGCATCTCTAAGCTCCAAAGCCAGATCTACCTGTGCTTCGATATCTGCCTGTGAACCAACAGAAACAGGGTCTTTGAGCACTTCCAATTCCTTTTTGATTTCCTTATCGTCCACCACTAGTTTAACGATATACTTACCGGGTGCCACACGAGGGCCCAATTGACCTCTCCAAAGATCCAGGTCCCAGGTCACGAGTGGACGCCAGCCTTCACCATTCAGCTGAACCCAGGGCCGTCCGGGAGGCTTGGTTCGCAAACGCGGCTTGTAAGTAGGTTCATATCTCAAGTCCCACATAATCCTGTTTATGCCCTGCCGATTGGTTCCCTCAATAGATCTTACGACCTCACCAGATTGGGTCAAAATTTCCACCTTCACCGGGTTTTGTGCCGTATCCTTCAGGTAATAATTGATGTCCGACCCATAAGCCGGATTACTTCCGGAATTGAAACTAGGTCCGTCGGTTTTGATGGCCTGTTTATCATGGAACCGATAGGCTGATCTAAAATCAAATAGATGCACATTCTGATCCTTCGCTTTTGAGGCATATTCCCGAAGCGGACCGATATTATCCATGATATAATAGCCTCGACCATAGGTACCGATCACAAGATCGTCAAATCGCTCCTGAACCTCCAGCCAGTACACAGGTGCCGGAGGCAGGTTATTCCTTAATCTCATCCAGTTTTCTCCATCATCAAAAGTTACATAGACACCATTGTCCACGCCCAGATAAAGCATCCCCGGTTGTTTCGGGTCTTCTTTGATCACGTGTGCGAAACTGTGAATGGATTTGGGCACTGATTCACTGATTTTATGCCAGGTTTGACCGTAATCCGTGGTTTTATATACATACGGATCAAAGTCACCCAGATGATGCAAGTCCACGGAAATGTATGCTGTACCTTTTGAATAACGGGAAATCTCAATATTTGAAATCGTCCCGAACGCTGGTAAACCCGGAATGCTTTCCGTCACATTCTTCCAGTTCTTACCATAGTCGGTGGTGATATTCACCTGTCCGTCATTACTCCCTGTCCATATAAGGCCCGGTTCCAGTGGCGACTCTACAATGGATATCAAAACCGAAGCATCAAATGTCATCAGGTTATCTACCGCCACACCACCGGAAGTCTGCTGATGATCTTTACGATTCAGTGTCAGGTCCGGACTAATGACCTGCCAGCTTTGGCCGTCATCGTCAGTTTTGTGAACAAACTGACTTCCCACATAAACCCGATGGCTTACATGGGGAGAGAAGGCAATTGGAAAATTCCAGAACCAACGATATTTCATGTCTGCAGGCGCCCAGCCATAACCCGCTTCAGGCCATACGCGAACATCTCTGGCATGACCTGTACGAGCATCGTACCGCTCCAGTCCTCCATCATAGCAGCCGGACCACACAATGTTATTATCCAGTGGATCCGGTTGTGCAAAGCCGCTTTCGCATCCACCTACGCCTTCCCAAAGGCCAATTGGGATATAACCCTGACGGCTATTGCTGGGTCCACGGTAAGAGTAACCGTCCTGGCGATTGCCATAAAGATTATAGGGAATTTGATCATCAACCGCTACATGGTACATCTGCGCAATGGGTAAAACCACTCGCTGATAACTTTCTCCTCCATTTAGCGTGATACTTGCACATCCATCGTGGGCAACCATGAACCGGTCTGCATTAGTCGGATCGATCCAGATGTCATGATTATCTCCTCCGGCACTGTAATTACCACTGATGGTTTTTCCCCCGTCCTCGGAGGTAATGAATTTGACATTAGCAAAATATACTTTATCCGGATTGTCGGTAGATACAGCCATTCTTGTGTAGTAGGGTGCCCGCTCGTTAATGTCATGATTTCGAGTCATTAACTCCCAGGTCTCTCCAAAGTCGGAAGATCTGTAAAGTGCCGGACTCTCAATTTCAAAGAGTGCATAGATCTTATCAGGATTGGAATAAGAAATGGCAACGCCCGTTTTACCAACCGGATTATTCTCGCCACCGGGAAGTCCTTTTTCTTTCAGTGGCATCCAGGTATCGCCACCATTCAATGACCGGTATACACCTCCTCCAGGGCCACCGCTATTCAATTTCCACGTATTGATCTGCACCGACCACATTCCTGCGATCAAACGATCCGGATTCTTGGGATCAATGGCAATGTCGGCCGCACCGGTTCCCTCATCTACGAATAATATTTGTTCCCACGACTTCCCTCCATCTGTCGTACGATAAACGCCTCGTTCTTGCTGAGGAGCATGCGTATGACCCAATACAGCAGCATAGACAATATCGGGATTAGTTGGATGTACTACTATCCTACCAATTCGACCACTTTTTTCGAGCCCCATGTGCTGCCAGGTATCTCCTCCATCTTCTGATTTGTAGATACCGTCTCCCATAGCATGAGCCGGTCGTATAAGGAAAGTCTCTCCGGTACCTACCCAAACGATTTGAGGATTTGAAGGAGTAATGGCAATTGATCCTATCGACGAGGCCTCCTGGTCATCAAAAACAGGCTTCCATTTTATACCTCCATCCGTTGTTTTCCAAAGACCACCAGAAGCCGCTCCGATATAATTGACCATTGGATTTCCGGGCACACCGGCTATTGCGATGGCACGGTTTCCTTCGGGGCCAACAAATCGAAATTTTAGCTGTTTGAAAACATCAGGTTCTACCTGTGCAAAAACACTCCCTTGCAACAAGAGCAAGGCAAACAAAAGAAGGCGCTGAAGTTTGTTCATATCAAATCAAAGAAAGCCGTTGGGCTAATAGATAACTTGTCCAAGATATGGATTTAAATGATAAAGATTCCCTGCAATTTATTTCTATGGTTACTCATCGTTGAGTGGAATAATCCGTATACCTCTTCAAACATCATCTCTAACTAACAAAAACCATTATGAGAAAATTTTTATTTACAGCACTCATGTGCTTGTTTATCTTACAACTAACAGCACAAACAGAACAGGGAAACATCCTGATGGGAGCCAATTCCAATGCAGGATTTTCAGTACAAAGTCAGGATGGCCTTGAAGATAATGTGGTCAATTTTTCGCTAAATGCACAAGGAGGATACTTCATTATTGACAATTTGGTCGGCGGTCTGAATCTTGGATTTAGCTCCACCAGTGTAGGTGACTTTTCAGGAAGAACATTCTCGATAGGGCCATTTGCCCGTTATTATTTCGAAAACGTATTTTTCGGCGCTAGTTTCTTAGCCGTAAACTCAAAAAGTGACAATAACGGGGCTAATGATTTCACCTCAAATGGAACACAGGTCAATCTGGTATTAGGGTATGCCGCATTTTTGAATAACAGCGTTGCCATTGAACCAGCTCTTACCTATTTGAATACCGGGGGAGATTTTGGAGGTGTAACCGGATTTGGCCTGAACATGGGGTTTACTATATACCTGGCACCCTGATTTCAACGTATTTCCTGCGCGTTGATCAATCGATGGACGCGCAAGAATTCTCCTTCCCTCCTATTCTTGTTTCGAGCTTAATTTTTTTCAATAGCTTCGCAACCCCCAACAGAACCGATTGCGAATAGTGGGCTATAATCCTGAAGAAATATTACTCTTTGTATTCCTCACACTGGCTGGATTACACATCATTCCGGTGATTATAAAAACCTTAACCTTAATCTTCACCTCTGCTCCATCGGCCTCTGAGGCAATTCAACCGGTATCGGTAATTGTCTGTGCAAGAAACGAGGAAGAGAATCTAAAGGAGCTGGTCCCTCTGTTACTAAATCAGGATCATGAAACCTATGAAGTGATTGTTGTCCTTGATCGTTGTTTTGATGAAAGCCTTGCCTACATGAAGTCGGTCGAGCCACAACATGATAACCTCAGAACACTGATCGTTGATTATGTACCTGACCAATTCCATCCAAAAAAATTCGGGTTAACACTCGCGATCAAGGGAGCAAAATACGATTGGGTTTTGCTGACCGATGCCGATTGTCGCCCTGTATCTGACCAATGGGTTTCGGGCATGTCGAGGTATTTCACAGATCAGCGGGAGATCGTATTGGGCTATTCACCCTATTTTGAGGAAAAGGGAGTTTTGAATGCTTACATTGGTTACGAAACTTTCAATACAGCTTTCCAGTATTTCTCCTCGGCCCGATTAGGCATTCCTTACATGGGAGTTGGCAGAAACCTGGCTTACCGAAAATCTTTGTTTTTAAACAACCTGGGCTTCGGCAGCTATCAGAGCATCACAGGAGGAGATGACGACTTATTTGTGCAGTCTCATGCGACAAGACACAATATCGGAATTGCCCTGGGAGCAGGGCTATCCGTGCACTCAAAACCCAAGAGAAAATGGAGTGAATACCTCAAACAAAAGAAACGCCATTACTCCGTATCGAAATTCTACAAACCGGTTATCATTTTCCGCCATTTACTACGTGGCAATATTCACCTCCTTCTTTGGCTTAGTTTCATTATTTTAGCCGTTCTAAACGTCGAAACTCTTCTGATATACGGAACAATGATTGGCGTTTTAGCGTTGAAAGGAATATTTTTCAAGTGGTCAACTCAAAAAATGGGACAGGGATATAAGTTTTGGTTCACTCCTCTTCTTGATCTGGCGTATGCCACATTCACCCCCGTTATCAGTACGGTTGCATTCTTCAGAAAAAACATCAGATGGAATTAGATCGACAGTTTTCAGATAAAGCCCTCCACGACTTCAAACTGATCGACCAGGCCACCAATCAAGGGGACGAAGGTGCTTTTGCCAAATTGATGGAACGGTACAAAAAGCCGGTCTATCACATGATCCTGAAAATGGTCAGGAATGTCGATGATGCAGAAGACCTTACGATTGAAGCTTTTGCCAAGGCGTTCAAAAACCTGAAGCGATTCAAAAAAGATTATACCTTCAGTACGTGGTTGTTCCGGATCGCTACCAACAATGCCATTGATTTCATCCGTAAGAAAAAATTAGAGACCTACAGTCTCAACACCTCATTTACCGATGAAAGTGGTGACTCTGTAAACATTGATGTTGAAGATCGCAATCTGACGCCAGACGAAGAAACCATCAAAACACAAAAAATTGAATTGGTACGGATGTTTGTAACGAAACTGCCTGCCAAGTATCAACGACTTGTCCGGCTTCGTTATTTTGACGAGCTGTCTTATGAAGAGATTGCCAAAGAGCTGGATGCTCCGCTGGGAACGGTCAAAGCTCAATTGCACCGTGCCCGTGAATTGATGTATGATCTCGTAAAAGATAAAAAGTCCCACATCTAAAAGGCATGGAATTCGACCAGTCGGTGGTTGCCAAGTATTTTCCTGACCTGACTGAAATTCAGGAAAAACAATTTTCGGAGATCGGTACTATTTATGCTGAATGGAACGCCAAGATCAATGTGGTTTCCCGAAAGTATTTCGATGACTTCTATATAAGACACGTATTACATAGTCTGTCTATCGCCAAATTCATCACCTTCAAGGACGGATCCCGGGTTATGGATTTAGGTACCGGAGGCGGGTTCCCGGGCGTACCACTGGCCATTTTGTTTCCCGAGGTTGAGTTCACATTAGTTGATAGCATTGGGAAGAAGATCCGGGTAGTTAACGATGCGGCATCGAGGCTTGGCCTTACCAACGTAACCGGGATCCAATCGCGCTCAGAACTGATTCCCGGACCTTTCGATTTTATCGTAACCCGTGCCGTAGCTCGTTCACATAAATTATATACCTGGTCTAAAAAGCAGATCTCTACCATCCACCAACATGAAATCCGCAATGGGATCATTTGTCAAAAAGGCGGTGATCTGGATGAAGAACTGAAGGAATTGAATCGCCCATACGAATCCATAAAGGTTCCGGATTATTTCGAAGAGGATTACTTCGAAACTAAGAAGTTGATCTACATGCCTTTTTGAGCCTGAAGTTTCTCGGATTACACAAATAAAACCGGTCCCGCGTATCTTAACCGCATCAAAGTATTTTAAGTATTGCACTCAAATCGGTTCAGATAATCTTAGCTTAAGAACGAATAATTGTGTTCAACCTGGTGGTTCACCAACTCTATTTCGTGAATTCCGTTAAATTACCATCGAACTCAAAAATTAATCTCGCATGGATGGTTACGGAATGGTAAGGAATATGATTGCTACAAACCGCAGTAATCTATCGAGAGTCGGGCAACGTCGATCACACAAATTCGAAAGCTTCGACACTTCTTTGTTTGAGCCGGATTTCCCCGTACTCAAGCCATTCGAAACGCAACCGCTATCGACGGAGTACAAAGCTCAAATCCTAGAGCAACAAGTAGCGATTGACAAAGCCGGACGTACCAAAGATCTGATTGCTGGTTTCATTTCATTAGCACTCACCACAGCCTTCATGATTTGGTTCTTTAGATTTATATTCTAAAAATCAAAAAAATCTTCTCTTTTTTTTCTAACACATTGCGCTTCAAAATTTGAAAACTCCAAAAAGGGTTTAACACGCTACGTGTTTAAAATTTCCAAGGCCTCGATTTGACCCGGATATCAACGAAAAACTGGTTTTTGAGAGAGACACTTGATTTTGCCATTGGCAAATGACGTTTCAGGAAGAAATAAACATAACATCTAACTGCACGATTATTTTTCTACCTTCCTCAATTTGTCAATTTTTTAGGAGCATTCATTTTACCGAACATAGACAATTAGGCACCATTTGTCTATCGTAAATGCCCACTCGTCAGGTGGACGCAACCATCCTCTAAAAATCCACCCCTAAACCGACTGTCCGTCTTTTTTACAATTCCTCGCTCTTTTTTACCTCTAACATTACCGATCATAATTCCAAATGTTTAACTAAATCTAATCTTATGAGGAACATTTTACTTTTGGTCTTGTGCCTTGGTTTGACCTTTTCAATCCAGGCGCAAGACAGAACGGTTTCAGGTAAGGTGATAGATGATACGGGGGAGCCGGTACCAGGCGCCAACGTCATCTTGAAAGGTACCGCCAATGGTACAACCACCAGCCTGGACGGTACATACCGCCTAACCGTCCCCTCTGGAGGAGGTACACTCGTATTTTCTTTCATTGGTATGGTCAGCCAGGAGGCTGAGATCGGGTCTCGATCGGTTGTAGACATTACCATGAAGTCTGACGTCACTGAGCTACAGGAAGTAGTTGTTACTGCTTTAGGAGTTGCCCGGGACAAAAAAGCTTTGGGATTTGCAGTTCAGGAAGTAGAAAGCAAAGCGCTTACTAACTCAGGAGCTTCAAGTGCCGTTGATGCACTCGTCGGTAAAGCCGCAGGAGTGCAGATCACCCGTTCTTCCGGTTCTGCGGGGGGCGGTTCACGTATTCTTATTCGGGGTGTGACTTCTATGGTGGGTAACAACCAACCTTTGATCGTTATTGACGGAGTTCGAACGAACAATGACTCCAATAATAGTGATCAGAACGCTTCTAACACCAACACCAACGGAACAGCAACCAGTAACCGTTTAATGGACCTCAACGTCGAAGATATTGAGTCTGTGAGCGTACTGAAAGGAGCTGCTGCTACTGCACTTTATGGTACTGCCGGTGCTTCTGGCGTATTGGTAATCACCACTAAGAAAGGACAAAAAGGAAGCGGATTGCGAGTGAACTTTACCAACTCTGTGGCTTTTGACAACATTACCAGAAACCCTAAGCTGCAAAACATCTACGCTCAGGGTACCAATGGTAGCTACAGAGATCCTTCTACCGGAGCTTCTGGTTCCTGGGGACCTAGAATTTCAGATTTAGAGTATTCTACGGATCGTGATCATCCTGATGCACCTGGTGACAGAGCCTTCGATGCTGATGGTAACTATCTGTATGACAACAACGGGTTCCTCGTTCCTGCCGGAACAGGTAATGGCAGAAGAGCTAACTTGTATGACAACCTGAACGATTTCTACCAAACCGGTACAACTATCGCCAACTCTCTGAGTATTCAGGGTGGAAATGAAGTAGCTACTTTCCGATTCTCTTTCTCTAATCATGACCAGGAGGGAATCATTCCTAATGAGGAGTATAAGAGAAGAACTGTCGGACTTGCCAGTACGCTGCAAGCCACTGAAAAGCTTTCATTCGCTGCTACTATCAACTATGCGAGATCAGACCTCAGCAGAATCCAGCAAGGTTCTAATACGTCCGGTCTGTTATTAGGATTGTATAGAACACCTATTTCTTTTGATAACTCAAACGGATTTGGTTTTGATGCAGTTGATCAGCCTTCATCTTACATTTTCGCAAATGGAGCTCAGCGTAACTACCGTGGTGGCGGAGGTTATGACAACCCTTACTGGGTAATCAACAATGCCATCAGAGGTGAGGAAGTAAACCGTGTGTTTGGTAGCTTCAAAGTGAACTACGCATTCAACGACTGGTTGAATTTTTCTGTTAACGTTGGTACCGACGTTACCAATGATATCAGAGAGCAAAACTTTGAGATCAACTCCAGAACCAACCCTAACGGGCAAGTATTCATCGATGATTATACTACTGTTCAGACAGACCTGATCGCCAGTGTTTCTGGTCAGGGACAATTGTCTAATGAGTTCGCATTGAACTACACCGGTGGTATCAACGTCTTTACCTATAATGATCGTAACTCCTACACTCAGGGTGACGGACTGACCATTCAAGGATTCGAGGACATTAGTAACGCATCGACTGTCAGCTCAATCGAGGATGATACCAGATACCGTCAGTTAGGTATTTTCGGCCAGGTTGAAGGTAGCTGGAGAAATACAGTATTCTTGACCGTTAGTGCGCGTCAGGATTATGACTCCAGACTGGTTGTACCAGGACAAGAGTTCAACGCCAGTGATATCGGATTCTTCTATCCTTCTGTATCGCTTTCCTACGCATTCACTGAAATGATCCCTGACAACCGTATCTTGTCATTCGGTAAGTTGAGAGCTTCATGGGCTCAAGTGGGTGGACCTCCTCCATTTGCTTATCTGACCAGTACTCCTTATGAGACTAACGCAGTTGGTGACGGCTGGGGACCTACTATCGCATGGCCTATTGGTGGTCAGACTTCTTTCGAATTGGACAACCAGTTGGGCAACCCTCAATTGACTCCTGAGCTATCTACTACTATCGAATTCGGATTGGATTTGAGATTCCTTGATGGAAGAGTAGGATTGGATGTTACTTACTTCAATCGTGAGACCGAAGATGCTATCCTGAATGCTTCATTACCTAGATCTACAGGTTACTCCAGTGTATGGCAAAATGCCGGTATTCTTGAGTCTGAAGGATGGGAGATCACTTTGAACGCTACGCCTGTAAGCATTGGAGATTTCCAGTGGAATACACAGATCAACTGGACTAAAAATGAATCCATTGTTAAGCAGTTGGCTCCTGGTATCGAGCGACTATTCCTGGCCGGATTTAACAGTGCAGGTAGCTATCTGGTAACTGGAAATCAGTACGGTGCGATCTTCGGTGGTGCTTACCTGAGAGAAGATGCAGGTACTGACAGAGATACTGATTTGAACATCCCAGGTGGGCAGATCGTGATTAACAGCGATCCTTCTTCAAGTGAATATGGTTATCAATTGGTTGACCAGACACAACGTGCAATCGGTAATCCTAACCCGGATTGGATCGCAGGTTGGAATAACACCTTTACTTATAAGCGATTCACTGCTGGCTTCCTGCTTGACTGGAGACAAGGTGGTGACCTTTGGAACGGTACTGCATGGGCCCTTTCTTTCTTCGGAAGATCTCAGCTTACTGCTGAAACCAGAGAAGAGGCTCCTATTGTATTACCAGGCGTGATCAATGTTGGGGATGCTGACAATCCTTCTTATGTGGATAACAACATTCCAATCGTGAGAGACCAAAACTACTGGCAGTCATCTCTTGGTGGATTCGGTGCTGTTGGAGAGCAGTTTGTGCAAGACGGTGGTTGGGTTCGTTTGAGAGAAGTTTCTTTCTCTTATGCACTTCCTTCTTCTTTCTTCGGACAGAGCTTTATCAAAGGCGGATCTGTCGGATTCATCGGTCGAAACCTTTGGTTCACTACCGAGTACGATGGTGTTGATCCTGAGACGAGCTTGACAGGTACTGGAAATGGTCAGGGATTTGACTACTTCAACCAGCCTAGCACTAAAACGGCGCTGTTCAAACTCTCACTTAACTTTTAATCGACTCGATCATGAAATTAAGAAAGTATAAAGTATTGTTGATGCTGACACTGATGTTGACAGCATTCTCTTGTGAGGACTTTTTTGCGGATCAAAATGTAGATCCTAATAAACCGATTACGGTTTCCGTATCTGGTCAGTTGGCCAATGTCGAGTTGATCCTTGTGGATGTTTGGGGTGGTGCTTTCTCACGCTTCAATACATTGTTCATGCAACAAGTACAGGGTGTAGCCCGTCAGTGGACCTCATTCGATCAGTATGTGCTCACTCCTAACCGGTTTGATAACGCATGGCAGGAGATCTATGAGAACGCGTTGGTTGAGTTGGTAAACATCAAGCAGCAGTCTATCGACAATGGCTACAACCACTACCTTGGTGTAGCTAACGTACTGGAAGCATCTGCCTGGATGATGGCAACTGATGTTTGGGGAGATATTCCTTTTTCTGAAGCGGTTCAGGGTTCTGAAAACTTCAATCCTGTGTTTGAAGACCAGGAAACAGTGATCTACCCTGCTATTATCGCACAATTGGAAGAAGCTATCACTTTATTCAATGGTTCTGCGGGTACCGTAGTACCAGGAAGTGAAGATGTATTTCATGGTGGTGATATCGATTTGTGGATCAAATCTGCCAATGCATTGCTGGCAAGAGCTCACTTGCACCAGGGTAACTACAGCCAGGCATTGACTCACGCTCAGGCTGCCTACGAAAGTGCTACTGAGAACATGGCATACACTTATCCAAGTGTAGCTGCCGGTGCTCCATGGTATCGATTCAACATCGGCCGTACAGGTGATATCGAATTCCACCCTACTATGAGAGGTATCATGGAAGGATTCAATGACGAAGCTCGACTGGGACAGTGGGACATCACTTTTGATGGTTCTCACCCTTACCTATCTGCCACTTACCGTCAGGAAATGATTTCTTACCGTGAAATGCAGTTCGTGATTGCAGAAACGGCTTTCCGTACTGGCGGATCTGCTGCTACCATCAGAGAGGCATACCTGGCAGGAATCGAAGCTTCATTTGCTGAAGCGGGTGTTCCTGAAGCTTATGATGCCTATGTAGCGCAAAGTTCAGTTGATCCGGGAGAAGGTAATATCACCCTGGATGACATCATGATCCAGAAATACATTGGTCTGTTTACTCAGGCTGAGGTATTTAGTGATTGGAGAAGAACTGGTATTCCTGCGTTGACCCCTGTTTCTGGAACCTCTGTTCCAAGAAGATGGGATTACAGCTTTAACGAGTATCTGTTCAATGCCAATGCTCCCGCACAGAATGCCAATATTCTGTTTGAGCGTGTAGACTGGGATAACTAATCAAATGACTTTAACGATGAAAAATATTAGAAATATTTTAATGGTGGCTGTACTCGCAATGCTGGTATGGTCATGTGACCGGGCGGGTCAGTTTGAGGACTTTAATGAAGGAACTGAACCTGCAGCTGTAGCCGCATGGGTGAGTTCTCCTTCAGGAAATTTAACCCTGTCTGATCCTACAGCGAATGTATCTTTCGAGATCGAATTCATAGGAACAACCGTTGATCAATTCGAGATTACGGTAGCAGATAGCACCAATTCAGGCGTATTGATTACCGCTAATATCAGTGGTAATTACACAGGCGGATTCTCCCTACAGGACATTGCTACTGCTCTGGGCACGAATGTAAGTGACTATGTTGAAGGGTATGGTTTTGAGTTTACCTCTACCGTAACCAGCAATGGCATCACTTATACCACCAGTAACGCCAACACACGTGAGTTTGATGCCGTTTCTGATTTCAGTGAAGCGATCCTCGTTGAGACTGTAAAACTGGATGACAATTCTATCGCTTCAGATGGCATCATCAGTGATGGACAGTCTGACACAGTATTCCTTGAATTCACCAGTGGTCTCGGAGCGGTATTGGCTACCCTTCCAACCATTACCAGAACATCTGTTTCCGGAAACACGGATGATGTGATTGGTGAAGTTCAGGCGATGGAAGATGAGGATGGCGAGATCGTCAAACATTTCTTCCTGTATACTGCAGGAGCTGCAGCCAGTGACGTGATCAACTTCCAAATCAGTGAGGCTTCTGCAGTGAGCGCTACTGGCTTTGCCATGGAAGCGGTCGATCTGGATGAAGTCTTCACGATTGATAATGTTGCTCCTGTCGTTGATGGAAATGCATCTGTTGGTAATCGCGTGTTGTTGGTATTCAATGAAGAAATCGCATCAGTGAGTGCTACATTGGACGGTACTGCCATTGACATTGAAATAGAGGAAGATGGATTCACTCTTGATTACGCTTACGATGGAACTGGTACTGCGGTACTGAGTCTATCTGTTGATGACTTAGCGGGAAACACCCTGAATTTGGGTGATTTCAACCTGACGAACTAGGCTACGATTAGGACCAATTAAGTCTAGGTTTTTTGATTCAAAGCCGGCGGACCCCTGCCGGCTTTTTTATTGCTCAACTTTGAGACAAAAAAAGAACCCCTTATCTGGGGTTTCGGCCTTTTTTACAATTTCTGAAATATCTGAAACCCTAAAATTGCATTCAGGGTTTAATAAACCGGGCGCTGCCCATACGGAACAAGAATAAAAAAACACAAACTAAGTAGTATAATTCTCGAAAGGCTATTTCTCAAGGAGGTAGCCATTCTTTTTTTTAGACCATTTGGTGAAAGAATTATTGGTCGATATCAGGGATCAAGCAATATTTCTGAGGACCATCCTTAAATAGTGAAAATTTCATTTTAGGGTTATTATGCTACCTCGCTAAAGTAATCGGCACAAAGTGGTTCACCAGAACCAAGAAATCACCATTTCAACAGCAGAAAAACGGAATAACTGATTAACTCAATCTCTTTGGATCAATGGAGAAATTATATTCCTCCCCAGATTTACCGATTGATCCGATATCAGATCGAAAGGATCGAGCCATTACCTGGGCACTATCAACAAAATAATTAGGACCAATTGGGTCAGGTGTTGAATGCCTTTCAGCCTCAAAAATTGCTCCCCGGAGCGGCTATTAATTCCTTTCGGCGGTGGAGAACTTAATGACTCATTAACAGCGGATCATTGCAATAACATCATTACTCCAAAGGTTCCTTCTTGATCCTGTTACCTCCAATCGACATAAACTACTCCTGGTATCCACCTCAAAACAACGGAAGCATACGACCATGGCATATGATCAATGAGCACATCGATACCCTTCTTTTCGACCTTTAACTTCCAGTTTTCATCTTCCTTTTCCAGAAACCCATCTCTTTGTAAAAAGGATTGCTGAAGCCCTGAAATAGATGTACTTCCTAAATGTTGCCAGTTTTGAATTACTCCTTCGAGCAATTGTTCAGCCGTATCAACCTCTACTTGCGTCATTTCGAGCCCTGTTTCCATTCGTTCGGAAAAAGGCATACCGCACAGGATCTTGTTAAGCGTCAGGTTGTATTCGGGTTCATCCCAGTCAAAACCGCAGATATGATGCAGCAACCGGACCGCCCTGCTCTTTTCAACATTGGATTTAAATCCATTTTCCTCATTGAAATAATCAAGCATTGAAAATATACGCTGAAAAAAAGGCCAGATCAACACCAAACCCGCATTGGTGACTTTAAGGTTAGATAACGCCTCTGACGTTTCCTCCAGTGGGTCAAAAGTCTCTTCTTTTGAGGCTACCTCAGAAGCTTTTGGAGGCTTTACTTCCTCTTCTAATATGGCCAATTTTTGAGGTTCCAACCATGAGCTGATTGCTTCATATCCCCTATTCAAGCCTTGTGACAACCATTTTTGTACCAGCTGGTATTTGTAGGTTGAATGTTCTGCAAGCTCCTGCATGTAAAACCTCAGGACCTGATCGAAATTTACACCATACTGACCTATTCGATTGGCCAACATCAGTCGTATGGTCAGCAATCTGCCCTCATCCACATGTAATGACCTGTCTAATTTGGAAACAGACAAAAGAAACTGCTCCATTTCCTGGGTCAACTTATGGAATTCAATATAGCTAGCACCTGTTTCAAGCCTGATCCATTGGTCGATGCTAGCCTTGCTCAATTGATCAACATAGTACCTTACCGCATCGGTTTGGAAAGAAAGTTTTTGTAATTGCTTAAACAGCGCCTGAGGATCATGTCTGAGTAATTGATCAAAAAGTGTATCCGCTGATTCGGATTGCAAAGTATCCTGCTTATGACCTGACAACAGATTGATCAACATTTCATACTCTTTTGACAATCGTATTGCTTCTCCGGCATCATCAGTCGAAAGTTCGAGCTTTGTCTGGATCTTGCCAAATTGTTCACGAACCTGTTTATGGTAGTACGACGGTAAGTTCAAGGTTTCAATTTGTTCTTTGATCCAGTGAAACACTTGCTGGACACTCTGATGTTTTTGGTGATAGAGATCCGCAAAGAAATGAGCAACCGCCCAGGGTTGTGAACTTCCTCCTTTCACTATCAGCAACAATGCCTTTTTGAAGGTTTGCCATTTACCAACGGTCAATTGCTCTATAAGCCTATGAAAATGTTGCTTTTCAAGGCTTGCAAACAAGTAACGCAATTCTTCATTTTTTAAATGGTCGAGCAACGTAAACGTTTCAAAATCACTTTCCTGTACTTTAAGAAAGGCACTGCTTAAGGCTTCTTTCTCATATGCTGGTGGCACGTCACTGATGTCCTCTAAAGCTAGTAAAATGCGCTTTCGAGATTTGGAAAAGGAAGTTTCACGATGCCCCTGGAATTTCATTGTGTTTTCGAAATCAGGATGATCTACGATCTTGGGCAGTGACAATTGTTCTTGTAGTTGATATACGAGCATATCTGATATGCCAGTAGTATGGATGGTACTGGCAACTGGTTGACTCACGTGTCCTACTTTGAGCGAAGGACTCATCAACATCTGGAACACAACTTTTCGATAAGCCACCGGGTAAACCACCTGCCGTTCCAGTTTTTGCAGCTGCTCAAAAAAGCGATCAGCATGGGCCTTCGTTAGGTTCCAGTACTCAAGCATGATGATCCTGATAACTATATCGAACTCGGCCTGTTTCAAGTCAACCATCGAGGAAAGCACTTTTTCTTTTTCTGCTTTCAAAAATTCAAAAAGGGTCGATCGGGCTTTTTTATCAGCCAACACATGCTGAAAGGATTGCACGATTGGTTGATGTAATTGTGACCTCAGGTGAACCGGTAATGTACCATATTTAAGGTATTCTCTTACTAATGCTACCTCTTCCACTTCTGTTATCGAAGGAAGCGTCTCGCTGACCACCACCGTTTCTTCTTCATCCAGGAATTCCTCCAAAAAAGAAAGCATGCCTTTCCCGAGGTTAGTGGTCCCCAGTAACTTCAGAGATGCACGGAATAAATTCAAAATCACAGCGTAATTCACTCCGCTAGCACGACTTATTCCCCGCAGTTGGTAGCGTAAAAAAGCCTTTTGATTGAAACGTGTGCCTCGATCAATCAATAAGTAGCTCAATACGATCTGATAGATCTGCGCATGCATTTCCTGATCCGACCGAAATTCGATTTGTTCATGAGCAATTCCTTTCGCTCCGGAAATGTAGGTTTCTATATAAGTATATTCCTCCGGCTCTACCACCTCAATCAATCTTTCCAATTGAGGCTCATTCAATTTGTTTACCAAAGACTTCACCTGATCTACCGTACGCGTATGATGCAATAAATAGCTGCGTATTTCTCCGGTATATTCCTGTATGGTTGCCTCAAAATCTTCTTTCAATAGCTGATGCAGTGGTTCATTGATCGCTATCAGTGATCCAATGACCAGGTAGTGATCTATCGCACTTTCTTCCGCTGCCCCTTCCTCCTTGTGATATTTCTTTGAAATGTCCTGAATTAAACCTGGCAACGTACTGGCCATGTTGTAGGGAATTTCTTCATTCAAAATCCGTTCAAAATGCTCCAGTAATTCGAGGTACGATAAGCTAAATGTTTTTGCCAGGGCCTGCAGGTTGCGCTCTATAAACATGCGGCGGTTGAAGGCGGACCCGTGAACTTTGATCAGGTCCAACAAAACCAATTCTCGTAAACTATCATCCAGTTGTCTACCGGTTGTGGCAGGTGAGAAAGGATGAATCGAGTTGACCTCCTTCACCTCTGAAATGAACGTCAAAATGAATGTAGCTTCCGCAGGTCTCATTTTTGAGATCAATGCGGAATACCCTTGTTCATCGATAAGATCTATAAGCCTTGAAACTACGGTCAATTGATGGCGGGTATTTACCATGAACCGAATTAAGGCCCCTGAAGAACACTTTAATACCTCTTTGAACAGGTCCAAGAGCGACATTTTCCCCATGTCACTCCAATGCTTTAGCCCTTTCTCAAGAAAAAGTGTCAGTGCTTCTAACTGAAATTGTTCAGAAGATTGACGTATATGCAATTCTTCAATATGCACATTCAATGCTTCTTCAAACTTCTCTACCAGCAGGCTGATCAGCTTCTGATCCAAGTCCTGACGAGGGATATCTCCCAGGTCCAATACGATCTGCTCAATACTGATAGGCAGGTCATACTTTTCCAATACCTCTTCCAGCGCTCGTTCAAGGTTGGTTCTGCAAATACTGAAAAATTTATCCTGAAGATTTTTGGCTTCTTCCCGATCTAAGAAGTCCACATCAAACTTCACCTTGTCGATACGATAGTCCACAAACTAGAGGTTTTCGTGGAAACGATCTTGCTGAAGTTTGAGCAGAAATAGCACAAAAGCTTTTCTGCTTTGCTGAAGCTGGGCTTTGACTTTTTCCAGTTGATTTTGCTTCAATCGCTTATTTTCGGGCGCAGCATCCAATGCTTCCAAAACCCCATCCTCAACCGCAAGTACATCGGTGATCCAGGCCTGATAATATTGTTCATATTCCTGATAACGCTCCACATCCAGCCAGTGCACATGTCCCAGAATATGGGCTGGTAAGTTTAGCAATATGGTTTCATCAGCCAACTGCTGAAAGGCACGATCACCGAAACGTCGGTTCCAGTTAGGTAAAATAATGCTGGCGGTGAAATTGTAAAAGTTGAAATCCTTGGCAATCGAAATCTGTTGATTGTCCTTGAAAAACTCCCGAAAATCCACATCCTCTTCGTTCTCTTCCGGGCGCAGCTTAATGTGATCGATCAAAGTAAATCGCTCTGTTGCTCTATTGAAGTCTCCACAGACATCAATGAGGTACCACCCCATGTTTACAGCCAGTTCCAATGAGTCCAGGGTGCCCAGATCGAACCACTCGATACGATCAAAGAAACGGGTCCTAAGCAACAAGTGAAAAGTGCGTGTTTCTTCAGTAGTACCTTCTTGTTTCCACACATGTGAATAGTATTTTGCTACATCATCATTCCTATCTTCCGTTGCTCTTCTTTTCGTAATGGGGTAAATAAAGTATGCGTCCGGATCGGTTCCGTTCTTCAAAAACGATTCGCTGATATAATTATGGGCAAAAAACTTGATGTTCTTCTTAATATCATCCGTGAGAATAGAATGATCACCGGGTTCTTCAAAATCAGTCAGTGGAGGTATGAGACGCTTCTCAACGAGTGCATTGATCTGTTCGGTCTTGAGTCGACTCCTTTGCTCTATGGCGTGATAGGGCTCCCTTCTGATCCCAAGGTTAGAAACAAAGGTCATTGGATTGAACACGTTGAACAAAGATCGTCCTTCACTACCATCCAGGTCATTTTCAATAAGCCCCAGTAACACCTGAACTTTGAGCTCAAAGCCGTTCATTTCCGAAGGTTCACGGCTCGCAGGATAGCTGGGCGCTTTTGACAGGTTAGCACTAAAATTGGGTAGTTTTCGAAGCATTCGGAGTTTGTTGCGAATGATCTCCCGTTCCTCTGACGCGATCTGGTGTGGTCCGCCAATCCTCCGCAAGGTCTTTTGCCGAAACTGTTCACCATACAAGGCCAGCATATAGTCCAGCACCTTGCTCTTGTGTGGCAAATGAGGCAAATGATGACTCAATCTGTCCATCAGGCTTTCCAATACTTTGCCAGGGTCAACTTTATCTTCTTCAAATACCTCGTATCCAACTGGCAATTCGTCGGACTTCTTCTTTTTTGAGTCCCGGAGCAAATAATCTTTCAGGTCTTGAAAGGTCCTCTCAGCTACCCTGGGATCAAGGGCCGTTGACTTTAAGAACTGATCTAAATGAACACGGGCATCGGAGGCAGGGAAATCTGACAGATCGAGTCCCTTATCAAAATAATCACAAAAGTCTATTGGGTCCGTGAAGAATTGTTCTCCAAACGCCGTTAACAATTCTTCCGTTGACCTGGCTTCTTCATCAGTAAGATTGCTTTTATACCCTTCAAAAGCGAGTTGTAGTACGATGAGATCTGCGTCAAGTCCCCCTGAATCGAGGGTCATTTTCTTATCCAAATCATAGAGCATTTCGATATCCTCCATTTCCTCCGGAGAAAAGGTCTTCGGGTAATAGAATCGATCTGCATGATCATCGGATGTTGAAAAAATATTCTTGAGGTTCTGTATCTGCGATGTTGTATTGGCTAGTAGTTGTTCGAACAATAATAAATAGCCTTTCAATTGCTTGACCTGAGCCTTACGAAGACGCTTCTCATTTCTGGACAGACCAAAGCGATTGATACCGTAGATATAAGGGAAAACCTCCCTTATGCTGAAATAACGGCCAAACTCTCGGTACTGTCCTACGGGATGCGGCTGGTCCGATGACTTAGTGTCATCTATGGAATAGCTTCGATTCCTAAGGGCCTGCATTTTCCTCAGGGAGTGGATCATCTTATCGAAACTGACCGGCAAGTACTTGGAGGAGCTCTTTTTCCGAAGTTTGAGGGTCATGATCCAATCTGCGCCACTGCTTCGGATCACAGGCTGATCATTGATGTCACCCTTCACGTTTTTTTCAAAGCGAAATCTGGGAATGAACCCCTCCTTCACTTTGATGCGATCGATGTGCAGAGGGCCGTCTTCTGAAGTATCTTTTTCTTCCCATTTGCCATCGACAAACTCCCCCTCAATGAGCCTTAATCGTTCGACGCGCTCTATATCTGAGATATTGGAAAGTATCGCCAAAACCCGAGCTCTTGATACCTCTTTTGGACGTATCGGTAAATTGGAGATGAATCCGGTATCCAGTAGAGGACCATCATAAATATCTTCCAATCGCTCATTCGCCTCAATCAGATCATCCAGTGTCTGACGCCCCACACTTGGCGAAAAGTAGTTGTCCATTTTATAGACAATTTCAGCCAGCGTCTCTTCCAATGAATCCGTATTCTTGAAAATCAATTCACCTCGCAGAAATATGTATTGGGGCTCAAGAAAAGTGATACTGTGAAGGTCTTCTCCGAAAGACCTGATACCTGGCCAGTGACGCAGAATATCTTTTTCCACTTTACTTTTCAATTCGTCCGAATGAAGTCGGCCCTGATTCCAGGACGTAGGATCCAGAAAAACGTACATGTTGTAGAGTCCTTCAACCTCTCCTTTTCCGGCAGGCACAGGTTCAATCCATACATTCTCAATCTCTTTTACCTGATCGAATAAAACCTTTCGAAAATCCTGAATGGTCACTGGATTAGTGGTCAGGATTTTTTCTGGTGTATACAGCCCCTGGCGATCATTGTCCAGATGACCTTCTTCATCCACTAGGTAGTCCTGTACGTCAAAACCAAGTTTGTAGCACAGATCCGTAATGGCGAACACCAGGTTTTCCAGGATTGTAACCCCGGGATCATGGGTATTGTAGTCCGTCCAGAGATCTCCGGCAAGATGCTGAATCCCTTCTAATGCCTCTTCCTGCAAGGCTTTGAAATCCTTATGAAAAGGGGATTGCTCTTCTTTCCGTATGAAATCGGCTTCCTTCATACGTCAAAAATAACATGGATCAGCACCACGGATGAGCAAATGCAGGCGATATGGAGGGTCCAGTTCGACATAAATGAATGTTATGATCGATTCGGCAGGGAACCTTCCATGTAGGGATCAAACCATAAATCGGTGATGTGATATGAAATATGAAGTCCACCACCATAGTTCATACGGGTCCGAACCTGAAGGCTGTAGGTCTCTGTCGTTTTGTCATATACCCATCTCAGGTCCATTTTACTTCGCAAGTCATGGGTAAATGATTGAGTGACTTTGATCTTATTTCGGGCACCAAAAATCATGGACAACAAGCCTTTTGGTTTTGGCACGCAGGTGACAATGGCGTGCATCAGGGCATATCGCCCATTTTCATCAAACCGATTGCCCAGTCCGGCTACTACTTCAAATACCTGTGCCCCCTTCAGGTTGATCAATATAGGATGCCAATCACCATCCGCCGGTGCTTCCAGCTTTTCTTTGGAGGAACGATAAGATCCTCTTCGACCACTTGCAGTGATTGTACCCCGGACATCCAGAGGGGTCTTGGGATAGTTCGTATTGATCCCCACATGCCCGTCCTGCTTGAGCATCAACATGGTCTTCCCCTGATGGTTGGAGAAAATCAGTTTACTGGCATCGCTGGAAAGTCTGAGCGTCCAATGGGGTGGTTTTTTACTGGATTTAAGGTCCTTATAAAAGGATATCAACCGTTGCTTATCCTTATCAGCGACGATAGTGAAATTTTCACTCAACCAATCTTCCAGGTTATCGTCCTCGAGATTGTAAAACGAATCTATGAGCGTTCCGAAACTGGTCTCAGTCGGCTTTAGTCCTTTGCGGAACAGTTCTTTCAGTTTATCTCTTCCCTGTTTAGCCATTACTCATCGTTTCGAATTACAAAATCCTCATCCAGGTAAAGCTCTTCAATGCCAGCCTGATCTGGCGCTTCATACTGATCACTGGAAATGGTCGTGATCACATGCTTAGAAGCGGTGGTCAATAGGGACCAGGGGTATTTACCCTGGATTTTTTCCTGTGATTGATCGGCCTCATCGTCTTCCGTCTCCGATACATTATCTCCGGTATCGAGCACTTCGTAATGCAACCATTCTTCTCCCGGCAGAACATACCAGCCCTCTTTCGAGCTTGCGGCTCCATTTTCTAAATCTATCAAACTGCTTTTCGTCACAAAAGCCACATAATCCTGTTCGTAGACAAAAGTCTCAATCCCAAGGAGCAATTCTTCCAGATCCGAATTTTTCCGATCATTCACAAAGGCTTTTATCAGCGCCATTAACATATGGCTGCGTTCCTTTATTTCCTCTCCCTTACTAAACTTTACTCGTGTCGAAAAAAGCTGCTTATTATTCTGGGGATTAGTCACATTGAACTCAATGGTATCTCCGGCAAAATGTTGAGCATCCATTGGCATTAGCAGTTCTTCTTCGCTTCCCTCCAGGTTTTGATTGACTTTTAGCAGCGATACTTTGGTCACAAATTCGATGTATTCGCGAGATTGGATAAATGACTCTACCTGAGCAACAGGGATTTTTCGCTGGAATGACGGAGCCTCTTCCGTGCCTTTGAGCCATGGAGAAATAAATGCCTTAAGCTCTCTATTCAATTTCTGGTGATAGAAACCAACATCCACGCCTTTCTTAAACTTCACATTGGCAAATACTCTCAGCTTTTCATAAAGCGGATTAATCACCTTCAGTTTAACGAAAGGAGAAGTCATTTTCTCCAGGTATTTTTTGATCTCCCGAAGCTCACTTATACTGACTGTGGGCGTTTCCTGATACAGTGATGCACGATTATTAGTTTTTGGGATAACTACCAGGATCACGCGTCCGGGAGACAGGCCCATTTTACCTAAATCCGTGGCACTGAGGCATAACACCTTATTGACTGAGGGAAACTGATCCAGGACAATTCGTTCATAACCGTAAAAATCCACACAGCGATTTTTATGCCTGAGTCGTTCTGAAATACGGGCATCAAGAGAAAGGGCACTCTCAGCTCCCTGTCCTCCCTGAGACTCCAGCGCCTGAGAAATTGAATCGATCCCCACCAATTCCTCGGCGGATGCAGAAATACTGCCGGGGGGTAAATTTTCATCCAGGTCCCGGAATCCTTCTGCCTCACGATCGTACGCCAGTTCTATGGCCTGAGTTGAAATCTCTGTTACCATACCCAATACTTCGGTATGCTCAAGTGCACTCACCCGTATCCAGTATAGTTGATTATCGAGAATCGTATTATTCGAAGTATCAAAGGGCCCAACGTCTAACTTCACAATGCCGGAATGCAATAATCGATCAGTAGAGTCTTTGATGATCTGATCAGATTGAAATCGTCTCCAAAAATTATCTTCGAGATAAGCCCAATATATTTTAGGAGATTTGTCCGTGACCTGTTCGGTTACACGTTCCTTCATATTAAAAAACAACGTGAGCGTATCGAATGGCTTCAAGTCCTTTACGCCTATATAAAGGCTTCCCTCATGTCGGAACTGCGGAATGAATGTGGCGCCCGTTTTTCGACCACCAATCGGGATTTCATTGTAACCTTCGAATGGCAGCAAGTGATGAAAACGAGTTTTGGTATCTTTTGCCTTCTTATTCTTGGTGAATTCCAATGAAAAGCTCGCATCATAATCAAGGGTAACACGATTGATTTTGGGCGTGTAAGGCAGTTCAGGCAGTTCCAGTTCCTCTTCTCTATTCAGTAGTTTAGACAACCATCGTGTTGAGCTTCTCGCATTGTTCAGGGCGATCCTGGAAAGCAGATTTGGGTAAAATTGGTGTCCGAAAGCGTCCTTGGGACTAGATAATTGCAACTTCAAAAAACCACGCTTGGATCGGTGATCAAAATGCAATTCTTCCGGATCCCAATTAAAATCTTTTTCCATTGCCAGGCGCGATGTATCCACTTCCTGCAGAGAAATTCGAGGACTTACAGTGTGATTTTCCTGACTTTCGATCTCGTTTTCAAAGAGCTCAAATTCCTGTTGTTCATTCAACAAAGGGGTCCATTCGCCGTTTTTAAGGACGGAAAGCTTCGCTTTGAAAGAGTCGTTTTCAAGCCCCAGGTCATAGAGGTTGTAATACGCCCTAAAACCACCAGAGTCTTTGGGAAGATCCATCCACTCAATGTTGATACCAAGGTTGGTAACATCCTTTCGGAACAATTCCGAATTCCCCAAAACCAGATACGAATCAAGGTTAGGTGTCGGACCAAAGGGTGCAAAGGGTGTGGAAATATCCAATGGCCCTAATTGGTTATATCCCACCATGCTTTTCAATCCTCTCACGGATACGCGACAATCAATCTTATCCAGATTGATGCTGGAAAAGAAATCGTAAGGATAAACAAAAGCCGTAGGGTTGAGTTCGAATCGTACTGCCGGAGCATGAAAATACGGCTCCTCTTCTTCCCCATAAATCAAAGGCTCCAGCCCTGGTGAGTTTTCATCCATCACCAGCAATACTTTGATCGTGTAGTTCTTTTTCTTGCTTCCCGGATACAACTCCGGACACGTAACCAAGGTTGGGTCAATTTTCACCCAACCTTCTTTTGTTGTATAGTAAATATTGAGACAATCCCGGAACAGTCGCTTGATTGAAGATGGGTCTTTTTTCCCTTCAAATGTGGCCAGGAACTTGTCCAGGTGATTCAATTCATGACGTATCCGGATCTTACGCTCTATGAGTTTAATAAAATCTTTGAGCCGAATATCCATCATTTTTTCCGCCAGTGCCTCTCCATCTTCGACGGCAGTCTCTAAAAATGCCTTGATCGGAGTAGCCGCAAAATCGCCCCCATTGATCCTGAATATCGAATTGAAGAAGTTATCACTAACCAGGTAGTCATCTTCAGGAAGTACCTGGGTCTTATCATCGATCGACAAGATGGACATGTTCTTCAGGAAGAAGTTACCTATGGTGACTTCTACTCCTCTTTCAGTTTGATTCAGCTCCGTTGACAAAATGTGCTTAAGCCGGATATTGCCAAAATTCCTGATTTTACCCAATGCCTTCAGGCTACTCTTGAGTTCCTCTACTAATCCAAAGGCACGTGTACTACAATGAATTTCAAATTCAAGGTTTCTACTCTCTTCACGCATCAGGAGATAAGGGCTCTCGATGATAAATCCAAATCGAGCACTCTGATCACCCGCAGCGCCCAGGGCACCAAGAATCGGCCAGTCTTCTCCCGCTGGTCCGGTGGGGTATTCAAACTGGTGGAGGTTGAGCGTTTCAGCGCTACTGTCTTCGCTTCGTTCCAAATAAAGTCCCTTCAATGCACCGATGGAGGCTTTATTCAAAACAGTAGATTGAATACTTCGATAGATAATATCTCGCCCTTCCTCATCCTGTCCTGCAATGAATGCCGTGTCTTTCGGGATATTGTAACTCCTGAATCCCTCCGCCAATTGCATGTTGACAATGGCATGGTCCGACTTACCTTGCCTTGGACGAAATTTCAGTAATTGATTAAAGTAGAATGCTTTGTGCCTGGCAGGAAAAGTATTAATGCTTTCTCCTGAATGGTGTAACAGGTCGGCGAAGCCAATCATCATGGCGAGATGTGGTTGGTGTCGATCATGCCCAAAGGACAGTTCCAGAAATTTATCTGTCTGTGCTTGCAAAAAAACCACACTATGTGTCATCTGCTGAAACAGTCGCTTGACTTTTTGAAACAATTCACCGGTCTCAAAGTCATTACTCTGATCAAATTGCCGTATGGTTGTCTTGATGTCTGTTTCGAAACGATGCATTTCATCCAGCGCCATTTTCCATTCTTTATTAATGGTTTGCGCAGATTCCGGCACATTGGCCCGCTCTATCCGAGTACGATATTCAGAAAACTTGTTGACCAGTGCACTAGCTACAGTCGCCATTCGTCCGAGGAACAATTGCCTGGCATGGCCCCGGCCCTTTTTCGCCCAAAGCAAATGACGTGTAAATTGATCCTGGTATTCCTTGATATCGACACGTCGAACTTCCGCCAAAGGCACGATCTCATCCATCTCCAGCAGGCGACTCCACCTGCCATTGACCTTGTTGGTCTCATCGTAGAACTTGACGTGTTTAGATATCTCATACAAATACCTGATGCGGGAATATTTGGTACGGTCTTCCATCTTCACGAAATCCTCTGCCAATGCCCCGGGAAGTCGCTGTTTTTGGGTCGTACCCTCGTGTTTGATATTTGTTTTGCTTTTACTCAATTTTTAAGATCAGTTCCTTCCAAAAAGTAAAACGGATAGACAATATTGGATCGGGTATTGGTTTGTCGAATATTATAAGCCACATCAATATTTACCAAACCCTCCAATTTTTGGTCAATGTGCACTTCGACACCCAGCACTTCGATTCGTGGCTCAAATACGATCAATGCACGTTCCACCGTATCTTTTAATTGGCTCTGAAGGGTGGTGTTGATGTCTTCAAAAACCATATCGTGCATTCCACATCCAAAATCGGGGTTCATCAATCGTTCACCCGGACGAGTGGACAATATGATCCAGATGCTCTCCCGGATATCTTCGTTCGATTCGCTCATTCTCACACCGCCGGCACCCCGCTCGAAGGTGGGCGGAAAACTCCAGCCTCTCCCTAAAAATGTCTTTTCCTCACTCATCCCCCTATCATTACTGTGGGCAATCCCAAAACAATACTTCCACCATGGGCGGTAGTATCCCCCATTCTGGCTGCGGGTTTACCACCAATCATCACTGTGGCTGAGCCCTTGGCAATGGAATCTGGTGGTCCTACACAGACGCATGAGTCACCCATTACGGCCGCAGGCATACTGCCGATCAATACGGTTGGTACACCGGGCCCAATAATCGGTCCTCCAACATGTGGAATCGGGGGTACTGCCGGAGTTTGCATCGGGCAGGTGTGCATATCGGTTAATCTCGCTGCTGGAGGCATAATTTCTTTTTTTTAATTGATCATTACCATTGCTCCCTTCACCGTCACATTCCCGGAAGCTTTGAGTTCTGCCGAAGCGCTTCCCTGCGCGGAAAAGGTGGTATCTGCTTTATTTTCTATTTTCATTCCACTCACCGAAACACCTGTTGTACCCTTAGCCTCCAATTTGGCTTTCGAGTTGATGGATGTATCCTGAGTCGATTCAAGGGTCAGTTTCTTGGCACTGCTGATCTTGATCCCGGAATTGTCCATGGTGATCTTGTTACCATTCTGATCCTTAAGCGTTAGGCCTTTGTCTTTATCACTGATCGCCAGAGAATTCCCTCCCGGCGTTTCCAGGGTCAATACTTTGTCCTTCTCATCAAAGGTGATCTTGATCTTTTCCTTGCTGATAAAGGCTTTGGTTTCATTCTTCTTCTCTGGGGTTTCGCCCGGTGGCAGTTTACCACTGTGTACCGAACCAAGAATGATCGGATAGCGGGGGTCGTCATTAAGAAATCCCAATACCACCTCATCATTTACTTCCGGATAAAAGAATGCACCTGACTTGTTGGTGGCATAAAAAGTGGAAAGCCGGGCCCAAACTGTGTCTTTGTCTTGCTGCATGATGGGGACTTTCACTTCGACCCGGAAATTGTTGTCAGGATCCTTCTCAATGGACTTCACTATGCCTATTTGCAAGCCAGCAACGGGCGGTAAAAGTCCACCCGCGGGTGGTGATGAAATGTTTTGCTTCGTTTCATAATACCACTCTGCAGGCATACCAAACAACACCTCTGTTTTCCAGTTATCTTCCACGATGTGATTTATACCCCTTACAAACACATTGCCATTGAAGTGTTTACCCATGCCATCCAGTTCAAACATGTCTCCCGGATTGACTTTGGAGGAGCCAACGATCGTGACACGTCCGGTGAAAGAAGCCAGTTGCGCACGAATCAGTTTGGCTGACGCCCAACTTTTCAGGTCCGCTGACTCCAGATTGCCAACCGATTGCATATTGTACTCCGACACACCAAGTACTCCTGCCAATTTCTTTGGCGTTACATCTCCTGGTGTTTTCAGGCTTGCTTTCCCTGCCCCGTCAACCAGTTTCTGATCTCCATCTGCCCATGCATATCCACTGGCTTTTTCCAATTGGTCTTCGGCATTCATTTCCGCCTCAAATTCATAAATAGAGCCATCGCCATAAGATGCTTTGATCTTCGGCGAACCGGAAGTATCCGGAGGCTCGACTGTGGCTTTACCTCCATCTACATTCACCAGCATGCCATTGGCATCCGCCCGCATCAACATGAAATCCCAGTCAGTCGCATTGAACTGCATCATGTTCTTATGTTGATAGCTCGTGGCCTTAACTGTAGCACTGCCTCCACCATCAGAAACCAGGGAAGAAATGATATCGCTATCTTTCTTTTTGGCGAAATAAGCGTTCTTTCGGCCTACGGTCATCTTCGTCAGCTTATCCTTGCACTCGACTACCAGCGACGAACCACTTTCATCTGAGGTGATCGTATGTTTCATGATCACTCCCTTATACACCGAAGTATTCTTGGAAGCATAACCTAATTTGACTTCCACTTCTTCTCCTGGCAGAAACTCCTTTCCCGCACTTACAGGGAAGTCAGTCTGTGAGGGTATTCCATCTGCAAGCGTGATGGTTGCGGTGGGAATCTTATTGATCTCCTTGTTGACCTCCAGGTGTGTTACAGCGTAGACTGTTCCCACATTTTTACCCCCAACCATGATCTCGTACGTAAACGGATCATCAAAATCATCTAATGGTGAATTAGCCATTTCACTGCTTTAAAGGTGGAAATTGCAATGTGGTTCCCGGTTTCAGAAAAGTGAACGTGTCCAGCTTATTATGACGTGCGATTTGTTGATAGACCGAAATGTCATTGTAAACCTTATAACACAAAGCCGGTAACGTGTCTCCTGCCGATACTGTGATGGTATGGGTCATATCAGGAGAACTGAGGCTAATTCTTTTCTTTGTTTCTTCCTCATCCGATACGCCGGTAAAGGATGCATTGATCTTGGCCCGAATCGGGGTTCCATCTTCCTTGAACAGGGTATAGTCTTCCGAGTAGGTTTGCATCTGGCAATTGAAAACCAGTGTTCCCCAGGACAATTGCAAAAACGGTGGTCTATGGATCTCACCCTTGATTTGAAATACCATCTTACGGAAAGTATCTAGCATTTTCGGGACCGATTTCCCTTTGAGGCCTGTAGGTGCTTCTACCACACCCGTTGCATCAAACAGGAATTCGAAAGAAAGCGTTTCTGGTTTCATCCCCCAGAAAATGTGCTTATTCTCACCTCCAATGGTTGGAATCGGTTTCAGGTCCAACTCGTATTTACGAGAGTATTTCTCCGGATTGAACATCACGGTGAATGGGCTCCCGTCCTTTTGTTTACAAGCAGGATCTTTACAGGGCTGGATTTTAAGCTTTGTTAAGGCCATTTACCTTCTATTCCTTTTTTCCAGCTTACGCATGACTTGTTTGACGCAAGCTTTTACCAGTTCGTTTTTATCGATTGACTCTTTATTGGTTGAAGTCATATCATCCGTGACATTGACTTTCACTACCAATTCCCGTATTTCAAGCATATCTCATGATCAATGAAGGAAGCGACGCTAATGAAACCGTCTCATAAAATTGATAGGAGAACTCCAGTGTTTCCACCATGATTTTATTCTCCATAGCATTCATATCTGAAACCTGCATTTTCACAGGCCAGGCATTGACAAAAAACCAGCAAACAGAGGGAAGACCTTTTTCGTCCATCAACATCACCCCGATGTTTTTGGGTTCTATTTCCAGGTCAAAGTTGGATTGCAAAGAATTGATACACCATGTACTCAGACTTGAAACAGTAGTAACCAAACCTCGCTTCAAAACGAGGTTTGGATACGTAGTTCGGGTCGGAAGTTTATGTTCAAATCTATTCTCACCTCCCTCTTTGACAGGTTCTGTACCAAAACTTACCGATATCCCGGAAACCTCCTGAAAGGCATTATCTACGGAACTGGTGAGTGCCATCAAGGCACCCAAACCATCCAAAACACTTACAGAAAAATGGAATCCTACCGGTGGATAGTATTCCTGTCCCAGGATATTGGTGATCATATGCCTGTCAATTCAGAATTATGGCTTCAAGCTACCTTTTCCATTTTGGGTAATACCCTCATGCACAATCTCAATCGTTTCGATTGCTACCTCATTTCCGTCACCTTTAAGATCGGTAACCGTTATTTTGGTAGGCCATGCATTTTCGAGTACCCAGGTCATCAAAGGTGAGCCTGCTTCATCCAACAAGTTGATCGTGATGGTCGTTCTCGCGATGGTGTTCATCTTGATCTTACCATACCATTCCCAGAAAGCATTGTCGTCTTTGAACATGCCTTTTTTCATGGTCACGTTGCTGGATTTTACCAGTCCGGGCATTTTCGCAGTACTGAACCGGGGGTCGTTACCGGCCCGGTACTCAATGATCTGCGATTCTATGTCCATTCCTGAAACCTCCTGAAAAGGAACTTCGCCGAGGCCGCTATCTGATCCCATGTCTACATTAAAGTAAAACTTAGGGATCGGCCACATATTTTCTCTAGGACTTTGAGCTTCTCCTGCCATAGTCGTATTTCTTTAAATTTTTTAAGTCAATAAATCAATAATAGGGATGTGATTAAGCTTCGGCCATTTTTTGCTGGAACGTAATCACAATGAATTCTGCAGGTCTTACTACAGCCACCCGAACGGTCACTCTCATGTATCCATCAAGAATATCATTGGCCGTCATGGTCGTGCCTAAACCAACCTGAACATCATAGGCATCGCCAGGTGTAGAACCAAACAGTGCACCCGCCTTCCAGACATTGTTCAGGAAATTGGAAATCATTCCTTGCAACAAAATCCAGGTATTGGCATCATTTGGCTCAAAGACATATGCGCGAGCCGCAGCTTTAATGGACATTTCCAGGAAGATCATCGTACGCCGAACATTGATGTATCTCCAATCCTGACTGTTACCGTCAAGCGTTCTGGCACCCCAGACGATCACTCCCTGACCGGGGAAAGAACGAATGGCATTCACCGCCTTACCATTCAATGGCACGTTCAAATCGTCATTCAGATCATTATTGATATTAATATTAGGCTCCAGCACGGAGTTCATACTCACATTGGCTGGTGCCTTCCATACTCCTCTGGTGTTATCAACTGCAGTATAGATACCCGCCATCGCTGAAGCAGGAGGTAACAAGTTGATTTTCTTCACCGCCTCTTTGACAATCAGACTTTTGTAAACGGGTGAAACACCTCTTAGTCGGGCCTCTGAAGCCAACAAACCTGCTTCATCCACTTCGGCCTCTTCCTCACCACCATCTTTTTCCAGAAACACTTTGTACATGCCCGGTTTATCCGCAATGGCTTCGGTCTTGAGTTCTCTTGCAATGGCTGCGTTCAATTCCGCAGGCTCTGCCGGTGTGATCAGCGGATCAAGAGACTCGTCGAAATTGAGCATGGTGATTTCCCGGTCCGACACTACATTGGTCTCCAGCCATGGGAAATAAGCGGCTCCGTAATCGAGGAAATTGGTACCAATACCATTTCTAAAATCATTGATTTTTTCTCTGGGATCAAACGCTTTTTCCTGATCAAGCTTAGGTACATCAAATACACCAATTCTGCTTTGTTCTTTTTTGCAATGCGCCAAAATCGTGGTGTAGATGCTGTAGCAGTCACCAGGCTCTAACGTCAACGCATCGGGGCAAAGCACCATGGTAGGTTCCGGCTCATCCGCCAACGTGGCCACGGCTTCCATCATGGGATCTTTCTGTACTTCTCCAGAGTAGTCTCCGACCGAAACAATCCAGCATGTACCTCCACCATTTTGATAAAAAAGGCGAATGCAATTGTACAATCTGAAAAGACCACCTGTCCACTGAATTTTGTACTCTGATCGACCGTCAGCAGTGGACAAAGGAAATACGTCCTTATCCTGATCCTCTTTGGGCGCTACCGTGAATTTATAATCAGGTGCTCCGCCAAAGAACTGCTCGAACTCCACGAGGGAAGTAACCCGGATGGGTTTGTTAGTAACTACTTTACCCAGTTTTTCTGCTTTCTGGGTATAGCCGATAAATGCCGGAACCGCCGTAGCCACCGCTACAACGGAATTGGGAAAGGCATTTTTCTCTTCAATATAAACGCCAGGCGTTTTGTATGATACAGCCATAAGTTAGATAGTGAGGTTAAGAATTATACATTTATAAAAACTTCATTAAAATATTCATCTGGTTGTTGCTCCATGGGTTTCATCTCTGCGGCGTTGCCCAATGGAAGCTTATCGATCAAGGGCTTTTTCTTGCCATTGACCAGTCTTATCTGATAAGGTGATTGCTGCAAAAGCTTCAATCTGGTGCTGGATTGGAACAGCATACCATGCTGCCCGATACCTTGTGACTCGAATACGATCTTGCCTTCCTGATCTTTGACCGAAAGCGTATTTAGGTCATGATGTTCAGAATTGATCCAATACCTGAGATAGACCTCCCGCGTAGGTACTGTAAGTTCTTTTCGTGTCATTTCCTGATTCAGAACTTCTTCCAGATTAACCGCAAGTATGGCACAATGACCGGGTCTCAATCCCTTTTTAGCCAGATAGAAATTCGCACCACGAACGGAATATTTACCATCTGGAATTGCGGCCAGTAATAAAGGAAATGCTCGATCTCCGGGTCGAAGCGTCGTATCGTGAAGAATATCAAGCCTTTCATCGGAATCTGGCACCTCTCTGGTGATCTGGGCTGTGGGATAAGTATAAAGTACCCCAAGGGATCGTCGGACGGGAAGCAAGTATTGTTCATCAAATCCGGTCTCACCCGGACGGCTCATTAAATAAGGTGTTGACCGATTGGTATATTGTCTGATATCCACCACATTCTTAATCCCCGGAAAAGAGCTCCGAACCTCAAACATCAGATAGGGCAATTCTTCTATTGCCTTATTCAGGCGTTCACGGCCAGCTGAGGTAGCCGATACAAACAGACCATTTGAAGTTGCTCTGTATTTGATATGGTGTTTTTCAAAAAAGTCAAGCCATTCCGTTGAAGGTTGTACACTGACAAAGTTTTCGGCACTATCTCCGAAATATTCACTTTTGACGGTGACTGAAAGTAACTTTTGATAATTATCCCTCATCAGTTGTCAGTCACCCTCCCCGATGACACTGCAGGCACTACAGCCTCGACCTGACCAGAATCGAATACGACTAACCGCATACGGTACAAAACTGAAGGCACATATTTTGCCCCCAATCTGCTCCAAAGCTGACTCGACTCATGATAATCCAGATCGAGGACCGACAAGCTTAATTTTTGAACACCATCAGGCAATCCGGAACTATTGGTAGCGTCATAAAAGTGATTCGACTGGAAAAATCCAATTGTATCAGAGAGTAGCTTCAGAGATTCCTCGTACTTATTAGCACTAGCTGAAAAAAGCAAATCCACATTGAAGGTAAGTGGAGAGGGAACCCGACTGAATTGTTCGCCATTTGAAACTTTGCCATGCTGATTGAACAACGCATATTCAATATTCATATGTGCCAAAGAAATGAGCAACTTGTCCGCATATTCGGGATCACTTCCCGCCTGAACGCCTGCTATATTGGCAATTATGGCCTTATCTTCCGCCCAACGTGACGAATTACGGAAATAAGTATTGAGTCTGTTCTTGACAAATTGTATGGTCGAAAAAAGTATCAAAAACGAGTGAGTCTAAATGCTGATTATGGTTCACTTTAAATATATCCTGAGTACCATTATCAGTCAATATAAAAGGAAGAATAAACCTTCATTTATTAAATTTATTCAGTAAATTATTTGAAAAGTACAAAAAATAACAACACTTCCCAATAAACGGCCTACGTTTTATGTTTCTCATTCACTGAGAGATACGGCCATACATTTGATGCATTAATTGAGGGAAACGGAAAGTAGGGATGAGGAAAGAAACTCTTGGGATCAAGAAATGCTAAGAAACCTGCAATTATTTTGTTATTGAACTAATATAGAGACAAATTTCTAATGCACTAAGTATTATTCTAATGAAACACCTGATTGTACTTCTGCTTACCCTCTCGGCTATCCATTATACTGCTGTCGCTCAAGTGAGTCTGATGACCTATAACATTCGGTACGACAATCCGGGTGATGGTGACAATTGGTGGGAGTATAGAAAACATGATGTCATTGCAGTAATCAAACGATATCAACCGGAAATTCTCGGAATTCAGGAAGGCCTGGATCATCAGGTCGGGTTTCTTAATGAATCGCTAACAGATTACCAATATGTAGGTATCGGCAGAGATGGAAAAGGCATAATAAGTGAGTTTACTGCCATTTTTTACGACACAACCAAGTACAATCTTATTGACACAAAAACATTTTGGTTATCGCCAACACCCGACGTAGTATCCAAAGGTTGGGACGCTGCACTCAACCGCATTTCAACTTATGCTTCCTTTGAGGAGAGAACATCTGGAGCGATAATTCATGTCTTTAATGCTCATTTTGATCACATTGGTGAAGAAGCAAGGGAAAACTCCGCACGTTTGATCGTGGATCAAATCAACAAGTGGAATTTACAACAGCAGGCGGTGGTAGTTATGGGGGACTTCAACAGCACCCCCAATAGTAAAGCCATTGCCCATCTTCAGGAATCATTGACCGATACAAGAACCGCGCTTTCACAAAAACCCTCCGGGCCGGCGGGCACATTCACAGGATTTGATAAGGAAGCAGAACTACTCCATCAGATCGATTATATCTTCATGAAGAATATGACAGTATTCAGCCAAAGGCACATTGATGATCTACGTCCCAATTTATTGTGGCCCTCGGATCATTTACCCGTGTATGCCGTTCTGAATTTCCTTAGGTAAGGTGGCCTAGATTCAGATTTCCAATAATCGTCGTTATTATCATATAATGAAAACCACGCAAACTGGCCCGTATCAATAAAAAAGACTGGTATAATGCTGAAAAAAGCGGATTAAGGAAATCTTAAAAAGATAAAGCGCCCATAAAGGCGCTTGGCTAAGTAGTATAATTCCCGCATTTTCATTTGGCGTGGAGTTTCAAATCTAAAAGGAAATATTGATAAACCAAGAATTCACTTGATACTTGTCAAAATAAATATTTTTATCACCAAAATGAGCGATACGTATTTACAGGAAACGCTTTTCGTTAAGAGAGTTGTTTTATCAGAATAAAATAAGTTGCGCTAAAGCTGCCCTAATTCATACACATCAATAACCACCCGGCGATTTCGGGATTGATTTTCCGGTGTGTCGTTTGGAGCCAGGGGTCGCGTTTCACCAAACGCTTGAACTTCGATCAACTCCGGTGGCCACCCCATACCTATCAAGTAAGTTTTTACCGCTTCTGCACGTCGTTCCGATAATTGCTGATTGTACTCAATTGTACCAACATCATCGGTATGGCCGGAAATAACAACTCGATCGATCGAAGAAGTCACCATTTCTTGTGTCCAATCGGACAAGAGTGCATGTGTCGTATCATTGAGATCCCATCGGTCAAATTGAAAATTGATATCATGAAGCACCAGGGTATGAGTTGGTTCCGGGGAACGGTCAACCGTATCTTTTTCTACTCCATATTTCGCTTTCACATAAACGTCATCAAGAAAGTAATAAGCCGCATGATCCATTTGCGGTTCATCTCTGTAGGCTTTGTTCCAGGCCCACTTAATGGCTGTTTGCATCACCACCGGCTCCAGCGCTCCGATCAACAGGTATTGCTCTCCACCCTTCGCTGTATATTCCAACTGAACCTGCTTCCAACCCAATTGTTGTGGTTGACTAATTCGCCATCTTTTCAATTCGAGTGATCGGGAAGGTTTCCACGTCACATCAAAGTCTACAAGAGAATTTTCCAGGCTTACATTGAGCATTCTGATCTGATAGGAAGAAGCAGACCCATGATTGACCCAAGCTCCAACCAAATAAGTAGTGTCCCTGATCAGGGGTTCCAATAATTTCGCTTGCAGGGTCTCTTTATATTTCCCACGAAAAACATAAAACCCCAAATAAGCGTCGCCATTGACTGGTTCTGCAATGCTTACCCAATTCCTCGGAACTCCTACCTCTCCTTCAGAACAACGATGATAGTAATCTGGCGTCCCCACGTCACGACTGAACCATCCAGGCACGACCTCCCTTACCGGTTTGGTACTGTAGGTCTTAGGGCATGGCCTGGGACTTTCAAAACCAGGATTAACAAGGAGATTTTGCCCATTCAGTAAATGTCCGATCAGGAGGTAAATCGCTGATAGCAACGACCCTAGCCGGATCATTGATCATTCAACTTCGACATATGGGAAATCACCGCATCACGTATGTCGTTTTTCAAATCACCATATGTTTCAGGATTCTCGTACTTGTAATTCCCAAGAAAACTCAGGTTCGCTTCTTTGCCATCCATGAGAAACTGTGGCGCAATGAATCGGTACGATTTAGCCTCATCAATGGCTTGACCATTAATCAGGTAACTATCATCCTGTCTGGAGATTTTTTCTGTCTGGAAATAACCTCCAATGCCATTGTTTTGTTCTAATCCAATTTGCAACATCTTTTGAACTTCAGAACCTTTCATTTCAGTGACCACCAGGCCTCCACCAAAAGGCAAAGTCCTCAGCACATCAGTTTGAGTGATATCGCCGGTCAACTGGTCATCTAACCGAACTGATCCGCTATTGTAAACGGCAAAATCCAGATCAGATTGTAAGTTATAAATTGCTTTGGCAATCAGGCTTCCCAGATTCGTCGGTTTATAACGGATACTTTTCTCCCGTCCATCCAGCATTTCCGTGGTGCCGTAGATTACTTCGTTGGGGTCATACCCCATGGAAATCATACTACCCTCGGCAATATCTGTCCATTTATCCACCACAGCTCTTACCGATGGTTTTTCTCGTAGCTTGTCTGTGATATTCATTAAGGTTGATTCTACCTGAAACTCACTGCTAGCCTTATCATAAGTGCAACGATGAATATAGATCGTCTTGGCGTTGGCATCTGCTTTGGTAATTACGGCCTGTCCAACGGGCACACTCATGTTTACGTGATCGTGTCCTCCTAACAACAAGGGGATCTCAGGAAGCGCTTTTGAAAACGCTTCATCCTGATACACCTCCAGGTGGGTAATGGCTATGGGCACATCGTATTGAGCCCGGTAGTTTGCAAGGAGCTCTTTGCCAACTTTAGGATAATCACTATTGTAAGACACATAATCTTTCTTATTGAAATCCACGGTAATCCCCATGATCCCTACCCGGACTGATGTACCCGATTCATTGGCAAACTCCCGAGTGATAAAATTGGGAAGGGCCGCTCCTCTTTGCTCCCATGGTGATATGACACTATCTACCACATGATAGGTATTGCTTGCTATCCAGGTAAATCTAGATTGATCAATTTGTCGCTGAACCTCTTCTTCTTTAATGTCAAATTCGTGGTTTCCGAAAGTGACGTAATCCAGTCCCAGCTCATTGAGCGCTTCCACCATTTGCAACCCGGCAATTTTTTGCTCCTGATACTTCAGAGTTCCAATCAATGATGGACTCAGGAAGTCGCCTGACAAAATGCTAATTGTGTTTGAATTAATGGCTTTTAATGAATCTAAAACTGTCGCGACGCGCGCAAGCCCACCTACTTTTCCACCTTCAAGCGGGGCAATTTCATATACATCGTTCATTTGCAGAATGTAGAACTCGACTTTTTGAGAAGCTGGATTACTACATGAAAAGGCAGCAACGAAAAGGATAAACAATAGCAGTATTCTTGGCATGGTCTTGTGTTTATGTTGGTTGATCACGACAAAAGTGGAAAAATCTTCGAAGCTTTTAATCCCTTCATCACAATAATTAATCCCCATTGAGTTGATGATTTATCTTTGGAATCACACGAAAGAAATTACCTAGTTTATTAACCCTATGAAACGGAAGCTATTCCTCACCCCACTTTTTGCATTACTGACGTTTTTCATCTACGCACAATCCAAATGGGATATCAATAATCCCGTCACACCCTTTAAGGAAATCTCAATCACCACTGATGAAGGTACCTGGATGAACCTTGACGTGAGTCCGGATGGTAAGCAAATTGTCTTTGACATGCTGGGTGATATTTACCTATTGCCGGTTTCCGGAGGAAAAGCACAATTGCTCAGAGGAGGTCATGCTTTCGAATTACAACCCCGTTTTTCTCCTGACGGCAAATCTATCTCTTTTACCAGCGACGCGGGTGGTGGAGACAACATCTGGACCATGAATCTCGATGGCTCTGAAGCGAAGCAGGTAACCAAAGAAAATTTCAGACTGTTGAATAATGCCGTCTGGACACCTGATGGAGATTTCCTGATCGCCAGAAAACATTTTACATCCCAGCGATCTCTCGGAGCTGGTGAGCTTTGGATGTATCACCGCACGGGTGGCAATGGCATTCAATTGACCAAGAGAAAAAATGATCAACAAGATACGGGAGAACCGGTTGTTAGCCCCGATGGTCGATATGTGTACTACAGCGAAGATGTGTATCCTGGTGGCTTTTTTCAGTACAACAAAAACCCCAACAGCCAGATCTATGTGATCAAACGCTATGATCGTAACACGGGAAAAATCGAGACCATTGTTAATGGGCCCGGAGGCGCAGTTCGCCCGCAACTTTCTCCTGACGGCAAAAAGCTTTCGTTTGTCAGAAGAGTCCGAACCAAGTCGGTGTTGTACATCCGTGATTTGGCTACGGGAACACAACGCCCGGTATTCGATGGGTTATCAAAAGATCAGCAAGAAGCCTGGGCCATTTTTGGTGTCTATACCAATTACAACTGGATGCCTGATAATAAGCATGTCATCATATGGGCAGGAGGTAAAATCAATAAAGTAAATACTGAAACCGGTGAAAGCTCAATTATTCCTTTTGAAGCCACAGCTACTCATAAAATCACGGATGCCGTTCAATTTAAAGTAGATCCGAATCCTGATGATTTTGATGCAAAAGTGATCCGGGGTGCAAAACTTTCTCCTGATGGAAAGACCCTGGTTTTTAATGCAGCAGGATACCTCTATAGCATGAAATTCCCGAAAGGAAAAGCAAAGCGCCTTACTAATGGTACGGACCTGGAGTTTGAGGCCAACTTTTCTCCGGATGGCAAAATGGTGGTTTTCGTGACCTGGAATGACGAAGAAAAGGGAAAAGTGCAGAAAGTAGCCATAACTGGCGGAACACCAACCCCAATTACCTCCGAAAAAGGAATTTATCGTCAACCCGCTTATTCGCCCGATGGGTCCAAAATCGTGTTCTACAAAGAAGGAGGAAATGGAGCCATGGGTCATGCTTATACCGTAAAGCCCGGCATTTATTGGATGAATGCGAGTGGAGGTACGGCCAATTTCGTGAACAATGATGGCCAGTTCCCTTCTTTCAATAAAACGGGAGATCGGATCTACTATCAAAAAGGAGGTTTCTTGTTCGGTGCGTTGGATAAAAGTTACAAAAGCGTAAATCTTCAAGGTGCCGAGGAGCGCACCCACTTCCACTCAAAGTATGCCAATCAATTCGTGTTGAGTCCCGATAACAAGTGGCTGGCATTTGGAGAATTATATCATGTTTATGTTATGCCTTTCGCGGATCATGGCAAAGTTTTTGAATTATCAGGCACACAGAAGGCTGTTCCTATGACGAAAGTTTCTGATGATGCGGGTATCAACCTTCAATGGTCGGGAGATGGTCAAAAACTCAACTGGACACTGGGCAATCAACACTACTCCGTTCCCTTAAAGGAGGCATTTACTTTTCTAGAAGGTTCTCCCGATAGTATTGGAAAAATCGAAAAGACCATTTCTAAAATCAACCTGAAACTGGATACAGATCGCCCCGACGGACTGGTGGCATTTACCAATGCCCGGATCATCACCATGAAAGGTGAAGAGGTCATCGAAAATGGAACTGTCCTTGTCGAAGGCAATCGCATTAAGGCCGTAGGAGCCAATGTTACTGTTCCTTCATCTGCGAAGGTCATTGACGCTTCCGGGAAGGTGATCATGCCAGGCATCATCGATACGCATGCACACCTCAACGCCTTCAGGTATGGATTGAGTCCTCAAAAGGAATGGCCTTATTATGCCAATCTAGCTTTCGGGATCACGACCACACACGATCCTTCTTCGAATTCGGAAATGTCTCTCTCACAATCAGAGATGGTGAAATCCGGCAGTATGGTAGGCCCACGTGTTTTTTCAACCGGAACCATTCTTTATGGCGCGGACGGAGATTTCAAAGCGACAATCAACAGTGAAGATGATGCCCAATTTGCCATTCGGCGAACCAAAGCTTATGGAGCATTCAGCATCAAAAGCTACAACCAACCGCGAAGGGAGCAACGACAGCAAGTGATCAAGGCTGCCAAAGATCAGGGGATCATGGTCTATCCTGAAGGGGGTTCTACCTTTTTTCACAACCTGACGATGATCCTGGATGGCCACACAAGCATCGAGCACAACCTTCCGGTGGCTCCCCTTTATAAAGACGTTCTAGAATTATGGCAAGCCAGTAAAACGGCCAATACGCCTACTTTGATTGTCAACTATGCCGGAATGAGTGGTGAATACTACTGGTATCAGACTACCAATGTGTGGGAGAATGAACACCTGCTCAAATACACACCAAGAGGGCTGATCGATAGCCGATCCCGTCACCGCACGATGGCGCCCATGGAAGAATTTGAGAACGGTCATATCCTGACATCAAAATCACTGAAAGACCTGGTAGATCGTAACGTAAGGGTATGTGTTGGTGGTCATGGACAACTCCAGGGTTTAGGTGTTCACTGGGAAATGTGGATGCTTCAACAAGGCGGCATGAGTAATTACGAAGCGTTACGTGCCGCTACCATCCATGGTGCAGATTACATTGGCATGGGTGAAGACCTGGGTTCCATTGAAGCCGGAAAACTGGCCGATATTATTATTTTGGACAAAGATCCTTTGGAAGACATTAAAAACTCTCAATTTGTGACGCATGTAATGATAAACGGCCGGTTGTACGATACATCCACCATGAATGAAATTGGCAACTATGACAAGCCACGAAGTAAGTTCTATTGGGAAATCGATGGATACAACGACAATTTCGACTGGCACAGTGAGGCACACGGATTTAGCGCACCTCATTGTGTTTGTGGGAATTGATGGGGATAATTTCTAATTGATAAGGATTAAAGACATTCTAGCAAATGGTGAGTAGTCCTAAAAACGCTATTCCCATTTGCCTATGATATAGCTACCTTCAATGACAACTAAGACCATGAATCGAATTTTTAAGACTAGCTGGTCCTATCGCTATGGATATGTATTTGCCATTATCATTAGTCTTCTAATTATCTATACAATTGATCATTCATCGTCGAAAATCCTTTGGGCATTCAACGCGATTATCTGGACAATCATGCTCTTTCGAAATGCTCACCATCAAGTTTATATCAGTATCCGGGAGGGTTTATTAACCATTAATGAAGGAAGGAAGACTAATCGATTTCCAATAGAAGAAATTGAATACATCAAAATGAATTACCATCCTTTTGGTCATTCCTATTTTCAATTGAAGGACGGGCGAAAAATCAGTTTCAATCCAAGGGTATTATCGGAGAAAGAAGCAGATAGTCTAAAAGAAATTTGCGAGGATATTCGGGGATAAAATTTATCAAAAGCATCTCCCCCGTAGCAGATTTAAAGTACTACTTCAAAGCAACTTCCAGAATGTAATCATCTGCCGTGAGGAAAAGTCGTTTTTCATCCGCAGACAAGGCACAATTAGAGGTCAGTTGGTCTGTGTAAATCCTGGCAACCGGTTTTCCTTCCAGGTTAAATATCCATACACCACCTGGGCCTGTGGCAAGTAGAAATTCTTTACTGTGCATTTTCATGCCATCAGGAAGCCCCTGCTGTCCAGTCTGCCCTACTAGCTCGGTGGCATCATAAAAGATCCGTTTATTTTCCACCCGTCCCGGTCCAACCAAATCGTATTGATACCAAACCGCATGACCTGGATCGGACACGGCTACATACAGGCGCTTTTGATCGACAGAAAGTGTGACCCCATTGGGTTTCGTCAGGCTATCCAATAACACTAAATCCCCTGATGCAGGCTGGTAGTATACTCCCTGAAAAGGAAGCTCTTTCCGGGGATCTTCCATTTTGCCGGGTAAGCCGTAGGGTGGATCTGTGAAATAAAGGTTTCCTGTTTTATCGAATACGCCATCATTAGGGCTATTGAATCTTCGACCCAGATAATTATCTACAATGGTATTGAATTCAGATTGCGGGTTGTCCAATGGAGCATTCATTTGGGCCACTCTGCGATCTCCGTGCTGCATCAATAAAAGTTGACCATCGCTATTCAACAGCAAGGCATTCGAACCCGGTTCGCCTCCATACGATCCAGTTCCGGTATAGCCTGATGGAGTAATATAAGTTGACGTGTCATTATTGGCGTCCAACTTGTAGATCTTGTTGTTTGGGATATCTGAAAAAAGCAAATAGTTACCTTTTTCTACCCATAATGGCCCTTCCGTCCATGTAAACCCAGATGCCAACACTTTGATTGTAGCATCCGCACTAATAATCTCCAGGGCTTGTTCATCCAGTATCTCAATGCTGAAACCTTGCTTTTCCTCAGCATCTGATTTTTGTCCCGATGTTTGTTGGCTATCGTTAGTTCCGCAGGAGAATAAGGCTGCCAGTAACAGGAGTAAGGAAAAAGGAGTATGCGTCATATCAGAAAATTAATTGACTAACAAGGTAAATGAACATCATTGCCGATACGCCAAAAATAAACGTACCTGCTGTCTGCGTTTGATAGCCTTGCTTAACATTCATACCTGTTAGTTGAGTAAGTACCCAAAAAAAGCTATCGTTGACATGTGAAGCTACAGAAGATCCTGCACCGATCGCAAGTACACACATGGTTGCCATTTCAGGATTATCCAACCCTAATGCCGGCATCAGAGGAGCTACAATTGAGGCCGTAGTTACCAAAGCCACAGTGGACGATCCTTGAGTGGTCTTCAGACACGCAGCCAGGAGAAAAGGAAAGAAAAGTCCAATTTCCATACCATCAAGACCAGACGTTACCACGGAACCCAAACCTGAATTTTGTAGCATTTTTCCGAAAATACCACCAGCGCCAGTGATCAGGATGATGGGTGCAGCTACTTTCAAAGCATCACCCATCCACCCCGTGGAAGAGAAGATTTGCTCATCAAGTTTTTCTGGAAGCAACAAAGCCAGGATCACTCCCAAAAGCAAGGCAATCACCGGAGTTCCCAAAAAAGAGATCAATTCAAGAAAAAAGGATGACTGAACACCAAACCCCGGATAGTCCAGCAAAGATTTGATTAATATTAAAACCAGAGGAATAAGAATAGCGAGCAAGGATTTCCAAAGTTTGGGTTGTTTCGCCGAGTTTAGGATGGGTTCAAAATGAATAGACAGTTTTATCTTTGATGCGAACCGGGTGGCATAGAAATAACTCGGGATCAAGGCAAGAGAACTGATCAATAGTCCCCAGATAATGACGTGTCCCAGATTGGCACCCAATATGCCTGCCGCCGCAATTGGACCCGGGGTTGGGGGAACCATCACGTGCGTGGCCGTCAGGCCTATTGCCAATGCGACAGTGGTACCTGCATAAGAAACATTCGCTTTGCTCGAGAGGACCTTATTCAAAGGATTCATCATCAATAGCGCGCTATCTGCGAAGATGGGAATGGACAACACGTAACCGGTGATCATCATCGCCAAATGAATAAAGCGTTCACCAATCAATTTCAGGATTTTAGAAGCAATGACCATGGCACCTCCTGACTTCTCGAGGATTGTCCCAATGGTAACTCCGAAAAGAATGATCAATCCTATTTTGCCAAGGATTCCTCCAAAGCCTGAATTGATGGACTCAATGATCATGGGTACTTCCATACCCGCCATGAAACCATAGCCGATAGCAGACAGAAGCAATACAAAGAATGGATGGATCTTGAACCTGACAATACCGGCAATTAGCAGAACCAGAGAGATCAATAAGGCAATTAAATAATGCATCTGAATATCTTAATGTTTACCATTCCGCGAAACTTCCATCATGATTTCTCCAAATCGGGTTCTTCCAATCATGCCCTTTGTTTTGCGCTTCCTTAAGTTTTTCTTCATCTATTTCCACGCCTAAACCAGGTTGTTGAAATAGATGGATATGGCCATCTTCCAGATTGAACACTTCTTTGTTGCTCACATAATCGAGTAAATCGTAACCTTGCTGATTATAGTGAATGCCAAGACTGCTTTCCTGAATCACCGCATTGAGCGATGTAAAATCGAGCTGCAAAGCCGCCGCAAGGGACACAGGACCCAGGGGACAATGAGGTGCAATTGCCACATCATATGCTTCCGCCATGCCAGCAATGCGCTTACATTCGGATAATCCACCCGCATGGCTAAGGTCCGGCTGCACAATGTCCACTGTTCCTGCCTGCAAGAGTGGCTTAAAACCCCAACGTGAATACATGCGTTCGCCCATAGCGATCGGTATACTGGAATGACGATAAATCTCAGCAAGTGCTTCCTGATTTTCGGGCAATACCGGTTCTTCGATAAACATAGGTTCATAGGGAGCCAGTTCGTCAATCAGTTTTCTGACCATGGGCTTATGCACTCTGCCATGGAAGTCCAATCCAATATCCAGATCCTGCCCAAATGCCTCGCGCAGCAATTTGATGTTATGGGCCACTGCTTTGATATCTTTTAAAGAGCTTACCCAGTCAAGCTTACCCGTGGCATTCATCTTTACCGCCTGGTAACCCTGATCCACTTTTTCCTGCGCTTGTTCCAGCACGACATCCGGATGGTCTCCACCGATCCAGCAATACATTTTCATTTTCTTACGTACCGGACCGCCCAGCAATTGATATACTGGTATACCCAATGATTTCCCTTTGATGTCCCAAAGCGCCTGATCAATCCCAGCCAGGGCACTCATCAGGATCGGACCGCCCCGATAGAAACCTCCTCGATACAGCATTTGCCAGATATCTTCAATCTCATGCGCACTTCGTCCCAGCAAGTAGGGCTCCAACTCTTGAACGCAAGCAGCCACCGTTGCTGCTCGCCCTTCCACTACCGGTTCACCCCACCCAATGACACCTTCCTGCGTTGTTATTTTCACGAACAACCAACGTGGTGGCACTTTGAACAGCTCGATCCTATCTATCTTCAATTGATCCATGTCAACTGGTTCTTAATCTTTACAAATTCCTTCGCCATATCAATTCTGGCCTGATGCGTTTTATGATCAGTCAAAATGCTTCCTAAACCGAAACCAGCGGCCCCTGCTGCTGCCCACTCCTGACAATTCTTAAGATTCACTCCACCTACCACAAAAAACCGGGCATTATTCAATGGTGCCCTAATGGCTTGAAAGAAACCAATGCCAATGGATTGCGCCGGAAAAAATTTGATTAGGTCTGCCCCATTGTTCAAGGCAACACTTACTTCTGAAGGCGTAAAAGCTCCCATTACGACCGGGACTTCATGTTGATGAGCTACTTTAATAATTTTCGGATCAGTATTGGGTGTTACAATAAACTGAGCCCCATTTCCAATTGCCTTTTCAGCCAAATCCGGACTGGTTATAGTCCCTGCTCCGATCAGTACATCTGTTCCTTTATAAGCCAGTCTGGCGGCTGCGATGGCTTCAGAATACCCTGGGGTATTTGCGGTAATTTCCAAGGCATTCATGCCCCCCGAAACCAGATCTTCCAGCACGGAAGCAACTTCACTGAATGCCGATAGTCTTACGATCGCAATCAATCTTTCTTCTAAAAGTCTTTCGGTAATTTGCTCTCTTTTCATCGCAATACCTGCCCAAAAACCTGGCCCTCCGCAGCAAATTGAATTTCCTTTTCCTTACTGACGTGTTGATCTCCCTTTAAGGTATGCTTGAGAGCAAAAGCCGCAGCAGCAAACTCCAACGTTTTCGAAGTTTCCCATCCTTGCCCTATCCCATGCAATATTCCTGCTGCAAATGCATCTCCTGCACCAAACCTATCGAGGACCTCAACTTCATAGGTCCTTGACAGGCAGTGATTCGTTCCCGATAAATACAACGCAGAAAGGGTATTCTTACTCGCCGATTCATGCTCTCTGATGGTAAATGCCACTCCATTCACTCCGAATTTATCTAAAGCAAATTCTGCCGCTTCCATGGTTTCTTCGGTAGCGGTTGTTCCCTGAGACCTGAATCCGTATACATCTTTTAAGGCACCAGTATTACCAAAAAGTAGATCTGTACACTGGAGGATTTCGTTGAAAATCACCCTCGCCTCATCTGCACAAGACCAAAGCGATCTTCTAAAATTCATATCAAAACCTACCTTGACCCCCATTTCTTTGGCGGTTCGAGCAGCCAGTAATGTTTCCTGAGTACATTGTTTTGACAAAACAGGTGTAATCCCTGACAGGAAAATCCACTGTTGGTCTTTAAGCAATTGCTGCCAGTTAAACTCCTCTGGCCCGATGGCACTGATTGCCGACCCGGCCCTGTCATAAATCACACTTGAAGGTCGAATGGAAGTACCCATTTCTATGAAATAAGTACCCATCCGATCACCTCCTCGAAGGATTGGGCTCGTATTTATCCCAAAGGATCTCAAGGATGAAACAGCCGCATCCCCCAATTGATTTTCGGGAAATTTTGTCACAAAACTTACCTGATTGCCTAAAGTTGCCAGGGAGCTGGCCACGTTTGCCTCGGCTCCTGCGAAACTCACGTCGAAGGATTTCGCCGTAGAGATCTTTGCACCAGAAATCTCAGGTGACAGCCTCAGCATTACTTCTCCAAAAGATATGAATCTCATGAAACCAGTGACTTATTATAGTTCTTCAATGTTTCTCGTATATGATCGCTCATGCATTGTGCCGCGGATTTTTCATCCTGTGCTTCGATCGCATCTAATATGTTTTGATGATGACGCAACATGATGTCCTTATCCGCCTGATAATCACTACCAACATGCTTCGCGAATACTACCTCACGATAGCGTGGCATCAGATTGAAAATCGGGCTCAGTAACAATTCCAGGATCTTGTTATTGGTAATGGACAATAAGGTTCTGTGGAAGTAATTATCCAATTCAGTTTCCTTTTTCATATCACCCAACCCACACTTTCCCATATCGATCATATTCATCCTGAGGACTTCCATGTGTTCTTCAGTTCTCAGTAAGGCGGCTTGAGCAGCTATCATTGGTTCAATTAACAATCTTGTATTGATCGTCTGGAGAATAATGTCTTCATCTGATGATAACTGGAAAAAAATATTCAGTAACTCCGAGGCATTCTGAATGCTCATTTCTGAAACATACACGCCACTTCCCCGCTTCACATTTACGATTCCCCGCGCACTTAATTTGGAAATAGCTTCCCGAATCGTGGTACGACTAACATCAAACATTTCACATAGCTCACTCTCAGTGGGAATTTTCTGCTGAGGCAGATAAGTACCGTTCCTTATTGCTTCAACAAGCTGTTCTTCAACTTGCTGGGTAATGGATTTTTTTCGTCCGACCTGGGAGAACATTAAATGGTTTCTTGTTTAAAGTGACGATGTTTTTAATATGATATAATACATCATACAAATTTACATTCACTCACAATTTACATCGATAATTTAACATGGAGCAAACAGAACAGTAGTTTAGTTATTAAACTGTCAACGGCATTACCAATTTCATCGCCGTATAAGGTGAATTAAGATGGTTTTTCTCCAACGTCCGAAAACCATAATCTTCTTCAAAAAAATCCGGACCAGTTCCGTTCGCCAGGAACAATCATTCTATATCACTAAAGATAACCAGGTCATCATTCGCTAATTCGCCCCTCCCATCCCCTCAAAACCTCCACCGATATAAGGGCAATTGGAGCGAATATCGGTTCTGTGTAGTTTAGTCTAGGTCAAAAACTTAACACATGCTACGTACATTTCTACTGGTGGCAATCCGTAATTTTCGGAAGAATAAGCTCACCACCGCTATCAATACCATCGGACTTGTCCTTGGTTTCTCCACTTTTGTTTTACTCAGTTTGTCGGTCTACAACGACCTTTCTTATGATCGCTGGAATGAAAAGTCACATCGTACTTATCGCTTCACAACCATTGATGAAGCACTGGGTGTAACCAGCAATGAAGTGGCCATATCCAATCCGCGAATGCCCCTGGCCGCAAAAGAAGAAATTCCAGAAGTTGAATTAGCCTCCAGGGTCCTTTACGCAGGTCAACAGCGCATGGAAAAAGGAGACGTTGGTTACTATTCTGATCATGCCTTGTATGTCGAAAATGATTTCTTCGAGATCTTTGATCTGCCCATACAAAACCGGGACGAAACCCTAAAGCAATTCGAGCAACCTCACAAACTGATCCTGACTGAATCCTTCGCTGATAAAGTATTTGGAAGAGGTGGTGAAAAACTTGGTAAAGTACTGGACATCAATGATCAAAGCTGGGAAGTCGTAGGACTTATGAACGATCTGGAACAAAACTCTCATTTGGAGTATGATGTATTGATGTCTCTTTACCCGGCACAGGCGGATTCTTCGCTGGCGCAATACATTGATTCATGGAATGGACTGGGAATGATCGGGTATGCTGCCCTCACTGAAGGGGCGGATGAAAAAACGGTAGAGGCTAAAATGGCCGAAATTGCCCTTGCCAATGACGTCAATGACTTTTGGGTGCCACAATTACAACCATTGGAAGACATTCATTTGCAATCATCGGGCATCCTGTTTGACTTCTACCATGAAAACAAAGGTGATAAGGTCTATGTCTATGCTTTGTCTGGAGTTGCCCTCTTTATCTTACTGATTGCGGCTTTCAACTTTGTAAATCTAACTACCGCTCAATCTACTACTCGCGCCAAAGAAATTGGTATCCGCAAAGTGGTGGGAAGCTCTCGGTCATTATTGATCAGCCAGCACATGACAGAATCAATCTTCATAGCCTTCATTTCGATGTTATTGTCCCTGGGCATCGTCTATGTGGCGGTGGAAGACGCAGGTCTCAACATGAATTTTGAGTTCATTCCCCTGCTCACTAACAACCCTTTGCTCATTCCGTTTTTCATCGGACTCTCACTGGTGGTAGGGGCCTTGGCAGGGCTTTATCCAGCATTGGTCTTATCCAGCATCAAATCGGTCAATATCCTGCGCGGGAAATTCCAGACCAGTTCCAGTGGGATCTGGTTGAGAAAAGTATTGGTGGTACTTCAATTTGTTGCCGCCATTGGCATGATCTGCACCACGCTCATCGTCTCACGTCAGATCTACTTTATCAAAAACAAAAGCCTGGGATTCGACAAAGAACGCATTGTTACCATCAATGTAAATGACGGAGGGCTCAGCAGCGGAATGCCTAGTTTCCAGGATCAATTGACACAAAATCCGAATGTATTGAATAGTTCCTTTTCGAGTAATATGCCTGGTAGGACTTTTGGAAGAGGGGGTGTAAACGTTGAAGGGGGAAATGAGGACGAACCCTGGATCGTTAGTGTGATGTCCGTCGATGAAAACTACTTTGAGACCATGAACATCCAAATGGCCGCCGGTCGAAATTATGGTGCAAGTTACGGAGCCGATCAACAGGAATCGATCATCATCAATCAGGCCATGATGGAGTCCCTTGGCTGGGACGAAGCAGTGGGTAAGAAACTGGTTTTTGGCAATGGAGATAACGCCACAACCCGAAATGTAGTAGGGGTCATTGAGGATTTCCATTTTTCCAACATGCGTCACAAAATAGAACCATTGATGATCTATTACAATCCTGACCCTAACAGCAATTTCAACGTAAAAATCAGTCCGAATAATATTCAGGAGACCATGAAATACCTGGAAACTACCTGGGCAGAAACGTTCCCCAATTACCCATTCGATTATCAGTTTTTCGATCAGGAATTCAATGAGATTTTTGCCTCAGATGAGTTTTTCGCCGGGCTGGTTTCCGCCTTCACCTGGCTGTCCATTATTTTGTCTTGTCTTGGCCTATTCGGCCTGTCCTTTTTCATGGTCGAACAACGCAAGAAGGAAATTGGGGTAAGAAAGGTGTTGGGTTCTACCATTCAGCAGATCGTTTCCCTGCTTATGAAAGAATTTGTGATCCTGATCGCATTAGCCAATCTCATTACCTGGCCTATTGCCTACTGGTTTACGGATCGATGGATCAGCGACTTCCAGTACCGGATTGATCTGTTAAGCATCAATAATCTTTCTGTTTACGTTTTCGCGGGACTGGGTGCTCTGATCATCGCCATGGTTGCGGTCAGTTATAAATCCATCAATGCAGCCCTTTCGAATCCGGTGAAGTCTCTAAGAGATGAGTAAATATTTTTCAGTCCCCGGCCTATTTCCGGGGACTCCCTTATTGATCCTGGTATTTTGCTTTGGAGGCTTTAACAGTTTCAGTCAGCAATCCGTAAAAGCAGCACTGCTCCAATCCAATGAAATTCAGCGTAAAGCTCATTTAGAAAATGATGCTTCCTTATTGGTTTCGCAGATTGCAGGCAGCATGATCAATGTTGATGAAGGTGAAATCAGCACATTAACCAATGATCAAATCAGGTCCAGATTCGAGCGTTACTTCAAGGTGGTTAAGTATACGCGGTGGGATGATATTCAGGAACCGATCATTCAGGTATCACCTGATGAAACATGGGCGACAGTATTTGTCAAAAAAATCATCGAACTACAATACAGGGATCAGGAAGGCCATTTGGGTGAACATAACTATGCTCAGTTCGCCTGGGAAGCTCAGTATCGAAAGATCGATGATCTTTGGAAAATTATCAGCATCTCTTCAACTGACAAGTCTTTGACAAAGGAGGAAGCAGACCAAATAAAGTGAATTACTGAAGAACCCCTTCCAATACAGCATAATATCGCTCTGCAATGAATTTTGCTCCCGCTTCATTGTAGTGGACATCATCTGCCAGTAAATCATCCGTAAATCCTGTGAACATGTCCACGACGATCACCCGCGAAGAACTCGTTGATTGGGATTGTGCAATATCTGGCAGATCAGCCTGTATTTGATCAAAGTATTGTTGTAATTCTCCGTTCATGATTTCCGAATGTCCCGGAGCCAGCTGTTCAATGATGATGGTTACTTCTGGATTTGTGTCTTGAATGGCATCAATGATCCCATTGATATTGGCGATAACCCTTTGGTAGCTCAGCCCTTGTAATGCATCGTTTCCGCCGGGAGAACTAAAGAGCACAACATCAGGTGGGCCAGTGACCGTTAACCATCCGTTGATCTCCTCCAATATATCCTGAGATGTCCAGCCTCCGCGACCTTCATGGTCCTGGTCAAAAGTGCTATCCTGAAAGGTCGGATAAGAAGCAAGGTCTGCCTGGGTACCAATGAAGTCAAATTCCCAGTCGTTAAGTTGCAAAAGTTTCCACAATTCATACCGAAAGCTCTCATATTCAGGCCTGGCTCCTTCTACTCTTGAGGCGCCTAGTGGCATGATTTTGTTGATTGAATCGCTTACCGGATGAGGCGAATCTTCAAGATGGGAACAACCCGCTAACAGTAGGATCTGAAATAAACATGGCAGTATCATTGAATGATAAGCATTTCGACGCAAGTGTACGTTTTCCATGGGCCATTTTTGCCTTTTATACTTGAGTCATGGTGTTATACCCTACTTAACGACCCGAAAAATCGTTAATTGTGCCAACTTTGTCGATCTCCAGTGCTCCGATGCTATACCCTTTCCACCTGAAACTTGATGACTTTTTTAGATGCTTCTCCTTTTTCTATTTTGATGTTTGCCTCCCATGGCTCACCTGCTATCTCATACGCCCAATTTTGTCCTTTTCTTCTCCATTCATAGCCTTTTTTAGCTTGAAACTCGATCACTTTCATCAGTTCTTGTGAGGAAAGTTCAGTGTCAACAGCCACTTCAATGTACCACTCATTTTGATCTCCTTCATACCGTAGCCATTCCCGATCAAATTGATTGATGAACTGTCCGAAACCCTGTAGATGCATATCCGCCAATGAAGCACGAACGAATCCTTTATCCGGACTCCAGTCATATTCCAGATGGGTGGCAATACGTTGCGCATTTCCCAGCCCCTGATATTTACTGACCAGGTAAATGGCCGCATCGATTCCGGAAGACAGGCCCGCGGAAGTCAGGATTTTTCCGTTATCCGTCCATCGTACGTCGGATAAGACTTCCGCCTTTGGCGCTACCTGCGAAAGTCCCGGGATCAAAGGGGCAAAGGTAGTAGCCTGTTTGCCGTCCAGAAGCCCGGCCGCTCCCAGATGATAAGCACCATTGCACACTGAAAGGATCTGCTCTTTCTCTTTTGCCTGTTGCTTCAACCATTGCTGAATTTCTTCGTCATTATGCTGTACATTCCCCCCGGGAACCAACAAAAAATCTGCCTCCGGAGCATCCTCGAAAGAATAATGAGGTTTGACTTGCATCCCCATAGCAGTTTCTAATAGTTCATCGGTTTTGGCCACGGTGAAAACATTCCAGTTGGCTTGACCAAAAACCTCCCAGGGACCTGTGTAGTCAATAATCTGAACCCCTGGGAACAACAAAACGGCTACCGTCTTTCTGGGCGCATTGGTCACGCGGCCACTTGTTGGCCTATACTTGGCCTTGTAAGCTGCAAACAATTCCATACCGCAGGCTTTGCAATGGCCTGGTTGATCATGAAAAACCTCATCCTGACCACAGCCACATGGCCCACAAACAAAACCTACTTCCGAATCTTGTGCATTTGACATAAAAAAGAAGAATAAAATGATAGCCGTCAGTGTAATTCTCATCTTGGTAAACCTTTGATTATTCAATAATACCCGCATTCAGAGCTGGTGAACTATATTTATCCTAATAAGATAAATCAATGTCTGAATTAGATAATAGAAAGGTATTTGTGTTGCTCTTCTCAAAAGTGCATGTATTCGATTTCGCAGGAGCAGTTCAGGTATTTTATGAAGCCAATACGATTGGCAAAAAGAAATTTGACATGGTCTATGTTTCCACCCGAAAAGACATTGAAACGGAGCAGCACATCCATTTTTCGAAACTGGAATTGATCGAAAATGTCAATCCTCGCAGGAAGGATATCATTTGTATTCCCGGAGTAGATTTCGAACAGTTAGCCATTGGAAAACTAGACGTGGAAATCGAAACGGCCCGAACCTTTCTTGAAGACCATCATCAACAAGGTGGCTCAATCTTATCCATTTGTACGGGATCCATTGTATTGATGAATTTAGGCCTGTTGAATGGTCGGAAAGCCAGTACTCACTGGAAATGTTTCGACTGGGTGAAGCGGCAATATCCATTGGTAAGCATACAAGAAGAAAGTCTTTATTCCGTAGATGCCAATATCTACACCAGTGCTGGAATGACCACCGGTATTGATATGACCCTGGCTTATCTGGAAGAACTGTACGATCCCCTACTGGCTGCTGAAGTAGCTCGTGAATTGGTGATCAACGTGAGACGCGAAAACATCGGATCTCAGAAAAACACGTTCCTTAACTTCAAAAATAAATTCCACCCGGTAGTCTACAGAGTGCAGCAGATCCTGCAATCAAGAATGGATGAAATTGTAACCGTTCAGGAATTGGCCTTGCAAATGAACATGAGCGAAAGGAATCTTAACCGCTTGTTCAAAGAACATACCGGAACTGGCATTGCCGAATACCGAAATAAGATCAAACTGCAGGAAGCTGAAAAGCTACTCCTTCACTCAGAAAAGACCATTAAAGAGATCACACTCGCACTAGGATATCAGGAACCGGCCTACTTCAATCGGATCTGGAAGCAAAGACATGGTATCTCTCCTGGGATGTATCGGAAAAATGCCCTTAGCATTCATCGTTCATGAACGCTAAAGTAATAGCACGTTGGAAAGTGCTTTGAACTTTCCTGAAGCCTCTCTGACGTCACTCAAGATTTTATCTCTATCGTCATGGGTAACGATCTCATGAGGCAGGCCTCTTAACAATTCGGCAGCCCCAAGCGCTGATTTAAATTCGTTGATCTGGTCCAAAGGCAAGTGATCAGCAAGGGCATCCATCAGAAAGTTCATGTATGTATTGATTTCACCACATGCGCCGGAAATATCGTCACCTGACTCAGCTTTCTCTACCATCTCATTTAGCGCTTCGGATATTTTCATTAAGAATTGAGAGATTTTCTCCCTTTTCTGAGTTTTTGCTTCCTTCAATTTCCCACCAAGATCAAATAGATTCCTGGCGAAAGAAAGCAACTGTGTTGCTATAGTGAGTTCCATTCTATTTTATGTTATTCCTTCCTTATTTGTCCTTCGACCATTAAATATATGGGACATGAAGGCTCGTTCCAAATTGTAAACCTCAACGACAATGGAGATCGAATTGAATGTATTTACATGAAGCCTTCGGCCATCAAATAGTGATCCCAAATGACTGTATCCTTAACCTGTAGTTTCCACCCATTTCCAAGTAGTGAACAAATTCCAACCATACTCCATCTACATTGAAGCACAATAAATCATTGGGATGCATCATGGCCTACAGAGTGTGGGCAATTAATGTATTCAGAACGATCAGGGCATAGATAGCTTATCAATCACCGTAGCGATCCGCTTTACTTTGGTTTCTTCTGTTTTTGCCTCGTAAATCCAGTCAAGATAAGTTTTGCGTTGCCCTTCAGGAAGTGATTCAAACTTGTGAAGCGTTTCGAGGGATTCCTGTTCCAGGCATATCCTGATCTCCTGAGGTGTTTCCAGGTTCCGATCCTCTTTATCTAATGTGATATGGACCATGTCACCTGCTTCTTTTTTGATGTGTTTTCTAATCGCCGCTTTGACAGGAAGAAAGAGTTTACCTTCCCCCATAGGCATCAACTTGTATTGTTTCAACTCATATCCATCAATGCTGCCCTTTACCTTCACCCATCCGAAAGGTTTTGTTTTGTCCTGAGAAATCTCCGGTATCTCAGCATAGGTCCAGCCCCCTTTTCCTGGAAATTTCTGCAACAAATATTGCGCATCGATGAACGGCTTTTTTTCGGACATTTGAACTTATGAAATCGTAACAAAGTTATTTCCTCTCAGCTTACTCAGGCATCAATATTTCATTAGAAAGCAAAACGAACCTTATCTTCCGGCCCATGAACCACCCCAAAGCACTTTCGTATTTTCCGGTAACTTCCTCAGACAAGATCAGATATGCAGATACCGATCGACAAGGGCATGTCAATAACGCTGTGTTTTCCACATATCTGGAAACGGGCCGGGTTGAAATCTTATATGGTGATCACCTGGATCCGGAAACAGCTGAGGTTAGTTTTGTAATTGCTTCACTCCAAATTGATTTTCGGGCAGAGATCAATTGGCCAGGCACGATTGATATTGGTACGGCCATCACAAAAATTGGTCGTAGTTCCTTTCATCTTTATCAATGTTTATTTCAAAATGATCAGTTGGTGGCTGAAGCCAAAACAGTCATCGTACAAGTCAGTAATGATACGAAGAAGAGCGTAACAATATCCGATGAGCATAAATCCATTTTAGCAGCCTATTTGATGGAGGATTAATCATCCGGAGGAGTCAAAGACTCGGAAATATATCGGTCCTCGTTGAAAACGAGGACCATTGGCAAAGCGTCAAAGACTCAGATATATGTGTCTTCGAATAAAACAAGGACCATCTAAGTACCTAAGCATAGGCCATTTCCCGGTTGTATTTGTTGCGATATTCCAACGGCGTAAGACCCGCATATCGTTTGAACAAAGTTCGAAAAGTCTTATCATCGTTGTAACCGCAGTGATACATGACCTGATGCACATTCAACGTGGAAGACTCCAATTGCTTTTTTGCTGCTTCTATCCGCACCCGTTGAATGTACTCAATGGGGGTGTTTCCTGTCGCCTTCTTAAATCTTCTTACAAAGTTGCGGGAACTGGTCACGGCTTTTTCTGCGAGGGTATCGATACTCAATTTTTCTGCATAGTGAGTTTCGATGAATTCTTGTATAGCAATGATCTCCTCGTCCGTATGTTCCTTTTGACCATTGAAGATCACAAATTGATTCTGGTCAATCCGATCAAACTCAATTTCAGAAACTTTAGCACACCAAATGGCCGTTTCCCGACCGTAATACTTTTCAATCAGGTAAAGTAACAGGTTCAAAAAGGAGTAGGCTCCCCCGCTGGAATAAATGCCATTATCCTCACTGATGATCTTTTCAGGGATCAGGTTCACATTTGGGAATCGCTGCCTGAATTTATCATGAGTGAGCCAATGGGTGGCACAAGACTTTCCATTCATTAATCCGGTTTCCGCCAACAGAAAGGCTCCCCGGCACAGGCTTGCCATTTCACAATGATGTTTGATGCGTTGCTGTTTCATCCAGGTTACAAAAGGTCTATTTAGCTCAATTTGCTCATCCATTTCGCCTACGATGCCTGCGACAATGATGAGATCCGTGCGCTCTACCTGATCGATGCTTATGGTGGGTTGTACGGCCAAAACATGGTTGTATGTCACTGTTTCCTCCGTTAAGCCTACCAAATCGACCTTGAAAAGATCTTCTGAAGAAAAGCCATTTTTTCTGTAATAATTATTGGCCATTTGAAAGAGGTTCATCGTGCCAATGATTGTGTCTACTATGGCTTTCCCCCTGGGAATCAGTATACTGAGGTGTTTCATGGTAGCAACAAAAGTAATGGTTTCAATTGTCCTTATCAACCCTGTTACATGTCGTAAATTACCCCCTTTATGGGTGCTAATAAGACATACATTTGCTTCATTAATCATTTAGTAAAACAAAAAATCATGAATAATCAAGCAATTACAGTCGTTTATAAATGGACCGCCAAGCCAGGGCAAGCCGAAGCATTGAAAACCACGTATCAGGAAGTAAGCAATCAAATGCACGACAATGAACCCGACGCATTGCAAGTGGCTTGCTACTTTGAAGACGCCACGGATACACTGGTTGTTTATGACCTATTCAAGGATGGAGCAGCTTTAGGCCTTCACTTAAGCACTACTGCAGCAGGTCACTTTCCTTCCTTATTGGAAATCGCTATCCCCGGCCCGTTCCTGTTTTGTGGAGACGTACCCGAATCACTTCAGCAAGCCGCAAGAGGCATGGGACTGGATGCTACATTCGCTCCCAGGATCTTTGGGTTCGAAAGAGCATTGGCGGAGGCTTAGGAAAGATTTTCACCAAAATAAGGCACGGGTATGGGTTCGTGCCTTATTCATAATACTTACCGGCATACAATAACAACGCAAAATTTTTCCATACAGGAGCTGATGAAACTGCATTGGAATCTTCACCAAATCGCTCCATGGCATCCAAAAAGTCAACGATATTGTCATTTTCCCATCCATTGGCCCCGGGAGCATAAGGTGAAGAAGGACTTACCATTTCCTTTCTTTCCTCATCAATTTTATCTTCTTTCAGCGCTCTGATAAAATGTAAAAATGTCTCTTTTGAATCTACTTGTTCTAACCAATCATGGAGTGTCATCAAGTCATTATTTCATTGAAAGGCAAAATAGAGAAAGTCGTTTCTATTCAATCCGCCTGGTGGACCCAAACATAGTTTCCTTCCATAAAGGTTACTAAACCACCACCGGACTCTTCCACACCGACGTAAATGGCAGGGTTTTCTAATCGTACAGGTTCCGAACCAACGACTTCACTGTCTTCAACAATGATCTCAAACGTGACAGAATCCTGAATCAGCCCCCAATAATCCACCCAGTTGAAGTCTGAAAAATGTGCAAATGGTCGGCCAAAACCCAGTCGAATTTCTTTATTGGAAATGCCGTCCAGAATCAGAATTCCTGATGTACTACCTGTTCTTTGAAAGATCGCCCGGTCACTTTGACCATCCCCATTGAAGTCTGCCTGAATGGTATCCACCAGGGCGTAAACTTTTCCCTCCTGATAATAGAGGTCCATGGATTCCTGATTTGGATCATACGGACTGGCAGTACTCTCATCAGGCAACAAGGTAGCGTCAAAATCAAGGGAATCAGCTTCCGGAATCTCCTTTGCCTGATATCCATGATCAGAAGGAGTACCACATGAAAGCAGTATCATTAAACAAATCCCCATAAACGCGTTCTTTCTCAAACTTTCCAAGTCATTTCAGTTTCAACCATCAATTCAACCCAAAACTCTCCCTAATCGCTTTTGAAGTCATCAATTCCTTTAGAAACGGGCCTTCACCCGGAGCTTTTTGATAATTGTGAGCCTTATATAGTTCCTTATAGGCCGCCATTCCCTTGTCTTCAAAAGCGTCTAATCTGGAAGGGGCTATAGCTTCAATTTTACTGAGGACATCTTTTTGGAATTGCAGGTTCCCAGGATCAACATACCCTTTCTTTATGAACCCAGTAGTCTTCCGGGCACATCGACAGGGATTGTCCTTATTTATTAAACCGCACTTATCATTCATGAAATTATAAAGTTGTTCTCTGGTTCTGCTCAGTTGTTTTCGGAAATTAACAGAAGTAATTCCCAGCACTTCTCCGGCTTCGTCAGAAGGGGTTTCAAACATCTCGCCCATTACATAAATAAGGCGTTGCTCAGGTGTCAGACAAAGTAACATGGCTTTCATGCAACTCAATTTGGCTTCTTCAATAAGTAGCTGCTTATCGACTTCATAGCTATCTGATAACTCCTGATCTTTGGTAAGATCAAGCCCATTGGCATATTCGTCCCAGGGGATTACCTGGCTGGATTGCCCTGTTCTCCTGGTATTCAGGAAATGGTTCTTGATAATTCGATACAACCAGGTTCTGAAGTTACTCTTCCGTTCAAATTTTGAAAGGTTCGTCACCATTTTGATCAGTACTTCCTGCATCAGGTCTGCCGCTTCGTTGGCCTCAGCAGTGAGGTTGAGTGCGACATTAAAAATCCAGGTCTGATGCTTCTTTACCAATACTTCCAAAGACTCCCGGTTCCCAATCAGTGCTTCCTCTATCAGTAACAGATCTGAAGGTTCTTCTTTTTTGTTCATATCTCAATGAAATGGATGAAGTACCTACCGGTCAAATAGGTACTTCTTCCTGGCTACTTTTGAAAATGACCGATGATCATGCCCGAGCTCAAGGCAACTAGTGTGAAATACGGCATGTTCACCGCAAATAGCAAGAACCTTCCCGCAAACAACCATGGCCCAATGATCACTTGAAGTAAAAAAGCCACAGAAATCAGCAAGCCTAGTTTTAATCCTGCGAGCGCACCTTTTTGATGAGTTGCTGCCAGGAGGTAAGCCAATCCATAATTTGCAACCAGCCCCACTACAAAACTGGTCAGCGTTGCCCAACCAGGGGGAGTTTGTGGATCAATGACTTCTGCACCAAGAGCCCAGGTTTCGCCAAACAAAGGGCCATACCATATAAATGCGAGCCCAAACCCCAGTAAACTTGCTACAAATACTGAAGTATGATGAATTTGTCGAAGCATCATCAAGCTTCTAGAATTTTCTTCAATATCTGAAGTTCCTCAGCCAGTTGCTTTTTCTGTGCTTCCAGCGTTCCTTCAATTTCTTCCAGAGGAACAGGGGGTGCCATCAATACAAAAGAAAAGATACTGGTTTTACCGCCATCGTTGGGAAGTACCCGTGAGTAAGCCATACCAATGCTATTATCAGGCATGGTCATGGTAGTATCCACTATGCCATGCTCAGGGTTGCTTTGCATCGTCATCCCCACTTTCATTTTACCAGCTGGTGTTTCCATGAAAGCGGTTTCACCATCTACTTCTGAAAATCCTAATGCCCATTTGGGCACATTCGCAGGTTCCGCAATGAATTGAAAGACCTTGTCCGGATGCGCCTTGATCCCAATACTCTGTACGTCAAAATTGTTCGTTTCCATGTGCTTATTTTTTTGATTTATGGTTAGACACAGCACACGGAAATCCGTGACAGTAAAAGGTTGAAAATTTTGGTAATGTGGTGAAACAACCTGTAAGGCCCCATCAAATTCATTTGGAGGCCTCACAGATTTATATATCACTCGTCCTTCAACGCATCCACCGGATTTTGATAAGCTACTTTAAAGGACTGGAAACTGATGGTACCAGTGGCTAGAAGTAAGGCTCCGATAATCGCTACGGCGAAAACCCACCAGTCAATAGGTGTTCGGTACGCAAAATCATTGAGCCACCAGCGCACGGTGAAATAGGCCACCGGAGTAGCTAGGAAAATGGCAATCATCACCAGTCTGGTGAACTCCGAAGAAAAAGTACGGACCAGGTGGAATATAGCCGCGCCAAGCACTTTCCGAATCCCTAATTCCTTGGTACGCTGTTCTGCAGAAAAAGCAGCTAATCCAAATAGTCCAATGCAGGCAATTACCATGGCCATCAAAGTGAAAACATTCAGTACCGTTGCCATTCTTTGCTCGGTTCGGAAAGTTTGTTCGAAGGCCTGATCCATGAACGTGTACTCAAATGGGATACTGGCATCAACTGATCTCATTTGTTCTTCCAGGTCCAACAGTAAATTATCCAGATCTGATCTTTTGGTGATCACATTCGGATTCAACTTCATGGACATGAAAGACAAGCCTCCACCATAATCCCACACCCGATCATTGTGATGGTGGATTATGACCAATGGTGCAATGGCCTGCTTAGGGCTTTTGAAATTAAAATCCTTCAGCACCCCAATCACTTCAAATTCATCCTCATCCCCGGAAGCCAGTGTCAGTATTTTTCCTATTGGTGAATCTTCAGCATATTGATCGCTATTCCCCCAACCTAACATCGATACCGCCTTTTCATTAAGAATGACTTTGTATTTATCGGTAGCCCGGGAAGGATCAAAATTCCTTCCGGCGAGGAACTTAACCCCCAATAGGTCCAGGTAATCTTCCTCCGTGCGTACATTGCTCAGCTGTATTACATTTTCCGACCCTTTGGCCATGTAGCGATCACCAGAATAAATATCAGGAGGTATACCGTATGATTTACCCACTTTGATAAAGGCGGGATTGGACTCCAAACGCTGTTTAAGTTGCTCCGTATCAAATCCAAATTGTTCGATATTGTGTAACTGAAGGATATTATCCTTGGCAAATCCGACATCAAGATTTGAAGAAAAGTCTAATTGCTTTTGCACAAATACGGTACAGATGATCAACGTAATGGAAATGGTAAACTGTAAAACTACCAGGCCATTTCGGATGCTCTTGCCCGCACGACCAGTACTCAGCCTACTCTTCAATGTTTCAATTGGCCGGAAAGATGACAAGTAAAAAGATGGATAACTCCCTGCAAGAATACCGACGAATAAAACGAATCCCAGCAATGCCATATAGGTCAACGGAGATTGAAAATAGGGCGCTAAAGTCAATAGTTTATCGGCCAGTGTACTGAACCCGGGAAGGGCAAAATATACCACTGTCAATGCCAATATCGTACTGGCAATGACATAGATCACCGACTCGAGGATGAATTGGTAAACCAGGGTTCTTCTGGCCGACCCCAACACCTTCCTCACCCCTACTTCCTTTGAGCGTGTGGTTGAACGCGCGGTAGATAAATTCATGAAATTGATCACCGACAAGATCAAAACGAGTATTCCGATGGCTCCAAAAATTTTCACGATCTCGGGATTTCCGGTCTGGCCAAAAAATTGCAATCGGGGATCAGCCGCGATATAGATTTCTCTCAAAGGCTGCAAACCAAGTTTCCATGGATATCCTTTGGTGAACTCATCAAAAGTTTGATTGAAAATTCGTTCTGTGGTAGGCGGTGCCCATTTCGGAGGCAGTGCCTGGATTTTCTCCGTCAACGCCATAAGATCAGCACCTTCATTGACCAATACATAGGTAGCAAATGAAGTCCAGATCCATTTCCAACCATGAGCATCCAACATCTCCTGCTCACTTTTCATGGACACCAAAGCCTCAAACTGGATATGAGACCGAGTAGGGATTTCCGCTGCAACACCAGTAACTTCATAATCCACCCATTTGCCCTGATAATTCTTAATACTGATCAGTTTCCCAATCGCTTCATCGGGACCTACCTGATCTCCCAGGTATTTGGTAACTGTTTCCAGAGTGAGTACTACCGTATTGGGACGGTCGAATGCTGTATGTTGATCGCCTGATAACAAGGGGAAAGTGAATACCCTGAAGAAGTTTTCCTCTGCACCATATATTCGATTTTCCTTGAAAACCCGGTCATGATTGACACCCCTTACCGTTTGAAAGCCCAGGCTGAGTAAACGCGTCACTTCCTTAAACTCCGGGATATCAGTGTTTAAAGCCGTGGCGACATTAGGGCCCGTATTAGATGCCCATTCATCCCAATCACCCCAAATGTTAGGCTGATTGACACGGTAGATCCGATCTCCTTTTTCATGAAAGGTGTCGTAGCTCAATTCATCATCGATGTAAAGTGCAATGAAAACTGTCGTAGCAATACCAAGTGTAAGTCCAAGAATATTGAGTACGGTGAACTGTTTTTGCCGAAGCGCATTTCGCCAGGCGATCTTGAATAAACTTTGAAACATGAGTGTTGACCTATTTTGAGTATTTGAAATTTTGAATTTTGAAAAACCTGTAAGCATATGAATGGCATCAACCCAAAACATGAGATTGGCGATGAATTTTCCTCGCTCCTCCATTCTCACTTCTCGCATTTCATGTAGGTCACCGAGTAATTCCTCGATGAGTGCCACATCCACACATTTAGAGAACATCCACTTGACCAAAGAGGATGTGCTGTTATCCGGCTCTTTCATTGAATTAGCTCTGAGTTTTTAGCTGAGGAATAAATTGCCACATGCTTTGGCGGACTTCCTGAGCAGATTTGAGCTGTTCCATTCCTGCATCAGTGATCTCAAAGAGTCGTTTCCTTCGATCTCCGCGCTTTTCCGTATTGCCCCCCAACTCAGATTTCAGAAACCCCTTGTCCTGTAAGCGATATAAGGTGATATGAACTGCCCCCAGAAGTACGGATCTTTTGGAATGCTTTTCCACTTCCTTCTTTACCGCCACCCCATACGCTTGTTCGAGGATGCATACTGCCAGCAGTACCAATTCTTCGAATTCTCCTAACCCTTTGTTTTTCATTTCTTACAATAATGTATGATATACAAAATTATAAGAAATAAGAAAAGTGACAAGATTCAAACTGATTTATTTCGTTTGACTACATTTTCTATTGACCTGAGTTCGATTTTAAAACACGTCAACGTGACCCGGTCTGGCGCGACCCGGTCTGGCGCGACCCGGTCATTCTCGAAAAATGGGCTCAACATTTCTCAGAAGAGACCATTTTGTCTCGGCGGGGAACCGTCCCGGCGGGTACGGGGGAATCTCATCAGCGGGATAAAGAGATTCCCCGGACTGGGCGTCTGATATTTTCTGTCCTCTTAGGAATTTTTGGCCAGAAGGCGTGTTTTAAAATCGAGTTCAGGTTATTGGCAAGAGACAACTAAAATCGCCGAAGAGATACCCTACGTGGGCCGCCAATATTTTTTGCCCTTCAAAAGATTCTTAGATCAAAAAAACCGGCATGACGATTTTCTTTTTATTCCGCTTCCCTTCAATTATTAATTGCGCTATGAGTAACCTTCTGAATTAGGACTAAAAAGCTTTTATGGCTACATCGACCAAATAATGGACAAACCCTAACCAAATGATATCCCTTGATCGATAAGCAGTATAGAGGATCATCACGGTCAAACTACTAGTCAAAATCGCGAAAGAAAGGATATGGCTCCAGGGATCGCCTTCTGCAACAGATCCTGGAATGTGCGCGATGGCAAAAATGATTGCGGGAATGACAATAGCCCATTTTGCTCCCACAGCCCATCTAAAACGAACAAACAGAAAAGCCAGCCCTACATTTTCAAAAAAGACCGCTGGGAAATTGATCAGGCTTTTAAAGGTCACCGCATGTGAAAGCATTTCCGGAAACCTCCCCCACTCATTTCGAAGACCAATAAATATCAAGATCCCTAACAGGCTTACGGCCAGTCCAAAAATTGCTTTTTTGATCAAGTCATCCTTTGAGATCAAAATAGTATTCAACGATTGTTTTCGTATGACTACCATGAGCCAGAGTGGAGAGAATATGATGACGTTGTTGAACATCCAGCTGATGCCGGCCCAAATCTCATCATCAGGAGAAGGAAGCAGCCAACCGAAAGCATAAAGTCGTCCTATTCCCAATACAGCAATTGCGGCAAATATGGCAAGTAGAAATTCCAGTCGAGGTTTTTCCGGAGCTTTAATGGGTGTAATCTTCCACAACCACCCCAGTCTGTCAAACAAAAACCACATGCCACAAATGACCCCATAGCACATGACGAGTGGCAACATAAAAAACGCATTGGATTGCATGATCTCTTCCATGATCTTAGTTGTTTTTGTTAGTTAATTCACCATAAGTACGGACAAGGTGGCCTTGCTTTTCCAGGGCATTTTTGATCGCTCCAACATGCGCACTACCTACTGTTAGCAGTACTTTTTGTACCGCTTGTTGTTTTGCCGTTTCAACGATGCGATCGGCCATGATCTCATTGCGTCTCAACCAATAGTCTTTCACAAATCGAGCCTCAGCAACCTTGGGTAACTTTCTGGGCAATTCATCAATCAGGTTGTTAAACGCCACTTGAAAATCAGGACCGTTGATGAACTCCATGAGCTGCCCTGCTTCTTCCGCCTTTTTATAGCGCTTTTGTGTTTTCAGATAGGTACCAAGCGGTTTCCATTTGAATCGGAATAAGAGTTTCTTCAATACTTTTTGATTACTCGCCAGAAATTCCTCTTCTCCCGCGCGAAAATCAATCGGATAAAATTGATCAATCCCTAATTCAATGGCTGCGGGAAACACCATCAGCCCATATTCCGAACGACTCAGATCTTTCATGTAGGGAGTAAATTGATTGAGTGAATCTCCGTTTTGTATGACCTGAAACCAATGATAGTAAGCATTCCAAAAATCATAGGCAGCATAATCGATAGCACCTTCAAACCGCATGCTTTCTACTTCAGAGTTATACGCATTTGCATCGAATGGAAAGTGTCCTTTCTCCTGAAGTGCCGAACGCATTTTATCAGCTCGCTTCATATTGTTTGGTAAAATCTCCTGAAGACTCAGCGTATCTGAAGTTGGGATTGCTTCAATACAAATGATATCCGGATCCAGATCCACGATAAAATCCTGTACCTGCCGAAAATTTTGTTTGTCCTGATATTCCTTCTGGAAGGCATGTGTAGTTCCTATGATCGTCACTTCCAGAGGTGATTGTGCCCACAGTGTTTGACTGATGTACAAGGCAGCAAGTGTGATAATTGTTCTCATTTCACGATTTGTTTTTTGATTCAAATCACGGATTGGCAGCAGATAATAGTTGAGAGAAGCGTCTGAATTCCGGGTTTGCTGGTCCGAAATCTGGGTATTTGATCAGGGGAATTTTACCTTTGGATGTCTCAGTTCCGAATAATCAGGTCCGAAATCTGAACCCATGTGGCTAACCCTTTCTTATGATTTACTAAAAAACCGGAAAGTAATCCTGATCACCACTTTTGTCATGGTGTTGGTTTACCTGACGATCATCTATTTACATCCGTCCAATCTGGAGTGGATCAGTGACGGTTCGTTTACCTGGGGTCATTTACTATGGTATGTGTTCATCGATCAGTTCTTAATCGAATGCATTACGGTGACCATTATTGCTCAATTGATCCGCATATATGCTTCGCGATTGAACCTGACTTCCATCCGGCTTTCTGTCAAAGAGATCTTCATTTATGAACTGAAATTCCTGCCACTATTGGCCGTGGCTTTTTTTGCCTTTGGCCCTTTCTCTCTCACAAGTCGCTATTTGCTCCATTATTTCCCTAACCTTAATTCGGCGGTATACTTTGATGAATATTTCTACAGCCTCGAGATCTATCTGAATTACTTACCTCCGGTTTTGCTCATCGGTTATACCCTGATCAATGTCAACTTGATCGGTCAATACAACCGTCAGTTAAATCAGACCCATAACGACCTAAAATCGGTACAGAACAGTCGCACCAAGAGCCGGCTGTTTGCTTCAGATGAATTTGGAGAAGTTTTTCTGGATACTGACAAAATCATTTGGGTAGAACGCGAGGACCGAAAGACCATGGCCACTACCGAGGAAGAAAGATATCGACTTAAGGAAACGATCTCAGAACTGGAAGAAAAACTACATCCCGAACAATTTGTACGGATCAATCGCAGTACCCTGATCAATCTTGATCACCTGCAACATTACGCCTTTTGGGAAAATGACAAATACGTCATTCGAATGGACTTTCAACAAAAAGAATTTGTGATGTCTCGAGATCGACTGAATAAGATCAAAGACAAGTTAGTCTTGAGTTAAGACTGGCTTGTTAAGTTTTACCCTGATCAGAATTATTCATCTTTTTCAAGCAACACTTCAAAAAGTTCCTCTTTTTGTTCTCTGCCTCTCAATTCAAAACAACCTTTCGAAATGAAGGTATATTTCAATTTTTCAGGTAAGATCTCTTTCAATTCTTCTGAGATCAGAAGGCCCGATTCCAAATCATTACATAATCCTTGAATCCGGGCGGTAGTGTTCAGCACATCGCCTATAAACAGCATTTCCCTTTTGATCAAACCAATTTGACCCCTGGTTACTTCTCCGACATGTACTCCTGCTTTGAATGAAGGGATCAAACCATATCGGGACACATATCTTTCGGATTTACGCTGAATTTTCTCACCGATCTGGAAAAAACATGCCAGACAATTGGCTTCATGTAACCCACGATCAATTTTCCAGGATATCACAATTTCATCTCCCACGTACTGGTAAACCTGCCCTTGTGTCTGAATAATTGCCTGGGACATATCTGCGTAATAATCATTGATCAACTGGTAATGTCGCTCATGCCCCAACTGTTCGGCAATGGTGGTCGATCCACGCATATCCAGGAACATGAAAATCCGATTCTCTTTCACTGGCCTGGAATACTTTCCAGTAAAATACGTTCCGACTACATCGAGTCCAAGGAAGCTTATGATTTCGTTGAAGAACAAAGTAAGGTCTATGATCGCTCCTGCGAATATGGCAATGCTCAGATAGGTGAAACTTCCCAGGAAATTGAGCACGGTGGTAATCACTGCCGGGTCTGTAACAGAAGTACCCAAATTGATGGCATTCAAAATGATGGCAGAAATAAACATCAAGAAGGTCAGGAGCCCCATATAAATCACCGTTTTCAGGATGATTTTAGATATAAAAGCCAGGTTACGAAACTTTCCTTTGAATAGTGTCTCTTCTATCAGTCCCAGAAACAATCCCAACAAAAAAGTCATGGTATGGACTGCCACGAAAGATGTCGAAGTATTGTACAAATTACCTGTTGCGGGATAGAACTTTGTTTCGCCTATTATCCCCAGTTCGATAATCCAATACAAGAACCCGCCGGCTACTGCGATGATCGGGTAAGGGATCAATTTGATCAGAAACCACTTTTGACGAGGATTAAGCATGCATGTTCATCGTTTCATTTGATAGATATCCTTCAAAACAATTCCCATGAAAACCAGAAATAAAAGAGCAGCGAAAGGAATGGTAAAGAACGCGAACCACCCCAGTGCTCCCCACAAACAATTTCCTTCATGACAAGGATTACCAGTTTGCCATTCGGTGATCATCGCGCCAAGCATCCCAATAAGAACGGGACTTAAAGCAATAACCAGAATAAAAAGAAGTCCCAATGGAAACCGTGAATATAGATGTCTGCGTTTTTTGATGAGAGTTGGCATGTCTTTTCAATGTTAATGCATATTCAACAGACATGCTACTCAGCGTCATGCTTCTAACACTTCACCCTCCTCAGAGTTATTACACGCCACTCAGAGTCATTCTTTGAAAACGCTGAGATGTCAGAAGATCCATCACTTCTGATCCAGGCGTTCTGGTCGGAGAGTCAGATCTTGAAATAACTCGACTCCTATACCTGATTATCTGACGTTGTAGGTCCATTTGACAAGCCGTGTAGAATCCTCCATTTTATCCGTCTGATCTTAATCTCCGAGAATGGATATTCAACTAAATGCTCAACATGTTGCACCTTAAAAAGGTCGTTCTCCAGGAACGACCGCCTGATCATAAAGACAAATCCAAACACTGGACGTTCCTTCAGAACAAATGCTCGTGGCACAACCTAATTCCTTGGCATCAGCCCAAACGACCTGCAAATAGTTGTCACACCCTCCAGGTGCTCCCTGACATACATTTTCTTCGTAGTTGTAAAATTGGCTGCCATTGTGCCATATGGTAACGACTTCACTTGGAACCAGGGTGGACGTAGTAAACAGTTGATTGAAACCACGGTTAGTACTGATTTCCGCAGATTCTGCACAATTTGAAGTGATTTGATCCACGAGGGCCTCTGCCTCAGTCACAAGTTCCTCTGACCAGATCAGGTCTTCCGTAATGCCCACATTGGACCTGAAATCAGAATGCGCGGAGACCATGCGATCCTGAAAGCGATTATTCAACCCTGAACCAGGAATTTCATCATCATCATCGCACGAAACGAATAGGAACAAAATGCCCACAAATAGGGCGGGGATTAGTTTCTCGAGCACAGCAGTAATGTTTTTTATTTTGTTGACCTCTATAAATTTAGTCATACGATTGAATCCATTCACGAAAATTGCCTTTTTAATGTTAGAAGTGCTCAAAATCACCGTAACTGACGGGTTTAGGGCTTACAATTATTGTTACCTACGGTCAATCACCGGACGCTCCGGACCAACCTTCTGAATAATCAAATCGTGTCATTCCGTTTTTTAGTATAAAATCCAAAGGAGTTGAAAAAAGATTGGATTTCCCTGACGCACTCTTTATACAGGTTACAACAGCAAAGATTCTATTACAACTCATTCTTGTACAAAACAGAACCAGCACCATAAAGTATCAGCAGGCAACCTACCAGCACCACAAAGGGATTCACTTGAGGAAGTCGCTTGATATAGATTGGTGAGTCGTCCCCCATTACAACAAAACTTCCCCAAAAGAACGGGTGCATCCGGACAGAATGAGTTTGATCCAGAAAGTCCAGCTTGGATCTTCTCAGCGCATCACTTTTCGATAATCCTTTGGACAAATAGTTGTAGAAAGACTTCATCAGGACGGCTGTCGTCTGGTCATCTACCGGCCAATGACTCATTACCACACTCGGGCTCCCTGCATAGGAAAAAGCGCGGGCCAGACTCAAAGCCCCCTCTCCCTTCGCGAGCTGTCCGAATCCCGTTTCGCAGGCGCTTAACACCGCCAGTTTACTTGGAATTTCCATGTTGTAGATCTCGAAAGCATGGAGCATGTCATCTTCAAGAGAGTCTTTGGAATTGGAAAAAACCAGCTTGGAGTTCATCGGATCTTCATCGTCAACAATCGTATGCATCGCCAAGTGAAGCACCCCATATTCATCCACCTTTTCCTTAAAATTTTTCTCGTTGGCATTCGCACCGAAGTAGCCTAATCCTTTAAACTGGGTTGAGATATAAGACACCTCTTCCTGATTATGCATCAAAGGAGTGAGCTGATTTCTAAAGTTACCCAGCCGATTAATGGAGGTTGTATCGGTGAATGTGGTTTCATATTCAGGAGCAAAAGCCAGGTACTCGTCTTTGGTACTTAAGGTAGAAAAGTCATTGAAATAAAGAGAGGCTGAATACGTATAATGCACCTGATATTGTCTGAGCAAATAGGGCACTGCTTCAGTGGATTCCGAATTAACAGATTGTGTGAGCAAAATGTCGAATGGCACATACGACAACTTCCCATCCGGCACAACGATCAGTTCAGAAATTTCTGAACTCAATTCCCCAATGGCCGGCTTAACATAATTTTCATAAATCTGGTAAGACAATTCATTCACCTTCTGGTGTCCCGGACTAAAGTTTTCAGGCTCAAAGTGTTCCCGATACTTCGTTATCAACGTATCATCATCCAGGTGAATGCGCCTTACCTGGTAGTCATCTTTGGTGATGGTAAACACAAAGGAAGTCGTATCCCCTTCATAGTATTCCACAAAAGCTTGCGATGGCTGAAGTCGTTCCTGCACTTCCTCTACGGATAAGGTAATGTCCTGATAGCGAAGCTGATGGTAGCGAGGGTAATTGATTCGGATGAAGTTTTCGAGGGAGTCTTGGGATTCTCCTATTTTGGCAAGTTGGCTGTTGTATTTACTAATTTCCTGGTTATCATCGCTTTTAAAATTTGATAACTTAAATTTTTGAGTAATTATCTTGAGTTTTTCTGCTCTTAGGCGACGCTCCTTTTTAGTAATTACTTCCGGTATGTGCTGGAAAAGATCAGCTTGTGCGTTTTTTCTGGTGTTACGGATCGTGCGTGCTTTGCTCCATTCACTGAATTGGAATGTTTTAAACAGAAATAGCGTATCGCCACTATCCTGAAGCCCTTTAAAGCTTTGACCAATTCCTTGTTCATAAGTAAATGAAATATCTTCTGATAAACTTAAACTGCTATTAAAGAAAGCAATATTTTTCTCAAACGCATGATGTAACCATTCAAGAATGTCTATCGATTTTTTAGGATTTATATTCAGCCAATTATCAATATTTTCTATGAGCAACTGGCACTTAAATCGTCCAATTTCAGACCTGATTCTAAGAAAAGTGGAATCAACGGACCCAAAAAGTACACTCGCACGTTCAAACTTTCGCATTGCCAGTTGATATTGATCAAGATTTCTCTTATTCTTTAAATCCTCAGCATAACGAATCGAATCCGCCTCCTCGAATAACCTCACCGCTCGCTCATAGTCGGACTGGCTGACCGCTTGAAAAACGGTCAGGAAAAACCACACAGAAAACCAATATTTCACTGTTTCGAGTTAGTTGTCGGCCTCTTCTATCGACGCGAGCAATTTCCTCGCACTAGGCCTGTAAAATGTCTGTTGTTCAACCAGTTGCTCTAATAGAGCCCTCGTCTTGTCGTAGTTTTGCAATCGCAAATGCGCTAATGCCAGGTACCATTGCGCATCCAGATAATAGTCTTCGTCAGGGTTGATCATTTCCAGCTCTTCAATCGCTTGCTCAGGTCGGGCAATCGCCAGTAAGGCATTACCATAGGCTAATTGCAGCTTCGGAGACTTGAGTTTTGGTTCCGCAGCATTTTTCTTGTTGGCCATGATCTCTACGAACAACTCGTATTTACCTTCTGCATAGATGTGTAAGGGGTCAAGCCCATTTGGCGTATTCCCTCGAACGACACTCATCACTGGATAGGGATCAAAGTACTGTTGAAACAGATCTGGTGAAGAACCTGAACGCTGAAATTGTAGTACCCCCACAAACCCCAATACCAATAAAACGGAAGCTGCGATTGAAAAAATCTTCCAATCAAAGCCTCGTTCCTCTCTTACATTTTCCACCATCATGCCCTGTAACTCTGCCTTCAGGGCAAGCTTTTGCTGGGCTTCCAAGTGCCCAAGCAACTTTCGATGAAAGACAACCGCTTCTCGAAAATCCACAGAATTGTCCTGTTTCTCCTCAAAAACTAAAGTCTCTTCCGGTGATAAATCATCATCCAGGTACTTTTCGATCAGGGCGATATCGTTCGGGTCAAGCTTCATGAACCATGAGCATTTTTCAATTCATAAGCTCGTGTAGCAAACTGGCGAAAACATCTGGATTTGGATGTTTTGGCTACATCTGCCGAAGCAAAAGCCATCAATTCTGCGATTTCCTTCATCTCCAGTTTATCAACATAAAAGAAATGCAAAATGTCTTTGCACTTCTCAGAAAGCTCATTCCAGGCAATTTTTGTGATCTCTACCAATTCTTTGTCGAATGGATCGTTTTCGGTAGTATAGGCAGACTCATAGAAGAACCGGACAACATCTTCTTCCTCCTGTGCCTGACGACCTTTTTTCCTTAACCGATCCATCAACATATAATGGCAGGTCTTGTAGAGATAGCTTCGCACATTGGCTACGGCTTCCACTGCACCTTTGATCAGCTTTTCACGAAGATTCATTACTGACTCGATAAAAATATCTTCAGCGTCTTCTTGCGAACATTGATGCTCTTTGGTCAATTTTCTCGTGCAGTATCCAGCGTGCTCTTGAAAAAATACAGAAAGCATCTCGTTGTTACCCCGCTTGAGTTCGGACTGAAGTTCTTGCCAGTTGATCTTTTTCAAAAAAATGAATCCTTTACCAGTCCACAAATCTAGTGTGAACTGGCATAGTCTTCGAAAAGTTGTAAAATGAAATTGAAATGACATAGCAAAATTAGCTCTAGTTGTTTGCGTTTTGGGAGCATGTTTAAGCCAGGCAATCGGTTGCCAGTAGTTATCAAATTTGTGCGCTATGTTAATTTCGGGTCCCATTTTATAAACCTCTCAACCTTAAGTGTCGAATAATGAAATAAGTAAACAAGGTTTTGAAAGTTTTTTGAAAAAAGATTGAAGAGCTCGCTTAAAGCGAGCTCTTCAATCGGCGCTACTCCAAATACAACTCCGAATCGCCCTTGATTGGATTCCGATGAAAATCCACGAAAGCATCCAACCCACCAAACCAGTCCAACAATCTTTCTCTTTCCAAGTTGGTCGGATGATTACTTTTTACAATTGTTTGATAGGATGAGAAGGGATAAGATTGGAACTCTTTACGAATTCCGTGTTTCACTGGATTGTGATGGATGTAGGTTACCAGATTAGTGAAATACTCATCGGTTTTCACTTCGATGCGCTTAAATGGCTTTTCAAATATGGCTCCTGTGTATTTATATCGCTTATTCACTGCCTGCGTGTAGCTCTTGAGCCAGCTGGCAAATGCATTACTCGCATACCAATACAGCGGATTGTCTCCAACTTGTTTACAAACACTTTCAAGCACTTCTTCTTCCCTGATCTGAACCAAAAAATGAAAATGATTTGAAAGTAAACAGTAAGCGTAGGTCCGCACAAAAGGACCTACATATCTTTCATACTGTTGCAAGAAATAGCGACAGTTTTCGCGCTCAAAGAATACCTTTCTACTGTTCTGTCCACGATTGAAAATATGAAAGTAACTCCCTGGGAGTAAAGGCTGATTTCTAATATCCATTGTTGTTTTGATTTACTGCCGATTGATAGCAATTACTGTTGTTTGGGTCAAAAGTAGCCAAATAATTGAAGAGAATGTTTGATTGCCACTCAATCCTGAAATGAACAAATCGAATACAAACCATGAAATAACCTCATACATCCTTTACTGGCCTCAATCAAAAAAAAATGCAGATTTGCTACTATGGCACAATTCGATGAAAGCACGCTGGACTTTTCTCATGAAGCATTCGAAAACTTGCTAAACAAAGCTTGTGAGCTGGTTTTGAATAAGTTCCAATCCATGGAAAGTGATATGGCCTTTTCCGGCCTTACTCCGGAAGCAATTCAAAACTGGATGACAGAGGCCTTGCCAGAAGCAGGAATGGATACTTCTGATCTGTTAGATATTGTGAAGGAAAAAGTAGTGGATACAGCTACCTTAAACATGGCTCCAAAGATGTTTGCCTATGTCATGGCCGGCGGTACTCAGGTTTCCATACTTGCGGAATTACTGGCCAATACCATCAACCAAAACATCGGTAAGTGGCATCTGGCACCTGTCCTTACGGAAATGGAAAAACAAGTTTCCAGGTGGGGAGCGCAATTCATCGGATATGATCAGGACGCAGCAGGCGTATTGGTAAGCGGAGGCTCTGCCGCTAACCTTACTGGTTTGACCGTGGCCCGGAACGTCTACTTCCAGGATAAACAAATACAACAGAAAGGGATCTTCGGCATGAAGCCATTTACGGTTTATGCTTCAGTAGAGACTCACAATTGTGTGGATAAAAGCATCGATATCCTGGGGATCGGTACGGATCAATACCGAAAAATCCCAGTCAATGAAGATTTCACCATCAGTATTACAGATCTCAAAGCTCAAATTGAACAAGACATCAAAGAGGGTTTCGAGCCTTTTTGCTTAATTGGAAATGCAGGAACGGTGAACACCGGAGCCATAGATGACCTTGAAGCATTAGCGAAAATCGCGAAGACGCATGAAATGTGGTACCATATTGATGGTGCCTATGGTGCCCTGGCCGCCGGTACTGATTTGGTGAAAACACATTACAAGGGCATAGAAAAAGCCGACTCAGTAGCTCTTGATTTTCACAAATGGCTATATCAACCTTTCGAAGCAGGATGCACACTTGTCCGAGACTATAAGCAGTTTAACCAGGCTTATTTCAAGAAAGCTTCTTATCTCGCCACCGACCAGGAAGATAATGGCCGGCTGGATTTTAACGAACATCAATTCCAGCTCTCTCGCAATGGCAAAGCCTTGAAGATCTGGATGTCTTTCAAGGCATATGGTGCAGGACGGCTGAAAGCCATGATCGAAAAGGACATTCACCTCACCAGGTATCTGGCTGAGCTGGTTGAAAAATCCAACGAATTTGAATTGAGTTCTGATCCTTTGCTGGGCATTGTATGCTTTCGATATACAGGAGATCTGGAAAGCACGGAGGTAACAAAAATTGACCAGCTCAACCAAATGATCATTCCTGCCCTGGAAAAAGATCGCCGGGTGTTCATTACCGGAACCAGGCTTGGTGAACGATCCGTCATCAGGGCTTGCCTGATCAATCATCGCTTGCAAAAGCAACATGTCGATCATCTTGTTCAGGTGTTGACCGAAGTTGGGAGAGAAGTAATGAAATCATTACTGCCTGCCTAAGGTAAAAATTAAAACCTTCTACCATTCATATTTTGGTAGTCCGATTTTGAGTAATGTTGTTGTACAAAACTTATTAAAAAACAACATCATGAAATTTATCAAAACAATAACGATTTTCACGGCAGCCTTATGTTTCGCCTCTTTTACTTCAACAGCACAATGGACCACTAATTTCGGCACACTTTCAGGCGGATCAGGGGTTCGCAATACTAATATTGGGTATGCAGCAGGACAGCATGCAACAGGTCAGGACAATGTCAACCTGGGCCTGACCGCTGGACTGTACAATACAGGCTCTAACAATATTCATATAGGAAGAGGAGCTGGCGAATTAAATGCTTCCGGCAATCGGAATGTGTATCTTGGGATGTTTGCAGGTGCGCATAGTACTGGGTCCGACAATGTTTTTGTTGGCTTCGGATCAGGCATGTACGAACCAGGCAGCAACTTGCTTTTTATAGCAAATAATAGCACTGCTCCATTGATCGGAGGAGACTTCATCCATAAGAAAGTTGGGATTGGACTGAACAATATAGGAGAATTGGCCAATAACCCGGCGAAGCTACAAGTAAATGGTGCGATTGCCTGTGAGGAAATCTCCATACAAATCGATCCGGGGGCTGCTCCTGACTATGTATTCAAAGAAGACTATAAGTTAAGGCCTCTGGAAGAAGTCCAGGCACACATCAATGAACATAGTCACCTGCCTGAGGTCCCGTCTGCCGTAGAAATGGAAAGCGAGGGAGTAGAAGTAGGGAAAATGAACATGCTGCTCTTGAAGAAAATTGAGGAGCTCACACTCTACCAGTTGCAATTATTAGAGATGATCAAAAAACAGCAAGAAGAAATTAACGCATTAAAAACCGAAGGATCAGAATAATCTGCCTCTTAATAGTCCCGGGAACGTTTTATCTTGCCCGTGGCAAGCTAATATGAATCCGGGATTATCGATGTATAAAAAGATCACCACCTTTTTCGATCAACCTTATCCGTTCATTCATTATGGCAAATTGGTAGTCAGGAATGCCGTATTGGTCTTTACCATGGCGTTTTGTTTTGACTACCTATTTGAACCTTATAATGTCTATCGCCCGGAGCATCGCTGGCCATATCCTGTTATCGTAATAGCTCATGCCCTGCACGGTTCTCTACAGTACCTCATCTATGGTCTTATCCTGAGTAAATTGGTCTCACGAGATGACTGGAAACTATACAAAGAGTTCACATTTCTGGGTTATCTGCTGATTAGTATTGGCATCGGAAGTTTTTTGATAAGAGACCTGATCTACGATAACCCGGGTAACTGGGAAGTCCGCTATTTGATCGAGGAAATCAGAAACACATTCCTAACCGGAAGTCTGATCCTTTTCTTTGTGACCTACATCAATTTCAGGGTCCTGAAATTACAACATCAGACAGAAGCATCTAAAATATCCACCTCACAATCGGAACAAAGCCGGGAATTGGTAAAATTGAAAACACCATTGAATTCTGAGGAAATTTCGTTCGAAATCGATGAATTGGTGCTCGCAAAAGCCGAGGGTAATTACGTGCGGTTTTACGTCAAGACTGAAGATCAGGTGCAAGAACATTTCATTCGGATCAGCCTCTCCAATGTAGCCGATCAGCTCAATCCCTTTCAACAGATCATTCGTACACACCGCGCCTTCCTTTACAACCTCAACCATCTGGATAAAGTAGAAGGAAATGCCCAGGGTTACTACCTGAGTTCAACGGCCATTGACTTTCAGGTGCCTGTTTCACGCAGCCAGCTAGCCAGTTTTGATCGACGGATCACCATGGGGTCTTAAGCCGGGATTGTTATTCATCACAGTCCTTGTTACTCGTCACAAATCTTTGTTTCTAAGCACAAAAAGCTTGTTGCCGAACACATCGCATGATTTCATCATTGCATGCCTCCGTATGTTTGAATCAAGCAAAAACTCAAATCATGGAAAAAGTAAGACGCTACGATCTGGACTGGCTCAGGGTATTGGTCTTTGGTCTCTTAATATTCTATCACGTAGGCATGTTCTACGTTCCCTGGGGTTGGCACATCAAAAATGATGTGATCTACGGAGGATTTCGGCTGCCCATGCTTATAGTGAATCAATGGCGGCTTCCGATCCTTTTTGTCATTTCCGGAATGGGTACGGCCTTTGCACTCGGGCACCGATCTGTTTGGGGATTTATCAAAGAAAGGTGGATCAGACTCGCTATCCCTCTTGGAGTGGGCATGCTCTTGATCGTTCCTCCTCAGGTTTACATTGAGCGCATTGTCAACGGAGATTTTACCGGTTCTTACTGGGAATGGTGGACCGGACCTGCATTCGACGGAATTTACCCTTCAGGTAACCTGAGTTGGCATCACTTATGGTTCCTCCCCTATTTGCTAGTCTATTCGTTAATGCTAAGTCCGGTATTCATATGGATAAGAACCCACCTTACAACTAAACTTCGAGCTTTCGGAGAGGCGGTGGCCAGGAAACCGAGCATGCTTTACTTGTTCGTCATTCCATTGTATCTATACGAATCGCTATTAGAGCCATTTTTTGATATCACACATAATCTGATTCACGACTGGTTCAACTTCATCAGTAGCATGACATTATTTCTTTACGGATTTCTATTGATCAATATGGGTAACAAACTCTGGGAGGCCATTTACAAACTCAGATATGCCGCCCTGATCACTGGATTTATCGGCTTCGGTGGACAGTTCATTATTTGGTTCAATTTTGAAGATTCCATTATAATCCACTTTACGGAAGCCTTACTTAAAACTACTTATCTGTGGTCAGCGATCATTGCCATCTTTGCCTGGGCGGCCATTGGACTTAACAAGCCCAGCAAAATGATCGCCTATGCCAACCGTGCGGTATACCCCTTTTACATCTTTCACCAAACCATTACCATCATCATTGGATATTTTCTGCTTCAGACAGATTATCCATTTGCGATAGAGTTTACAATCCTTATTGCTGTAACATTTCTGGGAAGCTGGTTACTCTATGAAGGTGTGGTTTTGAGGACCAAAGTGACACGTATCATGTTTGGCGTGAAAGAGAAGTAAAATCATTTCGATTTCATCGGGTCTGGTATTTTATTTCATATGTGAAGTATTGCAGACACTTTTGACAGATTGAATTTTCAATTAAACTGTATTTTCGAACCGCAAAATTCCAGATCAAAATCATGAACGTTCCGTACCTGGCCAAGAAAGAAAGATATGATCACATGCAATATCGCCGATGTGGTAAAAGCGGTTTGATGTTGCCCATTGTTTCCCTTGGGTTGTGGCATAATTTCGGAGGGGTGGATGTCTATGAAAATGCCAGAGCAATGGTATTACGTGCCTTTGATTTGGGGATTACCCAATTCGACCTGGCGAATAATTACGGACCACCTCATGGTTCAGCAGAAACGAATTTTGGAAGAATCCTGAAAGAGGATCTGCAGGACTATCGAGATGAGATGATCATCACGTCGAAAGCCGGATGGGGTATGTGGCCTGGACCTTACGGAGACTTTGGATCCCGGAAATATCTTATTGCCAGTTGCGATCAAAGCCTGAAGCGAATGGGACTCGAGTACGTGGATATTTTTTATAGTCATCGTCCTGATCCCGATACGCCCATGGAAGAGACCATGATGGCCCTGGATCAGATTGTCAGGTCGGGAAAAGCACTTTATGCCGGAATTTCATCTTACGATGCCGAGCAATCTCAACAAGCCTTTGACATTTTGAAATCATTGGGAACTCCCTGTTTGATTCATCAACCTTCCTATAGCCTGTTTAATCGATGGATTGAAAACGGTCTCACTGATACGCTGGGTAAGAATGGTGTTGGCGCGGCAGTCTTTAGTCCCTTGTTTCAGGGATTATTGACCGATAAATACTTAAATGGAATACCGGAAAGTTCCAGGGCTAAAAATTCAATCCATTTTTCCTCAAAAGACATTACTCCTGATAGAGTAGAAAAGGTGCGGAAATTGAATGCGATTGCCCAAAGAAGAGGACAAAAAATGTCTCAACTGGCCCTGGCGTGGGTACTTCGAGACGAAAGGATCACTTCTGTCATCATAGGCGCCAGCAAAGTATCTCAAATTGAAGACGCGGTGGGCATTCAGGACAACCTGGATTTTACGGAAGAAGAACTTTCAGAAATAGAAAACATCCTGAATTCTTAGACTTCATTCTATGACAAAAGGGATTCTAATGGGCGCTGGGGTTATCTTCTCCAGGTCTGTTTTCTCGGGAGTTTCGGTATCAAACAAATAGAACGGTGTATTTCCTGACAAATCCTCCAATCGTGGATCTATTTCCAGGATATATTCCCCTGGCTCCCAGGGGGTCGGAGCAATAAAATCCAGTCTTGTTTCCTCCTCCAGGAGTTCAGGAATCACCTCCAGTACATCGTTATCCTTTTCTATGGTAATCATCCTTTTCACGAGGGCATGATCCAAAGGCTCTGGCCAGCTGATTTGAATGGCATTTAATGTTCCTGATTTAGGGGGCACCAATTTCCAGACAGCAGGATCGATCATGCTCCTTTTGGCTTCCTCAACGATGAAAGTCTTTGAAGCATTGGTTCCAATGGGCCTGCCCAATGCATCAGTCCATTCCGGATCAAACTTTAGCTGATAAGTACTTCCCGGCTCCAATACCGCTCCGATGGTCAGGTTAGGTCCAACGCCTCGTTTCACTCTCCCCGGATGAAAAAATAAGGTTAGACGGGTTCGATTATGATTCCAAAGACCTTCTGTGATCTCCACGAATGGCGTACTAACCTCCTGCCCCTCTTCATTCAGCAATAAAATGTGATCATGTGGATTGGCCAACCCCATGGGTTGCTCAAAGTAGACATACATCCGGAGCAGATTAGCGGGCAGAGTGTCTGAAGACGGATAGATGGAAGCAATGGCTTTACCCGAAATAGGTTTTAGGTCAGGTACTTGAAAAGTTTGTGAAACCCGCTCAGGGTATTCAACCGGCTTGGTTAAGGCAAATAACTCAAAGGCCTTATTAACATCAAATAAAGCGACGTAACTAATGCCTGGTGGCGGATCAAAACGAGGGACAAAAGTAATTTGATTAGCTTCAGTTTTATACTTACCGGCAATGGAAGGAAAGGTCAAATCATCAGGGATTTGTTCCCCTACATAAACCCGAAACACCTGTTTAATCTGGTTGGCAGCTAATCGACTCAAGGGTTCAGCCATTTTCTCAGGCAGTGCGAAATGAATGCGACCAAATGCTTCGGAAGCCGGATCTGATTCAAAAGAAAAATGAAATTCCTGTGCCTGGGCGGACAGGTTAAAAAAAAGAAAGACGGCCCCGATGAAGGTAGCCGTCTTTTGGAAATTTAGCTTCTTAATCAAGGACGTAGCCAAGATTTATTGAGTGAGACAAGTGCTAACTTCCCTCCTGCCAAACGTTGCGTTGCCAGGATATATTTTTCACTGAAATCAGCCAATTGATAGACTGCAGATCCGGCTCGAGGGGTGTATTTTACTCCTGCCAGATAACCTTCTACTTCCTCGGTAATTTCTCCTTCATACGCTTCTATATCCTTAGGATCTATCACCATCAGCGGTAATTGACTATTGGACATCAAAATGTAATCATTACCATTGCTGTTGTAAGCCACCATATCAATCGGAAAATTTCCCGCGCCAAACTCAGCTATGGTTCTTCCTTTCACGTGTTTTCCTGCTTTAAGGTTTGAAGTCTCAAAAGTCACCAGTGGTGTGCAGAGATATGCGGCCAATAATTGCTCCTTATTCTGAATATCGTAAGGCAAGAAAGCCCTTACCGGTGAATGAGTTTCATACTTCCCGTGAGCTCCGTGATAGATTTCTAAAGTGGTCGCGGAAGCCTCACCAGAAAACGGATAAGGCAAGACCCACATCGCGGCTGCAAATTCTTCATTGGAAAGACCCGCCACATAAACCGAACCATCTTTGTAGGCAATGTCGGAGATCGCATCTGCCCTTAAAGAAGCTCCTTGTTTCCATCGGTGCATTTTATCGGCTGCAACCGGATTGGGGATGGATGCCTGTGCAAACATGACATCATCTAAAGCCACTTCGTCCATCTCTCCAGTCGGTGTTACCCGAACCAAAATGGTGGCATCAGTCAATTCTTTTGGCATTTGCCAGTTAGAAGTCCAATCTGCTCTTCCTCTGGAAACACTAATGAAAGCATTCTTTGATACCGGATTAACCGCCAGGTCATGGATGAGGATATCATCGTCAGTGGTACCCAACAAAGCGGCAAGCTTGGTTTCCAGATTGGTAATTACCAGGGCTTTCTCAACAGGACCGCCTTTTGACTCCTGAAGGTCAACGGCATATACCGTTGCATTTTTGGAATCACCAATGAATAAAATTCCATCCTCCGAAAACTCAAGTACACCCATGGATTTGATGTCCGGTGTTCCTCGTTTCATGAAAGGATTGTTTCCAACAGCCACAAGTGTGGCACATATGGCTAAAAGTGATAATAATTTTCTCATAAGGTTGGGATGAGGGTTTTTCTCTACGAATACAAATTACGGGACATATACAATTAGGATTGAAATATATGACGAATGGCTTGGGGCAGCGTACGTACAGCTTGAAATTCCTGAAGTTCGTAAGGCTTACGACAAGTATTCAATGGCATGTAGTACCTACATTTGTGTGATTGTACTACTGTCTTATGATTCGATTCCTTATTACCAGCTCGCTTTCAAAGCGGTTTCTTAAAGTCTTTGGTTCCGTTCTGATTATACTCAGCCTTCAGTCCTGTGATACCGGGCCTAAAAGCTTCGAAGATCTCATCCAGGGACAGGTAAGTACTCAGGTCAATCCATATAAAAGAGTACCGCTTGGCGGTAAATTCGACTTTCAAACCACCCAACCTGTGAAAGTAAAGGTGGAAGTAAAAGGCAAAAATCCGATCAAAAAATCTTACTCCTCATTTTCAACCCGTCACAGTATCCCCGTTCTGGGGCTATATGCAGGCACTAGTAATGAGGTGGTGGTTGAATTAACCACCCAGGAAGATCAGACTTTCTCCAAAAGTTTTACACTAGGAACGGACCCTCTACCGGACTTCTTTCCCTCCATTGAAATCGATAAAGTTGATCGTTCGAAAATGGAGCCAGGTATGCACCTCATCGAAATGCTGATCGCTAACAATGGTAAATTCCAATCATTCACCATCATCTTCGATGATGCGGGCGATATCCGCTGGTTTATGGACATGAGCAGTACCGGTCAAATTACCTATTCTGCCTTGCGCAATAGATTTGGAAACTGGCTCTATCTGGATTGGATCGACGTGTATGAACTCAACGATCTGGGTCGTGAAATCAAAAAGGAACAACTCTACAACTTCGCAGGAAATCACTATCTGAAAGAGTTACCTAACGGCAACCTCGTGATGGGTGGCTCCAGAAAAGATGCGACCGTAAGCCGCGCTGATGGCCGACAAGTCGTGACACGATTTGATCATGTCGTAGAGTGGAATCGGCGTGAAAACCGTCCTCAAAAACATTGGGACCTGGCTGAAGTATTGGACATTGATCGAGCTGTATTTCAGGAAGATTATAGCCTCGATTTTGCGGCCGACTGGTTCCACCTGAACAGCATAGCCACAACTGACGATGGATCTGTAATTGCCTCCGGAAGAAACCAGGGAATCGTTAAAGTTGATGGGGACAATAATCCACAATGGATCCTGGCGCCCCATTTTGCCTGGGGCAAATCCGGTAGAGCGGGCAATGGCCATGATACCAAAGACTATCTGCTAACCGCACTGGATGCCGACGGAAAACCCTTTCCGGCCACCGTTCAGCAAGGCCGGCAACCCTCTGATGATTTCGAATGGAGCACGGGACAACATTCCCTGAACTGGTTAGGCAATGGTCGTTTGCTCATTTTTGATAATGGTCTGGCCAGAAATCTAAGTAATCAACCCACCTATTCAAGAGCGGTAGAATATCAGATCAACGAAGAAAATCGCACCATCCAGCAGGTTTGGCAATACGGTAAAGAAAGAGGTCTTGACATGTATTCTCCGATTACCAGTGATGTGGACATATTGCCCAGAACCGGTAATCGCCTGATCACAGCAGGCAACATCCGGGTAAAACAACCTGCACCTCATGCCAAACTCATCGAGTTAGCTGACGATGAGGTAGTATTTGAGTGTCGGATCTTATTTAAGGATGCCAAAGGGACAGGCGAAAAAAGTTGGGCGCAATTTGATCTGGTGTTCAAAGGAGAAAGGTATCCGTTGTATCAGAATTAGTTCCAAAACAACTTAAGTCGTAAACGCGTGGTGTCACTAATTGAATGCAGAAACCCAACTACCATTCCCGTGAATCAAATTTGAATGCAGGAACCTCAAAAAATATTGGTAGTTGCGACCATGTTTGAGGTGCCGTCAGGTCAGATTCGAAGTATTTACAATCATTAGGTTACACCAATGACCGCTGGAATGACGTAAAGAGAAATATAACTTCCTATTTCAACTCCAGTTTCTCTCCTGTATTGATCATTTTTGAGATCTGTTCGTGGAATTCCTTCCGTTGGTTCTTCTTAGGATACGGAACATCAGGCACAGGAACTCCCAAAAACTCACAAAGCGGTTCCCAGCCATGCTCAGGTCGAAAAACCAATAGCCTATCTGCAGGAACATGGGCCTTTACCTCCTCATTGTGTTGTTTGTAGCGTTTAATGGCTTCTTCTTTATTGCTGAACTGATTCCCGTAAAACCCTTTCCACACATACTTCTCAACCAACCTAAAACAACCTGATAACTCTCGAAATCGCTTGGATCGGATGAGTTTACCAATAATGGCAAGTTTCTCCATGAAGGTTTTGGGTGTCACAGAATAAACCGTCCGTAGAGAGCTCTCATACCAAAGCTCCGGATCTCGTTCCGAAAGGATCACCTTCGCATCCGGATATTGTTCCATGAATACCTTGTAATTCAAATGACCTGGAAAATCTACGGTGCTCTGAAAACCATCAAACAAGGCATTAAAATCAGTTTTGCCGGTTTCGTAAAGCTCATTCCAGTATTTCACATGATGAGTGTTGTTGAATACCCATTCCATGTGGTAGCACTTACCAAATCCAAGGGTTTCTAATGCTACCTTCAAAGATGCTGTCCCGGTACGAGGACCACCTGCGCCAATTACTTTCAATGCCATAATTAGCGAAAATATACAACCCTCTGAAAATTCAAATTAATACGGCCTGGAATTCAAAGTATGTCAGGCAGTTCTTCTAAGCCTCTTTTTCCTCTATAAGTATATGACGTTGATTGGCATAATGCCGTAACACCTTTTTTATAGCTCCGAAATTTTCTTTGGAACAATTGAAATGAACAGGCCAGTCTCCTTTATCAGTTTCAAAACGAATAATGCGATTATCGAACCTAATGGCACTTAATTGATCCCAGGAAAGTCGATGAATCGCATCTTTCATGCTTACTTTAAATTGCAACTCTTCTCCGTTTGCCTTTAAAAACGGCCCATTGTAAAGCTGTATTAATGATAAAACGCCACAGACAAAAGCAAGCACACTTAGGCTATAATAAAGTGTTAGATCCCCTGCAATGGCTCTGGACAGATAGCTAAAACCAAAAGCAATTAAAATGAATCCAAGTAATAAACGAGTCCATTTTTTCCAGAGCCATGTGCTCTTTACTGAAGATTCAATCGTGATGTATTGCATGCTTCATCGCTCAAATTGTGAAATATACGCATTCATTTTGTGCTCCTATCACATTTCTTTAGGGAAAGCACACAGAACTTCATTAGGTTTAGCCATATGCAATTGGACATAGCTTCCATACTTGGACTCTTCACGATAGGACAAGCCCTTTTCCTGGCATTTTCATTTGGCACATTAAAGTCAAGAAACAGCCAGGCGGCATTTCTTTTGATTGCCATTGTTTTTGCACTAGCCTGGTATCAGGCAGAATTTCTGGCTATCCGTAACCGTTGGGACATACAAGCAGGGTTGTTTTTTGGCACGCGATATGGATCGTGGTTGTTACTGGGACCATTGCTGTACTGCTACTCAAAAGCCAGCTGCCCACTTGTTTGGCGATTTGATTCAAGAGCACTCCTACATTTCATCCCCTTTTTGATTTTTTCACTGGCACTACCAATAGTAATCAGTGACCTGCATACCTGGCGATCGGTGGATTATGGCTTACTCACCGTATTTGATAATTGGAATCAGCAACCTATCACCTTCTGGCAATATGTGTATGGCACCGTCGCTTTTGGACAATTCGTGCACCTGACCACCTATGCACTACTTGCTTACCACAACCTTTACCAGTGCCAGGAAGAATTGCAAAAAGAATATTCGAACCTACAGCAACGAGGATACCATGGGCAAAGGATGTTTTTCCTGTTCACCATCATCATTGTGATTGCTGTAGGCGCATTTATTGGCTACCAGTTCCTCACAGGTATCTACCGAAAAAATGCTGATTATTTTTATGTTGTGCCCCTATCTGCAGCCATTTACTTCCTCATGTACCAGGCCATGAAATTCCCACATTTGTTTTTCGATTACTCTGATGCGGTAAAAGCAGTACGTTATGAAAAATCAAGCTTATCACCTAATGCGTCGAAGGCCTACATTGAAAAAGTGATCCAGGCTGTAGAATCTCAATCGCTATATATCAATCGGGAACTGCGACTAACCGATGTAGCGAATCAACTGGAAATGTCTCCAAATCATTTGTCGCAGGTGATCAATGAAAACCTTCAAAAGAACTTCTTTGATTTTATCAACCAATATCGGGTTTCTGAAGCACAGAAAAGAATCGCTGATGAGCCTGAGAAAACCCTGTTACAGATCGCGCATGAAGTGGGATTCAATAACAAAACATCTTTCAACAACGCTTTCAAGAAACACCTGGGCATGACACCTTCTTCGTACAGAAATAGCCTATGACCTCTAAGTCATGATCAGATGGCCTCATCTTGTATCCTTAAAAATGACGGGTAAAAACGCTGCTATCTAACTCAGAACAGGAAAAATCTTACAGGGATTGTCGACGACAGCCATTTATCGATCTAAGCTTGGGCTTTACCAAGTTCAAATTCGAAAAATGAAAACAAGATTTCTTTTAAGCCTCACAGCATTATTATTTTGGAGCGCCTTTGCCACTGCGCAACAATATGTCATCGACAAAGGACATAGTTCCGTACAGATCAGAATACAACGATTTGGCGTGGTAGATGTGGTCGGTCGTTTCAAAGATATCACCGGAAGCATCACTTATGACGCTAATGACATGAGCAAAACAGCAGCCGAAGCGACCATTCAGGTCAATAGTTACGATGCTAATAATTCGGGTGGAGAAGAGGCCGTAAAGAGTCCGGCTTTTCTGGATGCGGCGGCCTATCCGGAAATTAGCTTCAAAAGTAAAAGCACCACAACACGAGACGGCCAAAATGTCCTTGTTGGTGATTTGACCATTCATGGTACCACGAAAGAAGTGGAACTACCCTTCACCATCAATGGGCCCTTGATGGATTTACCAACTCGTAAGCAATCCATTGCCGCTGAAGCTTCCATCACCATCAATCGCCAAGAGTATGGTGTCAGTTTTGATCGGAAACTTCCTAATGGAACCAGCCTGATCGGAGACGAAGTAAAGATCACACTGGTCATCCTAGCCATTGCTGAATAGTTTATTCATCGCACTTCTCTGGCTTTGTCCAGAAGTTCAAACCCGAACGCTGGTACTGGATATCGAGCGTTCGGAAATTTCCTTTAGTGTAACTCACATGGGGTTTCTAAATGTAGAAGGAACCTTCAGTGAGTTCGAAGCTTCGCTCACACTGGAAAACGACGAGATCTCTCAAATAGAAGGAAAGATACAAGTAGCCAGCATCAACACCGACGAACCCACCCGGGACAAAACATTGAAAGATCCCGGTTACCTGGACGCTGAAAATTTTCCTGTTATTTCCTTTAGCAGCAGGTCTGCTTATCCTTTCCTCGGAGAAAGTCCAATGACCGGACAACTGCGGATCAAGTCAGAAGAGCGGGAAGTCGTTATTCCGATGCAAATGGAACGATTAGAGTCTTCAATCAGGCTATCGGCCGAAGTAGTGATTCACCGTAGTAAATTCAACCTGGACTTTGGACCAATGGATGCCTTAATCGGGGATGAAATTCAGGTTTCCGCGAAGCTGGCCTTTATTGAATGAAACAACATGGCGGGAAAATCTTACACGGATTGTCGATTATTTTAAGCAACGAGGCGTCATTTGGGTTAAAACTCAAAAAATGTCACGACTCAAGTTATGCCTCATCGCTATTCTGTTATCAGCCTCAGCCGGGTTTGCGCAACCCAGCCTAATGGAAGAAATATTCCAGCTCGACAGAAGTCACTCTTATATCAACTTCTCCATCACCTATATGGGTTATGCCAAGGTCAGAGGAAGTTTTTCGGATTTCGATGCAACCATCAGGTATGATGAAAATGACCTTAGCAAAACTTCTGTCAGTTTTGTACTACAGGTACCTTCCATCAATACGAACAGTGATTGGCGAGACAAAGACCTTCAATCACCCGGATGGTTCGATGCCGAAACTTTCCCCACCATTCGGTTCTCCAGCACATCCGCCCGATCCGAAGGCGATCAACTGATCGTCACGGGAGACCTTACCATCAAGGATGTCACGAAAACCATTGAACTCAAAATGCCTCGTCCATCAGGTGTTTTAAAAGATAACCGGGACGACCTTCAGGTGATTTTCGACAGCAGCTATGAACTCAATCGCAAGGAGTACCACGTCATGGGCAAGCGTTGGGATCAGGTAAAAGAAGGCATTGCCTCACTTTCCGATCAGGTTACTGTGGAGTTTAGTTTGCTCGGTAAGCAAATAAAGGCGGGAAATTTCAGCAATTGGCTGCGTAATCCTCGCAATCCGCAACATCACATCTACCAGGCCTACAATCAGGGAGGCACTGCTCAAGCGCTCGAACAATATCAGGTCATGAAAGACACGATGGATGTGGATCACCACGCACTCAATATGGTTGGATACATGCTCATTCAGCAAAACAAAGCTGAAGATGCAGTGTTGCTTCTGAAAAGAAACGTTCAGGACTTTCCCGATCAGTCCAATGCCTTCGAGGGCCTTGGGGAAGCATTGGCCTACGCCAATCGAAAAGAAGAAGCCCGTACAGCTTATGAAAAATCTCTGGCACTGAATGAAAACAATATAAATGCCTTAGAAATGCTCAAACACTTTCAGTAGCCCAATTGAGATTTTTTTGGCGCCCCATCGCTCGCGTCCTTTCGTGAGCCCTGCGCCCGACCTGCGGGGCTCACGAGTACTGCTCCTTTCATAAAATTCTTTGTTTCATAGGAAATTGCACTTTTGGCAAGAATCGGAGGCATAAGTGCAACTTATCGTGCATTTATCCGGTTTACCAATTGCGTTTTAATTTGCAGCCCAAAATACTCAGAGATGATTGCAGTGGTGTCCCCGGCCAAAAGCCTTGATTTCGAAACTCCTTATACTGGAAAATTCACGACTCCCAGGAAACTGGAAAGGTCTTCGGATTTAATCCAGGTGCTTCGTAAGAAAGAACCGGATGAAATTGGCACTTTGATGTCCATCAGCGACAAACTGGCTCAGCTGAATGTAGAGCGATACCACACATTTGAACCAGATCATAATCTGGGGAATGCCAAACCTAGTCTTTTCGCTTTTCAGGGAGATGTGTATCAGGGACTGGATGCCAGTACTTTCGAATCCGGAGATGTTGATTTCGCACAAGATCATTTCCGAATTCTTTCCGGTCTTTATGGGTTGCTTCGCCCCCTTGACCTGATTCAACCCTATCGGTTAGAAATGGGAACCCGCCTGGCCTTTGACGATTATCGCACCTTATACGATTTTTGGTCACATCAAATTGCGGAACTGATCAATTCAGATCTAAAAGATCAGGGGGATGATATTCTTGTTAACCTGGCTTCTCAGGAATACTTCAAATCTGTAGATCGCAATGCTTTAAAGGCGCGCGTGATCGATGTGGAATTCAAGGACCTCAAGGGTGAAGAATACAAGATCATTTCTTTTTATGCAAAGAAAGCAAGAGGCCTAATGTCTCGATACATCATTCAGCATCGTATCACAGAAGTGGAAGATTTGAAGGGATTTAACCTGGGTGGTTATTTCTTTGACGAGGACGCTTCCTCAGAAAATCAACTTTGCTTTAAGCGAAACTAGCCAGATAGGTCGTACATTGCAGCATTAGATAGGGGTCTCACGATCCTGGTTGTTCTGTACAAAATCGACCTATGATTATTATCCGCAGGTCACTGCTTATACTACTAGTTTTAGCTGCATTTGGCAGCTGTATCACTCCTTTTGAATTTGAGTCAATTGGGCTCAAACGTTCATTGGTCATCGATGCCTCGTTGACAACAGAAACGAAAGCACATTTTGTCAACCTGAGTTATACCTTCGAAATCGATACTTCCCAAAATGATCCGGTTGAACGAGCGACAGTCGTATTCATTGATGATACGGGTGTCAGGACAGTTCTCCCCGAAAGATCTCCGGGTCACTACACAACGGATTCCAGCTTTACGGGGGTACCCGGGCGAACCTATGTACTGGAAGTGAGTCTTCCTGATGGATCAGAATTTCGATCTAATCCTGAATTGATGCCGGAACCCGTGCCTATTGACAGCATTTATGGTCGTTATATTACCATTCCCACGGATGATAACAATACCAATCAAACCGGTGTTCAGGTATTTCTGGATTCGCATGCTGACGATGGTGAGCCAAAGAACTTTCGGTATAGCTATCGTGAGAGTTTCGAAACCCCTGTACCTTACCCATCCCAATATGATTGGTCCGGCTCGGGTGCTAACTTTCAAATATTCGAAAGAGAAAAACCACTGGGAACTTGCTACCGCAAAGGGGAATCCAATACCACCATTGTTGGCACGACCAATGGACTTTCAGAAAATCGGATTTCAGAATTTCCCATTCGTTTCATCAATGAGTCCGCACGGGAATTGGCCTACAGTTACATTATCGAAGTAAGCCAATATACCATTTCAAAAAATGCGCACGCCTTCTATCGTTACCTTCAGGAGAGCAATGAAGGCACCGGCAGTCTGTCTGACCGTCAACTGGGCAGTATCAATGGCAACATCGCGGATGTGAATGATCCGTTAACACCCGTTCTCGGGTATTTTGAAGTAGCAGGTGTCGCCAAAACCAAACGAATTTTCAGTTATCATCAATTTATTGATGAGGGCATTCGAACGGAAGAATGGATCTGTCTGCCCCTCGAAGATGGACAGGACCTGGGCGAAGGTTGCACTTATATTGGTCCCGCGGCATGGCAGGTGCGTTTCATAGAAGAACGGATCACCATCAATCCAAGAACTGGAGATACCCTACGTAATTTTGTTACGGTTTTTGATTTTAGCACAATTGATGCACTGGTTAACAACCCCCAATGTGGCGAAAGCGAACGGATTATTGGTTTCTCCGACACAGGAGCTCAGATGCTACTGGCTCATGAGTTGTGCGGCGATTGTACACTATACGGCCTTTTGGACCGCCCCTCTGTGTGGGATGATTGAGAAGATTTCCGGATGATCTTTTCCGGTCAAACGAAAAATAGCGATTTGAGTATCAACCAGGGTATGACTATCTTCCAGTCATGGATCCTCGTATCGACAACTATCTGATTGAAGGTTGTGGCCGTTGCCCACTGGTAGGAACTCCTGATTGCAAGGTAAACCCCTGGAGGGAAGAACTAAAGCTACTCCGATCAATCATCCTCGAAACAGATCTTACAGAAACCCTGAAGTGGAGTAATCCCTGCTATACCTACCATGAGGCGAATGTGATCATGCTGGGAGCTCTAAAATCATCGGCCGTTATCTCTTTTTTCAAAGGAGTGCTCCTAGCTGATAAAGAAAACGTCCTGGTTTCTCCCGGCAAGAATAGCCAGGCAGACCGGAGATTAGTTTTTGCGTCTGTGGATCAGGTCCTGAATAGTGCTGAGCTCATCAAAGACTATATAGCAGAAGCCATCCAAATTGAACAAAAGGGGCTCAAAGTTGCCTTCAGAAAAAATCCCGAGCCTATACCTGAGGAGTTGCAGGATAAACTTGATGAAGACATGACCTTTCGAACCGCTTTTGAAGCCTTGACACCAGGTAGGCAGCGTGGCTATATTCTGCACTTTTCCCAGCCTAAGCAATCGAAAACAAGGACATCAAGAATTGAAAAGCTTACCCAAAAAATCTTGCAGGGTAAAGGTTTTCATGACCGATAGCAGTTAATTCCCACCTAATTGCTGCCGCGAAATTTCTTCATTACGCATACGATTCAGCAACTGATTTACATATGTTCTTCCCTTGCGATAACCAAAATCCGCATAAGCTTTACCGGCCCAATATTTTGCTTCATTTAAATCACCAAGGGCTTCATATCCTACTGCAATATTATAAGCCAGAAAACCTCCCACTTTCTTGCTTTTCGGGCGCTGAAGGCCCGTTTTCCAGGTATCTATAGCTCTTTGCCAATTGTCTACATCTGCATATCTGGTGCCATTTGCCAGTGCCTCCGAATGCTTGTGCTTTCCTCGAAAAGTGCGGTTCACAAAAATATTCATAGGAGCAATCCTTGCAGCATAACTGGCCCCAAGGGCGCCACTCAAATTTCGGGTAGCCTCTGTTTTGGTAATGAGCGCAGCCAGCGCGGAAGCCTTGCTATCAGCTGAGGCATTCCAGGTGCCCGTTCGGTTAAACACCTCCTGATCCTCCACCGAACGATTTTTGGGATTGTACATCCTAATCCCAATCTTAATATTGTCCACTCCTTCGGCGTAAAATTCCTCAACCTCGACTTCCCGCTTGTCCACCGTTCTGGTGACCATTTTTGAAGTTTCGGTCACAATAAAATCTGTATCAAACATCTCCACAGCCAACAAGGCATCTGTTCCATATCGATTGCAGAGACGCTGCACTTCCGCCCAGGAAAGCGGTTTAGGAAAAGCGGCTGTAAGGCTATTGCCTTTCAATCTTTCTGTCGCAAGCTTCACTTCAAAGCGATCTGAAGTTCGTAACTGATGACGGAGATTGCTCATCAAACTTTGAACAGCAGCTTTGTCTTCATCCGGAAGTTCACCGGTCAAAACCCCTTCAAGAATATTGAGTCCTCCCACATCAAATTGGGTACGATCTACCAGTACAATTGACTGGACATCCGAAGGAACATTGATATCTGCCGGTCTTACGGAATTGAAAGAAACACTTCGGTTTCCGGCACAGCTTATCATTAACAAGCCTAGCATCAAAAAGAGCAGTTTGTGCATCGTAGTTAGGTTATGATTCTTAAAATTAATCTATCCCAAATACTTTGAAAGGTTTATCGCCGAACGAAGATTTTAGAGATAAGAGACCTCACAGGTTGTATTGCATACTCCACGTGAAAAAGATAACTTTAATCAATTGTGCCATAGGTTTCAGTATGTCGATTATGACTCATACAGATTCCATGTCCCTAATTCCTATGTTTATGACCCTCTCTCCAAAAGCGCTAGAAATTCACAACCAAACATGTAACATAACGAAGCTCGGAGACCTGAAAAAGCTTGCCAGAGAAATTAAGAAGGATCATGAGTTGGCTCTGGAGCTATGGTCAACAGGGGATCTGATGGCCCGGAAACTGTCGGTGTTGATCATGGACAAAAAATTGCTTACTCAGGACTTTCTGGATCATTTAGATAGAGATATGCAAGTGCATACACAGACGGAACAAAACCGATTAATGGAATGGCTGATGGCTAATCAGTTAATGAAAGACAAAAAAACAACCGCGTTGATCACTTCATGGCAAGACAGTCCTTCTGTTCTGCAACGAAGAACATTTTGGTATCATCAGGCGAGACTCAGGTGGACTGGACAAGTGCCTCCGGAGAATACACCTGAATTGATGGATGCCATTGAGGCCAATATCCTAAAAGAAGACCCGGCCGTGCAATGGGCCATGAATTTTACAGCAGGCTGGATTGGTGTGTATGACCCTGACCTCCGTGAAAGATGCATTGCCATCGGTAAGCAGACCGGCCTTTATCAAGAAGAAGTACCTGTCAAAGGGTGTACACCCAATTATTTACCTTCATTCATAGAGATTGAAGTAAATAAAAGAAAAGGTCAGTGAACGAAGACATTACATTCAACAATCTGCTAAGGAATGGAAGCATCTTTTGAGGAGGCCTTTATTTCATTTCGGTCTCAGCTCATCTCCTATTTATTTAGACTGACAGCCAGCAAAGCTGATGCTGAAGACCTGACACAAGATACGTTCATTAAAGTTTCAGAAAGGATTGATACATTTTCCGGGAATGCGAGTTTTAAAACCTGGGTGTTCACTATTGCTACTAATTTGGCGAAAGACCGGCAAAGAGTAAAGCAAAGGTGGGGCGAACACTGGATGGACCTTGTGAGAGATGCGCATGTTCAAGACCCGCAACTCTTTGCTCGAAAACAATCGATGGTATCGAGTATCCCAAATGGTAAATACGTTCTTAGTGAGCATTTAAATTATTGTTTCAATTGTACCACCAAAACGCTATTACTGAATGAACAGGTGTGTCTTTGGTTAAGAGAAGTCTATGGATTCAAAATCAGTGAAATCATGTTAATCCTCGACCTTTCTGAAGGTAAAATCAAACATGCCTTAGCCGATGCCCGAAAACATCTGACCCGAATTTTCAAGGAGAAGTGCGTACTCATCAATAAAAAGGGCACCTGCAGCCAATGTACGGGTTTAAACCAAATGTACAATCCGGATCAGGACGCACACATCGAAGCCAACAAACTGAAAATGGTCAAGGAACAACGACAAGATAATTATGAACAGTTATTGGACCTGAGATTGGAGATCATCCGTGCTATCGATCCGCTTTCCGGGCAAACCAGAGGCCTTCACCATTATCTGATTGAAAACTCTCCTCTTTGGGCCAGGCAACAGGAATCCAAAAAGGAATAACGCTATTTCGTCCGTTTTTCATCCGTCAATCGTCTAAGTTGGAAAATCTCTAATTATGGGAAAACCAACATACATAAAAGTCGAAAAAACTATTTCGCATCCCCTTGAAATCGTCTGGGAAACGGCAGCCGTGGGCTTTGGTCAGGTCTCACTATACAACCCGGAAATCAAACACTCCAGACTTGACTCTACCCAGCATTATGGAGTAGGGGCTAGAAGACATTGCGAGTTCATAAAAAAGGGATTCATCAAAGAAGAAATCACCGAGTGGGATGACAAACGATCTTTCAAATTGATTTTCATTGAGTCCTCCGTTCCTATGAAAATCCTGGAAAGTAAATTTTCATTCGAACCAAAAGGAACGAATACACTGGTCTCGCAAGAGTTTTGGTTCCGGTTAAAGTCACCTATGGGGTGGTTTAGTCAAATGTTGCAGGGTAAAATGAGATCAACCCTGCACAATGGTCTCAACGGATTAGAATCTTATTTAAACAAACAGTAATGGCAATTGACGAACAATTCTTCCAATTTGTCCTTGATCAATTGGCAGGCATAAAGGACATCACATTTAAACGCATGTTCGGAGGTGTAGGTCTATTCAAAGATGACTTGATGTTTGCAAAAATCGGGGGAAACACGCTGAGGCTCAAGGTAGATGAATCCAACCAACAGCAGTTTATCGATAAGGGAATGAAGCCCTATTACTCGGAAAAGAAAAAGAAAGGCATGCCTTATTGGGAGGTACCATCAGAAATATTGGAAAATGCTGAAAACCTGACCAAATGGGCTAACCAATCGATCGAGATTGCTAGAAAAGCGGCAAAATAGATTCCCGATTGGTTTCGGTTCTATTCATATACCCTCAGTGTATATTCGTAAATACTAGGGATATTTAACAAAGTAACGAAACCTCATGACCAAAAAATTCTTTACCGAGAGACAAGCAGGAATATCTGCGGTGGTGGCGGGGCCCATACCAGCAGGGATTCTTATCTATCTGAATTACAAAGCACTTGGTAAAGACCGGGAAGCCATCTTATCATTGGCCTTTACCTTGTTTTTTTCTACGGTGCTCTTCTATGTGCTTTTTGCTTTGCCTGCAGAAACTATCGACAACATCCCGAGTTTTTTCTTTACGACATTTTATGCCTTGATCGTGTACCTTTTTTTCCAAAAATTCATGTCGGCTGACATCAAGCGTGAACTAGAAAAAGGTGCCAAAAAAAGATCAGGATGGTCCGTGGCCGGAATCAGCTTACTTGGGTTATTATTGAGTTTGGGGATCATGGCAGGGATTGCTGCTGATCAACCTTTTTATGAAGGCGAGTTAGTCGAAGCAGATGGAAATGAATTATATCATGATGCCCAAATCCCCAAATCCGACGTGGAAAAATTGCTGGATAAATTGAAAAAAGCGGATTTCTTCGGGACGGAATATGGTAATATCGCGAGGTTAGAATCCATCGCCGGAGATTATTTCATAACCCTGGTTGTTGATGAGGAGTTGTGGACCGAACAGGATATCATTCATTGGGCCGAAGACCTTAAACAGCAACTTGAAACTGAATTTGGAAGAAAAACCCATATGAAGCTGGCTTCAATACCACTGGCTGGTGAAACAAAGCTCAAGTACATCGACTAGCATGCGGTAACAAAGTGATACGATGCATATTAATGGCAGTCAAAATTGACTATCTTCCATTCCACTAACCACCCATTCCTTATGCATTGCTTTTTCCGTCAAAGTTTACTTCTGTCACTCTTATTCATTTTTGGTTATACCCTATCAGCTCAAAACTGGTCAGTAACTGACCGAGAAGAGTTCATTGAAGGCTGTATGGGAGAATCAGAGGGAATCATGGGAGAAGAACAATCCAGGCAATATTGTTACTGTATGTTATTCAAAGTCATGGATGTTTATGACACTCCGGCAGAAGCAAATAACATGACCGAAGCTGAAGCACTTCCGTGGGCAGAAGGTTGCATTGAAAACCTCAACATAGTAGCCATAGAAAAACAGGAATGGGCCCCTGAAGAAAAAGAAAATTTCATCAAGACCTGCGTAGGTGAGACCGAAGAAACTTTGGGTGTAAATAGCGCTCGTCAATATTGCTATTGCATGCTTTTCAAACTTATGGATATTTACGAAACAGCCACTGCGGCGGACCAAATGACGCAAGAAGAAATCATGCCTCTGGCAACTGAATGCCTGGATAGTCAGGTCTGGTCCAGTGAAGATGAAGAGAGTTTTCTTTACGACTGTATTGATGCTGGACAGGAAAGTATGGGTGAACACGGAGCGGTTGACTACTGCAATTGTATGGCGCAGGAACTTGCCATTATGTTTCCAGACCCAAATGACTATGACCTTTCCGAAGACGAACTCACTGAACTTGCCAAAAAGTGTCTTTTACAGGATTAGACCTTCCGAAGAAATAAATTATCCAAAAACTGTGTGGAGGAATACATCCGATGCCTCTTTAAGGTAGCGTCAATTCTTCTGAAACGGACCTGATATCCCGTGAAGAGGCCCCTATTTTCACACGATACGATCCTCTTTCTACAACCCAACCATTTTTTCCTTCATCCCAATAACTTAATTCAGAAACAGGTATGGCAAATTTTAATTCCTGGCTTTCACCAGGGGCCAGTACACTGGTTTTAGCAAATGCTTTCAACTCGTGTACAGGTCTGTCGATGTTCGAGTTGAGCTTCTCGACATAGACTTGTACCACCTCTTTACCAGCTTGGTCTCCAGCGTTCTGGACGGAGACAGACAATTTGATCGTATCGTTTTCAATCATTGACCCCAAATCACTATACGCGAACCTTGTGTAAGAAAGGCCAAACCCAAAGGGATAGGCAACGTCCATCGCTTTTGTATCAAAGTGACGATACCCTACGTAAACCCCTTCATCGTAATGGGTATAGTCTTTATTGCGCGTTCTTTCTCCTTCCGGCCGTTCTTCGGGTGGAGAGAGTAACATCATGAACATCTGTCCGGCGCTCCACTGTTCACCACTTTTCGGAAAATTGGCGTCAGAAGCATGATCGGACATGTGGACAGGGAAAGTCATCGGAAGTTTCCCGCTTGGATTGATTTTGCCAGACAAAAGATCAGCAACGGAATTCCCACCTTCTTGTCCACCTTGCCAGGCCAATAGGATCGCATCAGGTTGATCTTTCCACGAAGCAGTCTCAATCACTCCACCTATATTAAGCACTACCACCAACTGCTTGTCGACTGACTGATAGGCTTCTGCTATCATGGTGATCATCTCTTGCTCCAGATCCGAGAGTAAGAAATCATCTTTCTCCACTCGATCGCCACCCTCCCCGGAGTTTCTGCCTACTGTCAGGATACCTACATCTGAAGTACTTACAATCTCTGATAGTTGTGCTGCGGTAAATCTCATTTCCGGTGGGTCGTAGGGTGAGAAGATCACATCCATGCCTTCTGGTTTCACAAAGCCCTCCGGATTGGCATCGCGATGGGCCTGATAAACTTCTTTTGCTCGTTGATTGATGTTGAATCCCGCATTTCTCAGGCCATCTTCCAGGGATATGGTATAGGCTTCATTAACATCGCCGGAACCAGTACCTCCCGCTATAAATTCATATGAAGTCACCCCCAGCAACGCTACATTCTGACCGGACGACAAAGGAAGCGCCGAATTTTCATTCTTCAATAAAACCATACCCTCTGCTGCTGACTGTCGTGTTACCTGTGCGTGTGCTTTTAGGTCGGGATTGTTATCGAAGACATAGTTTTCCATTTTTCTGGATTTCAGGATCAATTCCAATATCCTGCTAACTGACAAATCAATGGCCTCCATACGCAATGAACCATCGGCTTGTGCTTCAATCAGGGCATCCCACTGTTTCTTTGTTCCAGGCTCCAATAGGTCATTTCCCGCCATGATCTGCTCCGCCACATTTTTTCCTGCAAACCAATCGGTCATGACCAAACCTTCAAATCCCCAATCCTCCCTTAACACATCTGTCAACAGGTATTTATTGTGCGAAGCATAGGTTCCATTCACTTTGTTGTAAGAAGACATGATTGTCCAGGGCTGCGCTTCTTTCACCAGGATCTCAAATCCTTTCAAATAAATTTCTCTCAGAGCCCTCTCTGAGATGATCACGTCGTTCAGCATGCGCTCCGTTTCCTGATTATTGGCCACGTAGTGTTTCACGGAGGTTCCTACACCATTAGATTCTATGCCATTGATCACTGCTGCGCCCATATACCCCGTTAGTACCGGATCTTCTGAGTAATACTCAAAGTTTCTACCACACAAAGGGTGTCGATGGATGTTCGCTCCAGGTCCCAAAATCACATCAATACCATATTCCAGGGCTTCTGTTCCCATGGCATTACCTACTTCATAAACCAGGTCTTCATTCCAGGTGGAGGCCAGTAATGTGGCTATTGGGAATGCTGTACAATAATAAGTATCCGTATCCCCTTCCCTTGTAGGCTGAATGCGCAACCCAGCGGGGCCATCGGATAAATAGATCGTTGGAAGGCCTAAACGAGGTGTAGACACGATGGTACCAACCGCCCCAGCAATGCCATCCGGGTCTCCCTGCCCCATGGCGGAAGCTAAACCTGAACCTTTCAATAGGTGAAGTTTTTCCTCTAAAGTCATTTGTGAAAGCACATCAACCACCCTTTCCTGAATAGGCTGCCGATCATCTTCATAGACATCTAATTGTCCATTCGCATTTCTATCAAGAAAGGTGTATCCATTGACGGTCAGCTCTTTAAAGGTGGGCTTAGTCTCATAATTTGACTCAAAATCCAGATAGGTCTTGTTGAAAAAGTTGAAAATATAGAAACCTGTCCCTCCTGCCAGAATGATGATAACAACCAGTACAATTAATGTGACTTTAAAAATGCGTTTCATGATGATGCTATTTGTGACATTTTGCCACAAATGTAAAAAGAATAATCTAATGTGTCAAAACGCCACATATATTACATTTGTCTAATGGATGTGAAGGACATCATTCAAAATGGAGAAAATTATTTTCTACCTCACCTCTCTATCGATATTGTAATCATTGGTTATCAACAAGATCAACTCAAATGTTTGTTACTAAAGGTAGGAAGCAAGTGGGCTTTACCCGGCGGCTATATCGGCAAGGAGCAATCAGTTGATGAAGCTGCTTTGAATACGCTCAAGCTCCGAACAGGTCTCGACCATGCACATCTTAAGTTCTTATCGGTCTTTGGAAATCAGGATCGACAATTTGGTGCAGACTTTAAAGAATTCTTCGAAAAGCACAACATTCCCTGGAAACGAGATTACTTCATCAATCAACGTTTTGTAACGCTCGCTTACTACTCCCTGGTGGATATCGCCACCACCTTTCCTGTACCTGGAGAATTTGATGAAGCCGCTGAATGGTTCAACTTTGATGAGCTACCAGATTTGTGGCTGGACCATGGTAAGATCATTACTACTGCCAGGCAACGACTGAAAGAAGACATCAAGCATGAACATGTCACATACAATTTATTGCCCGATGCTTTCACAATGCCTCAATTGCATGCGTTACACCAAGCCATTTTGGAGGAAAAACTAGATCGAAGCAGGTTCCAGAAGAAAATGCTATCCAGTGGCATTTTCAAACGGTTACCTCAATTGAAGAAGGAATCTCCCGGAAGGAACCCTTATCTGTATAAATTGAAATAGCTGCATAGAAGAGCATTCTTTAACACCTGAATAGCGTCATTGATTGAAATAAGCAGCAGCATTTTCCGCCGTTAGCTCCTTCAATCCTTCAATTCCGGATACATCAAAAGCCTCCCCACACCGGACCTCTATCCATGGCATAGCTTGCAATTGCTTCAACACGGAATCATAGCCTCCCTCGCCTTTGGCAGTCCTTTTCATACATAAAAATTCCTGTTGTCCTCCAAAATATCTGCGTTGTTCCTCAATTTCGTCTGTATTTCCTACCCAGTGAGACTTCTCATCCAGTTTAAGTATCAACTGGTCATCAGAGAAATAATAGGAAGACCGGTCACATCCATGATCTGAACAATAGGCCACGGTCAAGTACTTTAGTGAAGTGCCTTCCATACTGCGTTTATATTCGATAAATCCTCCACCTTCCTCAATTTCAAAAGCAATGTCCTGAAATCGATTGGCGGCCATTTTTTCGTCAATCTGCCGCATTTCTCTATTGACAGCAGCTTGTTGCTCTTCAAATCCACCGTCGACAGATTGACTTTGTTGTTCAACAGGATCGGAGGCCGAACCTGGAACGGACTGCTGTTGATCAGATCGATTTCCTGAAGTGCAAGCCGGAAAAATCAATGATGTGCCAAGGACTATGATGCACAAAACATATTTCATGAACCAGATTAGGTTGGTCAGTCTGAAGATAGGCATAATTACCGCGAGTTACTCAAGGCATATTATTGTAGGTAGACAAATGACGGGTCAAACAAGTATTAACGTAGTATGACAGCTCCGATTGGGAAGAATACTGAGTCTCATCCCTTAGTAAGAGACATCACCCAGACGGACCATTTTAACCGAATCACCCAAAAGTATGAATGCTGATTTAAAGGCATCTGTTTGATTTGAGCAAAACTTTTATCGCTATGAAATCATTCAAAATCGAACTCAAATGGGCCTTGTTCTTTGCTGCGACTTTATTGATCTGGATGTGGGGAGAGAAAGCCCTCGGCTATCATGATGTACACATTGATCAACACATGATCATTACTAATTTCTTTTTCATCCCGGCCATCGCCCTATATGTTTTCGCTCTGTTGGATAAGAGAAAAAGGCATTATGACGGAAAAATGACTTACGTACAGGGACTATTAACTGGCCTGATCATGACAGGAATATTTACGTTATTCGTACCACTTACTCAGGTGATCACCAGTCTGATCATTACACCGGATTACTTTGGAAATGTGATCGACTACACAGTCCAAAATGAAATACTTACCATGGAAGAAGCCAGGGATCAATTCAATTTGACCAGCTATATCATACAGGGCATGGTATCCTTCCCGATCATGGGAACCATTACTTCCGCTATCGTGGCCATTTTCACCAGAAGAAGTTAGAGGAAAGACGAGCGGCAACACTATGCTACACAAAGTATATCTTGCAATATGCTCGTTTTCCTTTTCATTCTCATCAGTGTAGCTTTTCTGATCCTCTCCACTACCTGGTTTAAGCTACATCCTTTCCTGGCACTGATCATCACGGCTTTCATATTCGGTTCGCTCTCAGGCCTGGAGCCAATGATCATGCTTAAGATCATTAATGAAGGATTTGGAAAAACGATCGAAAGTGTGGGCATTGTAATCATCGCTGGGATCATTATTGGTGCATTCCTTGAAAATTCTGGTGGTGCTCAGGCATTGGCACAAGGCATACTCCGATTGATCGGTACGAAACGCGTACATACAGCCCTGGGTGCCATGGGATTCATCGTTTCGATTCCTGTCTTTGCCGATAGTGGATTCATTATACTGAGTTCTTTGCAAAAGGCCCTTGCCAGAAAGGCAGGCGTATCAGCAGCTGGAACAGCTATCGCACTGGCGATGGGGTTGCTGGCCACTCATACCATGGTCCCTCCAACCCCGGGTCCGGTAGCCGCAGCGGGTATCCTGAATGCCGACCTGGGATTAGTGATCGTTTTCGGCCTGATAACAGGTATTTGTGCCCTGATCCCTACTATTTGGTTTGTGCAAAAGGTAGGTAATAAGATGGTGTTATCCATTGAAGAAGGACCAAACAGTCTGGAAGTAAATCAGGATACTCCAACCATGGGAATGTCAATCCTACCGATAGCCGTACCCATTGCCCTAATCGTCTTGAAGTCAATCGCGGAATACCCTACAGCCCCATTCGGAACTGGAAAAATCGTAAATCTTTTTGCCTTTGTTGGTCATCCGATCATTGCCCTGTTCATTGGCATTGTTTTATCGATGTTCCTCCCCAAAAAGTTGACACGAGACATGTTAAGTGTGGACGGTTGGATAGGAAAAGCCCTCAAAGATGGTACCATTGTCCTACTAATTACGGGAGCAGGAGGAGCCTTTGGAAAAGTATTACAAACCGCCGATATCGGTTCTTTACTCGAACAACAGGTTGGCGCATCAGGAATGGCCCTGGGGTTGGCATTCCTGTTATCAGCCGGATTAAAAACAGCTCAGGGCTCTTCGACAGTTGCGCTTATAACCACCGCATCCATCATGGCTCCGCTCATGCCTGTGATGGGCATTGAATCCAGTATCGATAAAGCATTGCTTGTCGTCGCCATTGGTGCAGGTGCACCCACCATCTCTCATGCCAATGACAGTTTCTTCTGGGTCGTTACTCAGATGACCGGAATGAATGTGAAGCAAGGATATCAACTACATAGCCTGGCATCGGCAATCCTGGGACTAACCTCACTTTTGATTTTGTCATTACTGAGTTTAATTTTTTAACGCTTATCAGGGTCAGAACCTGCAACCATCAGGCAAAGGGGCTTGCTGATCCAGGTCTATTGCAAAATCTTCAGGAAAGTCCCTCGACTCAAAACCACCTTGTGGCGATCCAAACATGGCATTTGGTGAATATCCGGTATTATTCATGTGAAGCCTAACCCATACTTCTACGGTTTCGGAAATCTCTACTGGCCCACCTGAACGCGTGAATGGTTGTTCGTTAACATGACTATGGGTCAAAATTCTGCGATAAAGCAAACTTCCGGAATTGTCCACCACTTCCCACCAGTCCGCGTATTGTTCACAACCGAGATCAGGTGATGATAAGGTCACGCTGAATTGATAAGCACCAGACTCACCTTGTAAACTGACCTCCGCAACACGAGCTTGTACCTCACTTGTCAGTGACCTACTATGTTCATCAACATGGGCCTGGCAGCAAATGCCAAGGATTAGAAACAGAAAGAACGACTTAGCTTCCATAAGCGGAAGATAGCAATTATTTGATGCTTGTTATTGCAACAACTCCAATAGATGCCATTTAGAATTATATAATTCAAAAAAATTACGCTATAATCGGGGCTAAATTCAAAATTTTTCAAAAATTCTTTTCCTTTTTTAGAACAAAGGGAAATCTCTCCGAGTAATTTATTTATTGACAGAAACCCCGTTTATTTTGTGGGAAATATTACACTGTTTATGATCATCCCGAAGGAGCCAAAGCTTACTCCTGAGCAATTCCAGGAGGTAAAGGCAATTGTGAATGAATTTGAATGCCGATTGCAGCCAATCGAAGGTTTCCATCGTACCATATATGCCATTTTAGGTGAAGAGCGAAAAGCCATCATGAAAAACCGGATCCTGGGTCTGGATTACATTGACCGCATCGATGCGATCGATTCTCCCTACAAATTGATGGACCGATCTTCGGAAATGGCCTATCACAAAGTAAAGGTAGGATCTACCCTGGTAGGTGAAGAGCCTTTCATTATCGGCGGACAATGCACGATTGATCCTGATAACCCCCAATTATTTCTGGAAACGGCACATGCAGTAAAAGAAGCGGGTGTTAAGGCCATTCGGGGAGGAGTCTGGAAGCCCCGAACCATGCCCTATTCTTTTCAGGGAGACGACCGTTCTATGAAGATCCTCATAGAGGCTCGTGAGCAAACGGGTATTCCGGTAGATACGGAAGTGATGGACGACTATCAACTTGAAATCGCACTGGAAGCTGAAGTAGATATTCTACAAATAGGGGCAAGAAATGCGCTGAACTATTCACTTCTTAGAAAAGTGGGTGAAAAGACGGCCACCAAAAAAATGGCTGTTTTATTAAAAAGGTCCATGTCTATGGGGCCGATCAATGAATTCATAGCCGCAGCAGAGTACATTGCCGCAGGAGGAAACGCGGACGTAATGCTTTGCCCAAGAGGTACGGTTCCCAAAATGGATGGCTACAGAAACTATCCGGATGAGAGCATCACTCCTTTATTAAAGGAGAAAACGTGGGCTCCGGTAATTGTAGACCCATCGCACTCTGTCGGAAGAGCCAAGTATGTACATAGTGCTTCTCTGGCCGCCATGAGCTACGGAGCCGATGGCTTGATCATTGAAACACATATAGATCCTGCCAGAGGTATCGGAGATGATCCTAAGCAGGCAGTTACTCCTGATGAATTGAAAAAGATCATTGACCATTCCAAAGCGATCTGGGCGATGCGTCAGGAAGAAGCAGAATTAGTTTAACGATTCAAATTTGATTATATCAAAAAAGCCAACCCGAATGGGTTGGCTTTCTTTTTTCAAGCGTTTTTCTATCGCTTATTTTCCTTTGATCTCTTTGATCAGATCTTCGTTTCTTTTGACATAGCCGAAATCATTTCCTTCGCCTCTGGCTTTCGCCTTCGCCATAGAATCTTCAGCAGTGGCAATCGCTTCTTTGTTCTTCCCAAGCTTAGCAAGGATTCTGGCTTTCAGGTGTACATTCCAAAATTGAGCATTGTTGTTTCCAACAGCCAGGTACGCGTTCACCCACTCTAATGCCTGATTCAGGTCTTTATCAGCTGCAAAATAATAGTTTGCCGCCTGAATATAGTTTCCAGGGTTGACCTGAGTCTTCTCAGCAATCTCTTTCATTACTGCCTCATCGAAATCCACAGATACGGGTACATTCCACGTGACATTCGCCCATGAGAACTGGATGTCTGCAGAAGTATTGTCTTCACTGATGTTTGCGATCTGGAAAGTCAGTCTTTCTACATTAGAGGCAGTGGCCATTGGCTTCACCTTAACTTTCGCCGCTACAATATCCTCTTTGTAATTCGTCATGTTACCACCGATCATTTCAGTGATGAACATTACTTCCCACTCATCTTTTCCTGGAAGAGATACAATTTGGTATTCACCAGCCTTTACTTCTTGTCCTCCGATTTTCAAATCCGTGCTGAAAGAAACAACAGAACCGCTGTTAGCACCCGTACGCCATACTACACCGTATTGCTCAAGGTATTGATCTCCTGTCCCAAAGATCTTTCTGCCTTTGACACCAGGCCGGAAATAATCGATTTTGATATCAGTCAACCCAACAGTGCTGCTAACTGAACCGGCAGGACTGGGAATTGGGGTGTTGATCTGCGCTTCGGCGATAAACATGATGCCTGTTAATAAAAGCGCTGATAGTAGTGATTTTCTCATTTCAATAAAATATGAATTTGGTTAAGTTCCGTTTTCGGTTACGGAAAATTACACGTTTTGGTTGGACACAAAGCAAGTCCGTCCAACTAAAGGCTCAAATGGTCATTCCGAGACCTTTTTGCTCATGACAAAAGGATCAAGTTCTCAAAAAGTGGAGAAAAAACATTTTTATGACCTATTGGTGACATTTCATGACACAGGTTTACCGGGCAATGACAAACCTCCAGCCAAACCCGCGTTAGAGACTACCATAAGGTTAAAAACTCAAAATTCACTCAAAATAAAAAAGTCATGAAAAGCTCAATCACACTCTTATTCGCGCTAATACTTATGGTCGGAACCGCTTTTGCCAACACGGGAGAAAAGAAAAAGTCAGGAGAAAGCGCAAAAGTAACGGTCGTTAAATGGAAGCCTCAAGTACATCGATTGTTCTACGAAGGAACAGAAGACAAAGTCAAAGTCCGTGTCATCAATAACAAAGGTCGTGAAGTGTGGAGAGGTAAAATCAACAACAAAGATGGTTTTGCACTTCCTCTGAACTTCAAGAAACAAAAACCTGGCACTTACAGCATAGAAGTAAGAGATAGTCAGGTAACTTACCTACATGAAATTCAGGTTTCAGAGAAATAACTACCAATTAATTAACAAACCAATTGAATCATTATTAATTTGATAACATAACTAAAGGTTTGTAATAAATAAGATAATTGGTACTTTGCATTAATAACTTCTTCATACTATTACAAAGCCTCCCGACCCAGTCGGGAGTTTTTGTTTCTACCCTTCTGTATCCCAACCACTTAAAATATCCCCCAGCGCCATAACCTGAGTTCGATTCCGCGTCAAAAGGAAACACAACCTCTCCGGAAAACCGACGGCAAGTAAAGGGCGGCACGGCACAACCATACGAATACCTTTAATAAGTCTCCTCCGCAACCTATTGAGCATAAAAAAATTCCAATGGTCTTCCTTACAAAAAACAATCATTTTGGGCCATAACACACAAATTTGAGGGTCGTTACATCTTTTTACATTCATTGACTGGCGGATGACCCCCAGGCTTTTTGCACTGCGTAATATTGAGCAGAATTCGATGTAAAACTATATTGCAGCAGAAATGAAAACGGTTCAGAAAATATTAACGGTCTACGGCATCTTCTTAAGCTTCAGCCTTTATGGCGGAGGATTCAATGAAGAACGAATCGTGAACCTGAGGGGGGTATGGAAGTTTTCTATAGGGGACAACATGGACTGGGCTGATCCTGATTTCGATGATTCCAATTGGGAACGCATCTATGTCCCAAGTACCTGGGAAGATGAAGGATTCAATGGGTATGACGGATACGCCTGGTACCGGGTCGATTTTGAATTGGAAGGAGATATCAATCTGGGAACACTTTCGATCGAATTGGGATACATTGATGATGTAGATGAAGTATACATCAATGGAAAATTGATAGGATTCAGCGGCGGTTTCCCTCCTGATTTCTATACAGCCTACAATGCTTTCCGCAAGTACCCGATCCCTTCTGACATAATTAACGAAAATGGCATTAATACCATTGCCGTAAGGGTTTACGATACGGTACTCGAAGGCGGGATCATCCGTGGCAATGTAGGAATATACCACGAGGAGTACTCACGGGTCAACAGCATGAATTTGAATGGTATCTGGAAAATCCGTGAAGGAGACCGTGAAGAATGGAAAGAAGTAGATGTAGACGATGAAAGATGGACTGACATTATGGTTCCCAGCTACTGGAGAAGTCTGAAGTACAAGCTTAACCCCAGAAGAGGCTTTGCCTGGTATCGCAAAGAATTTACCCTTAGTCAGGAATTGAAAGATGTGGAGGACCTGGTAATTGTACTCGGCAGAATCGATGACTTTGATAAAGCATACCTCAATGGCCACCTCATCGGATGGACCAATGACGGTAGAAGGTTCGGTTCCTCCAATTCCTACCGCGAATACCGGATCTACGGACTGCTCGAAAAGTACCTTAACCGCAATGGAAAAAATGTGATCGCCATACAAGTGGAGGACATGGGCGGAAATGCGGGAATTTATGAAGGTCCGATCGGTATCTGCCCGGCGAATCAGTACCGAAGGTTTATCGATTAAGATAGCTGCCGAAGTGGGATCTGATCACTCCTTCAGCCGTTTTGCCCTGAGGGGTAAATGCGCCGTTGGCAGGTCCCCCATAGTTTTTTCTCAAGTGCCATTTCCACAAGAAGCCTCCGGCAAACCAGGGTTCATCCCAAAAAACATTGTACAGCGCCTGATACGCATCAGCTTGTGCCTGCATGTTAATGGCATCGCTTCCTTTATCAATTTCCCAATGTTTTCCAGCTGTCCCAGTCAAACTCTGGTACCCATATTCTGTAAAAAGGATAGGTCGATTTTTCTGTTTACTAAAACGCTCCAATTGATTCCTGATAGGATTCCATCCTGATTCCAGATCCGGGATACTTGGCGCGGCTTCCTCGGTAACAGGAAAATAGGCATCAATACCAATGTAGTCTAGTTCATCCCAGAATTTGATCTTATCATAGTTATCCCAATTGGAAGCATAAGTGAGAGGCCCTTTATATATCTGTTTCACTTCCTTGATCAGGCTTCGCCAAAAAGCTTCTCGTTTCACACCAGCGATCCGAAACTCAGTCCCGACACAAAACATATCTACTTCCATGGAATCAGCGATATGAGCATAATTGAGAATATATTCACGATAACCCTGCTCCCATACCTTCCAATCTTCCTCTGAGTTAAGATCGAATTCTCCGGGCCACCCCTGTCCACGTACCCAAATATGCGGCTTTAAAAGTACCTTGAGGTTATAGTCGCGAGAACACTTGATCAACTCACAGGTTCCATCAGATCTTTCACCCCACCATTGACGTTCATGATCGAAATAAACTTCTGGTTGCCCTTCTCTGGAAAATCCGAAAGGGATCAAAGCTACCCAGTTGGCATTGGTCTTCTCGACACCACCAAACATAGAGGGAGAAACTTTTTGCGGCGGAGAAACCAAACTAATGCCATTGACTGGAACAGTCGCTTGTGGAGAGGCAACACTTCGCCCATTAAAGGTTAGGTATGCCGCCACCGATAATACCACTACTGTTATAATGATGATCAATCTGAGACGCATGGTATTGAAAACGAAGTAACGTTAAAACGGTTCCGCTACCGGTTAAAATCGTTCGATTTTTGCTCCTAATGCATTAAGACGAGTATCGATGTGCTGGTATCCACGATCAATTTGCTCTACATTGTGGATAATGCTCGTACCTTCCGCGGACATAGCAGCGATCAACAATGAAACACCCGCTCTTATATCCGGAGATGTCATTTGAATACCCCTCAGCGGAAATGCCCTGTCCAGGCCAATTACGGTCGCACGATGGGGATCACACAATATGATCTGGGCTCCCATGTCAATCAATTTATCTACGAAGAACAGCCGGCTTTCAAACATCTTCTGATGCACCAGACACGTACCTTTTGCCTGGGTAGCGGTGACCAGCACTACACTGAGTAAATCAGGGGTAAAGCCTGGCCATATCGCATCCGCGATGGTGAGGATAGAGCCATCAATAAACGTATCGATGGCATAATGCTCTTGTGCCGGAATGTGGAGGTCATCGCCTTGTACATCAATTTGTATACCTAATCTCCTGAAGGTATCAGGGATCAGTCCTAATTGGTCTACGCGGGCATCTTTGATGGTAAGTTCGGACTTTGTCATGGCGGCCATGCCTATAAAACTGCCAATCTCAATCATATCCGGTAGCATGGTGTGGGAGGTTCCCTTCAATTCATCGACTCCAGTAATCTTCAATAAATTGGAACCAATACCTTCAATCTGAGCGCCCATTCGAACCAACATTTTACATAATTGCTGGAGGTAGGGCTCACAGGCGGCATTGTAAATGGTAGTTTCCCCCTCAGCAAGGGTAGCCGCCATCACGATATTGGCCGTACCCGTTACTGAAGCTTCATCCAGGTGCATGTAAGCCCCCTTTAGGTGCTTTCCATCTACCGTGTAAAAGGAAGAAGTATTGTCATAATTGAATTCCGCCCCGAGCTTTTGAAAACCGATGAAGTGAGTATCTACTCTCCTCCTTCCTATTTTATCGCCTCCGGGCTTGGGCATTTTCCCGACGCCAAATCTGGAGAGCAACGGACCTAAAAGCATCATGGATCCACGCAAAGAAGCCGCCTGATCTTTGTAGGCTTCTGTATCTAGATAATCCAGATTGACATGAGCAGCCTTGAATCGATAGGATTCTGGCCCAAGTTTGGTCACCTCGACCCCAAGATCGCTGAGTAACTCAATCAGTTTAACAACGTCCCGAATATTGGGCACTTTATGTATATCCATCTCCTCAGCCGTGAGTAGAACGGCCGAAACGATTTGAAGGGCTTCATTTTTTGCACCCTGAGGGGTAATAGATCCATTTAATCTATTTCCTCCCTCGACTCGAAAAGACGCCATTGGATTTCTCAGAAATTAGTTACGCTTTCTTTTGCGTTTGCCACCACCCATCTTGCGTTTTTGGTGATGATGATTATTGCTGTTATCTGGTCGTCCGTTTCCACCAGACTTCTCACTTTTTTTGGAATCGAACAATTTATGCTCCTCAATAAAAGCCAGATCCATTTCCAGCTTTCCGCCAGAAAGTTTCTTAATGTGTTCCAGAATCACCCGATCTTCGATAGAATCCTTATTCCATGTCAGGCAGAAAGATTTCATCAATCGACCTACCGCTACGATAGCACCCTGCCTTTCTTCTTCAGACTCCATTTCGATTGCTTGAGAAATCATAATTTCTACATTGCGACCATAATGTCTGAATCGGATTTCGTTGGATTTATAAGGTACCCGATTGGGTTTGCGTTCAAGGATCTCGGCGTTAGGAATTGGGAATGGCCCCTCCGCATCTAAGTTAAAATCAGAAATGATGAAAAGATCATCCCATACTTTCTGATGATAGTCATTCGAATCTTTGACATTAGGATTGATCTGCTTCATCAATTCGACCAGGGTGGCCGCGTATTTATTTCTTTTCTCCTTGTCTTCTACGGTCTTGACGAATTCAACGAGTTTATGGATGTTGCGACCGTATTCTTTGAGGGTAAGTGCTTCCCTCCCCGTGTTGTATTCCATGAAAGTGATTTAATGGCATAAAATTAATCGAAACTCTGGTAACCTGAATAAAGAACTGCCATGTGCTTGATAATTAGTCGATAGAAATGCGAAAACCCACGAACCATAAGACCCGTGGGATTCAAGTTGTTTTGGGAGCAATCAGGCCTTCTTAAAGGCTATATCTATGTGGCATGATGTACAATCATTTAAACCACAGCAAGTTGATCCGGACACAAAAGCGCCTGTCCGGTGCGAAAGTCCAGGTGGTCCTGGAAAGCCTGTTACGCTCCCGGTTAATTCGAGGGGATTCTTCATGGTCACTACTCTTTTGATTTATAACTAAAACGCAATACCCTGATCTTTTTTCTTAAAAATTCGTTGTAAACAAACTGTAAATCGTTTTACAAACGTTATTCCGATGTAATTTCAATCTAACTGTACCAAGTGACTCCAATTGACAAACAACTATTCTCCAGATTGAAGGCAGCTATTTCCGAACAGCTTAGGAATAGTCATCCGGACGTACCCGAAAACACATCCGCCTGGAAGAAACGTGAGATCGAATTATTTCAGGAAGCGCTTTTAGCCAAAGTACAAGGTCGTATCAGTGAAAAGTGGTTCTACACGCACATCAAGGGGGAGCATCGAAGTTTACCCCGAATTGATATGCTCGATTTACTATCGCGATTTGTGGACGAACCGAGTTGGGCAGGGTTTAAACGAAAAAATCAACCCAGTACATCGGCAAAAAGACGAGGTTTACTAGCAGCGATAGCCTGTCTATTTATTTTCGTTATTACTGGAATTGCGCTCAGCATGAAGCCTAACACCGTTCAATTCTGTTTTCATGATCTCTACAGTCAGCAACCCATCCCTGCTAAAGAACTCACCGTATCCTGGCATAAAACAGACGAATCTCCATTACAGGCAAAAGTCAATTCTGAAGGTTGTGTCTGCTTCCGATCCGATGATCCCGTAGTTACCCTTCAGGTCACCTCACCTTATTATCTTGAAGAAACGATCACGAGAAAGGTTGACGAACCTAATCATCAGGAAAACATCGCCTTGCGAACAGATGATTATGCCCGCGCAATCCGTTTGTTTTCTCAAACGGATCAAAGAGAGTGGGAACATTGCAGGTCTTATTTAAGGGGTGTGTTTAAAGAAAACGCCAGGATCTATCACTACAATGCCGATGAAACCCTGGCCGTGGCCATTCTCAACAGAGACGAATTCATCGATAAGCTAACTTCTCCAACAAGGTCATTGAAAAATCTGGAGATCATGGATGTTAACTATGAAAACAACAAAATCGCCGTTTTACGTTTTAAGATCAAAGCATCATGAATTGGAGGTTGCTCTGCATCTTGATTAGCCTGAGCGGTTGTGCTTCTACGGTCTGGAAAAACGACCAGGAACAGCCTCCTGTGAGATATACTGATCAGCTGGTCAGCTACGAAGTACTCACGGAAGAACTCATTCTCACCCTAAAAAAACACATCTCTCAACAGCTCCTTGAGCTAATTGATCACTCCAGCAACGCCTCTAATGAAGCTTACTCAGCAACGCTACGCGCTTTTTCGAAAGAACAAGTGAGAACCATCATGAACCTGAATAATCATAAAACTACCCTCCGAAAGGTGGATAAAATTATCAGTCAGGTCAGGAAAACATCATTTGAACAGTTTTTGATCAAAACCCCTGAAATAGAAAATGATAGTACACTTTATAGTGATATCTCTATTGATGGAAAAGATTTTATTAAAGCTCGGATCAAACGAAACCTGAAAGTATTTTCACCGGATACGCTGAAGGTATGGGAAGTAGATTTTATGTATTTGAAGTCTGGTGATTATTGATCCACCCCGAGTACATTATCCTAATTGAGAGCAATTTCTTTTTCAGCGAGAATCTTTCCGTCCTCAACTACTTCTACCCTAACAGGAACAGCCCCAAATTTTGACATATCATAAGAGAAACTGTTTCTATCCTTCGGTTCCCAATAGTAATACTCAAATTCATCCGTATTGTTGACGTAGAAAAAAACGCTGATCGCTTCTATTTGCTTGTCTACGAGTTGAATGGTTACATCCTCACCCGCGGTGGAAATCAATACGCGATCTTTAGCGGCTGGATTTTTCTGTTTGTCTTTGACCCTTTTTTCACGTTGTTTTTCCTTCTTTACCTTTTGCTCTGTTAGATAGGTAGCAGTCTTTTCTCCCAGATATACTTCATAATCAAATTTGGTATCGCTGAATTTCACCTGGAATTTGTAAACCCCATCCGGAAGATTGGAAAAATTAAATGGCTTTTCGAAAGCATCGGAAAAAACCTTTTCCGTAGCCAGTGTTCGGCCATTGTCATCTGTCAGTCGGATGGATACATCCCACTGGTAATCTGCTTTAAAAACGACAGAAAACACCTTATTACCGCGATCCTTGATATTGAGATAGGTGTCCTGACCATATACCAATACCGGTCCCGAAATAAGTATTAAAAAGAAAACTAATTTCCGCCAAAATCCCATAACTCACTCTTAGGCAAAAGCAAAATAAATAATATTAAGATGAAGTTAAAACTTCATGTTGCGTTAATCGCATTTTCCGGTCAATCTATTGTCAAATACTATTAAAAGAAAAAATCCCAGTCACTGCACAGGGATTCTTACAAATGCTATAATCTGGTTGGACCCAATCTCAAAAATTCCTTATTCAGTCCTTACTATGTCAAAGGGTTGAATCTTAGACACATTACAAAGGAAATACGCAAAACATTCACACTGAAATGAAACGAACTGAACGAGGATTATTTCAAAAGAACCGGTAAATCTTCAATTGAATCGGTAATCAATCTCCATCGATCATTCGACCAATACCTCCCAGGATGGAGCCTTCTCCCTGAGATGATCCCCCTGCAGAGGGGGCATGCTGTAAAATGCGATCAGCCAATCTTGAAAAGGGCAAACTTTGCAAGTATACTGTTCCAGTTCCACGCAAAGTCGCCAAAAACAACCCTTCCCCTCCAAAGAACATGGACTTCAAGTTGCCAGCACGTTGAATATCATAATCTATTCCGGAAGAAAAAGCGACAATACAGCCTGTATCGATTTTGAGCACATCATTATTCAACTCCTTCTTCACAACAGTACCACCGGCATGAATAAAGGTCATACCATCGCCACTTAGTCGTTGAAGTATGAACCCTTCTCCCCCGAAGAAACCAGCACCCAACTTCCGGGAAAAGGCAATATCTACCTTGGTTCCTAAAGCTGCACAGAGAAAAGCATCTTTTTGGCAAGTGATCTCTCCTCCGATTTCCGAAAGGTCTACAGCAATAATCTTTCCTGGGTACGGAGCGGCAAAAGCTGCCTTTGCCCTGGTGTGTCCTTCATTGGTAAAATGGGTCATGAAAATCGATTCGCCCGTAAGAGCTCGTTTCCCCACATCCAGCACCTTGCCAAAAAAACCTTTATTCGGTTCAGAACCATCTCCCATTTTTGCTTCAAAGGCAATACCATCTTCCATCCAGTTCATGGCTCCTGCTTCAGCGATGACTGTTTCTTGTGGGTCCAATTCCACCTCCACCATCTGCATGTCATCACCATGTATTTCGTAATCTATTTCGTGTGATCTCATATTTCTATTTACTGTAGCAACTTATTAAATTTTAAATTTTGCGGAAATCATTGAAGTTTCCACCCTCTTTCCTTTAAAAGACCTGAAATGTGTCCCAGGTGATGTCGGCAATGCCAGTCATACAATCCAATATTCAACCAAAGGGGTACTTCCTTTCGAGTTTCAGGATGAATGAAAGATCGATGCAGTTCTTCCAGTTTGATTTGTTTAAGAAGGATCACCCATTTTTCATGCAGCGCCTTTACGAAAACCAGGGCCGGCCCAATATCACCTTTTGAATCCGGCAATTCTGCCCAACGATCCTCAAAATAGGCTTTGATCAAAGGTTTATCTTCCGTAAGTGCCCATTTGAAACGAATGTAGCTATTCAAGTGACTATCCCCAACGTGATGCACCACCTGCCTGACAGTCCATCCACCTGGACGATATGGGGTATCCAATTGCTCATCATCCAGGTCACTAACCAGCGCTCTAAGGTCTTCGGGAAAAGTAACAATGGTTTGAATCCAATTGTCAATGGGTGCGTCATTGATGGTGGCGGGAGCTTCAAATTGACCAATCGGATATTGAAGTTGTGTAAGGTCTTGTTGCATGAAAAAATTGATTGATTCAAATGTAGTGAAACCTGCAGGGAACCTCTTTGATTAATTCTTTGGATACGGCAATCAAACGAAATCCGTCTACTGAAGCAAAAGGTAATGTTTAGTTTTGCGAAAGTTCGGAAGAAGCCATATCATACGATCAACCCTTACCTGAAATGAAATTCCTGAAATGGGCAGCCATAATCCTCGTTAGCATCGTTGTTCTCCTTTTTGCTACGATCAAAATCTCCAGCAAATCCTTACCTAAAGGAAAAACGGGACCTGAGGCCGAAGCGCTCACAGATAAAATGCTCACGGCCATCAATGCAAAAGCTTACGAAAAACTCACTTACCTTGAATGGACTTTTAGGGGCACTCATCATTTTGCCTGGAATAAAAAAGACAACCAGGTGATCGTAAAATGGGACGATTTTGAAGTTGACCTTTCTCCAAATGATGTTTCAGGTACCGCCACCAAAAATGGTGTGGCATTAATAGGTGCAACAGCTCAAGAAGCAATTCAAACAGCCTGGTCCTATTTTGCCAATGACTCTTTTTGGCTAGTGGCCCCATATAAAGTACGTGATCCCGGTACCCAAAGAAGTCTGATTGAAACTGAGGAAGGTCCGGCACTGCTGATCACTTACACATCAGGTGGAGTCACTCCCGGTGATAGTTATTTATGGTATCTCAATGATGACGGCAGGCCGGTGGCCTGGGAAATGTGGACCAGCATCATTCCAATTCAGGGAATGAGAATCAGCTGGGACAACTGGAAGGCGTATGAAGGAGCCTGGTTTGCGCCCGATCATCAGGGTCCCGGCCCTATCACTGTGCCCTTGACCATTCACAGGATAGAGTAGACTATTCCAACGTTTGGATAGGCAATTGATTGGGGGGTTCATTTGCCGCTAGCAGTTGCTCATAGTTTTCTGCTCTTATTTCAGCGATAACCTTGCAGGAGGCCTCATAAATGCGCTCTTTCACATTCAAGTCAAAAAGTCCCAATAACCTTTCTGCCGAAGTGGTCTGATCATATTCATAGCTTAACTCAAACCGCACGACGGGGTATATCTCTCGTTTTTCAACTTTTCGCAAAGCATCTTCCGCAGCTGTCCTGTACGCCTGGATCAGTCCGCCTACCCCCAATTTGGTACCTCCAAAGTACCGAACCACAACCACTAACACATTGGTCAAACCAAAAGAGCGAATCTGGCCCAGTATGGGATCACCGGCAGAATGGCCCGGTTCGCCATCATCGTTCGCCCGGGTTTGTTGATGCTCCATACCTAACACAAACGCATAACAATGGTGACGGGCATCATAAAATTCTTTTCGCAGGCCGTCTAACGCCACTTTCACATCAGCTTCCGTTTGCACAGGAAAGGCGAAGCTGTGGAACTTACTACCCCTGTCTTTAAAAAAGCCGTCCGTCTTTTCAATTATGGTCCAGAAGCTGCTCACTCTTGTCTTAGCAAAGCCCTTGCCTCACGTTTTATGTCCTTGGTCTCTGCATATTCCAGGGACTTCTTCAAGTACGCTGTGGAAGTTCCTGGTTTGTTTTTTCGAGTGATCCTTCCCATACCCAGATAACCCAGGCTTTTGTAAAATTCTCCGTGATTAGGAAGTTTTCGACCAATATCAATACCTCTTCCGTAATACTGCACGGCCTCGTCAGGATGCTTGAGCACTTTTTCTACATACAGTCCTCTAAAAATAAATCCCGCCATTTTAGCATAAGGGCTGTCATCATGTTGCAGTTTCAAAATAAGGTCCAAAGGTACATCTGCAAAAAATTCTTCGCCTCTAAGTGATTCGAGGTATTTCGTGATCAGATAGGTATTGTTCGGATATTGCTCCACCAGATAAGCGAGATACTCCTGTGCTTTTTCTGGTGTATCCTCATACCGCAAGTAGATGTAAGAAATATAGATATTGGCCTCTATCCGGGAAATGATCGTGTTTCTGGTCGCTTCGTCCAACTGTTCTAATCCGAGTTTTTTATCTCCACTTTTGAACAACCACACAAAGGGCTTATAGACCGGATTGAGTTCAGGGTATTTCACCCGGAAATAATTGTATAATCCTGAGGTGAATAAAAATTCGTTAATCGTGTCCGTCTTTTCAAAACCTCTTTTAACAAGACCATAGGCTTTATTGGCCTCACTCACTGCACGCATATATTGGCCAACATCCGCAAAATACTCGGCCATCAATCCACGTGCTGCCAGTGCGAAAAACAAGGCTTCGTCATTCTTTTTAATCCCTCCAGGGAGGCTTTCTGAAAGACGAACAGCTTCATCCATTTTCTCTATAAAAGCTTCAAAAACGGAATCAAGCACGGGAATATGCAGCCAAAGAATCTGCAGCCCTTCCATTAATGGCAAAACCGGATGATTGGGCAACGCTTCCCTGACCTTTTCAATATAGACGTTGGCAGAATCTTCTTCAAGGTTATAAATGAAGTCTCCTCCCCTCTTTACCAATTCCATCCGTTCAGGATGCCCGAAAAACTCGAACTGCGCCTGAACAGTAAATGAAATGAGGCAAAAACAAATGATCGGAAATCTTCCCAAAAGAATTTAATTTCTCAATTTTAGAACAACGAGCTAATCCGTATTCTGGTATTCACTAAGTTAGACCCACAAAAAGCCCGCCAATTTGGAATTCAGAAAAATAACTGCAGATGACTTCAATCCGTTCAAATCAGTGGATCTGCTCTTTTATCATCCGGCTTATCTTGAGGCTCAAAATTATGAGAATCCGATAGCATTTGCAGTCTACAATCGAGCTAAGTTAGCGGGAGCCATCGTGTTTAATGGGGATCATGGCGTTGCAACAAGCTTAAGCAAAAGCCCATTTGGCTCACTATATACGAAAGACAAACTTCCCCATTCTATTCTGCAACAGTTCCTGGCTTACATAAAGGATGCTTTAAGCCAGAAAGGGTACAGAAAAATAGAAATGACCTTGCCCGCTTCAATTTACGATCATTTCGTATCAACCGGATCATGGCAAAAAGAAGGTTTTAAAATCGTATCAGAAGAAGTGAATCAACACCTGATGACCACAGGAGCATTCGAAAAAGGCCTGCATCAGATGGAACGCAGAAAGTTAAACAGGCTTAGTAGCGGAAAGATCAAGTTCCAAATGGAGCCTCCTTCAACGGATATCCTCACTGAATGTCACGCATTCATTGCCGCATGTCGAAAAGATCAGGGACTTGAAATCAACATCTCACTCGAAAAACTGCAGGCTTTGAGTGCCCGAATTGATGACAGGTACGATGTATATACCGCACGATCAGGTGACTCGCTGGTGGCAGTCGCCATTACATGTTGGGTAGACAAAGATCACATGTATTATTATTTGCCTGCTACGGACTATCGATATAAAAAAGAAAGTCCAATGGTTGGATTGGTAAAATTGATTTACGAAGAGTGCTCACGACGAGGCATCAAATACCTCGATCTTGGAGTTTCTTCCGTCAATGGGAAATTACAACAAGGACTCTATGACTTCAAAAAAAGACTGGGTGCCTTCCCTACCACAAAAGTTTCGATCTATTTGGAGTGGTAGTTTGCGATCACTTCCTCATAGATACGCCTTAATTGCGGAAGTGCCTGATGACGTCCAAATCGCTTCTCAAAATCTCTCCTTATTGCATCATGGTTATAGTTTGCCAAATGAGCAATAGCTTCTTCAATTTTCATTGCAAGGTCTTTGGGATCCTCAGGGTTTGCCAGCAATCCATTTACTTCATCAATCATTTCCTCGGGGCCTCCACACTTCGTAGCAACTACAGGCTTCCCACAAGCCAACGCCTCAAGGATTGATACGGGCAGGTTTTCATAGTTACTACTCAGAATCATGAGGTCTGTATCCTGAATCTCTTTCCGTACTTCCACGCGATTCAATTGCCCTAGAAACAATACCCGATCATTAAGCCCCAACTCAGCAACCAGTTGCGTCAGGTCTTGCCTCAATGGCCCATCTCCAACAATGGTCAAATCGAAATCAATCTCAGCTGAAATTAAGGTCAAAGCGTGCAAAAGGTCTATTTGTCGTTTTTCAGGCGCCAACCTCCCAACATGCAACAACTTTACTTTGTTGGGATTCGGCTGTCTATGATTTACTACGAAAAAGTCATCATCAATGAAATTATGAAACACACGAGACGAGAGGCCATATTGCTCCATTTCCTTTTTGAGGTGACCAGAGACTGCCAGGTTTTGATGCGAATGCCTCAGTGGTTCATGAAGTTTAGCATCGAGTGCTGGTCCTTTCTGAAAATCCCGAAAGGGAAAAGGTCCCATATGTTCGGTGATCACAAAAGGGATGTTGTATTGCCCAGCGAGCTTCCATGCTACATAACCCCCAGGATAACCTACATGCGCGTGAATAACCTCGGGCAAACCAAACAGATCAGTGAAGTCAGATAATGCGTTATGGCATACCTCAATGATTCGATCAATGTTGCCTTTAAAAAATTTTCGGGTCCAGGTAAATGTCGGGCTAAACCATTCCACATAATTGTCAGCATCATCACGTCGGTACTCCTGTATTTTCTTTGCATTCAACAGCTTTCCCGGAATGCCCAAAAACTGACTCTTTTCCAGTAACAAGCGGGTATCGTTTTGTCCCCAACTCACCAGGCCCAGTTGATCGTCAGGAAAATGTCTGGCATACAATTCCGCCTGTTCCGCAAAGAAGATACCCGCCGCAGGTTGATTCGGAGACGGAAACCAGGAAGGAATAATAAAGACCCGCATCCTGCTAAAGGTAACCGTACTTTTTCAATTGAGTTCCCATCCGCTCGTGACAAAATCGGATTTCCTCATCTGACAAAACAGCTTTCCATTTCCCAATAGAATCTGTAAACGGAGCCTGTCGAACAGCATCATGATGTGATGGCTGAAAAAACTCCGATTGAGGAATATGCCTGGTGTATTCCTCCCAGTTTTTAGGCATAGGATCTACCTCGAGAAACGCACATATCCGATCCAGTTGCTGCTTGGGATTGGCCATCAAAGCCTCGTACTTCACTTCCAATACGGCAGCACGTCGCTTGTACCACCGCAATGCCCGGGCATGTAAAAGCCATCGCGATGTACTTTCCTCGATCTGCGCTAATTCTCCGAATGATGATGCACCTCCACGTTTGTAAGAAGCCACCACATCTCTACCATCACGTATTAAAAAGATGTATTTAGCCTTCGGGAACAATGGGTATAGTTCTTTAAAGTAGACCGTATTAAGGGGCGTACTATCCCCCCAAACAGGCTTCTCAGTCATTTGACGAAAAAGTAGTTCCACGGCATGCCTTAAGGTCCTGTCTGCTCCTTTGAGGTTTATGATTGACTGAAGGACTGATTCAAGGTCAAGTTCCCAGGTATGTTTCCTTACATCCCATAATTCTCCAACAATGACCTGCATCAGGTCTCTCCAGATCATGAAGTTGTAAAAATGATATTTGAAGACCGCAGGTCCTAAAAAATATTGCTCTGTCGGTAAGCCCAGACTTGGGTGTTCATTCAATATGCGATTGAGCAAGGTACTTCCACTTCTACCTGCATTCAGAATGAAAAAAGGAGGAGTGCTCTTCTTCGACCGAACAGGATATCTCCTGGGCAGTAATTTGGCAAAAAATAATAGTAATCGGGCAAGTTTGAGCCTGTTCACGAAAGCAAGTTAATCCAATGAATTGAGTTTGGTCTGGTGTAAATATCCATAGCTCAAAAAGTCAGTAAGTTCAATCTTCACTTTCTAAACCATCATCATTCTCCAAATCTTTTCTTGCAATTTCGGGTTAGACATAGAATCCGTCACAAATCAACCGACTCGACCGCTCAAGTATTTCCGTAATTGTTCTTTCCATCTTGAATTTAACTTGGGTCATTCATCTATAAAATCAATCATGCGAATTCTCTCAAAAGTCTTACTCTTTTCTTTCGTCGCTCTGATTGCACTGGATGCTTCAGCCCAACGGCGCAGACGAAGCAATACAACTTCTGCTCCGACTCAAGCGATCCCGGCAGAGACCTTCAAAGACATCAAACTCAGAAATATCGGTCCGGCCTTCATGTCGGGGCGAATAGCTGATTTGGCCATTCACCCCGAAAATGAAAGCATCTGGTATGTTGCCGTTGCTTCCGGAGGTGTCTGGAAAACAGTAAATGCCGGAACTACCTGGAAGCCCATTTTCGATGACCAGGGCTCATTCGCTACCGGATGTATAGCACTGGACCCCAGAAACCCACACGTGGTTTGGGTAGGTACAGGTGAAAATGTCGGAGGTCGTCATATTGCATACGGTGATGGTATTTATAAAAGCGAGGATGGCGGCAATACCTGGACCAATATGGGGCTCAGGAATTCAGAGCACTTATCCAAGATCATTGTACACCCCGACAATTCCGATGTGATCTACGTCGCTTCTCAGGGACCGCTCTGGAGCCCTGGCGGAGAAAGAGGTTTTTACAAATCCACAGATGGGGGTAAAACCTGGAAGAAAACCCTGGGTGATGAGGAATGGACAGGGGTTGCTGATATGGTCGTTGACCCAAGGAATGCCAATAGAATTTACGCCGCCACCTGGCAACATCACAGAAATGTGGCGGCATACATGGGGGGTGGTCCAAAAACTGCTCTATATCGAAGTGAAGACGGGGGAGAAACCTGGAAAAAACTCAGCAATGGTCTTCCAAAAGGGACCATGGGAAAAATTGGTCTGGCCATTTCTTTTCAGCAACCTGACGTGGTATATGCAGCGATTGAATTGAACCGCAGAAAGGGAGCCGTTTATCGCTCTGCAAATCGAGGTGAAACCTGGATCAAAGGAGCTGAGGCCGTCGGTGGCGGAACGGGTCCACACTATTATCAGGAACTGTTTGCCTCCCCTCATCATTTCGACCGTTTGTATATGATGAGCAACACCTCAGAAATATCATTGGATGGCGGAAAAACTTTTAAGCCTTTCAACCGTGAGCACAGACATGGTGACGACCATGCCCTGGCCTTCAAGATGAGCGACCCGGATTATATCATGATCGGCTCTGATGGTGGTGTTTATGAAAGTTTTGATGATGCGAAAAACTGGCGATATATGGAAAACCTTCCAATCACGCAGTTTTATAAAGTAGCTGTCGATGATGCATCGCCTTTCTATAATGTTTATGGTGGAACACAGGATAACAGCACCGAAGGTGGACCGTCCAGAACAGACAATGTTCATGGTATCCAAAATTCAGATTGGAAAGTGGTCCTCAATTGGGATGGTCATCAGCCGGCCACGGAACCAGGCAATCCAGACATTTTATATGCCGAACGACAAGAAGGGAACCTGTCCCGGATCGACATGACAACTGGTGAGGTCGTAGACATTCAGCCTCAACCTGGACCTGATGAGCCTTATGAAAGGTTCAATTGGGATGCCCCTATTTTGGTGAGTCCACATCAATCCTCGAGGATCTATTTTGCGTCGCAACGTGTGTGGAGGTCAGATAACCGTGGTGATGAATGGACCGCTATTTCCGGAGACCTGACCAAAAATCAGAACCGTCTGGAGTTACCCATTATGGGAAGCACGCAAAGCTGGGATTCTCCCTGGGATGTACTGGCCATGTCTAATTATAATACGATTACTTCCGTTTCAGAATCTCCACAACAGGAAGGTCTGATCTACATTGGCACAGATGATGGATTAATACAAGTGACTGAAAATGGTGGTGATAGTTGGAGAAAAATTAACGTAAGCGCCCTACCGGGAGTGCCCGCTACTGCTTTCGTCAATGACATTAAAGCTGATCTACACGACGCAAATACAGTTTATGTGCTTTTGGATAATCACAAATACGGAGACTTTCAGCCTTATCTGGCGAAGAGCACAGATCGTGGCGCAACCTGGACCTCCATTCGTGGAAACATCCCAGACAGAACGTTGGTTTGGCGAATCGTTCAGGATCATGAAAAGCCGGAATTGCTGTTCCTCGGAACAGAATTTGGCATTTATTTCACAGTAGATGCCGCCAAATCCTGGACAAAACTGGAAGGCGGAGTTCCGGTGATCTCCTTCCGGGACCTGGCCATACAGAAAAGAGAAAGTGATTTGGTCGGGGCGTCATTTGGTCGGGGCTTTTTCATCTTCGATGATTACAGCTTCTTAAGAGAAGTCTCCTCTGCCCGGTTGAATGAAGAAGCCGCCTTGTTCAATACCCGAAAAGCCTTGTGGTACATCCCCAGGTCTCATTTGAGTTTCGACAATGAAAAAGGTTCACAGGGTGCGCAACACTTCGTCGCACCTAACCCTGAGTTTGGAGCAACTTTCACGTATTACTTGAAGGACGGCTATTCAACATTGACTGAAGATAGACAAGCCGCTGAGAAAGGAAAAACAGCGTCTTTCCCCGGGTGGGAGGTCGTAGAAAATGAGAAAAGAGAAGCTGCCCCAAAAGTATGGATCGCTGTAGCTGATCAAAGTGGAAACGTCATCCGACGAGTAGAAGGTACAGCAAAGAAAGGCATGCATCGAGTAACCTGGGATTTGAGGTATCCTGCACCTCATGCGCTTAGGATGTCCCGCGGCGAAAGCTTCCAGCCTCAAGGAATGATGGCTGCTCCAGGAACGTATACGGCGCAATTGTACAAGCAAATTGGAGGAGCAATCACCGCATTATCAGAGCCAATTCAGTTTGAAGTAGAACGATTAAGGGAAGGAGCACTCCCTGGTTCTTCTCCTGAAGTTACAGCAACCTTCTGGAGGGCCTATGACGAAACGGTAAGAAAGGTCTCGACGACCGACCTCAAGTTATCAAACATGATGAAGCGAGTAGATGCCATGCAAAAAGCCCTCGATAATGCCTCCGCGGCTCCTGGTCCGCTGGATGAAGAATTATATGCCTTGAAGCAGCAAATCCTTCAGATTGACGCAGATATGTATGGTTTAGCTACCAAACGAGAAATCGGAGAAAAGACCAAACCTACCATTGGTGATCGTTTATTTGCAGTTGATCGCGGCATCAGTCGGTCTACTTATGGACCTACTGCCACCCACAAACGCTCTTTGGATTTGGTTAATGACGATTTAAATAATATTTCGGAAAGCATACAACAAGCTCAGCAAAAAATGAATGAGCTGGATGAAAAGTTAAAAGCGTCTGGTGCCCCTTTTGTAGAAGGCGGAGAGTAAGTGAGATATAAGAATAAGAGACGGGGATCCCAAAATGGGATTCCCGTCTTCATTGTTACTCCTCTCATTTATTCATTTTAGTCTTCAACTTGCAGTTTCCAGGGGTGTTTGATCGGCATTAGCCCATTCTGCCATTGAGCCATCATAGAGCCTCACTTTCTGAAATCCTAGCATATTCAAACAGAACACCGTGAAGCTCGCTCGCACTCCGGATTGACAATGAACAATGATCTTCTTGTCCTTTTTTATTCCTGAGCCAGCTATTTTACCCTCCATACTTTCCGGGCTTAGAAAATACCTCGCACCCTTGTCATTCGCTGGCATCAACAGTTGGTCCCACTCTAAATGAATAGCGCCTTCAAGATGACCACCTCTTTGATTTCCTGCCAGGTTTTTACCCTCAAATTCATCATCGGAACGGACATCCAATATCTGCCATTTAGGGTTTCTCAAAGCCGCCATGACTTCTTCCCTTAGAATATTCACTGATGGATTTTCTTGCAATTCAGGGGTTGCGTGAGAAGCCGGGCCCGTTTCTACTTTACAGGAAACAGGATATTCTTTTTCCAACCAGGCTTGCCATCCTCCGTTAAGAAGTTTCACACGAGTGAACCCATAGTATTGGGCCACCCACCAAAACCGGGTAGCAAAATGGTTACTCCATTCATCATAACAGATGACTGAGGTATTTTTCTGGATTCCCAGTCTTTGCATCATCTTCCGAAACTCATCCGGATTTAGCAGGAACTTAGATACTTCTCCGTTCTTTTCGGATTTTATATAAGGATGGCCAGGACGCATAACAGCTCCTGGTATGTGAGCTCTCAAGTAGGCGTTTTCATCCCATTGACAGTCTACTATCTTCAAACTTTGGTCCTCAAGGTGCTGATGAAGCCATTCAGCACTTACTAGAAAATTCTCGAATGACATAGCGATCGTATTTAGACCTAAGTCGGTTTCACTTCTTTATAAAGATAAAAAAGATGCCTGTATCTTATTTCCCGTTTTCCGGATGGATCGCTTGTGATATGTCATTCTTTCCCTTACTCGGCTGTGGATTCAAAAGTAGGAAGCGACACGGCCCATTAAATCTTGCAGTCGTTTACTTACGGCATGAGTCACAATTTGAGACTCTTTACGCCCTTTTTGTAAGTCAAAATTGAATGCCTCAATCTCATAATTGAAACCAAAGTTTGATCGACCATCGTCAAAGTGATCGACTTGTTCACTTTCTACGTACAGAGAACACGCTCGGGCTTGCCATCCATTTGGAATTTCGATATACCCCTTATCACCGATGATATATGTGAGATTAGGCAGTCGACATTCCAGAGAAGCATGTAATGTGGCCAGTACACCAGAATACTCAAAAGACATCATCAAGTCACTGTCCACGCCTGATTGGGCTTTTCTTACTCGAACCTTGATATCGTTCGGTAAATTCTCGAGGAAATAGTCTGCCAGGGCAATGGGGTATATCCCGATATCGAGTAAAGCCCCACCAGCCAAATTCGGATCAAACAACCGACTCTTAGGATCGAAAGGAGCATAAAAACCGAAATCAGACTTTACGTGCTTTATCTCTCCTATTCTTCCTTCATTCACCCATTGTTTGGCTTTTTGGATCGCCGGAAGAAAATAAGTCCACATGCCTTCCATTAGCAACACATTCTTTTCCCTTGCCAATTGTTGCAAAGCCAGAAAATCAGCCAATTGGGTGGTCACAGGCTTTTCACAAAGCACGGCTTTCCCTTGATTCATTGCCAGTGAAGATTGTTCAAAATGGAAGTTGTGGGGAGTAGCTACATAGATCGCGTCTATTTCAGGATGGCTGACCAATGCTTCGTAAGAATCACAGACATGTGGGATTTGAAACCTTTCGGCGAATGCTTGCGCTTTGGCGGAAGAACGGGATGCAACCGCATGAACCTGTCCATTAGATACAAACTGGAAATCGGACACAAAATCCGCCGCGATGTTCCCTGGGCCAAGTATGCCCCATTTTATCTTTTCCATCTATCAAAGGATATCCAAAACCTTCTCAGGAGGTCTACCAACTACTGCCTGGTCGCCATTGATCACAATAGGCCGCTCAATCAAAATAGGATTTTGCACCATTGCAGTGATCCATTCATCATCAGAAAGCATCTTCCCTTTATACTGTTCCTTAAACAGGGTTTCTCCTTTTCGAATCAATGCCTCTGGCTTGATAGACAATTTCGAAATCACCTCTTTCAACTCATCAAAAGTGGGGGATTCTTTTAAGTATAATTTCGTATCGAAGGACAGTCCTTTTTCTTCTAAGATTTTAAGCGCGGAACGACTTTTTCCACATCTGGGATTATGATAAATCTGTATCATTACAAGACCAAAGCTTTAGGAATAAAATGAAACACTCAAATATAAAGTGCTTGCTGGTGGCGTTTATGGCTGTCACCCTCATAAGTTGCCAACCTGAGAAGGTCCGAACAACCTTAACAGCAGAACAAGTAAGCTCAATTGAAGAATTGATGACAGTAGCCCGGGTTCCGGGTTTGCAAATAGGCTATTTCAATGGAAATGAGGAAAGTCTTTATGCCGGGGGAATTGCCAATAAATCCACGCATTCTGAAGTAAATGAAACGACGTTGTTTCGAGCCAATGATTTGGGGTATAGTGTCATAACCGCCATTTGTTTTCGACTGGCAGAGGAAAATCAACTGGATCTCAATCAGGCTATTTCGGAAGACTTTCAGGATCCTCGCCTGGAAAATGGCCCTTATAATCACCTAATCACTTATAAAAATCTCCTTTCTCATACGAGTGGACTTCCGATTTGGGCGGCAGTAGATGAATCAATTGAGATCATCACAGTTCCTGGCGAAACCTGGAGTTACTCTCACCTGGGATACGAATGGATCACAAAAGCTTTGGAGGCAAAATTCAATTCTTCCATTCAGGAACTTGCCAATCAATGGGTTTTCGAACCACTTGCCATGCAGAGTTCTTTTTTCGGAAATGAAAGTGCCGGAAATGTAGCTCTTGGACATGACCTCATTGGCAGAAACAGAAGGCCAGGCCTCACCAACTCATCTACTTTCTTTACCAATGCCGGTGATTATTTAAAATTACTTAGCGCATTCAGCAGCGATTTCTTTCAGACTGATTCCAGAACAGCCCTATCCGAAACATTAGGCCAAGTGAGCATATGGGAAGATGAAACAGAGCCAAGTCAGGTTACCTGGGGCCCTGGCATGGGCATTCAATCCGGAAATGACGGTCAGGCTTTATGGCAATTCAGTGATGAACAATCGATGAAAAGTTTTGCCATCGTTTTTCCTGAAAGCAACAGAGGCTGGGTAATTCTTACCAATAGTGAAAATGGATTATCTATGAGTAAAGCGCTTGCCAAACTATTCTTGAATGAAGAATTGGCTGCACTAAATTGGCTGGATTTCGAAACTTACGAAACCCCTGGCTGGCAAACGCGGAGGATATTGGAAAGTGCCTTTGCTTTTGAGGACAGTCTAAATGCACGTAATGTTTATCAACAATTAATTACCAACGAATCCGATGAGTTAAATGATGCTTTGCTCAACAACATCATATGGTCATTCTTTGAACAGAACGAACTTGATGCCGCTGAAAGACTGGCCCGACTTCACATTGAACATTTTCCCAATACCGCAAACACCTACATCCGATTAGGTGAAACCCTGGCTTTTCAAAGCAATTACACGCAATCCTGGACCAGCTACCAGCAAGCCATGCAACTAAACCCTGAGTCGTCAAGGCTTATCATGCCACGCTTTCCATGGCACATGGAAGCCACTCAGGCCATGCAGGAACCCCAGGAGTTTCCATTGGGTCTATTCACGGGATCTTTTGAGAATAGTGCTGTGGACATAGAAAACAATCAGTTGATATATTCTGACGAAACCTACCAAAACGTCCCATTAAACAGAATTGGTAATACGCTGTTTGATCTGCAAGCAGCAGCTACCTTCCGTATCCGTTTTAAGGTGAATAATGGCCAGGTAGTAGAACTTGAAAAGTCACACTTAAACGGAGATCTCACCTCCGAATCAAAAAAATCAATCTAGCAATACCTACAAACAAAAAAATCCCGCCAATACTGACGGGATCCAAACTATCTATCTATTTACCAAAAATTAATTCAAAGCGAGGATTTTCTCATCAACAAGGCTACCATCCAGGTAAAATCTCATGGTCACGTTGCCACTTACATGCTGGAAGGTGAAAAGATCTTTGATCTCTTCTTCGCTGTTATAAGATCCAGTGTAAAGGTTTTGACCTTGTGAATCGCTAAGAGAATACTCCAATACAGAACCAGAATTGTTCGTTCCGATCAGTGCATAAGCTCCGTCTTCCACCGACGAAAGCACAAGCTGAGACGCCTGGAAGCGCTGCTGAAGGGCAGATAACTTGGCTTCTTCTGAAAGAGAAACGGACTTTTCGAAAGTGAACTCTCCAGATTCGACCACAAATGTGTATTCACCATCAGGTAGAAAAGCGAGGTTAAAATCCCTTGCAAAACCATTAGCGTCCAATCTGGATTTATACAACAATCTGTTTTGATTATCCTTTATCTGTATTTGAACGTCCTGCTGAGCAGCACCGGCATAGATCATGCGGAATTGTCGATCGTCTAGGGAGAATAACTTACACTGAGGTCCGGCATAAAGCGAATCTCGTGAAGCATTGGCGTTAGAAGCGGCAGCACTTAAAACTATTAAAAGTGTCGCCATGAGTTTTACCATGTTTCTCATAATTGTCTGATCAATTATTGTTTGTTGATGCAAATTTCTACACAGAAACACGACGATTGCAACAAAATGATCAGTTCAATGAGAATAAATTAATCAAATAGTTAAATTTTTATATTTCATTCAATATTTTGATCATTTTCACTCAAATCACAAAATTACTTGTCATGGAAAACGTTTACCTTTTTCAACTTGACAACAGTATTGAATTCCTTAAAATTTCAGCAACAAACACTTCATATAATTACATTAATCCTAAGAATAGTACAGTAAAAACGGATTGTATTTTGATATTTCCAACGATATCTTTTCAAGTCATTGAAAAACTCTAAATCCTACAGAAATTGCACTCATGGAAAGTCGACATTACGCTCCTTTCTGGTCCCGATTATTGGCACACAATATTGATTTGGTCTTATTTCTACCCATTGGATACGGTATTTCAGGGCTTATTGAGCGTGATCTTTTATTATATGGATCCCTCGCAATCACATACATTCTCTATAATACAATCCTGGAAGCAACCACCTGGCAAGGAAGCCTCGGAAAAAGGCTCTTAGCCATAAAAGTTAGGCCTGTTGAAGGCGAGAGATTGATTTGGTGGCGGAGTTTACTTCGGAATGGATTAAAATTCCTTTCACTTGCCTTACTTTTTTCCGGGTTTCTAATGATTAGATTCAACATGAACCGTCAGGGTCTACACGATTGGCTATCAGGAAGTGTTGTGATTTCCGCCTAAGAATCAATGAAAGTTTTACATTCGCGTTAGAATAACTTATATTTCAGAGAAAATAGACACTGCAATGAGCAAACTCAAGCAATTTGAGAACTTCTTCGAGGGATTCATGTTTTGGAGCCGGTGGGTACAGGCACCGCTTTATGTCGGTCTTATCATAGGCGCTGTGCTCTATCTCTTCAAGTTTTTTGAAGTACTTTTTCATGTATGGCATCACTTTTCCACTTTGAAGGAAAATGACATGATGTTGGAAATCCTCGGACTGGTTGACATATCGATGGTAATGAACCTGGTCATCATGGTAACCATTGGTGGTTATTCCATCTTTACCAGTAAAATTGACGTAGATCACCATGAGGATAAACCACTCTGGTTGGAAGACCTGGATGCGGGGCAATTGAAAATTAAACTATCCACATCGCTTGCCTCTATTTCCGGAGTTCAACTCTTAAAGACCTTCATCGATTATAGAGAGTCCGAAGCTGCTCAAAAACAAGAGTCGGAAGCGGTGATCATGGAAATTGCCATTCACATGGTTTTCATCGTATCTGCTTTGCTCCTGGCGCAGACAGAGAAAGTGACCCACAGCTACAAGCATGGTCATCATTCTGCTCCTAAAGAAGATGGTTCGGAAGAAGAAGAACATTAATAACATTCGAATATGTACAAAGAAAAAGGCTCCAATTGGAGCCTTTTTTATGAGCGCATATTTTCAGGCGCACTGATGTTCTTTGTACTACCAGGGATTTGTTCCCAAAGCAGGTAGCGCCTTAACGATCAAATTCACACAAGCGGCAATATCATTTTTATCTGCCATTTCGATCACTTGATGTAAGTGACGCGTCGGAATGGAAACGGCACCAGCTATTGAGCCATTTTTTCCAGTTCTTTGCACTCCCGCAGTATCTGTACCTCCCGCAGTGAGCACTTCTGGCTGCCAGGCAATATCATTCTGATCAGCAATTGACTTGAGATAGCTCACCATTCTTGGATCGCAAATAGTGGAGGCGTCCATAATCTTAATGGCCGCCCCACCGCCCAAAGAAGTTACCTTCTCGTGTGGCTGAGCGCCAGGTAGATCATAGGCGATTGTTGTGTCGATAGCTATCCCAAAGTCAGGGTTGATTTGATGTGCAGCCACTTGTGCACCTCTAATACCTACTTCTTCTTGTACGGTAAAAACGGCATACACATCCACATCCGTCTCTTTCAATTGCTTGAGTACTTCAATCAATACATAAACTGACACCCGATTATCCAGCGATTTACTGTTCACACAGTTTCCCATTTCAATCAGGTCGCGTTCACGGGTAATAGGGTCTCCAATTGAAATTACCTTTTCAATTTCCTCCTTGGGCATCCCACAATCAATAAAAAAGTCCTGAGTCTTTACGACCTTATTCCGCTCTTCAGGGCTCATCACATGAATGGGCTTAGTGCCTAAAACACCGATTACATCTTCTTTTCCGTGTATAATCACGCGCTGTGCAGTGAGTGTTTTAGGATCAAACCCTCCCAAAGTATGAAATCGAATAAAGCCCTGATCGTCGATATGTGTGACCATGAATCCAATTTCATCCAAATGAGCGGCTAGCATCACACTTTTTGCATCCTCACCATTTGCTCGCTTGATGGCCAGCAAGTTTCCCATATTATCCGTTCTCAGCTCATCTACGTAGCTACTGACTTCCTCAGAAACTACTTCTCTGATTTGATTTTCGAATCCGGGAGCTCCGGGTGTCTCACATAATTTTTTAAGAAGGGGTACATCAATGATCATGGGTGTAGGTTTTCAGAAGAGCAAGATTGTAAAGGAAATGTGCGCACGAGAAGATTCGATCGCAGCGGCGAACCGCCTTCCACGGGATTGCTCACGCCCATCAATAGTTATTTCTCGCACGTTTTTCTTGAAAAGAAAAATGTGCGCACGAGAAGATTCGAACTTCCACGGGATTGCTCCCACCACCCCCTCAAGATGGCGTGTCTACCAGTTTCACCACGTGCGCAAATAGATGGGATCGCAAAAGTATACGATTTGATGTGATATTTGGAAATCTTATTTGAAGATTATAATTCCATGTCAAATCAAACTACCTCCCAAAGCGTATCCACAAAATACCGATCTTTGTCGTAGAAATCATTAATTCGCCTGAAACCACTTTTTTCAGCCAAAGTAGTGATTTCACTGTCCAGGTATTTTTTGGAAACTTCCGTGAAAATAGGTTCCCAGGCCTCCAGTTTATAAGTCTTTCCTGTTGCATCAATAGAAAACTCCTGGTATTCTGTATTAATCAAGTAGCTTTTACATTCTCCGGTTGCTGGATTGTAAATAGGATAGTGTTGGAAACTATCGACATCAATATTACCTCCAAGCTCTTTATTGATACGGTGTAGCAAATTGAGGTTGAATCTGCGCGTAATGCCCGCTTTATCGTGATAAGCACTTAAGATCTTATCCGGATCTTTTCGCAGATCAAATCCAATAAGCATCAAGTCCCCTTTATTTAAATGACCACTCAATTTGCTTAAAAAAGAAATGGCACGTTCATTGTTGAAATTGCCAATGTTTGAACCCAGAAACAAGACCACATTCCTGGTCCCCTCTTCGTAGGTCAGTTTCGACAACACATCAAAATAATCACCCACAAGCGGATTGAGTGAAAGGTCCGGCAAAGTCTCTCGGATTCTGTTTTCTAAAATGGTTAGAACATGTCCCGAGATATCTACTGGACTATACGTAAAGGGGATAGTTTTCCTGGAAAAATGCTCTAATAATACCTTTGTTTTTTGGCCGTCCCCTGCTCCCAGTTCCAACAGCCTGAACGCCCGACCATCAGCAAATATCGCTTCAAGTATCTCTTGTTTTCGACTTTCAAAAACGCTATGCTCAGCCCGGGTCAGGTAATACTCCGGCATGGCCATAATCTCCTGGAAGATCTTATCGCCAATCTCGTCATAAAAGTATTTGGAAGGCAATGTCTTTGGCGATGAAGAAAGGCCGGTATCTACATCTTCAACAAAGCTGGGATCAACAGTGGTTGAGACTTTGGTCTCAATTTCAAAACTCATTTGTAATGTTTAAAATAACGCTTAAATGTACCGAGCCAGGCGAAAACCACTGAACAGCCATTGTAAGTGCGGGTGAAAAAAATTTCTATATGTCTTTCGGATGTGATCTTTAGGAGTCGCATAAGACCCGCCCCTTAGGACCATCTGATTGATCATGAACTTGCCATTATATTCTCCAATGGCACCAGCGGGGGGTGCGTACCGTGGATAAGGCCTGTAGGCACTGGCCGTCCACTCCCAGAGGTTTCCAAAAAAGTCCGGTTCCTGACTGGCAATGGGCCTGTAGTTTTGGTTTTCCACAAAATTTCCAGAATTACTGCCATATTGACCACTCGCTGCCTCCCATTCAAATTCTGTGGGCAACCTTAAGCCTTTCCATCGGGCAAAAGCATCGGCTTCGTAAAATGAAATATGACTTACAGGTTCATTGAGATCTAAAGGAACTAATCCCTGCAATGTATAATAGTGCCAGCCTCCGTCTTGTTTTATCCAGTACAGTGGACTCTGAACCTCATTAGTGGTCACCCAATCCCATCCTTCAGAAAGCCAAAGCGTGGTTTCCTCATAACCTCCATTTTGCACAAATTCCAGATACTCTCCTACCGTCACTGTATGACTGGCAATTTCAAAAGCCTCCAGAAAAACCTTGTGATGTCCTTTTTCATTATCAAAATGAAAACTCGAATCAGGATGCCCTATTTCATAAAGGCCTTCTTTCACCGGAAGCCATGTTCTGGCCGGAGCCTCCGAAGCACCGGGTATTTCCAGTTTCGTGTATGGAGGAAATAAAGGGTTTTGTCCCAGGATGTACTTGATGTCATACAGCAACAATTCCTGATGTTGTTGCTCATGTTGCAACCCTAATTCAAAAATCGTTAGTACTTCCTCGCTTATTTCTTGCTCAAAGAAATGCCCCATCGCTTCATCTACATGAGCGCGATAAGCGTAAATATCTTTAACCGATGGACGGGTTAGAGAACCTCTTTCGGCTCTCATCCATCTGGCCCCAACAGATACGTAATAGCTATTGAAGAGATAACAGTACTCAGGGTGATACAATTGATAATTGGAGGCGTAAGGAACCAGAATGAAATTTTCGAAGAACCATGTAGTATGAGCCAGGTGCCATTTCGGCGGACTGACATCTGTGATGGGTTGAGCTACATAATCCTCAGTTTCTAACGGTTTGCATAAAAGATTTGACTGTTTCCGGACCTTGAGGAAACGCTCCAAATAAGTATTTTTTGTGATTTCTTGTGCCGCAATCTGGCCTGACATGAAAGTTTAACTTTTGACTTCAAGATATAAGCATTTAATGTGAACTGGACCATTTGAGTTCAAAAAATCCTGGAAAAGGACATATTATCTTAAATATGTCGTAAACCACCTTTACCTGCCTCAAAAGACCAATTGGATAAAAACCCCTGAGATAATTATCATCTGGCACCACCTCTTTTGCGAAGTTCCATATTTTTGTTATTCAACCATTTTATAGAAGCAATCCATCGAGCTTGAGAGTTTTTCTGATCACAGTCTCATTCCTTTTGCTATTAGGTGCCGGCTATTTCACTTATAAAAAGTGGTCGGAGCCTTCCAATCTTTCCCCCTGGAGTTTTATTCCTGAGTCATCTTCCATGGTCTATGAGTCAGACAAAGTCTATCAGACTTTGAAGCAGACAGAAACACATGAAATCGGAAAAACACTTAACAATCTAAAAGGATTTGCTTCTCTTAAAAGCAACCTCCAGATACTGGAAGAAATCACAGACAATCAATTGGGTTCAATGCTTGAAAACAACCCGTTCCTGATAAGTCTACACCCCGTTTCTCGCGATGAGATTGGATTTCTATTTGTTCTTGAAATTAACTCCCTGCCTGCCCGAAACGTATTGGCCACCATTCAGGAGCATTTTCAAAAGCAGTTTCCCAAGAAAAGAAGGACATACCTGGGATTTGAATTGATCGAGATCATTGGGATTGAAGAAACTTTCACCTTCATGCTTCACAAAAACTATTTAGTTGGAAGTTTCTCAGCCTTTTTAGTAGAAGATGCCATCAGAAGCCTACAAAGTGAGTCCGCCCCATTTGTATCAAAATTTCCACAAATGACCAACATGGCGAAGCTGCAACAAGATGATGGAAATCTCTATGTGAACATCGAATCATTTAAGGATCTGATTGACAACTTTTCTAATATCCCTTCTTTTTCACTGGGTACGTTTGCCTTTCTCGATGTTCAGACTTCAGACAAATCCATCCAATTAAACGGATTCACCTTTCCTGATGAAGATAAGGGAATACTTTCGCCTCATATTGATATTTCTCCAGGTTCCTTTGATCTAGGAATTATTACCCCATTGCAAACTTCATATGTGTTTCATTATTCATTTGGAAATGGTGAAAGTTGGGGAGCGAATCAACAAGCTTATCTAAAAAACACACAACAGGAACTCTGGAAAAAAGCCGAAGTATTACAGCAGCAATTCGACCTTGACCTGAATTATTTATATAGTCTTTTGGATGAAGAAATTGCCTTACTCCACTTTGAAAAGCTAACCAGTACCGATAAAGCGCTGATATTGGAGGTTAACAATCCTGAATCAGCTACAACCTATTTTGACAATATCTCAAGACAATTAGCCAATTCCCGCGGGGATACCCTCTACACTGAACAATACCGTAACCTGGAAATTAAGCACATGATCGCAGAAGAGTTTCCCAGTATCCTGTTAGGGGAAATTGCTTTAGGATTTCGATCATCTTACTACTTCACCATTAACAATTTCGTGGTTTTCAGTAATTCCCCCAATCAACTGCAAAAGATCATTGACGCCATAAGAGACGAAAATACTTGGGCGAAATCATTGAGAAAAAATGAATTCTTAAGTCGAATTAATCAGGCTTCAAACTACAGCATTTTTGTAAATACACCTGAATTCTGGTCCCGAATGCAAAAATCTATCAATCCATTCTGGAAACAGACTTTTGCCAATAATAGTACCTTATTGAGAAGTCTCGATAACGTGGCCATTCAATTCAGTAATGTTGATGGACGATTCTTTACAAATATTGTCATTGCACAAAGTGAAACACCTGTTTCGTCAGCAACATCACCCAAACCAACGAAAACTGCAATTCTATCAGATGCAATTGCGACGAAACCATTTCTTATCAGGGATGCTAACACCAATGCCATAGAAATCCTGGTCCAGGATTCTGTAAACACCCTTTATCAATTCAATTCAGACCTTGAATTAATTTGGGAAACACCGTTGGAAGGTCGGATTAACAGTAAAATCCATCAAATCGATTATTACAAAAACAACCAGTTTCAATATGCTTTTACAACTGAAAATCAAATCCATGTTTTAGATCGAGACGGCAAGTACCTACCTGAATTTCCCAAAATCCAGCAAGCAACAGACACCATCAGGTCGTTCGCAGTAATTGATTACAATGGCAGCAAAAACTATCGTTTCAGTTATTCTGACGACCAGGGGAACATGTATTTGACAGACAAAGACGGAAAGGCATTAGAAGGTTGGAATCCCAATAAAATTGACCAACCCCTGCTTGGCCCAGTAAGGCATCTGAGAATTGGGAAACGGGATGTAATGATCGCATTCACAAAGTCCGGACAACTCCATCTAAAGAACCGAAGGGGGCAAACGATTTCTCCTTTCCCAATTGACTTCAAATCTCCTGTAATAGAGGCTTATCACTTGAAACCGGAAAGTAATTTTCAAAATTCATCAGTATCGTGGACTTCTGGAGAAGGTGAATGGTTGGAAGTAAATTTTGAAGGAAAAGTCATTAAACGAGAGCAACTTTTCAAACCTGCACCAGATACCAGATTCTCGATACTTAATGATGTATCCGGAGAACATTTTTTAATAGTGTCCCAAGATGAATTAGCATTAAGAATTTTGGATCCGCAAGGCGGCGAGCTATTCTCCAAAGGCTACTTGAATATTGAAACGGAGCAACAGTTTTACAGGATCACAGCAGGAAAAGAATTCATCGTGATCAGAGACTTAAATAACGAGCGCATTCACCTATTCAACCTCGAAGGCAGATTATTAACAGGTGGACCACTCGAAGGCTCGCATGATATCAGCTTGACTTACAACTCTAAAGAAGACATTGCTGATTTATTTATCACCTACAGAAAAGAACTCCGCAAATTACGATTGTCAAATTTCTAAAAAAGCGCCAGAATGACTTCCAGCGCTTTCTAAATTCATGGGATTGAGGCTATCTAAGCCCGTCCTGAAACCCGCTCAGGATTACACCACCGTCTTCTTCCACTTTCCTTTCCTGAAAATAAGCACACCTACAATCGCATGTAATGAGTGTGCAACGGCAATTGAGATAAATACACCCGTTTCACGAAGATCGAAGTGTACTGCCGCCAAATACGCAAAAGGAATCTGGAACAACCAAAACACCCCAACATTTATCGCCATGGGAGTTCTGGTATCTCCAGCACCATTGAACGCCTGGATCACAACCATCCCGTAAGCGAAAAATAAATACCCCAGGCAAATGATTTGCAGCGATTCTTTCGCAATTGAAATAACGGTTGTTTCTTGCGTGAATAACCCGATAATTGGGTCAGCCAGTAAGAAAAATATAACCGAAACGACCACTAAAAAAATCATACAGTATTTAGCTGTACTCCAAACGGACTTCTCGGCACGTTCAGGATGTCCTGCGCCAAGATTCTGTCCAACCAGCGTTGCAGCAGCATTCGCCATCCCCCATGCCGGAAGTATCGTAAATACAATGATCCTAAAGGAGGTCTGATAGCCTGCAATCGCCTCAGTACCGAAGATGGATACCACTCGGACCAAAAAGATCCAGCTCGCGGACTCAATGAGAAACTGTCCCATGCCACCAATTGATACTTTGATGATTTCAGTAATGGTCTGAGCTTTGATTACCAGGTTTTTGACCGTCAGTTTAATGATCGATTTGTCACCAAAAAGGCTCGTTAGCTGATAAATAACACCAATACTCCGTCCCAAAGTCGTAGCTATGGCGGCTCCTTCTACTCCAAATGCGGGAATTGGCCCTAATCCAAAAATCAAAATCGGATCTAGAACAATGTTCAATCCATTTGCCAGCATGAGCGTTCTCATCGCGATAGATGCGTCTCCTGCTCCGCGAAAAATTGCATTGATCACGAAAATCAACACAATACTGATGTTTCCTGCAAACATAATCTGTGTATAACCCACGCCTTCAGCAATAAGGCCTTCGTCACCCCCCATCAATCGTAGGATATCATCAGCCATCGCAAAGCCAATTAAACCTAAAACGATGGCAATTACAGAAGAAACCAAAATACCCTGAAACGCTGCGTTCGCTGCCCTTTCAGGATTTTTCTCTCCAATTCTGCGCGCTACGATCGCCGTAAGCGCCATACTAAGACCGACTGCAACGGAATAAATAATGAATAACACCGATTCGGTAAGACCTACCGTTGCGACGGCATTCACACTAACGCGTGACACGAAAAACAAATCAACTACCGCAAATACGGCCTCCATTCCCATCTCAATGATCATGGGAATACTCAACATGAAAATAGCTCTATTGATGCTGCCTGAAGTAAAATCCTTCTCTGAGCCTTTCAATGCCTCCAATATGTAATGAAATAAACGCTTAGCACCTGTAAAAACAGAAAGCATAGTAATAAGAAATAATAAGTGTGGATAAAAAGATTAAATGGGAAAAACCTAGTTCGGGCGAACTAGCACTTTACTCTTCCCAGCGCTATGTTGTAGAGACTAAACATAATGTTGCAAATGTAAAAGAATTCCCGATCTTCAAAACAAATCACAAACATTTCTCAAGTTAATTTCTCCCCAAACCTTTTCATTAACCTAATGTAAACCCGAGATTTGCGTCCGCTTTGATAATCCTGCTCCTTCTTATAAATTGACCATTTTTAAGTAAATGAGTGATCCAAGAGATTTGAGGGTGGGTTAAATTGCATTTTGCATATATCATATTTTCATTACCTTTATTAAAATATAGGTCGCGCTTGCATAACCTGTTAGATGGATAACTCTCCGAAAACACCGCTTGATAAACTCTTAGATCGCCGCTTTGACACTGCTCGTGAAGAACATATTTTATCCGAAAGCTTTGAAAACGTCGATTATGGTCCGTATTTGAAATACACTCTGGAATCCATGCAACCTTTGGATGCTTCGCAAACCAGAAGGTTGTATACCATTTCAGGAAAAGTACTTAATAGAATACGAGGCTTTTTTGATGAACGCTCAGTCAATATTGACTTAAGATACCAGGGGGCCGTTCATACGAATACTCATGTTCAGTTAAACAGTGAGCTGGAAATCCTGGCAATACTTCGCCCCAGAAACAAAGTAGAAGCTTATAAAAGTGTGGAAAAACTAGGTACGCTGCTTATGAGTTTATTTTCTGGAGAGCCTGAATCTTTTGACAGGGTAGATTTTAGCAATAAAATCAATATCCAGTTATCGACCAGAAGGCCCAGTGTTGACCTTAGCGTGCTCCCAACGATATGGGTAGATACTACTGCATATCGAGAATCGAGACGGGAAATTGATCGAGGTATTGCAGAGTACGATTTTCAAAATAAGACCAGAAAGAGTTTCTTACCGTTCCGAAACATGGCCAGGGTCAATGTGAAAGATGCCAAAGTCAACGGTAACTTAAAAAGGTTACTGCGGTTGATCAAGAACGTCCAGTTGGACGCTGAAGAAAAAGTGGATTTATCCGATTATGAATTGACTTGCTGTCTCTATAACATCCACGAGAAAAAGCTGTCGGTTCCCCCCGACAACCTGATTGCAATGCTTCCTGCTTTTGCAAATTACCTGGAAAAACTAGGAAAAACAGGAATGTTCCGACGGATCATTTCTCCTAGTCGAAAGGAATTGGTCTTTGGAAATAAGGATGAAAAAGGAAATGAATTGATCAAATTGAGGCACCAACTTGATCAGCACATTACTTTGTTGAAAGACGAATTGAAGAGTGATCAAAAAACCCTCGACCACTCCTTCAAATACTAGATTATTTTAATCCCGCTCGAGTTAACAGCGCATCAGCGTTTGGCGCTTTCCCTCGAAAACGTTTGTATAAAGTCATTGGATGTTCTGTACCACCCGAACTTAAAACATGTTTCCGAAAGGCCTGGGCTGTCTCCGGATCGAATATCCCATTCTCCTGAAATGCGGCAAAGGCATCAGCATCCAATACTTCAGCCCACTTATAACTATAATAACCCGCAGCATACCCTCCGGCAAAAATGTGACTGAACTGTGTACTCATACACGTTCCCGGCACTTCCTTAAACAGATCTGTTTTCTTTATGTTCTCAACTTCAAATTTTCTAACATCCGATAGATCTCCTAACCGTTCTGTAGATAAGTGATGGTAGGCCAGGTCCAATAAACCAAAAGACAACTGTCTTACTGTGGCATAAGCTTCATGAAAAGTTGAAGACGCTTTGAGCTTTTCCACTAATTCTACTGGTATCGATTCACCTGTTTCATAATGTTTGGCAAACAGATCCAGGCATCCCTTCTCATAGCACCAATTCTCGAAAATTTGGGAAGGCAGTTCCACAAAATCCCAAAAGACATTAGGGCTGGCTAATCGTTCATATGAGGTATCTGAAAGTATTCCGTGCAGGGCATGACCAAATTCGTGAAAAAGCGTTTTGACTTCATCAAATTTGAGCAATGACGGATTATTCGCTGTGGAAGGTGTGAAATTACATACGATACTTACAACAGGAATTATTCTCTGCTCGTCAACCTTTCTTTGCCCTCGATAACTAGTCATCCAGGCACCTGGCCGCTTTCCATCTCTAGGAAAATAATCCGCAAGATAAACGGCTATCGTTTTGCCATTTTCCTGCACTTCGTAAGCCTGAACGTCCGGATGATAAACAGGAATTTCCGTATTTCGAATGAAACTAATACCATACAATTTTTCCGCTGTTTTAAAAACACCTTCTATAACGGATTCAAGCGGGAAGTAAGGTTTGATAACTTCATCATCGAAATCGTATTTATGCTTACGCAACTTCTCTGAAAAGTAATTCCAGTCCCACCTTTCAATATCAAAATGATAACCCAGTTCATTAGCAAAACGCTTTAGTTCTTCGACCTCATCTTTTGCCTTTTCATGAGATTTATTAAGTAAATCTTCTAAAAAAGCATACACCTTACCTGGGTTTTCGGCCATCCGTTCTTCCAAAACATAAGCGGCGTAAGATTCATATCCTAATAGCTCAGCTTTCCGGTTCCTTAAGGCTACAATTTCCTTAATGATCTCAGTGTTATTCTGCTCATTATCCGCAAAACACTTGGTCATATGAGCTTTATACATTTGTTCTCGCAACGTCCGATTATCAGCATAATCCATAAAAGGAATAAAACTGGGCGCCTGAAGCGTAAAGTGCCATGCTCCATCATTACCTTCAGATTTGGCCAATGCCGCTGCACGATCCACTACATCAGCAGGCAATCCACTGAGATCCGCCTCATTATCAATTTTCAAACGATAGGCATTGGTTTCAGTTAAGACATGTTCTCCAAATTTCAGTCCTAGAGTTTCTAACTTTATAGAAAGTGCCTTCAGTTCCTCTTTGTCATTCGCATCAAGGTTAGCGCCACTTCTTATAAAGTCTTTATAAGTTTTCTCCAATAAAGTCAACTGCTCCCGGCTAAGATCGAGACTGTCCTTTTGTTCAAATACGTATCTAACTCTTTCAAACACTTGGAGGTCCTGACTAATTTCACTTCGAAATTCAGTCAAAATAGGCGCAGCCTCCTGCGTAACCTTTTGTAAAGTTTCACTGGTTTCTGCGGAATTAAGATTAAACAAAATGGAAGTAATTCTACCCAAAAGCTCTCCTGAACGCTCTAACGCCTCAATGGTGTTTGCGAATGTCGGTGAATCCTGATTTTCTTTAATCTCCCTGATTTCTTCACGAGCAGTTTGAAGTGCCTCTTGTATAGCGGGCATATAATGACTGATCTCAATAGCCTCAAACGGTGGAACTTCGTAAGGTGTATTGAACCCTAACAACAAAGGATTATTGTCTGACATTGATTCGATATTCTTTTCCTGTAAATTCTTAGTAAAACTAATGCATCTTTAAACTCATGAACATCTCTGTGGGTTCCAATTTTAAGCATTAAAAAAAGAGACTCATTTTGTATTAAAATCGAACTAATTATTGTCCGGCCCTTGAACAAAATAACAAATCCAACTCACTTCAATCACACAAATAACTGATAATCAAATACTTCAAGGAATTGGCAGCATTTTTATACCCTTCATGGCAAATACGAATATCATGCTCAACCATAGAATCAATATCGCAATCAGACTGATGTTACGACAGAAGTTTTTCACCATCTTGAATCTCCTGGGTTTAGCCATTGGTGCGGCTTGCTTTCTACTGATCTATTTATATGTCGCTGATGAGTATTCATACGATCAGTTTCATGCTCACAAGGATCGGATCTATCGGGTCAACATGACCAATATCTGGATTGAAAGCAATGATATATTCGGATCCACAAGTCCGGCAGTAGCGCAAGCAATTAGGGCTGATATCCCGGAAGCGGATAAAGTCATCAGACTCCATGCCCCCTATTTTGGAGGTGAGCAAATTGTCTCAACATTAGATAAGGAAGGAAAGAGACGAAGTTTTAAAGAAAGCAGCATTCTTTCGAGTGACCCTGAGATATTCGACATCTTCACATTCCAGGCATTAGAAGGAAATCTGACGACTGCACTTCAAAACCCTAATGCTATTGTTTTGACAAGAAATCAAGCTCATAAGTACTTTCCATCCGAACCTGCGGTAGGCAAGCAAATAACGATTGGAGTTGGCTCCGCACAAAGAACTTTTAAGGTCACAGCAGTCATCGAAAACGTTCCGGATCAAAGTCATTTCCATTTTGATATGTTGGTCTCGATGAACACTTTCAAAAACATAGTTGATCGTTCCGATTCCTGGATTTGGACCGCTTTTGTGACGTATGTACTCCTTAATGATGGTGCAAATCCTGAAAATGTGAATGCTACGCTGGCTTCATTACCGGGACGGTATGTGGGTGAAACCGAAGCTCGCCAAAAAAATTGGACTTTGGAGTTGCATAATATTGCTGACATAAGGCTTCGCTCGGGAACTATTCCTAACCGGCTTGGTCCTGTTGGGAGTCAATCCAGAGTCAATATTTTCATTTCAGTTGCAATACTAATTCTGTTGCTATCGTGCATCAATTTCATGAATTTATCGACTGCTCGATTTGGGCAGCGAGCAAAAGAAATAGGAATTAAGAAAGTGATGGGATCATCTAAAACTCAAATCAGCCAACAGTTTCTAATGGAATCTCTGATGTTCAGTTCCATTTCAGTGCTATTAGGATTTGGGATAGCGGAGTTAGCAAGACCTTATTTCAATTCGCTCGCAGATAAATCCATCTCACTTAACCTGTTCACAGATCCCACAATATTGGTTATCATGATACTCATGATTTTGATCATTGGTCTACTCGCCGGAAGTTACCCTGCCTGGTTTATGACGCGATTCAATCTCATAGATTCCATTAAAGGTGCCAAAATGAAATCTCATGATAAATTCAACCTTCGAAATGGCTTAGTAATCTTCCAATTCACGATCTCCATAGCATTAATCTCTTCCACGTTATTAGTGAAAGACCAGTTAGACTTTCTAAATGAAAAAGAGCTGGGTTTTGAGAGCGAGAACCTCATTGCAATTGAACACCTGGAATGGTTAAGCGATGATGGGGAATTATTCAGAGATAAAGTGATTGGTTCCGGAATACTTGACAGCCCTTCACTGACCAGTCATGTTCCTCCTAATTGCTGGAATCAGGACAATCTGAAACCATTGAATTCTCCCAAAACTGAAGATTTAGCTGTCACAATGATATTGACAGATCCTCATTTTATGCCCACGCTTGGAATTGATTTAAAGGCTGGTAGAAATTTCTTTGACGAAGGAGAAGGCGATATTCACAGTATCATTATCAATGAAAAGTGTGCCTTCCAGATGGAATGGGTGTCACCTGGTCAGGACATAGAATCAGTAATTGGCAAAAAAGTCTCGTACTATGACGATCTCCAATTTACTGTAATAGGGGTGATGAAAGATTTTAATTTTTGGGCATTGCACAGCCCCGTTGAACCCCTTGCTTTATTACATAAAAACTCACCACTGTGGAGAAATGAGAATTTTCTGGTTGGGCGTGTCTCGGGAGGAAACTACACAAGTGTCGTTAACGACCTTGAAAAACTGTGGGATGATCTAAATCCGGGGATTCCATTCAACTATCATTTTGTTGACCAGGAATTCGACAAAAGCTTCAAGGGACAGAGGCAATTTGCATCAGTTCTTAATGCTTTTACAGTGTTGGCCATCTCCATTGCTATTTTAGGACTCATTGGCCTTATAAGCTTCACAACGGAGCAAAGGACTAAGGAATTTGGAATTAGGAAAGTACTGGGAGCAAGGTTTAGACACCTGTTAGGCATTATTTCGTACGATTTTATAAAACTCTTGGCTTTCGCAACAGTTTTCGGTGTTTTGCTTACCCTTTACTTTGGAAACGATTGGCTTTCAAGTTTCACATATCAAACATCGATATCACCATTTATATTCATAATCTCTGGATTTACTGTTTTGAGTTTAATTATGATCATTACCTATTCTATCACAAAAGTAAATTCAAGTAAAAATCCGGCTTCAGTACTTAGAGACGATTAACAATTAGTGACGTCTTTCGTTTCTTCGTACTTGTAAAACGACTAAAAAGTCTATTCAATTAATGAATGGGCTTTTTTCATGAAATTCGTGGCATTCAAAGAGCTCAATCTTGGAAGTTCCTAACCCAATTCTCTACTATTGTAATGGGAATTATCTACGATAGTCGGATTGCTTTGTATTCTATTCCTCTGCTACAAATCACCACATGTCACAGTACAAAAGCTGGTAAAGGCCCGAGGCAGGTAACCTTACTCACTAGATGGTTATAATGCTATTCTGATGATTGGAAGTTTCAATAACATTATAAGCGATCTCTAGGTCATTTGGAAAACATTAGGATCAAGCAATATTTCTGAGGACCATACTTAAATAAGTGAAAATATTATTTTAGGATTAAGCTACCCCGCTATCGTAAGTCGCACAAAGTGGTTCACCGTTCCTTCGGCAGAAAATCCAAAACCAAGAAATCATCATTTCAAGAGTAGAAAAACGGAATAACTGATTAGATTAACTCAATCTCTTTGGATCAATGGATCATTACTCTACGGGTTATCCTCTTGATCCTGATCCGTTGATATTTTCAGGAGTTGGTATAAATAAAAAAAGGGTATCACATTACTGTAATACCCTTGATAAAAGCTGGCAACGACTTACTCTCCCACCTGTTACGGCAGTACCATCAGCGCTGAGGGGCTTAACTTCTCTGTTCGGAATGGGAAGAGGTGGACACCCTCGCTATAATCACCATAAAATCTTCGGTTATCTAGGACAGGTGTCACACACCCTCGAACTATCCGTCCGCCTATCATCACCATAAAGTCTTAGTACTCAGTACTTCTTACTTTGTACTTTAATATCCTTAACATGTTGTCAGAGTAAAAGATCCTTTGAGTTAATTCTCAATCGAGTATAGTCGCTTAAAGAAAGCTTACGGGTAATTAGTACTGCTCAGCTTTGACATTACTGCCTTTACACCTACAGCCTATCTACGTCCTCGTCTAGAACATCCCTTTAAAGAAGTCTCATCTTGTAGTGGGTTTCGCACTTAGATGCTTTCAGTGCTTATCCCTTCCCAACGTAGCTACCCAGCAATGCCCCTGGCGAGACAACTGGTGCACCAGCGGTTAGTCCAACCCGGTCCTCTCGTACTAAGGTCAGATCTACGCAAACTTCTTACGCCCACAACAGATAGGGACCGAACTGTCTCACGACGTTCTGAACCCAGCTCGCGTGCCACTTTAATGGGCGAACAGCCCAACCCTTGGGACCTTCTCCAGCCCCAGGATGTGACGAGCCGACATCGAGGTGCCAAACCTCCCCGTCGATGTGAGCTCTTGGGGGAGATCAGCCTGTTATCCCCGGAGTACCTTTTATCCTTTGAGCGACGGCCCTTCCATACAGAACCGCCGGATCACTATATCCTAGTTTCCTACCTGATCGGCTTGTTGGCCTCACAGTCAAGCACCCTTATGCTATTGCGCTCTTCGCATGATTACCAAACATGCTGAGGGTACCTTTGAAAGCCTCCGTTACGCTTTTGGAGGCGACCACCCCAGTCAAACTACCCACCACACACTGTCTCTGTCTCCAGATTAGGCATCAGATAAATAAAGGGAGGTATTTCACCAATGACTAACATACGCCTGGCGACGCATGATCAAAGTCTCCCTCCTATCCTACACATCATTTACCCAATACCAATGTGAAGCTATAGTAAAGGTTCACGGGGTCTTTCCGTCCCGTTGCGGGTAAACGGCATCTTCACCGTTACTACAATTTCACCGAGCTCATGGCCGAGACAGTATCCAGATCGTTGCACCATTCGTGCAGGTCGGAACTTACCCGACAAGGAATTTCGCTACCTTAGGACCGTTATAGTTACGGCCGCCGTTTACTGGGGCTTCAGTTCAGAGCTTCGCCGAAGCTAACTCCCCCCCTTAACCTTCCAGCACCGGGCAGGTGTCAGGCCTTATACTTCCTCTTTCAAGTTCGCAAAGCCATGTGTTTTTGATAAACAGTCGCCTGGATCGTTTCGCTGCGCCCTACTCACGTAGGGACCCCTTCTCCCGAAGTTACAGGGTCATTTTGCCTAGTTCCTTAGCCATGAATCACTCGAGCACCTCAGGATTCTCTCCTTGACTACCTGTGTCGGTTTACGGTACGGGTACCCATAACCTGTAGCTTAGAGGGTTTTCTCGGAAGTCTGATTAGGTCTACTATCCACGCTGCCGTAGCGTTGTGGTACTATCACGTTCAGCATCGAATGCGGATTTGCCTACATCCAATATACCTACACGCTTCAACGTACTATTCCGTCAGTACGCGAGACTTTCACTCCTCCGTCACCCCATCGCAGTTATGGGTAGTATCGGAATATTAACCGATTATCCATCGACTACCCCTCTCGGGTTCGCCTTAGGCCCCGACTAACCCCCGGCTGATTAGCATTGCCGGGGAAACCTTAGTCTATCGGTGTGCGGGTTTCTCGCCCGCATTATCGTTACTTATGCCTACATTTGCGCTTCTCTGCGCTCCAGCATGCCTCACAGCACACCTTCGCCGCACAGAGAATGCTCCCCTACCATATTACTATCCTAGGCTTCGGTACCGCACTTGATGCCCGATTATTATCGATGCCCTATCGCTCGACCAGTGAGCTGTTACGCACTCTTTAAATGAATGGCTGCTTCCAAGCCAACATCCTGGCTGTCTAAGCAATTGGACCTCCTTAGTTCAACTTAGCGCGGATTTAGGGACCTTAGCCGTAGGTCTGGGTTCTTTCCCTCTCGGATTAGGACCTTAGCACCCTAACCCTCACTGCATGGATAATTTATTAGCATTCGGAGTTCGTCTGGATTTGGTAGGATGTGACTCCCCCTAGTCCAATCGGTAGCTCTACCTCTAACAAACATCTCCACACGCTGCTCCTAAAAGCATTTCGGGGAGTACGAGCTATCTCTCAGTTTGATTGGCCTTTCACCCCTACCCACAGCTCATCCAAACACTTTTCAACGTGTACTGGTTCGGGCCTCCAGTTAGTGTTACCTAACCTTCACCCTGGCCATGGGTAGATCACAAAGTTTCGCGTCTACCACATATAACTATTCGCCCTGTTAAGACTCGCTTTCGCTCCGACTACAGTCCTCTAGACCTTAATCTCGCTATATATGGTAACTCGTAGGCTCATTATGCAAAAGGCACGCCGTCACCCAACTCATGGGCTCCGACCGCTTGTAAGCGCACGGTTTCAGGTTCTATTTCACCCCCTTACTCAGGGTACTTTTCACCTTTCCCTCACGGTACTGGTTCACTATCGGTTTCTCAGGAGTATTTAGCCTTACCAGATGGTGCTGGCAAATTCAGACGGAATTCCTCCGGTTCCGCCCTACTCAGGATACTGTTAGGTAGTACAACTTTACCTGTAAGGGGCTCTCACCCTCTCTGGCTGACTTTCCCAAATCATTCCAGTTCGTTTGTACAGTCCACATCACAGTCCTACAACCCCCAAGCAGCCGTAACT
>CBDDJS010000001.1:3487500-4672500 GCA_965229785.1 Cyclobacteriaceae bacterium
TATGACGTTGGACACATCTGAGATAAGTCCCAATCGATCGGTGCCAATGATCTTAATGGCCGCTTCAAATGTTTCATCTTGTTGTGACGACCATTGTGCCTTTACCACTCGATACCCATAGTTAGATAATAACTCTGGTGCATTGGGACAATTGGTACGATGAATTTTGATCCCTTCTGCCACTGTTACAAAACCAAAAACATCATCTCCTGGAATAGGATTACAACACTTTGAGAATTTGTAGTCCATAATGTCCTTATCCTCCCCGATGAGCAGAATGTCTCCTTTCTCTTTCGGGACCTTGGTCTTCGGCTTTGGTGCTTTCAGTACAGGTGCAGTTACAACCTTTTGTATTTTCTCTTCTTCGGTATTGTCGTGGAATTTCTTAATGTCATTGTGCTCAATCTTTCCCTTACCAATTAAAAAGAATAAATCTGTCGGTGTAGGCACATTAAAGAATGAAACCATTTTGCTCAAGGTCGCCTGATCGAAGGGCTGCTTGATCTGCTTCAACTTCCTTTTGACAACTTCTTTGCCTTCAGCGGCATACTTCTTCCGTTCCTCCTTCAGTGCCTCTTTGATTCCATTTTTTGCTTTGGAGCTTACCACATATTTGAGCCAGTCTTCGCTTGGTTTTTGTTTCTTGGAAGTAAGGATCTCAACCTGATCACCATTCTTAAACTTATAATTCAATGGGACAAGTTTCTGATTCACTTTAGCTCCAATACATCTTGCACCAATCTCTGTATGTATATCAAAGGCAAAATCCAGGGTAGTGGCACCATTAGGTAGGGTAATCAGGTCTCCCTTTGGCGTAAAGGTGAACACCTCTTCACTGTATAAATTGGATCGAAAGTTGTCAACGAATTCAATTGCATTGGAATCGCTTTGCTCCAACACCTCTCGGACTTTAGCGATCCACATTTCCAATCCCATTTCATTTTGGCCAGCACTGTTTTCTTTGTACTTCCAATGTGCAGCATATCCTTTTTCCGCGATATCGTCCATGCGTTGCGTACGTATCTGGACTTCTACCCACTGACCTTTGTCGCTCATGACCGTGGTATGAAGTGACTCATATCCATTGGCTTTTGGCATTGAAATCCAGTCTCTTAATCTTTCAGGATTAGGCTGGTAAAAATCCGTAACAATAGAATATGCCTGCCAACAAAGAGCTTTCTCCGTATGAACAGGTGCCTGAAGAATGATCCTTATGGCAAAAAGGTCATAAACTTCCTCAAACGAGACTCCTTGCTTCTGCATTTTATTCCAAATGGAATTGATGGATTTCGGTCGTCCTTTGATCTCATAATCCACTCCCAGGGCATCGAGAGAGTCTTTAATTGGCCTTACAAAGTTTCTGATGAAATAATTTCTTGCCTGTCTTGTGGCGTTGATCTTATTGGCTATGTCATTGTAAACCTCACTATCGGTAATCTTCAGGCATAAATCCTCCAATTCTGATTTGATGGCGTAAAGACCCAAACGGTGTGCTAAAGGGGCATAAATGAATTTGGTCTCCGAGGCGATTTTCAACTGTTTATCCCGCGGCATGCTGTCCAGCGTCCGCATATTGTGTAGCCTGTCCGCGAGTTTGATCAGTATAACCCGTACGTCTTCCGACAGAGTTAAAATCATTTTCCGAAAGTTCTCCGCTTGTTGCGACGACCCCTGATCAAAGACCCCTGATATTTTCGTCAGTCCATCTATGATCTTGGCAACTTTCGATCCGAATAGCCTTTCTATATCGGAAAGCTGAATTTCCGTATCTTCCACTACATCATGTAGCAGTGCTGCAACGATGGAAGTAGTACCCAGGCCAATCTCATCGACACAGATCATAGAGACTTCTATCGGATGAAATATGTATGGCTCTCCGGAACGCCTTCTCATGCCCTGATGGGCCTCCATAGATGTATTGAATGCCTTCCTTATGATTTTGGCATCATCGTCATTTAGGACCGGTTTTGCATGCCTTAGAAGTGTCCGGTATTTACGAACTATCTGTTTCTTTTCTTCTTCCTGCTCGAATTCACGCATTTATTTGCATAATACTTAAACAAAAGTGCATAGATATAATTTTTTACCTATCTTCGCACTCCGATTTTGCGGATGTGGCGAAATTGGTAGACGCACTAGACTTAGGATCTAGCGCCGCGAGGCATGGGGGTTCGAGTCCCTCCATCCGCACAGATACCCTCTTATGACTTGCAGCCATAAGGGGGTTTTTAGTTTTAAATGACATCTTAAATTATTTCAAAATTGGATATCTCGCTCGATAAAACCGAAAACAACGAGGCCTTAATTAAAATTAGCCTAAAGCAAGAGGATTATCAACAGGGTGTTGACCAAAAAATAAAGGACTTTAGCAAAAAAGCTAATTTGAAGGGTTTCCGTCCTGGTAAAGTGCCTCCTGGTCTGATCAGAAAAATGTACGGCAAATCCATCCTGGCCGAAGAGATCAACAGAATTCTCGGCGAGGAATTGACGAAATACATTCGAGAAAGTGATTTGAGAATTCTCGGTGAACCTATGCCTCGACGAGAGGAAATGGAAGCTATTAACTGGGAAACTCAGAAAGAATTTGAATTTTCATATGATGCCGGCTATGCAGGTGAATTTGACTTAAAGGTCGATAAGAAGGTCAAAGTCGAAATGGCGAAGATCAAAGTAGACGATACGGTAATCGAAGAAACCATTGGCAATTTGCAGCGACAGTTTGGAGAGACTTCACCAGCAGAAGAGGTATCTGAAGGAGACACTGTTTATGGACAGATTGTGGCCGAAAGCATTGAATTGGATCGAGAAATTTCGATTGATACTCGCGAATGTGAGAAAGCAGGAACCAATAAATTCAAAGGACTTAAGGTTGATGATACCCTCACTATTGATGGAAAGAAGTTCTTCAAAGATGCCGATTATATCACTCGGCTAGCCGGATTGGATGCCGATCAAGTAAAAACGACCAAAGCGAAATACGAATTCACTGTCAAAGGCATTACTCATACAGCCCCTGCTGAAATCAATCAGGAACTGTTTGACAAGACTTTTGGCGCAGGAAATGTTGAATCAGAAGAGGCTTTCAAAGAAAAGGTGAGTGAAACCCTTGCTCAAAACTATGACAAGGAAAGTGATCAATTGTTCTTCTTGAAAGTAAGGGACGAATTGGTTGATAAAGCCGGAATCACCTTGCCGGATGCATTCTTGAAAGTCTGGCTCAAAGCAACCAACGAGAATATGACAGACGAACTTTTGGACACTGAATACGATCAGTATGCAAAAGAATTGAGATGGTCATTGGTCAGTGAGCAGATCGCATCAGATAACGACCTTAAAGTAGAGCATGAGGATGTGATGGCTGAGGCTAAAGCACAGATTCTTCAACAATTTGGTGGACCTGCCATTGCCGAACAATTAGGCGATCAACTAGATCAATTTGCTAACAACTACCTACAAGGTGAAAATGGCAATAACTACATGAAAGTCTTCAATCAGGTAAAGGGCACAAAGGTGTTTGAGTTCCTGAAAGGAGAGATAACGGTAAAAGAGAAAGAGGTCACGCTAGAGGAGTTCCGCAAATTGGTGTAACGGAAAGAACTTTAGCACGTACTAATGAGTTAATACAGAAGTCCTCACTTAAGAGGACTTTTTTTATTTTTGTTAAAATACGCACTACACATAAATGATTAATAAAGAAGAATTTAGAAAATTCGCCGTTAAAGGACAGGGAATTAACGGTCTTACGTTCGATGCTTACGCTGATCGTGTTGAAAACATGACTCGATCTGTTATCGAAGAACGTCCGACTCGTTTTGCCGAAATTGACGTATTCTCAAGGTTGATCATGGATAGGATTATTTTTCTTGGTATGCAAGTCGAGGAAAATATCGCTAACATCATCACCGCTCAGTTACTTTTCCTGGAGTCTGTAGACGCGAAAAAAGATATTCTACTCTATATAAACAGCCCCGGAGGCTCTGTCTATGCTGGTTTAGGCATGTATGATACCATGCAATATGTCGGACCAGATGTGGCTACCATTTGCACAGGAATGGCCGCATCTATGGGCGCAGTACTCATGTCTGGAGGAGCTAAAGGGAAACGTTCTGCATTGCCACATGCCCGGATTATGATCCATCAACCCAGTGGCGGAATGCAAGGTCAATCCAGGGATATGGAAATTACTCTGAAGCAAATGCAGGAATTAAGAAAAGATCTTTACACCATTTTAGCAGAACATACTGGTAAAACATACGAACAAATCGAACAAGATTCTGACAGAGACTACTGGATGCGGGCCTCTGAAGCCAAAGAATATGGCTTGATCGATGAGGTGTTAATCAAAAAGTAAATCGACAATTTATGGCACAAGTCACTTGTAGTTTTTGCGGACGCAATAAAAAAGACGTAGACCTGATGATATCAGGTATCCACGCTCATATCTGTGACAAATGTATTACGCAGGCTCAACAGATCCTTAATGAGGAACTGAAGACCAAGGATGATCCGGAAACTCCTAATTTCAACCTGATCAAGCCGATCGACATGAAAAGGCATTTGGATGAATTCGTGGTGGGCCAGGACGAAGCTAAAAGGTACATGTCCGTGGCGGTCTACAATCACTACAAGCGGCTGATGCAGCATAAGAACAACGACGATGTTGTGATTGAAAAGTCTAACATCGTTATGGTTGGACAGACGGGTACTGGTAAAACTTACCTGGCCCGTACGCTTGCCAAAATCCTTCAAGTACCTTTTTGCATAGCCGATGCAACCGTGCTCACCGAAGCAGGTTATGTGGGTGAAGATGTAGAAAGTATCCTTACACGACTCTTGCAAGCGGCAAACTACGAAGTAGAATCTGCAGAACGAGGCATCGTCTATATTGATGAGTTAGATAAAATTGCCAGAAAATCAGATAACCCATCGATCACCAGAGATGTAAGCGGTGAAGGTGTACAACAAGCACTATTGAAACTCCTGGAAGGTACGAGTGTGAATGTGCCTCCGCAAGGTGGGCGAAAGCATCCTGACCAAAAGATGATCTCTGTAAATACAGAAAACATCCTGTTTATCTGTGGTGGAGCATTTGATGGTATCGAACGACATATTGGTAACCGACTCAACACGCGCCCGATCGGATTTGTCAGTGATGAGGATAATGACTTCCAACATCTGGACAAGTCGAACTTACTGCAATATATTACTGCACAAGACCTTAAGAGCTTCGGTTTGATCCCTGAATTGATTGGCCGACTTCCCGTATTGACGCACCTGGATCCATTGAACGAAGAGGCCTTGAAGAAAATCCTGAAAGAGCCTAAGAATGCTTTGATCAAGCAATATCAAAAGCTGTTTGAAATGGAAGACGTGAAGCTGCAACTTGAGGAAGGCGCACTTGATTATATCGTTGAAAAAGCGATGGAATTTAAGCTTGGTGCCAGAGGCCTCAGGTCCATTTTCGAAGCCATTATAACTGACGCCATGTTCGAGATTCCATCAGCAGAAGATGTGAAGGAGATTGTGATCGATCGGTCCTATGCAGAAGAAAAGTTCGAGAAAAGCAAGTTCAACAAGCTCAAAGCTGCTTAATTATTAAGCTCGAATCCAGTTTGTAAGATCCTCTGCTACTTTTCTGGAAGCAGAATGATTTCCAATTTGAGCTGCAAGCTTCTTGTAATCTTCGAGCATTTTCTTTCGATAATGTTCGTCTCCCAGGATTTTATCTATTTCTGTTAGGACGATTTTGGGCGTGTACTCATTTTGCACAAATTCTTGTACTATCCGTTTGTCCTGAATCAGATTCACCAGAGATAGAAATCGAACTTTGATCAACGCTCTGGCGATCCAATATGAAATTTTACTGGTCTTATAACAAACGACCTGAGGAACGTTTAGCAGAGCGGTTTCTAGCGTTGCTGTTCCTGAAGTAACCACAGCTGCATCCGATGCTTTCAACACTTCATAGGTCTTTCCTATGAATACTTCGACATTGGGCAGGCCTTTCAACGGGTCGTAAAAAGCGGCATCCACATTATCCACTGCGGCCACTAAAAACTGATAATCAGGTTTTAATCGAGCGCATTCGATGATCATATCGATTGAAGTTTTTACTTCCTGGACCCTACTCCCCGGTAAATAAGCCACTTTAGGGCCTGTAGTTCCAACTATCGGCAAAGGAGCAAATACATGCGCTTCAATTTCTTCCATTACCGGGTTTCCCACGTAGTGAACAGGATAATTGTGCTTCTTGAAGAAGGCTATTTCAAATGGAAGAATACTGTAAAGCCTGTCTACGTATTTTTTGATGGTTTTGACCCTGCTTTCTTTCCAGGCCCATGCTTTCGGAGCTATATAGTAAGCCACTTTAAATTGGTGCGTCTTTGAGAAGCGGGCCATTCTCAAGTTAAAGCCAGGGAAATCCACCAACACTAAAACATCTGGCTGAAAATTCCAGATAGCTTTTTCGCATTCTTTCATCCTCTTGCTAATCAAACGAAGATTTTGCACCACTTCAATGAACCCCATGAATGAAATTTCCTTGTAGTGGGAAATTAATTTCATTCCGGCCTTCTCCATTTGCTCTCCCCCATAACCTACTATTTCAGCATTGGGATCAAAATGTAGAAGCTGTTTGATCAGAAAAGCTGCATGTAAATCTCCAGACCTCTCTCCGGCTATCAGGAAGTATTTCACAATACCCAACCCTTTTGAGTTTCGGGCTTCATTCCCCGAAATATTCTACAAAGTTCCTTGGTGTTTCGTAAAGTTTCAAGGAGTGTAATTGGGCCCTGGGAGCCATCTCCTTCACCTTTGGTGCCAGGATCTGCCAAAATTGATAAATGAGGTTTTCACAACTTGGCAAGATGTCTTCCATGAAGGGAACATCGAGGTTCAGGTTTTTATGATCGACTTTATCGGTGACCTCAGTTCTGATCAGTGTGCTAAGTCGTTTCAAGTCAACCACAAATCCCGTATCCGGATCGGGAATACCCTTCACGGTTACAATCAAATCAAAATTGTGACCATGCCAATTTTCATTGGCGCAAGGTCCGAATACCTCTGCATTCTTTTCTTTGCTCCACTTCGGATTATACAATTTGTGGGCCGCGTTGAAATGCTCCTTCCTGCTTACGTAAATCATCATTTCGTCATTTCACGTGTATTGTCTGTCTTTAAAGGGCACATCGGTCCGCCGAAGCGGGGTGCCCGACCAGGGAATTCGCTCCAATCGCATTCATCTTCGATTGGTACGTTTGCTGCTTATGCTTATTTCAAGTGCAAAGATAAGTGGTTATTCCTCTCCCATTTTAGTTGCCGCATTGTAATTATGCGCGCTACTTTCGCAATATGATTGTTGTGACCGGAGCTGCTGGCTTCATAGGAAGCTGTTTGATTGGAAAGCTAAATGATGAAAATTTCAATGACATCATAGCAGTTGATCATTTTGGAGATCCCAAAAAAGAACTCAATCTCGCCAATAAAAAGGCTAAAAGAGTAGAGCGGGATTCATTTTTGGATTGGCTGGATGAAAATTACAGACATGTGGAATTCATCTTTCACCTGGGAGCCCGAACTGATACTGCAGAATTTGATAAAGCACTTCTGAAAAGACTTAACACCGAGTACACAAGAGACGTTTGGCGAAAATGTGTCGCTTATCAAATCCCACTTATCTATGCCAGTTCTGCTGCCACCTACGGCTTAAGTTTTGAACCTAGTCAAGATGATGAACAAGGGATCAAAGATCTGACACCCCTCAATCCATATGGTCAATCGAAACAAGACTTTGACCTCTGGGCCCTGGCCGAAAGTGAAAAACCTTTCTATTGGGCAGGGCTAAAGTTTTTCAATGTTTACGGACCAAATGAATATCATAAATCCCGAATGGCTTCCGTGGTTTATCACGCATTTCAACAAATTTCCAAAACTGGTGAAATGAAGTTATTCCGGTCTCATCATCCGGATTTTGAAGATGGTCATCAGATGCGTGACTTCATTTACGTAAAAGACGTTGTAGACGTAATGTACTGGCTTATGAGGCACCGTCAAAATTCAGGGATTTTCAATCTTGGGACCGGAAAATCAAATACCTTTTTGAACTTGACTAATGCTGTTTTCAACGCTATGGGCAAAGCACCAAAAATATCATTTATCGATACACCTGCTGATATCCGGGAGAAGTATCAATATTTCACAGAGGCCACCATGTCAAAATTAAGATCTATCGGTTATGATCAGCCTTTTCAATCTCTTGAACAGGGAGTTCAGGACTATGTGCAGCAATATCTGGTAAATACTGACTATTACTAAGCCAGATGCTTAACCTGCTCATCAATCCCAAGACGCTGACGAATTTGCGTCAGCAGTAGTTTTTGAGCTGCTCTTTTCTCTTTGTCTTGTTCTGAAGCATTTCTTCTGGCCTGCTCCATTAATTGCTGGTTTTGAATCTCAAATGAGGCAACTTCCCCTTCGAAAGTGATATTCTTTGTTGATACCCTTCGATATCCAAGTCGATTCAACTCATCATTTGCGATGCTTTCAAACAAAGCAATGTCTGAAAGAGGTAATTCTTTTTCAAATTTCCTGGTGTTGTTTTTCATTACTGGCTTCAAAACATTCTTCCACATTTCTCCAGAATCTGCCGTGCGTCGAGACTCTTTGGAGTCGTAGAATTGAAGCATCTTAGACTCATAAGTTATACGCAGCTTGTCACAGATCTTTTGTACACAAACTGCTGGTTGTTCCAATATATCCTCATAAGCCATTGTGATATAGCGCTCATCGGGTATTGATGCCAGGAAAGTTCTGGCCGATTTTTGCTCCTGAGACCATTTTTGAGCGAGGTGATAAATGTGCTTTGGGCCAACAATTGCTTTTTTAAATGAAGTAGCCACGTCTCGGCCATCTCTATATAGGTAGATATAAAAAGGCTTGATTTCCAACTCCAGGTCTTGTACAAAGTTGATATTGAACGTGCTTTTGCAGCACCACATATTGGCCTGATCATGATGCATACGTGCTTCATAAATATGGCGAAAAACATCAATGACAGTACTTGAATTGGCCACGATCCTATCGCGATCAAGTATGGTCCCTTCCCATGGCACCGGATTTGCTTCTACCCAATCGCACATGTCATTCACCAGCTCAATCCTGTTTCCACGTTCTTTCACATCACCATAGAACGATAAAAACGGATAAAATGTCCGTAACAGGTGTGGAGGATGCGGAGCGGAAATATGCTCATGGGCATCCAGCATTAATCTCAACAAGTTAGACCCTGAACGTTGTGTACCTATAAATTGGATGGCATTGAACCTCATTTTCCTCAGCTCACTCGATTTTGCTCAATTTCCAAAATTAGTCCAATCGTCTTTGACAACTGCCTTCATAAACATGGATTTCCTCACGAATTTGTCAAGATCTGGTCCAGCATGACACTTAGACTTCCGAATATCAACATCATCCAAAAAAAATTGACTTTGAATCTGGTGATAGCGATCACTGAGATGAATATAGCCAACCCTGAAAACCAATTTAATTCTCCAATGGGAATGATCAGTGATACGGAATAAACGATGAATCCGATAATTGCAGGGCTGATTCCTAAAAACAGTTTTGAGATGATTGAAAGGCCCCTTATGGATTGGTAAAAAACGCCTATTAATATGATCAATAAGGCAGACGGTAAAAATATACCCACTGTAGCGACCAATGCTCCAATGACCCCTGATACTTTGTATCCCACGTATGTAGCCGAAACCAGGATCGGTCCTGGGGTAACCTGACCAAACGCGATTGACTGTGCAAATTCTGAAGAAGATAGCCAGAGGTTTTGTTCTACCACCAGATCATGCAGAACAGGAATCATCACGTATCCACCACCAAACAATGTCAGGCTCACCTTTGAAAAAGTGTTGAACAGAATGGCTTCTTCACCCAAAATCAAGGCCATCACGATAAACATCAATGCAAAAATTCCCACACCGATGACCGCAGATTCTACTTTCGCACGCATATCAACGGAAGTACTGGCAGGCTCTTTCTTCTCTCCCAGGAAGAATCCTGCAAATCCGGAAATAACGATTGCGAGTAGAAAAACGAAATATCCTTTAAAAATAAATGCACAGATCAGTGCAAACAGGAAAACCAGTCCTTGCCACCATGTCTTGATGTTCTTTTGAGACATTTTGAACGCCACGGATAAAATGATCGCGGCAATCACGGGCATCACACCTTTGAGAAAGACGGAGACCAATCCTATTTCACTGAATTTACTTTGGAACTCGGCCAGGAGCATCATTAGCAAAACAGAAGGTAAAAGCACTGATGCCATCGACAACAATGCACCACTCCAACCCTTCAAATAGAATCCGATGTAAGTTGTGATGTTCACTGCCAAGGGACCAGGCAGAATGGAAGCCAGGGTAATGCTATCCATGATCAGTCGATCATTCAGGACTTTGTCTTGCTCAACCAGTCGTTTTCGGATGATAGCGACCAGGGCAGTATAGCCTCCAAAAGCGGTGAACCCTATGAATAAAAAAACCCTGATCAGGTACCATAATGAAACTTTCTTTTCCAAAGCAGTTATCTCAAGTCATTGGATTTGAGAAAATTGACATCCAAATAGTAAGCGCGATAAAACGCATAATCACTAGATGCCATCCAGATAATATTGCCTCGCTTATCTGTGATCACCAAACGCTTATTCATTGTGCTACTAAATAACCAACGTTCATTATCAAACTCATAGACACTGCCTTGCTTAAAGCTAAACAATGAATCAGGCAAAGCAATGATATTCGTGACTTGTACTTCCTGGCTATCACGGAAGGCATATGCCCTTGAAATACCACGGCCTCGTCTGGTTCCATTATCAAAGAATACTACTTCATTTTTTGCATTACGATGAACACCATGTTGCTGAAAAAAGTGATGAGATTCATCAGTAAATGAATCATGATCTACTTTCCATAACACTTCTCCTGTTTGGCTGTGAATCTTCCAAATTGCATTAAAGTCTCTCCAGGATATCAGGTAATTTCCATCATCATCGATAAACAGGGCATTTGCATGTCCCCAATCCTTCTTGTATTTTTCAATGCCTTCGAATTCCAAAGGTGTATACACCTGGTCTAGTTTCCAATGCCAAAGCTTTTCACCTCGAGAAGATAAAACGATGATCCCATCTGTCTTAATCGTATCCTTGGCCTCACCGCCTACTGAAGATAGGTCCACGGGTAAAAACTCGCGTGTCAGCGCAACGTAGTTGCCATCAGGATCTTTTACTACTTCGTGATGAAGCTTTCTGTCGAATCCATTTTCACCGTATCGAAGTTCAGTCAGGGTATCTCCTTCATAAGAAATCTCATGGATCACTTTGTCACTATACAAAGCCACATAACTGTTCTCATAAGGTGTATAAGGTCGAAATAAAGTAGTGTCTGATACCTGAAACCACTGGACCGTTCCTTTACTGTCGATCATCAATTGTCCTCCGGGGCTTACAATGTGACGTAGAAATATATAACCGTCGAAAACATTCTCATCACCCACCTCGACTGTAAACGTCGGTAAAGATGCAGAAATGACCAATGGTGTCGCTTTCTTTGATTGGCACCCTATCAATACCCATAAGGTCAATGAGCCTATGATAAGTGATATGTTCTGTGTTGTTTTCAATTTATTCTACTTTTCAAAAACACTGATTGGGCCATTGTTGCGGATGGCCAATAATTTCTCGCCTTCTTCCTTCATCGATAACCAGATCAAATCTTTAACATTTCCAGAGAGAAAGATACCTGACTTATCCGCTAGCATGGTTGAATAGTTTCCTTTCCCATCAGATTTTAGAACTAAGCCTGTTCCTCCATCCCATCTCGGGGTTTCCACTTCCGTATTATAAATGTTTCCGGCAAGTACCAGGTCCTCAAAACCGTCCCCGTCTATATCCTTTGATAAAGCACTCAACAAAGGAAATGTCTGGGCAATGCCCGGCAGGTGTACAACTTCAAAACCATCAGCCCCTTGATTGATCAATAAAACTGATCTGAATTCATTCACCTCCAAAGCGAGTGAGCTGTTCAATTCATCTCCAAAAATCTCGTCAATCGAAGCATTGGCAAAAGCAGAATAAGTTTCGTATTTCTTAGCGAGGAATGGCATTTGTTCAGAAGAACACTCGCGTCCTCTGACAGGGACATACTTTTCTTTGTAGGGCTGACTTAAAACAACATCCAGCGTACCATTTTGATCAAAGTCATTCGCATAAACTTTAAATGGTTTTTCTCTAGAGGCCTTAAATTTTGTGTTCAATCCTACATTTCCGATCACATAGTCTGGCAATCCGTCATTATTCGCATCTGTTTGTGTCGCGGAAAACCACCATCCCTTTAAGTCATGTATCCCCTTTTTATCACTGACATCTTCGAAAGCCGACCCAGTATTCCTGAATAATCCAATACCTCCCCATTCTCCTACCGCAAAAAAGTCACTCTTACCATCTCCGTCAAAATCAGTCACCAACACATCATTGACGATCCCATATTCCGCAAATTGTGGTGCTATTTCCTCCGTAACATCCACTAATTGTCCCTGATCATTACGTAAAATCTGAGACTTTCCGGCTTTCGGATACTGCTGTGGCTTGATTCGATTTCCTACAATCAAGTCCTGGTCACCATCTCCATCGAAATCAATGGGCGCTACCACACCTCCGCTGAGTTTTACCGTATTATCAGAAATTGATTTTCGATCAAAAACTCCTGAACCATCATTAATGTAGAGCCTGTCTTCATAAAATTCCTTGGTTTCATCGAATTCATTGCCTCCACTGACTACATAGAGGTCTAAATCATCGTCTCCATCAATATCGAACAGAGTAGCACTTACGTCTTCATGGTGTTTATCCGACTCAAAAGCTTCATTCTTGAGAGCAGAAAAACCAGCTAAACCTTGTAAATAGATGCTACCGGCCTGACCCGTCGATCCCCCTACGAAAATATCATCTTTACCATCTCCATTTAGATCACCAATAGCCGTTGCGGGCCCCAAAGTAGATTGTTTATAAGGTAACAGCACTTCCTTTCTAAAATCATCAAATTCATTTTCCTGATGAACAAAATTGAGCCCAATATCAGTCGCATTGATTTGATTGAAAAGTGTGATTCTTTCTGCTTCCATTCTTTTTGTTTCGGACTGCTCTGCCTTGATCACTATTCGCTGATTGGCCTTTACATCATAGCGGTAGGCCACGTTTCCGTCGGGCCAAACGACTCTTATCGTATCAACCCGGTCGTCTTCTCCCAGCCCGAAATGAGCGATTGGTTCTACATACGAAAAATAGCCCCGAACACCTTTTATCTCAATCATCTGAGTTGTAGCCCCGTGACTGATAAATACCTTGGGGAAGCTCTCCGAAACGGCACCTTCAACTCCGACGGTTAAATAATTAGCATTACCATCATCAACAGTCGTATTCTTGAATAAGAAAGCTTGCTGATCGAGGTTGTTAACCACCAGGTCCAGGTCTCCGTCATTATCCAGATCTCCGTAGGCAGCTCCATTCGAAAACGATGCTTTTCCAAGACCGGAAGTTTTACTGATGTCCGTAAAACCAAACTGACCATCATTTTTATAGAGTACGTTGGAAAGCTTTTCCGAATTCATTTGCTCATACAATTCGCCCTTGGCGCTAATCGGAACCTTTCCCCGATACATGACCTGTGTTTTGGTTACTTCATTCTTGAAATCATTGTCAAGTGCGTATCGTCGATATCCATTCGTGACATAAATATCCTTCCAACCATCGTTATCAAAATCCGTGATCAATCCGGCCCAGCTCCAGTCTGTTTTTGAAATCCCCATTTGGTGACTGACATTTCGAAAGTTCTGATTGCTCGAATTCAACTGAAGTGAATTAAACATGTATTGGTGAGCAAAACCAAGGTCATCTGTGAGCATATCGAATTGATCGACATCCATGCTGGCCATTAGTGTCTTGGAGCGATAATGATCTTTAGATGCCATATCAAGGACGAGTATATCCTTGTGTAGATCGTTGTTAAAATCAGCTATGTCCACACCCATCCCAAAAAAAGAAACCTGGCTCGCCCGGAGTTTGATTTCATCGAAGAAGCGTCCATTACCCTGATTGATGTACATGGCATCCGGGATATAGTAATCATTGGCGATATATACATCCAGCCAACCATCATCATTAATATCACTTATTGAAAGTCCCAGTCCAAAGGAAGGTCTCAACATACCTGCCTGAGCTGTAATATCCTTAAATAAGCCATTATCATTTTCATAAAGGTGGCTTGAACTCTTGACCAGTAATCCCTTTTTCTCCCTCATTTGACGATAGAATGTCACGGGATCTAATCCGTAAGCCGGACTCTCATTGAGCACAAAGCAATCCAGATCGCCATCTTTGTCGAAATCAAAAAAGCCTGCCTGTGTACTCATACCTTTATCGGCGAGTCCATAATCTTCGGCGACTTCAGAAAAAGTGTTGTCATGATTATTCAGAAAGAGCAAATTTGAACGGTCCGTTTCTTCATTCGGCCCACCTTGCGAAACATAAATATCTGACCATCCATCCCCATTCACATCGGCAATGGTTACACCATTAGACCATCGCTTTCCTTTGTTTATTCCAGCTTTTTCTGAAATGTCTTCGAATTCCAAGTTCCCTTTATTGAGATAAAGCCTGTTGGGAACCTGATTTCCTGTGAAAAAAATATCTTGCAATCCATCATTGTTGACATCCACTATTGCTACTCCTGCTCCATTGTAGAAATAATCAAAGTCAAACAAATTGGCTTTGGTCGAAACATCGTGTTTCAGGTCATTTGAAAATACAATTCCGGATCTTTCTGAAGAGACTTCTTCAAACAGACTGTTATTGGTTTCCTTATCCTTATTGTCTTGAGTTGAAGATTCCGAGCAGCTAAAAGTCAGTATGCTACAAAGTACCAAGATGACCGTGTTACTCCTATATACTTGTTCAAACTTCATGTCTCCAATACTAATCAAAGCAATATTAAAAAAGCCGCCTTATCACTAAGGCGGCTTTTTATCGAAATAATTTACTATTTAGTCAGCTAAGGTAAATGGCACCCCTCCTGGGAAGGTTATTACCGAATTACCAGCCTCACCATAAGTATTTGTCCAATTTATCGTCCACTCTTCTCCACTAACAGAGGAATTGAATGTCCACGTATCACCGAAATCATCGGTAAATCCAGTGAATGAAACCACTTCACAAATCTCTGTAAAGATGATCCCTCTGGAATTCGCAACGGAAGTTGCTGAATAACACTGAGAATACGCTCCGAAAGACCAATCGTCGAAGACATAAGAACCTCCACCCAGGGCTTCGATTGTTACATCCACCGTTACAGATGCATCAGCATCAGGACACCAGATGTCCGTAGTTGTTGCACTGAAAGTACCAGTCAAATCAGACGGACAAGCCAGGGGACGTGTAAAGTCAAAGAATCCCTGGAAGGCAGCACCTTCCACTGAGGCCGAAGAGTTAGAACCTCTAAACTCCGTACCATTATTATGGACGATTACACCCTCCACTCGGAACTCATCACCCGCACTGAAGTCAGAATAGTTTAATCCCAACGCTGAAGCCAGGGTAGTCGCGTTCACCTCAACGGTGGTTTGCTTAAACCCGTTTTCACTTGCTGTAAGCGCAGATGCAGGTACCCGGGTAATCTCAATCGGACCAATGTTATCACCGCTAACAGGGCGATAAGTCAATTCGACGAAGAACTCAGCCACGTTTTCACTTGAGTTGTCATCTACAAACTCTACCGTGTAGCTATAATTTGATGCATTGAAATCTGTTTCTGTAAGGAGGTTCACCAAAAGTGCCCCATCCTGATTCAGAAGTCGAGCATAAATCCCATGTCCTGCACTATCGAAAGTTACGATAGGAGCTTTATCAGGATCTTCACAAGCAGTAAAGATCATCACAAGGGCCATCAATCCAACTGATACCCTCAATTTCATGTTATTGAAAAATTTCATTTTCATTATCAATTAAGTAATCAATCAGATTTTAATCCACTTGGGGTCCATTCAAATTCCAGAACGTTCGAACGTTGAGCGCCTTAAGGTCGACGTTAGAATTTCTGGTAACAAAATCTACCGCATAGAAGAACGTATTAGGGAATTGTCCCGGATCAGCTTCCAAAGAAGGCTGCATGTTCGCAGGGAATCCAGTTCTTCGGTACATGTTGTACGCTTCCAAACCATTCCCCCAGGCAGCGATGTAATATTCAGTAATCACTACATCAAGTCTCTCCTGATCGGATCCGGCAGCATCGTACAATGCAAGGATTTCATCTACATAATCATCGACACTCTCAGAAGACATACCGAACTTCTCTTTTACGGTAACAGTGATGGTATCACCTGTTGTTCGGTCGATCTCCTCAAGTTCGGTGCCCATTTTTGCAGCAACAAGACTCTCAAATCCTTCAACTTTATCCATTGACTTTCTGATACCACTCTCCAACAAGGCTCTGGGATTATCAGATGTCCCTAAACTCAAAGCAGCTTCCGCTCTCATGAAATCCACATAGGAGCTTAACATGATCGGAAAAATACCTTGTCCAAGACCTCCTGTTGCACCTTCTTGTCTGGTATCAAGGAAAGTATCATCGTCAAAATCTCCTCCACCAGGATACAGACCGTAAGACGTTCTGATTGGTCCATCCGGAGGAATACCTTGTCCATTCAGGTGAGATCTTCCGCTATATCCATCAGTAACCACACAAAATGATTCTCTCAAGTTTTCATCAACTGCATCCCAGTGGTCCAATGCACTTCCTGCATCATCTCCTGGTAATGCCGTATGATGACAAGAGAAAGTGGTTGCATCCTGATCAAACGCATCGGCAACTTTCCTGTAGAAGTAATATCTTCTTCTAGGATCGTCAATTCTCAGACCATCGGTTATGGCACTTTCTCGTCCTTCTCTTAACATCCACATGAAATAGTTAGAAAGGTAATCTCCATCACCAATCTCGTAGTGGGTATTATAGAATGGGTGACGAGAGTTAGGGTTTGTACGCTGGTTACCGAAGTTAACCTGGAAATCCTCGCTAGCCTCGTCGATGATATTGCCACCAGAAACCAGAGTGTTAATGGTTGCGGCATCACCGGTGTTAAGAGCAGCTCTCAATTTCAGCGTATTACCAAACTTGATCCAATCTTCAGTGTCCCCACCGTAGAAGTTATCAAAAGCAGGCGCTCCCGCTACTGTTCCTTCCAATTGCGCAATTGCTTCGTCAATCAAAGCAATAACAGAATTGTATACATCCTGTCCTGAATCCGTGTTAGGGCTGATAATTTCAATTCCCTGACCAGACTCAGAATAAGGCACATCTCCAAATAGGTCAACCGCTACCATCATGGCATAGGCTTCCATCAATTTTGCAGTCCCTACGTGGATGTCAAGACCAGACTCTTCTCCTAGAAGCTGAATGTTATCGACATCAGGCAAAAGGTCAGAGTACAAAATGTTCCAGGCACCATTGAACGTGTTAGGTGTCGTAAAGGCATTGTACGTAAAACCTCCTGAATGGTACATTCTTGCCGTAGCACCAGGATTAAACTGAGATGTTGAATAGAATCCAGCGAAATTAAGCTGTACTGAACTGTACAGGTCATTGATACTCGCGTTTTCAGGAGTTACCGCCAATGGGTTATCCTGAAGATCCAAATCAAAACTGTTACATGCACTGATCATCGTGATCACGGCAACAGCCATAAATAATCTATTTATGATTTTCTTCATTATCCTAAAATTTTTAGTGAATTAGAAGGTCATATTCAGCGTAAGACCATACTTCTTAGCTGTAGGAGCAGTACGGAAATCAAATCCTCTACCATTACCTACACCTAAGCTGGAAATCTCAGGATCAAAGTTGATTCCTTCAGGGAAGTTAGGTGCGTTGTACCACAAGTTCTCTCCGGAAAGAGTAAATCCAACCGTTCCGAATGGAGTTTTCTCCAATAGAGACTTAGGTAGCACGTAACCAAGAGATATCTGACGCAATCTGATTACAGTTCCATCAAATACACCTCCTTCATCCGCGAAGAAATATGCCCGGAAGAAGCTATCACCAATATATGTTTGGATATCGTTATCTACATAAACAGGGTTTCCATTGTCATCTGTACCTGTTTGCTTCACCGCATTAGGCATGATCAAAGGAATGTTTCTATCTACATCAGTATCAACTGTATTACCTCTGGCTAGTAGCGACTGTACGGTTGAAGAGAAGATATCTCCACCATCAATGTACTGCCACTGGAATCCAAAAGAAATCCCTTTCCAGCTAATGCTGTTATCCCAGTTAGCCTGGAAGTTAGGGTTAGGATCACCAATTACTTCGAAGTTACCAGAAGACTGATAAGCACCCTGGTTGTCCACAACAAACTGGCCAACTTGGCTTCCGTAGTTTGTCAGGTTATTACCATTCTCATCAAATACGTCTTGTACTTTCAAGAAAGACTCACCGAAGAATACACCAAATTGCTGTCCAGGGATCGCATAGTTACCAAGCGTGCTGTAACCAGCAGTTTGTACCTGATCGATACCTTCGAAGATTGATTCTACGTTAGACACGTTTTTAGTGTAGTTCAAATTGATGTCCCACTTGATTCCGTTAGGAAGTGGAGGCGTGATGTTCAAGCCAAGTTCAACTCCTTTGTTCTCGATTTTCGCAGCATTCACAGTAGTTACTGTAAATCCGGTAGAAGGATCAAGAGGCAGGTTGATGATCAGGTCTTCTGAAGTCTTTTGGTACAAAGAAAGGTCAACTCCGATGATGTTATCAACGAATCTGGCCTCAACTCCTCCTTCAATCTCGTTGAAGAACTCTGCTGTCAGGTTTCTGTTACCAAGGAAATCAGATACCGAGTTGGTGTTCAATACAGTACCACCAGCGCTTACGAATTGGTTTGTACTTGCATCCAGTACACTTCTGGTTCTATAAGGATTAGGATAACCCGCAGATCGTCCATAACCGATACGTACTTTCAAGTAATTCAGGATGTTGCTGTTGCTGATCGCAGTGATCGCATCAGTAGGCACAAATGCCAAACTGGCAGAAGGATAGAATACTGATCTGTTCTCTTGCTCCAGCGTTGACGTCCAGTCATTTCTAGCCTGCAAGTTCAGGAACAATGCATACTTGAATCCAACAGAAGCCGTAGCATAAAGCCCTAATGTATTTTCCTCACGGAAATCAGAGAAACCAAGGTGGTCAATGTAGTTGCCATGAGCAAGGATGTTGTACACAAATTGGTTCGTACTGATCAAGAAAGAACGATCTCTCACTTCTCGTCGAGAGTTGAATCCAACAACCCCGTCTACAGTGATCTCTCCAGGTAAGCTGAAGTTATACAGTACATTGAGTATCTGGTCAGTGATTCTGTTACTGATATCAGAAGTCGTCAATTCACCAAGTGGTTGTCTAGGTCCACCTTTGTTAACGTGACGTCTATTTTCCTGATGATAGTTATCAACACTCAATCGATACATCAAAGACAGGTTATCTGTCAATTTGTAAGACAACTGAGTACTGGAGAAGAATCTATTTACCTGCTCACCCTGACCTGAATTATTCAAAGTCCAAAGTGGGTTCTGGATTGGAGATCCACGTCTGTAGTAGATGTTAGATCCATCAACTGGCGATTGGAAAGGAAGTCCTAACAAGTCAACAGAACGAGGCGTAAACAGAATAGCAGCGAAAAGTCCGTTACCATCACCACCGAATGCAGGTGCGGTAATCGGCGTAAATCGCTCAGACTGAATATAGTTGAACGAACCTCGGATAGAAAGACCATTGTTCAAAGTAGCCTGAGCACCTAGACCAAAGTTATTCTTATCAATATAGTTCGAACGATCGCCATTCGCCAATTTAGGTGTAAAGCCCTGATCAGTCAGGTAGCTGTAGGTAGCACTTAAAGAAGCATTATCAGCTAATTTACTTTCAATAGCGATGGAGGTGTTTGATGATACACCCTGATCAAAGAAGTTCTCAACACTTTCGTAAGGACGGTAAACATACTCTGCGCCAATGAATTCTGGCACATCATCATGATACTGTGCCTGATCCAGTGGGTGCGTGATCAATACCTGAGTACCGTCAGCAGTAAGTCCCTGGAAGTCAGAACCGTAAGAAGTAGGAGCCAAATCATCGAAAGCAGCACCCCAGTTAGAGAAGAACCATCCGAAACCAGCGTTAAAACCGTTTCCGTAAGTGTTCTGATAATCAGGCAGGTTCGCAATCTCAGAGACATAAACACCCTGACGAATACTGATTTCAGCTTTTCTGGAAGCGTTTTGACCCGCTTTACCGTTTTTGGTAGTTACCAAAACCACACCGTTTCTTCCTGCCTCTCCATAAAGAACAGTCGCAGAAAGACCTTTCAGGATTGATATCTCTTCAATCGTGTTAGGGTCAAGATCAAGGAATCGAGATGATGCAGTGGCACTACCAGAACCAAACCCCTGATTACCTGTGTTGGTGTCTGTGTTGAATGGAACCCCATCAACTACAAACAAAGGTTGGTTGGTACCGGTAATTGTAGAATATCCTCGAATGATGATATTCGTACCTGAACCAGAAAGACCGGAAGTCTGGGTAATGTCCACCCCTGTTGCTTTACCTCTCAATAGACGCGCAACATCAGCTTCCTGCCGATCCACTAATACTTCATTGTCGATGGATGATACCCCGTATCCGAGTGCTTTACGCTCTCTACTGATACCAAGGGCCGTCACAACCACCTCTTGAAGTTCCTGAACATCGGATTGCATGGCTACATCAATAGTAGACCGGGTTCCGATGGTCGTTTCCTGGCTAATTAAGCCAATAAATGAGAACACCAGTATGCCACCATCTGATGGCACTGACAAACTGTAGTTCCCGTCGAAATCCGTCGTGGTACCATTAGTAGTACCCTTAAGGATCACGTTCACACCAGGTATACCACTCCCGTCTTCGTCGGAAGTAACTCTACCCTCAATGGTCCTCACATTCTGCGCTAGGACAGAACAGACCATAGACAAACTAAACAAACTAAGTAGTAAAATCCTCTTCATATTAGAATTGGTTTATTAAGCTAGAAACCTTAAAGATTTCTAAATGTCTAAATTATAACTTTTTGGGAATAATAAAAATGAGAGCAATCCTTTCGAGAATTAATACGAGAAAGTACAAAATATTGAAATTTTCAAAATTTCGTAATAAAATTTACGTAACAACCAGTTATTACGGAATGTCAGAAAAGAATTACTTGCGGTAAGTTCAAATGACCAGTAAATCTTTGGTCACTGAAATATTATTTTTTCAATATTTCCCAAATTAATTGTCTAACGTACCGAGTATGCGAAATTCTATTCGCCTATCCCTGGAATTGTCAGGTTGTTCTTTGTTTTGCTCCACTGGATACTGAGAACCATAACCGACGTACTTCATTTGAGTCTGGGGAATACCCTTCTCAATCAAAAAATCAAATACTGACTTAGCTCTCTTTTCAGACAATTCAAGATTGTAGGTTGAACTGCCGGAAGCATCTGTATGTCCTGCGATCTCAACCTGGAGTGTTTTGTTTTTTTGAAGGAATTGAAAAACTAACTCCAACTCACTTTTGGACTTATCGATCAAAGCATAGCTGTCAAACTCGAAATAGACGTTTTCCAAAATAATCGTTTCCCCGCTACGTAATGGATTCAACGAGATATTCAATGTATCAGGCTTTAAGTCTGTTGAAGACTGAAGGTCAAATTGAAAGTCTTCAAACAAAAAGCCATCCGCACTGGCGTAGGCCCCGAATTCGCCTCCCTCAAAAAGGGCCATGAAGTATCTGCCAGTAACAGGATCCGATGTGGTACTGTAAAGTTTCTCTTGTGTAATCAGATCATACAATTCCAATTTCGCCTCGATGGGCTTTGACGTTTCTTTATTGGTTATCAGACCGGTCAGGTAGCTGGCTTTATTAGAGATTAGGGTATCCGTTTGAATTTTGAAGGAAAAGATCTCACTTCTTCCCACTGATTCATCGGTATAATAAGCGGTTTTTCCGTCTGCCGTAATGAAAAGTCCGGATTGATCTTCAAAATCATTGGTGGGATAACCCAGGTTGTAAGGGACAGACCAGTGATCACTCATCCTTTCAGAAACATAAATATCAAACCCTCCTAACCCAATGTGCCCCTGAGAGGCAAAAAAGAGCGACTTACCATTGAAATGGATAAAGGGTGTGGCCTCATCCTGATTGGTATTGATTGCAGGACCAAGGTTTTCAGGCTTTGTCCATTCTCCGTCTTTTTGTCTGGTGACCCAAATGTCTCTTTTACCATAGCCACCAGGACGGTTGGACACGAAATACAACGTTTTACCATCTGCGGATAAACTTGGCTGAGAGTCCCAGCTGGATGAATTAACTGTTTTACCCAGGTTTTTAGGTTTACCCCACTCGTCTCCTTCTCTGATGGTATAATAAAGATCACAACTCCCAAATGACCTACGTCCCTCGCAGGAGGTAAAAATCAAAGTCCGCCCATCCGCAGAAATAGAACATGCCCCCTCGTTGTATTGCGTATTGATCGTTGGAGCGATTCCGGAAGCGGCACTCCACTCATTATTTTCCTTGCTGGCAATGACTATGTCTTCATCAAATTGAATGCCGGTTCCATTTCGACGCGTGTAGACCATCGTCTGATTATCAATCGTCAAGACCGGAAAATACTGTAAGGGGAATCGATTGATGGAATCACTCAATCGCGTAATGTCCTGCTCAAATGGGTTCGCGATGGAACCGATAGCATATCGAATGGATTTCAATAACAATGAATCGCCATTGGATAATGCGTTTCCTTTTTGATCATTGATATAATATTGTAATACTTCATCTGCCTGATCATATTGTCCACGCTGATAGTACCGAATAGCAATCCCTCTTGCCACTCCGGGATTGATGTCGAATTTAGGAATTACCTGATAATACTTTTCGTAATTGGCAAATGCCGCGTCCTCTGCACGAAGGAAGTTATAAACACCTGCTAATTTTAAATACGCCTCTGCAAAATCACCATCCCTCTCAATGGCTTGCTTTAGAGATTTTATTCCTCCTTCAAAATCCCGGACTTTGATCTGCTCCTCAGATTTTTCATAAAGCTTGATGGCCTTCTTGTCTTTCGTATGGAATTCCTGACTGAAACATGGTATCCTTATACAGATCAATATGAGAAGGATGAAGTACCTTAAGGGATACTCATGTATTTGTGAACTTGCAGTGATATCCTCCATTTGGGATTCTCTTTGACAAATTGGATGATCGAAGGTAACATTTCTGATTCTTTGGACCATTCAGGTTGTACATACCAATTCGAGCCTTCGTGCATCTTTTCAGCGTGTTCCTGCGCCCATTTAAAATCAGACCTGTTGTAAATAATAACTTTCAGTTCGTGACTTTTCGTGTAAAATTCAGGGAGAGGTTTCTTAAATTTCTTCGGTGAGAAGCAAATCCAATCCCAATGTCCTGTCAAAGGATGGGCTCCGGAAGTTTCAACATGTGTTCTTAATCCAGCTGATTGAAGAGCCTGGGTTAAATCCGTGAGGTCATACATCAATGGCTCTCCTCCGGTAATGACCACAATTGGCGCCTGACTCGCTTTCGCATTCTCCACAATTTGATCAATCGCCAATTCCGGATGTGCACTGCGGTCCCAGGATTCTTTTACATCACACCAATGGCACCCAACATCGCACCCTCCAAGGCGTATGAAATAGGCAGGAGCTCCCGAGTAAGCACCTTCGCCCTGTATGGTGTAGAAATACTCCATTACAGGTAAAGTCGCTACTTCTGATACTTCCAATTTATTCCTGGTGTTGATTCTCGTAAGCTTTATACGTATTAAGTAACAAAGATGCAATAGTCATTGGACCTACACCTCCAGGTACCGGAGTTATGTAGCTGGCTTTTTCCCTGGCAGCCTCAAAACTTACGTCTCCGGCCAGGCGGAAGCCACTCTTACGGCTATCATCTGGTACACGTGTGGTCCCAATATCCACCACAATGGCACCTTCTTTTACCATATCTCCGGTGATTAATTCAGGTTTGCCCACTGCTACAATCAGCACATCAGCAATTTGCGTGTGAGAAGCAAGATCAACCGTGTATTTATGACAAATAGTCACCGTAGCTGCTGCACGCTGCATCATCAAACTTAAAGGTGCTCCGGCAATACGACTGGCACCAACAATCACGCAATGCTTACCCTTCAGATCAACATCATAACGATCCAGTAATTCCATAACGCCATACGGTGTTGCTGGTAATAATAACTGATTATCAGAGATGATGCTACCGAAGTTCTGATTGGTGAATCCATCTACATCCTTATCCGGATGCACCGCTTCGATGATCGTTTCAACGGAAATGTGCTCAGGAAGTGGTAGCTGAACAATGAAACCGTCAATGTCTTCATCCTCATTGAGCGAATGAATGTGCTTTACCAGTTTCGCCTCAGAAATGGACTGTGTAAACTGCATCAAGGTGTAGTCAAAACCTACTGCTTTACAAGCCTTAATCTTACCATTAACGTAAGTATGACTGGCACCATCATCACCTACTATGATAATCGCCAGATGAGGTACGCGTTTATCAGCCGCTTTTAATGCTGCTACTTTATTAGCAATTTCTTTCTTAATGTCAGACGCTATTTGCTTACCGTCTAGTATTTCAGCTCCCATTAGATTCTAATTATCAAGTTTTAGGACGGCCATAAATGCTTCTTGTGGAATTTCAACACTCCCTACCTGGCGCATTCTCTTCTTCCCTTTTTTCTGCTTTTCGAGTAGCTTCCGTTTCCTCGAAATATCACCCCCATAACACTTCGCTAAAACATTTTTGCGAAGCGCCTTCACTGTTTCACGAGCAATGATTTTGGTCCCGATTGAAGCCTGAACGGCGATTTCAAACATTTGTCGGGGGAGTAACTCTCGTAATTTCTCACATAGTCGCTTACCCCATTCATAAGCTTTGTCTTTGTGAACGATCGCCGATAGCGCATCAACTTTCTCTCCATTGAGTTGGATATCCAGCTTCACCATCGTGGATTGTCGATATCCTATCAATTCATAATCAAGCGAAGCGTACCCTCTGGATATGGTCTTAAGTTTATCGAAAAAATCAAAAACAATCTCGGAAAGTGGCAGATCAAACGTCAGTTCAACCCGATCAGAAGTTAAGTACACCTGATTTTTGATTTCACCACGCTTGTCCATGCACAGCGCGATCACTGCCCCGATATAATCCGCTTTAGTAATGATCTGCGCTTTGATGAAAGGCTCTTCAATATGTGAAATGGTATTGGGTTCGGGCATCTCAGAAGGTGCACTTACCTCCACTACATCACCTTTTGTCCCGATGGCTCTGAATTTTACAGATGGCACAGTGGTAATTACCGTCATCCCAAACTCACGTTCAAGACGCTCCTGCACAATTTCCATATGGAGCATGCCCAAAAATCCGCAGCGAAAACCAAAGCCTAGTGCGGCAGAAGTTTCTGGCTCCCAAACCAGTGCTGCGTCGTTCAACTGCAACTTCTCCATAGAGGTCCGCAGTTCCTCAAATTCGCTGGTTTCTACAGGATAAATTCCTGCAAATACCATGGGCTTCACATCCTCAAATCCTTTTACTTCTTTTTGAGTTGGTCGGTCGACATGAGTGATCGTATCTCCTACTTTCACTTCTTTCGCCACCTTGATACCTGAGATCAAGTAACCCACATTGCCTGTAGAGATGGTCTTCCTCGGCTCGTGATCCAGTCTCAGCACACCAATCTCATCGGCTTCATACGTCTTACCTGTATTGACGAACTTGACCTTGTCCCCTTTGTTGATCTCACCATTGAATACCCGGAAATAAACTTCAATCCCCCGATAAGAATTGAAGACAGAATCGAAGATCATGGCCTGAAGTGCCTCATCTCTATTCCCTACCGGGGCAGGGATACGATGCACAATGGCCTCAAGAATATTATCAATTCCAATCCCTTCTTTGGCACTGGCATGAATGATATCTTCCATATCACAGCCAATTAAGTCAATGATCTGATCAGAGACCTCTTCAGGCATCGCTCCCGGGAGGTCAATCTTATTCAGTACAGGTATGATTTCAAGGTCATGATCAAGCGCCAGATAGAGGTTGGAAATCGTCTGTGCTTCTATCCCCTGTGCGGCATCAACAATGAGCAAGGCTCCTTCACAGGAAGCAATGGAACGTGACACCTCATATGAGAAATCGACGTGACCCGGAGTGTCGATCAAATTGAGTGTATACTTTTGATTATCAAACAGATAGTCCATTTGAATAGCATGACTTTTGATCGTGATGCCGCGCTCACGTTCCAGGTCCATATCATCCAAAAGCTGCGCCTGCATGTCGCGCTGAGAAACTGTCTGCGTCGCCTCCAACAACCTGTCTGCCAACGTACTTTTCCCATGATCGATATGGGCTATGATGCAGAAATTTCTTATGTGATCCATGATGTCCTTCGCGAAAAGAAGGTGCAAAAATAGCAATAGCCAACCAACTCTACAGCAGAAAGTTCATCATTGAAAATAAAGCTTTCGATCAAAGGGCATAAGTGGCGAATACAGCTACCAATTTTCAGGTATTCCGTCCCAAAAAATTACCGCACTTTGGGTATTTCAAAGCTGAATAAGATTTTGTTCCTTGCAATCAGAACCATTGAACACCCTAACACCACCGTGACATGAAAATTATCAAGTACATCATCTTAATCGTAAGTCTTATTCTTACCAGCATTTTTTTGCCCAAACTCGTCAAATTCAAGAAATCCTGATATAAGCTGACATTTAAACTTATTCCGATCCCAGAACAACTAAAGGCATCTTCTTATCCTCGGTTGGCTCAAATACGGCCACGCACCCCACTTCTATTGTGTTTGCCGGGCTAGTCTTGCTCAATTATTTTAGCCAGCAAATTCATTCACTTTCCTATGTACATTCGAAAGAAATACAGAGTACGCGACATGATCCGATGGACTCGCAGAGAGATTCGGTTCTTTGTTGTTTTTGGTTTAATTGTGGCCATTCTGCATGACATCCTGGGACTGACCTGGCTCCAGCTCCCATGGACACCCATTGCCATGATTGGTACTGCCGTGGCATTTTTGGTCGGTTTTCAAAGTAACGCTGCCTATGGCAGGATTTGGGAAGCACGCAAGATATGGGGAGGTATCGTGAACGACTCTCGAAGCTTTGCGATCATGGTCCTGGATATGATCACTAACGAGTATGCATCGGAAGATATGACCGAAGAGGAAATGTATTCCCATAAAAAGACCATCATCTACCGACACATTGCATGGATGACTGCTTTACGCTATGCAATGAGGCAACGGAAGCCATGGGAGACCAATAGAGATATAAAGGAAAATAAAGAGTGGCAAGATTTGCTTTACATTCCGGAACGGAAATTCGAATTGGAGGATGAGCTCAGGAAAGTGCTTCCGGACAATGAACTTAAAACAGTCATGAGTCGCACTAATAAGTCTGCAGCGATCATGGCCTTTCAGTCACATCACCTACGTACCTTAAAAGAAAGAGGGATTATTTGGGAATTTTCATTTTTGGAAATGGAAGGAAAACTCAGTGCATTAATCGATCATCAAGGCAAATCAGAACGCATCAAAAACTTTCCTTATCCAAGACAATTCGCGACTATCGGCTATGATTTCGTCAATCTGTTCATTATGATCTTACCCTTCGGAATCATACCTGAGTTTGCCAGAATTGGCGAAAGGTTCATGTCAGACTATCCAATGATCGCGGATTACTTCATCTGGCTGGGTATTCCCTTTTCGGTGATTGTGTCCTGGATATTTAATACGATGCTAAGAATCGGAACCACCGGAGAAAATCCCTTTGAAGGATCTCCAAACGACGTACCTATTAGTGGAATATCACGCGGGATTGAAATTGATATTCGTGAGATCCTGGGTGAATCGAAAGAGCATATACCGGAGCCTTTTCCTATCGAATTGGAAGCGCAGATGTAGGTCTCCGCAGGCTGAACCCTGTCATTCGTTCGGGCAGATTCGAGTATCCGGGCAGCTTTATTTTCACTCAATAAAAAAGGTCCATCAAAATCATTTGATGGACCTTTTTATATCTATACAAGCCAGTCATCAGGAAATTCCTAACACTTCTTTGGCTCTTGCCAAATAGGCTTCACGATCCTCCAGACCATTATATCCGCCATTGATACGTTTTGTAATGGCTTTGATATCGTCTTCGTCTGCATAGCCATTTAATTTACGCATGTCCCAGAACCAACCCGCAGCGGCCACAGCGGCATCCGCATTGTCTGCCAATTGATCGGGATTCTCTACCAGATCCATACTTGTAGCATTCCCACAATTTGTATAGTTGTCCTTACCTGTCAATTGTATCAGGCCTCTTCCCCGGTATTTCCAGCCTTCACCACTCGCCTCATCACCATTCCCCATACGATCGGCGTATACGCGATTAGCGATCTTCTCTGGTTGACGGGCATACGCTTCGGCCATCTCATCTGTAGGGAAATACTTACCAAAAACCGCTCTTAAAGCACTGGCACTGTAATTGAGGTTTTCAGAACTGTAGTGAAAACTGCCACTTTCATGAGCTAATTGCGCAATGAAGTGAGCGGCTCTGAGAGGTGTGTTAATAGCAAACCTGGTCATCTCACTATTCAAAGCACCCAGGTATTTATTGATGTTGGCTTCAGATGCTTTCGGCATGATCTCCGAGAGCGTCTCTGCTGTGAAAAAACCACTGGCTGAGGTGGCAGTTGAGGGAGTTTCTGTAGTTTCAGAAGTAGCAGGGGCACTTTCCGGACTTTTATCGGAAGTTTCTTCCTCAATCCCTGGGAGAACAATTTCCTGCCCCACACGAATGGCATTTGGGTTTGAAATATTATTGGCTTCTGCTATCTCGGTATACTTAGAAGCTTTGCCATAAAACTTTTGAGCGATTGCACCGAGTGTATCGCCGGATTGAATGGTGTATTTTTTCATATGCTTGATTGTGTTGTGACTTATTTCGCTTTGATCTGATTGTACAAAACCTGAAAGTAGATAGAAAAATGACGCATATCCCAAAAAATTGAATCATTTTTTTACCCAGTATTTGAAAGATAAATTTGCTTGCCAGAAAATCAATCGAATTTTGAAACCAAAGCAGCTCCTAATTCTCCTTTGCTTCCTGTCACTTTTAAATGGCACAAGTGCACAGGAGTATGACGAAAATAGATTGAGTTACCCAGAACGTCAATCGCTTATTCGGACATTACAAAAGCAACGTAACCGGCACCGAAAAGAAAACACAAACATCTTTTATGGAAAGGTGAACCAGCTCATGGAAAAGCGCACCAAATTCCTCACCAACCTGGTCAAACATAACCTATTAATTACTCCAGGTGAGGCATTTAAGCAGGTACAGTACTTATTTGATTCTTTGAAAACTTCGGATTTAGTCAAAAGAAAAGAAAGTCTGTTGTTGATCATGCGAAGCCCGTTCCCTAATGCATTTTGTGCTTATGAAGGTACAATTGGTGTAACTACCGGACTCCTGGAAGCCATGGAAACGGAGGAGCAAATCATGTGGGTACTGAGTCATGAATTGGCACATTATGAGCTTGATCACGGTAATCAACATATCCACGCCTATGCTTCGAGCTATAAAGCGCTTAGTAAAAGGCAGAAACAAGAGCTTTTTGATCCAGAAAAATCCATCTCTCTGGAAACACTCAACACTTATAAGGAAATGGCCCTTGGATTAGGTAAATACAATAGAATTGATGAGTTCAAAGCGGACTCTCTTGGGCACTTGATTTTTAAAGAACTCAGTTTGCCCCAAGGGGTAGCAATACATACGTTGAATACATTAGACTCTGCTTTTAAGCAACCCCTTACTTTTCACATCGACCAGTTGTTCCACTTCCGGGACTACCCATTCCAACCATTCTGGTTCAAAGATCGACCTTCTTATTTCTCGAGCACAAATGCTCGCAGCATCTTTCAAAATGATTCTGCTAAAACGCATCCTGAAATGGCTGCAAGGATAGCACGGCTAACATCGGATTTCGAAATTGTGGTGCCAGACCTTGATTCCATGATATTAAAGGAGCGAGACACCTCCTACGAACTTGAAAACCTCTTTAGTGCCTACAGTTCAAAAAACTATGATTACCTGTTATTCATGGCCGCAAAATACTATCACCGCAAGGAGTACAGAAATTGGATCGTTCGCCTGGTTGCAGCCGCTCTTTTTGAATTGTATGAGCATAAAGGAGAGCCGGATTTTGTTTACCTCGTAAGTCCGTTCACTTTTGAATATGGGAAGCATCTCACGGAGATCAACAATTTCTTGCATAATACGAGGGCGGGAGATCTGCTTACCATTGGTTTTCTATTCCTCAATCGTGGAGGACACTTCGATCCTAAGGATGAAAGTCTCTTTTTACTGATGTGGAAGTACGCTCAGGCCATGAATGACGCTCAACTCATGAATGACATTCGCCAATCATATAAGCAACATCACCCTGAACCAAAATATCTTAAAGACATGCGATAGCTTAGATCGCGGCTACTAAATGGGCCGCTTCATAGATGGCTTTTTTTGCATCCAATTCCGCTGCTTCTTTCGCCCCACCAATCAAATGTGTGGTAATGCCGGAAGCTTCCAACTCCTCGAAAAGACCTCTCAGTGGCTCCTGCCCCGCACATACTACCACATGATCTACGGGTAAAACTTTCGTTTCACCATTGACCGAAATATGGAAGCCCTCATCGTCTACTTTTTGATACTCCACATTAGACATCATATTGACCTGTTTCATGGCCAGGCTTGCCCGATGGATCCACCCAGTGGTTTTACCCAATCCTTTTCCATGCTTCCCGGTAGATCGTTTCAATAGATAAATTTCTCGTGGCGAAGGTGAAGGTTGAGGTACCGCATTTGCCCCGGGCTTTTTATAGGCCATGTCCACGCCCCACTCTTTCATATATTCCTCCACATTCATGCTAGGCGAATCTCCCTGATGCGCCAGGAATTCCGCCATATCAAAACCGATTCCTCCGGCACCTATGATGGCCACTTTGTCACCGACCGTTTTATTTTCATATAATACTTCGGAGTAATCCAGAACTTTCTCGTGATCTGCGCCTTCAAAGGTCACCTTCCGAGGGGTCACCCCTGTAGCTATGATAACTTCATCGAATTTTTCAGACAAGAGTAAGTCCCTGGTAGCAGGGGTATTGAGATGTAGACGTACTCCGTGAACTTCAATCATACGGCCGTAATAGCGAATGGTCTCAGCATACTCTTCTTTCCCCGGAATGACTTTCGCCATATTAAATTGACCGCCTATTTCTCCTTTTGCCTCATACAAATGCACCTCGTGGCCTCTTTCTGCAGCAATCGTAGCAGCTGCTAATCCACCCGGGCCTGCTCCTACTACGGCCAATTTCTTCTGTTTATCCGCGGGCTCATAGTTCAACAATGTTTCGTGACACGCCCTCGGGTTTACCAGACAAGAACTGATTTGCATGGTGAAGGTATGGTCGAGGCAAGCCTGGTTACAGGCAATACACGTATTGATCTCATCTGCTTTATTTTCAATGGCCTTTTTAACCAAATCTGCATCTGCCAGGAATGGGCGAGCCATACTCACCATATCTGCACAACCTTCTTCCAGTATCTGATCCGCTACATCCGGCATATTGATCCGATTGGTAGTGATCAGTGGAATATTCACTTCACCCATCATACGTTTGGTCACCCAGGCAAATCCTCCCCTTGGAACGACAGTACCGATCGTTGGAACACGCGCCTCATGCCAGCCTATACCTGTATTAATAATGGTAGCCCCGGCAGCTTCAATGGCCTTTCCGAGTTGTACTACCTGCTCCCAGGTACTCCCTCCTTCAACCAAATCCAGCATGGACAATCGGAAAATAATGATGAACTCTTTTCCTACGGCTTCCCGAACGGCTTTCACAATCTCGACGGGAAACCTCATACGATTCTCATAATCACCACCCCACTCATCTTCTCTATGGTTCGTCCTAGGTGCAATAAACTGATTGATCAGATAGCCTTCTGAACCCATGACTTCTACCCCATCGTAGCCAGCTTTTTGCGCTAGTTTGGCACAATTCGCAAAGTCAGCTATCGTCCTCAAGATGTCTTCATGGGTTAACTCTCTGGGTTTCATCGGATTGATGGGCGCCTGAATCGGAGAAGGCGCCACATTAAAGGCATGATAGCCATAACGACCACTGTGCAAGATTTGCATGCATATTTTCCCTCCTTCTTTATGAACTGCTTCCGTAATCAGTTGATGTGGTGCCACTTCACTTTCCTCTGAAAGCTTCGCCGAATGAGGCCCCACCCAACCTTCCTTATTGGGTGCAATGCCCCCGGTGACAATCAGGCCAACTTGCCCCCGGGCACGCTCTGCATAAAATTGCGCCGCTCGTTCAAAACCATTAGGCGCTTCTTCCAGCATGGTGTGCATAGAGCCCATTAAGACCCGGTTTTTAAGGGTGGTGAAACCAAGGTCCAAAGGAGAAAGTAACTTATTGTACATCGATTTGAGGGTTTAACACAGAAAATACTCTGCATGCATACTATTTTCCAAATATAATAAAGAACGAATACCAGCCACCTTTTCAGAACACATCTCTGAAGATAAATGACAAATATTTTATTAGTTAAACAAAAGCTAACTATATTCGTATTACTTTAACAAATGTTAATCTTATGAACCTCAAACTTGGCGTGCTTGAAGAAATCATCTTACTCATTCTCCTCTCGAAAGAACATACCTATGCCGTTGAGATCGCCAAGGAGTATAAAAAGCAGTTTGATCAGACGGTCTCGCTTCCTGCCATACATGTGGTATTAAAGCGATTAGAACAGCGTGATCTGGTACGTTCACAAATGGGTGAACCTACGGCAGAGCGAGGTGGTAGAAGAAAGCGCATTTACCATGCCACAAAAGAAGGTTATCGTCTTGCCGCAGACTTGCAGGAAAAACGCAACAACCTCTGGCAAATGATCCCAAAAATGAATTTTTCTACTTTATGAGCAAGCCACAGATCACTCCACCACGCTGGGCAGACTGGCTACTTGAAAAGCTCTTTCACGGAGAAGCTTTGGAAGAAGTGCAAGGAGATCTCCATGAATCCTTTTTATGGCGACTGGAAGATCTCGGCCCCAATCATGCCAAATGGCATTTTATCAAAGAAATCTTACAAAGTATCCGACTATCAAATCTCAAACCTTATCCTTTCATGCAGCAATTCCTGACCCTTTTCACAAGTCACATCAAAACAGGTTGGCGGTTTATCTGGAAGACCAAAGGGTTTTCCGCGATCAATATTCTTGGTCTCAGCATCGGGATTGTTTTTAGCTGGTTCGCCTATCAGTACGCGGCCGATCAATTCAGCTATAACAAGCACATGAAACATGTGGATCAACTCTATAAAATGCTGATGCGTGGAGATATGATGGGCAATGAGATCAACTTTCCGGGTGGTTCCTATAAAGCTTCCACGATGATTGTGGATGAACTACCCGAGGTAGAAGCTGCAGCGCTATTTGCCGAGGAAAAACGGTTGGTCAAAATAAAGGGGACCCCCGTGCACCAAAGCATCCTTGCCAGTAATAAACAGCTCCTGGAATATCTAAACATCGACTTCCTTGAAGGGCAAGTAGACGCCTTTGATGCTCCCAGAACAGTGATCATATCAGAACGAATGGCTTATAAAATGGGTATTCGGGGCGAAGCAGTCGGTCAATTCATTGCTTTGCAAGACACTTCAGCTTTTACCAGATATCAGGTGCTGGGTGTATTCCGGGACATCCCCCTTAACACCTCCATTCAAACGGATTTTTTAATCCCTTTAAATGATTATTTAGACAAAGATCCCAAAAGATCAACCGCCTTCATCAACTTTGATTTGAGTGTACTTTTTCAATTGACCCCTGGCACTCATCCCGATACTGTCAATCAAAAGATCAAGACCATTTTCCATCGAGAAACGGAAAGTGAAACGTTCTTTGCCTCGTTAGCGCCCATGGCAACTTTTCACCTGGATGCTAATCCGCAATTAGGAAATGGATTTCTGCCCGGTGGGAACAAACAATTCGTTGGGATCATTCTTTTGGCCGGGATCTTGTGTCTGTCCATCTCAATCATCAATTATGCCAACTTCAGCATCTCGCAGTATGTCAATCGGGCCAGAGAAGTAGCCGTAAGAAAAATCATAGGTGCCGCAAAAAGAGGCGTATTCCAGCAACTGATGACTGAAGCTTTCCTTACTACCCTGATTGCCGCATGTTTCGCAGTGATCTTGTACGCTTTAATGGCCCCCTATTTCTCAAGTTTCGTTGAAAAAACATTTGATTTCAAAACCCTGATGGATAGTAGATTTATTCCTGGAAACATCGGTCTGATCTTACTCATCTCCTTCCTTAGCGGGTTTTATCCAGCGGTGATCTTATCACGGTTTGAGATCATCAAAACCCTGAAAGGATATCAGAAAATCGGCAAAGGAAAGCTGATTATGCAATCGCTACTCATCGTTCAATTTTCGATTTCGACTGCCATGATTGTCTGCATGCTCGTTTTCCGTGGACAACTGGACCTATTGCTTAATCAGGATCTGGGACGTGACATTAACGATGTAATCAGGATCAATTTCCCGACTGAAATGATGGATGACCAAAAGGCACAAAGTTTTCTGAAGGAATTGAAACAACTGGCTATCATCGAAGACGTTACCGGAGCGAGTGGCTTCAATATGAATCCTTATGATGACGGAGAGTACAGCTTTGGACTGATGAATATGCCGGTAGATTCCTCTTATCTGAACGTGCTCGGTTATCGATTAATAGAGGGGGCTGGCTTTACAGAACCGGCCGCTTCATCCAAAGAGATAATCGTCAACGAAGCTTTTTTGAGAAAGATTAATCTGGAGGATCCCATTGGGAAAACTATTCCTTTTGGCCGGAAACAAGGTGAATCTTCAGTTATCACCGGAGTGCTTCAAGATGTGATCAGCAATCCAAAATCTGCCCCTAATGCTCACGTCTTTTTCCCAAAGTATGGCGAACATTACATTCGTCAAATTTTCTTGAAAACAACACAGCAACAGGCGGATGTTCAACAAATAGTATCTCCTGTCTGGGACGAATTTTTCTACCCCTACCCTTTCAGGTATGACTATCTTTCGGAAGAACATTCTCGAAAACTGGCCCATGAAGCCAAGGTTGCCAAGATCTCTGGTCTTGGAAGCTTAATTGCGATCTTCATTGCCGCCTTCGGTTTGCTAGGATTGATGGGAGTCACGATTCGACAAAAGCTAAAACGTTTAAGCATCAGTCGAGTACTTGGTGCAGAAAGAAAACACGTAGCTCATATGATTTCCGGCAATTTCATTTTCCCGGTGTTGATCAGCCTTGCGTTAGGGTTTGCAGTCAGTGTGTATCTCGCTCAAAGCTGGTTGGAAGTTTATGTCATCCGGATCAACTTAATGTGGTATCACCTGCTATTGGCCTCTTTGATCATCATTGGTGTGTTGCTGTTGATTATCTGGACCCAGGTTAATGAAGCGTTGAAGAAGAATCCGGTGATCTATTTGAAGGAGGACTAATGTAAATAAAGATTTTAAAGATCGTCGATTAGAGATACCCTTCGTGGGCCGCCGGATACTTTTCGGTTTCCTTCGGATTTTAACTCGAAAAATTCCCTAGCCGGGCGCCCAGCATAACGATCGATTGAAGTCCTCAAATTGATAGAAATAATTACTCAATTTCAATCAACTCAAATACCAATAGCTGATCCTTGTAGTTTTTGTACTGCATCTTGACGAACCCAAAGACTTCATGATACCAGAAATCATGCGTAGATATGCCGTATCCGGCATCCAGGAAGGAAGAAATGTGCCAAGTACCTTTCAGGTCTCCGAATTCAATTTTGAGCAGTGTTTCCTGACCTACTACTTCATAATTACTGAATAATTGTTGATTGTTCCAGTCGCCCCAACCTTCATATATGATCAGATTAGAAGTCCATTGCTTACCCGTGGACAAAGGCAAATTGACGGAGGGATAAGGAGCGACCTGAGTAAAAACGAATTGGTTTTCCCGAAAGGGCATCATCCAGACATCATCTGGTGACTCGAACATCCCTACCGGAATCTGATCAATCCAACTTCGCTCTTCCAAATCACTATTGATATTGTATGCCTGGATAACCGGAATTTCTTCTTCGGTATATTGGTATTGTGCCACCCCTTGTTGCTCATTGGCAACCCCATCCGGCACTGCATTTCCGGTTGCCGTCACACGGACTAAACTCTCCGAGATCAAATTGTAATTGGCATCCCAATATTTCGCCCGATAAGTGAATGAACGGCAAGGAGAAAATATTTGATAATGATCATAATCGCTTTCTATCATCTGACATGCCACATCATCAAAGGCAGAGGACTCTTCTGATGTACAACCAAACATCAAAAGCACTACCATCAATCCGAAAAATCGTTGAATCATGGGCGTAAAACTACCTAAGAATTTGCTTCAATTAAATTTGTTGTCATGACAACTATTTCCTACATTTGTCAAGACAATTATTTTCCAACTACCCTTCTTAAATGTAATTTGACATGGAAAACGCAACGCTTGAAATTGAAAAAGTATTCGAAGGAGCTCAGGATTTCATGCCAATCAATGGCACAGACTACCTGGAGCTTTACGTAGGTAATGCCAAACAGGCCGCTCACTATTACAAAACAGCTTTCGGATTTCAATCTTTTGCATATCGTGGCTTACAGACCGGATGTAAAGACCATGAATCATATGTGGTAATACAGGATAAGATCCGATTGATATTGACCACTCCATTGAAAAGCGGGACTGAGATCGGCAAACACATTGATAAGCACGGAGATGGTGTGAAAGTAATTGCACTTTGGGTGGAAGATGCCACCCAAGCATACGAATCGGCAATTGCCAGAGGTGCAAAAAGCTACCTGGAGCCATATACCGAATCAGATGAGGACGGAGAAGTGGTTCGGGCTGGTATCTACACCTATGGTGAGACTGTCCACTTGTTTGTGGAACGAAAGAATTATAACGGACATTTCTTACCCGGATTCCAGCAATGGGAAACCACTTATAACCCTTCCTCCACTGGCTTAAAATATGTGGACCATATGGTAGGAAACGTAGACTGGGGACGTATGAATCACTGGGTAGAGTTCTACGAAAAAGTGATGGGATTCACACAAATTCTGTCGTTTGACGACAAGGACATTTCGACAGAATACACTGCGCTCATGAGTAAGGTAATGAGTAATGGTAACGGGCGAATCAAATTCCCGATCAATGAGCCTGCCGACGGCATGAAGAAATCTCAAGTAGAAGAGTACCTGGATTTCTACGAAGGTGAAGGTGTACAGCACATTGCGGTAGCCACTGATGATATACTTTACACGGTAAATGAACTTCAAAGTAGGGGCGTTGAATTCCTCCACGTACCCACCAACTACTATGATACTTTGCAGGAGCGTGTCGGAAAAATCGATGAGGACATTGAATCGCTGAAACAATTGGGTATTTTGGTAGACCGTGATGATGAAGGGTATCTGCTACAGATCTTTACTAAGCCCGTGGAGCCCAGACCTACTATGTTCTTTGAGATCATCCAGCGAAAGGGTGCCCAATCATTTGGGAAAGGCAACTTCAAGGCGCTTTTTGAGGCGATAGAAAGGGAACAGGAACTTCGCGGAACTTTATAAAGTACTAAGTATTAAGGCTCAAGGTATTAGGTACAGGTTATGACTACTTTGTACCTTGTACCTGACACTTAAGTTTACGACTGCAAATGCCGATCTATCACCGATTAGGGAAAATCCCTCAAAAGCGTCATACCACTTTCAAGAAGGAAGATGGTACGCTTCACTATGAGCAGCTTTTTGGCACCATTGGTTTTGATGGCATGTCTTCGCTGCTATATCACCTGCATCGTCCAACAATGGTGCGTGATATTCTGGATCCTGTTGACCTCACTCCAAAGATTGCAATTCAGAAAAATATCACTTCCCGAAAGCTTATTGGCTTTGATGTGGCCCCTGAGGATGATTTTCTGGAAGCCCGTGAGCCGTTGATGGTCAACAATGATGTTCACGTGGGAGTTGCTGCTCCTAAGCAATCCATGACTTCTTATTTCTATAAGAATGCTGATGCAGATGAAATGTTATTCATACACAAAGGAACAGGGACGCTTCGCACATTATTGGGTAATATCCCTTTCGAATACGGAGATTATCTGATCATTCCACGAGGAATGATCTATCAAATTGAATTCGATACGGAAGACAATCGTATCCTCTATGCTGAGTCTTTCCATCCTATTTATACTCCAAAACGTTATCGAAATTGGTTTGGTCAACTCCTGGAACATTCTCCTTTCTGTGAACGGGATTACAAATTGCCAGAACAACTGGAGACTTTCGATGAAAAAGGGGAGTTTCTATTGAAGATCAAAAAGGAAGGCGTCCTTCATCAACTTGTTTATGCTTCACATCCGTTTGATGTAGTGGGTTGGGACGGCTACAATTATCCCTATGGGTTTTCTATACACAATTTCGAACCTATCACCGGAAGGGTACATCAACCACCCCCCGTTCATCAGACGTTCGAAACGAATGCCTTCGTGATCTGCTCTTTTTGTCCGCGCTTATACGATTATCATCCTGAATCCATTCCCGCACCTTACAATCACTCCAACATCGATTCGGATGAAGTGTTGTACTATGTGGATGGGGACTTCATGAGTCGAACCAACATCGGTCCGGGGTACTTTTCATTACACCCTGCCGGCATTCCACACGGACCACATCCGGGAACTTATGAAGCGAGTATCGGCAAGAAAGAGACCCATGAACTAGCCGTCATGATCGACACGTTCAAACCGTTGAAGCTTACTGAAAATGCCGTGAAAATTGATGATGGAAACTACTATCAATCATGGCTCGACCCATCGTCCGGTTCATAAGCTAAAGTTTCATAGTAAAACAGCATTAATCAATGATCATTAATATTCCTGCGGATTCGCATTTTACCATACACAATATTCCTTTCGGCATCTTTTCAACAACCGCCACACAACCACGAGTAGGTGTAGCTATTGGAGAAGAGATATTAGATCTGGCTGCCGTGGCCGAGTTGGGCGTCTTTGATTTTGAAACTTCAGTGCTTTCGAAGAACGTTTTGAATGATTTCATCGCATTGGGCAAACCCGTGACCAATAAAGTACGGACAGATATTCAGACCTGGTTGCAAGACGATCAATCTGTGTTGGCTGGCAAACCAGCATTGTTCGTAAAGCAATCTGATGCGACCATGCACATGCCCGTACAAGTTGGGGACTACACGGATTTCTATTCCAGCATTGAACACGCGACGAACGTTGGGATCATGTTCCGGGGAAAAGAAAATGCACTGATGCCTAACTGGAAACACATCCCCGTAGGCTATCATGGTCGGTCTTCTTCTATTACATTGAGTGGGGTCCCGGTTAAACGTCCAAAAGGTCAAACACTACCTCCGGGAGCAGAACAGCCAGTCTTTGGCCCATGTAAGCGGATGGATTTCGAATTGGAAATGGCTTTTATTACTAACTCAAGTACTGCCATTGGTGAATCCATCAAAGTTTCGAATGCAGAAGATCACATTTTTGGGTTGGTACTCTTCAATGACTGGTCAGCACGGGATATTCAAAAGTGGGAATATGTACCCCTCGGACCATTCCTCTCGAAGAACTTCGCATCTTCCATTTCTCCCTGGGTAGTACCTCTTGAAGCACTTGCTCCTTTCCGGGTAGCCGGGCCTGTTCAGGATCCAAAAGTGCTTCCGTACCTGGCATATGAAGGAGACAGAAACCTTGACATTAACCTGGAAGTAGCCATAGCTCCGCAAGACGCATCTGAGACTATTATTTGCAGATCGAATTTCAAATACATGTATTGGAATATGGCGCAACAATTGGCCCATCACACGGTGAATGGATGCAATATCAAACCCGGCGATATGATGGCCTCCGGAACGATTTCCGGAAAAACGGAAGATTCTTATGGTTCTATGCTTGAACTATCCTGGTCGGGATCGAAACCTATTGAACTGGCAAACGGAGAAACAAGGACCTTTTTGGAAGATCATGATACCGTAACTATGCGGGGGTTTGCTGAAAAGGGAGGCATTCGAGTTGGTTTCGGAGAAGTTTGTACACAAATTCTACCCAGTGACTGATCCATTTCAACATATAGACCCTCAAGATCTTTCTGGTGGCGAATTGCACGGTTTGCTCCTTAGTGCCGTTGCTCCTCGCCCGATCTGCTTTGCCAGCACAATCGATGTGGAAGGAAACGTCAACCTGAGTCCATTCAGTTTTTTCAACGTGTTTAGTTCTAATCCTCCGATCATGATCTTCTCTCCTGCCCGAAGAGGCCGGGACAACACAACGAAACACTCCTTCGATAATGTGAAAGCGGTACCTGAAGTAGTGATCAACATCGTGAACTACCCCATTGTGGAACAGATGTCTTTGTCCAGTACTGAATACGACAAAGGCGTCAATGAATTTGTAAAATCAGGTCTCACAGAAGTTTCCAGTGACCTGGTAAAACCACCGAGAGTTGGTGAATCTCCAGTTTCCTTCGAGTGCAAAGTGGATAAAGTAATTGAATTGGGACAAAATGGAGGGGCAGGCAATCTGGTTATCTCAAGAGTAGTCAAAATTCACGTTGACAAGCGCTACCTCGATGAAGGTGGCAAACTGGACACAGTAAAACTTGACCTTGTTGCTCGTTTGGGAGGCAGCTGGTACGGAAGAATGATCCCGGAAGCCTTATTCGAAATTCCCAAACCACTTGCAAAAAAGGGGATTGGGGTGGATGCCTTACCTGAACATGTAAGAATGAGTAAAGTCCTCACCGGTAATGAGCTAGGCAGATTGGGCAATATGGAAAGCCTACCCACTCCCGAGGAAATCGAGAATATCAGTAAGCTTCCGGAGGTGAATTCCCTGCTAGCCATAAATTCCACAGAACAAAGGCTTGAAGCCATGCATCGTTTGGCCAGCGCTTGGTTATCACAGGGAAAAGTAGCGGAAGCGTTGACACTATTGATTCGCTGATCTGATACCAACAGCGAATCAAAGTGTACTTTCATCAGGAGTAGCATTGTCAAATCCGATAGACCAAACCCACTCGCATACCAATAGATGCCGGAATCCAATAGCGCTCGCCAGCATCAATTCCCGTTTCTTTTTCATTCAAATGGGTAATCTGGAAGACATCCAATACGCCATTGACGTCCAGTGAAAAAGCGTCACTTAATCTATAATTGAATCTGGGAACAATTGAGGAGGTGAAAAGAAATTCCCTGGTTGTCCGTATTACTGTGGCCGCAGCGCGATCTTGTATTCTTATGAATCGGGGTTTAACGGCCAACCCTACTTGAAATGTATGTTTCTTTTTCCTGGACAGGGTAGTTCCCATTTCGTAACGAATACCTACATCATGGGTGTGACGAGATGATCGGGTCCGGTCAAAAAGATTTAATTCATTCTCTCTCTGAAAGGTGAAGTTCGACAACTCTAATTCAGCATAGTTCTTTTGGCCAAAACTTTTGTTGACCGCAAGCGTCAATCTTCCAAACCCTGAAGTTTCCGTTCGAAAAGGTCTCAAACTAATGTCATCTCCTTCAAATTCCGCATTCAAGTATACTTTGACAAGAAGAGGTGATTGTTGAGCGTAAAGAACAGTAGATGTTGTTAAAAGTAAAGTAAAGATTAGGTGTTTCATTTTTCCTTAACGCCTTCGGACATCTAATATTTCATCTCCATAATCATCATCAACCATTGTCTCATTTTGAGTAGAACGAACAATCCTCCGGTCCGCATCCATCCTATGTTGGAATCTCCCTCGCTCTTTTTGAAAGCCATAAATCCATCTTACGATTATCGACCTGAACTCTCGTCAAAGATCGCTTCGGTGTTGACCGACCAGGCGGTCCTATCGGTGCTTGAAAGGGGGATTTTGGATTTATGATCGTATTTTCACACCTCAAATGAAAATTTATTCTGTCTTACAGATTGGGCAATTTCACACCAATTATTGCGAAGACTTTCTGGTAACTGAACCTGTCGGCACGGACAAACGCCTGATCGCTGTGCTGGATGGTTGTACGATGGGTACCGAATCTGCCTTTGCCTCTATGCTTTTCGGGAAGCTCTTAAGGAGCATCGCCAAGGAGCGCTACTATCAGGATTTTATTGAAAGCGAACACAAAAGCATCAATCAGATTTTGAAAGAAGTCTTTGAAAAACTATTCAAAGAAGCCCGATCCATCAAAAATCAATTGAGCCTGGACACGAATGAATTACTTTCCACCATTGTTTTAGGCATTATTGATGAGGCCAATCAGAACGCCATTTTTCTTACTATCGGAGATGGGTTGATCTACCATGATGGTCATTCCATTGAATATGAACAAGATAACAAACCTGATTACCTGGGTTATCATTTAGGAGAAGATTTTGAAACCTGGTTTAATCAACAAAAACAGGTGCTTTCCATCTCCAACTTTAAGGATTTATCTATCAGTACCGATGGCATTTTCACTTTTAAAAATTTGTCAAAGAAAGATGAAAAGGAGTATTCCGATGAGGTGATCGAATGTTTACTCAGTGACAGACAGTATTCGGAGCATGACAATTTTCTAGAACGTAAACTCCGGCATCTGGAACAAGAAAAACAACTCGCAGTGACCGACGATTTGGCCATAGTGCGTATCATATGTGACTAGCCTTTTATCCAGCTCATTCACAGTACTCAGCTCCGAATCGCTTCTTTAAGAGAAAAGAATTCCGACATTTTCTTAACTCTCGGGTAGGGTCTGTACTCCGATCCGGTATTCAATACAAAGATCAAACAATGGGTATGAAAAAATTGACGCTTTTGGCTTACATCCTTTTACTCGCGGCATTGCTATCTTGTGGGGTTGGGGAAGACGAAGAAGAGATGGAAGAATCCATCGAGGAAAACGAACAAACTCTGGGTGAAACCCGATTTACAGATGAGGAAATGGGTACATTCAATGGCATCTTGAACCTTCAGCAGCAGCTATTCAATTATTCCAGTCTGAATATACCGGAGTATTTTGAAGAAAGTAGCGGATCATTACCTCATCAGGATAATACACCAGAGAACAATCCGGTAACAGATGCCGGAGCCACGCTGGGCAGAGTACTATTCTACGATAAAAATCTATCCGCCAACAATACCATTTCATGTGCCTCCTGCCATCAACAAGAAAAAGGGTTTTCAGATCCGGCAAGATTCAGTGTGGGTCTGAATGGTGAGACCACTAAACGCAACTCCATGACGCTAATCAATAGTCGTTGGTATCAAAAGAAAGGATTCTTCTGGGATGAACGAGCGGCTACGCTGGAAGATCAGGTCCTGATGCCTATACAAGATCACGTCGAAATGGGGTTGGAATTGTCGGAACTGGTCAACAAACTCGAGGAATTGACATATTATAGCACGCTCTTTAATAAAGCTTTTGGAAGCCCAGAAATCACAACCGATCGGATCGCTTTGTCTCTGGCACAATTTACCCGGTCCATCGTATCACTTGACTCCAAATTCAATCAAGCCGTAAGAGCTGACGGGTTGGATGAAGTACCAGAAACAGAGATGGTGGCCCTTTCCACCCTAACAGAACAGGAAAATGTGGGGCTCGATATCTTTTTCAATTACGCTACTTGCGGTTATTGCCATATGGGCCCCGCACATGTTGCCGATAGCATGAAAAACAATGGCCTGCAGCTTAATTATGCCGATAAAGGAAAAGCTGAATGGACCGGCAATCCCAATGACAATGGTCTGTTCAAACCCCCATCACTCGCCAATATTGCTCAAACAGCACCATACATGCATGATGGTCGTTTTGAAACTTTGATGGATGTGGTCAATCACTACAATAGCAATATCCAGGCCCATTCGAACTTGAATTTTCGACTGACTACCGAAGATAGAGATGGCACTGTTGGGGGAACGCCATTGGTATTGGAATTGGACCAGGAACAAAAAGAAGCACTGGTGGCTTTTCTCAAAACGTTCACTGATGAAAAACTAAGTCAGGAAGAAAAATACAGCAATCCTTTCATCGAATGATTTATTTAACAGAACGCATGTAGGACTCAGTGCTATTTAATTAGTGGGTTCCATTTGTCGAGATCTCCATTGCAGCAGGTCCCCTTCATGACCTAATTGGTAAAAATCCAGGGGGGGCCAGCACCAATGGTCACATTCTCACCTGATTGCACTGAGAATTTTGATTTGTTTTTATTGAAATCTATTAAGCTTAAGCCTTAATAGATGATTACATTTCTCAACTTCACTTTGGCCGCTGGTATAACCATCACCCTACTGGCACTGGTGTTCTTATTGAAACAAAACAGTAAGAAATATCCTCAGTTCCTGTTGATTGTCTTCTACCTGTTGATCTTCTTCATTTTACTCAATCTATATGCTGACATTCATCAATTATCTATTGCTTTTCTAATCAGTTTCATCCCACATGATATAGCCAGATGGTTGATTGGGCCTTTACTTTTTTTATATGTGAAGTCCTTGTTCATATCGTCTCGTCAAATCAGGAAGTTGTCATGCTACCACCTTCTTCCGACATTGTTCTATTGCTTAGTTTTTTCAATTCCGCTACTGATACAAGAAGTTATTCCTTCTATTAGAATCAGATACTTAAGTGTTCTTGACGACTATGACAACTGGTTGGCAATTCTTGCTGGCATATACACTTTGGGCTATTTATTGGCCACAATTAGGAATTCAGCGGCTTTTATGCGATTGATCAAGTCCAATTATTCCAATCTGACCAATAAAGATTTATACTGGGTAAAGCTTTTGCTGATTGGCAGTGTCCTGGTGATAAGTTTCGATTTCTGTTTGAACTTATATCAAAACTTTTTTACAAGTTTTCCAATAAACTCTGGGGTATTCACACTCATTGCTATGATCATTCTGATCGCCTATCTGGGCTATTATGGCATAGGTCAGTCTGGCATATTGTTACCAAAATTCCTACTCAAGAAACATAGGTCCACATCAAATCTACTTGCCAATTCATCACCTGAGCACATCAATGACCTTAGATTGAAGCTGGAACAAGTTCTACGTGAAAAGAAACCTTATCTAAATCAAGAATTGACTTTAATAGCATTAGCAGAGTTAACCTCAACTACTGATAAAAAATTATCCTCCCTGCTCAATCATCACCTGAACATCTCCTTCTATGACCTAATCAATCGGTACAGAGTCAACGCAGTGAAAGAAATGATAGACGAAGGAGGTTTAGAACAATATACGCTTCTTGGCATTGCCTATTCTTGTGGTTTCAATTCAAAAGCAAGTTTCAACCGGGTATTCAAAAAAGAAACCGGCATTTCCCCTTCACGGTATGGGAAAAGGTCTCAAACAGACGAGTAATAGGTCTCAATAAAACCTTTGAGACGTTTTACGGGCTGCTTCTCAATTGTTTTGCTCGAAATATTCAAATGAAACTATGAGTAAAAGGAATTGGGTAATGATTTTGATTGCCACATTGACGTGTTATTCCTGTGTTGGAACATACCGTGATACAGACAAAATCACATTAAAAGAAAAGGCAGCAATTATTGATAAGATCTCCAGTATACTGAAGAATGATGGATATGCTTTTAATCAAACATTCAATGACATTGATGTAAAATTGGCAAAACATCGAGCTAGCATAGACACCACTACAACCATTGGTTCATTCGTAAGCTCATTGAAACCTGTATTCAAAAGTTATGGTCTTTCACACTTACGGATTCGAACACCAGAGCAGGTAAGTAATAGAAAAAGAGGGATGCATGTAGGCATTGGTGCCAGTCTTGTCAAAACGGATTCAGGATACTTTGTCACCCGGGTTGTGAATCATGGCGTAGCAGATTTAGCAGGTATTAAATGGGGTGATTTCCTGATCAGTGAAAACAATAATCGCATTACTTCTGCCGCGCAATTAAAACATAAGCCGCATACAATAACCAACATTCAACTCAAACGAAGGAATAAGCTTAAATCACTGAAGGTGAAGTATTTTGAACACCCTATTTTTTCCAAAGACAGCCTGTTCTGGTTAGATGATGAAATCGCTGTGATCGCTATCAATAGTTTCAGAAATGATGCTTACGACAAATCGGCCATTGAATCTATGTTTTCAGAGGCGGATCATGCAAAAAAGATTGTATTGGATTTAAGAAGTAACGGAGGCGGAGCATCCGGTAACCTCCGACATCTGTTAAGTATGGTCGTTCCTTATGAGCAGGTTTGTCAATATTTCATCTATAGGGAAGATCACGAAGGTTTTGTGAATGAGTATAAAAGAAGGCCCAATTCATTCAAAGAATTGGTTGACTATAATGAAAGAGGACTGAAACCCGCTTTTCAATTCTGGTGGGAAAAGACATATCAGGGAGAAATAATAATTATTATTGATGAAAACTCCGGGAGTGCAGCAGATATTTTCCCTGTATGTATACAAGACCTGAACAGAGGCACAATTATAGGCAAACAATCTATTGGGCAGGTACTTTTTGGGAATGTCGAAGGACTCAATCTGGGTATGGAGTTTATGTACCCTACTGGAGAAGCGGTCAGGCTTAACAAAGCCGTTAATTTAGAAGGTCATGGATGTGTGCCTGACATCTCGTTTTCCAGAGAAAACACCGCTAATACAGCCTTTGTCTATCAATTCATAAAAAATAAAATGAAGTGAGGGTTGACGTAAAATAGGATCAAGCAATTTTTCTGGGGAACTCCTTAACTGAATGCAATTTTCAAGATCTAATGTTGAGTCTTGCCACTTGAAATACCTTCTAACAGACTATCAAGGCAATAAGCTTCGTCTTTCCTCCCACTTTTCCACGGTACGCCGCGCGGCGATGAAAAGTGGGACAAAAATCTAGCGGTTCCCCGCCGGGGCCTGATTCATTTTTTAACGTCTTTTGTCTCAAAAGAGCAGGAATAAAATAAACTCGCCAATGTGCAATTGGAATCAAACGAAATTCAATAACGGCTCGAACAGACTTGATCCGTAAAATATCCCTTGTTTGAAAGTGAGGAGATATGCGGAGAATAAAAAAAGCCCCTCCAGGTTAGGGAGAGGCCATCTTCATTTGGTTAGGAATATCTTATAAATTCTTTTATTCTTCTTTAGTGACCTAAAGGTATATCAAAAATTTTAATCCATCCTAATTCCCACGCTTTTCAAGTCGTCCCAATATCCGGGATATGACTTGGCCACGACGCCCGGCTCTTCGATTTTGAGATCACTTACGAGGCTCAAAGGTCCGAAGGCCATGGCCATGCGGTGATCTTCGTAGGTCTGAATGGTAGGTTCCGAAAATGCCGTGTTGCCTGGTTTCAATATCCAGGAGTTTCCTAAATCTTCAAGTGTGGCACCCATTTTTGCTAATTCATTTCGCATGGCCCCTACCCGGTCCGTTTCCTTGATATAAAGTGTTTCCAGGCCTGTCATGTTTAGGGTAATTCCTTTCAACGCAGCGGCTACCATAACTCCCTGGGCAAGGTCCGGACATTTATTGAAATCAATGCTCAGTTCCCTTGCTTCCTTTCCATTTTTAGTCAATCTCACTCCATTTGATTCGTAGGTTGTTTGCACACCAAAAGACTCCATGATCGTTACGATGGCCTGATCTCCCTGAAAACTTTTTTCTTTGAGTCCTGTGAGCAGCAAGTTGGCTTCTGAAGCTACCGCTGCCATGGCATACCAATAACTTGCTCCGGACCAGTCGCTTTCTACCTGATATTTTCCAGATTGGTAGGTCTGAGGCGCAATATCAATCACGGCACCATCCCACGTATGATTAACTCCAAAATTAGACATCAGTCCAAGGGTCATCTCAATGTATGGACGACTAAAAATCTCCTCCGTTAAGATCAGCCTTAGCCCTTCCGGTAAAGTCGGAGCGATCATCAGCAGGGCACTTATGAATTGACTGGAAATATTGCCTGGAATTGAAACCTCTCTGGTTTTCTGTGTCCTTAGGCCATTGATTTTCATCGGAGGATATCCATCTTTTTCAAGATAAACTATATCAGATCCCAGCGCCCGAAGTGCATCCACCAAAAGACCTATGGGTCGATTTTTCATTCGTTCCGTTCCGGTAATGGTTTGCCCTTGTCCATGAACACCCAGATAAGCCGTGCAGAACCTCATGGTGGTTCCGGCTTCCATCACGTCCCAAACTTGACCTTCATTTTGTAATAGACGAATCATGGTTTGGGTGTCTTTCGCATCAGAGAGGTTCGTCAATTCAAAAGGCACCTGACTCAAGGCATTCATCAACAATACTCGATTGCTCTCACTTTTTGAAGAAGATAAATTGATTTTGCCATCAAGATTGGCATCAGATTTGTAAAGTTGAAGCATAAGTTGCTAAAATCAGGAATTAATTGATGAAACAAATTCGGGGTTTTCGCAGTATATAAAGTGTACACCGCTAAACAAAAAGAACATGAAAATTATTACAAAAACCGTCTTATCTATCCTGGTTACGGCAGTCATAGGTGCGTTCACCGTTATTGTAGCTTCACCAAAGAAAGCACCTGTCACCGATGACGAAACCATGCAGACAGAAGATAAAAAGCAGAAGGAAAATCTCTTCATTTAAGCGTTTCTATAGTACGCTAGTGCCTCATGGATCAGTGAAGTATCTACTTGCTGGTCCCAAACACAATTTCCAATTTCACGGAGCAAAGAATAATTCACTTTTCCTCCGGCATTTTTCTTGTCGTGGATTAGAAACTGACCAAAGGTTTCAAGGTCCGGAATATCTTCTTTTCCGTAAGTATCCAGAATATATTTAGTAATGGTTTCCAGATCCGAGGCCGGAAGCCCTGAAACTTTCACAGACAGGTAACCTTCTAATATCATACCGATGGCAATTGCCTCCCCGTGAAGCAACGGATGATCGGTTTCCAGAAAGTGTGTTTCGATGGCATGCCCGAGGGTATGTCCGAAATTTAATATCTTCCTTAACCCCAGCTCCTCGGGATCTTCTTTTACTACCGCCCCCTTCAGTCCCACAGATCTTTCCAACGTAGCGGACCAATCCTTATCCAGATCAAAAGCTTCGGTCTTCAATTGTTCCCACTCTGCTTTATCCCTGATAAGACAATGCTTGATGATCTCTGCATATCCGGATCTGATCTCGCGTTGAGGTAAAGTCCTAAGGTATTGCGTATCGCAAATGACCAAATTGGGTTCACGAAATATCCCTATGTGATTTTTAAGGCCCTGGAAGTCCACTGCAAGCTTGCCCCCAATGCTGGCATCTACCTGTGCTAATAACGTGGTTGGAATATTTACAAAGGACATCCCGCGCTTATAGGTACTCGCTACGAAACCACCCATATCTCCGATGACACCACCCCCCAGATTGATCAACAGGGATTTTCTGCTCATTTTGAGCTCAGTCATCTTCTCCCAAATGCTGGTACATGTCTCCAGCGTTTTATTCTGTTCTCCGCTCGTGATTTCAATGACGCTTATCTCCTCACCTATTGGCGAAATGGGCAAACAATATTCGCGGGTATTCTCGTCAACCAATACGGCGGTCTGATCAAATGAATTGGCCTCCCTGAATTCTTTCAAGGCAGACAATGAATCACCAATGACCACATTTTCCGGTATATGCATATGCAATGAATATCAAACGATCTTAAGGAGGGGTGAATTGAAGTTCAAATCTAACCTTACTTCGCCAAGTTTTAGATAATGAAACGCATTCAATATGACATCTTTTGTTATTTCCAGCGTCCCTCTTTGTCAGGGACATGTAGGATATGTTTAGTTTTTGGGCTAAAAAAAGTTGACTAAATGGGGTCTGTCGGAAATGATTTTTCGAAACCGTTTAAGAACTTATTTGTTTTTATCTCGGACTCTATATTTGTGCCCTCAACAAATAACCTATGTCAAACACCCCGATTTCATTTGACGACACTTCTACCGCATTCGCCATTCGGTCTGATCAGGAATTGAAGCAATCTCACTTTCTGTTCAGCACCATGAAATACCCATGGATGGTAAAAGCAGGCACTTTTTTTACGGCACAAGCATTAAAATTCCGCCTTCCTGTCAAAGGATTGATCAAAAAAACACTCTTCAAACAGTTTTGTGGTGGGGAATCAATCGAGGATTGTCAACACACCATTGATCAGCTGGCCAAATTTGGCGTACAGACCATTCTGGATTACTCCGTAGAGGGGAAAGGCAACGAGCAGAGCTACGACGCTACACTTGAAGAGGCTATGCGGGTGGCTACTTTTGGTAAATCTGAAAAAAACATTGCTTTTTGTGTGATCAAATTGACCGGACTGGGTCCCAGCGAACTGATGGAAAAGAAACAGTCGGGAAAGGAACTCAACGATGAAGAAAAATTGAGGTATGATCGGTTCGAAGAACGAGTATTACAACTGGCTCAACACACCGTAGATTGTGGCCTCCGATTTATGGTTGATGCCGAAGAGTCCTGGATACAAGACGAGATTGACAGGATCGTGATTGACTTGATGCTGCGATTCAATCAGGATAAACCGGCCGTTTATAATACGTATCAGTTGTACCGACATCAGGCATTAAGCAATATGCATGATCACTTTGATCGAATCAGTCAGCGAGGCGCCTACTTTGGGGCTAAGCTGGTACGTGGCGCTTACATGGAAAAGGAACGAGAAAGGGCGTATCAAAGAGAATATCCGGATCCAATTCAAAAAGACAAGCCTGCCACCGACCGGGATTACAATGCCGGGATCGCATTTGCCCTGAATAATATTGAAAAGTTTGGTCTATGTGCCGGTACACATAATGAAGATTCGAGTGCGCTTCTGGCAAAGATCATTGAAGATCGGAATCTTGACAAACATCATGATCATCTGCACTTTGCGCAATTGTTGGGTATGAGTGACAATATTTCTTTCATGCTCTCTGAGAAGGGGTTCAATGTGGCCAAGTATGTCCCATATGGTCCCGTGGAAAAAGTTCTCCCTTATCTATTCCGCAGAGCGGAGGAAAACACAAGTATCGCCGGACAAAGTGGCCGGGAAATTACACTGGTCAAAAAAGAGATTGAACGGAGGAAAGTGGAGAAGAAATGACCGGATAACCTACTAGATGGCGTTCTTATCCTCGTTCATTACGCCTTTCTTTTACCTAAAGCTCTGCCCTCCTATGCATCCGGCAGCATTATCGAAGAAGCCAGGAAACTTAAAATAAACGACATTGCTTCTTGTTTATCATCGAAACAGCAAAAGACAGTTTAATTTTGCCCGAATTTTGAAAAATGACCTGAAGAGGTCTCGTCCAAAAGCCATACATAGAAATGTTAACTGAGCAAGAATTACAACGCAGACAAGCCCGAGAAGAACTCATGCAAATGGGGGTAGACCCCTATCCTCCAGAGCTTTTCAAGGTGAATGTAACCGCAGCAGACATCCATGAAAACTATGAGCGGCGAAAGACGGACTACAAAGACATTTCGATTGCAGGTAGGATCATGAGTCGTCGTATCATGGGCTCGGCCTCTTTTGCTGAAATTCAGGATCACACTGGCCGTATCCAGATCTACATCAGACGCGATGATATTTGTCCTGACGAAAACAAGGACCTCTACAATACAGTCTTCAAAAAGAAACTGGATATTGGTGATATCATCGGCATCACGGGCTATGTATTTACTACCCAAACTGGTGAGATCTCGATTCATGTCACTACGATGAAGGTTTTGACTAAAAGTCTGAAGCCTCTTCCTGTCGTAAAAGAAGCCACTGATGAGTCAGGAGAAAAGAAAACCTGGGACGCATTCACGGATCCTGAGCAGCGATATCGCCAACGGTACCTGGACCTGATTGTGAACCCGCACATCAAGGACACTTTCAAGAAGCGAACGACATTGGTCAACACGATCAGAAACTTCTTCAATGATAAAGGCTACCTGGAAGTGGAGACACCCATCCTACAGCCTATCCATGGGGGTGCAGCAGCCCGACCCTTTAAGACGCATCACAATTCGCTGGATATGGCCTTATATCTGCGGATCGCTAACGAGCTTTATCTGAAAAGACTAATTGTTGGCGGTTTTGAAGGTGTATATGAGTTTGCCAAAGATTTCAGAAACGAAGGCATGTCTCGTTTTCACAATCCGGAATTCACGCAGGTGGAGCTTTATGTTGCTTATAAAGACTACTTCTGGATGATGGACCTAATGGAAGAAGTGGTTGAAAAAATTGCGATCAACCTGCACGGCGGTACCGAGGTGAAAGTAGGCGAGCATACCATTGATTTTAAGCGTCCCTGGAAACGTTTCACTATGTTCGAGGCAATCGAGCACTTTACTGGTATCGACATCTCCGAAATGGATGAAGAACAACTCCGGGAGGCGGCCAAGTCCCTAAACGTTCCTCTCGATGACACCATGGGTAAAGCCAAAATCATTGACGAGATCTTCGGCGAAAAGTGTGAAGGCAATCTGATCCAGCCAACCTTCATTACTGACTATCCGGAGGAGATGTCACCGTTGACTAAAAAGCACCGATCAAAAGAAGGCCTGGTAGAACGATTTGAGGCCATTTGTAATGGCAAGGAGATCATGAATGCTTATACCGAGCTCAATGATCCTATTGATCAGCGTAAGCGATTTGAAGATCAACTGGAACTGGCTAAACGTGGTGATGAAGAAGCCATGGTATTGGATGAAGATTTTCTGCGGGCACTGGAATACGGCATGCCTCCTACCTCCGGTGTAGGACTCGGGATCGATCGATTGACCATGATCATGACGGATTCAACTTCCATACAGGATGTTTTATTCTTCCCACAAATGCGTCCGGAAAAGAAACCTGAAGTCGCTTCAGAAGCAGATTACGAGGCCATCGGCATTGATCAGGTTTACATCCCAATTCTACAAAAACTCGGCTTTTTGACCATTGGTGCCATTCAGGAAGCGAACCCCAACAAGTTGCATAACGATGTTTGCGGGATGCGAAAGAAAATGAAGCTGAAAGAAGTAAAAAACCCGACTAAAGAAGAGGTTGAGGGTTGGATCAATTCCTAGCAGTTAATTCGGCATTGTCATCTCGAACACCTTATAACTCCAGATGCACAAAAAAACCGGGGCACTAAAAAAGTATACCCCGGTTTAGACCTTTTAGTTTTTTCCTGCGGCTGTTTGCTCTAGGTCGTCCTAGGAGCTTGACGTTTTGGACCGGCTATCGGCCAAAACTCTGTATTTGTCCATGATCCGGAACACGATATGTCGGACAAAACGATTGTTATCAAAACGATCGTTACCAAAAATACCGGAAGCATAGCCCTGCCAAATGGTTTTCTTCAATTTGCGGTCGTAAAACGAGATAAGTAGTGTCCCTTCTCTCAAATCACAAAGTACAGGATCGTAAGATGCATCTCCCGTATTCCAGGAACCTACTTCGGTGTAAGGATCAAATGAGGAAATAGTAGTATCACTTGCCGCTTCTTCCGCAGCAATGTTTGAAGCCACCACATTATTGGAATATCTCTGGCTAACCCAGTTTTCGAAATTGGGCTGCTGATAGCCTTTCATTTGAAAATCGTCGTAATAAAGCTTATAAAAGATCAATAAACTGGGCCGCTTTTTCTTTTGCTCATATCCCCAATTCGTTAACGTTTGATCGAGGTATTTTTCAATCAATTCCTTGTGTGTCTCCGAACCTTCAAAATTGCGATCAGCGATGAAATCGAAAGAGTCGTACCTCCCAAAATTTCCATCAAAGCTGTAGTCTGATTCAATCACATGTCCGTAGTAGTTTCCACACCCGCTAATCACCAATACCACCATCAGCAGTAAAAAGACGTTCTTCATAGGTTATTAAGGTTTATTTTTCTTGTAACAACTCAATTTCAAAAGGCACTAAGTCCTTTTTTATTTTATTCTTCGAATCGGGTAAGCTACGATAAACTATTGCCACAATATTCGAATGGGCAATCAATATACTTGGTTTGATTCATAATTACCAAAGTGACCTGCTTTGAAATCCCAAATGTTTACAAATAGACAAATGATCCGTGCCATTAAGCTTGCAACAACAACTTCATTTGATTGGTTGAAAGGCGCTTCTTCAATCTCAATATCTGATTCATTATTTTTACAAGTCAACCCCAAAATGAGCGTGCGATGGAAGCTTATGTAGCCGTACTTAATTACGCAATCCCCTTCTTCATTGTCCTACTGTTGATTGAAGTTTGGGCAGCTCATCGGAAAAAAGCCAAGGTGATTCGAAGTATGGATACCCTCTCCAGCCTCAGTTCTGGCTTGACCAATTCTATCAAAGACGTTCTTGGACTTACAGTTATTATTCTTTCATATCGATGGGTGGAGGCACGTGTTGGCTTATTTGAGATAGAAGCAACCTGGTACGCCTATGTTCTGGCTTTCATCGGGGTGGATTTTGCCGGCTATTGGAGTCACCGGCTACAACATCAGGTCAACTATTTCTGGAATCATCACATTATTCATCACAGCAGTGAGGAATTTAACCTGGGATGTGCCTTGAGACAAACCATTTCTGCCTGGTTTTCTCTGGGGTTTCTTTTCTTATTTCCAACAGCCCTCCTGGGCGTACCCCCTGAAGTAATAGCCGTTGTGCAGCCACTGCATTTATTCGCTCAGTACTGGTATCACACTCGTCTGATCGACAGGATGGGTTTTTTGGAAAAAATCATTGTTACTCCCTCTCATCACCGGGTTCATCATGCCATCAATGAACAGTATTTGGACAAAAACCTATCGCAGATCTTCATCATTTGGGACAAACTCTTTGGCACTTTTCAGGAAGAACTGAAAGAAGTACCTCCGGTTTACGGTGTGAAACGACCTGTACGTACCTGGAATCCCATATTAATCAATTTCCAGCATTTGTGGCAATTGATCAAAGATGCCTGGCATGCACAATCCTGGTGGGACAAATTACGGATTTGGTTTATGCCCACAGGCTGGCGGCCTAATGATGTGGCAAAAAACTATCCTGTTGCTGTCATTGAAGACGTCTATGCTTATGAAAAATACGAACCTGACAGTTCTTTGGCTCTAAAAAGCTGGTCATGGGCTCAGTGGTTCATCACCTTTGGTACAATGATGTATATGTTCAATTCTATTACCATTTTACCATTTCAAAGTGCTTTAATGCTAGGTGGCTTTCTGATCGTTTCTATCTTCAGTTACACCTTGTTAATGGATCGACATCATTACGCATTATCTATGGAGTCGGTAAGGATACTAGTGGGATTGTTTCTTTTCTGGACCAATGACTGGTTCTTATTGACCACTTATTTACCTGGCGCTGAATTCGTGGTAGCTGGATACTTCGCTATTTCCTGGGCTGCCTGCTTTTACTTTACGCGGATTGAGAAACCTCAGGAGGTTAACAAAGTTTTGGCTTAAGTTTTTACGCTCGCCAGTTCCTGACTTATCCCAATAATGTGACCGTCCGGGTCCGTGATGTCAAAATCACGCATACCATAGTCTCTGTCTCCGATCTCCGCATGGATATTAACTCCATTGTCCAGGCACTGCTGATACATGGCATTTACATCATGGGAAAAAATGGCAATATGCACATGTTCCTGGCTCACCTGGTAATTATCCGACTTTAAAGAAAGGTGAATGCCAATATTCCCGCTTTTTACCACGGCATATGCCGGAGGGTCCTGCCATTTAAAAGTCACATCAAAGCCCAGTTTTTGAACATAGAAATCTAAAGAAGCAGACACATCAGCAACTGGCAAGATTGTTGCCGAGTGAGAAAGGAGTGGATTCATGAGAGTCAGCGTTTTTAACCAACTCAAGATAATCATGAACATAATGTAATGACCGCTTGTTTTCGAATTATGTGATTATTTATTCTCCGAACAATGAAACAAATTCAACTGATCCTCTTACTCTTTTTCATACAACACCAGGTCTCAGGTCAGTTTGTAAAGGCTTTCCTGATTGATGAGAAGGGTTATGATGCTGACACGGCAACCGCAAAATACAGGCGAACGGTTTTCTGGAATGAGTTCAAGCAATTGAGCTTTGAAGATCACAGCCTGACCGATGGAAAAATGTACTATTCCGGAGGAATTATGGTTGACTCATTAGTCGTTTCATCGGTCATTGGAAATTACCTTCGATTTTATAAAAATGGAATTTGTACGCACTACTATGGCAATGGCAAAAAGAAGCTAGAAGGGCATTATCAAAAAGGCAAGCCGCTAGGCATCTTCGAGACCTGGTACAAAAACGGAAGGAAAAAAGCAGTTTACCAATATGATGAGTTCGAGGGCCAAAGTCCACCCTATGATCACGAATACAGGATTATATCATTTTTTGACAAAACCGGAAAGCAGTTGGCCAGTAAAGGCACAGGCAGGTATTACGAGGAAACTGAAAATTCCCAGGGAGAGGGTAGGGTTTCTTTCGGAATGAAAAATGGACGATGGCGAGGCACCTTTGAAATAGAAGGCAAAACCTACGCTTATGATGAGTTTTATAGAAATGGAAACCTGGAGAAAGGAGTTTCACTAGACGAAAAAGGTCATCACAAAAAATACAAAATTCTACATACCGCTCCAAAATACAAGGACGGTAAGCAAACCTTTTACAGCTTCGTCTCAAGACACCTACGATATCCTAAAAATGCAAGAAGAGCTCGAATTCAAGGAGAGGTGATTGTATCATTTGTCATTGATGAGAGAGGTCATACGACCCAACTTGAAGTTGTAAAGGGGCTTGAGGAGGAATGTGATGCGACAGCTATCGCTGCCATCGATCGCGCGAATCATTTTAGTCCGGCTCGGTTTCGAGGAAGAAAAGTAAAATCGCGCATGTTTATGCCTGTTTCTTTTTCTCCCTCGAGTTTCTAATAAGAATTCCTATTTCCGGATCATTTAAGTTCGTATACAATTCCCAAGGAGTACATCGGGCTGGCCAGGATGTTCTGACCGCTGAATGCTCCCAGGGCACTGCCTGAAACTGACCAGTTATTTCCGAAGGAATAAGCTAATTCAGGTCCGAATGAAATGAACTCAGTATTGTTCGAGAAAATACCCGTCTGACTAGCCGTAGCGTCACCATTCATAAAGGACTCTACTACCGCCAATTTTAATGCAGCAAAGAAACCACTGGGGAAGGCAGCCCCTGCCTCCAATCCAAAATGGAATTCATCGGAAAAATCCTTGGTTCGGTTATTTACGCCAACGTATGCCGCAGCATAGAATGGTTTTGGATAAAAGGAATAACCTGCATGTAATCTTAACAACTGGTTAAATTCGCCATCGCCAGATTGTAAGATCATCGATTCTCCTCCTGCCGTCTCACCTGCAGGCACTCCTAATAACAAACTCGTAGAAAGTACGAATGGCCCTTTTTGCAACAAGCCATACTGTAATCCCACATTAAAATCTCCGAAACTATTGGACTCATCACCTTCTTCCACATTTGTGGAAACTTCAAATTCCTGTCGATTGATTGTGTTTCTAAAAAAGAATGGCACAAACGCCACAGCCGTCAACTTATCCGTAATGCCATATTCTGCATAGACACTAGAGATATAAACCCCTGCCGTTTTGATGTCCTGAATGGTACCCTCCGGAGAGTAGAATGCATCAGACACGATAACCGACTGACTCAATTTAAAGAACCCTTCATTTTGTCCCTTAGGCCATGCTCCCTGAGCGAAACTTCCAAATACGGCCAATAAAAGGAATACACTGATCCCAATGCTTTTCATATTTTTCATCTCAATTATCTAGTTGTGCAGTTCCAAATCCAACCCCAAATGGTTTACAATACAATACCACGTGATTAAAGTTATTGAGTCCCACTCCTTCTGGTACCTCATAGGTATCACCTCCGGAAACTGATCTTACTGCACCAATCTCGATACCTCCGGAAACACTGGATCTGCTATTGGAGAGATAGAAATAAAGTCCAGGACCATCTTGTGCTGAAAAGTTATCAGCAAGTACCATCGTTAAATTTCCATCATCATTTACCATCAGGGTCACTTCTCCACTTGCACGATAACCGTTTAGACCTTCAAACATGCCCGTTCTGGAAAGTGAAGAAGCATCACCGATAAAAAGATCTACAAATCCTGTGACTCCAGCGGCACTCGCCGAAATACGAACGGAACCGTCAGCAATGCCTGTTACCAATCCATTCTGGTCCACGGTAGCCACTTCCTCATTACTACTACTCCATGTTATTTCATTGCCTTCAATCACATCCCCTGCCGCATTTAAAGTAGCTCCGGATAATTGTAATGTCTCTCCAGGATTGATCACAGAAGCATCATTTGTTGAGGCAATTTGCACGAGTGCGACGGTGGTAAGATCAGAAGCTACAGAGATCGTAACCGGATCACTTTCTATGCCCTGGGCAGAAGCGGTGATCATAGCCGAACCAGCTGTCAAGGCAGTTACCACACCATTATCATCCACGGCAGCGATCGCAGGTGCGGAACTTGACCAAACCACTTCTATCACCTGAAAGGATCCTCCCAAATCTGACATCCCCCATGCTTCGAGGGTTACTGACTGACCAACCAGTCGGGCAAGGCTCCCACTGATGGCCTCCTCCTCTCCTGCAGCGGAAAGTGTCATCGCACTAAGGCGATCTTCTACTACGTCTGTGCCGACACAGCTCGACAACCAGATGGCTATTAAAGCGATCAGGGATTTTATTTTCATATCAAAAGAATTTTAAATCGGATCAAAACTGAACTGCTTTATCCTTTACTGGCGATGTTACGGTATAGTTTGTTGCTACTGGAAGTAGAAGTGGGAAGTGTCGTTGGTAGGACTAAAATTGGGCTGCCACGCAAAAAAGGTCAGCATGACAAAGTACCTGGGGAATTAAAAGTACATATCGGGCAAATCAGCCTCCGGCACCTTGTATCGCTGTGAAAATGGAAATCGTACGGGTTTATCTACCTTAGGCTTATGATTAACAGATGCCATTCCCTACCCTTTTTAGTCATCGCAATCACTTTATTCATCGGGTGCAACTCTTCCACTATTCAGCGTAAACAAAATACGACGTTCGTCAAAATAGACTCTTTTCCTTCTCAGTTCGTAGAACACAGAGCCATAGAGATCATGCTCCCTCCGGGATTTGATAAAAATGAAAAATATCCGGTATTGTACATGCACGATGGCCAAATGTTGTTCGATTCCACTACTACCTGGAATGGTCAGGAATGGGGAGTGGACGAAAAAATCAGGACCATGGTCGCTGATGACGAAATCGGCCCTGTAATTGTGGTGGGCATCTGGAATACTTCCAAAAGACATTCTGAGTATTTTCCACAAAAGCCTTTTGAAAATCTACCTCAATCCACTCAGGACTCGCTTTTGCAATTGGGTAGAAGTGAAAATACGCCCTTGTTCCAAATCCCCGTAAGCTCGGATCTGTATTTACAGTTTTTGGTAGAAGAATTGAAGCCATACATTGACGAACACTTTCCCACCGACCCTGACCAAGAATCTACCTTTATCATGGGATCCAGTATGGGGGGATTAATCAGTTTGTATGCCATTAGTGAATATCCTGAAGTCTTTGCAGGGGCAGCCTGTTTGTCAACGCATTGGATAGGGACATTTACCGATCAAAACAATCCCATTCCTGAAGCATTCTTCCATTACCTGTCCAGCAACTTGCCCGATCCAACTGATCACAAATTGTACTTTGATTTTGGAACAGAAACACTGGATGCCTATTACGAACCTTATCAGCACATGGCTGACTCCATTTTGATCGAGGCTGGCTTTAATGCGACTAACTGGATAACAAGGAAGTTTGAAGGACAAGATCATTCGGAGCGGGCATGGAACAGTCGGTTGGAAATTCCATTGAAATTCCTTTTGGGTAATCAGACAGAAGAATGATACAGATGCAGTCATCTTTATCCGTAGGTCTGTAACTTTTGAGAATTCTTGTACGAAACCTGATGACTCGACTAGTTTTGCCGCCAAAAATCAATCCAACAGTCCTTGAAAAGTAAACGCGTACTTACAAATCTCTCGGATCCCTCGTTATTCGAAGAGTTATTCAAGCGTTACTATTCTCCTCTGTGCGCTTTCGCCTATCGCTACACTAAAAATCATGATATAGCCGAAGAAATTGTCCAGGATGCTTTTACCTACTTATGGGAAAATTCCGCCGGAATTGAAATTCGAACCACATTGGAGTCTTACTTATATGGCGCCGTAAGAAATGCGTGTCTCAACCACCTGAAGCACCTCAAAGTTCAGGAGAAATATGAGGCTCACACCAGGCATCTGGAAACGACAGAAACAACAAACTTTGCTGAATTAGACGAATTGGAAGAAGCTATTCAAAGTGCCCTGGACGCTTTACCTGAGAAATGCCGGGAGATTTTTGAAATGAACCGGTATCAAGGCTTGAAATACAAGGAGATTTCGGAGAAACTAGAAGTTTCCGTCAAAACCGTAGAAACACAAATGAGTCGGGCATTGAAATCGCTCCGGCAATCATTAAAACATTATCTATAACCTTATTTTTTTTGCCTTTTTTTCATTTGCTTGTCAGGGTAAACTTCCTGGAAGTTTCCTTATTGACGTGAAGGATGAGAAAATATCTAAAGATGGATCAATCACTGAGGAATTGCTGTTTCGACACTTTTCTCATTTGACGACTAACCATGAAGAGGTCCTCATTACGCAGTGGTTACAAGCGGATAATTTCAATCAGGAGATATATGATCGATATCGGATATTTCACACGGATGTAAATGCCATCGAGTCGGTCCTTCACCATAAAAGCAACTACGATGAACAAAAGGCCTGGCAAAAAATAAAACCCCGGCATTCCGGAACGGAATCTCACAAGCCCTTCGTTTCCGGATACCTCAAAATTGCCGCGGGTGTAGTTCTATTTGTCACCGTTGGTTGGTTGATCCTTGTTAATCAATCTGCTACCCCGATTCAATTAACTGCTGACGACATTACTTCTGTAGCGTTAAAGGACGGTTCGGAGGTCACCCTTAATGCGGGAAGTGTATTGACCCATCCGGAAAAGTTTGATGATCACGAACGTCGCGTGTATATGGAGGGGGAAGCCTATTTCGAGATTGAAAAGGATCCGGATCGCCCCTTCATCATTGAGACTGGTAATACAACGATACAAGTATTGGGCACTTCATTCAACGTGATGGAAAGAGATGGGACGATAGAAGTATTTGTCGATGAAGGGCTTGTCAAAATGAGCTCATCAGATAAACACATCTTTTTACCCGCAGGAACCTCTGGTCTCTTTGATCAACGTGAACAGACATTAATCAAAAATGAGGATGTGCTCATCGAAACTCATCAGTTTTGGCGCAACAATCAACTCACATTCAAAGGAGCTAGTCTGGCGGACGTCATGAAGACGCTGGAAGAAACGCATGGGATAAATGCTCAGTTTGAAAACGAACAATTGAAAAACTGTACCATCACGGTAACATTCGAAAACGAAAGCATCGAACGCATACTTCAGGTGATTTCAACGACATTAAATATTTCCATTTCTCAGGTCAAAAATCAAATTCAAATCGATGGCAAAACTTCATGTATCAATTAGGTTGTATTTAATCGCACTTTGTTTTCTGTGCAGTAGTCAATTCAATTTTGCGCAGGGTGGCGATCAACCAAAATTCACTATTTCGATTGCAAAAGGCAGTCTATCGCAGGCTCTTGAGCAGATCGATGAATTACAAGGCGTCACGCTGGCCTATGATCCAACTTTATTGACTGATCTTACAGCTGAAAGTAAAACCTACACTAATGCACCTCTAGAAACTATTTTAACGGGTGTTTTGGGTAGTGAATTCAAAGTTAAGATGGATGGCAACTATGCCATCATCCAAGCCGCCACAACCAATTCTAATCCTACGAAGGCACCACCAAGAGCGAAGGAAAATGTTGAAATCCTTGACATTCAATCATTGGCTGTTCAGCATTCGGAGACAATGGCACTACCTTCTGCTCATTCTCTATCTTCTGGTTCTGAAATTCAGGCACAAGCTGAGCCCGAAGAAAATCTTGAACGGGTTGAGGATCATTCTGTAAATGAGGACACAACCCAGGTTGACAGACATCAATTAATGCAAGTTTCCTTACTCCCCGGAATTGGGACAAGTGCCCCCAAAAGTTCGGAAGTTGACGTAAATTATTCATTCAACCTATTGAGTGGTCGGCACAATAGTGTTGATGGTCTGGAATTCGGAGGTATCTATAACCGACAAGAAGCCCATGCCTACGGGTTTCAGTTCGCCGGATTTGGCAATTATGCCGGGGATGGTATTCGCGGTTTACAATTCGCAGGTGCGATCAATCGCACTAAAGGGCGTGTCAGGGGATTACAAATAAGCGGACTTACTAATCTGAGTTCTGGTCCATTAGAAGGGGTGCAAGCAAGCTTTCTCCTCAATACAGCTAATGCTAAATCCACAGGTGCTCAACTGTCTTTTGGAGGCAATATCCTAAAAGGAGAATTAACTGGGGGTCAGGTGTCATTTGCAGGGAATGTGAATCAAGGCGACCTCAACGGGCCCCAACTTTCAATGGGGGTCAACATTGTTTCTGACAGTCTAAGAGGTATTCAAATCGGAGGAGGACTCAATTCAGCTAAACATGTAAAGGGTGCACAGCTGTCTTTTGGCATCAATCTGGCACAGGAGAAAATTAACGGCTTTCAATTAGGTTCATTCAACAAAGCACACAAACTCAGTGGGGTTCAGGTGGGGTTTATCAATGTGGTTGACTCTTTGGAAAAAGGCGCCACCATAGGACTGATCAATTTGGTGAAAAATGGAAAAACCGAACTCGGAATCGATCACAACGATGTAGATCATGTACGACTGACATTCCGGACAGGAAGTACGGGATTCTATAATATCTATGCCGTGGGATTTCGGTTATTAGAATCTGATGTCACCAATGACGATAACTTATTGATCAACTATGGGTTTGGATTTGGTACTGAAAAGCCCCTGAAAAACAACTTCTTTCTTAATGTAGAGCTGATATCCAGTCTCCTGTACAACACTGAAGACAATCATCAACATTTGAATCTTCTCAATCGCTTACATACCAACATCGGATTTCGAGCTAAGAAGTGGCTGGCCTTTTCCGGAGGCCCTGTACTCAATGTTTTTGTGACTGACGAATTCAATGAAGAAACGGGCGAAACTTCTCAACTTGGTAACAAGAAGAGTTTTTTCGATAAACAATCAAGTACTGAGATCGTGAAAATCTGGCTGGGCTACGCTTTTTCGATCAAGTTCTAGGATTGATATTTTGATTCTCTAAAATATGAGGGCCTGCAGGTAAAATCTGCAGGCTTTTTCTTGATCAAAGGATTAAAAAGCGCTGAAGAGACATTGCCGTTCGGGCTACTGAATCAATTAAAGAAATCCAGGAAGTTTCTGCGTCTTTCGATTTTCAATTCCTGCAACAAAGACGAACGTGGCTGAATGGTCAGGTTAAAAGACTGGAACCGACCAAAAGGAACGACATTGAACGAGAGAGTCCAGCAGTGCAAGTCCCGGGCAACATTGATCCTGGTTGTGGTAAACTCTTTTCCCTCCAAATCATATCCGGAATTGAAGGATACCTGTGTTTTCGGCGTTAAGGCCACTGATCCTCCAAAAGACAAAGTCTGATTGATCCGGGAGTCCTGAAAACCTGTTTTGCTGCGGGAAATGGCATAGTTCGCATTCAAACGCCAGGGCAGGTTAAAATCTACGTACTGATCAGGGTTATTAAGAATAGGTTGTAATTGGTCGGGGCTTGCAATATCATCTGCCAGACTGGGGTCATCAAAAAAGCTCGTATTGTTCAGGTCCCGATCCTGAGGCTGATTCCTGTCTCCAGGGTCAGATGAACTGTTATTGCCACCATCTCTCTTAAAGGTTTGAGGGCTTAAGGTAAGGGTAATATTCGTCGATAACCTTGACAACTGACCGATCCCTTCTCCATTGTCCCAGGCAAAACGATTGATGCGTTCCTGCACCACCGTACGATTACCACTTGCACTGGTGGATTCACTGATCAGGTTATAAACATAAGGATCAATCGTACCTGAGAAGTTGACGCCAATGGCTCGTTTGAGGAAACTGGTCCGTGCCTGGAAGGTAATATTCGACAATTGAAAGGAATCTGCTGCAAAGTTGTATCCCGTACCAAATGATAGGTTATCAAAGATTTTGATCTTCCTGAATTCATTTCCCGTGGTATCCTTGAGGTTCCGAACCTTCATTTCCAGGTTATTCTGAAGCCTGAATCCCACGCTTTGACTTTCTCCTCCGGGTGGCGATCCGTAAATGAATCCTTCATATTTACTCAAGCGGCGTGTTCTACCGGTCTCATCGATCTGAACATCCTGAAAAATTCCTCTTGACGGATCACCAAAATCAGGATTGTAAGAAACCGAAATGCTGGGCGTGATCACATGACGGATCGCTTCAATTCTTTTGCCTTTGATGAAATAGGTACCATACAGAATGGTATTCATGGACATACTCGATCGCCATGAACTGGCCCGACTAAACTTCTGGACGGTATCTACTTCCAGTCCTTCCAATTCATCATTGTAAGACCAGTCCAGTTCCTGGGTATACCACAATTCCTGATAATTAAAGGAAGGCGTTACTGTAAAATACTTCAGGAAACTAAAGGAAGTAGAAACCGGGATTGTATGGCGACCACCATACCTTCCCCGGGAGAACACACGATCAAAGTCATTGAAAAAATCCAGGGTATCCGCATTGCTGGTTGATGTGTTGACAATGTTCAAACTTGACGAACCAACTGGTGCATTGCTGAATTCACTTCGCGCTACAAAATTGTGGCTGAAGTTAAGCTTGGATAACGGAGATTTAGAATTGCGAACGATCTTCTTGAATGGATTAACCCGATTCACGTTAAAGGTTACTTCGGGGGCAGTGACATTCATGATTCCTGTCGAGATGTTTTGATTTTGACGGGCATTGATCGACAGGCTGGACCATCGGAATCGTTGCTGATAACTCAAATTGGAGGTAAACCTTGCGTTGATACTTCGCTGGAAATCCTGGTTTACGAGGTTCTGGTTTTGGCTGTAAGTTGAACTACCTAATGAAACCGACGCACTGAAACTGGAATTCCCTCTGGTCTCCGGACGATGACTCCACCTCACCCAGGTATCATTGCTGATGGCGCCGCCTTCAACGTCATCGGTGATGGTTCGGTTGAAGGAATACGAAAACGAACCGCTGAATGCATATCGCTTCTTGTAGTTTGAACTTATTTCGAAGCCCGCTCCACCTTTCGTGTAAATATCTCCAGTAACACGCAGGTCAGCATAGTCACTCATGGCCCAGTAGTACCCGCCCCTTCTCAGAAAAAACCCTCTTCGGTTTTCTTCCCCATAACTTGGAAAAATTACTCCTGAAACTTTGCTTTTTGGCTGTGGAAACATGGCAAAAGGCAATGCCAATGGGGTGAAAATGGACTTTCCTTCAGTAGACCTGAACTTTAATACACTAGGTCCTGCTAATATCTTCTTACTTGGAATGACTTTAATGATATCTGCCTCTATGAAGAAATGTGGATCAGCCAGATTACAAGTCGTGTATCGGGCACGCTTGATAAATAATTCATCATTCTCATTTTTCTTCACATCTTCTCCATGCATAAAGGCCCCATCCTGTTCAGTTACGACTCCCCGAATAACTGCTCGCTTGTTCTTGAAATTGTATAGAATGTTTTCCGTCTCATAGACTTCTTCCCGATCCGTAAAAATGGGTTTCCCCACCTTACGACCGGTGGAATCTTCGGAGTACTCAGAAGTTATGGTCTGATCATACCAATTCACGTCCGTTCGATCTGCGTCCAGACTTATATCGCCATAATCAATATGGGTATCGCCATACATACTGATGTTCTGGTTCTCCAGGTCAAAGAAAATCGAATCCGTGGCTTTGTAATTGATGGTTGTTTCAATATCTCCTTCCTGTGCCCTACGGGTTCGGGTTTTGGCCGTATCAAATTTCGTAGGGATTTCCGACGGAATATTATTCAGTTCATTAAGTGCATTGACCAATGAGTCCTGACTTGTTGGTGTTTCGGTACGAATATTGACAGAATCAGCGTTAGTAATACGAACACTGTCTTGCTGAGCAAGTAAGATTAGCGCACTAAAGATGAAAAACCCGATAAGAACAATTCGCCTCAAGCCGCCTGGAATTTTAAATTTTGTGGGAAATTTTGCAATTTTGCGTCAAAATTATCGCATTTTACCTTTTACAACATTAGAGGAGTGAGAAATATTGCGATACCGGTCATCTTTTCTTTGTTGCTAGTAGTGGCATCTTTTACGCCTGCTGGCAAGACAAGGAATACGATCAACAAAATCGTCATAGATCCTGGCCATGGTGGAAAGGACCCTGGCACCAGTGGCTCCATGTCAAAAGAAAAGGATCTGGCCCTCTCCATATCCAAACATCTGGGTCGGATCATGAAAGAGGAACTTCCGGATGTCGAGATTCTTTTTACCCGCGATGACGACAGCTTCCCAACCTTGCAGGAACGTTCGGATTTTGCCAACAGAGAAGGGGCTGATCTTTTTATTTCGGTGCACTGCAACTGGATCAGTAATCCCCGAATCTTCGGAAGTGAGACCTATGTCATGGGACTGCACAAGACTGATGAGAATTTCGAGATCGCTAAACGAGAGAATGCGGTAATTCTTCAAGAAGAAAACTATGAGGAGAATTATGATGGGTTTGACCCGAATTCACCTGAATCATACATTTTCCTGACCTTGCAGCAAAGCGCTTATCAGGAAAGCAGTCTTAAGCTCGCCACCAGTATCGAAAACCAGTTGGGAACGCGGGCCGGAAGAAAAAGTCGAGGGGTTAAATCTGCTGGATTTATTGTCCTTTACAAAACCACTATGCCCAGTGTATTGGTAGAAACAGGCTATTTGTCTAACTCGAAAGAGGAGCAAGACCTCAATGATGACCTGAAACAACGCTATATTGCATCCGGTATTTTTCGCGCTATTCGCGATTACAAAAACGAAGTTGAATCAACAAACTGACATTAAGTGTCTAAGGAATTTCGAATAGGTATCATTGCCGTACTTTCCGGGGTGATCCTCTATTATGGCTTTAATTTTTTGAAGGGAAGTGACATTCTGACCAGAACGAGTTACTACTATGCGATCTTTCCTAACATTGGCACCTTGCAATTGTCGAATCCGGTAAGCATCAATGGAGTGCCAGTCGGAAAAGTGACCGCCGTAAAACTGCTACCCAAGCAGGGTAATACGGTATTGGTTCAATTCGATGTGGAAGACGAAATTGTACTTTACGAAAGTACCATAGCCGAATTGACCAGCGATCTTTTGGGATCTACGTCTATTGTGCTACGAACCGTCAGTTCAGGCCAGTCCCTGGCTGCCGGGGATACCCTGCAATCACAAATTGATAAAGGACTGGAAGAGATCCTGGAAAGCGCACAGCCAGTCGCTCAAAACCTGAACATCACAATCAATCGGCTCAACTCATTACTGGAAGAGTTTGAAGGTATTGGAGATCAGGTAAAAGGTGCCGTGGGAAGCATGGACACTACCCTGTTGGCAGTGAAAGAATTGCTGGAAGCCAATAAAAGCGATCTTTCAGGGATCATTTCCAACACCAACGAGCTCATCAAAAACCTGAATGCTCGTGTTGAGGAATTAAAACCCATCCTTGATAAGACAGGCAATGTCGTAGAAGGAATTGACCCTGAGAAGATCAGCAAGATCCTCGATGATGTCAATACGCTTACAAGTACTCTGGCCGAAACCATGGAAAAAATCAATAACGGAGAAGGATCGCTCGGCAAATTAATGAGCAGTGACAGCCTGTATCAGGACATTCATAAAACCATCAAAGATGTGAATGAGCTGATCATTCACTTTGACAATTACCCCAAGGATTTTTTGAAACCTCTTGGTCGCAAGCACGATAAACTTAAAGGCAAATAGAACTTTATTGAGCCTTCACCCCTTTTATTGGATCAATGGACATCAACTTTAACCGGAATGAAGATGAGAACAAGCAACTTTTGTCTCATCTGAATCATAAGCTGAAGCAGGTACACCTTGGCGGTGGCGAAAAGAAGATCGCTTCACAACACAAGAAAAAAAAATTAACGGCCCGAGAACGCATCGATTATTTGACCGATGAAGGGTCCGCTTTCGTAGAGGTTGGCGCATTGGCTGCGGATGGCATGTATGCTGAACAAGGCGGTTGCCCCTCCGCCGGTGTAGTCACCGGTATCGGCTATGTAGCCAGCAGGCAATGCATGATCGTTGCGAATGATGCGACGGTGAAAGCAGGCGCCTGGTTTCCCATGACCGCTAAAAAGAACCTCAGAGCCCAGGAGATTGCCATGGAAAACAAACTTCCGGTGATCTATCTGGTAGATAGTGCCGGTGTGTTTTTACCCATGCAGGACGAGATCTTCCCTGACAAAGAGCATTTCGGCAGGCAGTTCAGGAATAATGCCAGGATGTCGTCGATGGGTATCATACAAGTTGCCGCGATCATGGGTAGTTGTGTAGCCGGAGGGGCTTATTTACCCATCATGTCCGACGAAGCACTAATCGTTGATAAAACAGGATCCATTTTCCTGGCCGGAAGTTATCTCGTCAAGGCAGCCATTGGGGAATCCATTGATAATGAAACACTCGGCGGAGCCACTACTCATTGTGAAATATCAGGTGTTACTGACAACAAATTTGATTCAGATCAGGATTGCCTAGACGCCATAAAAAGGATATTCGACAAAATTGGCAAACCGGAACAAGCGGGGTTTGATCGAATTGAGTCAACTGAACCAAAGAAAGACCCCAAAGAGCTTTACGGATTGTTCCCTACAGATCGATCTCAAACCTACGATATGGTGGAGATCATTGAACGGATGGTAGACAATTCTGAATTTGATCAGTATAAAAAAGATTATGGTAAGACCATCCTTTGTGGACATGCCCGTATCGACGGCTGGGCGGTTGGCATCGTAGCTAATCAGCGACAAGTTGTAAAAACCAAGAAAGGTGAAATGCAAATGGGAGGCGTGATCTACAGTGATTCTGCAGATAAAGCGGCTCGTTTCATTATGAACTGCAACCAGCGAAAAATTCCTTTGATCTTTTTACATGATGTGAATGGTTTTATGGTAGGCAGTCGTTCCGAACATGGTGGTATCATTAAGGATGGTGCGAAGATGGTGAATGCCGTGGCTAATTCCGTAGTTCCGAAGTTTAGCGTTATATTAGGTAGCTCCTATGGAGCAGGCAATTACGCCATGTGTGGTAAAGCTTATGATCCAAGATTGATATTTGCATGGCCTACTGCGGAGATCGCCGTAATGAGTGGTAAATCAGCCGCAAATACCCTCCTACAAATCAAAATTGCAGGACTGGAGGCCAGTGGTCAGGAAATATCAGAAGAAGAGAAAAAACAGTTACTGGACGAAATCAAAGCATCTTACGATGAACAATTGAGTCCATACTATGCGGCTTCTCGCCTATGGGTAGACGGGATCATTGATCCGATAGAAACCAGGAAAGCACTTTCGGAAGGAATCAAAGCGGCCAACCAGGCTCCCATAGAAAAACCAATGAATGTAGGGGTCATACAGACCTAATGTCAAATGACCCAAGTATTAATATCAGGAAGTGATTGTCAATCAAATCACTGGTCAATTTAAGTGAAAGGATACTTTTGCAGGTAAACAACAGTTGAATGACAGACGCTGAACTTAAAGCTTTAGTAGTACTTCTCGACGATGATGATATGGAAGTGGTCACGCATGTCGAGGACAAAATTCTTTCACAAGGCACCGGAATCATTCCTTTTCTGGAAAACGAATGGGAAATCAATTTTAATCCTACACTACAACGACGGATTGAGGACCTGATCCATCAATTACAATTCGAATTGGTACAAGAACGGCTCTCAGCCTGGGAAGCCAGTGATCAGGAAGACCTATTGGAAGTCCTTTGGTTGATCTGTACTTATCAATATCCTGATCTTGAATACAGCGATCTGGCCAATCAAATCGAACAACACTACATTGAAACCTGGCGAGAATTGAAAGACGACCTGACTCCTTTCGATCAGATCAGGATCATTAATAGTGTCATTTTCGATCGATTAAAGTTTCGGGCCAATACCAAGAATTTCCATTCGCCGGCCAATTCCATGGTCAGTGCGGTATTGGAATCGAAACGCGGTAATCCTATTTCACTAAGCGCGATCTACTTGTTAATTGCCAGGAAACTGGATATGCCGATTTATGGAGTCAATTTGCCTAATTTGTTTATTCTCACCTACAAATCTGAGCAGCTTCAGTTCTACATCAATGTGTTCAATAAAGGCCTGATCTTCTCGAAAGAGGACATTGAAAATTATATTGATCACTTACAATTGGAACCTAATGATTCACATTTTGAGCCCTGCTCACATATGGATATTGCGGTCCGTTTCCTGCGAAATCTCATCATTTCGTTTGAAAAACTTGGTGAATATCAAAAAACGGATGAGGTTAAAATGCTGCTGAAGGCGTTAGGGCAGCGGTACGTGGACTGACCTTCGACAAGCTCAGGAAGCTTGAATCGAAGATTCGATGGTTTGAGGTTTTTTCATTTTTTGTTCATGTCTTCTATACAGAAATCTCTGGCAAGTCAATGCGCCAGAAGGTATAGATTTTTTCTGAATGAGGCTTTAGATACTTCAAATCACGATCGTACTAAAACAAGCAAGCTATTGGATTGACTTACTATTAAAAACAAGTTTTAATCACTGTAAGTCTGAGTTGTTTTTTTTCATTATTTTTAAATTCTAAACAATTCAATTTTACCAAAACCATTCATCTTCACAAAACTTTTAATCATGAAAAAACTATTGCCTTTAGTGCTGGCTCTGGTACTCAGTGCGTGTACTGAAGAACCGCCTAATTTAAATGTAATTGAAACAGGATTCTTAGGAGTTAACATCACTCTGGAAGTAGAATCTGAGAATGCCTCAGGAAGGACCGAAACTGTAAATGTCGATGACTTACGGGTTGAAATTTTTGAGACAAGCGACCTCACGACATCCGTACAATCGTTTGATCCTTTTTCTTCCGCACCTACCCAAATTGAGCTTGAGACAGGAGAGTATGTTGTAACAGCCTCTAGTAATAACTTAGTAGAAGCTGGTTTTGAAAGTCCTTATCATCTAGGAACATCAGAAAATTTCACGATAGACAAAGAAGAAGTGAGTTCTGTAGATGTGACAGTAGGACTCGCCAACAGTATCGTTGTTTTCAACTACTCAGAAAATGTAGTCAATGATTTCACCAGTTATACGGGACAGGTTACGGTTGTCTCATCCGGCACTACATTGACATTCGTACAAGGAGAAACTCGTCCTGCCCACTTTGCTTCTGGCGAAGATTTAGCCGTTGATGTAATGTTAAGTTACACAAAACTTGACGGCTCAACGATAGACCGATCGTTCTCCACTACCATAACAGACCCACTTCCACAAACACAATACAATATCAATGTAGATGCCTCTTTAGAAGATGGTCAAATTGCACTTAATGTCCTAGTAGATAATAGCGTAGACGAGATTGATGTCGACTTAAATGACAGTGGAAGTAGTAATCTCTTCCTTGATGCAAATGGCATTACAGTCAAAGCCAATGCAGAGGCGGTTGTTGGTGATACAGGAGAAATCAACGGTGTTACCTACACTGTGGTAAGCGAACAGCAACTGATAGACATGGTAGACAATGGTGAAGATGTGACTACTGTTTGCACAACCCTAATCACGAATATGGCGAATTTATTCTTGTTTGAATCAACATTTGATCAAGACATCAGTTCTTGGGACGTTTCGAACGTTACTGTTATGGGAAGCATGTTTCGAGGTGCGTCTTCCTTCAATCAAGACATAAGTATGTGGGACGTATCTAATGTGCGAAATTGGAATTCGACATTTAATAATGCCAGTTCCTTTAATCAAAATATTAGTTCATGGAATGTCTCAAATGCTACGCATATGGCAGAAATGTTCCTAAATGCTTCCGCCTTCAATCAAGATCTAAGCGGATGGGATGTATCCAGTGTAGGTAGTTGTGCAAATTTTGGCACCGGATTCCCTCTTCCGAACTTTACTAACTGTACACCGTAATATCGTCGTGTGCTTACTAATTAATTTCATCACCACCCGTCAATCAAATCGGGTGGTTTTTTGACTCTACTTTGAGCATCAAACCAACTAGCGGCATCACTGAACAAAGAGCTTATTGATATACATTCAACCTACCCCAATTATGTTCACCTACTTGATCTCAACTAACCTTTTTTAGACTAAAGACCGTCAGATAATAGATTGGATGAACACTCAATACAACTGAACTTCAAAGCCGCTGCTATATTTATATCACTTGGACTTATTTCTATGTTCGGCAGCATTTGTAATGCTGTCGGTTCTTTATGGCATTTTAAATGCTGAATGAGATCTGATCGCAATGCAATAACGATCAAGCAAATTCCTTCTGAGAGATCCTATGATACTACCTGTATTCAAAAAGTATACACCAGCAGATACTGTTTCACTTGCTCATGAACCATAGGAATCTCTGAGCGCTCTCCATTTTGTATGATCCAGCCTCTGAGTCCACTAGGCGTAATTTCAACTTTCATGTTGTCTCTGAAGGATAACTGCTTTTTACCGTATCGTTTGTAGATCGCTTCCTTGGCGGCCCAAATGATACAAAGGGCACGCTGGTTATCACGATACTGAAATTCTTCTCGGTTAAGAAATTTGTGCTGCACCCGTTGCATGGTGGCGCGGGGCCACTCTACGTCAATTCCACAGGGAGAATTCATATGAATCATGGCCGACGCGATTGGAAATGAGTGGGAAATTGATATTTGTGCGGTGTGACCTTTCAAGAAAGGCTTCCCAAACTCATCTTTTACAATACCCTGATAGTCCAGATCAAACTTTTGACAGAGGTTTGCTATCAACATTCTTGTGGCCATCCATTCGGCTTGTTTGGTCGGGTGATAATTTTCGGGAGGTTGTTCCGAAATTTTTTGTTGTAGTTGTCCATTGGTTTCGGAGATTTTCCACACGGCATAAGCCGCTTCCTGGTCATCTATTTTCTTGGACAACAGTAAAGGCATGAACAAAAACAATTAAAAAGCAATTGTAATAATTTTGAACCATCTCTTTAGGATGAATAAAGTTTCTGTACAAAAAAAGCATTTGCTCACGGGACACAAGGACTGTCTTTATACGCTTGTCCCTTTGAGCAGTCATGAATTGATCTCCGCCGGAGCGGATGGAATGGTCGTTCGTTGGAACCTGAATGATGCCGAAAATGGCAAAGTCATCGCCAAGGTTAACTCCTCGATATATGCCATGAACCGGCATGAGGATCAATTATTAGTCGTTGAAAATAATGAAGGCCTGCATGTCATCGATCTCATCGAGCACAAGGAGATCAATTCAGTGAAACTTGGCCAATCTTCCTACTTTGATATCCAGACCATCAACGGGAATTACTGGATAGGAGCAGGCAATGGCGAAGTGATCGTGATCAGCCCTGAAATGGTCGTACTACACCGAAAACAGCTTTCTGACAAAAGTGCCAGAAGCCTTACGTTCATTCGCAACCGAAATGAAGTGGCTGTTGGATTCAGTGATCATTCGATCAAGGTATTGGATGCGGATACGTTTAAGAAGAACTGGGAAATCGATGCACATGGTAATTCCGTATTTTCTGTCGTAACCAGTCCCGATCAGAAGTATCTCTTGAGCGGTAGCAGAGACGCACACTTAAAAATCTGGCATACGGATAATTATACCCTGCATGAATCCGTTGTTGCACATATGTATGCGATCAATGCGATAGATTTCAGCCCCAGTGGCCAATATTTCGTAACTTGTAGCATGGACAAGTCAGTCAAGGTCTGGGATGCCAGCAGTTTCAGACTCCTAAAAGTGATTGACAAAGCTCGGCATGCGGGTCATGCCACTTCCGTGAACAAAGTAAAATGGCTCTCAGATTCGCTGGTGGCATCGTGCAGTGATGATAGAAGTGTATCTATCTGGGAGTTAGGTTTTTGAAATAAAATGAAAAGGTGTTCACTTTGCGGTTGGTAAGCGGCCTTTTTGTAAGAGATTGACAAATGAAAATAACGCCAATAGAGATACGGCAGAAAGTATTTGAGAAAAAGCTTCGTGGGTACGACAAGGATGAAGTGCAGGCTTTTTTGCAATCCCTTTCAAATGAATGGGAACGAGTACTGGATGAAAATAAAGAATACAAGATCAAGCTGGATCAGGCCGAAAAGGAGGTGCAAAAGCTTCGGGAAGTCGAGAATTCTCTCTTCAAGACCTTAAAAACGGCTGAAGATACGGGAGCCAATCTGGTAGAACAAGCCAATAAGGCGGCAGAACTTCATTTGAAAGAAACACAAATCAATGCCGAAGCATTGTTGCGTGAATCCAAGAGTAAGGCCAGCAGCATCATCGAGCAGGCGGAATTACAAGCTAAAGAAATGATCGATGAGATGCAGGAAGCGCTGAAGGATCTCGAAAAGAATTATCGATCTATTGAAAATCAACGCGATAATCTTCTGGGTGAATTGAAGATTTTATCCGCAGATATCATGGAAAGACTGGACCGCAGCAGCCGACAGTCAGAACCTTTCAAGGTAGAAGATCATATGAAGCGTGTTAAAAGCATGGTCCGTGAGTCCGAGCAGCGCATCAAAGACCAGAAACTTGAAATCAATCCTCCCATTGCTGAAAAGATCCCTTCTCTGGATCCTAAAGACGGTGATAGTAGTAAGAAACTGGAAACTTTTCTGAAATCCAGAGAGAGTGCAAACCAACCTGCAGCTGAACCGAAAGAGGAACCAGCAGCACAAATCATACCTGAACCGAGTCCAGCGCCTGTTCAGACTGAAACAAAGACTCCTGAACCTAAAAACGGCGGGACACCTGTAAAGAAGCCTAAACTCAAGGTAAGGAAAACGGTTATGCCTCCTCCCGAAACGAAGAAAGAAGAAGAGGATGGTGGCTCATTCTTCGATACGCTGTAATTAATTAAGATGGGTAAAATCAGTCTGAAAGGCATGGAATTCTTTGCCTTCCATGGGGTATATGAAGAAGAACGTGTCAAAGGCAACAAGTTTGAAGTGGACCTGTCGATTGACTATTCGTTCGAAGATAAAGTAGCTGATGACCAGCTAGACAGCACCGTTGACTATGCCGAACTATATGAGATCGTAAAGGCGGTCATGGACAAGCCCGCTAACCTTCTGGAGCACCTTGCTGTCTCAATCAAAGATCAGATAAAGACGAAGTTTCCACAAACAGAAGAAGTTCAGGTCACAGTCACCAAATTCAATCCTCCGATCAATGGGAGGTGTGAGAAGGCAGAAGTTACGGTTTAGGGACAAATGGTACCTTGACTGCCAAACTTCGACAAGCTCAGCATGACAGCCAAGGACCTAATTGAGTTAATCAAACTTCTTCATTACTACAATCGCGTTGTGACCGCCGAACCCAAAGGTGTTACTGATGGCGACATTCAGATCAGCTCTTTGCCCTTCGCCGATGACGATATCCAGGTTCGTAGGCACTTCATCATCTAAATCCGTCGTATTGATGGTAGGAGGAACAAATTGGTGCTTAATGGCCAAAATACTCGCTATTCCTTCGATAGCCCCTGCTCCACCTAACAAATGACCCGTCATGGATTTGGTGGCACTGATCTTAGGCGAAGGCCCTACCAAAACACTATTCAATGCTTGTAATTCACTGATATCACCCAATGGTGTAGAAGTGGCATGCATATTAACATAGTCAACATCTCCTATGGTCAAACCGGCTTCCTCCAAGCCCAGCTTGATCGCACGCTGCGCTCCTTCACCCTCAGGATGGGTAGCTGTGAGGTGATACGCGTCACTCGTCATCGCTCCCCCTACCACTTCGGCATAGATCTTTGCACCGCGCTTTTGGGCATGTTCCAGCTCCTCCAGAATCAACGTACCTGATCCCTCTCCCATCACAAAACCATCTCTGTTCTTATCAAAAGGGCGTGAGGCGTGCTCCGGATCATCATTTCTGGTAGAAAGTGCTTTAGAGGCGTTGAATCCAGCAATTCCTGGCTCGTTGATGGCGGCATCGGATCCCCCCGCAATGATCATATCTGCTTTGCCCCACTGGATGTAGTTCATGGCTTCGATAATGGCAGTATTCCCCGTTGCACAAGCGGAGATTGGCGTAAAGGAAACGCCCTTGAGGCCATATTTGATGGATATCACCCCAGAAGCCATATTAGGAATGATCTTAGGAATAAAATAAGGATTGAAACGAGGTACGGTTTCGCTTTTTATGTAATCTACTACCTCATTGTAGTACGACTGGATTCCACCATTACCTGTGCCCCAGATCACTCCTACCCGATAAGGATCAATTTCTTCAAAGTTCAAGCCTGCATCTTCTATGGCTTCCTGTGTGCTTACCAATGCATATTGAACATAGGGATCATTGGTTCTGATTTCTTTTCTGTCGAGATGGTCCTTGACATCAAACCCTTTTAATTCACAGGCAAAAGTTGTTTTAAAAGGGGTTGTATCGAAATAGGTAATGGGGGCAGCCCCCGATTTCCCTGTACTTAATCCTTCCCAAAATGCTGAAAGGTCATTACCTATGGGTGTCAACGCACCCATACCAGTAACTACTACTCTTCTTTTTTCCATTTGGATATCAAAAATTGCGGCAGCAAAACTAAGTATACGGCCTTGGTTATTTGTTGTGGCTAAGACGGGGCTATTGAAAAAAAGTTGTGAAATATCTGTGGAAAAAGAATTGAAATTTTTTCAACCATTTTTGGATCGATCTTCGTTAGTAACTAGAAATCTTTGATTATTTTGGTCAAAGGCATTTGAACACATTTGTAAACCACCCACTTCTGTGATTGAGAAATCTAAGGTTGTATTAAACAACTACGATAAGCTGCAGTTTCTCGATGAAGAGTCTAAACTCTTTTTGGAGAAGATCAATGTGACCAACTTATTGGACAGATTGACATTTACACAGGAGGAACTCTACGATCTGATTGCCGCACAGTCCGATTACCAACAACTGGATACAAAGAACCTGATCCGTGTGTTTAGAAACCGCGGAAAATAACCTTTATCAGGGTTCCCTGATGATACCATTCTTCGTACGCGCCTCCTCCCTATTTTAAGTGAACCAATAACACTGTTTTGAATAGAAGATAAGCAACTAATTTGCGGTAATCATTGTATGGTTAATCGTTGCTGATATTCAACTATGAGTCCCTGGACATTTGAAGTTCTATTCTGGTCGGTATTTATCTTTCTCAATGGATTAAATTTTACGGTTAACTACCTGTTTTACAGGGAGCAAAGTCACTTTTTGCCTTTTATTCACGACCTCAAAGCCGTCGGCCGCCTGGGGATAACAGAAAGTCTGAATCTGGATCTATTTCGCTTTGTCATCGAGATCTCACTCATTCTTTTGATTTCTCGATTCATCGACCTGTCTCCGTATTCAGTTCTTATCACGGTATTTTACCTTCTCTTATTACTTTTCAATATCTACCAATATTCCATCAGGCGCATCTATTACGCGGAACCCGTATTCTATAATGACGTGAGGCTTCTCCAAAATGGAATGTCAATTGTTTGGCACGAATCCAAAGGAAAGGTGATCCTTGTTCTACTATCTGCCATAGGGGTATTCTGTGGGTTCTATTATGCACTAGATTGGTTCTTAACACTGAATGCCAATCATGCTCAAAGAGAGATTTCCATTGCCGCTATCAGTGTCTTCTTGCTCATTCTGGCTCGCTTTATCATGAACCAAAAGGGAGGATACTCACCGTACCCCAACGATATTTATTTACGATTTCATTTTTCGGTATTGGAGATCCTGATCAATCTTCGTCGAAGTTTGGCACATTATCGGTTATCCAAAGAACAATTTGGGCTCAAATACAAGCAGGCTCGAGAAAATGTAACCTTGAAGCCCAAGGGGCCACTTCCTAATATTTTTTGCTTGTTTATTGAATCCTACGGTTCTTACTTCTATCAGGAACCCGCAATCAAAGCCTCGTCCTTGGCCACCTTTGACAATTTTCAATCAAGGCTAAATGAACAGGGATTTGCCATAAACTCAAACTTCTCGGACTCTACGACTTTCGGAGGGCAATCCTGGCTAGCGTATTCTTCGATGGTTTATGGCTATCGAATGAGCAACAATACCTTATTCGAAAATCATCTACAGGACAAGGCCTTCAGAGAGAGTAACAACTTGTTTCGGGTGTTCCAAAAAATGGGTTATCGAAACTATAATTTGAATCCAATCACTCCAATAGATGGCATTAATGTACCTTATGACGAAATGAGGGAGTTTTATACGATTGATCGATGGATACTCAACAGGGACATTCAATACACGGGTGATGAATATGGTTTTGGAAGTTGCGCGCCCGATCAATACAGCATGAACTTCATGATGGACCTGATCAATAAAGAACATGATGGTCCATTTACTTATTTCTACCTCACCAAAAATTCACATTCTCCTTTTCTGGTACCTTCCATGGTCGACGATTGGAGAAGTTTGAACAAAGATTCTGATCAAATCCATATCAATAAAGGTTTTCTTAGTGTCCCAACATTGGGGCAATATCAGGAGGCCATCCAATATGAATTAGATGTGATCGAGGATTTTATTACCCGACATGGAAAGGATAATGACCTCTTCTTATTGATTGGGGATCATCAACCTCCAATCATATGTGACGAAAAGGTCCATGGATTGGGAACACCTATTCATGTACTTTCGAAGAATGAGTCATTTGTTCGGGATTTTGAAACCTATGGATTTAAAGAAAATCTTAACGAAATTGAACAGACAATCCGACATGAATCTATCTATTCGATTTTTCTGGATGTCTTTTCAAGGCACTACACAAACTCAAAAATCAGTATTCCAGCCTATGAACCTTACGGATTACAACTCAACTGATCCGATTGATGACCTTCCAGAATGAACCCTAAAAATCACATTGAACTGAAACGGCCCTTCTCTTTCCTTCACGAAGCCAATCACGCTTCTAGTTCATTCGGACGCTGGATCTACATCCACTCTATGGTCAACCTATTGGGGATCATTGCTTTTTTCTTTTCCTGGATGTTTCCTATTTGGCTGGGTCTTCTCAGTTTTTCGTTTCTGTTCTTTATCCGGGATGTAAAGCGATCGAGCGAGCTTAAGACTTTTCCCATCGGTTTTGGATACCCCAATTTGATAACTACGGGTAGACTTGTCCTTCTTGTCAGTCTCGCTTTTGTCTTTCAGTACCTATCGGATTGGGTGTTATTCATCTCATTTTCAATACTCATATTACTTGACGGGCTTGATGGGCTTGTTGCCAGACGACTGGGACAGACCAGTGCACAGGGAGAAAGACTGGACGCAGAAGTAGATGCCCAGTTAGTATGGTTGTTGTCCTGGATTCATTTTTACTCAGGAAATGCCGAATGGTGGATCCTGATAGCTGGAAGTCTTCGTTATACCTATCAACTTTTGTTTTTTTGGATTCCTGCTGTTTCCAGTTTCCCCCCTAAACGTTTCAGAGCAACAGTTGCCGTCTTCTTTTTCTTCAGTTTGTCATTCACCTTTATACTTCCGGGGTATCTGGCTACGTACGTTTTGTTGGGTTCATCGACTTTGATCATCATATCTTTTGGGTTGTCACTTATTGGAGGAATTAAACACCTGAGGAAGCGAAAAACACAAGGATGAAGCTGAACGAGAATTCGCCGCAGAAAGCGTTGATGGTCTACCTTTTTCTTGGAATGCTTCCCTCTGGAATCAAGATATTCTTACTTCCTGTCTATGTCAATTTCCTATCTCCAAGTGATTATGGTATCCTTTCTATTCTCAACGTATTCTCCGCTTCCTATGCGGTCCTGGGCTCATTTCAATTGAATATTGGCGCAGGGGTTCACTTTTTCAAGCGCACAAACAAAGAGGCCTTTGAAAAAACAGTCATTTCATCTTCCCTGATCTTGTCATTCATTTCTTTCGCCTTTTTCCTGGCCACGGGACCGGCCATCTTCAGGTATCTATTCCAAATCCCCGACCTGAACTTTTATCCACTGGGATTAATGGTATTAGTCACGGCATTTCTAAACCAGACCTATTTGGTCTACTTTGTTTTGCTGAAAAACACATACCGTCTAAAAGAACTGTGCTTCTACTCCGTCACACTGGTAGCGTTAAGTTCAGGGCTTCAGTTTTTCCTGATTGTATTCATGAAACTCAGCGTCATGGGATCTGTACTGGGAGGGCTTATCGCCATGTCTTTCACTGTATTGATCTTGCTCGTTAGCAACAGGCGTCTACTCTCTTTTAATATCGACCGTGCGATATTGAGAAGCTGTCTTATGATCGGCATACCCATGATCCCATCAGTCTTTATTCACTGGGTCATTCAAAATGCAGATCGCATCTTACTGGAAAAATATTTAAGCCTGTATGACCTGGGGATTTACACCTTACTGATCAATATCCTGGGAGTCTCACTATTAATCACGCAATCACTGGCTACGGCCATTCGTCCCGTCTTTTTCTCTTATTTGCAAAAAATGAAAGAAAGCAGTCTGGAATTAAGTAAACTGGATCGAAAATTCACACTGCTCACGATCCTATCTGCTTCACTTGTATTGCTCATCGGATATAATTTGGAATTGATCATTTCAGATGAACGTTACCTGACCATCATACCGTATCTGAGCGTAGGTATATTCATTATCTTACCGCAATCACTGGTCAAGTTGCCCAGGCTAGCGATGACCTTTCAGGGGAAAACAGGTTTGGTGTCGCTCTTTACTTTTTTCAATGCCGTCATCATGATCACATTAATGACACTGCTCATACCCAAAGGTGGAATCTATTTCGCGTTAATCAGTATTGCGATTGCTTCAGGGGCAGAATTGGCACTTTGCTATTTCACTTTCCTGAAATTGAAAATCCCTAATAGTTACAAGCGTAATCTGATGACCATCGCCCTTACCAGTCTTTTGATCTCAGGTATTTGTTGGATCGGTATGCAATGGAACTTATCGTTCGGACTCATTGGGATTGCGCAATTCATGGCCACGATTACACTCATCTACCTATTCGAAAGGAAGAACTTCGATCTTAAAACCTTACTTCACCCTGCCAAATAGCATTTTGTATGTTTTCAAATAGAATGCGTCCTCACTTTCTCATCATTGGTGGCGTGAAATGCGCTTCAACTTCCATGTTTCGGTACCTTATAGAGCACCCTAATATCCTGCCCGGGAGCTACAAAGAGCCCGCTTTCTTCAATCACCGCAGCTTACTAAAAGCCTGGTTGACTTTCCCTATCTATTTAAGAAACTTCCCCTTGAGGGGAGAAAAAAAATCTGTAACCCTGAATTGGGCCAAGTTGTCTCCGGAAGGAAAGGTGATCGATACAGTGATTGAGCAAAAAGTAACTCAAGGGATTGAACATGTGACCGGAGAAGCCTCTGCCACCTATAACCACGCAGCAAATCCGGCGGTGATTAAGCAACTGCTTCCGAACGTGAAGATCATTTTTTTAGTAAGGAATCCAACGGAACGATTCATTTCTCACTACAACATGTTTCGAAGGTTTGAGCGTGAAGGAAGAAAAGGTTTTGACGTAGGCGATCTTACGTCATTTGTAGAAAAAGAGATTGAAGCCAATCAGTCAAATAAACCCACACGATTAATCCATCAGGGGCTCTATCACGACCTGGTCAATAAGTGGAAAAAGTATTTTGATGAACATCAGTTCTTACTCAGGCACAACGAGGAATTGAACCACCCGGATAAGGCCCATAATCTACTGAATGAGGTTACATCCTTTCTTGATTTGCCGGAGTATGATTATTCAGCCATACTTTCAAAAAAATATAATGTAGCCCCCAAAAAGGAGGTCAATGGTCAGGCAGCTGCATTGCTGAATGAATTTTACAGGGAGCCAAACCAATTGTTTTTCAGAGATTTTAAAATTGATTTCTCCGCCAATGACTAAGTTTCACGAAAGCATGCCGCAAATTTTGAGATCATGAGCCTAAAAAGTACACTCAAGAATATTCCCGTTTTAGGGCCTGTTTTAACCTACCTATGGAGTAAAGTCAATGGTTCTCACAAACACACTGGGACCTATTGGATTCAGAAATATTTTCCCAATGATCCCAGCATGATTGTCCAAATCGGTGCCAATGACGGCAAAACCGACGACCCTCTGTTCGACATGGTCCAGAAGAACGACCAATGGCAATTATTGTTTGTAGAGCCTGTTCCTTATTTATTCGAAGCACTGAAAAAGAATTACGGGGCTTCTTCCAGATTCCTGTTTGAAGATTGTGGGATCAACGATAGCGGCCAGGCTCAACCTTTCTACATGATCAACAAGCAGGCATTTAAGGACATCCCCGATCTGACCCGGGGACACGAACAAATCGGATCATTTGACCGATCTCATGTGATTCATCTCGGTGGCAAAAGGATAGAACAATACATAGATACGCTTCAGGTCAACTGTATGACGTTACAACAGCTTTTTGATAAAAACAACCTCGAAAGCATTGATGCTTTGGTGATCGACGCAGAGGGATATGACTGGAAAATTCTCCGGCAATTAGACTTGAAAAGGTATAAGCCTCGATTGATCTATTTTGAACAGTTGAACCTGAATAATTCAGAGAAAGAAGAAGCCAGAGAGACTTTAAGTCCGGACTATGAAATGTTTACTTTCGGGATCAATTTTATGTGCTTGCACAAAGCACACATCAAAGAAAAAGACCTGGCCTATTTGACCGCCAGAGAAGAGAGTTTACCTGTTAATTAAAGGGCTCATGGAAACACTTTAAGTTCGAATGCTGTAGCCAAAGAATTGCAACAATTGCTCGTTTTGACTTAATACCTCATTGATTTCAACGATCACTTCTGAGCTCAGTCGATCAACTTTTTCCTGATTGAAGTTCTTCAGGATCTGAGGCTTTTTGTAATAATTGTGTGCATGAAAAATTCCGCCCGTTTCGATATCACTTAATTCTATCAGAAATGCCGTCAGTTGCCTTTTGAAAGCTTGCGGATTTTGGACCAGCGTCTCATAATGCACCAATAGTGTTCGATCCAGTTCCTTCAAATTCCTTTCTTGAATTTTCAATGTACGAACTACGAATTCAGCCGCTTGCCTCGGTGTAAATTTATTTTTTCTAATAAATGACTCGCAATGTGGATATGGATCTCGTACGAAAATTAAAAAATATGCGGGTTTGAAAGTAGCCTCGATGGCCCTTGCCCGTAATAGGTTGGGCGGGCTCTTCTCAAGGAGTATTTCTTTCCGGACATCCCAATACTTCCGCCATTCCCGCTTTACAAACTCCCAATCAATTGGCAAATCTTCATCCCACTGTCGCTGATGGCTAAACATATGATCAACCACTGTCGGCAATAACTGTCCTTCTCGGGTGTGTGAGTAGTTATTAGATGAAACCCTGGAGGACCTGGAAAGGATTTCTGTCAACAATGTCGTTCCTCCATGGGTGGCCCCGAGGATAAAAAGATATTTGTTCTCCGTGCTGCGCTGAAATACTCTTCTCAAGGCATTCTTAAAAACAATGATGACGTAATTTTTATAGATTGATCGCTCCCATACCCATCTTTTCAACCGTCGATACATCATCTTGATAAAACACGGAAAACGACTGTTCCATATGTCTCAAGAGGATTTCTTCTCTCTATGACACAAATCAGTATGTTTCCCAAGCCGATAATTCTTGTTTCGGTCAAAAATAAATGCTCTCATCGACATACCTGACAATCGATGAATTTGGGTTTAACTTAGATCAAGCTAAAGCCTCGTACCCTGTCCATTTAGAAACCGTACACGTTTAGCGGTCAGTTTCTCGATTTTAGGTTGTTTTGAGCGATCAACACAAAGTATCCGACCTGTTCAAGGTTATACAGTTGTTCCAACATCAAACCGCCAAGATAGATTTCCAACTTTAAGCGATGTTTGTCCGGAGCCAATATCAAAACGAGTCTTACTAAAACCATCAGCAAGCTAAGCAAGCTTTTAGATCGCTTCGGAACATGCTTCGTGAGTTCATGTTGATTCACGACCCAGCCTTTCTGCTCAAGACTGTTGATGGTTCTTTCTCTCAAATCAAATCCTGGAACCTGCCACAACTCTTCATGTTTAGAAAGCAAGTCACTCCCCTTTTCCAGGACAAAATCATCTGCTATGATCAATAGCCCGTCCTCCTCAAGACCATTGGTCAGGTTGGAAACTATTGCCTCTATGTCGGCGACATGTTTGATCGATTCAATCGCCAGGATCTTATCGTATTTTTCAGTTAATGGGTTTTCAAAACTGGCTACTTCAAATTGAACCTGGCGATCCAATTTCAATTGACCTCCCTTCTGCCTGGCAAACGCTATTTCTCGTTCCGAAAGAGATATACCTTTTCCTGAAATTCCCTTTTCTTTCGCCAGCTTCACCAGACTATATCCCGTACCGCAGCCGGCATCCAACACACGATCTCCTTCTGAGAAATGCACTTGATCCATTAACCAGTCTATCAAATCGGCATAACGAACATCTAGTTGTAGCCGTTTGTGAATCGGATAGGCGCTATCATGCTTCCCGGCCTCAAAACTGAACAAGGTATCGTACAGCTGCGAGACCTGACTCATGCTTTTTTCAGGACAAAAATGAATTCATACGCTAAACGGATGCTCATTGGAAATTTCAGCACTTTGGCATAATTGATCGCACGTTTTGGCTTTAAAAACCGAATGACTTTATAATACGGCCAATGATCAGGATAAACTGTCTCCACTTTTAATCCTACACTTTCAAACAACTCCGTCCACTGAGCCAGATTCAGGGCGTCCTGATGACCTTTTTTGTTCTGAATACCGAATGGTTTCCAAAAGTACTTCCACACAAAATGTTCAGAATTGCGCACCATAATACACAACCTGCCCTCCTCTTTCAGAACCCGCATCTGCTCCTTCAGGGCCTTTTCACGATCCAGCATCCTTTCCAGAGATCCAATACAGGAAATGGTATTGAAAGTTTGATCCGGAAAGGGCAACTCCTCCGCATTGGCTTCCTGAATGGAGGCTTCAGGGCAAAACTCCCTGGCTTTCTTCACCGCTTCACTCGATAAGTCAATACCATCACAGATTGCCCCTCGCTTCGACATGACTTTCAACAATAACCCCAGACCACAGGCCACGTCCAAATGCGTATCTCCATTATTTGGATTCAGAATACCTCCAAAAATCTCATAAGCTTGTAATGGCCTTAGGTAGGTAAATCCCCAACGTTTATAGTTGCTATCGAACCAATCTTTGATTTTAAGTTGCTCAGTCATATTTAGTGCCTGATCCATTAATGAATAATTTATGAGGTGCTAATTTCTTTGAGGTACTGTTCACTGCAGAAGTCCCACGAATGATCCGCAGGTACATCACATTGAAATGTTCGTAATTGTTCATCAGTCGTCATTTGCGTAAACGCCCGATACAACGCTTCGATTGAATAAGGTGAAACCAAAATACCCTGCTCTTCTCCAATGATTTCGGAGGAGCCCCCCACATCAAAAGCCACAACCGGTACGCCATGATATAAAGCTTCGCAAAAGGTGATGGGCAAATTCTCCATGACCGAAGTGTGCAGTAAGAACTTATATTGACCATAGGGTACCTGATCATGAAACCCTTTGATCCTGACAAAACTGAAAGCCGATAATCGATCAGCCAATGATTGATCAATCACACGACCATATATATCAATTTGAACGGAGGGTGGTCCCTGCTGCTCCAGGTATTTGAAAAAGGCATATGCTTTGATGTACTTTCTCGCATCGATATTCCCCACCATGAGCACATTGGAGGATTTGCCCAGCATTGAAGGTTTCTCCTTAGAAAAACCATTTCTGACTACCGAAATTCGATCCGTAAACCGACTGATAAAGGCTGCTTTGAATTCAGAAACGGAAAATACATGTTGAGCTTTTCGGAAGATCTGAACATAGGCAGATGTATAGAAAAGCGACCTGATCCGGTTTCTTAGCCCGAATTGCCGCATTTCGGGCCAGTTATCGTGATAGGTAAAAAAGAAAGGCACCTTCGCAATCACAAACAAAAAAGCATTGTAAAAATCTCCGTAGAAGATCGCCTCTTTGTTTGCCCATTGTCTGATGGCCTTTAGGCCATCCCACCAATTCTGATATCTGACAAATTCCAACGATTCGAACGAATGCTCTCCTAGTTGCGTACCGATGACCGTCACCCCTTTGAAATGCTGCTCAAGTCGCGAAAAAATCTCGCAGGTGGCGGTAGATCCTCCTGAAAAATTAGTCCCGAAATGAGTCGTTAAAATCACCAGTTGTTTGTCTTCAAGCTTCATAGCTCGCAGAAGCCACATGGGACTCCAACAATTCGATTTTCAGCTTCAAATGGGGCTCGATCTGTTCTTTGATCTTTCCGTGAATGTAAAAGGCCAGGAATTCTGTGGTGGTCAGAATTCCGTTGAATTCCGGCATTTCATCCAGGTCCTGATAATTCAACTTACCCAGCACCTCTTTGGTAATATTGGTCGCTTCCCCAATATCAATGACCACATTGGCATGATTGAGTTCTTTACTTGAAAAAGTCGCTTCGATCACATATGTGGCTCCATGTTTGTTCTGCGCAGGTCCGAAAAACGGATCCGGCAAGGAATGGGCAATCATGATATGGTCTTTTACGGTTACTGTAAACATTAGCGATAGTTAATGATTGTGCTTAGTTCTTTTATATCCCCTGATCGGAGTTTGCGGTAAAATTCAGGTGCATCCTGAAAATCAATTTCGTGTCCTAATAGGTAAGTCGGCTCGAGCTCTTGTAGCAATCGAACCACCAGGTCTTTTCGGTTCTTGTAATTCCAATTGGGTTGTTTCCGGTTTGGGATATGACTTACCTGAGAACAGATCAGGCGCTTTCTTCCGTAATGAAAATCCGCACCCAAACTCAGGTTTACCTGCTTACTCCCATACCAACTCAATTCGACTATGGTACCTTCTAAACGCGTCAGTCGAAAAGCATCCTGCAAGGTTTGCTCCGAAGAAGTGGTATTAAAAACCACATCAAACTCCGTATTTTTATGATCAAAATGATCAAGTTGGTGATCAGTAATCTGTTGCTTTCTTTTCGGATCAATATCCAGCACCTGCAAGTCCAATCCCGGATACTGTTTCAATACGGAAGCGATCAAGGCGCCAATTAGTCCATATCCTTGTATCAAAATACGGTCCCCTAATTCAATTTGAGCATCCCAAACAGCGTTGACGGCTGTTTCCATATTGCTGATCAAAGTGGCAAGCCTGGGATCCAATTCATCAGGAAGTACATAAGCAGCCTTCTCCTCCACCAGCGAATAATCCTGATGAGGGTGCATCACATGAACCAACTTCCCTTGCAGTTCTCCGCCACTTATGACATGGCCTACCAGAGAATAACCATAAGTGAAAGATTTGTCCAACGAGCCTTTCATATAAGGTACTGCCATGCGTTCCGCCATTTCGTGGACAATAGCATGAGAGGTCACTACACGCTCGGTACCAGCACTGATCAGTGAGTGGAGTGATCGGATGGTTAACCCGGCTTCCGAAGCAATCTCAGAGGTTTCAAACCAACTCCTCTCTTTGTCATGCCACAATTCCAGCGCTTCCATTAATCGTAGGAAAGGTTTCCGACAAACATCATCTCATCTCCAATTGGCACGAATTTGCTTTCGCTAAAAGTGATCGCATCCTCCACCTGATTTACTCCTTCGAAGCTGAAAGAATTAACTCCTGCGCCCAATACTTTGGGCGCAAAATGCAGTTGAATTTGATCGAGCTGTTGCTGTTTGATGAACGATGAAGTGGTAAAACTTCCTCCCTCGATATACACAGAGTATATCTCCTTCTCTTTTAGACCGCTCAACAATTGACGTAGGTCAAGGTCAGCACCATTAGTATAGGGATGGCCATTCCCATTTAGTCCTTCGGGTTTCTTATAAATCAACGTATCCGGGCCCAAAGCATGATAACTATCCTGATCCAAATCGTCCGCATCTCCGATGATCACTTTTATGGGGTCTTCACCTTTTACTTTTCGGACATTCAACCTGGGATTATCGGTAGTAACCGTTTTTGCTCCAACCAGAATACCATCGCAAAGTGCCCGCATTCGATGGGCATGTATAAGATTCTCTTCATTTCCGATCCATTTACTATCTCCGGTACTGGAGGCAATTCTGCCATCCAGCGTTTGAGCAAAATGAGAGATCGCGAAACATTTATTCATCTTCGCTCCGAAAAATGGCAATACCACATATGGAAAGTACAATTCCAGGCATTGTCTCTCCTTTTGATCCAGACCCAAATGATCTTTGATCTTGAAGAATTGAAATTCCTTTTGAAAAGGATTTAGTTGAGCCATTTTCTCTACATCGAAGACCAGATAAACATCAGCACCTTCGACATGGCTGAAATCCACATCCACGACTTCTTCCAAATGGATAGATATTTCCCGTGGAAACTGACTGGCCGTCTGAAAATGTTTTTTGATCAACAAAAGGGCATCCCAGATCTTCATATTACAATTGATCCGAGCTCAACATGTGGCCCATATCGTGTTTTTTGGTTTTCAAATATCCTATGTTCTCTTCTTTAGGCTGGATCTCCACAGGTACCCGATCCACTACCTCGATTGACGTTCCGTCAAATGCCTGAACTTTCTCCGGGTTATTGGTTAACAATCTGATTTGGCTGATACCCATATCTTGCAAAATCTCAATCGCAGGAGTATAATCTCTGGCATCTTCATGAAATCCTAACTCAAGGTTTGCTTCACGTGTATCAAAACCCATTGCCTGGAGATTGTAAGCCTTCAATTTATTGACCAGACCAATCCCACGACCCTCCTGTCTTAGGTAAATTATGATTCCTCCATGTTGCTGGACCCATTCCATGGCAAAATGAAGTTGCTCGCCACAATCGCACTTCGCGGAACCGAACACATCTCCGGTCATGCATTCGGAGTGGACTCGAACGTAAACAGGTTGATTAACATCCAGATCGGGCGTAGCAAGCGCCAAATTAGGCATAGACTCAATCTCATAAGGGTACGCTCTCACTGAAAAAACCCCGTATTCAGTGGGTAATTCAGTGGCAACACTGGCTTGCATGGTCATAGGTGTGGATAACACGGTAAGCGGTCAAATACGTTAAAGATTTGTGGATTTTTTCTGATCAATATGTTTTGCCCATACACCTGATACTAAACAAAAGGTTGTTTCAGAGCTCGATTTATTTCGGTCAGTTCATACTTATATACGATAAGCAGAGGTTATCATCCGCGATAAAATTGGGCCTTGATTTGATGGGATGCAAGCTATGCCTCGTATTCCTGCGACTAACCCTTAAATTTGGTAAGAGAGCAGACTATTGTAAATCACTAAAATGAGCCATTATATCACCGCATCTTTTGGAGAAAGTAAGGAAGAAGGGGCAGTTCTCTCTTATGGGGTAAGCTGGCGTACGCTATCGGCACTTCAAAATTCCGGAATTGATATCTATGCACTTTATAACGGAGACGGTCACGATGGCGGAATGAGTGGAGACGGCACGACTGTAACCGTGGCACCAGGTCAATGCGAGTTGGCATTCCGGCACGTAATTGCCTGGGTAGTGGCCATGAAGGAGTGCCACCCCGAAGCCTATCAAAAAGAATACGGAGAATCATCTTTCTCAAACACTGAACAAGGAACAGAAGCTGAAAAAATTCATGAAATCATCGAAAATCAGCCGTTCCCGGTTGCGGAAATTGAACCAGCGAGCCAGGAACTATACGACAACCTGAAACGATATCCACTAAATGAGGATCAACTTGACAGAAGTATGGGCTACTTGTCTCCTGTTTTGTATTTTGCCAGAGACGTTTATGAATTCACCTCAAAGTCCAATCAGGAAATAGAGGTCGGATTTTATTGAGGCGTAAATTCCAAAATTTAACCCAACGCTGCCCAGACTTTCTCAATCAGTGCTTTGGTCGCATTGATTCCCTCTGGCTCAGAAAGGTTTTCTCCTTCATACTCAATCCCAATGTAACCTTGATAACCTGTTTCCTTAACCACCCGGAGCAGGCTCATATAATCCAATCGTGGCTGACCTCCGGACGCATCGAAATCATAAGATTTGGCACTAACGCCTTTTGCGTATGGCATAAAAGCTTTCACGCCTTCTACCAGATCGTAAGCATTTTCACAACTATCATCCCGGGTACCGCCCCATTTTTGAGTGGTACACCAGTTCCCAAAATCGGGCAAGGTCCCCATATAGGGTGAATCCACGGCCTTGATCACTTCAACCATGAAATCAGCTTCAGAACTATACAATCCATGATTTTCTATCAGAACATTGATTCCGGCTTGTTCGCCATATTCACAGAGACGTCCCATTCCATCAATAAGCGCATTTTTAACCACTGACCGATCACCTGTACCAAAAGCATTGACACGGATCGAATGGCATTCAGTAGCCCTTGCCGCATCTACCCAGCCATAATGGTTTTCTACCGCTTTCGCTCTTGCCTGATCATCGGGATCCCCCAAATCACCTTCCTCATCAACCATGATCAGCAAATTGTTAACACCTTCATTTTTAGAGCGCTGCAGCATATCAGCCCAAAAAGCCCCTTTCATTTTGTTTTCACGATAGAAGCTTGCCACATATTCCACGGCATCCAGGTCATAGGTATTTCGCGTAATCGCTGCAAAATCTTCTGCATTGACCTCTCCCGCCCTGATGGCTCGATTGAGCGACCATTGTGCCAACGAAATCTGAGGCGCAGACCCTGTTTGACCAAAAAGTGGTGTTGAATAAGGCATGATCGATAGTGTAGCTGCAGTAGTAGCCACTTCTTTGATGAATTTTCTTCTGGAGGTCATTTCAGAAAGTTAATCAAATTCGGATTGACTAGCGGTGATCGTAAATATCATGACCTAAAGTCGTCAGATTATTTTCAGAAGAAAGTTGATGGCCAAGGCCTTCCCTTTATAAAAAGGCGATTTCTGACAGGGAACCGACTAATATGATCATGGCATGAACGCGCTCTGATAGGGTGAACTGACTGCTAATACGATTCATAATGGTATGTCTTTATAAATGAATAACAGAAGGTCATTCTTACCCTACCCCTCGGGCCGGAGATTAAGCTCGCTATTCCCTAATGATTTCCAATGCTCTTTTTAATACTACATCCTCTTTATCTGAATATTGTTGCCACGTGGGAATAATAGGATGATCAGGAATGACTCCTCTACCAGGGTAGTCATGCCCTACGTTTGCCGTGGTATACATCCACAATGGCACATAAACACGAACTCGACTATTGGGAAGTGTTATGGTCCTGGTATTACCGCTTGTATTACCGTCATACCCGCCTCCGGTTTCTTCTCCCAGAAAAACCCCTCTTTCATTGTGATGAAGAACTGTGGCTACATCTGCACAGGTAGAAAAACTACCTCCGTCAATCAATACATATAAATCACCCTCAAAAACATCTTGTTGAGGCGCCCATTTGTTCAGGCCTCGGTGACTGGTTACATAATACTTTTCATTCCTCCTTTCCACATCACCGTAACCCGAATACTCAGGAGTGACTTCTATGTTGTCAAAATAGCCAAATTCGCGGGGAAGTAAATAAGAAACCAGCAAAGCCCCGTAATTATCCCGGCCGCCACCATTTCCTCTTAGGTCCAGTACCAGGTTTTCAACGACTTTTGATTTAAGTTCTTTAAAACTTTGCTTAAGAAAACGTTCATACTTTAACCCTGCACTCGATAAAGATTGTTGACCAAAGGTGGAAATACGCATGTAACTGTAGTCACTTAAGTGATCCAGTCGGAGTTCTGCATCTCGGTTCTGATAGCCGGACAATGGTTCAATTTCTGTATCTAATGCTCTATTTAAAGTAACTCGTCGTTGCTCACCTTTCGTCCTAAAATCAACCTCCACAGATGCGTTACTCCCATCGACATATAATTGGTAATAAAAAGGGAATAACCAATTGATAAGTCGACGTTTACCCGTCTCGATGAAACCATCAGAAGCCATATGACCGAAAATGACTTGCTCAATTTCGCCATACGATTTCCCATCGATAGCGGTGATTTTTGAGCCTACGGGAAGCTTCTCATCCAGAGAAGCGGAAACATAGGGTTCATTTCCAAGCAATTGAATGTGGAAAGGCAAAAAACGGTTATCTGTACGATGGGCATTTCGCAACTGATCAGGCATGGACGTACGGGTATGCCCACATTTTACCTGACTTAGTAAAAAGGTGATCCTGGCATATAGCTCAGTGCCCTGTAGTCCATCAGAAGAGGTTGCAGCTTCCTCAAAGAACTGATCCATTTGTTTTTTGGAAGTGTACCGGTACAGACCTGGGTGGAAAGTTTCTAATTCACTTCGCAGGTAATTAATATCTTCCGCTACCTGACTGTTGTCAAATTCCTTGGGTTGGGCATAACAACCGGTACTGATCAGGAGCAATAGGATTAGGTTTCGCATAGGGTCTTTTACGTGAATCTTTGCCCCCAGTTAGCAAAACAAGATAAACACCTTGATGCGGAGAACGAAAGTCTCCTAGTCTGGGTCAAAGGTTGAAAGCTTGATCAATGGTCTGCAATAAATCACCATTATCACCATTGAACTGCCAAAACATGATTCCCCCCAAGTTCTCCTTTTCCACGTAATTCACCTTCAGCTTGATGGACTTCTTGTCTTCATAGGTTATGAAAACCGAATCTTCCTCACTCCAGAGGTACGGTACTTGTGCAGCGTCATCCCACAGCACATCAAAACGACCCGTCCCAATCAAACTATCGGCAATGACATCATAGTTATAACTGCCTCCACCGCCAGTCGTTAATTGATGAACTCCTGAATTGCATGGATTTACCCCTTTCCACCACCGTCCGTAAAATGGAACGCCAAGATTGATCTTATTCGCAGGAATTCCTTCCTGTACATGTTGCTGCACTGCCTTTGCGGCACTTCTGGGGTCTTCACTTTTATCAGACGCTGATGCATACAAATTTGCATGATGCCCCGTTTGACTATCCCAGGCTCCATGGAAATCATAAGTCATGATATTTACGAAATCCAGGTACTGATGCGCCACCTTCATATCCGTGTGATCGAGGTAGGCCTGGCTCGCTGCTGTAGCAATGGTCAGTAAATACTTTTTCTCCCCTTTGAGCTGATCAAGTTTTTCTCGTATGAGTTTTAAGAGTGATGTAAAGTTCTCCTTGTCTTCCGGTCTATGAATGTTTCCGGCTCCCGGCAAACCTGGATACTCCCAGTCCAAATCAATTCCATCTATTTTATGTCTTAGCATGAAGGCAATCGCACTGTTAGCGAATTTTTCCCTTGAATCTTCTGTCAGTGCTGCATCTGAAAAATGGGTAGACCAGGACCAGCCACCAATGGAAATCAAAATCCTGAGATCAGGATTGACTTGCTTCAAACCATTCAATTTGAGCAGCACTTCTTCATCAGACTTGCGCCCTTCCACGACTTCTCCATTTAGGATATTGGCGAAGGCATAATTGATATGGGTAATCTGTTTTGCTTTTTCATGATTTTCGCCCCAGTTATCTTCCCATCCATTGACATAAGCAATGACCCTGTAGTTGTGACCAGGAACATCAGGAGGCGAGTTCCTACTTGAACAGGCGGCAAACAAACCAATCAATAATAAGGCTAAATACTTTGAAGGCATATCTAAAAGTGCAAATGGATTTATTTGATTACCAGTACTTTCGGATTGATCGGGTACAACCATTCGATTCCTCTTTCGGTAATCACCGCATCATCTTCCAATGGAATCCTCAACTTCTTCCCACCCCACTCAGGTACTTTTGTGTAAGCAAACAGCTCAATGGAAATCAGATTGGTAGGTTTCAATTCATAACCTATACGAATCGGATTAAAAAACGCAATTGACGGACCGATTCCATGCCCCCAGTTGCCTACAGAATGACAACCGATGATCACATCAGTCACGTCCATTTCCGTGGCCTGATTGAAGGCTTTCATTTTATTAAAGCCCGCATCCGTCAGGGCATTATAAATCTGTTCTTCGGCTTTTTGAGCCGTCACACCTGGTTTTATGGTCTTTTTGATGATATCCCGGACTTTCACTCCCTGATCAAATGCATTTCGGATCCCCGGTGGTACTTCTGTTTCTCCTTCTTTCAGGACATAAGCGATCCGCTTCATGTCAGTGTACATATTCATCAATCCTACCCCCCAGTCGATCATGAGTACGTCTCCCCGTTGAATAATGCGATCTGAGGAAGTAGCGACTATTCCTTCCGGTCCGGTTAAATAAACCGATGGCATCCCAAAGGATGATCCCAGGTTGTTTTTGTAAAGCTCTTCCAGCATCCACCAGGCCACGTCTTCCAGAGTAGTCACACCAGGCGTGATCACTTCGTTTGAAAATGCACGTTCCGCAATGGTATATGACAGTTCTCCGGCTTCACCATAGATCGCTATTTCACTGGCGACTCTACGGGACCGAAAATCGGATACCAGCTTTTCTGCAGAAACAAATCGGTTTTCATAAGTTTTCCCTAAGGTTTCCGCTAATTCCAGATATCCTGAGTAGCTTAAACCATCGGCACCTCCAAAATTTTTGGAATAGTTGAGACCAATCCTTTTCGGGTCACGTTCTGATACAAACGCTTTCAGCTCTTCGGGTGATCCAAAATAATCATAACCTCCACCTTCTTCGAGCAAGTACCCTCCAATTCCCAGTACTGCACGCTCAATTCGGTCTCCACCCCGGTCTGTGAAGATGTAGTACCCTGTGGCGTACACATAGCCTTCACCCAGATCCGTATACAACGGATCAAAATTTCCCTCCCGACACATCACAATCCACATATCAATATTATTCTCTCTCATGACTTCAGGCAGGATCAGATCAAATTTATCGTTTCGGACCTGATTCAATTTTCGCCACCTTCTGAAGGCTTCCTGTCCAGATGAGACTTGAACAATGAACAGGGTAAGGATTAAAACAAGGATTCTCATAAGTGCTAGGTTTCCACTAATGTAACATGTTTCCGTATGCCTTTCTATCAGTTCATTAGCTTTGGGAATATGGAATGGACATCACAACAAAAGGCATTGTTGGAATTTGTAAAGTCCTGGCATGGGGACCAGAAAAGGAAATATACCGGCGTTCCGTACTGGACACATTTAGTAGCAGTGGCCACCATCGTAAAACCCTATGCCCCGGAAGGGGTTGAAATCGCCTTATGTCATGACTTGTTTGAAGATACCTCTTGTGGTGAGGATGAATTGCTGACCTTTCTAATTGAAACCGGTTATACAAAGGATAAGGCGGATACGATCCTCAAGGGAACACTGGAGTTGACTGATCAATTCGTCCCTAAAGCGTATCCTCATCTCAACCGAAAAGAGCGCAAACAAAAAGAAGCTGAAAGGTTAGGGAAAATATCAGCCCTTGCTCAGACTGTGAAATATGCAGACCTGATCGATAATTCCAGTTCGATCGTAGAAGAAGATCCTGGTTTCGCCAGAATTTACCTTAGTGAAAAACAAGACATTCTAAAAGTCATGCGGGCCGGAAACCCTCTACTGCTTAAGATTTGTGAAAAACAGATTACCTAATCCTCAGCAAAACAAAACATCTTAATTATCGTGCATAGAAATCTAAAAGACGATTAATATTCATCACGAATATGATAAAATACCTGATCTTATTCATTGGCTTTACTTCGGGTATTTTTGTTCTTACCTCACAACTCAGAAAACCACACAAAAACACCGCAGATCTCTTACTTATCTCATGGCTCCTGATCGCGGAATTTCATTTAGTTTATTACTTCCTCTTTTTTAATTATTTCCTGACAGGTCAAGCGCTCCTCATTGCCATCGGATCTACACTACCGTTATTTCATATCACTTTCATCACTGGTTACATCAAGTCACAACTAGGGATACCGGTTAAAAAGATGCTCATCATAAATGGCATATTCACTGGGACATACATCCTTTTATTTTACTTCATCATTCAACTGGGATTCATCTCTGAAGAGGACCTGATGTATCGATTACAATCAAGTGCTCCGCTGAAGTTGAAAATTATATCCTTAAGTTACTTCCTGTATTATCTTCTACTGACTATTTCAGTATTAAAATCAGTAGTGGCGCGACATCAATTTCAACCACTCATTGTGTTAACAAGCAACAAATTCTCACGAAAGCGAGGGATTTCGTATTGGAGCTGGAGCTATTTGATCGGGTCAGTTGTGGTCGTTATCAACTTCATTTTACTCAACGCAGACTTGATCACTTATCAGGCATCGATATTGTCGTTTTGCCTTATGATCACATGGCAAATATTTTTTATAGGTCAATTTGAGGTTTCTACTGATCAAACCTTGAAAGACACTGGAGTATCAGAAAAATACAAAGCAAGTGGACTCAAGGAGGATGATAAAACTCGATTGAAGGAGCAACTTCAGCACTACCTGATCTCTACCAAGGCATTTCTCGATCCAGACCTCTCCTTAAGCGACCTTGCAAAAGGAGTTGAAATACCACCCTATCAATTATCTCAACTGATCAATGAAACACTGGCTACCAATTATTCTGATTTGATCAATACTTACCGAGTAAATGAATTTAAACAGAAACTCGCACAAGGCGGAGATGAGAAGCTTTCCATCCTGGGACTAGCGCAGGAGTCCGGATTCAATTCGAAATCTGGATTTTACAAAACTTTCAAAAAACTAACAGGCCTATCCCCTACTGATTATAAAAAGTCTTTAAAGGAGTCCACTCCAATCGGGGTGCACTGATTGAACTAAGTGACGTTTCCTTTAGCGCTTTGCGTTCTTTTGATTTGTCCGAAAGAGGTCGAACACATGAAAACGCGATTGAAAGCTCTCATTGTAATACTTGTCCTTCTTTGTGCCAATATTTCCACGGCGCAGGACACTTTAAAAATCTCAGGGAAGTTACTGGAAGTAAAATTCCTTAGAGAAGGATCCAACTCCTATCTGGTCTATATCGAAAGGCCCGACGGAGCCATTATGGATATGTCAATCTGGGAAAGAAAAATAAGAAAAAACAGAACAGGAGAACTTGCGATCGTCTCACAGAACTGGAAAAACCAAAATCACGAAAAGTCAAGGAAGTTGTACTCTTTAAATGATGCACGCAATTTTATGCCCATTTATCATCGTTCAGAAAACGGGAAAGGGGAAATCGAAGCTTTCGATATAACTAGTAGTCAAATAACCGGAAGTGATTCTGTGAATAACAATTCAAAAAAGGGATTTGAAATGATCACCGATTTTGAAGTTTTCAATTTCGAACTGGATATGGAAATACTGAGCATGCTGCCTTTTGACCACCATATCACGTTTAGTATTCCGTTTTACCACCCTGGGTCCAAAACGCCTCCCTCCTTCTACAATTACAACGTCCTCGGTAAAGAGAGAATAACATTCAAAACCGGAAGTAATACATGTTGGAAACTAAGAATAGAATATTCAAAGGCCAATTACGCCACATTTTGGATTGACGCAAAAGAAAGGACCCTTATCAAAATGCAAGAAGTGCATGGACCCATACGACGTTACAAAATACTCTTGTAGCCTCAGCTTTGTTGGCCTAGCTGATCATTACTCAATGCCTGGATGTACCTGATTAAATATTCCTTGAGCTTCTTTTTCTTCTTTCTCTCCTGCTCAAATTCAAGTAATAACGGCGGATTATCTTGAAGTATCAGACGTAGATTCTTTTTTGACAATTCCATAATCCTACCGGTAGAGCGATCCAATACTTTCTCTTTTATGATCGTGTCTTCCATATAAACCTCGTCTATCCAGATCGGATATTCGTGGATATCAACGAAATAACCATAATCTCCAATCCATTCCACCTTAAAGAAGTCGGCATTCTGTTTGAGTTTAGGTCGACCTGGATTAATGAAGAGAAATCCATCCATGTATACGGCCAGGGTCTTTTCCCGTGAAAGTTTATGGTCTTTTGGCCCCTTGAATCGATAAGCAGCGACCTTGTCACCTCTTAACTTACCCTGATGTCGTTGACGCTCATACCGGAAAGTGGGCGGAATTGATTCCGAAGACTTATTGCTAAGCAAATCTTCTAAAGTCCGATAAGCATGGGATTCCTGCGAAAACGATAAGAGTGGCAAAAAGAGAAGGCTAAAAAGGATAAAAGGCTGTTTCATGGTCCATTCGTTCCCATTTCATAAAGCAAACATTGGACCAATTCTAAACAAAAAACCCCGCAATTGCGGGGTTTCAAGTGATTCCACCAGGACTCGAACCTGGAACCTACTGCTTAGAAGGCAGTTGCTCTATCCAGTTGAGCTATGGAACCAATAGCTCTGTTTTACCTTTTACTTCTTTTAATGATCCTCTCTTTCACATTCCTCACTAAAAAAAGAAGCCTTCGCTTGAGCTTCGGCTTTAAGAGCGGAGAGAGGGGGATTCGAACCCCCGGTACGATTTCTCGCACGCATGTTTAGCAAACATGTGGTTTCAGCCACTCACCCACCTCTCCGTGATTTTTTGGACTGCCTTTCAAAAAGGACTGCAAATATAGCATTTCAGGTCAATTTCCAGTACGTCACAATTAAAAATATGTCACTAAAAATTTAACCTGCATAAAATCATTATGAATCCCTGCTCACATTCATGAAAACGTTCCTTTTCTTTTCAAATAGAAATGCACTTTCTTATCCACTCCCATCCAAAATCCATCAACTCAACACAATCGGTATTGCACGTTGAAATAAGCAAACTAAGCAACTCCAGCAATCAAAACCAATCAACAACAACGACCATCCATCCTTAAAAAAAGTTAAATGGCATCGCCTTCTGTTCTCTGCGCAACCTACACTGTTTAATTTTGAGTGTTATGATTTGGGCAAGAACCATCGGTACAACGGAGATGATCTACATCACTCTGTTTGTTTTGCTTTATGGCATCTATGTTGTCAGGGTTTTTAAAGTAGCACAAGCACTGCAATCGCCTTTAAGGCGTGTTTTCATCAAACTCACGTTGCGCACACTTTATTTTGGTCTCTTCATTGTGGCCTTGCTTGGCCCATCATTTGGCCAAACCTCCAAAGAAGTAAAGTCCGTTGGGAAAGATATCTTTATTTGTGTCGACCTCAGCACGTCTATGAACGCCTTTGATGTGCAGCCTACCCGACTGGAAAAGGTAAAGTTTGAACTCAAGAATATTGTGGAGGCTTTTAGCGCAGACAGAATAGGATTGATCATGTTCAGCAACGAGGCCTTCATGCAATGCCCGCTGACCTATGACAATAACGCACTGAATTTGTTCATTCAATCATTGAACACCTCTCTTGTCCCTAATACGGGAACAGATTTTGGACCTCCGCTGGAAATGGCCCTTGACAAACTGGAAAGTGATGCATCCAATGTCGCTCGCCAAACTTCCAAAACCATTGTGCTGATCAGCGACGGTGAAGACTTTGGAGAAGAAACTGCAGCAATTGCCACAAAAATTGAAGAAGCTGGGATCAAATTGTTCACCTTGGGTGTTGGTACCGAAAGAGGCTCAAAAATTTCTACCAGAAGAGGATTTAAAAAGAACAGAAGCGGCGAAGAAGTCGTATCTAAATTGAATTCTTCCTCTTTGAGAAAAATCGCAGCAGATACTGATGGAAAATATTTCGAGATCAACAAAAGTAGAAATGATGTTTCCCGATTGATATCGGCGATCAACGAGATTGAAGGAGAATTGCGGGACAGTAAACAAGTGGACGCTAAATCCAACAAATACTTTTACTTCCTGGGACTGGCACTTCTGCTTATGTGTCTGGATCTGATGTCGAACGTTAGCGTTTTAAGAATATGATCAAGTACGTTTTTTTATTATTTGCCCTGATCGGTAACAATCCGAAAGAGATTGCCAAGATCAACGAGTTGAAACGTGATGCCGAAAGATTTTTCAAACAAAACAATTATCAGGAAGCAGCTTATAAATACATCTACCTGACCGATTCGATGAACGTCGAGGATCCGGAAGTGATGCTGAATTTGGCGCATTGCTATTATCGTCTGGCGGATTCAACCAATGCGAAAACGGCTTACCAAAATGTCGCTGCACTTGGATCCAATGAAGCCCAAAGCATTGCATATCAGCAATTAGGAGTAATGGCTAAAAAACCAGAAACATTGCAGGAGTCGCTACAACTCATGAAAGCGGCAGTAAAGGCCAATCCCTCCAATATGGATGCGCGATTTGATTATGAAGTCGTGAAAAAACTGCTCGAAAAACAACAACAAGAGCAGCAAAATCAGCAAAATAACGAAGACCAGCAGCAACAGGACGAGGAGAAAGAAAACGAAGAAGAACAGAATCAGGAGCAGCAGGAAAATCAGGAGCAGCAGCAAGATCAGGAAAAGGAAAAAGGCGAACAGCAACAACAGGAACAGCAGCAGGAGCAAGAGGGAGAAGAAGGCGAAGAACAGGAACAGCAACAAGAGCAGGAAGGTGAAGAAGGTGAAGAACAACAGGAACAGGAGGCCACACCTAAGGAAAAGCTGGAGGAAATGAACATCAGCGAAGAAAAAGCCCGAATGATTTTGGAAGCTATGCGCAACAACGAGATACAGTACATACAGCAGCAAAAAAGAAAAGCGACCAAAAGACCTGAAAGCAATAAGCCAGACTGGTAATTTTGCGGCGCAAAAGCATTAACCCTAAGAATTAATAAATGGAAGAAGTATTTATTCTCTCAGCCGTTCGTACCCCTATCGGAAGCTTCGGAGGTTCGCTATCTGGTTTTACGGCCGTGGAATTAGGATCAAAAGCCATCAGTGGTGCTCTGTCAAAGGCAGGCGTCAACGCCGCAGATGTGAATGAAGTCTACTTTGGCAATGTGGTCAGTGCCAATCTTGGGCAGGCTCCGGCACGACAAGCGGCCATAGGAGCAGGAATTGGACACAATGTACCTTGTACTACAGTCAATAAAGTGTGCTCTTCAGGCATGAAAACAGTCATGTTAGGTGCACAATCCATCATGCTTGGCATCAACGATATTGTGGTGACCGGAGGAATGGAAAGCATGTCCAATATCCCCTATTACATTCCAAAAGCACGTTATGGCTATAAGTATGGTCATGGCCAAATGGTGGACGGTCTAATGCACGATGGCTTATGGGAGATCTACAATGGATTCCCGATGGGAAGCTGTGCAGATAACACCGCTAAAGAAATGGGAATTTCAAGAGAGGAGCAGGATGAATACGCGATCAACAGCTATAAAAGGGCTGCTGCTTCTACAGAAGCGGGTCATTTCAGAGATGAAATTATCCCTGTTGAGATTCCACAAAGAAAAGGAGACCCTATTGTAATGGCTGACGATGAGGAATATCGAAATGTGAAATTTGAAAAGATCCCTTCTTTAAGACCTGTCTTCAACAAAGATGGTTCGGTTACGGCTGCCAATGCTTCCACCATCAACGATGGCGCCTCGGCAATCATCCTGATCAGTAAGTCCAAGATGGAAGAGTTGGGATTGAAGCCCGTAGCTAAAGTCCGTGGATTTGGTGACGCTGCTCAGGAGCCCATCTGGTTCACCACTTCTCCTTCATTGGCTATCCCTAAAGCAATGAAGCATGCCGGAGTGGAAAAAAGTGATGTGGATTTCTACGAAATTAACGAAGCATTCTCTGCTGTAGCGATTGCCAATAATCGTCAATTGGAATTGGATCCAGAAAAAGTAAACGTATTTGGAGGAGCGGTCGCCTTAGGTCACCCGCTCGGCGCATCTGGCGCAAGAATCATCTCCACTTTGAACTCTGTACTCACCAAAAACGAAGGTTCCATTGGTGTTGCTGGAATCTGCAACGGAGGTGGCGGCGCTTCTGCTATCGTATTGGAAAAAGTATAAACTCATCTATTTTTCTCAAGAAAGTTAAAAATAGCCAACAGGCCCTGTCGTAAAGTCAGGGCCTGTTTTTTTATAAGTTCCAACCAACAAACTTATGCTTTCTTCCAAACCGTTTGGTTGCTCCAGTTGATGGTATTCCCATCGAAGTTCATCACCCCTGCCTGGAGACCTGCACTCGGCACAGTTCCATCTGTGAAATCAACACTAACCACGGTAGATCCTAACCCTACAGAAAAGCCGCTAAACGGACCTCTACCATTGCTGTACTTCAGTGAATAATTCACAGCGCTGCCATTTGCTTTTTCGACCGTAATGGTAGCACCATCCTGATCTTTCCATGTTCCAATAAATGCACTCATAATTTGTATATGTGGTTTTCCCTACTCTTAAGGCTTTATGCCTCCGGGCTTTTCGGGATAAGCCCTCCGCCAAAACACCGGACGGAAACAGTTCGTTTTTTATGGTGGGTTCTGCTCCACTTGTTGTCTTACTCAGGAATGAATAAGTTTCATCCTTAAAGACATTTCAAAATTAGCGGCACCCATTATTTGACATATACCAAAAATAAGGTATCAGAATAAATACGATTTGCGTAGTAGCATTAGGAAAATGACGTATTGCACACCATGAAAATGGTCTCAACTCGTGGCTGGTGCTATCTCAATGTCCAAAAAATAATCTTGAAGGCCTTTCGTTAGTTGACAGGGCTTTTTTACTTTTTCGGTGTTATGCAAAGAGGTTACTCAAAGATTGTTTCGACTTTAATTCTCCTGTTACTGGTACTTGCCTGTTATGGCCAGAAACCATTCAGAACCTATTATGACCTGGACCAAAAGGTCGTCAAGGAAGAATTCGGGATCATCTATACGGATACCATTATTCCTCATGGCAGCTATAAGATGTTCAGCCAGACCGGCAAGGTCATTGTTGACGGAGCATTCGATAATGGATTGAAAGAAGGGAAGTTCATCAACTATTATGAAAACGGCACGATTCAGCGGGAGACCACTTATCTGGAGGGCTTGCGGCAAGGGGCCACAAAAGTTTTCTACCCAGACGGTAACCTTCAGCAAGAAGCTACATTCATCGACGATACACTTGTTGGTGAAGTCAAAACTTATCACCCCGATGGTAAAGTGAAAGGTCTATCATCATTTGACCAAGGGTTGCCGGATGGCCTTGTGGTCACATATTTCAACAATGGGAACAAACAGGAAGAAGTGAGTTATGCTACCGGAAAGCCCAATGGCATCACTCGAAAATTCTATGATACGGGTATTGTACAGCTGGAAGCCCAATATGTGAATGGGTTGTTAAATGGGTTTTACAAGACTTTTTACCCTTCAGGAAAATTAGAAATGGAAGTTCTGAATGAACGGGGAAAACGATCAGGTTTTGTAAAGAAGTATTATGAAAATGGCCAGATCAAATCGACGGGCAACTATGAAGAGGGTGAATTAGAAGGTGAATACCTCGTCTTTTACGAAGATGGTAGCCCAAAGTCCATCTACAAATACCGATACGGAAGGAAGCAAGGTCTGAATCAGGACTTTTATCAATCCGGAAAACTCAGCAAAGAAGCCGATTTCTCACTGAATGGTCTCAATGCTTCTATTAAGAGTTACCATGAAACGGGTAAGCTCTCCCAGGAAAGTTATTTGGTGAATGAATTACCTGGCAAGACCTGGAAATATTACAATGAGAAAGGAAAATTAACCATCAGCGAAACATACGAATCCGGAAAGCTACAGGGGGAAAGGTTGATCTACGAAGGAAGGAAGATTGTAAACCGCGAGTCTTATGAGCGAGGAATGAAAAACGGCACCTGGACCAGTTATCACCCTAATGGCAAAGAAAAAGAGGTTTCTAACTGGAAACTGAACCGTCTACATGGGCCTTTCACTCTCTATCACAAAAACGGAAAGAAACAATACGAGGGAAAGTACCTGAACAACAAGCGTACGGGAGATTGGATCTACTATGATGAAAAAGGCAAAGTCACTTCCCATAAAAAGTACAAATCAGGAAAAGTGGTGAGTGAGGAATAATTACGATCTCTCTGTAGAAGCCGCAAGGTAAATAGTCGACAGACTCCCATCAGTTCTCTCCTTGAAGAAGGACGCGAATCAGGTATCCTCCGCTGACGAATAACTCGTGCTTAAGTTGCGCAGAATTACAAATATGTCAGCCACAAGCTTTTCGATAAGCCTTTTTACCAACGGTGAAATATTTTTTGGCGATCCTTTGTTTTTTAGAAGATTCCACTTCTACCTTTGTCACGACTTAGAAATGATTTTATAAAGAAGCGTGGAGAGACGGACTCTGTGAAGCGCTAGCAACCATCTGCAAGGAAAGGTGCTAAGTTCCGAACTTGAAAAAGTAAAGATGAAATTATGAGAACGATATCCATTTTCAACTTCCCGTTAACGCATCACACACAAGATCAAGCCTTGAGGATTTGTTGTTGCTGTTGTTGTTAATCTTTCCCGGAGGTCGATTCTGAAGAACAGAACGCTCCATCCCCTTTTTTCCTTTTTCCTGACAAAACTTTTCGTTCCAATATGAACTTCGAGACGAACGCCGTACGAACCCAAATTGAAAATGCACTCCACAGAGAACATTCTTCGCCTATTTACATGACCAGCAGCTTTACTTTTGCCGATGCAGAAGAAGCCCGGGCCATGTTTGCCGATGAAGTTCCCGGAAACATTTATTCCCGGTATTCCAATCCCAATACTTCCGAATTCATCGACAAGCTTTGTTTATTGGAAAAAGCCGAAGACGGTATTGCCACGGCGACGGGTATGTCTGCTATGTTTACCAGCATCGCAGGTTATCTACAAAAAGGAGATCATATACTTGCTTCCAGAGCGATTTTTGGATCCACACACCAATTGTTCACTTCCATTTTACCAAAATGGGGCATAGAACACACGTATTTCAATTTACATCGCCCGGAAAAGATCGAGAGTCTGATCCAGCCGAATACGAAAATGATTTTCGTAGAATCTCCAAGTAATCCCGGGTTGGATATCATCGACCTGGAACATCTGGGAAACCTGGCTAACAAATATGGTATTGTGCTCAACGTAGACAACTGCTTTGCCACACCATACTTACAAAATCCGATCGATTACGGCGCCACACTTGTCACGCACTCAGCGACCAAATTCATTGACGGTCAGGGACGTGCGCTTGGTGGAGCCATCGTAGGAAAAAGAGAAATTATAGAAGAAATACGATTTTTTGCACGCCATACCGGTCCCAGTCTTTCCCCTTTTAATGCGTGGTTACTGAGCAAAAGTCTGGAGACCCTGGCTGTGCGAATGGATCGCCACTGCGACAATGCTTACAAAATTGCAAAATATTTAGAGGGTCATCAGGAACTAGAATTGGTAAAATATCCTTTTCTGGAAAGTCACCCGCAACATGAGCTTGCCAGAAAGCAAATGAAGCACGGAGGAGGACTGGTCTCGATCATCGTCAAAGGCGGTATTGAGCGAGGAGTGAAGTTTTTGAGCAGCTTGAAGTTGTTAAGCCTGACGGCCAATTTAGGAGATACACGTACTACAGTAACTCACCCGGCCAGCACAACACACTCTAAACTTACGGAAGAAGAGCGCAGCAGTGTCGGGATCGCTCCCGGATTGGTTCGAATTTCAGCCGGACTGGAAGATATTAATGACGTAGTACAAGATATAGAACAGGCACTAAGCGTGAGTGCCGATGTGGTAATAACATGATGAAACACAGAAAACATATCAACAGACAAGAAATGACGAACTGTTGTTGTCCATGTTGCTGTATAAACAAAATATTATACCGTTAAGTGAGTTATAAATGATTTTTATAAAGCCCTGACGGTAAAACGTCAGGGTTTTTTTATGTCAAAATATTGATAAACAAAGCATGAGTACCGAATTCGACACATTATCCCCAGCTGCACAACGCGACATCATTGAGTTGCAAGACAAGATCGATCGTTTCAAAAAAGGAGAGATTCCTGAAGAACGTTTCAAGGCATTCCGATTGACCAGAGGTGTATATGGCCAAAGGCAACAAGGCGTTCAGATGTTCAGGATCAAACTACCTTTCGGCAAGATCAGTCCTACTCAGATCCGTGCCATGGCGGACCTGGCAGAAGAATTCGGTCACGGAAATTTGCATCTGACTACCCGACAAAACATCCAGATGCACTACGTAGATGTTGTCAATGCCCCTCGTATCTGGGAAGTGTTGGAATCTGTTGGTGTGACCGCTCGCGAAGCCTGTGGGAATACAGTAAGAAACATTACCGCCAGCCCTTACGCTGGTATTGACCCCAATGAACCCTTCGACGTATCGCCCTACGCGCAGGCAGTATTCGAATATTTCCTACGAAATCCTATTTGCCAGGACATGGGTCGAAAGATCAAAATGGCATTCTCTTCCTCAGAAAAAGATTCAGCGTTTACCTATATCCATGACTTTGGTTTCATCCCAAAAGTCATTGAAGTGCAAGGTGAAGTGAAGAGAGGTTTCCGCGTAGTAGTTGGTGGAGGGCTCGGAGCTCAGGCCTTTGTCGCTGAAACTGCCTATGAATTCCTTGAAGAGGAAAAGTTGATCCCTTTCATCGAAGCAGGTCTGCGTGTATTTGACCGACATGGAGAACGTGAAAGAAGACACAAAGCACGTCTGAAGTTTTTGATTGAACCTAAAAAAGGATTGGGAATTGAAAGATTCCTGCAATTGGTCGAAGAAGAACGACAAGCATTGCCTAATCAGGTTATCTGGATTGATCGCGAAACTGTCCCGAATGAAATTCCTGAAGCTACTACGACCGATGACCAACTAGAATCTTCAGAAGCTTTTGAGCAATGGTTTAAGGCCAATGTTTTTGAGCAAAAACAAGAAGGATTCTATGCCGCCAAGATCAAAGTTCCTCTCGGCAACCTGGACGTAGCGAAAGCACGAAAATTTGCAGATCTGGTTGAAAAATGGGCTTCTAATGATGCACGTCTTACGATCAATCAGGGCGTTTTACTCAAATTCCTTAGAAAAGAAGAATTACTCGGTTTGTACCATGACCTACAGGTACTTGACCTGGGTAATAGCGGTTTCGAAAGCCTTGGGGACATTATCGCTTGCCCGGGAACAGACACTTGCAATCTGGCTGTAACCAATAGTACAAACCTCACTACCGAACTGGAAAAACTGATCCAAAGTGAGTTCCCTCATTTGATTGATGAAGCTAACATTCAGATCAAGATCAGCGGTTGTATGAATGCCTGCGGCCAGCACATGATCGCCAATATTGGTTTTCACGGTAGCAGTATCAAATATGAAGGCAAAGTTTCACCGGCACAGCAAGTCGTATTAGGCGGAGGAGTTGACCCGGAAGGCAGAGGGTTCATTGCTGAAAAAGTGATCAAAGTACCGACCAAGAGAGTACCTGATACGGTGAGGAATTTGCTTTTAGATTTTGAGGCCAATGCGGAAGAGGAAGAATATTTCAATCAGTATTTCCAACGTCGGGGTAAAATGTATTTCTATGAATTGCTGAAGCCATTGGCTGATCTATCTACCCTCGATGAAGAAGGCTTCCAGGATTGGGGACGAGAAGTGTCGTTTATTCCGGAGATTGGTGTCGGCGAATGTGCGGGAGTAGTACTGGACCTGGTCAGTACCATTGTCGGGGACGCTCAAGAAAAAGTTATCTGGGGCCAGGAAGCACTGAAAGATAATAAGTGGGCAGGCGCCATTTACCATGCTTACAGTTCCATGGTTATCGGAGCCAAAGCACTGCTTTTGCACGAAGAAATTCAGTGCAACACTCATAACCAGATCATCAACACTTTCCAGGAAAAATTTGTAGCGGAAGGAAAAATCTCCAGCATCACTGACTTTCCTGAAACCGTACTTGAGATCAACAAAAACGAGCCTTCGGAAGCTTTCGCTACCGAGTACCTGAAAACTGCAGAAGATTTCATCACTGAAGTGCTAAACTATCGCCAGGTACAGCAAGGGGAAAAATTAGTCATCAGCAATTTCTACAAAGCATAACATGAGCGAGTCAAAACTTACTTTAGTCGGAGCGGGTCCCGGAGATCCTGAGTTGATCACACTCAAGGGCGTAAAAGCCCTGCAAAATGCAGACGTGGTGCTTTACGATGCTTTGGTCAACCCGGAATTGCTGGTACACGCACCGAATGCAGAGCACATTCCTGTTGGAAAACGAGCGGGGAAAGCCAGTGTGAAACAGCAAACCATTAATCAATTAATCGTAGAACATGCGCTGCGAGGAAAGCATGTCGTTCGGTTAAAGGGCGGTGATCCGTTCTTATTTGCCCGTGGGTTTGAGGAATTGGAATATGCGCGCTCGTTCGGCATTGAGGTGGCCTCAGTGGTAGGAGTCAGTAGCCTCCACCTGCCAGGCATGTATGGCATCCCGCTTACGCTGAGAGGTGTCAATCAAAGCATTAACATCGTTACTGCAACTACTTCCGAAGGAACTTTAAGTGAAGAAGTGGAACTCGCCGCCAAACATGCCGCAGCCACAGTATTCTTCATGGGTTTCAATAAGCTGGATCAAATTACAGACCTGTACTTAACACACAGATCTGCCGATTTACCAGTTGCCGTGATCGGACGTGGGTCCCTGGAAGATGCATTTGTCTATCAATCGACTGTAGGGGAAATCGTTGCAGAATTAAGGGAGGTGAAAGTACCTACTCCTGCACTACTTCTCTTTGGCGAAGTAGCCGGTGTACGCTATGGTGAGATCCTTACCGACGTTGAAAGTCAGATCACCCGAGTAGCATGAGTCAGGAGCATTTACAAAACCACCTCTTCCCTATCTTCCTTAAACTCAGGGAAGTTCCTACCCTATTGGTAGGTGGAGGAAATGTGGGGTTGGAAAAGCTGGAAGCCTTACTTAAAAATGACACGGAAGCACGGGTGCATATTGTAGCACCCGAAATACGCGAAGAGATTCAGGAACTTGCCAAAACGCATACGGGGATTACCCTGGAATTTCGGGCATACGAATCTGGTGATCTTGACAAGTTTCGGGTAGCGATCCTGGCCACAGATCAACCAACATTGCATCGGGAAATCAAAGAGCTCGCATTGATCAAAAAAGTGCTTGTCAACGTAGCGGATACGCCAGATCTCTGTGATTTCTATCTGGGATCAACAGTAAAGAAAGGAGCGCTCAAAATTGGGATCAGTACCAATGGGCAATCCCCTACCCTGGCCAAACGCATTCGTGAGTTGCTGGAAGAAGTATTGCCCGATGATACCCCGCAACTACTCAAAAACCTGAAAGCCATTCGGGACCGGCTGAAAGGAGACTTTGAATACAAGGTCAACAAACTCAATCACATCACTACTAAAATGCTTAAGGACGATGAATGATTTTTTAACTGATATCGACCTCAAATCGCTTAACGAAGAATTTGAACCGCTTACGTTTCAGGAGCGGATGAGCCTGCTTTTTGAAAAATTTGATCCGGAAGACATTCTGGTCACAACCTCACTGGGTTCAACATCATCGATACTGCTTCATTTGCTCAGTAAAGCAGCGCCGCAACATCCGGTCAATCTCATCAATACGGGATATTTATTTGAGGAGACCCTGACGCATCGCCGAACTATCGAGCAAAAGTTGGGTATCAATATCGTGGATGTTCAACCTGCGATCAACAAACATAATTTCACTCGAGAAAACTCTTCCTGGAACCGAAACAATGACCTCTGCTGCTTTGTAAATAAAGTGGAGCCAATGAACCGGTTGAAAAAAGGTAAAAAGATCTGGATCTCAGGGCTGTTGCGTTTTCAAAATGAAAATCGAAGACACCTCAACATATTTCACGATTCCGGGAATATCGTCAAGTTTCATCCTATCATCGACATGAAGCAAGATGATGTCGGACTCTATCATCAGGTATTTGATTTACCCGTCAATTCCCTGTTCTACCAGGGATATGGCTCAATCGGTTGTCATCATTGCACAGCCAAGGGGGAAGGAAGAGAAGGCCGATGGCTCAATGCACAGAAAACCGAGTGCGGACTACATCTTTAAGAGATAAGTCAACGAGTATTTTAGCTAATTGAACCGGTAAAAAAGGCGCTGGTCTAATATTGAAACATGCCGAAGTGCTGCGAAGCATATTCGTATCAAAAAAAGGATATGAATTTTTTCCAGAAACTTTTCGGCAATTCGGACCAGCCTTTTCAATTGAAATACAACAAGATGTTCGATGAGTGGCAGGTGTACGAAGAAAAAAGGGTAGTTTATCAAGGCACGAAAGCCCGGTGCAATAAGTACATCAAGTTCATGACCTCCAAATGAGGCCGAACTTTACGGATCAAGCAATTTTTCTGGGGACCATCTTTAAATAGTGAAAGCTTCATTTCAGCATAGTATGCTACCTCGCTAGAGCAATCCACCCAAGCTAGAGTAATCCACCCAAAATGGTTCACCGTACCTTAGGCAGGAAATCCAGAACCAAGAAATCACCATTTCAAAAAGCAGAATAACTGATTAACTCAATTACTTTTGGATCAATGGAGAAATTACATTCTTCCTCAGAAATTCGGATTGATCCAACTTTACCTGACCAAACCTTTTACTCTCGGATCTCTCAGCCATAAGGCCAGCCACATGATCACTCCGAAAATTGCGGGGAATATGGTATTGAATACCGGATCCTGATGGATGACATGGGTAGCCACCGCACCTCCCAGCCATGCCGTAAGGAACAAGGCTCCAATGACCGCTGTTCTTGGAATGGCATATAAAATGGTGGAAAGTAACAAAGCAACTCCCAACTTGAAGACCGTGTGCTCCAGGTAGCCGAATGCCACCGCATTTTGAACCGCTTCTTCATCCTGCATCAAATTCATTGAAGCACCCATCACAAACATGATCACGATAATCCCTTGTAAAATATAAGATATCCACAACAGCACTTTTGGTATTTCCTGATCAGCCATATTCAAATAGTTAGGTTAGCAATTCTCAAATTAGTTGATTTTCTGATCAACCGGACATTCATCCGAGAGATAATCGCTGAATCATTTCTCGCTGATCAGGATATTGGGCTACCAAAGTCTGTTGATCAGCCGGTCTGAAATCAGAAAAATCAAAACCCGGCGACATGGTGGTTCCCATTAAGGCAAAACTTCCTCCTGATCGTAAAAATGAACCTTGCCAGGTCTTTTCAGGAACCTTGTACTGCACGTGATGTCCCTTCAGGAGGTCTTGACCTAACGTGATCAATTCAGAGGTCCCATCTCCGAATAAATTCAGCATCGTTACCGGATCTCCCAAATAAAAATGGAATATCTCATCTGTTGGCAGCCAATGCAAAGCCGATTGGGTATCGGGAGTTAGTAGGTAATAAATAGCAGTATATAATGCCTTATCCTCTTGATAATCCGTCCTGAAGTGCCTTTTATCAATGATTTCATCTGCTCGATGGGTTTGCCTGTAATACCCCCCTTCTACTGGCAAAGGTTCAAGTTGCAAATAGTCAATTATTTCCTGGGGATTCATAGGGTTCTTAATAACGTTTTGTAGTACCTAATTCTTAAAATTAACTTAAACAACTTTTTGTATTACTTCTCCATAAAATATTGCTATTTTGGGAAACACTCTTAAAATAGCCATACATGTATTCCGCCAACTTTAGAAGAGCTTTAGGCTTCTTAACGATCGTATTCTCTCTTTTTATTTCTTTCTCTATTTCAGCACAAAACAATGCACTGAATTTTGACGGTACGGATGATATCATCAGCGTAACCAATAATGCCGCTTTTGAATTCAGCACTGGTACTGTGGAAATGTGGATCCGGCCGGCCACTTCAGGAAACAAGTCTGTCATCTCAATGAGGGATGGGACTGCAACCACCAGGTGGGCACTTTATGTGGATCAAACCAGTGGTACTTTCGGCATTTGGAATGGGTCGACTGTGGGCACTACTTCCTCCACAACTATCACCGCAGGCACCTGGTACCATGTCGCATATGTCATGTCTACCACCACAACTGACGTTTATCTCAACGGAGTTCAAGTAGGCTCTACCCTGGCCACTGGAATTAATACCGCTCAAACCGGAAAACCGGTTACCATTGGTTGGTCTAATGATGCTGGCTTTACAACAGAATATTTTAGTGGTGATATGGACGAAGTTCGTATCTGGAGTGACGCTAGAACAGAACTAGAGATCAGAACCAACATGACGAAATCGCTTACCGGATCTGAATCGAATCTGGTCGCTTATTACAATTTCGATGAAGGAACGGCTGCTTCTGATAATTCGGGGGTTTCAGCACCTGAGATTCAAGACCAAACCGCGAATAATTTTGATGGGACTTTATCAGGGTTCGCAAAGACCGGAAGTACTTCCAACTGGGTGGACGGATCCGGAAATGATGTTGGGGCTACTTTCATCACTACCTGGCAAACCACCACAGCCAGTGAAACGGTACAGTTGCCCACTGGCAGTGGCACTTACAATTATACGATCAATTGGGGTGACGGCACTGTTGAGGCCCTGACAGCAGGAGACCCCTCCCATGTATATGCAACAGCTGGTACTTACGCCATATCCATAGATGGTGCTTTCCCCCACTTTCAGATGAACAATAATGCCACTCATCGGAGTAAAATACTTACCATCGAACAATGGGGAGATGTAGCCTGGACTTCCATGCAAGTATCATTCCGCGGATGTAATAATCTGACCTATAATGCCACCGACGCGCCAGACTTAAGTGGGGCCACAGAAATGGATCAGGCCTTTCGGGACGCCACTTCTTTCAATGGTGACTTGAGCAATTGGAATGTCAGTACCATTGATCAGATGACGGGCCTATTTAGAGGCGCTACCAGCTTTAATCAGGACCTCAGCAATTGGAATGTAGGCACGGTAGCAGAAATGGGAAGTATGTTCCTAGGGGCTACAGCTTTCAACAATGGCGGCACGGCGCTCACATGGGGAGCAAATACCAGTAACGTACAAACCATGGAAAGTATGTTCACCAATGCCACTTCTTTTAATCAGGACATCTCAGGGTGGGACGTTTCTACAGTCTCCAACATGTTTGGAATGTTCACCTCTGCCAGTGCTTTCAACCAAAACCTGGGTGACTGGGACATTAGCAGTGTGGCTAACATGCAATCCATGCTGGATAACACCAATATGAGTGTCACCAACTATGACAATACCTTAACCGGTTGGGCCACACTTTCCGCTGGTGAAACACAAATACCTTCTAATCTCACATTGGGAGCTAGTGGACTGGTATATTGCAGTTCGACGGAAGATCGCAACAATCTGGATGTTACCTTTAATTGGACATTCTCAGGCGATGCCATCGATACCAGCGGACCAGAGATCAACGTACAAGGCAACAGCAACAACATTGTTGATGGCAGCACGGCCATCAATAGCACCATCAATACGGATTTCGGAACTCAGACTTCCTCTAATGCCATTGTTTACACCATTCAAAATACAGGATCAACTACGCTAAACATTTCCAGTATCACTTCAACGGGCACCAACGCCGGGGACTTTGTAGTGAGTGGAGCACCAACCACTGTGGCTTCTTCCGGGAGTGAAACCTTCACCGTGACGTTTGGGCCATTGGCTACAGGCACCCGAAATGCAACCATTACCATTAATTCAGATGATTGTGACGAAGCAGTCTATGATTTCGCGGTGCAAGGCGTTGGGGATACTAATCATGCACTCGATTTTGATGGTGCCGACGATGATATCATTGTTTCAGGCTTTGCCGCTTCTACTGGAAGCTGGACCTACGAGTTTCTATTTTCACCGACAAACACTTTGACTTCAGCGGATGCTCGAGAGGACCTAATTTACTACAGCACGGGAAGTAGGCCGCATATTACATTTAACAGACAAGGTGACGGGTCTATTGGTATACACACTAATATCGGTGGGGCAGGGCAGGATATCACGACTACAACTACTTCCTGGACCGCTGGAACCTGGTATCACCTTGCCTTTAGCTATGACGGCACTGCTGTTAAAGCGTATGTAAATGGAATCGAAGAAAATAGTTTGAACGTCAGTGGGGCATCAAATGCGGCTTCCACTTTAAATATCGGCTCTACAGGTTCAGCAAATTTCTTCTCGGGACAAATGGATGAAGTCAGAATTTGGAGTGTGGCGAGAACATGCTCGGAAATTCTCTCAACGAAAGATGTGGAATTAACCGGATCAGAAACAGGCTTGGATTTGTACTACAATTTTAATCAAAACGAAGCCGGCGGAACCAATACCGGTCTGACCACTCTCGATGATCTGACTGCAAACAATAATGATGGGACGTTGACCGGTTTTGCATTGACCGGGTCTACTTCAAACTGGGTGGACGGCTCCGGAAATAGCGTAAGCAATTCAACGACTCCTGCCGATCAGCCCGAGATCAATGTTCAGGGAAATAGCAACGACATTGCTGATGGCAGCACCACCATCAACACAACTATCGATACGGATTTTGGCTTTAGCAGCAATGCGATCGTTTATACCATCCAAAATACGGGCACAGCCACCCTTAACATCAGCAGCATTACTTCGACAGGAACAAATTCCAGCGAATTTGTAGTCAGTGGAGCTCCCAGCACGGTAGCTGCCTCAGGTAGTGAAACCTTCACCGTGACCTTCACAGCTGTTGGTCCGGGCACTAAAACCGCCACGATTACCATCAACTCCGACGATTGTGACGAAGCAGCATATGATTTTGCTATTCAAGGTTCCGGTTCCGCTCCCGGTGGATTTGGCACCGATCTTCAACTATGGCTGAAAGCCGGAGAAGACTTCACTGTAAGTCAATGGGATGATCAGTCCGGAAACAGCAACCACGCTACTCAAGGAACAGCATCTGCTCAGCCTTCAAGTACAGCTAATGCCATCAACTTTAATACAGCCGTCGATTTCGACGGTTCTGACTTCCTGACTCTGACCAATAATGCCGGAACCATGGGGCTGAATAACTCGGATTATGAATTATTCTTCGTGGCCAATTCCTCCAGCACCGCTATCCAGTTTTTCATGTCGGCCGTAACCCAGGAACGATATGAAATGCATATCAACGGAGATGCTGGGCATAGGTTTATTCCAGCCAATGCAACCAATTTCTCAGACATTGGAAGCAACAGTGACTATGATGATGGTATTACCCGGATTTTTGGAGGTACGTTACAAAGTAGTGGGGCATCTGCTGCCTCTCATGTCAATGGGTTGTTTTCTACGGATATAGAAACGGCGGGGCTCCAGACATCCGAAACCGGTGCCATCACGATTGGTCGCCGAGAATCCAATGACATGTTCCACTGGACTGGGCAAATGGGTGAAGTAATCATTTATGGAGATGCCATGAATTCCACGCAGCGACAACAAGTCTTTTCCTATTTATCGTTGAAATACGGTATCACGCTGGATCAAACTTCAGCGACGGACTATCTCGCTGCAGATGGTGCTACGGTCTGGAATGCAACGACCAATGCCGCTTATAACGACGACATTGCCGGTCTGGCGCGAGACGATGCTTCAGAATTGGATCAGCGACAATCAGGGAGCATCAATACGGGAGCGATCGTTGAACTAGCCAACGGAACTCATGCCTCTCCTACTGCTTACACGGCTGATGATTCCTGGTTGATCTGGGGACATGATGGCGGAGCCTCTACCTTCGGGACTGATAACATCAATAACAGCAATGCGACAACCTCCAACCGAATGACCCGTGTATGGAGAGCGCAGGAAACCGGAACCGTAGGCACAGTACAAATTCGTTTTTCTAACTCCTTAGCCACTGGTACCGTCTCCATCGTAGCACATACTTCAGATGCTACTTTCCCGGCCGATGGGAACAGAAGAGTAGTGGAAATGACGGATGATGGTACGCACTATTTAGGAGAAATCGATTTGGCGGACGGTGAATATTTCTCTTTCGCAAATGCCAATTATGCTACGCTTACATCTCAGTTCGTCGTAATCAACGAAGTGATTACAGACCCTCAACAAGATTGGGGAGCCAGCAATTTCTTTAACCCAAGTCCCGGAGGCACCGGAGATGCCGATGACGAATGGATAGAACTGTACATTACTACAGACGACCTGAACATGTCCTCCTGGACCATTGAAATGAATGATGGGACCGATGTTTCAGGAAGCCTTTCGGCTGGGGGGGCTTTCAATCAGTCCAATTACCGCTCTTTAACAGGAGGTTCACTCTCCAAAACGAAATCCGGTGATTACCTGATTTTGGGTGATCCTTCTTCAGGTATGATGAACTCCACCGGTGGATTAACCGTCATTCTAAAAGATGGCAGCGGCGGCATCATTGATCAGGTTACCATCGCTACCGGGTCAGGCACCGGATTTAGCGGAAGTGCAAGCTCCACTACAGATGAGTCAGTAGCCCGAATTCCCAATGGATCCGATACCGATGTAGATGCCACTGATTTCGTGAAAACCCGGGCTACCTTAGGTGAAACCAGTGCACCATCTGGTACAGTAGTCATCAACGAAGTGGTGACTGATCCTTTCACTGACTGGAATACGTCTTCCTTTGATGGCTCCATTGGTGCCGGCTCCGTCGATGCGAATGACGAGTGGATCGAACTCTATATTGGAACAGCGGGACTGAACCTGACCGGATGGACTATCGAAATGAATGACGGGACGGATGTTTCGGGCAGCATTGCTTCCGGAGGCGTATTTGCAACGGTAAATTATGTTACTACCCTTAGTGGCACATTCATCAATACAGCGGCCGGAGATTACCTGATCCTTGGTAATCCTACCGGGGAAATCAATAATACTGGTCTGACCATCATCCTAAGAGATGCCAGCAATGCTATAGTAGATCAGGTCACCATCGGTGGCGGAACAGGTGAAGCACCAAGCGGTTCCAATTCCGCATTCAATTCAGAAGCCATTGTTCGCTATCCCAATGCCACCGATACCGGTACTGATGACGCTGACTTTATTCAGACAAGACCCACATTAGGAACTACCAACTCGCCAACGGGAACTGTGGTGATCAATGAAGTGGTCACCGATCCGCAACAAGATTGGAGTGCCAATGGATTCGATGGTACGATTGGCGGGAACACCGTCAGTTCGACAGATACGGACGAATGGGTAGAATTGTACATCGCCTCTTCGGAAATCAACCTGACGGGTTGGACCATCAGCCTGGAAGATGGTTCCGGCGATATTGTAAATCAATCGCTCGCTGCGGGGGGAGCATTCTCTACCTCCAATTACATCGTAAACAGCATGATTGGCTCCTTCGAAAATACAGAAGCCGGAGACTTTTTGGTACTTGGCAATCCGACAGGATCGGGAACGGTACAAATGAACAATGATGTTCAAATCACCCTGAGAGATGCGAGTGGTAACACCGTAGATCAAGTGAAATTGGGCGGTGGATCAGGGGAAGCGCCTAGTGGTAGTGCAACTGGTATCAGTGATGAAGCCATTGCCCGAATCCCTAATGGGACCGATACCGATAATAGTGCTTCCGATTTTACTGCCGGCCCCGCCACTTTAGGGGCAGTGAACCAGGCTGCTCAACTGCCAGGAATTGGGAATGCGCTAGCTTTTGATGGGACTGATGACTATGTAAATATTGCTTCACCCTTTACAGGATATACCAACGAAATCACCGTAGAGGCCTGGATCAACCTCAATACATTGACCACTGCAGAAGGTGTCATGGCCCAGAGCACTGCCAATAGTGACAATGCGAGCACGAATGTCTGGTTATTGGGAAATATCGGTACTTCAAACGGCTCACTATCCTTTTTTGTTTGGGATGGAAGTAATGTTCGCTCCACTACTTCCTCAACGGACTTCCGAGGGACCGGATGGCACCATGTTGTAGGGGTAGCTGATGCGACTTCTACCAGAATTTACGTCGATGGTGTATTGGAATCTTCAGGAGCAGCCATTAGTACAGGTATTCAAAGCAATGCAAGTGCGGTCATTCATATCGGGAAAGACGCCAGATACGCATCCGGAAGATTTTTAGACGGAACTGTTGATGAGGTTCGAATTTGGAATAGTGCTAGAACTCAGGAACAAATTCTCGAAGGGATGCAAAGCCTGGAGGATCCAAGCAGTTCAGGGTTACAAACGTACTATCGCTTTGACCAGTCAAGCGGAACAACCTTAAATGACCTTACTTCCAACAATCGTGACGGATCCCTTACTAACATGGCCGGTACAGAATGGACCGCCGCCGGATGGGATATCTTCGCACAGAATCAAGCCATCTTCCAAGCCGGGGGATCCGATACCTCAACAGGTACATCAGGAGAACTAACCTTAACAGACGTAAGCTTCCTCAATGACGATAATGATATCCTCTTGGCCGGACATGACAATGGAAGCTTTTCGGAGGACTTTGCCGATTTGCCTTCTGGCACTCTGGTTACCACAAGGTATGGTCGCATCTGGAACCTGACGAAAAACGATGCTTCAGGAACTTCCAATGGATCAGTCAGACTAGGCTTTGACCTGGGAGCTACTCCGAACGTAACCTACACCTATTATCTACTCGAACGAACAGGCACTTCTGGTGATTTTGCCATTGTTCCAATTTTGGGTGTAAATCCCAATGGCAATAGCATTGAATTTACCGTGGATGCTTCTGCAATCGACAATGGCTCCTACTACACACTGGGAAGGTCTGATGCAGGAGTTGGAAATGCGCTGGATTTTGATGGAACAAATGATCATGTCCGCACAGCGATTTTAAGAACCAGTCTCACGGACTTTACCATGGAGGCATGGTTCAAATATGAAGGAGCTGCCGGTGATAACTTTCAGCCTATTTTCGGAGGGTCCAGTTCAGATTTCTTCATTGGTAAAAATACAGGTAACACAGACATTGGGATTCAGGACAATCAATTTGTCAGCAATGTGGCTTCAGGAACGGATGCCTGGGATGGAAATTGGCATCATATTGCCGTCACAAGGACGAATTCCTCCAATACGATCTCGATTTTCCTGGATGGTGTCTCGGTAGGCTCCAACAGCACCTTCACTGGTGGAACCGGAGATCTATGGATAGCCGGTGAAGATGATGGTGGACCTCTCTATTATTTCAATGGCGTCATAGATGAAGTACGTATATGGAATGATATCCGCTCTCAACAGGAGATTCTCGACAACATGTTTGCCAACCTGAGTGGCGACGAGGCGGGCCTCACTGCTTACTTCCGATTGAATCAAGGTATTGGTGATAGCAATACGACACTTCCAGACCTGAGTCCCAATGGCAACAATGGTACCTTGACTAATTTTGACAACCTTGGAGGCGCCACTGCTTCTTCAAATTACATAGCCTCTGACCGAACCACCATTGCTGCAAGTGCAGTAATAGCCAATGGCGGTGACTTGACGGCCACCGATGGCGAACTAACCCTGACCAGCACTCAAAATGCCGGTGATTTCTTACAAGATGCCAATGATTTCATTCGCTGGAACAACGATGGTGGGGCATTTTCGGAAACAACCGCTGATATCCCCACAGGAACACTGGTCACCAATCGTTATACCAAAACCTGGCAACTCGATAAAAATGATGCAGTAGGAACGGCCAACGGCAACGTAACTTTCACCTTCGATCTGGGTGCAGTTCCTGATCCGGACTACACGTACTTCGTTCTTTCAAGATCTGGAACATCAGGAGATTTCTCCATTGTAGAAGCATTGGGTTCCTCACCCAGTGGTAATTCCATTTCATTTGTCGTAGATGCAGCAGAGGTAACAGATAATCATTATTTCACACTCGGACGGACAGATGCAGGAGCCGGAAACTCACTGGATTTTGATGGAACCAATGATCATGTCACCCTGGGAGATGTGGATGCACTCGACGGAAGAACAACCTTCACTTTCGAAGCGTGGGTAAAGCCCGTGACAGTCTCAACAGGGGAACGAATTTTCTCGAAAGAAGATGGTACCGGAAGTGATGGTATCAGTTTAGCTGTATTTGGCGCAAGTGGAGACCAATTGCAATTAGCTGCACGGAATGGCAGCAACAGCTACGGATTTACAGGGAGTGTGCTTTCCATTGATAGCTGGAATCATGTAGCTTATGTTTACAACGGAGCGGGTTCCGGCAATGCAGGCAAGTTAAAGTGCTATGTCAATGGTATTGAACGTCCCATGACATTTTCAACCACGATTCCTTCGACATTTTCCTCGAACGCACAATCATTCATGCTGGGAATCAGGTCCTCCGCCACAGATCTCCCATTCGACGGAGAGATGGATGAAGTGCGGATTTGGTCTGATGTTCGAACGGAACAGGAGATCAAAGACAACCTCAATCGTAAACTGGATATTGCTAACGAATCCAATCTTCTTGCTTACTATCAATTCAATACCGGAATTGCTTCTGGCACGAATACGGGCGTAAATGTAGTAACCGACCGAAGTGGAACAGGGAATAGCGGGACGTTAACGAATTTCGCATTGAGTAGTACTGCTTCAAACTGGGTAACCAGTGCTGCAGTAGTTGCCGATCAAACCCTGGCTACCAGCTTACAAGGAAGTGGAAATGCTTTGAATTTTGACGGGGTAAATGAATTCGTGTCTGTTCCCGACGATGCTTCTCTCGAAACCTCTTCTACATTGACGGTAGAGGCATGGGTAAGACCAGACGTCACGACAAGCTTCAGAGGTATCGCAGCGAGATATTTTACGGGTGGTGACGCTTCAAACGTATTTGCCCTCCAGATCAATTCCGGCAATTATCAATTTGTAGTCAATGAAAGCGATAATAACCTGATTACCGCTTCCTCGGCTGCTACGGCTTCCACCTGGACACATGTAGCAGGAGTTGCTGACGGTACGAACGTAAACATCTACGTTGATGGGATATTGATGTCCTCTACTGCTTACGATGGCACCATCACATCAAACAGTTCTCGGGGCTTGTTTATTGGAAAATATCGAACGGAAGACCTGTTTGGCGCTTACGATGGCCTGATCGATGAAGTCCGCATCTGGAACACGGCCCGTACCGCTGCCGAAATCCAATCCAATATGTTCGAGTCCCTGACTGGAAGCGAAACTGGCCTGATGGCATATTATACTTTCAATGAAAGTACGGGCACCACGCTAGATGATAACTCGGTAAATTCCAATACGGGCACATTAAATAACATGGATGACACCAATTGGGTGGATGCATCAGCACGTGAGCCCTTTAAGACCAATGGACCTGGCAATCTGAATTCAGGTGGTACCTGGGTCGGTGGTGCCGCACCTGGAGCTTCTCAAACACTTTATGTTCAGCATGACCTGACCGTCGATGCAGACCTTACGGTAGATGATTTTAATCTTACCTCCGGTAATACCCTCACACTGGGTGCAGGACAAACCCTTACGGTAACTGGAAATCTGGTCAACAATGGCACCATCTCGGGAGATGGAAAAATTCAATTCACTTCAGGAAATCCTATGATCTCCGGCGGAACGTTCAGTAATCTGGAAATGAATGGTGGAAGCCCAATCCTATGTGGCAACACCACGATGACGGGCACACTCACCCTGACCAGTGGCAACCTGCAACTGGAAGATTACACCCTTACACTAAACTCAGGGGCTACTATTTCGGGAGGAAGCAGTTCCAGTTACATCCAGACCATCAACCGAAATGCCTCCGGGGGATCAGTAGAAATGGAGGTTGCTCCCGAAAATGGTAATGTTACTTACCCCATTGGGACCAGCAGAAATTATACGCCGATCACTTTTACCAACCTCGGGACTACTGCCACTTTTGCGATCCGAACATTCGATGGTATTTATCCTTTCAATACGTTTGGACAAGCTTTTACTTCCAATGTGATCAGCAAAACATGGGACGTCAATGCTACAGGTAGTGGCTTCAACATTACCCTTACAATACAGTGGAATACCGCGGATGAGTTGACGGGCTTTGACCGAACCAACATGTATATTTCCACCAACGATGGGTCAGGATGGGTCGAGCGTGCCGGGCCACTAAGCGCTTCTGAAGTAACGTCCGGTGTTTACCAGGCCTCTGCCAGTGGTATTACTGGATTCTCCGGTGTTGGCGGCGGTGGAGACGTAGTTACTCCGGTTACCTTACTTGATTTTTATGCGCAACAAATAGAAGAAGGTATTGAGTTGATCTGGCATACGGCTACGGAGATTGATAATGAGAAATTCGTCATTGAACGATCTGCTGATGGTATCGCATTTAGCGCTATTGATGAAGTCCCCGGAAATGGTGACAGTGAAGACATTATTGAATATCGATTCGTAGATTCAGAACCCTTGAACGGAACAAACTATTATCGATTAAAACAGATGGATTTTGACGGAGACTTTGAATACTCCCCGATTGTATTGGCTGAGGCTCAGGTCGAAGAACACGAATGGGTGGTTTATCCTAATCCTTTTTCAGATCGATTGTATATCGGTTTGAAGGAAGCAGAAGTTCCGGCAAACATCAAACTTACCAGTATGAATGGACAAGTGATTTTGAGTGAAACGGTTGTTTCTGACAGTCGATTTATTCAATTTGAAAACATCCAGGCACCAACCGGATTGTACATTCTCGAAATTCAACAAGGAGATGAAATGGTCCGAATGAGGATCGTCAATGAATAAATCTTTACCGCATAGAATTGAAAAAGGAAGGCCTGTATCTTCCTTTTTTTATTCAGTATAGTGAAGTCTTTTATTCACTCTTCAACACTTTTGCAGGATCAGAATTGGCAGTCCGTAAGGTGATCATTCCGGAACTTAAGGCTATGATAATAAGCATACTTAGTCCGGCCAACAGGAAAATACCAGGGTTCAAATTAACTCTGTAAGCGAAATCTTCAAGCCACCAACTGGACAAATAATAGGCACCCGGCAAACCAAATAGCAAGGCAAAGACGAGTAACCACACAAAACCCTTTGATAATTGCTTCAATAATTCCAGTAAACTACCTCCCAACACCTTTCGAATAGCAATCTCCCTGGCGCGTTGATGAGCATTGTAACTCGCTACTCCGAAAATCCCGGAAACGGTTAGTAGAATGGTGATAACACAGAATACCCAAACGATGGACATCAACTTACTTTCGGAGAGGTACAACTGCTCAAATCGTTGATCCAAAAACTCTACTTCCATTCGAGGTAAGCCGGGATGTACGGACCGAGAAATACTTTCAATGGCCAATAGGACTGCTTCTGTAGCATGAGCTTCGTACTTAATCGATGCATAACCAAATAATGCTACAGGTAAATTGGAGATCGTTAGGGGTTCTACTTCCGAATGCAATGTCTGGAAATTGAAGTCCTCCACAACTCCGACAACAATCCCCGTATCTCCTGAAATCGTGATCTCCTGATTGAGTGGATTGCGATCTCCAAAAAATTGCTTTGCTGCTGTCCGGTTGAACATGAATTCATGGGATTCTCGTGGTATCCGGGCATTAAAATGTTTCCCATCGATCAGTTCGACTCCATACGTATCCAGAAAAGTTTCGTCGGCATAGAGCAATCGACTATCGAATTCCTCACTGGCACCAATCTCTCTCATTCCTTCTAGCATGATCCGATATCCGGGCACAGAAGAAGAAGTAGAAATTGATTTGACACCAGCTACCTGCATCATTTCATTTTCAAACTGTCGGAATTGTCTTGCTATGGAACGATTCAATTTGATCAGTATGACCTGATCTTTCTCAAAACCCAAATCCCTGGATTGAATGAATGATAGTTGATCATATACGACCATTGAGCCGATAACCAGGATCACTGAAATACAGAATTGTGCAATCATCAGCACCTGCCGGGTGAGCCCTACCTTTCTCATCGATCGGGATTGACCACCTGATTTCAATGTCTCGGCGGGAAGGAACTTGCTTAACACCAAAGCAGGATACAGTCCACTGATCAATTGGAGGAAAATCAGGATAGTTAACAGGGCCACAACTATTTCCGGAGCATTGAATACATTCAGGGGGAGACTTAATCCTGAGAATTCTCGAAAAACGGGGGCCAATAGAGCCAGGGAGGCCAGGCAAATTATTCCGGATATCAATAGCAAAATGCTGTTTTCCCCCAGGAATTGGGCCATTAGCTGTGAACGGCTCGCTCCCACTACTTTTCTCAATCCTACTTCTTTTGCCCGATCCAGTCCTTTGATCACGGTCAGATTGATGAAATTGATGCAGGAAATGATCAGTACAAAAAGGCCGATAGAAAAGAGAATATAGACGTAATAAACATTGCCATTGTCCGCGTACTCCTTTTCATGATTGGTATGCAAATGGATCTGCTTAATGGGGATCATCAATGCATGATAGAGATCGAAATCTTCTTCTGGGATATTCCTGATACTGGCAAACTCCTGTTTGATCAGGTCTTTCGTGTTTTCCGTGGTGGCACCGGGTGATAACTCCACATACGTATAGACCCAGAAATTACGCCATTGCCGGGAGAATCTTTCGGGGAAAGAATAAATGGAACATAAAAAGTCGAATTGTAAGTGAGACTGCTCCGGTATGTCACGCATTACTCCCGTCACTACTCTTGGTTCAATATTACCTTCTCTATCAGAATCACTTGAGAGTTCCAGTTGTTTACCTATTGGATCTTCATTTCCGAAATACTTAAGGGCCATACTTTCGGTAATCACAATCGATTTGGGGTCGACAAGTACGGATCTAGCCTCTCCCCTGATTAATTCAAACGAAAACATTTGAAAGAGGCTACTATCCGCATAAAATCCATTTTTTTCATAAAAGAGTTTATCCTCAAACTTTACGGTTGTATTTCTAATAGGAGCCAGTCGCGTCATATGGGTCACTTCACTGCCATTGTCCTGCACAAAAGGCCCCATACCTAGTGGGGTAGCAGCCCATTGATTTCCCTCAATGGAAGAACCTACTCGGAATATTCTGTCCGCTTTGTCGTGAAATTGGTCATAGCCAAGCTCATATCGGGCATAGATGAGTGATAGTAGAAAAATAGTGATACCCAGCGTAAGATTCCCTATTCGGATAAATCCGGACAACTTGTCCCGACGGAGATTCCTGAAGGTCAGTTTTGCGATAGATTTCATAGATAGATAATTCGGATGTTGTATGAGTTTTTGAAAAGGCTTCAGCCGAAAGAAACTGAAGTAACGGAACACCATGATCCAGTAGCGGAAACTTGCCTTTCGATAGCCCGAGCGCTGACTTTCCAATTCGAACCACTCATGCAGATCACCTTGGATTTCTTCCAGATAATATTCGGCACAGTACCATTCCAGGAATCGGTCAGGCCATTTGGGAGGATATTTTTGAGAAGATCCCAAGTCGTCAGCTACTAAAATCAAATTTCAATTCAGGCATGACTGACCACATTCGGTTCCTGATCTCGCGAGCCTCATTCAGCGTCTGATAACCAATAGACGTAATCTTATAAAGTCTTCTTCTGCGGCCACCTCGCTCCTTTAGCGCCCCTCCCATATAAGAATTGACAAAACCTTTTTTCTCAAGTCGATTGAGTGAAGTGTGTACCGAACTTAAGGTCAGCATGCGTTCAGTTTGTCGGGCAATCTCCTCCACGATCGTCACCGTGTAAGCGTTGCCGTCCAGTAATGCAGTTGATAGCAAAACCAATTCTTCCAATTCCCCTAAATGATTGCCTCTCATGGATATTAGTGTTCTATTTGTAAGACTAATGTACGGGAATTCATTTATTAGTGTTGCATTTGTAAGAGTAATGATTGTAAAAAAGGCCTCAGCGTGATGCTGAGGCAGTTGATAAATTCAAATAGAGATATTCTTTTTAACTCACCGGCACCCAATAGGCCGTGTAATCCACTTGATTTTCGGTGGTCTCTCTCAATATTTTGAAACTTTGTCCTGGATTAATGAATGCTGAACACGAGTTATATTGATTCCAGCTATCTCCTCCATCAACATTCCAAAGATGCACGGATGCACCTGCAATGACATTATCAGTACCGGATAAGTTTTGAATCAGTATTGAACCTCTACCTCCTAGGTGTGCGTATGCATATGCATACACGAAAGCTCCCCCTTCAGGTGCAGTATATTCTTGATCGAATTTTAAAGTTTGCGTTTGCATAATAATTAATTTAAACCCTACTCATTTGACTTTAAGCCGGGCTTTTCGGATACCGCCCTCCTCTCATTTACTGGACAGGAACAGCCGTTTTTAGGTCCCGGATCAAGTCCAGGACAAGTGGGTTCTGCTCCACTTGTCTATCTATATCTGAAGCTTCACAATTCGCAATAGACAAGTCAAAGGTGAGATATCATTCAGACGAAATAATCACGATAAAAGCGTATTGTTTTGGATAACGCGATTGGGGTATGAAGGCGTAGCAGAAAGAGGTATAAACAACAGAAACAGGCATCCTAAGACCATCACCAACTTATAACAGGTAAGTCCTTCACTTCTTGAGATTAAATACATAATCATACATCACCAAAATGCTATATAACATTTTGAAGGTACACGCGGTAGTAATGGTTTGTGAATAAGCATCCACTTCATAAATCCTATATACCTTTTACTACAGCTACGTTAGAGAAAGAAAAACAAAATCATGGGATTGAACTACAAAGTAGTCGTCAAGCGGCCACCCTTCGCTAAGACGAATAAAACCTACTATTATCCACATTTAGACAACCGAAAAGTAGCTGATCTTGACAAAGTCTGCCAGGAAATAAGCCGGGTGGTCTACCCTGACCAATGTGGATATTAGAGCCAACTTAATGACCTTACAAGATACCATGCTTCATTTGATGGAAGAAGGATATGATGTCAAGCCCGATGACCTGGGTACGTTTAGTTCTCTGCTACAGCCGAGGGAAAAACCAATCCTGAAGAAGTGAGCTACCCGACATCAAGCAACTGAACATGAAATTCTTTCCTTCGAAAGAAGTGAAACAAAAGATCCATGCATTTAAGGTGAGGAAGGAGTCAAGATAGTACTATCCTCAGTCTAACTGATAAAAGCATAGATACAAACTACTCTTAGGAAAGGGAAATTTCAATTAAACCTATTGCACCTAATTCAGCTTAAATAGCATTATACCAAGTAACGCTTTTAAGTTTAGTAAAGTAGTTGGCAGATTATACAAATTGATGTACATTAAACTCAATCAAGAATTGGTACCTGAATTAATACCACTTCTGTGGTATTATAAAACATTGTGATAGGTTGACTTTTGAATCGTAAATCAAACAATCAATGATATGGCGAATCGATTAATAATTATCGAAATAATTGGAAATAGTGACAATGATTCAAATTTGGCATTTCATGTCAGTCCAGGGCATTTAACACTATTTCCAGGAGATGAATTAAGTTTAATGATTAGAAACTATTTACCTCTTGTTCATGACATTCAAGGAAATGTGATTGAAACAAAAGAATACTTTGTAAATGATTCTGCAATTAATTTCCCTTATCTATTTTTCGATCCAGACACTGATCTTACAGCTGAACCAGGAGCCAGAATTGATGAATCATTCATTATGCCAAATGATGTAACGACCACCAGGCTCCTTTTGGGACCTGTTCTATTAGGGGAACAAAGATTTTCAAGGATTGAAATTACCAGGGGAAGTAACCTACATATACGTATTGGGACAATCAAAAATACTTTACCGATTGAGTTTAGTTATATTTTGAACCTTGGTGTGGCACAAGTCGATGATCAAACTCCTGCAAATTTCTCCGAATCAACTAATATTGATACAGTTAGAATAGACCCTCAAATAAGAATAAATCCTACACTGCCTTAATCTTAATAAGCCTTGCTCGGAGTAAATATCTTCACAAATTCATATAAAAATGCCATTCTGATCGCGAGTGGCTTTTTCCTGTTTATTTCTGCTATGGCACAAGACCAAGCAATTTCTGATAGTCTAAAATTAATAGTAGAAAATAAATCGCTTAGTGACAGCATGCGTTTAGAAATTCTCCGAAACATTGTATTTCATGAAAATGATCTAAAAATAGCAATATCTTATTCTGACATATTAATCGAGGAAGCCATCTCAAAAGGAAGTTCTTTATATGCCTTTTTTGGCTCTTTACATAAAGGGTATAAGACATGGTATTTAGGAAACTTGGAAGAAGCTCAGGACCTATTCATAAAATCAATTGAATACGCAAAACAAGCCAACTATCTAAAAGGTGAAGGTACCGCTCTAGGCTCAATAGCGAGTATATATACAACATCGAATCAGTATGTAAATGCAATGAGTTATTATAAAAAATCCATTCGCATATTGAGTCAATCAGATGACCCTATCGCCTTAGCAGGAACCATACTAAATGCAGGTGATGCATATCTTTCGATGGGAATATATGATTCAGCGTTGATCTACTTTAGAAATTCCGGTGTACTTTATGATAGTCTTGATCATTCAATAGGTCAAGCTTACACACTCGGCAACACAGGCATGGTCTATGCCAACCTAGGCAAAAACGAACTAGCAGAAGATAACATCAATCAAGCTATAGCCATCCTTGAAGAAACAGGCGACTTCTACCCGGTGTGTTTTTACCTGATCTCTATGGCTGACATTTTCTGGGAGCGTGGGGATACACAAGAGGCCATCGCCTACACGCAGAGAAGTCTTGACCTTGCTGTACAATATGAATTAAAACAACAAATCTCCGATGCCAACCTCAAGCTATCAGAGCTTCATGAAAGCCAGGGAAACTCAACCCTGGCCCTACAACATTATAAAGACCACATCGCCTACCGGGATAGTGTCATCAATCTGGAAAACGTCCAGGAAATGGCGGATCAACGGACGAAATTTGAAGTAAGTATTCGAGAGGGAGAAATCACTACCCTGGAGCGTGAAAAGGAACTCCAACGGACTTACATAGCTATAGCTTTCATCTTGTTAGTGTTATCTAGTGTTATCATACTCTATTTTCGGCAGCGTTTCCGCAATACGAAACTCATGGCCAAAGCCGAGCGCAAGGAACATGAAGATGAGATTCATGATCTATTGAAATCCCAGGAAACCAAGGCGCTTCAATCCATGGTAAAAGGCAAGGAAGAAGAGCGTCAACACCTGGCTAAGGAATTGCACAATCACCTAGGTAGCTTATTGGCTACCGTAAAGGTGAATTTGAATGGATTTGAAGAGGGAGGAAACAAACTGGAGACCATCATTGGACTGGTGGATCAGGCGACTCAGGATGTCCGCAACATGTCGCATGAACTGCACATGGGCGTGTCTGAAAATTTTGGATTGATCCCGGCACTACAAGAGTTGGTCAATCATCTACAGCAATCCAAGCAGATACACACTAAGCTTTCTGCAGACCTGGGGGCTGTTCACATCTCATCTGAAGATGAGATCATGGTTTATCGCATTGTGCAGGAGTTGGTGAGTAATGTCCTGAAACATGCCGGGGCCACTCAACTGACCATTTCACTGACTGGCTTTGAGGAAGACAACCTGATCAGTATCATGGTAGAAGACAATGGCACAGGATTCGACCCTAAAACCCTTCAAAAGTCTGACAAAGGCATCGGGCTGGATAGCCTGGAAGCCATGATCCATCAACTGGAAGGCGAGATCCATATTGATAGTTCCTCCGGCCGCGGAACGACTATCAACGTGGACATCCCTTTTGCCATCCCTGAAAACCAAATCACCTCATGATCAAAGTACTAATCGTAGACGACCATGCCTTGTTTGTCGAAGGCATGAAATCCATGTTCAATCCCTCCGATGGGATTGAAGTGACTTGTACCACACAAAATGGCAATGAAGTCCCGCATATCCTGGATCAGCAAGAAGTAGATGTCATCCTGATGGACATTGATATGCCCATTCTGGATGGGATTGCCACCATGGAATTGATTAAGAATAAAGGGAACGATGTACCTATTCTGATGCTTACCATGCACCAATCCATCAAGCGGATCCGTGGATCTTTGGAACGTGGAGCACAAGGCTACATTTTGAAAGATGCGTCCAAACCTGATTTGATGGAAGCCATCAAAAAGGTCAGTCAGCGGCAAAATTATTTTCATCCGAAGATCAATGATCAGGTCTTTGATTATTTCCGTGGGAAAACAGCAGCCAAAAATGCTTTGCAGGAATTGTCAGATCGGGAAATTGAAATCATCAAGTGCCTCTCCGACGGCATGAATACCAAAGCGATATCGGAAGCACTATTCATCAGCGAGCATACGGTAAAAACGCATCGCAGAAACATCATGCAAAAGCTAAGGGTGAAGACTTCTGCGGAGTTGATTCGATTGGCGATGGAGAGGGAGTTGATTTGATTAAAGCATAGCAGGAGAAACTTGGTGAGTGTATTTTTCCCTGTTGTCTAATAAGTCCGGGAAAGCGCGAGAAAGAGATACCGGTCTTTTATCGGCTTCCTTCGGAATCTAACCCGATAAAAACCGGTATGACGTGCTTATTTTAGCCGAGCATTATACTAATCTTTAGAAAGTTCCAGGTAGGTAATGACATCCACATATCTTGTGTAGTAGTAGACAGTCACCTGTTGATCATTGGCAGTCATCGTTGCTTCATCCACGAAATACTCGAATGCCAGGGTACCATCCTCTCCTTCTACAGTGAGTTTGCCTGGCAAATCACCGGATACTGAGGACGCTCCTCTAAGCACTCCGGTTAGGTTTTCCAACCCATCGTGATCTTCTGGCGCATACTCTCCTAGTAAGGATCTACCGTTGAAAATGATATCCAAAACCTCATTCGATTCTTCGGATTCGTAGTAGATCGTGGCATACTGATCGCGAAACATGGATATTTCATGGGAAAGAGAAGCACTTTCCACATTCAGTGAGAAGTTGCTGGACATTCCACGTTCCGGAAATGACAAGGTAACGTTGTACAATGGGTAACCCGCTTCCTCCAATTCCGAAATCAACCCAAATTCATTAAGTTCATCATCGTTAGGTTCACGAGGCTGAAATCCAACAGGTTCTTCAACGACTTCTTTAGCATCGCTTTGTTCTTCTTCCGTCGCTTCGGTCTTGTCTTCGCTTGTCTTTGGACTACAAGCGAACGCCATCCATACGGTGACGAAAGTCAGTGCAATGTATTTAGGCATTAATTTGATCTTTACCATGATCTAATTTAAATCGCTCAGCACCTTCCTGCAAGGTCGTAGCAATTTCCGTCAATAACTTCGCCCGGTCCTTGAAGCCATTGGTCACCGACGAAAGCTGAGAAGCGGAGGCGGCAACTTCTTCTGTTCCCGAAGCGGTTTCTTCAGCAATTACCACTATCGACTCAGTAATGGCCACTACTTCGTTGGTATTTTCTATTTGCATCTGACTTGCTGAAAGTATCCTTTCCGTCAGGCGAAGGGTCTCTTCCGAGGAAGTTGCCATTTTCTTAAAGGCATCATAGGCATTTTGAGAAGTTTGAGTGGCTTTTTCCACGTTGCTATTCATCGCAGACATGCTTTGCAAGGCTTCATTTGTGCCTTTTTGTACGTCATTGATGAGTAATTCAATCTCTTTCGCAGAGTTTCTGGACTCTTCCGCAAGCTTTCGTATTTCATCGGCCACCACCGCAAATCCACGTCCGGCTTCTCCCGCCTGGGCCGCTTCTATGGCTGCATTTAAAGCCAATAAATTGGTCTGGCTGGCGATTTCTGAAATAAAACTCAATACCTTCCCTATTTCATTGGAACGATCATTCAATACTTCAAATGAGTTCCTACTTTCCTGTGCCGAAGCAGATATTCCCAGGATGCTTTCATTCACATGACCAATCAGTTCGAGTCCTTCCTGGCTGTCTGAGACACTTTGTTGTGCAGACTGATTGATGCGATCAGCCTGTTCTTTGATCTCTACCGATGAATTCAAGCTTTCTTCCATCAACTTAGAAGATTCATCCACTTTTACTACCTGATTACCCGCTCCCTGACTCATTTCCTTCACAGCAAGGGCAACTTCTGAAGTAGATACCCTCATTTGTTCGCTATTGCTGAGTATTTCATCCGATAGGTCATTTACTTCTCCGGCATGGCCGTTGATCTGAGCAATGAGAACATTCAATTGATCCAAAGCTTTGTTCAGGCTTTCACTCAACAGCTTCATGTCGCCTTTCCAATCAGTTCCCATTCTCACCGAAAGGTCTCCTTGTGACATACTTGCCGTAAGCTGAGAAATTTCCAGGAAGGAATTTCCAACGGTATTAGTGAGTTCATTGAAAAGTTGACTGATCTCGAGCCATACTCCTCGTTTATTCACTGTAGGTAATTGTACCGAAACATCTCCTTGTTCTACGATGTGCCCTACCGTAGATTTAATTTCTTCAGTTGCTTCCTGAAGATTTTCTCGCATTTTCCTGAGTGATACGCCCAGCAAGTCGTTTTCACTATTAAGTTCTAAATCTACTTCCAGATTACCTTCGCTGATTTCATTGGCAAACGCCGAAAACTCATGGATGCGTCCAGCTGTCTCATTCACCATCTCAACCATTTCGCCCATCTCATCTTTCCTGTTTGTATGAATGGCTTCCAATTGTTCACCTTTCACCAGGCGCTGAAGCAAGCCTTTTACCTTCAACATGGCCGAGACAAGATTGCTGCTAAAGTACCAGGCAATGAAAAACGATATCAATAAAATGACCACCGCCGATACTGCAGAAAAAAGAATAGTGCGTCTAACGTATTGAGCAATCGCCTCCTCCTTCGCTGAAACCATCACATCAATTTGATCGACGTAAATACCTGAAGAAATGATGATCCCCTTTTCTTTGATGTACTTGGAGTACGCCAGTTTTTGATGGACAAAATTATCAACGGGCCGAACCCAAAAGTAATCGGTGAAAGCCTCCCCATCGGCCCGGCACCCTTTCACGATCTCCTGATGAAAATTTTTACCCGGTTGATTGGTGATGATCTCAAATTTCGGGTCATCTGTGGGTTGGCCTTCATTTCCGGGATGTGTGGCATGAAACAATAAATTTGGAAAAGGCAATTGATCATCAATGATCCAGAAATATCCGTCACCATTATCATAACGCATCAGTCTCATATGTTCAAGTAGGTCTTCCACAGGAACATCCGATTGGTCGGCATTGGAGAGGTATCCCTCAACCATATCTACCACCGAACGTAATTTATTTTCTGCACTTTGGACTTGTGCTTCACGAAAAGCGATTAGGTCTTCTTCACTTCTTTTGTTAGTCAGATAAAGATGTAATTGTGTAACTGTTAGCAGGGATACGATCAAAGGCAATCCCAGAATCAACAGCATCTTTACCCGTAGACTCAAAGATCTTGAGCCTTTTGATTGTTTTTGGTCACTTGGCATTCGGTAAGCAATATGCTATAAGCCAAATATAAGATTTGTGAGGATTCAGTCTACAAACGATTGTTCAACCTGTATAATAAGGTGATGACCTGGTTCACGGTAAATGCCTGACCACCTCCAGAGCCCTTACTTTTGGGCTGTTCAAGTTCCCGAAAGTTAAGCTACTTCTACTTTCACGCCGGAGAAAGCGGCGTTTCCAGAAATAGGATCAATGAATTGATCATCCGTCAGATCATTGATCGATACTCCGGCATGCGCTTCAGCAATTTTCCATTGGGTCCCTTTGCGATTGTGTCCCCAACCATGAGGTATGCTGACCACTCCTTTCATCACTTCTTCTGAGATCTCCGCTTTGATCTTCACTTTACCCACCCGTGAAGTGACTTCCACTTCTTGTTGATTGACAATAGATCGTGAAGCTGCATCATCAGGATGGATCAGTAAGGTACATTTCTCGGGGCCCTTCACCAATCGAAGGCTATTGTGCATCCAGCTATTGTTGCTTCTAAGCAAGCGACGACCGATCAGCATCAACCCACTCTGATCTTCATCGAGGCTCAGCTTTTTCAATTGTTCTACAAATAATGATGGCGCCAGGTCTACTTTTCCCGAATCCGTAAATATGCGCTCCGCAAGCAATGATTTATGAGGCCCCAAATCAACACCATGGGGTTCTTTTTTGAGTTTTTTGACTGATAAGTTGTTATTGCTTCTCTTAAAACCGCCATCGAGGATCGTTTCTGGGGTCAGAAAAGGCTCTTGAAGTTTTTGTCCCAGAGATGGTTTTGAAAATCGCCTGGTCAAAGTCTTGAGGATTTCCCAGTCTTTCATGGCTCCAGGCTTTGGATCGAATAGTGCTTCTGAATATTTGGCCTGATTGTGGATTGCAAGCGTATGGAAAACCACATCATAATGATCATTTTCCAGACCGTAGCCGGAGGCAATATTACATCGGCATATTTGGTGGTTTCGTTGATATAGATATCGATAGAAACCATAAACTCCATGCCTTCCAGCGCCTTTTCAAGTTGATTCCCATTGGGAGTGGAAAGCACTGGATTTCCCGCAATGGTAAGCATTCCTTTGATCCCTCCCGCAAGTATGTCCTCCGCCATTGCTGCAACTGGCAATTCTCCTCCAAACTCGGGTAGTTTCCTAACCGCACTTTGCCAGCGATTATACTTTTTGTAAGTACCCCTACCGGACATTCCTACTGTATCAAATGCAGGGGATGGGAACATCGCTCCGCCTTCAGCATCAAAGTTTCCTGTCAGTATGTTAATGAGGTTGATCATCCATTGACATAGTACACCATGTTCCTGGGTCGAAAGTCCCATTCTTCCATAACATACCGCTTTATCGGCCGCACAAAAATCCGAAACCAATTGCCTTACTGTTTCCGGTCCGATACCCGTGAGTATCTGTGTATTTTCAGGTGCAAAGTCTTTGAACAAATCCTGCAAATGTTCCCCATGCTCATAATGAGCAGGTAGTTGACTAACGCTTCCACTTTCGAAAAGCACATGGATCATTGCTCCCAATAAGTACACATCTGCTCCTGGTTTGATGAATATATGTTGGTCTGACTTATCGGCAGTTTCGGTTCTACGGGGATCAACCACCACAATCTTTCCTCCCCTTGCACGAAGGTCTTTCATTTTTTGAGGCATCCCTCCGGCAGACATCAGGCTTCCATTCGAAACCACAGGATTGGCACCCATGCATAAGAAAAACTGGGTTCGGTTAATGTCCGGAACAGGAATCATCGACATATGGCCAATCATGAATTGAGAGGCATAGTGATGCGGAAGCTGATCGACAGAAGTAGCAGAAAACCGATTCTTTGTTTTCAGGGATCTGATGAAATTGGGGCCAAACAACATCGCTCCTAAACTGTGCACATTGGGGTTTCCCTGATAAACACCCAGGGCATCCGGACCATATTGTTTTTGGAGGGTTTTGATCTTTTGTTCAACCAAATCGAAAGCCTCTTTCCACGAGATTTCCAGCCAGCCATCAGCCGTCTTTTTTACTGGCCTCGTCAGACGATCCGGGTCCTTATAAATGTCCTGCAATCCAGTGGCTTTGGGGCAAATGTATCCTTTGCTAAATGGGTCTTGTTTGTCCCCTCTGATCGTCTTGATCTCATTGTCAACGACCTCAATCTCCAATCCACACATGGCTTCACAGAGATTACAGGTTCTGTAATGCATAAAAGTCCCCGATTTCTTGCCCATTTTTTATCAGATTATCCTCGTAAGATAATCCATTCCGGTGTTTAAAAACACCGATCGAGGGAGAGGAATCATTTCAAATTCAACTCATTTTAAATGGGCGCCGAGGCTCTCATCATTTCTACAGCCTCTTCAATACTTGCTACCGGGTGAGCTTCGAGGATACCCTTACCCTGATAAAGCCGGGCGGTCTTTCGTGCAGAAAGTTTACTGATGGCCGATTGCGGCAACACAACAAACAAGAACTTCACACCATTTTCCACGAGCTTGGGTCGAGCAATTCTTTCTCTAAACTCTTGTACCTCCGGTTTAAATACGCCTGTGCTATTACTGGTATCGATGATCCAACCGATTACATCATGTTTGGGTGCATAATCCACAATACCAATGTTATACACGGAAGCTTTCCAATCGTCCAGGGTAATGGACAAGGATTCCCAGGTATCGATAATAGTGTTAATCTCCGGGTGATGATGCCCCACCACCTTTCCCGGAATATTGTAGAGTTCTTTTACCATAGCATTATTATTATCGAAACTGACGGAGTTATGTTGCATTATTTTATGAAAATCATTTTCCCGTCCATGTGTGAAGACATTTGGCGGGATAATCATCCACACCTATCGGCTCACTGAGAAAAAAGATTAAATTCCGATCATAATACTTTGCTTAATTAATTGTGAATCGACAAATCGCCGTTCTTAACAAGAAAACTTCTGTGGCCATTACCGCGGAAAGTGACCAAATTGATCTGGAAAGCCCGATTTGGGCCATCAACTGGTTCAACTTGAAGCGGAAAAAACTCTATACGTTATACAACGTGATGGTTTTTCCTCATCTGAAAAAAGTAGGGGGTCGTGCCCATTTCAAGGGCTATGTCAAAGAGAAACTGGAAGGCACCGAGACCTTTGACCGACAAATGCTTCTGATTGTAAAATATCCGACGGCAAGTGCTTTCTTAAAGATGATTACCAACAAATTATTCTTATTGAAAAGTATGCTCAGGCTCAAATCCGTCAGTCGATTCATCTTTGGATTTACAAAAAGAATTGGTGAACATCCCACCCCTCCAGAAAAGCCTGCACGATACGTTGGCAAAAATCACTATCTGGCGCACCTCTTTCAGGGAAAAAATATTGGAGAAGATGAGATCAGATTATTGACGCCACTGCTTAGTCAGTATAATCTTGTCAACTATTTTTCAGGAATTAAAGCGGCTTCTCTTTCCAGGATTGATCAGGGAGGAAAGGAACAGGTACAACCATTTTTCGTGGACGGATTATTCTTGTTAGAAGCCCCTGAAAAGGCGTCTTTCGAAATGTTTCTGAAAGATCCCATTTACCTGGCTTTCAAAGACAAATGCACGGAAAATAATCTGTATTACGTGAAAAGGGTGATTTGACTTTCAGTCCTCCTCCAAGACAAACCCTTTTCCGTGCACATTGGTGATACGGATGGTGGGGTCTTTATCGAGGTATTTGCGCAGCTTGTGAATGAAGACATCCATGCTTTTGCGATTGAAGAAGTCACTTTCACCCCAAATGGACTGTAACGCTTTTCTTCGGTCCAATACCTCATTCTTTTTCTCACAAAGCATAAGAAGCACCCGAGCTTCCTTCTCAGTCAGACGTTGCACATTACCATTCAATTCCAGGGACTGGTTCGAAAAGTCAAAAGTATAGCGACCTATTTTATGACAAGGGGATGACTCCTGATAACGGCCCGCACTCCTTTTAATAATCGCCTGGACCCGGGCAATGAATAACTCCTCATCTATGGGTTTAACAACATAATCATCACAACCCAATCTAAAGCCCTTGAGTTTATCCACTTTGAGTGCTTTAGCGGTTAAAAATATGAAAGGTGTATCCTGATCCAGTTGGCGGATCTCTTTGGCCAATGTAAACCCATCCTTGGCAGGCAGCATCACGTCCAGAATACACAGCTCGAAAGCACCCTTTTTGAAGGCTTTCAGACCTTCCTCTCCATCCGTGGCCAAGGTTACGTTGAATCCATGAATTTCCAGATACTCTCTCAGGATATAACCAAAGCTCTCATCATCTTCCACCAAAAGAATCTGATTGGTACTTCGCATCAGGTTGTAGGTAGATAAAGTTGGAATTCACTGCCTTCATTCAGGCGGCTTGACAATGAAATGCGCCCCTGATGAGCTTGCACCAATTTCTTCACGTAACTCAAGCCCAAACCAAACCCTTTGGCGTCGTGGACATTTCCCGATTGGGATCTGTAAAACTTATCGAAAATGAAGTCCTGAATCTCCTGACCAATCCCTATCCCATTGTCCTTTATCGATATCCGTATGCCTTCTTCACTATTGCCGGTGATGATCTCGATCTTCGGCTGATCAATGGTATACTTCAAGGCATTGTCCAGTAAATTGTAGATCACATTAACCAGATGGGTACTGTCACCCATGACTTTTGACGGTGCCGCCTTGAAAGTTTTTGAAACAATGGCCTTTCGTTGTTCGATGGTTACCCCCATGCTTTCTATGACGGTATTGATCACCTCATGAATATCCACTTCTTGCTTATCCAGGGTGAAATTCCCAGAGTCGATCATCGCGATCTGGAGGATCTTATCTACTTGCCCTTCCAGGCGCTTACTTTCCTTATCAATCAGGTTAATGTAATTGGCATGCTTGGCTTCATCTTCACTATCTCCCCTACGAAGCAAATTAGCCGCCAAATTGATACTTGCAATCGGAGTTTTGAATTCATGCGTCAGGTTGTTGATGAAGTCATTTTTGATCTCAGAAAGCTTTTTTTGTCGTTTGATCACGAAAATGGTGTAGGTAAAGCAACCGATCAACAACAATATGAAAAGGATAGAAAGGGTCAATGCACCCTGAGACTGAGCAAATACGTAAGCCTCTTGTTGTGGAAAGAACAATGCCAGGTGATAATCGCCCCCCAGTCCCGGGGAACAGGTCAAATTGGCCCAACCATGCCCGCGTTCCTTTGGGTTCTCACAACTCTGCAGATCAAAATCGAGACTTGCCCCATCGTCCCCTAATACAAATCGGAATCCCTCGCCCGTTTCTTTATGCGCATAAACCGCATATTCATAAGGCGTATCGATGTTGTGATCGCCCAGGATCGGCTCGATCACTTCACGCAATGCCACGTCAATTTTAGGCTCGTTGATCTCTCCTGTACAAGACAATCGAATGCCGGCATCACTCAACAAGAATGAATAATTCGCATTTTCTAAAAAGAAATCAGTCATCTCCTTAGAAGCCAGATCAACTTTCTGCAAAAAGATTTGACGATTGGTCTTGATGGACGACTGCAGATTCAAAATTTGCAATACCGATAACCCCAGGAAGGCGATCAGGGCCAGGCTGATGACAAGGTAAGTGGGCTTATTTCCAGGAACTTTCTTAATCATTTATGCAAATGAAATTCCATTCAGTTTTCAAATTAGGCGTTTTTAAGCCTTTGTTTAAAGTTTTTAACTTTTCATTAACCAATTTAATCTTTCCTTAAGTGACCTTAACCCCGCCTTAAGCAAAACCTCTGATTCTGATGGGTATGCTTGCGTAAAAACACATCGCAATGCTCAGCAATTTTTTAAAGCACTTTACTCGCAGCCTTCGGAATTTCTGGTTTCTGAATAGCATCAATCTGCTAGGCTTGTCTTTAGCCGGAACAGCCGCAATCCTGGTTTTTCTATATGTAGATCACGAAACAAGCTTCGATCAGTTTCATGAAGGCAGTAAAAACATTGTCCGTCTGGAAGCTCAGACTAATTCGAGTGAGTGGTTTTCCAATCTGGGTGTGGAGCATGCCAGGGCACTAAAAAGTGGGACCTATCCTGAATTGGAAAGTGTCGTTACCATCAATCGAAGGACCCGGGCTTTCGTGGAAGCCAATAATCAAAGATTCGCTGAAGAAAACATCTACCAGACTGTCGAAGGGTCAGGTTTCTTCCAAATTTTTGATTTCACTTTTATTGAAGGAGACGCTGAGCAGGCATTGCAAGAACCGAAGCAGATCGTACTTACCCAATCCACTGCCAAAAAATACTTTGGCAATGAGCAGGCCTATGGACAAATCATCACTTATGATTCTGCCGCTTATACCATAGCCGGAGTAATTGCCGACTTGCCATCACATACACATTTTGAATTTGATCTGATCGTAAATAGCAACAGTTTCAACGGTACCGGGCACTATCACGGTCACTCATATCTCAAATTGTATCCAGGCATTAACCGAAAAGCACTTGAAGAAAAGATCATGGCACTAGATGTCGCTTATAACGAATTTCACGAACTCTCAGGAGTCCGACTCATGAACGTCGGCGATATTCACTTAAAATCAGATGTCTCTTTTGGTGCTTCCGGAAAAGGGGATCTGGTTCAAATCCGAATATTCCAGGTATTAGCCATATTGATCCTGGCCGTAGCCGCAATCAATTATGTAAATCTGAGTTTCGCCATCTTCCTTAACAAAGGCAAAGAATTGGGCATGCGAAAAATACTGGGTGAAACACGCATGGAAATCATCATTCACCTGAGTCTGCAAGCAGTAACTACCGCACTCTTGGCTATTCCATTTATTGCGATCGGGTTATACTTTTCCCTGCCAGCTTTTGAGGAGTTAATGGACATTAAAATCACTACGTTGTTGTTCGAACGGCCTGCTTACATCTTCCTGGGCATTACGCTGTTAGCGCTAGTCGGATTACTCACGGTGATCTACCCTCTTGCGGCTATTGGACAGATCTCCATTGGAGAAATGCTAAAGTCCAAACAATTACTCAATGGCCATGGAGGTGTACAGTACCGGAATTTGCTCATGTTCGTTCAGTTCGTATTCCTTTTTGCTTTAGGAATTTCGGCCTGGTTCATGAATCGGCAGATCTCCTATCTCGATGAAAAAGACAAGGGTTTTGAGGCAACTCATGTACTGAAAATTCAAAATGCCTACGACATTGGTAGCTATCAGGATTATCAGTTATTCAAAACGCGCCTACTCTCATATCCTCAAATAGAAGGCGTTTCTTTTGGGCCCATGATGGGAGATGGAATGTCACCCCTCAATTATCAACCAGAAGGAAGTGAAGAAATCTATGAGAATCTCTTGTCTTACGGCGTAGATACGGACTATTTCGATGTAATGAGTATCTCTATTCTGGAAGGCGACTTTAAAACCGTATTGGCTGCCGCGGAAAATGGGCAAGTGGTGTCGTTGGTCAATCAAAGTTTCATCAACCGATTCGGATGGCAAGACGATCCTATTGGCAAAAAAATTACCCTAAGGCCAGGTACGGAAAATGAACTTCAGCGAAAAGTATCGGCCGTTTTTCAGGATTTCCACTTCTTCTCATTTAAAGAAAAAATTGCTCCTCAGATCATCTCCTTAAGGCCAGATCCTCAATTTGTCAATACCAATATCCTGGTCAAGGTAGCTACTCCGGATTTTGCAGGTGTAAGTAAAGTCATTGAATTTGAATGGAATAAAATCCAGCCTGGATTACCGCTGGACCTTACTACCATGGAAGATGCCGTCCGAAAAATGTACACCAAAGAGCGCCAAACAGCTACAGTAGGAATCAATCTTTCTCTACTGGCCATCGGCTTATCCGTCATGGGTGTGTTGGGATTCATGGTGTATCTGATTAGCATCAAATCCAAAGAGATCGTGATCCGAAAAGTGTTGGGTGCCTCTATTGCCCAAATCATTCAACTTTTGAATCAACAATTGTTCCTGGCTGTATTAGCCGCCGGAATAGTCGGAAGTTTGACCAGTTATTGGTTGTTGACCCAATGGCTGGAGGAATACGCTTATCGAATCACCTTAAACCCTGTAGCATTTCTGTTCTCTATTGTTGCATCTTACCTTACGATCATTGCAATTACTGCATACCAAACCATCCGTTCTACACGAGTTAATCCTGCAGTGGTTTTAAAGGAAGAATGATAAAGCGAGCAACTTCTTTTTGATTTAGTGTTAAAATGCGTTTCTTGTCATCACTTTTTTAACACCTGTCAGATGAAAAAATCAACCCTATTTTCAGTGATCGCGCTATTGAGCATAATATTCTCCTGTAGCCATCAAAAAGAAGTTGCGGAAACATCATTAAAAGACGAGATCCAATTAAGTTTTGCGTTTATTGGCTGTAATCGTATCTCATATACTGATAGAAAAGAGTCCAATGCTTCGAAAGCTAACGTACCGGCTGTTCAGCGTATCTTCAAAGAGCTCTCAGCAATGGAACGCAAACCCGAATTGTTGTTTTTTCTGGGAGACCTGGTTCTTGGTGAACAGGATACTTCCGCATTGAGCACGCAACTTGAAGCCTGGGTGAAACAATACAAAGACCCTGATTTCAGTGCTATTTCTACCTCGGGAATTGAATTAGTGGCTGTGACAGGCAATCATGAAATGCTGTTTTATGATGTTAAGACCAAAGGCGAATTCCCGCTGGAAGGCGCCACAGAAGACTGGTTACTATACATGAGTGAATACATGCCCACAGATCGCAATAAAGTTCCATATGACACACTCATCAACGGTGCCACATTCTCCTTCGTTCGGGATAGTGTCGGTTTTGTAGTGATGAATGCAGATACCTATAATGCTCCCGTAAATGGCCAACAATACGGGGAAGAAGGACGGGTGCCCTATCAATGGATCAATGAGGAAGTTGAACGGCTGAATGCTGACCCGGGAGTAAAACATTTATTCACAGTAGGTCATCGGCCCTATTTTGTGGATGGCAAATATGACACACTTCATGGTGGTTTTCCAGATGGCCCCAAGGTATGGCCAACCATGATGGTCAATAATGTGATCGCTATGCTAACCGCACATCAACACAAGTATCAGAGATGGCAACCTGAAGGGAAGGGCATCTATGAAGTCATTGCCGGTCAAGGCGGAACCTACAGTGGTCCGGATACTCCTCAATTCTATGGGTACTCCTTGATCAATGTTTACGAAAGTGGTCGTATTGAACTAGTGACCAAGGGCTGGGACCTGCCTAACCCGACCTGGGGAGCTGCAACACAAAACCCTACAACCACCAGGGATTCTACAACCTTATCCCCTGGTCCCAATGCCAATCCTTACAATAATGGAACGACCGGCAATTAACTGATAAGCCTTTCGTACAATACCTCACTTCAACACCAGGGTTGAAGCAGTTACATTTTGAATTCTCACCTACCTGGCAATTCGCGAAGACTGGTATGATCAATGCAATCTTCAGATTTTGCACTACTGGTTTCTTTGAGAAATTCAAGGATTGTGCCAGGTATTTCAAGGGTCAGGATTGTCACGAAAATCTTCAATGCGCATAATGACGTCTTCCCTCTCGATATCCGCTACTCAGCTTATCAATTCTTGCTTTCATTGTTCTGTTGGGAAAGTCAATTAAATCGACAGTGGGATTCAATTCGTGCATATCATATTAACAATCAAAGAAAACCATCTATCACAATAACACTCCTCCCTTAGCCTTAATGGCCGGAGGTAATGCTGTCTCTCCCAGCATTTCTCGCAGGTCGATCTCGATGGTACGACAGAGTGACATCATTGGAATGTCATTGGCCATACCCATGAAGGGATTTTCAGTATAATCTCCGACAACCTCCATCATTACATAAACCCAGCCAATCAACACAGAGATAGGAATAGAAAGCCATCCCCAATCGCCCATTTTCAAGAGCTCCGGTATCATGCTAAAAGGGAAAAGAATGATGAAAATAGCGACAAAATACCGGCTCATGTTCGCATATTGTCGAGGTAAGGGAAATTTCTTGATCCGCTCATTTTTACCCTGATATCCATAGAAGCTTCTGAGCACATTTCCCATTTCCATATGACGAAAGTCATCGATCAAACCTTTCTCCCGCAAGGCCTGCAGGTCTCGAGATTGTTCATTGATGATCTGAGTGGCCGTATTGGCATGATTGATCAGTCGGTCATGTTCATTTTCCGGAAGGAACAATTTCAATTCAGTCTGCGTAATTTCATCCCCATACAAACCGATACCATACTTTTTCTGACGTCCTTCTACATATCTCCCCAAAAACCCACCCTGACTAATGTGCTCCCACTCTGTCGGGATCAGCAATTGGCTCCGGTGTGCGTATAGCCAACCGATGTGCCGGTAGATCAGGCGTTGTTTGATCTTCCGGAGCTCTTGTGTACTCCATTGTTCCTGAGCAAACAAATTGGAGACATAACCATCAACCATCATACCCCAGGCCCGGCTATCATTGACAATACCTCCCCACACTTTACGCGCTTCCCACATCCGGTCATATGCCTGATTGTTTTTAAATCCCACGTAAAAGGCCACCGCCGTACCTATAACAGACATGGGTAACCATGGAATGGCAAAAGTGATGTAGCCAAGGTGATATAATGTGGAAATGGATCCCATCATCAACGTCAACCAAATGATATGATGTCTGGTCCATCTCAGCAACTTACCTAATCCAATTCCTTTAGTGACGAGCATACAACTATTCTTTCATCACAAGATAAAATGGGCAGGGGGTTCTGACAAATTCAGAAACCAATCCCATGTTGTCAAATCTTAATTTGCGTACCTAAACATTTTGGCTATTCTTTGATTATCTATAATGTAAGAACTGTTCTTCCTGAAAATCGCACTTAATCATCCATGGAACTCCATATCCTGTTTAACATATTCGTACTATTCGGGCTTACGCTTCTGGTGATCATCATCTGCAATTTCTTCAAGATTCCGCACCTCGTAGGTTATTTGATCACGGGGATCATCTTAAGCCCCAATACCACGTCACTACTCAACGATGCACATGAGGTAGAGGCTTATGCTGAAATTGGCGTAATCCTATTATTATTTACTGTGGGGTTGGAATTCTCTTTTGGAAATCTGCGGAAAATCCAGCGATACGTTCTGCTAGGAGGATTTATGCAGGTGATCTTCACGATCATCATCACAGCGGGGCTGATCATGTTGATGGGCAGGCAAGTTCAGGAAAGTATCTTCTGGGGGTTTGTAACCACACTTAGCAGTACGGCGATTGTGATCAAAATCTTACAGGATCGAGTAAAACTAAACACACCTCACGGCAAGGTTGTCCTGGCCATCTTACTCTTTCAGGATATTGTGATTGTTCCACTCATGTTGTTTACCCCTTTACTGGCCGGCGAGGGTGACAACCCACTTCTGGAAATCGCCCTGTTATTGCTCAAACTTGGAGGGATAGCGTTCATCGGTTGGTTATTGGCCAAATACATCATTCCCAAACTGCTATACCAGGTAATGAAAATCCAAAGCCAGGAAATATTTTTGATCACTTCCATTGCTATCGTTGTTGGCGTGGCGTTGCTCACATCATGGATGGGACTATCATTGGCACTGGGGGCATTTATCGCGGGATTGATCATTGCGGAAACGGATTACAATCGACTGGCCATTTCCTGTTTCCTCCCGTTCCGATATGTATTTATCAGTTTCTTTTTTATCTCCATGGGTATGCTGCTGGACTATATGGTCTTCATCGAACAGTTCCCGAAAATTTTGTTCTGGTTTACTTTTATCATCGTGGTGAAAATTGTGGCAGGATTCCTGGCGGGTACTACTCTCAAGGTTGGGCTTAAGACCTCCCTGATGGTGGGACTTGCACTCGCTCAAATTGGAGAGTTCTCCTTTTTGCTTGCGCGCTATGGCCTGGACTATCAACTGATTTCCGAAGTGAACTATCAGATCTTTCTCGCCGTTTCCATCATAACCATGGCCATTACACCTTTCGTACTGAATAACCTCGAAAATTTGGCCAGATACATCGATAAATTGAGAAAAAAATGGGTTCCGACAACATAAAAGTATACGGCGCCGACTGGTGTCCAAAAACCGCGCTGATCAAAAACTTCCTCCAGTCCGAATGGGTTGATTTTGAATATCTCAATGCCGAAACCGATGAACAAGCCAAACAAGAATTGATGGACATTTACGATGGAAAAGTAAAGTTCCCTACCGTAACGAAAGGCGGAGATCACCTTAAGAACCCATCAATATCGGAATTGAGGAAGTTTGTGAGCTAACCTCGACAACCTTTTTCAGAGGGTTTTCACCATGTATTACGACTCCATAGCAATCCGATGACTTTCGTCGATCATCGTCAATGACTTCAACTGAATTTCATTTGAGCGATCATTCACAAACCTCCAAAACACATTATCCTCAAGCAATTGCATTAGGGTCTTAATCGGCTTGAAAGTCGAATGTCCCGGCATTTCCCAGGGTTCCTGATTTTCATCAACTGTTTCATTTTTGATAAGGCATTCTAACTCGAAGAAACTGACGCATAGTACCTGCTCCTCTTCCGAAAGTTTAAACCATTTGTGATCTGCCAAAAAATTATCTGTGACAATCAGCTTATAATAGGTTGGGCTATCGACCTCAATCTTGAGTTTTTCCTGCAACTTCTCCTGACCTGCCCTGGTTTTTAAAAAAGTTAGGTCTTTTCGAATTTGTTTACAGGCCTTTTCTTTGATGTGATTGTTCACCCACTCCCATTTCTTGCGCTCTCTCCTCGGAGTGACGTTGCACAGCTTAGCTTCAATAACCAGAACGGCATTCTCTTCCGGAAAGTAAGCAATAGCATCTATCTCGTGTTTACCAGCCCCTAACTTATACTCAAAACCAGCCAAGGTATGTGGTGTAATCATTCCCAGCACCTTGCTTATCGATTTCGTGAATTTCTGCTCACGTTGGTTTTGCCGTTCTCCGACTTCCTTCTGACTTTCGAAATCCTGGGAGTTACTAAAAAGTCTGTCTGATGCGTAGAAATCGTACAACATCCTGGAGGTATCCGGTATGTATCCTGATCTAAAATCAAAAAAATACTGATCATTTATTTCGTACAACAGGTTAAAAGGAACACTTGAATTTACGTCAGACAGAATGTCCAAGATTCCCAGCAATTGCTCATCTGTTTTCTCCTTTAGTTCCTCTACTTCTCTTAGCCAACCGAGCAGGTTACCTTTTTCGATAGGCTCATAGTCCGTCGGCATAGATTCTTTTTGTAACTGCTCGAAATCCCGAGCGATACTGTACTCAATGCGTCTTAGCAATTCATTATTCTCAATAGAAGGTTGTTGCTTTTTTATCTCATTTGTTAAAGCTGTAATCAGGGTAGTTAGGTTTTTCTCATCACAAAACCCATGTAGGTAACTGAGTATCCTGGCTTTGGCCACAATGCAAGCTATGCCACACAATAATTCAAATAACGATATTTCGGAACCATTACTCGTTTTCAGGGTGTACTCGTGAATAGCAATTTCGTCATATGGAAAATATATCCGCCCCAGTACCTGCCGATAATTACTATAAAAATGCTGAATCAATTGTTTAGAAATGATACTTCTAAGTAGGGTATCATTATCGTCAAAATGTTCCTCATCCACTTCCATGAAAGTGGTCCCTGAAGGTTGTGCAGTTACAGTTGTCCCTTTTGAGATAAAAATGGAAACAAAGCCCTCATTCGTTTTCCATTCTTTGTCATGTTTCCTAAAATGAGGTTCCATGGAAATGTTTTCCTGAGACTTTCTGTCCAAAAAATCATTTCGGACCGCCTGTTTCAACCTTTGTGTCTTCCAGTCATTTTGTGTTTCCAGTATTGTGGAAACATGAACTAGTTTATATCCTGGTTTGTCGGTCACTAAATAAAATCCGGACCAAATGAAATGATCCTGGAATTCTTCAAGTAGGAGGATTTCAGTCTGAATACCCAGCAATTCCTTAAGAATAGTATACTCATCAATGGAAACAGGATTGGAAGTGCAATCTTTGAAATGCTCTTTCAACTCTTTCATCAATAGTTTGATGGCTTGAAGAGATATTTCGGACCGCCGCCGTTCACTACCCAGGTTTTCATTTGTGGCAGCGAAATCCATCATTAGTAAGAAACACTTTAAGCGATCAGCTTCGCTTGGGGCTCGATCTATAAGTTTCTCAATTAACTCATCCTTTCGGCGGTTATACGCACTCCAGCCGAAATGAAATATGGCTAAGCCTTTGATGCGATTAGAAATACTCCTGGGTAGTGCTCGAAAGAAGGGATCATTGCCATTTACCTGATCCCAGAATTCTTGAGCATCGTCGCTGAAACGCACCCACCGTGAGGTAACCAACACGAAATATCCGTCTCCAGGAGCATCCGTAAGAAGCTCAATTAAATCTTCTGAAGATATTTTTTTGTTTTTACTGGCCATTTTCTTTTGACTTTTAAGGATTAGCTCAAAACGGCTAGGTCAGAAAGAAAACGTTAGGTAAAAGTAAATAAATAAGACTTAAAAGCAAGTTTAAGCCATCACAGAAACCATTCCCAGCACTTTTTCGGCAAGTCTCTTGTCCCCCTGAGTGGTTACCTGATCCTTGATTTGATTTGGCCTCAGGCTTTTGGTGAAGAGCTTCCAGGAAAGGTCCAGAGGAATGGTTACAGCGGCTACTTCATTATCCGCTTTTTCCACCAATTTCCATTTCCCGTCGGTCTTACATATCCACCAGGTTCCCCCTGCTTCGGTCGTGATTGATACTTTAACAGCAGTACCTTCTTCCGCGTTTACTTCTCGAAAAATATGCGGTAGCGCCAATATAAACGTATCCATCACCGGCCGAAAATACTGTTGATTCAAAATGGTTAGATCGCCCAGGGTATCCCGTATTTGCTGTTGATGATGCCACTTCTCAGTGTATTCCCTGGCCACATGCATCCAATTATAACTGGTAGACTCCCCTGCCCAATCCACCGAAAAAACAGCTTCTTGCCATGGATCAAGAGAACCGTAGTAGTCAGAAACCCGATCTCCGGTCAATTCCAGTAACAACACCAATACATCCGGACTCAGCCTTTTAGTGGCCTTCACCCAATCCGCATTGAGTTGATTAAGCCAATTAACCAGATCCACATAACCATCGATTTTCGGAGGTTGCTCACCAAAGTACCGATCTCGCTGCATAGATAATGTCCTCAGGTTTCCATCCAACAAATGCGAGGCTACATCTTTTACCTTCCAGTGTTTGGCAATCGTTTGACGGTTCCAGTCCGATGCATCAAGTTGTCGAAGGCATTCGATCAATAAATGGTCCAGGGGCTTAAAGAGGGCTCTTGTATCGACAGGAATACCTTGTCTATTCATTGGACAAAGGAATCAGTCTGGCGCTCAAATCAGGGTCTTCCATATCAGGATCCAATGGATAGATAGGTCGATTGATCCGTTTGTAGTCCAGCCTTTTCAGATCCTGATCCACGCCTCCTGGCGTCAATGCCATGACCCAATCTGCGCGAATGTCGTAGAGTTCAGGGACGAGATAGCCAATCTTCACAATGAGAATGTCCGTCTCTATCGGATTCAGCATCAATCTGGTAAAGTCTTTCACTTTGTGATAAGGCTTCCGCTTTTTGGTGACAATGACATTGATACTACCCACCTGAACTACCACTTCCGTTTCCGCGTGAATGTCTCCGGGCTCTATCGCTTTCACTATTCCTTTTAATCTCACAGGCGGTGCAAATCGATCATCAATCTCTGCTCCTACAAATTCATCCACCTCACCACCAACTCCTACTGCCACAGCCTTTTCTACCAATTTGGGTCCGGGTATGGAGGCATAGATGACGGATGGTCCGTTTGCCTCGAAGAATTCCGGTCTCTCTAATAGTTGTGCTAAGGTCCAGGTAACATCTCCTGCTCCACCAGCGGTAGGATTATCTCCCATATCGCTGATCAAATAAGGTATTTTATCACTCGCAATGGCCATGTCCAGGCTTGCATCAAGGGTTGCTGTAGGAGCCACAAATTCAAATTTTTCTCGAGCTTCCCAAAATGCTTTCGCCAACGCTTCCGCACTTTCCTTAACGGATTGTTCATCGTCTCCGACAGCCATCACCACAGCATGGTTCCGTGGTTCATCAGCCCAGGCATAACCAACCCAAACCGCCGCATCTATGACGCCTTCTCGTCGTGTGAGTGGATCCACCTTGGCATAAAGGCTCTTTCCCGGATCTATACGGGTACTTGTTTTCTCTCCGGGCAACAGGATTGGTACCCTAACCCATGCTTTGAATTTAGGTCTTCCCTTACCATTCTCCAATCTATCCAGCAAGTTATTCACCGCTCTTTTCTTGGAATCAATCGCATCTTCATGGGGAGCCATCCGATAACAAGTGATCAGGTCCGATTGCCTCGCCAGTTTCTGAGAAACATTACCATGGAGGTCCATGGAAGTAGAGATCAACGTATTTGGTCCCACTACCTGTCGAACCCTGGATATCATATCCCCTTCGGGATCATCAAGGCCCTCAACACTCATGGCTCCATGGATGTCAAAAAACAAACCATCATAAGGCAGATTCTCCTGTAGTATGGCCAGCATTTTGCCCATCAGAGTCTCATATGTTTCTCTGGTTACGATTCCGCCAGGCAAAGCGTGTCCTCGAAGTGCAGGAAACCATTGTGCTCTTGATCTGTTGGTGGAATCTTTATCGAGAAAAGGATAATAATTGAAGACTTCATCTGCGATCCTCGCATGAAAAGCATCTTCATATGTTTTTGCAGGAGAAAAAGTGCTGGATTCGATGGCCAGGCCCGCTATGGCTACCCGGGGTAAAGACTTTTGTATATCCTCTGGATTCTGAGATCCGCACGCCAAAAGCGTAGCACTGAGCACTAAGAAAAAAAAGAGTCGCATGAACCAATTACGATTACGGCTCTGAAATTAAACAATTCATGACAGGTCTGAGCACTCAATTGGATAAACCTGTAGGAATACTGCTTTAAATGGTAGGAATCCCTACTAATAAAAATCTGGTCAGGACTTCAATAAATCCGTAAATTAGGTGAGGAAATGAAGACTCATCATTCATATAAAAAGAGCCGCTTGCCCATTAGCATGTTGCCAGGTATTGAATCCCGCAACAGAAAAAGTATGGCAGGTCCAAGCACCATGCAATTGCTTCAAATGGAAGAACGAGTCAATCAAAGTAATCGTGTCCAAAGACTAGAACTCCTGCAAAGAAAAGCCGAGGATTTCCTCATTCAAAGGGAAGTATTGCAATTGGATCACCCAGATAAAGTATCCAGGCAAAAAGCTCCGGAATTCGTCCCTTCTCCCAAAGCCGCGATCCATGTGCATGTGTATCCGGGCAGTGACAGTAAGCTAAAGGGTCACTTAACTCTAGGTGCAACAGACATCAAAGTGAACAGCTACTTCAGTGCTTTGCATGCCTTAAAAACATTGAGGGCTAATCCGGGAGTTCCCGATTTCGAAACAATGGAATGTATCCTGAAAGGTTGGCTCGATGAATTCAGTCCTTCAATTGAAAGCACAACCGAAGAGGATTCCAAAAAGAAGAAACATGAGGATAAAGATGAAGATCCAAAAACTGTAGAAGAATCGTAAACCTATTTCTTCTCAGGAAATAATTGGAGAATCGCCTCTTCATTAGCTTCGCAGATGCCTCGTTCTGTGATGAGCCCAGTGATAAGTCTAGCAGGAGTTACATCGAAACCATAATTCGCGACAGGACTCTCGGGAGGTGTCAAAAGTACTTCTTTGATCTCTCCATCATGTAAACCCTCTATGGATTTGACTTCAGAAGCATCCCGCTCTTCTATAGGTATTTCCCGAACGCCATTTCGAATGTTCCAGTCAAATGAAGAGGAAGGTAATGCCACATAAAAAGGAATATCATTATCCCTGGCTGCCAATGCTTTCAAATAGGTCCCAATCTTATTGGCCACATCGCCTGTACGGGTAGTTCGATCTGTTCCCGTGATCACCAGATCAACCATCTCATGTTGCATTAAGTGACCTCCGGTATTATCCGCTATGACCGTGTGGGGTATACCATGTTGTCCTAATTCCCAGGCTGTAAGTCGTGCGCCTTGATTTCGGGGACGCGTTTCATCAACCCAAACATGAATATCAAAACCTTGATCATGTGCCTCATAAATTGGCGCCGTAGCACTCCCATGATCTACAAACGCAAGCCATCCTGCATTACAATGCGTCATGACATTGATCGTCCCATGCTTTTTCTCTGCCATTCGCTTAATCAGGGACAATCCATGTTCACCTATTCGTTTACAGTAAGCCGCATCTTCATCCGCGATCTTATGGGCCAAATTCAACGCCGTATTCCTTTTGGCATTCAGGTCAACCGCAACTGATATGGCCTCCAATTGCCTTTGAACAGCCCATTCCAAGTTAATAGCTGTAGGACGAGTAGCTTTCAGTTCATCGGCAAACCGATGCAAAGATTCATCGAAGTTATTGGTATTGGCAGCCTGGAGAACAGCAAGGTACATCCCATAACCGGCAGCAGCACCAATAAGTCCGGCACCCCGTACATGCATGTCCCTGATGGCCGAACACATTTGTGGTACCGTAGCAATGTCTTCTATCACGAAATGGTGTGGTAGTGACCGTTGATCAATGATCTGTACAATTTCGGATTGACCTTCTTTCAACCAAATGGTCCGGTAATGCTTCCCTTTAACGTTCATTATCTGCAATTTATCGAATGCCAGCAGCATATCGTCGACTTATTTTGTTCATATCCGTAAAACTTTCTGAGATTGAATAATCCAAATCAACCTGTTCAGGCAACACTCAACTCCAGCTATCGACCTTTGATGATTTAATGCTGGATCTAACATGTTAAACAACTGCTCGCACACCACTATTCAAGATGATTTATGGCAAATAGATTTACGTAAACGTCATGAATTCCTCAGTCAATTGATGATTGCTGTAGGCTGGGATTTTTCACCCAGAAACCGGTTTGACCTTGACCTCACCTGCTTTTTATTGGGTGCCAACGGTAAACTACTTTCAAAGGAACATTTGATTTTTTACAACAATCTGATTTCTCCGGACCAAGCCGTAGAACACAGCGGAGATAATAACGATGGCAAAGGAGATGACGCTGATGAAATCATTTATGTGGACTTACTTTCATTGGATGAGTCAGTAAAAGAACTCGTATTTGTTGTATTCATAGATGAAGCAAGCCGTCGAGACCAGGTATTTGGCTTACTTAAGCATGCCTTTGTTGCGGTGGAAGATGTAAAAAACCGAAAGGAGTTATTACGTTATCGCCTGGATACAGAATGTCCCAGTGCCAGTTGTGTTACCCTTGGGAAAATTCTAAAGCTGAACGATGAATGGAAATTTCAAGCTGATGGCTCTTGCTCGGCCCGTAATCTTGAACATTTTCTAGCAGAATATACACAGGACTCCTAAAATGGAATTTGTCCTTGATTTTCTAATCAGTTTTCCTGAGTAGATGGAAGCAAATTGAGGCGAAAATTAAGTCCCAGATAAAACCGGGCAATTTTCACTTCCCTGATGACCATGGCATCTAAAGGCGTAGTGGAAGCGCCAAATACAAAACCCACGTGTTTACCATTGAACGCTTTAGAAAAGCCAGTCATTAAATGCACCCCAAACAACAATGGAGTGGCAGAAACATAGTTTTTAAGGGAAGTATCCCTATGAAATTCAACGTGCGTACCTGTTTGCACAAAAATGTCCAATTCCCCTATATCTTCTGAGAATCTGGCGGCTATTGGAACGGTCAGGGACGAAATGATTATATCGGGTTGATCGACGAGGTTACTACGTAAGTAAGTAGAGCGATTAAAAGTGAACCCTGTCACAAACGCTAAATGGTCATTCTTTTTACTTGGAACGAAAATCAAATTTACTCCTAAGAAAAGGCTGCTGGCATTTCTCTCACCCGCCCAATCGTTATCAAAAAACGACACCTCTGCTGCATTAATGGCTGAAATACTTAGACCTGACATCAGCTCTGCATGAAGTTGTAACGCAGAAACCGCTTCTTTGATTTCAGTAGAAGCAGTATTCCTGCAAGCATTATATCGAAGCACTTGCTTTGTTAATACCTTCTCTGAAAATCGTAAGTTCTCAATTTCCTGATCTTCAAAAGACAGACAATCTTGCATTTGGGACACCAAAACACCTTTCCAACGGGTATCACTGGTTCTCAAAGGTATGTACAGCCCCTCCACCTCCTTCGTACGGTGCGCTCCAACGGTCAAATGGATAATCGCGGTATCCTTTAAAAGGTAATACGATCCGGGGCCTCTGTATAAGCTCATTGCTTCTCCTTCAACAAGTACCTCAACAAAAGAATCTTCCGCAATTCCTGAGGAATATCGTTTATTTCCATTAATTCCGAATGCTTTAATCTGCGTATGATCCAACTCAAATTCCACTCCGTTCTTCTTAAAAACGCAGGTTTTGTAATTGTTTTTATTACCGCGATAATGAATGTCTCCTAATTCCTTTTCGCCTTTAAGATTGATGATATACCCTGCTCGAAAATCATTCTGCGCTTGACAAATTAAGCCCATCAAAAGCATAAGGCAGGTCCCCGCTAGTTGTTTCACGATGTTTGATTTAGTTGCTAAATCTACTCAATTAGTTTAACTCGTACCACTCAGTAACTTCCAGGTTCTTTCTCCGTCCAACATCCTCAGGAGCATAGAATGTGGCCAAATAATTAATGATCTCATCTTCATTTTCTCCAAGATCCCATAAACCCTGAGTTTCCTGCATCCAATGGATGGTACCTTCCCAGCCTCGGGCTGTGGCTCTGTTTTGTGTGATCAGTTTCGCCGAATGACAACCGGTACAATGGCGGATGACCAGGTCCATCCCAGGTCCATCCAGTAGTCCCGTAGGTTCATGGATACCATCCACTATTTCCAACTTTGCGGCCTGATTAACAGACTGTTTCGCCGGTGCTTTGCTTAAAGAGTCCAACCATATGGGATTTTTATTCACAAAGAGGACGGTCACCAACAGAAACGCGACCAACAGTGTTAGCGCGATGATCATATTAAACAACCTGGCTAGTAAATCGATGGGCTCCTTCATAGCTTAACCAACCTGGATTGCAATTCGGTGACAAGCGTTATTCAAATATCCTTTTGGGTTCCATCCAGGTAATACGACAGGCTGAGCGGTTCCATTGGTATCCGTTGCTCTTGCCCAAACTTCGTAATATCCCTTTTTAGGAAAGTCGATTTCCGCGTGCCACTGCTGCCAGGCCAGCCGATTGACGGGCTTTGACAAGTTGCATGATTCCCAGGTGGCTCCGAAATCGATGGAGTATTCCACTTTATCAACGGCTAATTCACCTGCCCAGGCTTGTCCGTTGACCGAAAGTGATTGTCTGGACTTCAGGATAGCCCCGGTTCTTGGATAAGTGATCAAAGACTTCACAGGCATAGATTCAATGATACACATATTTTCATCTGATACTTTTGTTCCGGGTGCCACGGGTTCGCACGGTACCCGGTATGAAGATCCCTCCATTTTCGCCCCGTCGTGCACCTGATTTCGCACAACCAATTTGTGTAGCCACTTACCAGAAGCTGAGGCAGGCCAGCCTCCAGCCACCAGACGCAAAGGATAACCATGAGCCAATGGAATATCTTCCCCATTCATGGCAAAAGCGACAAGGGTTTCATCCATCATGGCTTTAGTGATCGGAACACCTCTTGAAATCGGATCTTTGCTGGCATCACCGCTCAAATGGGTGTCTTTGCCATAATATCCAATGTAAACAGCATCGTCTTTGACTCCTACATCCTGCAATAGATCCCGTAAACGAATGCCGGTCCATCTGGCGCAAGCCACAGCCCCAATGGTCCACTGATTGCCCTTGGCCGGAGGATTGAATTCGCTTCGGCCGTTGCCTCCACACTCCAGCGTGAGTTGGTAGGTATAATGCTGGAAACCCGACTTCAACTCCCGCAACGTATAGGTCTTAGAAGTTTTAGCCGATTCTCCTTCAATTGTAAGCGTCCATTTCGACACATCAATCTCATCCGGGATCTTTCCATTATTGCGGATAAACATCCGATCAGCTGGAGTAACCGGATCGTTGAGCAAATGAGCCTGCGCTTCCATGTTCCAGGGCCGGTCATTCAATAAGACCATGTCAGCATGTTTGGAAAACAATTCATACGGATCCTGTATGCCCAGAAGTGGCATACCTGACGGCAGGTGATCAGCAAAAACCACCTCTAAGCCCAATCCCAAGGACAGACCACCCAGGGCGGATTTGCGGAGAAAAGATCTTCTGTTATTCATGTACACATGATCGTTTATGGCTCGCGGCTAAAAATAAGTTATTTTGGTTGGTTGAATGATACCTGAAATAACCTACAACCACAATTACCGGCTATGAATGCAATTGATCTGACGATCACACTCATCAGTTGTGCTATTTTCATGGGACTGGTCGCTTATGTCTCTTATCTGAAAACGAAGGGACAAGCCAACTCTCGTGAAGGTTATTTTCTGGCTGGAAGAAGTTTATCAGGAGTTTTTATTGCTGGATCCCTGCTATTAACCAACCTATCCGCCGAGCAACTGGTTGGGCTTAATGGCTCTGCCTATGGAAGCAACCTCAGCAGCATGGCATGGGAGGTGACCGCCGGATTAGCGATTGTGATCATGGCCCTGATCTTCCTTCCAAAATACCTGAAAGGAGCTTTCACTACGTTACCGGAATTTCTAAACACCCGCTTTGATGACGGTGTTAGGCGGCTATCGGTGATCTTATTCATGCTGGGTTACGGATTGATCACCATTCCATCTGTACTTTATTCAGGCTCAATAGCCGTTCTTAGACTGTTTGATGTTCCCGAATTGTTAGGAGTAAGCTATTCCTCAGGTTTGGTAATCACCATATTAATCATAGGAGTTATTGGCGCTTTATACGCAATTTTTGGTGGCCTAAAGGCCGTTGCCGTCTCAGACACCATCAATGGTATAGGTCTACTGATCATTGGATTATTAATTCCCGTTTTAGGAATGATAGCTCTCGGGGATGGTAATTTTTTCTCGGGTCTGGAGACATTGACGACCACTCAGACAGAAAAACTAAATGCCATCGGTTCTTCTACAGATCCGTTACCCTTCGGCACCATATTTACCGGGATGATCTTCGCTAACCTGTTCTACTGGGGCACCAATCAATATGTGATCCAAAGAACACTGGGCGCAGCAAGTCTTAAGGAAGGGCAGAAAGGAGTAATTTTATCGGGATACTACAAAGTACTGGTACCTTTTATGATGATGATCCCTGGTACCATCGCCTATCACCTGTATGGGCCAGGGTTAGCTACCATCGACCTGGCCTACCCCACACTAGTCAAAGACCTGCTACCCACTTTTATGGCCGGTTTCTTTTTGGCAGTACTATTAGGCGCCGTTTTCAGTTCTTTCAATTCATTATTGAACAGTGCCGCAACTATGTTTGTGCTTGATGTATATGAACCGCTGCGACCTGACAGATTATCTGAATCACAAGTGATCAAAGTTGCGAAGGTGGCTAGCGTAGTGATTGCCTTACTTTCCTTCGTGGTAAGCCCGTTGTTGCAATATGCACCAGAAGGACTGTGGCAAATCATTCGCATTTTTACGGGTTTCTACAACATTCCGATCATCACCGTGGTGTTAGTAGGTCTGTTTTTTAAACGTGTCCCGGCTTTAGCCGCGAAAGTCTCAATCTCTTTCCATGTAGTTGCCTACGCGCTGCTCCGTTTTTATTTCGAGGTAGACATCCATTTTGTACATATTTACGCTATTCTGTTCGCAGCTGAATTCAGCTTAATGCTTCTTATTGGTTATTGGAAACCCAATCAAAAAACCTGGGAATTAACTAAAAATGAGGAAGTGGACATGACGCCATGGAAGTATGCCCACACTGCCTCCATATGGTTGATTGCGGCCATCGTGATCCTGTACCTTACGTTTTCCAAAGCAGGTCTGGTGGATGGCATCGGGATGGACTATTTCCTATCTACCGGATTTGTGGTTTTGATTGCGGGAATAGGAAGTTGGTGGAGCCTACAGCGATTTAGGAAGGCTTAAAAATGAACATTCAATCCAAACAAATCGAGAATCTTTCTATATTAAGGAATTGATCTTATTAATTCCAATTGACGTGAACCATGGATAACAATCAAGAAAATGAAAAGTTACAGGCGAAACGAAGGTTTCAGCTGGCACTTTACATCATAACGCCTTCTTTGATCATTCTGCTGATCATTTCACTGATTATGCTATATCAGGATAAGGTCGAACCTGATACCATATTCACGGCGCTGATTGGATTGATTGGTACCTGGGTAGGTACCATTCTTGCGTTCTATTATTCCAAAGACAACTTCGACGCAGCCAGTAAAAGCACACAAGATCTCATTGATCGTGTTACCAGTGCAGACAAGTTGAATACCATAACGGCTGGGGAGGCCATGTTGCAGCTACCGGAAATTACGCACTTGAGAGTTGAAAACGGAAAGGGATTTAAGGATTACAAAGTAGAAGATCTGCTTACACAGTATTTTAATAAGGGCAATCGGCTACCGGTCCTCAATGCTGAAGGTCATCCGACTTTGGTCATTCACAGAAGTATGGTAGACAAGTATCTGGCGGAAATTGCCAGAAGCGGAAACAATGTCCAAAACCTTACGCTGGAAGATTTGATAAAAAGTAAATACGGTTCGATGATTAAAATGGGATTTGGAACTGTCAAGTCCAGTGATTCGTTGACTGTTGTCAAATCTCTGATGGAAAATCTCTCTACCGATGATATAATCTGCTCAGACATCTTCATCACGGAAAAAGGTAATAAAGTGAGCTCCCTCGTAGGTTGGGTCACAAATTCTATGATCGCTGAAAAATCAACCATTTAAGAAATTTGCCAAAAACAGGCAAACCTTAATCAAATGTATCCGCGGGTTTGGCAAGACCAACGAGATGATTTCAAGAAAGCCTGGAAACTCCTTCTGAGATGTTTATGGGTATGGGTGTAATGGATTGGTCAAATTTGTCCCGATAAGCTTGATTGAGATCGGTAATAAATTTCTCCTCGGTCCCCTTTTCAACCAAATTGATGGTGCAACCACCAAATCCTCCTCCAGTCATCCTCGCACCAATGGTTTCAGGCCTGGCATTGGCAAACTCGGCCATAAAATCAATCTCCGGGCAGGTGATCTCATATTCAAATTGCATGCCTCGTTGTGATTGTTTCATTAATGCACCCGCATGACGAATATCTCCTCGCTCCAGGGCTTTTGCAAAGGCATTTACCCTTGCATTTTCTTCCAGGACATATTTGCATCGTCGAAAAACGATCTCGGAAAATTCACTTTGCAGTGTATGCAGTTGTTCAAGATTGGCATGACGCAAAGAAGTCAATCCAGGTATGTGTTGCTGCAAAATGTTGACCCCTTCTTCACATTGCTGTCGCCGTTCATTATATCCCGAATCGGCCAGATTGTGCGTTACATTAGAATTACAAAGGACTAATGAATAATCCTGAAGCTTAAGTGGAAAGTAGTCATAATCCAGAGATTCACAATCTAGCCTAAAAGCATGATCCGCTTTCCCCAACACACTGGAAAATTGGTCCATGATCCCACACATCACACCGGCATAGTGATGTTCCGCCAACTGAGCGATTTGAGCCATTTCCACTTTAGGGATATTTAGCTCAAAGAGCTCGCTCAATCCAAAACAAGTCCCACACTCCACAGCCGCAGAGGAAGACATACCGGCCCCACGCGGTATATTTCCTGTAAAAACCAGATTAAAGCCCTGAACTGTTCTTCCGGTGGCCTGAATTTCGGACACCACGCCAACCAGGTAGTTTTCCCAGGAATTAGGTGGTAATGGTGCCATTCCTGAAAGATTGAAATCAAAACGTGCTTTGAGGTCAAGGGCATACAGACTGCACTGTTCTTTAGATCCGGATTTACCAATAGCAAATTGGATTTCATGCCCCACGGCTGCTGGAAAAACAAACCCACCATTATAGTCCGTGTGCTCTCCAATAAGGTTAATTCTACCGGGTGCACGGACGGTTAACTTCGGGCTAACTCCATATATCTCCTGATACGCCTGATCAACGGACTCCATAGGATTTTTCAATTTTGAAGCCGCAAATTAATCATTTTGAGATGTGAAAGAATAGCTTCTTTTAGTCTTTAGAAATGACAACCTTTTTACGGATCAGATGTGGCTTTTCCAGTGCTGTCACCATGTACCGGGCGACACTTTGGCGACTGATCGTCAAACTAGGTTTTGGTGTATTTTGAAAAGACTCACGTACGCGCTCGGACCTGCTGGAATTGGTTAAGCCGACTGGCTGAATAATGGTCCATGGTACTCTCGACGCTTCAAGCAATTTTTCTTGTCTTTCATGATCCTCATAAGCCTTACCAATGTTGCTGTTTTTAATGAACCAGCTAAACCACCCCGGAATATCTTTGGCCGTTTCGGCCACTCCCCAGGCGGAACACACCACCAATCTTTCTATACCATTGGCCTCAACCAAAGGCAATAGTTGCTTAATCGTATCTGATAAAAAAGTCTGTGGAGTCCTTAATGAAGACCATGGAAAGTCAGAACGACGCGAAACATTCAATACACTGATCACTCCCTGACATCCTATTAATGCTTGTTGAAGGTCTTGCTCATTCCTCGTGTCTCCTTCGATCACTGAAAGACCATCCCGTGATTCAATACGATTAACACTTCTTGCGAGACAGGTAACTTGATGACCACTTTTCAGCGCCTGCCGTAGTACAAGCTTACCTGTTCTTCCCGTCGCTCCAAGCAGGCAAATTTTCATGAGACTGGCACTTTAATGCCTGATAATTCCTGACATTAAATTTAGAATAATACCAAAGGAAACTGGCCATAAAAAAGATATAATTGTCTGAATAGACCGACGGAGAAAGAGTCCTCAAGTAAGAAATCAATAACAAATCATGACCGTTCGGCTTGCGCCTTCAATTCCTGATTCATTTGCTCAAAACCTGATGTCGTATGGGCATGGATCTTCTTCATGATCATACCACTGAATATTCCTTTGAAAGTTTCGTAGTTCGTAAACCTCACCTGATCGGGACCAATTTCCTCGATTCGAAAACCATGTGTTCCATCGAAAATGCCTGGCATAAATAACCTGCCTATCCATACTAACTCCTTATTAGGTTCCGCTTTCAATATTTTAGGCTTAAAAATCATCTCTTTGCCATCGTTATCAAAAGTGTTTTTGAGCTTGGTTCCCTCTTTGGCGATTCCTTCACTCTTAATGATGAACGAATTCCAGTTTTCCCAATTTTCAAAGTCCGTCAATACCTTCCATACCTTTTCCGCGCTTGCATTGATGATGATCGATTTTTCCAAACTTTTCAGATTTTGTGATTGTGCCATAAGTCCTGCTGTAATAAATGTAAATGTCGTAATTGCGCTCATGATTTTTACTTTTTGATCACGGAGCTAAACTAGCGGGGCGAGGTACTGAAAAACGTTAACAAAAGATAAGAACGGAATTCGGCTCTTAATTCAATTAAATTGAGTGTATGATTGGTAGCTCTCTCTTTCGATCGAGAATAGCCTAAGGTTTTGATTCTTCGTTTTGTCCAGAAGAGGGTTTACCAAAAACTAAAAACGGTAAATGGTGAAATCATCTCCTATCCATCAAACGTTTCCTGATTCTGCTCAAGGAAACCGGCGTTATCCCCAGAAAGGAGGCAACGATGTGCTGAGGAACACGATTGAAAAGGTCCGGTTCATGGGCAATGAATTTCTCATAACGTTCTTTGGGACTATCCAGGACAAAAGAAGAGAAGAATTGCAGCAGATGGCTAAGTCGAAGCTGTGTGTAGGTCATGATAATGAAAGATAAATCCGGAGATTGCTCAATGATCGATTCCAGATCTTCTTTGCTTATTTCAAGTCCTTCTATTTCTTCCATGGCTTCCAGTACCAGTAAACTGGGTTTTTCGAAGAGATAGCTTTGAATGGACCCGGCAAACATTCCTTCTTTGAAAAAGAACAGTGTTTTCTCCTCCCCTTCTTTGTACCCATACAACCTCGCCAACCCCTTGCTGATGAATAGGTAGCTATTCGCTACCGTCTCTGTATCAATGATCCGCTGCTTCTTCTGGTAAGTTACCGGTTTGAATTTGGGAGCAGCCATCTCCCAGTCTTTATCAGAAAGCGGCCGGATAGTTCGGAGGGTTTGGAGGAGGTGGGTGTGGGAAGACATGGGGAAGGATTATTATGCCGAATTTAAACGTTTTGAGATACCTACTACTCAAAATCAGTATTTCAATTCGTTGCCTGACCATCATAAATCCCCAGAAAAATTACGGATCAATCGGAAACCTCTGGAGTAATGATATGATAACCATGGTCCCCATTTAAATCAACTTATTGGGTTATTAGTTGTTTACGGTCAAAAGGACTTCATGCAGCTCTCATGAGCTAAAAATTGCTTGAGTCGGATTTTCGCCCACGCGTTCATAAAAAATCCTGATCTTCTGATCAGGCTCCGATGTGATTAGTCTGGGATCAAGCAATTTTTCTGGGGAGCTCCTTAGCTGAGTGCAATTTTCAAGATCCAATATTGAGCCTTGCCACTTGAATGATCTTCTAACGGACTATCAAGGCAAGAAGCTTCGCCTTTCCTCCCCACTTTTCCATCTATGAAAAGTGGGACAAAAATCTAGGCTGGATTCATTTTTTAACGCTTTTTGTATCAAAAGAGCAGGAATAAAATAAACTCGCCAATGTGCAATTGGAATCAAACGAAATTCAATAACGGCTCGAACAGAATTTTATTCTTTTCTACTCTTCTTTGACCCAAAAACCTAAAATGAATCAAGCGGACCCCCGCCGGGGCCGACCCAAATCGAAAACTACATTTTATACAATTACTCCACAGGTTTTCGACTTAATCCTTAGTCTGGGCTTCCCAAAGCCATACATTGGCCGGACGGACTTCTCGTCCTAATTAGTACCAATAAAAAAAGCTCCGATTTTCATCGAAGCTTTTGTAAGTGATTCGTCTGGGGCTCGAACCCAGGACCCTCTCCTTAAAAGGGAGATGCTCTACCAACTGAGCTAACGAATCTTACCTTTTACACTATTTTAACAACTGCTTTTGCGCTGCGTTTGTTAAAATTGCGGACGCAAAAGTAACGATACCTTTGTAAATCCAAAATGTAAAGTGAAAATAATATTCAGGTTCTTCATAATCTTTGCTTTTTTTCTGCTTCAGCTAACCAGTTTGGGCGCTGCAAATCTGGAACAAGCCGATTCTTTGTTTGAATCCAAGAAATACACGGAAGCACTGGAAATCTATGAAAACATCTTCCAAAATGGCCAGGCATCCCCCAGCATGCTCCTAAAAATGGCCTTTATTCAGGAGGGATTGGAAAATTATGTAGATGCCCTCTATTACCTGAATCTGTATTACGTAAAGTCAGGGAATAAAAAAGCCCTGGTTAAAATGCAGGAAATTGCAGCTGCCAATGAATTGGAAGGATATGAATTTACTGATCAGGACTACCTCCTCAACATCGTCAGCAAGTACAAACTCCTTATACAAATTACTCTGATCGCTTTTGCTCTCCTCCTTTTCGCCTACATCATTCAAAAGTTTAAGAAAAACGAATCTGCGCGCCTGGCCCTGATGTTTCAGGTGATTGTCATGGCAACCCTGTTTATTTTCAACAACGAAATCTTCGAAAGAGAAAGAGCGATTGTACTTAATGACCATACGCTACTTCGTTCAGCACCATCCGCTGCGGCTGAGCCGCTGGAGGCCATCGCAAAAGGTCACAGGGTTCGGGTTTTGGAACAATCAGATGTTTGGGTCAAGATCGAATGGAACGACCAATCGGCTTATCTAAGAAAAGGACGTATCCGACTTATTTAATCGATTCGCATGGATCCGAAACAGATCATCTATCAATTAGGGGAGGAATTTGTTGAAGACGCTATTCCCGGATCTCCCCCTATTCATCAAACTTCCAATTACCTTTTCAACAGTGTGAAAGGCATGCGGGAAGCCCTGAAGCAGGAAAATGACCTCCCCTTCTACACAAGGGGCACCAATCCCACAGTAAAGCTGCTTTCGAAAAAATTAGCGGCGTTGGAATCTATGGAAGATGCACTGGTTTTTGGAAGTGGCAGTGCGGCGATCTCCGCCGCGGTATTATCCTTTCTCAAAGCCGGAGATCATGTAATCTGTACCGCATCGCCATACAGCTGGACCGGCAAACTGATGCGAAACTGGTTGGCACGATTTCAGGTAGAGGTGGATTTCTTCAGTCCCTCTGAAGATTTGGTTCACGCAATCAAAACCAACACCAGGCTTGTCTACCTGGAAAGCCCGAATTCCTGGACATTCGAAGCTTACGATATAAAAAGCATAAGCCAGTTGGCCCAAAAAAATAACATCATCACGGTTTTAGACAATAGTTACGCTACCCCATTACTCCAACGGCCAGCGGAGGCTGATATTGACCTGGTTGTGCATTCAGCCACCAAGTATCTAGGCGGTCACAGTGACCTGGTCGCAGGGGTAGTATGTGGATCGCAACAACTCATCACCAGAATTTTTCAGGAGGCCTATATGACACTCGGTGGCATACTTTCCCCCAATGATGCCTGGCTTTTACTTCGATCTCTCAGAACACTTCCGCAGCGACTGGAAGCCATACAAAACAGCACCAGGAATATTTTAACCTTTTTAGAAAATCATCCGGCCGTCAGAAAGGCTTATTACCCATTGGCACCCAGCGACTCTTTGGAGGACATGAGTGGCCTGTTTACGATCGATTTAGATACAAATGATCAACCGCTTGTTGAGCAATTCTGTGATCACTTGCAGGTATTCAAACTAGGGCCCTCCTGGGGATCGTTCCATTCTTTGATCTTTCCGGCTATCACCACCCTCAACTCTATGAACTACCACGCTGATGACACAGTCATCGGCAGATTAAGAATAAGTATCGGACTGGAAGATGTCGCAACTTTAAAAGCAGATTTAGCCAACGCGCTGAAATTACTTTCGTAAAAGGGTGAAACTGGTATCATGTTTGCCATGACCCGTGTCAATACCAAAGCCAACGCATGCTACGTAAACTGCTGACCATTAGCTTACTCATCTTTTCGCTATCCAGCCTAAGCCAAAACCAAGCCATTATCAAAGGAAAGGTGCTTGATGAAAATGGAGATGGGCTTCCTTTCGCCACCCTCTTGCTTCAAAACACATCAATCGGAACAACAACTAACCTGGAAGGTGCCTTTGAATTCAGTATTCCTTCCGGGCATCACCAAATGATTGTACAATTCGTTGGATACGAACGAAGAATCATTCCGGTCAGCAGTACCTCTTCCTCTTCGCTGACCATCAAAATGGAGCCAGTCATTCTTCAATTGAATGCCGTGACCGTCTCTGCTAAAGAAAAGGATCCTGCCTATCGAGTCATCCGTGAGGCCATCAAAAAAAGAAAATATCATCGGGATCAGGTGCAGGCATTCGGATGTGACGTTTACATCAAGGGGTTGCAGCGTCTGGATCAAAGACCCGATAAAATCCTTGGCGTCACAGTAACGGTAGATACAGGCATTGTTTATTTATCCGAATCAGTCTCACAATTCCAGTTCGAGCGACCCAATAAGATCAAGGAAGTAATGATTTCTTCCAAAGTGAGTGGGAATAACAATGGATTTAGCTGGAACCAGGCTTCGGACATGTTGCTCAACTTTTATGAAAACGGATTTTCACCAGAAGGTTTATCTGAAAGGCCCATCGTGTCCCCAATCGCCAATAATGCCTTCTTTTTCTATTATTACAAACTAGAAGGTTTCTATCAGGAAGGAGATCGGTTCATCAATAAAATCAAGGTAATCCCCAGAAGAGCCACGGATCCAGTGTACAGTGGATATATCTACATCGTTGAAGATCAGTGGAATATGCATAGTGTGGATCTCCTGGTCACCAAAGAACGTGGAATAGAATTTCTGGATTCTATCCGCGTACATCAGGTCTATGCCGCCATGGAACATGATATTTGGATGCCTGTTTCGCAGGACTTCACCTTTCAATTCAAAGTTTTTGGATTTAAGGGAAGTGGCCACTTTGTGGGTATCTACAGCAATTATCAGGTAGAACCGAATTATGAGGTTTATCAACCGAGAACAACAAATGCCACACCTGCTGAAAAAGTAGATTTGTTTGAAAAAGGATATTTCACAAGAGAGGTCATGAAAGTTGAAGAAGAGGCCAATGACCGGGACTCACTCTATTGGATTAACGTTAGGCCTATTCCTCTCTCCAGGATCGAACAACAAGACTATATCATTAAAGACAGTATTCGACTGGTCAAAGAATCTCAACCCTATAAAGATTCTGTCGATCAGGAAAGGAACACATTAAAGCCCGGAAATCTATTAACTGGCTATACTTATCGAAACTCCTTCAAAGGAAATTATTACACCTCAAGTTCCTTACTCAACATGATTAATTTCAATTCGGTTGAGGGTTGGGTGGCTGATTTTTCTGTGAATTACCGCAAAATACTGGAACGTAAAACGTTATGGAGCATACAACCAACGATACGTTATGGGTTTGGCAATGAACAACTGTATGGAAAGCTCCAAACGCAATTCTATCGCGACGACCGAAAGTTCACTCGGTGGGGTCTGACGGGAGGGCATTACATTGAACAACTGAATGCGAATAATCCGATTGACTTCTGGAGTAATTCCTACTTTACGATCGTTGAAAGGAGAAACTTTCTAAAGATATTCACGAAGAGTTTTCTTCAGTTGAATTGGCGACAGGAAGTCAAGAATGGATTATTGGTAAATCTTTCCGCTGAGTTTCAACGGAGAATCCCAATGGAAAATACCGTAACCAAAGCATTTGGAGAGTCTGATGAAGACGCTTACTCTTCGAATTTCCCGGAGAACATAGAGTTGGCCAATACGCAATTTGAAAGCCATCATGCAACACTATTGAATGCTCGTTTTCGGTGGAGACCAGGTCAAACCTATATCAATCGGCCAGACCGAAAAGTAATTTTAGGCTCGAAATACCCGGACCTGACCCTTAGCATTAGAGCAGCTATTCCTGTCACCCATAATGCCGCAGATTTCCAGGAAATCAAGTTCAGCGTTTCTGACAATTTATTCCTGGGCTATTTCGGCAGCTTAAATTATTCAGGCACAATAGGGACATTTCTGGGGAAAAACCGACTTGAATTCCTCGATTTTCATCATTTCAACGGCAATCGCACCTACGCTGGCAAATTTGGTGTGACCAATTTTCAGACCCTGGATTACTACTTATTCTCCACACAAGATCAATACTTTGAAGCCCATGCCGAACATCACTTCAACGAATTTTTACTCAACAACATCCCGCTCATCAAGAAACTTAACTGGCAAACCGTGGTATCGATGCACACACTTTCCACTCCCGATGCGGGTAACTTTACTGAATGGGGCATTGGCATAGAACACATCTTCAAATTCTTCCGTGTCGACTATTACCAGGGCTATCATCGAGGAAAACTTTACTCCAATGGTGTCAGAATCGGGGCGGGCTTTTAATGATCTAAAACGGTAGCTTATTCACTCCGAAATTAACCTCATTCAACAGCGAAGTTTACCTCAGTATTATAAATCTTTCAAGACAAAATATAATTTTGCCTCACTACTACCACGAATAATCAACCAAGTTTTCGGCCACTTTTTAATCCCAAGGGATTGATAGCATCTATGAAAATGAATACCATTCGAGGAAGGATATTATTGGGTTATTTATTACTTACAGCAGCCATTTTGACCATCATGGGCTTATCGTACTGGCTGTTGCAGCAACATAAAAAAATCTCTGATGCACAACATCAGGTAAATACGGTTTACACCCACTATCTTGAATTGGCACAAGAGTGTCAGAATGTATTGCATGTGGATGTAAAAACGCCTTCCTTTTATCAGGCGGACGAATCTGAACATTTGAAATCAATAAGTGCCTCCTTTGAGCGACTTTCTACCTCCATGATGGCATTAGAGGAAAGCCCCATTCCTGAATTCCGTTATTTTCATGAAAAATTCATCAAACTTGACACACTGATCGCGGATTATCATCAGTTGTATCAGAATCTCGTTCAGCTGCATCATGAGATCGGGTTTATCGATTGGGGTCTTGAGGGATTGATGCGAAAAAGCATACATGAACTAGAGAACACTCATCAATACCTTTCTCTTTCGGAAGTATTACAACTGCGCCGACTGGAAAAAGATTACTTTTTAAGGAATGACCTTTCCTATGCTCAATCGCTCCGCACGATGGTTGATGCACTTTTACAGCGAATACCAGAAAATCATAGAGACGCTGAATTACTTCAAGCGTACACCGGCTTATTTCATCAAATCACAGAGCTGGAACACCAAATCGGAGACGAAAACCATGGACTGGTCGCTGCATTATCCAAAACTCAGCATGAAGTAGGGACTCAATTGACCCAGGCCCAGGATGAAATGGAAGCTACTGCCAGTATTCTGATCCGAAACTTGTTCATTAACCTCGGCTTAGCCGTATTAGCTTGTGTGCTCATCACCGTTTTCTCAATCCTGTTTCTACCACCCCTGATCGTGCGGCCATTGAAACAATTGAGTACCTCCATGCACGACATCATTGAGAATGATTTCAAAGAAGAAATTGGTCCTACCAGCAACAAAGGCATTGAAGAAATTGACGAACTCTCTTCGGCGTACAAAACGCTACTGATTCAAATACGCAATCAGTTTGAGCATGTCAATCACCAAAACGAGGAACTGCGTCAGTTGAATGAAAAACTGACGGATTCTGAAGCAAAAGCAAGGGAACTGGCAAGAATGAAAGATAAATTCTTTTCCATTCTGTCGCATGACCTACGAGGCCCAATGAGTACCGCTCTGATGTTCCTATCCGCTTTAAAAGAGGATCCTGAGAGCATGTCGAAACAACGAATGGAAAGATTCTTTACGAAACTGAGTGAGAACTTTACGAACCTGAACAACCTAATGGTCAACCTGCTCAATTGGGCTCGTTCCCAGATGCAAGTCATTCACGTCAGTGAGGATCGAGTAAACCTTGCGGAAGTCACTGAACGGAATATTGCCCTGTTTTCAGAACAGATTGAAGAAAAGGACTTGAGTTGTGAATTACAATCGGAGCAAGCTGCTTACGGTTTGGCTGACATTAACATGATAGATTTCGTTATCAGAAATTTACTGTCCAATGCCATTAAGTTTACTCCGGAAAAAGGCAAAATCAAGATCCAACTGGAACAAGATAAACAAAAGACCGTCGTAAAAATATCCGATTCCGGGGTAGGAATGTCGGACGATCAAATCCACAGACTTTTCGTTTCAGAGGAGTATTTGAGCACAAAAGGAACTGCCAACGAAATAGGAACAGGCCTGGGCCTATCCTTGTGTCGGGAATTCATCGAACAGAATAAGGGAGAATTACTGGTCTCTTCGATCAAAGATCAGGGCACAACATTCTGCATCCATCTGCCTTCGGCAGCATAAATCAATCTTCGGAAGCTTGCTTGATCAATTCCGGGATTTCATCTTCATTGACAAGTCCCTCAAGAAATAAAGCCCACTGTCGATACATTTGTGGATAGTACATGGCCGTTCCGGGGATATGCTTTATACCTTTCTCATTGCAATAATCCTGTAAATACTGACCTGGCATTTCATGATCAAACACCACTTCCGATCCCTGTACCGCGTCCAAAAAACCCGGAGCTTCTGGCAGTGGCTTATCGGTTACCGGGGAAGCATTGACAAAAAGTTGCTTTGGACTTCCATCGTGTGGCGTAAGGTCATACTGTTCATTCACCTTCGCAACCGCTTCACTCCTCCGACCTGTTACATAGACCTTGAGACCAAGCTTTTTCAGTACGTGATAAACGACATTGAAGACTCCCCCATAGCCATATACCAAGGCAGTTTTAATTTCCAATCCCTCAATCCCCTGCCTGATGGCTATCTCAAATCCATAAGCATCTGTGTTGTACCCAAAGAGACGCTCCCCTCTTCTAATGACGGTATTTACCGACTGTACCCGGGCCGCTAATTCGTCAAGTTCATGCAAATGATCGATGACCTTCCCCTTGATGTCCTTAGATATGGCACCTCCAATAGCGCCAAGGCCGCTGATAGCATGAACGAAATTTTCAGGTAAAATCCTGGTGGCGTCATCTACGGGCGAAATAGGAAGATAAGCAATGTTCAATCCCAGGATTTCCTGCAACAATCGTTCATATCGGCGAATGGAGGTGGATCTTCCTGAAGTGGAAATGATATATTGAGTCCCTGCCGTTAATTTCATCTTTCTTTGAAGTTTTTCACCAACCCCTCCCCTAACCATTTTGCAAGAGCCTGCCGGTTATCGTCGAGTAAAATCCGACGTTGATCTTTTTTATTGACAATGTTGCCTAGTTCAACAAAAACGGCGGCCGGGCTTGTATTTTTCAAGACAAACAAACTGCTTCGGGGCTTTACCGATCCTCTGTAAGTACGATTTGGCTGAAATTCCTTGTAATTGTTATCAAAGGTTTCCAGAATATCATATGCTAGCTTTCTTCCTCGTCTGCTGTTTCCATGATGATAGAAAAATACATCTACATTTTCATTTGTCGCACGACTATCGACATGAATGGAGACCATTCTCTGATATTTGGAACCACGATGTTTTCGATAGAGACTATTGATGATATCACTTCTTTGTTCCAGGCGTTTAACCTGACTGGCAGGTATACTGCCCCTCGTATAGGCATACTCATCCTTATCACAAGGCAAGTATGCTCCATCCCGGATTCCATCATTGTCGTCTCGGACGATAAAGTAAACCAGGGCATTTCGCTGAATCAGCCACCTGGCAAGTCGAAGGGTGACATCATAGGCGTATTCATCTTCACAAAGATCTCCTTGCGGATGCGTTCCTACGGCACCCGGATCAGGACCTCCGTGTCCAGAAACGAGATAAAAGACGCTCCCCTCCAATTCGTTGCTAAGGATCTTTAGCCTTTCATGTGCTTTCCCGAAAATAGGATACACGCGCCACTCTTCTTCAGGCATCATGAGCCATTCGGACCTTATTCGGTAGGATACCCCTTTCAATAAAGATTCATTTGCTCCCAATCGCGAGGCATTCAACTCAACAAAGGCATTTTTGAATTTTTTCTCCACGCGGTTTCGTTCCAAAAAGGCATAGATACCTTCTCCTGAAAGCGGAGTAGCTCGCTTTAGCTCCTGGGCAGTAAGTGACCCTACCGTCACAAACATCAAGATCAACAATAGGTATTTGATCATGTCATCAGAAAAACGCAAGTATAATCAATCATAGTCCGGTTGAGAATTGCCAGCAACGATTGATTGCATTATTTATCACTTTACCTCATTTGCGGTAGCCATTTCTCAAAGAATCGATACAAATTCGCTAGGAAAAGGTGCTAGACAGGTAATGAAAACTTTTATATCTTGACTTCTTTATTTGATCCGGGCCTTTAATTTTTCGTACAATGAATGAGGTTGACCAGCATTTAGACGAACAAAGCCCTGAAGAAAACACGGACTATATCCCTCACGGACGTGGTTCTGAATTGATGCGCGATGAGCGATACATCAAGGAAAGACTTCAGGCAAGTGAACAGTTACTCAACGACCTAAGTTCAGAGAATCAGACGAAGTACAAGCGTCTGAAGAAATCAGAAATTGTAATCGCTGCGACTATTCCTTTCGCAGTTACGCTATCCAGCATATCTCCCTTTAATGAGTCCGTCATAATGGAGACCCTACTCACTATTTATTCGGGAATCGGTGGTGCCGTGCTGGCACTGATGAGTAATGTCTTGAAGATGGGTGGATTCTTCGACAAGTGGATGGAATACCGAAGCAGAGCAGAGCTCCTGAAAAGGGAAGAATACCTGTACGTAACGAATATGCCCCCTTATGACGAGCATGACGCTTTCCCTGTCCTGGTGGAAAGAGTAGAACAGATTTTGAACGAACCTGAAGAAGAAACCGGAAATCAAGATGGCTAAGCAAAAGAAATTCGAAGGTACTACACTCAATTACGAGCCCATCAAACGCAAGCTACCGCTGTTGCCGGATGAAAAGTACATCCAGGAACGTGTCCAGGATCAGATCGATTGGCACAAGCGCAAAAGCGAATTGAATCACAGAAAATTCAACCGACTAAAAAACATAGATACCGTAGTGGCCTCCATGGTACCCGTAGCGCTAAGTGTTCATAGCGCGATGGGTGGAATTGGCGAAGGTGGCTATGGTCATACCTGGGAAGTCCTGCTCAAAATGCTCACAGCCGCAGCAGGAGTTTGGCTGACGATTTCATCGGGATTCTTTGAAGTAGAAGGGTACGAACGCAAGGCAAAAGATTATAAAAAGCTCTACAAAAAGCTTGAAACGGAAAAATTCAAATACCTGACTCGAACCGAACCTTACGACGAAGATGATGCCTATGGTAAAATCGTCATGAATGTTGAAAATCAGCTTCATCTGGACGTCATGAACTACTTCAAAGCGGAAGTTGATCAGCATGAAAAGGAAGACGAAAAAGAAGATAAAGAAGACAAGTCAGATAATTAACCTCATACACACCAGCTTATGAAAGTATTCCTTGATGGCACAGAAAACGGATCTGATTGGCGACAACAATTGATCCCAAAATTGGAAAGCAAGGGTATCGAATTCTTTGACCCCACGATCCAGGCACGATCAAAAAGATCCTTGCAAGAAGAAATGGATCAGAAAAAACAGTCTGACTTCCACTTGTACCTCATCACTCCAAAAATGGATGACTTTGAGAACATTTCAGAACTCATCGAGGATTCCAATAAAAACCCTCAAAAGACCCTGTTCCATTTCATGGAAGCAGACGAGAATGACGCTTTCAATACCCACCAGATCAAATCGCTAAAGCGTGTTGGGGAAATGGTAGAAAAAAACGGGGGCACCTGGTGCCGGGAAATTGACGAAATCTTAACCCTACTAACGGCAACCCAATGAAAGTTTTCCTAGGAGGTACGGTTGCAGACTCAACCTGGCGAGACGAACTCATCAAATTACTCACCATTGATTATTTCAATCCGGTGGTAGACGATTGGAATGAAGAAGCATATCAAAGGGAATTGTACGAACGGGAACATTGTGATTACAATCTTTATGTGATCACCCCAAAACTCATTGGTTACTACTCTATCGCGGAGGTAGTGGACGATGCCATGAAAAAATCCGGACGGACGATCTATTGTTTTTTCAATGAGGATGGTGAATCTGAATTTTCTCCAGCAGAGATCATCTCTCTTGAGGAACTCGGTCGAAAAACCGCCTCCTATGGTGCCGTTTGGGCCAGAAGCCTTCAGGAAATCGCTGACTTCCTGAACTATGCCGGCGAATTCGGTAAAGGTGATAAGACCAACGAACAGATCAAACAAGAAGCCGATTACTTTGCTGCCTATAAGATCGTAGATCAGGCCACGCAACAATGGCTAAAAGGGAACGAGGACCCCATGCGACTTTGGTCTGGCACCAGATTAAGTCAGGGGCTCATTACCTGGAAAAAACTACAAATACAACCGGCGGATCACTTACCAGAGCTGACGGTGGACATGCATAGATTCATCGATGAGAGCATCGCCCTTGGAGAGTCTAGCAGAAAAGTAAACCTATTCATTTCATACTCCAGAGATCCCAGTACGCCACTTGCCAGGGGCATGTATGAACACTTGAAGGACAAGTATGATGTATGGTATGATAAAGTAAGTATTCCTCACGGGGAAGACTTTAAGATATCTATCGAAAAAGGCATTCGCAATTGTGATAATTTTTTGTACATCATCAGTACCCGTGCAGTGCAGTCTCCGTACTGTCAGGCAGAGTTGGATACTGCCAAGGAATATGGAAAACGAATTATCCCTATCCAGCAGGAGGTAGATGTCGAAAATGACCTCATCGACGGAGACATCCGGGACATCAACCGTATCTTCCCGATTGAAACAGGTAAAGACCAATGGGATTATGAAGCCCTGGAAGATCAAATCCAGAAAGTAGCCAGCCTCGAAGAAGATCTGGTGAGCACCCATACCAATTTCCTAAGACGAGGAGTCACATGGAAAATGGAGGATTTCAACACGAAAGTGCTCATGTATGATGAGGACATACAGCAATACGAAAAGTGGTCACACGAACTACAGGAAGTTCGCTTGCTGACGAACCCAATCACCCCTGTTCACCAATCCTACTACAGTGAATCCTTTGCTTTCAGCGAACTGGGTTATCGTGAGTTTTGGATAGCAGGAGAAGACCTTGCGATTGAGAAGATCGTCAAAGATGGATTCTCAGTAGGTTCCGACCCAAGATATGGCACCCCCGATGGCTTATTCAAAGCCATGAATTTCCTATTCATACTGAATGAAGAAAGTGCTAAACATGGCATTTATCGGGAACAATTACAGAATGCACGTGAACAGGGTGTACCAATCTTCTTCGTGGACATGGGTGTCTCAGAAAAAGATGAACTTTTTGAGAAACTACCAGACGAAAAGTGGATTGACGGATCGGACGGTCTCGATGATCACGAAATCGAGCAATTGAAATCCGAAGTGGCCGTTACCATCGGGACAGAATTCAGGTATTATAAAAGCCCTGGGTACCTGACCCTTAGTGCACGTCACTGGTCAACAAGAAATAAACAGAACTCGGACCTGATGCGGGGCAGTATGCTTTCATACTTCCTTTATTATCAACAGACCTACCCGCTCAAACTTTCCGATACTACCAAGGAATACCTGGAAGCTTCGAAGGCCATCACAGATCATACACCTTATGATGTCTTTATTTGTCGGCAGAAATGTAAAATGAATTTTTCAATGTGGCTGAGCATCCAGATGCTCAATCAAAAGCTGACTTCATGGAATCAGCATGACTATCTAACCGGAGACATTACGGAACTAAAGGATGCCATTCTTGAGGGCATCAAAAACTCACTCAATTTTGTATTGATTCTTTCTCAAGATCAGGGAGACATCCGGGAGGATGAGTGGATCATGTTCCAGCTAGAGGAAGCCCGGCGCCTGAAAAAAAGAATCTTCATCGTCAAAAACGACCTTGGCATTGAACTCGGTGATTTTGATGAGTATCAAACAGTCGATTTCACTACCAATCCACAACAAGCCTCCTTTGAGCTGATCAACCTCCTCACGACAGATCAGGCATTCTTGAAATTTTTCAATGAGATCTTCCCAACCGCTCTACAGTGGAGTGAGCAGGAGTCCAAGTCTGCTAAAGATCTCTTACTAAGTGGTTTTCCGCTGGAAAATGCTGAAAATCAGTTAGAAGGACATGAACAGGATGTTCCCGAAACTTTTCAGAAATTCATCAAAGCAAGCCGGCATGAAAGCAACTTAAGGGCCAAGAGAAAAAGAGCACTTCGTCTTTTGATCATCTTTCTGGCCATATTTTCTACGGGTTTGGCCATTTGGGCTGAGTTCTCCAGGCGAAAAGCAGATGAAGAACGACAAAAGGCAGAAGTCGCCAGAAAAGAAGCTGATCGTGAACGGCACAACGCGGAATTAGCCAAGGAAGATGCCGAAGAATCTGAAAGGAAAGCTGAATCAGCACGGGACTCGACCGCAACTGCAAGTAGATTGGCCATTGCCGCTCAAAAACGAGCCGAGGCTTCAGAAGAAACCGCTCGTCAGGAACAGAAGAAAGCACAAGAAGCTGAACGTGTTGCCATTGAAAATGAGAAAAAGGCCACGAATCTCAAAACCATCGCCAGGCGAGAAAATAGGCTATCAACTTCTTTGATCTATGCTTACCAGGCGCGCAATACGGAGAGTTCACTCATCGATGAAGACTTCCCTCGAAAGGTCATACAATCCTACTATTTCCACGTGAATGACCGGGGCGATACTAAAAATGATCCTGATATTTTTACCGCATTGTTTCGGGTCGCAACCTCAAATCGATTTGAACGAGAGGTAAACATTGTCCAAAAATTTGGTGAATCAGACGCGCTATATCGGCCTTTTTCCATCCATTACGCACCAAATACCACGCATTATTACATCCTCAGCAAATACAATCAAAACACTTCGTTGGTGATTCGCTCGCGAGAAGATAAACTGATAACGGAATACCGTTTTGAAAACACGGATTTTGAAGGAGGTGAAGTATCTCCCGATGGCAAGTATTTCTGGACATTTGGACGTCAGGGACTGCATAGGATCAATCTTAGCAACGGGATTCCGGAACGCGTGGGCAGGTCCACTCAGCATGTTAAGAAGATTGCTATCGCCAGTATCCCTAGAAAAGAGAACGACGAACTTTTACAGGATGAATATATCATTGCCGTTTCTACGAGCGATCAGATCCTACTTTACAAAAATCAACAAGATCAGGTAACCCGCTTACCTCATCCCATTAAACGTACAGAGGATTATGTCTTTGCCGAAGCTATGGATATTGAAGGATCTTCAGGAGGTTATATGCTCTCCTATGGAAAAGGAGACAGTGTGATTACCGTCAGGGGACGAAAACTTAATCCACCAGATACGACCAGGATTTGGGTCAAAAGACTGGATAGATCTGCAGGTGATGAAATCTCTGCCCTTGATATGGCTGGTTTCAAAATTGCCATCGGGACCAGAAGTGGCAAGGTCGCTATTGGGGAAATTGGACCCATCAGTCGGAACCCAACTTTTGCCGTTACTCAAAAGTCTAAGAGTCGGATCAAAAAAATAGTATTGGGTAACGTGTATTTTGCCGCGATTACCTTTGGCAATCAACAAGAGAAAACCAAACTCATCCTGAATACCATTTACAGTGAGATCAATGCAGAGGACGGGTCAGGCATGGCTCACATAGAAAGAGACACGGAAGACATTATTAATGATGTGGCACTTACAGGTAGCAATTTATTCTATGTTGAGAACAATACAGATGTGAAATTTCACACTTTAAAAGCTACACAAATGGTTGAACAGATCTGCAACTTGCTTAAGGATTGTGAGCAGGAGTACGAAATTTTTAAAGCATGGTATCAGGAAGAAACCATGGTCCAAAATGAATTAAAATTCTGTAATTGTAACGAGGAAGAATAGGAATGAAGAAGTTAGCCAGCATATTGACTTTCCTCCTTTTGTGCACAGTCGCACAAGCGCAGGAAAAATTTATTTACGGATACATCCTGGAACAAAAAGACGCCAGTATTATACCTGACGGAGCTACGCTTTCCTTAAGAGACAGCACTGGCATCACCGAACCTATCCAGAAGAAGAGTAATAAATTCAACGGTTATTTTGAATTGCTGGTCGAAGAGCGATTTGAAACATTGATCATTACCAAGGATGGCTACGAAACCCGAGAAGTGGATATCTCGTCGGCGAAAGGATTAGTCCCCAGAGATTCTTTGAACCTGACCCGTAATTTGCAATTGGACCTGAGGGCTTATCCAGGTTCACAAAGCACCAGTTTCATCACTTCTGGCCTGGAAATCATGCGAAAAGTCACGTTCGCAGACGGTACAGAGAACGCTACAACACTTTTTGGAGAAGATGACGCTGTTCAGGCCATTGTGCTTACGCAGACCGGGGGGCAGTCCGATTCACTATTGATCAATTCGGAAGTTTATGAACCAAAAGCCATTTCAATAGCTGAATACTTCAATAACCTTCCTCCTTCTGAGCGGATCAATTTCATCCTCTCTGACACACTAAAACCCGTAGAAAAACTCTTTTTCCAACAGGGTATTTCCACAGCTGGCAAGCGGAATCAAAGCATCGGCCAGATCCCGGCAAGTGTAGTAATTGTAAGCAAAGAAGAAATTGCTGCACAAGGTTATCAGTCTGTACCAGAAATCCTGGAAAATGTCACCGGGTTGTACCTGTTCCGGGACTATTCCTGGTCTGGAGGAGACCCCATAGTGGGCATGCGGGGTTTCTTCTCTCAAGGTTTTAATAATGACATTATTATCTTGGTGAATGGCGTAAATATGTATGAAGAATATTGGGGGTTTTATCCTTTTTCCCGATTCCCAATCGGAGTAGAGGCCATTGATCGAATTGAAATCGTCCGAGGGCCTATGTCCGTACTCTATGGCAGTGGCGCTTTTTTCGGGGCCATCAATATCATTACCAATGCGCCACTGGACAAGGAAGTAACCGACGAAGAAATACTACCTAAACACCTTGCTTTATCATATGGGAGCAGGGACACCCGGCGGCTCAGCGGTGGATTGAAATATAAAAAAGACCGGGTGAGTTTTTCGTTTAATACCAACATCACTCATTCCGATGGTTTGGATCAGCCCTTTAGCAGGTTTTTACATGATACGACCAACGCTCAGGTTGTCAATGCGATCAACAACAATCCCGAACTAAGATCAACCACTCGGGAAATGCTCCCGCTCGATCAACGATATATCGGTGCGTCCCTTAATCTTCAGGATAAGGCTGGTTTAACACAATATAGCGTGGACATCACCGCTTCATCTGAAAACAGGGGAGTTTTTGAGTCTACAGCGGCCTCTTCCAATACATTCTGTGAATGCCCAATACCAGAAGCCAACCCGAATGCTCCCGGTATTTTGAACCGGAGTTCAAGTACTTACGGTGGAATAAGAGTGACGCACTCTCCTCGCGATAATAATGTCAACCTGAATCTCAATTTATTTTTCCATGAATTCAGCACGGAAATTGACTATACAGCAGGTGGCAATCGCTTCGGTCTGTCCTCTTTTCTGTCCAAGGCTTTCGAATTAGAAGGAAGTGCCTCAAAATCATGGAACCGACTGAGTGGAATTGTAGGGGTTAATGCAAGAACAGCCGTCGATCTGTTTACAGCCTTTGACTTCCCAGATGACACACTTGGAGGTGGAAACGATTTCATTCGACTAGATGGCGATTCCAGACTTAATCTGCTCTCAGCCTTTGGCGAATTCGAATATGAGGTCATGAAAAACAAAGTGTTTCTAACGGCGGGTGGTCGAATTGAGCAACTCAGTGATTTTGACTTCCTTTCAGATGCTGCCATAAATACACAGGACACCATTCCTGACAATCTGGTCTTTCCACCCAATTCCAATAGCATAACCAACATCAAACCAGTATTTATTCCCAGGGCAGCGCTGGTATTAAACATTAATCCTACCAACTTCCTGAAGTTTCTTTACGGCGAAGCAAGAAAAAGGCCATCCTTCGGAAACTTCACCGATAATAGCGCCCTGACCTTCCCCTTGATCAGAACATTGGAGTTGAACTTCATTAGGGAAAGTAAAATCAGGCAAAACAGCAATTTAAGATCGAGCCTCAATGCCAGTTTCTACCGTAATGAGATCAAGGATCTGATCAGCAGAATCTCCTCCACCAGGAACGGCATATCGATTTTTGGAAGCAGTAACGCCCGTGATGTAACCACTTACGGAGCGGAGATCGGTTTCCTACTTCAGGAGCCCAAAAAATGGAGCATTGAAGTCAGTGGCTCTTACAATCAATCCGATGAAGTACAGGAACTCACTGAAAACTTGTCCGTTGCTGACAGTGCGGCATCATTCTCCCCTGTATTACTGGCGTATCTTAAAGGTTCGCACTACTGGTCGTTGAAAGCTTTTGACTTGCAATTAGGCCTGAATTCCAGATACATTTCCTCTTCGAAATCAGAATTCCTCCTTGATGGAGGTTCACCCAGAAGGTTAGGTCAAACGGTACCAAGCTATATCGTAACGAATATGAACATTAGGTTCAGTCCGTCTTCACTAAAAGAAGATCACCTGAGAAACCAATTCCGCAACCTCTACCTGGCATTGAACATCACCAACCTTTTTGATGTCGACATCCAGTATCCGACTACAGGGAATAACGAAGCGTGGGCCATTCAAGGTACCCCTGGCTTTGGCAGGAGATTCTTTATTACCCTTGGCATAAACATATAAGACCCCATAGCATAGCATTAGACAAATAACCATGATTAAAAATGACAACCGGCACCCCAACATTGATCCCCCTTCTTAACCGGCACACAGATAACGCCGCTGTATTTTATAAAGGAAAAGTCATCTCACACGGTGAGATACAGATATTGACGCAAAACATCGCTTTGCAACTGATCGCATTGGGCGTTCAAAAAGGTGACCGTGTGGCCATATGTGTCGAACCGGGCCCGGATTTACCAATGGCTATTCTGGGTATCTTAAAAGCCGGGGCCGTATTTGTTCCCCTGGACACTAATATTCCGAAGGATCGCATGAAATACATGATCCAGGACAGTAATGCCCGGTTTTGTCTATGGAACAGGCCCTCACAAGGCATCAACCTTTCAATTGACGAACTCAAAGAAGAGACCGCCCCTGGTGCATTGCCGGATGTCCAGCCAAGTGATGCAGCTTATGTGATCTACACTTCTGGTACCACCGGAAAACCCAAAGGAGTGATCGTTTCTCATGGAGCGATTATGGCTTATCTAGAATATGCCCGGAACACTTACATCAAACAGGAAGGTAAAGAGGTCATCGCATTAATTACCTCCCCATCGGTGGACATGACCCTTACTTCATTGTTATTACCCTTTATTACCGGGAACACATTGGCGATCTATAACTCCGGATCCAACCTGCAAAACCTGGTGGCGGCTTTACAGGATGAACGTGTTACATTCCTGAAATGTACTCCAACGCATTTATCAATGATCTCTGAAGAAAATGCCATTCATCGGGGAATTGAAACGTTTATTGTAGGGGGTGAAGCGTTAACCCGATCTGAAGCAAAAAGAATTGCTGGCCTATTCCCGAAATCTGACATTTTCAACGAATACGGTCCGACAGAAGCTACGGTAGGATGTGTAGTTCAAAAATATGACGGGTTGTCAAAGAGTGCGTATGTTCCTATCGGACAACCTATTCCCAGTGCTTCAATTTTGCTACTGGATAGTGACCAAAAACCAGTAGCAACGGATGCCAAAGGTGAACTTTATATCGGTGGAAATTGCCTCGCGATGGGCTATCTCAATAATCCTAAAGCGACTGCCGCCCGTTTTGTCAATATTGAGGGGAAACGCTACTATCGAAGTGGCGATGTAGTACAGTATCAGCAGGGTGTCCTTCAATACCTGGGACGAGAAGATGATCAGGTGAAAATCCGAGGATACCGTGTAGAACCGGCAGAGATCTCAGAAGTAATATTAAGTTATTCCGGCATCGAAAATGCCAATGTAATCAAAGAAGCAAATCAGTTACATGCTTACCTTAAAGCTGATAAAATTGAACTGGAAGCACTGGTGACCTTCCTTTCCAATAAGCTGCCCTCATGGATGGTCCCTACTCAGTTTTTCATTTCTGATCACTGGACGGTAAAACCCAACGGCAAACTGGATCTGGCGGAGATGCGTTCAAATGCGTTGAAGCTGGAATCTGAACAACAGCCTTCTTTGGAAGACACAGAAAACATCACCGAGCTCGTCAAAAGATTGATTATAGCCAATAGTCGTATCAAACGAGTAACTAAAAGCACGAACTTATTTCATGCGGGTATGGAGTCCATTCAATTGGTCAATCTCGTAGTAGATCTGGAAGAGAAGTTCGATTGCCGTCTTAGTATGGGCCCTATTGTTTCCTCTCCTACTTTGGAGACCTTGGTAAGGTCTTTACAAACGGCAAGAGATCAACCTGTTTTCTCCAAGTTCAATGAAGGAATTGAAGCGACGGCTGTCTATTGCTTTCCGGCGGCGATCGGAGGACCTATGGCATTCAGAGAGCTTATCAAGGGAGATAAAGGCCATTTGTACCGTACACTGGAAGATCCGGGCAAATTCATGGATCCGCTAAAAAGTTATGCGGATGCTCTTGAAAAAGATGATCATTTCCCTTGTGTCTTATTGGGTTACAGCGGCGGTGGTAACCTCGCTTTTGAAGTCTGTAAAATACTGGAAAGCAAAGGCAAAAATGTTCATGCAATCATCATGATAGACGCTTTCCGCAAACGCTACATCCCTAAATCCATGCCTGCAGACATAGTAGTAATGAAAGAAGAAGCAATGGCTCAATTAGGGGAAGCCGCTAGCGATAACGCACTGGAAGACTTGTCTCGTTACTACGATCTGGTCAATTTTGAGCTCAATGATTTTGAAGGTTCTGTACAAGCCGACGTATACCTGATTACGTCAGAAAACAGAACTACCTTTGGAGACAGGAAAGTGGATGGAGTCCCTTTCTTTCACCCCTGGAGTAATTGCACAACAGGGAATTTCAAAGAAATACAAGGAACTGGTAATCACGAAGACATGCTAAAAAAGCCCTGGCTAAAGACCAATGGTCAGTTGATCAACCAAATCCTAAACGCATATTAATAGCAAATGAAAGTTTACCTGGGAGGTACTGCCAATGGGTCAACCTGGCGGGACTTTGTGATCGCTAATATCAACATCGACTATTTCAATCCGATTGTTGATGACTGGAACGAGGAAGCACATGAACAAGAACTTTACGAAAGAAGACATTGTCATTTCGCGCTCTATGTGATCACACCTAAGTTGACGGGGTTCTATGCACTGGCAGAGGTCACAGACGATGCCATCAAAAGACCAGACCGGACGATTTACTGTTATCTTAAAGAAGACGGTGGCGATGAATTTTCAGAAGACCAACTCACTTCTCTGGATCAAATCGGAAAACGGGTAGAGAGAAATGGTGGCCATTGGTTTGAAAATCTCGATCAGGTCATCCACCACCTGAATGCAGCTAAAAAACAATCTGAAGATTTTCAAGTTGGAGAAAGTGAAAGACTAGACGCCTATATTTCTTACGGGCGAAAAAGCAGCAAGGAGTTTGTAAAGGACATGTCGGACTATCTGACCAAAGAAGACATCCATACCTGGCACGATGATGGATTGGTCCCACTTGAAATCAGACACCTTGATCAGGTCAATCGACTGATTGAAAAAGCGGATAACTTCATTTTCGTCATCTCATCACATGCTGTTCGTTCAGAATATCCACTTAGGGAGCTGGAATACGCAAAAAAGCTCAAAAAGCGGATCATTCCGGTGATGCACGAACAACCCCATGCCTATCTGGACAATTTACCTTTCGAGATAAGGCAAGGCAAAATCCTTTACTATACAGGAGGAGGACAAGCTCAGGAGTTATTTAACCACATTCACGATGTGATTCTTGAAGAGAGGGAGTATGTCCAGAAACATACGGAAATCCTCCAAAAAGGCCTTAAATGGCAATTGGCCGATCAGGACCCCCGCCTATTGTTGTATGGCCTGGATCGAATAGAAGCGTCGAAATGGCTTAAAACTACCTTCGAAAACGTAAGGCCGCCCGCGGTTCCTTCAGAAGTCCACCTTTCGTTTATTGAAGCTTCCGAGGCGCTTAATCTTTCTAAGCAACTGCTACACTTTCTGAATCGATTGACTTCCTTTCTGACAGAGCGAAAAGCCTTTGATAATTTTATTGGTATCGTATCACTGGCCAATCCGATTTCCCTGGTACCTCAGCTAATCACTGTGTTGCACTCTGACGATCTGTCGTCCGTTTCGGAATATACTTTTGGGCTCTTCGCATTCTTAAACCTCTGTTTTGCCCTCGTAGGGATCAAGCAAAAAAACCTGGGCATGTTTATCAGTATGTTCTTAAGTATGTTGATGAATCTTTGGATTATCGGGGTTAAATTATTCCCAGGTATCTTCTAGCTGAATGTCCAGAAAGTAACCTATCTCACATTTCTTCGTATTGTAACTTATAAAGTTATAATGCTATGCGTGCCAGTACCGACTTCACCAAAGCCATCCAGATTTGTTTGTTTTTGAATTTGAAAGAAGGCGACTTCAAGTCTTCCACACAGCTTGCTGAAAGTGTGGATACGAATCCTGTGGTTGTCCGGAGACTACTGGCCAAACTTAAGAAGCATGGAATTGTGGATAGCATTGCTGGTGCACAAGGAGGATTCCTGCTAGCCAAAGCACCTGATCAAATCTCTCTCTGGACCATTTACAAAGCGGTTCAGGAAGAACAACTCTTTACCCGACATAAAATCAATGGCGACTGTGATATCAGCTGTAACCTGGAACTGCTCGTAAAAGGTACGTTCGACGAAGCAGAACTGGCCATGAGGCCTGCATTGGAGAAAGCGAATGTCGGAAATCTCTCTTCCCAACTGATAGAAATACTAGAAACATCAGCGGTCTGAAAAAAAAATAAAAAAATTTATCTCTAATTGAAACTTTTAGAGTTACCAATCGGTTTAATAACTGTAACATTTGAAATTACATATCAACACAAAAAATGAAAAAGTTCTCAATCCTCCTCGTAGCAGCATTCGTATTCTTTGCCGCTAGCCAAGTTTCAGCGCAAGACGCTAAAGTGATCAAATTGACTCAAGTCGATGGTAAATTCACTAAGACTGAGTTGAACCTTAAGCCTGGAAAATACATCTTCGAAGTAACCAATAAGAAAGTAGACAGAGAAGTCGGTTTAGTAGTGGCTAATACTACTGAAGAAGGTAAAGCAGGCGACCACATCAAAGAAGGTTACCTGGCGAATACAATCAAGAAAGGAGAAAAAGCAAGATCTCAAGTAGTGGTATTAGAGGAAGGAAGTTACAAATACTTCTGCCCACTTAACCCTACTCCGGAATACACAATTACAGTTAGTGAGTAGTAGTGAGTTTTTATGGTTGGTTAAAAGAGGTCTGCGCCCGCAGGCCTCTTTTTTTATTTACACTGATCCGTTCTGATATAGCGTTACACAATAAGTGATGTTTTCAAAATCAATCGCTAGGCGGCACATGAGCCCTTTTGACCGTGGACGACTTAATAACTCATTAACTTTTCAACTGCGGGTCATCGGAATATTATCATACTCCACAGCTTTTCCCATGGATCTATGATCTTCAGACGACAGATCTAATCCAGTATTTTCCTGATCTTTCGTCCTTCCAACAGGTATTGTTGCAAACCTTCCGCATCGTCTTTTTTGATCAATTGTTTCATAACCTCAAGTTGTTCCAACAACGCATCAAGGCTTTCTAATACAGGCGATTTATTATCCAATAAAATAGGTGCCCACATTTCGGGAGAACTTTTCGCTAATCTTACGGTGGACGCAAATCCCGAGCCCGCTAATTCCAGGATCACCTCACCATTTTTTTCCTTATCCAATACAGTCTGGCTAAGTCCAAAAGCAATGACATGACTTAAATGTGAAATATAGGCCAGGTGTTTATCATGCTCTTCGGAACTCATAAAAGTCAACCCCATCACCAGGCTTTCACACCATCTTGCGAAGGTTTTTACGATTTCTATGTCTGACTTTTCATGCTCGCAAGCGATCATTACTTTACCATAATAAAGTTCTGCAAAAGCCGCTTCCGGTCCAGAATGCTCCGTTCCCGCAATCGGATGTGCAGCAATGTACCGGGACCTTGAAGGGTGATCTGCGACTGCCTTACAAATGGAGTTTTTGGTCGAGCCGAAATCAATGATGAACTGATCCGGTCTTAGGTTGTCCAACAAACCTCCAATGGTATTCAAGATCGCTGAGACTGGAACCGTCATTATGATGCATTCCGCCCAGTCTATGGCTGCAGCCTGTGTTTCAAAAACCTCATCAACCACACCAAGTCGCTTTGCCTGTGCACGATTTTTCGCTGAGAGATCCCAGCCTCCAAACTTCAGCGAAGGATCTACTTTTTTCAAAGCCAGTGCGAAGGAACCGCCAATTAATCCGGTACCAAAAATCAAGATATTCATGATTGCAACCTGTTGATAGCCTGTTCAAATCTGTGTTCAGGCGAACATAAGGATACCCGGATGTATTCCCTACCCGCCTGGCCGAAAATCATACCCGGTGTAATGAATACATGGTGTTTTTCTAAAATTTCATCAGACAAAGACTCCCCTGTCCGACCTTTCGGTACCCTCGCCCAAACAAACATACCCGCTGCATTTTTATCGAATTGGCAATTAAGTCCATCGAGGAGCTGATAGACTAACTTCTGACGTTTTTCATAGATTTCGTTCAATGAAGTGTACCAATCTTGTGATAAGTTCAGTGCCTTAATAGCAGCCATTTGAACAGGTTTGAACATACCACTATCCATATTACTTTTAACCTTAAGTATGGACTGAACAATCTCCATGCGAGCGGTAACCCATCCGACACGCCAGCCCGCCATATTGAAGGTCTTTGAAAGTGAGTTCAACTCGATGCTACATTCCTTCGCCGCAGCATCACTAAACACGCTTCCTGGCTGATCATTTAAGATGAAGCTGTAAGGATTATCATGACAAAGTAATATCCCACGAGCTCTGGCATAATGAACCAACCGGCTAATCACTTCGGGGCTCCCTTTTTCTCCTGTAGGCATATGGGGATAATTGATCCACATGAGTTTAACCTTATCCGTGTTGAGGTTTTCAAGAAAATGCCAATCGGGTTCCCAGTTTCGGTCTTCAATCAATGGAAAATAAACGGGACGAGCCTCAACCATGTGAGTAACCGAAGTATACGTAGGGTATCCAAGGGCCGGTATCAAAACCTCATCTCCGGGATTTAGGAAAGCCAGTGATATGTGAGTAATGGCTTCTTTGGATCCCATCATGGGTAAGATCTCTGTCGTAGGATCTAACCTTACCTGATACTGACGAAGGTAAAAATCTGCGATGGCTGATCGCAATTCAGGTAAACCCCGATAAGATTGGTATTGGTGATTTCCGGGATCCTGTGCAGCCTGGGTAAGTTGTGCAATGACCTCAGGAGCCGGTGGCAGATCAGGGCTACCAATACCCAGATTGATGACGTCATGCCCTTCGGATACCAATTGTCGTATCTGCTCCAATTTCTTTGAAAAATAGTATTCCTCTAACCCCTCGAGACGAGTTGCCGTTTCTACCCTCATGTTTTCTAAATAAGGAAATAAAATATGCGGCAAACATATGGAATAGATTAGTTTGCATTGCAATTTTCAACACGATCCAAACACGTTTCTGTTGAACGGAAACGCAAGCACGCAATGAAGAAAGAAATGAAATTCGGAACCAGGGCCATTCATGCGGGAGTAAAGCCAGATCCTTCGACAGGTGCCATCATGACTCCTATTTTTCAAACCTCCACCTATGCACAAGCCGGTCCAGGAGATCATAAAGGATACGAGTATGCCAGGTCGAAAAATCCAACGCGAGATCAATTGGAAGCCAGCATAGCTGCTCTGGAAAACGGTCAATTTGGACGGTGTTTTGCTTCAGGTATGGCAGCTACGGATTGTATCATCCGATTGCTGGTACCCGGTGATGAAGTGATTGTGTCAGAGGATCTGTATGGTGGCACCTATCGACTTTTCACAAAGCTTTTCGAACCGCAAGGCTTGAAGTTCCACTATGTGGACATGAAAGACCTCACAAAGGTGGAAGATACCTTCAATGAGAAGGTCAAGATGATCTGGATCGAGACACCCACCAATCCGATGATGAGTATCGTCGATATTGCAGCGCTCGCCCGCATTGCTAAAGCCTACAAGGCTCTGGTCGCAGTAGATAATACTTTTGCAACACCCTATCTCCAAAACCCCATTGATCTTGGAGCGGATATTGTCATGCACTCCGTCACCAAATATATTTCAGGACACTCCGACGTAATCATGGGTGCTGTGGTGACCAATTCCGAGGAATTAGATAAAAAACTGGGGTTCATCCAAAATTCAGCAGGCGCTATTCCGGGACCTAATGATTGTTTTCTGGTATTGCGAGGTATTAAAACTTTACACGTGAGAATGGATCGGCATTGCGAAAACGGGAAACGAATCGCTTACTTCCTAAAATCTCATCCCCTGGTACGACATGTTTACTGGCCTGGTTTTGAAGATCATCCCAATCACGAGATTGCCAGAAAACAAATGCGGGCATATGGTGGTATGATCTCGTTCGTTTTGAAAGATGACAGTCAGGAGGCCGCTTTCGAGGTACTTCGTAAGTTCAAAGTATTTTCATTGGCCGAATCCCTGGGTGGTGTAGAATCGCTAGCCGGGCATCCTGCCAGTATGACGCACGCCAGCATTCCAAAAGAAGAGCGACTAAAGTCCGGACTGACCGATTCACTAATCCGGCTGAGTGTAGGTATTGAAGATGTCGAAGACCTGATTGAGGACCTGACGAGGGCGATCGATGTTTGATCATGTATAAACAAAAACAGCAAACGACCTAGGCCATTTGCTGTTTTATACAATTGATAATTTCTCTCGTTCTTAGATCTCTCCTGCAATAGTGATCGTTACAGACATCTGATCAGATAAACTTACTCCTCGAGGTAATCCTAATTCAGAAAACTCCACGATGATGGTTTCATCTCCCTCCTGGATCTCGTCATTCTGTATCAGAATACCCAGGTTGGCACTATTCGTTCCTTCTGTGATGATCACACGCGTGCTTGACTGGTAATCTGACCCATTTGTTGCCGTTCCACGATATACAACCGGAACTGAAATATTACTCGAAACAATTCGATCTGCAGTAACAGTCAGGGTAACTAAATCTCCTTCCGTTACCTGATCATTCGCCGTTGAAAGAGACACCACCGCCGAAACTTCAGACGGATCATCGCCGCCGCATGCAGTCAATACAAGGGCGAGTACACAAATTTTAGCTAAGGTTGAAAGTTTCATAACAAATAATGGATTTAAAACATAACTGATTATTAATAAGTAACTGTGGTTCTAATCCGATCCTTATCCAATCGGAAAAATCTTTCTTTATCATTCAGGAAAAATTCCATAATGTTCAGGTGTCCTTCGATCCGCTCGATGAGGCACGTATTTTTCACATCTATTTTTTTGATCTCTCTCAGATCTGAGATGAGTTTACCATGTAATAAAATGTTTTCTTCGGTGTATTTAATCTCCGTCAATTCATAAGCAACTTCAGCATCATCAATCACGATACTCACATTCGATTCGATATATTTTGAGATTTGATCGATGACCTCCGGCTCGTATTTCTGTGTGCTGTAGATCTCATTCAGGATATCTTCCCGATCAAAATTGACATCAAAATCATAGCCGGTAGGCGTAGCTGTAATTCGGAATCTGGCTACCCGCAAATCATGAGTAGCAAACGCACCAGATGCGCAAGTGCAAGCGAGGATCAAAATCCCCCAGTAGATGTTTTTCCGATAAAAGCTCATTCTCAATGACGAAGGTACTTTAGTAACCTTCTGACAATAGAATTACGAGTAGTGAAAGGGGATAGTTGCCTACTAAGAGAGTAAAAAAAGGGAAGAAGTTAAAGGTGACGTTTGTATTACATTATCCAAACTTTCCAGGCTCAGAATTCTGTCAGGATGGGTTGGATCTCTTTCCATGCTCGAGGTTCAAATAATCGGGCACTACCCAGCAACGCCGCGTGCTCTTTTAACTGAGATACCCGGACCTCCAGGTTCAATTTTTCCCGACTTAACTCCTGATAAAAAGAGGTTGAAAACAAATCCCACGCTTTACTAATGTTTCCTCCCAACACCAATACTTCTGGTTCAAACCGCTGAATCCATGTATTGATGAATTTGCCCAGATTGATACCAAATTCATGGAACAATAACATGGCGATTGCATCGCCATCTTTATGCAGTTCATGCAATTCTTTTACACCGGTGATCGATTTACCAGCAAGTGATTTATAGCTATTGGAAAACCATCTGGTAGAAAAATAATCATCGCCAATGCCATCCTGAAAAGGCAAATGCCACAAGCATCCATGTTCAGGGACCATATCTCCACTGGTTACGGGAATTCCATCAGAAACGAAAGCTGAACCAAACCCCGTTCCGAGTGTGATAGATATAGACCGGCTTTTGCCAACAGCTTGTCCTTTCCAGGCCTCTCCTACTGCGAAGGATGTAGCATCGTTCAGGAAACGCATATTCAGGTTCCCGACATTCAGTAACGGTCCAAGAGATCGTGGTACGTCACAATTATATAGCGACTCATATTTCTCATTTCCTTGAAACAAAGCCACGCCTGTTTTGTAATTGAATGCTCCAGGCATAGCAAAACCAATTCCTAATACGTGTTTCCCCTTCAACACTTCCAGTGTTTGGTTGATCGAGCCTGCCCAGGTTTTCAGGATATTGGCTTTGGAAGCTTTGTTATCAATTTTTTCCTCAAAAAGGGATGTCTCCAGCAGGTCACCTGTGTGCATATCTACGGCACCACTCAAAATATGACTCCCTCCAATATCGACACCAATGACATAAGAACTTTCCATGTGATTATTGTACAGGATTATTACTCATTTCAAATACCAGGTTTCCACCTGCAACTATTTCTTCGTGCAGGATGTAACTTCTATGAAGTACTTCTCCATTTAAAGTGATCTGACGTACGAATACGTTTTCAGGCCCCTGATTTTTAGCTATCATCTTAAACTGTTTATTATCGGGCAAGGCGATGATGGCTTCATCGATCTGAGGACTCCCCAGCACGTATCTTCCGTCTGCCGGATTGACCGGATAAAATCCCATGGCACTGAAAAGATACCAGGCAGACATCTGACCACAGTCTTCATTTCCACACAAACCCGCCGGATCAGTGGTATATAAATCATCCATAATCTGGCGGACCCGTTGTTGCGTTTTACCGGGCTGATCTACATATTGGTAGAGGTAGGGAACGTGATGTGAGGGCTCGTTGCCATGTACGTATTGCCCAATGTAACCTGAGATCCAAACAGGAGACTCACCTTCGGACTGTGTCACTTGAAACATGGAATCCAGTTTTTCTTCGAAAGCCTCTGACCCTCCTGTCAGGATGATTAACCCCGGGATATCATGTGGTGTGAACCAATAGTATTGCCAGGCATTGGCTTCGGTATAGTCTTCAGGATGGTAAGCCAGAGGATCAAAAGGTTCTTTAAAAGCCCCCATGACGTCTCTTGCCCGCATGAAGTTTGTTTTCGCATCATAATGATTTTGATAACTCCTAGACCGATTCAGGAAGTATTCAAAATCTTCAGCGTAACCTAAATGCTTGGCTACCTGCGCTATGCACCAGTCATCATAGGCATATTCCATGGTTAGCGAAACATTCCATGAAGCCCGATCATGCGGAACATATCCTTTTTCCTTATAAATATCAATTTGAAATTTGTCTTGCATAGCCGACGCTTTCATAGCTTGATAAACTTCTTCAGGGTCAATTCCGGGGATACCTTTCAAAAGCGCATCTGCCAGTACCGGTACCGCATGATATCCTAACATCATATCCGTTTCATTACCGTGAAATTCCCAAACGGGGAGCTTGCCGGATTCCTCATAGTGTGCGAAGAGTGACATAAGCATATCTGGTACCCGGTCCTGATGGATAAGCGTCGACAAAGGATGCCACGCCCGGAAAGTATCCCACAGTGAAAAGATTGAATACCGCGTGTAATCGTTTTGATAAGTGGCTCCATCAGCACCTCGTACCTGACCATTGATATCCGAGAACGTAATTGGCGCAAGCATGCTGTGATACATAGCCGTATAGAATTGAACTTTGTTGTCTACGTCTGTCTCGATTCGAATTTTCTTGAGCTGTTGCTGCCAGACTTCTCTGGCGCTTATTCTCACTTCTTCAAAGTTAAACCCCTCTTGCTCAGACTCCAGATTATCTCTGGCATTAGCAATGCTCACAGAACTTAGAGCAGTCTTCACCATGACCTCTCTATCATTAGTTGTCAAATCAAAACGAAATACCGCCTTTACATTTTTCCCCTCAGCAGCTGATGCTTCAATGGATGCTCCTTCCGCCCATAATTCCAAATCAACAATGGGTTTTGAGAAGACGGAATAGAAAAACACACGTTGATCCCGAGCCCAGCCCGTTGACTTTCTGTAACCTACGATTGTTGTATCATTAATGACTTCCAGGTAGGTAGCTTTGGTGGCATCCCAATTGCGAGAGTAGCCCAAATCCAATTTCACTCTCGGATCATCGAGATTTTTGAAAGTATACCGTTGTAATCCTGATCGATTGGTTGCCGTAAGCGCTACTTCTACTTCATAATCCTCAAGCCAAACTTGGTAATACCCAGGACTCGCAGATTCACGATCATGGTTAAAAGAGGAAATCGTTGTTGAATCAGCATTAATTTCATCGAGATATTCCTTTCTTTCTTTTCCGGACAAAGGCATGAACGAAATGTCGTATAAGTCACCTGCTCCAGTGCCACTCAAATGAGTGTGACTAAAACCGGCAATGACGGAATCCGGGTAGAAATATCCGGAGATCCAGTCCCACCCATTTCTGCCATTATCGGGACTTAACTGCACCATGCCAAAGGGAACAGTTGCTCCCGGGTAAGTTTTGCCCTTTCCGGCCGTTCCAATGAAAGGATCCACATACTGAGTCAGATCCTCAGCGGTCTCCACAGGTTCTCCTGTCGGATTGCATCCGAAGCCACCTACAATCAGCAACCACAACCAACCATTTATTCTTTTTAACACGACCTATTTGATTGATAAGGTTAAAGCCTTCCCTTGTTTTCCATTTCGTCCTACCGGCACAAGCTGTATCCTCCCCGAATCACTGACCTTAGAAAGGTAAATATCTTTGGAAGAGGAACGCTTCAGCCAGGTTCTACCTGAACTCGTCATTTCAAAAATGTCGTGATACCAAACGTCCTCAGGAATATTTGCTATTCTTACGTAGCCTGCGCGATCAGATTTCTCCAATGTCGCTACTGGCTTAGATGGAACTTTGCTCTTCTTCGAAGTGAGTGCAATTTCACCCAGCCAGATGGTATTCTGCTTCGACTGATGGGGCTCGATCTCCATTGAAATTTTCTGAAACCTCTGACCCTTATAAAGTGACAAATTTTGAATGGATCGACTCCAATTACCCTTGGTTTCGAACGGAATGACCACCTCAGTACCATCCTCCTTTTCAAGCACCAAATTCAATAAGGCGGGATTTTCTGATTTTGTCGCAATGGACAATGCTGCTCCCGCAGGCAATTCCAAAGCAACCTTAAACAAAGGAATTCGCACCTTGTCTTCTCCGGCCTTCAATTCAAATTTGAGAGCCGACCCGCCATTGTAGCTTTCCTCAAAATCAATGCCTGCTTTCACCAAAACGGTATCAGTTTCCCATTGCCAATGAGGTAAAATCTCCTGGTTACTAAGGTTGTGCCACTCGTTGGAAGCCATCCGTTTTCCATCAATGTTAAAATGGTAACCAGTACCATAATTGAATCGCGTCACAAAGGGTAATTCTGTGATTGTTGAACGGGGAGCAATGTAATCCGTAAAGCCTTCCCATTCGTAAGTCATGTTTCGCTCTTTGAATTCGACCGTAGTACCATTCCAAAACTTAAGTTCCTCCTGATAGACATCTTCCGGTCGTTTGGTTTTGGCTATATCAAAAGTAGAATTCGGCCAGTAAAGCGCTATTGATGTATTGATGAGTTCATTTTGTGCATTATACACGGACTTCCAATTGGCATAAGTACGATAACTCCTCGCCTGTACATCAATACCTGCGTAGAGTTCCCAGGGACTTCTGTCTAACTCCAACGCCTTTTTACGTGTATCCTCCAGGTTCACAGCTGTCCATCCAAAGTCCAGGAACATGATATCGGATACTTTTCCATCAGAATGAAAAAACACTTCATTGTGGTCGTTTAACTCTTCCTGCCAGATGACGCGTCCATCTTCCAACATAGAATCATACCACATGATCTTGCAAGTTCCCTTTGCCTTTTGTTGGTAGTATTTTAACCACTGCACCATTAATGCGGCATCCTCCTTCGTCATGCCGTGTGTCTCCTGATTGATGAACCAACCCTCAAATCCATAGAGCTGAGCCACTTCAATGAGTTTATCCGCTATAGGAAATGTTCCATCGGGTGATTTCTGCAAAAACTCACGTACCCATTCTTCCTTGCCTCCATAAACATTGGGAGGAAAGAAAACTGTACCAAGTACTTCCACACCATTCCGATGCGCGGCATCAATCCATGGCACCGCTGGAGCGATAATGAGACCCTCATAGGAACTTCCACCCCACTGAATAAAATAATCCAGGTAACTCCAAAAGGGAAACACATATTGCTGTACCGAATCAAACCCTTGCGATGGGTGATTAGAGGTTGGATGCGAAGCGATCAATGCTGTAATTCCTGGCTTTGGTTTGGTAGCCGTCTCTCGGGAGTTAATAAATCGCTGAGCAAGTGGTACCTGACTTATATTGAACCTGGCATGTGGATCATTCTCAGGCTTCCAATTCAATAATTCAGAAGGAAACCAATAGGAGGCGTGAGGGACAGGTCCTCGCTTTTCCTGGGCAGTACCGATCAAACAAGACAGCAGCAATACTCCCGCCAGAATGCCGGACAAAGAAACACACTTCGGTATTGTTGGCATGGAATAAATCATTGTCCTGATGATTGCGCACCGGATAAAGAAAAAGGCCTGGAGTCATCGGCTGTCCCCCAAGTGCGGTTGGGTTGATCTGCCATTTTCAACTCCAGAGACCCTCCCTTCAGCAGGTCGTTGTGATCTACCCAGGTTTTATTGAAAGCTTTGCCATTCAACTTCGCTGATTGAATGTAGGGGCTATCGTTTTCATTGCCCTGTGTCGAGATGGTAAAAGTCTTGCCATTCTCAAACGTCAGATGAACTTTGTCAAAAAGTGGACTACCCATAACATATTGAGTAGTCCCAGGAGTCACAGGGTAAAATCCTAAGGCACTGAAAACATACCAGGCAGAAGTCTGGCCATTGTCCTCGTCGCCGCAATAGCCATCCGGTGTGGGCTGATAAAGTTTGGTCAGTACCTCCCGAATCCGTTGTTGGGTTTTCCAGGGTTGTTTTGCATAATTATAGAGGTATATCATGTGTTGAATGGGTTGATTACCATGTGCGTAATTACCCATGTTCACGATCTGCATTTCCCGGATCTCGTGGATGGTGAAGCCATAATAGGAATCATCAAAATCCGGTGGCATATTGAATACGTCATCCAGTTTTTGAGAAAATGCGACATCTCCTCCCATTAGATTGATCAAACCCTGAACATCCTGAAAAACGGACCAGGTGTAATGGAGGCTGTTTCCTTCTGTGAATGCATCTCCCCATTTCAGTGGATTGAATGGTGACTGGAAATTCCCATCAGCATTCTTTCCTCGCATCCAACCTGATTCGGGATCGAATAGCTTTTGATAGTTCATGGCTTTCCGTGAATAACTGATGGCATCTTCCGCTTTACCCAGTTCTGTCGCAAACTGCGCAATGGAGAAATCTGCATAAGCATATTCGAGGCTTCGGGCGGCATTTTCATTGATCCCTACGTCATACGGCACATAGCCAAGCTCATTATAGTAATCTACTCCTGCCCTTCCTACGGAATTAACCGGACGTCCTTCACCTATGGTAGCATTTTTCACCACCGCATCGTAAAGCAATTCGGCATCAAAATCTCGGATTCCTTTCACATAGGCATCAGCAATAAGTGAAGCCGAATTGGAGCCAATCATACAATCGCGATGACCGGGACTGGCCCATTCCGGCAACCAACCTGATTCTTTGTAGGCATTTTCTAATCCCTGCATGATCTGAGCATTCAGTTCAGGGTACATCAGGGTAAAATAAGGGAAGACCGCTCGAAACGTATCCCAAAAGCCATTGTCTGTAAACATGTAACCTGGCAAGACTTCTCCGTTGTAGGGACTGTAATGCACAATTTCGTTTGAGGCATTGTATTCGTAGAATTTTCTGGGGAACAACAGAAGTCGATACAAACAAGAATAGAACGTTCGAACCTGATCCGCATCCGTATCTTCAATACGGATGCGGCCCAATTCCTTACTCCAGGCCGCTTCTGCTTTTGTTTTTGTTTGATCAAAATCATCCTTACCAATTTCACGGTTGAGATTGATCTCCGCCTGCTCGAGGCTTATGAAGGACGAAGCCACCTTTATGTGAACCTGTTCGCCTCTCCGGGTCTTGAAGCCAATGATGGCTCCGACGTGATCACCTTTACTTTCCGTCGAATTGCGGGTCAGCTTCCAATCATCGGACCAGGTATGATTTACTACAAAGTCCTTATCAAATTCGGCCACAAAGTAGTTATGGAAATTGTCCGGGACGCCACCATGGTTATTACGATTGTAACCAATGATCTTGCGTTCCTCGGGAATGATCTTCACCATAGACCCCTTATCGAAGGCATCAAGCATGATAAAAGCCTGATCTGCGTCGGGGAAAGTAAATCGAAAATGAGCAGCACGTTCGGTAGGAGTAACCTCGGCGGTGACATCATAGTCTGCCAGGTATACCTGATAATAGTGTGGGCCCGCCGTTTCGGCTTTATGAGAAAACCAGGAAGCTCTCTCATCCTCCTGGTACTTCAACTCACCCGTGGCCGCCATCAATGAAAAAGCAGCATAGTCATTGATCCACGGGCTAGGTTGATGTGTTTGTTTGATGCCTCGAATTTTGTTTTCGTCATACTTATAAGTCCAGCCATCTCCCATTTTACTGGTCATGGGTGTCCAGAAATTCATGCCCCAGGGTAAGGCAATTGCCGGATAGGTGTTCCCATTTGAAAGGCTGAATTCCGAATCCGTACCCATCAGGGTGTTGACCATTTCTACCGGATCGTATTTCAGGCCGACCTGCTGAACGGGGGTTTCTCTCCCACCCGTACATGCTGATACCATCACTGCCAGTAACATCAGCACTTTCCATTCAAATTTCTTCATACCTGATTTTAAGATCATCTCACTTTCCATTCATATCATCGATAGGTGAATAGCTGTACTGCTATTTTATAATGTGGCTCCGTGTGCCCCTGATTGTTGTATTCACAGTCATCTCCGATGGCACAAGTTGATCCGTCACAATCAGGATCATCCGGTCGACATGAATTAATATATTCGGCCAATTCATAAGACAGATTTACTTCCGATTGTTGCTGAACCATAGCTGTGATATCGAAATCTGCCGGAATCACATCTGCTCCGGGGCACCAACCGGCCCGAGGATATCGCCAATTGCCATTCTGTGGAGAACAGGTATTTTGTTCGCAGTTGTTGCGCCACAAATAATGTCCTAAAGGATCATTATTACTTACTTTCACATGATGGGTAACCGGATAAAATTCAGCAGCATTTTCAAAGTTCCCTTGCCCGTGACCGGTATTGATGACCCTTAACATCATCTTTTGAAGATCATTACCAATGGATTTTGTTAATGAAGGAGATTGCGGCACCCGTGCAGGATCGCCATATACCACATTGTAATCCACCCAAATATTTTCTACTTCGATCTGATCGTATTCGGGTGTCCCTTCTTCGTAGATGAATTCCACAGTCGTAAGCCAACCTGGATTTACCCAGGTATCGATGAATGAATATATTTCCACCTCTCCTGTCAGTACCGACCGGTAATCGCTGACATCAATGTCCCATGAACAGGCAACGCCATAAGGCGTCATGACTCGACCTATTTCGTAAGTAGTTGCCTCTTTGATCACACTGATTTGAGAGAATCGGTCCCAGGGGTCACAGCCTCCGGTAGGGCAGTCCTGGGAGACCCGCATGGTAATTTTTGAATAATTGGAAAGGTCATCCGGAAGTGTAAAAGCCCCTGATACTTCTCTTGTATTCAGGCCATCCCCAAATCCCTGATGAACCATATCCAAGGTAGTAACCGACAAATTCTTGTCAACTGCTTCCACCTCAGCCTCAGAGCCACCGCAACCTAAAAGCAACAGAAAAACGCTCACGCTAATGTTTACCACACTTTTCATTCAGGATCAGTTTTCTAGTTTTTCGAGCCAGTTTTTCTTCAGTATGAATGAAGTCACCACCAAAATCAGAATACCTACAGCCATAGGCACAAATTCTTTGATGACCAGATAAATCGGTATTACTACCAAAGACATTTGCCAAACCACACCAATCAGGATATTGAACAAGTCTCGCCTGAAGTCTTTATTGACTGGAAAATCAGCCTCTTCTGCTAAAACTTTGTCTTTGATCGGTCCCCAAAAACCCCATGGTCGTACTTTCTTGTAAAAGGAAATAAGTACCACTTCTTCGTCAGGGGGTGTCATCAAAGTGCCGGCTACGGAACCAATGGTTGAGAACAACAAAATGTAGGGAAAGGCATACAAAGGCTGCATTTCCGGAGCCACGATGGGCATCAGTAAAGAAGCCACCAGGCCAGCCACCATTCCCCAGAAAAATCCGTAACTATTGAATCTCCACCAGTGCCATTTCAGTAAGTTAGCCGCGGTATAGCCTCCAAAAAGTGCTCCAAAGATCCACTGCATCATGTCGTTGATGGTATCGACCAAAAAACCAAAGACAATCCCAATGGCCACAAGAATGAAAGAGGAGAGATAACTTAATCTCACATAAGTCTTGTCCGATTTTTCAGCATTGATGTATTTCTTATAAATGTCGTTGACGAAGTAAACCGGGGCAGCATTCACCGCAGCGGCAAATGTGCTCATAAATGCCGCAAGCAAACCAGCAATCAAAATTCCCACTAATCCAACCGGAATAAAATTGTTGATGGCATAGGGAAGGATCAATTCGAAATCGAAAGTCCCGCCTTTGGCTTGTAATTCCGGCCCCAAAAACACCAGAGCCAATACAGTGAGCCCTGCTACCATCATGTACCTTGGAAAAAACATGACCAACGAAACAATGCCACTCATTTTTGCGGCATCTGAAGGGCTCCTGGTTGCCAATATTCGCTGCATATCATAGTTAGGCACAGGTCCTGCCATGCTTGAAAAGATGCCTTTGAAAATCATCATCATGAAAAAGAAGCCAAAAAGGCTGAAGCCATCATCATCGATCTTTTGATTGACGGAATCCAGAATTCCGGTCCAATCCAGATCAAGTTTCCAACTGAAGAATAAGTCTTTCCATCCATTGGGAACGACTGCATTCAACATGTCGGGACTTACATTGATCATCGCGATCACGCCTACCATGATCGCCGCAACCGTCATGATCCCGAATTGCAGTAATTCGGTGGACACGACACTGTACATTCCCCCTTTAACGATGTAAAACGTGGTAAAACCTAAGATGATCAGTGCATAAACATCGGGAGATAAATCCCAGGGAAGGAATGTAGAAGAAAATTTACCAATTCCTTTGAAGGCATAGGAAATGAATCCTATGGCACTGACAATGGCAAATATTACCACTATCAAATGGGATAATTCCACTCCCTTACCATTCCCAAAACGCGTGCGCAACCATTCCGCTCCGGTCATTACATTGGATCGCCTAAGCCAGGTTGAGATATATACCATCAAAAAGATCTGGTTGAAGGTGGGCCATATCCATGGTAGCCAGGCACTTTTTAATCCATAGACGAAGCACATAGATACCAGCCACATGGTACCGGCTATATCGAACATACCCGAAGCATTTGAAACACCGAGCATCCACCAGGGTATGGTCTTTCCACCTAAAAAATAGGAATCCATATTCTTGGAGGCTCGCTTGGAAATGTAAATCCCAATGGCAATGGTGATCCCGAAATATGCTATTATGATCCCTATGTCCAGAAGTCCAAGTTGCATATCAATAGGTATCTCTTATGGACATTAATTTCAATTGGGGTGGCGTTTTCACCCCCCGTTTCGGGAACCTTACTTTCTTCACTTCCCATGGCAACAGGTCAAAAAAGTTGTCAGAGAAATTTCCCATCACCCCTTCAAACTCCAGGTAAACACTTTTTATAAGTACCGTTGAAGACAAGGTAACTTCCCAATCTTCTCCGTTTGCTACAACTTCGGTAGTGTAGTCCGGTTCTGGCAACTCCAATTCTTTCACCGGATGCCAGTAATACAAATTGGAATATGTGTGATTGTCTACCGTAACCCTCGCATCCAAAAGTATTTGTTTCGTATCCAGATGAGCATAGGCACCTGGTTCAATGGAGAAGTACAATTCGCTAACTCCCGGTTTTACGGTGATGGTCTTATTCTCAACCATCAATTGATTGCCTTCAAAATCTTTGATGATCAGAGTGATCCCACCAGTCACAGGCTTTACCTGATCAGAAACAACATATGCATTAATGGTACCATCTTCCAGAAAATTACAAGTGATCAGGTAATCACTGTATTGGCGGGCAACTTCATAATGCAGTGCTTTCCATTTCCCATAGTAATCTATCCCCGACCAGGAAGCTACCGGCCAGCAATCATTGAGTTGCCAGTAGATCGTCCCCATGCAAAAAGGCTTACTTCTGCGCTGAGCTTCAATCCCCATTCGCATGCCTTCCGCCTGTACCACCTGACTTAAATACAGAAAGGATTCAAAATCTTTCGGCTTGTGATAACTTCGATTGGTGTAGGTGGCAATGAGTTGGTTACCTCGCGGGTGTTTCTGATGTACTTTCATGACATCTGAATCAATGGACCAATCTTCAGGAAGTGAGTATTTCTGTACAGACGATTGAATAGGGAAAGACTGGAAACCAAACTCACTCATAAAGCGAGGCACACTTTTCTTAAAATCCTCAAAGGGTGCTTCTCCATGCCATACCCCCCAGTAATGGTGATTCCCATATTTGAACAGGTCCGGGTCTTCCCAGTTATTCATCGGTGAAGACGACAAATAGTATCGACCGGGATCCAACTCATTCACGAGCCTGGGAAGCAGTTCATGAAACAAAGCCTGATAATCCGTCTCTAATTTTTTCAGATCTTTGGCTTTGTAATCAAATTTTTCAGGCCATCCCCAACTATCCCAACCCATTTCTATCTCGTTATTTCCACACCACATGATGATGGATGGGTGATTTCTCAGACGCTTAATATTGGCCCTGGCCTCTTGTGCCACACTAGCTAAAAAATCCTGATCACCAGGATACATCGTACAGGCAAACATGAAGTCCTGCCAGATCAATAAACCATGTTCATCTGCGAGGTTATAAAACAGGTCCTTTTCATAGATTCCACCACCCCAAACACGCAATATGTTCATGTTTGCCGCAATCGCACTCTCGAAAAGCGTATGGTAATGTTCGTCAGAAACACGAGAAACAAAACTATCCTGAGGTATATAGTTGGCGCCCTTGGCATAAATAGGGATCCCATTGACTTTAAAGAAAAAGGACTGTCCCAATTGATCTTTTTCAATGACAGTTTCGACAGTTCTCAGTCCTATTTTTTGTCTCCTGGATGAAATTACCTGTTCATTAACGATCAGGTCCAGCCGGAATTCATACAAGAAAGGATCACCGAACCCTCGCGGCCACCACTTCTTATAATCCTCGATAGTCACGGTCTCGTTCACCTGATTTTGACCTATTGATAAAGAGACCGAAGTTCCCTGATGATCCAGGTCATCATTCAGGCAAGTGATCTCTAATAAGGCTTCTTCCTCTATTTCCGAAAAAATGGTGGTCTCAAAATTTAGTTTCGCTACCCGTGGTGCCAGGGCTTGCATTACATGAATTTCCCCAATCACTGCCTGGTCATAAATGTGTAGTGAAACAGGTCTCCAAATACCAGAAGTCACGAATCTCGGCCCCCAATCCCAACCGAATTGATAAGGAGCTTTTCGGGTAAACACACTAAGGTTTTCCTCGGAATGATCATTCTCGGCCGGATACAAGAAACCCACCGCTTTGGCTTTTTCCCTGACCTCATCAATTGGCGATCGAAAAAGAAGGTAGAGTTTGTTTTCACCCTGAACCAGATGTTCCGCTACTTCGCACTTCCAGGGCACAAACATGTTGGAAGCTTCCAGTATCAGATTGCCATTCAAATAGACGTCCGCGTAGGTATCCAGGCCTTCAAAAATCAATTCCGCTTTACCAGTTTCAGGTATCTCATCCAGCATAAAACTGGTTCTGTATTCCCAGTTTCTGGATTCAATCCATTGTAATTCCGACTCATTGCTTCTGTCAAATGGATCCGGGATCAACTGATTATTGAGTAGGTCGGTGAAATTTGTTCCAGGCACATTGGCCGGATACCATTCCTCCTCACCTACCGACCGAAATTCCCACCCTGTATCAATTGGTCTTATGCAATTGTCTGCAGTTTCGGTTTGAATTTTGATCTTATGGTCTGTATCGTTCAACATGAACTAACTTCTAATTTCCTGGACGAACGCCCCACTCCTGATCAGGTCGCTCTCCAAGGGTGATTTTCAATTCTCCGCCTGCCATGAGCTCCTTATGGCTGAATAGCGGCACATTAAGTGGCTGACCATTCAATACCGCACCCCGAATGTACTGATTTCCTGCAGACGATCCTTCGGCGACAATGGTGAAGGTTTTCCCATCCGGTAAATGAATGGTCGCCTCCTCAAATAGGGGACTGGCTATGGAATACTCGCCATTAGCAGGATTGACCGGGTAGAACCCCAGGGCACTGAATACATACCACGCTGACATTTGACCACAATCATCATTCCCACAAAGCCCATCCGGTTTCGTGCTGTATTGTGTACTCAATATGTCCCGTACCACTTCCTGGGTTTTCCATGGTGCTCCGGCATAGTTATATAAATAGGCTACATGGTGGCTTGGCTCGTTGCCATGAGCGTACTGGCCGATCAGCCCTGAGATATCAGCTGAGATATGGTTGCCGGTAATTTCAGAATCTGTCGTAAAAAGCGAATCCAGCTTTTGCACGAAGGCTTCATTTCCACCCATGAGGTCAATCAGACCTGAAATATCATGCGGAACAAACCAGGAATGCTGCCAGGCATTACCTTCGGTATAATCGGTGTTGACACGGTGCTCAGAACGTTTAGGGTCAAAAGGCGTTCTCCAACTTCCATCACTGAGTTTACCTCGCATGAAACCGGTGCCGGGATCATACAATTCCTTGTAACTCATAGCTCTTGTCATGAAGTATTCGTAATCATCCTCTTTTCCGAGGCTTTTGGCCACCTGAGCAATACACCAGTCATCATAAGCATATTCAAGGTTTTTGGTGACGGACTCAACCTCCAGATCACCTGGAATGAATCCATATGCTTTGAAAAATTTAACACCACGAATGTCTTGCATGGCACTTTTTTTCATAGCTTCATAAGCCTCCTCAATATCAAATCCGGAGAAGCCTTTAAAGTATGCATCCGCAATGACGGGAATGGCATGATATCCTGTCATCGTGTTGGTTTCATTCCCCAGCAAAGACCAGACGGGCAGTAATCCATACTCGCGATAATGGGCTAAGATTGATTTGATCATATCATTGACCTTATCAGGTTGTATGATAGTGAACAGCGGATGTGCTGCCCGGAACGTATCCCACAAAGAGAAAATATCGTAACGTGTGTATCCTTCCGCTTTATTGACTGCTCCTCCAGCTCCCTTATATTCCTTATTATGATCAGAATAAACGACCGGAGCCAGACTGGCGTGATACAAGGCGGTGTAGAAAGTTTTCTTCAAGTCTGCATTATCGGATTTTATAATGATTTTAGACAGTTCCGTTTCCCAGGCGGTAACTGCTTCCAACTGAACTTGCTCAAACGTTTTGCCAGTCGATTCAGACAAACTTCTTACGGCACCCGCCTCTGATGCACTTGATATACCCGTTCTTACCAGGATTTCCGATGATGAATCTGTTGAGGGGAAACTCACGGCGGCTTTGAGATTCACACCTTCGTGAATCCGACCCTCTAACATCACTGTGCTATCTGCAAAAACAGCTTTGTCAATGGGTTCGGAAAAAGTAATCGCGAAATAGACACGCTGATCCCGGGCCCAACCCTGTGAAAAGCGATAACCCGTAATCAGGGTATCATTGACTACTTCAATTTTCCCCATTATCGGTTTATCCCAATTGATTTGATGCGATAAATCAAGCACGACCGACCTTTTCCCCGAAGGGAATCGGTATCGCTGAAGGCCCGATCTCTGTGTGGCCGTTAAGGAAACCTCGATATCCGAATCCTGAAGCCTTACCTGATAAAAACCAGGTGAGGCCTCTTCGGATTCGTGAGTATATTTCCCGTAGTAATCGTAATCCGTTCTGGCGTCAATTTTTTTGGTCAGGTCGATTGGTCGATTGGCAGGCATCAATCGGATATCCCCCAGGTCTCCAATGCCGGTCCCGGAAAGGTGTAGGTGACTGAACCCAACGATAATGCTGTCAGAATAGTGATATCCCGAACACCAGTCCCAACCTGTGATCCCATTGTCAGGGCTCACCTGAATACCACCAAATGGAACCGTCGCTCCCGGAAAAGTATGCCCATGAGCAGCCGTGCCAATAAAAGGATCTACATAATCCACAAGAGACACCTGTTCATCAGATTCCATAGATTGCTGTTGAGCACAACCATGAATGACCAGTAAAATCAGGAAGGACAAGATATGGTTCCAAACAATACGCGAACGATGAGTCATGATTGATTGGAATTAAGGGTTGAAACAGGGCGATGGCCACGCAAGCCATAAAATAAAATGTACAGGTAACAAACCACAGGGAGCAGGAATGACAACTGCACACCCAATGAATCCGCCAGGGCTCCCTGTGCCGGAGGGATAATCGCACCACCAACGATCATCATCACCAATAGCGATGAACCCTGACTGGTATATTTTCCCAGGTCTTTAATGGCCAGTGTAAAAATATTAGACCACAAAATGGAATTGAATGCACCAATGGCAATGGCGCACCAGAAGGCTAGCAGTCCATTTGAAAAAACCATCATTAATAACAGGCCTACCACTACTGTCGCGAAAACCGAAAGTGTTCTTGCCGGATTAGATCCAGAAATCAGAAATGCCAGGTAATTGATCGCGAGGAATAACAAAAAGATAGAAACCTCACCAAAAGGGATGAATTCTATGTAAAACTGATCACCATCGTTTTTGATGGCGGTGATGAGATACACCACCAGAAAACTAATGACAGAAAGTCCCGCCATGATCAGGTATTTCTTTGTTTGATCAGTGATACTACCCATGGAAACTGAGCCCAAAAACCGGCCTATCATAGCTCCGCCCCAGTAATAAGCCAGGAATTTGCCTCCTTCAGCTTCCTCCAGGCCCATGATGTTATCTAACTGAAAAAAACTGATCAGGTAACTCCCTACTGAAACTTCGCCTCCTACGTACATGAAAATAGCGATCATACCTAACAGTAGGTGCTGAAATTTTAATACTTCGGTGCCTTTGAGTTTTTCTTCTTTATTAACGAAAGAGGGTAGCTTCACCCCTTTCACCAACAAAGCGAGGAGGAAGAAAAGTCCTCCGTAAATCAAGTACGGCAACTTCAAGGCATCTATCGTGATGTTGCCGTCTGAAAATATCTTGTATATCAATATGGCTCCTACTACGGGAGCGAGTGTTGTTCCGAAGGAATTGAATCCTTGTGCGAGATTGAGCCTACTGGAAGCAGTTGCTTCACTTCCGAGAATGGCCGCATAGGGATTTGCAGCGATTTGAAGAATGGTCACGCCGGATGCCAGCACGAATAACGCCGCTAAAAAGAATCCGTAAACCTGATACTCTGCGGATGGATAAAACAGGCAACAACCTATTCCACAAAGCACTAAACCCAGGATTATCCCGTTTTTGTAACCAATCCTGGAAATGGGATCTTCTTTGGTCACCGAGATGATAAAATAGATCAGGGATACAATGAAAAACGCGATGAAAAACGCAAACTGTACCAGCCCAGCCTGAAAAAAACTTAAGCTGAAAACTGATTTCAAGTGAGGAATCAATACATCATTCATCACCGTAATGAATCCCCACATGAAGAACAAAAACGCGATGGTAATGAAAGGCCTTAGGTTGTTTTGAGATTGATTTTCTTTCACTGGTATTATAGGTTCTAAGGCAAACGAAAAAACATAGGAAATCAGGCAGGCAAAACCTGCCTGATAATCAAACTATCTATTTTGTTTGTATGAAGAAGATTAAATGTCGATTGAAGGGAGGCTTCAAAAAATACCTCCCTCAATCAACCTATCACAATTGAAATCAATTGACGTCCCACCAGACGTTGGCATTGATGTCATCATTCCCTCCCATTCGGGAAAGTGCATCTTGATAATTGGCGCCGTTTGCAGAAACCTCCAATGCAGGGTATCGGCTTCTGCCAGGAATAGTACCATCCCCGCCCAGGGAATTAGTAGCTGGCGATACCGCAGGGAAACCTGTTCTACGCTGTTCAGCATAGGCTTCATATCCATTCAACACCAAAGCCAACCACTTCTGTGTAATGATCTGCTCCAGTGCACGCGTACCATCGTACGCTACTTCTGTCTCCGCCAATAACGCCGTAATTTGATCTGCAGTTACGCCACTGGCCGTATAAACATCCAACTGCTGGCAAGCTGCTGTAACCCCTGAGTTGTAGGCATCTTCTACACTACCGGTCGCAAAGCCTCTGAAAATGGCTTCCGCGCGAAGGAACTCAACTTCTGCAAATGAGAACATCATTCTGGGTGAATCGTAAGCCACCATATTGACACGATGAGGCTGTGCATGAACCAGACTAAAAGCTTCACCGGTTCCATTAACTCTTCCTACAAAGTCAGCCGGAGCCGTAGGGATCTCAGCGCCTGTATCATCATAGTTGGCCATCAAAATCGGAATGCGAGGATCGTTTTGTGCCTGAAGGCGAGAAACGAATTCATCACTGTAAGCAAACTGATGACCCGTTGTTCCAAAATCCTGGAAAACTGACCCAATACCATTTCTGGGACCACCACTATTGGCGTCGGCGAAAGTGGCAATCGCTGCATCATCTGTAGATTCGAAAACGCCGCCTGCAAGTGCCGTCGAAATGGCGCTTTGAGCTGCAGTTGCATCTACTTCTGACATACGAATACCCACTTTCAGCAACAATGAATTGGTGAATTTCAACCACTTCGTAAGGTCACCATCATAAATAGGCTCCTGGAAGGTATCAATGGTGTTGGATACATCAATATTATTGGAAGCATTCGTCAACTCTGAAACAAAGGAAGCATAGATATCTTGCTGTCTATCGTAAACAGGAGTCAAATTATCCACGGCTAATCCAGCTTCTGAAAATGGAATATCACCATACAAATCGGTCAATCGCTGCATGAAGAATACCCGCAATACTCTCGCAATGAGGTTCTGGTTAGATCCTTCTTCCGTACGATTAATGATGTCATTGGTATTCCTCAGATAATCTCTGTACGTGGTGTTCCACTGAGCAGAAGCCCAGTCTTCGTTAGTCACGTCGTACTGATCAGGTCCCCAGGCACCAGCCAATTGTTGTGCCCATTGAGCGGAATAGATCAGGTTACCCCTCCAGGTTTCATAACGCTCGGAAGTCATCCTTCTAAGTACCCATGTAAATTGGAAACTTGGGTCAATGCTACTGAATTGGGTAGGACTAGTATTTATCTCGTCGAAATCATTATCACATGAAAATGAGCCGACAACCAGCAGCGCCAATAACGCCACTTTGATTTTTATGCTATTGAAAAATTTCATCAGAATTTCAAGTTAACGTTGAAACCAAAAGACCGGGTACTAGGAATTGATAAGTACTCAAGCCCTGTCGCATTGGTGTTGTTATACAAGCCCTCAGGATCGATTCCCAGGTCTCCAACATCATTTTGCAAGAAGAGAAGGTTTCTTCCTACTACACCGAGTGTTACACTACTGAAAGGTGTGTTTCCTACAATTGAACGTGGCAAGTTGTAAGAAAATCTTACTTCTCTCAATTTGATATAAGACGCATCAACAATGGTCTTCTCACCGATAAATGCCAGGTTACCGTAGTATGCAGCCAGGTCAGCAGCTACCTCATTGGTACCTCCTGATTCGTTCACACCTTCACCGACAATGGTAAAGTCCGCATTTTCACGACCTACCAATGTCTCAGGGTCTAGTCCTCTGAATAGTGCGAAAAACTTAGTCAAAGAAGAGATCTGAGCTCCTTGTTTCGTATCGATCAGGAAGCTAAAAGAGAAGTCTTTGTAGCTGATGGTGTTGGTCAATCCCGCAATCAGATCCGGGTTGAAGTTGCCCAGAATGAATTGCTCATCGGTTGACATAGGAAGACCAGCGTCATTATGTACGATGTTACCATTAGCATCTCTTAAGACTCGACGGCCATACAGCGCCGCAGGAGACTCTCCAACTATGTGTCGAACAGACACATCCGCAAATCTGGAATTATCCCCGACCTGCAGCTGATCCAATTCATCACTTACACTGATAACCTCATTTGTATTACGTGCCAAATTCAATGTCACATCCCAGGTAAGGTCCCCGGTAGCAATAGGCTTGGCATTCAATAACAATTCGACTCCTTTGTTTTCAATTTCTCCTGAGTTGATCAAAATACGTTCCCAGGCAGAGGTAGTAGAAACACTTGCCTCAACGATTTGACGGGTGGTATTGGTTTGATAGAGGGTCAGGTCAAAGCCAAGTCTGTCATCAAAGAATGACATGTTGAGGCCTATTTCTCTGGAAACCGTCAGGTTAGGTTTGATATTCGGATTAGGGAATAAACTTCCCGAAATGCTTCCATTACTATATCCTCCAAATGCAGCACCTTCCAGTCCATAATTGAATGAAGTTCTGTATGGATCTGTACCACCACCCGCAGTACCATAAGATGCCCGCAGCTTTCCATAAGAAATGACGCTAGGCAAAGCAAATGCGTCTGTAAACACAAAACTCGTAGATACGGAACCAAAAGAAATAGAGTTGTCAGATCCATCGAGATCCAGCGGATTCGTCAAAGTAGACAACCACTCTCTACGTCCTGCCAAATCAAGGTAGATAAACCCTTTATAACCAAAGTTGGCATTGGCTAAAATTGCATTTCTTCTTTGTTCTGAAAAATCATAATTCGCAGGATTCCTGTTTCGGGCATTGCTGATGTTCGGACGATCTCTCAACACCAGTTGATTTCCACTGGCACTAAATGTCTCTGTCCGCTGATTAAACTGATTGATACCGAGGGTATAATCCACTGTAAAATCCTCAGCAAATTGATTTTTACCTATCAATAAGATATCATGAGACTCTGTTCTACCTGTTCGGCTATCATTCCAAACCGCACCATTCACATTGTGAGCGGTTCCAATCTCTTCCAGGTTATCCAATCTCTGATTAGAGTAATCTAAAGAAACGCGGCCCTGAATGGTCAGCCAATCCGTGATGTTATAACCCAACTTGAAGTATCCAATGTATCGGTCTCTGACGTCAGAGTTGATGTTCTCAAAAGGTCCCCAGAATGGATTGAGTGTAAAAGGTGTATTAAATACCTGTACGGCGTTACCATTTTCATCTCGAACATTTCTCATTGCTGCGATATCCACATTAGCAGGGAGCTGTCCGAGTGCTTTTCCAGGGTTAGAGGGGTTATCTGAGAGGTTAGGACGATTCAATGCATCTTCACGCACATAATTTGCCTTGATCTCAGCCACTACCTTTTTACTGAAGTTAATTGAACTCAGTAAGTTCAATGATAATCGCTCAAATTCGGTGTTAGGTACAACACCTGAATGATCAAGATGCGAGATAGACAAACGAGCAGTAGCTACTTCATTTCCTCCCGTCAGAGCAAGGGTATTCGTAAAAGTATGCCCCGTCTCATAATAGTTCTTCAGGTTATCTTTTCTATCCAGGGCTGTATACGGTCTAGAAACACCGTCAAACTGGATCACATTAGAACCATCCAGGCGCGAACCCCAGCTACTCAATGTTCGAGCTTCTTCTACAGACGTGGGAGCGGCACCATTGATTCCCTGACCATATTGATCCTGGTATTCCGGGAAAATAGCAATGTTGTCCGCCATAAAGTTGGAAGTGAAGTCGATACCTACTCCTTTTCTGGCGGTACCTTTCTTGGTGGTGATCAACAATACACCATTTTGAGCCTCAGTACCATAAAGTGTTCCGGCAGCTGCTCCCTTCAAAATATCGATTCGCTCAATATCATCAGGGTTGAGGCTTGTCAGACCATCTCCATTATCTCTTCCACCCCACTTCCCTGCAGGGCCAAATATTTGATTACTAACAGGAACCCCATCGATTACAATCAAGGGACGGTTATCGCCATTGAAACTACGCATTCCCCTGATCAGTATATTGGTAGAACCTCCAGGACCAGTGGGAGGAGCCGTGATATTTACACCTGCTACCTTTCCAGCCAGCGACTGTACTAAACTGATCTGCTTGGCTTCCGCGAATTCATCCGCTTCAATTGCCGCTGTAGAATAACCCACAGCATCCGCCTGCCTTTCAATACCATAGGCAGTAACGACCACTTCGTCCAGTGTTTCGACATCAAGTGTCATGTTGACATTAACGACGGATCTTGATCCGACAGCAACTTCCTCGGATCTATATCCAAGGTAACTGATAACAAGAATGGCATCCCCTGACGAAACGGAAATTCGATAATTTCCATCTATGTCAGAAACAGCGCCATTACTTGTCCCTTTCTCCAGAATGGTTACGCCCGGGAGGGTTTCGTCATTCTCCCCGGTAATCTGACCGGTCACAGTGCTCTGCGCCCTGGTCGTAAAAACCAGGGCCACTAAACAAGCGATTGCAAGTAAAGTTTTCTTCATGATTTAGATATTAAGTTCAGGAACTCGAGGGTAATGTTAGTAAGCTCCCGCAAAAAAACAAAGACATTCCGGCAAAAACATGCAAAAACAAAAATGCAAATACGGAAAATAGCGCAGCAAACAGGCGTCAGTAGCAGAAGCATTTTTACAATTAATCCCCATTTATTCTTATTATAATATTTCAATCGTTTTCAATGAATGCATCATTTAGCGCATTAATGAAGGTATAATTTGCATGTTTATGCGTTTTTATCTTGATTTACTTAAGAATCGATTGATTTGTGATCGTGACGATGGAATCATAACTATGCCTTTTGGAAACAGTTGATATGCGCGTATGCTAAAACAGGAGCGGCAAGAACTTATTCTTTCGGAAATAACTACCCACAATAAAGTGCACTCGGCGGACCTAAGTCTGAAACTGAATGTTTCGGAGGATACCATTCGCAGAGACCTTAAAGAACTCGCGGATCAGGGGTATGTTAAAAAAGTACATGGTGGTGCAATGGCCAACCCTATTGGTCCGCAATCAACTCAACAGGAATCCATTTCGCATGAGTCTGAACGGCAGGATTTGATCAATAAATGCCTTCCGCTGATCCGTCCAAACACCATACTTATTATAGAAGGGACAGAAACTGCAGCCATACTTGCAGAGCAATTGCCCTTAGACCTTTCATTGACTGTATTCACCAATTCCCTTCCTGTTGCGAACCGACTGCTTCAGGTACCTCAGATAGACACACACTTCATAGGGGGTAAAATATCAATGAAACATCAAAGCTCCATGGGCACAGAAGTGGTCCAAAATCTGGCAGATATTCAGGCGGATCATTGCTTTATGGAATTCACCGGAATTCACCCTGAAATTGGGGTTACTTCCTCCGATCGAGAATATGCCATTACACTGAAGGCCATGCTAAAGTCTGCCACGGAATTGATCGGCCTTAGCCTTTCTAAAGATATTGGCTCCATGCAACCGTTTAGGGTCGCTAGCACTGATAAGCTTTCGAAGCTGGTCACGGAATTAGATAGCCCTACTAAACAAGTTGCTGCTTTTAGCGATAAAGGTGTCGAAGTGTTATAACATAAACCCCTCCTATGAATTTGAAATCCGCTAACTGCTTCATTTATCTTCTCTTATTTGCAACAGGTTTTGCTATTCAGGCTCAAACCCCGGCGGATTATGTTAATCCTTTCATTGGTACCACTAATTATGGTGCCACACACCCCGGAGCACAGTATCCTCATGCGATGGCTTCTGTAAGTCCGTTTAATGTGGCCTTCAAAAAAGACGAAGGAAATATCCATGAAAAAGATAGTGAATGGAATTCTCGGGTCTATATCCACGAACACAAGTACCTGACAGGTTATAGTCATATTAACTTAAGTGGGGTAGGATGTCCGGAACTGGGAAGCATTCTGACCATGCCTACTCACGGCCCTCTTGAACTGGACCCGGAGGTTTATGCCTCAACCTATCAAAATCAGGAGGCGCGTCCTGGCTATTTTACCCATCAGCTGAAAAAACACCGCACCAACGTAGAGTTGAGCAGTACTTTACGTGCAGGCATTAGCCGGTATACCTTTCCAAAAGGAGAAAACAATATCCTGATCAACCTGGGATTGGGACTAACCAACGAGACCGGAGCTGTAGTCAAAGTAGTATCCGATCAGGAAGTAGAAGGCTATAAAACCATTGGCACCTTCTGTTATCATGCAGAAGATGTTCGACCGATCTATTTCGTGGCCCGATTGAGCAAACCAGCGAAGCATTACGGGGCCTGGAAAAAAATGCCGAAGTATTATGCAGTAGAAGGTGATTGGGTAAAGTACAATGACACCTATAAGCCTTACGACCAATATGCATATGAATTACCGGGTGAAAATGTAGGAGCCTATTTCACTTTTGACACAGAAGATCAGGAACAAATTACGGTCAAAATAGGAATCTCTTATATCAGTATTGAAAATGCAAGAGCCAATCTGGATCAGGAAATCCCGGACTTTGATTTTGATCGGGTGGCCCAGGCCTCCTATGACAAATGGAATGAGTTGCTCAGCAGGATCAAAGTTGAAGGCGCTGATGAGCATAAGACCATCTTCTACACGGCACTGTACCATACCTTGATTCACCCAAATATCATACAAGATGTCAATGGAGAATATCCATTGATGTCAAAACCAGGAACAGGCAATATCCAAGGCAAGAATCGTTACTCAGTATTCTCACTTTGGGATACTTACAGAAATGTACATCCTTTTTTAAGCCTTGTCTACCCTGAGTTGCAATCGGAAATGGTAAACACCATGGTCGACATGTATACTGAGAGTGGCTGGATGCCCAAATGGGAATTGGCCGGCATGGAAACCGGCGTAATGGTGGGCGATCCTGCGGCACCGGTGATTGCAGATACTTACTTACGTGGCATTCAGGATTTTGATATTGACAAAGCTTATGAGGGATTATTAAAAGCCGGAGAATTGGGCGAAAACAACCCACTCCGACCCAATCACCAAACCTATCTGGACCTTGGGTATGTGTCCGTAGACAATGAGGATAAATGGGGTGGTTCCGTTTCCACTTCCCTGGAATATTTCATCTCCGACTGGAACATTGCACAGCTCAGCAAAGCCGTGGGAAAAAAGGAGCAGCATCATCAATATCAATCACGTGCGATGGGCTACAAGAAGCTTTTCGATCGAAGCACCGGAATGCTACGACCTAAACAAGACAATGGGTCCTTTTACGGTCCATTTGATCCTGAATTAGGAAAGAACTTTGAACCTTCTATCGGGTATGTGGAAGGCAGTGCCTGGAATTACCGGTTTTATGTACCGCATGACATTCCCGGTCTGATCAAACTCAATGGCGGACCTGGAAAATTCACAGAGGAACTTCAAAAGACCTTTGATCTGGATCATTTTGATATGGCCAATGAGCCAGACATCACCTACCCATTCCTATTCAACTATGTCAAAGGAGAAGCGTGGCGGACTCAAAAGACCGTACTCGACCTGATTGACAAACACTACACCAATTCGCCTGGAGGAATCCCCGGCAACGATGACACGGGAGCCTTATCCACCTGGTTACTATACAGCATGATGGGCTTCTATCCGGTTTGCCCCGGCGACATGGATTATGCTTTGTTCTCGCCCTCTTTTGATAAGGTAACCATACAGCTCAGCGAGAAATACTACGGAAATAATGAAATAGTATTGCGAACGGTTAAAGAAAATGAAAGTAGTTCATTCATTGATCGAATGACCCTGAACGGAAAACCGCACAAGCGGTACTTTTTATCTCACCAGGACCTGACCAAAGGAAATTCGTTCACTTTTTACCTGACAGATAAGCCCAAGAAGTAAATGCAGTGTACTAAGTTAATTTTTCTACCCACGTTGATCATTGGCCTGGCTTTTTCATGCCAGCCATCCGGTCCTGATGACGCAAAGAACAACACGCCGCTCTTTACCCAATTGCGTTCTACCGAAACTGGCATCACTTTCAACAATGAGGTGACGGATGAAAAAGCGCATAACATCTTACTCTATGCCAATTATTATGGAGGTGCAGGAGTAGGTGTAGGGGATTTTGATAAGGATGGATTGCCCGATTTATACTTCGCAGGAAATCTGGTCAACGACCAGCTCTATCACAACCTTGGGGATTTCAGGTTTGAAGATATTTCCAATGCTGCTGGGCTCGAAAACACCGGTAGCTGGTCTTCAGGAGTAATTGTGGGAGATGTAAATGGTGACGGCTGGGATGACATCTATGTGACCTGTGAACTGTATGATGATCAACCTGTCCTTCGAGCTAACAAATTGTACATCAATCAAGGGAATCTTACCTTCAAAAATGAAGCCACCAAATGGGGAGTTGCGGATACAGCAAGAACCCGACATGCCACATTTCTGGACTATGATAAGGATGGTGACCTGGACCTATTTGTATTGAACCAGCCCCCCAACCCTGGCAGTTATTCACCTTTTAAAGAAGCGGATTTATCAAGAGAAGAATACTCTTCCAGACTATATCAAAATACGGGCAAGAAATTCATCGATATAACTAAAGAAGCGGGTCTACTCAAATCCGGATTTCCTAATAGCGTGGTAGCCACTGATCTTGATAAGGATGGTTATACCGATCTCTATATTGCCAATGATTTCGAAGCACCCGATTTCTTTTATCACAACAACGGGGACGGCACCTTTACCGATATACTGAAGACTTCTACCGGTCACACTTCTTATTATAGTATGGGTGTCGACGCGGCCGACATCAATAATGATGGCTTGGAAGACTTGATGGTACTTGATATGGTTGCGGAAGACAATTTCAGACTCAAAGCCAACATGAGTGGTATGGACCCGGAAAATTTCTGGAAAGTAGTTCGAAATGGTGGACACTATCAATACATGTTCAATACGATGCTAGTCAATCACGGACAAAATACGTTTGGGGACATAGCGCAATACTCAGGTATAGCCGCTACAGACTGGAGTTGGTCCAACCTGTTTGCCGATCTGGACAATGATGGCTTAAAGGATCTTTACATAACCAATGGCTTGGTTCGAGATATCCGAAACACCGACGCCCAAAAGAAGTTCAGCAAACTCATGGTTGATGCTTCACTTGAATTCATTAAGCAACACCCTGACTCTACAGATATTTCCATGATTGAGATCATTGACCTGGAGGAATCACTTAAAGTCATACCCTCGGAAAAGCTCACCAACTATGTCTATCAAAATACGGGTGAATCCGCCTTCGAAAAAAAGTCGAAAGACTGGGGGTTGAACCAAAAATCCTTTTCCAATGGCTCTGCTTACGCTGACCTGAACAATGATGGCCATTTGGACCTAATCGTAAACAACATTAACGAAGAAGCTTTTATCTTCAAAAATGAAGGAGCCACTGTTAAAGGAAATCACTTCCTGAGAATCCAACTGGAAGACCCAGGCCGTGCCACCACACTGGGAACCACAGTTATGATTGAAGTCAATGGTAACCGACAATATATCACTACTACCAGTGTCCGTGGGATGTATTCCACCAGTGAACAGATTGTGCATTTTGGCTTAGGAAATGATAAATCCGTTGAAAAACTGGAGATTACCTGGCCTGATGGGTCGGTAACCAGGCAATCCAACGTACCTGCCGATCAATTGTTGGTGGTGAAGAAATCAAATACTTCCAAGCAGTCACAAAAGGCAAGTCCTACACTATTCCAGACCCGCAATGGGCCTAAAAATCCAGCCTTCAAACATCAGGAAAACTACTTTGATGACTATCGCTTTCAGGTACTCTTACCTCACGAATTATCTCATTTTGGGCCTGCAATGGCCGTAGCGGATGTAAATAGTGATGGATTAGAAGATCTCTTTTTCGGTGGTGCTTCCGGACAAACCGGAAGTTTGCTGCTACAAATGAGCAATGGTAATTTTCAACCTGCTGCACAACAACCCTGGCAGCAACAATCGATCATGGAAGATGTGGACGCGGTATTCTTCGATGTGGATCAGGATGGCGATCAGGATCTCTATGTAGGAAGCGGTGGCAACGAATTTGAAGCCGGTCATTTTTTCTATACCGACCGATTATACATCAATGATGGATCTGGCAAATTCACCTATGAAGCTGATCGTTTGCCTGAATTATTTGTAAGTACGGGGGTAGTGCTGCCCTTTGATTATGATTCCGATGGAGACCAGGATCTCTTCATTGGAGAGCGGTTCATTCCCAGAGATTACCCAGCTCCCGGATCGGGGTTCTTACTTAAGAATGAAAATGGCCAATTTAAGGAAGTCACCAACCAGTTGGCTCCGGATTTTTCTCAACTAGGGCTTATTACTGATGCCATTACCACCGACCTTGATCAGGATGGAAACGCGGACTTGCTAATCACCGGCGAGTGGATGACCCCAAAAGTATTCCTGAATAAAGACAATGGATTTGTAGATCACACAACGACCTATGGCTTGGATTCACTGCATGGATGGTGGTTCAGTATACAAAAAGCTGATTTCGATCAGGATGGTGACGATGATTTCATCTTAGGGAATCTGGGAACAAATTATAAGTATCAGGCTTCCAAAAATGAGCCCTTTGAAGTGTACTACAACGATTTTGATGGGAATGGATCCAAAGACATTGTACTGAGCTACTACAACTTCGGAAAGCAATATCCGGTCCGAGGTAAATCCTGTTCCACACAACAAGTACCTGATTTATCGAAGAAATTTGATACCTACGAATTGTTTGCCGCTTCAGGCTTAAATGAGATCTATGAACCAGAAAAGCTTCAGGGAGGATTGCATTTGATCGCAAGTCATTTCGAAAGTGTATTTATCGAAAATAAAGGAAACCAAAACCTGGAGGTCAAAGCACTTCCTGCAGCAGCACAGTGGGCGCCAATCATGGATTTAACCATTGATGATTTCAATAACGATGGGAACCTTGATGTGATCCATGGTGGGAATTTGTATGTTTCCGAAATCGAAACGAGTCGTGCCGATGCGGGTATTGGGGGCCTTTTACTTGGCGACGGAAAAGGTCATTTTAAAGCAGTGCCTGCCAGCGAAAGCGGCATATATATCGCAAAAGATATCCGGGAAATTGAGCAAGTCACCATTGGCGGGACAGACGTACTGGTTTTCGCTTCCAATGATGATGAACTGGTCACTTTAGAAAGGACGCTACGATGAAATTACATATCCTCTGTTTTTGTGCTTTACTTGCCTCCCTCTCCCTTTGGGGTCAGCAATACGAGGGTTATCAGTTCAACCCGGAAAAGTACGTAGCTCATCGCAGCATCGCTTCCCTTAAAGTAGACGGAAAACTGGACGAAGTAAGCTGGCAAAAAGCTAGCTGGTCCAACGATTTCGTGGACATTGAAGGAGATCATGCTCCGGCACCACCTTATCATCAAACTCGGATCAAAATGCTTTGGGACGATGACTATCTCTACATTGGAGCCGAAATGATCGAACCTCACATCTGGGCCACATATACAGAACGTGATGCCGTGATTTTCCATGAAAATGATTTTGAAGTATTCATTGATCCTGACGGTGATTCACACAATTATTACGAATTGGAGATCAACGCCCTGGGCACTATTTGGGATTTGATCTTGCTCAAACCTTATCGCGATGGCGGACCTGCTTTGAACGCCTGGGATATTCGCGGACTGAAAAGCAGTGCACACGTTTATGGCACCTTAAACGATCCTTCAGACAAGGACGAGAAATGGACGGTTGAACTGGCATTTCCATGGAAAATGCTTAAAGAAGCGGCTAATCCCAACCGTCGACCCGAAGATGGGGAGCAATGGCGCATCAACTTTTCCAGAGTCCATTGGAAGATAAAAGCGGAAGACGGCCTTTATAAAAAAGAAATAAACCCAGCCACGGGTAAAACCTTTCCTGAATTCAATTGGGTGTGGTCAGAACAAGGAAAAATCGCCATGCACCAACCTGAAACATGGGGATATGTCCAATTCTCAGAAACTACCGTTGGAGAAAAGTTTGTATCATTTAACATGTCTCCCATTGAATCGGTAAAATGGTCGCTCTATCAATTTTACTATGCTCAACGTGAGTATTTTAAAGCAAATGGCAACTATGCCCGATCTATCGATGCATTAGAGCTAGAAAAAAATCATCAGCAGGCATTGTCCACATTTTTATCATTAACTGTCAGTCCTATCTCCTTTGATGCGATTTATCAAAAGGGAAAAACAAAGCTTTCCATTGATCAGGAAGGCAAACTCCTAAACCTGAGCCAACCATGAAAAAACGTACTTTCCTTAAAAAAGCAGGTATGGCCTCGATCGGGCTTTCTGCCGGATCATTTGCCTGGCAGTCTTGTTCTCCTGCGCAGAAGGAACAAGCCAAAACTACATCGCCTGAATTAAAGAACTGGGCCTGGATCAAACCGCCTTCACAATGGACGCTTGAGCACTGGCGGACTAAACTTGCCTTAGCCAGGGAAAGCGGTATCGACGCGATCGTAGTGGAATGCTACAACTCTAATTCCACCATTTATCCGCATTTCAACCAGGACGTTCCGATGCGTGCGGATTTACTGAAAGATATCATTCAAATTTGCAAATCCAACGACCTGGAGATACACACCTGGATGTGGACCGTCCCTTGCAATATCCCGGAGATCATACTTAAACATCCCGACTGGTACGCAGTAAATGGATTAGGGCAGCCAGCTCATACCCACCCTGCTTATGTGAATTACTACAAATTTCTTGATCCTTGTCACCCGGAAGCACAGGAGTTTATCGCCAATAATGCCAAGTCGCTTGCACAGGTCGAGGGATCAGATGGCGTCCATCTGGATTATGTACGTTTGCCGGATGTAATTCTCGCGGAAGCCCTGCAACCCACTTATGATATTGTCCAGGATCGCGAGTATCCACAGTATGATTATAATTACTCCGAATACGCCCGGAATCAATTCAAAGAACAGACGGGTCTCGATCCATTAAAAGACCTTCAAGATCCTTCCTCGCATGCAGAATGGAGGCAATTTCGATACAACAGCATTACCAATTTGGTCAACAACCATCTTCTCCCAGAGATCAAAAAAGAGGGTAAAATGGCAACTGCCGCTGTTTTCCCAAACTGGGAAAGTGTTCGTCAACAGTGGCATAACTGGAATTTAGATGCTTATCTCCCTATGCTGTATCATGGTTTCTACAATCGGGACATTGATTTTATTGAGGAGCATACCCGAAAAGCCCTGACGCGGCTGAATGGGAAAGCACCCGTCTATAGCGGACTATATATGCCGGACATCAAACCTGACCAAATGGCTGATGCACATCAACACGCCCTCACAGCCGGGGCCAAAGGCATCTCCATTTTCGCACTGGAAAACACGACGGAAGAACAATGGGCAAGCTTGAAAGCCACATTAAAAAAGAATGCATAAAGCGATAATGAATGATCAATAAGGAACCATTTATTGAAGTAAACCACCCTGAACAAGCCTGCTGGGAAGGATGGGAAGCGATTGGAATAGAACTGAATCGCGCCATCGAAGCATTAGGCAAAAACAAGGTGGTGATTGCTGTAGACTGTTTCCAGGGGACTTATACGGACATCAATCTCAATGCACTGAAAGAAACATTAACGCTTGACGCTTCCTGTCAAACCAAAGATCTTTATCGCCATGAGCGCGAGATCCGAAACATGGTCAGTAAGGACCTGAATGAAAAGACGGGGGCAGCCAAAATCTCCACGCACAGTATTGAAGACTATTTTGATCCGGATAAACTGGAGGCCATTCGTTCAAATCTGGATCTTCTCGAAAAGGGAACCATTCTGATCCACGGTACTGGTGCCAGTAAGGTCCTGAAGGCCGACCTTGTCATTTATTCCGATATCTCAAGATGGGAAATTTTTCAACGGTTCCGAAGAAATGACATTTCGAACCTAGGGGTGTCCAATAAAACTGATCATTTCGATGATCAGTATCGGTGGGGATACTTTATCGATTGGCGCATCTGTGATAAGATCAAAAAACAATTGATTGGTACCTGTCACTACTTCATGGAAACGAACAACTGGCAAAAACCCAAACTGGCGAATGGCGATGTGATGCGGTCAGGTTTTGACCAGGCAACGCGACAACCTATTTTCATGGCTCCCTTCTTCGACCCGGAACTTTGGGACCAGCAATCGATCAATGACCTGAAGCAAGAAGATTTTGAGTGGGGATTTAATTGTGACATTGAAGAGGATAATGTACTGCTGCGTATCAGCAACAGCCTTTTCGAGACACCCGCTATCAATCTGGTTTATTATCAGGCCGCAAAATTTTTAGGAACTTCTGTGTATCGCAAATTCGGATCAGACGTCCCTGTAAAATTGAATTTTGTGGATGGCACCGAAGATAGCAACCATTTAAGTCTGGACATCTATCCAGGGGCTGATCATCTCATGGATCACCATGGTCTGCGTTATCAGCAGATCGAGAATTATTACATCATGAATGCCAAGCGAAAAGCACGCATGTATGTCAACCTTAAAGAAAGCGTTACCGAATCCGAGTTTAAGTCCGCCCTGACATCCGAAAAGACCAGTGAAGTTACTTCTCTAATGCACTCTATCAATCTGGAGAAGCACGATCACCTTGCCATTCCACCAGAAACAATCCATAGCAATGGAAATCAGGCCATCATGCTGCACATCAGCACGGCTCCTCAAATCTTTAAGTCGGTACTTTTCCGGGATAAAGGTGCCCAGCCTGCGCTGACCTCAAAAAATGAGACACTGATCAGTGAAGTTGTCCGGCATGAACGTAAAAAAGTAATCAAAAACAACTTCAATATCCTTGAAGGTAAGCTTCATGAAGAGATGCTTTCTCCCGATGAAAACTCACAAATGTGTTTGTCGAGAATCTGGTTCAATAAAGAACTCATTCAGGAAACCAAGGGAATCTTTCAAATCTACAACCTGATTGAAGGGAGTGAGATCATTGTTGACGGGCTACACAACGAATTCAAGCCGTTCACAGTACACTACGCAGAAACCTTTTTCATCCCAGCCGGCGTAAGCAAGTATATCATTAAATCACCTTCTGCCACTCGCGTTGGATTGTTAAGGGTACGACCGAATGTTTGAAATCGGCGAAAGCCGGCAGCAATTCAACTACCATGGTAATCCGATGGATCGATCACATTCATTCACCGGCAAAAAAGTAATCGATATAATCCGTTTTTAAGTACACCAATCTGTTGTTCCATTTGGCTTTATACCACTGTTCCTTTTCCTCAACGAACGTTAAGTCATCTCCTTTCGACAAGTATCCTATGATCGGAGAATTTGTAGTGGGTGCCTGATATAAAGGACTATCGCCCAATACTTTACTGGTATTGAAGTACCGTTTCAAGTAGTCACTGGCTCGAAAATCCACTGTATAGACTAAATTTTCATCCCAGTGGGATTTGAAATAGATCTGAATAGAATCCCTGTTTTCAATGTAACCTAAACCCAGATCAGTCACTACATCCAACCTTATTTCTTCATTAACCAACGATCTGGAGATCTCTTTATCAGGATAGACATTTGACCATATGGTATAGACAGAATCCTGATCATCAATGGATTCATTCTCTTCTTCCGTTAAATGAATTACACTTGCCGAAACCTGTTCCTTCGAATCCTGAACGAGGGCCAATATACCTCCGACGATAAGGCCACCAATAAGGATATTTCTTCCCGCTTCAGGATTTGGTTCAGTATAGAATCCGTCTTCATCGGTTCCTCCAAGCGCTACTGCACCTCCCAGTAATGCTCCCGTAAGCATGGTACCCCAACCGGCACCTCTGGTTTGCTTGTAGTCCATCTGCTTAATCTCCCTTTTAAGTTCCTGAAATTCATATTGACGGACCTTTTCAAAAGAGACCGTTAATTCTGTATCCCAAAAAATCGGCAATTCATGAACGACACAGCGATAAGAACTATCCATCAACTTGCGACTATCTGGCACTTCTGATGTTTGAGTAATATAACTGGTGGTGGAGCAAGCGCTAAAGATCTGCGATAAAGCGATCAGTATTACCGTTGTATTCTTTAATGGTGAGAGCATATGAAAAAATCTAAGTCAGACAGGGTATCTCCGATTCAAGATTCCCCTATTAAATAATATTCATATACCGTGCCAATTTAAGCAATGAGTAAGCGCAGACATAGCGAATCCTCATAGGCTTCTCACGTAATCGCCTGGGCTCTCTCAAACAATACAGTCAAGCCAATAGAGTATTCACTAATTCCGTAATTGAAAGAGTAACAACTCTAAAAAAAGTAATCTTACTGCCTTTTCAGAATTTTTTTGATCTCACGTTCTTCAGCTTGTCTGAAAGTAGTGAGTTTGTCAGCAGAGGTTAAAATATCCTGCATGTACTGATCGAGTGTTACAACCCAATCATCATCGGCATTGGGGCTATTCAGCACCTTATCTTTCATTTGATGCAGCTTATCCAGCACCGCGGACAATAATTCACTGCTGGCAGCGAGCTCCTTCAACCTTCCGATGTGAATGTCCGATTGCTTGCGGTCTGAAGATGTCTCCATACTCGTTCGAACCACATAAATGATGAGAAAGAAATTGAGTATTAACAAGGGTATTATAACCTCATCCAGCTCATACTCCTCAAACAAGACCATTAGCTCGCAAAACCCTTCGAAGATTTCCAGCTCAAAAACCACAGCAAGCGTGTAAAAAATTATGGAGGTAAGGATACCGCTCCACAACAGCAACTTACTTTTCATTACAATTATTTCAAGGTATAATGGTGTTTAAAACAATAAGTGTGTTCTTCTTTACAAACAAATATTAAGCCCTACTAAATTAGTCTTATGATGCCACGAGTAGACCGGATATTTGCTTTTTTTATGACCTCTATTTTGTTCACACATGCCCTCTTTGGACAGACAGAAGAAGAGAATAAAATGGATCAATTGGCTTTTATGGTTGGTGAATGGATTGGTACTTCTACCATTTATGAAGAGGGTGTTGTATCACAGCAAGTGCCAGCTTTCCAAAAGATCAGCTATGACCTGAATGGGAATATCATCGTGATCGAATTACATTCGGAACTCCTGCAACTGCACACCATAATTCGGTACGATAAAACGGATGACACTTACTACTACTATCCTTTTTCTGAAAGAGGAACGAATCGATATCCAGCAGAACTCACAGAAGGTCAATTGACCGTTTGGAGCAGCGAAACCAATCGTTTTATTTTCAGTAGTCCTTCAAAAGGGACTTTTCAGGAATACGGTGAGAGACTTATCGATGGGCAATGGGTGAAATACTTTGAGGACAATTTTCAATTGGTCCCATAAGTTCAAATTTGCATGCTGAACCGCGAGATTTCTTCCGGGCTTAACGGCCACTTTTCTTCATTTTTTAACCGTACTATCTATTCTCTCTGAAGGGAATAAAGCTCGTGTAGTTGAAATATTTTCAATATTTTAAAAAAACACTATCGTATTTAATAATATTTTCAAAATAAAATTGAAATATTTCTCTCAATTTTACATTTTGATTACAAAATTATTAAAATAATGTGCGGTATAGTATGCGTGCTGAATCGTGATAACGACGATGCTTCTGAATTGAGAAGTCAGGTTTTAAAGCAATCAAAGAAAGTCAGACACAGAGGACCAGACTGGTCTGGCATCTATGTTGGTAATAATGCTGTGATTGCCCATGAGCGGCTTGCGATCGTTGACCCTCAGTCTGGCGTACAACCTTTGTATTCTCCTGATAGAAAACAAATACTAGCCGCCAACGGCGAAATTTATAACCACAAGGAATTACGTGAAACGCTCAAAAGTGAGTATCATTTTGCCACGAAATCGGATTGCGAGGTACTATTAGCCTTATATAAAGAGCAAGGGTCTGGATTTGTAAAGTCACTCAACGGTATTTTCGGATTCTGCATCTACGATGAGGAAAAGGATGACTATCTGATTGCCAGGGATCACATGGGCATTATTCCTCTATATATGGGATGGGATGTGAGAGGTCAGTTGCACATTGCTTCGGAACTAAAAGCCATTGAAGGATATTGCAACCAGATACAGGAATTCCCTCCGGGACACTATCTCACGTCAAAAGATGATGCGCCTGTGAAGTGGTATGTACGTGACTGGACCTCTTTTGAGCAATTGAAAGATAAGGAAACAACCCAAGTTGCTCAGTTACGAGAATCTTTGGAAAAAGCCGTTCATCGACAGTTGATGACCGATGTACCTTACGGTGTTCTCCTATCCGGAGGTCTTGATTCATCCGTCATTTCGGCACTTGCCAAGAAGTATTCATCCAAGCGAGTAGAATCAGGGGATAATGAAGGTGCCTGGTGGCCAGCCCTCCACTCATTCGCCATCGGACTGAAAGATTCTCCTGATTTGATTGCAGCCCAAAAAGTGGCGGACCATATTGGCACCATTCATCATGAAGTAAACTTCACCATTCAGGAAGGGCTTGATGCACTTCGTGATGTGATCTATCACCTCGAAACGTATGATGTCACTACGGTGAGGGCTTCTACGCCCATGTACCTCCTTGCCCGTGTAATCAAGTCGATGGGCATCAAAATGGTGCTCTCGGGTGAAGGATCAGACGAGTTATTTGGCGGGTATTTGTATTTCCATAAGGCTCCCAATCCAGAGGAATTCCACAAGGAAACCGTACGGAAGCTTCACAAGCTTCATATGTACGATTGCCTCCGAGCTAACAAGTCGCTCGCAGCATGGGGCGTCGAAGGACGGGTACCTTTCCTTGACATTGAGTTCATGGACACTGCCATGCAGGTAGATCCGGCGGACAAGATGATCACCGACGAAAGAATAGAGAAGTGGGTATTGCGGAAAGCCTTCGAAGACATGCTCCCTGATGAGATCGTATGGAGACAGAAAGAGCAGTTTTCTGATGGTGTAGGATATGGCTGGATCGATGCATTAAAAGATTACGCAAACGAAAAAGTATCAGATACAGACTTTGAAGTGGCTAAATTCAAATTCCCGATCAATACACCACAGAGCAAAGAGGAATACTTCTACAGAAGCATTTTTGAAGAGCACTTTCCTTCAGATGCGGCCGCTAAATGTGTACCTTCTGTTCCTTCAGTGGCATGCAGTACACCTGAAGCACTGCTTTGGGATGAGTCCTTTCAAAATACCAATGACCCCTCAGGCAGGGCAGTAAAGAAGGTTCATGATTTCGCTTACACGGAAGAATAATTAAAACCAAGGTAATTGCTTAGATCGAGATTATCTTAAGTTGTACAGGCCCTGTTAGTTACAAGTACTAACAGGGCTTTTTTATACTAACATCCTGATTTGGAAGTGACGAGACTTCTACTCATGCTGTTTTGAATTTATGCTGCAATACGGCATCTACAGACATGCGACCAGCGCCGGTCACCACCAATGCCAGAGCTGATAACACGAACAGAACACTAAATTGAATTCCCTCCCCTGCCTGATTACCAAACCAGTTCATAAAGAACCCATGTTCCAGGTGGTAAAAGGCTGCTCCAAAAAGCACAATCGCCAATAAAGCGGCATTTACTCGGGTAAACACACCCAACAATAACATCATGGAGCTAAAAAACTCAATGAGGATAACCAGGATGGCTATCAAAGTTGGTAAGTGATAATGAGTACCTAAAATCTCGATCAGGCCACTAAAATTGGTAATTTTCTGATAGCCATGTGGCAAGATGACGATACCCAATGCCAAACGCAGGAACACCCCTGCATATCCTCGATCTGTACTTAATATTTTATTCAACATATCATTTATTTTGAAGATTGAAGTACAAAACTCGAGTGGCGGAAAGTGCAAATTCTTGATCTAGATTAAGGTTTTGATTTGATTCGCCTTGATTTAATCTTACTCAGGTGTTCAGCGGTGATACCAAGATATGACGCAATGTGTTTTTGAGAGATTTGCACCTCCAGTGTGGGGTACTTCTTTAGAAACTGGTCATAACGTCTTTCTGCTGTGAGGCTGATTTTATCACTGATTCTGTTTTCAGATGAAATCAATGCATTTTGAAGTAAGATCCTGAACCACCTTTCCAATTCAGGAATTTCTACCAGCAACTTTTCAAAACTCAATTTATGGATCGACAAAAGATCGCAATCCACAAGCGCTTGTATGTCGAACCTGGCCGGTGAGCTTTCGATAAAACTCTTCAAATCCACTACCCACCAATCATCGACGGCAAAATAGACGTTGTTTTGCAAGTAAGCATCGTCTGTACTGTATATCCGCAAAACGCCTTTCTGCACATACATGAGGTTATGACAGATATCACCACTCTGTAATAAGAATTCCTTTTTCTTCAGTTTTCTGGACCGAAATTGAGACAGGATATATGCTTCTTTCTCTGCAGTCAGGACTATGCTCTTCCTAATATTTGTCAGGATGTTTTGCTGCCAAGCTTCCATTCACAATGATTTCAAACTCCTAGCAATCAAAAACTAATTACCAGAAGAATAACAATTATTGAACGCTGCCAAATGAATCCACTGATCATCCATGAAATAAATCAGGCTCAAAACTATATGGCCTCTTTATTTTTGATTTACAACTTACCAATCTGGCTCAATACATTTGATATTTCCGAAAATTCGTTGACCCAAATTACATTGAAACCTAACTTGTTCGAATCGGTTTCTTCAATGCTTTCTACGACTCTGATGATGGCGTCTTCTTCCTGAGAGTTCTCTGTTTCATGGAAAAGGTCAGATTTATTATATCGCTTTTTGATAATGAAATGGTTCCTTTCCTGATACCTGGACTTTTTCGCCGTTACGTCCAGAATCCTCCTCATATTGGGATCCGTAAGGCTAATACCCACAAACAAGCAAGTATTGTTGTTAAGGTGATTAAGCTGTACAAGGTTACTCCAACTGTAGGCATCTGTAAATTGATTATGGTAAGTATCCTCACTGAACACAATGTTGTGATCCTCGGTGAGTTTGATCTTACGAGGCAAAAATCCGTGCGGATGATACACTGGAATCTGACTTGCGTCCGGTCGGTCTCCTTCTTTATAGATGGCTTTGTAGCTTATCTTTTCTTTTTTGAATTTCTCCTCGATCAAATCGTCAAAGTTGAAAGTGACAATCGAATTCAAGGCAGACATACCTCTCTTAGGCCTGCTTAATTCTGATATGGCATCGATGATCTTTCCCTCACCGTTACAACTTTCATATAGTATTTTCCGGGTGGTTTGAAGGAAGTTGTTGCCCAATAGCATCTTCAGGTATTTCCCGATGATGATAGACGATAAGTTCTTCTGATTTTGAAAAATATCAGCCAGTTTGGTGTCCACATTGTCGATAGACACATTGGGGTTATTCAGGTATACTTCCTTGATCAAAAGCTTGAGAAGCTTATTCCATGTCGGCACGCCAGCTTCTATCGAAATGCCTGCCCCGCAAAACAAGGTCAGTTTACCTTTCTGATAGGCTCGCTTCAAAGTTTTCAGTGAAGTGTCATAATCTCCCGAAATGTTTTGAACCGGAGCCGTCTTAATTTTCGATTTTGATAACTTCTTGAGATCGGAGATGAGTTTTTCAAAAGCTTTTTCGAAGGGAACTTTAGAGAAATCGACATAAAATCGGTCTCGGATCGAGTTGGGTATTTCACAATCTTCATAGAGTACCGGAACAACAATGTTTCTTTCCAGTTGGGTTTCATTCACCAGGGTCGCAGACAGTTCAAAATTTACCCAATCGGACTGAACACTGTCTTTAGATAAAATGATGATGAAATAATCAATTTCACTTAAAGCTTTCTTAATGGATTTCGTGATGTCCTCACCGACAGAAAGCGATTCACTATGTATCCAGACATCAATGTCGTTCTTTTCTAACTGCCTTTTAAGCTTCGTGGCAAATTCTTTGTTCTTATAGCTAAAACTGATGAAAACTTTCATGGTGTTGGTTCCCTATGATTACCGCACAACGTTTATATACGCGTATTTTTGCGCATGAGTTCTGCAATCAGACACATTCAAAAGTACACAGAAAGATTTCATCAATTCAATAAGATCTCATCCAGAAAGATCCAGCTTTTACCGCCGGGATTGGGATGCCACCACGGATTTTCACCTACATTTTCTACCTGAATCCGGACAAATCTGGCTCCTTTGATCTGAACCTGCACATCGAAATATTCCATGCCTTCCACCAGTGTTTTGGGTTGTTCTAAAGGAAGGTTCAGTTCTCCAGCGGCCCGAAAAGTTTTACCATCTTCCGAATATGATACTTTGATTGCCTTGGGGTAAAAAATCCAACTCCCCTGCGCTGCCAAGGCACTGACCGTTACTTTGTTCAGCGTTTTGGGTTGATCCAGTTCCAGAATCGCTGAAGCATCTTCTCCTTCATAACCAATCCACAAACCATCCGTAAATCGTTGCGTTCCTTTCTGACCATCGATAAGGGTCAAAGCTCCCTTTCCCTGGTACTTTCCACTGGGTGCTTTTGCCAATTTCGCACGAACGGGTACAATACTTGATCGGGTCAACCGCTGCTCTGTCACTTCGCTAAAACTCCATCCGGGTTTATGACTGATGGCTTTTACAATGACCGATTCATCAATCGTTACTGGTCCTGTATACCTCAAACTTAGTGAATCAGGGTCAGTACCATCCAGTGTATAATAAATATTCACCCCTTTCATACTGGCCGTCATTTCGAGCATTACCTGGCCCTGAAAGATCTCTTTTTCAACAGCAAATACAGGTGGCCCCAACAAGCTCTCGTCAAAAATGTCGTCATAAGCTCCCGTATGAATATTCAACAAAGGCTTAGCATTTTTCAGTGCCTCCAGACCAGCTTGTGTTGTTTTCGCATTCCAGACATAAACATCCTTTAAGCCGGGCATACCCTGTAATATTGGAACGATCTCATCTGTAACCCCCGTACCATACAGGTTCAATGACTCCAGATAAAGTAACTCAGATAAAGCTTCTATGGTCTTTTCAGTAATTGAAGTATTCTGCAATTGCAACTTCTTCAGGTAGGAAAAATTTGACAATCGTCCGCCTATATCATCTGAGAAATCACTACCGGCCAGGTTCAGTTCTAACACATTTTCTGCAATACCCCGGATGGGTTTAAATGCCTCCTGCAAATCTTGACGGAATGAAAGATTGACAATCAACATGGGATTATCCTCTGCGACCGGTTGTACAGCGTAACCCTTCTCAAGTAAGGCTTGCAGTTCTTTTTCGCTCAGTGGGTCTACATCGTCGTAAGCTACTTTCGTCGCTGGTTGACTGAACTTTTCAAGAATCTCGTTCAGCGGGTCACGAGCTTCCATTTCCGCTACCCGGCACTCCACACAAGCCTCATTACTGATCCACCACTGAAGTAAAGCCACCTCGTCTTCCGTAAGCTGCGATTTCCCTTTGGGTGGCATGTGCTTATCATCATCCAATGGTAAGGCTACACGCTTCAAAAATGGGCTATTCAAATGATCCTCAAAATCAAATACGGTTCCACCCTTTCCTCCCGCAAACAAACCGGAAGTGGTGGTCATGATCAACTCTCCCTTGGCTTTTGAGGGATTATGGCAGGAATTACATTTCGTGTCCAAAATCGGTTTAATGATCTGATCAAAAACGAGGGCCTCATCAATATTCTGGATCATGATCGTACCATCCACCGGCTTACTGAACAGATAATCTTCACCGTGCGTCATGTTACCCCCGAAATGTCCCGTAAACACCAACAATAATGAAACGAGAGCCAGAACCGGGAATTGGTATTGCCGAAAGTAGTTTTTAGCGTGATTGAGGAACGCCACCACAGATACCACGGCTAAGGCAATGCCCATCCACTTATGCCAGTTAAGCGCCGCGGTTTCATAACCGCCTTCATCTGCGAGCATCAATCCCGTGGCTACGGCAGCGATGGAAGAGATCGCTCCCAGAAATAAAGCAATGCCAATGGAGAATTCCATGTCGGTACGCTTTTTCCAACGTTTGATAACTTCCAAGGCAAACGCAAAAAACAGGATCCCGATAGGCATATGCACAATCAGCGGATGGAAGCGAGCGATGTTCAGGTAGAAACCGGGTTCTTGCATGATGTTTAGTTGCTTATAAAAATTTCGTCAATGAACAGCCAGGGAGTAGTACCCTTACCATCGTGCCAGTCTGGAATCTTTCCAGTGATCACTTTTAGTTCTAGGGTACCGGGAACGGAAGATTCCACGGGTAAATCGATGAATTGAAAGGACTTGGATAAAAAGGTCTTAGGTGTCTTGCCTTCCCATTTTCCTATCAGCTTCGATCCTTGCCAAACTTCAACCTGTTCGGGAGAAAAAATCCACGAGCCGTGATCTTCAAGAACACTTAAGTGAAGTTGCCTCACTTCTGTCTCGGTATTGACCTCAAAAATCAGTGTATCGACGGAAAAACCCAGCCAGTGACCGTCTCTGAAGTTCATAGAACCTTTTTGAAAATCGGTCAGAGAAACTGCACCCTGTCCGGCATATTGTGGTGCGGGATCAGAAGAATAGGTTACATTCAGGGTTCCTGTCTTTCGGCGAAAAACTATGCTTTGTACTACCTCACTTGGATGATAATCCGAGTGAAAGGCCCTGGCTTTGATCGTAGTAGAGTGGCTCAATGTGATCGGACCTTCGTAAAGAGTGCTTTTTGCTGTGACCTCTTCTCCGGTCAATGAATACCTTAATTCGACGCCTTTTACATCTAAGTCCAGATTAATCGTAGCAGATTCTTCGAAAAAGGTATTTGTCACTTCAATTGCGGGAGGGGCCAGCTGAAATTGACCAATGGGAGCGTATTGGGCCGGTGAGGTAAATGAGTACAGCAAGGACAAGGTCAGTACTAAAAATCCCCCTAACCCCTTTTGAAAAGGGGGACTCAAGCTGCGATGAAATGTATATTTCTGACAATTTAATTGTATCCCTCGCATCACACCCTTACCAGTTTAATGGGATAAGCTCCAAAGGCATTCCACTGTGGCACATACAGATTATCATCTCTGTCTACACAAACATCATGGGGGTGCCTGAAGATTTTAAAGGCCTGACGAACAGGTTTTAGCACCCCTACTTCATACTGAGGTGTGGTACCGCCGGGAGCAGCAACCAACTGATTTTTTTCATCCAGAATAGAAACGAAACCAGTTCCTTCCGAACCGTCCCCAGACCAAATGGTCGCCAGATATACCTGCTGATCTTTGATCACGGGTCTGCAGATAAAAGCACCCGGCAAATGAATGGTCTCCAGGTATTCACCTTGCAGGGTGAAGCGCTTAAGCTTGTTGGCCATGCGATCGGTGATCAATAAGGTAGTGTCCTTTCCTCCGCGTTGATCAATACAAATGCCATGGGCATTGGAAAAGTGATGTTCTTCTTCTCCTCTGCCACCAAAGACATTTTTCAGTCGCCCGGCGGCATCATAATGCATGATGTATTGAGAACCATACCCATCGGCTACGTAGATATCTCCATTTTCCGTGATAGCCGTCTCTGTGGGAATGTACGCTGCAGCCTGATCGTATTTTCCTGATTCTTTCGGATAAGGAATTGTCAGGATCACATTCCCTTTCAGATCTGTTTTGATCACTTCATGGCGATTGTTATCAGCGATGTAAAGAAAATCTTCACCTCCCTCATCTTTTAAAGTCAATCCATGGGCACCTGGGTATTCATTCCCCCAGGTCTCCAGCAGCTTTCCAGATTTATCGTAGATGATGACATTGTTTTTAGTCTCATTGGTCAATAAGATCAATCGCCCCTGACTATCTTCTACCATTTCATGGCAGTCTTTTACCGGATAGTAAGTGGCATTCAGCGCACCCCAATTCAAATCGATCTTGTAACGAAAATCTCCGTGACCAATAATTTGATCTTGCTCCATGCTTGTAAATCCAGAAATTGCCAATCCTGCCCCGACTAAACCACCGCCACTTCGTTTGATAAAAGTCCGTCGTTGCATCAGGTCAAAATGTCTTTTACCACATGGCCTTCCACATCGGTCAGGCGATACCTTCTTCCCTGATACTTATAAGTAAGTCTTTCATGGTCTATTCCCAATTGATGGAGTAGCGTAGCCTGAAAATCATGTACGTGCACCGGATCTTTCACGATGTTGTAGCCAAATTCGTCGGTTTCACCGTAAACCATGCCTGGCTTAATGCCACCACCAGCGAGCCACATGGAAAAACATCGTGGATGATGATCACGACCGTAATTGGTCTCAGTAAGTGTTCCTTGCGAATAATTGGTTCGACCGAACTCACCTCCCCAAATGACCAGGGTATCTTCCAACATACCACGTTGTTTCAAATCCATGACCAGGGCAGCAGAAGCCTGATCCACATCCATGGCTTGCTTCTGAATGGCTCCGGGAAGGTTATCATGTTGATCCCAACCCATGTGGTACAATTGAATGAACCTAACTCCTTTCTCTGCCAGTCTCCGGGCCAGAATACAATTTGCGGCATACGTTCCGGGTGTCAGCGCATCAGGACCATACATACGATAAATATAATCGGGCTCATCTTCGATGTTCATCACATCCGGCACAGAAGTTTGCATGCGGTAAGCCATCTCATATTGAGAAATACGACTTTGAATTTCCGGATCGCCGTACTCCTCAAATTGCATGCTGTTAAGTTGGAAAAGCTTGTCCAACATCTTTCGACGGTTCTCCCGGGTAAGTCCGTTGGGGTCATTCAGGTACAATACCGGATCTTTGGCTGCCCTGAACTGAACCCCCTGATGCAGAGAATGCAAAAAGCCATTGCCCCAGAGTCGGGAGTACAAAGGTTGGCCATTGGGTCGTCCTGTTCCTCTGGAAAGTAAGACCGAAAATGTAGGCAAGTTTTCATTTTCACTGCCCAGACCATAACTCATCCATGAACCAATACTGGGCCTTCCTGGCTGTTGAGAGCCGGTCTGAAAAAAGGTAATGGCCGGATCGTGATTGATGGCCTCGGTATACATCGAATTGATGATGCACAATTCGTCAGATATTTTGGAAGTATATGGGAGCAAATCACTGATCCATGCACCATTCTGGCCCCGTTGTTTGAATTCAAATTGTGAACCTACAAGCGGAAAATTATCCTGCCCGGAAGTCATTCCAGTCAGCCGTTGACCATTTCGGATGGATTCAGGCAAATCCTCTCCCCTGCGCTTATTCAAGAGGGGCTTGTAATCAAAAAGCTCTAGCTGAGAGGGGCCTCCGCTTTGAAAAAGATAAATAACGCGTTTGGCTTTTGCCGCATGATGCAAGACATCCAGGGTTCCTGTAATTCGACCGTTCGCTCCTTCAGCTTGTAATACGCCTTTTTCCTTTCGGAACATCTTCATACCCATCAGGGTACTCAGGGCCAAAGTGCCGGCACCAAGGGCTGCTTTACCCAGAAAGGCCCTGCGGTTTTCATTCAATGCGTACTCTTCTAATTCTTTTTTCATGTTCGCTCTGTCTTTATCCTCGCGTTACTGCCTCATCCAAATTCAAAATGGCATTTGCCACCAGGGCATAAGCCGCTAAATCAGGGCCCGGGCTTTCCACTGTATACCTACCGATAGCTAAATAAGCTTTAGCCCGGTCAGGATTTTCCTGAAAAGAAGATCTTTCATTTTCAAAATATTCTTGCAGCAATTGCACTTCTTCTTCAGACGGTGGCCTGGAGGTGATTTGATAGAACAAACTTTCGATCACTTTCTCCGGGGTTTCATTCGATGAAACAGCCTTTTCCGCTAACGCGCGACTGGCTTCTACAATCTGTGGGTCATTCAGCAATACCAGGGCTTGCAATGGCGTCGAGGTTTGTTGTCTTTGGACCGTGCAAAGGTCTCTGCTCGCCGCATCAAAAGTCATCATACTCGGTGGTGGAACTGTCCGTTTCCAAAATGTGTACAAGCTTCGGCGGTAGACGAGGTTCCCGGAATCCACTTCATATCTCGCGGTGCTACCACCTCCGCCACCGGTTGTTTCTTTCCAAAGACCTTCTGGTTGATAAGGTTTAACACTTGGCCCTCCGATTTCTTTGTTCAGTAATCCACTGACCGCCAGGGCCTGGTCACGGATCATTTCCGCACTCAATCGCAATCGTGGAGCCCTTGCCAGGTATAAGTTCTCAGGGTCACGTTGCTGAAGTTCCGGAGTGACTTTACTTGATTGCCGATAAGTGGCAGACATCACTATGTATTTCAACATGGCCTTGGTATTCCATCCTTCTCGTTGGTATTTCAATGCCAGAAAATCAAGCAGGGCCGGATGTGTCGGCAAAGCTCCCTGGTTTCCAAAATCATTGGCCGTAGCCACGATCCCTTTTCCAAAAACCTGTTGCCAAAGGCGATTGACCGCTACACGGGCCGTTAAAGGATTGTCCTGATCAAACAACCAATTAGCCAATCCCAGACGGTCCCGTTGATGTTCGCTCTTGAATCCTAAGATTGCAGGAGGGGTATCTGGCAACACCTCTTTGGTTGGTTGATCGTAAACACCTCGGTTCAAGATGTGAGTCTTGCGCGGCTGATCCATTTCCTTCATCACCATCAATGGAATAGAAGGCGCCCCATTCCGATTATTAATGAAAGTCAAAACTTCATCAATGTCCTGTTGAGAGATCTCAATTTTAGGTTCGGCCGCCAGTTGATTCATGTTAATCAAGCCAACTTCCGGGATGTTGTTGAAGAAGGCAAACATGGAGAAGTAGTCTTTTTGAGTAATCGGATCATACTTATGATCGTGGCACCTTGAGCATTCCATGGTCAATCCCAGAAAAGCCGTTCCCACAGTCTGACTTCTGTCCGCCACATACTCCGTGCGGTATTCTTCAGGAATTACCCCCCCTTCTGCCGTGATCTTGTGGTTTCTATTAAAAGAAGTAGCAACGATCATTTCCATGGATGGATTGGGCATCAAATCACCCGCCAACTGCCAGGACACAAACTGATCATAAGGCAGGTTCTCGTTGAAGGCATGGATCACCCAATCTCGCCAGGGCCAGGCAATACGCTCGAAATCATCCTGATAGCCATGAGTATCTGCATACCGCGACAATTCCATCCAATCAATGGCCATGCGTTCTCCATAGGCAGGAGAAGCCAGCAATCGATCGACCACTTTTTCATAAGCTGCCCTGGATGGATCCGCCACGAAAGCTTCAATCATTTCAGTTGTTGGCGGAAGCCCAGTCAGGTCGAAACTAACCCGACGGAGTAGCTTTTCAGGAGCTTCTTGTTCCGAAGGACTAAAACCTCTCTCCTGCATCTTGTTCAGTGCAAATCGATCGATTTCATTCTCACCCCAGCCGCTCCCATCGACCGTTGGAACAATGGGGTCCGCAGGCTTAGAAAATGCCCAGTGCGTTTTCCACTCGGCACCTTGTGCAACCCACTTTTTAAGGATCTCTTTTTCTCTTGCTGTAAGAGTGAGATTGGATTCCGGAGGTGGCATGATGTCATCAGGGTTTTCTGTGAATATCCGCTGAATTAAAGTGCTGCTGTCCGGCTCTCCCGGCAATAAAGCATATCGGTCATGGTCCTTTCCAAGCGCCGCAAAAGCAAACTCGGCCGTATGTAGTGCCAGTCCTCCTTCGCGGGTATTCGGATCCGGTCCATGGCATTTGAAACATCGATCAGAAAGAATGGGCTTTACGTGAAAATTGAAGTCAACAATCACCGGTATGGCATCCTCATCGATGTTGACACTTTCCATCGACTGGCTACTCCTGCACGCATCAATAAATACACCTACAAATGCACAGGTAATCAGTAAGAAAAGGCCTTTTGAAATTAATGATCGTGAGAAACCCATTGATACAATTTAAACTTATTCCATGATGATTTCACGGCCAAACTATGGGTTACAAGCTTAAAAGGTGGGTTACAGGATGGGTTACAGGAATGAAAAATGTGATTTTTTTCTATCAGGTCGAATTAAACTCATCGACTTTTGATATGATCCCCTTAGTTTAAAATTGGAGCGTCAGTTCTGTTTTGTACAATGTGTAGCGTAGTATTACCAGACTCTCAAGACTCGTTGGTCTGTCATAAAAATGGCTCAGATTTCAGCAGGTCAATTTTAAGGCTGGTACAATGATGATCTCTTCTCGGACCGTTTGAAACACAATCCTTCGTTATCCTTTCATTTCCTTAAAACTGCGTGGGAATGCTTCCTGATAAAGCTCCTTGTATCTCTTGGCAAACTCTTCATAAAAGTAATTCGCCAAGCCATGTTTCCCGAGTTGGATTAATGCATTGATTTTGAGTTTTGCCGCTTGCTCATGTAAATCATCGATAGATAGTACAATATCAGCCATCTTGACCTTCCGTTCTTCTTCGACGATCTGTTCACTAATTTCCATCAAACGACTCGTTACCCGAAAATTGACTTTGCCTTTGTAATCGTCCAACCACTCTATTTCTGTGTTGGGTAAAAAGGGACCTCTCCCTACTACATTGATCAGTCCATCCAGAGTTTCCTCCGAAAAGTACTGCTTCAACTGTTCAAGGCTCAACATCGTCAGGTGATAATCTGTTGGCAATTCATTTTTCCAGTCTAGTTTCCAGGCCCCATTTTCATTCATCACCTGAACACTATCTACCGCTTGTAAAGCCGAACGTAACCGTCCCATGGTCACACCCAGTGCATTTTTAGCCTTGGTACGTTCATGACCCGGCCAAACTTTCTCGTAGATTTTCTGCGCCTTTATGCCTTGTGCATCATCAATGCTATTGAAAAACAAAAGCAAGAATAGCTCCTTGATCTTGGGACTAAATAGATCCGAAACATTTTTGCCATATGCGTCGAATACAGTGAATCCACCCCATAACCGAATGACATTCTTCTCCGATTCCCGAAGCGTCCGAAATTTCACTTGATCGATACGCATGGCCTTCTTTCTTCGCATAAAGGCAGCAAAAAGAAATGCCATCAGCAAAACCACAAACCAATACCATTTGGGCCTGAAAACAGAAGCAGGAGGGACTTGTGGAACAGCCTTTGGTGGAAATAAAATACTGAACAATTTGAGCCGCGCCTGTTGATCTTCACTGGTAAGGGTATAGGCAATCAACTCGCCTGACTTTTTATTTTGAAATAATCCCGCCTGAGTTCGATCAAATCCTTTTTGAACAAATGAAATAGAATCTCCGACTACCTGAAGCGATGGTCCAGTGACATTCAATTTCAAAAGAGCCAGGTTATTCACTTCTCCAAACGCTCTGTACCCCAATGCATAAAGTGCTTGTTCTTCCGCTGAAAATACCATTTGATTGACCACCGAAAAGTGTGATTCAATTTCTGGTAGCTCCCACAATTTTTTAAGCGAATGATTATTCAGATCTAATAGATGAAGGTCATAATAATGCTGAAGTCCTAGTTCCTGCTTTCCGGTAAGGTTACCGATGCCTCCGAAAACATAGAATTGCCCTGGCTTGGGACCCATTGCAATGGCATGATGATATCGCGGCGCCAATGTGTCTCCACGCAATGATACCAGCGACCATTGTTGCACAGCTTTGTCGTACGACCACAATGAATTTTTAGAAGTAAAAAAACCGTACCCCCCGAGCAGCATCAAATTGCTATCCAAAGGGTTGATGAAGGCAGCCGCTAACCAAAGGTTTTGTATCGGCGCATCCGGGTTTACTGTTTTATTGACCAATTGAACGGAAGAATCAATGTGAAAATGGGAAACGCCAATGGGTTCCATATCATAGGTGATCAACTGGTCTTCCATCGCGTTAAACAGGCCAAATCGGGATTCAACATCAGCCTTCAACTCAAATTGGTTTGCATAACTATTGGTAAGGTCAAAGCTTTGGATCCCCTCAGGCTGTACCCATAAAATACGCTGGCGGATAGGGTCGTGTCCCACAACCAAAGACATGGGGCCAGTCAATTCACCGATCGGCTTCCAATGAAAACTTTGCGCCGCGTGCCATTCCGCATTAGCTGCGATCAGGTTTTGATCACTAATTGCGTCATTCAACGATTGCCCCTGCACTTCGTCAGCAGGCCAATGATTGCCAATGACTCCACCATTAGAAAGTTTAAGGTCTCTGATCATAAAAGGTGGACAATCCACCGTCTGTAGCGCAGGCAAGTCATTCACTCCGAAGATCAACTTAGAAATGCGCAGTTTTTCTTTCAATTGATGTTCAAAATGTAGATCTGCACTCTCCAGTGAGATACTGGACTCTTTGAATACGATCCGAATTGGTCGCCAGAAGTTTCGAATGGCTTCTGATTCTTTTACGGCAAGATTAAGCTGGGTCTCCTGACCATCAATGACTACTTTGAAATAACCACCATCACCAGGTGTGTAGAGGAAATCAATTTTTCTTCCCTTTGTATCCAGGGCTCGGAAAATATAGCCAAAGGACAAAAAGCCATTTAATGCCAGGTCAAATTCAATGGCATCTACAGGTTTATCAAAGGCTTCAGAAACATCGAGACTCGTTCGATGGATGGGATCTACTTCAAAGGAATTGAAGATCAAACCTCGATTGGCCGTTGCTGGATCTTGTGCTTGCAGCGGTTGATACAAAAGGACGAAGAAGGCGATTTTGATCAAAAGCCTCTGCACTGAAAGTCTCCGCCATTGAAAAGAACCTACTCCTTTTTTCATCAGATTTCGAAATTAAGGAGAATCCTCTAACCTCAAATCAAAGTATACCAGCTAAAAGAATTAATAAACTATACAATGTTAGATGAACCTTCATCTGTGAACGCTTTATGCATGTCAGCCCTCCATTTGCTCCAACTCTTTGCCCTTGGTTTCCTGTACATACTTCCATACAAACAAGATGGACAGCACGGCACAGATGGTGTATAAGGAATAAGCAAAGGACAGTCCAAGTGAACCTAAAATGATTGGGAAAGTAAGTGTTATCAGAAAGTTAGACAGCCATTGAGATAAACCTGAGATGGCCAATCCGGAACCTCTCAATTGATTAGGAAACATTTCTCCCAGCATAACCCACATGACCGGTCCCCACGAAAAATTGAAAAAGACAACATAAAGATTGGCCGACACCAGCGCCAAAACGCCAAGATTATCGCTCAGATTGAGGACGCCATTTTGCAATACACCCTGAGAAAAAGCAATCGCCACAAGGCCCAGGGTCACTGACATACCGATTGATCCGATCATAAGCAAGGGCTTTCGTCCCATCCTGTCCACCAACAACAGCGAAGCAATAACTGCCCCGATACTCAGCGCTCCTGATACCACGTTGATGAGCAAAGCGTCGCTTTCACCAAATCCTACCGCCTGCCAAAGTACCGCTCCATAATAAAAAACCACATTGATTCCCACAAATTGCTGGAAAGCAGCCAGACCAATGCCTATCCAAACAATCGGTCGCACACGACGTGCAGAAGGATCGTACAAATCAGAAAGTTTTGGTTTTTCCTGATGAGCAGCCAGAGACGATTCAATCTCTCGTAATTTATCTTTACCATCCCCACCATAAAGCTTCCTGATGACAGATAAAGCCTGTTCTTTTCTGCCTTTCACTACGAGGAACCGTGGACTCATTGGAATGAAAAACAATGAGATCAGGAAGATACTGGCAGGGATCAGTTCCATCCAAAACATCCATCGCCAGGTTTCAAATTCGAGCCAAAGGACATTCTCGGCAGATCCTGATACATTCGCCAGAATGTAGTTGCTCAGAAAGGACAAGAACAAACCTGAAATGATCGCAATCTGTTGAACCGTAGCCAATGCTCCCCTCCTATCTGCAGGAGCAATTTCACTGATGTAGGCTGGTGCCATTACGGAAGCGGCCCCTACTGCGAGGCCTCCCAATACGCGATAAATAACAAACTCCATTGAAGAGTCGGATATCCCCGAACCCCAGGCTGAAATGATAAACAACATTCCGGAGACCATCAACATGGTACGGCGACCATAGCGATCCGCTAAATTTCCTGCGAAAAAAGCGCCAATGGCACAGCCTAACAGCATAGAGGCCACATTGAACCCGCTGGCAGCTTCATCCGAACCAAACGCTTTGGTAAATCCATCAACCGTACCGTTGATCACGCCACTGTCAAACCCAAAGAGGAATCCTCCAAGAGCGGCTACGGTGGTGATTAGAATAATGAAAAGGTTATTGGCTTTGGTAGATTGTGTTTCCACGATATTATCTGGCTAGGTCAACAAAGAGTAAAAGGTGTTTGACATGACTTACATATCGAAACCACCTTTAAATATAATGATTGGGTGTCTTTCTGGAATATCCACGTTTTCACCGCTTTAAAACCCACATTCTTAATAAACTGTCACGCTCCAATCTGGTTATTAATAATTCAGAATCAACCAATTGGCATTTGCCATGATCCGCTCAGGTTCTGCCTCATTTTTGAAAACGATGTACAAGGAACCCTGGTCAGAGGAGGGTTGAATGGGTATCGTGTAAAACTTGTGCGCTTCTTTATTTTCATGGAAATAATTCAACTGTTGACGTCCAAGTAGTTTGCCGGTGGGAGAACCTTCTCTTACCTCTATTTCTCCCCGATAGTCGTAGTTCGCAATGTAGAAGGCAGCAAAAGTCAAACTCTTCACCCCATATAAATCGACCTCTTCAAAGCCTAAGTAACTATTGTGCTTACCAGATCCGATTAATGTCGCACCTCCAGCTTGCCATACTCCCATGTGCTCACTTCGAGGTGCAGCATGTTCGGCCTCTAACTTAGGGGCTTTGAAAACAACCCTGGCATTGGTTGATAGAGAGGAATTGGAAACTTGTGGATTCCCTTTGTCCAGATAGGAAGCCATCAAAATGAACTTGCCACCGGTATTGCCCCTGATGTGCTCCCTGAATTGAATGGTCCCTTCCAAAGGCAAAAGTTCTTCATCGGGCTTTTCTTCCGGGTCTAATGACAGAATATAATCCACGATCTTTCCAATCTCTTCCAGGTCAAGTTGAGGATGCGCGGACATCACCGTCTCTCCCCAAACGCCTGCGCCACCTTTGCGAACCCGATCAATTAAATAACCTCGATCGTCTGGGCCGTACTTTTCTGCAATTTGAAGATAACTGGGCCCATTTACCTTTTCGTTGGTCGCATGACAAGCCTTACAGTCAGTGGCGTCAATCAAAGTCTTACCTTCCGGAATCACATTTTGCTGATGCCCTATGGTGGCTTTGATGATGTCCTCACCTTCCGGGATGTAAGTGAACGTCACTTTTACCTCTTCTGAAGCGATGGTCCCATCTAGTGTAGTGCCATCTTCAGCGTCCTCCACGAGCACTTTGTATGCCACACTTTTGTGTGGTGAGTATAAGGAGTCTTCTGGCTGTACCTGAATTTTCAGTTTTGGAGCGGCGTTCCCAGCCAAGATCTTTGTCTCCGCAACCGCCACCTTTCCTTCTTCATCAGTGACTTTTAAGCGAACAGTATAAGAAGCCGCTTCTGTAAAGGTAAATTCGGGATTGGCATCGGTTGATTCCACAGTCGACTGGTTCGTAAAAAACCACTCATAAGACAATTGGTCTCCATCGTAATCGATCGACGAGGATCCGGTAAATTGTACGGTCAAAGGAAGCGCTCCAATTTCCTTATCGACACTGATCCTGGGTATGGGAACGCGATTGCCGGAAATGTAAGAAATCTCGCTAAGTCGTGCATCGAGGTTTCTACTGTTCCACTTCTGACCATATTCCAGCACATAAAGCTTACCATCTGAACCAAACATCATGTCCATGGGGTGAGAGAATTCTGTACCGGGCATGAAAGGTTCTGCTTGTCCAAAATCCTGATTTTCGTCCAACGTCACGACGTATATCCAATCGCGCATCCATTCATAAATGAAAAGCTTATTGTCATAATAAGCGGGCATAGCGCCTTCGACCGCATTCGGGAAATTTTCTGCATGATAAATACCACCCGCCATAGGATTAACACCTCCTTCTCCCAGCCAGGGAAATTGATTTGAACGATCATATGAGTACCAAATCATAGAGGATTGCGCTGGTGGCAACTCCTGCAATCCTGTGTTGTGTCGGGAATCATTGATCAAGCGATCAGGATCAAACTTGGGCCCCGACTGTTGTAAGGTGAAATCATAATCATTATAAACCTGATTGTTGCCACGCGTATAAGGCCAACCCCAGAATCCCGCTTGTCTGGCTTGATTGAATTCACCCATTCCCTTAGGTCCACGATCAGGATCATCACTACCAGAATCAGGTCCTACATCTCCCCAGTACACATATCCGGTTTTTGAGTCAATGGAGAAACGAAATGGATTACGACAACCCATGACGTAGATCTCAGGTCGGGTTTTAGGGGTTCCGACAGGAAATAAGTTCCCCTCAGGAATGGAGTAAGTACCCTCATTTTCCGGCTTGATGCGAAGGATCTTTCCTCGCAGATCGTTGGTGTTGGCTGCGGACTTTTGTGCATCCCAAAGTGCTCTTCCCTGACGTTCGTCAATCGGAGCAAAGCCATTAGACTCAAAGGGGTTGGTATTGTCTCCGACTCCAATGAAAAGGTTTCCATCAGGGCCGAAAGCCAAACCACCACCACTATGACAACATTCACGAATGACGGGAATCGTCAGCAGAACTTTCTCAGAATCCACATCCAATTCATCTCCCTCCAAAGTAAACCGCGAAACGCGTTGAAGTTTTTCTTCTCTGGCCGAATAGAATAAATAAATCCAATTATTCTTGGTGTAATCCGGGTCTACGGCCAATCCCAGCAATCCGTCTTCATTACCATAGAATAAGTCCAAATGATGAAGGTCGCTTGTTTGCTCCTTCTGGAAATCATATAACCGTAACAGACCTCTTCTTTCAATGAAAAGTATACCCCTACCTGGAAGTTCGGCCAATTGCATAGGCTCATCAAGGTTAAAATCGAGTACTTTTTTGACAAACCTGTTTTCAGGTGGCACCCTTGGAGAAGTCGCTCTTTGATAATCCGGCTTTTCCTCACCCATGGCATAAGTTAATCCACCCAGTACGTGGTTGAGAAACGTCTCATCCTCGAACGTTTCATTGGTATGGCCCATGGCAGTGTAAAAAGCCCTGCCCCCATCAAACTGGTGATACCACGAAATCGGGTGGCCGTTACCATTTTCACCACCTTCATAAGTATTTTCATCAATCGATACCAATACATTGATGTCTGGATTGATGTTTCGAAAGTTGTACCACTCATCCTTTTTCTCCCAGGTATCTTTCAACATCCGCGTACTGGCATGCGTTTGATCGTGTCTCCGAAGCGTCGCCACCTGAATCCTTGGATGATTCATGAAATAGGCACCTACCAAACGGTTATACCACGGCCAGTGATATTCCGTATCTGTCGCGGCATGAACCCCCACGAATCCGCCGCCTGCCTGAATGTACCTTTCGAAATCAGCCTGTTGTACAGCATTCAACAAGTCTCCCGTTGTGTTGAGAAATACAACTGCATCGTAGCCTTTTAGTGAATCTTCAGTGAAATAATTCGCATCCTCGGTTGCGATAACTTCTAAACCATGCTGATCTCCCAGCTTTTTTAAGGCAGCGATCCCAGCAGGGATGGACTCATGTCTAAACCCCTCGGTTTTACTAAAGACGAGAATGGTCTTATCTTTTGGGGTACAGGAGAAAAGAAACAGGCTGACAAAAAAAATGATGAAATACCTAATGTAATTCATGGGATGAAAACTTCTATCTGGGTTTGGACCATGAAGCTAAGGGTTCCGCAGCTAATTCCTGTTTATTTTTAGTCGTTGAAAGATTTTATACAAATACCGCAGGGCTTTTAACTCATCAACGAACTTATTTCAATTAAATGCTTCATTCCCACAGAAGCACATTCATCAATGAAAGATACTATACAGGAAATAGAACCTTATGAAGCCGATGGGATTATCTATCACGCTGATAAGTGCCTGCCATTAGTCGATGCGGCCTTTCGCAGGAAGATCAAAGCCAAGATGCTTTCAAGACATACTTATCCCGGAGAGCGTCTAGATGAAAACACACTGGGCTTAAACAGTATTGGGTATTGGGATGCACACGAATCCCAGGATTGGGGATTGGACTGGCACCGAAACGAAGGGATCGAATTCCATTTTTTAGAATCAGGCAATATGCCGTATGCTCAGGAAAACAAACAGGTGGTTTTGCAGCCTGGAAACCTAACCATTACCCGCCCCTGGGAAGCGCATAAGGTGGGAAATCCAAATGTTGGGATAGGAAAGTTCTACTGGGTGATCCTCGATCTGGGCGTAAGGCGACCTCATCAGGACTGGGTATGGCCAGATTGGGTCACATTGACTCCCTACGACTTGAATCGATTAACAACGATCCTAAGACAGAATGACCAGTCCATTCTCATGACTGATAAAGAAGTAGCCAACTGCTTCATTCAATTGGGCAAGGCAATTGATTCCGATCGATCTGGTAGCAGCGCTTCCAAAATACGGCTACTCATCAATCACCTGCTTTTGTTGGTACTGGATATGTTGAATAAGGAGGAGATTGAGTTGAACGAGTCGCTTACGGACAGCTCCAGAAGCGTCAAATTATTTCTGAAAGAGTTGGACAAGAGTCTCTCGAATCACTGGACCATAGAAGAAATGTCCCAATCTGCCGGAGTTGGTATTACACGTTTTACACATCACTGCAAGCAATTGACCAACCTTACTCCTATTCGTTATCTGATGCTAAAGCGATTGGAGTTGTCCAAGCAGTTACTGGTAGTAGAACCACAAATGAGTATTTCGGAAATCGCTTACCAATGCGGTTTTGCTACCAGTCAATACTTCGCTTCAGTATTTAAGAAGTCGGAGAAGTGCACACCAAAGGAGTACCGAATAAAACACTTCGCCAGCCTTCAACCACTCACGGCAGTTGTTTAAAAATCAATTCGCCCTTACCGCCCCGGCCAACGTATCGTGATGCTCAAGCAATAAAGAACGCAAGTAGCTGCCAATGGTATAGACACTTTCGAAACCCGCTTTTTTGGCCGCACGATCTTCTTCTTCGATCGGAATATCCGCACTGGAAGCATAATCCTTGATGCCAGTATAGCACCCTATGGTAAAGATGTCCCAAGAAGCGCCAGTCACTTTGGTAAAGATGAAATTGGGTTTACGATTGATCTCTTTTAGATAGACATTTTCCATCTCACGTTCTTTTAGCAATTCTGCCTGTTTGCCCGCTAATGAGGTGAAAATCTCTATATGGTAATAACCATATTGCTGAAACCAATCGTTGAAAAGTGCTTTTTCCGGACCCTTAACAATGGATTCTTCCTGATGACTGATCTGCTGAAAAAAGGCATCACCATAGGTCTTGCCAAGGCTATTTGAATTTACAAGCTTGCTCTGGAATTCATCACTGAAGTAATCGGACAAATCATTCACCGGATAGATCATCATCAAATCCCAGTGGTCTCCCTGGCTGTGACGCATCAGGTAAGGCTGCTCAATGCCATATTGCTGATAACTCCTCATGTCTGCTTTCAGCAAGTCGATGACTTCAAGCAGTTTTCCGGGAGCAGCACGGATCAATTTCACTTGATACAATTGGTCTTGCGCCTGCAAAACCAATACGCCACAAAGTAGTATCGCAACCAGGAAGGATCTCATGTTAAGGACGGATTATGGTGTGACCATGGGTAAGTTTGATATCCGGATCCAGAGAAGCCGCTACAGAACAATACTTCTCTACCGCCAATGCAATGACTTTCTCCGCCTCATCATCCGTCAGGTCTGGAGAAGTGATGTCATAGTGAATATGCATCTTAACGAACTTTCGTGGGTGTTCATCTCTTCGCTCGCCTTCTGCCGAGCCTTTGAAACCCTCCAGCGACTTTCTTTTTTTCTTGATCATCGAAACGATATCAACAGCCGCACAAGCCACTACACCTGAGAGTAGTAATTGTGTCGGTGATTGTGCTTGTTTGTTTTCAGGAAACATGTCGATATCTACGACGTTTCCTGATTCATTGATCGATCGATATTCCTGATCCGATTTGTATTCGAGGGTGACTTTCATTTCTTCTTATGTCTTATTGCAAAAATATACTTTCTTACAATCGAAGAATAGTCTAAATAGTGCCGACTTGAAGCCGAAAGTTCATCTCATACTTTAGGCCGCTCTTTACGAACTTCACCCCAACTCATTTCCCTTTTGTCAGCATTCGTTTTGTCCCGCTACTTCGTTTTTGTAAGTACCAAAAAGTCAAGGAAGTAACTGATCGCATCTTCCATGTCGTTGTTGAAGTTTTCAATCTTGAAGGTGAGGTAGTTGTAGAACAATTGCAAAATCACAGCAATCACCAGACCACTTACAGTTGTAATAAGAGCAACCTTGATCCCATTCGCCGCAACACCTGCCATTCCTTGTGAGGCATCCAGACTGGCAATACCATCGAAGGCATCGATCATACCGATAACCGTCCCCATAAAACCCAGCATCGGTGCCAGAGAAATGAATAGCGCCAGCCATGGCAGACCAGATTCCAATCGTGCCTTCTCGATAATCGCATAGGTCAACAAGTTTTCCTGGACTTTGTCGAGCCCCCGGGGAATGGCATCAAGACCGTGCAGAAGGACAGCAGCAATCGTTCCTTTTTGATTTTGCAATACCTTATTCAGACCTTCGACATCATTGACACCACCCGTCTCTTCACAAGCACTGATGATCTTTTCTTTGTTGGATTCAATGGTACTGATATAAAAAATCTTGTTAATAAAAATGGTTAAACCCAGCAGCAAACAGATCATGGTCAACGACATGAATTGCCAGCCTCCTTCCACTATTTTTTCAAATATCTGATCATGAAAAGAAGGTGATTCTGCCGCTTCCGCAGTACCTGTTTGGGCCATCACAAATGGCGCGGCTGCAAAAAAAAGAATGCACAAGAGGGTAGTTTTCTTCATTGTTTTTATTTCAATTGTAGCTGCTAAAAGCCATGAAAATGCCATTCTTGGGTGAACGACATCAATACTGGGTGAACGACATCAAACAAATCCGACTAAGAGGACTCTCCATGAAAGACCGGTGGATCGTGATGTTATGCGCACTACTCATTTTGACCTTGGGACTTTATGAATTCAATTGGGCGTGGACCCAAAGCCTGACGTTTCCAAGACATTCCTGGCGGTACCTGAATGCTACGGAACAACCTGTACCTTCTGCCTTGGATCAAAACTGGTCAGATGAAAAGGTCACCACTGACGCTTACTGGATCAAAAGCGAATTGTTCCTGAAAGAAGACGGTGCATTCGATGTACTTCAGGTATCCTTTTCAGAGAGCTACGAGGTTTATTGGGATGGCTATTTGGTGGGAACACACGATCATGTGCAAGCAGCAGGAGTCACCCAACTTTACTTGCTGGAGAAACATCATGTACTAGCGGGGGCGCATCACATTATGGTCCATGTACAACACCCTCGCAGTGTCTTTCTGGACCTCTCAAAAAAACAATTCCTGCTAGGCAAGGAAGAACAGATTCACATGATGGCCGTCATGAAATTGTTCTTATTAATTGGGGCTCTGGGTATTCTGGGAATAATCATTTTGCTGTTTACTCAAAAAATCCGAAGCTTTCATTCTCATCCCAAAGCGACACTTTGGACTCTGGCCATTTTCAGTATCTATCTGGGGCTATCTCTGGTAGACACCTTACATCATCAGCCTTTTCAATGGAGTAACCCGACACTTCTTGCCATTGCCACTGCGTGTAGCCTGCAATTGGTATTCACTTTGTCCAGACACACCACTAGCTTACTTTTCAAAAGCTTTTTCTCCATTGCCGCAGCTACCTATATCCTCGTCTATTTTATTCTCGGAACAGCCAACGAACGGCTCATCTTATACGATGTGGCTTTATTCCTCACCCTATTCTTCTTTTTATATACTACCGCTGAGCGGCGAGCGAGTCTATTGTGGAGTCTGGTTCCGTTACTACCATTTCTACCTGGATTAGAGAGTTTTGGTTTTTTCGTACTTGTTGCACCACTGGTGTTGCTCATGACCTATCAGCTTTTCCATTTTAAACCGATCGCGGAGCACATCCCGGAAGAGCCAGAAACACTACCCCAAAATGTCATCAATTACTTACTGGTCAATTCGAAATCCGACAAGAAGTCTATTCCATTGGAAACCGTGGCCATGGTCAAAGCAGCCAACAACTACTCCATTATCATACTGACGTCTGGTGAGACTTTCCTACATGACAAATCCCTACTCAAACTTTCATCGGAACTGCCTGAGAACTTCAAACGCGTTCATAAATCTTTTTTGGTGAATATTGATCAGATCGAGCAGGTAAAAAACAAACCGGGAGGTGGAAAGATGCTGCAAATGAAAAATGATGAAGAAGTACCGGTGGGTAGGGTTTATCAGAAAGAATTGACCGCCCGGTTTGCCTAACCAAACCATGGTCGCAACTACCAATAAATTAAATAGTCTTTTTCGAAATTCAACCCGACCTGATCACCAACTATAGGAACTTTCCCCAACGACAAGACCTGAATGAGATCTGACTTACCTGCAACCTTCACATTATAGTATGTGACTGGGCCATTGAACATCAAAGACTCCACCACACCAGGCAATCCTTCTCCTTCCGGCACCAGTGTAATATGCTCTGGTCTAACACCAATCTGAGCATGAGGTAAGTCCCCTCCAATAAGTTTTTTCCATTCCTTGGGCTTAAATGTATTGATGGGACCAAAAAACCGAGCGATCGATTCATTTACGGGGTGATTGTATACGTCCTCGGGTGTACCTTCCTGGGCAATCTTGCTTCCGGACAAGACCATGATCCGATCAGCCACTGCCAGCGCATCACGCGTATCATGTGTCACAAAAATGGCCGTAGTTCCAAGTAGCTGCGTTTGATCTTTGATCTGCCTTAAAAATACCTGTTTAGAAAATGGATCCAGATTGCTGAACGGTTCATCCATTAATAATACGGCAGGTTCTACGGCAAGTGCGGTAGAAATGGCCAGCTTCTGCTGTTGACCTCCGGAAAGTTCATGGGGCTTCTTGTTCCGTTTTTCTTCAAGTCCGGAAAGCTTTAGCAACTCATCGAGCTTCTCCGTCTGATAGGCCTTAGTAAAGCTCAAAAGTGGGCGCCTGATGTTATCCTCTGCAGACATGTAAGGATGCAGGTCAAACTGCTGATGCACCAATTGGATCTCTTCGTATCCGGGCACCAATCGGTCCGCAGGCCCTTCCAATTTTTGACCATCAAAAAGGACCTCCCCGGAATCTGCGTCGAGGTAACCGGACATGATCCGAAGTAAACTGGATTTACCGGTACCACTCTCACCCACAATGGCTAAAAACTCCCCTTCGCGCACCTCGAATGACAGCCGATCAAGAATGCACTCGGCATCGTATTTTTTGGAAACTTCTTTTACCCGCAGGATTGATTGATGGCTCAAAGAATTGGTTGCTTAATTGAAGGGCGCAAATGTAATCGCCTGGTGATAAACTCCCGGAACGGCCATTTGGTTAAATCCAATTTCGCCTTGAATCAATGACTACCGCAAGAGTTGAATAAAGCCTTTGTATTGAGAATTGACATACTGTGCGACGTAGTAGTAGGTACCTGATGGTGCACCTCCTCCATCCCATTGAAATTCCCTGGTTTCTGTCCTAAACACCTCCTTGCCCGCACGATTCACCACGGCCATATATAAAAAGCGATCATCACAATTGTCTGGCGGCAAATTGGCAGAAAGGGGTTCAAGGCCAGTTAAAGTGAAAATATCATTAACGCCATCTCCATTGGGTGTAAATACATTAGGAGGTATAAATTCATCCGCTCCCATGGGATTGATGATTTCAAAAGTAATGCGAGTTGAATCAAATTTATTGGAAGGACAGGCATCGTCGGTCACCAGAAATACCAGATCGTAAAAGGCGCGATCCTCACCATCCAACAATTCACATTCAGGTGTCCAATTCAATGTGGACGTTACGGAACCTTGCCCGGTGTTTCGCAAAAAACCTAAGGAAGGAGATTCAGGTCTTCTGAATCCCTGAAACCAATCAATGGTCAACAAATCTGAACCATCAGCATCTACTGCGCCAATTTCCAGTGAAAACGGCTCATCCGTAAACAATTGAAAATCGGAAAAGCGATCAATAACAGGTGCCTGATTGGAGAAGTCAATGTTAACCGTAAGTTGCAGTGTGTCAAAATTTACGACCTGACATTTGTCTTCGTCATCTGCCACAAAATAGAATTTGTATTCGGCCTGATCGTCGGTTTGGAAAGGGCAATCCAGGTTCCAGGAGAAATCTGATGCCGTAAATCCGACTCCTTCTGAATCGGTGAAATTAATGCCCAGGTCAGCTGGATTGAAATTATCTGTAACCATCCTTAGGTTTACCGTATCCCCATCATTATCGGTCACATTTACTTCAAAATTCAGCAGCCCTTCCGGACGAACTGTAATTTCCTGCGTGGTTGAAAAAGGTCCGTCTGCCAACACATTGGGCATGGTATTCGGAGGCAGCAAAACGGTAGAAGGGATCCACAGGGTATCCGGATTTGGCGCCATACAGGTATCCAGATCATCCACTATGATGCCTACGTCAAAGTCCTGTTGCGTGGAAAAATCACGCACCAGACAATCCGTGTCCCACCTGAATTCACCTTCTATAAACCCCGGTTCTGACTCGATCAATTCAACGCTGAATCCCGGAATGGATGGATCATCAATCCCTCGGACAAATAAATCAATAAACATGGAATCTCCATCCGCATCCGTCCCCTGAAAAGGCAATGAAAAAAAGTCATCTTCAGGTAACCTTAAGCGCTGGTCTCCGGGTGTAATAACCGGGAATTCATTGGGTGGCGGCTCCACTTGCATGGTCAGTCGAAGGGTATCCAGTTGGGGCAATGGACAAGCATCATCGCCAGCGATAAAATCCACAATGAAGGGTCGTCCCCTCAATGGCGGACAATCGGACACACAAACTTCTACCTTGAGCGTATCTGTTCCACTTCCTACAAATTGTTGATTCACACTGAATACATCTTCCAGGTCTCCATCGAAATTCACACCTTCTGCCCTCAGGTTAATGGTTTCTCCTTCAGTCACATTTGTCACAAAAAAATCAAAACACTTCTCTTCACCTACGGTATAAAAAAGCGTATCGATCTCACTTTGAAAATCAGGATTACCTGGGATCGTTGCAGCCACTACCGGAGGATCAGGAGGGTTACATCCTTCACTGATCACCAGCATTTGAAAATCCCTTTGGACTTCTCCAATTTTTCGGCCTCGCCGGTACTCTTCTACCAATACAGAAAAAACATATAACCCTTCCTGATTAGGCGTTACCGTTAAAAGCCCTTTGTTACTGATTCGTAAAGCAGGATCCCCCGGAATCGTGTTGTCCACACTAAAGGGCTCCCGGAAAACCACTTCCGGATGTGGCTTGGGTTGTGGGATGGGCACAGCAACGGCAGCCGAACTGTTCAAAGGAGTTGCCAGAGAATAAACCAGTGAGTCTCCATCAGGATCCGTTCCGGTAAATTCGATGTAATACAGTTGATTGATACAGGCATAATCGCTCAAAGGCTGAAACAGGACCGGAGACGAATTTCGGTAAGGTCGGCCATTTTGCCACAGCGGTGGAATCTCCAGCACATACTTCATACCTGTTCCCAGTGGATTGACAATATTCACTACGTTCAGGTTCCGACAGCAACGTTCCCAGGCGATATAATAACCTTCCGAATGTGCATACTCGATCGGATTGAGCGCCACATCCGCACTCCAGACTACACGGGAGGTTTGCAATTCACCAATGGCACATTCCGGATTTGTATAGGGTACAGTGACATTTTCCTGAAGGATCAACTGGTGGGTAGAAACCACTTCATTGGTCCGGTTACTGAAAATGGAAATAAAAACTGAAGGTTCGGGGCCTGGATTAACCGGGTTGGCTACATCGAAATATTGCACGACATTGATCCGGTATAACCCATCCTGTATATGGATGAATTCTATCTCACCTCCAACAATGTGATTTGCGGAGGCATGTAAGCAAAAAAACGCGAACGCGATTCCGACGAGTTTCTTCATAAAGCAGGTTACTTCTGAATACAATTCGATCAACACTTACCCTAACGTCCTTGCCTAAATGAAAATGTTAATTTTGCGCCACTATGCATGGTAGTAAATTTATGGAAAAGCTTCAGATCGCAAGCACATCCCGGAAAGTAATGCACGAAAGACGACAATTGGACAAATTAAGCTTCTTTTTTACTGACGTGACGGTCTCCAATTTTCCTATGATCAACTGCAACGATTACTAAGCATGTCCCGAAGAAAACAAAACAAGTTCGTGAAACGCGGAGAAACCATTGAGATTCTCATTCAGGATTATGCTTTCGGAGGCAAAGGCATCGGAAGAATGAACAATGACCATGGGGAATTTGTCATTTTTGTACCGAACACGTTGCCTGGACAACTGGTAAAAGCGCAAGTCCAGAAAATCAGTAAGACCTACGCCGAATGTAAGCTGGTCGATGTAGTCAAACCTTCAGAAGATGAGGTGGAAGTCCCCTATCAGGAAATTCCAGGAGCCCCCTACATTAAGCTCCCGATTGAAAGGCAACATGCCTACAAGAAACAAAGTACTTTAGAACTACTTCGACGCATCGGGAAAGTACAGGAAGTGGAGTCCCTGTTCGATGAATTCATCACATCTCCCAAGACGTTCCATTACCGAAACAAAATGGAATATGCCTTTTCCGCCATTGGCTATGACCATGAAAAGAAAACGGACGTAGATGAGTTTACCCTCGGCTTCAAAAAGCGAGGTACCTGGTGGTGTGGTGATGACTTGAAAAAAGATTCGGGCCTGTTCGATGAAGAAGTCGAAAACAAACTAAAGCTTGTCAAAGAATATTGTGAAGCAACAGGGCTTCCACCCTGGCATGGACCAAAACGCGAAGGATTTTTTAGGTACTTCGTGGTACGGAAATCACGCAAGACCAATCAGGTACTCTTCAATCTTGTCACCACCTCCGATCACCTTGCTAAGTTTGATCTACCAAAATTCTCCCAATTCCTTGTCGAACAATTTGGTGATCGGCTCGCTGGTCTGTTGCACACTACCAATGATGAAACCGGGGACCGGACGATTGCTACTACCGGAAAAATCTCACTGGTCTATGGCGATAACAAAATCGTGGAAGAGCTACTGGGATTGAATTTCGAGATCAGCATGAAGAGCTTTTTTCAGACCAATCCCGCCTCTGCGGAAAAGCTCTATACCAAAGTAATCGAGTACGCTTTCGAAAAGAAAGATACCATCGACAACAACATCGTGCTGGATCTCTTCTGCGGTACCGGTACCATTGGCCAGATCCTGGCGTCCAAAAGTGAGAATGCTCGGATCGTTGGTGTGGACATTGTGGAATCGGCCATTGAAAATGCGAAAGAAAACGCGGAACGAAATGGTATTGAAGGAGTAAAGTTCTATGCGGCAGATGTAGGCAAATTCCTGTTCGAGCATCCCGAATACCAGGGCAAGATCCGTACGCTCATCCTGGACCCGGCCCGCGCAGGTGTAGCTCCAAAAACCATGAAAAAGATCATCGGTCTGGGTGCCGAACGCATGATTTACGTTTCTTGCAACCCTGCCACGCAGGCCCGGGACATAGAACAGCTAGCCCTGGCTGGTTATGCACTCAAGAAATTCAGCCTGGTGGACCAGTTCCCTCACACGAGTCATGTGGAAAGTGTGGTGTTGTTGGAGAGGGGGAAGTAAAATTTAATGTGTGGAGGAAACCATTTAGTACAGAGGCGAAAGCCTCTGAGGCAACGTTTATCCAACATTAGTGCAATTAAATATTGCATAAAGCGGAACTATTCTATTGAAAAATTTCCAAATTATTCTGATTAGATAAGATTTCATGCTTTCTTCAGAAATGGAAGGCTATCATATCCTGATAAATAAAAAAAGCACCAAGGAAAGGACACCCCCTGATGCTACTGCAAGGATTTCATGTCTGCGATGAAAGCAGTTCTTCTGATCAAAGTTGGCTTGAATTGAGGACATTTACCAAAATGTAACTAATCCATACAATTTCAATCATCAATTTAAGATTTTAGTCCTTACATTCTTTAACCGATTCCGCAACATCCAGGCCAAGCCAGCTAAGTGAGACCATTATTCCTGCCACCTCAGCTATAAAAGCAGCACCCCCAGTTGCCACCATCGCTGTAACCTGACCCAAAGTTGAAACTCCAGAAAGCAACCATTCATACCATTTCATACCACTGGCAAACTGCTTAAATACCGCCTTTGGGATACCTGTTCCAGCTCCAAATTTCAATATTTCAAACAAACCTTTAGCAATAGTCTTACCCTTTTTTATTCCAGAAGATGTATCCTTAAAACTCTTTGACAGACTATCTACTAGCACTTTATACTTTGGAATATCATTGGCAATTTGACCCTTCAAAGATTCGGCTAATCCTTTTTTTGCCGTATTAGAGACAAAAGTTTTCACTCCTAGAAATGAAAATGCCAGAAGAAATACATCAATGACTACAATAGTGATTGCTAATGGGCAGTTTTTTTCATCTGACTGAGTTTCTGCTACTCGGCTTTCAAATTCAAAAGGATTGAAGTAATGAATTGTATCTGATTTGATAAAACTCTTAACCTCTCCAATCAACTTATCTTCATCAATATTTCCTGGAACTTCGCTCTGAAGGTCTCTGAAAATTTCTAAAAATTGTTCATCGGTGGCTAATACCTCGTTATATTTTTTTAAATGATCACTTTTTGAATACCATCTTTCCCATTCTTCCCAAGGACCTGCCACATTTCTATTCGCCGTTAAGATTGGTTGGCCATCCTTTTCCCTTGAAAGGAACTTCCCATTACTAGCTTTAATATTTATCTTATCCTCATTCTCGGATGATATTGTGAGCCGGTTATTAACACTATCCTCCTTACTAAGAATCAGGTTTTCACCTTCAAGAGTTACGTAATAATCCCTTGACTTAAATCTACTTTTGCCATCAGACAATTTTTCTTCTGTAAATTCATCAGCCAAATCATATGTAGCTCTAGCACATAGTTTTGCATCTCTGATACAAACAAACATTTTATTTTGTGCTTTCAATTTAAACTTATTCATAATTATAAATTTTGATTTCCTACTCTTAAGGCTTTTCAGAAACCGCCTCCTGTAAATAACTGTGCAGGAACAATCCGTTTATTCAAGTGGGTTCTGCTCCACATTTTCGAATTCCGGTGCCGGCCAGCGCAATCGTTCGATGACTCCAAATGTAGAAGCAGTAATAAAGGATCAATTTGATTTATCGGATGGTTTTTCCTGCCCACTAGCCGATAGGAAGGGTGGTTTTTCCTATCCTTCATAAGAAAAATCAACTTCTATGGCTTTCTGTTCCATCTTATGAGGCAGAGATGACTTTTGCCCGTTAGCTAAGTAGTTTATTCCTTCTTGGATATATTTACAATATTTCACATAGTGGAACAATGTATTTATCAATATTCATATACCTATCAGGATTTACCCTGACTACTCCTACAGAGACACATCAAATATTCTTCACGCAACAAGACAAATCGCTTGACCAAATACAAGAAAGCCAACTGGAATGGTCAGATTATAAAAACCCTATATTCAATGGTACAAATAATGGCATATACTGGTTTAAAATAGCTATTCACTCCATTAATGAACCTCATGTAATCCGTGTAGCAAATGCGCATATCACTGATTATCAGTTCTACTATAGAAATCAAACATTGGAACCAATGGCCAATCAGCGTTATTTGGCTTACAAAATAGATCAAGCCCACTCGCACGATCTATTTTACCTGAAAGTGAACTGTGAAAAGGAAGCAAATATCCCCATCACCATACATTCCTTATCACACTATCGTTCACTGAATTCGAGAAATTGGAATATTTACTTCGCTTACTATGGCTTTATGCTGGCAATTGTTTTATTCAGCCTTCTCTCCTATTTCCAGTATCAAGATAACACCTACCTTTTCTATATCATGCTCACAATAGGAGTAAATATCCCTCCGGCCATTCACGAGGGGTTATTCAACTTGGTGATGTCGCCCAAAATGGTAAACTATATTTTCGAACCCATAGCACATTTACTGTGTGGTACATTTTCAGCTTTGTTCACCTACAAGTACCTGAGACTTTCTCTACACAATAACAGGTTTACTACCATAGTAACGTTTTTTATAGTTTTGGGTCTTGCTTCGGCCATTCTATTCATGTATTTCAAGAGTTATCCTTTCTTCATTGCACTGGATATGATTATGATGGTTATCCTCTCCATCTGTGCTATTTATGGCGTATTGAATTTTAATCGAAATAACTATGCAAAATTTTTCTGTATCGCACTTTGTCCTTTATTACTAGCCGCCTATGATTTCTACATTTTTCCCGTTTTTGGAATCAAACTACTAGGACTTACACTCGATCAATACAGAATTGGAAACGTAATCGAATTGATTGTTTTTACCGTTGCCATTGGGTTCAGGGGTAAATTACTTGCTACCGAGAACAGAAATATGAGGTTGGCCATACGAAAATTATCTATCGGAGGTCTTTCCTCTCAAAAAAAGAAGTACGAGGAATTATTTCTACACGATAAACTTTCAAAATCATACTTTTTTACCAATCAGGAAATAAGGGTATTCGATCAAATCCTGCTTAATAAGACCAATCGCGAAATCGCTGAAGAGCTTTTCATATCTACAAACACCGTGAAATTTCATACCCGCAATATTTACCAAAAACTTGCGATCAATAATCGTAAGGAAGTTTCAGATAAAGCAGATGAAATTACAAATGAATATTTATGTAGTTAGCAAATTCGATTCTTATTAAATGAATTTATCATTCAACAAGAGCCCGTGATACTGAGCAACTGGCAATTGCGGGTTATGAATCGAAGAAGTTCAGCCTGGTGGACCAGTTCCCTCACACGAGTCATGTGGAAAGTGTGGTATTGCTCGAAGGGAGAAGTGGAGTCTAATCAATAAATCTGCGATAACTGATCATCTAGGTCATTTCCGTTCCTAATTCTTCCCCAATCTTTCTTATTCACTACCAAATACATGGATTTTTATTACCTCGGCAAAACCGGAACTAATATATTTCGTATATTATATCGGCAAAACCGGAACTAATATGAAAGGGACCTCACTGGGAGAATTTGAAGAGCTTTGTTTGTTGGCTGTTGGCATTTTACAAGAAGAGGCATATGGCGTGTCTGTAAAAGAAGAAGTAGAAAAGCATACGGGGCGAAAATCCACACTCAGCACCATTCATGCAACCTTGATCCGTCTGGAGAAGAAGGGATTCCTGGAATCAAGGATGGGCGGGGCTACGGAGTTGCGCGGTGGTCGAACCAAACGGATTTTCCAGATTACCTCGCTTGGAAAAGAGGCCATGAATGAAGCCCGTGAACTTCGCAGTAAAATGTGGGATCTCGTCCCGAAATTTTTGTGGAAAGGAGGAGCAGTATGAAGAAGGACCAGCCACCTAAATGGATCAATCAACTGCTCGAATGGTATTGCCACCCCGACTACTCAAAAGAGATCGTAGGCGACTTGCAAGAAATGTTTTTCAAATGGAAAGCAGAAAAAGGTCGATTTAGAGCTACGCTTATCTATGCCTTCAATGCCCTCCTTTTTGCCCGGACATACAATAGCAGATTCTTTCACAATCCTTCAAGATCAAACGAAATAATGATGATCAAAAATTACTTCTTTATATCGGTTCGTGTGCTGATGAGAAATAAAGTTACCTCGGCGATTAACATCTTAGGACTAAGTCTTGGCTTATTAGGCTTCACGTACATTGCCATGTTCATTGCCCAAGAGCAAGGTTTTGATCAACACCACGAGGATCACGAAGAGGTGTACCGACTGGTGCTTGGCCCGTTGGATCAAAATGTCGGGACGTATGCCATCACTGGTGCGGCAATGGCACCAATTCTACACCAGGAATACCCGGGTATAAGATCTTTTGCCAGGTTTAGGCGTTTTCCTTCGCTTGTTTCACGAGAAGATCAAATGTTTTATGAAAATGAATTCTATTTCACGGATGCTTCTGTCTTCGATGTTTTCACGCACAAGTTCCTGGAAGGGAATGCCAAAGAAGCCTTGAAGGAACCCAATTCACTGGTAATTACTGAATCTCGCGCATTGAAAATATTTGGAACCAGTAAAAACATTGTTGGCCAAACACTCACGATCGACAATCAGCTCAATTACGTGATTACCGGAGTAATTGATGATGTTGAAGATGACTCACACTTCAAATATCACTATCTGGCTTCTATCGCCAGCATCCCCACGCACCACAATGAGCCCTTGCGGACGTACCAAATGACGTCCTGGTATGCCCACTATTTCTACACATATTTCAGACTTGAGAAAAATACCGATCCGATACAGTTGGATCAACAAATCAGATCTGCTGCTAAATTCCACTCGGATCCGGATAATTATGAGTTATATGGAACCAACATGGGGCTTTTCTTGCAACCTCTATCTGAGATTCATCTGGATCCTCTAAACGGTGAAATCAAGCCGCAGGGAAATAAGGATACCCTGTCTATCCTGGGTATTATTGCGATCCTGATTCTGGCATTGGGAACATTTAATTACACCAATCTTACCACTGCTCAATCTATCAAGCGATCAAAAGAGGTCGGCTTAAGAAAAACATTAGGAGCAGCCAGGGCACAGCTTATCCACCAATTTATCATAGAATCCGTCTTGATCACATTGGTCTCTTTGGGGATAGCTATTTTTATCGTGCAACTTACACTCCCGTATTTCAACAATCATTTCAACACACAATTGGCCATTTGGTCGATAGAGACGCTTCCCATCCTTGTCTTTGTTTTTGTATGTTCGTTGGTGGCTGGTCTTATCGGAGGCATGTATCCTGCCTTTATTATTTCGTCTTACAAGCCTACTATCATACTCAGAGGGATTCAAAAAAATCGAAAAGGAATATCGTTCCGCAAATTGATCGTGCTGGCTCAATTTGCCATTTCCATGATCCTCATTTCATCCACCATAGTTATTTATCAACAAGTGGAATTCATGCAGAATACCGAGTTAGGAATAGATACGGAGCAGATCATGGTGATCCCTACAAACGGGAATGCCAACATCAACTCGAGATTTGAATTGCTGAAAGAACGCCTGGAACAACTACCGGAAGTATCCCATGCGACCATTGCAGAGTTGACACCAGGAGATTTATTTGGGGGCATCGTTGCCCGGTTCGAAGGCATGCAAGACAACCGGAGTTTTCCTACAACAGGTGTCAGTTTCGATTATATGAAAACTTTCGGCCTTAAGCTTTTGGCCGGAAGAGACTTTGATGTCACCATTTCCACTGACTCCATCGAACGAGTAATTATTAATGAAACGCTGGCCAGTCAACTAGGGTGGTCCCCGGAAGAGGCCATTGGAAAGTCCTACGATTTTGGAGATGACAACATCACTCCCGGAAAGGTCATTGGGGTGATGGAAGATTATCACTTCAACTCGCTCAAGTCTCCCATATTTCCTATTGTATTGACGATAAGACCCGATTTTTATGATAAAATTTCCATTCGTCTGGCAGGAGGAAATACCGCCGATGGCGTTGAAAAGGTAAAAGAGATCTGGCAGAGTCAATTTCCCAATTGGCCCATTGAATACTATTTCGCTGACGACCATTTTTATAAAGAATATGAAGCGGAACAAAAGTTTGGAGGGTTGATACTTTCATTTGCTTTAATGGCCCTGGTAATCGGAAGTTTTGGTCTGTTGGGCATTGTGCTGATCGATACCCGTCACAGACTGAAGGAAATTTGTATCAGAAAAGCCCTCGGAGCTGGTATTTCCAATATCCTAAGGGTGTTATCAGGGGAGTATTTTAAAATCATTACGATAAGTATTGCGATTAGCATCCCGCTTTCTGCATGGTTCGCACGCAATTGGCTGCAGGATTTCGCCTATCAAATGACCTCCTACACGTGGATCATTTTAAGTGCCCCTTTCATCGTCGTACTGGTGGCCGTATTAACGCTCATCGTTCTATCCTTCAATGCGGCAAAAGTTAATCCGGTAGAAGTTCTGCGGGAGGAATAGAAAGTAGCATTAAGATTACTAAAGGGACATTTATTCCGCTGAAAAGTAGTTTCGATAAGTCGTAATGGACCATTTAGGCCTGGAAAATACCATGCATCGTTTGGTCGTATGGAAATTGAACAGCCATCAATTCTTCTTTATTTGTATAGATCACCGTTCAAATATCTCAGTCCCGAATCAACAATGACCGTGACGATACTTTTACCAGGTCCGATTTCTTTTGCTCTTTGCATGGCCATCCAGACATTGGCCCCTGAAGTAATCCCTCCAAAAATACCTTCCTTTCTCGCCAGTTCCTTAGCCGTACTATAAGCATCTTCATCTTTTACAGCCATCACATTATCGATCAAATCTTTCCTCAATATGGTTGGCGTGAATGACACACCAATACCTTCCAATCGATGCTTTCCACTCACATCTCCTCCAGATATGTTCCTTACGTGATAGGGTTCTCCGGCAATTACCCTTAGATTGGGGTTGGTTTTCTTCAGTATTTCCGCGTTACCCGAAATACATCCACCTGTTCCTACCACCGCTACAAACTCATCAATATTTGAACCCAACTCCGCAATGATTTCCTTACCCATGGAATGATACCCCAGCTTATTATCCATGTTGTGAATTTGATTTGGCCAAAACACGCCAGGTTCATCAATCAGCTCTTCTGTCCGGGCAATCATTTGATCAATGATACCTGCTGTCAATACGCCATCTTTTGCATGAATGATTTCCACCTCCGCTCCAAATGCCCTCATGGTCTGTAATTTTTCTTCAGCAAATCCATTGGATGATACAAAATGAGCCTTGTAACCTTTCATGGCACATATCATTGCCAAAGAGCTTCCGGTGCTCCCTCCTGTGTATTCTACGACCTTTCCTCCAGGCTTTAATTCCCCTCTTCTCTCCGCACCTTCAATCATTGAAAGTGCCATTCTATCCTTCATACTACCTGTAGCATTTGCGCCTTCGAACTTCACATAAACATCAGCGCACGACTCATCCGTCATGTGATTTAACTTCACCAGGGGTGTATTACCTATTACTGTCATTTCAAAAATTCGTCAGAAACAATCCTTATTCGATCAGATGGCACAAATGAACAGACCGAATTATTCACTGAAATAGTTTTTTACGGCGAGCTCTTTAAAGCTCAAATCCACATTTGCTTGTTCAAACTTTTCAAGTGCTTCAAAAAAATATTCATTCCCTTCTAATAAGGCTTGCACCGACAACTGCCCCGCAGCCCAAACGCGTTCAAATTCCGGAAGCCTATTTCGGGATTTTTCTGAGAGCTTCACCACTTTCTTCCTGCTATCTGAAGAATCAGCGCTGATCACGATATACTCCATACGCTCCATTTTCTTGATCATTTTGGTGATGGCGGGTTTCGAGATGTCGAGGGACTGAGACAGTTCAAGCATTGACATTTCCTTTTCCTCCTTAAGTATAAGAAATACAAGATGCCAACCGGGTTCAATGTCAATATTGACTTCTTTATAAAATTCCCGGATACCGTAGAAAAGAGACTCACTTAACCTCTTTACCCTTGCCGGAACGCCCAGATAATTTAGTTGAGCCAGGTAATCCATGTCTTCATTTGCGTTAATAAGTTAACCGGTAAACAAAAATAAGAAATAAATATTAACCGGTTAACTTTATAAAAACTTTTCTCCAATTTGGAGAACTAGAATAACTCTTGTCTTTTGAGACAAAAAGTAAGAACGGACATCACCTTTTAAACACCGCATACCCACTATTTTCTATGAGTCTTTCCATGGCAGAACCATCCTTGTTCATGACATAGATGTGTTTTTCTATATGGCGTTTTACAACGGATGAGCATATGATTTTTGCCCCATCAGGAGACCAGGAAGGGTACCAGTTATTCTCTTCACTATGTGTCAATCGCTTTTGATTGGAACCGTCTATGTCCATGACATAAATCTCAAAATTTCCATCTCGATCGGACATGAAAGCGATCTGCTTACCATCTGGAGAAACATCAGGATGCCATTCACTGGCTTCATTGTCGGTCAGATGAACGATGTTGCTTCCATCAATATTGGCGATGCTTATTTCGCTGTTCTTGTCGGAATACTCCGAAGAATAGATAATTCTGCGATCTGTGATGAAATAAGGGTTACTTCCTTTCAAGGCATTGATTTGAGTTTGTTCGCTACCATCGGCATTCATGATCCAAATTTCCGGATGCGGAATTCCATCCGGGTCTTTGTATTCTCTGGCAAAAACAATCTTACTCCCATCTGGTGACCAGTCCGGTGCACTGTCCCACTTATTTTTTGCATGGGTTAGTCGTTTCCTATTCGTGCCATCCACATTCATTGTATGAATGGACCAGGTCCTACGGTCATCATATTTGGCATAAAAGGCAAATTGTTTTCCATCCGGAGACCAGGCCAAATAGCCACCTTTCTCATTCGTGTTCTTGATGGTTGCTTCATTAGCCAAATCGCCGTGATAGATCTCCACATCGTTCGTTTCCATTGCACTGTAAGCGATGGTATATGACCTTGATATTGTGTTTTTAGCAACCTGACATGCATTGCTCATTCCTAAAAAAGAAATCAGGAGGGCCAGGGTTTTAACCTGTGCCTTATGTTTAACGCTCATGAAATACATGGTTAGATTTTTCCGATCAGAGGATCACATTTCCCCATTTTCCAATTCCTTGAGTCGCTCCCTGGCCTTACCATTTTGGGGGTTCAACTCAAGTGATTTTGAGTAATTCTGAATTGCCAGGTCCGTATTCCCAGCTTTATCACAGGCTTCTGCATAACTGGCATACACCTGATAACTATCCGGATAGAGCTTCGTGTTCACTTTAAAAGTATTTTGAGATAATGCCATTCTATCCTCATGATAAAAACGATATCCCAGGTCATTTAAGTAGTCTTCAGTAAGGGCAGGATGGTCAGGATCCTCTTCTTTCAATCTACTATAGGCTTGCAGCGCATTTTCAAAATCATCTTCCAGCAAGAATTCCACCGGGCTTTTTTGGCTGTCTTCCAACTTAACCAAAGTAGTCGCTATAGATTCATCATATCTATCTGCAGATACCAAATTGACGATTTCATTTTCAGCATTGCGTTCGAATCGGACCAATCGACTGGTATTTCTTCTGGCAAAATGATTTTCTGAAACTCTAACAAGTTCCTGGGCATTTACGTCCAGTATATCTTTAAAGAACAGCTGATCATCCTCTTGAAAGACCTCTATGATGGCAATGTTAGCCTTATACCGACCGGTTACTTCATTTGCTAAAGTTTGGTCAATTGGCAATTTTGTATGTTCAGGAACATAATTATCCCATTCATAGGCCCGGGCAACCGCACGAATCACTTCCGAATTAAAGGCTGGAAAAGTGGTGTTGGTCATCACGACCACACCATAATCTTTGTCTTTGTGAGCCAAAAACTCGGCATAAAATCCTCGGTTCCAACCCCAGTGTCTCAAGTAGGTTTCATCTTTTCTATTGATAATTTGAAATCCCAGTCCATATTCAGACCCGGGCCCATAGCTACTGACACTATGAGGTGTAACCATCAATTCAGTCATCTCTTTTGATAATCCCTGATCGCGGTTACCCTTTAAGGTTTGTTGGACGTGAATGATAAATTTGGCCAGATCCTCTGCGGTTGTCCACAAGCCTCTTGAGGCCAAAACCGGATGGACATACCTTTTACCGGGAACCATGGTGCCATCTTGCAAATAAGCGGTTGCCGCCTTACTCACTTGTTCCTGAGAAAGTGATGGATCGAAAGTACTATTGGTCATTCCCAAAGGTTGCAGCACCAAATCTCTCATGATCTCGGGATATTCCTTACCTTCAACATCCGTCATCATGAGTTGAACGATCCCATATCCCGTATAGGAGATATAATAACTTTCGTCAGGCTCTTTAATGATAGCAATGGGTTCATTCTTTGCCGGAGAAGCACCATTAAATACTTCTACAAGTGTGGGAGAAGTTGCATCCAATGGGTAGCCTGGAGTAGCGTGCAGGTTGATTCCGGCAGAATGATTCAAAAGGTTTCTCACGGTCGCTTTCTTTTCTTTGGTAAATTCATTGTCAGGCAATTGCCAGGATTTCAAGTAGCTATTAATGTTTTCATCCAAAGTGACATTACCTTCTTCCACAAAACGTAGCGCTCCGTAAGCAGAAACAGGGATGCTCAGGGTTGATGCCTGGAAAAGTGTATGCCCAGTAACCGGAGTTTTACTTTCCTTGTCCATTACCCCATAACCTTTGGTCCATGCAACTTTACCCTGATGGATCACGGCGATGCTCATACCAGGAATACCATAGTGTTCCATTCGTTCCGCTATGGACCAGGATGAATCGCCGGTAATGTATACTGGACTGGTAAGACCCGTTTCTACCTGGTTAATCAAATCAATGGAAGAATCAGAACCTGATTGTGCTGCGCATGATTGTAAAAGAGTGATGCTCAATAGCACTGAGATAAAATTTTTCATAATCATATTATTTATCTGATGTTATCATGGATGAAGTAAAAGTCCGTGCTATCGGTTTTTTCGTAATTCCTTCAACCGCTCTCTGGCCTGGTTATTTTGAGGGTTCAATTCAAGCGATTTTGAATAATTCAGAATGGCCAGGTCCGTATCCCCAGCATTCTCACAAGCTTCTGCATAGCTATCGTATACCTGATAACTGTCCGGATACAGTATGGTATTCAACTTCAATGTGGTTTGCGATAGGTTTAACCTACCCTCTCTTAAAAAATGGAAGCCAAGGTCATCCAGATAGTCTTCAGTGACAGTGGGATGTGTGGGCGCTTGTATCATAAAGGCCCGATATGCTTCGATTGCATTTTCCAGATCATCATCCACCAGATATTCCACAGGTTCTTTCCGATTGTTATCCTTCTTGACCAGAGTAGCGGCTATCGTTTCGTCATATCTATTGACGTAAAACATGTTGATTGCTTCACTTTCAGCAGTTGATTTGAATTGGATCAGTCGACTGGCATTTCTTCTGACGAAAGTGCTGTCTGAAATCCTGATTAGTTCTTCCGGTGCCGTGTTAATGATGTTTTTTGCAAATAATCGATCTTCCGATTGATAAATTTCTACTATCCTGTTTTTCGCTTGATATCTACCGGATATCCCAGCTGCGAATGCCTGATCAATCTCGACCTTCTCATGCACGGGTGCATAATTATCCCATTCGTAAGCTCGTGCAACTGAACGAAACACTTCAAAGACAAAACCAGGTTGAGGAGTATTGGCCAGGACCACCACCCCATAGTCGTTATCTCTGTGAGCAGCAAACCGGCTGTAAAACCCTGTACTCCATCCATGATGTTCAAAGTAGGTCTCATCTTTCTTATCATAAATAGAAAAGCCCAGTCCATATTGCCCATACTGATTACTCGATTGGGGTGTGAGCATCAATTCCATCAGGTCTTTGGATAGCCCTTTATTACGATTATCGTCCTGAAAGTTTTGCTGAATGCGGATGATAAATTTGGCAAGATCTTCGGCTGTGGTCCATAAGCCATTTGAAGCCAGTTCAGGGTAATTATATCTTTTCCCTTTTACCTCAGAACCGTCCCTAAAATAACCAGTTGCTGCGTTCTTTATTTGCTCTGTGTTGAGAGATTGACTAAAGCTACTGTTGTTCATTCCGATTGGTTGAAGTACTAATTCATCCATAAGCTCTGGGAAGTTCTTACCTTCTACATCCATCATCATTTGTTGAATAATTGTATATCCACCAGCAGAAATCCATAAACTTTCATTGAGTGGCTTGTCTACAATAACTGGATTTGATTTGGCTGGAGGAGTGCCATTCAATATCTCCAGAAGTGTTGGAATAGGCTCATTCGAACTATACCCGGAAAAAGCATGCACATTTATTCCGGCAGAATGACTCAAAAGGTTTTTTATGGTGACCTTCTTTTCTTTTGTAAATTCACTATGTGGCAGTTGCCAGGACGTTAAATAGTTGTTGATGTCTTCATCTAAAGTAACCTTATGCTGATCTGCCAGGCTTAATGCACCATATGCAGTTAAGGGCATACCAATCGTTGCTACCTGAAAAAGGGTTTGACTGGTAACCGGCGCATTACTTTCCTTATCCATCACACCGTAGCCTTTGGCCCAGGCCACTTTACCCTCATGGATGACCGCAATGCTCGCACCCGGAATACCATATTTCGCGAGACTTTCTTCTATGGACCAGGTCGAATCTCCCACTATATGTACCTGAGTAGAGAGGCCATTTTCTACTGCTTTGATTCGCATCAGGTTGGTGTCTTCAGTGGGCTCCTGTGCGCAGGAAAAAGCAAACAAAGCCGCCATCATTGGAATGGCAAGCATCTTCAGGTTAAGTACTTTATTCATTGAATCTTCTTATTTGTTTTGTCCCCAGCAAACATGCACTTATTTGATGTTAGCTATTACTGAACTACTTGAGATATAGATTCCTGACTAGCCCTTAATGTCTCAATGATCTTAGCGTCTACCCACTTTCTATGATAAGGTGGATCACATCTGGGACAATAAGAAAGATACTTCCCATCAGGGGTAACATATCCTCCACCATCCTCACCATCCGTGTTGATCTCATCACCAAAATTGATGGCAGCGCCCCACGAGCCATCTGACTGCCGAAAGCTTATGTACATATCACTATCACCGTATCCGCCTTCTCTTTCACTGTCCCATATGATATATGATTCGTCAGGAGCAATAAACGGATGTGCGGTCCATTTGCCAGTATTAATCTCCTTACTTAAAGGTTTTGGAGCTTCATGCTGACCATTTACAATTCGTGAATATCGAAGCACACCATTTCCATCCCTTGCGGCTTCATCAAAAACAAGTGTACCGCTTAAAGAAGCGGTCAGTCGCATGATATGGGTCTCTTCAAATGGGCCCCCGAGGCTTTTTAAAGTGGACCAACCTTCTTGCGTTCGTTCTATGTATTTGCCTTTTGAATACAGCGTATCCGCACCTGTGGCGATGAATTTATATTGCTTCCAGTTTCGGTTTTCCTTTTTAAAAACAATTACAGTGGGATTAAACGGAGCCTCTCCAGAATTCGTCATATAAAACTCATCAATCTGAGGAGAGAATCCACTTCCCAACTTCCAGTTTTCAGTCAGGAAATCATCAGGCACAAGATCTTGGGGAGTTAATCCAGGTGGCTTCATTCCGTAGTACAGGCCATCACTATCTGACTGATCGGCTTCTGAGATTTCAGGCTTTTTAGGCTTGCAGCCGTTCAGCAAAATCACTCCTGCCAGTAGTAATATGACATATGGGTTTCTCATAGGCTTATTGATATATTTTTTATGCAATGTTACCAACCATTATTCTAGATAGCCGTCACTCATTATTGGCCGTTTCTAAAGGTCTCAATGACCTTCGCATCTACCCAATACGGGTTCCCTACCAAATACTTAGTCCCATCTGCTCTTACCTTTTCTTCTCCTTTCCAAAAAAAGAGATACTTCCCATCGGGGGTTACCCTGGGACTTTGGTCGTAGAGACCTGTATTGATTTGATCTCCCATGTTGATCCCTTCTCCCCATGAGCCATCAGGCCGACGAAAGCTGATATAGATATCTGCCCCGTAATCCCCTTCTCTTTCCACGTCCCAAATGAGGTATGATTCATCCGGTGCTACATGAGGATGAGCTACCCATTTCCCTGTGTTGATCACTTTTGGTGCCGGCTTCGGATCTTCGCGGACACCATTGATCAGTCGTGCATACCGTAGAGGCCCGTCACCCGTTGGAGTATACTCATCAAGGTAGTAGGTTCCTGCAGCAGAAACCGATAGGCCATGAACATCAAGGTTTTTATAAGGATCAAGGGCCTTCATTTCGGACCAACCCGGATTGAAACGATCCCGATATTGCTCGACATCCGAAGACAGGGCTTCAGGTTTGCTCCATTTCCCCTTATTATACTTCGTGACAAACAAGGTAGGTCGCTTGTATTCCCCTCCGTATCTCGTGAAATAAAACGCGCTCATGTCAGGCGTAAAATCACCACGAGATTCTACATAAACATCTGTTGAAACCATGTCTGGTGCAAATAATTCGGGTTTCAGGCCAGGCGGTTTTTGACCAAGATAGCGATCTTGAAGGGGTGGAAAATGCTTACTTTCGGAGACTGGGGAATTTGGAGCAAACCCCGGTAAAATCCACTCAGCGACGATTTGCAGGGCACCATTACCCCGGTTATTATGGCCAGTAGTGACAACAATCAAATCGAGTTCTTCGATTAAAATAACATATTGACTACCTCCTCCCTGGATACTGGTTGTGAAATAACTTTTATCTCCAACTCGTAAGTCTGCACTCCACCAGAAATAACCGTATCCTTGTTTAGAAACATCCTTACCTCCACCAAATACATCCTCATCACCTGTGTAGAGAATTCTGGATGCGGCTTTCTCAAGAAAGGCTTTCGAAATCAACTGTTCTCCATTCCATTTGCCTTTATTGGCCGATAAAATACCCCACTTAAGCATATCGCGTGAAGTCATGCTGGTCCGCCAACCCGACTGGGGTAATCCACTGGGAGCCGCCGGCCAACGATAGTTAGTGATGTCCATTTTATCCAGCAGTTCCTTTTTTATAAAATCTTCAGCCGAACCCGGCACCACCACCTCGATTACTTGCATGATCAAGCCTGGACCAGTACCATATAAAAAGGTCTGAGACGCTGGGGTGATCGGCTCAGTGTGTTCCAAAATTGCCTGAACCCGTTTCTGGCCTCTTATCTGACCTGGCTCTTTTTCAAAGGCATCCCATTGCTCCCTCGAAATACGAACACCTGTGGTCATGGTCAGGGCATTTTTGAGGGTGATCAACTCTGCGCCTTCAACAAATTTTGAGGGATCCAATTCTTTGAGAAAACTAATAAGGGGTTTGTCCAAATCGGCCATCGTCAGGTATCCTAATTGGATCGCTCGACCGAGGGCCATGCTTGTATAAGTTTTCGTTGCCGAAGCTTGCGGATGCGCCAGATTAACGCGGCCACGTCTGTAGTATGATTCAAAATCAACTTGCCTTTATGAGCAATAAGAAAACTATCGAAGATCGTATCATTACTCGCAGCGATTGCCTGCGCTAATTGAAGAATTGCTGCTTTATCTCCGCCATCAATTCCCAGTTTACCCACAGGAATGCCGTCTTTTCTTTCTTTTGGTTCGATATCAAAGTAGGCCTCTTCAAGGACCGGAATATCCCGAAATGAGCCTTCGATTTCAGCTGCACTGGCTTCAGGTGCGAGATTAGCTTTTTGCTGTGCCTTTGCCGTGGAAATGCAGATCACATTACTCATAAAGGCCATCAGGAGAACTCTTCTGCAATTCAATTTGAGCATCATATCATGGTTAGGATTCAAATAAGAATTCGCTATCGTATTTAGGTTTATCTGGAAAATGAAAATTCACTCCAGCTGGTATTATCTTCTGCTTTTGCGGTTTCTGGGAAAAAAAATTGTGCTCCTTCACCATTGGAAATGATGCCCCCTACTCCAAACATCATTTTCCAGGTATCACCGGCAAATTTCTTTCGTGATATTTGCATTTGTCTGTGAGTGCCTCTTGCGAAAAGAGGGTTTACCCTGTTATCCGGATCTTCGAGTCCATTATAAGGCACCCAAAATCCAGCATAGTCCCGGAGCTCCCATTTCTCAGATGCAGGTTCCCAACCATTATCCATGAGTACACTTTCTCCCATTTGTGCGGAAAGATGAAATTTGTGGAGCCGGCCGGTAGCCGTGTTTTCTACGTACAGGTCCAATATGGTATAATCACCTGCCTTTCCGGCTGCACAGAAATAGAAGTAATCATCATCATGCATCAGATAGATAGAAGCCCCGGCAGGTAAATCAATCTTTGTCGCCGCCTCCCATTCATCGTTTCCACAACGTCCGTCAAGTAGTCCAGCCTTTTCGGTTGAATTGATCATGATGGGTTTTGAAACATCTGAACCCTGGGCATATACCTTGCAAAGAAATAACCCATTGATCAACATGAGCATGATGATAATCAACCTACTCCTCCCTTTATTCATGTATCGGACAAACGTGATTGAAGCGATCATAAGTGACTTTGATTTGTGGGTTATACCTCAAAATTCAAATGGGAGTTTTTGAATGGCATGGTTTAATTCGTCAACTGCTCCATGCCTGAATGAACTGCTCTAAGTCGGAGAGAAACCACCTACTTCTGTAGTCAAGGACTTAGTTCCTCGTCGAGTACCAATCGTTGAAACACCGGGTCAAAAAACTCCGTTAAGGTCGAATTAAAAGGTCCAGCGAGACAAATACCTAAATATCAACTCAGCTGATGCCGTCTGTACCATAAAAATTGGTTTACGCCCGGACTTTAGCTAAATTCATATTCGATTTCCTCACAAACAATTAACGGACAATTAAACATGCCAGTAAAATCACTGAAATTACTCTTTACAACTACGCTTGTAGTGGTTGGTCTTTCGCTTTTCGGGCAAAGTCCCTTCTTTGAATCCCCGGATCTGACTACCCCTTTTTTAGATGCCTCCCTTTTCACGGGAAGTACTTCCGAGGAGTTCTCCGTATCTGGTCAGGAAAGCATACCAACGGGTATGGCATTTAATCATGATGGCACCCTCCTGTTCGTGATTGGTTCTTCAGGGAAGGCGGTTGTTGAATATTCATTGGCTACCGCATATGATGTTTCTACGGCCGTTTACTCCGGTGCCGCAGAAGAATTTTCAGTATCCGTTCAGGAGGCAAGCCCTCAGGATCTCACTTTCAATTCGGATGGTTCCAAGATGTTCGTGGTAGGCTCTTCCGGAAATGCTGTTGTGGAATACACATTGACTATTCCTTTCGACGTGTCCACAGCAACACATACAGGTACGGGAGAAGAATTTTCCGTTGCTTCCGAAGAAAGCAATCCCACAGGTCTTTCCTTCAATCCCAACGGGACCAAAATGTTTATCATAGGAACGATTAGCGATGCGGTCATTGAGTATACACTCAGCACAGCATTTGATGTCTCAACTGCCTTGTATCAACAAGCCTTTTCAGTATCTGCTCAGGAGGGCAACCCTACAGCTTTGTCTTTCAGTGCCAATGGGAACCAAATGTATGTCATGGGTACCACAGAAGATGCCCTGCTAACCTATGATCTCAGTACGCCTTTTGACGTTTCTACCGCCGTATATGCAGGGTCGGCAGACGCCTTTTCCGTGGCTAGCTACGAGAGCAATCCTTCTGGATTCGTGAGACATCCAAATGGTGCGGAGTTGTATATCATAGGGAATATGAACGCTGCGGTGATCGAATTCACACGGGCATCTACCACGAATTTCATCGAGAATGAAACGGGTTTAGTCATTGACGCAAATGCACAAGATGGGCAAGGAGGCACAAATGATGCTGGCATTACTTATGCTCTGGAAGGCGTTGACGCATCATTGCTCAACATCAATTCAGCTGGAGTGATCTCGTTTAACAGCTCTCCAGATTTCGAAAGTCCCGCCGATCACAATTCTGATAATGTATATGCGATCACAGTGGTGGCCAACAATTCCGTTGAAAACGCCAAACGCAACATACTAATCACTATACAAAATGCGGAGGACCATCCCGTTTTCTCGGAGACTTACAGCTTCGACGTTTCAACAGCAGTGTACCTTGGCGAAGCAGAAGAATATGTAATTAGATCGGAGGAAAATACTCCCACAGGATTCGCCTTCAATAATGACGGTACTCGAATTTATGTTATTGGAACTACAGATAAGGCCATCGTCACCTACCGCTTAATCGTCCCATTTGATCTTTCCACTGCCATGTATCAGGGAGAGACCCAAGAATTCTCTGTAGCTGCAGAGGAAAGCAATCCTACGGGTATCGCATTCAATGATACTGGAACACGAATGTTTATCATCGGCTCCACAGGCGATGCTGTCGTCGAATATTTACTGGAAACTGCTTTTGACGTTTCGACCGCTACTTATGCGGGAGCAGCAGAAGAACTCTATGTCGGATCACAGGAAAACTTCCCTACGGGTCTGACCTTTAATAACGATGGTTCAAAAATCTTTGTGATTGGTATTTCCGGAGATGCTGTGGTAGAGTATTCGCTGAGCAGTCCCTTCGATGTGTCTACTGCTTCATATCCCGGATTAACAGAGGAATTTTCAGTAAGTGCTCAGGAAACAAGTCCTGATGATATCGTATTCAACAATGATGGCACCCGGATGTACGTCATCGGCCTTGCCGTCGTAGAATACACTTTAAGCACCGCTTTTGATGTCTCTACCGCAACCTATTCCGGAATAGAAGAAGAGGTAATTGTATCGGGACAAGAATTCTTCACAACCGGCCTGGCATTCAATAATGATGGCGACCGAATGTTCATCATTGGCACCTCTGGTGACGCAATAGTGGAGTATGGCCTTGGAGCGGCATTGACCTACCAGGAAAACGGCTCTTCCAACTTAATTGATATTGACGCCAATGATGGTTTTGGAGGAGCCAACGATGCCAGCGTTAGTTACTCTCTGGAAGGCAGAGATTCAGCTCTTATGTCCATCAGTTCAGATGGCGTTATCACGTTCAATTCTCCCCCTGATTACGAAGTATATCGACTATATCAAATTACGGTAGTTGCGGATAACACCCTGGAAGTCTCCCGACAATATTTACAGGTGAACATCGAGGACCAGGCAGATCACCCGATTTTTACGGCAACAGGAGAAAGCTTCGACATTTCCACGGCAGTATATACCGGAGCCGAGCAAGAATACTTCATCGGGTCCGAAGAAGCCATTCCACAGGACCTTGACTTCAATTTTGGAGGCACCAAAATGTTTGTGCTTGGCACCCATGGGAAAGCCATTGTGGAGTACGCCCTGGGAATCGCCTATGATGTCTCTACTGCTACTTACAATGGCCCTATTCGAGAGTTTTCAGTCTTAACCCAGGAAGACACGCCAACAGGATTCACATTCAGTCAGGATGGGTCAAAACTCTATGTCGTAGGTACTTCCTCAAAGGCCGTACATGAGTATGACCTGGCTCCGGCATTTGAAGTTTCTACGGCTGTTCATGTCGCATCCTATTCTTTGAATGCTCATGAAAGCATACCCACCGATATCGCGTTCAATACAGACGGAACCAAAATGTTCGTTCTGGGAAGAGATGATGATGCGGTTGTAGAATACCACCTGGGTACAGCGTATGACGTTACCACCTCGACTTATGCCGGAACATCCGAAGAATTTTCAGTAGTCCTACAGGAAACCAGCCCACAAGGCCTGACCTTCAATTTAGATGGCACCAGAATGTTTGTAATTGGTTCTGGCGAAGATGATGTTTCAGAGTATGTCCTCAGCAATGCTTTTGATGTCTCAACAGCGATTTACGCTGGAATCGGAGAAGCGCTTGATTTTGGATTTCAGGTGAGTCTTCCAATGGGCCTGGCATTCAATGAAACCGGGACCAAATTGCTCATACTGGATGGGAATGATAAATCCGTAATGGAATATAACCTGGCGTCCGTAGTAAACTTTGTCGAAAACAGTACCACCGGACTCCTGGATATTGATGCCAATGATGGTTTCGGAGGAGCCAACGATGCCAGCGTTACCTATGCACTTGAAGGCACAGATGTCGGCCATTTGAACATAGATGCTACCGGCATTCTTACTTTCAATAATCCTCCCAATTTCGACACACCACAGGATCAGAACAATGACAATATCTATGAAATCACTGTAGTGGCCTCAAATCAATTTGAAGAGGTGAGGCAGCAGGTCAACATCTCTGTTCAGGATATAGTAGATACACCCATAATCACGGATCCTGGTGGTTTTGACCTGACCAGAATGCGATACGCCGGAATAGAAGAGGAGTTTTCTGTAAGAGATCAGGAAGAGGCACCTGAAGGACTTACGTTCAATGCGGATGGCACCAAAATGTTCGTCATAGGTCATGACGATGCAATCGTTACGTATTTATTGAGTACGGCCTTTGATGTATCTACCGCTGTTTACGCGGGTTCTGGTGAAGAATTGGATATAAGCGCCAGAGAAAGTTTTGCAACAGATCTCACTTTCAGTACCGACGGGACCAGGCTTTTTATCATTGGTCAATCTCGGGATGCTGTAATTGAATATCGATTAGGTACTGCATTCTTGTTATCAACCGCCGTTTATGCGGGTATATCGGAGGAGTTTTCAGTACTGGGTCAGGAAACATCACCGGAAGCCTTGGCATTCAGTACGGATGGGACCAAAATGTATGTATTGGGATTTTCGGGCGGGGCCATCGTGGAATACACTTTGTCAACGGCTTTTGACGTTTCTACGGCGGTTTATGAGGGAGCATCAGAAGAATTATTCGTCGCTGGCCAGGGAGGTCAACCTCAAGGATTTGCGTTTAATCACGATGGCACCAAATTATTTGTCATTGCGCTAAGTGATAGCGAAATAGATACATACACCTTAAGTACCGCTTTTGATGTATCCACAGCAGTTTACGCTGGGGCCATGTCCAGCCTTTCTGTTGCCGAGGAAACGACCCCTACAGGCCTGGCCTTCAACAATGACGGCTCTAAACTTTTTCTCATAGGCTATACAGGAGATGCAGTGGTTGAATACGCCCTTGTCAATGAAGTATCATACCTTGAAAACAGTAGTACGCCCGTCACGGACATAGACGCCAACGATGGCGTGGGTGGAAATACCGACGTGAGTGTGACCTATTCTCTTGAAGGAGTAGATGCGGGTTTATTGTCCATTGACGCAAATGGCATCATTACTTTTAATGATCCTCCCAATTTCGAGACATTTGCTGATCAAGATAAAAACAATGTGTACGAAATTACTGTTCTGGCTGCCAATTCAGTAGATGTTGCCAGAGTGAGTATCGATATCCTGATACAAGATCAGGTGGATAAGCCCGTCTTTACTACAACAGCGGCCTTTGATGTATCCACCGCAACGCATCAAGGAAGTACCGTAGAAATTTCAGTCAATTCAGAGGAGATTTCAGTAAGGGGATTCGAATTCGATCCTTCTGGAACGAGATTGTTCGTCATCGGTAATGATGATGATGCCATTGTCACTTACAATTTGAGTACTGCGTTCGATATTTCCACAGCTGTTTATGCTGGAGAAACAAAAGAATTCTCCGTCGCCGATCAGGAGAGTCACCCATCCGGACTAACATTTAATTCAAATGGCACAAAATTATTTGTCATTGGAACTTTCGATAAATCTGTAATAGAATATGATTTGACTTCTCCATATGATGTTTCAACGGCCATCTATGCAGGATTAGGGGCCGAATTCAATGTCGGCATTCAGGAACCGACGCCAAAAGACCTTATATTCAATAAGGATGGATCACTCCTGTTTATCATTGGCTCTTTTAGAGGTGATGTTGTCGAATATGCATTGAGTACACCTTTTGATGTTTCAACAGCCGTGTATTCAGGCCTTGCAGAGGAGTTCTCTGTCAGAGATGAGGAGTCTACCGCTAATGGTCTCACCTTTGATAACTCCGGATCAAAGATGTTTGTGGTAGGTTCCCACGGAGAGGCAGTAGTCGAATATACGTTAGGAACGGCCTTTGATGTATCAACTGCCGTACACGCCGGAGAAGCCGAAGAATTCCTGGTAGGCAACCCGGGACTTGAGTTACTTCCTCAGGATCTAACCTTCAATCCGGATGGCACAACATTGTTTATAATTGATTCCTGGGAAAGTACGATTGAAGCACATAGATTATCCCTGATGGCCTCCTTTGATGAAAATAGTACGGCCTCGGCTTTTGACATAGATGCCCATGATGGTTTAGGAGGCACCATTGATGCCAGCGTCACTTACACATTAGAAGGCCCTGACGCTAGCTTATTTTCCATAAATGCCGCTGGTATTATTAGTTTCATTAATGCACCTAATTACGAATTACCTGTTGATGAGAATACTGACAATCGATATGAGTTCACCGTCGTAGCGGCTAATACCTTAGAAACATCTCGGGAAAATATGCTGATTGTGGTCCAGGATATTGACGACAGTCCTGTTTTCACGACACCAGCACCCTCTCCCTCAGATATTATCAAATATGCCGGTAATTCAAAAGAGTTCTCAGTGGAGGCACAAGAGTTAACACCAACCGGACTGGCATTCAACACAAATGGCACAAAGATGATGGTCATAGGCGTCAATGATGACATGGTCATTGAATATACACTCTCCACTCCGTTCGATGTGTCCACCGCTGTTTATGCCGGATCATCAGAGGAATTTCAAATATCATATTTCGATCTCGAGCCACAGGATATCCATTTCAACCCTGCGGGTACGAGGATGTTCATCATTGACAATTCTGGGGATGAGGTGCTTGAATACTATCTGACTAACCCCTTTGATGTTTCCTCGGCAGCAAGCCTGGGAGCTGCTGAATCATTTTCTGTAACTAATGAAGAAATTGCTCCAACAGGCCTCACTTTCTCCATGGACGGCACTAAAATGTTCATCGTAGGAGCGACAGACGATGCCGTTGTAGAATATTACCTAAGTACTGCTTTTGATGTTTCTACCGCGGTACATGCAGGAGAAGCGGAAGAATTTTCATTAACCAACTTTGAAGGAAACCCCACTGGAATATCTTTCGCTGGAAACGGAACTCAAATGTACATCGCAGGGTCCTTTGAAGACGCGGTGCAGAGGTTTGATCTGAGCACGGCATATGACGTATCTACTGCAACCTTTGCAGGGAAAATTTCCGTATTCAATCAAGAAACGCAACCCAGTGGTATCACTTTCAATACCGATAGGACTAAAATGTTTGTCATTGGTCGAACTGATCATTCGGTCATTGAGTACACCCTCGCACATGAAGTTAGCTTTTTGGAAAATAGTGCTAACCCTATTATTGATATTGACGCGAACGATGGAAAGGGTGGCCCAGACGACACGAGTGTATCCTATACGCTTGGAGGTGTCGATGCTTCTCTTTTCTCAGTCCAATCAGATGGTACCATTTCTTTTGTCGTGCCCCCAGATTTCGAATCACCATTGGATCAGGATACCAACAACGAGTATGAAATAACTGTTCTGGCTGACAATTCACTGGACATAGCTTCTCGCAATATTCGAATTATTGTTCAGGATCTGGACGATCACCCTACTTTCACTAACCCTGCTCCTGCTTCCAGCTTTTCCGATGCCTTTATTTATATGGGTAGCTCAGAAGAGTTCTCCGTAGCAACCCGTCAAAGCACACCTACAGACCTTAAATTCAATGCAGGTGGGACCAAAATGTATGTGATTGGCGAAAGCGGCGCCCGAATCGTCGAATATACACTGAGCACTCCTTTTGACATTTCCACCGCAACACATAGCGGAATAGCAGAAGAGTTTTCTGTTTTTTCAGAGGAGCGTGAACCAACAAGTATCTTTTTCAATCCCTCGGGAACCAGAATGTTCATTGTTGGAACACACAGTAGTTCGGTTGTGACCTATACCCTGGAAAATCCTTTTGATGTTTCTACTTCCGCTTATCTTCTTGGCGGAGAAATTCACGTCTTTTCCGAGGAATCCAATGCTACCGGCCTGGCTTTTAATGAAGAGGGAACAAGGTTGTTTGTGACAGGTTCGAATGATGATTCGGTTGTTGAATATGATCTAAGCACTGGCTTCAACATCTACACTGCAGCATATGCCGGGGTATCTGAGGAGTTTTCCGTTTCCGTTCAGGATAGCAATCCATCTAGCCTTGTTTTCAATGGCGATGGAACCCGGATGTACGTATTAGGTGCCCAAAGAGGTGTGGTTATCGCCTATACTTTGGGAACTGCCTTTGATGTTTCTACGGCCACATTCGCCGGGTCTGATGATGAGTATTCTATAGGAGGTCAGGTCAGTGATCCGAAAGGTTTTGCCTTCAGTAACGATGGCTCAAAGATGTTTATCATCGGTGATGATGAAGATGTAGTAGTGGAATATGCAGCAGCATTCCAGATCAATTTGTCAGAAAACAGCACGGGCCCGGTAATTGATATTGACGCCAATGACGGGTCCGGAGGCACCGACGATACAAGCGTCTCATACGCTTTGGAAGGAGCTGATGCTGCCTTGTTCACAATCGGATCCGATGGCGTGATCACTTTCAACAATCCGCCCAATTTTGAGACTCCTCAAGACGAATTTGAGGACAATGATTACCATATCACTGTATTGGCCTCTAGTTCAATCGAAGTAGCCAGGCAACATTTGCTTATTCGAGTGGAAGATGTATTTGACCTTCCCATTTTCACCCAAATTGGACAGGGTTTTGATGTTTCAACCGCCGAGTTTACGAATAGCTCGAAACAAATTTCAGTGGCCGATGCCGATAGCTCTCCAAGCGACATTGCTTTCAACAATGACGGGACAAAAATGTACATATTGGGAAGAAACGATGATGTAGTCGCCGAGTATTCTTTAGTCACCGCATTCGACTTAAGCACTGCATCCTATGCCGGAATGGCAGAAGAATTTTCCGTCGCTGGTGAAGAAAGTTCTCCTACGGGATTGACATTCAATAATGATGGCTCAAAAATGTTTGTAATTGGAACTTCAGGAGGTTCAGTAGTAGAGTATTCACTAACCACGGCATTCGATGTTTCCTCCGCAGTTTATGCAGGAGCCTCCGAAGAGTTTTCCGTGTCAGCGGAAGAATCTTTGCCTCAAGGTCTGGACTTTAACAATGACGGAACTGCCATGTTCATTATTGGTGATGTAAGCAAATCCGTGGCAGAATATACCCTAACTACCGCTTTTGATGTTTCAACAGCAATCTATGCTGGAGCAGCGGAAGAATTTTCAACCGCCGCTCAGGCCAATACCACGGATGACCTCACTTTCAATTCCAACGGAAGTAAGCTTTTTGCTTTGGGCACATCGGTAGTCGAATATGATCTAGCTGCGACGTACGATGTTTCAACAGCTGTCTATGCCGGAGCAACAGAAGAGTTTGATCTAAATAATCAGTTGAACAGTCCTCAGGGCTTTACCTTCAATAGTGACGGTACAAGCATGTTTGTCGTAGGCGATTTTCATGATGCGGCCACAGAATACAGCTTGGCAACATCCGCTGAGTTTGAAGAAAACAGGACAAGTGTAGTCCTTGACATAGATGCAAACGATGGATTTGGAGGTGCGAATGACGCCAGCGTCACTTATGCCATTGAAGGAGCAGATGCTTCATTATTCTCTATTGATGCATCAGGGGCAATTACTTTTGACACACCTCCCAATTATTCTTCTCCTCAGGACAGTGATGGAAACAACCTATATGAAATAGAGGTAACAGCCAGTAACACCTTTGATGTCATTCGGCAACGGGTGCAAATCAAAGTAACAGATTTCGTGGACGGAATAGATCCGACAGTCATTACTCAGGATATCACGGTCAATTTAGATGCCTCAGGAAGTGCTTCGATCATCCCCGCAAACATTGATAATGGATCATCCGACAATGTTGGTATTGCTTCTCTGGCATTAGACATAAGCTCATTTGATTGCAGTCACCTCGGAGCAAATGTTATAACCTTGACAGCTACAGATGATGATGGGAATACGGCCAATGAAACGGCGATGGTTACCGTAGTTGACAACTTATCACCAACTGTACTAACACAAGACATTACGATCAACCTTGATGTAACGGGAAATGTAACGATCACCACCGCCGATATTGATAATGGTTCATCAGACAATTGCGGAATCAATTCACTGAGTTTGGATCAAACGGATTTCGATTGCTCAAACCTTGGAGACAATACGGTGACTCTGACCATAACTGACGCATCCGGTAACATCGGAATGGCTACCGCAACAGTAACGATAGAAGACAATGAGTCCCCTTCGGCTGTAACTCAAAATATCACTGTCGCACTCGATCCTACTGGGAATATTACCATTGATCCTTCTGTTGTCGATAACGGATCATCGGACAACTGCAATATCTCATTAAGCCTGGATCAATCAACCTTTGACTGCAGTCATCTCGGAGACAACACAGTGACGCTCACAGTGACCGATGCCGCCGGGAATATGGACGATGGAACAGCAATCGTGACGATTATTGATAACGCTGCTCCTACCGTCATTACTCAGGACATATCCATCAATCTCGACGCTACAGGCAATGCTTCAATCAATGTAGCTAATATCAATGATGGGTCATCAGACAATTGTGGGATCAACTCCATGAGCCTGGATCAGACCACATTCGATTGCTCACATATTGGAGACAATACGGTGACTTTAACGGTTGCAGATGCATCAGGAAACATCGAGACGGAGACAGCCATCGTAACGGTGGTTGATAACGAAATTCCTACTGTAGTCACTCAAGACCTTATCGTAGCACTCGACCCCACTGGGAATGTTAATATCAATCCCGAAGATATCGATGACGGATCCTCCGATAATTGTAACATTTCGCTGAGTCTGGATCAGTCAGCTTTTGATTGTAGCCATATCGGCAATAATACCGTGAACCTAACTGTAACAGATGCTGCCGGGAATATGGCCAATGCAACAGCTACTGTAACCATTGAGGACAACCTGGCCCCAACGGCCATAGCACAAGACATCACTATCAATCTGGATGCAACGGGAAATGCTTCAGTTAGTGCCTCAGATTTGAATAATGGTTCTTCAGACATTTGCGGAATTGGTTTGTTGAGTCTGGATCAAAGTAGCTTCGATTGCAGCCATATTGGAGCGAATACTGTGACTATGACTGTAACCGATGTGAACGGGAATGTATCGACCGATATGGCAACTGTAACTATCATCGATAATATCGATCCTACCCCAGTGACTCAAGATATCACCATCGACCTTGACGCATCGGGTAATGCGTCAATAATCCCCTCTGATATTGACAATGGCTCCTCTGATAATTGCGGAATCAATTCCATGGCCCTGGATCAAACTAATTTCGATTGCTCCCATATTGGAAATAACACAGTTACCCTGACCGTAACGGACGCTTCTGGCAATAGTAAAAATGAGACAGCAGTAGTAACTGTGGTTGACAATGAACCTCCTACAGTCATGACTCAGGATATCACCGTAGCACTTGACCTGACAGGTAACGTCAGTATCACTGCCGAAGATATCGATGACGGATCCGCGGATAATTGCAACGTCTCACTAAGTTTAGACCAGTCAGCTTTTAATTGTAGTCATGTTGGTAACAACACAGTTACCCTGACGGTAACAGATGCCTCGGGAAACATGGTCAATCGAACCGCCACAGTGACGGTTGAAGACAACCAACTACCAACGGCAGTAGCGCAAGACATCACGATCAATCTAAATGCAGCCGGAAATGCATCCATCACAGCCGCGGATATTAACAATGGTTCATCTGATAATTGCGGGATCAGTTCTCTGAGTTTGGATCAAACCACTTTCGATTGCAGTCAAACAGGAAATAATACAGTTACTTTAACGGTAGTAGATGCAAATGGAAACATGTCTACGGATGTGGCCACCGTCACGGTTACAGATAACCTCGAACCGACGGTGTTAACTCAGGATATTACGGTAAACCTTGATGTCACAGGTAATGCTTCTATAACCACCTCCGATATCGACAATGGTTCATCTGATAATTGCAACATCAGCCATTTCAGCCTGGATCAAATGGATTTTAACCATTCACACATTGGGGTCAATACCGTTACCCTCACGGCATTTGACGTCTCAGGAAACCAGTCATCGGGCACCGCGTCGGTAACTATTGTAGACGCTGATGCTCCTATCGTGACCCTCAATCAAACCTTTATCTACGTCGAAGGTGAAAGTGCCGGCTATCAAATTGGCAGTATAGTCGCCTCCGACAATGTTGGCGTTACTGCTTTTGCCATTGCTTCCGGTAATGAGGATGGGTTCTTTGAAATTGACAATGCCGGGGCGCTCACTTTAACCAGCGCAGGAGCCTCCGCTGCCGCCAATGACTTTGAAAATACGCCGAATTCCTTCACTCTCAGCATCAATGCTTCCGATAATGCAGGAAATACGTCCACCAATGTGGATGTGACCCTCAACCTGACAGACGAAGATGATGAAATGCCTGTTGTGACCACTGGACAGACTTTTGAGTATGCGGAAAATCAAGCAGCCGAATTTGAGATTGGCACTGTAGACGCCTCCGACAATGTTGGCGTTACTGCTTTTGCCATTGCTTCCGGTAATGAGGATGGATTCTTTGAAATTGACAATGCCGGGGCACTCACTTTAACCAGCGCAGGAGCCTCTGCTGCCGCCAATGACTTTGAAACTACCCCAAATGCATTTACACTCAGCATCAATGCTTCCGATAACGCAGGAAATACGTCCACCAATGTGGATGTGACCCTCAACCTGACAGACGAAGATGATGAAATGCCTGTCGTGACCACTGGCCAAACTTTTGAGTATGAGGAAAATCAAGCAGCCGGATATGAGATTGGTAGTGTAGATGCCTCCGACAATGTTGGCGTTTCCGCTTTCGCCATTGCTTCCGGTAATGAGGATGGATTCTTTGAAATTGATAATGCCGGGGTGCTCACTTTAACCAGCGCAGGAGCCTCCGCTGCCGCCAATGACTTTGAAACTACCCCAAATGCATTTACACTCAGCATCAATGCTTCCGATAATGCAGGAAATACGTCCTCCAATGTGGATGTGAACCTCAACCTGACAGACGAAGATGATGAAATTCCTGTCGTGACCACTGGCCAGACTTTTGAGTATGCGGAAAATCAAGCCGCCGGATTTGAGATTGGCACTGTAGACGCCTCCGACAATGTTGGCGTTACTGCTTTTACTATTGCTTCCGGTAATGATGATGGGTTCTTTGAAATTGATAATGCCGGGGTACTGACCCTGACCAGCGCAGGAGCTTCTGCTTCTGCCAATGACTTTGAAACTACCCCAAATGCATTTACACTCAGCATCAATGCTTCCGATAATGCAGGAAATACGTCCAGCAATGTGGATGTGACTCTCAACCTGACAGACGTAGATGATGAAATCCCTGTCGTGACTACTGGACAGACTTTTGAGTATGCAGAAAATCAAGCAGTCGGATTTGAGATTGGTGGTGTAGACGCCTCCGACAATGTTGGCGTTACTGCTTTTGCCATTGCATCCGGTAATGATGATGGGTTCTTTGAAATTGATAATGCCGGGGCGCTGACCCTAACCAACGCAGGAGCTTCTGCTGCCGCCAATGACTTTGAAACTACCCCAAATTCCTTTACACTCAGCATCAATGCTTCCGATAACGCAGGAAATACGTCCTCCAATGTGGATGTGACCCTCAACCTGACAGACGAAGATGATGAAATCCCTGTCGTGACTACTGGCCAAACTTTTGATTATGCAGAAAATCAAGCAGCCGGATATGAGATTGGCACTGTAGACGCCTCCGACAATATTGCTATTACTGCTTTTGCCATTGCATCCGGTAATGATGATGGGTTCTTTGAAATTGATAATGCCGGGGTACTGACCCTGACCAGCGCAGGAGCATCTGCTGCCGCCAATGACTTTGAAACTACCCCAAATTCATTTACACTCAGCATCAATGCTTCCGATAACGCAGGAAATACGTCCACCAATGTGGATGTGACCCTCAACCTGACAGACGTAGATGATGAAATGCCTGTCGTGACCACAGGCCAAACTTTTGATTATACTGAAAATCAAGCAGCCGGATTTGAGATTGGCACTGTAGACGCCTCCGACAATGTTGGCGTTACTGCTTTTACTATTGCATCCGGTAATGAGGATGGATTCTTTGAAATTGATAATGCCGGGGTACTGACGCTGACCAGCGCAGGAGCATCTGCTGCCGCCAATGACTTTGAAACTACCCCAAATGCATTTACACTCAGCATCAATGCTTCCGATAATGCAGGAAATACGTCCTCCAATGTGGATGTGAACCTCAACCTGACAGACGAAGATGATGAAATTCCTGTCGTGACCACTGGCCAGACTTTTGAGTATGCGGAAAATCAAGCCGCCGGATTTGAGATTGGCACTGTAGACGCCTCCGACAATGTTAGCGTTACTGCTTTTACTATTGCTTCCGGTAATGATGATGGGTTCTTTGAAATTGATAATGCCGGGGTACTGACCCTGACCAGCGCAGGAGCTTCTGCTTCTGCCAATGACTTTGAAACTACCCCAAATTCATTTACACTCAGCATCAATGCTTCCGATAACGCAGGAAATACGTCCACCAATGTGGATGTGACCCTCAACCTGACAGACGTAGATGATGAAATGCCTGTCGTGACCACTGGCCAGACTTTTGAGTATGCTGAAAATCAAGCAGCCGGATTTGAGATTGGCACTGTAGACGCCTCCGACAATGTTGGCGTTACTGCTTTTACTATTGCTTCCGGTAATGAGGATGGATTCTTTGAAATTGATAATGCCGGGGTACTGACCCTGACCAGCGCAGGAGCTTCTGCTTCTGCCAATGACTTTGAAACTACCCCAAATTCCTTTACACTCAGCATCAATGCTTCCGATAACGCAGGAAATACGTCCACCAATGTGGATGTGACCCTCAACCTGACAGACGTAGATGATGAAATGCCTGTCGTGACCACCGGCCAAACTTTTGAGTATGCGGAAAATCAAGCAGCCGGATTTGAGATTGGTAGTGTAGACGCCTCCGACAATGTTGGCGTTTCCGCTTTCGCCATTGCATCCGGTAATGAGGATGGGTTCTTTGAAATTGATAATGCCGGGGTACTGACCCTGACCAATGCAGGAGCTTCTGCTTCTGCCAATGACTTTGAAACTACCCCAAATTCATTTACACTCAGCATCAATGCTTCCGATAACGCAGGAAATACGTCCACCAATGTGGATGTGACCCTCAACCTGACAGACGTAGATGATGAAATGCCTGTCGTGACCACTGGCCAGACTTTTGAGTATGCTGAAAATCAAGCAGCCGGATTTGAGATTGGCACTGTAGACGCCTCCGACAATGTTGGCGTTACTGCTTTTACTATTGCTTCCGGTAATGAGGATGGATTCTTTGAAATTGATAATGCCGGGGCGCTCACTTTAACCAGCGCAGGAGCCTCTGCTGCCGCCAATGACTTTGAAACTACCCCAAATGCATTCACACTCAGCATCAATGCTTCCGATAATGCAGGAAATACGTCCACCAATGTGGATGTGACCCTCAACCTGACAGACGAAGATGATGAAATCCCTGTCGTGACTACCGGACAGACTTTTGAGTATGCTGAAAATCAATCAGCCGGTTTTGAGATTGGTAGTGTAGACGCCTCCGACAATGTTGGCGTTACTGCTTTTGCCATTGCATCCGGTAATGGTGATGGGTTCTTTGAAATTGATAATGCCGGGGTACTGACCCTAACCAGCGCAGGAGCATCTGCTGCCGCCAATGACTTTGAAACTACGCCGAATTCCTTTACAATCAGCGTCACTGTTATGGATGCCACAGGTAATGCTTCCGATGCCGTGGATATATCTCTTGCTGTTTTAGATGTTGATGATTTCCCACTTAGTGTTGATCCCACATTTCAGGAATTTTCGATCTATCCCAATCCAGTTTCTGATTGGCTATTCATCGACGGTCCGAATGTTACTCATCTGGAGTTATTCAGTTTAGATGGGCAAAGTGCTTTAATTAAAACACATACGGACCGTATAAATATCAAAGATCTCCCCTCTGGAACTTACATGCTAAGGGTGGTGGCTAATGGAACTCAGTACCATCAGAAAGTGGTCATTAAACATTAGTGACATCCAAAATCCGAATCCTATTCACTTCAAGATACCGGTATCGATTTTCAACACATATGCAACCCCCCACATCCATTTTGCATCTCATACGTAAAAGTCACAAAACTCATCACTATGAAAAGGAACGTTCTACTCCTCGCATTTTTGTTGGTCACTATCCTTGCAACGCAAGCACAATATTCTGAAACACGCCCTTTAGAAGATTTTGACGCGATCGACTTTGATGGAAATGCGAGAATTTATTTTGAACAGGGGGATACCCCATCGATCAAAATCCAGGCGAAAAAAGAACATTATGTCAGAGAGTTTATCAGTAACGTCAAACATGGTACGTTGCATTTGGGATTTGAGGACGATCGCGATAATAAGCGTAAAGTCCGATTGGTAATCACCCACACTGGAATCAACAGAATGGACATGGATGGATTTGTCAATATGATCAGTTACGACCCGATCTCCGGCAGAGACCTTGACATTAAGGCGGATGGTTTTATCAAAGGAGACCTGGAAGTGGATGTAGAAGACCTCAGAATTGATGTAGATGGTTTTATTCAATTGGCAGTATTCGGAAAGGCTGATAGGGCTGACCTTGAACTCGATGGTTTCGGCAACATTGATGCCCAAGATCTGGATGTAAAGAAGCGAAGAAAAAGCGCCGATGGCTTTGCCAGGATCAAATTTTGATTTGGTCCTGTTCGGCAGCTGATTCATAGCCATAAAGTATACTCATTAGCTTCTCATTGCTACCAAAATCTAATTTTATATCATTAAAGTAGCCAGCAATTAAATGTCAGTGGGGTGACAAATTTTTCCCCTTCATCGTGATCTTACCTCGTTCAGCTCAATCGATTTTGATGACACCTTTATTGATATATTTTTGAATTGAGGAACCAGGCTATGCATGTTCTACCGCCAATGCCTGATCATGAACTATTTTTTACTTGCACGACCAAGCGCTCTCATAATAGAGAAAATGAAAAAGCTTGTGGATGCCGTGGGAGCTACTCCCATACCACTCAAAAATCTTTTTGCGGTCAATACTTATAAACCAGATGAAGTAGAGGCCATTGTTGTTTCCACCGCCTTATCTTCCCCTGTAGAAGAATCCTTCACTCAGGTAATTGACCATTGTTGGAAAAGTTTGGGGAAAAAGCCCACATTCCTCGCTTCATATGCGGATCTGAGACGGACAAAAGTTATCGCCAAATCAAAATTCAAGGCATGTGGAATGGAGGTTGAATTAATCGGATTATCAGAAGTCGCTGATTTAGATGATGAGCCTTTTCACAATCCCATTTTCATCATTACTCACGATGAAATCGCGAATCCCGCATCTTTTTCCGTGTCATTGATGGCAGTCAAGCGAATACTTCAACGATATCATGCCATGACTTATTGAGGGTATTGGTGACCTTACAGTTTGCCTCCTCACCAGGTTGCTTACGTAGTAACTAAAGATTTTCAAAAGAGCTCCTTTTAATGATTACCTTCACACAGTTGAAAGTAATCATTAGACCTATGAGTCCAATAAAATCTTGTTTGGTAGTCATTACACTAACGCTGTTATTTACCTCTTTCCCTCAACCATCCTCAGCACAAAACACATCAAAACCGGTCTTATTCGATCACGATGGTGGCGTAGATGATCTGCTTTCACTATTGCTACTGACGCAAATGGAAAATGTATCACTTGAAGGTGTGGTGGTCACGCCAGCGGATTGCTTCCTGGAGGATGCCACTATTTCTACCTTAAAACTATTGGCGATGACGGGACGAACAGATGTGGAAGTATCGGGAAGTAAAACAAGAGCGGTCAACCCCTTCCCGACCGAATGGCGATCTCAACCCATGGTACTCAATGCCTTTCCGGATATGATCACGACCAAAGGGAACAACCAGCAATTAAGTAAGTTGCCTGCTTTCGAATTTATCGCTCAAAAATTGCGTGAAACTTCTGAACCGATGACGATCCTGATCACCGGACCAAGCTCCAATTTGGTCAAGACCCTGATTACTTATCCTGAATTGAAAACCAGGGTCCGGGAAGTCATCTGGATGGGGGGCGCCGTAGATGTACAGGGAAATGTGCGAACCCACAAGCATGACGGATCCGCCGAATGGAATGCCTACTGGGATCCATATGCCGCCGCTGGACTATTTCAAATGGGCCTGGACATCAAACTCATCGCTCTGGATGTCACCAACAGTGTCCCTGTCAACATGAACTTTCTACAACAAGTTGCGAATCAAAAGCAATACCCACTCTCTAATCTTGCTTCTCAATTTTGGGCAACGACCATCAATTCCATTCCGACGTACGAATACACCTATTTCATGTGGGATGTGCTTTCAACGACTTATCTGGGGATTCCCGAAGCTTTTGCATCCGAAAAGTTAGAGTTGGGCGTACGAACCCAAGTCCCCTCCGAAGGTCATACTTATCGCTCGCCGGGCAATAAACAATGGGTCCATGTCATGAAGTCCGTCGATAAGGAGATTTTTTATGGGTATGTTTTAGAGTTGTTGAGGAAGTAGTCACATCCGTAGGTTCTCGTATTTTTTGGAATGGGCTACTTGCCTACATCCATACACCCAAAATATCCCAAAAACTCTCTATTTTGCTGAGATGGTATTTTTCCATCAGCCAGGCCCCGCATTACAACAGTATGTCCAGGGGATTGTCTACTCTAATTTTTGCCCGGATCATCAGGTTGACAGACTCATTCCTGATGGTACTGTAAATCTCATCATTGAATTGGGAGATGTTCCTCAATTCATTTACGATAATACGGATTTATCCAGGAAGAGAAAATACAGTGGTGCATGGGTATCTGGTATGCAAATGGAATACATTTCGATCAGTGCAGCGAACAAAGGTATGATCGTGGTACAATTTTGCCCCTCCGGAGCCTATCCCGTCCTTCATGTCCCAATCAAAGAACTGAATAATCTGGTGGTAGATGCGAGTTTGATTTTAGGAGCATCCATCCATGATTTGAGAGAGAAGTTGATGGAAGCGCCTACCGTAGCTCAAAAAATTGAATTCCTCGAACAGTGGCTTTCTTCAAGAATTCTGGAGCAAACAGTCCCCGCCGCTGTAGTGCAATACGCTGTTGAGCAAACGCTTCATAACCCAACGACCATCAATATTCAGGATATAAAGGACAAAATTGGATATTCGCACAAGCACTTTATCCAGCTTTTCAACAAATACATAGGCCTATCGCCAAAACAATTTCAACGAATTGTTCGATTCAACAAAACCCTTGAATCCATCAATCAGGGTATGGCGATCAATTGGGCACAGTTGTCACTGGATTGCGGATTTTATGATCAGGCACACTTCATTAAGGAATTCAAAAATTTTTCAGGACTTAATCCAACCGAGTATTTGTCCGAGAACGTGACGTACACCAATTACATTCCGATCTATTTATAGTTTCTGCTGGTGTCCGTCATATAATTCGTTGTACTTACCATCCTCGTTCCAGTCCAGTACACCCACGAACCGTCCTACATTATTTTCCATTGTGAATTGATAGGCTGTAACCATGCCCTGTGTCTCCAGATACAAACTGTCGCCTTTTAAGTACCATTTACCGGAAGCCGTAAAAAGAGGTGATCCATCCAGATTGAAATACTCAGAATGAAAAGTGGAATCTTTCAGATAGGTTGTTTTGATCGGTTGTATGTTCAACATCTCTTCCCATTTACCTTCCGGTACCTCATAAACGGAATCCATATCCAGGTAGGTAATTTTCATCGAGAGATTGCTCCATGTTCCAATAAGATCATTGATATGAATTTCAGGTATTGATCTGGAGTGATCGCCAATTCCAGATGCACAACCTGCACAGATCAACGTAAAGAAAGTAGTCTGCAACAGGTACTGCCATTGAACAGGTTTCATGTTTTTACGTCAAAGGTCAGTCGGCAAGTGTTTCGTGTATTGTAAAAAATTGACGTAATCGCTCGAACACGTCCCTACATCAACTTCCTGGGAATCTCCACGTGAAAAGTAGTTCCTTTTCCTTCTATGGTTTCAAACCAGATATTGCCTTGATGCATCCTAACTATTTTCCAGGCAATATACAGGCCAAGGCCATTGGAGGGCTCCCCTTCTGTGCCGGGTCTCCCCGACTGGGAATCCGCATGAAAAATAGTACTGTGTAAATGTTTCGGAATACCTATGCCCTGATCTTTGATGGAAAAACGGACCAGTTCTTCTTCAATCATCATGGAAAAAATGATCCGGGAGTTACGCTCAGAAAACTTCACTGCATTGCCCATAATATTATCCAGCACCCGGGTCAATTTGAATTGATCACCTTCAACTAAAGTACTGATCTCCGGGAACCGGGCTTCCAATTTTATCGCTTTCTCCGTATGTGCCAATACCGAGTATTTCTTATACAGTCTCCTACCGAGATTGGCCAGGTCAAAAGGAAGAAGGTCCAGTTTCAACGCATTACCTGGATCATTGGTTGTTCCGAGATGTTCCACAAGTAAACGATTGGCATTGTAATGAGCTTCACCCAAAATATCAATCAATTCCTGCACGCTTTGCTCAAATGAATATTCTTTCAATAGCAACAAAGCACCCGCCATTTGTGCCAGAGAGTTCCTCAAATCATGCGACATCATTTTGAGCGTCTTTGAGCGGGTTTCCTGCAAATCAAACAATTCACTTTGGGCACGCTTTCGCTCAGCAATGTTGCGTATTGTGGAAACCACAACCGGATTTCCTTTGGCTTTGACGCACTGTGAATGAACTTCCACCGGAAACTCTTCTCCGGCTTTATTCCGGTGTACGGTCTCAAAAAGAATGTTACCCGTTTTACAAATCGATTCAATGAGATCAGGAACTTGATGGGGATGTGCGTTGATAAGGGAAAAATCTGCCTTTAGTATCTCTTTGAGTTCATATCCATACGATTTACTGAATGAATCATTGATCATCATCATTTTATGAAAGCGATACCGATCATCCACTTCATAAATAAGTATCGGATCAAGGATGTGGTTGAATATGGTTTTGTAGCTATCTAAAAGAAAGTTAGGCTCACTCATGATGTCCGGATAACAAAAAGTATCAATCTCCCCTCGCTCTATTAGCTAAATCAAACTAGTAGCTAAATGTTCCAAAAAATGAAATATTGCTCAATATGCTTCCAAGGACTTTCCAAACCTGACTAACGTACCGAACAACACACACGTAATAGATGGGAATTTACGTCAAAATTTGGGATTGAATTATTTGTAAGACGGAAGAGTTTATAAAATTTTATCATTGAATTAATTGCATAGCCCTCCCATTTAGTGAGCAATGGGTACGATTCAGCAAATTATTCATCATTTAAACAAAGAGCGATCATTCATCTATGATCAATCCAATCTCTTGCATGAATCTGTATTGCTCTGTTTCTAATCCTGAGGTATAAATTTCATTGACAGATATCCGAAATTTTTTCTTTTCATATATACATTTTTGTCAAAAGCCATTTCTGAATTCAGTTTCAGTTCTCGTTAACCTCTCATTCACTTTTCATTCCAGGGCATTTCGAAACCTTCAAGAAATTCCCTACTCATCTCCATCACTTCTTCCAGGTATTTTCCAAATGAGTATTCAAGTAAATCATATCCGATAAATACTTCGGAATGACTCAACTTTTCTATCCCGTCCGAATCGTAAGTCAACACTTCTTTGCCGAGATAATACGGCGGCTGTGTCGAAATAAAATAGCGAGTTTTAGGAATGGGATCAGTAAGACGAGCTTGTCGTATTTTTTCCAAATCATCTGTTCGAATGGCCGTGACGACAAACCCCTCGTAGGTTCCGTTTTTATCGTCAGAAATACGAATTTCCTCTCCTCGTACCATTCGATAATAGTACTCCTGAATTCCGAGTGGACTGAATCCAGGCATGATCAAATCAGGATACTTCTCCCAATCGATCATCGACATTAAATAAGGCCAGATAATGACATTGTGTGAATTATTGAACTTCTTCTCATAAGTATACAATTCGTTGAAAACATAAGTCTCATTTTTTTTGGCATAGCGAAATGTCGAAGTATCTGTAGTGATCGTCTGGTTAGGACTGGTAAATATGATGTCCGCCCTATCACCATAATAATGATTTTCCAGAATTACACCATTAGGGTATCCCCGACTTGGCATTTGCCGATGTTTGATTGCCAGTTCATGATCAGTCAGGACAAGATCAAAGGCGGTAGCTCCGACTCCCTCCCTCCCCCATTGAATCATCAGGTTAGGCTTTGTCCACATTTGTACCTGATCCAGGTGGATGAATATATAACCATTGAGTTCTTCTGTTCCTCGTGCAAAGTAAAGATCTTTATAAATGGCTCGATTCGGTTTGAATACCATGATATCCAGATTCAACTTATCTGATGTTATCAATGGAATATCCATCTCCTGAGCGGGTAAAATATACGTCAGCAGCATTAAGCAATTAACAATGAATCCTTTCATGATATCTGGTTTAGGGTTCTTCTCTCTATGTCCACTTTAAATTTTATAGTAGAGGATTCCCGCACCCAATCATTGGACCTGAATCAGTCTCTAATCTGGGTGACGGTGATTCTCAACGAATGGCCCCTCAAGGATATGGACCCTACTACGATTCAGGAACAGATTAGAAAAATTCAGGTAACTTCCTATAGGATAGTGATTCTGAAAAACCCATGGGATCAGAAAATCAACGCTTCATTTTATCTTCAATCTTTGCGGGGACAATGACCCATCATTGTTTATGAATCTGGTATGAAAAGAATACTTTATCAAATTGATTCATTTACTCAAAAGAAGTTTGAAGGTAATCCGGCCGGAGTAGTCGTCAATGCCGAAGGACTTACCGAAACTCAAATGCAGGCAATCGCCAAAGAGTTGAATAATTCGGAAACAGCTTTTCTCTTCCCTTCAGGAGACGATTATGACGGAGCCATCCGGTATTTTACCCCAAAGAACGAAGTACCAACTTGTGGACATGCGACCATCGCCGCCATGTATGCCAGAGCCATAGAAGAAGATCTGGATGATTGCACTTTGCGATACAAGACCATGATTGGCATTTTGCCTTTTGCCATTAAGAGGCAAGGGAAGGGATTTAAAATCACCATGACCCAGGGCAAGTATGAATCACGGAGTATTTCATCGGCGAACAAAAAGAAAATTCTTACGGCCATGAGTCTTGACGACAAGACCCTTAATGCTGATTGGCCCATCGAAATTGCCTCAACTGGTAACCCCAAAGTGATGGTACCCCTCAATGACCGTCAAACCTTGAATCAAATTCAACCAGATTTTGATACATTGATCAAGATCAGTCGTGAAATCAACTGTAATGGTTATTTCCCATTCCTATTGAACACATTAGAAAGAGATCATTTAATTGAAGGACGTATGTTCGCACCAGCGATTGGCATCCTGGAAGACCCAGTCACTGGTAACGCCCACGGCCCGATGGGTGGATATCTGATAAAAAACCGTATCGTAACTGCGAAGAACGATCATCTGGAATTCACCGGATATCAAGGCGAAGTAATGGGCAGGCCCGGCAGAATGGATGTTTCCGTGAAAATCGAAAACAATGAACCGGCAATCATCCAAATAAGTGGTGAAGCAGTAACGGTATTTCGAACGGAGATAACGATTTGATACAGGCCACTTAAAGAAAAAGGCCACTCTTTCGAGTAGCCTTTCAATTCTAATACTTTGCTCCTATTCATCAAAACTCATACTTGAGCTTTGCTAACATCCTTCTACCAATAAATGGCATGTTCTGATAATATCGATACTCATTATCAAACAAGTTAGTAGCCGTAAGATCTATCTGAAAGCCAAAATCAAATCGGTAGCCTACTCCTGCATCCACCAGGTTTCGATCTCCGGTATCTCCTGAAAACTGCCCGGCAATTGGGTTAAAGGAATCATCATGCTGAAAAGCCACATTCGCGCGGATTCCAAATTCAGGCGTATAGTTTGCACCCAATCTGAATTTGTTCTTAGGAATATTCAAACTACTAGGAAGTCGTTGCCCACTGACATCACCCCGAACCGTCTGTCGGAAATCAGTTCTGTCCACACCTGAGTAGTTACCAAAGAAAGACAAGTCTGCATTAACATAATATTCAATGCCCAGGTCCCATCCGTAGTACGTTCTCGAATCGAAGGTTCGGTATCCTGCAGCCAGGTGAGTAATACCATCACCCTGGGGCACTTGCTCTGTTTCCACAGTAGCGTGGAAAGGTAAGGCTTGCATCAATTGCGTCAATGTCAAACCACCAAAGGCAGCAGAAGCAGTGTTAAGGGCAGTGTTTCCAGCATCCGCATATGCACCATTGATTACAGGACCAAGTGCGGCGGCCGTAGCTGTTGCCGTAGCTTCATCTAATCCGGCAGCCTGAAGTGCGGCGATCAAAGCAGGGGTGAATAGCCCTTCGGCATTATTTCCCAGATCCGCAGCAAGCCCATCGATCCCTACAAGGGCGAATGCAGGAGAAATGGCAGTGAACTGGGAATTACCATCTTCCGTAACCCGATACAAGTCCACGGATACTCCCAACTTATTATCAAAAACACCTTTATATCCAATTTCCCAGGTATCCTGCGTAGCGATTTGCGAAATAGGAGCGGTTTGCAGCCCAAGTGGAGAACCATCAAATATGTTAAAACCAGGAGATAACGCTCCTCCAAACCCAATAGTGGTTGGATCAATCGCACCCAGGGCCGCCGCTACCGCATCAACAAGAGGAGCGGTGGCAGGGTCTGCGGATAATGCAGCCAGAATACCTGCAATCACTGCATCATTCAAACTGACCCCCGGGGCCGCTTCCTGCCCCAGAATAACCCCAAGAGGTAAACCGGCGCCTTCTGTGCCATAAGGAATACTCGGGATCAACCCGGTAAACCAGTCGATAGTAGCATTACCACTGAAGGTCTGCTCTGTTTTGTTTCCTTTCAACCAAACATCGAATGACCCGGGTATGATACCCGACAAGGGGAAGTCAATGTTCAATTGAAGGTTAGAAACTGTAGTAGTGGATCGATTGTATGAAGCCCTAAATGTGTGATTTGGGGCCGCTTTATAAACCAAAGCCGCCCTTGGGGAGAAAGCCCCGTCATCGATAAAGTTGAAGCGATCATAGCGGGCTGCCGCTACAAAATCAAATTGGCTGTTTAGCACGAACTTTCCTTGCACGTATCCTCCTACTACGCTGAAATCATCGTCTTCTTCCTGTCGGCCATACACGAATCCCTGCGTATCCTGGCCTGCAAAACGATAATCAAAACCAGCAGTCCAGTTCGCATTAAGTAATTCGGGTGTATCGAAATTGTATTGTGCCTGTGCTTCAAACTGAGTCCTGGCTATAGAAGTGTTCAACCCGGTCTGGTATAAAAACGTCGGTGCCTCATCAGAACCACCATCATTGGAAACACCAAAAAACTGAACAAATAGTCCACCAATTTGTGCTCTGGCTTGCCCCCAATATTCAGTCGCTTGTGCCAATCCTTCTCCCTGCTCGTTGTAGAACACAGAACTGGCCTGATTAAATCCACCCGACACATTGATCGTGGTGTTATCCTTGGGTCGGAACTCTAAAGTCGCATTTAAGGCCGCGTTGAACCAGTCATCGGCCATTGGATTGCCATCTCCGTCTTTATCAAGATCAGCAATCAACAACGTACCGGGCGCCGTTTGATCTACTACCCCAAGACTATTGACGGTTGGCGAAGTAACCGTATTCTGAAAACGTGCAATTTGTACGGCATCATCGGCATTATCAGGATCTAGGGTAAACTCATCTCCCTGACGATACTGTCCGGTAATTTTAAAACCGAATTTATCACTGATCTTCGTCCCATGACGAAAAGCACCACCCCAGGTATTCAATTCTCCTCCAACGATTTCTACTGCTGTCCCGGGCTTGTCAATAGGGCTTTTCGTGATAAAGTGAACCACTCCCTGAGTCACACCAGGGCCATATAATGCCGATCCGGCACCTCGGACAACTTCTATCTTATCTATATCCAGGCCATTGATCCCGGCCTGATCCGTTTGAAAGGTTCCTATCCCCGGTCCTATCAAACTCCGATAATCCATAATGGGAAAAACACTTGTCCCGAAAAGACCGGAACCTCCGCGCATAGAAATATTTATTCTGTTTGCCGACTGTTGCTGCACCTGTACACCAGCAATATTGATCAGGTTTCTCGTCACGTCCGTTGGATTCGGCGTGGCCTCAAGGCTCTCAGCAGACAAAACTGAAACGGAAGCCGGCGCTTCCTGCACTTTCTCTCTTCTACGAGAAGCAGAAATTACGAGTTCCTGTCCCAGTAATAGTCCCGCATCTAATTGAATGTCCAAATTGACATCAGCTGAGTTTATAGTTACGGTCTTTGTTGCATATCCGGTAAAACGAATTTCAAGGTCATAAGGAGGTGCTGAAGGCGAGCTTAACTCGAAAGCACCATTCAGGTCAGTAGCCACTCCTGTTGTAGTCCCAGCGATGACCACACTGGCTCCTACCAGAGGTTCTCCCGTAGTACTATCCAGCACTTTACCCGAGACTTTGCTCTGGGCCATTGCGGTGATTCCGAAAAGAAATAGACATAGAAAAGTAAAAATTCTCCTGCCGGGGATACTTCCCGACCTGGCTCTGGGCCTAATAGGCCCGGTCTTTGTAATGGATCTTACAATCATTATAATCAGGTTTGGTGTTAATATCGAGATCTTCTAATTCTCCTTTCCCTACTGAACAGCACAGAATTTCGAATTGAAAATCATAGAAAGATAACCTTTAATATAATCTTATCACAGAAAGATGATCTGCAATATTTTATTTCGTCTATCCTTCAACATCTAGAAGTATCAATTTCAAAACAAAACCCATCCAATTATTCCTCGATTTCCAATCGTTGTGAAGATTCGTTATTAAAACCTTTATTGCTCTTTTTGCCGATGAAGTGAAGATATTGAATTTTGATAAATCGTTACTCCGAAGGGTACCGATTGAACCGTATTACTGATTGCGCATGCGCCGGGCACTTGAAGGTCTTATCAAGGCAAATTCAAGAACAGAAAAATGGATCAATCTGTATATCTAGTGAGAAATATAATTTCTCCATTGATCCAAAGTGATTGAGTTAATCAGTTATTTCGTTATCTGCTTTTGAAAGGGTAATTTCTTGGTTCTGGATTTCCTACCGAAGTACGGTGAACCACTTTTCGCAGATCACTCTAGCGGGGTTGCACAATAATCCTGAAACGAAATTTTCACTATTTCAGGATGGTCCTCAGAAATATTTTTTTGATCCAGAAAAACTAAAAAAAGTCGATAGCGAAATACGCTACCGACCCTTAACTATATAAAAAATTACCAGTTGGTAATTATCTTGAAATCTTCCCAAAACAGTGTGGCTTCTACGCAGATCCAACAGCTACATCCATTCCAATTATACAGCAGGTCCTTCGCTAAAATACGTCATCAAGATACATAGAAATCCTGACGAATTGTTAAAACGCAACCCCCTTTGAATGAAAAATGGCAAAATTCACCACCTTTCAATCAATACTTTTCATTTACATCGCATCTTAATCTCCGGTTTGTTCTCTAAATTCATAAGCTAAAATCCTCCTTCCATGAAAAAGCTATTTCCTCTTGCATTTGGACTCCTTATCTTTTCATGTACTTCATCAACCGAATCCGCAAAAAAATCCTCACATCTCGGCAATCTCAATCATCAGTTCTCTATTTACCCTGAAGCTAAAGCCGATTTTGACCAGGGGTTACTGCTACTCCACAGTTTTGAATATGATGATGCCAGAGAAGCTTTTGACAGAGCTTTACAAGCAGATCCCGATGAAGTGATGGCCTATTGGGGATTGGCGATGACCCATTATAAAGCACTATGGGGATTACAAAATATAGCAGCAGGTCGAAGGGTAATGGCCCAACTGGGCGAATCCGAAGAGATCAGAACTGCTAAAGCTGAGGATCAACTGGAAAAAGACTTTTGGAAAGGCGTGGAAATCCTTTTCGGTGAAGGAGAATTAAGGGAACGGAATCAGCAATACGCTGATCACATGGAGCAGATGTACGCAGAGAACCCAGACAACCTTGAAGTAGCTGCTTTCTATTCCCTGGGTCTGATGTGGGCCGGGTATGATGACCAGGAGAATTTAAACAAATCATCAAAGGTGGCCCAAAGCATCATCAATGAAAACCCCACCCATCCCGGAGCGTTGCATTATATGATCCATGCCAATGACAATCCGGACTTTGCCATTGAAGCCATATCCGCGGCTGACGATTATGCGAAAGTAGCGCCAGATGCAGCTCACGCTTTGCACATGCCTTCTCATATTTACGTCGCCTTAGGCATGTGGAAGGAAGTAGTGAGTTCCAATAGAGCATCTTACGAGGCCAGTTTAAAGCGAGTCGAACAAAAGCAACTGAACGGCACCGCCAGAGGTTATCACTCCATGGCCTGGTTGCATTATGGGCATTTGCAGCTTGGGGAATATGACCAGGCTACCTCCATTCTGGAAGAAATGATCGAGTATCATTCTAATGGCACTTCCAGTAAAAGCTACCTGATCATGATGCAAAACCAGCATCGCATTGAGTCTGGCACGTGGCCAGGCACCCTGAAATTTCAGGATGTCGATGAAAGTGCGCTGAAAATCGGCATGGAAGGCAAAGCCAAAATACATTTCCTTAAAAGTCTTCTGGCATTCGATCAGCAAGATGAAATGGCGATAAGAAAAGAGGCAGAAACGTTGCAAACGCACTGGGAAGCTTCGAAGCTATTGGTGAATGATCAGGGAGTAGCATTGTGCAGCGCCGGCCCGACCCGATATGCTCCCAATAAAGAGAACCTACTCCGATCAGAAGTTGTGATACAGCAGATCGAAGCGCTCGCCGATATGCTTGCCGAAGATTCAAAGGCGGTAGAAGATCACTTACTGGCTGCTGTGGCGCTCGAAGAAGAAGCCGGATATGATCCTGGTCCCCCTTTTATTGCCTATCCTTCTTTTGAACAATATGGAGATTGGCTACTAGAGCAACAACGATACGATGAAGCGATCAACATGTTTGACAAATCACTTTTGCAGCGTACTAATCGCACTAAAGCATTGAAAGGAAAATTAGATGCCCTTGATGCCCTGGGTAAGAGCGAAGAAGCTGCTAAAGTCAGGGAAATACTACAGAACCTAAAAGTTCAGCAAGTTTCATAAGAGATTGTCGGATCAGCCATAAGCGCAGGAACCCAACCGAAATGAATAATCGGCCGTGGTGGTATTATAGGAGATAAACAAATCTTTAAAGCTCAGGCCGTCGAAAATCGGTGGGCAACTATTGGCTTCCAGTCCTGATTGTAGCCAAAAAGCCTTAGTGATGTCTCCAATATCGCTTCGTTTATTTCCTTGATCAGCACTGCTGAAGATCCATTCATCAGATCCTTCCTGTCGACCATCCAACACAATACTGGTTTCCCCAAATTCGACCTTGGCTGACGTGGTAAAATGATAAACAGGCTGACTCAAATTATTCTGTTTATCGTAATGTAAACCGAGGGTTAGTTCAATTCCTAGTTTCCCGGCTAACTGCAAGGTCATGTGAACGTTACCACGCAATGAAATGGCTCCACTCGAAGGTTGCACGAAAAGTGAAATACCCGAAACTTCCAATTCTGGAAAACTAAAACCTTCCGGAAGTGCTGAATCATCAATCGCGGGCAGTCCCAACACCACCGGTAGCTTTTCCGACAGCTCCTCAAACGACAGGGTCTCATCGGTTTTGATATCAAATGACCACCCAGTTGCCTGATAGGACCCTGTAACATTGGCGGTAAGATCGAAAAGGGTAAGTTCACCAGTAAGGGACATCTGCTGAATTCCTTCCCTGATAAAATCACCACTGAGTGACATATCCCGGATGGCAAGGGAATTGTTGTTGATCTGAATTTCCCATTCATTGTTGAGGTTTGCAGAAAGATGAGCCACACCACTTCGCGGGTGAGAGATGAATTGAATTTCGGATAACTTAAATGCGGGTATATCGGTAGGTAAACTGACCGTAGAAAGAAACTTTTCCAGTAACTCTGAAAGATCGAGTTGCTGTGAAGTATCGGTCGAGAGTTGAAACTCCCAACCCTCGGATGGGTTATATAGTGCTCCAATACGGGCATCTATACCAAATAAGGTGAGGTTTCCGCCCAGACACACTCCCTTTAGACCGGAGTTGGTTAGCTCAAGATCCAAAATCAGGTTTTGTATGTCTTGTTCATTGCAACACTCCAGGGTAAGCCGACTTCCGTTCGACCTCTTTTGAGATATGGCATTGAGATAGTGGGAAGAGAAACTAGCGATCTCACCGATTGCTATCCTCCCATCTGTGAAAGCTACCGCCTCCAGTGCGTTAACAAATTCCTCAGTAACCTCTGGTAGTAACTCCTTCATTTCCTGAAACAACCAATCACCACCCACCCAACGCATTAGATCTGGCAGGTCCAGGACCATATTTTGAGGCTGCAGCAGCCAACGGAACTCATGCCCTCCCTGCGGATCCAGGATATATGACACTCCCATATCCACACTTCTGGTAGATAGCGTGAGTGTCTTTGAATTTAGGATATTGGAAAGCATCACTATTTTTTATTAGACTTAGCACCCTTGGTTGTACTGGGTTGAATAACCGGGTCCTTCTCGTTGGGCACATTTACGTTTACATCATCAATTTTTACATCTTCGTTTTCTTTGGAATCCAGTCTATTTTCTACGGGTTGCTGTCCTTTTTTTATGTCTTTTTGGAGGTTCGCGACCGAAGAATCGTTTTGTTTTGTTTGTGTGGATTGATCTTTTTTACTTGGAGGGTTAATTATCGTTTTCCTTTCCTCCTTTGAAATTTTCAACTTATCCTTAATCATTTGATAGGGTATAAATTTCAGGAACTTCTTAGACTCTGGGTATTTGTAATGAAGATTGATCTCAACTTCATTATTCTGAGTTTTTGACCTTTCTGAAACTTTTACTCTTTCTTTCCCCTCTGAAGTCCAATCAATATGCGTTTCAAGCCCTGCTTTATTTAAAGCAAGCACCATATCTTTTACTGAACCCACAAAACCATCGCTATCAGCATCGACCCTGTCATCCATCGTACGGAAGGTATATATCGCGTCACCGATAAATTTGATGGTCGAAAAGACATCCGTAGAAATTTTCAAATTAGTCAAATGAGTATTCGTAGCCAATAGTTCATCCAAATTGGAAGGATCAAAGGTTTTGATTTCTTCAAACGAAGTTTGATCTCCTTCATGCCATGCTTCTAAATAATCTTTCTTATCATCATCAGTTTTTTCCGGGAGCTTCTTTTCAAGTTTCTCGATACGAGAACTGTTGTCTGTAGATAAATAATTCTCAATTACTTCGATTCCTTCAGCACGTTCTTCCAATAGGTTCAACTTATCTATAACCTTGTTTAATGTTTGACTGAGGTTACTAATTTCACTATCGGTCCAATTTGCGGGATCCCACGGTTCTTCACCCAAGTGTTCCTGCAAGTCATACAAACCTTCTTTTAGACCATCCTGGTCCTCTATCTCCAAATTTTTGAAACTATCGTGAGATAGATTGGAAATGACGTTGCTAAGTGCATTATTTAGTTCCTCAAGATCTTCTTGAGAGATACATTCAGCATTATTTAAACTTGTAATAGTCGATGGTAAATGCTCTTTCAGGTAATTCCATTCTTCTTTTGGTTGCGCATCTAACGTTTCTTTCGGATTGCCCCAATCATTACTGATCTCTTCTATTGCTTCCTCAAGCTCAGCATTTATTTTCTCTTCTTCCTGAAGTGAGGCTATCTTGTCCCTAATCGCCTGGTATTTGTAGTAATCTACCATTACCGCTCGTTCTTGCCAATTCGCCGCTATTCCGATCCCTAAATTGATAAGGTCCAGGAATGAATCAAATACGAATTTATTTCGCTCCGTTTGTAAGGCCCGGTGCGAGTAACGCCACGCTTTAATGTCAGCTTCTAATAATACGTCTTCCAGGGAGTCGTACTTTAGATCTGAATCTATTAAGCCTTGATGGCTAAGTGCTTTAAAAATGCTCATATTCTTGTCTTATTAATTATTATTCGTTTCATGATGGTTTCCAACGTTTGAGTGTTCAATCTTGCTCTACCCAGTTTTTAATTTCATCAAGTGATGTTTCCAGCAGGCTTTTGATAGTGGTGACCGGCATGGCCATTAGCAGGTCAAAAACATGGATATTCCGGCCCTGAGTAATCAAATGAAATACCTGTGAAGGGATCACATTCTCGGGTAATTTGAGATGTGTCAGCAACTTTACTACCAACATCAGGACATCATACAAGAGGTCCTTAAGGAGTAGTATTCCTTCTCTTAATTTTTCTGAAAACCCAGAAATGGCTTCATCAATCGCAGCCAGGACGTACGCAACCAGCGTTCCTATTGTCGGTGTTTCATCCTGATGTAGGAGGGAAACAAAATCCTCGTATTTACTCTCCCATTCACTCGTAAAACGCTCTTGATCCACCAGTGGCGTAAATTGCTCTACAAGCGCCTCTTCCCATGTATTGTTTATCAAATGTCGCATCAAGCCTTGCTGGGCCGGTGACAATGCCAGACGAATCGGACTGAGTTTATCATCTAGCATGGCAGCTATCCAATTCGTCACAAATTGAACTGGAGATGGGTTTTCTTCAATGGTTTCCATGAATTCGTTATGTTTTTTTAATGTTAGGATCCGAACCGGTCCACCATAGATCTCTCTCACGATGGAACTGGAAAGATTAAGATTTAGTCATGATTGCATGCTCATTACTCCTGTTTGAGGATCTGGAACCATCATTCGTCTTATGTCATGCCCTATGGGTCGCTGATGTTCAATGATTTTGTCCTGAATTACCACTTTCAAACCCTTGCTACTGATGAACTGCCAGATAAGCTGTAGCTTCTGAAGTTGCTCAAACCAACCATTTGATTCGCCTGATAGCGGCATGATCTCTTGCATAGCAGTAACCAGCTGCTTTGACAATGCAGCAGAGAAGCCTCCGGAAAGTTCCATGTTTTCTTCTTCAGTGGCCTCATTCAATGTCTCAACAAAGACCCGGATCTTTTCAATCGCATGGGTTGTATTCACTCCCACGATTTCGACGCAGGCTATCAGATCCAGAAAAACTGAGATTTTGTTTTTGATCAGCGGCGCAACACTCATTGGATCATCCCAGGATAATTCTTCCGGAAAATCGAAAACTTCCTTTAGCCTGGCAAGCGCATCTGTCACATCTATATCCACCAGTCGAACCATATTAAATTGGCCCTGGATCACCTGCAAGATGCCGACAAGACTGGGATGGCTAAGAATGGCTTTTACTTGTTCCAAGATGGCTCTGCCTTGCGTTACCCAGGTTGTTGGCTCAAAATCCTCCCAATTGCCTTCATTAAATTGTTGCTCGATCAATGGTAGACGCTCTTCTAACAGGGTCAATACCTCTTGCCCTGCTTCACTCGTTTGCGCAATATCAACCTCGGGAATGTTCAGATCCGTCAGCTCTTGCTCGATTACTGGAAGTTTTTCCCTAATCGAACCGATGATCGGAAACTTAGAATTTGATGCTTCTGATGGCGCCTTTTCATCTGAGAGTAACGCATCAGATATTGCACTAAGCTTGTCCAGACTCGTATCGGCCAGTGTTCCAGTCAAATCTATATTTAGCAACGAGTTTAAAAGCCGGTAAATACTAGGTCTGAGTTGGTTCAACTTTTCGTTCTTAAGCTGAGCTACCATTGCCGAATTAGTGAAGTCCAGATCCTGAGGGATGTCCATGATCGCGGTGATGATAACCTTAAGCTCAGCGATCACTGCATCGATATCGATGGTTTCCGGTTCAAACTCCGCCAACTGGGTGCGTAAATAGGCTATTTTTTCGTCAACCAGGCTACCTAACTCTGTCATGTTATCAGCGTCAAAACCTTCAGGCACAGAAAACAAGGCAGGAAAGTCAATAACGACATGTTCAAACTTTTTGAATAATGGATGGTCCTGAACCAGACTCGTATCTACAGTTACATCCGTGAGGTGCTTTTCAATCCAGGTGTCCAGCCAATCTTTGTTGTCATCAATAAGCGTGATGGATTTGTTCAGGTACATGGCTCTTTGGCGACCCATCTCTTCCGCCTGATCCAGGACAGCCGTCCAGTTATCAGGTAGGAGCTTCATTATGTTTATGAGATCTACCATCTTAATCCTGGAATTTTTATTTTTCGTTTCATTGCCTTCATAATATTATCAGGGACCTTAACCAGGCGATTAGTCAAGTCCTTTATCATTTTTTCATATCTGGCATTGGTCCTTTCCTGGCTTTTTATATGGTTCGCCATCTTATTTTCCAGGCTTCTTAGGCGATTTTCCAAATCTTGTATGGATTTTACCAGTAAAGGCGTGAGTCTTCCGTAATCAATTCCTTCCAATTCACCTCTTGGTCCGTTGGGAGCATAAACAGGATATGGGTAAACTTTGTAGAGTTCTTTGAGGTCGAACCCCGTTGACAATCTGTTTTCAACTTTGTAATCTTTGACCTGGATCCTTCTTAGCGTACTCAATCCGTATCGAGTGGCTTTTTTCTGAACCTTAAATTGATCATCTGATCGGGTATAATACTTCAGGTCACTCATTGTGCCTCCTATCACACCTGCTTTCTGTCCTTTTTTATCTTCGAAACGGACAAGGCTGGAAGGATATCGCGAAGAGCTACCGATACTTTGCTGAACAATAACATTTCCATTCATTCTGGTATCACCGTCTACCTTCAATCGGTTGGCAGCATCAGGAGCTACCCCGATACCGACGTTTCTTTTACCCCCCAGGTCTTTATGCACAATCGGTGACTTTTCAACCTGCAAGACAAATTGGCCATCCACGTAGCCTGGGACATCTTCATATTGGATATAGATGTTAGAAAAGCCTGATGGTGAATTGGAATGAATATTCGTCAGAAACAACTCGAATACTTCGCCAGCTCTTAAAGCTGAAACCATGGGTGTAATTTCAAATACGGGACTATTACCTTGCGTATTCTTATCAATTCGGAATCTCTTTTGTGGCATGTTTTGAGGCGCTGAACTTCCCGGCTTTTCCATGATTTTTCTGATCAAAGGCCTTTTCATCATCCCTGTTCTTCCGTATCTCCGATGCATTAACCCCCTACTCAAAAAACCTTTCCTCACGTGCAAATCCGTTTCAGTTAGTTTGATCGCATTGAGTTGATCTTTCGTGGCCAGGTCCCAGTCATCGCCAGCCGGATCATCGAATAGCAAGGTGAATTTGGTATTGCGTTCAGTATTGACCTCACTGATATTAAACAGGAGCTCATCTTCCTGAAGCAGGTTCGCGAGCTGGATCTTAAGGGTATTACTCGTTCCTTTACCGGAATTACCCGGACCTGCATCATTCAGGATAGCATTGGAACCAACGATCCCCACTTGTAGTGGGATATTTCTTTTACCGCGTTGGTTAATGATGTCTACATGTTGCAAGCGCGAACCCTGGATCGTGTTAGGCTGATTGGTATATCGAATCCCTTTGTAGCTCAATAACACAGAAGTACTTCGTGCACCCCCTGAGCCATCTGCGCTACCGTACTCCAACGTAAAATTGAGTATTGCATCCGCATTGAAGGGTTCGTTACCTGTGTATAGTAGATACACGGAAACCTTACCATCCGCATGTTCCTCTACCGGGCTCAATTGCCAACCCTCCGGGAGCTCCAGCCCCCAGAGATACCGCCATACGGTTCCGGATTCGTCAGAAAACGCACCATCATCAAAAGTTTTCGGCTTAAAACTGAGCGCCAAATGGTGGTTTTCCGGGGAGGCTTCATTGCCTTCTGCTGGTAAAAACTCCAGGTTGAGGCCTGAGGTATTCGTTAATTCCAGTTGGAAATGATTCGAAACTTGATCATTCGATATATAGAACACATTGTACTCCTCATCATCGATCAGACTAAAATCAATTGGGTATTCCGTTTTAAAGGTAGCTTGCGCCGTTTTTCCTCGCTGCATCAAAGCAGCGATCTCTTCTTCATTCAACGATCTGTCGTAAACATGGAGATGCGCTAACTGTCCCGAAAAGAATTCCGCTTCTTTGGCGTGAGAGGCTCCAAGCACCACACTCGATGATCCACTCAAAGACAACTCACCCTGGGCGTCTTCGAACTGAACGAGTTCACCATCCAGGTAGAAGGAAAGTTTATGGGATTCACCATCTTGAACCAATGCCAGGTGATACCAGCAATCCAATCCCTTTTCACAGTCGACCGTAAGCTTACTCCAGGTATCTCCTCGTTTGATTTCACAGGTGAACTGCCCTCCTATACTACTGATCTTCGTCTGACCATTGTCATAAACGACACCTTCGGCAGCTGGTTTTACCCAACAACTCCAGGTCCTCCATTTATGGTCGGACTGAGTAGTATTATCTACCTCGATATAATTGGAAGCTCCATCAAAGCTAACACAACTGCCGAATAGGTCATCGGGCACGACCAAAACTTCACCATGAACCTTAGTCACTTTCACGGGTTCCGACTGATCGGCAACCTGACCATTATTGATCTCGTCCAAGGCAAGGCTTAAGATGAGTCCAGTATTCAAATTTTTCATTTTTTACCGTTTTAATTTCTGCAGGGACTATCCTGAGAGGTTTATATATTTTTTACCGTGTTACCTTTCAAAGAATTACTTCGGGAGCTCGCAGAAAAGCTTGAGAAGTGTCCTCGCAAACACCCTGGAGTCTTACTTCTCTTTGATCTAATCCCAGTGACTTTAACAGTGCATTCCTCGCAGCCAAAGGGTAAGGACCATTCAAATCCTGGATAAGATTCCTCCTTTCAGCTTCATTTCCTTTATGGAATGTCATTGGAGCAGATTTCTCCCATTTATATGCTCCTTCTTTCAGCTCCACGTCGTAACTGAAATCAATTACATATTTTTCTTCGGTTTCGTCAGGTTTACGCTTGGGCTTAGGGGCAATGCTGCATCCCATGAGTAGATCTTCGATCAGATTATTCCTTCCAGGCTTAACCTTCGCAGATTTTCCCCACAGGGCTTTGGAACCATTTTTCATGACTGGTTTGAAGGTGAATCGATCTGTGACATCCACTAAACCATTATCCACGTCCAATACCCTGATGAACTGATAGGACCTCAATACGCTGGAAAGATCCATCGTGGAAATTCCAAATGAAGATTTAGACCTGACAAATGGTTTCAACATGGTTTTCTGCCTTTCCTCCAGGCGCTCTATTTCAGCTTGTTTTTCCTTCTTTTGAGCTTTATAGTCGTCAATGACGTCTTTTAGGTCTGAAACGTCATTTTTGTAACCCTTGAGCTTTTTCTCCAAAGGCTTGATCATTTCCTGACTACCTCCTAAAAAGCCCATGTTCTCAAAAATCTCAATTGCCAATTCCAAGTTCCTGACTTTATCTTGCTTCTTTTTAAGAGCAGCCTTTCGCTTTTTCAATTTTTCCTTCACATCTTCCAGCGCCGCTTCACAGGCTTCAAGTTCCTGCAGTACTTCTTTGAATGGCCCAGGATTAATATGTGTTGCTTTGTTTGCCGGAATAGCCGAATTCGTATTGATCACTAGTTCAGCGGGATTGACAATCGACATCCCATGCTTAAGCGTTCTAACCAGGCCATCTTCAAACGAAATGGACAATACCTGATCAGAAGGAGGAAGAAAAGCTTCTTTGAATTGCTTCCAGGAAAGTGGTTTCTTTTTGGGCTTTTGCTGACTCCCGAATTTGATGTCGAAGGAAACAACTTTCCAGTCCACGTGGGCTTTTCCCGCAAATTCCGGACCCCATATGTTAAGCTTAGTAGAAAGGTCCAGGTCGAAGTTTTTCTGAACGCTTTTTCGTACTTTTTTGAATCCCGTATTGACGTATGCCGAACCTTTCAATTTTGCCTTAATCCCTACTCCAACCGACATTTGTGCCTCATAAGCATAGGGCAACCAATTGATGATGAAGTCTGCCGCCATCACAAAGGATGCTTTTACTTCTCCACTCAATTTTACTCCGGCGACTTTTACGCCGAGTATTTTCACATCAAATCTGGCCGACTTTTTGATTTTGAAAAGCGCCTCCAGCCGTCCACCGGCCATGAGTCCGGAAGGCACCATGGCGTAGTACATGTTACCCTTCAGGGTCAAATGCTTGTTTATGTTCCAGTGTAACTCCAATCGGGGGACGGCCGGGTAATGTTTGGGCTTTTTAAATGACGGACTATAACCACCCATACTTAAAACAAAGTCTCCCGCATGGCGCCCCCCTACCCAAGAGTGGAAAGCAAAAGATCCCGTCAGGTCACACTTCTTATCAAAGACATATGACGCGGGTGTCAGAACACCATCCACCCGGAGCACTTTCTCATCCACATCATACCTGGCTTTGTAGGCCATTTCAATCACCGCCAGTGGCTTTTTCGATCTGGCCGGCTGAACCAATGTACTAACCCCTACCACATCCACATCGGGTTTGCCCGCCAAATTGACCAATACCAATGCGAATGACTCGACGAGTTTAAACGTATTGAATCGAACTCCTAATGCCAGGCAGTTTTCACCTTTAGCCGCGGGCAGGTGTCGCTTCATATTTCCCAAAACAGTCATCGGGTCTGAGCCATAATTATGCCCCATGGCAGCACGAACCAGCGGGAATTCAGGTACATCTTTTGCTTTGGGCACTTTGATCTTTCGGTTATAACCAAATCCAGCACTGATCCCGGTCACGTTTAGCCATGGAGGGCCCACGTCAACCGACCTGTTCACAACGCCATAGACAAATAGCGAAGGCGTATTTTTCAGTTTTTTGTAAGCACCCAAAGCCGAAATACTCAGAGAAGCCGTTTTGATAACAGCGTTCCCTTTGTACGATTCGTCCAGGGCGTTTCTCAACAAGTATCCACTTATGCGGGTAGGTGTTTTCTCATAGGTAAGACCGATTCCATCGAGATTGTATTCAGGATCAAATTTGGCAATCGTACTACCGGCGGAAAGTCCGTCCAGCGTTACGGTCATCGGGCCCATTTTTAAGGTTGTATCCAGCATCAGATGTAGTTTGGCCTCATAGAATCTGCCCCCAGCCCGTTTGATCGTCAATGGACCTAATTGCTTATTGACATCAAACCATTTGGTCAAGCCCGGTTGAGTTATCTCTCTTTCAGGCTGATCCTGACGAGTGCTGTTTGCTGATTGTTGGCCATCGTTTTGAGTTGAATGGGTAGATGCTTGCTCCTCGGCCGCTGCCAGATTCAATTGCTTCTCCTTCTTTCCCATCCGTACTCGCATGGCGTAATTCGCCCCTTTGTTGATCATTGAAGGCAACACCACTGTTTCCAGGGGAATGATCTCGTTGATTGCATTTATTTCTTCAAGGCTGAAAGATGAGGAGCTTAACCATAACTGGAAGTTATCAACCCCCATCGCGGGCTCTTTTGGAAAACGATCCCCAACCAAAGGCAAATCTGTGAGCGAGAGGGCTCCACCAAACGTAACACCCAACAGATTTTTTGATTCATGGGTACGCTTTGTATTTACGAATAGCAGATTTTCAATCTCAATTTCCAGTTGCTCAGGAACAAGAGCAGCCGCATCATTCGAAATCGCTAAAACCAGATCTTTATTGAAAACCAGTCGTTTCCCTTTTTTCGGACGAAGCAAGGTTAAAATGGTTTGTGTCTCGCCTCTTCTGTTAAAGCTGACATCAAGTTCGTGCTGATTCGTAAGTCTTGCCAAATATTGGGATGTAGTAGTCATTTCTAACTTATTATAGGGTTCTCAATTTCAGCCAACCTTCTTTCAGACGTTGAGGTCCGGTAAATACAGCTTCTGTTTCAACCGGGTCTATACCCACTGACCAGGTATCCAGAATGTCTTCAATCAGTGGTTCTTTTTCCTTCAGCGAACTCACCTTGGAAATGGGTAGCCGCTCGTCCTTTTCAAGCACCCTGGCGATACCAGCATCCAATTGCCCATCTTCGTCATCATCCACTCTTCCCAGCCAATTCATTTCTTTGCTTAGCAAGAGCTCCCACATCTCCTGACCAGTATAGTGGGTTTGATCACTGGTTCCTGTATTCATTTTATCCCACTGCTGTATGAAAACCGCTTTTTCAATTCTGTTCTCTGGGAATAGTTCGGCCCATTCTTCCTGGTTTTTTCGTTCAACCCAGGACCAGGAATAGTCAGAAACTGGCCTCAGAGGCAGGTTTATTTTGTTTTCGCGGGTGAGCAATGGCGCATGAAGAAAACTAACCTCTATGTTTTTCAATGCCTCACTATAGAGATGTTGTGGAATAGTAATCTCTTTGTTGGGCAGAATACCCACAGTAGCATGCACACTCCCCTGTGGGTTCATGAGCATGGTTACCGTCTGAGGTTTGTCATTCAGTGATTGGTAAAAGTTGATGGCCCCGTCACTAAGATGCTCAAATCGAGACTCTATGCTTGCACTATCAATGTAATCACTCTGGGGAGAATAAAATTTGCTCTTGGTATCCGAAACAATATTACCCCGCTGATCAAGCGATTCAGTTGTAAACATGATCGAACCTTCTTTCGATCTTGTTTCCAGCCAATAACCAATCAGTCCATCGTTCAGTTGGCCATATTCTCCCAGACGGACCGGGAATTGGACATGGGTGAAATTGTCTGAAGTTCGGTTGTTTTTCGCTATGTCGCTTCTAAAAACATTCCAGTCTTGATTTACAGCAGGGGAACCACACAACTCCAGGTTTAAGCTGGCACGAACGACTGCTACAGGTTTCCCAATGAGTAAGGCGGCTCCTTCATGCATGCTGTTTTCCGGTTGGATATTGGTCATTGCATCGTTGATGACATGAATGAAATCATCTAGAAAACCTTCATCGCTTTTCAAGCTTTCTTCAACGTATTTGGCCACTCTCTTCAAGTGTGGATTAGAAATCTCATCTACACCAATGGCATGATCATTGTCAATGGCTTCTCTCCACGCGCCTGCTTTGAAATACCCCAGGGCCTTACCATGATCATTGTAGAACATGACACTTTTATCAAACGAATTGGTCATTAACCAGCCGCAAATAGGACTACTCGCCAATTGATTGTTGGTTTCTGAGTTGTTTTGGGAGCCATTCAACCAGCGAAAATTGAGCCGTGCCGGTTGTGCAAGCCGTGGGGGTAATTTCACCAGGTACTTACTACTAGGAGTAGTCATTTTGTAGGTGGTATCAATCCTATCAGTATCTATGTCCATGGTTTGTCCGAATGTATCAACCAGTCGAAGCTGAAGGATCTTAAGACAACCCGTACGAATGGGATTGAAGGAATTTAGCGGGTTTGGTGCGTGCATAATTTCTCCACCCATGGCCTTAGCAACTCCCTCATCCGAAAAACTGTGATAAGCATCAAAAGCCAGAGGATCATCAACCGAAAGTTCTATGGTCTGTTTGCGCATGAGCAACGCTTGATTGAAACCATCCAGGCTTTGAGAAAGCACGTTGAGGTTATTCAATTTTTCATAAGACAAGATCATCGTGTAAACTGGATTGTCCAGATGCTTCTTACCCTTGTAAGTACCTGAAGAGATTTGTTCTGCTGATCCAAAAATGGCCAGTTTATCCACTAATTGATCTTCGATGTGAAACTTCAACAACTCATCCGCCTGAGGCGTAAGAATACTAGTCCCACTATAGATCTTTCCTCTACTTGTTATCTTGCCTTTACCTGATTTGAATTCCAGGTCAGGATGTAGGACAGGTGCTTCATAGTTCGAAGTAATGAATTTCTCGGAATAAGTACCTTCACCCCCGTTTTGGTTACCTTTAGTTGCTGTGCTAAAGAGTTGCGTTTGCCATTCCAGCATGAACGGGTTCCAGGGTTGATTTTTCCAAATGGACAACCCCTGCCGGTCAACATTTAGGAGGGCATGTACGAAAGCCGTGATTTTTCCAAAGTCATTGGTTCCTTCATAAATACTTCCCTGCGTCAGGTTAAAGACAGAGCAAATCGGCACACCATCTTGTCCATGCCTTTTAGTTGCCCTCGCCGCTTCTCCTTCCAATAAGACCACCGGTGGCTTCGGTTCCCAAAAACGTGGCCCCGGAATTTGTTCGATAAAGTAATTGAAGGAAATCCCTTGCCCATCATTGGATTGCAAGGTCTCGTTGATTTCATTTTCAGCATTTTCGATTTGACGGATCAGTTGATTGGCTTTTTCTGTGAGCCTGGTCGCCAAAGTATTTGCTTCGCTTCCTTCAACCACCACGAGTCTTATGGTATGACCATTTTGCTCATTTGTAATGACTTCAATTTCCCCCGTTCCGGCAATTTTTTCCTGTAGGGGGGCCATTACTTTGTTTTCAACAAAGTGTTTGACCAAATCCGGAGAAGGATAATCCTGAACTGTTTCGGGAGGATATACACAGATCATGTATTTGTACCAATCAGCAAATAGCTGCATCCGCAATTCATCGATTTCTAGCCAGGCGGCATTGTAAGCTTGCTGCAATTCATTCAATTCATTGAGTAAGGATTCGGTTTCCGGTGGCAAATCCGGTGCTTTTCCTTTCTTATCCTGATCTTCTGTAGCCCCGACTTCATTTCGAATGAACCAGAGATGTCCGCTGGGTACAGGTGAAAAGCTATTTTCATGTTTCAGTTCTTTGAATCGCGCGACCGTATCTAATTTTTTCTCATCCAGCCGAAAAGCCATTTGCATCGCTTCAAGTTGATCTTCGATGGATTGCAAATAGTTCCGGGTTGCTGTTTTGCCATGTTCTCTGGAGATCAGGTCAGCGAGACAGGCAGATAACGCCTCAGTACCCGTATTGGCCACCGTGATGGAATTTATGTGACGTTTATTTACCCGATCAAGTGATGAGTTATCAAATGATAAGCCCGCATAGCAGAGCATTTGGTCGGGTACCTGATCTTCTCCGGGCTTTACTTTCCAATGGAACTCCGCTTCAATATTTTCAAGTACTTGTTCTATATCTGACTCGTCGGCCATGGCTCCGGTCACAGGCTTCCTGGAATGCTCTGATAAATATTTGGAGAGGAAATCCTTTGACTGGTCACTATACCAGCCAACTACCTCATAACGTAAGTTGATCAGGTCATTTCCAGGATTAGGGTCGTGAAACCCAAACACACTGAAGCAATTGGGGTAGAAAGCGGCAAATGTGGGTTCGCCGTAGCCTACGGTGGTCAGTGACGGATAGTATTCGGCATCAGCAAATTTACTTTTCCACGCATTAGCGGGCATTTTTCTTCCCAAATAGCGATAAGGTTGGGAGGTTCGTTCACTCCAATAAGGAATGTTCACCGCTACCCCTTGTTTATCCAAATGAGGTGGAAACAGATAGTTACTTTCTACTACCCACTGATTGTCTTGTATCCATTTTTCTTCCCCTTCAACAATCTCTTTCTTCCTACGTGTTACCAGCCAGCGGTCGGGTACTTCCGGAAAATTGAGACTGCTATCGCCCCGGGTAAGCGCATCCGGAAGCGACCAGTGAAGGTGAATACCATGCCCCAACCTCAGGTTCTTGTTTTGAAATACCTGCGATGCTATCGACTCACTGATGTTGGCAGTTTCCCCGTTAAACTCTTCCTTGAGCGTACTTTCAAAGTATGGGAGCACTGAGAAATTAGCCATCTGATCGACAACCGTCAATTCTTCTCCCGGTACATGGAGTGCATCAAGTTGCACCGGTACCATTAAATAGTTACGCATCGTATTTCCTTTTTTTTGATTGACCATGGCCCTATTGTTTCACAAATCTGCCTTTGTTTGACCCTTCGATCATGTGCACGCCAAATAGTGCTGAATTGATTCTGGGCTTACCAAGGGCTTTTCGGATCAACTCAGCAAGCTTTTTAATATGGATCACTCGTCTTTTGCTTAGAATCTGCCCCAGGCTGATCGGTTCCTTAACCGTGTCCAGGTCTTTTTCATATTTCATCCCACAGCCATCCTCAGCTTCTTCTTCATCCAACCCAAAGCGAAGGCCTTCCGGCTTAAGGTAGAGTTCTGCCATTGACACTTCTCCCTCAACCAAATAGAATAGTACTTCCGAACTGATTCGCTCTACGCGGACTACTTCAAGTTTTGAGTTCTGAATAGCGGCATTTCTAACTATCGATTGTCTATTGTTGGCCTTCTTACCGTACGCATCTACCAGTAGATCCGGATAATCGGAAACCAATTGTGATCGTACCATAAAGCCACTTCGCGCCTGCTTTAGTAAGCCTCCCGTAAGCTCATGAAACAAGGAAATTACCGGATGGTTTGCTGACCTCCGAATGGTTCCTCCGATCGAAAAGGCTCCCAATAGCAAACACTCCATCCAATGGTTGTCCAGCTTAAAAAAGCGCATTGATTCTTGTGGTAAGATTTCCTCATCCGGGATCAAATAATTGAAAGGAACCTGCTTCAACATCGCTAGTTCTCTGAACCAATGCCTGATTTTGATTTCTAATTCATCGTTTTCTGTTGTGTCAGTTTCAATCTTATCGGCGACCAATCTGGCGTTTTCTGTAGATTGAAGTTCCAGTGCTATTTGTTCATTGAGCTGATATTTCCACTGAAACAGTGTCTTTGAGAAGGTGTCATCCGAAATGGCCAGGATCCGTCCCAGCTCATACGCCGCGGCATAGCTACTATCAAACATCCCAATGTTTGGGTGATAATGAATAAGTTCATCACTGAATTCCGGCAGGTCTGTATCTTTATTAAAACTTGAAGTAACCTGCATGGGGCTCAATGGACCATGAAACCATGAATAGGTTCGATCACATTGTCTTAGGTCGTGAGGAATGGCCACATAGCCTTTAGCCAGGTACGGCTCCGCCACCGATTTGTCATCAGACTTACGTATTCTGACTACATCTGTGCTGATGTCCTCGACGAGCTCTTCAAAATTCTTGCCTTCGTCAGATAAGCATGCGAAACTCCAGTTTTTGAGACTCACCAACCGGATGTAGTCGCTTTTTCGATTTGTGGAATAATTGAAGGATCCGTTCTTCTTGTACCTTTCCTCAACTGATACCAAATGCACGATACTTCCGGAGCCCTCTTTTGGCAGGCGATTGGCCATGATCACGGCGAGTTCCGATTCCGGATTGTCATCATCACCGTTCACCCTTTGACGAACATGAGCCAGTAACTTCAACTCCTCTCCCGAAGGCAGGAGTTCTTCCAGCAGACCTTTTTTTACATCGATAACGGTAATGATATCAGATGCATCCTGCCCTGATTCCAGCGTGATGCCTGGAAACATTGAAGATGGACTCTTTTTCAGTTGCGCTAGTGTGAGGTTGCTTTTCTTAACCTCGCCCTTAGCGAATTCTTTCTCATCAAAAAGCAAGAGTGCCAGCCATGGCTCGAAATCTTCATCTCCGTAAGCCGAACGCTCCCAGGGAAAGGTGCTGCGCTTAATGGAAATGTGAGGAAAACAATCACTATGTCTGCCCAGGCTTCCGGGGGGCGGGTACATCACATGAACTTCTGACGGATCCAATGAAAATCGCTCTCCCTGAACTGAAAAGTTGACTTCTTCCGCCTGAAAAGTATTTCCCCCTTTGCCTGTCTCTACCAGCTGATCGAATTTCACCCGGTAGTCACCCGTTTCCAGGGCCGGTTTTTGATATTCAAGGAATTTTACTTTTTCTGTATTGCTCATTGTGAAATATTTATGTGACCGTTACCAGTCCAATAACTCCGAATTCAAATACTGAATTTCAAGGTTAGGCGGTAAGCTGATCCGGAACTAATTCAATGTATGAGTGCATGGTCTAGTTGTATGATTGCCCCCCATAAATGTATGAATCCAATCATCCTACCAGGTGGATCAACTTACGGCCATTGGTTACTTCTTCGATCGGCTCTCCAAGACTACTGGCCGTGGCGATCCATTTCCAACTGTACTTCCCCGGAATACCTTTGTTCTTCACCCCTTTAATGATGATTTCCACCTCACTACCAACGGGAACCCGAAAATCCTTTAGGCGCAGGCAAAGTCCGTTTTTATAGTTGAAGGAATTCGTGCCGAAATTGTCAACCTCAACGCGTTCACCATTCAGCAACACCTCTATCTGAGAGGTATTGATCGGATTTCCTAAACCCGAAGTATCTACAGCTTTATCATTTGCCAACGCATAGAAGATATAATAGGGATTAGCTACTCCGATCTTATACTTAAAAAAATAAGTAACATTATTAGCACCTGATTTTAGCTCTGAAGCATGCCAGGAAAATCCTTTCAATTCCATGGGAATGTAGTTTGGCGTGTAACCATTAAATAAATCCCGTCGGGAAGAACTCAACTGTTATACCGACGTAAGGCCAAGGTTATTTCACATGATCAAGACAGAATAACTGAATGTATGAATGGCTTTCCACGATGTATGAATAGTTCCAAAAAATGTATGGTGCATTTCCTGTTTATCCCTGATTATTCTTTTTTATCAAAGACTGATTGCTTTATGTGCATTCCATTTCTTAATTTGAAATGACTTTTTACCTTAAGCATATTCTTTTTTTTATTCTAAGCGAATCGAACGCTTATAACCAGTAGACAATAAAATCATGAGACTTACCATCAGACAAAACCCTGATACGGATAATTATACGCTATCCACAGTGACCTTTAGCAACAATGCCATTTCCGAAATTGTGACCTTTTGGGCCAATGTAAAACACGAATCCCCACAATTCCCATTGGATTTAACGCCTAACATCACACAGATGACAGAGGTATATCCAAACTGGCTCATTCCGGTCATGAGTGCACAATCCACCATACGGTTTGACGTTTCCAGTGACGCCAATCCAGGAGAATCCAATCTGGATAATTTGGCCGTTGTTCAACTTAAATTAAGCTATACTGGCCCGTCAGCAGAATTTCCAGGTTGGGAATACTTCTTCAGCATTGACGAAACTATCTTCGACACGGTCTATACACCTGACCTTTCGGCCTATCTGAGCGTAAAAACGGAAGGTAATCCAGGCATTAATCCCCGGGTCATAGAATTCACGGTTAATCAACAGGAAGGTGCGTCAGTACAATCCGCAAACCTCTCTTACCAGGTATTGGTATCTTTCAACATTGGCGATAAGTCTTACCACGCGATCATTGACCCATTGATCAAAGTGACCAATCAATCTGGTGGTTAATTTATGCTTTCCAAAGGTCATAAGGCTGGTACTTTTGCACCTCTTCCTTTTTGGCGGTTTTACTAGTATATCTCAGGACATCAGAAAAGCTGACAGTCTTATTTCACTATTGAAAAATGAACACCTGACTGAAAGTGAATGGTGTAATATTGCTCTTCATATCGCTCACAATCACCCAAATGCTTCAGTATCGCTCAATTATGCTCGTGAAGCAATAACAAAAGCATCCGCATTGGGTGATGTCGAGTTACAGGCCCGGTTGTATGAGGAAATCGGGGCAATACAACGTGTATTAGGCAACCACCCGGAATCTACCAAAGCTAGTCTACAGGCATTGACCCTGTTTGAAAAGATCGGCCGGAATGATCTGAAATCTGCGGTTTTGGTACAGCTTGGAAGTAACGCGGTTTCAGATGAGGACTATTCTCAAGCCATTGAATTCTTCCGGCAGGCAATGCGCTATTATGAAAGCACAAACCAGGGAATATTCATTGCCATGGTTCAACTAAACATGGGCGAAGCTTATCGCTTGAATGATAAGACCGACAGTGCTGTGCTTAAATTTCAAAAATCTCTCAGCATTAATGATTCTTTGAATCATGTCGGGATCGAATCTTATGCACTCGGCAATTTGGGGATGACTTACAATGCCATGGGAAAGCTGGAACAAGCACGTGAATTGTTGAATCAATCCTTAGATTTTGTAAACGAACTTGGCGACCCATATACGCATGCGGTTTATCTGGCTGAACTGGCACTCATCGATCAAAAAGAAAGGTTCTGGATTGCAGCGGAAAAGGGATTTCTGGATGCTTTGCAGATCGCCAAAGACCATTCATTGAAGGAGCAAATACGAGACATCAGTGAAATGTTGGTCAATTATTACAAACAAAGCAGTGATTTCGAAAAAGCACTGGCCTATCAGGAGCAATTTCAAGTATATCAGGACAGCCTGGTCAATAAGGAAAATGTTCAGGAGTTGGAAAGAGTCAAAGCCAATTTCGAGATCAGTCAGCGAGACGTGGAGATCGCAATATTAAATGAGCGAGATACCCTCCGCAGGCAGCAAACTTTCGCGGCGATCGGTGCTATGACCCTCTTTCTTGGATTGAGTCTTTTACTGTACAGAAGCAATCGTGCCAAGCAAAAAGTCAATCACACCCTGGCGATCCAGAAAGAGGAGATCCGTCAGCGGGAAGCAGAAAAGGCTTTACTGCTTAAAGAGTTGAATCATCGGGTAAAAAATAATCTGCAAATGATCAGTAGCCTACTCAACTTACAAGGGAGCGAATTGAAAGGTCATCCGGCGGAAGCCGCTATCTCCGCTGGTAAATTTCGGGTAGATGCATTGGCCCTGATCCATCAAAAGTTGTACCGGGAGGATCTTCACACGACGATCAACCTCAAAGATTACGTTGAGGAACTTGTGTTGAATCTATGTTATTCTTTTGATGATCGATTGAAACCTGATCTGGAGGTTACGGCAATTGATTTGAGCATAGACCAGGCCATCCCTTTGGCATTGATCGTGAATGAATGGGTGACCAACGCTTTGAAATACGCCTATGAAGGGGTCGGTGAACCGGTGATTCTGGTTCGAATAATCCAGGAATCAAACCGCCTTCAGCTACTGGTAAAAGACAATGGCGTGGGTATATCAAAGCATTCACTTGAAAATCACACTTCGTTTGGTTTAAAATTGGTGTATTCACTGGGCAAGCAACTCAAAGCCGATTTGAATTACACCTATGATCGGGGAAGCTTATGGACGCTTTCTGTTCCGTTAACTTAAATTAGCTATCATATGGTCGATGCCCGAGTAAACATCTTAGTTGTAGAAGATGAGATCCTGTTGGCTCAGGACATAGCCCTGCGTTTGTCCAAACACTACGAGGTTGTGGGAACTGCGGCTAGTGTGGATGAAGCTTTGGCATTACTTGATCAGCATCCTGAGACTGATATTGTACTCTCGGATATCAAGCTCGAAGGAGAGCGGGACGGAATAGATCTTGGTCAGGTCATCAATGAAAAATTTCACATTCCATTTATCTTTCTGACCTCTCATACGGATCAGGCATTGGTCGAGCGAGCCAAACAAGTGAAGCCTTCCTCATACATGCTCAAACCTTTCAATGATCGGGAAATTCCTATCGCCATAGAACTAGCCCTCGCGAATTTTTCGAATCAGCCTGAATCCCCTACTCTCCATCAAAAACAAGCATTCGAAGCACATGAGAATCAGGTAATGAATATTTCTGATCGACTATTCCTCAAAAAAAACCACCATTTCCAGCGGGTGTCTCTGAAAGACATCTCCCTACTGGAAGCTGATGGAAACTATACGACCATATATGCGCAAAAGGAGAAGTTCATCTACTCCACTCAATTGAAGTACATGGAAGAAAAGCTTCCTACTGATCGATTCATAAGGGTGCACAGAAGTCATGTGATCAATATCGATGCTGTAGATGGCTGGGAAGGGAATACCCTGTTTGTGCAAAACAAACGAGTAGTCGTTTCGAAGCAGTATCGGGAAAAGGTATTTAGTATTTTTAATCCTTTTTAGATGGTGACCTGAATACCATTCGGACCTATCAGCAAAGCATTGATCTTCGCAGTTTCTCCTTTGACAAGACCCACTTCAACATCCAGTGCCTGAAGTACCGGTGTGATGGTTCCCGGTTCGGAATGAGTCAATTGGATTCTGTAAAGCTCAAAACCCGAAGGAGCTAACACTTCTGTTGGATGCATTTCTGACTGGCTCCAATCCAACACAAATGGAACGACCTCCACTTCAGGTGTACTAAGTGGCATGATCAATTCCCATTTCAGGAGCTCACCTGAGGCCGTTTGACGAGAACCTGGATGAATCTCCCCCATGGTCGAATGATGCTTTCGAAGTATCGACTGATCATTTCGGAGGTTTGAAGATTTTATGGCCCACCGGATAAGCTTCGGACCATCAAGCAGATCAATACCCATCCAGCGATCCTGCGTTACATCAACATTATCTGGGTCAATCGCAATGATCTCCAGGTAACATTCATTGGATAAATTCAACAAGGCATTTTTCGTACCCTGTGTTTTATGGTATCCTCCAAATACAGGAACAACGCCTAGTTTCTCTTCAAAATATTGGATACCTGCTTCCAGGTCCGGCACTCCAAAAACGATATGATCTACTACTCGCGCGATGACTCTTTGGGTTTAGTGATAAAAATAAGAATAACTGATTAACTCAATCACTTTGATTCAATGGAGCAATTATATTTTCATCTTTGAAGAACTCAGATCCAATAAGTCAACCAAGACCGATCAGATACGCTCTAATACATAAACAATTTCTCTTTCAAAAGTGATTTTATGAGCCGTATGAGAGGTCTCATCCACAACGGAACTCAAAAAAGACTCGTAGTTGGCTTCCATGCCCTTGCTCTTACCGCCCAGGGACTTAGAGGGAAAGGACACCACCAGGTATTGACATTTGATTTCAGTAAGTAACTTAACGCTAATGCCTTTTTCCTGCTGTTCAAGGCACGGCAAAGCTTTTAACAACATGACCAGATCCGTTGCCTTATGTTCCGGAATATTCAAAAACAAATCATTGAAACGGATCTCTACCGGATAATCAAAAGAAACCAACAGGTCATTCATCAAACGGGTCGTCTTTTGATCAATATCATAACCAATATAAGGAATGGTACCATGCTCATGAATCCAGGGATAGGATAGCGGATTGAGTCCACAAGCCAGGTCGATCATACGTTCAGGGATACCAGTAATTTCAAAAATCTTCCCATAAAAAGTTGCAAGATCCTCCTGCCGTTCCTGGGATGAACTGTGTAAACCCATTAATTCATGACAAAAAGTTTTGATTCCGGCGGGATCTTCAGGTTTATTCAAGACAGTTTTCTCAAAAGTTGAAGCACTGCCCTGATTGAAATAAGCCCCGTAGATCTGATGAAGTTTCTTCCGGGCCGTTTTGTCCACTTCTTTCTTCTTTACCCTGGCCTCTGCCCAACGTAAGATCCGCTCGATCGTATCCGGAGATAAGTTGGCGTATTTCTTTGCCCTGAGTATCTGTTGGATAGCTTTCGATTGATCATTATCCATTTCTCAGGATCTCAAGCATTTTCGAATAAAACCTCAAGTTATGAATGGTAGCCAAACGATAAGCCAAATGATCGTTGATATTGAACAGGTGATGTAAGTAAGCACGGGTATACCGACTGGTGTGACTGTCGCAATATTCATCGATAGGTCGATTATCGCGCTTGTGCTTTTCGTCCTGCATGTAGAGGTAGTCATAGAATTCGGCTCCCTTCAATTGGTCCACATGGCTGTAATCATCATTAAAAATATATAGCCTTTTGTGTCTTGCATCTCTCGTCGGGATCACGCAATCGAATATATTATACCCTGCCCGAAAGGCACTTAGCAAATTTTCAGGCTTGCCGATGCCCAAAGCGTGTTTCGGATAGTCAGGACCTATTAACTCTGATACGTAACTGACCATATCTACCAATTGGCCGTCATCGGTAATCGGCCATCCCCCAAAGCCAAAACCATCAAAGCCAATGTTCAGCAGCTCTTCAGCGCATTGTTTCCTTAGTTCCTTGCTATTACCTCCCTGAACTACCGCAAAAAGTAAGGGCCGCTTAAAGTCTTTCTTCTTTTCTTTTAGCAAACGATCATATTCCTTTTTGCACTTCTTTGCCCACTGGATTGTGTATTCAACGCTGGTTTTCTGGACGGAGTGATCCATATCGGGGTGTGTACAGTAATCCAGGCAATAAATGGCATCGGCACCTATCTGGAATTGCAGTTGAATGCATTTTTCAGGGGTCAGGTTCTTTTTCTTCTGACCTTTTGCCAATTGATAAACAAAGCCCTTGGCATTGATACTTCCCATCTTCGATTCATAGATCATGGAAAACACCTGAAAACCACCCGAATCAGAAATGATCGGCTTGTCCCAATTCATGAAGTCATGAATGCTATGTTGGGAATTGAACGAACTCATACCCGGTTTGGAAGAAAGGTGCAACGTATTGACTACTAACCCTTCTATTTTGGCCAGTTCCACATCAAGGGAATCTACAGACCGTACGATGCCGCGCGTGGCGTCAGGCAGAAAGACCGGAAGCTTCAATGTGCCGTGGTTGGTCTCAAGACTATTCATTATCCGTCCTTATGAATTTAGGGTGATTTCCAGCAATGACAAGTGTGATCTCTCCTTTGATGCTGGATTGTTCCAGTTTGGGAATTACATCGCTTATGAAGCCACGAGTGGTTTGTTCAAATTTCTTGGTCAATTCGAGGCAAACCGCACAATAGCGATCCCCATATACAACCCGGGCCTGGGTCAGTGATTTGATGATGCGATGCTTGGATTCAAAGAAAACCAGGGTATGCGGTTGCTCTATTTCCATCTCAAAGAACTTCTGTCGTTGACCCTCTTTTCTGGGAATAAATCCCTTGAACGTATAGCTGGAAGTCGGTAAACCTGACTGCACCAGGGCATTATGGACTGAACTTGGCCCGGGGATAACATCCAAGTCATGCCCTTCCTCGATTACCCTGGAAATGAGTTTATAGCCTGGGTCACTTATGCCGGGCATACCTGCATCAGAACAAATGGCCACATCTTCATCCTTTTCAAGATGCGATATGATCCGGGTGATTGCCCGTTGTTCATTGTGCTCATGATAGGAGAAAATGTGCGTCGGAAATCTCACCTCGTATCGAGTAAGTATCTTTTTCGTGACCCGTGTGTCTTCACAGGCCAATACATCAATCTCATTGAGGAGCCTAACTGCCCTGTAGGAGATATCCTCCATGTTGCCAATTGGCGTTGCGATTACATACAATTTGGCCATGCGCTATGACTTATTGATTAAAACGAGCCACTCATTCTCAAACTCCAGTCGTTGCATCGACCACCGTTCCTCGGCAACCAACTGCTCAATTGGCTGCGAATATCGGTCATACATGATCATCTTCGCTCCTCTGAGGTTTTGAAGGGGAAAAGAAATGACCATCCAGTCCGTTTTGGTATTCCTGATGATCTCCAATCCGGAGCCTTTCTTCCTGTGATCCAGACAATGGTACATCTTGAACAGGAAAGCTACATCAGCGTGTTGTTCCGGCGGATTACTATAAATGTCACGCCATTGTGCCAGCGGCTGAATACCTTCTAATTCGAAATAGAAATTGATCAGTTCAACAAAGTTCTTGTTAATATCATAAGCGTTGTACTGAATGTCTTTGGGCAATTTCATCCAGGGAAAACAAAACGGATGAAACGCACAAGCCAGGTCTGTAATCACTTTCGGCTGTCCTGTGATGTCAAAAATGCGTTCATAATAGTCTTCACTTAATACAACGAGTCGTTCCCTGGCTGATTCATGAATGGACATGACGTTGACGCACACATTTCGTACTTCCTCAACTACTCCCTTATCAAAAGCAGCCTGAAACTCCTCTCGAGCCTTTTTGTAATTAGGAAGACCTAAATAATCCTGCCAAACGTTATGGAGCTTCTTCCGGCACTGTTTCTCAATTTCTTTGGGAGAAAACCCATCCTTCAATAAGCCTTCACAAATATCTCTGATCGTCCCAATATGGAGATCTTTGTACTTTTTGGATTGCGAAATACGGGTGATTACTTTTTCTAGATCCATGTTATTTCCTGCAAAATTTGCAGACATTCCTGAGACGATCAATAAGTGAAGTTAAAAACATTCTTTCGTAGCCGCTTATTTCCCGATCATTGAGAACATTTACCTTTGCCCTCTTGTGAATGTGAGTCGGTTAGCTTCGGTGAATTACCGACTTGACATAAATGAAAAAAGCGACCATTACCGCAGATACGCAACATGCAGAACGATCCGGAACTAGATCCAAAGCTATTAGGCACAATCTCTTCAGATTTTGTAAAAGTGGCTGAACAATTGAAAGAAGCCTCTTACCAGATTCGAACCAGGGGTTTCTCGGAATTCCCTGTCTTTCCCGTTTCTGACACACAGATACCTATTGGTACTCCGCTATATGAAAAAGGTGTCATGGAAAATCAATTCAATTACTACGCCTCATTTATGGAAGAATTCTTGCAAAGGCAACTAATCGAGAAAGAAGCGGACTTTAAAAGCATTTACAAACCAGCCGACGAATTCTGCTGTTTGTTCATCGTGAAAGAAGAATTTACCAATTTTTTATTCATCCCATATCCCGTAGATTAGTTTTAGGTCATCAAAGTGCTTTTGGTGCCTGCAATAAATCAAAACAATCAAAACTTAGAATAGTGATATTCAACTGGCCTTTACCAACTGTTAGTCATTTATCCGTCAAATGCTGTATGTTAAGGAAAGCCTCAAAAAATTAACACGTAAAACATTTTGGTTTAACATCGAATCTGCTATATATTTGTACCACTACAGTCGCCCGACTGTAGCCTTTAGTTGTTTTGGGAGCAATCTGATTTTTATCGGATTGCTCTTTTTTTTGCCCCGACTTTATTTTTTACATCCTAATTATTAAAATAATCCAATTAATTCAACAATCATTTCTTTCGCTACTCCTGAGAAATGCAAATTATATTATCATTAGTTGTACTTAATATAAAAAATGGGTTCCGCTAGCTGAAAACTTATGAGAATCACTTCGAATTGCTGAATCAAATGCTTTATTGACGTAGGTCAAAACATAGATAAATGAGCATCCTTCCGAAAAATCTTCTACAGAAGTATTGATTTCCCTCTTCATTCCAAACAAAAGAAGGCGGGTTAAAGGTCCATCCAACGCTTAAAATCGGCCACCCGATCCCGGCTGACAATCACTTCGTCTGGTAATTCAGGAGACAACCTCAGTAATAATCGACTGTTGAAATAGCTATGGATCTCTTTGATACTGGAGAGGCTCAGGATCAGCTTCCGATTAATTCTGAAAAACTCCAGTGGATGAAGTAATGATTCAATATGGTCCATCGTGTAGTCCAGCGGGTATTTCTTACCATCATCTGCCACCAGATAGGTCATTCCTTCATGGTAATGAAAATAGCTCACATTTTCGACATTTACAGACCGATACTGATCCCCTAGTTTTACCAAAAAACGTTTTTTAAAGTCTCCAGTCAGGATTTTCTTCAATTGCCCGAAATCCTGCCCCACTCCTCCGGGACTGGGGGTTTCAACAGGCCTGTCCTGAGCTTTTAGCTTTTCAATACTATGTTGTAAGTCTGACTCATCTATGGGTTTGAGCAGGTAATCAATACTATTGAATTTAAAGGCTTTAATCGCATAATTATCGTAAGCTGTGGTGAAAATCACGGGCACTTCGATCTTCATTTCAGTAAGCACATCAAAACCCAGGCCATCATTAAGCTGAATATCCAGAAACAGAATATCTGGTGGACTGTTGTCTCTAAACCAGCTTCTGGCACTGCTTACCGAATCCAGCACGTCCAGGATCCGGATCTCAGGATCAATCTTATTGATCAGTACTTTGAGGCGGTCGGCCGACAGTCGCTCATCTTCGATGATCAGTGCATGCATTTAGGTAAATCGTAGCGTCGTTAAAATCGGGAGCTTCACTGTGAAGAATTGTTCGTCTTCCGTAACTATCACAGACTGCCTGGTTTGAAGCTCATATTGGCTACGGATATTTTCCAGGCCTAGTTTCGTAGAAGATTCAACCGCACCTTTCTTCTTTACCTTGTTCTTAACAACGAGATACCCCTGATCCACATAGAGGTTAACGTGAAGCGGCTCCCGACTGGAAAACTGATTATGTTTTACCGCATTCTCAATGAGCATTTGCAGCGATAAGGTCGGGATATACGATTGGTGGTATTCTTCAGCAATCTCGATGGTTACTTCAAAGCTGTCTTCGTGCCTGATCTTCAGTAAGTATATGTAGAGGTTGAGCACCTCCAACTCCTTTTTTACGCTACTCATGGATTCTTCGCGATTATCCAGGATGTGGCGGTACATTTTCGAAAGCTTTGATAAGAACTTACTCGCCTCCTCGGGTTTGGTATCAATGAGGCTCTGAAGAACACTGAAGCTATTGAATAGAAAGTGAGGATTAACCTGATTCTTGAGGTTTACATACTGACTTTGTAGCAGTTCCTTTTGCATCAGGGCCTTATCTCTTTCCTGAAGTTTGGCCTGGTCATGGTAAATCCTGAAAAGTTCTCCGGCAATGATCAACCATCCCAACACTTGCCCCTGAAAAGACATGACTATAAAACTCTGAAAGCTACTGACGTAAATAACACATTCATCCTGAAAGTTGGGCTTGATCTGATATTCCGAGACCCACATGGAAAAGATCACCATGGGAATAGACACGAGGGTAAGTATCAGGATCAGGTGCATGAGATTTCTGTAATTACTCAAATCCCGACTCTGTGCATTGAGACGTCTGAGAGTGAAGTCAAAGACCTCCCAGATGCTCAACACCATGATCACCGTGTAGATGATATAAATGCGATCGAGCCCTCCAAACCGAAATAAGGTCTCACCATTTTGTGTACTGTTCACGTGAAAGAAAATGTAAACCAGTAACGAAATAAAAATGCGGATGCCGTATTTCTTAAAGGGGCTCATGCTAAAAGAGTGAAGTAGCGAGCGCCTGAAGCCTCCCGCTACTATCCAAACCTAACTAATATTATTTTCTTAACCGAATCAAATGCTGGCCTTGATAAGGAAGTATTATTGTCCGTTTGTGCTTACTTGTGGTCCGGAGTTGGAGATCACGGTGAAGGTGGTAGAACGGATCTCATTTTTCCATCGTCCTTCGCCATCAATCATCAGCGTATAGTTTCCGGCAGTAGCATCTGTAGCTTCTACACGCAAAGTATAGGCATCAGCTTCCGTAGCAATGGGCTCAAGGGTTACGTTCAGGTCATCGTTTTTCTGAACAGTAATGCCTGTTTTCACTTTTCTAAGTCTTTTCGATCGAAGCAGGTAAACTTTGGTTTCGGCAGCTCCGGAAGTAACATCCAGTTCGTAGGAATCCAGTTTAATAACGATGCCCGATTTAGGCAATTCTTGTGCCTGAACAGCAGAAGCAACCACCATGAAAGCGAACAGTATTAGGGAGAGTTTCAAGTTTTTCATCACAACAAGTTTTTAGTTATGATGAGAAACGCCTCAAGCCATCATTATTCCTTCGATTTTGGTCGAATCGTCAGATTTCCTAATTGAATCGTCGGTTAATACCGGCCATTTACAAATCACTTTTGTAAACTTTTCCTCCTTTCATGACAAAAACCACCCGGCCGAAGGCGTCAATATCCTCTAATGGGTCTCCATCAATAGCAATTATATCTGCCTGCAAACCGGCTTTAATACCCCCGATCTGATCTTCCATTTCCAGGATCTTGGCGTTCACAGAAGTAGCTGCCTGAATGGCTTCCATGATGGGCATACCTGCCTCATTCATGTACTTCAACTCTTTCCAATTGTCGCCGTGTGGAAATACCGCTGCGTCAGTGCCAAAACCGATGGGAACACCTTTTTCATACGCTTTCTGAAAGGTGGCCTGGATCTGAGGTCCTATGGCTCTGGCTTTCGCAGCAACAATCGAAGGGAAATACCCAGGTTGATTCGCTTTTCCCACCACGTACTTGCCTGCAGAGATCGTGGGTATGTAATAACAATTCATTTTGATCATCAAATCCATGGTTTCCTCATCCATAAAGGTCCCATGCTCAATGGTCTTTACTCCTGCTCGGACGGCACGCTTCATGCCTTCTGTTCCATGGGCATGTGCCGCGACGGAAAAACCCAGGTCTTTTCCAGCGCTCACAATGGCTTCCATTTCATTTTCTTTGAAATGAGGGCCCAATCCATCTTTCGCAACACTCAAGACGCCACCAGTTGCTGTAATTTTTATCCAGTCCGCTCCATTTTTGTATCGCCATCTAACAGCTTTCTTCGCATCTTCAACACTATTTACCACGCCCTCTTTTGGCCCTGGATCACCCATCAGATCTCTCCGATGGCCGTTTGTAGGATCCGCATGTCCTCCAGTAATTGAAAGTGCCTTTCCGGCGGTAAGTATTCTGGGGCCATCTACTTTGCCCCGATTGATGGCATTCCTCAAAGCAATATTCACGCCACTTCCTCCCAAATCTCTGACCGTTGTTACTCCCGACATCAAGGTTTTTTGCGCATAGGTAAGCGCATCATAAGCGACATCCGCTTCATTCTGGGTAAACTGCTTAAGATATCGATCAGGACTGGTTTCTCCTTCAATGTGTACATGCATATCAATCAACCCCGGTGTGACGGTCTTTGATTTCAAGTCAAATACTTTGTCACCGTCTTGTGGAGTAGTGTACCCTCGCTCTACGGAAAGAATCGACGAGCCTTCAATAATAATTGTTCGTTCAGTAAGCACTCGATTGTTCGTTCCGTCGATCAGTTTACCTGCATGGATCAGGGTACGCTGAGCAAAAGAGGAAAATGATAAAACAAGGCATAACAGTAGAAGTGACTTCTTCATAGGTATCAATAAACTAGGTATGATTTAAAGCTAAGGAATTTTAAGAATTCCAAGCATTTTTTGGACGTCCTGAGTGCTAACACCGGACCCGTAACAAGCCGCTATAAACCTCTCAAAAAACCAATGAACGACGTTTTTTTACTATTCATAGAAAATTTGTGACGAGTTGTCATAAATTATTTTGTGGATATCAAAAATCTTCGTTCCTTTGAATTACTACAGTCGCCCGACTGTAGCCTTTAGTTGTTTTGGGAGCAATCTGATTTTTATCGGATTGCTCTTTTTTTTGCCTATCAACTAACTCCCGAGAGCCATGCAAGCCTTCGAAAACACAGATCAATCACTCAATTCTTTACACCGATGAGGAATCAGTGAATTAAAGGTCTTTTCAGCAGTTGTTTAATATGACCCGGATATCATGAAGACGGTTGGAAATCAATGACAGGCAAAAAATTGAAAAGCCTGGCTGACCTGGGATCAAGCGGCAAATCTGAAGGAATATAATTTCCCCATTGATCCAAAGTGATTGAATTAATCAGTTGTTTGGTTTACTGCTTTTGAAATGTTGATTTCTTGGTTCTGGATTTCTTGCCGAAGGTACGGTGAACCACTTTGTGCGGATTACTCTAGCGGGGTAGCATCTGTCAGTTTTTCAAGGAGTTGATCGGGATCAGATCTGTTGTCCCAAATGACAAGGAGTTTGATGAAATCTCTTTTGTTGACATAATACAAGGATACTGTTTTGTGAATTATCAGTTTCCTAAAATTCGACTTTTTAAATGCAGGACCTAATTCTGGGTTATGCTGGAGTTGTCTGATTCGATATTCAAGTTGATCCAGAAAATTCTCGTTAACCTGTTCGTTCCAAAGATCAAGGATAAATTCAGAAGTTTCGTTAAGGGTTTGTCTGGCGGTTTCCGTCCATCGAACTTCTTTCATTTCAAGATATCTCGGACCGATGTATGAACAGTTAGGCTATCATCTGGTTCGGACTCAGCAATTTTCAAAAGCTGAACAATAGAGTCTGGTAGATCGTCCAAAGATAATTTTTGAATTCCAGCAATTTGATCTAAGACTACTTCGTCATCCAAGTTAGTTATCCAGTTAATAAGTGATATTTTCTTCTGTTCAAGAGTCATGATATAAAGTTAACGAATATTCCAACCTGAAGATATAGATGCCAACATTCTGGCATATGCAATTAACTGTTTGATCTTTATGAACTATGATCTGCCACAATCACCCATTCTCCATCCAGGTTCCGCCAAATCAATGAAAAGTGACCATTAGGTGTATCATTTTCCCGGGTCAATTGCCATTTGCCTACCACGAACCAATAGTCATCGCTCAACGGCTCTACAATTTCAAGGCTAAACTTCAACGTGCCCATGGCGGCTTTATCTGGGTAAGACTTTTTGTAGTTATCCAATGTTTGTTGCCATCCATAAGTAAGGCCCCGGCTTCCGATGAATACCAATTCTTCGCTTTGCCAGTAGCTTTTCATGAAGCAATCCAGATCACCCGAATTCCAACAACGCTCTTGCTCTGCCATGGCTTCTCGAATGGCTGTTTCAGGGGTTTGAGCCGAAAGGATAAAAAATGAAACAGAAAATAAAAAAGTGGTCATCAGGGTCTTCATAAGCGTAATTTAAAGCACCCTCGTTGGTTTCAAGTGCTAAATATGCATAAACGTACGATTATGAGTTTTTTCAGTTCCGTTCTGCTTTAAGCCGACTCATTTTTAGAAAAACCGGAAACTTCATGACCAAATCAAGCCACCAGATCATCGCGAGGACCATTCCCTGAATCATCATAATAGGTTTCTTCCAAAGTTTGATCTTCGATAAAAAGTGGTAACCAATGTGATGGAAAAAGACTTTTCCATAAATATGTAACAACGGACCTTTGTCCCGGTATTTCTGATACAGTTCCGGGCTTTTTTGATAAAGTGTAAACTCACTTTCCATGATATTCATCCTCCTTGAAACTTTCTTAAAGCTGTCTTTTCTTGGCGGATGGTAAACCCTCATCTGAGGACAAAAAATAACTTTCCCGATTTGTTGTATCCGCCAACTCACATCCGCATCTTCATTGTGTGGTGACGGAAATGATTCATCAAAGCCATCGATGAATATAAGCGCTGTTTTCAGGTAGGCTGCATTACAGGTAGGCACGGAATTATGACCTGTTTCATTGTCTATCTGATGAGTCAAAGGCGTTACTTTTTCCCGGTCCGTATAGGTGGCCCCCTGCATTCCCACAATGGAATTTGTCCATTTTGACAGAATGACTTCCAGCCAGTTCGTTTCCACCACACAATCATCATCCGTAAAGGCGATAATATCTCCATCCGCTGATCTCAAAGCGGTATTTCTGGCTTTTGCAGGCCCTCCATTTTGATGATGAAAAACCTTCAAATTAGGATAGAAATCTTCAATATGATCAAGGTACGCGCTGGTCCCATCACCAGAGCCGTCATTAACAACAATGACTTCATATTCTCCGGATGGCAGCGTCTGGCTCATCAGTGCATTGACTTGATCTTTTAAAAGTTCCAGGCGATTATAAGTTGGAACTACGACAGATATTTTGACGGTACTCATATTTCTTTGACGGATTGATTTTTAGAAAGTCGAATGTTTACGAAGAGCAAACCCAACAAGACCCAGAACAACAAACTCATCGGAAAGACACCTGCGACTTCTTGCCCCATTTCTACGACTCCAAGCGGGGGTAGCATGCATAATATGCCTGCTACCCGAATTCGATGAGGACCTTTAGGCATTTGCCAATAAGCCCGTACTCCCTTGATAAATGAGATGATATAGATCAACAAAAAGATGATAAGGCCGATCCAACCAAGTTCTACGGCTACTCGAATGATCCCTGAATCAGGTGGGAAATTGGCTAAGAATGTACCAGGTGAAAATCGTTGCCCCCATACGCCGGTACTTCCCAGGCCACCCCCAATAGGATGGCTCATGATCCATGGAGTGATCATTTTCCGGTTATTGGCACGGATCTGATAAGACTTGTCCTCCGAAGCTTTGAAAACGGATTGAATGCGAAGCATATGATAATTATTGGTAGGCATTCTGGCTACTCCGAATAATACCACTCCTGCAAACAACAGACTTGCCCAGAGTTTAGGATTTCGACTGATCAGTACTTTGATGAAATAATAAATGGGGATTATAATGAAAGATGACCGGGTACCGGAAAACACCATGCCTATCAGACAAATAGCGGCAATCATACCATACGCCACTTTTGATTTCAGCGATTGACTTCCCATCATCACATTCACACTCAGGCAACTCATGACGGCCATGATGATCCCATATTGTGCCGGACTTCCAATCGGGCCAAAACTCCTCCAACGGCCATTATTGAATACCAGGTGAACGGTATCTGTACGGAGCACATGCGTTAACTCCCAGTTGAAATACCCGAAAATGCCCTGATAGATTCCCCAAATCCCGGCGATGCCACTTAGCGCTAAAATAAAATTGAAGAGACGTGAAGCATTCCTGGATGTGCGGATAGATTGCCATACCAGAAAGTACAGCATCAAATAACCGACCGCCGGTCTGATCACGTAAAACCAGGCTATGCGGGAAGCGGCAAAAGGATTGGCAATTTGGGCCAGGTTGTAGACCACCCAGATCACGAGGATAATCGTGAGCGGACTCTTTATACCTGACCAATCTCTTTCATATTGCATCTTATAGAGGCGGCCACTAACCATGATCAGTATCATCAAATCAAGACCGATACCTACAGGAATATTCGGCACCAGCCTTAACGCCACGCTAAGAAAGAAGGAAGCAACTACCATGATGTAGATACCAATCTGCGTTTTCCAAAGTGCCGAAAACACCATTGGTCCTGCGACCACCAATCCCACAATGAGTGCCGCCCCAAGCATCCCCATTTTATAAACGCCCAGCGTAACGACCAAAGTAATGATACTCAGGATGGTCAAACCAACCGCTCCCCCCAATGCAATTTGCCTCTGGCAGAATTCTACCACCTTACCTGGAAGTGAACTGTCCCAGGCCCCGGAAATTGATTTATGGGTATTCTCAGCATTGACCATGCTCCGAAAGTAGGCCTTGATCATAGGGCGTCGGTAGGCTTTTCGGAGAACCTACCTGATCAACAAGTTTTCGGTCAATTACTCACTTTTTTCAATTTTATCACGAGCTTTGACAATAGGCATTTCAACATGCCCGAGCCAGAGAATAATCGCAGACAAAACCACGCATGAGCGCAGTGAAATTAGACCTCAATTGTGAGGCAACCTACCATGAAACTTTTTTCACCCCCGAGGAAGCTACTGAGATATTTGATTATTTAAGTTCCATCAATACTTTCACCAAACCACAAGAAGTCGAATTGGCTTCAGGCGAAATTTTCACCTTGCCAACCGGAAAAATCATCTTTTCCGCGCAGGACCTGATCGATCAAAACAGGTTTCCCGAGAACGTGTGGGGGAAAAGCTTTAGCTGGTCTCCCATCATGTTAAAAATCAAAGACAAAGTGGAGCAACTTACCGGCCATGAGTTTCAGGTGTGTGTATGCATCTACTATACTGACGGTACCGCGCATGTCGATTATCACTCAGATAAATATGGCTACGGTGACACCACAGTGATCCCATCCTTGAGTTTTGGAGCTGAGCGCCCATTCCTTTTAAAAGAAAATGCTACCCAAAAAACCCATAAAGTGCTTATGCCGCATGGCAGTATGATTGTTATGGGTAAGCATTGTCAGGATCGATATGAGCATGCTGTGCCGGTCGATCCCAATTGCAAAGCCCCCCGCATAAACCTGACTTTCCGAAAGGTGAACGGTTGAAATGGTCCTACCTCAGGGAATTCAAAGCCTCCTCATATAAAGTGATCATCAATACCTCCTGACCACTCAACTCCCAAAATCGCAATTGGAATTGTATCAGGATCCGGTCCAGGTTCTCGATTTCATGAGAACTGGCATCGAAATAGTAATCCAGGATCTTGGCCAGTGTCCGGTCCGTAAGTACCTGCTGCATTTTGTAAACATTTGTCAGCCTTTGGGTCGTCTCAAAATCAAATTCAGCGATAATACCCGTCTGTTTTGCAGATTCCCAGGCTGTATTGGTCAGAACCGCATCAACTAACGATTCATTGTTGGTCAATGCACCCAAATCAAAAAAACCTTTACTGGCCATGACTTGTCTTAGACTATCATTTCTACCTGCCGTAAGGTCTGTCAAACGATCTGTGATGACCAAATGTTGATCCTTCCAACGTTTCATAATGGCCTGATTCCGGTAGAGTTCTTTGGTGATACTCTCCAGCGCCACTTCCTTTCTTTTGCTGGTTTGGTAACTTTCGAATGCCTTATTGATAAACAAAGCGAATAAGACACTGAAAATGATCAATGTGCCTTCACCGAGGTATTTCTTAATCTTCAAAAAGCCCATTTGTCTGGGAAAATAATAAGCGGCAAGGAGATATAAAAACCCTGAAGCGTTCAGCTTTTCAAAACAATCACCGACGGCCACTTCTTTCGCCAATAGTTCCAGAATTGAACTACCTGGATGACGATATCAGAAAACTTCAACTGAATGGACAGCAACCCCTTTCTCATGATCACAAAACCGACCATTTCAGTAATGACTGGAGATAACATGGCTCCCAAGATCCCCAACAAAGGCATGGCCACAATCATGGTAGACAGATTTATCAGGCTTGTCACAAAAACCAGTTTAGTGATATTCGCTGGACGGTTGATCACATTCATGATAGAACTAAATCCTGTTCCCATTGGCAGAAGAAAGGTGGTCAACAAGACCCGCAGGGTCAAAATGACTGCCGCGAAACCGTAGGCATTGCCATGCAATCCAACGATCAGAAAAGGAGAAGCTAGACATACACCAAGTGCAAGCGGAATAAGCAACGCGTACATTTTCCCAATCCCTTCACGGGCTGCTAATCTCAATTTTTCCAGATCAATGCCTACTTTCAACAAAACAGGATAAATAAGTCCACTAAGGCTACTCCCTGGAATGGCAATTAGCACAGCATACCGATTGGCCAGTCCCAATAAAGCAGTATCTCCCATGGTCAGGAAACAGGCAGATAAGAAAACCCCGGAATGATGCGAAAGGGAACCTGCCAGTTCTTTCAACAAACCATACTTACCAAAGACACTAAGTTTTCTAATCATTTTTGGGTCAGGCCTACTGATGGCTTTATTGAATAAGGTCCGATTTTGTCGAAATGAAAAAGTCGCTGCTCCATAAATCATTCCGGTGAGTATTAAAATGCAGGTTATGGGTAATTTCCATAAATGCACAACCATTAAGCCTGAAGCAACGCCCACGAATATGAGCACATTGACCTGAAAAATAATCCTTAAATTCAATTGACTTTTATGAACAAACAATGTCCATCTATAGTGCGAATAGCCCAGGACCTGAACGATGTAAAACAACAAAAAAGGAAGTAGGGCTTGATTTAGCAGGGCAATGACAGAAAATGTAATGACATTCAATACATCCCACATCCAGGTAATGAATAGCCCCGATTGCAATATCACCGGATCCTGTCCCGACTCTACATAATATTTGACAAAACCATTTTGCAGGAACCCTTCCTTTAAATTATTAAGTACGGCAACGATTGCCATGATGAGGAAATAAATACCCGCTTGTTCTTGTGAATAGTTCCGGGTAATGAACATGATCGTTGTGAACCCAATGGCTACTTCAATCAAATTTCCACTGAGTGACTGAATGATTCTCTGTCTGTTCATGGCTCTAATTCAGTGCACGTTGATATAGATCCAGCGTCTGCTCCGCCACCCGGGTCCAGGTAAACTGACGTACGTGTTCCTGACCTCTTTTAGCAAACTCATCCAACAACGTTTCGGAATCCATCATATCCTTAACTCCTTTTGCAAACCACCTTGCCTCAGGGTCAGCCAGTGAAGCAGATTCTCCCAGCAATTCCCTGAAAACAGGAATATCAGAGGCCAAGACAGCTGTACCAGCGGCCATCGCTTCCATCGGCGGAAACCCGAACCCTTCCATCAAACTTGGAAAAACAAACAAATCCGCCCCGGCAAGAAAATTGGCTTTCTCTTCATCAGGTATGAAGCCAGGAAAATGAACATTTTTCAAGTTGAGTTTTTGAGCCAGTTCCCTTAGAACATGCCTCTCAGGTAAGTATCCCCCTAATTCCAGTTTAAAGATCGTGCCTTCCTGCTCTAAGATACGCGCCATATAAAGCAACATCGACACGTTTTTGTGTGGCGCACCTAACCCTCCCAGGTACCGAATCGTGAAAACTTCATTTTTTTCAGGTTTGGTAATCGATTCAAAATCCGAAACATGGATGCCATTTGGGATACTGACCACTTTCGACTGACTTACTCCGGTATGGTGAATAAGGTCCATTCGAGCGGTCTCGGACACGGTAATCAGGAACTTCGCATGCTTGATCGCCTTTTTCAGTTGATGTTTATAAAACCGGAAGTCGATGGTATTTCCAGGATAATGAAAAGGGATCGCATCATGAACGGTAACAATAGCTCGTTTTGTAAGTCTGGTCCGGGCGAGTGCATCAAAAGAACTCACATAATCCGCGTGCCAAATGTCCGCTTCTTTTGTCCGAATCGCTTGCTGCAGAAAAAAAGGGGCAATACGATGCTGCCAGGAACGAAAAGATCGATAAGGATATGAATGAAAAACCTCATCATCGGGCCCGTCTTTCCGGTAAACCTGAACAGCCAGTTGAGGATCGTTCATTTGCTTCCCGAGATGCTCGGTATATTGCCCGATCCCACAATTTCTATTGAATGTTGATACGATGTTAACCTTCATCTCAAGCTACTTTTTGGTATACGGCTAATGTTTTACTGGCACAGTTCTCCCAGGTGTACTGTTTTACCCAATCGAACCCTTTTTGGCGAAACTGTTGGCACAAAGTCGAATCGTTAATGAATTCCTGAATCGTATCTGCCAGATCGTATTTTGAGTATCGGACCTGCGCACAGCCTTCTCCGGCTACCTCCGCAAGTGCCCCTCCTTTCGTAGAAACTACTGGTGTACCGGCCGCCATCGCTTCCAGCGGAGCAAAACCAAACCCTTCATATTTAGAGGTATATACCATCAGGTCCGCCTGGTTGTAAAAAGCATTCATACTTTCTTCCGGAACAAAACCCACAAACTTCACTTGTTTCAGTCCCTTCTCCTTTACCATCGCGGGATAAGGTGTTCGTTCGGGATGGTTCCCCGCTATTTCCAAGTGGAATTCAACCTTCCTCTTCTCTAATAACTCACAGGTTTCAAGCAGCAAGGCCAGGTTTTTTCTTGGGCTCAAACCACCTGCATAGACAATCTTGAAGGTTTCACTTTCAATTTTTGGCAAAGGCCGGAACTGATTGAAATTGATTCCATTAGGTATCGCGTAAACCTGATCACCTGCAAATCCTGCAAATTTTATGGCATCTTTCTTTGCTTGTTCAGACACCACTATGACAGGTACTTCCGAATACTTCAGCCATTTTAAGGCATTGCGATAATAGTGAGTGAATCGACTGCTCATTTCCGCTTCATGGAGTAACGATACGTCATGCATGGTAACCACCATGTTTCTTTTTTGTGCTTTTCTCAATCCAAGCCCTGCCATGAACCAATGTCCATGAAAGACCTGGCTCTTCTCTTTTAGCAGGTGACCTCCAATGAAATAGGGCAGCAAGTAAGGGTGTAGATTCCGAAGGGATTTGTACCTGATCTTGCGGATCCAGTTAAACTCCTGATCAAAGTGAACATCGGCTGCATCTTGCTTATAGGGTTTGAACAACTGTACTTCTTCTTGTTGATTTCTTAAGGCTTTGGACAATTCAAGGCTGTATCTTCCTATACCGGAATTCAAATGATGATCGGTAACTAATGTAAGATTCATGGCGATTTGATTTAGCGGGTATGAATAAAAGTGCCGAGATTTTTCTTATTAAGGGAGGTCAGGGAACGAGCAATATTGATTCGCAAAACGCTCCAACCTCCTTTCATTAAATCTGATGCTTTGATCTGGTCCAGATAAGGGAAGGCAATCATCAGAAAGGTCAGGTAATTCATCACAAACGCCAGGCTCAACAGGCTCGGTTGCCCATCCCAAAGGTCAATTGCGGCTAAAAGGAAGCTCACAGCAAACAAAACCACTCTTGGAGGCCTGGCCAGAGATATCCAATAATCCAGGCATTTCAGGTTACCTTTCAAAGCGGATGAAAGTAGTTTTCCAGCTTGATAAAAGGCATTGTAGTACTGCTCCCCAAACCATCTCATTCGTTGGGCATCGTAATTCCGGGTAGAAGCTGTCTTTTCTTCAAAAACAACGAGTTCCTCAGAAAAAGTGGTTCTCAAAGCAGTAAAACTCGTCAATAAATGGACCATAAAATTCTTATCAAATCCAGGAGCCTGGTCATCTAGCTGTTCTATACAATGTTTAAAGATGCTCGTCCTGATCAGGGCCGCACTTCCACTCAATTCTACAGGTCCTCTCCAGAAACATTTACCTGCCCGAAGCATTAAGTCATTCAATCGCTCAGACAAAGCATCGAAGACCTGGAGGCCTTTTTCAGCCTCCAGTGGTCTTCTAACGCTTTGCACCAAATCAAAACCAGACAATTCAATTTTTTTCAACTCCTGAAAGAAGTCTGCAGCGATCAAATTATCCTTATCAAGAATCATGACATAGTCACTGCTATCTTCAGGCAAACGGTGCTTCGCCAAATATTTTAAGGCATGTTGGTAACTGTTCCCGTTCAAGTGATCGAAGGCCTTTATTTCGTATTCAAAACCCAGCTTATCCGCCAATTGGCAATACTTCAAATCCACATATTGAAATAAAATGAATACCTCTACAGGGTGATCAATACTCACTCGTTTCAGTTGCTCCAATACCTTGATAAATACCTCATCTGGTTTATATGCCGGGAGTAAGATCTTGATTCTCGGTAACTCGAAATTCCCGGGGGCATCAGGTCGATGGAACATACCGGACAATACGAGCACAAACATGTAGCCAGAATAGGCTGTAAGGATCGTCAGTAAGATTTGCAGTATCAGCATGACTTGGTGGCTTTTGTTATGATCCAAAAGTAGATAGGTGTTGGCCCCTGATCTGGCAGGTTTAGGCAAACTGCTTTTCAGGAGCTGTTTTCTGCATTAAACAGAGGAAATGGTGTTTTGAGGATTAGAAAACAGCCAAAAATCCCCGATCAACGACAAAAAAACGCCTGACATTGCTGTCAGGCGTCGCGCTTAGATTGAATCAGCCCCATGGTAACCTACCATTCTCTCTGAACTAACTTCTTTATGGTCCTCCGAAACCAGTTTCTGCGCTTAGGAATTCCCCCAACGTAACCTTCCATGTGTTCAGGTTTTAGATTGGTAAGGACCACCCCGAGATGATTGAATCCCGGAGTTTCAAATAGTTTCATGATCCGTTTATCTGCGGCCGTCTTCACCCTTCCCAGGCCAAAGGTCAGCAGGTTGCAATCGCTCGCTTCCGCCAGCGCAAGGCCATCATATGAATATTGCAAAGGAGGTGGAAGCACCAGTACCTGTTCGTGTCGGGCTGCAGTTGCTTTTAATCGCAACACAGCATCGCCTTCATCTCCGACCTCTCTCAAATCCAGCACCTCCACGTCCTTGCCATCTATCGTTTGCTTCAAAGTCTCTGCAACCGAAAGCGAGTCCTCCCTGGCGCTCAAAGCATTGACCGTAATGATCTTCGCATCACGTACTTCCGAAAGTACTTTCTTTACTTCCTCTCCTTGAAAATACTTGAGCGACCTTTGAAATAGATGATCTTCCGAATGTACCCTTTCCGGCAAAGCGGCCAATGCAGTCAGTCCAAATCTCCTTTCGAACGTACCGACATCCTGTATGCTGTCATTGATCAGAAAGAACACAATAAACCCTGCCATTAGCACAATGAAGACAGTTATTGCTCCTCCGAGGATGATGAAAATTCTTTTGGAAGGAATCGGCGCTTCAGGTATCTCCGGATGGTCAATCACCTCTAATCGACTCTCAGCAGAGCCTAATTCCATGGATTCAGTCAAATTCAATTTGTTCAACAGGAGCAAATAAGTCTGTCTCGCGGTATTGATCTCTTCTGTCATCGTACCAATGGTCGATTCGAAAGGAGCAAACCTCGCCGAATATCCATTCACCCGCTTGATTTCCTGTTCCACAATTTCAAGTTCTTGTTGCAGCTGATTCACATCCAGGGTGGCGTTGATATAGCGCAATGCCAGTGACGTATAGATCTTATTGGGATCATAGGTCGAAGAACTGGTGATGTCTGTCAAACCACTTCGTATGGCGCTTTGGTGATCGCTGATCAATTGTTGCTGCCTAAGGATCTCACTGACATCAATGGTATTCTTCAAATGACTTAACTTCAGGTTTTGAGCATCGTATAGCGCCTGGCGACTGTTATCAATGGCCATGTTTTCCTGCCGGTATTGTCTTACAAATTGCTCATTGGCCATACCTTCATGAATGGCACCGCCCAACTCTTTCCGGGAAGCAATTCTCGCTTTTACATCTGCACGAATGCCTTCCAATTGAACCAGGTACGTGACTATCGCCTTCGTATGTTCATCCAGATTAATGATGTTATTCTTCACCTTCATGGTCTCCAGTATCCGAACTTTTTCATCCAGGTCTTTTTTGGCTTTTCGAACCAATTCCTCAATCACCTGTCGATGCTTCACAATCGATGATCGCGACAAGGACCCTAATTCATTTTGCAATTGCTCTATTATCATCCTAAGCAGGTGATTGGCACGATAAGGATTGTCGTATTTCAATTTCATTTGTAGAAAGTGTGAGTCCATTACTCTAAAAGCCGATAACGATTTTGTGAGTTGGGCGTAATCCAGTCGGTATGCCTGAAAGAATGCCTCTATGACATGATTGGCTTTGGCGTTAAGGTCAAAATTCATGGCTCCGTCGGATCTGCTATCCAATAATAATCGAACTTCCTCTTGCAGAGAATCAGGCCACTGGAAAGGAAACAAGTCAGATGTGCCGTTTATACTTTGTTGGGCAATTCTTACCCGTACTTTCTCAATGAGTTTCTTTGATCTGGCAAGCTCAATGGTATTCTGAAAATACGTATGGATTTGATATTGTTTGACATCCTGATCCCCGAGGCTAATGCTCTTGTTCTCCTGAAATGCCATCATCATTTTAGCTTCCACTTCGAAGACCGGGCGTTCGTCCTGTGTCAGCCAATGCAAGGCCAATGCTGCTAAAGCAGGAAAGATCAGCAACCACAAGGCATTCTTGTAGGTCAGTTTCAATATTTGGGTAAAATGTTCCATCAGGCGGAAATGATCAATTCGATTTCTCTCTTCAATTTCATGACCGTGGTTTCGGCGCGAACCAGTGCTTCTTGTTTCAGCATGAGATCACCAAGCATCTTATTGTATTCGTGGGTAGTGATCCGACCTTGCCGGAACTGCTCATCAGCCACCAACTTATTCTCTTCTGAGATCATGAGATTATTTTCACGAATGATGAAGATTTCCAGGGCCTGTTGATATTCTAGGAACTTCCCAATAACGAATGACTCAATATCACGCCTGTCCCGATGCAGATCCATTTTCCTAACTTCCAGTTCCTGCTCAGCCACTCTGATCCGGCTCTTTCGATTGATAAAATCTTCCGGATTTACACCCAGGGTCAAACCAATATTTGAAAGCACCGATGCCTGTGTAACACTTACATTTCCGTCGGACGCAGATGGCACTGTGCTGATGTTGAAGAAATTCACACCGAAGCGAAAACTACGACTCCAACTGTTACGCTCCTGATTGATCGTATACTGTTGTTGTTTTATCCGAGCTTCGTCCAACTGAAGGGTATAAGAATTAGCCAGGGCTTTTTCGACTATGCTGTCGATGTTGGTTACCTCCAGCAATAAGGCCTGTATGGTTTCCAACTCTTGTTGTGGATTTAGAAGGATACTGTCCTGTAATCCCGAATTGATCAATAATGAAAGGATTAATATTTTCATGGCGTTTACTTGGGTGGTATTTGATTTCTTGTCGAAATTAGAAGTAGTCGTCGTGTAGAAGGAAAGGGTTTAGGAGAACTGCCGGTTCATCCCACTTTTCTGCATATCCTTCGTGAATACGCTTGTTTTAAAGATTAAATCGTCCATTTCGTACCGTTCTCCGATGATTTCGAACAGATATCAGGATTTCACTTCCTGAATGGCTGCCAGGGGGGTCATAAACAGGATCTTCAAGTCCATCAACAAAGAGTACCGGCGTGCATATTCAATGTCCTTCAGCTTTCGACTATCAACTGACATATCTGCCTTGCCACGGTCGGTCACCTGCCAGTAGCCGGTGATTCCTGCTGGTGCCATGAACCGCTCGATATACGCATCTTCTGTCAGTTTTTCAGCTTCATAAAGTGGCAGTGGCCGATTACCTACCAAAGACATATCACCGACAAGTACATTCCATAGTTGCGGCAGTTCGTCGATACTGGTCCGACGAATAAATCCACCTACTCTCGTGATACGTGGGTCATTCTTGACCTTGAAAAAGGCATTTTTCACCTCTTCTTCCTGTTTCAAAACCCATTGTTCTTCACTGATGATCTGATCGTCCGCTATTCTGATCTCGGCACCTTCTTCCGGTGGCAAAGTTTTCACCTCTGCATTGGAATGATACTGACTTTGTGCCTTCATGGCTGATACACGTTGATCGGCATTTTGAAACATCGACCGAAATTTCCAAAACCGGAAGGTATTGTAGTGCTGTCCTACTCTTTTGGCCGCGTAAAATACCGGGCCTTTACTCTCCAATCTGATGGCTATAGCCACGAGAATCAACAATGGGCTAAGCATCATTAACAGCACTCCACTTACGAGGATATCAATCAGTCGCTTTCCAAAATTTCTGTAATTAATGTACATGGTAATCCTGATCTTGTTGAAACGCTACCTTTTTTACGCGGGCTTCCAGTTCTCTTGGATTGAAAGGTTTCTGAACAAAATCCGTTGCTCCAGATTCCAGGCATTCGACCTTCACATCAATGTTGCCATTAGAGGAAATGATAAGTACAGGAATGTTCAGGTTGGTTCGTTTGACAAATCGCATCAGGTCAACCGCGCTCAGACCTTCCGTTTGCAGGTCTGCAATGATGATGTGAGGAACATATTTATCCTCCTCAAACGCTTTGATAAATTCCAAAGGCCCTTCAAAGCTTTCGACTTTCCATTTTTCCTGAAGGAATCTTTCAAGGAAAGAAAGCATCATTGGACTGTCGTCAATTATTGCAAGTTTTTTCATCGGTGCGTACTTTATTGATTGCAAGCATCGGCAACTGGCCAGTGCTTCTCATGAATCTGATTATGATTCGAAAGTATCGCTCGACTTCAGGGTAGCGTGAGATAATTAGGAGAACTGCATAAGAATTCCGGTTTTCGGTAGAAATGTCAGGAAGTTGTTTTCATAAAAAAAGCGCGAAGATTGCTCTTCGCGCCTATATTCTTTCCAATCGAAAGGCTACATTCTTCGGATTTTGCCGCTCCCTGATGAGCTGTTCATCACGCGATCCGGATCACCTCGATAATAGACATTGCCACTACCCGAAATACTGGCCTCGATTTCATCTTCGACGGTCATATAAATACTTCCTGAACCGCTGATCCGTGCATCCAGTGATTTCACTTCCAGGTCATTGGCTTTGATCTTACCGGAACCACTGATTCTGGCGTATACATCTTCTCCTAATCCTTCCATTTCGATAGATCCCGAACCCGAGATACCTATCTCAAGATCTCCGCTTTCCACTTCCAGTTCCATGTTACCTGATCCACTCAATTTCACTTCCAGATCATCCGTCTTTAGTACGTTTTCTCCATAAATTGGACCTGAACCACTCAATTTAATTGCTTCAATATCTCGCATAGTCACGTAAATCTTGAGTTCATATCGGCCCCAGCCTCGGTTCCAGCCGCGATCGTTTTTGTTTCTGATCACCAGGCGATCACCGCGCTGATCAAAGTCGATTTTCTCCAATATGTCATCATCGGCATCCACGACCACTTTTGTTTCGGAGCCTTGCGAAAGGTAAAGCACTCCCGAAGTACCAAAAGTGAGTTCGGAAAAATCGCCGACGTTTATTTCTGTTTTTTGAGCAGCTACACTGGTTATGATCATCATAGCTGCTAGGTAAATCATTGATCTCATAATGTTGGACAGTTAAGTTAAGGTAATAGACCCATTTATTAGGTAAAGGTTGCACTGATAATCTTTAAACTATCAATTTCACGAAAACCCTGTAAAATCATTGGTTCGTCGAAATATTAAAGAGTTCACTCGACGAAAACTTGCCTGAAACATTCAATATCACTTAATTGTAATAAAGCCATACGGCTTTAATTCTCACTACAATTTCAATACTAAACAGAATTACACCGTTGCTAATGACTAACTTAGCTTAATATGAAAGGGATCATCTTTACGGAACTGATGGAAATGGTGGAAGAAGGGCACGGATTAGAGGTAGCCGACAAGCTACTGTCCCACCCTGAACTCTCCACCGGAGGGGTCTATATCGCCACAGGAACCTACCCCGTGGAAGACCTGGAGATTTTGCTGGCGACACTTCAGGATATCCTCGGTGCTGACCGAGATACATTACTCAAAGTGTTTAGCGGACATCTGTTTCAAACTTTCGAGAAAAAATATGCCAGTTTACTTCATGGTTATTCAGACACTTTTGGTTTGCTCAAAATGATCGAGGGGCATATCCATGTTGAAGTGAAGAAACTTTATCCTGATGCTGAATTACCAGAATTTGAAGTCGAAAGTGAATCCGAAAATGAACTAATTCTGATCTACCGGTCTACCCGTAAGATGGAAGCATTGGCCCTTGGATTGATGGAAGCGGCAGCCAAACACTTCAACGAAACCTTCGAAATTCGGCAGGAAAAAAACGCAGACAGTACGCGTTTTACCTTGACTCGGAAATGAGTGATGAAATCGCCATATTGAAAAGACACCTGGCCCGGGAACGAGCTGCCAGAAAACAGGCCGAAGAACTGCTTGATTCCAAAACGCTTGATTTACATCAGGTCAATCAGGAGCTCTCTGAAGCTACAGAAACCCTAAAGTCTCTGTTAAACTCACGCACGGCTATTATTTCTAATCTCGTCACTAACCTGAGTAGTGGGATCTTACTGGAAAATGAGGTTGGTGAGATCATTTTTGCCAATCAGGTCTTTTGCGACCAATTTGAGATCACTGCTCCTCCGGATAAACTTGTCGGTAAAAAACTGTCAAGATCCCTGCAGGATTTTGAACGTATTTTTCAGGATCCTCAAAAGTTTTATAAGAAGTTGCCTTTGGTTTTCGAAGCAAACGAACGGGTCGAAAATGAAATCATAGAATTAACCTCAGGCATCACCATCGAAGGAGATTTCATTCCCATTGATATCATGGGAGTGCATAAAGGCAGGTTGTGGCAGTTTCGGGATGTAACTGAGAAGAAAATCGCTCAACGTTCTATTGAGGAAAGTGAACGTCGGTTCAAACTCCTGGCAGCTTATCATGAGTTCATTAGAGGAGCTAGTCTTCGGGCCTTACTTAAAAAGACAGTCATCTTTCTCAAAAATGAGCTTGGGGCAGAAGAAGTTGCTATTTCGCTCATAGAAAATACGACAGAATCCCTAAACAGCTGGATGCGTGAAGAAATAGAAAAGGTGAACAATCCATTTGTCCGTCTTGTACCTTCCGATGACCTAAAAGCCGAAAACAGAAAACTCGTTTATCACGAAGCACTCACGGTAAATTCAAAAGGGGACTTACTTCACAACTGGTTTGACCAGGGATATAGGTCTGCTATGAATCTACCGCTCTTTCTGGAGGGAGAATTTCTGGGGATTCTGAGCATTGCATCGCGTAAGATGCATGGCATTACTGATGACACCAAAAAGTTCCTGGCATTATTAGAGCCAAGACTGGCCTTTGCCTTAAAGAATCTGATTTTGTTTCAAGACCTAAAGTGGTCTCAAAATAGTATCAGGCAGAGTGAAGAGAAGTACCGTGGCATCATGGAGAACATGGAACTGGGATTGATGGAGGTGGACAATGATGATACGATCATCAAAGTTTATGATCGTTTTTGCAAACTAACCGGATATGAATCATGGGAGTTAATTGGGAAAAACGCAACCGACGTATTTGTTCTCCCTGAATATGAGCCCGTTCTGGAAGCTCAGCACAAAGACCGGGAAATAGGAATTTCTGGAGTTTATGAGGTCGAAATACCGACAAAATCAGGTGAACGAAAATGGGTTCTGATCTCCGGAGCACCCTTTTATGACAGTACTGGAAAAAAAATGGGCACCATTGGCATTCACCTGGACATCACGGACCGCAAGGCCATGGAGCAAAACCTGATTCAGGTCACTTCAGAAGCCAAGAAAGCCCAGGAAGCAGAAAAGATTTTTCTGGCCAACATGAGTCACGAGATCCGAAATCCGCTCAATGCGGTCATTGGCATGAGTCATCTGTTGGAAGACACCCATCCGACCAAGGAACAACAAGAATACCTGGGATACATCAAAAACTCTTCGCAGACCCTGATGAGTCTGATTTCCGACATCCTTGACCTATCGAAAATCCATGCCAACGAGATTTCGTTTCTCCCCGTCGAGATGTCCATGAAAAAAACGGTACGGGATATCCAAAGTTTATTTGAAGTAAGATGTCTGGAGAAGGGAATCAAGTTTCAGTTCGAATATGACCATGCCATCGAATTCCGGGTTCTCGGGGATCAATTGATCCTACACCAAATCCTCAACAATCTGCTGGGAAATGCGCTTAAATTCACGGAAGAAAGTGGCAAAATTTCCCTTTTTGTCGATTTACTGATCACGAAACAAGAGCAATACTTTATTCAGTTTACGGTAGAGGATTCTGGAATTGGCATCAAAGAAGAACATCTGGCAGATATCTTCACTGAGTTCAAACAGGCCGATAGTTCTACCAATATCAAATATGGCGGAACAGGACTTGGTCTGGCGATCACCAAAAAATTGGTATCACTTCACGGAGGAACAATCGAGGTAGAAAGCACTGAAGGACAAGGCTCTACTTTTCAGGTTTTGATTCCGTTCCATTACACGCAGATTCCAGACAAGGTCCAAAAAGAAGAACCAAAGGAAGTGGTTCAGGACCTTAATTTTGGAAAGGTCCTGATAGTAGAGGATAATCCAATCAACAGAAAGTATTTAAGCCGTACACTTCAAAAGTGGCAGATCGCCTGTGACGAAGCAGAAAATGGAAAAATTGCTCTTGAGAAGCTCAATCATACGGCCTACGATTTACTGATCATGGATATTCGCATGCCGGAGATGGATGGATATGAAACCATTGGTGCCATTCGAAAGCATCCTGACGATCATATTCGCAATATCATGGCCATTGCTCTAACCGCGGATGCCATGCGCGAGGAACGTGAAAAGGCCTATCACTTAGGCTTCAACTATCACATCACAAAACCATTTAAATCGGAAGATCTTAGAGCCAAACTTGTGGAATTAGAAGCTTTCAATACCAAGGCGCCTGTGGTTACAAAAGAAGACCTGTCAATTGACACCTACTTCGATCAGGATGCTTTGAAGCGACTGTATGAAGGTGATGAGGCATATATGTTTGAAATGTTCCAGATCTTCAGTCGCACCACACCCAAAGAATTGGAGGCGCTTCAAGCCAGCATGGACAGAGAAGACTGGAACGAATGTAAGACCATCTTACACCGGGCAAAACCTACTTTCGAAATGGTTGGACACCCTGAGTTGACGAAAATTGCCGGACAATTTGAGACGACCTACGACCAGGAAAAAATAATATCGAAAGCTGCTTTGGGTCTTTTCATTGAAGAGGTTCGTGAGCTGCTGAGAAAAGTTGAATTAGAAATTAAGAAAACCGCATAACCACATGAATCCATTAAGAACAATCATTGTAGAGGACGAAGAAATGGCCATGACTCACATCAAGCGCCTGTGTAGCAAGACAGAAGATTTGGAAGTCGTGGAAAGCTTTACTTCAGGATTTGACGCCATGAAATACCTGAAAGAAGACCCGGATATAGACTTAATACTTCTGGATGTTGAAATGCCTGATTTCACGGGAATTGACCTACTCAAAATACTAAAAGATCCTCCTCAGGTCATTTTCACAACCAGTAAAAATGAATATGCGGTTGACGCCTTTGAATTTCAGGCAACCGACTTTTTAACCAAACCCATACAGGCGCCAAGGTTTTTACAAGCCATTGAACGTGCTACTCAACTGATAGAAACGCGCGTATCAGCTTCCAACGATCTGGAACAGATCTTTATCCGTGTCGATGGTCGTTACATCAAACTGGACCTGAATGAAATCCTGTACGTCGAAACACTGGGAGATTACGTGACTTTCGTTACGGAAAGCGGCGAAAAGCTCATTGTACATTCCACGTTGAAAAACATTGATGAAAAGCTCAAAAATGAAAAATTCATCAAAGTACATCGCTCTTTCATCGTCAACATCACCAAAATCGTGGATATCGAGGAATACAACCTGGTCATCAATGATAAAGTGATTCCCATCAGTCGAACGCTGAAGCCCGTACTCATGAAGAAGATCCAAACAATTTGATCAGGTGAGTGAAAGTCGACGGTCCGCCTTTTCCCAGGTTACTTTTTGGCCCCCTTTGATCAGGCGAATGAAGCCCAGAAATACAGCATAATTCATCATTGAGAAGTAGTAGGGAATGAAAAATCCTTTGACCTTGAACTTACGTTTTTTGAGATAACCGCCCAAAACGGAAAAACCGTAAAAAGCCAATTGTAAGAAGAGCAAGTCTTGATAAATCCAGGATAACTCAAACAACGCCATATTGACGATGAAGATCATAGGGAGACTTAAGGGAGTCAGCGACCATCGCAATACCCTGTGACCAATGTATTGATAAGAAAGCCATTTGTGTCTGAATGGATTCAGAATACTTTTCAATCGCCAGATCGCCTGTAAACCACCTGCAGCGATACGTATTTTTCTTTTCATCTCATCTTCAATACTAGCAGAAGGAAGTTCATAAGCTTTGGCCTCCGGACAATAAACTACCCGGTATCCTTTTGCGGCAATACGCATGGACATAACAAAGTCCTCAATGTAGGTATCTTCTTCTATAGGTTGATAAAGTCGCTTTCGAAACGACATCAACTCTCCGGCGCAGCCAACCATGGTATTGAGTTCACTGTCCCATTTTTTGACCATGGATTCATATTTCCAGTATATGCCTTCACCGGCAGTGGCATCATCACTCTCAGAACTCAATACAACCTTTTCGCCTGACACGGCACCTACATTTGCGCCTAAATATGCCGCACCTATAGATTCGAGTGCATCACTATTCAGTACCGTATTGGCATCAGAAAGCACAATTACCTCAGAATCCAGATACGGCATGATGCGATTTATGGCCGCAACCTTGCCTTGCCTCTCCGATTGGTGGAATAAGGTTACAGCCTCGTATGCAGCAACCAAAGACGGGGTTTTATCATTCGAACCATCAGTGACGACTACAATCTGCAGCTTGTCCTTTTCATAACTGAGTTGAAGCGTGTTTTCAATCTTTTGCTGAATGCAACTTGCCTCATTATAAGCAGCCACCACAAAAGTCATGGTCGGCATCTCACCATGAGAAGATTTAGCTTTTGGAATGCCAAAACCCAACTTCCTTAAGATCAACAATGAAATAGGATAACCGATGTAAGTGAATAAAACTAGGGCTATCAGGGACCAAAACAGGACTTGCATGAGCTTATTGATTTTGATTTCGAGGTAAAGCAATGTCTCCTCTGATTGGCATTGACCTATTAATAGGAATTCTACACAAAAAGGCCGACAAACGGCAACAATGAACTCATCCGATGTTCCAATCTCCCGGTATTTGCACTTTTCAGGGTCATTACGTCCAAAAACCGAAAGAGCACCGCTCGCACACCCGGATCTGAATTGATTTGTTCAAAATTTGAAAATATGGAAAAGCTCATCTCCATCATTACGATCAACTACAACAATCCGGAGGATACATTCCGATTCCTTCGATCGATCAACAAACTCAATCCAAAAAATATTGAAGTCATTGTCGTTGACAATGGTTCAAAAGAAAATATTCAACCCGTCTTATCCACCTATTTCCAAGGGGTGAAAGTTGTTCGAAGTGAGCAAAACCTTGGGTTTGCCGGAGGTAATAACCTAGGCATTGAAATAGCTCAAGGAGATTTCATCTATTTCGTCAACAATGACACGGTCTTTATCGAAGATCACTTTGGGGCACTGGCTTCCAAATTGGAAAGTCGGCCTGAAATCGGAGCTATCTCTCCACAATTGAGCTATCCGGATGGTCGTATCCAGTTTCAGGGCAAATCAGCCATGAATCCTTTTACGGGTAGAACAAAAGATCTGGTCTATGAGCACAAAGGGCTGGCACCCACCGCCTACATTCATGGTGGGGCCGTGATGATCAAACGCTCTACACTGAACAAAGTAGGCTTAATGCCCGAGCACTATTTTCTGTACTATGAGGAACTGGCCTGGGCAGAACAAATCAAATCAGCTGGTTATGAATTGTACATCGACCTGGACCATGAAATCATCCATGATGAATCCTCGTCCACTTCCCGGATCAGTGATTTGAAAACCTACTTTATGACGCGCAATCGCATGCTGTTCATGCGGAATCATTCAGGCCGTTATTTTTTATTATTTTTACTATATTTTCTATTTGTGTCATTACCGAAAAACATATGGCAATTCTTAAGGCTTAAGGATTTCGGAAACCTGAAAGCCACCATAGCAGGGGTCTGCTGGCACTTGAATCACGGTCGGAAGAGCCGACAATTGGGCTGGAAATTTGATCACCTGAAACGCCTGGCCGTATGATTGCTAAATATGACATAGTCATACTAGCCCTGAATAGGTGCGATGATGTACTGAATTCATCGACGTGGCAGATGGCCAATGCGATGGCCCGAGATAAAAGGGTGTTGTACGTAAATCACCCTAAAACCTGGTGGGACTGCCTGAAAAAACGAATTTGGGTCCGCCAGGAAATCAAGCAACAAACGGCGAATCTGCACTGCCTCGAACCGACTCCCTCACTTCCGATCAACTTTTTGCCAAAGGGAAGGCTCTACAATTGGCTACAGAAAATCAATCACGAATGGTTATATCGATCCATTATCAGAGTGATCGGTCAGGGAAAGGTCGAATTGTTCATCAATGCATTTGATTTCTACTATCCTTATTTGCAAAGGAAGCTCGGAAATCAGGTCAAAAGAGTAGCTTATTATAGCCTGGACCCCATTGTCAAAAACCGGTCGAAACGCCATGGGCTATCTCATGAAAGAGCGCTCGTAGCAGATGCCGATCATGTTTTTTGCAGTGCCAAAAGTTTGTACGACCAATGGCAAAAAATACATCACAGTGTGCACTACCTACCTAATGCAGTCAATTTCAACGGGTTGCAACATCAGGTTCCACATCCTCCCAAAACCATCTCTATGCTTCACGGATTAAAGGTCGGATTGTTTGGGAACATTGACCGGCGAGTAGATATGGACCTCCTGACATCAACGCTTCAGGCTGAGTACCTGAGCCTGGTCCTGGCGGGTCCGTTGGATCACAAGAGTGAAAAGTTATTGCAATTGCCCAATGTCTTTTACTACGGTACTTACAAATACGAACACCTACGGTCATTTGTAGAATCAGTCGATGTTTGCCTGATCCCCTATCTCGTCACGCCGGACATGGAAAAAATTTACCCTTTAAAGCTCATGGAGTACTTCGCCTTTGGCAAACCGGTAGTGATGACACCCTTCAACTCCGAGCAAGTGAAGCAGCTGGGCCACATGGTCTATTTAGCACGAACTAAAGATGAGATGCAGCAAGCCATACTGAAAGCGTATCATGAGGACAATCCATATCGCAGGCATGAAAGAAAAATGATCGCAGAAGAAAACAATTGGGACAGTCGTTCAAAAACATTCTTAGAAGTTGTCTATCATGATCAATCAGCTTAAATCTTACCTAAGTGAGCATCCTTCTCTCAAGAAAAGGGTCCATTCCATGATCTTCCGGAAAAAGCCATTCGATGCAAGGCTGAGGTGGTACGTCTGGATATGGTGGACATTGCCTCGATATTTCAGACGAGGCATTGCCTGGACTTCAAGGCTTGATCTGGTCCCATTCCACCGTTTCAAATTCGGAAGGTTTTCAAGAATTGAGAAAAACGTGGTGATCAACAATGGTATGGGAGATGTAGAATTGGGAGAGGAAGTACACACTGGTGTTGGATGCGTAATCATCGGACCTGTTAAAATGGAAAAACACGTGGGACTTTCACAATACGTACGCATATTGGGCATGCATCACGGTATCGACCCGAGGACTCCTCATCACCACCAACCTTGTTCCGCAGCTCCAGTTATTCTGGAGGAAGATGCCTTTATCGGTACGGGAACGGTGATCATGGGCAAGAAGGATGGAACACCACTGACTATCGGGAAATACGCACGCGTTGGGGCAAATTCTGTAGTGACCCACGATATCCCACCATATTCAATAGCAGTGGGTAATCCTGCCAAAGTGGTAAAGACCTGGGATCACGAAAAAGAAGCGTGGGTGAAAGTGGCTTACACCACCGATCATAAAGAGATCTTCGGCCGAACGATGTTGAACAACCTCAACTGATCTCATCTAAGTTGCATCGTCATTTCCCCAAATATTTGTCTTGATATGGCTAAAACTCCTAGCTTTAGGAACATGATTCGCTAACGATCTGACAAATCGTGGTTTTTAACTGACATCATGTTAATTATCGAAGCAACCCAACAAAATGCCGATGCGCTTACCAGGTTGACCATGCGATCCAAAGCACATTGGGGATACTCCAGTGATCTAATGGAATCCTGGCGTGAGGAATTGACCATTACCACAGACTACCTGTCTAAGCATCATGCTTTCGTACTGATCGATGACCAAGTCATACGTGGCTACTATTCATTTGAAGTGCTCTCAAGGACAAAAGCTGAACTAGACAATCTCTTCGTAGATCCCGATTTCATAGGGCAAGGTCTCGGAAGGTTGCTCATCCATCACTTTCTTAAAAAAGCCGAAGAAATGGGATTGGAGAAAATCGTTTTGGATGCAGATCCAAATGCTCGACTTTTCTATCAAAGGCATGGATTTCGTATCATTGGCAGAAAAGAAAGTTCTGTACCCGAAAGAGTCTTACCTGTTATGAGTATTGATCTTAAAACTGCTAGGAAGTCAGACTGGAAAACACTGGATATGCCTATTGAACAAGCAGTTATCGGTTTTCAGAAGTTTTTCAATGATGAGGAGTTTGTCCGATTGAAAAGAGGACTTATACCCCATCAAATGGAAGATAAATGGTTCATCTTTTTTGAAAATAACAACCTGTATTTTCATCGAAGTTGGACAGGTCACTGTATTTTCATAGCGTCTCTCATAAAAACATCAGACGGTGCTAAGATTGATCAATTCATCGCCAACAGGGATAATGATCAATACCGAATTGAAAGTGATGAAAAAGACCAACAGTTATTGGCATTCCTAATAGATCGATTTTTAATAGGTAAACAAGTGCCGCACCCATCAATGATTCAAAATTCAAACAAAAAAGATCGCAAGTGAATTGAATGCTATCTATCTCGGATGAATGCACCTATTTACTAAAAGTATACATTTAAAGTGTTTACATGGAATGAGCATAAGTCGATCTCATACTAACGGAGGACGATCGGACCGCCGGGCGGTAGCCTTTGAAATCAATTATACACACATGAAAAAAGTTATCCCTTACAAAACAACACAAGGCGCCATCGCGGCTTTAGATAATGGCGGTCGATTTTATAATTTGGCGTCAAGGGCCAATGACGGTGAAATCACCCATGCAGAATTAGCCAAAGCAGCAGGCGTAATTACTGACACTCAGAAAATTATCACTTATCTGGAATTGTCCATAAGCCATTTATCCTCCACCGAAAAGCAACGAGTGATTTCGCACCTTTCCACGGATCTGAAGCATAAGTACGATAAGCATTGTCCCACACGATTCACGCCGACAGAAGCCATCGCACATGCCACAGTCCCTGCTCCTGCCATCATTACCGGAATTCCAAAACGCGTGGATTCAAAAACGAAGTTTTCGGGATTCATCATGATCCCGATGACCACAGGAAGCGTCACCACCTTTATGATGATCCCCATCATGGATCAATATGATGTCTACGAGTTAAGGGATCAGGCATCTGATGAAACGTTTTTTGTGGCTCACGGGAGAGGGCGAAATAAACTACCGGAACAGGTGGTAAGCTGTGGTGGTCTGATCAAAGAATTGAAAGCCGATAAGAAAGAGAAAGTGGCTTCTCAAAAATATTTGGAGATCTCTCATTATGTAATCCCATGATTCTCTGATAACAATAACCAGATACTAAAAAACCTGGATTTTATGCGCAGGGATAATGCCAGGTATAAAGCGAATGATTTTGAATCATATTGTCATGATTCTTTACCTACTTTCAATACAATACAAATAGGCAATAGTCTGAAAAGCTAGATTTCTAACGAAGAAGGGTTTTGTCGGGTATCCCAAAAAATCAATAATTCAATCTCTCGCCCGTTTATTCTATAATACAAACTAATATGTTTGGTAATTACAGCTCGATAAGCATCTTTCTTTTGAGAATAAACATATTGTTTTGGCCTTGTGGCGATAAACTCGACCACTTCATTTGTACGATAAATAAATGTTTCAATCTCTTTTATTGACCAATTTGGTTTAGGTAATCAATTATCCTTCCAAAGGTATGCTCAGCTTCAGGCAACCACTTAACAGCATATTTCACTTTAGATATTTCTCCTTTACTTCATCCATCACATCTTGATGAGTGCGGCCTCTTCCTTGTTTAGATTGTTCTATTGCACGGTCGATGGAGGCCTGTAAGTTCGGATGTAGGTTATCCCACCAATCCCGATTTGCATCTGCCTCTATCATTCCATGGACTAAAGTTAAGAACCGGTCATCCGCCTGATCAACGTACTCATGAATCCTCTGTCTTATTTCCACATTGTCCATCCTACTTAGTTTTTCGCAAGGTTAAATTAGCGATTTCCATAGTCAAATCTTTTACTTAACCCTTAACAATCACATATCACCTTAAATTTCCCTGAACTTAATTGATGGCTTTTTATCAATACAAATACTCAAAGGCACTTTCGTAAGCTCCTTTTTCCTGACAAAACCCGATCAACTCATCGTAGAATTTATGGTTAGAAAGCGTAGCGGAATCACCCACGATGATTAAGCGGAAACGGGCACGTGTCATGGCTACATTGGTCCTACGGATCTCCGATAAAAAACCCACTTCACCATTGGCATTGCTGCGTACCAGATCAATGAGGATGATGTCTCGTTCCTGTCCTTGAAATCCATCCACAGACTGAATGGTAATCTGCTTTTGACGTTCCTCAAACCAGGGGTAGTGAACAATTCCTTGCCTAAGCACTTCAAGATGTGCGCGATATGGTGCGATAATGCCCAGAGACATATTACCAGCATCCGGGTTTTGTTCCAACAACAAATCAATGAGTTTCAAAGAAAAATGGCCTTGTTCTTTATTGAAAGTGCTGAGCGTTTCCGGGTTTATTTCTTCGTCAAATCCGCAACCAGCGGTATCAATGAAGGTCATCGTTTTGTTGAAAACCTGTCGACGATTGAAGACATTTTCTCCCGTTTCCATCTCGCCGGCATAGAATTTTTGATTGGAAAATTCCAGAATTTCAGGTTGCATGCGGTATTGGACCTTTAGCATAGCAGTAGAGCCATATACTTTGATGCACCGACCAAATATTGTCTGTTCCAGGCCATCTCTGGCCGCCTCTTTTGATTTTACCGTCGGAGCCAATTGCTGGTGATCTCCTGCCATGATCACCCGATCAGCTTTGAGGATCGGCACCCAATTGGCAGGCTCCAATGCCTGTGAACATTCATCCACGAACAAAGTAGAAAAACTCCTATTCCTTAGGTAATCAGAGTTCGCTCCGATGAGGGTACATGCCACTACCTGCGCATCCTGCAGCAATTGGTAGATCATGTGATCTTCCAGCTGGATTGCATCGTCCTTAAACTTACGGGCTTCGTCCAACAACAACTGACGTTGCGCACGCTCTTCTTTTCCAAACTTTCGCTTGTACTTGAAGCCAAGCTTTTTGTACTCTTCTGATTTCTTGCGAAGGTCTTTCAGCATTTTGGCATCCGGATGCTGTGAGAGCTGGACATCCAGACTATGGCTTAACACTTCCTCATCTACCCTGCCAGGATGTCCCAATCGAAGCACACTGACTTGTTGCTGATGCAAGCGTTCAACCAACAAGTCAACCGCCGCGTTGCTGGGAGCGCAAACCAATACCTGATTTTCAGTTTGAAGAACCGCACAAATGGCCTCCACCAGTGTTGTCGTCTTCCCCGTGCCCGGAGGTCCATGGATCGTGGCGATCTCATTGGTTCCAATGACCCGGGTTACAGCATCGTTTTGAGAATCATTCAGCCCCACTCCCTGATGTGGTTTAACCTTCCGATAGGTGGGCTCTTTCTGGCCAAGTAAAAAGGGAATAAGCTCACGAGTCCGGCCTTTTTCCAATTTGATCAATCGCCTTAGGGTTTTGGCCATTTCATCATAGGTCGACTCATCAAAAAGTAAGTCTACCCCTAGTTTTCCATCATCCAGCCAATCTGGGGGATCATCGCGATTGAGGACAATGGTCATGGTGTTTTCTCCTAGTCTACTTACCACACCATTGGCCGAGCGTGTTACCTTTTCTTCAGCGAGAAACAAGCTCACTGAGGCACCTACCTGAAAAAGATGTCTTCTTCCGACCTCCTGCGTTCTTTCTACAGATATAATCCAACGCTCACCGGTACCCAATCGCGATTGTGTAACAGAAACAGGATACCAGGTTGCACCATCTTTGCGTCTATCGGTAATTGACCTATTCCGTATTTTTTGTTCGTACTGTTCCCGATCAGCGATTCGCTCTTTTTTCAGGAGATCGTTGAGGTGAGCAAAATGCTCCGTAAAATCCATTCAGTCTGAGTAATTCATAAACGTTCTACTGCAAGCCCAAATCAGTTCAATCTAAAGCATTTATGAACATTTTGGCACTCGACAGAATTCATTATGCCTCCGTGCCAGAACAATCCTAAGTACCGGATATTATCCCGCTTTGAACTTTCGCTTCGAAATTTCATTAGTGCTTCAAGCTAGTGCTTCAGGAATTTTTGGATGGTTGATTTGAGACTTTCCTTGTCCGTAGTAATGTCCGGATCACTATACACCTTTACCATCAATTCCAGTAAAACTGCTTCGTCATAGCCTAATTTTCCCGCCAATCTGGAACAAAAATTGATTTCTTCCTTGTACAAGCGGCCATCTATTTTCATCAGTTGGACCAGATTGTAGATGTATTCATATTTCTCGTCATTGCTCATATCCGACAGGTCACTGATCTCACTATCAGGATCATCAAAGCAAGCACTGATTTCTTCCGAACTCAGACCATGAGCCTCTCCTATCTGTTTGATCAGATCTATTTCATCCTGAACAACAACCCCATCAACTTTGGCAAGTTGAACCAACACATGTAGTTGATCTATCGACGACATATTCCCTTCTGCGGCATTTTGAGCGTTAAAAGTAATTGTTTAAGCCTAAATTTTCTAAACTTACAGGGATTAGCGGTAAAGAGTGTTTACAGTATAGAACTATACGAATATTGAATTGAACTTCCTTGCACATATCTACTTATCTGGCCAGTCCGAAGAGGTGATCATGGGTAATTTCATCGGTGATTTCGTGAAAGGAAGTGACCTTAATGCCTACCCTGCAGCCATGGCCATGGGCATCAAATTGCATCGAGAAATCGACCGATACACAGATACGCATAAGGTGGTACATCAAAGTAAATCTTTGCTCAGAGAAAAGTACCGCCATTACGCTCCTGTTATTGTGGATATTTTCTATGATCACTTTCTGGCCTCCAGCTGGAGCAAAAGACACGCGTTACCACTTCGCGATTTCACACATCAGTTTTATCGCCTGGCAGAACGCTACCTGGACAAAATCCCAAAAACAGCTTCCAGGGTATTGCACTACATGAAGGCGGACAACTGGTTGTATCATTACCGATCTATTGAAGGAATCGACCGGGCCCTGGTGGGTATGTCTCGCAGGACGACTTTCCAGTCAAAAATGGACGAAGCGGTTCATGACCTGGAGCAACATTATGACCATTTTCAGGAACATTTCGACTCATTCTTTCCTGACCTTACTCATTTCTCCCGGACTTACATCGAAAAGCACCAAAACGGCCTTTTATGAAAGACTTACTTCTGGTTGGAATAGGTGGATTTGCGGGTAGCATACTACGGTATAAAATCGGTCTGATGATTGCCTCAAAAGCAAGTTCAGGTTTTCCCTGGGGCACCTTTTGTGTCAATCTTTCCGGGGCTTTTCTCATTGGTTTACTTATCTCATCCGCACTCAAGAGTCAAGAAGTAATGATGCTCTTACTGGTAACAGGTTTTTGTGGCGGATTTACCACCTTTTCCACTTTCGCTTTAGAAAACCTCAGGTTATTGCAAAGTGGCGACTGGACGCTATTCTTCTCCTACATCATCCTGAGTCTCATTTGCGGCATCGGACTTTGCTTCATGGGTTACCTCACTGGTAATCTGGCCAACTCTTAGCCTCACCGGAAAGGTCGTTTACCCAGGTCAAAGGAGCGTTTACCCACGTTTCCTTGATCCAAACTTATGTTTAGGGCAATTTCCCTCTTCAAATGAAGAATTTCATTTGCATAGCTTGGTCAAACGAAAAAGAGGGGTCTCCTCTAAAAGGTCCTTCTTTTTTTCTAATTGCAGTAGTTGGTATGGCTTTTGCTTATTAGGGAGTGATAATAGCTCCTAGAATGACCAAACCAAAATTCCTTTTCATTACAACTTTCTTCATTTTTTCGACTTCACTTTTTGCTCAAAACGATTTTAGAGAAGTCGGCCTTTCACTCGGCGATAATTTCAATATGGCTTTTGTCTACAAAATCCAAAAGGCTGAAAACCGCTACCTCAGCTATGATTTACTGGCAACCAACTTTGGCTTTATATCCGGAAGCGACAATACGTTATCCAATTTTTCCGGCGGACTGGCCGTTACTTTCGAGAAACGAAAAAGCATCGGTGAGAAAGTTCAGTTCATCCGTGGATGGTCCCCAGGTATGAACGTTAGTGTCATCGTACTGGATGATGAAACCGTAACCACTTTATCTCCAAGTTTGGGGTATCGGTTGGGCTTTTTGTATCAGGCTAGCGAAAATTTCTATGTTTCACTTCAGGGGCAAATCGTTTCCCGTCTAAACCTCCAATTCGATAGTGATAACGAAAACTCATTTACGACGTTTGGTGTAGGGTTTTCGCAACAAGATGTCAATATAAATCTGGTTTATCGCTTCAAAAAGAAAGAGTAGCCTACTACCATTTCACGGCTTCCAATTTCTTTCGATCCAGGATCTTTATACCGTGACTCTTAATATCGATCACTCCCTCTTTCTTGAATTCGGAGAGAATTCTGATCACGGATTCCGAAGCGGTCCCCACCAATCCGGCCAGGTCATTTCTGACGACTTTAAAATACTCTTCTCCTTCGTAGGTATCTGCCAACATCAATAGTTTATCAACTACCCTTTTCCGAACAGTATCATAGGCCAGATGCAACAGTTCCGTTTCCATGTCGCTGACTTCATTGGCAAGCTGTTTCACAAAACGTGCTGAGATATACTTATCCGCAAAAATCAATTGATGAAAAGAATCTCTGGAGATAAGCTTCAATTCCACATCTTCCAGACATGCCGCAAATTCCGTGTGATTGGAATCCAATAGTAAGGCCCGGTATCCAAAGTATTCTCCAGGACCCAACACCGAGAGGATAAACTCTTTGCCTTCTTCACTGATTTTGTAAGTCTTCACTTTACCGCTGACAATGTAGAATAAATAATGAGGAAAATCTCCGTCGCGGAAAATGATGTCTTGCTTGCCATAACGCCGGTCTTGCGCAGCAGCATCTTCTAATGTTTTTACTCCGGAAAGCCCTGAAAGAAAGTCTTCTGGCGCTTTCCCATCAGTAGATGCTTTGAGCTTATCATATTTATCCAGGCGTCCTTCAATGGCTTTTAACAATTCCATATCATCGAAAGGCTTGGTAAGGTAATCATCGGCTCCAAGGCTCATCCCCTGCCTGAAATCACTCTTCTCTGATTTGGCAGTCAGGAATATGAATGGGATTGTAGAGGTATTAGCATCTTTACCCAGCATATACAGTACTTCATAGCCATCCATCTCCGGCATCATGATATCACACAGGATCAGATCTGGCAATTCACTTTTGGCTGCCTTCACACCTTCCTTACCATTAGGCGCTTCTACCACCTGATAGTTGGAGAGTTCCAGGATCTCAACGATGTTCTCCCTGACGTCCAGGTTGTCTTCAATGACTAGTATCTTTTGCATTTTTCGGTAGTTTTAGAAAAAACGTCGTGCCCTTATTTTCTTCACTTTTAAAGGAAATCTCTCCGCCGATCATTCCCACATAATTTTTCACAATGTACAATCCCAGGCCAGTTCCCTGAATATTGGTAACGTTCCCGGCTCGATAAAACCTCGAAAAGATATTCGGTTGTTCTTCCGTAGGAATCCCGTTTCCAAAATCCTGTATCGTAATATCGAGATGTTCCTCTTTTTCATGGCAGGCAACCATTATCTGTTGATCTGCTTCAGAATATTTAGAGGCGTTTGAAAGGAGGTTCAGGAATATGTTTTTAAGTAATCTCGGGTCAGAAAATATCGCAATCCCGTTTTTACACTCACACACTAGTTGCTGGCCATTTTTCAGGGAAGATTCGATTTCTTCACGCGTCTCATTCACTAAAGCTGTCATATCCACCTGCTCGTAAACAGGCTCTATTTTCCCCTCTTCCAACTTGCCGATGGATAGAAAATCGTTGAGAATATTCGTCAGATTAGATATTGCGGATTTGATCCGGTTGATGTGTTTTTCTCGCTTGTCACGGGCGTCATCCGGATATTTTCCAATCAACGAAACCGAAGACAAAATGGTACTCAGAGGCGTCCGAAATTCATGGCTAGCCATCGACACAAACCGTGACTTCAACTCATTGAGCTCCTTCTCCTTAGCGAGGTTCTGTTTCACTTCTTCCTGCGCTTTCTTCTGTGCGGTAATGTTTTCTTCAACAATCAGTAACTGAAATATCTCGTCTTCCTCATCGCGAAGCGGCACACCGTGGAGTTGATAAGTCTGATCTCCGATGGGCACTTCTTTAGACAACTCTTCTCCCGCTGCAACCTGGTTTAGAAAAGGCAAACTGATCTCCTGTTCATTGATGAAGTCAAGGTACTTTTTGCCGATCAGTTCAACCTTATCCCATCCACGGCGATGAAGTTCCGACCCGTTCACGAACAGGAATTGAAAGTCCATGTCCAACACCGATATCAATCCATTGGGGAAATTCTCAGCTATGGCCGTATATAGTTTTTGTGCTTCGACCAGCGTGGCCTCAGCCAGTTTTCGCTCCTGTACCTGGCTTTGCAGTCCAAGATTGAGGAACTCCAGTTCCTGAGTTCGTTCTTTGACTTTTTGCTCAAGTTTCTCAGAATATTCTTTCAGGCGAGCCTCGCTTTCTTTTAGCTTCTGTTCTTGCTGTTTGCGCAACGTCACATCCACAATGAAAGCCACTGTAAACATCTCACCCTCCGAAGAAAAAGAACTTAAACTGATCTCCACCGGTAATTCCGATCCATCTTTCCGCAAGGCCGTTAGGTCAAGACCTGAAGCCATTTTCCTGGACCTGGGCGCCTTGGAATAACTCGCACGGTGATGTGGATGATGATCCCTGTAACGAGTAGGAACCAGGATTTCCATAGTTTGATCCATCAATTCATCAGGCTCATACCCAAAGAGATATTCCGCACTTTTATTGGCCATTACGATATGGCCCCTACGATCTACAATCAGAATCCCCTCCGAGGCTGATGTAAATACACTTTGAATCAAATTAAAGTCGTACGTAGAAACTTGTTGGTCCATCGTATGCTGACAAAGGTCTTGCGCCCAATTTAGTGACGACATGACAAAAATCAGTTCGTCTGCAAATGAATCTCAGTAGCTACTTCTTAATTTCGCTGAATATTGCAATGATTTTTTTATGTCCTCTACGTTGCAACAAATCAAGAACATCTTAGTACCGACGGATTTTTCACCTGCTTCATGGGAAGCCATCCGTTATGCACTAAAGCTTTGCCGTCAGCATAAGGCCAAAATGACACTATTTCATGTGGTCCCAGGGAAAAACGGAAGCCAGGCAAGACAGGCTGCCCATATGAGTCAGAAACTCACCGAACTCACCGTAAGCCTAAACACAAACGATATGGAAGATCTGGTCTCCGGAATTACCAAGTCCGGTATGGTCACCACAGAGATTCTCAATCATCTAAGAGAAGCTACTTATGACGTAGTGGTCATGGGTGTCAACGGAAATGGTGGGATGAATATGGAAATGGGCAAAAATGCACGGGTTATTGTTGAAAACGCAAATATTCCGGTTCAACTCATACCTAACAAAAAATCAAGCTGATACCAAAAAAGCCATAGCTTCTTCACGATTGTTAAAGGCACGATTGTTTCCATTCACGATCCTCGAATAGCCCTGAAACATGATCTTTTTGAGCCCAGTGATGCCAACTATGGCTCGTTTATTCACTTTGTGATTCACTTTTTGGCTTACAGCCTTCGCGCGGGCCATGTATTCGGTACTGCCGGGAGCACCTGTCACATCCACTAAAATCAACGCACCACTTCGGTATGACAATAAAAAGGATTCCGATTGTTCCAGTACTTCCAGCGTTTCCTCTGGAAGTTTGCAATGTGTGTAATCTACAAAGACTATTTCCTTCCCTTGATGGTAAATCACCTTTACTGACATAGCAAAACCATTACTTATAAACAATACGCAGTAAGGGATAAGAGGGTTATGTCCTATCGATTGAAAGACAAAATCTGCCTAAACATGAAGGAAATCAGCGTCGGTTATATGAAATGCTTACGATTCGAAAACGGAAGAATCATGATTGCTTTGGAGTGCCCAGCAAATACAAAATGGCTCCGGGGCCGGATTTGATACGACCCGATTCCCAATTAAAACGGTCACTACTTTCAAGGCTTTGTACCAGTTCTTCCATCTCCTTTACCGAATAAGTTCGTAGAGCGGAAACTACCCCATCCCAAAGCACAAACAAAGGAACGATTGGTATCAGATAAGAAAACAAAATCCTTGAAAATCTGAAAGGTCTGATAAAAGGAGTGGTCAGCAACAAAGTAACAGGAGAAAAAAGCATGGCAATCACGCTTGGCACACTGCGTTCCTGCGCTTCAAAAACACCTATAGGCTGGTTACTGTCTACGGCATTTTGCAAGATCTGCCGGGCATCTGATGGTTTAAAGTGATGAAAAGAAAGGAACATGGTCCTGAGTCCTTTTAATTCAGCGGGTACATGTCTGGCATCTACGGCATCCTCGACATAAGCAAAATTGTCAGCTTGATTTTGTGTGGTTTCGAATGCATCGATATTCGGATACAGGTCAGTCAGAGTTATCGTCACTTCATGATTTTCTTTTTGCAACGATCTATTCAGGCTTAGCAATCCACCTCCGCCACCCGAGCAGAGGTCAATTATCCGTTGACCTTCCGAACACTTCAACCCTTGTTCCAGTTTAGAAATGATCGGTTCGAACATATTTGTTCTATTGGCCAGGTATTGCAAAAAATCAGTTCCGAAATTCCGGATTACCCCCGGGAACCATGACTGATCTTCAAACTCAAACAAGTGTATTCTGCCCACGATACTTGTGATTTTTTGGTTATTTGAATTTAATCATTCTATCACAAAAAACCCCCACAGTTTTCCTGTGGGGGTCCAACCAACTACCTGAAGTATTTCACTGCTATACCACAGCTTCCTCTAGTCGTTCCTGCATCTTCAATGTCCAAATGGGAATATTGGCATGATTAGCTACAGATTCAGAGACACTGCCTCCGAATAAGTGCGCCAATCCGGTCCTTCCGTGTGTCCCCATCGCCGCCATATCTATCTTATTGTGTTCGGCAAAAGCCAGAATCCCTTCCTCCGCAAATTCAGCCTCTATCGTGCTCAGAATGAAGTTCCCGAATTGATGTTTCTCTGCGAAAGCATTCAATTGCTCCATCGCACTACTCTTCACCAGAAAGTTGTAAGGAGTGATCACTCTCACGAGGTACAATTGGAAGTTCAGCAACTCCTGTAACGTCTTGATGTGGGGCACGACCTGATCCTGTTCTTCTGTACAATCCGTCGCATATACAAATGACTTAATGTCCTCCAAATGCGTTTCACTCTTCACTGTCAGCACCGGACAAGTAGCGTGTCTGATCACCTTTTCGGTATTAGAACCAATGAAGAACTCAGACAACCCGGAGGCTCCTTTAGAACCCATCACGATCATATCCATATCTTGTGCCGTTACGATTTTATGGATATGCGAAAACGTATTGCCAAATACAAAGTGAGAAGCGGCAGCGATGCCCCGATTTACCAATCCATCGACCTGCTCGTCCAGTTCTCGCTTGGTTTGTTTGATCAACTGCACCTGAAACACATTTTCGAAAGAAGAAGAAGGGATAAATTCACCCATTACGCTATAAGATCCGTAAGGAATCTCCATCACATGCAGCAAATGCAATTCTGCTTTTATTTTTTCAGCTATTTCTGCAGCAAGCGCCAGTGCATAAGTCGCTTCCTTCGAAAAGTCCGTGGGTACTAATATTTTTTTCATGACGTCTATTCGTTTAGAGGATGTTAGACATCCTGATCATTTTCTACACCAAAGTTGTTTTTTACAGCAAACTCAAATACTGATGTAAATCAGCTAACCTGGTGATTTATGCCCTGGAATCAGGCATTAGCATGATTGTAGCGCCTTTATGGAGTAATCGTTTTTGGTCAAACGGGCGTGTCCCTTCGGGCCGGGCTGTGCAGGGCTTTGGTGCTACACACAACCCGTCGGGCTCCCTTACCATCCCTCACGCGAAATCACTACTCCAAAAAGCAGTTCCCTCATCAGAAAATCAAAACCATTCCTTGTCTTGACTTAAACCTTATCTTTGAAAGGACCGATATTGAAAAACAAACCATAGCAAAGCAACAACCATGAAAACCTACTTAACCATTCTTGCCTTGCTCATCGCATCATGGGTTTATGGTCAACCTACCATTAGCCTCACCTTCGATGACGGCATCACCTATAACCGAGCAGGATATAAGTTCGAAGACTGGAATCAAATGATCCTGAATGCACTCGCCAAGCATGATATTAAGGCCGCTTTTTTCGTAACCGGATTCAATAAGGTGGACAAAAAAGGTCAGTACCTGCTGAAAAGCTGGGATGATGCCGGGCATCTCATTGGGAACCATACATATTCTCATCCCAATTACAACAATGTAAATATTGGCATTAAGGAATTCAGGGAAGAATTCATAGGCACCGATACACTCATCAGTCAACTTACAAATTACACTAAGCTTTTCCGGTTCCCATACCTGAAAGAAGGTGAAACGCCTGAGGAAGTACAGGCTATCCGATCATTTCTGAAAGACCAAGGCTACAAAAATGGATACGTCACTGTCGATGCTTCTGACTGGTACATTGATAGCCGACTTAGAAAGCGTCTAAAGGAAAATCCGGATACTTCGACTGCCCCTTTCAGAGACTTCTATCTGGAGCATCTCCTGGAACGAGCCAATTATTATGAAAAGTTGTCTTACGAAATGACAGGCCGACATATCAATCACACGCTTCTACTTCACCACAACCTGACATCCGCCTTGTTTTTGGATGATTTAATCAAGATGTTCAAGTCGAACGGATGGAAAGTTATTTCAGCAGAAGAAGCCTATCAGGATCCGATATTTGATCAAACACCTCAATATGCAGGAGAAAGCCTGATTTGGGCACTGGCCAAAGCTTCTGGCAGATACAAGGAACACCTGAGGTATCCCGCCGAAGACAGCCGGTATGAGGAAAAACGAATGAATGACCTGGGATTATAAAGTTACTATAAATAGTAATCTCGGATCAATTGCTGAAATCGTGGACTGTACATCCCACCGGCTTCTTTAATAAAGATCGTCTCAGAATCCCTTTCCAGGTTTTCCTCAAAACCAAATACACCAATTTTTCTAAAGACGGGTTTTCCCGGACGATCATAGATCTCAAATTGACTTTGCAAATTCAATTGTTTCGCTTTTGCGATAGCTACAAACTGATCAAACTCATAAGCAGGGTAAATGACCCAAAAACTACCCTGCCCACTCATGAGATTCACTACAGAATCAGCGAGATCTTCTAAAGGCAACTCATCGTTGTGAATGGCCTGGTCTTTGGCTTTGCCTGACTTCAGGTGGCCTTTAAAAAAAGGCGGATTAGATATGATCAGATCATATTTTCTATCCGCTTTTGCAAATTCCTGAATGCTCCCCTCCCAAACTTTCAGACGACCTTTCCAAGAGCTGTTGCAGAAGTTCTCCGAAGCCTGTTCTGCTGCCTCTTTAGCCAATTCAACCGCTTCGATATTCGATTGAGATCGCTGGGCGATCATCAATGAAAGCAAACCCGTACCCGTTCCTATATCCAAAATAGTTTTTTCATCACCTGTCAACGCCACCAACGCACCAAGCAAGCACCCTTCGGTGGTCACTTTCATCGAACTACGGCCTTGTTCTATGCGAAATTGCTTGAACTGGAAGAAGGTGTTAGGCATTGTTAGACAGAAGTAACCGAGTAATTATTCACTGGTTACTTTCAGGATTTTCCTGCAATAGTAACCTGATTACTTGAGTAATCAGGTTACAAGTGTTCAGATCACTCGTAGCGCAAAGCTTTCACCGGGTTGGTCCTTGCCGTGGCCAGTGTTTTGTACCCCACAGCGACTACTGCTACGATCATCACCAACAAGGCCGACACCAACAAAACCGAGATCCCAATACTGATCCGACTGGTGAAATTGTCCAGCCAACCATTCATGATCAGATAAATCACCGGCCAGGAAATTACGTTTGCTATGCCCAGCAATATCAGAAACTCTTTGGACAGGATCAACACGATCTGTGAAACACCCGCTCCAAGTACCTTTCTTACGCCAATTTCTTTGGTACGTTGCAACGTACTGAACGAAGTAAGCCCAAAGAGTCCTAAACAGGCCACGATGATGGCAAACAAGGCAAAAAGTGTAAATGTGCGGCTGAAGTTGTGTTCATTGGTATACTGCCGGTTATAAAACTCATCGAGGAAAAACGAATCAAAAGGGGCACCAGGGAAAAACTGATTAAAACTGACCTGCACTTCTTCCAGCGCCTGCTGGTATTGATCGGAACTCAACTTAACCGTGATAAAATTGGAACTCTGCTCTATCAATGGGAATATGATTGGATTCACATCGTGTTTCAAAGACCGCTGCGTGTAGCTATCTACTATTCCGATAATGGTTCGTTCATTCCCTCCCGTTCGGACTTTTACCCCTAAGGCTTCTTCCGGCGTAGGTATATTCAACGACTTCATCGCAGCATGATTAATCAGCAAACTTCCGGTATCCGTTGATAGCGACCGGTCATAATTTCTACCTGCCAATAATTCGATATCGTAGGTATCAAAATAGCTATAATCCACGCCGGCCAGGTAAACGGTAAAGTTCTTATCCGGTGTATCCTCCAGCTTTCGCATACCCCGGGTCCAAAATATTTCATCTCCCGGAACATTGGAACTCGTTGTAACCTTACTCACGATGGGTTTGTTGGTAAGTGTACTTCGGAAGGCCTGCATCTTCGAAGTAAAAGTAGAATCGCGTTGTGCCGGTCCCTGAATAACCAGGGTATCAGTCATATCAAATCCCAGGTCCAGGTTTTTCATATGATCAAGCTGCTGGTATACGATAATGGTGCCCGCAATAAGCGTGATAGAAGCAGAAAACTGAAAAATAACCAAGGACCTTCTCAGCATAATCCCCGACTTATTGGTAGTCAATTTACCTTTCAACACATGGATAGGTCGGAAGGAAGAGAGAATGAATGCCGGGTACAAACCGGACAGGGTTGATCCTACAATTAAAATGGTCCCAACAATCCCCCAAAAGGAAGGTCGAAGGAAAAAGTCTCTGCTCAAAGGCGCATCAGCTAATTGACTGAACAAAGGAGTCAATGATACCACCAAAATGATGGCGATGACCAAAGCCAGCAGATTCAACACAAATGATTCGACCAAAAACTGATAGACCAATTGCTTTTTATAAGCACCCATCGACTTCCGAACGCCCACTTCTTTAGCGCGCTCCAAAGATTTTGCCGTAGACAGATTTACATAGTTGATCCAGGCGATCACCAGAATAAATACGGCAATCATGGAAAGGAAAAACACAGTATCTCCATCGCCCTGTTCCTGTGGCTCCGATTCCTGAAGCAAATTGGAATACAGATGAATATCTGTAATGGGTTGTAATGGAAAATCCGCCCGGAAGTTATATTTCTCAAAATCCTCTCCCCTTTCTTCGTACAATACATCAGCAAACTTCCGATCAAATGCTAATGGATCAGTTCCAGGTTGCAACGACACATAAGTATTGAAATCGTACCAACCCCAGGCTGTCTCCGAGGAGGACAACCCATCATCATTTCGAGTTTCGTTATTCAGTGTCTCATAAGAAATGAGCACATTGTATTTCAAATGTGAGTTAGAAGGTACGTCAGCTGTCACACCCACTACCTCGAAGTTTCCTCTGGGCCAGGAAACCATCTCGAGTGTTTCTCCCAAAACATCCGTTCGACCATAATACTTTCTGGCAGTAGATTCCGTGATAACGATCTGATTGGGTTCCTTTAATGCGGTTTCCAGTTCACCTGCCAGCAATGGGTAATCAAAAATTCTTAGAAATGAAGGATCGGCTATTTGCACGCGTTGTTCACGGTACTGGATGTTATTGTTTTTGAAAACACTTTCCATAGGATATGCCCTTGCAAAGTCCACGACTTCTGGCATCTTTTCCTTCATAAATGGACCCACGCGGGGTACAGCCGCCGCACAATCGATGTTCAATTCATCTCCCCTATACACCATATACTTCACACGGTAAATGTTCTCGTGATTGGAATGAAATTTATCGTAGCTGTATTCATAGTCCACATACTGCACAATGAACAAACATGCGGCCAGGCCCAGGGCCAGTCCCATGATATTTAGCGTGGAATAGATCCTGTTTTTAGATAGCGTTCTAAACGTGGTTTTTACATAATTACTGACCATGGTAATTGAATTATTTTGAGTGACCTTTCTTTTTCTCCTTAAATCATAATTCCTGAAAGACAATACCGCATCTTTCAGGTAGAGCATCTTCGCTTGGCGAGCGCCATTGAGTTCCGCCCGATCCTGATAGATCTCATCCAGATCGCCCAGAATATCATCTACTAGCGAATCATCATAAATGAACTTTAGTAGTCTCTCACCTATTTGTGGCGGACGATATTTATGTTCATTGGATTTCAAATGACCGGAATCACAATTTGAAAAATGCTAACCTGGGTATGGTCTTCCAATAGTCCTGACGCAGGTCTTTAGATTGCTGTAAAGCGGAATATCCTGCATTGGTTACCTGGAAATATCGCTTGCTTTTCCCTCCTCTTTTTTGAGTAGCTCCTCCAAACGCGGAAGTAAGGAATCCCTTATCTTCTAACCGATATAATGAGGAGTGTATCGCGCTTATATTGGTAGCTCTTTGGGCTCTGCGCTCGAGTTCTTCTTTCACCGACACAGCATAAGCTTCTTGTTCCAATGCCGCTACCGTCAATAAAATCAATTCCTCAAATTCACCCAGATTACTTCCTTTCATCTCTTCTTTTTTATGATAATCCTCATAAATGTAAATGTTTAACGCATTATAATACTCATGTTTGTAAATAAAAGTTACAACGCAAACAATCTTTTACATTTTCCAACCATGGTTGCAGTGCATACCTGGCCTTCTATCTGTTTCGCCTTCAGGTAATTGATCTTCTAAGAAACCAGACCCTCAGGTGATAGTATTCGGCCAAGGCAAAAATCCCCCTTGCCCCCTTTAAAAAGGGGGATTCGATGACGATTATATACTTCGCCGTTGTTGGTGTTATGACCAACGACATCTTCCATTCTGCTAACTCCCGGTTGAAACCCCGCGAGTTACGAAAACATGCCAATCACGAAAAAGGCTATTTCGTTTTCTCAAACTCGGCATCCACACTTTGTTGGTATTCCTGAAGTTCAGCAGCTTCCACCGCCAATTGATCGCAACGTTCGTTTTCCGGATGTCCGGCATGCCCCTTTACCCATTGGAAGCTCACACGATGACGATAATATACTTTCAAAAAGCGCTCCCAAAGGTCCCGATTCTTTTTTCCTTTGAAGTCTTTGGCCACCCAGTTCTTGACCCACCCTTTTTCTACAGCATCTACCACATATTTAGAATCGGAAACAATCTTCACGGTCCAGCCATCTTTTTTAATGGACTCCAGACCTACAATCACAGCAAGCAATTCCATGCGATTATTAGTAGTCATGCGGAACCCTTCTGATAATTCTTTTCGCTTTCCTTTATAATCGAGAATGGTACCAAATCCTCCAGGGCCAGGGTTTCCTTTAGCCGCTCCGTCTGTCCAGATCGTTATCATTTAAATGAACCAGTTTGCTTTGAATAATTTAATAGCGATTGAAAGTAAAATGATCCCAAATACCTTTCTTAGAACGTTAAAACCCGCCGGGCCGATTTTCTTTTCCAGCCATTCAGAAGATTTCAACATGGCATAGACAAGGATAAGATTGATCACAATACCTACAACTATGTTGAATTCATGATACTCGGCCCTGAGTGAAATCAATGTGGTCATGGTTCCTGCTCCGGCCAGGATAGGAAATGCCAGAGGAACGATTGATGAAGAAGTCCCTTCATCTGTTGATGGTTTGAAAATCTGCAATCCCAACACCATTTCCATTCCTATGATAAACATGATCAAGGCACCTGATATTGCAAAGGAACCTATATCGAGTCCAAACAGATTAAGGATCTGCTCTCCAAGGAACAGGAACAATACCATGAGTATACCTGCTACCAGGGTTGCTTTCCCGGATTCAATTTTGCCCCATCTACGGCGCATATCTACGACTACAGGAATGTTTCCCAGGATATCAATCACCGAGAAGAGAATAAGTGTTACAGATAAAATCTCCTTAAAATTCAGCATTCGAGCCAACTTTACTTAACACAAAGCTAATGACTTACGTAAGGTATGAAAGCCAGAACTTTACTCACTTTGCGGAAAATTGAAGCCGCACCTAGACGTATACATCTATTTACCATATCCTTGCAGCTATGAGATCCTTTTTGTTTATCATTTTTTCTGTTGTTGCTTTCAGCCTGTGCGCACAATCCGATTGGAATTGGCCGGAGGATGAGACACTACGAGACGAAGCCAAGGAGAAACAAGCCTATTACAAAATCCAGGCGCAACTAGACGATCAGAATGCCACATTCAATACCCTCCAGTGGCTTTACACTAACAATCCGGAGCTCAATGCTTCTATATATATCGATGGTGCCAAGACCTTGGGTATTATTCTCAAAGACGAGGCGGATGCAGAACGAAAAACAAGACTTCAGGATTCGTTGTTGTGGATGTACGATCAGCGAATCAAATACTTCGGTGATGAAGCCAAAGTACTTGATCGAAAAGCTTACGATGCCTTCAAGCAATTCTATCGCAACCCATCGCGGTATCCCATGCTTCTGGAGCTCTATCAAAAGAATTTTGAATTGAATGGCAATGACGTTTCGACATTCAATCTGATCCCCTACATGACCCTGGCCAAATTCTACTACGAGCGAGCACCAGAAAACATGACCGGCGAAATGGTCCTGGAGATCCATAGCCAGGTTTCAGATGCCCTGGCGCATAAACTCGCCAATGGCGCTAAGCCTGACAAGGTGAAAAAAGATCAGGACAAAGTAGATGCGTTACTGACCTCTCTGGAAGGTATTCTGAACTGTACTTTTATCGAAAACAATCTGGTTCCTCGTCTAGAAGCCAATCCCGAAGACATCAATACGGCGAAGAAGATCTTCAAGTATTCACTCAAGGCAAAATGTACAGATCAACCTTACTTCACTTCTTCTGGTGAATTGGTGTATGGGGAAAGTCCATCTTTCAGCCTTGCAAAAGCACTGGGGGATAAGTATGCCAGTGCCGGTGATTACGCTAAAGCGCACGAGTATTATGATAATGCATTGAACCTGACAGAGAATAACGAAGAAAAATTCGATGCTCTTCTTAACAAAGCCAATGCCTATTATAAAACCGGAGAAAAAGTAAATGCCCGGTCTACGGCCTATAAAGCCAGTGCCTTAAAACCTGAACGATCTGAGCCTTATAACCTGATCGGTAATTTGTATTTCGGAAGCTATGAAGAATGCAAAGGAGGAAAATCCAGGGTACTGGATCGAGCGGTCTTTATAGCGGCTTACATCATGTACAAAAAGGCCGGCAATGAGGTACAAATGAGCGCCTCACAAGAACAGTTCCCATCCATTGAAGACATATTCAATGAAAACTATGAGGAAGATGACGAAGTAGATATCAAGTGCTGGATCAATACGTCAGTCTCCATCGAGAGAAGACCTTAAATCTCTTTTGGATTGATAGTTCTTGCGTAAAAACTTACTCAGCGCCTCAATTTCCTTTTTCTTGATCGCAGGAAAATTGGCAATTCTAAAACTAGCGCTTTTCCATTCTCCGTATCCGTTGCCCAAAGTGATCCCCGCCTCCTTGGCTTGTTTTTTGACTTTTTCGGCTTGATCTGAAGTAATGGCAATGACCGTTGGTGACCGAACCAGTGGATTCTCTGGTAAAAAGTTAAAGTCCTGGAAATCTCCAAGGAATTCGGTCCAATAATGAAATCTTTTTCGCAATTTCTCTTCAACGAGATCAATGGTTTTGGAATACTCTTGTGTCCGATAGAGCAGATACACCCCCAGGACATTCGGCGTAAAATGTGTCTGGTCTTTCGCTTCGTTTTCCAGTATTCGGGTAAGACTGTTATAATGATCATTTTCACCTATTTCCTCTACCCTCCTGACAGCTGCCGGAGAGATCACAGCAATGCCTAATCCCGCCGGGAGTCCAAAACACTTTTGTACCGAGGCATACCAATAATCCGCATGTTCCCAGGGTAAGACTAGCCCAGCCATGCTGCTGGTCGCATCTACAGCAATGAGCTGATCCTCGGTTCGTTGTTTATTCAACTCTGCCAGTAAAACGGATGAGATATAGGTCCCATTGGAAGTTTCGCAGTGTGTCAGGCAAATACAATCAGCATCCTGTGACAATTTATGGATCGGTAGTGCTTCATTGATCTCAAAGGAAGTAGAGATGGATTGATCCAGAATGGCGTCCGCATATTGATGCCATTTCTTACCAAAAGCACCATTGTAGAAGTGTTGAGATGAAGATCGTGTTAAAGATTGAGCGATGACTTCCCACGATTCGGTGGCGGAAGAAAGGAAGATGATCCGGTAATCGTCCGGGATACCTAGTTTCTCCCTCAGTATTTTTTTCGTTTTCTGTGCGAGTGACATGAACTCATCGCTGCGGTGATTGATGGTCATGATCCCGTCCTTGTGCGCCTCGTAGATATATTCCGGCACATTGGAATACACGCGGCTAGGTCCGGGATAAAAAGTCACATTAGCCATGGCGCTCCAATAAGAATTTCAAGGCTAATTCATACCCTTTCAATCCAAATCCTGTAATCACCCCCGCACTTACGGGGCTTATGAAACTGTGCTTTCTAAACGCTTCTCTGGAAAAAATATTAGAAATATGCACTTCTACCACCGGTGCGTCCACCGCGGCAACCGCATCAGCCAAAGCCACTGACGTATGAGAATACCCCGCTGGGTTGAGAATGATCCCAACCTTCGAAAAACCCACTTCCTGAATTTTTGAAATCAGTTCTCCTTCGTGGTTGGACTGGAAGTAATCCATGGACACATCGGCATACTTTGTTTTCAGCTCTTCAAAAAAATCAGCAAAAAATGTACTGCCATAGACTTCTGGTTCTCGTTTTCCCAGAAGGTTCAAATTAGGCCCGTTGATAATGATGATCTCGTCTTCACTCATAAGTATATGTCACAAAGAAAGCAACTAATCAAGATTGTGGGGCGATGTAGAAAGCTAAAAATAATAAACTCTTCCTGAATGGCAGTCACCTCAACTCACGTCCGTATTTCCCAGGAGTGACATGCATCACCTTCTTGAACGATCGGTTAAAATGGGCGAGGTTCCTGAAACCTGATAAGTGCGCTACCTGACTTACTGAAAGTCTGTCTTTTTGCAGCAACTGGCAGGCATGAGCGATTCGAATTTCATTCAAATAATTCAAATAAGTTTTCCGGGTACGTAGTTTGAAATATCGACAAAAAGAATTTGGTACCATATTAGCTACGGAGGCTATTTCATCGATCCCAATGGGAGACCGAAAATGTTTTAAGGTGTACTGAACCACCGCATTCATACGCTGGCCTTCGTCATCATTCATGGCCGGCAAGATGGCCTGACTCATAAACTGAGGGTTCGAGTCACTCATTAAAACCTGCATCAATTCTAAAAAGGTCACAATCAATGATAACTCCCGCTGTTTCGTGCTTTTCTCCAGTAAAGAACTGGCTGTTTCAATGACCTCCGACGAGAACTTGATACCATAGCCTGCACGGCTCAAAAATTTTTTCAATTCACGAGATTCTGTCAAATCCAAAAATCGTGTACCCAGAGAATCGTTTTGAAAAAAAATAGAAACCATTCTAACTGTGCGGTGACCATCATCCCGATAAAACTCCTCATCGCATTTTAATACATGAGGTTGATTGGCACCAAAAAAAAAGACGTCTCCGGATTCGAAACGCCCCAGGTACTCGCCGCAAATCAAAGTCCCTGATCCTTCTGTGATAGCGGTTACCTGATGTTCTTCATGTTTATGAAGGGTGTCATAAAAGTACGGACCTTCATCTACCTGTACCAAAATAGTGGGAGCTCCGGTCTTAGAGATTTTGAAGGGTAAGGCACTTATGGACATAAAATGTGAATTAATAACCAAATAAGCATAAATACAATACTAATTAGTTAATATCATACACTTTTATGCGGTTATTCAATATTCCTTTGCCTTCCTAAATCGTATTATTTCTCGATCTCATGCAAAATTTCAATTGGTCCGGTGTATTCCCGGCTGTTACTACCAAGTTTACTCCAAATGATGAATTGGATTTGGACCTTTTCCGTCATAATCTCAGCGTGCAACTTGAGGCAGGAGTAAGTGGAATTATCCTAGGAGGGACGTTAGGAGAAGCTTCTACACTGGAAAATGACGAAAAATATCATCTGGTAGCGGTAGCTGCTGAACATGTAGGCGGCAAAGTGCCTATTGTAATGAACATTGCGGAGCAAACCACGAAAGCGGCGATTGATACCGCTCAAAAAGCCGAGGATCATGGCGCGAGTGGATTGATGATGCTCCCCCCGATGAGATATAAAGCAGACGATCGTGAAACCGTAGCTTATTATAAGGCGACTGCCCAAAGCACTTCGCTCCCAATCATGGTTTACAACAATCCTGTAGACTATAAGATCCTGATCACGCTGGACATGTTTGAAGAACTGGCCGCTTGCGAGAACATCAATGCGGTTAAAGAATCGACAAGAGACATCACCAATATCACCAGAATGATCAATCGGTTTGGAGATCGATATTCGATCATGTCCGGAGTAGACACTTTAGCCATGGAAAGCATACTGATGGGTGCGAAAGGCTGGGTAGCGGGATTGGTTTGTGCTTTTCCTGCTGAAACAGTGGCCATCCATAAGCTAGTAGGAGCTGGAAGAATCCAGGAAGCTTTGGATATCTATCGCTGGTTCATGCCATTATTAGAACTGGACATACATCCTAAGTTAGTCCAATACATCAAATTAGCAGAACAAGAAGTGGCATTAGGATCAGAGCATGTACGTGCGCCAAGGCTGCCTTTGATTGGAGAGGAAAGAGAACGTGTCCTTACCATCATCAGGACCGCCCTTAAAAACCGACCTGCACTTCCAGAATATAAACATTTGTGATCATGATCACCGGAAAAAACATCATAGGGTTCCAGGCTTCCGCTGAAGGGACCGTCCAGATGAAAGCAGTTAATGCCACTACGCAGGAGGTATTGACTGAAACATTCTTCGCAGCGACTTCCAACGAAGTAGAACTGGCTGTAAATCAGGCAGTAGAGGCTCACAAAACTTATGCAAAAACTTCCCCTGAGGCCCGAGCCTCGTTCCTGGAAGCCATCGCAGAAGAAATTGAAAGTATTGGAGATGTATTGCTGGAACGAGCTTCCCTCGAAAGTGGCCTACCTATCGGTCGGTTTCAGGGAGAACGTGGCCGTACCTGCGGACAACTCCGATTATTCGCACAAGTGGTTAGGGAAGGGTCGTGGGTAGAAGCGACCATCGACACGGCAGATCCTGATCGCTCCCCACTACCCAAACCCGATGTGCGAAAAATGTTGGTAGCTACCGGACCTGTTCTGGTATTTACGGCTAGCAATTTCCCACTGGCTTTTTCCACCGCAGGTGGCGACACGGCATCAGCCCTCGCGGCAGGATGCCCTGTGATCATCAAAGCACATGAAGCACACCTGGGCACCAATGAGCTGGTGGCTCAATGCATCAAAAAAGCCGCAGAAAAAACCGGAATGCCAGCCGGTGTATTCAGCTCACTCAATGGTGACGGTTTCAAAACCGGTGAACAGTTGATCAATCATCCGGGAATCAAAGGTGTCGCCTTTACCGGGTCAGGACGAGGAGGTTTGGCACTCTACAAGATGGCTCAAAACAGAAAAGAGCCGATACCGGTCTTTGCAGAGATGGGAAGTATCAACCCGGTAATTTTGCTCCCGGAAAAACTAAAAAAGGATGCGACAGGAGCCGCCATAACCTACGCAGGTTCTATCACCCTGGGTGTTGGTCAGTTTTGCACAAATCCAGGCCTGCTCATTGGTTTGGCATCTCCGGAACTTGACACGTTCAAAAATACCCTGGCTTCCAAACTTGATGAAGGCACGGAGGCAACCATGCTTACGTCCGGCATTCAACAGAATTTCGAGAAGGGAAAAATCACCGCTCTTGAACAATCGGGTGTCTCGCAATTGACAAAAAAGGAGAACCAGGCTGCTTTGGCCGTCGTTACCAGTGATGATTTCCTTAAAAACCCTACTCTCCATCATGAGATATTCGGACCGATGAGTATTCTCGTAGAGTGTTCTGATGAAACTTCTTTGTTGACAGTAATTAAGCGCCTCGAAGGTCAGCTCACCGGAACCTTGATTGCTGATGAGGACGACATGGTTTTGGCTCAGCAGGTTTCCGAAGTGTTGCAGGAACGCGTCGGTCGTATCTTATGGAATGGTGCGCCAACCGGAGTAGAAGTCGGTCACGCGATGCACCATGGTGGACCTTTTCCAGCTACCACCGACAGCCGGTTCACGTCCGTGGGTGTATCTGCCATTAAGCGATTCGCCAGGCCTTTGTGCTATCAGAATTTTCCAGATAACTTGCTTCCGGACGCGATCAAAAATGAGAACGTCCTGAACATCTTGAGAAAAATCGATGGTCAATGGGTCGTTCCCTAAAATCATGAGTCAAGCCATACCCTATCTTACTGCAGAGGAGCTACATCAATCGCTTAATTATCCAGCGTTAGTGGATGCGTTACGCCTTGGATTTACCAAGGACTATCTGGTCCCGCCCCGGATGCACTTCAACTATTCCAATGATCCCGATGGGACCTCCAACACGATGTTGCTCATGCCTGCCGTGAAGTCCGGAGAAAATGCGGGAGTGAAAGTTGTGACTGTGGCACCGGACAACCATCAGATGGACTTACCTAGTATTCAGGGCATCTACTATCTGATGGACGCGATTACGGGTTCACCGCGAGCATTGCTGGAAGCCAAATCATTGACGAACTGGAGAACTGCTGCGGCTTCAGCGTTGGCTTCATCATTTTTATCAAGAACAGAAAGTGCGCATCTGCTGCTGGTAGGAACAGGATCCTTAGCTACGTATCTCATCGAAGCTCATGCATCTGTTCGACCTATCAAGGCCCTATCGATTTATGGCAGGAATACAGAAAAAGCAGCACAATTAGCCGATCAATATTCAGCAAAGTTTGACACAGTCAGAAGCATATCGAACTTATCAGAGGGAATTGAAGAGGCGGACATCATTAGTGTAGCTACGCTTAGTGAGAAACCACTGATTCATGGAAAGTGGTTGAAACCTGGACAACATATTGATCTGATCGGGGCTTATAAACCAGACATGCGAGAAGCGGATGATGAAGTTTTGACCAGAAGCAGGGTTTACGTAGACAACCTGGAAATGGCTCCTAAAGAAACAGGTGATCTGGCCATACCATTGGCCAATGGAGTTATTTCGATGGAAGATCTTCAAGGAGACCTTTTTGGATTATGTCAGAACAAAGTCGCCGGTCGCCAAACGGAAAATGAGATCACCGTGTTTAAATCAGTAGGCCATGCGTTAGAAGACCTTGTGGCAGCGCAATTGGTCATGAAAATGATAAACCCATAAATGGCAAAAAAAACTTTTAGCTGTATCGACGCCCACACTTGTGGCAATCCTGTCCGAGTAGTTTCCGGTGGTGGACCACTGTTGAACGGTAACAACATCTTCGAAAAACGTCTCCACTTTTTGGAAGAGTACGACTGGATTCGTAAGGGTCTGATGTTCGAACCGCGTGGACATGATATGATGTCAGGAAGTATTCTCTACCCACCCAACGACGCTGAGAACGATATAGCTGTGTTATTCATAGAAACAAGTGGCTGTCTGCCCATGTGTGGCCATGGCACCATAGGCACCGTCACCATTGCCCTGGAAGAAGGCCTCGTTACTCCCAAAATCCCGGGGAGCCTTCGACTGGAAACCCCGGCAGGACTGGTAAAAGTCAGCTATGTTCAGGAGGGGAATAAGGTAAAGTCTGTAACGCTAACCAACGTCCCCTCCTACCTTCATGCCGAAACACTTGAAGTGAATTGCCCTGAATTAGGAACTTTGATGGTAGATGTAGCATACGGAGGCAATTATTATGCGATCATCGACCCTCAGGAAAACTTCAAAGGGATCGAACACCACACTACCCAGCAATTGATCCCGTGGAGCCGGGCCATCCGAAAGGAGATGAACGAACGTTACACTTTCCAACACCCTGATAACCCTAAGATCGGTGGGTTAAGTCATGTTTTATGGACCGGTAAAACCTTAGACGAAACCAGCACGGCAAGAAATGCGGTTTTCTATGGTGAAAAGGCCATTGACCGCTCTCCCTGTGGAACAGGTACTTCAGCGCGCATGGCTCAATGGCATGCGAAAGGCAAGCTAAAAGCCGGAGAACCATTCATTCATGAAAGTATCATCGGATCTAAATTCACCGGTAGAGTAGTGGACACCACAAAAATCGGAGATTACGCTGCAATCATCCCAAGCATAGAAGGATGGGCGGAGGTTACCGGATACAATACCATTTTCCTTGACGATGATGATCCATTCGTTGAGGGATTTTCGGTGATTTAAGTGATTTTTTCCGAATAATTTTAACAATTAATTAGGAATCCTAATTAAAATGAAACTTTTCATTTTAGAGAGTCGTTATGGGTTTATATTTAGTAAGGATTCCTAATTATTATCATGAAAACACTTATCACAGTAATTACACTATTGGGTTCAATCATCACATTTGCTCAAGGAGGAAATGAAGACCCAACTTTTGCCCATTCTAATGATCTTAAGATCAACAAGGCAAGGGTGAAATACGATACCGAATTGGAACAATTGATTTTTTCCATTGAAGTGAAGGGAACGGCAGGTGCTTCCAAACCTTCGAAAGCAGGCAGTCTGAATGGTGCTCCTGTTTTGGGATATGTTTTCCCTACCTCTTTGAAATCCACAGATGTTGGATTTTCGGCGGTTGAAGGTATCGTTGCACTGGCCTTGACATCACACCCGGATTTTGATGACACACCCTTATGGGATGAGAATTATGACCAGGATTATCTCAATGACGGGATCATCTGGCATGCACACTGGGTGGTCCTTAATGGTGACAACCGGGTACCTGGAGGACTTTCGGTCATTCAATTCGAAGCGAATGATCCTAAGGTAACCCTCCCTCCTACCAATCCTGGAATGCCCATGTACATGGATTCTCCGGGCTTCAACATCATCACTAAAGGCAACAAAATCACTGTGGTAGTACCCACTTTTCGCATGAATCAGCAAACGGATTTCAATTACGATGCAGTGGCCGCATATATGGAAGTAAATACTGAAAACAAGCAAAAACCTCTACTTGGCGTTTACGCTGTTTATTCTGTAGCCTCAGGTGATTTGTCATTGCCTTATACTGTAGGTAAAAAATAGGGTCAAGCCCCGGATTTGGTAGAAATGTCTAATCCGGGGCGCTTTTTGATAAATGCATGGCGTTCGGAATTTGTCGCATTTCGATGATACTCAGCATGACAAAACATGGTCCCAACACACCTTAACTTCCCAAAACCATTTACCTTGGGCCATTCAAACCCAATGCATGGATTCATCCTTTGACGTAAGTAAACAACTGGAAAATAACGACCACAAAATCGTGGTGGCTCTGGAGCGGATCTCTGAAGCATTTCGGGTATTACTTTGGGAAGAAACGAAAAAGACCGGACTCAGTCCTACCCAATTACAATTACTGATCTTTCTCTTACACCACCCCCATCATACGACCACTCCGAGCTACCTCGCGGCAGAATTCAATATGACCAAGGCAACCATAACCGACTCACTTCGCATGCTGCTCAAGAAAGAGCTGATCGCAAAATATCCCGACCCAGGTGACGCGCGCAGTTATTCTATCCAATTAACAAAAAAAGGTAAAATCGTAAGTGAGCACTCCTCACACTTTTCCAGTCAGCTACTGGATTCTCTGGAGGGAATTCCCCAGGAGATTAAAAATAAAATGCTGGATGGGTTACTTCAAACCATCAGCCACCTTAATGATAGATCCGTGATCTCGCTGCAACGAATGTGCAAGAACTGTCGGTTTCTCGAAAACAAAGACGGTGGTCACTTTTGCAGCTTCCTGGAGCAACCGCTGGCACCTGCGGAGTTGCGGATCGATTGTGCTGAGTTTGAGGCAGCGGAATAATCAACCTACCCCCTAAGCACCAAATTGGGGATATCTTCACTTTCATTTGTTATATCCCGAAACCTGACTTTAGATTCCGAAATCATCCTATGAGCTTAATCAAATTAGTACAATACACAGGCGTATTAATCATTGCAATCTTTCTCACTTTCTTCTTTCACGAAATGAGCCATTGGATTGCTTACGAATTGTTGGGTTACGATGCGGGCTTCACGCTGAATGGAGCATCCGTAAAAGATGCCACCATTAAACTCACCAAAACCCAGCGGATGATCACCAGCGCTTCCGGACCCATTTTTACCATCCTGCAGGGTATCGCCTTTTATCTTATTCTACAGAAGCATAAAAATATCTTGCTATATCCTTTTCTGTTTTTGCCTTTTATCATGAGGCTGGGCGCCGGTTGGGCAAACCGATTTCAACCCAACGATGAGGGGAGAATCAGTCTGGATTTAGGCCTGAATCTTTATGCTATTTCCACCATTGTGGTGGCTTTTCTGTTCTTTTTAGTGTTTCGAATTTCCAGGAAGAATCATTATACGTTCGTGCAGAATGTGATCACGTTTATCATTTCAGCCATCCTTTTATTTGCGCTGGCCTATATCGATTCAAAGTATAAAATCAGGTTTGTCTGAGTAGGCTATCAGTTGATCCCAACTATCTGGGCAGAACATTTTTTGATTCGGTTAATGACAGCATTAAAAATACGAGTGACCCACATTCTATTACTATTCTGCCCCAATGCCAATAACTCCATTTGATCAATTCATTTTTCAAATCCATTTCGGATAGGCTGGCCAGGAAAAATGATTCATTGGCCCCTTTAAAATAGATATAAAATGAAGCCACAAATAGAAGTGCAAGCATACCAGATATGAGTGCAAATGTGAAAGATTTGGATTTGGTCTTTCTGAAATAAATCGCGAGCGCTAAAGGAATGATCGCAGCGATAATCGTAAGTATGGTATAAAAACGGCCAATAGCAGGTCCAAATGTTTGATAGAAAGCATAAAACTCATTTGCCGCAAGAGATTGCCAATAAGGAACCAGAATGACACCTTCGGTGATTTGACTTCCAACAAAAATGGAAAAGGTGGCAACAAGAAGATATTTAAAAACGGACTTCATAAGTACACAAGATAATGAATCGAAATAGCCTATCATGTCAGGGCAGACGTCAGGACTTGCAAGCAGCTTTGGAATCCTATACTTTAGATGAAGTAAACTCAGGGGATGGAAAAGGAAAAACCAAGACTGGCAAGATTGACCGCAATCATCACCCAATTACAATCTAAACGAATTGTTACAGCCACTGATATTGCCAAAAAGCATGATATCAGCATAAGAACGGTTTATCGAGATATTCGAACACTCGAACAATCGGGCATTCCCGTTATTACGGAAGCGGGAAAAGGCTATTCAATCATGGAAGGATTCCGAATTCCCCCGGTCATGTTCACCGAGGAAGAGGCCAATGCGTTGATCATTGCGGAACAACTCATCCAGAAAAACAAGGATGCTTCTTTGACCAGGCATTATGAAACAGTCGTAACCAAGATCAAATCGGTCCTCAAGTATTCTCAGCGAGAGAAAAGTGAACTATTGGCTAATCGAATTCAGGTTCGCGACAATGCACAGAATACAAAAACGAGCAATTATCTCATTCAATTACAATCTGCGATATCTAATCATCAGGTATTAAAAATGGATTATTGGTCATTAGAGAATACACCCTCTCAACGAGAAATAGAGCCTTTTGCCCTTTATACGACCCAAGACAATTGGGTGCTTGTCGCCTTTTGCCGTTTACGGAGCGACTTCCGGGCCTTTCGACTGGATTGTATTCAGAAATTGCACGCGCTCAACCAGCACTTTGAACCTCATGAAATGACCTTGCAGGAATACCTTGAAAGATGTCGTGAAAAATATACGGACACCCCTGACATATCTTTGACACAGCGCTAAGTCTCTTTTGCATCAAATCTTAAATTTTTGAACGATGCAAACTGTAATCATTGAGCCTTTTAATCTGATCGGAATCGCCGTAAGAACAACCAACGAAGGCGGGAAAGCCAGCAACGATATTGGCGCACTATGGCAAACTTTCCTCGCAGATGATCTGGTGAATAAAATCCCAAATAAAATGGATCATGAGATCATCTCACTTTATACAGATTATGAGGAAGATCATACTCAGCCTTACACGGCCATCCTGGGTTGTAAAGTCACCTCTTTAGATAGCATTCCGGAGCAAATGATTGGCAAAACTTTCGAAGGTGGAACATATGTGAAAACTACTGCCAAGGGAGATCTAACCCAGGGACTGATCGTAAACCACTGGACAAAAATCTTCGAAATGGGTTTGAACAGGGAATTTATTGCTGATTTCGAGGTTTTTGGTGAAAAAGCACAGAATCCGTCAGATGCCGAAGTAGCCTTTTTCGTGGGTATAAAGGAAGAGCCCAATGAGTAGACTGACCATAAAAACTGACCCTGAGGCTGAAACAGTTTTCACCAATTATCCCGACTTTGTCCGTGACAAAATGCAATACATGAGGACATTAGTCAGAGAAACCGCCGAAGAAACCGAAGGACTTTCCATTTTGCATGAAACCTTGAAATGGGGAGAACCCAGTTTTGTGACTAAGCATGGAAGTACACTACGAATGGATTGGAAAGCGAAAACACCCGATCAGTACGGAATGTATTTTCAATGCACCAGTCGATTGGTGGATACATTCAGATTGGTTTTTGAGCAGCAATTTCAATTCGAAGGAAAACGCGCAATCATCTTTAACATCAATCAAAAAATTCCTGAAATGGAGTTGAAGGGGTGCATCAAAGCGGCATTGACCTATCACAAAGTCAAGGACTTAATGACACTAGGGATTTAAAAAATATGAGCCTGGCTTCAGGTCTTATTTCCTAAAGCCAGGCCAATCAACTTAAGCTTAATCTCCCTTTAAGATAGTGGCTGGATTGATTCGGATCACTTTTCGGATCTGCACAAATACGGTAAGGCCTATGGTCAGCAACATCATAACAATGGCCAAAATAATAGGTATGATCCCCAGCGGCTTAGATAACGCAAATACCGCCTCTACGAACCCCGCTACGCCTAGTCCTCCGAGTGGGATACCTATGACAAAAGCGATCCCAAGGATCCAGACAAACTCTTTATTGGCGATCTTGACAATATGGCTTTTCGAAGCTCCCAGCACTTTTCTGATACTGTATTCTTTCAGTTGGTTTTGCAAACGAAAAGCCAACAGGCCGTACAATCCAAGACAGGAAAGAAAGATTGTCAGTGTTCCCAATATTGCCATGAAATAGATATTAGCATCTACATTATCATAATAGCGATCAAAACTATCTGCCTGAAAGTAGCTCACATAGGGATCAAAAGGTGCAATTTCAGCCCAATTTTCCGCAAGGTATTCATCCACACCCACCAGATTGGCCGGGTTCGCTTTAACCACCAGGAAATTCGGTTCCCTTTCACCAGTTGTGAATACCATCGGACGCTGGACATCCGAAGAAAAGAAGGCATGATACACATTGGCAACTACTCCGATGACCATCTTCGACTTCCCGGCAAATTCAATTTGCTGACCTACGGGATCTTCCCATCCCATTTGCTCCACAAACAAATGATTGACCACTATAGAATTTCGATCTGCCCCTGAATTAGTAAAGTACTGACCCGCTAATAGTGGCATGCTCATCAATTTCAAATAACCTGGCTCTACATCGTAGCTAATGACCCGAAATTGTTTACCCAGGTAATCATAAGCGATTGCGTTGTTATTCACTCCCATGTGTCCAGCAGAGGTGCTAACTGCTTCAATATGTGAGTTACGCAAGGCCTCACTTTTTATGGCCTCCAACGTAGCTTTTTCACCAATGGGCAATGAAAGTATACCTTCAGGGTCATACCCCCAACTCAGTTCTTTAACATAACGCGCATTATCACTGAAAACGAAGCTGGATAAAATGGTCATAAATGCCAACAAGAACTGAATGGTCAACAGGACTCTTGTGAAGTAGGACTTACCTCCCAGAGATTTTTCCCCTTTGAAGATCTTGAGGGTCTGAAACTTAGAGACGTAAAAGGCCGGATAGCTCCCGGAAAGTAATCCCAGGAAAAAGAAAACTCCGATAAAGTAATACAGGGCCGTGCTAAACGACGAGAATGAAAATGGGATCACCACAGGAGTTAACCGATTGAAGCCTGGCAAAAGCAAGAAATATGCTGCCAGCACACCAATGATCATCGCAATGGAGCAAGTAAGAAAATTCTCTACCAAAAACTGAATGGCAATGCTACCACGCGAACTTCCCATCACTTTTCTCACACCTATTTCCTTCAATCGTGTGGTGGCCGAAGAGATGGCAATATTGATGTAATTAAGGCAGGCAAAAAAGATCAACATAAAGCCCACAGCTGCAATGGCAATGGTTCCACCCTTATCATTACCCCAAACAATTTTATCCTGAATACTATTATTGCTGGTCATCACATCGAACGACATCAATTCAAATCCCAATACAGGGTCAGCCGTATTGGCCTCATTTTGTATTTCACTATAGCTTCTGAACAGAGAATTTGCTGCCTCAGGATCGGATTCAGGCTCCAAACTCACAAATGTGGCTTTTGCTTCATCGATCCAATTGTCTCTGCTGGACTCTAAACGAAAGAAATGATCCATATGTAAAAGGATCTCAGGCCAGAAAGAAGTGTTAGCTGGCATTTCATCGAACACTCCCACGACATTAAATGACAACACTTGTTCTTCAAACTTGATATCGATACGCTGGCCTATCGGGTCCATTTGTCCGAAATACTTGATTCCCATGGCCTCACTTAAAAATACTTCATTGGGCTCAAGTACTTCTCCATGACCTTTGGCTATCGGAAAATCGAACATCTCCAATAAGCTCGGGTCTGTAAATTGTATACGTTCTCGAAAAACATTCTTACCAAACTTTACATTGCCACGCAGGTACTGTACCCGAGCTACCTGATCAACCGGTCGGAAGTCCTCTTCCAATCGAGAAGCCATGATCATGGGCGTGGGACCATAAAGCTGTTTGGCATTATTTTCTTCGATGTGACTGATGACTTGATAAATGTTGTCCTTGTTCTTGTGAATAGAATTCAGGTTGAGAAAGAAATCCGCACAAAGGAAGGTGGTCACAGAACATCCGACAGCCAGGGCCAATCCGGATATATTGATCAGGGAATTACCCCAGTTTCTTTTCAGGCTTCGGAAGCCTACTTTCATGTAATTGCTGAACATCATGACGTTTGAGTTTTTGACTTTTCTAAAATTGGACGGTCGGCAAAATCGCAGGACATCCCAGATGAAAGCCCAGTTTGCCTTGGTTTCTCCATCCTCTTCCACTCTAAAAGCATAGAGTTCATGAAGATCGCCACGGACAAATTCGACCAGGTCCTTGTGACAAAACCATTGCAAAAAACGATCGGCCCACCTTGGAGGGGAAGTCCTCATAAATGCGAGAAATTGAACTTAATCTCAGGAATTCTACCGTAAAGACTGTTGCGTAACTCCCTGGAATGATCAAGGGCCGCTTTGCCTTCGGCAGTAAGGAAAAAGAACTTCTTGCGGCGACCTCCACGTTCTTCTGTGGCTCCTCCTATTTCGGTTCGTAGTAATCCCTTTTTCTCTAGTCGTTTCAATACTTCGTGAACGGCACTGATATTGACCTTTCGACCCGTTTCATGGATAATGGCATTTCTGACTTCAACGCCATAAGCATTGTCGTTGAGCATGCCCACAACTAGTAAAACCAGCTCTTCAAATTCTCCAATATTGACTCCTCTCGTATTGCCCATTTCAATTTTAATAGAGTTATACAAACGTGAATATAATCAATATGTTTCAGTTTTGTATAGTTTCTTTAAGCGCGCATAAATCCCGATCTGAATTTCAGAAATTAGTCATGTTCAATAAAAGTATCTGGCCAGCCTGGTCCATTCTTCTTTCGAGATTGGCTAACGAATTACCGATTTTCTGTAATTGTCTCTTCTTGTCAAACCTTGTCACCATACCGGGCCAACTTGCTCCCTTCATAGTTACCTTGACAAAAAACGCATCCTATGAAAAAACTAGTCTTCCTATTGATCGGAATAGTTCCAGCTTTAGGGCTCGCTCAAAAGAAAGGGAATAAGCGCATTGTTACCGAAACCTATGCTTACGGAACCATTGAATCTGTGGTGGTCAATCTCTATGCAGACGTTCAAATCGATGCTTCAGCTCCTTCCAATGAATTGACCATGACCATTGATGACAATCTCTTAGATAAAGTAGACCAGAAACTAGAGCACGGGAGGCTGACGTTGACTCAGAAAGAATGGATACAACCAAGCCAGCGAATTGTCATAAAAATTGGTGCTCCGGATCTTGAAAAGGTTCAACAAGAGGTACACGAAACCGTCGTAGTGTCCAACCTGAATACGGCTTCATTTAGTTCAATCGCCATTTTAGGTCGTATCGAATTATATGGTGAAGTAATTCTTCTTCAGGCATCCGGAGAAATAGGCTATACCAACGCGCGCGGTTTAGAAACAGAAAATGTCATATTAAACTTATGGGATAGAGGCAGGATCGATCTGGGAAAGGTCAATGACATCCGAGGGACAGTTGCAGAAGATGGTATAGTCATCTATCGTGGCACGTCGCACGTCAAAACCACCGGAAAGGGCCAGGTGCTTTCAGCCAATGCTTCAGCAAACACTAGCAACTCAGAGGCTCGATTTATTCAATTCAAAGTGAAAAACAATTCCAATAATCGCATCCATTGCTATGTCGTAGGCCCAAAACCCGACGGAAGTAAATTCAGCTACGGATTCCCAATGAACCCTGGTCAATCTCGCGCCAAGGATTGGTCCATCGGCAGTAAGGTATTTAAGGTAAGTGCGATTGGCACCCGAAAGCTCCTAAGAGAAATCACGGCAGAAGACGAAGGACAGGTGGTAAGCTTGTACGACTAAATCTCAAAAAAAAAGACCCCCCGGTTTAATCCACCAGGGGGTCACATTATGATAAATCTTGAATGTTTTTTTGTTACGGAATCAATTTTCGGCCTCATCCAAAAGGTCAATGACTCCTTGCATTTTAGCATCAGTATACTTACCTGAAGTAGTCATCACAATCTTTCCTGCTTCATCCAGAACAAAGAAATAAGGCACATCTTTTCCTTTGAAATTCAAGGCTTGTTTGTAATCTTTCAACTTGCCTTTGTAGAACATGACGTGCGGCTGCAGTTTCGGATCGATCGTCTTTTGCACCTTTTTCATCACAGATTTATAGGCGGTTCTCTTTGCACCGGTGAACATGGGTACAAAGTAGACGTTAACATCATAGTTACCTGCGAATAAGGAAGGTGTTTCGGGTTTATAGATGAACTGATTATAGGTAGGATTGAACCAGGTTTTAAGGTCGTTTTCCGACTTCTTGGAGTATGCCAGACCGATCAGTGTATATTTTCCTTTGACATCCGCAGGAATATTCACGACTTCATTAGTCAGGCTTTCCGCTTCCATGTTCGGAAAAACATCACCTACCTGTGCCACTGCCCAGGCACACAAAAAAAGCATCAAAAACGAACTAACAAACTTCATATCACTGGAATTACCTGGTTTTAACGATCTTCAAAACCTGCTTATTGTCATTCTGATCTGTGAGTTGTACAAAATAAAGCCCCGGATCAAGGTGTTTCAGATCAATTGTTGCCGGTGTTCCCGGATCCAACGAAGCCTGAATCAAAATACTTCCTTTCAAATCATAAATCGTCAACGCATCGAAGGCCTGTGTCAACGTGGGACTTACCGTAATACTCTCTGCCGTAGGATTCGGATAGATCATTGACGGTTCGAGTGTTTCATTAGACAGTACGATCACAGAAATAACATTTGAAGGATCACTGCTGCCAGAAACGTTAAATGCCGTTATCCGATAAAAGTAGTCGATACCAATTTCTGTATTGTCGTCTCTAAAACTGGTGATGTTCGCCACTACATTTACCAATTCAGAAAATGAATTGTTGTCTGTTGACCGCTCTATGAGGAAACCTTCCTCCACATCACTGTTATCCGACCAACTCAGGAAAATACGTCCTTCACTATCAAAAGTACCTTCGAGATCGGAAGGTGCTTCCGGAGGTTCGGGCAACGTAATGACCGGAGCGATATTGGAATACTCAGTGAACCCATCTTCCAGAATACCGCGCACCCTGTATCGGTATTCAGTCAGAGATTGCAGGCCTGTGAAACTCGTTGAGGACGTATTCGTAGCTAATTCGGCCACTCGTTCAAACTCACCATCACCTAAAGCTTGCTCTACTTCATACCCTATGTCATTGGCAATGTCGTTCCAAACCAGATCCACCTGATCAAATACAGGAGAAGAACCAAACAAAGAAATGGCCTCTGTATCTACCACAAGTACGAGGTTCCAACCATTGATGGTACCCTGATCCTGAGCAAATCCATCTGTTACTGACAGAGTCCAGTCTCCCAATGCATTTTCTTCGGCAAAATCAGACAGTGATCCCACCGGCTGGTAAGTTTCACCATCATCTGCAGGGCAAACCGTTGTAAAATCAGCACCATCATCAAAACTGACCAGAAGATCCTGGGCACTGCCACATTCTTGTTCGAATAAGGTAACTGTGGTACCTGCAGGTGACGTCAGTGTGATGGTTAGATCGCTCACAAACGAGTGAGTGATACTCAGGTCATCGATCATGACTTCAGAGATGGTCACATCCTGAGTTACGGAAATCACCGAAGTAACTGTAGATTGATCAATGATATTAACAGGAAGATCATTGGCGGCCAAATCCACTTCCTGAACAAAGGCAGTAATAAATTTCTGTGTTACCTCTGGTCCGGCACCACACTCATTTGCTGCTGATATTTTCCAAAAGTAGGTCGTATTACTAGTCAGATCTTCGGGTAGTGTAAAGGAGTTAGCCGATTGATTCAAACTTTCCTGAATAACATTCGAAAAAGACTCATCAGTCGCTAATGTAAAATTGTAGCTATTGGCTCCAGTTACTTCCGCCCAACTAAAGTCCACATCAAGATCTATACCTGTGGCTTCGTTCGAAGGAGATACCGAGGCCGGACTTTCCGAAGGAATCGTGAGAAAAGAGAATGCAAAATTGGATTCACTTTCTATGTCTCCGGACCTCCCTATCAAGGTAACGGCTTTCTCACCCGTATCACCTGAATTTTCTATGTTTAGTGTAATTGATTCTCCAGGATTCAGAGTAGTCTGTGATGCAGCAACAGAAAGTTCGCTGTTATCTGAGGTAAATGACAGGGATATTTCGTCGGAGAAATTGTTAAGCGCTATTGCCTCTACTGTAAACTCAATGGTGTTGGTGCAGCTTATGCCAGGTACCTCAGTAACTACCAAACTGAATCCCGGGTCATTGTTTTGCTCAATACTGAAACTACTTGTGCCCACATTGAAGAAAACATTACCGACCGCAGCCACCATGATCCTTGCATCTGTTACATCGAGGTTAGGCATAAGCACAAACTCAGCACCATCATTAGCTGTCGATTCGCTTAAAACCTCACTAAAAGTGACGCCTCCGTCGGTAGAAAGCAGGATTTGTACATTTTCAAGATTGATGGGGGCTTTATCTGTATTGGCAACATCCCACTCGACAAGCTGTGCTGAGCCACCGGCATAAGTTGTTGTTTCATTTTGTGAAGTAACGACGAATGGACCCGCCTGATCTGTTGCATTGAATTGGATGTCGGCATCATTGGTACCTCCGCCAGCACTGTTATTGTCACGAACAGTTACTCTGAAATTCAATTCACGCGAATTAGTCGGGAAATTCTCACCAGTCACGGTGGTACCATCCAGGACGTCCTGCAATCTTGGGAAATATCGGGTAGGACTCGTGGTAGGTGAAAAAGACCTGAACAATGGCGATGTTCGACCCGGATTATCGGGTGCTCCGGCATCTCCCAGATCATATTGTTCCCATGCGTAGGTTATCTCGTCGCCATCAGCATCCGAACCACTTGCCGTAAGAGAGAATGGAGTACCAATGGGTATGGTGAACCCTCCTTCCGGTGCGGTTACCACAGGTGGAGTATTACCTGATTCAGTAATTACCGGGCAACTGTTCCCCGTTGATTCTGTGGCGTAGGTCAGCATCTCATCGATAGAGGCTGCATGAAAATAGGGATCAGAATTATTTTGAATATTATGCGCATTGCAAATCCCTGCATAAGCCATGATAGTAGATCCAGACCCAGGTTCGTAGGCCGTTGAGGTATTGCGATTACCTCCGGAACAGCTACCTACAGATCCGTTGAAAGTATGATTACCACCAAATTGATGGCCGATTTCATGGGCTACAAAATCTACATCAAAGGGATCTCCAACGGGTGAATTGATTCCAGTAGTTCCTCGAGCCTTAAAAGAATTATTACAAACTACCCCCAGGCCGGCCAAGCCTCCACTGCCTGTGGTGAACACATGTCCAATGTCATAATTGGCAGACCCAATGACCTGATCCAGCAGATCCTGATTTTCTTCTAGTGTCTCACTTGTGCTGAGTCCGTCAAATGGGTCAGTAGACTGGTTGGGATAAATGATCTCGTCATTATTATCAACGATCACAAAGGTTATTGCCAGTTCGTTTTCATAAATCCCGGTCACACGGTTCATAGTCGTTACAATGGCTTCTAAAGCGCCGGCTATGGTTCCTCCATGAAACTCGGTATAAGTGTTGTCGGCAGCAATAGCAATTCGGTATGATCTCAACTCGGTACCATGAGATCGTTCGTAAAGTGATTTTTCTGAGGAAGACTTCCGTTGCACTTTTCGCAAGGGAGTGGCAGGCTTTTCAATTGGGGCTTCTTCGAAAAGCGGTGCCTCGTTGTTGTTTTTGTAATCGTGCCGATAATAACTCACATAGTTCGACGAACCCGCTACTTCAGGATCGAGGAATATCGTACCCTCTCTGGTAAAAACGATCCCATGAAATCCTTTGGATGTCAAATCAATCCTAATGATCTCACCCCGCTCATTACTTCCTTTGTACGTCCTTATGTTAGGAAATTTTGCCTGTAAAGCAGGAGCCAAAATCGAAGCTTCTTTCAATTTGAAAGCCCTAAAAGTCCCATTTGGCATTGGTATTTCCAGTGAACGCGAAGCTTTCCCTGAAATACGCAAGGCATCAGTCAGCCCTTCATAGTCCAGTCCAAGTCTGGTGGTCTCCACGCCGTTCCATCGATCATCCGCCAATCGCTGATTACCGACAGGTGCATGCCAGAAGTTCTGTCCCTGGACACTTAGTGCTAACAAAATGGTTATACAGGTAAAAATTTTTCTCATAACTAGGTTAATTTATTTAATTCGGCCTTCCCAGAATTTATTCTCAAAAGGATAGTCAGATTTATAAAATGTCATATAAAGCTGCTCTTCCTTGTCGTAAGGTGCTATGAACCAGGTCTGCCCCAAAGAACTCACCATAGCATGAAAGCCTTCTGTAGGTAGTTCCATTCTCAGATCACTTCCATCAGTGATGCTAAATCCTTGATAAGCTCTTAAGTTGGGATACTTTTCTAACAGCCCTTCCGACACCACAGACGAACGCCAAACTTTAAAGCTATTCATATTGCCCTCAGGGTCTGGAAATTGAACAAAAATCCCTTCATCTTTACTTGAACCGACATCTTTCAGTGAATTCACTAACAAGTCAACATCCAACCGATACAAGGAAAAATCAGTTGGCAATACTTCTGGAGTCACGGCCTGATCAGGTTTTGCTGCGGTCCAAAGAGAAGTTGTTCTTCTGCTGGCAGAACAAGCACTCAGAACGATCAACAGGACGAAGTAAGGTAAGTGTCTTTTCAAAGGTGAATTCTATTTTGTAATGGGGAAGTTAGCACATCTGATCATGATTGTCAGACATCCCGTTCAAAGTCTTATTCTTTCCAAATTTTGTGTGTGATTATCTGATCTGGCAAAACAACTTGAATCAAATAAATTCCGCTTTCCAGAAATGATACATCCAACCTGGCAGGAACCCTATCCATTTCACTCGATTTCAACATCAGATTTCCTTTCAGGTCGTAGATAAATAGGTGTTCAATCCCAGACTGAACATCAATGATTAATTCATTTTTCACCGGATTCGGGAAAATACGCATGTCTGTGCTAACCTCTGAAGAAAGTACAATTGGCGTCTCCTCAAAGACCAGGTAATTCCTGGATTCTTCATGAACACAGCCTTCTGCATCTTCACCAATGGCGTTGATCTTATAAATACCGGCCGAATCGAATGAAAAAATGGGAGCTGCAACCCGTTCGATCAGTTCATCATTCACAAACCACTGCGGCGTAAGCACGGCCGTGTCCAATGAAAAATCCACACTTCGATCCTGATCGAGGTATAAGGTATCCGGTGTTGCCAGAATCTTGAAATCAAAGGCATTGGGTAACAATCTTACCTCCAATGTATCTCCGGGAATTCCTCCGTCGATTCCAAAAATGCTCAGATCAACGGCTTCTGTAAGACTATCATAGACGATCCATTCTGATTTGGTGAGGGTGCCCTCAGGGTCATCCGCTTCAAAAAATCCAAAATAGGTACCATTAGATGGTTCTATTCGCACCTGATCTCCGCGGCAGATAACCGAAGGCTGGACATATTCCGGCAACGGTGGTGGAATCAAATGAACAATTTCGCGCGCTGTGCCGGTACATCCAAAATCAGTTTCAACCGTCAGGGTCACATCCAATTGAGCGAAAGCAGCTTCATAAACAATGGTATCTCCATGTGCCGCTACTCCATTAATGACCCAGTTTGCCTCCACTGAAGCGGGTGTATGATTGATGAGCCATAAATGATCAATAGAAGCTGAATCGAGCGCTGAAACAACCCTGAATTCAGGAAGTACATCATAAACGATAATGGCTACGGCTTCTCTATTGCTCTCGTGCCCTTCTTCAACCCGGGATACATAGATCAGGGTATCTGAAGTCACAAACCGAAGTTCGAATGAGTCACCCTCAAAGGCAGGTGTGACCTCTTCGGCAGTTCCATAGACCCGTACCGTATTCCCCGCATCGGCATCAATCGCGACATTATCACCATAACACGCTTCCAGTTGGCTTAGTCCAAGCGGTTCAGGACGATACAACACTTCAATTTGTGTTGAAAAGCTCCCTGTACAGCCATCTGAATTCTGGACTTCCAATGTCACTGGGTAATTGCCCGGTTCGTTATAGACCACTGTAGGATTTTGAACAGTGGCTTTAGTACCGTTCCCAAAGTCCCACTCCCAGCTGACCGGATTGAAACTTTCATCTATGAAGGAAACCAAATTATCACCTTCACCTAAATACACCGTCATGGTGGAAGTCGTAAAGCTGGCTATTTGCTCCAAAAACCGAATGGAAATCTTCCTTAAAGGCCCTTCGTAAGTACTATCTGCTGAGGAAACAAAAATTACCGAATCGCTGGTCACAGGCCCAAAGAGCAAAGAGGTGCCAATTCCAAGTGTATCCTGCCTGCCTGCATCGGCATAGAAATTAAAAGTAGATCCGTTACTGGGTGAAATCTCCAGCATCCCGCCTTCACAGGAGACCTCTTCGCCGATCAAAGGTGGGTTTTCCTGGAAAGTTCCAAATAGCGATTCCGCCTCATCAAGTCGTTGTTCCATTTCCTGTTGATCTCTACCAAATCCGATCAGGAAAGTAACAGTGGTGGTTTCATTGGCTGCAAAATCTTCCAGTAGCACCCCAAGCATGTCTGCCACGTCATTTCCTCCTTCAAATCCGGCAGAATCTAAATTTTCATGTATCAGGAAAGTGTATTTCAATGAATCTGTAAACGCACTGTCCAGATCCATCAGGTTGTTGTTTTCATCAGACAAGTCCAACGCCGAGTGTTTAACCGTACCTTCAGTCAAAATCCGATAACCCGCCCAAACACTACTCTCCTGATCAAAGGTAAAAGCCGTGTTCACCTGATCCCAGGTAGCCAGATTCATCAAAGGATCGCCCAATTCCCAATTGACAAACAAGCCCATGCCCAGACTATCGATAAGCGCTCCGCTATTGTTTATAACCCGATAGGACAACACCAGTGCACTGTCCAGTTCATCCCAGGAGAGAGAAGATTGTTCTATTTTTATACCTAAAGTGTCCTGTTCCAGAAAGGTATTAAAGGCATACTGATCAGCAATAGCATTACGATAAGGCTTGATGTGTTGTTCAGGCGTAAAGTCCGAATTTTTCGAAGACCCTAAGATCCTCGGAGCATTGTCCACTACGGTATCCAAGCTGGTGGTCAGGATCAATCCTATTTCCGAAGCAAGGCTGTTGGAACCGAGAACCAGGCCTGTTCCTTCGGATTCGGAGGCCACAGTTCCCAATTCACCATTACCAGCTACTGTCAAGGTCACATGACCTCCTTCCAGTTCCAGATAATCAGGTGCCAGTGTCAGAGCAAATTGTTGGAAGTCAGTGTAATCCTCATCTTCGAGGTTTATCCGCAAATCAATGGTAGAACCTGGAGCAGCTTCCTCCGAAATGATCGCTGAAATGGTTTCGATACGAATTGTATCATTTTCTGCTAAAGCACCAAAACTGACATAACCATTTAAGTATTCGACCTCAGTGTCCTCATCCGAAAGGGATAACGCTCCCTGATCGATGGCGGAGAGGAAATTTTCCAATTCAATATCAATGGTGATGGTATCACCGAAATAAAACACCTCTCCGTTTTCTCCTGAAACAGAGAAATCACTTACCCGGACAGATTTCAAATTACGCTCATTCAACGCCCGATAAGCATTCAACCGGCCTTTACCCAGCTTTCCTACGAAATCAGGGTTCACATCATCTATATCATCAGCCGTTACACGGATACGCTCCATGACCTGCTCGGCACTCAGGTCAGGATATTCTGCACGGATCAGCCCCGCCACTCCGGCCACAATGGGTGCTGCAAAGGAAGAACCCCAGAAATTACCATAAGTATCATTGGTCGTGGTGTAGATGGCAGAACCAGGCGCGGAAATATCAATGAAGTTACCATATGTAGCAAAGCTGGATTTGGTATCGTTTAACTCCGTAGCTCCCACAGACAAAACATGTTCATAAGCCGCGGGATAGAAATTGACTTCTGAATTGCTGTTTCCTCCTGCGGCTATGACCACCACATCATTCTCCAATACAGCATAGTCGATGATATCCTGATTAAATTGTGAAAACGTATTGATGGATCCCCATGAAAGATTGATCACGTCATAGCCATTATCCGCTGCGTAAATGATGGCTTCATAGTTCCCTTCGGAAGCGGTTGTCGTCGTTAAAAATGCCTTGAGCGGTGCTAACTTCGATCGAAATCCCAATCCTGCAATGCCAATGCCATTGTCAGTATTCGCAGCAGCCAGGCCACCAACCTGACTACCATGCCCGCTTCCATCAGACTGGGGGTCTGCATCATCATCCGCAAAGTCATATCCGGTACGATCATCGATAAAGCCATTGTTGTCATCATCAATGCCATTGATGATCTCTGCTTCATTTATAAATAGATTTCCAGCAAGGTCTTCGTGATCCAGATCCGCACCAGTATCGATCACCCCAATGATGATGTCTTCACTACCTTGTGAAAGGTCCCAGGCATCATAGGCCCGGATTATACTGAGATAATCCTGAGCACCGCCATCTACCGCCGCCTGAGGATCGGAAGGCACAAAAAGAAGTTGATCTCTGAATATCGGTTCAGCATAAGCGACCTCTTCATTTTCCAGGAGCTGGTTACATAAGGCAATGATGTCTGAACCGGAACGAACACTTACTTTGTAAATTCCACGGAGTACGGAAGGTTCTTTATTGTTTCGGCTTAATTCTCTGCGATATTGAACAGGTGAAATCGAATTCGCTTTGAAAGGAAGATCAGTGACGGAGAATGCATCACGTTGGTAACTGGGGGACTCCTTTTTTAATTTGAATACCAATTCATCTTTCGACATTTGGTCCTGGGATACCCCTTTGGGCAAAGCGTACTTTTGCTGCGCCTGGATATCCACTAAACATCCCAGAAAAATAAGAGTCAGTATTACGTTTCTTCTCACCACACCAATTCAACTGAACAGGTGCAACCTACGATAGTCTACGAAGAAAACAAGGTTATTTTCGACTGAAAGAGTGCTTCACTCGATAAAATGGCAATCAGGTGACGCTCATTTTCCGAACCATAATGCTGAAGAGTTTAGGGAAGAAGCGTTTCGCGTAGATGCCCATCTTTTCTTTGAGGCCTCCGATGTATACTTCTTCTTTGTTACGCCGTACGGCCAAAAGAATTTGTCGGGCACATTCTTCAGCCGTCATACCATTGGCCTGCGCCTTGTCCATCGTGTTTTGCTTACTACCATCTCCCACTAATGCGTTAATGGAAATATTGGTCTTAATAAAGCCCGGCAGGGCAATGGTCACCCCGATATTGTCATCATAATGTTCGGTCCTAAGGGAATCGAAAAAGCCATGCAAAGCATGCTTGGCTGCCGCGTAAGAAGATCGCAAAGGTGTACTGATGATCCCTACTGCAGAGGTAATCACTACGAAGTGCCCTTTTTTACGCTCAACCATACCTTTGAGCACCGCTTTGGTCAATCCAATGGTTCCGAAGTAATTGATTTCCATGATTTGACGGTCTACTTCTATTTTGGTATCAATGGCCCGTTCTCGCTGGCTCACCCCTCCGTTATTGATCAACAGGTCGATACCCTCTTCAAAGAATGTTTCGGCCTCCTTCGCTTTTTGTGGAAGAGAGAAGGCATCGGCAAGATCAACTTTCAGTACCCGCACCTGATCCGGGTTGGCACAATTTTCCTTAACACGCTCCAATTCTTCTATTCTTCGGGCGGAAATGATCAGGTTGGCTCCTTCTTTACTCAACTGATAGGCCAGGGCCTCTCCGATTCCTGAGGAGGCTCCGGTAACCCAAACGGTTTTCCCTTCAAATGACTTCATAGATCCAATCAGATTTTTTCGTAAGTAACAAAATCAAAGGCAAACTTATGTCTTTCGTCTGCAGGATGATGTCGGCGGTCTATTTCTTTCCATAAGGCCTTATTAAATTCAGGAAAGAACACATCACCGGCGATTTCACCATCGATTTCGGTCAAATAGATAATTTCAGCTATATCGAGCCCTAACTTGTATATTTCTCCGCCCCCAATGATGAAGGCCTCCTGCTCACCTGCCTTCCTGGCAATCTCTAAAGCAGCTTCTAAGGAGGGCACTACCTGAGCACCTTCTACCGGATAATTTGCCTGACGAGTGATGATCACGTTGGGACGATCCGGCAAGGGTTTAAATTTATGAGGCAGGGACTCATAATTCTTACGTCCCATGATCACATGATGATGCTTCGTCGTGTCCTTGAAAAATTTGAAGTCATCTGGTAAATGCCATGGGATGTCATTGTCTTTTCCGATCACGCGATTACGACTCATCGCCGCTATCATGGATATTTTCATAGGTAGCGAAGTTATGATTTAATCTTTCAGGAAGGATTCAGTCCGCGAAGTAAATCCGCAACAGCCATTCGTTTCTTTCCTTCTAATTGCACATCCGTTAATGAAAGCACGGCATCACCCGTTCTGACATGCAGAAAAGTTTTCCAATCTGACTGGATACTTCCTATTTCAGATTCCAGGTTTGTCTTCACCAATTCTGCCGCAAATACTTTTAAATTCTTACCCTGAAAGGTGGTCCATGCCGCTGGATAAGGTGAAAGGCCCCGGATATGATTACGGACCTGTTCTGCTGGCTTTGACCAATCAATTTCACATGTCTCCCGGAAGATCTTCGGTGCCAGCTTTAAATCATCGGGTACCACCTGTGGCCTACTCGGATAATCACCCGAAGCAATGGCCCGGGCCGTTTTCAAGACCAATTTTGCGCCCTTTTCCATCAACCGAATGTATACGGTGCCCACATTATCCTGGTAGGAAATGGGTTCTTTCTCCTGAAATATGATCTCGCCCGTATCTATCTCGTGCTTTAAAAAGAAGGTCGTTACACCTGTTTCTGTCTCCCCATTCATAATGGCCCAATTGATAGGGGCTGCACCTCGGTATTGCGGCAGCAATGAACCATGCAAGTTGAATGTTCCAATGGGAGGCATGTCCCAAACTGCTTCTGGTAACATGCGGAAAGCCACGACAACTTGCAGATCCGCCTTCAAGTCGCTAAGCGTTTGTTGAAATTCCGGGCTTTTGAGATTGGTCGGCTGCAAGATGTTCAGCCCAGCTTCAAGGGCATAATCCTTTACGGCAGACGTCCCAAGTTTCTTACCTCTTCCTTTGGGCTTGTCCGGTGCAGTGATCACACCTACGACATCAAACCCGTTTTCCACTAATATCCTCAGACTGGGCACCGCAAACTCGGGTGTACCCATAAATACTATTCGCATGATAATTTATATATGCTTATGCTAAGCAATCAAATGTTTGAATCCGTCATTCCGCGTGAATGTCGGAAATCTCAAATCACGCAGCATAAGTAAAGCTTGGGATTCCTGAACAAGTCAGGAATGTCGCTTAGCTTAAGCGCACCTAACCAGCACGAAATCGTGCGTGCAAAATTGATCAGTCTTCGGAATATAGCAGGTACTTTTTGCGCTTGTTTTTGAAATCACTCAATGCAGGCTCCCAGGCTGCCCGGATCTCTGCTTCCGTCAAACCCGCTTCAATATGCGCTTGCAACGTCTTATTCCCTGCCAATCGATGAAAATAGGGTTTGAAAAATGCTTCACTATCCATGGCTTTGTACAGATCAATCAGGGGTTGTATTGTGAAAGCATAAACTATGGGATCCGTCGCATAATCCACTCCATAACACTTTTGATCCTGAAATAAAGGTGAAGAAGCTCCTTCCCTGCTCTCAGGAATAAAGAAGTACGAAGTATCTGGATAATCAGGATGACCAATATGCTGAAAAGCCCGATCGGTCCCTCTGCCAACTGAAAACATGGTCTGCTCAAAAAGGCAAAGACCAGGATACAAAGCAATGCTTTGATCATCCGGTAAATTGGGAGATGGTTTTAACGGCAAGGAATAAGGCATAGCATGACTCCAATTAGCACAGGGAATTACCGTTAATTCGCAATTCGCATCATTGGTCAACCAACCCTCGCCCTTGATCATTTTAGCAAATTCACCGGAAGTCAGGCCGTGGACAATTGGTACCGGATGTAATCCTACAAAAGAGCGGTACGCGGTATCAAGAACCGGACCATCCACGTAACTGCCATTAGGGTTAGGTCGATCTAAAACAATAAAAGGAATGTTGTTTTCCGCACATGCTTCCATCAGGTAAGTCATGGTACTGATATAAGTATAGAACCTGGCACCTACATCCTGAATATCATACACGACCACATCGAGATCAGCCATTTGCTCAGCCGTAGGTTTCTTGTTTGAACCATATAAGGAAATAAGTTCAAAAACACTCTCTGCCTCATCATAATCCACTTTTTCACCTGCGTCCGCTGCACCTGTAAAGCCATGCTCGGGAGTAAAGACCTTGGTGACGTTAATATCAATTGCTAACAACGTATCTAACAGGTGCGTCTCGCCAATGATCGCCGAATGATTTACACATAGCCCTACTCTTTTGCCTGTGAGTTGAGGTAGATAAGCGCTCAACCGCTCAGCCCCGGTGGTGATGGGTTTAACCGTAGAAGATTCCTGTTGTGGTTGCTTTTGCTCGCAACCCAAATTGAGCAGGAAAATCAATGCCAATAAATAATTTCGGACCATCTGTATTTTGCACGTATACTTGCACCAAAGTTAATCGTTTGAACCTTCCATATTTCATTTCGGCCCGGATCTCGCAGCAAGCGAAAGGATCCTTCTCCTCGATCATCAGTCGGGTCGCCGTGATTTCTATTGCGGTAGGGGTTGGTTCGATCCTGCTTTCATTTATGATCTTGCTCGGTTTTCAGAACAAGATCAAAGACAAGATCTACAGCTTCAGTGGCCACCTGATCATCAGCAAATATGCCCTGACCAATGCCTATGAAGACCGGGTGCTGGAACTTTCGGATTCACTGACACTTCAATTAGATAATTTGCCCGGCGTAGTACACTGGCAACCGAATGCCTTTCGGGCGGGTCTGCTTAAGACACCTGAAGAAGTGCAAGGGGTTGTGGTCAAAGGTTTTAGCAAACGACAGGATACGATATCTTTTAAAAGGCACCTGATTGAAGGCCGACTGCCAAAACTTAAGGAAACAGGATATACCACGGAAGTGGTACTTAGTAAAAAGATCGCCCGATACCTGCGACTAAACGTAGGTGAAGACGTGCTCATCTACTTCATCCAAAACCCTCCACGATATCGCAAGCTTCAGATCGTGGGCATTTATGAAACCGGACTCGAAGAATTTGATGAAAATATCATCTACGGGGACATGGGCATGGTCCGTAGAATCAATAACTGGAATGCCCGGGAAGTAGGGGGTATTGAAGTGTTCATCGACGATATCACCCAAATAGACCAACGTATGGAGGATGTGTTCAATACCATCGGATATGACCTCTATGTCGAAAAAGTCAGTGATAAGTACCTTCAAATATTTGACTGGTTGTCGCTGCTTAATCGAAATGTGGTCATTTTTCTGGTCTTGATCTTATTTGTCGCGGGATTTAGCATGGTCTCCATTTTGTTGATCCTGATCATGGAACGAACTCAAATGGTGGGGGTTCTCAAAGCCATGGGAGCATCCAGCAAGCTACTTCGGGACATTTTCCTCGCCAATGGTCTCAGACTTATTGTCCGAGGACTGGGATGGGGTAACTTTCTCGGTTTTGCTATTGGATTGGCACAATACTACGGAGAGATCATACCCCTGGATGCTGCGAGCTACTACATGGATCACGTGCCTATTGCTTTTAATTGGGCAGCCGTAATAGGCGTTAACATTCTGGTGATTGTCCTGATCAGTGGAAGTCTGTTTATTCCACTATCTGTTATTTCGAGGATTCAGCCGATAAAATCGATCCGGTTTGACTGACGTGAACGGGCTGATACTTTTTAAAAAGGCTTCGGATTTTCATTTCCAGTACTCCAATCACGGCTTCTCTAAAAATCCCTGAAGACATTTTGGATTCTCCTTTGGTCCGATCTGTGAATATGATGGGTACTTCCTTGATTTTGAAACCGTGCTTCCACGCATTGAATTTCATTTCAATCTGAAAAGCGTATCCGATGAACTTGATGTTTTCGTTGGGTTTCAGGGTCTCAATTACTCGTCGACGATAGCACTTGAATCCAGCGGTAGAATCATTGATCGGAAGGCCTGTGATCAATCGTACGTAAATACTGGCGAAATAGGACATGAGCACCCTTCCCATGGGCCAGTTGACCACATTCACACCTTTGATATAACGAGAGCCGATGGCCATGTCATAGCCTTCGTTTTTGCAGGCATCTCTAAGTTTGACCAGATCTTTCGGATCGTGGGAGAAATCCGCATCCATTTCAAAAATGTACTCAAATCCATTTTTCAGCGCATAGTCAAAACCTGTAATATAGGCTGTACCCAAACCAAGTTTGCCTTCTCTTTCTATCAGGTGAAGTGCCGGAAATTCCGTTTGCAATTTTTTGACTATTTCTGCAGTGCCGTCGGGGGAATCGTCATCTATGATGAGTACGTCGAAGGGAGAATCGAGGCTAAAAACCGTACGTATGATGTCTTCTACGTTATCACGCTCGTTGTAGGTCGGTATGATGACAAGACATTCACTCACAGCTTTAGGTTCACGATCTTACAAATTAATTTCTTTTCTATAGACTTGGTTATGTGTTTAACGAAAAAAATAAAAAATCGTGCAGTTTTTTTTGATAGAGACGGAGTAATTAATGTTGACCGGAACGATTACACTTACCGTTTATCGGATTTTGAGTTGATGCCCAACATCATAGATGTCATGCATACATTGAAAGAAAAGGGCTTCTTGCTCATCGTTATTACCAATCAGTCAGGCATTTCTCAGGGGCTTTATACAGATAAGGAAGTAGACGATTTGCATGCACATTTCCAAACCCTATCAGGGCACCTGATTGAGGCCTTCTATCATGCTCCTGGTCACCCCAGCGTCTCAGAAACCCTAAGCCGAAAACCGGATAGCCTTCTGTTCGAAAAAGCAATTGCCAAATTTGATATTGATCCGGCCCGCAGTTGGATGATCGGTGATAAAGAAAGGGATTTGATACCTGCCAAAAAATGGGGCATTCGAACCGTACTCCTGGGAGAAGAAAACCTGACGGCCGCCGATTTCAAAATCAAAGTACTCAATGAACTTATCGCCCTGGTTTAGCCTGTAAATTTTTACAGCCAAGTTTTAAATGGGGTCCGCCTGTTCGTAATCCTCTTCAGTGAGGATGATAGTATACACAGAGGTATCACTTTCCATCGATTTCAAGTAACCTATGTCAGGCTTGTCATTTTCAAAAGGTAAAATAAGTGCCCTAATATTTTAACATCTAATCCTCTCTAACAGGACAATCCCACCGAACTATATTTTATGTGATTCATCTATCTTGAATCCCGCTTGTTATTTCGTTAAGCCTTTCGTTCTCTGGAATTACAATCTTATGGCCATTCATAAATTGCTTCACGGATGTATCATCACCTCGGTCATATCAAGGTTCAGGATATTGACATCAGTCTAATCTCAACATTTTAAGGAGTATCCATCCCAATGATGAATATTTCCATATACTTGTTATAACAATTCATATAAAGATTCAAGCTTTAAGCCATTGATATTGCTTATTCATACCAAATGAATTGCAAACTATGCTAACGTATACCACCTTTATTATCCGATCAGAGATGCTTTTACTGCATGCTTAACTCGTTAAGGACCCACTTCACCGATCACGACCATAGATAAATTAATCATGCGACGCATATTGATATCATTCAGCTTTTTGGTGGCTTTTTTGAGTGTGAATTCCCAGTCTCTTGAACTAAAATTTGATCGATACACAGTTGATGAAGGCTTGTCACACAACAACATAAAAACCATCATGGCAGACCAATATGGTTTCATATGGTTAGGAACCGAAGATGGCGTTAATATTTTTGATGGCTATTCCTTTCAAACTTTTAGAAATGACCCATCGGACTCTACTTCTATTTCGGATAACTGGGCGAGGGCTATGGTTGAGGATTCTAAAGGCAATGTCTGGCTAGGGGCCGTTAATGGACTTAACAAGTTTGATCCTAAGACCAGGCGTTTCACCAGATTTACGCACAATGAGCATGATAATCGATCGTTGGTCTTCCCCGTGGTAAATGCCCTTATGGTAGATAATCAGGGCAAATTGTGGGTAGGTACAGAAGGTGGAGTTTGCCTATACGAAGAGGAATCCAATGATTTTTTACAACTAAACCACCAAAACAACAGTCAGGGAGCATTTGCCGGTGGAGTGATCATTCAAATGGCTGAAGATCAACATGGTCGGGTCTGGCTGGCAACGGACCAAGGGCTATCCGTCACCGAAGACAGAGGAGCAACATTTAAGAATTATAAACCCGAAACCAACTCCAGCAACCCAATCCCCATACTAGGCAATGACGTGAGAAGTGTACACGTAGACCAAAGCAATAACCTATGGGTCGGCTATCTGGATAAAGGCCTGCAAATTGTTAACCTCAAAAACTGGGATATAAGGCATTTTGAACATCGGATTGATGATCCATTAAGTTTATCAAATAACTATGTCAAAGCCATCCGAGAAACTGCTCCGGGTGAAGTATGGATTGCCACGGATAATGGCCTCAATTTGTTTCAAAATGGTCGTTTTCAGGTTTTTGAAAATGATCCCAACAATGAATATAGCCTCGGAAGCGACATCATGAACAACATGATTGTAGATGAAAATCGAAATCTATTTGTCGCAACGCGCCTGGGTGGACTATCTAAAGCCTCACTGGAGAAAGAGAAATTTGCCTGGTACAAAAACATTCCTGGAGACCCCAACAGTCTTTCCAGTAATTACACGGCCGGTTTTGCCGAAAGTCCCAACGGATCATGGGCAGTGGCTACCGATGGGGGTGGTATCAATCTCTATGATCGAAGTACGAATGCTTTTCGATCCCTGCAGCATGATCCGGCTAATCCCAATACGATCTCCAATAATAAAGTTTTGGCGCTACTCTTTGACGGTGATGATGTGCTGTGGGTGGGCATGTGGGATGGAGGACTGAACCGTATCAACCTGCGAACAGGCAGGGTAAAGAAATACCGTCATGATCCGAGTGACATAAAAAGCATTTCTTCAGACAACATCTTTCATCTTTTCCAAGACAGCAAGCGTCAGATATGGGTAGGTACCTGGAGTAGCGGCATCAATAAATATAATCGTCAAACAGACGATTTTACTTCCTACTTCAACGAATGGGATAGCGGCCATGATGTATATGTTGGAACCATTAATCGAATGCAGGAAGATAGTCGGGGCAACCTGTGGATAGGCAGTGAATTCGATGGTTTGTTGATGTTCAATGAAAGTCAGAATAAAACGCGATTGTACCAAGACAAGGACGAAGACGGTAAACTTATCCGACATTATATTCATAGTCTGCTAGTAGATTCCAAAGATCGGGTTTGGATCGGAACAGGGGCAGCAGGGTTAGTGAATCTCAATAAGGAATCCGGGAAATTTCAATATTTCAACCGACAAGATGGACTACCAAACAATGGCGTGGTGGGTATACTTGAAGAAAGTCCTGATGTACTTTGGTTGAGTACCAACTTTGGTCTGAGCAGATTCGACATCATGACCAAAACTTTCAACAATTTCGATAAGAGCGATGGACTTCAGAGCAATCAATTCATGCCCAGAAATTACTTACAACTATCCAATGGAGAAATGCTCTTTGGTGGTAACAATGGTTTTAATCGATTTTTTCCGAAGGAGATCAAGAAAAACACGGCCAAACCACGAGTGCACCTAGTGGACTTCAAGTTGTTTAATGAATCGGTTGAAATTAGGAAGAACGACGTTCTACAACAAAGCATCCTGTTAACGGAAGCGCTAACTTTAAACTATGATCAAAATTTCTTTTCCATTGATTTCGTAGGTCTCAATTTCAAACACAGCGAGAAAAATCAATATCGCTATAAGCTAGAAGGCCTGGATGAAGACTGGATTGAAGCAGGAACAGAAAGAAAGGTGTCTTACACCAGTGTAGATCCCGGAAATTACACCTTTATGGTCATGGCGTCCAATAATGATGGGGTATGGAACGAAACACCAAGGACATTGAACATTGAAATTCGCCCCCCTTTTTGGCAAACTTTATGGTTTCTGGCCCTTTGCATCACAGCGGTAGTTTGGCTTGGCATCTGGCTCTACCAAAAGAGACTCAATCAACTCAAGAGGGATAAGGAGCATCTTGAAAGCAAAGTGGAAGAAGCCACGCAACAAGTGCTTGAGCAAAATAAAATACTAAAATCAGAAAGTGAGCGATTGCAGACGGCCATTGAAGAAACCAATTATGTAGTGCAACAAGCGGTGGAATCCGGTAATTTCCAGGCAAGGATTGACATCAGCGATAAAATCGGCTCTTGGAAAGAACTGGGCGCATCAATCAATACCCTGTTTGACACAATCGTACAACCATTCCACGCAATTAACGGGATCATCGATCATGTCTCCAAAGGAGATCTGACCAAAAGATATAACGATGAAGCCCGGGGCGAAATTCTCAACCTTGCAACCAACCTCAACTTCGCCCTGGACAATCTGAGTAATCTACTATTCAACGTATCAACAAAAACCGGAGAGATCCATTCTTTGACAAAAGAAATGTTGACCTCTAGTCAGGAAATGAACATCAGTACGGGTGAAATTGCCACTGCCGTAGGTGAGATCAGTCAGGGAGCAAGAGATCAGTTGATACGCATAGATGAATCCTCAGATTTGATTGAAAATATTCTCTCCACCTCGAAAAGTGTAGGCAATCAGGCCTTAACCATTAATGAAAGCGCCAAGAAAGGAGTTGCTCAAAGTAAAGTAGGTCAGGATCTCATAAGACAAGTAAATGAAGGCATGAAAAACATCCTGGGCTACTCACAAGAAACTAACCTTTCTATCACCGATCTCACCAAAAAAGCACAGGACATCTCCAGGGTATTGAACATCATCAAAGAGATTGCTTCCCAGACGAACCTACTAGCGTTGAATGCTGCCATTGAAGCAGCGCAGGCAGGTGAGGCCGGGCACGGATTCAGTGTTGTGGCACAGGAAATCAGAAAACTTGCCGTAGGCTCCAAGCAATCAGTTATTGAAATCGAGGCGCTTATTTCGGAGGTTCAAGAAGGCACTTCTTCCACAGCGCAACTTATTGATGTAATGGGTAAGAACATCAAGGTCTGCGAAGAAGCGGCTGCGGATTCGATGGTGACCTTTAAAAGCATCACTAGCTACTACAGCGATTCTCTGGAAAAATCCGAGGGGATTGTCCAATCAACACAGGCTCAAACGGAACGTGTTGATACATTGCTCAAAACCATCGGAAATGTGGTGATCATCGCTGAAGAAACTGCAGCAGGAACCGGGCAGACAGCTTCTTCTTCTCATGAATTATCGAGTGGCATGACCAACTTCTCGGAGCGCAGCCGGAACATTGCCGAAATCACGGAGAAATTGTCTCAACAAATGGATCAATTCACGCTGCCTGGTGACCCGTCAGAATCCTCCGAAAAAGATAGTTGATAACCACTTGTTGATCATTCCTTCCGCAATCCTTCCACCGGGTCAGCTTTAGCGGACTTCAGGGACTGAAAGGACACGGCAAATAATCCCAGCATTAATACCAGGAATCCGGGGATCATGTAATAGGCGTAATTGATCGGCAAACGATAGGCAAAATCAGATAACCACTCAACGATGGCATAATCGGCCAACGGAACGGCAACAAGAAAGGCTATGCCAATCAGAAAAATGTAGTCTTTAGAAAACAACCAAAGGATGGTCCTTACACGAGCGCCCAATACTTTTCTGATACTGATCTCTTTGGCTTTTTGGCCAGCGGTGAAAGCGGAGAGTCCAATTAACCCCAGCAAAGAAATAATGACCGACAACACCGAAAGTAGTGAAATCAGGCGTTGCTGCGTCATGTCGGCCTCATATTGCTCATGATAGAGATCATCCATAAATCGATAACTATAAGGTCGCTCAGGCGCAAACCTGGTCCATACATCCTGCACATATTGGAGCGTTTGTTGCATCTGATCACTCCGGATCTTTACATAGAAGGTGCCTCCCCGATCTCTGTCTAAAACCATGAACAGAGGCGTTATCGGATTATGCAGGGATTCATAATTAAAGTTCTTAAATACGCCAACCACTTTGAATTCACGATCACCATGAAAGAATTTGATCTTACGTCCTAAGGCCCGGTCTTCCCAGCCATATGCCTTGACAGCCGCCTCATTGACCAGATAAGAATTGTAATATTCACTCTCTGAATCTTCCCGGAATGCACGCCCATCAATGATTTCGATATCCATCAGATCCAGGTAGTTTTTACCTACATAGAGGCTTTTCACATTTTGTTGAAACATCCCCGAATCCTTTTCGATCAACATGACCTGGCCAAAAACCTCCCCACCCGGAACACCATAAGAATTAGATGTACCCAATATATTCGGGTCCTTCATTAGCTCCCGGGCTATCGTTTCTGTCCTCGCTTCTGTAGTGGAATCATGCACCTGGATCAACATCGTCCGATCCGTATTTAACCCCAGGTCTTTGTTTTGCATGTACTTTACCTGAGCGTCCATCAATAGCGTACAGATGATCACGAACAGGGAAATCACAAACTGAAATACAATCAGCACCTTCCTCAACAACGTACTGGATTTATCGCCAGTGAAAGTTCCTTTGAGGGCAGAGACCACAGGAACGGAAGGGATATATAGCGCCGGGTAGATCCCAGAGAAAAACCCAATGACCAACATGATAAGGACATTACCCAAAACCAGGGCTGGATTTTCTAAATAATTGATATTTAGATCCACTCCTATGAGAGACTGAAAGGAAGTGAATTCCAATAAGAACCAGGTAAGGACATTGGCTATCACCATGGCCACAGCACTCATGACCAGAGCTTCCAAAATGACGCTAAAGAATAACTTGCCCCGGGAATTTCCCAACACCTTTCTTATTCCCATTTCAACCGTTCTGGTAGCCGAACGAGCCGTGGCCAGATTCATGTAATTGATACAGGCCAGGATGATGATAAAGATGCCGATTGCAGCGAAGGTGTACACATACCCAAGATTTCCTGTCGGCAGGTCACGCCCTATCGAAGAATGGAAATGAATGCGGTCCAATCGTTGCAGATTAGGTATTACCTTCCCGTCAATCCGTTTTCCAAAAATCTTAAAAGTCTTATCATATATAGCCGGGAAATTGTCATAGAATCGCTGCACATCATAGCCATCCGGCATCAGCAAATAAGTGTAAGAACTCGGATTCCAATACACTTCAGAGGTTCGTTCGGCACTTCCATTGTTGTCCCACCTAATTGGCGGAAGATCCGAAAGTAGTACATCATATTTCAAATGGGTATTGGAAGGCAAGTCTGAAATCACGGCGGTCACTTCTCTGGTACCGAATCGATCCACTTCGATGAATTTTCCAAGTGCCGGGGCTTTGCCAAAAAACTTTTCTTTTATGGATTGAGTAAGTACCACTTTACCAGGGCCCACCAGTGCGCTGCCGGGGTTCCCTTCCATAAATTCATGTTCAAACAACTCGAAAATGGTGCTGTCTGTGAGGTAGACATTTTCTTCATAAAACTGCTTGTTCGTACCCTCCTCATCGTATGCAATCAACACCTGCCCGGTTCTCAGAAACCTCACATAGGCTTCCACTTCGGGAAGATCTGCTTTGAAAATCGGTGCTAAACGTCGTGAAGATTGGGCAATATTGAAATCCGCACCTTGCGCAATCATGTGATTGGTGTAACGATAGATGCGATCATATTTGGAAAAATGTTTGTCGTACCCGAACTCGTGTTGCAAGTACAACATCAGGACAATACCCACAGCTATTCCCAGGGTAAGCCCCAACATGTTAAGAACGGAATAAGCCCTGTCCTTTTTAAACAAACGAATGGCGAAAATGAGATGATTCTTAAACATGAGTGTCAATTCAAATGGTACACAGGTTCAAATTACGAGCATCCATTTGCCCACGTTGACATTATGCAGGCAATGGTATCAAGCCTGCAGGGAATTGCACTAAGCCACCCACTCTTTGACCTCATTCAGCTTAGAACGACTGATTTTTGCCTGATGATGCTGTGATAATTCCAGGGCGTAATTTCCCGCAGACAGCTTTTTCATGGCAGTTACGAAATGCTTATTGACAATGTAGGATTTGTGAGTACGCATAAATTGATCTGAATGCAATTGATCCTCAAGATGTTTCATGGTTTCACGCACCAGGTAAAATCGCTCGTGGGTGTGGATCTTTACATAATAATCGTATGCTTCGAAGAAAATGATCTCTGACTTGGGAATGAAATGAACTTTACCATCAATTTTGATGACCATACGTTGTTCATCCTGATGACGAATTTCGGGGCCCCTTATAGGTGACTGGTGGTGTGATCGAATCAATGGAGCAAAATCCACGGCAGTTTTTGCCTGAATCTTTTCTATGGCTTTGTGAATGGCCTGTTCAAATCGCTCGTCTGTGAAAGGTTTGAGCAAATAATCAACAGCATTGAGTTCAAAAGCTTTGATTGCAAATTCATCATAAGCAGTAATGAAAATAACGTTTGGAAGCGGTGCCTCAAGGCTCGTCAGCACTTCTATACCGCTTACTTTAGGCATCTGAATATCCAGCAAAATCAAGTCAGGCTGGAGTTTTTGAATGCTGTCAATCGCTTCAACCCCATTGCGACAAGTGCCTACTACCTCAAGTTGATCGTATTTTGAACACATGAATTTTAGACCTTCCAGTGCCACATGTTCGTCATCTACCAGTAAGCATGTTATGTTCATGTTCTCTTTGGAATTCTGATCTTAAATACGACTCCATCCTGGAGGCTTAGGCTCTGAAATTGAAAGTCAGTACCATAAAATCTTCTAAGGCGATGGACAATATTCGGCAATCCGATATTACTGTTCACGAAATTAATATTGGAATGATCTACCTGAGAATTATAAACGGATAAGATCAGGTAATCACCAGACGCTATTCCCTCAATTCGGACGATCATTTCTTCTAATTGGTGACCCATACCATGTTTGAATGCATTCTCAACCAGAGGCTGAAGAATTAGTCGAGGGACTTTCACGGGCATCAGTTCATCGGAGAAATCCATCTTAAGACTAAAATTCTCCCCAAAGCGTGTTTTCTCGATAAGCAAGTATTTATCGAGCAATTCAATTTCCTCTTGCACGGTGATTTGCATATCACCCTTTTTGCTCAGGTTGAGGCGTAGCAAATCGGTCAGGGCAGCAACCATATTAACGGCATCCTGATTTTGTTGCATCCTGATCTTCATCGTGATCCCGTTCATAGCATTAAACAGAAAATGGGGACTCATTTCCTGATTAAGTGCTTTCAAGTCCGTTTGCCGCAGCTCTTTTTCTAGTTCCTGATTTGCTTCGGAAAGGCTCATGAGTCTTTGTTGAGCGCGTATCCAACCAAATAAGATCATATAGATTACAAAACACATGAATCCATCCAGAATCAGGGTGTAATGATCAGTCAGGTAGACCTCAAAAGCCCGCAAAGTATAGGTTTCGGGTAACCGGAAAAACCGCGTCAGTAATATGGCTAAAAATCCTGTCAGCATCCAATGACAGACTGAAAAGGCAAGGGCAGAAATAAGTAGCTTTGGTAAGGTAAGGATCCGATCTTTTAAATGAAAAGTGAGGCTACTCAACGCGAGGACGGACAAGCAATTACCAGCAGGCCATTGAATGAAACTGGCGGAAGTATCATACAACCTTAAAAGCCAACACAAGGCCATCAGGCTCAGGAAATTCCAGGTATAGAATTTATTGACAAGTAAACTGATCTGCAAGGCTTACCGGATTAATACACGATATTACCAAAAATCCTCAGATCAAACTTATCCGAAAGCCATGTTCCGGACTTCAACAAAAAAGAATTCCCTTCAGGTATTAAAATGGAAGGTCCATTGGCTGATGAAAAAACGCTTTAGAAATGTGATTTTAGTCTCTGGCCTCTATCATAAAAATTACATTCATAAATACTGGTATCAGGTAAATAAAAGAACATTTCCCTTCCACCATCATCTATCCAAAATTTGCGCGTCGCATGTTGAAGAAGGTACTTGTACGATCACTCCCCAAATAAACCTGATCATCCGAAAAGAAGGGGTTCCTATCCGTCAATTCGATTAATTTCGTTCTATTATTTTTTTTGAAGGCCCATCCCACCAACCTATGAACGAGAAAATTATGCAACAAGCCATTCACAAATCGCTATATGCAAGAAGAATTCAAATGTTCAGTCTGTTACCCGAAAAATATGGCAATCCTTGTAACAAGCTGGAGTTCCATGCTTCTGATGAAGAAAAGTTGAGATTCAAGCAGAACCGCTTATTTTCAATTCTGCATACCAATTAATCAAAAGGAAACGGATTAGAAAAGAAAGAGGGTACTTCGAGACCTGGGCCCCGAAGCACCTCTATTTCAATACTGATTGATCATGGCTAATTCAGGATTTGCCAATGTTTCCAGGTATTCATAATGGGAAGGGAGTTCTTCCATTAATTCCATAGACTCTTGCTCTACCTGATCAATGATCCTTTTTGCTCTTTGGAAAATATCAGGATAGTAATTGAGCATCGGTGTAGTAGCATCAGGCAAATAATTGACTCCTGCCAGGATGGATTGGTAATTTGAATTCGTCCAAAACCGATCAAAAGCCGCTTCAAAACTTGTGTATAAAGCTTCATTAGCCCGATAAGATCGTTTTATCGGAATCCCCGCTTTCTGCAGATCCAGTATATCCTGAAGTGCATCAGATATTTCAAGATCATATTTATTCGCTTTCCAATAAGGCGTGTCTTCACGAGGAGACGTGCAGAAATGCAACACAATAAAGTCTTTGACATCATCTACCATGTAGGAGATTTTAGCGTTGAACTTATCTCTCAGCGCAGGATTCATGTCCTTGGAAGGAAAGTGCTCAGCCAACTGATATAAAGCGGCATAAATGAAATAGATCCCAGTGGATTCCAGGGGCTCTAAAAAACTACTTGAAAGCCCGATGCTTACGCAGTTCTTTACCCATGACCTGATTCTCCTTCCGGATTCAAATTTTATATGTCGCACAGAACCATCCATGGCCTTCTCTCCAAGGAACTGTCGAATTTCATTTTCTGCGTCTTCCCTGGATTGAAAATCGCTACTGTATACATATCCATTTCCGGACCGATCTTTCAATGGCGTATTCCAGGTCCAGCCAGAGGTCATGGCCGTGGCGCTTGTATAAGGCGGAATATCGGTATTCACATCATTGGAGAGGTTGATAGTCACCGCACTGTCATTCAACAGAGATTTTGAAAAAGAGATCTTGGGCTCATTGAGTACCTGATCAATTAAAAAGCCTCTGAATCCTGAACAATCGATGAAAAGATCTGCATGATATCGAGTGTTCTGATCGCTCACCACGCAGTTGATATCTCCTGACTCCTTGAGTTCGGCACTTACTAAATGCTCCTGAACATGGGATACTCCTCTCTCGATACACCACTCTTTCAGAAATTCAGCAACCAGTGCAGCGTCAAAATGATACGCAGCATGAACAGCGCTTTTCCCATCCCGGTATTTTGGCGATTTAAAATTATCGCACAAATAGGTGGAGGTATGACAAGAATAATCCAGTGGTTTTTCCAGGCCTCGTCGCTTCAGGTCATACCAGACCTGCGATAGCGGAAATCCCTCCAATAAGGGCATTTCCCCAAAGATATGATAGTATTTATCGCCGCCTTCCTGAGGACTAAAGCGCCAATTGACAAACTTGATCCCCATTTTAAAGGTCGCGTTGCACTTCGGCATCCACTCTTTTTCCGGGATTTCCAGAAAATCAAATAATTGCTCCTTGATCGATGGAAGTGTGGCTTCTCCAACTCCTATTTTTGGAATATTAGGCGACTCGATCAATTCCACCTTCACATTGAAGTTCGTGGCCTTCATCAAATAAGCCGCCGACATCCAACCTGAGGATCCCCCTCCTACAATTATGATTTTATCTAATTTATCTTTCGTTATTGGCATGTTATTTCTAGGTTTTAATTGATGCACACCTATCTGATAGACATACATCTTGAATAATAAGTATCCGGACTTTATTATTGGCCCGTAGGGTGATTTGCTGGGTGGTCTTAACGATTATTGACCTAGTCTTCCTTCATTACTTTTTTAGACCAACTATCCGCCATATTGTAGATTTGATCAAATAGCTGATTGATTATCACGATCATTTCAGCTTTAATGTCTTCTGGCAATTGCGGGATCAGTGCTCCAATGTCTTCATCTTCAATGCCGGTGGCATGATTTTCCTCTACCTCCTGATGTTTCTTTCCAAAGTAATCCAGTTGATCAAACAGACCTGCTTCCTTCAAAACAGGGTGGAGATGATCTTTGAAAATGTCAAAACCTACTTCCAGGACTTCCACCATAAGCATTCTGGCAGCCGGATGTGGATATTGCAACATGTATCGAGAGAATACATATATGGAATTTCTACCTTCGAATATGGATTCATCCCAAACATCACAGATCAAGTCAATGGACCCCTGGTTTTTGAATTTCTCACTCAACAAGGCCAAATCCTGGAGGTACCACTTCCAATGATAATCATCATTGTCACTGTGTTCATTCACGGCCCGTTCTAATTCATTTTGAGGATTTTCATAACGGATCAGGTGCATTAGGTCCTTGAATCCCATCACGAAAAAGAGCATATCCGGAATAAAGGCCAGTTTATCCTTTACCTCGATAGCATCTTGTCTGAGCATAACGTGCAAAGGGTTATCCGCAAACTTGGCTGCACCGAGCTTAAACTCTTCTTGCAATCTGAAATGAAGATCTTCTTCTACGTAGGTCTGATTCTGGTTCTCAATAGTCGTGCTTATCATAAATAAGAATGGTTTTTATTAATAATAACGAATTAAAAGTGAAGTTACTTGTTTCCGTTTTTTGAAAAAATACCCACTTCATGGTAATTACAAACTATGTATGCGCCCCGTAAACAGGTAATAAATGCCCATAAATGGGTATTTTGTCGTAAATGAGCCTTTTTGAAAGAACTTAAGCTTATCGTTGATTTATTGTAAAAACTCCCGGAAATTTTGAATACAAAGTAGGCTGGATGTCTTTTCAAAAGGTGGGTTTAGCCCTGAAAATATTGCCATATCGAGCTAAATAAAATTGGCAAATCAAGTGATTTCGGATCATTGTCAATACGCATTTGTAAAAGGTACATGAAGCGCATTTCATACAGCTCTAAAATGCGCTTCATCCTTTTTTACAAGCATGAAATAGGCATTGGTATTTCGTCCAGATTCCTTTCATAAGAAAATGGCAGATTCAGTATTTCTCGCAAATGAACCGATCTGGTAGATGGCCTACCTTTAAGGGTTTAACGGTTATCGAAGACAGAGCTCTCGGATTGCCACGTTTTCAAATCTCATAACCAACTATAAAGATCAAATGGTACCATGACAGATAAAAAGGCATCAAAAAAACAGCCCTGGATCGAAATAGGTTATCAATCTTTTGCTTACGAGGGACCTCATGGGCTTAAAGTAGAACGGCTGGCTTCTGGCGTAGAAAAGAATAAATCCTCTTTTTATCACTATTTCGCCGATCTCGAGGTATTTACGAATCACTTATTGCGTCATCACCTGGCGCAAGCTGAGGTCATTGCCGTGAAAGAAAGCGCATGCCAGACCATTGACGATTTCATTGATGTTTTAGTGAGCCACAAAATCGACTTGCTATTTAATCGTCAGTTGCGGGTCCATCGTGAAAATCCCGATTTTGAATCGGTGTTTTGCAAAACCAACGAAATTACCGGTACAGCCATTGCCCTGGTTTGGCCACGCTTGATCGGGCTGTCTCAACATCATAAGCTAGCGGAAATGTTGCTTAAGCATACCATTGAAAATTTTTACCTCCAAATCACCGACGAAACACTGAATCGCCCCTGGCTGAGGAAGTACTTTGACGATCTATTGCTTCTTGTCCAGGAATTCAGGAAAACCGGGAATGTACCTGTAATGGATAGCCCTAAATAATTGACTCGATCGACGGGAGTGGTGAAAATGTCCAGTCTACCATAGACGGTGCCGTCTAAAAGTTAAGCGTTAGGCTTTCTAGCATTGTATCAAGAACTAAATCTGGTTACAATGAACACGACACCCACGCTAACCGAATCTCAACGATTCCATCAATTCTGGTTAAAGATCACAGCAATCGTAGTAGGATCTTTTGGCCCTGTATTTTTCCTTGGCACAATGGAAGCCACGCTGGAGCCTGCAAGATTTACGCTTGACCTATTGAGCTGGCCACTGGATGGAGCAACCACCTACGATTCTCCTGATACCCGCTTTCTTTCCGCCTTGTCGGGTGGATTTCTACTAGGATGGGGAGTCATGATCTGGTGCTTGTCTATCTGGGTCTATGCAAAAGCTCCCGAAGAAGTTCGTAAAACCGTATTGATCGGTACCATGTGCTGGTTCGTATTGGATACTTCCGGCTCCATTGCATCAGGAAATGCCTCCAATGCTTTGTTCAATACATTGATCCTTTTTCTGGCCATCGGCCCTATGTGGAAACCAGCAAAGTGACCCTTAAATAAGCTAACTTGTATTCATGAAATACAAGACCTACCTGTTACCTGCCTTTTGGCTCTTTTATCAAATCCCACTACTTGCTCAGGATCGTCCACCTTCTGGTCTTGAACCGTATTTCAATGCGATCCTTGTCGAGGATATCGAGACCTCACGTACCTGGTATAAGGACGTTTTGGGGTTTGAGGTGGTCCTGGAATCAGAAATCACAACAGGGTTCACCATTCTCAATTTAAGGAAAGGAGATTCCGCGCTCGAGTTAATCCAATTGCCCGGTGCTTTATCCCCAAAAGAAGCCATTGAAAATTACCATTCGAAAACTCGTATTCACGGCTTTTTTAAGATGGGATTTCAAGTAGACGATTTGGACGAATGGGTATCGTTTCTTCGGGAGAAAAAAGTAAAATTCAATGGCGATGTAGTTCAGGATCCGGTGACAGACAAACGCATGCTGATCATACTGGATCCGGATGGGAACAGGATCCAACTCTTTGAGAAATAGCATTATTTCACTTGGCAATCTGTGATCAACGAAGAATAATCTGTCTGTTTCCTGTTTGAAGGAATACCCAAAAACGATCCGATTTCCGAAGCATAGGTAAACTCCGTTTTACTTTGTTATCACCGAATGAAAGTAGTTGCTGCCCTATTACTATTCCTATCGTTTTGCGCTATTGTTATTGTGCCATTCCAAATTATCGAATTAAAAAAAACAACAAATACGATCATAAGGCACCAGGAATACAAAAAAATGAAAGTTTTAGTACTTGACTATTACTCCTCATCCAAAGACCTTCCGGGCGAAGGTAGTGGAGGCGGAAATGAACTCGTACTAGAGATACATCAGCCTAAATTAACCTTAAGGATTGATGATGAAAATGACGTATTATTCGGCAAAAAAGCTGAGCAATTCAATAAAGAAAGAAAAGCGGTTGAATACCTGGAATCACATAACGATTCCATTTGGATCTGGTATGCTCCAGAACTAGTGCCAAAATTTGCCGAGGAGAATGCCAAATCTTATGCCCTGGATGAGGACTATGATGATCTCACCTATCAAATAGTAACCATCATTTCTGGAGTACTGGTAATCATCATTACAGTTTTGTACAACAAAAAATATAAGGATACTAGAAATGCATAGTAAAGCGGCATAAGGAATTCATATGATGAATCAAGCAGAATACTGTAAACCGATGAGGCAGGCTCAATCTGGTTCATCCTTATTTGTAGTTTAATGAATTGACCGGATCATATCCCAATTATCGAGGCCATCGTGATAGAACTGGCCTAGTTTCACAAACCCGTGCTTCTCATAATAACGGACGGCTTGATGGTTTCTGGTTTGAACCCCGCCCCAAAGCACTAAATGTGTCGCTCCGATCGATTGAAGATACTTTTCGACCTTGGCTAGCAGCAAGCCTCCTATCCCTTTGGATTGATGGTCATCGGCAATGGATGGTGCGAAAAGAAAATGTTGCTCAGGGTCCATTTCCATATCGTAGTTTGGAAACCGGTACCACTCCCCTTCTGAGTAGCCCCTTTTTATTACGGCATATCCAACGATCGCTGCCTGATCAAGAGCAACAAAACCTATATGTCCCTTGTAACTCCCCGCACAAAGCGATTTGAGTGTAGGTTGGTCGAATGGATGAGGGCCATAAAAACTCCGCGTCTTTTCTGACAGCTCTTCAAAGTATTTAAATAATCCGGACAAGTCCTCCGAATTGATAGGTCTGCATTCCATGTGCACTGCTCGCTAATTTCTCAATGTCCTTTTTTCGTGTTGCTTCATGTAAGTCAACGGGGATACGCCTTTGTACTTTCTAAACTGGCGATTGAAAAATGACGGATCATTGAATCCGGATTCATACATCACCTCTCCTACTTTTTTATCCTCCAGGTGCATGGATTCTGCCGCTTTATTAATACGATATTCATTCACAAACTGGATAAAGCTTTTTTGTGTCATTTTCTTGAAGAATCGACAAAAAGAGTTTTCGGTAAGTCCCAATTGGTCCGCGATGGTCCCGACTTTAATATCGCCTCTGTAATGTGTGGCCACATAATCGTATGTTTTGTTGATTCGGTCATATCCCTGATCACGTTCCTTGCCTATTCCTTGAATTTCCAGCGAAGTGACGTCCCTGCTCTCGGACAAAACGACAAGTACTTCCAGAAATTTGCATAACTGCAGAGGTTCCGGCAATTGACACAAACCCAAAAGTGTTTCAGAAACTTGCTGTCTGGCCCTAGTTCCAAAAATCAACCCTGCATGACTATTGAAACAAAGTGTTCGAATTCCGTCGAATTCCGGGAAGGTGGCCAGGTGGTTTTTAGGAAAGTCATTGCGAAATTGAACCACTACTTCTGAACCGACCTGATGCTCCTGATTATGAAAAGGCATATGAGGAATATTAGGACCTAAGAATATAAGTAGTCCATCATCATAGGCAGAAAAGTGACTTCCAGCATAAACACTCCCGGATCCTTCTGTGATCATGACTAATTCATATTCAGGATGTATGTGCCAGCCGGGACTGGGGCAACCCACTTGATCTTCGTATCTGCGTGCTTTGAAAGATTGCCCAGCGGGGTTTTCGATATCCTCTAAAATGGCCTCCATTAGGATGAAGTTACCATAAAAAAGAAAATAACCTGAGATTCATGAATAAAATAACAAACATTTAGAATAGATCAACCAAATCATTATTAGCGGGGCGTCATTCCTTTGCTATCAGGTTTTATTTCTAACCCCGTACTAAAAGCATTTAACCCTTGAAGCATCAACGAATTGCGGTTTCCGCCTTCTTCTTTATCAACGGATTTACTCATGCTAATTGGGCCTCCCGATTACCAGAACTCCAGGCATTTCTTGGAATTTCACATACAGGTCTGGGGTCGCTGCTCTTTGTGATGGCTTGTGGCGCTTTGCTGGCAATGCCCTTCACAGGATCACTGACTGCCAAATTTGGTAGTCACAAAGTCTGTCAATTGACGGGTATTTTACTTGCCTTTGTCAGCGCCGCAATCGCCTTACAATCCAATCTGTACCTGGAAGGGTTCATCTTCATTTTAACAGGTTTTGCCAATGGCTCTATGGATGTAGCTATGAACGAACAAGCGGTACTGGTTGAACGGGCCTATCAGAAACCTATCATGTCTTCTTTCCACGCTTTCTGGAGCATTGGTATGGCGATCGGTGCCGGATCAGGCGCTTTGTTTGCCAAAGGAGGCATACCACTGGCACACCACATGTTTGTCATAGCCGGGTTTGCACTGATCAGCTTTTTATGGGCAAGTAGTCGACTTATCAAAGTGAAAGCAGAAAAAACCGAGCAAGAAACTCCCGCATTCATTCTGCCCAATGCCCTCATCGCACCACTTGGATTCATTGCGTTTTGTAGCATGCTTTCAGAGGGCTCCATGATCGATTGGTCTGCGATCTACATCAATGAAGTAGTGGGTAGTTCAAAAACCATCAGCGCTATTTCCTTCGGCGTATTTGGAGCAGCCATGACCATCGGACGGATTTTCGGCGATTACTTCACGTCGAAGCTTGGCAAGAAAAAACTACTGGTGCTGGATAGTATTCTCTCGATGATCGGTTTGAGCATTGTTTTACTCTTCCCGGTCATGCCTATTACTACCATAGGACTGTTTTTGATCGGGATTGGGCTTTCCACGATCGTTCCCATTGTTTACTCTACTGCCGGGAATACGCCTGGAGTTTCTCCGGGGATAGGGATCGCCATGGCCACTACGATTGGCTATTCAGGTTTTTTCATCGGACCACCTTCCATTGGTTATCTGGCAGACCACTACGGTTTAAGGATCGCTCTGGTATTTACACTGGTCCTGCTGGCCCTGATGTTTGTATTGATTTTACGGCAGCGGTTTAAGATTTAATTTAAAATCCTCCTCTGGCTTTATGACTGTTAAAAATCACACTTGCTTTACTCTTAATAATGGATCAGTAATGCCTTCCATTGGATTAGGCGTTCTCTTCGCGAAAAACAATGGTGAGGTTGAAGACGCGATAATTGCCGCACTCGAGGCGGGATACCGAAAAATAGATACCGCAGCAGCCTATCAGAATGAACAAGGCGTAGGAAATGCAATCAGGATTAGTGACATACCAAGGGAGGATCTATTTATCACCACAAAAGTCTGGAACACCGAACAAGGCTATGAAAAGACGCTGAACGCATGTGAAGAAAGTCTTAATCGGCTTCAATTAGATTATGTGGATCTGTACTTGATCCATTGGCCTGTCAAATCAAAATACAGGGAAACATATCGTGCTCTGGAGCAACTGTACAATAGCGGCAAAGTAAAAGCCATCGGAGTTTGCAACTTCAATAGAACGCAACTGGAAGACTTGATGAATCATTCCAAAATCACTCCGGCAATCAATCAGGTGGAAATGCATCCTCACCTGAGTCAGAACGAATTAATTCAGTTTTCCAGAGAGCATGGGATTCAACTGGAAGCCTGGCGCCCGATCATGATGGGGGAAGTATTGAAAATACCGGAACTCATCCAAATGGGTAAGGCACATGATAAATCCGCTATTCAGGTCACATTAAGATGGCTAATTCAACGAGGCGTTGCTGTAATCCCCAAGTCTGTAACCAGAAAAAGAATTATCGAAAATTTTGATGTTTTTGATTTTGAACTTACGCACAAGGAAATGGCTATTATTGAAGCACTCAATAAGGACAGACATCTGGGAGAAGACCTTTTTCATGTGGAATGATCACACCCGGTCTTAGCATTTAACCGCTTTTATTTCGAAAAACCTCAAATACAATTCATCTGAAATACCAGGCATTAGCTATTTATTATCCTAAAAAACTATCCGTTGCATCATTGGATCTGAATTCATTGAGGTGTAGAAAACTATCTTTTGACGCCCCCACATTGGTGTAGGTATCTTTCCTTACTCCTTCTCCCCCTCCAAATTTTTCTCCTAAAAAGTCAGTCTTGTCATTCTTTACCATCTTCACTCCCGAAGCACTAAGTCTTCGCTTGATCTCCACTAAACATGCAATGGCTTCCGCTTCGGCTGCTTTCTTTAAAATCGTATGACCTGAACTATCTCCATCAATTTTGGTCATCGCTGCCTTGACTTCTTTCGTATCTGTAGGTTTTTGTGGTTCATAGTTAGGTACATTAGTTAAAACATCTCTTGGAATCAAATCCTGTCCCCCTCGTACTTCATCAATGATTTCCTCCAGGTTCTTCATAATTGTCGGATCTCCTTTGGTTGCAGATAGTGTCACATTTGGTACGCTATCTTTTACCCACAGGGCATGCAGATCTTTGACATAAGAATGCATATCTCCCCGAGGCCATGGCAATTTTAACTCTGCGACCAGCGACAAGGTCGGTATGGCTATTGAGTTGGAAATCCCTTTGGACATCAATAGAATTGCCGGGTTTACTGCTTTTTTCTCAGTAGAACCAAGACCTTTGTACTTCTTCGAATTGAAAAACCGATCCCTTATCTTTTTGTAAAGTGTGCCATGATCATTGCTAAGGGCTGAATCTTTTACTTTTTCGATTTCAGCGGCTATCTCTTCTGGCTTCATGGTAAGATTTAACTGATAGGCAATTTCATCCTTCTTACCGGCCCATTTTTTTCGGACCTTCGCTATTTTAATCTTCGAAGCCTCATCTTTGAATTTCCAGGAGGATCCTATTCCTTGATCTTCCAATGGTAGAGCACTTACGACGGTTCCTTTGTCGTTCTCTCGTAAGTCCGAGAAACACGTAATCAGTTTTTGATGTACCGCTTTTATAAATGTCGTATTCACTGCACCACCTACATCACCAGCCAAAAGAGGAGGACATACCATCTCCAGTTCTTCCTCAGCATCTGTTTCGATGATAAAGGGTATATCAAATAAAGCGCTAAAATCTTCGGATTTAGCTATTTCTGTATGAGATGGAACATCAGGATTTTTGACATGAGTTTTCTCCCATGTCGCAAATTCGTATTCCAGTCCAAAACTTCGATGGAATGTCATGATGTCTTTCATGGCAAACCCCTCCTTACTCAGAAAATCCTGCCAGGCCTTTTGAGCCTCTAAAATCGCATCGATGTTCTTCGAATTGTCTTGCGAAGCCAGGTAAAGCCTGGTGGCGACAGCTTTTTTGCCACTATCATATTTACCATCACCAACTAAACCTAAAACGACGGGATCTGTATTAGCTGCAGCGGTTCTCCAACCAAGCTGCATGGCGGCAAGAGTGACAGCATCCGCGGATAAATCTTTTGTAGCATTGGTGCGTTCTTCTCTATTCAATTCGTCACTCTCAACTTGTACTCCATCCGCATGAGTATTCTTATAATATTTTCCTTTATCCCACTTGAGTTTAATCAGTTGGGCGGGCCCCTCAAACGGATTGTTCACTACTCTTAATGTCCGTTCTTTGTGCTGAGGCGGATGATGCTGAGTAATATGATTGCTGGCTATTTGTTGATAATTAGCCACTTTGGCAGTCTGAGAACTAAGATCAGCACCTTCCTGCAACTTTCTCTGGGCGACAGACTCCTTCCTATTGTCTATCTCCAGAAACCCAGCCTCAAACTGAGCTGAATTATATTCCGTCGAATGGGAAGGTAAAGTTTGCTTATTTGGCTTTGATCGAACGAATGCATTCATCATCTTTCATTCTGGAAAATACAACACGCAATGTCCCGTTGTATCCATTAAATCATAAATGTAAGAATATCTAAAACCTGATCCAATCAATCCTTCCGAAATCGGTTAGCTCCATGTTCATTCACATCCGAGTAAGCCGAAGCTCAAATTTGTTTGTGAAGCTTTGACTAAAAGAGCGTTATCCTATTTCACGATTCATTTCATCGAAAACTCAGGTATCAGATTCGTTTGTGTTTCAAAAGTTTTCAATAATTGTTCATGGTTCTCATCGATGGACATGGGCGTGAGCACAATGTATCCTTCCTGGAGGTAGCTAGCATCGTTTTCTTCATTTGGCGATGGAGTAATACCCCAATCTTCTAAAGTCCACACCGTTGTATTTTCTGGTTTATCGATCTCTTCGCCATATATTTTCTTGAAAACGATGGACTCGGGTTGATCAAATGAAATCTTGCGTGAGGCTACTTTAATCCCTTTGATTTCTTCAAGGGAATTGTCCGGAAATCCAACAGTCAGGTAACTATTTTTTCCCAGGAGATCGATCAGACCCGTTGATATCAGTTCGGTGATCCAATTAGGGATCACCTCGAAAGATCTGGGGTCATCATCATCAAACCCGGACAATGCAACGCCGGGTACTCCCAGAAATGCAGAAGTACGAACTGCTCCAATGGTTCCGGAACTAAACCAGCCCAAGCCGATATTTGCACCACCATTGATCCCTGATAACACCAAATCCGGGCGATCATCTCCAAACAAACCACTTAATCCTATCAGCACACAATCCGCTGGGTTACCGGGTGTCACATAAGCGCTGATATTGTTCTCTGGATCTTGGTATTTGCAGGTAACTTCGATCGTCGATGTGTGCTTCCCAAACGTTAGCTGATTGGATGTGCCCGACCTGTCAAAAGTGGATACCACAATCGTAACCCGATGAGCAACCTTTTTTACACTCCTGGCTAGTGCCAGGAGTCTGTCTGCATCTCCAATACCATCATCATTCGTTATCAAAATATGCCTGTACTTAAAGGTGCTTTGAGCAGTGGCGCCTAACATGCAAATGAGTAAACCAAGGATTGGAATGAACTTTTTCATTATTGGATCATTTCCCAATGAGACAAAAAGCAACTCCTTTGTGTTGCATTATGGGCAAGGAATCAACGGTGAATTTCATAGAAATGCTAAAACCACGGAGGCTTACCTTTAAGAGCAACTTGTTTCTAATGATTTGTGTTTGTTAAGAAATCCACCTCATGAATCTATTTAGGCTTATCTTCATTCTCGTTGCCGGGCTTATCATCTCTGGTTCTTCGTTCCAGAATAAAAAACCAGCACTGATCATTGATGCTGACACGGCCAATGAGGTAGACGACCTTTTTGCTGTTGTACGTGCGATTGGGGCCCCGGAATTTGATCTATTGGGAATTACCTCCGCACAGTTCCACACCTCACCCCTGGCCAGTGATCTAACGGCAAACGAAAGTCAGGAAATCAATAAAGCAATCATCCGTTTGCTGGATAGAAACGACATAGCATCGCCTTTAGGCAGCAATCAGCCTTTGACCTCAGTCGATCAACCGCAGCCTTCCGCTGCAACAGACTTCATCGTTGCGGAAGCACACAAAATGAAAGGTGATCAAAAACTACAACTAGTGATTCTAGGCTCCTGCACCAACGTAGCTTCTGCTATTATGATCGATCCAACCATTGTCCCAAAAATACAAGTCCATTACCTCGGCTTCTGGCATACTCCCGAAACGAATCTTTATGACAAACAGGAGTTCAATTCAGGCAATGATACCCTTGCTGTAAATTTCTTACTCGATCACCCTACACTGGACATGAGTGTAATGACCGCCACAACCAGTCAACATCTGGTATTTGAAAAAAGGGTGGTGAATGAAAAACTAAAAGGTAAAGGCGGCATCAATGACTATCTGGTCAATCGATGGGAAACGTATAATCGATGGTGGACGGAAGAAGATCCGCTAAAAAACCAATGGATCATGTGGGACGTGGCGATCATAGAAGCACTGGCCCATCCTGAATGGACTACTACACAGACTTTTCTCACCCCGCCGGAAAACACCCGACGGAATATCAAAATACACACGGCGATAGATGTCCAAAAAATGGAAGCCGACTTTTGGCGACATGTTGAAAAGTTGTCCGATCACTAAGCCCTTCTCAGTTCGCCAAATGTCCATTTTTTAGCCAGAAGCTATGCTACTTGAAAGAGCAGCCGGGACCGGAGGATTAAAGCCCGTGCCGGTTTTCCAATTATACTCGTTCCCTTTCCTGGAGTCCGCAAAATCAATCACATGAGGTGCGAGTTTCCCATCTTTTTGCTGTTCATAACAAAAGGCCATTCCCCAACTTCCCGACTGTAAGTGAACGTGACCGATTCGATTGATCAAAAAAGCAGGTCTTCTCACCTTAGTATTAGACTTGAGTGCGCCTTGTGCCAGAATTTGCAATTTTAACTTACCGTCTTTTGCTGCCATTATTTCCTCCGGATTAACACCGTTATGGTAGGTTATAGTTTCTGTATCCACCTGATCGTCAACCTTGTAATCATGGGAGCGTACTTTTATCCATCTTTTTAAGAAATAGATATACATGGCTTCCAAAGTCTTAAACTCCTGCCTTAGTCCATGTGCTCCTTCTTTTTTGGGATTGTAGCTAAAGCTAATCTTCGCCTTCGTGTTGTCCCCTGCTTGTTTAAATCCACCTCCCATATTTCCCAATTCAAGCCTGGGTCTTATCCCCAAAGCTTTGTTTGCCTGTGCAATCAAGTCCTGGTTTTTGTCCGATATGGCCTGAACCAGGTTTTGAGTTCTTGGGGCTTCCTTCACAAGCCTTGATAGTTTTTCGTGCTGACTGTTATAAGCACTTTCAGTGTTCGTCTTAATGGTCTCATGAACTCCTTTAGGGCTTCGTACAAACCCTTTGAAGTATGCGGGTAATGTCTCATTTTTCGAATTACAATGATCTATCACCTGACGAATGGTTCTCAATTCTGTTTTCGCTTCCTCCAAAATGGTGTCTATTTGATTGAGTTTTGGCTTAAACTCAAATAGAAAACGGGTATCAATTCCTGAATAAATTTTGTTGATTTCATTATATAGTACCTGAACATTGCCTATGACAGCAGATTCCATCTTTTCCAGAAAATCCTTATTCGAATTCTTGAAATCTGTGCTGTCGTAATTGTCATCTGTATACTTAAGCAGGGTATATCCTGAGTTTTTCAACTCTGACGCAGCGTGTATCTTGTCTTTTCTATTTTGAACCTCAGTTAATGGCAGGTCATCTGGCTTCTTGTGCTCAACCCCCGAAATCAAACCCCAAAAATTAGGTCGTTCGGCTAGATCACCCTCCCCCATGTCTAAAAATTCAGCGTATTCGGTCTGTATGCTTGTAGCCAGATCAAAGAAATGTTCCTTGTCTTCGGTAGTAAAATTTGGCTTTTGATCTTGTACGACTTTAGTTTTCGATTCAATTTCCCTGGAAGCTTTCCCTGTGGCACGATCATCACTAGAATGGAAGAAATTCAGGAAATAACCTTCAATGTCGGTCTGATTGGCTGCATATTTTTCTTCTATGGTATAAGGTAACGATCCGAACCATTCTGAAAAGTCCTGAAACTCCGCACTATCCTCTTTGAAATTTTTGATGTCAATTGAATGCGGAGGTAATTGATTGATCATGTCGTCTTTAAAAATAGCCTGATCCGGCTCATAGTTGCTTGCACCCCAGAATACACCCTGAATGACTTCATTCTCCGGAGTTTCCTTCATTTGTTGAATCGGCAACCGCTCTTTTTCTACATGTCTGTCTGCATTTTTTTGTAGTTGACTTAATTGCTTATACTGAGGTTGATCGTTAGCCGCTTCTTGCAATTGACTTATTTGTTGCGACTCAGGCCTATTGTTTTCAATTTGAGTGATCGAATTTTTCTGACCTTGTGCTTTGTTGTCTGAAATTTTATCATCTTCAGCTAAAGATCTGTTTTCTCCTGGTTTCGGTTCTTCGAGAGATCTCATCTCCAATGGTTATCTTATCCTAATCTAGGTTTTTTTAATGAATTCCTATTCAAAACCTGGAAAGATCATGGCAGATACTCCATTAGTACACCTTTACTTCTTCACTTTTTATTTCGGCTATTCCACTGGCCTAACCCGCTCAATGACTTCCGTACTCACCCAATAAAAATCTAAAGTTCCTCCGTCTCTGTTTCTTCTACAGAAGAATAGGAATTTGCCATCTGGCGTTATGCTTGGTGTGTTTTCATCAAAATCAGAATTGACGTCACTTCCCAGATTAATGGGTTCTGTCCATGTACCATCTTTCTTTTTGAAGTAAACGAAAATATCATGGTCTCTTCGACTCTCATCTTCCTGATTACGATAATTGACTACCAGATAGTCTTTGTCAGGAGCTATGAATCCATGAAAGCCAAAATCGACTTCAACCTCCTCCACTTTAGGAAATTTGCCTTTTTCCATGGGAGCATAATTCATTTTGAAGCTGGAAACATTGGTAAAAAACAGGTCGCCGCTTTTTGACTGATTCGCATAAAATGCCTTATCCTCAGTAGGTAATTCAAGTCTTTTCGCCTCACCCCAGGAATCCTCTGATCGGTCCACATACCAAATTTTAGTATCAGATAAATCCGAATTATGTCCTGTGAAATAGATCCTTTGATCATCATAACTTACAAAAGGCTGCATTTCGCCACTTTTCTTACCTCTGGTGAATCCTGCCTCTTTGATCAATGTCCATTTACCATCTTTTAATCGGGAGAAGTAAATGGCAGGATCGCCATTTGCCTTTTCGGCTGAAAAAAATACCTCTTCCAAATTCGGGGAAAACGAGATGCCATTCTCTTGTCTTCCATCAACTGAGATTGTACCGGCAGCGAATAGTTCAGGCTTTGTACCAGGCGTTTTTTGCCCAAAATAAGGCCCATCCAGTTCTGGGAAATTACTGATCTGTGACACCCATTTCACTCCTCGAACAGCCGTCATGGGAAATGCTGACTGATGGCTCCCTTCTATGACAACAGGATTTAATCGCAGACTTTCGTCGTTTCGGGCTTTCAACATGGTTATGAATTCCTCAGTGTTTTTACCCAACCGATCTTCCAACGAGCCATGGGAAATGAATACGTTGGCATCCAATCTCGCTTCATTGGTGGAAATCTTTGCTAATTCCGCGATATCATCACTCCGTAACGAGGGGCTGCCGAGGATAAAATTTTTGAAGGTCCCAGGCTGTGAAAGCATGATGTATGCCCCAAATTCACCGCTCATCGAATATCCAAAATAGGTTCGTTGATCGGGCTTTGTCCGGTAATTACTTTCTACAAATGGGATCACCCGATCGCGTATGAACGCCAGGTGCTTGTCGGCTTGTCCGAAATGATATTTGGTTTGGTATTCCTGATTGCTATGTTCCCGAAATGAGTAATCTCTGTACCGACTTACATGTGCTCCAACTTCTTGCTTCAATTCTTCATTGATATCTATCTGCCAGGAAATGCCCACCAAAATGGCATTTTCCATAATGTATTCAGCCGAGCCGGACAATGTCTCCACATGCCACATGGCATCAGTGTAATATATCACCGGGAACTGTTGATCAGTGTTTTCTCCATAATTTTCCGGAAGCCTGATGTACAGTTCATAACCCCTGTTATTTTGGGTATCGGCAATGGGAATTACTTCTGTCCGGGAAAACTCCAGCGCTGACGGCTCTGTTTTTTGTTGGGCTAAAGTGGTGTTGAAAGCTACTAAAAATGATAACAGGAGTGTTTTAGTAAATCTCATTCTAATACTCTTCATTGATTTTTGTTTGGGATTTGTTCGATCATTCGATTAACTGACAAGACTGATATGCTCAATGGTTATCGTCATTTTAACCAGGCTGGAGCACCGGCATTTTCAATCAACATGCGTAATTCAGTTCCATCTCTATTCATCAGATAGAGATTTCTTTCTTCTCCGTCAGGCTCGCTAGAGGTGAACAGTATTTGAGAACCATCCGGTGACCAGGTGGGTGTTGAATCACGAACTTCATTGTTTGTCAACCTTCTTGGATTAGACCCATCGATGTTCATCACATAGATTTCATGATTGCCATCCCTGTCGGACATGAAGACAATCTCCTTGCCATCGGGTGAAACCTCGGGATGCCATTCTTCTGCTTCGTTACTGGTCAACTGCCTCTTATTGGAACCATCCTGATCGGCAATAAAGATCTCGCTGGCATTGGGAGTAGAATGATAGACGATCTTTCCTTCCGGAGTGAAGGAGGGAGCACCCCCATCCAGAGGTTTCAGTTGCTTCTGGTCGCTACCATCAGCATTCATGATCCAAACCTCATGTTGCCAATCTCCCTCCATATCACGGTATGCTCTGCCGAAAGCGATCTTTTTTCCGTCAGGTGACCATGCCGGAGCGCTATCCCATTTATTTTTTGAGTGAGTCAATCGTTTTCGGTTCGAGCCATCTGTATTCATCGTATGAATGGACCAGGTTTTTCTACCATCGTGATAGGCATAACAAGCAATGCGTTTTCCATCCGGAGACCAGGCAGCATAGCCATCGTTACCCTCACGATCAGTGATCATTATTGACCTCTTACCCGCTCTGTCGGTTAAATAGATCTCTCCATCTCTGGATGTTTTGGAGGCATAGGCAATTTCATAGGTACCCTCTGCCTGCCGGAAGTCATCGGGGCGCAACCGCTCAATGACCGCCGTACTTACCCAGAATAGTCCGGACATTTCCCCTTCTTTCTCTACGCTGCTAAAAAATAAATGCTTTCCATCAGGTGAAACCGTAGCCGTTCCCTGACTTAGTTCGGTATTGATTTCCGGGCCCAGACTGAAAGACTCAGACCAAACACCCTCTTTATGGAAGCTCACATAAAGGTCGCCGTTTTCCTCACCCCTCGACCTTTCTGCGTCATACAACAAATAACTTTCATCAGGAGCTATAAACGGATGTGCGATCCACTTTCCATTTCCATTGATGGTTGCTCCAAGGCGCATAGGCTTTTGAAAGGTCCCGTTTTGGCTGGTGGCATAATAAATACCTTCATCTTCAAGCTTCTCGCCCTTCTCTTTGGAAGTAAAGTACAAATTGCCATACTGCGAAGGAGTCGCGCACATGATGAACCTGTCCTTAAGTGGTTCCTCCAGAATAGGAGTAGGTTGCCCCCAACCACGCTCAGTTCGCTGCACAGACCATAGGTGCAATCGCTCGAGATTACGCATATTCTGCCATTTTGCCATCACCCTAACATCAGTGGTATCACCTATCGGCCGGTTGCTCCCAAAGTAGAGTCGGTCTCCCTGCGGACTGAAACGAACATGAAAATCCAGATACTCCTTGTTTTTAGAAAATGGAGCTAATTCCGGTGCTGACCATCGGCCGTTTATCCGCTTCGCTGTGTAGATGTTATGACTCTCTCCTTGTTTTCTCCTGGCAAAGAACAGCTCGTTCATATCAGGGCTAAAGGTGATCGAAGCCGCCGTATGACCAGTCAGAGAAATGATTCCCGGAGCAAACTCTTCCGGTGTTGAGCCAGGTGGTTCTTGCCCAAAGAATCGATTTTCATCATTGGGTTGAGCCGCCAACCCATGGCTGATGAACATCCAGGTCAACCCCAAAAGCGTCGTTAGTTTCATACGTATCATCATTCGATAAAATCGATGTTATTGAGGTCTTAGGGTATCAATGATCCGAGCGTCTATCCAGTAGATATCGATGTTGTTGTTTTCCGCATCCATGCCCCGATTAAAAAGGATATATTTCCCATCCGGGGTGACACTGGCATAGGCATCCCAATATGGCGTGTTTACCTTGTCGCCCATATTAATGGCCGGCCCCCAAGATCCATCTTCCTGTCGAAAGCTGATGTAAAGATCAGAGTCCCCATAGCCACCTTCACGTTCACCATCCCAGATCAGATAGCTTTCGTCCGGGGCTATGAATGGATGGGCATTCCATTTTCCTGTATTGATCTGAGCACCAAATGATTTAGGCACTTCTCGATCTCCATCAATGAGACGGGCATACCGGATAATGCCGTCTCCGTCTGGCATTCCTGCCTCGTCCAGCACATAAGTGCCGTTTGATGATGCCGTTAGACGCATAATCTGAATCGACTGGAAATCGGCGCCAAGGCTTTTACGTTCTGACCAGCCATCTCCTTCACGATCTTTGTATCCTTTGGCCATGTGCATACGTGACCCATCTGGTGAAAAAGTCAATTCACCCCGTCGCCTAAATTCTGTATATTTCTTCCAAACACCACCTTCCTGCCGAAAACCAATCACCGTAGGACGAAATGGCTCTTCCTGAGAAGTAGTGAAATAAAATTCTTTCATACCGGGCGCAAACGTCCCTTCGACTTCCCAGCCTTCAGTAGAGATAATGCCTGGCGCAAATGGTTCAGCGATCATCTCTGGTGGTTTTTGCCCCATATATGGCCCTTTCAATTCAGGGATTTCTCGTGAAAATGTCTGAGGCTCCTGAGCTAAAGCACTTTCCATCAGGAATACCAACACACATACAAATACACCTATAAGGATCAAAAAGCGTTTGTTCCGTACTAAAGTCATATCGTTCCGAGTTTTGATGCGTTTACCTTGAAACTTCCTTGTGGGTTGTGGATACACCTCGTTTAATTTACCAACTGCTCTCTGGTTGAATGAACTGCTCCAAACTGGAATCAAATGCCATTTTTATGCGGTTACTTTACAGTTGAATAAACAGGCAAAATGAGCTTGAGACGTTTTCCAATAATTCTTTTTCTTGCCCTCTTATTATTGACCTCTTGTTCAAAGGATCCTGTCTATCAGGAACGTGAAACGGTATTCATCGTAGCTGATCAAGCGGATTACAGTGCCAAAATTCTGAATGATCGATACTGGTTGAAAACCCTCAGAATTGTCTTTGGTGGGCGGGTCTTCTGGTCGAGAACTAAGATTAACATCCTTGAAACCCCGGAAGCCTTTCGACCATATGGGATCAAGCTGGAGGTATATGGCGAATATGAAGTATTCTGGGATGGTGTTCAGATCGGCAAAAATGGAAATCCCGGACAAGAACATATCCTTGAACCAGAGGGCAAACTTTGGGCCACGTTTAGCATCCCAACCCAACTCACTGAAAAAGGGGAACATGTTCTGGCCATTCGAACGAGTCTCTATCATTTCCCTGATCACGTGCGTCTCAGGAATCTGGAGATCGATGATTATGATACTCTGCTGACCGAACAACTCATCAAAACATCCTACTTACACATTTTCGCTGGTGCTTTCCTGATCACCTCCCTGTACTTCATCTTCCTTTTCCTGAGTGACAAGAAAGAGTATGCCATGCTGGTCTTCAGCATTAGCTGCTTCCTGTTTTTTGCCCTGACCATGACCGAATTCATACGAACAACTGTTCCGATTCACTATAGTCTTCATCATGTGCGGTTTGAAATTATCGGGGTGTTAATGTTCGGGATCTCCTTTATGATCCCTTTGTTCTTTTCCATGCAATTTCCCTTTCCTAAACGGATATGGGCTTTAAGTATTTATGCCGTCATCCTTTCGGTGTTGTTCTATACCAAGCATGACTATTTTGACCTAACGCCAAGTTACATGGCCATCAGTACCTGGCTCTTTTCCTCCGGGATCGTACTTTATGCAGTTTACAAAAGAGAAAAAGGAGCACGAATCGTCCTGCTTATTTTACTCCTAAGCATACTCATTCAATCGTTTACCGCTTTTGACATCAGTATGTACGTTGTGTTTAGTTTGATCCTGTTGGGTATGTTTTATCTGCTTACCCTGAAGATCAAAGAACAGCGATTGGCTTACGAATTCTCATTGGTGCAATCTACACGGCTCAGGTTGCAGTTACTCAAAAAGAACATTCAACCTCACTTTCTGATGAACACCCTTACTTCCTTGATGGACTGGGTGGAAGAGGCTCCCAAAAAGGGTGTGTTATTCATTGAGGCTTTGGCCAAGGAGTTTGACTTGTTTAACCAAATAGAAGATCAAACTCTGATTCCCATCACACAGGAAATTGCCTTGTGCCGTACCCATTTGGAAATCATGGCCTATCGCAAAGAGATCAATTATTCCTGGGAAGAAGAAGGCATAGATCCCGAAGAAAAAATACCTCCGGCCATTCTCCACACACTATTAGAAAATGGTATTACTCATAGTCTGCCTTTGGAAAACAATCAGGTAAAATTCAAACTGATTTATGATTCGAATAGCGATCATAAAAGCTATCACTTTCTGACTTTTGCCCGCCTAGTCAAGGAAAAGCATGATCATATTAAGGAGGGTACCGGTCTCAAATACATCAAAGCCCGCCTGACCGAGAGTTATCAATCCAATTGGGAGTTTACTTCACAGCCTACAAGTCAGGGCTGGGAGAATGTCATCAAAATTTATAAAGGATGAGCTTGAATCTATTGATCGTAGAGGATGAAGCCCGGATCGCGAAGAGAATAGAACGGATGACGAGGGAAATCCTTGGTGCAGAACTTGCTGATATCAAGCATCTCAGCACACTTGACGATGCGGTAGAGCACATCAAAAACAACCCCCTTGATCTCCTTTTACTGGACCTTAATCTGAATGGTGAAAATGGTTTTGATGTGCTCGCGTCGGCGGTCAGTAACTCATTCCACACGATAATCATTTCGGCCTACAAGGACCAGGCAATCACCGCCTTTGAACATGGAGTATTGGATTTTGTTCCGAAACCTTTCAATCAGGAGCGACTGGAACAAGCCTTTAACCGAATATTGACGAAAGAAAAATCCATTGCCCATGAAACGAAATACCTAGCCGTTAAAAAACGGCACAAGGTGGAACTGATCCCTATAGAAAAGCTCATTTACATCAAAGGGGCTGGAGCTTATGCAGAGCTGCATCTTATCGATGGCACAAAAGAACTTCATGATAAATCGTTAGAGAAGCTGGAACAACTTTTGTCAGGCTCATTTGAACGCATTCACAAATCTTATTTGGTAAAGGAATCAGAAGTGAGAGGTATCCACGTGGCCTCCGGAAGCAAATACATGGCAGAACTCAAAAACGGGGATCAAATCCCTATTGGCCGAACGAAATACAAGGATCTGAAGGGAAAATGGGTCTAATGGACTATGGTGAAGACACAGATGACTCACTCAATCTCCCTTCAATCGAAATTCCGGATTATAAATAATGCCTAATACATTTCCCCAGGGATCGATAACTGTAGCGGTCACAATCTCTCCTCCGACATTAGTAGGTTTTTCGTTTTCTTGAGCTCCTATGGACAGGAGAAAATCATAGGTCTCCTGAATATCATCCACGCCCCAATAGCTAATGACCGACCTGGTTTTTGTATCGGGATCTATTGAATCCGGTTGGAGTCCTAATTCGAACCCACCAATATTGTAACCAACATAAAAGGGTTCATTGAAGTAGGGTTCGGTGTTGAATGCTCTGGTATACCATTGTCTGGCGGCATTCATATCATTTACCTGATAGATCGTAGTTCTGAGTCCTTTCATCCTGCTTTTTTCACTCGTTTCCTGAGCGAAGGAAACAAAACTCATTCCCATTATGAAAAGGAGCAGCCATGTTTTGGTATTTGTTTTCATGATGTGACAAGGAATAATCACAGGAGACCATGCCTACAACACTATTGCACTCGCTCTAATTTAATATTGTCAAACCACCAGGTTCTAACACCTTGGATACAAAAATGGAAGTCAGTCTTAATATCATTATTGCCAATATCATCCGGCAGTCCAAATTCATAAGATAATTCATTCCATTCCTGCGTATCGCTAAATTGAATAGGGACATTTAACCACATATCAATGGTAGAGTTACGCAATATCAGGTCCATATTTTCACTTGCCGTAAAGTCTGCTTTATAGGCAAATGTCAGTTTGTAATTACCTCCCGCGACTAACATATCCTTATCGATTGTCTGAGTTATCCATTGTTCCCAACACCCTGATGTCTCAGCATGGTGAAATTCCAGACTGTTTGCGCCTTGATAAGGATCGTTATCACTAACACTAATATAGTTGTTTGGATTACCAAAATCATTAGGTGTCAAGTTCCAATCAACAGGCTGGTTATCTGACAGGTCCTCAAAGCCACCATTTATGATAATTTGAATATTATCTGTTGTCAAATCCATGATGTTACTTCCCCCAATCTTACCGAAATCGTCCATTACAAATACCCGATAATAATACTGCTCCAATGGGTTCAGATCATCGTCTACAAATGTCGTATCGTTTAAAGACGTGGAAACATGAATAAGTGTACCGGTTGACTCATCTAATCCTGAACTACTGTGACGATACAATTTATACTCTCTAAATTCAGTGTCATCCGTTGGTGTCCAAGATATATCGGCATGGGTATCAGTTATATTCCGAGCCTGGTATAAGAATACGGCCTTGGGTAATCTTAAACTCTCAATTTCCGTATCCGAATTGACCGAAATATCCACTACCTTCTCACTGGATGAGATTACCGTTTCGTTTGTGGTTTCTGAAATGAAACTAATCTCTTTATTAACATATAATTGATAGTCTCCCCTTTCTACGCCGGAAATCTCAAAGTATCCGTTAGCATCGGTGGATGTTGTGAGATCAAGGTTATTGTCTATACTTACCGTGACCTGTTCGATCACGGCATTCTCGTAATTTATAAATCCACTTACTGTAAAGGCTGTGGGTTCATCGCTCTCATCACACCCTGCAAATCCTAGTAGAGTAATAAAAGCTATTTGGAGTAACCTCTTCATTTTGAGCATTTTGAAGTTTTTGAGTTTATTCAGTAATTATTGGAAAAAAATTCCGCCCTAAAAATTCAAGGCGATTCTCAATCAAAAGTAAAACCCACTACACAGCAAACTAAGTGCCAAAAGCTTTTTATAAAATCAGATTAGGGTTTACTGCTAAGTTCTGATATTTCTCAGAAAAACCATAAGGTTTCACCATATACCATCCGCAATAAAGGAAGTTTTGGTTAACACTATTTCCAATGCCTGGCAAAGACACATATTCGCCATTTCAATAGTAAGTCAACTTTGATCTCCTTTTCTAAACAAGTCTAGAAATTTCCTGAGCGATACAGACACAACCTTAATATCTTTTTCGACCGAGTCTTTTTCAAACTGACTTATCAATCCCGAAAACTCTTTCAAGCTGGATTTTAAAGCCTCCATATCCTTATCGATGGCATCTTTTTCGAACTGACTGGATTTATTTTTGACTTCATTCAGAAAGTCGGCTACCTGAATATGTATGTTTCGGGTTTGAGAAGAATTGACCCATAAGTCCCTAAGCTCATTCCATTCAAAGGGTTGTTCGCTGTTTTTCATTTCATCTTAATTTAGAGTTGATACACTTCAGAAGTGTTTGCTTCATTCTTTTCATTTTGACTGCAATGTGATTTTCAGTCAATCCGGTTATACTGGCGATTTCCTTGTAAGGCAATTCATCCAGAACCATTATGGCAATGGATTGATCTGGTTCATTCAGTGAGCGAATGCAGTCATAAAGCGCCGTATATCTTTCTTGCATTAGTGTGTCAGGTGCCGTTGCCGGAACCTGAAACTGAATTGAGTCAAACCCAATCACATTGCCATTACGCTTTTCCAGTTTGGATTTGTTTCTCATGCATACATTGAGGGCAATTCGGTAAACCCAGGTACTCATGCTCGACTTCCCTTCAAAAGAGGGAAAAGCCTTCCATATGTGAAAGATCACCTCCTGGAACAGGTCATCCGGCTCCATGGGTGAAACAGCATAGACCTTACAGATTCTGTAGATGCCGTTTTTATTGTCTTCAAGTACCCGCTCGAAGGAAAGACCTGCCAATTTCTTCATTTATTATTTCCAATTCTACCCAGTTGGTTACACGAAAAGAAGCAATATGACAGGTTAAATGAAAAATAAATCAATGAAGCGCTATTTCCCGATAGCGTCACGGGCTCATGCACGGTAAATGATACGAATGTTATTCGATTGGTTCACAACTTCTTGTAGATGCCAAAAGTTATTGGAGCGGCCAGGCCAATGTACTGGGCATCCAGTGCTCCTCCGGTCGAAAAGTTAAATCCTATTTGACTTTCGGTTTCATAAGAAAAACCTAATCCAAATCCCACCCACTCCTGGTCATTAGGACTCAAACCGGTTTGTAGCAGGGTCTCGTTTTTATAGTCACCGTTTTTAAAAGACCTTCTGATGTCCAGGGTAAGCCTTACCCAAAAAGCTCTTCCAAAACGGCGGCCAGCTTCAATGTGCTGTTGAAAATAGTCACTGAAGTCATTGGAGGTTTTCATGACTCCAACATCTGAAAAAACATACCCCCTGTCTCCCAAACTTCCGCCTGCATGACCAAAAATGCCGATCGCGTTGTAATCATAGCCCGTAATGAGGCCTTTACTCAAATCTTTGTTCACCGTATTTAAGATGACCTGAAGGGAGCTCGAAATTTTGATCTTTTGATCCAGCAATTGGCGTTTGATGCCTATTTCAATATTGCTCATACCAAACAATGATCCTTCTTCAAGTAAGGTGGGACTGTTCAACAAGCCCGTCTCATCTCCTGAAGCAACGTATCTGACGGGTATTTTACCAATGACATTCCACTGATCACTCAGTCCATATTCAAAATAGGCATTAACATCATAAGTAATCACTTCACGGTTGATATCAACCGTCTCCGATCGTTTCCCCACCACCAACGACTCGTAAGGAAAAGCAAGAAATGTGGTCTGTACCTGAAAGAACCCTTTATTCTTTTGATACAGCCATGGACTTTGTGCACTACCAATTAAAGTCCAAAAGCTCAGCGTGGTTAGTATCAGTATCTTTTTTATCATGATTCTCATGGCTTGTTCATGGTTTAACTATGTCATCAGAAAGCTTCTTTTGAGCTGTCAATAGTATGAGGGCCATGACGAGGGAAATCATCACTCCGCCTAACAGCACACCCTTGTCGAATCCATCCATGATCAAACTGACGATTCTTCCGAAAGTCCATCCTAACAAGATCAATGCAGCCGGAAATAAAAGTTCTGGTTTTGACTTGATCAGGGCCATAAGTGTGAGTATAGCCGTAGTAAGCATCGAGCCCCCAATCAATCCTCGGATCGTACTCAAGCCAAATGAGCCATTTCCGGTAATCGCGGAGTGCGCCATTACCAACTCTGGTTTAAACATAAAAGCGAGCCCATTGGCCAGGATAAACAACCCTACCAATCCGGTTAAAATTTTGATTGTAATTTTCATATGGTTTGTTTTTTAATTCGAATGAGACATAATGCGAAAGCCGTAGCATGTAAAATGGAAGAAATGCCCACGACGAAGTAGAGTCGAAGAGGTGTCCCGGTAACCCTGAAGAAATCAATAAAATCAAGCCACTCGCGAACAAGCGAACCAAGCAAAGCAATAGCAATAACTTTTGAATCCCTGTAAAATGCCACGGCCACCAATGCGGTAATACCCAGGCCAAGCTCTCTTGCGGACCAGGAATACATTATTTTCAAACCGCCAGGGAGGTACTGAGGATGGAATTCCGGGGCAAAATATCCGAGTAATCCAAGCCCGATAGCGATCAACCCGGAAAGTATCGCGATCACGAAAGAAAACTTTGGCGCGTCTGAGTGTTTCATACTTTATTATTTACTCAGACAAAGCTCCTATCAGGCTTTCATCACTACTTGGAGTTTTTGGTCAAAAACCAGGTCTATTTGGTCAAACAGATTCTCTAAAGGCCTTGGGCGATTTTTTGAATGTCGCACTAAAGGATTTTGAAAAGTGCGAAGCATCCTCAAACCCACAACTATAGGCTATTTCCGATATACTCAAATCTGACTTTCCGAGGAGTGATTTCCCCTTCTCCAGTCTTTTAGAAAGGATATACTTTTTCGGGCTAGTATTAAAAGTCGTTTTGAATTTTCGTTGAAAAGAAGAAACACTTAATCCACATAAGAATGCCAGTTCTTCCAGTTTGAGATTAGCATAAAGGTTCGAATGAATGACTTCCTGAAATTTATAATTAGGCGTCTGGAAGAGTTGCCTTAGAATGGCATTCACTTTTGGATGGTTTAGCGAAACCAGCAGATGCATTAATTCACGGATCTTCAATATGATCAATTCTTCCGTTAGGATTCCTGGTTGATCAAAATACCTCCTCATGTCCAGGACAAATCCTGATAGGAGCTCATTGGCCCCAATATTGACCAAAGGAGTAACCGTCGCTGTTCCCAAATCCTTTAATGCATCCGGAAGTTTCCCATCATATATAGCATTCAGCACCTCCGGGAAAAATTGAAAGATAATGATTTCGCATGCTGAATCGTCCTGGTTGCGATTCCAATGGTTGACGAATTGATCACACTTCATGATCATGCTGTCTCCCGACCTCAATTCAATCGCATCTGTCGGTGAGTGTAATTTAGAATTTCCATTGACCACATAGACAAAACGAGCTTCATCGGTCAAGGGCGAATTAGCTTTGAATGGAGGAGTAAAAATGGCCCTTCCGAAGACAGTCTTACCTAATAAGTTGAATGGCTGCTGCTTGATAACAAATACGTTTGTTCGAGCGAATAAATATAAACCAAGTTACCTACTACATAAACATTCTTCCTACTCCCTGATCATCTTCAAATGGTGAACGGCCTGCTTTGTTTCAATGATAAGTATATATATCCCGACGGGAGGACAATTGGATAATATCCGTCTTCTCCCGTGGTTAAAGTGACCCCACTCCGCGATCCGCTCCAACCCCCCATAAAATTCAGGATCACACTTTCCCTCAATTGTTAAGTATAGAATGAAGCCAAAACACACCGATCAACGTTCTCTTTAGCATCACATTGGATTTAGTTAAAGGGGTGTTTTGGTCATTCTATTTCTTTGTTTAGGTCATTGAACGTCCATAGAGGACTGTCAACAATACCTTAATCGATTTTCATGACTGTTCTTACTCCTGTAGGGTCAGTACCTCTCTGACTAGAAAAACTGATGACCTCACCTTTTTCATTTCGATTGAAATGAAAATCAAAATACCGGCCCAACAATGCAAATTCAGTTTGGCTGACCGCAGAAATGCTCGCACCTACAGGTGAGCCTTCTCGAACTAAATTCAGCTCACCATTTCGAATGACAATTTTCCGAACGTAAGCGCCATCCTGATAGGTGCCACAATATTCTTTAAGTTCATTCTCCGGCATTTTTATGGATGGCCTTTTGTAAGCAAACCTCATTCCCTGATTGATGGCTTCTGCTTCGCCTCCAAGATGCCCCATACTTTCAACCTCGCGAAAGTCCAAAATCATCTCACGGTATTCATGCCCTTCTATTTGCTCGATCATTCGCATAACGTTAGACAAAGCATCAAATTCCCCACTTAAATAAATAACCCTGGCATTTAGGGGCTTTTTGCTTTCAAAAAAAGCTGATTCGAGTTGGTAGCAGTAATCCTCGTCCCACCAAAAAGTAGGATTATTAATGATGTAATTATGGAATAAGGAAGGTTCAGTGAAAAGCGCATAGTGGGTGAACATTCCCGCAAATGAAGTACCTGCCAATGTCCGATTGGTTTTGTCCGTTCGGTAATGACTATCGATGAATGGGATCAGTTCATCACTCAACAACTTGAGGAAATTAGAAGCTCCTCCTGAGGTAGCTATTCGTTCTATGTTTGTTGGCGTTAAATCCCTTGATCTGTTCTCTCCAGGGTTCTCTTTTGAACCACTGTAGGTAATACCAACAATGATTATTTCCGGAGAAAAACCATCGTCCCAGAGCCCTTCGTATATGCGTGTGGTCACCCCAAAGGTGCGGTTTGCATCCAGCGCATAATAGACAGGGTACGTCTTCTGCGTATCATGAGCGTAACCTTCGGGAAGGTTAATGTATATTTTATAATCACTATGAGTAATATCTGATCTAAATATTATGGATTCACTACCTACGACAAACAAGTCTTCAGGGGCTTTTGAAATGACCTGCGCTTCGGCAAAAGGGGTTCTGAGAAATAAAAGGATGATCAGGGCATAACCTACATAGGCCCGATGGTTGATAATTTTCATTCGTTTTAGGTTGATCAATTCTAACAAGTATTTGTTGCATTTGTAAAAGACGGGCAGGACCATCAACTCAATAGTCCTACCCTTACCTATCACATAATTCCTAAATGTTTAACCAATAGGTCATCTTAAACACTACTCCCCGGTTTTTGATATTCAAATCATTGGAAGTATAGTTTTCTGAGTATACCAGAAAAATATCGGACATGGGCAGGTACCGCCACTGGAACCTGCTGTTGATGTTAAAATTTTCCGCCTGGGTGTTATACTGCAGGAAGGTGGTCCAGAACATTTTATTGCTGAACGTCACCTCCGCAGTAGGCCCAAGGAGATGGAGTACAGTCTCTCCATGTGCGGCTCCCAATTCTACCCTATTCTGCACATACCGTACTCCGAAATTTCCCCAGGGCTGTTTCCTGAAATTCAAATTGGTTATCAGTTCCGTTCGATTCCCCGTATAAAACCTGCCGTGCCCAACGGATATTCCCCCGCTGATCATTTTTCGGCCATCGCTTTGCCAAGCCACACGATAAAATGAATTGTTGTAAAGCCCGGTGGGCAGCGGCTCCGCATCATCCACGAACTCCGCTGGTACCACAAGCCGCTGGTCCACATGCAAAAGATTGATGGTCACTTCGTCCCGAGACTTGAAGGATATTGTACTCCACAGGCCGATATTATGATTGAGTGTTTCTCCGTTATCATCAAATCGCCAGGCGGTCCACGGATTGATCTCCAAGACGTTTATGGGGCCATTCTTCGGTCGGAAATTGCGACCTGCCCATAGGTTAATTCGCTTAAATCCAATGCGGATAGTCGTGTCTTCAACCGGATCATAATGATTAAGCCGAGGAACGAATCCCATATCAGGGATATAATTCTCCCCAACCTGACTAAAGAAAGCGCCGAAGAAATATTTCCCATTGTTGTAATTGGCACCTACTGTAGAATAGGTATTGTCATCAAATTGATTTTGATCCGTAGCGATATGGTGTTTGGCGGTTGCTGTAAATTCTCCATTGTCAGACACGTAATCGAACTCCAAACCTCCCGCACGATTGTAGTCTTCCTCACCTGCATTCTCATTACCATTGATCCCCTGGCGATTGGTGGCTAATAGCTTGATCCTGGAGCGAGACAATATCTGCTGCTGAGCTGATGCCACAAAGTAGTTATTGGCGTTCAAATCGTCGGTGGCACGCGTTTGTACGTCCATTACTCCAATTCGCAGCGATTCACTCAGGTTTCCAGTTAGCCGGGCACCAAACAAAATAGGAATCGCCTCTCCCCCATCCAGACCAATTCGGCGAGAGAAAAAAGGTGTAATGCCCCATGTGCCATAATTACTGAATAGATCACTGTTTTCAAGAAAGAACCCCCGTCGTTCAGGGAAAAATAAGCTAAACTGTGTCAGGTTCGTTTGCTGCTGGTCCACATCTACATTGGAAAAGTCCGGATTGACTGTCAGGTCCAGATTGAGCGCTGAAGACAAAGCGATTTTGGCATCTAGCCCTACATCCCCATCTATACTATTTTCATCATCTTCAAAGTCCTGATTGGAAGAACCTGCAACATAAGGCACGACGATCACATTGCCGCTGGTCGGTTTAGGTGGCTGATTCCAGGTCATTGTGCCCATGTATCCAAGGTCAATACCTTCAAAAGCAATAGGCACCTGAGCCCAGGTACTATAGACATTATTTTTCATGTCATGCCGAATAAAGTTGATGGCCCATTCCCTATTGTCCGTATCATAGCGCAGCGCATTGAATGGAATTGCCATTTCGGCTACCCAATACTCATCGTAAATCCTTGTTGCGGAGTACCACTTGTTGTCCCAATTGAGGTCCCCTCTGGTTTGTGTCCCTCTAAGTGTAAGCGTACCTTCGGCCTGAGCACCACCTGCATTCACGCCAAAGAGATAACCATTACTACGCTGATTCAGTGGATCTATCACGAATGTAAATCCATCACTCCCCCAGTGTCCTTCCCCATTGTCTCGTTTCAGTGTTTGGATAACCAGATCATCACGTTTTTGATAATTGACCGCTGAGACATAAATGAAATGATCGTCATAGGTCAGTTTCACTTCCGTTTGCACCTCCGCAAAGCCAGAATCAACAGGCCACTTATTGATGAACTTCGAAAAGGAGGCGATCTTACCCCATTCCTGTTCATCGAGAATTCCATCAATTCGTATCTCTGTTTCGTCTAACGCTTCCAGGTCGTAATTGAACTGTGTGTCCGATCCGGGCTTCCCGCCAGGAAACAATGCCATGACCTCTACGACCATAACGCACAGGAAAAATGATACGATTGCCCTCATTTCTTTGATTGGTTACCCTTCTACACACGGATTTCCAGAAACTCGGTGGTGACATCATGCCCAAAGGCCCATTCTATGACGCAAATACCAAAAACGAGCCCACCGAGGGCCTTTCATCATGAGCAATCGTTCATTCAAGGGTCTCTGCGGGTCATTGGTAAATGAGCGAAACTTATTAGGCTTCAAAAGGTATATTTGAATTGTGTACGAGTGGATTAACGGCAATTCAACTTTCTCAAGGATATCCCGGCACGTAGCCTTCTGGGTGTTTGTGGTGGCCTTTTTTACGCTGCTTTACGGCAGCTTTGGCGAAGACTATGGTCGGCAATTTGAGTTGCAGCTCCTGTTTCTCCCGGATAAGCTGATCCCCACCTACATCACGCTGTATGTACTCATGCCCCGATTGCTGTTAAAGGAGCGCTACACGGCTTTCGGCTTATGGCTACTTGCCACTTTGGCCCTGGGTGCCTTTATACATTGGACTTTTTCCTACCACATTGAGCGTGTCTATTTTCATCACAATGAGCATTGGGGGCCTTTCTTGAATCCTCTGAAAATGATCAAGGCATTGACATATGTCTATCCTTATGTGGTCCTTGCCTTTTCCATTAAGTTCCTCAAACATTGGTACTCACAAAAGCAACGAGCGGCCAAAATGGAGAAAGGTAGACTTGAAAGTGAACTCAAATTCCTGCGAACGCAATTACATCCCCACTTCTTGTTCAACACCCTGAACAACTTGTATGCGCTGACCCTGAAAAAATCAGATCAGGCTCCTGAACTGGTCTTAAAACTTTCCGATTTGATGGATTATATGCTGTATGAGTGTGGAGACAGTGAATGGGTGCCTTTGGAACGTGAGATTCAATTTATTCGGAACTATTTTGAAATCGAGCAATTGCGATACGGTGATCGACTGGAAATCAAATTAGATATAAATGGAGGTATTTCAGGCAAAGAAATCGCCCCTATGATCTTCCTTCCTTTTCTGGAAAATGGGTTTAAACATGGGGCCAGTGCCGATCTGGACAAAGTCTGGATACATGTACAAATCACGGCTGATGATGATAAGTTATCTTTCAGTATGAAGAACAGTAAACCCGCCAACCGGCCACCTCTCAATGGAAATGGTCATGGCATAGGCCTTAAAAACCTGAAAAGGCGACTCGAATTGCAATATGGTGAAGATCGATTCATGTTGATCACTTCCGATCGAAAGGACAATTATGAGTCATTGTTGAGTTTATCATTTCGGTAACCCAATTCAGATAAAAAGTTAACAAGGAGTTAAAAAAGTGCGGAATTGTCTCACTTCTTAACCCAATTCTCTCCTTTCCGTAAACATCCCTAGAGCTACCCGCACTATCTATGTCTAAACCTCTCCGTTGCGTCGTTGTTGATGACGAGCCGCTTGCTATTGAAGTAATTGAATCCTATTTGGAGCAATTTGACAACATGACCCTGGAGCAGAGCTTCCAAAACCCCATCAAAGCTTTTGAATACATCAGAACCCATCCGGTAGATGTGCTGTTCATGGACATCCAAATGCCAAAACTTACGGGCCTGGATATACTCAGGTCGCTACCAAAAAGACCCGAAGTGATTATCACTACGGCCTATCGGGATTATGCTTTGGAAGGTTTTGAACTTGAAGTAGCTGATTACCTACTGAAACCCATTTCTCTGGATCGTTTTGTCAAGGCCATATCTAAAGTACAGGTTGCGAGTCAGGCGGTGACAACCGTGCAAATTTCACCGGAATCGAAAGACACACTTTTCTTCAAAGTGGATAAGAAAATGGTGAAAGTTGTACTACAGGATGTGCTATTTGTGGAAAGCCAGCGAGATTATCTGAAAATCGTGCGAGAAGGTGAGGATGTAGTAACCAGAATGGGTATTACTGAAGCTGAAGATGTATTTCCAGCCAATCAATTCATGCGCGTTCATCGATCTTTTATCGTCGCAAAAGATAAGATCAATTCATTCTCACAAACGGAAATTGAGTTGGGCAATCACATGGTACCAATAGGAAGAAATTACCGGGCCAGCGTTTCTAAAGCCTTGAATGAGTTGGCCAAGGTGAAGGGATGATTGTCGATTTCGATCAACTCAATCTGACAATCAAAATTTCATAAATTCCCTCAAACATGCAATCAGTCCATCTATTGATTCCTTAGAATTGAAGGTATGCAGACTGATACGCAACCTTTCAGTACCTGCCTTCACGGTGGGAGGTCTGATAGCAAGCGCCTGATATCCTTTTGCTTGTAAATCTTTTGAAACTTCCAGTGCCCTATCGCTTCCGGATACCCAAACGGGTTGAATCGCCGAATGACTGGAAGATTCTACTCCCATCAATTCTGCATAAACCGTACGATAATAATGGATGACATCCCGAAGTTGTTGTTGTAATTCGATGTTTTCTCTCAGAAAGCGAAATGCTTCGATCAATGAAAGTATAGCATGCGGAGGCATAGAAGTCGTATAAATAAATGATCGTGCAAAGTTGATCAGGTAATCTGTCAGTATCCCGGAACCCGCCACACATGCACCATGAGCCCCCATCGCCTTACCAAAAGTATATACCCTTGCAAACACGCGATCGGAGAGCCCTTGTTCCAGTAGCAAACCACCTCCTGCCTCGCCATAGGTTCCTGTTGAATGTGCTTCGTCTACGATCAAATAGGCATTGTATTGCTCACACAGATCGAGTATCCCGGCAATAGGGGCAAAATCGCCATCCATTGAAAAAAGTGTTTCTGTCACTATATAGGTCCGTGAGGTTGTGTCTTGTTTCAGCCGACGTTCCAGGTCTTCTAAATCATTGTGACGAAAAGAAAAAGAGTCGGCTTTACTCAACCAGGCTCCTTCTTTCAGACAGACGTGAGATAACTCATCGTACAAGATGCGTTCACCGCGTGTGGCTATGGAAGCAATCACAGCCTGATTGGCTTGGTAGCCTGAATTGAAAACCAATACACTTTCCGCCTGGAACACCCCACTCAACAAAGCTTCCAGTTCTTCATAAAGGGTGTGATTACCGGAAAGCAATCGTGAACCTGTCCCTCCCACTTGCTTAGGATAATGCTGTTGCCACCGAGTTTCAATTCGCGATATCAATGCTTGGTTGTTGGCCAAACCCAGGTAATCGTTGGAAACAAAATCTTCTCCCAAAATGGGTGTTGGAAGTTCCCGTTTATTCCCGGCTTTTACTCTGGCCGACAATCGCTCTCCTAAAAAATCATCATTGATCATGGTTATCCTCTCGCTGACATTTCATAACAAACCCAAAACTATATCTTTGGCCGATGCGATTGAATCTGCTGCTGCTGCTTTTTGCATTCGGCTTTCAACTTGTACAGGTAAAGGCACAAATCCCAAGAAAGGAAAAGGTCCTCAAGCATGAAGTTGGCCTGTTGGTCGAAAACGATGTATTTGTTTCCCTGATCCGCGACCGTTACTACAGCAGTGGCATTTTTGCCTCTTACCGCTATCTTATGGATAGCAGTAAACATGGTGATAAGATCCTTAACATGATCCGGTCCTATGACCTTCGTCAACGCATGTACACGGCGGTTTTTGTAGAGTACGACCAATTGGAAGATATTGATCGACCTTATGCCGGATTACTTTCCGCTTCCGCAAAACAACAATGGTATTTTAAAAAACCACATTACCTGTCCGTCAATATTGAGTTGGGATGGATGGGACCTGCGAACGCTACCGGAGATATCCACCGGATTTGGCATGGTTGGTTTGGACTTCCTGAACCTCGGGGATGGCCGACACAATTAGAGAACGCGCCCATTGCCAACCTGTTTGTGGATCATGCTTTTGAATTGGCAGGCTCGGATGAGCCGGAACTCAATGGAGATATCATTCTGAAAAGCAGTCTTGCTGCAGGTACAATCTATAATTCTATACAGGAAAGTGTGATCTTCCGCTTCGGAAAAATATTCGATGTGAACAAGACTGCTCATTTTGGTAATACGCTCGGTGGCACTAGAACCAAATTCAAAACAGATGTAGCGGTAGAAGCTTATGTGTTCTACTCACCTGGAGTGCGATACACACTATACGATGGCACTTTAGAAGGTGGTCTCATCAATTCGGGTGAATCCATTTTTACCAAGGAACCCAGAAGGTGGCTTTCTCAACAGAGTTTTGGCCTCATGTTGAGGTACGGCACGTTTGACCTCAATTATCTCGTATACATCAATTCACGAGAAACCGACGGAGTAGCCAAGCACAGTTACGGTGCGATAGAATTAAGGCAGAGGTTCTAATGTCACTCTTCGACATGCTCAAAGTGACAAGAAGAGTGACAAGACAGGCTCAGCGTGATCAGGATTGGTTCTCCTTTTAAAATTACTTTGAAAACAGGGCGTCGAAAAGCTTATTGAACAATCCTTTTTTCATATGCTCATTATCTCCGGATTCCGCTTCTACCAATTCCGGTGATGACTTTTCAGCATCCATGGCCAATACATCTTCTACCATCAAAGTTCCTTTTTCTTCAGCTTCTCTGAACCAGGCCAGCGCCTTATCCATGCTTGGAAAGAACTTGAATTCCATGGTAGGATAAATCAATGAAAAGGTTTGGTAAATGGCTTTACCGTAGATCATTCCTACAATTGAAGCAGAATTAACGGCAGCTACCTTATTCAACTTCGGTACCAGCGGCTTGATATGCGTTTTTAGGTACACATTCTTTACCCAAACCCGACATTCTCCATCAATTTTTTCGATTTGTGTTCGATCCATAATGACATTCCTTACTCCCTTGGATCTTACTTCTTCTGCGGCGTGCAATAACAGGGCTGTATAATCTTCGAATCTTACATTCCCTATAAATGCGCAAACGAGCATGGCTCGGCTGTAGTCGACGCTGAGGCGCCCACTACCGTTCTCTAATACTATGTTCATGGCGGTGGTGTTACGGTTATGGCTATCACTTGATATCCATCTTTAAATCTCCGAATAAAATTTGAAAAGACGAAAAGCTATCGATGGAAATACCCAACATTTCGAGGAATGATCAAAAATTCCTGCCGACAGAAAAGTTCTGAAAAGCCTTGAAAACAATCGACAGCTAACGGACATCTTTTCATAAATCTATTTTTCCCGACGAACTATGAACAAATCCAACTAGGGTCTAAGCTATACTGGATTGTATATGTATATTAACCGATTGGAAATTTTGATTTGATGAAGCGACTCTTATTACTCGCCCTGCTACTTAGTCCTGTTTTGTTGTTTGGTCAAGGTTTTAACCTGGGTTTGAACCCGTCGAGCATGAAGTGGGAGCAAATTGACACGGATAAAGTTCAGGTGATCTATCCTGTGGGCATGTCTGATCACGCTCAACGTGCAGCGAATATCATCCATATGCTTTACGATAGCAGTTATTACTCTTTGGGTGATAAAAAAGGGAAAGTAAGCATCATCTTACAAAATCAAACGACGGTTTCCAACGGGTTTGTCACGGTGAGTCCCTTCCGCTCTGAATTTTTCACGACTCCTCCTCAATTCAATTTCCTCGGAGCAGCTTCCTGGTGGGACTTTCTCACCATCCATGAGTATCGCCATGTCCAACAATTCCTGAATGCGAAAAGAGGTATTACTAAAATCAACTCTATCATTTTTGGACAAAATGGTTGGGGAGGTGCCAGTGTACTCGCCCTGCCTCGATGGTATTTTGAGGGAGATGCAACTTATTTCGAAACGGCGCTGACCACAGGAGGACGTGGACGAACGCCAGATTTTGACAAGTTGTATCGTTCTCTGCTTCTCGATGGCAAATTCTACAATTATGAAAAGGCCTCCGCTACCTCTATTAAAGATTTTGTCCCCAATCACTACAATTTGGGATACTACATGACCACCCATGTACGGAATAAGTACGGAGACGATGCCTTTACACTGGCTTCTCAGCAAGCGGCAGGCTACAAGGGTATTTTGTATCCATTCAGCCGGGGATTAAAAAGAGGCATTGGTTTAAGAACCCCTCAGCTGTATCGTGAGACATTCAATACTTTGAAACAAGAATGGGAGGACGAAAAAAGTACCTTAACACTTACTCCTTCCACGCAAATCAATCCTGAGGCTAAACGAGTTTTCACAAGCTACACCAACCCGGTCTTTCTCGATGATAACTCCCTTCTGGTAGAAAAATCAGGATTTCAGGACATCATGCAATACGTACGGCTGGATTTACAAGGCAATGAGAAAAGAGTCTTCACGCCAGGTAGGTTCATCACATTTAATTCCAATCTTTCGGTCGGTAATGGCAAAATTGTCTGGGCCGAAATGGCCTTCGATGAGCGCTGGGGTAATCAGGATTTCTCGATTATCCGAACTTACGATATGGAGGGTAAGAAAAGAAAGACCCTCAAGACAAGAACCAAGTACTTTGCACCAGCTTATTCCCCGGACGGGACTAAAATCGCTGCCGTACACATCCCGGAGACCGCAAAAGCTGAGTTGCATATCTTACAGGACGGGACCGGAAACCTCATCGGGAAAGTACCTAACTCTCAAAACTATCAAATTTCCTTTCCGACATGGCGGGATGATCAAAATGTCGTGGTAGCGTTAACTCACGAAAGCAAAACGGCCATCGCTAATATCAATCTTGAGTCCAATGAATTCACCTTCATCAAGGAATGGACAACTGAACAATTGAGCTTTCCCTACGCCTCGGGTGACTACATATTCTTCAACAATACCAAGTCCGGGATTGATAATATCTATGCGATTGATTCACGATCTGGCACAGAATATCAGGTTACCTCCACGCTCTATGGCGCCAAACAAGTTACTGTGTCTCCTAATGGAGAGAAAATTGCTTATTCTGAATTTACGTCGGAAGGTTGGAATTTAAAATTGGCGGATCTGGATCCAAACACCTGGGATCCGGTTCAAACCTCTTACGCGACAGAAATTGACTTCATCAATCCGACGCTGGACTATCCCAACATCCTGGACCGGGTCCCGGAAAATAATTTTGAGACCAAAAAATTCAACAAATCCAGTGGTTTTTTAAATGTACATAGCTGGTCACCCATCTTACTCCATCCCAACTACGGCGGGATCGTGTATACCAGCAACATTCTCTCCACATTTGGTGCCGCTGCCTCCTACCAATACAACGTAAATGAGGATAAAGGAAGGTTTTCTGCTGGCTTGATCTATGGCGAACTCTATCCCGTTTTTCGTTTGGGATACGGTCAGTCAAGCAGGAGTCGCTCATCGCTGGCTTATTCTCAAACAGAAGCCACTGTGCGTGATGATGAAGGCAATCGGGTCACAGTAATTATTCCATCGCTGGTATCGGGAAATGAGTGGGATGAGAAAGATCTCTCATTCGAAGTGCGGTTACCGTTTAACCTGTCAGCTGGAAATCATTTCGCCAATTTGGATGTCAGCGGCACTTATCACTTCTTACAGGTAGAAGATTTCACCGATAATGTTCGTTACGTCGGAGGTGGTTTTGATCTGGGATCTGAATCATTCAGTCAGGTAAATTCAAGTTTCAGTGCACTGGAATTCGGGTTCGAACTGAGTCGCTTTCAACGTACCGCACAAAGAAACGTGATCCCCCGATGGGGCCAGCTATTAAACGTATCCTATCTGCAATCTTTTGGTACACAACTTTATGAAAGTGATTATTTTCAAATAGACGGACGTCTGTTGTTCCCTGGCTTACTGAAAACACACGGCACGACTTTCCGATTTGGATATCGTCAGGAAGATGCGTCTGACGTATATAAATTCCGGGATGACTTCTTCTATGCCCGTGGATATACCGCTTTGCTAGGAGACGAAATATGGAGAGCGGGATTCGAATACAATTTACCCTTATGGTTGCCGGACCTGGCACTCGGTCCGTTCGCCTTTATCAAAAGGGTCAAGGCTACCGCGTTTTATGATATAATGAGCAATCGATTAAATCCCGTGAGGTTTTCGGATTTGAGGGAATTACGTCCAAGAAGTAACGAAATCGAAAACAGGGCTTTGAACTCCGATCCAACTCAATTTAGTTCGGTGGGTGCAGACATTCGCTTTGATTTTCGCTTCATGCGTTTGCTTGACATAGACATGGGCTTTCGTTACAGCTATCTGCTTGATACCTCCTCAGATCCACATCAATTTGATCTGATTATCGCTAGCTTAGGGTTTTAATTCAACCAACCTAGTTTTCAGACATGTTGAAGAAGGCCCTAATGGCACTATTGACGATAGTGCTGATCCTTGTTGCCATTATCCTGGTAAGAACGTTTACTTTCACTCACAAACCGATGGTAGTAGAGGCAGTGGAACCCATAGCAGTCCCCGAATCCGCCATTGAGCACCTACAAAAAGCCATACAATTCCCCACAATTTCCTACAAAAAAGGAGTGGTATCCGACACCAGTGCTTTTATCGGGTTAGCCGATTATATAAAAGTCACTTATCCCCTTGTAGATTCTCTGTTGGACCTCAAGTCTTTCAATTACAGCTTGTTGTATGAATGGAAAGGATCTCAATCATCGTTAAACCCGGTGGTTTTAATGGCTCATATGGATGTCGTTCCGGTAGATGAAACCACACTTGACCAATGGGAAGCCCCTCCTTTTTCCGGAGAAGTCAAAAATGGAAAAATCTACGGTCGTGGTACCATGGATGATAAAGGGAATGTCATCGCTCTGTTAGAGGCCTGTGAAATGATGTTGACAAAGGGCATTACTCCCCGACGCACCGTTTATTTCGCTTTTGGGCATGATGAAGAGGTTGGCGGAGAAAACGGCGCAAAGCTCATTGCTGATTATCTGGAATCAGAAGGTATTTCTCCGGAGTTTGTCATGGACGAAGGAGGTTTTATTGCTGAGGGCATGGTGCCGGATTTCCCAAAACCTCTGGCCGTGATCAATACTGGAGAAAAAGGGTACGTCTCCTATAAGATCTCCATCCAAACGCCTGGTGGGCATTCATCCAATCCTCCTAAAGACAACACTATCGGGGACCTTGCCCGAGCCATCGCCAGGCTGGAAGCGAATCAATTTGAGTACCACATGATCCCTGTGATCGAGGAGCAGATCAGTATTATCGGGCCTGAATTCGGGTTTGTCCAGAAAATGGCTTTCGCCAACACCTGGCTATTCGGGAACAAAATTCTTGAAGGGCTGGTGGCTCATACCACCACGGCACCCACTATGTTGGAAGGGGGCGTCAAAGATAATGTGATCCCTACGCAAGCATCAGTAGTGGTTAATTTCAGGATCATGCACGGCGAAACCGTAGCAGATGTGAAGAATCATGTAATGCGTGTCATCGATGACGACCGCTTCACCATTGAGTCTTACAGTAATGAAAATAATCCTTCGAAGGTTGCGGATCATAACACCGCTTCTTTTCAACTGGTGGAAAAAACCATTCGACAACTACATCCGGATATCGTCGTTACCCCTGGTTTGCTACAAGCCGGAACGGACTCTAAACATTTCTTAAAGATCTCCGATAATGTGTACCGCTTCTTCCCGACTCGGATCAACCCGGATAATGCCACTGGATTTCATGGTAAAAACGAATACATCACTGTAGAAAATTACATAGAGACTGTCCAGTTCGTGTATCAGTTAATGAGTAATTTATAAGAGTTTTTAGGACCGGAATTAGGGTTTTCCGTGTAGTAATTGAATATTTTGTGGAAGAATTTACTTCGCCGCAATCGGATTCAGTTCAATTTTGAAGAAACCACTACTCCTCACTCTTGTATGGCTCACTGTGACTCAGGCACAAGCGCAAATCCTGGATAGTCTTAAAGTACATGCTGTAGAATGGACTTTCCCCGGAACCAGAGGTGATATTCAACGTCAGGAATTCCAACAATTGCGGTCAGATTTCAATTTTGGTGAATACCTGAGTGTACCCTCAGCGTCCTACGACTGGACCGGCCAATTTAGAAGTTCGACCATGAGTTTCGCCTTCAAAGTCGTTTCACAAAAACAAAGCCTGAAGGGTCACTCCGCGCTATTGATCCTTCGCAAACAAGTGATTAATCTTGATTGGTATAATGGCAATCGCGACACATTGACCATAGACCTCTCGGGAAGGTATGAGTACTTCCAGCTGGGTCTTGGCTATGATTATCGCAGCATCGACACCAGATTGATCAAACTGCTATCGGGAGTGAGCCTGGAGGCAGGACTACCAGTCTCGGGCTTTCAAACGGAGACAGAGGCATTGGAATCGAAATTCTTTTCGGATAGCTCCGTCACCCTAACCGCTACCTTCAACCTGATCCTGGAAATTAGATTATTTAAAAAAACCTACTTCAAATTCGGACCCAGTTGGGCCATTGGCTACTACAATTTTGATGGATTTCGCACGTGGATTCCTCAATCAGGATTGGTTTCCGGATTCAAATTTGGCTTATGAAGGTCTGTGTTGCGATATTGATCCTTTTGAGTTTTCAGGCTGTTGGTCAAAAAACATTAAGTGGATATGTTTTCGACGCTTCATCACAGGAAGAACTCATTGGTGCTACCATCTATGATCAAAACACAGCGCAGGGAACAGCCACCAATGTCTTTGGTTTCTTTTCTTTCACCTCAACTCAGGATACACTGGCACTAAGAATTTCGTCGATCGGATACGAAACCCAATATGTGCAAATCATTCTAAACCAAAACACGCGTCAAAATTTCACACTAGAACCCACCAGTAAACAACTGGAAGCCGTGAAAATAACCGGGGATCGCTTTCTGGTGGAAGAGGAGATCCAATCGCTGGATATGGGTGTATTTAATCTCACGCCAAAAGAAGCGCTTTCTCTGCCTACGATCGTCGGAGAATCAGATATTCTCAAAGTAGCTCAACTCATGCCTGGCATCACCAAAGGAGGAGAAGCTACCACAGCCCTCTATGTACGAGGGGGCACAGATGATCAAAATCTGGTTACTCTGGATGATGCAACCGTCTACAACTTAAGTCACCTGTTTGGTTTCTTTTCGGTATTCAATACAGATGCCCTGAAGAACGTCAAAGTGGTCAAAGGAGGGTTCACTGCAGATTATGGCGGCCGGCTTTCCGCAGTGATGGACACGCGAATGCAAGAAGGCAATCAAGAAAAGTTTGAAGCAAAGGGTGGTGTGGGATTACTCACTTCCCGATTGACGTTGGATGGTCCTTTGTTCAATAAAAAAGGCACTTTCATGGTGGCGGGTCGTCGTACTTATATTGACCAGGTTTTGGGTCTGGTGGATGTAGATCTACCGTATTTCTTTTATGATCTCAATGCGAAAGCCAGTTACAAATTATCTGACAGGGATCGTATTTATTTGAGCAGCTATTTTGGCAAAGATGTACTGGAACTTCAGGAATCTACGGAAACAGCAGATGAAGAGATAGCAGACCTTACTTTCGGTTTTGAACTTGGGAACTTTACCACCTCTTTACGATGGAATCACATTTACAAAAACGATAAGCTTTTTGCCAATTTTACACTTCTTCAAACCCAATTTAAATATGATATAGGCGGAAATTTTGTAGATAACAACTTACTCATCCAATCGCAGATCCAGGACATTGGCCTAAAGGCGCAATGGGAATACTTCCGTACACCGGAAGACCGCATCGATTTTGGGGTAGATGCCGTACTTCATCTCTTCAGGCCAAATGTAGTGAACACAAGCGGAGACATTTCAGATTTTCTACGGTCGAGGAAAGGAAACCTTATCCAAACTCAGGAAACGGCAATATATGCAGGTAGAGAAAACAAGTTAACCCCGAAACTCACCACTTATCATGGCTTGCGTATTTCATCCGCTTTTGTACAATCAGCAGCCTATGTTGGCCTGGAACCAAGATTGAATGCTAACTACAAAATCAGGGAGTTGCTATCTCTCAAAGCCAGCTATGCGTTGATGCGACAATACATGCATCGTGTCAGTTCTTCTTCAGTGATCCTTCCAACGGATCTTTGGTACCCGGTCACGGCCAAAGTAAAACCTCAAAACGCACATCAATTTTCAATGGGTTTATTTTCAGGATTACCCAAACAGGACATTAACTTTTCGGTAGAAGGTTATTACAAGCGATTCAATCAACTCATTGAGTACAGAGAAGGGGCCAGGTTATTGCTCAATGATAATTTCGAAGATGAGTTGGTTACCGGCACCGGGGTATCGTACGGATCAGAATTTCTGATCAGGAAACGAACCGGTAAACTCCACGGTTGGGTGGCTTACACCATCAGTAAATCCGACCGAACCTTTGACGAACTTAATGGTGGCCGGACATTTCCTGCACGATTCGACCGTCGACATGATCTCTCACTTGTAGGCACTTATGATCTCTCTGACCGGATCGCCTTTTCCTGGGTTTGGGTATATACCTCCGGGTCTAATTTTACGGCCCAAACAGGTCAGTACCTCGCTCCGGGTGCTACGGTGAATGACCTCATTGTAGTCCCACTTTATACTGAAAGAAACGCCATACAATTATCTCCGACACACCGCCTGGACCTCAATTTTATTGTACGATCCAAAGCAAGGAAAAAATTCCAGTCCGAATGGCATTTTAGTATTTATAACTTCTATAATCGCGCGGCGCCTTATCGTATAGATGTACAATTCAATGGAAGGGCTTTCCAATATGTGCAACCTGGTATTTTCGGATTCCTTCCGAGCATATCCTACAATTTCAGCTTCTGATGAAACGATACCTTTATCTCATATGGTCCTACTTGTTACTGCAAGGTTGCACTCCTGAAGACATCCTGATTGAGGTTGCGCCGGAACCCTCCAGGGTCGTGGTATCATCTCAATTGATCCAGGAAAATTTTCTTCTAGTCACCTTAAGCCGAAGTTTCTCCGCACTCGCACCGGATGGCTTTGAAAGACTGGAAGACAATTTTGTTGATGATCTATTGGTTGATAGTGCCCTTGTTACCATCGAATATGCAACGTTTATCGATACCCTTTTTGAAGCCGGACCAGGTATTTATGCCGCCGAACTTAGCGAAGCAATTATTTCTGAAACGTACCGGCTGGTCATCTACGACTCATTGAATGAAGACTATGTGACCGCCACCACCCAACTCATGCCTCAGGTCCGGTTGGAAGGAGGAAGGCTGGAAGAAGAAGTATTCGGAAGTGACACCATTTTTAATACGCGATTCGTTTTCACAGATCCGGAAGAGCCTAATTGGTACATTACCCAGGCCACTCAAGTAGATGGTTTCACGTTAGACGACCTATTGACTGCAGAAATAATTAATGACAGCCTGGTATTGGGAAATGAGTCCGTACCACCCGTATTTGATGAAGATGCTACCGCCAATTTGTTATACACCCGAATTTTTTCAGATCTGGAGTTCGACAGTTCTAAGGTTGAGAGATCAGTGAATGTACCTGATAATCCCGGCGATACCCTCATTTTTAACCTGATCAATATCACCGAAGGATACTTTCGGTATCTTGATGCTCAACAACGAAATGATAGTTTTCTGGCATCGATTTCAGGAGAACCCATCAACTTTCCAACGAATGTCGAAAATGGCTTCGGCTACTTTACGATGAACAAACCGAGTTACTTATTATTTATCAATGAGCAATAAGTAAAATTTCAAATACCGCTTCTTTAATCATAGGGTTCGCATTATCTTAGGCACTCGAAACAACAAAACTTCTTATGATCAAAACAACACCTGTTCAGGCCAATGCGTCTGTTACCCCTACTCCTGCTATATTTAAAAACATGGATGAACGGTTTCTGCATTACGTCTGGCGATTTCAGCAATTTGATGCTGGCAACTTGTTCAGCACGACGAATGAATCTGTTTCCATCTTTCACCCTGGTACCCATAACCATCATTCCGGACCTGATTTCTCCGAAGCCCGGCTTAAAATCGGTCTGATGGAGTGGGCAGGGCAAGTGGAGATCCATTTACGATCTTCGGATTGGTTAAGGCACGGACATCAATCGGATTCCGCTTATCATAATGTAATCTTGCATGTGGTCTATGAGCATGACAAAAACATAAGTAACCCCGATGGGTCTTTGATTCCAACGCTGGAATTGAAAAACCGTATCCATGCGCATCAGTTTGAAAAATATCATCGATTACGACACGATGCCACGGGAATTCCCTGCGCCGCAAGCATCAAAGAAGTTCCCGAAATCATTCGAACTGCCACCATTGATCGCATGGTCATGGAACGCCTTGAACAGAAGACCAAAAAAGTGGTAGATGGCCTAAAAGCAGATCTGCACGACTGGGAAGCGGCTACCATGAACCTCTTGGCCAGATCACTCGGAATGAAGACCAATGCACATACTTTTGGTGTCTTTTCTCAATCCGTTCCCTGGAACAAGTTGTTTCGGCATAATGACTTACAAAAGGAGGCCTTGATTTTTGGTTTGGCGGGATTTCTTGATGACCATCCTCAAGATGAATATCAGCAAGTTTTGCAGAATGAATTCACTTATCTTAAACGCAAACTGGGACTCATTCAAAAAGTATCCCGACATCATTGGAAGTTCTCTAAACTCCGGCCGGCGAACTTCCCAACTGTGCGCCTGGCACAATTGACAGCCATACTTCAAAGGCAAGCCCAACTATTCGGCAAATTGATTGGCGCCGAATCACTCAAACAAGTAGAAGAAACCCTCCGTGCACCTCTTTCGGCCTATTGGTCTCATCATTACGACTTCAATAAGTGTTCAGGAAAACCCATGGTCCCCATTGGCAAAACTACCCTGGAATCGGTGATCATCAACGCGGTGGTACCCCTATTGGTTGCCTACGGACGGGCGCTAGACGAGCAAAGTCTCATCGAGAAAGCCGTTTCCTGGCTCGAGACTTTAAGCGCTGAAAACAATGTGATCACACGGAAATGGGACGAAGCAGGACTTGAAAACAAGAGTGCCTTACAAAGTCAGGGGCTGATCCAATTGTACAAATCCTATTGTTCGCGAAGGAGATGTCTGCAATGTGGGATTGGAAATAAAATCCTGAATATGAAATGATCCTCCTGCTCAACATATTGATCATTTACGGGACAAGCTGGCTGTTATGTAGGCGCTTTTACCAGAAATTCGGATCAGTTGCGATTTGGGGATTATTAGCCAAATTCATCGGTGCATTTTGCTTGGGATGTCTCTACTTCTACTATCACGGACGAAGCGGCGATACCGTTGGATTGTGGTATCAAATCTACACTTTCAATGAACAGAGCGCTACCAGTATTAATCACTATTGGCATGCGCTTTTTGCTCCCATTGATCCATTTCAAGGTAATCCCAGGTCTGCATTCTTTATCCGGATCATGAGCCCTTTAGGCTTGATAAGTCAGCATTCATATTTGATATTATCCGGATACCTATGTCTTTTCTCTTATTGGACTTCCTGGACTTTTCTTACTGTTGTTGATCGATTCTATCCCAAAATACGCCTTTTGGCAATGGTAGCCTTTTGCTTTTTACCGACTTATCTTTTTTGGACTTCAGGTTTGATGAAAGATACGTTGATCAATGGCGCATTCTTTTATCTATTGGCCAGCTTGCTTGCCCTCTACCATACCAGAAAGCTAAATCTATCTCAGTGGCTATGCGCTGCTATCTTGTTTGGCTGCTTATTTATGACCAGGCATTATCTCGCTGGATTGTTTAGCATCATTGCTTTCCTGTTGTTATCTGATCAATGGGCAGCTAAATATGGAGTAAAAGCCCGGATAGGCCTGTTTGTGGCCATTTCAGTTTTGGGGGCTTATGGTATTCGGTATTTCTTTATCCGATTACGTCCCGAGCGGTTCCCGGTCACGTTCCATGAACTTCAGGAACAATTCCTTTCCAATCCTTCGGCGGGAAGTAACATTCCATTTGATTTACAACCAACCTGGTTGAGTTTACTGAGTAACCTGCCCAAATCCCTTTGGACAGGTCTTTTCCGTCCTGGTTTATGGGAAGCAAAGGGTTTCTTCCAGGCATTCGAAGCGCTGCAATCCAGTGTATTGTTGGTTGGCTTTGTGATTTCGATGGTTTTGATCAGACAAGTCAAAAAACTCCCAACAGCGTTAATGGCTGCAATTTTATTAGTAGTGGTTCTGGCCACCTTTCTACCCCTGGCCAGCCCCAACCTCGGCAGCCTGTCGAGGTACCGGGTAGCCTATACTCCTTTTCTTACTTTTCTGGTGATGTACCTTCCCTATCAACGATTTGTTCGGAAGGACCTTTGATTTTGCCTACTTTTGCGGTCGCAAATTTTAGTGGACATGGAAAAGCCAGTGATCATATTTGGAGCCAAAGGAATTGCCAAGGCTGCATTGGAAATCTTTGAAAGTAATAAAGTCGTCGTTTATGGATTCCTGGAAGAAGACAAGGAATATCATGACAAAGAAATCAATAGTGTCCCTGTTTTGGGCAGCCCGGACGATCATGGTTTTCTGAAGCTAATTGGACAAAAGTGCGAAGCTTTTGTAGCGACAGATGAGAACTCCGTGCGTCAGGATAATGTCGATTTTTTGATGAATACGCGAAAGGTAATGCCAGTAAATGCCATTCATCAAATGGCGTATATTCCTGAATCTGCCTCTATCGGACATGGCAATTTCATCGCCGCAGGTGTGGGACTTGGAATAGATGTCAAAATTGGCCAGCACTGTATCCTGAACATGGGAGCGCTGATCGATTACGGTGCTGAATTAGACGATTTTGTTCAGGTGGGAGCCGGGGCAGTGATCAACGCCGGAACTAAAGTTGGCAAAAGTGCTTTTATCGGTAGTGGATGCACCATTGTAGGCGGGGTAACCATTGGCGAAGGAGCTCGCATTGGAGCGGGTTCTGTCGTAATTTCCGATGTAGCTGAAAATGAAACTGTATTCGGAAATCCGGCTAAAGTTGTCGGACAATAGATCAAACTGAAATGATAACTAGTGCATACGCTCTATAGTTGGAAGGGAGGATGCACGGGGGAGATTTAAGTTGATATTGAATGCGATGTTGATTTCCCCTAATTTTGCGCATTTAAATTTCTAAACGAGCACCCTGCCTGAAACAGGGCAAAGCTGATATGGAAAAGAAAGATTTTTTAGTACTTCTGTACTACTGCTACACACCTATTGACGATCCTGAAGCCTTTCGGGAAGAACATCACCTATTGTGTCTGGATCTGAATCTAAGAGGCCGCATTATTGTAGCCGGAGAAGGATTAAACGGTACGGTTTCGGGGCTGCGCGCAGATTGTGAAGCTTATATGACCGCTGTAAAATCTGATCCGAGGTTTGATAAGCTGGAATTCAAGGTTGAGGAACATGAAGAGATGGCCTTCGCCAAATTACACGTTCGGGTAAAACCTGAAATTGTACATTCTTCTCTGCATACCATCGATCCCAATACCAGAACAGGTACTTACGTAGAACCGGAAGAATTCCGTCAGATCCTGAAGGAGAAGGATGAAGATACGGTGATTGTGGATGTGCGTTCCAACTACGAACATAATGTTGGTAAATTCAAAGATGCCATCACGTTCGACATTGATAATTTCCGTGATTTTCCTGATCAGATCAATGAACTGGAACAATATCGCGACAAGAAAGTGATCACCTATTGCACCGGAGGTATAAAATGTGAAAAAGCCAGCGCCTACCTTTTAGAACAAGGATTTGAAAATGTTTACCAGTTGCACGGCGGCATTATCAAATATGGTATCGAAGCAGGAGGTGAAGATTTCGAAGGCAAATGTTATGTTTTCGATAATCGAATTGTTGCAGATGTCAACACCGTAAATCCATCGGTCATTTCAAAATGTCACGTGACCGGAGCGCCTAGTGATCGCATGGTTAACTGCGCTAATCCCGAATGTAATCTACACATGCCTCTGTCTGAAGAGGGGGCCAGAAAATTTAATGGATGTTGCTCAGAAGATTGCATGAACGCACCTAACGTAAGGGATTACAACGGTACAGGTTACTATCAAAAAGATTCCAATGGATACAATCCCTACAAGGGTTTGAAGCGTCCAAACGCTCCAAAGGAGGAAATTAGTAGCAAAGTGTCCTGAATTTCACACACATAGCTTGGAAATACGGCGAAATCCAATCAACTTGAGCCACAGCTATGACAAAGATTTCAGAGACCGACCTGATTATCAATCCGGATGGGAGCGTTTACCATCTAAACCTGAAACCCCAACACATTTCAGATACCATCATTACCGTAGGTGACCCCAACAGGGTTCACCGGGTTAGTCAGTATTTTGACAAGGTGGAATTTGAAATGAATAAGCGAGAGTTTATCACGCATATTGGGCGTTATAATGGGAAACGTATCACCGTGATCAGTTCCGGCATGGGGACGGACAATGTGGAAATCCTGATGACAGAACTTGATGCTCTGGTGAATGTAGACTTGCGCCGAAGGGTACCCAAAACAAAACCCAAAAAGCTCAAAATCATCCGAATCGGGACCTCAGGCAGCATTCAGGAAGGTATTCCGTTAGGATCCCACGTAATGAGTGAATATGCCATTGGAATGGACCCGCTTATGTATTATTACAACGTGGAACAAACGGAACTGGAAGCTCATGTTAGTCAACAACTCCAAAATGCCATTAGTTTACCACATCAGCCTTATTGTATCAAAGCCTCTGAGACCTTAATTGAGCAGTTCCGGGATGTTACCACAGCGGGTAACACCGTAACCTGCCATGGATTCTATGCACCGCAAGGTCGCTCCATTCGTGTACCAATCAAGTATCCGCATTTGGTAGATGAATTCACGCGCTTCCATGTAGATGACTTTTGGCTGACCAATTTGGAAATGGAAACTGCTGGTTATTATGCCATGGCCAGGTTATTGGGACATGATATGATCAGTTTAAATGCCATCATCGCCAACCGGGTGGGCAACCAATTCTCCAAAGACCCTAATCAAGTGATCGATTCCTTAATCAGAAAGGTGCTTGATCGTGTTTAACCGATTTTGATTAACCTGCTGGTACCATTTTCTTGCCACTTGATTCACCATCTTTCTGGCTTTTCTTCTTTTGGAAAAACCGGAAATAAAGAATCCATAAGAAGTAACATGGACCAATGCACCGGCTGTAATCAATGGTTCCGCAGAATCTCCATCTCCAAATGCCAGTGAAAACAATCCCAGCAACATCATTCCCAAACCACCGACATTTGTCCCCAGTCCTACTTTAAATTGATCGGAAGCTTTGTTTCTCCAGCGATAGGCCTCATTGAGCATGATGTTCAAATCCTGAGAATTTCCATCATAGTGATCCACGTGAAAATTGTGTCTTCGATAGAATTGGGCCCGTTCCTTTTGTCGGAATTCCTCCAGGCCTTCAAAGGTTCTGCCTCCCAGTAGCAAGTCGTTTCGTCTAATGGTAGCTGCATTCAGGAATTCCACCCCTTCTGCCACTTCCTGGCTGCCAAATGCAATACCCACTACACCAACCGGAGGCAGGAATAAAGCCACTCCTGCTCCCGCTCCCCGAATCAGGTTGCCATTTCTTCTATAGCGCAATGCTTCGACAAGGTATTGGTTGATCAATGAATCAGAACCATCATAGAATTGTATGTCAAAGTTTTTCCTTTCCAGCCAGCTCAATTCACCTGTCCTGAGACCCGAAAGAAAAGAACCTGACTGTGGCTTAATTTGTGCCAGCAATGAGGTACTGAGAAGAAGAACAAGCAAGAATACAACAAGCTTGAGGATTCTGGTGTGAATGTGCATGTGCATGAGGTTTGATATGCAGCAAACCTAGGATCGTCGATGATCTACCATGAATTGAATTCTACCAATTTAAAAAGGAACAGTTGCGGAATTCCGTAAAAGGCTAGTCGTAGAATTCTCCAAAGTGCCAGAGCACCCCCGATGGATCATGCAGGAAGCATTCCTTACCCCACGCTTCTTCTTTAATTGGTGTGAGTTTGACACCTTCGAATTTCTCAGGGAGTTTCAGCAATTTCAGATGCTCAAATGTTGCTTCGACATCCTCTACTTCCAGAAAAACCATTGAATTGTTTACCCAGTCTTTCACGTAGTATTTCTGAAGATAGAAGCCGAAAGTTCCCAGACGGAAATAGGTCATATCTGCCGAAATATGTGACCCATGAAATCCTAATTCCTCATAAAATGCAATACTGAGGTCATAATCCGAAGCCCCAATGAATGTCCTGATCGATCTGGTCTGATAAACCAAAAAATCGGCCTGTCGCTGGTCCGCTTCCAGCAGGTCCGTAATGTCTTCTTCTATCTCCCCGACAATACAGATCATACGACCAACCATAAGCTCACCGGCCTCAGCACGATAAAGCACCTTACCTTCAGCATAGCTCTCCAACTCCATGATGGCTTTATCTGTTTCTATTTCTGCAATGGTGTCACCATTGGCAACCGTATCCCCAACGTCTTTATGCCACTTAACAATTTTACCATGGGTCATGTTGTCAAACATCTTGGGTAGTCGTATCAATTCAGCCATTTCGTTCTGGTTTGTTGGTTCTAATATAAGTACGAAGCATACCAAAGTGCTAACATGCTTTCAAAGACGTGAAAGCTGAACAATTTCGGTCGTGATCAGGTCTTCTTTTTATGAAACCTAAAACCCAGGCTTTACTCAATACCTTGTCCGTAGTATTTGTCCTGTTCACCAACTACTATTCACAAGTCGTTGGAATCAACGGCAATACGGTGGGTAGCTTAAGTAGAAAATATGACAATTTATTCACTCCGGCTGGTTATGCGTTTTCCATCTGGGGTATCATCTTCCTTCTATTGATCGTCTATGTGGTACATCAATGGGCAAGTCTGAAAAATCAGTTGCTCCGTGAAGGTTTCCAAAAAAGAGGATCCTGGTTCCTGATAGCCAATACCATGAACGGGCTTTGGGTCATCGCCTGGTTGTATGAATGGACCGCCTTTTCTGTGGTGGTCATGACCATTTTACTCTGTTCCTTATTGAGAGAATTGTTAATCGCTGGTCATAATGCAGCTACCTGGCGAGAAAAGATATTCCTAAACCTGCCAATTTCCATTTATGTCGGTTGGATATCGGTGGCCATAATTGCCAATACAGCAGCTTTTTTGAGTAAAACAGGCTGGTCCGGGGGACCAATCTCTGAAGTCAGTTGGACCATTATCATGATCGCCGTTGCCATTCTTGTCAACCTGTTTGTACTTATCACCACCAGGAGAGGCGGTTTTGTTTGGGTGGGCGCCTGGGCTTTGTTTGCGATCTATGCCCGACAAGAAACTACCCATCCGGACATAGCCCAATTGGCTTGGTTTGGTACATGGATATTACTTGGAAGCTGGTTGATATTCAGTCTCTGGACCTTTTGGAAATCCCGGCTGTCGTTGAATGCAGTAATATAACTGGTAGCCTCAAAAAGCCAGAAACAATGAGCATCTCATTGAGATTGGGTCAAAACATGATTAAGTCGCACAATTATCCAGGTTTTCACCTGGCTCAACCAGATCGTGCCAGGCTTATAAGACACCCCCCAGATAAAGTTCATGCTTGGGATTTCCTAATACGCACTAACCAAATTACAGCGATCAAATTAGGTATCAAAAACATCAGTAGCGATTGAACCACACCTGATACGTCCTGAATGAGACCTGTTGCTAGTCCGGCATATAGATCAAGTACATCCATGGTCAATCGTGTTAACAGTGCAGTCAGGATGGATGAATAGGTTCCGAAAACCCAAATACCGGCAATCATCGCCACAGAAATGGCCAAATACCGAGCAGCAGAATTGAGCATAATGAATTCGCTGGCTCCACCCGTATCAACTTGAAAGGCCTCCATCATTCCGTATCCGTCAACAATACTCCAGATACTGAAGGCAATCGTCCAAAGGGTGAGGTATCCGGGAATAAGATACCACCACCAGGATATTTTAAGTTTCAACATCAGTAAACTCTTACTAAAGGAATTTGTAACTGATGTGGCCGATTCTCTATCTTATCAAAGGGGGTCCCATCGACATGCTTTGCACCCATGAAGAGCATCCCATTTCGAAAATATATCAGGTCGAAATCCGATACCACCTGCCCTTCCACAATATTGAACATCGGGAATGCTTTTTGAAGGATATCTTGTTGTTCATTGGCGACAAATCTGGGCATTCCGGGAGGCAAGGCCTGATTGAGCATGGTGGCAGCTTGTTCATTCAAGGGTGTTACTCCGAATCCTTCATTAAGCACATAATCAATTTTCCAGGCTCCTGCTGCTATCGGGTGCTCCGCTCCCCATTTTAATTCCCCTTTGAATTCAAACTCCATCAGCGGTATTTGCCCATAGTTGTCTCCGTACATGGTGATGGTTCCCACAAACTTGTCTTCTTTCATGTATTTAAAATTCCTACGCAAAAAGGTCGGCTGGATCTTCCCGGATCCCGTACGATCTTCCGTAGGTCTCAATTCAACGGAAATACTCTCCCACTCTCCAAGGGCATAAGATTGAACTTCTTCAAGTGTTTTTGGTGTCTCTATCATGTGCATGGCTTTTTGTCGGTCTTGCGCTGATACCGCCACAACAAAGGAGATAAAAGCAAGGGTACAAACTGTTTTAACTGGATTATTGAAATTCATTTTTCTCTTTGATTATTTGAAGTTTCTGAAATTCAAAATTTTTACATTTGTATGATTATATCAAGTAGTCACAATTAAATGGTATAGTCACAAAAAAGTGACTAATATTGATTATCAATTAGTTATGAGATAAAAAAATTAAAAATGTCAAAAGTTGAGCATGCCGATTGCCCCGTCACATACTGCATGGGTAAGATTGGTGGCAAATGGAAACCCATCATTATTCACCTGATCCGAAAAGGGGCAAACCGCTTTGGCATCCTGGAAAGAGGTATTCAGGGTATAACGAAGCAGATGCTTACCAAGCAGCTTCGGGAAATGGAAGCAGATGGTATTCTGGAACGGAAGATCTACCCGGAGATCCCACCACGTGTGGAGTATTTCTTCACCCCTTTCGGGGAAAGTTTATTTCCCGTAATTGATGCGATGAGTGCCTGGGGATTGGAGAAAATGGATGCGACGGGCTCCGCCTAAGCCAGCAAAAAGGAATCAATCTGATCTCAAAGTCAAACATTCAACTCCCGGGAGAAAATCGGAAAGGCCATTGCGTCAGCGATTTACCCGGCTTTACTGACCTTAAATCCTGTCAACTTCCCGAAAACGAACCGCCTGATGTAGTTTTGATGTAGTATGTCATTGCAGTAGCCTCTCTTGCTTTCCCTAACTTCGATTCAGATCAATCTTCCCGACTATGAAACTGTTTCGAGTGCTTATTTCCCTAATCGTTGTTAACCTTATGGCCTGTAGCAACTCAGATCAATCATCGATGGCTATCGAAATCTACGAAACTTCTGCCAGTGGAAACCAAATGACCAAACTGACTCCAGGAGTAGCAAAAGGGAGCACGAATAGGATCATCTTAAACCCAGAACAACAGTTTCAAACCATCACTGGTTTTGGTGGTGCCTTCACCGAATCATCGGCCTACTTATTGAACCAATTGAGTTCGGAAAACCGGCAGAAAGTACTGGAAGCCTATTTCGGGGAAAGTGGCGCACGCTACTCTCTAACGCGGACGCATATTAATTCCTGTGACTTTTCACTGAGTAACTATTCTTATGCGCCCGTAGCTGGCGATACGGACCTGGAAAACTTCTCTATTGATGAAGATCGGGAAGATCTAATCCCAATGATCAAGGAGGCCATGGCCCTCTCCAAAGAAGGATTTAAGATCATGGCATCTCCATGGACTGCTCCACCGTGGATGAAAGACAACAACAGCTACAAAGGCGGCAAACTTCTCCCAGAATACTACGATACCTGGGCATTATTCTTCTCGAAGTATCTGGAAGCTTACAAAGCGGAAGGGATTGATATCTGGGGATTGACCGTTGAGAATGAGCCATTGGGAAATGATAGCAACTGGGAAAGCATGCACTTCACCCCGGAAGAAATGGTCACGTTCACAGCTAAGCACCTCGGTCCAAAATTAGAAGCGGATGGACATCAGGTGAAGATCCTTGGATATGATCAAAATAGAGACCCGGAAATGGAGGAATTTGTACATACGATGTATGCGAATGACGAGACTTCCAGGTACTTCGCTGGAACGGCAGTACACTGGTATGCCAGTACAGTGGATTATTTCCCGGAATATTTAAACCTTGCCCATGAAGCAGCCCCTAATAAACACCTGATCCAATCGGAAGCTTGTGTAGATGCTGAAGTACCGCGGTGGCAGGAAGATGAATGGTACTGGAGCAAAGAAGCTACAGATTGGGGTTGGGATTGGGCGCCGGATCATTTGAAAAAAGATCATCCGAAGTATGTCCCGGTCTATCGCTACGCACGAGACATCATTGGCTGTCTGAATAATTGGGTAGATGGCTGGGTAGACTGGAATATGGTTCTTGACCGGAACGGAGGACCAAACTGGGCAAAAAACTGGTGTGTGGCTCCGGTAATTGCAGATCCGGATAACGATGAAGTTTACTTTACTCCGCTATACTACACACTTGCACACTTTAGTAAATTCATTCGACCAGAAGCGGTTCGTATTGGGTTCGACGTTTCAGAAGAGAATATAATGGTCACCGCGGCCAAAAATCTGGATGGTTCCATCATCGTTGTACTCTTGAATATGAGTGAGGCTAAACAAAATATTGAACTCATCCTTAATGATCTGTCATCAACTGTGGAAATCAGTGGAAAGGCCATTCAAACGATAGTAATCCCCGGTTAATTCAAATTAACTCGTTAGTCACGAGGCGAATGGAAATCACACAATTTGACCGACAAAAATATGGTCGTGAACTGCTGATCGATTGCGGGAAGATCTCTGAAAATCCGAATTTCTTTGTAAAAGACGAGCCTTTTAAGGTAGACTTCTTTGAGATTTTTCTCATTCTGGAAGGTCAGGGTGAATTTTTCCTCAATGAAGAGTCCACTACATACCGGCCAGGGACCGTTCTTTTTTTACCACCTGGTAAGATCAGGCAATGGGGTAATCGCTCTGAAACGGATGTACAATATCTGATCTTTGAAGAAGAATTTATTCAGCGTTTCTTTAAGGACGAATTGTTTCTCTATCGGCTCGAATTCTTCTTTTTCGGAAGTCCCTTCTTTCTCGATGTGGGTCATGGCGAATTCCACTTCTACCAGCAACTGATGAAAGACATTGCTACAGAAATTGCATCGCTGCGTCCTGATAGCGATCATTTTTTACGCGCGTTGCTGTATCAGGGACTGATCAGGCTCAACCGCAATTATCAGGATCAACATCAATCGAGTAACACCCATTACGACAATTCCCTGGCATTGGATTTTCGGATGGCATTGGAGGAAAATTTCAAAGAAAAACATCAGGTCCAGGATTACTGTGATTTGCTCAATATCAGTAAGACTACCCTCAACAGTAAAATCCAAACTGCCTTCGGCAAACATGCCGGAGACATGATTCGTGAACGCCTGATACAGGAAGCCAAGCAGGAGCTCATGCATTCCAAATCACCGGTTTCTCAAATTGCCTATCACCTGCAATTCAATGAAGTATCCAATTTCAATCGTCTTTTCAGAAAATTCACAGGCATGAGTCCTGGTGATTTCAGAAGACACTTTACCAATTGACAAGCCTTTGACCTGATTGATAACCCGGAGCAACCGATAGATGAAGAGCTTTGCCACATTGAATCAATAGCATCCAGGAAAAACATGAAAATAGCAGTAACCTCCGCAAGTGGTCAGTTAGGCTCAGCCATCATAACGCAATTGAAAACGGACATAGGGCCTGAAAATGTAATTGGCATCGCCCGCACCGTTTCAAAAGCGGAACAACTTGGTGTGGAAATAAGAAAGGGAGATTATACCTCACGCGAAGACTTTGATGCCGCTTTGCAAGGTGTCGATGTGGTGGTCATCCTTTCCGGAAACGATGCTCCCGAAAAGCGAATTGATCAGCATCGAAACATCATTGAGGCAGCAAAATTCAATGGCCTTAAAAAAATCGTCTATACCAGCATTTTAGGTGATCCCAAAAGAACAGCCTTCAGTCCTGTCATTGCCAGCAATCGACAAACGGAAGAGGACATAAAGGCCTCAGGTTTGGATTGGTCAATAGGCAGAAACGGCATCTATATCGAACCAGATATCGAATACCTGGATCATTACCTCAAAACAGGAAAGATCTCAAACTGTGCCGGAACTGGTAAATGTACTTATACAAGTCGTATGGAGTTGGCGGTAGCTTATGCTAAAATGGCTATCGAAGATCAGCACAACGGCCAGACCTACAATCTCGTTGGCGAAGGAATTACTCAGGAAGAACTGGCTTTTTGCCTCAATAAAGTAAAGGGTACTTCCCTCGTATTTGAAGATCAGTCGGTAGCAGCTTATACTTCGGAACGTCAAAAAGAACTTGGCGATTTTCTGGGTACCATCATTGCCGGGATCTATGAAGGAATCCGAAATGGTGCCTTTGACGTTCCTTCTGATTATGAACAAGCGGCAGGAAGGCCCCATACTCCTGTATTGGATATCATCAGGAATTTAAGTTAATACTTGTTCCAGTCGGGCGTTCAATGGATCAAATTGTCTATTTTCAGTCAAATTTTTGAAATGATGAAAACAACCATAGGCCATTTGATCCTCTTGACTTTTTTCATAGCGGGATGTAAGGCTTCCTTGGAAGAAAAAGAATTGTTTCTCTCTTCGCAGAAAGATTCCTGGTTTCAGGAAGGCACGGCCAGCTGGCATTGGACCGATGGGGAAATCACAGGAAAATCAGAAAGTGGTTCAAGTTTCCTTATGACGAACGAATCTTTTAAGAACTTCGAACTATCCCTGGAATTCTACCCTGACAGCACGGTAAATTCCGGGGTATTCATTCGATGTTCGACTGATCAAATTTCTGCGACGGATTGCTATGAATTCAACATCTGGGATTTGCACCCCAATCAAAGTTACCGAACGGGAGCCCTGGTAGGTAAAGCGGAGCCCCTGGGGTATGTAGAGACGTTGAATCAGTGGAATACCTATGTCATTAGGGCCAAAAACGGAAAATTAGAGGCATGGATCAATGAGGTAAAAACTGTTGAATTTGAAGATGACAGTCTGGTAGAAGGATATGTCGCAATTCAGGCCGGAGAAACGGGCACTATCCGTTTCAGAAACGTCAAGATTAAAGATTTGACGAATTGATCAGGGAATGAAACCCTTACCAAAGGTCATGAAAATAGCGGTCATCATCATTTCTCCCTTATTGTTACTCGCGGCTTTGGTATTGGTCCAAAAGGTAGAACCGCAACAGATTGAACCAGACATTGTTCCTTATGACTTTCCGGATAGCCTGGCCAATTATGATTGGGATTTGGACAGTATCAGGACAGTGATTGGTGATAACAAAGGGTTACCACCCGGATACGAATTGGCGGCAGCCATCGCATATTCGGCTTATCCTGAACTTAAGGACGTCAAAATTGATATGGTGCTAGTTGACAAAGGAGCCCCTATGGAGTCTAATTTTGACTTATGGACGATGTTTGTCCCCGGAAAGAAAAATCGACTGTATAAAATACTTCTACTGGAAGCAGAAGTTCCATACGACCCCATCCTCATGAAAAATTTACCATTAGATGCTCAGGTAGGCATCCTGGCTCATGAGTTAGGGCATGTGGTCTATTACCATGAACGAAATTTGCTTAAAATCGGAAAATGGGGTTTGAAGTATCTCAATGATCCGGAATTCCGGGCTATACACGAAAGGACTACTGACCTTATGCCCATCTACCATGGATTAGGCAGTCAGATCTATCAATATGCTTACTTCGTAAGGTATGACCCTTCGTGTGTGGAACTTTATGCCAATGGAAAAGTCTTCATGGATACTTATTACATGACAGACAAGGAACTGGCCAAAGCCTGGAGTGAATGGGAGGCGAAGCAATGAAGGTCATTCGTATCGCGTAAATACGAATGACAATCATCATCTTTCCTTAATCCAAATTAGGCTGAGGAGTCATTCTCAGGTAAGGCTTCACTTCGGTATGGCCTTTAGGGAATAAGTCCGGGATTTGCTCATTAGTCACAGCGGGCACGATCACACAATCATCTCCATTGTTCCAGTTCACCGGAGTGGCAACTTTATGATAAGCTGTCAATTGCAATGAGTCAATCACTCTAATCAATTCATCAAAATTTCGACCGGTAGAAGCCGGATAAGTAATGATCAACTTCACTTTCTTGTCCGGACCTATCACGAAAACAGATCTTACTGTAAGCTTGTCATCCGCATTGGGATGGATCATATCATACAGAGTGGCCACTTTTCTATCCTCATCTGCGATAATGGGGAAGTTGACTTCAGTGTTCTGCGTCTCGTTGATGTCTCCGATCCAATCTTTATGAGAAGCCAGGCCATCTACACTTAGCGCAACGACCTTTACGTTTCTCTGATCGAATTGAGATTTGTATTTGGCAGCAGCGCCAAGTTCAGTGGTACACACGGGTGTGTAATCCGCCGGGTGAGAAAAAAGTACACCCCAACTGTCGCCTAGCCACTGATGAAAATCGATCTCTCCTTCGGTCGTCTGGGCCTGAAAGTTGGGTGCCTCGTCACCTAATCTAAGGGTACTCATACTGAAAATTCTTAAGTTTTAAAGGGTTCTAAAGCCTCTAAAACATAGGCCGGAAAGAGATCGTTCTCTCTTGATGGAGTTATTTTGGAACGAGTTTTATCCTTCCCACATTTATGAAATGAATCCGATCATCCCTTTTTAAAAACCTTTTCCATGGCCTGTTTCAGCTCATTAGCTGCAGAAGCAAAATGAGTCTTGGCTTCTTGCCAGCGTTCCTGATTCTTGAACTCCTGAAATTCATCTTCAAGCTTGTCCTTACGCACTTTTAATTCCTCAATTTTTTGATCGACTTCCTCTCGTACATCTTCTGATGCCTCCTTTGCTTCTTCGATGAGGTGATCAATCTTTTTACCCAGCTCTGTTAACAAGCCTTCAACCTTTCCTTTGGAATCCTCTGACATTTTCTTGTGGTGAATGTTCTTAGCAGGAAGTTAAATAATAAAGCTAAAAACATGTAGTTGGGACAAGAGTATTGTTATTTCCAGACAGAAAATCCCATCCCCAACCCTCTCCTATTTCCCGCTCCCCAAAACCAGTCTATTCTGTTGATACAGGTATTCCGCGTAGTTCTTCCACCCGCTTTCCTGTTCAACTGTCATTTCGTAAGCCTTCTTAAAATGAGCGGTGGCTTTTTTTCTGATCCCCCGCCCTGAGATAGTATTCTCCAAAAGCAAAATGATTCTGAAAATTGTCAGGATCCTCCTTCACCGCTCTTTTCAGGATACCCAAAGCCTCTTTCTGCTTACCTTCGACCATGTACTTGTTCAAGGCATAATAGTACATATTGAATCCTCCGGCCATCTTCCAGGCTTCCTCTAATAGCTGCTCAGAAAGTTGGGGGTTCTCTTTATCGATCCATTCTGCTTTGAGGATTTTGTAGTTAAATTCAAAAGCTTTCCGAAGGTTCTCATTTTTAATGGAGTCCAGTAATACATAAGATTGTTCCAGGTATTTCAAGGCCTGCTCCTTAGCGCCCGGGTCAGCCTCCAAAGTACGGAGAGCCAATTCCTGAAAGTCCGAGGTAGTTTTATTGGCTTTAGCCTGTAAATCCATAAGAATGTTATGGAGGGCATTGGTAGCTATTCTGAAGTCAACCGCTGTATTTTCCCACCTCAATCTCACATCGACAGACTCATGGGTCGGATTGATAAATTCATAGCTGAGCCATTCCTGAAAAGGTACCTTTTTTGTTTTCACAGGTATCCGCAACACGTCATTGGAGGGGTCATAATTAAACGCTCCCCAGCTTTTCCCGGAAGAAAAAATCAAAGTCCATTCCTTTTCGGAAACAAGTACCACAAATCCATAACTTCCCGAGTCCAAAGAATGGCCTTCGACCTCTACAGGATGACTAAAATCGATGGTTGTCCTCTGATTAGATCCGGCACGCCAGGGAAATTCCTTTCCATCCACCACAAAGTCAAAAGGCACAATTCCTCCGAAAATTTTACGTCCATTTACCGCCGGGCTGTGGTATTTGATTTCGATTTCGCATTTACCAATATTGGCAGAAGTTTTCCGGGATTGACTCACCAGGGTTTTACTTCCAACATCCTGAGCACGAACACAGGTGGAAGAAAACGCTACAATCAACATGATAAGCATAATTGACCTTTTCATTTTTCGATATTTTAAGTTTTATCAAAAAAAAGATCAGGCCGGATCAACTCCACACAATCACAAGGTCAATCTCATTCAAAATCATTCAATCAATCAAAATCGAAAGTGGTTTAATAAATCCAAAACATCAACCCATCATTGTTCAATGACGCCAAATGCGCCTCTAATGAATCGAACTGAATTACAATGAACAAAGACGAATGGCTTTGGCGCCATAATGAGTACCCCAAACACTTAAGGTTGTGGGATGAAAAGAAGATTGAGTTTTTTGATATTGATGCTCAAACTGGGTCTCAATAGCTATGCGCAAGAGGTTATTCCTTTAGACACCAACCATTGGGACATCAATGCCCGTGCTTACGTTTTTGAAAATTACAAAGGCCAAGACGCGATTTATATGCAGGCCGGGGTTATGGGACTCAAAGACGTTGAATTCCTTAACGGAACCATTGAATTTGATGTGTACCTGAAGGAAGAGTGGGCTTTTCCCGGATTGTATTTCCGCTATCAGCTTGAGTCCGGAGATTCGGAGCAATTTTTCTTAAGACCTCACCTTTCAGGAAAACCTGATGGAAATCAGGCAGCACCCAGCATTCAGGGGATCACTCCATTCCAGCTTTATTTTGGCCCTCGTTACTCCTTTCCCTATGACTATAAATTCGATGACTGGACTCACGTAAAAGTGGTTGTACTTGGAGATAAAGCCCAGGTGTTTATGGACTACAGCGAAGAGCCTCAGTTATCATGGAACCTTTTTTTAGAAGCAGCCAAAGGTGTAGTGGCTTTTCGTGCAGGAAGATTTACAGGGATGCACCTGGCCAATATTACCATTGATCATACTACTCCGGAATTGAAAGCTTTTAAGGCCATTTCCAGAGAACCCATTCCTGACCTTATTCCTGAGTGGGAAATTTCCGACATGTTCGAAGAACAATTATTAGACGATGTAAATCAACTTTCACCGGTTTTTGCTAATCGAACCTGGCAGGGACGCATTTCAGTGGAAGAAGGTACCGCGGCCAACATTGCTCGCATTCAAAAGCTGAGAGACGGTACTCCCGGTAATACCGTTTTTGCCAAAATCATCATCCATTCCGATTCAGATCAGATAAAACTTTTTGAATTTGGATATAGCGACCGGGTAGTGGCTTTTCTTAATAAGCAACCCATCTACTGGGGAAACAACAAGTGGCGATCAAGAGACTATCGTTATCTCGGCACCATAGGATTATTCGACGGCATCTATCTGAACCTTAAAGAGGGCAGGAATGAATTATTGATGGCGGTTTCCGAAGATTTTGGAGGGTGGTTGATCACGGGGCGGTTCCAGAACCAAAATGGAATCAGGATCGAATAGCAAAGCTTTAAACACATTGACCAGAAGGTTTGTTTTTTCCATGATGAATAGGTTGGCGTGTCATTGTCAACCTATTTTTATGGTAGGCGCTTTGACCCTAACGGGGGTGCTATAGAGTATCCGATATGAACTGTAAAAATTTGTAAAATGAAGTTAAAGAATGACTTTTTGAAAACACAAACTTCCCGGCACTACGTACATTGGTATTAAATTGTGATCTGGTAAGAAATCCTGGAAGATGCTCAAAAACAGCAAAAGACTTATCCTCATTGTCCTGGGCACCATTGTGTTGCCACTGGTCATGTATATGGTCTATGAAGTTTCTTCTTTGCAGGAAGATGAAGAAGTGATCCAACGCATCTACGAAAACCAGCTTGATTTTGTGATCTTTTCTGCTAATCAATATTCTAATGACTTTCTGGATGGACTGGTGAACAGTGTAGAGGAGGATCTTGAATCATCGTCCATCTATCAAATCAGTCCCAAAACTCAGACATTATTCACTACGAGTGGTTGCATGATGGTCAATCTGAAACCCATTGATTCCACAGGGGTATTGGGAGCAGGCAAAACGCATCCTGAGGAATTGCCAGATGTTTACGACCAGATGATTGATAGCCTGCACAAAAGCAATAAAGCCATCATCGGGCAACTCATCAATTACCGAAAACTCGGTGACTACCGAAAACTGGAACCCAATCAAATGATCTATGTTGATAGTCTGGAAATGCAGGTATTGTATGCCGTACTGTTGGCTCCTGATGGTGAAATGGTTCTTATGACGGGATTGATCGAGCCCTCTGCTTTTGCACACGAAGTGTTGAGTCCGAAATTGCAACAAATTGCCCAGCAAGATCTCGTAATCTCGCTGGTAAATCATAACAAGAACCTTGTGGTGCTCCAAACGGACAGTTTGTCCAGCGAAATCATTGCTAGTGGTAACATGTGGTTGTTTCCCTCGTTGCAATTGGGGATTAGCCTGAAAAATCAAACTTTAAAGGGTCTTATAAATCAACGACTGGAATACAATCTGATGGCGTCAGGAATCCTGATCTCGTTGCTACTGATTGGATTTATTCTCATCGGAAGGAACATCTATCAACAAATGCAGTTGGCACAGACCAAGTCTGATTTCGTATCGAATGTAAGTCATGAACTTCGGACGCCCCTGGCTCTGATCAGCATGTTTGCGGAAACTTTACTACTTCAACGGGTGAAGAATGAAGAGAAGAAATCGGAATATATTGAGATCATTTTTAAAGAGACCAATCGACTGACACGGATCGTGAACCGAATTCTGAATTTCTCACAAGTAGAGGCCGACCGTAAGAAGTATCATTTCATTTCGATGGACATTAATGCCATTGTAGATGAATTGATGCATGATTATTCTTTCCATCTGGAGCACAATGGATTCGAATATGAATTTGAAAAAGTAGATGAACTGGTCAATATCCAGGCGGACAAAGAAACGATCTACGAAGCATTGGTCAACCTGATGGACAATGCCATCAAGTACAGCAGAGACGAAAAATACATTGCGATCAGAACTAAAGTTCGTGGAGAACATGCCATCATCGAAGTGCAGGACAAAGGGATTGGTATTCCAAAAGAGAATCTGAAAAACATTTTCGACAAGTTTTTCAGGGTCTCTGAAGGCAATGTTCACACGGTACAAGGTGCCGGACTGGGCCTTTCGTTAGTCGCCTCGATCATGGAGGCACACGGTGGTAATATCGAACTGGAAAGTAAACTTGGTGAAGGGAGTACCTTCCGGCTAGTATTCAAGTTGTCAAAAGCGCACCAGGAAGCGCATGCTACCCTTCAGGAACCTCAATTAACCCATTGACATGGCAAAAATTCTAGTAGTAGAAGACGAACCTAATATGCAGATCGGTCTGCGTGACAATCTCGAATTTGAATCTTTCGATGTAACCGTCGCCAAAGATGGTCAGGAGGGACTGGACGAATTGTTAAAGCATTCCTTCGATCTGGTACTATTGGACGTGATGATGCCCAAAATGTCTGGATTTGACGTTTGCAAAGCTGCCAGAAAAGAAGGTGTGAAAACACCCATCATTTTTCTAACCGCTAAAGGAGAAGAAATAGATAAGGTGCTCGGTTTAGAATTGGGTGCGGATGACTACATCACCAAGCCCTTTAGCATCAGAGAATTAGTGGCCAGAGTGAAGGCGGTACTCAGAAGAACAGAAGGAACTACTGATGAGAATGAAGGGCCAAAAGAACTGGAATTAGGTCGCCTGAAAGTGGACTTCACGCGCTATGAAGCAGAATCTAATGGCGAGGAAGTAAAAATGTCTCACAAGGAATTTGAGGTCTTGCTTTATCTCTACAAGCACAAAAATGAAATTGTAAGTCGCTACCAATTACTGGAAGATGTGTGGGGTTATGAAGCTACACCTACTACCCGTACCGTGGACAACTTCATACTGAAGCTCCGTCAAAAAATTGAGGAAAACCCTAATGACCCGAAGTTCATATTGACCGTTCACGGGGCGGGGTATAAACTGATTGGATAAAAGTTCGTTCTGAAATCTAAACCATGACCAATAAGCAACTTGATTGCTTTCACAAAGACGGCTATTTGAGGATTGAGCAACCTTTCGGCCCTGAAGTTCTAAATCTTTGGCATAAAAAAGTCGATTTATTAGAATCCACACTCCATCCTGAAACCGCAAGTAATACCCTCTTCCATGCGACAGGTAAAGTGGGTCGTGTCAATGATCTGATGCGATATTATCCTGAGGATGTCATATCACTATTGGCTTCGGATCCCATAATGGAAATCGCTTACAAATTATGTGGAGAAGACGCGGTTCCTTTAAGCTGTGACCTTTTAATTAAGCGAAGTGATCCTCTTTCAATCATCAACTGGCACCAGGATGTTGTCCATAGCCGAGATTTCCCTTTCATTGTGATCGGAATCTATCTGGATGATTCAAATCTTAACGATGGTCCGTTAAACGTCCTTAAGGGTTCGCATTTTGAAAAACAAAATATCTCACAACCAGATCAGCATGCCACGCCGCAAGAGATCCCTGCGAAAGCCGGAGATATCATTATTCACGATGCCATGGCCTTACATCGCTCTGACATAAAAAAGGAGCCTGGTAAAAGGAGAACTATCTATGTGGAAATGAGACCATACGAGGCAATTATTGCAGATCGCTTTCAATCTAAAAGATGGGCGGACTTACGAAGAGAATGGATGGGTTTTCTTCTAAACAAGGCCAACATAACCTGGCAAAAAAAGTTTAACCAATCCCTTGATACACCCTCGGCCAACTTAGACCAATTTGTTCCGGAATTATTGAATGAGTTTTCTCCTTATCCTCCTGCAAATTATGGATAAGCTAAAGGTCATTCCGTAATCTCCAATAGCTCCTCCTCAGTATAAGGCTGTCCACCAGGCCTGGCACCTCTCAATTCCTTGATCATTTCTCCTGTAGACTCCCATCGAGATTCTCCAAAGGCATTATTGAGGTACATGATCAAGTTGGAAAGGTCTTCATCTGAGATATTAGGATTGTTCAACAAGCCGGGCATTTGGGCATTGAATTCATAACGTTGACCGTTGACATGTAAGGGTCCTTTCATGCCATGAAGCAACAAAGCAGCCAACCTTCTGGAAGGTCCCTTAATGTATTCGGAATTGGTCAATGGAGGAGCTAATCCATCTGTTCCCTGCCCAAGGTCACCATGGCAAGCTGCACAAATCTCCCTGAATAATTTTAAACCTACGGTTCGGTTGTCAGAAGGCAACACCGCACGCCGATGGATCCAGTGTTTTGTATCCTCAGTCTGATTTTGAGTCAATTGCAAGGTTCGCTCAAAAAGATTAGCGCTGATCACAGATTTAAGATCAAAGTTTTGTTTTGTTGTCTTAATTGAACTCAGGAAACCATCATGATACAAAAGGGTATCGTAATCGTAGAGTAATGAAAACACAGAACTATTGTAAGTCTGTTCTTGCTGAGCCAAAAACGAAATCAGGTATAGGTCTATACTGGGATCCTTTCTGGCGAGCAAAGACTCCACCAAAGCCTCTCTTTTTTCACTGGTCAAAGGGTCGTCCAGCGTACTCAACAATTTTAGCCCATGGACAATATACTGCGGTCCACTCTTCAGTATAGTTTGGGCCAGGAGATCCGAATCCAATGCACCTACACTTTCCAGGACGTATAGAGCATGGGTTTTTCCCAGGTCATTATCGCTTGCGCCCATGTACGCATTGACCATTACTACCAATTCTTCATCTGCTATACGAATCAAAAGCTGCTGCGCACGATCACGGATCCAGCCATTTTGATGTTCAAGGAGTTGGATTAACGCTTCCGCGTTTAACTCATCAAATACCGGCAATTGCTTGGGTTGCGCATGCTCATGAGTCACTTTCAGGATACGGCCCATTCCCAATAGCGTATCGAATCCTCGACGAGCAATTTTATCACGTAAGTAAGTGGTCATATACGCCTGATGCTGAATAATGCCCCGGTGTAAATCCACGATGTACATGGCCCCATCCGGTCCATTGAATAAGTTCACCGGGCGGAAAGCCTCGTCAGTAGTTACTAAAAATTCGGTCCCAATTTCGGCTTGCTCACCCCGTGTGAAGGGGCCTTCGAAATGCAGTATATTGCGCTTCACAGCATTGACCTCCGGCACACACAAAAAAGCATTTTGATCATAAGCCTTAGGAAACTCACCACCTCGATAGATCATCGGACCACAGGCAGAGGTTACATTCACTAACATACTGTCTGCATCGAGTACTCCCGGTTGATAACCACGATTGACCATGGTTGCCTGAATAGGATAAACACGCTGATTCTCTGTCAGCACTTTGCCAATACCTCCTTTGGGTTGCCAATATGGGTTTCTGATGTGATGATTCGGCAACACAAAATCACCAACTAACTGGGTGGAATTGTCATTATAGTACATCCGGCCCAGGTTGTCCCTGGAAATTCCCCATTGCCCACGGAAAGAAGTAACTTCTTTTACCCATTCATCATTGATCTTTCTGTAACGATAGTGTGACCGGGAATTGTAGATCCAATTGTCAATATTCATCATCAAACCATTGGCCTGATGTTCGACGTTGCCTTCTGTCGCATAGATGGAGTCTACAAGCGTTCTTTTACCTGGAAGATCATTTTCAATTTCTACAAACCACAGATTGGGTGGCTCCGCATACAGTAGCCCTCCGTAGACGTGAGCAATGGCGCGGGGTAGCACGAGATTATCTAGAAATGTCTTGGCATGATCAACTTTACCATCACCATCCCGGTCCTCCAAAATCACAATTGAGCCGGTTGGTTTGTCCTCCGTATCTCCGGCCATGTTTTCCATATAGCCTGGCATTTGCACTACCCACATGCGTCCCTGATCATCAAAATCCATGGCCACTGGTGCCTCCAGAAAAGGCTCAGAAGCGACAACCTCCAAATTGAATCCTTCTTCAATTTGGTAACCCTCAAGGGAAATTTCAGGCTCCTCAAAGTCTTGTTGACAGGATATAAAAATGGATATCGTGAGAACAGAAAGGGTCAGTGCGGATAGTTTGGGCCTCATGGGCACAAGATAGGGAGCAATACTTTAACGTAAAAGAACTCTACACCCCCCTACCCCCTCAAGGGGGCACATTTATGCTTTTCTTATTAAGGTTTTTTATTCTTTTCTTCCCAATCAATAATCCAGTACTCGATAGTTCGTACAACATTATTAAGATCAGTAAAAACCTCTTCATCTTGAAAGCGAAGGATATGATATCCTAATGATTTTAATCGCTCCTCCCGTATTCGATCTTTCCTGGCTACTTCCTCAAATTGATGAGTATACCCATCCAGTTCAATGATGAGCTTTAATTCCTTTGAAAAGAAATCAGCGATGTACTTATCAATAGGTCTTTGTCGAAGAAAACGATAACCCATCATTTGCCTTCGAGAAAGCACATCTCGCCATACCAGAGCTTCGGATTTTGTCCCCTCCTTTCGAAGCTTCCGAGCAAACTCCTTTAAACCTTTGTTGTAATGATTATTAGAATACTTACTCACATGAATAAATGTTGTTCAGGTTCCCCCTCGAGGGGGTTAGGGGTGAATATTACTTCCTCCTAAAATTCCCTTTGTACTCCGGCATCGGTACATAAGTCTCATCTCCTGCTACTCTGGGAAATGCTTTGTTCCTCCATTCATCTTTCGCCTCCTCGATCCTTTCTTTGGTAGACGCCACAAAATTCCAGAAGATCTCCCTTCCTTCATCAAAGGGCTGCCCGCCGAATAACAACACCCTCGTGTTGGGGGCCAATCGGATTTGACAAGCATCATCGGTTTTGGAAACCAACATGTTCCCTTGCTCTATAACCTGATCACATGCTTTGATCGCACCTTCCACAATGCAGATCCCGATTTCACCTTTTAGCTGACCTGCAATTTCCAAATCGTACGTCTCTTCAGCCTGGATATCTACCATGAACAAGGCTGAATACACATTAACCGGAGATTTTTCTCCAAAACCTTCCCCGGCAACCAGTGTAAATCTGGTGGATCCATCTTCCCATCTGGGCAATTGTTCTTCTTTTACATGTTGAAATTCCGGTTCCATCAATTCCAGGTGTTTAGGCAATGCAACCCAGATCTGGTAGCCATGGACCTTATGCGTTTTGCCATCACGGAATTCTTCCGGTGTTCGCTCCGTATGTGTTACTCCTTTTCCAGCCGTCATCCAATTGACCGAACCTGGTTCAATGAGCTGACGGGTACCGATACTGTCCTCATGCAGGATTGCACCCTCGAACAAATAGGTCAACGTAGAGAGACCAATGTGTGGATGTTGATCTACATCCATGTAGTGGCCCGGACCAATTTCCGAAGGCCCCATATGGTCGATGAATATAAAAGGCCCTACCATTCTTTTGGTGCGAAAAGGAATCAATCGGCCGACGAGAAAATCACCGATATCCCGGCTCCTTTCTTCTATGATCAAATCTGAATTGGACATAATTTAAAGGTAGATAGTTCAAGGATATTTATCGAAATAACCGAGCTCATTGGCAATAAATTTTATCCATAACTCCTGGCTTTCCATATCTTAAGGTAGCTTAAGCTAATTGAAAGAAAACCGAAGCATATTTGAACACATAAAGGCCACAATATGAGTAACAAAATCAAAATAACCGCCAAAGAATTACTATCGGACAATTGGTATGTGCTATATAAGTATATGTTTGACATCCAGCAAACCGATGGTACCTGGGAAAAACAAATGCGTGAAGTCTATGATCGCGGGAATGGGGCCACGATCATGCTTTACAACAAGGCACAACAGACTGTGGTCCTGACCCGTCAGTTCCGCCTCCCAACTTATGTCAATGGGAATGAAACAGGCATGATGATCGAAGCTTGCGCAGGCTTACTGGACAAGGATAGTCCCGAAGACTGTATCCGAAAAGAAACGGAAGAAGAAACCGGATATCAAATCTCCAATGTAGAAAAGATCTATGAGGCATATATGTCTCCTGGTTCAGTTACCGAAATTCTTTACTTCTTCATTGCCGAGTACACGCAAGAAATGAAAGTAGGTGAAGGCGGCGGACTAAGGGATGAGCAAGAGAATATTGAAGTATTGGAATTAGATTTTCAGGAAGCATTAGGAATGATCAAAAGTGGTGAAATCAAAGATGCCAAGACGATAATGTTGTTGCAGCATCTGCAAATGCAAAAGGTGATGGAATGAAAGTGTTGGCTCTTGAGGTTTTAGTAAAGGCGGTTAGTCATCTCAAATCTTCCAGGTAATGCGGAGCCTGCTATTGAAGGGTTGTTTGTCGGTATTACTCTTTGCGGTTTTTAGTGCCGGCAATGCTCAGGAAAAATGGCAATGGATACGCAAACAGAAAAAATTACCGTTCAAAGTAATTTATACTGAACAAGCATATCAAAACGGAGAACTTATCTCAACAGGAGACTTTATTTCAAAACGAGACCTTATCGAGAATCGTGGTGGTATATTGGTTTTACTCCATATTTCCGGCCAAATCTTTCACTTTTCGAATGACACTTTATTCTCCTCCGGCGTTCTGGAGGTCGAGAAAAAACGCCGGAAAAAAACCCAATACGCACCGGATGTTAGCTTTCTATTCGACACCACAGAGGTTATTCGAACAGATCCTTACACCATCATGTACACAGTACCTCCACCAACCTATCAATTCATATATCCTTTTAGCGATATTGCTGAGACCGACCGAAATCAAGGCATTTGTCTTTGGTGGAAAAATCATTATCCGGATCATCAACTAGCTCGGCAATTTCTCATCAAAATGGTCAGTATTTTCGGTGAACCCCTTGAAGACTTTTTGGTGGATACCACGATGGTCCATCTTCCGGTCCCTGGAAAGGAAGATGTACCGATCACTATCCAACTCTCTAATGAGAAAGAAACAGAAATGGCTAAAGAATTGGGAATCTATATCAGGAAAATTGCTCCGATGAAAAATCCATGTACAGCTAAAAACAGTGAGGAATTTTTCCATATAGCTATGGCATTAGAGAAAAATGATCACTTTGACGAATCGCTTTCCTTTTACAGAAAAGCCGCCTTGAATTCCAATCAAGGATTCTATCAGTTGATCTATAAATTTGCCCGAATCAGACTATCTGAAAATTGATATGATCCAACTCCTTGGCATTCCTTATGACCTCAATTCCTCTTTTCTTCGCGGACCTTCCTATGCACCGCCTCGCATTCGATTAGCGGATACCGAGGGTTCTGCCAACCGATTTACCGAAGGCGGCCTTGACATCAAAGAAGGAGAAATATATCAGGACCAGGGTGATTTAGTATTTGATGATCCAGCTCCCAAAAAAGTATTCGAGGCCATCAAAGCGACGGTCTCATCTCTAATTGATAACGGAGATCAGGTACTGTCTTTAGGGGGTGATCATTCGGTAAGTTATCCGATCATCAGTTCCTTCGCTGATCAGTATCCTGGACTGAACGTTCTTCATTTAGATGCACATGCGGATCTCTATGAAGATTTTGAAGGAAATCCTTTCTCACATGCCTCCCCTTTTGCCCGCATCATGGAAGAAGGAAAAGTGAGTTGCCTAACACAAGTGGGAATCAGGACCTTCAACACTCATCAAAAGGAACAAGCTCAAAAACATCAGGTAAAAGTCATTGAAGCGAAAGACTTTAACCTCGATTTCATCAGTACCTTAGCAGGACCTCTTTACATTTCCTTAGATCTGGATGTATTGGACCCTGCTTTTGCACCGGGTGTTTCTCATCATGAACCTGGAGGATTATCTAGCCGGAACATCATTGAGATCATTCAAAAGATCAATGTTCCGATCGTCGGAGCAGATATTGTAGAGTACAATCCCATGCGAGACATTAACCACATGACTGCCATGGTAGCTTACAAAATGATGAAGGAGTTAATGGGGACAATGTCGGCTTCGGTAAACTCAAAATGACACATTCTACATTTTTTAAAAGAGATTCAGACCATTCAGAGTCTTCAAAGAATGACTCTGAGTGTGTTGAAATGATATGTTATCACTCTGAGGCTCTCTAAGCGTATCCCAGCAAATAGAATCTATATGGGAAAACACATTCCTTATGAATCCAGGTTTAAGCACCCCGCAGATTTCAAGGTGAAATACCGGTTTTACACCCAGGAAGAAGGCGGACGATGGCAATTACCCCACCAGGGATTGCGATCCAACTTTTGGTACGAACATGCAAATCATACCATGAGTGGAGATTTCATGATATTACCCGAATTCGAAAACGAAAAAGGCGACTTAATTGAATCCGGTGAAGTTTTGAGTGAAGGGGTCGCTCGTATGTGGATTTTCAACGATCAAATAAGGCCATACCATCAAGAAAGAATTACTATAGGAACACGAGGTTACTTTAAGGAAGGAAAAAAGACAGGAGAATGTGAGGTCATTGAGATTGTGGGGTTGATGAGCAATCCTGTGGGGTCTTGATCTAGGATCAATATCAAATCTCTGTTTGGGCTTTTCAAGCTGGCTATTAGTCCTAAGAGAGTTAACTGCACTCAAGTTTTTGTCTTCAAAAACTGGCTTATATAAATCGTTTGAGAGGACTCAAACGATGGCATTGTGTTGCCACTATGAGGCTCTTGAAGGGCGACAATAAATCACTTTACCAAATTCAAATACCCTTCGAGGCTCACTTCATCTCCATCCACGCCTATGGCCCGGACCTTGTAGACGTAAGTATCCGATTTCTGTAATCGGCCATTGTACTTACCATCCCAGCCGACTTCCATGTCATTGGTAGAAAAGATCATTTCACCCCAGCGATTGAATACCCTGAACTCAAGCAGCGATTCCAACAACCAACCCTCCACATAAACAATGTCATTGATTCCATCACCATTTGGCGTAAAGGATTGTGGCATGCTTATGAAGGAAGGTGGAATAACGTACACCGTCAGGTTATAGGTGGAATCAAAACATCCTTTGATGTCCTGAACATACAACTCATAGAATGCATCTTCTAGTGGCGAAACTTCTGGTCCATCACAATTCAGACAACTAAGATCGTCTTCAGGAGAAACAGAAAGAAGATAGCGCTCTTCGAGTACCACCGGCAGTCTGGCGGATTTTCCTTCCTGTATTGTTGTGTCCCAGTCGGCAAACATGTAGGGTAAAATCACCTGAATGGTAGTATCTACAGTCTGGGCACATCCAGCATAATTTTCTTCCGTAATGCTAAGCGTAAAGCTTGAATCCGGGGTGGCAATGGCTGAGCTGCCACCCACAGATCCAAAATACTCAACGGGTTCCCATAGATACAAACTGGAATCGTTTGGATCATCTATGGTAGCTGTGAGCAATTCTCCATAGCACAACGTATCTGTTGATAAGGTAAAATCAATTTCAGGAATGCTTTCAACGACAATCATCCGGGTAAGGCTATCCACACATCCGAATTCAAAATTTTCAACGATCTGAGTGATCTCGTAAGTGTCTGGATCTGTTGAGGAAAAAGAAGCATCAAGATCTGAAGCAGAACTTTCTCCCGGAATGATCCACTGATAAGTGTCGGCATTCAGGGCCCGGCTTTGTACTACCACCTCCTCTCCCACACAGATGATACTGTCTTCGATTCCTTCGTCATTCAAAGTCAGGAAATCAGCCTTGACCTCATGAAAGAAAACCGTATCCGAAACTTCGGAAGCACAGCCATTGTCTGAATAAAGAAACAATCGGGCAACAGCCTGAAAATTGTCAGGTGTGGAAAGGTATACGTGACTGGTATCGATAACCTGTTCGATATCCAGCCCTTCCCCTGAGGTGACCAAAGCACCGTCACCAAAAACCCAGGCCACCGAATCCACATCGACGGTATCCATGGCCAAAAAAGGCACCAGATCCCCTGCGCATATTTGATCATCCAACAAATCGAAATCCCCTTCCGGAGCATTCACATTGAACGCAACAGATACCGAATCAATGCAACCATTGTCAGTCTCGGCCATGAGCGTGACTTCCCAGGTCCCTTTGCTGTAAAATGAACTCACTTCAGATGACGAACTACTAATGCCAGTCCCCAAATCCCATTGTACCGTATAGTCGCTATTTGAAAATGTCGTATCTGTCAAAGTCACGAAAAGAGGATCACAATACACCGTATCGGAACTGCTATCCGTATCAAAAGAAAAGCCCACTTTCGGAGCTGTCTGTACTGTAATCGTACGATCTACCGAGTCTTTACACCCTGCTGTGGTTTCACCATATAGCGTAATGACATAGTCACCTTCAACATCAAAAGAGATAGGCCCGGATTGGATCGTATCCATTACATCCGCAACCGCATCATCGTTAAGGTCCCAGGAGTACATCAAATCATCATTATCGGATCGGTCCCGAGCCGTCAGGGTAAATTCCTGATCGGTGCAACGACCATTACTATTTCCAGGATCAATGCTTGTCCGAAGGTCCAGGGGTTCATAGAACAGCGTAACCAGGGTATCTTCAATGGCATACGCACATCCAATACTATCCGCGATCCTCATCGATACGAAAATTGAATCTCCAACCGATGCTCCGAGTGTGTAATCCAGACTCACATCTGTTCCACTGAAAAGCGTATCTGTCGTCAAGCTGGATATTAACCAGGTCACCGAATCAATGGTATTGTCTGAAACGGCCGTGGCATTCAGGTTGAAGGTTTGGCCATTGCACAAAAACGTATCACTTACGGAAAGTGTGGGAATAATGATATCAGGATCATAAGCAAATGTGGCCGTGTCCTGGCAACCGTTATCATCTTTAACAACCAGCCAAACCTCCTGAGGCTGGCTCAGCGTGTCTGGTATTTCGTATATCAGTGAATCATGGGAATGTGTGTACGGGCGCTGTACCTCTTTGATGGTCGGAAAATGAAAACTGTAGCCCCGACACGCCACATCAACCGAGCTACTGGCATCAAATTCAATTTCAGATCCGGCGCAAGCTAGTGAACCCCCGGAAAGTGTTGCCGAAACCTGACGGACTTGCACCATATGTGACACTTCATCTGCCTCACAGCCCGAATCATCCGACACAGTAAGTTTCACCGACAGGTCCCGCCCTGCCATTCCATCATGGACATATGTGTGAAGTGGTTCTGTAGCTGTAGTACTACCACCATCACCAAAATCCCAACTCAAATTTTGTATACCGGTGGAAACCGAAGAAGAATAAAACCGGTAATCCAGTGGCGTATCACAACTGCTTCCAAAGGAGAATTCGGCTTTATTGCCATTCACCTGGATATTTTGTGCATTAGAGGTAGAGAGACAACCTGCAGATTCCACTACCAGACTCACTTCATGTGCACCTACCTCGGTAAATCCCCATTTTACGGAACTTTCCGAAGATTGATGAAAGACCCGATTACTATCGGCATAAAAGTGGAATCCATCAATCAGATCAAAATCCGTCATTGCTGTGTTGGTCACCAGATTGAAAGAGTCTTCTTTGCAAGTGGTAGTAATTACCGTTCCGGCAAGGTCTTCAATGGCAAAACTGATATCACTGGGGCTAAATGATTTTCCTACATAAACTTCTGCCGCAAATGAAGTATCCTGACACCCTGAACTGTTCTCAACGGCGACAAACACTTCATAAGTCCCGGCTGTAGCATAAGTATGTTCCCATTCATCCTGTTCGGTAGTGTAAACGGTGTACCCGGCCCCTTCTCCAAAATCCCATGACCAGGAAACCAACGGGTCGGCTTCACTAACGGTGACGCTATCTGTAACCGTAATTTTCGCATCGGTCTCACATAATAAAGCAGAACCGTTATTGAACCACACCCTTGCTGAAAGTGGTGTATGAACAAATTCCACAAAGGCAGTATCTGCACAGCCCGTTACACCATCCGTTACAATAAGCTCACTATTGTAGAGGGTTTCTGTGACTAATCCATATTCCAGGGTGTCATTCGGATCAAAATAAGTAGCCGTGGCATTCGGAGATGTCTCATTTGAGGAACTCGTCAGAAAATCTCCATCAAAGTTCCATTGATAAGTCGGAAGACTGGCATCCGTATTGACCAATTGATAATCAACCGTAATGGGATTGTCGCAACCTGCTCCAGGATCAGCAATGGCATTGATCAGGATCTCCTGAACGTAAACGGAATCGGTAATTGTGGGCGTGGTACATCCTCTGACGGCTACATCCAACGTCACATATTTATAACCACCTGAGCGGTAGTATATCTCCATTTCCGCTACATCAGAGGTATCAGTAATGCTAAAGAAGCGATTCTGATCTGAATCAAAGTACTCCGCTCCATCACCGAAATCCCAGGTTATCGACCGGTAGCTGGATCCAAGTGAGGAAGTGATGGTCAATGGTACGTCCATACAGATAGTATCCGGAAGGATGATGGAGGGAGCACCGATTGATTCAGTTATTGTTAATGAGTCAAAACATCCTTGCGTATTAGTCGCGATTAATTGGATATCATAAGCTCCGGCAGAATAGGTCTTTGTAGCCGGGTTTTCGTTAATACTTGTCGTCCCGTCTCCAAAATCCCAGTGATAAGTCAGATCATATACATCCGTGGTGCTATTGGTAAACGAAATCACACTACTTGCTTCGCAAGGTGTACTTGAGTTGGTTTCGAAGAGGACGGATGGTGTATCCCACACTTCAATAAAATCCTCTTCACTGGCATATGGTGCACAGAGGTCAATGCCCGTGGATATTTCAACAGCCACCTGATAACGGGATCCCGGTCCAAGCGAGCTGGCATAAGTATAAGTCACGGTATCGTCAGGAGAGATCAACGAATTACCATCTCCAAAAATCCAGGTCAGATCACCTAATGGAATATCGGTCTTTGCTGTTGAGAAATTCAATTCATACCAGAATTGTACCTCGAACGGTGCGCAACCTTCCTTAGCTGAAGAGAATATGGTTACCTCAGGAATTTCATATACTTCTACCGAATAGGTTGCTAATGGCGTGGTAGTGGTCGCATCTCCGTAGGCATTTACTGTGTACGTTCCCGCATCAGCCAGCGTGTAGACGTAAGCTACTGTGTCACCAGAAATACGAGAGCCATCGCCAAAATCCCACCAGTAAGTGGTACCGGAACCAAAACCATTCAGGACGAACGATTGATCACTGGAAACACACCCCCTTGTCGTGGCAAGAGATTGCGCAAAGGATCTGTAGCAGGCAAATAAGAGCAATAAAGCGACTAACGCTGTTCGCATGGAACGAGTAACAATTGGCGAATAATAAATGCGTCGCTATAGCTGATGAGCGAGTTCTGTGGTTGAAAATCAGAAGATTATTGGGCTAAGCAAGCTCGAATGATCTGTTTTACTGGATCTGAGCCTGGCAAATATCACAGAATTATTCAAAAAAATAACATTTAAGTACAAAATTTTTCACATTTTTCTTGTTTTTGCCCTTCGGCTCCTTCTATCTTGCACACCTAAGCTCTTGACAAAAAGCAACTGACCGGGGATTCGTCCAATTCGCCACTTTGTATGAAAAACCGATTTTTCTCACGCTTGCCGGGACTGCCTTACTTGCTATTTGCTGTTCTGTGTCTCGGGGTTATTATACGCTCACAATCTACCCGTCCCGCTTCAGAAAAGCCCTTCCACGCATGTTTCCTCCCTGAAGCACGCTCTTTCAGAGCAGTCTGTACCGAACACACGTTCATTGGAGATTCCAGCTTACCTCAAGTCAACAAAAAATTCCTCATACAAGTCCATATTGTCAGGGATTCATTGGGTGAGACGCTTACCGATGCAGAGATCACAACCGTTAGAAACAGTGTGTCCAAAGCAAGTGATGCCTTCTCAGGTATTGGTATTTCTTTTGAAACCGAAGACAGTGTTCGAGTCATCGATAACTATCGGTTTAACCTTCCTGAAGATACCTGGCGATTAGATGAAATGGTGAAGCACCATGCCGTTGAGGATCGTATTAACCTTTTTGTATTTGACGCTTTTACTGGTGTATTGGAGGGTGCAGCCGGAATAGCATCTGGAGAAAGCATGTTTTTACCTTATGCTTCACTTGAAAATAGTGGTACGGTGACTCATGAATTGGGACATGTTTTTGGGTTGGCACATACTTTCGGATCCGGAGATGTTATCGCTGCCGCGCAGGGCGAACCCTTTGACGTTTCTACCGAACTTGTGGATGGCAGTAATTGTGAAACCACAGGTGATCAAGTTTGTGATACGCCGGCTGATCCATATATCCCTAATGATCCGAATGGCACGGTTTGGATTGATGGCAATTGTGTCTACATCTATGATGGCAGAGACGCTAACGGAGACTATTATGAGCCCGACATAGACAATATCATGGCTTATTACTTCCCTGACGATCCATGCTACTGTAACGGAGGATTTAGTCGGGGCCAACTGCGTAAAATGGCTGTTTCTTACAACAGAAATGAGTGGTGGTGATGAAAAACTTGTTAATCTGTGGATCATTGCTCCTATGGGTAATGCCACATCTGCTACTCAGTCAGGATCCTCATTTTTCACAATTTTATGCCTCGCCGGTCTTGTTGAACCCTGCCTTGACCGGAGATCATAAAGGCCCTGTGCGAGGGGCTTTCGTCAACCGAAGACAATGGGATCAATTGGGCAAACCCATACAAACTTCCGGAGCCAGTGTGGAATCAAAAATTTGGCTCAACGGAGATTACATCGGTATCGGAGCCTTATTCATCAATGACAAAGCCGGACAAGTGGGTTATGTCACCAATAGCCTTTTCGTCACCTCGAGCTACATCAAACAACTGGGTACCAACTCCTTATCGGCGGGCATTCAGCTGGGGATGTATGAAACCGGCATTGATCCCAGTCAAACATTTCCATCTCAATTCAATGCGGCGACCGGAGCATTTGATCTGGGCACCAACAATGAAACCTCACTCGATTTCAACCGACGCCAAATGGACATCAATCTGGGAGTCATGTGGCAATCTGTAATCAATGGCAGGTACCAGATGAAAACAGGGTTTTCAATATCCCATCTCAACCGACCCAACGAAGCACTCTCTGATCAAAGAGTCGTTACCCCTCTCAGGTATGCACTTCATCACCGATCTTATTACAGAATGGATGCTTCCTGGTCCATCATATCTGAAAGTCAATTGATGTATACCGCCACTGCGAAGCAATTCGGAACCGTTTTTCAGGTCAAAAGGCACTTTAATGAGGAGGTAGCTATGTTTGCGGGACTCGGCTATCGCGGTTATGGCATTTCCAATGACGGAGCCATTCTGGTTACTGGATTGACCTATGGTCTACTTGACGTTGGCATTAGCTATGACTGGAACATATCGCCCTTGAGTCGGGAAAGCACACAAAAAACGAGTTTAGAATTTACAGTGATCATCAATACCCCGGAACCACGCCGAACGCGGACGGTAATCTATAAAAAGAATAAGCCCTGCCCGGTATTTGTTAAACCCAAAAAATCCGAATCTCGCAAAAAATCATGACGCAACAGTTTAGTCCGTTTGTCGAATCTCTGATGGATTATGTCGAATGCAATACAGACCATCCTTTGATCCTGCATAATACTTACGGGGAACCCGAGGAAATGTCTGTCGAGGTATTCTTCCGGGAAGAAGAAGATTTAAGCGAAATTGAGAAGTTGGCCTTAACATCATGTCGGGGGGACATCCTTGACCTGGGCGCAGGAGCCGGTGCATTGAGTCTGATCCTTCAAGACCAGGATCATTTGGTAACCGCACTGGAAAGTGATAATGGTTGTGCACAATTGATGCAAGCCCTGGGAGTGAAATCCGTGATTCACGAAGATTTCTGGAATTATGAAGGAGAATTCGATACGGTTCTCGCCATGATGAATGGACTCGGATTGGCCGGAACATTGGATACAGTCCCAAAATTCCTAAAGAAGTGCATGAGCCTGTTGAAACCTGATGGGCAGCTCATCTTCGATTCCTCAGACATCAGTTACCTGTATGCCGGTGTAGCTGAAGAAAAGGCCTTTGACTATTATGGTGAAGTCAGGTATCGATATGAATACAAAAGCCAAACGGACAACTGGTTTGATTGGGTATACGTGGATCAGGACACTTTATTTGGCATCTGCAAAAAATTGGGCCTTCAATTTGAAGTACTCCACACGGATGAGTATCAGCAGTATTTGGGTAAGATAACTCAGAAGGGGGTAGGTTAATTTTCCAACGACAAAGAGTCACAAACTCCGTAATCCAACTGGATCAATTGGTGAATCCGGGGAGGAATATGAATAGCTCAAAAATAAGTTCTACCCATTCGGTTCCTGTTTAACTGGAAGTTTCAGGTCAAAATCAAAAGTCTTATTGAAGGTTTCAATGAACTTATAGCTCAATAGTGGGGATTCTTTTTCCAGGTTCTGATGAATGAAAAAGTAGAGCTTCTCTAATCCCTGATCTTTCCAGATTTTAATGCGCTCAATCCAATCGTCCAAACGATCATAATCACTTGCATGATTAGCCCCAACGTACCGAATAAAGGCTACGGGAGTTGTCAGACGCATATGCATGAGATCTCTTCGTCCCGCCGTATCCACAACGACATTTGCAGCACCATGTGTTTCTAGTAAAGCATACAAATCTTCAGCAACTGCTTCATCATTGTACCAGTCAGTATGCCTCAATTCCACGGCAAGTGGTATATCTTTTGGCCAGAATTCGAGGGTATGGACCAATCGGTCAAAGTTCTTTGGTGCAAAATTGTTGTGCACCTGCAAGAAAACCATTCCAAGCTTGTCTTCGAAAGAACGGATGGTCTGGCAAAATTCTTCTATGGACATATCAACGTTGTTCAGTCGCTTGATATGACTTACGTATCGATGAACTTTCGGGAAGAATCTGAAATCTTCAGGTGTCTTTTCACGCCACTCCACTACATGATCAGAACTGTATCTGCTGTAAAAGGTAGCATTGAGTTCGATGGAATTGAATTGTTGTGAATAATAAGCCAACTCATCTTTGGTACCCCGGGGGTAAAATCCCTTTAAGTCACTCTTGTTCCACTTCGCACAACCTACATAGACTTCCTTTAACCCTCCGGATCCTTTTGCCAATACCGGTTTAGTACCAGGGTGATCTTCTGGAATAGTGAAGTCAACTAACTCAGGATTTTCAACACTTCCGAATTTCATAGTCTTAGGTTATGGTTCTCTCCAACAATTTCGGTAAAATAGCAGAGATGACAAGGCGAATCACCTCATTTTGATAAGCGGTGTTCGACAGTTTTTACAATTAAGACTTCAACACCTTGAAAGTATATGGAATTGGTGGATTAGGAGTGGATGAAAGGATCTTTTCAGCATTAGATCTTCATTTTGAGATGACTCCTCTTAAATGGATTTCGGCTAGGACGGAAGAATCATTGACCAGTTACGCCACTCGGTTTGCTGAACAAATAGACAGGACCACACCTTTTGCGATCATTGGCATTTCTTTTGGGGGCATGCTCACCTTGGAATTAAATAAGATTCTCGCACCAGATAAGATCATACTTATTTCATCCGCTACTCATAAAAAAGACATTCCGTGGCTATTCAGGTTTGCCGGAAAATCAGGCATCCTCAATTTTATTCCCGATAAACTCTTAAAACCACCTACCTATCTTACAAATTACTTCTTTGGAGTAACCGAATCCATATACAAAGAAATATTGAAGCAAATCCTTGCTGATACCGATACTCACTTTCTCAGATGGGCAATGAACCAAATTGTAAAGTGGAAAAATGAAGACGAACCTGAAAACCTGACAAGAATCCATGGGACTGCTGATCGGATTTTAAAATGTAACGACTCTGAAAAAGTAATTTATGTACCAAAGGCCGGCCATTTTATGATCATGGACAGATCAATCGAAATAAGTCAAATACTTAATGAAATGATTCCTAAACCCGCATCAGCTTCTTAGCGATTGCATCCAGCCAGCGATCGGGTAGGAATCGTGGAATGTAATAATTCACAAGGGCCTGAGGCACGACGGAGTATCGGGTTTTGGGCTTTCTCTTTTCGAAAACCTTAACGATTTTTCTGGAAAGGTATTCCGGCGTAAATCCACGGTCAATGCTCTTTTGAACCAGTCCATTTTCAAAGCGTTTCAGCATTTCACCATAAGGCGTATCATAATAAGGCTCCAACTTGATACTCTTCTGCCAAATGGGTGTCTTAACAGGGCCAGGGCCAATGACAATCACATCAATTCCATACAGCAGCAATTCACGTCGAAAACTGTGGGAAAGCCCCTCAACGGCAAATTTGGATCCAACATAAGGCCCGACGAATGGCATGCCCAACTTTCCCGAAACCGAACCGATATTGATGATCCTACCGGGAGCAGTTTGATGTTCTTCTCGTGCACCCAACAAGGGAGCAAAGGCCTGAATGCACTTGATCAATCCAAATACATTGACCTGGAATTGGTACTCAAAATCTTTGATATCGACATGTAATGCCGGGCCACCGACAGCAATGCCCGCATTATTGATCAGTCCTGCAATTCCATCGGCACCTACCTGCCTTTCGACTTGAGTTACCGCCTTATCGATGGCGTCATAATCGGTGACATCAAAAAGCAGTGGGGTAAAATTTGATCCAAAATCTTTGGATAGTTTGTCAACATCAGCAGATTTACGAACACTGCCAAATACCCGATATCCTTTATCCAGAAACTGCCGACACAGTTCATGACCAATGCCCGTGGACACTCCGGTAATGACGATATTATTGCTCTTGTTCATGTTTCGTCTGCGATAAATATCTCCGCAAACTCCTGAGGAACACGTTTCGGACGTTGACTGGATTTGTCCAGCAAACACCAGGTGGTTTTGGCCTGTACCAATAAGGTTTCACCTCGAAGGATCTGGACATGCCTTTCAGATTTGGGGCCATTATAATTTTGGACGTAAGTCCGAACCGTCAGCGTTTCTCCTAATAACGCTGGTCGCTTGTACTCCAAATAGTGATTCAAAACTACCCAGATATAATCCGTTTTCATCTGATCTGTAGCCTTTAGATTCCAATGCGCTGCCGCCACATCTTGAACCCATTGCAGGTACACCACATTATTGACGTGGTTAAGGTCATCCAGATGGTGTTCCTCAACCAGGATCTGATGCTCGAAAATTTCCATTGCTGACATTTAATCCAAATATCCTTTACGCTGCAAGTTGTCGTAGATCTCCATGCAAACCCAGGCGTCTGTGGCAGCATACAATTGCTGACTTGGCGTAAGCTCCTCATTTTCCCAGTTTGAGGTTTGTTGATTTTTGGAAATACGTGCCTCCAAAAATATACCAGCCAATTTCTTCACGCCCCGGTCTTCCACACCTACTTCACCGGCCACATCATTCAATTCGAGGAAGCCAGCGGGATGAAAATCTGTGATCTTTTGCAAGGCTTTGATATCGTCCATGATGCTGATACCTACTTTGATCAGATTAGGATCTGCCATAAGATTTACCAACGATGGCGGAAAACCAATTTTGTTGACCCTAATCAAATACGCAGTATCCAAAGTTGACAGTTGTATCAATGCCGTAGGGTGATATTGCCCTCGTTGAAAGGTGGGCTTCTTTTCCGTATCAAACCCCATACAAGCCTGCTTTTTGCAATGTCCAATCACTTCAGGCAATTGCTCCATTTCATCAACCACGACAATTTCTCCACCGAACCGGGTCAGTGGCAAATGCTGGAGCTTTTCTTTCGGAATGGATGTGGGGAACATCAGGTGTTTTCTTTTTGAGCAGTAAGTTGCCTGACTTTAAAACCAGTGTAAGCAACAAGGATAGTCATCAATGGGCTAACGATATTGAAAATACAATAGGGTAGATAAGCAAGAGTGGAAACACCCAAAACATTAGAATGAAAAGCACCGCAGGTATTCCAAGGAACGAGTACTGAAGTAACTGTACCAGAATCCTCCAAAGTCCGGCTGAGATTCTCTGGAGCCAACCCTTTTTCCTTATAAATGTCTGCGTACATCCGGCCCGGAACTACAATTGCCAGGTATTGATCAGATGCAGTAATATTAAAAAAGACACAAGTTCCGGCTGTGGAAGCAACCAGACTGCCAACAGAATTTACCATTGACAATACGGCTGAGGCAATTCTTTTCAAAAAGCCGGCCTTCTCCATTATACCCCCGTAGACCATTGCTGACACGATAAGCCATACTGTATTTAGCATACCCGCCATTCCTCCGGAAGTCAAAAGCCCTTCTTCGTCCAACTTCGCTATCCCAGTCTCAAAACCAATATCACCAAAAAGGGCTTGCATCATTCCCATGAATCCAAGTAAAAAACCGCTTGCATTTTCAATACCACCTACTAGTTCCAATAGTTTTCCGTCGGCAGATACTGTTCGGCCTACCTCAAAAACTAATTCAGGTTGAAAAATAAAAGCAAAGAGAATTGCCAAAATAGTACCGGCAAATAGGGCTGGAAGGGCTGGCGTCTTTCTTATAATTAAAACAACCACCACTATAGGCACGATAAATAACCAACCGGAAATATTAAACTTTGAAGAAATTGCCTGAAGAATAAGGTCCTTTCCAATGTTCCCTGACCCCCTGTCGAAAAACCGTAAATAAGGAACACGACCAATGCAATTAGAATGCTCGGCCCTGTAGTAATTGTCATATACCGGATATGGGTAAATAAATCTGTCCCAGCCATAGCAGGAGCTAAATTGGTGGTATCAGATAAGGGAGAAAGCTTGTCACCAAAATAGGCACCTGATAAAATCGCTCCAGCTACCCAGCCTACGGGAATTCCCAGAGCGGTTCCTATACCGATCAATGCGATACCAACTGTTGCCGAGGTTGTCCATGAACTTCCAGTAGCAACTGAAACAATAGAGCAAATGATACACGCTGCAAACAAGAAAATTCCAGGGCTTAAAATCTGTAATCCGTAATAGACCATGGCGGGAACAATACCGGCCAGCATCCACGACCCAGCAAGAGATCCTATCAACAGAAGAATAAGAATTGAAGTCATGGCAGAACTTATTGTTTTCACCACACCTTCCCTCAACTCAAACCAAGAAAAACCTATACGGGTTGCGACTAAAGCTGCTACAGAGGAAGAGATAATCAATACGATTTGATTTGATCCGCTTAATGATTCGGAACCAAAAAGGCCAACGTTGAGTGAAAGAAGGAGGATTAAAAAAATGATGGGTATGAAAGACTCAAGAAGAGTGGGTTCGCGCTTTTCCGCCATGAATGATTATTTACACAATTCGAAAAGTTAGCGTAAAAATATAAGATAGAGCTTTTGTTTACTTAAACAATGATCAAAGTTGAAGGCATAGGTCAATTCTGTACCATAAACTAGTTTACTTCCGGGTCCAATAAACTCGCCAATTCTGCCCCTACCATACTCCCAATAGCAACGCCCATTCCACCCAAACGCACTCCTATGGCCATACGATCGCTCACTTTTTTCACGATGGGTGCTTTCGTATCACCAAATGCCATGATCCCGGACCATTGTTGAATCACATTGTATTCGACACCTGGAAGAATTCTATTTTGCAAGTCCTCATGTAATCGCTTTTCTATATCCGGATTGAAGCCAAATTGGGTGGTCTCCTCCGCCGATTTATCCAAATTTCTACCTCCTCCAAAAACCAGTTTCCCGTAGAAATCCCTGAAATAGTAATAGCCCTCATCATAATGAAATGTTCCTTCAAATGATAATGGTTGCTTCGGCTCGATAGCCATGACCATGCCGCGGCCCGGAGCTAGATCAACGTTCAATAACTTATCAGTAAATGCATTGGTACATATCGCTACTTTTTTCGCATAAAAGGTACCCGCAGAAGCAAACACGGTCACGTGATTTTGCTCTTCCTCAATTTGCGTTACTTCTGCTCCCGTCAGTATTTTCACCCCGATATGACCACAATATTCCCAGAGAGCCTTCATTAATTTGCCCGTATCTAATTGCCCTTCGTACTGATTCAGGATCAACCCTCCAAAACCTTGAAATCCAAAATCCGTCAATTTTGCATCTTCACGCTCAAAAACGGGTTTTCCGAAAACTTTAGACAATAGGTTGTTTACATGATGTATCTGATCTGCTAATACCAAAGAATCCCGGACCAGCTCATAGCCTCCTTTAATTTGTAGATCGATCAAATCCTTTCCCAGCCGACTTTCTGTTTTCCTCAGGCCATTGATCCGCTTTTCAACGAGCTTTAACATGGCCTCCTCCCCCATCACATCAATATCTGACAGCAACTCCGTTAAGCTACCAAAACAGGCAAATCCCGCATTTTTCGTACTCGCTCCAGTGGGAAGAAGTCCCCGTTCCATGACCAGTACAGAACAAGACGGATCGCGCTCCCGGATTGAAGCGGCCGTAGATAAACCGGTAATTCCTGCACCGATTACAATAACATCGTAATTCAGAAAAGATCGCTGTTCCCAAAGACTAATCATAATGTCAAAGATGTAGAATCTCGTCGAGATGAAAAGACACCTTCCTTATGTTAAAAAACGCCAATCGCTTCCACTCATCCGCGGCTATTTCTAGATTGTAAGTATGTCTCGATTGATGATTTTTGGTCTCCTTTTCTACGGTTGTTTTTCAGCCTCAAGTCAATCATTCCTGTACTTAAAAAAAGTAGGTGGCAAACAAGCCGTGACCTACAAAATAGGTGATCAAATCCGATTTCAACTCAAGGAAAACCCACACTTTTCCAGAGGCATGATCCAATCTTTTGGATCAGACTACTTTGTAATTTTCGATACTGAAGTAAAACTCTCAGATATTGATCGATATGATATTCGTGGCTTGTCTAACAACCGTTTCAATTACAAGGTATCCTCTCAAACATTATTTGTAGCAGGAGGATTGTTACCACTTGCGGAGCTAGCCAATCAACAAGTATCCGGGTCTGGCAATAGTACAGGCATTCATGACTCAATCTGGATAGGCAGTGGCATCCTGGTAGTCAGTGGATTTATACTCCGGTGGCTGGAACCTAAGTATTTCAAACCTGGTTTGAAAAGAAAAGCAACCATTATCATCAACGACTAAAACGGTCGAGACGATCCAGATAGCCGCTCCTTAGACTTAACACATTCGTAATCTTTTCTTACTGATTCATTTTTATTGGGAAAATACTTTCGCCGGAACCAACGAATGCTATGCGAAAATATTTATTGTTCCCAATTTTATCCTGCTTACTCTTATTGGCCTGCGATTCTTCCCGATCTCCCAAATCCTATACCTTGAAACTACAAGGCAGTGAATCCATGCACGAAACTTTCAACGCGTTGAAAAGTGACTTTGAAAAGATGCAGGATACACTAACCATCGTTCTTGAAGGTGGTGGAAGTCGCACCGGCATGATGGGCGTATTTGAAAATGAAGCTCATATTGGACTTTCTTCGTTCCCATTTAATCTGGATTCCATACTGGGAGACGGACACAATATTCAGGAACAAGTGGTTGCTTACGATGGAATCGTATTGATCAGTCATGAAGATAATCCTGTTCAACAGCTAACTAACGAGCAGGTGTCTGGTATTTTTTCAGGTGCCATTACCGACTGGAGTGAGTTGGGAGGAGAGTCAGGGCGAATTGTCCCAATCATCCGGGATCAAAACTCAGGTACGCAACAGTTTTTCATTAATTTCTTCAAAATAGACTCACCGGCTAACTCCGCGATCGTGGCGCTTGAAAATGGTGAAATTGTTAATACAGTTTCTGAAAACATGGCCGGTATCGGGTTCATTGGATTTGCGTATTTCACACAGCGCGTTCACAATATGCTCCTCCCCAGCCCGATTGCCGGAGACACCCCGTTTGTGGCGCCATCGTTCAAAAACTTATTGGCCGGATCCTATCCTCTGAAACGATCGTTACGCATCTATTACAAGGACACTTCTGATCCCGCTGTTAAGGCATTTTTAAGTTATCTTAAGACTACCCGCGCCCGATACGTAATTGAATCCAATGGGCTGGTTCCCTTGCAACAGCACGCCATGGCAACGCAATGAGCTAAAAAAGAATAAAGAAATTTTCTTCCGAATCAACGACTTTAATTCACGTAATCAGTGATTTATTTGGCATTTATTAATAACACCAATACATTCATTTGATTATAATTCAATCAAAGCCCTGATCTAATGCACAATCCAGTTATCACAATTGGGCCATTAAACTAACGGGGATTAGCTATTTTTGTCAACTGTTAACCCATAAAATCAGTTGATCATGAGCCACGCAACTGTCCCCCCATATAAACCCACGAATCACATCCGAATTGTAACCGCAGCTTCTTTGTTCGATGGTCATGATGCGGCGATCAATATCATGCGAAGGATCATCCAGACCACCGGTTGCGAGGTGATCCATCTAGGCCACAATCGCGCTGTTCAGGAAATTGTGGACTGTGCCATTCAGGAAGATGCCCAAGCCATTGCCATTACTTCTTATCAGGGGGGGCACGTTGAGTACTTCAAGTACATGTACGATCTGCTCAAAGAAAGAGGGGCCTCTCAGATCAAGATATTTGGTGGCGGAGGGGGAACCATCCTTCCGGAAGAAATTGAAGAATTGCATGCCTACGGCATATCCAAAATCTATTCGCCTGATGATGGACGTGCCATGGGATTACAGGGCATGATCAACGACTTGGTGAAACAAAGCGATTTTACCGTTGGTGAAAATCTGAATGGCCAACTTGACCGATTGCCTAAAAAACAGTATTCAGATATTGCCAGGCTTATCTCTTCGGCAGAAAACTTCCCGGAAAAGCATGCGGATGTGCTTGCTACCATTCGCGAAGCGAACACAAAGGAAAAAGTAGCTCCAGTACTTGGTATTACCGGAACGGGTGGCGCCGGAAAATCTTCACTGGTAGATGAATTGGTGCGTCGATTCCTGATCGATTTTTCAGACAAGAAAATTGCTGTCATCTCCGTTGACCCTTCTAAAAGAAAGACGGGTGGCGCATTACTCGGCGACAGAATTCGCATGAATGCCATCTTCAATGACCGGGTTTACATGCGTTCCCTCGCCACTCGTCAATCCAATCTGGCGCTTTCTAAATATGTCCAGGATGCAGTTGACATTTCCAAAGCAGCAGGATTTGATTTGATCATCCTCGAAACTTCGGGAATTGGGCAGTCAGATACGGAAATCACTGAGCATTCGGACCTCTCTCTCTATGTGATGACCCCCGAATATGGTGCAGCGACACAGCTGGAAAAAATTGACATGCTGGATTTCGCTGATTTAATCGCACTGAACAAATTTGACAAACGTGGTGCTTTGGATGCGCTTCGTGATGTCAAGAAGCAATATCAGCGCAACCATCAGCTCTGGGATACGCCCGAAGATGATATTCCGGTTTACGGCACGATCGCCTCTCAATTCAACGATCCAGGCATGAATCAGCTTTACAAGGCTATTCTGGATACATTGGTAGAGAAGACTGGAGCGACGGAACTGACCTCAAACTTCAGCAGTACCCGGGAGATGTCTGAAAAGATATACATCATCCCGCCCAAGCGTACTCGCTACCTTTCGGAAATTACTGATTCGATCAGAGACTATAACCAAAAAGTAGAGCAACAAGGTGCCATCGCTCAAAAACTCTACAGTCTAGACCAGTCTGCGGAAATCCTAAAAGATCAGGAAGCTGCCCTAACGGCCATTGAGACGGCAAAAGCCAATTTGCAACTGGATCTGGATCCACACAACCAGAAGATTCTGGAAGATTGGCAAAGCAAGAAGGCGAATTATGAAGGTGAAGAATTCGTCTATCACGTACGCGGAAAAGAAATCAAAGTAGCTACCACTACTGAGTCGCTTTCTCATACCCAGATTCCAAAAGTCAGCTTGCCACGATATGAAGGGTGGGGTGATATTTTGAAATGGTCTTTACAGGAAAATGTACCCGGAGAATTTCCTTTTACATCAGGTGTATTCCCATTCAAACGTCAAGGTGAGGATCCGACCAGAATGTTTGCTGGTGAAGGAGGCCCCGAACGTACGAATAAAAGATTCCATTATGTTTCACATGGATTGCCTGCAGCAAGATTATCCACTGCTTTTGATTCCGTAACCCTTTACGGAGAAGACCCGGACTATCGTCCCGATATTTACGGAAAGATTGGTAACTCAGGGGTAAGCATATGCTGTCTGGATGATGCCAAGAAGTTGTACTCAGGATTCAACCTGTGTGATCCTACTACTTCTGTTTCCATGACCATCAATGGTCCTGCCGCCACAATTGCCGCCTTCTTCATGAATGCCGCTATTGATCAACAATGCGAGCTTTACATCAAAGCCAATGGACTCGAAAAAGAGGTTGATGATAAGATCGATCAGATCTACAATGCGCTCGGTGCCGAGCGTCCCAGATACAATGGAGAATTACCTGAAGGCAATGACGGTCTGGGATTAATGCTACTCGGCGTAACTGGAGATCAGGTACTCCCAGCTGAGATTTATAATCAAATCAAAGCAGACGCTCTGTCAAAAGTAAGAGGTACAGTTCAGGCGGATATTCTAAAAGAGGATCAGGCACAAAACACGTGTATATTCTCTACGGAATTCTCGCTTCGGTTGATGGGTGATGTACAACAGTACTTCATTGACCACAAAGTCAGAAACTTTTATTCCGTTTCCATCTCAGGTTATCACATAGCAGAAGCTGGGGCCAATCCGATCAGTCAGCTGGCTTTCACACTGGCCAATGGATTCACCTTCGTGGAGTACTACCTTTCCCGGGGCATGCACATCGATGATTTCGCACCCAATTTATCGTTCTTCTTCAGTAATGGTGTCGATCCTGAATATGCAGTAATCGGACGAGTAGCCAGAAGGATCTGGGCGAAGGCCATGAAACTGAAGTATGGTGCCAATGAACGATCTCAAAAGCTGAAGTATCACATTCAGACATCCGGAAGGTCCTTACATGCTCAGGAAATTGACTTCAACGATATCCGAACCACACTTCAGGCACTTTATGCGATTTACGACAATTGTAACTCTCTGCATACGAATGCTTATGATGAAGCCATCACTACTCCGACAGAAGGGTCAGTGCGTAGAGCTATGGCCATTCAGCTGATCATCAACAAGGAACTGGGTCTTACTAAGAACGAAAATCCGATACAAGGGTCTTTCATCATCGAAGAGTTGACGGACCTGGTCGAAGAAGCTGTAATGGCTGAGTTTGATCGCATTACAGATCGCGGTGGGGTTTTGGGTGCGATGGAAAGCATGTACCAACGTGGCAAAATCCAGGAAGAAAGCCTGTACTATGAGACGAAGAAACATACCGGTGAACTTCCTATCATCGGTGTGAACACTTTTCTCTCTTCACAGGGCTCACCAACGATCATCCCCGATGAAGTGATCCGGGCCACCAAGGAAGAAAAAGAAGCGCAGATCAGTAATCTGGAGTCCTTGCACGGAAGAAATGAGACCAAATCTGCTGAGATGCTAAGCGCCTTGCAAGATGTAGCCCTGAACAATGGCAACACTTTTGATCAACTCATGGAAACGACGAAGTACTGTTCTCTCGGACAGATCACCCATGCCATGTTCGAGGTAGGAGGACAGTACAGGCGAAACATGTAATGATCTTTTTCTTGAAGGCCACATGAGACATATTTTAGGATTCAATTTCAAAGAAAACGTGAAGTAGAGAAGTTCCGGATTTAAAATCCGGAACAACCCCAGGTAAGCCAATCTCAACGACTCTGAGGAACAAAGTAAGTAGCATAATTCCCTGAAAACCTCTCCTTAGTAAGCAAATGGGCAGACACCCATTTCGGTCGCATGACTGGCATTAGTTACTCCCGATTCCTCGAGAGATGCCTCATTACCTATTGACCCAGTAAATATTACTCGTTGACCGATTTGGCGACAGTAGATTCCCCATAACTGCGGCGGGATCGAACACATTGGCCGATACATCATTGATGTTTAACGGTCGTGTGCTGGTAAAAAAGAGAAATCCGTCAAGGACAAAGGGAGAGTAATCCAACAAAATGGAGTTAACCCTTGCCCCCAAATTAGAGGCGGGTGACCATTCGCCCGACGCATCTTTTCGCGCGATGTACAGGTCACCTCCTCCTTGTCCATCAGGACGACCAAAACTCGAGAAATAAATGAAGCTCTCATCAGGCGCTACATAAGCATTAAACTCGTCGGTCGATCCACAAAAACCGGTCAGAGCAACGGGCTCTTTATAAGCACCATCCTCCCATTCAGCATACCAAATATCTTCACCCCCCTGGCCTCTGGAATAATTTGCGGTAAAATACAAAGAGCCATTTTCTGCAACTGACGGATAAAACTCATCTGCGGAGGTATTGATGGGACTGCCAACATCGATAGGATCTGACCAGGTACCGTCAGTCTGTCGATTGACATAATAAATGTCAAAGCTTGAAGAGCCACGATTAGAAGAGAAATACAACCTGGATCCATCAGGGGAAAACGAAGGCTCCAGATCTTGACTACCTCCGGAAAAGGGAGCTATTTTCGGAATAGACCATTGCTCATTTTCAAACTTTGAAAAATAAATATTACCATCAAAGCCACTTCCAAAAACGGTGAAATACATCTCCGACCGATCTGGTGAAACAGTCAAATCTCTTTGTTTGAGATTGGTGGATATCAGCCCCTCAGCAAATATTTCAACGGAAAGGACCGGGCGTTCAAATCCCAAAAAAGTCTCCTGCCCATAAGTGCCACTTAAACAACACAAGCACAGAGATAATGAAATTAGGATCTTCATAGGACAATACATTAAAGACAGTCAAATGTTTACAAGTGTGTAATGGACAGCCAAAGACTGCCCTTGATTCAAAATCTCGTTGAGGCTTTTACCATCCGCAATTAATTGCTGACTTAACAGCTGCAGCGTAAGTCTTTCAGCATTTGTCGTACTGTTTTGCATCAAATCAATAAGACTTGCCTGAAAGACTATTGCACGAGCCGACCGGGAAATCAACACGTGTTCAAAAAGCTGGTCTTCAAACGCGCCGGAAATAGTTGTTTGATCTTCATTCACTCGCCACTCCCCGGTAAAAGATGCCGAGTTTCTAAAGTAAGAGTAGGTAGAATCAGTCATCCTAATTTTAACATTCGGCACTTCCATGACGAGTATTTCCGAACCATCTAAGACAAAAGTGACCTTATCAAATCGCCATTCGGGGCCTATCTCTTCTTCATCATCGCTTCCCAAACAGCCAGATATGACCAAAACGATTAACAATAAAAACGCCAGGGATAGCTTATTCATCAGAACTTTTTTCAAGTAAATCTAAGATTCACCCGATCAGGTCCTTTCACAGAATTTGGCCAAATCCAACTTCTTTCTATTGAACATTCACTTTATCTCATCGAAGTGAACCATTGCTTAAGGTTAAGAAAGCCAGGTTTTCAGCTGGACGGTTCTTTGCCTACTCACTATGATCCGATCGTCCTTGCAATGGGTAAGTCGTACCAGTACTTGTCCTTTAAGGTGCGGGATCAATGAAACAATAGAGGATTGATGAACCAAATACTGTCGGTTAACTCTGAAGAATACTTTGGGATCCAACAGATCCTCAAGTTCCATTAAAGTATGATTTGATACGTATTTGTGATTATCATAGCTCACCACATATACGATCGTATTCTCTGAATAGAAATAGGCGATTTGACTTGTTGAAATGGGAATAAGTTGATTCCCAAATTTTACGAGGAAATTCTCTTTAAAACGGAGGGAATTCACCATTTTCAGGTACTCACCAGATCCGATCACAGCGGATTTCATATTTCGAAAATGCTCAAAAGCTTCCTGCAATTTCAATTTTGTGATCGGCTTCAGCAGATAGGCAATACTATTTTGATCGAAAGCCTGCAACGCATACTCATCATAGGCTGTTACAAAAACAACCGGACAGGTTATCTCTATTTGCCTGAATATCTCGAAAGCTGAACCATCGGCCAATTCAATATCAAGAAACAGTAAATCAGGAACCTGCGACTTAAGAAATTGAACGGTAGCTTCAATCGTATCAATTATGGCCAGAATGTTAAATACGGGATCATAGGCCTTAATGAGTTGGGATAACTCTCTGGCATTTACGGGTTCATCTTCTACAATCAGTATCTTCATCTTTCAGGCATCATTGGTTTAATCTCTTTGATCAATGGTAGTTCTACCCTAAAGTTGATTCCGTCATCGGAGATGGTCACCTGTTCATCGGTCAGCGACTCGAATCGCTTTCGGACCACCTGTAACCCGATCCCACTGGAATCAACCACCCCCTTTCGGGGTTGGATCGGATTAGATACCTGAAGTTTACCCTCTGTCGTTTCGATTCGGACATGAAGCGGTTTTTCAAAGGAAGATTCGTTGTGCTTAACCGCATTCTCCACAAGTTGTTGCAGCATCACTGGTGGTATCCATCGACGATCAGCATCTACGGACAAATGAAAAATGACTTTCTCTTCATACCGGCTTTCGATCAGAAATATATAGTCTTCAATGAATCGAATTTCTTCCTCCAAAGGGACCAACTCATCTTTACGATGACGTAGAATATAACGAAAAACATCCGACAACTTCGCCAGAAAATACTTCGCCCGATCTGGATGAAGGTCAATAAGACCATTGAGGATACTCAGGTTATTGAAAAAAAAGTGGGGACTAAGTTGAGTTCTCAGGGCTTCCAATTTCGCTTCCAACGTCTGTCTCTCTAATTGTTGGGTTTTGAGAATACTCTTTTTCCATCCGGAAATAACAGGTGCGGCATTCACAAAAGCCATGAAAGTCAACGATATAAAAAAAACCAGACATATATATAAGAAGATCGAAGCAGCATAAAGTGGCATTTCCCAAATCACCAGATACAAAAAGACATAAGCTCCGGTAACGATCACGCCAGTTACAAAAAAACTACTGCCTAATTCGACTAGTATTCTGGTAATGGACCGGTCTTCCCACGGGATGATTCGATTAAGGAAAGTCGATTTGACATGCTGGATTTCAAAAATGAGAAAGAAGGCAATAAATGCGGTAGCGCCATAATTCAAAAATGCATATACGGTAATTTCTTCGAAAGGAAAGCCTCGAATCAGGGCAAAAACAGCGTAGGAAGGTAACCCCAAGATCAGGGAAATAACGAGCCTGATGTTACGTCTATTGTAATTCCTCACATCACAATTTTATAGCCTTTCTCAAAAATCAGGACATACTAAGAATGAAATACCATTTCAATTCAATGAAAAATAGCGCATAATGAGCACTCAAATATCTAACTTCAGAAAAGAATAGTGACGTTTCAATAATGTTTCTAATTCCTCCAGAGATTACACTCAGTGATGCCGACTTCCGATCATCAGCGGCCGTAAAACTTGAATACTTTCGGTCATCCTGAACTACAATACAAGGATTTGGTAATCAGAAAATTACCCAAATACAGGTATTTCAATTTTGAAGAAATTCTTCGAAATTCCAGTTTTGAACAAAGTGGTCTTCGAATGAAGACTCGAATCATCAACATAATACTACATACAACCCATGGATAAAGTACTGATTTTCAATTTTGACGGAACCGATAACGAACCCCAGGATGCGGTTCAGGAAGTAAATAAGAAAGGCGAAATCGAGGATGATGGCATCACCAATATCCTCAAATTTCATTTATTGATTGGAGGCGAACTAAAAGGTGAAGGCACAGAACTAAATGGTGGACATGTCACCTTCTATTATAATGGTGTTGGCACATATGGCAATTTCTTTGAACGTAAAGTAAATGCGGCATTGGCCATCGAGTCCAAAGATGTTCGGACCATTCTGAATGAGGCCTGGAGGGATTTTGAAGATTACTATCTTAAAAAAGGCGGTTTCACAAAAATCCTGGTTACAGGTTTCAGCAGAGGTGGGGCGTTGGCCCGGAGATTTGCCTCGATTATCAACGATCATGTCCCAGGCCCGGTGATCATCGAAGGGATTTATGATACTGTAGCTTCCATCGGCCTGCCCAACCTGAGCAAAAAGGACCGTCCCTCATCCAATGTCGTTTTTGAACATGGGCACACACTACCTGCCAATGTAGAACGCGCGTTACATCTGGTCTCACTGGATGACAAGAGAAAAGCCTTCCAACCTACACTTATGAATAAAGAGGATCGGGTACAAGAGGTCTGGTTTGCTGGGGCACATTCAGATGTTGGCGGAGGATATTACTATGACGGGTTAAGTGATACGGCCTTCCGCTTTTTCCTGGACTGGTTCGATGACCTCAATCTGGGCATCCGGGTTTTCAACGCCAAGAGTTTGGATTATGATAAAATTCCTCCCAGGGGTGCCAAATATGAAATCAAAGCAGATGATGTTCAAATCGACCCAGATACATTTGGTGTTAATCACCAGCAGGAAAGAAACCTCCTCCTCCGATTAGCGACACTCGCGGACCGCCGGTGCTGTGTGATCAAAAATGACAGAGTCGATAAAGCCGAATTACCCACTGTTCACTGGTCCATTGCGGATCGGGTCCACGGAGACCGAAATTATCGCCCCCGATCACTGGAAAATTTATCTCATCAGGTCATCTATCCTGATGGGAACACCAAGGCATTTGATGGATACTCTGATCATAAATATGTTTCAAAACGCAACTGGCACATCCTGGAAAAATCCGATGACAGCTATGAAACATTTGTATTCGCCTATAAAAAATTCAATCACACCGGCATATTATTCGAAGCAGGAGTGGATTATCAGATTCAAGTGATTGAAAAGAATCGGTTTTTGTGGCGAGATGGAGACATTAAGCAATTAGACGGAAAAGGATGGGACCGGGGAGATATCTCCATGGGACTTAAGGAAATACCGATCCGGTTGTCGGAACCCTTCAGAAGAGTTACCCTTAGAGGCGTTAAATGGTTTACCCTTTGTGGCACCATCGGTGACAATGATGATCGGGCCTTTATCATTGGCAATAATGCGAATTACAAAGCAGAATCATCCGGTGAGTTTTGCGCTTTTGCCAATGACCTGAAAGGGTATTACGGCAACAATGGAGGGAAATTAAAAATCCGGGTCACCCGAAAAAGCTAACGCTACAGGAGCCTGTCACTCTTCCACGAACTCAGAGTAACAGGTTCCTCTTTATTGTTTCCTCCGATAATGGTTCTGCACGATGGCATCAAGATATCTCCTGGATTCAACGTGCTCAAAATCCATTTTATGATCTAACTCTCCAAACAAAGGGCTACCTCCGCCCAGTAGCACTGGTATCGTCGAAATGATCAATTCATCGATCAGGTCTTCCTTCAGAAAGCTTTGGATAGTCGCTCCTCCATCGATGTATAACCGGTGGTGTCCATTTGCATGGATCTCATCCAAGACTTCAGTCAGCGTACCCTTCACGAGAAAGACACGCTCGGCATATTTTTCAGGAATTTCTTTGAGTGAACGGCTAAGTACATAAACCGGTAACGTATAGGGCCAATCCATATCAAATCCACAGACCGTCTCAAAAGTTGTACGCCCCATGACCAGTGCATCCACTCTGGCAATCAACTCATTGTAGCCCATATCAATCTGATCGGGATTAGGGATCGCATGAAGCCAATCAATTCCTCCTTCCTTATCTGCGATGTACCCATCTAAACTGGTAGCAATGAAGACTGTATTCATGTGCATTGGATATTTCGTGTCATTAGAAAGGTGAAGATACCTATCTTAACTGTGTGAACACGAATCTCATCTTCAATCATATCGCCAAACACGTCTCGCTCACAGAAGAAGAGAAAACAATTTTCAGAGATCTTTTACTAGAAGAACAATTGCCAAAAAAGTCCTTTTTGATCCGGCAAGGCAATCCTTGTCATTTCATTCATTTTGTCAATGAAGGCATTTTACGTGCTTTCCATCAGGACGGCAACGGCAAAGAATCCACGATCATGTTTGCCACTCAGAATTGGTGGATCACAGACATGCATTGTTTTCTCAATCAACTCCCATCGATGGTGAATATTCAGGTGGTAAAGGATTGCAGTATATTGAAATTATCGCTGAAGGACCTGAACTTACTATACGATCGCATCCCTGCGTTCAATACGTTTTTCCGAATTCTGATGCAAAAAGCCTATTGCCGTGAGCAACTACGGACCATTCAAAATCTTTCTGTTCCGGCAAAAGAGCGTTATGAGCATTTTATAGATAAATATCCCTTTATCGCATCGGCTGTTCCGTTAAAACAGATTGCCTCCTATCTAGGTATCACGCCAGAATTCTTAAGCACCATTCGGGCGCAGAAAAGTTAATTGGTTGTTTTCTTAAGGTATCTTATTCTTTTTGACCGCCAAAGCACATTCATTTGGCTTAAAAAACACATGCTTATATTGATTGCCGGGCCTTATCGCAGTGGCACCAACGATGATCCGAAACTCATCCAACAAAATATGGACAATCTGGAAGCCATGGCACTTCCCATTTTCAGAAAAGGACACGTTCCCATGATTGGGGAATGGGTGGCCTTACCGATTATGCAACAGGCAGGCTCCAAAACCGTAGGAGATGAAATTTGGACAGAAGTGCAATACCCAGTCGCTCATCGTTTACTGGAAAAATGTGATGCAATCCTCCGAATTCCGGGTGCGTCAAAAGGTGCTGATCAGGATGTGCAACTAGCGAAGGAAAAAGGATTGAAAGTTTATTACAATCTGGATGACATTCCGAATAACTCGGATCTTTGAAGTCATCCCTCGTTTCCGATATATTTAGATTCAAAACTGAAAATTCTTGCATATGACACACAAGATCAGGTAGTAATTTACGTTAACGTAATTGATCAACAGCAATATCCATTCGATGATACCACCTGGCCAAACTATGATCAAATATTTCAGCCTGCTATGAAATTCGTACTTCGATTCATATCAGCTTTTATTCTTACTGCGGCGATTTATTATAGTATCGTCACTTATATCAATTACGGATTTACGGGATTTGGCATGATCCGATTCGCGGGTATTGCCCTTTCAGGATTCTTGTTCTTTTTGGCAATTCGAGATATACCCTGGGTCATTCGGGTATCACATAAAATGCGTTTGAATCGAATAGAGCGACACGGCATCCTTGTTTTGTCCTTTTTTCTCTCTGTCGCACAATTTGTACTCGCCGATGAATTATCCAACCTTTATCACCATCAACTTTTGGATGAATCCAGTAAATTGACCATTGCCTGGATAGTTGATTGTGAAGACGACTATTGCGATTGCCAATACGAAGTGGCAGGTAAAGTGCTGGAACAAAAAATTCAGGCTCCCAATGACCAACTGATGGAGGGGGACAGCATTCCAATCCAATATCACCAAAACAACCCTAACATTTTCCGGCTGGCAAATATTCGGGATTAATCTCTGTCATCTGGCCAGGAAGTGACAACCATTTCGAGCATCCCGTAGTTTCCTTTCCATGGGACTATTCAGTAAAAAATCTCCAAAAGAAAAGCTTCAAAAGAAGTATGAGAAGTTGATGAAAGAGGCGTTTGAACTTTCTACAAGAGACCGACAGGCCAGCGATACCAAGTATGCGGAAGCTGATGCCGTATTGAAAGAGATGGAAATGTTGGCATAGTGATAGTAGTTCGTCCATGAAACATGGAGGTCTGTGGCATTATTTTGGCTTGTTAAGGTCTATTTAGACCACTCCCCTAACTTGCCATGAAGTGGAAAACCCTATTCCTTCTGATTTTCAGTGTGATCAGTATTCGTTGTGTTGGGCAACCAACTCCTCGTAATATCAGCATCCAGACCGGGCTTGCCTATAATCAATCTGACGATGCATTCAATAACACGACTGGCATTGGGCTTTATTTGGAAGCCAACTACTGGCCAACTGATGACCTCAGGTTTAGTTTTCGCTTCGAACCTACTGCCCTGGCTTATGGTGTAGCAGTCTATCCGGGAGGGTGTACTGAAGAACATCGGCGTTATCCTGGTTGGCCTTCCTGTCGAGAAGGCGCGAATTATGTACTAAATAGTTATCTCAAAGCCCAAATGCTTCTGGGGCAACCCCGATTTAACAAAAAGGACAAGTTGGTCCAGGCTTATATCGGGGCACAGGTCCTTATGTTAAGTCATCAGCGGTATATCATCACCTCTCGTGAACCTGGCAATTGGAGAGACACACGCCAAAACATCACCAACTTTGGCATTGGACCAAATATCGGATACATTCTGGGCCGGTGGGACCTCTCGGCTTCTTATAATTTTGTGGGAAAAGAGTTTAGGGACTTCTTAGGTATCAATCTGGGCTACACCGTATGGTATAATCGAAAGTCAAAATAAATCGTATCTTCATAAGGTGAAATGGTGCCTTCCCCTTGCCTTGCTTAGCTGCGTAATGATCGCATGCAGTTCCAAAACTAATTCGCAAAATGAATCAATGGAGGAACCTTCAGCCACCATTGACTCAACTTTCAATTCGGAAAAATTCCAGGTCTCCTTTATTTCTCAGCTACCCGAAGAAACACTTCAACAGGCACAATCTTTCGTGGATACACAAATAGAATCAGTTGTGCTGATCCGGTTACTTCCCGACTGTCAAATACTGGACGGAGAAGAACAATGCTACGAAACCAGCGTATTAACAACATCCGAAGGAGATAGTCTTAAGATGAGAGATCTATCGAATTTGAAAGCCATACGAATTGATGAAACCCGGCTTGGTATCCGCAAGTCCCTACGTCAAGAGGATATCAAGAAATTACTTCCTTCCCTTTTCGCCGGTGATGAAAAAGAGATCGTAAGCTTCTGCTATGTCCCTCGCCATGCTATCGCTCTGTATGGGGAAAACGATCAAATGACAGGATTCATTGAGATTTGTTTTGAATGCTCAGAGTCAATCCTAATCATTGACTCTTTCAATATTCCTCCCTTAAATCAAGAGGCCTTAAATGGTCTGGGTGAACTCTTCATGGCCTATGGCTTTGAAGAAAAGCCATCACAAAATGAGTAAAGGAAAAGCCCAAAAAAGTGCCAGGTTTCTATTCATTCTTAATGGGTCATTGTTTCTGTTAGGTGCATTTAGTCTCTTTGAAGAAGGAAAATATATTCAGGCCAGCGTACAGGCTGCTGCAGGTATCGTCAACTTGATCATGCTGATTCGTACACGAAATCGCCAATGGCAATTGAAAGGGCATATGGCTATTTTCCTAATGAATGTACTCGTTTGCCTCTTGGCAGCTTACGATCATTATACTTCGGGTAAAACTTACCTTCAGTATGTGTGGTTATTATCGGCTTTATTATCGGTTGTTGCGATGGTCATTTTTTACCGGAAACAGCAAAGTAGGCAGTAGGATTCCTTCCGTATTTACGGTAAGTTTGATCCATGAGCACCCCGATTAAAAGTGCTTTTACGGAAGTAGAAGGAGTTAATATTCATTATCGAACGGCTGGGGAAGGTCCAACTTTATTGCTGCTCCACGGCTGGCCGACATCTTCCTATTTATATAGAAATATCATTGAAAAAGTCTCTGACGGTTATCAGGTAATCGCCATGGACCTTCCGGGTTTTGGAAAGTCTGACAAAAAGCTTGAGGACTCCTATAGCTTCCGGTATCATACACGTATCCTGAACGGATTTTTAAAAAACCTTAACCTGGAAAAAGTCACCCTTGGCGTGCATGACATGGGAGGTCCGATTGGTTTGTATTGGATGATCAAGCACATGGAAAAAGTTGAACGGCTGATCCTGTTCAACACCCTTATCTATCCCAAATTCTCATTCATGGTGAAACTGTTTGCTTTTGCGACCATTGCACCGGGGATCAAAACCGCGTTGATCAGTCCATGGGGCATCAAGCGGTCCATGTATTTCGGCGTATTTCAGAAAACTAACCTGACTGATGAGATCATCCGAAATTATCAGGAGCCATTCCTTGGGAAAAAAGAACGGTTGTTACTCATCAAGACTGTTCAACGACTTAGCATGCAAGCCTATGGTGAGATCGCGAAAGCCTTACCCGCTTTCAAAGGACCGGTATTGATACTTTATGGAGAAAAAGACAAAATTCTTCCAGATGTGGCTAAAACCATGACCAAAGCCAAAAAGGATCTTCCTCAGGCGGTGGTCAAATCTTATCCGAATGCCGGACATTTCTTACAGGAAGACGTTCCTAATGAGTTAAGCGAAACAATCATTGCGTTCCTCAAATCCGAAAATCAATAATAACCGGCATTTTTCTGAGGAATAAGGTATCCATCCGACTCAAATGCAAAGGCTTTATTACTGTATTCACCTACCATGATGGCCTGTACCAGTGGCTTCACACGTGGTGATCTTGCGTGGATGTCCACCACGAAGTGAGCACCGGACCCTCCGGTATCATCATCCCGATCAATCACATAATTCACGGTGGCCATGGGTGCAATCGCAATTTGTTGATCAATGAATGACTTAACAAGCGTCCCGTCCGTATTGTAATAATCGATCGTTGAAATGAATAAGGTATCAGCGAAACTGGTGTTCCTCAAACTCAGTGTGGCCGCCAATAGCTCTTTCGGTATGTTGTCTCCCACATAAATGTCCGAATAAATAGGAACATAATAAGTACCGTCAAATTCAACTTCTGACTGTTGTATCGGCGTATCTATTGCCCTGGCTGATAATTCATCCTGTCCTTTTTCATTAAGGTTGGGGTTCTTAGTTTGACATGAAACCATGAGCATCATGACGATGAAAGAAAGAATTACAGTAAAATGCATTAATCTAATCAGTAAAGTTTAATACCGCCAGACAGCAAAGACCTTGCTACATATGGTTAAAAAGACGAAAATCGTAATCATATTTTCTTATCATGATCATAACTTTTTGCAATGATTTAGCAATCCATTGTTCTTTAAAGAATTGACAGGAAAAGGTCCTTTTGTACTTTTATCGTCTATTTGAAAATCTTTTTATTAGAAACTGAAATATTGGTTTTCCTGTTTATCAGAAGATCATTCACACACCAATCGCACTTAACATGTCACTAAACACCACATTTGCCTTCCTTAACGAACTGAAAGACAATAACAATCGCGAATGGTTCAATGCGAATAAATCTACTTTTCAGGAATCTCAGGAGGAAATAAAGACTTACGTCAAAAATCTGGAAGAGGCCATGCTTACTCATGACACCCTGGAAACCGGAAAGACAAAAATCTTCCGAATTTATAAGGACGTTCGGTTCTCGAAAGACAAAACACCTTATAAAACCAGCTGGAATATCAGTTTCAAACGGTCAGGTGCCGCACTTAGAGGAGGGTATTATTTACAATTGAAACCTGGCAATAGCTATATCGCAGGTGGGTTTTTCGGTCCTAATCCGCAAGACCTTTTACACATCCGAAAACACATTAGTCAGGATGCCGAGTTTCTTCGGGAAGCCATAGCGACCACCTCAAAGACCCTGGGGAATCTGGAAGGAGAACAGGTAAAAAGCGCACCAAAAGGATTTAGCAAAGAAGACCCAAACATCGACTTGTTACGACACAAACAGTTCCTCTTTAGAAAATCATTTACCGATAAAGAAGTACAAAGTGATAAAGCCCCTCAACTGATCAGTGAAGGATTTAAAGCTTATCGCCCTTTCTTTGATGCGATGAGTGAGATCTTAACTACAGATTTGAATGGAATTTCACTACTTGAAAGGTAATGATTTGACCAATGTTCCATTTGGTCAGTGGTCTTTCAGACCCTAACACCAGCTCCCAGCGGGGTATCAGGCAGTCTACCATCCACCCGGCCTTGTTCGACGGGCATAGAGAATGTCTTAAGGTGGGGCAGGACGTGCCTGGCAAATAGTTCACATTCCTGCTTGTGCGGATAACCAGAAAAAATAAAGGCCCGAATACCCATATCCATGTAGCGATTCATTTTGGCAATGATCTGCTCAGGTGTTCCAACCAATGCAGCTCCACAGCCTGATCTTCCTTTCCCTATGCCTGTCCAGACATTTGGTTCAATGTAGCCATCATCGCTTGATTGCTTCCGCATCTCGGCTTGTCGACTAACACCATAAGATTTGGCATCTAAGGCCCGGTTTCGCAACTCTTCTCCCTGCTCTATATCTAGTTTGGAAATAATGCTATCCGCATAAGCCCGGGCTTCTTCTTCCGTTTCGCGAACCACCATGTGGATCCTTAATCCAAAATCGACCTTTCGACCATAACCGGCAGCCTTATCACTCATGTTTTTCATGAGACCCTTCAGGTTTTCTTCCGTTTCCGGCCACATAAGGTACACATCACAGTGCTCCGCACATAAGTCCACAGCGGCGGGTGAGTAACCTCCAAAATACAACAACGGACCTCCTTTTTGAAAAGGCTTAACCGGATTGGTCGGCAACTTGAAGTCGTAAAATGCTCCTTTAAAATTGATCTCCTCCTGGGTCCATGCCTGCTTCAATATCTGGATCACTTCTCTTGATCGCTGATATCGATCTTCAGAAGAAAGATCATCCCCAGGAAGGTTAGAGGAAATGATATTGATCGTTAAACGGCCCTCCAGAATATGGTCAATTGTGGCTATGGTTCGGGCGAGCATAGGCGGATGTACTTCCCCGCACCGTACAGCCGCTAATAAGTTGATTTGCTCCGTCAGTGGTGCAACCGCGGAGGCGAAGGTCAGCGTATCTTGTCCTACCTGATAGGACGATGGACAAAGGATATTTCGGTAACCTGCCTTATCGGCAGTCAATAAAATTTCTGAAGTGTTTTTCCAGGTACTTTTGAAGTCCATACTTCGTTCGCCCAGATAACGATCATCGCCATCACATATTGGTGCGAACCAAGCTACTTCCGCCCCTTCCAAATGCTCGGAGCGGATTTGTATACCCTTAAAACTCATTGATTAGCCAGCCTTAAAGGCCGCATTGATTTTTCGGGCCGTGTCAGCCAATTCTTCAGGTGATAAAGACAATTTCAAACGGGTGAAATTCATGTCATCGATACTATTCATCGGGATCAGATGTACATGAGCATGGGGCACTTCAAGGCCGATCACGCTGACACCAATTCTCTCGCAGGTGATCACGGACTCGATCGCTTTCGCCACTCCTTTGGAAAAGACCAGGATTTTAGAAAGAACATCATCTTCCAGGTCAAACAGGTAATCCACTTCAACTTTTGGAATAACCAACGTATGGCCTTCTGCCAGTGGATTGATATCTAAAAATGCCAGGAATTCATCATTCTCCGCAACGATATGCGCAGGAATCTCCCTATTGATGATCTTGGTAAAGATACTTGCCATGATTGTCTTTGATTGGTTGGATCAGGTCAGAAAGATATATCTAAGATCTCAAATTCCAACACCCCGGCAGGCGCTTTAATCTCCGCTTTGTCACCTACTTTCTTTCCTATCAATCCTGAACCGATCGGGGATTTTACAGATATTTTATTGGCTTTGAGATCAGCTTCTTCTTCAGCAACCAATTGGTATTTGACCTGCATGCCATTTTTTGTGTTTTTGATAGTGACATTCGAAAGAATACCTACTTTCGAATTGTCCAGGTTAGACTCATCAATGATCCGTGCATTGGCCACCAGGTTCTCCAGCTTTGAAATTTTCAATTCCATTAAACCCTGAGCATCTTTTGCCGCATCGTACTCGGCGTTTTCACTTAGGTCACCTTTATCTCGTGCCTCGGCGATCTGTTTCGCCATATCCGCCCTTCCACGTGTTTTGAGATCCTGGAGTTCGTCTTTCAACTTCTGCAAACCCTCCTTCGTGTAATAACTATACGCCATTTTCTAAATTCTTTCTATCCCTTAAAACAAAAAATAACGGCCCCGTTCGGGACCGTTTTATTTTCATACCTCTTGATATGAGCGAACAAAGATAGCAAAAACAGGCTGTTTTACCAATTTTATTGTTTTAGCAACATCCACCTGTTCGGTAGAAATACGGACTCGTCATAAACCAAAAAACGTGGACAGAACGGTGAATAAACATAGTATACCAAGTATGACTGGGATCAGATAAGACATGGCAAAATGAAGGTATCGCTGATAAAATGAACCCTGGTAGCCATCGCATCCGTGACTAAGCTCCGCATCAAGGTTTTCCTTTTTCCAGACAAATGCCGCAAAGGATACGATCAGGCATCCACCCAAAGGCAGAAAAGTGTCATTTGCCAGGTTCAACATGAAATCCATGAAATTGGTATGATCTTCAGCACCCAGGTATTTAACAAAGTGAACAAAGTAGTCCGACCCGCCGCTGCTCAACAATGAGGGAATACCTACTAAAAAGATCACCATGGCCACTAACCAGGTAGCGGTCTCTCGCTTGAGTTTTGTCGCCTTTATCACGTAGGAAACCGGAACTTCCAATAAGGAAATGGTACTGGTCAATGCAGCGAAACAGAGTAATAAAAAAAAGGTCGTCCCAACGATTACTCCAGGTGCTCCGCCAATCGTACCAAAAATATCCGGAATCGTGACAAAGATGAGTTCAGGGCCTCTGTTCACCCCTTCCATGGTTCCTCCGGATACATGCCCGATCAGCGGAAAGATCATTAGGCCAGCCAACAAAGCAATGCCCACATCCGCTACCGTGATCAGTGAAGCTGATTTGAGCAAATTATCCGTACGATTGACGTAACTCCCGTAGGTGATGAGGGCACCCATTCCTAATGACAAAGAAAAGAACGCCTGACCCATGGCATTATATATGACCTTACCTTCCAACGCTTCAAATCTCGGCAGGAGGTAAAATTTCAAACCTGCCATGGCGTTTTCGAGGGTCAGCGAATAGACAGCTACGCCTATGATCATAAGAATGAGCGAAGGCATGAGAATCCTGGCAATTCGTTCGATGCCTTTGGCAATGCCTCGTGACACGAAAAAGGCGGTCACACACATAAAAAGAAGTCCATATAAACCTACCGTGGTGTAATCAGCAGTGTAAGCACCGAAAGAATCAGTAATCTGAAAATTACCTCTGGCCATTTCGAAGACATACCCAAACGCCCAACCAGCAATCACATTGTAGTAGGACAGTATGGCCACCCCTGCCAGCAAACCCAGAAACCCCACCAATCGCCATTTTGGAAAACCCAAATATCGAAAAGCATGAACGGGATTACTTTGTGACTTTCTGCCAATAGCCACCTCCACTAGCATGACCGGCAAACAAAGTGTAAAACAAAAAAACAAGTAGATGAGTACAAAAAGCGCTCCCCCGCCCTGACCTACTTCATAAGGGAACCCCCAAATATTACCTAGCCCTACGGCGGAACCTGCCGCAGCCACTATGAATCCCACTGACCCACTGAATTGATCTTTCGTCTTCATGATAAATGCAATGAGGTTAAGGGTTCGTCTTTAATTAGCATAAAAATCTGATCGATCGACCGAAACGATGTGATTGCTTCCATTCTGAAAATTTTTTGAGCAAATTGTCCTGCTAAGTGCCTCAGAAAGGGATTTGTCGTAATGGAATTAAGGCCTTGTCAGTAAAAAATGTTACTGACGAAAGAATTATCTGGTATGTTGAGGGATGTTAGTGAGGGTGGTATGAGAGACGTTTTTACCGGGCAGATTCAGCTTGATTTTTCGTTCTCTTTTTTCGGACATTTCAAATAACGCTTGCCGTAAAGGCACCTCCTGAAGTTCTTTATCCCATTGGCCTTTACCATAAAGCCCATCGAGCAGTCCTATCAGCAGCCGCTTGATCTGATTATGGTCCTGAATATCATATTCACGATTGGTCCTTTCGTCGGTTTTGGGTTTGATCTCTAACCAACCATCACCTGCCTGCAAAGCCCGATTGAATTTTGCCAGTAAATCGAATAATGCCGGAGAAAGCAGAAAATCGCTATTGGTTTTTGGGATCCCGAATAACTTCACATGATACTCCAGTTTTCCGAGGGCATTTTTCTCCTCAAGCAATTGTAATTGTAGATGTTCCGGCGCCGGGATCACATGTTCAGCCAGTTCCTTGACCCAACTGAGGGCCAGTGCAAAAAAGATCATGATCAGGAAGGTTTTGAAAATAGCTGAAAGCAACGCAGGGTTGATCTCAAAAGAAGGGTGCTTCAAGAGCTGGGCAATCAGGGTCGTAAAAATGCAAATCACAGACAACCAGGCGAGCCATTTCAGTCCACGCCTGTGAAACGATTCCCATAAAACCCCTCCGAGGAAAAACAAAGTGAAAATGGCATAGTAAATATCCGGCTCGTATATCAATCCAATTTCCCGGGAAAACAATATCCGACTGATTGTAGGCAGAACTGAAAACCCGAATGGGACCAGTACAATGATGGTCCAGTATTTACTCTTGATCAAAGGAGCGATTCGTACTGGTAAATAACGAAACCACGGCAGGCCCAGAAGAATAAAAAGGCTATTGGATAGCGAAAAAATACTTCTTAATCCATTTGAATAGGGGCCATGAGCAGCTTCGGGGAAGAAGTAAATAAAAATTACCTCAGTGGCTCCCGACAGGCTCCAGCAAAAAATGGAAAGTGCAAGCCAGACCTGCCCCAGATCGCCTTGTTTTTTTCCGAGGTGCCACCAAATGGCGATCAGCCCCAGAAAAGCGAACAAACAGACAATCAGCTGCCACCAGCCGTAGAACCACAGTATTTCCTGATCAATTGTCATGAACACCTAAAGATAATCTTGTAGGCGGAATTCGAGGGAAAGGTAACCCTGACAGGCGTTTCCTGCGTATCTATTAGTAATTAACACCCTTACTATGATCATTACTACCACTGAAACGCTACCTGACAAGACAGTTACGCAAGTTTTGGGCATTGCCAGAGGCAGTACCGTACGAGCTCGAAACATCGGAAGAGACATATTCGCCGGATTGAAAAATATCGTGGGTGGAGAAATCGAGGAATACACCAAACTACTGGCACATTCCAGGGAACAAGCCTTGCAGAGGATGGAAGAAGACGCCAGAAGACTAGGAGCTGATGCGGTCATAAATGTCAGATTGACCTCATCCATGGTGATGCAGGGTACCTCAGAGATTGTTGCCTATGGAACCGCAGTAAAATTATCGTAATGGACTCTTTTACCGTTTTTATCTTAAGCCTATACGGAATGTTTTTTGTCGTCGGATTTATTATTCTGGTCTACCTTATTGTTCGAAGGGTCAATATCAGGGATCAGGAAACTTTTGAAAAAAGGGATAACTAAGGGCTAGCGGATCTCTATGCCAACTTTGAATACAGTCCTGCTGTACCAAAGTTTAAAATCCGTTTCTATGGGTTGATTAAACGGACCTGTAGTCATGTCCTGACCGGAAGTGCGTTGCACGAATCTGGCCAATCCAACATGCCATTTCAATCCGGATTTGGAGGAAAAGTGTAATCCTACTCCAGGTTGAAAATGCACTCCACCGTTGTGATCATCACTTATTCCGTCCTGACCCGTTCTTGCAAAACCATAACCTACACGGGAATCAAAATAAAAACGAGTCTTGGATTTACCCAGGTATTGCCGACCGTACAAAAAAACCGTGGTGAATTCATGGGTCATCCACGTGCTCGCTAACACGATATCACTAATGGCCAGTCCGGCGCCTATGCCTATGGATTGATCGGGATTGGTGCGATAACCAATGGTGAGATCGGTCATTCCGGTATAACTATCATTAGCACCTCCGCCAAGCATTCCAGTGATGTACACATAAACTCCATCTTTATAATGATAACCTCCACGGCGATAAAGGTTCATTCGGCGAGCATTGGCAAAACGGCCGATCATGGTCTTGTTGATACTGATCGTATCCAGAGTAGAAAGTACCATCTGATAATGAATCGGGCCTTCATCAATGATAACTCCTTTGAATACTGATCCATCTTTGAAATATATGATGGACTGTTCAGCAGGATCATTGGCCTGTTGCGCCTCCACACGAAAGGCGAATAACAGTAATAGCCCCAACACAATACCTGAAAAAATCCTATCTGATATCCTTTTCATATTTCTACACCAAAAGTCAATAACAGTCTTGAGTATTTTATGCGATAGTCTATTTCGATAGGTGTATTGAAAAGGCCACCACCTTCTGTTCGTTGGCCTTCGGTTGGCTGGTAATAGAAGGACAATCCCGCATTCCATTTGAATTTTCCCCTGGACGCTGCCTGAACACCAATTCCCGGCTCCAGGTATATCCCACCAGTATGGTTTCGTTCCCGGGTAGAAAATCCATATCCGACTTTAGCATCCACAAAAGGTCGAAAAGTTTTCTGATTGATATACCGACGACCATACAGATATGGATTAACAAACGTCGTGAACACCCAGGTATTTTGAGTAACCAGAGCATCGGATTGTGTAATCCCAACACCCATCCCTAATTGCATTTTCTCGGATAATCGCTGACCAAAAGTAATATCCCCTCTATTGGTCACTTCGGCGTTGTAGGACCGGAATCCGTAACCTATATGTACAAAAAATCCATCTTTTTTATGATAGCGATCACTTTTGAAAACGATAGAAGTTGAGGGGTCCATATCTGTGATCCCTGCAATGTTGTCCTTATCGAAAATGAGCGTATCTCCAGTCGCGATGATCATTTCAATGTGATAACCGCTCTCATCAATTTTCTGCCCTTTGAAAATTGACCCATCCTTTAATTGTACTCTGGTTTTAGGCTTCTCCGCAGGGGGCTCGGTTTGCCCGAAAACCCCAAGCGAAAAAGTCACCAGTAGAACGAACCATATTGATCGTCCCAATGGATTAAAATGCTATAGTACTGAGATGGCCCCGGATATCTCCACCTTCAATTCTGTATTGGCTGAATCCTTCTGGCCCTGCAATCATGACAATGTTGCTGTACAAAGGATGTGCAAGCACGTCATAGGCCTGTATGCTGCGATCATGCTCAATCAACTGAAGATTACGTCGATCAGTAGCGTCAAAAATCTTAAGTCCGTTTGGCCCCTCTCCTACGTAAAGTCGGTTATCAATCATGGTCAGGCCGTAAGGGCTTTCCATATCGATTTCCTGTAACTGGTTCACAAAAGTCAATTCTGAAACATCTAATACCACCAGCGCATTATCATCACCCGGGCAGAAGTTATCATCTCCGGTTCTTAATGTAGCGTAAGCAATATCACCATCTACAGGCAATACCGGATCACATGAAGTAGCATGCCAGAAGCCAGACTCGTAAGTTGGGTTTGAAGGATCACTGATGTTGTAGATATCTACGGAATTTCTGGTTCCAATAAACAGGCGATCATTGAAAGGGAAAACGGTCTCCATTTGCCACCCGATAAAATCGGAATAAACTTGACGGAACTCGCCATTGTTGTCATAAACACTCAATTTTGAATTACCGATGACATAAACATAGCCGTCAAGCTCTGCAATTCTGTTGATAGATCCAGTAGCAGAATTACTGCTACCGGCAAAAGAGGTAGGAACTGCCGAAGGAGGAATAAGGTTCTCCTCAAAATCATAGTAAAGGGGTCCGCTTGAATCGATGATCTGCGCGTAGATATCGTCATCTTTACTAACCTTTTCCGTTACTGTCTCGAAATCGAAACCGATCAAAGTCTCTCCCTGCAGGTTAGTCAGCTCTGCACTGATCGCATTTTCCAGGCGAGTTACCAGTCTCGGTGAAAGAGGATCGCTGATGTCAATTTTCACCATATCGTAAAAACTCTCCGCAAAAATGGTATTGTCTTTCACGTAAAATTCCCGGTTACCTGGAATGTTCAAAAATCCGGTAGCAACAGGGTTCTCAGAATCCGCATTATTGAAAATGTGAATTCCTTCTCCCTCTTCACCGATTAATAAGAGTTCTTCGTTGCTGAACAGTTTGCCAGCATCGACAATCGCTCCACGGGCACCTTCAAAAATCGGAGTGCTTCGGATCGCATCAAGGTCGCCGTAGGTTGCAATTCCCTTGGTATAAGTGACAGTTACGTCGGCTGTGTCGGTACATCCTACAAGGATGGCCATGACGGCCAGAAAGGCCAGTTTAATTGTCTTCATAAAAGCAGGTATTTAATATTGAGAAGAACGTTTGCGTAAAATGTGTATTATATAAGTATCTATTTATTTATTGCTATATCAAGTCATATTTCTATTCCTATTGACAACTCGGTCCGGTTAAAGTTTCTCTCTAACCGGTTGATGTAGGTCGGTTCTCCTTCCAGGTATGAGGTATCAATGATCTTACCCTTAAAGAATCTGTATCCGATCGTAACCTGCATCCAGGCATCCCTGACCCGGAACTTGAGTCCACCACCAAGATTCCACATCCATCCCCCTTCAAAATCGCGTCCAAACCACTCATTTTCTCGTTCATCTTTGGTGGTTGAGAAACTGTATCCCCAGTGCGTGAAGCCAACCAGTTTTGCATTTCCATCCCCAGCTTCTCCCTGAACCACTGCAAACACGGGCAGATATTGCATATGCGTAAACTGCCAATAGGAATCCAGGAGTCCTATTCCTCCACCAATTCCCAGCGCCGGGATCGGATGATGTCTAAAGGTACCAATGAACGACATGGGAAAACTATCTTCTTCCCCCTGTTTATTTACAGTTAGTGCTCCAGTAAACCCTACCCGGTTAAAGCTCTTTTTTTCAATTTTAGTGGTATCCGCGGATTGTGCAGTTGCGAATTCTGCAACAAGTACCAAAATCAGTACGGCAAAAACGTTGAAAACTCTCAAAGCCTTACAATATGTATCGTACTTAAGAAAGACCACTCCTTGGTCTCACAATCATAAGAATACTGGTAAAAACCATCTTCACCAATCACCATGAGCACTTCATTCAATGCAATCACATCGATCGCATGGAGATCTCGGATTTCATCTATCAATGTGATATCATCCAAATCGGAGGCATCCAGGAACTTCATTCCGTTGGCACCCTCAGTAATGAATAGACAATCATTATCAATGCCTAATCCATGTGGGTTTTCCATGGGATAAGTTTTGTGCAAATGAGGATTGGACAAGTCTGAAATATCCACTACATCCAGCTGGTTCGTAAAACCAGCACAAAAAGTCCCGCTTCTTAGTGTCACGTATGCCCAATCGCCCTGAACTACCACCGGATCACAACTATTGATGTGCTCATAAGTGGAGATCCATTCGGGAGAAGCAGGATCTGCGTTATCATAAATGTGCATACCATTCTGTGCGCCGAGAAACAATTTATCTCCATAAGGATAAATGGTCTCGATCCCCCAGCCTAATGGAATGGTCTGTGTCTTTTCGGGAGTGGTTTGATCACTGATGTCAAATAGACGCATGTCTGTCCAATCTATGGTATATAGAAAATCATCATAGATAGTAAACTTAGCTAACGAACCACCCACTCCGGTACCAGGTGATCCTGTATTGGCTGTCTGCATAAATGAGCTGGTGGCATCTTCAGCGGCAAATAGCCATCCATTTCGAGTACCCCACCAGCCTCCGCCTCCATCATCACAATCCATGGATATTTCATCTTCTACCCAGGTTTCATTATATCCCGTGATAATGGTCTGGTTTTCTTCATCCCATCTGCCATTCCACGCATTATAATCGCCAAAGACACTCTCAGCACGACCCACCAATGAGATATTGGCCGGATCACTGATGTCCAGCACGACCAGGTCCACATAGCTATCGGCATACAGGTAATTACCTTTGGCCGCCAGATCATAATTTCCAGGAATATTAATGAATCCCACACTCACCGGAAATCGGGGATTACTATTATTTACCACATGAATTCCCTCCCCTGCTTCATTGATGTACAGGTAGCCATCCTTGAAATAAAGACGTCCGGGATTGTTGATCTCACGAGGCGTGTTGGAAAAACTTAAGGCAGCACGTACTTCATCTGTGGTCCGATAGATCGGCTCATAGTTGATGTAACTGACTGTTCGCTGACAGGAGTCTGAGCAGGAAACAGTAAAAAAAACGGTCAAAAACGCTAGTAGGTAAAGTAACTTTTTCATTTTCAGAATAGGTTGAAAATGTCATTGCAAAGACCATTCCGAATTTATCACAACCCGGATTTTTTAACATTTTTCTCCTATTCTAAGACAAAAAGAAGGGAAAGGACACTCAAAAACGTCCAAAAATTATTTTACAGCAACCCTGCTTTTACCAATTTCTGTATCATCACCTCGTTGATACGGACATAAGACTCGTGGCTCCACCCTGCTACATGCGGTGTAAGGATAACTCGATCGGATCCTGCTAATTGATCGAATTCCTGTTGTTCTTTCTCCGAGAGTTTGTTCAGTTTTTCATTTTCCAACACATCTAACCCTACGCCCTGCAACAAGTCTTCGTCTAGCAGCTTCAAGACAGTTTCATTTGTCATGATGCCTCCTCTGGCAGAATTCAAAAGGATCCGAAGTTTAGGAAATTGCTTTAAGAAAGGCACATCAAATAAATTGTTCGTCTCAGGAGTCAACGGCACGTGAATGCTCAGGATCTCGGTTTCCTGCTGTAAGGTCTCCAACGACACTTCTTTCACATAGGCGGCACTAAAGCCTGTTTTGTATTTGTCGTAGGCAATGATCCTACAACCAAAGCCACGAAGCTTCTCTGCAAATGAACTTCCCATAAATCCATAGCCAAATATGCCTACGGTCTTGTCTTTCAACTCGGTTCCTCTATTACCTTCCCGGTCCCATACTTTTCCCCTGACTTCCCGGTCTGCAAGATGAAGACGGTGTAATAATGCCAATAGAACGCCTACATTGTGTTCTCCAAGAGCGTCCCGATTTCCTTCCGGCGCGTTGACCCATTGAATATTTCTCTCTTCGAGGTAATCAGTATCCATTTTTTCCAGACCTGCCCCAGCTCTGGCCACAAATCTCAAACGATCTCCGGCAGCTTCGATCAGCTCCTGATCAATGGGTGTTTTGCTTCGCACCACGATGCCGTAAGCTCCATTGATGCGTTCCAGGATTTCATCACGTCTGATCTCAGGCCTGTAATCGGCCTCCACTCCTTTGTTTTGTAACATCTCCAGGATGGATTCGTGCATCCTGTCAATGATCAGTATTCGTTTGGTCATTTAAAAATTGAATATGGCGTGCGCAACTGAGAAATAAACAGCAAGACCTAGCAAATCATTCGCTGTAGTGATAAAGGGTCCTGAAGCCAGGGCTGGATTAACACCCAATCGGTGCAAAATCAAAGGTGTGATCGTCCCCATAAATGAGGCCAGCAAAACCACACTGAACAAGGCGATGCAAACCGTGTAGGCCAATAAGGCTTCGTTAAAGATCAGGATGACAGCACCCAAAACCATCAGCGCCAGAATCACTCCATTCACAATTGCAACAAACAGCACTTTAACTAATCTGGAAACAATACTACTTTCAAACGCACTGGGGTTGGCCAGACTTTGTACAACGATCGAAGAAGATTGAATACCCACATTGCCACCAGTCGCCATGATAAGCGGAATAAAAAGCGCTAATCCTGAAATGATCGCAATGTCTCCTCGAAAGAGGTCAGTAATCTGTGCGGCAACAAGTCCTCCACCCATACCAATGATCAACCAGGGTAGTCTGGCCTTAGATAAGGCCCAAACAGAATCGTCTTCCTCTACATCTGAAGAGATACCGGCCATCATCTGACGTTCTTCTTCGGCTGTTTCCGTAATGACGTCTACAATGTCATCAATGGTGATCCTGCCGACCAGTTTACCTCGCGGATTGATCACTGGAATGGCCTCCAAATCATACTTCTGCATGATGCCCGCTACTTCATCCTCTTCTATGTACGTTTCTACTGCGTGGATGTCCTTTGAATAAATGTCTTCAACTTTCACACTATCATCAGATAGAATGATCTTTTTCAAACTGACCTTCCCCAGCAGGATATCAAAATCATCAACGACATACACAGAATAGATCTTCTCCACTCGACCAGCCTGTTTCCGAATCTCCTCGATGCACTGTTTAATGTCCCAATTGAGGTTGGCCTTGATCAGCTCTTTGGCCATCAGACCACCTGCTACGTCTTCATCATAGCGTAGGAGGTCCGTCAGGTTTCGCGCTTTCTCCTCATTGCTGATGAACCCAATGATCTCTTCCCGCTTTTTCAATGGAAACTGCATGGCAATATCTGCTGCATCATCAGAATCCATGAACAACAGAAATTCAGCAATTTCTTCCAGCGTAAAAAATTCAAGAAACTCTTCCCGAACGTCCTCGTCTAAATCGGCCAGAATGGCGGCATCTGTCTCTGCAGGTAACAGGTCGAAAACGAACTTGCATGCTTCCCCTTCAAACTCATCAAGTAATGCAGAAATATCTGCGGGATTGGCACCCTCGAGGCTTTCGAGTATAAAATCCTTGTCCTGGGATTCAACGGCTTCTTCAAACCTTTCCAGGTATTCTTTGGACAACTCAAATTCCATGGTAGTACTCATGCGGTGCCGATATGTTTTGTCAGTGTGACAAAGTCTTTGACCGACAATTGTTCAGCGCGAAGATCAAAGGTCTTCTCGTCGGTTAACGAAGTGGGCAAATTTAGGCCTTTTAGGGCGTTGCGCAATGTTTTCCTCCTTTTTCCAAAACCTTCTTTAACGACTCGTTTGAATAGCTTTTCATCACAATCCAACTGAGCGGTTTCATTCCGTTTCAACCGGATCACGGCTGAATTGACTTTGGGTGGGGGATCGAAAACATGTGGGGGTACGGTAAATAAATATTCCACCTCGAAATAAGCTTGTAAGAGCACACTGAGAATACCATAAACTTTATTCCCGTGTGGCGAACAAATCCTGTCAGCCACTTCTTTCTGGATCATACAAACCACTTCCTTCACTACATGCCTTTGATCGTAAACCTGAAAGAACAATTGCGAAGAAATGTTGTAAGGAAAGTTTCCGATGACCGCAATGTCGGTTTGAAATTCAGACAAATCCAACCGAAGAAAATCCTGATAGCGAAATCGATCCATGTGCATGGGATAATGCACTTTCAAATAATCAATGGATTCCTCGTCCAGGTCATAGGCATAGAAATCCAGCTTCCTAGCAATCAAACCTTTGGAAAGTACCCCGGTCCCTGGCCCTACTTCCAGAACTACCCGATTTTCCTGAGCAGGTAACAATGACTCCACAATGCGCTCGGCGATGGACTCATCTCTCAAAAAGTGTTGACCAAGGTGTTTTTTAGGCTTTACGGGTCTCAAAGACGATGCTTTTAGATTGAATCAATTAATTTCGGACGCTAACAACAGCATGTATTATTGCAATGCGAAGCTAACCCAGAAAGAAGGCATAGTCAATTGCATCTAAAAACCTTAAGCGACGTTGATTTGAATCGAGGCACACATGAGTAAGGATAAAAAAGACAGAAACAAACCCATTATCGGAATTTCCTGCGGAGACCTGAATGGGATCGGTATGGAGGTGATCCTGAAATCCCTGAAGGATACCCGAATATCCAAAGTCATGACGCCCGTTCTGCTTTGTTCTTCTAAAGTGGTCTCTTTCTATAAAAAGCAACTGGACATGGAAGATTTCAATTTCTTTCAGGTAGATGATATAGAGAAAATACACCACAAAAAGGCCAACGTTCTGAATATCTGGGAGGACAAACTGGAACTGCAACCTGGGGTAGCTTCAAAAGAATTGGGTAAGTACACCCGAATGTCTCTATCTAAAGGTGTTGAGTTCCTAAAAAGTGGTGCCATAAACGGATTGGTTACTGCGCCTTTAAATAAAGAGTTAGTTCAGGATGACAGCTTTGACTTCCCGGGACATACCGAATACCTGGCAGATGCCTTTGGACAAGAGGAAAGCCTGATGTTTATGGTGCATGAGCAATTGCGTGTTGGTGTAGTGACAGGCCACATTCCACTAATGGAAGTACCCAATGCGGTAACCAAAGAAGGGATTGTAAAAAAGGCCAGGATCATGTTTAAGTCTTTGCAAAAGGACTTTGGCATCAAAAAACCCAGGATCGCTGTATTGGGCATGAATCCTCACGCCGGAGAAAATGGACTACTAGGCAAGGAAGAAGAAGAAACCATCATTCCGGCCATCGAGCAATTGAAAGAGGGAGGCAACCTGGCTTACGGTCCCTATCCTGCAGATGGGTTCTTTGGCAGTTCTCAATTCACCAACTTTGATGCAGTACTGGCCATGTACCACGATCAGGGACTAATCCCCTTCAAGCAGTTTTCTTTCGGAGGAGGTGTCAATTTTACGGCAGGTCTTCCCGCTGTTCGAACTTCACCCGATCATGGAACCGCCTTCAATCTGGCGGGTAAGAACGTAGCAGAAGAGTCCTCTTTCAGAAGTGCCTTGTTTTGCGCCTGTGATATCATAAGGAATCGAGAGGAGTATTCGTGATTATTTTATGTCATTCCGGCCGGAACGTAGTAAAGTGCTGGAATCTCAAGGTTATTGAGTGCATCCTTCTTTGAGATTCCTGAACTAAGTCCCATCCGGGAACGGCAGGAATGACGCTTAGCTTAAAATCACGGTGAACTTCAAGCACCCTATAACCACATGATCTGGAGAACGGGAAATTTGTATTCTTATTTGTTTCAATCCACTAATAATCACTAGCTTTGCGGTTCTTTATTGCGCTCTAATGGATAAGAAGGCGTTTCGGGCATTTGAAATCAGCATTTTCAACCTCTCTAACAAGGTCCATGAATACCGATTTCCTATTGATGAAACGCTATTCGGTCTGTTTGAGCAAAGCATTGCAGAACGTGGTGAGGGCACTTGTGAGGTGACTTTAACGCGTTCCGAGACCATGATGACCGTGCACTTTAACCTGAAGGCAAAGGTCGAATTGATCTGCGATATTTCTGTCAAACCTTTTTGGTATGACATTTCCGTGGAGAAAGACATCATGGTAAAGTTTGGCGATGAAGAGGCGGAATTGAGTGAAGATGTGATTGTGATCCATTGGGATACACAATTTTTTAACGTAGCTGAATACATCTATCAATTCCTTTTATTGAGTATCCCGATGAAGAAAGTTCATCCGGATATTGAACATGAAGAGCGGCCCGACATGGTATACAGTTCCGGAGAACAGGAACAACAAGAATCGGAGGATGAAGCAATTGATCCCCGATGGGCGGCATTAAAGAATTTGAAACAAGATTAGAGAGATAAAATAGTTGTACAATGGCGCATCCAAAGAGAAAGATCTCGAAAACGAGACGGGATAAAAGAAGAACTAACGTTAAAGCGACGCCTAAAAGCTACGTGATTTGCCAAACTACTGGCGAAGCTCACTTGCCCCACCGTGCTCACTGGCATGAGGGCAAACTTTACTACAAGGGAAAAGTAGTAATGGAGAAAGAAGTTTTAGCGTAAAGCATTTATTACCTTCGAACGATCAGCCTGGAAGTATCCAGGCTGATTTCATATAAACCAAAGGCATGTCAAAGATTAAAGCGGCAATCACCGGGGTTGGTGGATATGTTCCCGAATATGTACTGACCAATAAGGAATTGGAATCCCTGGTAGAAACCACCGACGAGTGGATCACTACCCGAACCGGAATCAAACAAAGACACATCCTGAAAGGTGAAGGCCAGGGTACTTCAGTAATGGGTACCAAAGCGGTGGAAGAATTGCTTCGAAAAACCGGAACTTCTCCTGACGAAATTGACCTGCTGATTTGCGCTACCGTGACGCCAGACATGGTTTTCCCGGCCACCGCAAATGTCATTGCCAATAATATCGGAGCCATCAACAGCTTTAGTTACGATATAGGAGCTGCTTGTTCCGGATTCCTGTATGCCATGGCTACCGGAGCGAAGTTTGTAGAGTCAGGAACTCACAAAAAAGTAGTGATCGTAGGTGGCGATAAAATGTCGAGCATCATTGATTACACAGATCGCACGACCTGTGTAATCTTCGGAGACGGTGCCGGTGCAGTACTACTTGAACCTACCGAAGAAGATCATGGGGTGATCGATTCTGTCCTCAGATCTGACGGATCGGGAGAAACGCATCTTCATATGAAAGCCGGTGGCAGTCGTAAACCTGCGACTCATGAAACCATCGATGCAAGAGAACACTACGTCTATCAGGAAGGAACCGCGGTTTTCAAATTTGCGGTGACCAACATGGCAGATGTTGCCGCTGAGATCATGGACCGCAACAACCTGGTGGCAGACGACATCTCTTACCTTGTACCTCACCAGGCCAACAAAAGGATCATTGATGCAACAGCCAAGCGCATGGGCATCGAAGATGACAAAGTGATGTTGAACATCATGAATTATGGCAATACTACTGCCGGCACCCTGCCACTTTGCCTGTGGGACTATGAGTCTAAGCTGAAAAAAGGTGATAATATTGTATTAGCAGCATTTGGCGGAGGCTTCACCTGGGGTGCGACCTATGTCAAGTGGGCTTACGATACCAAATAATTCATTCATAAGTAATTTATAATGGCTACTACTGCCGATATCAAAAATGGCCTCGTGATTGAATACAATCACGACCTCTTTTCTATTGTTGAATTTCAACATGTGAAGCCTGGGAAAGGTCCCGCTTTTGTGCGTACCAAACTAAAAAGCCTTACCACCGGGAAAGTGATTGATAATACCTTCTCTGCAGGACACAAAATCACTACGGCACGTGTCGAAAGACATAAATACCAGTATTTGTACAAGGATGACATGGGGTATAACTTCATGAACGCTGAAACTTATGAGCAAATCCCTATCGAGGAAAGGCTGATCACCAATCCGCAATTTCTGAAAGACGGTGAGGTATGCGAAGTGATCTTTCATACGGAACAAGATCGCGTTTTAGGATGTGAACTACCACAACACGTTCAGTTGAAGGTAGTTTATACTGAACCTGGATTGAAAGGAGATACAGCAACAAACGCTTCTAAACCTGCAGAATTGGAAACTGGTGCAAGCATCAATGTGCCCCTTTTCATCAATCAGGACGAGATGATCAAAGTAGACACCCGGACAGGTGCTTATGTGGAACGCGTTAAGCAATAAGCCACTTTTGTTCAAACGATATTAATTTTAACCCGTCGATGATCTTAATTCCTGAATGTGAGGTCATCGGCGTTTAGACTAACCTGAGTTTAAATCATAATCTTACCCCATGAAGGCCAAAGAAATTCGTGAACTTATCGACTTCATTTCGGGCAGTGGACTTGAAGAAGTAAACATTGAAACCGAAGAATTTAAAATAAGTGTAAAGAGGTCTCCGGACCAGCCAGTAGTAACTGCTGCTCCTGCCGCGGCTGCGCCCGCTCCTGTTGCGGCACCTGCGCCTGCTGCACCTGCTCCCGCGGCTGCGCCAAAAGCTGAGGCTCCTGCTCCTGCGGCAGCTGATGAAAGTAATTACGTCCAGATCAAATCTCCTATGATCGGCACTTTCTACCGTTCTTCCAATCCGGAAACACCTCCTTTCGTAAGTGTAGGAGATGATGTGACTGCTGGAAAAACCGTCTGCATCATTGAAGCGATGAAACTCTTCAACGACATTGAAAGTGAAGTATCCGGAAAAATCGTAAAAGTGTTGGTGGACAATGCCTCACCTGTTGAGTACGATCAGCCATTGTTCCTGGTAGATCCTTCTTAATTCTCAGGCTATGTTCAAGAAAATATTGATCGCCAACCGTGGCGAAATTGCCTTGCGGGTTATTCGTACCTGTAAGGAAATGGGCATCAAGACAGTTGCCGTATATTCTACAGCCGATCGGGACAGCCTGCACGTAAGATTTGCTGATGAAGCGGTGTGTGTAGGCCCACCGATGGGAAGGGATTCATATCTAAAAATCCCTAACATCATTTCAGCGGCTGAAATCACCAATGCGGATGCCATCCACCCTGGCTATGGATTCCTTGCTGAAAATGCAGAGTTTTCGAGCGTTTGTACGGAGCATGGTATCAAGTTCATTGGCGCTTCTCCAACCATGATTAATCTCATGGGGGATAAAGCAACCGCCAAAGACACCATGAAGAAAGCTGGCGTTCCTACCATTCCTGGCAGTGAAGGCTTGCTCGAATCATTAGAAGAAGGTCTTGGTCTCGCTAAAGAAGTGGGCTACCCTGTCATGTTGAAAGCTACTGCCGGCGGTGGTGGTAAAGGCATGCGACTCGTTAACCAGGAATCAGAATTCAAAGCTGCCTGGGACAGTGCCCGACAAGAAGCAGGTGCCGCTTTTGGCAACGATGGCATGTACCTCGAAAAATTCGTTGAAGAACCTCGACACATCGAGATACAGGTAGTTGGTGACAGCCGCGGGCGTGTTTGCCACTTATCTGAGCGTGATTGCTCGATACAGCGAAGGCACCAAAAACTCATTGAAGAGACACCCTCACCGATTGTAACTCAGGAATTGAGAGAGAAAATGGGTGAAGCAGCGATCAAAGGAGCTGAAGCCATCAATTACGAAGGTGCAGGTACCGTGGAGTTTCTGGTGGATAAACATGGCGCATTCTACTTCATGGAGATGAATACAAGAATCCAGGTAGAGCACCCAATTACTGAAGAAGTAACTGATTTTGACCTGATCAAAGAGCAGATCAAAGTGGCGGCTGGCATTGAAGTATCCGGAAGGAATTACTACCCTCAACTGCATGCCATTGAGTGCCGGATCAATGCGGAAGATCCAGGAAATGACTTCCGTCCGAGTCCTGGAAGAATCACCAACCTCCATCTCCCTGGTGGACACGGTGTTCGGGTTGACAGCCACGTCTATGCAGGTTACACCATTCCTCCCTATTATGATTCCATGATTGCCAAACTGATCGTGTCAGCACAGACTCGGGAAGAAGCAATCATCAAAATGAAACGGGCACTGAGTGAAATGGTCATTGAGGGAATAAAAACCACGATTCCATTGCACCTGGAGCTTATGGAAAACGAGAATTTCAAAGCCGGACAGTTTACTACAAAGTTCCTGGATGATTACGATTTCTCGAAGCTGAAATAAGCCTTTCCAAATAATATTTTAAAGAAAAATGAAGCGGCCCAATGATCGAAAGATCATCTGGGCCGTTTGCCTTACCTTTGGCGATCCAAAATTGAAAAACCAGATAATGCTTAACATCGTATTGTTCGGCCCTCCCGGTGCTGGCAAAGGCACCCAAAGTGAATTTTTGATCAACGACTATGAGTTGGTCCACCTTTCGACAGGTGACCTTTTCCGAAAACACCTTGGCGAAGGAACGGAATTGGGTAAGTTAGCGCAAGGCTTCATGGACGAAGGCAAACTTGTTCCAGATGAAGTTGTAATAGGAATGGTGGAAGACAAGATAAAAGATCACCTGGATGCGAAGGGATTCATTTTTGATGGATTTCCCCGTACCGTGGCTCAGGCGGAAGCACTGGATACTATGCTTGCCTCTCATAGCCTTAGCATTTCTGGCATGGTCGCGCTGGAAGTGCCTCATGAAGAGCTCAAGAAACGTCTATTGGAACGTGGGAAAACTTCCGGAAGAGTAGATGATCAGAATGAAGAAAAGATCAATACCCGCATCCAGGTTTACCTTGATGAAACTACTCCCGTTGCCGACTTTTATCAAAAGCAAAATAAATTCAACTCCATCAACGGTGTGGGTGGCATTGAAGAGATTTCTTCTACAATCGGAGCTGTCATCAGCGGTTTCTAATTCATGGATTCCAACTTCATAGACCATGTAAAGATCTACACCCGTTCGGGTGCTGGCGGAGCAGGGTCCGTTCACTTCCGTAGAGAAAAATTTGTACCAAAAGGTGGTCCTGACGGGGGTGATGGTGGTCGTGGAGGTCATATCATCCTGAAAGGCAATCAACAACTCTGGACATTGCTCCATTTGCGTTACCGCAAGCACATTAAAGCGGATCATGGCAAACCTGGGGAGGGCGGTCAACGACATGGTCAAAATGGTGCGGATACTATACTGGAAGTGCCCATCGGTACCATTGCAAAAGATGCTGAAACCGGAGAAAAGCTGATCGAGATTCTGGAAGATCAGGAAGAACAAATCCTGTTAGCCGGAGGTCGTGGCGGACAAGGGAACAGTCATTATAAAACGTCCACTAATCAGGCTCCAAGATATGCCCAGCCCGGGGAAGATGCTACGGAGAAATGGGTAGTATTGGAACTAAAATTACTGGCTGATATAGGACTAGTGGGCTTTCCAAATGCAGGAAAAAGTACGCTGCTCTCTGCTGTATCCGCCGCAAAACCTGAAATTGCAGACTACCCCTTCACCACACTCACACCAAATCTGGGTGTTGTTGCCTATCGGGATTACAAGTCGTTTGTAATGGCCGATATCCCAGGGATCATCGAAGGAGCCGCGGAAGGTAAAGGGTTAGGCATCCGTTTCCTGCGTCACATTGAGCGAAACAGTGCCTTGCTGTTCGTAATTCCGGCAGATGCTGATGACATCAAGGAAGATTATCGGGTATTGCTTGGGGAACTGCAACAGTATAATCCCGAATTACTTGATAAACAAAGGATCCTGGCCATCTCAAAGTCAGACCTGCTCGATGATGAATTGATCGAGGAAATGAAGCAGGACCTACCTGATATTCCATACGTCTTTATCTCCAGCATTACTCAGCAAGGACTGCCAGAATTGAAAGACCTGATCTGGCAAAAACTTAATTAACGACCGGTTTTACACGCATTTCTGACTGCCTTTCTGACATTCTGTCACAGAATCGAATTTGGCAAAGAAATTGACAATGCGTCGCTAGCAAAAAGATTGTGAAATAAACTCCCAATGGATCAAGAGGTGAAAGACCAAAACGAAGAATTGGAAAACGAATTGACTGAAGCTGCCGAAGCGGAGCAAGAGGAATCGACTGAGTCCACTGAAAGTGAAGAAACTACTTCCGAAGAGGAAGAGGAACTTGAAGATGAAGAAGAGGACATTGAAGTCAAATTGACTCGTGACGTTGCTGAAGCAAAAGACAAATACCTTCGATTGTATTCCGAGTTTGAGAACTTTCGAAGAAGAACGGCCAAAGAAAAACTGGACATCATCAACACAGCTAGTCGAGAATTGATGGTGGACTTGTTACCCGTCATGGATGACTTTGAGCGGGCCTTAAAATCTCTGCGAGATAATGACGCTGCCGAAGGTGCCATTGAGGGGATGGAATTGATCAGCAATAAATTTCAGAAAACCCTGGAAAACAAGGGACTGAAAGTAGTTGAAGTGAAGGCCGGTGATGAGTTTAACGATGAATTTCATGAAGCCATCACACAAATACCAGCACCAAGCGAAGACCTGGCTGGTAAGATTGTGGATGTAGTAGAAAAAGGATATTTCCTGAACGACAAAGTGATCAGGTTCGCTAAAGTCGTAACTGGAGCAAAAGGTTAATAATGGCAAAAAGGGATTATTACGACGTACTGGGAGTTGACAAATCTGCTTCCGCTGACGAAATCAAAAAAGCGTACCGCAAAATCGCTATCAAATTTCACCCCGATAAGAATCCAGGCGATTCCGAAGCAGAGGAGAAATTTAAAGAAGCAGCGGAGGCTTATGAAGTATTAAGCAACGCAGACAAGAAAGCAAAGTACGATCGTTTTGGTCATCAAGGCCTCGGCGGCGGAGGCGGCGGATTTGGCGGCGGCATGAATATGGAAGACATATTCTCCCAGTTCGGCGACATTTTCGGTGGCGGTGGTAGTCCCTTTGACAGCTTCTTCGGCGGTGGCGGTGGTCGCAGGACCCGTAAGGGAAGTAACCTACGCATCAAACTGAAATTATCCCTGGAAGAGATCGCCAACGGTGTAGAGAAAAAGATCAAGGTAAACCGACTTAAGGTTGATCCAAATACTACCTTCAAAACCTGCCAGACTTGTCAGGGTTCGGGTCAGATCAAGAAGGTCATGAACACCATGTTAGGGCAGATGATGTCCACCACCACCTGTTCTACCTGCGGAGGCACCGGCCAAATGGTAGATTCCAGAGGAGCAGGCGTTGACAGTTCGGGGCTGAAAAGTCAGGAAGAGGTGATCTCCATCAAGATTCCGGCAGGTGTTTCCGAAGGCATGCAACTTTCCATGTCAGGAAAAGGAAATGAGGTAGCTGGTGGCATAGCTGGTGACTTGCTGATTGTGGTTGAAGAAGAGCCAAGTGAGATCTTACAAAGAGATGGGAACAATGTCATCTTTGAATTGTACCTTAGCTTTATCGATGCAGTACTCGGCACGTCAGTAGAAGTACCTACCATCGATGGCAAAGTGAAGATCAAGATCGATCCCGGAACTCAAAGTGGTAAGATATTGAGACTCAGAGGAAAAGGAATTAAGGATCTGGAAGGGTATGGTAAAGGTGATCAGCTGATTCATGTCAATGTATGGACACCTCAGGAGCTTACTAAAGACGAAAGAGAGAAGCTTGAATCCATGCGATCCTCTGAAAACTTCCAGCCAAATCCCTCGAAAAGCGACAAAAGTTTCTTCGAAAGAATGAAGGAATATTTCTAGTTGTTTTTTATCATCGCAACATGTCGGTAGACTTTCCGTATTATAGGGCATGTTGAAGTTGGCGTTGACGGTTGGGTTGAGTTTGACGTTGAGTTTTGGAGTGGTGGCCCAGCTGAAAAAGTTTTATTCCCTGGATGATGTTTCGGATTTCGATACCGTTAATTTCGATTTCGTGGCAACCTCTGGACATTCTTTCCTTAGGTACATACCTCAGCAAAATCCTTTAAGCATTTATGGCAACCCTGATCTGGAAAAGATCAACCCTACTTTTGATGCGCTGATCCAGGGACGAACGTGTAATGTAAACCTGGAATTAGAAGAATACAGAGCTTCAGGACTGGGTGACGGACTGGCATTTGCCATGATGGGAACTGCCCCCACGGAAGAGGATGCGAACTACTGGAAGATTTTGTTAAGCAACGAAAAGGTCTACAACCTGGATCTTCACTTTGGCATAGGCACCTCAGACATTGATTTGAGTGGTGCCAGTGTACGCCGGCTTAAAGTCAAAACCGGAAGTGCAGATGTTCGGGTCAATTACAACCACGAAAAACCCAATGTTTGCGAAATGGATACGTTCATGGTGAAAGTGGACCTTGGATCCTTTTCAGCAAAGGATCTGGATCATGCACGTGCCAGCTATATCATCGCGGACATAGGATTTGGAAGTGCCTTACTGGACTTTTCTCATTCCCTGACCAAGAAGTGCGAGGTACAGGCCAATGTCGCCTTAGGAGGCCTTGAAATCTTTCTCCCGAAGGATGAGCCCGTCATTATCTATATCAAAGACTCTCCCTTTCGCGGCATGAACATGGTCAAGGATTTTGAAGAGGTAGAAAAAAATGTGTTTATCAACCGGCATTACGATAAAGAAGCTGCGAACTTATTGACATTTAAGCTCGACGTGTCTTTAGGTAATATAGCGTTCCGATATTCGGAATAGGTCCGGCAGATAACTATCGAAACCGTATCTATCCCAGTCCTATTTTCCATTTCTGGATCAAGACTCCCCGCACAATCAGTAGTTGAGCACTGGTATAAGTTAACATCACCAGAGCATCACCAGGCGCAAATGGCATCACAAACTTATTCCAGGCGATAAGGCTATCGGAAACGACAAAGGTGATCGCTCCTAATAAAACTAACTTAAAACTCTTATCAGCTACTTTACCATGTCTCGCAATGGCCATAATCGCCATTACTGAAATAGCCAGTGCATAAACACCTATAGGTATCTGAAGTGCCCCCGCCTTTGGTAGTACCTGGCTCAAGAATCCGATGGTCATCAATAAAACAGGTACGATGTACCACCACTTCCAGTGAATTTTCAATTGAATGGATTTCCGAAAGAGATAGGCATAGATCAGTTGAGCGATCAGGAAAGAGCCCATGCCCAGCAAGAAATAGGAATCTCCCTCGTACATCAATGCCACATCTCCACCCCAGGAAAAAATCAATGCGGCACAAAGTAGTAATACCAGTAAGGTCACGTTCTTCTTAGCTGCCTCGTAGACATAAGCGATCAGCAATGGCATCAAAACCACTTTAGAATACATGGCTACTGTTCCCAGTTCAAAAATGCGAGCACTGACATTGATTATTGATGCAGCGATGTACAGTGCAAGGTATACGTAGGCAATCATGTTTGATAAAAATACCGGAAATGCAGAATTATCGCCTCCTCAGGATATAGAAAAACCCCAGTAAAGAAAAGAAACCAGCCACAGCAAAGATCACTGGGAAACGACTTGGATCTTGCTGGAAGGCCCATCCGGAAACCAGAGATCCGGAACCAATTCCAACTTCAAGGAAAATATACAGCGTAGCAATTCCCTTACCCCTTAAATGATCCGGACATAGATCCACTGCCCATGCAAATAAGGTCGGGTTTGTCAATCCGTTGCCCACACCATAGATCAAGGCTCCGGCAAACAACCAGGTCGGGCTATCAGCGAATCCAGTAAAAATCATGCTCACAAAGATGACCAGCATACTTACTCGCAATACCCGTATGCGTCCATATCGATCGGAAAGCTTGCCTCCTACCATCCTGGCAACCATCGATGCGCCCGTGTAGAAACTGAAAAATAAGCCCTTATTTTCAATTCCCAGGTGTTTGCTAAAATCAGGCGAGAGTGTCAATAAAGCCCCGAAAGCCACCATGGATAGGATCATTACAATGCAAGCGGGTATTACCGTAGGCTCATATAAGTCATCCTTGCTGATCTTTAACATCGAGAGCCTGAATTTCTGCGGGTTAGGCAGGGTCTCTTTCAGGCCGGCCAGGATCAATATCGATAGAATAGAAAGTACACCACTTACATAAAACAGCACTTCGATATCGTACATAAGGAATATCTCAGATCCCATAGAGGGTCCAAGCGCCATACCCGTGGAACTGAAAAAGCTGGCAACTCCGAGCGCTTCTCCACGATGCGCTTCAGGAGCAATGTCAGCCACATAAGCCGAAGTGCCGGTGGGCTTAAATCCTGTGGCAAAGCCATGAAGAAACCTTAAGGTCAGGAAGCCATACACTGAAGATAGGGCCGGGTAAGCAAAACAAACGATCATTCCAATGATCGATCCAAAGATCATGACCGGAACTCGTCCCCACAAATCGGTGAGCTTGCCACTGAAGGGCCTGGAAATACCTGCAGAAAGTGTCGCAAGGGCAATGATCAGCCCCAAATACTCCTCCCCTCCCAATGATTTAAGATAGTCCGGCAATTCCGCCAGGATCATGGTCAAAGAAGAAAAAAACAGAAAGGTACTAAGGCAAAGGAGCCAGAAGTTTTTGGAGTACTTGCGCACGCGGCGAAGGTAGTCATTCGCTCATGCTGATCCAATTTAGTGGAATAAAGACCCGGAATTATTTTCCCGGACAATTGATTCAGGACCTAACGCTACCAGTGATTTCAATTGATTGAGGCGATATCCTGTCAGCGGTAGCGTAATCATATCCGGGCCCGCATAGTACCTGAACTGGATACGATCTGCATCCAATATCAAATCCAGTGTTGCCTGGCTCAAGCTGTATTCTACTTTGTAGTTCTTTCTGGTGATTTGTGAATAACCGGTTACCACATCAACTTCTTCCTGATTTACGTTGATGACACTACCTGTTTCTTCATCGATCTTAGTGCTCAATTCACGATTGAAGGAGGCGATATCCAAAGTGATCGCAACACGATCATCCACGATTAGATAAGCCTCTTTTTCAAGTTCATGACCACCCGGACGAAATAATAACAGGTCATAGAATCGATAACTTACTTCATTTTCGCGGTTAATCTCTTTGACTACTGATTGGTACATTTTAACCAATGGTGTCCCGTATTCCATTGGGAAATGGTAAATATGATCCCATTCCATTCGGGTAGCTGAGCGTGCAATGTCTTCCTTTACTCGGATTCCATCGGTAACATTCAATGAATAACAGCCGGAAAAGAGTAAAGCTAAGCTTATAAGTCGTAAGGTGGCCATAGGAAAAAGCAGTTTTGACCATTATAGTCAAAAACCGTACCTGAAGTTCCGGGACGCCCAGTCAGTTTGACATTGACTCTTTTTCGATAGTTGTTATGTATCTGAAGAAACAGGAATATGCCATAAAACCTACTAAAACTGTCAGGAGCCTGTCGAAATCCAGTTTAGTAGGTTTGAGGAAGTCTATTCTTCTAATCCGTCGGCTCTTGCGCTTGAAGAAGAACTGATTTGATGAAATCGTTCAGATCACCATCGAGTACATTTTGCACGTCTGTGCGTTCAAAACCTGTACGAGCATCTTTAATGAGTTTATAGGGATGCAATACATAGTTTCGGATCTGGGAACCAAAATCTATCTTCATCTTACCAGCTTCAACCTTATCTCGCTCTGCATTACGCTTCTCAACCTCACGTTGATAGAGTTGTGACTTCAGCATTTGCATAGCCCGCTCCCTGTTGGCCAATTGTGATCGCTCTACCTGGCAAACCACAACAATACCAGTCGGTTTATGAGTAAGCTGAACCTTGGTTTCTACCTTGTTCACGTTCTGACCTCCGGCCCCACCAGATCTTGAAGTCTGCAGTTCAATATCGTTGGGATTGATATCGATCTCTATGCTGTCATCTGCCACAGGATATACATATACCGAAGCAAACGAAGTGTGTCTCCTACCACCACTATCAAATGGTGAAATTCTCACCAGTCGGTGTACGCCATTTTCAGATTTGAGGAAACCATAAGCCAGCGCTCCTTCAAATTCCAAAGTGACTGACTTCACTCCGGCAACATCTCCTGCCTGAAAGTCAATTTCCTTAACCTTATAGCCATTGGCCTCACCCCACATGATGTACATCCGCATGAGGATACTTGCCCAGTCATTACTTTCCGTACCTCCCGCACCTGGCGTGATCTGAAGCATAGCCGAAAGCTGATCCTCTTCTGAAGAAAGCATTTTCTTCATCTCCAGGTCTTCCAGTTTTTGCATCACTTTCTGGTACTCCGCTTCTACTTCTTCCGCAGATGCTTCCTCCATTTCCACAAATTCCTGAAGCGTTTCTACGTCTTCCAGGCCAGTTTGCAGATCTTCAAAACTGGTCGTCCATGATTTCTTGGCACGAATGGCTTTGAGCACTTTTTCAGCACCTGCAGGGTCATTCCAAAAGTCCGGTTGGGCTGTAACGAGTTCTTCCTCCTCTAGCTCCTTTTTCTTACGATCATAGTCAAAGGTACCCCCTCAAGGCATTAACACGAGCCTTTAAATCTTTCAGCTGATCAGCAGTCATATCGGTGTGAAACTTTTTTTCGAGAGGCGAAATTAATGAAATCCCGTCTTCTTATCCTAGTTGAATGCTTACGCCCGATGTAAATAAATCTCCATCAATCCGGTGAATATTTCTGATGCTCCCAGATAAATACCCACACCATAAGTCAAGTGATTCACGGTCAGGCTTTTGATAGCATAAGGTAACCCAGAAACATTGATGATACTGAAGGCAATGGCACTCAAAACACCCCCAATAATAAAAACAGTAGCATTGGGTGCAAATACCAATACCAGAACGCCGGCCAGCAAGACCCCAAACCCCACCATCAAAACACTGGTCAGGTTCTGCTTTGAAACAAATCCACCTATAGCAAAGGCCAATAATGCCGCAAATCCTAACAATCCAAAGGAAACGTATTCGCCATTAGTACTAAACCCTTCGAACGTCGTGTCCATGTAATCCGGAAGGAATTCAACCAAAAACGCCTTTGAAACACCAAGCAGCAATCCAATCATCAGGATCGCCAAAAAAGACATTAAAGTTTGACCTTTTTTGTTTGTAGAAGCAAGGAGTTGTTGTTTACGTTGAATCACTTCGTCGGAAGAAACCAGATGGAACAAGTAACCGGAACCCGCTATCAATACACCACCAACAACGAAGGTCAGTGTATCGCCAAAGAAATGAACCAGGCTTACCACCACAGGTTCTAGCGCATAGATCAATTCAGTAACCAGGAATAAAACCCCCATCACCATGGGCAGTTTCTGAACTGGAGCAAAGGCTTCTATCATCGAGTTTGCAGGGCTGATAAACAGATTCATAGAGACCAGCCAGAGAATGATCATAAAAGGTAAAAAGGGGCGAATGGCACTGATCGGACCTGCGCCAATGATGCTGGCAACAATCATGAATATCATCGCGGTAGCACCAATCCCAACGGTAAACACTATAAAGAACTTACCATTTTTCTTCATGATCCTATCTGCAAATAATCCTGCAATGGGCGGGATTACCACCAAAACGATCGCTTTGGTGACAATGAGAAAATCCACCAAAGAAGTAAAATTGAACTTCTCCATCAGCACTGGCTGGTATTCATGGTAAGCGATCCAACTGATCACCACTGCAGCGTTCAACGCCGCCAGGCTGTAGATTTCACGCCATTTTACTGTTGTATTTTCAGCCATGATTCTAAGAAATTGAGCATTGTCTGATTGACAAGTTAAAAAAGTTTTGAAAGTCCTTTATCTCTACTTGAATATCCCAAGAAAAGATGCCTGTAGTAATGCATAAAAAAACCGCGCCTTTAACGGTAGACGCGGCAATTGTTGTGCCCTTTTATAATTGAGTAGAAATTTCTTTTTTAAAAAGTATAATTCACAATACGAATTTCCTTTTCAGCCAGGCTCTCGGTCTTTTTGAGTTCTTTTTCAAAAGCTCGCGTATTTTCGACATCCAGCAACTTCTCCGCATTCTGCAGCAAGGGAATCAAATTGTTGACTAATTCTGTTTTCGAGCGATGATCACACTCGCCAACGGATTTTAATTTCTTACCATAATCTTGAAATATCGCTGTATAGGCCTCATAAATTGGCTTTTTCCTAACATTAGAAATTTCGCTTTCGATCATCAAAGCCTGATTACCCCCTACACCTTTGGAGACATAGAGGTTATCTACACGCTTTTTCAGTTGGGAAACTTTATGCCACGTATCGAAATAAAGTTGCTTTTTCCGGCGCTCATCGGCGTTGATAGACATTAAGAGCTCATACCCATACTGAAGTTTGGCAAAGGTCAATTGAATATCCTCCAGGCTGTTCTTGCCCGGGTTGCTTTCATATGCTTCAATTTGATGTTTTAAATCTGCAAAATCGGCCTGGAAAGGATCTGGTAAATGTGAAATATTGTATTCCATCTCATCTACTTCGTCTTTGATGGTTTCGATCGTCAGGCCCTGGGTTCCGCCAAAGAAGGCAATACAAATCGTGAATACTGAAAAAATCATTCAGGTCAGGTAGTTTGGTGTAGTAGTATAATTTGGTCTTATCCATTACAATCTAAGGCACCAATCCCCTAGCGTTTCAAGAAAAAATATCTCTGAATTTCAATACTGATATCAATAGGGTACCCTGACATGAACCACGCTAACATAAAGGTTTGAAAGTCAAGTTCTACGGTTACCCATAAATGATCGCAGAACTACTACATACAGTGAAAAATTAACGATTGCTGCACCCAGAAAAAGAGGCCTTATGAACCAATAGGCGTTTGGCGCAGGGACTGGATTCAATAATTGATAGCCAATATCAATGCCCCAAAACAAGATTATCGCACCAAAAATCAGCTTACCCGCCTGTTCCGAAGAATTACACAAACCTGGCACCATTCCCCCCAGGGCGCTTAACAAGATCAACAGAACCGAAAAGAACATATTCAACGCAAATAAAGACCATTCGATAATCGGTGGAAGTTCCTGGGTAAATCTTGACCAATCCCATTGATAGGGCAATATGATGTGATAAAGACCAATCAATATACCATGACCAGTAGCGAGTTTCAGCAGTATTCGAGGGTAACTCATCGTCTCGATCATTTATAAGTGAAGGTTACCTTTTCGTCTTCTGGCAATACTTCTGGTATATCGCCCTCAAATACTTCTTCGAGGGATCTCAGCCCCATCTCCTTTCTGCGTTCATCCAATTTATCGATATCCACAACAGGCCACAGGTATTCTTTTCCATTAATCACAAGCATTTGACTTCCATAAAGCTGTGGTTCACCATTTTTCATTAAGACCCGATCTTGTAAATAGGCCACATAACTGGCCGGAGTTTCTCCCCTTTTTGCCGACTCAAGCATCATTGGCAAATACTTCTCCTGAATTTGAAAATTGTGTTGAACAATCAGAAACGTAGACTTATTCGCCATACGACTAGTAGCACGGCGATCAGGCCAGCCATATTGATCAATGATTTTTTCTAATTGTTCGGCGTTCTTTTTGTCCAATTGCTCCACTTCTTCCTCGACCATTTTCAGTTTTTCCGACACCAGTTTGAAAGCCGGATCGTCCTCTCCTTTTGACACTCGAAGTTCATTCAGCCACTCATCAATGTAGAGATCCGTATTTCGTAACCATTGATCATCATCGTACAATTCTTCTAACTGACGAATGACTTCCTCAGGAAATTTTCCTTCCTGCTCGATATTCGCATCATTTGGTACCGAGGTAGTAGTAGTCGTAGAACAACTCCATGGGATCAGGCAAGTCATCAAAAAAGTACAAATCACTTGATTTCTGTTTATTCTCATACTTATTAATAGTAATTGTAGGTTTGCAACCTTAGCGCCCGATTTGGAAGCGAAAAAGGGGCTGTGACCAACGACCTGATAATTGTGACGATTGACACATGATCACTTCTATGCTGCGAGAACCGTTCATTTTGCCAGATACACAGCCAGTGTTATCAAAAGAAAAGTGCTGGTGGGTATGCTGTTCGTTATCGCATTTGCCTTCAGTGATCCTTTTCAATTGAACCTGGGAGCGGGTATCATGTGGCTGCTAGGAGCAGGTTTTCTGACGATTGCTGTCATGCTGCAACTAGGGATGGATCGGATCAACCAGAAGTTCTCCAAAGGCATGACCTGGACCATTACCCATGAGATCGCCAAAACCCTTTTTTACCTGCTTTTATTAGGAAGCGTAGTGGCCGTGAGTTTCTTCGCACTCGGGTTTATTCGACTCAATCTGGAAACGTGGTTAAAATTCCAGTTCTTCACTTTATTATACGGTACGATCCCGGTTGCCATATCTATTCTCCATCGACAGAACAAAAGGCTGCTTAAGCAACTAAAAGAAGTAGAAAAACGAGATCATCCACTTGAATTGACGGGTAGTGACAAGCAAAGTTTTCGTGGAACTGTTAATGAACTTCTTTACCTCAAAGGAGATGAAAATTATGTGATCATTGTCGAAAAGGAAAAACGTTCGCATATGCGAATGACGATGAAATACGCTCAGGAGCAACTCAGGAGTCAGGGATTCTTAAGAGTCCACCGGTCTTATCTTGTGAATTCCGTGGCTATTAAAACAGTACGTTCAAGGCATCTGATACTAACCAACGAAGAAAAAATTCCTATTTCACGGAGTTTTAGATCCGACTATGTTCGTGGATTGTATGACCTGAAATCTTCCTGAACACTTCTAATGTAGCATTTCAAAGCTTAACATAGCTACGATCATAAGATCTCAAGTTATGTGGAAGCGTTCCTTTTCGTAACCTTATTTGTTTTCTGACGTCAAAACAAATAGGAAATGGAAAACATCAGCAATCAGGAAGAATTGATCTTATTATCGGTAGGTGCTCTGTACCCGGATGCCTATGCCTACGCGATCAAGGAAGAAATCAAAAAGGAGTCAGGGAAGCGTATGTCACTCGGGACCATCCACACTATCCTTTACCGGCTGGAAAACGAGGGGTTACTCAAGTCTCAAATGGGTGGTAGCTCAAATAAACGCGGTGGCCGTAGTAAGCGTCTGTTCAGTCTTACGGCCAAAGGTTACCGCATAGCTGAAGAACTCAGAAAACTTCGTCAGACCCTGTGGAACCGGATCTCTCCGGATCAATTAAGTATTTGACTTATGTCTGATCAGCCACCAAAACTCGCTCGACAATTTGTCCTATGGTTCTGTGACGACCACTGGGAAGACGAAGTGCTTGGTGATCTGGAAGAACAATTCGCTGACAACACTGAAAAATCACAGTGGCTCGCCCGGCTGATTTATTGGTGGGAAGTTTTTCGATTTATCCGACCTCATATACTTAGAAGATCTCAAAAGCTCAATCATACCATGATGACCCTTAACCACATCAAAATCTCCTATCGCAATCTGGTCAGGAACAAAGTCTATGCTTTCATCAACATCATCGGTCTATCCGTAGGTATAGCAAGTATGATCCTTATTGGATTATACGTTCATTTCGAAACGTCTTATGATGAGTTTTTTCCCAATAGTGAGCGTATCTACAGGGTAGCCTTGCATCGGGTTTACCCAACCCGGACCAAAGATTTCGGCACTTCTTCCATCAATCTTGCGACCGCCCTGAAACGTGATTATCCGCAGGTAGAAGAAGCCACGCGACTACATCGGTTGTTTTTCCAAAATGAGGTGCCTGTTCGAATAGAAGAAAGCGATAAAACTTTCATTGAAAAACGGTTTTTGTTCGCCGACTCCCTGTTTTTCAGGGTTTTCGAACACCCATTCCTTCATGGCAACCCAGCCACTGCTTTGGATGGAGAATCTTCTGTGGTCATTACTCGCTCTACGGCCATGAAATACTTTGGTACAGATGCAGCTCTCAATCGCACCCTCGATCTCAATGGTCAGACAGCAGAAGTAACAGGCGTCATAGAGGATATTCCTGACAATTCTCACATTCATTTCGACTTGTTAGGAACGATTACCGGTCTTGGCTTTCTGGATCAGGCCATTGCCACCAACAACTGGACTAACCCCTGGGTATACTCCTACGTCAAACTCCAGAAAAACGCGAACCCGGCAGAGCTGGAAGCTCAATTCGATGACATGGTAGTCAAGCACGGAAATGCAGAATTGTCTTCGTCTCTAGGGGCAGACTGGCAGGAAAGTGGTCATGCTTTTGAGTACTTTATGCAACCCCTCTCTTCCATCCACTTAGAATCTCAATTGGATGTGGAAGTGGAGCCTAATGGCAGTAAGGCGTACGTTTATGTCCTAACGGCCATTGCTTTTTTCATCCTTGTCATCAGCTCGATCAACTTCATCAATCTGTCCATTGCCAGGTCCACGGAAAGAGCTAAAGAAGTGGGGATACGTAAAGTTTTGGGGTCTTTCAGGAGAGTATTGATCGGTCAATTCCTGACAGAATCAGTGTTCGTTTGTTTTCTATCCTCAATTCTTGCCTTAGGCGTGCTATATCTTTTCATTCCTGACTTCAATCGATTAGTAGGTACGCACCTGAGCTTTTCTACACTGATACACCCAGTGGCTATTAGCAGTATACTTGGCTTTATTGTGGTAACGGGACTTTTTTCGGGACTTTATCCGGCGTTAAGTATTTCCGCCCTTTTACCCTCCAGGGTATTGAAAGGAAGCTTCAAAACGAGCTCAAAAGGGGTTTGGTTAAGAAACTCATTAATCATGATCCAGTTTCTTATTTCAATCATCATGATCTCCGGATCTGTCGTGGCTTTTCGCCAAATGGATTATCTCAGAAATAAAAACCTGGGTTTCAATCAGGAGAACTTGTTGGTAGTGAAACAGGCGTTCAACCTTCAGGACAATTATCAGTCTTTTCAAAATGAACTGGCCGCTATTCCGGGAATCTCTTCCATTGGTGCCGCATCCCTTTTACCAGGCTCCTTTCACGGAAGCGGCGTATTCAAATGTACGAACCCGGAAATTCCTGACGTAAGGGCCAACACATGCTCTTCTGATGACAACTATATGAAGACCATGGGATTTGAACTTGTGGAAGGACGTTTTTTTGAGGAACGCTTTGATGATTCTCTGGCGGTGATCGTAAATGAAGCATTTGTAAAAGCAATGGGTCTCAATGAAGGCCTTAATTACAAACTTTATTCGGCATCACCCGATGGCTCAAGGGGTCCGGAAAGAAGTATTATTGGTGTTGTAAAGGACTATAATTTTTATTCTCTCCATTCGGAAGTGGGGCCAATGATCATATTTAACGCTTCTCCCGGAGCTGTACTTTCCAACCTGATCGTTAAAATCGATTCTAAAAACACCCTGGAATCCATTCGATCCATTGAGGAGCAATGGCTAGACATGTCTCAATCCAATTTCAATTATACCTTTTTGGATCAAGACCTGCAACAGCAATATGAATCCGATAACAATACCGCGACCATGTTCAATATCTTTACCTATATCGCAATCATCATGTCTTGTACCGGGTTATTCGGACTTGCCACCTACATTGTGAATCAGCGGAGTAAAGAAATGGGCATACGAAAAGTGTTAGGTGCTTCCCTACCTCATATTATTGCCGTCTTTTCTAAGGATTTCATCATTTTGATCAGTATTGCTTTTGTGATCGGTATCCCCATCGCCACATTGGCCCTGAATGAATGGTTGTCCGGTTTTGCCTATCACGTCAACATTGGAGCGCTTTCCTTCGTCATTGCCGGCTTGCTTACAGGCATGCTGGTTTTGATCACGGTGAGTTATCAGGCCCTAAAAATCGCGAACATTAACCCGGTAAAAGTGTTGAGAAGTGAGTGAGAAAGGGATCAATTCCTGGCAACAGGATACCCCAGGCCATTTTCATTCTCATCTTTGACCTTTGAATCGGCTTTTATGACCGTAGAAATTGTCGCTACCGCGTTTTCATGCTGAACCCATAACATGTACTCTTGTCCGGATATGATTTCCAGGTCATCACCCAAATAGGCATAGTATCCAGGTTTGTCAGTATGTTCATTGAGGATATAAGTTATGCCATGGGATAACAACCTTACCTCCGCATTGGAAACGGGTTTGGCATCTTCTGGTTCCTTTCCATCTACCAATCGCACACTGATGTCCTTAACGGGTTCGCCTGCAGTTATGATACCTTCCACTACCAACTGTCCGGACGGTTCATTGCTTTGGCAGGCGATGAATAACCAGGGAACAAGTAGTATGATGGAAAAGCGTACTCTCATGGCGTATGTTTGAATGAACCCTAAGTTATACGACTTAAATGCTTGTACTTGATATTATTCGATGGACCTGCCCGGCTTGAAGATGAATGGTATTTAATGATCTTTTATTAGTAAAATGATCGAGTTTCTACGGGTTTACCGAATAATGAATAATTTCGGAGAACGACTTAATTGAATTGCATGGGAATTATTGAACGATTTGATCTCTCTGGCCGAACGGCCATTGTGACAGGTGCCAGTAAGGGAATTGGCCTGGCCATTGCAGAAGCTTTTGGGCAACAGGGGGCGAATGTGGTGATCTCCAGCAGGAAACAGGAAGCCTGCGACGAAGTAGCGAATGAATTAACTAAACAGGGCATTCAGGCAAAAGGCGTCGCCTGTCATATGGGAGATTTTGATGCCATTCCCAGGCTGGTTGATGAAACGGTAAAGGCCTTTGGTTCCATTGATGTGATCGTGAACAATGCTGCCACCAATCCTGTATTTGGCGGTTTGGAAGAAGCAGATCCAGGCGCTTTTGACAAAATCGTGGACGTAAATGTGAAAGGCCCATGGACATTGTGTAATGCCGCGCTCCCACACCTGAAAGAAGTAAAAGGATCTATCATCAATATCAGTAGTATTGAGGGGATCACTCCTGGTCAGGGGCTTGGATTATACAGTGTAAGTAAATCCGCCTTGATCGCCCTAACGAAAGTTCAGGCCCGTGAATGGGGTAAATCCGGTGTTCGTTCCAATGTCATTTGTCCGGGACTGGTTGAAACAAAATTCAGTGAAGCCCTGACCTCCAATGAGCATATTCTGAAACATATCATGGCTAAGCAAGCCTTACCCGATGTAGCTCAACCCATTGATATCGCCGGATTGGCCTTATTACTGGCTACGGATGCATCCGGATTTCTTACCGGAGGAGTGTACTCAGCTGACGGAGGTTATACCATTTAGAGACAAAAGACATGAAGTACCTTTTTCACCTTACTGTTTTAATAATTGTTTTTTCGTGTGGTTCACCGTCAAATGAAGTAACCTCCGGAACGCCAGCTCGAGACACTGCTGAAACTTCTGGTTATGATCCTGAACTTGCCGCTAAAGTAGGAGCAGATCAATATGGCATGCGACAATATGTATTCGCCTACCTGAAGAAAGGTCCCAATCGGGATCTTCCAAAAGAAGAAGCAGATCAGTTACAAAGGGCGCATCTCGATAACATTACCCGATTGGCGGAAGAAGGAAAACTAGTCCTGGCAGGCCCATTCATGGATGATACAGACATTCGCGGGATCTATATTTTTGCCGTGGAATCACTGGAAGAAGCTGAGGAAATAGCTAATTCTGATCCAGCAATCAAGGCAGGCAGTCTTACGTTGGAGCTACATCCATGGTATGGTTCAGCAGCATTGATGAAAGTCAATGAAATGCATGTAAAAGTGGCTAAAGAAGGAATATAGATCACACAAGATTATCGTAAAAGAAGGCAGAGGTCAGTCATGTCTATGGACCTCACCATCTTTTCTGAATTTCTCTCCACATCTTTTGCAATAGTTCGCATCCATGTCCGTGGTGATCATATCACACGCAATATTCGGGCAGATCTGGACCGTCTGTTTCGAAGTTTTTTCAACCATAGTGGCAGCGGTCATTTCGGCAGTTACGATTCCGGTAGGAACCGCGATGATGGCATATCCCATCAACATGATAAAAGAAGCCAGAAATTGCCCGATGACCGTTTGCGGGGCAATATCCCCATACCCTACTGTTGTGATGGTTACAATCGCCCAATAAATACTTCTGGGGATGCTCGTAAACCCATTCTCTCCCCCTTCGATCAGGTACATTAAGGTACCGGTAATGATCGCCAGGGTGAATACTGCGCCGAGGAATACCATGATCTTATAACGACTCGCTGCAAGAGCACTGGTAATCACATTAGCTTCCCCCATGTACCTCGAAAGCTTCAGTATCCTGAAAACCCTGAGTAAACGAATGGCCCTTATCACTACAAGATAACTTCCGCCTGCCAGGAACAAGGTCAAATAGGTAGGCAATAATGCCAGAAAATCGATGATGCCGTAAAAGCTTAACGCGTATCTTGAGGGCTTACGTTCTATGAATAAACGGAGTGTGTATTCTACGGTGAACAGAATCGTAAATGCCCATTCCGCCACTTCAAAGATGTTACCAAATCGCGCATTAATAGACGGAACACTTTCGAGCATCACCTGTACGATGCTCAGTACAATCGCCCACAGGAGTACAATATCAAATAGCTTACCTGCTGGTGTATCTGTCCCGAATACTACAACAAAAAGGCGGGTCCTTAGCCTCTTAAAATATTTGTAGTCATGTCCCATTTTCTTAAAAATAGCAAACCAAGGCGGAATCGTGCCCTGATTTAGTCAAAAAGGAACTTAGCCAAATTCTTTTCGAACGTGTTCAACAAGTCGATCACATACCTCATTCAATTCTTTAGCCATATATTCATCTCCTGTGGCATTTAGTATACTCTGGGCAAGACCACCTACACAATCCACATAAAACCGCTTCATTTCGTCTACAGGCATCTCCTTCGACCACAGGTCCATTCGTAACGAATTCTTGCTGATATGATCCCACAGTGAGATAGAAATGGATTTTGTTTCACTCCAGCCTGGAGTATCTTTATGATCCGCGTCCCATTCGATTTTATCGGGGATACTCTGATCATCCAGGTGAACCTGGAATTTGATTTCGGAGACAGAACTCATTTTTCGAATCGATTGAAAATAAACCGCAAAATTAGTCCTTTAAAGTTGAGTATCCACCTCTATTGACCAATCCGAATCCTTCTTGTAAAGGTATTTCCATCAATCTCCAATAGCAGCAGATACAAACCCGGTTTGACTTCAGGCATCTTAAGGCTTATTTCTTGTTGTTGATTAGATTGAGTCATTTCCTCATGTTTTATCCTTCCTTGTAAATCAACCAATCTGAGATTGATCTCATTAAATCCAAAGCCAACCTTAATGGAAATGGCATCATTAAGAGCCGGATTAGGAAATACACTCAATTCCTGATCCTTGCTACTCAAGGAGAGCACAGAAACATTCTCGAAAACTTCTTCCGCATAATGAAAAGCATCTATTCCTACTTTAATACCTATCAACCTACCTGGAATATCATCTGCAGGAGGATGAATACCGCCCCAAATCCTTGAAAGACTGGTCTGATCGGAAGCATCCCGATAGGTAGCCCATTGTAAAACGATATCCTGACTGGGTCCTTCTTCGAATACAAGGAACTCATTCTGCTTAGCTACAAACTCTCCCAGTCCCCCTGGGAAAAATTCGTCACCTGTCAGCAAAGTCAACACTTCCGCAGCTGCCCTGGAGAAGGTTGAATGACCTGAGACATACCCTGCAAAAGGAGGGGTTACGAAAGTAGGTCGTTGGTAGGGCCACCAATTTTCCGCCAGGATCCAGCCTACACCAGCGACATCCGTTTCAGGTACATCAATGTAATCAGGCCCACGCCAGGTATACAATTTAATTTTCCCTACGTGCTCATCATTCTCACCAGCTAACGGATCATCCGATTTAACCAATTCGATTAAACCTTCATACAACCGTATGCCATTGGGATCATAGGACACTCCCTCCGGATCTGAGCTCTGCCCTTGATCTGCCAGGTATCGAATGGCAGAAATCGGCCGAATGTAATCATACCAGCCCTTAATGCTCCATGCAGCAATGGCGGCATCATGCATGGCACCGCCCAGAATGAAGTAAGCTTTCACATCCCATTCCAGGTCGTCCAGGGTCTCTCCTTCGCCTTTATACCGCTTTTCAAAGAGAGGGTGATCATTAACGTAATTCAATATGGTAAACCAATGTCCGGGAGGGGTCTCGGAATCGGGTCCGTCGGCCCAAAACTCTGCCAGAACCCTTGCGTAATCCGCCCTTGGAACCCATTGCGGTTCATAGGGTGTTCCGGTAATGGGATTGACCTCCCACCCCACACTGGCATCACCGCCCTCCAGGAGGTTATAGAAATCGATCATATCCTCAAAGGATTCTGGTAACGAAGCAATATTCCCGATGGTCGCGGGAGAAATGTCCCACATGACCTCATCTACAGGATCAAGATGAGACCCCCATATGGCTACCAACTCAAAGCCCCATTTGTATAAGCTGTTGTCCTCATCCGTGAAAAAAGGAGGCGGCCCAGGGTCATGGTAGACCCACATATCCTGATCTCGGAAATGTTGGGTCCTATGCTCCTCGGAAAGCGCAAAAGGAACGACACTCCCCCATTCCGGACTTAAAAACTCTACATCCGTTGTGATTGGATTTCCCGCCTGGTCTATAAAAGTTCCCAGTGCCAATGGTTGCCATCGGTCAGGATCTTCAAGTGATGGATTTCCGGGTTCATCAGGGTTCATCGACTCATTGACGGTCCTATAAAAGCGGTTTCGATAGTCAATTTCTTCATTGGAACCATCTTGCAACCCAAACTCAACCATGGTATTGCCCAAATATTCTCCTAAAACCTGTAAGTCATTAGGTGGATTCAAAAAATAATCATCATAACCCCAAACGGTCATTTGATCACGCATGGTCCTGATCAATTCTGGATAAGCCGGCGAGTTTCTGAACCGGTATTCGAGCAACCTATACATGGCCACACTCATGACTTCTCGTATAGCTTCCGTATCCTCATTCGCCGTAGGTGATTCAGGCATATTTACCTCAAACCCTTTGATAGATTTACCCAGAAAATAAGTAGGTCGACCTTGCTGAAAAAAAGCCCACGAATCATACATGACCACAGAAGAATGAAACAGATTCCGTGCATGGACCGTAGGTCTTGCAAAGTCATTTCGGATCGCATTTAGCAAGATCTCATTCCACTCCCGAGCAATTGAATGATGTTGTGATTGTATTTCCGAGATAAATACAAAACCAAACATCCATAATAAACAAGCAATCTTGCCGAGTATCGTTTTGAACATAGCCTTCTTCTTCTGAGAAGAAAATTAGCTTTTGAAATCCAAAAAAGAAAAAAGGGGCTCAAAAGCCCCTTTCTTAAGATCTATTCATTTTTATCTCAACACTAATCTATCAGAAGTTTACCTGTGATAATTTCTCCTTTTCTATGGATGCGCGTGACAAATAAACCTTTGTTATTAAGTGAATAAGTGGATTGCGGTTCGGTGAAGGTCTGTATGAGTTTCCCTTCCAATGACCATATTTCCAATCGATCAATCGGCTCCCCCTCATTGATCACACTAAATTCCCCTCGAGAGGGATTCGGATAAATCATCGGATCACGCTCCAAAGGAGTATCGGTATTCAATACCAATTGAAGTTCCTGATTCGGATAATCAATTCCCAGGTCAGCCGTCCAAATACCTCGTCCATGTGTGGCCATTACGACTTCTCCATCGACTACTTTCATATCCCATACAGCCACCGCAGGGAAATCATTGGGTAGAATATTCCAGGAAGCACCGCCATCAAGGGTCTCGAAAACTCCTATTTCCGTACCGGCCCAAATTCGATCAGGATCAGGGAATACTAATAGACTGAAAGTGCCTACATCGGGGAATCCTGCGGTAGACTCACCATCGACAAACCCTGAAATATCTGTCCAGGTCTGTCCCATGTCTGTAGTCTTGATGATCTTAGGCTCTGCAGCTTGCGAAAACAGTACGTACGCGGTTTCCCTGTCATTGGGATCAGGAACAATGGTGGTTATGTTTCCTTTATCAGGAAACGCTGCGTATACATTGACCGCATTGAATGATTCTCCTGCATCAGTAGAAACATGCAATTTTCTATTTTCATCCATGGCGCCACCAGCCCAAACGACATTGACATCCACATCTGAAACTTCTACGTCCATAAAACCATCAAACTGTGTTGGAATGAGAGAAACTCTCCATCGTACACCAAAATTCTCGGTAAACCAGACACCATTATCACTAACGGCATAAGCCCGATCATCTCCTAATTTGGAATAGGCTACCTTGGTAAAAAAGGGAGTGTCCGGATCGCCTCCAAAAAGATCGGAATCCGAAATCCCGGTAGTGGCTTCTTCCCAGGTGGCACCGGCATCTTCTGATCTGAATATGAAGTTATTCTGATTGGTGGCGAGGATGCGCTGACCGTCTCTATTCCATACTACTTCAAAACCATCTGCAAAAAACTGCGTGAATGCATTATCGTCCCAAATAGAAGCCGCATCAGGGTTTGAACCGGAAAGGTGAACATCGTTATCCTGCGTTCCTCCTATATAAATGGCTTCACCTGGTTTCTTGTCGGCACCATAGTATTGTGTAGTTACAAGGCCCAGTTCTTTTTCCGTGAAGGAAAGGCCATTATTCGTACTAAATCCAACACCTCCATCGTTCACAGATATCAAGCGATTCCCCGCAAAAGTCAAGAAATGATGATCTACATGAATGGAGTTATTCCCTCCTAATTGATTAATGACTCCTCCCTGAAATTCAATCTCGTTAAACTTGATTCGCAGAATAGATTCCGGTAGGTTTTCAGCATCCCAGGTAGCACCGTCCGCCAATGTTGGCCAAATAAATATCAACTGATCTATTTCCTGACCTCCGTTCACGGTAAGTTCCGGGTCGGGGTTTTCCGAATCATACGGACGATTATGAATAAACAGGTATTCTCGATTCATGCTTTCATCATCATCCTGCTCTCTCGGGTTCAAATTAAACGCACCATCCCTGGACTGATCTCTAAAAGACACCATTAATTGCTGGTTTGCATCAGTATCCCAAACTTCGAAGGGTACGTCTATGTAATCCTGGTATTCATACTCATTATCCGGAACGCCTGATGTTCTGCCCTCGGGAACAAAAAATCGATGTGCTTTCTGGGACAAGCCTCCAAATCTTACCTCCAGATTAGGGGTAATTCTTGAGTTATTGATCAGAAAACTATTATTGAAGTGCGTTCCGTTATTGAATGTCACAAAATCCAGAAATGATTCTGTTCCTTCCTGATCAACACCGGCGAAATCTCTTGTTGACTCTCCTATTGCATTTGGATCGACCAGTCCCGTCCACAAAGTGACACCTCCCCAGAAAACCCGATTCTCATTCTCCGGATCCACTACAATACAGTTGTCATATTCACCCTGGACCAGAAAATCAGTACCTTCTTCGCTGGGATCTCTGATTTCTTTCCAGGACTCCCCCTTATCAGTGGACCAATAGAGTCCTGAACCGCTTCTGGCCACATATGAAACCGAAGCATAGATCTTGTTAGGATTGCTGGGCGAAATAGCAAATTCAGTCCGTTCAATAGACCCGCCACTTGCAGCGACAATGGTGGCCAGAGGCGTGGTTTTCCATGTTTCACCACCGTCCGTACTTTTCAACAAGCCCCGAACGATCAACGACGCATAAATCGTATTTGAATCATCCGGATCGAATGCCAGTTGTTGTACCCTGGCGTTGGCATCTAGTATTTCCGTCCAGGATAATCCTCCGTCTTCACTCTTCATTACACTAGCCGTGAAGGCCTGTCCAATGCCATTAGACGTTCCCGCATAGACCAGGTTAGCATTATCGGGGTGAACAATGATTCTATTGGTGTTTAAAAAGTTACCTGCATTTTCTCCAGATGTCGAAGAAAGTAATGCCCAGGTCAGTCCACCATCCAACGACTTTAATATTCCATATCCGTTGACATAATTACCTCCTAATCCTCCTTCACCTGTCCCGGCATAAACGATGCTTGGATTGCTTGGAGATTGTGCGATAGTAACGACACTCAAATTAGGAATGGTGGGAGAAACATTGGTCCAGTTATCACCCTGGTCCGTAGTTCGCCAAATACCCCCACCAGCAGTACCAATCACCCAAGTATTTCCTGTGGCATCAGCAGCATCTACCAGTAGCGTACGGGTACGTCCTCCGATGTTTCCAGGTCCTCTTTCTACCCAGGGAATATCATTGGACGTTCTTGCCTGATTCTTTGACCTCTCGAAATTCTTAGCTAGTGCAAGCGACAGGTATTCATCCGGGTAACCAATTTCTTCCTCGCCAGTTTTGGTCTTTATCATCTGGTGAATGTGCCTGACTCCCTCAATTTTTGACTTCACCTTGACTATTTCAGGTTCTACTTTCCTGTTTTTTGCTACCCAAATTGACGTAAACGCAAAAACAGCCAACAATGTAATAGCCAAAATCAGTCTACTCCTTCTCATTTCCATACGATAACTCTAATTACACATTCGATACCTATACGGCATCTGACTAATAAATGGATGCCTCGCCATCCGGTTTCATTAAATTATTGAATTGATAAAGTCCGCTAACTTCATCATATCCTGATCAGCAGTAAAATCCGTGCCTGAATTTTTTACGAACTTTTTCACTTGGTCATAATAGCTTGTCCCTTTGAAAGACTTTAGTTTCTTTGAAAGGTCCAGCACCCCCTTCTCCTTTAAATCAAGGAAGTACTTTACTTTTTGTCGCAGGGTGTAATTTCTACTGCCCGTATCCAAAGCCTCATTGTAATTCGGTTTGATCAACTGAATTGTTACTGTTTTGTATAGAATCGTTTTGTCTTCTTTTAACACGATCGCCATTGCACTTTCGGGAGTAGCAGACGATTTCAGTTTGTAATCCATTACACGGATATCTTCGAATACCGCAGAATCAATTTTCGAGTAGTTTATCGAGTACAAATTGTCCTTGATGTCCACTACCACTGCCTGATTGATGAGGTCTATATTCGCATTTTCAATTTTATAAGTTCCAGTACCCTCTCGCAGGTAGATCACAGCACTTTTTGATTCTCCAAAATATAAGTAATCGCCTTCAATCTCAGGATTGGGAGCATAGGTGTCCAGATAGGCCAATGTTCCTGAATTCTTGATTTTCAGGGATGCATCGTTACTAATTTGCCCAAAAGCCACGGCGGAAACGACCATTGCGGCCATTGCCAGGTAAGATCTTAATGATTTCATTCTTTAATTATTGAGTTTCTTAATAGACATAAATAAAAAAAGCACTCACAAATATGCAAGTGCTTTTTTTCATAACGTGAACGGATGCAGATTAATCTACGTCCGCAATATTTACAGTTGCTACACGCAACATATCTAATCCACCTCTTCCGATAGCAAGGGTTTCAGAACCACGTGTTGCTCCGGTAATAGTAACGATAAGTTGCTTATCACCATCAACAGCGCCATCAGTAAGTAATTCAACTGGAATGGTACCTCGATCTGTGAAGGCCACACCACCAGTTACTTCAGTTCCTGCCTGATTGATGTTGTGCGTGATCGTCGTGGTTCCACCTTGTGCAGTAGCACCATCAACGTTGAAGTCAACACCAAATACAGCATCACCACTGAATTCATAAGTTACAGTGATGTCTTCCAAAGTACCAATAGGAGCCTCAACGATCAAGTGTAAAACAGGATCAGTACTTGAGCAATCGCTGTTATTTGAAGCTTCACATACAGCATCATCAGGTCTTACAGCTTCAACACCAGGAGCATCAAAAGCGATATACTCCGGCAAAGCCTCAAGGTTCCCAATGTCATTGTCATCCAAATCAAAGCCATCACATGCAACCAGTACACATGCAGCTATTACGATATAAATTAAATTTTTCATCTTAAATTCTTATTACGTCTATTCTGGGAATGCAACCATATTCACAGCATTGTCCACTTTCGCGGCAGGAATATTTGCGTTAGCAGAAATTTCTGCCGGCGCATAGGTGAACCTTTCCAGGATACCATTAATGGTAGCACCTGGTACCGCATCCATTGCTGGCCATCGGTTTCTCCTTACGGTATTCCATGCAACAACAGGACGCATGAACGTTTCAAGGTATTGTTGCTCGTAGATCTGATTCATGGTAACACCAGTAAATGTTGCCACGAAAGCATCGATATCGGCGGTAGGGATGGTAGCAGTCGCACCATCAATCGCTCCACCGTAATATTCCAATGCTTGTCGAACACCCGCTTGTGTCAAGGCATCCACATCACCGGCAACGTCACCATCAAGCGCCAACTCTGCACGATACAAGTTGACCTCAGCTGGAGTGTACCATACTGCTGGCAAAGTGTATCGGCACATGTCATCAGAAATTACTGCCCCGAATGCACCAAATGAGAAGCTTCCCATTGGTGGATTGTCATAATCATCCCCACCGTTGATGTCAGTCAGGAAGATGTCTGTTCGAGGATCGTTATTGTCTACTAACAGATTTCTCAGTACTGGAGAGGGAGCATAAACACCCACCACTTCATTACTAGGAGTACCAAAGAAAGTATTATTCAAATCCGCAAATGCATTCTGATTACCAGGAGTATCGAAGAATGGGAAGCTTGCAACATGAGACAAGTCTGTGATCAACGGTCTTGAAAGCACATCATTAATTCTCGGCAAAGCATAACCAGAATCGAAATTTCTGATGATCATCAAGATTCTCAACTGCAAAGAGTTTGCAAATCTTTCCCAAAGTGCCATGTCACCACTGTAAATGAAATCCTCAGTTCCAATTTGGAAACCATCAGCAGGGATAGCTCCAATCAATGCAACTGCTTCATCCAGCATATCAACGGTACCTTTCAGTACAGTCTCCTGCGTATCAAACTGAGGAGAAGAGAATTGCTGTCCATCCAACGCTTCCGTGAAAGGAATATCCTCATAAATCACCGTCAATTCGTAGAAAGCCAAAGCTTTCAAAATCACTGCAAATGCAGTTACGCTGTTTCGGATCTCTCCGGCTGCTCTTGCATCTTGCTCCAACAAAATCAGGTTACCCAGCATCAAGTTATAGTACATGAACCAGGTATTACCTGTCAAGAAACTTGTTGTGGTACCCGCTCTGGGAGAGTTAAAACAAGCAGAGAAGTGTTGAGAAACATCCATGATTCTCGTTCCAAGCTCCGTTTGCTTTCTCGCTTCATAGGCAGCAAGTACAAATGGAATTACCGTCCGTGCATCTGCTTCTGTCGCTGCAAGCGGATCAGTATTTATGTCCAATTTCTCTTCGCAGCTAAACGATCCGAAAAGGATCATTGCCGCGACAAAATATATTGATATTTTTTTCATCTTTTATTCGAATTAGAATGTGAGACGTAGGTTTCCACCAAAACTTCTCGTAGAAGGAGTAACGTTTCTCTCAACACCGAAACCATCTGCTCCAGAACCAAATAAGTTTGCTTCAGGATCGATATGTGGCACTTTAGAATAAAGTAGCGCCAGGTTTCTGGCTTCAAATCCAATTTGAACACCTTTGATCGGTGAATTGGCGAATAAAGAAGAAGGCAAGCTGTAAGACACAAGTACCTCTCTCAACTTGATGTAAGTCGCATCGAAAATAGTCGCTTCAGAAATACTATTATCGTCAAGGCTCTGCCAGTAGCTCTGTGTAGATCTTACAGGAACATCATTGTCTCTGAATGTTCCGTCACCGTTATCGATTACGGCTTCTCTATCGATGAACGTTCCTTCTCTGTTAGCTAAGGTCTCTTCGGTCAAACCACCAGTCCACAAACCGTTTACAGTTGCAGAACGGAATTTTCCACCGTGAGAATAGTCGATCGTGAAACCAAGGTTGATACCTTTCCAGCTGAAGTTGTTATTCCAACCCATGATGAATTCAGGCATTACACTGCCAAATTCCTTAGCATCGCCAGCAACTCTCTGACCTGTCAGTTCGTTGACAACTGGTCGTCCGGAAACGCTATCACGCAAGAAAGGAATACCAGAAAGCTGGAATTCTTTACCTGGGATGGCTACTACTTGCAAGCTGTTGAATGCACTGGCAATCACAAATCGATCAAGACCATCGGTCAATGAAACTACTTTAGATTCAACCGCACTGAAGTTTACAGTAGTTCTCCATGAGAAATCACCAGCATCAAGGATATCAACGTTCAAAGACAATTCAACTCCTTTGTTAGTTACCTCTCCAGAGTTGATCGCTGCAGTAGAGAAACCAGTACTAGGAGATACTGCCGCACCGAAGAACTGATCAATGGTAGAAGAACTGAAGTATGTCGCATCAATTCCAACTTTTCCGTCGAAGAACCCTAATTCAGTTCCAACTTCCCAACCTGTTTTTTCCTCAGGTCTCAAGGCAGCGTTAGGAATTCGGTTGGTTTTAGCAAAAGCCAACTGTCCATTATAAGGGAAGTTCAGGTTCAATCCGTACTGACCATTTGCCTGGACAGATGGGAAGAATCTAAAGTCAGCCTGATACGCTGCTGCGTCATTACCGATTTGCGCCCAACTTGCTCTGATCTTACCGTATGAAAGGATGTTGTTAGCAATTCCAAATGCATCGGTGAATACAAAAGCAGTACTGATCGATGGGTAGAAATAAGAGTTATTCGTCAACGGAAGTGTTGAAGACCAGTCATTACGTGCTGTAGCGGTTACAGTTAACCAGTTCTTGTAAGTGAACTGAGCTTCTCCGAAAACACCATATAATCTTACTTCACTGAACCCTCTTGTAGGAGCGTTAACTGCCGCGTTGGCAGGAGCAAACAATCCAGCAATAGTCAAATCAGTAGCGGCATTTGTTTCGCTAATGAAAATTCGCTCGTTGTATTGCGTACCCGCAAGAACATTTACGTTAATGTCCTCATTAACAGGAATGTTGTAGTTAATGATACCATCGATGGTCAACTGTCGACGGTTGATGTTATCAACGGTGAAGTCTCCATTAACTCGTCCAAGTGTTCCTTTTGCGTTAGAAATGAATCGGTTATCCTGGATGTAGTCATAACCCACTCGTCCCTTGATAGTAAGGTTCTCGATTGGCGTAAAATCAATAGAGTAGTTACCTAAAAATCTCGCCAGGCTTTGATCACTTCTGTTCTGTCTTCTAGTCCAGAATGGGTTGTTAGTAGACTGCTCGATAATACCGATTTGATTTCCATTAGCGTCAGCGTAATCATGGAAATCTTTGAAATCAATGGATCGGCCGAAAACATTCAGACCTACAATGTTCGGGTTGTTAGCTCCCTGAACACCAGTACCCCGGTTATTCGAACGAATGAATTGAACATTAAATCTTGAGCTCAAGTTTTCCGAATGTCTGAACCCTGCGTTAAGATTTGTTGTCAATCTGTCCAGGTTGGCTCCTGGTAGAATTCCTTCCTGATTCAAAGAAGTAATACTCAATCTGTAATCGCCTCTGTCGCTCGCGTCAGAAATTGACAGGTTGTTGATTACAGTAGTACCTGTGTGGAAGAAATCTTTATAATTCTCATCCTGAGAAGTCAATGCTTCGTTAACACCCAAGATATTGTTCCATCGAACTTGATTCTGGAAAGGCTCACCCCAAGAAGAAGTAAACGTCGAAGAATCGTACTTACCTAAAAATCCGTTAGAATATTGATTTTGGTAATCTGGAACAGTGAAAAGCTCATCCGCTCTGAAAGAAGTATTGAATACAACACTTGGAGAACCAGATTTAGACTTTTTACCTTTTTTAGTAGTTACAACGATAACACCACCTGCTGCTCTTGAACCGTACAACGCAGCAGCCGCGCCACCTTTCAATACGTTGATAGACTCAATGTCATCAGGGTTCAACAGACCGGCGTTGTTACCGAAATCTCTTGCACCGGCAATTCTACTTCCTGTAGCATCCTGAGCATCCGAAATCGGCACCCCATCAACTACCCAAAGTGGTGTATTTCTACCTGTAAGAGACGAAACTCCTCTAATAACGATTTTGGCAGAACCACCAAGGTTACCTGAAGATCTTCCAATCTGAACTCCAGTGACTTTACCCTGAAGCGCATTTACGATATTCGTTTCTCTCGCTTTTACCAGTTCATCGCTTTGGATTCCTGAAATCGCGTAACCGATGCTTCTGGCTTCTCTTTCGATACCCAGTGCAGTTACAACTACAGTTTCAAGCTCCTGAACATCAGAAGTCATGGCCACATCAATTACTGATCGTGATCCAATCTCAACTTCTTGAGAAACTAAACCGATAAAAGAGTAGATAAGCACCCCGCCTTCAGCAGGCACGGTGAGACGATAATTACCATCCAAATCTGAGGTAGTACCAGTCGTTGTACCTTTCAGTACCACGTTTACTCCGGGGATAGGCCCCCCATCCTCAGCGGATGTGATTGCTCCGCTTACTGTTCTTTCCTGCGCGAAAACTGACGCGATCGCACAAAAAGAGAACAGCAAACTAAATAGTAGTTTTCTCTTCATAAAAACACATTTGATTAGTAAAACTTTTAACACATTGGTGAGCAACAATTCAGGCAACGCAAAACCTAAATCGAACAATTACTCGCACCAAATATATATCGGTTTAACAACTTATAACATATCTGGAAGACCTAAATATTGAGATAATGTTATGTTTTGGTCATATTATCACACCCTGGATGAGAATAAAATAGGGAATTTGCAACCTACACAACACTTTAATTCTTTTAATCCAGATATTGCTCCAGATACCAAAAAAAAGCCCCAGGCCAATTGACCCGGGGCTTTCTGTACAACTCTATGAATGAGGTCGTTACCTTATTTCATCAAGTTTGGCATCAATTTCTTCCTTAGTTCCGGTTAGCACTGTGGTAGCCGTTTTTTCTTCCCCGTTTTCCACCGTTTTAGTGATCACGGTCGCTTCATAATTATTTCCTTCCGTGGCAGTCATTTCTACTTTGACCTCTTTGGAGGTAAATGATTCTGACATGCCTTCGTCATTCATGGCTACGGTGACGGTGATCTCATCTTCATTTTGAGCATGATGGCCATTACCATAGATCTCTCCAAGGATCGGAGCGATCACCAGTCCCACCAAACAAGTCAATTTGATCAAAATATTCATGGAAGGTCCAGAGGTGTCTTTGAATGGATCACCCACCGTATCTCCAGTAACTGCTGCCTTATGAGCATCAGATCCTTTGTAGGTCATCTCTCCATCGATCATCACACCTGCTTCGAAACTTTTCTTCGCATTGTCCCAGGCACCACCGGCGTTGTTTTGGAAGATCGCCCAAAGTACACCGGATACGGCCACACCCGCCATATAACTTCCAAGTGCTTCTGGCCCCATCGCAAAACCAATGATAATGGGAGAGATAATGGTGATTGCTCCCGGCAACATCATTTCTTTCAGTGCTGCCTGTGTGGAAATGTCGACACATTTACCATATTCAGGCTTGCCAGTTCCTTCCATGATACCAGGAATCTCTTTGAACTGACGTCTTACTTCTTTCACCATTTCCATCGCCGCTTTTCCAACCGATCTCATCGCTAAAGCTGAGAATACCACTGGAATCATACCGCCAACAAATAAGGCAGCCAATACATCTGCTTTGAAAATATTGATCCCATCAATTCCGGTGAATGTAACGTAGGCTGCAAACAGAGCAAGTGCAGTCAAAGCTGCAGATGCAATGGCAAATCCTTTTCCAATAGCAGCAGTCGTATTTCCTACAGAATCAAGAATATCTGTTTTTTCCCGTACATCTTCAGGAAGCTCACTCATTTCGGCAATTCCACCTGCATTATCCGCAATAGGTCCAAAAGCATCAATCGCAAGTTGCATCGCAGTGGTCGCCATCATCGCTGAGGCAGCAATTCCTACACCATAAAAACCAGCTAAAGCATATGCACCCCAGATCGCACCTGCAAAAAGGAGAATAGGGCCAAAAGTGGAAATCATACCAGTGGAAAGGCCTGCAATGATGTTGGTAGCAGCTCCGGTAGCAGAATTCTGCACAATATCTAAAACAGGTTTTTTACCAAGTCCTGTATAATACTCTGTCATGTAGGAAATCAATCCACCTACAGCGAGCCCTACCAATACAGCATAGAATACATGACGTGAGGTGATGGTCTTAGCGCCTTCTCCAAAGAAGGTCATGGTCATTTCCGCTGGCAAAAGTAAGTCGATGATAAACCAACAAGCTACGGCAGTGAGAATGATCGATCCCCAGTTTCCTTTGTTCAGGGCCGCTTGTACTTCAGGCTCTTTGGCGCCATCGTTGCCTACTTTGATCACCATCGATCCAAGAATAGAAAAAATGATCCCAAGTCCGGCGATTACCAAAGGCAACAGAATCGGTCCGATTCCATTGAAAGCATCTGTAATGGATCCGCCCATGTCACGAATCACATAGTTACCCAATACCATAGATGCCAATACGGTCGCTACATAAGAACCAAAAAGGTCAGCACCCATTCCGGCAACATCCCCTACATTATCACCCACATTATCAGCGATGGTTGCAGGGTTACGAGGATCATCCTCAGGAATTCCTGCTTCTACCTTACCTACCAGGTCAGCTCCAACGTCAGCCGCTTTTGTATAAATACCTCCACCAACACGGGCAAAAAGTGCAATAGACTCAGCTCCCAATGAGAATCCGGCCAGGGCTTCCAAAACAACAGTCATGTCGTTTACGCCATTGGAAGTCCAGCTTCCGCCCATGAACCAGTGAAACAATAGAATAAAGAGTATGCTCAGTCCGAATACAGCAAGACCTGCCACACCCAGTCCCATCACCATTCCGCCAGAGAACGATACGTTCAAGGCTTTAGGCAAACTACTTCTGGCAGCCTGTGTAGTTCTGACGTTCGCAGCAGTGGCAATTCGCATACCAATATTTCCTGCCAATGCAGAGAATATTGCACCGATGACAAATGCAACGACAATAAACCAGTGGGTTGTATCTACGATCGTGGAAACCACGGCCAACAAAATACCAGCAATCACCACGAAAATGGCCAGCACGCGGTACTCGGCGGAAAGGAAGGCCAATGCCCCTTCTCTTATGTAGGTAGCAAGCTCCTCCATCTTGTTATCGCCTGCATCCTGGCTATTTACCCATTTGGCCTTCACGACCATGACAAGCAAGCCAATCAGTCCCAGTACTGGCACCGAATAAATCAAGTAGTTCATAAGTTTTTAGAATTTCTGCAACGGTCCATCAATCTTCTCTTCCTTGAGTTCCTTATCTCGTTAATTGACTTTTGAATATCGTTCTTTTCACGACCGTTAGGTTGCCTTTTTGAAAATGTCGTGCAAAGATATAGGAATGATGAAATTATAAAAACGTGAAGCAGATGATATGAATCTGAAGGAGTCCTCTGGCATACTCCTAACTTATATATACGAGTTCAGGAACCAGGGGATTGATCACGAATTCCCGATAATTTATTATTCAAATACGATCTTCGGTTTCCACTTCTTCTCTGAGGGAAAGGGATTCAACACTTCGTGCGTCCAACCCCTGTTGGCGTAGCCATCGGGCATATGTTTCGGTGTATCCATGGGTAACCCAAACACGTTCGGCTCCCGTTTCCTTGATCGCCCAATTAAGTCCATCCCAATCCGCATGATCTGATAATACAAATCCCCGGCCACTATTGCGTCGCTTTTTGATTCCTCTAACGTTCATCCAGCCAGACACGGTCCCCACTTCATATGGATGGAATTTGCGCATCCAACTCGTCCCCATGGCAGAGGAAGGTGTTACAATCAGACTACCTGCAAAGTCTGTACTTCGTTTGGCTTCTTCGGTGACATAGGTCACTGATGGTAAGTTGGCACCGTCTAGATTGAGCGCCTCGTGAACATTCCAAACCGCCCCATGAACGAAGATTGGTCCTATTTCACGATTAATACTAGTAATGACCCTTTGTGCTTTGCCCAGGGCATAGGCACATATAATAGAAGTTTTTCCTTCACGTGCATTGTCTGCCCACCATAGATTGATCTCTTCCATCGTCTGTGCCTGTGGTTTCCACTGGAAAACGGGCAAAGCGAAAGTGGATTCTGTAATAAAGGTGTGGCATCGGACTGGCTCAAAATCAGGCGAAAAGTGATCCGATTCCGTTTTGTAATCTCCGGAAGCTACCCAAACTTCACCTTTATATTCTACCCGAACCTGCGCACTACCCCAGATATGTCCTGCCGGATGGAAAGAAAATCTTACGCCGTTGATGGTAAATGATTCGCCAAATTCTTTGAGGGTAAGGTTGATATCTTTTCCCAATCGCAATCTCAGAATCTCCTTGTTCTGACGCTGAGCGATGTAAAACTTATGGCCCCAACGCGCATGGTCCGAATGCGCGTGAGTAATTATGGCTTTATCTACGGGATGAGTTGGATCTATGAAAACGTCTGCCCGAGGGCAGTAAATGCCCTTAGGAGAAAATATCAATAGATCCTCAGTAATCAAATTTCAGCTCTGCTGTTTACGTAATTCAAGAATTCGTTTTTGATGTCCTGATCTTTGAATTTGCCACTAAAATGAGCAGTTCCAGTTCGACTGTTCGTATCATTGACACCACGAGAAGACACACACATGTGTGCGGCATCCATCACTACTGCAACATCTTCTGTTTGTAAAATTTTTTTCAACTCGTTCGCAATTTGTACGGTTAATCGCTCCTGTACTTGTGGCCTTTTACTGAAGTACTGAACGATTCGGTTGATTTTTGACAACCCAATTACTTTTCCACTCGAGAAATAAGCAACATGGGCTTTGCCATAAATCGGCACAAAATGATGTTCACAATGCGAATAAAAAGTTATGTCCTTCTCCACCAGCATTTGATCATACTGATATTTATTTTCAAAGAGCTTTGGTTCTGGTTTGTTCGCAGGATTGAGGCCTGAAAACACTTCCTTCACGTACATTTTGGCCACGCGTCTGGGTGTACCACTCAGGCTATCATCATCCAGGTCGAGCCCCATGATGTGCATGATCTCCCGAAAATGCTTTTCAATGAGTTCTATCTTCAGGTCATCGTCCATCACGAACGCATCTTCCCTCAGAGGTGTCTCATCAGAACTGGAGAAGTGATCAAATTCCAGGTCTTCATTTTCGTGATCAGATGGGGTATTCAACAAAGTTTCTTTCTGTTTCATAGAGGGTTATTTTCAAATCCAGCGCTGTATCAATCTTATCGCGAAGGATGTTGTAGATCACTATCGCGATGTTTTCAGCAGTAGGGATCAAATGCTTAAATTCTTCTACGTCAAGGTTCAAATTCCGGTGGTCGAACTTATCGGTAACATGTTTCTTGATCAGATCGCTCAACAACTTCATGTCGTAAACATATCCGGTATCAGGATCCGGCTCTCCTACTAATCTGACAATCAGTTCATAGTTGTGACCATGCCAGTTAGGATTATTACATTTCCCGAACACCTCTTCATTCTTCTGCTCATCCCAACCTGGATTATGCAAACGATGCGCGGCATTAAAATGTTCTTTCCTGAATACTGCAACTTTCATTCCAATCAATCAACGGATTACTTCCAGAATTAATTCCATAACGAGCAGGTTAACCCGTATCGATGATACAATGTTCTGATTTATTCTATTCGCTGCAAAGAAAAAGAATTATTTGTTGCTTCGGCGTTTACTTTATCTTCGCCGCATGGTCGTCTCAGAGATAAGGTCCAGCATTCAACGATACCGTGCGGAAGGGAAACGCATGTTTACCACATCTTCCTTTCAAACACACAGCCTGGTCATGCTTCATATTTTAAGTGAAGTAGACCCGACTATTCCCGTTTACTTCATCAACACAGGGTATTTGTTTCCTGAGACCATTTCCTTCAGAGATCAGGTAGCCGAATCGTTCGGATTGAATGTGATCGATCTAAAGCCTCAGACCCCAAAATATTTGCAACGGGAACCGAATGGAAAGCTCATGTTTACTACAGATCCGGATCATTGTTGCTATTTGAATAAAACGCAGCCGATGGAATCGGTGCTGAGCGTTTTCGACATCTGGATCAATGGCGTTCGGGCGGATCAAAGTGCCACCAGAAAAGCAATGAAAGTTGAGCAACCCGCGCCTTTCAATTCCATTCGCTTTCATCCCATGCTGGACTGGGACAAACGTATGATATTCAAATACATCAAAGAAAAGAATCTGCCCCGCCACCCTTTAGATGCGAAGGGATTTGTAAGCATTGGTTGCGAACCCTGTACCCGACAACCGGACCCTGAAATGCAAGAGCGCGAGGCTCGCTGGTATGGCCTCAACAAAGTAGAATGTGGTTTGCACACAGATTTGGTAAGTAAATGAGAATTTTGATCACCGGTGGTGCCGGGTATATTGGCACTGTTTTGACATGGAAGCTTAGCGAAATGGCTGAAGTTGATGAGATCCTGGTCTATGATAACCTAAGTAAGGGACACCACAATTTTTTCCTGGGGGAACGCTATCCGAATACCAAAGTAAAATTTATCGAAGGCGAAATTCTTGACTCCAGAAGATTAAAAAAAGAGATCGAATCATGTGATGCGGTAGTCCACCTGGCGGCGAAAGTAACGACGCCATTTTCTAACACAGATCCACATTTCTTTGAACAGGTCAATCACTGGGGTACAGCGGAAGTGGTCTATGCTGCCGAGGAAAGTGACATATCAAAATTCATCTATCTGAGCAGTACAACAGTCTATGGCGCAGGAAAGGATGTCGCAATGGAAGATACGCATCCCAACCCAAGGACTTTCTACGGAATCTCAAAACTTCGGGGAGAGGAACATGTGGATCGGCTCAAGGAACAAAAAAATGCCATTATTCTTCGGGGTGGCAATGTCTATGGGCCCAGTAGAAGTATGCGTTTTGACGCTGTGATCAATAAATTCATGTTCGAGGCGAACTTCAATAACCGGGTCCAAATATTCGGATCAGGGAAGCAAAGTCGGGCTTTCATTCATGTTAACCATCTGGTTGAATCCATTAAGCATACTTTAATCAATGAAGTCCCTTCGGGCACATATAACCTCGTAGATAAGAACCTGCAAATCCTGGATATTGTGGATGTCCTGAAAGAACTGTATCCCAGTTTGGAATTTATGTTTACGAACCAACACATGAAACTGAGGGAATTGAGAGTAGATCCTGCCTCTAAACTATTCGATTACATCCCTCGTTGGGAAGAAAATGATTTTGCCAGTGAATTAAAGGAAATGAAGGAGAGATTCGCGTTTTAATACTCGAAATCCATTCCTAATTTTTCTTTCAGCGTAACGATGGCCGGATTGATCTCCGCCATGTATTCGAAGATGTCTTTACTGGTATAGAGTTTTTTCGTTGATTCAACTTCTTCTACACGTTTTAAGACAGAAATTTTATCATTCTCCAGTTTTGATCGGAGATAGGCCACCGCTTCTATCTCTATTCTTTCGAAAATCGTGATCTCCAATGAACTTACCAGTTGTATTTCAACGGCATAACCTTCGGTTTTGGTGATACGACGCTTCAATACTTCGTTTTCCGTAGAACTGCGCTCCACTTCCAGGTTTCGAAAGTCCGACCAGGCCTTTTCCAACGCTTCCTGGGTGAATTCCGTTACCCGCTCTTCTTTAATGACTTGCGCCTCTGTGTCTTCATTTACTTTTTTCGGCCGTTTAAATAGACTGGGTGTTTCCTTTTGTGCCGCATCACCTCCTCCTGCAGATTTTCTGATAGGAGTAGTGGCTCCTCCTGAGGAGGATACATTACCTGATGGACTGGGCTCGGATGTTGGTGGAGGCGGTTCCGCCGATTGGATCAGGCTACCTTTTTTTTTTCGGCAGCGGCCAATGTGATGGCACGATTCAAACTTGACAATTTCATCAAGGCCAATTCGATGTGCAAGCGCTGATTTTTGCTGGCTTTATAATTTAAGTCACATTGACTTAAGAGATTCAGTCCTGTCAACAAAAACGAGGAACTGATGGCCTCAGATTGTGAAGTGTATTTTTCTTTCACCTTCTCTGATACTTCCAGCAGAGCAGTCGTGGATTTATCCTTACATACCAACAAGTCTCTGAAGTGAGACTGTAATCCTACGAGGAAATTGTGGCCGTCGAATCCATTTCGCAAAATCTCATCGAATAGCAGCAACGAACCGTTCAGGTCTTCTTTCAAAAAGAGATCCACTAATCGGAAATAGTAGTCGTAATCGAGGATATGCAGGTTTTTTATGGCCTGCTGATAGGTGATTTTCCCATCTGAAGAAAACGTGACAATCAAGTCAAAAATTGACAAGGCATCTCTTAATGCGCCATCGGCCTTTCGGGCAATGAGGTGTAAAGCATCTTCTTCCGCCTCTACACCTTCTTTATCGGCGATTTTCCGTAACTGATAAACGATATCACTGATCTCAATTCGGTTGAAATCGTAGATCTGGCATCTGGACAGGATAGTGGGAATTACTTTGTGCTTCTCTGTCGTCGCCAGGATAAAGATCGCGTATGAAGGCGGTTCTTCCAACGTCTTCAAAAAGGCATTGAAGGCCTGATTGGACAACATGTGCACCTCATCTATGATGTACACTTTATACTTTCCTTCCTGAGGTGGGTAGCGTACCTGATCAATCAGGTTCCGAATGTCCTCCACGCTGTTGTTGGAGGCTGCATCAAGCTCGTAAATATTGAAATTACCAGCATTATCACCCTGACCTTCAGATTCAAAGCCATTTACCATCCGTGCCATGATACGGGCACAAGTGGTTTTTCCTACGCCACGAGGCCCGCAGAAAAGCAGGGCTTGCGCCAATTGATTACTATCAATGGCGTTCTTCAGGGTAGTCGTGATATGAGATTGACCAACTACCTCATCGAATCCCAGGGGTCTATATTTTCGAGCAGATACTACGAAGCTGTCCACGGCTGCAAATTAAGGAACATCTCCCTTAATCTGCGCCAAAAAAATCAATCAAGATTAAAACTTATATCGAATGCCGTTATTGAGCTGATAGAAAAGGTTTTTTAAATCATCGATAACCGGATTAAAATCATAATCATAATTAAAGCGCAATATCAAATGGAAGTTTTTGAAGATCTCATCATCCACTTCAAAGACACCACTTAAACGATTCCTCCATACATCATCTACTGTATCGTACCCGACCTGATAGAATTGATTATAAGAAATCTTGACATGGGTGAAATTCCGATAAATACCGACATATGAGGCGAGTTTGGGCAAAGTCCGCTCAGAAAATCCTGATTCATTGATAAAATCCCATCGCTCGTGCTCTATGATACCAGCGAGACCATATTCCAATTCTGCTTTTTCACTTCTAAAAAAGACGTAACGATAGCCTAAACCACTCACAGCTCTTAATCTCATTTGTCGGGTGATATCATATTGAACCTGAGCAAAAAACTCCGGAGAAAATTTCTTTCTGTAATTGAGATCAACCCGAAAATGTGAATATCCCTGGCTCACAAAAGTGAAATTCCCGGTCTGGCCGTAAGCCAGATAATTCTTCCAGAAATAGTGATCTTTTTTGGTAAAGTATGAAACATTTCCATTTACTCCGAGGTAAAGAAATATCTCATTTTCCCGCACAGGCTCATTAAGGTTATTGAAGGAAAAATCCACCTGAATATCGCCCAACCAACCCATGATGGAATCATTGGCAAACTGTCGATGATCTACCTGAAGGATTTGGCTTTGTCCCTGATGCAATCCTAGCATCAAAACAAGCCCAAGAAGTATATGCCGGTTATTCACAAGCTTAAATTACTTGCCTCGGATATTATTACCAACAGTAAAAACAAAAATCAGCCTAATGGCTTACCTCAAATGTAGTATCCGTCAATAACCTGGAAGAAGAATGAATTTGTTGGCTATTCTGGAATCGTCGTTTGTTGGTTTTGACACATACGTCCTCCTACAGGGGACCTTTTAATTGAAAAACATCATCTCGGGCATAGTGTCCCACTGGATCAAAATCCATCTTACCTTTATTTATGATCGACAAATCCAATTCTGCTGTAATTATTCCTCGTTCATCCCATAGTGGGCCCGCCACTATTTTGCCCAGGGGATCTACAATGACACTCCCTCCCCTGCTGATAACCTCTGGCAATTGGGAAACCTCTTCACCCGGCAAATCTTCCGGGTAATCCGATTGGGTCACATACTGATTGCATCCTAACACAAAGCACCGACCTTCGCAGGCGATGTGTTGCATAGTGGCCTGCCAGCTATCTCGTTGATCCGCTGTAGGAGCCATATAAATATCGATTCCTTGTTGATATAACCAGGTACGGGCCAGGGGCATGTAATTTTCCCAACAGATCAATCCTCCTAATCTTCCATAAGGTGAATCATATACCGATAAATCTTTACCATCTCCTTCCCCCCAGACAATCCTTTCAGCCCCAGTGGGTTTCAACTTCCGATGCTTACCCAGCAATTGTCCCTGATTATCGAAATACAACATGGTACAATAGAGTGTACCTGTCTCTCCTTGTTCGATCACACCAATGACCAGATAACTATCGTAGGTTTTAGCAATTTCCGACAGTCGATCTACTGCGGGGCCAGGCACCTTCATACTGCTGTCCCAATAACGAAGCCACATGTCTCTACCCGCATCACTTCTACTACCAACTACCGTTCCGAAGGAGAGCCCTCTGGGGTAAGCTGATAAAAATGCTTCCGGGAAAAGAATCAGATCAACAGATTGTTCACTGGCTTTCTTCACCAGTGTTTCTACTTTTTGTAAACTGGCTTCCAGGTCGAAAAGAACCGGAGAATCTTGGATTAGGGCAACTTTCATGATTAATTCGCAAGAGATTCGAATGTAATCAAACTAAGACAACAGATGAGACAATTATTATTCCTGGGTATACTGCTTTGTGTTCAATGGGCCCACGGTCAAAACAACAATAAGTATAAGCGTGGTTATATGGTAACGAATCAAGGTGATACCCTGCAAGGTGAGATCAACTTCAACTGGAACCAACGACCGACCTCTTTGTCCTTTAAGCAAGGGTCTCTTATTCAGTCCTACACGGTCGAAGACATTGCAAGTTTTCAAATAAAAGGAGGTGACTTATTCATCCGAAAGGATGTTGAGGTGGACGTTAGCCCTACCATGATGGAAAACCTCCTGGAAATAGGGAACGACCCCATGGAACCTATGCGTCTCTTTCTGAAAGTACTACAACTGGGAAAGGCAAATCTTTATCAAAGTTTTGATGAGAAGAGGCAACGCTTCCATTATTTTCTGGAAACTGCCCAATCTGATGGCACCGTGGAACTCATCGAAAACCGACGCAAAGTACCTGAAGGTTCGTATGAAGCGGATGAGGTCACCGCAAGTGCGGCAGGGGCCGTGAAGACACAAGACAAATACAAAGGGCAGTTGCTCTATTTATTGAAAGGTTGTGATCGCTCAGTTCTGGAAATTCAGGGCATGAAAGAACTGACTCAAAAGAGCATCATGAAAATCATCGAGAGTTTCAACACCTGCCAATCAAAAAAAATCACTTACCGACAAGATAAAATTTTAAGAGGATCGAAAATTGAATTCGGAATAATGGCAGGGATTCAGATGATGGATGTTACGTTGGAAGATGAAATCACCTTACCTGATGGCATCAACACAGACGCTTCTTTGAGCCCGGTTCTTGGGTTAGATCTGCAATTCCAGTTTAGTAATCGACGGGTCTTTGGCCTGGGCCTGCAAGCTTTCTACAGCAGATTTGCGACCAATGAAACTTTCTTTGAAAGGCGGGCTGTGCTTTCCGGGTTTTCTACCATAGATTACGAATGGGAACAACTGACCACTCTGGCCAAATTCAACTTCAATTTTGGTGCTTCTGACAAATTCTTCTTTGCCAATACGGGTTTTGGCGTGAATTGGATTGGCAATGCAAGAGGAGATAAATCTTTAGATTCCGGAAGCGATTTAAGTGTACTCACAAGTAATAAAGACCGACATCTGATATTTTCTCTTGGTGGTGGGTACCAACATAAAAGGCTTAGAACAGCATTGGATCTTGAGATTGGGACTAACTCAATTCACCTACAATTTGCCGATACGCGTACCCTAAGTCTGAAGATTTCCTATTTCTTATTATAAGAAGAACACAAATACTTCTATTTGATGATCAGTTTACCCTGTGAAACCTTGTAACCATCTGAAGACTCCAAACGAATGAGATAAGTACCCGGATCTACCCCTCCAAACTCAATCAAACTATTTCTGAAATCTCCTGTTTGGATCCGTTTGCCCGAAAGGTTAAATAAACTGTAGCTACCTCTTTCTATGCCCTTAACAGAAACATAATCTCTTGCCGGATTGGGTACGATGTTCAACTTTTCAACAAAATCAACGACATTCAAAATAATTTCTTCCTTGAGAAAATCCTGATTGCTAACTGTATCTGATAGGATTCGCCGGTCGTCTCCAAAACAATCAACTTCTGTGGAAAGGGCAATTTGAAAGATGGTCAGACTATCTAAGAAATCTTCGGAAAGCACAAAATTTGTCACATCACTATCTATCTCTTCCAAGACCGTCATGGCATCCAATGCCTGCCCTCCCAGTACCTCATATGACTCGAAGGTGATACCTTCATAAGATGTCCATACAAGCTGTACGAGGTTATCAATGGAATCAATCGCCAATGTCATCGGCTTATGTGGCGTTGAAAACTCAGAGCTCACTTCACACGTATCCAATCCTGCTATCATCACGGAAGCCTCTCCGGGCTGGTTCGTAAGTACAAATTGAAAAACAGAATCTTCTGTTCCATCAAGAAAAGTCGAGACCGAATCTCCAGCTACTTCCTGCACTCTGATCTGATGATATCCCGTACCTCCAAAAAGTGCCTGATATTCACCATCTACATAAGAAACTCCACAGAGTACAGGAACCTCAGGAACATCTGCGCGAACGAGCGTTGTACTCACCGTATCCCCTATATTCCCGGCCTCGTCTTCCAACCATAAACGAAAAGTTTGTTCTCCTACTGCAGATAGATCTACCTGAATGGTTTGTGTCGTATCCTGCACTTCACTTGATCCACTTAATGTATCTAAGCCTAGTATTTCATAATTCAAGGTAGCATCTGGTTCAAGCCCGTAGGCTTCTACGATCAGTGATTCGTCATAGCAAAGTGCATTGCGCTCCAGGGTGAGACCATACCCATCTGGGGGCACGAGATCAACTATATCCCCATTGGTGACCACATTGGATTTGATGGCAAGGTCTTCTTCCACTTTCCCAAAAAATTTACCCGCAGTATTACAGTCATCAATGATCATCTCTATCTGATAATAATTAAATCCTATAAAGGGGTTGTTATCTGTATAAGAGGTAATAGACCCTGCTACCTCGTCCAACAACGCGAATTCAACGCCATCCGCACTGCGTAATATCCGATGTGTGGCCACATCTACTCCCTCGTAGTTATTCCAAATCAGGTTCCAATTGTCTTGGGCACCTTGATTGATTGTCAAATGAATCGTCTTATGTATGTTACTGGTAGCACTTTCATAGTCACAAGAATCAATGGCTGCAATCGCGTATCGATACGCACGATTGGTAAAATCTGAATCTGTATCTATGTAGAATGACTGACTGTCATTTTCTACGATATGCAGTAATTCCAGTGAGTCAGTCACTGCTGTCTCCCGATATACCGCAATGCGCATATTAGCAAATGAATAATCCCAGTTGATTTGATTATAATTGGACGAATCACTGGCGGTGACATAACAAATCGCTGGTGTATCCGGAATGCTGGTTTTACTGAAATCAAAACTTTTGGTCTCTCCTACATTCCCAAGGCTATCCGTCAATTCAAAGTCGAACTCAAAAAAACCTTCACCAAGCTCAGCCCAGGAATAAGACATGGTGTCTTCCTCGATATCAAAAGCCCCGGTCAAAGTATCTGTTTCATTCGCGATAGTATAACTCAGAGAAGCACCTAATTCTAATCCCGTGAACTCCACACTTAATGTATCCGATTGGCACAAACTCGTGGAACTGGCCAGGGCCGAATACCCGGACGGTGCCAGGTTATCAAAAAGAATTTCTGTTGCTGCCTGAATATTGGGGTTATCATTGATATCGTAAAGAATGCTATCCGGAACGTCCAACTTCACGGAACCCACAGAATCTGGCGCTATGGTGAGGTCATAGGTATAGTACGAATGAGCAATTTTCCCTATGGTATGTCTATTGGCATTCGAGTTAGTGGACTGAACATAAATATTATCGTAAAGATCCACATTGAACTTACTAACTGACTCCCCTGACCTGAATTCATCGGTTACATCTAATGTATGTACTCTATTTCCATCGGGTCCGATCAAGTGGACTAATATGTCAAAAGTGTTACCTGATCTAATCAAATTTTCGTAGTAGACCATGTGACCCGTTGATAGGATTCGAATCCTGACAGGCGCCCCTCCGGCAACATCTATTTTCCTGGAATAGGAGAAGTCAGCATTATAGACTAAAAACTCATTAGAGGGATTCACATAACTCTGAATTTCTGGGTCAAAATAAGGGGTAGAGGGTCGCTTGTAGATTTCTCCATTCCTGGGATTGAAACCGGCCAGTGGATGACGGTCCGGAGCCTTTCCAATGAAGTTACCATCCAGATCCCAGGCGAATAAATTTGAAAACGACCTGAAATTTGTAAACTCTCCATCATCAAAAAGTATCCTGTCCGAAGCGAGATAAAACAAGTCTTCACCAGCATTATTGGTCGGCTCTTTAAATTGATCCAGACGGAAATCACGAATGGCGCGTAATTCTTCATCCCAGAAGTGTATACCTACCTGATTTCTGTAATCTCCCTGATTGTAACGAATGGCTTGCCAGTAATGATTGGTTAGCGGGTCTACTCTTTGGGTTCTTAACCAGACATTGAAAATACCCGCAGACCGATCCATCTGTAAATCTCCACCCTTGAAATATTTACGAAATGGCCTACTGGGAACATAAACCGTATCATGGTTCACTACTAATGCTGTATAATCAGTAAAACCCTGGCCAGGAATACTAAACGAATAATCAAACCTTTCAGGATGGTATGTTTCTTCAAAAGAAACGATCTTACCATTAGTCACCTCCAGAAAACTTGAATCCAATGTCTTGGTTTTCTCGGAAAATCGTAGAGTGATTTTGATCAAAGAATCGGTAGTACTTATTCCATGGTCATGGTCGAATAGAATCTTAGGTTGTTTCTTGTCTGGTGTTTGACAGACTGAGATCGTCACATTCAATAAGACACAGAGAACTAGTGCAAGCTGTTTTGATAGCATGGAATTGAAGGCTGTTGTTCAAACTCAAATATACAATTAAAACAATTTGTGCTTCAATTCTACTTCTTTAAAGTCAACTCAAGGATGAATCCACTCGTAGAATCGTGAAAGAAAGCTACATTTGCTGTCCTTTTTGGGGTCGACTGGAATCGACAGGAAGTGCGAGGTATGTACTTGCATGCCGGGTGTTGAGTATGCATCCGTAATCAATGTGCTCAAATTTTAATTGGCGAGTCTAACTATGCCATGGCTGCCTAATTCGACAATTAGTTGAATAGACAGGCTTAATGGGTTGACCGTCTAGCGACGATCCCCGGCCACATCCTGCTAAGTCTCCGTCCTTTAGACTGGATCACAGGGTGTCAAATTTTAGGACTGGCTGCTTCGACGTTACTAAGGAGTAGTAAGATTCAGTAACTGGCTAGTAAGTAGGTAGTCTTACCACCAGCTTGCTAATGAGATTTAAAGGTTTGACTAAGCATGTAGAGGGTCCATAATTCCCTTCTCTGGACGAGGGTTCGAATCCCTCCGACTCCACCAAATGAGGGAAAGTATTTTTAAAGTACTTTCCCTTTTCTTTTTCCTCTCTGTAATGAGCTGATAGTGTGGGTATTACATTGAAATATATGTTTACTCTTTCGGTTCGAACTTCGTCTTTTTCTCGATTATACCTGATTCCCTCTGGAAAAACCAGAGATTGAATATTTTGCTTGCCCAGAATATCTGCTTCTCGCCACATTTTCAGCAGGTTACCACTCAAATTGACGGTGTATTCTACGCATTGTTCAAGGTTCGAACTGCTTATTGAGGCATTTTCTAACATTCCCTCAATTTCAAGTTTCTCCCCTTGATATTTTAGGTGATATTTCTCGAATATAGGACGATCTATTTCCCCAATAGCAAATCTCTCCTCTATGGTTTCCAGCCTACCTGTAACTTCCGTTAAATTGGCTTTGTAAGCCTTTAATTCCTGTAGCTTATCCTCATTCAGTTTGAAGAACAGTTTCTTCATCTGAGCGGCTAGTATGTCCTGATATCGACGATCTAATTGAAAGCTCCTGAGTAGCGATTCAAATCCCTGTTTGACTACATCTGCGTTTCTGTTTTTGCCACAGCCTTTTGTTCTGCACTTGTAGTAGTACAATCCCTTCTTCTTGACCAAGTAACCAGTCATAGGCGCTCCACAATCATCGCACTTGGTGAATACTTTTAGTGGCAGTCTATCATTGTGTAATTGAACCTTGTATCCCTTCTTTCTCGGACGATTATGATTAGGATCATTGATCTTCCAGAATAGCTCTTCGGTAATCAGAGGCATGTGTTTTCCTCGATGCACTTCTCCAGGTAGTAAGCTGCTGGTTAGTACACCGCAGTAAAATGGGTTTTGGAAGATCTTGGACAGTTTCTTGTCTGTCATCTTCAATCCTTGATGGGTTAACCGCTTAGCGATATCAACAGTCGGCATGTCTCTTTCAGCCTTCCATTGAAACGCCTGTTTGAGCAATTCTCCTTCTTTTGTGATGATGAGTTCATGTTTATCGGCTGTTTGTCCCTTGTTTAAGTTCTTATAGCCAATTGGAATAGCCCATACCCAATGTCCCTCCCTGATCTTTTCGCGCATTCCCGTAATACACTTTTCTGTTCTTTGAGTATTGTCAAACTTGCCGAACAGATAGAACATGTCTCTTTGGAAAGCCCCTGTTGCATTTTCGGGATTGACTTCCTGAGTGACTGATAAAGTAGAAACACCATACTTCTTTTGTAAGTCCTCACTGATCATCGCTCCGTTATTGCCGGAGCGAGAAAATCGATCATAGGAATAAACAATGATGGCCGAAACGTTCTTTGATCTCTTAACATAGTTGATCATGCGTTGAAACTCCTTTCGGTCATCTGATTTAGCTGACTCGTAAGTACCTCCAAAGAAAGCAACAACATTCAATTCCTTTTTCTGAGCAAAATCCTTACAGTACTTCATCTGTGTATCTAAACTTGCCCCATTCTCCATTTGGTCTCTGGAGGATACACGGGTATAAATGACGACATCTCTTGAATTCCTGATGGGTACACGAACATTTTTGTTAGCGAACTTCAGGAACCTGTCTAAGTTTTTATTGCTCATAATGCTATGATGTCTTAGATGTACTAACGTAGTTTTCGTAAATAAGGATGCAAAAGCCATGAAGAAAATCGATGAGCTCCTGTCCTTGTTCTTCATCAATATCCTCAAAACCATCAAACTCTCTTAGTTCTTCGATGGTGAGCTTCGTCTCCTGTATATCTTTCCTTACTGATATTGAACTTTGCCGCATGATGTTGTTTAGCTATTCCTTTCACTGTTGTTATGAGGATAAGATTAGCTGTGAGGAGGAAACAAGACAAGGTTCGCTTTTGTACCAAGGGCATAAACTAATGTTTGTCTAAAAAAACTTAATTCATCTTCAATTAGGATGATAATACCCGTTTTATCGTGTCAAAATGCCCCATTTTATTCCTATAAATTGAGCGTCAAAAAGCGCTCCTTATTTTCAGCTGAAATTGAACCTGTTTTTGTATCCTTTTTTTGGCTCATCCTATTTCTTATATCAGCATTCAATTATACTCTTCAGCCTTTGGAGATAGCTTAGAAATGAATTGCAGGAAAGTGCTTTCAAGCAAGTCGTATTTCTCTACAAATCCTTCATAGTAGTAAGGCACCGACAGCTTCTCTTCACACTTTTTAGCCCCATAAAGAATGTTCCGTTTTGTTAATCCAAAGTCTTCAGCGATTTTGGAATAGCTCAATCCTGTGTATTTTTTGAGTAAATGATAGCAAACCATCCTCGCGTCTCTGTATTCCTGAATGTTGGAAGTAAAGAATAGTTTGTCATTGAGTTCGAAAACGCGGATGCACTCTGTAATCAAGTAGCGGGATAGCATCTGGAACTTCTGGGGTTGAGAGACGGCAATGTCTGAGGAGTCGATAAAACTTGACAGTAAAAAGATGGTTTTGTCTAATCCGATCTTGCCAATTATTTGGTCGATTTTTTGTTGTAATTTGCTGTAATTGTTCAGGGTTTTGTTACTCATTGTAAATTAGATGTAAAGCGAGATGAAACTCATTGTAAACTATTTGAAAACTGAGGTGAAAGAAATTGTAAACTAGTTCAAGTATTTGTCTATCAATCACTTACAAGTATAATTAAGCTGCTTTCTAAAGTCAATTTTCGACGAAATTTCTGTGTCTGAAAATGACAAATCGGTACAAAAACACACCTTCACACGTACCTTAACTACCCCTATTTAGTGGTAATAATTGATGAGAATGTTCGGAAGGTTACCTGGAGGCTTCCGATAAGTGATATTAGAATTGTTCAATTTCCATGAAGGGTGCTATGAGATTTTCTAACCAGGCATCTAGTAAGAAGGCTGATTAAGATCAGCTATGTCCTTATTTAGAATTGAGATCATTAGTCTGCTTCCATTATCTAAGGACTTGGCCTGCCTTCAATACGGTTGGCTCTCTCAATTATCCTTTTTAAGGAGATTAGAATCTCCCTTATTTAGCTACCTCCTAAATCGAAGCTTTAATTTATACACCATATAAATTATAGTGTCTGAATGCGGAAATAGATCATCCAAATGCCTTTAGTTGATGAGTCAGATGGAATGTCAGATGCGAACAGCCATTATCTATGAGCAGATCGATAAGGTTTAAGGAAAGCTATTTGCTTAGAAAAGTGAGATTCCGTTCCTTTCTTGAAAAGAAATATCCATGAAAATATGATTTTTCTAAGCTACTCCTTAAGAAACCTCCTTGAATTATTACACTTGGCTAAGAAATCGAATGGAAATGTCATGCCTTTTCCTTAAGGAACTTGTTTTGATTGTAAGTGCATGCTGATATGAAGCCCCCCGCATTTCCTTAAGAAAAATGGATTTGAAAGAACAATTCCTAAGGAAATCTCTTTGATGTAACTACATTCAATACCTTGCCATTTTCAGCTTCTTCCTCCTTTAGCGAGGAGATGCATTTGCTAAGGAGTTTTAAAAAATGCTTAGGGTTTTTTATTCCCACACTCCTTAAGGCGGGTGTATTGAATTTTGAAAACCCTTAAGGAAACTCGACTATGTAAGAGCCTTTTCCTAAACGAGCTTGCCTTGATGAGGGCAATGCCTCATACATGAAACGCAGTGCGCTTAGGAAGCTCGTTTTGATTAAAGAGCATGCTGATGTGTAAATCACCGCATTTCCTTAAGGAAAATTGATTTGAAAGAACAATTCCTAAGGAAACCTCTTTGATGTAGCTACATTCAATACCTTGCCATTTTCAGCTTCTTCCTCCTTTAGCCAGAAGATACATTTGCTAAGGAATTTTAAAAAATGCTTAGGATTTTTTATTCCCACCCTCCTTAAGGCGGGTGTGTTGAAAATTCTTAAGGAAACTCGGCAATGATTTTGGAATGGTGTTTTTCCTACAAGCCTTTTATCCTGAAACGCCTATGATTTGGATGATGGTCCTGGCAATCATTGCAGGGTTGATCACCTCGATTACGCTTGAAACGATTCTCCTGAAGTATCGGGAACACTTCAATTGGATGTTTGCTCTGAAAACCGCCTTTGGGATGTCTTTCATTTCTATGGTGGCCATGGAGCTGGCTATGACGGGAACAGATTTCATGATCACCGGAGGTAAAGCGGCTTTCAATGACATTTGGTATTGGCTGGCGTTGGTTCCTGCTTTGGTAGTGGGTTTTATCACTCCTTTGCCCTACAATTATTACAAGTTGAAAAAGTTCAATAAGGCCTGTCATTGAGTGACATGAAAACCACAAGCTTCAAATTCCGTATCTTTACAGCTGGATGCACCTATTCAAGAAAATAGCGACCGTACTAATGGCAGCCCTGCTACTGACTACCTCGGTAGGGGTAACGCTGCATAGGCACTATTGCATGGGTAGGTTAATGGATACGTCTATCAATCACCCTGCAGCTTCTTGTATGTCCATGATGGACATGGGAGATGCGTCTGATGCGATGGGCTGCTGTAAGGATACGGTTGAAGAATTCAAGGTCGATGATCTGCAAAAGGCAAACTTTGATTTTAATGCTACTCCTGATTTGAATCTGTTGGCGGTTGTCACTTATGTGCTTGTTGATTACAAGCTCTTCTCAACAGCCACTACGCAAAAGCAATTTCTCAATTATAAGCCCCCTTTGATTGCTCAGGACGTCCCTGTTCTCGTGCAGTCGTTCCTCCTATAAGTTTTAGCATGTACCTGTTAATACAGGTATAGGCATCTCCTGATGCCTCATTAATTCTATTGTTCAATTCATACACATAGAATAATGCTATGCTTAATCATATCATTAAATTTTTCTTAGAGAAGAAACTGGTCACACTGTTGGTGGCTGTTTCTCTCATCACATGGGGTATTGCTACGGCGCCTTTTAACTGGGAATCAGACACGATCCCAAGAGATCCGGTGCCCGTAGATGCGATCCCCGATATTGGTGAAAACCAACAAATTGTATACACGGAGTGGATGGGCCGCTCACCGCAGGATATAGAGGATCAGGTTTCATATCCGCTAACCACGGCGCTGCTGGGTATTCCTGGCGTGAAGACCATCCGCAGTAACTCCATTTTCGGGCTTTCCAGTATTTACCTCATTTTCGAAGAAGGGGTCGAGTTCTATTGGAGCCGATCAAGAATCCTGGAAAAGCTAAACTCACTTCCCTCCGGAACCTTGCCGGAGGGCGTTCAACCTGCGCTAGGCCCTGATGCTACGGCATTGGGGCAAATTTTCTGGTACACGCTGGAAGGTCGTGATGAAGCCGGTCGGCCAGCTGGTGGTTGGGACCCGCAGGAATTGCGTTCTATCCAGGACTTTTATATCAAGTATGGACTCTCTTCTGCAGCAGGAGTTTCGGAAGTGGCTTCTATCGGAGGGTATGTGAAAGAGTACCAGGTAGAGATAGATCCCACGGCCATGAAAAGCTATGACGTGGATGTAGCCGACATCATGAACGCGGTGAAGAAAAGTAATCTGGATGTTGGCGCAAGAACGTTAGAGTTCAACAAAGCCGAGTACCTGGTCAGAGGTCTGGGCTACATCAAGAACATTTCCGATCTGGAAGAAGCGGTCGTGCTGGCCAGGAACAACATTCCCATTCGCATCAAGGATGTGGCCAGGGTACAGCTAGGACCTGCTACGCGTCGTGGAGGTCTGGATAAAGCTGGTGCGGAAGCTGTGGGCGCTGTAGTAGTGGCCCGGTATGGTTCCAATCCTCTGGAGGTGATCAATAATGTGAAGGCCAAGATCGAGGAGCTTGCTCCTGGTTTACCTTCCAAAACACTTTCGGATGGTACAGTTTCTAAAGTCACCATCGTTCCCTTTTACGACCGTACCGGACTGATCAAGGAAACCCTTGGGACACTCGAAGAAGCTTTGTCCCTGGAAGTGTTGATCAGTGTGATCGTGGTGATTATCCTCGTCATTAATCTGAGAGCATCTATTCTGATCTCAAGTCTGCTACCTATCGGGGTTTTGATGACCTTCATTGCCATGCGCTACTTTGGCATATCAGCCAATATCGTGGCACTATCGGGTATTGCGATTGCCATTGGCGTGATGGTGGATGTGGGTGTCGTGTTCACGGAGAACATCATCAGGCACCTTCAAATGCCCGAGAACAAAGACCTGGACTCGCCGGGCCGACTTAAGGTCATCTACACGGCCACCACAGAAGTAGCTTCGGCAGTTATCACTGCGTTGGCCACTACGGTGATCAGTTTCATTCCTGTATTTGCCTTACAGGCCCAGGAGGGGAAACTGTTTCAACCCTTGGCATTCACCAAGACGTTTGCGTTACTCTCTGCTCTGTTCATTGGGTTGGTGATCATTCCGGCATTTGCGCATTGGATCTTCTCATTGAATTTCGGAAAAGACAAGGCTCGAAAGTTCTGGAACATAGGACTGATCCTATTGGGCATTGTCATCTACTTTTTCATTCCCTGGGCTGGAATTGTATTGGCCATCATGGGCTTCAATAATTTCTTTGAAGACCGATGGAAAGGCAAATGGACGTGGGTGCCGGGTTATCTCAATATTGCGGTAGTCCTGCTGACGGTGCTGTACTTTCTAACCAAAGAGTGGTTACCACTTGGAGCAGGTTACAGCTGGTTCCTGAATTTCCTGTTTGTAGGCTTGATCATTGTGCTGGTGTTGGGGATTCTTCTCACAGTAGTTCGCTACTACACCAGGATATTGAGTTGGTGCCTGGAACATAAATGGCAATTTCTGACCCTGCCGATGATCATCCTGGTCTTTGGCCTTCTTTCCTGGCAGGGATTTGATCGGGCTTTTGGCTTTGTGGCCAGAGGTGCCCAGTCGGTCAATTGGGATGTTCGGGAGTCTGGCTTCTGGGCTTCTATGAGCACGACCTTTCCGGGTGTGGGTAAAGAGTTTATGCCCCCTCTGGATGAAGGCTCTTATTTGCTCATGCCGACCACTATGCCACACTCTGGTGTTCAGGAAAACATCGAAACTATCCAGTTGCTGGATCAACTGGTGACGTCCATTCCTGAGGTTGAAATGACTGTTGGAAAATGGGGACGTGTAGCTTCTGCGCTCGATCCTGCACCTATTTCAATGTTTGAAAATGTGATCAACTACAAACCGGAATACGTCCTGGATCAAGATGGTCATCGCATGCGATTCAGGGTCAATGGTGACGGGCATTTTGATTTGTCGAATGGTGAGACGTTTGAATGGAAAAGTGAAGCGCTAGCCGGTTTCAACGCAGACTTATTGATTCCAGCATCCACAGGGCAATATTTCCGCCAATGGCGTGAGCATATTCAAACTCCCAATGACATTTGGGACGAGATTGTAAACATGGCTAACATCCCCGGCATGACCTCTGCACCGAAGCTGCAGCCTATTGCCACCAGATTGGTGATGCTTTCAACGGGCATGCGTGCTCCAATGGGAATGAAGATCTACGGCCCTGACCTGGAAACGATAGAAGCAGTCGGGTTTGACATGGAAACGTTCCTGAAGCAAGTGCCTGGGGTGAAACCTAGTTCAGTCTTTGCGGATCGTGTAGTCGGGAAACCTTATCTGGAAATCAAGATCAATCGACAAGCCATTGCTCGATATGGGCTGAGTGTCGCAGACATGCAGATGTACATTGGTGTGGCTGTCGGCGGTAATGCTCAGACCACTACGGTTGAAGGTCGTGAGCGGTACCCGGTGCGGGTTCGATACGCGAGAGAACTTCGAGATAATCCTGATGACCTGAGTAATATTCTGATTCCTACTCCCACAGGCGTTCAAGTTCCCTTGAAGGAACTGGCAGATTTGCAATACGTCCGTGGACCGCAGAACATCAAGAGTGAAGATACTTTCCTGGTGAGCTACGTGATCTTCGATAAGGAAGATGGGTTTGCAGAGGTGGATGTGGTGGAAAGTGCTCAGGCCTATCTCAATGAGCAAATCGCTGATGGTGCGTTGCAAATCCCAATGGGTGTGAGCTATAAGTTTGCCGGGAACTATGAAAACCAGATCCGGGCCACCAAACGACTGTCCATTGTAATCCCGATTAGTTTAATGGCCATTTTGTTGATCCTGTATTTCCAGTTTGGAAAGCTACAGCCGACTTTAATGGTCTTTTCTGGGGTCTTTGTGGCCTTTGCCGGAGGATTCATTTTCATCTGGTTGTACGGTCAGGATTGGTTCCTGAATTTTTCACTCTTTGGTGCCGACATGCGGGACCTTTTCCAGGTACACACCATCAATTTAAGTGTCGCTGTTTGGGTAGGATTCATTGCCCTGTTTGGTGTGGCAACTGATGATGGTGTAATCATGGGAACGTATCTGAAGCAACACCTGGAGCGTGAAAAACCTAACTCCATTGATGAGGTAAGAGCAGCCGTGTTGCATGCCGGTCAACAGCGGGTCAGGCCTGCTATGATGACGGCAGCTACTACGGTGATTGCCTTGCTGCCGGTTCTGACTTCTACAGGTAAGGGATCGGATATCATGGTGCCCATGGCAATCCCTACGTTCGGGGGTATGATCATCCAGGTGATCACCATGTTCGTGGTGCCGGTCTTGTACTGCATGTGGCAGGAACGTCAACTAAAATCAAATCCAGAGTCATGAGAAAAGTAGTCATAGTATTCATCATCATGATGCCTCTTTTGGCGGTCTGCCAGGTTGAGCCCTATCTGACCCTTGCGGCTGAGAATAATCCGGGATTGAAAGCGAAATTCAATGAGTACCTCGCAGCCATGGAGCGAATTCCACAGGCACAAACCTTACCTGATCCACAGGTTACTTTTGGGTTATTTGTCCAGCCTGTGGAAACAAGAGTTGGTCCTCAACGAGCTAGTTTGGCGGTCAGTCAGGCGTTTCCCTGGTTTGGGACATTGAAAGCGCAGGGCGCAGTGGCCACACAGATGGCGGATGCCAAGCTTAAGCTATTTGAGGATGCGAAACTGCAGCTATTCAGTGAGGTGCGGGTGGCTTATGATCAACTGTACTTACTGGATCGATCTATTGCGCTTACGAACGAGAATCTGGACCTGTTAAGTTCTTTCAAGGAACTGGCCAGGGTGAATTTCGAGAGTGGAAAAACCGGATTTGTCAATGTGCTTAGGGTTGAGATGGAGGAAAAGGAACTCCAGACTCAGCTTGCCTATTGGGAAGATAGCCGGACCGCTGCCAAGGTCGCGTTTGAGAAGTTGCTCAATACTCCTGTGGAGACTATCCAATTTGGCGATTCCCTTGAGATCATCGAATTGACCTTAGATAAGCAAGTGCTTTACGATAGCATCATCATTGCAAATCCTAAACTTCAGAGTATTCGATCCATGGTTCGGTCGAAAGAAGAACTCTTGAAAGTGACGGAGCTAAATGGTAAGCCGTCCTTTACCCTCGGAGCCAGCTATGTCAATATCAGTGAACGTTCAGGGGTGGAACTTCCCGACAATGGTCAGGATGCGTTTGTATTTCCTCAGGTGGGCTTGAAAATTCCGATCTATCGAAAGAAATACAAAGCGCAGGAAACTCAGGTCACTCTTGAAAAGGAAGGGCTTGAATACCAAATCGAGGAACAGAATAATCGGTTAGTAACTGCCCTGGAAGGGTTCATTCGTGATCACCTGGATGCAAAGCGCCGGGTGGTGCTTTATGAGAACCTCCACGATCTGGCTGGTCGCTCCTTGTCGCTGTTGCAAACAGAGTTCACGACGGGAACAGCCGACTTTGAGGAGGTCTTGCGCATGGAGCGGAAGCTCCTGACCTATCAATTGGAAATTGAGAGAGCACGAGTTGAAACCAACCGTGCGATTTATCAAATCAATTACATCATCGGAAAATGAAAAAGATCAATATAAAACAAGTACTTATCGGGGTGGCATTGCTGGTTATTGGCGTGTTCCTCGGCGGAGCGTTCTTTGGCGGATCTGGTAATTCCATGGCTCATGAAGGGCATGAGCACGAAACCATGGCCGAAGTGTGGACTTGCAGCATGCACCCTCAGGTGCGTGAAGATGGTCCTGGAAGTTGTCCTTTCTGTGGAATGGACCTGATACCACTCTCCTCCAATGAGCAGGAAGCGGTGAACCTGGACGAGGTACAAATGACGGAAGCAGCGATGATGATGGCTTCTATCCAGACCGTGAAGGTGACGAAATCCACTCCTAAGAAGCAGGTTTATCTTCCTGGGAAGATCGAAGCAGACGAAAGGAGTATTGCCAAAGTCACGGCACATTTTGATGGACGTGTTGAGAAGCTTTATGCAGACTTTACCGGGCAGTACATCCGTCAGGGTCAACGCCTGGCTACCATGTACTCACCAGACCTGGTAACAGCGCAAAAGGAGCTTTTCGAAGCATTGAAGTTTAAGGAATCAAACCCTTCGTTCTATCAGGCGGCCATTCAGAAACTGAAACTGTGGGAGCTTACTGAATCGCAGATTGAAGCGATCATTGAAAAAGGAGAACCCCAATTCTACTTTGATGTGTATGCTCCACGCTCGGGAACAATCATGACCCGAAATGTGAGTCAGGGCGAACATGTGATGGATGGAAGTGTCCTATTTGAGATCGCCAACTTGAACCGATTATGGGTGTTATTTGATGCCTACGAAAGTGATCTGCCCTGGATCAGCACGGGTGACTCTATATCCTTCAAAGTGCAGTCCATTCCTGGACACACCTTTGAAAGTGTGGTGACCTTCATTGATCCGGTGGTCAATAAGCAAACGAGAACCGCTTCGGTACGCACAGAGATCAGGAACACTGACAATTTGCTTAAGCCTGAAATGTTTGTGGAAGGAGCAGTGGAGGCCGGCCTGACCATGGGAGAGGCGGCCGTGTTGGTACCAAAATCGGCCATTCTCTGGACCGGGAAAAGAGCGGTCGCATATGTGAAACGCCCGAATTATAGCCAACCTACTTTTCAATTTAGGGAGGTGGAACTAGGTCCTGATGCGGGAGACTTCTATGTGGTGAATGCCGGACTGGAAGAAGATGAAGAAGTGGCTGCCAATGGTGTTTTCAAAATAGATGCAGCGGCTCAACTTCAGGGAAAGATCTCTATGATGAATCCGGGAGGAGGTAAGTCATCAATGGGTCACCAACACGGAGAAATGGAAGATCACTCTGGTCATGAAATGAGTCATCCTGAAGTGAACATTTCTGGAGATCTCTATGAAGTGAGTGCGGTATTTCGTGATCAGTTGAAGGCTGTTTTCGAGACCTACCTGCCGCTAAAAGATGCGCTGGTAGAAACTGATGCCTCTACGGCCAAAGAAAAGGCGGAACCGCTTCTGGCCTCTATCAATGCCGTAGATATGTCGCTGGTGAAAGGTGATGCACATGTCGAGTGGATGAAAGACTTGAATGTCCTGAAAACTACGGCAGAAATGATTGTTTCCGAATCGGATGTTGAAAAAATCCGAACTACACTTTCGCCGCTAAGTGACCAGCTGTACCAAACCCTGATCAAGTTTCAGGTAGAAACCGGAGGATTTCGCCAATACTGCCCGATGGCCTTTGATTTCAAAGGCGCTTTCTGGCTTAGTGATTCGGACGAAGTACTCAACCCTTATTTCGGAGATGAAATGCTAACCTGTGGCAACGTCGAAGAAGAATTAAAATGATTTTAACGCGTAAACTTTAGAAAGATGAAAAAAATGCTATTTATACTAACGCTTGCTACCATCATTGTTAGCTGCGGTTCTGTCAAAACCGAAGAACCCTCTGAAACTACAGCAGATCCTGTAGCCAAAGTTGAGAAAACTGAAGTACTTAAAGAGCAAAATGGGAGTGTTTTGACCCCAGTTCTGGATGCTTACCTTGCTATTAAAGATGCATTGGTCAATGACGACCAGAAAGGTGCGGCAAAAGCAGGAGAAACATTGGCTGTCGCATTGGGATCGTTGGATTTGTCCATATTCGATACTGACCAGCAAGCTGAATTAAAAGAGATCGTGGAAGTTGCGAAGAACCACGGCGAACATATCTCTGAGAGCGAGATTGCGCATCAACGTGAGCACTTCGAAGCTTTGAGCAAGGACATCAAGGACTTGGCTGGAATTATCGGTACGGATCGTACACTTTATCACCAGTATTGCCCTATGTATAATGACAACCAAGGTGGTATGTGGCTAAGTGCAAACGAGGAAGTTAGAAATCCACTATTTGGATCCTCTATGCTGAAGTGTGGCCGTGTAGAAGAGGTAATGAAGTTGTAAAAAATGCTTAGGAAAGCGCTTTTGTTTGTTTTGATTGTAGGTGTGGGAATACAAATTATTCCTGTACCTACTAATCAAAATGATGAAGTATCTGAACTAGACTTTTTCCAAGCTATTGAGGCACCAGTGGATATTCAAAAGGTGGTTGTCTCTTCCTGCTATGATTGTCACAGCAATACAACCAACTATCCCTGGTATGGCCGTATAAAGCCAATTGTATGGTTTCTTCAGAGACACATTCAAGAAGGCAAAGAGGAGTTAAACTTTTCTGAGTTTCAGGACTATTCCCAGCGCATGCAACAGGAGAAAATTCGCTCCATGACCTCTCAGATGAGGGATGGTAAAATGCCACTTAAAGAATATATCTGGATGCATCCGGAAGCGGAACTATCTGAAGGCCAAATTGAGATCTTAGTTGAATTCCTTGAAAGCTTAAAATTCCAATGAGTTAAAAACCGACCTAACATTATGAAAAAGATTATACACCCACTGCTCCTATCAATTCTGGCCCTCTTTGCAACATCATGCTCTGATGATAAAACGGATACGAAACAGGAAGTAGTAATTGATTTGACCAAGGAAGAAAGTTCGATCAAAGAAGTTTTACGAACCTACAAAGAAACTCTTGAAAGCCTTGATGTATCTGAGTCCTTTAGACTTTTTACTGAAGATTCTGAGGTTCTGGAGCAAGGTAAAATTGAGGGCACCTATCGCGATTATATCGCTAATCACATTGGTCCTGAATTGGGGCATTTCGAATCTTTCAAGTTCAGCGATTACGAAATCAGCGTAATAGTTGATTTGCCTTATGCCTTTACTACCGAAACCTATGTATACAACATTGTACTAAAAGAGGATTCCAGAATAGTTGAAAGGAAAGCGGCGGCCACTTCAGTTCTGAAGAAGATTGACGGTAATTGGCGGATTATTAAAACGCATAGTTCTTCAAGAGCAACCAAGAAGACCCCATAAGAATAATCACAATGAAAGTCGTAAAGTCACTACTTTGGTTACTCCTGATTTCAGTCATTGGATTGAATCAGGTTTATGCTCAAGAATCAGTAGCCAGAAAATGGAACGAGGTTTTATTGGAAGGTATCAGAAATGATTTCGCGAGACCTACGGTTCATGCAAGGAATTTATTTCATGTTTCTGCTGCGATGTATGATGTATGGGCGATCGTTAATCAAGATGCCCGGCCTTACCTCATAGGAAATGTGGTTCATGACTTTGCCTCAGAGTTTGGAGGTTTTGAAGTTGTTTCGGGATCAGATCTTGAAAATATTGAAATAGCCATGAGCTACGCGGCTTATAGGATTATTCGACACAGGTTTCTACAGGGTCCTGGAGCTTTGGAAGTTCATCTCCTAACCAATGATCTATTTGTGGATGAGTATGGTTTTGATCCTTCGTTTACTTCTACGGATTACTCCACGGGCTCTGCGGCAGCACTAGGTAATTATGTGGCGAGTCAATATATTCAATATGGCTTGGAAGATGGATCAAATGAAGTTGAAGATTACCGAAATAGGTTTTACGAGGCAACTAATGACTTACTTGATCCGAAAAACCCTGGTAATCCATCGATAATTGATCCTAACAAATGGCAGCCCTTGGCCCTGGAATCATTCATAGATCAATCGGGAAATCTTGTTTCTGGTGATTTTCTTGGACCCGAATGGGGAATTGTCAAGCCTTTCTCACTTCAGGAAGATGATGTTACGATATACGAACGTGATGGTTTCGACTACTGGGTCTATCACGATCCAGGGCCTCCACCATTTATGGATCCCACAAATGACCCTGACGGAACTACACTTTACCAATGGAATTTTTCTATGGTAGCCGTTTGGTCCGGACATTTGGATGCCAATCTTGATACTGAAATTGACATTTCTCCGGCTTCTTTTGGAAACTTTGATTTAGCCACAATACCGAGGGTATTTGCAGATTATAACTCATTTTACAATTATTTTGAAGGTGGCGATGCAAGTTCAGGAAGAGAGGAGAATCCTTTTACTGGACAACCCTATGCACCTCAAGTGGTCAGGCTTGGCGATTATGCCAGAATTCTGGCTGAGTTCTGGGCTGATGGCCCTGACTCTGAAACTCCTCCTGGACACTGGTTCACCATTCTAAATTATGTTTCGGATAATATTGGTGAAAAGAGATTTAATGGATCGGGCGAAATATTGAGCGATCTTGAATGGGACATTAAGGCGTATTTTCTTTTAGGAGGGACGATGCATGATGTAGCTATCACTTCATGGGGTATAAAAGGATATTATGACTATGTTAGGCCGATTTCAGCGATCAGATATATGGCTGACCAGGGGCAAAGTTCTGATCAACAATTATCGAGTTATGATCCTGCCGGTATACCACTTGTAGAAGGTTATATCCAATTGGTTGAAGAGGGAGATCCATTAGCTGGATCAGATAATGAGAATGTTGGGAAAATTAAGCTGTACTCATGGAGAGGACCGGATTATATTGATGATCCGGAAAAAGACATTGCAGGTGTAGACTGGATACTTGCAGAGAATTGGTGGCCTTATCAAAGACCGACGTTTGTTACACCAAATTTTGGAGGTTATGTTTCTGGTCATTCTACCTTTTCAAGAGCAGCAGCTGAGTCTTTGACACTACTTACTGGTTCACCGTACTTCCCAAACGGACTAGGACAATTTGAAGCTCCAATGAATGAGTTTCTGGTTTTTGAAGAAGGACCTTCCAGGGATATCACCCTTCAGTGGGCTACCTACCGAGATGCCTCTGATCAAACAAGCCTATCCAGAATATGGGGAGGTATTCATCCACCAGCGGATGACATACCAGGAAGGATAATCGGTGAGAAAATCGGGGTTGAGGCATTTGAGTTTGCACGCCAATATTTTGATAATGAGGTGCTAAGTGTAATAGACAAACTGCCATTGGGAATGATTTATCCTAACCCTACAACTGATATGATTAAAATCTCGCTTCCTAACAAAGGGAAATACCAAGTAGATGTTTTGGATTTGTTTGGAAAAAAAGCCTTGCAGTACATCATAAATGGTGGTCAATCAGAAATTGACCTTATAGCCTTAAGACCCGGAAATTATATTGTTCGAGTGGTTGGAGAAAAGTGGGAGTCAAGCCATTATATAATAAGGAAATGATTTATGAGCACCCTCCACATCAAAAATATGGTATGTGATCGCTGCAAGAAAGTGATCAAAGATGAGTTGACCGCATTAGGTGTGTTAGTGCATTCTGTCGATTTAGGTGTTCTTGATATTGATCCAAGATCCATAACACTTGAAGCCATTGAGAAAGTAATCAGAGATCAGGGATTTGAGGTGATTGAAAGTAAAGAGGAAATTCTGGCCGAAGAGATAAAGTTGTTTTTGATGTCAATCATTAACAGTTTTCCTATTCAGCGAAAGAACAAACTTTCTACCTTGATTTCTGAAGGATTAGGGAAAGATTATTCTTCATTGAGTAAAGTATTCTCCAGAAAGGAACACATTACCATTGAGAAGTATTTTCTACGATTGAAGCTCGAGAAGGTCAAAGAAATGATTCAAGATGGTACTCATTCTTTTTCTCAGATTGCTTCCGTCTTAGATTATTCAAGTATCAATCACTTATCCGGGCAATTCAAACAAGAAACCGGATTAAGTATGTCTGAGTACAAATCGATGGTCAATAGGGATCGAAAACCTCTTGACAAAATTGTGTAAATCAAATCCATGATTTTGAAGATGCCTCAATTCCTATACTTCGATATTTGTTTCATTAATCTTCTAATGATATGAAACACACCTATCAAATTTCAGGAATGACTTGCGATGGTTGCAGAGCTCATGTTGAGAAAACCCTGAAAGAAGTTCCGGGTATTTCAAAAGCTTCGGTGGATTTAGTCCACAAAGAAGCGGTCTTGGAAATGGAGTCTCATATTCCCATCGAGTCTTTGAAAGAGGCCTTGAAAAATGATGGAGGTCGCTATGATATACATCTTCCAGGCTCTCATGAACACCATCATCATTCAAATCACAAAACTCAGAAAAAGGATAAAGGAGGCTCAGGAAAATACTATTGTCCTATGCTTTGCGAAGGGGATAAGAAATATGATGAGCCAGGCGATTGTCCGAAATGTGGGATGGATCTGGAAAAAGAGGAAACTCCGAAAAGCACAAAAACCATCTACACTTGTCCTATGCATCCTGAGGTAGAGCAGGATCATCCGGGCTCATGCCCAAAGTGCGGCATGGATCTGGAACCTAAAAAGGTATCCGATGATGCTGGTTCCGATGAGTATAAAGCCTATAAGAAAATGCTCACCAAGTTCTGGGTTTCAGTCGCTTTCACACTTCCAATCTTTTTCATCGCCATGAGCGAAATGGTTGGCATTTCCCTTACTGGAATTACCAGTTCGAAAACATGGGGATGGGTCCAACTTCTCTTGAGTACTCCTGTCATATTTTACTCATGTTGGAACTTCTTTGTTCGAGGATATAAATCCATCATCAATCGCTCCCCCAATATGTGGACGTTGATCATGCTAGGAGCAGGTGCTGCATACCTGTTCAGTATTGTAGCAATGCTATTTCCTGAAATTTTCCCGCACCAATTCAAGTCTCATGATGGAGCTGTGCACTTGTATTTTGAAGCAGCTGTGGTCATTCTTACACTGATTTTGCTAGGGCAACTACTCGAAGCGAAAGCCAGGAGTCAGACGAACTCAGCTATCAAAGAATTGCTCAACCTGGTACCACCCGAAGCCACCGTAATAAGAGATGGTGATGAAATGACCATTCATCTGGAGCACGTGAAATTAGGCGATATTCTCAAAATCAAACCTGGTGAAAAAATACCAGTAGATGGTGAAATCACGGAAGGGCAAAGTAGCATAGATGAATCAATGATTACGGGGGAGCCTGTTCCTGTTGACAAATCTGAAGGAGATCATGTAATTGGTGGAACGATAAACGGTACGAGTTCATTTCAGATGAGAGCTCAAAAAGTAGGAAGTGACACCCTGCTTTCGCAGATCATTGAGATGGTGAATAAAGCGAGCCGCACCAAGGCTCCTATTCAAAACCTGGCTGATAAAGTATCAAGTTATTTTGTGCCTATTGTCGTTACAATCGCAATCATTGCTTTTGCTGTTTGGGCGATTTGGGGACCAGATCCAAAATTGGTATATGCTTTCACCAGTGCGGTTACTGTGCTGATTATTGCTTGTCCATGTGCGTTAGGCCTGGCAACTCCAATGTCTATTATGGTCGGAACTGGGAAAGGTGCAAAGCAAGGGATTTTGGTAAAGGATGCCAGAGCCATTGAAGAGATGCACAAGGTAACTACTCTGGTCATCGATAAAACAGGAACAATCACCCAAGGGAAGCCATCCCTTCAGGATGTAAAGTCGCTGAATGACAAGCACACCGTTGATACGATACTAAAACATGCCGTTTCGCTGGAATCCAACAGTGAGCATCCATTGGCACATGCCATAGTAGCAGGGGCAAATGAAAAGGGTTTAAAAGGAAGTAAAGTAATTGATTTTGATTCCATCACTGGGAAAGGGATCACAGGGGAAGTGGATGGGACTCAGGTAGCTATCGGAAATATAAGGTTATTAGAAGAATTTGGTCTTGTTCTCAATGAGGAACACGATGATGATGTGAAGCAAAGACAGCTTGAAGGACAAACGGTGATGTTTGTTGTGATTGATAAGGAAGTTGCAGGTTTCATAAGTGTCGCTGATCCAATAAAGGAATCGTCAGCTAGTGCCATAAAGCATTTACAGGAGCAAGGCTTGGAAGTGATAATGCTGACAGGTGATAATAAGAATACAGCCAAAGCGGTTGCTGATAAGCTTGGATTAGATGGATTTGAAGCAGACCTATTGCCGGAAAATAAATTCGAAAAAGTCAAAGCTTTTCAGGGAGAAGGAAAAATCGTAGCCATGGCAGGAGATGGGATAAATGATGCGCCAGCTTTAGCACAGGCAAATGTTGGCATTGCCATGGGAACGGGTACGGATGTAGCCATCGAGAGTGCAAGTCTTACCCTGGTTAAAGGAGAACTGGACGGTCTTGTTAGGGCACGGAAACTAAGCACAGAAGTGATGAGGAATATTAAGCAAAACCTGTTCTTTGCATTTGTTTACAACATGTTAGGTGTGCCAATTGCGGCAGGTGTGCTTTTTCCGGTCTTTGGCCTCTTGCTTAGTCCAATGCTTGCAGCTTTAGCCATGAGTCTTAGTTCAGTATCGGTAATTGGGAATAGTTTAAGATTAAGATAGCATGATGAAGAAGTTCCTTGTTTTTGTTCTTTTTGGATTGATTGGTTGTACCAAAGCACCCTTAGGACCTCAGGAGATCGTTGACCTGGCCATTGATTTTTCTGGTACGGAGAAATTGAAAAATGCATCTGTGACTTTTGATTTCAGAAACATGAACTACGAGTATTGGCGAAAAAAAGGGTCCTTCATGTACGTTCGGATTCAACGCGACACAGCCTCTAACCAAATCAAAGATGTGTTGAGTAATGATGGTTTGGTTCGACTTGTTAATGGTGAGGAAATGGACATTACCCAAGAGCGGAGAACGGCCTACTCCAGTTCAGTTAATTCGGTCATGTATTTCGCATTTCTCCCGTTGTGGCTCAATGATCCAGCAGTCAATAAATTCTACATGGGCACAATAGATATGGAGGGAAAAGAGTATCATAAAATCAAGATTACTTTCTCAGAAGAAGGTGGAGGGGAAGATTTTGAAGATGTCTTTTATTACTGGTTTGATACGGAAGACTACAGCATGGATTACCTGGCATATAGTTACATCGAAGAAGACGGAACAGGTATGAGGTTCAGAAAGGCTTACAATGCCAGAACGATTAACGGAGTGATCATACAGGACTATGTCAATATGAAACCAAAATCAAAAGAGCTTTTGCTAACAGAAATAGACAAAGCCTACATGGAAGGTGCTTTAGAGCAACTTTCCCTAATTGAATTGAAAAACGTGGACATTTTAACAGATAAAAAATGAAAAACCTAATCCTAATGATCGCTGTGCTTGCCCTTGTTGGATGTGGTACAGGGGAAACTAAAGAAGAAAATACAGACCATTCTCAACACCAACATGAAGCCAAGAAAGAGGAAAGTGGTAAAAAACCATTAAGTCCCCGAACGGCTTCCATGTCCAATGTAGGATCAAATCACATTCACATTGATTATGGATCTCCTAGTAAGAGAGGGCGGATGATCTTCGGTGGGCTTGTTGGTTATGGTTCTGTATGGGCTACTGGCGCGCATAAAGCGACCTGGATTGATTTCGGGCAAGATGTAATAATCAACGGAGTTGAGATTCAGGCAGGAAAGTACGGACTATTTACCATACCAGGAGAAACAGAGTGGACCATCATAATAAGTAAAGATTGGGACATGCATTTGGCAGATGATTATGATCAGGCCAGTGATATTGTCAGAGTTATTGCTGAGGCTCAAAGTTTAGAAGAGGTGATTGAATCACTAACCTTCGAGGTGGTTCAAATTGATGATAAAAACGGGCAGATCACTATTAAATGGGATCAAACGGCGGTTTCCTTTGATGTTAAGAATAAATGAAGAATCTGACCATTCTAATACTATTTTTTGTGGTGACAGTTTCCTGTCAATCTAAGGAAGAATTATTCTACAGCAAGATAAAGTTGACAGATTTACAGGGAGAGGATTTGGATCCAAGGCAATTCAAAAACAAAATTGTCATACTCAACCTCTGGGCAACATGGTGCGGTCCATGTATCAAAGAGATGCCCGATTTGGTGGAAATGAAGAATAATTTGTCTGAGGAATTTGTGCTGATATTGGCCTCAGGCGAGTCACTTGATAGAATACAACAATTCAAGGAAAATCGATCTTTTGACTTGTCATTTGTTCAAACTCAAACTTCATTGGAATCCTTAGGTGTTTATTCCTTACCAACGACTTTCATTATCGGAAAAGATGGGCAACTATTAGAAACTCTTGTGGGTGCGAGAAAATGGGACAGCCCTGAACAAATTGATCAACTTAAAATGTACATAAAATGAAATCACTAAAACTAATCGCCTTTCTTGGCGTGTTCCTTGTGTCCTGCCAACAGGGCGCCAAGCAGAAGGAAGAAACTACTATGATTGAAAGTGTCGAATCCCCATCAGGAGCCTTTGCTTCATTGCCCTATCTAATAAAGGGAGGAGACGGTCAATTGTACATGTCCTGGGTAGAAAAAAGAGATTCTAATTGGGTAGATCTTAAGTATGCCGTACTTGATGGGGCGCAGTGGAGTTCTTCTGAGTTGATAGCCTCGGGAAACGATTGGTTTGTCAATTGGGCTGATTATCCGATGCTGGCAGCTAGTAAGGATGGAGGAATGGTCGCGCATTATCTGGCCAAGAGTTCTGCAGGTACTTATTCTTACGACGTGAACCTTACCAGGAAAGTCGAAAATACCTGGACTGCATCGATGGTCCCACACAAGGATGGTACTCCTACCGAGCACGGATTTGCAACCATGATCCCCACGTCAACCAATGGATTTCAACTGGCCTGGCTGGATGGCAGAAACACTTCCGGTGGTCATGGTGAACACCAGGGAGCTATGACGATAAGAGCGGCCATGCTCGATGATCAGGGAGCACTTTCTAACGAAGTGGAGTTGGACAATCGGGTTTGTGATTGCTGTCAAACTGGTGGCGCCATGACCGATAATGGACCGGTTGTAGTTTATCGTGATCGCTCTGAAATGGAAGTTCGCGACATGTCTATTGTCAGACTGGTTGACGGGGAATGGACTGCACCTCAAACGATCTATGCCGACAATTGGAAGATTGAAGGCTGTCCGGTCAATGGACCGAGAGCCGATGCGGTGGGGAATACTTTGGCGGTAGCCTGGTTTGCCGCTCCTAATAAGCAACCACAAGTAAAATTGATCTTCTCGGAGGATGGAGGCGCAAGCTTCGGTAATCCGGTGACCATTGATAATCAAATGCCCCTGGGTCGTGTAGATGTAGTGATGATCGATGAAGAGAAAGCCATGGTCAGCTGGTTAGGTCGTGAAGGTGAAAACAGTGTTATCAAAGCCAGGATCGTGAGTAAAAATGGACGCGCAGAACCTGCCATGACCATTGCCCGAAGCAATGAGTCTCGAGGCAGCGGCTTCCCTCAAATGGCTTATCACCAAGGTGAAATGTGGTTTGCCTGGACTGATCTGGCAGAAGATGGTACCACGGTGAAAGTGGCTAAGATGGGGATGTGAATTACCACAGTCCGCAGGACAAGATTATTGTTCGTTATTGGCCTTCAAGGATAACTCGGTAAGCAAGGTTCGGTCTATATGTGTTGTGCGTTGAATGAGAATCAAGCTCTTTAATTTTTTTATTAATAATACTCAAGGGTGAAGCAATAGAGCTTACCAATCCCACTTCTAATCAGAAGTATCCTAAACATCTAAAAAGAATGCATTGTGGTATGATGAAAATGAGCAAACCATTGAACTGATCACCAATAACTTCCTATGGGCAGCCCAGACGATAGCTGACCTTTATAAAGCCAGATGGGAAATTGAGGTTAATCTTTCGGGATATAAAGCAACTATTACAAGTCAAAACCCTCATCGGACTTCTAAAAAGGTCATGATGATACAAATTTGGTCTGCATTGATCATCATATAACGCTCAAGGCAATGAAAAACCAAACAAGGTACTGATAGCACTTATCTAACATTGTGGCTTTCATCAGATTCAACATTTGTGAAAATAGAGCTTCAAAAGTGGCTTGATCAGCCATTTGGTAGATACTCCAAATAAAACACTCAACAGGGAGTTCTTTTTCAGATTAAGGCCTAAAACCACTCTCAATTAGTTCTTATCTTGCTTTAACTTTTACACAGGATTTATTTAGGATAGGATTGTTATTGTTTTAATTCCTTAAGAATTTCTCCAGGGTCAAAGAGTTCTCCTTCTTTAATAATTAATTCGATTTTACGAGTATTTCGGATATCCATTAAGGGGTTTACTTTCAACACTACCATGTTAGAAATTTTGTCTTTTTTAATTGTTCCAACATTCTCAGAATTATAAATAAACTTACTACCACCACTAGTTGCAATTCTTAAGACTTCTTTTGCCGGAATACCTGCCTCGACCAAAAGTTTAAGTTCTCTATGAGAGCTTGCTTCAGGAGTCATCCAGGGCATACCAACATCGCTTCCTGCTCCCAATACAACTCCCTCTTCATAAAATTTGAGTGTGAGTTCTTTCGCAAGTTTTAGTAAAGGTTTTAAAGAGAGAAAAATGTCTCTATTTGCCCCTCTGAGAATACGTTTTCCTGTCTCCCAGTCTTCTCCTCAAAGAAAATTTCGAACAGATTCCGGAGCATTATAGGGATCAAGATTTGAAAGAACACGTTCTATCTCATCTCCATACAAAAGGGATTCCTCGGTTACCAATGTTGGGTCTAATCAAATGATTTACTTCAGCACCATTAATATCAATGAGGTTATAAATAACCTGACCTGTTGGGTCAATCGAATCTTTTGTGAGTTCAAGTAAGAAACCCAGACTTCTTGACTTTTCTATAAATTCTTCTTCAGTTAGACTGAGTTCCGAAGCAAGTCGGGTTCTATGCTTTTGGCCTATTTGCTCGCCTAGAGGGCCACCAGACCCACTGTGCAGAAGTCCGTCGATACTACTTTCTGCTGTCTCTGTCCAAAATGATTTTGACAAGTGGCCAACGACAGGAATACCTAGTTTATTAGCTTCATCAATGCCAATATCCAGCAGAGGGGGTATGCCTGAATAGAGTTTTATCAAATGAACTCCCTCTTTATATTGACGTAGGATTTCTTTTCTTATGTCACTTTCTGTAGTCACTCCAAAGTTATGACTTCCTTCTCCATCAATGAGACGCCCTCCTGTAAAAACGTCAGCGCTCATCATTTCACCATTGTTAATCTTTCTTCTAGCCTCAATCCCCATATCAGTACCACCTGAAACTCGAATGGATGTAATTCCATAAGCGAGCAACATTTGTAAAACCTCTTTGTGAATAGTTGTTTGTATATGAGTGTGAACATCTATGAATCCCGGAACGAGGTAACGCCCTTGCAAGGAAACCACTTTTGCATTTTCAGGGTACGTGAAGTTGCCAGTTTTTCCTACTCGAAAAATCAGTGAATCTTTTATAATGACGCAAGCATTTCGTATGGGAGAATTATCTGTCCCATCTATAAGCGTTAAATCTTCCAGTACCAATAGATTATCATCTAACAAATGTTCTGTGCTTTTGGACTGTGCCGCAGTGGAAATAAAGATTGTGTAAAAAATGAGCGATACTACTAGTCTTTTTATTTAAAATTTTTGGTCACTAAATAAAGTGAAATAATTGTACTGAATAGTTTCAACCTTGACATTATAAATCGTTGTTATGATGTTCTTAGACTTAACTTTTTAATAGACTCCCGAATTCTATACCTTTTGTGAGACTCTCCTAATCTACCAGAGGATGAGGTATATTCTAACTAAGAAACTACTATTTCGCTTAATGGGTCACATCAAAAAAATGAACAATTGGGCTAACCCTATTTGAAGTCTATCGTTTCTTGAATGGAAACATCATTTGCTTTAAGTAAGACTTTGGAAAATCTGGCTCCTCCTTTATACCAATTTCTCCAATACCTTCAGCATTGTAGATTTTAGGATCATCATAGTTGGTCTTGAATATGTAATCCCAAACGGTTAGCCAAGCACCGTAATTTACCTGGGCGTCTTTGTAATCTGCTCTGTGGTGCCATCGATGTAACTCGGCCACACAAAAGAACTTCTTCAATATGCCTGCTTTGTAATCAAGATTGGTGTGCTGCATCATCATATTGATGGCCAATAGTGCAAGGGCAGCAACGACTACCGGCTGAGGGACACCAATAACCAAGCAAACAACAATACCTGGCCCACCCTCCAGGATCTGGTGAATTGCATGACGCTTCTCACCATTTAGAAAGTATAACCTTTCAGAGCTATGGTGTACCGCGTGAAGTTTCCATAGCCATTGATACTTGTGACTTTGCCAGTGTACGAAAAAGAGAAAGAAGTCTATGAGGGTCAACGCTAAAATTACCTGCACCCAAAATGGGAGAGTAGTGGGGAACCAATCAAAAAACACCACATAGGTAGAAAGCCAGATGAAACTAAACTGTGCAGAAACTTTAATTAGATAATTGACAAGGTAATAGATGAAGTCAAGGTTCCAGTCGATGCCATTGAGCCATTGCTTTTCGAAAGGCATGGCTCTTTCCAGTAGTAGAGCTATCATGCCAAAGATTGCTATCATCGGTACTGTAGCGAGGTATTGATTGATTCCGGTTTGCATCGCCCAAAGGATTAGAGTCCAGGCTGACATCATGAATATCGGATATATACTGTATTGGAAGATCTTTTTCATTTCTGCACATTATTGAACATTTCAAAGGTCCAAAATGCGGATCAAGATTGCTTGTATAAACTTGCTAACCTTTCAATACACTGGATGGCGTGACCCCAAACATCGCCACAAAAGTCTTTGTAAAGTGTGACAAGTCAGAAAATCCACCATCGTAACATGCCGATGTAAGAGAATTACCTTTAAGGATGGACTCAACAGTGGTCTGAAGTCGTGTCCACAACACAAATCTTCGAAAAGTGATACCTACCTGTTCCTTAAACAGGTGAGCATATCTACTTGCTGACAGGTGAACCCTTGAAGCCACATCATCTAGTCTGAGTTCTGTGCTCAAGGACGATCTGATATAATCAAGGCTTGTTTCTATTCTGTTGTCAATATAGATTTCATGTGAGATGTTACCTGTCAATTGGTTAGTGAGCTGATTGACCAACTCCAAAACGTGAATATTTTCTCCGTTGAGCCATAGGCTGAAGCTGTTCCTAATCTCTTGTGATAGCAAAGTTTCTACATGAATAATTTCATTTTGTAGGTTGAACGATCTACTAAGTTGCTGGGCCAGGTTGTGGAATGGATCCAGGTAGATGAATACAGGTATGATCCGAGCACCATTGATAAATTGGTGTTTGATGTTGTGAGGAATGAGTGCGGTTGAATACTCTTTTTGTTGATTTTTTGAATCAGTGAGAGTGAATCTTCCCGTCAATCCGAAGATGATCTCGGTAGCGTGGTGGTTGTGAGGCTTTGTTTCTGCTACCTGCCCAGCATATACTCCAATGCCATTCTGGAAGAAAACGCGAAAGGTACCTTTTTTAATCATACTTCAATTAACACAAGATTTTCATAAGCTCCACCAACGATCATTTCAGCAATCCTCCAACTCGCAGTTTTCGTCTTGTCCCTCGAACTCAATAGTGATGTGATTGATAGACTCATTTTTCAACTTTGAGCGTACAGTATCTTTTAGTTTGGCTTGCTCGGAAAGTTTATAGTCTTTGTCTAATCGAAGGTGAATGGTGAGAATGTTGTACTCACCATCCAGGGACCAAAAATGACAATCGTGTATATCTGTGATCTCTGAAATACCCTTGAGTTGCGCTCGGATTTCATCTAAAGAAACATCCTCTGGTATGCCCTGGAGAATGACCAATAAACTCTTTTTAAGATTCCTGTAGACATTATATAGTACGAAAAGTGAAATGAGTATAGAAAGTAGGGGATCAATAAAAGGCGCCTCCGTGAACATCATTATGAGGCTTCCGATAAGCACGGCTACCCACCCCAATACATCTTCAAGCAGATGAAGAGAAACCACTTTTTCATTGAGTGTTTCTCCTTTGCGGAGTTTGAAAACTGCTGCACCATTCACTACGATCCCCAGGATTGCGAGATAGAGCATTCCTTCGACATTTGTTTCTTCGGGATTGAATAACTCTGGAATTGCTTTGGTAAGAATAAAGATCGATCCGACTACCAGAACAATAGAATTGATAATAGCACCAAGGAGCGAGAAGCGTTTGTACCCATAGGAGAAGGTTTTGGTTCTGCCTTTTTTTGATAGCTTTTGGAAATACCACGAAAGCCCTAAGCTTAGACTATCTCCCAAATCGTGCAATGCATCCGAAAGGATGGCCAAACTGTTAGTATAAAGACCTCCAATGATTTCAATGATGGTGAAACTGAGATTGAGAAAGAAAGCAACTTTTACATTACCTTCTGAATGGTTATGTGAATGATCGTGGTTATGTCCCATAGTTTTCTAGTCCTGCTTTTTTGAAAATCGATAGTAATTCTTCTGAAATCGGTAGGGGTTTCAAGGGTGGAATATTTGCCCCACCTGTATTGCCCACGGGGATCTTCCCCACAAATGATTTAACCCCTCCAATCAAAAGGCGTGGGATCTGGCCAATCACTTCTTTGGTGTCTTTGATTCGAATGCCGAACAAAAGCATTTTCCAGTGTACATAACTATGATGGTAAGGGTATGCCTGACCGATGATATGTGCTCGCTCTAAATGACCCCATGCGGTTTGAATGTTTCCCGAGTCCAGGTGCCTTTTATATTCGTTCAATTCTTGATCGAAGTATGGTTTCAGCGTTTTGGGCATTGTTGTATATAGCTTCATTTTTCTACTTTGAAAGATTTAAAATTCGAATAGCTCCCCGCATTACAAAACCGAAGACAATACCACCAACGATCAAGTCAGGCCATTTACTCTCAAGCCAATAAACCAGAACTCCGGCCAGTATCACACCTCCGTTGACGATGATGTCATTGGAAGTGAAGATGGCACTGGCTTGCATGTGAGCCTCATTGCTTTTAGCCTTGTTGATCAGCCAGAGCGAGACCATATTGCCTACTAAAGCCAGAGTTGAAATGATAATCATCCATTGGAAAAGTGGTGTTTCACTTTCGATAAAGAACCTTCGGAGTACTTCTGAGAAACCAAGCAAAGCCAAGCCCATCTGAAAATAACCACTGATCTTTGCCACTTTTTTCTTACTTGAAATAGCAGCTCCGACAGCAAAGAGACTTAGTCCGTAGACTATAGAATCGGCCAGCATATCCAGCGAGTCAGCTATTAGCCCCATTGACCTTGAAATCCATCCAGTGGTCATTTCGATTACAAAAAATCCGAAGTTGATACCCAGCACCCACCACAATATTTTTCGCTGATGTGAATCATGGGTTCCAACAGGAAGTTCTGCCTCTGATGTGTCCTCAAGTCGATCATTGAGGTTAAGCTCACTAATAGCTTCATGTATGACTTGCACTCCCTCATGATGAAATACTTCCAGTTTACGTGCCGGAATATCAAATTCCAAATACTTTACCTGGCTAAGAGGTTTCAACTTCATCCGAATCATTTGCTCCTCAGAGGGGCAGTCCATGTCCTTAATGTGAAATGTGGTTTTATTAATGCTCATGTTCTGTTTCTCCTTTTTTCATTTCCGAAATAAGGTAATAGGCATTGTTCCAGGCTACTTTAGTCCCACTGGGGAGAGGCTCCAGTAATTTAATTTCCACCCACCCTTCATCAATTAAACCCGTGCGAATTTCAACAGCGTTGAAGCCCCATTCTTCACCTCTTTCTTTCTGATGAACCTCTACAGTGAAAATGTAGGGCTTACCTCCCTCTTCTATGATTGCTGATTCAGGTAAAGCCATTACTGGTTTTTCTCCTGTATGGATTCTTCCATTGATGTACATGCCAGGAATTAGAAAATCCTCTTTTTGATCAATCTCGGCATGTACGTGCACGGCCTTGGGATTTTGCTCAAACTGCTTGCCGACAGAATAAATTTTGGCTGTCAAAGTAGCACCCGGAACAGACTCTACTGTAAAAGTTATCTTTTGCCCTTTCTTTACTTTATACACATCCTTTTCAAACACCATTAGATCGGCATGAATGTGATCGGTATTGACAATCCTGAACATTACCGTTTGAGGATCGACAAATTGACCAATCTGTACTTCTACTTTTTCAATGTAACCTTTGATAGGACTTACCACGGGAACGTACTCGTATATATCACCATTTTGAATCTTCGATACATTCAAGTTGAGTTGTTTTAGCTGTGCTTTATAGCCCTTTGCTTCTCCTTTTATGGCTTGATAGTCAGCCAAGGTCTGTTGATAGGTCTTGCCTGAACCTACGTTTTCTTCGTACAGCTTTTTCTGTCTGCTATATTCCTTTTCAAGGAATTTTAACTGACTGTAGACACGAATATAGTTTGATTGAATGCTGCTAAGATTGGGGTGGGCAAGGTAGCCTAACACTTGCCCCTTCTTTACATAATCACCCTCTATTACCTTAATAGAGGTCACATTGGCCCCTAAAATAGCGGTGACAGTTGCCTCGTGCTGTGGGGGCACCTCTAACTGTCCATTAGCTTCAACCACACCCGATAAAGGTCTTGTTGGTATTACATCGACCTTTATATCCAAATTTTGGAACTTCATATCAGAAAGGTGTACCTCAGCCATCCCTTCTTCACCATGTTCGCCTTCTTCACCTTCATGCCCATCTTCACCTTCCACATGGTCATGTGAATCTTCAGCCATATCAGCCGATTTGCTACCACACCCTGTAAATACCGATACCGTAAGTATCAATGTTAGTATATATATAATTTGCTTTTTCATTTTTTTCTACGTTTTCAACTATTGAATTATTGTCCAATGAGGAATTCCAGATTGATTACAGCCTGGTTGTATCCATTTAATGTATTGAGGTAATTGAATTTGAGATTGAGTGCCTGATTGATGTTTTGAAAATATTCCACATAGTCGATGGCTCCACCTTCAAAACTTTTTCTGGCATTGTTCAAAATCAGATTGGCTTGAGGAATCGCTTTTTCCTTATAGTAATCAAGGCTTCCCTGAAATTTCGCAATTTCCTCTAATTGCTGCCGATACTGACCCTCAAGTGCAGTTTGATAGTATTCAGAGCTGGTTTTTGCCATCTGCGATCGCAATTGAGCGGATTTAACGTTGGCCTTGTATGAACCATAAAACAACGGGATAGCTATCCCGGCCTGTATTCCCCCGAATCTATCGGAAGAGGTAGCAATTCCACCGTTTGACGTTTCTCCACCAATCAGCGATTGATTGAAGTAACCAACAAAAAGATCTGGCATCAGTTTGGCTGACTGAACAGATTTCTCAGCCTCTGCGATAGCCACTTGTTGCTTGGTCAATCCAAGTAGCGGGTTATTCATAATCAGCGCATTGTCCTGTATGGCAGTAACATCCCTTTCTGTAAGATCAGATGGCTCAAAACGCAAGCTAGATGTGTCATTCAACAGAATTTGTAGTTGTTTTTCCTGAATGAGAATATCAGCTTCTAACAACTTTAATTGATTTTGCACCTCCATTACACCCGTTTCAGCGGCTGCTTTCTCCAGGTAACTTGTTGCTTCCGTCTCATACCGAATGGTCGCTGCATTCAGGAATCGACCATAAATGGTGTCTTGATACTGGAGCAGCTTACGCCTTTCGTGCAAGTAAGATAGTTTGTACCAGGCCTGACGAATCTTCCATTTTAAATCATTCTCGGTTACAGCCAGCTGCTTTTGCCCACCAATTACCTGTTCGTTGGCCAGTTGCTTTTGCTTGCCATACACAGTAGGAAACTCAAATGACTGACCGACACTGAATGAGAAGTCATTCTCAAAACTGTTGTATTGACCATACTGAACACCGAGGCTTGTTTTTCCTAAGTTGAAAGCAGCCTTCCTTCCTTGCTCTTGGAGTTCAATGTTGGTAGCTGCCACTTGAACATTGCCGTTATTGGCTAATCCGATAGAGAGCGCGTCTTCAAGGGTATTCACCTGTTTCGCTTCCTGAGCATTCGCTATTGATGGCATTCCAATTAGTCCACCCATCATAAGCAACACCACAACGAAATTGGCATTAGGGGTTTTAAGCGCTTTCTTTTTGTCACTTCGACTCTCAACGAACGTGTACAGTACCGGAAGCACCACCAATGTGAGCAGTGTAGCTGTAAGCATTCCGCCAATTACCACTGTGGCTAAAGGTCTTTGTACCTCAGCTCCGGCAGAACCTGAAAATGCCATCGGTAAAAAACCAAAAATATCTGTAGTTGCCGTTAACATAATGGGTCTGATTCGTTCTTTAGTTCCTGTCAAGATGCGTTCTCGGATGTTGGTTATACCTTCCTCTTTCAAAGAATTGAAGCGATTGATCAACACCAGTCCATTGAGTACAGCCACACCAAACAAAACAATGAAACCCACACCTGCAGAAATACTAAACGGCATGTCTCTCAACCAGAGGGCAAACACACCTCCGATAGCTGCTAGAGGAATAGCGATGTAGATCATGAAGGACTGGGAAAATGACCCCAAAGCAAAATAGAGGAGTACGAAAATGAGAAAGAGAGCTATTGGTACTACAATGGATAATCTGCTCTTTGCTCTTTCCAGATTTTCAAACTCCCCACCATAGGTGATATAATAGCCAGCCGGAAGATCAAGCTGTTCATCCAGTTTTTGCTGAATGTCTTTCACTACAGATTCCACATCTCTGCCACGAGTATTTACACCGACATAAGTTCTCCTGTAGGTATTGTCCCGTGAAATCTGCATCGGTCCAGGCACATAACTGATATCAGCTACTTCTTTGATAGGAATCTGTGTACCATCAGGTAGGTCGATGAATAAGGTTCTAAGATCATCGATACTTTTTCGGTGGGTTTCATCAAACCGGACAACCAGGTCAAATCGTTTCTCACCTTCAAAAACAACTCCAGCCACACCACCGGCAAAAGCAGCACTCACATACTCATTGAGTTTTTGAATGTCCAATCCATATTGTGCCACTTTCTTTCGGTTGTAGCGGACGGTCATTTGAGGAAGACCGGAAGTTCGTTCAGCATTTACGTCTCCGGCACCTGGCACGGTCGAGATGATATCAGCCATCTCCTGCACTTTGGTAGCCAGAATGTCGAGATCTTCACCGTATAATTTCACGGCAATATCTTCTCTTACGCCCTCCAGCAATTCATTGAAACGTAACTCCACAGGCTGGGTAAAAACCAGGTTAACACCTACAAGCTGTTGATCCAGCTTATCCTTGATTTTTTCAATCAACTCGTCCTTACTCTCAGCAGATACCCATTTGTCTTTGTTCTTTTCCAAAATGAGGTACATATCCGCTATGTCCATGGGCATAGGATCCGTAGGAATATCTGCTACACCAATACGGGCGGTTACCGTTCTGATTTCAGGGAAGTTGTCCAGCAAAATGTTCTCAATCTTGATCGAAACATCTTTGGATTCGCTAAGTGAACTACCAGGTCGGATTAATGCCTGCATGGCAAGGTCCCCTTCGTCCAGTTGAGGAACGAACTCCCCACCCATTCGTGAAAAAGTAAATCCTGCCAAGCCAAGTAAAATGATGGCTACAACGATTACCTGGGTTTTGAATTGTAGCGCACTTTTTAATACGGGTAGATAACTGCGATGAATCCCTCCGATGAGCTTATCGCTGACATTCTCGAGTGATCGCTCCAAACGTCCAAACCTGTTTTTCTTATTTTGAATGGGCTTCATAAGCAGTGCGGACATCATGGGAACGTAAGTCAGGCAAAGCACAATAGCCCCGATCATGGCAAAGCCAAAGGTGTAGGCCATAGGCTGGAACATTTTACCTTCGACACCAGTGAGAAAAAGTATCGGTGCGAATACAATGAGGATAATAATCTGACCAAAAAAGGCTGAACTCATCATGGTACTACCAGCTTCATAGGCCAGATCATCCATTACTTTTTGATCAAAGCCAAGCTTTCCAGACCTGATCCTTTTTTGGATTTCGTACACTGTGCCTTCAATGATAATCACTGCCCCGTCAATGATGATCCCAAAGTCTATTGCTCCTAAACTCATCAGGTTAGCCCACACGTTGAACTGCTTCATCAAGATGAAAGCGAACAACAATGAAAGAGGAATGGTAGTCGCTGTAATGATCCCACCACGTAAGCTTCCCAGCAAAATCACCAGTGCAAAAATTACGATTAATGCACCCTCAATCAGGTTGGTCTTTACTGTGCTGGTAGTCCGGGATATGAGGTCGCTTCTGTCAATAATGGCATTAATCTCCAATCCTTCAGGAAGTGACTTTTCCACTTCCTCCATACGGGACTTTACATTTTGAATAACTGCATTGGGGTTGGAGCCCTTTAGCATCATAATAATGCCACCAACTGCTTCTTTGCCATCTTGAGTAAATGCTCCATACCTTACCTGATGACCGAAGTGTACTTTGGAAGCAACATCACCAATAGTGACAGGAATATTGTTTTCTGTTTTGACAACAACTTTTCGGATGTCTTCCAGCGAGCGAATGAGTCCTTCACCACGTATGAAGTTAGACATCCGGTTCTTCTCAATGTAGGCTCCACCGGTATTGACATTATTTCTTGCCAGAGCCTCATAAACTTGCGATATACTTACGTTCTGAGCGTTGAGTTTGTCCGGACTGATGGCGACTTCATATTGCTTGATATAACCACCGAATGAATTGATCTCAACCACTCCATCCAAAAGAGTAAGTTGCCTTTTTACTATCCAATCCTGAATAGTGCGTAACTCAGTCGGAGAATACTTAGTCTCATAGCCCTCTTTTGGCTGAATAGTATATTCATAAATCTGACCCAAACCTGTAGAAATAGGCCCCATCGTTGGGCTGCCGAATTTCTCCGGTATTGTTTCCTGAAGTTCGTTGAGTTTTTCCTGTACCAGCTGCCGTGGCAGATAGGTGCCCATATCGTCTTCAAAAACGATGGTCACCACGGACAATCCAAACCTGGAAATGGAACGAATTTCATCTACCCCAGGTAAATTCCCCATAGCAAGCTCCACCGGATAGGTTACAAATTGCTCAATATCCTCGGTAGCAAGATTTGGCGATACAGTCATTACCTGCACCTGATTATTGGTTATATCCGGAACCGATCCCAAGTTGACAGTAGACATGGAGTAGATACCTACTCCGATGAGGGCCAACGTAAGCAGACCCACAATGAATTTATTCTTTATGGAAAAAGAAATGATTTTATTAATCATGAATAGAATGATTTAATATCAGATAAAATGATATAGTATCGACTTTAGGAAAAGCCGAAAGGACGGAGTTGTCCCAAGAATACTGATATTAAATCTGAGGTGGCTGAAGGATGGAGTCTAGGTAGCCGTTAGTGAAATAAGCGTTGTACTTCGTTTTTTGGGTCACTTGCACAAGTGATATCAAGTTTGGGTAAAACGCATGGTTAGCCACAAAATGTGAATGGCAGCATTGACAAACACAGAAGGGTGAGCAAAGGTCTTCGTCACTTTCGTGATCATGATCTCCATCGGTATTTACTGAAGTGATTTCAACACTTTCAGCGTTCGCTTCGTCTGCACAGGGTATGACAGACAAGCCCAATAGAAAAAATGACAATATGAATGCGAATGATCTCACCATGCAATCATAGCAAAAAAGTAGTGCAACCTGTTTGCAAAGTTGCTATGGGCAATTGGCACAAATCCCCTTATATACCATACTAGCACTAGAAGCTCTAAATCCAGAAGGTATTTGTGTTTGTGGTATTTTAGATTGTGTTAGGCAGTACGTTTCACCGCATTTGACACAGTGAAAATGAACGTGCTGGTCTTGTGGTTCGCATTCGCAACCCTCTTCACATAAGGCATATTTGACAGCACCTGTACCATCATCTATGCTGTGTATGAGTTTCTTGTCCTCAAAAGTCTTAAGGGTTCGGTAAAGAGTTGCCTTATCTGCTTGCTCGAATTTTGAATCTAAATCACTTAGGCTGATAGCAGCACCAGATTCCACGAGCTGACGTAATACGAGCAGCCGCATGGTTGTAGGTTTGATATTTTTATTTTCTAGTTTTTGCTCGAGCATAATTAAAAGTACGATGAAAGCCCAAATTGGATACCTGAGATTTTGGCTGGTGGATTGCCCAGGAGATCTGTTTGTTCCATTAACCGATAATTTAAACGAATTATTGTTTGTGCCGTAGGCCGAAAACTTATGGCGGGTACAACTGCCCAAATTTCATCTCCGATGCTTTCACCCGTTTCTCTAAAGGAGCCATCGTTCCAATCAACATATTCAAGTCGCATAGCAATATTCAACGTTGCTTTATCAAAACCAAACAGTTTTCCATTCAGAACTGGTTGAACTATATCTACAAAACCTCCTTTTTGCCTATCTCCAAATTGCTGTGTGAAGGTTGCAGGAACATCAACGCTGACCCATGCCCATTCACCAACTATGAAAGTGTTAAGGGTGGGGATTGTGGTATTGAAATCCACGGCATAGATATCAAGTCTCCTTTTCTCGTCCAATATCAAGCCATCTTCTTCATAAGTGTTGTAAATGCCTCCCATATAGGAAAGTCCTATCTCACCGATCTTGTTATTTCGGAGGGCCAATTTTCCGGTGAATAGTGGTTCACCATTGGATGACTCTTCAAAACGTTCTTTGTTGTCTTTGGATGCTGGCAGGAATGTTCGGTTTTCTCCATTGTTGATGACTGCATCATTAAATCCATTGGTTAGATAGGCTTCATATCCAAAAGCCCAGTCCTTGGCAAAATATTTGCCGTAAAGCCCGAATCCTACATTACTCCAGGTGGCAGGCAACATCTCCACTGCAGCTATTGGTCGATCTACAAACTCCCATTTTGGCCCGTCGTGGTTTTGATTGAATGCGCCAATTGGATTCATTACAATACCCCCACGAAGGTTGAGTAACGGATGCATGCTGATGTCCAGAGCAGCAAACTCAATGGCAACTTCTTCTCCGCCTTCTTCAAACTCGATTTCCGAGAGAAATTTGATTTTCCGATGAATAGAGGATGCCACAAATAGGGTCATCCTGGGAACACGAAAGCTGTGGCCATCTGTCACACCATCTTCTCCGATGTACGAATAATCAGCCTCAATATACCCGCCTACTGATACTGGAAGCTTACCAACCTGGAGAAAGGGTCGGTTGTAAACTGCATCCATGTTAAGCAGGTTTTTGGATGTATCAACCTCTACTCGCTTTAGCAAAGTGCTATCAATTTGGGCGCTAGTCTCTAGCGAAATCAAGCAGGCAACAGCCATCAGAACTAAGCCAAAGTTTTTCATGATAAATCGATTTTTAGTGTTTTTAATTCTTTGATAACAGGGAAGCTTCGAAGCGAAGCATCAGCTGGACCATTTTGCACCCTTCCTTTATTGGTAAATTCACTCCCATGGGCGGGACATTGAAGGCGGTCTCCAAATACCTGAAGCTCTGTACCCTGATGGGTGCATCTCATATACAGGGCTTTATATTTGTTTGAATCAAACCTGAAGACCGCTATTGGGTATTGCAAAGCATCATTTTGGACAACTACATACTTCAAGTAGTTTTGATCCTCATTCAGAAAAGCATCTTCATTAATGCTTATAAAGGAGCCTTCAATGTTTCCAGCTAAATAGCGAGTTCCGGCACACCCCTGCAGCAGTAAGTTAGATGCAAATACCCCCAGACACCCCATTCCACATTTCCTGACGAATTCTCTTCTTTCCATACCTTAGAGTGATTCGAGAAAATTAATTAAGGCTTCCTTATCAGCTCCACTAAGAGCAGTGAATCGGTTCTTACTATTTTCTGCTTCACCACCGTGTAAAACGATGGCTTCTTCGATGCTTCGTGCGCGACCATCATGCATGAGGAAAAAAGACCCACCTTGTGAATTTGGAGATAGTCCTAGACCCCATAATGGTGAAGTGCGCCACTCATAAGTCTCTGCTGAACCTTCGGTTGCTCCATCATCCAGTGCTGAACCCATATCGTGTAGAAGTAGATCGGTATATGGATAAAAAGTCTTATTCGATAATGCTTCAATATTTGACTCAGGAGTAGTCCATTCCTGGATATGGCATGAAGCACATTGAATATCGGTAAATATGGCCTTTCCTCTCAGCACCTCACTATTTTCCTCAGATCGTGGAATTGGTGCCTTTAGTGTTCTAAGATAAAAAACAACATCTCTTATGGTTTGATCCGAAACTTCAGGATCGGTACTAAGCTGGCTCATCGGATCAATCGGCTCGAAGGTTGATGTGACTCCCATATCCTGATTGTAGGCACCTACTGTCTGCTGGAGTAAATCAATAGCTGCAGCCTTCTTGCCAAATCTGCCTATTATTCGTCCATTGACTGGTTGATGGATTGATTGCTGTTCAAAGTATAATGGTGGAGTGATATAATTAGGAATTCCAGAAATTCCATCGTTATCCACATCTAACGAATCCACATTTTGTAGAATTTGTTGATCAGTTAGGGCTGCAAGAAATCCAAGCCCGGTAACTGCAGGCGGAGTAAACTTCATAAAGGGAACTCCGTCAGACAATTGTTCTGGTTCAAATCCAGGAATAGCTCTGTTTTGAAGCTGAGGGCCACCAATCGTTAAATCAGGGAATGTATTGGGACGCGTTTGACCAAATCTGATCAAAGTTGTAAATGGATGCCCTTTGCCATCGCCTGCATGACAGCTTCCACACGAAGTAGCTACAAACCCAGGGCCGAGCCCATTGACTGATGAAAATACCTCATCATTAAAGGCAATATCACCCTTTAAGAATTGGGCTTGCTCACCGTGAGACAGGCCTGCCGTTGGTCCGTCTAATAGTTCGTTTTCAACTGGTGCTGCTGGAATTATCTCTTCGCAAGAAACTTGCCCTAAGCAAAAAATTGAGATTATAAAAGGAATTATTTTATTCATCTTAAAATATATTTATATAAACCTATTAATATAAGTTAGATATACCAAACTTTTAAATTAGAGATGCGATACTTACTTTTGAATTTATGATCACAATTGCAGAAGAAAACTACTTAAAAGCCATTTACAGTCTAAATCTGAATCGAAATGATAAAGAGCTTGGTACGAACGAACTGGCAAATTACCTAAGTATATCTCCTGCCACAGTGAGTAGTATGCTGAAAAAGCTTAGAGAGAAAGAATTCATTCATTATAAAAAATACGGAGCTATTTCACTACTTGATAAAGGTGAAAGGGAGGCATGTGCTGTGATCCGAAAGCATCGGCTGTGGGAAACCTTTTTAGTTGAGAAGATGGAATTTACGTGGGATGAGATACATGAAGTAGCAGAGCAATTAGAACATGTTAAATCCAAAAAATTAGTAGATCAACTTGATAAGCTTCTTGGATATCCTGAATATGACCCTCATGGTGATCCCATACCTAATGCCAATGGTGAAATCAGAGGTATGCACAAAACGACTTTGATCCAGGGATCAGCAGGCAACCAACTGCGGGTTGTCGGTGTTAAAAATGACTCACCTGCATTTCTTCAGTACATCACGCAATTAGGACTAGTCATTAATAGCAAGGTTATTATTAAAGAGCATCATGAATTTGATGGTTCTTTAGATGTTGAAATCGATGGAAAACCTCTAATGGTTAGCAAGAAGGTTGCGGAGAATGTATATGTTGATTGATGTCAGCTGATGAAACATCAAAGAACATAAAATATTTTGATTATATGTACCCCTCAAATTCTCATAGATATGGAAAACACTATGGTAGATCCAAAGGTGAATGTATCGCCTTGCGATTCAAGTGCTCGTTGTTGTATTGGGATACGATAAATCCCACTGATCATGGTTTTTCCAAACAGCGCTGATAGTCCAATATTGCTATTAAATGCTGTAATACCTGAATTCGGATCCTTATTACCATTCCACCTAGCAACACTTTGATAGAAATTCACAACTGACCCGCGCACAGAAAATATTCGGTTTAAATCATATCCAAGGCTAATTCCATTGGTAGATTCATTAGGTGCTTTATAACCGAGCGAATTCTCTTTTAAAGCCCATTTGTTGATGGTGTAAAAGGTGACAAACCACTTAGCTGACAAGCGAGAAGCGTAATGCAATTCTAGTTTTGGATTTAGCGTGCCAGTGCCGAACTGAATATGCAAATGCTTTTCTCCATTGTCGCCAGCTGTCAATGGATTCTCCTCAGTTTTTCCCGTTGGAATTGTAGTACCCAATGCTACATCTATTCGATCTCTTGATGCAAATAAGCTCGTATATCTTCTTGAGACCATTAAGCTTAGATCGCTAATCCCAGAATAATTTTCATTTCTATGATGGATGTCGCGATTCCTTATGATCTCTTCTCTTTGAGTTTCATCTACAGGTTCCGTGAATTCTACGCTTGCAACCTGCTGTTTAAAATCAACGGGCACCTGTAACCAAAGAGTCCAATTGGGAGCAAATGAGTATTCTGCCTGTAGCTCAACACGAGTAAAATCAAGACTCACTTTGTGATGATGTAACGGAACGTTAGTTACCTGTCCCTGCTGGTTCAGCCCCCTATAATTTGGATGCCCTCCCTGGAAGTCAAACCCCCTTGCAAAATTCAATGCCAGGCGTAGGTTGCCCGATGACAAACTATCCAGTCCTGCAGCAATACGCTCATTGCTTTGCAACGCAGGGTTGCTACATGCTGGACAAGACTGACTTAAAGCAGGAATAGCAGCGAGTACTAGCAATATTTGAAAGACTTGTCTCATTTCGATGCTACTGCTTTTTTCACTGAGGCAATGTCATTGCCTTCTACTCGTGCCACTAGTTTCTCCTGGTCATCAAATATCAACGCAAAAGGAAGAGCTGGCATTTGATACTTATATGTAAGATGTTTAGCAATATCAGACTTCCAGTCCACCACATCAACTTGTACCAACCTGAGCTTATCCGGATTCTCCAGAACTAACCGCTCCAGCTTTGGAGTGAATAACTTACATGGGCCGCACCAGTCGGCATAAAAGTCGAAAATTGTTAGTTTCCCTTCAGTTAGGTAGTCTTTAATCTTGATCTTATCACCACCCTTGACCACTTCAATATCAAGTCCTTCTTTTTCATCAGCTGTTAGTGGAATTGGCTTTTCATCCCCTTCAAAAAAGGCCTGAAAATTCAAATCAGCTATTACCGTTCGAAGTTCATCTTCACTAACAGAGCCATCTGATGTAAGTATAACCATGCTATCATCGAATGTCGCTTTGACATCTTTAATACCGTTCAGCTTATTTAATGCGGATGCGGTAGAATTGGCACAGCTTTGACATGACCATCCCTCAACTTTGAATTTGACTTTCTCTTGAGCAATAGCAGCTGTGAGAGAAAGTGAAAAAATGATTGCGAATAATTTTAACCTTTTCATAATACTTCTTAATTAATTAAACATAATAACCCCCAATATCACTTTAGCAGGCTCAGAACGAACATAGTCAGTACAAGAATAGCCACTATCAAGGTGAAGCCTTTGGACCGCAAAAATGGTGTTTGCACATCTTCTGCACATGAGGAACAATTGGATTTGACTGGCTTATAAGCCTGATAAAAACTAATTCCCACCATTAAGAATGAAAGTCCCCAAAGGTATGGGCGCAAGGGGTAGACCCATGCGAGGTAGCTACTTCCAGCTCCCAGAGCTGTTACTGCCGAACTCCAACAGCAAAACTTGGGAGCAATTACGGTAAGAAATGAAGAGCCTAGAGCAACGGCTTTTTCTAAACTATGCAACATGTGGGATCAATTTAAAGGTTGACCTATGCCTGCCTCAATCAAACTATCACAAGTGATGGCCTGATTTCTACAACATTCAAGAAGCTTACCATCTACAACTACTGCCGGCACTCGTTTGACTTGATATTTGGTTAGCTTATCCAGGCAAGTTTGATCTTCACATTGCTCTACCAGGTCATAAATGATGATCTCACAATCATCACATGCCACTTCCCTGACCATGCTTACCACAGGGTCACATATCGGGCAATTGGCAGTGAATACTTCTACATTTCGTTTCATCTTATATTCTTTTTAATGTATTGAATAAAATCTGAAACAAACGTACAGGTGGCTATGGGGTGGTCTCCAAGAAAAAGTTTAGAAAATTATTGTTTCGATAGATTGAACTGATCGAGTTGTTTTTTCAGTCGGGAGATTTCTTTCATCTTTTCGGTAAGATCGTCAGCTTCAATTTTTGGGAATTCCTGACGTAGTAGTTCGATGTTGTCTTCATTGCCACAGTTTCCAGGACAAGTCTCTGAAGTTTCTGAGATTTTAATTGCCAAAGATTTTCTGAAGGTCTCGTCTAATAAAAGAAAGTGTGCTTTATCCAAACCACTTTTAGCTGCTTTGAACTGTGCGAGAATTTTTTCAGGATCTTTCCCTTCATCAAGCATTTTTATCAAGCCATCTATTTGGCCTCTGATACTTTGAAGGCGAGTCTTTATGTCTTTTGTTAGGTCTTTGGGTAGCATAGATATATAGTTTAGCAATTGCAAACTCCGTTTTGCACAGGTGGGCACTTCCTAGTACCGTAGCTGCAATACACACAGCAGTCGCCTTGCTTTGGTTTTAATACTTGATGGCAATTTTCGCACTCGTAAAAGAACTGACATGCGTCCGTTGGCATGGTTTCTTCTTTTTGATGTCCACAGTTGGGGCATGTGATGGTGGATTCTAACGCCACTTCTTTTTCCATGCTATTGTTCTTTTGGTTTTTGGATGACGGTATACCCTGTTTTATTTATGGTCTCTATGATTGCTTGTTTGTCAACTTTTGAAGGTAGGAACTCAACAGTAGCAGATCCTGTGGAATAGGTGGCATCAACCATTTTTACCCCTTCAAGTAGGCCAACTTCGTGCTCGATATGATTTTCACAACCTGCGCAAGTCATACCCTTCACATCGATAATAATCTTATTTATTTTAGTCGTGTCTTGCTCTGCAAACACTGGTCTACTCATATGTCCTCCATTTGAATAAAACACATGTGAGTAGCTGGGGAATGTGAGCATTAACGCGGCAAACACAGTGATGATTCCGAGAAATCGTTTTGATTGCCAGAACGAAGGTTTTTGGTCATCTTCACAGGCGCATGCAATTTCTTCAGATGTTCTGGGTCTAAGTTTCTGATACCATGCAAAACCCAGGACACCAATCGTCAATACAATGAGATAGGGCCTAAATGGCTCCATCCATGAGAAGGTAGCAGCTATGCCGCCAATGCCAGCTAACAAAGAAAAAACAGGAGTAATACAACACAGTGAAGCTACTATGGCTGCCAATAATCCTGCACTGGCGCTTTTTGAGGAAATATCTGAAGTACTCATGATACTGTTGTTTTTTGGTTCTGTTTTGAAAGCGTTTCTAGAACTGGCTTGAGAATTACGATATTCTCAATTATGAGAGAATAGAATACTGCCTGACCTACTTTCTTGTCTCGAATAAGCTTGCCGTCCTTAAGCTTCCTTAAATGTTGAGAAATACCTCCGACTGAGATATCAAGTATGTCGCTAAGATCACAGGGGCACATTTCGCCTTCTTTATGTAGTAGGAATAGTATTTTCAGCCTTGCTGCATTACCAGATAGATTGAAAATCTGTGTGCTTACTGAAAGGCTTTCATCTAGTCTGCCTAAAGTGTCTTTGCAGTCCTTGATCTGAACAGGATCCGCTAACACTCTAATACACGTTTCACTCATGTTTTAATATTTCAGTAATTACTAAAACGTTAAAATAAAATTAATGATTCATAATTTTTTTGATACTCCGATTAAACATACTCAGAACTAGCTATTCTCAGTAGCTTTCTAGGTTCCATGCACGAAATGGAACGACCATGAATTTCAATCAGTTTTTCTTCTTTGAACTCCTTTAATAATCTTCCTAAGCTCTCCCTTGCTGTTCCGATCAAATTTGCCAAGTCTTCCCTAGGCAGGAAGATTTGATCATGATCATATTTTTCATGAAGGATGAGTAAGCATAAGGCTAACCTCTCTCTTAAAGGTTTTTGAGCAAGCACAGTAATTGTATTGACTAATACGCCAAATTCATGGCTCATGTTCTGGATCAAAAGCTGATTTAGGTTGGGTACTTTTCTCAATAGCTTTTGAAAATTGGTTTTGCTGATGAACGAAATTTTACAATCTTCCAAAGCTTCACATGAATCTTCATATTGCTCATCACAAAGTAATGCATGATAGCCTAGCAAGTCTCCGGTTTTGTAGACGTAAAAGATTTGATCCTTACCATCCAAACCTGTTTTGTAAATCTTAGCACGTCCACTTTCCACTAGGAATGCGCCCGTGGGTATTCCTCCCTCGTAGAAGATTAATTTCCCCTTTTTGAATATGAGGTTTTCTGAATGCTCAAGAAAAAGACTTCTTTCAAAGGTCGTAAGTGATGAAAGTATTTTATCACTTTCAAAATCAAATTTCTTTATGTCAACTTTCAAAATACGTGATATATGATGTTGTAAAATGTAATAATTATCACAATTTATCAATGATCATGTCCTATTATTCTAGGTTCGCAAGTATTTGCTTTGTTGTGTGGTTCGCAATAAATCCATATTGATTTCGGTTTCTCTGCTACTCTTCGTTGCAATGACTTTGGCAGATACAAAGTTCTTCTATCTGGAGCAAGAAGAGTTGGTAGAAAGTCGGGAGGTAGAGCGTGATGAGATAAAGGAGGGCAAAGAGGGTCGTGATTGGATCACGTTATTACTTTCTGGGAGTACAGATTACGTAGTATCACAAGACACCTTCCTATCTAAGAGAATTTCTCAATTCTGTATAAGAGAAATAGAAAGGCAAGCAATTTCAATCCAAAACACGGGAACTCCCCTGTTTATCAAATATTGTTGCCTTAAAATTCATTTGGCGTAAGTCTTATTTTCTTTTCTGAATCCATACTTGGATTCCACACATTCCTGAGCACAACATCAGGTAAACAAAACACCAATTTCAAGCGAGATTGATCAAGGATACTTATCAATCACCAAATAAAAATAAGATGATGAAAGAACGTCTAAACGAATCTATAAAACACATTAAAAGAGATGCACTCGCTGGAACCGTAGCAGGTGTAATGGCAGTGCCTCTAACTGTTGGTATTTGTCTTATGTCAGATTATCCCGTGATGACAGGTTTATACACTGTCATTTTTGCTGGCGTAATCAGCTTTATTACCTATTTGTTTAAGCCAGGTAACTACACAGGAATGCCTGGTGTTGCTGCTGGCTTGGCTCCCGCACTTGCCCTAGGTGTTCATACATTCGGAATGGAGAACATGCCATTTGTAATTCTACTTACCGCTTTATTTCAAGCAATCGTATGGAAGTACCGACTTGAGCGATACATCCTTAGGATTGTCCCCCACTATTTAGTAGAGGGGTTGCTTGCAGGGGTAGGGTTAAAAATTGCGTTAAAATTCGTGCCCTTTCTTTATGATATTGAACATGAAACTGACACTTGGCTGAATTTCGAGCGAGAGGTAATTATCGCTTTAAGCATAGTGTCATTTATATCTTTTGTTCTTCTGTATAAATACTATAAGAAGAAGATGCCGGCTCTACCATATTTCGTCATTATGGCTTCCAGTGTCGCGTTGAGTTTCTTTATGCCATTACCCATGATTTCAATTGACTCAATTCCCTTTGAGTTAGCACTACCGCTACCTCATTTCAGCGGAATGAATCAGCAGGAAATATTATTTCTAATCGCCAAGATGATTGGGTTTGCAATGATGTTAGGCACAATTGACGTCATAGAGCAAGTAATGAGTAATGTCGCCATTGAGAAAATGGATCCTTTCAAACGAAAAGCAGACACCAACAATAGTTTACTCGCTATCTGGATAGCCAATATGGGAGCCACTTTCTTTGGAGGTATGACCAATCTGGATGGCTTGGCAAAAAGTACTACAAACACCGTTGCTGGGGCAGTAACCAAATTGTCTAATTTATTTACAGCTCTTGTTCTGTTGGTAGTTGTTTTATTCCCCGTAATTCTTACCCACTTACCAGAATACGCCTTAGGTATCATCATGGTGTATTCAGGCTGGAAAATGATTGCCAACATTGCCCATGTTCGAACTGAAGGTCGGTATGCGTTGATCATGGCAGGAATTTGTGGTTTGCTGGTATTTAAGCTAGGCATTTTTGAAGGATTGTTATTATTACTTGCTGTACATGCCGGAATCCAATTCGTCTTTATGAGAAGAACCGGAAAATCTACAGCAGAAGTATTTCTGCTCTTTAAAGACTCATTCAGACTAGATGCTGATACTGCAAGAATTGAAAGGGAGGATATGATAGCTGAGCCATCTGTTCCGGTTTTGGATAAGTGGGTGAAGGCAGTCAATAATCACGACATCAATTTGCTCATGCGGGTGTATAGTGATGATGCCATGATGATTCCAGCCTTCTCCACTAGAATAAGAAGAAACAAAGATCAAATCAAAGACCTCTTTCGTGATCTTTTTGAGAAAAATGACCTAAAAGTTGTTCCCTATCAGGTCAGTACACAGAAGGTAGATGGCCTGAAGGTAGATAGTGGACAATATAAAATCAAATGGAAATCTGGTGGATTTGAGGAAAGTAATGACCTGCGTTTTTCATTTGTCATTAAAGACGGAAAGATTATTAGCCATCATTCGAGTATGGAGCCTGGAGATGATGTGAGTATTTCGCACCCAGAAGCATATGATGAGGATTTTGTAGCCTAGACAAGAAGTAAATATGAAAGCTAAAGATCAAATCGTAGTGGTGATTCTCATAGTGGGAGCATTCATTGCGGGTTATTCAGTCAAGGAAGCATATATCCATAACTCGGAAAACATTCAGAAAATAGTTCAGCAAGAGGAATTTACAAAAGAGATACTTCTAGATTCAGCACTTATACGAATCCAGACTTCTTTCCTTGAAGATGATTCTATTGCAAGTGTTTATATGCTTAATCAGCTGGAGCTAAGACCTAAAATTGGGTACTTGATGCTAGAAAATCTCAAAAGGCATAAGGTTCTCGATGAGCAATCTTATGCTATTGCGAAGCAGAGAATGGAGACATATGAGTTCATTGATTGTTGCCTTTGAGAGTATTATTTGTCATGAAGAGATCGATTTTCACTAAGACGGGATTATTGGTAGTGGCAATAGCCATTCTGACAAGTTTACCCATATCTAATAAAGCGCAAGGAACCAAGACCTATTCTGATGCCTAGTTGCTTTTACTTAACCATGTAGAATTAAATGATCGCTGGGTAGTTGGCAATGAGCTACACTGGAGAAGTACGCATTTTCTTGGAGATAAGGAACAGTTACTCATAAGACCTTTTGTGACCTATCGTAAATCGAGCGTGGAATATTCTGTTGGATACAGTTACATCAGGTCTTTTCCTTACAGGTCTGAAGTGATTCAGTTAGCCAGACCAGAGCATAATGTATGGGAGCAGCTAACCTTGAAACATCAGTCTGGTAAACGATCCATTACGCATCGCTATCGGCTGGAGCATCGATCTCAGGGAGTGTTGGTAGAAACTGCCAATGAGCCCAAAGTTGAAAGCTATGCTTTTTCGAATCGCTTTCGCTATCGATTGACGATGAAGCATCCGATTGGGGAGCGCTACTTCATCCATGCGTTTGATGAAGTATGGGTTCGGATGAATGATGATTTTGGCCAGGGCAAGTTTGATCGTAATTGGCTGTATGTTGGATTGGGTAGAAAAATCAAAAAAGGAGCCAATATTCAGTTGGCCTATTTGCACCAGTCCATTCAATTAACTGACGGGGATTATGAACGTCACCCCACTCTGCAATTGACGCTGCAATATGATTTTTTGAAACAATAAAACTTTAGAATAAAATGAAAACTAAAATAGAAAACATAGTTGTCCCTTTTGATAGTGACGATGTGTCTATGGCTGCAGCTAACTACGCTGTAGCTCTAGCCAAGAAAGAACAAGCGAAAGTAATCCTCTTTTATGTAGTAGAGCATCCCACCGAAGATACCTTCAACAGTATGGGTGTCTCCGGGATGCCTTCTTTCGAAGGAAATATCTTCATTGAGAAATTGATTGAAAAGACTGAAGAACGCATGATGGAATTCATCAATGCACATAGTGAAGTAGAAATCAAATGGCATATCAAGATTGGTCACGCATACGATAAGCTAACCGAAATCATCAGCCATGAAAAGGGTGACTTGATCATCATGGGAACGCATGAAGCAAAAAATGGTCATCCGGGATTTATCCGTTCGCATACTGAAAAAATCATCAACCATAGTGTAGCTCCCACGATTGTGATGAGAGGGGCAAAAGATTTTCTTAACTGTAAGCACATCTTATTAGCGACTGATTTTAGGGGTCTCAACGCTTATTTTATGAATCGAGTAATTGCGATGCAAAAGCTTACTGGAGCTAAGCTAACAGTAGTTAAAGTGAATACACCAACCTACTTTAAGACCAGCGATGAAGATGAAACGCTTTATCATGATTTTAAAAATCAGTTTGACGTGCCAGCGCATGAATTCATCCTGTTCAATGACTATGAAGTGGAAGAAGGAATTCTCAAGGTAGCAGAAGCTAATCAAGTAGATTTAATCATGGTAGGTAATCATAGGAGATCAGGCGTGCATAGATTAGTGCTACACAATACAGTTGAGAGTTTGATTCGGCAGACAGATATCCCAGTATGGTCATGGAGGTTAGGACTAAATGATTAATGAAATGCGCATGAGTGATTTCACAGCTTGGAGGAAATGATCAAAATGGAAAGTTCTTCTAACATGACACAACATTGTTTGTAAGGTAAATCATGCAATAGAAGTCCTGTTTATATCTATACCAAACAGGACCTCTAATTGCTATTTCACTATATCGCATTGGTCTGCCTGATTAAATTAGCAATAGCAGAACGTCTGTATAGAATGAGGTATACATGCATAGCGGTTACAATTAATCCAGGAATAATTCCATTTAGATCGACAGCAAAATGAAATCCTAGGATTCCAAATACTATTGGAACCATGGCAGCAAGGGCTATGGTTACATAACGTCCTGAAATTAGGATAATCCCAGATATTGTTTCTACAACTCCTACAGTAGGCAAGATAAATTTGTTGGCCATAAGACCATGATAAGCTGCCATAAGTTCTTCAGTCATCACATGACCATGAGGGACAAACGCAAAAAATTTGTCAAGTCCAAAGATCAGCAAGGCAATTCCCAGAATCACTCTCACTATTGTTTCTACTTTCTTTTTCATACTATTTAAGATTTGATTTTACTTATTTCATATCCTGCGGCCTGTACGGCGACAATAATGCTTTCCTCAGCATCAACCTTAGTGTTGACCGACAGGATTTTATCAGGATTTTCCAGATCCACATTCCAATTTTCTAAATCAGAAATATTGTCCAAGTGAGGCTTGACCGTTTGCAAGCACCCATTACATTTAATGTTTGTTTTGAATTTTAAATTTTCCATTATGTTCATTTTTGATATTTGATTTTTAAACGTGAGGATCAATACAGAGAATTACAGAATTCCTCATTTGAATTACATTTATTCACTCTAAATGCGAGTCATTTTAAGTCTTAGGCTATTCGCCACCACAGATACTGAGCTAAATGCCATGGCTGCCCCGGCAATCATCGGATCTAGTAGAAACCCATTGAAGGAGTAAAGTATCCCTGCTGCCATCGGAATGCCTATCACATTATAGATGAAGGCCCAAAACAGATTTTGCCTAATCCCACGAACCGTTCTTCTAGACAGCTTTAATGCTTTTGGAATAGCTTGCAGGTCAGATGTGATGAGTGTCATTTTAGCCACATCCATCGCTATATCTGAGCCTTTGCCCATAGCGATACTTACATCCGCTTGCGCAAGGGCATGAGAGTCGTTGATCCCATCACCGACCATGGCAACTACTTTGCCTTTCTTTTGCAATTCCTTGACGAAATCAGCCTTATCGGACGGCATTACTTCAGCCTTAAAATGATCAATACCTACCTGGTCAGCTACAGCTTTTGCGGTTTGCTCATTGTCACCCGTGAGCATATACACTTCAATGCCTCGACCTTGCAGCGTTTTGATGGCCGCAGCAGAGCTTTCTTTGAGTTCATCTGCTATCGCCAGTATGGCCAATACGTTCGTGTCATTCGCAAAGAAGATGACGGTTTTGCCCTCGCTTCGCCACTGACCGGATTGCGCTATCAATGAGGTTGACATATTGATGCCTTTGCTATCCAGTAAACGCTGGTTACCGATGTAAAACTTTTCACCATCCGGGGACTGAGCTTGTGCGCCCATACCCGTGATACTTTCAAAACTGGTAATAGCCTCGGGTTTGTAGCCTTTTTCTTTCAATCTCGCTACCACTGCATCTGCCAGAGGATGTTCGGATTGTGACTCAATGGCTAACAGCACTTGTTTGTAGTACTCATTATCATTCTCCCATTGCCAGTCCGTAACAGTCGGTTTACCTTTTGTTATCGTTCCTGTTTTGTCCAGTACGATGGCATTTGTCTTATGACCAAGCTCCAGGCTCTCGGCATCTTTGATGAGAATGTTGTTTTCAGCACCCTTTCCTATACCCACCATAATGGCTGTAGGAGTAGCCAGACCCAAAGCACACGGACAAGCGATCACCAGGACTGCAACGGAGGTAAGCAAGGCATGGGTAAAGGCATCATCACCACCCACCAGCATCCAGGTAATAAAGGTCACAATAGCAATGACCATCACTATAGGAACGAAAATTCCAGCGATCTTATCGACCAGTTTTTGCACAGGAGCCTTACTTCCCTGGGCCTCCTGTACCATTTTAATGATCTGGGAGAGCAAAGTTTCACCGCCCACCTTTTTAGCAGTTAATTGGAAGCTCCCCTTTTGATTGACCGTACCCGCAAAAACTTCTGCGCCTTTTGTTTTTTCCACCGGAACAGGTTCACCTGTAATCATGCTTTCATCTACAAAAGAGCTTCCTTCGGAAACTTCACCGTCCACAGGTATTTTCTCTCCCGGTCTAACAACAATGATATAGCCTTTCTGCACGGAAGAGATAGGCATTTCCACTTCGTCGCTATTTTGGATAACCTTAAGTGTTTTGGGCTGCAGGCCCATCAGTTTCTTAATGGCCGAAGAAGTATTGGACTTGGCTTTTTCTTCTAACAACTTACCTAACGAAATGAAGGTAATGATGACGGTGGCTGCTTCGTAATACACATGCGGATGGATGCCCCTTATGTGCCAGAAATCAGGAAATAACGTATTGAAAACGCTGAAAATAAAAGCAATACCTGTACTCAGAGCAACCAATGTGTCCATATTGGCTTTACCGTGCTTAGCTTGCTTCCAGGCATTGATGTAAAAGCTACGGCCAAACCAGAATAAGATTGGAACGCTGAACGCCATGGAAATCCACCTGCCTGGTATCCAATCCATGTAAAACATACCCAATACGAAAACTGGCAAGGTCAGTATGGCAGACCATATGGTTCTTAGCTTAATATCCTGATAGTGCTTTCGTTGCAGTTCTCCCTGAGCCTCCGAGGGGTCTTCAGCATCAACGATCAAATCGTAACCCACTGATCGCAAGGCATTTTGTAGATCGGACGGTTGGAGTATTGTATCGTACTCTACCATCACTGAGGAAGAAGCAAAATTCACACTGGCATTCGCCACCCCTTCTGTATGGGATAGAATAGACTCTACACTACCTGCACAAGCTGCACAGGTCATGCCAGTTACGGGAAATGACTGCTTCGTTATATTCTTAGGTTTTTCTATATCTGTAGTCTCCATAATTATCTCTTTTATTCGGACACTACAAAGAACGGAAGACTACCAGAGGTAAGTTTTACAGAATCTTGGGTATGATTTACATGATTCTGGTTGGTTATATCGAGTCGATAGATTTGCGGCTGGGCCGTGTCTTTTTGAATTGGCTTGGAGTCATACCCGTTTCCTTTTTGAACTGTGCAGACAAATGAGCAACGCTACTATAGCCTAACCGGTAAGCTATCTGGGACAGGTTCATTTCATTGTAAAAAAGCAGCTCTTTGACTTTTTCTGCCTTTTGCTGGAGGATGTATTTCTCAATAGTAACTCCTTCGACTGATGAAAAAAGCTTACTCAGGGAACTATATTCCTGAGCCAACTTGTCGCTAATTAAAGTCGAGAAATTCACTTCAATAGGGTTTAAGCTATGATGAATTTGCTCTATAATGATTGCCTTGATTTGACTGATCTGCTTTGATTTTTGATCTTCCAGCAGTTCAAAGCCGCTCGATTTTAGCTGTTCATCTAATTCCTCTTTTTTAGATGAGGTTATGTCATCATCAAGAATCACTTCACCCAATTCTATACGCTTAGGGTGCAGATCAAGCTGATTGAATACATGCTTAACCGTCTCAATACAACGAGGGCAAACCATGTTTTTTACATATAGTATCTCTGAAGTCATTCTGATATTGGATTATTCACAAAGTACGAAAATATTGGCTCAAAGAATTTACAAAATTCGGAGAATGAGTTACGAAATTTTTGTGAAGGATTAATTCCTTTGTAGTCATCAAATCATCAATCTCAATCATAATTTCGTAACCAGTTTAACATGGCTTTTTGGAACTTGAATTCAATTCGTACTCATGGCCAACTTACCAAAGACTCATTTCACATCTATTTTGACCTGCAATAAATGCAATCATAATTTCTTAGCTGAAATGCCTCTTATCCACAAAGTTCATCGGTTGCAATGTCCCATTTGTGAAAACATAATCAAAACTTATGAGGGAGACTGCTGTGTTTACTGCTCTCATGGAACGGAAAAATGCCCAAAAACGCAACTTTGGGAAGTCCTTAAAAGGTCACTCGGCAGTATTCAGTAACATTTCAAAATACCTTAAAACGTTCTCAAAACATCGTAAGACTGAGCGATCTTAATCACGTTCTTTTGAGAAAGAAATATAATACCTCCGGGAGTATTTCCGGTTTACTATAATGGCAAAAGCCGAATGTAAACCGGTTTCCCCGGAGACCAAACAAGTTCTAAATAAGTTTATGATAAAATTCTCGAATCGTATTTTTTCAATGGGAGGACTACTCATCCTTTTGGGATCTTGTAACGTGTATCAAGATGTTCAGATCACCAAAGACAAGAATGTAGACTTTGAGCGGTATGAGACCTATGCTTGGTTGCCTGAAAAAAAGACGTCCGCAGACTCTGATTATGACAATGATTTTATTCGACGTAAAACCAGAAACTATTTCGGTCATTGCATGGAACAACGCCAGCTCAAACCGGACACAGTTAATCCAGAACTCCTATTGCAAATAGAGTGGTTGAGTCATGCCAGGGAAGTAGAAACACCCTCTATTCAGGACTGGCCAGATTATTATGATTCAGAGTATTACAATGCCCCAACCTTATATATTTATAATGGTAAGGTTACCGGCAGGCAACTTGTTGGGAAAGAATATACAGAAAACGAGGTTGTACGATATGCTCATGGAGGAGCTAAGTTGACTGTCGTTGATAGAAAAACAGATAAAACAATATGGCAAGGCGTGGCACAAGGTGATTTATATGATCCAAATGTCATGTATGATGATCTTCACCCAGCTATTCATAAAATCATGAAAAAATTTCCAATTAAGATTCCAAAGAAATAATGCCGATAAGAACTCTACACTTTTAGGAGTGGTAGTTCTCACAGCTTTTAAAATTTGTCAAAAGAAGCAGAAGATCCTTAGGGTCTCTTCTATTAGCTTGCTTTAGTCTTTATCAACATAATTTGGGATAGTCTCACAAAAGGTAGTCACAATTTGTTGTTGATCATCAACACGCTTCAGCTCAACCAGACATCATCCTCACGAAGAAATCACATACAAACCTTTGGTATCAAAATATCATAAGTTTTAATCAAAATATCATAATGATATTCAGGTATATTTTTTCTATATAACAGACTTTATCAATAGACTCCAATGAATCACGATCCACATAGTAATCACGAGCATCATCACCAAGACACTGCTGAAGGTCATGACCATCAACAACATAGTCACCATGATCATCATGCACATATGATCGAAGACTTCAAAAAGCGCTTTTGGATCTCCATGGTATTGACCGTTCCTGTCCTGATATTATCACCGATGATCCAGTCATTTCTGGGTATTTTTTGGGGGTTTTCCGGAGACCACTTTGTACTCTTTGGGTTGGCCTCATTCGCTTTCTTCTATGGAGGGTGGCCCTTCCTGAAAGGTCTTTATGATGAACTGAAGGATAAGAACCCCGGGATGATGACACTGATAGCAGTAGCAATTGGTGTGGCTTACTTCTACAGCTCAGCCGTGGTATTTGGGTTACCAGGCAAAATGTTTTTCTGGGAGCTGGTTACATTGATAGATATTATGCTCTTAGGGCACTGGATAGAAATGAAATCTGTGATGGGTGCTTCCAGAGCATTGGAGCTCCTAGTGAATATGATGCCCTCTGAAGCTCACCTTGTGGAAGGTGACACCACGAGGGACATCCTGCTTAAAGAAGTGAAACCTGGAGACCTGCTTCTGGTGAAGCCTGGTGAAAAGATTCCTGCAGACGCAATTGTTACTGAGGGAGAAAGTCATATAAACGAATCCATGCTCACTGGAGAGTCCGTGCCAGTGAAGAAAAGCTCTAACGATAAAGTCATAGGTGGTGCCATTAATGGCAACAGTTCCATCACCATTAAGGTGCAGCATACAGGAGAGGAGAGCTATCTGAATAAAGTAATTACCCTGGTGCAGGAGGCTCAAAAAACAAAATCAAAAACACAAAACCTTGCCAACAGGGCTGCCAAGTGGCTCACTTACATCGCGCTATCCGTTGGGTTTGGTACGCTTGCCGTGTGGCTTGTTCTAGGCTATGACTTTGTGTTTGCGCTGGAACGTATGGTTACTGTCATGGTGATCTCATGTCCACACGCATTAGGTCTTGCTGTACCATTGGTTGTGGCCATTTCTACCTCCTTGTCTGCACAAAACGGATTACTGATAAGGAACCGGACAGCATTTGAGAACTCACGAAAAATTTCTGCACTCGTATTCGACAAAACTGGCACCCTTACAAAGGGTGAGTTTGGAGTAACCCGTTTTCAATCTGTCACTAGTCAATTTGATGACGAAGGTATTTTACTGCAGGCAGCAGCGCTGGAGCAGGACTCGGAGCACCCTATCGCGGTAGGAATTGTTAACAAAGCAAACAGACTATCAAGACCAATACCAAAGGCCCGGGACTTTATCGCCATCACGGGCAAAGGAGTAAAGGCTAGTGTAAGCAACAGAGAGGTGATGGTAGTGAGTCCTGGATACCTTCGCGATGAAAAAATAGAGATCCCATCAGAGGCAGATGGAAATGAAGCGGAAACAGTAGTATTCGTTTTGATTGAAGGTCAGCTAGCAGGTTTCATTGCGTTGGCAGATGAGGTGCGGCCTGAAAGTAAAGAGGCCATCAGGCTGTTTCAGGATGAGAATATCAAGGTAATGATGGCCACCGGAGACAATGAAAAAGTGGCAAAATCCGTCAGTGAACAACTCGGCTTAGACGGCTACTATGCAGAAGTACTCCCTCACCAAAAGGTGGAGATTGTCAAGGAGCTTCAAGAGCAAGGCCAGTTTGTGGCTATGACAGGAGATGGAGTAAACGATGCACCTGCACTTGCCCAGGCTGATGTAGGTATTGCGGTAGGCTCAGGAACAGATGTGGCTGCCGAGACAGCTGACATCATACTGGTCAACAGCAATCCTCAAGACATTGCCAACCTCATTTTCTTTGGCAAGGCCACCTACCAGAAAATGATCCAAAACCTTATTTGGGCTACCGGATACAATGCCATTGCCATCCCTTTGGCGGCTGGCGTGCTGTACGGAATGGGGTTTGTATTGAGTCCCGCTGTTGGTGCAGTATTTATGAGCCTGAGTACGGTCATTGTGGCGATCAACGCCCAATTACTCAAGAAAAAAGTAACTGCAAATATGAATTGAGTATATAAAACTTTAATACGATGAAAAAACTAATCAAAACTGTAATTTTTATGTCCCTGATGCTAATTGGCAAACTAGGGCTATCTCAAGCTGTAACCAGTGGGGTCTACATGACTTATGAAGACTATTTGAACGGCGAAATGGAGTATGCCATTAATTGCTCTGAAGAGTCGCACAAGATCCGTCCACATGCAACCTGGAGTGGGGACAAGTTTATAGTGGTGCATCGTGGAACTAAATTCACTCATAATCGCGCCGAAATATTTGGTTACAGAGATTGTGATGGTAAAGATTGGAGAGTTCACGGAGACAATGATTATCAAGTAGCAGAGTCAAGGTCTATCATCATTTATAAAAAGAATGAAGAGGAGAATATCGATTTAGACGATGGCCCTATCCCCCCCACTTATTTCTTCTCAGTAAACAATGGAGATATATTCAAACTCACAAAAATGAACCTAAAGAAGGCTTTTCCCGAAGATCATGATTTACATGACAAACTGGATGAAACCTTCATTGGCCAAGACTTAACTTCTTATGACAACTACCACAAAATGTACAAGGTGAACAGGGTATTGGCCATCACTGGAAACTAGCTCATTACTCTATCGGAATGGCAAGGAAGGCTAACATAATGGTAATTGGAGGTTACGGGGACGTTGGAAAAAGGATTTGCCTGGCTTTGGCAGATCACTTTCCAGGTCAAGTGATAGCTGCCGGGAGAAATTATACTAAGGCGAAAAGATTTAGTAAAGAGACGGATGGGAAGGTACTGCCAAGAATTTTTGACGTATCTAATGAATGGGTATCCCATGAATTTGAGGATATTGGAATGGTCATCATGGCAGTGGAATTGTCTTCTACAAGTTTTGCCAAGTCATGTCTCAAGGCTGGAATTAACTACATAGATATCTCAGCGACCCATGACCTTATAAAAGGCCTGAAAATGCTAAACAGTAAAGCACAGGAACACGGTGCTGTAGGGCTGGTCAGTGTTGGTCTTGATCCGGGCATATCCAATTTACTGGTTAAGCAATGCTGCCAGGGTATGGACTGTGTTAATCAAGCCGAGATCAACCTCCTGTTCGGCCTTGGGGAAGATCATGGAGATGGTTCCATTGAATGGATACTTGACAACCTTCAAAAGGACTATCAACTCATCATCAACGGGTCACCCATAAAAATACGGAGTTTTAGAGATGGGAAGCAGGTGATGTTTCCGAAAGAATTGGGAAGACACACCGCCTATAACTTCAACTTCTCCGATCAGCATGTGCTCAGTACAACATTAGGTATTCTAGATGTTAGGACACGGATGTGCTTTGAAAGCAAATGGACAACAAGCCTACTCGCAACCCTAGCACGCATTCGGTTTTTTAAATTGCTGAAATACAACCAGGTTAGAAAGCCATTCAAATACCTTTTGAAAAATCTTAAAATGGGCTCGGATGTCTATGCAGTCAAAGTATCGGTCAGAGGTAAAAAAAATGGAACTGAAGTTTTCAGTCATGGAGCTATTTTAGGCCATTGCGAAGCACAAGCCACTGCCGAAGTAGCCGCATTAACAGCCAGGAAACTCATCGATACCAAGCCTGGTCCCGGAGTATTTCACATTGAAGAACTTTTTGAGCCGGAGGATATCCTTTGTCATATCAAAAGGGCTCAACTTTTTGGGGATGCCATTCCTGACAAAATCCTTCCAATAGATAATTTGAACAAGCAATTTTTAACTGAATTACATGATAATTAGAACCATTTTTATCCTGGCTCTGGCTTTTACGATGAGCTGTAGTCAACAGGGCAATAGCCCAGTAGCACCCGATATGACAGCCGAAGAAGTTGTTTCCATTGTAGAACAGTCCATCAATGCACGGCAACTAAATGAGCTAAACCCCTATTTTTCCAAAGATGCAAAGATCTATGAGCAAGGCTCGATTGATGAATCCTGGGAAGCCTACAGAGACGGTCATCTGGGACATGAGATTGAAGCTTTCGAGTCTTTCAACATCGACTTTAAGGTAAATGAGTCCTTTACAAAAGAGAAAATGGCTTTTGTGAGGGGATTCTACGATCTGCAGGCCATCATGAACGGTGATTCCATTTCCTCCAAAGGTCTGGTCACTTTTGCAATGACTGCAGAAGAGGCCAACTGGAAGATCATTCATTTACAGTTTTCGAGAGGGTGCAAATGAAAAATAGTATTTATATAAGCGTGATCATAGGTTTACTGTCTATGAGCTGTGAGCCACCAGGAAGCAACTCTTCAAAACCTGATGCACAAGCAATGGTTGATTCGGCTCTAACAAAGAGTAATCTGCATTTATTGCAGGATGCTTCAGCTACCTTTGATTTCCGGGATCGTTCCTACAGCTACAAAATGAATGGAGATCTGTTTGAATACACTCGACTCTTTATAGATAGCACCGGAACCAACACATTCGATGTACTTACTAACGAAGGCTTAACGAGGACTATCAATGGAGTAGAACAGCAGCTTCTGGAAGAAAGGAGAAATGCCTTCTCCAATTCTGTTAACTCAGTCATCTACTTTGCTTTTTTGCCTTATCGGCTCAATGACGCTGCGGTGATTAAAACCTATCTTGGAAGTGTCAAGATTCTTGACAAAATGTATCATAAGATTATGGTCACCTTTAGCCAGGAAGGGGGCGGTGAAGACTACCAGGATGTATTTATCTACTGGTTTGATACCCAAGACTACAGCATGGATTATCTGGCCTACGAATACCAAACCAATGGTGGTGGCGTTCGGTTTAGAGAAGCAACTAACCCTAGAGATATCAATGGTATCAGGATCCAGGATTACATCAATTACAAGCCCGTCAAAGGCGATAACTTCAAACTGATAGAAATTGATCAGTATTTTGAGCAGGGCAAACTGGAAAAGCTCTCCACAATTGATTTGAAAAACATGAATATAATTACCAACACTCAAACGAATAAATGACTTATGAAGAAAGTATTCTACACAGCAATCATTACCATTTTTATATTATCAGCTTGTACGAGCCAGCATTCACAATCTCATGAAGAAGGACATGCCGATGGACACGAACATTCCACTGATGAGGCCAAGGGTGAACACGAGGGACACGACATGCATGAAGCTGAAGCTTCTGGAAGCGCCAACAATGTTAAGAGTCCACATACCAGCGCCATGGCCATGGTAGAGGGTGCTCATGTACATATTGACTACTCTTCTCCGAGAGTAAGGGGCCGTGTCATCTTTGGTGGATTGGTTGCTTATGATGAAGTATGGGTATCCGGAGCTCATAAAGCCACGTGGCTTGATACCAATAAGGACCTGATCATAAATGGTGAAACTCTTCCAAAAGGTAAATATGGATTCTTTACTATCCCTGGCAAAGAACAATGGACCGTCATTCTGAATAAGAATTGGGATCAACATGGTACAGATGAGTATTCGGTTGATGACGATGTGATAAGGTTTGCTGTAGCACCTGAGCAACTGTCAGAAGTGAAAGAAGAATTGACCTATACCGTGACCAAAGAAGAAGGAGGGGGAAGCATTTCCCTGGAGTGGGAAAAAGTACGAATCAGTTTTGATTTTGAAGTGAAAGATTAACGTATGAGCAAAGGAACCATCATAACGCTGACCCTGACACTGCTTTCCCATGCAGCACAGACTCAGAGTGTGTTTTCCGATGGTTCCTGGTTCAAACTTGGTGTTGCTGGAACCGGCATTTACAAAATTGACCGAGACTATGTAGCCAATGTCCTTGGCATCAATGCTTCAAGCCTGGATGCTAGCACCATCAAACTGCATGGATTCAACGGTGGAATGCTACCGCAAGAAAACAGTGCTCCGTGGTACAGCGATCCTCCGGAAATACCCTTGCATCGGTCTGGGATGGCAGATGGATCATTTGACGTTGGGGACTATTTGTTGTTTTATGCTCAGTCACCTGACAAAGCCAGACTCAGAGTAGACGGGACACTGGAGTATGAAAAAAATTTGTATTCGGATACTTCCTATTACTTTCTCACATTCGGAGGTGAGACAGGAGGACTTATTGAAACAATTGAAAACCAAGGCCCTGGTTCTGAAACCGTAAATACCTTCAACGACTACATCACCCACGAGGTAGATGAAACAAATATTCTGTTCTCAGGAAGAGAATGGTATGGTGAACGCTTTGGAACTAGCAATGGTGAAACCACATTGGATTTCAATTATCGTGTAGACGGCATTGTAGATTCTGTAGGTCTTTACACTCGCCTTATTGGCCAGTCAGATACTCCAGCATCGTTTGAAATATTGCTAAATCAAAACCTGCTCGGTCAGGTATCCATCGATTCAATTCCTTCCGTAGAAAGTTATAGCGAAATCTCACGTGTGAGGTACACTTTTAGAGGTACCGAAAGTTTCGGTGAGTTTTCAACATCTGGAGTTAATTCCAACGACCTGAATCTTACTTTCAGGTTTAATCGTGGCTCTGGCACTAGTAGCAAAGGGTTTATTGACTATTTCATCCTTGGATTCAAAAGGCAACTAGAACTATACGGCAATCAGACTATTTTTAGAAACGCTCTATCAGTAGACAGATCAATCAACTACGAGATCAGGATATCGGGTGGAAATCAAAATGCAAAAGTTTGGGATGTTACGGATCCAACAGCTCCAAAGGAACAGCAGTACCAACAAACTGGTGATCTGGTTCGCTTTACGAGCCAGCAAGATGAAAACCTGAATGAATACATCATCTTTAACGGAAGTGACTTTGATTCTCCAGGGTATTTCGGAGAGATCCGCAACCAAAATATCAAAGGGCAAACAATTGTCGATGGGGTCATCATCACCGTACCCCCATTCCTTCCTGCTGCGCAACGACTGGCATCTTTTCATGAAGCACATGACGGACTATCGGTAGCTGTAGTAACCACTAGACAGATTTATAATGAATTTTCCAGTGGCCGCCAGGATATTACTGCAATACGAAACTACCTGAAGTACTTGTGGGAAAACGGCAACAGGATCAAATATGCATTGCTAATGGGAGATGCCTCTTTTGATTACAAGAACCGCATTAATAACAACACCAATTTTGTGCCGGTATATGAATCGCGTCAATCATTTCACCGACTCTATAGTCACTCCTCTGACGATTATTTTGGCTTCATGGAAGAAGATGAAGGCTATTGGGATGAAGGTGTACTGGAGCTGTACAATGGCACACGATTCCCGACAGGTTATGTAGATCATACCCTTGAAATAGGTATTGGGCGGCTGCCAGTAAAGACTGTAGCTGAAGCTGATGACATAGTAAACAAAATTATTCGGTACGAAACCAGTCCCAATGCTTTAGGCAAATGGCGATCAGAGGTGGTCTACATGGCTGATGATGGAGACGGAACGGTACACATGCGTCAGGCCGAGACCATCAATCAAATCGTCCGAGATGACTACCCGGAATTCAAAGTGACAAGACTATTCCTCGATGACTTTGAAAAAGTTGAATCTATGCAGGATGCTTTTCATGAGAAACTGGCAGATGGGGCACTTGTGCTTGATTTCCTGGGACATGGCAGTCCATCAGCATTAATGCAACGAAATGAGGATAACAAAGTCAAAACCGTCATCACAATCCCACTGCTGGACGAACTTAAAAACAGGCACAGGCTGCCTCTATTCGTGACGGCCACTTGCGACTTTGGAAAGTATGACAATCCTACTATCGTTTCGGGAGCTGAGAACATGATCTTAAATCCGAATGGTGGGGCTATCGCATTGCTGACTACTACACGTGCTGTCTTCTCTTCCACCAACCTGCCATTGAATGAAGCCTTTCAGGAAGCTGTTTTTTCCAAGAGAGAGGGTAGCTATCCCCGGCTAGGAGATGTAGTCCGTGAAACAAAGAACAATAGTCTGGCCGGGCCTATTAACCGAAACTTTTCGCTCATTGGTGACCCTATGTTAATGCTCAACTACCCCGAATACGAAATTGTCTTTGATGATTTGGAAACAAATCTGGACACCCTGAGTGCGCTAGAGACTGTGACCATATCCGGCAAAGTGATAGATGACTCCAGTGCAGAGATAAACTTTAACGGTACAGGTATAGTCACTGTGCTGGATATCCCACGTGAAAAGCGCACTCGTGGACTCAAAAACAATCCATTTGGCTATGATGAACAATCCAATGCCCTGTTTCGAGGAGAAGTATCGGTTGTCAATGGCTTCTTTGAAACCACTTTTATTGTCCCCAAAAACTCTTCATACAATTATGAAAATGGTAAAATAACTGCGTATGCTTTCAACGAGGCGGATGTTATGGACGCCTCTGGTGCTTCGAAAAATTTTGTATTAGGAGGTACTGCCTCTGACATAATAGAAGACGCATCACCCCCAAGCGCTCGACTCTACTTGAATGAACCTACTTTCAAAAATGGGGACATGGTGGGGCCAAGTAGTTTGTTTGTTGCAGAATTATCTGATGAAAGCGGGATCAATATTAGCTCAAACGGATTCAATCAAAGCCTTAAACTAACCCTGAATGGCGAGGAACCGATCCTCTTAAACGACTTCTACACAGCTAGTAAAGATGATTTTACCAGTGGTACTATCGTATACCCTCTGCAAAACCTCGAACCAGGTAGGTACCAGGGTGAGCTAAAGATCTGGGACACATTTAACAATTCATCTTCCTGGACCATAGATTTCAGAGTATCCGAGACGCCCATTGTTAACCTTTATGATGTGGTGAACTACCCCAATCCGGTAACCGTCCCAGGTCGTACTACTTTTAGCTTCGAACACGACAGGATTGGCGAGGAGCTTCTTGTTGACCTTGAGATATTTGATGGTAGAGGGGGTAAAGTTACCGGCTGGGACTATACCCTGGACGACAGCCCAAGGAAAATAGATATGGACTGGGATATAGAACGGTCTCTGGGAAAAGGAATCTATTTCTACAAAATAGAAGTCATCAGCACACTGGATGGTGGCAGGTCCTCGGTAGTGAAAAGGCTGTTAATTAGATGATTTTTTAACCGATGATAATGAAAAACCCCAAACTACTAATTCCACTGATTGTCCTTCTAATATTCAACTTGCAGACAAGTTACGCTCATGACGACCATAAAAAGAAGGATCAAGATAGGGCAGCAATGGATACTACAGAGGTGAATGCTATCCAGGAAGAGCTGGATGACCATTCCACTCATTCACATGATGATCAAGGAGGAATCACTGCAAGCCTGGATGACTTTCCTCACTTGCATCCGTTAATTGTCCATTTCCCAATTGTTTTACTCGTCATGGCAGTGGCTCTTCAGTTGGCCAATGTGATCTTTCAAAAACCAGTACTTGATTGGGTAGTAACCGCATTTCTGTTTTTAGGATTTGTAGGAGCCTACCTCTCTACAAGTTTGGTGCATCCGCACACAAATGGGTTAGAAACGAAAGCAGCACTTGTTTTACAGGAACATGATATATGGGCGTATCGGACGGTTTATTTGGCTGGAGCTGCCCTCACTGTTCAGTTATTGGCCCAATTTAAATGGAAAATGAGATGGATGAAGATTGCTGTTTTTGTCGTTGTTCTACTTGCAGGTGTATCAGTCAGCATTACGGGCCACTATGGGGCCCAGCTAGTTCACATTGAGGGGGTTGGGCCGCAGGGAAAATTTCTTGAAGATGGTCACGATCATAATCACTAGGTTGTTCCTATTCAGCTTCTAATTTGTTCTATAATTATTGTGTAACTTATAACGTCAAGTTCAAAAAATTCAATTTTTTAAATCCACACCACTATGTCAAATTTTTCAAATGAGCAAAAGGAGGCAGTTTGGAAAAAAGGAACCTCAGTAGATGGTTACGATAAAGACAAATACAGGAAAGATGCATGCGGAGCATGGATAACCAGGGATAAATACGGGAAAGAGGAGCTGTATGGATGGGAAATAGACCATGTCTACCCGGAGGCTAAAGGGGGTGACGATTCACTTGTTAATCTGAGGCCCATGCAGTGGGAGAATAATAGAAGCAAAGACGATAACTATCCCTCCTATGAATCAGAGGTGAAATCCAGCGGTAAGAAAAACATCTATGAAAAAGACAACTGGACGGTCAATAAGTCTTTGAGGGAAAAGTTGAAAAAGCTGTACAACATTAAGGAATAGCCCACTGAAAAACACCAAACCAAATACGCTCATGAAACAATCTATTAGCTCATTTTTAACAGCTTCCTTTTCTGTAACAGACAGGCAAGCTTTGGCAACCAGAGAAGTTGCTGAAAGTACTAATCTATATATGAGAAAAGATGAGGCGGAACTCTCTGATGATGAAAAGACCAAATATATCAGTGCCGTCACTACACTCATAGAGAACAAGCGATACAATGAAATAGTCAACATTCATGCAGATATGTCTGCTGACATGCATGGACGAAACATGGCCACCGGGCAAATTTCACGGACCGGTGTGCAGCGATTCTTACCATGGCATAGAGCCTATCTTCTGGAATTTGAAAAAATGCTTCAAGAGATCGATCCTGAAGTCACCATTCCCTACTGGAACTGGACTAAAAATCAACGTTTCCCTGATTGGTTATCGGGCCTCCTACCAACCGGCTTAATTAATAGAATGGGTGAAACATATGATGTAGAAAGATACATTGGTAGGGATGGTGACCTTCCCGATCCTGACGATATCGTTGAAGGCATGAATCCTGCTACACACAATAACTATACGGATTTCACACTATTCCTAGAGGGCTGGGTTCCTTATGGAGCACATAACCAGGTACATGTGTACGTAGGAGGTGGATCCGATCCTGTTGGCGAAATGAGTACAATGTATTCGCCCGCAGACCCGATTTTTTGGCTTCACCATGCAGAGTGTGATAGACTATGGCATATCTGGCAATTGACCCATCAAGACGAGCATGCATCATTAACTGGGACAAGCGCCATTATGAACCCATGGAAATATCGGTACAAAGACCTGGTGCAGATCGAAGATTTAGGATACACTTATCGGTCTCTGAGTTTGGTTTCGGAGGTATCGTAAAAGGTTCGGGTTGGCCAACGAATCTTCCAAAAAGTCATTCGAGAATTTTGAAACCAAAAGCGACCTCCATCTAATGTGTGAATATGCTTGACATGTTTTTAACTAATAAGAAAGGCCTGCCTATGCGACAGACCTTTCACTTACAACCTACTCTACTACTACTCGCCTAACTCAACTCAAAAACTTATGGCTGCTTCAATCACAATTCCATCAAATTCTGCACCTTGAAACTTTGTTCCGTCGTATCCTGCTCCATCGTAAGTTTGACTTACATATTCTATTTTAGTGAGTACGTTTTTGGTCATGTACCATCCACCACCAATGTTTAGCCGGTTGATATCTATGGAAGGGGCAGTATCTGATCCTTCTCCACTTACGGCATTGTAGCGCCCTCCCAGATATAGCTGCTCAGAGCCACCAAATCGATAAATAGCTTCAGCGCCTAACTGTGTGTATCCGCCACCGGTAGCATCATCACCATTATTGGCTACCTCGAATACTCCAAAAAACTCCAGCCCCTGATATTTCACAAAAGGATTGATCTGAAAAGCAGTCTGGTATCCAAAACCTGGATTGAATCGCGGCAGGAAGGCACTAACTCTTGGGTCATTGATCCCCTCCAATACACTGTAGTACCTTGCTCCGGCACGATCCCCGTTGTAGAGGTAGTCTCTGGTACTTTTATCAGAGCTGCTGTAAATGGATCCGGTAAGTCTTAATCTCAGGTCATCGTTTACCTGGTTGTCATATCCTAGTTTTGCAAAGAAGGCTATTCCATCATCGCCTGAAACCGGGTCCTGATTTAGCCTACCGTTACTTACCCCAATTACACCCAATAATCCTGATTTTTGCAGCGTAAGTTCTGCAAATGGCTCAGTAGTAAAGGCATCCATAATATAGTTACCGACAAAAGGATTGAATATGGCCCGTGCATTGTCTGACCTTCTAAAGTGTGTATCGCCATAGTTGATCTCATCCATACCAAATCTCAAAGTGGCCATCTCCATAAATCCACTCAAGAATCCTTCCTGAATAAAATCCAGTTTATCTATCTGAAGGTAACCGCCTTTTACCCATCCTTCATTATGGTTTCGAGAAGACAGATAGTTTCTTAGGTGCATTCGTAATCCATCTGCCAGCTGAACATCCAGGTTTAAATTGGCGGTTGGAAGATTGAAGTTCGATGAAAGATCAACCAAAGTATCTCCAACTAGATCATTAGATTGAGATAATCCCTGAAACTGGATAGCGAAATCGCCACCGATACGTACTTTGATCCCATCAAATTTCACGGTATCCTCCTTTGATGTTTCAAAGACATTAAGTCCTTGCTTGTCATTGGGTCTGAAAAAACCCATGGACGGTTGCTGAGCATAAGCAGATCCTGTTACCAGTATCAAAAGGCTCAGTATCCATATATGTTTGGTTCTGTTTGTTGTTGTCATAATTTGCTTTTTTAGTTAAAGATTGAATTCAACGGTTATATTATATTTAATTGTGATTTCGTTACCGGTTTTGAGTGTGCCCAACATAGCTGTGGGCGGTTCAATATTGAAGTCGGTCATATTGAAAGAGACTGCCCCTTGAAAAGTCATAAGTCTGGTGGTCTTTGTCTTATCATACACTGCGGTAACGGGCACAGCACGTTCTTCTCCGGCTACATTGAGCTTCCCATCTGAGGCAATCACCTCACCATTGTTGTAATCAAATACTTCTACTTCGTAACTGATAAAAGGAAACTCTTCGGACTTCAATGCGGAGTAGGTCTTTTTATCCATAATGCTTTTCCCACTCTTGATGGACTTGACTGGGATCTTTAATCTCAGGTGACCCAGTAACAAAGGGTCTGCATCTTCTATATGTAGTTCTACATCCATTTGATCCATCATCACCACCGACTCCCAGTCATGCAGCGATGATGTTCCAGCCAGTTTCATCGAGCTTTTCTCAGGGTGAAAGAGGGTTTGGGAATAAACACAATTGGTAGTGAGAAGTAAAAAGGCTACTCGCATAAAAAGATTCATATCATACACTTTATGGTTAGTCAGACTCTTGAAATCTGATATATACAAGTGAAGATACGGGTGCAAGGGGGGTGATTATTTATCAAATTTTGAGTGATTTTTACCCAATTTTGAAGGAATGATTTAAGTCAATGAACTGGCTGTAATTCATCAAGAATTTGACTTGAATCAGTGGCGGATTATGGGGGAGGTAATCAAAAAAAGATGGCTTCTCCCGATAAAGGATTGGAAAATAGAGATTTTCACATGATTGTGATATCCCTGGATATCATTATGATCTGCTTAATACTTTAACCCCCAATTCGCATACTTGCCGCCCTTCATGTACCACTTTTTTGACTTTTCCATATTCAAATCCAATATCACTAAGAGTGTCAGGATTGTCACATATCGTTCGACAAAGTACTACGCCTTTGGAGAGAAGTAATTTTTTCTCAGCTTTTGTAAGGGTGGACAAGCAGGTGAGTGGGTGAAGGCCGTAAGAGGAGACAAGCACTTTCAGACTTTCATTTTTAGGATAGTCCCAGCCCAATAACTTAAGGCCTGCACACTTAGCATACGTGATGGCATCTGCAGTGAACCTCGCATTGGTGACTATCCAGCCCTGGTGAAATTTGTCTCTATGACCTGACTTTCTGCGCCAGCTATGCTCTACATCTTTGAACCTGGATTGTATGTAGAGTGGCACTTTCACATCTGTTTTTAATCCCTGACGATTGTGAAATTTACATTCGATCATATAATGATGATCCTCTTTCTCTGCTACCACGTCTACCTCATGCCGCACACATTTTCCAAGCACGGTGACATTGGTTTCAGTTTCAAAACCCATTGCCTGCAGAACGGTGGCTACATAGGACTCAAAGGGGTATCCACTTGGCCCCAGTTCCAGGATAGCCTGCTTTAACTTGTACTTTGATACGTATTCGTTAGAATAAGTTCTCAATAGCCTTCGTACTTCCTGATAAACCTTTTTGGTAGTAATGCCATTGAACAGGCTTTTTTTTATTTGGCTCGTTACGAACGAGATCACCGCTGGTTCTATGCCTGAGTTTTCCAGTCCCTGAACAAGTTTCTCCTCTGAAAACAGCTCCTTTTCACCTGAATATTTTGTAACCAACATGAGTTGTCATTTGTGTTAAAGTTACTAGTAGCCACTTCTCTCCGCTTCATCAAGTGTTTCCTGACTGAGTATCGTTTGGAAAAGATGGAGTTCATGAACCTTCCCAATGGGCTCCATGACTAGTTCAAAACCATCCATCGCCTCTAGTCGAAGCATGAGATAACATGACATTATTTCGCTACCGTGATGGTGTTTCAATTCACCATTACCCGTCACGTAATAGGCTTTTTCATCATAAAATAATTCACCCTTTGTGTGGAAATTCCAATCAGGGTGCGGTTGTGTCTCAATCTTGGGAATGGAAAGCCGTGTTGTAATCTTAGCATCGTGATCAGCGAAAAATCGATTTGCAGGGACTATATCGTCCAGGCTATCATCCAATTTGAAGTTCAGGTCAACAGTTGCCTTCTCATAGTCAAGCAGGACAATAATGTTATTAAACCGGTAACTCTTCAATGAATCTCCGTCAAATGCTTTGATTACCATGAATCCTTGCCTGGTGATATAGGTCTTTTGTGCATGCGTGGCACCACTATTGACAAGCAGTATCAGTAGTAAGAAAGATTTCCCTATCATTTTAAAATACCTGTTCATCTATGATCTGGTTGCCCACCAAATACCAATTCCCATCGCTGAGACCGCTCCGAAGGCCACCCAGAAGCCAGTCATCATTGCATCTCTTGTTGCGGCTCTTTGGTCATCAGGCAGCTTGCGTTCTGCCTGTTTAGCAACTTTTGGAGGTACAGCCGCCTTTTTCTCTTTCTCTACAACCACCGGTTCAGGCTCAGGTGCTCCTTTACTCACCTGATCGATATGCGCAAGCAATGCGTCGATCTGTTCATCACTTAGTGGCATGGCAGGCATAGGAATCATACTATAGGCATTGAATACGGCTATAGCTTGTTCATCCCCCTCTTCGATCATGGCCTGAGATTCGCGAATGAACCTGACAATCCAGGGTTTATCATATTTCTCCGCTACGCCTTTCAGGTCAGGCCCCACCAACTGACCCTGCCCAATGGTGTGGCAGGCGGCACAGTTGGTGGCAAATATGGCCGACCCATCTACTTCCTGAGCGTAACTTCCATAGCAAAAATTCAGTAACCCAAAAACTAACAGGTATTGTATATAATCTCTCCTCATTAGATCAATTCGCAGATTGGATAAATTCAAGGATCTTCTCTGCCTCTACTTTCGTCAGCTGTGCCCGCAACTCCATATGTTTCACTGCTACGTCCCATTGTGTATCGCTAAATGTTGCCGGTGAGGCAGTATTGTGACACCTGATACAAGACTCTGCCCAGAGCTGTGCTCCGCTTTTTTGCAAAACATACTCCGGGGCTCCCTTAGGAGCGTCACTACTGCCTGTTACATTTTGTTGAGTGGCACATTGCGTGAATACAACGGTTATAAATGCTACCACTACCGTTCCTAAAAGTATCTTATTAATTTTCTTCATGATTCAAGATTTTAAAAGCCCAAGGTCCATTGAATGTAGAAGGTATTGACATCCAGCTCCTCCGGTTCTTCTCCATCCTCTCCATGTCCTCCTGAGACACTATCCATTTGGTAAGCAAATTTGATCGCTGTTCTCCAGTCAATCCAGTAGTTCAACCCCAGTGTCAATTGAGTGCTTTCGGACTCCCAAGGGGCTTCTTCAGGTGTATTTAGAGTAGAATAGCGACCCACAAGTTCGAGGTTCTTCACAAACTGGTTTCCGAATGTTGGCCGATAGCCAAGCTGGAAGAACGAAGAGCTGGATTGGTTGTCAAAACTGTAGGTCTCAGTAACCGTGTCCTCTTCTACGGTATAGGTCTGATCATCTATATTGATGAAGTTCACTTGTCCTTTGAGATCAATTACGCCACTGAGGAAAGAGACTTTTCTCACATACGTCCAATCGAAAGCGTACAAAAAAGCACTAACATCCTCTAGCTCGGAATCTCTATTTCCAAGTTTAGCTGACTGGGCAGAAAATCCTAGTTCGAGTGATTGATCCCGAAGCGGGAACAAACCAATGCGACCTCCAATAGCTTTATTGTTATTGTTGTCTTCATCAGGTTCATGCACAATCATGCCTACTTCCTCAGCTTCTTCCTCCCCATCTTCAATTCGGGGGCCATTGGTCACATAAACCGAATAGTTAAATTTCATTCCACCCAGATAGGAAGCACCTCTAATCTCTGCTCCGAGATCGGAAGTGGGCAGTATGCCATCATGGCCATATCCTAAGGGATTGGTTGGGAGCCGATTGATCCAGGAGGGGTGGAGCCTGTCAAAGAAGATCCCGAAGGGAACTAGTATTTTACCTGCCCGGAAATTTACATTTGGGGCCAAAGTGTAAAAAAAGTTGGCATACTCCAGTGCGATTTCAACTTCTCCATCTTCAAAACCAAACTCTAGCTCTCCTTCGAAAAACAGTTTGTCTGATTGCTTGTATAAAAACAATGGAACAAACCGCGCATTGCCAAAGGTAGTTTCTTCGTCATTTGACATAAACGTAGCATCCGAATAGCCCCTGAGTAAGAAACGGCTATTACCAGGTTGGGGACTCATACTGCCTTGGGTTTGTGCTTTGATTTCTATTAATGTACAAAGAACCAGGGCTGAACATAATAGGTATTTGTATTTCATAAGCCAGTAGATTTATTTTTTCAGTGTTCTTAGATAAGTGACTAGTTGCCATCTCTTCTCTTCTGACAGAGTGGCCTTATATGAAGCCATAGGAGCACGACCTTCCGTGATCTTCCAGTAGATAGCACCATCACTTTGGGCATGGAACTCGGAGTTTGTAAGGTTGGTCGGTTTTGGATTTAGTGCCGCACCTGCCACGCCATCACCTTTGCCTTTTTCTCCATGGCATATGGCACACATGGTAGCAAATATCTTCTTGCCTCCTTTGATGGCTTCTTCCTGTCCGGCAACCGGATTTTTGAGCTTATCAGCCTCTGGCGGAGCTTTCCATTTGTCCTGAGCTGTACTTGCTAAAACCATGATAAACGTCATTAGAATTACACTTTTCATAATTGATCATCGCTTTTAAAGAGTTCGAAAAAAGGGGGGCATTTCCCGCCCCCTCTAAATCACCACTTTCACCAACCTAAATGAGAGAACCACAGAATTCTTGTATCTGTGGTTTAGAGTAAACTTAAGCGTAAAGCGGACTGAGTATTTACCTTATTATGGTTATGATTTAAGGTATTTTGATCGGCCATTCTTGTGGTGAAAATGGCTCTGGGATAAGCCTACTCCGGGTTTTTTTAAGAGCCCTAGCCCTTACCGGAAGTCGTAACTACAGGTTTTAGAATGGTAGTGATGACATGAATATTTACCATGGGATAACCAGACATACTGGTAAACTTCTCACCGAACCATTTTTTTTCAATGCCTGATGAAAGGGTGAACTCGTATCCTTTTTCCTCATTTTCAGGTGAAAAGACCAATCGCCCTGATGCGCTGACAGGACCGGTATTATTGTCGTTGAAAATCCTTCCAATAAATGAGAATTGAAAAAAATCAAAACCTGCACTGACAATGTTTTTGGATCTTAGGTCTCCTCGGACAACAAAATGTGATGGATTTTTTTTGAATAGTTTTTTCCAGAGTTTTTTATTCTCCATTTGGAAGGATTCTACCGGAAATGTGAGCCATATGGTTTCTTTCCCTGGGTTGTATATGATTTCCACACTGTTGGTACTAGCTGTATGGAATTCACCTTCCACAATGAAGTGAATGTTTGCCCTGCCTTCTGCACTGGTATAGTACTGCTGTCCAATTGCCCCTCCGGGAGATGCAAAAACGAAAATCAACCAAAAAATATATATTGTTTTGAAAGGCATAAGGCATATTTGAACTACTAGATTTTTGACCGCAGCTCTCCATGTACCCTAAAGCTGCCGAGCCAAATTAGGATTCAAAAGCGGTATTTTGTTTATCTAATTTTGGCTATGTTTTGTGAAATTGAGATGTTCTAAGCCTCACATATGACCCAGCTCCAGATAGTTTCCTAAACCTTAAAATGAGACATTAATTCCAAAATTAAATGCGCGGGGCATACCTGGACGATACCCTGCAGGGCGGGTAGCCACTGCATATTGATTGTTGATTAAGTTGACAACAGTAAGATTGAGAGATACATTTTTATCTATGAATGCCTGCGTCCCCAGATCTATAGTGAAAAAACCATCAACTTTCTCATTTTGTGGTATTTCATCTCCCTGCCCTGGGATAGTTCTTATCTGGCCCTGATAGCGAGAATTTAAATGAAAGGCGAACCGCTTGTGCTGGACTCCAATACTGGTGGATAGCTGGCTCCTGGCCACATATGGTAACAGATCATCTTCATCAATTGTGCCCCACTCATCAAAATCGGACTCAAACCCTTTGGTAAAATATGCATCTGTCAACGTGTAAGAAATGCTCAGTGGCAAGGAAAACTCTCCCTCATTTTTCCTGAGCAGGTCAGTGGCCAAACTGAGCTCCAGTCCTCGTGTAATAGCTTCACCTGCATTGAATACTTCACCTGTCCCAATACCGCCAGAAGCTGCTGCATCTCTGCCAAGCAAATTGCTATAGTCATTCAAGAAGATCACTGCCGATCCCTGAACCGCTCCTCTCAGCTTTCTTATCCCTAACTCATAATTTATACTTTTTTCAGGCTGGGTGTTCTCTGCACTTCCCGGAGGGGCGAACCCCTTATGAACTCCTCCAAAAAGGTTGATACCTTCATCTAAAGCATAATTGATACCCATTCCCGGAATCCACTCATCTATCTGGTTTTCCCTTGTAATGAGGTCAGCTCCTGTTCTGGTAACATCATTCTTACCAAAATCTTCACGCGCTATTTTGACGTTCTCATACCTCAGACCTGGAGTAAGACTTAATTTGCCGTAATCCAGTTTATATAAAATGTAGGCAGCCACAGCATTAGCTGTTTCGATCCTGTTTGCCTGGGAGCCTGCCACTCCCTGATCCACCAGCCTCATAACACCGTTTTCAATGGCATAACCATCTTCCCACTGGAATCGATCCTCCTGATCCTCGTGAATCCGACCACCTATATGAATATCGTGAGAAAAGGCACCTGTTTCAAATTCAATGTCAACTACTGTTTGTACGCCTTGGGCGTGGTAGTCGCGATTATTGGCTCTGGTAATCAGGCTGGTAGTGTCTGTGTCGATTTGACCTGACAAAAGCTGATACTCCCAGTCATATTGTTCAGGTGAGCTGAGTATCCCAAACAAACTCGCCCTCCCATTTTTCACGGATTGCAGCTTATACCAGTTTCTTTTAAAATTATTTCGATAAACAGTGGTTACCACATTGAACCATCCCGGTATCTCAATGTAGTGTTGTGCGGATAATCGACTTTGCTCAGCATCCATATTGTCTATCTGAGATGCAGCATACCTGTGATAGGGATTTGAGTCAAAATCAGATCTTGTTAGACCCAGATAGGTCTCATTGGCCAGTTCATTGGTTGTTCCCAGGGTGAAACTGATTGATTGGTAGACATTTCTGTCGGGTTTGGTGTTCAGACGAAATTTTAGTTGATAGTCTTTTTTATCAAAACCGGTATCTCCGCCATTTGACAATTCTTTGAACCCATCTGCCGAATACTGAAAAGTCTCCACTAAAAAACCAACTTGCTCATAGGAATTGCCAACATAGGCATGAATATCTCTGAAACCATAGCTACCTCCCTTTATTTGCACTTTGGATGAGAAACTGGTAGGTATGGGGCTTGAAAGAAAATTGATGGCTCCACCTGTAGTAAAGGGCCCAAATTTTATCTGACTAGCTCCTTTTAGTACTTCTACACCATTCATGCGGCCTGCGGTTGGGAAGTAATAGGCAGATGGGGATGCATAAGGAGCGGGGGCAGCCAGTATACCATCCTCCATGATGGCCACTCTGGAACTTCGCTCAAGCCCTGATCCTCGTAACCCTATGTTGGGCCTGAGTCCGAATCCGTCTTCTTCCTGAATGTTAACCCCAGGCACCATTTTTAATATATCGTTTACGTTGGTGTAACGATACCTGCTTAATTCTTCGGGCGATATGTAGGTTACAGAACCCGGTATTTCACTAATACCCATACGTCCTAAAGAGAGTGTTTGACTCTCGACAACTAACTCCGGTAAACTCCGGAGGTTTTCAGACAACTCTATGTCTATGTCCCTGCTTGAAACAATGGAAATGGAGTCTTTATAAGTAAGGAACCCATTTGCTGTTACCACCAGAGTGTATGAGCCATTTGGAACGTCACCCAGTTTGTAAAACCCTTTGGGGTTGGTGGATGAGCTCATACTTGTATTTTCAAGGAAAACATAGGCATTCACTATTGGCTTACCTGAATATTTGTCTTTAACATTTCCTTGAATGCCGTTATTTTGAGCCTTCGAAAAATATGTGATGAAGGATAATATTAAATAGAGGTAGATATTTCTTGTTATCATTTGTTATTTAGATTGATTCTAAATAGTGCAAATATCCGTTTCTTTATTGCACTATCCAATCGCTAATTGTGGCTAAAAACAGGCACTAGTTCTAGTGATACTAAAAGGTGAGTCATGCTTCATTTACTATCTGGCTGCTTATAAATTGTTGTGAAATAAAAGTTTAATGTAAGCATGTTATCGAGCCTACTCACAGAACCACAGCAGCTTGTTGAAGTAGAAGTAGTTCATTCTTTTTATTTCATGTTGGATCATGTAATCATCGATTTGTTGCTTCAGGCCTGCATACGATATGCCCCGATTTTCTTCACACCAATTTTTTATCAAGATTCTTTGCTCATCCCAAATAGGAAAAAGATCAGGTTTATGTGCACAAAGTAGTTTGCTCACGATAAATCTTGCTGAAAGTAGATCAGACAGATCCTGAAGGAGTGTATCAAAAATTCGGAAATCTCCCTCAATCACTGCCTGTCCAACTTTCTTGTGTGCCAAGAGCTGCTGCACTTCAAGAAGCTGATAATCAGGAACGAGCCGATTCAGCCCCAGTACATTCATCTTACCATTCAAATTATACACATTCCAATCTTGCCCATTTTGATGTAGGTAGTTGAGGGCTTTTTTATCTGCAAAAAAGTACCCTTTGAAGCCATTGAATTGCTTCATTGCCTGTCGTAAGTCTCTCATATCGATCAAACAGAGACATGTACCCAATATTCACCAAATTTTTCCGTTGGAAGATGCCCCATTTTTAGCGACTGCCCTTTCTTATCTTCAACATCAAAAGGATTGAATGATGGCAAGTTTTCTAATGAGCTTCCATTGTGCCTTTTACAGTCACAGTGTTCGCATCCACAGTCACAACCCATGTTTTCGGTCTTCTCTGTTTTTTCTTTTTGCTTTTCACCGTTAGTGCCTACTGTGCTAAGTGATTCCTCCCACTCTTTTTTGTATTGTGAGAGCGACTTTCCAGTAAACTTCCTGAACTGACCGGAGAGATAATGGATACTACTATACCCTACATTAACTGCTATTTGACTCAGATTTAACTTGCCTTGTTTGATCAACTCTTTGACCATATTGGTCCGTAGTTCAATAAAGTGATGTTCTATCGTTTCACCCCGGTACTGGCTGTAGATCTTGCTTAATTGGTGGTAGTTTCTGGCAAGTTGTTGAGATATGTACTCTGACAGTTTGTGCTTCTGGCCGAGCAAACTGATGTTGTCTAAATACTCATGCATGGCCCTGTGGATCTCCGTCACGATGACCTCATTGGAATCTCTTGCCAAACCCAACTCCAGTTCTTCTAGCTTTTTGTCGACCAATTCAAGGTCTAAAGGCTGACCGGCCTCAATCACAGCATAGCCTAAATCAACTTCACTATATTCAATTCCCAAATCTGTTAATGTCTGTTTTACAAAGTGGATACACCTTGGGCATACCATGTTTTTTATTTGTATTGTGAAAGTTTTCATTGCAATATTGATTTTGTTAGGAAATAGAAAATGCAGTGCACTGGAACGTGCGATCCGCTACGATCAAATCAATATTGTCGGCCTAACATAGGAAGGATTGGAATAGAATGCATGCGTATAGACCTGTTACAGGTGGAGATAACGCACTATTAAGTCTATAAGGATTAGTTTCTATGTAAGAGTGAGATAAGTTGAATGCCGTGCTCCATGGCAAATCAAGCAAAACAACTATCTTGTCGAGATCGAACTTGGGCAGTTCATATTTTACAAGACTAGCGTATATCTTGCTAGTCTCTTCCTCACAACAGTCTTCATCTTCGGCACCTTCATCATGATGTGACGGTTCGTGAGGTATTGATTCATGGTCATGACCGTGACCACCATAGTGATCTTGGGCTACTATTTCCTCATTATCATGATGTCCGCCAGCATGGGCTATTGCATTGTTAATGATGCCTAGGTCACATAAAAAATCACATACAAAAACAACAGAGAATACTGCCAAAATAGATATGGCAATTTTTCTGCGGTTCATATGTAATTTTTTTATGAGCATGTTTTAGTAGTCTCCCATTTGGGATATTACAAAGAACATATAATAAATTAATCATCAAACTGATTTTTGTCAACTTTTTGCATGAGATATGCCTTTTATAGGCTATGAATCACTTGTTCAAGTTTATTTCTTATTTCCAATGCTATCATTTCCAGCCGTTCATTTTCAACCGCCTGCATGGATGCTAGTGGATCTACAACGGCTACATCAATATGATCTGCCTCCTGTTTCACTATTACATTGCAAGGAAGCATTAGCCCGATGTAATCCTCCGACTGTAGGGCCTGATGCGCATAGGGCGGATTGCAGGCTCCAAGAATATAATAGGCTTTATAATCTACATCCAGCTTATTTTTCAAAGTGGATTTCACATCGATTTCGGTTAATATACCAAAGCCCTCGTCTTTTAGTGCTTCAGTTGCCTTCTCTTTAGCTTCATCAAAGGTTACGCCCTTTAGTTTTTTACTTATGTAATATGTCATGACTTCTTGAGTTTTAAAAAGTTAAATTCTCGTTTGTTGTAGGATACTCCAAACAGGAGAAAACCGGACGATACAGTCACCAGTCCCAGAATAGAGAAACCCTTGAGCAGCCAGTTGCCAAAGTCATCTCTGCTTTCATAGTCCATCGTGTGCATCATCCATAGCCAGTCAAATACTCTCCAGCTACTGTGCCTGACTCGCTCAAATTGCGCGTTTACAGCATCTATGTAAATCGTAGGGTTACTGTCATAATCGAACGTGACAGCCCAGACCGGGAGATGCCTCTCACGATACTCATGATGTTTACCTACGCTGGAAAGTAATCGTATGTCCTTCACACCAGCCTCAAAATTGATATGAGCTTTGGCAATAGAAACGGCCTCTGATTCTGTTAGTTGAGACCTTCGCTCACCATTTGTGGCGGAGTACAACTGAACCTCTCCTTGTGGTAAATGAAACTGGTAAAAGGATTGTCCAAGGACTTGCACCAGCTTCATCTCTAAAACGCTTCCATATTCATCTTGCAGTGAAGTCATGATATTGGATGGAGAGATCAATTCACCACGAATAGGGATCCTCGGTTTTTCCTGAAACAGGTGATCTCCATGGATCTTGTCAAGATTACTCCAACTAAAGTATAGCCCACCCACGGTCCAAAAAATAAACTGTATGCCGATAAATACTCCCAGGTATCGGTGGACTTTCCTAATGTAGTAGTTCCTGTTTTTTTTCATTTTTCAATCTTTGTTTAGTTGGGTTTGACTGATCCTGCCTACGCTGGAGATCACAAATGTGATCATGATGAAGCTGGACAGGATCTCAAAAAGTACCAGCAGTTTAGCCTCTGTTACCATGGGAACAATATCACCATAACCTATGGTGGCGAAGGTCACTACACTAAAGTAGAGGAAGTCAAATGCCATAATAAATGGGCCGCTGACCTCTTGCGTCAGTAAAAAGGAGTTGGGCATACAGCTCATGAGGCAGTAGTAATCTACTGCAAACGAAATGACCATGATTCCCAGTATAAGCGCATAAATACCCAAGATCTCGTGAAAAGAGTGGCAACAGTCTAAACATGACTTCAACCTTCGGATAGAAAACGCCAGCAGGTAATAAACCTTCAGTATTGAGAACAAGACTACCACCTTGGATAAAATCCATGCATATTCATGATGTGGAAATTGCCACAGCAGCAGGTTGTACACCATCAGTAAGCCAATGATCAAGACAATTTCCCTGCTGGCCAGTGCTTTTAGAACTGATCGAATAGATAAATCGTTGATATGGTTGTCTTTACTTTTGGGCACTGCTGTTTATCTTGAACTGTTGGTAGGTGTCTGCAGATTGAAAGTAGTAGACTTCCCCGGTCGTTTTCGATTTTAAAACAATAAAGGCATCTGCCTTGTCTACCTTTTCCCCGGTAAATGGGTCTGTTGCAATCCTTGCTGACTCCAACGTATTTAGCTTCTCTACACACATTTCACAGCACCCGTAGTACATTTTACCTCCTACAGGTACCTTTATCTGGTCTACACCCATGTAGGCATCATTGACCATGCATACTTTATTATTGGGCAGTTGCTCATCCATTGAAACCCAGGTTGCCGGGGCAGTATTATTCCAAATATTATAGGCGATGATTCCTAGGACTACAAGCACAAAGAAAGAGAGCACTACAATGGACTCTCTATCCAGTTTTGCTTTTTTCCCTTTTATCGTTAAGGATTTCTTTCGCTTCATTTCTTATCATTTTTTTGGTCCTGTTCCAGAGGCGCCAACCTTCCTTCACCAATCTCATCTTGAGGCAACCCATGGGACAGGATGTATTTGCTCAATGTTCTATCGTTTCATGATCTGTCATCAGATCGTTCATTAAGTCATGGTCCTCATCATGATGACCATCCTCGCTGTTATGCATGTTCATCGCATTGGATCCCATGTGCATACCTTCTTCATCATGATGATGGTCATCGTGGGCATTAGCATGAGAATAATTATTGTGATGCTCTTCGAACAGGCCCTCATAGTGGTGAAAAACGGAATCGTGAAAATGAATACCGTCATTGTCATTTTGCTCAACAGCCCATTTTAATGCTGTATTTGCATCGAATGCACCTGTATAAGCTTCTCTCAATCCATTAAGTGCTTCAAGATCTTCCTGTGACAGTTCATTACTCATGTCATCATTATTACAGGAATAAAAAACAATGGATAGTCCGATAATTGCGACCAATATGATCTTTACCGATTTCATAGTTTCTACATTTTTTTCTCGTGTTAGTTAATAGTCTCTTTCGTGCTCCCGCAAGTCAGCATACTGTTGCCGAAGTAGGGGTTTTTAATCTCTTTGCTATCGCTGAGCCAGGAGCCTCCTTTGTTAGCCAATGCCATGGGACAGTGCTGATAGTAAACTGTACCTGCTGTAGTACCGAAAGCCTTAAGACTTTTATAAAGAGCCTGACTAAATGAGGCATAGGCAGTTCGCTGAGCCTTTATGTCTGTGGACGCACCGATCTTATCAAGTGCTGAATTCATCTCTTTCAGATTCATCATCCAATCCATATGCGCTTCTGAACTTTTCAGTAAACTCATGTCGACTTTTCCTAAAGCTGTCTTTACAAGTGAGCTATTATTAGAAGCATTTTCTACTTCACCTGCCACAAAACTATCGGTCAGCTCAAGTGACTTATTATACACCTCTGTGAGCTGGTCTTTAAAGTCGCCGGAGACCTCATGGGCCATTTGACCGTCTTTCATTTTCATACCTTCATGCATTGAATGATCCATTTTTGATCCTTCCTTCTGGGCATGCCCATGGTCATGTTGTGCATTTAGCGTCCCCAATGCTACAAAGAGGACTGCTATCATCATTATTTGCTTTTTCATAGAGTTATTGCTTATATATTTTTTATTGTTTGATTATCTAATTTCCATCACCTCCGGTATCCACTATCAATGGCAGTCCATCTTTACCCATCGGCACAAAGAAGAATTTGGTGTTTGGGCTCGTAGTAAGTTTATCCTGAACCTCCAGCGCCTTGTACTGCAGGTATTTTTGAGTAAGACCAGCATCAATAATTTGCTGAGCGTCTCTTTGTCCTTTGGCCAGTATTCGCTGGATTTCAGCCTGTTTTTCAGCTATTTTAATCTCATAGTCCTTTTGCTGAATATCCTGCTCTACCGCAAGCTTACGATCTACCGCTGAGGTAACTACCTGCGGATATTTGATGTGGTCTATGGTAACATTATCCAGCTCCAGGTGCTTTCCTTCGATTTTTGTAACGAGTTGCTTAAAAATGGCCGTTTCGATCTCCGGGCTTTTGGGCGATACAACTTTGTACTCATAGTCTGCGAAGATGTTTCGGGTAAGACTGACAAATTCGGGCCTAACCACATTCTTGTAGTAGTCCTGACCTACCTCCAATTCAAGTTGCGCAAGTTCTGCTTCAATAGGCCTTAATGTTACTGAGACTGTAATGGGGATATGCAGTTCATCCTTAGTCAGAACAGCCACATTCTCAGTATAAGTTTGCCATTGTACACTATAGCGCACTACTCCGTTCCATGGCATGTGCCACACCACTCCGTCTTTATAAACTTCTTGTGTCTGTAAGCCTTTGCCATAGGGCTTCCATTTCATTGCGTGGGTGCCAGGCTTTACTACTGAGCAACCACTTGCAAATATGGCAATGGCTGCTACGGCTAACATGCTAATTTTTGTTTTCATTGTCTTCATGTTTTTAGTTTGATACTGATCAATCAAAACGTCCCTGAACTCATCCGTTTGATGTTATTTAGGTTTTGATTTAAGGAATTAGGTTGTGCAATTACCCATCTATATCTTACTAGATATCAATGACTTCTTCCATCGCCAATCCTAAGATCATTGCTATTAATAATCCCCAAAAAATCATCTTTAGAGCCTTTTTAAACTTGCTTGGCTCTGGCTCATCACCAACCTTACAACATTCTTTCATATCCGCTTTTTCCTTAATTGAAGTGAGATGAACTAAATCCCCGGTATGGAATCAGTGACCGGGGACTCACCACCGCTCACCTAATCACTTCTTTGTTTTCGCCACAGGAAAGCATAGCATCACCGAAGTATGGATTTTTGATATCCTCAACGGCACTTAGCCAAAAGGCTCCCTCATTGTCTCTGGCCATCGGACAATACTGGTAGTAAATGGTCTCACCCGAAGTGCCAAACATTTTTATCGCACCATACAATGCATCGTTGAAATCTGCGAAGGCCAGCCGTTGTTCTTTAATATCACTGCTCCCTTTTATTTTATCCAGCGTCTTATTCAGTGTCTTTAGACTGGCCATCCAGTGGTTATGCATTTCGCCTTTGACCAGGCTCATGTCCACCTTGTCCAATGCTGATTTTACAGACGGTATTTGTTCCTTTGTCCTTGCTGGATCCGTAGCAATGAAAGCATCCTGCAAACTGAGATGTGCTTTATAAACAGCCGTCAATTGCTTTTTAAAATTCTCATCTACTGTCATGTCCATTTTCATTTCATTGTCTGTGGTACTTGCCCCATGACCGGCATGCTCACTTCCCGAGGCTGGCTTCTTTTCATCATCAGATCCTCCATGGTTATGCCCCATGGAAACTTTACCACCTTCAGGATTCATCATGCTTTTTTCGCCCTTGAGTTGAGCTGCTGCATCAATTTTGAATACTCCATTAGAGGCTACCATTTCCCCTTCCCTTAAGCCGGATTTCACAATGTAATATTCACCTGCATCCGCTCCCAATTCGATCTCTCTAAACTGAAACATATTGTCATGGTCACTAGTCATTACGTAGGTGACCGCTTTTTTTCCAGTCCATAACACAGCGGACTTAGGTATTACCAGTTGGTCATCAGATCCAGGGAGCATCGTTTTCAATATGCCTCCTGCAAGCATTTCAGGTTTCAATAGTTCCTTCGGATTGTTAAGCTCAGCCCTAACTCCGGCAACACGGGACATAGGATCCAAAACCGGATCTATGAAGGTTACTGTGCTTTCAAATTCCTTACCAGGAATAGATTTGATACTGAATTTGATTTTGTCTCGTAATTTGATCCAGGGGATGTCGCTTTCATAGGCATCAAACATGACCCAGACACGGCGCAAATCCACAACTTCAAACAATGGAGATCCTTCTTTTACGTAATCGCCTAGTGTGACGTGACGCATAGTGACCGTACCCGTGATTGGAGACAATACATCGAAGTAAAAATTAACTTCGCCAGACTGCTCAATACCAGAAATCTGCTCTTCTGTCAGGTCCCAAAGTTTCAACTTATTGCGAGTAGCATTGTAGTAGCTAGGATTTGTCTCTTTTAATTTCACAGCTTCAAACAGCTCTCTTTGTGCGGTCACCAGCTCAGGGGAGTAGATTTTTGCCAAAACCTGGCCTTTTCTTACTTTTTGGCCTGTAAAGTTTATGGTTAGTTTCTCTATCCTTCCTGGAAATCTGGAGGTTAATTCAGAAATGTTTCGCTCATCTGCCATTACTTTCCCCGGGAGATATACCTCTTTATAAGGTGCTTTTTTCTCAATAGTGGTCATATCCACTTCGGCTATTTTCATGGCTGCATTTGAGAGCTTTACTGAAAATTCTGCTCCGCTATCATCATCCGAATCATCGGACTCAAGTGGAATGAGTTCCATACCACAAATGGGACAACTACCTGGCTTTTCGGCTTTAATCTGAGGGTGCATGGAACACGTCCAGACAGTACCCTCTTTATGATCCTCTTCTGTATGATCTTTCGGCAAATTTTCGGAAGATCCCGATCCACCAAAAATCAACCAACCAAGGAGTAAGCCTATGGTTAGCACCCCTACATTGACCAGTATCCTATTACTCTTTAAGGTTTCTAATATTTTCATCTTATAACTGTTTTCCGGTTAAATAATTGATGTATGCTACAAATGTGTTTTGATCTGCACGGGCTTTTTCCAACTCCAGCTCATAGCGTAAAAGCTGACGCTCCATGCGAAGCACTTCTTCAAAAGCACTCCCTGATGTTGTGTACTGGGCAACCAAAATGTCCAGTGACTGATCTGCATACTGTATAAGTCGTTGGTAAAGGCCAACTCTACGAACTGCGTCTGAGTAATCCCTCCAGGATTTCTCCAAAGCTGTTTCTAGCTCATTCCGCTTATCTTCCTTCTTATAAGAAACGGAGTTTTTTAAAAGTTCTTTCTCTTTGACCATGGATTGGTACTTTTTTCTGTAGAGCGGAAGTCTCACCCCAACCTGCGGGAAAATCAATACGTCTTTACCATTGCTTGGAATATCAACACCGGATCTTTCTGAAATATTGATATAGGATAGCCCTAGGTTGAATGAGGGTAAACCCATCTTATGAGCTACATCTATTTCAGAATCCAGTGAGGATAATTGGTAATCCAGGCCTTTTAATACAGGATTTTGTGCCACTATGGAATCAAGTAGTACATTTTTCCCGTCATCAAAGGCAATAGTCATTAACGTATCAGGAATGACAATATTCGTGGGTGTCTCTGTATTAAGCAACTCATTGAACCTTGCCTGGATGGGTATCCTGGTATCCTGTAGGTAAAGCAGTTGATTCTTGAGCTCTTCAAGATCCATTTCCACTCTCAACAGGTCTACTGCACTGCCTGTGGCCGCTTCCAATCGTACATTCGCAAGCTCTCTGAAGGACTCCAGTAGAAGGATATTCTCTTCAGTAATCGTAATGGCCGCTTCCAGCACATAGAGATCAAAATATTCTGAGCGAACATCAAAAAAGAGCCTGTTTTTAGCTTCTTCAAAGGCTTCAAATCTCGCTTTTGCTAACAGTGCCACAGCTTGTTCTTGTGATTTCAATTGACCAAACCAAGGAAAGGCCTGACTTAGAGAAATTCCCGCATTTTGTGCACCAACCCTGGTTTCAACAGGGCTTGCAAAAATGTTGAACATGACCGTAGGGTCAGGTAGCGACCTGGCTTGTGGCATGCGTTCCAAGGTGGCCAGGTATTGATTGAAAATTGATTTAAGCTCTGGATTATTTTCAGCTGCAATTTTCAAATACACGTTGATCGGGTCTTCCGCTTGTTCTTGTGCGCTGACATTGGTTCCGATGAACAGAAGGATCAAAAGCCAGCCAAATGATTGTTTTATTATAGATTTCATATTGTTTCAGCTTTAGCTTGTTTTTTGAATAACCTTTCCTGCCACATACAATACAATACTGGCACTACAAATACTGTAATGGCCTGCACCAACATTCCTCCGAAAGTAGGAATAGCCATTGGCACCATGATATCAGAGCCTTTACCCGTTGAAGTAAAGATGGGAAGCAAGGCAATGAGCGTAGTTGCAGTTGTCATAATAGCGGGTCGTATTCTTAACTTACCTGCGTGAAGTACTGCGTCTTTGATCTCAGCTACATCTTTTGGTTTCCTCTCTGCGAAAATTTGCTTCAGGTAGGTTGCCATGATCACTCCATTGTCCGATGCTACACCAAACAAGGCAATGAAACCAACCCATACGGCTACACTCAAGTTTACCGTACCTATTTGAAAGAGATCTCTCAGGTTTATGTCTGCAAGTGAGAAGTTTAAAAACCATTCTTGCCCAAATAGCCATATCAGTAAAAAACCTCCAGAAAACGCTACAAAAACTCCTGAGAAAACCATTGAGGTGGTGGAGACATTTCCAAATTGGAAATATAGTATCAGGAAAATGGCAAGTAGACACACCGGGACAACCACAGCAAGTCTTTTCGTAGCTCTGATTTGATTTTCATAGTTACCGGTAAATTTGTAGGAAACTCCTGCAGGAAGTATGAACTCACCTGTGCTCATTTTTGCTTGAATAAACCTCTCAGCCTCTTCAACCACATCCACTTCTGCTTCGCCTTCTTTTTTATCAAAAATGACATAACCATTCAAGAAAGTGTCTTCACTTTTAATGACTTGTGGCCCTCTTCTATAGGTAATGGTAGCGAGCTCTCCCAAAGGAATTTGAGCGCCTGTTGGAGTGGGTATGAGCACGTTCTTAACATCGTCAGGGTTATCCCTGAACTCCCTTGCGTATCTGACCCGCACAGGGAAACGTTCTCGTCCTTCGACTGTTGTTGTCAATTTGACACCTCCTATAGCTACTTCAATAAATCGTTGCATATCCGCTATGGTAAGGCCATATCTTCCGATTTGGTCACGATCAATATCAAACTCCAAATAGGGCTTACCAACAATTCTGTCAGCAAATACAGAGGAAGATTCAATACTAGGTACTTGCTGCAGGATCTTCTCAAGTTCAAGTCCGACCCGCTCAATTGTTTCCAGATCTGGCCCAAATACTTTGATTCCGATAGGTGCTCTCATACCTGTGGAAAGCATGATTAGCCTGGTTTGAATGGGTTGCAACTTAGGTGCGGATGTCATACCTGGAACCTTAGTGGCTTTTACAATTTCCTTCCAGATATCGCTCGGCGATTCAACATGATCTCGCCACTGCCTGAAATATTCACCATTCTTTTTATCTACTACAAGATCTTCAATGGCAATTGATCTGAACTCATCCTCTTTTGGATCATACGTTGACCCATCAGCTAAAATGTACTTGTCATCTTTATCTACCTTAAACCTTAATCTATGTCCGTTTTCATCAAGAATATATTCTGGCTTGTAGTTGATGGTATTTTCAAACATCGAGATAGGCGCTGGATCCAAGGCTGAGTTTACCCGTCCCCATTTACCCACCACAGATTCTACTTCTGGGATTTGAGCTACATAGGCATCCACTTTTCTGATCACATCAATATTCTCTTCAATACCTGAATGTGACATAGTGGTAGGCATTAGAAGGTAAGACCCTTCATCCAGCGCTGGCATGAACTCCTTACCGGTTCCCGGCAGTGTTTTATTGAGTGACTGCCAAAAACTGGTTTGTCGAATCTCCCAGCCTGCTTTTTCAATGGAGTTACCTATAGATCCGAAAGCTCCCTCGAAACCTATCCAGGTTAATATTCCGAATAGAAAAACGAATGTGGGGAGTATGAAAAATTTCCACTTATTATCCAAACACCACCTGAGAATGGGTGTATAGAATTTTACCAGCAACAATAATGAGCCAAGTACCAAGACTATTACTCCTGCAACAAATATGAAATTTGTAATCAGACTATTTTGAGCACCTAGTGGAAGCCATTCACGTGTAAGAAAGATAGCTACTGTCAACATGATGATACCTACATTGAGGTATTCGGTAAGCCATGTCCACTTTTTAGGTACAAACTTCTCTGCAAGATTGTTGATGCCAAGAGCCATAAGGACGATTCCAAGCCAATTTCCAGCGAAGATTAATATGAGTAATCCTAGTGCAATAAGTGCTGAATTCCATATTCGGGTTGTTCTTTCCTTTCCGAGTTTTATGGAGAACAACCAATGTGCCAAAGCAGGTATAACGACAAGTCCTACGAACAAAGCGGCTAGCATGGCGAAAGTCTTGGTAAAAGCCAGGGGCTTGAAAAGCTTACCTTCTGCTGCTTGCATAGCAAAAACGGGGAGAAAACTAACAACGGTAGTCGTTAGGGCAGTGATAACTGCCGTGGCTACTTCAGTGGTGGCTTTATAGATTACTTCTAGTTTTTGCTTGCTAGAAATATCTTTATTTTCTGGCATATCCAGATGCCGGAGAATATTCTCTGTAAAGACTACACCCACATCGACCATGACCCCAATAGCAATAGCTATTCCCGAAAGTGCCACAATGTTGGCATCTACTCCTGCGTATCTCATAGCTATAAATGTCATTAAGACTCCAATAGGCAGTAAACCAGAGATGAGTATGGAGGCCCGAAGGTTCATCACTACAATGATCACTACGATGATACTTATGAGTATTTCCTCAGTCAGCGCTTTTTCAAGTGTTCCCAGTGTTTCCTTAATAAGCCCGGTACGATCATAAAAAGGCACTACAGTAACCTTAGAAACGGTACCATCAGGGAGTACTTTTGAAGGTAGCCCCGGAGAGATTTCTTTGATCTTATCTTTTACATTTTCAATTACCGCCAGCGGATTGGCGCCATACCTCGATACAACAACAGCTCCGGTAGCTTCGGAACCGCCTTTGTCCAGGCCACCCCTACGTGTTTCAGGGCCAAAGTTTACTCTTGCGACATCCTTTATCCGAATTGGAGTGTTTTTATGAACAGTAATGACGGCTTTTTCAAGATCGTCTATGTTTTCTATGTATCCTAATCCACGAACGAGGTATTCAGCACGATTGAATTCTATCGTTCTGGCACCTACATCAAGGTTACTCTTACGGACAGCATTCATGATCTGAGCCACATTCACATTGTACTGCTTCATGGCAACAGGATCTATGTCCACCTGATATTCCTTGACAAAACCTCCGATAGCCGCAACTTCTGAGACACCTTTGGCAGATGTAAGTGCATAACCTACATAATAGTCTTGGATGGTTCTTAGCTCTTGTGGGTCCCAACCTCCGGTTGGTTCACCAGTGTCAGGGTTACGTCCTTCCAGGGTATACCAGAAGATTTGACCCAGGGCCGTGGCATCCGGGCCTAATGCTGGTTGAACTTCTGAAGGCAGGATTCCTGCTGGCAGCGAGTTAAGTTTTTCAAGAATCCTCGTTCTACTCCAATAGAACTCTATCTCTTCATCGAAGATGATATAGATTGTTGAAAGACCAAATATGGAATTACTCCGAATGGTTTTCACACCGGGTATTCCAAGTAAAGCGGTAGTTAGTGGATAGGATATTTGATCTTCAATATCTTGTGGAGATCTTCCCATCCATGTTGTAAATACGATTTGTTGATTTTCTCCTATATCAGGTATAGCATCTACAGGAACCGGATCGCGTGGAAAAAAATCCATTTTCCAATTGAAAGGAGCTGTAGATATACCTGTGCCAATAAAGATTAGCACAAACAATACAGTAACCAACTTGTTCTCTAAGAAGAACCTGATTAGCTTATTCAGCATAATAAATGAATTAAATAGTTAGACGAAGTATTTAATTGTTGCCTCACGGGCGGACAAGTACTATGTCAGCCATTGGAAAGGCATTCAAAATGAATTCGTATAACTACTTAAAGAAGGAAAGACTGATTCCTGGCGAGCCTGTCAGGAACAGTCAGCGAACGAAGGAGATAAGTGTTGTCTACAAAAGTTGATTGTATAATTGTCTGAACAAATGAAGGGTACTCAATAGTATGGAGTAGGATTTGTTCAGGTGGATCTAGGCTTTCGAACGAAATTTGAGTATTGTCATCGTGCTTCAGTATTTCATGTTCAAAGTCACAGCATCCCGATGGCATTTCTGTCTCTTCGCCACAGCAAGCATGCAAATCTTCGAAAACAGCCGTTTCTACTAACTCGCCTCTACAAAAATGCTTAGCCAACACCAGCCCTCCTGAAGAGGAGAGAATGAGCGCACTGAAGAATATGACTAAGCCTTGTTTCACAACTTTCTTGGTATCTAAAGTTAGGCAAACGTAAATATCGCAGGATAGATACACTGGGTAGTTACGAAATCTTCGGTAAGATTTATGATATTTTGAAATTGCACATGAAATAAGAATAGTTCAATGTTACTCCATGAAGGGTATTGCAATTGCAGTACTTTCAAATGTCAACGGGAAAACAAATCTACTTTAATCTAACTGATTTATGATCTCATCAGAGTCTCACTGAACTTTTTCATCCAATCAATCTCTAACTCCTCCTCAGATAATTGAAATAAAAATCTAATTTGGCTTTCAACCTTTGAATAAACCTAGTGAGTTTACCATTAAATGATCCAATAGGGTGTATTTCGTTTGATATTCTATCTTTGAGTCGAAACAGTAACACTTTATCGTAGAACCTAAAGAAAATCGGGACGTGTGTCCCGACTTTGCCTTATAACCAGCATCAGTCTAGATGGCAACGCCTGACCGGCCGTGTTTACTCCGCCAAACAGAGCATACATCTTTCGTTTGGTTTAAAAACAGTGGAGTAATCACTCCACTGCAAATACAACCAGCATAGACCTGCACCAATTCACAGGTTTATATTCATTAGCCACAGATCAAAAATGTCAGGCCCGCGATTCCCTCACTAAGTGCCTGCTACCAGGCCCTTCATTTTTGTGAACAACTATCAGCTGTAATAGGATGGTAGTCCAATCTGAAAGCTTAAGTTTTAACTATGTTAGTCATGAGGAGTAATAGGGGTAGGCCTAGTTTCCTACCCGCTATTGGTTCAGATAACAAACACATGCCACATGGTCGCCACCTGTCTCAAATTAACCTTCTCCTTCCTCCTTCAATTCTTCTCTATCCATTATTACGCCATAATCTTCTATGACGCATGTCGTCTGAAACATGTATCTGCTAAGCAAGGTGTATTTCGTTTGATATTCTATCTTTGAATTGAAACAGTAGCGCTTTATCGTAGATTCTAAAAAGAGTTGGGGATATATTGCCCCGACTTTTTCATCCAACCAGCATCGGCATCGACCGCCATGAGGAATTGCCGCGAATGCTCAGCTAAATAGAGTATGTATTTTTCACTGTGATATTTTGCTTACGAAGCGCTTTCTCGATAAAAGATTGGCTATTCTGTGCCTATCAGAGTTCAACTATATTTGTTTCATTCGGTTTTTGCGAAGAGAAATATACCATCCAGCAAAAAGCATAATTAAGAAGCAAATAGTTGAGGTTATTGTCCAAATTGTTCTCGCTTGGGTATTTTTAATGAGAGATTGAAGAAAGCTTATTTCATCATTGACAAAAGCCATCCCAAAATCCATTACACTAGACAGACTAATGCAATACAAAAAAACAATCGACACCTTTAAGAAGATGGACAGGTCAGAGATATGACATTTCAAGATATGTATACCATACACTAAGCTTGCAACAAATAGAGAAAGCAAAAAGAACATAGCTTCTCCTTGCCAAACCCAATTCGTTTCCACTTCAAAATTCTCAACAACTACCATCGCGTAGATAAAAAGTTGCGAAGGGATAAAAATCAAAAAGAACATGATCCACCAGTTGGAAAAAGACTTTTCGAAAAGTTTTTGAAGTGGGCTTTTCATATTTTACTCAATTTTGGTTCTCTCCATCTTCTTCTCCGCAATCAATTGAAGGATCCTCATTTTCACAATCCGCATTGGCATAAACAGCATACCAAATTGTTGACCCGCCAACAACGCCGGCAAAAAAACCGAAGAAGGTTCCTAAAGGTACAGTAACCGCCTCACTTGGTGGAAAAAATACGCCAATCGCGAAACCAAAGCCTGCTCCTTGGGCTGCACCGTATAGTCCAGCTCCTCCAACATATGTCCAAAAATTTGGAGGGTCTGTTCCTCCTCTCGTTGAAGAATAGTTCGCTTTAAATTCTGCAATTAAGGTGTCCATCAATTCCTGATTCTCAGACATGAACTCGATACTTGTCTGAAAAGCGATAAGATAAGTTAGTAACTCCGCTAAATCTTGGTCAGGAATAGTTTCATCTTGATTTAATCTTGTAATTTCTTCTTGAAGAAACAATGAGAGTTCTTCATGATTCTGTGGGTTAAAATTCAACTGAGAAAAGCTCTCGTACCAAGTCGAGGCATGTTCATTGGTAAGTAATGAATCGTAATTCACAGAAACAATTGAATCACCTTCATTTTCTCTAGCGAACGGGTTTGCGTAGTGTATTTCCTCAAACAGATCTGTCTTCGAATAATTGGAAATGTATTGCAGTTTGGAACTGCCATCTTCCAAAGATTTAAGCTCTTCAGATAATTGATTGGAATATACTCTTGCCTTTTGTTGTAGAGCATCAACATCAAATTTGCCAGCATCCGAAAATTGCGATATCTCTTCTGAGCAGGAGAAGTAAAATAAGGACAGGATCAAGAACAGAGGCACTCTAGCCTTTTCAAGAAATAGTTTGGATACATTTTTCATTATTAGACTGATTTATGATTATTGATACAAATACTCAATACACTGGTGAAGAACTTAGCGATAAGTAAAGACGTATACTTTTCTAATAGCACTAAAGAAAGTCGGGACGTGTGTCCCGACTTTGCCATAGAACCAGCATCGGTATTACTCCGCCAAACAGAGCATACATCTTAATAATTCTCAAGGCACAGCAGGGTTCTACATCTACTGCAAATACAATCAGTATATCTTCTGTAATGGAGACAGAAGTTTTCGTTTGATATTTTATTATCTTCATAAGAAGAGACGGGTTTACTCACTAGAAACCCGTCCTTTAACCAGCTGTCGTTACTCAGCAATCAACCTAGATTCCTTCCGCGAATCAAGAGCCTAAAACTCTAAACTTGCGTCAGAAAATTTGCTCCTTCGGTATCACATGGTCAGCCTTCTGAAGCATATATTTTTCAGACTACCTAATAAGAGGTAAGCACTACTAAATATCTTTGACTCATCTACGGTTTGCTTATATTGCCCACTGTAGTGAGTTACAAGTCAAATTACGCTAACTATTTTCTAATAAACAAGCAAAATTCTAAATTTTGTTTTCTGCTTTCGCTATATGAGTTCCCTTTCAAGTAGAATAAAACATCTTATTGATCTCAAAGACCTCAACATTAGCAGGTTCGAAAAAGCCATTGGAGTAGCAAACAATACTATCGGTACATTCCTCAGAAGAGACACGAGTTTAAGCAGTGATATACTGGTCAAAATTCTGAACACATTCCCTGACGTAAATTCTAAATGGCTCCTTTTAGGACAAGGTGAAGTGTTAGGGACAGTGGATGAAAATGCAGAACCAACTGAACTCACAACTTTAGTAGATGAAATATTACAGATGGGAATAACTTCAGAGGTTGCAGAAAAATTGACTGTACTTCGTGAGTTCTTAGTTCATCTGGATATGGATCATGCCATGCAAAAGGTGCAAATAACAAAACTGAAAACTCGTAACGATGAACTTTCTGCCCTCTTGAAAAACTCCTTACTATTCCCCTCTAAAAAGTAAAATCCTATTTGTACTTTTCCTCGATTTTAACGTATCGTCTACGAAGCCGAATAGTTCTGATAATAACGAAAAGGGCAAAACCAACAAAAACCACTAGAGAAGGCACCAGCCATATAATATGCGATCTGAGCCAAGAGTTCACTGAATTCAGGTTCTTGTTCTTCTCGTACTGAGCAATTACATTGGTCATGTTGTATTGTTGCGAAAGCAATTTCGCTTCTTGGATCATCGCTATGTATCGAGTTGCTTCATCATGGTAGAGCTGATCATACTTCCGCGCTTGGACCAAGTTTCCTTCGTCTAAATATAGATGCTCTATGGTTCTATATATCTCAAAATCTTCTTCGTCAGAATTGAGTGGATAATATTCAAGCGCTGAAATAAGCATTTTCAGGTCTTTTCTGTAGGTTCCGTAATCTTGTAAAGTGACAAATCGTTCGTTGCCTTTTTTCAATTCAAGTGTACGATGAAATAAATCCGAAGGATCTTCACCGATCTCTTGAAGTAGAAGAGCTTTATTATGCAACGCCCTGGCTAAGTACTTGCCGGAATAATTAAGCGTTTGAATAGAATCATAATAATTGATTGCAGTTGGGATATCATCTAGAAGATGAGCTGAGCGACCAAGAAAGTTTAAGCATCGAGCTTGTAAAGCCTGATCATAGGTATTCTTTAAGGCGATTTTTAATTGAGCGATTGCATCGCCATATTCTCCGGCATTGTAGTATATCAATCCATAATTAAAATGAAGAAAAAACAGCTCTCTTTCCTGCTTACTTATCGATTCTCCTTCTTCGATTGCCGTACTTAATTCCGACAATAATTTCTCAGCATCTTCAATGAATTTTTGAGCTTCCACAAATTGACCTGTTCTCCTGTACAACCAGGAAATATTCATATAGCAGTCAAATAGATCTTCAACAGGCTGATCGAATTGTAAGCTTTCGAGATTGTAAAGTAATGATTTCGCGAGATTGCCTTGCTTTTTTTGTGAGTATGCGAGAAATGCAAGCTGCCTTGCTGATGGCTCCAATGTTTTTAGTAATACCTCAGCCTCTTCATACTTTTTAGATGCGATAAGATCATTTACTTCCTGCAATGTTTCGTTTGCTACCAAAGGCATAGAGCATGCCAGGAATAGAAATAGTAGAATCAATCGCATAACTGTGAAAAAGGTATCCCTCAAATATAAGGATACCCTTTTAACAATAGTGTGTATCATTTAAATACCTAGCTATTTATCTTAAATGTGATTAACCTGCTTTTGGTGGACGATAATCATCATCCTCATCATCACCATTTTCCAATAAGGGTGATTCATCAATATTCTCGATTAAGTCGTTGAAAGCAATATCCTCAGCACAAGAACTTAAAAAGCCTATCATAAGCGATAGAATAATGACCCTAGTGAGGTTTGTAATTTGAGATTTCATAAAGTAAACTGTTATTATTAAGATGTAAAACCTCTAAACTACAATTAGCAATAAAAGATACTTGATCGTAAAAGCTAAATAATTCTAAATAACGAATATATCAATTGATATTATCTTATGTTGTTTTATATCAGCTGATATAAATTAATGTCCAAAGAAAAGGCTTGCTGATAGATTATCCTTGAAGGAAGTCAATCTATTCTTGATTCCTATTGCTTGCTGTTCTTTCATTGTCGTTTTCATATTGTTTATGGTTTAAGGGTTTTGAAATATGTCTGTTTGATTTTAATTCAGTCGAAGATTGGAGTGACTGGAGAGTATCGAAGCATGGAATTGCTTTAACAACATCTGATCACCAAGTTTACCGATTCGTTGTTCACAGTCCCGATACATTTCCAGTGAGGGTCTTCTTTTGGCCGTATCTTTCTTTTCGTTGTTGAGGTATCGCCGGATTTGAGCATTCAGAATCAGCTTGAGCTGCACCTCTTGTTTTCGCTTTTCCTGTACTTCCCACCACTTCTTGGTTCCTGTGAAGCCATGACGATTCGTCGGATCAAAATATCGGTCGGGTAACTGTACAAATCGATTCTTAGGGTCTTTCTGAATGAACTTATTGACCAGAAATATGCGCTCGGTATAAATCTCATGGACTCTTGTCAAGCGGTCTTCAGTCACAGGTTCATACCATTGCCGAAGTAATCTCTTTGCAGCTAGTTCCTGCCTTTCGGTGAGATACACATCCCTGTAAAGCACGTTCTTAGCCAGATTCCAAAGCCTTTCTGCGTAAAAGGAAGTGGCGGCCCGAGCTGGATGTTCAGGGGATTTATCCCCGTTTTCCTCTCCAACTCGATGCCGCCCATTTTCCCTTGCATCTTTGTGGGCTTTTTCGGATAACTCACACTTATCCACAGCCGCAGCCCGGCCCGCCGCCTTTTCGCTTTTAATCGCTTTTTTTTCCCTGTGTGTCCCGCAAGGGTGTTGCCAGTGTAGCCTGAAAAGGCTTGAGGACTTGTGAGCGCATGCTCACGCCTTTTTGAAGTGTTGCCAGTTGAGACGTTTCGGCTGTTGATGCCCTCATTCGAAGGTATTTTCATGGAGTTAACCACATCTATTATTATATTATTAGTGTTTCTAGTCCTTATGTTAGCAATGCATAAGTTTCCCCCCTAAGGAATACCTTAAGGGGAAAGCAAAAAAGAAACTTATGCAGAAACAAGGTAATGGATTGGATTTTAATGGTCAAACTATATACGTGGGTATCGATGCTCATTTAAAGAGCTGGAAGGTAAGCCTGATGACAGCAGGAATAATGGAGAAAACATTTTCCCAAGATGCGGATCCGGAGGCTCTGCATAATTACCTAACAAAACGGTATCCAGGCGCGAGTTATGAGTCAGCTTATGAAGCGGGATTTTGTGGTTTCAGTATTCATCGACGATTGTCTTCTTTAGGCATAAAGAATCTGGTAGTTAACCCTGCGGATATACCAGTTACAGACAAAGAGAAAAAGCAAAAGGAAGACCAACGTGATAGTAGAAGAATAGTAAGATCACTTGCCAATGGGACATTGAAAAGTATACACATTCCATCATTAGCTTTTGAGGAACTACGAACTTTTGTGAGGTATAGAAAAACTTTGATCAAAGAAATCAACCGACATAAGTTGAGAGTTAAGTCGCTACTGTACTACTATGGTATTGCCATACCATTAGCTCATGCTCAAAGTTCAAAGCACTGGTCAAAAGCATTCACTACATGGCTAAAATCGCTCGATGGTCTATCAGAAGGTGTAAAAGCTGTTTTGGATCATCTCATAGATACCGTTACCTCATTAAGAACACAACTATTAGCAGTTAATAGAGATCTCAAAAAAATATCAAGATCGGATATGTTTTCAACTCAGGTGGCTTTGTTACAGAGTGTTCCAGGTATTGGTTTTATCGTGGCGATCACGCTGATTAGTGAATTGGAAGACATCAAACGTTTCGGTAATTTGGACCACTTATGTGCCTATGTAGGTTTGATTCCTACTACTCATTCATCAGGAGAACATGACCGAGTAGGTCATATTACCCCTAGAAGTAATCGTGGACTGAGAAGTATGCTCATCGAAAGTGCCTGGGTAGCTGTTCGCCATGATCCAGCATTGATGCTGTGCTATCAAAAACTTATAGGAAGAATGCCTCCATCAAAAGCCATTATTCGCATTGCCAAAAAGTTATTGAGTAGAATCAAATATGTATTGAAAAATAATGAAACCTACATCATTAGTGTGGTTAAATGAATGGACTATAAAATCCAACCTTTATGTAGTGAGACTGTGAAGGTAACACTGCGGCTTTATTCATACAAAGACCGCTTTTTCTAGTCTGCAGCTCACATCATTATAAAAATTAAAAAAGGAAATGCGGCTCAATAGATAGTCCGTTAATAGAAGGTTGTTTTTATAGTTACATGTTATTTTTGATCGTACCAGAGAAGTCCGACGGTGACGATTTATACCGACGGTTTTATTTAAAACTGAAAGGGGGTATCGAACCCCCAATCAGTTTTACCAGAGAATTCCTCTGACTCTGAATTACCCGATCAGGGGATTAAGAGAAAAAGGAGAATTAGTTTTAATTAATCATTTTCACGGAAACTTTGCTTTACTACAGAAACTTTGCTTTACTACATAGAAGTGTTACCAGCATCTGTATGTAGACGTTTTGTCGTTTGTTCTTTTTCAAAATGGCCTTTCTGAGCTTCTACGGCCTCTTTTGCTGATTTAACATCTTGCGCCTTTTTTGCCTCATCTGGGCTTATTCTCTCCATTACCAACAGGATATCCGGGTTTATCCACAACTCATAACTAGCATTACTACCATGCCATACTTTCCTGGTGATCACACCTGCTTCCATTAACTTCTGGATATGACGTTGGACCGTACGGGTACTTGAATGACTCAATTTGGCCAGTTGGACATTGTTGGTCTTAAGTGATGGCAAATTGTCCTTATCTACTTTTTCTACCCCATTGGCTTTGATCAGCGCGGAGCCATATAGTCTTATCAGTTCTTTAGCTGTTGCTGAGACACTTTGTCTTATTTGTAGCGATAGATCCTCTGTTTTGCTGTTGTACATTTTGACATATCTATCAAGAGCTTTGAAGGCAGTATGGTAATGGAGAAAGATCATTGTTGCTTTAGTTATGGTATTAATTGTTTGAAAAGAGTTTGAATCGGATGTTGATCAGCTATTGATTTTTGCTGTTGCTTCATGATCAGGGTTCGTGGTCAACAGTTGAGCCATTGACCAAAAGCTTCTCTTCCTGACTGGCTTTGTAAACCTTACACTTTCGTTGATGGCCAAACTTGGAACTCATGTCTTTGAAGCTTTTACCACAGATACAGATCAACTCCTTTTCAGCTTGTTCTTTGAAATTTCGAAGGTTTTCCAGTTCCTCTTGCTGCTCTGTGTTCAGCTGTACTTGTGCTGTTAGCTTCTCTTTGTAACTAGAAAGCTTCTGGTTCAATTCATCATTGTTACCTGTTAATTCTAGTTCCTTTTCTTGATGAGATTTTAGTTGAGTCTGGTATTGGTTAAGTTCTGACCTGAGCTTGTTGATATAGATTCTCAGGTCATTGACCAACTTGTTGAACCGTGATCGCTTCATGATCTGAGCTTTGAACAGTTCACTGAAATGGTGTACCGTAAAAGCGAATGTTCCTCCATAGATTAACATCGTAACTGCCTTTGTGATCAGTTCGAGGTAATTCCTAGTATGAGGATCGATTTGTTGTTCAGGATTAGAGAAGCGGTAGAAGAGTTCATAGAACACAACCACACCATCCCATGCCAACTCATTGATGAAGAAGATTGAGATAGCGAAGATGACTGCTTTTGAATCTCCTATCCATATTAATGCAAAGACAATGAGGTCAAATATGATGACCACTGAGAAGGCGTGGTAGAGGCTGACCGAAGTGCTTATCTTCATATATAGATGCGCACTGTGGTCAAGGTTATTGATCATTGCCCCGCTGACGATCAACATCAGGAAGGTGCGGAAGTTGAAAACAGTTGCTATCCACTTTTCGCGGATTTGGATGGGGTTATTAGAAGAGTCAAATTCTTTATTACTATTCATGTTATTCGATGTTTGAAGCTTTGAAAGACTTGGAGTTTGTTATCAGAGAATCACAAGGAGGCGTGATGCTTCGATAAGGAGTGACCTCAATTGAAGCTGCTCACAACCCTGAATTGGATTGATTAATTGTTCCTTTGATTTCTGATAGCTGCAACCAGGTCATGGAAGGCCAGAATGGCACCAGACAAGAATTGCAATACAAAACGACCTGCTACAAGGCCGACGATAACCCAGACTCCAGTCTTGACAACTTTGATCTGACCCTGGCTCAGAATCTGATTTTGATGCTCGAATAAATGAGTGGCTTTTTGTGATGTTGAATTTCTCATTTGAAATGGATTTTGATTGATATCACACCTCTCTAGCTCATATAGAGAAATTCAGAATAGCGCGGGTATCCGCACCTAGAAAATTCGAAATTGGGACCCTTGGGCCCACTTCAAAACCCTGGTCCCACCAGGGTTTTTCGTTTCGTCTCCGGGCCTCCCCTGCATCCTGGCTCCTCACTAAATTGATCCACCGGATCAATTCTAAACGCTCGGCCCTCTCCGACTCCACCTTCGACCACCGAAGCATTATTCTTCGGAATAAATGCTAAGGGTACATAATTACGACTTCTCAAAACCTTGCTCAATACGCATGTAGAGATTATCCGCTGATTCATAGTAGGCTTTGTGAGCTCCTTTCTCTCTGATCTCTCTGCCAGCCTGTTCATTCATCCCTTTTGCCGTGGCTGCATGATTTGACAAAGCAGATAAATCAAGCGGATCCGATTTCTGCGCTGCCATGGCCAGGGATTGAAACATATCCACGACATAGGTATTAGCCGTGTTTGCATTCACTCCATGATCAATGGCCCATTGACTTAACGTACCCATCATGTCATAGAAAGGAGAAATAAAGCCGGTCAGTGCCCATATTTTGTGAAGTTCATCTTCTGTTTGCATCCGTAATGGTTGGCCAATTTGAGCAAAGAGCGCCTTGACAACAGCTGTTCCCCTATACAAAGGAATTGGGCAGATATGATGAATTACACTAGGCAAGGGTATGGCTCGGGCAGCATTAGACGCTGGAGCGATTACATCTAATAGCTCTGAATGTTCCAAAAATGGAATCAAAGAAATAACCTCATGCCTTGGATCAAAAGTAAGTTTCCTGACGATATCTCGTACTTCATTGGGCCTTACTGCCAAAAAAATAACATCAGCCATATCAAGCACTTCCTGATTGCTGGCCATTTTTCTCACAGGTAAAAATGCATCTGTCAGTCGTGTGGCATTCACTTCATTTCTAGGTGATAAGTAGATTTCCAGATCATCAATAGTTGCCGTACAAAAAGCTTCCACCAGTGAACAGCTGATTTTTCCAACACCAATAAAGCCAAGTTTCATAAAGTCAATTTTAAAAACTCCCAAACTAACCAAATGCATTCTTTTGCTCGTTCGATTTTACATCGGAGGTTAGCGCAACGGTATTGATTGAACGGAAGGTCTTGGTTAAGATAGGAATGAAGGTTTCTGGACGAAGTAGATTCAAACCTGGCACCCTGACTCGCTCAATTGATCCTATCCTGAAGGTACGAGATCAATGCCAATATCCTGGCCTCTTCCCTGTCGGGATATCACTTTAAAGGAAAGATAGCAGGGTTCTGTAACCACCAACAAGCATTTATAAAATCATAACTTTTAAAGGGATAATCTGATCATTGGCCCAGATGTTCCGTAAGCTTACCTATCAGACGCTGCTCACATGTTTCAGATTGATATCGTTACTTTATTTGCCTTTTTCGGCACCTTTCAGGGTTTAATATTCGCTTCGATTTTCTGGCTCAAAAACAAAACGACAGCCAATAAAATATTCGCGGTTTTGCTTCTGGCAACGAGCATCAGGATCGCAAAAAACATATTCGTGCACTTGCGTCAGCTCAACCCCGGGTTGTTCAGCGATTACGAGTTATGGCGAGTCCTTGTTTATACGGGCATTTCACATCAGTTAGCCATTGGACCTTTGTTCTTTTTTTATTTCAGGTCCAAGCTGAGCCCCAGGTTCCAATGGCACAGCCATCTACTGTGGCATTTTTTGCCCTATGCCTTATTTGTGGTTATGAGTTCTTTCGTGGAGTGGTCTTTTTGGCAAAACGGCGGGCTTTGGACGTGCTATATTTCCGTTCTGACTTACTACTTGCTGGCATTGCGGGAGTTTAAACTTAGCGAATCCAACGTGGATCGTGGCACCAGGTCCTGGCTAAGAAGGCTTTTACTGATCGTCGGTGTGTTAATGCTGTGCTACTCGCCGATTTTGTTTCACTACATCGGGTACGCAGGAGGTGGTTTGCTTTATACGGTGGCTATCCTATGTACTGGCCATCTGATGATTGCCAACAAAGGAAAGATTTCCTTTTTCCGTACTAAATATGAGTCCTCCTCTTTGAGTAATAAACAAATGCATCAGATTAAAATCAATTTAGAAACTTGTATGATCAAGGACAGGCCTTATCTGCAAGTCGATCTGACCTTACAGAAATTAGCCGAATTGCTCATGGCGCAGCCTCATCACCTATCACGAGTGATCAATCAGGAACTCCAAATGAGCTTCGCCGATTACATTAATTCCTTTCGACTGGAAGAAGCTACTCTACGTTTGCAAAACAGCCACTATGACCATTTGAAAATAGCCGCACTGGCCTATGAATGCGGCTTCAATTCAGTACCTACGTTTAATACGTTGTTCAAAAAGACCCATCAGATGACACCTTCCAATTACCGAAAAATGTATCGGAAATCACTGAATAAATGAGTCAGCCAGGCTTGACCCGAACCTCATAGGGAAAGCCTGAAAATTGATAAGCTGCGCTTTCATCGCCTAGAATGGTTGCTTCTGTACGGTGTACCCCAAACCTTTTAGGATGTGGAGTATTTTCACCCCATAGTCGTTTTGGAATGCATAGCAGTAACCCGGACTCATCTCCCATGGACCACCAGAATTCTGTTGATATCGGATAGGGATCCAGCTTAAGGTGCTGATGCAGCAACCTTGCTTCTGCGGCCTGGTCATCTACGACAAATGCAATTTCACTGGCATACAATATATCTTCCCTTGTAAATGCACCTGAACGGGCATTGGTCATATCGTGCCGGGCGATGTACTCTAAAAGATTCCCGGCAGGATCCCAAAAGAACAGAGAATGCGCATTCCAGTGACGGAAGTGCCTGACATCCGCGGGATAACCCCGATCAATTTTATTGGACGGTGTAGGGATCAGGGGTGTCCGTTCCAACTGCCAATCTCGAGCTGCCAGGATCTTATTTTCAGGAATATTGAAGGCGAAGTGATACCAGGGATCGCCTGCATCATAGGACCGGATAAAAGTAATGGCCGTACGTCCCCCCATAAAAGTCAACTCTCTGGTAGTATGAGTAATGAGTTCCATTTCGAGTAAGTCCACATAGTAAGATTTCATTACATCTAACGAAACAGAAGTCAACAGCTTGAGGTCCAAAATTCTGGGTTGATCCTTTACCTTTTTACGGTTGACAGTCGTGCATGCGAAGCCAGGATGCATGGCCAGTACCATAGAGGATAGTGCCATGTTTCTGGTGAACAATCGTCTAGAAATTTCTTTCATGATTACGTTTTAAAAAACGAGGACACTACCCTTAGCAAAATCCTCAGCCGTCAGTTTCACCCCGTTGATCACAGTAGAATCCCAGTCCTGAGCTATCTTCCACATTCCGTTTTGCTTCCTTAGCACGACATGAAATTGTGCGTAGCTTATAGCTGGCTCTTTCTCAGGCTCTTCGGATATCACCCGGTAATAGCCTACCTCGTAACCAATTGTTTCAGCGTATATCCGTTGCTCGAACCAAAAGTCAATGGTCTTTTTTCGTGTTGAGTTCTTCTGATAAGCGTGCTTCACACCTTCTTTATAGGCATCACCTACTTTGATCCCGCCCCATTGACTTACCCGCAGAACGTCTCCCGTATGCAGTTCATTGAAAGTCTGCCAATTCCGAGCTTCATACGCCTGTTTAAAGGGTCCCCACACCTGATCATTGACTTCCTTTTCGGTGGCTTCAGAATGTACATATTGCTGCGCATAAACTAAAATGCTCGACAAAAGCAGGCTTGTAAAAAGTAAATTTCTTTTCATAAGTATTCGATGATTATCGGGGCGAAAGCTAGGGCTTCATCACCTCAACATTCAATGAAATTATGATTCTTAAGATGCACTTCCTCTACTTAAAGCCTCTCTTTTGAAAATGTGGATATAATTTCCACATCGCTGCCAAATGATATCCAAGGTTGGTTCCCATTTTTCGTAGGGGTTTCAGGGTACAGGAAAGTTACTTGTACCACAATTATCCATTATGGATCATTCGGAAGTTCTCTGTAGAGTTGGTGGTTTATCAAAATAACTATGGTAGGTCGCCTTTTTGAGTCTGTTGAGGTTGTCATAACTGTAATCATAGCTTTGTTGGTTTTCATTGCCACTAAAGCCTATCGTTTTCCGAAGCATCTGACCAATATTCACGCTATATTGAGGCGTAGGGGATCATTGTGAAATCTTTTTGAAGTTAAAATTGAGACGCCCAGCCGCACATTCTTTTCGCCAGACCTGCGCAATCGGGCCTGGCGAGTACCTGCATCATTACGAAAGTCACATGATGATGTGTCCGGGTGTTGATCCAGTCCATATTTTGTCACTCAGCTTAAGCGTTTTGAAAACAAAAAATAGCCCTAGAAGATCAGGAGCATATCTTATTTGCTATTGATGCGATGATTAAATCTGTGAAGCTCAAAGGCATTTAAAAGCTCTTCACGTTTCCGCAAAGGGCTTAAAGCCTTTATCTGACACAACCAGAGTCATTGCTGCTCTTCATCAATCTGCTTTAGATAATTTAAGAAGATTCTGTATAGTTCTTCATTTGAGCTTGAGTTCGCGTTTGGCAAATAGTAAATAAAACTCCTCCAAGCATCAGGATAATCAAATTTTGACCACTGAAGCTCGATACTTTTCAACTTTTCTTCAATCGAAGTATCTGATTGTTCAATTGTCATCAATTCACTTTTCTGCCAATATTCTATTCCTGCGTCTTCTTCAGCCTGACCTTTTTGTCCCAATAAGTTGATAAGAGTATTTCTATCATCGTCATTAAGATTAAGATCCACTAAAAAATTTTCATCAATAGATAATTCTGTTGCATGTTCATTGGCAAGCTTGACTACTTCGATAGGAGAAAGCCAGTCTTTCTTAAGGCCAATAAGCAATACTCCCCATGTTATTTTTAAATTCTTTTTCATTTCAGAGCAATTTGATTTGGAGTTCCGGTAATGGTCCCTCTTTTAATGAATCTCCTATGAGTAACTTTTGATCCTTCAACTATCCATTCAAAAACTCCAGAATCTCCTCTCAAGGAACCTTTTATTTGATACAAATCTCTTACAACACCATCCCCGCCTTTTATATTAAATTTAGAAGCATGTGATGCGTAATTATCAACAATATCAGAAAAGAAATGTTGAGCATCATTAACATTTAGGCTCTTAGTTTTCAACAGTTCCAACCCTACGACCTCTAGTTACAGCATTTAACTAGTTACAGCATTTAATAAAGGTCTACCCCCCTTTGGCAGCTATACCAATTGGAGTATTTTAGAATGTAGGCTCCAATTCAATTGATTGCTCGACGATTAACTGCTTTGAATATTTTATCATATAAATACTGGCAAGCATCGTCTTCTTTTTCAAAGGTCTTTAACCCAGTTTTATTACCTCTTTCACTGTAATACACCTCCCAATACCCATATCCCTTATTCAAACATTAGGCCTCATTTGGCAAGCCTCCATCTAATGAGTAATAAGTTGGGGGTAGACCTATTTCTTTTAATTGCTTTTCCAAGTCTTTCTTTTTCATTGTTTGAATGGGATAATTTTTGGAACATATATCTGAATCCAAGATAGGAACTGTAAGTTAGTTTGTGGTTAAAGAGACCAAACCTATAGTCGTTTGATTTACTAGACCTGGCTATTCGAGATCATAAGGCCAAAGAAGTCTATTCATAAAAAAACCCTTCACATTACTGCAAAGGGCTGGACCGCATAGGCTTTCGTCTTCTTGTCTTCCGATCCGAGCTACAAGCTCGAACCAGCGGGAGGATTATTTATTTTTAATTATTGAAAGCACCTCTCGATATTCTAACTACGGCCACAAAAAAGTCCCTAAATACGATAGACAACACGTCGTTTTGGCTGTTCTCTTCGCTTGTTGGTTTCATAATTTCATTTAGGTTTTTTTCTAGATCATCAAAATCTAAATCCCAGTTATGTTCTTTTCCAAAATCTGGCAATCTCTCTCTGAAATAAATTGATTCAATATTACCTTCTTGAGATATAAAGACTTTCCATGGAATCCCTTCTTTTCCTGAATAATAGGAATCATTCTCATTTTTTTTGAATAAAATCCCTTGTTCTATATATGGTTCGACTGGAAGTCCCAATTTGAAACCACTTTGATTAAACTTTTCATCCCATATCCAATACCTTTTAATAACATTCATCTTAATTTCCATTTAACAAAGCATCATCTCCGGCATTCAAAGCTTCGGGAGTATAAAGACTTTTCTCAAAACCTCTTTCATAATTTATTCCATACTCTTCCAGGACCTGGATATGAGCTTGCTTGTCATTCAAACCTGTAGACATTAAATCCATCTCTCTTAGTTCATGAGCGTAAAAATTTAAATCAGTTGCAGTAGGGTCTAAGTTACCATTTGCAATATCACCCAACCTTCTAATCATCACATTATTTGCTTCATCTGGATCCATTCTTGATAAATGCTGTCTGATTCTTGCAATTCCTGACTTAGTTATTTTGATTTTCCTTAATGGTACAGCTTTTTTTGGTGACTTAGCTCTAGTTGAACGAGTAGGAGGATCAAAGAAAAACATCACATTTCCAGCAAAAAAATCAAGTAAAAATTGATTTCCTGTATCCCGGTTTTCTTTAGCGGTGGGATTTTTGTTTCCAAACAACCTATTCCAAAACCAACCATGTGTTTCTGCGTTTTTATTCCACGCATCTGCCCATTTCTGAATCCAATGTTTCTTGGACTTCTTCTTTGGCTTCTGCTTCTTTTTCTTTCTAGACTGTCCTTCAATATCTGGAGAATCACCTGCTGCTTGTGAATGGGCGTGATAATCGTAGGCTTGATGGGATGGCAAACTGCTATACCCATCTGTGGGAACCATCCCATCTGGATCAATGAACCTAATCGGATTATTGAACGCATATGAATAAGTTGAGTGCCTACGCATTAGATCGGCGGCTGGGTCCACATTCAAAAAACGCCCTAACGCCGGGTCATAGTACCGGGCCTGATAATCATAAAGTTGCATCATGCCACCCTGCAACTCGAACCCATTGTACTTGTACTCGTTTTCAGGGCTTACGTTACTATGATTGAAGGTCAAACCGAAGGGGTAGTAGCCATCTCTCTGAAGGACCGAACCACTGGCATTTACGGAGGCTCGGACATTACCCAGGTGATCAGTCAGGTTGTATTCATAGTTGAAGTTACTGCCCGATTTCCGGGTACGGCCCTCTGCGGTTTGAATGAACTGCAACACATTCCCAATATAATGAAATGGACCATCATAATAGCTTGTTTCGGGTGAACCATCATCAACCGTTTTGGCCAGTTTGGTTCCGGCGGCATCATAAACGTACGTGATCACATCGCCATTGGACTGTACCACCAGGCGTGGCAAGTTCAGGACATTGTAATCAATACTCGTCAGCCCCTTGTTATCATCCTTTGTAAGGTTTCCATTGGCATCATAGCCATATTCATTGGCCACCAACCCATTAGAAGCCTCTACAAATCCTTCCCCGATATCACTGGCGGCATCTGCGACACTGGTGAGTCTGTTGCCTAAGTAGTCGAAGCTCAAATCATCAATCAAAGTGCCCGCATGATGTCGTTTCAGGTTTAGGATATTCCCATTCAGGTCATACTCAATACCCCCATTATCATTCCCACCTACGTCATAATGATTGGTTTTGCCGGAACTGTGGTAGGTCGCCTTTTTGAGTCTGTTGAGGTTGTCATAACTGTAATCATAGCTTTGTTGGTTTTCATTGCCACTAAAGCCTATGGTTTTCCAAAGCATCTGACCAATATTCCCGCTAGACTGAGGGGTGGGGGATCATTGTGAAATCTTTTTAATGTTAAAATTGAGACGCCCAGCCGCACATTCTTTTCGCCAGACCTGCGCAATCGGGCCTGGCGAGTACCTGCATCATTACGAAAGTCACGTGATGATGTGTCAGGGTGTTGATCCAGTCCATATTTTGTCACTCAACTCAAGCGTTTTGAAGACATCAAAAACATAGCTCCCGAAGATCAGGAGCATATCTTATTTGCTATCGATGCAATGATCAAATCCGTAAAACTTAAAGGCATATAAAAAGCCCCTCGCATTGCTGCAAAGGGCTTAGTTTACATCTAAACTCTATTCTTCGCTAAATAATATTTAACGAATTGAGTCTTTTATTCCTTTCGTCAGCATTACAGTACTATCACTCAAAGTAAATTCCTCTGGAGGACTAAGAGCTTCAATTCTTTTTGCATCTTCAACAACTCCTTTTGAGAATGAATACATGTTGTAAAGTACAGGTACACCAACACAAAGAATAGCTATTACAAGCAGATAAATATGCTTTCTCTTCAGCATGTTAATTAATTCTTAGTTTGTTAACTCGCTTAATTGCTTCTTGATTTTTCTTCTTTATTTCAGCAGGATTTGTAGACCTTAGTCTATCAAAATAAGAATTAGGTCTAGGATCATTGTCTGCAGGCAAACCAATACCAGTCCCTCCTTGAGTTATTTCCTGGCAAGCATCTACACAATTATTGAAGTATAAATTATAACTCCTACTCCCTCTATTATAGTCTCTTTGAAGTTTAAATGCATTTTGGGAGATTTGAGCGTCTTGCTCTGGTGTTGTACCATAAGTGACTGATTCATCATATTGATACCCTAACTGGCCTGATTTAACAAACCCAGTAACTTCCGCTTCTGTGGCATTCCGAGTTACTGTTTCTGTTACTGGATCGCCATTCTCATCCAAAACCGGATCTCCGTTTTCATCAACAACAGCTCTTTGTTCACGAACTTGCAAAGGAACTATTTCCAATCCACCAGCCGCATTCGAGCCAGCTAACATACCAAGAACTCCACCATCTTCTGTGGCTCCTTGTGAAGCATAATACCAGCTACCATTTCCATCTTGAAAAGCCATTCCCATATGCCCTTGACCTCCTGCTCCTTCATTATCAATAAAATAAATTACTGTATCTCCAAGAGGGTCCGCGAATTTCAACGGGTTATTACTCATACCAGCATAAGGGCTTTCAAACTCATTTACCTTCGGATCAATCTGGCCCCACCGGCCTAGCCAAGGATCGTAAGTTCTATAATCTGTTAGATAAGATTCAAATTCCTTCTGCTCTTCCATTCCATTGTATTTATATAAATTCTCGGGGCTAGTGGCAGAACTATTGAACGTCCCCCCGAAAGGATAATACCCATCTCTTTGAACGACATTGCCGAATTCATTGACGGTAACTCTGACGTTACCCAAATGGTCAGTGAGGTTGTACTGGTAGTTCCAATTGGATCCACTCTTCAGTACTCTGCCTTCTGAATGCTGTATGAATTCTAAATCAGCAACACTTTCGGAAGCTTCTTTTTCGTAATGAAAGGCCCCTACATAGGTCCATTCTTTGCCGTCGAATGTCTTCCTGTGTTTGATCCCCGCTGCATCGTAAGTGTATTGGATGGTATTTCCATTGTCAAGGGTGACTTGCTGGGGAAGGTTCAGGTAATTATAGACTATTTCAGAGATGCCTTTGTTAGTATCGCTGACCATATTACCATTTTTGTCGTAGCTGTATTCTCTTGTTCCCACTGTTGATGAAACGTTCTTAAACCCCTGGGTGTTGCTGGTTACATCCTCCACCCGGGTCAACTGATTGCCAAGATAATCATAATCCAGATCGTCAATGGTGTTACGCTGCAATGTTTGAATGTTCCCGTTCTTGTCATAGGTGATAATACTGACATCAAAGTTACCCACACCCCACTAACCTCGGACCCATCCATTGAAATCTTGTCGGTGGATCACGAAATGAATCGTAAAAGAAGTAGTTTAGTTGAGCGTCCTTTAACCCCACAATTATGAGCCAATACATCGACGGATTCATATTTCCGATTCAGCGCAAACACCTTGAAGCCTATCAACACGTGGCAGAGCAAGTTGCCCATATCTGGAAAGAACATGGTGCGCTTTCCTATCTGGAGTATGTCGGCCAGGACCTGCATCTGGAGGGTACCCGATCTTTTATGGAAGTTACACACGCTAAACCAGACGAGGTGGTCATATTTGGCTGGACCGTATTCCCCTCCAAAGCAGTCCGGGATGAAGCAAATATGAAAGTACCAAATGATCCAAGGATGCAGGAACTTGTTGGTCCTTTGGTTGATCCTTCAAATATGATCTTTGATGCCAGTCGAATGGTTTATGGTGGATTTGAAACACTCACAAGTGTAACATAACTTATTGCGTATAGTAAACTAAAAAAATCACGAAACCACGCTATTTAAGCTATGAACAGGAAGCAAGTGATGATATTGATCACCAGTGGAACCATCGCCATTGGTCTGGGATTGGTCGGCTATGGCATTTACACGATTCAAAAAGGACTGGCAAGTAAAAACTGGCCAGCAGTTCATGGGGAAATCGTATCGGCAGAAATTGAAAGCATTGAAAGGCATACCGATAATGGAACCAACACCTTTTATCAACTTCGAATAAGTTATCGCTATGAGGTAGGTGAACAAACCTATTTAGGCGATGAATTAAGGATCAGTTCGCCGGTGGTGTACCTGGAAAGTGAGCTTCATGAAGCTAAGGCACATCTTTCTAAATATAGAGTTGGTGCCAACGTACTTGTACTTTATCACCCTGAAAATCCCATGCAAGCTACGCTGGAGACCGGATACAATAAGCGATTATGGTTCTTTATTGGTGGCGGTATTTTTTTCTGCGTTGTGGCCATTGGCATTTATCGATTCGAAAAAAATCAAATCTATTATTGACTTTTACCCTCCTGCGGGGCTGTAATCGCTCAATTATTTATCCGATCATTAGCATTCTTACGCTTCTCATAATTCAACAGATTATTAGGATAATTGATCCAATCTTTATGATGGGTGATTTTCCCCGACAGACCGAAAGTCAGGATAGTCGTGAAATGCATGGCTTCAAATTGTGAAGTACCCCACATGAATGGCTCGTAATGTCCACTTACCACCACCTGGTGCTGTCCAACTACTTTCCCGGTAATGATCAGCGTATTCGCATTGACCAGCTTAAAGTTCGGATTGGACCAATCGAAAAACTTCTTCAATTCTTCTTTGCCCCGAATCACATCACCAGTGATCATGTCTTCCAACACCAGACTGTCGGAATAGAAAGCCAGCAAGTCCTCTATGTCTTGTCGTTGATTGTAAGTTTGATAGTAGTCTTCCGTAATAGCCTCCAATGATATTTCACTGGCATCGGAGCATCTGAAACAAACAGATACCAAAAGAATCAGACAAGGGGTTATGATTTTCTTAGAATGACGCATTTTTTAAGGATCGGACTTATCTATCTCTACGAATTTTAGGGGATAATGATCTCAATTGAAAAAAGGATTCAGCTCCTTCTCCAAGTCAAATTGCGAGGACAGGTTTTTTAGATGTAATTACTCCATAATAAGCAATTCACCAATACTCCATGATCCGAGCAATTTTGCCTTCGCGGAATTCAAATAGTGTCATTTGCCGGTCGCCTTCCACCAGTTCCCCATCCTCCTTACTCACAAACACTTTCTCTGTCACCACAGCATTTAGTCCGACGATCCTGCTTATCACTTTGATATCGACGACCGTGCCATCATACCGCCCGTTTTTCTGATTCCTGACATATCCATCATACAACACCTGTCGACTGTAAGTGCCGCCATATTTGGGGTGGAAATATTCAAAATCATCCGTGAACAGAGAAAAAATTTCTTCAATGTCCTCTACGGTAGATCCTGACTGGAATATTTTAATGTTTAACTGATAGTAATCATCAACCACGGCATTGAGCGAGTCCTTGTGTTGCGGCGTGGCTTCTTGTGCATTCACCAATCGTAGTGAAAGTAACAGAAACAATGAAAGAACAGTCAAGAGTGATCGGGTATTCATGCGTTTTGATCTTATAACAATCATGGTAAGTTCATAGATTCCAGAGGATTAGCAAGCTCACAGCATATGAGTAGAGACTGAAACCTTCATGGACATGACAAAAGCCTGATTTGTAAGTATAAAAGGTTGTCGGTGAATACATGACAGATATCAGTTTTTCGAATGGATTTATTCAGCATAAAATAAGGCACTGATACTCACATTTGCCCCCGGACTCAAAGCACAGTCATGAAGGCTTTCAACTACTTGACTCTCGTTATTTTCACTTGTATTTTTAGTAGTAGTCTGACCGGCCAAGCTCAATCTGAGTCAATGATCTGGTTACAGGTATCTGACAGAGTACAGTTCACATCAGGTGTATCTGGATTGTTTCTGGTACAGAAAAGATATTTTCTTGATCAAACCAATACTTATCAGGATCTCTATTGGGCCAGTGGGGCCTATCACCTGAAAAATCTTCAGATTGGGGGAGGTTTCATGCATTTTTCTGCTCATAAACATTTAACGTCCACCTATCGGTCAGTCCCTGAATCCAGGCCTTTTCAGTACCTGAGTTTTTCAGGAAAAGTAGCCCGCACCCGCTGGAAGTATCACATCAGGGCAATGGTTGAAGAACGGCTCCTAAGCAAGGTCACAGGGGATGAGGTATTCACTCAACAAGACTTCCAATTAAGGTACCGGTTGAGAAGTAACCTGATATTTCAATTCGCACGAAATACTTCTCTCCGGTTGAGCAATGAGTGGCTATGGGCAGATGCACTAGCATTTGTACAAAACCGGGCTTTTGCTGAAGTGACGCATACCATAAAATCACTGCGGCTATCTGCAGGATACATGAACTGGCATGTCAAAGGCATTGAAAAACCCTGGCGGCATGTAGGGTTGTTGAGGATTGATCATCGCGTATCATTCAGGTAACAAAGGGCACAGTAAATTCTTTGGATTTGAACCAATCTACCGAGATTGCTTGTTTGCTTTATTCAACTGATCCATAATATGAAATCTCCCCTATCCTATCTGTTCGCTGTTGTGGCATTCGCATTGCTTGGCTGCCAGACAGATCCCCATAAAAACTTACGTGAATCGCTCACCTTATATGCTTCCTTTGATCAGGAGGCTGCAGACTTTGCCTTAGGTGAAAAAGCATTGTTCTCAGCCCCTTCCCGACGTGCACTGGACAGCACACAGCGAGGATTGGCATCGGGAGTACATCAATTGGAGCCTGCGGCTGGTAAATGGGGCAAAGCATTGAGATTCATCAAGCGCGCAGACAATGTTTTGTTTTTTAAGAGTGCGCAAAACATCAATCACACCGCACAGAATTGGTCCGGCACGATTTCCTTCTGGCTCAGGGTTAGCCCTGAATCGGATCTGGCACCTGGATTCACCGATCCGATTCAGATCACTGATACCCGCTATGACGATGCCGCCATCTGGGTGGACTTTACCCGTGAGAATCCGCGGGTTTTCCGTTTAGGTGTCCTTGGAGATACCTCTTCCTGGCATCAGGATACGGTTCAAACCTCCGCGCGTGAGGAATTTGAAAAAAGATTGATCCCCGTTCAAAACCCACCTTTTGAAAATAGCAAATGGACTCATGTAGTCATCGTCTACCAGTCTCTAGGAACACCTGAGGCAACTTATGAATTATTCCTGGACGGAAAATCGCAAGGCGTTCGTGAAGGCATTGATGACCCCTTCAATTGGGAGTTGGATAAATCCAACATCTATTTGGGTCTGGGATTTATCGGCCGCCTCGATGAACTGGCCATTTTTAATCGTCCACTTTCCAAAGATGAGATCATGCAATTGAATCAAATGGCTGAGCCTTTTCAATTCCAATAGTCATCAATTGACAGCAGCTAGTCGGGGATTTCCATCGGAGATGTCCCGGCTTCTCTTTAATTCATTGAAGGTAACATGGAAGCTTGTACCGACACCTAACTCTGATTCTACTGAGATATTTCCATGGTGTTCTTCGATCACCTTATAGGTAATCGAAAGCCCTAATCCCGTTCCTTCTCCAGGAATTTTTGTGGTAAAAAAAGGATCCCGGATTTTCGACATATCTTCTGGGGCAATGCCACAGCCAGTGTCAGTAATGGTCAACCGAATCATATCACTTTCTGTGTATGAGCTAATGGTTATCGTTCCCCTTTCTTCGATTGATTGTTCCGCATTGGAAAGAATGTTTAGGATGGCCTGATGAAGTTTCCCTTCATTGCCAATGATTTTCACATTACCCTGCTCATCATATTTTTTAATCACTTCTACTTTGTATTTCAGTCTGTGATTGAGCATGATCAAACAATTATCAAGAACCTCATGCAAGTCACAAACTTCTTCCATGGAAGGTGTCGCCCGACTAAAATGGGCCAAACTGCTTACAATGGACGAGGCTCGACTGACACCCTCGTTGATTGCCTGGACATAGGGCTTAATGTCATTTGCCTGTGATAATTGCCGGGATAAAACTTCAACGCCTCCCTTGATGAAATTCAGTGGATTATTGATCTCATGTGCTACTCCCGCAGACATGACCCCAAGAGAAGCCATTTTTTCAGATTCTATCAATTTTTGGGAAGTAGCCTGGAGTTCCAGGTACGAGGTTCTCAGTGCCCTGTTCTTCTGATTTAATGTTCTCCTGTACAGGTAAATGTATAATCCCACGGTACCAAATACGAAGAGGGCCGAAATCATACTGAAATGAATGCCATGAGCTGCTGGGAATAGATCCTGGGTAATGCCAAGAATAGAAAGTATCCATATACTTATGGCGCATATCAACGCGAACACCATAAAGTAATACCGGTCCCTCACAGGTTTATAGAAGAAGGCTATAATAGGCGGAATGATGAATGCTGTCAATGCCGGAGACAAGGCCCCACCTGTGAAAAACACTTCAAAGTAAAAAGCATGAAAAGCAGTCAGGACCGAAAGCCTGAATAACCATACCAAATTAGAAGTGAAGTAACTAAGCATGCCAAAAAGAAGGAATAAGGATAAACAGAAAAAGCCATTGTAGGCTAAAATGTAAACCTCATGTACATAGAAATAAAGGCTAAAGCTTATCGTAGAGGAAAAAGCAAAGCCCATCAGGAGCCGAAACATGCTCCTTTCATCCTGGGGTGTCGCACGGTTAGTCACAGGGTCGTTTGGTAATTGAAAGGTAGTATTTCTTTCAATCCCTATCACCATCGTTTTCCACGAACGCAGCATTTGGTAGGATGATGTGCACCCTGCTACAAATACCTGGAGATATATGACCTCAAACACTTTATCAATGTACGACCGGATCATGAAAAGCCATGACCGACCGTGATTCAACCAAGCTTTTTCCAAAAAACCACCTTGTCCTCACCTTCCTGCCAAAAGTCTCTGATGGTGGCTTCGAGGTTGTAGCCCAGGTTTTTGTAAAACTTTCTGGTGAGTCTAAATTCATCCGCACCGGAGGTCTCCACGATGAGTATCCGATTGGCCTGTTGTTTGAGTTCTCGTTCTATATAAGCCATCATTTCCTGTCCCAGGCCCTGACCCTGAAGTTCTTTCAGGACGCCAATGGCCAGGAGATTATAAGTGCCTTCGGTAAATTTTTCCGGAGCACAATACCCAATGCCTACTGGTTTTCCGCCATATTCTTTGGTAAACCACAAATCTTTTGTGGCCTTATTTTCAAAATAATCGGTCAGCATGCCTTCCAGGTATGCTGATGGAAAAAGTCCACTGGAATCTACCACTGCTTTTAGCTGATCCACATCTTGTCTCGTTACTTTTCTAACTGCCATTTCAACTCAATTTTGATGGCAAATTAAGGGCTTTAGTTACCCTAAGATTGTACGGTTCTGCTATTGTAGGCTTTGGTTGGATTCACGCCCAACATGGTCTTAAAGGCACGGCTGAAATGTGGCTGATCGTAAAACCCACTCTTAATCAACGAAGTAAACAGGTCTTCTTCCTCGTTCAAATGCTGGGCAATGGTATTCCTAAGCTTGCACCACAAAAGATACTTCTTAATTGAAATACCGACTTGCTCCGTGAATAAATGAGAAAGTCTGCTCTTAGAAAGGTGAATGAGATCTGTCAATTCATCTAATGCATCGTCATATTTTACTTCATGCTGTGCCAAATACCGTATCACTTTAAGAACCCGCTCATCGTAGGGGTTCTCTTGATCGTCGTAAAGTAAATTTTCTGAAAGCAAGTCCAGTCGAAATGGCGCCAGGTTTTCCTGACTTGAAGTGAAGATTCCATTTTTGAGATTGATTCCCAGCGTGCTTAAAAATTCTTTGACCGCCACGTTGCGATGTTCCAGCATCACGACCTGTACACTGCTATCCGGGGCAGAGATTCGATGAGGAATGTTCGCATCGATAATGGCCAGGGACAGATTATCCAGAATTACTTGTGATTGGGATAAGGTCATTTTTCCAGCCTGATCCGTCAATATCTCGATAGCAGGATGGCTGTGGAGTTCGGTTTCCAGACCCTCAAATTGAAATGCGTAATACCCCTGATCCACATTGAACGCTCTTACGACCATACGTAAGTATACAAGATATCTGATAATGATCCTGCGAAAAGTCATTTCACCCTACTGACTAATGTCAATTACTTAAAAGGCCGCAGGATTTATCATTGACTTGATGAATCATGCTCACTGGCATAAAAGCATATTAACATGAACAAACATTCAAATGGGCGCTACGAGGTAGCCATGGTCGGGTTGGATTTAAGTGAAATGGATAATCGTGTCCTGGAGTATGTGTCACTCTTAAACCAATCACTGCCTTTTAAGAAAATCATCTTCGTTCATATCACCGAAGAGCAGGATGTCCCGGATGAGATCCTGGAAAAGTACCCATCTCTGGCCAATCCATTGGATGAAGGCATTACCATCGGCCTGGAGCGAAAAGTGTCCGTTCTATTTGAAAACTCGAATACCCAATATGGCATCATCGTAAAACAAGGATCGCCTCTCGAAAGCTTCCTGAAAATCTCTAAGGATAACAATGCTGATCTGATTATTCTGGGAAGGAAAAAAAGCCTGGAAGGGTCAGGTCTATTATCAGGCCACATCGTGCGAAAAAGCCCGGCATCTATTCTCTTTGTTACAGAAACTTTTAATCCATCGATCAAGGAAATCCTGCTGCCTGTCGATTTTTCCAAGCACTCAGCCATCGCCTATTCGCTTGCACAGGACTTTAAGGATCAGGCTTATTCCAGGATTCGTTTTTCACACATCTACAGTGTTCCCCTGGGGTATTACAAAACCGGTAAATCCTATGACGAATTTGCCGAGATCATGAAATCACATGCTTCCAGAGACCTGGCCATGTTTCTGCAAAAAAATAAGATCGAAGATGAAATCCAATGTGAGTATTTGCTGTCAGGTAAGGGCTCAAAAGCACAATTAATTTACAATCACGCCCTCGAAACCGAAGCAGATCTGATTTTGATCGGATCCAGGGGAAGGACTCCTACCTCCGCCTTATTGATAGGTTCTATCGTCGAAAAGCTACTTCAAATTGACGTGGATATTCCGATCCTGGTGGTTAAGGATAAAGGTGAAAACATGAGCTTTTTCGAAGCTTTGATGCGGATCTAATCGCCTTAAACGCCGTAGTGTTATGCCTATTATTAGAAATATTTATAGATTAAATTGACTTATTTATAGTCATCTATGCATTACATTCGTTCAACACACAAAAAAGATCACCATGAAGTCTCTATTTTCCTTTGTTGTCGTATGCACTGTAGTGTTCAACGCTTTCGCTCAAACACCTATAGACGACCTTCAAAAACAAAACCTGAATTTTCTGGAACAGCAGGAAAGTGAAGGTTATGAATTCAGATCTCAGATCATCACTGAGTTTGATCAAAACAATGCGGAACAAAATGTAAACATCAGTTTAAGCAAAGACTTTACTTATATCATCGTAGCCCTTGGAGACAGCAATATACCCACCATTAACCTGGGCATCAAGCCTTCAAAAGGAGCAGCTATCAAACCATTTTCTTTGGAAGGCACAAAAAATGGACAGGCATTTCAATTGAACCCATCAAGATCAGGAAAATTCAAAATCACTATCAAGGCAAATGAACTGGGGGTAAATGATAAGGGATTCATCAGCTTTATGGTTTTGAGAAAGTCGTAAATTTTTAGATGAACCATAAGACCTTCCTATTAAAAAGGTAAGGTGTCCTTTGAATGATGCAACCTCGTAAGGCGGAACTTGTCCTTTGAGATATGCCGCCTCTCGAAATTCACATTGACGGCCTCTCTGTGGCTGTCCTCTTTGGTATCCTTCAGGGTATTCTGATTTTTTTATTCCTGCTACAACAAAAACGAAGTAAAGAACACCAGTACCTGTTGTACTTCATGGGAGTTCTGGTATTCGTGCAATTACACTCCTTTTTGGTCAGATCAGGAGCCATGGCTCACGTATTGTTTTTATTCAATAGCAACACACCCTTCATTTTCCTCTTTGGTCCTTTGATATGGCTGTATTCCCGTAGCCTCTCAGGTTCAGCTGTTACACGACGAACTGGACTTATACATTTTCTACCTTTCGCCTTTTACCTGTGTTATTCGTTTTTCTTTTTCCTTCAACCAGCCACTTACAAGCTAAAAGTATTGGGACACTTAATGGGTGTGGAACTCACACTTCCTCCGGTGGAACAACCCTTTTCGATTGACCCTTGGGGACTTCAGGGGTGGGTCGTTGTGGAAATACTTTCAATCCACCTGATCGCATATGGCTTATTCACCATTTTTACCGTAAAAGGTAAACAAGATGAGCAGCGTACAAGTGGTAACCGGTTCTCTCATTGGATCATCTTTATGAATGGTCTGCTTATCCTGGGCGGGATGGTGTTGTTTCTGGCAGAAGGGGGAGTAATCAACGGCTGGGTATTCTTCAAAAGTCCATTTCCTCAATTTTCCAGCGACCTGTTCAGTACTTTTTGCCTTTATGCACTGACATTCTATCTACTGATACGTCCGGATTGCCTGAATACCACCAGTCGGAAATACCACAAATCTTCGCTATCCAGCATCTTCATGAAAGAGAAATTACCTGCGATAAAAAAGATAATGGAAGATGACAAATTGTTTCTGGACAGCAATTTTTCTCTGGACCTGATGGCTCAAAGATCAGGTTTAAGTAAGCATCACATTTCTCAGATCATCAACTCCGAACTGAATTGTAATTTCTTCGATTTTACTAATCGTTATCGCATTGAAGAGGCCAAACGGGTCTTACAGGAATCTCAGGAAATCAAAATGGAACAACTCGCCTATCAATTAGGCTACAAGTCCAAGTCTTCTTTTTTCAATGCATTCAAAAAAGCTACTAACCTGACGCCTTCCAGGTATTTGATGCAGATAAAGTAGTATTTCCCGATTGGATTGAACCCAAAAGGCACCAACAGCACTCGCAAACGGGTTGTTACGAACGTATCTATGTGGACAAAAAATCATGCGAAAACTCAAGCTCATTTGTCTACTATGGATGGTTTCCACATACCTACAGGCCCAATCCGGTTTATCATCAGATTCAGCAGTCTACCACCTAGATCAGGCAAAAGAAAAAGCCAGTAAAATTCTTGAATCGTTCCTAAGCACGTACCCCGGAATCTCCATCGCGGTAGGCCTGGAAAATCAGATTATCTGGTCCAGGGGGTTCGGGTTTGCCGACACAAATAATCAAACGCCGGTGACTACCGATCATCAATTTCGCTACTATAGTCTTTCAAAGTCAATTACAGGTCTGGCTTTGGTAAAGCTCATTGCATCAGGTCAGCTCGACATCAATTTATCAATCAGAAACTACCTTCCCGAGCTGCCCGCAACCTATGACCCGGTGAAAGTAAGGCATTTGATCAACCATACGGCTGGTGTCCGTCATTACAAAAAGGGTGAGTGGCTCAAGATAAGTTCAGACCATTGTGAAACCACAGAAAGAGCCATCAATACTTTTATTGGAGACGAACTCCTGGCTCAGCCCGGAGAAAGGCACCAGTATTCGTCATTTGGTTATGTCTTGTTATCTCACCTGATCAGCGAGATCACTGGTCAAACATATGAATCGTACATCAAGGAATCCTTGTTCGATCCAGTCGGGATCAATCATATTGCGCTAGATCGATCCGCATCATTGAACAACGAGGTTACCTACTACTCCAAATGGAATGCCAAGAAACAGAAAGGAAAATTAGCGATCGAGGTAAACAATACCTGCAAATTTGGTGGTGGTGCATTTGTGGGTACAGCTAAAGCACTTGCCAGGCTCTATCTGGGTATTTTGAATGAATTGGTACTATCTGAAGAAAGTTTAGCGCAATATCTCACAGCCATTCCCACAGATTCAGGCAAGCCAACACAATATGCGTTTGGAATCGGGGACGTTACCAATGACAAGGGGATCCGATATCATGGACATTCTGGCTCTGCGGTAGGGGCAAAAGCCGTACTTCTAGTCTATCCGGACATCAAAATGGTCCTGGTGGTCTTATGCAATCTCAATGATGGAGCCATTAACAAAGAGTTGGGGAACCTCGCGAAGCTTTTTAGAGAAGCCTATCAATGATATAAGCATTGGAAAATGACGAAAGTCAGCGGTGCCAGTAAAAGACGGGATGGTATTTATGTTTGGTTTTCTCTAATTTTCTTGTTCGCTGAAAGCAAGTGACCCAAACTGAAAAGAGACCTATGAACAACTCCACTTTTAAGGCCTATCGAGTTATTGAAGATGATGCTGGAAAATTTCATCGATCCATTGTGGAAAGATCCTTACAAGATCTCCCTGAGGGTGAGGTAACCATTAAGGTCCATTACGCGGCCTTGAACTACAAGGATGCCTTGTCCTTTTCCGGCAATAAAGGTGTGACCCGAAAATATCCTCACACCCCCGGTATTGATGGTTCTGGGACGGTCATAGATTGCCAATCCGGCGATTTCAAAGTGGGAGATGAGGTCATTGTCACCAGCTATGACCTGGGCATGAATACCGATGGTGCTTTTGCCGAGTATATCCGCGTACCAAGCAGTTGGGCTATACCCTTACCGAAAGACATGACCTTACTGGATAGTATGATCATAGGAACAGCCGGGCTAACCGCCGGTATTGGTCTCTACAAAATGGAAAAAATGGGACAAAGACCTGCAAATGGTCCCATAGTCATCAGTGGTGCAACTGGTGGCGTGGGAAGCATGGCTATTGGAATTTTGGCGAAAGCCGGTTATCAGGTTATCGCCTCCTCTGGAAAACCAGAAATGACCGCATACCTCAAAGGACTGGGAGCCGATCAGGTTGTAGACCGGGATTTTATCAATGATGATTCCAATCGCCCCCTGATGAAACCCGGATGGGCAGGAGCCATTGACACCATCGGAGGTAATACGCTAGCCACACTGGTAAAAGGCTGTCAATCAGAAGGAAACATTGCCGCATGTGGCCTGGTGAGCTCACCCGTATTACCGACGACTGTATTTCCATTCATCCTTAATGGCGTCAATCTTATCGGTATAGATTCCGCTACTTATCCGGGAGCGGAGCGATTACAGGTTTGGGAAAAGCTGGCCACCGACTGGAAACTTCCTGATCTGCAAAGCCTTACGACCCTTTGCTCTTTAGAGGAACTGGACCCATATATAGATGCGATGCTCCAGGGAGGTTCGAAAGGTCGTGTGATCGTAGAGATGAATGCCTGATCTATGTCCACTTATCGATCACATTATCAGGAAAGCGTTGATAATCCGGAACAGTTCTGGATGGAACAAGCCAAGTCGATTGATTGGTTTTCCGCGCCTAACCAGGGGCTTAGTCAGGATGAAAATGGATTTTACCGTTGGTTCAAAGGGGGGAAACTCAATACTTCCTATCTGGCACTGGACCACCATGTTAAAAATGGTCGTGGAGATCAGCCCGCGATCATCTATGAATCGCCGGTAAGTTTCGTAAGCGAAACTTACACTTATCAGCAAGTCCTTGATGAGACCTCCTTATTGGCAGGATTACTGAAAACACTGGGTGTACATAAAGGTGATACGGTGATCATCTACATGCCTATGATCCCGCAAGTGGTTTTCGCCATGTTGGCTTGTGCGCGAATTGGGGCTATTCATTCGGTAGTGTTTGGGGGGTTTGCCGCAAGGGAACTGGCCATTCGTATTGATGACGCCCGACCCAAATTACTTCTCACCGCCAGCGGTGGCATTGAAATCAAACGTGTCATTCAATACAAGCCGCTGGTAGACCAGGCCATAGACCTGGCAGCGCATAAAATTGAAAAGGTATTGGTCTGGCAACGACCGTTCGTTACTGCCGGAATGAAAGCAGGACGCGACCTGGATTGGCAACAATTACTTAAAAATGCCCAGCCGTGCTCGCCTCTGGAACTCGATGCGACGGATCCATTGTATATTTTATACACTTCGGGAACGACCGGAAAACCGAAAGGCATCATTCGAGATAACGGAGGTCATGCGGTAGCCATGAAGTACAGTATGAAATACCTCTACAACATCAACCCGGGTGAAGTGTATTGGGCTGCCTCTGATGTGGGCTGGGTTGTAGGGCACTCCTATATCGTTTATGCACCATTGATCCACGGTTGTAGTACGGTACTATTTGAAGGCAAACCCGTATTTACTCCCGATGCAGGAACATTCTGGCAAATCATTCAAAAGCATCAGGTGAGTGCATTATTCACTGCTCCCACTGCTATTCGCGCCATTAAAAAGGAAGATCCTGAAGGCAAAAGGCACAAAAGATATAACACATCAAGCCTGCGAAATGTATTTCTGGCGGGTGAACGCTGTGACGTTTCTACCTACGAGTGGTTACGTCAACTAGTTGGTGTAGAAGTCATCGACCATTGGTGGCAGAGTGAATCCGGATGGCCCATGATTTGCAATCCACTCGGATATGAAGCCGTCGGGGTAAAACCAGGATCAGTATCCCTCCCGGTATGTGGTTACGATATTCAAATTCTTGACGAAACTGGTCAACCGCAGCCATCAAATACCGAAGGCGCAGTGGCCATTAAACTGCCGCTGCCTCCAGGATGTCTACCCACGCTTTGGAGGAACAATGAACGATTCATTGCTTCTTATCTATCACATTTCGAAGGGTACTATCTATCGGGAGATGGTGGATACAAAGATGAAGACGGATACTTGTTCATCACGGGAAGGATTGATGATGTGATCAACGTGGCAGGGCATCGATTGTCAACCTCGGATATAGAAGAAGTCGTTTCTGCCCATGAAGCAGTAGCGGAATGTGCTGTAATCGGTATCGTCGATATACTCAAAGGGCAGGTTCCGGTAGGATTTGTCGTCCTAAAGGGTGGTACAACGATCAAACCTGAAGTCCTTGAATCGGAATTGATCAAAATGGTCCGAAAAGAAGTGGGTCCCGTCGCCAGTTTCAAACGGGCAACTATAGTCCAAAGGCTGCCAAAAACACGGTCTGGCAAGATCTTGAGAGCAACGATGCGCGCCATGGCAGACGGCAAGTCTTATCATGAACCGTCTACCATTGAAGATCCGAGAGCATTGGATGAATTAAGGATATTAATGGATAAGGAAGAAATTGGAATAGTGTTTGCACAAGAGAAGTAACGGAACCGCCTCAGGTCTTAAGGGCATATTTATCGAGGCGGTCAAGTTGAACTAACCCGATCCGAACATGAAAACCATTATCTGTTTATTTCTGGTATGCTTCTGTTTTATAGCGATGGCACAGGAAATGAATTACGCTACATCTGTAAAGCTTAATGTAAAAAACTCCCTCAACTTCTTTTCCATCAATACCTCGCATCTGCCGGAGTGGGAAAAGACCGGAATTGACCTAAAACTCCCCAGCATTTATATCCTGGGGCCTTTTAGAACAAAAGACAACTGGGTAATGCCTACTCAGGATCTGGACATGATATGCCCACCGGGAGGAAGTCGAATCAATGGTTTTATGGGATTTCAATCCGTCAACACCATTAATTTATTCAACGCTAAGGCCGTGAGTCGATTCACATTTGACACCATGGGCAATCTGGTTAACTCGGAGTTAACTTTTGGTGGATTCTAGAAAATCAGGTTTCGATTAATTGAAGAACTTTCTCGGCGGAACGATGAATAGCGAGATTTTCGTATAGGCAGCATCCTGTGATCTCAGGTTAATCAATGCATCTCTTGATCGGTCACCAGGGTTGGCTACAAAGTACTGCAGGTTTTTATTATAACCTACATCGACACCAAACCACAACCAATCATGAATTTCGTGTTCCCAGGAAACCGAGAATTGCAAATCAACCCTTCTCAACATCAGATTGCGCTGATAAGTGGGAACTGCCTCCGTAAGGTTATATCTCCATCCTCTCAACTCTGTGGTGGCAATCAGGAAATTCTTGTCATTCAAATTGTATCGCATGGAGGCTGATTTTGGCAAAGTCAAATTCATAGACCACTTAGGAGAGAAGTCCTTGTTGAACAGAAAAAGAGGATATACGGCAGTTATTCCCATCACCTGATTGATTACCACGCCGGTACCGATCTCAGTGGAGCTAGAGGGCTTCCAGGTGTAGGTACCACTGATAAAGTGTTTTGTACTGTTTCTATTCCATTGAAATTCATCGCTCTTCAATTCTGAACCGCCTATGATCCGGAATTGCTGATTCTCACGAACATCTTGCTGATAAAAGAAACGAATGCCTGCACTGGTGAACTTTCGCGAATCGAGATGTTGAAACAGATCGTCATTAGTGATTTGATCTTCCTGATCAAACTCAAATTGATGTTGGTAGTATTTCAACTGCAAACCGAATAGTCGATCCTTTTTGATCAGTATGGGAATACCCAGCTTTGCTTTGATCAAACGATCTTCATCAATTTCATTGCTTGAATTGCCGAGACTTTCGGAATTAGATTTCACACCATAATCCCGAAGGGTCTCTATACCAAACTCAGCCAACTTAGGTCGGTAAGTAGATTGGCAGAAACTCACGTGAGTCGCCAGAGCAAGAACAGATATGATGAATAAATGACGGAACAATGTCTCAGATTAAGCTCTCAAATTAACGAAGAACACTTGAGTTGTGATATTGTTATTCGATGGTTTGTAGGAATTTGTCGTGGAGCTTAACCTTGACGGGAAATTTGCCCGCACAGAATCATTGTATTTATCGCTGATAAAAATTAATTCATATATAATTGTTTAGCATTCAATTTTTTTACTCAAAATCGGCACTTGAGCTTCCTGAGGCTACAATACAGGAAAAGAATTCCCATCCATGAATTATTATTCGCTTCCATGAGTTAGTAATTCCTCATTTTAGGAAAAATTCGTACTTTTTGCCGGTGAGGAGAGGTGGTTTAATATTGTTTTTTGCACTCTTTTGTTTTCTAGCTTCAGCACAACAACTCATTGACAGTCTGAAATTTATTTACGAAAACGAAACAAAAAGGGATTCTTCATTTGTCATGGTACTCAATGACCTGACCATGGAATATCTGAATTCCAACCAAAAAGAGGCACAGGATCTGATCATAGAAGCCATGAATCTGGCGGATTCTCTGGACTATCAGGAAGGTTTGTTCTGGGCCACGATCAACAAAGGAAATTCCTTTTGGTTTGCGGGGATGTACGATGCCGCACTGAACTCTTTCTTCCGTGCGGCCCAGTTGACCGATGAAAACATGATCTTCCCAAGGTTGGCCGTTTACAATAACATTGGCGAAGTGTTCAAACGAAAAAATCAGTTCGATTCGGCACTGGTGTATCTCAACCTCGCCAAGGACATGGCCTCGGATGAAGCGCTACAATCCGAACAAGTGTTACTACTCTACAACATTAGTGAACTGTACTTGAAAATCAACAATATCGATCAGGCCGAGAATTACATAGAACAGTCAGTCAGCAAAATATCATCGGCCACCAACCCCAGGTATGAATCATATGCCTGGTACGGCAAAGGAGAAGTCTCTGAAAGAAAAGGCAATTTAAGAGCGGCAGTAGACTTTCATCTGAAATCATATGGGATCAGAAAAGAAGCTAATGATGTCCCCGGACAGATCAACAGCCTCAACAAACTGGCAACCATATTCATGGGACAGAGCAAAATGGATCAGGCAGACCAATTTGTTAACGAATCACTACAACTTTCTGAATACACTGGAAACAAGCATTTCATGAGCCAGACCTTTCTGGTAAAGGCAGATTATATGAAAGCCATTGGCAATTATGAAGCGGCCAATGAATGGCTTATGAAGCACTTTTCCATGAAGGACAGTGTGGACCAATCAGCATTTACCGATCAGGTGGAAAGAATCAAAGTAGCGTTAAATGCGGAAATCAAAGAAAAGAACTTCGAACTTCTCGAGGAAAAACAGCAAGTCCAATATGAAGTAATCAAGCGTCAAACGTGGATCATATTAACCTTCTCCTTGCTAACGATTGTCTTGTTAATATTCTTTATTAGTTACAGAAAGAGCCTGAAACGTGAAAAAGAACAAAGTGATTCTTTGAATGAACTTAACAACATCATCCTCACGAAAAATAAGAAGATTGAGCAGATCAATGCTGCTTTGGACCAAAAACTGATCCATGCGACGAAACTGCTCTACGAAAGTCAGAAAATTTCAAAAATTGACAGTTGGGAATACAATTTCGAAACAGGAGATGTGCTTTGGACCGGTGATCGCTTCGAGGAATTGGGCATGACAGAAGACCTGGAATATCTCGTAAATCCGTTGATCGTTGGCTACATCAAGAGGCAAAGTTTTGATCGGGTCGCCAACATGCTAAAGTCTTCCACGAAAGAGGGATTGATTTTCGAAGAGGATGTCAAGATCGATCAGGATACGGAGCTTCCTAAATTTTTCCGTTTCAGATATTTTGTCGATCGTGGAGAAGACCATTCCATCCGGGCCTACGGTTCCAGTCAGGAAATCACCGATCTGGTCAAATCAGAGGAGAAAGAAAAAGCAATTATCAGTTCACTATTCGAATTATCGCGCTCGGCAAATCTCAGTTTGGTAACTTATGATTTCGAACAATTTGTAGAACATCTACTGAAGGAGTGTGCCAGGGTGATGGAGGTCACAGGTACGATATTTTGGCTCTATGACGAAACGGAAATAAAACTGAAATGCCTCAAGACACAAGGAGTTGCAGGCATAGCGCCAGGAATAGAGCTTAGCATGAAGGAATATCCGAAATATTTCCAGCGATTGCTAGATTATCGGTCTACACCTGTCAGTGACCTAACCGAAGATGACAATACTGCCCTGCTGAATGCTTATTTCTATCAATCTCATGGTGTACGGTCCTTATTGGATTCAAAAGTGGAGATAGAAGGTGAATTAGTGGGTGTTTTCTCAGTAGTACATGAACAACCTAAATCCTGGACATATTCTGATCAGCGCTACGTAGGCTCGTTGACCGATATCATTAGCAGTGCGTATTCCACTAGTTTGAAGAAGCAACTGGAACGAGAAAAAGGAGATCTGATCAAAAAGCTACTCAAGCGAAACGAGAACCTTGAAGAGTTGACTTATGTCATTTCGCATCACTTGAGAGGGCCGCTTACAAGAATCATTGGGCTTTCGAATCTGTATGATGACCCGCAATCCAAAAGCATCCAGGGAGAAATCATGAGCCGGATCAATAAATCTTCTCTGGAATTGGATCAGGTGATCAAAGACCTCATTGAGATCATCAAATACAGTGATGAGCAAACCTCTCGCGAAGAAATACTGCTGCTCAACCTGGTGAAAGAAACGCTACAGGAAGTAGACATGGAATGGTCTAACATTAAGGCCAGCAGCAATATCTCGATCAATAAGGACATCAAAGTTTATGGCAATTCTTCCCAGGTCAAGAACATCCTGTATGCCCTGATTTCCAATGCATACAAATTCCGTCGGATGGATCGATCGCTGGAAGTACGTGTTGACGCAAGGCGCACGTCAGGAATGATCCAGCTATCCATTGCCGACAATGGGCGAGGCATCGATCTTTCGAAATTCGATGACAAAATCTTTAAAATGTATCAACGATTTCATACGGACATTCCGGGAACAGGAATTGGATTATTCATCGTCAAGAGCATGATCGAGTCCATGGGAGGACGTATTGATGTAAGCAGTCTACCCATGGATGGTACGGTCTTTACTTTAGAGTTCCCGGATCATGCACCGATGAGTCTCAGTAAAATGAATTTAAACGACGTGGCTTAACCTTCTTTTACTTGTAATTGATGGCTCGGAACAATACTGACCACTTCATACCCTACGCCATCTGAAAACTCATCCGTTTCTATTTCCTGATAATAATCCCCGTTCCAGGTATAGTATTCAATTCCATCCCTTTCTTCAATTTCATAACCTTCAGGAAGCCCGTCCACAACAGCACCGATTGGCGTATCTACTACTTCATACTCATTTCCGGATTTCGCATAATATGTCCCGTAGTAGTAATAATAAGTACCCGAAGGGACAATGATCCTCACCCTTGCCGTCGGTAAAGTAGCTACCCGAATGCCTCTGGTGGGTCTTACAACCACATATTTTCCTGCATTGGGAGAATAATAAATGCCATTATCATAATGATAAACTAAACCCGAGCGTCTGATGACAACAGCAGTTGACGGTAATGTCGTAACCCGTAAGCCATACCGGGGTAAAGCGACATACCGGACATGTGCTCGTCGTGTTGCCTTTCTTCGAATGCGTCTTCTGGTTGTAGTGCGTTTTCGAACTTTAGCTTTGACGACTTTTCGCTTGGCTACTTGCGCTCTGCGATCACGTTGCGCAGTGGCTTCTGGCTGAAAATCCGGGATCAACATCAGGCAAATCAGTGCCATTATGAAATAAAACCTTCTCATTATTATTCGAATTTGTGTTTAGACCACTGGAGTTCGAAAAGGTTTAATCTCAATTCAAGAATTCCAGGAAAATGTCAGGTCAAATGATCCCCTCTACATAACTCTATTTTTAAAACAGTCAGATTTTACAACTTCTCAACCGGAGCAACTCCTAGTTTTGTTCAAGATCAAAAGAAAAACAGACAGTTGGAAAAAACGGATGGTAATATCGGCTCAACTTCGGCACTATACATTTGGAATGGCATGAGTGCTTTTTGGGGTACGTCTTTCAACACCAGCCCCCATCGACACGAAACCTTACAACTGGTATTTGATATAGATAAAGAGTTCAAGGTCAAAGACAAAGGCTCAGAATGGATTTCCTATTCTTCTGCCGTTATACGTGCCTCTCATGTTCATCAATTTGATAGTAATAATAGCATTCAGCTCTTTATCTACTTAGATGAAAAAAGCGATTATGCCAGCCAACTTACAGAAAAGTACCTGCAAAACGGAAACATCAGCCACCTCCAAAACTCGGACATCAAAAAACTCAACAACTCCTTCTTTAAGAGCTTATTGGTGACTACCGACTGTGAGGCATTGTTCAAAGGTTTCCATAAAATCATCGACCACCTTATCGACTTTAAGGCCCCGGTAAAGAAGGACCCGCGCATCGTTGAAGCGATTGAGTTTATATCGAATATCAACAAACCCGTACCAGTAAAGGAAGTTGCACAACACGTGTGCTTATCTGAAAGTCGATTGCGATACCTTTTTAAACATGAAGTAGGACAGTCCATTCAGAGTTTTATGGTCTGGATGAAAGTGATCAATTCACTGGGTATGGTGATCAAAGGAGAACCGCTATCAAAAACAGCTTACCATGCGGGCTTTTGGGATACTTCACATATGACCAAATCATATAAAGATATTTTGGGAGCAAGTCCGAGCTCCCTCAGTAAATTCCAACATGATCTTAGGATCGTTTTGTGCGATCAAAACAATTTCTACACCTTCAAAACGGAGATTCTGAAAGATTGGCATTCTGATAGACCGACAAAAACCATAAGAACATGAACAAGTTATCGTTACTCCTACTTCTTATAAGTAGTACAATCATTTACTCCTGCACAGAAGATGCACAATATGACCCCATACTGGTTAAAAAGGAAGTGCAGCAAATGTTCGATGCGTACGTTGAGGAAGTCAACAACAAAGGTATTGAGAACATCGATCGATTTTTCTCTGATGATGAACGATTTTATTGGGTAGAAGACGGTATACTACAATACCCGGATAAAGCGGCACTCATAGAAGGAATCCAGGCATTCTATCCGACCGTTTCATCAGTCGATTTACAAGTTTCAAAATCGGATGTATCACCAATCAATAACCATTTTGCGACCCTATATGTACAATATAAGCAGGAAGTGAAACTAAATTCTGGCTTTCAATTCACATTAGATGGAGCCATGACCATTCTTGCTCAAAAGGAAAAAGGATCCTGGAAATTCTTCCAGGGACACAGCTCAATCAAAAAACCCAGAGGTGGGTAATGTGGTAAAGGCGAGAGATGTTTCTATATGCCTTTACCTTTTGCTGAAACACTCTTCATTGATAGCCTGGCTGGCTAAAAGTAGCGGGTAACAGATGCCTGAAGGAAACTATCATCCCGAATAAAGTAAGTGAATTCACTGGGATCAACATTTTCGAAAATACGGGTCTCTAATACGGCTTTCCAGTTGCTCCCTACTCGCCTGCTGAATTCGACGAAATACAAGTCTGTCGTTCTATGCACATCATAGATAGCTCCCATCAAAAATTGCGTATCCTGCACATCATTGAAACCTAATCTCACACCTGCAAAAATGTCGCTTTGTAAGCCATTGAGCGAGAGGTCATCTCGATCATCGTAGAGATACTCACCTAAAACTCCAATATCCAACCCTGAACCACCCACATTTCCAAACGTATATTCGAATCCACCCACGAATGCAAAGACATCCTGGAACTGATTGGCCCGGTAGATGGACTCCAGTTTTAACAACAATGATCCGGTGGTCAATTGCAGATCTACACCAAATTGATGGATCAACCCGTAAATGGAAGTGAATGTCGTAAAATCGGTAATAATGGGCTCTCTTCCCGTCCCATTAAAGTAGGACAATCCAAAATCAAGGGGTCCAATGTAATTCGAGAGCCTGGCCGCAAAAGACGGACGCCATCTTCCTGCTTCACTTTCAAAGTCAAAATCACGACTGTCGATCACAATATCACTCGGATCACCTGGTCTGAGTCGTCCTTTTCTTCCCGGGAACACTCGCTTTCGGAAATAGGGCATCACAAAGAGTTCCACCGTCCCCAGATTATTGATTACACTTAAATGAGCCATAAACTCACCCAGTTTGGCCTCACCATCAAAGCTTTCTACTGCATCGGTTTGATTGATAATATCCACTAAATGTGCGGATTCTGTCTTCCCCCAGAAGACTTTCTTGAACCCAAGCGAAAAGTCGATATCATCATTATAGGTTTGCCAATAGAGTTCTCGTACATCTAAATGTGTTCGCCGGCTGTCATGCTGATCGAGGCGAGCAAATCCAACAAACTTCAGGCTGTGAACACCTTCCGCCCATTCCAGCAAATATTCCGGCTGAACCGCAAATGATAAATAATTCTGCTCCTGTCCAGGATACATGGCATCGTTGAAGAAAAAGCGATTGCTTGCCTCTACTTCCACCGAGAATTCCTGATATAATTCCTTCTCTTCCTGGGCTATCAAAAACAAAGGGAAGAGACTCAGGACAATCCATCCCAAGCCTCTCACTAATCCACCGCCAAACACTGTTATTATATTATCTTCCGATTCGCTGTAAAGTGGTCTGGTTGAAATCCTCTTCTTCCAGTCCTGTCTTAAATTTGTAATCCTCGAAGAACAACTCCGTTTCTTTACCAGTCTGATGATTGACCATGTAAAAACGATTTGCCCGCTGGTGCTTGTCGAGATATACCTGATAATCATGGTAAGTCAAAGTTTTCAACAAGGCACCTTTTCGATCAAAGAATTCCATTTTCTCAAAGCGATAGTTCTTATCCGGGTTGTAATAAGCAATTCGCTTTTGATATCCTGATTTAGGATCCACGGGATACTGCTCTACCAGTAGCACACGCTCACCATTAAAGTTGTCCTCTTTCAGAAACTTGTAAGTATACTTTTCCACTTCGTCCGATGAAAGATCTTCATAGGCAAATTCACTTCCCATAAATGGTCCGGACTTATTGCTTGATGAGATGCGCTTCACTCGCTTGATCGATGGCAAATACAACCATTGATCATCTGAACCCTCTTTGTGGGTAAAGGTCAAAGTTGCTGTTCCCTGAACATCTCTGGGGCTATTGAATACGATCAGTGATTTATCTCCATCTGTGGTCAATTCATAGGTCATATTCGTCATGAATCGCTCACTTTCCTGTCCCTGACGATTGCGAAGTACCATCCTTAAGTCTACTTCCGATGATTCGAATCCTTCATCCGCTTTAATGGCTTTTTGTGCAATGTCTATCCCTTTTTCTTCGGGTGTCTGTCCGTAAGATGTTCCCGCAATGAGCAGGGCCAACACGGCTATCAATGATAATTTAGTTCTCATTTTAAATTCTATTTTTTGTGGTTGAAGACTGTTGTCTTATGAAACTTTACTGGTTGCTAAAGTGCTTTTAGGATTTTTCGAACCTGCGGAAATCAACAGTATGGCTGGCAACATCAGGAAGTCAATGATCAATGCACTAATGATAATGATAGTGGTCACTTTCGCCATCCCTTCATTCATACCAAAGCTGGACTGAGACAGGATCACAAATCCTGATACCAACACGATCGTGGTGACAACCAGCGCCCTTCCTACCGTATCGAAGGCATAGCGAACAGCATCTTCCGCTGAATAACCGTGCTCTCTTCTGGCACGCAAGTATTTTGTCAGGAAGTGGATTGTATCATCAACGATGATCCCAAGTGTCATTCCAAAAACAATCGATATTCCTACGTTGATCGTGCCACCCAGTAAAGCCCAAACACCGAATCCAACCAATGCGGGCGTCAGGTTAGGAATCAAACTGAGGAATCCGTGTTTGAAGCTTCGCAAAGCCAGGGTAAGCACCAGGGTGATCAATCCAATAGCGATCAGATTACCGCTTATGAGGCTTACGATCTGTGTTCGTGACAAATAGGCAAACATCATAGTGGGGCTAATGCCTTTCGTATGCATATACTCAGGCGTGTTCTGTGCTAACCAGGCTTCGGCTCTTTCGGTAAAACTGATCATGTCCTTCGTTGGCATATTGACATAAGTGGCCGTGAGACGCGTTTCAGATTTATCAACATTGATTTGGTTATTCAAGTCGAGACCAAAAGGCAATGACAACTCATATAACAGCAGATATTGTGCGGCTTCTTCCCTATTCTCTGGCACTCTGTAATAAGCCTGATCGTCACCATGCATGGATCGGTTGATCCTTCTGGCAACTTCGGAATAAGCATTGACGTGAACTACCTCGGGTTGACTTTCCAGCCACTTCTCGAAGGCTTCCAGGTTTTTCAGGTACTCAGGGTTATTGATCCCGCCAGGTTCACCTGAAGACAGTGAAAATTCCGCATTATAAATTCCGGTAAGGTTATCATTGATAAAATCCGTATCCTGTCGGAAAGTGACACTGTCATCGAAGTATTTGACAAATTCATCGTTCAATTCGATGTTTATTGCAAAGAACCCCAGGATTGCAATAACCACCACAGACCCACCTAGCGTGGCCACTCGCTGACCAATTACTGCATCGGCAATTCTATGATAGAAGCTACCCTTATTCGTCCCGGTCTCATCCGTCAGTTTTGCCTTTACGCGGATAGGTAATAAAGACATCAATGCAGGAAGCAAAGTCACAGAAAAGAAAAACGCCCCGGTCATTCCTACTGCAGCAATATTCCCTAAATCACGAAACGGAGGCACTTCCGCCGTGTTGAGAGAAAGGAAGCCAATTACTGTGGTCAGGCTGGTGATAAAAACCGGCATGAAATTCACACGCAAACTTTCAATCACTGCTGCTTTTTTATCTAAACCTTTCCGAACACCCTGGATCATGGTGATCAGGATATGAATACTATCGGCCACCGCAAGTGTCATAATTATGATCGGTGCGGCACCAGATGGTGGCGTCAATTTAATCCCCATATGGCCGGCAAAGCCCATTCCAAAAACAATGGAAAAAACAATCACCAATAAGGAAACAAACGTTCCTGACAGAGTACGAGTGGCGATAAGGATCGTAATCAGGATCGCCAAAAACATCGCTGGAATGAGCGTAGAGCTGTCTTTCTGAGAAGCCTCAAAAAAGGCGCTGTTCAGCATAACCATCCCGGATAAGTGCGTTTCCAAACTCGGATATTTCCCTTCGAAGGTTTGCATCATTTCCCTTACATGCGAAACGATCATAGGATTTTCGTTGACATCCTCACCGGGAAGTTGTACGGTTACATTAATTGCGGCTACTGTTCCACTTTCATTAAGCAACCTGTGAACAAGTAATGGCTCATTGGTCGCGACTTTTTTAATTTTCTGAATCTGTTGCTGGGTTTTCTGCGCAGCATCAGTTACCAGATCCTCGACGAACAGGTCATCTTCCTCGGCATAGGTGTGCTGAAAATTAGTAATGGCATCCACGCGTGTGGAGAAAGGCACTTGCCAGGAAGAAGCAGTCAACTCCTCTATGGCTTCAAGTGTCGTAGTATTGAACACCTCACCACCTTTGGGAGCAATGACGATCAGCACATTATCATCCTGTGTGTACTTTCGTTGTAAGGCTTCATATGCCTGTAGTTGCGGGTTGTCCTTCTTAAAAAAGACCCGATAATCTCCGTCAAAACCCAGCTTGGCACCTCCTGATCCAAAAACCATGGCCAGTGCTATGCTAAGGATCAATACAGGCCATCGGTATTTGACGACCCACCTACCCCATCGTTCTCCGAACTGTTGGGAATTCTCCCTGAGGTTATTAAATGATTCATTCATTGGTTTGAATATGTATAAATACGATTGATGAATATTTCGATTTTCGAAGTAATATGTCTTTAATCGAAACTCAGATATTTTAGTTTCAAAATATTTCGATTTTCGAATAATATTTTTTCTGAAACATTTTTATTGAGATTTTTGTAGTTATCATAAGCACTAATTTTTTGGAGACATGACGAGCGAGGCTGCAACAATTGGACAGGAGAAAGTAGAGAAACTGAATTTTTCGGAGACGTTTCCAAAGATTTTCTCCAAACTTCTGGTTAGAATGGAAGAGGTAGACGATTGGTGCGTTCAAATGACTCAGGACATCTCCAAGCAGGATCTTTTATTGATTGATCACATTGGTGAAAGTGAATATCTGATCATGCGCGATATCGCAGAATTCCTAAATACACCCCACAGTACGGCGACGGGTATCATCGACAAGCTTGTCAAAAAGGCCTATTTACAACGATTTTATTCGGAAGAAGATCGACGGACTGTGTTGGTCGGATTGACTGATAAGGCCAAAGAACTTAAGCACATGTTTTGCAGCAAGAGGCATGAAATGAGTGAAACCATTGCCTCAGTGCTGACTGAAAAAGAACAAGGCGAACTACTCCGCATCTTTGGCAAAATCGATAGCAAGCTACAATCGCAAGCAGAATAGCCTGTTACACACACGGCTTCTCACATTAAATTTCCTTAATTCGGGACGGATTCATTCTATTCCACCTCCGTTTTTCAGTTTTATTGGATAATTTGAGTTAAGATCTCTTAATCGGCTAATTAATAGGCAATTGCAGCTGATCAGAGACATTCATTTTATATAACTAAGCTAGACGTATGCCCTATTTGAATTCACTCAACGTAGTGTTTACCGGGGATTTTCGATCAGATGTATCCACGGTAAATAACGATGTTCGTCACTACGACAATGCTACTTTCCAGAAGCGCTTTCAGCTTCCCCGAGATGGAAATTTGCAAAATGGCTGGTGGAATCCCACCGGCGGAGCCTTGTTCCAATTCCTTAACTGTACCGTGCGGCAATGCATACAGGAAAATGGAGAAAATGATGATAAGAACGAATTGATAGGTGCTTCCATTACCAATTCCGGAGATCGATCCGGCGGTAAAATGGTTGACCTTGATCCGCAAATGCAGATGACCTCCGAACTTTGGGGTGTTCGATGCAAGCTATCCGATAATAAAGGAGACTTACTCTTCGAAGGATTCATACGACACACTGGGTTTCGGGACTTGCAGATGCGACAATTCGGCTCGGAGGGAAAACCCAACAAAAACCCAAATGGCCAACCGCTTGGAGCTACCTTCTACTCAATTATGGAAGAGGTGAACTGGGGCAATATCGAAGCACATCCTTTCCTGCAACGCCTGCAATCCACTACAGATGACAACAAACTACGCATTGTCCTAACCACCTTTGGGTATTACTACAATCATGCGGACGGGCGATTTTCTCTTGGGAAATTACTTGGTAGTATTTCTCCCTGGAAAGCTACTGAACCCGTCAAGTTTACTTCAGATCGTCGGATCTATGGCTCCGGTGGCTACTTCCAGTATGGCAACTTTGCCGTGAATGAAGAGGAAGAATGGTTAGGGATCGATCTGGGAATGTCTATACCTGTGGCACACCCTGACGGCAGTTTAATTGAGGGTTTCACGGAGTTCAGATTGGCAGTAGCCGATGATTTTAAGATTGACGGGGCTACCAATCCCGTTTTACCAGAACAAATCAATACAATCGCGAGGATAAAGATCAAAAACCCAGAAACCTGGTTGATGGAAACCGGTGGTATCCTAACCTGCAAACTGAAGAAAAAGGAATTGAAGCTCCTTAAAAGCAATCAACTACTACTTATTCAGGAAAAAGGAAAGACCCTGCATCAAATTGCCAAAGAACCCGTAAATGGTCTGTTCATGAGAGCGGATCAGAACGTTCAGCGGATTGATCCCGGAGATCAGGTCAATGTCGACTTCTATGTCTATCAGCGAGGTAAACCGGTACCTAATGCTCAGGTCGTAGTAACGCTGGACCCAAAAGTAACTGGTGCTGGCGGGGGACCATCCAATGATCCCGATCCGCCCACGGCAAAGATCCCAGCTAACAATGTTCCAACAGGAAAAGTCCTGCTTTCTCAACCCAATCCTACCAATTCGATCGGAAAGACCACCATTACCCTGACCGGAACACCTCCAGGCAACCCAAGAAAGTACATTGACGGACAGATCTACTTGTTTAGCTACCAATTGGCGACAGTTACAAAAGATCAGCTCAATCAATACTGGAATGATAAGGTGATTGTTCACTTACGAGATGAATACCAAATTCCGAAACATCCCACATGGCGAGATGTGAAACCGATATGGGTTCAATTTGGCAACCTCTACCCTATCATGAGCCATCACATCATGGATTTCAGCATTCGAAAGGACATTCTGGCCCAAAAGAACATTCTGAATTTTGCCTTTAGTCGGGAAATCGAAGATCCTTTATATATGCCCGTGACCAGAGATTTATCCAGGAACAAAATGGAAACATTGGTAAAATGGATGTCTACAGCCAATCCCAATGACGATGAAGATGATGGAATCGCCTCCGATAGCCAATTGTTTGCAGAAATAGAAGAGATTGATAGAGCGGAAGAACTTGCAAGAGACGAGATTCTACATATCATGACCCTGGCCAAAGCCGGTGATCCCCGAGCTTTTGAACATCCTATTTTCAACCAAAACGAACCTGAGTAATCATGCTGAAAATCGATTCGAAATATATCCAGGGTGTTCAGGCAGCAAAAAAGCCCGAAGACCTACACGAATACATGCAACTGGCTATTGAACTGGAGCACGCCACGATTCCACCGTATCTCACGGCCATGTTTTCACTGAAGCGGAATACCAATCAAAAGATCCACGACGTGATACACTCGGTGGTCATTGAGGAAATGCTTCATATGACCATTTCGTCAAATATTTTATTAGCACTTGGGGGCTCTCCTGCCATAAATAAAAAGGATTTTGTTCCGTGCTATCCCGGTCCTTTACCCATGAACATTGTGGATGGTCTAAAAGTAGGCTTAGAGCAGTATTCAAAGGAGTTGATGTGGAATGTCTTTATGGAAATTGAAGAGCCAGAAAATCCGCTTCACATTAAATCAGTCAAGGCACCCATACCTGATGATCAGCATACCATCGGGCAGTTCTATGAAATGGTCAAAAAACGGATTCTCGCACTACCTGAAAGTCAACTTCCAGGTAATCCCGAATTCCAGGTAACCTCAAATTTCTTTGCATCAGATGAGCTCTTCCCGATCATTCATAAAGAGGACGCTGCTAAGGCCATTGATATCATCATCGAACAAGGTGAGGGAACACAAACTTCACCAAATTTTGATGGTGAGGTAGCTCATTATTACAAGTTCTATGAATTGTACATGCAGCAAACCATTAAGGAGTTAAAAGATGGAAAATACATCTTTGGCCAACCCTCCATTCCTTTCGATCCGACAGGTGTACACAACATCAAGGCCAATACGAAAGCCGGTGAAATACCAGAGGGAACAGAAGCTCGAAAGAATCTGGATGAATTCAATGCGACCTATACCAGATTACTGAATGGTTTGCATATCACTTTCAATGGAAATCCAAGGTATCTGGACAATACGCTGGGGCTGATGTATGATGTTAAATTAGCAGGTGAGAAACTTTGTGCGACACCTTTTCCTGGAGAAACCAACTTGTATGTTGGTCCGTCTTTCGAGTTTGTAACTTTGCCTCAATCGGCAGTATAATTATCAATTCTTTCAAGCCATGCCTGGTCCTGGTTTGGCTTTCTTTTCTTCTAAAATCTCAGATTAACCCTATTCAAACATCCCAGGAAGCAAGGTCGGTTCTGACCTTGTTTTCAATCCTGGGTGTCTATGCAGGCGGAACCGATCTGGTTTGTGAGTAATCTATTTTCCACGAGCACATCGTCTCTTCACAGGTTGTCTGGGAGCTAGTCTGATCATGCCCGATGGAGCGCTATGATGCTCCGAATGTGCGGAAAGCTTGAACAGCTGGCTTTCATACCTACTATTGAAGAAACTTTTAAACTGATACAAAACTCCGTTAGTAACCATCCACAATCAAGCGGAAAAACCCTGTGATGGCGCAAGTGTTTTTCAGGTATGTAAAAAGAAAAACCCTGTTTTCACTTGACCGCTATGACTGACCGATGAAATTGAAATTATCATTGTTCTAGCATTATAGAATTACTAATATATATAGTAATATACTAATAATAATAGTATTATATTTACTCCCCGAAATACTAAACAGTAAAAGGGCAGGTGATATAAGTCATGACTTCCAATTGATTAATGAGAGGTCCAGGGCGTACAAGCTCGCTACAGCAAACACCTGATAATGCTGCTCCGAGGCAGCCAGGCAAGTTATTTCAGCAACCAGTGTTAACATTTTTAATGAGCAAGCGACCATTTTCGAAGATGCATCAACCGAATGACCAGAAGGACATGGATCGGAATTTGGATCCGACGGAAGAGCAATCTTCAATGTCCGATAAGGAAATGGTTTTGCAACTGCAATCTCAACTAGAGATATCTCATCACGAGTTGAATTACGCGGCACAAGAGATCCATGACAATCTCGGACATCTGTCCAATTTGGTTCATATTCATTTGAAGTTACTGTTGGAAACTCCGCCGGAAGGACATCAGAGTAAGATTGAGGAAATCAGCGCATTGGTCAAAGAATTGAATCAGGAGATCAAACAGCTTTCCATCAACTTAACAGCTGCCGGGGCAGTTCCTGAGGCGCTGGAAAAACGACTGCTTAAGGAAATTCACCGGCTGAAAAAGCTAAACTTGTTCCAGTTAGTCTATATCGAACCAGAACATTGGCCGAAATTATCGGAGTGGAAAAGTCTGGTGCTGTTCCGAATGGTGCAAGAGATATTGAACAATATCCTGAAACATAGCCAGGCGAATTTGGTCCAGGTTGAGGCTACTCAAACAGGCTCTTTCCTCAACTTTCACCTGGAAGACAATGGCATTGGCTATGATCCGACGCAAAAGCCCGAAAAGCCTCATCTGGGCATGAAGCACCTTTATGATCGCGCTCGAACCATCAATGCTCAGTTACAGGTAAGCAGCAGGAAACAAGAGGGAACAACTGTTCACATTAGAATGCCGCTTTCGTGAAACAGGATCGACCCATCAAACTCGGTATTGTAGATGACCACCAACTGTACCGAAAAGGACTGATGAGCCTGCTTGAAAAGTGGGGATCGCTCTATGAAGTTGTGCTTGAAGCCATGGATGGAGAGAAACTAGCCGGTTTAATCCAACCGGATGCCTTGCCTGAAGTCATCATCATGGACATAAATATGCCTCGAAAGGATGGCTTTGAGAGCATCACATGGCTCAACGAACATTTCCCACAGATCCATGTACTTGTGCTCAGCATGGTCGGTCAGGAAGAGAGTATTGTCCGGATGATCAAATATGGAGTGAAAGGTTACCTGACGAAAGACATAGATCCGGATGTTCTGCATGAGGCACTGCAGACGGTCGTGTTGGGAAAGTTTTACTACACTGATTTTCTAAGTCGCAAGTTGATCCATGCCATTCAGGAAGATGATCGCATTACACTGACGGAGCGTGAATTGAAGTTCATCAAACTGGCTTGTACAGAAATGACCTATCAGCAGATTGCCGATGAAATGTGTGTTAGCCCCAAAACGGTCGATGGCTACCGCAAGGCTTTGTTCGAAAAACTTAAAGTAAAAAGTCGGGTAGGGCTTGCGATGTATGCTGTAAACAATGGATGGGTTTAAGGTCGGAATGCACGCTTCCGACCCCCAAGTTTTATTGATCTATGGCTCTAAAGTGGCCAGTTGAACATTGTCATCACAAACTGTGATGTTAGGAAAAGTTAATTGACTCACAGCTTGTCCTTCATCCAATATCTCCACCGATTGCATCATTCCCTGATCTTCATGATCGAGTATATGACAGTGGATCACAAATTTGCCAGTGAAATCTTTGTAAACCGTACGAATGGTCGTTTTCTCATTGAAATCAACGAAATAGGTATCCTTCCAAATAGGGTTCTCGAACTTGACAGGCTCACTCCATTCGATGCAATTGTTATCTGCATCTCTTTGCATACACGTCGATCTATCAATTAATTGAAAGTGATTAACATGTATATGAAAAGGATGGCTTGCAAGCCCGGAAGAGAGTTCCCAATCCTGGATTTTATTCAGTGTCAGGTATCGAATGTTAGCAGGATCAAAGGCCTGGCCATCAATTTGAAACTGAACGGGCGAAGTATTTACATCAATGTTGAACTCCACGTTTTCTAATTCTGCAGTAGGCGTTTCTTCCACCAAAGAGGAATAAGGCGCCAGAGTTGACAAAGAGGCCGAACTAGGCAATTCCCTGGCTATGGTTCCGCTTTTGTCCTTCAAAACCACCATGGCCAGCAGCTTTGGGTCCTCCGTGCTTGGTGAATCTTCCAAACTTCCCAGCACCTCAGTTCCGGTATCCATCAAATAAAGTGTATCACTTAATTTGTTCGGTGCCTTGATCAACATATCCACGCGATAACCAGGTTGTAATTCCATGTTTTGAACCTCACCCAGGTAGCCATATGCAATCCCATCTTCCGCTATGGTATAGAGATCCTGCGGCACCAATTCCGCCGATTCTCCGTCCTGATCAAACAACTCAAGATTGATCGTCTCTCTAACTCCGGCATGGACGAATCTCCATCGCTGTACTTCCTCCGGGGCCATATCAATGACAGGAATACTTTGACCATTGATGGTGGTTCGCCAGCCCTGCGCTTCATAATTATTACTCCAAGCGTTTGGGCCAAACGTAGTATTGTTCCAGGGAATATGATAACGATCAGCCGTACTGTCGTATAAATAGGGCATTTGCTGAAGAACAAATATCTTTTCCTCCATGGCCTCTATTTCAGGAACATCATCCAGGCCTCCTTCTATGATGATCGCACCTGCCATCCCCGAAGAGACCTGAATGGCCGTCGATCCATGTACATGACCATGATACCAAAAGGTACCAGGTGCATGATCCGTGGGCACGTTATATCGATTTTGAAACTCACACCCTGGTTCAATCTCCACAAAAACATTGTCCGCATGGTCAGATGGCGACACATGAAAACCATGTACATGGAGGTTCGAAGTATTGAACCTGGCTGTGTCGATCACATTGATATCGTGACCCGTATGAGGGCTCGGATTCAAAGGATCACTATCACAGGAGTCATCCGCTAACTGATTGCTGACATCAACGGAAAGAAAATCACCGGGTTTAATACGCCAGGTACTACCGACCAATTGGCCATTGTAAGAACGGTGGTAGATATTCACATTCGACTCCTGCACCGTATTATACATTTGATTGGTCGCGAACTGTAAATTCAAGGCAGTCGCCAATGTACCCGAATTGGCAGTATCCTCAGGTGGATTCATAAATGGTTGAAAAATCAGGTCCGGTGGACCCACATCTTCATCCGCTTTTGATGCCTGTAGTAGCTGCCTTCTCTGAACAAGTGGTTTTACATCCCTGATGACGTTTAAGATTTTGGTACGATCAGGTTTTTCCTCTATCTGAGAGGTTTCTTCTTGCGGTTGACACCCAATGAAAATGAGCGCCAACAGCACATAATATAGAGAGGTTTTCATGGTTAGGTTATTTGTTTAAGCGAATAGAATACTCAGGAAACTGAAGCTTTTTCCGGCATGCCTGCAGCCAGCCAATCATTGTACATAGCAATAGAAGCATCCGGAAGAGGCCCACCGGGTGGCATAGGATGCGCTGTGGTTGGGCCGCCATTGTAACCCCATCCTTCGATGGCTATTTTGATGTTCTGATTGAGTCTTTTGACTGATTCGTAATTACTAAGGTCAAGGCTAAAAACACCATCATCCGTTGCAATGGATACATCTAGCATGGGTTGCACGTAGGGTGCAAACATATTCTTTATGTCAGGGTCAAAATAAACGCTCATGTTGGTTATAATTTATTGTAAACAATGGTTAAAGTACAGGTCTCTCCGGGATACCGCTTGTTTAGATCGTCCACTACCCCTGTTAAGTCGAGGTTTAGTTTGTGGCTCTTTTTCGCATGATTACTATGATCACTACTTAGCCAGGCCACACCGGATTTCACAAAATACTTTTTCTGAAATTTTTCTGACGCGATATCGGCCTTCACTTTCTGTCCGTGTATGTACAAATCGATCCGGTAGGATGAGGAGGGGTCTTTTTCTTCATATACGAAAATGTAAGGGTCCTCTCTACTGGCCGCTCTCACGGTGATGGGCTGATTCGTTACAGTACCCTGGGTTTCCGGCCTCCAGGAAACACCTCCAGCGTACATCTTGTAGTAAGGACTCACTTTGCTCTTTCCAAAAACCAAGGTTTTATCACCATTGGCTGTCAGATAATCATCGGTCTGACTTTTATTTAAAATACGGTCCGCGGGATTGTCACCATATCGATACCCCAATTTTTGGATATCCAAATACAAATTGGCCCGTCCCATATTCGGCCGATCACCACCTCCCGGATCATAGTCTGGTAAATTGAATCGGTCAGGCTGCTGAGCTCGAAGAAAATACCTCAATGAGGTCATACCCTCGGTTCCGTGCTCTTCAATCCAGGCTTCAAAAATGTAATCCACATAGGCATGAAAGGAATAAAAAATAGGGTCGTACGCGGCAGTAGCTGGATTGGCCATGCTACCCCCGACATATGGAACATGCATGGGATTGTGAATTTCCGCCTCAAATCTCCCATAACCGCCTTTAGTCGCATTAGGATAACCTCCAAAGACATTCCAGTTCGGTTCTCTTACAATATTCGCCAGTAGGTGCGGAGAAGTAAAGGTTGTATCCTCAGGATCAATCTGGTTATTTCTTGGCTCATGGTAGAGTACCGAATTCTGGTCCTCAAAAATCTTTGGGAATTTTTTACCACTCGGGGCTCGCGTAAAATTCCAATAAGGAACACCTAGGTTTTTCGTCGGATACTTGTTTCCCTGACTGTCAACGATGGTTCCCTCCGGATCCGTATTTTGTAGAATTTTCTCAAAATAGTAGAACTGAGCCCTGTGCCAGACAAAGAAGATGTCCTTTCCATGTTCGCACATCCCTGGATAACCATTGGTTCCATCTGTGTATCGTTGAGCAGCAGCTGTTCGATAGAATCTGGTTGGATCCTGATTACCTTGTTTCAATTGATTTTGTGCCGGAACAGAAACCCTGTTCACATTGTGAACCCAGGCTTGCCAGGCATATCCATCCAGCACATAAGGGTTAGAGGCGCTTCTGTCACGCAACAATTGGATAGCGTGCTCATAGGTCGCCAATTCCGTAGGCGTTAAATCATCAATGTTCTTACGGACGACTTCCTGAGCGCTTAGGTAGCAAACGTTAAACAGGTAGAAAAACAGCCATAGCACCGGCCTTGTGACCCGCGATGGGTCACTTTGAATAATTTGAAATTTCATGATTTAGGACTGATTGTATGATTCTTCAGAAAGGTCCGAAAAAATTAAATACCAAACAACTTATCCACTGATATTCGAAGGCTTGTAAAAGTCAAGTGTTTTGATTGACTGCCATCACAACCTAATGCACTCTGCAACATTTGTTACATCGAAGGAAACCATCTACCTCTAATTTCGGGTTTACATTTTTGAATTAGGAAAATCCTCTAAATGAATATAATTGAGTTCATCAGCCAACCATGGCCATGGTATGTGGCTGGTCCCCTGATCGGTGTGGTCATGTTTTCTTTGCTCTTCTTCGGTAAAAGCTTTGGTATTTCTTCTAACCTTCGAACGATGTGCTCTATTTTGGGTGCAGGCAAGAGTTGCGAGTTCTTTGACTTTAACTGGAAAGCGCAAACCTGGAATCTTGTATTTGCTGCGGGCATGATCATAGGCGGAGCCATTGGTAGTTATTTCCTGACCGCTGATGTCGGTGTTCAATTGTCTGAAGCTACTTTACAGGATTTGGATGCTCTTGGCATAGAAAGCCCTACCAATTCCCTGGTTCCCGCATCCTTGTTTTCGTGGGAATCCTTGCTTTCCTTAAGAGGAGTGATCATGCTGGTAGTGGGAGGATTTCTGGTTGGTTTTGGCACCCGATATGCAGGTGGTTGCACTTCTGGACATGCCATCAGCGGGTTGAGCAACCTGCAACTCCCTTCACTCATTGCGGTGATTGGATTCTTCATTGGTGGTCTGTTCGTGACTTACCTCATTTTACCAACCCTTCTTACCCTTTAACCCGCTACGACAGATGAAATTTATAAAATACCTTTTCATTGGTATGCTATTCGGCATCACATTAACCAAAGCCGAGATCATTTCCTGGTATCGCATATATGAAATGTTCCGTTTCCAGTCTTTTCACATGTATGGAGTAATAGGATCGGCGATCGTCGTAGGTATCATTATCACACAAGTCATCAAGCGATTCAAGATAAAATCCATTGATGGAGAAATCATTGAAATACCACCTAAGCAGTTCAGCGTGCCTCGTTATTTGATCGGAGGCACCTTGTTTGGTTTTGGATGGGCCATGACCGGAGCTTGCCCCGGACCTCTTTTCATTCTTTTAGGAAATGGAGTTGGTGTAATCGCTGTGGTCATTTTATCCGCCATGTTGGGCACGTATGTTTATGGGCTGTTGAGAACACGGCTTCCACATTGAAAGTCAGCCACTCGATCAGATCTTCATATCGCATACTGATAGACTCTATAGGTGCGGAGTTCATCAACTTTTTAAATCCATCTGCCTCTAATCTCGTATAGTGGTAGGAATCGACCGCAACAGATGCGGCTATCTAAATCGTAACACATACGAATGCTCGCATTCAACCAGTTTGAAAAATCCTATCAGGGACGTACCATTATCAGCATTCCTGATCGATCATTAACACCTGGAGTCTATCATTTAAAAGGGCAAAACGGTTCCGGAAAAACGACCCTTATCAAATGTATAGCAGGACTTATCCCTTTTCAGGGAAATATTGAGTTACTGCATACTCCTAATAACCTTAAACATCAGCGGGCTTACCGGCAGTTGGTAAGTTTCGCTCCATCTGAACCAGATTACCCGGGATTTATGAAAGGGAGTGATCTGATCAGGCTTCATCAGGATCTAAGGAAGTCCAGTCCGAAAGAAGATCAGCAACTCATCGAAAAACTTGGAGTAGACCAATTTCAACATCAGGAAATTATGAGCTATTCCAGTGGCATGATCAAAAAGCTCTGTCTGGTGCTTGCCTTCATTGGCCAGCCAAAACTGATCATTCTCGACGAACCACTTAATGCTCTGGATGCTTATGCGACAAGCCTGATTGACCCACTTATTGACCAATATCAAAAGGCCGGATCCTCTTTTATCCTGACTTCTCATCAGGATTTCAATTGGGGAAAAAATCAGTGTAAGCAAATTTCCGTCGAAGATGCTCAATTGAAGGTGGTATGAGGTCAGAACAGTTGTTTCTATTTCGATTGATCGTCATCCAGTTTTACAAACAAAACACCGGGCTATTTCTATTCCTGTTTTTGCTGTTTTTTGGGATTATTCCTCCGCAACATCTGGTCGCCACCCATGCCGCACTGATACAAGCGCAACTTTCCAGTGTTCCTCTGATGATAGTGGTCAGCTTTTTCTGGGTTTTGTATGCTGGCAGGTGTATTCGCTTTGCTGATCGATCTTTCACTAAATACAGTCACTCATTATTGAACCTCTATCAAGTACTCCCCTATCAGCACATCCTGCGAAGGGTGTTAGGCTATTTCACACTCATGTATTTGCCAATACTGATCTATGGTATACTGACGATTTCAATTGCCGCAGTTCAGGGAGTGTCCTGGCATGTAATTGGTACCGCTTCATTGTTATTGCTTATTTTGATTAGCTCCACTGTTTGGATAGCCAAGAACTTACTTCAACTAAAAGAATGGCATAGACCCTATCAGCAAATTAGATTTAGAAGAAAACAACACATATCTACAAAATTTGTACTGCTCGCCTACCTATGGCATGATAAAAAAATAGGGTTAGTGGCTCAAAAAATCTTCTCGTACTTCTGTTTTAACTTTTTCTTCATCAGAAACGCTTCGATTTTTCGGGAGGACTACTTCACGTTCTTCATTTTCCTAATGGGCGCTATGAATGCCTTATTAATTTTTAATACACATAAAATGACGGAGGAAAAGTTAAGTTTTCTCAGGAATCTGCCCTTTTCTATGCTGAATCGAATCGTAATGATCATTGTGACAGGTTTTGTCTTATTTGTTCCTGAGTTGATCATAATGCTGGTCAGCGGATTTGAGTTATTATCCATTTCGGACAGCTTCGTCCTCTATGGCATACTTGGTACTCAGTTTGTCTTGTCGTTTTCCATTTTATATACTTCCAATCTGAGTTTAAAAAAGTATGTCCAATATCTTTTCCTGCTATTGCTCAGTTACCTGTTCCTCTACCTATTACTCCCGACAGCATTGATCATCCTGTTCAATATCGGGCTGGCCTTTCTTATTTTCCATGAGCAATACCATGCCTATGAATACAGGTCTGTTAAAAAATAAGGCCCACACATCATGCATGAGCCCATGGAATACACTGATTGACTATCTAAGCTTTTCGTGTCCTTATTCTCAATGCCGCGTATAGCGGGCAGAAATTCACAAATCCGGTCACAATAAAGATCACCGCTACTATCGATAAGATGGTCAGAAGTACTCCTCCGATAACACCAAAATACCATAAGGCGATAATCGTGACGGCAATGATCAATCGGATGATGCCATCAGCTTTACTCATATTCTTTTTCATATCGATTTCTTTTTTGATTCAAAGATTGATGCTTAGCTTTTCAATGTCAGTGATCTTCATCACACAAGGCAAAAAAGTTTAATAATTCGTCTGACCCATATGAAATATCTAATCCCTCTGCTCCTGTTACTACCAACCCTTTGTCTTGCTCAATCATACCAATACCCATCCGTACAAGGCTATGGTGCCGTAGTGAATTATGAGGGAGTAGAGCTACCCTCCAAAGGGGCTAAAATTGTGATCGACATGACTAAAGCCATTCCCACAGGCCAGGGACATAGTCAAAGCATGGACCGGGTAGCGCGACTGATCAATTTGTATGGATTAGGAGGTATAACTCCTGAGCAATTGGAAATTGTGGTAGTGGTTCATAGTGCCGCATATGAAACCATATTAAGCAACGAAGCCTATCGAAAGCGATTTCGCAAAGACAATCCCAATATGCACGCCTTGAATACTTTAACGGAAGCAGGCGTTAAATTCATGGTATGCGGCCAGTCCATTCACGCGCGAAAAATCACCCTGGAGGAGATCAATCCAAACGTTAAACTTGCCATATCCGCCATTACCACATTGGTGGAACATCAGCAAAAGGGGTTTTCTTTACTCTAACATGAGCACCTGAAGGGTACTGCTGATGGCACCTCTAGCCGAGCACCTCTAGTCGAGCACCTCTATCCAACCTCGATGCAAGCTGACCATACCTTCCATCTCCAGCTTCTTCAGCATTCTGGAAATGGTCTCTCGTGCCGTACCCAATTCATCTCCCAGATCCTGATGAGTGGCCTTGATCTTGTTGGAATCCAAAGCCTTCGTTTTCTCATGTAGGTACTTCAACAAGCGCTCATCAAGGCTCTGAAAGGCCAGTGCATTATATGCATCCAGTAAATCATCAAACCGCTTTTGATACAAATCGAGGATAAAAGCACCAAACGAGGGATACTTTCGCTGCCAGTCACTCAAAACCGTTGAGGGAATCAACAAGGCTTTGGCATCTTCTTCTGCAATGGCTTTGACACGACTTTTCAAATCGTTCAACCCGCAATTGATAGACACGATGCAGCTTTCCAGCGGATAGATATAATAGAGTAAAAGTTCCTTTCCACCTGACTCCTGCTTGACCACTTTGGCCAGGCCACTTAAAAGAATCGGAACGGTTTTAACATAACTCCCCTCCTTTAAGATTTCCGTACCAGCAGGCACCTCAACCAATTGCGCCTTCTCAGCAAACTCTTCTTTGAGAGGTTGTTCTCTAAAAAATGGAAGTTGTAAAGAAAGGATGTCCTGTATGTCCATAAAAACCTAACTTGGGAACTGGAATTTGGATGGGAAAGTTAGTTCATCACAATCAATTCATGCCATGACAGATCAGGTAACGCAAGTGCTAAGTGCCCAGGACTTTGACCCTCAACTTGTGGAGGAGATAATCACCATTGGAAGACTGAAGAAAGCCGCTGCGGGAAAAGTCATCATGAGTCCCGATAATCCCGGCACTGAAGTCCCTATGGTTTTGAGTGGATTACTTAAAGTCATTCGTCAGGAACCAAATGGTAAGGAAGTTTTCTTGTACTACCTCGAGGGAGGGGAAACATGTGCCATGTCCATCACTTGCTGTCTGGAAGGAAAAATGGCGGCCATTAAACTTGTGGCTGAGGAAGATTCAGTACTATGGATGATCCCGATGACTTACATGGACCTGTGGGTGGTTAAGTATCAGTCCTTTCGGAAATTTGTTTTTTCTTCCTACCAGGCCCGTTTTGACGAGTTACTCTATACCATTGACAATGTCGTCTTCCATAAAATGGACGAACGACTATATCGCTACTTACTCGATACCAAGCAAGCGACAGGCTCATTTGAAATACGAAAAACCCATGAACAGATCGCAAAGGAACTCAATACCTCGAGGGTGGTCATTTCTCGTTTATTGAAGCAACTGGAAAAAGAAGATAAAATCGAACAACATCGCAACCTGATTGAGATCTTATAAATGGATGTGACAATTGTTACGGCAAGCCGTTTGCGAAGACTCTACTTTTGAGCAACATTTAAGCACCCCGAATGACGTTCCTCAATAAAATACTACCGATCACCTACTGGCTTACTCATTACAAAAAAGCGGATTTAGGAAATGATCTTTTCGCAGGAGTCACCGTGGGCATCATGCTCATTCCTCAGGGAATGGCTTATGCGCTGATTGCAGGTCTGCCGCCGGTTTATGGTTTGTATGCTTCTATCGTTCCTCAACTGGTTTATGCCATTTTTGGCACTTCCCGACAACTCTCTGTTGCACCTGTCGCTATGGATTCCCTACTCGTTGCAACTGGTGTATCCGTTTTGGCAACAGAAGGCACTGATGCTTATATCGGATTTGCCATTTTACTGGCCTTTTTCATGGGGGCTTTTCAGTTACTATTGGGTCTTTTTCGAATGGGCTTTATCACCAACTTGTTGGCCAAACCTGTAATAAGTGGTTTTACCTCTGCTGCAGCGATCATTATCGGACTAAATCAACTCAAATACCTGCTGGGAACAGAGATCAAAAAAAGTAACCAAGCCTTTCAACTCCTGATAAATGCAACAAAAAATCTTGATCAAACCCATTTACTCACCCTGTTGATCGGAATTGTGGGCATCATCATTATCAAAGGTGTCAAGCGCATAAGTCCAAGGATACCGGGAGCTTTGGTTGCCGTAACTTTCGGTATTGTCCTGGTTTATGTAATGGACTGGGAAGAGCAAGGTGTTTCCATCGTTCAAAACATCCCACAAGGACTACCTCCCTTTCAAATACCCAACTTCTCTTTAGGTCAAATGGCTGAATTAATTCCATTGGCACTGACTATTTCTGTGGTGGCATTTATGGAAGCCTTTTCCGTCGCGAAGGCCATAGAAAGCAAAAGAAAAAATTACAAAGTCATTGCTAACCAGGAACTGATTGCCCTTGGCACTTCCAACTTGTTGGGATCATTATTCCAGGCTTTTCCGGTTACTGGCGGCTTTTCGCGATCGGCCGTCAATCATCAGTCGGGCGCCAACACGCCTTTATCGTCGATCATCAGTGCACTGCTGGTTGGATTAACGTTATTATTCCTTACACCATTGTTTTATTATTTGCCTCATGCCATCCTGGCTTCAGTGATCATGGTCGCTGTTGGTAGCCTTATTGACTTGAAATATGCTCGTAAACTCTGGAAAGAAAACAAACTGGAATTTTCGCTGCTCCTGGTCACTTTTTTGGTAACGCTCAATTTCAGCATGGTACCCGGAATTATCAGTGGCGTATTGGCCTCGATATTGTTATTACTGTATCGTGCGGCTTACCCACACATTGCCGAGTTGGGGAGACTGCCGGGACAAACGGAATTCAGAAACATTAAACGCTTTACCGAACTGGAAATATGGGAGGAAAAAGCCATCCTCCGCGTAGATGCACCACTGACATTTATCAATATCCAATTTGTCAAGTCCTACATTGAGGAACTTCTAGCGTCCCGGCCAACCATAAAAACGGTGATCCTGGATGCAGCGGCCATCAGTCAAATTGACGCATCTGCCATTGAGGAACTTTCCATCCTTTTACATGATTTTAAACATCAGGAAAAGACGTTGTTGCTGACAGATGTTGTGGGGCCAGTACGTGATACTTTATTTAAAACCGGACTGATCCATCAAATAGGCACGGCCAACATCTTCCTTACGCTGAATGATGCCCTTGAAGCTGGCAATGAAAAGGAATATCTTCGCCGTGAAGATGCGCTCCAACATGGAGAATTGAGTAACGACAGCCTAGCGTAACGATTGTTACATTATCTGGTGAAGGACTTACGTACAATTGCAAAAGAATTGATGCAGAAATGAAAGTAGAACAGATATATACAGGATGCCTTGCACAAGGCGCCTACTACATAGAAAGCAATGGTGAAGCCGCAATTGTGGATCCACTCAGAGAATCAAAACCTTACATTGATAAAGCTGAGAAGGAAAACGCGGAGATCAAGTATATTTTTGAGACCCATTTCCATGCGGATTTTGTTTCAGGTCACGTAGATCTGGCGAAAAAAACTGGTGCTAAAATCGTTTACGGCCCCAATGCCAAAACCCAGTACGATATACATGAAGCCACTGATGGTGAGGTATTTGAATTAGGAAACGTAAAGATCAAAGTACTCCATACACCTGGCCATACCATGGAAAGCACCACCTTTTTACTGATCGATGAGGAGGGAAAGGAGCATGCCATCTTTAGTGGTGACACCTTATTTATTGGTGATGTAGGCCGACCGGATCTGGCCCAGAAAGGAGATCTCACTCAAAACGATCTGGCGGGATTTCTTTTCGATAGTTTGAGAAATAAGATCATGACGCTTCCTGACGAGGTGATCGTGTACCCGGCCCATGGTGCTGGATCTGCTTGCGGAAAGAACATGAGCAAGGAGACCACTGATCTTCTTGGCAATCAAAAACGGACGAATTATGCCCTTCGACCGGACATGACCAAAGAGGAATTCATCAAGGAGGTAACTGATGGTCTTTTGCCTCCTCCTCAATATTTTGCACAGAATGTGGCCATGAATAAATCTGGGGCTCAGGGACTTGATCAGATCCTTGCTACGGGTAATGTTCCCCTGGACCTGGAAGCTTTTGAAGCCATGGCTAACCATGAGGGCGCACTGGTTCTGGATACTCGTTCTGCTCAGGATTTTGCCAACGGACATGTTCCCAACTCGATCTTTATTGGTGTTGATGGCAGTTTCGCGCCGTGGGTCGGAGCATTAATCACGGACTTACAGCAACCTATTGTATTCATTGCCGACGAAGGTCGCGAGGAAGAAGTAGTGACGCGCCTTTCCCGGGTTGGCTATGACAATACCTTAGGATTCCTGAAAGGCGGAATTCAGGCCTGGAAATCGGCAGGCAAGGATACAGATCAGGTCAGCTCGATTCCTGCTTCTGAATTTGCTGCGCGATTTGAATCAGACAAGCTACACGTCCTGGATGTAAGAAAACCAGGTGAATTTTCTGCGGAACACATAGAAGATGCTCACAGCTTTCCGCTGGATTTCATCAACAATCATATGGAGGAGTTAGAAAAAGAAACGACCTATCATATTCATTGTGCAGGAGGTTATCGATCTATGATCGCAGCGTCTATTCTCAAATCACGTGGTTATCATCAGGTGGTAGATATTCAGGGAGGTTACAAGGCCATCACTGAGACCAACATACCAACTACAGACTATGTCTGCCCCTCCACGTTGAAATAAGCAGATCGATCAAAAATAAAATTGAGTAAGCCGGGCAGTAATGTTCGGCTTTCTTGTTTTTGAAAAAAGGATGATTTCAACACTTTTCCGTGTAAAACCGACCGTTCTCCTTAGTAAAAGTGAATTCAAGAGCTCTCAACGCTATTTTCGTCGTGTAATTTTTTGGAAAATAAGTGGAGATAAGGTCGCATCCCTCTTGAGCGAACGTCGGGAGCAATAGCTCATAAGCGGCCTGATCTTCACCTCTTTCCGAACAGATAGAAAAAATTTTGATTGGTGAGTTTTACTACTTGGTTGTGAAGCCAGGCCTCTACGGCCTGGCTTTTTTCACAGCAGCAAGGTCTCATCCCAAAAAGAAATCAAACAAAAACAGGACCCTTGGGTCCCGTCTAAGCTCTTTTTGAGTTTGACCAATTTCTTTATTTATTGTCCTCGATATAGATCGAGAATTCGTTTTCTCAACACGATGCTGTACTTGGCATTTGCCAACTGTACTTCCGCTCTGTTCTTGTTGTTCAGGCTTTCGAGATAAGCGTAGAAATCTGAGTTTCCAGACTGATAGCGCTTCTCCATAAAATCAAAGCTTTGCTGCAAAGCCACCAGGTTTTCCGAAGCGGATATGTAAGTATTTTTTGCTGCAACCAAATCAAGGTATACCGTCTGAACCGTATTCGTCGCATTCATTCTGGCCTGTCTGTTGCTGATCTCCGCGTTGGCCATAGTCAGCTTCGCTGTTTGGATAGAATTTCTATTAGCAAACCGCGTAAAGATTGGAATGCTCATATTGAAGCCTACAAATTGAAACTCATTGTAACCTAATTGCTCGATAAAAGTAGCGTCTTGTTCAAAAGACTCAGCACCAGTCACATCAGGATTAAACGCGCCATTGGATGAATAGCTGGAACCATACTGACCTGTTACCGAAATGGTAGGCAATAACTGTCCCTGGGCTGCCCGATATTGAAAAACAGAGGCTCGTTGAGAAGCTTCGGCTGCGCGGACTGCCGGGTTATTATTAAGTGCATCATTAAGGATTGAATTAAAAGCCTCAGGCTCTGCTACCAGATCGCTTTCTGATATAGGATAAGGCTCTACTTCATAATTCGCTCCGGTAGGGTCCAATTGCATGGCCTGAAGCAAAGCCAACTTGTTGCTTTCATAGGTATTTTGCAAGTTCGCGAGGTTCAAACGCTCCGTTGCCAATTGAGATCGGAAGTTGTACACTTCTTCCAAATTGCCCACTCCTACGGACTCACGTTTCTCTGCACGATCAAGTTGTGCCGTCAATAAGTCTACCCGCTGCTGCGAAATCTTGATATTTTCCTGGCTTAATACCACATTAAGGTAAGAAGCAAGGATATTGGCCTCAGCAGTAAGTCTGGTATTTTTTGACGTTTCCACCGCGGCATTATATTCATGATCACGCTGGTTTCTTGTATTTAGGTTGGAAAGCCCCTGAAAAATAGTCCAGTTAGCCTGTAAGACAGGAGTAGATCGCTGTGTAGTGATATTGATCACCTGAAGGGCATTTTGATCAAACTGGTTACCTTTAGAAATATTCCAGTTGACATTACCTCTCAATGAAGGTAAAAATTGCATCAAAGACTGCAATCGGTTCGATCGGGCAATCAGCTCATTGTTCCTGGCCCTTTCAATTTCCAAACCGTTTCCCAGTGCCATATTGATACAATCATCAAGCGTAAGTACCTGGGTATTTTGGGCGGAAACACTTACCGAAACGGCAAGCAATAAACATAGTAATACTTTTCTCATAGCCATAGATATGAAGTTCAGCAGTGGGAAGAAACCATCCCGAAGGACAGTTTCTTCTACTTGCCAGGTTTGAGTTTGAGTTTGCCTTTGAGTTCAGGGACACGTAGGAAAGCTCCGTTTCTCAACGTCCCCGAAGGACTCATTACACTAGTGCCGAATCCTTGGAATTAATGTTCTCAGATACGATTTGACCATCGAATAAGTGAATCACTCGATGCGCGTACTCTGCATCAATTGGTGAGTGCGTCACCATGATTACAGTAGTTCCGTTCTCATTAAGCTCTGTGAGCAGGTTCATTACCTCCTGACCGTTTGCAGAATCCAGGTTACCCGTAGGCTCATCGGCGAGGATCAATTTAGGTTTTGCCACTACTGCTCTCGAGATAGCCACACGCTGTTGCTGTCCACCGGAAAGCTGCTGCGGGAAGTGATTTCTACGGTGCATGATCTTCATCTGCTCCATCACTTCTTCTACACGCTTCTTACGATCAGCAGAAGAGTACTTCAAGTAGATCAGAGGAAGCTCGATGTTCTCATATACAGTGAGTTCGTCGATCAGGTTAAAGCTCTGGAATACGAATCCAATGTTAGCTTTTCTCAGATCTGCCCTTTTTCTCTCGTTGTATCCTGAAATCTCCAATTCTCCGAAGTTGAATTCTCCTTCAGAGGGATTATCCAGCAATCCAATGATGTTGAGCAATGTAGACTTACCGCAACCAGAAGGTCCCATAATGGCGACAAATTCGCCTTTCTTTACTTCCAGGTTGACGCCAGCTAGTGCTGTGGTCTCGATCTCGTCAGTGTAGTAGAATTTCTTTAATCCTGACGTTTTGATCAGTTGACTAGAGTTTTCCATTTGTGCTTATTTATGTGCTGTGAAAGTTGATTTAAAAATTAGGTTATTTGAATACAAGTCGGTCTTTGTCTTCATATCCTTCATATGAAGAGACAACAACTTTCTCTCCAGGTTGCAATCCTTCGAGAACTTCGTAATATCTCGGATTCTGTCGCCCTAATCTGATGTCTCTTCGAACCGCAAAGGATTCGGTTTCATCCAGGACGAATATCCAGTTACCTCCGGTAGTCTGATAGAAGCTACCTCTAGGGATTTGTACTGCGGTGATTTTCTGACTCAACTGCAATCTGATTTGCAATGTCTGTCCTCTACGGATTCCCTCAGGAGGCGTGGAATCTGTAAATTCCATGTCCACAGAGAATAGACCACCATTTACTTCGGGATAGATCTTATATATCCTTAAACCGTACTCCTGACCAGCGAAGGGAAAAGAACCGGCTAGGCCTTCGTAAATTCGGCTGATATAGTGCTCGTCAATAGAAGCCCGAACCCTGAATCCATTCAGGTCATCGATCTGACCAATATTTTGACCTGGGCCAATTGATTCTCCAACTTCTGCGCTTACGGTAGAAAGACGACCGGAGATAGGCGCTTTGATGTAAAGGTTATCCAGGTTGCCCTTGATCATTTCAAGGTTATTTCGAGTTCTTTCAAGGGTGCTTTCTGCCTGAGCAATCTGCAGGATTGAGTTCATAGAATCGAATCTGTTCGACTCCACCTGAATTTCACGCGTTTGAACCAATCTATTGTATTCACGCTCAAGGTTCAGGAATTCCTGCTCTGAAATGATCTTCTCATCAAACAATGGCTGTCCACGTTCGTAAGCATCTCGTGCCTGATCGATTTGGAAGTCAAGCTGGGTCAACTGATTTCTCAGATTAAATTGATTCCGCTTCAAACTCAGTTTCGTGTTCTCCAGATTATTCACCAGAATAAATCCCTGAGTTTCTTCTCTGACGAAGTTTTGAAGCAATGCATCGTTCGATAGTTTCAGGATGGTGTCTCCCTCATCTACCAGAATACCTCCTTCGTAGTATTTTCTTTCAACAACGCCACCGACAATTGCATCCAAACGAATGGTTTTGATCGGCAAGACAGTTCCATCCACAGGAATAGTTTCCATAAACTCCCCTTCTTTGACTCCTGCCACGTTGATTTTCTCTAATTCTACTTTCAGTCTGGCGCCGCCTCCAGCAAACACGAAGCTGTAGGCAACAAAGGACAGAAAGAGCGCCGCACCGCCTATGGTGAGGAATCGCTTAAGTGTCCACTTCTTCTTTTTTATTTTTCTGTCCATTTGGAAAAATTGATTTCTGATTCTCTGATGCCAATATGCCAATTTGAGTGCCACTATTGTTAAGTGACTGATTTTCAGAGATATAAAAAATAAGAAGATTTTTGGGGAGGGTCGAACTTGTACGGAATGATACAAGAAAGTGTCCGGTGGCGGTCACAAATCGGACATAAAAAAAGGTTCAGGCGGTCAACCTGAACCCAAAGGTCAAAAACTCAAAATAAAAGGACTAATAAATTCTTAATCCACAACAACAGCTCGAAGGTAATTAATAATTACCAAATAGTTAAGTCAAACAGCCAACAAATTGTTCCGTTTGCGCCTCAACTTCAGGCACTTTTCGTGAATTTTCAGACATTTTTTTAGTCCGATGGTCAGTATTAGTACAGGTCTGAAGGAGAAAACCCTATAAGAATGTAAATTTTAATCATTTGTTGTTTGATCAAATGCCTGGCCACAGTTACCGAATCTATGCAACATTGGACCACTTGTCCACACCTGCATCCGATTATCCGCAGGCCAGGAACATGACAAGTTGCCAACCATCATTTTGAGTAAGCTGATAACGTGTAATTACCGGCCATAAACTGAGCCCTCCAAATAATGAAGAGAAAGGTTTATTTTAAACATCCAGAAAAGAATAACTCATGAAAGTCCTTATCACCCTACTTTTTCTCGCGTTCTACAGCCTTTCTTCATTTGGTCAAATCAATGCAAAACTGATGCGGTTTCTGGATGTCTCTGAAACACAAATTTGCTTTGTGTATGGAGGAGATATCTGGGTCGTTGACAAAAACGGAGGTCAGGCGGTGCAACTCACAAACTCTCCTGGCGAAGAGTCTTATCCGAAATTCTCCCCCAACGGAAAGGAAATTGCCTTTACCGCTCGATATAGAGGTAATCCTGATGTTTATGTCATGCCTACTGCCGGTGGCGTACCGGTAAGATTGACCTATGGGTCTCATGCCGACCGTATGGTTGACTGGCATCCTTCTGGCGATAAGATCCTGTTTGCTTCTAGAAGAGAAACAGGCATTCCCTCAGGTAGGGTGAACCAACTTTTCTTGATCCCGAAAACAGGAGGCATACCTGAAAAACTCCCTATCCCCTATGGTGAAATCGCTACCTATTCAGCAGACGGTAACCAGTTAGCCTACATCACAAAAATCACCGAAACGTATCCATTTAAAAGATACCGGGGAGGATTGACTTCAGACATCATACTTTTTGACCTTACGACCAAAACAGCTGAAAAAATCACTACCAATGAAGCGAACGATGGTAAGCCTGCCTGGGCTAATGATAAGATTTACTTCCTGTCAGATCGTGCAGATGATTTACGGCTGAATGTCTGGAGCTATGATCTGAATGATCGATCCTTCAATCAGGTCACGCAATTCAAAGATTTCGACATTACCTACTTATCCGCGGGCCCCAATGATCTGGTTTTTGAAGTTGGGGGGTCTCTTCATCTGATGGACCTGGCAACCGAGACCTCTAAAGAGATCAACGTATCAATTGTGAGTGACCTAACACTGGAGATGGACAGAAGACTCAAAGTTGAAAATCAAATCAACAACATGACAGCTTCCCCAGGCGCTAACAGGATCGTATTTGAAGCAAGGGGTGAATTATTTAATGTACCCGTAAAAGAAGGATATGTGGAGAACCTGACGGCTTCTTCCGGAGCATTTGATCATAGTCCAAGCTGGTCTCCTGATGGTAATCATATCGCCTATTGGAGTGATCAATCAGGTGAGTATGAAATCTATGTAAAGTCAATGCGGACCAATCAGAATGCAAGAAGGATCAGTTCGAGAAATAAGGGATATGGATATACGCTGCACTGGTCACCGGACAGCAAGAAGCTAGCATTTATTGACGAGAAAAATGACATCAGCATCATTGATGCAGCTACCGGATCGGTAGAAATTGCTGACAACTATGAATGGAATTATGGTCACGGAGCCAGATACGGCTATCCGATCAACTGGTCACATGATTCTAAACTGATCACCTATACCATCGGCATGGAAAATGGCAATCAGGCGATTTACATTTACGATCTTTCGACGAAACAAGCACGACAGGTAACCAGTGGATTTTACAATGACACCAATCCCGTTTTTGGTACAAAAGGCAAATATTTATTCTTCCTGACCAACCGAAATTTCAGCGCGGTATACAGTGATATGCAGGATGGCACCTGGATCTACCCGAATGCGACGCAATTGGCAGCAATCAACCTCAGCAATAATTCTCCTTATTTGCTAAGTGCTCGAAATGATGAATTGAAAGCAGAGGAAAAAGAGGAAACTCCTGACGAGGAAAAAGGCAAGAAAAAAGACAAAAAAGAAAGCCCCAAAGACCAGGCACCCGAATCGATCAAAATTGACTGGGAAGGCCTGGAACACCGACTCGTCATACTTCCAGCCAGACCCGGTAACATGGGTAACCTCATGGCATTTGATGGAAAAGTCGTTTATCGCCGGTTCCCTAATTCCGGTTCCGAAGGCGGACGACCCACACTTACGTACTACGACCTGAAAGAAAGAGAAGAAAAGTCCATTATGTCCAATGTCAATGCCGCAGTAAAAACGGCCGATGGAGGATCTTTATTGGTAAGAAGTGGGGCCAAATTCGGTATTATCAAACCTGCTCCGGATCAAAAAATCAAGGATGCCATCCCTACCAACGGACTGGCCATGGAATTGAATCCGAGAGAAGAATGGCGTCAGATATTTCAGGATACCTGGAGGCGTCACCGTGACTTTTTCTATGATGAAGACATGCAACAAGTGGATTGGGATGCGCTTCGTACTCAGTACGGTGCTTTAATCGAAGATGCGCGATCAAGATGGGACGTAACCTATATCCAATACAACCTGGCCGCGGAACTAAGTGCGGGACATACGTATACCTTCGGAGGGGATAATGAGCAAGTGACGAATGTAAGCACCGGCTATTTGGGCATTGACTGGGAAGCGGATGAAAAAGGCTACAAAATCAAGAGAATCGTCAAACCAGCTGCCTGGGATGCTGAAAACAGATCTCCACTTGATCGACCCGGGATAGATGTAAACGAAGGGGATTATATCCATGCAGTAAACGGAATGGAATTGTCGCTACAAAAAGATCCTTACGCGGCGTTTGAAGGGCTCAATGGTGAGACCGTGAGTTTACAAATCAGTAAGAATGGGGATAAGAACAATGCAAAAGAAATAGTGGTCACATGCCTTACCGGTGGTCAGGAAGGAAACCTGCGGTATTTGGATTGGATTGAACAAAACAGATTGAATGTTGAAAAACTTTCGGGAGGTAAATTGGGCTACGTCTACATGACCAACACCGGGGGACGAGGCCAACTCGACCTGGTGAAAATGTACTATGGTCAATTGGACAAAGAAGGCTTTATCATCGATGAACGTTTCAATGGCGGTGGACAGCTCGCCGACCGATTCCTGGAACTTATGACGAGACCTGTGATCTACAACCTTTATTGGAGACATGGCAAACATCATACCTTCCCAATCAAAGCCAATACAGGGCCAATGGGCATGCTGATCAATGGCTGGGCAGGTTCAGGAGGCGACGGTCTGCCATGGGCATTTCGGGAATTGAATGCAGGCCCCATCGTGGGTGAAAGAACCCTTGGAATCCTGGTAGGCCCGGCCACCGGCCACCGTCTGATCGATGGAGGTGGAATTACCGTTCCTGGTGCAAGGTTGTACCTCAATGATGGCACCTGGTTCGACGAGGGAGTAGGTGTACGACCTGATATTGCCGTTTGGGATGATCCTAATCTTATCAATCAAGGGCGTGATCCACAAATGGAAAGGGTTGTTGAGGAAGTACTGAAAAATCTGGAGACCCAACCAAAAATGGGCACTCCTCCTCCAGCTAAGGAAGATCGAACGGCAGCAGGGTTGAAAGGAAATTGATGGATCAATCGGAAAATCTGTGGAGTAATGATGTTATTCCAATGATCCGCAGTTGATTAAGTTAATTAAGTCAATGAGTTATTAAGTTCTATATGGTCAAAAGGACTTTACTTGGCAGAAGGTCCCTGGAAAAATCGGATCCATCTTTATCTGGAGATGAAGATAATTTCTCCATTGATCCAAAAGTGATTGAGTTAATCAGTTATTTCGTTTCTCTGCTTTTGAAATGGTGATTTCGGATCAATCGGAAAATCTGTGGAGCAGACATTATTGCAATGATCCGCAGTTGATTAAGTTAATGAGTATTAAGTTCTCTATGATCAAAAGGACTTAGTATCGCTCTGGTGAGCGATTTTGAAACTGAATATGGATTTAACTTCAATACCAGACTCAATTGAATAGTAGAATATTTTTGAATAAAAAAACCTCTGATATTCTCAGAGGTTTTTTCGTACCCAGGGCCGGAATCGAACCGGCACGGCCGAAGCCATTGGTGTTTGAGACCAACGCGTCTACCAGTTCCGCCACCTGGGCTTAGGAACTCCGATTTCGACATAATAGCCTTAATCGGGACTGGTATACTTCTGAGGTCGCCCTCAAAAGGGATGCAAATCTAGAAAAAGTTACCTTAAATCAAAACGCTGATTAGGTTAATTGATCAAAGCGTTTCGATCACCAAATTGTGATTGGTGTAAATGTCAATATCCGCAGCAATATGAAGGCTTTCTTCCACCATTTCTTTGGCCGTCAAATTGGGAGCATGTTTCATTAAAGCCATGGCTGCTGGCTTGGCATAAGCGCTACCGCTTCCAATGGAAGCCACGTTCATATCGGGTTCCAAAACATCGCCATTCCCAGAAATGATCAGGATTTCATCTTTATCCGCCACAATCATCATGGCTTCCAATTGACGAAGGTATTTATCCATGCGCCAGTCTTTGGCCAATTCTACCGCGGCACGTTTCAAATTCCCTGAGAAGTTGCTCAGTTTTTCCTCAAAACGATCCATTAAGGTAAATGCATCGGCAGTTGACCCTGCAAAACCTGTGACTATTTTTCCTTCAGCTAGTTTTCGGATCTTTTTCACATTGCTTTTCGCGACTGTATTGCCCATAGTGGCTTGTCCGTCGGCACCAATTGCAATTTGCCCATTATGCTTGATCGCCACCACCGTGGTAGCGTGTATTTCTGGTAAACTCATAGCTTGTAAATATAAAAGAGCCCATTCCTTGACAGAAACAGGCTCCTTTTTCCTTAATTTCTGAATGTTATACTAATATCCTAACGGGATCTTCCAACAATGTTTTCAATGTTTTCAAGAATGCCGCTCCGGTAGCACCATCTACAGCTCTGTGATCACATGAAAGCGTTACTTTCATCACATTTCCAGGCTTCATTTCTCCATTCTTCACAATGACTGTCTCTTTGATGCCACTAACAGCAAGGATGCACGCATCAGGAGGATTGATAATCGCTGTAAATTCATCTACACCGAACATCCCCAGGTTCGAAATGGTGAAGGTATTTCCGGAGAATTCCTCAGGTTTAAGCTTCTTATCTTTTGCTTTTTGTGCCAGTTCTTTCACCTCCGCAGAAATATGAGAAATCGCTTTGTTGTCAGTAAATCTCACAACAGGCACGATAAGTCCATCAGGAATGGCCACCGCAATACCTACGTGGATATGATGATGTTGTACGATCTTATCACCCATCCAGCTCACATTAATAGCAGGATGCTGACGCAATGCCGCAGCCGTAGCTTTCACCACAATATCATTGAAAGAGATCTTCACAGGAGAAATCTCATTCATGCTTTTGCGTGCAGCAATGGCCTTATCCATCTCGATCTCCATCGTCACGTAGAAGTGAGGCGCAGAGAATTTACTATCGCTCAATCGATTGGCAATAGATTTACGCATTTGGGATAATGGAACATCTTCTGATCGCTCCTCTCCCACCACAGTCGGCAAACTGATCGCAGGTGCAGATGAAGCCGCTGTGCTACTTTCTGCCGGCGCTGGTGCTGCTGCCGGTGTATAGTTTTCAATATCTCGTTTGATGATTCGGCCACCTTCACCAGAACCTGAAACCAGGCTAATGTCTATTCCTTTTTCCTGAGCCAGTCGCTTCGCTAATGGAGACGCCTTGATCCGGCCATTGGTTGATGGTGCCACTACTTCAGGCGTTGCTGCAGGTGCAGGTGTCGATGCAGTCGGCGTTGGAGTAGTCGGAGTGGCTTCTGGTGCCGGAGCGGCAGCTCCCGGAGCAGCGGCTCCCGCGGCTTTTTGTGCCTCGGCTTTGAGTAGTAAGTCTACATCGGCACCTTTTTCTCCAATGATGGCGATCACTCCGTCAACAGGCACTGCATTGCCTGCTTCTACGGCTTTATACAAAAGAACGCCCTCGTTGTAAGACTCCAGCTCCATAGTAGCCTTGTCTGTCTCTACTTCGGCAAGAATATCACCTTCAGCTACGGCATCACCTACTTCCTTCAACCATGAGGCAATTACTCCTTCCTCCATGGTGTCACTCATTTTAGGCAAGGTGACTACTTCTGCATTGATAGATGAGACATCAATGGCTTCTGCTGGAGCAGCAGCGGCAACTGGTGCGGCTTCAGCAACTGACTCTGTTGCCGGAGCGTTTCCTCCCCCTTCTATATCGGCTAACAAGGCGCTGATATCTTCGCCTTTTTCACCCACAATCGCAATCACAGCATCAACAGGTACTGTGTCTTTTTCTTTTACTCCGACGTGGAGCAAAACACCATCTTCATAGTTTTCAAGTTCCATCGTGGCTTTATCTGTCTCTACTTCAGCCAGAATATCCCCTGAACTTATTTCCTCTCCTACTTGCTTCAACCAACTTGCGATAACACCTTCTTCCATGGTGTCACTCATCTTTGGCATTCTAATTACTTCGGCCATGTTCGCGATTAGTTCTTAAAAGTCTCAATTAAGGCGCCAAAGTTAAACCATGTGTGTTTTCTATACACACATCGTAAATCTTTTACGCGTCGCATCATTTATAATAAAAATGACACTTTTTTTGTTCCGGTAATATTAATGCTAAATGCCAGTAATCAAAAAGTCCGGTTATAAAGCCCCCTTCCCTTTTAAAAATGGTCACCTGTGCACAATGTATCCGGCACTCTTTCGAAAGCCGAAGTTAAGTAAGGATTATCGACGGGAACGAATTGAGACGACCGATAACGATTTCCTGGACCTGGACTGGATGGATCATAAGAAAGAACGAGCGGTAATCATCTCTCATGGACTCGAAGGACACACGGACCGGCAATATGTCATTGGTATGGCCAATGAATTTTACAGGGCTGGCTATGATGTGCTTGCCTGGAGCTATCGCGGTTGTAGCGGAGAAATCAATCGCAACTTACAGATGTACCATAGTGGGGCCACTTATGATCTGGAAGAAGTAGTGAATCACGTCGAAGCTCAGGGGTTTAAAGAAATCTATCTGATCGGATTCAGCCTTGGAGGTAATCTTACCCTCAAATATTTGGGAGAATATGACCGGGCTAGCATAAAAGCGGCCGTTACCTTCTCGGTTCCACTCGATCTGCACACGGGATCGTTGAAAATCAAAAAAAGGCAAAATTGGATCTACAACAAACGCTTTCTTCGGTCACTCAAAAAGAAAGTGATCATGAAACAAGAGCAGTATCCGGATCAAATCTCACTGGAACCATTCAAAAAGATCAAATCCCTGATGGATTTTGATGATGTTTATACCGCCCCGATCCATGGTTTCGACGATGCGATAGACTATTACAAAAAAAGTAGCTCCAATAATTTTCTAAAAAAGATAAATGTCCCTACCCTGGTTATCAATGCTTTAAATGATCCATTCTTATCCGCCGAATGCCTTGATCATCGACTTTTTGAAACCCTGGAGCATGTATACTTCGAAACTCCCTCTCATGGAGGTCATGTGGGATTTGTCACACCGAAAAATCAGGGAAGCTACTGGTCCGAACAACGAGCGCTCGCTTTTTGCGAAAACAAATAGCGGATTGGAGTTAGATTTGTCAAAAGATGGTCAACAGATATTCGATCACCGGTTCACCTTATCAGTTTGCTGCGGAAAAAGCTACGTGGGAACCACACTATAATGCCAGTCCTACTCAATCACTACCCGTATTGATCAGGGAAAACGAAGTTTCCCTGATGAAATGGGGTCTGATGGTAAAAATGTCAACCCGAAAAGCCACTAGTGCCAAGTTGTTCAACACCGCATTGTCTCAAGTCTTTTCCAAAGCGTCTACCAAAATGGCCATGAAACAAAGGCGTTGCATCATTTTGGCGGATGGGGTGTTCTTATGGAAGCAAATCGGCAAGAAAAAACAAACCCCTTACTACTTCTATCAGGACAATCAGCAGATGTTTGGTATGGCGGGGTACTGGGAAAGCTCTGAAGATCTGGAAGGAAACGAATTCAAGTGTTTTATGCTGATTACTGGCACTCACCAGCAACTTTCTTCCACCCAGGAAGAGACACCCGTTTTCCTTCAATCCAGTGATTTCAAAGCCTGGCTCGACCCTTCGGCGGAGCAAACTGACCTTGAAAAAATACTATCCAAAAGCTCGTCTATGGACTTTGCAAGCCATTCGGTAAGTCCTGAAATACAAAATGAAGAAAAAAATCACGCGGACCTGATCAAACCTTCTACTCCTTCTGACCAACACGGCAATTACACACTTTTCTGAAGGTTTAGTACAACTTTTACTTGGGATAATCCTTAAAACCAGCTATATTCATCCCTTACTGCTTAATTAATTTCCGCCTACACTAAATAGCCTAAGTGTGTTCACTCGCCAGCTCATTATTATGACGTTTATCGTCATTTTAATTCATTCAGTTGCTTATCCCCAAAGCAACAAGAAGCTCGAAAAACAGTACAATCGAGCCCTTGAACTCCTATACGAGGAAAACTTTGATATTGCCAGGATCGAATTTGAAGAGATCTATCGGGTTGACCCTTCTTACAAGGATGTAGAATACCGACTGGAGTTGACGTATTTTCTTGATGGAGAAAAAAACCGCTCACTGGACAGACTACTAAGTTTTGAAACCACTTTGGCCAGGAATGATAAGTTCTACCATTATTGGCTAGGTCGGGTCTTTGTAACCAAATATATGTTTGGAGAAGCCATAGGTTCGTGGAATGACTTTCTCAGCAAAGAAGCGTTCAATCCAAAGAAATCAGACAAGAGACCAACGAATTCATCCGCTCTACAGAAACGCTTTCCTCGTTTTTTGAGGAAAATACGGATTATGTAGTCACACTATTACCTGAAACGATCAATACTGTAGAAGCTGAACTCAATCCGGCATTCAGCGCCGATAATCAACAATTATTGTATTCCACTTCCGCAATCTCCAACAATAAAAAAGAATTGTTTGAAATTCGTGCAAGTACCCTGGCCCGATATGACAATGACATGATCTGGCAAACACCTGCGTCCATTGCTTCTTTGAACGCCGTGGAAGAGAACAATACCAGGTTTTGCCTGACTTACTGGGAAGATCAGGTCGAGACATTGATCGCCCGAAACAATGGCATCTTGTATACCAGCACCTTAAATGATGATCAGTGGCAAGAACCACAAAGAGCACGTCATGAAATTAAATTACCGGCACTTGGACCAGATTTCACGGTCAACCGAAAACAGGATCGAATTATATTCAGCTCCAGAAAGAATCTCAAAAAAAGGGGTTATGACTTATATGAAGTCAGGTATGACAGTGTATTAGGTAAATGGACGAAACCCGAACCCATCCTCGAGATCAATTCTGAAATGGATGAAAGTAGTCCATTCCTCACTTTCGACGAAAAAACCCTTTATTTCAGTTCAAACGGACATAATGCCATCGGCGGATTTGACATTTTCTACAGCAAGTGGGATCAGGTCAATTTTAAATGGGGCAAACCAGTTCAGATGAATTACCCGATCAACACACCTGACGATGATCTGCACTTCAAATTGGCGAAAGATGGCGCCAGTGGGTATTTCAGCTCCAATCGGGTCTTTAGCCGTGGTGATTTCGATATTTTTCATTTCTCGAAGGTCCCAAAATCCAGGATCTACGGAAAAATACTGGTTGCTTCAACCGAAGAACCCGTACAAGGGGTGCAAATCATCTTTCTGCCTAAACAATACGTTAGTGAACGATATGCGACCGTTTCAGCAGAAGACGGGTCATTTGAAATGCAGCTTTTGGACGAAGAGAGCTACACGGTTCAAATCAAACGCGGCAACCAGCTGGAAGTTGAAGACGAATTGCAGATCAATGGCGAACTGAGCCAGGAACTGAACTTCCTGATCAGTGATGACCCTGAAGAAGGCATCCAATTGATCCCTGTTGTTAAAGAGGTCGTAATGGCAAAACAGCCGGGTTCTGAACAATCGATTGGTCGAAGCTCCAGGCAATATACGGAAGCGGAACGGCTTGAAAGAATCAGGGCAGGATACAAATTGGTAAGAGAAAATATCTACTTCCAGTCCGGGAGTAACGAAGTGAGCCATGACCCAGATGACATTCTATACAAGGCCGTAAGATTATTGGGCATTAAAAAAGATCTGATGATTGAAGTTGCAGGGCACACGGACAATACAGGAAGTAGTTCATACAATCAAAAAGTCTCCCTATCCAGAGCGGAAAAAGTAAAGAATTGGCTCGTTAATCTCGGTATTTCCTCAGAACGCATCACCACAACGGGATATGGCGATTCACGTCCTTTATCAACAAATGATGACGAAATTGACGGTCGCGAACTCAACCGAAGGGTAGAAATTCGGGTAGTCTCTGCGCCATTGTAGTAGCAGTCCCCAGGGTATAAATTACCTGATATTCAAAAATCCGATAGATTCGCAATTCGAAATTTACTTGTATGGTTATGTTGAAAATACTAATTTTCGACTGACCATAAGCGCTACCTGCAAGCTCATCCGCCAACCAAATAAAGCTTGAATTGTGAATAACCTGAGACGAAAACTAGCATTAACCATCCTGGTCTTTGTAGTCATCACCCCTGTGTGTTTGGCGCAAAATGACAAAAAACTTGAAAAACAATACAACCGGGGATTGGAGATGCTCTACGAAGAAGACTTTGCGAATGCAAAAACTACTTTTGAGGGAATTGTCGCTATAAACCCGGATTATAAAGACGTATCTTACCGGCTGGAATTAGCGGCTTTACTCTCCGGGGAAAGCAACAGGCCTCTCGACAAATTATTAAGCTATCGGACCACACTGGCTCGGAAAGATAAGTTCTATCACTACTGGTTAGGTCGTGTCTATGTCACAAAATATTTATTTGATGAAGCCATAGGTTCCTGGAGCAACTTTCTTCGAAAAGATGTTTATAAGAGTAAAGAAATCAGACAGGAAACCAACGATTTCATTTCAACTACCCAGGCACTTTCCGACTTCTATCACGAACATGCTGATTATGTAGTGACCATGTTGCCGGAAACCATCAATACGGAAAAAGCAGAAGTCAACCCAGCGTTCAACGTTAGCAATCGCCAACTGCTATATTCCACTTCTGCCAGTGGGAGTAAAGAGGAATTTGAAATCAGGGGTAGCACTGTGATCAGTGGGGATATTGTCCACAACCTGGAGTGGAGCGATCCAGTCAGGATCCAGGCGCTGAACAACATTGAAAAGAACAACACCCGGTTTTGTCTCACTTACTGGCAAGATCACGTTGAGGTACTTGTCGCTAAAAACAGCGGTGAGATTTTCGAAAGCCCTCTGATCGATGGGGAATGGCAAACAAGTGAACGAGCTCATCACCAAATCAAGCTGGCGCATCTGGGACCAGACTTTACAGTAAATCGTAAGCAGGATCGGATTATATATAGTTCTTCTAAAAACATGAAGAAAAGTGGGTTTGACCTGTACGAAATACGTTTTGACTCGATTAAAAATCAATGGGGGGAGCCTCGTCCGATCACTCGGATCAATTCAGCCGATGATGAAAGCAGTCCTTTCCTCACGGTAGATGAAAGGACCTTATACTTTGCTTCTGATGGACATCATGCTTTAGGAGGCTTTGATATTTTTTATTCAAAATGGGATGAATCCAATCAGGAATGGGGAGAACCTATCCAAATGAGCTATCCAATCAATACCCCTGATGACGAAATACATTTCAAATTAGCGGCAGATGGGGCCAGTGGATACTTCAGTTCCAACCGGGTGTACAGCCGGGGAGATTTTGATATCTTCCATTTTGAAGCAGTTCCAAAGCTACAGATCAAAGGCAAGGTCTTATCGAAGCAATCCAACGATCCCATTGCTAATGCTAATGTCATTTTCACACCTCATCAGTACATCAATGAGCGCTATTCCGCTTCGACGAATGACAGAGGCGAGTTTCAGTTGCAAATTTTTGCCAATGAAAACTATGACATTCAGATCATGAATGGCGAAGAAGTTGTACTTAATCAGCAAATGACCGTAGGCAACACGTTCGATGAAGTAGTTAACTTCTTACTGGATGCTACTGGAAATTCCTCGATGACATTAGCTGCTTCTTCCCCTGAGGTAGAAAAAGTCTTACCGCAAACCGTACAGGAAAAAATCATTGAAACTCCAAAAGGAGATCGCCCCGTTTCAAACACGGTGCCCACCCCCTCTAATTCCAGAAATGGATCATACACCACCGGAACCAAGCTACTTACCTCCAACCTCTATTTTCAAAAAAATTCCAGCAAACTGGTACCTCAATCAGAGGCATTACTGAACGAGTATCTGCAGTTGTTACTGGACAATCCGTCGATCAATGTGGAAGCCGGAGGTCATACGGATAGTCTTGGACCAGCAGCGGACAACATCTCGCTATCGCTTCGAAGAGCAAATCTTATCAAAGACTGGTTAGTGAGTAAGGGCATTGATCCTGATCGGATTGAGGTGAAAGGCTATGGCGAAAGCAGGCCCTTGTCTACCAACGACGATGAAGAAGATGGTCGGGAACTCAACCGGAGGGTAGAGATTCGGACAATCTAGACCCTGTTGTAAATCTGCTTTTCTATATTTGACATGGCATATATGCATTGAAAGGATCGGAGCGTTCTATACTGGTCCTGCTTTATAGTTTTAGACATATTCATGAAACACGCTATCCGTTTAATCGTCCTTTTGTTCCCGATACTCATGGCTCAGGTTTCTTTTGGGCAACAAACTGCCTCTGAGCTCTACGATATCGCCAAGATTTATGAAGAAAGAGGGGAATTTGACAAAGCCCTGGAGAATTATCTGGCGGCCAAGGAAAAGAAAAACTCGATTCGATCCGTGAATTATAAAATCATGGCACTGGAAATGGCCCTGGGGGAACGTCGCGAAGAATCTCTTGAACAGTTATTGGAATTCCGTGATACCGATGCGCGAAAAGACGAATTATATCTCTTCTATTTGGGAAAAGCATATGATTATCGTTACGAATTTCAGAAAGCCAGAGACAGCTACGAATCCTTGTTAAATGGAGCCAGATCCGTATCTAATACGCACGAAGAAATCATCAAAGAAGCCCTGGCACTCACCATGCGAAAAATGGACGCATTTGCCAATCCTGATAACTATGAGATTCAGCAATTGCCTGCCCCAATCAATTCTTCGGCGGCAGAATTGTCACCTACATATTTCAAAGAAAAGCACGAATTGTTGTTCGCGTCCTCAAGAGGATCTTATGACGGGGATGAAAAATTCGACATTTATCACGCCAAAGGAGATGCTGCCGATTGGTCCGACATATCAGCTGTTCCTGTGTTGGGTCAATTTGATCGGGCTAATGCCAATATTGAAGTAGTCGATGAAGATGGCAAGTTATTCTTGTTCAACCCTGCTAAAGGAGGAGATCTATTTTTCAGTGAAACTGCTAACGGAACCTGGGAGATACCCAGGGAATTTGACTCAAAAATCACCAGTACTCACCTGGAATCCCACTTTTTTATCAATGAACATGAGGACCGGATCATATTCGCCTCGGCAAAAAATGCGAAGAAAACCGGCTTGGACCTGTATCAATCATTCAAAGATCCTGAAACAGGCAAATGGACCAAGCCAGCTCCTTTTGCAAACATTATCAACAGCGAATTTGATGAAGACAGCCCCTATCTGACCCATGATGAAAAAACCTTGTATTTCAGCTCCAATGGACACAATGGCATAGGCGGATACGATGTGTTTAAGAGTGAATTCGATGAGGCCACCAGTACCTGGTCTGAGCCGGAAAACCTCGGATTTCCTGTCAATTCTCCTGAAGATGAAATCCACTTCAAGATCAACTCGGATGGAAAATCAGGTTACTTTAGCTCTAATCGCTTGCATACCCTCGGTGATTTTGACATCTATTTCTATTTCGAGATCAGCAAAGTAAAAATTGAAGGAAAAGTGTTTGACGATGCTTCCAAGCAGTTATTATCTGATGTCGAAGTGGTCTTTACCCCCTCCAGATACGAAGAAGAAAAATTCCGATCCAATACCAGTGGTCGAGGGGTTTACAAAATGGAGATCATTTCGGATGAGATTTACAAAGTAGAGATCAAAAGAGGTGACGAAGTAATTTTTACGGATCGTTTTGAGATCCATGAAGTTGGAGGTGATTACTCCACAACTCACATCAAGGATTTTATCATTCGTTAAAAAAACACCTTCCAAAATCCAAAGATTTAAACCTTCAATATTGATAATTCCTCAATAAACACATAAATTTTTTAAAATACCGCCAATAATCTTAGGCGATACTGGTATTTTCAAAATTTTCTGTTTTGATTTGGCGCATACACCAGTCGTGGGAAATGGAACAAACTTTTTTTGATCCATGAAACCGCAATTTGTTCGCCTGTTTGTTACTTTTTTATTGATTCTTTCGGCATTCCTGTGTCCTGCGATCAACAATAACTCTGACGATAAAAAGAACGTCCAGGGAATCGTCGTAGACGCAGAAACGGGAGACCCACTCCCTTTTGCTCATGTTTATGCCGGTGACATTCGCACCGTCACCAACGTAGACGGAGAATTTACCATCACACTTCCCAAAGAGGACCAGGTAACGATCGAAATATCCTTTATTGGATATGAAACCATTAATGTTATTGAAGCAGAAGAGCAATTGGTAGTAAAACTGCAGCCTTCCTCCATTCAACTAGAAGCGGTCACTGTCAGAACCGGCGAATCGATCGTTTGGGAAGTATTCAAAAACCTGAAGCTGAATTATGAATTTCGTCAAAAGGCAATGACTTGCTATTATAAAGAAACTTTAGAGGATTCTGCAGGATTCTATTATCTGGCTGAAGGTATCCTTGATGTCTTCCAGCCGAATGACGTAAGTCTTGAAAAAACTGAGATCAGTCCGGTAAAAGTCAGGAAACAAGAATTCAAAGCAATGAACAGTGACATAACCATGATCAGAGGCCATGCGTCAGACATGTTGCGTTCATTAGAAAGAAGAGAAAAAAGCTTTATTCATCAGGACCATTTCAAACATTACGAGTACTCTTTTGAAGGACTCAGCAGTTACAATGGCAGTGAAGTTTTCATTGTAAAATTTGAACCGATCGATAAAAGAGCCAAGTCTCGAGGTATGCTATACATCGATTCAGAATCGCATGCAGTGATCAAAGCGGAATACTTCCCGCTTTTGAACAGCTATACGTTATGGGATGAGGTTTCATGGACCGAGGAATTTTCTCCCAAGCAAGGCATCTATACCCTGGATCGAGTCATGTACAAAGGCAGTTGGACTCATTTCGACCAAAAAATGGAATATTCATCCATGCTTGTAGTGACCAAATCGGAAGTAGTCTCAGTACCACCTGCGCTTGGGTTATTGCTTGAAGATAGAGACGTATTTGCCGAGGCTGCTAATGATTTTTCCGAAGCGTTCTGGGAAGATCATAACTTCATCAAGCTCAGCAACAGCGAAAAAAGCACTTTTTAATCTGCATCCGGCGTATAAAGCAATTCCTGATTCACAAAATCATACAAAGTCAATCTTCTTAACTCAAAATAGGAAGTCCAGAAACTGCGCAAGGCCGCAATATAACTTCTTCGGGCTGCATCTTTTTCGGTCAATGCAATGTTGAGGTTAGTAATATCAATCTTACCAATCAAATAACGATTCTGAGCGACTAAATAACGTTCCTGAGCTACCTCATCTGACTTCTTTGAAATGGCTATTTGGCTCCTCAATACCTCAAACTGTTTTACCTGAGTGATGACTTCCTGTTCAAAATTCTGTTCTTCTTGTCGGATCACGAACTCAGTAAGCTGCTGATTTGCGACGGCCGTTTTCCGACTGGCTTTGTTCCTTCCCCAATCGATCAGAGGCATGCTCAATGTAACATTGATCCGTTGTTGATTGTTCGGATCATTGTAACTCTCATTAAAGGTTTCACCAGCTGCATTCAAACCAAACGCTGCCGAAAAGTTGGCCGAAAACCGATCTGCTTTAGCCCTTGCCACCTCTCTCTGGGCCTCTGTTCTTCTACGTTCAAAAGCGAGAAAATCCGCCCGGTTGGATTTCGCATAGTTCAGGGCGGCAGCTTCATTGGGTACGAATTCCGGTAATACTTCGGGCAATAGCAATTCAAAGGGTTCTCCCGGATTCAGTCCCAGATAAGTAATCAATGCCAAACGACTGGTCTCCAGGTCCAATCGGGCCTGTGCTACCTCTTGCTGAGATCGCAATAATTGCAACTCGACTTGCAAGAGTTTGTCTTTAGAAGTCGTTCCAATATTATACCTGCCCTGCTCGATATTGTAGATCGTATCATTGTTGGCAAGGTTGAATGAAGAAATTTCCAGATTGACCTGAGCATCCAGATAATCAAAAAACCGATTGACCGATTGTTGAGAAATGAACTCCAGTTCTTCAACATATTCCCGCTTTGATTCTTCGTATCTCAACGGCTCAGTCCTTTGTGCCCACTTCAGATCATTGAAAGCAAATAGGGGTTGATCAAGTCGAACATTGACAAGTGTCGTATTCCACTGGGTAAAATCTCCGGTGATATCATTGAATTGATTCAGGAATGAATTCACAGAAATATTACCTCCACTAAATGCCAGGGGTTGTTGGAGTCCTAATCCCAGATTCGAATTGGTTTGTTCTCGACTTTGGAAGATAATCTGGCCATTGTCCTGTCGGTTGCCAAAAAAGTCCCGGTTGTAATCAGGAAGGCCTCCAAACAAACTCAACTGTGGATTATAATCTGACCGAAACAGGCGGTATTGCCAATATCGGTTTTCTTTTCTGGTCTCTGCCTGTTTGGAAGCCGGGGACTGGCTTTTGGCTTGTTCGATGATATCGGTCAGGCTATATTGTTTTTGTGCATTGAGTGCAAGGCTCACCGTCAGCAAGCACGCACAAAGAAAAAATCTACTCATACCTTAAAGATTGTATAGGGTCCTGATTAGCTGCTTTTCTGGCCGGAGCAATACCAAATAAAAGACCTACTGACGCGGCCACTCCGAAGGATATTAAAATGGAGACAAATGATACGATGGTTGGGATCTCTGCAATCTGACTAACCATAAAGGCCATGATCACCCCTAATATAATCCCAATCAGTCCGCCCGCCACGCTGATCATCATTGCTTCAAACATGAATTGATTGACGATATCGGATTTTTTGGCCCCGAGGGAAAGCCTTAAACCAATTTCTTTGATTCGCTCCAGTACAGAGGCCAACATGATGTTCATGATACCTATTCCCCCCACAATCAGGGAAATACCTGCAATGGCACCCAGCACGTAATTGAAAATATCTTTGGTGCGTTGCTGCTGCTTAAGTAATAATTCCGGTATCTCAATCTCGTAATCAACCACATCATAGTGCTTTCGCTCAAGCATCCTGGCAATCGTTTCAGCTGTCGGGCTTAACAATTCTGTATTGTCGACCTGAACCACCAAACGATCTAATTGATGATAGTTGGTAGCCGGTTTTTCTGAATCATCATCTCTACCCGAACTTCGATTGGCGATGGTGATCATCTTTCGGGTAACCAGGTCTCTGTTTTTATATCGGATCAGAACGGTATTTAATGGCGTGTAAACGTCCATGTTATAGTCCCTGATACCTAAATTGTTAATGCTTCGATCGCTGATCAATCGCTGCTCCAAAACCCCAATGATCGTAAGCCATTGATTACCGCATTTAATGGATTTACCTAGTGGATCTTCCGTTGGGAAAAACTTTGTCTTGATTGATTTTCCAATGATACATACTGGAGCACCTTTCTCCATTTGTGTGTCATTGAACATATTCCCGGATTCCAGATTGAAATTAAAAATATCGAAATATGCATTTTCCACACCTACGACTTTTGCGGAACGACGGATACCGGATTTGATAATGTAAGTTTCGAGAAGTATTTCCGGGCTGATACTGGTAATACCCGGCACAATCTGTTCAATGGAGGCTTTGTCTTTCAATGAGATTCCCGGCGAAAACTTTTCTTTCTTTTCGGAACCATCCTCATTTTCATTCAGATTTTCTTCGGTTTGCTCCACTACAGGAGTGATCACAATATTGTTTAATCCGACTAACTTGATCTGTTCGAGGATTTCTTGCTGGGCACCATTTCCTATGGCCAACATGGCAATCACCGCTGAAACACCGAATATGATGCCTAGTGCGGTGAGTATCGATCGCACTCTATTGGCCAGAACGGCATCAAGTGCAATATAGAGATTGGACAGTAGTCTCTCTTTGTCTTTAAACATGAGGTCGCGTTAGGTGAGTAATCAAATGGATTCAGAGAGATTGAGATACCGTAGCACCTTTTCCTCGTTTCCCGTTAAGTTCACTCAATAACTTTACGTCATCGTCCTCATGCCCTAAAGGGGATGACAGGTAAATCCTATCATCTGCATTAAGTCCCGCAGCCACAATTACTTCATTCGCATTGGCCTGTCCGAGCATAACTTCCTGTTTCACGATATTCAGACCACTTTTCAGGTAAACAAACGTAATGGAGTCATTCTGATTATGCAGGCATTCCAGCGGAATGAAAAGTGCTTCCTGAACCATTTCCACCAATATTTTATTGCTGGTAGTCATGGCGGGTTTGATCAGGTCATCCGATTCATTTACTTCAATATCTACCTGAAAGACTTTCGCATCCGAATTAGGACGTTGCTCTCCTACATTGGCCACCTTGACCACTTTCCCAGATAATCGTTTATCTGGAAAAGCATCTAGTCCAATGATCACGTTTTGCCCTTTTTGAATTCTTCGGATGTCCACCTCATTCACGAAAGTTTTGGACATCATCTTTGATAAGTCAGGCAAAGTAGCCACTACCGGATCCCAGGCACCAATTTGTGAACCCTCTTTGATTGGGGATCCTCGCCAGTCTTTCTTGTAAATAAGCATACCATCTTCTGGTGCCAGGATCGTGAAATCCCGCTCTAATTGCTGCAGGCCTTCCAGTTGATTGCTCACCTGTCTTCGATCAGCAGCCACTTCAGACATTTTAGCAATGTTTTGTTCCCGTTTGATCTTGTAGTTTTCTCTTGCCTGATCCAAAGCCCTCTTGGCTTTTTCCAGTTCTATTTCTGCTTTTTGGATTTGTGCTGGCGGTTCAAATTGCGATTGATCCAATACCAATTGCTTCTCGGTAACGGCATATTCGAGATTGATCAATTCATCCCGGGATTCCCGCATTTGCAAAGTGGTGTCCAACTTGGTTTGAATGAACTGCGAGTTAACTTTTTGCAATTCCAGATTAGCTTCATTCAACTTATTCCTGACTTCAGAAGGGTCCAGGTTCGCCACACGCTGACCTTTTTTCACATAAGTCCCTTCAGGAATGATGCTCTGGATGGTAACGTTCCAGATGTGGTGATTTCTCAACGTGCCCGGACCTAAGATCTTAACAGAATTTTTGGCTTCTAACTCGCCTGTAGTAGTAACATCTACCGTAAATGGTCCTTTCTTAGGTGAAATGATCAGACCACTTTCTGTACCTGAAGCACTTCCCCTCACAATAAAAAATACCGCGACGACAAGTACGAGGCCGATTGAGAGTTGGATTATTCTCCTCTTAGTCATTTGAAATTTGGTTAAGTAGTATTGAGATTTATACTGCTAATCACAGCAAAGGTTACTGAATTAACGCGTATTAATTGAATAAAGTGTTAAAAGGTTTGGTTAAGTGCTCAAAAGCTTGAGGTCATGGAAGTCTCTTCACCACTTTTTGACTTCTCCGAAAACTTACCGGGGTACAAACACCTGGAAAACAAAAAGCACGCTTAAGGTGCTAATCTCAAGCGTGCTTTTTCATTTCTTTTAATTCTGCAGATCTCAGAAGCCCTAGGAGGCACTCAACCAACTATCTCTTAAGTTTTGCTGATCTTCAGATGGGTTTTCATCAAATTGCAAAAAGTGTTTCTCCGTTCTGGTAGTCTTAACAGCATTTGCTTTCAACTTCAAACGTTTTCTTTTGCCTTTAACATCTCTATAGACTTCAACTTTTACTTTATCGCCCTCTTCCATGCCTTCACCGTAAGTTCCCAGTACGCGCTCTATGGTAGCAAGAGAGACTTCTTGACCATTAATGGACTTAAGCACATCACCCGATTCATAGCCCATGGCTTTTCCGAAATCATTCATCCCGGAAACGTCGGTCACATAGATTTCCTGGTCTTCATTCACATTCAATCCGATCTGCCCAAGACTAAATGTCTCTATCTCACGCTCAGGCTCATAGTCGATACCTGCCCAACTTAGGTACTCTTGCAAAGGAAGTTCTTCCTCTCCTGCCACATAAGTGCGTAGAAATGTTCCAATCTCAGGATAGGTCATCGATTCGATTTCTTCAAACAACTTATTATCTTCAAATGACTTCTCAGGGCCATATTTCTTCGCCAGGTCACGCATCAGGCTTTGCAAGTCATATTTTCCGTCTGATAACTTCAGCAACTGCAAATCCAGGCACAAGGCAATCAGCGCTCCTTTGTAATATACATTCACGTACATCGGCTCATATTTCTCATCCAATATGTTCTCACTCATCACTGTGAATGGAATATCTTTTGGAAATTGGTCGCGAACCCGCATTTTATCCTGGATCTCTTCAAGAAACTTATCCCCATCATAAAGACCATACTTAGCCTGAACGTGCATTGCGGCATACTCTGTGCAACCTTCGTAAAGCCACAGGTGCTTGCTCATCTTAGGGTCGATGTAATCAAAATTTCCTATTTGCTCTGAATGGATATTCAATGGTGTAACGATATGGAAAAACTCGTGAGCAGCCACATCTCTAACCGTCTGACCGATGCGATCTGCGCTACCTTCCGGCAAACTGTACACCGATGAGTAGGAATGCTCCAGTGCACCCATCGCGCCAGACATGCTGGGTCCGTCTAACAAGTAAATCAAATAGGCATATCTCTCCACAGGAAGTTCACCACCTAAATACTTGCTTTGCGCTTCCATCAGGTCAGATATTTTATCCATCACGTCCTGAGCTGACAATGCCTTATTTGGAGAAAAAACGGAAACTAAAATTTCTGCATTCGCTAATTGCTTGGTCACAATATCCGGAACGGAATACATCAACGGCCCATCCGCCAGGAAATTAAAATCTCTGGCTGTGTAGGTATCAGTGGTAGCTGTAGAACTGATCTTTTCCAGTGCAGTAGCTCCCTGAACCGCTTCTTTATGCTCCACAGTAAGTTCATAGGGATGGAATTTATGACCTTTGAAGTACCCTACAAATCCGAAGGTATTGATCACAAAGACATCACGCTCTGCTTCAATGTTCGTTCCTCCCGGCTCAAAGACAATGTTCTCCGAACCACTGTCATAGGCCTCAAACGAATCGAAGGTATCATGCACCTTATAAGTAACTTTTGCCAGCAACTGGGCATTGGAAATCTGCCATTTATTAGTAGAGGTTTTATTCACTTCCAATGATCCACCATCGGCATCAAAGGCCTGGAAGTCCACTACAAAGCGCCCGAAATCGGATATAGAATAAGTCCCAGGTACGATCTTAGCCATGTGATATTCGGCCACCTCTTCTTCCATCTTTGGAGGTATGATCGTCACTTTCACCTGATCGTCAGTGACATTTATCAGGTCCAAAGCAACCTGATACTTATTTTCCTGCCCCAGGGCCAGGCCAACATTGGTAACCAATGCCAGCAAAAAGAAAAGCTTACGCATATATTATGAGTTTTTGATCTAGAACGTAAGATATGATTTGTAATGATGCATTGTGCCTTATTTTCTTTGGAAGGATGCTTCCACCCTTCCAATGGCCATAAGATCAATTATGCGAAACTGTGTTTTTTCCGGTCATGTTCACTCAGGTAGATCTTGCGCATACGCATAGATTGTGGCGTCACTTCCAGGTATTCATCTTTCTGAATGTACTCCAGAGCCTCCTCCAAAGAGAATTTTTTCGCAGGAGCGATCTTCATGTTATTATCCGAACCAGAAGCACGCATATTGGTCAGTTTCTTACCTTTTTGGATATTAACTACCAAATCATTGTCTCTCGAGTGCTCACCGATCACCTGTCCCGTGTATACATCCACACCCGGATCCACAAAGAATATACCCCGATCCTGAAGTTTATCAATTGAATACGGCGTGCCCGGTCCATTTTCCATAGAGATCAATGACCCGTTTATCCGTCCGGCAATATCTCCTTTAAAGGGAGCGTATCCTTTAAATCGGTGGGTCATTACTGCTTCACCGGAAGTTGCGGTAAGCATGTTATTTCTTAATCCGATAATTCCACGAGCCGGAATATCAAATTCGAGGTGTTGGATATTTCCTTTAGGTTCCATGATCGTCATTTCACCTTTACGGGTAGTCACCATTTCAATCACTTTGCCCGAAAACTCCTCCGGTACATCTACTACCAGGTGTTCGATTGGCTCGTGTTTCTGCCCCTCAATTTCTTTGAAAAGTACCTGTGGTTGTCCTACCTGTAATTCATATCCCTCTCGTCGCATGGTTTCAATCAATACGGAAAGGTGAAGTACACCACGCCCGAAAACATTGAATTTATCCTCTGTTTCCGTCTCCTGAACACGTAGCGCCAGGTTCTTTTCCAGCTCTTTCATGAGTCGGTCTCGTAAGTGACGGGAAGTAACGAATTTTCCTTCTTTCCCAAAAAATGGAGAGTCATTGATGGCAAACAACATGCTCATGGTAGGCTCGTCTATCGCTATCCTTGGCAGTATTTCCGGGTTCTCCAGATCAGTGACCGTATCCCCAATATCAAAATCTTCAAGCCCTGTGATAGCACAGATATCTCCGGAGATCACTTTCTCTACTTTCCTTTTGCCAAGGCCTTCGAACACATGAAGTTCCTTGATCTTGATGCGTTTCAAAGAACCATCTCTTTTACTTAAGCCTAATTGCTGGCCTTCTTTCAACTCTCCCTGATAAACCCGACCAATGGCAATTCTTCCAACGAATGATGAGAAGTCCAACGAGGTGATCTGCATGGCTGGAACACCTTCTTTGACCGGCGCGGAAGGAATGTCCTGAATAATCTGATCCAGTAACGGGAAGATATTGTCTGTAGGCTTTTGCCAATCTTCACTCATCCATCCGTGTTTGGAAGAACCATATAGTGTAGAAAAATCCAATTGTTCTTCGGTCGCATCCAGTGAGAACATTAAATCAAACACGGCCTCGTGTACTTCATCCGGTCGACAGTTCTCCTTATCTACTTTATTGACGACTACAATGGGTTTCAAGCCCAATGACAATGCCTTACTCAGTACAAATCGCGTTTGTGGCATAGGCCCTTCAAAAGCATCTACCAACAAGATTACCCCGTCGGCCATCTTCAATACGCGCTCTACTTCACCACCAAAATCGGCGTGACCAGGTGTATCAATGATATTGATCTTGATCCCTTTATAGGTGACGGACACATTCTTGGAAAGAATAGTAATCCCCCGTTCACGCTCCAGGTCATTGTTATCCAAAATCAATTCACCTCGCTCCTCATTTTCCCTCAGGATTTGAGAAGCATAAATGATCTTATCAACCAGGGTCGTTTTACCGTGATCAACGTGGGCGATTATGGCCACATTTCGAATGTCTTGCATTGTCCTATTCAATTGAGCCGCAAAATTAGGCACTCCTATGGAGAAAACATTCAATTCCTTAAAAACACAACATAAACGTCACTTACTCGAAGGGAAAGCATCTTCAGTGTCCAACGGCAAAGATTTTCATGGGAAAATGCCACTTTTTTGAGCGAATGTCACATTTATTATCATATTCCGTTCATTTGGCTATTTCGAGGAGATTATTTTAATCAAAAAAATTTTTAACATTTTTTACAGAATAATATAACTAATTGTAAAAATTCCCCGTAGAAATATATGGAAATCAACCAATTGTTTAACCTCTAAAATTTACTACTATGACTGTGATAGTGATTACTGCTACTATTATTGGCCTAGCTTTCCTCTCTTCGGGGCCAACTTCCTCCATCTCTGGAGGCCAAATCAATTTCGAAGCTTTGTTTTCAAGAGCAATGGGTAAACAGTATTCGACGATTCCTATATCATCGAAAAACAATACAGTAAATTAATTGCTCCCAAAACAACGCTAAACGCAACAACTAAAACAAACAACAACTAGGGGAACTATTGAAGTGGCTGTCTCGACGATGAACCAAAAACCAACGTGAGACCGCCCTTTTTTTATTTCATAGAATTGAATTTGTCTTTAATTCCGCTAGTGATCCTCTTAATTCCGGCCCGACTTGGATCAGGATAAAAAGGAGCAAATTTCAAAATCCGGACTTTCCCCACATTATTTCGGTCTTTATATATCCGGTTTCAGTCATGCTAAATACGAACTTGGAGAAAAACCCTTTCCAATATTGAAACCCATCGAGTTATTTGAATGATGACTAAAGTTCAAATGACTAACAAGCGTATGAAGTTCCTACTGATCGTAATTGGTAACATCGTTGCGTTATTCATTGTGATCGGAGCGGCAACCGCACAAACGGCATCAGGATACATTTACGGAACAGTCACTACCCACAACGCAATTTACAAAGGTCAAATTCGATGGGGGATTGAAGAAGCTTATTGGAATGATTACTTCAATGCTGAAAAGAGAGGCAACGAGTATTATGAAAATATATTAACTGAAAAGGGAGACAAAAAAAACGGCGATCTCTGGGGTGAAGTGGATTTCTGGGACTTTTCCAGCATCTGGGAAGATCGCAAGTACTCACGACATGAATTTGCGACACAATTCGGAAACATCGCCTCACTCGAACCTCTGGGAAAATCCAAGGTAAGGATAACTTTGAAAAATGGCCAGGCGATCGAGCTGGACGGAACCAATTATAATGATGTAGGCACTGCCGTCACTATTTATGATAACGAGCTGGGAGCAGTAAAGCTTTCCTGGGAAAAGATCAGACAAATCGATTTCGCAGAGATACCAACCAATTTTGAGCCTTCTGGTGGTGGTCCGATCTTTGGTACCATTGAAACCTTCAAGGGATCCTATACCGGCTATGTTCAATGGGATCATCAGGAGAGATTGGGTAATGATGTACTCGATGGAATAGGCAGGGATGGAGATGTATCTATCGCCTTCAAACACATTAAGTCCATTGAAGGTCAGGGCAATTCCTGCTTTGTAACCCTCCACTCCGGCAGGACATTTACCCTAAGGGGCGAAAGGGACGTAAACAATAATAACCGGGGCATTATTGTCACCATTCCGCAGATCGGTAAACTTGATATCCCCTGGCGGATATTCGACAAAGCCACTTTTGAAAAAACAAAGACCACCCGTGATGCTTACGGACTATACAAGTCCCCCACAGGCTTAAAAGGCACCGTTGAAACTGCACAAGGGCATAGTTACAGGGGGAGAATCGTTTACAATTCGGATGTCTGGGAAGTGGAAACACTTGAAGCCAAAGAAGATGAAGTGGAATATGTCATTCCCTTTGCCAATATTGAGCGTATCTCTCCAAAAAACAATTATTACAGCATTGTGCAATTTCGAAATGGAGACAAAGTCCTGCTGGGAAACAGCAAGGACGTCACCAGCAGGAATGAAGGGATCATTTTACTTTCAAGTGACAGCAGAGATCCCATTTACATCGAATGGAAAAATATAACAGCTGTTATATTTGATTGAACCAGAGTTACTCCATAAAATCAAGAGCCTTTCTTCTGTTTTGGTTTATTTGATATACTGGTAAATTGAAAAGAAATCAGCCAGGAAGGGTCATCACTACTCCCGTTTTTCCACAATCTCCACCCAGATATAGGCAAAAACCCAACTTCCCTCCAGTCACATTTCGGTCTTTATATATCCGGTTTCGGTCATCCTAAATGCGCACTTGGAGAAATCACCTTTTCTTTTTTTAAATTCCACTCGTTATTTGGAGTATGGAAAAAGCGCAGTTGACAAATAAGAGCAGTATGAGAACACTACTGATAGTTATCGGCAACATCATTGCTTTGTTGATCCTGATCGGAGCCGCATCTGCCCAGGAGGCATCCGGATATATCTACGGAACGGTAACGACATACAACACCTCTTACACGGGTCAGATCAGATGGGGCACGGAAGAGGCCTACTGGAATGATTTCTTCAATGCGCAAAAAATAGGCGACGAATACTATGAATCTATCTTGTCAGAAAAAGGAGATAAAAAAGATGGTGACTTGTGGGATGATGTAGATTTCTGGGATTTCTCCAGCATATGGGATAATCGCAAATATTCTCGTCATGAATTTTCTACACAGTTCGGAAACATTGCAGCACTCGAGCCCAGAGGAAGAAATAAAGTACGATTGACCTTGAAAAATGGGCAAGAAATAGAACTTGATGGCTCAGGTTACAATGATGTAGGTGCCAAAATCACGGTTTTTGATGATGAGTTGGGTGATGTAAAACTGGCCTGGGAAAAAATCGATAAAGTTGAGTTTTCTGAAGCGCCACGCAGCTTTGAACCATCCGGAGGTGGTCCCATTTATGGAACGGTAGAAACTTTCAAGGGATCATATACGGGCTATGTTCAATGGGATCACGATGAGCGCTTGGGCAATGACGTGTTGGACGGTGATAACCGGGATGGAGACATTGAGATCGCCTTCAAACACATTAAATCAATAGAAAGCCGAGGCAATGCCAGTAAGGTGGTACTACATTCAGGGAGAGAATTTACCCTAACCGGATCCAATGATGTCAATAGCGGAAACCGGGGAATCATCGTAACCGTCCCTGATATTGGAAAAATTGATATCCCCTGGAAGGTTTTTGATCGGGTGGATTTCGAAAAAACGAAGAATACACGGGATGCTTACAAGAATTACCGTGACCCTAAAGGCCTGAGAGGAACTGTTGAAACATTCAGAGGGGACACTTACAGCGGCAGAATCGTTTACGATGTAGATGAAGCCTGGGAAGTTGAAACACTGGAAGCCAAAGACGAAGCGATAGAGTATGTGATCCCATTTGCGAAGATTAAAAGCATCTCTCCGAAAAATAGTTATTACAGCGTGATACAACTTCGAAGTGGCGAAAAATTGTTACTCGGAGACACACGAGATGTGGCCAATGGTAATGACGGAATTATCATCTTTACCAATAGCAGTCGGGAGCCGGTGTATATCAAGTGGCGGGATGTGGCCGACGTTACCTTCGATTGATTGAACAGTTGTCATAAATCGCAAAATCAAAGAACACCACATGTTCTTAGAAAGACGGAACCTCATTAGCTTTAAGGCTTAGTCGATCTCGATATAAGTGCTAAAGAAAAAAAACCTTATTTGGATCATCGGACTGGTGATCGTATCGGTGCTCATCTATCTGGGTGAGATGGATCCCGAGGAGCCATTGTACCTAACATCAGGATGGATCTTATTCGTCCTGATTTTGCTTTGGCTGGGTAATCAAACGATCACCGAATTTTTCAACCGAAAGTATTCCTGGATCAAATATGGTCGCAAGCGATTCTTTCTGCAATTGGGAAGTGGCATCCTCTTTTCGTTGATCATCATCAATGGTGCTTACCTAATTTTCAAATACCTGCTCACCGAAGAGCCACCGATTCCGGCGCAGCTTATTCTCATGAATTTCTGGGCACTCATTCTGATCATTCCTTCCTATTCGGTGTACTTTGGACTGCACTTCCTCCGTAGCTGGCAGCAATCTAGCGTCGAAGTAGAACGGTACCAAAAAGAAACCATGATCAGCCAGCTTACTAACTTAAAAAATCACCTGGACCCGCACTTTCTTTTTAACAACCTGAACATCCTGTCCTCACTGATCGACAAGGACACGGAACTCAGCCAGGAGTTTTTAGTACGATTTGCTCAGGTTTACCGGACCCTGCTATTGAACAAGGGAGAAGATCTGGTGACACTGGAGGAGGAATTGGAATTTATTCAATCCTATATATTCCTGATCGAGACACGTTTTGAAAATAATATTCAGTTCGCGATAGACATCCAGCCCGATGCGTATGATGAAATGATCCCTCCGTTGACCATCCAAATGCTCATCGAAAACGCGATCAAACACAACATAATTACGGAAAGCCGTCCTCTGAACATTACGATCGCATCGAATGGAGAACGGCTACATGTAAGCAATTCACTTTTTGAAAAAGCTGAAGACCTGAAGAGCCGTTCAGGTACTGGCCTGAAGAACATTAAATCAAGGTTCCAGTACTTTTCCGATGAAGAGCTAGTTGTTCACAAATCAGAGAACGAGTTTCGGGTAAGCGTACCTTTACTTAAAATTGAGACTTTATGAGGGTATTGATCTTAGAAGATGAAACACTGGCTGCTGACAGGATCAAGAAGATGATCCGCGAAATCGATCCTGAGATCGAAATTCTGGCAGACATCAAATCCATAGAGGAAGGTCAACGATGGTTTGAAGCCAATGATGAACCCGATCTGATCATTAGTGACATTCGCTTATTGGATGGGTTAAGTTTTGATCTATTCAAAAAAGTGAAGATTGAGGCCCCGGTTATTTTCACCACCGCTTACGATCAATACGCCATCAAAGCTTTTGAAGTGAATAGTATCGACTATTTGCTAAAACCTATACAAAAGGACAAATTACAATCCAGCATTGAGAAACACATTAAGCGTTCTCAGGATAACAAATTTCCGGCAGACTTCAGCAGTTTATATGACCTGATCCAGGTACAGAAAAAGGCTTACAAGTCGAGGTTTATGATCAAGGCCGGCCAGAAGATCCTTGCCTTGCCCGTGGAAAAGGTGGCTTATTTCTTCAGTCAACACAAATTGACCTATGCGGTAACCAAGGAGAATAAAAAATACCCGATCGATCAGCCCCTTGAAGTGGTAGATAGCCAACTCGATCCCAAGCAGTTCTTCCGGGCCAACCGACAGTACATCATCAGCATCGACTCCATAGGTGAGATCCATCCTTATTTTAAAGGACGGATGAAAGTGACACTCAACCCCGAAGCCGAGGATGAAATCACCATTTCTTCGGAGAAAACGCCTGAATTCAAAAGCTGGTTAGACATGTAAACCGGACATTTGATCCGATGTTTACTTTAACGTGACCAATTCTAATCGCTGTTCTTTACCCCTCAAAGCAATGGACCCGAGTGGCTTAAGTTCAAAGGCCGTAGTGTCAGGAAGTTGCTCGATCAACGATTGAGAAGTTAAAATATCTACCTCAAAATCATTGCATTTCCCCTGTATTCTAGCAGCTGTATTGAGTACGTCTCCTGAATACGTAATGTCTCTTTTGATAATACCGATCTCTCCGGCAATTACTTTCCCAAAATGTATTCCCGCTTTAAATGCTGGGGCAAAGCCATACTTCTCCAGATACTGCTGCTTTTTCAAAGTCAACTTTTCCTTTATCGAAAAAAAACAATTGATACAGTTATTGGCCGCAATTCCCACGTCGTGCTTCCAGGAAATCACTACCTCATCCCCTACGTATTGATAGATTTCTCCTCTATGATCCAGAATCGGATCAGTAATGTGCGCAAACAAATCCTTTAACATTTGATGATATTTCTCATTGCCGAGTTTTTCTGCGATGGTGGTGGATGAACGAAGGTCCAGAAACATGAAAACCCGATCTTCTGATCTCGGCAAGTGATACTTACCATAGATCATATCCCAAAGTAATCCATGCCCGAACTTGTCGTTGATCATGATGGCCATTTGGGTCAGGGCAACCACCAACGCCCACAGAATAATGTTTTTGAGATGCATGGTGGTAAAAAGCATTCCATTAAAGAACTGAATGGCCTCATCAGTATCGAGACTCCCATATTTGGAAATGGTTTGCTGCAGGGCCATTAATAAAGTGAGAAAGGACACAATGGCGATAAACGAGAAGCACATCACCAAAACTCCCTTGTAGTAGGGCGCCGTACGATACTTTCTACCGACGACAAAGATCAATACCATACCGCCCATTAGCCCGCCCATAAAGCCAGAGGCAACATTTAACAACAAGCCGGCCCTCAGTGTGTAGTGCGAACTAAATCCTGAAGACAGATGACTGATCAACAGAAAGTGGTCATATATGGACTGTAAAAAGCCAATAAAAGTCCACGCCACTACAATGAGAAGCAGCTTCTTTAACTGGATTTTCAAGCGTGTCCTCATAAAGTATGTTATGGCTTATATGATTAAATCTAATCAATATCGAGCGTAGCCCGAATACGCATTAAAGGTCATCTTTAAACCTCGATAACAACAGCGATTTGCTCATCTCGGTCATATCCCGATTCGGTTAGGTCATTGCCCATCTCGGCAGAGAACCCTTTCCGGTTCTGATTTATCTGTTCATCTTTGAATGGTCAAAAGCAATCACAATAAGTGGTTCATAGGTCAGAACTCAAAATAGGTTAAAACTCGAAGTAAAGAATTGTAAGCGTGGAGATTGGTCCCTTCACGCTTTCTTTATTTGTACCCTGCCTTACTGACAAATGGTAGCAGTGAACGAACCTGAAACCTCATTCAAGCCATCTAAAGTCGCATCCAAAACACCAATTACCTGAGTGGCTGTTATTTCGGTGATTTCAACGTACCCACTGGTCGCTAACTCGAATCCTCCCACGGATCGGTCCGGGTAAAACTTCACCCCCTGATTTGCAAATTCAAATGGAATAGCGGTTCTACCCACTTCAGCAGTTACGGTAAAGCGCACATATTCTTCACCAGGGAAAAGGATACCACATCCATCATCATTGACCCCTTCTGCCGTACCGAGTAAATTGATGGTGTATTGATTGTCAATCTCTTCGAAAAAAGCCGTGCCCAGATCAAATTCCCAGGCTTCCCCGGCAATTACTCCTGAAGCTGGGCTGGTCAGTGATGGACTGGTCGTGTCATCGTCGGAACCGCAGGAAAGTAAAGTGGATACCGAAATCAAAACAATGAGTGGAAAGATGGATTTCATAGCGACGTGTTTTTGTTTGCAAGTTAGAGGGATCCCGAAGAGATTTCAATCTAGCCGAAAATCTTCATGAAATCCCATCGCTACCATATCCCGATTCGGTCAGACCATGGCCCGCCTCGTCGGAAAACCCTTCCACACACTTATTATTTATAGCATCTTCGAATTGTCAACCATTCACAACGAGTGAATGCCCCTTAGGTCAAAACTCAAAGTAAAGAATTGGAAGAGTGGAGATTGGTCTCTCCACTCTCTTTACCTCCCTCCTAAGATCGTTGGCATTGTTAAAGATTGACTTAAATACAATGAACATGCACAACCTTTTAAAATCCTACGTATTGGTATTGGCAATCCAGCTCACCATGCTCCCTCAACAAGTTCAAGCACAAGACGAAGGCTTTATTTATGGGAAAGTCACCACCGAAGATGGCGATGAATTCATTGGTGCGATTCGCTGGGGAAAAGAAGAAGTATATTGGACAGATATGTTCAATGCCTCTAAAGTAGAAAATCCAAATATTGACTACCTGTCCAGAGATGAAAGAGATCAACTAAGAAGACGAAGAGGAAATTGGGACGACCGGGTTTCTACCTGGGTAAGTAATAACTGGAATGATTGGAACAGATCTTTTATTCACCAATTCAGTGTTCAATTTGGAGAAATCCAATCCATGCGGACGTATCGGGGTGATGAAGCCGAAATCATTCTGAGAGATGGTACCCGCGTAGAAGTCGATGGAAGCGGCTACAATGATGTAGGCACCAAAATCAAAATATTAGACGCTGAAATCGGTGAAATTGATTTGAGTTGGGGCCGAATTGAGTCCGTTGAATTCATGCCTACTCCTAAAAACCTCGATGAGAAATTTGGCGAGCCACTTTACGGAACAGTAGATTCAGAAATAGGCGAGTTCACAGGATACATCCAATGGGACCATGATGAAAGAGTCTCTACCGACAAATTGGATGGAGATACGTATGATGGGGATGTTTCCATTGCTTTCGGCAAAATAAAAAGCATTACCAATGATGGTAGCAGAAGTGATATCGTCCTGAATTCAGGTCGTGAGATGACCTTAAGAGGAAGTAATGACGTGAATTATGAAAATCGCGGAATCATCGTAACTATCGAGGGAGTTGGTCGTGTCGACATCCCCTGGAAGGAATTCAATAAAGTCACTTTCAAGGAAGCAAAAAATTCAGGTAAAAGCTTCAATGATTTCAAGGAACCTGGTTCTCTGGAAGCTAAGGTTGTTACCAGAAATGGCACATTGGACGGACGCATTGTTTACGATCTGGATGAAGAGTGGGATATTGAGGTACTTCATGGCAAGGATGATCGGTCAGAGTACGTTATTCCTTTCCGTAACATCAAATCCATCACACCAAGAGGTTATCAACGATCGGAAGTTGTACTGAAAAATGGCACGAAATTGGTTCTGGAAGAAAGCCAGGATGTATCTGAGGACAACACAGGTCTGTTGGTATATGAAGGCAAAAACCCGATGTACGTTCCGTGGGAGGACGTTGAAGAAATCATATTCAACTAAATTTTGGGATTTTCTTTAGAAAGGAAAATTGGTTTAGAGGTTCTGGAGAGTTGTACTTTTCAGAACCTTTCTTTTTTTACTGAAACAGGTCAACTTTTTAAATAGTCAGCTTTTTTATTTTAGAGAAAGCTCTTACTTTTGCCCTCCGTTTTGGTCTATGGTGTAACTGGCAACACGTCTGGTTTTGGTCCAGAAGAGTCTAGGTTCGAGCCCTAGTAGACCAACAGCAATCCCGGTCAGCAAAAATTTGATCGGGATTATTTGTTTTTGAACCCCATGTCTACAGTAAAGATTTTCGCCGGAAATGGCACTTCCGAGCTCGCTGAAAAAATAGCCCAATTCTACGGAAAACCCCTGGGAAAGTGCGTTTCTCAAACTTTCAGCGATGGGGAAATCAACTTCTATTTTGATGAAAGCATCAGGGGGTGCAAAGTCTTCCTGATCCAGTCTACTGTACCACCTGCGGAAAACATCATGGAACTTCTCCTGATGATCGATGCGGCCAAAAGAGCCAGTGCTGCTTCCATCACAGTAGTAGTACCTTACTATGGTTACGCCCGCCAAGACCGAAAAGATAAACCCAGAGTTGCGATCGCCGCAAAGCTGGTTGCCAACCTTCTGTCTGCAGCCGGAGCTCACCGTATCATGACCTGTGATCTACATGCGGGCCAGATCCAGGGATTCTTCGATTTTCCGGTAGATCACCTTGACGCGGCAGCCATTTTTGTACCGTACCTGAAGTCGCTCAATTTGGAGAACTTGATCATTGCTTCTCCGGATGTGGGGGGAAGTGCTCGGGCACGTACTTACGCTAAATATTTCAAGGCGGACATGGTCATCTGCGATAAGCATCGAAAAAGAGCCAACGAGATCGCATCGATGCAAGTGATTGGAGACGTTACCGACGCCAATGTGGTGCTGGTGGATGACATGATCGATACCGCCGGAACAATCTGTAAGGCTGCTGGCATTTTGAAAGATAAAGGAGCCATCTCTGTCAGAGCTGTTTGTACTCATGGAGTACTCTCTGGTAAGGCATACGAAAACATTGAAAAATCAGTATTGGAGGAAGTGATCATCACTGATACGATTCCAATGAAACGTAAATCAGATAAGATCAAAGTATTGACCGTGGCGGATTTGTTTGCTAAAGCAATTCAGCGAATCAACAACCACGAATCTGTCAGTACGCTGTTCATCTCTGACAATAAATAGAACTTAATTTAATTTATAACTATATGAAAACTGTTGAGATTATAGGGTATAACAGAGCAAATCTCGGCAAGTCAGAATCTAAGAAACTGCGAGCCGAAGGAAGCGTACCTAGTGTACTTTATGGTGGAAAAGAGCAAATCCATTTCCACTCCCCAATGATCCTTTTCCGGGATATTGTTTACACACCTGAGGCCAGGTTCGTAGACCTCAATATCGAGGGACACAAAACCAGAGCAGTATTACAAGACATTCAATTTCATCCGGTTAGTGAGATTATTCTTCACGCGGATTTTCTTGAATTGTTCGATGACAAGCCTGTTACGATGGATATTCCACTGAGAACCGTAGGTAATGCACCTGGTGTTCAGAGCGGGGGTAAATTGATCATGAAATTAACGCACGCAAAAGTGAAGGCCTTGCCTGCTAACATGCCCGAATTCATCGATGTAGACATTTCTAAACTTCAACTTGGTAAAACTGTCAAAATCGGAGCCCTGGAAGCAGGAGAATACGAGATTCTGAACAGTGACCTTGTAACCATCTGTTCTGTTGAAGTACCTAGAGCAATGCGTGGTAAAACAGGCGAAGCTGAAGGAGAAGAGGAAGAAGAGTCAGCTGAATAAGCGAACGATAAATCTTAACTTAAAAGTCCCGTTTCGATGGGACTTTTTTATTTTGTAGCGACCATAAATCAACACTGTGAAATACTTAATTGCTGGGCTGGGTAACATAGGGGCGGAATACGAGCTCACGCGACACAACATTGGATTCCTTGTACTAGATCGCATGGCGGACGAACAGGGAGCAAAATTTGAACAGGCCAGACTTAGCTTCAAATCGGAAATAAAACACAAGGGCAGAACACTTCACCTGATCAAACCCACCACCTTCATGAACCTTAGTGGCAAGGCCGTGAATTATTGGATGAAGGAATTGAAGATCCCAAAAGAAAATGTATTGATCATCACTGACGATATTGCCCTGCCTTTTGGCAAACTGCGCATGCGCAAAAAAGGCTCTGCAGGTGGCCATAATGGACTTAAGAACATTGAAAGCCTGATTGGTGGTCAGGATTATCCCAGGTTACGCTTTGGTGTCGGGGACAATTTCCACTCCGGTCATCAGGTTGACTATGTTCTTAGTGAATTCTCCAATGAAGAAATGAATGACCTGGTTACCCACATGGACCGGGCCATTGAAGCGACATTGGCCTTTACGGCTATTGGAATTGAACGAGCAATGAATTTTCACAATGGCTGATTTTATCATCAAAACCCCTCGACTGGGTTTACGTCCCTGGACCTTAGATGATCTGGATGTCATGAGCCAGATCAATGCCGATGAAAGGGTCATGGAATATTTTCCCAGTACGCAATCCACTGATGTTACCCGGAAATTCATCGAAATCCAGCAACTTTCTCAGGAAGAACTAGGTTACTGTTTTTTTGCTGTCCAGGCAATCAATTCTCAGGATTTCATTGGATTCATTGGCATCAAGCAATTCAATTTTAAAGTGGACTTTGCTCCTGGAGTAGAAATCGGGTGGCGACTTGGATTTGATCATTGGGGTAAGGGGTACGCCACAGAGGGTGCTAAAGCCGTCCTGAAATTTGCCTTTGAAGAAAAAAACATCCCCGAGATCTGGTCATTTACGACACTTACCAATCAACGATCAGAAGGTGTGATGAGAAAAATTGGAATGACTAAAACAGGCACTTTTGAACATCCTAAGGTAGAGGAAGGAAGCCCTTTGAGGCCACATGTTCTTTATCATATTAAGCCATGAAAGTCGGCATCATCGGTGGTGGAGCAGCTGGTTTTTTTGCCGCAATCAACATTGCAGAAAAATGTCCGGGGGTTCGGATCACGATCCTTGAAAAATCTAACAAAGTACTGGCCAAAGTAAAAGTTTCGGGTGGTGGACGCTGCAATGTGACAAATGGGCGAAGCCAACCTGCAGAATTAACCCCATTTTATCCCAGAGGGGGTAAAAAACTCTACAAGCCCTTCAAAACCTTTGGTACTTCCGAAATGCGTGAATGGTTGGACCAACGAGGTGTCCCAACCCAAAAGGAAGAAGATCAGCGCGTATTTCCGTTAAGCAACACCTCCCAAACCATTATAGATTGTTTCTTGCGACACGCTCAGAAGCACAACATCGCGATTCATAAAGGATATGGAGTGACACATATTGAAAAACTCCAGCATTGGAAAGTAACCACTCAAGGTCAACATTTTTCTTTCGACAAATTGATCATCACCTCCGGTGCATCCGAACAAATGTGGGGCGTCCTGGAAAACCTTGGCTTGAAAACCCTCCCACGTGTTCCTTCGCTGTTCACTTTCAACATCAAAGACCCCAGAATTCAAGGATTGCAAGGGCTCACTTTTCCAAATGCTTCCCTAAAGATTTCCACCACGAAACTCCAGGAATCAGGCCCCCTACTTATCACTCATTGGGGTTTAAGTGGTCCCGCCGTACTCAAATTGTCTGCCTGGGGAGCCGAACTGCTAGCGGAAAAACAATATCAGTTTGAGGTGATCGCTAATTTGATTGATCGTTCTGCCGAGGAGTTCCGCAATTGGCTGAAAGAACAACAAATGTCCAGTGGAAATCGGCAGGTGGGTAATCTTCATGTGGACAACTGTCCCAATCGCTATTTCAAGCAATTGTTGGAAGTCGCTGAAATTCCAGACACCAAGAAATTGTCGGACCTCAATAAAAAGGACCTCAATAAAATCACAGAAGAACTGACTCAGGCTCGTTTTTCCGTCAAGGGAAAAAGCACTTTCAAAGAAGAGTTCGTGACCTGCGGTGGCGTTGCCCTTAGTGAAGTGGACCTCACCACCATGGAAGCCAAACGGTTCCCTGGACTTTACCTCGCGGGTGAGGTCATCAATATTGACGCATTAACGGGTGGATTCAATTTTCAGGCATGCTGGACAGGAAGCTGGCAAATCTCGGAACACCTCAAGGATTTCGATTAAAAATCGAAAGAATACGTCAGGAAAAATTGCATAGACCGCCTCTTTAAAGGAATTTCTCCGTGATACCCAATGACTCGGATCGGTTTAGAAACCGTTCCCACACTTCCGCTCCACATGGCTTGTAAACCCAGTCCCCAAATGATCTCTGTTTCCAGAGCCACGGAATAATCGAAAGTTACGATACGTTGGTTCTGATGAACGAATTGATGCATGAACTCCGTAAATAGTGGGTCGATGCGTTGATTTAAAAGCCCCGGACTAAACTCATTCCTATCCCCCGGGCTCAACGCATTATCCGAGAAAACAGGTCCCCCTCCCACGCTTACTTTGAATTCCGTAAGTGGCTTAAAGTTTTCAATATCACTTAAATACTCGAATGGTTTGAATCCGATCTGGACAGGTATAAACAAAGCGTTTCGAACCTGAAATATGGTGAAATCGTTGTATGTAGTCTGACCATCAAAAGTCTCAAACTCTGAAGTGCGCCACAGGGTAACATTGGTATATTTCTTCGAGTAAACCGCCGATATGCTCAGATCGAAAGATTTAATACGGATAAAGGACCACTTAAGGAATCCACTCAAACGCGGATCACTAGAGAAACTATGACTTTCCCCGTCAGGGCCATTGGTGAAAAACAGGGAATCTCCAACGACTACCTGATTAACTCCGTCGAGGAAAGTCACGTCATCAACAAGGCCCAATCCTATCTGGAAACGGCTTTGAGCAACAAGACTGCTCGAGAAGAAAATAAGGGACAAACACAAGGCAAATTGAATTGTTTTAGTTGACATGCTGTAATGGTTAGGTAAAAAATAAATCATTCATCCGGGGGACGAATGCAACAACTTTACCTATTCAAAACGCAAAAAACGTTCCAAATTGCCTTGAAACTAAAATTTTCAGGAAATCACTCCAGTAAACCAGAAAAGACATAAGCCTCCTCTGGAATCTCAAAGTAAGATTGTTCAGTTTCAGGACGAAACTCCAAATCGGACAAAGTAATATCGGTGACGTATTTTCCGATAGAACCATCAGCCTCCCACATGAAGGTTCGGTGTTTTTGCGGGAAAATGATTCCGTTCACTTTTTGTTCACCTTCGTAGGTCATCAGTTTTTCCTGTGTATGTCCTCCGTTAGGAAAATAACCTGGGTAGGAAACCACATATCGGATCGCAGCGAGCCGGTAAGTTTCCTGATCAATGTAAAGCACGTAGAAATCATCAGGTGCATCCCCCACGCCATCGCCAAAGGTCACCCGGACTATATGATAGGTCTCTCCTTCATATTCCGCAGGCGCCTCCAATGCTAGATTGACTCCTTCATCGGCAAACAAAAAAGGCATACCTGCAAAGTAATAGGGAGTAAGCGCCCAAAATCGTGTATTGTAAGGAATAGTCGCCGTATCCGGGGAATACCATGCCTGTTCTCCATCCCAACCATATTCTACGACCGTATTTTCAACTCGCTGATGTCGGGTAATGGATCTCCAGTAATCGGCGGTTTCATAAGTGTCCCGGTATTGTCCAGTCCCTGGCTTTGGTCGGTAGTTGAACCGAAAGTACAATGGACCATTACTCCACCAGTTGGTCAACCCTCCATGATACTCAATCGCATTCCATACCAACCTGCCTGCCTCTGAGCTTTGGAGTCTGGTCTCTGCAGCTGCTACCCTTTTGGCCACCCAATCGGCTTTTGGTTTAGCTTTTGTGTAGGGTGGTTCCTCTTTGGATGTAGATTTCTCGGCGGTGCCACATGCTGCGACAACCAAAGCCACAAATAGTAGAGTCAGGTATTTCATTTATGTGATATTTCAGGGGTAAACCCCATAGACATTAATCCAGTTTCGGCTTCAACTAATGAACTGTCCAAATGTCGTATCTGTAACAGCTTAGCTGATTCCCGCCCCGTTTTCGGCATCGGAATCCGGTGCTACGGCTTTTAGCGAACCATCCTCATTCTCTGCAAAGAGCAACATTCCCTGAGATTCTACCCCCATGATCTTTCTTGGAGCAAGGTTCACCAAAACGGTCACTTTCTTACCAATCATTTCTTCGGGAGTAAAATGTTTGGCCACACCACTCAGTATCGTACGCTGATCAATACCCGTGTCCACTTTGAATTTGAGTAACTTGTTCGATTTAGGCACTTTTTCCGCTTCCAGGATTTTACCTACACGGATGTCCATTTTCATGAAGTCGTCATAGGTAATCTCGTCTTTTACGGGAGCTACGCTTACTCCGGCGGCTTCTTTCTCGTTTTGTTCTTTCGTGTCCATTAATTTTTGAACTTGTTTTTCAACAGTTGAATCTTCAATCTTTTCAAACAACAATTGCGCTTTCTCGATGCTTTGCCCTTCCAATAGCAAATCCTTTCTTCCTGCATCTTTCCACGCGAGTGGTGAAATGCCAAGCATAGAGCGTATTTTCTCGGATGTCGCAGGTAAAAAGGGTTCTGCCACTACCGAAATATTGGCCACAATCTGCAGCGCCACGTGCATGATGGTACTCACACGTGTCTTATCGGTCTTGATCAACTTCCAGGGTTCTGTATCCGCCAGGTATTTATTTCCGGTGCGAGCCACTTCCATCATCAATGAAAGGGCTTCGCGAAAGCGGAAAGCGTCCAGGCTCTCTCCAATTTTTGAAGGGTATTCTTTTATGGATTGCAATGCTTCCTCATCGATCGGTTGAATGTCTCCGATGGCAGGCACTTTCCCGTCAAAAAATTTATGTGTCAATACAATCGCCCGATTCACAAAATTCCCAAGGATAGCGACCAGTTCACTATTATTTCTGGATTGATACTCTTTCCAGGTGAAGTCATTATCCCTGGTTTCGGGCGCATTGGCGGTCAATACATAACGCAGAACATCTTGCTTACCGGGAAACTCTCCCAAATACTCATGCAGCCAAACCGCCCAATTTCTGGAGGTAGAAATCTTATTGCTTTCCAGGTTCAGGAATTCATTCGCCGGCACATTTTCAGGCAACACATAACTGCCTTGCGCTTTGAGGATAGCAGGAAAAATAATACAATGGAAAACAATGTTGTCTTTCCCAATGAAATGAAGCAACCGGGTGTCTTTGTCTTTCCAGTAGTGCTCCCAGTTTTTACCTTGCTCTTCGGCCCACTCTTTGGTAGCAGAGATGTAGCCAATGGGAGCATCAAACCATACATAAAGCACTTTCCCTTCTGCACCTTCAACCGGAACGGGGATTCCCCAATCCAGGTCGCGGGTCATTGGTCTGGGTCTTAACCCACCATCAATCCAACTCTTACACTGTCCGTACACATTGGATTTCCATTCTTTATGTCCTTCAAGTATCCATTCTTTTAACCAACCCTCGTATTGGTCCAACGGAAACGACCAATGCCTGGTAGACTTTTTTACCGGAGCTTCTCCACTAAGCATGGATTTCGGATTGATCAGCTCATTCGGACTTAGGGTCGAGCCACAATTCTCGCATTGATCACCATAAGCGTCCGGAAACCCGCATGTGGGGCATGTGCCTTTAATGTACCTATCCGCCAAAAATTGCTGAGCACTTTCATCAAAGAACTGTTCGGAAGCCTCCTCGACAAAGGTTCCTTTTTCATATAAATCTTTGAAAAAGTCTGCAGCCGTCTCATGGTGTACTTTCGATGACGTCCTGGAATAGATGTCGAATGAAATACCAAACGCATCAAAAGAATCTTTGATCTGCTTATGATATCGATCCACTACTTGCTGGGGCGTAATTCCTTCTTTTCTTGCCCGAAGTGTGATCGCTACACCATGCTCATCCGAACCGCATACAAATGCCACATCTTCGCCTTTGAGACGTAAGTATCGCACATATGTATCTGCAGGAACATATACACCCGCCATGTGCCCGATATGAATGGGGCCGTTGGCATAAGGGAGCGCTGCAGTGATGGTATGTCTTTTGAAGTCTTTTTTCATGGCTCAGAAGAATGAGGACGCAAATATAGAAGGATCAATGTCTTAAGGGAAAAATCATTTGGATCCTGTAGAAATTGGCTAGTTTGGCACTAGAATTGTTAACAAATCCAACATGAAGGCACTGCTTAACCTGACCAAACTCATCGTTCTCGCCTTACTAATTGCGGCATGTTCCCGAGACGAGGAAGATCCTGCCCCCTCTAATCTATTCATTGATGAACTGGAGGATTTTTCCGGTTACGAACGAGATGTCGCTCAATACTTCCGTGAAATTGCCCTGGGTTTTGAATTTGGTAATTCCTCGAGAATCACCCGAAAATGGATCCAACCGATGCGAATTTTCGTAGGTGGGGAACCTACTCAAAACCATTTAACAGAACTAGACCAAATCATCAGCGAAATCAATGGGCTAGCAACTGATGGCTTTGAAATGATGCTTGTTGAGGACACATTGCAATCCAACTACTACATATTCATTGGCTCCTATCGGGAATATCAAAGAAGGTTCCCATCTCTAACGGACCTTATTGAAAGTAATTGGGGGCTTTTTAGCATTTGGTGGAACGATGACCAAAATCTTTTCAGAGGGCATATGTATGTGGATACTGAAAGGCCAAATGGGGAAGCACAACTCCATCTGCTACGAGAAGAATTGACGCAATCTGTGGGGTTAGCCAGAGATTCAGGACGGTATCCTGATAGTATTTTCCAGCAAGAATGGACTACTGTCACTGAATATGAAGAAATAGACCGAGATTTAATCAAGGTGCTTTATCATCCCAAAATGAGATCTGGGCTCTCTTCGACGAGCGTCTTACCGGTATTGAGAGAAATCTTCGATGATGGAGGAATTGACTGATGGAAGTTACCACATGGCGCCATCCCAGAAACCAAATAGCCAGTTTCCCGGGGCATCCTTATCATTACTTCTATAGAATTCCCTAACGGCGCTTAATAATTCTTCCTTACTGATGAGGTCGTCTTTATTCAGGTCGATTTTTGTGAAACTTTTGGCAGAATACCTGATTTCAATGCGGTATGCCATAAACAGATCAATGTATTCGTCCAGGGAAATGAAGCCATCTCCATTAGCGTCAAATACATCAAAAATATCTTTCACGAACTGGTTAACATGTTTTTCATACAGTTCGTCGCTACCATTCACAATACCCTTGTCTCCAAATTCAAGCCATTCCTGCAGACTCGCACTTTCCTCGATCTCCTGATTGATGAATTGACGGAAACTCACCCAAAGGTTTTCACACTTTGTAATGTACTCGTTGTATCGGTCTGAACCGGGTTTAAATCCCCAAAGGATACAAAGATTCTCTCCTATAGCAGTAAAATCGTCTTTCTCGATGAGCTTATTGCTATCAAAATCCAATACGTTAAAGTAATGAGTAAGCTTTTTCTCTTGTATTTCAGTTAACATGCCAGCGATGTTGGTATCGTGAAACCATGCGCAAGATAACCAATATTGGTAACACAATTCTACCCTTTCGGTATTGCGATTTCACACCAGATTTTTTGAAATAACGAAACTCGGGGATCAGACTATCAGTTTATTGTTTGATTTGCAGCTTGCTACCACCAAAATTCATCGACATACACATGCCCATTAAAGCGGAAATAATCACAATAGGAGATGAAATTCTCTACGGACAAACACTGGATACCAACAGCCATTGGATGAGTGGAGCGCTCGATGAGATCAACATCAAAGTCTATCAGAAAACAACCATTGGCGATACAGAGGAACATATTCTTGCTTCTCTTCGTGAGGCTGAAACTCGTGCAGATGTGATCCTGATCACCGGAGGCCTGGGGCCAACCAATGACGATCTAACCAAACCCACGCTGGCAAAATATTTTGGTGTCGGTATGGTTAGAGATGAAGAAGCACTACAGGAAATCAAAGATCTATTTTTTCGTGCGGGTCGAAAAATGTCAGTAATGAATGAACAACAAGCTGACCTACCCACTAACTGCCTGAAAATCACTAACCACGTAGGAACGGCTCCGGGTATGTGGTTTGAAGAACGGAATAAAATATTCATTTCTATGCCGGGTGTTCCATATGAAATGAAACAAATGATGGAACGTAACCTGCTGCCTATGCTTCGTGAAAAATTCACAAAAGAGGTGATCCATCATCGCATAGTAAAAACCATTGGTGTACCCGAATCCACGCTTGCCGAGCAAATCAAAGACTGGGAAGACAACCTGCCTTCCCATCAGAAATTAGCGTATTTACCAACATTTGGACAAGTCAAATTAAGGATTACCAGCACAGGAACGGACCTTGATATCCTTGAGAAAGAAACGGAAGATCAAATTAAGCGACTGCTTCCATTGATCTCGAAGCATGTATTTGGTTTTGATAAAGACGAATTGGAACAGGTACTTGGCGATAAACTCAAAGCGAAAAATGCCACTATCGCTACGGCCGAAAGTTGTACCGGTGGTCAGATTGCAGCCGCGTTCACCAGCGTACCTGGTAGTTCTGCTTATTTCAAAGGCAGTGTGGTCGCTTACGACAATCAGGTCAAAATTGACCAACTTCAAGTGGACCCAAAAGTCATTGAAGCGCATGGAGCCGTAAGTGAGGAAGTGGTTTGTCAAATGGCTGAAAATGTGCGAAGACTCTTAAAGACAGAGGTTGGTCTGGCGACAAGTGGGATCGCGGGACCAGGAGGAGCCACACCCGAAAAACCCGTTGGTACCATTTGGATGGCGTATTCGGACAAAAACAAAACCATCGCCAGGAAGGTACAATTCACGCGAAACCGCGAAATGAACATCAAGTTCGGAGTGATGTCAGCGATGAACCTATTTAGAATGAATTTCAATAACTGAAATACAAAATATTGTATCTTTGTAACACCCAAAAATGATATAAGAGCGAATAATCTATGGCTACGATCGAATTGTTAATGCCTAAAATGGGCGAAAGTGTAATGGAAGGCACTGTCTTATCCTGGTTAAAATCTCAGGGAGAAACCGTGGAAGAAGATGAGGCCATTCTGGAAGTTGCTACGGATAAAGTAGATACAGAGATTCCTTCAACCCATGCAGGTACCATCAAAGAAATCCTCGCTCAGGAAGGAGATGTTATTCAGGTAGGCAAACCCATTGCCATCATTGAAACAGATGGAGAAGTAGCTGCAGAAGAAGTGGCTGATAGTCCGGCACCGGAAACTTCCACTGTTGAAGCCGCTTCCACCCTTTTGAATCAAGCCATTGCTGAACACAGTGCGGCTGCGGAGCACATCCCGGCTTCTTCCGCATCTGGCCGATTCTATTCACCTCTGGTCCGAAACATGGCCAAAGAAGAGAGCATCTCTTTGTTAGAGTTGGAATCCATTGCCGGAACCGGAAAGGACGGTCGAGTTACGAAACACGACATGCTTTCTTATATCGATACCAGAAAGAAAGGCAACGTTGCTGCTCCCGCTCCTGTGGCGACTCCCACAAAATCGAATGGATCTTCCGCTCCTGCCGTTGAAAGAAAGATCGAACCAGTTCCAGCTGTGATCGACGGGCAGGACGAGATCATCGAAATGGACCGCATGCGCAAAATGATCGCAGAGCGAATGGTCGCTTCTAAAGCCATTTCACCTCACGTGACGTCATTTGTAGAGGCAGACGTTACCAACCTGGTCAAGTGGAGAAATCAGAAGAAAAATCTGGTTAAAGAACGAGATGGAGAAGCCCTCACATTTACACCGATCATGATCGAGGCAGTGGTCAGAGCCATCAAAGATTACCCCATGATCAACGTACAGGTAGATGGCAACAATATTGTAAGGAAAGCGGCGATCAATATTGGCATGGCAGTAGCGTTACCTACCGGAAACCTGATCGTTCCTGTAATTCACCATGCGGATCAGTTGAATATTCTGGGACTGACCAAACGAGTGAATGATCTTGCAAGGAGAGCGAGAGAAAACAAATTGAAACCGGATGAATTGTCTGGCGGAACTTATACAGTCTCTAATGTTGGTTCCTTCGGCAATGTGATGGGTACACCTATCATCATGCAGCCACAAGTGGGCATTCTTGCCCTGGGCGCCATTCAGAAAAAGCCTGCCGTAGTTGAGACACCAGAAGGTGACTTCATCGGTATTCGACACAAAATGTTCTTATCACACAGCTATGATCATCGAGTGGTAGATGGTGCATTAGGTGGCATGTTTGTCAGAAGAGTAGCGGATTATCTCGAAAAATTCGATCTGAATACCGATATCTGATCCGACAGCATAAAAAATCTAATTAAAACCTGTAAGGTCTCTTCCATTCTGAAGTTTGAGATCTTATCGGTTTTTTTATTGCCCAAAAGTTCCAGGCAAGATTTTAGTTCGGGTGGAACATCAAGTGACAAATGTGCTTGGGATATATACTTAAAGTACAATACCAAGGTTATCGAAAGAATTGAGAAGGGAATTCATACTAAAATTTCCGAATAACCTGATTCTTCAAATTACTGCCTTAATAGTGAGTAATAAATGTAAAAATCGATAGTTACTGCCGAAAAAGGGGCTACTTGAGTTAGTATTCTTAACTTCAGAGAATCTTGTCTTAACTCCAAAACATCATAAACTGAATCACTGATTTTCAAGGTCATTAAGGCTGCATCATAATCATACTGCTCTTTGTATGAAATGCCGTTCTGAGTGATCAAAACCGAATCTGTCACAAGAAAAGTCCAGGTCAAATCAGATGGATTGGGAACTTGAACAGTGATATTATCAGGGTTCTCTGACACGATTTCAGTCGATGTTTCAATGAATGTCCATTCTCCCAAAATTAAAGAAGTAGGACCCGGCTCTTCACTTTTACAAGCGACAAAAAAAATCAATGTAAGTAAAAGTTGTTTTCGGATGAAATTCATGATTTAGTTGAATAGAAGTTGGGTTGCTTTTTTTAAGGCACCTAAACTTATAACAACCTACCAACAATCAGCACCTGACCCTCTTGTTTTTACGTAATCATTCACCTTTGCCCGAGTTGCTCGATTATAAATCAAGCTGAAAGGTGCGATTTAACCTGATGACCGTTCGGCATTTGCAATGCCGAACCATATATCCTCGAATCTGCGATTCGTGAAACCTGTCCCTTCCCAGACAGAAAACCGCCCTTTCCGCTAATTTTTTTCGACAGATTCCACATCATCTGCATGATTGCCTTAACTTGATCAAAAAAGACCCAATTTTTGATGAAAGCCTCCGACTTGTTCATAAAGTGCCTTGAAGCCGAGGAAGTAGAGTACATTTTCGGGATTCCTGGTGAAGAAAACTTAGATTTTCTCGAATCGTTACGACATTCTAAGATCAAACTAATACTAACACGCCATGAACAAGGTGCTGCATTTATGGCAGCGACTTATGGCCGGCTTACTGGCAAACCTGGTGTTTGTCTTTCCACACTTGGACCAGGAGCCACCAACTTCGTAACTGCTGCTGCATATGCGCAACTGGGTGGCATGCCGCTACTCATGATCACTGGCCAAAAACCTATCAAGAAAAGTAAGCAAGGGCGTTTCCAGATTGTGGACATAGTGGATATGATGAAGCCCCTCACAAAGTATACGCGGCAAATCGTCAATGGCAACACCATCCCCTCAATCGTTAGGGAAGCTTTCCGTATCAGTGCTGAGGAACGCCCTGGAGCTGTACACATCGAACTTCCGGAAGACATTGCAGCAGAAGAGTGTGATGACATGGTTTTCCGCAAAAGTTATGTGAGAAGACCTCTCGCAGACAGCAAAGCCCTGGATGCCGCCATAGAAATGATCCAGTTAGCAAGAAGACCGTTGATCCTTCTTGGTGCCAGCGCCAATCGTAACCGCACAAGAAAGGCCATGACTGATTTTCTGGACAAGACAGGTATGTTTTTCTTCAATACCCAAATGGGTAAAGGCGTCGTAGACGAGAGGCATCCACAGTTTTTGGGAACAGCCGCGCTTTCTGACAATGATTACTTACATAAAGCCATTGACCAGGCAGATCTCATCCTCAACATTGGGCACGATGTAATTGAAAAACCCCCCTTCTTCATGCACGAAGATGGTTGCAACGTGGTGCATGTCAATTATTTTTCAGCAGAAGTAGACCAGGTCTACTTCCCGCAAGTGGAAGTAGTTGGAGACATTGCGGGCAGCATCGAGTACCTCACTGAACGTATTGAACCTCAAAATCACTGGCAACACGACACGTTTAGTGCGGTGAGAGATGATGTGGAAAGTCATATCACTAAATATTTCGAGGATAAGCGATTCCCAATGCTCCCTCAACGAGCGGTCAATGAAATACGCAAGCTCATGCCTAGTGACGGCATCCTGACACTGGACAATGGTGTCTACAAAATCTGGTTTGCGAGGAACTATAAAGCGTACGAACCTAATACCGTACTATTGGATAATGCCCTGGCTACTATGGGCGCCGGACTTCCTTCCGGAATGGGTGCAAAAATTACTTATCCTGATCGGAAAGTGGTTGCTATCTGCGGCGATGGCGGATTTATGATGAACTCTCAGGAACTGGAAACAGCCGTCAGGCTTAACATGGATTTGATCGTGATCATCCTGAATGATAGCGCCTATGGTATGATCAAATGGAAACAAGAAGGAATGGATTTTGCGAATTACGGACTCGATTTCAATAATCCTGATTTCGTAAAATACGCAGAAGCTTATGGAGCGAAGGGTTATCGAATTGCTGACAATGATGACTTCACCACAACACTCGGAACATGCCTCAACGAACCAGGTGTACACGTCATCGACCTCCCCGTGGATTACTCCCTCAACCACCAGATACTGATCAAAGGCCTAAAAGAGCAGAACGAAAAATAGACATCCCATGAGTACATTGACCGTAAACGCCCCTTTCGACCTAAGCGTCATTGATGAAATCCCGATGCACAATGGCACCGATGTAGAAGCTGCCCTCGCTAATGCTCACAATCACTTCGTTGACCGAACCAAATGGATCCCAAAGTATGAACGCGTCGCAATTCTGGAGCGAACCATGGCCTTAATGGAAGCTCAGAAAGAGGAATTGACGTTGTTGGCTGCAGAAGAGGGTGGGAAACCTTATGTAGACTCGTTTGTGGAAGTTGAAAGAGCCATCAATGGCATCAAAATCGCCATTGAAGAAATGAGTCACTTCGCCGGAAGCGAAATTCCGATGGGCCACACTGCCTCTTCAGCTAATCGAATGGCTTTCACGAGAAAGGAGCCCATTGGTGTGGTAGCATCAGTTAGCGCTTTCAATCACCCACTAAACCTGATCGTTCATCAAACCGTCCCTGCCATAGCAGTCGGTACACCGGTGATCGTCAAGCCCGCACTCACCACCCCCAGGTCATGTATCAAGTTTGTCGAGTTATTGAAAGAGGCTGGATTGCCGGAAGGGTGGTGTGAATATTTGATCACTAATAATGAGAATTCGGAGCAATTGGTCACGGACGATCGTGTTAACTTTTTCTCTTTCATCGGGTCCGCTCGTGTTGGATGGTTTTTGCGATCCAAACTCTCAGCAGGTGCACGATGTGCGCTGGAACATGGCGGAGCAGCACCGGCCATCATTGACGAAAGTGCAGATCTGGATGAGATCATTCCGCCTTTAATGAAAGGAGGTTTCTACCACAGTGGTCAGGTTTGCGTCTCCGTTCAAAGGGTTTTTGTTCATCATTCTATCGCCAATGATTTAGCCGAAAAAATGGCAGCAGCTGCGAAAGAATTAGTAGTAGGAGATCCTCGAGACCCAAAAACGGAATGTGGCCCGCTTATTCTGCCTAGAGAAGTGGATCGGGTTGATCAATGGGTTCAGGAAGCCCTTAAAGAAGGTGCTCAATTGCTTTGCGGTGGCAAAAAAATATCGGAAACCTTATACGAACCTACTGTACTGTTAAACCCCTCGGAGGAAAGCAAAGTATCCAAAGAAGAGATTTTCGGACCTGTAGTCTGTGTTTATAGTTACGAAGATCAGAAAAAAGCCATTCAGCAAGCGAACGCTCTCCCCTTCGCTTTTCAGGCATCTGTATTCACCAAAGATCTTGATAGGGCGCTGGATATCGGGCACAAACTCAACGCTGCCGCGGTAATGATCAATGATCACACTGCATTTCGAGTAGACTGGATGCCATTTGGAGGTCGAGACGCTTCCGGACTTGGCATGGGTGGCATTAAGTATTCGATGGAAGATATGTCACGAGAAAAGATGCTCGTCTTTAAAAGCAAGCATTTGTAAGCTTCTCGGCATATCTAGCACAACTTTTTAATCCGTCTCATTGTAATAATCGAAGATCAGCGACAGATCTTCCTTGCTGGAAAAAGAAAGTCCACGATTTTTTACAAAATCCCTGATCTTTTTCTCACTTTGACCAAAGACAGATAGCACATCCTTTTTAGAGGATACGGAATACGCAGAGCGATCTTCAAGGACAAAATAAGGAGGGAAAGTTTCCTCATCGTAGGGGTTAAACTTCACCCCTTCCCGATACAAAAGAGGCTTTGAGCCGGAGCTAAGCACTTCGAAAATGAGAAATTTGGACTCCTCACCGAACGCAGCAATACAATAACTACGATCAAGTTTTATGATCCATTTTACCTGAGACGCGGATAAATATTGATAATTTTTTTCGTTGCGCAATCGAATTTGGTTAGTTACCAGGTCCACTTGTACGTCTCCGTAAAGGGTATCTGAAAGTGTAACGATCATATCTTGCCCTGAACCGGAATATGCTGAATTGACCAGAACAAGCATGATGAGTAGAACAATTAATGCTGGTAATTTCATAGCTGCTGAAAATTCTTATACAACAAAGAAAACAGCGTCTACTGTCAATTAAATGCCCAGAAATCAAGCTTAACATAAACATGACTGGGCGGTAAGAAAAGCATAAATATTCCTTAACAACCCTTCTCAAGTGTTTTGAGAAGGGTGCCAGGAATCGTCTGTTGGAGTGAACTACTTAGTTTGTTTTGACAATGATGTTTTGTCTACTTGTTTTGGAGGAATCGAAGATACGCGGGCCCAAATCTTTAGTTCGTTCTAATGTAAGACGCTCCCAAAAACCGGAACGGTTGAGTAGACATGGTTAAGCGAAATAAGAGGCGTTGTTTCAGAAGCAATGTTACATCCAAACCCGCGACCTTTTCTTCCAGTGGGTTGATTGCTAAAGCAATCGAAATCAAAATGTAAAGACCGAGTTGCGATTGACTAGCTCAGTGATCAATGACAACAGTTACGAAGTTGGCGTGCATAGCTGGTTTTTAAAACAGGAACTTCATGAACGTATCGAATTTCTTCATGTACGTATCGAATTTGCCAATGAAGGTAAAACGGTTTGGTCTCCTGAAATACCATTTCCGGGCCTATTCAGGACTCATTTCTATATATCTTTGAAGACTAGAGTAAAATCTAAGCCCAGTGAAAGCATCGGTAATTGTTGTTGAGGATAATCTGCTCCTGGCAGAAGATGTCATAGAAACATTAGAAAAGTTTGACTATGAGGTACTCGAATCATTTACTACGGGGGAAGAAGCGAGGGATTGGCTCACAGATCATTATGAGTCAGTGGATTTCGCACTGTTAGACATAGAACTGGCCGGTAAAATGACTGGTATTGATCTGGCCAATCATATCAATAAGAAGTTTAAGAAAAGAAAGATCGGGCTGATCTTCCTTACTGCCTTTCAGGACGATTTACATTTTCGCCAGGCAAAACGCTCAAAACCTGCTGCGTACCTTTTTAAAAATCAGATTGGAGACAAGGACCTCAATATTGCCATTGAATTGGCGCTGGCCAATGCTAACGATGTGCAACCCGAAGAGCAAACTGATGGCTACTTCATGAATGACCGAATATTTGTTCGTCAGGATACCAATAAGTTTGTCAGGATGGCCATCAGTGATATAGACATTATAGAAGCTGATGGAAGTTACACCCGCATCATTGCTAACAGGCGCAAGTACATGTTATCCGAAAGCCTGAAAAAAGTCGAATCCAAAATGGCCGGTCTCAAACAATTTGTGCGAATACATAAGTCTTATATTGTGAATGTCAATAAGATTGATGGATTCGAAAACTCATTCATTGAAATCGGGGAGGACAATTACCCAATAGGCAAAACCTATCTAAAAGGCTTCCTGGCGAAGTTTCGATTTGTCTAAATTTGAAAATTTTTTCAAATTTCATATCACACTGTTTTTCAGTCAGTTAATACCGATCGAACTCATATTTCAGGCGCTTACACGAAAAATTTACCACCTAAATATCAACCAGTTATAACCTTTTAATTAAAGCTGCCGTATATTTGTATACTGATTAGCACTTCAAAACATGCTGATCTCTGAACAAAACAAATAACTAAAGATGAAAAGAATTAAATCCAATAAGTTTCTTTAATCGTCATTCGCGCTGCTGAATTGAATCCCAGGGATTTTACACTTCAGCTTCAATTCCCAAATAGCGGCATAATGCTTTGCTGGTGCGGATTTTTGAACAGCGAATCAACTAAAAAAAGAAATTTTTAAAAGAAGGGTTACCTTTTCGTTTTCGAACGAATATATAAGTGAAACAACGAATCATGAAATATCATGAATATTTATAAGTAAAAATTTGGATAATTCAGAAGAATTTTCTAAATTAACAAACAAGCACAACAACTAAATTTTAACAACTAAACAACAATGCTTAACAAACAACTATGGGCTGCGATCCTACCAGGTGGGGTACGCGCTAAACTTAACGTAATTGCTTTTGTCCTTTTGGCTTTCGTGACTTTGGTATCTTGTGAAGATCCAATGAATGACATCACAAAAGAGGATAGTATAGAGATTACCACCGGAGCTTGTGATACCGATGATTGCAACAAGGAAAATAAAGTTCCGAATACAGGGGGATAAAATTCAACTATTGAGAACCTAGATTAATAATCTAGGTTTTCATTATTTTGGACTCCCATTGTCTAATTAATGATTTATCTAACTCTATCTATACTATTCGCCACATGGCAAGAACCCGACACGGAGAATAACTTCAATAATCTCATTCCTGAGTTGTTCAAATCAAAATCTTATGAGCAAATAGCAAATATTTTTGAACAAAATGAAACTTATGATTTCAATTACGAAGCACTTCAGACTGTTGGTAAAAGTTACTATTTGAACAATGATTTCAGAAAATCTTCAACGATATTTTTGAATTTAATAGATAGAAACCTACTGGCTGATCCCAATAACTCTTTTGTTGATTACACATATTTAGCAGCCTGTTTAGAAAGACTCGGCAAGGTTGATAGTTCCTTGAATTATTATTCATTAGCAAATATTGAGGCAAAAAAGACCGGAGATGAAAACTATCTCGCAATGTCTATCGAAAATCTATCTTTTCTTCTCGGGAAAAAAGGGAATCATATTCAATCTATTTCACTGAAAAATGAGGCTATTCGAATTTATCAAAATAGTGGTGATTCAATTAATTTGATGACAACCTATGCATCAAAAGGAACAGCATACGTAAAACTAGGTATTTTAGATAGTGCTTTACATTTAGCAAATGTGGCGTATGACTATTTTAAGAGAAATCCACATCCTTATTGGTCATGGCAAAGTGCTTTCAAGCTAGCTAACATTGAACAGGAACTTAAAAATATCGATGCCGTCAAATATTTCCGCGAAGCATTAGATTTATCAGGGGATGACCTATCTAATAAATTATTATCACTCAGTGGTATTGGAAATGCATTATTAGATCAAGGAAATGATTCCTGTTATTATTATCTCAAAGAGGCATATGATTTGGCAATAAATTCAAAGTATAATGCAGAACTCTCAGAAATCACATTGACCCTTACTCGATACCACACTTTCCAAAGGCCAAACCTGAACTTAATTAAGGAGTTCCTTGATAAATCCAGAAAAATCCTTGGTGAAAGAAACGATATAACCGGATCAATTTCTTTGATCATAAATGAAAGTGAGTATTTTAAATTGAGTGATGACATTTCAAAAAGTATCTTAACAATTGATAGTGCAATTCATTTGGCAAAAACTTATGAACTTAAGAATAAGATTTCCGAGGCCCTTTCTCAAAAATTCCGAGTTCTCAACCATTTCGGTCGCTACAAAGAAGCTCTGGAAGTAAAAGAGGAGGAAATCAAAGTCCAACAAGAGCTCTTCAACGATCGCTCTGAGGCGGTCTATCAGATCCTACGTACGCAAAATGAGATGGACAAGCAGGAAAGCACCATTGCCAATCAACAGTTGGAGATTGACAATAATAACCTGCAAATCACCATTATGTATATTTCCATTGCGCTGGTAATCAGTGCACTGGTGTTCATCTTCTGGCAATATCGAACCCGCAGTAAGTATGCTAAAAAACTAGAAACCATGTTCCTGGATTCAAGGCATCGCTACATGAACAACCTGCTGCTGCTCAAAAACTGGTTCAACGAAGGAAAGACGGAAAATAACGACGAGATCATCTCTTTTGCGCAAAATAGAATTGATGCCATTTCTACAGTAAACCGCCACCTGGACCGACTTTCCTACAACAAAGACACCATTGAATCCAAGTCCTTCCTGGAAGATATCTCTCATAACTTATTGGCCAATCGGGAATTCACGTCTGAAATTGAGAATGTCCCCATCAATATGAGTGTCTCCGGGCCCCTTGGCATGATCACCAATGAGATCATTACTAACGGACTGAAATACGGAGAAGAGCCCTATGCCATCCGTTTCCACAAAAACGGCAAAGGTTATATACTTGAAATTGAAGATCACGGACCGGGGATCGCTGATCCTGAGAAAAAAGGTACAGGTTCGAAAGTACTGCGCTTATTGAGTCGTCAACTCAAAGGTGAACTCACTTATCAAAATAAGGCTGATCTTTCTCCTGAAAGTCACGGCACCCTGGTCTCTCTCAATTTCAAAGGGTAGCCAGAAACTCCTTAATGGCTTCGTATACCAACTCCAATTCTGCCCTGGTCATGATATAAGGCGGAATCAAGTAAATCACGTTCCCTAACGGCCTTAACAGTATTTCTTTCCCTAAAAAGTGTTCGTAGATCTGATCTTTGATATTACTGACGTATCCCGGATCATCCGCCTTCAGTTCCACGGCTAGAATAGTACCAGTACAACGTACGTCGGCTACTATTTCCGGAGGATTAAAAGCGGCCACAAAATCCAAATGTGCTTTTGAGATACGATCAATGGCTTTCTGGGTTTTCTTTTTCAATAGAAGCTTACAGCTAGCATTAGCCGCAGCACAAGCCATAGGGTTGGCCGTATAGGAATGCCCATGAAAGAAGGCCTTTCTTTTATCTGTGCTATCAAAGGCCATAGCAATTCGTTCGTTAACTGTGGTAACGCCCATTGGTAAAAACCCGCCAGTTATCCCTTTTGACAAGCAGTAAATCTCAGGCTTGTGCTCAACATAGTCACAAGCAAATGTTTTTCCGGTCCTTCCAAATCCAGTCATGACTTCATCAGCTATGCATATGATGTCTTTCGCCTGTGCCATTTGGATCAGCTGATCAAGTACTTCGGGTGTGTACATGCGCATACCCCCCGCACCTTGTACCAGCGGTTCGAAAATGAAGGCCGCTACTTCTTCCGTAGCCAACTCTTTCATTGCCTTCAGCGTATTTTCCCCATTTCCTTCAGGGAAAGGCAAGTATGCCACATCAAAAAGGAAGTCCGTGAATGGGACATTGAAGATTGAGGTACGATCTCCTACCGACATGGCCCCAAACGTGTCACCATGATACGCACCTTCTATCGCAATGATCTTCTTGCGGGCTGTTCCCTGATTGTACCAGTATTGAATAGCCAGCTTGATGGCTACTTCCGTGGCAGTACTGCCATTGTCTGAGTAAAATACCTTGGACTGATCGTCTGGCAGCAATTCCAGCAGGGTTTCAGAAAGCTTGATCGCAGGTTTATGGGTAAATCCTGCAAAAATCACATGTTCCAATTCACCCGCTTGCCTGGCTATTGCTTTTGCGATTTTCGGATGTGAATGACCATGAATATTCACCCACCAGGAAGAGATCACATCCATGATCTCACGGCCATCTTCGGTATAGAGGTACAAACCTTTGGCATGAGAAACAAACAAAGGCTCATTCCCCGCTAATGGGGAAAACGGATGCCAAACATTGGCACGATCCAGCACAGACCAATCTTTCATCGGGTAATATTTTAATGCCAGGTTTTTCTTACTTCCTCCGCATACTTAGCGACTAAAGCCGGGGTAACCTGATCATGTTGTTCAACTTTAAATAAACAAGGCCAGCCGGATCTTTTTAAAATAATGCGCTCACTTTCAGGATTGGAAGGACCATTGAAAACTATGCCTTTCACCGGATACCCGCGTTGCTTTAGCAACTCTATGGACAATAAAGAATGATTGATACTCCCTAAGTACAGGTTGCAAACCAGAATAATCTCTGCACTAACCAATGGCACCATATCAACGATGACTTCTTCATCATTCAAAGGGACCATTAACCCTCCCGCTCCCTCGATTATCAAATCTCTATTGGAAACGGGTGGATGAAAATCTTTGAGTGAAATCGTTACCCCATCAATTTTAGCAGCTGCATGTGGAGAAGCAGGTGTGTTGAGCACGTACCGCTCATTGAAGAATCGGGTATCCTTCGAATTAGTGAGTTCTTTGACTTCTTGGGTATCCGCCGGGAAACCCGCTTGTACCGGCTTCCAATAATCAGCTCCAAGTGCCTGTACCAAAATGGAGGAAATCAGGGTCTTCCCACTATCTGTCCCGATGGCTGTTACGAAATAATTCACGACGCGAAATTAAAGGCGTCTGAATAACACTTCCTCTTTACAGAAGGTTATTTTATCAAACGCTAAAAGTTTATGATCGGAATGAAATTCCTGTATTTCGCCAATCTAATGGATCTGCAAATCCATCTGGTTGGTTCATGTAGCACGCCTGCCATGCTTCACCAACAACCGTAACCAGTGGAAAGGGCATTGTTCTTTTTGGTCTGGGTAGTCCTATTACCCTTCGTCGTTCCCTGGACTTTTATATTTCATCGAGGACTATTCGTATCTTAAAGAAATCACCGGATTCATCCTCGCCGTTCGCCAGGTATGCAAACCTACCGCAGCGAACGCGATCAAAGCAGTGACTATTGCCGCCAGCAAAAACAGAAATGGGTTAAGATCTGTCCGGTAAGCGAAATTATTCAGCCAATCATTACCATAGAACCAGATCAACGGCATGGATAAGAGGTTACCAAACAGTACCAGAAATATGAATTGTCGGGAAAGAACGTAGATAATGTGGCTCGTATTGGCCCCCAAAACTTTTCGAATCCCCACTTCTTTCGTCTTACTGAGCGTGATAAACGAGATCAACCCTAATAACCCAATGATAGAAACGATGATCACGATCACGGCAAAGATTGAAAGTAATTGTGCCAGTCGGTTTTCCTCTTCATATTGACGGGCAAAATCCTGATCGAGGAATTTGTATTTCAACGGATACCCCGAGAAGACCTGATCCCACGATTGCTCCAGTTGACTCAACAACTGGTCGATTTGCCCTGGGTTGAATCGAACTGCATAATATCGTCCATATTCCTCTGCTGCAAAATCCATCGCTTTTGGCCAGATCCTTTCCTGTAATCCCAATCCATGATAATCTTTTACCACGCCAATCACCAAACCTGCTGGCCGATCGGAAGGAGAAACAATACGTCGCCCAATCGCATCTTCAGGACTGGTCCAACCCATGGCTTTTACACAGGATTCATTGATGATCAGGCCATCTTTCAACTCCGAAGGTTTCGTCAGGTCAAAGTTGCTACCCGCTAACAATTGCAGTCCCAGTGTTGGCAAATAAGTTTCGTCAATGGCCATGTATTCCGTATCAACCGGTTGATCCGTTTCCTCTTCCGGAAACGCCCACTGCCCCTGCCAGCCAGGTCTCCCAGGCAAGGCGTTACTTTGGCTTACGGATTGAACGCTTGAAAAACTTCTGATCTCATTTTCCAGAACCTGTTTGGCAGAGTTTTGAGCAACATCCGTCGCATCTACAATCAATACCTGATCTTTATCAAATCCAAGGTTCTGGCGTTTCATAAAATTGAGTTGACTGATAACTAACAAAGTGCTTAGTACCAACCCTGAAGAAACAAAAAACTGAAAGATGATCAACCCCTTTCGTAGCTGGGCACTGCTTTTAGAGTTTAAACCTTTGCCGCTCAGAGCCTGTAAGGGCTTGAAACCTGACATGATCAACGCAGGATAAAAACCTGAAATAAAAGACACTGCTAACACCAATGCTCCAATCGCCAATAAGTAGCCAATATTGAAGAAATCAATCACTTCATATTGTTTATCCATTAACTGATTGAACAATGGTAAAATGGCCGTGATGATGCCAAACCCTAACAGGGCTGCAAGTACCGTCAACAACGTCGATTCTGCCATAAATTGACCGATGATAAACTTTCTGGAAGACCCGACAACTTTTTTGATACCAATTTCTTTAGCACGATAAGCTGCTCTGGCCGTGCTTAGGTTAATGTAATTGACACAAGCCAGCAACAGCAAGAACATAGCAATAACGAGCAAGGTCTGCAGTTCCTGTTTAGATCCATTGGGCCCGAACCCATTCCAGTAAACCGAATTTAGAAACACATTCGGAAGGGCAACCAGCCCTACTGTAAATTCCACTCCCATTTCCTTTAACCAATCTCCTACTTCTTCCTCATACACACCACTCACCTTGGCCTGAAAAGCCTCGGCATTAATTCCTTCCTTAAGCATCAAGTAGTTCCGGGCATTGAAATTCCCCCAACCATATTCTGCCGTATAGGAGAAGCTGCCCATCTTGATCAGTGTACTGAATGAAATCAATGCATCGAACTGGATATGAGAGTTTTTAGGGACATTTTCCACTATCCCGGTCACGGTAAAATCTATGGAATCACGGAAAGTAAGGGTCTTCCCCATGGCATCACCCTCAAAATATTTTGCAGCCAATGCCTCAGTAATGACCACCGTATAGGGAAGCGTCAGTGCACTCGCCTCCTGTCCTTGTTTCAGGTCAAACGAAAACATGCTAAAGAAATCCTCACTGGCGAAATGAACATCATGGTCAAATCGCTGCATCTTATGGTAGACCTTAAAACCTACCGGAGCTTGCCGGGCATAAACCACTCCTTCGACTTCCGGATAATTGGTTTCTAAATGGTGTCCCAGAGGCCAGGCGTTTGTTTCCAGGCCACCTCCTTGCGAAGCGGTTACTACCTTGAAAATGCGATCTTTATTCGCATGGAATTCATCATAAGTGAATTGATCCAGTGCGTATTTCAGGACCAGACTGGCAATAGCAAGTCCCACAGAAAGCCCAACAAGATTAATTGCCGAGTGGCCTTTGAATTTCAATAAACTTCGAAGCGCAATTTTAAAAATTCTGGTCATGGCATTTGATGTTCTTAGTTGATACAACCATTTAATTCTTTTGATCAGGTTGGGGCGGACTGCCTGGAAAACACCGAAATTGTAATGTTTTTTGGCAGTTCGAATCCCATATAGCTCAAGGTCATCCTGAAAGACTTCTTCCAGGTCTCCTTCAATTTCTTCCAAATAGGCACCACGGATCACGACCCGCAAGATCCGGGTACTCCACTTTGGGGGTGAGTGGCCGGACATCAGATGGTTCTTAGTCCTCTTTCCAGATTGATTTCTGACCAAAGCCCCTGACGGATCTCACTGATCTCTTTGAGTACCTGATGTGCATGCGGAGTGGCGGTGTAGATACGCTTCCGCTTTCCACCTCTTTTTTGTGTGGCCTCTCCAAGTGCTGACTCGAGGAATCCTTTTTCTTCCATGCGCTTCAAAGCTGATTGAACAGATCCGACACTGAGTCGTTCCTTAAGTCTTGATTCCAGCTCACGCTTGATCTCAACTCCATACGCTTCTTCCTTCAGGAGGATTACCGTAAGCAACACCATTTCTTCAAATTCACCAAGCTTTGTCTTTTTCATCCGGAACTGCTTTTTACCCTTTCGAGGTTATTATTCGTAATTGCAGTAAATATAGTTTCAAATATTATTCGTAATTGCAGTATTAATAGAAAAAAACCTCTGTATCCGCCGTTTTTTAACCAAAAACGATGATTTTTCCTAAAGATGTAAGAAAAACGATGGTTTGTGCTACTTATATAATAATGACACCTGATCAACAGCAACTTTGGAGGCAGGTCAAGGATTTTGATCTGGATGTACAAGGAGCGAGATTTTCCTTTACGGATAGGCTGGCACGTGAAAATGACTGGTCTCTGGCTTTTTCATTGCGAGTTGTCATGGAGTATAAACGCTTCATGTTTCTCATCTGTATGGCAGACCATCCACTAACTCCGTCAGATGAAGTTGATCAAGCCTGGCATTTGCATTTGCTGTACACGGAATCTTATTGGAAAGACTTTTGTGATAATACACTGGGCAGAAGTATTCATCATGGCCCTACAAAAGGAGGACAATCCGAAAAGGAAAAATTCAATGATTGGTACGGAGCAACCAAGGAACTTTATCAAACCTTTTTTAAAAAGGAGCCACCGGCGGATATCTGGCCCAGTAATAAAATCCGATTTGCGAGTACCAATTACTCAAGGGTGAATCGACATGAGAATTGGGTAATCCCTAAACCAAGACTTTTACGCTTATGGAAACGTTGAAAAAACTGACACCTGCGGAAACGCTGATCCTGCGAGATACTTCAGCAGCAGCTTTCCGAAATCTATTGAAATTTACTTTGATCGATCTGATCCTGAAGAAAGTACTGGTCATAAAAAGTGATGCAACTCAGGAAGAACAAGAAGAAGATCCAGTAGCCTATAAAAACCTGGTAGCAGGACCTGCTTTTGACAGTTATAACCCCAAGGAGCACGAGTGGATCTATTTGTCCCCATATAAAAAGGATAGTGATATAAGCATTCAATTCAAGCATCTGGTGAAAATGGGATGGGAAAGTGCCCGGAACAGAAATCACTACCTCTTCAAGCAGGTACTCACCAGCAATGAAATATATCGGACAGTTAAGGAAGGTTGGTTTTATCGAATCTTTGGCTCTGTTAAGCTCACTGATGAAGGAGTAGCGATGCAACGTCGGATCAATACAGAGTTATCGCAATTGGAAGATAAGTTACCTTCCCTGATCCAAAATAACCCGGAAGGCACCAAAGACATTATTAGCCAGATCCATGGCAACATTCTGTTATTGAGATCCTTTGACTATAGCTTACTGAAACAATTGGATGAAGTGTTTGAAGAGGAATTGATTGAACGAAATACGTCCATGGAAACCGACACGGCTGCGTTGTGGTTTTTCTTCCTTTATGACGACTTCCATTCTTCTTTCGACAGTGAATTTGACTCCTACAGTGGGGATAGTAGCTGGGGAGGAGGTGGCTGTAGTGCGGACGGAGGCGGCGACGGAGGTTGTAGTGGCTGCGGAGGTTGTGGAGGTTGCGGTGGCTGATTAGTCCAGTGTACGAAAATATTCCAGAATTGACCGGGCTTCTTCTTGTGTCAACCCTTGATTGGCCATCGGCGCACCATTGAATTCCATGAACAGATCTTTGGCCAGCTGATCTTCCTTCAGCATGACCTGCGGATTCAATATCATGTTCATGACCCATTCTGGTGAGCGGCGGTTCAATATACCATTGGGAGGAGGTCCTACAAACTTTTCTCCAAGCTTATGACAGGCCGTACATTTTTGCTGATAGAGCACGGCTCCGGTATTGGCAAGAGACTCATCAATATTTTCAGAAAGCTCCACAGATTTGATAGGTCCCACCCCTTTGTTAGATAAGTCTTTTCGAACAGAAGCAGGTACTTCCTCCGTATCCGAAGCACTTTTTTCAAGTTTGTCGAAGCTAAAATCGGACGACTTGTCGCTTTTGCTACTACAAGCCAGCAGGAAAAAAACATATACCCCCGAAATGATAAGTCTCATGGCAGCTAAATTGCGCAATTCAAATGAAAGTGAACATGAGAAACGCGGTTGTTATTCTATTTGTAGTTTTAATTACTTTTTCCAGGTGCCAAAATCAGGATGGATGGACTCCACTTTTTAATGGAGAGAACCTGGATGGCTGGCACATCTACAATGCTGGAAAAAATTACAATGGCTGGGTAGTACAGGATCAGGTTCTGGCTTTTGACCCTAGCCAACGAACAGAAGCCAGCAGCGCTTATTTAGTGACAGATCAGGAGTTCACCAACTTTGAGATTTCCTTTGACTGGATGATCGGTGAGCAAGGGAATTCTGGTTTTTTCTGGAGTGTAGTAGAAGACCCGTCCTACGAATATCCATACCTTACCGGTCCCGAGATCCAAATATTGGATGACAACTGGACGGAGTACATCGAAGAGCGAGGAGACATCAATCGGGCGGGCTCACTTTATGCTTTGATGCCCCCGTCGAAAATCGTGAGCAATCCTGCCAATACCTGGAATCACTACCTGATCCATATCGATCATCAGAATAATGAGGGTTATGTTGAATTTAACAATGAGCGAGTACTCGAATTCCCGGTGAACGGACCGGGATGGGACGAACTCGTTGCTGCCTCCAGTTTCGCGAATGCTCCAGGATTCGGAGCTTCTCAAACCGGACGATTGGCATTGCAGGACCATGGTACAATGGTGGCCTTTCGTAACATTAAAATTCGAGAGCTATAAAACCCGTTTTTTGGGTTACGAAATTTTCATCATACCCATACGCAGGACGTTACAAAGGATCAACACCCTGACAATAGATTGTACATCTCTGTAAAAGTTTTCTAGGATTCCACGACAAATCCTGTGATATCTTTCATTAAGAACATTTTTTTTAGGACATTAGCAGCCGCCTATGACCAGACTATCGTTCGCCACTTTTTTGTTGGCTGGCTTGGACATTTTTTCAAATTCCTCCAGACAACCAAGAAGATCAGGTATTTATACTATTTCTAATTACCCCGAAATTCACAAGATTCTCGAGCGGGCTTTTCATGGGTCATACCTTAGGCAACTACAACCAAATTTTTCCTTTTTTTTAAGTTACAACATACAGCAAACCATTATGCCAGTCACGGCATATACCCAGCCCCTTTTTACAAAAAAATCATTCGGAATTGGATTCCGAAACGATCTCAGCAACCATAAGGGCATACAACGCACAGCATAGATTCTGCGAACTCAGAGACCAATGACCATACAACCAGTCATTGGTCTCTCTGAGTATTTTCCATCTCCCAAAACATGATCTGATATTACTTTTGAAATATGTATTCATCCGCTTCATTTTCTATCCCCAAAGACTGGATTCAAATAGAAACCATAGAGATGCACACCGCCGGAGAACCTTTGCGGGTTATCCTGGATGGTTTTCCTGAAATTCAAGGCCAAAGGGTGCTTGATCACCGTCGGTATATACAAGAACATCACGATGACTTACGAACCGCCTTGATGTTCGAACCCAGAGGGCATGCTGATATGTATGGGGTTATTGTAACACCTAGTCAGGTAGCAGATTTTGGGGTGGTGTTTATTCACAATGAAGGCTACAGCACCATGTGTGGTCATGCGACATTGGCTATCGCCAAATTGGCTGTGGAAGCTGGCTGGGTTACTGTCTCGGAACCGATCACTACGATCCAAATCGAAGCACCTTGTGGCGTGCTTACCGCAAACGTTCATGTCGCCAATGGAAAGGTTGAACAAGTGCGGTTTTTGAATGTTCCTTCATTTGTAACCGCGCTTGATCAGATAGTGACGCTTCCGGAAATAGGTGAAGTCAAGTACGACCTGGCTTATGGTGGTGCTTACTATGCTTTTGTCGATGCTCGACAAGTTGATTTGAAGCTAAATGCTGATCACTATCAGGAACTCATAGACCTGGGCATGAAAATCAAAAGAGCCGTTGCCTCTGCTCAAACCATCACACATCCTGAAGAAGCGGATCTAAGTTTTTTGTATGGCACCATCTTCGTCGGAGAAGCCGAGTCTTCAGCTGCGCACAGCCGAAATGTTTGTGTATTTGCAGAAGGTGAAGTAGATCGTTCACCCACTGGCTCTGGCGTATCCGCCCGTGTGGCACTACACCACAAACGGGGAGAATTGACCATAGGTGAAGCCATTACCATTGAAAGCATCCTTGGAACTACTTTTGACTGTAAAGTCACGGAAACGGTAGATTATCATGGTATAGAAGCAGTTATTCCGGAAGTCGCCGGAGCGGCTTATGTGACCGGAAAAAATACTTTTACGATTGATCCCGAAGATCCGTTGAAAGCAGGCTTCATTTTCCGATAGACTAGAAAACCTACATACCATCTACCAAACGGAAGTAGCCTCAAGCCTCACTTTAGTTTCTAAAAAATTGTCGATCAGACTCCAGTAACGATCAGGATAATTTCGAACATCTTTGGTATGGAGTGATCCCCAATCGGTATGGTGAAAGATCAGGTTTTCGGATTTCATAGCAGCTGCAATGGATTCTGACTGGTCTGAAGAAGTAGCCTCATCGCTTTGGGAATGTATCAACAAAACAGGCACATTGACCATCGATGCTCTCGCTACAGTATTTGCCTTTTCAGGATCAAAATCCGCACGCCATTTAACCAACGCATAAATGGTAGGCTTCAATAATTTGATCCAACTACCGTAATCTCGAATGGCACGTTCCATAACAGCTGCATTGAGGTCTTTGAAAGGAGAGTCAGACAAAATAAATGCCAGGGCATCTACCTCTGGCCCTGCCTGCAAAGTGGTAGCTGCACCCCAAGAGGAACCCACCCAACCAATTTCCTGATCTTCCAAATCGGTGGCGGATTTAAAAAATTCATGGACCTTCAGCAAATCTCTGGATTCCCTGATACCGAATGTGCCATAAGTTCCGTCGCTCATCCCATGAGCACGATGATCGTACATGAGTACATCACAACCTTTCAACCAGAAATATGGCATCCAATATCGCATTCCAAAACGGTTACTTCCATGGCCATGCGCCATGATCACCCCACAAGATGCCGTGTCCGGATGATCAAAATACCAGCCTCTAAGGGTCAGACCATCTTCCGTCTCAACCATAACATCCGTAAATGCACCGTATTGCGAAACAAGTTCCTGAGGATTTTCCAATGCTCTTTTGGGAGGTATGATCACACGTGAGGAGAAATAATAGCAAATCCCACCATACAGAAGGACCACTAAAACGGCAATAATCATCAGGACACGTTTCATCATAACATTTGGCTATTCCACCGAAGATAACTGATTTGAAATTGGTAGAGATGGAGGTTCATATACTGTTGAACTATTTTAAGCTTGTTGATCTAATTTGGCATGCCATTTGGATCTCGGCATATCAAAATCTCCCTGAAATGAACCACAAACAAAACTTCTTATTGACCTTAATGGCCCTCCTTCTGGCCGTATCCTGCGCTGATGAAGAGACACCCAAAATGAATGGGCAGGCTTTAGAAATTCCCGAAGGGGCGGAGCAATTGAGTATTTTCTTCTTTAATGACCAGCACGGCCAAATCGACAACTTCTCAAAAGTAAAAGTGATTGTGGATGAGGCAAAATCCAATGGCAATGCCTTATTGGTTTGTGCCGGTGATGCCTTTTCCGGTAATCCCATTGTAGACCAGTATGAAGAAAAAGGATTTCCCATGATCGATCTCATGAATCAGGTTGGTGTAGACGTAGCAGCAGTCGGTAATCACGAATTTGATTATGGTGCTAAGGCTCTTGCTGACCGCTTCAATCAATCACAATTCCCGTGGATCTGTGCCAATATGGACGTGGGTGAAACACAAGTTCCTCAGCCAGAAGACTATGTAAACATCGAAGTTGGAAACATGAAAATAACGTTCCTAAGTTTAATCGAAACCAATGGTAAAGACGATGAAATTCCCTCTACGCATCCCTGGCGGGTAGAAGGCATGGACTTTGCCCCATACACCTCTGTCATTTCTGACTATGAGAATCTGAAAGAACAGGAAAATTCAGATTTACTGATTGCTTTAACTCATCTTGGAAGCAATGCTGACCGTAATCTTGCCAGCAACTATCGTTTTATTGATGCCGTGATTGGCGGACATAGTCATGAGGTTATCGATGAATCACAAGATGGACGACCTGTGGTACAGGCAGGCGACGACTTACAGCTATTGGGGAAACTCGAACTCACCCTTTTAGCAGGTGAAATACTAGAATCAGTAGTGACCTTTATCGATCTGACCGATGAAGATCTTGAAGTTAATCCCATTATTCAGGCTTCAATTGATGAATACAATAGCAATCTGACGTTTACAGAAACGGTGGGAAATGCCGGTTCCGATCACGATATCGCTGAAATCGGTTGCTTCTACACTCATGCTTTGAAAGAATACATGAATGTTGACTTTGCCATTCAGAATTCTGGAGGTATTCGCGCTGAGATTGATCAGGGCCCCATTACAAGACTGGAAATTTTCGAAATGGATCCGTTCAATAATGGTAGTGTGATCTTCACGAAATCCGTAGGTGGTTACAAAGACTTCTTCTGCACAGATGGCGGCTGGTATACCATTTCCGGTGTAGTTATTGAAGAAGGGCCGGGTAGCATTCGCATGTTCCTGGAAGACGGAACAGAATTGTCAGACTCGGATGAATTACGCATCGGGATGAATGACTTTATTCCTGCTAATCATCCTGAATTTTTCCCCATAGAGGAAGCCTCAATCCAGGACCTGACTACCGCTGAAATCATTCTTCAGTACCTGAGTGAGGTTAGCAGCGAAGTGGATTTCGAAGGTTGTAACCGTTTCTTTAGATGTGATTAATTAGTAATAAAAAAAGCGGATGCCCCGTAAGACATCCGCCCTGATCTATTGCTACGTCAGTTGAACTGACCGATTATATTTGACTTAGACCTCCGTCTACTTCCAGCTCTATTCCATTAATGTATGACGCATCATCGGAAACAAGGAAAAGGGCAGCTTTCGCCAACTCATCTGCACTACCGAATCTACCCAGAGGTACTTGCTGTGCAAATCCTTCGGCCATACCCTGAAGTTGTTCTTCAGGCATATTCATTTTACCATAAATAGGCGTTTCTACTGGGCCTGGAGCAAGACTTACCGCCCGGATTTTTCTTTCTTTTAATTCCGCTGCCAATACTCTTGACAAGTTTCTTAAGGCTGCCTTCGTCGCTGAGTACACACTTCCGGCTGCAAATCCCTTTTGTCCTACGACAGAAGTGTTGGTGAGGATTACTCCACCATCATTCAAGTGAGGAATAGTTTCTTTAATGAGGAAGAATGGTCCTTTAACATTGATGTTAAAGTGGTTATCAAAGAATTCTTCAGTGATATCTGTAATTGGAGCGAAAAACGCGATACCTGCATTGGCAAATAAAATGTCAATTTTCCCAAATGCAGCTACGGTCTCGCTGACCACTTCTTTGGATCTGTTGACATCTGCCGCATCGGCTAAAATGGCTTTGGCATCACCACCAATTTCTTGCAGTGCTTCATTCAGGGCTTCTTGTCGGCGGCCGGTAATAACTACTTTAGCTCCTTCTTGTACGAAAAGTTTAGCGGTAGCTAATCCAATCCCGCTATTTCCGCCCGTGATCAAGGCTACTTTTCCATCTAATTTTCCCATTTCGGTTATATATGTTTTAAGTAAATTTTTATTTGAAACGATCAGTACAAATAACGATGATACTGAAACGATTGTTTCAAATAGATTCAAAAAAATTATAAAATTTCCAGTATCTGATCCGTAACCTCCTCTAAATCAGACTCTAACATTGAAGTAATCCTCAATCCCTGAAGGTTTGTAAAGAGGTAAAGTGCCAATGTATTGGGATTCTTTTCCGAGCTGATCTCCCCTTTTTTCTGTGCCGCTTTGATCAAATTCAGGAATACTTCCAATACCCGATCCTTATTATTCTTCAGAAACGGAATGATCCGGGGTTCCATATTGCTCAATTCAGACGTGCATTTCGATACCATACATCCCATATGATCTCCCTTGCTCACATCTTGACTTATTCCCTTAAAAAGCGACACAATTGCTTCTTGGGGAGAGGTGTGATCGCTCATCACCTTGTTGAGCATGAGCATTTGATGTTTCTGGTAGAAGCTTAATGCCTCCTCATAAAGAGAAAATTTATCACCAAAGGAATTGTAAAAACTAGAACGATTCAGACCAGTGACATCTACCAGATCTTGCATAGAAGTGCCGTTGTAGCCTTTCTTCCAAAAAAGCTTCATGACATTTTCCATCACCAGATCTCGATCAAATGTTACAGACTTTGGCATATTGGAAGGAACGTTCCAAATACAAAAATAGTTTGATTTTCCGATTCAAAGGTCGTCTTATGACAATCTGCGCTTGTTCTCAACGGTGATCGCAGAACCCTCCGCCAGCATAACCGACCTGGGCGCTACTTCATTGAGAAAGGCGAAAGATGGGCCATAAACAGCCTCAAAATCCACATCAATCTCAGACTTCTCTACCGGGTAAACTTGCCATGTAGGATGTGTCACCTCATATTCATAAGTGTTACCGCCACTTTTGGTGTATCCCCAATAATGCTCGGTAATGAATTCGGCCTCCGATCCTTGTTTGATGTTACGGGCTTCGTTGACGGCCAATACATTGAGGCGATTGTGTTTCTTTTGAGTTCTCCAGCGATACTCTACTTCCAGATGGTCTTTGAATTCCTGCCAATGATGGCCCATCTTCAATGTCTGATAATGTTCTTTATAAACCGTATTGGCTACAAACGTTAATGCCGGTTTGGGAACAATCTCTTTTATAAAAACAACTCCACGTTTCCATTTTCCTTGATCATTGTAGCGAACATAAAACCGAAGATTCACCTCCTCGAAGTTTCGATGAAAGGGAATAGGCACATTAAACAAGCGCGTATTCAAAAACATGAAGCCAACTAAACTCACATAACAACGGCCTTTCCAATAGTCCAACTCCGTATGTTTTGGCACATAAGGCTGAAGGATTTCCGGATCGATTGTATAGTTAGCCAGGGCAAGTTTGCGCCATTCCGCTTTGAGAAAACTCATGATTCAGACAATTGGAGTACTACTAAGAAACAAGAATTTGATCCTTGTTGTTAGTTAAATCATCTTTTTTTCAACACCTCAGAATTGACTGACATAGGGCTGTCACCCATAGCCTGCTCCTTTGCTTCTATGAAATATGTAGTCTTAGTTTTTACTTTTTTGATGGCCGGAGTAGACGTGCCAATTGAACAAATACAAACAAAAATGAGCGAAGCAAAAATTGTGGAAATGGTACTCTTCCATCTAAATGAGGGTGTATCAATTGAAGAGGGCAAAATAGCAATGAAGGCCCTGAACGACTTTGTAAGTCAGCAAGCAGGATTTGTAGGCAGAAAAACTTCTCTTGCCGATGATGGACAATTTCTGGATCTGGTCTTTTGGACCGACCTAAAGGCAGCTAAAACGGCTTCTGAGAAAGCCATGCAAGAAGAACGATTAATTCCTCACTTCTCCGTGATCAAGCAAGAGAGCATGACTTTCAAGCACTTTGAATCGTTTCTGGATCAGTAATTACCGTTTGTACGACCATTAAGACCTCATGAGAATACTTTTGAGGTCTTCTTCTTTTTCAAGACGTCTTATTCCTGACATGATCAATCCGATCAGTTCAGTAAAAATCCCGATATTTCCGTGAATTCAAATCACGGTTACCCTATGTCGCAAAAACAAACACTTCGATCGGGAATTTTCTTATTTGTTATCCTGCCATTGGTAACCCTGGTGAACGGACAACAAACTCAAACAGATTCTTATACCCGATATGAATTACTGTCTCCTGAAACACAGAAATTCCGGATCATTTATGATGTATCAGCTACAACCACTGGTGCCCAGTTTTACTGGAATACCCTTCGAAAAGGAAGTGAACATGAGGTAGATGAGGTCATCGATCTGTATTCAGGAGCTTCACTGAACTGGACCATTGTCTCAGGTATTGAGGCCAGGAAAAATGGCCATATCAGAGCTCAGGAAGACGGTGAGTATTTGCAAATTCAATTGGCTCGACCTGTCCCGGAAGGAGGAGAAACTCGCCTGCGAATAGATAAGACCTATCAGGATGTGAAAAGTTATTTTTCAGAAGGTGATAAGATCATTTTCGACCGAACTCTTGGAATTACACGAAATGCCATTGTTTTACCTGCCGGCTATGAGATCACTGCCTGTAATTATCCATCGCAAGTCGAACTGGAGGATTCTGGCCGGATCAAAGTAAGTTTCATGCATGAAGGACTCACTGCAATTCCCTTCCATCTGGAGGCCCAACCCGTCCAATTGACTATCCCAAATCCAGGGACACACCCCTGGCCGGATTACGTGTCTTCTCCTCAAGGACGTGACAAGCGTAAAGCCCGACTCGATTATGAGATACGGGAAAGGGCTTTTCAAGACAGAGAAATCGTCTATTTCCTAAAGCAACCGGAAACACACTCCTTTTTCTTATATCATGACTATACGGAAAAACGTCCTGGTGTTGACCGCTATCTGAACATAGTCAGAGCGGGTAGTAAAGCGAGTGATCCATCCGCGATGATCCTGGATACTGGTGAGGAACTAAAAGTAGAAACCTTAAAGGGTAAAGAGATTACTGCAAAAGGCATTGAACTGAATGCGGTTACAGACGACACAGAAGTGATTGTGATTTGGTTTGATCCGGTAGAGGAAGGAAAAACCACACGATTAAGAATCAGTGAAACCTATACCGATCCAAGTCGCTATTTGCTGTACCAGGGAGAATTGGTTTGGGATCGCTCTTTTGGCAGAAATCGAAATGCGGTGGTGTTACCGGAAGGCTGGTCCCTGACGACCAGTTCCATTCCTACGAAAATCAGTTCAACTGATACCGGACAGGTCCGGTTGGATTTCTTAAATGACCGACCTGACAACATAGACGTTTTAATCCGCGCAAGAAGAAGAAAATAGATCGTGAGTTGGAACACTTTTACCCGGCAATTCAAGGCTTTTTTAAAACTTGAACGATCACTGGCTGATAATTCCATAGAAGCTTATCTGGCAGATATTGCCAAACTTCAAAACTTTCTGGAACTCAAAGAAAGGGACCGCACTCCTACCAAAGTTCAACAAACGGACCTGGTGGATTTTATTGAATTCCTGAACGAGTTGGGTATGTCTCCCTATTCTCAGGCACGCATTATCAGTGGGATCAAAGCCTTCTACAAATTTTTGGTTTACGAAGAGTTACTCACCAAAGACCCTTCAGAACTCATCGAAGCGCCTAAATTAGGGAGAAAGCTACCGGACACGCTCAATATCCATGAAATTGAGCAGTTGTTTGAAGCGATAGACCACTCTAAATCAGAAGGTGCCCGTAATCGGGCCATGCTGGAGACCTTGTACAGCTCAGGGCTCCGGGTATCAGAACTTACCGATCTCAAGATCAGCAACGTGTATGAAGACCTGGGTTTCCTTCGAGTCATCGGAAAAGGGAACAAAGAGCGTCTTGTTCCTATCGGGAAAACGGCGTTGAAGTATATCAAAATTTACCGGGATCAGATACGGGTCCATCAAGTGATCAAACCGGGACAGGAAGATTATTTATTCCTCAACCGTCGAGGAGCCAAATTGTCCAGGGTTATGGTATTCACTGTGATTAAGAACCTGGCAGCAGCTACGGGACTAGAAAAAAACATCAGTCCCCACACCTTTCGTCATTCATTTGCTACTCACCTGATCGAAGGGGGAGCAGACTTACGCGCCGTGCAGGAAATGTTAGGACATGAATCCATCACGACCACCGAAATTTACACACATCTGGATCGTGATTATCTGAAGCAAATTATCACAGAATACCATCCAAGGAGCTGATTAAGCTAACTCGACTTGTTTTAACACTTTCTCCAGCGCTTCCTTCCTTCGAGTACCCACACAGAACTTCTTCCCTCCTTTGAGCACAATCAACAATCCCCACTTGCCACTCATGTTGTAAACCGTACCAAACTTCTTAGTGAGCCTGATGCCATATCCACCCACAAATCCATATTGGACGATCTCCATTGCAGCGATCTCGCTCCATTGTACCTTGCGTGAAAGCAATGGAAAGAAACGAATAAAAATGCCTTTGTCATTGATGATCATACTAAGCCGCATCAAATAGAAAAAGCCTGCAAAAGCCAACATAGCCAGGGCGAAAATGATCAAACCTGTATCTGACATGGGATTATTTCCAAACGGCTGCCCTACAATCACCTGCTGGTAGATACCGTAAAAGGGAAGCGCCGTTATTGATATTAAAATCAGCCACAGCCACCATTGTGAAAACCGCTGTTTTTCGAAGAACTGATCCATGGTCAGTAAGTTTATTCCGCGTTTACCGGGATCAGAAATAACCCAGCTACTTCTTCCGTTTTCCCAAAGACCACCTTCAACTTGCAAGGAACCTTTTCAAATTTCAGGACCTGATAAATAATCCTGTGCTCCCCGGACACTTTTGTGGTTACCGTTCCAGTTTCCTGATAGGCACCAGCCTGGGCAACCAACCCATCCCATCCCAGTTTCAATTGAGTCGCAGTGAGTCCGCTTTTCATGTTGGCATCAAAAGTTTCGATGATCTCATCAAAATTCCCTTCAGACAAATTTTGGGCAATCCCCTCCGTTATTTTCACGAGTGCTTCCTCGTTTTCAACAGATTGAGCGTTACCTGACCATACCATCAGCAGTGTCAGTAATGTAGTTGCGATTGTTTTCATAATTCGGCCTTTATAAGATGAGTAAATAGAGTTTATTGATAAATAGCATATAAACCAGCTGGGTTAATAGCGTGCTCAGGAAAAATCCAATCCATAGTCCTTGTTGCTTGAGGTTTCCGGATACTCGTAAAGCATGAAATATGAGCATCAGTGACCACACAATGGATAGGTAGATAAAAATGATAGCAAGCACCATCTGTATATCCTTTCCTATCGGAAGTAGCCTTACAAACCCACCTGCGCTAATGATTAAATAAGGTACCATCGAAAAGGCAATGGTTCCTACAACATCGATCAAACGATAGTGAGAAGAACCGAAAAACTGACAATACAAGGCACAAAAAACCGAGAGCGGTACCCAAATAAGCATTAGTTCAAAAAACGGAACATACCAGCCGGTAGACACAGTGTAGATCGCTGAAAACAATCCGGTAAAATGCGTGCCATTATAAGCCGCCAGCGCGCTCGCGAATATGATTCCCAACCAACCAAAGCCAAGGGCTTTCCATCCGGCTATTCTTTCAAATGGATTATAAATGCGTTCCAGGGTCATGATTGTTCGTTTTGTTCTTCTTCGATTCTTTTCACCTTTTCAATCAAATCATCCAGTCGATTGCGAAGGGTGGGATAGCTTACATTCAGTTGTTTCGCCATCGTATTGAGTTTGCCACTCTCTTTGAAAAAATTCAGGATGAATTCCTGTTCCTCATTCGTCAAACTTGCCAGCAGCGGAAGCTGATAACGACCACTGACCATGGTCTCACAATTGGGACACTGCAGGCTTGTGACCGTAAGCAAATGCTCGCAACTCGGGCAATTGACAGGAATTTTCTTGATCATAGATCAAACATAGTCAACTATTTTTTAATAAAATTAAAATACTATTGAATTTTATTAAATCATATATACTATAAAGTAACCACAAGGTTAATATTCAGTATATCAAACCTTAAGCAGATTTATAGTCAGAACGCTGCAATCCCAGGTATTGCTTCGGTGTTAACACGAGCAAATGGGAATCTCTAAAGTTTTTGAGGTTTCGGGTTAAGATCAGATCGAGTTCATTTTCTGAGGCAGAAAAATATTGTAAGGCATCGGTTACATCCTGAAAAACAGAAGTCAAAGACAGATCCATGATCCGTTGATCGATGGGCAGGATGCTTACCAGATTTCTGAAACGTACCATTACTTTTCGGCTTTCATCTGGAGTCAGCTGATCGGAGAGGTAGTAGTAGGCATTGGTCATGGCAATAGGCGAAACATACAAACTGATTTGCTGCTCATCTGCCATGGAAAAAATGGCTTGGGCATCATCCACATGAGGTTCTCTGGCACCAAATAAATCCAGAATGATTGAAGTGTCTATCAAAACCTTGTCCATGTCATTTCATTTTGTTCTTCAGCAATTTTGTCTCCTTTACATCTGGATGATCCGGCACCTGGATCACGCCTGTCAGGCTGTTTACCAAAGGACTGTGGGTGTTTTTGGAATCTCCTGAATCAGTCAAACCAGATAAATAGCCCTCAATCAGCTTCGAAAGACTGACATTATTTTCCCGGGCATATTGCTTGGCTCGCTCGATGATTTCCTGATTTAACTTCAGGGTCAACTTTACATCCATCAGAATTGTACGTACAAAAAATTACAATCAATACGTACGAATTTAGAAATTTTCAACTGAAAACCAATAAAACCATCATTTCTTAGGATTATGCGATTTATTTTCGCACGATTATTTTTCTGAGATGTTCAAGCTCATTCGGTCATTGCTGTTTTTGTTACCCGCTGAGAAGGCACACCACTTCACCACCAGCACGTTGAAGGTCCTTTTTAGGATTCCTGGTTTCAGACAAATCATGCGACGCAGTTTTGTGGTGAACGATCCCCGATTAACACAAAATGTTTTCGGCGTTGAATTCCCCAATCCTGTCGGACTTGCCGCTGGTTTTGATAAAAATGCAGAATTTCTCCACGAGTTTTCATGTCTGGGTTTTGGCTTCCTTGAAGTTGGCACGATCACTCCCAAAGGTCAGCCTGGCAATCCTCAACCGAGGTTGTTCCGTCTAAAAAAAGATCAGGCCCTTATCAACCGCATGGGATTCAACAATGAAGGATTGGATCAGGCCATTGACCGCTTGAAACATCGTCCAAAATTTGTTCCGGTCGGCGGAAATATTGGCAAAAACAAGGTCACGCCAAATGAAAATGCGCAGGATGACTACCTGGCTTGTTTTCATGCCTTGCACGAATTGGTGGACTATTTCGTTGTGAATGTAAGCTCCCCCAACACCCCCAATCTGCGAGACCTGCAGGAAAAAGAGCCATTGAAAGCCCTACTCGAAAAATTAATCGAGTCTAACGCCGAAAAGAAGCTTACGAAACCCATTTTGCTCAAAATCGCTCCGGACCTCTCTGAATCTCAATTGAACGATATCTTAGAGATTTTGCACGAAGTACCTATCGATGGTGTCATTGCTACTAACACCACCATTGACCGTTCTGACTTGAAAACTTCTGATACAACCGTCAATGAAATCGGTGCCGGAGGGTTAAGCGGCAAACCTTTGCGGACAAGATCAACTGAAGTCATTCGTTATTTAAGAAAACATGATCCGGACATCCCAATCATCGCTGTGGGTGGAATTTACGATGAGGAATCAGCCCTGGAAAAGTGGGAAGCGGGCGCCAATTTGTTACAACTCTACACGGGATTCGTTTATGAAGGTCCCGGACTGATCAAAAGAATCAACAAAGCGATTCTGAGGCGCATGGAAGAAGCCTGATCATTGCTTATTTTTGTTTAACTCTATTGAAGTACTACAGTCCTTTGAGATTTAGGGCCGATCCCTAATCGATGCTGCCAATGGCCAAAAACACGTTCAAGAACAAAAAGCCAGAAAAGGCTAAACCAAAAAAATCATTCAAACTTTCCTTTAGTTTCATTGAGGATCGCAAATTTCAGATTGCACTGGGGCTTTTATTTACCCTTTCAGCGGTCTTTCTGTTCATTGCTATTCTTTCTTATTTCAGTACCGGCCGTGAAGATCAAAGTGTGGTGGATAGTGTGCTCTCCACTGGGATCAAAGAATCTGGTGTGGAGGTCGCCAATTGGTTTGGTATTGTGGGAGCCACAGTCGCTCATATTTTCGTATTCCAATGGTTTGGCCTGGCGAGTTTGCTAGTGACCCCTCTTCTATTCGTCATTGGCTATCAATTACTTTATCAGCGCCAACTCTTACCCATTCTGCGATTTAGCGTGTTTGTCATATTCTATGTACTGTGGATCAGCATGGTTATGGGGTATTTCTTGATAAACTCCAGCGAGTTCTCGTCCTGGGGATTCCTGTCAGGTGGCATCGGGTACGAAATGTCTGTCATTTTGGAGAGCCTGATGGGTTGGGGCGCCGGTTTGATCCTTCTGTTCCTGTTCATGGTGTTCAACATGTATTTCTTCAACATCACCCAGATTCCTGCGCTGGCCGGTTGGACGGATAAAATCAATGCCTTCTTTGACAATTTGAGTAATTTGTTCAGATCTAAATCTGAAGACGAAGAAGATCTGAAATCTGATTTAAGTTCTGTCCTGGAACAAGTGAAAAAAGAAGTGGAGCAGGAGGATGAACAAAAAGACCGAATAGTTGCCACTAATATGGCCGAGGACGAAGAGGAGGAGGAAGAAGAATGGGAAATTGAGCCCATCAAAAAGGAAAAACCTAAACCCATTAAAGAAGGACCTATTTTCTCTATTGAGCCTCCGAAAAGGGATGAACCAACCGAACCCGTTACGAAAAAAATCGAAGAACCTGTTCGTCCTCAAAGACTTGTAACTCCGATCGATCCGGAGCCTAAAATTGAAGAAGAGGAAGAAATCATTCAGGACAATACCATCGCTTTCGAGCCCATTGTCCCTACCTCCAAGCCGAAACCTACTCCGGTTGAAGACCTGGCGATGGAAGTGGAGGAAGCCAAGTTCGAAGAAAAAGTGGTAGAAGTCTCAGAAAACTATGACCCTACCCTGGATCTGCCACGCTATCAGTTTCCCTCCATCGATCTGCTGATCGAATATCCTGACAAAAATGTACAGGTATCCAAGGAAGAGCTGGAAGCCAACAAGGACAAAATTGTTGAGACCCTGATCAACTTTAAGATTGGGATCTCGAGTATCAAAGCCACCATTGGACCTACAGTGACACTATACGAGATCATTCCTGAGGCGGGAGTAAAAATCTCTAAAATCAAAAACCTGGAGGACGATATCGCATTGAGTCTGGCAGCTCTGGGTATCCGGATCATTGCGCCTATTCCCGGCAGAGGAACCATCGGTATTGAGGTACCCAATAAAAACCGCGAAATGGTGGATGCACGATCCGTGATCTCCACAGAAAAATTCATGAAGAGTGATAAAGATCTTCCGGTGGTATTGGGTAAAACCATCTCGAATGAAGTCTTCGTCACCGATCTGGCCAAAATGCCTCACCTATTGATGGCTGGAGCAACCGGACAAGGTAAGTCAGTAGGTTTGAACATCATCCTCACCTCCTTGCTCTATAAAAAGCATCCTTCGCAATTGAAGTTTGTGCTGGTCGATCCGAAAAAGGTGGAATTAACACTGTTCAATCACCTGGAGAAACACTATCTGGCCAAACTTCCTGATGGAGAAGAATCGATCATCACGGATACAAGTCAGGTGATCCATACTTTGAATTCGCTTTGTATTGAAATGGACAACCGGTACGATCTACTCAAAGATGCCGGTTGCAGGAACATCAAGGAATACAATAAAAAATTCACCAACCGAAGGCTGAACCCTCAAAAGGGTCACTCATTTATGCCCTACATCGTTCTCGTTATCGATGAGTTGGCGGACTTAATGATGACGGCTGGTAAAGAGGTCGAAACACCGATCGCGCGTTTGGCACAGTTGGCACGGGCCATTGGTATTCATCTGATCGTGGCCACGCAGCGACCTTCCGTCAACGTGATCACCGGTATTATCAAAGCGAACTTTCCGGCACGGCTTTCTTTCCGGGTAACCTCCAAAGTGGATTCCAGAACCATTCTCGATACCGGAGGTGCCGAACAATTGATCGGTATGGGAGACATGCTGCTGTCTCTCGGATCGGAAATGACCCGACTACAATGTGCTTTTGTGGATACACCTGAAGTGGATCGTATCTGTGAATTTATCGGAGATCAGCGAGGCTATGATTCGGCTTACATGCTTCCCGAGTTTGTTGGTGAAGATGAGTCTTCGTCGACTCCTGGCGTCGATTTATCGGAAAGAGATGTTCTTTTTCCCGACGCTGCTCGATTAATTGTAACCCATCAACAGGGAAGTACGTCTCTGATCCAGAGAAAAATGAAACTGGGTTATAACCGGGCAGGTAGATTGATCGACCAACTGGAAGTAGCCGGAATTGTAGGTCCCTTTGAAGGAAGTAAAGCCCGAGAAGTTTTAATCAAGGACGAATACAGTTTGGAACAGTTATTGACTGAATTAGAGAATAAGTATTAAATAATCGAGAGATGAGAAGAGTAGCGTTGATGTTTATGATGGTTTGTCTGGTAGCAGTAGCTTACGGACAATACGATCCTGCCGCCTTGCTAAGATTAGATGCAATGAGCGCGAAATACAAAAATGCACCGGCGTTTTCGGCTGCGTTCACTCAAAATTTGAAAAATCCGGCCGCGGGTCTGGATGAATCCATAGAAGGAAAAATTGCGGTAAAGGGCGATAAATACTTACTTGAAGTCTCAGGGCAGTTTGTTTACAACAATGCCGTCGACGTGTATACATACAATCCTGAGATCAATGAAGTAACCATTGCCCCGTACGATGCCGGAGAGCAGGAAATTAGCCTGAACAATATCTATGACATCTATAAGAATGGCTTCAAATATGGCATCTATGAAGTGATCCAGGGGGTGACCTTTATCGATCTTGATCCGGAAGACAGAAGCGACAAAAGTTATTTTAAGATCCGAATGGAAATCGATGACAATGACAATTTACAAGCCTTCAGCGTATTCGAACCCTCAGGCAATGTCTACCGATATAGTATCAGCGACTTTTTAGAAAGATCCGATATCAATGACGATTACTTTGTTTTTGACATCAGAAAACACACGAACGATCAGGAGGTCATTGACTCGCTGGAGGAGATTGATTTCAGGTAGTTCGAACTAAAGCCTTAAATAAAAAAGCACGACCCTGGTCGTGCTTTTCTTTTTTCTACCGTGCGTAAAACGAATAATTCACTACTTTCGACTTCATGAATATCACTGATCTCAAAGGAACCTTCACCCTGAATAATGGCGTTGAAATGCCCTACTTTGGACTGGGCGTCTGGCAATCAAAAGATGGACAGGAAGTCATCAATGCCATCCATTACGCACTGGAAGCCGGTTATCGGGCCATTGATACTGCCGCTATCTATAAAAATGAAGAAGGTGTCGGCCAGGCGATTGCTCAATCAGCGGTCCCTCGTGAAGAAATCTTCGTAACCAGCAAAGTCTGGAATGAAGATCAACGATCCGGTGATGTCGTGCAGGCTTTCGATACAACCATGGACAAACTAGGCCTCGAATACCTGGACTTATACCTGATCCATTGGCCCGTAACTGACAAATACAAAGACACCTGGAAAGCACTGGAAGAAATCTATGCATCTGGAAGGGTAAAAGCCATTGGGGTTAGCAATTTCCTTAAGCATCATTTGGAAGATTTGCTTGAAGTAGCTGAAGTGGTCCCCATGGTCAATCAGATGGAATTTCATCCCAGACTGGTTCAGCAAGAATTACTGGATTTCTGTAAGGGACATGGCATTCAATACGAAGCCTGGAGTCCGCTCATGCAGGGCAAAATCTTCGAAATTGAATTGTTGCAACAACTGGCCGAGAAGTATGGGAAATCCATCGCCCAGATCGCATTGAGATGGAATCTTCAAAAAGGGGTTGTTACGATCCCCAAAAGCGTGAAAAAAGAAAGGATCGAATCGAACGCAGACCTATTTGATTTCGAAATCGCTGAAGAAGATATTCAGGCTATTGACGGGCTGGATCAATCACAGCGTGTAGGGCCCGATCCGGATAACTTCAACTTCTAAATATCTGGTTTCTCAACGCGTTGAAAACGCGAAAATCTAATTCGTCCTCGTTCGGCAGGCAAAACGAGGACGAGTTCTAAAAATTTTCTCACCCTCCCTCGGTAAACAATATAGGGACGCGGCATTCCGGAAAGGAATTTCCCTAACGTTCTTCAAAATTTTTATCTTGTTCTTGTAAGATTTCAAGGTCATTCGGTACTAGTGGGGTCATGAGAAGATTATTTACCCATGAATGAGCAAGAGCAAAAGCGCATCCTTGAGGAATGGCTGAAGCAGCATCGCGGACTGTTGTTCAAAGTGGTGAGGGCCTACGCGCATACACATGAAGATCGGGACGATCTCTTTCAGGATATTGTGTTGCAGATCTGGCGTTCGATCCCCAACTTCCGGGGAGACTCAGCAGTGACAACCTGGCTTTATCGCATCGCCCTGAATGTCGCAATGAAATGGAATGGGCGACAAAAAAGGCACGAGAACGCTCATACTTCCATACAGGGAATGGAGGGAATCCTAAAATCAACTCAGGAGCCTCCCGATGAACGCCTGCTCTGGCTCTACCGTGAAATTTCAAAACTCAACGAGATTGATCGCTCCCTTTGTCTGCTTTTGCTGGATGGTTTCAGCTATAAAGAAATGTCGGGCATTGTTGGAATCTCCGAAAGCAACGTCGGGGTAAGGATCAATCGCATCAAACAAAAACTCATTAAAAGGTCCGAAAAACATGATTTCCATGGAATTTGAAGAAATGAAAAAAATCTGGGACGATCAGAATCAACGTCCCTTATACGCCATAGATGAAGATGCGCTAAGGAGAAGCATCCACGCGAAAAGCAGAAAAGCCAGTTTCTCATCCAACTTTACGGAAATTTCGCTGATCATTATTTCCGTTATAACTTTTATCATCGCGGTAATCCGAAATTGGCATGAGAGCAATCCATGGGCCTACCCACCTGTGATCGTCTTGTTGCTGACCAGTGTATACATATACTGGGGACGGGTAAAAAGAATGAAAAAAGAACAGCAGTTTGACCGAACCATGTTGGGAGATCTGGATCATACAATCTACAACGTGGAATATGAGATCAAAAGGGCACGAACATTCCCGCTTTGGTACCTGGCTCCGTTGGTAATCCCAATCGTTTTAAACATGTACATGAACAATGCACCTCTGGATAAATGGCTACTTATCGGAGGAGCATTTATCCTGAGCTATTTTGTGACATGGTTTGGTTTAAAGCAGTTTCAGGAACCCAGGAGAAAGAAACTAGAACAGCTTCGGAAAAAAATCATGAACGAGGACTGGGGTGAACAGGATTAAGCAAAACCGAATTTAAATCCGACTGAAATCGAAATGAATGATATTGAATGGAGAGAAAGCCGGAATTCCCGGTCTTTTTCATTCTCTTTGGAATCCAATTTATAGGATTATCATTGCTTCAAAATATACCTAAATGAAATACTGGTTTTATTGTTCATTTCTTTTTCTCCCACTACTCAATATGGCTCAGGACTCTTCCTTACCCTATTATGAAATTCCGGAATACCCAGACACCTATTCCTCAGGAAATATACTCTCAAGAATGGTAGATGGCCTGGGTTTTCGTTATTACTGGGCAACAGAAGGGCTTACACAGGCTGACCTGGATTTTAAACCTTCGCCAGAAGCAAGGTCCACATTTGAAACACTTCAGCACATTTACGGATTGTCTGAGACCATTGTGAATGCACCGACCAGCACACCGAACACGCGCGAAATCGACTGGTCTAAACTGACGTATGAGGATTTGAGAAGTGGTACTTTGAAGAATCTTCAAAGAGCAAGTGAATTATATGCCTCACGATCAGAGGAAGAATTATCAAAGGCCCGAGTAGTCTTTCAAAGCGGGGAATTCCCTCTTTGGAATATGATCAACGGACCTATTTCAGATGCGCTTTGGCACACCGGACAGGTGGTCAGCTTCCGAAGGTCATCGGGAAATCCTTTTAATTCAAAAGTAAGTGTATTGCGAGGAAAGGTAAGGGATTGACATCACTGCTTCAATCAATTTATTCAGCCCGAACAGGCCGGTTTTTTCACTTTCCCGGAAAAGCTTATGGCGAAAAAACCGGCTCGGCTAACGAGCGAAACTGATCTGACGATCTTCATCATTCATTTCTAATGCTCTGAGATGGATTGATTGCTGCAACCTTCAAGGTTTGGTAACCCACCGTGGCCAGAGCAAAAACAACTACCAATGCCAGTGCGATGATAGCCGCTAACCAGGGAAAGCTGATTCGGAACGCATAATTGTCGAGCCAGGAATTCATCGCAAAATAGATCACTGGAATACCAATGGCTGCCGAAACAGTTAACAAGATGAGAAACTCCTTGTAAAACAATCCGACAATACTGGCAATACTGGCTCCCAACACCTTGCGAATGCCTACTTCCTTGGTTCGTTGTAAAGACATGAATGAAGCGAGTCCAAACAAACCCAGCATAGATACCAGAATGGTAAAGGCCGCGAAAACAGCAAACACATCTCCAAATCGCTGATCCTGTGAATAAAGTGCACCAAATCTTTCATCCAGGAACCCATACATGAAAGGGATGTCGCCATAATAATTGCCCCACGTTCGTTCAATAAATTCCAGTGCATCCTTGTAACGACCTGGCTGAACTTCCACTGCTAGTTTGCTTGGATTGGCCGCGGGCAAATAAACCGTAGGCTCAATTTTATGCTTTAAAGTCGTACGGCTATAATCTTTTACAATTCCAATAATCGTAAAACGGCTGGCGTCCTCTGACGCCCCTAGTTTCAGTTTTTCATTTAAAATCTCATCCGGACGGGAGAGACCCATTTTTGATATAAATGACTCATTGACCATTATGGCCGCAGAATCAGCTTTTCTGGAAAGGTCAAAATTCCTACCTGCCACCAGTTCAAGGTCCATAGCGTCCATGAAATGATCATCGTTCCACTGTACATAGGTGGTGCCATCGACAGGTTCTGTCACCCCTAGAATGGTTAAGGTGTTCCCAGTTGAATTGATATCTGATGCTCCGCCTCCGGGCATATTAGAAGTGCTCCCAACACTTTCAATGGCACTAAAACTTCGAAGCTCTTCTTTGAAGGATTCAAAGCTATTGAAGAATGCTTCACGCTCTTCGCTTGTCTCTGCATTGGCATTAGGTCGTGAAAAGGTAATTACATGATCCTTATCTATACCCAGGTCAAGACCTTGCATGTACTGAACCTGATTGTACACCACAAATGTGGCCGCTATCATCCCCAGTGATGCCGCAAACTGAACAATCACCAGTCCTTTCCGTAAATTCACTCCGCCTTTTGAATTCCTGAACTTCCCTTTCAACACTTGGATCGGACGAAATCCGGATAAAACCATTGCAGGATAAAATCCAGCCAGAAATGTTCCTAATATCACAAAAACCACCAGATTCAGCAAGAATGGAACATGATTCCAGATGTGATCCAATACATGAACACCGACGAGGTTATTGAACCCACTGAGCAACAGCTCCGCAAGTCCGATGGCCGCCAGGCCACTGAGCAGATTAATCATAAATGATTCCATCAAAAACTGCCCCATTAACTGTCCCCGAAAAGCACCAATAACTTTTCTCAAACCTACTTCCTTCGCCCGATCTACAGCTCTCGCCGTGGACAAATTCACATAATTCACCCAGGCGATGATCACGATGAAAATTGAAATGACCGCCAGGAAGTCAACGGACTTCTTGTTCCCAATCTGTTGAGGTTCAAAGGTGAAATCTGAATGTAAATGTATCCATTGGATCGGCCGGACCTCCCATGCATTGTTGGTCTCCTCTCCATATTGATCTTTGGATATTTTAGCAAGCTTTTCTGTGGTTTCAGACAGATTGGTCCCCTCCGGCAACCTTACGTAAAGGTAGTAATTGAACCAGTTCCATTTATTGTAATCGTTCTCTTCGGCCAGGGTCTTATCTGACAACAAAATATCGAAATCATAATGCGTGTCGGGAGGAACGTCTTCAATAATGCCCGTGACTTTTACGGGATAGTTGTACGGACTAACCACTTGAAGGGTCTTACCCATTGGATCTTCTGTTCCAAAGTATTTGATGGCTTGCGATTCTGTAAGCACAATAGAAAGCGGTTCCTCAAACAAGGTTTCCGGCGTACCGCGCAGGACCTTATAGGGAAATACCTTAAGGAAGTTGGAATCTGCAGAAGCAATATTTAACTCTTCAAAAACGCGATCTCCGTAACGCATCACAATGTTTTCGTCGATCTTCTTTGTAACTGTATAGGTTTTGACCTCAGGGAGATCCGTGGCTACCCTGTTGCCAAGGGCATATGGTGACATGGCGTCTTTTGAATCTACCAGACCATCTACCACTTCCACGGAAGAGATCCGATGAATCTCATCCGCATCCTGGTGAAAGGAATCGTATCCTCTTTCAAATTTCACATACTCATTGATCAGCAGGAATCCAGCGAGACCAACCGCCAGACCTATGATGTTGATACCAGAATACACTTTGTGTTGTTTCAGTGTCCTCGCACTGATCTTCACATAATTGTTGAGCATTCCCATGTTTATAATTGAGTTTTGACCATTTCTTTTAAATAATGTTGGACGCAACAAGAGCAGTATATCCGCGAGATATTTCCTGTTGGCATAAGCTGTTGAGTGTTCCTCACAGTTCCAATGATATAGTTCTTCCAGATCGCCGCTGATGTCAGCATAGTAATCAGCATGGCAAAACCATCTGAAAAATCGATCGGCTATTTGTTTGATCATTCCAGCGACTCCATGGCTTTTCGCGTTTCCGTCAAGCTGAGCCTACCTCTGGATTTACCGGAAAATGATTCATCGAAAAAATCCCCTACTGCCGTGCACTCTCTATTGATCAGGATCACCCGGTTAGGGCCTTCCCCTAAATCATAACTTGCAAGCATCGCAGCGTAGCGGGCATTCAGATCTTCTGACAACTTCAGCCGGTTCAGATAAATACCCTCTTCTTTCAGAAACAGAAATACCTGGGATCTCTTGTTTTGAATCAGTTCATCCTTATACAAGTGATTGAGTACTACTTTCCGAAGCTTCGGCAGATCGACATGGGTAAACCTAGGTGGTTTTGCGGGTTCATCATCAAACAACTGAGCACTGACAGGTAATGCGCCAACAATTAGTATCCACATCACGACTTGTTTCACCGTGTTTTTCATAATCATACCATTTTTAAGTCGAGGGCAATCTTCGGAATATCATTCCAAAGTTTTAATCGCGTTTCCTGATTGTATTCCAGCGCTTTCTTTCCAAGGGCTGTGATCTTAAAATAGCGTTTGGGTTTACCTCCTCTGTTTGGTGCAACCTCTCCTTCCCGGGAATCCAGAAATCCTTTTTGCTCCAGTCTTCGAAGCGCACTTTGCAAGGCTCCCACGCTCACTTTTCTGTTTAGGCGACCCTCAATTTCCATCTTGATCGCAACGCCGTATGCCTCGTCGAACAACACGCCTACTACCAACATGACAATCTCCTCAAACTCTCCTAATTGATACTTTTTCATTGAACCAGGCAATTTCCTATTTGTAGTATTCGAAACAAACATAAAAAAGTTTCATCAATTTCCTATTTGTAGTATTGATTTCTTGTAAAACCCCAAAATCAGAAAAAAGAAATGACTTATTCAGGGAAATGGCTTACTTTAGTCTTACAGATAACTAAGGCCTCTTTCCAAAGCAGCTACTGATTCCTTTGACAAGCAGGCTAAACAACTTTAGAACGATGAAAAGAAAACTATTGATTCTTCTGGGAATTATTGTTGCGTATGCCGCCGTATCACAAGATCTGGAAAATGGCTTATTGGCTTACTGGGAAATGAATGGTAGTGGAACAGATCTAAGCGGGAATGGACGAAATGCTACGGTTGCAGGCGGAACACAACCGCGACCCAATAGCAAAGGAGAAGTAAATGAGGCATGGTATTTCGATGGTAATAATAATCGTTATGAATACAGTACGATCACGATTAATGACGGCACAGTATCATTTCTGATCAAACCTGAAATTTTTGTAGCTGGTTCTGGTACCCACGTGAATATCCTGTGGTATCACACTTACCTTAGTAGAATATTTATTCTTCCGGATGGAAGAGTCGCCGTTGAAATGAATAGCAATGGAGACGAAATATACTTCGATCATAAATTGACATTGAACACATGGAAACACGTCGCTCTCGTCAAAACCGGAAACAGTACAAAACTGTACGTAGACGGCAATTACGTCGAAACGAAAGTCTCCAATACCACTGATTTGAAATTCCGAAGAATTGGCAACAGCAGCGACTATCGAAATCTCAAAGGATCACTCGACGAAGTACGGATTTATAACAGAGTTCTCAGTGCAGAAGAGATCAGGTTGTTATATAACCAATCATCTTTTCCAGAAAGCCCCTGGACCGAGTACAGTAATAATATTTATAGAACTGAAGGTACAATCGGAATAGGTACCACAACAACAGGAACTCACAAACTTGCCGTAGAAGGCTCAATAGGTGCCAGAGAAGTAACGGTTGAAACAGATACCTGGTCAGACTTTGTATTTGATGATGATTATTCACTTCGGGCTCTGGAAGATGTTGAAGCCCATATCGCGGAGTATAAGCATCTCCCCGAGATTCCCAGCGAGAATGAGGTAGTTAAAAATGGAATTGAATTAGGTAAAATGGACGCCAAATTGCTTCAGAAAATTGAAGAACTCACATTATACCTCATCGAACAGAACAAAAGAATTAAAGCCCTTGAAGCAAAAAACGAGGAGCTAATGAAATTATACAAGGACCAATAACACAGCAACACTATTTCTGACTAAAGGCCATTTCAATCGGAATGGCTTTTTCATTTCATAGATACGCCATCACCAATTCCTTCGTTATGTTGCCATGAGGTTAATAAGCTTGTGGGTAGTAGTGTTTCAGACTTTGATTGCCTTTGGTCAGGAGATCACTTTAACTGAAGCAGCCATCCAACTGACGGAAGATCAGGTCACTTATGATCCCACCTATTTTTCAATTCCTTATCCTATGGGGGATGTTCCGGCAGATAAAGGCGTTTGTACAGATGTGATCGTCAGGGCGTACCGTAAGGTCGGCATTGATTTGCAACAGCTCGTTCATGAGGACATGAAAGCTAATTTCGAGCGGTACCCTCAAAACTGGGGGCTTTCTAAACCTGATCCCAACATCGATCATCGTCGAGTCCCTAATCTAATGACCTTCTTTAAACGCTTTGGGGAAACCAAAGCAATAACTGCTAACGCCAGCGATTATCTTACAGGAGATATCGTTTGCTGGGACCTGGGTCAAGGAATCAACCATATTGGCATCGTGATTGCCAGTGATACGATTGGTCGTTCCTACCCATTAATTGTACATAATATCGGTGCTGGTCAGGTTATTCAGGATTTTCTTTTCCAATACCCCATCATCGGACATTTCAGGTATCAGTGATGGTCGTATGTAACCTCACCACTCCTTTGTACGTGAAATCAGTACAACTAAAACAACAAAACAATGGGAGTAGTAGACGCTGCAAAAAGCTCATATCAGTCGAATAGAGACTTGCTCAAAAAGAAGGCCCCGTTTGAAGGTCATAAGAAAAACCTGTTCACTAACAACATCCAACTCCATTTCAAAGAGGTCGATCCCGACACGCTGAAAGCGATCAGGAAGCAGAATAAAAAGCTTAGAAAAAGGGAAACTATCCGGCTCTGGGTCGCCCTTATTACCATTTTAGGATTTCTAGCCAGGCTTTTTTACACCGTTTTACTGGAGTGATTGATCAGAATAACCGGGGTGTTTAACTTACTTCAAGAAGCTCAAAATTGAAGAAGTTATGCACAACCCGGTAAATTGGTTTGAGATCCCGGTTAATGATATGGATCGCGCCAAATCGTTTTATGAAAAGATATTTGAAATAGAAATTCCCATCAACGAGTTGGAGAATTCGGTGATGGGTTGGTTCCCCTTCACTCACTCGGCCTCCGGAGCAACAGGCACATTGATCAAAGGAGACTCTTATGTCCCTTCACATGCTGGAACAATGGTATATTTTTCTGTCCCCGAAATCAACGATGTACTGACCCGCGTAGAACACGCCGGCGGCAAAATCCTCAACACCAAATTCAGCATTGGCGAGCATGGTTTTTGTGGACACTTCGAAGATACCGAAGGCAACCGCATTGCCTTACACCAGGGGGTCGCTAAAAGTTAGCGGGCAATCCAGATCAGCATGGCAATAAGTAGTAACACGATCCACCCCGGATGTTTGCCACGTGTGCCGAAGATCACCATCACTGCCCCTAAAAGCATCGCCCAGAAAATGTAATCTGTCAAATGACCTGGAACTTTCACCCCTCCCAGTTCCAGCAGATAAACGCCGAGACATCCACCAAAAACGGTAACCAAATGCCAGCTGGCCCACAATATTCCCCGATACCTGAATGAATTGAAATGCTCCGGATTCCTGCGCAGGGGCTTAAAGATCATGCGCTCTCCCAGGATAGAATGAATCATCCCTAATACGATTGACAAAATTCCCGCAAGTATTAGCATCACATCCTACTTTTTATGCACAACAATTTACGGCTTAAGCTGATCAGAATCACTACCATTGCGGTGTGATCAGTTCTAAACCCAAATCTCAATCTGTTTTTGCCTTATCCCTGTTCCTGGTCATTATTCTGGGAGTCACCGTATGGATTATACTTGATTTGGTCAGGTACCCTCAAGCCTATTTTCTTCTGAAGATCATACTGGCGCCTATTCTACTCGTGATCTGGACTTTCGTGGCTGTAAAATTCTACACTTCCCTTAAAACCATCGAACTGGGAGACAACAAGATCAGCTTCCAGTTCCCCTTGCAAACAAAACGCACGTTTAAAATCAGCGAGATTCAATCATGGAAAGAAGAAAAGGTAAAGACGAAAAACAACGAATTCAAAGAGTTGCAGATCCAGTTAGCCAATCACTTACTAAAAGTTAGCAACCGTGAGCATACTTCTTATGAGGAAGTACGGAAGTATCTGGCAAAAAAAGTAAAACGAAAAGCTTAAAAACGATCTACTTCCCTGTACGCCTCAATCACGCGCATTTCACCTTCTTTTCCGGGCCTTGAGTTGCCATGTTCCATCCCGACAATTCCAGTGTAACCTTTACTATGAATGTGCCTGAAAACATTCAAGTAATTGATCTCACCGGTGGTTGGCTCTTTCCGTCCAGGATTGTCCCCCACCTGGAAATACGCAACTTCGTCCCAGGCCATGTCAATATTTTTGATCAGATGGCCTTCCTGAATTTGCTGATGATATACATCGAACAGGATCTTACAGGAAGGGCTGTTCACAGCCTTGCATATCTCATAAGCCTGTGGGATCTTCGTCAGGAACTGTCCATCATGCCCTGCCCACCAGTTGAGGGGTTCAAGGACCATGGTCAACCCATGAGGCTCGAAAATATCACAAGCCTGACGCAATGATTCCACTACATTGGCTGTTTGATAGCCCATTTCCAGGCGAAGATCTACATGACCCGGTACAACCGTCATCCATTTGGCATTTACTCTTTTGGCCACTTCTACAGAATTGCGGATGCCATCCAGAAACTCTTTCCTCCAATCCGCATCACCACTGGTCAGGTTAGGTTCACGCCAATAGATTTTGTGAGCGACGAATACCCCCATTTCCATGTTCAACTGTGCCATCTTTCGGGCAATCTTGTTTTGTTCATCAATGGAGCGTCCAGTCATACCATTATCCTCCATGGCAACAAATCCCTGATCGGCCATGAACTGAAGCTGATCTTCCAGATCCTTACCCGCTGATTGTTCGAACATTCCAAAATGAGGGGCATACTTTAATTGAAACCCCTCAGCCTTTGGAGTCTCCTTCCACATGGAATGACCAAGACCGGGTACCAAAGGCAGAGTGGCTGCTCCCAGTCCTCGTTTCAAAAATTTTCTTCGTTCCATTTCGAAATGCTTTATTTAGTACTTTTCACCCGGCTTGTAAGTCCATTTAGCCCGAGCTTCCACGTCTTCACGATAATACGCCACGTCCTTGAACTTTCGATCCACATAACGCTGGGCCTGGTCGTCGAAATGGGGAGAGGATGGATCACCGCTTTGCCCTCCCGCCAACATGCTCTTGGCTTTGACCTTATCACCAAATTCCACTACGGCAACAAAACTGTTGCCAGAGGTCCCATAAAGGCGTTTTGTTCCGGGATAAGTACGGGCTCCATAACTGGCCAGTGCTCCCCAACGACCAGAAGCCATTCCCACAGGTAAACTTGGTTCATCATCATTGAACGGCTGCTGGATCTCTCCATTCAGGCGCTGATAGCGATTGATTTCACCCCAGGGGGTTTTCCACGATCCAAAATCCTCGGTAAGCTGAGTCACCGCTTGCTTGAAAAACCTAAGGCGTTCCTCATTGGGAGCATCCGTTCCGAAGTAATTGATCCGCTCCATTCTGGAAAGATTGGGAGTCGCCGACCCTTCACGATTAATGATAGAACCATAGAAATGCGCCAGAGACATGGGCACTGATTCAGCTGACACTTTGAAATCCCAATCTCGCAAGGCGTCTATGGCTTCCTTTATTTCATTGTCTTTGGGCCGAACCTGATCATAAGCTTTTATCAGTCCGGGGATCAGTTGCTCGAATCCTGTAATGACGGGATCGTAGGCCACCTCTATCAATTTATCCAGGGTATAACCCTCTGTCTTTTCCAATAAACGAATAGCGTGAACTCCTCTGAAATTTTCGGGAGCATAAGACATATAATAAGGATAATCCTCTTTTTTTGGGCTATTCTCTGCCGCTGAAGTAAACGGAGTAGAGTTACAATTTTGTATCCAGCCATTGGATGGATTTAAAACGGTTATGGCCTCATCTACCTCATGTAGCCCATTCCAGTCCGTCGCCGGGTTAGCCCCATCCACGGGCTTGCGATAATCGAATGTGGTATCACGAACAGGAATAAAGTTACCGTGGAAATAAGCGATGTTTCCCTCCGAGTCAGCATACACCGTATTGTTTGAGGAGTTGGTTTTCATGTCCATCATTTTGCGGAACCCCGCATATCCTGACTGCTTGGACCTGATGAAAGACTGCTGCAAAGCATCCACAGGTTCCCACATCAGAGCGGTCGCTACCCATTTATCATCAATCTTATGGGTGATCGGGCCATGATGCGTTTTATACATATCAAAGGACTTGCTTTCAATTCCCGTCTCGGTCTTATAGCTTAAGGTAACCGACTGCTCCCCCACTGGCAGTAACTCATTGCCATATTGATACATCAGTGATCCCGCATCATCACCATGACCTTCTTGCACATTTTCGAGAAACTCATCAATTACGTCGGTATAAGTTGAGGTGTGCATCCAGCCAGTATTTTCATTGAAACCCTGATAGACAAAAAACTGTCCCCAGGTTACCGCACCATAGGCATTTAATCCTTCTTCACTCACCACATGGATCTCCCCCCTGAAAAAGAATGAAGTATGCGGATTGATCAGCAACATCGCATCTCCTGATTCAGTCAAATCACCAGAAATCGCAAAACCGTTGGAGCCTTGCGGTTCCAGATAAGGATCTACCAATGCCAACCCATTGCCTTCTTCATTCAAGGCAAGTGACTGACCGGACTCATAAAATGCCTTGATCCGTCGGGTAGATACACGTTCTATGTCTCCACCAATCGAACCCTCACTAAAGTAAAAAGGCATCCACGGTTCAAATCTTGTGAGCAGTTTCGGCTTCACTTCCGGATGCGTATGCAGATAGTAATTGATCCCATCGGCAAAAGCATCGCACAATTTGCGAAGCCATTCCGGACTTTCTTTATAATGGTCGATCGCTTCCTCTCGGGTCATGAACAATCGAGCACGAAGATCGCTGTAAAGGGCTTCTTCTCCTTCCACTTCCGCGAGTCGTCCAATCGCCCAGATGTAGTTGCGTTCTACCCGATTAAAATCATCTTCACACTGTGCATAAAGCATACCAAAAACAGCATCAGCATCGGTCTTCCCATAAATGTGGGGCACACCAAAATCATCTCTGATTATGGTGACATTTTCAGCTTGTTGTTGCCATTTCTGAACTTCATCAAGTTCGTTTGTGCCGCAGGCAGCTACGATCAGCATCAACAAAAACCAGGATAATTTCTTCATAGGTCAATGAGGTTAATGCACCTAATTTAACCATATCCTGCCATTTGAATCTGCCCGAACTCAACAAGCAGAATATTATTAGGACAAAAGGCTTTCCGGTATTAAAACAAAATCAGAAATGGGCACGGACTTACATTAATTGGAAGAAGCTCTTCCTAACCTAAAGCAGTTACCTAACCTTCATCCAATAAATCCGTACATCTGAACGGTGCGGATAAACAGAATCATATTCAATTTTTTGATCCAGGGATGTTTCCTGGCACTGATTGCAATCCTTTCGCCTTTTGGATTCTATTCTGATTCAACGCAACCAACAACTCAACCCACCCGAACGGAACTGGTTGAGCAGCACCACTTTCGATCACAGGCCGTCTCTTTTCCTGACTTTCAATCAAAAACAATATTCAGCGAATGGGTCATTCCGATCAATGACTATTCAGGAAAGTTGTTGAGACTTGAGCAGGAGGTACTCGAATTACTCAAACAAGCATCAACGATTCCCATGGAATCGCCTGATTATTACTACAAAACAACCGATAGCACCTCCTCCGATGATGGACCATTGAGCGAATCAAGTTTCGCATAAATCATGGTTCAACAGCCCTTTTGAGGGCCAAATTCAACATACATTTTGAAAAAATTAAAAAAAGTGATGCGAATCACCTTTATGGTAATTCTCATACTATTGGCGGCGACTGGGGCTGGTTTTGGAGTCATCTTACCTAACACACGTCGCTATCAGGATGCCGAAGTACAAATAGAATTAGTCGAAGAAAAAGAAGAAGAGGACGAAGACCGGATGCAGGAGAATATGGAATAACTGATGAATTAAGGCAACAAAAAGGGACTGTCTCAAAAGGCATAAGTTGTCTTTTGAGACACCCTTTCATATTAATCTAACGGTTGAGTCATTTCGCAATAGCGTACAGAAGTGGCTTAGGTCTTTATTCGTTCAGATCAATCAGTGCCGATCGTTGATCTCCGATATCATCATTCCACGTTTGGAATTCTCCTACTGCGCCTATAACACGTATCTTTTTGCCAGGCAGTTCAAGGTCGCTCACTTTCACACCAGCGTAGTATCTCTTCCGATCAAAATCCAGATAAAACCTGATATTGTTCTGATAAACAAGGTTTTGATTACCTGTACTAAAGTCTTCCGGAGACATGATCCCGTTCAACCCCTGAAATCCTTTGCCAGATTTTTGCATCCACACGGTCAGGGCCTTTTCAAAGGTAAATGCCGTATTCTGGCCGAACCAGGCCGCTCCTGTCTTTTGATCATTGTCAGCATCAATCAGCACATTCAAGGCAAATGCTTTCTTGTTTTCATACCGATGAAGATCGAACCGGAACCAAAGTGTATCATTTTTTAATAGGTAGGAAAGGGCTTTTCCATCGGTTAAAGATGAGTCCACACCATCGCCGGAATGATCTGTCAGGAGCTCTATCCAGGGTTGAGATTCAAGGTCATGGGGTGGGTGCGGCAATTCAAAAAACTGACTGATATTGAATGACACAGCAACCTCGTCCCACGCCATAGAGATCCGGGCTACATCCTGCGAGTAGCGATCTATATCGTAGGTCAGGAATTCCTGTTGTTCACATTTCTCCGGAGTGATGCGAAATCGTAGCGCATCATAATCGCTCTTGTAATTGAAAGAACCCCATTGATCAGGTATGGCATTCAGGACTACCTCCCATTTTTCCACTCCCGGAACAAAAAACAAGCTGTATGTTCCGGCCGCCAGAAATTGATCTTCATTGATCAATACATCGTTAGTTACTGTCAATTTTGTGGCAGCATTAGCGCCTGCCCGCCAAATACGATCATAAGGAACCAACTCACCATATATTTTACGACCATTCACAGCAGGCTGAGAATATTCAATGCTAATTCGTGTACTTTCAACGACCTGACTCACACTTGCTTCAGGGCTAGGCAATGCCACAGTCAATGTCGGTTTTATCCCCAATTCAACAACAGGTTCCGCCGGATTATCAAGGAATTTCTCAAAATAAGCGGCGAACAGGTCCGGTTGATCAATGAAAATAAGATTTTGACTATCTGGAAACCTGACCAGTGAAATGGGGATTTCTGGCATATCCAATTTGAGCTCTTCCCAAAGTTGAAAAACGGATCTGTCACTGGCTTGTACGGACTGATCATTGTGCTCAGAAACAAGGCTCAGTATTGGAATATCCAACTCGCGAATCGCTGAACTAATATCCTGAGCCGCAAATTCCTGATTATACCTGAGCAGAACATTGACATTTTCCGGCGTTATTTGATTTAAATAGACCTGATTCTTTTCTGCATCTTTGGTTAGCCCATAATTTCGGGCCAATACGCCTGGACTAAATTGAATCATCATTGAAGTCGGAAAAGCATTGACTGAAACCTGATCCCGGTAATCCATTTCAGCATTATTTCCAGTTTGAGGATCGATCAATTCGGAGCGGTATCGACCATTAATGCTTACAATTCCCCGGATATTTGAAAATCGCTGAGCAAGCCTGATCGCGAAGTATGTCCCGGTTCCAAGTGATACCACCGTCAAATCCTGATTGCCCAGTCCGTCTAAATAGGCTGCAATGGAACTTTCGACCTTATTAAGCCACATGGCTTCCTTAAAGGCCGCCTTTTCAGGGTATTTCCAGGAGTCCGCTCCTGCCGGAAAAGCAACCTCGTGAAAAGTGAAGTCCTTCTCATATTTACTTTTCAGCACCTCAAAAACATCACTATTGAATCCAAACGGAGGTATGACCAGTAGGTGTTGTTTTCCCGTCCCAGATTTACTGATGATTTCATTAGTATCAATCTGTTCCCTACCTATTTTCCTGAAATCCAAAATTCGACCGGTAAGGAATGGGAAAGTCAGGTATTGCGACCATGCCTGTAACGACTGTTCATTGATCGTGGCATTCGGAATAGTACCCAGTTGACGATAAAAAGCGATCAGGAAATTGAGCCAGGCTTGATTCCGGGCGGGTACTTCCTCATTTAAAGATTCTCCCACCTGTACCCAATCAACCCATTGATTGAATGTACTGTCCTGAACTTCCAATCCCGAGTATTCTATCAGGTTCCTCAAGCGAATTTCAACGGACGATTTTGATTGTGCATAAGTGTAGTTTGTAAAACAGAGGAGACCAATAACCCCTGCTAAAAGTTGAGTTTTCATGCCTTTTTTGCCGAAATGATAGGGTTTAACTGCAGGTGTCAGGTTTCAATCCATTGAATGAAACCTATTAATTAGCTGAAAGGCGAATTAAGATGTTGATTTGAGTTGTTTCAAATAATCTGAAGGGGCCAGACCTGTGGACTTTTTAAAGGCGCGATAAAAAGTCACTTTATTGTTAAAGCCGGAATCCATGGCAATCGCAAGAAGGTTTAATCGGGATTGTTTCAGGTCTTCCGCAATCAATTTCTTGGCCTCATCCACCCGCATGCGATTGATCACTTCTTTAAATGAACCTTTGTATTCCAGTCGGATCAATTCAGTAATCCTCTCTTGTTTGATGTTACACAATCCCGAAAGCTCTCTAATCGTCAGTTCATCGTTCAAATAAGCCTGTTGCTCTTCCAGCACCTTTTTAAGGATCATCATCTCATTGGAGTCTACGGGACGCAAAGCACTGTAGGCAGGCCATTTCATACCGGTCATCATGAACCAGGCAATGGTTTGAATGATAAAGCTTGAAATCAAAAGGACGATCAGGCCAAACGACTCGTTGGACAGCCAACCAAAGCCGTTCAGAAAATACAACAACAGTCTAAAGCAAAAGAAAACAATGAACACCAGGGCAAAATTGGCAATCCACTGCGGCTGTTTTGTTTTGTTCAACCGGGCGTGTTCATAATGGACGCTCAGCACTTGGTACGCCAACCAATAATAAGCCATTCTGATCACGGTATCCAGGACAAAGAATAAGACAGACCCTACTGATTCGGTCCATGTTGAGCCTGCGTCTCTCTCAAGCAAGACAAGTTTTTCTGCCTCCGTCGCCGATATGATCGGATAGAATAATATGAAATAAAAGATCAATATCGTCGAATGAAGGAAGTGTTTCCTCTTAAAAGTGAGCGGACCTGAAAAGTAAGAAAGGACAAAAAAGTAAAGTAAAATAGGCCTGGATATACCTAATGGATAGGACCAACCCAGGAAAAAAAGATAATTGTAGATCTCATCTGAGAAGTACAATAACTGCTCATTGAGGCTTATGGCTTCCACCAATAACAGGCATCCCAACAAAACGGCTGACTGATTTTTCCATTTAGAAACCAGTAACGCAATGCTCAACAAGAGCGATTGTACAATGCCAAAACCAATGATGAACTGGAGAAAAATGTTCATATCTCAACGGAGGATATGCAATAATATGAGGTTTTTAGGTGAACGATTAGTCAGGAAAGAACCAGCGAGAGGTATACAAAGGATTTTGATATACTTTGTACCCTGTGAAATTCAATCACGACGCTGAAATAATCGCCCAATCCGCGCGAGAAATGGCATGATCAAGGTCATTTTGTTTCGGATCAGGATTTGCAGCTTGGTCCTGGGTACCAGAAACAGTGCCCCGCCTTTGATGTCCGACTGGTATTTTTTCACGAGCGGCCGAAGGCGCATTTCATATTTACGGAACGCTAGCGTATGATCACCAGCTGATTCTTGTAGTGCCCTGGCTAGCTCGTAGGCGCCGATCATTGCGAGAGAAGTACCTCTTCCTGTCAGAAAAGAGGCACAATACGCTGCATCACCCACGAGAGCAGTTCTGTGATGTGTCCAGCTATTCATGCGCACCTGGGCAATCGAATCAAAGTAAAAATCTTCGGCATTTCGAAAAGTTTCGAGTATCCTCCCGATCTTCCATTGACCGGAAGAAAAGAATTGATAAAGTATTTCTTTCTTCTGATCCGTATTCCTGTGATCGTATTCTACAGGATCCGGAGAATGAAACACGAGAATGGCATTGGCTTTGCCTTTGAAATTGTAGATACCTGCCATTTTGCCTGATTCGTTGAAGAGAGTACAACTGTTCTCTTCTCCATATTTCTCATCGATCTCTACCACACCAGCATACATACCATAGAACTTTGTAAACCGCTCCTCTGAACCAAAAACGATTTTTCGAACATTGGAATGAAGTCCATCGGCCCCTAATAATAAATTGTACGAACCTTCACTTCCGTCAGTGAATACTACATTTACCTGATCATCTGTCTGTTCAACCTTAACAATTGAGGAATTATAGATCAGACGAACCTCTTCTTTCACTGATTCATAAAGAATATCAATCAAGTCTTCTCGTTGAATCTCAACGTCCTCACCTGGTTCGTCATGAAGTTGCGACGGATCGACCTCCGCTAATGCCCGGTCTTCACTATCCACAAAGACCACCCTTTGGGTACGGATCTCACGCGATCGAATTGACGCTAATACATTCATTTCCCGGGCCACAGGTACTGCCGGGCCTTTGATATCGACGGGTGACCCCTTTCGCCTCAAAACGCCAGCCATTTCAATAATTGAAACGTCATACCCAAATTTGTTCAACCAAAAACTCAAAGTCAGGCCAGCAACACCTGCCCCCGAGATGAGCACTTTTTGTTTTTCAGATGTCTTCAATCTAATTATCTCATTAATTGGAAATTGCCTCCATTAATACCATCGAATTGCGATCAGGATCATAGATGCTTACTTTCCTCAAAGCGCCCTTAACAATCGGATCGTGCATGATCTCCCCTCCCAAACTGACAACCTTATCGATCATGTCATCCAGATCATCCACGAGCAACTCAAATTGATGTCGGTTCTGTTCTGCAGTGTTTCCAGCGGTTTTCGCCGGACATAGAAAGAGCGGAGAGGAAAGCCATTCGCCACTGAATACTTCAATGCCGGACTTTTTAACAGCCCTGAAGTCAACGCCGAATAATTTTTGATAGAATAAAACCATCGCTTCCATATTCGTCACGGCAAGCGTGATCCCGTTTAGTTCGTGTTTGTTTGTATCAGGGGTTTGAACCTTCCGAAAACTTGTACTTCCGAACTCCACCCATTGCTCATTTTTCCAGACAAAATCCCGGACTTGAATTTCAGATTCGGAAATCAGCTCATAGATCGTCTTACCTTTTTCCGATTGATTTCCCCAGTGACTTGTCCATCTATTCTTTTGTAATCTGACATTTATCTCTAAATGTGCTTTCCTTGAATCAAACCACCAACCAGTAGCACTGGTATCACTCTCAATTCGATACAATGCTTCGGCTTGGAATATTTGATTGAATCCCTGTACCTCATTTTGAAATTGAAGTTTGATGAATTTCTCATCCAGGGCAGTACTCCAGTTCATACGAAAGGTTGCGGGTTGATTAAATCGCAATCCGGTTCCCTTCCAGTCGCCTTGCATTTGCTCCAGCATCAATTCCTGGCCGTGGGCCAGAAAGAAGACCAACGAGCTCAATAGGCAACTTATCAATTTAGATTTATGAAACATGTCTTGTATTTTTTCGAAATTGATGCAGGGCTATGCTTATGGCCCCGATTATGATGCCATAGATCGTCCCAAAAACGAACATGAATAACAATGTGAATAATCGATAATTGGTTTGATCGTCGAGGCGCTGCGCGTATTCCGGATTATTCTGCAAATAGGTATCCAGAAAAAGACCTTGTGCCAGACCTGTACCGATGGCAACCGCCAGGCCAGAAAAGAGTCCCGACCAAAAAATCCATTTGTTCGAGGGACCAGAAATCCAAAACACACAAATCACGGCTATTGCTATCCAGATGAAGTATTCGAAACCCTGAACGATTCCAAAAAGTGAAGCAATGCCATGGATCAACCCCAACCCGAAGGTCAGTAGAAGTAGCCTTGTTTTTATCAGTATTTTTCCTATCCTAATAGCCATGATGAACGTTATTTGACCTCTGGGTTCGTGACCTTTATTATCAGCAAAGTCGGTGTTATTCACTCCTGACAGGTTTCAAAAGACAGACTGTAACCAATTTTTATGTTTTGTGGGCAAATGCTGTTAGGAAATTGCATCTTTAAATCCGGCCAAACTAAAACTCCAGTTCTCTTGTTCTCCCTCTTGAAAAACTTTTATTGACTCATGAGCTCACCTATCAAAAGCATTCGCCCACTTGGATTTCCCTGGGAAACCCTGGATCCTTTCTTGTTTTGTGTTTATCACAAGGATGACTATCCAAAGGGAAATGCTGCTATGGGGCCAGACGCTTCCCTTGCAGGTAGAAGTTTGGGCAATGATTTCACCATCAAAGATGGTTGGAGGATGTATCATGGCAAAACAGTACCCGGATTTCCGCAACACCCTCACCGGGGCTTTGAAACCATCACCATTGTGCCCCAGGGACTAGTAGATCATTCGGATTCGCTGGGTGCAGCGGGGCGATTTGGAAATGGAGATGTACAATGGATGACTGCCGGTAAAGGAGTGCTGCATTCAGAAATGTTTCCCTTGCTTTCTCAGGAAGAAGAAAACCCCTTATTACTTTTCCAGATTTGGCTCAACCTGCCCGCCAAAAGCAAGTTTGTAAATCCTCATTTTGCCATGCTTTGGGGAGACACTATTCCAACTTACGAGCACCAGGATGCCAGTGGAAAACAAACGACGGCCAAAGTAATTGCGGGTAAGATCGATGATGTCCAAGCACCTCCGCCGGCACCCAATTCCTGGGCGGCCGATCCCGCGAATGAGGTGGGTATCTGGAACATCAAAATGGAACCGGGTGCTACCTGGAGCCTTCCGCAAGCGAGCGCTGAAGTCAATCGAAAACTTTACTTCTATCAGGGTGAACAGATGAAAATTGCCGGAGAAAACATTGGGCTGCAACAAGGCCTGGATCTGGTACCCAATACGGAGGTAGTTCTTGAAAATGGTACCAAAGAAGGACATTTACTGCTATTGCAGGGTAAACCCATCGGGGAGCCCGTAGCGCAATACGGTCCTTTTGTCATGAATACGCAACAGGAAATCCAGGAAGCATTTGCCGATTATCAACGTACGGAATTCGGCGGATGGCCCTGGCCTAAGCACGATCATGTACACCCAAGAGAGGCTGGGCGTTTCGCAAAACATGCGGACGGAAAAGAAGAATTCAAGGACTGATTTAGAAAACTCACCCCTGGCCCCCTCTAAAGGTCACTTTCAACTTTTCCGCTGAACCCAAAAAGGCCTATAGTCGCAAGCAAGATCAGGACGATATGGATACCGTACAGGGTCATGCGTTGATCAACTTGTTCACTCACATCCGGATAAATGGTTAGCACGATCGTAGAACCAGCATTGAACGACGTATGGAGCAAAATGGCGATGATCAAACTTCCCTTCGTCTATAAATAGACGTAACTAAAAATCAAGGTCTCAGACATGATCGTAAGGAAATAAAGGAAAATCGTCCAGGCGTTGACTTCAAAAACTGCCGGGATAGCCGCACCCGGAAACGTAAATGATGCCAAATGCCAAAGTGCCCATGAAAAGCCAAGAATAAGGCTGCTTTTAAAAACGTTGTACTGCTTCAGTAAGGCTGGTAGCATGTATCCTCGCCAACCTAACTCCTCCATTAAAGGACCAAAAGGAAGGGCCAACAATAAAAAGATCAAAGCCATTTTTATTCCTTCTTCGTAAGCTGATTCACCTATTGGGAAGCCAAACAAGGAGGTACTTACGGTTGCCAGGAAGTAAAGAACAATCGGAAGTAACAACACGATCAGGTACCATTTCCAATGAACATTGAAATACCTGAATTTTCGTAGAAGTTGCTTCACTCCGGCTTTGCCTTCATTAAGCGCAGTGATGATCAATGCCGCAATACTGGGGCCAAATCCGCCAGGAATACCGATCAGTGCCCATAAAGGGAAAGTATCTTCTTCTGCATTAAGAATTGCCTGATAGCAAGGGTATAAAAAGGACCATGAAATGGCATAGTTCAACAAGAGGTAAACAATCAGTGGATCACGTTGAGCCAGGGTCCGCAAAGACATTTTGAGTTTTATTACAAGATGCAGAAACTCAGAAATGGTTGTCTAAGACGATTTACTATTTCATAAATCCCTTACTAGATAAGGGCAATCAGAGCGATAGTGCCCTGATTACCTCAATGACTTCAGGCCATCATCACGAACCTTTTTTAGTGGCTACATCATTGAAAACCTGCTCCCACTCCTTCTCTCCACGATACCTGCTCCTCCATCCATTCCAGACCAGTTTATTAGGGTCAGCAAAAGAAATGGTGCCCCGGAAAAACCTGTCCCCATTCACATTTCTGGGTGTAATGGCCCGAATTTGTTTGCTGTCTTTATCCAGAAACCATTGATGATGACTCTGTAACGGAAAGTCATTGGCCAAACCAGTTGACCAAAAGCAATCATTTTTATGATCGTAATTGATCAGATAAGCATAGTATCTGGTCTTACCTGTACGGGAGGGAGTCGTTGCTGACTCGCACTTAATATAGCTTCCGTTCAGGTAGTATTCACAACTGCGGGTACCCGACTCTGTATATTCCTTGTCCGTTCCGGGAAAGATGGTTTCCAATACCTCCCATTCGCCAATGAGGAAATCCAGGTCTTTGATAGATTGTGCCTGCAGGCTCGTACCGATACCTAACAGCACTAAGAAAGTTAATCTTTGCATGTATTTGAGTTTTGGGCCCAACCTACAGGTGAAGGGTCTCAAATACGTCTCAATTCCCACATTGCAGGTCTCAGAAGACGCTACTGACCTGAATTGTTAACTTTAAATTCTTTGGGAGTCAGTCCGGTGTAGGATTTAAAGACCCGATTAAAACTGGCCTTAGAGTTGAATCCTGCATCCAGACCAATGCTTAAAATCGTGAGATGATCCTGTTTGGTGTCTAAAAGTTTTGCTTTCACTTCTTCGACACGATATTCATTGATGAATTGAAAATAGTTTTTCCCCAGCTCATTGTTCAGTGCTTTTGAAATCTCTCTTCCCGAGATTCCCGATTTGCGACTGAGATCCGATAAACTGAATTCGGCACTACGGTAGAGTTTACTGTCCGCCATTAAATCATTCAACGTAGCGATGATCTCAGACTCTCCTGAGGAGTCTATTTCCTCATCCTCAAAAACTGGCATTTCAATAGTTTGGGCTTGTCGATAGCCATTGATACTGATCCAGTAGAGCATCATCGTATAGACCAACAGCACGAATTGACGGACCTGATCCCATTCATCCAGGGATCGTTTGCCTAGAAGGGCACTGCTCAATATCATGAAAAGCAAAATGAGCAAAAAAGACAACACCAAAACCTGAATGATCTTCTTGATCCACTGCAGATCCAAAGATTCGGTATTGGAAACCTGATCCTGCAGTGACTGCTGGTATTTACCTACTTGCTGATAGGTAAACCAGGCATAGATTAAAATGGAAATAATGGCGGCTGACTCCAGCAATTCGGCCAAATGATGAAACCAGGGGTAACCTCTTTCAATGAACAGATGATACAGACTATGTAGATAGTTCAGTACGATAGGGGCAAAATGCCAACCGTCCTTTTTGGAAGTAGCGGTGGAACTGGTCAGTGTCCTTACGTATAGGTACAGCGACGGTCCAATCCAGTAAGACAGTGAAAAAGGTAACCAGGCAAGCCATCGATACTGGTCCCAGACAACTGGGTCCAGCATATAAGGAGTGAAGGTCAGGGACAAGGAGATGATCAACAAGGAAAGGAAGCGATTCGCCTTCCTGTTTTCTTTTTTATCAAGTACGAGTACACTAAACACCAGCCCATTGATGATTGAACAGATCGTGATTAATTGGACCAGTGAAAGCTCAAATTGCATGGAGAAAACTTACGCAAATACAGGCTTGAAGTTTTTCTAGCCTCGAAAAGAAACGATCAGAAAGGACAGTCCGTAACCCAGCACCATATAACCCATAATACTCAATATACTGATCAGGGGATATCGTAAAATGCTCCAAAAAGAACGTTCCTGATGAAGTGAATAGTTACTGTAAAGTAAAAAGGCAAACAGGATCACCAGATTGACCTGCGGATTTAACTGATAGATGTACGTGCTGAACGTCGCGAATACTATTCCGAATAAGTTATAGATACCGACGATAAAGAAACCCATGGTCAGGTATTCTGTAAAGTTGTAGCGTCGAAAGAAAAACAACTTCTGAAAAATGGCAATCGACAAGACCAGGGTAAACAGGATGTTGTTGATGTTCCTTACCATAAAATAACCTGCCTCCACCATTTTCTTCCTTGATTCAGGAACATTGGTGGTCATGGGATTATCGGCAAAGGGATCATAATTGATCAAAGAGCGCACAACAATATAAACAGCAGTCATTAGGATGAAGAAAGCAACCGGACGATAATATTTCTTCCGCTTTCCTGCGGCATATTCCCTAAATAGCAACCCTGGGTTCATCAAGAGCATTTTTAGGGTCAGGATCAGTGGGCCTTCCAGCGCGAATGAAGAAGAGAAAAAATCCTGGATGGTCTCTAAAAATACCAACCTCCTGACCTTCGCTGATTGACCGCATTTGTGGCAAAAATCGCCAATCAATTCAGTATCGCAATTAAGGCAGTGTTTCACTCCCTTGCCATTCATGAGCACTTTTTTGTCTCAAGATAAGATCAATTGACAGAAAAGCAATTTGAAAAAGAGGATTCAACCTACCTGAACGGCAGTCAGTCCGATAGCATCAAGCGGCTACTTCTTCTTTCAGCTCCTTCATGTACATATCGATCTTCACAATGTGATTGACCAGCCAGGTGATCAATGCTTCATGAAATTTGATCAGTAAGGGCTTTTTATCCGCGGCTTCCGCAAAGTCTTTTCTGAACTTCTTGTAGTAGGTCAAAAAATTCTCATGAGCCATTTTGTTTTTCTCATAGACCGGACATTTTGAGCGAAGCATACAAGTTTCTTCCAGTTTGAAGTGTGTTGCACAAAACATCTGAAAGAAATTCAGAATGATGGCCATCCTCGTGCCTTCGTATTCTCCATCCTCAATGCATTCTTCCAGATCATTGATGTAATTAAACAATGACTTGTGCTGCTCGTCAATTTGAGTCTGACCAGTCTCGTATTTTTTCTCCCAGTTAACCATAGCTTGTTGTAAAAAACGGGTTCTAAATGCGTTATAAGCGGACAAAACTATTTGTTTCATTCACCTTAAAAACTGACAAAAATCATACGACTTCTTAAATGCATGTGACTTTCCCACAGTTACAACCCAAATAGCGGCTTTAACCCGCCTGTACTGAAATCATTGGATAATTCCTGTTCATTCCACAAATTGCTGATCGCATTTAACCTAGTTTACTTATGAAGCGTACCTTTTTTGGCCTGCTCTGCCTGGCATTTCTCTATGCATGTACCCCACCAGAGTCAACAAGCTCTTCCGGGAAATTCGAGATAGATACTTTATTAGTAGCCAACCATCTGAAAACCCTTTCATCAGATGCTTTTGAAGGGCGTAAACCTTTTTCGGCCGGAGAAGAAAAAACAGTCAATTACCTCAAAGAACAGTTCGAAAAAATAGGTCTCGAGCCCGGAAACGGTGATAGCTATTTCCAGGAGGTGCCCATGGTACAAATCAATGGATCTCCTGATGAGACCATGACCATTTCCGGTGGAATATCACCGGTTACTTTATCACTTAAAAATGAATATGTCGCCTACACTGATCGTCCCGTAGAATCAGTAAGCCTTGACAATTCTGAAGTGGTTTTCGCGGGTTATGGTGTCGTGGCTCCGGAGTATGGATGGAATGATTATGAGGGACTCGACGTAAAGGGAAAGACCGTTATCGTTTTGGTCAACGACCCTGGATTTGGCAGTGGAGATAGTACTCTATTCAAAGGAGAGCAAATGACCTATTACGGTCGATGGACCTATAAATATGAAGAGGCCGCCCGTCAGGGGGCTGCGGGATGCTTCATTATCCATGAAACCGTACCAGCAGGTTATCCATGGCTGGTGGTAAGCAATTCCTGGTCTGGCGGTCGCCTTACCCTGGATGGTGACCCGGGAAATCTATGTGCCGTTCAAGGCTGGATCACACGAGATGCGGCCATCAAACTATTCGAAGCTTCCGGCAAAGACCTGAAGAATTTCCGTGAAATGGCCCGAAACAAAGATTTTCAACCGATCGGCCTGGGGATGAACGCCAACATCGGCCTAACCAATACCATCGAAAGGAACGTCTCCAAAAATGTGATTGCGCAAATTCAGGGAACGGAAAAGCCTGACGAAGCCATCATCTACAGTGCCCATTGGGACCATTTGGGAATAGGAACAGCCATTGACGGTGATAGCATTTATAATGGTGCCCTGGATAACGCAAGTGGTACAGCGGTTTTACTTGGACTGGCACAAGCATTTGCCAATAAAGAGATCATGCCTAAAAGGACCGTAGTGTTCCTGGCCGTCACCGCAGAGGAACAAGGCTTATATGGCTCTCAGTATTATGCGGAGAATCCTACATTCGACGCACAAAAAATCGTAGCGAACATTAATATGGATGGCGCTTCCTACTATGGAAAAATGAAGGACCTGACCGTGATTGGTTACGGGCAATCCGAAATGGATGATCTTGCCGCAGCAATTGCCAAAACACAAGACCGGTACATTATTCCGGATCCTGATGCCGGAAAGGGCTATTTCTATCGATCAGACCATTTCAATTTCGCAAAAATTGGTGTACCCGCTCTGTATGCAAGCGCAGATTATGAAGCCGTAGATGGCGGTGTGGAGGCCATTCAGGCGCAAAAGGATGCTTACCTGACAGGAAGGTACCACAGACCACAAGATGAATATGATGCGGTAGACTGGCAATACGGCGGACTCTATCAGGATGCCATGCTCTACCTGACCATTGGAGATCAGTTGGCAAATTCTAACGTGTATCCCAAATGGAAAGAAGGTTCAGAGTTTAAGAGCATAAGGGAAGGGAATTAATCAAGTTCGCCAAAGTTTGTCTCCTACAGTCTTGAATAAAACCAGTTAATCACGGGTTTGAGAAAACTCAAAAGATAGCTGGGGAGGTAGAGAAAAAACCGGTAGCTCTTTTACCCATCTATCATGCAATGAGAACAACGTGGTTATCCCCTGGCCCTAGGGCCTAGTTCGATCACTTCCAGGTTTTTCAAAGTACCCTGTTCCACATCAAAACGGAGCAGGGTTTTTATTTTATGAAAACCGTGTCTTCCGGCAGCTCCCGGATTCACGAACAATACGTTGCGCTTCTTGTCCATCTCCACCTTCAGTATGTGTGAATGCCCGCAGATCAATACATCAGGTTGATGCTTATCCAATAATTCCCGTACTCGCTTATTGTAAGAAGGTGGTTTCCCTGCGATATGGGTCATTAGGAAAGTTTTCCCGGAACGACCCAGTAATAAATCTTCAGGTACAGCCTCTCTGATCTTATGCCCATCGATATTACCCCAAACCGCATGTGTCGGGCGAAATGCATTCAATTCATCATACAATTCGATGGTACCAATATCACCAGCATGCCAGATCTCATCACAGGGTTCAAAGTAGGTAAAAACCTTGGGATCAAGAAAACTGTGGGTATCTGAAATAAGACCTATTTTCATGCTGCGAAATAACATCGTTTTACCGAGTATACCATTTGTCTTTCATTTTATACTAATGAACAATTTCCGTTCGCATGGGATCAATTAGATTTAAGCTTCGAACCAGTCGAATTAAAGAATCTAGCCTTGTATGAGTGATCAAAATTTCATCTATAGCGAAGCACTGGATGCCGGCTATCTGACGCAATTCTACGGAAACGATGTGTCACGGGCAGCCATGATGTTTCAGGTGTTTCTACAGGTGATAGATGGAGAAATAGCAACCCTCCAAAAACATAAGGAGGCTGAAGATTGGTCGGCATTCTCCGCCCAGGCACACAAAATTAAACCTAACTTTATGATGGTAGGTCTCGCAGAACTGAGCGAACTCATGAAGTTGTTTGAAGGTGCGAAAAAAGAGGAAGACTTACGGAAAATGATTAGTTTGCAATTCAATGAGGTTAAAAACCAGGTAGAAAATGGTAAAGCGCTCATTGAAAAAGAACTTCACCGCTTAAAGGAATTCAATATATGAATTGCTTAATTGTAGATGATGATAAAATGGCCAGGGTCTCGCTGAATGCCCTGTGCGAAAAAATTGAAGACGTCCATATCCTCAAAAGCTTTGACAATGGCCTGGAAGCTATGAAGTTTTTGAAGACCAATAAGGTAGATCTTGTCTTCCTGGATATTGATATGCCTGATTTTTCCGGCATGGACCTTGTCAAATCCCTGGACGACCTCCCTCAAATCATCTTCATCACCGGACATACCCAGTATGCCCTGGAAGCTTTTGAGTATCACGTTACGGATTTTGTCCCAAAACCGGTGGATCTTCCCCGACTGATGAAAGCCGTCGAACGTGCCAAAGAACTACAAACCAATATCGACACAAGCAAAGACCTCCAAAACGACATTTATGTACGTGTCAATGGCAGGTATATCCGTCTTGATTTTGTAGATATTCTGTATGTAGAATCGCTCGGAGATTACGTAACGTTTGTGACAAATCACGGTAAATACATTGTGCATTCTACCTTGAAAAACATTGACGAAAAGATCAAGAGTGAAGACTTCCTGAAAGTGCACCGATCTTACATTGTCAACCTGACGAAGATTGTAGATATCGAAGAAACGAACCTCGTCATCAAAGACAAAGTGATCCCGGTTAGCCGTGCTCATCGTCCGGTATTAATGCAGAAGATCAAGACGATTTAGCACAGCTCCGCTTTTATTCAGGATTGCCTGTATTTACCGATTGTACTGCGTACCTGCGCAGTTAGCATTAGTAAGTCTACGCCGATCCCGATAAAATTAGCACCCTGCTCCATGTAGGATTGAACTTCCTGTTCTTTCAAAGCCAGAATCCCTGCCGCTTTATTGCTTTTTCGAATGGTGCCAAGTGCTTCCTGAATGATCTGTTCAATTTCGGGGTGATCCGTATCTCCAATGTAGCCATAAGACGCTGCAAGGTCTGCAGGTCCAATAAAAAGGCCGTCAACTCCATGCACCTGACTAATTGCCTCAAGATTTTCGATCCCTTTGCGAGATTCGATTTGCAGGATCAGACAGATTTCATCATTCGCTTCGTGGGCATAATCCTTTACCGTACCCCAGCCTGATGCTCTTGCCATGGCCGGAGCTACCCCTCTGATCCCTTCGGGAGGATAGAGCACTGCCCGAACCATCTCTTCCGCTTGTTCCCTTGTTTCAATCATGGGGATCACGAATGATTGCACCCCAAAATCCAACATCTTCTTTAGAAAAACAGGATTGGCTGATGGGGGACGCACCAGAACCTGTGTTTTGGGGTAAGCCGCCATGGCCTGCAATTGGGTCAAAATGGTGCGCTCATCAAATGGAGCATGCTCTGCATCGATCACAATCCAATCGTACCCGGCTCCAGCACAAATCTCAGCGACATAGGTATCAGGTATGGCATTCCAAAGACCGTAGATCGGCGCCTCATTACCGAGTTTTGTTTTTAATCTATTTTCAATCTGCATCATTCATGAGGTTAGATGCGAAAGTAGAGTCGATCCGCATCAATTACCATTCCCAAAAAGAATTCTTCAGACATTAGTCCCTCCAATTGCATTGAACCGCAATCCCATGACTTCCGTAAGTGTATAAGGCATGCCACTTGTTGGATAGCAAAAGCCACGACTTAAAATCTAACCTATGAAGTACCTGACGTTTCTTTGCTCTTTGTTACTGTTTTTTGGATGTGGATCAGATGACCCAGGGACACCTATGGACGCTCCTGAACCTACAGTGACTGATTTCACCATCCAGACTTCTGATGGAGTAGATATTTTCACCAAAATTTTGAAGCCGGATAACCTGAATGGTCAGGCCCCTGCTGTAATATTCATCCATGGCAACACTTCCGACGGAAGTACGGAATGGACAGAAAATGACTTGTTTCAGCAAGTCCTCGAAGAAGGCTATATCGTAGTAGCCTATGACATTCGAACATATGGCAATTCCGGGACTGACGGAGAGCCACAGGGCACCCTTTTAACAGATGCTGACAGAGCTCCTCTTGACCTGGATGCAGTAATCGCTTTTTTGAAAGAGGATGATGACATTGATCCAGATCGTATTGGTGCCATAGGCTCCAAATTAGGAGCTGAAGTAGCACTGGTGGGTTTAGTTAAAGAAGATTTGAAAACTGTTATCGGATTTTCAATTATTAGGGCAGGATACACTTCACTTTCCGTCAATGTGGCCAATCCTCAGTTAAGATCTGTCTTTTACATCGCGAGTGAACTGGATTTTGGCGGTGTTACCGTATCCGATGCACAGGTTTTATTAGAGGATACACAAGCGCCTCGAAAATTACATATCGTGGAAGGAAGTGATGCTTCTGGAAGTGACATTTTAATGGATGACGCAACTTTATCAGGGCCAATCATTACCTGGCTCTCGGAAAATCTTCTGTAAATCAAAGGTCAGTCATTTTTAAGCCTCCTTCTGAAGGATTCCGGTGCCTTCAATGCTTACAATTTGGGACTTGTTTATAACCTGAGGCTTCAAATTGTTTTATAACGATCAATAAAACTTCACACAAACAGGCGTTCCTACTTTCACCTGATGTCCTGTGGGGGTTAGCAACCCATCTGCACCTACCTGAAATGAAATGATATTATCCGTATCCTGATTGGCCACAATCAAAAATTTACCATCCGGTGAAAGGGTAAAACTTCTGGGGTTCGTAATTCCTTCAGTAGCATGGCCGATCAAATCCATTCCCCCTTCTCCATCTAGGCTAAATACGGCGATGCTATGGTAACCTCGATTGGAGTAGTATAGAAACTTACCGTCAGCACTTACATGAATATCTGCAGCCTTTGAATCTTCGGTCAAACCTTCAGGCAAAGCGCTTACCTTATTCAGAGGCTCGAATGTTCCGTCTTCGAGCATTTCACAGGAAGTCACCGTATTGCTCAGCTCATTCAGGACATATACCAAATCTTTGCCGGGGTGAAAGTCCAGGTGTCTGGGGCCATCTTCTGCATCTGTTTTCAAGGCAGTTCTAACGCTCGTGATCTCACCTCCCTCGATATCGTAAACTTTTACCTCATCAATGCCCAGGTCAATCGCATACAGATATTTACCATTTGGTGAAAAAGTACTGAAATGTGCATGAGGACCCTCTTGTCGTACATGAGTGCCTTTTCCCTCGTGTTGATGGAAGCTTCCTCCTTTGATCAGTTCTGCTTCTGACTGGAACACCGCAATGTTCCCTGAACTGTAGTTGGCTACTGAAATCAGGGAGTTGTCTGTATTTACAGACACATGGCAAGGATGCATGCCTTCTACACTTTTCGTTGCAACCAAATTGAGAGACCCCTGACCATTCCATTCGAATGTAGTTAATGTTCCCTGTTCATTTTCATTGACCACATAGACATTCTTTTTGATTTTAGAAACCGCCAAGTAGGAAGGGTTTTCGGTCTTTGCCATTAAATAGGCTTCGCCAAAGGAGCCGTCAGTCGGATCAAAATCCACCTGATAGACACCTTCACTGGAACCACCGGTATAGGTTCCGATAAGTATAGGAAGTTTCACTATTTCTTGCACTTGTTCTTTTTCTTTCGGGGCGCTACAGGCCAACACTCCGAGGAGTAGAAATATGGAATAGAGCTTTTTCATATTGGCCATTAAGGAATGTATTTGATGTCTTTGAAGTCAGGTTTTCTTTTCTCTAAAAAGGCATTTCTACCTTCTTTTGCCTCATCTGTCATATATGCAAGTCTGGTCGCTTCACCAGCAAAGACTTGCTGGCCCACCATACCATCATCGGTCAGGTTAAAAGCAAACTTGAGCATTTTAATGGAGGTAGGTGACTTGGCAAGGATTTCCTGCGCCCATTGATAGGCCGTATCCTCCAGCTCTTCATGTGGAATTACCGCATTGACCATGCCCATCTCATAGGCTTCCTGGGCTGAGTAGTTTCTACCGAGAAAGAAAATCTCGCGTGCTCTTTTTTGCCCCACCATTTTGGCCAGATAAGCCGATCCGTAACCTCCGTCAAAACTGGTCACATCAGCGTCAGTTTGTTTAAAAATGGCATGCTCCTTACTGGCCAATGTCAGATCACAAACCACATGGAGACTATGTCCACCTCCCACGGCCCATCCAGGCACAACAGCAATTACTGCTTTGGACATGAAACGGATTAGCCGCTGAACTTCCAGGATATTGAGGCGAGGCATGCCTTCATCATCTACATATCCCTGATGTCCTCGGGCATTTTGATCGCCACCACTACAGAAGGAATAAACACCATCTTTGGTAGAAGGCCCTTCGGCTGAGAGCAAAACCACCCCAATTGAAGTATCTTCTCTGGCATCTACGAAGGCCTCAAAAAGCTCCGCAACCGTTTTTGGACGAAAAGCATTCCGCACGTTGGGCCGATTAAAGGCAATTCGGGCAACGCCATTTGCTTTTTTATAGGTGATGTCTTCGTATTCTTTGACGGTTTTCCATGCAATCGCACTCATGTATCTTCAGCTTAAATTTCCAACCGTGAAAATACAAAGAAGGGACACAACCCGCCTCGGCAATCTTACAATCGGATGGAATCAGTTATGGAATTTCACACAGCGTGTACTCAGAAAATAGAGATCCCCCACTTTCGAGTGATAGATCTGCTCGGACCCTTTCTGCAGGGTAATGATACCCGCTGTATTACTGTCTTTTAATTCATTGTCCCACCAGTTTCCACTGGCGCCAGCTTGTTGGAATTCTTTACCATGAGAAGCAAAACCTCCAAACAACATGTTCATATCACTATCTCCACCCTGATTCAAGTGTTTCGCGGCATGATGCACGCCTTCAAAGAACTGGAATAAATGCTTCCACTCCACAATCGTAGGGACATGCCAACCAGGAGGACAGGCTAAATTGGCTTGTTCATAATTGTAAAGGCGACCAAAAGCATCGCAATACTCTTTCAAGTCATCATAACAAAGAGAACCTTCTACATCGTACTTTACATTTTCCGCGTACCAGGTCCGGTTGATATAGCCATTATGATGTTTTCTTGTGAAAGTGATCGTTTTATAGACCCTACCGTCCCTGGGATCAGTGAACGTATCTAATGTGTGTGAAAATTTCTTCTTTTTTTCCTGTGCAACCCCACTGAACGCGACCAGTAGACAAAGCACAAGCAAGGTCACATTGATGTATTTTTTCATCTTAAACTGATGGTTTTGATCCTTTATTCGTGCTTAAATCTAATGAAGGCAGGTTTACCAATCACTCCCGTATGATTTTTTAGGCCATAAATGGGAATGATTGGTTTTGGTCAGGATCAAATTGCCGCTAAGTAGGATCTATCCATTAAAATTTACGATAGTTTCCATCCAGGAACGGATTGGCTTCGGATTGAGCAAAAAGTGCCTTTTCCCGATCCCAATTGAGTGTCTCACCCGGAAATCTACCCGCTATCACACCCAACAGGATCGTTTCAGTCAATCTGGCTGCATAAGAAAAGGGTGCTGTACAGGATCCATTATCGAGACAGGCATCCGTAAATTGCTGATAGTGCTTGTTTCCTTCTATTGTGTAGTCCCGAACCGGTTCTGCGAACTCCCCTTTGGTATCGTACTTGTCAATTTCCAGATCTTCATACTTACCTTCAACAATCAATCGTGGCAATTGCTGGAAGTGTGGTAACAATAACCGGCCTTTTTCTCCGATAAACATAGCACCCTGATCAGGCAATGTTTCATTATTCGGTAATCGCAAGTCCTCATGCGTGGCAGGTGCTCCTTCGCCATCGTACCATATCCAGGTTAGGGATTCCGTCGTATAGGGTGTGCCTGGAAATTCATAAGTCACCTGGTTTCTTTCAGGATAGCCAAAACCATTCGGCAAGCGACATGTATTTTTAATGGTCCTGGGCACATCCAGTTGCAAAGCATTGTAAGGTGTATCAAAAATATGAACGCCCATATCTCCCAGCGTACCGCAACCATAATCCATCAGCTTTCGCCAATTTCCAGGGTGATACATGCCGTTCTTATAATTTCTTTCCTGCGCGGTTCCTAACCAAAGGTTCCAGTCGAGGTTTTTTGGTATGGGATCTTTGCCTGTCGGAAGAGGGCCATCATAACCCCAGTTTTTAGGGGACCAGGCGTGTACCGTACTCACCTTGCCAATGATCCCAGACTGGATCAGATGCGTCGCCAGTTTATAATCGTAAAAGGAATGCACCTGGATACCCATTTGAGTAATCAGGTTCTTGTCTTTGGCCAGCTTGGCCATGGCCCTTGATTCCGTTACATGGTGAGTTAGGGGTTTTTGACAATAGACTGCTTTCCCCATTTCCATAGCACGAATAGAAGCAGGTGCATGGGTGTGGTCAGGAGTTGAAACCACAACCGCATCTATGTCACCTGCCATACTGTCCATCATTTTGCGATAGTCAGCAAATAACTTTGCCTTGGGATGCATTTTGCTCGCCACTTTTAACCGGTCCGAGTCCACGTCGCAGAGAGCTATGACATCTACGGAAGGATGTGAGGTCATGGACTTCAAATCCTCCATACCCATGCCTCCTACACCGATGTGGGCCGTTCTGAGCTTATTTTGCTTAATGGATGCCCAGGTAGCAGAGGGCAAAAAGGTAAGGGAAGCCAGGGCCGCTGCTCCCTTGATAAATTTTCTTCTATTCAGGTTTTGATGTTGCTGGCTCATAGTTTTCTCAGTTTGATGTTACGGAACCAAATGGGACTGGAATGATCCTGCAATCCGATGTATCCGGATTTAAACTTACCGTAGTTCTCGGCATCTTTCCACTTACCATTATTTTTCTTTTCATACCAATCGTCCGACCAGGGAACGAAGGAGAGCACCATCTTGCCATTCAGCCAATGTTCTACTTTTTCTGATGTAAACAGGATCTTAGTACTGTTCCATTCTCCCACGGGATTCAACACTTTCTGATCAGGGTCTGCCGGATACATTGCATAATCCGAAGCCGTTCGCTGAAGAGGCTGTAGTTGGTCTACATTTTCGGTGTATCCTAAACTGGTGTTGTAACCTGTGAGGTCGTGGATGTTGGCGTAATTATCATCATCAATCATCTGATACTCCGGAGATACCTCCCAGGGAGCACCATAGCCTTCTTTTAAATGATAGAAAATACCACTATTCCCACCTTCCGGCAGTTTCCATTCCAGGTACAATTCAAAATTCTCAAATTCTTCCTTGGCATATATGATATCCTTACCGCCGGTATAATCTTGCTCCAGTCCCAGTTCCGTATCGAAGGTCAGTTCACCATTTTTCACCACCCAGCCCGGAGGCAAGGCATCACCATTATAGGCACGCCATCCATCAGTGGTCTTTCCGTCAAAAAGATAAATCCATTCTTCTGTCATTTCACCGCCTGATCCTTTCTCCTGGTCAGGCGCTTGTTTCGGAGACTGGCAAGACAGTACGAAAAGGGCGAACAACAGTGGCGCAAAAAATCGCTTCATTTAGGTTTTCGGGTTAATGTCGATAAAAAAATTACTCTGTCGTAAAAGAGGACGCAGGTAGTCCTTCTTTGTTGAATAAAGTTACGACGACATAATCGTCCCATGCGTACCGTACATGTTTCGGATTAGGAATGCTATCAGACCAAATGGCCATTTTTCCGTCCATTTCCTCTGCTTTTGCAGGGACATACACGCCATTAGGCCCGGCAATCTCAAAAAGTCCATCATCTCCTGGTCTGTATATCAATCCGCTTTCAGCATGGTCAAATTCAACAATAACCTTACCTTTCTCGGTGTAATGGTTTTTGTAGAGGGGACCTGTATGAACCAGGTCTCTTCCATAGTCTTTCGCCAGCGCCCATAGCGCCAACCGCCTACCCACCTCTTGCTTATTGCCTGGATGAATGCTGGTCGGATGACCGATATCCATGGTACTTGCCATCCCCGTACGGGGAAATTCGAGGGTTCTGCGTTGTGCTTCTCGCAATGCTCCTGACCTACCATTACCATAATCGAACGGAGCAATCTGCACATAATAAAAGGAAAAATCATCCACCCACCGTGAACGCCAATCCGAGATCATACCGGGGAAGGTCTTCTCGTATTGCTTCGCACGCCCTACGTTACTTTCTCCCTGATACCAGATCGCCCCCTGAATGTTGTATGGAATGACCGGATGGATCATCGCGTTGTACAATCCACTGGGAGTCCATGAGTCTAGCCGATAATCTTCAATTCCTTTTGGCGGATTGTTCATCACTTCCTGATTTGACTCAAATAGCAAAAATTTGCCAGAGACCACTCCAGCGACCTGCTTATATTTCCAGTCGCTTCGAATATCAAACTGCTCACCATCGTTACTTACGAAGTTGATATCTCCTCGAAACCCACCGCCGCCTCCGGTATCGATGATCCTGAACGCAAGATGATTCACTCCTGATCGAAAAGCACCTTCGATCTTATACGCTCTGGGACAATTCCAACAATTGGTAAATCCGACTGGCAACCCATTGACATAGAATGCATCGATATCATCGATCCCTTCGGAAATGGTCAGGGTGAAGGTACCGTATGCTTGATCAATAAACAGGTCTTTCATGAACCAAACTGCGCCATCGGGATTTGGTATATCGAGGGTTTCAATCTCCACAGGTATTTCCGTACTTTTCCATGTGCTGTCGATTCTTGCGCCTTTATGAAAATGCTCATCAGCCAGTTCTAGGTTTTTCCAACCGTCATCATCAGAAGGAAAAGGTTTTCGCTCAAATTGGTCAAACCAGGCCTCATAGACCTGAAGTTTTTCAGGCTCCAGACTTGCCAACTCTTTTTCAAACTCCTCTAGCTCGAACAATTTGTCCTTACTAATCCAGGACTCTACCGGCGTGCCACCCCAGCTTGCATGAATGATCCCGATTGGAACTCGCAATTCCTCATGTAACTCTCGGGCAAAAAAATAGGCCGAGGCACTGCTCTTCGCGGCTGTTTCGGGGCTCATGACCAACCAGTCTCCATCAAAAGTTTTGATCGGTTCCGGAGAAATGGCTCGTTTTACGGTGATGAATCGAATGCCAGGCCAGTCAGCCTCCGCTATTTCTTGTTCGTAATTATCGATTGGTTCGGTAGGTAAATAACCAGTCAGAGGCATTTCCATGTTTGACTGTCCCGAAGCCAGCCAGACCTCTCCGATCATTACGTCTTCAAACCGGATCAGCGTATCACTTTGCGCAACATCCAGCAAAAAAGGACCACCTGCTTTGGGGGTAGGAAGTTCCAATTGCCAATTGCCATTTTCATCGGTTCTGGTGGTCACATAGTCGTCACTCCAACTGCCCTGAGCTTTCACCTCATCATTAGGTGTTCCTTTCCCCCAAATGACTACTGCCTCTTGCTGTTGCAGCACCATGTGATCTCCAAAAATGGCTGCTGGAGCGAAAAGTTGTGATTTAGGGCTAGTACAGGAAAATAGGCCGCCAGCTAAGAATATTACAAGAAGAAGAAAAGACTTTAGCTTAAAGGAAATCATAAGCACAAGATAGGGAAGTTAGATTAGTAGAGGATTGGCGAGACACTAAGACTGGCATCCGTATAGACCATAAAGGAAATTTGCATCAACGAATTTCATTGAGATTCTGAATTTCTAAGTTCTTCTTCAATCCAGTCGTTTCCGAACCGGGCGTTTAACTCATCTAGGGCTTTATTCCAATTATTACTATTCGAAAGCTTTTTGTAATTCGGGAATTCCAAACCTATAGGCCTTGTCCATCTTTCCAGATTGAAACCAAGAATTACGGCTTTGTTCAATTTGTCCAGAATTAGATATTTAAGTTCAATTGTTGGTTTCTTTCTGTATTCTCTATTGTAGATCAAGTAAACCTCAGCTAGTTCGTATGTAGCTCTAAGGGGAATTTCTAGCTCTTCTCTTTCGTTGTTAGAAACTAAAGTACTCAACTCAACGATTAATGATCTAATACTTCGTTCAGCATATTCGGGATAAACCCCAGAAGAATAATCGTATTTCGTTGGCTTATCTAAAATTAAGAGCGCATCATCTATAAGAGTTTCTTTGCTTCTCTGGAGAAAGTAGAATTTTAGTCTACTCGAAATTTCAAGATCAATAGAATTAATTTTCAGTTTATTCAATTTTCTATTTCGCCTTAACTCTTCATTTTTATTGTAGCTGAATGTGATAATACCGACAGCAATTGTTGACAAAAACCAAATAATTACAGGTTGGTTAATTATTTTCCAGAGCTTTCCCATAATTCAAACGGACATGAATATTGACAAATTAGTTGTTTGTTAATTTAAGAAAAACTACTTACTCTAACACATTACTGATATCTTCCTGTAAAAAAATATCAAAATAAGACCGACTAACATCCACTAGCCAAGATTCCTTAACTTTAAACCATGGCCAACTCACCTATCCCCCGCTGGCATGAACTGGTAGAGAAACAAGACATCTCCATCTTTGATGAGATCTTTCACGAAGATTGTGTTTTTTACTCTCCACTGGTTTTTCAACCCAAAGAAGGCAAGGCACTTACGAAACAATTTTTAAGCGCCGCCGCAAGAATGTTCAAGGAAGCGGATCATTTCACCTATGTCAAAGAAGTGATTGATGAAAAAAGTGCAGTCCTGGTGTTTCATTCTAAAATTGAAGGCATATTCATTGAGGGCATTGATATGATCTCGTGGAATGAAGAAGGTCTGATCACAGAATTCAAGGTTTTCATACGACCGATGAAAGGTATCATGAAGGTAGCCACCACGATGCAGAAACAATTGGGCCTAAAAGGCCCAACATTCGCTCAAAGGTTGAAAATGCTTTTTAGTGGAAACTAGCCTCTGTGATAAGACGTTTTCACAACTTCTTGTCTAATTTTTCAACTGCCGAAGTTCCTTTTCCAGCTGTTCAATTCGGACTTGCTGTGCTTTGTTTTGTTTATTTTGTTCAATCAAATAGAGGGTCAATTCTTCGATCTTTTGTAGCAATTTCGCATCCATATCCCCAAGGTTGACGCCAGTCTCCATAATTTCTTGCTCATTTGGAATTTCAGGCAGGTGACCTTTTCCCGTAATATGTGCTTCCACTTCTTCCAGTGTGGGCAATTGATAATCCTCCTCAAACACAAAATCAGACCAACCGTCTGCTTCAACAGTGATTTCTCTGGCTCCAATCGACCCATCGACTCTCAATAAGTGCTTACCACTAAGGTCAGTTGTACCAATTCCAAGCTTTCCAGTTGCTCCATCCAACAACATTAAGGTCTGATTATCTCTTAACCACGAGATATAGGATTGTCCAGGTACGTTAGTTGCCAGGTACATACGCATTCTTTGAAGGTTAGCGGCATGTCCACCATTGATCACAAGAGATAACCCTCCATTGGTTGACTCTAACCCAGGGTATTTTCCACCTTGAACCAAGGTAGCGCCTCTCTTCAATCCAAAAGTTGGATAAAAATTGGATACATCTATGAGAGCGACCTCACTCCAATTCCCCCAGGAAGCGGAGTTGGATGCTCCGGTACGATAAAATACGCCTCCATCATTGAAATTCAACTGATGATGATTGTTTCCTGATCCATCATTAGACCAGGGTGCTAGTGTAAGCAAACCCGAGTAAGTCCCAATCCCAGGTACCCCAATGGCATTTCGTTCTTTGAATTCGAATCGAACCCCGTGAGCATAGGCAGCGTCGTTCGGCCTTGAGGCAGTACTTCTGGTATCAATTCTTAATAATTTGGTTGCCTCATTCTGTGCGAAGGAAGAAAATGACAGACCAATGAATAGTAAATAAATGAATGTCTTCATAGTTGTATTAGCTTATTGTTTCAGTCATGCCCTTATAGTTGTTGTAAAGGCGAATGTTTTGTGTCAATTACAAATATGATGAAAAAAGGGATCATATGGAAAATCTGTGGAGTAATGATATTGTTCCAATGATCTCCAGCTAATTAAGTTAATGAGTTTATTAAGTTTTCCTCGATCAAAAGGACTTTAGTGTCGCTCTGGTGAGCGATTTTGGAGCTGAATATCCATTGCATTCAATACCGGATCCAATTGATAAATTGAATATCTTGTTGATGGTCCTCAGAAAAATTGCTTGGTCTGAAAAAAAACGCTCAGCCCAAGAAACCGAATTGATTTACTATCCCTGGAAATGGGATTTTTACTCAATGAAATTGCTCTTTCAGAAAGCGCCCGATTTCTTTTTGTAATGCCATACTTTTTGGTGGATAGGCCACGTCTTCTTTTAACAGAAAGGGTAAAAAGATTATCGCAAATTCCGTCATTCCCAGAAACATCAAAAGGCTTCCAAAAGCATTGGAAGGGGTCCAATCAATGGCAACTTCATTTTCATCAATGGACAACTGAGCGCCGACTAATGTTGATTTACCAACAATAATGCTTTGCTGGTCTGCACCATAGGTACGAACTGAATACTTACCTGAAAATCGATCTTTCAATACGGCTGTGATTTCGTTAACTGAAGGAAGTGGTTGGGAAAATTCGATTCTCATCTTGTTTTTAGTTGGTTATCAACTTGAAGATACGACGAAAATCAAGTTTAGTTATTATTCATCGATCAAGACAAACTCATTTTTACTTTCAACTCGCTCGAACTCACTTCCTACTGGTGCATCTAAATAAGGAAGGATGGCTCCATCATAATTAACGATTGTATTTATATCATATATCGAAATGTTTCTAGGGTCATTTACATATTCATCTGACTCGTCGCCAGCGAAAAAACGCCAACCACTATCGATATCTCGAGTTGGCGATTCTCGGCACATGTACCCAATGCTGTCTCCTTGAACGGTAATCCGATCTGTAGCGAAACATGCTCCTCGATTCGGAGCCATTTCAATGATCTCTTCTGCTTTAAGTTTATACTTTTTCTGAGTCATGAAGCTCTGGTAATATCTGACTGATTGATCAAAGATATTCGGTTCTCAACAGCGCTCATTCATCCCGTAAAGATTCAATCGGATTCGATACAGACACACGGAGCGTGCGGGCCCAAACCGTAATCAGCGCAACAACCATAATAACCAGTGCCGGAACAATGAAAAGCAATGGATTCATTTCAATTCTAAAGGCATATCGACCCAACCAGTACTGAATCAAATAGACCGTTACCGGCATCGCCACACCTATACCCACTACAATAAGAAGTATAAACTCTTTTGAGATCAAACTTACAATCTGAGTCACGGAGGCCCCCAGTACTTTCCGGATACCAATTTCTTTGGTCCTTTTTGCCACCGTAAATGAAGCCAAACCAAACAGCCCAAGACATGTGATGATCAATGCGAATACACTTAAACTTCCCAACACTTTGCTAAACCGCTCGTCAGCCTCGTACTCAAGGCCAAATTTTTCATCAAGAAAAAAGAATTCATAGGGGCTATTGGGAAAAATCGATTCGTACCGGTCTTCTATCACGGCCAGTTGTTTTGGGAGGTTCTCCGTGTTGATTTTTACACTGATGTACTCACCCCATTTACCCTGATTGGGAGGAAAAATCATAGCGATGTGGTCGTTTTTGATATCAGTTTGATGGAAGTTTTTGATCACACCTACAACCCGTGGTTGAGTTTCGAAGAGGTCCAGTTTCCTACCGATGATTTCTTGAGGGTCAAAAAATCCCCATAATCGAACCGCTTCTTCGTTCACCATGATCGAATTGTCCATTGAATCTGCCAACTGGAAATTTCGTCCTGCCACGATCTCCATTTGCAGCGTTTCAATAAAGGCCGTATCCATGAAAAAATAATAGAAATTGAAATTTCTTTCTTCCGTTGAACCGATGACATTGATGCCCGTGGTACTCCCCATCTGAGAAGTGGGTAAACCTGGCACCACATTCGACAATGCTGCTCCATTTACGAAAGACAATTGACTTACTTCATTCCGAAAGGTTTCAAATTTGTGCATTTCGGCTCCAATGGGCGCCCTAATCACCATTACCTGCTCGAAATCGGCTCCTTTATCCAATGTTCTGAGGAATTGCAACTGCTCGTTTGCCGTAATGGTTTGTACTAAAAGAAAAAGAGCAATGGCAAACTGAAAGATCACCAACCCTTTCCTCAGAATGGACCCTGATTGACTATGTGTGAATTTGCCACGCAAGCTGGTTACCGGCTTAAATCTTGCCAAAATGAATGCCGGGAACGAACCAGAAAGCAACACACTCACTGCAAACAAGGAAATCAAGGTCGACCAAAAATCCCCTTCTTCTAAAATCATCAGCTGTTCCGGGAGCCCGGAGAGCATTTTGAAAGGTTTTGAAAATACTCCCACCAATACCACCGTGACCACCACTGACAGGAAGTTGATCACCATAGATTCGGTAAAGAACCGTGCCCTAAGTTGTCCTACGGATGAACCAATTACTTTTCTGATCCCCACTTCTTTCGCTCGATCCAGTGATTTGGAAGTAGATAAGTTGATATAATTGACCATCGCGATCAAAATCACCATTATGGCTACACCCAAAAGGAAATATACAGTGGTGGCATCCCCGTTTTTCTCGATCTCAAAGGACTTGTCAGAATACAGATGGATGTCCTTCATGGCTTGAGCAATGACTCGCTCATTTTCAATTTTTTCTTCCTGGATCAGCTTCAGAGAAAAAGGCAACATCGCTCTTACGAAATCGGGGATACTGTGCTCATCATTAAGTTTAAAATAGGTATAAGTCGTATTCGATGCCCATGGATCCCCCCGCTCCTTCAGAAACTTTTCTGAGGTTTTGTAGGATACCAGAATATTCACTTTGAGGTGTGTATTGGGAGGACTATCAGGAATGATACCAACTACTTTTGCCTTGAAGGCATATAGATCCACTGTTTGTCCAATGATCTCTGTCGTACCGAAGTACCTCAAGGCATTGGATTCTGTGAATACTATCTGGTTTGGCTCCTGAAATATCGTTTCAGGATCTCCGGCAATCAATGGATAGTGAAACATCTCAAAGAAAGACGGATCTACGGAAAACGCCCCTTCCATGAGTCGATAAGTTTCTCCATCTTCCTTCGTTTTGAAAATCACTTCATCCAATTCGAAGGCATGCGTATACTCCTCTATTTGAGGAAATTCTTCTTCCATTAAAGGTCCCAGCGGATGGTAGGTTTCACAATCCTGGGCTACTACTGTTTCTCCGTCCAGATAGTCCATCGTGATCCTGACCATACGGTCTGCATTCGGATTATAGGATTCATAGCTCGTTTCAAACTGGACGTACCAAAAGATCAGCAGTGAAATAGCGAATGCCGTGGCCAGGCCAATTACATTAATGGCCGTATACAACCTCTCTCGTCTGACCAATCGAATCGAGGTTTTGATGTCATGTAAGAACATGGTATAAGTGTTGAGTTTTTGACTTTTGAGTGATTTTAAAATGCCAGGCCGTAGAAACTTGATCGCCTGCCAGGCATAGCACCACCGTGCTTTTTTAGGACCTTTTTCCAGTAATAATTCTTCAAACTGCTCCGCCAGATCCCCCAATACAAATTCTATCAGCTCTTGCTTGCAAACTCGTTGCAAGAGCCAGATGATCCACCTTGGAGGCGAAGTTTGAGGTTTGATCATCAGATCGAACTCATTTGCAGTTGAGGGATCAATTTCCACAACTCGGTTCTGGCTTCTTTCATTTCTTTCAACAGGGTTAGTCCGGCATTCGTAATCTGGAAATAGCGTTTCCTTCTCCCTCCTCTTGAGGAAGTCGCCCCTCCAACCGTTGAAGACACCAGACCTTTTTCTTCCAGACGGTAAAGCGTCACATGAACCGCACTAAGGCTCACATCCCGGTTTTGGTGCTCCTTGATGGCTTTCACAATGGTATTGCCATAAGCTTCATCTTTCAGTAAAATGACCATTGTGACAATTAGCTCTTCGAACTCTCCCAGGTACAATTTTCCCATTTGTATATAAGTTGTTAAACAAATATACGGATCATTTCTATATAAGTTGTTAAACAAATAGATTTTATGGTTCTCAGTAGGGTCATCCCAGCACTCTTTAATGTCAGGAATCCGATATCCCCAAGATATTTTGAACAAGAGTTCCTTTTCCTTGTCACAAAAAGCAAACTGCTCTGTCTTATGTAAATGAATAAGATGAAAGACATGAGTGAAACTGAAATGAGGACCTTTGCGAAGGGAATGATGACCACACTGCACAGGTATAAGCAGACTTCCTACAGAAAGGCTTTCTGGCAATTAAGCAATTCCGTCATTCCGTTCATTGGGCTATGGATCGCTATGTATCATGCCTTCTCCTATAATCTTCTGTTGTTCTTCGGACTTGGCATCATCAATATGTTCTTTCTGGTGAGAATATTCATCATTCAACATGATTGTGGCCATCACTCTTTTGTAAAATCAAAAAACATCAGAAATGCCATTGGATTTTTGTGCAGCATCTTCAGTGCCATGCCTTATTCTTATTGGGCCGACTCTCATAGTTTTCACCACAACCATAATGGGAAATTGGAAAATCGGGACATAGGTGATATCAATACACTCACGGTGAATGAATACCAGACAATGAACAAGTGGGATCAATTGAAATACAAAATTTTCCGTTTCCCACCCGTCACCTTTTTGATCGGCCCAATCATTTACTTCATCAGAAACATGAGGTTCCCGCTGGTCATCCTGAATAACAAAAAGGGAAGGGCTTACTGGAGTGTTATGCTAAACAATGTCATGGTTATTGGAGGTGTGATCTTGCTTTGTGTATTGCTTGATTGGAAAGCTGTTCTGGCCACGTATCTGACTGTCCTCTACTTTTTCTCAGTGATAGCCATTTGGTTCTTTTTCGTACAACATCAACACGAAAATGGCTATAAAAGATGGGAAGAAAACTGGGATCACTTTGTAGCCGCCTTAAAGGGGAGCACTTATTACAAACTCCCCAGGTTGATGAATTGGCTGACGGGTAATATTGGTGTACATCACATTCATCATTTATACTCTGCCATTCCCAATTACAATCTTGTGCGATGCATTGAAGAAAATCCGGAGTTCAGTAAATACACAACAGTGGTCACATTCAGAGAAAGCCTGAAATTCATGAACCACAAGTTATGGGACGAGGATAACCAGCGAATGATCACTTTCCGGGAGTACAGAAAATCCTACGCTAAAGCCGCCTGATAAACTTTTGATAGCGACTTCCGGTATTGCAGTAAATTCGAATGTGATGATCAATCAATCTTTAACAGGCGTAATACGTGGATCCCTTCATCAGATCGGACTCGGACAACATATGAACCCCTGCTCAAGGAAGTGTCAGGAGCAATGAGCCATTCCCGGGGACTGATCTTCGTAACAGAGACAGGCACAACCGATCCCTGGAGATCCAGTAATTCAAGGCCTTCAATGGATGCACTACTTTCAACGGTAAAATATTCAATTACAGGATTCGGATATATTTGAACAAGTTCATCGTCTGAAGGATGTATCTCCGCATGCAGTACAACATCAACGATCAAATCATACGTGGTGATAACCGTTTTGTCTTCCGAAACCACCTGGTAAATGATGTCAGGTTTGGACAGGTCCACGACTGAAGTTGCGCTGACCTGTTCTATCCCATCGATCCACACAGATGCCCCTTCAGAAACCTGAAATGACGGCTGGACTTCACCAATTAAATCCTGATCGCCAAAAACTACCTGAACCTCTTCCCCAATGATTGTTGTGGATTGCGCTGTAGGAAAGAAAATGCTCAGTAGTTCAGCCTCTGAACTCAACACTACATTGGACCAGAAAAATGGTACCTCAAGACTTCCCACCAGCTCATTGGTTTCGAATAAGGTACTATCAACTGCTGATATGACCGTATCCTGACTGCTATCGTAGATCTGAAAATGAATGCTATCTCCTTCATCGTTGCTGTAGACGATCAAAAACACAGCGTATGCGTCAATCTCCTCAACATAGCTGGGGCTAGCTACCCCTCTGATCTCCTCACCTACCATCGCTGCTACGATATCCAGTGAATCCGCAGATTGCTCCCGGTCAATGGTGACAAAACCTGTAAACACCATGGAATTTGAATATTCAGCGGGATTGACTGACCAGCTTGGTGCCTGCGCGAGTCCACTCCAGCTCACGAGTATCAAAACGAAGCAAAAACAGTTCTTGAACATACCAGCTCCTATTAGATGTAAACTTATTCTTTCCATACCTTGATCTTTTCGATATGATCCGTGTACTGTAACTCAATGAAGTATATGCCCGGTGGCACCTGATTTCCATGTTTGTTGGCACCATCCCAGATAATCGAAGCGTTTTGCGGGAAAGCAAGGGCCAAGTCTTTTATTAATTGTCCGCTTAAATCATACACTTTCGCACCATTTAAAGCCTCCTCAACTGCAATGGTTATTTCATCCGTGAAAGGATTCGGATAAGCATTCATAGACGAATAGCCCTGTTCGAAAAGGGTCAGTTCAAATGGCTGAGAAAGATCCCCTAAAGTATTATTGGCAACGAAAGGAATTGATTGAGCTAGCGCTATGGTTTCGTTACTGAGGGGATCAACCGCCTTAAACGTTACCTTTTGGCCTTCTTCATTTCCGGAAATAGTCAGAAAATACAATGGCTGATCACTAATCCAGATCATATGGCCGGAGCCAACAGGTGTCCCATCGATGAATGCACCCACAGCTGCTCCCTCAGGTAACTCCGGTGCCTGTGCGACCAGGGTCATGTTATGTTGATACTGATGGCGGTCTATGGGCCAGGGTGGGTCAAATACCGCTTCTTCTCGACTGGAGGCATTCAGGAACGATACTTCAGGATAAGTCAGCGTACCCGATTTACTGGATTGAAAGAGGTACCCTTCTGTGGGTTTTAAGCTAGTCAGGGTACCCACCCAGCCCAAATCGTCATCATAAACTGAAAACTCAAACTGACTCTTTACAATATCTCCTTGTGAGGGGCCAAAACTGGCAAAAGACTCGTCCACGGAAAGATTGAATGGAGGCGTAAATCCAAGGAAGTTCCAACCTTCCTGAATCGAAATTGGTAAGTCAATTTGCCCCTGTGAGCCCGTTATATCCACCTCGCCGCCGTTTTGTAAATAAAACTGATAGAAGGTTCCTGTTTGATAGCCTCCATCACCTGCTATCGTACCGATCCATCCCACGCCTGGAGCATAGACATCTACGACAGACTGACTTTTCACCTGGTCTCCGTTGATTGCCGATACGCCTTCTAACAAGGCATTGGAGTTCTCCAGTTTATCCGCCTCCATATTAAAGGACCTCCAGGTCCAGCCAGGAGAAAAACTAACCCTTGAATTGAAGGTCTCGCCGGTATCAAAGATTTGTGGTGATTTTGGGGAGCCATAAACCTGATTCGTTTCGAAACTCAGGGAAGGGGTAAGATCTCTGTATTCTCGTCCCGTACTTGAATCCCACATTCTGAATTCGATGGTCTCGTTGCTGGTAGCATTGCTATAGATATCGAGAAATGCCAGGTAATTGTCCAATTCGGGCACAAATACCAGGTTAGTTACTCCACGAATCTCATCGTTGACAAAAGCCGCAATGCGATCATTTCGATCTCTGGAAACGACACCTTGTACACGCAATTGCCCTACGACATTCATGGAAAACTGAAAATCAGCGGGATCGACCTCCCAATCCGGAGCCTCGGCAAAGACATCCAAAGACAGGGTCAGTTTCTCATTGAAACCAAGATCCGCCGTAAGGAACAAGTCTCGCTCATAGTGTCCCACATTCAATCCGGGGTTAATTTCAAAATTGACCGTCACAGTAGTAAGCGGAGGAATGGTACCCGAGGGATCGCTGGCAGTCAACCAAACTGGCAGGTTGTCTATGGAATAGCTTTGTTCCTGTCCTCCGAAATTGGTGATATCCACGGCAAAAGTCAGCTCCTCGTTCAAGCCTTTCTCAAACGTCAGATCCGAATCTCCCCATTTCACCTGGTTCCGATCTACAAATGCCGTCCAGGAAACCGGAGAAGCTAAACGATTCTCAAATAGATCCTCTACCGTCCTTAAAGAAATCTCCAGCGTCGTTTGCTCGATCAGGGCGGCAAATGAAGGTGCTGGAGTCAAAATAATCTCATCCTCATTTACGGCAAAGTCAAAGTCTACTTGTTGAACAGGGCGTGCCAGCTTGATATTAGGCGTATTTTCTAATTCAAAATCGGCTCCACCGAAGGCCTCAGCCAAACCACCGTTATCGCCAAAAGGATTATCAAACTGGTCTTCCAGCGTAGATTCAAGTATTTGTATTCCGTTTACTAACTCAAAATCATCAAAAGGATAATAGGCTACCAGGTCAATCTCGTCACCAATAATCCTGGAGTTCCAGTTCAAGCTGACCTGTCCGGACCTTCGGAATGAATCCCAGATACGAAATTCATCGATAAGCCCCGCAAAGTGCCGATCAAAAGCAGTTTCAACATTCGAAGTTCGGAATCCTCGCGCTCCAATCCACATGCGACTACCGAGTAATCCTCCGGCATCACTACTTGGGACACTTGTAACCTGTTCCAGGTCAATGAGCACATTGATATTGCCAAGTCGGCTGACAGAAACAGCAAGATGATGCCAATTATTATCCAAATAGCTTCCGTCTTCATTCTCCACCACGATTTCCGTAGTGTTATTTGAAATGACTAATTCGCCTGCGGCATTAAAGCCAATGAACCAGGTGTCTTCGGGATTGGAAACTTCATCAGTCCCGTCTCCCGTTCCGTTGGAAAAGAGGACCGCCTCTCCCTGATCAGGTAAACCGTTGAACCACATTTCGATCGTAAAATCTTTGTCATCGGCAATGACTACCGTGCTCCCTGTATTGATCTCGACATAATCGTCTACTCCATCGAAGGAGAAAGCACTTCCTTTTGGCTCCACATTCCAGTCTCCGAACACAATTGCATTTCTAAATCGCGCACGGTCTAAGGCAAGTGTCCCAAAAGCCTCATCCATGGGCCAGTAACCCAATAAGCCAACCTCGTTTCCGATCAATCCCTGATTGGCAAAAGCTGCTTCATCCCCCAACGATCGGGATCTGGACCAGATGCGTAACTCATGCATGTTCCCAGTGAAATACCGGTCTCTGCTTACTTCCGAACGCCCCAGTGAAACAGGCCCTGTCCCCGAAAAGGATTCAGTTAATGCCACCCTTTCCAGGATATACTCACCATTGCGATAAGCCATCAATTCGTTGGTGCTGTTATCGATCGTTACCGATATCCATTCAAATGGCCGGGTTCCTGCCGGAGGTTCCGGGAAGGTTAAGGCACTTTCTTGCCTTTGTGCTCCGTATTGAACAAAGAATCTATTATCCGACGTAAATCCATATTCAAAGACATCACTGGTGCCGTTACCATGTGAGTAAATCACTTCTTCGCGATCGAAGTTCTGCCTTCTCAACCAAGAAAACACCGTAAAGGATCGGTTGGACAGGTCAATATTGGGGACTCTGACATAGTCATCAATCCCATCGAGACTAACACTTACACTATTGGTCAATGCGGTTCCATTCAGTATTCCTCTAATTGACAAACTGGAATTGTTCAACAAACCCGCCTCAATGTCCTCGTCAAAACGGATGGATATCTCATCATTTGCAGATAGAATTCCATCCGCCGGTTGAGGCGCACCAAATAATTGAGGTCGTTTGGTGTCTTTGGTTCCCCTGGCAATTTCCGTAGGTGTGAACACCTCGTTCCCAGGCCCTAATACACATCGCGATACGGCCCTGATGTCATATTCCCGATCCGGAAGCGCTCCCATATCAAAGTCATAGGAAATGCTGGTACCTTCAATCATCATTTTCGGATCATCCAACCCTTCAAACACTTCTTCGGTAATGATCTGAGGATTGTAAAACCTCATATCTGTGATCCATTGAGAGCTACTGGCCGGTTTGTACTGAAAATCAATCCGTTCAAAACTTGGGGTATTGAGGTCATACCCGGATATCTCCGTAGTAAGCACTTCTTCATTCTGATTTCGGGTATTTAGTACCCATTGATCCAATGGTGCATCTAAAACAATATCGGAACAACCAGGGATGAAAAAAGCTGAGATAAATACCGTATCAGCAATAATGGCAAGATTATCGTTTGGATCTGCCTGACACAATGAGGACAGGATAATGCCAATATTCTCATAATCCGTTTCTCCTGATGGGTTGGCGCCAACTGCGAGGGTAGTATTGACGGTTTGTCCAGCCGGAATATTAAAGACCAGCCCGTCTCCCAGGTCACTTCCATTGACAGACAAGCTGGCACCATTTGGGTTGCTACCTGACAATGGGGCAATTTGCATTTCAAAGCCATCCCCGGTCTCAGAAAGGTTTCGCAGATCAATGTTAAAGACTGCTTCACGGTTATCAGGAACATCACTGACCACATTGGTTTCTACGGATATATCCGGAACCTCACGTTGCGCAGTAGCCGCACTTAACAAGGAACCGGGTTCAAAGTATTTCGTCGTTACCTCATCTTCGAAAGGACAGCTCGTTGCTCCACCACGTGTTGAAAAAACAGGACCAAAACCATCCTCGGGTTCTCTGATATCCACGGTATATGAGTCTCCCAGGTCGCCATCTGCCAGAACGAATCCAAAGGTTTCTTCTTCGGTGTTCGCATTAGAAGAGGACTGGCCCACACTGGAAGAAGTATTGAGAGAGATGGTTGTGGTTGTACCCACTCCAAAAACTTCAAATCCCTTGACCAATTGAAACGACTCATCCACATTGAATTCATAGCTTCGATCTACCGTAGTGGTGGATGAAGTGGAAATGGTCTGTTCAATGATGGCTCCCGCATCAAAGCTTCGGTTATCAAGTGTTTTCGCGTCCAGCTTCTGTTCTTCATTGAAAGCCAGCCAGAAAATCCAATCGGCGATGGATTGATTGTAATAGGCTACCGTATCATTGGGACTACCTTCAAAGTCAGCAGGGAAAATGACCTGATAACTAGGGCCATTGGACAAATCAAGGGAGGCCTCATCTCCCCAAATCGCAACATCTTTGTTAGAAGAGCCGAAACGTTCATCGGTCGGAGGAATCAACGAAACATAAACCGGCCCGTCCGTAGCCACGACGCTTTCCGGGTTTTCACTAAAGACCAGAAAAGTATTTCTCAAATCTTTCAATTCTGGTATTAGGTTCTGCTCAATTTCAAACTGTGAAAAGGCAAACCCTGTACTGAATTGAGGGTCAACCCTCAAACCCAGATCTGTTCCAATTCTATAGCCACTCACTTCGGTATCCAGGCAGGTTTCACATTGGTCTACCGGAATCAAATCAAGGAGATTGGATAACCCGTAAACAATATTGGTGGATCTACCGATGAACAGATCCCCATCCCTACCTACAAATGTTGGATCATCTGATGTAGAGATGGTTTCTGAAAAGGATAAAGTCGTTTCTACGGTACTATCGGTGGCGTAGGTGTCTGTTACTTCAAAACCAAATGTGGTATTAAAGACGTTCTCCGTTTTGATTTCAGGAGTGGGCACCAGACCTCCGGAAATTACCTGTTCACTGCCCAGATCAATTTCAATATTTCCACCACCATTCAGGCTATTGGAGGCACTAAAGGTATTAGAGGAAGATACAGAAGACCCTTGTTCCAAATAGGAATAGCTACCCGTACCGGGGGGGTCTCTCAGGATCATGTCGACTTGATTTGGACCTGCTGTCACGAAATTATTTCCGGTTGGAACGCCACCAAGAATGTATCCTCGAAAAGGATCTGCTTCTCTCCAAACCGTTCGGATGGCTCCCAGATTTCCGGAAAAGGCCGTAATGTTAAGGACATTGGTGAAGCTATTTTCTGGATTGACGCCATCGACAGACAGACTTGGGAGACCTCCAAAGAAGGTATAGGTCGCCTCGCCTCTGCCATTCAAAGGAATATCTATTGGATCGTTGTTGATCGCCAATTCATTCGATATGAGGATACTCCCGTCGGTTACTGGCACCAAATCCGTCTCTCCCGTATCATCGTTCAAATATTCTTCGAATAAACTGATCTTAAGTGTATAGTCACTTCGCTGCTGGAATACGGGCAAACCAAAGGCGAAACTACCATCGTCATTGATGAGATCAATCGTAGTGGATGCTCCCGTAAGCTCGTCGATCACTTCAATTTCCTCTTCCCCAAATCGACCGTCACCTTCCAGGGTCAAGACATCAATCGTTGGCGTAAGTCTTAGATTAAAATCTTGTCGTTTTTGAAAGTCAAAACTTTTTATACCAAAAACAAAGGTGGTGTCATTCCGCAATGAGTCGATTACTTCGTCATAACTCGCGGGATCAAAAGGTGGTAAGGTATTTATCGATGAACCGTCCACTTCAATGTCCACCAGTTCCTGGATTTCCTCTAATTCCTCTTGTGTGTTTTGTAGGTCTATAGTGACATTAAAGGTTTCGTCAAAGTCATATATCCCTGCCCGTACATCGTTGACAACATACTTTTCTGGAGGAAGAAACGCAATGAATTCTCCTGATTCCGGATCTGCATTGATTTCAATGTCACGGATATTGAAAGTCGTATTGGCCACAAAATCATCTTCGTCGACAAATTCCGTAGCCACAACCAATGAATCAAATTCACGGAAAGTGAGATCGTTTAACTTCTGAGGTCGAAGGAATATGGTGGCATTACCGATATTATTTTCAGATCTGCCAAAACCCAAAGGCTTATTGGCTTCTCGAGGACCCCCGGTAACTCTACCGGCCAATTTCACAAGTGTCGTATCCTGAAAAACCAAACCGGCCAGGGGTTCCTGAAAATTGAACAATGGAAACTCCTCCTCCGTAGTAGCCGGTGGAAATCTGCCATCATTTTCAAACCCATGTTGCGCCAGGTTCGCCGTAATGCTATGAAATCCAATAGGTACATCTACGGTAAACGTTCCATTAGCATCCGTTGCCACCAGTTCATTATCCGCATTCACTACCGCGCGCCCATCGATCAGAATATTAACTCCTTCTACAGGAAAGGGAGTGTTCTTATAATAGATAGTTCCGCTTACAGGAAAAGAGGATACATCTTCAAAGTCCACTTCATTGAAAATGAAGGTACCGTCTCCAACAAACCGCAATTGCTGGTTGGGCTCAAAAGAGTGATTATCCAAAATGGGTGTGAATGTATATAATGACCCCTGAGACTCGAACGGAAATCCGCTAAGGGTATAATTACCTTCCGAATCTGTCAATCCTCGATAAGCCAGCTGACTATTGAAAGGCGTAACTTCTGACCACTCTGCCCGAATGATCTGACCATGATTCTCATTGAAGTCAAAGCCACCTTCACGTGAAAGGTCATAAAATTCATTCGCTACTCCAGCCGTCAATCGCCAGTATGCACCTAAACCCTCTTCAGATCCACTTAAAAAACGAGAAAAATTCTGTTTTATGTCCTCAAAACTTAAGGCCTGATTCCAAACTCTGATCTCGTCAACGTATCCTGTATAGTATGCTCCGGTGTTATTTCGCCCTACTTCAATAGGCGTACCCGAAGGAATGGAAGGAACAGATCCGGCATCCACTCTTACTGAATCTATTTCCCGGTTGTTTTTCCGGGCATAGATCCCGATATAATCATCGGTAGGATCATAGACCGCCGCGACATGAAAAAAGGAATCGACCGGATGCTCATAGGCCAGATTGGCCGTAACATCGCCAAATTTGAAATCGAAGGTAGCGCCATCATAACTCAGATCAATCTCACTTCCTCTACTGAACAGGGTACCTCGCGCATTGCTTTCATCATCAAATCTTGTCCAGAACTGAACTGAAAAACCTTCATCAATATCCAGTTCAGTATCACTTTCTCTGGGAAAAAACCTAAGATATGCTTCATTTTCACCATCGAGGAATATGCTTTTCCCTCTCAAATTCCCATCCGTTTCAGCAAGAACAGTAACTCCTTCAACGGCGGTTCCACCCTCGAAGGTGATGCGTCCAGTAGCAGTCCCAACTGGAAATGAGAAGCCTGTACTTTCAATAAAATTGACAAAGGGTATCCTCAGGTCATCGGCTACTCCTTTGGCGAATAAGGTGTATTTATACAAAATACCTCCTTCCACAAACTCGTCCCTGAACGAAAACTCATCAGCGGCCAAAGTCCCTACTAAAAGAGAATCTCCCTGACTACCAAGTGGCTTTCTGTAAAGCAATAACCTTTCAATATTCTCTCCGGAAGTCAGAATCTGCCAATTCAACTGAACCACGTCCGGGAAGTATCCCTTCGAAACAAAGAAATCCTGATCAAATGTGGTATTAAAATAGCTCACAGGATAAGGGAATCCTGTAGTAACATGACTTTGGTCCTGTTCCGTCGTAATAGAGCCTGATTGGATCACCTGCCCACCATTTACATTGATGAAAATGGTCTGGCCATTTTGTTCAATTTTGGTTTGTCCACCAATAAAGCCAATATGATGCCCCGTCTGCGCCATACCTTGTATGGATGCATAGAGGAAAATACCTACTAATAATAGCTTTCTCATCACAGTATCAAAAAGCCGTTATTAGAATTTTATGATGTAATGAACGTACGCGTTTTTGGGGCGCGTTTCATCTCCACCTGTAGCATCCGTTGTAAAGTTGTGGGTATGTGCCCCATCCGTAGAGGTGAAATTGTCAGTGTCTATACCACTAATAATCCCATTGTTATCCAAATCGAGAATAATATCATCACCAACATTGGAGAGAACTCCGGAGCTTTCAGCTCTAATCTGATGACGATGAGCACCGTCATTATCAGTGTTACCCGTGTGGGTATGTGTTTCAAATTCATCCATCTGATACGAACCGACTGCATCACCAGTGTTCCCACCATTGAGGGCCGTTCGTGTGGCTGCATTTGGGTCTACTCCTTCACCACCATCTACTCCTCTTAAAAATTGTCCTCTTAGATCAGGCAATCGAAACGTGGTTGAGCCATTTCCTCCCCATGATGTGCCGATAGCCGCAAACAACAGGGGATAATCCGCAATGTTCACTTCACTGCCATCACATACCAAATACCCTGAAGGCACCGTAACCACACTCCCACCAAAGGGAAGTATCGTACCGGAGGGCACGCCATTACCGGCGGCCTGAGCATAAGGAACACTTAACAATTCGGTCTCGCTGATCGTCACAAAATCCGTATTGTTAACGCTGACCTCCGCTTTGAGAAAGAAGTTTTTGCCGGCCCAGTCAAGGCTATAAAAGATCGCCGTGTTCACCGAACCCACGGTGGTAACAAATACCCCGAAGGCGTCCGTTTCCAATTCATGGGTCTCTGTAAAATCGGGAGAAGCACTATTGCCTTCTTCGAAAATTGAAAATTTGACAAAAACAGTTGTTCCACCGATGGCATTACCTTCGAAATCACGGGCGTATCCTTGAAAACTGAACCCCTTTTCGTTGATCTGACCGAAAGAAATACATGAAAAAAATAGTACTATGCTGTAAAGAAAGAATCTCATATTGGCTCTGAATTATTGTCTAATAAGCGTAAGCGACACATGTCAGATACCAAAGTATTGCGTATTCTTCAGGTCATGATTCTCCAGAAAATGAATAGCATTTTTTTGTATATAAGTAGTAATTAATTGTAATGAGATCAATGGCGATCTCGTGGCGTCGACTCAATTCCTGCACAAGCGATGGCAGATTTGGGGGCATCTTCAGTCCTTATCTGAAGAACTTATAAGTTTTATTTTGGCCAATAGTTGTTTGTAGCTATTCCTACTGATCGGAATGGATTGATCTTCGAAATAAACCGATTGGTGATTAATCGCTGTGATGGCTTCAATATTAATTACATAAGATCTGTGTACCCGGAAAAAACGATTGCTTGGAAACTTGGCTTCAACATCTTTCAACAGGTTTCGGATCACATACTTTTTCCCGGAAAGTTTCAATTCGGTGTAAGCCCCCTCTGCTTTTAGCCAATAAATGTCAGCATACCTGAGCCTTACGAATAGCCCCCGGTCCCTTACGAAAATACTATCTTCCATTACGGAGATTGTTCCTTCAATTGCTACCTGTTCCTGATCGTCCTTCGCTAATTCCAGGGCTATAACAAGGTCCTCAGGCTTAAAAGGTTTCGTCAAATAAGAAGAAAGTCCGGCACGCTTCGCCTGCTTTATGGTCTCCATATCGAAATAAGAAGTGAGAAATATGACAGTTGCAGTTCCTTGTATTTCCCGTGCCAGATCGATCCCCGTAGGACCAACTCCCAAATCAATGTCCAATAAAACCACCTCGGGATCAAGGGTATTGATTGCTTTTAATCCGCTTTCGAAACTGTTGCATTTACTTACTATGTGATGCCCCTCCTTCTCCAGTATCATTTCAATGAAGTCGGCAGTACTCGGATCATCTTCAACAATGATGACGGTCATGTCTTTATCTTTTAGATAGCCTGGCAAAACTCAACAGAGTCAAATTATATTCAAACCTGGATGTTTAAGCATACCTTCCTCTATCGGGCAATTACATTAATTCAATTAAAAAAATCCTATTTCTGGAGCAAAAAAGATGTCAACAGAAATGACAATTCTGCGGAAATAACCCTTATTCTATCTGAATAGAACGTCTGAGATTCACTTCACGAGTAGCAATGAGTGTGGAGTTTCTTAAGATCGACCCTTAGACCGGAACCCTTAAAACAAACGTACTTCCCTTTTGCAACTCACTGGTAACTTCCAGCACTCCTTTGAACTTAGAAGCAAATTCTTTTGCCAGCATAAGACCCATGCCCGTACCAATCTCAGCATTTGTACCCCGTGTACTTTTCACTCCTTTATCAGCAAAAAGTTCTCGAATCACATCCTCTGGTATGCCTGTACCCTGGTCTTTTACCATCACTCGTGCCTCCTTTTCATCCAGTTTTGAATCCAGGGTAATGGCATTTCCATTTTTACTATATTTTATGGCATTAGACACCAGATTACGGATAATGATTTGCGCCATTTCCCTGTCAACCTGCGCATGATGTGTGGCTTCACAACAATTATTGAGCTCAATGCCTTTGTCCCTGGCGATAGGCTTCAAAATAGTGATCGACTCTTCTACCAGATCCTTGAGGTTCGAATTTTCGATTTCGGGATTTAGTTTATTCAATTGATCCTGAGCCCAGCGCAGTAAATTATCCATAAAAAAGGAGGTATCGGACAATTTAATATTGAGCTTCCGGGTACGCTCTTGTAATTGCTCAACATCGATTCTCTCGGCCTCAAATAGTGCGATCGTATTTTGCAAGGCAAATAGAGGTGAGCGTAAATCATGTGAGAGCACACCCAATATCTTTGTATTAAGATGATTTAGTTTTTCAAGCTCCTCACTTTGCCTGACAATTTTTTCTGCTGCCTGTTTTTGTTTTAGTCGATTGCTATTTACCAAATAAATAATGACCAACATTAAGATGGTCAGGGTTACGCCTACTGTGATCAGAACGTTTCGGTCCTTCACGGCTTTTTCCGCTCTTTCCGTTTGTATCTGGTTGGTGAATTCCAGTTCTCTTTTCTCTTTTGCGAATTCGTACTCTGCTTCCAGTCGAGCGATGTTTCTTGTATTTTTATCATTATCAATACTGTCCTTCATCTCAATGTAAAGCAACTGCGCCTCATATGCCCGATTATCATTTCCTAAGAAATGCTCTATAATAGATAATTCATGGGCAGCATCCCTAATGTGCCTTGTGGCACCGGATTTTTTAGCAACTTCCAAAGCTCTGGTTGCAAAAACTTTTGCCTCATTCAGTTTTCCTGATAGTCGGTAGGCCCTGCCCAATGACCGAAGGGAAAATGAAATATTAGCTTTTTCTCCATTTTGGTCATAAAGTCTTACTGATTTGGACAAGTGTAAAATTGCGCTATCGTATCGCTGCAAGGTCATGTTGATGAATCCGATATTACTCAATACCAGGGCTTGATTTCTTTCATCTCCCCTTTCGAGAGATATGTCCAGAGCCTTGTTATAATTTTCCAGTGCACGCTCAAAATCTCCCCGGTCTTCATAGATGATCCCCATGTTTAATGTTACCAGATTCAGACCATAACTGTTATTGATCAGCTTATTTATCTCGAGGGCCTGTTCATAGTAGGTCATGGCTTTATCATTTTCTCCTCGATTCTGATAAGCCAGCCCGATGTTATTTAGAAGCCAGCTGATTTCATATTGCCTATCTAGTCTTCTTTCTATTTCTAATCCGCGGAAATATAAATCCAGGGCCTTTTCATAATCTCCTTTATGATTGTGTAACAAACCCATCCTGTTCATCGCCTTACCAATCCGATGATCGATTCCGTAGGTTTCACTGATCGATAAACTTCGTTGATAATACAAAAAGGCACTATCGTATTCACCAATCCTCCTGAAGACATTTCCGGCTTTATCCAATACAGCACCTTTATCCGCAAGCTGCCCTATTTCATCGAAAGCTTCAATTGATTTTCGATAGTAAGAAAGCGCTGAGTCATAGGAATGAGATGAACGATAGACGGCACCCATATCCCTGTAGCTCCTTGCTAAACCCTCCTTATCCTTGATTTGAAGCCTAATTCGTTGCGCCTTTCTGTGATAGTCAAGAGATTGTTGTGCATTCCCCTGTTCAAAGCTTAGCCTACCCAAACCGTAATTAGCCGATGCCTCTCCAACTGGCAGGCTATGTACCCGGCTGAATGCGAGAAGTGACAAATAGACTTTCTCCGATGCATCGAAATGCCCAAGCGCCAAGTACAACTGGCCACGGCGACTTCTTGCTTTTGATTCGGCTAACGGATCTTCAATGCGTCTTGAAAGATCAATAGCACTTTCTAAATGCAAATCTGCCTTTGCAGAATCGCTGGTCCCAAGTTCTTCAGATAATCGGATATACACATCAACCCGCTCCTTGTCGGCCATTTTGTTCTCTAAAAGGAGTTCCAAAGAATCAATCGCTGAGTTACCGTAGGAGTCAGAAGCTACCGGTGAGCTTTCGCAGCTCAAGAGGAGCATGGAAATAACTACGAGCCATAAAACCTGTCTACGTATATCAGGAATATCATTCATTTGGTAAAGGTTCTGTTTACCGGGATTCAAATATGATGTAAACTTCGTAGTATGAATAGTAAATCTAACGATCACTGCGATGAACCATACTCGAGAGCATAAATTATCCGATATCGTCTTTTGAGCCCCGAAAAGGCATCCTGAATGGAGTTAATAAAAGTTAGCATCCCGATCTCTTAAATAATCAATCAAGTATTAAATCAGATTTGCTGCGCTCCACTTAAGGCCTATCCCTTAAGTTTTCTCAACCGAGGTTCGGAATGAAACGTTCCAGGCAAGCAGAGATTAGGGGCGTAAAACGCCAACAAAAAAGAATAGCAACGACTTTGCAATGGCGTAAATGTGGTATCATGAATGAACCTTACCTCAAAACTTACGCACATAACTCACATAGGGCAAAGGCGTGAAATCAGTAAGGATCAGTCCCAGGTCAAATGCGTTTTTTCGTCCGATGATACGGATACCCTGAATCCCGATGTAAGGCGTATCTGCACTGCTGGAGGGTAAGAAATAATTCTCTGATAGTATTGCGAAAGAGGTACTGAAGCGATGAAATCCTGCTATTGAGATAAGTCCACCACTATCTGCGGAGCCCTCCACTACAGGGATCCCTACTGAAATAGACACATTACTTTCTGCGGTACCCAATGTAATGACGCCATAGGGCAGTAAAAAGTCGCCACCGCCAGTGGGTAAAACAACGAGCATTCCCGTACCGGCATACAAATTTTCACCCGCCTTAAAACCTATTTTTGGGGTCAGGAATAAAACCGGTTCTCCTAAAAACAAAGAGATCAACTCTAACCCGCCTCCTAATGAAAAATTCGGAGACAGTCCGAAATTCACGAAATTGGATGAGAGTAATACATTTTGGTAATACCCCTCTCCTTTTTCCAGTGGAATGGCTGTAGGGCCAAAAAAGTACCTGGTTTTGTTCGGATTAGGATATCGGAATTTGGAACTTACTCCCTCTTGAAGGTAGTCCACCGATAAGATCTGATCGTTGGGTACGGTGATATCTCCTCCGACTGTTTTGAGTTTTAATTGTGTGGCATCCTGTGAAATGATACTTCCAACATAAACTTCATTGTTCTTCAGGTTTACACGTACGCGTTGAACGGCGGAACTATCGGACTCCTGGGCAATCCCCATATGAAATACCATATAAACAACGCCCATCAAGGCTATCCTTTTGATGTCTTGAAACATAGGTTCAGGTTTGGTAAATGACACTGAAGTAACGCAAGCATCATTCAAATATTTCTTTACGGTCATCGAAATGGCATTCCATTCACCCAGCCTACCAATGACATGCGTGTACCAGAAGTGATGGGTGTAACACGATGCATGACATATGATGGGAATATAATCAGCGTTCCCGGGTTGCGAATGGCATTATGTGCCTGGTCATTGATCATGAATTGCAAATCGCCTCCCTCATATTCATCAGGCTCACTCAACTGAACAGACATACTCAGTTTTCGTTGCGAGGCCAGACCCACTCCAAAATCCATGTGCCAGTTAAACTCATCCGACCTATCATACCTGGCCAATTGAAGTCCTTCATTCAATCCCAATATTTCGAATTGGAAACGCCGGTTATTCTCTTCAATAGCTGCTAATGCCAGTCGTTCGAAGATCCAATTCACAGAGGGTTCCGGGTTGATGAAATTAATGGATGATTTACGCAAACTATGATCGAATGAAGTCTCTTCGGTACCCGTTAAATGTGCATCGATTACTCCTTTTTCATCCCACAATTCACGAATTGCTCTTACTTCCTGAGATGAGAATAGGTTTTCAAGAATGACATAATCGGCATATTCTTGTTTGATCGGTAATCCGAACGCATATTGAACGGGCATATAATGATATTTTTAAATGTGTCGAACGCGCATTAGCGGTGTGTGAAATTAGGCAGAAATGGATCAAAGTCCATTAACGAACCGGGATCTCGTGTACCCAGCTCACTGGGGACATAGGGGGATCAGTAGTAGTTGGTGTGATTCTATGCTTCATGAATGGTCAGGATCCACGGGTTCCGGATAATAGCGACCTTTCTTTCGAAAGATATTTTCTACGACGACATACGCTGCATATCGTGATTTGGCAGGTACTACCGACCGGTCATGGGGTTGTATGGTTTTTGTTAATATTGTCAATCATAAGGAAACATCATTTGACGAGGCAGTCAAAAATTCTTCCCCTCAATGCGCATTTTAAAAATCTTGTTCCGAATCATGTTGATCTTCATTCTTATCATCGTTTTGTTCGTAGGAGGTATCGCCATTTTCATGAATACTTCGCCCCAATTTGGCGGAAAAGCCAGTGCGGAACGACTGAAAGAACTGGAAGCTTCACCAAATTTTAAGGACGGGGTTTTCCAGAACCAGATCGAGACCATCATGGACATGAGTCTCAGCAAAATGCCCGGATTACTAAGAGAACAGTTCTTTGGGAAGCAAGTCCGTTCACCCGAAAAATCGCACCCGGTGAAATGGGATGAAGGCAATGCTGATCAAGCGGATTCATTGGTATACGTTACGTGGTTCGGACATTCGGCCTTCCTCATTGAGATGGAAGGAAAACGGATTTTACTGGATCCAATGCTAGGCGGCGCCAGTGCACCTGTTTCTTTTTTTACGAAGCGTTTTCAATATGATCAACCCATTGATCTGGGAGACATCAAAAACATAGATGCCGTGATCATTTCGCATGACCACTATGATCACCTTGATTACCCTACCATTCACAAAATCAAGGATCGGGTAAAACACTTTTATACGGCTCAGGTCGTGGGAGAGCACCTGAAAAGTTGGGGCGTACCCGCTGCCAACATTACTGAACTTGATTGGGGACAGTCAGTCAAACTTGGCGACCTGGAAATCGTCGCTACTCCCGCCAGACATTTCTCAGGACGTGGGTTTTCGGATCGAAACAAAACCCAATGGGCTTCCTGGGTGCTTTTAGGGAAAAGCAAAAAAGTGTATTTCAGTGGAGATAGTGGCTACGGACCACATTTCAAAAGCATAGGTGAACAGTACGGTCCTTTTGACTTTGCCTTCATCGAATGCGGCCAATACAACGAAAGATGGTCCGCGATCCATATGTTCCCCGAAGAATCTGTGCAAGCCAACATCGATGTAAACAGCAAAGTGATGATGCCCATTCACTGGGGTGCCTTCAACTTGTCGCTACATGATTGGCGTGAACCCATTGAGCGAGCAAGAAAAGCCGCCACGGAAAAAGGCGTCAAAGTAGTCAATCCTTATATTGGAGAACGCTTCGAAATCAGCCAGGAGGATATTAGCGAACCCTGGTGGGAATGATTTCAAGAAAGTGAGATACTTCGACAAGTTCCGCCATGACGCACTTTCATTTAAGTTTATGTGACGGAACATACTGACTCACCATAGCCATTGATCTTCCCGGTTAGAGATTAGCATCAGGTAACCGATTAACTAGTTAACTCAATGACTACTGTATCGGAAGTAGTTGCTCATCTCTACATACCACCTGGTAATTCGATCTAAAGTCCATCATAATTTAACAACTACTCTTCCCGTAAATACTTAATGGGGTTCGAAAGCGCCGCTTTTACAGATTGGAAACTCATGATAAAAAGGGAGATCCCGAGCATCAAAAGGCCTGCCAAAACAAAAGTCCATCCACTGATCGGTGCCCGGTAAACGAATTCCTCTGACCACCGATTCATAACCCACCACGATGCTGCAGAAGCCAACACGAATCCTATGCCTAACAGGCGAGTAAAATCTACCGTCAGAAGTTTTAACAAATGAGCAATCGGGGCGCCTAAAACCTTCCGAACGCCCAGTTCCTTATTACGTCGTTCTATCATATATGCCAATAAACCTGTAAGGCCCAGTCCAGCGATAAAAATGGCTAAGGCGGCGTACAAGTTGATCACTTTGCCCAATCGAATGGAAGGGGCAAAAATCTGTTCATATTCCTGGTCGGAAAACGCATATCTTAATGGCCTGTTGGGTGAAAAAGAAGACCATTCTTTCTCTATGTTTTGCAGGACTTTGGTCATTTCTTCGCCAGACGGCTCTTTCTTAAAAGTGACAGAAAGTACTCTACGCGGCAAATGAATATGCCCTCCACCTTTGTAATACAATACAATGGGTGATTGCTCCCAGTTTACTTCAGTGATCAGGTTTTTGAAAACGCCAATGATTTGTGTTTTGAGGTCATCATAAAGTAATGTACGCCCAATGGCCTCTTCCGGGTTTTGTATACCGAATGCGGCGAGGACCGACTCATCGACTAATACATGATGCTTATCTGCCGTTGATCCTGTGAAATTTCTACCTGCAACCAATTCCATGCCATACATATCGATAAAATGTTCATCAACATCCATGAATGAATGCTTTATCTCTTTCTCTGAATCGGACATTCTCAACCCCTCATCAACATCCCAGAGATAAGGTGGTGTATCTGATGAAAAACTCACCGCTTCCACTTCTGACATAGACCTTATTCTCTCTTCAAAGGAGCTCATCGATTGTTTAAGTCGATTTACGTCTTCAATGATGAGTTTATTACTACGATCAAATCCCAGGTCCATTTCCATCCAATGCTGCACATGCTGTTTGATGATCATCGCACCTGAAATCAATCCTATGGATATAGTGAATTGCAATACCACCAGGGCATTTCTGGTGTAAACCCCCGCCCTGCCATGTTTAAGTTGTCCTTTGAGGACTTGCAAAGGTCTGAAAGCGGATAAAACAAAGGCCGGATACATGCCCGCAAAGACCCCAATGGATAGGATGGCTGTCAAACCAGCGCCAATTACGATTGGGTCGTATAATAAGCTACCCGGCAATGACTTCCCCGTGATGAAGTCCATAAAAGGAAGCAAAGCCCCGATCATTAAAAAGCTGATGATTACTGCTAACCCACTAAAACACATCGCTTCCACCAGGAATTGCTGGATCAAAAGCTTCTTGTCTGAGCCCAGTGTTTTTCTAATACCCACTTCTTTTCCTCGTTTAGCCGCTCGGGCGGTTGTAAGATTCACGAAGTTGATGATAGACAACAGTAGGATCAACACGGCAATGGTCCCAAGGATATAAATGGTTTGAATATCGGTGGTTTGATTGAGTCTTGAAAAAACATGGTGTGAAAACAGCCGAATATCGAGTAGGGGTTGAATATACATGTCCCACTCTTCTCCTGAGGCTAAAAATTCCTCGTAGGTGATCCCCTGATATTTTTGTAAAAAAGGCCCAAGGTATTTACCTGGGACATCTGCTACTTTTTTAGCCACCAAATTCGGGTCAGCATCTGGCCTCAACTTCCCGAAAGTAACAAAAGTGGTCCACCACCAGGTATCGCCACCATAACGCATTCGTTTAATTGATGAAAGCGAGGTGAGCGCATGAAACTGAATGTGGGAATTCCTGGGAACATCTTTGGCAATACCGGTGACCTGATAGGAAACCTGATTACCTTCTTCTCCCATCAAAAGCTGCTTGCCGAAGGCTTCCTCTTCTCCAAAGTACTTTTTCGCGATGGATTCCGTAAGGACAATGCTATTCGGATTGACGAGGGCTGTTCCCGGATCGCCTTGCAACAAGGGGAAAGTAAAGACTTGAAAAAAGGTCGAATCTGCCGCGTAGAGTCTGGTTTCTTCCAGAACCTTGCTCCTCACTGTCTGGGCGTTAATCAGTTGATTATCCAGGGGGTGAACCCGTGTCATTACTTCAAATTCCGGAACCTCCGCCTGGATTGCGGGCATTACTCCGGGCCCCGTTGACCCGAACAGATTATCCGACTCGCCCCAAATAAAAGTCTGATTGATCCTGTATATATGGGGTGCGTGCTCATGAAAGGTATCATATCGCGATTCATCCAGGACATAGATTCCAATGTACAGGCAAGCAGAAAAACCAAGTGCCAGACCGAGTACATTGAGCACCGAAAAAGCTTTCTCTTTTCGTGCACTTCTAATGGCCATGGTAAAGTGTGAAGTAATCATAGAGTGGGTTGTTTTCAGTCTTATTGGTTTGATCATTGAGGGGCGGAACAAGGCCAGCACATCCATCCAAAACATCAGACTACTTTTCAATCGATTCTGTGCTTTCAGGTTGCGTCCAAAACGTTCGTGCAAGTCTCCTTCCAAATCTTCCAGGTAGGCTTCTTTACAAAACCATCTCAAAAATCTGGTGGCCCACCGGGGTGGCTGATTTGGATTATTCATCACGCAAAACTTCAGTTGGATTTCTGGTAGCGGCTTTTAACGCTTGCGAACTGACGGTAAGATGCGTAATGAGTAATGTGCCTATGCCCGCTAACGCAAATACCCATAGTTCAAGGCCTACTTTAAACGTATAGCTTGCCAACCATTGTGACATGAGAAAATAGGAAACCGGGATAGCGATGACCATCGCAATCATTACCAGCCAGGTGTATTCCTTCGACATCAGTTGCCAAAGGTTGAGTACGGATGCTCCCAGCACTTTTCGAATACCGATCTCTTTAGTACGGCGTTCAGCGGAATAGGCCGCAAGACCGAACAAGCCCAGGCAGCTGATCACACATGCCAATACCGTAAAAAATCCACTAAGATTCCCCACGCGTTCTTCCACGGCAAACTTTTGATTATAGACATCATCTATGAACTCATAATGAAACGGAGTGTTAGGCATTAACTCATCAAACTTTTCCGAAATGGCCACTAAAGCTTCCGATGTACCGACCTCAGGGTTGATTCGAATGAACATATTGCTCAATTCCATATCCGCCAGGATCATGATGGATTCTCGTACAGGTTCAAATGGAGAACCTTTTAGCAAGTCTTTTACAACACCGACAATCCGAAATTTCTTAAGACCCGCATAGCCTCCTTTTGAAGTGATCGTTTGTCCGATGGGATTCTTTATTCCCAATACCTTCAAAGCGGCTTCATTGATCACAATACCTCCGCCCTGATCACTGGCAAAGTCTCTCGAAAAACCACGGCCTTCTATTACTTCCCAGCCTATGGTATTTCCATAATCATAGTTTACGATCACCATATTGAAGGTCGGATCGTATCCTTCGGGTTTTCCTTCCCAGGTAAAGCCATCCATATTTCCAAGTGTGGTGGTCAAGGGATAATTGGCCTGAGCAATATCCATTACCATTCCCGTGGCTTTCAGTTCCTCACGAAGCAAATCATATTTCCCGGTAAACTCCGGTGAATTCACCCTCATCGTCAGTAATCCTTGTTGATTGTATCCCACAGGACGACTTTTCACATAGTTGATCTGACTTTGCACAACCAAACTGGCAATGATCAGTGTCATGGAGATAGCAAACTGAAAGATTACCAGCACTCTTCTGGAGAAAATAGACGATCTACCTGAAAATCCTATCTTCTTCAGAACAGCAATCGGTTGAAAGTGGGAAAGGTAAAAAGCTGGATAACTACCGGAGATGAGGGCTGTGAGGATGGTCAGGCAAAGCCCTGCCAACCAAAACATCGGTTGGTCAAATGGCATAACCAGTTCCTTATCTGCTACCAGGTTAAACCAATCCAGCAAGTACCATGAGGCGAAGACAGATAATACCAGCGCGAAAAACACATAAAGAAAGGACTCGATCAAAAATTGACGGATCAACTCAAACCGGAGGGAACCAAAGGTTTTACGAATGCCTACTTCTTTTGCCCGCTTTTCTGAACGGGCTGTACTCAGGTTTATGAAGTTGATGCAGGCCAACAATAGCACGAATGCACCAACCATACCGTAGAGGATCACGAATTTCATGGCTTCACTCAGTACTGGAACACCATTCTCAAAATCCGACCGCAAGTGCCAGTCTGACATAGGGTGTGCATAAGCCCTGGGGTATCCATTTTCATTGCCCGTATGGCCTCTCATCAGATGTTCAATGGATTCGGTAGCAGATGTCGCAGAAGCCCCTTCCGATAACTTACCAAAGATCCACATGTTGTAATTGTCCCAGGCAAATACCCAGGGCCGACCTGCTGTATAACGATCCAGTGAAATGAAAAAAGAAGCGTCACTGAAAGTGGAATTGCGGGGTAAGTCTTCATACACGCCTGTGACTTCCAAATCAACCTGATTGTCCATAGTCACATATTGTCCGATGGGATCTTCGTCGATAAATAGCTTCTTAGCCAGTGATTGAGACAAAAAGATGCTATTGACCTCTTTGAGTCCATTTCTGCTACCACTGATCATGGGCAAAGTGAACATCTCTGCCCCTCCATGTTGCATGTAATATCCCTTTTGGGAAAATCGATTTCTGCCGCTGGCCAGTGCTCGTTCTTCAAGCCTACCTCGAATAACTACTATCTGATCAAACAGATCTTTATATTGCTCATCTAGCAATGGTGCCAACTTACCTGGCATAGATTTACTTACAAAGGTTTCGCCCTGTGCGGTATTCTTCCGGAGTATCTGTACAATACGATCCTGTTGATCATGAATTTCATTGAAAGTGAATTCATCGTGTAACCATAGACCAATCAAAATGGCAATGGTCATACCTAGGGCAAGCCCGCCAATATTAAGTATTGAATACCCTTTATTGCGCAACAAATTGCGGTATCCGATTAAGAAGTAATGTCGCATCATAGCGTTTGAGTTTTGAGTGTTGACCTTAAATTGAATGATCCCTGGACGAAACAATTTCATCACATCAAGTAAGAAATGCTTTCGTGCGAAGGATCGACCTTTATCCTGAATATTGAGTTCAAAGCGTTCCTGAAGATCTCCTTCCAGATCTTCCAGATATTCCTCCCGGCAATACCATCGAAAAAACCTAAGTATCAGTCTTGGAGGTTGGCTATTCATCTCGTAATGAGTTTATGGGGTTTGCAGTTGCCGAACGAACCGTTCTATGACTTACCGTCAATATGGCCATCAGCATTAAAACAATGGCGGGGACCAGGAAAACATCCCAGGTAAGAGATATTCTATGGGCATAGTTGTCCAACCATGTCTGCCCCCCAAACCAAATGATCGGAATACCCATACCAATGGACGCAAGCATTAAATGGAAGTAACTACGGGAGAGCAAAATGACAATACTATCCACACTTGCGCCAAGTACCTTCCTGATCCCGATTTCTTTGACCTTCAGGTTTATCGAATAAGAAACCAAAGCGAATAATCCAACACATCCAATGAATATGGCAAGCGCAGAAAAGAAGAAAAACAGTTCTGTAAAAGCTTGTTCAGACTTGTATTGTTGATCAAAAGCCCGGTCAGCAAAGGAATATTCAAATGGATTTCCAGGGAAAAATGCCTTAAAACCCTCTTCGATGAAAGCAATGGTTTCAGAGAGATCGGCCGTGTTTATCCTAATTGAGATATTCTCCGTTACTCTTCCTTCATATAAATTGATGACATAAGCCGTGTGGTCCTCATGTAATGAATGCCAGTGAAAATTTTTCACAACTCCCACGATGGTTTTGACTCTATCGGAGTTATCGTCATAGAGTTTTTGGTTAATGGCCGCCTCAGCCGTTTCAAATCCATAAACAGCCAGTGCCTTCTCGTTGAAAATCATGGTATTTTCATCCTCCATATTTTGGGTGAAAGGTCCTCCCGCCAAAAATTCAAACCCATAGGTTTTCTCAAAATTTCTTGTCACGTAGAACCCTCTGGCATGTGGTGCATCATTGGCAGCCATGTTTAAGTTTTTTCGAAGCCCACCTGTCCAGAACTCTCCGGGCTTACACAGTGATCCGGCAACAGCATGGATAGCATGATGTTTGGCCATTTCATCACGAAAAACATCGAATTTTTGCACTCCTATTTCATTACTTTCTACCACCCGTGGGCCATTCAGAATCAGTATCTGCTCGAGATTGGTAGAAAGCTCCTGATCTTTCATGTAGACCACTTGTTTATAGATCAGGTAGGTAGCAGATGTAAGTAGCAGGGAGGTCAGGAATTGAAAGACGATCAGGGTTCGGCGTACCCCATTATTCCCGGGAGCCAAAACCTGGTTTTTTAAAGCATGAATTGGACGGAATCCGGATAGCACGAATGCTGGATATACACCAGCCAACAAAGCACCGACCAGAACAACCCCAAGGTAAATCAGCCAAAATTGAGGTATAGCGATCAGGGCAAATGTCAAATTCTTTCCAATGAATTCATTGAGTGCAGGGAGCAACAGATATGCCAATCCTATGGCAACTCCTGCTGCTAAAAAACTGACCAGAACAGACTCAAACAGAAACTGATGGACCAACTGTTGCCTATAGGCGCCCATGGTCTTTCTTATTCCTACCTCTTTCGCTCGTTTCAGTGATTGAGAAACCGCGAGATTGATGTAATTAATCCAGGCAATGAGAACAATCAAAAGAGAAACCAGCGAGAATATGAGTATATGCTGCCAACTTCCGGTTTCATTGATATGCCCAGGATATGAAAACCCTCCTGACTTAAGATAAATATCAGCTATCGGCTGAAGTATGGCTTCTTTTCGAATGGTTTCACCCTGGGTATTTCGAGCAATCAGTTCAGTGAGTTTTTGTTCCACTTTCCCTGGTTCAGCATGCTCCTCCAATGCCAGATAGGTCACCACTTCAAAACCAGTCCAGTCGCCGTTCTTTTTGACGGCCCCTCCCCAACCGTGTTCGATATAGTTTTCCAGCGGCATTAAAAACTCAAACTGCAGGTGACCATTTAATGGAGGGTTTTTCATCACACCGGAAACCGTGAAGTTGCCGGGTGAAGGCGGACCGCTGATCGTCAGTGTTTTACCTATGGGATCTTCGTTACCGAAGTATTTATTCGCCGCTCTTTCCGTAATGACAATGCTGTAATCATCCGCAAATACTGAGGTCATGTTGCCACTGACGATCGGAAAGTTGAATACTTCAAAAAACGACGGATCTACGTAAAGCAGCTGATTAACTTCTTCATAAAATACACTTTGATTCTTCAGGTTTGTAACCGCTGCAGTCCGATTCACACGACCTTTTCTGACGGCTTTTTTTACTTCCGGGATTTCAGCAACTGCCGCCAGGCCAAATCCATATCCAATACCATCAGGATACGTTTCTTCCGTATTACTATTGCTTTCGCGAATAATCACGCGATAGGTATTTTCATGGTTATCGTGAAAGGTGTCGTAGCTGAGTTGAAAATGTATGTACTGGGAAATAACCAAACAAACCCCTAATCCCACGGCAAGCCCCATGATATTGACCAGGGAATAGGATTTATCACCGACAAGTGATCTTATTCCTATTTTCAAGTGATGTCGGATCATTCCATTGCCAGGTTCTCTCCGCCGTTTTCCCATCAGGGGCTTGATAATTCCCGGACGAAACAATTTCAAGACATCCATCAGGTACTGCCTACGAGCATAAGACCGTCCGCTTTCCTGAAAGTTCAGTTCAAATCGTTCCTGCAGATCACCTTCGAGATCTTCCAGGTAGTCGGTACGGCAATACCACCTAAAGAAGTTAAGGGGCCATTTCGGGGCTTGATGCGTTCCCATGTTAGTCTTTGAGAGCAATTTGAGGAATGGCATTCCAGAGCTTCATACGTTGCTCTTTGGTTTCTTCCAGGACTTTTCTTCCTTGAGAAGTTGGCTTAAAAAAACGCTTGCGTTTGCCTCCTCTGATCTTAGTCGCCTCTCCTAGTTCCGACTCCAACAGTCCTTTATCTTCCAGTCGTCGAAGCACGGTCTGCAAGGAACCAATGCTCACTTTTCTGCCCAATTGTCTTTCCATTTCGTCTATGATGGCAATTCCGTAAGCCTGTCCGTGAAGCACGCAGACCGTCAACATGACAACTTCTTCAAACTCTCCAAGGTGATATTTTCCCATTGAATCTAATATTTACCTTAAATGTAGTTTATAAAAATACGGACATGCAAGCCATAAGGTTTAATTTTTACCTAATTTGTAGTTTTTAATCACAAAAAGACATGCAAGCCTTTCAAAACCTGGCTATCTTTTTCCTAAGTTGTCAACTCCTGTCCGGGACCATGTTAGTTCTTGGCGTTCAGTTTGATGAAGCTACATTCATCAAAGCCGGAGTTACCAAGTTCAGGGCACGGCCTGGCATTCTTAAATCGGCCAGACTTTTTAGTACAACCCAACGCCCTATTTTCATGACCATTTACTTGCTAAGCCTGATTTTTGTGCTTTTTTCATACTTCGCCATATTATTACTCATCGGTCAATTCATCTTTATTCTGATTAGTTGAATTTATTCCTCCACTTTTGTCCTCTTTAAACAGACATCACCCTTGAAACAAAGCCTGGCCCATGTTGCTCTGGTCGTTGATGATTACGATGAAGCCATTGCATTTTACACGGAAAAACTGAACTTCACCCTTGTTGAAGATACGCCGCTGAATACAGAGAAAAGGTGGGTTATCGTCTCTCCACCCGGGGCGAATGAATGCAGCCTACTACTGGCGAAAGCTGCCGATGAACAGCAAAAAGCAAGTGTTGGCAATCAAACGGGGGGGCGGGTATTTTTATTCTTGTTTACCGATGACTTCTGGCGGGATTATAATCGCATGGTCGATTTAGACATCAAATTCATTCGTAAAGCAGAAGAAACGGAATATGGGAAAGTAGCAGTATTTGAAGATCTCTATGGCAATAAATGGGATTTCATTGAACCTACAGATAAGAACAAGTGGTTCAGGCATTCAAGAATCTGAGATCTATGGGTTTACGATGATGGGCCCGAATACCTCATTTGCGGTAATATTGAAGTTCAGTCATCGGTAGTATCATTTCCAGCTGATACTTCTCAAAATTTGTCTTGTAACCATCTTAGACAAATACATCATGGGACTATTCAGCAATCTCTTCAAAAAACAAGGAATGAAAGTCAAGTTCGACAAAGACATGGATTCCTACGCGGTAAAATTGCACACCAGCATCCTGTTTGTCGGAACGAAAGAAAAATGTCAAACCTTCGTTCAGAACTACGGGCAGTTGAGATGAGCTCGATGCGTTGCTCACAGAGGTCAACTTTAGCGTCCTTCCTGCCGCTCCCTGTCGGGAATGCCGTTATTTGGCTAAAGTTGACGACTATGATAATAGCCTACTGCACAGCTTTCAGCGCATCTATCAATCCGTAACCGTAGTTACTATTCCGGGAAGGATAGAAGTCCGATGCATTTTTTAATCGATTGAGCACCTGGTCGCGTGTTTGATTGGGGTTGGTAGCCCAAACCAGTGCCGCAATACCTGCTGTAGTAGCTGTCGCCACTGAGGATCCACCCACATTAGACGGCTGATTCCCACTTTCTGCAAGGGTCATTGAAGTTCGATCATTATTAGCCCCTCGCTGCATCACCGCAACAAAATCTACTTTGCTTCCCTTATGACAGGTATTACACTGATTGTAGCCATTGTCTTTGATCCCTGTTACAGCGACGGTCTCATTCATCGTGGCCGGGAAAATCACCCCCACAAAACTGGTGATGGAAGTGGACGTACCTGCTGCCGCAAAGATCAGTTTACCTCTGTTGTAGGCATACCGGACGGCATCAGCCACCTGTCCACTTGAAAAAGGCGTTCCTAAAGACATGCTAATGATATTTACATCACTTCTGTTCCCTGCCAGGACCAGCGCATCCGATACACCATTCTTCTCACGTCCGCTTTCAATCACAACATCACCTGTCCCACGAATACTCACCAGATTCGCATCATAAGCCACTCCCAGCGAAGATCCACCATTTGATCTTGGTGCGGTAGCAGCTCCCGACATCTGCGTCCCATGCCCGCATCGATCATCTGGTCCGTCAGGATTGGCCCACCACCACCAGGAACTCACATAAGTTCCAAATTTCGCGCGATATCGACCTGTAGACTGACCAGAGCTGAATTGACCATTCAATTTCGCCTGGTCGGGGGATATTCCCGTATCAATAATGGCCACAGTCACATTATCTCCCGTACTGATATTCCAGGCACTGGGTATATTCATGTTATAAAAATTCCAGGGAATTTTCGCTGCAGGAGAAACCGTAACATAGTCGGACGAGGGAATGCTGAAATTCGGATCGTTTCCGCAACCTAATTTGCTTTCTGTTCGCAATTCTGATCCGATTGCCCCCTCTGCAGGAATATAAGTGGCTGGCTCGGAATAACGCACTTGTGTTAACTGGCGTAGGCGATCCAGAACCTCCACTTCACTTACTTTGAGGTGAAAATAAGGCAGAGTTTCATGGACATTCAGAACCTGCTCCCGGGCGATCTTGTCCACACCTAACTGGTCATAGACGTGTTGTATTTGATTAATCACGTTTGTTCTGGCATCTTTCCAAAGCTGGCCTTTTAGGTCTATTTGATGAATTTGATCATTCACATTTGTGAAACCTTCAGGCTGGTAACCAATAACAAGGGTAGAATCATGGTTTACCAGAACGTTCCAGACTAATTCTGTAGATGCCATGCTCCATTCAAACTCGCCATTTTGCATAAGTATGTCATCAATACGAGAAGAGACTTGCTGTGGGGATAACTGAGTGATTTGCCTTTGTTGGATCGGCAAAATGTCTGATTCTTGATTCGATTTGCAACCGATAAGGCATACCAGCCCTATGATCACAGGAATGCTGAGATTTTTCATTAATGGGTTTTAGGTTGATTAAAATTTGACTTGGAAGAAAATGAATTTCAATCAAAAAGAGAAGAATTCAACCCGAAATGTTATGCATGCCGAGTATTTATTATCACGAAAAACGTCGCATACAGTGACGTAGTGGTGTTTACCCGCACCAGAAACAAGGTTCTAAGAATGCCCCCTCAACTGATTCGCTCCGGAGCTACACAAAGACCATTGTGTAAATTAATCCGAATCGGACTGATGAATTTGATGCTCTATGAAATGAGAGACACTATACCAAAGTTGATTTTCATTGGTCAATTGCTCTACCCCGGTATCGCCCTGATTAAGATTTACAATGAATTGATCCAGTGCCTGAGCTGTGAGTGCATATTTTATCATCAAACTATCCCGTACCTCGGGTTTACTTACAAATTGTTGATAAGTAATGGTTTCTTCTGTTTCCGTAACCGCTTTTTCGACTTTTCTTCTTTCTTTCTCTTCCGCGGAGAAAAAAGTAAATGGACCATACACAGTTGCTCCCAGGCCAAACATAGGCACCTCATTAGCCAGTGTTGGTGATTTATTCGCTCGAATACTTCCCGCTTCTATGGGCCTGTTGGTTGCCTCTTGAGTGATGCCATCGATTTTTAAGGGTTGTGGTCGATATCTATGAGGGACGCGATAGTTGACCTCCGCAAACACCATCACTGAGGATAACTCGGTTATTGCGGCAGAAAGTGTGATCTCCAGGCTGCGATTCACCATCGACGCATCTACTACCACATGATGAGGTTCATACCCAATATGAGTCACCTTCAGGGTATCACCTACTTGCACATCCATCCGAAACAATCCCCGTACATTGGAAACGGTTCCTACATCGCGGTTGATGTTGATGACATGTGCACCGATCAAAGGTTCCTTGTCGGCATCCAGCAGGTATCCGGATAATCGGTCCTGCGCACTGATGGCACCTCCAAACAACATCAATATGATTATCACATATCGTATCATGCTGTGAATAACGTCACAATCTGTCAAATGGTGGTACGTTAATACGACATTTAACCTTTTTTGTGATTTGGCACATGCCACATCACCTTCTTCTTATGGCTGATTATTTCCTGGAAGAAATGCTTCCGATTTGTCTGCTAGTTGTATTGGTTGTGATCAGAGTACTGATCGAAGTGTTTTGAGTAGGTAGTGAGTGGCACTTTTACGCCATGTGACTTTTCACAAAAGCCCGGCATTTGGCTTTGGTACCGACAAACAAAATACTGGCATTTTCCCGAACGACAGTGTAGGCATCAAGGGCTTCGTTGAACTGAATCCGCATGCCCTTTTTAAAGAGGAGATTTCTGATGAAGTTCATAACTTTATTATTTTATTTATATTTTAACTATAATTAATACCATTTTGTTGCCTTTTTCACTAATTATTTCAAATTAGTTTTTTATCAAACCGTGATTTGCTGTGTATGCGCCGCACGCGTTTTGGTAAGATTTTTCCTTCCTGAATGCCTGATGTCAATGCATTCTTCTTAATTTGTTCTTTTAATAACCGTTTGTAACTTTTATGAAATCACTGCCTGCATTTTTTCTGGCATGCATATGCCTGAATTTTGCCTATGCGCAAACGGTAGTTTCCGGGAAAGTCACCGAAGAAGGGAATGACATAGGTATTCCGGGGGTTACCGTCTCCGCCAAAGGATCAACCGCCTCAACCATTACAGATGTATATGGAGAATTTGAATTAACGGTTCCGGAAGGAACTACCACCATTGTATTTTCAGCTACCGGAATGCGAACGAGAGAAGTCGCTCTTGGTAGTAGTACAGTGATCAATACTTCGCTCCAAACCGATAATTCCGCCGAACCCACAGATGTCGTTTCCGTAGGATTTGGGCAACAATCTGCTGCTGAAGTAACCAGTAGCATTGCTCAGATCCAATCCGACGATATCAGCGATGCTCCGGTTGTAGACCTTGAACAAGCCAATCAGGGTCGGGCCTCGGGTATATTCATACAGAATAATGGCGGTAAACTTGGAGAAGGCACTTCCATCCGAATCCGGGGAGGTTCATCACTTTCAGCCTCTAACCAACCCCTTTATATCATCGATGGCGTTCCGCTGGCATCGGGCTCACAAAATGACATTAACCCCGCCAACATCGAATCGATGGAAGTATTGAAAGACGCTTCCGCCGCAGCGATCTATGGGTCAAGGGCCGCAAATGGTGTGATCATCATTACCACAAAATCAGGGAAGTCTGGTAAAATGAAAGTTGAAGCTGATTATCAATTTGGCATTGGCCAGACACCAAAGACACTGGACTTATATTCTCCCGAACAGTACAATCAACAGGTAATTGAATTTACTTTACGCGCCATCAGTCTGGACGGTGAAATCACCCGCGAAAACCTGGAAAGATGGGCTGCCCAAGGCAATAGTACCATTCAACTATCGGGAACAGATCCTTCCGGAATCGATGAAATCACCATTCGGGTTTTGGACTCTCTGACGTTTAATACCGATTGGCAGGACCAGGTTTTCAGAAATGCCCACTCCAACCGAGCCAACGTGAATGTTTCCGGAGGTACGGAGCAATTCAATTATTTCGGTGGCCTCTCATTTCTGGATCAACAAGGAATACTCATAGGAAATGAATTTCAACGACTAAGTGGAAGACTTAATCTGGGAAGCCAAATCACGCCAGCTTTATCCGTCAATCTTAGCCTCAACTACGCAGGCACCAAAGACAATCGGCTCAATGACGATCAGGACCTGGGCTCACCTCTACAAGCCATTGTATTACCTCCCTCCGATTCCTTTTCCGAGAATGATGATTACCGTTTGATTGTCCGCAGGCTGGAATACAATCCTCTGACAGAGATCAATTTTTCAGATAATATTGAAAAAGGGAACAGCCTGATCGGGAACCTGAACCTAAAGTACGATTTCAATGACCAACTTTCCCTCAACGTACAGGGCGGAACAGATTTCTTCGATTCGCGTATCGAGCGTAGACAAGGCCCGCAGACCCTGGAAGGTGCGGGAACTGGCCTGTCCAGATTGACAGAGATCACGGTTACTAACAATATTCTTACCGGTTTTCTTGATTACAGCACCGACCTTAATAATAATCATGGACTAAGTGCCGTGGTAGGGACCTCTTATCAGACCTCAACTACGGAGACTGCCTTTCGACTGGCACGAGTCAACTCCATTAGTACATTGGAAGGACTATCCAGCACTGATGCCAGTCTACAAGATGTCCCTATTGCAGATTCGAAGTTTGCTTTTCTTTCGTTCTTCACCCGGGTAAACTACAACATTGATGATAAGTACATTTTCCAATTGAGCGCTCGTGCTGATGGTTCTTCCAGATTTAGTGAGGATAATCGATTTGGTTACTTCCCGGCCTTATCTGCCGGTTGGAATATTCACAAGGAAGATTTCTTCAATGTCGATGCGCTGAGTACATTGAAGTTTAAAGCCAGCTATGGATTGGTGGGCACCACACCCGATGAAGATTTTCTATATAGGAGGAATTTCATCAACATCAACTATGGCAGTGAAGAGGGAATCAGACTCTCGAATCTGGCAAACGCTGATTTGAAATGGGAAACTACAACTCAAACGGATGTCGGACTTGAAGTAGGTATATTGGATGATCGCATTACGGCTACAGTAGATTATTACCTCAAGCAAACAGAAGACTTACTCTTTCCTGTACCTGTAACTCAGACTTCAGGCTTTTCGGCGGTACTTCAAAATATTGGAAGCATGGAAAACAGTGGCTTTGAATTTAGCATAAGTAGTTTGAATGTCTCCACCACTGATTTCTCCTGGTCAACCAACTTTAATATTTCTACGAACAAAAACGAGATCACTGACCTGGGTGGACAAAATGCCATCGTTGGTGTGAATGCCTTTTTGGAAGGACAGGCTTCTGGTGTGTTCTATACCAGACGTTACGTTGGAGTAGATCCTGGTAATGGTCGAGCTTTGTATGATAACGGAAGCGGAGGAACTACAACTGATTGGGAATCGGCGCCCAGAATGGTCATTGGAGATCCAAACCCAGACTTCTTCGGTGGGTTATCCAATAACCTGGCCTATAAAGGGTTTGAGCTGGACTTCTTATTCCAGTTTGTTCAGGGTGTGGACATCTACAACGCCACTGGCGAATTCCTTTCCAACAGTGGTATCCTTAATCTTGGACAAACTGTCAATCAGCTAGATCGCTGGTATGCACCCGGAGATCAGGCTGCATTTCCCGTATTGAATCCATTCCAGGAAAACACAAACCCTTCTTCTCGATTCCTTGAAGATGGCAGCTATGTACGCTTGAAAACACTGACCCTCACCTACAATTTCCCAAGCGAGACGGTTTCAAATTGGGGATTGAGTTACTTCAAATTTTATGTCGGAGGTCAGAACCTGCTTACGTTTACCGACTACTCTGGTTATGACCCGGATGTCAACTATATTGATCCTAATTTCGGCACCATTGAACGGAACATCAGTCGAGGTATTGACAACTTCACAGCGCCACAGGCGCGGACCATTATTTCAGGAATTAAAATCGGATTTTGATCATGAAAACGCTTAGATATACAACTCTTTTCGCGCTGTTGCTAATTGCTTTTTCATGCGACAGTTTATTGGACATAGATGCCGATGGCACCATCAGTGGAGACGTACTTTCCAACGATGCTGCGATTGAAAGTGCCTTATTAGGCGCCTATTATAGTTTTGGAGGAATTTCAGACGGGAATGATGGTGGTGAGCTCTTAGGAGGAGATTTCTCAATCATAGCCACCCTACTCGGCAGAGCCAACGGCCAGGAAATCTTCTGGTCTTCCGCGACGGGTCCTGCTTATGCCAATTTCATTGATAAAGACATTGTCAATACGAATACTCGCGTAGAAGCCAATTGGCGACGGGCCTACGAAGTGATCAACGCGGTAAACGGCATCCTGGCCAACATCGAAAATGTTACTTCAGCTACAGATCGAGATCGCATTCGTGGTGAAGCCCTCGCCATGCGGGGCATTCTTTATTTTGAAATGGTTCGTTTGTGGGCTCCTCAATATGATGCAGATGGTGTATCACCCGCTTCTACACCGGCCATTCCGATCATTACTACGGCGGTAACGGATGTAGGTGAGATTACCACACCTTCAATCAGTACTATCGAACAGGTGTACCAACAAGCTGAAAGTGATCTGACAGAAGCATCCAACTTATTGCAGTCCCTCGGCACCAATGGAACCCGGTTGTCTTATTATGCTTGCCAGGCTTATTTAGGGAGAATGTCGATGCAACAGAATAACTACATCGATGCGATCCTTTACCTGAATGAAGTCATTACTTCTGGTGCTTACGCCTTGACAAGTTCACCGCAAGCTGCCTTCAACAATAGTACTAACTCGACCGAGGACATATTTGCTATCCAGCAAACCTTGTCTAACACAGCAGGCGACCGCTCTACAGGAACGGGACTGGTGAATTTCTATTCTCCTTTATCAGAAAGTGGACTGGGAACGATGGCCATCATTCGCTCATCTGTTTTCAGTGATCTACTTTTCAATAGCCCCAGATATGAAGATGCTGATTTGAGAGGAACCATCGATGTGGATGTAGATGCCTCCACTACCAGTACACAGGTTAACACGGCTTTCATCAAGAATATCCCTAACAATAACGATGACTTGCTCTCTACAACCAAGTACTTGCGTGGTGATCGCGTGATACCCGTAATCAGACTGGCAGAAATGCACTTATCACGAGCCGAATCACTTTATGAAATCAATCGAACGGTGATCAATACAACGGCTCTGGAGGATTTAAACCTCGTAAGAACCAGAGCAGGCCTTCCGGCATTGGCGGTTTCTGATTTTGCTGATCCAGCCGCATTCCGTGATAGTGTAAGACTCGAGCGAAATCGTGAATTGATCTACGAAGGGCATTTGCTGCACGATCTACGCAGATGGGGAACATTTGTGGGATCTCCGTTCGGAACATCAGACCCTTGGGGAGATAATTTTGTGTTGCCTATTCCTCAGGCTGAAACGGATACAGGAACCGGAGGTTGAGGTCTTAAAACATCATTAAGCCGGTCTGAGAAGATCGGCTTTTTTATTGACCTGAAAACTTCCACCATCCCAGCTTATCGTAACTGACACAAAGGTAAGATTCACCATTTTTGACAATCGTTCCGCAACGTTCAGGTATCGACACTGTTGATCTTTCTTCTGTGGTTAAGTCCAACCGCACCAGGGAAGTTTCAGAAAAATAGAACAGATGGTCTTCGATCAACTGAATCGATTTGGCGTCTTCTTCAGCTATGTACTTCCGGAGGTTGCCAAATAAATCAAAAAGGTAAATACCCCGGTATTGATCGACCAGGATCAGGCTTTGTTTTTGAGCGCTGAAATGCACCAGATCTTCCAGATCCAGTCCTATTTGTAGCACTACTTCGTGCAATACATTCCCTGTGAAACGATCGACTTTCGAGATACGGAAAGGGTCACTCTCGAGAAGCCAAAGTTGTCGGTCCACACTTGGTGTGGCAAGCCACACAAAAGAAGAGGTCCACTGGTTCAGGTCATAAATGACGGGATTGGCCAGAAAACGATCAAGAAATACAACTTGCTGATTGTCCCGAACAAAAAAGAATGGATTTAGGCTGTTTTGTGCTTCCAGTGCCGTATACGGACCTAAATTAGGTTGCGAAAAATTGGCGAGCACTTCACCTGATGCATTCATCTTGATCAATTGATCATCCGCTAATGCGATAAAAATGTTATGCTGAAAGTCTGTTGAAACTGAGACGATTTCCGCATCAAAAACTTTTTCATCAATTAACTCCCACGATTGTCCTTGAACGAACTGGACAACAAAAAGGAATAACGTGCTACTGATCTTCAAATTTCTCCAAACGGAGCTTTTCACCATCGAATGTAGCATAAGTGCAATGTTTAATCCATTCTCCCAGATTAACGTAACGAGATTCTCCCACCTCAATATCGAGTGGAAGATGCCGATGACCAAATAAATAGGCGTCATGATGTTGATGTGCCTCATGAGAACGGACAAACTGCAATAAATATTCCTCTTCTCCCAAAAACTCCGCATCCTTGACGGCATTTTTATTCCGACTTTTATTGGACCAGGTTTTCGCAAGCCAAACCCCAACATTTGGATGTAACCATTTGAACATCCACTGACAAAGGCCACTGGAAAAGAATCGCTTCAAAAATTTGTAAAAGTGATCTCCAGGGCCTAGCCCATCACCATGTCCGACAAAAAACGATTGATTACCCATCTGAAAGTTGACCGGGCCATTGTACACGGGAATACCAAGTTCTCTGGGAAAGTAATCGAACATCCACATGTCGTGGTTACCCGTGAAAAAGATAATAGGGATGTTCTTTTCACGCAATGCCGCAATCTTTCCCTGGAATCGGATAAATCCCATCGGGATTACATTGTTGTATTCGAACCAAAAGTCGAAAATATCCCCGACCAAGATGATGGCCGCCGCATCGGACTCGATGGCATCGAGCCAGCGTATGATCTTTTTTTCGCGCACCAGGCTCTCTGTGTGACCAGGAGCACCTAAGTGAAAATCGCTCGCGAAGTAGACCTTTTTCCCCGCGGCTAATGCTTTAAAATCTGTATTGACCTGAATGTCTTTTGGTATTGTGCTCCCCAAGATTGGATTATTAGGCAGTTCGGAGGCAATATTAGCGAAGGCAAGGGAGGACTAAAAACCGCTATATCAGTTTACGGCATCCTTGACCAATCTCACACTAAATCCGTAGGTCTTATAGGCATAGTCGCGGTACAATCGCCCTTCTTTCTTTTTGATGTATCGCAAGGCGGCCAAATCCGTTTGTTTCATGCTGGTATCAGTTGCCGTCCAATAGTAGCCACTTTCTTCCAAAAAGGCATATTCATCTCCGTCGAAATGCAAAAAACCACCATACAACCCGTTGAATCCTGACTGACCATCTGTCTTGAGTGACCTACCTACCGGATCTCCTCTCCATTCAAGGGAGTCCAGGGTTCTCGTATCCATTCCAAGCGCTTGCTCCAACTGTTTCCAGTCATTGTCACTTGGTAGTCGCCAGCCCTCAATCTGTTCCGCTACTTCAATCGCTTCATACCAATTATAAAGCGCCCCGTAGGTTTCACAATTTTTATCATCCGCATCGTAACAGGTGTTGTTCTCTCCGATCTTAGTCAAATTACTGGCGGTCCACCATTGGTTTCCAATTTTAATAGCATCAAACGAAGCATTTTCACCCTTCCAAACTGCTGTATCCAGCGCCAATTGGAGTTGAATTGTGGTGCTATCGTAAGGGCCGAATACATATTCCTTCTCAAAACTGCTGTATCCAAATGAACCAATCACCTTGATCTTATAGGTATCCGGAACAATTTTGGGTAAGTGACTATGCCAATCTCTGATGGTATCCGCATTTAGGACGACCACAGCATCTTTATCGTCCAAATCAAACTTCAAAGAAACTGTTTCCCTGGCTTTACAATCTACGATGATGGGCTGCTCAAGCTTGGAAGGAAATTTGAACTCTTCATCGAAATTGCAGAAATAGGCTGAATCCATACTGGTTACCGTAAGATGCGTTTTACCAGGGAGGACGGCTATTTTCAAAGGCGTAATACCGACGTTCTTGCCGTCAATATTGACCAGACATTTAACATCAGGAATGCTGGTCTTGATATCGAGAGAGACCGTCTTAAAAAAACTGAAGTATTGGCATCCGCAGAGGAGCAGAAGCAAAACAATCCCGGTTCGTGAAATAGTCTTCAAAATCGTCTAACTGGAGTATCTGAAAACCAAGTTACGAAGGATTGCGCGAATTGGAAACTTTCGTACTTTATTCCTCTGTATCTTCTACTTCGGAAACAGGTTTCAGGTTCGCTGGAATTTCCTCTTCCTCCAAATATGGATACACTTCCACGATATTCGTTTTGGTAATGGACGGAATTTCGAATGGGACCAGCATTGAGCTCAGATTGTCTTCTACTCTTACAAATGCCTGTCGAACATCCTCTGCTCCAACCAAAAAATAAGTATTGATCTTTACTTCCTTTTCACTATCTCCATCCACGGTGGAGTAAGTCACTTTGCATTTGTACCAGTAATCAGAATCCTCGTAATTGATCACCTCGGAGATGTTTGATTTTGTGATGGCTGTGATCGCAAATTCTCCGGCAATGTTCTGTTCCATTGCAGCGTAGATACGTGTCTCAGCATCAGTATAAGAAACCGCATCTACCAGGTAAGCCTCAGTTACTTGTTTCATGATGCCCTCATCATTTTCCTTACCATACTTGGCTTTACAGGTGAACCAGATTTTCATCTCCCGGAAGGTTTAAATGTTTAAATAAAGGCGGCAAAAGTAGAGCAGTTAATCATAGATCATGAACAGATTTTGAATAAGTTTTCCACGTTTCAATTATTCACATGATGGATGATCCTGACCAGGTCAGAAGTCTTACCCCATCGAAGTTTGTTCTTCTTCGCGTATTTATCCAGGGCAGACAACTTGTCACCAAAAATTTGGGCCTTGACTTTTTTAGTGTTTTTAAAAGGAATGATTTTTCCCGCCGGGTTTTTGACAAAATAACTGATCGCATTCTCATATGTCAAGTGGCGGCGATCATCAACAGGAGCCAAGGGATTTATGTCATTTGATTGTTCTTCTTTGACTGGTTTAGCCAACAAATAGAAATCTCCGGTAACCAGTTCTATGAAAAAAACATCCATTGGATTTTTCACTTCTCTAACCGGCATCAAATGCCGCTGGAAAGTAATTGTGGAATCATTACGTTCCATAGAAAAAGATTTGATGTGGATCGGTTTCATCATCCTGGGGGCCGAATTGACTGATTGCCTGATAAGCAGCCTGCCATCAACGATATCATATTTCATCATCACACCGGCGTAATCATACCCCTCTACCGTGCGAATGGTCCCTGGAAGCCACTCATCATACCAAAAAGAAGCAGCCTCTTCATCCGTTAAAGGCTTATTCCAATTCACTAAAGATAATTCATTCAATACCGGGTGACGCTCAAATTGGGCCAGGCTGATTTGAGATAACAGCAGCATCCCGACGGAAAGAAATAAGAAAAAGGGCCTGTTTCGCTTTTTGTACCTCATGAGCAATGAACGGACAACTTGGTTTTCGAAAACACTTACCTGCCGTCTGTTAAAAGCTCGTTAGCCTCTCCTGTGATTTTTATCAGGTCTGCAACCTTACCCCAGCGAAGTTTGTTTTGCTTGGCATACCTCTCCAGTTGCGATAGTTGATCACCGAATATCTCCGCTTTGATTTTTTTGGAATTTTTGAAGAGAATGATCTTACCTGCCGGACTTTTGATAAAGTATTTGACCACATCAACGTATATCACCTCGCGCCTGTCGTCGGTTTGATTCAGGTTTCCTCCATCAGGCTGTGGTACTTTGTCTGGCTTCGCCAGTAAATAAAAGTCTCCGTTGACCACTTCGATGAAAAAAACATCAGTAGGTTTTTTCACATCATCTACGGGGACCAGATGCCTATGAAAAGAGATCATAGAATCATTGAGCTGCAGTGAGAAAGATTTGATAAGGATCGCATTCATCATTCGGGGATTCGGATCCGATTCAGATTTAACAAACAATCTGCCATTAAGCAGGTCAAGTTTCATCTGCAATCCCGGATAATCATGCCCCTGAACAGATTGAATGGATCCCGGCAACCAAGCATTATGCCAATAAGCTGAATTCTCCTCACTGGAAAAAGACTGAAAGGGATTGTTCTGAAGACTTAAGGACAATTCATTTAATGGTGGATGATGCCCCTGTTGAGCTTTCCCTTCCTGAGAAAACAGTAGCATACCTAGCGAAATACATATGTAAAACAGTCCTTTTGGCTTCGGAAACTTCATAGAACAAAGGTCTGACCAAATCTGTATTTGAGCGATACGATGATCGTCATTTTTGAAACCTCTCTTTCGCTGGTCACAATTGATTGGCCTGACGAATTATCCTCGCCAAATCAGAAGCTTTGCCCCATTTCAGTTTATTCTGTTTAGCGTATTTCTCCAGATCAGGAAGGTCTTCACCAAAGATTTGCGCTTTGACTTTCTTGGAATTTTTGAAAGGAATGATATTTCCTGCAGGGTTCTCGATAAAATAGTCCTCGATATCCACGTATCGCACATTGTGCTGTTCATCCACATGAGCTAATACGTTTTTACTTTCTCGCTGGGCTTGTTTTCCCGGCTTGGCCAGTAAAAAATAGTCACCGGAAGCCATTTCTATGAAAAAGGGATCCATCGGTTTTTTTTGCTCCCTGACTGGCACAAGATGCCTGTAAAAAGTATAGGTAGTATCGGATGCCATGATCGAAAATGACTTGATGTGGATGGGAACCATCATACGAGGTTGAGCTTCTTCAGAAATCTTGACCAGTAAGCGACCATGAAATAAATTAAATTTCAACTTAATGTCATCATACTCCTTCCCTTTGACGGAATGTATGATTCCAGGCAACCAGTCGTCATACAAGTATGGTGTTCCCTCCTGATCCGCCAAAGATGGTTTGAAAGGGTTAGGCCAGCTCTTTAAGGACATTTCTCCGATGGTAAGGTGATTTTCGGATTGCCCCATGGAAGGCTGAATAACCAGAATCATACCCAGCAAAGCAAATACTACGATCAGTCCATTGATCCTTGGAGCTATCATCTCTGGCATAAATTCCACATTACCATAATAAAGCTAATCACTTACCTCCATTTTCAAAAAAATACCTCCATCCCGCTCGTCAAAAACTCAGATACTGTTTTTAGGGCTTTGCTTTAATTTTCCCATTCATATCCACTAAAAAATTGACCTGATGAAGTCCATTGTTACTCTGCTATTTGCGTGTATGGCCATAGCTGTGCATGCGCAACGCATGTTACCTGTAGACACCACCGTGGTAACCAATCACCAGTTGACGGTAAAAGGAAAGAACTTTCCCTACAAAGCCACTACGGGCACGCAACCCGTTTGGGACCAAATGGGTAACGCCTCAGCTTACCTGCACTACACTTACTATGAGCGAACCGACATCAAAAACAAAGCCTCCAGGCCATTATTCATCTCCTTCAACGGAGGACCGGGCTCGGGTTCTGTTTGGATGCACTTAGCATATACGGGTCCAAAAATCCTGAAAGTCGATGATGAAGGATTCCCTATCCAGCCATACGGCGTAAAAGACAATCCATATTCCATTTTGGATGTAGCGGATATCGTATTCGTCAATCCGGTCAACACGGGTTACTCTCGCATTGCGGATAAAGACGCTAAAAAAGAAATGTTTTTTGGGGTTAATGCGGACATTGAATACCTCGCAGAATGGATCAATACCTTTGTCACCCGCGTTAATCGCTGGGAATCTCCAAAATATCTGATTGGCGAAAGTTACGGCACAACCCGGGTTTCAGGTTTGGCAATGGCCTTACAGAACCGTCAATGGATGTATCTGAATGGGGTGATCCTCGTCTCTCCTACTGAACTGGGCATTGATGCAGGTGATGGTCGCCGCGCGGGGCCGCTGGGGGCCGCTTTACGGGTTCCTTATTTCACGGCAGCGGCATGGTATCACCAACAATTACCTCCGGACTTGCAGGCCAGAGATCTGGAAGAGTTGCTTCCGGAAGTAGAAGAATACGCGGTGGATGAGTTGATGCCTGTCATTGCCAAAGGTGGTTTTGTTGATGAAGCCACGAAAAACGAAGCAGCTCGTAAAATGGCAAGATACTCGGGCATTTCTGATAAGGTGATTTTACAATACAACCTCGACGTACCTACGTCATTTTTCTGGAAAGAATTATTACGTGATGAAGGATTTACAGTGGGAAGACTGGACTCACGCTACAAAGGCATTGACGAAGTAGAAGGCGGAGATCGACCCGATTTCAATTCAGAATTAACTTCCTGGTTACATTCATTCACTCCCGCTATCAATTATTATTACCGCAACGTCCTGAACTTCAAGACCGATGTGAAATACAATATGTTTGGGCCAGTCAGACCCTGGGATCGTACCGGAAACCGAACTGGGGAAAATTTACGTCTGGCCATGGCACAGAATCCATATCTACACACCATGATCCAATCCGGATACTACGATGGTGCTACCAAATATTTTGATGCGAAGTATACCATGTGGCGAATTGACCCTAGTGGCAAAATGAAAGATCGTTTCAGTTTTAAAGGGTACCGCAGCGGTCATATGATGTACCTGAGAAAAGAAGATCTTATCCAGGCCAATGAGGACATACGAGAGTTTATCCAGAAAACCAATTCGAATGGTGCTGCGGCCAAATACTGACAGGACATTCTACATTGCATAGTTCTGTTCCAGCTATCGTCAAAAACGGAAAGAAACGAAGAAGCTCAATGATCGGTCAACGAACTGTTGAGCTTTTTTTATTGTTGACCCCTCAAAGCCACCACCCATGAAGATACTTTCAACCAATCTGGGTAACCCTACCACTGTTTCCTGGAAGGATCAGGAAGTCACTACAGGCATATTCAAATATCCTGTTCAGGAACCCATTTACCTTGGAGAAACTGATGTAAGAAAAGACCATGTCGTAAACCGAAAATACCATGGTGGCATTTACAAGGCCTGTTATCTCTATGGAGCCAATCATTATCCCTTTTGGAAAGGGTTTTATCCTAATCTGGATTGGAATTGGGGGATGTTTGGAGAAAACCTTACTGTAGACATATGTGACGAAGAAAACACGTTCATTGGCTCAATTTATCAGGTCGGTTCAGCCCGGGTCCAGGTGTCCCAGCCTCGTCAGCCGTGCTTCAAGCTGGGCATAAGGTTCGAGGACCAGGGTATTTTGAAAAGATTCGTCAATGACACACGATCAGGTATTTACTTTAAGGTACTCGAGCAAGGAGAAGTAAGGCCGGGCGATGAATTTCAATTGATCGAAGAAGATAAGGCCGGTATTTCAGTGGCGCAATTGTATCAAGCGTTGTATCGAAAACTGGACAATCCTCAAGCGATCCATAAAATGATTGAACATGAGGCGATTCCAGCTAGTTTAAGGGAATATATAGCCGGGTTAGTGGGTTGAGCAAAAGTGGTTGTTATAAACTCACTACCACTTTTGTTATCTTTATATTGTGAAAAAGCTAGCCACCATCCTCATTCTAGTACTGCTTTGCTTTGCTACAGACTCATTTGCCCAACGAAGTTTCATTGAAACTTACGCCAGATTTCTTCCTAACGCCCCGCTGATCGAAGGCCGATCTCACAACAATTCTCAGTTCATTCGATTAAAATCAAAAGGCGACACGATCTATCTCTATCCCAATGACGTCATCTCTTACGGCCTGAAGAATGGCAAAGTTTATTACTCCCGACGAATTGAATTAGAAGGAGAATCCTTACGTGTATTTATCGAAAACATTCAACACGGCGAAATCAACTTATACTACTATGTAGACAAAGAACGCAGAGCATTCTTCCTTGAAAAAGGTACTGGTGGTCTTGTTGAGGTGCCGATTGATGCAAAAGCCAGACAAGATACCCTGATAAAATACGTAGGAGATTATCCATGGATGAGAGACCCTATTCGGCAGACAGGATACAACAGAAATTCCCTTGGCCGACTCATTGCACTTTACAATAGAGGACGAAATAAACCTTTGTCATATTTCAAGTGGGGTGTTAACGCCGGCATCAATCATACTACGATCGGGGTACCCATCGCAGGAAGGGCCGATCGACTGACCGGGTTGCCAAGAAATAGTCGATTTCCGGTGCTGGCTTCTGCGAAATTCACCCCTGCCAATTCCGTTTTTGTTGGATTGTTTGCCGATGACCCGATCAAAAATTCGAGCTTTTCTTATCATTATGGTATTGGCATATCAAAAAGCACCTTAAACTCAAGGCATTCACGCATAGTGACTGATATCAACAGTGTAGCACACAGAACGGATATCAGCGCAGAAATAGAACTGGTCGCACTGGATTTCCCATTCATGATCAGATACACACTCCCTGAAAGAAGGCTCCGTCCATTTGTTAATCTTGGTATGAATATGTCCTACCACCTTAGGAATTACTATCAGACGGAAGAGTTCAGGCCGGATTCGGGAAACACCATCAGAACCAATCACGTAACCGGACCTCAATTGGTATCTATCGATATGTTTGGCTACATTCTTGGCGCAGGTGTCCAGTATCAGTTGAAGAGTCGACATAACCTGACGTTTGAAATCCGACGAAATGATTACTTCGAGGAGAAAGACCGGCTGAACAAGCGTCAGATCTTATTCCTTTTCGGAATTTCTTTGTGATTTTTTCAGAACGGCTGTAACCTTTGTCGATAGCAGCAGTATTTTCTTCATAAACTCAAAATCAATTGACTATGAAGAGACTATTCGTAATCCTGGCCGCACTGACGCTTAGTTTGGCCACCCAAGCCCAGGACAAAGACAAATACAAAGGCCTGAAAAAAATAAGTCCGGACAGACAAGACCGTACCTCAACGGTGATCTACCTCAATAGTGATGACCTGGAAGATCTTGACATCAACATTGACCTTAGCAGTCTTGAATCATTAAGTGAGCTTTCCTCATTGAGTCAATTATCTTCACTCAGTTCTTTGGCGGAACTCGAAAAGCTGGAAGAGCTGGAGGGCTTATCTGAATTAGAAGCGTTAGAAGCCCTGGATGGAGAATTCCTTGGAGAAATCATTGAAATTTCTATTGATGCTGGCCTCAAATCGCTTGAAGTGTTGAAAGATCTGGACATCAAACCGAAAAAAGCACAGCAATAGGCTACTTCGCTTTTCGATAGTATTCGAGTGCTCTCGGCATATTTTTCTGCAAGTCACTGATTCGTGTCCCATGTGAGGGATGCGTTGACATAAATTCCGGGGGAGCATTTCCCCCGCTTTTTTCCGACATACGTTCCCAGAATGCAGGAGCTTGCTGTGGATCATAGCCAGCCATGGCCATGAAATACAATCCCAATTCGTCAGCCTCGGATTCATGCTTCCTGCTAAACTTCAATATCCCCAGGTTAGTAGCCGCACCGGCTCCCTGCAAGATCATATCACCCGTAAGCGAAGCGCCACCACCTCCAAGTGCAATGGAGGCAAGGCTTAAGCCTGTTTGTGTCACGAGGGTCTGGCTGATCCTTTCACGTCCATGATTAGCAATGGCATGAGCAATCTCATGCCCCATGACCACCGCTAAACCGGTTTCATCCTTGCAGATAGGAAGAATGGCTGTGTAGAAGGCTACCTTCCCCCCCGGCATGCACCAGGCATTAACCGTTTGGTCGTCTTTAATGAGAATGTATTCCCAATCATAATCATTGAGGTAGTTGCTCTGTCCTAGTTCCGCAAAATATTGTTCAACGCCTTTCTGAATCCTGGTGCCCGCACGCTTTACCATTTCCGCCTGCTCTCCTGAAGTGATCACCTCGTTGGTCTTTTTCACCTCTTCGTATTGTTCGAAACTCATTGGCAAGACCTGGCTATTGGGTACAAGACTCAATTGAGAACGACCGGTGATAGGTACTTTGGCGCATTGGGCCGTAAGCAGGACCATAATCAGACCAATCATCGATCGAAAAGAGAAGCGTTCCATGTCAGTACGTTTTTGGTGCGAGTTTTTAGCTCGCGTAGGTAATTCTATAGATCGTCCCTGAAAGATCGTCAGAAACGAGAATAGAACCATCCTCTAACACCAAAATATCGACCGGTCTACCCCATGCTTTGTTGGTTTCTTTGTTCAGCCAGCCAGTTATGAATGGTTCATATGAAGTTCCCTGGCCATTGGACTCTCCAACCAATGTCAACATATGTCCGGTATGTCCGGCCTCTGCACTACGATTCCAGGAACCATGCTCGGCGATGATGATCTTACCCTGATACATTTCCGGGAACATCGATGCAGTATAGAATTTCAATCCTAAAGGGGCCACGTGTGGACCAAGGTTTTGTGCAGGAGCAACAAAGTCTTCACAAGGTCGCTTGTCTCCAAATTCCGGATCTTTAAGCATACCCGCGTGGCAATAAGGATACCCAAAATGCTGTCCTTTTTCCGACGCTCGATTCAATTCACAGGGAGGTGAGTCATCTCCCAGCATGTCTCTACCATTATCAGTGAACCACAGGTCTCCGGTCTCAGGGTGCCAGGTAAACCCAACGGTATTTCGTACTCCCGTTACATAGATCTCGCGATCCGAACCATCCGCATTCATCCTAAGGATCGAGGTATAATATTCATTCTTGCTTTCGCAGATATTGCAAGGCGCACCTATGGGTACATACAGTTTATCATCTGGCCCAAAAGCAATGTATTTCCAACCATGATGACGGTCTTTCGGCAGGTCATCATAGATCAGTTTCGGTGCAGGAGGATTATCCAGATTCGCCTCGATGTTCTCGTATTTCCAGAGCTTACTTACTTCAGCGACATAAAGGTCTCCATCTTTGAAAGCTACTCCATTGGGCATGTTTAGCCCTGTGGCAAGGGTATATTTTTCATCCGCTTTGAAATCGCCATTGGTATCTTTCAATGCAAATACATCCCCACCGGAACGACTTCCAATGAACAAAGTGCCACTTGGGCTCATCACCATGGATCTGGCATTTTTGGCCCGTCCAAAAACATCCACCTTGAATCCATCAGGAAGATTCAGGCGGTCGATCTCCAGGCCAACTGAGCTCACTAATCCGGGTTCCGGTTCTTCAACAGCAGGCTCAGCATTACTCCCCTCATCGGCTGGATTACCTGGAGAGCAAGCAAAAACGATCAATAATAACAATGGTAACAAAAGCTTCTTCATGGGTTGGGAATTATAAAAATCAAATATAGCAGCAATTCGAAGCGACACCAATGACAATAGGTTCAATGGTCGGCACAAATGCACTTGCGGAAATTCGACTAACGCAAAATGGACTGACGACCAGATTGGAAGGTTTCATTGACCTCAAGAGTAAAAATCAAACTTTCCGCAACCACAAGCAAGCTCAATGAGTTTCCCCATCATGACAGATTTATCGCATGAAGACCGTAACAGAGTCGTTGAAATGGCCTGGGAGGATCGTACTCCTTTTGAAGCGATCGAAGTGCAGTTTGGATTAAGTGAGAAAGAAGTCATTCGACTGATGCGCAATGAAATGACGGTAAAAAGTTTCAAAATGTGGCGTAAGCGTGTCACTAACAGAACCACCAAGCATCTCAACAAAAGAAGCAGCGACGTAGACCGTTTCAGATGCTCTCGCCAGCGATCTATCAGTGGAAACAAGATTTCCAAAAGGTGAAAAAAGCAGATCTACCATTAAAAACATGCCCGATATGCCATCGCTCTTTTACCTGGCGTAAAAAATGGGAGAAAAACTGGGAAGAGGTCAAATATTGCAGTGAAAGATGTCGTAGAAATAAGCATTTCAAAAAGTCTGACGTAGCTTGACAAAATAAGACAATTCCCGTCCTGGCGCTTTCATTTCCGCTTCCAGCATTTTGACCTTATCCTGCTGAATGTTAAACAATGCTTTTGCCGCTTTCGAGAAATTCAACTTCATCATATTTTCAACGAAATCAACGGTGGTCAATACGGAAGCTTTTAGCATACCCTGCTGAAACTTCAACTTATGCAATGCCATGTACTGTTCATACTCATGAATCAGGGAATCGATTTCCTGATACATCTCGAGGGTATTTACTTCTTGTGTTGCCGTTTTATAAAGCCACCTTTTCACACGGAGGTATTTTTCCCGGGCATCATCATTTGAGCGAAACTCCAGTAGTTGTTCCCATGGGGTCTGGACATCAGGTACAGGAATCTTTTTCAACAAAACATTCACCACATGGGCCTTAGGCAAATCCGAAAGAAACTCACCCATATCATTTAAGTTATCGATGATGGGATAGGCTTCGTTACCCAACGACTGACGCAAATACGCCGATTGAATTCTGGATTTGTAAGTTCCCATACGATACAGTAGTTCAGCCAAATGTTGCTGATAAGTCTCGCCACGATTTTTCTGATGCTTAACCACTTGCTGATATAATTCTCCCTCGAAAAGTTGATTCAACTTTTCGATCTCCGATCGAAATGTTTCAAGATTCTGTTTCGGAGATGACTCAAATTGGACTGTTTTGATCACCTCTTTCTCCTTCAACCATTCAAATTCCGCCCGATTATGCAGGTAAGTCTTTTCGATCCGACTAAATGAAGTTGTTTGAAGCCATTTCTCCGCGTCAATCACATAGAATTGATCAAAAAATAAGGAAAGTTGCTTTAGATCTAATCGCATGAGCAACATGGAACCGTCAAGTACCCCAATGGTTCTGTGTTGAAAGCCTGAAGTTTCCTGAATCTTTCCCAATTGATTCATGAATTGAGTAGATGTCAACACATCACTCAGAAATTGGTTTTCAATCTTTTCTATCTCACCCTTCATAAGACTAAAGTTAAACTTATAAGCAGGAATAAAAGGCGAAAAACGAATAGATCACACAAACGTGAATGTCACCTGCTCAATGAACTGTTCCGCCGATTCAAAAAGGGTTTTACGTTTTTCTTCAGTCATTTTATCCAATGTCCGGGTCATCATCGACATTCGAGGGTTCTGCTCAAACACAGACCGGTTCTTCGATACAAATCGCCAGTACAATCCATTCATAGTATCTACCCATTCGCCGTTTGGGTAGTGACTCATTTTACGAATATAATTACCACCGCCGATGTATGGTTTGGTCGCAAATAGTCCCCCATCTGCAAATTGACTCATACCATAGACATTGGGGACCATGACCCAATCAGCAGAATCAACAAACATTTCCATGAACCAACGATTGACTTCATCAGGATGAACCTCACATAACAACATTAAATTACCCAAAACCATCAAACGCTCAATATGATGGGTAAATCCAAATTTCTCCGCTTTTCTTATACTGTCATCCAATACTGGTAATCCTGTAGTACCATCATACCAGCAAGGTTTTAGTTTCCGCTCATGATTGAAATAATTGCTTCTCAAATCAGCATCAAATTCATGGTACATTCCTCGAATGAATTCCCTCCATCCAATCAGTTGCCTCACAAAACCCTCGACAGACGGATAGTGCACATTATTTTCACTCGCAGCCACGAGGACTTCATCCAGAAGTTCCTCGGGAGTGATCAGTCCCATATTCAAATACGGTGATATCACTGAGTGGAACAAAAACGGATCTTTATGATCAATGGCATCCTCATATGGTCCGAACTGATCAAATCTGACTGAAAGAAACCGGGCCCACTCGGCCAACGCATCTTTTCGGGTAGTTGCCCAATTGAAATTTTCTACGCTGCCCGGATGATCTGGAAACAATTCCTCAACTAACTTTTTAATTACCTGGGTATGCGCTGTTTGGTTGAATATGATCTTTGGCGGGATTGTGATTGTTTTGGGCAATTTCTTGCGATTATCCTGATCAAAAGACCATTGCCCATTCAAAGGCTTTCCTGCCGCATCAACAAGTACACCCAGGCGCCGACGTTGGCGTTGATAAAAGGTATGCATGAAAGGTTTCTTGACTTGTGTCAGGTAGTCCTGAAATTGGTCTCTGGTGGTAACAAACGCGGGTGATGGTCTAAAATCAATGGAAAGTCCATGATCTCTGCAAAACTTCTTCAAAGCTCCTTCGAAAAAATGATCCTGTACTTCGTACAATACCAGTTGTTTAATGTCATGTGCCTGAATCGTTTTTTCCAACTTCTCAAAGTAGGTCGTAGATTTATTTTCGAGGGTCAATTGATGGTAGACCAGTGGCCATTTCGCTCTAACAGAGTCGCCATGAGAGCGCATGGCTGAAAGAAACATCACCAGTTTATGCTTATGATACCGATAATGCGTACAGAGTTGATGGTCCTCTGCCATGAAAAATAAAGTTCCCTCATCTGGCTTCAATAAGGTATGATCGGCGAAAAGACAGTCTCCCAAAATGACTGCCAGGCGGTTGTAAAGACTCATGAACCGGGTAACTTTCTGGAGAGATCAATGGTTTTAAATAAAAAATCAGTGCCTGTCCAGTGTCATGATCCAGCACAAATCCCTGTTATATTTATGGCCCGGTTACTCACCCTTTCTATGAAAGCTTATTGGATCAGGCATTTTTTATTTTTTTGCTTTTTAGCACACGGTCTTCTGGCACTTTCACAGCGTCCTGAACAGATACTGGAATTCAATGTTTCGGAAGATTTGGTTATGCTGAAAGGCTTCAGTCCAATCTCCTATTTTGAAGGTAAAGCAGAACAAGGGAATCCGAATTTCATGGCATCTCATGAAGGAGTCACTTACTATTTCACCTCAGAAGAGCAACTTCAGACCTTTCAGCAAACACCCGAAAAATACTTACCCACATTTGGCGGATATTGCGCCTATGGTGTGGCTAATGGCAAGCATCTGGACGTAGATCCGGAGAACTTTAAAATCTACGAGGGTCGACTTTTGCTATTCCTGAAAACAGAGGCAATGGACGCCAGGGAAGCATGGGAATCAGGCAACGAAAAGCGTCAGTGGAACGACGCAAAAGCCATGTGGGAAGTACTTCGTCTGTTGCCAGATCAGGAATAGTACCACATCTACCATAAAGCAGGCTAACACCCCATTTTCCGATACCTGATGTGCTTTTGATGCATAAAAGGAGCCAAAATCAGTCCGAAACAAGATTATTCTTTAGGGTTAAAATTTTACATCAATACTACATCAAGCCCCTGTATTGCAGGGTTAGCATTTTCTGAAAGAGTCAAAAACGTCGATATTGTGCACCGTTTTGCAGTGAATATGTGAGCCGGGTGTATTAAGATTCAATACTCATCATTTAAAGAAGAGGAGATCATGCAAAAGTTAACCGCACTTGTTTTTGTCGCTCTGTTGTGTGCATGCGGCAGTACCGAAAAAAAGTCTGCAGCCTTGAAACCAGCATCAGAAATTTTTGGCAATCCTGAATACCGGGCTATCTCTTTCGGAGGTTACCGGGAAAAGTCAAGGGAACAGGTTCCGTCAGTAGAGAACCTAAAGGAGGACGTTCGCATCCTTTCGGCTATGGGAGTTAAACTCCTCCGCACGTACAATACCCAGCAATTTGCACAAGCCAGCAATCTGCTTAAGGCCATTCGGGAAGTAAAGAATGAAGAAGCGGACTTTGAAATGTACGTGATGCTGGGCGTATGGATTGATTGCGAGGGAGCATGGACTTCCAAAGTAGATCACGAAAAAGAAAGCCTGGAAAATAATCAAGCCGAGATCGCCGCAGCCGTGACCATGGCGAACGAATATCCGGATATTGTCAAAGCCATTGCCGTAGGAAATGAAGCCATGATCCATTGGGCCTCTTCTTATTATGTCGTTCCAGGAATTATCCTCAAGTGGGTAAATCACTTGCAAAAACTCAAAGCAAGTGGCGCACTACCAAAAGGTATCTGGATCACCAGCTCCGACAACTACGAATCATGGGGTGGCGGAGGCAAGAGTTACCACCTGGAAGACCTGAATGAATTGATCAAAGCAGTGGACTTTGTTTCATTGCATACCTACCCTTACCACGAAACACATTTCAATCCGGGATTTTGGCTTAGCCCTGAATCCGAGGAGGGATTGTCTGATATTGAACGAATCAACAATGCCATGAAGCGTTCCATTGAATTTGCTAAAGGTCAGTTCGAAAGTGCGGCAGCTTATGTCCGAAACATTGATCCCAATAAACCTATTCACATCGGAGAGACCGGGTGGGCCACGATTTCCAGTGAACATTATGGAGACGAGGGCACCAAAGCCTCGGATCAATACAAAGAGAAGTTATACCACAATATGTTGCGGGAATGGACAGATAAAGCGGGTATTTCATGCTTTTATTTTGAAGCCTTCGATGAACAATGGAAAGATGACGATGATCCTGATGGTTCGGAAAACCACTTTGGATTGATCAACCTGAAAGGAGAAGCCAAATATGCCTTGTGGGATATGGTCGATGCGGGCGCCTTCGAAGGGCTGACTCGCAATGGTTATGAGATCACCAAAACGTTCGGGGGTAATGAAGAAGTCCTGCTATCTGCCCTGCTTGCTCCTCCCAGCATTAATGATGGTGGAGGTTTTCAGCTTCCGGGTATGAACGAGTCAAGACAGCCTGGTGAAGTCATTACTGAAAAAACACTGGTAATGGTTCCGGAAACTGTGGATACAGCATTAGCCGAAGACGCAACTTATCCAAGTACAATTTTCCGAATTACTTCCTGGGAAGGATCATGTCACCTGGAACTTCTGGAGAATGGCATTCTTGATATTGTAACCGGGACCGGTGACTGGTGGGGCGGTGCCATGGAAATCACTGGCCCGATGGGAGAAAACCTAACTCAATTCGAGAACGGAACATTGAACTTTGAAATAAAAGGAAATACAGCGGCTTCTTTTGAACTAGGCTTTCAAACCGGGGCCTTCGCGGATGGAGATCAGGTCAATCATTCTGTATTCTTTTCCGCAGATGATCCAAAATATCAATTGACTGATTCATGGACCAGTTTTTCTATCCCCATGAAAACGCTCTCTGAGCAAAGTATGTTCACCAATGTTCGATCACTCTTCTTCGTCAGAGGAGCAAAGAATTTCGATGGAAAAAAGATCGAATTACGCAACATTCGATTCGAGCAATAACCAATAATTCGCACAAATACCTTTTCACTTAGCAGGTAAACCTATGTCTGAAACTATTTTCATTGGACAAACCCCACTAAAATCAGGGGCCGGTCAGGTAGCAGGAAGTTATGAATCCCTGGAAGGTCAGGGCTTTTATAAGATCAGCAACTATGACCTTATGCCTCCGTTTTTCATGTCTATCGTAAGCGATTCCAACCATTGGATGTTTATCAGCAGCAATGGAGGGCTGAGTGCAGGACGTCAGAACTCAGGACATGCTTTGTTTCCTTACTACACAGACGATAAGATCACGGATTCAGCGGATCAAACCGGCAGTAAATCGATCTTTCTGGTTACAAAGTCCGGTAAAAAGTATTTATGGGAGCCTTTTTCTGGCAACTTCAACGGCGTGTATACAACGGAAAGAAATCTGTATAAACACCCAACCGGAAACCAGATCTTGTTTGAAGAAATCAACCATGACCTTGGGTTGACCTTTCGATACGGATGGAAATATTCTGAACAATATGGATTCATAAAGGAAGCTCTCCTTACGAATCAAGCCGATGATTGTACTGTTGATATTCTGGACGGAATCCAAAACATTTTACCCTATGGTGTCGACCCGGCAACGCAGGTAAAATCCAGCAATCTGGTGGATGCCTACAAGAAAAATGAACTGGAAGAGGTAACTCAGCTGGGCATGTATATGCTGAGTGCAGTGATCGTTGATAAACCGGTTCCTAGCGAAGCCTTAAAAGCCACTACTGTTTGGCATACCGGACTGGCTAACGCTAAAATCTTGCTATGCGCCGATCAACTTGATCATTTCAGAACCGGAAGTGAAGTACATCAGGAGGCTGACATCCGGGCAAGAAGAGGTGCCTATTTTGTAAACGCTAATGTGTCTCTCCCCAAAGCAGGCCAACAAGCCTGGCACATAGTGGCAGAAGTGGAACAGGGACCTTCGGAAGTGGCCGCGTTGATAGCTTACTTGAAAGATGGGAACCAGGACAAAGTCCACGACATTAAGTCTGACATTGCTAAAGGGACTCACCATCTACTCAATCTTATTGGAAAGGCGGATGGCCTTCAATTAAGCGCGGATCAGCTCACTTCCAGCAGGCACTTGTCCAATGTCCTATTCAATATCATGCGCGGAGGACAGTTGGAGGATCAATATGAGGTGGAATTAGCAGACTTCAAGGAGTTCCTAAGCGGCGCAAACAGATCGGTACATCACACTTACGAATCGACACTGGATAATCTTGCCGCACAATTGCCTTACATGGATCTGCTTGCTTTTGCAAAGCGACAAGATGATCCTGATCTCGTTCGCCTGACTTACGAATACATGCCGCTGACCTTCAGCAGGCGACACGGTGATCCTAGCCGACCCTGGAATCTATTCTCTATTGATACGGTAAAAGAGGATGGTTCGAAAAACCGGAGTTATGAAGGTAACTGGCGTGACATCTTTCAAAACTGGGAAGCCCTCGGGTTGTCCTATCCTGAATACCTGATCTCAATGATCGCCAAGTTTGTCAATGCTTCCACGATCGATGGATACAATCCTTACCGGATTACGAGGAATGGCATTGACTGGGAAAAAATTGAACCGGATGACCCCTGGTCCTTCATCGGTTACTGGGGTGACCACCAGATCATTTATCTGTTGAAGCTACTAGAAGCAAGCAACAATCATCATCCGGGCTTACTTCAGGGACTTTTGGCAGCAGACGAATTCTGCTATGCGAATGTGCCTTACCGCATAAAATCGTATGCGGATATCGTCCGTAACCCACGAGACACCATCGATTACGATGATGACCTGGAGGCACTGACCGCAAAACGATCTCACGAATTAGGGTCAGATGGCAAACTCATTTGGGGTAGGGATGGAAAAGTATTGAAAGTCAATCTGCTTGAGAAGCTGTTAGTCACTTTACTGGCAAAGTTGAGCAACTTCATTCCTGATGCCGGAATTTGGCTAAACACGCAACGCCCGGAATGGAACGACGCAAATAATGCCCTGGTCGGAAATGGGGTTTCCATGGTCACAGTCTACTACATCAGACGATATGTAGCTTTTCTGGAGCCTTTGTTAGCGGATTTAGAGGAAGACGTTCAGGTAAGCCAGGAAGTCGCCGAATTCCTGAACGCGATCAGTTCGACCTTTCATCAATATGAAGCGAAACTCGCTTCCGGAATTGATGATGCGACCCGAAGAAATTTTGTGGATGAATTGGGAATGGCGGGAGAAACTTATCGCAGCAAAGCTTACGCCGGCTTCAGCGAACAAAAAAGCGCCATAACGAAAGGTGAGTTGACAACTTTCTTGCAAAGGTCATTGGCATACATTGATCAGACGATCCGGAATAACAAGAGAGAAGATAACCTCTATCATGCCTATAACCTCGTCAAATTGGAGGAAGGTTCGATCAGCATCGATTATCTCTATGAGATGCTGGAAGGGCAGGTTGCGGTTTTAAGCGCGGGGTTACTGGATGCTTCCGAAGCTTTGGAGGTAATGTATGCGCTGAAAAACAGCAAGATCTATCGTGAAGATCAGTATAGCTATATGCTATACCCCGATCGTCAATTACCGAGGTTCCTGGAGAAGAATAATATTCCAACGGACTTTGCTGAAAATTCGGCTCTGTTCAAAGCATTGATAGCAGCGGGCAATGTTCAGCTGATCAATCGCGATGTAAATGGTCACTATCACTTTAATGGCACCTTTAACAATGCCACAAGTGTGTCTGAAGCGCTTGACTTAATTGAAGAAAATACGGCGTTTACCGACTTGGTGAATGCAGAACGCCAGAATGTACTGAACATTTTCGAAAAGATGTTCAATCACTACGCCTTTACTGGAAGGTCAGGGACATTCTATGGATACGAGGGGCTAGGAAGTATCTACTGGCACATGGTCAGTAAACTGGTGCTGGCCATCGCGGAAAACTTTCATTCTGCAAAACGAGACGGTGTGACATGGGAAACGTTAGGTCAGTTGATGGAATTCTACTACTCTACACGGGCAGGAATTGGTCTGAACAAATCTCCGCAGCTATACGGGGCTTTTCCAACAGATCCTTATTCACACACGCCTGGTAACAAAGGTGCACAACAACCAGGGATGACCGGTCAGGTAAAGGAAGATGTAATCAATCGCTGGTTCGAGTTGGGTGTGTTGGTGAATAATGGCAAGATTCATTTCGAATCAGGGCTACTTCGCGATAGTGAATTCCTCACAGAAGCTACCAACTTTGAATATTATGATCTGGATGATTCTACGAGGCGTGTGACACTTGAGAAAGGCTCCTTAGGATTTACCTACTGCCAGGTTCTTTTCGTTTATCACAAAAGCGGAGATCCGAAAATCATAGTAACACTCGATGACGGAAGCACCCAGGAAGTTGCCACGCATGAACTAACCGGGGAACTGAGTGCCGAAATTTTCCGGAGAACCGGAAGAGTGAAAAAAGTCATCGTAGAAGGCCTCAGACCTTAAATAGTACCACTTTAATGGAAGAGGCTGTTTTGGAACAGAATTCCAAAACAGCTTTTTTTATCCTGAATAAAAGCATTCAGGTCTCATTTGGGATGTCATGCTGAATGAGCAAAAAACCACCCAGGATGGAGTTTAGGTGATCCTTTCTTCAAGGACCTAAAAGAAGTTTAACTTCACACCTATGAAGCAAATTCTCCTCCTAAGCATTTGCGTGCTACTGTTTGCGTGCTCCCAAAAAGAGGCCCCGATGAACATTCTGCTGATTGTGGCAGATGACCTGGGGTACACGGACCTGGGATGTTATGGTAGTGAAATCCGAACGCCCAACCTCGATGCACTGGCAGCGGAAGGTATCCGCTTCACAGATTTTCACACCGCAGCTACATGTTCCCCTACCCGGGCCATGCTCCTAACGGGTGTAACCACACATAAAAATGGTTATGGCACCATGGAAGGTGATCTTGCTGAAAATCAAGTGGGTTTGAGAGGGTATGAAACACATCTGAACTGGGATGTTGTGACTTTCCCCAGCCTACTGCGTGATCATGGGTATCACACGTCCATAGCAGGAAAATGGCATCAGGCATTCCCTGCCGGAGAGGCAAGCCTTTGGCCAGATAAACGAGGCTTTGATCGATCTTTCTGTATGAATCAGGGCGGTGCCGGGCATTTTGACGACAAACAGAAGCTCTTCGGCTTTCTGGATCGGGCCATTTATGTGGAGGATGGTCAGGAACTTGATGCCTTGCCAACAGGTTTTTATTCCAGTGAATATTACGCCAGTAAAGTGATCAGCTACATTGAAGAAAGTCAGTCTCTGGGCAAGCCTTTTTTCAGCTTTTTATCGTTCACAGCGCCACATTGGCCATTGCAGGTTCCAGATCAATATGCGAATCTCTATCGGGGCACGTACGATGAAGGGTATGAAGCGCTGGCAGCGAAAAGGCTGGAAAGGGCAAAAGCCAAAGGAGTAGTTCCTTCACAATTGGAGCTTCCTCCATTCCCAGAGTTAGTAAAGCCGTGGGGATCCCTGTCGACGGAAGAACAAAAAGAAAAATCAAAAGTCATGGAGATATATGCCGCCATGGTGGAACGACTGGATTTTCACGTTGGCCGAGTCATTGATCACCTGAAAAATGAAGGTTTGTATGACAATACCCTGATTGTATTTATGGCTGATAATGGCGCTGAAGGAAATGATGTATTCACCATTGAAGATACGGAAAGCTGGGTAGCCGAAAATTGGGATAACAGTTTTGCAAACATGGGACTCAAAGGCTCTTACATCCAACAAGGGCGGGACTGGGCTTCAGTATCTAGTTTGCCTTTCAAATACTACAAAGCTTTCGCAAGTGAGGGTGGGGTACGTACACCCATGATCGTTCGTCATCCGAAACAACTTTCAAAGGCCGGGCAAATCGAAACACAATTCATTTCCGTAATGGACCTGGCGCCCACCTTTCTAGAAGCAACAGACACTTCATTCCCAATGGATAATCGTTATCAAGGTAGAGCAGTCCATCCGATAGAAGGCACTTCATTGATCCCTTTTCTGAATGATCAAAAAACTTTGGTCCATTCACAGGATAAAGCCCATGTTTGGGAACTCTATGGTAGAATTGGCGTGCGGAAAGGTCAATGGAAAGGTTTGAAACTGGAGCCCCCGTTTGGAACCGGGAAATGGGAGTTGTATGATCTGGCAACAGATCTGGGAGAACAGAAAAATGTCGCCGTTCAGTATCCTCAACTAGTCGCTGAAATGGAACAATACTGGCAAGCTTACGCATCGGAGAATAACGTCGTGCTACCGAAAAATTTCATCCCTTACGGCTACTTGCCTGGAAATTAATTTGAACAGATGGTTGAAAAGTTCGAGCCGGAAATCAATAAAGTATACTTTATCAATCAGTATACCCTGATCCATATCCTTTCGGGGACCGGTGCCATCGAAGTAGACTTTAAAAATTACCTCGATTGGCAGGATAAGGCGATTTACCTGGACAAAGGACAGTACATTCGGTTTCGTTCGGATGATTTTATTGCCAGAAAAATTGAATTTCCATCAGAACAATTGTTTCACAACAAAGACTTTAGGGTACTCTTCAAGCATCTCATTTCTCTGGGATACATCCATTTCGATGAATGCAGCGATTGTCAGAAGTATCTTAACGAAAGTGTATTCCACGACCGATTGGACGCGATCGTAGATGTGTCTTCCGAACAATGGTACTGGCAGAATCCCTTTGGTGCCAATCGAGAAGAATATCAGGTCATTTTTGACATCAAGGACCTGATTGACGCTCAGTTTGCCAATCACCTGACCAGTACTGAAGTGGTGAGCCTGATCAATCAGCAAGGATACAACGCCAATGCCCTGGTTCGTGAACGCGTTGGACTGTCCATCAAAAATCTGATGTCCCGGAAACAACTGGTAGAGAGCAAAAAGGAAATCGCTTTTACTGACAAGACCATACAGGAAATTGCCTTTGACCTGGGTTACAATGACCCGGCATATTTTAATCGATCATTCAAAAAAGCAACCGGCCAAAGCCCTTCTGAGTATCGAAAAAATTACGATTTCGAGAATAAGGATGTATTCATGCAGCATCTACTGGAATTGGTCAAAGCCTATCATAATTCGGAAAGATCTCTCGATTTCTACGCGGATCAGATGAACCTTTCTGTTAAATCTATTTCTAGAAAAGTCAGTCAAAAAATGAACATGACCCTGGGAGCGATTATCAGAAATGAAGTGTTGGAAACCGCTAAAAAATCACTACTTCAAGGTGCTTCAGTCAAAGATGTCGCCCTTCAATTAAAATTTGAAGAGCCTAATCATTTCACCGCCTTCTTCAAACACTACACGGGGAAAACACCCACAGCATTTCTGACCAAAAAGTACCATTCATAGTCTTTTTTTTGTAGCCTTCCCTCCTATCCGGAATGCCAATTTTGCTTCATAATCATTTGCAAAAAAACAAGCACATGGATATCGCAACCCAAGTACAAAAAATGGATGCGTTGGTAGCTCAAGGAGCTATAGTAGACGCAGTTCAAAGCTTTTTCGCACAAGAAGCAAAAACAGCAGATTACAATGATGTAACTACTTCCTCCAAAGATCAAATGGTCGCTAAAATGGAGGGTTTTGTAGGCAGTATTGCCGGTGTAAATGGCATCACTCACCACCGTTCCATCACGGAGGGAAAGGCAAGTGCCTCTGAGTTCACTTTTGACTTTGACATGAAAGACGGCAGCAAAATTCTTTGGCACGAAATCATTCGACGGATCTGGAATGAAAATGGCGAAGTGATTTCAGAAGAGTACTTCAACGCTGGTTAATTCTCCCTTCAAAATAATATTAAGATGAAAAAAACATTAGCATTCACTTTCGCCCTGGCCATTACCATGGTGGTTTTCGGTCAGGATAAATCAGCAAATAACATTGATGACAGCAATATTGCTCTTCAAGGTTATAGTCCGGTTTCTTATCTCGATCTGGGTATTGCACAAAAAGGAGTAAAAGAACATAAGGCTACCTATAAGGGTATCAATTATTACTTTACTTCCGCTGATCAAAAGAAGACATTCAATAAAAATCCGGAGAAATACTTACCACAGTACGGAGGTTACTGCGCATTTGGTGTGTATGCAGGAGCAAAGTTCAGGCCCGACCCAAATAAGTTTGTGGTTTCTGGTGACAAGTACTTTCTGTTTCTCTACAATCTGGAATTGGATGCCCAGGAGCTTTGGCTGAAAGAGAATGAATCAAAATTGATTCCTAAGGCCAATGAAAATTGGAAAAGCCTGAGTAAAAAGTAAGATTGACTAGAAATGAATGGTTTGAATTGTCACATTTCGACATAGTTCAGTGTGGCAATTCGCTTATTTTCATCTTCGAATATGGATCAATTACTCTCAGAAATACGAAAATGTACCATTTGCCAGGATCATTTAGCGTTGGGGCCCAGACCAATCGTGGCTGGTTCTCCAAATAGCCGGATCGCAATCATCGGACAGGCGCCAGGGTTGGCAGTACACAAAAGCGGCATCCCGTGGGATGATAAAAGTGGTGACAACCTGAGAAAATGGATGGGTATTTCAAAAGAAGCCTTCTATGATCCGGAGATAATCGCCATTGTTCCGATGGGCTTCTGCTATCCTGGAAAAGGTAAATCAGGAGACCTTCCTCCTCGCCCTGAATGCGCTCCACAATGGCATGTCGCTCTATTGGACCAAATGAAAAACATTGAGTTGACTTTATTGATCGGAAAGTATGCCCAGGATCATTATTTGGAGGGCCGGGGAATGAAAACACTCACAGAGACCGTTCGCAACTTTAAATCCTACTTACCCTCTCATTTTGTACTACCACACCCTTCGCCTCGTAACAACATATGGCAAGCTAAACACCCATGGTTTCCGGAAGAGGTTTTGCCTACATTGAAAGAACGGATCGCTGATATTCTCCAATGAAACGGTAAAAATTCCCGAAGGACATCCCAAGGTAATTCACTGCTTTTTCCGTTTGATATTCCTTAACTTTCAAAGTACACTGAGGAGAGGATCATGAGCAATCGGCGAAAATTCATCAAGTCCCTTAGTGCAGGAACTGCCTCATTGGCATTGCAACCTGCTTTTGCGAACATCATTGTACCTCGCCAGAAGGTATTGGGAGTGGCGCTGGTGGGGTTGGGCTATTACAGCAGAGATTTGCTGGCTCCAGCACTGCGACAGACCAAATACTGCAAACTTATGGGGATCGTAACCGGCACACCTTCAAAGATTCCCAGGTGGCAAAAACAGTATGGGATCAAGGATGGTCATGTATACAATTACGAGAATATGCATCAGATCGCCAACAATGAGGAAATTGATGTGGTCTATATTGTTCTGCCTACTGGTCTTCACGCCCAATACGCCATCATTGCTGCCAACACCGGAAAACATGTATGGTGTGAAAAACCAATGGCAGTATCCGCGGTTGAGTGCCAGCAAATGATCGATGCCTGCCGTAAAAACAACGTGAAACTTTCCATTGGATATCGCATGCAACACGAACCTAATACACAAACAGTGATGCAATATGCCAAATCCAGACCCTATGGGAAGATCATCAACCTCAAGGCAGAAGCGGGGTATTATGATGGAAGGACGAATCACTGGAAGCAAAACAAGTCCCTGGGCGGGGGAGCCATGTACGATATGGGGGTCTATCCGCTTAATGCCCTGCGTTATGCCACTAGTCAGGAGCCCATTCGTGTGAGTGCCCGCCATGAAACCAATCGCCCAAAAGTGTATCATGAAGTGGATGAAACCACTTATTTCGAGCTTGAATTCCCTGATGGTGTCAGGGGCACAGGAGCCACAAGCCTCGGAGCGGGCATGAATGAACTTCGGGTGAATTGTGAAAACGGATGGTACAGCCTTATCCCTATGCAGGCTTATTCCGGTATTCGTGGACATACCAGCAATGACACCAAATTAAATCTACGGATTGCTAATCAGCAGGCAAAACAAATGGATGATGACGCTCAGGCCATCCTCAACAACACACCCCTCTTGGTTCCCGGAGAAGAAGGACAAAAAGACATTCACATCGTAGAAGCGATCTATCAATCCGCCCGGCTCAATCAACCTGTAACCTTATAATCTTATTCATTTTGGTGAACTGGCAGACATTTCCTATGGAAATACCTCATTAGCACCAATTTTTATCTCAAATAAGCTCAACATTATCTAGCGTTATACATAAACGTAGTTAGTGAATAATCAACCATCTATGAGAATACTACTTTTCACCTTGTTGCTGCTACCTCTGTTAAGCATTGCACAATCTGATTTTTTCCCAAAAGCGGATAATTTCCTTAAGCAACGTATGATCAACAATCGCCTCAATTACCGATTGGTAAAGGAATCGCCCGAACAACTGGACTCACTGGTACAGATGATCGCCGATATGAACATCAATATATTATCGGAAAACGAATATCTGGCCTTCTACATCAATGCCTACAATTTACTGGTGATCAAAGGCGTAGTGGATCGCTATCCGGTCAATAACATGCAGGACATGGAAGGTTTTTTCTCAGACCTGAAATTCAATGTAGCCGGTGAGGCAATTTCACTGGATGAAATAGAATTTGAAAAACTGTTTAAAAGAAAAGCAGATCCAAGGTTTCATTTTGTGCTCAACTGCGGAGCATACAGTTGTCCCACACTCTCCAACGAGGCCATGAAGCCAGCAGAGCTGGAAGATCAATTGAATTTTGCCATACAGATTGTCATGGATCGGGACGATTATGTTTTGATTGATCACGATTCAAAATCCGTATATGTGAGCAAAATTTTTGATTGGTATCAAAAAGATTTTACCCAATCTGGTACCATTCGGCAATTCATCAATCAACATAGGTTCGTGTCCATTCCACAGACCTACGACATCAAATTCATGGAGTATGATTGGCGGCTGAACGATTCTAATTCACAATAGCAGTGGATAAATTCGTGGATAACCACATTTCTTGTGAATAAATAGAGGATAAGATGTTAACTGAGGTGGATAAATGCTCGGATGACGTGGAAAAAGTCTAATTCATGTGGATAGTGAACGTATAAGTGTGAATTCAGGAGGTCAGCGTATTTCGCCGCAACGTTCTGATCATTCCTGTCCAATTACAATTCCTATTCAATCTAAAATTCATTGTAAATAGACTCTTTAAAATTCAGGAGTGACATTTTTTTACAAAGAATTTTCACCAAACATAAAACACTGAATTACAGATAATTACAATAGCAATTAAAAGACAAAAATCATATGCATTGAATAGGATATGAAAAAATTGGAACGGACTTTGAATAGTTGAGGGCAGGATCAAAAACTACAATTATGAAAACATTTACAAAACTCTTATTCGTTCTTCTTCTACTTGGTCTGTTATCCTGTCAGGACGAAACAGTGGTGATCGAAGGTCCTCCCGGACCTCAAGGCATTCCTGGGGCAACAGGGGCTTCCGGCGCCCCTGGTGAAAGTGGTTATGTTTTTGAATTCAGCGATATTGATTTCGTGGCCCCGGAATATGAAGTGTTCCTTCCATTCCCCGATGACTTTGAAGTATTGACCTCTGATGTCGTATTGGTTTACCTACTTTGGGACGTACAGGAAATAGATGGCATTGCAACCGATATTTGGCGACCTCTTCCTCAAACCGTATTCACGCTTGATGGTACTTTGCAGTACAACTTTGATTTTACGGTCCTGGATACGCGACTGTTTCTGGACGCCAACTTTCCTTTGGATTGGCTGGAAGCACGAGATACTGATCAGTGGATTGCTCGTGTTGTGGTAGCACCGGGCAATTTCTGGGGGTCGGGTAGATTAGCCAATGTTCCATCTTACGAAGAAGTGAAAAAGACCCTTGGCTTACCAGAATTGGACACGAAAAGGAGCGTAGGTATAGATCGACGATAAATTTGAATTATACATTAACAAGCCACTGCAGTAGTCGTGGCTTTTTTATGGTTCTTTAACTGTCGTTTGTGAGGGCACTCTCTGCCCACGTTTGTGTCCTCACAAACGTAAAAAATACCTAGCAACCTCACATCGTTGAAAGAAGGAACTTCAAAGGTTATATTTTTTACGGCAACTATTCTCAATTGGAAACCACTTCTAACGAGTAAGGAATTCAAAGAGGTTCTCTTAAAATGTTTAGCGCACCTCTCCGAACAGAAGAAAATTTCCGTTTATGCCTTTGTTCTTATGCCAAATCACGTGCACTTAATTTGGGAGTTATTCTGCCCACGTTTGTGTCTTCACAAACGTAAAAAATACCATGCAACCTCACATCGTTGAAAGATGGAACTTCAAAGGCTATATTTTTTCACGGCAACTATTCTCAATTGGAAACCACTTCTAATGAGTAAGGATTTCAAAGAGGTTCTCTTAAAAAGTTTAGCGCACCTCTCCGAACAGAAGAAAATTTCCGTTTATGCCTTTGTTCTTATGCCAAATCACGTGCACTTAATTTGGGAGTTATTCTGCCCACGTTTGTGTCCTCACAAACGTAAAAAATACCATGTAACCTCACATCTTTGAAAGATGGAACTTCGAAGGCTATATTTTTTCACGGCAACTATTCTCAATTGGAAACCACTTCTAATGAGTAAGGATTTCAAAGAGGTTCTCTTAAAAAGTTTAGCGCACCTCTCCGAACAGAAGAAAATTTCCGTTTATGCCTTTGTTCTTATGCCAAATCACGTGCACTTAATTTGGGAGTTATTAGCAAAAAATGGAAAAGAATATCCTCATGCCAGCTTCATGAAATATACCTCGCATGAATTTTTAAGAACTCTTAGAGATGGTGACATTAAATCATTGGCTTCCTTTGAGGTTGAAAAAGCAAGTCGAAAACATCAATTCTGGCAAAGGAATGCTTTAGCTACTGAACTCTACACGCCGGCGGTGGCATATCAAAAACTGGATTACATTCACAATAATCCTTGTCAGGGGAAATGGATGCTGGCAGATAGTCCTATAGAGTATGATTATTCTTCCGCTAAATTCTACGAGGACGGAATAGATAACTTTGGGTTTTTAACACATATTGGTGAGAAATTCTAGCCAAAGGTCGTTTGTGAGGACACAAACTTCGGCGGGCATTCACAATAATCCTTGTCAGGGGAAATGGATGCTGGCAGATAGTCCTGTAGAGTATGATTATTCTTCCGCTAAATTCGACGAGGACGGAATAGATAACTTTGGGTTTTTAACACATATTGGTGAGAAATTCTAGCCAGAGGTCGTTTGTGAGGATACAAACTTCGGCGGGCAACAGGCCACGGCAGTAGTCATGGCTTTCTTATCGTTTCTGTGACTGTCGTTTGTGAGGACACAAACGAGGGCAATCGTATGGACACAAACGAAGGCAATAGTATTGGTGAGAAATTCTAGCCAAAGGTCGTTTGTGAAGACACAAACTTCGGCGGGCAACAAGCCACTGCAGTAGTCATAGCTTTCTTATAGTTTCTTTGACTGTCGTTTGTGAGGGCACAAACGAGAGCAATAGATGAAGTAATTGAATACACAAACCGGGGGCGGAAAGTGGCATAACTATCTTTGACAAAAAGAATTAAAATCATGGTTCGAGTCATCTATCGATGGGAAGTAGCCCCGGAAAATTTCGAAGCATTCCAGGAAATATGGAGCACCACCACAAACGGCATACATGAATCGGTAACCGGAGCACAGGGAAGTTTTCTACTGCGCTCCACCGAAAATGAGCGTCATGTGCTTACCATAGCCAAATGGGATTCCCTTGAGGACTGGAAAAACTTCTGGGGTAATCAGAACCCGGACGAAATGAAAGCCATGAGAAAGTTGGGAATCAGAATTTCAGCGGAAGCCTTCGAAGAAATGGAGGATCACACGAAGTAAGGTAGTTGATTCTCATACTGAAATAGGCTAGATTGTAAGAGTGAACTACAGTTCAAGAGCCCCTGAATTAAAATCACCTAACCAATCATGAAACAATTAATAGTCCTCGCATGCCTTGTGCTTCTTTTTTCCTGTGATAGGAAAGAAGTTCCAACTGAAGACCAGTTCACTACACAATTCGAGCTTTTCAGCATCGGGTATTATGACCATTTTCAAAGCTTCGACCCTCCTTTAACTTTAGACATATCTTCCGAACCCACCCTCCTGGATTTGTCTTTATCAGACTCCATCGCCGTAAAATTTTATACTACCCAACGAGCCATAGATTATCATAACGGAAACCCTCCGGTTATAGAATTTGCTGGTAGCCTGATCTTTCTGGAACGCGTAAATGGCGAATGGAATAGCATCGTGGGGGATGAATCTTACCTGGATTCAATCCAACTTAATCAGTGGATCTCCCAGGAAATTTTTATGAGTAATTGCGATTCAGAAGATGATTATTTCAGCGTAGATTTCAGGTATCAGGTCGCTCAAAATTGATAGCTACGCAACTTCATCAACCAGCATCCAACCATGCATTACGAAACTTTTGAACCCCACCCCGATCTTGCGGCAATTGTAAAATGTTTCTGGATCCTGGAGGTGCCCGGTGACATAGAAGCCCCAAAACAGCGAGTGATTCCTGATGGCTGCGTAGAAATGTGTTTTATTCTTGGTGATGATGTGAGAAGGTTTACCTCGGAAACTGAATTCATCATACAGCCTCGCGCAATGGTTTTTGGACAAATCACAAAACCATATTACGTACAACCAACGGGCACCGTCAACACTTTCGCCGTACGCTTTTATCCTTATGGGTTTGCCAATTTCATTGCAAAACCAATACAGGAATTAACAGACAAAGAGACTCCTTTATCGGCTTTATTTGAGGAACAAACCGTGAAGCAGCTGGAACAGAATATCATTGAAGCCGCCTCTACCAAAGACAGAATCGATTTAGTTGAAAAATTCTTGCTTGAGAAACTCGCAAATCAATTGGTCATTGATACCATCGTAACGTCCACTATTGATGCCTTGTCGCAATCCAAGGGAACTGGATCCATTAAGTCGATCCTGAAAGATGATCTATCGAAGCGAAGGAACCTTGAAAGGAAATTTGCCCGACAGGTTGGTATCAGCCCAAAGCAACTGGGACGTATTATTCGACTTCAGGCGGCACTGAAAATGATGCTCAAAAATCAAGGGGAAAGTCTTACGAAAATCGCCTATGAAAGTGAATACTATGACCAGGCACATTTCATCAAAGATTTTAAAGACTTCACCGGAACTAACCCAAAGGAATACCTCAGTGACGACCAGATGATGCTCTCTTCACTTATTTATTCAAGGGACTAGCTGTCGCACTTTTACAATTCCGCGCTTCTCGTACGCTGTAACTATGCTCAATAAAAGTACAGCTACCATGAACCTCAAATTTCTTAAGGCCCTGATCATAATCGTACCGGGTCTCTTCTCTTTTATTGCTCCAAATGCTTTAAGTGCACAATCTGAAAACAGTTCTGACATGAAAAGTCACATTGCCATTTTCGAAATTCCTGCGACAGACATTACCCGAGCAGTCAGTTTTTATCAGGAAATATTAAACATTAACATCGAAAGGATGGATTTTCCTGAACTGGAAATGGGGTTATTTCCATACGAAGGGCAGCTTGTTACTGGCGTAATCATGAAAGGTGAAGGTTATGAACCTTCATCCAGTGGGATCACTATCTATCTAAATGCTGGTGACGATCTTCAAATCGTCCTGAACAAAATAGAAGAAAATAACGGCAAGATCATCGTACCTAAAACACCCCATGCAGATGAAGTCGGATATTTTGCTATTTTCCTGGACTCAGAAGGAAACAAAATGGGACTGCACTCTCCGAATTGACGGATTAACTTTTCTGTTTCAACTTTCTTCATGGTTTTCACTCAAACTGAGTCCTTAGATTTGACTGAAAGTATGGAACTGTGATAAAACAGATAAAAAACGAACTTCTGCGTCTGGAAGATGAGCAACAGATCAAAATTCTCTATGCAGTAGAATCAGGAAGCAGGGCCTGGGGGTTCGCTTCTCAGGATAGTGACTGGGACGTACGTTTCATCTATTTGCATCATCCAGATTGGTATCTCTCCATCGATGAGAAAAAAGACAGTATGGAAATCATGCTGCCCAATGACCTGGACTTTGCCGGATGGGAACTCAGAAAAACCCTTAAACTCTTTCGAAAATCGAACCCTCCTTTGCTTGAATGGCTCAGAAGTCCACTGGTCTATCTGGAACAATTCACAGCTACTCAAAAATTGCGTGAATTGTCAGAGGAGTATTTTAACCCCAAGTCATGTCTTTATCACTATTTGCACATGGCAAGAGGAAATTTCAAAGCCTATCTTCAGGGAGAACAGGTGAAAATGAAGAAGTACTTCTATGTGTTAAGGCCATTATTAGCCTGCAAATGGATTGAGCAAAAACACACCATCGCTCCGATGGAATTCAGCGAGTTGGTTGAATCACAAGTGAATAGCCAGGCGCTCAAAGCCGAAATCGAATCGTTGCTGGAGCGTAAGATGAGCGGGGAAGAACTGGACCTGGCCCCTCGAATCCCTATTATCCATGATTTCCTGGAGGCAGAAATCCAACGCTTTGAAAAAGTACTGGAAGGCTATGACATCAACCTAAAACCTGATACAAGCAAACTGGATGAATTATTTCGATCCATCTTGCATGAGGTTTGGCGTTAATGAGATCCATTTCTTTTCTGACTCAATGGAAACATTTCAAGGAGACCGATTATTTTCCGTAATTAGGCTTTATGAAACATAAAATCGAAGTAGGTCTATTTATTGAAGTTGCGACCTTAGTATTCATTTTTTTCATTGCCAGAAACCAGGGGGTAAGCAAGAAAGAGTATTGGGAAAACTTCACCATAAGTACTGAGACGCTAGACATTTACTATCACGTGGTTGGATATGCGGGGTATCGAATCGATGGTGTGGACGTAAAGACCTGGTTAGCGGATAGCACCGTGGACACCAGCATAAAATACGACATTAACAGCATGATGGACTCTCTCCTGATTACTAAGATCAGAGGAGAGGCCTTCTACAAAGGAGCCCAAAGTACGTTGATCGCTGATTCTGATGTCCATGATTTCGACGACCTAAAGGAAATGTTTCCACCACTGATCTTTTTCGATGATACCATAAAAACCTACCGAAAAAACTTTCCTATCATCGTCGAACGTTACTTCCCAGCTGATAAATTCAAAATCACACCTTTGCTAAAATCAAGGGATAAACCCTATTACTTTGATCTGAACTGGGTTGATGACCTGACTGAGGAAAACATGGTCAACATCGATGAATTGTCCGGATTTACAAATGTCGATAGACTGAAGGTACTGGTCAAACTTGCCAAATCTGTCCTTGAAGACAACAACAATACATTTGAACTGACATGGCGAAAAGACGCAGAAGAAGGCTCTGAGGGTAAGAACTACCTGGGAGGAGGCATCTCTCTTTATCGCATCCATAACCAAAAAGGTAAAGAGATTTATTATGCTGATTATTTATTCGAGGGGTTGGAATGGACACGGGATGAGTATGGAGAAGATGTAATCGATAAAAGATTTAATATCTGGTATCACAACTGGGTATTCTGGGTATTTTCCATCGGAATTTCCTTCAGCATTGCAAGAAGATTTTTGATATGGAATAACCTTCAAGATTAAGTAGAACAATGTGTTTCCGGAATGACTAATATCTGATGAGAACTAACAAAGTATCATTTAATGGTTACCGGCCATTCAAAATCTTGTTGCCATGGCTCTGCCAGGTAATCCCCGGATTCTTTCACGGTAAAATGAACTACGTATTCACCTGAATTTTCAATCATCAATTCAAGGATCAATACATGGCCAATTCGTCTGGTTTCCCTCAACGCTGGAATCCTCTTCCCGGCCTGTTCGACGTATACATCTTCATAACTGTATGACACATGTTCCCACAATGCTCGTTCCCCACTGGGGAAAATGGCTATTTCAAAAGGCTCATCCACCTTTATGTCCGTGTTGATTTGCACTTTCATCGGACTCGGAAAACAACAGTCGATCATGCCCATTTGTCGAGACAAGTGTTCTACCAAAGTAAATTCCATGTTGCTTATCTCCACCTTAAGTAAGGGAAGATCTTTGGGGTCATTCTGGCATTTGGCCAAATATTCTTCCACACGATCAAATGAACTTTCCAGCCCATTGTCCTCCATGTTCTGAGAAAAAGACTTCAAGATTGACACGTGTGCTTCGATTGCCGATAAATCCTCAAATTCCAGGCCTTTACGAGAATCGGCCAATTGCTTCAGTTTAGCTACTAATTCTTCATTCTTTCTCCCGCGTTGCTCATCCATGAATATGGCTTCATTTATCTGAAGGTCCACGACCTTTCTCAGGGACTCATTCGTAAGGTGCAGCGTTTCGGATGGACCAGAAGGCTCTTGAGCATTTCGGGAACAAGAAAAACCGACCAATACCACCAGCAGAAAAACAGGATTCAAGGATCTCATAATTTTTAATGTCGGACTACTGAACGAATATATGAAAAAAGAAAAACTGCGGTGATGATCGATGTTTTCGTTACTCCTCCATTTTTCAGGAATTTCGAGGCAATTGTATGCCACTATGGCGACACCTGAGATCAGCTTCGGTTATATTCACCCCAGTAATATTCCTTGCGACTTATTTCATACAACCATGAATCAGCACACGTCGAAAAAAAATGGCTCTTTCAAACTCCCCTTCTCATTTGATCCTGATTTGCTAAATCTGGACCTCAAAAAGTGTCTCGGTTATGAATTCCAAAGTCATTATGTCCCGACGAATTATAGTGGAGAAAATTACATTTTGCCATTACGATCTGTAGGCGGGAGTATGAAACACGTGATGGCTACGCCCGAGGTAGCCGATCAGTATGAAGACACGGAAGCACTTAAGGAGTGTGGCTATTTTCAGGAAGTCATCAATACGTTTAAGTGCAAGAAGGAAGCGATCAGGATCATGAATATGACTCCCGGCGAAGAGATGAAAGTCCATACGGATTTCAATTGCGGCTATGAAGACGGCATCTTTCGAACTCACATTCCCATCAAAACCAATGATCAGGTCATATTCCAATTAGATGGCAAGTTGGTCAAAATGTTGCCGGGCGAAACCTGGTACATCAACGCTAACCTTCCCCATGGAGTGAAGAACGATGGATCAACAGACCGGGTACATCTGGTATTGGATTGTATTAGAAATGAATGGTCCGATGAGCTGTTCCGCTCTGCTGGATACGATTTTGAAGAAGAGATCAACGCTAGAAAACCCGTTTATTCAAAGGATACTTTGGAACGCATGATTGAAGAATTATCACGACAAGATACGGAAGGCTCCAAAGCTCTTGTCGACGATCTAAAGAAGCAACTTGCTACGTATCCATCCTGAAGCGACTTGATTCATTACACCTTAAATTCCACAAAAAAAGCCCGGGACCAATTGTCCCGGACTCACTAACACCGCCTAAAACATCGCTGGTCAAAATTGTATCCGGTATAATACGTCCGGGAAAAAACCTATCTGTTCCACACTATTGATCTCGTCAGTTACTTCATTATATCTTCTCACAAACTCATTCGTACGGTTCGTTACATTTTGCAGGTCCACAAAGAATTGATGTGAAATTTTCTTTTTGGCACTGTTCAGTCGAACACCCAACTTAACATCCCATCGGAAATAGTTTTCATAGCGTTCACTGAAGGCGATGTTGTCCATCCGAACCTCACGCCCGGCATTGTTTCTGGTACCTTCCAAATCGATTGGTGTAAATGGATTGCCTCCTGCCGTGGTTACTTTCGTGTCGAATGTCCAGGCATGCCTTCCATTTGGGCCAAACTTCCATTCCTTCCCGGCAAGGAAGTTGACAATATAATTGTTGTTATATGCTGTACTTCTTTCAATGCCATCGCTCCCTTCGTAAGTGGACTCATAGATAGAAGTTGTGAAAAGCGCATAATAGCCTCGACTAAAGAATTTTTCGACAGTAAGTTCAATACCATAGTTCGTGCCGGTGCCTTCATTGACAAGTGACCCTCTTTCATCAAAAATGAAATCGGAACCCTGATTCACGATGGAATAACTACTTGGTGTAGCCTCCACGGGAATATCAAATAAGCTTTGATAATATACCTCAGCTTTCATTCTCCAGTCCGTTCCAAAGTTGCGGTCGTACCCCAATACGAAGTGATGACTTTGCATGAATCCTATATCACCGTTAGTTCTTTCAAAATTCTGAGGTGTTACTTCTTCCTCGAAGAACAAGATTGGGGAAGGCGCTGCCTGAGCATGTAAACCGTAGGCAAAGCTCAATCGCTGCACTTCATCCAATTGCCAGCTCAAACCCAATCTGGGTTCAAAGGAGGTTTTTTCAGTAAAACTGTGGTATTGACTATGAAAGCCCAATGTTGCATTGAAATCATCTGTGAATTTGTACTCTCCCTGAATAAAGCCCTGCGTCAGTGAATACACATCCTGGATATCACGCTGTAACAAAAAACGATCGGGTACACCATCGTTATCTAAATCAGGAAGTTCACTTCGATTATCACGATCTTCGGTAAAGAAATTTACATCGTAGAATTCTACCAAAGCGCCTGTTCTAAAGCTAAATCGAGCATTGACCTTTTGATTGAACGTCGAACTGAACGTATATCTGTTTTCACGATTACTGGCGTTGGTTGCTCGGAACTTTCTCTCTATGGCGCCTTCCGTATTTCGGATCAAATTATCCTGACGATAATCATTGAAAGTGGTGGATAGTCCTAAAGTAGTCTTTAAGTAACCTGCTTTTCCAATCCTCAGGGTATTGCTCAATCCAAATAAGCCAAGGTCATTGTCAACATAGGCATCCTGATCCGGATTAGCAAAGAGGTCATTTTCGTCCGTATCTTCTCCCTGGAATTCAATACTACTCAACCCTCCCAATCCAAATAATTCAAATCTACCTGCCTTGGTCTCGCCAAGATTCACTTTGAACGAGAAGTCCTGATAGAAGGGAATAGCACTGGTGCCAGTGGCTGCGAGGCTGGCAATACCATATCGATAAGAAGCCACGAAGGAACTGTTGCGCTCCCGATCAATGGGCCCTTCAGCCATAAATTCCAGCCCACTGAAAGCGCTCATTTGTCCGGTAAACTCAAATTCATCTGTATTTCCATTTCTGAAGTTCACATCAAATACCGCGGCATTGGCGTTACCATATTCTGCCGGAAATGCACTGGTAAGAAAATCTGAAGTTCGCAGAAGATTGGTATTGAGCGCATTTACGGGACCCCCAGTCGTACCAAGCGTAGCAAAGTGATTGGTGGTGGCAACGGGAATGCCTTCTACTCTCCACAATAAACCTACTGGTGAGTTTCCACGGACGACAATGTCATTTCTGGAATCGTTGGGGGCACTTACACCTGCAAAAGAGGTGGCTAACCTGGCTACATCATTTCGGCCACCGGAGAAACGGGTCACTTCTTCCAGGCTAAAGGTTCTCGCACTGACCTTGGCCAGTTCATTGATCGGAAGGTCTTTATCCGCATCTGCGGTAATGACGATTTCCTCGAGGTTTTCAACGGACTCTTCTAATTTAATGTCAAGCACCACCTGCTTGCCGGCTGTCACCAAAACATTCGGAAGTGTGATACTTTTATAGCCGATATATTGTACCGCAAAATTTTGTCGACCAACTGGTACATTTTTAATCTCAAAATTTCCGTCTAAGTCTGTGACGGCACCGATAACCGGATCCGACCCTACGAGCATAACGGTTGCTCCAATGAGTGGATAGTCGCCCTGCAGGTCGTTGATCTGTCCTTTCACCACCTGGGTCTGAGCAAATAAAGTATGTGCGAGCAGAATGAGGGAAGTGGCTAGTACTGATTTCAAATCTATTGAGTTCATAGTAATTGGTAGATTGTGAATTTCGATGGTGAAACTAACGGGCTGAATTCCCTATTAACAGGTGAATCGATTTGAACTCAGGAATGACTATCTTGAAACGTAGAAAAGGATATTTGAAACGAATTCTGGCTCCATTCAGCGATGTTTCGGTTTTGACTTGAGAATTTCCGGGTTTTATCCTGAATTTTCCGGGTTTCAGGGATGCACCAATATCCCACAGGGATGTAAGTACATAGTTTTAAGTATGATTTTACAACGCAGACCATGCCATTGAAATTGACAGAACCCATCATCAGGTGGATAGGCATACCCATCGTAGGTTTGATCGCACATCTGGCCATGCCACATCACATGTCGGAAAATCCTCAGTGGGTGGTTTACCTCATTTCTGTCGCGTTCACCGCGCTTTATTGGAATGGCGCCTGTTTCATTATCTTCTATTTTAGGAGGAGATTTCCCGAAATCAATCTTACCAAGAAGCGTCTGATCCATAGTGCCATCTTTATCACGATCTGGATGACGATCGGGGGACTTCCTTTAAAGCTGTTGTTTGGCATCAGTAATTTCCAGGAATTACTACAACCGTCAGAACACACACAATTCATTCCTTTCAACTTTGTGGCTGCAATCATTATTACACTTGCTTACGAAGCAGCGTACTTCTTCGACAAATGGAAGGTGACTTTCCGGCAAAATGAAGAGTTAAAAAATCAGCAGATCAGAACACAATTCGAAGTGCTTCAAAACCAAATGAGTCCTCATTTCCTGTTCAACAGTCTGAATGCACTTACAACACTCATTGCCGAAAATCAGGATACGGCGATAGAATTCACTCAAAAATTATCTGACGTATATCGATATATCCTCCAAACCAAGGACAAAGAATTAGTGAAACTGTCTGAGGAGATTGAATTTTCCAGGGCTTACCTATTTCTGTTACAAATGAGGTATCCTGAAAATCTGGCGACGGAATTTTCTATTGACGAGCAATACATGGATCAGTATGTGGCTCCATTGACGATTCAAATGCTTATCGAAAATGCCATCAAGCACAATGTGATCTCCAAAACACATCCGCTAAAAATCGAGATATACGTTGAAAATGGCCTTTCTGTCGTGGTGAAAAATAATCTACAGATCAAAAAGACCATCGAAAAATCGACTAAAACGGGACTGGCCAACATTAAAAAACGTTATCAGTTTTTGGGAGATCGAGAAATTGATATCATTACCACCGCACAGAATTATATGGTGGCCATTCCTCTTATCAATGTGATGCGCGAGCAAGATTACAAATTAGCGACAGCTTGATGAAAGTACTGATCATCGAAGATGAAGCTCCTGCTTTCCGGAGGTTGCAAAAAATACTGGAAGAGACAGATCCGAATATCGAGATTGTAGAAGTCATTGACAGTGTAGAAGAATCTGTCAAATGGTTTCGCCATCATGAAGCACCGCACCTCATTTTTATGGATATTCAGCTCAGCGACGGCATCAGTTTCGAGATCTTTGAACAGATCAAAGTCCCTGCTCCAGTCATCTTTACCACGGCCTTCGATGAATACATGCTCAAAGCTTTCAAAGTGAATAGCATCGATTATTTATTGAAGCCCATTCGGCAAGAAGAATTGGCGCAAAGCCTTCAGAAATATCAGGAAATGAGACAAAGCTTCAGTGGAGAGGCACAAGTCAATATTTCCGAACTTGTGAAAGAGATCCGATTGGATGACAAGAAATTCAAATCTCGCTTTTTAGCCAAGCAAGGCGATAAACTCATTTCTATAGAAACCGAAAGCATCGCTTATTTCCAGAGTCGGCACGGAGTAGTTCATCTGATCACACTGGAGAATAAAAAATTTATCCTGGATCATACACTGGATGAAGTTTCCCAGGAAGTGGATCCTGAGAAGTTCTACCGTGCCAACCGACAATTCATTGTCCGTTTCAAAGCCATTGCTATGGTACACCGATATCACAAAGGGAAATTGCTGGTAGAAATGTCACCCAAAACAGATGAGGAGATCATTGTGAGCGCAGAGAAAGCCAGTTCTTTTAAGGGGTGGTTGGATCAATAGGCAATTTGGTTGATGAGTCAATCTTCAAATTGAATTACTACCCCCTGTTGGTTTCAGTTTGTAACTGAAACCGATTAATAGCGACAAGTTTGCAACTTGTTAAATCAGTCAAGTAGCTCAACTTCCAGCAAACCACGTTCCCCCGAATAATTCACAGCACTACTAAATGGATAATGTTCAGGCTCCCAGACATACTCCTCTTTCACAGGGTTCTGATGAATGTAATCAAGACGTTTATCTATCATTTGATTGGTAGATAATTGAATAGGTCTATTATCCTGCTGCCAAAATTGAAAGTCCTTATTATTCGAATTATTCATTCCTGCTGATTTGAACAGCCATAAAAGCCAACTCCTTCTACTTTCTTCAGGGTTATTCGAAATTTCATAGATCAGCTTTTTACTGGTGAATTTTTTCAAATCTCTGAGTATATCAGACAGGTTATAAGTCTCTTCAGCGGAAGCGATCAGATGAACATGATTACTCATAATTACATATGCATACAAAATGAGTCCTTTATGAACTTGACAAAACTTTAAGCTATCGATGATAACATGTTTGTACGATGGTCTGGTTAAGGCATCAACCCACTGTACTGTAGAGAAGGTGATGAAATGGGGTGATTGATGAGCAGTTATTTTGTATTTAGTTGGCATAATCACCAAGTTACAAACTTGGTATTATTCAAGGGCTTAAGTCATGAAGACTTAAGCCAGATAAAAGAAAATGCACATTAAGCTTTTAAAAAATCACTATTCACAAATGGTCGAGTAATCGTAAATGAATTGCTCAAATTCGGACCACTGTGGTGTTTCTCCGTACTTTTCAATCACTGCCGGACATTCTGAAAACAACTCCGTCATGTCCCTTTTGTAGTCTTTCTTCTTGATCTTTCGAGCCAGGTCTTCGCCCTCTTTTTTGATATAATAAGATTTATCGAGTCCTCCAGCTACTGTTAATCCTCCAATGCCAACGCTCGCCGTTTCTCCTGCAAATGGATCATTATAAACTTTGATCTTTTTACTGAAAGTTGGGTTCATCAATTGAAGCATGCAGTACTGAGTCTTACCCTTCTTGATCTGAACATTGGATGACTCCATGTACAAGTACCCATTATCTAAGTGTTCTGAGGATAGTTCGCCATCCTGTATCCTGGTAAGGTCATTTGCTGCCTCTAACGTCTGAGTCAATTTGGCAAATGCACTTGGTGGCACGTACATAAAATCGATATCTTCCGGGTTGATCTTGGTCTTAGCTTCACTCCCTGCTTCCACGACCTTTAAGTCATCAATCAGACCTTTTTTGAAGAACAGCTTCTTGATGATCACCTCTTTCTCCTCACCATTTTTCAGGGTGATGTAGGTCGTTTTTTTCTTACTGACGCCATTAAAAGCTGGCGCAAACGTCTGAGCTATTGATGAAAAGCTAGTCCCGATCAATAGTATCAGGCAAAGAATTTTGGGTTTAAGCATGTCGGTCAATTTTGTTTTCGTTCGGTAGTAAAATAATTATACGATTGCCTGTGAAGTTACACCACATCAATCCAATCCAATCATGATAAAAGGTCCCCAGTACAACGGGTTGCCAAATTCATTTCTAATCTCTTTTTTCGCATCTATGAACGCCTGTCTTTTGTCTCCGCTTTCGATCCATTTTCGGTAAAACTTCACCATCAATTGCTGAGTGGCATCATCAGCCACTTTGAACAAACTCATAATGATCGTATTCGCTCCGGCAACCAAAAAGGCCCGCTGTAATCCATAAACTCCCTCACCTGCCTCGATTTCACCTAGTCCGGTTTCACAGGCGGAAAGAACGACCAGGTCCGTTTGGTCCAGATTCAAATTCATGGCCTCATAGGCCGTCAAGATCCCATTATCAATGTTGTAATTGAACTTCGTCTCGTTTAGGATATCTCCGGCACCAGAAAGCAGCAAACCGGTTTTCAACAATGGGTTGTCATAAGCCGCATTGGCTCTCAATTCATTGTCCAGTACACTGGCAGTTGCCGTTTCGCTCTGAAAGAAACCATGTGTTGCGATGTGGAAGATCCTTGGATTATTAATGGCCTTAATAGCTGGCTCGCTGGCGTTTAACTCAGTATAATCGTTGATTTCCCATCCGCGATCGCCCAGGTATTCTTTCAGCTCCACAATCTCTTTCTTGGTCCCTGGCAATTCACTGATCACCTCGGCAGTGGCCCGGGTTAAGCCTGAATTGACCGTGGGCTTTCCTGGTTGCGTATCTACATAAAACTTAGGATTCCCAAAAAGCATGGCCACTTGATTCTGAGGTTGCGTCACTGCGATATCGTCATCATCCGGCTGTTGCAAATAAAGGTCTTTGGTATTGCTCAACAAGACGATATTAGAGTTGTCTAAAACGTATCTGCCATCCGGAGTAGGAATGGCCTCTACATTAATTTGGTTGTAAACACCATCAGGAGATAAATACAACCTGGAAATTGTTCCTAACTCATTCTGAATGGGTGCCCAGAACTGTTCATAGGAGAATTTGTCTTTCAATTTGAACTTGATACTGTTTCGGTAATATTTCAGGTATTTCTGCTCCAGATCCGCTCCATTGGGTAATAAAATGGCTTTGGGGTTGGATCGTTTTTCACCCGTCACATAGAGCAAGGCATACATCACAGAGTCCGTGAACGTATGATCAAATACCCGGAAGCGAACCATCTCCATGGCCACTTCCTGCTCTTTCAATGCGGATTTAACATTCTTCCAGGTGATCGGCTTACTTTCGAGTCCCTGGCCAAAAATTTCAGATTTTAAGCTTAGTTCTTTTTCCAGCAACTCCACCTCATTGTTCAGTGCCGACTGATTGATCCCATTTTCAGCTAGTTGTTGCGGGCCCATAGAAAGTGCTGCCGTCAACATTTCCTTTTTACTTACCCAAGTAGCGTAGGCCTGCTTCAATTCTTCATCTCCACTATTGTTAATGCGCTGCCTGATCTTGATCGATGAATTCAATAACAAGGCTTTGGTAAGCAAGGCATTATTGAATAATTCACCGAGGTACTTGCTGTTACGATTTTTACTTACAACCAGTGTATTGTAAAACTCATAATCCGTCTTGATGGTATTCCAAAACTTGGTCTTTTCCCGTTCGGAAAGTGCCGGAAAATAATTCGCGATAAAATCTTTATAATTTTCCAAAACAGACTCCATCTGCTGCTGCGACTTTCTCCAGTCTCCTTGCATGAAGTAGGTCTTGGACAATTTGGACTGCACCTTTACAAACTCAGGATGACTGTCACTAAAGAATTTCTCAAATTGCTTTTTAGCATCCTCATAAAATCGCTCAGCTCGATTGTAGCGCTTCTGACGATAGTAGATATCGCCTTTTAGCATATTGATCGTTGCCGCATTGATGTTGTTTCTACGTCCTATTTTTGAATTCCAGATGCGTCCGGCATCATCCAGATAGCTAAACGCAATATTGTATTGCTCCGCTGCGATATTCACTATCGCCAGATTCTTGAGGATTTCCGCATAAGTAGGGTTAGACGCACCCAATCTTGCACCAATGATTCTTTCTGCCTGGGTAAATAAGTCCTGAACCTCATCAAGAGGAGCTCCCTGATAGTACTTCACCAACGCCAGCTCGGAAATGGATTTAGCCACATCCACATGCTCCGAACCAAATTGCATCTTTTGGATGGCAATAGCGTTCACCAGCAAAACCTCCGCTTTGTCATAATCTCCAATGGTGCTGTACACTTCCGCCAGTCGTATCATTGAAGGAACAACTTTCGTCGATTCATCTCCAAAAATGGCGCGAGATAAACTGTTGGCACGCCGACCCAAATTTTCAGCTGCGGTATAGTCTCCCTGTGTCAGCAACAGTTCTGATCGAAGTACCAAGGGCTCATTCAATTGGCGGCTATTGGCACCAAATTGCGACTCGCGTTCCTGCAGGGTATGCTCCAAAATCTCATCAGCTTCACTGAGTCTTCCGAGTTTGATGTAAAGTCCGGCAAGGTCCACATAGGAAGTCACTGCCGTTTCAACCGTCAACGCGCCATCTTCCTGAAGTTTATAAGATTTATCAAGGTTGTCTTCGGCCTCATCGTAGAGTCCCTTGATCGCAAATAGTTTGGCTTGGGTGATCAACGCGAGTGATTCCGCTGTTTTGGCTTCCCGGGTTTTCAAATCATCAAAAATTTGCAGCGCTGTATTGATGTTCTCCTCCGCTTTTTCATAGACCCCTATTTTGATCTGAAGTCCAGCTATTTTCTTGAGTTCATTGCCATAAGCAATGTCTTTGTTATCGTATTTTTTCCGGGATGTCAATAAGGCCTCATCCAGAATTTCGCTGGCTTTTCGGTAGTCATCAGTCTCTTGATAGTAGGTCGCCAGGTGATTCAAAATATCCAGGTATGCCACGTGCCCTTCCATGATCTCCGGCCGTACGATTTGTTCAAAGCTTTCTTCATAAGCCGCTTTAGCTTCTTCGAACTTGTCTGAATAGTCGATCCAATAGTTCGCAATGTCAATTTTAGTCAGGTGATATTCCGGGGATTCTGCACCATACAAATACCACTTGATCTGCAATACTTCATTCAGATACGTTTCAGTGTTCTTTACAGCGCCTTTTAACAAAGCCACCTGATTGGTCAGTTCTAGCAATTGAATGCGGTAGGCATGGTTTTTCGGAATGCTCGATTCGCCTAACAAGCTATTGAGTCTATCTTCCAGGAATTCTACATCTTCATTAATCAGGCTATAATTCAAGCGAATAAGGTCATCAGCCAATCGATAGATGCTGGCACGAGGATAATCCTTCGAAATCGTCTTCTTGAATTCGGCAGATACCACCTTGATCTTGCTCGAATTGCCATTTTCGAAGTACGCTTTCATCAGACTCTCCCGAATGGCCATCAGCAACTGCTGGGAATTGGCATACTTGCGACCTGCTTTCAGGTAGATATCTTCGTACCGCTTAGCTTGTGCTTCCACACTCAAACCATTTTCTTCCAGCAACTTTGTGTTGAGGTACTGGTTCTCGGCGTACAAAATGTGTGTCTTACCCAATTCCCTCTCAATCCACTGCTCATTGTAAACAAAGGCAGAATCTGATCTTAAGTAATCCCCCATTTTCCGTAAGGCATTGGCCTTGGCAATCAATATTCCAGCAAAAGCTTCACGAGGTTCATTCTCCTTTTTACCGGCGCGCAAAACCCGGTCCTGAAAAAAGCCGGTCAGGCTATCTACGACAGTAATGGCCTTTCGGTAATAACCTTTACCGGTCAATACCTGAGCCATGATCACATCCAGTTCTGCTGAAAAATTTTCCGGCACGTCACCGGTTTCTGCTACGACGTTCCTCGAAGCAGCCAAATACTCACCAGCTCTACGGTAATTGCCATAAGCCACCAATATTTTTGCGGCTTCTTTTAGTAGAAAGGCATGTTCTGCGGGGTTTTCGGCATTGACCGACTCACTCAGAGTAATCGCTTCTTCTACCCCCGATTCTACTTCGATTAGCAAACCAAGTCCCAGGTTATACTGTGCTTTTCGGATCAAGGCATTCGCCAACACCGGGCTATTATCACCTAATTTCTTCCGGACCTTCTTTTCAATTTTTGTTATGCCTTTTTTGGCTTTGGCATAGTCACCGTAAGCATAATAGGCATCCAGTTTGGCGAAAGATTTTTCCCATTTTTGAGCAGATAGGGGTAACGAGCCGATTACAAAAAAGGCAATCAGCAAGCATTTGGCGAAGCTCGACATGATTAAAAGCGGATTATTTTTATAAAAATATGGACTTTTCTGATATTATTCCATCAGATTCTCGAGAATCTCAATGGCTGCCGCCGCAATGACCGTTCCCGGACCAAAAATTGCCAGAACCCCTTTGTCTTTTAAGAATTGGTGGTCACTTTCCGGGATAATTCCACCGGCAACAACGGCAATATCAGGTCTTCCAATTTTCCCCAGTTCCTCAATAAGTTCAGGAACCAGTGTCTTGTGTCCTGCAGCCAGGGAGGAAGCACCGATCAAATGCACGTCATTTTCAGCAGCTTGCATGGCCACTTCTGCCGGTGTTTGAAATAATGGTCCAACATCCACATCAAAACCTAAGTCGGCAAAACTGGTAGCGATAACTTTCGCACCTCGATCGTGACCATCCTGCCCCATTTTGGCGATCATGATCCTCGGTCGCCGACCATCGTATTCCTCAAACTCGTCAGCTAATTCCCGGGCTTTGAGAAACGTTTCATTCTGCTTGATCTCTGAAGAATACACACCGCTTATGGTTTTTGTGTTCGCTTTATATCGGTCAAAACTTTTTTCCATGGCCATTGAAATCTCGCCCAGTGTCGCTCTGTGACGAGCAGCTTCCACTGCCAGCGCCAATAAATTCCCTTCCCCGGTCCTGGCGCATACTTCCAACGTTTGTAGCGCTTTTTCCACTGCGGCATTATCTCTTTCAGCTTTTAATGCGGCAAGTCGTTCAACCTGATTGTTCAGTACTTTCTGATTATCGACTTCCAGAAGATCAATTTCCGTTTTGTCGTCCGTCTGGAAATTATTCACGCCGACGATGGTCTCCTTACCGGTATCAATACGCGCCTGTTTTATGGCCGCTGCTTCTTCGATCTTCATTTTTGGATACCCCTGCTCAATGGCTTTGGCCATACCCCCCATGGCTTCCACCTCTTGCAAGATCTCCCAGGCTTTTTCAATGAGTTCATGAGTCCTTTTTTCCACTTCCAGTGAACCGCCCCATGGATCAATGACTCTGGTGATATAGGTTTCCTTTTGCAGGAAAATCTGTGTATCACGGGCTATTTTAGCCGAATAATCCGTAGGTAGCGCGATGGCTTCATCTAAAGCATTCGTATGTAGACTTTGGGTGTGTCCAAAAACAGCAGCCATTGCTTCGATACATGTTCTGGCAACGTTATTATAGGGATCCTGGGCTGTTAAACTGTACCCCGAAGTTTGGCTATGCGTTCTTAGGGCCAGTGATTTTGGGTTCTTCGGATTGAACTGCTTTACCAATTTCGCCCACAATACCCGACCTGCACGCATTTTGGCTATCTCTGTCAGCAAATCCATCCCAATACCCCAGAAGAATGATAGTCGTGGAGCAAAGGCATCGATATCGATTCCGGCATCCAAGCCCTGTCGAATGTATTCTACGCCATCCGCCAGCGTAAAAGCCAATTCAATTTCGGCCGTGGCACCTGCCTCGTGCATATGGTAGCCGCTGATACTGATCGAATTGAATTTGGGCATGTGTGTGGAGGTGTATTTAAATATATCTCCCACAATGCGCATGGAGTGAGCTGGTGGATAAATATAGGTGTTGCGCACCATGAACTCCTTGAGGATATCATTTTGGATCGTACCCGCCAATTGATCAGGTGAAACGCCCTGTTCTTCTGCCGCAACAATATAAAATGCCATGATGGGTATCACTGCACCATTCATGGTCATTGAAACAGACATTTTATCCAGGGGAATACCATCGAAAAGAGTCTTCATATCCAGAATGGAATCAATGGCAACTCCCGCTTTACCCACATCACCTTTTACCCTGGGGTGATCACTATCATAACCTCTATGCGTGGCCAGATCAAAGGCCACAGATAGTCCTTTCTGACCCGCCGCCAGGTTTCTTCGATAAAATGCATTGGACTCCTCCGCAGTAGAAAATCCCGCATACTGTCTGATCGTCCAGGGCCGAAGTGTGTACATGGTACTGTAAGGTCCCCTGAGGTAAGGCGGGATACCAGCCGAATAACCTTCATGTTTGTAGGGCTTCGGTTCCGGAAGCCTTTCATTAAAAGGAGCGATCAAAGCATCATAATCAGGAAGATTACCCTCAGCACTACGCATTACTCCCCAAACGCCCCTACAAAATTTATCCGTGAGATGATCCAGCGCATAAGAACCGGCGCTGGCATCTGCTATTTCTTCCAGTCGAGATTCATATCGCAGCAGGTTTCCAATATTTCTAGCAATCCTGCTATCAAATTCCGTAGACTTGAACGGATGTATGGTAAAGCCAATGGCGTCCACACCACCCAGTATCGCCGCTAAACCCGATGTTGTAAGGCTCAATAGATCGTTTTCAGCTTGTCCCGTAGACTCAGGAAACGCAACTAACGAAAATTCACCAGATTGATTCCTCCAACGCTGTATGGCTTGTCCCAAAAAGATCAACGATCTGACCCGAACTAGTTCCGCATAAAACTTGTGAGAGGGATGTATGATCAGTGTTGTATTCCTGAAATCCTGATCTCCCGCCAATAATGCGCCAAGCACACTGGCTGTGTGGTCAACAAGACTTGCGGTGTTGAATGTTTTCGTGTCTATTCCAGAAGTCCTCACTCCTGCTGAAGGAGCCGCAACCGTTTCATTCCCAAACACAAATCCCGACAATTCATTTTTATCTACTTCTGTGCTTTTAAGAAAGCTTTGGTACTGTTCGCTGTTTATTCCTGAGAATGAAATGGAACAGTATTGCGACTGAATTCCGTTAACAACCTTACTTACATCAATTGAGGAATCAGCTAATTTGAAAAACACGCCATCCACTCCGGCCTTCAACGCCTGAAGAGCTTCATGATTCGCCTTACTTTCTTCTGCAGGTCTGACCTCTACCGGTTCCAGCAACTGCCAACGTTTTGCTTCCCGTTGTTGAAAAAAGTGCGTTAAATATTGAGCGTGCTCCCGGGAACGCTGATCGTAGTAACCAAACGCATTTAAGTAATGATCTATGGACCAATTCAAGGATTCTTCCAGGGATGCTCCTTTAATATCGGCCGTAGCCTTCGCGACCCAACCGTCATTATCGACTTTATTAAATTCCTCAAAATCAGGCATTAGTGAAACGGGTTAATGAATGTTATGGTAAAATTAGCGCTTTGTTAAAAACAATCTTGATATAGTTCAAACGCCGAAAAAAAGCGAATTGCATTTTTCGAAGAATTTTCAACGGAAAATCGGCAAAACACGTGTGAAATGAGTTTTCGAAAAAGTCAATAGGAAAACAATTTTTTTCTTAAAAAAGTTTGCAACAATTTTGATGTCCCCTTAAAGTTAAGTGAGGGAAATAAACACTCAAGAGACCGCCGAAAGACGCTTGTCCATGTACACAAAAACCTGGGAAAAATGCCTCCAATTCATTCAGCAGCGCATTCCTGCTCAAAGTTATAAGACTTGGTTTTTGCCTATTCAGCCCATCAAGCTGGAAAACAATGTTTTGACCATTCAGGTGCCCAGCCAGTTTTTCTACGAATGGTTAGAAGAAAACTACGTACACTTATTAAAGCAAGCGATTCAGGCTGAAATCGGTCCAGAAGGCCGATTGGAATATTCTGTTGTGGTAGATCGAGGTGATGAGATGGTTCAACCGTACACCGTAAACGTCTCCGGAGTTGTAAATAGTCAGAATAAAGCCCGTGTAAACGGATTTGATCAATATAAGAATCCCCAGTTCATTCAGGAACTTGCCTCGGATTCCAACTTGAATCCCACCTATCTTTTTGAAAATTTCATAGAAGGAGATTGCAATCGACTGGCCAGATCTGCTGGATATGCCGTTGCCAAGAAACCAGGTGTTACCTCTTTCAACCCACTGATGATCTACGGTGGCGTCGGATTGGGTAAAACACATCTTGTACAAGCCATAGGGAATGAAATTAAGAGGAATCATCCTGATAAATATGTTTTCTATGTGGCTTCCGAGAAATTTACAACGCAATTCATCGATGCGTTAAAAAACAATAGCATTCAAGAGTTCATCGCTTATTACAGAAATGTGGATGTACTCATTTTGGATGATGTTCAATTCCTGAAAGAGAAAGAAAAGACACAGGAGATTTTCTTCCATATTTTCAATCACCTGCACCAAAGTGGCAAGCAGATCATTATGACCAGTGATTGTGCACCTCGCGATCTGCAAGGTTTGCAAGAAAGACTGGTCTCGCGATTCAAGTGGGGATTGACTACCGATCTACAACAGCCTGATTTCGAAACGCGCATGGCAATCATCCTGAAAAAACTTCAGGCTGATGGCATTCGAATTCCTGACCAGGTAGTGGAGTACCTTGCCTATTCAGTAGATACGAATATTCGGGAACTCGAAGGTGTGATTATTTCCCTGATTGCACACGCTTCACTGACGAAAGATCAGATCGATCTGGAATTGGCCAAACAAACCCTCAAGAACATCGTCACCGACATTGATTCAGAAGTAGGGATAGACTACATCCAGAAAACTGTATCTGACTACTTCAAAGTAGATCAGGATGACCTGAAAGCGAAAACCCGAAAGCGTGAAATCGTGATTGCCCGACAAGTGGCCATGTATTTCTCGAAAGATTATACCAACCATTCACTAAAATCGATTGGATATCATTTTGGTGGTCGAGACCATAGCACGGTCATTCATGCCGTACAGTCCGTTAATGACATGATGGACACCAATGCCAAATTCCGTTATTCCATTGATGAGCTTAAAAAGAAGCTCAAAATGCGAACTGCATAGGATTTTCCCTACTATTTCGCGGGTACGCTCTTCTGCTTATCTTGGCAAGATGAATAGGATTTTTTGGATCCTTTATGTCTTTATCATTTGTAAAGCCTGTGCACCGGTTACTGAAAAAGCTGAAATCCGGGTATTTGTAGCTGCCAGTTTAAGTCCTGCTGTGACCGAAATGGCAAGTGTTTTTGAAGAAGAAAAAGGTGTTCACGTCCTTGTCAATACCGCATCCAGTGGTACGCTGGCCAGGCAAATCGCCCAAGGGGCTTCTGCGGATATTTTCATTTCTGCCCATCAACAGTGGATGTCATTTCTCCGGGATGAGAAGCTTCTTAAAGGCGAACAGACCTTACCAGCAAAAAACCAGCTCGTGTTGATCGTTCCTGCAAACAGCATGATCAAATCCGTAAACCTCTCCAATACTGATCAATGGAATGATTTGTTATCCAAAGTCAAATTAGCAATGGGTGATCCCCAACACGTTCCGGTAGGGCAATATGCCAGGCAGGCTATGGAAACATTGAATTGGCGACCCGTCCCTCAACAAACGCTTCAAACCAAAGACGCCCGTTCAACCCTTGTGGCAGTAGAGTTCGGAGAAGCAGATCTGGGCATCGTTTACAAAACCGATGCAGAAAAATCTGAAAAGGTCAAGATCATCGCGAACATTCCCACCGAAACGTACGGGCCCATTAACTATTTTGCAGGAATTTGTAGTGATAATACCATAACGAGTGATTTTCTGAATTTCCTGAATTCACCTGAAGCCATCGGTGTTTGGAAAACACATGGATTTACCTTTAGCAACCATTGACCTTTAGTGAGTCTACATATCAAGCCATTTACCTGTCCGTAAAGGTTGGACTGATCAGCACGCTGATATCTCTGCCATTTGCTATACTCCTGGCTTTCTTCATGGCCAGAAAGCAATTTATTGGAAAACCTGTCTTAGAAAGCATCATCCATCTTCCCCTGGTCATGCCACCCGTCGCTACCGGTTATTTATTACTATTGGTATTTGGCACTAAAGGCGTCATTGGAAACTGGTTATTAGCAACCTTCGGCATTCGATTGGCATTTGCTTTTCCAGCAGCAGTGTTGGCTTCCATCGTAGTTGCTTTTCCTTTAATGGTACGATCCATTAGGACCGCTATGGAATTGGTAGATCCCAAATTGGAGCAGGCTTCTCATTTACTGGGAGCCAGTCATTTTAAGACCTTATACAAAATCACGATCCCTCTAGCCGCTCCTGGCATTGTTTCCGGTACCGTCCTTGCTTTTGCCCGCTCGCTGGGTGAGTTTGGTGCCACCATCTCCTTTGCCGGTAATATTCCCGGCGAAACACAAACGCTACCACTTGCCATCTATTCCAAGATGCAGGTACCAGGGGAAGAACAATCTACTTTTATACTGGTTGCTATAGCCGTGGCTATCTCATTTATTGCCATGATTCTCTCTGAATGGTCGGTCAAGAAAATGAAATTCCATGGTTAGAGTTGATTACCAAATGAAACGGGGGAGTTTCCAAACTCAAATGAAAGCAGATTTTACGCAGGGGATCACGGGCATCTATGGGCCCAGTGGATCAGGGAAAACGACCTTGTTAAACATCATCGCGGGAATTGACAATCCGGATATGGGTTTCGTCGAAGTGAACGGTCGTACGCTATTTGATGCCGGTCAACACATCAATGTACCCATTTCGAAGAGAAATGTCGGATACGTGTTTCAGGAGGGCAGGCTTTTTCCTCATTTAAGCCTACAACAAAACCTAAAATATGGGATCAAACCATCGAAGAAAAGCCCGATTTCTTTTGAAGAAGTTATTGACTTATTAAACCTCCAAAAACTACTCTCCTCGAAACCTGGTCAGCTTTCCGGGGGTGAGCAACAACGCGTAGCCATAGGCCGTGCCTTGCTGTTTTCACCGGATTTGTTATTGCTTGATGAGCCTTTCTCAGCATTGGACGTTCAGCTTCGGGATCAGATTTTACCTTTTATCTATCAAGTCCATAAGCGTATCGAAATTCCCCTATTGGTGGTTAGTCACGACCTATCAGAGTTATTGAAACTATCATCCAACCTACTTTGCCTCCAAAATGGTCAGTGTATGGGACATGGCAATTTCATCGACCTGGTCCGGCAGCCTGAGACACAGGCAATTTTCGGGAATCGCCCTTTGGTCAATTGCATAGAAATGCAGCCCGTAATCACCAATAAACCAGAAGACCTCAAGGTCTTAAAATGGGAAAATGAAGATCGTTCTGTTTTGGTCAAATGCCAGCGAACAGACTCAAATGGTAATGACCCGGTTAGGGTGTTTATCAATGCGGATGATATTTCATTATCCCTGAAAAAAATCGATCAGGTGACTACACAGAATCAATTACCTGGAAAGGTAGTACAACTTATTCCGCGTAATAATGCTTTGATCTGCATTGTAGATGTTGGCTTCCCATTGTTGGTAGAAATAACTCACGATTCACTAAAGCGACTAAATATTGAAGTCGGTACTGCTTTGTGGTGTCTGTTCAAGTCAGTAGCTATTGGATTGGCGTAAGTATACTATAAATGTCCACTTCGTCAGCATAACATTGAGGTTGACTTGAAGGCTGCTTTTCAACATGACATTTAATCTTCAGTTAAAGCTTGTGTGCACCTACACACTTGCATAATTCCAATTTTACAACCCATCCTATAGTAATACGACCTCTTGTAAATCCCGGCACTTACTCCCAGAAGACTTGATTCTAATTTCGAGTCTATGAGTTTTCGTTTCACAACTTTTTTCTTTCTTGTTTTATGTTTTGGTCAGGTTCTCAGTCAGAAAACCGATGCTCAGGAACTCATCAAAGTGCAATTTGATTGTCGTGGTTGCAACAACAATTTCATCCGTCAAAATATCAGAAGTGTCTCTCATGTCCGGGACCAGGCGTTAGCGGACGTCTACGTGCTGATCAACCAGACATTTACTCCCGCATCAAGGCTATTCAACATCTCGCTGCAGGGGATCAATGAGTTTGAAGGCATCAATAACCATTTTGAACATCCCATATCACGTACTCAAACTTCACAGGAACAGAATGAGGAACTGGTCCATGTATTGCGGATTGCTCTGGCTCCCTACTTGTTGCACCGCATGTCTGACGCATTGACCCTCGAAATAGCTCCAGACTCATCCAATAGCCATGCCCCGGAAGAAGAGGTGGACAAATGGAGAAACTGGATCTTTAGCATAGCCGGAAGGTTCAATTTAAATGAACAAGATACCCGAAAACAATCGTCAGTTACCCTGCGATTTGATGGCGATAAAGTAACTGAAAACTGGCGGGTACGATTAGATGGCAGATTCCGTCGAAATATCCTTAAAATTTCAGAAGAAGGACAGGAACCCTTTAGTAGTCGTGTGGAAAATGAATTTATCGGTGGCAGTGTGGTCAAAAGTCTATCCAATCATTGGTCAGCGGGAGTTTTTAGTAGTTTTTTCTCAAATACAGCAGACAACCTGAACAGTCGAATCAATACATCATTCGCCCTGGAATACAATTTCTTTGATTATCAGGAAGTGCTTACCAGAGAGATGACCATTGCTTATCGGGTAGGTATGAACTGGCAGGAATATCAGGATCCTACAATCTTTGACCGACTTGAGGATTCTTTCGGCAGTCAGTCGCTCGCCGTAGAAATTCGATTCCGACGCAACTGGGGTAATTTCTTTTCCACTATTCGGGGATCTCATTTCCTGCACAATTTCAAAAGAAACCGGCTTTCGGTCGATAACTCTGCTTCTGTACGGGTTTGGAAGGGACTCACAGTTCAGTTGAATGCCGAGTTCAACATCATTCGCGATCAGATCAACTTACCCAAAGGTGAAGCCTCACTGGAAGATGTCATCCTACAGCAACGGGCCATTGCCAAGAGCTATGACTTGTTTATTGGAACGGGTATCAACTACACGTTTGGGTCGATCTTCAACAATATTTTGAATACGAGGCTATAGATAGATCGATTGAGAAGCTCGAACGTTGCGTAGAACTATTGATCAATCCCCCTGGCCCCCTTTAGAAAGGGGGATTTTTAGCAATATCGATCGGAACCGTCTAGATATGGCATTTTAGCCCTCTTTGGTGTTATCACCAACGAGCATTGTTATCCAATCACAAAAGCTCGTACAGTATGTTGTTGGTCAAAAGACCAACAACGGCTCAGATCTTCAACAATATTTTGAATACGAGGATTTAGATAGATCGATTGAGAAGCTCGAACGTTGCGTAGAACTATTGATCAATCCCCCTGGGCCCCATTAGAAAGGGGGATTTTTAGCAATATTGATCGGAACAGTCTAGATATGGCATTTTAGTCCTCGTCGGTGTTATCACCGATGAGCATTGTTATCCAATCACAAAAGCTCGTACAGTATGTTGTTGGTCATAAGACCAACAACGGCTCAGATCTTCAACAATATTTTGAATACGGGGCTTTAATATCGTGTGAAAGGGCTCAAATCCCCCGACCTTCGGCCACCCCCTTTGAAAAGGGGGATTTTGATGACTTTTTAGGGCTAGTGGTTATTATCCATTTGAGAAGACAAACGATAGTTTAAAAAAGCCAGGCATCAAAATCTATAAGGATAATAAACCTGCCTTCCGTTTCGGTCGATCCCTACAATGGTTACCCTGCCTCGAATGCGTGACAACAACTCAGAAAGCTCTTCCGGGGTATCCATGGAACGTCCGTTGATTGAGGTAATGATGAACCCCTCCGGAATGTCAAGCCTGGCAAAGAAGCCTCTTCGGTCAAATTCAATCACTTTTACTCCTCCGGCTACTCCGTAAGCATCCCTATCTACTCTAGGTAATGCTTCAAATGTGGCCTGAAGGTCCTCCGAATAGTACGTGACCCTCCGCAGGATTTCAGTGGTACCTTCTCTGTTGGTCAGCGTAATGGTCTTATTCACGGTTCGGTCATCACGACGCACCACCAGATCGATCTCATCACCAGGATACAATCCGGCCAGGTACTCTTCCAGGTTAGCTTTTGAATCTACACGTTGGCCATTAGCACGTAAAATCACATCCCCTTTTTCAAGTCCCGCCTCTTCCGAGGCACTGTTGCGAGCCACGGCGGTAATCAGTACCCCTTGTAGACTTTGTAACTCTAACCGATCAGCAATCTCACTATCTATATCCAGAAACTCCGCTCCGGTGAGGGCTTTCTGCACCTGACCATATTTCACCAAATCGGTATACACTTTTTTGACAATATCCACCGGAACCGCAAATCCATAACCCGCGTAAGATCCTGTTCTGGATAAAATGGCTGTATTGATACCAATCAACTCTCCCTTTTTATTGACTAGAGCACCGCCACTATTTCCAGGATTGATCGCTGCATCTGTTTGAATGAAAGATTCGATGGGAAATCGGTCTCGAAGGATGTTGATATTTCTTCCTTTAGCAGAAACAATTCCGGCAGTAACAGTAGACGTCAGGTTAAAAGGATTACCAACGGCAAGTACCCACTCGCCCACGTTCACATTTTTTGACTTGCCAAGAGCAATGGCAGGCATGTTGGTGTCCTCCACTTTGATCACCGCCAAATCCGTAGAAGGATCCGTACCGATCAATTCCGCATCATAGATTTTCTTACCCACCGTTACCCGAATGACGTCCGCGTCTTCAATTACGTGGTTATTGGTCACGATGTATCCATCGGCTGAAAAGATCACCCCAGAACCAGAACTCACTTTCTGTTGACTTCTGGGCTCAAAAAACCAATCAAAAATACTGCGGCCCAGGTACTCATATTCGGTAGATGTCTGTATAAATACCACGCTATTGGTACTGGAAAAAGAAGCTTCGACAAAGTCTTCTCTGAACAAGCTGGTATCTGCCAACATTTCAGATGTTGAAATGACCGGTTCATCCGTAGCCGTTCTATAATTCGAGAACTGAGCCGGAGTTTCTTGCTCAATCTCCGATATGATCTCCGATTTGTACCATTCAGCTCCTACAATCAGTCCCAAAAAACCTGTTGAAAAACCAATAATCGCTGTAAGCAATGCTCGTTTCATCCTCTTGATCTTTTATTTCGGAAGTTATTTACTACAAAGTGAAAAAATTGTTTCAATATTGTTGGCCCTGTACAAGTAATTTTGTGCAACGCTTAACCTAAATATGGGAATCCGAGCAATTCTAAGCAAGCCATTTGCCTCACTAATAGTGAAAGACCAAAAGAAATGGTCGCACGAACCAGGGAGGTATCAAAAAGACATCTTCGAACACCTGATCAAAGTCGGGGGAACAACCACCTTCGGAAAGGAGCATGGTTTTGGTGACATCAAAAATCACGAAGACTTCAAAAAACAGGTCCCGATCAGGGATTATGAAGCTTTATCGCCTTATGTCCAGCAAATCCTTGATGGAAAGTCAGATGTACTCTGGAAAGGGAAACCTACATATTTCGCCAAAACCTCAGGGACTACCAGTGGTACGAAATACATCCCAATCACGAAAGACTCCATTCCCAACCACATCAATAGTGCGCGCAATGCCCTGCTGTCTTATGTTCACGAATCCGGAAAGTCCGATTTCCTGGATCGCAAGTTGATCTTCCTTTCCGGAAGCCCGACAATGGACAAAAATGCTGGCATATACACAGGTCGACTATCAGGCATTGTCAATCACCACGTCCCTTCCTACCTAAGGACCAATCAGATGCCCTCCTACGAAACCAACTGTATTGAGGATTGGGAAGAGAAGGTAGATACCATTGTCGATGAGACTATCGATCAGGACATGTCACTAATTTCCGGCATTCCACCCTGGGTGCAGATGTATTTTGATCGATTGGTAGAAAAGAAAGGGGTTCCGGTAAAAGACATATTCCCCAATTTCTCACTGTTTGTATACGGAGGTGTCAATTTCGAACCTTATCGTAAAAAACTTTTCGAAACAATAGGTAAAACGATTGATTCCATAGAGACTTATCCGGCCTCAGAAGGTTTCATCGCCTATCAGGATTCACAAAATGCCGAGGGCCTGCTTTTACTGGCCAATAGTGGCATCTTTTTCGAATTCGTTCCAGCTGACAAGTATTTTGAAGATAACCCGCCTCGCTATACCATTGATGAAGTGGAGATCGGTGTGAACTATGCCGTAATTATCAACAGCAACGCCGGACTATGGGGTTATTCTATTGGTGACACGGTGAAATTTGTCAGCAAATCACCGCATCGGTTGCTGGTTACCGGACGGATCAAACACTTTATTTCAGCTTTTGGTGAACATGTTATCGGCGAAGAAGTTGAAAAAGCAATGAAACTTGCTTGTGAGGAACAACCAGGGACCGAATTGGTAGAATTTACTGTCGCTCCAAATGTGACCCCCGATGGAGGCTTGCCCAGCCATGAATGGTACATTGAGTTTGCGAATGAACCAAAAGATCTGTCCTCTTTCGCAAAAAGTTTAGATTTGCAGCTTCGTAAGCTCAACTCCTATTATGATGATCTGATCAGTGGGGCCATTCTGGAAGAGCTTAAGATCATTAGGTTGCAAAAAAATGCTTTTATCGACTACATGAAATCCATTGGAAAACTGGGAGGGCAAAACAAAGTTCCCCGTCTGTCGAACGACAGAAAAATCGCCGATCAGTTGACCCAACATTCCCTGAAATAAGACCTTGGAAAAGCCCACAAAACGTATTGCAATCTTAGGATCCACTGGTTCCATCGGCACCCAAACCCTGGAAGTTGTTGCACAACACACGGACCGGTTTGCTGTGGAAGTACTCACGGCTAACAACAACGCTGATCTACTGATCCAACAGGCTGGTCAATTCAAACCGAATGTAGTGGTCATTGGCAATGATGCCCTCTACGACAAAGTTTTTTCTGCGTTGGATCCCCTGGACATCAAAGTATACGCTGGCGACAATGCCCTCAACAATGTAGTGCAAATGGACACGGTTGATATCGTATTGACCGCACTCGTAGGATATTCCGGACTGAAACCGACCATTGCTGCCATCGAGGCAGGTAAACCCATCGCCCTGGCCAATAAGGAAACATTGGTGGTCGCCGGGGAATTAGTGACCCGACTCGCTCAGGAAAAAGGAGTCAATATTCTTCCTGTGGATTCGGAGCACTCTGCCATATTCCAGTGTCTGGTGGGAGAATTCCACAATCCGATTGAAAAACTTATCCTTACGGCCTCAGGCGGGCCTTTCCGGGGCAAAAGCAGGGATGAATTACTTTCAGTGACCAAGGCACAGGCGTTGAAGCATCCTAACTGGGATATGGGAGCCAAAATCACCATCGATTCGGCCAGTTTGATGAATAAAGGACTGGAAGTAATCGAGGCCAAATGGCTGTTTGGTATTGGCCTGGATAAGATTGAGGTAGTCGTTCACCCCCAATCCATTATCCACTCAATGGTCCAATTTGAAGATGCATCCATTAAAGCACAACTTGGACTACCTGATATGCGTATTCCTATTCAGTTCGCCTTGAGCTATCCGGAGCGGCTGAAATCCGATTTCCCCAGGTTCGACTTCATGGACTATCCTTCGCTGACTTTTGAGAAGCCAGATACGTCCACGTTCAGAAACCTGGCTTTGGCTTATGAAGCCATTAAATTGGGTGGAAATAAACCTTGCATCCTGAATGCGGCCAACGAAATTGCCGTGGATGGTTTTTTAAAGGACAAGATAGGATTCCTGGAAATCTCCGATATCATCGAGCAATGTCTCGAAAAAGTTGATTTCGTGAGGCAACCAATTTTGGAAGATTTTGTAAATACAGATAAAGAGACAAGAATTAAAGCGAGAGAATTAGTAGCGTAATGGAAACGATTATAATGACGGTCCAGCTTCTGCTGGGTTTATCCATACTGGTAGGCGTGCATGAGTGGGGCCACCTGGCAGCAGCCAAAGCCTTCGGCATGCGAGTCGAAAAGTACTCTATCGGATTTCCTCCGAAGATCTGGGGTAAAAAATTTGGTGAAACAGAATACTCCATAGGTGCTATTCCTTTAGGCGGTTTCGTGAAAATTTCTGGTATGATCGATGAATCACTGGACACAGAAAGTCTGAGCGAAGAACCAGAACCTTGGGAATTCAGAGCCAAACCAGCCTGGCAAAGACTGATCGTAATGCTTGGCGGGATCATTGTAAATGTGATTACCGGGATCATCGTATTCATCGCCCTTACTTATTCGCAAGGAGAAACTTACCTATCCAAAGAAGAACTCAACAAGCATGGTATCATGGCTGCTGAGTTAGGTGAAAAGATCGGGTTTAAGACCGGGGATAAAATCATTAACATCAATGGTCAGGATTATGAAAAATTTCGTGACCTGATCAGCCCGGATGTATTGCTAGGCACCAACGGATACTATACTGTGCTTCGCGATGGTCAGGAAATCCGCATTGATATTCCAAACAATTTCCTGGATGACTTTTCAGAAGGTCGGGAAGCTACTCCTTTCATATTCGCCAGGGCAGCATTTGAGGTTGGCAGAATTCCCGAAGGAAGTAATGCCATTCAAGGTGGTCTTCAGGTCGGGGATCAAATTAGAAGCATAGAAGGCCAACCCATCCGGTTTTTTGATGAATTAGAAGGCATGCTCGCCACGTATAAAAACGGTACCGTAAATATGGTGGTTGACCGTGAGGGTCAGATGGTTGATTTAAATTTACTGGTAGATGAAGAAGGTAAATTAGGGTTTTCTCCTAGTTCTCTGCTTGAGTATTCAAGAAATGAGTTCTCCTTTGGAGAGTCTGTTTCCAGAGGAACCACACGGGCATTCAGCGTGGTTTGGGTCAATATCAAAGCCTTTGGCAAAATCTTTTCCGGAGATATCTCTCCCAGAAAGTCACTTTCGGGTCCTATTGGTATAGCAGGACTCTTCGGTGGCGATTGGGACTGGGTGAATTTCTGGAACATCACCGGTCTGTTATCGATGGTGCTTGCCTTCATGAATCTCTTACCTATTCCTGCACTGGATGGTGGACACGTGATGTTTCTGACCTGGGAAATGGTAACGGGAAGAAAACCTTCGGATAAATTCCTCGAAAATGCTCAAAAAGTGGGCATGGTTTTAATCCTTGGACTGATGGTATTTGTCATCTTTAATGACATCTCGAAGTTCTTCTAATGCATAAGAAATGATCATAGAAGCAGCCTAATCGGGCTGCTTTTTTTTTGCCCTGTAGATTGTAAGATGGTCAAATCATGATCCATTGAAAATATTGTGTTGTTTTGTAAGTGCTAGCTATGAAATTCACAGAAGAACAAAACGACATCATCCACGCAAATACGGATCTAAAAGTAAATGCTGTTGCCGGATCCGGAAAAACTTCCACTTTACTGGCTTATGCCAAGCAACATCCTGATAAACGGATCCTTTATCTGGTTTTCAACAAATCTGTAAAGGAAGAGGCCAAGCTAAAATTCCAGACGGAAGGCCTTAGGAATACGACCGTGGAAACCGCTCATTCTCTCGCTTATGGCGCGATGAGAAGTACCGGTCCAATAGACCTGAGGCATCAAGGGTATACGTCCTTTGATATTAGGGAGTTATTACAATTCTCGATGGGTGATCTGATCACGGAAATGAAAATCGCCAGTCATGTGGCAAGGATGGCTTCTTGTTTTTGCAATGGGCAGGAAATGAAATTGAAGGATTGTCCCTACTTATCTTATTTACCTGTAGGCAAAGACCAACAATTTGCCGAGGAGTACTTTGATCTGATTCACCAATCAACGCGTGATTTTCTTGGGCTAATGCACCGTCGGAAGCATGCCATCACTCATGAGTTCTACTTAAAGCAATATCAACTTTCCCAACCCCAACTGAACTACGATATCATTCTCTTTGATGAGGGGCAGGATGCCTCTGGGGTTATGCTCGACATATTTTTGAAACAATCCGCCAGGAAGGTGATTGTAGGGGATCAAAATCAGCAGATTTACAGTTGGCGCTATGCCATCAACGCATTGGAAGAAGTCGATTTCGAAGAAAAGGTACTAACCAATAGCTTTCGGTTTCCTCAGGATATTGCTGATATCGCCAATGATGTGCTCGCCAGAAAGCAACATCTGGACTATCCGGAAAGCCCCGAAATTAAAGGTCTGGGTAAAACCAAGCTAATGATCAGCCCGAGTCGGGCAACCCTCGGCCGGACGAATTCCGGGATCCTGATCAGTGCCATTGATCAATTGATCGAAGAAAAGGAGATACAGTCATTGTATTTTGAAGGCAACTTCGAAACCTATACCTACGCAGATGAAAACGGGTCAATCTGGGACATCCTCAATCTACATCAGGGTAAAAAGCATCAGATCAGAAACAATCTTATCCGCGGCATGAAAGGCATGACCCAATTGAAGGAATATGCGGAAGAAACAGGAGATTCTTCTTTGAAGGGCCTCATTGATATTGTGGTAAAGTACCAGGGCGAGTTACCTTACCTGATCAAAAAAATCAAAAATGCTCAGGTGGAAGTGGAGCAAAAAGAAAATGCTGATATGATCTTTTCGACTATTCATAAAGCGAAAGGTATGGAATACGATCAGGTCACGCTTACTTCAGATTTCCTTTCAGAAGACCGACTGCTTGAAACCATTGGAGCCTCGGACAAAACAGGAGTGGACAAAGGGCGATTGGGGGAAGAGATCAATTTACTCTATGTCGGAGTAACACGGACAAAACAGATTCTGAATATGCCGAATGAGTTGCTCCCCGTCCATATGCAGGAACCTGAAGAAAAGAAACGCAACGATATTCCTGATTTTACAGACTGGCGCTTTTCTCAAAAAGAGCAATCCAGCGCATCTCCGAAAGAACGGAATCAAACTAATCCCAATGCGTACAAAAAATGGACCTCAGCTGAAGATCAGGAGTTACAAGAACGATACGCAGAGCAACAGCCGATCAAACGGATCAGCCGGGAAATGGGTAGGAATAAGGGGGCTATTTACTCCAGGTTGAAGAAATTGGGCCTCAGAGAAGAGTAGCTCAACTTCCTCCCACGTTCATCCAACCTGGGCTTTATTGGATTTATTCAAGCACTTTTATCGAAATTGAATGAATGCTCTTTCTTTTTCCTTTATTTTTCGATCATAAATAAACCAAAATAAATGAAGACCCGTCATCAAATCTTATTGCTGCTTTGCTTTTTGAGTTCCAATATATTGCTCGCTCAAGAAGGCTATCTGGCCATCAGGACTGGCTACAGCAACACCACATTGACTTCAAATTCCACTTCCGATATCTCATTGAGTCCGCGACATACATGGCATGCCTCTTTTGTATATTCACAAATTTTGAAAGACAGCCGGTTCGGGTTCTCAATTGAACCCGGATATATGATCAAAGGGACAAGTATAGATGTGGACACAATGGACTATAAATTCCACTTCATCAGTACACCCGTCTTGTTTGACTGGTATCCCATAAAAAACCTACGAATCAACATAGGTCCGGAAGTGGCTTTTCTAGTCGACGCAAAAAATATTAAGAATGATTCCACCAAGGTCAGCTTAAACGACACCTACGATAACTCTCTTGAAATTTCCGGGATCATTGGAGCCAGTTATTCACTTTCCTTTTTCGCAGACCTGGGGATTCGATACAACAGATCCTTTACTCCACTGGTCTCTTCAGATCCGGCTTTAAAAAGAGAAGACCTTTTCAGTGAGTACTTTCAGGTATTTCTTCTACTGAAAATAGCCAACTAAAAAGGTCTTACTTAAAATCCTTATTGAAGGGTTATCGGACTACTATTCCGGTGTTTTCTCTTCAGGCCATTCTTTTTTGAAGTCACCCCAGAATTGCTCTACAGTAGATTTCATATCTTTTCGAAGCAAGAAGATTCCAACAAGGTTTGGCAAGGTCATTACAGCAATGGTGATCCCTGAAAGGGTCCAGATAATGGTAGTGTCCGTAAATGCCGCAAGACAAAAAGCCACTACATAGACAATTCGGTAATAAATCACGGATTTACTACCGAAGAGGAATGTCATGGCACGGTCACCATAATATGACCAGGAAATGGCCGTACTAAATGCAAACAGTAATAATCCGATGGAAACAATATATTGCCCCCATTCTCCGAAAAATCCTTTTTGGAAAGCTATGGCGGTCAATGGCGCACTATGCACCAGTGATTTTCCGCGCAGTACGACATTTGTAGAGGTTGGTTTACCTTCTGAGATAGCCAATGGCCCAGAATACAGATTTCCGGTTTCTACATCGAATACCAATACTTTTTCTGCCAAAGAGCGTGCATGGATCACGGACACATTATTCGGGAGAGAGCCGTTGCTCACACGAGCTTCACCATTGTACAACGGTAAAGGCGCCTCACCACTGATATGACCGTAAAGTTGCGCTCGTCCATCGTCGGTAGTGTCTGTATAAGCTCCCTGGACGATGGCCAGGTCTGACAATTGGAATTCATTTTGATGTTTCTCATTCCATACTCCCGAAGACAGAAGTACCAGTCCGGTCACAGTACAAATGACAATGGTGTCGATAAATGGCTCCAGAATGGCCACCAAGCCTTCAGATACGGGCTCATGGCCTTTTGCAGAAGCGTGCGCGATAGGTGCACTACCCTGGCCTGCTTCATTTGAGAATAACCCTCGTCCTACTCCTTTGTTGAAGGCAAAAGCAATCGAAGCTCCCAGAAAACCTCCGGAAGCTGCAGATCCGGTAAATAAGTCTGCGAAAATAGAAACGAAAGATGGTCCGATATTTCCAAGGTTGGCAAAAATCACCGCGAAGGCACCGATGAAATAAATGATGGCCATGGAAGGCACCAATTTCTCAGTAACCGCCGCAATTCGCTTAATTCCACCAATGATGACGAATCCTAACAAAATAGCAAGCACTATTCCCGTTGCTACTTTATCAATACCGAATGTGGCGAAAAGCGAGTTTGAAATACTATTGATCTGAGGCAAACTACCTGTCCCGAATGATGACAATACGGTAGCCACAGCAAATATGGCTGCCAGCCAGCCCATGTTCAGCTTATTCTTCATGTAATACATGGGGCCTCCTGCCATGGTACCGTCTTCCGCTTTTTCCCGATACTTATGGGATAGGGTTACCTCAACGAATTTGGTACACATACCTACTGCGGCCGTCATAAGCATCCAAAACAGTGCGGCGGGGCCTCCGATGTGCACCGCAAGAGCTACGCCAGCGATGTTACCTGTTCCTACTGTTCCTGAAAGTGCAGTAGCAAGCGCCTGAAAGTGGGAGGTATCACCTTCGTCATCGGCTTTGTCGAACTTGCCTTTTACAACTTTGATCGCAAACCCAAAATATCTGATTTGGGGAAATTTCAGGTATATGGTAAAGAAAAGTCCTGTTCCCAGCAAAGCATAAGGAAACCAGGCGGCACTCCCTATATAGCTATCGATCAGGGCCAGAATATCATTGAGTTGCTGCATACAAAAATTGAAGTTAGGTAAATCGCAATCCGACAAAAATAAAGATATTGCCCTACGGACCAAGACTGGTGAAAATTTAATTATACCTGTATCGGATATGACACGATGAATGGTGGGGTCTGTTAATAAATTACATCTATGGCAGAAAGAAGAAACTTAAGTTCCGGAGCTCCCTGGGAAGCACATGTGGGATATTCCCGGGCAGTGCGCATTGGTCAAACCATCGAAATTTCCGGGACCGCACCAGTAAAAGAGGGTAAAACCATGGAGGGTACGCCATATGAACAAGCGGTCAGATGTCTGGAAATTATCCAGGAAAGTTTGGAGAAACTTGGAAGCAGCCTGAATGACGTGATCCGTACCCGTATGTTTGTAACTGATATCAGTCAATGGGAGGAAATTGGACGTGCCCACGGCGAATTCTTCCAGGGGATCAATCCAGCCACCAGTATGGTGGAAGTGTCCAAACTGATCGATGATCGAATGGTCGTCGAGATTGAAGCAACAGCAGTGGTCAACGACTAATTATTCAGGAAGCAGGTCAGAGGTTCATAAACTGTTGACAACCCCGGACCAGCACTATTCCAGGTCATTCATTACGTCGGCACCAAGAGCACCATGTTATTAAGTCTTCTTCCTTACAATGATCGAGGTACCATCCAGCTCTCCCATCATTTCATAGGCTTCTCTGAGTTTAGGGTAGTAGCGTACATCAAAGGAATTGGTACGAGTCCAGAATAAGAAAGTAATGTTGACTTTTGAGCCAATCTGTGATACGTTGAGGGTCATATCCATCAATCGGTCGGGCAATCGAATGATTTTATTTTCCGGAAGCGATTCGAAGGCATACTCTTCTGAAAGTTCTATGGAAAGTTGATAGCTATATCGTTTATTGAAATAGAAATCTACAGGGAATAATCGATCCTCCGCCTTGAAGGGATTTTCTCTGAAGATCAACTCATCAAAGGCCAATGGGATCAATATCAAATCATCCTCTGTTTCTCGTTCCAGTCGCGCAGTGACCACCCTACTGGTCAATTCATCTTCCGCGATAGCCACTTCCTGCACTTCCCAATCCGATTTGAATAAAGTTTCAGGCTGGTCACCTGCTGCCAGCATCCCATAATCTTTCATATTTAGTGCCAGGTCTCCTTTGATCGAATCTCCTGAGATGGTGAGTTTGACTTCACTGGATCTTTGATCTTTGGCCACCCTGGTAAGATCTACCCAATCCACCTGATCACCAAGCACCAATCCTTTACCATTCAGATATTCACTATCGAGGTAGCCAAAAGGCAAACGGTTCATTGGATCCAGTAAGTACGTTTGACCATCTATTTTCAATCGCACTACTGTGGCAATGAGTCGGTCTCGAAAAGGATAATTATAGCTAATGGCTCCGTTGAATCTAGGGCTAAACAACACTGGTCGCGCATCTAATCCTGCCTGCTCCAGGATCTGAAATAAGGTAAGTCCCATTGAACTCGCATTTCCGGTCTTACCTTCCATCATTTTTTTAAAGCCCACATCGGGATACACACCATAGTACTTATTCCAGGTGAATGTCTTTTTGAACCTGGCATATATTTCCTGCGCTCTTTGCAACGGGTCAGATGCGGTGGAAAGCGGGAAAGCGGTAAAATCCTTCTTACCTGTATAATATAACTTGAATCGCTGGCTGTTTTGCAGATCCCGGGTCACATCTTCCCAGGTCTTTAGAAAGTTCTTTTCGTATTCGGGGGTTCTAAGGGTCTGGATCTGAAAAACCAGTTTTGAGAGATAGTCATCTCTTGAGGTCATGAAGGGTTCCTTTCTAAAAGCCGGAATGTTCTCCATCACCCAAAAGGCCTTCAGGTCCTGATAGGTGTAACGGCCAAAAGGTTTCCTGACTTTATCAAGCTCCATGTTAGAGGCTTTGGTCTGTAAATGTCCTTGCAATTGGAAAACATAGACATAAAATGCCGGTATTGTTACTGCAAAATGGCTGTACTTCACAGGATAGTCTCGCTGAAATTCCCAATCATCCAACTGATCAATAAAAGGTGAATGTTTCGTGTAAGCAATTTCCAACACTGAGTTCACCTTGACATTTGGCAATGTAAAAGAGACCTCTTTGGTATGCTCACTGAGATCAACTTTGTATATTTCCCTTTTTGAGAGTGTAGAACTTTCTATCCGTCCGGTTTCCGGGTTGAAATTATAGGTAGTAGCTTTAATTCCATCTACGGTTTCGCGCTGGTCAGCCATGTTTCCACCCAGGTATAACGGAATTTTGACATCTCCCATGTCCAGGGCATCCTTTTTCAAAATCCTGATCCGATAGACATGTTCAGTGGAAGCAACCCAGGTATTGATCCTACGATCATACCTTACTTCCGTGTGTCCATTATTCACAAGGAAAACCGCCGAAGCTTCATCGTCCAAAACTCCAAAATCCAGCATATTGACGGGTCGTGGCTCAGTCAATTGACTGTAGCCAAGCACAGCCAGGAAGCAGGAAAGGGTAAGTAGCAAAATCTTTTTCGTCATCATGGTTGGCTATCTTGTTTTAGTTGTAAAAAATCAAGTAAGGTTATTACCTCAAAGATCAGTTATTGTCCTCAATTTAAAAGTTTCGGCTTACAATAATACTCCCGCCCCATTCAACCATCAATTCATGAGATTCTTTAGCACTTATACCATGCTCCGGGGGTCAGCAAAGCGTTGAATATCGTGGTATATTAAGTTCCTCTGAAACTCAATATCCATACTTCTCCTGCCAGCGGGCACGCAAGAACTTGCGCAGCTCTTCTTCCCGAGGATTTTTGCCTGGGTCATAAAATTTGGTATTCGAGAGTTCTTCAGGCAGAAATTCCATTGCAGCGAAATTCCCTGGGAAATCATGTGCGTATTTGTAACCCTGGCCGTAGCCAGAATCCTTCATCAGTTTAGTTGGGGCATTTCTGATGGCCATCGGAACGGCTAAATCACCTTTTTCCTTAACGGCTTGTTGTGCTTTACCGATGGCCATATAACTGGCATTGCTTTTAGGGGAACTAGCCAGGTACGTTGTACACTGACTCAATATGATCCTGCTTTCAGGATACCCAATCAGGTTAACCGCCTGAAAGCAACTGGTAGCCATGACCAACGCGGTAGGATTGGCATTGCCAATATCTTCGGAAGCCAGAATCACTAATCGTCGGGCGATGAATTTCACATCTTCTCCTCCTTCGATCATTCTGGCCAGGTAATACACGGCAGCGTTGGGATCACTACCTCGAATGGATTTAATGAAAGCACTGATGATATCATAGTGCATCTCACCTTGCTTATCGTAGAGTACTGTCTTGCGCTGAGCAATATGTATGACAGCCTCGTCCATTATGGTAATTTCTGTTCCTTCATGGCTTTTGACGACCAACTCGAACAGGTTAAGTAGCTTCCGGGCATCTCCGCCCGACAGATTGAACAGTGCTTCCGTTTCCTTCAGCTCTACCGTCATTTTTTTCATCTCCTCATCCTCGCCAAGTGCCCGCTTGATGATTTCCTCCAGGTCCTTTTTTTCCAGGTGGTTCAGTGTGTAAACCTGACTTCTGGATAACAAAGCGCTGTTCACTTCAAAACTGGGATTTTCGGTGGTGGCACCGATCAGGGTAATCGTCCCTTTTTCAACGGCACCCAGTAAGGCGTCCTGTTGCGCTTTATTGAATCGATGGATCTCATCAATGAACAGTATGCTTTTGCTACCCGGCCGTACTTTGGCAATCACTTCCCGAACTTCCTTTACCCCTGCACTGATGGCACTTAGGGTATGAAAAGGTAACTTGACCTCATTTGCAATGATGTTCGCCATAGTTGTTTTTCCTGTCCCAGGAGGGCCCCACAAGATCATGGAAGGCACACGGCCTTGTTGAATGGCTCTTCGGAGCACCCCTTTTTCTCCCACGAGGTGATCCTGACCGATCAGGTCATCAAGCGACTTAGGTCGCATGCGTTCAGCTAAGGGAGAATGATCTTGAAACATCAAGACGAATGTAGCAATTCCAGTTCAAGCAAAATACCTCTTAAGCCGCTGAATTTTACATTGACCTTAAAGCCGTCATTTTTTCAATACGATCAGATTGCCCCCTAATATCATTGCTACCCCACCTACGGACCAGACATTTAATTCATAGTCTTCCAATAAAACAGAGATGACGAGTGCAATCACGGGAATCGTAATCAGCACATAAGCCGCTCTATCCGGCCCAATTTGACCAATCAATGTCAGATAGGCGCCAAAAGCAGTAATGGAGCCAAAAACAGCAAGGTAGATCAGTGACCATAAGTAGTCGGATTGCCAATCAAATGTTGGAGAGATACCGGAAAAAGTGGCAATTAATGCCATGCCCATAGCTCCGTACACCATACCAAATGCATTGGTCTGTAAAACCGGGATACCTCTGGATTGGTTAGCGGCAGAAGTCACGTTACCCATCGAAGCAAATACCACTGAAAGCACGCAAACAACTACACTATACACTGGGAGCGACTCATATTGAACGCCTGTGAGGTCATTATAAAACAAGGCAAAAGTTCCGATCAGGCCCAGTCCTGCTCCCAGAAACACTTTTTTGACAGTTTTCCGTCCAAGGAAAATGGTCCCGAAGAAAATATTAAAAAAAATGATCGTAGAAAAAGCAATGGCAACCAATGCGCTGGTCAACTCCTCTTCAGCTTCATAGACCAACCAATAATTGACGCCAAATAAGAGCACACCCTGCAGTGCCATTCGGGCATGTTCAATTGGAGAAAAACGCAAATTTATTTTCCTGATCATTGAATACGCCAGCAGTATTAATCCAGCCAGGAAAAACCGATAGCTGACAGACCATAATGGATCCACATGCCCTAGTTGGAATTTGATCACATACCAGGTAGACCCCCAAATCAATGCCGGAACAATGAATAATAATATCTGTGAACCGCGAAACTGAGACATGTTAAGGGTTAGGATATCGCTTTAAAAACATTGATCAACTCCTCCAACTGTGTGTCGGTAAAATCCAAATGGGTCACAAAACGAACCAATCCCGGACCAAAACCGACGGCATCTACCCCTTTTGCGCTTAGTTGATCTAACATCCACTTTTCTGACTTCCCTTCCAAGGCGAGGATCACGATGTTGGTATCAACCGGATAAACTTCCTTTACATAGGGGATCTTTTCAGCTTCCTGTCCAATGATCCTTGCTCGTTCATGGTCTTGTTTCAGCCGATCCACATGATGGTCCAGCGCGTAGCTACAGGCTGCTGCAAGATATCCAGCCTGACGCATGCCTCCTCCAAAAACTTTACGCACTCTTTTTGCTTGTTTGATATGGGCTTTGGTGCCCAATAAAACAGAGCCAACCGGCGCTCCCATGCCTTTTGAAAAACAGACAGAAATCGTATCGAACACAGCACCATAATCTTTTGGCGTGGTGCCTGATTCCACAATGGCATTGAATAATCTGGCGCCATCCAGATGCAGTGCCAAATCGTTTTCATTACATACAGCACGTATACTCTGTAACTCCTCCAACGCATAAAAACTTCCGCCTCCTTTATTCATGGTGTTTTCCAGGGAAACCAATTTCGTACGTGGGAAATGAATATCATCAGGATTGATACTGGCAGAAATCTGTTCCGCTGTGAGCCTGCCACGGTCCCCGTCCAGCAACTTGGGAGATATCATAGAATTGGAAGCCAGTCCACCTCCTTCATACAGATAGATATGAGAATACTTATGACAAATGACTTCATCCTGCGGTTGGGTCAATATTCTCAAACCAATCTGATTGGTCATGGTACCTGAAGGGCAATAAAGAGCTGCTTCCATCCCAAAAAGGCTGGCCACTTTTTCTTGCAGGGCATTAACAGAAGGGTCAGAGTCAAAAACATCGTCACCTACTTCTGCCTCAAACATGGCTTCTAACATGCCCTTCGTGGGCTTCGTTACCGTATCACTTCTAAGATCAATCTTCATATTCCGGGGTTAACTTCCAATCTGCGTGTCCAAAAAAATTCCATTTAATTTTCGTAAGATCCACTTCCGGATCTACGTTACTGTATCTGGGACTTCCATTGAGTGACATTTTGAAGTGTGCGTAAACGGCGACCTCTTCCCAGCCCTTCTCTTCGTAAATCTTCTTCAGCCGCTGGGCAAATTGCCAGTTCATGTCAGGGAAGGTTGCCAGTCTGCTGTATTGTTTATTAGTCAGGTAATCACGGGGATTAACCCATTCTTGTTTTCCTGATTTCTGGTCTTTCACCAAATAGTTGCCATTTCCACTTTTCGAACGCAACATCATTCGCCAGCTGTATTTATGGCCTTCTTCCGTCCAGTTGACATCCCCCGAAATGAACCAGTGTCGAAGGGGTAACAAAACCTGAATCGTCAAATAAACTACTACCGCATAAGTCGCCCATTTTGGAAAGGTCCCATTACTCGCAGTAATCGGCTGTTTTTTCTTCAGGAATACTTTTCTAATCGATTCTCCCGGATAAAAGAATACGGAGAACAAGATCATCAAATAGGGAAAAATCCCGATTTGAAATACGGCGGAATTGAAAAGGTTGAAGAATATTGAAAGAAAAAAGCCCAATTTTCTGGTCCGGTGGTTGAGCAACAAAAAGACAATGACCCCATCGTAAACGATACCTCCGTAAGCGATGAAATAATGCATCCATTCTTTCTGAAGTAAAGGACCAATCAGGAAGTAATTCCTTTTGATATGAAACCAAATGGCTATGGGTTTGGCTTGTAACCAATCGGGATAAATTTTATTGATACTGGCGAACACATATACAATAGCTACCTGGGCTATGAACAGAAAGATATAACCGTAAGCTGTCGTTTCTCTGCGTTCAGTCCATCCTAGTTTTACATCGACGGAATACGCTTTATGGGTCGGCAAAAAGGCCATCAATCCTGAAAGAATGATGAGGAGGTAATAATGATTGTTGTAGCTGGACTTTTGCATGAGGTAACTTCCAAACCACAACAGGCAAAACATAATGGCGGAAAACCGGTAAGCAAAACCAATCATCATGAAAAGCCCGAAAAGCCCCATGAAAAAAAAGTAGAAATACATACCATTCCCATCCAGAGGTTGCAACCACTCAAAACCGATGTAAGAAAAGGTGAAATCTGGCTCTATAAATACTCGTCGGACCCAGCCGGTCAGTATCGCTCCCCAGCATTCAGCGAGAAGTAAAAAACCAAAGCCAATACGAAACACAATCAGGTTACTGTTGTCGACCTCTCTACCAAGAAATTCTTGCAACTGTTTCATACGACATAAATCGGAAACGAAATTAGTCGATCACATGGGAAACTCTAATTCAAAACTCAGTTTTCAGGCAGACAAATCAACCCATTGGATTTGTGTGTTTGGGATACGACAGGTTTCGCTCAAAATGGAACTCACTCTCAATCAAAAGTCAAGTCTGGAAGGGAAATAGAAATCGGGGTTGCATAAAAAAGAAAAGGGTACCCCGTCGGGACCCCTTTTACTAAACCAATGTGTTTTTCTAAAGAGAAATTATGCTTTCTATACGAAAGGACCTTTCATATTGTTTCTGATTCAACAGCAATTTAGCAATATTATTCTGCAATAAAAGCTTTTAACAAATTTTATAAACATAGATCATCCATCTAGAAAGTATTTTCTATAGGTTTTTATACCATTTCAATCGTTTTCTTTACCATTTTAGAATACCCCCGACTATCGACCTATTTAGGCTTTCGAACCGACGGGCATTCAATTTTTCATTTCATCTTGCCGATCTCAGATTGATGCTAGAAAATCTAACTATATCTTTGGCGTACTTTGATGGACCAACAGAACAAGATCGCGGAGCTGATCCAGAAAGAAATTGCTGCTTTGCAAAAGATTCCTAAGGAGTCAGACTTTGATGAGACCGTTGAACTCATCCACCGACAGGTACACAAAATGAATGCCAAAGTTGTTTTCAGCGGGATGGGAAAAGCCGGACAAGTAGGGAGCAACATTGCCACTACTCTTTCTTCTACCGGGACACCTTCCATTTTCCTACATCCGTCAGAAGCACAACACGGCGACCTTGGCATCTTGCAACCCAATGATGTACTCTTTCTGGTTTCAAATTCCGGAAAAACCACTGAGGTTTTACTGCTGGTACAATTGGCAAAATCGCTGTATCCCGACATTAAGATCATATGCCTTACCGGGCATCCCGACAGTCCTTTATCCGAACTGGCGGACATCACTCTTTTTACGGGAAATCCAGGAGAAATTTGTCCATTAGGACTGACACCAACGACCAGCACTACCGTGATGGGAGTCATCGGAGATATCCTGGTGGTTCTACTCATGGAAAAAATAAATTTCACCATGAAGGACTATGCGCAAAGACATCACAGCGGATATCTGGGTGAAAAAAGTAGAAATCATGAATAATCTATTTCTCATTGCCGGACCCTGTGTAGTTGAAAATGAAGAAACACCATTTTTGATCGCAGAACAAGTCGATGTGCTTTGCAAAAAATTAGGAATCGATTTTATCTTCAAAGCTTCTTTCAAAAAAGCGAATCGCACCAGTCTTTCAAGCTTTACGGGAATTGACAAAACCAAAGCGCTGGAGATCATTCAGGAGGTAGGGAAAGCATTTAAGGTTCCTACTATTACTGATGTACATGAATCGCAGGAGGTAGATGAAGTCGCCGCATATGTGGACAATCTGCAGATTCCCGCTTTCTTATGCCGACAAACGGACCTGCTACTGGCAGCAGGTAATACGGGCAAAGGGATCAATATCAAAAAAGGCCAGTTCCTCTCACCTGAAGCCATGCAATTTCCACTTGAAAAAGTAAAATCAACCGGCAACGATCGTGTTTGGCTTTGTGAAAGGGGCGTAACCCACGGATATGAGAACCTGATTATCGATGCCACCTCTATCGCTCGCATGAAAAAGCTGGGTGCTCCGGTAGTAATGGATTGCACGCATGCCTTGCAACAACCCAATAAATCAGATGGCGTAAGTGGTGGTAATCCGGAAATGATTGAAACGGTGGCTTTATCTGCCGTAGCTACCGGCGCTGACGGGCTTTTCATCGAAACCCATCCGAATCCGGGAAAAGCCCTAAGTGATGGAAAATCCATGTTACAGATTGATCTGCTGGAAAATATTCTGACAAGAGCCGTTAAAGTTCGAAAGGCACTGGCCGATGAGTAAAAAACCGATCAAACTACTGGTACTTGATGTAGACGGCACCCTGACAGACGGAGGTGTTTACATCTCTGAAAAAGGTGAACAATCCAAGAAATTCAATGTGAAGGATGGCATGGGAATCGTCGTACTCAAAAAAATGGGCATCGAAGTTGGGATCATCAGTCACAGTAGTGTTTCCGAAATGATTTCGAACCGTGCCAATACTTTAAAATTGAAATATGTTTATGTCGGTCAGAAGCCTAAGCTGGAAGTGCTTCAAGAGTGGCTTGAAGATCTTGAATTAACGTTGGAGGAAGTGGCATACATGGGTGATGACATCAATGATCTGGAAATCATTAATGTCTGTGGACTTACCGCCTGCCCTTCGGATGCCATGGCCATTGTGAAAGAAAAAGCAGATCACGTCATGACCCAGAAGGGAGGCGAAGGGGCCGTAAGAGAGTTTATCGATCAATATCTATTGGAAAAGCCTATCGGCTATTAGGAACCAGATAAGCCATCACTCCGCAAATCAACGCAACAACGGCCATCCCAAAAAGGAAGCCACCATCGCCTGCGACAACAATTCCAAGGATCAGTAAGTGTGATATAATCGCACCGGACATCACACCAATCGTAAGTAAAGCACCCCATTTCGTAAACCTGGGAACAAACAAAAGAACAGACGCTAGTAATTCACCCATTCCTGTCCCAATACGGACCAGCCATTCCATATCTGGTGAGCCAAGCAAAAAGTCCGTGACTGTGCTAAATAGATTTTTCGATTCTTGTAGTGCTTCGGGACCACCTAATCCAAACTTGAAATAAAGGGTCTGCAACATGATCACTGCCGCGATCAATCGAGGAAGATAGTATTTAAGTTTTTGCATTTTTCCATGTGTGTAGTACAAACTTAGAAAAACGCTAAGCGGACATTTGCCCGCTACTCGACACTTGTAACGATATGTTTATCAGGAAAATTAACCGATCTCCACTTTTACCTGATCGGTGAGTGGCTTTCCAACACATAGCAGAACGTATCCCTCATCCAGTTCTTCCTGGGTCAGTCCTTCGGCCCCATCGATGCTGATTTCACCTTCGACACACTTACCCCGGCAAGCAGTACACAAACCAGATTGACAAGAATAAGGCATATCCAAACCATCTTCCAGGCCTACTTCCAGCACCGGACGATCTTTCGGGACAGTGATGCTGTAATTTTCACCTTCCAGTAACACGCTTACCTCGCTGCTATTCTCTGTAGCGCCAGATTCCTCAGCAATGATCTCGGAAGGAGAAGTCTTACCCGCTTCAAAGCTTTCCAACCGCACCTGTTCGTCCCTTACATTAGCGAGCTTCAATCCATCCGTTACCACATCCATCATCGGTTGTGGGCCACAAATGAATATCTCTGTTTCATCACTTACCTCTAGCTTTTCCGCAATTTCCTTGATGGTTTCTTTCGTTGGTCTACCCACGTAATCAGCCTCGCCCTCTTCAAGGACATGGATCAGTTGAAATCTATCAGCATAGGTTGCCTGCAGTTCTTCCAATTCTTCTTTGAAGATGATGTATTCTTCACTTCTATTACCATAAACCAGGGAAATGGTGGTATTAGGTTCTTTCAGTAATACTGATCGAATCAAAGAATACAAAGGAGTTATACCTGATCCTCCTCCGAAAAACACCAGGTTTCGCAAGGCAGCGGAATCAAAAGTGGTTGTAAACATTCCCATCGGTTCCATTACCTCTACGATATCTCCCGCTTTCAAATTATCGTTGACATGATTGGACATCAGACCACCTGTCACCCTTTTCACCGTAACGGCTGGATTTGCATCTTCAAAAGGCGTACTGCAAAGAGAGTAGGCCCTTCGGATCTTTTTCCCCTCAACATGCTGGATTAAAGTGATAAATTGACCTGGTTCGTACGAAAACGAATCCCCGGGGGCTTCAAATACCAGGTTTACCGCGTCTTTGGCAATGGGAACTACTTCCTTCACCGTCAGTTGGTGATATCGGGAATCCCCGCCATTTTTCTGCTTGTCTTTCTTCTTTTTGAATAGTCCAAATACCATGTTGAGTACTGATTTGAGGCCGCAAAGGTAAATGCGCAATTCCTACCCTCCAAGTTGGCAGGTTCATCTTATTTTTGCACCTTCATTTTCGCACCATGCCCGAATTAAATCCTTTAAAGGCCATATCTCCCATCGACGGACGCTACCGATCAAAAACTGCGTCTCTGGAAAACTATTTCTCAGAATTTGCACTGATTCGATATCGCGTCAAAGTGGAGGTGCTCTATTTCATCTCCCTTTGTGACGTAATTCCCAATTTAACAGGGGTCGACAGAAATTTGTTCTCGGAGATGCATGCCATCGTTGACAATTTCTCTTTTGAAGATGCAGACCGCATCAAAAACATAGAGAAAACCACCAACCACGATGTGAAAGCCGTCGAATATTTTCTCAAAGAAAAATTAGAAGGACTGGGCCTATCGGATTATATCGAATTCATTCACTTTGGTCTTACGTCTCAGGACATCAACAACACGGCCATACCCATGAGCCTGAAAGATGCAGTAGAGGATGTTTTCATCCCGGAACTGGAAAAGCTAAAAACCCAGATCTCAGGACTCGCCGATGATTGGAAAGACATTCCTATGCTGGCCAAGACCCATGGACAGCCCGCCTCGCCAACGCGATTGGGTAAAGAACTGGATGTATTTGTTAAGCGGCTGGACATTCAGCTTTCGCAACTTAAGGAAATTCCTTACTCAGGAAAATTTGGCGGTGCTACCGGAAATTTCAACGCCCACTATCTGGCCTATCCCGATGTGGATTGGCATGTTTTTGCCGGTCAATTCCTGACCAGAGATTTGAAAATCAGTCGCAGTGAACCTACCACGCAGATTGAGCATTATGATAATCTGGCCGCGCTCTTCGACGGGTTGAAGCGGATCAACACCATATTGATTGACCTCTGCCGAGACGTGTGGACCTATATCTCCATGAATTATTTCTCACAAAAGATAGTCGCTGGAGAGATTGGTTCATCAGCCATGCCGCACAAAGTAAATCCGATCGATTTCGAAAATGCGGAAGGAAATCTGGGGGTTGCCAATGCCCTTTTTGAGCACCTTGCCGGAAAACTTCCCATATCCAGATTACAACGAGACCTGACGGATTCTACGGTGCTTAGAAATATTGGTGTACCCATTGCACACACGCATGTCTCATTGCTTTCTATCGCCAAAGGATTGGGCAAGCTTCAGTGTAATGAGCAGATTATCCAAAATGACCTGGAAGAAAACTGGGCTGTTGTGGCTGAAGGCATTCAAACCGTACTTCGCAGAGAAGGATTTCCCAAGCCTTACGAGGCATTGAAAAACCTGACTCGCAAAAACGAAAAAATCACCGAAGCTTCCATTCAGGCCTTCATCAGCGGTCTGGAAATCAGTGAGGAAATCAAAACTGAATTACGTTCTATCACGCCGTTCAACTATATTGGCCGATAAACAGGAGCCAAAATTTTGCCATAACATACCCTACTTTAAGCTGACAGACGGTTCAGTATAAAAATGTTTCTTCGTTGAGTACGAGATTGGTATATTCACAGGAATTTTGACAAGAACATAAAGCACTTCTATTGTGAGGCAATATTTTATTGCGACACGTAGGGGAACGCACAAAATAATTGTCTTAAACAAGAATTATACTACTGATCAGCCTTATGAAGAATTACCTTCCCCGGCTGATGCCAATGTTTGTGATGGCATTACTTATGGGGAGCGCTCATGCGCAAATTTCACTAGAAGACCTGGATCTGGACCAGGATGTTAGTTCTTGGTACGACGACAATTCGGGTGCAAAACTCCTCGAAATCTACGAGGGGAAGATATTCCAACTCAACATCAACACTACCACACGAAAAACTTTCAGCGCGTTTAAGTCCGCCCAATGGATTGATGGCACGATTGTATTTCGGGGTAAAACTTACAACGATATCCCTCTAAAATATGACCTGTTCAGCGATCAGCTAACCGTGTTGAACGTAGCTGGTTCACCGCTTCAGCCGATCATTCCCAACCAACAAGACATAGCTTATTTTGATCTGGAAGGAGACTTGTTCAGGAATCTGTCAGCTGAGCGTGCGCCAGAAGGAAACACTGGTTTTTACCATGTACTTTATTCCGGAACTGAAATTGCACTACTGGCGAAATATTCAAAAAGACAAGTGGTCGAAGGAAAGCAATTAGAATTTGTTCGTTCAGAAAAAGTTTTTCTTAAAAATGGAGATCAATTCTTCCGGGTAAAAAACAAAGGATCTTTTATCCTGGCATTCGAAGCTTATAAGGCAGAGATCAAGAGTTTTTGTAGTGCGAATGCCTTGAAGATCAAACCCGGCAATCAGACCGACCTGATCACGCTCACCCAATATTGTGAAACCTTAACTGGCTCAAAATGAAATATCGTATCAGCATACTCTGCATATTCTGCTCGTGCTTATTCGCCATGGGCCAAAATCAGGATATCAAATTCACGGGCACATTCAACAACGCCTCCATCGAAGAGGTGACTAATGCCATCCAATCAAATACAGGAGTTCAGGTCTATTACTCTCCCTCGGCAACTGACTCATTGACATTTTCAGGTTCCTTTAGTCAGGAGCCACTGGAATCTGTACTTAAGTCACTTTTTCAGAACCAGGGCATCAATTATCTGTTACAAGGCAATACGGTTATCCTCACTTACAATTCCCGTGTCATTACGGAATTAGGTATTACCTCTGCTTTCCGCAGGTCGCAACAACAGCAAGAGGAACAAGTGGACAAGGGATTGATCTTCCGTAGAGAATACCTGAACCTCGACGGTGAGGAGGAGGACCTGACCACAAAGGTTTTCGAAATTGGAAAATGGACGCCAGGTGAGGCCGACAGTAAAGCAACGATAGCGGGTTATGTCACGGAGCAAGTATCCGGTGATCCGGTAGAAGGTGCGCTGGTTTTTATTCAAGACCCATTTATTGGTGCTTCTACCGGTGAAGATGGTTTTTTCAGTCTTGAAATTCCAAGGGGAAAACACCTGGTCAATTTCCAGTCCCTCAACATGAAAAATACATTCAGGAATGTCGTGCTATTCTCAGATGGACGATTGGATGTAAAAATGGCCGTAGATATTGTCGCCCTGAAGTCCGTGGTGATCAGTGCAGAAAGAGATGCCAACGTGAGGGAGGCGGAATTAGGCGTAACCAGAATTGACATCAAAGAAACCAAGAACGTTCCCGTGTTATTAGGTGAGCGAGATATCGTAAAAGTAGCAACTACTACATCCGGTGTTCAGACCATTGGCGAAGGAGCGGCTGGCGTCAATATCCGAGGAGGAAAAGCAGACCAAAACCTCTTTCTCGTAGATGGTGCAACCGTTTATAATACTTCGCACTTTTTTGGCTTCTTCTCTATTTTCAATGCGGAAGCCATTGACAACCTCAACCTCTATAAAAGCTCCATTCCGTCTCAGTTCGGTGGACGCCTTTCATCCGTATTCGACATTGACCTCAAAACACCGGACAAGGAGAAGTTCACCGGAACCGGAGGCCTGGGCCCTGTAACTTCCAAGTTGCTACTGGAAACTCCCATTGTTAAGGATCGAACATCAATCATGTTGGGGGCACAAGCTACTTATTCAGATTTCGTTTTGAATCGTGTCACGAATTCATCTATTGGCAATACGGACGCTTCTTTTTACGATGTAGTGGCTAAGATCCATCACAAAGTAAACGACAAGAGTAACCTGAGTATCACGGGTTATAGAAGCTTCGATAGTTTTCAGCTACAAACTGACACGTTGCTTTCTTTTTCAGACTTCTCTTACACGAACACACTTGCCGCCCTGAACTGGGATTATCAATTTACAGATAACCTGAAAGCCGATCTGCATTTGTCTACTGTGCAATACGAGTACGACATCAATTATGAATTCCTGCCATCACAAGCATTCAACCTGGCATTCCAAATCAATGAAAAAGCGGGACGACTGAACTTCAATTATTACCAAAACCCACAACTTACGTGGGACGCTGGATTGGATTTCAAGCGGTTTGATTTACTCCCGGGCCACAGAACACCAGTCGGTTTAGAGTCATTGGTCACCGAGGCACGTATCGAAGATGAACAAGGGACGGAAATGGCAGGCTATGTCAGTGCAAAATATGAGCCCTCTGACAAACTGCTGATCAACGGAGGTTTGCGCTTTACCCGATTTGCGGCATTAGGAGACAGAACAGCCTACAGCTATGGCAACGGCGAGATGAATAGTACCGAGGACCGAACTGATTCAACCTTTTTTGACAAGGGAGAAGTCATCCAATCCTACCAGGGTCCTGAATGGCGTTTCTCCGCTCGCTACACCCTGGACCCCAATAGTTCCATAAAATTTGGGTTCAATCGAAACCAGCAATTCATTCATCTACTGGTAAATGCAGCGTCTATTTCTCCCACTGACATTTGGCGACTATCCAGTGAGCACATAAGACCTCAGATTGCCGATCAGGTGTCACTGGGTTACTATCGCAACCTGCCATTCAAAGATCAGATCATAGAAACCTCTGTAGAAGTCTATTACAAAGACATACAGGACTTGCTTGACTTTAAATTAGGTGCCGATCTGTTATTCAATGAGAATATCGAAACGGCTGTACTTCAAGGTCCGGGAAGATCGTACGGCGTTGAACTTTCGGCCAAGAAAAATGATGGCTGGCTAACCGGTTGGATCAATTACACCTATTCACGCTCACAGATCAAACTGGAAGGAGATAACCCGCTTGAGAATATCAATGAAGGACAGTTTTTCCCCACCAACTACGACAAGCCCCATTACGTGAATTTGGTAACTAACTACAAATTCACCAGACGATACAGTTTCTCGGCAAATGTTGTCTATTCTACCGGTCGCCCGATCACGTATCCCATTGGTAAGTGGAATTTCAAAAACGTTGAGAATATCTATTATTCCGAAAGAAATGCGTTCCGGATCCCCGATTACTTCCGACTGGACATTGGCTTCAACATGGAAGGAAATCACAAGATCAAGAAGCTGTCGCATTCATTCTGGTCTTTCTCCATCTACAACGTGATCGGACGGGACAATGTCTACTCTGTATTTTTCAATGTAGACAATGGACAGGTAAAAGCCTATAAGCTCACGGTATTCCCGAATCCGATCCCAACCCTTACTTATAACTTCACATTCTGATCGACATGCTGAATTTAACATCGACTCGAACCTTCCTTTCCTGTCTTTTGACAGCAGTCGTTATAGCTGTCGCAACGCAAACGACTTATGCTCAAGATGCGCTCAAAAACAAAAAGGAAGAAGTATTCCTGCACATCAATAGTGCGGAACTGGTAGTGGGCGAAACCCTGCTTTTTTCTGCGTACGTTCGCAGCAACCTGACCGGAAAAGTTTCTTCACTGAGCAGCATCCTTTATGTTGAATTACTTGATGCCAAAGGCAAATCCGTCTGGCAATCTAAAATTCTACTTAAAAACGGACGAGGTGCCGGGGACCTGTTCTTATCGTCGCTGTTGAACACAGGGAATTATCATCTGGTGGCTTATACCCAGTGGATGAAAAATTTCAATGACTTCTATGAGCAAGAAATCATCATCTACAATCCTTTCGAATACTACAAACCCAATAGTTCCGGAAGGGGTCAACCCTCGGTATACATTTATCCTGAAAGCGGATTTTTCCATGCTGATCGTGAAAATCAATTGGTTTTGAAAGCTACATATGGAAACGGAAGTCCCTTTAAGACGAAAGGCAGGATCGTGAATGCAGAGGGAGATAACCTGCAAAATTTTGAGACGGATGATTATGGACTCGCTTCTTTTACGTTCAGTCCGGCGACTGGTCAGAACTACCGAATTATAGCAGAAAGTGAAACGGGAGATTTCTTATTTTTTGACTTACCTGAAGCTTGTGCAGATTGCACTTTACTTACCGTGCAACCGCGTAAAAACGACTTTCTGGTCCAGCTGAAAAAAGGGACGCTGCCTGCGTGGCTGGAAGTAGTCGATAGTCAAAACCGCTATTTCAGTCGTACCATTGAAGACAATGAATCATTTACTATTCTAAGAAACAGGCTACCAAAAGGATACGCTCAGGTTAAGTTGTGGTCAGCCGATAAATCAGAATTAATAAGCACACACAATATCCTGAACAAAACCATAGAATTACAACCTGTCTCAGGAATGAAGACCTTCCGAACCAGAACCAGGCTCGAAGAAACCTTTAGCGTTGAAGAGGGTTCTACGGTATCCGTTTCTGTAAGCAAGCGATACGAGAATAACCTCAACACTTATGACCTGGCCAACGATTATGGTACGGTTCAGTTTTTAAACCCTGGCATTAGATCAGGTGCGGGTGATACAGATCTGATCAATCAACTTTTGATCATCAATAAACCAGAGGTTAAACCACTTTCTGAAGATTTTGAGCCTCGCTATCTGGCCGAATATCGTTCTGATCAGCTACATGGCAAGCTCACATCGGAAACCGGAACGCGTAATCGAATCGTTGCGGCAGCGGTAATGAACGGTCAGTTAGAATTGGCCCGCCCGGACCGAGAAGGAAACATCACACTGAGTTTACACCCTGAAAAAGAAGGCACAGAGGTATTAGCCAAGTTAATGGGCGACTATCAGGATGTTACCCTGGAATGGGAAAGTGAGTTTTATGAAAGTTATCCCGCGTTCAACAACACACCCATTGATCTGGATTCAACCAAAGTTGCTATCCTCGCCGATCGCAGTGTTAAAAATCAAGTCCAAAACGTATACTATGCCTTCAATCCGGACTCATTGATTTCTTCGCAACTGCCATTTGAAGAGCAATTCTTACCGGTGAAAACTTACCGACTGGATGATTTTACGCGGTTTCCAACCATGCGTGATACGTTTATCGAGTATGTAGAAGAAGTAGCGGTAAATAAGAATGAAAGTAACTTTAACCTAAGGGTACGACTGTGGGACTCTGCCGAAGATCATCCGACGGACACCACGGAATTGGTCCTTATTGATGGCGTGCCATTTTCCTCCAAAGAAGCCCTTGAAATTTCTCCTTACGGCATTAGTGCTATTCATATCGTTCCTTATCACTATTACTTGGGTGAAGTAACCCTAAAAGGCATTCTGATGTTGGAAACACTCGAAAAGGACCTTTCCGGCCTCAACTACAAGCAGTACAATATCAATTACGTAGGTGTACAGGGTGCGAAAAAGTACCGCAAAGCCGATCATACGGACCCCTGTAAAGAACCGGACTTTAGGGATCAATTGCTCTGGATTCCTGAAATGGAAGTGGAAAATGGTCAACTGGAATTTGATTTCTTCACCTCCGATATTCCAGGCACCTATCAAATCAGAGTAGAAGGCGTGACCTCCTCCGGTAATCCAATTAGTATTAAAAAATCATTTATAGTAGAGTAATGAGGATTGTAAAATTTGTAATCCCTTTGATCTTCGTAGGATTTCTTTCATGTATTGAACCCTTCGATTTAGTTTCTATTGGCACCAGATCATCTATTGTAGTTGATGCGGCCATAACGGATGAAGCCAAAACGCATATCATCAAGTTAAGTGAATCCTTTGCAGTCGATACTTCTCTCAATACCCCTATCAGAGGAGCTCAGGTATGGATTGTTGACCAGGACGGCAATCGGGAAGACCTTACTTCCAGCTCTGTTGCCGGAGATTACTTAACGTCCAGTACCTTCCAGGCACTACCCGGCAATTCGTATGTCTTGCATGTGATTTTGCCAGATGGTAACAAACTGGTTTCAAGACCTGAAAGCCTTCCTGACCCGGTTTCACTCGATCAAGTTTATGGACGCTACGTGACCATCCCTTCGAATGACGGGGCTGGTGACAGAAGAGGGGTTCAATTCTTTGTGGACGCGTCCAGTGAATCGAACGAACCTGCTCGCCTGCGTTATAACTGGATTGAAACTTATGAGATAAGGTCTCCTTTCGTTTCAGAATTTGCGTTTGATTTTGAAGTGGAATTGCCATTGCCCAGGCAAGATACAATTCACATTTGCTACCGAACTGTTCCCAATACCGAACTGATCTTAACCTCTGCTTCCGGACAATCTGAAAATGCAGTGCGGGAGATCCCAATCAAGTTTGTTGATCAGACTACCCAGCAATTGAGTCAGCTGTATTCCATTTTGGTCCAACAGTTTGTACTTTCTTCGGACGCACACGAGTACTACCGAAACCTGGAAGAAACCAACGAAGGTTCAGGGTCCCTTTCAGACAGACAAGTCGGAACTTTCCCCGGAAACATTACTTCTGAGGATAATCCTGAAGAATTGATTCTGGGATACTTTGAGGTTTCCCGGTTTCATGAAGAACGGGTATTCTTTACTCCGGATCAATTTGAGCGAGATGGCTTCGTTCAATCCCCTTATCCAAACTGTACTTCTTCGACGCTCGATACGCTGAATACCAATGAGCTGGTCGGACAGTATACGCAATTTGGTCGACGATTTGGTATCTTACGAAAGCTCACAGATTTTACCTGGGAAATTAGCTCTCGTAGATGTGCAGATTGTAAAGAATTTGGAACATATGAAAAACCAGCATTCTGGCCTGAAGATTAATATTTGAATACAAGTGATCAACTACGTCAATCGCTGACAGATCAGCTTATCGAGATTTTTGAGGGAGAACCCTGGTATGGAGAATCCCTCATGAAGAAGCTCCATAAGATAAGGCAAGAAGCCAGCAGCCCACAAGTGCTCAACAAAACTGCCAGCTATGTGCAGCACCTGATCAGCTGGCGCCAATTCGTCATCCGGAAACTTGAAGGCGATGCTGAGTTTGATATTCAATTGAATACACCATCTGATTGGAAACATGTCAGCATTGAACAATTTTCGGATTGGGATACACTGCTAACTCACCTGACAGATTCACAAAACCGCTTACTGGATCTACTTCAAAAACAAACGGATACTGCCTTAAAATCTCAAGTACCAGGTAAAGATTATTCCCTGGAATACATGCTTCATGGCCTCATACAGCATGACGTCTATCATACAGGTCAGATTGCTGTCTACTGGAAGAACAGGTAGTTATTGCTTTTTGGGTGCGTACTTCGGACTGATGCTGAACCGCCGGGATTCAATAATTATTGTACCATTCTTTTCTTCTGCCGGATACTGGAAATTGACGACCGTACTTTGACTGATGCGTTTAAACTGAGGAAAGTGAACAAGCACTTTGAAAATCTCATTGAAATTCTGATAAGCATTTGTTTCATACTCCACAAGTTTCTCCTGTCCCTTCTCCCCTTTTTTGATTTTCAATCCAAATACTTTCGTGTGATCTCCCGCTGACCGTGTTCGGATATAAACGATCTCATTGGGGTGCAGCGTTTGTTTCCCTTCATTGCCAAAATTGATGGTAACCTTTTCCGGTTTACCAAAAAGAAAGTTATGTTGTCTTAGGTCGTTCAGTTTCTTCAGGTTCTCAATAAGCGAAATATACATTCGAATATTCCGGCCAACGAGCGTTAGTAAAAATGTCACGCCAAGCATCCATTCTAATGTCGCATCTATAATAGGCCGCTCCCAAAGCAGTGAAATAGCAATTTGCCGAAAAAGGATGTAATTGAATAAAAAGAAGGCTGCATAGGCCAGATACCTCCAAGGTGCGCTTCGGATCGGAAAAACCAGAAATGCCGAGAGATAAAATTGTCCAATTATGATGATAAGCAGGGTAAATCCCGCAAAGTCCGGCCATATTGGACCGAAGGAGCCAACCGCAAATAAAAGAGTGATCAGGCAGGCATAAAGCAAAAAAATGAGTCGATCACGCAGATGCGTACGTTCAACAAAAAGCCGGGAAATCTTCATTCATAGCAAATCAGATGCCTAAGATAATCACGTGATGTCAAAGGCACCATCCACTCACCATGAATGGATTTCCCAAAAAAATGACTGTAATTTCTTTTAGACAGCTACTCTCGAACGGCCGGCTTCCATCACTGCATAATCCTTGTATTCCTCGAACGAGGAAGAATCCAGGTTCTTTAGGGACGAATCAGTGCCTTCCGGAACGAAATCTCCTTCTCTTTCCCACCATTCCTTAGCTTGTGTTTGCGCCTTATCCAGATCAATATCGAAAAGGTGTCCATAGGATTCAGAAATGATCCAAGGCTTATCTACGTTTCCGTACTTATTGAAAATCATTTGGCGCATGTGCGTTGACGTGCTGTCGCCACTTTTGAAATGAGATTGTGTATAAGAAAGCGTCTCGGGCTCTGTCATTTTGTTATCCCAAAATTTCTTTGAGGCGATCAACTGTGCGGTTGTTATAACGTAGCCTCTTCCCTTTTCCAAAGGCTCTTTGCTAAGTTCACATGAGGCTTTGAATTCTTTCTTCTTCTTTCCGAAAAGCTTAAACATAAGTAGTTGAGTTTTTTGACCTGTGTTTAATACTGTTATAAAGCCGCAAAGGTTACCGTTTTCCCGGAAAAAATTAGCAATAACAGTGATTTCATTCGGTTTTTATTAAATCAATTGCGATCGTAGGTAAAGATTTGGTACTCCTGGCCAATCGCGTCAGTCAAAGATAAGTGGAGGATTGACCGATTTGAGCATCATGGGTTGTGATTTTAAAGATGAATCCGCTATTTACACGGAGGTCTTGTAAAAAAGCCCATCTCGATCTTTCGTGGTATTCGCTGATTTTCCTGTTTCTTAACGGATGCCTAAACCTACCTACCTGCGAACATGAGAAAAGGATTTTTATCGCTTGTTATAACTTTCTGCCTATACACTTCCTGGGCTCAGGTCCCTGTCATGCCGGATGACTTTCGGGTCAATTTGCCCAATCAAAACCGGGGTACTGACGCGGCACTGGACTGGTTTGAACTGGACTACAAATATCCAATGATCAATCTCAAGGGGATCAACGAAATGACGGAGCATCAACTTCCTGATTCGCTGATCATTGTTCCTCCTGAATTGAATCAATACCGCAAAATGACGGTTTTGGTGGGTGTTACAGGAGATAAAAACGATCCGACCCTGATCATATGGCTAGCGGCTAATTACCACACCAATCGTATCATCTTATACACGGATCAGGATCAGGACAGAAACTTTAAGAATGACCGTAAACCAATCAAAATCCGCAGAGGAGGTGAGGTGGTGAAAATTCGGATCGCCACAAAGCAGGGGGACCAATTACTGGACTTATTACCTCCGCCCAGGGTAACAGAGGCTTATCAAATCAGGCCAATCCAGGATGGCTTTTCACTCAGTTTTGCCGCCGGCGTGGGCGTTGGCGAATTGGATTATCAATTTATTGATCTGGGCTTTAATCAACCCACCACATATGGTGTAAGGTTTGTCGAAAAGGGAATCAAAGCCGGGCTCACCTATCAATGGCGCCAACTTCAGATTGGAGGAAGCGTCGCTTTACAAAACCACTTTTTCTATACTTCTACACTGGCCATCAAAAAAGGTGAACCCATCCGACTGGAAATACCGGATCCGAATCTCCCCGGCAGAACTACCTTCATCACCGTAGAAAATGTTGAAAAACTCACGAATAAGGATGTGCACTCCAAGAATCGTATCCATACGACACTCTTCGGCTCTTACTCTTTCCAATTCGGAAACAATTTTGCCTTGCAACCGGTAGTAAGCGCAGGCCTGATCTCCTATCTGGATCCAACCTATACCCGACTGACCAATGAAGAAAACGAAACTTATGACCTTAAATCCTATTTAACCTACGAATTTGGTGTTAGGACGGAGTTTACCGTTGGACTTCAGAAAGCCGTGTATCTGGAATTTTTATACGGTTCGGAAAACTGGATGCCAGATAATTTTCTAAGTGCCCTACCTCATGAAAACCTTGATGTAAACCTGACCATATGGCGGTTTAACCTGGGTTATCGATTCAAGGTATTTTAATTCCGGGCACAACATAAATTAACCGGCTACCTTGATCGTTTCCGTTAGTACATAACCATCCGTCGTATTCCCAACAACTGTAGTCGCCATGTTTCTATTGAGGCTGTTTCCAAATTCTCCATCTTCTTCGTTGGACGTATCAAAATTGCCATTGTACCCAGTAGTAGCATAAACTGTATTGGACACTTCCTCAGGAAACGCAGTTTGAGTAACTAAAAGTGATTCTCCATCCGCTCGTTTGATTTCCAAATGCAAATGCGGTGCCCTGCCAGGATACCAACCTGGATAAATGCTGATGAATGAGGCCACTCCATCCGCACCGGTCGTTTGTCTTCCCCTCAAAAAACGCTCATTGGTGAAATCACCGTCCAATTGTCCGGAATATTCCGAATAATTGCCCTGGGCATCACAATGCCATACGTCGACAAGCACATTCGCGAGAGGTTCGCAATTGTTATTGGTATTTTCCACCTTGATCATGATCTGCAAAGGAACACCCGCGCGGTTTCCAACAATGTTTTCACGAACCAGATCCGCCGGGCTTTTGATAGGAAACGGACCCGCTGTTTCCTCCGGGGATATCTGACAATCCTCTGCATCTACTACCGGTTCGTCTTCTTCCTTGCACGACGAAAGAGCAGACGGGAGAGCAACTATGGAGCTCATTCCCAGTAATCCTTTTTTTATAAATTTCTTTCTATCCATCATTGAAATGTTATTGTGTCAGAAGACCGTATTGTTCTATTTCCTGATCTGTCATCCAATGGATATCATCGGCTGAAGCCGCATTGATCGTGAAATAATAAAAGTCTTCTGCTTGTTGTTGTGTAAAACCTACCGACATGTAGTAGTCTATGTAAGGTTGATGATACTCATGCCCCACCGGAAAATCAGTAGCTGAAACCAGATTACCATCATCGTCTTCTCCGGCCCAGGAGTGTACTCCAATTCTGGTATTTGAACCTTTTGTTCTTCGGGTACCCGCCAGGAAAAAGTCTGTCCCTCCTGAAGCAATGATCCCATTGTCCAGGATGTGAATATCTGTACCTCTTTGGTGTACCAGGGCGGATAATTGCAGATTCGTTTCATCATCCTCGGAACCATCACAATTCACAATATTGATGGTATTGATATTGGGATAGGAGTCGATCAATTCATTGAAATTATTCAATGATGATCCATTGATCACACCGTCCAATTCTATGGTAGTATCATCGATCACTTCAAAAATCCCGAATTGGGTTTCACTGACTGATTCGTCATCACTACATGAAATTAAAAGCACGCCATGCGCCAAAAGCAGCATGAGCAACGTCTTGAGAATTTGTTCTTTTTTCATCGTTTATCGTTTGTAGGTACCATCAGGCAGAACCGTAGGCATTTTGTATTGAGGGTTTGTTAATAATTGAAATATGGCTGTATCTGTACTTTCTACCAATTCAGGCGTATTCAATCTCCATTCATGTCCGATCTCATCAAACCGATTTTCCTGCGCTCCCATCAAAGAAGTCAACGCCCAATACAAGTACTCAATGGTTTGGCAATTGGCATATTCGCAGGTTTCATCATCGTATGTATACCAGGCACTTTCAGGATAAGAACTGGGAATAGTCAAAAATTGCCCCCCTCTGGCAATGTCCATCGCGTTAGCCAGTCCCGAACCTGCGTTTTGACCAAAGGCATCCGGGTAAGCAAAAGAATGACCTGCATTATTGATGATATGTAATACTTCTTCCAGGGAGGCATCAAATTGCCCTGTTTTTCCTCCGGATACATAACTCGGAATGGTCTCATCATTACCAAGGTCCTGTCCTACTCTATCCGAAGGAGGTTCAATATCCAGATCGCTTTCCCTGGACCACATGACAAGAAATGCTTTGTTTTCAAGCATTTTGTCCAATACCAGTTGATCATCAACATTACCGTCTTCATCATTATCGAGGTACTGCGCCATCACATTGGCAGCATGTAACAACTTACGATCTTCAACAGCGGGTACCGCATAAATATCAATACCAAAAACAACGACTTTGCGGTTAAAGGAACTCAATCCGGGATCACTGTGCTCAACAATGGTGAAATTCGGATCATTTCCCGGATCAATGTCCCCACTCGTTATTGACATACCATCGTCACTACCACAACTCTGAAAAAGCACAAAAAACAGAAACAGATAATTCGTCACGAATTTGATTTTTTCTTTCATAAATATCTAAAAATAAAAAAGCACATACTTCAGCTACCCATCGATAACTGAGGTATGTGCCTGCACACAAGTCTTTCTACCTGTTCCCCAATTTCTTCCTCAGTGATGAAAACAAGCAAGAGTCTATTTTGACAATTTAATGACTTCTGATAAATATACAGGTACTATTCAACTTCCCCTACCCACCTGTTTAAAACATGCTATCCAGGCAAATTGAATCTAAATATTTCTTTCCGATGGCAACTGTTTTATCACTAAACTCCGTAGGGTAGTCAAACCTGCTAATTCCAAGTCATCGATACGCCTTTAAGGTTCCGTAAAAAAGTGCATCCCTTTTGTCACCCGGAACCCCTCTGTATTGATAATTGGATTGAGCATATTTGAAATATAACTTTTTAAACATGCGAAGACATTTTTTCAAGTTCCCTACCTCCCTCATCTTGCTAACTTGCTTCTCTCTCTGCCTATTTATTAGTGCATGTACAGAAGAAACTCCCGAAGAACCCTTTGCTGCAACGGCATCAATAACCACCTCAGTGGCCACAGTTACCGAAGGAGGAAATAGTCCCGAGATCACCATCAGTCTCAATACAGACAATACTTCCGGTGGTTCGCTTACCATCCGCTACACCATCAGTGGTACCGCTGCTGCTGGTGCCGACTATACCTCATCGGGTGGCTCCGTAACCATAGCAGACGGAGATACGGAAACGTCGTTTTCCATTCCTGTCATTGATGACGAAGAAGTCGAAGAAAATGAAACCATCGTCATTACACTTGACAGTTCGGGGCAACCTGAAGGGGTTAGCATTAGCAACACGAACAGCGTAACCATCACCATTCAGGACAATGATGAGGAAGAGCAAAACACCAATCCGAATGAAATCTCAGTATCTACCAGCGCCACGGAAGTAATTGAAGGCGACACGAATCCTGTTATCACGTTCGAATTGAGTGAAGCACTGGAATCAGAAATGTCTTTTGAATACCGCATCAATGGTAGTGCCGAAAACGGAACGGATTACGAGGAATTAAATGGCAGTATCACTTTTTCAAGTGGTGCACAATCTGCAACCCTGGAAATAGAATTGATCGATGACGAGGAAGTGGAAGAAGAGGAAACCATCACAATAGCCATCAATGGTCAGGCACTTCCTTCAGGCTTTGTCATTGGTGACACTCGTGAAGTAACCGTAACCATCACGGATAACGATGAGGAAAAACTTACGGTGAATATTGAAACTTCCTCCAACGGCGAAGAAGGTGGTAATAATCCTGCTTTCGAAATCAACCTGGATCAGGTGGTCACAGAAGCCACTACTTTCATCTATACTGTTTCAGGTACGGCTACAGCAGATGAAGACTTCACAAGCCCATCAGGTGAGGTAACGATCGAAGCCAATGCACAATCAGCTGAATTTGAAATAGTGTTGATAGATGATGAAGACGTGGAGGATGATGAAACGATTATTGTAACGCTCGCTGAGGCAGACCTTCCTGATGGATTTGAATTGGGAGAGAACGCAGAAGCTACTGCCACCATCACAGACAATGACGAAGCAACCACCACTCCAATAACCCTGACCTTCGATGCATCTGACGGCAATAGCATCACGGTGGGCAGCTGGACAGAAGTCAGTGATGCTTCAGGATACATTATTCTGATCAGTGATGAAAATGATTTTGATAATTTGAGCGACGGTGAAGACGTGGCCACTAGTACCACTTACGTAGGAACCGGTACTCAGGCGGTTTACGATTCCGAAGCTTCTGAGAATTTCACCGTAACGCTACTACAAGATCAGACTACTTATTACTTCAAGGTTGTCCCATACGATGATGACACTTTTGATAACGACCAGGATACGTTTGAGACCAGTACAATGAGCTGTTCGGCAGATAGCGATACGGAAAGTGAGATCTGTTTGACGATACTCGAGTCCGATGATCTGCGCAACATTGTTTCTAATCAATACCCTGACCATGAAACCGGTCGATTCCCCAATGCAGATGTTACGGCGACCTCAAATGAAGTTGATATTGACCTGACACCTACTAATACCGGACAAGTAATTCTTGTCTACAATGAAACGGGTGGACCGACGCCATCTAACCAAAACTTCTACAAATTTGGGATCGCCTCAAATGGCCTGGGCTATAATCCAATGGGCCTAAAGCCCTGGACCAACCCGGATACCGGAGAAGAGAATTGGGAATGGCAAGCGGCAGTTGTGAATGAAGGCGATACAGACCTGGATGAATATGGGGGACATGTGACTTCCCAGGGAATGTATCATTATCACGGAGATATAGTGGGGTTAGCTGCGGATGAAGACGGCAGCAGACACTCCCGGCTTTACGGTTGGGCTGCAGATGGATTTCCGATCTATTATAAGTATGGGTATTCTACCTCCGACGATCCAGGAAGTGGCGTTAAAGAACTGAAATCCAGTTACCAACTGAAATCAGGAGATCGAGGGGGCGACGGAGCCTCTGCACCTGATGGCACACATGATGGCACTTACATTCAGGATTATGAATATGTGGAAGGCCTCGGAGATCTCGATGAATGTAACGGCAGAACTGGGGTGACACCTGAATATCCTGACGGCACTTACTACTATGTAATAACTTCAGACTTTCCTAAAGTACCCAACTGCTTTGTAGGGACTCCTAGTGAAGATTTCCTCATAGGGAGATAGACGGCATAAAAACCACAAACGAAAAAAGCCATTCTACACAAGGTAGAATGGCTTTTTATTCTTGTCTATAGCGTAATACTTACCAAATCTTCACTCGTTCAGATTCAGGTTTCCAAAGTTCATCCCCTTCTTTAAGATCAAAGGCACGATAGAATTGTTCCATATTTTCGAGTGGCCCAATCGCACGGAACATTGCCGGGCTATGAGGATCTGTCAAGACCTGCGTTCTCAGGGTCTCATCACGATATTTGGTTCTCCATATGGTCGCCCAGGACAGGAACAATCGCTGCTCAGGAGTAAAACCATCAATCTCACCAGGGTTGCCATTTTCGGCCAAATAGATTTGCAACGCGTCGTAGGCAGCGTTCAATCCGCCCAGGTCTCCAATGTTCTCACCCAAGGTCAATTGTCCTTGTACATATACACTGTCCAACGCCTCATAAGCATCAAACTGGGCGACTAACTTATCCGTTCTGGACTTAAAGTTTTCACGGTCCTCATCCGTCCACCAGTTAACTAAATTTCCATCCGCATCAAATCGACTTCCCTGATCATCGAAACCATGTGAAATCTCATGACCTATCACGGCTCCCATTCCACCGTAGTTTACTGCGGCATCAGCTTCATAGTTGTAGAACGGAGGCTGAAGAATGGCTGCCGGGAATACAATCTCGTTGTTCAAAGGATTGAAGTATGCATTGACTGTTTGCGGGCTCATGCCCCATCGGGTTTTATCAACCTCTTCTCCTAACTCACTAATGCTCTCGTCGAACTGCCATTTCCACGCATTTTCCATGTTGCTCAGGAAGCTGTAAAACTCTCCGGTATTTTCAATATCCAGAGCTGAGTAGTCTCTCCATTTATCGGGATAACCAATCTTTACTGTCAGATTATTCAGTTTTTTGAGGGCCTGAACCTTGGTGGAATCACTCATCCACTCCAGGTCTCGAATTCGCTTATCGAATGCTTTCATTAGGTTTCCTACCATTTCCTCAGCACTCTTTTTTGCTTCAGGAGGAAAGGTCTCTGCCACATATACTTTGCCAATGGCTTCACCAATGACGCTGTTTGTAGCGCCCAAAACACGTTCCCACCTTGAACGCATCTCTTCAGTTCCACGAATGGTCTTGCCGTAGAAATCAAAATTGGCAGCTACCAGTTCGTTATTCATAAAACCAGCAGCACGGTTAACCACATTCCATTTCAGATAGGCTTTTGTAGCCTCAATTGAGGAGTTTTCAAGAATTTCGCTTACAGCAACCAGGAACTTAGGCTGAAGCACAATTACTGTATCCACCTTGGAAAGGTCCACTCCTACCTGCGTCATGTATTGTTCCCAATTAATGGCTGGTGAAAGGCTTTGCAATTCCTCCATCGTGTGGGGATTGTACAGGGCAGGAATATTTCTTGCTTCTATCGGTGTAAGAGACGCCAGGGCCAGTTGATTCTCGATCTCCATGATCTGATCAGCCATTTCACCCGAATTACCTCCAACCTGAGCCAGATCCAGAATATTCGCCAGGTGCTCCAGATATTTCTCTCTTATCTCTACACTCTTTTCATCGGTCTTGGTGTAGTAATCCCGGTTCGGAAGGCCAAGCCCTCCTGCACCAATGTAGAGTCCATTGATATTACTCTTCTTAAGGTCCGGGAAAGATGACACTCCGTGAAAGGGGCCGTATCCCGTTCGATGTAATTCTGCTACCAACTCCTGAACATCCGCATTATTGGTAATGCCGTCTATTTTCTCAATCCAGCCAGAAATAGCACCTATGCCAATGGATTCTGCTCTTGAGGAATCCATTCCCACTGAAAACAGGTTGATCGCCTTTCTTTCATCCGATCCTTCGGCGAAATCCGGGTTTTCCGCGGCACTTTCCATGATATCCAGCACCATCTCGTTGTTTTCATCTCTTAGGGCAGAAAATCCTCCCCAGGCACCCTCATCAGCAGGTATTTCAGCCTCTTTCAGCCAATTTCCGTTGGCAAACTGATAAAAATCTTTTTTAGGATCGACAGACTGATCCAGATTGGCCATGTCCAGAGCGGGTGGCATTTTCCGAACCGCCTTTTCAGCTTCTGGGGCACAAGCAATCATGATTGTCACCAGAAGTGCTATCCATATTGTATTCTTCATATGAGTAAAATAGAAATAATAAGGCAAGATATTTGCCATGGAAACTATCTGAAACAGAATATTAGAAGAACGGCCATATAAGCTGACCACACCGTTCAAATAGCTTAAAAAATTAAACGGCGATACTTATTCAGAATCGCCGCGCGGTTAAAAATCTTAAAAAGTCTAGCTCAAAGGATCAGGCAAGGTCTTTCGTCAATTCATTTTGCATGTACCATTTCATTGACAAGAACTGAGATACTTTATTAGGTAGTTCCTTTTGTCGGTCAATGTTCCGATCCAGATTCTTCAATACGTTTTTAAGGCAATCTTGAAAAAGTACAGCTTCATCTAGTTCTGCTTCTAACTCCTTTGCTCTCTCTATGGTTGATGTACTCATAATAACTGGGCTGATTGAAAAGGTTCTCATTAAAAAACTTGCTTGAAATTAAGCTGCTTATTCCAATGCAACATGACACGCCTGAGTCAACAGGAAAAATGGACGGGCCAACAGGAAAAATGTGGAATGCTTAAAAATCAGCGAGTTAGAAAGTACTTGCGGAGCGTGAAAAATGACCCCATGCTATGGAATCTAATGTTTCCATGCCCATAGCTTGTCAATGGAACCTTGAAGAAAGGGGCTACTTCAAAGGCAAAATGCTTTCCAAACCGCCGTTCAAAGTGTACCTGAAGGTTGCCTACCCCAAAGAAATGTTGATTTTCATTACGCGTTCCCCACTCTGATTCCCAGCCATTGTCCAATTCATATCGATAGTCTTCTTTCAACATGATGTAACTGGATACTCCGGCTGAGGCCGCAATGTTGAATTTGGCCCCTGAAAACAATTGATATTTCAAGTTAATGGGAATATCTAATACCTGACATTTGGCATCTATCTTCGCCGGCAATTCACCGTTAGTGATGTTTCCCCAGAAGCCAGCAGGAGGACTGTACTCTTCTCCACCTACCAGGTATCGCTTGGATGTATTGAAAACACCAGCAGAAACAGACAATCGGGGGGTAATCCAATAATCTACGACAATGCCCAGGTCTCGACCCAGGCGGTTGTAACGAAATAAATGATTGGAACTCAGATCGGGCGCAAGGCTGATACCCACGGAAAACCGCGAAAAAGGTCCCCGAGTACTCCCATTGACGATCGAAGTTTCAGTATGATCATAACTTCCACCATCAGGTTCAAAAACTTCTACTTTGACCAATTCATCAGGAAATTCAGGAATAGCACCTCTATAATCAATCCCAAGGCCGGAAAGCGCATTATAAACTTCCTCGATGGTTTCCTCCTCCTTGTTTATGGTCACTACCTTTCTTTCGTCTGTGGTCGAAATACGGGCTTCTTCGTCATTTATCCTAGCAACAGGACGGACACTACTGGTTTGAACCGTTTCGGCATCTGTAAGATCCGCCTCAGTTTGTGCATCCGGCGTTGAAGCTTCCCGAGTTGCCGAAACCTCTTTCTCTGAGGTCTCAGAATGACCGGGCCGAGAATTAAGATTCTCAGTTACACTTTCCACGTTTTGGGTCTCAATTTCAGTAGCATGCAATTCATCGGACGAGGAAGTGACTGCATTCAAAGTGGATTGCTCAGGTTCTTCGTTCCGCGAGGGCGCCATCTTGTCACCTTCGACCGTTTCATTAATCGTCGAAGTAGAGGGTTGCACTTCAATATTGCGATTGGCACTTGAATTTTCAGATACAAAAGCTTCTTTCGGCGATTCGACTATTTCCGCATTCCGATCGGCGATAATCTGAGAATCAGCAGTCCCTGAGTCCGTAAACCATAGCCACACAAATACTGCACCCACCAACAAAGAAACGATGTTACTGAAGTAATAGTAACCCGTTCCAGGGTTGGACACAACCGGTAACTCTGCTTCCAGCATGGACTCCATCTGCTGCCAGTGAGATTCATTGAATGGAATCTGGGCTTCAGACTGATCTACGACCTTCCGAACAAAATCCTCGATATTTTCGTGCTTCTCAGACATTGATCAACTCACCTCGAAGAGCTCTTCGAGCATCTCTTTCATCTTTCTTTTTGCCTTAAATAAATTTGATTTAGTGGTGCCTACGGAGACACCCAGTTTATCAGCAATTTCCTCGTGGGAAAAACCTTCAATTACATATAAATTAAAAACTGCCCGATACGAAGGGGGCAGTTGTGCCATCAGGCTTACAATCTCCTGATAGGAAATCCCGCTGATCACATCCGCGGCGCGATCCGGCTCATTAACTTCTTCAACATCATCCATCAACGGTTGTTTGGCCGCAACATTGTAATGATCGATAGCCGTATTCACAATGATTCTTCTAAACCAGGGCTTAAATGGCTTATCCAAATCAAAATTCTTCAAATACTTAAATACCTTCATAAAACCATCATTCAAGATCATCACTGCCTCATCTTCACTTCCTGAGTACCTCAAACCGATGCTCATACCATAGGCATAGAAGTGCTGATAGAGTTCCTTTTGACTGGATCTCTTGTTCTTCAAACACCCTTTAAGGATAGCGATCAGTTTTTCGTCGGCGTTCATTTGTGACTACAATGCCCTATACTGAGGCATCGAGAAAATGGTTTGTTCGGGTTCAAGGTTAATTTAATAAATTTTCAACCCGTACCATTATTAGACGAACGGATAGTCTTGTCCTTAGATTAAATACAGAAATGTCGTCCAGGCGAAACCCTGGAATTCAGAAGGATAAAGAATCGAACAAACTACGATTATACGTAGTTATTGAGCATTACTGGCATCACGAGCATCAAAATATCCTCGTTTTCATCCTTTTCATCCGGCAGTAAAATACCCGCCCTGTTCGGCGCACTAAGCCTCAATGTGACTTTATCTGCTTCGATATTGCCAAGCATCTCTATCAGGAATTTTGCGTTGAATCCAATTTCAATGTCCTCGCCATCATGTTCGCAAGACAATCGCTCATTTGCTTCATTGGAGAAATCAAGGTCTTCCGCAGAAATCTGCAATTCGCTTCCGGTAAGTTTAAGCCTTACCTGATAAGTAGTCTTATTGGCGTAGATGGCAATACGCTTCAGTGAACTTAGCAGTTCGCCTTTGGCAATAGACATCACATTGTTGTTGTCTACCGGAATCACATTCTCGTAATCAGGATAACGTTCATCGATCAGTCGACAGATCATTTTCACATTATTGAAATCGAAGAACGCATTCGAAGCATTAAACTCTACACTTACACTCGTGTTTTCCTGAGGAAGGGTAGTTTTCAACAAGTTAAGTGCCTTTCGAGGAATGATCATGCTATGCCCCATGTCTGAAGCCACATCTACTCGTCGGTAACGGATCAACCGATGACTATCGGTCGCCACAAAAGTTGTGTTCGTCTCATCGAGTTTCACAAAAACGCCGGTCATCGCAGGTCGCAACTCATCATTACTGGTAGCGAAAATGGTGTTGTTCAGTGCACGCGCCAAAACATCTGATGAAAGGTTCACCGAATAACCATCAGAAACCGCCGGAACTTTCGGGAAATCCGTTGCATTCTCTCCGGCAAGCTTGTAACGACCATTATCAGAATTGATCTCGATGCTGTAGGTACTATCATCGATGGAAAAGGTAACGGGCTGCTCTGGCAAATTCCGCAATGTCTCTAGCAGGATCTTTGCAGGTATGGCAATGCTACCATCCTCTTTTGCTTCCACTTCCAGTTCGGTCATCATGGAAGTCTGTAAATCAGAAGCGGTCACAGAAAGTGTTCCGTCATTGATCTCGAACAAAAAGTTTTCCAAAATTGGAACAACCGGATTTGTGGTGATCACCCCATTGATGGCGGAAAGTTGCTTCAATAGGTACGATGAGGAGACAATAAATTTCATACTTGCTTACTGATTTTCTTTTTTGCCCAAAAGCCTGATTTCCCAATCGCACTACTATGCGCTGAAATTTGGGGTGGGCAAATTTAAAAACAAAACTTGATTTTCCCGATGAAGGAAAGACATGCTTTTCGCTGAAAATTAAGGCACTATGTCAGATTGGGAAAAAGTTAGCCTATTCCGCCCTAATCGAAGAAAAATCCTGCCCCCTTTTTAACCAGTTCTGAATCCTATTGGAAGCAATGACCGTCATGTCCTTTCCATTGACCACTGTCAATTGAAAATTCTCTCCGGGAAGCGCCGGATAGATATCCAACACAAGTGGTGTGGGTAATCCCAGATCTCCGATGATCAATTGATCTTTTTCGTTGGTCTCCCTTAAACTGTCATATTGTGGAAACTTTCCCGAACTAATACGTTCATTGGCTTGAAGGTAATTGAATCCATTCAGGTAATTCACCAATGCCAACGTATCGTAAGACGTCAAACCTTCTATTGCAAAAAAGCCATCTTTCAGACCGGCTTTCAGTATGCGCTCATCGTTGCGCCTTACTTCAATCTGATCTATGGTGCGGAAATTGCCTCTAAAAATCAATCGGTCGCGCCACTGATCGGTAGTCAGTTGAAAGATGCCACCAACAAAATCACGATAACCCGGAATCTCAACCTCATAACCGGTTTCAAGATCGGATTCCAAAAAGAAGGTCTTGGTGTAGGTTCTATTTCCCAACACATAGAAAGATCGATCCAGATCTTCCAATTCAACGAAAACCGCATCAGCCTCCAGCCGGGACCGGAGTTCTTCGATTTGTGTAACCCCTAACTGACGCTTGACAGCTACCCGATTCATTACAGCCAGTAGAATGCGGACGTAGCCTGGATCCGTCTCAAATTCTTTGTTGAGGGTCCAACCCTCTCTGTTTCTTTGCAGCCAATTCTCAGCACCTGCTCTGGTTAGCTTCACGGAAGCAACGACACTGGTGTCAGCAACGGCAATGACACTTTTCTCCGTTCGGCTGAAGGTCCCGGTACTTGAAGTGAAAAAGACCAGATTGGCCACAATCATCAGGCAAACGATCACAAAAAGTCTCTGATTCCTTTTCCTCATTTTGCAAACCTTCTTTTACGAATCAAAAACTTGATCATTCCAAACATGGCCAGAATCAGCAGTGGCATGCCGAAATTGATAAATACCCAGAATGAACGATCATTTTTGATTTTCACCCGATCCAACGGACGGATCGTTATTTCTTTATTTCTGGCCAGGGTAATTCCTTCTTCATCAGTCAGGTAACTCAGCGACCGCAAGAGAAACTCTTCATTGGCATAAGTCGTTCTGGCGTAGGGGTCTACTCCCAGCAAAAGTGGTTCGGGTCTTTCCGTGTTTATACTCAATTCGTTTCGAATGAAATCCCCGTCACTGACAACAATCACTTTGGAACCTATGCTCTTTTCCTGAAAGGTTTGCTTATCGGCACTTTTGGGTAAAATACGATTTTGATACAAGGAATTGAATTTTCCTTCTAACAAGTAACCTACAGCTCTCGGTCCTGACTGGAAAAACTCTGGCCTCAGCTCTTGCTGAAAATCGTTGAACCGTACCTGAACAGGGGGTGATATCACCCGGGTATATTGCGAAGTGAAAATCAATGGCGTCTTCTTAACCCCCTGGGCTTTTACCGTATCCATCGTTGAAACAAATTTCAACTGAGTAGCATCCAGCCCTTTTACTAATGGATGATCTGCATAGTTTGAAACAATAGGAAAAAATGGCCAGGGCAATAACTCCACCCGGGGCTGATTGCCTACACTACCAGAAACCACAGGATAAAATCCAGAACTAAAATCTGTGACATAGTCTTTGTTGATCCTGATACCATATTTAAACAAAAGATCTTCAAGATTCAGATCATAGGGCAAAGCAATGGTTCCCTCTCCTTCCGCTTCTTGTACATTCACTTTTAAGGCATCTACGAAAATAAGCAGACTACCACCATTCATGACGTACTGATCTATCAGGTATTTTTCCTTTTCCGAAAATCGCTCGGTGGGCTTCCCTATAATGGCCACATCGTAACCTACGAGGGGTGTTGTGCGATTGGCAAGGTCTACCTTGAAGAGATCGTACTTCCCAAGGATAGCGTTGGTAAAGCCCGCCAGAAAAACAGAATCTGGCTCTCCATGTCCGATGATGTAGGCAATGCGTTTTCTATTGGTTTCAGTAATGGATTTGATGGCTGCAATCAATTCATACTCTAACCCTTCAATGGATTGATTCAGCATCTCATCCGGATTGCTGGTACGATTCCCTTTCAGTAAGGGCACTGCCAGTTCTTTGTTGCCATAGGTGATCAAAACTCCTGGAAATACGAGTTTCTCACTTTTCTGACCATCCTTTGTATAGGTAAGATTCGTTGGCTGAAGCCCCTTATCAATGAGGCTGCGCATATATTCGTTTCGGGACTGTGAACTTGTCGCCTGCGCGGGATCGATAAATCGATATTGCAAATTGTTTCCGGCATAGATTGTAAACTGATCCAGCAGGTCATCGATGGACTTTTGAAATCGTTTAAAATTAGAAGGCAACTCACCCGCCAAATAACTCTCAATGGTTACAGGCTCTTCCAGATTGCCCAACAACCTCTGGCTCGCTTCCGAAATAGAATATCGCTTTTCTTCCGTCATGTCTATGCGAAAACGGAACGCATTAAAGGCTTGCATCAATAGAAGCAACGTCAGTACTCCAATGGAGAACCGTAATATCTGGTGAAGCTTTATACTATCCCAATTCATGCCTTTTTCCCTGATAAAGTGAAATCTACGAGCATCAACATGAGAATAATGACTGTAAAGAAATAACCAATATCCTTCAGGTCCAGTAACCCTTTACTCATTGCTGCATAATGGGAGAGTATACCAATCTGCTGTAAATAATAAGACCAGGTACCCCAAAGGTCAATGCCAGCTAAGGCTTCCACACCGTCATAAAACAGAAAACACAACAATGCCGCAAGTATGAAAGACACAATTTGATTTTCCGTAAGGGCGGAGGACAACAATCCAATGCTTACAAATATGCCTGCCAGCAGGGCAAGACCAATGTATGATCCAATGATCCCCGGTGTATCCAGATTACCAGCAGGATTTCCTAACTGGTAAATCGCCAAATAATAAACGATAGTGGGTAGCAAAGAGAAAAGGACTAATAAAAAAGCTGCCAGGTATTTACCCAGGATGATTTCCCAATCCTTGAAGGGCAGTGTATAAAGGAGTTCCAGTGTACCCGTCTTTTTCTCTTCGGCAAAAGATTTCATGGTTGTCGCCGGCACCAAAAACATGAACAAGTATGGCCCCAAGGTAAACAAAGGTTCCATGGTAGCATAACCATAGTCCAGTACGGAGTAATCTGGCAATACCCACATGACTAAACTAACGCCCACGAGAAATACACCAATCACCACATACGCGATGAGAGAATCCAGAAATTCGTTGATCTCCTTTCTCAGTATTGTGATCATGCTTTTCCTGTCAGTTTTTGAAAAATTTCTTCAAGTGATCCACCCGATGCATGTACACTGATCAGGGGGAGATCCTGTTCGGCCGCTAATTTCAAAATCGCTTTCTTCAATTGATGGTCGTCTGATTGCACCAGATAACTGTGATCCGCTTTTGCTTCCACTTTTTGAACCCCCGACAAACTTCTCAAAATGTCCAGGTCGATATCCGCCTCGAAAGCAACTGTATAAATATTGGTATTCACTGCCTGACTCTTCAAACTTTGAAGGCTATCATCTGCCACGATCTTCCCTTGATTAATGATCACCACACGATCGCAGATAGCTTCTACTTCCTGCATGATATGGGTCGAAAAGATCAACGTCTTGTCGTGAGCGGCTTCTTTGATCACTTTTCTGATTTCCACCAATTGATTGGGATCAAGGCCAGTAGTAGGTTCATCCAGGATAAGTACCTCCGGATCTGGCAACAGTGCCTGAGCGAGACCTACCCGCTGACGGTACCCCTTTGATAACGCTTTGATCTTTTTGTGTCTCTCTTTCTGCAACCCTACCAGTTCAATGACTGCATCCACCTTTTTCTTCACGTCCGTCAATCGGTAAGCATGGGCGATGAAGCCCAGGTATTCCCGCACATACATTTGTAAATAGAGTGGATTATGTTCTGGCAAGTAGCCGATCACCTGTTTCGCAAAATACGGGTCTTCTCGAACTCTCTTCCCTTTGATGATCACATCGCCTTCGGTAGCTTGCAGGTAACCGGTTGCAATTTTCATGGTGGTGGATTTCCCGGCGCCATTGGGCCCGAGGAATCCGGTTATTTGTCCAGGCAAAGCCTCAAAAGAAATATGATCCACCGCCAATTGCTGGCCATATTGCTTAACCAGATTATCAACAACTACCATAGATGGCTGAAATGTTCATGAGGTATTGGAGTGACTTTGATCACAAGATTATTTTTCGGGTTTGCCCTGCGGACGCAAAGGTCGCACTTCAAGGTCCACGGGCAAATAATTAGGACTGGTATCTAAAAGGTCAACCACTGAACTGGCAATATCCTGAGGAGTCATCATATTCGGACTAGGTTGAAATGACTCAGCATTATCAAAAAAATTCGTATTCACCGATCCAGGGTAAATACAAGAAACTTTGATTCCAAAATCCCTTAATTCCATAAACAGGGAATGTGAAATTCCGGTTACGGCATGCTTGGTGGCGGCATAACCTACCGCAAATTTTATTGGCGTTTTCCCGGCAATTGAACCGATATTGATGATATGGCCAAAATCCATGGTCTTCATTTGAGGTACCACTTTTTTGGTCGCATAGAAGATACCATGAACATTGGTATCGAACATGCCTTTCCAATCCTCATCACTCATTTCTTCGAAATTGCCAAAAACACCATAACCTGCGTTATTGATCAGGAAATGAATATCCTTGCCTAATGCTTCCACTGAAGATTGGTAAGCCTGATCCACAGAAGCAGCATCACCAACATCCGCCTGAACGAATGTAAAACGTGAATCCTCGAATTGGGGAGCGGTTCGACTCCATCCGGCGACTTTTACACCATTATTAACTAATAATTTGGCAATTTCCAGACCGATGCCTTTACTGACTCCTGTAACTATCGCATTTTTGCCCTGAAGGGTGCTTGACATAACGAGATATTGTTCTTTCGGGTATCCAACGCAATATTGATGACTATAGTATTCAATTCCAAAACTGGCAGAGCAATGCGGGCAAGGACATTTGGGATCATTATTTTTCTTCTGCTGACACTGTCCGGAATTTGTCAAAAAAATGGCCGTACCTACCAATATAATGCCGGCTTTACTTATCTGAAAGGTCTGATCGTTCCTCAATACGCTCACGGCCTGCATCTGACCTATGGCAGACCCTGGGGAATAGAACTTTTTTGGAATCAACGCGCCTTGGGGAAAAAGGAGCGGGAGAAACTTTTTGGTTACCCCCAGGTTGGTTATTCCCTGACCATGATCGATACGGACATGGTAGAAACAGGTAAGATCTTTAACGCCGCTTCTTATATTGACTTCTACTTTCTGGATGCTCCTGATATCAAAGCTTTTTGGCGATTTGGCGTTGGGCTAACCTATGCCACGAAATTGTATGATCCTGAAACGAACAATCGGAACAACATCTTGTCTTCCAGGATTTCCTATCACGCTATTGTAAGGATCGGATTGCAAATCCCGGTAGCGAAACAATTCTATATTAATCCTGCTATTTCCTGGAACCATACTTCAAATGGTTCTCTCAGCTTACCGAACAATGGCATAAACATCGCCACCTTGAATGTAGGAGCAGCCTATCGCTTTGGCCAGGCCGAATGGGCGCAAGAACCAACCCCGGCACCCAACGATCGAAAACTTGGATTCAACCTACTGGTAAGCGGGTCAGTCAAGGAAACAGAGCCGCTCGGTTCTCCAAAACGCATTTATTACACGTTCCGTGGTTATGTGGACAAAACCCTGAGCAAAGTCAATCGTGTGTACGGAGGGTTGGAACTTTTCAATAACCACGGATTAAAAGATGTAATCCGCAGTGAGCCCGATGTAGCGAATGATACTGATTTTCGCAGAATCGGATTTTTTGTTGGTCATGAATTGATGGTCTCAAGGGTGAGTTTCATGACCATGGTCGGTCACTATATCTATCGACCTTTTCGAGGTGGCATTGATGATGATCCTGATCTCTACACGAGACACGGGGTGAAAATTTACCTCACAGACAAGCTCTTTACAGTAGCCATGATGAAGATCCATGGGGCTCAAAATGACATTTTTGATTTTGGAGTGGGCGTTAGATTATGAAAAAGTGGCTCACAATATCGATTATTGTCTTCTTTGGCTGTGACCAGCAAAATGCGTGGGACTGTGTGCAAACCATCGGCGACATCATTGAAGAACCTATTCCGGTATCCAATACTATCAAACAAGTCATTATTTTCGATGACACCAACCTGGTCTGGCACCCGGCACCTGCTCCTGGCGAACAGGCATTTATCATTGAAACCGGGCAAAATCTCATAGGAGAAATTGAAGCAAACATAGTTTCGGATAGTATTCTGACGGTCAAAAACAACAACCACTGTCGATGGACGAGAGCGCCTCAAAACCTCACTTTACACATCTACTCGGATTCCGTTAACTGGTTGGAAAAACAAGGTTTTGGGGAAATCAATACGGCGGAAACGATCACACTCAATCATCGGCTGGATGTTATAACGCTTGGATCGGGCAACTTGAATCTGGAGCTGGTCAGTTCCAATGAAGTCTGGTTATCGATGAGGGCATTGAGCAATGTTACCATTTCCGGAGATATCGTCACCTTACATGCTTTTGTCGATCGCAGGGTGGATGGACGCCTGTATGCAGAAGAATTGAATGTACGGGATGTCTCTATTTGGCATGCGGGCACAAATGATCTTTTTGTGAGCCCCAGCGATATTCTCAGAGGAACTATTCGCGCTTCCGGGGATGTTTACCTTTTTCGTGAACCAGATCGCGGCGTGGTTGTTAATGAAGACGGATCCGGTCGCGTAATCAACCGGTTTTAATAATCAGTATTTATGATCAGAATCATCAGTAGCACCAATCGATCGGGTGCTGTTACTTATAAAGTGGCCAGGCATTATCAGGGTTTATTGAATAACCTGGGAGTTGAAAGTGAAATCATTGACCTGGCCCATCTACCGAAAGATTTCATCGCCTCGGCCCTATATGAAAATGGAGGTAAGAATGAAGCTTTCAACCCTTTACGGACCAAAATGAAGGAGACTGAAAAATTCATCTTCATTGTTCCGGAATACAATGGATCCTTCCCGGGTATTCTAAAAACCTTCATTGACGGCCTGGAATTTCCGACTACCTTCACAGGAAAGAAAGCAGCGCTGGTAGGTCTGTCAGCCGGGGTTCAGGGCGCCGTTCTTGCGATGAGTCATCTGACTGATATCTTCAACTATTGTGGTACGAACGTCCTTGCACAAAAACCCAAGTTAGCCGGAATCGGCAATGCCATGAACGAAAAGGGCGAGATCACCAATGAATTGTACCTTAAACTGCTGGAAGATCAGGCAAAGGCCTTCGTTGCTTTCTGAGACAGAAAAATGATCACAACAAAAAAGAAAAGCTCCGAATTGGAGCTTTTCTCATTTGCTGTTGTGTGAATAATTAATTCTTTATCAAACGATAAGTCGTCACAATATCACCTTTTCTTATCGTAAAAAGGTACAGCCCGACAGGCAAGTGATCGACGGGAACTGCGTAAGAAGTTTTGCCTGCGGGAAGCTCTTCAACGACCGTTTTCCCTTGTAGGTCTGTGATGCTGATCTTATGATCACTAGAAGGTGCATCTAACTCTACTCGCAAGTAGTTACCCATCGGATTCGGGAAAACACGTATCTCCCCAAGGTCCGATACGGACAACACTGGTGCTATTTCTACATTAACCGTCCATTCCTGTGTTATGATACCGTCATCACCAGTCACCGTGTAAACAACTGGATTTGAAAAGTCAATACCTTCTTCCGATTCCGGGTTAATGGTGGCTCCTTCCGAGACAGTGATCGTAGGCGTAAGATTGGTCACATCTGTTTCTGCTCTTACCCTGATATCTACTGTATGTGCAACTAGGTCGATTACGGCATTTCCTTGCTGTTCCGGAAGTGTAAATGTTAGAATATCTGTATCTGGTTCTTCCTGCTGGGTAACCGTAACCACCCAATCCTGTACGTTGATACTCTCGAAACTCGTTACGGTATAGGTCACGGGCTCAGTAAAATCCTGCACCTCATCGCTCGCGGGAGATATGGTAGCAAAAAGCGAGATTTCAATGTTGGGAGCAAGTGCCGTTATATCGGCCGCATACCCTACTTCAATCAATACGGTATGTGCCCCAAAATCAATGATCGCGTCACTGGTTTGTTCCGCAAACTCGAATGAAAGGATATCGGTTTCTGCAGGACAGCTTAAATTATCTCCGTCGATTGTCCATCCGAAATCATCAATGATGGATTGCCTGGCACTTTCGGACATGCAATAAGAAACATTCTGCGCCGAGAAGAAAATATCCTCAGGAAGGTCTAACTGTGACCAGGCCATTAACGTCGCATCGTAATTGTCAATTAACATCCCTGAAAAGTTGAGCATGCCACCCATTACTGTTGCCCCGGTGATATCCCAACCTGCAAGGCTTTGATTGAAACTTCGGGCGCTACCCAGCATAAATCCAAAATTCTCAACCCGGCTAAAATCCCATGAACTCAAGTCACTATTAAACCCGTCTGCACTAAAGAACATGCTGTTCATTGTACGCACAAATGTTAAATCGGGAACATCATTTGCGTCAATATTCAAGTTATCGCACTCAAAAAATGAACCCGCCATGGATTGCCATGGATTGTCTCCCCATTGATCGACATTAACCAATCGGTCCGAATTGTCATCCCCGTTTGAGAAAAACCCGGGGAAATGCCCGGTAATTTCTACCTGATAAGTACCCGCTTCATCATACACATGCGTTATGTTTCCAGTAACATTTTCATCCATGGTCCCATCACCCCATTGGACGGTATAGTTATATCCGCTACCTGATGTAGGTATGGTCACCTCATTGTCGGTTGTAGAAGGCACAAGATCTGTTTGCCAGGTCGTTATGAAAGGCGTAGTGGCCGGCTCAAATATGTCCATGGACACAATCCAATCCTGAACAGTACCATCTTCCGCAGTAATTGTGTAGGTGACACTTTCAGAAAAATTCTGCACACTGCCATTAAATGGAGAAATGGTGGCAAATTCAGAAATATCAAAGCTTAAACTTTGTTGCGTCAGGTCCGTTCCCAACCTGCGGGTATATACAACTGTATGTGCTTCAGGGTCAATTTCAATGGAATAATCTCTGACGAAAAAAGAGATTTCGTTGAGAATATCAGTTCCGTTAGCTACTTCTCGTGCAGTAACTGTATACTCTCTGGAGGTAGTTCCATCTTCAGCAGCAATGGTATAGATGACAGGTTCCGAAAAATCCTGAGCCTCTCCTGCCCCAGGAGAAATGGTCGCTCCCCCTGTTATTTCAATCAAAGTAGGTGTAAGCGAGGTTAAATCGGTTCCTCTTTCAACGACCAATTCGATGGTCCGTCCAAAATTGTTAATGCTGGCCTCCCGAAACTCCTCATCTACCACAAAGGCCAAAACGTCTGTACGATCACATTGTTGGCCATCGTCGAAGATGGTCCAATTGAAATCATCTATGATCTTCTGGCGCTCCTCCGAACCCGTACAATAAAAGATATCATTAGCTCCGAAGATAACATTTTGCTCCAAATCCAGTTGCGACCATGCAATCAATAATTTCTCATAATTGTCAGTAGAGAAGCGTGATCCTTGAAAAGAAAATGATCCCAACATGTTATTCATGGACTGTACGCTACTTACATCCCAGCCGCTAATATCCTGATTGAAAACACTGGCGCTGGAGAACATTCCACCCATGTCTGTCACTCTGCTAACATCCCAACCCCCAATATCTTGATTGAAGGCGGTTGCGCCAGCAAATGCACTATTCATATCGGTCACGTTGCTTACATCCCAGGAACTGATGTCCTGATTGAATGTTTCCGTATTGGCAAAGATCACACTTATGTCCGTTACATTCCTGACATCCCAGCCTCCTATATCGCTGTTAAATGCCTTTGCTCCACTGAACATACCTTCCAAAATTGTGGCATTGCTAACATCCCATGAGCTAAGGTCCTGATCAAACAAGACCGCCGAATTAAACATCGATCGAAATGAAGTAACATTGCTGACATCCCAACTACTAAGGTCCTGATTAAAGGACATGGCATTGCCAAAGGTCCATTCCATGGATTCCACGTTACTCACATCCCAGGAGCTAATGTCCTGATTAAAAGAAGAAGCTCCGGAAAACATAAAGCCCATGAATTCCACATTGCTCACATCCCAGCCCCCAATATCCTGATTGAAGCTGGTAGCTGATTGAAACATGGCGGAAACATTGGTCACTGCTCCTATTTCCCAGGAACTGATATCCTGATTGAAAGCGAATGCCCCACTAAACATATTCCCCATATCCGTGGCACTACTTACATCCCAGTCCCCGATATCCTGATTGAAAGAATCAGCATTTGAGAACGTTGAAGAAAAATCGGTGACCGAACTAACGTCCCAACTGCCAATATCCTGATTGAATGCATCTGCCGCGCTGAACATTCCAACCATATTGGTCACGTTACTTACATCCCAGGAGTTGATTTCCTGATTAAAAGAGGTAGCGCCGTTGAACATAGAATTCATGTTCGTGACATTACTCACATCCCAGTCATCGAGGGGTTGATCAAACGAACTCGCTCCGAAGAACATAGCCCCCATGTTAGTGACATTACTCACATCCCACGCACTTAAATCTGAATCCAGTGAAGTGGCATTCGCAAACATGGAGGTCATATCCGTTACCATAGACAGATCCGGAGCGTCTGTCGCATTAATTTCCAAATTGCTACAACCGCTGAATGCACCCAACATACTTATCCATGGATTATCTCCCCACTGCTCGATGGTCATTAATTTCGCTGCATCGCCGAAACCATTGAAGAATATCCTTGGGAATGCGCCTGTGATAGAAACCGTGTATGTTCCCGCTTCTTGATAAGTATGAGTGATACTCCCTTCTACTCCTGACTCAATCAATCCATCCCCCCAATTCACCGTGTAGTTATAATCGGACCCTGAGACAGGAATGGTTATTTGATTCTCCTCGGAACTTCCTGAATTATCCGTTTTCCAGGTAGTAATGAATGCCGTGGTTGCGCCTTGCAGGCTTATCACACTTACAGTCCACTCTTGTGTGGTTCCGTCTTGAGCGGTAACGGTGTAAACCACATCCTCCGAAAAGTCCTGAACCACACCACTTTCAGGGGAAATAGTCGCATTATCCGAAATTTCGATCGATGGTGTTAAGGCGGTTATATCCTGATTGGCAGGCAAATCAAAAGTCACCGTATGATTTGTGTCATCAATAGTCGCGTCTTCTGATCGTTCATCCAATGAGAATTCGGTGATATCCGTACCAGTGGATACTTCTGTGGCAATCACTACCCAGGTTTCTGTCGTGGTGCCATCTTCGGCAGTGACAGTGTACGAAACGGAAGAACTGAAATCCTGCGCAGCATCGGCAGCCGGACTAATAGTTGCGCCATCGGATATCTGTATACTGGCGGGGGTAATGGAGGTGAGGTCTGTTCCAGCATCTACTAAAATCCGAATAATTGAATTGGTTTCATCGAATTCAGCAGAGGAGAATTGTTCGTTCAAACCGAAGAAAGTAATTTCTGTTTCGGAGCTGCACACCACATCATCAGAAAAGGTCCAGTTATATACATTCACGATGTTGGTACGGTCACCGGAACCTTCACAATAGGTCAACCCTGAAACACCGAAAACAACGTCATCCTGCAACGTGAGATCTGCCCATGCTTCCAAAAGGGCGTCATAATTTGCCGTTGAAATGGCCGTAAGGTTCAACATATTCGTCATATCCGTCACGTTACTCACATCCCAGCCGCTAAGGTCCTGATCAAACGAGGTATTGTTTATGAACATACTCCGCATATCCGTCACATTACTCACATTCCATCCACTGATATCCTGATTGAAATCGGCATTGGCAAACATGCTGCCCATATCCGTAACACTGCTCACATCCCACGAACCCAAATCCCGGTCAAAAGCCTCGGTTCCGGAGAACATATTGGACATATCCGTGACGTTGCTGACATCCCAACCACTTATGTCATGATTAAAAAGTTCATTGTCTTCCAAAAAACCAGACATATCGGTCACAGTACTAACATCCCAGGGGGTGATGTTACTGTTGAAATTTGTTCCAGCGAACATGAACGCCAGATCTTCCATGCTGCTCAGCTCCCAGTTGAATAGCAACTGATCGAACGAAGTAGCCTGGAAAAACATACTCCTCATGGTTGTAACATTGGATACGTCCCAGTCATCAATGTCCTGATCGAAGGCCGTTGCATTAGCGAACATTCCAGACATATTGGTCACATTGGACACATCCCAATCACCAATATCTCCATTGAAAGAAGCAGCAGAACTGAACATCGAACTGGTACTCTCCACAATCGAAAGGTTTGGCGCATCGGTGGCTGCATATGACATGTTTTCACACCCTGAGAAGGCCCCTTCCATACTGAGCCAAAGATTGTCACCCCATTGATCGATGGATATGATTTTATCTGAATCTCCCTGTCCATTGAAGTAGATCCGCGGAAACGAACCCGTAATCGTCACGGTATAGGTTCCTGCCGCACTGTACGTATGGGTGATGTCTCCCGTAACATTGTTGTCCGAGTTACCATCTCCCCAACTCACGGTGTAATTATATCCATCTCCTGTGGTAGGAATGGTGATCTGATCATCATTTGATGTTCCATTGTTATCTGTTGTCCACTGGGTAACAAATCCGGTGGTAGCTCCGGCATATATCGCTATTGATACCGTCCAGTCCTGGGTTGTTCCATCCTCCGCAGTTACAGTGTATACGACACTAGAGGAAAAATTCTGACTGGTACCACTTGTAGGGGAAATCGTCGCCTGATCTGAAATACCAATCGTTGGCGATAGGTTCGTCAGATCCGTGCCAAAGAGCACCTGAATATCAACGGTATGATTAGTCGCATCAATATCTGTATCCCCCAGTTGATTCGTCACTTCAAAAGAAGTGATATCCGTTTCACCAGAAGCATTTTCTATGGTCACCGTCCAATCTTGTGTGGTTGTGCCATCTTCGGCGGTAATGGTGTAGGTGACTGCATTAGTGAAAACTTGCGAAGATCCGCTCACTGGACTAGCGGTTGCTCCATCTGACAAAGTAAAAGTTGGTGACAAAGAAGTAAGACTAGTACTTGCCAAAACTTTCGCATTTACCGTATGCGCATCAACATCGATGGTTGCATCTCCCACTTGATCAGACACAGTGAAAGTGGCAAAATTGGTTGCTGTGCTTGTGGCCGCTAGCCAAGAGACTTCATCATTATCAGAGCTAACCGCAGCTATATCCAAATCACCATCTCCATCGATATCTGCCGCTTTTACGCCCTCGAAATCATTCCCGGAAGCAATTTGGTTATCCGTGAAGCCAGGATCAGATGCTCCATCATTTTCATACCATGCGATTTCATCATTGCCTGCAGAGGCAGATAAAACGTCAAGGTCTCCATCTCCATCAATATCTATAAGGTACAATTCGTTGGCATCGAAAGCCAAACCGTCAATCTCATTTTCTGTAAAACTGGGATCCGCAGCCCCATCATTCTCATACCAGGAAATGGTGAAATTATAAATTACAGCAGCATCCAGGTCCTGATCGCCATCTACATCTCCTAAATAGATTGAACTAGCTCCACTAATACTCGTAGCTATGGAATTTTCAGTGAAAGATGGATCACTCGCGCCATCATTTTCAAACCAAACAAAGGTTGATGAATAAACAGCTGCCACATCCAAATCTCCATCTCCATCGATATCGCCAACAGATACGTAATTGGCATCTGTCGCCGATGTAGTGATATCGTGGGTTGTAAAAGAAGGATCTGCTGCTCCATCATTCTCATACCATGAAATCGTATTATCATTTCTCGAGGTGGATAATACATCCAAATCTCCATCTCCGTCCAAATCACCAATAGCTACGTGAGAGGCCCCACTCAAGGTTGTATTGATCGCAATCTCTGTAAAACTGGGTGTACCAGCTCCATCGTTCTCGTACCAGGCAATCTTATTGCTGCTTATTTCGGAGGAGGCGGATAAGACATCCATGTCCCCATCATTGTCTATGTCTCCGGCAAGTACATGACTTGCTCCGCTGGCTGATGTAGTGATGGATGTCCCTGAGGAAAATGTCGGACTGGCACCGCCATCATTTTCGTACCAGGCGATTTTATTGTCGTCAAATGATGCAGATAGTAAATCCAAATGACCGTCTCCGTTAAGATCGGCAATCGCTACTTCCAGGGCAAAGTCTGCTGAGGTACTTACAGACGACTTGCCGAATGCCGGCTCGTCTAAAGCACCAGTAATTGTGGTAAATGCAAATGAGTGAGCAGAGGCCAAAATGGTTTCGGTAATCGTTACAGTGATCTGATCTCCAGGATTAAAGTCACTGGTAGGATCGAAAGTTATCGTACTAGTCCCTCCTCCTGAGAAGGCTCCTGCAACTGGTCCATTCTGCGCACTTACAACAATAATATTTGCCGAAGTAGCATCCATGGCAGCAACCGTAGCTCCGAAGGTTAAGGTAATGGACGCATCCAACGCTACGTCGATGCTATTCGCAGTGGGGGATGTACTTGAAATCGTATTGGTAGCGAACACGGGTAATAGGCACACCACCAAACAAACTGAGAGTAGAGTTTTGATCATTTATCTGATAATATAATTGGTAATGGAAGGCAAGCTGTAATTGTCTTCAAAAGTTAGTCTTTAGCACTTTTTGCAAATACTTATTGGTAAAAACAAAATGTCTTTTGCTGGAATTAGGAGATTATCTACGAGTGAAAAGCTGCCTTATCAATTTGTAAAGCAATTTTGGACATGGAGCATTACCGGGTCAAGTCGATCTTTCGACTTTCATACCCTCTCTTTTGTCCTAATTGATCCGAACAAATAAATGATGGCGACATTCAGGCTCAATAACCTAAACCAAAAATCATCTTGTCTACAGCAGCTTTGAGCAAACAAGAATAATCAAAATCAAAAAGAACTACCTCTCTTGTTTGTGAAAAGTATCGGGCTATTTGTCATCTAGCCGATTCTATATCTGAAAAGAGTTGCATTTATGGATGAAATGCAATAAAACTATCAACTCAAAACACCTCCACTCGGAAATTACAGAGGAATTCCTCCCCCGGTTGTACCACCTGCACGCCTTCTTTTTGCGTTATGTCTCCACCGTGATTGGCATGGTCTGCCATACCAAACCAGGGTTCGATACAAACGAATGGAGATTCCCTGGACATGGACCAAATCCCCAGATACGGGAAGCCCTGATAATGAAACTTAAGCCATCGTTTATCACCACTTTCAAGTGAAACATTGGTTGAATTCAATGATTTAAAAACTAGTGCGTCATCATCAAAAAGCGAATCTATGATTGGTAATGTCTTACCCGAAAAGCAAGGTCGGGTCTCTCCACTAAAAAAACCTTCCTCACTCAATAGATGGGTCTCTATATCTTCTTCTTTGTTGAATACTAACCGATAATCCGAGCGCTGTTCCCCGGCCTTTTGTGGGCATTTGAAGGCAGGATGTCCACCGATGGAAAAAGGCATAGGTCCGTTACCCAGATTCCGAACCACATACTCATTAACGATCGATTGGTCTTTGAACCTGTAGGAAACATCCAATTGGAATTCGAATGGGAATTTCTTGCTTAATTCATCATTTGATTCGAGCCTGAAAGTCACCGAATCTCCCGCATCTTCTACTAATTCAAAGACATTATCTCTGGCAAAACCGTGCTTATCCATAGGGTACCGCTGGCCATTGTAGGTATAACTACCACCTTTCAACATCCCGATAAAGGGAAAGAGCACAGGGGCGTGCTTACCCCAATGGGCCGGGTCTGCCTCCCAAATGTATTCATGACCTGAAGCATTCAAAATAAGGCTTTGCAATTCTGCTCCTTTGGGATCGATGGTTGCGGTAAGAAACTGATTTCGGATCTGCATGAACGTTCAGGTTAATGTTTGATCGCCTTAAAATAAAGAACCCCGCCACTTCTGGCGGGGTTCCCGATCATTTCTTTTTGAAAAAGTGCTTATTCCACAATTCCGTTTTTAATCAGGAAGTCTTCATATAGATCCCTGAATGATTCCACTTCCGGAGAAAGCTGGATGGCTTCTTCGTATTTCGTAAGTGCATCAAGCAATAAGGCATTCTCTTCAAAGAAAGTAGCAAGCACTACTTTGCTAAGCGGCGAATCCTCAGCAACTTCTTCAGTCAATGCAGTCAGGTTCTCTGCAATTTCAGGTTTATCTGAAGCATTTACCTTCTTTATACCATAATCACCTGAAGCTACTTCTTCATTGTCTTTCTGAACAACAGTGAAAATATAGAGACCTGATTCATTCTCCATCTCATCGAAAGACAGGTCAATGTGATTCTTATCCGTCTCTTGTGTGAAGATTTCCTCGTCAAAGATGTTTTTAATAGTCACAACATATTGAGTACCTTCTTCGGTGCCTTCAGGAACTCTCCATCTCACAACAGCATCCGAGCTGAATACATCTACAGAGCTTGGCAGTAATACCTGGATCGACCCATCACTTCCGCGCTCTACGGCTCCAGTGGTATTTGATCTGGACCTGATTCCACCTTTATCACCTTCATTCATTTTGGCGGCAATGAACTGAGCATATCTACTGGCGGCAGATGTTTTTTTCGTATTGATTTTGGAAGCGAGATCAGCAACCTTATTGGCACCTTCCCCTCTGAGTTCTGTAGTCTTACCAGATTTGTGCATCAATCCGATGTAAGCATCTGCAGAGGTCAGAAGTTCTTCTCCTTCGAAGAGCAGTGCACCTGTTTTAAGTACAACCACATCTCCGCTAGCTTTTTTTACTTTGTTTTGCCCTTTATTGGCGAGGACTTTAAAAGTAAATCCCTGTCCCAAAGCTATTCCAATCGATAGCGCCAGTGACAGCAAAACTGACGAAACCTTCTTTTTCATTATGATCTGTATTTAGTGGTTACAAAGTTAAATGTTTATCGCGTTTGTTCGACGGGTATTATAGCCGATCAGCCTTAAATAATGCCCGTCTACCCTCCTTGGTGAATGTATTCTTAACGACACCATAGTAAACTTCCAGTGCATCTCCCGATAACGCAATAGCAACCAGCGCGATCGTTAGGTCCACGTAATAATTGAACGAATCAAAGATCTGCACCATTAGGAAATAAAAGAACAATAATTCGACGAGCTGTATGAGTTTTGTCGATCCATCGTACCATTTTGGGATTTTTTTGTAGATAATCGAAAAAAGCAAGACGTTCAAAAAACACAAAATCACCGCAATGGTCACCTGCCAGAAATCTGACATGTGATCTACCGGATCGTCACTTAGTACCATTGATGCGATGTTCGCATGGATCACTCCCCCATACATATCAGGGAGCGTACGGCCCGCATAAACGGAATTAAGTGGTGTAATGTACTTATCTTCAAAAGAAGTACGATCATCCAAATAGTCACCCAGATAACAAAAGATCACTAGTTTGCCACGAATAGTCTCGGAAGTGAAATTTTCTTCTAAAACATCCGGCCAATCCAGTGCGATATACTTGGTGCCAAATTTTGAAGCACCAAAGTCTAATACATTTCCTTTAAAGTTGATGAGCTCAATGTCATTATCTCTGGCCAGGTATTTCTCCGCTTTTTCAGGATCCAGAAAACTGGCCATTTTGATGCCAAGCGCAATATGTTCTGTGCCATCATCCGCCACGCGTCGGGGCCAGAACTGACGACAGAATTTTAGTTCGTCCTGACTTTCCGCCTCTGCATCCAAATTGGCATGAGCAAAAGAGGCATTTGTATTAAACATTTCATGACTGTATGAAACGGACTCTACCGAATTGTCGTCTCGGACAATCATATGATTGACCATCACCAGATTTTCGACAGAATTCAGTGCACCCTCGAGAATCATATCTTCCAATGTATCCTTGGGTACTCTGAAAAATGTATCCATCGCCAATGCCGCGGGACCATGTTGGTTAATCTTATCGACCATGATTCCAACGGTTCCCCGGGATTCTGCTCCAATATTGACCAAAACAATTCGGTCGTCGGCAATGGGGTCTTCTCTGAGTTGAGAAAAAACAATATCGGTTACCTGAAAATCTCCGAGGGCATCGGCGATCGGATCGAATATATCGAATAGCTTAAAAGCTGATACGGACTTGAAAAGTCCCATCAACCCAAAGACAAAGAGAGTGCCAAGAATTACGTCAAGCCAAAGTTTCCTGAACATCGTAGCAACGGTTAGTGGGTGAAATAAAAAATCTTAATTTACCCGCAATTAATGTTTATTCGAGTTATCGATCAAGTCAGATATGAAAAAGCTAATTTATTATTGAAATTACTCAACTTGATCGGGTCTGGTTGTTATATCCACAGAATATTCGGTGAATGAACCAAAATAAGCTTCCAACGGCAGCAAAATTCCATGAGGAAATAAAAAAAAGGAATCGGATTCTGCTAAGCCGAGCCATAACACTCATAGAAAGTAAAAGACCTGACCATCAGGAAATTGCAGCGGATCTTATTGAAACACTGTTACCTGAAACTGGCAATTCCATTAGAATTGGGATCACCGGAGTTCCCGGTGTAGGCAAAAGTACGTTCATTGAAGCCCTGGGATTGCACCTGATCGCCATAGGTAGAAAACCGGCTGTCCTTTCTATCGATCCGAGCAGTTCTCTTTCACGTGGGAGTATTTTGGGAGACAAAACAAGGATGAACGAACTCTCGAAACATCCCGAAGCATACGTACGCCCCAGCCCTTCGGGCAAATCTTTGGGAGGAGTCGCCAAAAAAACGCGGGAAACCATGTACTTGTGTGAAGCGGCGGGATTTGATGTGATCATTGTAGAAACGGTGGGCGTTGGACAATCTGAAACGGTGGTGAAAGACATGGTGGACTTTTTCCTGTTGCTCATGCTTTCCGGCGGAGGGGATGATCTGCAAGGCATCAAGCGAGGAATCATGGAAATGGCTGATGGTATGGCCATCAACAAAGCAGATGGCAGCAATAAAACACTAAGCAAGATCGCAGCCAAGACCTACCAAAAAGCACTACACTTATTTCCTCCAAGTGACTCAGGGTGGACTGTTCCTGTGACCACTTGTTCTTCAATTGAAAACGAAGGCATAGACGAGATATGGGAAAATGTTATAAAATATACTTCACTCACTCGTGATAATGGACATTTTTTCAAAAACAGAACAGAACAGAACCTGAAATGGTACCGGGAAGGGGTTACAGCACTACTTGAACAATATTGGCTACGGGACCCCAAACTGCAGGAAATGATCACGTACTATGAAGAGAACATAAGAGCCGATACCCGTTCCGTGACCAGCGCATTGGCGGCTATTGAAAAATCACTATAATCCAGATGTAATCCCTTGATAGTGAGTATTCTCGTTTTGGAAAGTAGTGCGGTAATCTTTAACTTCTGGCTTACAAGGTGTGAGCAAGTTCTTCAGTATCATAGGATTACTTTGTTTGTTACCGGTGATCCAGGGGAATCAACCGGCAAACCCCGCTTTTGAAGCTTACATGATCACTTTTGGAGGTTCGGATGAACGCATCTCCATGACACCTGTCAAAGGTGGTAAATTCCAAATGGGGTCAAACACTCAGACCGCATCCTCACCCGTTCGCAATGTGACCCTCGATGATTTTTGGATAGGTACTTATGAGATCACCTGGGATCAATTCGAGTTGTTCCTTTACCGGGAAATCGATCATACTCAGGCAACCCAGGGTCCATTGGACCTGGACATTGATGCCGTTTCAGGGGCCACTATGCCTTACGTTAATTTTAACAAACCGGGTTATCCGGCCATCTGCATGACTCAGTATGCCGCTTCACAATTCTGTAAGTGGCTCACGGCCAAAACGGGTAATTTTTATCGTCTGCCCACCGAAGCTGAGTGGGAATACGCTTGCCGGGCCGGAACTGATTCAGATTTTGCTGTCCCCGAAGATCTATTGGAAGACTATGCCTGGTTTGCTGACAACAGCAATGATCAATTGCAACCTGGTGGGAAAAAGGGACCCAATTCCTGGGGACTTTATGATATGCATGGTAATGCCACAGAATGGGTACTGGACAGTTACCAATCAGGTTATCGACACCTGACAAGTCAACCGGCCAACCCTGTTCACATGGAAGATGAATTGTATCCACACGTTGTACGCGGCGGATCATTTAAAGATGACAGGGAAAACCTCCGGTCCTTTGCCAGAGATTATTCCAAAGCTGCCTGGAAAAAACAAGACCCCCAATTTCCAAAAAGCTTATGGTGGCATACTGATGCCCTACATGTTGGGTTTCGTATCGTCAGGCCTCTCAATACACCCTCCCGATCCGAACTTGAAAAATACTGGATCCAACCAATCGAAGAATATTAATCGACTTTAACCCAAAAGACATGTCTACAAAATCATCCACTAACCGCCGGGACTTTCTGAAAAACACCGCAAGAGCTGCGGGTGCAGGCTTATTATATTCCACACTTCCCGTTGAATCCAGTGCCTACGCTGGTGCTGCCGGTGAGATCAAAATTGCCGTGGTTGGTTGCGGAGGCAGGGGAACAGGTGCAGCTGCCCAGGCCATGACTGCTGACCCGGATGTACGACTGGTAGCGATGGCTGAAGCATTTCAGGACCGACTCGACCAAAGTCTAAAGGGATTATCGAAGAAATTTGGCAATCAGGTCAAGGTTACTGAAGCAACCCGATTTGTAGGGTTTGATGCTTATAAAAAGGCCATAGACATGGCGGATGTAGTGATCCTGACCACTCCTCCGGCTTTCCGGCCTCAGCATTTTGCCTATGCCATCGAAAAAGGTAAGCATGTATTCATGGAAAAGCCTGTCGCTACTGATGTAGTTGGCGTCAAAAAAGTATTGGAAACGGCCAAACAGGCGAAAGCCAAAAAATTGAATGTGATCGTCGGGTTACAACGCCATTATCAGAAGAGTTATCTGGACGTAAAAGCCATTCTGGACAAAGGAAAAATTGGAGAACTGGTCTCTGGGCAGGTATACTGGAACAGCGCAGGCGTTTGGGTGCGTCCCAGACAATACCAACAAACCGAATTGGAGTATCAAATGCGCAACTGGTATTACTTTAACTGGCTGTGTGGCGATCACATTCTGGAACAGCATATCCATAACATTGATGTAGCCAACTGGTTCATGGGTTCAGTCCCAGCCTCCGCTCAGGGTATGGGAGGACGAGAGACCCGAAACGGTCGCGATCACGGCCAAATCTTCGATCATCATTTTGTGGAATTCACTTATCCCGAGGGTCAGGTGGTCGCCAGTCAGTGCAGACATCAAAAAGGATGTATGAATCGGGTTGAAGAAGTTTTCCAGGGCACCAAAGGCACTGTACAAGTCAATTCAGGGAATTTTGGCGTGATCAAAAGCAAGGGTAACGTGATCTATGAGCATAAGGGTGAAGATGATATCAACCCTTATCAACAAGAACACAACATGCTCTTTGCGGCCATAAAAGCAGGTGAATACAAGTTTGCTGACGCAGAAAATGGTGCGCATAGTACCATGACAGCTATCCTCGGCAGAATGGCAACCTATTCGGGACAAGACATTACCTGGGAACAAGCCATGGCCTCTGACCTGAAACTGGTTCCTGATCTTTCTTCTTTCAATGATGAAGCTCCGCTATTGCCAGATCGTGATGGCAATTATCCGATTCCCGTCCCAGGTATCACAAAATTCATTTAAAGTCCTTCTATCTATCAAATTAATCGGAACCTCAATGAAATACCTGCTCTCTCTTCTCTCACTGTCTTTACTGGTCTATAGTTGCCAAATGCCACCGGAAGAACTTACGGTCAACGTTTCTTTTTCTGATGCTGTTTCCTCTGAAACTTACGACGGGCGATTGTTGCTTATGTTTTCTACAGACAGCACCGCTGAACCTCGGTTTCAGATTCGCGACAATAATTCCACTCAGTTGATTTATGGGCAAAATGTGGAAGGATACGCCCCAAATCAACCGGTTACTTTTGATGATGAAGCCTTTGGTTATCCTATCCAGCGACTTTCAGCTTTACCACCGGGCGAATATTGGGTACAGGCATTACTTCACACCTACGAAACCTTCAATCTGTCAACCGGACATACGGTAAAGCTACCGATGGATAATGGAGAAGGGCAGCAATGGAACCGGTCACCAGGCAACCTTTACAGTGCTCCACAAAAAGTCAGGATCCGAAAAGGTGCTTCAGTTGAAGTGGTCATGGACCAGGTCATTCCACCGATCGCACCACCCTCTGATACAAAATGGGTGAAGCACGTGCAAATGAAAAGTGAACTATTAAGTGAATTCTGGGGTCGAGATATGTACCTCGGGGCACATGTGCTCTTACCAAAAGGATTTGATGAACATCCGGAGGCCCGGTATCCACTGATGATCTTCCACGGACATTTTCCTTATGATTTTGGAGGATTTAGAACGGACCCGCCAGATGAAGATCTTGAACCGGATTATTCCTCACGATTTGATGTAACAGGTTACAACATCATGCAGCAACAAGAAGCTTACGATCAGTTCCGGCAATGGACCAGCGACGACTTTCCACGATTCCTGATCATCCAGATCCAACATCCCACCCCTTATTATGACGATTCTTATGCTGTGAATTCTGCAAGCCAGGGGCCCTGGGGCGATGCGATCACCTATGAACTCATTCCCTTGATTGAGGAACAGTTTAGAGGACAAGGTGAGCCCTGGTCCCGATTCTTATATGGAGGATCAACAGGAGGCTGGGAAGCGTTAGCGGCACAAGTCATGTATCCGGATGAGTACAATGGCTGTTTCGCTGCGTGCCCGGATCCCATCGACTTCAGGGCTTATTGCCTTACCAATATCTATGAAGACGAAAATGCTTACTATAAACGAGGTGAGCATAAAGAATCCCTGGTCCCCGGTCATAGAAATTATCTCGGGGAAGTCAGTAGCTACCTCAAGGGGATGAATCATCGAGAATACGCACTCGGGGATAAATCTCGATCAGGTCAGCAATGGGATATCTGGGAAGCGACCTATTCTCCACAAGGTACGGATGGTTATCCGGTCCGGTTGTGGGATAAAGTAACTGGAGAAATCAATCACGAGGTAGCTGAATACTGGAAAGAAAACTACGACTTGCGCTACATCCTGGAACGCGACTGGGATGAATTGGGTGAAAAACTCAAAGGTAAAATCCGCATCTATTGCGGAGACATGGATAATTATTATCTCAATAATGCGGTCTATTTGATGGAAGAATTTCTTGAGAGCACCACCGACCCTTACTATAATGGCGAAGTAGCTTACGGAGATCGTGCAGAGCACTGCTGGAATGGTGACCCGGAACTCCCAAATCACATCACGCGTCTTCGGTACAATACGATGTATGTCGACAAGATCATGGAACGCATTGAAGAAAGTGCCCCTCCCGGAGCAGACCTGACGAGTTGGAGGTACAAGTAAGGCCCAATTGGTAAATAGAATATTTTGTTGACGGTCCCAGGAAACATGGCTTGATCCAAAAAGTGGCTATTTTCATTTCATCAATTCCGTATTGAATTAGTAATGCCGAAACGACGGACCCCTCGTTCATTCGACTCACCCATAAATTCCATATTTTTTTCAGGGCCTGTCCTATAAATCGTCGATAGCTCGGACTAAGTGATGAACATGGATCAAAAATGGCTCAGGCATATCATCTCCCAACAACATGAAGCATCCTACCGCTGGGCTTGCCATTGTTGTCATGGAGATCCGGAGTTGGCGAAAGATGTTCTTCAGATGGTCTATTTGAAATTACTTGAAGGTAAAGCCAAATACGATCAAAAATCTCAGGTGAAGACCTGGCTCTTTGCGATCATTCGGTTCACAGCGATCGATGAATTAAAAAAGCAGGGCCGTCATGAATTTGTCGATCTGGGGGAGATAAAAAATCGACCTCAGGATCATGCCCTGGGACAGGATAGTTATTCCCAGTTGCTGAATCAACTTTCAGAAAAGCAGAGGGAAATATTGCTACTGGTTTTTTATCACGATATGACCATTGAAACGGCCGCAATCGTGATGGGATGCAGCATAGGTACCGCCCGGACACATTATCAGCGGGGAAAGAAAAGATTGAAGGAAATGATCACACATGAAAAAGTCAAATAGCTCGAATCAGGAAGATCTGGAATTACAACAATTCTTTCAGGAATTGAAAACTGAAGAAGCGAAGCTTGCCATTCCTGATTTAGAATCAATGCTCCAGGACTCGCCCAAAAAGGAAAAGGTTACCTCTTTCTGGCGCTATGCGGCGGCCGTCATCTTACTGATTTCAGGGATTGGAACCTATCAATGGGGTTTTCAACGCCAGGACGCAAATGCAGACATCATGGAGATCATCATTTCCTATGAAAAGTCAACTCCCCAAGCGAACGAATCGGAAGAGCTCGCCATTCCCGGTATGGATCAATGGCAATCAGAAACGGACATATTATTATCAGGACTATAAAACACAACATGATGAAACAAGTATTAACCATCGCATTGGCCCTTTTTAGCCTTGCTCTATTTGCACAAAGCGGGCAATCTGATATTGCCAATTATTCCGCCGAACGTATCATGAAATACCGTTCCAAAATTGATCTGAAGCAGGATCAGGTAGATTTTATCCGTGGCCTTTACAATCAAAATAGCGGAGAATTCAACAACCTGAAATGGGATTTGGATGAAGCTAATTTGCAATTGAGTGAACTCTTGAAAGAAACTTCAGTAGACAGTGAGGCAGCTATGCAACTGATGGAGAAGGTAATGGCCCTTGAAAGTGAGATCAAAAAGAAACGATTGGCCGTTTACCTCAGTATCAAGAACAAGCTTACCATCGAGCAGCAAAAATTACTAAGTGAAATCGATGGCACGGATGAAGTCTATATTATTGACCCAAAGGTCGAACTCAAAATCAAAAACAAAGGCAACGAAAAGGAGAAACCGATTTTCATTGTCATTGATGGCGATGATAAAGAAAGGGTCAAGGTCAAAAACGTCGAACGTCTAAATCCCGATCAGATCGAAAGTATCGTCGTACTGAAAGGGGAATCTGCTATAGAAGAATATGGCAAAGACGGTAAGAATGGCGTGGTTGTTATCAAATTGAAAGAATAACGAATCCAATAGGTCTTCATTCTCTCTATCTGCCACGTGTGGGTAGCAAACGAGAAAGTCCAACTGGTTATTGGGCTTTCTCTTTTCACGTTTCTATAAGTTGATGTTTTATGTCCTGATCATCTGTCTTCAATAGAAGCTTTTAGGTTATTTTCATTGTCACCCAGATAATTGCCCAACCACCCGATCCACCTCGTATAGACATCCAATGATCGGACAGGGTCTCTTGGAAAGTGCCCTGGTCCCGGATATGCAATGAACTCAACAGGGACATTATTGTCTCTCAAAGCGCCATACAACTTATAGGAGCCAGTAATAGTAACTCGCGCATCTCCTGTTTTGGACATGATCAATGTTGGGGTTTTAAGCTTTGAAAAGTTTGAAATGGGAGAATTTTCATAAGCCCAGGTAAGGTTATCTCCAACATAGGGAGATTCAACGATCGAATGACGTCTCATTCTGTTCAAGTCGTTAAGGCTGTACATATCCGTAAAATCAACAGGCGCCGCACCTGCCACCGCTGCGGTCCACACATCAGGGTACCTACCAATCAACCAGGAAGTCATCCAGCCCCCATATGACCAACCTGAAACACCAATCTTGTTGTCATCTATATAGGTCTTTTCTTTAAGGACATTAACTCCAGTAATCACATCATGTCCGGGTCCTTCGCTTGGGTCTTTTGAAATGGCCGACTGGAACTTATTTCCCATGTTGGTACTCCCACGGTAGTTCGGTTGGAAAACGATCCAGCCTTTTGCCGCCATCGCCTGTGTGACCGGACTAAAGCCCAGGAGTGAAGAGGCACTGGGGCCACCATGAATTTGTAGTACCAATGGGTATTTTTTCGAAGGATCAAAATCAGGAGGATAAGTAACAATCCCATTAGGCATTAAGCCATCGCTACTTGACCACTCCATACCTTCCTGCATGCCCAGCTTGATATCCTTCACAAAGGAATTGAAATCAGTAATCTGAACCGGATCAGCTTTCAGGTCTTTTTTGTAATAGATCTCAGCAGGATAATCTTTTTTGGTAGCCGTAAAGACCATGCTTCCATCACCAGACATGCTAAAACTACCAACAGAGGCAAGATCTCCCGTATTGACCTTAGTCGAACTCGCCCCGTTCAATTGATAAAGCATATTACCCCATTTATCAATGGCACGAATCACCGCCACTCCCTCGTCCGTCCAGGAGATTCCTGAAGAGGCTTTATCAAAGGATTTCGTCAGGTTATCAATCTTACCGGTTTCCAGATCAACTACATGGAGGTCGCTCATATTTGAAGGGAATCCATCACGTGGATAGCGGTAAATAAGTGCAGTTCCATCCTGACCAAAAACGGGTGAAGACTCTCGTTGTGCATTGGAAGTCACCGCCTTCAGGTCTTTAGTTTCCAGATCGTAAATAAAATTTCTACCCAAATCAGAATCCCCGGAGTTCGCTGTGGGGTATTTTGTAAATGCTACTTGCTTACTATCCCGAGACCATGCCAGAGAAGAGGTAGTGAGTCCCGTAGCTACGGTAAAACCTACTGGAGTAATTTTCTCAGCACGCTGACCATCTGAATCCGCTATCCACACAGAGGTGATAGCGGAAGGCCCTTTTACCAAATAATCATTGCTCCCTACTTCGAAAGAATCATTGAATTTATTCGTATTGACCGATTCTACTGACGTTCGGACAAAATAGGCGATGCGTTTTCCATCAGGGCTCCAGGCGTATCGTGAAGCGCGGATTTCGGCATTAAGAATCACCCTGGATTCCTCGGACTTAACATTCCAGCTAAAAAGCTGTCGACCTGCATCATTATTGGCGAAAAATGAGACAGACTTTCCATCAGCCGACCATGTGGGTGAACCAATTCTATCAAATTCACCGGCAATTTGTCTTACTTCCTTGTTTCGGATCGTCAACAGCATCAGCTCTCTATCGAAACTGTTGGTTTCCATGTTTCGATTAGAAGTCATGAATACAGCCATTTCGCCATCGGGAGAAATACTCAGTGAGGAAATGCTGGTGAGCTTGTTCAAATCCTCCAGATGAAAAGTCTTTTGCTGAGAAAAGCTCGTTGCACTGAGGAGTAGCATAAATAGTAATGCCTGAATTCTTCTTTGAACCTTCATTGATGTAATTCTTTGTAGAAGGTCAATGTAAAGACGCGCGAACTGATTCCCAATCACAAATTGATGAGTGGAATTTCCAGCGTTGATGGATGTAGAATATCAGGCAGATTCATCGTGTAGCTGACGAATCCCCTTAACCTGAGTAAAAAGAGTATCTAAAAGATATTTTGAGACCTGCAGGGAAACCTGAACCAAATTACTGCACTTTCTCTATTCGCACACCGACACGTTGAATACCCATCAGGCTATCCACACGCATGAATTGCTCCAGGTCGATCTGATACTTTCCGGCATGTGGGAATCGATAACTTCCCTCCAATACCTTCTCATTATTGTATTGGTCCCCAATTCCTGATCCAAAAGGTTTGCCAGATTTGGGTTCAAAAAGCTGAATCTCCTCCAATGATTCTTTTAATACCGAATCACTGGAAGTTTGAAGGCTGTAATTGAAATAGAAGTTTCTGTATGGATAGGTTAGGTCATTCTTAAATTCCGCAATCACGGCATAAGAAGCCTGAGCATCTTCGACCTCAAATTCATAGGTCAAAGTTTCCTCCGCACTCCAAAATCGATCTATTTCATTGAACTCTTCGTAGATCCTTGAACTGTCGCATGAATACAACCCTATGATCAACAATAGGAAGCAGCACTTTCTCATTCCTGAGGTTTATTTTGTTTGTTTTTAGACCGACGTTTTTTATTCGATCTGTTTTTGGACTGATTGTTACCAGATGATTGATTGTTCGAGGGCTTTTGGTTAGGCTGCCCCTGCTGATGGTTATTCGATTTCTTGTTATTGGGTGATTTTTGCTTGTTAGCAGGTTTTTGCTTCTGCTTCGATTGCTGATTTTGGGATTTATCCTTTGCGTTTTGCTTATGCTCATTATTGGCTCCCTGTTTGTTTTGAGGTCGCCGCTTTTTATTCTTATTCCTTTTTTTCGATTTTTTGAATTTGCGATCCATCGCCACCAAATCGCTATTTAGGCTATCGATGGTCTCCTTCTCTTCAGCAATATCATCCAGCAGTGTGGCCGGCTTTTTCCCTTGATTATTCAGCTCAATAATCTCCTGTACCCGCTCTGTTTCCAGTGGATGCCAGGTGTTTTCTCCTGCATAGGCAAACCACATGATTTTCCTGAAAATATCGGTCTTCTGTAGTGTTACTTTTCCGTTTTCAATTTCTAAAGCACCTTCTACCTTAGGAATGTCGTCGAGCGCATCCATATAGGTGTCGAGCTCATAATTAAGACAACACTTCAAGCGACCGCACTGACCGGACAACTTCCCCGGATTCAGTGACAAATTTTGATAACGGGCAGCCTGTGTGGTTACGGAAGTAAAATCACTCAACCAGGTAGAGCAACAAAGTTCTCTTCCACAAGAGCCTATTCCTCCTATCCGACTAGCTTCCTGACGTAGCGAGATCTGACGCATTTCTACCCGGATCTTAAACTCACTGGCCAGAATTTTGATCAATTCTCTGAAGTCCACGCGATCATCTGCCGAATAATAAAAAGTGGCTTTGCTATTATCTGCCTGATATTCCACATCCGTAAGCTTCATCTGCAATTTTTGCATTTGAATGATCTCCCGGGTACGATATAGCGTAGGCTCTTCGCGTTTCTTTACATTTCGAAATTTATCAATGTCTTTCGGAGAGGCCAGTCGATAGATATTACGGATGTCTTCCATCTTCTTCACGCCTTTCTTTTTCATCTGAAGGCGAACGAGTTCACCTTGAAGAGAGACATGACCGATGTGATGGCCATTGGGGACATCTACCACGACAGCATCACCTGTATGTAATTCAAGTTGCTCCTGATTTCGAAAAAACTCCTTTCTGCCGTTTTTGAACCGTATTTCCACGTACTCGAATTGCTCGAGTGTAGGAACGTCCATATTTGACAACCAATCAAAAACATTGAGTTTGTTGCACCCTCCGGTACTACACCCGCCGTTGTTTCTGCAACCACTGACTTCACCGTCAGTTCCCGTACTGCACGAACTACATCCCATCGATTACTTTAATCATCAATCTATCAAAGATAGTTGGCTGGTAGTAAATAGCCAATTCCATCCTTGTCATCGGCAGAATGTTCTCTTAGCCGTATTCTTTCAAATCCTGGCCTATATCCTTACGAAGGTTTTTGCCCTCCCACTTCACAAAGTGTGTTGCATCATAGCACTTGGTCATGGCCTCTAACATGTTCTTCCCGAGTGCTGTCAAAGTAATCACCCTACCTCCATTCGTCAATAGTTCTCCATCCTGCAGTTTGGTCCCGGCATGAAATGGAATCACACCTTTTAGATTGGGGTCCATGGTGATCTTACGACCTTTCTCATAGGCGCCCGGGTAACCTTCAGCAACCATCATCACGGTCACCGAAGAATAAGGCACAACCTCAAGCTTTTGATCGGAAAGTTCTCCTTTTGCAGTGGCTACCAAATGACCCAGCAGATCGCTTTTGACTCGCGGAAGAACGGCCTCCGTTTCCGGATCACCCATCCGAACATTATATTCGATGACGTACGGATCATTTTTGACATTAATAAGGCCAAAGAAAATAAAACCGCAAAATGGAATGCCATCCTCTTCCAAACCAGCAATGGTTGGACGAATGATCCGGGTTTCTATTTTCTCCATGAAATGTGGCTTGGCAAAAGAAACCGGAGAAATGGCTCCCATGCCTCCTGTATTAGGGCCTGTATCGCCCTCGCCAATGCGTTTATAGTCTTTAGCTTCAGGCAGGAGTAGATAATCCTTACCATCTGTGAGTACAAAAACAGATAATTCTATTCCATCCAGGAATTGCTCAACAAGTACTCTGGCACTCGCTTCTCCAAACTTTTTTTCTATGATCAGTTCCCGAAGGTTATTCTTAGCCTCTTCCAAGTCCGAGGTAATCAAAACGCCCTTACCCGCTGCCAGGCCATCAGCCTTCAGGACATAGGGAGCCTCATTATTTTCCAGGAACTCATACCCTTCTTCTATATTGGATTCGTCAAAGACCTTGGCTTTAGCCGTTGGGATTCCATATCGATACATGAAATCCTTCGCGAATTCTTTACTGCCTTCCAGTTGAGCTCCAGCCTGTTCCGGTCCCACGATCAACAAGTCTTTCAGCCGGTCATCGGCTTTAAGTTCATTTACCAGGCCTTTTACTAAAGGAGCTTCCGGACCTACGACTACTAAATCAATTTGATTGTCTAAAACTGCCTCCGCAACCTCTTTACTATCTTCAGGATTGAGTGGGAGGTTCTGTCCTACCTCTCCGGTACCACCGTTTCCTGGTGCGATATAAAGGTTCTCGCAAGTCGGGCTTTGTTTGATTTTCCAGGCTAAGGCGTGTTCTCTCCCACCGGAGCCTAATATCAGAACATTCATAAAATAAGTGTATTCAAAATTAGTGGGCGTATTCTGACATGAATTTGATACGCATCAAACGGACTTCATCTTCCGAATAGTCCTCCGCAAGCTCGTCCAGCGCCTCTTCAATACTGTCGGTTTCTGCCGTCAGGAAATAATCGTAGATATCATCCTGTCGATCATCATCCAGCAATTGATCAATGTAATAGTCAAGATTGAGTTTGGTACCCGCATCACAAATGACTTCTATTTCAGAAATCAACTCCTCGTATTTCATATTCTTCGACTCGGCAATCTCTTCAAGATCAATTTGACGGTCGATTTGCTGAATAATTCCAATCTTATTTTTGGACTTGATCCCCGCGGATTTTACAAGTACATCTCCGGCCGTAATGATATCATTCTCTTCGACGTACTCACTGATCATCTCCAGAAAAGGACGCCCAAACTTTCGGGCTTTGCTTTCCCCTACACCGACAATCTTAATTAACTCTTCATTTGTCGTTGGATACAGGGTAGCCATCTCTTCCAGTGAAGGATCCTGAAAAACCACGTAGGGTGGCAAGTCTTTTTGTTTTGCTACCTGTTTTCGAAGCACTTTGAGCATTTCGAACAAGGTCGTATCGTAGGACTTGCCTGTTACCACAACTTTCTCAGACTCTTCTTCCTCAGAGGCCTGTGTACTGTAGTCGTGATCACGCGAGATCATGATCTTGAAAGGATCGTCCATGAACTCTTTCCCTTTCTTAGAAACCTTGAAGACACCCGGGGTTTCAATGTCTTTGACCAATAACTCATTAAAAAGCGCTTGTCTCACCACCGCTTTCCAGAAGGTATCAGATTCGTCTTTGCCGGCACCAAAGTGCTCCAACTTATCGTGTCCGTAGCTCTTGACATGCTGGGTTTCTTTCCCGATCAGGACACTCACTACGTGATTAATGTCAAACCGTTCATCGGTTTTCATCACTACATCCACTACTTTCTGCAGATGCTTGGTCCCGTCAAACTGCTCTTTAGGGTGAACACAGTTGTCACACATATCGCAGGAATCATGTTCGTATTCCTCCCCGAAATAATGCAGCAATTGGGTTCGTCGGCAGACAGATGATTCCGCATAAGCGGCCATTTCCTCCAATAGGAATTTGGCATTTTCACGTTCCGTAACCGACTTATCCTTATTGAATTTCTCCAGCTTTATGATGTCATTGTAGCTGTAGAACATGAGGCATTTTCCTTCAAGGCCATCTCGCCCGGCACGCCCTGTTTCCTGATAGTACCCTTCTATGGATTTCGGCGCATCGTAGTGGATAACAAACCGCACATCCGGCTTGTCAATCCCCATTCCAAAAGCGATTGTCGCTACGATTACATCCACTTCTTCGCTTAGGAATGCATCTTGATTGGCCATCCGCTGAGCGCTATCCATCCCGGCATGATAAGGTGCCGCTTTGATATCATTTACTTTTAAAAAGTCTGCGATTTCCTCTACTTTCTTTCTACTCAGGCAATAGATGATCCCGGACTTTCCTTTATGCTCTTTGATGTACTTGATCAGCTGTTTTTTAGCTTCTTTCTTGGCACGAACCTCGTAGTACAGGTTGGTCCTGTTAAAGGAAGACTTATAAATGGTAGCATCTTCCATGTTCAGATTCTTTTGGATATCAATCTGAACTTTCGGAGTAGCCGTGGCTGTCAATGCAATCAATGGAATATCTCCCAGTTCTGCCACAATAGCTTTAATCCGACGGTATTCCGGACGGAAGTCATGTCCCCATTCTGATATACAGTGGGCTTCATCTATGGCTACAAATGAGATATTTGCCTCTTTCAGGAATTCAATATTCTCTTCCTTAGTCAGGGATTCTGGTGCTACATATAGCAACTTCACCTGCCCTGACAGGGTTTCTCGCTTTACGCGATTCGTTTCGCTTTTAGAGAGTGTAGAATTTAGGAATCGGGCATCAATGCCTACGGCATTCATCTGATCCACCTGATTTTTCATCAGAGCGATCAATGGTGAGATTACGATCGAAACACCGGATTGCGTAATAGCCGGTAACTGGTAGCACAGTGACTTACCTGCTCCCGTTGGCATTATCACGAAGGTATTGCTACCACTCAAAATATTATGAATGATCTTTTCCTGATTGCCCCTAAAGTGGTTGTAGCCAAATACTTCCTTTAAGGTAGATCGTAGTGCATTGTCAGTTACGGTCTCCATATGCGAATGGGTTTAACCCTACATTCTTCATCTATGAATTTAACAATTTTTTCTGAGATTCCGGCAGACTGCCTGTCGCTAAGAAAGGATGCGAAATTAATCCAAATTGAACATTTTTAAGTAAGTCATCGTAGTGATTCTGGGCAATTGGTGAATGAACCAATCAGACAGAAATCCCGCCGACATTTTCATCAATGAATAACAGCCAAAAAAAAATTAAATTCCAAACTCGCCAAGAATGTTCTGTCAGAGTTTGACTTAACTTCGTAGCGGATATGAAACGAGCAAACCCATGAATAAAAAGGTATATGTTGTCATCATGGCAGGAGGTACGGGCACACGCTTTTGGCCCTACAGCAGGAATCATAAACCTAAGCAATTTCTGGATGTACTTGACAGTGGACGATCTCTGCTTCAAATGACGTTTGACCGTTTCAGTTCCTACACTGCAAAAGAAAATATCTACATTGTATCAAATGACCTGTATGAGGAGGTCATACAGGAGCAGCTACCTGAATTGACCAGTGATCAAATTCTCCTGGAACCTGTGAAAAGAAATACGGCTCCCTGCGTGGCTTACGCTGCTTACAAGATCCAGCAAAAAGATCCTGATGCAATATTGATTTTCACCCCGGCCGATCACGCCATCTTTCAGGAGAAGAAATTTCTGGATGTCATTGAAAAAGCAGTGAATGGTGCTTCCTCTGGTGAAAAGTTGATCACTATCGGCATTAAGCCTCATCGCCCAGAAACCGGATACGGCTATATTCAGCATCTTGAAGGAGAAGGCGATGTGAAGCCCGTTAAAACTTTCACCGAAAAGCCGGAACTTGAGATGGCCAAAACTTTCCTGGCCAGTGGTGATTTCCTTTGGAACGCAGGAATTTTCGTCTGGTCCGCGACGGCAATTACACAGGCATTCGGCGCTCATGAACCCGAAATAGCTGAATTATTTGATGGTGGGGATTACTATCAGGATTCCGAAAAGGCGTTCATCGAGAAAACTTACTCCATAGTCAAGAGTATCTCCATCGACTATGCCATCATGGAAAAAGCCAACAATGTTTTTGTCGTGATGGGCGATTTCGGGTGGTCTGACCTGGGATCATGGAATTCTTTACATGAAATCCGTGAGAAAGATGAGGATGGCAACATCGTCGAAGCGGATACGATCCTTTATGATTGTAAAAACAACTTCATCAAAGCCGAAAAGGGAAAGCTCGTGGTACTACACGACCTGGATGGTTACCTGGTTTCTGATTTTGATGATGTTTTGCTTGTTTGCAAAAAAGATGATGCGGCTAAGTTCAAATCTTTTGTAACAGACGTCAAAACCTTGAAAGGAGATAAGTTCATCTGATCTCCAAGAAGCATCCGAAAATTTGTCTTCTGGAAAGGCCTTATCAATACCGTTGCCGGTTGATTTCGTATAGGGCCATGGCTGCAGCTACGGAGACGTTTAGGGATTGTATTTTGCCAAAAAGATTGATCTTGGCCAGGTAATCACACTTCTTCAGGATCTCATCGGACATTCCTTTTTCTTCCGACCCCATCACCATAGCCACGGGGCCTGTGAAGTCCACGTCTCCCAATGTCTTCTCGGCCTTCTCTGTACAGCCGATAGCGGATAAGCCTGATTCTTTTAAATAGGACAGTGATTTTGCCAGGTCCTCCGTTCGGCAAACCGGAATAGAATTCAAAGCTCCGGCGGAAGTTTTAACTGCATCTGCATTGACCTGAACGGAATCTCTGGTTGGGATCACAATACCATCTGCTCCCATGCACTCAGCGGTTCTGGCGATGGCGCCAAAATTCCTCACATCCGTCAATCCATCTAATACCACGATCAGTGGCGCCCTTCCTTCTTCGTACAATCTTTGTACGAGATTCTCTACCGTGAAATACTTAACCGGAGATAGAAAAGCCACTACTCCCTGGTGATTCTTTCGGGTGAACTTATGCAATCGCTCTTGAGGCACTTTAGAGATCGGTGTGAAAGTACCTTTAAGTGCTGCCCAAAGTTCCTTAGAGAGATCTCCCTGCAGGTTTTTTTGTACAAATACTTTTTCAAGATCACGACCAGCTTCCAAAGCCTCGATCACTGCCCGCAGGCCGTAGATCATGTTCTCATCCCGTGTCTTAGGCGCTAATTTCCTTTTCTGATTTGACCAATTCTTTGAATCCATCGATCGCGGTATTCCTTTTTTCTAATGAGCGTGTACAATGTTGGCGCAAATAGAGTGGATATTCGAATGAATTCAAATTCCTGACCATCAAGGTACTGCCATCGCTCCTTTCGATTGGTCCGATACACCTGATCCGGCTTACCATAAATCAGGAAAATCAGACCTCTGTCCGTTTTCCACCCGGGTTTATAGTTCGTAAACAAAGCATTTGACCAGGTTACCCGATTGTAGAAACTGCTAATGGCCGTTTTGGCTTTCTCTTTCCCTCCCGCATTTCTGATCCAGAATTGCTCAAAATCAAATTTCGGATTGTCCGAATTAACGATCTCTGCGAACTCTTTGGCAGAAGACAAATATTGTACGGGCCCTACCAATTCTTCAACCTTACGCAGCTTAGGATAATAAGTCGGTGTTTTTAAAAAGCCTCTCCCTGCGGCTCCAGTTGTATCGTATTGTAAGAAATAAAATGTCCAATCCTGGAAAGTCAGATCAGAATCAAACTCAAAGAGAGAGTCGGGTTCCAAGGTAGGCGATAATTCACGCATGTTTCCAAAAGCAGGGTCAGCCAGACCGAAATCCATTGAATAAGCATAACAAAAGGGTACCGCACTTGAATCTTTCAAAAAGGGAACGGTTGTCAAATAAGGTCTGGAAGGCTCATCTTCGAAAGTGATGGTCTCGCCTCTTTCGGTATTTAGGTACAATGGGAAATAATATTCATCTCCTGCATTTGAAAACCGAAGAACCAATAAACGGTCCAGGCTATCTAAACTGGTCCTGACGAGGTATTTTCCGGTCTTAAGGCCAGTACTCAATGTGTCCGCTGAAAAACTCACCTCCCGATGGTCTTCAGACTCCATATTTGCTTGTGTGAGTACAGTTAAGGTATAAGGTAATCCCGTTTTACTTCGCAAGTTTAAGTACAATAACAGCTCATCATTTTGTGCTTCATGGTTATGTTCTACCCTTAACAGGGCGGTCGGATCGTATAAATAAGCCAAATTGATCCTGCTTAGGTCTATGGCGAAAACCACAGCGTGAGAAAAGAACAAAAACGCTATTAAAATATATCGCAACATAGCTGAGTTTTTATGCAATGAACAAAGCACGCATTAATCTTACCAAATTTTAATTTCTTTGCCAAAAAGTTGATCAATGGCAGTTTATACGACGGAAATCACCTCTGAAGAAATTTCTTCTGACAACCCTCTTCACCAAAGACTGTTAAGTGCTTATCTGATTGCTAAGCCTTACATCAAAGGAGACTTGCTGGAACTTGGTTGTGGAGAAGGGCGAGGTATCCGTGAACTAGCCCCTCTTGCGGAAAAATACGCCGCTATTGATAAAATAGGAGAAGTCATCGATCAGCTTTCTGCTGATTTCCCGGAACATGAATTCCGACAAGGGCACTTTCCTCCCATGCCTTATGAAGATGACAGCTTTGACACCATTGTCTCTTTCCAGGTGATAGAACACATTAAAAATGATCACTTGTTCTTACAAGAAATAGCTCGGATACTCAAACCCGGGGGAACGGCATTGATCAGTACCCCTAACATCAAAATGACTCTTTCTAGAAATCCATGGCATATTCGTGAATACACCGCCGATCAATTGGCAGATGTCGCTTCAAAATATTTCAGTGAAGTAGACATGCAGGGTGTGGCCGGTAGTGAAAAAGTCATGGCATATCACGAGGAAAACCGCGCCTCCGTCCAGCGTATCATGAAGTACGACATCTTCGATCTGCAATACCGGCTACCAGCGGCACTGCTCCGTATTCCCTACGAATTCCTGAATCGACGTAATCGAAATAAACTTGAAGCAGGCAACAATGATCTGGTGAAAGAGATTTCATCCGATGATTATTTCCTACGTGAGAAAAATGACCAGAACCTGGACCTGTATATGATAGTAAGGAAGTGATCAGGCGCTAAGGTATCGATCGTACCACTTCTGAAAAACGTACAGTGACCAGATCTTAATGTGCACATCGGCAGGATCCAGAGAATGCAGTTTCCGCTTGATCCTACTGATCTCCTGCCAACGGAAAAGTCCCTGTTCTTCTATTCGGTCCCGATCAAATACATAAGTATTGAGTTCCGACTTCAATTCTCGTTTGAACCAGCTCATAACGGGCACTTCAAACCCATGTTTCGGTCGGCTGTAAAGTGCTTCGGGCAACATTTCCCGAAATGCCTCTCGCAGCAATATCTTCCTGTTTTTACCCTGCACCTTAAAATCTGCAGGAAGAGAAAAAGCGAAATCTACCACTTCGTGATCCAGGAATGGCACTCGAACCTCCAACGCATTGGCCATAGACATCAAGTCCACTTTTCGGAGCATATCTCCCGGCAACACAATGGATACATCTCGGGTCAGCATTGCGTTCAGGTCTGGTGAGATACCTAATGTCAATGATTTGAAACGGTCTTCGAGCAATTCCCGATCAGATTGGTTCACCATCATACGAGACACCTGTTCTTCTCGAATAAAGGACGCCAAAAACCAATATTTTTCAGCAGGATTTAACTTCAATATCCTGGCATACCGATCCAGTTGACGAAAACGATCAGTGATTTTTACATATCGTGATTTAGGCAGATATTTCCAAAACCAACGACCAAGCGATACCAGGCGATTGAATGAACTGTGTTCATAGCTCATGACCCACGCCGCATGTTTGTTATAACCGGAAAAAACCTCATCAGCCCCGTCCCCTGAAAGAGCAACGGTTACTTTGTCCTTCGTAAGTTGACTCAATATGTAAACCGGGATCGCCGAGGAATCAGCAAAAGGCTCATCGATATAATCTACGATATCTTGAACATGGTGTAACAAATCATCATTGGAGAGCTTAAAAACCTGATGATCGGTTTTGAATTTTTCAGCTACCAGTTCCGCGTATTGCGTTTCATCAAAATATCGGTTGTCTTTGAATCCAATGGAAAAGGTCTTCAAATCACTGACGCTTTCGCTAGCCAGGGCGACAATTACCGATGAATCAATGCCTCCACTCAGAAAGGCACCCAATGGCACATCTGACACCAATCGCCTTTCTACGGACTTACGCATCTTTTCCACGATCTGCTCTTTGGCCTTATCAAATGTGATCCCAATATCCATTTGTTGATTGATCGCATAATAAGATTCAAACGAAGCTTTTCCATCCGTCACATGTCCGCAATGTCCGGGCTGTAGCTTTTGCACTCCACTGAGCATAGATTGATTATCCGGAACATACGTCAACTGAAAATATTGATGCATTGAGGCATGATCAATCGATTTAGGGATTCCGTAAGCCAATAAGGATTTCATTTCCGAAGCGAAAATGAATTTATCCTCATCCTGATAATACAACATCGGCTTGATGCCAAAGCGATCTCTTGCCAGAAATAGGCTTTTTTTCTGTGTATCGTAGATAGCGAAGGCAAAAAAACCATTGAACTCCCTGACTGCTTCCGCACCCCAATGGATATAAGCCTGAAGCACCACTTCCGTATCACAGGTAGTTTTGAAGTCCACACCACCAGCTTTTAGTCTTGCCCTAAGTTCCTGATAATTATAAACTTCTCCATTGTAGACGATGGCATACCTCCCCGACTGCTCCCAAAAAGGCTGATTAGCCTCGGCACTTACATCAATGATGGAAAGTCGTCGATGCCCAAGTCCAGCCCTTTCATCAAACCAGGTCCCATGGTGATCAGGCCCTCTTTTTTCAAGAGAACGCGTTGCTTGTTCTAAATGCACCAATTGCATTCGTCCGACAACATTGAAAGACAGGATTCCGGTAATTCCACACATTGAGCGAATTTTATTCGAATTACAGGTAAATCCAACACTACCTTTGAGTTATTGCAAAAGCACACACGCAAAACATGCAGATCAACATGACTCTTAAGCCCATGAGATGGGCATTCATCATCAGTTTGGGATTACTTTTTTCCTTGGCTATTGCCCCAGCAAACGCGCAGAACAAGAAAAAAAGACGAAAAATTTCTACGGTAATCAGCACGGCCCGAAGCTATATTGGCACGCCTTATCGATATGGAGGAAATACCAAAAAAGGTATTGACTGTTCCGGATTGATCCAACAGTGTTATAAAAAGATCAATGTAAAGCTGCCAAGAACAGCAAAAGCGCAAAGCAAAATCGGCAACAGTAAGTCATGGGGGTCAATCCGTGAAGGTGACATTGTATATTTTAAATTCAAGCAAAAAGGTGAAAAATGGTATCACACAGGAATGATCACCAAAGCCACGAAGGATGAAGTCCGGTTCATCCATGCCTCTACCAGCAAAGGCGTCATCGAATCCAACCTGAAATCCGATTATTACCGCAAAAACGTCAAGAAGTTTCGTAGGGTGATTAAGTAAACTTCCAGCGATTAAAGATTCCTTGGAATAACATTCAAGCACACAAGCTCGCTGATAAAACAATTTTTTCTATATTCGCTCTCCGTTTGGGGATGTAGCTCAGTTGGCTAGAGCGCTTGACTGGCAGTCAAGAGGTCGTCGGTTCGAATCCGATCTTCTCCACTTGAATATCAGGCACTTACGAAATCGTAAGTGCATTTTTATGTCTCATTGCGTGCTTTTTGCGTGCTTTTGTGAAAAATTAAGGCCAGCACTAAAATCACAACAGATTCCCATTTGCAAGCCTTTTATCTCAAAAGACATACGATAGAAGGCAAAATCAGGAAAAACTTTTCAAAAGCCGTTTCTTGCATTCTTCATTTCATTTCCTGAACTTCATTGCAAATACCTTACTGTGGAAGTCATTTGCTTGGAAGAGGATGCTTTTTTCGCTCTCATAGAGCGAGTAGTGGATCGAATAGAGGGTCAGCGATCAAACACTCAAGATACATGGATTGACGGCTCTGAAGCCATGAGGATGCTTGGAATAAAGGCGTTATCAACTCTCCAAGGACTAAGAGACGAAGGCAAGATTAGGTTTACCAAGCCAAGCAAGAAAATCATTCTTTACGACCGTGATTCCATTAACGAATATCTAGGACAGCATGCACGCGAAACCTTTTAGAAAATGGAAGAGGAGCTAAACATTTCAGAAGAATACAAGCAGTGGTTCAATCGTGGCTACAACCTACGCAAAACGATGCCGCAAATCTTCCAAGGAATGAAAATCCCAGAAAACGAGCCAAGTAGTAAAATGAGGGCTTTCGACGCGGGTGTTAAGCAATTTGAAAGTGAATATGGCGTGGAAAGGGAAGCTTTACGCCAACAACTAAGAAGTCGATCCGACCGTGGACAAAATCAAAATAGAGATAGGTAAATTCTGATTTCCAGATCACTTGTTATCATAGTTTATTACCTAGAGTTCAATTACATCCTGCTAGTCAGGCAGTAACGTATGCCTCTTAATAGAATCAATGTAATTCGTATTAATTGTAGCAAACCGCCACAAGACTATATCCACGACTGAAACTTTATCATTGGTTCTCTTCGCGATTTCCCAACAAAGCTCAGTTGGTGTGGAATAATTCAAGGCTTTTGCGATCCTTTCTAAATGCCTGTCAGGCTTAACTACATTTATTCCAATGTTTTTGGCCAAATGGTATGCAGTCACCGGGCCAACATGAGGTAATTGTTTCAAATAATCAATTCCTTGAATAGAAATATTTGTTTTAAATGTTTGATAACCTATGTTATCTACAAGTTCACAAATTGACAAAATGGCATCAACTTTTCTCTCGTGCCCAAATATTTCCAATGCCTGTTTTCTAACCACCTCTTTTTCTTTAGTCACCTGAATCAAATCCCAATCATAAAATGATTCTTTCATTTTGGGAAAAACGCTAAATGCAGCGTAGAAACTTAATCCGCCAGAAATGATAACCCAGGCTATTTCAGAAAACAACTTGGACTGAGTAATTGAATCAAATGAAACCCTATCTTGCCAGTCAATTTCATCCGCGTAACCCAGATTCACCAGTATATTTTTCAAACGGATATAAGAAACTGCCATTCTATCTAAATCAACCATGGTCAAATATTAGACTTCCAAAAATGCGACTGCATTGTTTCATCTGCGAAATCAATCTCCCTTGAAATTCTTTTCAAAGAATCGTATGTAAGCCTTCTTCTTAAATCATTTCTTTTACCAAGATATGTGTCAACATATTGGGATTGACCAGATGGGTCCTTTAAAGGAGTCAAAATTTTTTCTGGTGCATTTTTAAAGAAGAATTTGATCATCTCTTTGACCCTAATTGGTCCCTTATAATCCCTAAAAACTTGAGCACCGAGCGTTTCAACATGATACCCGCTCAATTGACGTTTTTCAGGTTGGTTTGAAAAGATTGCCTTAATTGCTTTAATAGTAGGGATAAATTTACCCTTAAGCTCTTTATTTATTACAGTCAATCTCCCGCCTAATATTCCTGGTCGCACAACATTAGACCAATTCTTTCCTTCAGAATCAATTATTCTGAGCCCCTTTGAAGTTCGAATGGATGGAAGTAATTGAACGTCAATATCCGAGTACTTCACTGTTAATGACTTTGTCGAAATCTCAATTTCAGTATTTGGAAGACGTTTTTGTAGTAACTCTTTAAAATGCTTGAGCACTCTTCGAGGTGAGTCATTTACTAGATCAGAATTGTTCAAAACGACTAAACAGTCTGCATCACTAATGCCATTCAAAAATGTATTTTTTGAAATCGATCCTCCAAAAATCAATTTTAAACTACCATCGAAATCTTGACTTGAAGATATGGCATCCAAAATATTTTGCAAATGGGTTTTTATTGTTTCTGTATCTCGATTATTAAAAAATGAAAGCCTCCCTCTAATAAACTCCTCTACCTCATATTCGTATTTATCTCTATCAGCATTGTCCTCAAGCTCTTTACGACGTCTGAAATAATCTTCTTTATCAAAATCAGAAAATGAAACGGCACCACCACCCATAATTCAAAGTTTTAATTCTGTATGCAAAGTGTTACGAGCTTTTTTAAGAATTTCTAAATTCATATTGGGGAAAAGACTCAAATCATATTCATTGTGAAGGTAATTCTTCATAGCGTACTGTATGCGCTTCAGCTCCACAATATTATTACGTAATGCTGTCATCCGAGCATAATCATCATTCATCGTGAAATTATCTTGGAGAAAGAAGTCATTATAGAAGTATAATGAAAACCCATTGAAATACGAAAACCTTAACCAGGTCAAACCATCAAATATCTCAGCGCCTGCCATGAAATAAAGGACACAAGATATCGGATCAAGACTACCAAAAACATGTATTGGAGCTTTATTTTCCGTCCTGTCAAGGGCCAACCTTAGTCTTCCAATATTCTTCATTCTCTCCATCAAAGAGTTCCCAAGTTCCTTTTCGGTAACACCGATAATGTCAAAGCCTCGGAGAAAGCTAGCTTTATCAGCAATGTCATTAACATCCAAAAATCCATTTTTCACTGATGGTTTAATCAAGAAATTATGTAAGCAATTCTTGTAGTCCTGAAAAAACTCCTGAGCCTTATCAATTTGCCGTTCCAGTTTAATCCGTCTTTCAGCACCATTGTCGTAGCTCACAATGATCGATGGGAATTTTTCAAAATCCCAGTCCTTTAGGGTCTCCTTATATAGATTAATATTCCATCTAAGCTCTCTTTTAGGTGAAAGCATGTGTAGAGATGGGTATTTGTATACTTCGGAGAAGTCTTCGCCATCTATGGTCTCATAGCCTCCGCTATCCAAAAAATGAAATTGAGGATACAGAGGAAAATTCTTAGATGGTTTTTTAACGAAACCATGGTGAAGATCGAAAGCACTTATTAATACGGGATCAGTAAGCGCCTCGCCCAAGTTCTTAACAAAATCAATAACTTCAGATCTAATTTTACTCCCCTCCTTTCTAAACTTGAAGCTTTTACTTGAAAAGGACGGAATTAATAATGGAGTATGAAGCGTATCTCCTAGTGGATGATCTATGCTTGAACTCCGCTCTAATCTATAATTTTTTACTCCCTTCATTTAGTTTTCGAATATCCAGACAAGAATTACAGACACCACAGGGTGGAAATTCTCCCATTTCGCAACTGTAGGTACTTTCTATATCTAATCTATTATCTATACAATATTGCCATATCTCTCTTTTGCTCCAATTAAGAAATGGAGCCTCAACTTTAATCTCTCCCTCCGAATCCAAGTCAATGAGCCTCTGGCATCGATCGATAAAATCTGGACCACAATCAGGGTAAGATGTACCGCTATGAATGCCAATCGCTATTTTTCCCTCGTTGAAGACATTTGCGAAGTATGAGCTCAACACCAACAATGAATTTCGTCCTCTCATCAACCCAATATTTTTTAATTTCTTCTGAGTTATTTGAAAAACAGATAATTGCAATTTATAAATTCCACAAATCCTTTCAGCAGCGGACAGCTCATGACTTATGGCTAACTGACCGTAATCAAAAAATTGCGGAAAAACTCTATAATCATTCACGTAATAATGATGCAAGAGAGCGAGTGAGTCCAAACCTCCACTTAACAATAAAGAAACATTCACGATAACGTCGTCAATTGCTACATTGCGTTGAATATAGATATTATTCTTTCGGAATGAAAAAATTAATTTTTAGCGTTTTAGTATTTATTGGTGTCTTCTTCATTTCCTTCATCGCCAATTCAAACGCAATTGATTCAATATCCTATAGTATTATGGCTTCCGTCATTTACTCTATAATGGGATTTCTACATTCTATTGATTACCAGTTGATCCTTTTTCTAAAAGTATTCAGGAAAAAACATGTAAGACTTTCTCTATCCTATTTATTCAGGATAAAAGTTGATGATTCATATCTACTTATTAAAGGGAGAAGACTCAATCAATATCAACCAGTTGGTGGAGTCTTTAAAAGATATGAAGGTTCAAAAAGGACGTTGCTAGACCTAGGAGTACTCGATGATGAACATATGACTATCGATGACACCAATGTAGATGACCTCAGAGTTCTTGTTCCAGGCAGGAATGTATTGGAATTTCTAAAGTGGTTTGACGAAAAGAAAGATCGAGAAACTTCTCCTGAGAGAGAATTCCGTGAAGAGTTAATTGATTCAGGGTTTTTAGATTCTAAAATATTTGCCATCATCAAGCACAATTACATAAAAAGAGTGTTTGATTCATTGCATTTTTCTCAACACTTTAATTGCTGGGAAATTTTAATATCTGAGATTTATCATTTTGAGCCTTCAGAAGCACAGCTTTTGGAACTTCGGGCACTAAGAAATAATAGTTCAAGTGAATACATATGGATAAGTGCTGAACAAATCCGAAAACAAGGTTATTCCAGAAATAGTACGAGCTGGGTAATCTCAAGAACATCAGAATGGATTTTATAACATTGATGGGAATTCCATAATCTCCGTTATCATTTAATCTCAATATTTTAGAAGCCCAGTTCCATCACTTAGAGTCAATGAGATCATATCAAAACCTAAGTCAGTTGTTAGATCCATGAAGTTATCAATTTAGTTATATGATATTTTTCAATATATTTAAGTAAAGTCTATCAAAACAGATCTTTAATGGATGCAAATAGATTCGTTATTAAAGGGACCCTATTGTTATATTCTCCTTGGCTCAAACTCAATGGAGACATTATTGGCTCTTTGAAAGTTCCTGAATTAATTCAATGCAATTATGAAAACGAATTCAAAAATTTAACCCCCAAAATAGTTGATCTGTATCTGACCTGGGCGAGAGAAAAACGAGTTTTTTCTCACCATACTACACCAGAGTACGATCTCCATAACCATTCTCTTTATCATAGTCATTCAAAACGTGAGACTCCTCTATTTGGCGGGTCAGTATCCTATGATGATGATGATGGTGGCTATCGTCAAGACGTATCTTCACCGGGCCATTCTCATGAAATTGAGTTGGATTCAGAATATCTAAATGTTTCATCATACTACCCAGGAAGCGAGATCCCAATAATCAATGAGCCAAGACATAAAGAAATAAATGCTTACTATGTAGAGAAAAGCGTTAAAATTCCTGTAGGTGCAATAATTTTCTTCATTGGTGATACTACACCCACTAAGTGGAGGGATCTCTCAAGAAAACCACTCGATTACGACCCTACGGAGCCATATAATCAATACAAAGACCGGTTATGGCTGAACATCTTCTTGAAGATAGTAGGATGTTGGCCTGCTATTAATACTAAAGGCTTGGATAAGCACACCCATTTTGGTGCAAAACACAATCATGTTGGAGGTACTGCTAGTCCTTCTACCGGAACTGTAAGGATTGATCGATCTGATGACGAAGATGGTATAGTTGCAAATCAAAACCATAGCCATCCCGTGGTTGATGTTGATAACTCAGTTGATTTTGTCAAAGAAGCATTAAACGCTCCTAGAAACTATGGAGTTCGAATATTAGTTTGCGAGGAGGAAAATGCTGAATGGCACAAAGGTATGATCATACCTTTTATACCCAAACAGCAAAGTGATTTTGAGACAGCCAATTTGCCAGATGGTTGGAATTTATTTGATGATAACGATCAACATTCAGAGTATCCGATCTACTTAAGAGCAGTCGATGAAGAAGAGCAAGCTGATGATTATTACGGAAAAGAAAAGCATTACCATGAATTTCCGCATTCTCACAAAGTCAAATTAGGACCTGCTGATCGTTCTTTTAACAAAATACAGGATGATCCAGATGTCTCTTGTGCTATAGGAGGTCATTCACATATAGATGTGACAGTTTCAGATGAGATCACCTCAGGAGAAGGTATTAATGTTCTCCCTAACAGAGAAGTAAATCTCCTTATTTATACCGGCTAGGAACTTTACATACCTGAATCAACCTTCTTCAATTTATTTGAACTTTAAATATCAAAGAATAAGTCTTATTTGAAGCTAAACTTACTCTTTTTTCCTTCTTTAAGATTAACTAAATGTTCTTCAAGGTTAACATAGTCGAAAAGCGATTCTCCATTCTTTATTTTTCTCAGTATTTCGGTTTCCTTTTCTTGAATTAAAAGAGCAATTGGGCATAATTCCTCAAACTTCTCAGGAGTAAGAACTACTATCCCATCTTCATCACCAAGTATCAATTCACCATCTGATACCGGGGTTTTCGCAATTAAGGTTTTCTTATTTTCAAACAGCTTTTGAGTAGTTCCCGCCATCGGGGATGCATATCTGGCATAGATAGGCATCGATAGCTCTTTCAAACTTGAAGTATCTCGGATTGCTCCATCTACTATAATAGCCGATAGGCCTTTTCTCATTGCCTCATTCGAAAAGAGTTCACCTAAAATCGCTATTTCTGAGCCCCCACCATCTACAACCAAAACTTCATTAGGTAGGCTTTTTTGCAAAGTCTGCATAACAGCTAAAAAATCGTCATTTGCTTTGACCGTTCTTGCAAATCCTGCGAATTTTCTACCTTTTGAAAATGGTTTCAATTCTGGTGAAAGAACTTTCAATGACTTATCAGCATCGCATAAAGACGCCACATCAATTTTTTGAAATGTACTTATATCCATATTATCAAAGGTCAAGTAATCCTCGTGTAAAACTTCCTGCCATTTCGGCAATATCATTGTAATTCATCTTCTCCTTTTTACTGTTCATTTTCTTCCAATCTTTAAAAAACTTTGCTTCTTTGTTTTCCATGACATTATCAAATTCTAATCGGCTATTCTGCAGTATTTCAGAAATATCATTTTCATTGATAGAAGGATACACTGCTAAGAGAGTCATTTTCTTTCTTTCAACAAGCGGGTGAAGAATCATGTTTCGATCATAAATCGCTTCTTGAGCCAATTGCATTTTAGTGTGCTCTTCCTGGTATTTAGCTTTTCGAATGTCAATTGCGATGGATTGAGAGTTTTTCCAAGCTTCCTTTGAAAAGCTCTTATCAAATGGAATGTAATCCTCAAATAAAGTCGAAATGAGATAATTCGAACTCATTCCTCCGTATGACTGAAGCTTATTCGCTTCAAAAAAATCTTCATAATTTGAGGAGTCAATAGCGTAAGTAATATTTCTATCATTAGTCAGAACCAACCACACCTTGTTAAAATGTTCTAGCTTACAATCAAGGCTCAAATTTCTCCTAAGAATCGATATAAGGGCTATTTCCATTTCTGTTTCAGTAGTTCTTATCCAGTTCCTAAAAACCTCAACAAGCCAAACGTAACCAGATTTGAAAATCTCAAGAATCGATTCTAAAGTTTTACAGACATCTATATCAAGGTTTTTTGGTACTCGGAGGAAGTACTCTGAATATTGACCTTTTGTAGTCAATGAAGATGAATATTCGTAGAAATCATTATCATTCACTTCCTTCGAAATCGAATTTATGAGCAATTCAAGTCTGTGAGGTATAAACTTAGATCCACTTACATTCAAACTATACTTATGATTGTTAGAAAAGAAAATCAAGTCATTGCTAATTCTTAATTGATGATCGAATTTTGTACTTGTGGCTAAAGAATACAGAAAGTTCCTTGAAAATGCCTGAAGCATCTCCTCCGTAGCCAAAACCAACTTATTCAACTTACTGATTTTTGGATCAGAACCTAATCTATTTAGGTTTTCAATTAATGTGCCTCGAATGGCTTCCGTTGATAGCATAAAAACAAGTCATGAAGGTTCTCAAGACTATAAGTATGCGATGCTCCAAAAATCTTAGCAACGCTGAAAAAAAGTTCTATTTCATGTTTTTCAAGCTCAATTTGCTCAGAACGATATATTAAACAGGCTTTCACCTCTTGTTTCAATGTAATGAGGGATATCTTCCAAAGTGAGGTCTTTGATTCCAACATTGATTGGCCTTTCTCGACTATCTAAAACACCATGTAGAAAGTGAGGAAGTATAGAGCGATCCTCCACAAAAATGACCGAAGGTCGTCTTTTCATGATACGAAAGTATATTTCCAGGTATACTCCAGACATCTCTGTTCTCAACATCTTTGGAAGAATGGCTATATGATGCATGGAATTGATTAGATTATGTTGGTCAAAAAAACCATCTCTGTCATAATACGATATATCCTCATATGATCGACATTTAAGCAATTCGCAATGGATATCGTTTTCGTGGAAGCCATGTTCTTTATTTAGATTACCACTGATAGCTTCTAAAACCTTTTTGAAATAGCTATACTTCTCTTTATTCTCTTGGCCTTTTCTTCGTAAAAAGGAAACCGGGGTCGATATGTATATGCTATGCTCATACCCCATTCTTCTACCACCTTCACGGACTATATTTATCGAATGATTGGAGAATACACGTTGCGCCTTGGAAGCGGCCCTTGTTAAATAATTAAAGGCTAGATATGGAACACTCTGCGGAATTCCTTGGCTATTTCGATCCATTGGGACAATAGATTTTTCCATTAATTTAGCTCTGAAATTCCCTTCATTTAGCTGCTTCGAGAAAAGCACCAATGTCGAATACTTCTCTTCAGCTTTCTTAATTATGGTTGCTTCAAAAATTATAAAATGAAAATTCTGTTGCCACTCAGAATTATATTCTCTTTCATCGAAGAAACTACGATATTCGATCCGGAATTCTTCACTGGCTTCTACTTTCATTGATAGACTTAAATCATCTTTCACTTCAATAACACCGGTGAAAATACCATCTGTACTAACTTTTTTCGCTTTTATTTGGTACAGCTTTGCTTTTTGAGATGGGCTTCGCCCTTGCTTATTTTTTTTTGAGTTTGATAAGTTTTCAACGATTTCTTCTTTTTGAAAAGTCCATATAGATTGAAAAAGCCTACGTCCAGGATCTAAGCTGTAGGAAACCCAAATACCTCTTTCATTGTATAGTTTCTTTTCTATCATTCGAATTATTGGTAATCGCTTCTTGTAGACTTTATAATTTATTACTCCTACATAATCTGCGATTTTTGATATAATTCTGTCACTTGCTGTTCCGCTATTTATAAAATTATTATAGGTATTGATGCTGATACCAAGCTTCTGAGCGATCTCTAACTGAGACCAGAGAGGGAATTTCTTATTTATCGCATCGTTTAACAATTTGAAATAAACATTGTCAAGACGATTGGAGTCTGCTCTTGAATTTGATTCAATTTCATCCATGACCGTTAGGGTTTTATTTAATGGTCTCTGATTTCCAGAACTCAGGAGAATCAAGTTCTATGAATTGGGAATTCTACCCAAATTGAAAATAAAAATAGAAATATTAAACAATAGCCCCCCAAAATAGGAATGATTGTTCTTTTATCAAAGATAAAATTAACGTAAATTGTATTTCACCTTAAATTCTTTGGATAAAGAAATTGACATATCGACCCAACTTAAACTACTTAGTCAGCTGATTGATTCATATGCGAAAAACGGTTTACCTTATTCCGTGTGGATTTCATTCGAAGAGACTGAGTCTGGAATTCTAGAAGATGGATTTATTAAGGCAGCTAGGTCCGTCTATGAATATGTGAAAAAGGGAAACTCTATCGTACGTGAGGAAGGCATTTCTCCTGAAGTTCAAGTTAAATCTTACTTAAATCGATCAATATACACACAAATTCTACGAGAGATAAAGATAAACAAAGGATTCCAAGGGGACTTAGAAACCATGTTAGAAGATCCTAACTCTGATTTCTCAGATGAAATTCTTAGTAGAAAATGGCTGATTGAGATATTCACTCTTTACGTCCAAGGACTTGAAAAGGAATACTTCCTACTTTCAATCCAAGATCAAGACGTAAGTGTCATCGCTGATAAATTAGGAATTACAAAGAATCGAATATACAATCTAAACTCCCGTTTAAAGAAGAAGAAGGATAAATTGAAAAGGATTATTGATGACTTGAGAATTCATCAAAAACAACTAAGTCATATTGATATAAAATGTCTAGCAAAAAAACATGGTATCACTATTTCACTTTTAGAAAGCACCTACAAGTTATTTCACTACTACTGCAAGGAATGAAGAAATGCTTCAATTTTTTTCGACTTCTTCCATTCGTTGGCCCTTGAAACCATTTTCCTCCTTAAAGAACCCACCCCATTGCTCTTCTCATAATCAATGTGTCTGCCAATTAAGAAATTAAGATAAGGATCGGAATTACGTAACGAATTAATTTTCAAAAATGCTTCTGAAGTAGCATGTCCCTCTATATAATTTTGATACTCAGGATGACCAAATATTTGACTCACCAAATCTAACTTGTGAAACCAATCATCGGTTACATTCTTATCCGATTCATAAATGATATTCGAAGAAAAGCCAAATACTTGATTTTGAATCTCTCTGTACAATAAGTCAAAGTTAAATAGCTCCTTCTGAGAAGGATGAGATTGGATTATTAGTCGAATCTCAGACTCGACACTTTTTGTCGTCTTCCCAATTAAATAATCCTCGTATTGAAGATGCATAAGAACACAAAATTCTCCAAATGGATTTTTTTCAAAAATTTGCCAAAGCAATTCCTTTTTACATTCGTCACTTTCATCTTCAACTTCCTCGAATAAATCAGACAAGCTCTTCATATCTTCCTCCTTTATAGACGAATTCAAAGTTGTAGATGTGGCAATCATTGGCCGATGCCTTACCTTATCCAACAACTCATACTTCGTCAAATTGACAATGAATCAAGTATTAAGAAAAAGAAATGTCATGACACAGATAGATTAGTGTATGAGCATGAGATTTGCTCTTTATCCTGGATTCTATATATAATCTTTTCATTGATTTTTGGTTTAAAATTCACTCAGGAAGGAAAGGGGGTTGGAGAGCAAATCTTGCAGCGGACATCAAATACAATAAACATATAACCTTCCAAATCTTTTTAATTACGTGCCGTGCAAACGTTTGCTGTTATTTCAATATAGAAAATTTTCGTTGAAATTAATCAATTCATGTTAGAAAAATTTTCTGATTCAACGTCAAAATCCATACTTATTTTAGTGTATAACTCCATATCAATTCCAATTAATAGAATTTTGTTCTAGAACAAGTAAAAATCAAAGCAGCCTAATCCTTAAAGGCCGGTTTTCTTAGATTTTCGAAGGCATTTTACTGATGTACTCTTGTCAAATCTTCGTAGCATTTTTCTTACATCCAAAGTACTTGGACATTTAGGTTCATATATTTTTCATAAATCTCACTGATGCAATTGTCCAAATCCATTTTTCATCTAAAATCCAACCTTGTTTCAATCCCCACTACGATTCATGAGATCAACCGAGTCCTTGCCAACTATATGCCCAATTAAAAATTAATATTGCTTATTTTAGTATTGCTCCTTTACTAATGAGGATCGAAACCAATGTCATAATGGTGAATGAGCTAACTTCTGGTTAGATCAATGTATAAGATAATTTTCGCATCTTGATCTGCCGTGGTCCACCATTCCCGGTCACAAATGCGAACTTCTCCTGACCCGCCTTTCTTCATATCTAACATCATTTCAGCTATCACAGCTTTTGAAGCTATTATTTGTATTTGAGCTTCCCCAACAAGTACCTCGCTAACGAACTCCTGGAGTCTCTCCTTTTTAAACTCAACAGGCCCGTTTTTTAAAGAAATCCTGAATTTTTTCGAGAAGTGCTCAATCTGCTGGTTTGAGAAATTATAATTCCTCCCCCGTTGCTGCTTTTTGACATTTACCTGTCGCTTAATTTCTTGCAGACGTAGATTTTCTTTACTCAAGAATTCGTTTAAAGTTTCAAAGTCATGAACCTTGCCATCAGCAAGAGTATCGTAAAGATTGTTTATTCGTGCTTCGGTATCTCGTTGTTCCTTTTGTAAAAGCCTTAATTCATCTTCGCTATCATTACCTTCATCCATCTGTTCTTTAGAAAGCGAGTCGATGACTGACCTCACAAAATCGCCATTGAGCATTTTATCAATAATCTCATTCATCACCAAGTTATCAAGATATTGCATTGGAATATTCCCACATTCACAGTCATTGTAACCGGAGCGTATTTTACGAGCAGGCTTGTAATATCTGTACTGTTTGCCTTTTCCAGAAGTCATAAGCATATAATTCCCAAAGCATTTTGCACACTTCACAATGCCACTGAGTAAAGTACAAGAAGATTGTTCTCGGGAGGGAGTCACCTTTACATGTTTTTGGCTCATACGTTTTTGAACCAGATCAAAATCCTGCTTCTTAACTATTGATGGGCACTCGATAACGACCCATTCGGATGATGGTTTTGGCTTACCGGTCTTTGCTACTGTTGTATTGAATAAGTGCTCACCACAATATGTTGAACTCGTGAGAATTGTATGAATATTATTCGCATAGAAAAGCTTACCGTTTTGTTTCCTGTAGCCGCGCTCATTGAGCCAAGATGTAATGGCTCTTATACCTAAAGGACCAGATCCGGCCTCACCTTGAAGATAAAGTCGATAAATCGTTTCAACGACTGTAGCTTCTTCTGGATGAATAGTAAGCTTTTTCTTCTCCTTATCTCCCCTAATTTCTGAGACGTATGTTTTGTAACCATAGGGAGGAACGGAACCGTTCCAAAAACCCTGTCTAGCGTTTTCAATCATCCGACTCAAGACGTTCTTACCGTTTTCCTTACTCGCGTGTTCGTCTACAGCAGCAATAATATGTCTGAGCAATTCCCCATCGTGACCATCACCAAAATCTTGAGTAATGGAGTCAACATTCACGTTGTGTTTTTCAAGTTTCCGGCGGTAAACTCCAGAATCAACCGCATCTCTAAAGAACCGAGAAAATGAATAAACCAAGATGATATCAAATGGGTTTTGATCGCTACAAGCTTCAGCAATCATCTTCTGAAAGATCGGTCTTCTATCGTCTGTAGCGCTTTTACCTGGTTCAATGTATTCCCTTACTACATCCCAGCCCTTCGCCGAGCAATGGTCTTGTGCTTGTCTTCGCTGGTCAGGAATTGAGATATCCTGCTTCGCCTGTTTCGGTGTCGATACCCTTAGATAAATGGCTACACGCTTCTTCATTCTCGTCCCAAACCTCCATTTCAGCTAGGAATTCTTTGAATAATGGTTCTAATCCTTGAATAGTTGATTTTAACACAGGTAGGGATTCCGGTAAATTGCTAATTACGATGATATCTCTTCGACATTGATTTTGACTTATAATTTTGTGATTACTTCTCATTTCTTTCTCTTCTCAGTTGACTAATGACTTAATAGAATCCAATGTTAAAAGTCATTCGATAGCATTGAGTGATAGCCCTCTTTTGTCATGATAATATGATCTATTAGCGTGATACCAAGGAACCTACCACCAGCCTCCAAACTCCTCGTTAATCTGTAATCAGCATCACTAGGTTTGAGTTGGCCACTTGGATGATTATGAGCTACAATAATCCCACTTGCCCGTCTTTTGAGAGCAATTGCAAATACTACTTTTGGATCTATAACGACACTACTCATCCCTCCTTTTGCCAATTCTGCTACAGACATCAACCTCTTATCTCGATCAAGCAGAAGCATCTTAGCCTCTTCAAGCAGCTCTATTTGGGATTCATCCCAGTACTGTCTTAGTACTTCTTGTGCGTCTTTCGGTTGGCGAACTAAAGGTCTGTCTTTGGCTCTGACTTTATTCCTATAAACAAGGCGGACTTCTTCAAATTACCTGGTAAGGTCATACATCTGATTTCTTTCTTTCTTTTTTTGGCTAGTTTAATGTGGAAGCAAAAAAGAGGGGGTTCACCTTTACTGAATGATATAGCGAACCCCATCCAATCTAGACTTTGGTTATTGCATTGTTGCCTGAATGCTTCTGGAAGCCATATCGATCAAGTTCAAGGTATTTGGTTTGTGTCCTACCAAAAGATGATCAAGAATTTCATGGGAATATTCCTCAATGGCATTCGAGGCATTGATTTCCGATTGATCTGCTAAATCCTCGATATTTTCAAAAATGTGGGTCGCTTCAGAAACCACAGTCCAAATAGTCTCACTCGGATCTCCTTCACTTAAACAGCGATCAATTTGATTGAGATGATTAGGATTTTTACAAAGGTGATTTGAGATTTTGTCGGCGATTTCTCCATAGTAAAGTGTATTGCGCATGGGCAAGCTCCTTCGGGGTTGGGGTTGGGGTTCATGGTAAAATGGGAGGGGAATTCCCTCAACTTGAGTAAGGGCGAGGTCGTAAATGATCGGAATTCAGAAGTCAATAAAAAATGAAATTAGGTCGTGCAATCGTATGCTATTTGCAAATGGTTTCCCAATGCTCATAAAAAATACATTCCAGATGCTTTACTCGTTCCTCAATAGCAACAGTAATACAAATAGGCGCACTATGGTCTGACTGTACTTGTTGTAAGGCATTGATCAGTCCTTTTATCTGAATTATTTCAGCTTCAAGGGCATGAAGTTGATGATGAACACATTTTGACCTCATGTCTATTTCCACGCCTTCCTCATTTTGGTACTTCATAGAAATCACCAAATACTCCGTGCTAATTCACGCTCTTCCTCGCCTACGATATCGAGATAAATGACAGTAGTCTTTATATCGCTGTGACCTAGCCATTTGCTAACAGTGGGCAGAGGTAATTTCTTTACTATATGAACTGCGAAACCATGTCTTAAGCCTTTTGAAGAACTGCGCACTCCCTCTATCCCGGCTGCTTTCATTAAATTCTTGATGTATCTTGAAGCTGTACGTAGTGAAAATGGCCATAAGCAACCTTCTGCATTTATCGCCTTTCCTTGGCAATACACATTTAATTCTTCCATTAATTCTTCCGGGATGTAAAGCTCCCGAAATACTCCCGGTTGGCGTTTTTTTAGAGTTTCGATCACAATTGTTCCATTCGAAGCATCAATCCTATCTTTTGTTAGGTTATGAATTTCAGCGATCCGAGCACCCGTAAAATAGATCAGCTGACAAAATAGTCGTTTTGGGATTGATTGTTTCTTTGTGATTTCTAGGAATCTGAGGCGTTCTTTTTGATTCAAATACTTACGTTGCCCATAACTATTGAACAGCGACATCTGGTTCTTGTACATAATACCCCTTTCAGAATATAACTGTCCGAGTATTAGGTATTCTCGGACAAAAAGTCAAGAAAAGATAGGGAAGTTGATTTTCAACTACCTGACTAAATAATCAAGATTTTAAATTCGAAGATTTAGGCTAAGAAATGATCATCACCCAATTTCGTCGATCTTAGATGGATAAACAGTGTTGTTTGAATAAGTTAGGTTTATATAGAAGTTGAGAGTAATATCCCTTTCGGAACATGATAATACATTCCGATTATCATCGAGATTCCCTACTTTATTCATCACTCTCAATGGCCACCAACTCAGCATTTCCATCATTCATTAATATCTAACAGGTAATTTCGGGATAATCCAAAAGCAAAAAACTCTCAACTTTCGTTAAAGCGAATCCTAAAAAGCTTTCTCCTACTTTTTTTATCATTAAATTCATAAAAATTGGACATTTATCCTTACGGTGGTCATCTTAGAGCATTATTAATATGCTAAATCGAAAATAATTTGTCTGATGGATAATGCATATCAGGAGATAAAAGTAATTGGTGAATTGCCTCTTGATGAGGCAATGGAAAAGTTAGCTGAGATTGGGGAAACTGACTTGGTAAAGGACATAGAAAGTCAAAGAGCTGGAGGGTTTCTCAAAAATGCTATTACCTGGAAAAAAACTAAGCCATGGGAGTATACTTCTCACTCCTTTGGATACATACCACCAGACGCTGAAGGTGAAGATTCAAATATAAAGTTTGCTGGAAGCATTGAACCGGATGACTCATTGAAGGAAGCACAAATCAAAGTGTCGTTAGACTCAATAAGAATTGCGAATTACCCAGGAGGGTCGAGACATCATATTTTGTTTGATTTCTATGCCCAAAACCAAACAAAGTCAGCGAACAGGGAGAACCTTCATTTCAGCTCCACTCAAATCATCCAAGAAGGGCAAAAAGCAGCCATTATAGGATTTCCAATATTCATAGGATTGAACGCTGGAGAAGAAGGAGTCAACTTTAGGTGTTTGATGATCAATGTCAAAAATGAAGATGACGAGAAGTTCTTATCATTTCTGAATTCGGACACTTTCAAATCGGGACTCAAAATTGTAAATTTGGTCCAACCGGCCTTAACACCTTTCTCCGAGCTAGTATATGGATTAACAAAGGGCATAGCTGAAAGACATAGAAACATCCCTGTTCAAGACATACATCTGGGGCTGGACTTTAGCGGAGTATCTACTCGAGCAAAACTAGCCGAAGGCTCATACATAGCGGTTCAAATCCCTGAATCATTGGAAGTCATTTGGGATTGGGATGACTGGGTGTATAATTCGAACTCTGGCCACATTGTCAATAGAGACGACAAAACGAAATTGATTCCATATAACTTTATCGTTCTAGGAGTTAGTAAATGCTAGTGATATGAATTACGTTGGAAAAGTATACCAACCTTCAAAAAAGTTGGCGTTTCTTTTACAAGAACTGCTTCAGAATGTGAAGGCCGAAGATTTTTCAAATGCATTAAATCTGGCCAAGAACGGACTCTCCATTTCTAAGCAAGAATTTGGTAACTCACATCCCGTGACTGCCAATTTTTTTAGAAAAGTCGCTTTTGTTCATCAAAAGATGAACAACTTTTCTCAGGCTCAATCTTACTTGAAAGAGTCTCTTGCTATTTACCAAAAGACTCTGGGAACACGCCACCCAATGGTCGCCTCTATTTACCGCGATATTTCCCATTGTTGGTTTAGCCTGGGTAATACCGAAGAGTGCCTGGAACAAATAAGCTTGGCACTCGAAATCTATGAATCGTCACTAGGGGCAAGTGATCCATTGACCATCGGAGTAAAGAAGGATATTGAAATCATCACTGGAAGCCAAACGTCCAGCATTGATGAGGAACAAGCAAAACTTGCACATATTAATTACAATGAAGCGCAGCAACACTTCCAATCAGGCAATTATCAGGTAGCAGAACAAAAGATCAGATTATCTCTTGAGGCAAACATCAAATTTCATGGTGAAAGGCACCCTCATGTAGCCTTATGTTATAAAATGCTTGGGGAAATCATCGAGTTCACGGAAGGTTTTGAATCATCCATTCACTACCTGAACAAGTCAATTGAGATAAGTAAAGAGTTTGTAGATGATAACCCCGGGCAATACGTCGGTATGCTATCAATTCTAGGGAGTAAGTATCTTAAGGCAGGAGATGAAGAGTTGGCACTTAATGTGTTAAATCAGGCAAATGGATTACTTCATGAATACAGACTTGTCGGTCAGGTACATAGCCATGTTTTGTCCAATTTAGCAGCCTTATACCGGAATAGGGGAGACTACCAAAGCGCCATGAAGTATGCGTTGAAATCGAAGGATATTCTAGAAAGAATGGGGACCAATGATAGAGATGTTGCTGTTGCTTATAGTCTGTTAGGCACACTTTCTACGGAATCAAATTCTTATGTTCAGGCCGAGGAATACTTGCTCAAAGCACTCCATCTGAAAGAGAATATTTTCGGTCAGGAACACTTGGAGTATGCATTTACCCTGGCTAATTTAGGAACCCTATACGTAGGAATTAACGATTTAAAAAAGGCCTTTGAGTACTGTTCTCGAGCTCAAAAAATTGCCAATCAGTTTCTGGATGAAACACACCCTTGGATGTTGAGGATGACGGAGCAGTTGAACCGGCTCCAACTAGACCAGGAAGATGCAATAGGCAATTATGGCAGTGTGGATCAGCTAGAAGAACTAAGACAGAAATATGGTGAAAAGAGCAATGTGTTCATTGAAGTCTTGTCCAGCGAAGCCGAAAAACAGAACAGACTTAATAATTTAGAGGATTGTCTTCGCCTATCTACTGAGTTAGTCCGACTGTACGAAACCCATTCATTGACACCTAGTCACCCTGTTTTAATTGCCTTTAGATTGATGGCCGACTGCCAGGTCGAAAAAAATATGTTAGGACAGGCAGAAGCCACCTATAACAAGCTCTACAGCATTCTAGAAGAGAATAATATTCATACTCCTGAACACATTTATTTCGCATTGAAAGGGCTCATCAAATTGAATTTGATGGCTGGATCAAAAAAAGATGTAACCAGCCTGTTTCAGGAATTAATCAGCATTGAAGACTCGATATTCACCAGTTTCATCAGAGCTACAGGTAACGAGCACAGGGTGGGCATCTCACAAGACATTGAAGATACACTAAACCTATTGCTTTCTTCCATTCTCGAGGGGAGCCTGACTGATTTGAGTTTTGGTTATGGCATCGTGCTGAAAAGAAAGGGGCTGTTGGTAGAAATGACGCTTAAGAACTTCAAGGAAGATGATATCGTCAACCACCCAAATTTAAAAGAGCCAGTAGAAGAGCTTCAATCTTTGAACAAAGCTTTATCAAACATGATAATAGCCCCTAGTTTCAGACGAGGAAGCGATTATTTCTACAAAGAATACAATAGACTTTCCGCTCGCAAAATTGACTTAGAAAGAAGAATTTCAAGAATAATCCCATTCAGGAATATTGATTTGTCGGACAGCAATGAAACGTTGTCTGGTATTCTATCTCATTTTTCCGAAGGCAAGATGTTGATCGACTATGTAAAGTATAGATCGGTCATAAAAGATGATGCCAAAGAGTACTATGCATGCTTTGTAATAAGTGAAGTCAACGACAAGTCACCCATTACCTTTCATGATTTAGGGCCTTCAAAAGCAATTGACGAATTGATAACAGGGCTAAGAAATGAAATAGCAACTCCTCCTGAATTGAAAGACCCGTTTACTTCAGATTTAATCGAAAGAAAACTTGGTAATGCGCTCACTGATAGAATATTTGGAGGCATTGATATGGAAAAGGCCCTGAATGGTTTGACTCTTGTTCCAGCGGGTTTGCTTTGGCAACTCCCATTTGATTCACTTTTCATTAATAAATCAAACCGGTTAATAGATCAGGTGACACTGTCCTACCTTTCAAACTCCAGAGATATACTCCGCTTTAAAACCTTCGACAATCATAAACTATCAGAATCAGTTGTAGTTTCAAGTCCTGACTTCGACCTTTCGGATAAGGACAGTTTCATGGAGCAGGAAGCCGAGCGCACCCGGGAAGACTTGAAGTATTTCGAAGATAATAATTTGGGACTTCCTGTGGGTTGGGGAATGACTGTATCATCAGATGAAACCCGTTTTCAAGAGAACGAACCTTTCATATGGGGTGATGAATCCGAAAATGACCCTAATGTTGCATATTTCTCTCCCCTTGAAGGGACTTATGAGGAAGGGAAAGAAGTATCAAGCCTACTAAATTGCCAACATATTTACGGAGCCGACGCTACGCTGCATTGTATAGAAGTGCTCCAAAGCCCTCCTATTTTCCATATTGCTTCTCATGGATTCTTTTATGACAAAAACCATTGGAATGAAATCATGGGACAAAGGCAGCTGTATGGAAAAAGAATCTCATTCTCCGATTCTCTTACAGCGAGTGCGTTTCACATGAGTAATGTGCTTGGTGCGACCAATACAGAATCATTAGTAGAAAGGAATAGCTACCAGATCGATGCGGAAAACATGCTTCATTATTCAGGAATTGCATTGTCAGGAATTAATACTTGGTTTAAGAATACTTATGTGCAAAAAGAAGCGGGTGTAGGGTTTGTAAGTGCAGAGTACATTGCCAACATGGATCTAAATAATACACAAATGGCTGTCCTTTCAGCGTGTGAAACTGGATTAGGAACAATAGATGATCTCGAAGGAGTGATTGGACTGAGAAGGTCCTTTAATATCTCAGGATGCCAATCACTGGTGACCACATTGTGGAAAATACCGGATCAAGCGTCAAAAGATTTCATGACGTATTTCTACCAGAATCTTTTGGATGGATTACCGAAAGATGAAGCCTTGAGAAATGCAAAGCTTACATTTAAAGATATGGATATGAATTCCTATTACTGGGGCGCATTTACGGTTGAGGGAAATCTATCGAAAATCAACTAGTATTTGACTCGAAAACTAATCATAAACTCAATGCCACTTTCTGTACACCTCAATGTGAATTGATCAATCATGTTCTCGGACTCAACTGATTCACGGCTTGAAGACCGATCAATCATACTAAATGGAGCTCCTGCCTCTGATAATAAAGAATCCATGATCTTGTATTCTTCATCAACCGATTTCACATCGATTAATCCAGATAAGTCGAAATCATAGCTACTTCTCTTTTTCTTCCAAAACATTTTAATGAGCCATTTACTGTGCTTAATATACTGAATTTCAAGAAAGTTAATTAGTATTCTCAAAAAAGGAAGGCTCTACAACAACTAAGGCTTCGTGTGGCCTGTAAGGCCGAACACGAAGCCTTAGTTGTTATATACCTAATTTCTAAAATTGAGCTGCACTCAAACAACTCATATAGTCGAATGGCCTTCTATGTAGACCTAGTTCTTACAAAAGTTAGTGATGGCATACTATACCTAATTTTCGGTCAAAATCGAAGGTTAGAACGTCAAAACAGTTGCTTAAAGTGAAGCTCATCTACATTTTGTCAGCATTCCTCATTTTGGTGATGGCTCATTCACATGAGTCTCAGGCTCAACAGCAATTTAAAAATGGCAGTATCATCACCGTAGAGCCGGGGGGAGAGCAGACAATCTACAGGCAGGCAGGGAATTATTCGCAAGAACATGATGTGATAACAATTGCAGTATTGCGAGGAACAGCATACAGAACGGAATATGATCAATACTTTGGAATTCTAGGAAGTAAGCTGGACAGCTTAGGAGTACCTCATGTGATTTTTCAGCAATTTATTAATGATAAACCAGGAACGATTTTTCATTACTTTCTTGGAAATCAAGCCAATGGTCACTTCGATGCACACGTGCTTCTATCGTTACTGCCTCATATTTCGAGACGTTACCGAGTGCAATATCCGCATTTGGTGAAGTGAATTGATCAATTACAATCAAGGAGGAGCTAAAGGGTTTAGAGTTGTTTGAAGATTTTGATCTTCTTGGTGATTAAAAAAGACACCATCGGCTTCATTTCCAATCTTTGAACCTTGCACCTCAGTAGCGGCAACATGTAAGTCGTTGGTTCCTACTTCATCACTGAGCTGCCTAATAGCGATCAGTTTTTCATCGTAATCAAGGCTCTCATTGTGCTCAATCTCTCCTAGGACATGAATAGCAGTATTCACGCTTCTTTCTCGCTGCTTTAAGGTCTTATGTGTTTTTTCTTGGCCTCCATATTCCGTATCCAAAGCCTCTATGTCATGGTGGTGATCTGCTATTAGCTGCTCTAGAATCAACACGAGCTCCGCATCACTAGCATCTTCTGGTGCCTGGATATTTATTCTTTTGAGTATCTGGGCAATTCTTTCTCGAATTAAGTTCCCGCCATTGTCCAAATCACAGAACAAATCATCAATGTCATTGAGAATATCAATTTTATCTTCCCAAATTCTACGGTTGTTCTGCATCTTTATTTCAAGATTTTCGAGGGCCAATTGCAAAGCGTCCAATTCTGCATAGAGGCGTTCAAATAACTGCTGAATCTCTTCATTGATTTGGTCTAGAAGTTCCTCAAACCCATGAGAACGCTTACGGCCTTTGATTTTTTGATAAAGCTCTGGATTGGTTAGAGAAAGATCATAACCAAAAGGGATCATACCGATGTCCGATAGCTTGCCGCCAATAGCATAGTTATGCAGATGCCGCTTTAGCTCCTGCGCTTCATGCTCAACCTTTGAAACATCATCATCGCTCATAGAAAAATCCTCACACTACCAGTTTCATTGTATCAGACTGGCATTAAGATTTTGTTAATGAAAAAGAGGTGACGTAAGTCGTTGTTTGTAAATATGTATTATTCCGTTAACTTGATTGTAAACTACAAGTCATGCGTTTTCTCATACGATTTATCTTCTATATTCTGATAGCTTGGCTTCTAAGCCCAATTCTAGAAGTCATTTTCCCTGTACCAACTAAAAACATGGTTGATAGCTTTGTGAATCTGTCAGAGAAGAAGGGCCAGGACATACTTTTCATGCTCAGACTCTTGTCCTGGTCCCTATTGCTTTACCTCATTTTCAGATTTACGAGGCCTTTATTTGAGTTTATCGCTCCAACATCTAGAAGATATTCCGTGACCAAACCTATGAGACGTGTTCAAGGTATCATTACCGAGGTTGGATTGATTTTACTAATCTTTATTACTCTTTCAGTAATTCCCACTTTCTATGTCTTCTTGAATTTACCGGAATTGCACTTTAATCATGAAGTAGAGAAAAGCATAAAGAATTTAGCTGAAAAGAGATCAGAGACAAGGAACAACCTAATCTACGAGGCTGGAAGATTAAACGACTACGTACTAGGAAAAGAGTTCTATTGGAGTAGGGCTACGCCCGATAAGGAATACATTGCTTCTGACACTCTTCTTATTCCCATTCCTGATGAGGACGGCCCATATACAAGTAAATCAGTTCCCTATTTTTTTCCATCGTTAAAAGATGGAAGTATTAAATCAGCTTCAGAAAGAATTGCGATGCTAAAAGCTCAGGAAAATGATGTGAAAGTCTATTGGTTATTTAGAAAATTCAGAGAGCGAGAAGATTATAAAAATTACTTCCGGTCATTAAGAAAAGCTTACAAAGAATACGAAACAGCCATCAAAGAATCTCAAGAATTCCTTGGTTTCCCTTACGATGATGACGACCCTTCATCGATAAAGTATTTCATTGGAAACCATGAAAGAGGTCCTGAATTCACGTTGACGTATGAGAATTCGGCAAGTTCCAAGAAGTTCGAATATGATTCAGAAAAATTTAGAGTCGTTCTGTTTCCCTATTTACAGATTGTTGGGGCTGTTGCGTTCATACTTTACTTCTTAACCCATCTATCAATTAGAATCAGATTAGCAAGTCACTTTGAGAAAGTACTCAGGTTCTTTGAACAAGGCCGTTTTGGACTTGGAGGTGCTTCAAGGTTTGCAGGAGTTGTTGAAGAGTGGGCAACTCAATTCAAAAAGCAGGAATTTGGCATTTTTCTGGGTAAATCTCTGTTTAACCCTCGCACCATAATTGGCTCCGAAGATAAGCGTCACATGTTGACCGTTGCAGCCACCAGGGCAGGAAAAGGGACGACAGCCATCATACCAAACCTTCTGCTTTGGAAAGGCTCAGCAATCGTCGTGGACCCAAAAGGTACTAATGCAATCGTAACTGCACGGCGAAGACGAGAGCTTGAGCAAAATGTCCAAATTATAGACCCGTTTTCAATCACGAATGAAGAGTCTGCCAGTTTCAACCCTCTTCAAGATCTGAACCCGAATTCTCCAACTATCAGGGAGGATATCTATTTAATCGCTGAAGCCCTGGTCATTCCTGATCCTAACCAAAAAGAAAGACATTGGGATAATGGCGCAAGAACTGTTATTGCTGGTTTGATTGCACAGCTTATTAGCGATCCGAAATACAAAAACCCTAACCTTTCGCATATTAGAGACCTGCTAGCACTTGGACCAAAAGATCAAGAAGATTTATGGCTAGATATGATGCTTAATGAAGGCGTTGGAGGACTAGCCAGGGATGCAGGATCACGGATACTCAGAGGCTCTTCCACAAACGAGATTAACAGTATTTTATCCAATGCCGATAAGCATACGGAATGGTTGTCATCGCCTACCATGAAGAAGCTACTTTCTTCTTCCTCTTTAGATTTCTCGCAAATCAGAAAAGAGCCAACGACAGTTTATTTGGTTGTCCCGCCAAATAAGCTTGAGACTTATAATCGATTTATCAGATTATTCCTGAATTTATCTCTAGCCGCTGTTTCCACGGGTGAGCGATCTAAGCTTCCGATCTTGATGATCATGGACGAATTCCTAGCTCTGGGCCGTATGGAAGAAGTCGAAAAAGCATTGGGATTATTGGCCGGATATAACTTGATCCTTTGGCCTATTATTCAAGAATTTGGGAAGCTCAAGGATATCTATAAGGATAGCTTCAATGCCTTTATCGACAATAGCCGTGCTATTCAAGTCTTCGGCGTTACTGGCGAGTCCGCAAAATTTGTTAGCGAACATTTGGGTGATCGCCGTACCAAGAATTTGGTCGATAATAATGGAATGGAAAGGGTGGCAAAACTGCGCTCGCCCTATGAAGTAACAATAGATGTGAATGTTGAAAATAATTGGCAGTATGTCCTCAGAGCGGGTAAGGCTCCCTTAGCCATTGAGAGGGTCGCTTATTATCAGCACAAGATGTTCGAAGGGCTTTATGATCCTGATCCGGATTACGCCTGACATCAGCGATCTCGAGTGAAGTCCTGTCCCTGTCTTTGCTGCTGAAATTGTTTTCTCAAATTCTCTTTTTGAAGCTGCTTTTCCTCCTCCTTCTTGGTCTCATGATATTGCCGGGTCCGCTCTTTCTCTTTTTGGATTTGTAGCTCCTTTTTCTTCTTCTCTTTTTCAGCGTCCTCGCGCCTCATTTTCTCCTGTTCTTGTTCCTGGTTCTTATCATCCATAGTATTTGATTTATTGGCAAACTCCTGAGAAACATTTCCTTTTGATAAATCGTTGGCTGGGGCGAAATGATCAAACGCCGCTTGGCGACTGCCACCCCAGTCCTGAAACATGCTGGATTCAATGATTTTGGTCTGCTCTTGGATTCTGCGTTCTTGTTCTTTGATTAACCTTTCTTGTTCACCTTTCTGATCTTTATCGAGCGTTGGGGTTTTCACAAATTGCTTATTAAAAAGCTCTTTACGACTTCTTTTTTCTTCGACTTCTCGGATTTTGCGCAATTCCTCCTGATAGGCTAAATCCAGGTCTTTTAGTGCCTCTCTACTTATTGACATAAGTATAGGATGTTTGATATACTTTCTGAAAGATAACTGAAAGTCGAAAGGATTTAAAAAATGAACCATGATAAACTCAATGATGAACAACTTGAGGAACTAAAGATTTACTTCGCCAAGCTAGATGAGATTCGTGGAATTGAAGATCGCGATGATTGGTGGACGGATGAAGAATTAAGAAATCTCACCAGTATTTATGGACTAATTGATAAACTTGGAAAAGGTGATCCCATTAGGGCAGCGTACGTCCATGCAAAAACTATGATCGGCCTTCACAGAGAGATTGAATTATCAGGTGGCGATCAGAGTAAAGCCGTTCATTAAAACTGAGACCTTTGAAAGGACTGGGGTGTATAAACGAGGTCTTAACGATCTAATCCAAAGTCTTCACCTCGATCTTTATTCCTGTCTCGATATTGCTTTTTGATCTTTTCTTTATCGCTCAACTTTTTATCTTCTTTTGAGTTTTCCTGATCTGGCGATGGTTGCTCTTTTTGTTCAGCCGTATTTTGCAGAGAAAAATCCCCGTGTTCAGGACTTATTGGATCAACACCTTGCTCCATCATTCGCCGATCAATATCCGAAAGAGTGTTTTTTAAGTCCTCAAGTTTCCTTTCCAATTCTTGCCTCTTGATTGAAGATCTTTCTTTTTCAATCAATTTTTGTAAGGCCTCAATCTTGGATAGGTGCTTTTCACGCCTATAGAAGGTCCGCAATTTCTGCTCTTTTTCGAGCTTGGCCTTCTGCTGTTCGAATTCCTGATCGCGCTTTTTATCTAGTTCCTGCGCATAGCTGATTTCAGGGTTTTCTAATGGTATGGGATCGTTACTTGGCGTTGACCATTTCTCGTGGTCATCAGCCTTAATCGCTTCATCAACAATCCCCTTTTGAAAATCAGTCTCGTACTGATCACGGTAAAAATGCTTTCGATCTTCCGAGAGCGTTTGCCCATGAGGAAGATTTTCTAAAGCTCCCAGCCGTTCTTTAATGTCTTTTGCTCTTTGTGATTTAAGCTGCCTTGAAAGGCTCACAATCTTTCCGGCCTCATTGACCAGGACAAAGCCTCTCCGGTCGCCTTGCGCTAGGGTCCACCCTTTTTCTTCTAAGGCCTTTTGAAAGCTCTCAGCGTCCTGGGCCTGGTTATAGAGGTTTTGCATAATGAGCGCTTGATCAATTTTGGTTTCACGGTGCTTAGCCTTTTGGCCTTGCCTGCGTTTCTCGTTATTAATAACGCGCTCCTCACAGTAAATCTTACCGTGCTCTTTCTCATACTCTTCCGCCCAGATCGAAAACCGCAAACGATCATTTTGTGGACGTAGCGTTTTACCTGTTTGGGGATGAACAAGATTAGTAATCACATGGACATGCGGATGCGCAGTATCTTGATGGGCCACCATCACTGCTTCATGATCTTTGAGGCCTAATACTTCAAGGGCATCAAAGGCGAGCTCTTTCATGTGATCAGGGTCTGGGTTTTGCTCAGGCTGCCATGCAATTGAAAACGAATAGACAGGTTTATTTGAGCTTTTACGGCCTGATAAAGATACGCCTGCTTGTTGTTTAAGCTGATCACTATTCATGGCCGTATAAGCCATCCATTTCATTGCAAGCTCTGGATCATCCGTAGGGACATTATGCGTTAAGGTCCAAGCAACACGCTCACTTGAGTCCTTGCCCTTATCATGCAGATAATATTGGCCCGCGCCTTTAAAGCTATATCCTCGTTGCGCAATTCTCGGTATCATAGGCTGCCCATCACTTTTCGAAGTAGTTGATCATGAGCATCCAGTGCTTTGCGTAACTCAATGGGCTCGATACCTGTAGAATGAAAACGCTTTGTAAGCTGATTGAGATTATTGCCGCTATAACGTAGTTCTTCGAGGAGGCTAAAATCAGCATTGCTTTTACGCACGACAATCTGTCCCGCCAAAGCCATTTGACGGACATATTCCGTAAGAGACAATCCAGCTTCTTCCGCTTTAGAAAGGATAGATTTATAATCCTTTTGCGTGCAGCGAACTGGAGGTAGGCTCTTACTTAATTTTTCTGAACTTTGTTTTTTGGGACGAGCCATAAAACGCTTCTTTTCGGAAAAATTCAACGATGCTATATTGCGTCGTTCCTGGGGGATCCAACGGGGGTTCAACCCTCTTGGCAAGATGTTTTCTGCATTGCAAAAACGTATCTTGCTACTCTGGTGTTTTTAACGATAACGTTATTATCAGGGTTACACGTACCTGAACCGAATTTGACCCATCTCTTGCTGGCCAAAAAAAGAAAACCCTCGAACCTGACTACAAAACTTTTTGATCAAAAGCTGATAAATCATTTCTTTGAGAAAGCCGTTAAATAGATCCAGTGGTCGATATAAATATCTCCACTACTGGCTTAATGAGGGGGCGGTGTATCAGTCGGAAATACCGTCCTTTTTTGTAGAAGGAAACTGCCGAAGATTGCTCCTCGGCAGCTAGATAAACACATATTCCTAAAGTTCTATTCCTCGGCGTATATCTCCTCTTCTGTTATTCTTTCCTGGATGACAAATCGCAAGTCTTTGTCTATGCCACTCAGAATTTGGGTGTAGCCATTTTTTGAAGGCCAGAGGGCTCTAACTGGTATCCATTTGGCATTTTGACCCTGACCTTCCACCCGGTAGACGGTGTGACTTGGTACGTTACTTTTAGTTTCTTCAGTCATTTGATTTTCTCCTTTTCGTTTGGTTAATGACGGGAAGCAAAAACAGTCCTGCAATAGCGCAGGACTGCCAAGAAAAAATTTGTTGCCGCGAGGAATCCCTGATAAGGGAGGGGAAATTTTTACTTGCTGGCCAAGCGCAGGTTTGTAAATTGATTTTCGCATTAACCCGAAAAGAGAAGATTTATATGCGCTAAAGAACAAACATCGAGCCCAGCAATTTCTCGCCTAAGTGGATGACTAGAGATCACAATCCAAAACGAGTTGAAATCTCGGCCTCGGACAATGCGCGGTGCATTTCGTTGATGTCATTAAAGCCTTCGTATTTGTAGTTCTGTGGTCGAATAGAAATAGAGGCTTTTCGAAACTCACTGGTTAGTTTATCAAAAGCTTGTTTGCCCCTTAGATCATTATCAAACCATGTCTGTACGTTTTGGTAGTTCTGGTTCTTCATAAGGCGCATGGCTTCATTAATCATCGTTGCGCCGTTTAAAATAATTGCGTCTGATTGTGGGGTATCCTTGCAATAGATTGCCAAAAGAGATAAGAAATCATAATGCCCTTCAATCATCTGAAGGTTGCCATTTGAGGTGCTGCCCTTGATGAAAGTAATACCGCGCTCACCAATCAATCCTTTGAAGAATTTATTTCGAATTTCGTAGCTGTCTTTACTATTACGCATGCCAAGGGCATAACCGGTGGTAAAGGTCTCTTCATGCTTATAGTGAACCTGCTTTAGATATTTCTGTGCCAGGCTAAGAGGAATCTTTCTTTCATTCAAAAAATTGTGGAGGGCAGGGAGGCTTATAGGTTTCACAGCTTGCAACTTCATAGGATTACCTTTCTTCCTGCTTTGTTCAGATCGTTGTATTGCCTGGTGGGTATCACTACACATGAATTCATTCAGGTTCTTTAAAGCCTGGCTTACATCACACCCATAGAATTTCATCAGATAGTCAATGATATTGCCACCCGCACATGTTTGTTCAGCGCTTCCTACTTCGCCGAAATCACACCAAACATTTAGATTTTGATCGACAGAAAATGAAGGTGTACGTTCATCGCGAAAGGGTGAGATATACCAAAGTTCCGCTCCTCCCTTTTTTTCAGAAATTGGTTCGAAGCCTTGAGCACTTAAAAGCTCGGCAAGGGGAATAGATTTAGCTTGTTCAATATTCAAAGAAGCTTTCCAATTTTTTAGTATTCAAGAAACCGTTTTAGGAAAATTATACGTAACTTAATAGTGAATTTTTAAATAAAAGAGCCATGGCAAAATCAAGACCAAATAATGCCCCATCTACAACCGGAAATAAGTCTGGTGGAGGAAGAGGAAACAACCCTACACGACCTGGTAGAACTCCACCCCCCGCACCGAAGAAATAAGCCTATTCCGAAATATCCATATTTTCCAAGTCACGACTCTGATGCCAAAAGCGTCTTACTACGATATGATTGTCTCCAATGATATCGTAGTAAATAGAATATCGTTTGAAGCTATGCTTACGTAGGCCATCGCGTATAAAATCTTGAGGTCTACCAATGGTCGGCATCACTGCGACTTTTTGACATGTTTTGCTTAAATCATCGATGAATTTATCCGCAATGTGCTCACTACTTTGTTCGGAAATGTAATGCCAAACAGAAGCAAGATCGTCTCTAGCTTGTTTGCTGAGTTCAACTTTAGGCATGCTTGGGTCCTATGATTTGAGATTGCGGCCCATGGCTTTGATTTCATCTACATTAAACTCCACAGGCTCACCTTCATACCCTTTGTCGATCTCTCGGCGCAAGTCTTGAATCTTTAACTCCCGCTCTTCCAATAGACGAAGGCCAGCACGAATGACTTCACTTGCATTGTTGTAACGGCCACATTCCAGTTGCTTGGATACAAAATCTTCAAAATGGGGATTTAATGAAACATTCATGCTATTCTCCTGATCTTCTATTATTATACACGAAAATAACAATAAATAGCAACTATTGTTATAACTCCTTTCCTCCAGTTATCCATGCATTCATTTCATCCAGGAGTTTGAATTGCATACTTTGCTCATAGTGTTTCTCTGTGACTTCAACGCGAGAGTGGCCAAGGCCCTTGGATATTTTGCGAATATCAATGCCCATAGACAGGCCGATATTGGTCCAGATGTCACGGGCCGTGTAGGTCGTAATATTCTTATCGATCTCTAATATGTTGGCAATATCTGTGAAGTGCTTATTGAAGAGCTTGGACTTGTCTTTCTTCACCAAGAATATGCGCTCTTCCGGCGTATCCTCCGGTATAATCGGAAAAAGATAGTCACGACGCTTCTTGCCCAGCATGTAATAGTTGATGATCTCCAAATTCTCTTCATTTTGAAGTATTGAGAAATCATCACCTTCTTCTTCTGTTTTCTTGCGTCTGTAATTGAAACGCTTGCCATCGAACCAATCCACTTTAGCCAATGATAAATCCATGAAGTTCATACCCATATTATTGAACATGAATAGGAAATAATTGATCGCGTGAAACTTGAAGCTGCTCTCGTTAAACTCTGACTTTAAGCTGCGGATCTGATTGATTTCTTCAAATGTTAGAACAACAGGTTTATTCTCAACGCTCGTCTTCTTGATCCCTGCAAATGGCTTATGGCCTTTGAGCTCGTCAAAGGAGTCTTCAGCATCGCTTATGATTGATTGTAAAGAACGAAGATGAATATTAACTGAATTCTTTGCCAGCTTGCCGCTCAGATAAGCATGAAGCTTCTTCGCATAGTCTTTTGTCACTGCTTTAATTGGCATGTCAAAAGCTCTGTATTCATCCAATACTTGATAACCGTTTTTATCATCCCAGCTATAAAGAGATTTGATAATGACCATATCCGGCTTCTTGGCATTTTTCATGTTGAACTTAACCAGAACCTTTAGGGCGCTCTCATAGGATGCAATTGTTGAGTATTTCTTACGCAAGCGAAAGCGGTTGAATAAATCCGCGCCATGCTCCAACACATGGAGCGCGGATTGTTTCTTAAAGAATTTGCGTTCGATTTCATCTTTGAGCTTCCCAATATCCCAAAGCTTTATATCGGCCTTATTTTCATCAAGCCATAGGTCAATGTCACTGAAAGACTTCTGAACACGTTTAGAATGACGTACAGCATTTTCAATGCCCGTGACCTTCCTCGTCAAAGGATCAAAGTCTTTCTCAAATATATACAAGTCATAAGGAATATCACGGACCTTACTTTTGTGAGAAATACGAAGCACAATTGGGCATCGTCCGTCCTTATGTTTGTGATCTTCGCGTTTATCTAACGTGACTTTTACTTTGGCCATAGACTTCCTTTCACTGATTTTCGGCGTGCTTTCGGCGTGCTTTTTTGAGTTTTATTCAGTTCTATTCAGTCCAATTTAAGAAAGAATCCCCCAAAAAACGGCGTATAGGGTTATTTAAATTTGAATAAAACTGATTAGGATTGACTGGCAGTCAAGAGGTCGTCGGTTCGAATCCGATCTTCTCCACTCTCAATCACCATAGCCTCAGCGAAAGTGATTATACCATTTACAGGCACTTGCTTCTCCGCAAGTGCTTTTTTTATACACATAAAAAATAGGTCGTCGGGCTGGTTCCAGATCAAGCGGAAACTGTGGCGTAATGTCATTATTCCAATGATCCGCAGTTAATTAAGTTAATAGTTATTCAGTGTTCTACTCCAAAAAGGACTTAAATACCGCTCTGGTGAGCGATTTTGAAGCCGTTTATGGATTGGGTTCAATACCGGACCCAAAGTATAAATATAATATTTCGTTGAAGGTACCCAGAAAAACGGATTGATCCCTGGCCGGCCGCAACCAGGCGTCCCCGATCGAATCTGATCTTCTCCACTCTCAATTACCATAACCTCGGCGAGGTGATCCTGCTGGTATCACAAGCACTTCCTAAGTCCATTTCGGCCAACCCTCAGGGACATCACCGTCTTCATTTTGAGAAGTCGTGTAAAACCTGCTCAAAAGGTATTCCAGGTTTTTATCCTCGTTGATGTGGATAGGTTCAATGGTTCTGGCTAACCCCCATTTGTAGTAATAAATGGCGTCGGTTGTTCTTTTTATCTGTTCCTGAATCGTTCCTTTAACGCGCTTCATAAACAGAGCTACGTGGTGATTATGATCATTCATATGTCTGAACTGTATTCTGACATGTTTTTCTAACCACGCTCTGTTTTCCGGGACTTCAAAATCCTTATCAGCCCTGGCCAAATTATCAAAGGCATCCTTCTCCGGATTTTCACTATCAAAAACATCATCCATGCTTTGAAGAATAAGAAAAATCTCGAATTTCTTTTGCTGCTTCTTCTGTTTTTCAATCTTGAACCACTTCAAAAATTTGGCAATGTTATCTCCGTAATCATCAACCACTAAAATGGTGTCGACAAGCACATTGGCCTTGTTTTCGTTCAGCAGGAATGGGTTTTTAAGTCTAAGATTAGACTTTAAATTCCCGTGGAAAATCAAATCAAAGGTCAAATCGGTAATGATAAGATCACTAGGTGCATATTTTTCAAACAAGTGAAACCCTGTGCTCCTGAAATTAGATTGAATAGCCGTGTTTCTCGCATGATACAGCTTATTGAAACCAAGGGTTATCCTGCGCCATTTCTGCCAATTCTCTGCACGTACCTGGCTCAAAAATTTTTTTAGTTCTTTGGAAACCAGATCTTTCTTCAAAAGTATATTAATGAACGTTTTACCGATTTCCTGAAACTTCAGCCCCTCCTTTTGACTATCCAGGTTTTTTATCTCAGATAATATTGTGGATTTTACAACATGCAGGTCATCACCTTTATCTTCTAAATCCAGGTCGTGAAGAATGTCCTTTAAAGAAGGTGGATATCTACCGTCTTTGTTCTTAAGGAAGGTATCGAAGTAAAGCTTGTAATATTTACCAGCATCTCCGCTAGTCAACATGGCGGTGTTGATCATGCCCTGATTAAGGGTAAGGTCAATCAGGAGTTGCAGAATTAACCGATCCTTAAAATAGCACTCTGAAGTAAAATAGTGCTCCGGATACCAATGTTTTACCATTCCAGCCTGATTTGGTCTTTCTTTAAGCTTATCACTGGATTTACATCGCATATCATAGGCAAGGTCCCAGAACTCATTACAACCAAATATCTCACATATCAATAAATGACGATCAATGTTTACCGGTTTGAACCGTTTCTGGAATGAGTTTTGAATGTTCTTATATAACTCCAAAAAGGTATTACCTAAAGTGGTCGATCCATCATATTCTATCTCCTTGGCTGAATACTTGAAAAATTCATGACCGATACAATAAACCGTTGGCGTTTTCTCCTCATCCTGTCCATTAAATATGCTTCTATAGGTACTTTGTCTTTTTTTAATCTCTTCCTTGTCCTTTTCATCTTCGTGGAAAAAGAAGGAAAATATCTGATCCTCTTTATCAAAACATTGTTCCAGCATTTCATTGAATTCTATGCTGCCCATATCAAAGCCTACAGTAATCAGGTTGGTCTTCTTCTTGAAATCCACATCTTGAGCATTCTCAGAACCGCCTTTAAGGACTTCAAACAGAAGTGTTCTCAAGTCCATCGGCAATTCATGATACTGATCTTTCGTAAATCGAAGCGTGCTTTTATGTGAGGCCGTTCCGTGTGGCTTAATATATAGCGGCTGCCTTAATAGACCTTTTGCTGCCAGTTCCGTCAAAGGCTCGCAATCACCATCGGAAATTACTGTGTCATAAGTCCCGGGAATAAGTTCTTCCCTCAGCGCCTCATCCAGAAATTCATCGAAATTGAAGTTGATAATTACATCAATGAAACGGTTCTTGAATAAGTGAGCTATAATCTGATAAAAGAGGATGGGCGCATGCCGTTTATTGTACAAACCCTGAATCTGTTCTCTCAGAGTTGAAATAGGAAGAAGCTGCGCCAATAAATTCAAAGCATTTTCAAAGTCAAAGAAGGTCTTTTCTTCCCGGTCGTGCGATAGTAGTCGAAGTTTCCGGTATTCAGAGAGATATTTATCAGCTATCTCGTTCAAAAGGGTTTCAGATCTAATGAGGTTTTTTAGGATCTCTTGTGCTGCCTGAATAAGTTTCTTCTGTGACTTTTGGGAAATGTCCGGGTTTAAGTTCTTGTCAATTTGAATATCGTCGACATTCGAACCTTTGCTCTCTCGATACGCGCGATAGTATTCAATGAAATATTCAAATGAAATAGGTTCTTTATTCTCTGTATCTGGATCAAGTACCTCAGCGACTTTAATGTTACTCAGAATAAGTCTTTGTGCATCCTGCCCTAATGGTATGTTCTGAAAGGCGTTATAAGTTGCTCCTGCACCAATCACAAGAATATTTCTGGAAGGTTTTCCGATCTGCGGCAAGTTGCTTTTAAATTCTAGTCTGGTCCCCTTTCCAATATTCAGTTTTGACGCTTTCACATTCGGTTTTGGGCCCAGGATCTCCCTCATCAAAGCCGGACCAAATCTTCCACCTTTGGTTTTCACCTTTTTTTGTTTGTCTGGTGAGAGTAAATCGTAAGCCGAATTGTAATAGTGATTTTGTGCAAGTTCGTATGCCAGAAACTTCAGGTTGTTATGTGATGAGCTTTCCATATTTTTTTATTGCACTTGGTTGCATCTTGTAATATATAAAACATCAACAACAACTGATATGGTGAAAATGACCAAAGCCGAAAACACGCCAATGCCTGGTCGGATTTTGTGGATCACACGCTTTTACTCCACTGGACAGAGGAATAAATCATCGCACAAACGTCATGCGAGGGAATAGATTAAGGACAATAAATGAAGTATGAGATTTTAATCCTAATCTGGTCAAATCTGAAGATCAAAAAACGGGTCTTGAGGAGCACATGCAATCTTAGACCAATGACTTTTTAGTGATTTGGCTTAATTTGAATCTGGACACTTCACTTTTCAATGAACCGGCAATCGAAGAAAGCTTCATGGACTTTTGTTTATAGTTATCCATGCCAGAGGCGAGTTCAGAAGCAGAACTGGCAACTTCTTCCGTGCCTGCCGCAGTTTGTTCAGAGATCACAACGACGCCTTCGGTAATGCCTATGACATCCTGGATACTGCCTAATTGTTTACTGGTAGCCGATACGATTTCTTCACACAAGTCACGTGTATGCGATGATGAAGATCTGATTTCTTCAAAAATAACAGACGCTTCTTCTGAAACTGACGTGCCTGACTTAACACGTTCATTCATTTGATCCATGGTTTGGGCGGTCTCCCTGGTATCACTTTGTACATCTGAGATTAGTTGTTCAATCTTGACCGCTGACTTCCGGGAATCCTCAGCTAGTTTCCGAATCTCATCTGCAACCACGGCAAAACCACGACCAGCATCACCCGCTTGCGCCGCCTCTATAGCAGCATTAAGGGCTAAAAGATTGGTTTGTGCCGCAATCTCTGAAATCACACTGAGTACCTGACTGATCTCTCCCGACCGGGTCTGTAGTACGTCAATTGACTGATGTGTTTTATCGGCATAGGTTCTGATCTCCTGAATATTCATCAGAAGTTGCTGCGTCATTTCCTGGCCCTTTTCACCTTTTTCCGCCCCCAACAATGCTGATTCATTGATGATATTGGCTTTTTCTTTCATGTCATTAGAAGATCCTAATATCTCCTCGATGAGGTGAGAAACATCGTCAATGTTCTTAACCTGGGATTGTGCCCCACTACTCATTTGGCCGGTAGCAGAGGCGATCTCAGAAGTGCTTCGACTCATTTCTTCGCCAGAAACCAGCATTTCATTTGCAGAATCTTCAACGGCATCAGCACTGACCATGATTTCCGATAGCAGTAAGTTGAGTTGATCCAGTGCATCGTTGAAGCTCTCCATCAACAGGCCAATATCCCCTCGTTCACCTTCGTCAAACCTTTGAGAAAGATCGCCCGACTTCATGGCAATGGCCAGGTCATTTACGCGCACCAGAGGATCGGAAATGGATTTTAGGAGTTTATTGATCGATTCACTCAAGTCCTTCCAAACCCCGTGCTTGCCTTCGAGCTCCATACGTGTATCGAGTTTTCCTTCTGCACTGGCCTGCTCCAACGCATGATCCGTTTCATTCAGAATCAATTTTAGATTATCCCTTAACCTAATGAACTCGTTTCCGATTACATCTTCGGCGCCAATAGCACTAAAATCAGCATCCAGATTTCCCTGACTTATGCTTTGCGCAAATCTTACATAGTTCGCCGAACTATCCACCAGCACATTCAGGGACCTTATCATATCTCCAAGTTCGTCCTTGCGATTGAGGCTTTCTTTCTGGACAATTTTCCCCTCAGCCATTGAAACGAGTTTACTCCGAACTTTACCAATCGCATTAACAATTTGACTACTGAAATACCAACCTATGTACAGTCCCACAAGCAATAAAGTAAAGGCGATACCCATAACTGTAAAGGCGATCCTTGAAAGTTGTTGATCTACGGCCGTTTGTTTCTTTAAGACAGACTCGTCGATAGAATCGGTATAGATACCAGAGGAAATGACCCAGTTTAGGGGTTCGAATAATTTCGAGTACGACAGCTTATTATAGACCTTATCTTCCTCAGGTTTTACCATCAGATAATCCACGTATCCCGCTCCATTTTCAAGGGACTGCTCTACCCGCTCCTGATAGAGGTTTTTCCCGGGCTTATCCCTGACGACATTATATTTTTCATCGGCCATCACTTTCCCCTTATTCTCTGGCTTGGCGGCATGCATGATCATTGTAGGGTAAGGTAGTTGTGTATCTGTGATCCAGAAGTACCCTTCTGTACCGTCAAACCTGATTTGTGAAAGCAAGCGAAGTGCTTCCTCCAAAGCCTCCTGTTGATTGGTTTGGCCATGGGCCTCCTCCACAATTCCGTAGGCAAGATCTACGACATTCTTCAGCCTTAATCTGGCTTTCGAAATTTCATCCTGCCGGAAAGTGGCAATGTCCTCAGTACTTTTTGATTGTATACTAAAAATTGCTACCAAGCTGATACTCAGAATAGTTACTAACAACAAACTCCCAATTAATAAGGCAATTTTTAATCTTAGATTCATGTTTTGCGCTTAAAATGGTTTTTACACCGACTCAAAAAAAATTGGATAGAAATAGCAACAGCTGGGGTCTGAAGATAAAGTTATATAAATGGTGCATTTACTCCATGGATTTTTCGGTTGGAACAGCATTAGCATTGCCGAAACCAAATAATTCCGGCTGAAAACCAGACATTAGGCATTCGTGTATGTGGTGTTATTTTTGCCCGTTGGGATTATGCCGATCAACAGTCACTTTATCCATTCATTGCTCTAATTCAATTCATATGCGTCGAAGTATCATTCTTTTGAGCATGCTCAGTATTTTATTTACCGCAAAAGCACAGTTCAAAATGGACCTGGAATTCCGGCCGAGATCTGAATATCGGGATGGATACCAAACACTGAGTGAGCCCAATGAGCAAGGAGTATTCCTCACTACCCAGCGAACGCGTCTCAACGTATCTTACAACGACCAAAAGAGAACAGAGACTTTCATATCTTTTCAAGACATCCGGACCTGGGGCCAGATAGGATTAAACAGCAGTGAATCAACAATCAATCTGTATCAGGCCTGGGTCAAATTCAACCTGGCGGACCGATTGAGTTTGAAGGTAGGAAGGCAAGAATTTGAATATGACGACCTGAAAATACTAAGCAACAGTACCTGGAGACTACAGGCTCGGTCCCATGATGCCAGCCTGTTAGAATGGAAAAACACAGACTCAACCTTGACCGTCCATCTGGCCGGTGCTGTAAATAATGAAGGCCAAGTACTGTTTCAGGACCTTTATGAAGTGAACGGCACCTACAAAAACATGGGTATGCTCTGGCTCAATAAACACTTCCAATCCACTGAACTTTCCTTACTTTTTCTTGATCTGGGGCAACAACAGGCAGATACTTCAATCAATCGTTTTAGGACCATGGGCATGTATGGTGTCCAACAAATTGGTAAACTGAAACTGACGGGAAGCTTTTATTTACAGCGAGGAAGAAATCAGACCAACCTGAAAGTAGCTTCGCAAATGGCCTCATTGAATCTGAACATTCCTGTATCAGAAAAATTCAGTATCACACCAGGATTCGATATTTTGTCAGGTACCAGTGCCGAAAACCTGCAGAATCCGGATTACAGAGAAACCAACACATTCATTCCTCTTTATGCCAGGCGTCACCGGTACTTCGGCGTACAAGATATGTTCTACGCAGGCGGGTTCAATGTACCGGGTGGGCTTGCCGATTATTTCATCAAACTTGATTATAAATTATCCGGCAAATGGCGTTCCAGGGTCCAAATGCATTCTTTCTCCACCGAGGAAAGCATTCAGAATTTCGAAAATGCAACCATTACCAGCGATAAACATCTGGGTTATGAGATCGACACCTTCATTGATTTCAATCCATACAAGTCATTAAGGCTCGGATTAGGCTATACTCATTTTTTTGCAACGGAAAGCATGCGCCTCCTGAAGCAAAGAGGGTCGGAGGAGGAGATCGCTCACTTCGCCTATCTACAGATCAGTTATACGCCGGTATTGTTCAGCAATTAAGCTTTCTTCGGATCCATCTCTTTTCATTTTCAAATGGTTGGTATGGACAGGTAAGTCTTGAGAGATAGTCAGCGGAACTTATCAATTGCCAGGCGTACTTACTAATTGGCACACCCCATGAATTGAGAAATCACACAATTCACTATCTTAAAGTTCCTTAAGGCCTTAACTCAAACATTGTCCTTTATGATCAAGAAACTGGCTCAGACCATTCTGCCTATCGTTTTTGCGGTCTTACTCGCTCTGGCATTGGATGCATGGTATGATAACTGGAAACAAAGAAAGTTGATTAAAAACGCGTTGACTGAGATTGTCCTGGACATCCAGATATATGCTAATACAACAAGCGTAATAGAATTCAACGCAGGATGGCTTGACTCCCTGACTTATACCATTGAGCGTTTTGAAAATGGAGAGAATGTCAGGTTTCCATTCGGGTTCGGAAGGCCAGAAACCAGTTCGCTAGCCTGGCAAATGGCCAAAGAAAACGGAATTGCTTCTGGTTTTGGCAGAGAAATCTATAAGGACATCTCCCGGGTGTATATCGAGTATGATCGCCTACAAAACTTGTGGAACTACAACTATCAATTCAAATTGTCACGCGACCCGGACATGGATGACTACACTGTCGCCAGGCATTTTGCCCGTCAGATGGAAAGAATTCAATCCAGACACGAACAACTCATCGAAAAATCTCAGGAGTTCATTGACAAGTATGGGAAAGAATTTCTTGAAGAGGAATAGGCACTTACTCCGGCACTAACCTCACCCTCTCCACAGCATTCGCTTCAACCTTTTCACGACTAAAGTGCACTGGGAAAAATTCATCAGCCGCCCATTTTTCATAGAGGTTTTTGTAGAATGCACTTTCGGGATTACCGGACTGACCTGGTGAATTCATCCCCACGGAAGCGTCCCAGTCATTCACATCCACAATGATCCGAAAGGTAGCTCCATGTGTCTGATTGTAGTTGCTACCAGTAGCTCCTGGAGTGTATTGATTCCCTCCTCTAGGTATCGTAGTTGTATTTAATTGGCGTTGTAATTCCGCGTTGACTACTTCTCCCAGTGGATGCGTGATCTTTACATGTTTGAAACTTTCATGTCCGTACTTCCACTGATCGATTTCCCCGCCCTGGCTTTGCCTGAGCCAATTCACGGCATTTTCAAAAGAAGAGGCCAGGTAAGCATCTCTATTTTCAGCAATGAAGCTATTGGGATCAAAAATCCAACTCAATATTTTGGAAAACTGGATTATGGGTATGAATGACTGCACTTCAGGGTTCGGGAAATATTGATAGAAATTTTCTCTCAATTCATTTTCCCATGCGACGTAGATGGCAGCCGCATTTGATTGAGGGGTCAGTCGATAATCCCATTCTGAAAGTAATCGCTGGGCATGAGTCGAAAGTCCAGTCGATACCTGCAAGTCCAACAACAGGGGCACCAGTTGCCGAGCCGGAAGAGATAAGTAATCAGTTTGTAACTTCTTCATATCTGCCATGGTCAACTTTTTTCCCTGTTCTAATTCTTCGGCAATTCGATCTCCACGAAATGGGTCTGCCCATTGGAATCCAATCGCATCCCACAAGTCATAACTATCTGAGGTAACATTTTCATTGGCTGTTGCGAAATAGCCTGGAGCTGGATTGAAAACATTTGGCTTTTCCACAATTGGCAAATAACCATCCCACTCGTATCGTCCATCGCCAGGGACCGGAACCATCCCACTGAAATTTCTCCGTATAGGAGCAATACCTACTGCTTGCCATCCGATGTTTCCTTCTTTGTCGGCCCAGATCATGTTTTCACCAGGGATGTGGGAATAATTGCAAGCTGAGCGAAATTCTTCCCAGGATTTGGCCTGATCCATACGCAGTGATGCCAAATAAGGTGATCCTCCTGGCTCCATCCAGGCACATTTTACGGCATAAGCCTTGAAGTTGACGGAATCAATATAAGTAACCGGACCATGGCGCGTATACCTCAAATCAACGGTCACATCTTCTTGATCTTTTACAGATATCGTTTCTGAAATGGCGGTCATCTCTTCCCAACCTTCCTGATACTTGTATTGCCGCAGGTTTTGGGGATTCAGGTCGTAGACATAAAGATCTTCACCATCCGTTCTAAACACGGTTAATCCCCAGGCACCATGTTCATTGTGACCAATCGATATACCTGGGATCTCGGGCTCACCACCACCAATCACATTCCAACCCGGTGCATTTAAATGAGTCCAATATCTTAATGAAGGAACCGCGAGTCGTCGATGAGGATCATTCGCCATGTAGGCATGTCCATTAGCGGAAAGGTCAGGTCGGGTCACCCAATTATTACTGCCTATCCAAAGGTCTTGAGATTCAAATTCGTGATCATCAGAAAACGTTCCAGCAGATTGACTGATCAGCTCCGTTCGATATTCAGGCAAAATGTCTTCAGGCATGAATTTCACACTTGTGCGATAAGCGTTGTAGAGTTCTAGAATTTCTTCAGAGAGTAAGCTACCGTCGATGGCTGGATCCATTGCCAATTTCGGATCTTTTGGGTGAAACCAGTTGTATTGCTTGACGACTGCCTCACCAAGATTTGCCACTGCAATTCCGGTTGAAAGCTCTGTCCCAATATTTCCTAAAAGGCCTTGATGTCGTGATATTACTACCTCTGGCGTCCATTTTTGGGGTAGAATTCCCAGCGCCTGGAAGGTTACTGGCAATAGTTCGGGGTTTTGCAGGACTTCATCAATGTAGGCATTAACCCCGGCCGTGTATTGCGTAATGATCTCTAACCCATCTTCGTGGTAATAATTCATTTCCTCCTCCATATCACCACGAAATTTGAAAAGTCGTGTACCGATATCTCTTTTCAATTCGCGTGCTCCAAGGATTTCAGCTACCGTACCCGTCGCTTGCCTTCTCCAAATCTCAAATTGGAACAGGCGATCTTTGGCCGCCAAATAGCCTTGCGCAAAAAACAAGTCCTTTTGGTTTTGAGCATAAATGTGATTGATTCCTGACTCGTCGCGAATCACCTCCACTTGAGCTGACAAGCCTGGAAGGTTAATTTCAGCACTTTCATTTTCGGCTTGCGGAGCACATGCAAGCAAAAACAAGCAGAGGAAAAATCGAAATAGATACTTCATGATTAAAGTTTTTCACTGAGTATGGCGATGATTGTTTTTATCCCCTCACGGTAATTTCCCAAACGAAGGTTTTCATTCGGGCTATGTTGGTTATTGTCCCTGTTCACTGTGGGCACGGTCACCGCCGGAATACCAAGGGTGGTCACGAAGGGAGAAATCGGAATGGATCCGCCACTCATTCGGATCATGATCGGCTCCTGACCAAAAGCATTCTGCAAGGCGCTCCGCAACCATAATCCCACTTCTGAATTAAAATCTGTTCGGAAAGATTGATAGGACACTTCTGAAGTGAAGGTGGCAATCTTCGCATGCGTCAAACGCTCCTCTTTGTTGGGCATTCGATCCAATACTACATACCCTTCTCCTTCAATGTGTTCTTTCACTAATCTGATCAAACGATCCGGATCAGACTCCAACACCAATCTGACATCAATTTCGGCACGCGCCCAACCTGGAATGATGGTTCTTACTTTTTCATCGATCCAACCTGATTGCATACCCCGAATGTTAAGGGAAGGGTATTGTATTGATTCCTGATAGTAGCCCCCTACCTGATCTGTTCGTGCAATTTGGAGGCGTTCCCGGATGGCTCGTTCATTATCGGGAACGCGGCGTAATATGCTTTCTACTTCCGGTGAAATCTCAATGCCATCATAAAAACCAGGTATGGTCACCCGGCCATCATCATCCTTCATGGAAGCTAACAATTTGCTTAGCCTTAAGGCCGGGTTCGGTGCATAATTACCAAAATGTCCACTATGCTGGGGTACTGCCGGCCCGTACGTAGTTAACTGTATCGTGGCTATACCTCTGGCGCCGAATGTTAAGGTGGGTCGGTTGGTGATGTGCCTGGGACCATCGAAGATGATCAACATATCGGCAGACAGAAGATCGGTATTATCTAATACAGCCTGAGGTAATCGCGGAGACCCCAACTCTTCTTCAAAATCCATGATGACTTTGATATTGAAATTTGGACTCACCCCTTGATCAGTCAGGGCGTCCAAAGCAGCCAAAAACATGGCGACCGGGCCTTTGGCATCGCTTGCAGACCGGGCAAAAATCCGCCAATCATCTTCATATAGGCTGATCGATTGAATAGGCAATATTTCCCAATTCCCCTCGTCATCTTTTCGTTTGAGTGTAGGCTCATACGGGCTGGGCTGATTCCACCACCTGCCGTCTACCGGTTGACCATCAATCTGCAAATAGATCAGCACCGTTTTCTCCGCTCCCTCGTGCCGGCGTTCCGCCAATAACAAGGGTACGGTCTCTGTATCAATTCTCGTCGTTCCAAAATCACGTTTACGAAATTCATTTTCACACCATACGACATTTTTCTCAATCTGCTTAGGATAATTGGCGTCATTCGGAATACTCAACAGTTCCAATAACAAAGGAAAAGATCGCTTGGCGTATTGGGCACTTACTTTATCCAATTCCTCATTTTGAGCTTGTATATTGAAAACAGAAGAAATGAAAAAAAGTAATAGAAGGGCGTGGGATCGCTTCATACCATCTAGGTTAAGTCAGGGGATCGTTAAAGCTAATGATTTATTTGTCGAACTTTGGATAAAGGAAACGGAATGAAGGAGTTAGCAGGTGATCTGATCAAGCTTGGTAAGCAAGGTGTCTTTGACGTAATCGTTCACGGATGCAATTGCTTTTGCGATATGGGTGCCGGGATTGCCATAGGGATCAAAACTGAATTTCCTGAAGCTTTCGAAGCTGACCTCAAGACCAAATCCGGTGATCACAGCAAGTTGGGCACCATCAGTTATGCTAAAACCGGAAATGTCACAGTCGTTAATGCTTATACCCAATTTAATTGGAGGGGAAGTGGTCGAAAGGCAGATTATGAAGCGATCCGAAAATCTTTTCGACTCATCAAAAATACCTTCTCAGGAAAGCGCATTGGCTATCCTGCCATTGGGGCCGGACTGGCTGGCGGTGACTGGACGGTCATTTCAAATATCATCGATGAAGAACTTCAGGGGGAAGACCATACATTCGTCATATTTGATTAGAGCTAATTCGTGATCTTCTCTGGCCTGCGAGGTAAACATGTCCTTGATCAAGAAAGAAGGGAATAAAGGCCAAAATGCGTATCTTACTATTAAAAAACCCGTCATGAAAAAGTATTGTTTCTTCCTGTTTCTGGGAATTCTTACCTCTAATCTCCTCGCACAATCAGCATTTCAATGGGATGCCTATGGAGTTGGTTTTGAAGTAACTGATGATTTCGAAGTGATCACCAACAATTCAGAAGAGTTTGCTGCCATCAGCAGTGATGAGCTAATAGAAATTCAGATTCTTCCCTTTGCGGATCCCGATGTGGATGAAGATGATTTGGATGAGATGGTTTTGGATTATCTCGTAGAAATTGTGGGGGATGTAGATGATTTTGAGGCAGATGATCTTGAAATTGACAGTTATATAGGCTCTTACGTAGTGGCTGCTGCGGAGGATCAAATGATTTTGGCGGCTTTTATGCTAGACACAGATAGTGACACGAATATCATCGTTCAGCTACTTTTCGAGGAAGGCAATGAAGACGAAGCAATTGAAATCTTAAGTAGCTTCTATTCCTATTAGGAACTCGATAACATTGATGCCTTACCAAGTTACCAGCAGCTTGATTTGGATTTTCATTGAATGCTAATTTCTCAGAATTAATGATCCTGGAATAACCAGAGAATCATTCTTTTGCAATTTCAAGATCTATTTCTGCTCTTCCAGAAGAAGACGGCAATGGTACCAAAAATAGCTACAAGAAATACAGGCATAAAATAGTCTCCTAATGCACCCTGCTGCTGCGTAGCAGAATCAATGATTCGCCACTCGATGTAAACGAAAGAAAAAACGGTGATCAAATTGATCCATCGGATCAGCGCCGTTCCATTGCGATAATTCTTTTCTGCATTCTCTTCCGTTATCTCTACCGGATAATTAAAGAAATGTGGGACTCGGTTGAGTGCAAATAACCCAATACACATCAATGTTCCTACGAAGGGCAGCATCCACATGGAGTTCTTCGATCCGTACCGGTCAGCAATACCCTCCACATTAAAGTGGGTAGGGACTGTTTCTGGTAGTTCAGCATAATACAACACCGGCAAACCAATCAATAATAACAAACCCAAAAAAGTAGCTATTTCCAGCGCCAGATCCTGAGGCTTTTTATCCAATTTTATGATCGGTCGTTCTGCAGAAGGCATAACTATAATTACGTAAGGATTCATTTCTCAGTTGCAGTGTAAAACTCAAGGGAACTAGTTTTGGACCCTGACATGAAAGATCTAAAAACTACAGCTCAATCGGTACTGGAACAAAACTGGCGAAACGGATACACCGTACCCAGTGCCAAACTCTATCCCTTTCAATGGAACTGGGACTCAGGGTTCATCGCCCTGGGCTGGATGCACATTGATGAAGAAAAAGCCCTCCAGGAAATGGAATCACTTTTTTCAGGCCAGTGGAGCAATGGATTTCTACCGCACATCGTCTTTCACCACGCCGAGAAATTTGGCGATCAATATTTCCCCTCAGCAAAATACTGGGATAGCGACACCTCCGAATTTGCCCCTAAAGCAATAGCCACTTCTGGTATCTCACAACCACCGATCCATGGATATGTATTAGAAAGAATGGCTCAAAAAATGGGCATGAATGATCGTCTGAGAGTACTCACAGAAAAGGCCATTAAACTCCAGCAGTATTACTACACATATCGGGACACTTTCAACAATGGTCTGGTGAATGTCACGCATAATTGGGAGACAGGAATGGACAATGCTCCCTGGTGGGATGAGGCATTACTAAGGATCTCAAAAGAAGAATTAGCGGACGTGTTTATTGACCGCAGAGACAAAAAAGTGGTCGAAAACAGTGCAGACACTAGGCCCAGTGATGAGGAATATAAACGCTACATCTGGCAACTCAATTCGCTGAGAGAAGTCCGATATGAATCCATACCGGCAAACTATCCCTACCAGATACTAGACCTAACGTTCAATGCCATCTTCCTGGCCTCAGGTGATTCTTTGATAAGATTAGGTCGCCAATTGGAACTGGACGTTTCTGAATTAGAAAAGAGATCTGCTCAAGGTAAAAACAGCTTCGCCGAATTGCTTTGGAACAAAGCTGAAGGCTACTTTTCTCCGATGGATGTTGTGAATAAGCAACTGATCCCAGGCTGGGGCGCGACAAGCTTTACCCCTTTGTTTGCCAAATTACTTAACGCAGATCAACAAGAAACAGTGTTCAATCACCTTAAACAGGTATTGGCCTATCCAGCCATTCCTTCTTTTGACCCTGAACACAGCCTGTACCACCCCATGAAATACTGGCGGGGACCCATTTGGATCAACATGAACTATCTGATCTGGCAGGGGCTAAAGTATTATGGTCAATCTGAATTGGCTGATAAGCTTAGGGGGCAGGTATTGTCGCTGGTTGAAAAATACGGATTCATGGAGTACTTCCCGGTAGAAGCAGAAGCGCCTTCTGCATTTGGAGGTGAAAATTTCTCGTGGACTGCTAGTTTGGTGTTAGATATGCTGGAGACAGATTGATTAAAAATTAACCAACAGCCCAAATCGATAACCCACATAGTGAGTTAGGGAGCGGAAATTGGCATCTTCAAGCGATCCTGGCGTATCAACCGCATCCATGTCCCGGTAAACAGCATTCGAACCGGAGTGGACCGCCACCCCTGCATCAAAATTGAACTCGTTGCGTTCTCCGGAGAAAATCTTACCGATATTCAAAGTGACGCCTCCACCAAGGCCTGTATTGAAGGCAGTCCCGTGAAATTCGAATTCGTCACTGAACTCTGAGTTTTCAGTTAAGGCAATGGTAGAACTGAAAAAAGTAGTCATCCCTACACGGCCTTCGCCGTAAGTACGAATGGCTTCATTTTGAAATAGTGTGTACTGTACTAATCCATGCAAGGTCCAAAAGCAATCTTCCTCATCTACCTCAATTTGATCTCCTGAAGGAAGGGTAACATCATATTGATCTTGTGAATACATGGCAACACCTAATTCACCTCCGTAAGACCATCGACCGTTGGCAGAATTCCGAATACCTCGAAGGCTCAATCCGCCCGCCACGCCATCAACATTGGTATTGAATTCGCCCACCGGATCGTAGACCTTAATATCAATCCCAAGGTCCCATTGCGCCGATGCAGAAAGACTAACCAAAAACACGAGGATTAACAGAAGTGAAGCTTTCATTTCATGAGGGGTTTTCATAAAGATAAGTCAAGTAGATCAAATTCCTTGCCAGTGTCAATAATTGAACAAAAACGAGAGCAGTCCTAATTTATAACTCTGACCGGTATAAGAAATAATGAAAATAAAATTTGCAATCACAAGTCTAGTCGGAAACGGCATGGTGCTGAAATCCAGTAAATTCGCAGTAATAAAACTAAAATTTCAGCACTATGAAAAAGTATTTAATGGCCTTTATCCTTGGTTTCGCAGTATTAATGACCGTTTCTTCTTGCGAGGATAGTATGAGTGAAATCACACTTGAGAATACAGGCAAAGAAAAGGTAAAGCAGCCTGAATAAGGTGAAAACTAATGAATTAAAGCAGGATCATTACCTGCTTTTATTATATCTTTCCGTTTTTTACGAGAAGAAACCAGTCTATAATCAAGAATGTTCACTAGCTATATCTTGCTATTCCTGGCAAGTGTCCTACCTATGGATACAAGGCAAGATATTGATGATGCCAAACACGAAATCTATCGCCATCTCAATGAATCGCAACTAGATAGTGCTCATATACTCGTGGATTTGGCAATTCAAAAATCGGAGGCCGTAAATTATAACTTTGGAAAAGCAAAATCTATTTTCATTAAGTCCTATCTTTTTAGGGTAGACAACAAACTTGGGAAGAGTTTTATACTAAATCTGGAAGCCTTACGATTATTAAGGAACGATATGGATAATCGGTCCCCAAAGACATTAGCTGACTTGTATATTAATACTGGAGAAATTCTTTCTAAACATTTCCGTTACGACGAGGCTATTCAATATTATAATGAAGGCATTGCTATTGCAACTAGGTATGGGTTGAAAATTCGTGAGCATGAACTTATATATAACAAGGGAGTATCTACTTTAAAACTTGGCTCCTATCAAAGCGCATTTCGCTTATTTACCCTGGCCTACAAGCTTGGTAAAGAAACTCAGGACGAATGGACGATTATAAACAGCTTGAATTATCTGGGTTTGACAGCAATCAAACTCCAAGAATATGACATAGCAAGAAACTATTTCGATCAAATGATCAATTTCGAATTTGAGTCTGAGAATTCCGAGGAGTACAAAGGTTATGCATATGAAAATATAGGCAGTGCGTATCGTCTATCTGGGAAAAAAAGACATGCTTTGGAATACTATCAGCATTCATTAGTTCACAATTTGAAGTTTGGCGATTCATTAAGAATATTTGAAATTCAAAGAGAAATTGCCAGCCTCTATTATGAAATGTCCGAATTTGATAAAGCAAAAGCAATTGCTCTGAAAAGTTTAACATCCTACCCTTTTGCGATTCGATCACCCGAAAACTACCAAATTTTTGACCTCCTCACACAAATTTGCTTTCAATCCAATGAATATGAGGCCGCGGAAAGATTCCATTCCAAATACATCGAGGAGAATAACAAATTCCTAAGCTCTCAACAGAGGGTATTACAACTAAGCGAACAATACAAAATGGAGATGCTAACGGCCAATTTTTTTAAGGACATAGAGAAGCAGGAACAGCTGGCTCAGCTCAACCAAATCATCTACTTATTGCTTGGCCTGGGACTTATCTCCTTCGTCTTTTTCCGGGCAAAAAAATACCTGCTCAAGAGAAGTCTCGAGCAGGCATTTCGTGAAGTCACTCAGAAGAAAAACTTACAGTTGTAAGGCTTTTATCCTGAAATCTATCATAATCACTGAAAGGGTACTTGTCAGTCTAAAAATACTGGCGGGTCTTATGATTAGGGTCTAGAAACCTTCCCTCCCCTTCCTGTTTTTGAAAAAGCCCGGAAAGTCAAATTATCTGAAGCCGGTACCGGACTATCATATAAAGCACTCGTAGCGGTGGGCTCGGATCCATCGGTTGTATATCGGATCTCAAATCCCGGAAAATTGATATTTGCTTCTACATTCCCTCCTTCTGCTTTCACGCCAGGAACAGGGATTCTATAATTCCAGCCACCATACAAATGATCTAATCTCGGCAGTTCTTTATGCCCGATCTGAGAGGCAAAAGGTGTCCAGTCTTTGTCCAGTCCTACGATCTCTCCCTGATCCATTTTCCATCCGGGCTCACCTTTCCACGCTCTTTCCGCAAAGCCTATCAACTTGGGCAGGATGTAGTATTCCACCATTTGCCCGTTAAAGACCGTCTCGCTCCAAAGTTGCGCCTGAATACCATAGATATTTCCGCGTCCTTTTTCAGTCAGGATGGTTTGCGTGGATTCCGCATTGCCACCTTCCTCATAATTGGGTATCGGTAACTGAAAATTATAAGGCATGAATTCAAAAGCTTTTTTTGTATCCACATAACCTGCCCAATGCAGCCCTGTCTCTCGGGGATCCCGATCGTAGGAGAGGTCGAAGTACAAATTGGAAGCATTGCACAGTACCACTTCATATCCTTCATTGGCCAGTCGATAGCCTTCGTCAGCACGATACCAGATATAAGGGATCATGGACTTATCTTCATAACCCCCTTCATGCTCTTTCTCTACAATTTCCTGCCAGCCCGCCATTCGGATCCCTTTTGATTTCAACAACTCATTGGCACGGAAGAAGAAATACTCCTGTAGCTGTGAAATCTCCAGGTCTTCGTTCTGAGCCAATAATGCCTCACAATTAGGCGAAGCAGTCCATACACCTTTAGGCACCTCATCACCCCCAATGTGAATAATGGGCAGTTCCAGGCCCGCCTGATCATAAATATTGATCAGATTATCCACCACTAACCCAATGAAATCATAAGTAGATTCCTGGCAAACATTGATCACATTATCAGGGAAGTTCTGGATCGATAAGTATTCACTTTTATCCTCCGGATCAGCCAATCGGTACTGACCATTCCCTGTGGCATCATAATGATGTTCCAGGGCAATGATTGCTGCTCTTGCATGACCTGGCAAGTCAATCTCAGGAATTACCTGTATATGATGCGCCGCCGCAAGTTCCAGAATCTCAATCATATCTTGCTGACTGTAATAACCACTTCCATAATTTGAATCTGAATCAGGATCTGGCCCTGAACCAAATGCCGGATGAATGAAACCTTCTTCATTTTCTGTAAATCCTCTTCTTGCACCTACAGTTGTTAGTTCTGGAATTTCAGGGATCTCCAAACGCCAGCCTTCATCGTCGGTGAGGTGTAAATGGAACGTATTCACTTTGTAAAAGGCCAACAGCTTCAACGTCTTTTTGACCACTTCCGCCGGAAGGAAGTTTCTAGAAATATCGAGATGAAAACCCCTGTAGGGAAATGCCGGAGAATCCAATATGCTCACTTGAGGCAAGTTCATGGTGGCTGATCCCGACGTAAAAACCTCCACAGGAAATAGCGCAATTAGTGACTGTAATCCATAGAATATTCCTGCATTGGAAGAAGCAGTAATGGTAACCTTGCTACCATCAATGTTCAAGGCATAAGCTTCGGGATTACTGATACTTTCATCTCGGAGCAAATGCACATTAGCTGATTCCGAGCTTGATTCTTCCACTGTCGAACCCAATTCTGATTGAACAAATGCTTTGAACCAGGCGGCCTCTGCCTGAAACGATTCCTCCGCGTAGATGGTGAATCCGCCTACCTCAAGGTTGCCCGACTTCCCTCGAACCGATTGAGGGGAAGGAATGATCTGTGTCTTAGTTCCTTTATCCGAGAAATCATATTTATCATTTTCCTCAAATCGATCTTGTGCGGTAAAGCGAATAGAAGCAGGTATGAGCTCATTATCAATGGGCAGAATATCAGCTTGCACGAGTTCAGCCTCTTCTTTTTGGTCAAGCTTAATGAAAGGGGTAAATGGCAGAAAATTGGCACTGGTCATCACACCTTGCAGGTCCCACTCTAATACCAGTGTGGTGCCCGCCTTTAGGCCACCAAAACCAGCACCGGGGGCAATGCTCCAGAAATCACCTTGTACTCTGTCCAGAGACAAGCCCTCCCCTATTTCTTTGGTTGCAGGATTCCCGGAAAGTTGGTTGAAGTAGAGCGTCCAACCTGAAGCATCAAGATCTACGGCTCCCTGATTTTTCAATGTCAGTGCAACAGTTGAGCTCCCATTATCCAGGTCCATGCCGACCACTTCATATTGAAACAAAAGATCTGTTCCTGAAAAGACTTGTTTCTCTTCACCACAGGAAGCTATCAATAATAAAAGAGTAATGAGCATCAGCACCCTGTCGAATACAGGATTGAGATTTAATACAGGCTTTACATATCTGGGTTTCATCAGATCAATGGGTTTTAAAAAATTCAATATAACAGGTCTTCCATTTCAATGTACTCACAAAGGTGGCAGATTGAATGATACCTCGAAGAGAATAGGAATAAAGCACCTGCATGCTAGGCCAACGTACTTAAAAAGTAGTACGATTGTTCCACTTCAGGGATGGTCTGAACAATTTTCAGTATTCTTATCGAAATAAAATCTCCGGCTGGATTCCATGACGCTTCGACTCTTCTGGTTCACGATGGCCCTTTTCGTTTTGAATACTGTCTATAGTCAAGCTCCTGTCGATCAAAAAGCCACCCGAAAAACCCGAAACCTACTGACCAACCTTCACACCACTGCAAGTACGGGATTCCTGTTTGGACACGAAGATGCTCAGGCTTATGGCGTCGGGTGGCGAGATGAATCAAAACCCTCTTCGTCCACTCAATCGGATGTCAAAAAGATTACTGGTTCTTTACCCGCGGTTCATGGATGGGACCTGGGTCGGACCCTGGATCAGGAAAAGAACATTGACAGTGTTCGATTTGACCACATGGTCCACTGGATCAAAGCAACCTACAAAAGGCGAGGTATCAACACACTCTCATGGCACCTGGACAATTTAATCTCTGGCGGCGACAGCTGGGACCGTACAAAAGGAGTTGAACAGCTTCTACCGGGAGGTAATGCCCATCAACAACTCATACGCCACCTGGATCTGCTTGCAGAGTTCATTGATCAATGCAGAATCAATGGCGTACGAATTCCCTTGATTTTCAGACCCTGGCATGAGCACAACGGCAACTGGTTCTGGTGGGGCAAAGGCAACCTAACCGAAACACAGTACATTCAATTGTTTCGATTTACGGTAGACTATCTAAGAAATACTAAAAAAATCCATAACCTGCTCATTTGCTTCTCTCCTGACCGGGGAGCCTTCAAACTCAACAAGAAGGCTAAAGAAAACTACCTCTATGGCTATCCGGGAGATGATTATGTGGACATTATCGGCCTTGATAACTATGTTGACGTTGGACGGTCTTCCAATCTCTTATCGAGGAAGAAGCAACGTTCTCATTTCATTGAAAGTCTGCAACTGATCACACGAATCGCTCAGGACAAAGGTAAAGTGGCGGCATTGACGGAAACGGGGCTGGAGGGTGTAAAGAAACCCAATTGGTTTACAGAATTCCTACTCAATCCCATCAGGGAGAATACTGAGAGCATTCAAATAGCATGGGTCTTACTTTGGCGAAATGCGAACAAAGAACATCATTATGTTGCTTATCCCGGACATAGTAGCGAAGCAGACTTCCTCAACTTTTCTCAAGATGCGGCGGTCTTTTTTGAATCCGACCTAAACAATCCATACCGGAATGGTGCGATGCTTCGACCACTTAAAAACGATCCCGCACCATGAGAGGAATCTATCTTTTATTAATCTTCGGGACCTTGCTTATGGCCGGCTGTCAGGTAGATCCAGGCAATCAACCACGAATGAACGTTATTCTGATCATTACCGATGATCAGGGATACGGAGATCTGGCATTTCATGGAAATCCAGTGATCGAAACCCCTGTTTTAGATCAGTTGTCAAAGGAATCTGCCGAGTTCACACGGTTCTATGTTTCGCCGGTTTGCGCACCTACCCGGGCCAGTTTATTAACGGGGAGATATCACTTACGAACAGGTACGTCGTGGGTAACCCATCGAAAAGAAGTCATGCGAGCCGAGGAAGTGACTTTAGCTGAGATGTTCAAAGAAAATGGTTATCGTACCGGTTTATTCGGGAAATGGCACAATGGCAAACAATATCCTCACGATCCCATCGGGCAGGGTTTTGATCAGTTCGTGGGCTTCAAGGATGGTCATCTTAACAATTACTTTGATCCGGTCCTGACTTATCAATTTGAAGAGAAAAGAACAGAAGGCTATGCAACCGACATCATAACGGATGAAGCCCTTGCCTTTATCGACGATCAACATGAGCCATTTTTTTCCATGATCTCCTACAACACCCCTCACAGTCCGTTTCAAGTGGATGATCAATACTTTGATAAGTACAAAGCCAAAGGCTTAAGTGACAAGGACGCCTCGGTTTATGGGATGGTGGAAAACATTGATGACAATATTGGAAGAATCAGAGATCACCTAAAGGCCACAGGGCTAGCCAAAAACACTTTACTCATATTCATGACTGATAATGGCCCTAATGGATGGCGTTTCAACAATGGGCTGAAAGGCAGAAAAGCCCACGTGGATGAGGGAGGGGTTCGGGTCCCATTCATGATCCACAACCCACAAAGGCCTGAATGGAATCGACTGAAAGTGACACAAATGGCCGCTCACATCGATGTATTGCCCACGCTTACTGACTTACTCAATTTAACACTGCCTAAAGGAGTTGAAGTAGATGGTATTAGCCTTACGCCCGTGCTTTCAGGTGAAAAACTAAAAGAGCGATACTTCTTTACCCATCAGGTCTCCTGGGATTTTGACACCATACCAGGCGCCATAAGAAATGATGCTTATGTCCTGACACGCAAACAAACCGGAGATGAATTGTATGACTTGCTGAATGATTCCGTTCAGCAACATGACCTGATCGCAGAGAAGCCAGTACTCGCGAAAGAAATGGCGCGAGAATATAAACGATGGTTGACAGCAGTTACTGCCAATGGTTTAGTCCCCCCTCCTACTGAAGTAGGGCATGCTAACATTCCCATGGTGGAATTTCCTGCTCCTGACGCTTCTGATGTCACTCATTTAACATTCAACGGCAAAAGTGGATGGGCCAATGACTGGTTTACGGGATGGCAAAAAGGATCACAAGCCACCTGGAACATGCAAGTTGTTGCTGCGATGAGTTATGAGGTTTATCTGGAACTCTCAACTCCTTCAGTCATTAACGGGCTTTCGGTGATATGTGGAGATCAAACATTATCGCTTCAACTGGAATCGCCCGCTATTGCCAAAGATGTCCCTAATCAGGATCGCGTCTTACGCGGTGAGGTAGAAGAAAAAACCTGGCCCCTGGTTCATTTGGGCACACTGCCTTTTAAATCAGGAGATCATCAATTGACATTACGAGCTGATCTACCTATGGACAGCTTACTGGAAGTAAAGTCCATTAAACTGATCCCAACCAGCTGAAAGAATAACATGAATTTCATAGAATCCAATTTTTTGACATAACCGAAAAAGATATGATAAACTCCCGACGAAAATCCATCAAAAAAATAGGCACCGGTCTGGTGGCTATCCCAACTCTAATGAGTTCTTCTGCTTTGTTATCCGCATGTGGCGGCGGCACCAAAGAACAATCAGCAGTTGCAGAAGCTCAGGTCGAGGAAGCTGCGAGCCTCTTTTTTAGTATTTCACTAGCCCAATGGTCATTGAATAAGTCTTTCTTTGGCGCCCAAAGAAACAGTCCTGACTGGTGGCAAAAATTCGCAGATGCCCTTGATAATGATCCTGACTCGGTTTTGCAAGGAGAGCTCGACCCTAAGAATTTCCCGCGGATCGCAAAAGAACAATTTGGTATTTCCGCCATAGAATATGTCAACACTTTCTTCTACGCTCACGCTGAAAACACTGAGTATCTCTCTGCGTTGAAGCAGCAATGTGACGACAATGGGGTTTCCAGTCAGCTAATCATGTGCGACCGATTGGGTAACCTGGGAGATGCTGATGAAAGTGCCCGGATCAAAGCGGTAGAAAATCATTATAAATGGGTAAATGCCGCAAAGTACCTCGGATGTCATTCGATCAGAGTCAATGCAGCTGGACAAGGTACTGCAGAAGAAGTGAAAGCTGCTGCTGTTGATGGGCTGGGGCGTCTGAGTGAATATGGTGCTCAGAATGGCATCAACATCATTGTGGAAAATCATGGCGGATACTCATCTAACGGCGCCTGGTTGGCAGATGTGATGAAACAAGTCAATAGCCCTTATTGTGGTACGCTTCCTGATTTTGGCAACTTCTGCATCGATCGAGGCCCAGACGGCTGTAAGGAAGAATACGATCGTTATATCGGTACCAAAGAGCTTATGCCTTATGCCAAAGGAGTAAGTGCGAAAGCTCACTCATTCGACGCTGAAGGCAATGAAAAGTCAACCGATTTCGTGAAAATGCTTCAAATTGTGAAAGACGCGGGATTCACAGGCTATGTAGGCATAGAATACGAAGGAGACGAACTTTCCGAGCCTGATGGCATCAACGCTACGAAGGCCCTATTGGAAAAAGCAGGTGCTAAAGTCTCATAAGCACTAATCCGGTGTTGTCAGTTTAAGAAATTCAAAACGAGGCAATATCCACATTATGAATAAATCAAAAACCGACATAATTGATAATGTCGGTTTTTTAATACTTATGGTGCACAGTTCGTGAGAATCGCTAGCAATGACTGGATCTGCTATCGATCTCAGGCCTCGAGGATAGAAACACAATTCTCTAAAAATATGGCCCCGTTTATTGTGTAGACCGGTTTCTTGAGGAAGACGGATGGCTTTTAGATGGGGTTAAGCTACCGATTCTTCCAAATAAGGATCTACGGCATCCACAATCCAGTTTCGGCTTACCTGCTCCCAATCCGTCGTTTTAGAAGCATCAATAAATCGTTTGGTATCAATCACATGAGATTCCTTAGAAAGTCTCCGGAATTGCATGACCAGGATCGTACTATTGACGACCGTCACCGATCTTGTCAGTCTGTGCGCAACGATTTCTTGTGAGGAGGTGATAATGGCCTGGCTTTCCGGTCCAAGCGGCTTCAATTCCCTCATATCGACAAGGATCCCAAATTTCTCTGGTAGGATTGGTATAATTTCGATCATTTCATCTTTGTAGGCCTGCGCTTCTTCTTTAGACAGGTGCCCCGACAGGGTGAGTTTAAACCCAAAATCTGTTACTTCAATTTTATACATAATAGTTAGTCAACATGGTTAAGACTAAAGGTAAAAGCAGTTGTCAGACTTCCATGTTGTAGCCGACCGAAGTTTAATATTGGGCGCTGAGGGAGTACTATTCGATTTAAATGAATCAAAATACCTGGCGGTAGTACCGTTGTTGTACTCTATAAATCCAGGAGGTCCATTACTTTACTAATCTCTTGAGAGATAATGGGTTGACGAATTATCAGCACGTCTTTATTGATCGAAATTTTTACGACATTGCAGGGCATGGATTCCACTCAATTCTTAAATACTGAAAGATTATCGATACGATCCTTAGAAGAAAATGACGCTTCATTTATTTTAGAATTAGTCAACACGAAAGGTTGGCTCACCTTTATTGGCGATAGAAATATTGGAAATGAAAAAGAGGCGCTGGGATATATTCAAAAGATCATAGCCAATCAAAACATTACCTATTGGGTCATCCAACTAGAAAGTGCAAAAATTGGTGTTATCACTTTGATCAAAAGGGATCATTTACCTTTTCATGATCTTGGCTTTGCCTTTTTACCTGAATTTCAAGGTTTGGGTTATGCCCACGAAGCCGCAAATACCATTTTGGACCAGATCATAGAAACCTCAGATTTTTCCACGGTACTGGCGATCACCATGCCAAATAACCTCAATTCCATTCGATTGATTGAGAAATTGGGATTCTCATATGAAAAAACAGAAGTAATCAATGAGGAAACATCAAGCGTTTATCACCTGAATTTAGATAAACTGAAAATTGATCGTGTGATCAAAGAGTTCTTCAGTGCCTTTACCAATAAGGATACAAAACCTCGATTAAGCCTGATCTATGATACGTGCTTAGATCAGGCCATTATCATAAAAAATACTGATGGCTCATGTGAAACTTACGATTTACCCAATTTTATTGCCCCCAGGCAGGCCTTACTGACCAACGGAGAACTTCAGCATTTTGAAGAATACGAAACAGTGGAAAAGACAATCATTACCAGAAACATTGCTCAAAGGTTTTCTCAATATCAAAAAGAGGGGGTGCTTAACAATCAGCCCTTTACTCAAAGAGGAAACAAAATGTTCCAATTGATCAAGAAAAACTCAAAATGGAAAATTTGCAATGTCATCTGGGATGACGAATCATAAATGCTACGATTGGGTCCCCCAATTCAGTGTAATTCCGGACCCTCGGCTCCCGTTTCGAATACCTAAAACATGCTACTGCCTTGTGTTCGCCTTATCAGGAAGGTGCTGGCCCCACGGAATAGGATTGCAATTATTCCATGCTTTGAATAACATTGTCAAAAATCAAATCATGCTAAAGAAAGTCATCCTCTTTCTATTCCTACTGATCAAAATGGGATCTGTAGCCCATGTTAGCGCTCAGGATTACGATAGAAGGATATCTCTGAGTACCTGGATAGAGGAGATGAAAAGCAACAAGGACTCTGTTTATCACCTTAGTAACACAGAAATTTACTACGACGAAAAAGCAGACACGCTGTATGCCTGGTGGCGGCCCCGAACCCCCGAGGAAGACACCATTCCCAGAGAAGAAATACACATTCATTCCACCGTTCAATTGATCAATTGTAAACTCCCTGAGCAATCTACCGTCGTTTTAGGTAATCTCACTATTCATGGAAATTTTTCACTTACATCATGCAAGGGAGCAAGTCAGGTGATCTTTTACAACTGCACTTTTCATGATGGATTCGATGTTAGAAATTCAGACCTGGGCGCCTTTCAATTCCTCACAGTGACATTCTTCAGAGAATCGCTGTTTCAGAATTACAAATCAACGTTTTGTCCTTCAGCAATTGCACGCTTTCAACCAAAGCTACTTTACCAGACACTCCGTTCAATTACGGATTCGAACAAGAGGATCAACCTTATCAATATTTGCTTGTCATCAGGCAGAATGAAAAAAAGATCAACAGGCTTGGTCTGAGCAATTGTAAAATATCAGCAACAGAGGTTACCCCTGTGATGGTGTTAAGCGGCGGAATTTATGACATCATTTATTTTGATGAAATCGACTTCAAAGAGACCATCGTGGATTTTGACGGTTGCTCTGTCAAAGAAGCCTTTGCCATACAAAACTGCAAGTTCAACCAACCCATTAGTGCCAATCAGTTTAATTTCCCGATAAACAATACTTCTTTTTACTGGGATCAAATTAAAAATGAAGGAATTGGCTTGTATTTCGACTATGCCCAACCTCCATTTCATTATCAAACTGATAGCCTGGTCTCAGATATTTATGTTTTCAATGCCCTAAAAAGCACCTATAGCAAATTTCACTCCATGTACCGAACTCAGGGAGATATTGAATCTGCCAATGCCTCTTACATCCAAATGAAAGATATGGAGACTGGAAAGTATCGGTACCAATATCAACAAAACCCCGACCTCCAGTCCTGGTTCAACTGGCGGCTCAATCAATTTTTAAAACACTTCTCTGCTTATGGTACAAGTCCGGTGAAGTCATTGATCTTCTCCATGTGGACCATTCTTATTTTTGCAGCACTTTACTTCTTCTTTCCCAGCGACTGGGATCAAATCGATCGGAAATTTCTAATAGGCCAGCACCGCAAGCTCCTGGAATATTTTCGTTCGGAGCAGAGGTTGGAGGACTTCTATTCCGAAGAACATAAGGAGCTTTTCCTGTCATTTGAGGAATACAAAAAGGAATTACACCAAAACAAGACGTTGGTGCCTGCTATTATCCTTGTGTTAGGTAGACCACTGTATTTGATGTCAGTGATCAAACACAAAAGCCTGACCTTTTTCTACCGACGTATAGAAGTGTTGAAAGGTCGATGGATTGATCTAAATCCTAAACGCAAAACCTATATATCCATAGTAACAGTCATATCGATAACCATCTACGCACTATACCTGATCACCATCCGAACACTCAATTCTGTTACATTAAGTATCAACGTTTTTTCAACGCTCGGCTTTGGCGCCATTCCGGTTCAGGGGATTACCCGGTATATTACGATATTGGAGGGTTTTATTGGTTGGTTTCTCCTCAGTATCTTTAGCGTTTCCCTAATCAGCCAGGTGTTGCAGAGTTAAGGAAACACTTGAATCAGCATTCGTGATGTTTATCAATTCCCTTCAAAAATCTCTACCTCGTCATTAAAGGCTACCCAGGCAAAGTAAAATCCAATATAGGCGGGGGCTGACGGCAAAGTCTCTCCGACATCAGGACCGGATACCACTTCACCAAATAGATTCCACTCGTTATCAAACTGATCTCGGGCCACTACTCCGTTTGGGCCATCCATGGATTCGAAAGTCAGTGTTTCGTTGTTTAATGTTTTCGCAAGATATGCATTGGCATAACCCTGCACCTGGCTACCAAAAATGACCAAGTCCTGCCCATCCATCGTATCGGTCATATAATTGGTATTGGCAAAGAGACTCAATTGATAAACTCGCGTTAGATCTCCTGTTTGCACACCCAACACCCTCTCCTTGGCAAAAATCTGGTTATCTCTTCGATCGACAGGGAATAAGGTATTGTCAGTGTTCAGATAATTACCATATGGATACAAACCGTAAGCTCGGTCAAAACCGGTGTTTCTGGTGAGTACTTTTCCATCAGGGAATTCTTCTTTGAAAGCCGCAAAAGTCATTTCTGAAACAGGATACCGCACAATCGCCTGATTGATCAATTCTCCGCTTACACTTTCATTGAGCATTTGGCTCCAATAGCTATCAGTAGCTCTGTCATAAGGTATTAGATTGCTGTTGTAAAGTAGTCCGGACACGCCAAAAGTCGTCACATTCCCATTAATTTCACGGTCCCAACCAATCGCGGTTCCGGTCAATGGACAATATGTCAGGGCTATGTTCAACCCGTCGTTAAAAGCATCATTTACAATCTCATGCCAATCTAAAATGTTGTGGGCGTAAGCCTTGACTTCATCACCCGCTTTCACCACCACGACCAGGTCATCCTCGGGAATATTGGCATCCTGATTGGTAATGTCTCCAAAAACCGGATTGTCGATCGAAGGGATTCCATCTTTCCCCGGGCCTCCATCAAATACGGCAGTCGTCGGGATGGTCCATTCACTGTTGGTCCTTACTTCATTCGCGTCATCCTGGCAGGCACTTAGTCCTACCAAACTCACCAGACAAACACCAAGTACAATCTTATGCATTCGCTCTCTTCTCATTTCAACATTGGATTTTGATGAATCTAACATTTGAAAAGTTACTGGTTAGTGCACAGGATGAGTTGGCTTAAGGCATGACGAAACCAACGAAATGTCATCGACATATCATTTACAGGCCGTCAATCTAAAGAAATGTCAACCACATTACTCGGTTGGTAGCCTAAACGGTCCGCCTTTATCCGAACGTGAACACCGTCTCTTATCTGAATAGGGGCGCCATAAATTTCCCAGGCATCTGGCCATTCTTCGGGGTTACCGGATACCTGAAAACCAATCGAAGCACCCGGCGTTGCACAGGTAATTGAAAGTTTTTCATTATTAATTTCCCAGGTCGGATCGACGGTCACCGGCTGTCTTTTACCCGGCCAAATATCTTCCAACAAGGCTCTTTCGGATATTAATCCTTTATCCTTAATTGCCTCCACAAATTGTTCATTTACGTTTCGCAGTTCCTTCAACTTGTCCTGAAACTCAGGAGCCTCAGCCAGGTCATTCACTTCATGAGGATCAGCCAACACATCAAACAACTGCTCCTTGGGTCGGGTTTTGGCAAACCATAACTGTTGCACCTGGGTCAGTTCTGCCTGATCACGAAGGCGATACAATTCCTGCATAATGTCCATTTGGTCACGATAGGCCACATGCAAAAACATAGGTTGTTCTGTATCATAGTGTCGTATGTATTTGAATCGATTATCCCGAACTGCTCTACTTTTATCATAGCTTGCATCGAAACGATCAGCGGCCGCATAAATGTAGGTTGGCTCCTCCTCCCGAGTATATTTCCCAAGAAAAGCAGTGCCATCGATATGATCTGCAGGCTTTATCCCGGCTAATGACAAAACCGTAGGCCCCAGGTCGATAAAGCTGGTCATTCTCCGATCTCTTGTTCCTGCACCTAAAGCATTGGGAAATCTGATGATCATCGGCACTTTGATCCCGGAATCGTGTAGGGATCTTTTCTGACGTGGCAAGGGACCACCGTGATCCGTATACCACATTACGATTGTGCTGTCCAATAATCCATCTGCCTCCAATTGATCCAATACAACACCGATCTGAAAATCCATTTCCCGGATATTGGAATACATCCTTCTTACATCTTGTTGTCCGACTTCCGTGTCTGGCAAGTAAGGCGGTACGGGTACCTTCAAATCTGGCGCTATCCAAAGCGAATCCGTTTTTTTGGCCCAAATGCGTGATTCATGGGTTACACCAAAATTGAACACCGCAAAAAATGGCTGGCCAGGCTTTCTGTTCCGCCAATGAGCCTCACGATCGCTCTCATCCCACGCGACATGGGTCCTGATGAATTGATAATCCTCTTTGGCATTATTTGAAGTGTAATAGCCTGCCGCTCGTAGGTATTCCGGAAACATTTTGATTTCCGGAGCTGGTGTGGCCTCATAAGGAATCAAACCTTCGGGTAAATACTGCTGATAATTGGTCAAAGTGGCTACGGAAGGTGTCCCGGCGTACCAGGGCCCGGTACGCATGTGATTACTTCCTATGTGATTAGGATACATTCCCGTAATGATCGCCGAACGTGCAGGTGCACACACCGGAGCAGGGGTAAAAAACTGATCGTAGCAAACGCCTTCTGCAGCTAGCCTATCCAGTGTAGGGGTGGTGATCGTTGAATCCCCAAAAGCAGGAATATTTCCACTCATATCCTCCGCTACCAACCACAGGATGTTGGGCCGAAAATTGATTGGAGGATTGACCGATTGATTGGAAAAAGATGGTTTTTCAGCCTCCTGACAGCCAAGGAACAGGCTCGAAAAACAGAGGATAAAAAACCATCGATTAAATTTCATGATCTATCGCCCGGAAACCTCGAGAATCGCAAGTGGTCCGTTATTGCGCGCAGCAATGACTACCTCTGACTTACCGGTTGAAATTACCTCCATATCTTTTACTTCGCCATTGATGTAGAAACCACTTTCGGTGTAAGGTACTGTCCTGAAATTTCCGGTACCATCTCCTACAAGATAAGCGCCGTAACTCGCATCGTTACGAGTCGTTTCTATTTCGGAGGTATGCATATTACCCGCCAGAATCATGTCCATCTTTCCATCACCATTGAAATCCCCGGGCAAAATGCTGTTGATATTGGAGATCTGCACTTCATTGGGCAGTTTGGCCGTATTAAATGCCTCGCCCTGAAGGTTTTCCAGATACATACTGGCGAAGGTATATGCTTTTAGATGGAGCGCTGCCTCAAGGTCTGCTTCCGTGTATATGTCGATCAGGGTAGCTTCTGCAAAAGAATCGTAATCCTTGTATTTATATTTGATCGCGGGGATTTGCTCCGACGAACACTGACGTCCCCTCAAAGGATACTGTGTTCCATCCTGATAGTAGCCCAAAACAATATCCAGGGAACCATTTTTATCATAGTCATTGGCATAAACGTCAAACGATTGCTCTTCAGTAGCCTGATACTTATAATTCAATCCTAAATTTCCAGCCGCCAGATCTATGTCTCCATCACCATCAAAATCCGCAGCTGCAATAGCGTACCACCATCCCAATGTTTTTTCGAGCCCCAGTTTCTCTGTTGCATCAGACAAAACCCCCGAACCATCGTTTTGAAAAACGGTGATGGGCATCCATTCACCTACCACCACCAGGTCCAGGAAGTTATCACCATTGAAATCAATCCACTCAGCGTCAGTTACCAATCCTATCGAATCCAGTGAAGGACAAACGGTGGAGGCGACACTGGTAAATTTCGCAGTGCCACCTTCTGACTCATTTCGCAATATGAGACTGGTAGCTGGCATTGGATATTTCCGTGGCACGATCCTACCTCCTACAAAGAGATCCAGATCTCCGTCACCATCAAAGTCTCCTGGCTTTACTTTAGAGCCACTATTAGCGATCGATGGTAAAGCTTCTGCGGTATACACGAATTCTCCCGATCCATCATTTAAATACAGCCGATCCTGATAACGTCTTGCACCGACGGTCTCGTTCCCTCCACTCACCACATAAAGATCGAGATCGCCATCCCCATCTGCATCAAACATAGTAGCATCAAGATCTTCCATACTCTTGTGTTGCTCCCACGGACCGGTGTTCGTACTGAAACCTCCGGCACTTTGTTGAATCAACAATGCTCCGGATTGACCCGTTGCTCCACCCACATATACATCATCCAGGCCATCGCCATTTACATCGCCTTTCGCCAGCCCTGGTCCATTTCTGGAGTATTGATGAGGTAACAGCACTTCGTAATCATAGTCATTGAATGCATTTTCACGGTGTACAAAATCGACAGGTGTTTCTTTGGTCTTATTCCTGAATGTCGTGGCCATGTTTTTACTGTTTGCCGTCGTACCGCTTGCTTCGGTCACATTAAGTGTCAACAACTGATCTCCGGACACATTAGCCAGGATCTGGGTATTGCCTCCGGGCCAGGTTACTTCCAATTTTTCTATTTCAGCGACATCTCCAAGCCCAAAGGTCATAATAGGCTCTACGGAAGACTGAAAACCACGAGTCATTGTTAGTTCCTGCACCTGAATCTGACCCGCTGTGGTGATCTCCACTTTTGCTCCTAATCCCAACGGGTTCATTTCCGGTCCATTGAATTTTACCTGCAAATAGTGTGCACCATTCTCAGTGGACAAATTCTTGAATATTGAAACGGGTTCGTCGATGTTATTCACAATCAATTCCAAATCACCGTCATTATCCAAATCCGCATAACTGGCACCATTTGAAAAGCCCACATGGCTCAATCCCCAATCTTCAGAAACGTGCGTAAAACTCAGATCGCCATTATTTCGATATGCATAATTATCCACCGGTTCTGCAGGAATGTTTACCGCTAATTCAAGATTAGAACCTTCTTGTTTCTCCTGGTAGGTTCTCGCATCGATCCTGTTGAAGTAGTCCTTATTGTTGATGTCTCTTCTCGTACCATTTGTAATGAATATATCCTTCCAGCCATCGTTATCCAGGTCCGTCATTAAGGCGGCCCAACTCCAGTCAGTCAGCGCAATTCCGGACAAACGAGAAACATCTCCGAAGTGTGGCAGTCCATCATCCGCTACTCCCCAGTTTAATTGTAAGGCATTTTGCATGTATTGATAATGCATACCAAGGCCAACAATCTCCCAAAAACCGGGAATATCCATACTGGCCATATTGGCTTTATTTCTACGATTATCTTCAGGCGTCATATCCAATTGCAGTAAGTCAATGAGGCCATCGTTGTTGAAATCCGCTGCATCCGTACCCATCCCAAAAAAAGCCGTGTGATTGGTTACTTCCTGACTTCTATCGGTAAACGTTCCATCTCCATTATTGAAATAGAATTGATCAGGAGTAGCGAAATCATTGGATACGTAGAGATCAGGCCAGCCATCCTGATTGAAATCGGCTGTGGTGGCACTAAGAGAAAGTCCAAAATTCAAAATCCCGGCTTCTTCTGAAACATCGACAAATCCATCGCCTGTGTTTTGATATAGTCTGTCCGATTTCTCCGGATCCTTCTTGTCGATTGAAAACTTATACGCATAGTTGGGTGTCTTGAAATGCGTGAATGGGTAATTGGCTACATAAAGATCTACATCACCGTCCAGGTCGTAATCAAAGAATGTAGCTTGGGTCGAGCTGCCTTCGTCATCAATTCCATATTTAGCCGCTTCCTCAGAGAACGTTGGCACCCCAGCCTCATTGAGGCCATTATTTATATAGAGCAAATTCTTCTTGGTAGTGAATTTCCCGGATACGCTAACATAAATATCCAGCCACCCATCAGCGTTTACATCTGCCATGGTAACGCCGGTCATCCAACGATCATCACCTGCTACACCTGCTGTTTCGGTTATATCTTCAAAACTTAATTCTCCCTTGTTCAGATAAAGTTTGTTTTCCACCATGTTCCCGGTAAAGTATACATCGGGTAAGCCATCGTTATTCACGTCTCCGGTAGCTACACCTCCTCCCATATAGATGTAGGGATAAGTGAAATAGTTAATTATGGAATCTTCTTTGAGTTTGTTTGAGAATTCGATATTGCTGGCAGATTTCGCTACCTTCTCGAATACTTTGGAGGGCTTTACTTCTTCTTCATTTTGTTTCTCAGGTACGGTACATGCTGCCAAAAGGGCTAAACCAACCCACTTCAAACACTTCTTCAACTTCATCATGCTTCTAAAAAAATGGTCACTAGTAGCTAAACCTTAATATACTTTAAAAATAAAGGCTATCCCCTAACTGGGAATAGCCTTTGATATGAATTAACAATTTGTAATAGTGATTAGTATCCAGGGTTCTGGCTGATTACCTCAACAGTCTGTAAATCAATTTCGCTCTGAGGAATAGGCAAGTATTCATTTTTATTCGCCGTGAAAGTTGCCCCGCTATAAGCACCGGGAAGAAGCCCACTTTCATAGGCAAGGAACGCGTTGATATCCGCAGCTGCAACACCCCATCTCACCAGGTCATAAAGTCTATGACCTTCACCGGACAACTCAAGCTTCCGCTCCATTCTTACAGCAGCACGCGCCTCTGTCTGATCAGCGAAAGCTGCATACTGAGCCACATTGTAGTTAGCAGCTTCAGCAGTTCCATCGTCAGTCATTACCGGAGAAGCCGCTGCTCTGGCTCTTACCTGGTTAATCAAATCTCGACCAGCATCCAGGTTGCCCAATTCGATCTCTGCTTCAGCTGCCATTAACAACACATCGGCATATCGAATGATCGTATAGTTAACCGCGGTATATCCAGGTGTCCAGGAACTACCATCGTTTTCAGTTCCGATACCTCCCTGATAGTAGATAAACTTCTTAGGAGAATAAGGTCCACCATTTGAAGACTGACGAATCCAGTCATTTCCAGGGTGAGGGCCCCAATCAAGGTATGGAATACCTCTTCTACCAACAGAATGATCCAGTCTGGGGTCTATATTACCAGCATCAGGAGTGAATGCATCACCACTGGCCAAACCGAAATCTGTCGCAAGTGCATTTCCAGCATCGTTATATGAACCGTCCAACAAAGGCAATCCATCCGCACCAGTTCTGAAAGAGTTAGCCAATTCAAAGCTAGGCTGGAAGAATCCACAACATCCACCTGGTCGGGCCGGGCCTGTACTTCCGTGAGGGAAATTCAAAACCATGCCTGGGTTTGCGTTGTTGATAGAACCCGTTCCAGCAGCCGCCTGAGAGGCAAATACTGACTCGGCACTGTTATCCGTAATGGAACGGAAAGCATCTGCATAATTGGCTAGCAACGCATATGGCTGACCGCTAGCAGTAACACCATTAGCAATCACATTGTCAAATTGCGCTTTTGCTTCAGCAAATTTACCCTGGAAAAGAAGCGCTTTACCCAGGTATGCTCTCGCTGCCCAGTTATTAGCTCTACCAGCCTGAGAATAGGTAGCAGGTAAGTTTGCTGCCGCAAACTCAAAGTCCGCTTCAATCATCGGCCACAGGTCCTGATTGTTAGGAATCGGTGTTACTTCATCCCAATTCTCATCTACATAAGGCACATCGTTGAAGATCTTCTTCAAATCGAAGTAGTAGTGTCCTCTCAGGAATCTGGCTTCTGCTCTGGCCTGAGTAATGACAGCAGTAGAAGCAGATCCTGTTTCTTCTGCCACATTCGCCAGACGAAGGGTGGCATTAGCTCTTGCTACTCCTTCGTAAGTTCGACTGTACTTATCTAATATTGATGCATTATTAGTCTGAGGATCATAGGTTTGGATCTCATTTACCTGAGACTGATCACCGGGATCAGACCCTTTGTTGGCATCTCCACCTAATACCGACCCCCAAAACCAGTTGGAAGCATCTGTGTAGAATCCCCCTCTACCTAACAATATACTATAAGTACCAATAACCGAACCATCAAGTCCCGCAGCTGTCGACAACTCATTTGAACTCAAAGAGTTTGTCGGAGCTACCTCCAAAAATTCGTCTTTACATGCCGTCATTACTACTCCAAAGAGCAGGAAAGCGACAACTATCAACTTATACTTATTCATCTTCATCTACTATTTTAAAATCCGACACTTAATCCAAATGTTACACTTCTGGTGATCGGGAAGTTACCCAGGTCAATACCGAAGTTCAAATCTGCATTACCACCCACACTAGGATCAAGGCCATCGTAACCAGTAATGGTCACCAGGTTGTTCACAGAAGCGGTTACTCTTACTTTTTGCAACTTCCAGTTATTAATGATACTGGCAGGCAAGTTGTATCCCACAGTCAGGTTCTGGATTCTGAAGTAAGAACCGTCTTCTACATAGAAAGAACTTGATTGCGTGTTTGTGCTAAAGTTTGAAACATTCTCGAATATCGGAATATCTCCCGTAGGGTTCTCGAATGTCCATGAATCCCTCACTGCGTCGCTAATAGCTGCACCAGGGAACAGAGGATACATGTGTGTAAACACTTTTGAAATATTATAGATCTCACCACCTACTGATAAGAAAGAGTAAAGCTCTAAATCAAACCCTTTGTAGTTGAATTTAGCAGTCAAACCTCCTGTGAAATCCGGAACAGGACTTCCAAGAAATACCCGATCATCAGGAGTGATCTCCCCGTCTCCATTCACATCACGGAATCGGAAACGTCCTGGAGCTGCACCAGCCTGAGTAGCTGAATTGGCAACTTCGGCATCGTCACGGAAAAGACCGACAACATCATAGCCAAAGAATGAAGAAATTGGCTGTCCTACAGCATTTCTAACAGGTCTGATCCCTCTGAAATCCACATCAGGATCTTCTATGAAGTCGATTCCAGGAGCAAATGCAACAATCTCATTGTTCAGGAATCCTCCAGTCACAGTGATCTCATATCCGATATCATTATTGATGGTTCCTTTGTTAATGATGGTCAGGTCAATACCCGTGTTTTTCATCTCTCCCACATTAACAGAAGGGGCACTGGCAAAACCACCCGTTTGAACTGTTACAGGAACTTCAAATAATAAGTCTTCTGTATCCTTTCTCCAGAATTCGATACCAAAGTCAAGCTTACCATCGAAGAACAAGGCATCAATACCTACATTAGAAGTTACTGCTCTTTCCCACTTCGCATTTGGGTTACCAATTCTTGATCGGAAGAATCCAGCAGCAGCTCCGGAATTGGAACCAGCGATATCATAGCTTGATGCTCCAAGGTTGGTTCCAAATAAACTGAATTGGTTATTAGGATCCACATTATTGGAATTACCGATTACTCCGTAACCTCCTCGAAGTTTCAAGTCGTCTAACCAGGAAATACCTTGCATGAACTCCTCATCAGAAATTCTCCAGGCGAGAGCAACAGCAGGGAATGTTCCGTATCTGTTCGCTGAACCAAATCTGGAAGAACCATCACGACGAATAACAAAATCCACGATGTATTTGTCCATCAAATCATAAGTCACCTTACCGAAGTAAGAAGAGAAATTCACACCTTCTGTATGGTTTCCATTTACTACAGGAGACTGGACATTAGATAAGGAAACGAAATCCGGATTCTGAGAAAAAGGATTAATACCAGATCCAACCATTCCTCTGAAGAATCCAGCATTCAATGCCTCTTGACCAACAAGCACTTTTACACCATGATCACCAAATTTGTTCTCATAAGTAATAGTGTTTGTCCAGGTCCAGTTAGAGAAGATTTGAGCACCTTGTGTGAAACCAAAAGATGAATTATTCTCCGAGTTCTCATACTGTCTTCGGGTGTATGATCTGAAATTAACGTTGAAATACTGACCTCCAAACGAAGTTCTTACCGTCAGTCCTTCTATGGGCTTAGCTTGCAAATAAACATTACCGAAAGCCTGAGTTGAAAATCCGCGATTGTTTCTCTGTCCATCCAATTCAGCTACAGGATTTCGAGGGTTGTTAAAGCCAGGAGCGGCTGTACCAGCGTATCCACCAAATTCATCAAATACCGGAATCGCCGGAGCCATTCTAGAGGCGGCGAGAATTACGTTCTCATCATCTGATGAACCGCTACCACCATCTGCACCAAATACGTTTCTGGTAGATCGATAAGTCATTTGGATGTTTTCTCCAATGCTCAATGCACCATCTGGCAATAGATCAAATTCTGAATTTACACGAAAGTTGTAACGCTCAAATCGCTGGTGCAACACGATACCTTGTTGATCTTGTAAACCAAGACCTACATAATATCGGCTACCGTCTCCTCCACCGGAAATACCGATGCTGTGACGGTTGATAGCTCCCGTACGAGTAATAGCATCATACCAATCGGTTCCAGCTCTATTGGTTCGAATAACCTGGTAAATAGAACCAGCATCAGGATCGATATTATAGTTTGCAGCTTCAGAAGCAAGGTTCACAGTTCCTGTTACACCGGAATTTGAACCTACAAGCAGGTAATCGGGAAGCACAGGAGTATCTCCAGTACCATACTGAGGGTGACTGAAACTCAGAGGAATCAAATTGCCATCAGCATCCATGGGTTGCTCGTTAGTCCATGCATTTCGAATCGCCGCCCAGGTCCAATCTGCTTGTTCCTGAGGGTTCAAAACGCCAGCACCTTCTCCAGGAGTAGTGAAACCAGTCAGTCCATTGTAGGTTACTTTCATTTCACGTTTCCCTTTAGTTCCCTGATGTGTTGTATATACGATAACACCACCAGCAGCACGCGCTCCATAAATGGAAGCCGCAGTTGCATCTTTAAGCACCGTCGTTGAAGCAATATCGTCAGGAGATAACCAGTCGATGGATCCTACAGGAACTCCATCTACAATATACAGAGGAGTGTTTCCTCCAAGTGCTCCATAACCACGTACACGTACCTGGCTTGTTGTTCCCGGCTGTCCGTTGGTGATTACTGTCACACCCGCTACACGTCCTTGAAGTTGCTGCTCAACATTTCCTGAAGGCTGCGCCCTCAAATCCTCAGCTTTAATGGTAGAAACAGAACCCGGAGTTTTCCTTCTCTGGTCCACAGAGTATCCTGTCACTACTACTTCCTGCAATTCTTCAACGTCCACTTCCATCGTTACATCTACTACGGATCTCGCTCCCACAGCGATTTCCTGAGTAGCAAAACCAATTGCACTGATTACCAGCGTTGCATTATTACCATCTATAGAAATGGAATAACCACCATTGATATCAGTGACCGAACCAGTTGATGTTCCTTTCAACACCACGTTTACACCGGGAAGACCTCCCCCCGAATCATCGGAGATGGTACCCGTAACCGTTCGACCCTGGCCAAAAGCTGTGGTCGAACACAAGCCAATGAGAAGCACAATCACCGAGTAACGCATGGCGTTCCAGATGTTGGCTGCTCTCAGACCTAAGTACATGTTCTTCATACTTTAGATTTAGATAGTTTGAAATAATCCTGACACTATTTTCAAATAATGTCAACCACTCCAGTCGAAGCGGTCTTCAAACTTCGAAAAATACAACTTCGAGCTTCGTGGGGAAAACGTCCAGATTGCAGGGGTAAATGATGCAAACGATTGGAATATATCCTTTCAGGGCTTCTGATTAGACATTTGAGCGTACTCTGAAGGGTTAGATCCAAACTGTTTTTTGAAACAATATCTGAAATATTGGAGGTCATTAAAGCCCACATAATAGGTCACTTCAGAGATTGTCATCTCCTGTTGCTTCAACAATTGCGCCGCTCGTTTCAGTCGAAAGGATCGGATGAATTCGTTGGCGGACTGTCCTACCAGTCCTTTTAGTTTTCGGTATAGTTGCGTTCGACTCAGACCTAATTCACGATAAAGATCATCTACGCCAAAATTGGAATTGCTCAGGTTTTCCTCCAGGCACTTGATGGCCTTTTTCAAAAACTCCTGATCCTTGCTGGCAATTTTCAGATCCCGTGGTTCTACATGTGTTTCCTGAAGGGCCGTGAGCTGTTGTCTCATCTGATCCCTGGTCTTGAGCATATTCTTGATCCGTAATTCCAGCAGCTTCGGATTGAATGGTTTGGTCACGTAATAATCGGCGCCAAGCTCAAAGCCCTTTTCAGTACTTTCTCCTGAGGCTTTGGCCGTCAGCAAAATAATCGGAATGTGTGAGGTCTTTTCGTCACTTTTTATTTTTTGACACAGTTCATAACCATTCATCTTAGGCATGATGATATCGGAGACAATCACGTCCGGAATTTTCTCAACTGCTGCTTCCAGGGCCTCTTCGCCATTGGTGGTTTCGATAATGCGGTAATCACTCACCAGATATTCCGAAATGAATAGCCGCATGTCTTCATTATCTTCTGCGATGAGCACCAGAGGCAGGTCTTCTTCGGCAATGGTATCCTGCTCTACATCATCTTCAAGAGGTCCATTATTTTTGACCATTTCTAATTCTTTGAAATCTTCTTCAAAGTGATGAGAAGATGATTCCTCATCCAGAATGGTATCTTCAGGTAAATGATCTGTTCCTTTTAATAGCGATACGGTAAAAGTGGTCCCTTTTCCGGCCAGACTTTCCACTTCTATTTTTCCTTTGTGCAGATCGATCACCTCCTTGGTCAACGCTAACCCAATCCCGGACCCTTTCTTGTCACCGTTATCAATTTGATAGAACCGGTCAAAAATGTAGTCCAGCTGGTCTGCCGGGATCCCAATACCAGCATCCCTAACCATGATCTTGATGGCATTAGGGGTGTCTTGTACCTCTACCTCTATCTTTTTGAACTCCGGAGTGAATTTGAAGGCATTGGAAAGCAGATTGATCACTACTTTCTCGATTTTATCCGGTTCAAAATAAATCTCAACGGCTTCCTCCGGGAAAGTGCACTTATAATCAATGAACTGGCGCTCGGCATAGCTAGTAAAGGCGTGTGCAATGGGTTTTAGGAATTTTACGATATCCAGCTTGCTGGCTTTTAATTTGACCGAACCGGATTCCAGGCGAGAAAGGTCCAGTATCTGGTTTATCAAACGCAGCAATCGTTCCGCATTTCTAGCCATGATCCGATACTGACTGACAGGATCACCTTTATACGTTCCGGCAATCAGCGACTTTAATGGCCCCATGATCAAGGTCAGCGGCGTTCGGAATTCATGGGAAATGTTAGCGAAGAACCTCGACTTGAGTTTGTTCATGTCCTGCATCCGCGTCAATTGGCCATGTTCAGTCTGTAGCTGGTTTTTCAGGCGTTCCCGATTGATAATCCCCTGCCGGAAGAGGAAAAGCAAAAACGAAAAGAATAAAAGATAGAACAATACCGCCAGATTCGAGAAAAACCAGGGTCTACGAACAATCACGGTAATGCTGGCCCCTTCTTCGTTCCATACGTCATCATTATTGGAACCTTTGGCCATAAAAGTATAGGTCCCGGGAAGCACATTGGTATAAGTGATATTTCGACCATCCTCTGATGCGATCCAATCATCATCATACCCCTTGAGCATGTAGGCATATTGATTCTTGTTAGGCTGAGAGAAATTGAGCACGGAAAACTGGAACGAAAAGTCGTTCTCATTGTATTTAAGTTCAATTCTGTTGTCGGGGAACGCATCCTCCAAAGACGCCATTCGCGTAAAATTCAGGTCTTCGCGCCCGGTGACCTGAAATCCGGTAAGAATCACCTCTGGTATCTTTTCGTTTTCTTTGATGTCAGTGGGGTGAAATTTGAAATATCCCTGATTAGACCCAAAATACAGTTCACCTGTTCGAGAGACGAAGCTTGCACTTTTTGTGAATTCAACGTTTCGTATCCCATCATCCTGATCAAAACGCATGATATCCAACTCGGGCGAAATCCTGCAGAGACCATCCGCTGTTCCCAGCCAGACATATCCGTTTTCGTCTTCTTCAATGGACAACACAATATTGCTGGACAATCCATCGGACTTAGTCAGTGTCAGAAATTCCGTACTTCCATCCCGAAGAATATTGACTCCTCCTCCGAATGTGGTGAACCAAAGATCACCCGATGCACTTTGATGAATATGCGTGATCACATCGTGACTCAGATTGCCAAACCGCTTAGAATTAGAAGAATAGTTCTCTTTGGTAATGATGTTATAGTTTTCATCAACCTTAATCCGATCCAGGCCCGTTCCTTCAGTGCCTAACCAAATGGTCCCAGGCTCAGTCTCCAACATGCTCCTGATCTTCTGATTGCTTATGCTTACCGGATCATCCGCAGAATAGAAGAGTCGTTTAATTAGTTGCCCTTCTTTACTGTATATGTTAATTCCATCTCGAAAAATAGAGATCCACATATTGCCTCTGCTGTCCTCCATAAGGTAGAAAGCATGAGAACCGGAAAGCGAATTGGGATCCTCCGGCTCAAACAAGATCTTTTCAAACTTCTGTTGATCTTTTCTGAGAATGGAAACACCGCCTTCCCAGGATGCCACCCACAAATTATTGTCACTATCCTTTAACAAGGACAATACTGCATCACCCGCAATGTCTTTAGACCCTGCCCCCTCACGGAACAGTTCCATTTTCCCAGTCTGATAATCCAGATAGTTCAGACCTCCTCCATCAGTACCAATCCATAACCCTTCCTCGCCTTCCTCAACAAACGAACTGATCAGGTCATACCCAACCGTATTTTGCTGCATGGGATTTTGACGGTATTGTCGGATCACCGTATGTAGCGGGTCAATTTTATCCAGCCCATTATTATAAGTACCGATCCATATGACACCACTGCGATCTTGAAACAACGACCAAATGGAATTTCCGGAAATACCATTTTCATTTTGTCGGGCGTGCACATAGTGTACCAGTGATGTCTGTTGTGCATCCAGAATATAAAGCCCGTCATTTTCAGTACCGATCCATAAGTTACCCTGATCATCTTCCAATAGACTCAAAACTGTGGCTTGAGCCAACGAAGCAGACAATGCTGGCTGAGCAGGTACCGTTACCGGTTCAATCGTATACCGGCCTTCTAAATATTTTAAGGAATAAAGGCCTTTATTCGAACCTATCCAAAGGCCATTGTTTTTAGGGTAAAGGCTTCTTGGTGAATTATTGGCTTGCGATTCGTGTAACTGGTAAGAAATGAACCTTTTGGAGTTTCGATCATAAAGATTAAGGCCACCGCCCCTGATACCAATCCATAAGTTACCCTGATCATCTTCCGCCATGGCGTTGATGTGATTGCCAGAAATAGAATTCGGATCGTCCTGATTGTATCTAAAGCGAAAGAAAGTGTTGCTTTCGGGTTGGAATCGGGTTAGTCCCTGACCTTCCGAACCAATCCAAATTACCCCTTCGTGATCCACAAACAGTGAAACTGCGAAATTGCTTCCGAGCGAGTTTGGATCATCGGGATCATGCAGGAACCGGGAGAATGTGCCTTCTTTAGGATTATAAAAGTTGATGCCCCTATCCGTAGCCAACCAGAAATTCCCATTCTTATCAATGGTCGCATCATTGATGCGGCTGTCACTGAGTGTGGTAGAATCTCTTCCTGCGAAATATTGTGTAAAAAACCGGCCGTCGAATTTATTGAGGCCATGCCGAGTACCGAACCACATAAAACCGTCCTGATCCTGCCAGATCTTCGTGACCGTATTTTGCGACAGTTTGGCGTCGATATGATGAAACACCAGGGTATCATTGGCCAAGACAGGTACTGACAAAACCCATGTCAGTATAAAAAAGTGATAGCTGCAAAGCTTGTTTCCGATTACCAACCGCATAACCTTTTCACACAAATTTTGTGAGACACAAAACGATAAGAATCAGTAAAAATAATATGAGGCGAAATAGATCACACATCAAAACAGCAGGAAAAGAAAAAATCCACGAAAGAATCATCTTTTCCAACTTAAAATACAGACCAGCCAGCCTCAATTGGTGTTGGTCGAAAAAAGTACCGGTTTCTTAAGTCCTGATGATTAAGTTTGCGCCGATAAAGAGTTGATATAAAACAGTTAGAAATCAATTATGCAACCCACTTTAGTTGTATTGGCCGCAGGTATGGGATCACGATACGGCAGCTTAAAGCAAATCGATGCATTTGGTCCTTCAGGTGAAACAATCATCGATTATTCTGTCTACGATGCCATAAAAGCTGGTTTTGGGAAAGTAGTTTTCGTCATTCGCGAATCCTTACTGGAAGATTTTCAATCCTTGTATTTTGCCAAGTTCTCAGGTCAGATCGCCATCGATTACGTGTTTCAGGAATTGCATAATGTTCCTGATGGAATCGAAGTACCTGCCGAAAGAAAAAAACCCTGGGGAACAGGGCATGCCGTATTAGTAGCGGCGGATAAAGTAAAGGAACCATTTGCGGTCATCAACGCAGATGATTTTTATGGTGCAGATTCTTTCAAACTAATTGCAGATCACCTGAAAAACCTGAACGCGCAAGAGGTCGCCGGGTGTATGGTCGGATTTCAACTACCTAAAACCATTTCTGAGCACGGTTATGTATCAAGAGGTGTTTGCGAGGTAGATGAAAATAACCATCTCTTGTCCATAACGGAGCGAACACACATCACCCGAGAGCCAGACGGCAATATCTACTTCAAAGACCAGGATGAACTTGTTCATTTACCGGAAAGCACCATTGTTTCTATGAATTTAATGGGATTTACGCCGGCGGTATTTGATCTGATGAAGCAATCGTTCAATGCCTTTATTCAAGAGCGATCTCATGAATTGAAGTCAGAATTTTATATCCCTACCATCCTTGATCAGGTAGCCAATATGACGCAAGTTCCCGTATTGGAATCTGCTGAAAAATGGTTGGGGGTTACTTACAAGGAAGATAAACCTGTGGTCAAGCACCGACTGGTTGAACTGGTTGAACAAGGCAACTATCCGTTGCATCTCTTTAAGGCTTCATGAGCAAAATTCTTGTAACAGGTGGCACAGGGTACATAGGTTCCCATACCGTAGTTGAATTGTTGGCTGCAGGTATGGAAGTAGTGATCGTAGATGATCTCTCCAATTCCGAGTTATCCGTACTGGACGGCATAGAAGAAATTTCAGGTAAAAGACCTGCTTTTGCACAATTCGATCTTTGCGACAAATCTGCATTGGAAAGTTTGTTCAAAGAGCACACTGATATCACCGGAATCATTCACTTCGCTGCCAAAAAAGCGGTTGGTGAGTCCGTTGAAAAGCCCCTGATGTATTACAGGAATAATGTGGACTCGTTGCTCAATCTCTTGGAGTTGATGTCAGTGTATCACGTGCATAACATTGTTTTCTCGTCCTCATGCACAGTTTATGGACAACCAGAGAAACTGCCTGTAACCGAAGAAACTCCTTTTCAGCCTGCAGAATCTCCCTATGGTTATTCCAAGCAGGTTTGCGAAATTATCTTAAGAGACGCCTGTAAGGCGGATACTTCTCTGAATGCCATAGCGCTTCGCTATTTCAATCCCACAGGTGCTCATGAATCCGCTATCATTGGAGAGCTTCCGAGAGGAGTCCCCGCGAATCTGGTTCCTTTTATTACGCAGACTGCTGTGGGTATCCGGGAAAAATTAATGGTCTTTGGCAATGATTATAATACCCCTGACGGGTCGGCGATAAGAGATTACATCCATGTGGTAGACCTTGCAAAAGCCCATGTCGTTGCTTTGAGCCGACAATTGGAGCAGCGCCAAAAGAGCAACTATGAATTTTTCAATATCGGCACGGGTAAAGGAAATTCGGTACTGGAAGTGGTTCAGACCTTCGAACGTGTCAACGACTTGAAATTGAACTACAGTATCGTAGACCGCAGACCCGGTGACATAGAAAATATCTATGCCGACACCACACTCGCAAATGATGAGCTTGGTTGGACGGCAAAGCTTGGCATAGAGGATATGCTTCGATCTGCCTGGAAATGGCAACAGAAACTTAGTAATTAATAGACGACCCTTCCCGAATGAGTAGCTTACACCTTGTGTCCTGGAATGTCAATGGTATCCGGGCAATCATCAAAAAGGATTTTCCTAAAGATGTTCAGGAAATGGCACCTGATGTGCTTTGTTTACAAGAGACCAAAGGACAACCCGAAGATGTAAAAACGGCCTTACAGCTATTTTCGGATTATCATATCTATGTGAACTCGTCCAAAGCACGAAAAGGATATTCCGGCACCGCGATCCTCGCGAAGCAGGAACCTCTTGAAGTCACCTATGACATGGGGATTGAGGAGCATGATCAGGAAGGACGGGTAATCACGGCAGAATTTGAGAAGTTCTTTTTGGTAACCGTCTATACACCCAACTCAGGAGAAGGCCTGAAACGACTGGACTATCGCGAAACCTGGGACATTGCCTTTAAGAATCACATGGTAGCTCTTGAAAGCAAGAAGCCGGTGATCGTATGTGGCGATCTTAATGTCGCTCATACGGAAATAGACATTGCCCGGGCAAAACCTAATTATAACAAGGCGGCGGGTTATACCCAGAAAGAAATTGATGGCCTGGACAACATCCTGGCTGAAGGATATTTCGATACTTTCAGACATTTCTATCCTGAAGAAGTGAAGTATTCCTGGTGGAACTACAAATTCAGAGCGAGAGAGCGGAATGTAGGCTGGCGTATTGACTACTTTCTGGCCAGCGAAGCACTAAAAGAAGCAGTAAAGGAAGCTGGAATATACAATGAAAGATTTGGTTCCGATCATTGCCCGGTTGGCTTAAAGCTGGAACTCTAGCCTCTACTCATTAACCTATTCGTTAAACTCCAATAATGATGACCAAAAAAATCCCCCTACACGATCTTCATGTCAGCCTGGGTGGCAAAATTGTACCTTTCGCAGGCTACGAAATGCCCGTCCGATACAGCTCAGACAAGGAAGAACACCTGACCGTCAGAAATGGCGTAGGTGTATTTGATGTTTCGCACATGGGCGAATTCCTGATCAAAGGGCCAGGTGCACTGGACCTGATCCAAAAAGTAACCAGTAATGACGCCAGTACGATCGTTGATGGGCAGGCACAATACTCCTGTTTTCCCAATGATAAAGGCGGTATCGTAGATGATCTGATCGTGTATCGATTTGGAGATGAAGATTACATGTTGGTAGTAAATGCCTCAAACATTGAAAAAGACTGGAATTGGATTTCCAGTCACAATACTGAAGGCGTCACCATGGAAAATGTCTCTGACGACATTTGTTTGTTTGCCGTTCAGGGCCCTAAAGCCGCAGAAGCACTCCAATCGCTGACCGATGTTCAATTAGGGGAAGTAAAATTCTATCATTTTGTCAAAGGTGAGATCGCCGGAATCAAAGACGTGATCATTTCTGGCACAGGCTATACCGGAGCCGGCGGATTTGAGCTTTACGTTCCTAAAGAACACGCTGAAGCCCTTTGGAAAGCCATTTTTGAGGCTGGTGCAGCTTACGATATCAAACCGATCGGGTTGGGTGCACGAGATACGCTCCGAATGGAAATGGGGTATTGCTTGTATGGCAATGACATTACCGATGAAACCTCTCCACTGGAAGCTGGCCTGGGTTGGATCACCAAGTTTAGCAAGGCGTTCATCAATAGTGAAGCGCTTCAGGCTCAAAAAGAAGCGGGAGTCTCCAAAAGGCTGGTAGGGTTTAAAATGATCGACCGGGGTATTCCTCGTCAAGGTTATGAGATCTGTGATGAGAATGAAAATGTGATCGGAGAAGTCACTTCGGGAACCATGTCTCCTAGTCTCAACATCGGCGTAGGGCTAGGATATGTCACAACGGGTATGCACAAGTCAGGTACAGAAGTATACATTAAGATCAGAAATAAGATGGTAAAAGCCGAGGTATCTCGTCCTCCTTTCGTTAAATAATGACCGTAGAAGTCTGCCTTACCCCTGCGCTGATTGAGCAATTCGACCTTCAAGGAAAGGTAGTGGTCGTTGTAGATATTTTCCGGGCCACCTCATGTATGGTGGCCGGATTGTCTAATCATGTCAAAGCCATCTATCCGGTAGCTACGGTCGAAGCATGTCTTGCCCTGGGCAAAAAGGGTATGCTCATGGCCGGGGAAAGAGGCGGTATCAAAATTCCGGAATTTGATTTAGGCAACAGCCCATTCGATTACTTACAAGATCATGTCGCCGGCAGGGAAGTTGCGGTAAGCACTACCAATGGCACTTTGGCTCTAAGCAAGTCGCAAAGCGCGGATGAAATTTTGGTGGGAGCTTTTCTGAATCTCGCCGCCACTACTCAATACCTTGAGCATCTCAACAAAGACCTGGTGATCCACTGTGCTGGGTGGAAAGGAACGGTAAACCTTGAAGATACCCTTTACGCCGGTGCTTTGATAGATCGATTGAGCAACAAAAAACTTCAGGATGATGCGGCCTTCCTGGCGCATTCCTTATTCCTCAAACACCAAAACAACTTGTTAGGGGCTGCAGAACAATCTGCCCATGCCAAAAGGCTGGCTGGTTTTGGTATCAAGAAAGACATTGGCTTTAGTCTGCAAGACAGCATTTACGATACAGTAATCCGAATGCAAGGAGAAAAATTGGTACTTGTTTAGTATCTCCGTACGATAACCTCCACGTACTGGACTCAGTCACTGGATAAGGTCATATCCTCTTTGATTAATTGCGAAGCACTGAGCTTCTCGAAGCATCTGTTGTAAAAAGAAAAAACCCGAAGTACGACGTACCTCGGGTCTCATATTTGTCTTATGCTAGTGTGTCCATGACGGTGCTTGTCAACCGAAGAGCGAGTATGTCTCCCAGGTTGTATTAACCTCGAAAAGACAGGTCAAAGTTGAGGAAAGGTGTCAGTATCTGGTTACCTAAAAACGCGTATTGAATAAAATACCTCAAATGCAGTAGGACGGCCCGGAAAAAGCCTGCGGTATTTTAGAGACTACCGCAGTTGCGGTACCTCGATTTGGAAATTATTTGGTTAGTTTGGGTCATTAATTTTTCACAACCAAATAGTTAAATCCATGTCACAAAATGTTCAAAATTACTTCTTACAACTCGACACAGACGAATTAGCCGCCTATTTAGGAACCAATCCTGCACCGGGTCCTGGAAAAGACAGCATGATACTAAATTTTGTGACCCTCGCTGGTCCTGGAATATGTATAACACGCGGTGGTATTCAGAATTATCCGATTATCTTAGAACAAGATGAACGTGTGAATATATCTCTTGTCCCTAAAAACTTAACTTCTCAAAATCAAGTCTTTTTCTGCTCAATTGACGGTCAAGCTCCGTATACGGTAGGCGGAGAGCCTGGCAGCGATTACTTTTCCGGAAACTATCACGATCATGGTGTTACCATGCATTTAACTGCGGAACACACAACTGATCTTACTCCGTTGGTATTCGACTTATTATTAGTTACGGAAGAGATTACAACAACATATGAGTTTAAAATTGATCCAAGATTGCAAATTCGTCAACCTTGATAAATACCAGGCGCTTGATCCTTAAAAGAACTTTGATCTTTAATCTCATCTTTACTTGTTTATTCTGTTCATCTTTTGGGCAGGATAAACAAGTCATAGATAGCCTCAAAAATCTTTTGGAATCGGAAGGAATTGACAGGCAGGAAAAAATATCCTATTTGGATATGCTTGCTTCGTTTTCCTCGGACCCAGCAGAAAAAATAAAATATGCCAATCTGGTTCTGGAGATTATAAATCAAAAAGATTCCAGTAAATATGAAATATACGCTTATCAATCTATTGGTGTCGCGTTAAGATTACAGGGACAACTTGATAAGTCCTTAGAGTATTTGTTTGAAAGTTCAGAAATTGCCCTCAAAAGGCAAAATACAGAGCTATTAGCTGAATCCTATGTCGAAATTGCGACCACTTATTCCGCAAATGATGACCAGAAGAATACATTACTCTATGACAACAAAGCGATAAATATTTTCCGTCAGTTAGGCAAATTGAGAGACTTATCAATCAACCTATTAAACACAGGATATACTTATTATTCACTCGGTAAGTATGACACGGCTCTTCTATACTATAATGAAGCCGCTCCAATATTCGATTCACTTGCGTTTACCATAGGTCAGGCTTACAACCTTGGCAACCGGGCTCTGGTCTACTGGAAAACCGGAGCAACAGTACAAGCAGAACAAGACTTATTAACAGCCATTGACATGCTGGTGCCTTTAGGAGATCAATATGGCATGGCTGATTTCCACAATCAATTAGGGAATATCTACCTCGAAACGGGGCAAAACGACAAAAGCATATACCACACACAAAAATCCCTGGAAATGGCTGAGAATTTGGGACTAAAGGAACAAGCCCGGGATGCCTCTCTGGTACTGGCTAAACTTTCCAGCGAATCAGGGAATTTTCAGGAAGCCTATCGATTACATCAGGAATACGTGGCTTATCGGGATAGCATCCAAAATGAAGAAAACACCAAAGCCATGGCGGATCAACGCACTGAATTTGAAGTCAGCATAAGAGAAAAAGAAATTGAAGTATTAGAAAAAAATAAAGAACTCCAGACCATCTATATCATCGTTGCACTCATCCTGCTGATCACATTCATCCTTCTCTACTTATTGAGCCGTCAGCGGCTGATCAACAACGAACTAGCTTCAAAAGCAGAGCGGGACCAGCACGAAAAAGATGTCCAAAACCTCTTACAGGGACAGGAGAAGAAAACGCTCCAATCCATGATCGAAGGGCGTGAAAAAGAACGTAAGCACCTTGCGGGCGAATTACACAACCACCTGGGGAGTTTGCTCGCTACGGTGAAAATGAACCTCAATGGGTTTGAACAGGAGGATGATCGCATCAATACGCTGCATCAATTGGTAGATCAGGTATACAATGATGTCCGGGACATGTCCCATGCCCTGAATATGGGAGTATCAGAAGATTTCGGTTTGGTTTCAGCCCTTCAGGAACTGGTAGATCACCTGGCTCAATCAGGCAACCTCAAAATCGAATTCAATACCGCTACCGCAGATTGTTTCATACCCTTTGAACAAGAAATTGTTCTTTATCGCGTCGTTCAGGAACTGGTCAGTAATGTCCTGAAACACGCTCAAGCCACCGAGATGACTTTATTGCTGACCTATTTCGAAGATGAACAATTATTGAACATTATGGTCGCTGATAATGGTAAAGGCTTTGCTATAGAAGAAGCCAAAGTCAAGTCAGATGGCATGGGCTTACACTCTCTGGAGCGTATGGTCAGGAGCCTTCATGGAGAAATGGAAATCGATAGCCAGCCAGGCAAAGGCACAACCATCAATATTGATTTCCCTTTGGATGATGCCATGACCGAAAACCCTATTGCACAATGATCAACATTCTTATCGTAGACGACCACCAGCTCTTTGCCGAAGGGCTGAAATCCATGTTCAATCCCAAAGACGAGATTACAGTGGTAGGGCAAACCACCAATGGATATGAAGTACCCAGGTTGCTCAATGAGTTGGAAGTGGATGTAGTACTCATGGACATTGATATGCCACAAATCGATGGGATAGCGACACTGGAACTCATGAAAAAGGAGGGTTTAGATCTGCCGGTATTGATGCTCACGATGCATCAAAGCTTGAAATACATCCGCAAAGCATTGGAAAAAGGAGCGCAGGGTTATATTCTGAAAGCGGCTTCAAAGAAAGAGGTAGTAGATGCCATTGAAACAGTGAACCAACGGAAAAATTATTTTCACGAGAAGGTTAGTGAACAGGTATTTGACTATTTCAGGGGCAAACGAACCACAGAACCAAATGCACAGGAACTTTCAACCAGAGAGCTGGAAATTGTCAAATGTCTGGCAGAAGGCCTGAACAGTAAACAAGTAGGGGAAAAACTGTTCATCAGTCAGCAGACCGTTCGAACTCACCGGCGCAATATTATGCACAAGCTTCATGTAAAAACGACAGGTGAGCTCATCCGGCTTTCCATGGAGAAGGGCTGGATTGAGGATTAATTGCCGCCAATCAGTTTACTATTGCAGATATGGAATTTGTCATCAGGCCCATTCTGCATCAAATGGACGAACTATACAACCTGCCCAGAGGCCGGGAGCGTTTTGACCGTTACCTGTACATGTTGCAAGGCGAGACCAAAGGCGAAATGATTTTACCTATTGCTGGTTACAATCCCATGGGCAATGAGTCGGTTCAACAACGAATTCAGGAATTGATCAGGTTGGGTGCAGAGCAGCTCATTGATCAAAACCTCCGTGTGATCAACACAAAATATTCATCCCTATTACCCACCCAAACGTATGAAGTGGTCATCAACCTTTCTGACGACCTTGGTGGTGCCTGGACTGACAGGTTCGCATCTCACTATACAAATACCTTTAATTTCGGTCCAATCGCCAAACGAAATTTCTGTACGCCTTATCTCTGGACAAGTGATGAAGCCTTTACAGAGAAATTGGTCATGGATCGGGCGTACGAGGCCATTTTTCGCACTATTCATTTCGCTCAATACGGAAAACCAAAAACCCTGGAAGAACATCTCCGACAAGAAGCATTCGTTTCTCAACAGGGTGCCCAGATTACGCAAGAAGACGTTGAAAACTTTGAAACAATTCGGAAGTTTTATGAAGCACACAGGGATTCCGAAGATTACAACCTCATTTTTAATTTCTTCTACGGCGATGCTGCCTCAGCCCAGCTAGGCTATAAGCTTTTTGGAAATGTTGAATTTGCGGGATTTAAGTTGGCCAGCGTGATGACCATTTAAAAGATCAGGCAAGCTAAAACCTGGCCCTGCCCTTAAATTCCATATCGCTGAGTTCTACTTCCAGGGCATTGGTCGATAGCTGAACTTCTCTTAGTGAGATTCCAAGCGAAATCAAGAGTAACAACAAAGAAATGCCGAAAACCCATTTACCAGCCATTTCCATTTCTTGAAACAAAAAGATCATACTCAGCACACAAAAGAAGAAACTCAACACACCAAAGGCCTGCATATTGCGGATCAGGAACAGGCGCTTTCTGAGGTTTTCTATTTGAGTAGCCAGCACACGGTTTTCTTTGTTTTCATTGTAATTGGAATGCAGCTGCCGGATCAACGTGGCAATGGCCAAAAATCGATTGGTATAAGCCAATAACAATAAAGATATGGCTGGAAATAGAAGCGCCGGAGTGGTTAAGTTCATATCGCGAGAATAAACCTTCTTTGGAATTATTTCAACTTGGGATTATTCTTATGTCGATCCTGATCTCGGATGTTTTTCTTTTCAAAATTCTTTTCAAGTGCTTCAGTGAGGTTTACCCCTGTTTGATTAGCCAGGCAGATCAATACCCAGAGGACATCCGCCATTTCATCCCCCAGGTCACGATCCTTATCTGACGCTTTGAATGACTGTTCACCATAGGTACGGGCCATAAGTCTGGCCAGCTCACCGATTTCTTCGGTAAGGATGGTCATATTGGTTAATTCATTGAAATAGCGAACTCCCGTGGTGTTTATCCACTGATCCACCAGCTTTTGCGCTTCTTCAATTGTCATTAGTTCATCAAATGTTCGTTGAGGTGCTTGACCACAAATCCGTCCATGGTCAGTTTTTCAATCAAATAAAGGATCCGATCTCGCTCACTGGTCAACAATGAATCCATATTGGGCTCAAACTCCTGAAAGCTCTCGTGCGGAAACCTTTTCCCTTTTTCGTAATGATCTTCCCAATACAATGATTCAACGATCTTGTCACCCTCATAATAGTACTTATACTCAGCAGCGAGAAGGTCATCTTTATTATTTACCAGGTGTCCTGAAAAGATTACATGATCATTTTCAAAATAGAAGTAGTCATCTCGGATAATATGTGGCGTGCTCAGCACAGACACCAATTTCAGGATCTGCCCATCCATGGAATAGCCTCTGATTTTGATCAGAGAGTCGCCAGAGACAAAATCATCTTCGAGGATTTCAATTCTATGATTGGCATCAATATTAGCTACTTTCTTATTGGTCGAATTGACCAAAGGACGCATTTCCTTTCGGACTTCATTTTGACAGGCTGTCAATAGAAAAAAGCAAAAAACGATGTAAAAGGCGGTTGACTTCATCCGGTTTTTATTGAAAGTTAATTAATTCTTCATTTTCTGACCTTTGATATTTCCATCGGTTGTGCGACCATAACCAGTCAGAAGGATGATTCCGCACGGCCTCTTCGGAAAATCGAATGTACTTATCGAGTATCTGATAGTCGCCTTTCTGATAAGGAGGATCGGTGAGTTTATGCAATTCAACCTGGTATACCCCCCGAGAGATTCGGACGACAGATACATAATAAACCGGAAGCTGAGTGAGATAGGGCAGTACAAATATACCCTGATAAAATGGAGTTTCTTTTCCCAGAAAGTTCACCCAGACTTTACTTTTGTTTTTCCGAGTGGGCGTCTGGTCGCCAATGACCCCACCTCCACGAAAGTCTTTTTGGTATCTGTATATCCGTCCGGCCTCTTTAGCAGGTATTGGCCTATTCCCGAATTTACTCCGAATTTCCATCATTAACTCGCTGGTTCCTACATTCTTGATCTCCTTGTAAATCGGATCCAATGGAGCCAACTGAGTCCCAATGGCTGTTCCCAACCATTCCCAATTACACTGATGAGCAGCGTACAATAAAAAAGGGGCCTCATTTTTTTCGATCTCTAATAAAGCCTCATTACGGATCAATTTCACCCTTGATTTAAATGCTGTGTCATCCATTCGAAGGGTTTTAAATACTTCCAATGAAACATCAGTCAGGTTTCGATAGAACTTACGCCGAATAGAATAGATTTCTGATAAAGGCTTGTCAGGAAAGCAGGAAACGAGGTTAGACGTTACTAGTTTTCGCCGGTAAAAAAAGCTTGCTAACCATGCCAGGACATCTGACAGGAAGTATAAAACCGGAAAAGGTAATCGCGCGATGATGTAGGCAAAGACTCTCATGAAGAGATGGTCATCACATCACGTTGAGCACCTGTTCTTTGATCTGCTCCAGTTCATCTTTCATTTTCACCACAGTACGCTGAATATCTGCATCATTGGCCTTGGAACCAATGGTATTGATCTCCCGGCCAATTTCCTGAGCGATGAACCCCAGTTTTTTACCATTAGCATCCGTACCATCCAAAATTTCAAGGAAGTAATCCAAATGGCTTTTCAAACGCACTTTCTCCTCTGAAATATCCAGTTTCTCGACGTAAAAGATCAGTTCCTGCTCGAAACGGTTCTCATCAACCTGGGTCTTTTCACGAAGTTCGGCAATGGCCTGGTCCAATCTGGACCTGATATTTGTTACTCTTTGAGGGTCCAATTCTGAAACCACAGCAAGACCCTGACTGATCTCGTCGATGTTCTTGCGCAGGGCTTTTTCCAGTTGACGTCCCTCATCTATTCGAAATTGATCACATTTATCAAGTGCTTCACGCACTACGGCAATCATTTCATCGTAGCTGATCAGGTCACTGAAATCTTCCTTGGATACCATGACATTCGGTGCATGTATCGCCAATTTGAAAAGCTCGTCACGATTGGTCAGGTTGGTTTTTGCCAATGCGGCAAATTGGTCGTAATACAACTGAAACAATTCATGATTGAGCTCTACCGGAGATTCTCCAAACTGATTGGGCTGAAAATCGATGGTAAAATTGACTTTGCCCCGGATTAGCTGTTTGGAAATAATGGATTTGATGTCCATTTCACGGTCACTAAACTCACGCGGAAGCTTCAAAATAAGGTCGAGATACTTACTATTGAGCGTCTTCAGTTCAACTTTGAGGGTATACTTTTCGGTAATTGCCTCGGCGGAGCCATACCCCGTCATCGATTTTATCATGGGGTAAAGTTAGAAATCCAACCCCACACTTACATAAAATCTGTATCTACCCAACTCAAAATCTCTAATAGGCCTTGCAATATCGAATTTCGCGTAGTATCCCATAAGCACTGTACGGATACCTCCGCCTACTCCGGCTAGCCATGGGTTTCGGAAGTTTGCGATGCTTCCTGAGAATGGAGAGCCTTCTGTTTCATAACGTACCTCTGTGGCACTATTGTCCCTGGTCAAAGGAATGGGCCCGGTCCAGGCAGAGCCAATGTCATAAAACCCTACCAGCTGGAAATTCCTCAGGAAATTTGAAGTAATAGGTCCGCGAGACAGGTATTGAAAAACAGGGATTCTTAGTTCAGCATTGAATACCATCGCTGCATTCCCAAATAACTCGGCATAGTCAAACCCCCTGATATTGGTGACATATTCCATAAACAGGAAATTGGTATTGTCTACCTCGTTACTCACACTGGTCAGCGGATTATCTACTCCGTCCCTATTTTCTTGATTCAATAACCAGTTGGGAACCCCACCTACAAGGTAGTCCTGTTTGTTTTTTCCAAAAAACTGTCCGTAAAACAATCGGGTGGCAAAAGTGATTTCGCGATGCACCCGTTGGTAATGTCGGATGTCCGCTCTGATGTTGCCAAAGCTCTTGTTCTGATCTGAAATGCTCGAATATTGGATAATGTCAAATTTTGCCCGGGTCCCTTGGGGGATATTAAATCCTTTTTCAATCGTGTTATCAAATACGGCACTTCCCTTAATACCAGCATAAACCACACGATTATCTTCTGCCAGGCCCATGGCATTGTTAACCGTATTAACTGCCTGGAATTGAAGGTTCGTAAAGTTTGTTGTGGCAAAAAATGGGTTAATATCAAATCGGAACCAATTCGAGATCGGCAACGCAGCACCAAATTCCAGTTTACTTAAAGAATATCGCTGAACCAATTGCGTCTCACTATCTTCTTTCAAGACCAATAATCGATTGTCAAATCGAACACTAAAGTCCACCCAATGCTTCAGGTACTCATATTCTATGAAAAAGTCTCCGCTCCTCAGGTCAGTAATGGCAAGGGCTCCGGCATGGACCTTATGATTTTCCAGCATATCGCTGATTTGAGTCTCCAACAAAATCCCAAAGCCTCGCAGTGGGTCAATGGTGAAGGAGGTAACCAAATTGCTGAAACTGAAGCGGGGGAAGTATGGAATTGGCCCCAGCACTTCAGAGTTCTGCTGAAACTTCCGGTAAGTGGAAAAGAAAGATTCGGGGCGATAGTTTTCGTTTCCGGTTTCGTCATCTCCTTCGAAAACGTAATTCTCCGTATCAATAAAACCCTCATCTAAAGGCTCTTCCTCTTCTTCAAATATATAATCATCCGTATCGAGTAGCGCTGAATCTAACGAAAGGGTATCTGACACGACCGACTCTACTCCATCCGGATTCAATAGTTGACTTTCTACATATCGATTTGCAACGAATTTCGCCTGTTCAAAACGTTGCCTTGGTGTCTGTCCGGTAAATTGATTGTTATGGAAATCTACCTTATTGGTATAGTAAATTTTTTCAAATCCTTCATCAAGCATCAGGAAAGTGATACCATCCTCATCAAAATGAAGATCATAATCCAGAATGTTTTTGCTGAAGTTGGTGACTTGTGAGTGAATGGAATCGTGGAAATTGTACTTATAGAGATTCGAGATGCCACGTTGGTCACTCACATAGAAAATCTCGGATTCGCTTTTGGCTTGCGGTTTAACATCGTCACCTATGGTATTGGTCAATCGATAAAACTCATTTTTAGTAGTATCCAGATCGTAAATGAACAAATTGTAGCGACTCTGCATGTCTTCTAACGGCACATCCGCGATATTCAGAGAATCTGCCGGTCTGTTCGAACTGAAAACAATGGCAGCTGTTCCCGGAATAAAAGAAGGCGTCGAATCGTCATAGATGTCCGAGGTAATTCTTCTAACCGCGCTTCGGCGCATGCTAACCAGAAACAGGTCATTTCGCCCGTCCACGTCCCCACTGATCACCGCCAGTCTTCCATTATCATTAAAAGAAAAAGACTTGATCTGTTTAAATCTGGTGAGGGGTTTATTCCGGATGATCTCCGCTTTGGCCACATCGATCGTCGCCAGGTATAAAAAGCCTCTTTTGTAATAGATAACCCCCAGGCGTTCATCGTCAATCCAATCCAGTAATGGTAGATCCGCATCCACCTTTTGACCCGGAACAATAATTCCGCCCTTAAGCACCTTTACCGTTTTTTCTGTTTCCAGGTCTTTCACGAACACATCGTATTTCCCCAAATCGTTGATGCTATAGGCTACTTTCTTCCCGGCCGGATTGATCCGTACGTTGTTGAATTCAAAGTCCGGATTCTTCTTACTTACAATCTCATCGTCATCTTCCGGGTTCTTGTAGTCTTTCAGTATTTCTTCTTCGGCAACCAGGTAGTAGTTCTGCCAATTATTAATAAATGATCGGTAGGGCACACCAATCGTGCTGGCAATACTGTTTTCTTCATTTCTGATGATCCGGGTTAGGTTGAGAATATTGGAAATGTTGCTTCTACCATGCACCAACGCGATATAGTTCCAAATACTCTGACCGATAACACCCGCTTCTTCTCCATCTATTTTGATTAGTTTTTTGATCTTTTTCCGTCCGATGTAGTCGCGGATGTAATCATCCATTTCCGAACTCCATCCGTAGGCCAGGTATCTGGCAGCGCCATCGATAAACCAACGGGGCAAAGACAATAAATAAGCGCTCTGGAAGATCTCCGCCAGACTTCCTCCAAACATCATGTCCTCTATCAAAATTCTGGCAAGGCGATACACCAGTTCATCCTGGAATTTCTCCGCCGATCCCGGGTGTGCCACTTCCATTTGGAGCTTGATAAAATCCGTTTGCCCGCCTATGGTAAAGGTGGCTCCGTCTATTCCCTTGTTACTTTGCTGAAGGTCGTGAATGGAATTGTAAAGAAAGATCTTGGTTTTGGCATAAGGAGCATAGCCCAGAATGTCCGTTAACCGGTTGAATTCTTCATCGAGGAAATCCACCGCTTGTTTTGCATAATCCCCGCCTCCGGAGTAATAGTAGATGTCGAAATTTGTGGTGCTGTAGTATAGCCAGTCAAACTTCTTGTACTGGATTCTATTCTGACCAAATTCGTTGAAATAGTCCTGTTGAGCCTGAGACAACAAAGCCCCGGTTGTCAGAAACAGGGTGAGAAGGAAACGAACTTTTATCATTAATTCAAATGATTACTTAAACTAAACAAATACTCACGATCAATTAAGACCTCTATTCACATCTACGGTAGGGAGGATTGCTCGTCCCTCCAGCAAAAAGTCTGCCATCATTGGAGCAAAATACGGCGCCAGAGAAACTCCTTTTGTACCTAATCCATTAAAGATACCTATACCTGGTTGATTTTTCATCAATCCCAGGAAAGGTCTTCGGTCAAAAGTCGCCGGTCTGATGCCGGCAAAAGCCCTGACTACCTCATAAGCTCCATCGTACAACTTTCCGAGCTTGTCTTCAATCATACTCCTTCCACTCGTTGTAGGTTGCCAACTTAAGTTTTGGTTGTCGTAGGTTGATCCTACTCGGATCGCCTCATTTCGAGGTATCATGAAAACTCCCCTGTTGACGATTTGGTTCGGACGAAAATCAGTTTTGATATCAATAAGCTCACCTTTCACAGGCCTCATTTTCAATCCTTTAAAGAAAGGATTATCAGTTACACCCGTCCCTTCACAGAAAATGATGGCCTTCGCATTCCAATTGAGGTAAGTCACACCATCCGGTCCAGTTTTCACATTCTGGTACTGAAACACCTCAACCTCATACATTCCCTTATTTTGCAGGAAGGCTTTTGCCGCCTTTAAGGCAATTGGAAGGTCAACGACCCCTGTATAATTCAGTGACAACCCGCCAAAAGGATCCCTGACATTCGGGTAACCAATTGATTCAGTGTGAATTTGTTTGATATAATCGGCATACATTTCGGTGCCTGCTTTAACCTGCCAATCATTTTGTTCTTCCACCGAAACAAATGGCCGGTAGATAGGTATTTCCGCGTGGAAACTCGCCTCCCATACTTGCTCCAGGTTTTGGTAGTACGGCGCAATCAAAGGGAAAAGCTCATCTGCCATCCACGTCTTTACCATTTTACGGCCAGTGATTGGATTATAAAGCCCTGCTGCCGCAAAGGAAGACGATCTGTCCTCACGATCCTGATCGAAGACCACCACCTTTTGCCCTCTGGAGATCAGTTCCTGTGCCAGAAGGCTCCCTGCCGTTCCCTGCCCGACAATTAAAAAATCAACCTCTTTCAATCTGTTTATGGATTTTCCGACAAATTTGTAACCCTAATTTGAGTATTCTCAAACTTATTTACTTCAAATGACCATAGAGGCCCTCGTTTTCAATCCTTTTTATGAAAACACATACATCATCAGCGATGAAGACAAACAAGCGATCATCGTAGACCCAGGTTGCTACGAACCTTACGAACGAGATCGGTTGAAACAGTACATTTCTGAAAACAATCTCACGGTCAAATTGGCCCTGAATACGCATAGTCATATCGATCATGTTTTAGGAAATGCTTTTGTCAAAGAAGAATATGGCGTTCCGCTTTGGATTCCTGAAGGTGAGAAAGACATGTTTGAAGCAGTGACCAATTATGCAACTAATTGGGGAATTAATAACTATGTTCAGGCCACGGTAGATGAGTACATCGGAACAGATCCCATTACGATTGGGAAAATGCACTTTGAAGTGCGTCTGGCGCCAGGGCATTCACCCGGACATCTGGTGTTTTACAACGCCGAAGAAAAAATCCTGATTGGCGGAGATGTTTTGTTCCGTGAGAGCATTGGCAGGACAGACCTCCCGGGAGGCAATCACCAGCAATTACTAGAGAGCATAAAAAGGGAAATCTTTTCACTTCCCGACGACACGACCGTTTACAGCGGACACGGCCCCACAACTAATATTGGTTATGAGAAAGTGCACAATCCATTTGTAAAAAACCTTTGAGTTCATTGAAGCAACATATCCCGAATACCATCACCTGTCTCAATCTGCTCACGGGCATGATGGGCATCGTTTGGGTTTTTCAGGAAAATACGAACGATGCATTTGTCTTCGTCTTCATTGGTGGTTTGTTTGACTTTTTTGATGGATTCACGGCGCGTTTACTAAAAGTTCAATCCAGTATTGGCAAAGAGTTGGATTCGTTGGCAGATATGATCACCTTTTCAGCCCTGCCTTCGATATTTCTTTTCTTATATCTACAAGACCTTCATTTTGAGATTGCTCCTTACGTGGCATTACTGATTGCTGCTTTTTCAGCCTTACGCCTGGCAAAGTTCAATATAGACGATCAACAGTCGGACAAATTCATCGGGGTACCCACTCCTGCCAATGCTGTATTTATCACTGCTTTACCGTTTCTGAACCCTGTGCTACCAGAATGGGCCTGGATCATATTAGCCCTTACCTGTTCCTTACTCATGGTCGCGCCGATAGAACTGATCGCCCTGAAGTTTAAATCCTACGGCTTTCGCGAGAACCTGCCACGATACCTACTAATTGTCTTCTCAGTAACCGTATTACTCGTTTTTGGCCTAAAAGGATTCGTTTTTGTAATCCCAGGGTATATCTTGCTATCTGTATTTTCGAACTTTTTGTCGCTTGAAAATCGTTGATCCATGAGGATTCAAATATTCTAAAGTGCTGAACGTTATGTGGGGGATGATCCGATCTGCCTTTCTATTGCTGTTTTGTTTGGTTTTTACTCAGACCAATGGCCAATCGCGCACTTCTGTGCTGGCGGAAGGGCAATGGCACAAAATCGCCATCGTTGAAGATGGTGTTTACAAAATCGATCGTGACTTCATATCTCGTCTTGGTATAGACCCTCAGAGTTTTGATGCGCGCACCTTGAAAGTGTATGGTAATGGCGGAAGAATGCTCCCTCAGGCAAATGCCGCGGAAAGAGCTCAGGATCTTCTCCAAAATCCGACATTAGGTGAAGGTCTGGAGGATGGCTCATTTGATGCAGGCGATTATTTACTTTTTTATGGCATTGGCCCTCATCAACTGGAGATTCGTAACGATCAGATTATTTATGAAAACAACGTTTATTCGGATTCCTCCTTTTACTTCCTTACCATCGGAGGAGAGCCCGCAGAAAGCATAACTTCCCAAACTGCCACAGACGGTAATTTTCCTATCCGGGATGTTTATCAGGAACTTATTGCACATGAAATAGATGAGCGTAACATCTTGAAAAGTGGTCTGAACCGGGGCGGAAGTGGACGTGAGTGGTATGGAGAAGTGTATCAAAGAAATGTCAATACGGACCGCAACTACGATTTTCAGGTACCGGGATTCACCGGGAAAGGGAAATTACTTTTTGCTTCCCTGAGTCAATCGGAGGTTGAGAATTCATTCTCGCTGGCAATGAACGGCTCGACACTGGGTGATCAAAGCCTTTCATCGATTACTTCGGCCTTCGATAACGAATACGCCGACAAAGGCAATAATCATGCAGATACCTTCGCCATAGATGTGCCCGCCACGAGTGACCTGACACTGAATGTCCTTTTCAATTTTGTCAGTGGTGAAACGTCTATTGCCCGTTTGAACTATTTCGTGATCCAGGCAGAAAGAGACTTAGCCCTCTATGATGGACAAACGCACTTCTCTAACGGCGAAACGACCTCCGGACTTCAGTTTGAAATTGGTAACATGAACACCAATAGTCAGGTATGGGACATTACCGATCCACATCAACCTCAATTAATTTCTACCGAATTGTCAGGAGATGTTGCCGCATTCAATTTCCAGGGCGAGGCAGATCAGCAATTTGTAGCACTACAGCCCGAATTGGCTCCTATCCCAAGCTACATTGGAGCAGTCGCCAATCAAAATATACAGGGGTCTGGCCCCTGGGATGCCGTGATTATCACACACCCGAGGTTTTGGTCTCAGGCACAAACGCTGGCAGAGTTCCATCGCACGACCGACAACCTGGAAGTCGGCGTTTTCAATGTTTTTGACGTTTACAATGAGTTTGGTTCCGGAAGCAATGACCTTACAGCCATCCGGGATATGATCCGGTATTTCTATCTGAATTCGCCCAATCTCGATTATGCTTTATTATTCGGAGATTGTTCTTATGACTTCAAAGATTTGTTAAGTAACAATACGAATCTGGTGCCTACCTACCAATCCAGAAATTCCATCCATCCTATCTTCAGTTTCTCTTCGGACGATTATTTTGGGTTCATGGAAGAAGAGGAAGGAGACTGGTACGAATTTTCCTCCGGTGACCATACACTGGATATAGGAATTGGCCGGATTCCGGCTAAAACCACGGCTGAAGCGACAGACATAGTCAATAAGATTATTCGCTACAGCACCAGTGAACGGGTACTGGGTAACTGGAAAAACACGGTAACCTTTGTAGCGGACGATGGTGACAACAATTCTCACCTCAATGATGGAGAAACCTCAGCCAGCATACTTGACGAACAAGCCACACAAATTTTACCCAGAAAGATCTATCTGGACGCATTTGAGCAAGAATTAGGAGCTTCCAGTGAGACTTCACCTATTCTTACCAGTGAGATCAATCAGGCCATCTCCGAAGGCACGTTTCTAGTGAATTACATTGGTCACGGCAATGAATTTCAGTGGATGAATGAAGCCACCCTTGATACGACATTTATCAGTGGCCTCACGAACCGCTTTCGTCTGCCCATTTTTGTGACGGCAACTTGTCAATTTGGCCGATACGATGACCCGGACTTCTTCTCGGGCAGCGAACGCCTTTTGCTGGATCCAAATGGCGGAGCGATTGCCCTGCTAACCACAACACGACCGGTATTCGCTTCTAGTAATCGACTCGTAAATGAAGCTTTTCACGAAAATATTTTCCGCCGTGAAAACGGACAATACCTTCGCCTTGGCGATATCATTCGACTGACGAAAAACCAAAGTTTAAGAGGGCCCAGAAACCGGAATTTTGCCTTATTGGGCGATCCGATGCTGATGCTGCAATACCCGGATTTTCTGGCAACTATTGACGAAATCAACGGGAAAAACATTATCAATGAAATGGATACACTGAGCGCACTGGAAGAGATCACACTCAGTGGCAGCATTCGAAACCTTGATTCCACTTTGAATGATGACTTTAATGGCGTTGTGGATATTCTTCTATTGGATGCCGCCTCTCGTTCGCGCACCCTGGGCCAGGAAAGTATTCCAACAAGTTATAGTGTCCAGGAAAATGCGTTGTATCGGGGAAAAGCCTCTGTTACCAATGGCAGGTTCACTACTTCATTTATTCTCACCCGAAACATCTCGTATCGATTTCTAGAAGGCAAATTCAGCTTGTATGCGGTTGACGAAGAAAACAGCACCGACGCGAGTGGAGCAACCAATCAAATTCGATTGGGCGGTACTTCGCCGACGGTAAGAACCGATGACGACCCTCCGGAAATCGATCTTTACTTAAACAATGAACAATTCGTAAATGGCTCGGTCGTAGAATCCAGCAGTTTGTTAATCGCCAGGGTATTTGATTCAAATGGCCTTAACATTTCAGAAAATTCTATTAATCAGAATATTACACTTTCCCTGAACGATGGTGAACCCATCGTGATCAATGATTTTTACACGGCAGATGTAGATGACTTTCAAAATGGTTTTGTCACCTATCCTTTGAATGGTCTCGAAGCTGGAAAATATACAGCGACAATAAAACTTTGGGATACTTACAATAATTCTGCAACCCAGTCAGTTGAATTTATAGTTTCAGACGTACGCGGTATCAATATGGAAAATGTGTTTAATTATCCGAATCCTGCGAATGGAACTACAACGTTTAACTTTGAACACAACCGACCGGGAGAAGAGCTTGAAATAACCATTGACATCTATGGCGTAGACGGTGCATTAAAAGAGACACTGTACCACGAAATAGATGACAGCCCAAACAGAATTGATTTTCTGACCTGGGATATTACGGCATCTGCTTTAGAGCAGGGCTTATATCTCTACAAAATAACGGTAAGGAGCACTTTAGATGGTGCGGTTGGCCAACAAGTGAAACGACTTATTGTGAATTAGATTACTTTTGCTAACCTGAAAAAAGACTAGCTATGAGGAGCTTTTTTAAGATCATGATACTAACACTCGTCCCAGGGTTCGCTTTTGCCCAGGGAAGTCAGGTACGTATCAATGAGCTTGGAGGTCAATCCAACCCCATCACTGTGGCCGTACCTTTCATCAGTTTTGCCCCGGATAGCCGTGGTGCAGCGATGGGAGACGTAGGCGTAGCCACTTCACCAGATGCCTATAGCGTCCACTGGAATAACGCTAAACTGGCCTTTATCGACTATGATATGGGTTTTTCATTTTCCTATTCTCCCTGGTTAGGAAACATTGTGGACGATATGTCTCTGAATTATCTGACCTTCTACAAAAAGATCAACAGAGACCAGACGTTTGGTGCTTCTTTAAGATATTTTGATCTGGGTGAAATCCAGCTAACTGACCTTAATGGCGATGCCCTGGGCATTGAAAACCCGAGGGAAGCGGCAATAGATGTCACCTACGCCAGAAAATTGAGTGAGAATCTGAGCCTTGGCGCAACAGGTAGATTCATTTGGTCCAATTTGTCTGGCAATATAACAGGCGCACCAGACGTACGCCCCGGAACCAGCCTTGCCGTGGATGTCGGGCTTTACTACACGCAGCCTCTTTCTCTTCCCGGTATCGAATCAGATCTATCATTAGGCGCTCACATCTCAAATATTGGCCAAAAGATCACTTATACCAGTGAGAATAATGAAGATTTTATTCCTGCCAACTTAAGACTGGGTGCGGCTTGGACCGGTAAACTTGATCCTTATAATTCGATCACACTTGCCTTTGACGTGAATAAACTGATGGTACCCACACCACCCCGATACGAAGTGGATGATGATGGAGAATTTATTCGAGATCTCAATGGCAACCTTCAAATCGATGAAGGTGAAGATCCTAACAGACCATTGATTAGCGGCACTTTCGGTTCATTCTCTGATGCTCCGGGTGGGTTCAGTGAGGAATTGAAAGAGTTTAGCCTCTCATTTGGGGCAGAGTACCAATATCAGGAACTTTTCTTCGCCAGAGTGGGCTATTTCTCTGAGCATGTCGACAAAGGTGACCGCAAATATTTCACTGCTGGCCTTGGATTTCGCTACCAGGTATTTGGATTGGATTTCTCTTATTTGATCCCTCAGGAGCAAAATCATCCATTAGGGGATACACTTAGGTTATCTTTCATCTTTAGCTTCAATAAAGAGGACGAACCGCGGTAGTGCTTGACAGAACGGTAGCGCCACCTGCGCAATCCATATCCGATATTAACATTCCGTTTCCCCAGCTTACAACTTTGGGGAACGGTTATCCTGCATTACTGGTCCCGGAAAAGAACTTCCCAGTTATTTCATTTGAACTGATCTTGTCCAGTGGTAAGTGGTATGAGCAACATCCCGGCACTTCCTACTATGCGGCGAAGATGATCGCAGAAGGTACATCCGGATTAACCGCTGAAGAAATTTCATTGAAGTTTGAATCTACCGGGAGTTTTTTGGAGATCGTACCTAGTACGGATTGGGTACTTTTCAAACTACATACCCTTAAAAAGTTCTTCGATAAGTCTTTAAGACTGTTGTTCGACCTGATCCGCGAAGCGTCCTTTCCGGAGGATCGTTATGAAAGGCTCAGTTTATTGCGTGAACAAAGTATACGTAATCAACTTTCTAAAAACAGCCAGTTCGCCAACTTGAAAATTGGTCAACAGATCTTCGGGGAAATTCATCCATATGGTCGGCAACTCATGCCCGAAATGGCCACGAAAGTCCCATTGGAACAGGTACGCGATTTTTATAGCTCTCAGCTTTTCCATGAACCAAAACTTACCCTTGTTGGAGATTTTGAAGACCACTTGAATTTGGTTGATGAGCTTGCCAGACAATTACCGGCAAGTCAATATCACCCTGTTTCATTCTCTCCCAAAGCCGGTGATCACGTATTTCAGTTAGAACGAGACAACAGTACGCAGGCATCTATTCGGATTGGAGCTACTTGTATTGGCAAGGTCCATGAGGATGTACACGGTTTCACCATCGTTAAAATGATGTTGGGCGGATTTTTTGGAAGCAGATTAATGAAAAACCTGCGTGAAGAAAAGGGCCTTACCTATGGCGTGCATGCCCAAATCGTACATCAGGAGAATGCCTCTTACTGGGTTATCGGATCAGAGGTAAAAAAGGACGATGTAAAAACGGCCATCGCTGAAATTGAAAAGGAAATAGCCCGTATTCAGGATACCATGCCTTCCGATGAGGAATTGACTTTGGTCAAGAATTACGCCCGCGGAAAACTATTGTCTTCATTTGATTCCAGTTCTTCCATCGCGTCCTTACACAGGCCACAATTCACCGCGGGGCTGCCACTCACCTATCTGCATGATTATTTAAAGGAATTGAATAACATTACACCGTCAGACATTAAGCAGCTGGCTATCAAACATCTGAACCCTACACATCAGGTCATTATTGCCTGACAGGCGACATGAACAAATAAGCATCTCCCGGGATAATCGCTTCATAATCAAATCCAACTTTGAGCTGTCCTGAGTGATTGTAAAGACCTTTCTTCCCATTTCTTTCAGCAATGATCAACCCATGCCCTATATCCTGCATTTCATCAAATGAGGGATATAGGATGATCTCCCCGTTAGTATTGGCCAGTCCTTTTCGTCCTTGTTGATCTTCAAGGATATAAGACCCTTCTTCTGTACGGATTATTGAGCGAAAAGACACTTCGAGTACTTCATTCCCCTCTTTATCTATCAACCCATAGAAATCTCTGTGAACAATGGCTCTGCCATTCCTGAATGCACCGACATCCAGGTATTGCGGCTGCACGACCAATCTTTCATCCTGATCGATGAATCCCCATTTTCCGATCAATTTGATCGGTGCCATTTTTTCATTAAATCGACGTGCACTATCATATCGATTAGCAATTCGAATACGTCCCTTTTCATCTAAAAAACCATATAAACCGTCCTTCTTTACCAGGAAAAAGCCTTCCGAATAATCCAGAACTTGCTGAACAGCATCATCTAACCTCACCACGAAGGCTCCTAAACCATCTTTAATGACTGCACCTTCAGGCCTGTGACCTACATAATAATCGCCCAGATGCCTTACCTGATCATATATAGGATCGAAAATGACCAATCCATCCCGGGTGATTAGCCCTTTACCTTCTTTGCCAAAAACTTCGATGGACTCATTTCCGGCTCTCAACTCATTTCGGGTAGTAAAAAGACTTTTTCCTCTAGAAGTCAATAGGGTTCGAAAGCCCCGGCCTTCCCCCACCAGAAGGTCACTGATTTTGTCAATCGAAAAATAGGTCGGCTGTACCAACCAGGTCCCAAACGCATTGATCACTCCCCAACTACCTACATATTTGGCGGGAAAGGAAGATTCAAAACCAACACCGATACTATCATAGACATGAGAGACGATCTGCTTGCCAGAGAAATCAAGCAATCCCCACTGACCAGCACGCTTTACCGGAATGTATTGAGACTGGGAGGGCATTACAGCCTGCAAGGGGTAAGGGTTCATTTTCCGGCCGTAGAGATTGTAAATATCCCAGGTCTTGTCATTCAAACTAAAAAAATAGGATCCATCGAAATGAACTGAATCCCCTTGTAATATCTTTTTACCTGTAAAATCGAAAACGGCGAATTCATCCTCTGTTTTCGCAATTGCAAACCCTTTTTCAGCCTTGACCAACGCCAGTTGCCTGTTGGTCAGGATTTCCACCGAATCAGCATAAAATCGCTGGCCATCATTGATGGAAGCGACTAACAAATCTCCATAGCTGGAGATGCTATCAGCAGTAAGTTCCAATATAGGATTTAAAGACCAGTCAAGTACCCGCCAAGTTTTTGCGGAAACAGGTCTGAGCTCACCATTTGAGGCAGCAATATCTTTGTAAACGGGCGGGTAAAGAAAGGCACTTGTTTCACTATTGAGCATACCTACTGCTCCATTTCGCCTCACCAGTACATAGTTCCCCTCTACTTCATATTCATCGACTTTTTCATCGGAAATCAACCTTCCCCGTCCATCATAAAAATACCAAAACCCGCTTATGTCCTGAGCCGCGAACATACGACCGATCTTTTCAATTCTGAGGTACTCCACTTCAAGCAATTGCTCAAACTGACCATCGAATAATCCATAGGTCACCGCCCCATTGCTGTAATTACTCACTAAGAAGTAGTCTTCTAATGCTTTGATATCAAAATAGGCGTTCGAAAGCTGATGCCTACCCTTGTTGTCAATCAGGCCATACTGTAATTGATTGGACAATGAACCTTTGGCGCTAACAAGAAACAATCCTTCGGAAAACGGCGTGATGCTGTAGTAGATGGCAGGTGTCAATTTCTTTCCTTCCGCATTGATCAATCCCCATTTGCCGCCTTGTTTATATCCTAAAAATGAGCCAACGGGATGATCCTCTTCCGGGAACCAACCAAGCCCCTGGAATTTCGGATTGATTAAAATATCACCGTAAGCGCTTTTTAGTCCGAAACGACCCTTTTCCTGAAATACTTCATGCTCAGATTGGCCTTGAAGAAAAGATGAGCATAGTAAGAAAAAGATAATAAAAGTGAGATTGAGCCTGCTGATGTCTGCCTTCATTAAAAATCTGAGCCAAATTTAATCAGGCACGCACAGGACGAACCGTATTTTTTACGAATGGGAATAAATATCAGGAATTCGTTACCTCTTCCTGCTCCAGATTGAAGAGGTCGTTAAGGCTTTCTACCAAGGCGTCTGCTTCACCTCTCTTACATGCGGCTTTCAATTGCAGCACAGGTAATCGCATCACTTTTTGAATGATTCCTTTTGTCGCAGAATCTAATAGCTTCAATTCAGACTCAGAAGCCTTCTTCATGTATTTTGCGATCTCTTTCTGACGAATTTCCTCCAGGGCATTCTTCAGTTTTTGGATGGTGGGCGACACCTCCATTTCCTGTGCCCAATTATGGAACTCATTGACAGAATCAGCTAAGATACGCTCCACAGAAGGAATGGCATTTTGTCGTTCCTGTAACGTTTGTGTTGTTTTTTCTTCAATCAGATCAACATTGTAGAGCAAGACATGCGGAAGTTCTTCCACCTCGGGCTCCACGCTTCGAGGAACAGACAAGTCAATTACCAGTTTTTGACCGGATAACTCACTGCCTAAATGCCCTTTGGTAATAATAGGCTCATCTACCGCAACTGTAGAGATAATGGCATCAAAATCATTTACGTTATTTAACGCCTCCTCCAGCGAAATAGCCTGATAACCTAGCCTTGAGGCCAGGGTCTCCGCTTTAGAATGGGTTCTATTCGCAAGGAAAACTTCTGCATCCACTCCTTCAAGGTTCTCAGCAATGTTTTCGCCAATCTCGCCCAATCCCAGTACTAATACCTTAGGCGCTTCAAAGTTGGGGATCACCTGTTTGACCAACTCTACTGCAGCATATGATGTTGAGGCTGTTCCATCCCTAAATGCGGTTTCCTGTACAACTCGCTTATTTGCATAGAAAATGGAGTGCATCAGTCGATGAAGAAAAGGACCGGCCATTTCTTCGTCTGCAGCATATTGATACGCTTTTTTGACCTGATTTGAGATCTGAATATCACCCAACACTTTGGATTCCAGACCAAGGGATACCCGATACAATTGATCAATGGCTTCCGCTTCAGAAAAAGATTTGAAATGCGTTCTAAAACCTTCAAAGCGGGATAAATCTTTTTCTAAACTCAACAAGGAAAGAATGTCTTCATCCCTATTTTGCTCAGCACTGTAATAGATTTCAGTGCGATTACAAGTAGATATAATGATCGCCTCGCTAAGTCCAAGCGTTTCACTAAGACGCTTCAAAAACTTGCGATTGGACTCTTCTTCGAGTGTTACTTGCTCCCTTAATTCAACAGGAGCAGACTTGTAAGAAATACCTAAAGCGCGGAAAGTTTGATGCATTTCAATTAGAACGTCTGCAAAATTAAAAAATTCAATGTTTTAATGCCACGATAGTTTCCCAGTATTCTTCTCCCTTGACGGCAATTTTTCCATTTTGGTTGCCTGACCTATATTTAAGCCGACAACTACATGAAACGCTTTAGGGTATACATCATTAATCTGATTGGGTTTAACAAAACAGAAGCTCAAGCAACGATCATACTTCTCGGTATCGTTCTTATGGGCGCCATTATGCCCAGGGCATATGTGCGATACTCTCACAAACCTGTATCCACCACGAAGCAGGATCAGCAGTTACTCAGCGAATGGCTCGTGGAAATAGACAACAGCCTGAAGAAGAAAGAGATTCCTAAAACTAAAAAGAAAACTGCTCCGAAGTTTGAACCATTCCGCTTTGACCCTAATCTTGCTTCTGATTCCGATCTGCAGAAATTAGGATTTAAACCTTACATCGCCTCAAGGATCATTAAATATCGGGAGGCAGGAGGAAATTTCAGGACCACAAAAGATCTTCAGAAAATCTTTGGCATTGATTCTCTGCTGGTAGAAAAACTGATTCCTTATATATCCATTACGCCTCCTCGAAAGAATGAAACACTTGCCTATACCAAAACGGCAAAGGAGGAAAAAACTGATCCGACCAATAAACCACCAAAACTTTGGATGGATCTGAATATGGCTTCGGATGAAGAATTGCAAAAAATCCGTGGTATTGGTCCTTTTTATGCCAAAAACATCCTGAATTATCGTCAAAAACTCGGCGGCTTCTACTCCATGACACAACTGAATGAAGTCTACCGAATGACTCCATCGGTATTGAACTTGCTCAAAGACCACACTTTTATCGGTGCACCAACTCAGAAATTACCAATCAATTCTGAAGCTTTAAAAGATTTGGCCGAACACCCCTACATCACATGGAATCAGGCAAAAGTGATTGTAAACTATCGTAAACAGCATGGCACGTTCACAGATGCAGAGGAGCTCCTCAATATAAAGATCATCGACGATAGTCTTTATCAGAAAATATCTCCCTATATTTCTGTGGAACCATAGCTGCTTCATGCATCAAATTCTCCAATCCTACCTAAGGCGACTGACCAATCTTTCCGGGAGCAATCGATCCTTGCTTTTGATGAGACTGGTTTCCGAGCAATGCATCGATCTGCATGATTACAATTTCGTACTGAATGAACCCAGCTTCGAAATCCTCAGGAAACTCATTTCTCATGACAACACCATTGACCTTACCCAGGAAATTGATAGCAGAGACGCAGACGCCAATCGCCATGGGAAAAGGCTGAAAAAACTCGAAAGAATCGACAAATTCATCTTTGAAGAACGAGGCGCTAAAGACCTGTACATCGGCTGGCCCTTTGTCCGTGGTAAATTTTCCGATGACACACTGGTTCGGGGACCGCTTTTATTTTTCCCCATTGAACTGATCAACAAAAACAACCTATGGTCACTGAAACTAAGAAAAGACGTCAATATCACCTTCAATAAATCCTTCTTATTAGCCTACTCCTTCTTCAATCAAACCCCTTTAGATGAGGAGCTACTTGAAACAACTTTCAATGATTTTGATCGGGATTCCACGGTATTCAGAACCCAGCTATACGAACTACTCAAAAACAGTAACCTGGAGATCAATTTCAATCAGGACAATTTCATCGATGAACTCAAATCATTTAAAGACTTCAAACGGTCAGATTATGAAGCACAGGAAAAGACCGGGAGCTTAAAACTCTTTCCAGAAGCCGTATTGGGCATCTTCCCGCAAGCCGGATCCTATTTGGTCCCGGATTACATCAACCTGATCGAAAATGAAAAAATCAAGGACCTGGAAGATTTCTTTTTCCAGCGTCAGCGGGAAGACCTGGAAGATGAAGGAGACACCCGATTCTCTGACCGGTTATTAGAAGAAAATACGTTCACCCCGTTCGAACTGGATGCTTATCAGGAAAGAGCTCTGGGTCTGATCAAAAAGGGGAATTCAATGATCGTGCAAGGACCACCCGGCACGGGCAAGTCACAACTGATCTCCAATCTTATATGTGACTACATCGCCCGAGGCAAGAACATTTTACTGGTCTGTCAAAAGAAGGCGGCGTTGGATGTGGTGTATGAACGCCTCAAAAGTAAAGACCTGCACAATTCCATCGGCCTGGTCCATGACTTTAAAAATGACCGGAAAGATATCTTTCATCAGATCGCTACACAGATCGATCGAATTGACGAGTACAAGCAAAAAAATAACAGCCTTGATGCGATCCAACTGGAAAGGTCGTTTCAACAGGCAAGTCGGAAAATTGACCAAAGTGTAGAGGAGTTAGAAGAATTTAAAACCATGCTCTTCGATGAATCGGAGTGCGGAAAATCCATCAAAGAACTGTATCTCAGTTCAGACCCCACTACCCTGGCCATTCCCCTCAACCAGGAATATCGATCGTTCCATTACCATGAAGTCGAGGCATTCAAGGATCGGTTATCTCGATACCTGAGGTATTATAGGGAATTCGAGGGCAAGAAGCACTTCTGGATTGGAGGAAAATCCTTCGCTCAACATTCGGTGAGCGATTTGGTCAATATCCGCAATACGGTTACTGAAGTAATCAAGTATTCCGAAGAAATTGAGCAAAAAGCACATGACATCATTCACAAACCTGTGGACTTTGAATCCGCTCAGTTACTGGCAGATAAACCAGAGGAACTTGAACGACTGATCTCAAACCTGGACAATGAACGGGCTTACCGTTATTTTCAGCACATCGTAACCGAAGCGCCTATTTCTAAATCTGAATGGCTGGCGGAAGAGGAGCGAAGAATGATGCAGTGCTTTAAGGGTTACGGCCCTGAGAGTTCACTGAAGGCTGAGAAATTGGGAAAGTTTCAGGAAGCCTTGGAACATGCCATCAACGCACGCAAGGGGGTCTTGAGCTGGCTTCGATGGAAACTCTTCTCCGCTGATAGAAATTTCATTCGTCAGGTCTTACATGCCAACGAATTGAAAGCCAATCGCGAAGGATTTCAGGTTTTGCTGGATAAAATCGATAATCGCCTCAACTACGAACATGTACTATCTGAATTGACGCAAGTCAAGTGGTTGAGTGATTTCCCTACCAGTCTGAAGAAGACGGAAACACAGAACTGGTTTTTCTATCAAAAACTGGCGTTGAATACCTACGAGCTGCTAGACCAATTGCGACCACTGGAATCACTCATTCCTTTTCATAAAAATGACCGAAAATCGCAATTAGAAACCCTGAGTCAATTGCAATCCCTGGTGAAAGAAATTCCAGTAGCCAGGGCCCGATGGGGAAGCTATCTGTCTGAACAGCAAATCAGATCGCTGACCTTAAAAAAGATTTCCCCAGATGAAGCAGTAAAGTCCCTCAATAAGGATTTCGATAAAATCTACGACTACCATGGACTAAGAGATGGTTTCACTCAGGTGGAGACCAAGATCATTGAAGACCTGTTGGAAGCTTCGCAGGATGATCTCAATCCCGAGACGATCATGGTGATTTTCAATAACAGCCTGGCTCTGGCGTGGATTGACCACATAGAAACCAAATATCCGATCCTTCGTGCCGTTTCTTCCCATCACCTGGAAACACTTGAGAAGACGCTGAAAGATGCTGTAGAAGATAAGAAGCAGGTAAGTTCAGACATTTTGCTACTAAAATCCCGGGAACGCACCTACGAGGATCTGGAATATAATCGGCTCAATAACCTGGTCACTTATCGCGACCTTTACCACCAGGTAACTAAAAAACGCCGTATATGGCCCATCAGACGTGTAGTTACCAATTTCAGTGAAGAGTTGTTCAAACTACTACCATGTTGGATGGCTTCACCTGAATCTGCCTCAGCGATCTTTCCAATGCAGGAGATGTTCGATCTGGTAATCTTCGATGAAGCCTCTCAGTGCTTTGCAGAAAAAGCCATTCCTGCACTTTATCGAGGGAAACAGGTCGTTATAGCAGGAGATAGCAAGCAATTGAAGCCTTTTGACATGTACAGGGTGCGCTGGGAAGATGAAAACTCAGAAGATCTACCCGAATTAGATATTGACTCGCTATTGGACCTTGCACAGCAATTTTTGCCGGACACCAGTCTTGCTGGTCATTATAGAAGTCAGTCGCTGGAATTAATCGATTTCTCCAATCAGCACTTCTACGATGGAAGGTTACATATGCTACCTTCTTTTGAAGCACTGAATCACGCAGAACCGGCCATTGCCTACTTGAAAGTAGATGATGGGATTTGGGAAAATAACATTAACGATTCGGAGGCCTCACAGGTGGTCGACCTGATCTTTGAACTCCAAAAATCTGATCCCAAGTTATCGATAGGAGTAGTCACTTTCAATGCCCGACAACAAGGGCATATCCTGGATCTGCTGGAAGCGCGCGCGATTGAATTGAAACAAGCTTTACCGGACAAGCTGATCGTAAAGAACATAGAAAACATTCAGGGAGATGAAAGAGATGTGATCATTTTCAGCACGGCCTACGCTCCTGACAAAAAGGGCAAATTGCAAATGCGATTTGGACCACTCAATCAACAGGGCGGAGAAAACCGACTCAATGTAGCGGTAACCCGCGCACGAGAAAAGATTTATGTCATCTCCAGCATTCTTCCTGCTCAAATCCGGGCGGAAGACACAAAAAACCCTGGCCCACTATTGTTCAAGAAGTTCCTTGAGCATGCCTGGGCCGTGAGCAATAAGAATTGGATACCTGGTGTTACAACGTTTGAGCAACATGAGGATCGTTGGTACCTGCGAAACCGGTTGCAATTACCCCAATTCCACGGATTCCCATCTCTCAACTTGCAGAAAACCTATCAGTTTTCGGACCTCACTATTTCCCAAAACTCAAAAAACAGGGGTATTATACTTACCGATGATGAAGTATTCCATGACAGCCCTTCGGTAAAAGATGCTTTTGTTTATTTCCCAAACCTGCTGGTTGACAAAAAATGGCCTTATTCAAGAATCTACTCCAGGGCTTTTTGGTTGGATAGGGATACTATTCAGGAGCGAATGAAAATGTTTTTGAATCGTATCTCCGAAGATTGAGAACAGCATTTAAGTCCTTTCTGCGCGGATCGATTAATAACTGATTAACTCAAATCTCTTTGGTTCAATGGAGAGTTATATTCCTCCCCAGATTTACCGATTGATGGATCAAGCAATTTTTCAGGGGGCAGTAACAAAATATTCTATTGACCAATTGGGTCTGGTTTGGAAGTTAAATCCATATTCAGTTTCAAAATCGCTCACCAGAGCGGCGCTTAAGTCCTCTTGACCATACAGAACATAATAACTCATTAACTTAATTAACTGAGGATCATTAGAATAATGTCATTACTCCACAGATTTTCCGATTGATCCATTTTATCGGCCTTACAACCAGGCAAAAGGGTAAAAAAAAAGAGCAATCCGATAAAAATCAGATTGCTCCCAAAACAACTAAAGGCTGTAGCCGAGCGGCTACAGTACCGTAAATATATGAAAATTTGGCTTATTACGGGTGATCCTTCGACATTTCATGCACAGTTTACTTCATTTTACGGATGTTTATGAATCATCCTATTCGTATGTTGCTCACTAAAAACCTTCTAAAAACCTACATAAATGGCTTTTGAACTAGATATTTTGGCAAAAAATGAACAGGGAGCCCGATGCCAATTTACCCGTAACGGATCAAAACTTTCTTTCAATGAGATCTTTCACCTGTGGCAATCCACCGAACATATTGAGCATTATCTGTCTGGGATCAAAAACCTGGGGTTTGACCAGTTTTATTGGGAGCATCCCGCATTGACAGAAGAAATCGTGCATCTGCCTTATGAATGCATGTTAGTCAAAACCGATCATTTTAATCACCGGACTGTGGACACCACCTCTTTTTCTGCCTATTTGCAAAGAGATGAATCCGTGGCAGTTTTCGATAACCTCGGACGAAATGCTCGATTGGTAGTCCCGACACTGAAATCCCATGAAGAAAATTACAAGCACTTTGGTGCATTCCTCAACTTTGCACCTACTATTCAAATCAGTGATTTGTTCAATGCGGTAGCCTGCAGCATCCTCGAAGAGTTACACAAAGGAAAAACCATTTGGCTCTCTACTGCAGGCCTTGGGGTCATTTGGCTACATATTCGACTAGATACCGTACCAAAGTACTATAAAACAAAAACCTACAAGGACGCTACATTCCTCAATCGCCGCAAGAGGAGATTTTGAGTCCTCCAAATGTCTACTATTTACATTTCCGATTCTTGTGATTTTTCGACAGATTTGAAGAAGGACTTTAGTTCTATGTTTCACCGACTTGCCATTTTTTCATTAAGCTGCCTCTTATCGGTTGCTCTGGTTTCCGCTCAGGAAAAGGTTTTCGAAATTCCAATTGAAAACTCCAATAAAGAATTCTCTTCACACTACGTGAAAGATCGAACGCTCAATCAGTCCTACCTGCTGCGAGTTGCATACGATGAAGTGGATGTATTCGTTTTGAACGATTCCATGAAAGTCCAGTTTAACAAGACGTTCAAGATCGGCATAAAGCAAGAAAAATTTTACCTGAACGAATTACTGGGCTTTACCGCCGTTGATGGGGTCATTTACGGGTATTACACCAACTACAACATCACAATCCCTGGGTATCTCCTTTTCAACATGCGCGCCCGGGGCGTACGGAGAGGACAACTGCCTTTTGATCTGGACAAAAGAGATGAGTATCTGTTCCACTTCATCAAAGACGGGGTTTTCTACATGGCCTCGGCCACCCGGAAAAGCAGTGTTCTGAAACTTTACAAGATCCTTACTCCAAAGAATATCAAAAGGTACCTGTATCGAGTAGATGAATACCGGGATCTCCACGACATGTTCAAAGTCTTCAGTGACCCGAAACCAATGGATGTTGGTGTCATCTATGACGATATTCCGACGGACCTTTCCCTGGCCAGTAAAAAGATCAAAGCTTATGTTCGGGAAGAAACCCTGGATATCACTTTCGAAAGCAACCTGGGAACGGAACTCATTTCGCTGGATATGGATAGCGCGATCTATACAGAAAAAGTGATTCCATATGTCAAATTAAAGAACAAGGGGTACACCAATAATTCAAACTCATTTATTCAGAATGGCCTTCAGTTTGTCGCGCGCTCCTCGGGCAAGGAAGTATTTTTATACGTCAAAAAGGTAGATGACGCTAAAATATTGTTTGAAAATCGCTTTACGTCCGAAATGAAAGAAATTCCATTCACGAACGAACTACCAAGCGGAGAAACCATTTTCACCAGCTCCAGCTTCTACAGAAATACCCCACGGGATTTCCTGAGGGTGCTGGCGAATCGCAATGTTGGAATTGTCGCAACAGATATGGGAGACCACTATTTGATCACACTCGGAAGCTACGAAGAGTTAAAGCAACCCTTAACCAACCCATATACCAGCAAGTTATCCGGAAGGCAGCCCGGCCGGTCTTCTTATATCCAAACCAAGCTTTCAAAGGATTTCGAGTGGATGGACGATACAATCAAAACACTTGAAGAAAATTCTTTTGACGATTGGTTCAAAGAAAAAGACATCAAAGGACGATACGTTTACGCCTTCGAACACGAAGGTGATAAATATGTCAGCTTCCTGGATCGGAAGAAAAAGACCTACAATCTCTACGTATACTAATTAGATCTTACGATAGGTGCAGATTGAAATCACTGAATTGAAGGCTGATCAGTCTGAGCATTACAAGTCATTGCTCATGAGGGGGTTAAAATCTGATTCAGATTGCTTCCGCATTGCCCCGGAAGACGAACAGTCCGCCCCTTTCCCAACACTAGGACAAATTGACAATTTTACCCTCGGGGCCCGCCATAACGGAAAGCTTGTTGGCATTGCGAGTTTCAAAAGAGATGGAGCGTCACGGCGGAAACTAAGACATAAAGGCATCCTTTTCAGGATCTACGTAGATCGTGAATACAGGCAAATGGGAATTGCCAGGAAATTAATTCAACAAGTCATTGACAGAGCCCGGCAGATTCCCGATCTGGAACAGCTCACTTTAACGGTGATTCCCACGAACAAGCACGCAAAAACACTTTACGAAAAATTCGGCTTCAGGACATTTGCTTCAGAAGAAAAAGCCATCAAGTGGGAAGGAAAATATTTCAATGAAGATCAAATGAAATTGATGTTAAAATAATGAAAAGCAAATTACATCCACCCAGCACTCTTAAGCCGGTTCATGAATGCTTGTTTGTAAGTCTCGCCGATAGGTAATGGCACCTCACCTATAATCACACGGGCCTTTTCAATCTCTTTGATCTTATCGATCGCAACTACAAATGATTTGTGAATTCGGATGAAATTTTTCGCCGGCAATTTATCCAGCAGGTCATTGAAGGACATAAGTGTCAGCACTCGTTCTTCTGTTGTATGAATCGCCAGATAATCCTTCATCCCTTCGATGTATTGAATGTCTTTCAAAGCGATCTGTTGCCATTTAAATTCCGTCTTGACGAAAATGAAATCATTCTGTTCCACTTTGGGTGCAGTGTTCTCGGATTTGCTCGTCTTCCCGTTAGAAGCCCGCTCCAACGCCTTTTGGCTGGATTTCAGAAACCGCCCAAAAGAGATCGGTTTTAGTAGATAGTCCGTAATGTCCAGCTCGTAGCCTTCCATTGCATATTCACTATAAGCGGTAGTAAAGATGATCTGAGGCTTTTGTTTGAGTACCTGCACCAATTGTGTTCCCAGCAATTGTGGCATTTGAATATCCAAAAACAACAAGTCTACCTGCTCATCTTGAAGAAAGGACAACACTTCCATCCCATCATCAAACTTGCCTTTAAGTTCCAAAAAAGGTACTTGTTCGATATAGTCTACAATCTTTTCCAGCGCCAGCGGCTCATCGTCAACAGCAATACAGGTCAATTTCATTCTTACTTGGTTTTAGGTATCTCCGGTTCTTCCAAATTTACGTTAAGCGATACGGTATAGAATCCATTTGCCACATGAGAATTCAACGCATATCGGTTTTCATACAACAAATCCAGTCTTCTTTCCACGTTCTTGAGTCCAATACCGCCGACTTGATCTTTTTGTTCCTGAATGTTCGGGTCATATGAGTTTCGGCAACTGAATCGCAGTAACGAATCTTCAACTTCAATGGATACTTCTATGACCCGGCGGCCATCGATGATATTGGCGTGTTTGAAGGCATTTTCGACAAACACGATAAAAAGCATCGGCGCTATTTTCTGGCCGGCAATCTGACCCGAACATTTAAAATTGACTTCATCGGTCGCCTTCATTCGAATACGTTGCAAATCAAAATAGCTAGACAGGTATTCAATCTCGCTGTTTAGCAGTACATGATTAGCGTTGCTTTCATAAAGCATGTAACGCATAATAGCCGATAACTTATGAACTGCCTCAGATCCTTCGGGCGATACCTTGTAGATAAGGGAATCGATGCTGTTCAACACATTGAACAAAAAGTGAGGATTTACCTGATTTCTCAAAAGGTCCAGTTCTCCCTGTAATTTTCGACGTTCCAATTCCTTCTGCATTTGCTGATTCTTGAACCAGTCCGCGGTAATACGCACCGCAATAGAGAATGGAACCAGCCCTAAAATCGTATTGAATCGACGAGCCAGTTCCTGCCAATGAAGATATTCACTACTATCATCAAGGTTGAACTGTACGGTGGGCAGCGATTTGATGGCAAAAAGGCTATCAAAACCATATTTTAAGGGTGGGTAGACCAATAATAGCAGCACCACCGTGCCCACAAACCACCAGGTCTTTCTTCCCAACCAATTAGGGATCAGGTATGAATAAAAAGTATAAAAGATAGCAAGCTTGACAGGGACATTGATCACAAGCCACCCCAGGTATTCGTGAAGCTGCATTTCATCAACATTCACCATGACCATGCCAATCATCACAAAATAGAATGCCCACCACAAAATGTGATAGATCCCCGTTTGTCGATTTAGCCTGGAAAAAAGGCGGTCCCTGATGTTTTCTAATCGATTTGCCATTTACCAAATGTACGTGGCTTTTCGATCCGGGTCGAAAACCTGCAAAGCTTCTCGACCAATACTCCGATTGACTCTACCAACGGGTCCGATGAACCGGCTAATCCTTTGAAAGGATAAAAAGGGGTGTTGGTAGATTACTTTCAGAGGTTCATCCATTCCTTTTTTTGGACTGTGCAACGATATCTACATTAGTTTCATCATTTGACTAAATCATCAAATGCTATTAGTAAAAATGCCAAAGGTCAAAAACACATTTTGCTTATTTTTCTATCTGGTGTCCATAGGTTTGGTCGCCCAGGACACCAGATTACTTTCGGGCACCATCTACGATGCCTCTACAGGAGAAGCATTACCTTTTGCTACAGTTAGTTTAAAAGGAACGTCAATTGGTACCGTCTCCAACTCACAGGGAATTTACAATTTCCGGATTCCCAAAAGATCAAATCACCCCTTAATTGCCAATTTCATTGGTTATGATCCGTTTGAGATCGCGCTGGCCGACATTAAAGGAAACCGACTCGACATCAAACTCAAAAGCTCCACCATTGAATTAAAAGAACTCGTCATAAGGCCTCTTTCGCCGGCGGATTATGTCAAACTGGCTGTTTCAAAGATTCCGGAGAACTATGCCAATGAGCCTTTCCAGACACAGGCCTACTATCGCGAGAAATTTGCTGAAAATGGCAACCCGCTGAAATACACGGAAGGTTTCTTTAAAAGTCACTACCCAAACTACGTCCAGGGTGATTCTACCCAACACAGGCTTTTGCTTTACAATGAGGTGGATGATCCTGCGGAACTAGCTTTTATGCTGAGAAAGCGAAACAAGAAGGAAGCCAAAAAACGCAAAAAAGCTGAGAAGAAAGGCGAAGCCTATGAACCTGACGAGGGTGGCGAACTGATTCAGGCATCATTCGGGGGTCCGGCCGGTATCTTATCCGATGACCCGGTAAGTTCGTCGGAAGACTATCTGGACACAACCAAACTTAAAAAATACAAATTCGAATACGCTGGTGCGGCCAGTTACCTTGGCCGTCAATTACTCATTGTGTCTTTTAAAAGTAAGGGCAAGGTGGATCATGTCAAATTACAAGGCAAGATCTTTTTCGACTATGATACGGACGCCATCGTAGCCATAGAATCCTCCGGGAAGATCGTTGTTCCAGCATGGGCAAGACCCTTCCTTTTCGCATTTGGGCTGGCAATCAATGAACCCAGATTTAAACAGACGATCCGCTATCAATTGAAAGGTGATAAATGGTATCCTGAAAATTTCTTTACACAGGCAAACATAGGCCTGACCAAACGATACATGTTGGCAAAAAATGAGCGGTCGAATTTCGAATTCCAGCACTTGCTTTCTATCCATAAGCTGGACATCATAAACGCTCCCATTTTAAAAGAAAACCGTTTTGATCCCGATGAAGAAATGAAAGAACAGATCAAACCGGAAGATGGCCTTTCGTGGGAAAGTGTGAATACACTGGTTCCAGAGAGTATCGAAGAAAAGGCCACTGAAATTGAAGAAGAATAAGTTAACCTCTAAAAAGAAATGAAACTTTCCATTCAAAATCTATCAAAAACCTACGGCAACGGGGTACAGGCGCTTAAAGACGTCAATCTTGAAATCCCAGTGGGCATGTTTGGCCTACTCGGGCCCAATGGCGCCGGAAAATCATCTCTGATGCGAACCATCGCTACCCTGCAGGAGCCAGACACAGGTTCCATCACATTGGGTGAGTTGGATGTACTTAAACAAAAAGATGAAGTCCGTAAGATCCTGGGTTACTTGCCTCAGGAATTTGGCGTGTACCCTAAGGTATCGGCCGAAGTGTTGCTGGATCACCTGGCGGTTTTGAAAGGCATTTCTAATAAAAAGGAAAGAAGGGAGTTGGTTCACGCTTTATTGCACAAAACAAACCTTTGGCAAGCCAGAAGAAAGAACCTCGGGGGCTATTCCGGGGGTATGAAGCAAAGATTTGGGATTGCTCAGGCGTTGCTTTCTTCTCCTAAATTGATCATCGTGGATGAGCCTACCGCTGGTCTTGACCCTGCAGAAAGAAACAGGTTTCTGAATCTTCTTAGTGAAATAGGAGAAAACACGGTAGTGATCCTCTCCACACACATCGTGGAAGATGTGGTGGAATTGTGTACCAACATGGCCATCATCAATAAAGGCGAAGTATTATTAAAAGGTAATCCTCTGCAAACCATTGCTGATATCGAAGGCAAAGTCTGGAGTAAAACCATTAATAAATCGGAATTAGAGGATTATCGCAACAATTTCAATGTGATCTCTGATCGATTGATTGCTGGTAAACCTCAGATTCACGTGTTCTCTGATGAACAGCCTGATCCGTCATTCGAAAGTGTCGCTGCCGATCTGGAAGACGTTTACTTTTCTCAAATTTTCGCTAAGCAGGAAGCTGCTTTGTCTGCTGCTTAATTGTCTACTATAACCTTGAATACTATGTGGTATCAAATATTCAAATTCGAGTTAGAGTACAGAAAGAAGCGACCGGCAACCTACATCTACTTTGGCATCTTGCTTATCATGGCCGCTGTGACCATGTCAACAGATGTCATTCAGATCGGTGGCGCTTCCGGGCTGGTTAAAGAAAACTCGCCAGCAACCGTGGCAACTATGATGGGGATCCTGACAGCTGCTATGGCCATGATCACGTCTGCGGTAATGGGCGTGAGCATCCTGCGTGATTTTGAACATGGAACGGAATCCATGATGTTCACTACACCCATCACTAAACTGGATTATCTTCTGGGACGATTTCTAGGTTCTTATTTAGTCGTTGTACTCATTTTCATGGGTGTCCCTTTCGGGTTTATGATTGGTGACATTATTCAGCAATTCAGCGAACCGGACAAAGTATTGCCGTTTAACTCGTGGACCTATTTTCATCCATTCCTCTATTTTGTGATCCCTAACCTGTTTTTTACAGGAGTACTTTTCTTCTTCACGGGAGCACTATCACGTAAAATGCTGATCGTTTATGTTCAGTGGATGATCCTGTTTGTCTTTTATCAAATCGCACTGACATTGACCAGTGAAGTTGATAATCAAAACATTGCGGCTATCCTGGATCCATTTGCCCTCACAACGATTAACAATACAACCCAATACTGGACAGTAGCGGAGCAAAACGCTCAGGTCATCCCTATCGAGGGAGTAGTACTGCAAAACCGCTTGTTATGGATTGGGGTAGGGATCATCTTTGCCATTATCGGCTATTTCGCATTCAGTTTCAACGTGGTGAGAAATAGTTGGTTCAAAAAGAAAAATAAAGAAGCTGAAGATGTTTCCAACACGGCGATCGAGTTGCCAAAAGTTGGTCAAAACCTGGGGCTCGGGACTTATTTTCTACAAATCTGGACCCAGGCCAAATTCTACTTCTGGTTTGTCTTAAAAGGCATTCCTTTCCAGGCCATAGCCTTGTTTGGATTCGTTATTCTCATCATCAATTCATTCTTTATTGGTAGGGTTTTTGGAACTTATACGTACCCTACGACTTATCTCATACTGCAATTGATACAGGGAGCCTTTTCGCTTTTCTTTATCATCATTGTCGTATTCTACTCTGGAGAATTGATCTGGCGAGAAAGAGATGTCAAGATCAACCTCATCCAGGATTCTCTTCCTTCACCTGATTTTGTCAGTTTGATCAGTAAGTTTCTGGGATTGATCCTGGTTTACGTTTCACTTACGATCCTGTTGATATTCTTTGGTGTAGTTGTGCAGGCATTCAAAGGTTTCTACGAATTCCGTTTGGACCTGTATTTCACAGCCATGTTTACCGAGACCTTCAGCTTTCTGGTGTTGTTCACACTGTTGGCTTTCTTTATTCAGGTGATGGTCAATAACAAATTCCTGGGACACGCGCTATTGATCTTGTTCTTCATTACCATGGGAGTTCTGGATTCACTTGGTCTGGAACACAGCCTCTTCCAGTTTGGCAGCGCCAGCCTGGGTACGTACTCTGAAATGAATGGCTTTGGTCACTTTGTAACCGGATTCAGTTGGTTTGACCTTTACTGGTTGGCCTTCTCCATCTTCTTATTCGCGGTTTCAGTCATGTTCGCGGTACGTGGATCGGAAGCCGCCATGAAATGGCGTTGGAAAGTTGGTCTTTTGAGACTGCAGCGACCTCTGATCACCTTCGGGATCACCGCATTTATGGTATTTGGATTGTCTGGTTGCTACATCTATTACAATACCAATGTATTGAATACATATGCCAACTCCGAGGAAATAGAAGCTTTCCAGGCTGACTATGAACGTACTTACAAAAAGTACGAACACGTACCCCAGCCAAAAGTCACCGACATGAATTTCCAGGTGGAGTTGTATCCGATGGATAGAAACTACAGCGTGGAAGGATACTACATACTGGTGAACATGGAAGATCATCCGATCGACAGTCTGCATATCCAATTGGATTTCAGTGACGATTATAAACACGAGTATTTGACCCTGGACAAGGAATCCTTGGTTGCCCTGAATGATGAAAAGTTCAAGTACCTGATTTATGATCTGGAAGAGCCACTTCAGCCGGGCGACTCTATGAAATTCAGTTTTAAACAAGAGTTTACCTCGTCCGGATTCAAAGAATCAGGTAGTAATACCGGTATCGTATTCAATGGTACCTTTCTGAATAATATTTCATTCCCCCAAATCGGGTACAATGCCGGGTCAGAACTGGCTTCTGACAATACTCGAAAAGACAATGATCTGGAGCCGAAGGAACGCCTCCCACCCAGAAGTAACAAACGCGGTTTGAGCAGGAACTTCATTTCGGACGACAGTCATGGCATCAATTTCGAGATCATCATTGGCACTGAAAAAGATCAGACGGCCGTAGCTCCAGGATACCTACAACGCGAATGGATGGAGAATGATCGCAAATATTTCCATTACAAAATGGATAAGCCCATGCTTCCATTCTTCAATATCGTCTCTGCTCGATATGAAGTCATGCGGGATAAAACCACGATCAATATCGATTCGGCTACTACGCAGGATATTAACCTCGAGATCTACTACCACGAAGGACATGAATACAATCTGGAAAGTATGATGAAGGGACTTAAAAACTCTTTCACTTACTTCTCTGAAAACTTCAGTCCGTATCAGTACCGCCAGATGCGTATTCTGGAATTCCCGAGATACAGTTCCTTTGCGCAATCCTTCGCGAACACAGTCCCATTCTCTGAGGCCATCGGCTTCATGTTGAAGATCGAAGAAGAGGATGATGTTGATGTCGCATATTTCGTCACTGCGCATGAGATCGCACACCAATGGTGGGCCCATCAGGTGATTGCCGCTGACGTACAGGGAAGTCAGGTATTGTCTGAAACTTTGTCACAATACTCCGCTTTAATGGTCATGAAGCATGAGTATCCGAGAGAGCACATGCAAGAGTTTCTGAAAGAAGAATTAAACCGATACCTGAGTGGAAGGAACAGTGAGCAGAAAAAGGAATTGCCTTTGGCATTAGCCGAAAATCAGCAGTACATCCACTACGGTAAAGGAGCCAACATTATGTATGCGCTGCAGGACTACATCGGAGAGGACAGTGTGAATGCTGCCTTGAAAAGGTTGGCTACTGATTGGCAGGGGAGACAAAATGGACGCTACCCCACCACGATTGATTTCATGGGATACATCCGGGCAGTAACTCCTGATAGTTTACAAAACCTGGTAACCGATATGTTTGAGAAGATCGTACTCTTTGAAAATAAGACAGACGAATCTTACTACAATAAGGTGAGTGATGATGAATATGTCGTTACCATTGATCTGGATGTCAAGAAATTCGAGGCGGATAGTGTAGGCAATACCAATGAAGTAGCCCTCAGCGAATGGATTGATATCGGAATTTATACCGAAGATGAAGAAGGAGAAGAGAAACTCATCTATCTCAAGAAACACCTGATCTCAGATCAAGATACGAAGTTGGAGATCAAAGTAACGGAGAAGCCCGTTAAGGCTGGAATCGATCCTTTGAACATCCTCATCGACAGGAATCCGGACGATAATATAGAACCCTGTAGAGAAGAGTCCACGAGTTGACGACTTTAAAAATACAGGTCAAAAGTCTCTTTGTAATAAACACTACTCTATCGAAAAGACTGGCGCCTCCGGCACCAGTCTTTTTCTTTTAACAAAACCGATTAGAAATTTAACGGGTCACTTATTGGTCTCGCTTAACTTCGCGATCTGTTCTGTTGCGTGTTCATTAAACCGGTCTAACAGTAATACACGCTCGTAATAATCCCTTGCCAAATCGATATCTCCACTTTCCGCCAGGGCTTCGGCATAACTATCGTAGACGTTGTGTTCATGCGGAAAGAGTTTCGTATTAAGTTCAAATACTTTCAATGCTTCTTCCAGTTTCCCTGCTTCCATATACACGTACCCGAGCGTATTTAATTCTGATGACCGCTGAACATGATACCTCAACCCCCTGGCAAACTGATCAGTATTCCATTCTGGTCCCTCCTTTGATGCGAAATATTCCATCAGATAATTAGCTGCACGGTAGCTGGGAGTTGAAGGGAATCCCAGGGCTATTTGAGCGATATCCGTTTCAAGGTCGTTTACTGGTTCTTCTACGATTCTGGCAAATTCTTTTTTATTTCTCTCAAAAATGAAGGTCGGAACCCGATGAATCATTCGTCCATCTTCCTCTGCATTAGGGCCTTGTTTGTATTTACCCGTTTGGCCCAGGCCATATAGGCCAACAAATGTTAATTGGTCCAGTGACAAACCTGCTTTAGTCCAGGCGTGTACAAACTTGGGAACATAATTTTTACTATCCCCACACCAGGTCCCCATGTAGATCGTAACTTTTGCATCTTTCAGATTTCTGGCCCATTTCGCCTTTTCATCTCGCAATTCAAACTTTTCAAAAGAAGCCGAATACCACGAAGCATAGGCGGGATCATTTTCTAAAATTTCCAGGGGAAAAGGACCTGCCAGGTGTTTTTGTCCACGACCATTTTCATAAAAATGTGCCTCCTGAGCAAGGACAGATGAACAAATGAGCAGTAAAGTAGTAAGCGGTAGTATGGTTCGCATTTTTTGATTTCAAAGGTGAATCAACTACTTACAGTTCTGTGTTAATGACCTTCAAAACAAATGTTAATGGAACGTTATTCCATGAAACTATCCGGCATCATTGAAACAAGTCTCATCATCGAATGGGAGCTCAAACAGTGCGGGAGCCCAGAAATCCTCACAAGTTGTCAAACAATCCAAAATGGGTATTCCCAACATTCCAGGAATACCCCCTCGATCAAAGCAAGTTCTTGCAAAGGATTGAGCATAAGCATGAAAATAGCCTAGTGCCGGGGCTGTATCACTATCTGTACTGATCACATTTCCTACAACCGGAGGAAAGGGTGGGTCAAATATGCCACCGTTTCTTTGTAACTGGGTTCGGGCCGACTCCCAATAAGCAAACGCTTCTAAGGACATGCTATTGACAAATAGTTCGGTCACATATCCTGCCCTGAAATCAAATGGCACCACTACTCCCGACACACGGTAAACATCAGCGTTCACGCCAATATTGGTAGCTGTATTGATGTCTGATTCAATGAATGCTCTAAACTGCCAGCAATTCAACGCTCCGGGTATACCAAAGCCACCTAAAAACTCATCGCAAAGGCCATAATCAACCAGTAATTCTGCCCATCCCTGCGATTCGATCCTCACATAATGGTCATTATCCGTGTTTTCAAAATCCACAAAAACTTCGTGGGAATATTGTACTACAGGTGTCCCATCATCAAGTTCCCCCCGTGCTTCTCTCAATTCCACCTGTGTATCAAAGATGGGAACGGGCTCCGGAATGGTTACTGCGTCTGAGGCATATGTTTTACCATTGGCCAATGTAATTTCTAGCTGGTATGACTGGCCGACCACACCCCTCAGGGCTCCAGGAACTGTTTCATATCTTCCTGGGAAAACTTCGTTCAGAAGGTGTATCTCGTTTAAGGCAACGTCCGTGATGGTTACCTGGGCATTCCTTCCCAGTGTGTTCTCGCCAACACCATCAAATGAACTGGTAGAAAGTGTCACCACATGAACACTATCCACATCATTGATCCAACCTTCAACAACTAGTTGACCACCGCTAAAACTCTTCCCAAGGTCAATGGGTTCTGTACATTGCGTAAGTAGCAGGCCCAGCAAAGTGAGCAGTCTGACAGGTTTAGAGACAGAGGCCATCATCATCAAAAGGCAACTCAAAAACAGCTGGTGCATAAAAATCAGTACAGAGTACATTAGGCGGTAGGATTGGAATTTCGAAATTTCCAGGTATTCCTTCTCTGGAGAAGCAATGTCGGGTCATGGTTCGGGAATAAGCATGAAAATATCCTAGAACCACTTCTTCCGGATCATCTACATTTCGAATATTCCCGACCACAGGCGCAAACGGCGGATCAAAAACTCCCCCTCCACGTCCAAGTTGACGTTGAGCGTCGCTCCAGAAGCCAAAAGCTTCTCTGGACATGGCATTAGCATAAATATCAATGATGTAATTCATCCTGGAATCCACTGGCACATTAGTAACCTCTATTTCATAAGTATCTCGGTTAATTCCTGTGTTTGTAGCCAAAGTGATCTCTCTATTAACGGGATCTCTAATCTGCCAGCAGCTCAAAGGGCCTGGAGCCACTAAATCATAATCAACACGAACATTTGCCCACCCTCTGGTTTCTATCCTCACAAAATGTTCGTCAGTAGTATTCGTTAGTTCCGTAAAAATGTCGTTTGAGTAAGACACAAAAGGTATTCTTTCATCGGTAAATCCTCGTCGCTCTATTGGTACATCACGTGTTTCACCGAATTGAACAGGCATTGGAATCGTGACAGATTCAGAGGCATAGGACCTCCCATCCTGAAGAAAAACATTAAGGGTATATGTTTCACCGGTTACTCCCCTAAGAGAATCTGACACAGTGGCATATAAACCAGGAAATACTTCATCTAACAATACAACATTACCCGAATTATCAGCAATGGTCACCATGGCGCCGACTCCAAGTATATTTTCACCTACGCCATCCGGTGTACTGGTACCTAGCCGGATAAAAACGACTTCATCTACATCATTGATCCATCCCTCAACCACTAGTTGGCTTTCTGCCTCCTCAATAGAATCAATGGTAATGGGTTCGACACATCCAAAAAGGACGAAAATGAAACCGTATATAAACCTGCGGCTATTCACTAAAGATCGGGACAAGTTTCTTCAAGATCAAAAGGAAGTTCAAATACCGCAGGCCGATAAAAATTCGTACAGGTATTCAAACAATCGATAATGGGAACATTAACAAACCCAGGAATACCTGCTCTATCAAAACACACCCTGGTCGAGGTTTGAGCATACGCATGAAAATAGCCTAATACTACCTCATCCGGATCGTTCACATTCCTGATATTACCCACAACAGGTGCAAATGGCGGATCAAACAAGCCTCCGGCCCGGCTAATTTGGGTTTTGGCTAATTCCCAGTAGGCAAATGCGGTCGGAGACATGGCATTCGCGAATACATCAGCAACGTAAGCATCTCTAAAATCAAAGGGCACATTATCCGCCAATACTTCATATTTACTACCTGACACTACCTGATTAGTGACCGTATTGATGGTACTATTGACCGGGTTTCGGCGTGACCAACAAATCGTAGATCCGGCAGGACCATTTGAACTTCCGTCGAATCCTCCACACAAAGGATAATCAATCTGTACACGAGCCCAGCCTGCTGTGACCACACGAACAAAGTGATCCTCTTCTGTATTCTCCAATTGCGCAAATACATTGTGAGAAAATTCCACAAAGGGAATACGGTCGTCCGTTAAACCGCGAACCTCAACTGCTTCAGCCCTCCCCTGACTGACATTAACAGGTTGGGGAATAGTCTCCGTCGTAGATGTATACGTTTCCCCATTGGCCAATTGTATGTTCAGCGTATAAGCTTCACCAACTCTTCCTTGCAATGCAGCCGTATCAGTACGGTATAAACCCGGGGATACCTCTCTCAGGTGCGTGATTTCATTTGCGCTGTTAGTGATCTGTACCTGCGCATTCACACCCAGAGTATTGACCTCCACGCCATCGAAAGTACTGGAAGTTCTCAATCGTACTGAAAATACGTCTTCCACATCGTTTACGAATCCTTCTACAACCAGTTGTGGATTGGAATTGGACCCTTCGTCAATCTCAAAAGGCTGCACACAGCCTATCTGCAACACCAGTACCAGTGCAAGCAACTTACCAGGAATAGATCTCCAATAAGAAAGGATAGATAATTTCATCGTTGTTCAGTGGGTTACTTTGGATCTTTCGTAAGGTCGATCACTTCGTATCGGGTAATGACTCGTCCTGAATTTGTTAAGCCCATGATCTCGACACCAATACTGGTTTCGTAATCAGGGACAATAAAACCCACAGAACCATTGCCGTTCTGATCAAGAGGAATACCTGACTGCCAATGGAGCACTGATGGAAAATAGGGCACACCCGCAAACTTCTGTGGTGCCTCTGGCATTTTTGATTTGAAATAACCTTCCACCTCCACACGTTCCAACTCTTCTGGAAAATTGAATTTATCTTTCATCACAATAGACACAATCCCTCCGAGGGCAAGGTTACCATATGGAGCGATGGTTGATAACTTGTTGAGCACCTGGACCGAGTGAATTTCAGAGGGCTGTAATTCCATGATGATGTTTTCATAAGGAATAGGTACTCCATTGATCAGGATCAAAGGCTTTAATTGAAAAGACTTTTTCTGGTCTACTGAAAAGACACCAATCCCCTTCTTGGTCACAAAAACATAAGGAATGATCTCTTTGATCACTTCTTTCATCGTGGCAAACTCCACATAATCGCTAAGCAGGATAGTATTATCCGCATCCTCGAAAAAGGTCATCGGGGTGTAAATCGGCTTACGAACTGGTAACTCCCGAACCTGTAAAAAACGTTCGGCTACCTTTCGATTCAGCAATCGCAATCGCACCATCTCATTCAGTTCCTCCGAGGTGATTTCATAGTTAGCGGGACACACGGGAAAAGGAGCAACCAGATAGCTTCGCGAAGGGGCAAATTCAAATTTACCGGCTTGCGTATTTTCACCAGTCGGGCTGATATAAAGTGTTTTCAAACCTTCAAAATCCAGGTTATAAAAACCAAATCGACCCTGTTCATTAGTAGCCGTATATTTTAGATCGAATTCATCCTGTGGGTTGGCCATGATCAGTCGCTGGTCCACAATGAGACTTCCATCTTCAACGCTGGTCATCGTACCCGAAAGTTGAAATCCCCTTAACCAGGTTTTTAATCCCACATTTAGTCTGGCATGATTTGGCAAATCCTTACAGGTAGGTCGTACATCTCCTGGTAGGATAGGAAAGGCATTTTTCCCAGGGTTTTGACTCAGATCCGATACCGATACAGAAACATTTGCCATTGGTTCTTCAAACCCTATCGACAAATTCAAGGCATCGCCGCTTTGTTCGGTTTCCAGGGACATTTTACTACTGGCAAGGCCATCTCCGATATTGTACACCCGAAACTTCTCGTCTCTTATGTTAACCTGAATGTTCGTATTCTGTCGGATTTCAATATTGGCGGATTCACCGGCATATATCTCGGCGGGTTTGTCTCCGATACCATCCTGTAAAACCTGAACAGTGTATTTTGTAGTATCCTCTGATTCAAATAAAACGACATCAACAGAACTTCCCTGTTTAAGAACAGATCCGATCTGATTGGCATTGCGCTTCAAGTCTAAACTCCCTGGATTATCAGCGCTCACAATCCAAACCTGCTGTGCATGTGTGATCATGCCATTTTGGTAATTGGACAATTGCAGGGTGTATTTGCCAGTACCAATTTCTTTAGAAACAGGAAGAAAGAATTCAATCCCGGTAGTAGGCACCCAGATCACTTTGTTAAAAGCGGCTGTTCCTTTGGCATCAAATAATGATAAATGATAGGCATAGGGGACCAATGCTTCTTCCTCGAAATATGCAACTCCCTGAATCGTATCTCCTGAGAGGTACAGCGACTGGTCCAGGTGTAAATTCTGTCCAATAATCGACCATGAAATCAGACAGCAAAAACCGAATAGTACCTTTCTCATTTGAATTGGAAATTATAAGTGAATGATGGAATAGGGTTGCCAAAAACCGTCAGACGAAAGGTCCTGGGTATCGTGTTGTCCAAAGCCTGAGCAAATACGGAAAATGGATTGTCACGACCATAAACATTGTATATCGAGAAAGTGAAACTATTTCTCCATCTGGAATTCCTTTTATTGTTTCCTTCAAGCGTCCATGAAAGATCAAGTCGGTGAATATCCGGCGTACGCACATTGTTTCTTTCATTTACGGTAAACAGGCGTACACCCCCTACGACATATGATGAAACCGGAATCGTCACAGGTCTGCCGGTATTATAAACAAAATTGGCAGACATAGTCCAAAGCCTGCTAAGCTTCATGCTAGTGGAAAAATTCAGGTTATGCGGACGGTCAAAATCAGCCGCAAAGAATTCACCATTGTTGATGCGGTCTTCTCGAAAATCCGATTGCACCTGGTTTCTGGTTCGGGAGTAAAAGTAACTCAACCAACCAGTCACCTTTCCACGGTTCTTTCTGATCAAAAACTCTGCTCCTACGGAGCGCCCTGTTCCCTCCAGAATATCAGCGGCCAGCACGTCCCTTAAAAGAATATTTGCTCCGGTTCGTACCAGGTTCAATCTTTCAAAATCTTTGTAGTAAAGCTCCACGGAAGTCTCCCATAAGTTTTCGTTGAAGTTTCGGAAGTAACCCAATGAAAACTGATTGGCAATCTGCGGGCGAATGGTTTCACTACTGGTTCGCCATTGATCCGTCGGAAGAGAGGCCGTTGAGTTAGTAAACAAATGTTCGTATTGTACCGATCGGGTGTAATTCCCTTTCAACGAAGATTCCTGATTCACCCTCAAATTGAAACCAAATCGTGGTTCAACATTATTGTAGAGATTTTTAAATGATCCAAGATCCAGGGTATCCGTAATGGAAAAGGCAGATCGTGCCTGCTCTTCAGAAAAGATGAACTCCTGATCAGCATTCAGCCGGTTAAAACTAGACAGTCTCAATCCACCGGTAATATTAAGAGACTCATTTAACTGAACATTGGCTTCCCCGAACAAAGCCATTTCCATGGATTCTTCCTCACCAATCACTTTTTGTTCAATCTGAGAACTTGCTCCGTCAGGATTGCGACGCCCAAGATCAATCTTGCTCGCCTTGGCTTCTACTCCTGCTCGGATGTTGAAGTAGTCACTGGGGTGATAATCCACCATGGATTTAATTCCGGTAGATTGAATCCCATTCTCAGTAATGGCTTGCCGGTTGGTGGTAGCATCCTGAAGTTCCGCATCATAGTCTGAGAAATAGACGTTGGTTTGCGTGAACCATTTATCGTTGATGTCAGAAACCCAGTTCATACCAAATGCTTTCGAGTCATAAGCATAGGCCGAATCCCTGCCAAGGTCGTAAAAGTCAGTACTTACGTAGGACGTAAATTCAACTACATTTTTCTCATTGATCTGATATCGCAATTTGACATTACCATCAGAAAATCGTGCAGAACTAGCTCGCACATCCCTATCCGGTACATTGTTCAACAACCAACTCGGATCACTGTATCGGCCTCCCAGTCTCACCGCAAACTTTTCGGTGATTGGGATATTGGCCGAGAGTTTATTAGAAACAGGTCCAACCCCACCTGAGATCTCAAAACCTTCCGAATTGGGATTGGACATTTCGACGGCAATCACACTGGAAAGCTTGCCTCCGTATTCTGCAGGTATACTTCCCTTCAATACGGTAAAATTGCTCACCAGGTCCGGATTGAAGACGGAAAAGAAACCCAGCAAGTGAGACGAGTTATAGATCGGAATGCCGTCCATCAGAACCAGGTTTTGATCAATATTTCCTCCTCGAATATTAAATCCTCTGGCTCCCTCACCAACGGTTTGCACCCCAGGTAAAGATTGTACAATTCGGGAAATATCGGGCTCTCCCATCAAAGCTGGCAGCTTGCGAATACTTTCAAGCTCCATAGATACACGTCCTGAACGGGCATCACTGATATTTTCGTCGGCACTTCTACCGGAGATCACGATATCGTCCAGTTCCAGGGTCTTGGAAAACAGTTCAATATCTAATGTTTGATCTTCTGTAAAGTCCCGGACCTCACTGATTTCACTGTTTCCTACAGCTTTCACCCGAAGCAGGTAGCTTCCTGAAGGGACCTGTAATGAATAATTACCATTAACGTCTGTCACGGTACCTAATTCCAGTTCTGGAAGCAAAACCGAGGCGCCGATGATCACTTCACCATTATTGGCATCCTTAATGGTTCCTTTAACACTGACGGTGTAAGATTGCTCCTGAACGGCATTTTCGTCAAAGATGACATAGAACCCACGCTTGATTTGCTGTACAGAAAGGGTCGTCCCTCTTAAAAGAATTGACAGTGCATCGAGTACAGTTTTATCTTCCAGGTCGGCAGATGCCCTTACTCCTGCGATCCATTCTGGTTTTATATAAATCGTGGCTCCATAGTCTCGTTCCAGCACCTCCAGGACTTCTGACAATGGGACATTATTAAAATTCTGTGATATCCTCTCTTCATTTCTTTGGCCATACAGGCTCAATACAGAAAGCAATAAAGGAACAATTAGGGTGATTCTGATCTTGATCATTAGGATATAGGTGTTTTGGAATTTGACATAGTCCTCTCACAAGGAAATGTCCAACCGGTCCTTGATTGCATGTTAGGAATTTAGAAAATTAAACACATTGGCTTCTCACCAAGAACAAAATTACCTTGGAGACGAAAACCCTTATCTCTGGTAAGTGACTTTAGATATTTTTTTCAATACCAGTGGTCAACGGACACTTTCTCCGGTGATATAACCGCTGAAAAAGGTAAAAGTTCTGAGATAGCAATAGCCTATCGGGGTGCTCGTACTGTGATTTTGTAGGAGAGTTGTTGCAAGGAAAGGTCGGACAATCTTCTATCTTCTAACCATCGTTCGAAATCGTAGGCATCCATTTCGGGTGGATACGTAAAATTTTCCTCAACATATGCCTTACCCATAGGGGGCTTGGGGATTTTTTCTTCACTGAAAAGCACGTACATGGTATTGCTTTCTTCCCCTTGAGTAAAATCCGTCCATAATTCCAATGGTAGCACGAATTCAGGAAGAATATTTAAAGTTTCCACGGAGCTATGTCTGGGATCATAGAAGATGTAACTATTACCCCCTTTCACTTTCATACCTTTATTGTATTTCGGCGTGTTCAACTGCGGATAAGGCATGATCCTGCTCACGGAACCTGCAGATCGAAAAAAGATGGATACAAAACCATCGACGGATGGTTGAAAATGAACATACAAGGCATCGCCTGATTCAAATACTTCTTTTTTGGAAGCTTTGTAGGGTGCGCTGAGTGGACTTGCCGTGAATTTGAGCGGGTCGTTTTTCACTTCACGGATCAAGCCATAAACCGTACATGTATACTGGTTCACTTGTTCACCCTTACTCTCTACCACCTTAGCCTCACATTTAGGTTCCCGTTCGTGTCTGATCCATATGCCCCTCACCTTTTTGTTACTTTTCATCACATAGTCAACGTTCCCGTCTTTGATGGTCGTGATGGTTTCATCCTCAATAAGGTACGGGAAAGCTTTTTCGATGGCCGCCACCTGGGCATCTTCGATTCCACGTTCCTGAGCAGATTTAGGAGACTCATAAGGATCCTGAATTACGATGGCTTCCCCCTTTTGCACTTTTTGCTCTTGTGCATGGGCAAAGTGAATCGTAATTGCAAACAGACTAACCGCCAGTATTCTCAAGTGATTCATCGGACAAGCCAAATTCAGTTTTTAATTTTTCTTTGTCATTTTCCGGCAACAAATTCCAAAAGTCGCGTATTGCGCAACTGACTACCGTCTTGAATTCAAAGTTCCCGTCTTTTTCCCGGAATATGGTCATGACCGTATTACTTCTCAAACTGGCAGATACTTTCACCACAGACTCACTGAGAAAACCTTCCAGTTCTGTACCCTTGCTGGATTGAACCATGGAAGAAACGGAGCTGGCAAACATGCTTGCCAGGTTTCGTTGGGCTGTCATCCTGGAACCCTTCATGGCTGCCTCAAAAACAGAAGTAGAAGCACTGCCTTCGCTCACCAATATCCTGGTATTAGATCGACTTCTTAGTTCTAAAGAACTGGTGAGTTGCTCCAGCATAGGTTTTTCACCGGGTAAAGTTTTCCAACCTTCCTTTTCCAGAGATTTCACCTGTTTCCTGGCCTCCTTTTGATAACTCTGGGCCGTCAAACTTGTGGCTCCCAATAACAGGAATGCCCATACAAATAGCCTAGTCATTGATCAGAATTTTTTGCTTACTTCTGTATTCTCCGTTTGTCGATGACACCTGAACTTCAAGGAAATATAGTCCAGACTTTAATCGATCATCAATAGCAATATTCAGGGTACTCACGCCTGTAGCTTCCAATATCTCTTCCGCACCCAATATTTCCTTACCAAACAAATCAAAAAGCTTCACCTTCACATCAGCTCCTGCCTGTGCTATAAGGTTGAGACCAATTTGATCGGTTACCGGGTTTGGATATACCTGACCTACCGCCACTACATGGTCAGCAAGCACCTCTTCTTTGAGGTCTTCCGGGCCGTAAAAGAACAACAAGTCATTGGCCCCTTTCGATACAGAAAGAGAAGTCTGACCTTGGATCTTCATATCGATGAAGCGCAGACTTACCGGATCAAACAAATACAATGATCGCGCCAAACTGGTAATGGATTCATGATCCCATTCCAGTGTCATTACACCATCACGAACCGCATGCAGCGATGTATTCCATACATTCACCAAATCCGGTGCTTTAACTGCATTTCGGATCACTGTTAATTCATCGTCAATCTCATGCTGCAGGCGAATGTAATTACCGGGTGCTGGAAGAACATACTGATCGTAAACATCTTCGCCATCTACAGCATCTTCTTTGATACCAAATCCACCCAGGCTTAGTTGATTACCTTGTTTAATAGTGAAGTTCAGCCTCCAGCTATCCTCCTCTACAATTTCATCCCATCTTGTCAGTTCCATTCGGCCTCCGGAATTAGAAGGGATCTCATCATTCATGGGGAAAGCGAAACTGGATACATTCTCTGTCACTCGGATGAAAGCGCCATCGAATCGCTCCATGGTAGAAGGACTTGAAACAAACTGACCATTTTTGAATAACCGAATGTCATTGATCACACTGGCATCAGTAATGTTCCCAACCGCCAGGTTGTAGTCTCTGATAGACTCGATGCTAATGGGGAAGAGGTAAGGATTACCGATCATGTTCCATCCCGCACTAAGCGCCACGGTATGAGGATTATCACTGGAAGCTTCAACCGTTTCAGCAGAAACCACCTGAATGTCCGCATCTTTTACCCCTACGATCAGATAGTAACCGGCACCGGGACTAAATGTGCTGCTTAATGTCAATTCCTGAAACCCGGAAGCATCCGAAGACCCATTTCTAAGTCCAACAATGCGATACTTGGTATTTTCATCTCCGCTAAAGAGTTCTGCCAAACCACCATGCTTCGCATTTTCCAATCCGCTCAATACATCACTGAACCTTCCTGACTGGAATGGGAAAGCAATCAGGGAATAATCAGTAACGCTTTCACCTTCAAGCTTGATGTTAGCTTCAGATTTGAAATCTATAGGATCTGAACTATCGAAGAAAATACCAATTGACCTGACTTCCGGTTCATTTGTATTGCCATCAAGGTCAGTGGCGGAGGCATAAAACTCAACGCCTACACTTCCAATGTCCGTCGCACTAAATTCGAAAGTATAACTACCATTTGAATTGACGGTTTGCGATACACGTTGGAATGAGCTTTCTGCTAGCTTTCTCCAGAAAAAGTCAACAGCTGTAATCTCAAACTGGTCCTGCACAGTGAATGAAACCGCATGTGGGCCTGAACCCTGTCTCACATTCTCATCGAATGTACCATAACGCACGTCCGGTGGCACAAGGTCGAAATAGAACGTATAGTCAGCAGTAGTAAAGTCAAGCGTGTTGAGTTCGGTGGATGTGAATGTGAGGTCACCCGGACTGTTGAGGGTTAACGAAATGCTCTCGGTACTTTGTGTGACAGAACTTACAATATCCGCCACAACAAAGAAGAACTGATCAGTTCCTGATCCAGGAAGTGCCGCATTAAACTCAGCGGTCATGGCACTTCCATCCACCACAAATGACCCGAGTTCCATATCCGCATTGACATCCAAAGCATTATCTGATGAGCTGAATACCCGGATATTCTCAAACTTATCATTGATGGAAGAACTTCCGGAAATATTTAATCCCTGCAGACTCACACCAGTAACGTTTGCGTTGGCACTAAACACCATGATCGGCTGATTTTCTGCCGAAGCTTCGAAATTGGTAACAGAAACACTTCCTGGAGTATAAGTAGTGACCGCATTGAGTACGCTAATCAATGGCCCCGTCAGGCTTCCTTCTTGATTGACAAATCCGGATTCCTGCAGAAAGATGTTCGAAGCGTTCAGGGTAACCTGAAAATCTCCTTCTGCGGCAACAAATTTGGCCTGTGCCACAAGGAAGAAATATATCTGTTGTTGAGATAGGGAAACATTCAAACGAGAAACCGATAAAGTACTCCCGTCGGATGATGCCTGTGCGTCCACCACCTGATCTTCAGGAGACAGGTCAGGATTTGAGTCCACAGATCTGAACAATTTGAACGTCGACTCCTGCATAAATTCACGATAGTCCGCACTTAGATCAAATACCAGACTATCCAGAGTACTATCGTCCGTGGCATTGATCCCAAAAGAAAAGAACACAACATTTTCTGTTCCTCCATCAATCTCTCCGGAAGCAATAGCCGGTTGGTTATTGAATATTTTAACAGTATCAGGAACAGTAAGCGGACTCGTTTCACTAAAAGCAGACCCCTGGCCGTTCGCATCTATGGCCTGTACTCTCCAGGTATATTCCCCAATAGGTAAGTTAACCGGGTTGAACGCCCAGGTTGTATCCTGGATATCACCGTAACCAGGGACCTTTCTGAAACCATTGTCTGGATTGGCACTTTGATAAGTCAAATTCTCCGTAGTACTTTGGATCAACACATTATAATTCAATTCTTCAGCCGAAGTTTTATCATCCGTTGAAGGATCCCATTGTAACAACCAATTTCCAGTGGGGAACGTGATGTCAAGATTGGTAGGTGCCGATGGCGAATCATTCCCCGTATCATTGGCATTGTTCAACAATCCGGCATCATCTGCACTGGCGCTGTTGACTCCACTGAACAATAAATCGACATCTCCATCATTGTCATAATCCCCGAAGGCAGTGGCAGGACTGGATATGCCATCGATATTAATGATGATGGCTTCAGTTTCCGTTAACACACCATTTGTTGTATTGCTGTAAACTTCCATTGATTCGGTACCGACGAGAAATACATCCAGTGTACCATCATTGTCCCCATCTATCAATTCAATTTTTGGAGCACTACTGGATAATGAGGAAATATCCAGGTTCGTAATTCTGACAAAACCGAGTGTATCATTGGTACTGTAAATTTTAAGGAAGGCACTTCCATCAGAGATTCCCGAATACACGACATCTGGTCGCCCGTCTCCAGTCATATCCGCCAGTTTCATATCGACTTCACTGAGAAAGTCAAAGGTTCTTGCTGAACCTTCGGAAAAGGTACCAGCATCATTGACGTAAAGCGTCGCCTCAGTCGTACCCAGTACCAACAGGTCAAGATCTCCATCCAGGTCAAAATCACTTAATCCCAAATCCCCCTGAGTATCTGCCAGGAAATCCTGCGCCAAAGAATCGAAATTTGTTCCGTTATTGATCAATACCTCCGTTTTCACCGAACTGGAAGTAGCGAGTCCCATCAATACGACATCCACATCCCCATCATTATCTACATCTCCGGAAGTCATTTTCGCCTGTAGGAACTGGGAGGAATTGGTGACCGTTTCCGTAAATGTCGTGGCATTATTCTGGAAAATAGAAGTGATCCCTGCACTGTTGGAGGTACCGGTCATGAAAACATCCAGATCTCCGTCATTTCCGAAATCAAAGACCTCCAATGAAGAAGAAGTTCTGGCTGCCTGTAAGTCAACCGTGGTAGAAGTTCCGTTTAGCAACACGAAAGAACTGGTACCTGAGGACGCAATAATATCTAAATCATCATCACCATCAATATCTCCCAACGCTAGTGCCTCGTAGGCATCTTCAGTCAATCCACTGATATTTGTTGCTATAAACAGAGACGATATCGGCAGGATCACCCGGATTTCATTTGACACTTCAGACGCCAGAGAACCATTGAAAGACTGAACGGTATATCGGTAATTACGATTTCGTCTTAGGTTATTGAAGGCCAGCGAATTATCATTCGTGCCAAACGTACCTACCGTAACCAGTGTTTCTTCACCTCCTATGGTCTCTTCTCGAACTAGCGTCACGGCGAAACTGTCGATGGCCGCCTGTGCGGACCAGTTCGCAGTAAAACTAGTGGAAGTCAAATCAGAAGCCGAAATAGCCGTAGGGGTGAATGGTGTTCCATTGAAGAAACTTTCAATTCTTTTGAAATCAGAGCCTTTGGATATGCTGTTGATTCTTTGCACGCCAATTCGATAAGCCGCACGTTCAACATCATTTATTTCGTAAGTGGTATTTCGCAACCGGGCCTTTTCGGGGTTTCTAACAAAACCGTTTAATCGTCGGGAATCAGCAGATCGAAGGATATCTGCTACCTGGAAGCTATCCGTCTTAACAATTATGAGCTCATACTGTGCGCCAGCCAGGGAATCCCAGCCTATCACAAAACGTGAATCTTCTATCGTAATGCCAATACTATCCGGTTGTGCGACTTCAGAAACGAAGCCTGAATACAAGGCATTTTCATAGATCGCTGAAACGAACTCTGAAGCATCATTTAACCCATTGACCACCAGATCAGGATCGTCATCGCCATCCAGGTCTCCGTAAGAAATGTTACCATTGGACAACCCGACAATGTTGCCTGCATAGGCTTCGTTCAAAGTGGTTCCGTCATTTACCCAAACAGACGCTTCTCTACCAGTGCCGGTAATACCCGTTTGTACCAAGTCAAAATCTCCATCATTATCCAGATCGATCCATTTTACATCTCCTGCGTAGCTATTATCTATGACCAGACTTGAAGCCGTAAACGATCCGTCTCCTCCGTTTGTGTAGATCACTGATGAGAGATTGGTATCTGTGCCATCAACCGTGCCACTCACCACAAGATCGAGGTAACCATCTCCGTTATAGTCTCCAAAATCCGCCGCACTTTGGGAAACAGCGGTGAATGTGGACGAAGAAGCCGCGAATCCAGTGGCTCCATTGATATGCAATTCAGCAACAGGATTCCCCGATGCATCTGCACCTGTTATGAATACATCCAGATCCCCGTCGTTATCAACATCAGCTACTTCAATATCTCCATTTATTACGGGAGTGATCGTCAACGTATCGATCAGGGTGTAAGTATCATCATTGTCATTTTGAAAAATGTGCACTTTCAAACTGGTTTCATCCGTATCTTCATGTCCAGTCAGAATAATATCCAAGTCACCATCTCCATCAAAGTCACCTGATGCAATATCACCATTGATCAGATTACCTCCGTCAGTATCAAACTCTTTGGCGTTCGTCAGATCGTTGTTATTGTAGAGTGTCGCGCCATTATTATCGGTAACATGACCTTGAACTAAAAGATCGATCTCACTGGAAGAATCGTTATCAAAATCACCCGGTGCGAGGCGTACGGAATCCTTTGCCACTCCAAAATCAACCCCAGCCGAGAAGGTTCCATCAGCGTTGGTATAGTATTTCAAAACATTGTTACCATCCTTGTCACTACCAGCTGCTATGATATCCAGGTCATCGTCATTGTCTACATCAATAACCTTGGTTTCTCCATGAGCAATGCTATCAATGATACCATCCTGAATGGCCGTAAACGCCTGGTCCGTGAAATTGATATCACTTCCCGTCACCGTAGCCGTTGCCACGCCCGGACCCGTCACCAGAAAATTGGTTGATCCTAATGCGAAATTGATCGAATTAGTAGCGGTAGTTACTCCACTTGTAGTAGCTGACACAAAATAATAAACCTCCTCGATGATCGATAAAGTATCGCTGATACCCTGGAAAGCTACCAGGGAATCGGTGACCGTAATATTCTCAGGGGACAGCTGTGTCAGATCAGAGCCGTCGGCATTGGCACTTGCAGATAAAGTAAAATCAGTTAAAATACTTCCAAATACGTACGAAGCGTTTATGGTAACCGTATCGACCACAGTAGTATCAGTTCCGGCAACCGTTTTCCATGAAAAGACCGTCACGGTATTACCTTCCAATGCTAAATCAGTAATCACATCGTTATTGGTGCTCAAGTCCACCTCAAGTGACAGTTCGCTACCCGCTGTATAGGAAATACCAAACCCGGTGTTATCAGACCCTGTGGATGTATTTACTTCTGAGGCCGACGAGGAAGTAAATGCATCATCGGCAAAATCAAAAACGATGTTATCAACCACATCGGACGTATCGTTATCGAGAGCGTTACCTTCATAATCCAGGGTAAGTACCAAACCTGTACTGGAAATAGTAACCACTGGATCAATACCGAAAGGAACGTCTGATATCTGAACTTGATCACCCTGTGTGAATGTACTTCCGGCATTGGTGAAAGTCTCTCCGACAATTCGACCAATGATTCTGCCTTCCAGTGTCCCGTCATTCGCCGAAGATTCGACGAAACCGGCGGTGGGGAAGGAGTATTGACAAATCTTATCTGAAGTAGTGCCACTGATCAATAAACTCCTGCCGTCTCCGGCTATTTGAATGGCAGAGGGACTGGTCAGTTCCGATGATATACTTACGTTAATGAGTTTTGCTTCTCCCGTACTCACATCAAATGGTGTAGAGAGATCAAATTGATAAAATCGAGTCTGAGATAAGTCCACCAGGAAGAAGGAAGAGCCATCTTGCGAAAATGAAAATCCTTGCGGACCTGTAATTGAGGTCCCAAGCGTAAGTGTTGTTTCTAGTGTAGCAGTAGATGGATCGAAGGCCGTGGACAGAACGTACTCAAACAAGCTATTATTCGTATCTCCCAGGATGTACATTTTAGTACCATCATCGTTGAAAGCAATGTCTGTTGGCGAAGAGTCATCAGAGATCGTGGTAACTACTGTATTAAAACTTGCCGAAGACAAATCGTACGCCAGTGTCAGCCGATATATATTGATCTCTCTGGTGGAACCAATCACATAAAGCCTCGTTCCAATATGGTTAAAGGCCAGTCCACGGGCTCCGGTCTCCTGGGTTGCGATCGAAAGTTGGTGATTCAGTGTGGCGGTACTTACGTCATAGTTGGTCGAAAGCAAATATTCGTTGATCGTAGAAGTATTCAGTGCATATAGTCTCGAACCATCGTCATTGAAAACAAATCCGGTAACGTCACTGATATCCAGACTTTGTGTAACCGTATCGCTAACATTTGCAATATTCGGCAACTTGGAATAGTTGATATGAGGTTGTGGGATATTAGACCCTGTGGTAAAAGAGATCCCCAATCCGGTTTGTGCGTCCGAAGCATTGGTTACATCTGAAGCATCAAGATCACTGAATGCAGCATCATCAAAAGAAATCTGAATATCCGAAACAGAATTACTCAAATCGTTGGTTTCGGTTTGTCCACTGAGTGTGATAGAGATGCTTTGCTGATCATCTCCCGGAGATACCCCAGTTGTGAACCCTGAGGGTATCCCCGCAACGATCACATCGTCTGCGGTTATTTCACTGCTAAAATTTCCCCTGCGAATTCTGGCAACTAGTAATCCCTCGATTTGTCCATCGTTATCTTGTGTTTCCACAAAGGCATTAGAAGTAATATCATAGCCATCCAGATTCAGTGAAGTGTTTAACGTGACCAGTTTGGTCAGGCTTGAATTAAACCTGAAAGCGCTGTACGTGCCGGAAGTGGTGGCTAGAGACAAGGTTCCGACTGAAGATGCTCCATCAATGTTGAACGCATCAGTCAATTCATACTGAATGATGGAAGTCGTAGTGGCCACATAAAAGGCTTTGCCATCTCCGGAAAACTGGATGCTGTTATAAGTATTGGTACTGGTCAGTGCCAGCGTTGAGTTTGAAGAGACAGCACTGATATTGAATGGACTGGTTAAGTTGAGTTGATCCACCGTTCTTCCTGTATTCCCGGTCAAAAACAATCGATCACCTGATCCACTAAATGTGATTCCTGCGGGGGTAGTATCATACGTACTTACGGACAAACTTTTCCCTGAATAAGAGGCTGTAGAAAGGTCATAGGCAGTAGTCAGGTCATATTGAAAAATAGCATCATTGACACTCCCTAACACAAATAATCTTCCACCTGAATTGTCAAACTGCATGGATACCGGAGCCGTATCTTGACTACTTACCGAGAAGCTTACTTCACCATCGGTTGCAGAAGCAATGTCAAAAGCTGTAGATAGGTCATATTGAAAGATATTGTCTCCCGTACCCAATAAAAAAAGCTTTGTACCATCTGCAGAAAATGTGAAATCAGAAAATCCAGTGTCATTATTGGGGGTGATCGAACTCCCGGAAGAAGTAGCTTCCGTAATATCCGGTACCAGACTGTACACCAGCGCCGGTTGATTAAAGCCTGCATCCAGATTGATTCCCAGGTTACTTTCCGCAGGTCCTGTTGCGTTAGTCACACCAGCAGCAGTTGATGTGGTAAAGGCCTCATCCGTGAAAGTGAACTGAACACTTGAGACGTCTAGCGTATCCTGATCACTGGTTGTACGACCAGAAAAGGTCAGAGTGGCCGTCAATCCACTGGCATCAACACTCAAAACCGGGGTAAATCCAGAAATCAGGTTATCAATAGTATAATGTGTGGTCACGGTCAAATCACTACCAGCGCTGACAAAGGTGTCCCCCTCCAGCAAAACCACGATGGAGCCATCAAGTGTACCATTGTTATCACTTGATTCAGTAAACGCCGTAGAACCAACTTCCAGATCCGTAAGTGAACTGGAAGCGCTGATCGTGGCAACTGTTCTAAAATCTTTTGAAAAGGCAAAACCGGTGTTGGAAGTAGCATTGCCAATGTTGTACTCCTCAAATACAGATCCGGTATTGATCTGATGATTGGTACTCATTTCATAACTAGTGATGGTATTTGCCGATTGATCCAATACAAAAGCATAAGCACCATCGGGAGACAATTCCAAATCACTGGGACTTGTAGATTGAGAGGCAACAGAAAGATTGGCACTTCCGTAGGCGGCACTACTAATATCAAAATTAGTTGTTAGATCATATTCATAAATGGCATCTCCTGTAGTACCTATAATATACATCTTACTCCCCTCCGGATTAAAGTCGATACCCATAGGAGAAGTGTCCTCTGTGGAAGTGGTAAAACTCGTTCCCGAAGCAGTCGCCGTACTCAAATCGAAAGCAGTCGTCAGGTTATATTCATGAACCGCACCGGAACCAGTACCGACCATAAATAGCTTGGTTCCATCCTGGTTAAATACGATACCTTGCGGACTGATATCTTGTGCACTGACTGATAAGGAACTACCAGAGTACGCCGCGGTGGTTATCTCAAAGGCGGTAGTCAGTGTATATTCATAGATAGCATCCGTACCACTTCCGATGACAAACAGTTTGAGCCCGTCATTGCTAAATTCAATGTCTGACGCAGCCGTCTCCTGTCCTGATAGAGAGACCGACAAGCTCCCCTCTGTAGCGGTACTAAAATCAGGGATCAGGGAGTAATACAGCGTCTGAGCCTTAGCGAAAAGAATGGTAACGAGAAGTAATGAAGTAAGTAGAATTCGTTTCATATGCTACTTGGCGGTTTTTTTGGTCGATTAGGTTATTGTGGAAATTGAGGGTCTGGCAACTCATCGGGAGCCAATGCCTGATCATACAGGACTGCTCCTCCTCCAATCACGGCAACACCAAGTAATACCCGAAGGAAAATCGGAAATTTACGCGCTATTTTAAACTCCTGAGTCTCATAGGTCTGTCCACGGTGGGTAATTCGCATTCGGTAAGTACCCACATCCTTTTTGCCTATGGTCCATTCCATCGTACCGTCATTGAGCAAATCGGTGTTGATCTCTGAAGCACTCTCCTTGCGATCCACTAACTCAACGAGTACCTGTTCCTTGGCAATACCACCTTTCCAGGTAATTTGATAGCTATTGCCTACTTTGAACTTTTGGCCACCAAAAGGTGAAGGGTTTATGAACCTTATCGGTGTATAAGTTTGCTCGGCACTGATAATGAAATTGACACTTTGATCGAATGATGAAATCTCATCAGCAGCGCGCCAAATGATCCTTTTATTTGTTCCTGGCTTTTGATCCGGTCCCACCTGACTCCCCTGATCAAACGAATTAAGTCTGCGTCGTTCTCCGGAACTGAACAGAATATCCAGATCTACCGTATATAAGGCATCGGGTTCTTGTGAATAGAGTTGATATTCAATGATTACATTGGCCGGATCTACCGGGTCCTGATCGATTCTGTTAATTTTCACCCAATATTCTTCCTGAGCAACCAAAAGAAATGGAGCAATCATTAGACAGATAAGTAGGATCTGTTTCTGCATGTTAAGTGGTTTTAGTTGGCGGTTGCGTTAAATTATTTCATTTGACTGGTTTAAACAAAGCAAGACCGTAAGATTTAGCCCCCTTTTCAGGCCATATCTACACCAATCTTTTATTGAACGGATACCTGATCACCCGGCAAAGTGATAAAGGAACCTTTCTGGTTAGCATAAATCCCATAGCTATTGTAACCAACTTCGTCAAATGCATCATGTGCAATAAGACTCCCTGCATGGTCGAATGTCAACAGGTGAGTGGTCATGTTTTCATCCGTTACCGGCACGTTCACTTTCGATGCATAGGCAAGTTGGCCATTGGAAACTTTGAGAAATGCGAAATCGCCATTCGAAATTCGGACATAGAGGTATGTATTAATTCCAACCGTAGATTGGTACAGGACCTCATTGCCGCTATTCCTGATCCGTTCTACTGCCTGCCGATTGATTCCGGCACGTTCATTGGTAGGGTCTAGTAGTACTTTTGGTGTATCAGAAACCAGTGATTTACCGATTGGTGCACCGATATAAGTGGGATCAGTCACATAAAATCGTTTTCCTCCGGAAGAATAGTACCTACCAGGAACTTGTTGATCAAGCGCTACGGCAACGGCAATATGTTGTGGATAGTCCAGCGCACATACCTCAAAATTGGTGAACGCTTTTACTAAATAAATCAGTAAGGCAGATCGATCTTCACAATCAGAAAACTCATAGTGAAAAATTTCTTCGGGCCAATAGAATTTCTCATAACCAAAATGGTCATCATCAGTCTTATAGGCAAATCCATGCTGTACCAATTCCAATAAAAAGGCCACTCGTTCATCGGCGGTCAACGTTTCCAGTGCCTCACCTAGCTGAATAGATACTGACCGTTTGAACGTACCTGAACCATCCGCGAACAAATAATTGTTGTAGGGAATTTTCGGCAATTGCTCGTAATAATCAATGGCATTGAGATCATAAGAGAAGTCAAACGTGTAGGGTTTGTCATTGAATTTAAAATTGACTTCTCTTGTCGCAACCCGATTGTTTTGAAAATTCAGAGGTCGCATTTGGCTTAGATCAAAATGCCTTTGTGCCAACGCGTGGGTATTCCTGTACGTTTTCAGCTTGTCCTCCTCACGTGATTCAAAAATGTAATAATTAACACCTTCCACTTCCACAAACCTGGTATTGTACACGGGCTGTAACGTAGGTAAAAGATGAAATAATCCTTGAGCATCACTACCTAACTTGATGTTATACCCCATTTTCAAAAGAAGAAACCAACTCACTATCCTTTGATGATTGGCATCAAGTCCGCTTGACCTCAAGAGCTGATTCAGTGCCATGTACAGTCCATAGTCATTGATCTGCAGAGTAGATTTCATTTTGAATAGTCCGAAAATGCTGGCACTATAGTCCGTTTTGCCAAGGTATTTCCAGGCTTGTGCCACACCTTTTTCGTCAGTAGAGCTCAAAGCAAGTTGAAACATCTTCTCGTCAAAATCCACGGATAAGGGTTGGCCAAAATATGTGGCGCGTTTGGTTACATACCTCACTTCAAAATCTTTCGCAGACTCTTTAGTTGGCATCTGGAATTGTTTATGATTTGCCGGACTCTCCGCAATTAAATCGTCAAGACTTCCTAGGTCATCATCCAAAGATTCCTCCTGCTCTTCTTGCTTCGGTCTGGGCTGCGGTTTGGGAATAACCTTTGGCTTGGGTTTAGGCCGGGGTTCTTCTTTTTCAATGTTTAGAAACTCGTCCCAGGAGTTAGCCAGAAACTCGCTGAAAGATTCGTCAATTTCCTGACGGTAATCTTTAAAACTCTTTGATTGTTCCTTTTTGAATTGCTGGAATTCCTTCTCAAAATCCTGCGCCTGACTAACACCCAGCATTGTGAATAATAACAGTAGTATGAGCGGATATCGCTTATTCCGACTAAGGCACATAATTGATTTCATTTTCTTCCAGGTACGATTTGCTGAGCTTGATGTCCACGCTGGCCAGGTATTCATTGGTTTGTCGATTGATGATGGATACGCTCAGTGTAACCACCTCTTTATCATAATCCCAATAACTGCCAATGAAGCGATAGATCGAATTTCGGGTTGTTAGCTTAAATCCTGCCTTTTTGAGTTCTTCCGACTGAATTTGCTGGAAAATCTCAGAAAATTTCGAAGTACCATTCTCCCCTTGGTAGCGTAGAGGAGTCATGGCGATCTGAAAATTCTTATTCTCTATCTGATCCTTAAAAATGGTAGCAATCAGTTTCGCTCCGTTTTTCAGGTCATAACTAGCATTGAGCACATCCGATATTTTTTCTGTCACCGTCAGTCGCAGTGACTTCATTTTCTCTCGGTTTTCATCTGATAGCGCACCTCCTGCAGCATTGAGAATAAATACTGAGGATTCAATTTCTTTGATGTAAGGCAGTAAACGATAGTAAATCCTCAGTTCCGTCTTTACGTCTCCTTTGTCCTTAAATTGTTTCGCGATCTCCAGAGCATTATCCACTTTACCGAATTTTTCCTGGATCAGATTATCATAAGTAGCGACCACATTTGACTTTTCTACAAACGCAATGGCAAATGCTGCGCTGTTGGCCTCATCTACATGTGTTTTGTATGATATACCACTGACTTCTATGTTTGAAGAAGAGATTGTAAGTCGCTGAAATTGATCTTTAGCGTAGTTATTTGAATTGTAAATTTCATTCTTGGATTGGCTCTTTATAGAGACCAAAACATTTTCACTTAGAGCGGCCCTTGCATTTTCCTTGAGTTTGCTTTCCAGGTCTTCCGGGGTGTAAGAAGATATTTGAGTAAGTCGTGCGAATCCGTGAAAATAAGTTGAGGCGGGGTATGAACGCAACCTCTGATCCTCATCTATCCAACTCACTTGCCCCAACAAAGGCTGTACCAGTTGGCAAAAAAGTATAAGAATCAGAGATCGCTTCATCACTTTAAATCTCAATTATTATAAGCCCAATAGCTTCTGAAGTTCAGCATCATTTGCTTCCAGATCATCCTCAAGCTCCTTTTTCACAAGGTTTTGAGCTACTTTTCGTGCTTGCTCAAAAGAATAACCTAAAACCACTCGTCGCTCAATGACACCACTGGTTTTCTTCTCAGCCTTCATTACGGGATTGATCATGCCAAGCTCAGCATTCACAAACGTCTGACTACTAGACAAAAACTTATCTATTGTTTCAAAATCCTGCTCAGAAAGTTGCGTAGAAGCTTTATTCGTCTTGATCAGGTTGGCTACTTGTGAAGAAATCAAACCTGCCAATTCAACACGGGCATTATCCATCGCATTAGTAGCCGCTGCAGCGCTCGATTTAGAGGACGCAGTACCCGTTGCTACCAAAAATTTCGGCATGTTCTGATCATCAAATTCATATTGCATTTCAAAACTTCTCTGCAACTGCTTCTCTAGAGGAAGATCTCCCGGTAAGTTGATATAACCATCTTTTTTCAGCCTCTTAGCTTCCTTTTTCGCATCTTTATCAACCTTCTCTTTAGCGGCTTTCCTGGCTTCTTTGCTGTACTGAGCACTGGCTTCAGTGAAAAGCAGCAAGCCAAATACAATAATTGAGAATCGTAGAATTCGGATTGTTTTCATAATTGTGATATTTGATGTGTTCATTTCTGTTTAAATAAGAAGTCGCCCCCTTCTTGTGTCAAAGAAGGAATGTCTCCATACAAAGGGGTATTTTCAGTATTAAGCATCACTTCGTCACGAAGTGAATTGAATAAATATTCAGCCCTCAGGAATTTCTGATCGTTTTCTTCAAGTCTTTTAATCAGATAATAGAGGAAAATACTCTCGTCAGGGACGGTCTTTAAACTACCGGAGGTCATCGCTTTCCTGCTTTTTGAGGCATAGACAGATTGGAGTTCAATGTTGAAATCCAAATCCCTGCTCTTGATCAAACTTCCGCTGTAACATGCATCCGCAATGACGAGGGTATGGCGTGTATTCAGACCATTTAGCAGTGTTTTCAACTCGTTGTTAGACAACCAGGAAGACCTGTTGGAGGGAACAGCGTCACTGAGTAACCAATATCCAGCATCGTACTTTTTGTCCCAATAGCCGTGTCCTGCATAGAAAATCAATAGGTTATCATCTGGCCTGATAATTTTACTAATGTTATCAACCACAGAATAAAATTTACTTCGATCAGGATCGGTCAATAAAAAAACATCAGTCGGAGCAAATCCATATTTCTCGGTTAGTACCTTCTTGACTTTTTTTGCATCGATGATGGGTTTGGCCAGGTCCGAGATACCATAATCTTCATAGTTATCAACGCCAACAAGCAGAGCGTAATAACGATCATTGACCGATACCTTTGGCGTTTCTGGTTCTGATTTCGCTACATAGGTCGACTTAACGGTGAAGTTAGTTTGACTGGTCAATCCCCGATTATCTTCACATCCTACAGTTATCTCATTGTTGCCTCGTTCCAGTGACACATCTGTGGTGAAGTATCCATTTTCAGAATAAGAAACCGATTGTCCATTGATCGTCAGAGACCGAATCCCATTAGAACTTTTCACTGTTCCTTCTACCCAAAGTGTATTTTCATTTACTTCAAAATCAGCAGCTTTTACCACATTGAAGCCCCTTGATTTACTCAAAACCGGATTGGTCAGAATGATCTGGGGAGGCACATTGGCTTCTGATTTGTTCCGAAATTCCTTCAGTTTGTCGTAGACTACCTTGTAAAATGGATCGAAGCTTTCCGTGAATTCCAGGGCCTTCAGTAAGTGTCCTTCAACGACATCCAGAGCTCCTAAGGACTCCTGCGCCAGGGCAAGGTAGTAGTGCGACTGATTGTAATTTTCATCATATTGAATGGCTGTGGTTGCACTTTGCAGGCTTTCTGAATAGCGATTGAGGTTCCAAAGAGCAAACGCTTTATGCGCATGTGCATTGGCATTGGTTACTGCCAGGCGGATTGCGTCATCGGCATGCTCAAGAGCCTGCGAATAATTCCCAAGTTTATTTTGTAAGGCAGCAAGATTACTGTGAGTCGAAGAAGAATCACCAGTGATATTGAGGGAAAGCTTGTAATACTCTAAAGATTGTTGAAGGTTGCCAAGTTTGGAGTTCAAAAGACCCATTTGATTGTAAGCCATCCACTCTTCAGGGTCCATCTCCAATGCCCGTTCATAGGATTTTCTGGAATTTGAGTAATCTCCAATCAAGAGTTGAGCATTGCCCAGCCAGATATATTCCCAATAACTTCCTCCTAATCGAACTGCCTGATCAAAGTCTCCTTTTGCATCATCATATCTTTCCAACTGATACTTTGAAATCCCTCGCTGTAAAAAGTACTCACTTGAATTCGCATTGAAAGAAATGGCTTTATCAAGGCTGTTAATCGCAGACCTGTAACTTCTCCTGTCAATATCTATCCGGCCAAGGAAATACCATGCGACATGATTTTCAGCATTGACGCTGGTAGCTTTAGCCAGGTCTAAACTGGCGTTGTTATAATTTCCAAGATTGTAGTAAGCAATTGCCCTTCTGGTAAGCACCGTTGCGGAGTTGGGTTGCTGTTCCAGTATTTCCGAAAAGATCTTGATCGCCTCTTTGTATTTTCCTTCACCTGAAAGCTTGACCCCTTCAGATAATTGCTCTCTAAGGCTTTGGGCTGACAATGAAGAAAATGTCAGGAGTAGGACGAAGAACAAGAGAACTTTTCTCATGGTTAGATATGTTTAATTTTTACAAACAGAGGAACAATTGCGTCCGCTTTGTTTGATTCGGCTGAAAAACTTGCCGCTGACGTATCGTAATCTATAGACGATGAGTCTAGCAATCTTTCGCCGAGAATCTTGTAAACACGATCTCTTAATTCTCCGCCGGAATTGGACAGGTTTGAAAGTAACCCTTTCAGATCAATAGGTCTGGAAGAGTACAAAACACAGAACGTATCTTCTCCTGTTTGGTTGTCTAATTCTACAAGATGATCCTCACCAGGGAATATTAGATTACTGTCTTGATAGCCTAAATATGGGCTTATTCCATCCTCAAACGGGAAAATTTGGAAGATTTCTCCAGAGTTATCAGAACCGATAACATACATATAAGCTGCCTCCTGATTGTTGACCGTGAATTGAAATTGTGTTCCTGACAGGTATCCCTTTTGTGTTTTGTAAACTTGTTTTTCCTCATCAAAAGTGAGGGGAAAATCATCCTCCTGATCAAAATTAAAGGTCACGGAACCTCCCAGAGAAAAACGCTCACCGGGATAATCGATCATCTCCGCTGCGAACAAAACAGCATATTGAGCATCTTCGTATCTGATCCAGAGGTATCCTCCGTCTCCCCATCCGGCCCCCCAACTATTAAGTATCCGAAATGCTCCTCCATATTTATCATCGTCATATCCCACAATGACCATGGCATGACCTCCGCGCTCATAATCTTTGTCTTCGGGGGTTCGATTCCAGACATCACTGTAATAAGCTCCACTGGAAAATGATGGCACAGTATACATACCAAAAATCACTGGATTACCGTTCGCCAGGCTCTTTTTGATGGGTTCAACTTTATTAGCATCCTCTTGATAGCAAAGGATTTTGTAATCGAGTATTCGATACGCCTCGGCAAGATCATGATCGTTTTCATCAGGAACCTTATCACAATCAAAAGCAAAATCCGAAAGCGTCGGAGTTCCTTTCGTTTTCAAGACCTCAAGCGCTTCATTTACCCGTGTGCCACTATTGCAAGTATTGTTATATCTGATTTGGTTGTATACATACGAGGGAGAAAAAGCCGTTCGAGTAATAGTAGCCCTATCTGTAATACCATTTCGCAGTGCGTAGGTGATTGTTCGGGCATGATAAACCGATGACCAAGCGGTACATGTTCCCGTTTGACCTTGATTACCTACCGTTGGCGCATACTTACTCAAATCAACTTTTCTTGGCAAAGACGAGAAGTCCCTGGTTGCCAGAGTAGCAGTCTTTGGGATGGCATGAATAGCCTGATCATCAAAGACCAATCCCGTTCCCTGACCGCTGAGGTTGCCGCTGAACAATAAGGCACCTAACAAAAAAAAGAAGGTGCAATACTGTCTTTTACTGATTTCGATCAACAAGAACCTTTTCGAAGTTTCGTCCGATAAATGTAGGTGTCTGTTTTCCATCTTGATATAGTTTTTCAGCATCTCCAGACACATTATTCCTTAAATAATTAATGAGCTCAGCCGAATTGATCTGGCCGTCCTTATTCACATCTGCATAACCCTTCAGACCTGCAGCTAGGTAGTAAGTAAATAGACCTGTACCTGTAACATCGTTACCCAATGATGTTTCGCCGAAAGAAGAAGAGGTGAAAATCATGAAGTCTTTATCATTTTGCCAATCTCCCTGAAGTTTGGGGTTCACAAATCGAACACCGCCTTTTTCACCGGTTATATTCTGCGTTTCATAAGCACTCGAACCTCTCGAAGCTCCACTAAAGCAAGCATCCATAAACACCGTCACACTATTGGTATTCAGAGCAGATAATCCCGTATAGAAGTCGTTAAGCTCTACACCAAACTGACTCAGATTTCTAATGTTCCCGTCACTCGGAAACAAATAGACTTTGTCATCACTTTTGCCCGGCACCCCATGCCCGCTATAATATACGTACAGATCGGTGGCATCATTTACGCCAAGAATGGTATTGCGTAGTTCATTTAAGTTTTTCAGATAATTAATGAAGAAAGTATTATTGGCTTCCTTATCTGTCACCCGCATAATTCTGTCCTTACTTACACCAAACGCCCTATGCATATACTCTTCCATAATTTTTGCATCCTGGGCCGCATATGGCGCATCGGTCAGAGGATCATAATCTTCAATACCAATGATAAGGGCTGCCGCGTTTGGATTGATCTGCACAGCAGGAGGGAATTCAGCTATACCCAATTCGTCTTTCTTTCTTCTCCACCGATCAGAAAAAGTACCGCCGATGTTTCTTTTCTGATCTTCGCCGGCAATAACCTGCGGAGCCTTGGGTTTTGAGTCCAAATCGATATCCAGATTAGTATCAATAATGCTGGTATTGAGTCTTGAAGCCAGGCCCGGAACGCTATACAAGCTATCAGTCACTTGCATTCTGATCGGAAGTCGAGCTTCTTCTCGATACGCGCCCGTCACCCTAAGATTAAATTGGATGGTATCAACTTCATAAGCCCCAAGAGTCTGTAGCGATCCCCTCATTTGACGTCCTTTGCTGTTGTCATACTTGCCTTCGTAAATGAGTACATTCTCATTATCAGAAAGCAATCGGAAATTCGGAGCAAATGCACGGCTACTGCTGGCATTTTGGATAATCAAACCGAGATTAACTTCTTCATTTCTTTCTATCCGATTGTTAGTACTACGTGATGGTTCACTATTGATGACGAATCCACGATATTGCAGGTCAGGACTATAAGCTCGTGACTGGATTACATATTCTAAAGGAGGCATATCATATCGTTTGCCATTTTCTTTCACGAAAACCGTAATAGTTCGATCCCCATCTTCCAGTTCTACTCCTGGAACGATTTTCAACTCGACTACTTCACGGGCTCCTGGGTCAATCTTTGCAATTTTCTGATGACGTCCCGTATTGATTACTTGACGCCTGGAGCTAACAGATTTAGAATCTTCAACATATACTTCGAGACATGTCGCTCTTCCATCCCCATCATTGATTACTTCGAATTTGAATGTGAAAGGCTCCAGGGGTTCTAAGACACTATTATTACCATCCCCCACATAAATTACTTCTCCGATTGGAAACGGATTTTTATCATCTTGAAGTGACTGACAGTCAACATTTAAGGACCTCAAATCAAATGGCGGGCTTTGATCAGATACACGCTGAGAAAAGAGAGGTATGCTGATCATCAAGAGAATCAGTGTGGCGGAATATGTCTTCATGGCTTTTTTTGTGAGACAGTCAGGTTAGTCTGTTACGTCTTCAATTTAACTTTTCCGAAATAAATACCCAAATTTTACGCTATTCACCAAAGTTATTCTTGCGTTTTCCACTGGGTTAGAGATTTATTTGTGGAAACAGGTAAATACAAGTCAAAAAAGAAGTGTTTGCCCCCTAAAAATTGTCGTTTGCAGAGAATTATTTTAATCGAATTGTTGAAACAACACTTTTGGACCACATCAAACGCAAAAGAAAATGAAAATTCTTTCCCTACTGAAAACCTTAAAAAAACCAACATCGCTGTTTGTATGGGTCATATGTCTATTGTCCTCTTGTGTTTATTCACTTTTCCCTATTTACACAGAAGACACGATCATATTTGAATCTGAATTATTGGGTACATGGGAAGACCATGATGGTTATAAAATTACTTTTCAACGCTTTTCAGATGAGTCATCCGCAACCACTAGCCACAAAAAGAAAGCGATTCATACGGACTCATTAATTGGTGATGGTTGGTCCATCCGATCAGAAGAACCCATTTCTATTGAGATTGGAGGTGAATTAGTCTTCGATAAATTGAGGATCACAGCTCACATGGACTCCTTAATGCAAGGCCTAATAGTCGATGAAGTAGAAAAAAATGAAGATACAGAAGAGAAAATAAGATCAAGCTCAGCCAGGTGGTTGCTGAATCAAACCTCTTTTGAAGGTTCTGTTTCTGTAAATAGTGATAAAGCTTACAGAATGACGGTGCAGGATAGTGAAGATGAAAATTCAGTCTACAAAGTGCACCTGGTAAAAATTGCAGAGAATTACTTCATAGATCTATATCCATTGATCGATACTGAAAGTGGGTTATTTACAGCGAACACATTTCCCGTTCATACATTCATGAAAGTCAATTTTTCAAGTGACAAGTTTGAGTTGATCTCATTCGACTTAGAAAAACTAAATGACCTCTTTGTAAAAAATCTCGTGAGATTACGCCACGAAAATGTAGATGGCAACATATTGATTACTGCGCAACCCGAGCAAATCCAGAAATTCCTGAAGGTATACAGTGACAATCAGGAAGTTTATGAAGAGGCAATCATTTATGGCAAAGTAGCAGCAAAATGATTGATCAGATGAAAATCATCAGTTGGAGGCCGTTACCGCACATACTTTTCTGGGCGGCCTCACTCTATTTCATCGGGTCATACTTCTCGGTCTCAGGTAGATTAAGTTCCATTGATATTATCTATGCCTTCAGCTTTCACCTCTGCCTGGTTCCCCTCGTTTATCTGAATCTGGGATTACTCATTCCAAAAGCCCTGCAAAAAGGAAATTACTACATCTATGCATTAGGGTTGATGGTAAGCTTGGCCTTGACTATAGCTATGCACTATTTGGTCTTTGAAATTTTGATTCCTGTTGTACTAATTGATTATTACATCGTCTCATTTGTCGATACCTTATCATTGCTTTTGGTATTCGGAATCTATTTGTTAATCACCTCATTACTTAAATTCTCTAAATCCTGGTTCAGGATTCAGCAGTTAGAGAAGGAAAACATTCGATTCCAATTAAGTGCACTCAAGGGTCAGATAAATCCCCACTTCTTATTTAATGGACTCAATAGCATCTACGCTTTATCACTGCAAAAAAGTGAAAAGGCTCCTGAAGCCATCTTACTACTGTCAGAGTTGCTTCGTTTCTCGCTGTATGAAATAAATAAAGAGAGGGTAACATTAGTTCAGGAAATAAGAAATGTTGAACATTACCTGGCACTACAAAAGCTTAGATTGAAAAAACCGGAAATGGTAAACCTTTCAATTAATGGCAATCCTGGCGACCGATCTATCTCACCCATGCTATTTCTTCCCATCCTTGAAAATGCCTTTAAACACGGTGATCATAATAAAGACATCAATATTTCACTAGAAATAAGCGAGACACTTCTTTTCTGTTGCGAAAACTATATCGATGAAAAAGATCATCCGGAGGAACAAGTAGGAGGAATCGGTTTAGAAAACATCAAAAGACGTCTCGATCTGATTTATCCGGGCCATTCCTTGGACATCAAGAAAACTGACTCAATGTTCACCGTCAAATTAATAATTAGATGATAAAATGTGTCATTATAGAAGATGAGCCATTAGCGCAGGATTTACTAAAGCAGTTTGTTTCAGATCATCCAGATCTTAACCTGCTCGGCTTATTTGATAATCCTATGGATGCCATACAGTTTTTAGAATCCAACAAAGTCGATCTATTATTACTGGACATTAACCTCCCAAAAGTTTCAGGAATCAATTTCTATAAATCTCTCGCTCAAAAACCCCTTGTCATCTTTACTACAGCTTATACAGATTATGCTGTAGAAGGATTCGAGATCGATGCCGTTGACTATTTGGTCAAACCTTTTCCATTTGAGCGCTTTCTAAAAGCCATTGCCCGCATCAAGGAAAAATTAAATTCGATATCACGACAAGATGACAATGTACTCGTGATTAAATCAGATAAGAAGATATTCAGGATTCCTTATGCTGAAGTTCATTTCATAGAATCCCTTCGAGATTTCGTAAGAATTCATACTGATGATGGCGCAATCATTAGCAGTGATACACTCAAAGGTTTAATGGATACTTTGCCTGAAATTACCTTCATTAGGATTCACAAATCCTATATCATCAACCTGGGGAAAGTTGATTTCCTTGAAGGAAACCAAATCAGTCTGGGTAATAAGAAACTACCAGTCGGCCAATCATACAGAGAAGAAATAAATAAGAAATTTAACAGGTAGGAACATTCAACTATCGGGAATATTTCTAGAGACCATTATCAAGATATTCTATTGATCAATAGGGTTGGGTGTTGAATACAATACTTGTTGAACTTCATCAACATAATTAACTACGGATCAATGGAGAAATTATTCTACGGGTTATCCTCTTGATCCTGATCCGTCGATACTTTCAGGAGTTGGTATAAATAAAAAAAGGGTATCACATTACTGTAATACCCTTGATAAAAGCTGGCAACGACTTACTCTCCCACCTGTTACGGCAGTACCATCAGCGCTGAGGGGCTTAACTTCTCTGTTCGGAATGGGAAGAGGTGGACACCCTCGCTATAATCACCATAAAATCTTCGGTTATCTAGGACAGGTGTCACACACCCTCGAACTATCCGTCCGCCTATAATCACCATAAAGTCTTAGTACTCAGTACTTCTTACTTTGTACTTTAATATCCTTAACATGTTGTCAGAGTAAAAGATCCTTTGAGTTAATCTCAATCGAGTATAGTCGCTTAAAGAAAGCTTACGGGTAATTAGTACTGCTCAGCTTTGACATTACTGCCTTTACACCTACAGCCTATCTACGTCCTCGTCTAGAACATCCCTTTAAAGAAGTCTCATCTTGTAGTGGGTTTCGCACTTAGATGCTTTCAGTGCTTATCCCTTCCCAACGTAGCTACCCAGCAATGCCCCTGGCGAGACAACTGGTGCACCAGCGGTTAGTCCAACCCGGTCCTCTCGTACTAAGGTCAGATCTACGCAAACTTCTTACGCCCACAACAGATAGGGACCGAACTGTCTCACGACGTTCTGAACCCAGCTCGCGTGCCACTTTAATGGGCGAACAGCCCAACCCTTGGGACCTTCTCCAGCCCCAGGATGTGACGAGCCGACATCGAGGTGCCAAACCTCCCCGTCGATGTGAGCTCTTGGGGGAGATCAGCCTGTTATCCCCGGAGTACCTTTTATCCTTTGAGCGACGGCCCTTCCATACAG